>WJYK01000009.1 GCA_009668225.1 Enterobacteriaceae bacterium RIT693 | reverse complement strand
GCCGAAGGCTCGCCCTAAAGGGCCGTTGCTGAAGCAACGTTATCCCCCCTGGTGCTGGCGGAGAAATTAGCTTTCTCTGTCACACCGTCATCGCTGATGACTTGGAAGAAGATGGTGCATCCGGGAGGATTCGAACCTCCGACCGCTCGGTTCGTAGCCGAGTACTCTATCCAGCTGAGCTACGGATGCATCGGGATTACTGCTTTTACTACTGAATCAATGTCACTCATCATGCCGCAACACTGATGAAGATGGTGCATTCGGAAAAATGATTCGCCGAAGGCTCGCCCTAAAGGGCCGTTGCTGAAGCAACGTTATCCTCCCTGGTGCTGGCGGAGAAATCAACTTTCTCTGTCACACTGTCATTGCTAATGACTCGGGGGAAAATGGTGCATCCGGGAGGATTCGAACCTCCGACCGCTCGGTTCGTAGCCGAGTACTCTATCCAGCTGAGCTACGGATGCAAAATGGCGGTGAGGCGGGGATTCGAACCCCGGATGCAGCTTTTGACCGCATACTCCCTTAGCAGGGGAGCGCCTTCAGCCTCTCGGCCACCTCACCACACACGCCTCTTTCGAGTGCTTCGAGTTACTCGTAAGAGCTTCTCGTCGCTGCGTGGCGCACATATTACTTTCTGGGACTTATAAGTCAAACAATTTTTCCCTACTCGCTATCGATTGCACAAATCACACTCGATTAGCGTAATTTGGAGACAAAAAGAGTGTTTTATCAACAGGCAAACGGCACCAGGCATGCAGAAACGGCCCGACGATAAATGAGCTAAAAGGAGTATTAATTGGAGAGAGAAAGGAAACGGCAGGAGAGGTGCGCCTCGCTGTAGCCCAGCGAGACGCGATATTTTTAGAAATTCGTTTGTTGGGATTTTTCAGCCTGGATACGTTGGTAGATCTCTTCGCGGTGCACAGAGACTTCTTTCGGGGCGTTAACACCAATACGGACCTGGTTACCTTTTACCCCAAGCACAGTCACGGTCACCTCATCCCCAATCATAAGGGTCTCACCAACTCGACGAGTCAGAATTAACATTCTTTGCTCCTTGAAAGATTAAAAGAGTCGGGTCTCTCTGTATCCCGGCATTATCCATCATATAACGCGAAAACGTAATGGATGACAAATACATAAAATGTACGCTGTCATAGCATTACACTCTGTTATATCTAAGTTTAGCCGATATACACAACTTCAACCTGACTTTATCATTATTGATAGTGTGTAAATGTTAGTACGCCATAACTGAGAACAGTTATGGCGCAATTACACTTTTAGTTATTTTCAGAGTTTTGCCGTAACCCAGGCCTCAACACCGGCCAGCGCGCCCGGCAATGCCGCCGCGTCTGTGCCACCGGCCTGAGCCATATCGGGACGGCCGCCCCCTTTGCCGCCAACCTGCTGTGCAACCATCCCCACCAGCTCCCCCGCCTTAACGCGGTCGGTCACATCTTTGGAGACACCAGCGATCAGAGACACTTTCCCTTCTGCCACGGTGGCCAGAACAATCACGGCGGAGCCAAGCTGATTTTTCAGGTCATCGACCATGGTACGCAACATCTTAGGCTCGACGTTGTTCAGCTCGCTTACCAGTAATTTAACGCCTTTTACTTCAACCGCTTTGCTGGAGAGATTGGCACTCTCCTGCGAAGCCTGCTGTTCTTTCAACTGCTGCAGCTCTTTTTCAAGCTGACGGGTGCGCTCCAGCACCGAACGTACTTTCTCGTTCAGGTTCTGGCTATCGCCTTTCAGCAGCTGAGCAATATCGTGCAGCTGATCGCTTTGTGCATGGAGGTTTGCCAGTGCGCCTTCGCCGGTAACCGCTTCGATACGACGCACGCCTGCAGCCGTGCCGGATTCAGCAACGATGCGGAACAGGCCGATGTCGCCGGTACGGGAAGCGTGAGTACCGCCGCACAGTTCGGTGGAGAAGTCCCCCATGCTCAGAACGCGCACGTGGTCATCATATTTTTCACCGAACAGCGCCATTGCGCCCTTCGCTTTCGCCGCGTCGAGATCCATCACGTTGGTTTCGACAGGCAGGTTACGACGGATTTGCGCGTTGACGATATCTTCTACCGCGCGGATTTCCGCTGGTTTCATCGCTTCAAAATGAGAGAAGTCGAAACGCAGGCCTTTATCGTTTACCAGAGAACCTTTCTGAGCAACGTGAGTGCCCAGAACCTGGCGCAGCGCAGCATGCAGAAGGTGCGTTGCGGAGTGGTTCAGGCGAATGCGAGCGCGACGGGCTTCGTCAACTTTCGCCTCAACGCTGTCGCCCACTTTCAGCACGCCGGTAACCAGCTTGCCCAGGTGACCGATTGCCTGGCCGTATTTCTGGGTGTCGTTGACCGCGAAGTCAACGCCGTTACCTTTAACAGTACCTTTGTCACCAACCTGGCCGCCGGACTCACCGTAGAACGGCGTTTCGTTCAGCACAACGACCGCATCCTGACCCGCGGTCACCTGGTCAACGGACTTACCGTCAACGAACAGCGCGACCACTTTCGCATTCAGATCGAGGCTGTCGTAGCCTTTAAATTCAGAAGCAGAATCCACGCGGATCATGCTGTTGTAGTCTGCACCAAAGCCGCTGGACTCACGCGCACGACGGCGCTGCTCTTCCATTGCGGCTTCAAAGCCCGCTTCGTCAACTTTGATGTTGCGCTCGCGGCAGACGTCAGCCGTCAGATCCACAGGGAAACCGTAGGTGTCATACAGGCGGAAAGCGGTTTCGCCATCCAGGGTGTCGCCTTTCAGCTTCGCCAGTTCATCGTCCAGCAGCGCCAGGCCGCGTTCCAGCGTACGGGCAAACTGCTCTTCTTCAGTTTTCAGAACCTGCTCAACCAGCGCCTGCTGTTTTGCCAGCTCTTCGCCCGCAGACCCCATCACTTCGACTAACGGTCCAACAAGCTTGTAGAAGAATGTATCTTTCGCACCAAGCATGTTGCCATGGCGAATTGCACGACGAATGATACGGCGCAGAACATAACCCCGGTTTTCGTTAGAAGGGGTTACGCCGTCGGCAATCAGGAATGCACAGGAACGGATATGGTCAGCAATAACACGCAGGGATTTGTTAGACAGATCGGTGGCGCCGGTCACTTTCGCAACGGCCTCGATCAGCGTCTTGAACAGATCGATATCGTAGTTTGAGTTAACGTGCTGCAGCACGGCCGCAATACGTTCCAGCCCCATACCGGTATCCACCGACGGTTTTGGCAGCGGCAGCATCGTGCCGTCAATCTGACGGTTAAACTGCATGAACACGATGTTCCAGATCTCAATATAGCGATCGCCGTCTTCTTCAGGGCTACCCGGAGGGCCCCCCCAAATGTGATCGCCGTGATCGAAGAAAATCTCGGTGCACGGACCACAAGGACCGGTGTCGCCCATCTGCCAGAAGTTATCGGATGCGAAGGCTGCGCCTTTGTTATCGCCAATGCGAATAATACGCTCGCGCGGCACACCGACTTCTTTTTCCCAGATTTCATAGGCTTCGTCATCGGTTTCGTAGACGGTCACCCACAGGCGCTCTTTCGGCAGATTAAACCAGTTTTCGCCGGTCAGCAGTTCCCAGGCAAAGTTGATCGCATCGTGTTTGAAATAGTCGCCAAAGCTGAAGTTACCCAGCATTTCGAAGAAGGTATGGTGACGCGCGGTGTAACCGACGTTTTCCAGATCGTTGTGCTTACCACCGGCGCGGACACAACGCTGAGACGTCGTGGCACGGGAATAGTTACGTTTGTCGAGACCCAGGAAGACATCCTTGAACTGGTTCATCCCGGCATTGGTAAACAGCAAAGTCGGATCGTTGTTCGGGACCAGGGAGCTGCTCGCTACAACCTGGTGGCCTTTACTATGGAAAAAATCGAGAAACGCCTGACGGATCTCAGCGGTGCTCTTGCTCATAATTATCCTGGAATCAAGCTAACGAAGAGTTGTAAACCTGCGATGACAGCCGTAGTTCATGCTGTTCAGAGCAGCTTACCTCGAAAAAAGTGGGAATAAGATAAGTTTTCTGGCGTGGGAAGTAAAATCCAGTGTGGCCCTAATCAGCAAAATTTCGCCAGATCTCCTGAATGTCTTCCATAAAGAAGCCACGATAGAGAAGAAAACGCTGCACTTTCGCCTTCGCCTGCCACTCCGTCGGCAGTGGTGTGCCAAACTTTCGTTCGGCCAATTCGCGGGCCAGCGGCTGCCAGTCAATTTCACAGGCCATCATGGCTGACTCTCCGATTTCCCGATCGATACCCTTTTGCTTCAACTCCTGGCGAATACGCTGGGGGCCGTAACCTTTACGGCTGCGGCTGGCAATAAAGCGTGACGCAAACTGTACGTCATCCAGCCAGCGATGTTCGTAACACCAGGCAATCACCTTATCGATATCCTCCTGCGTTATCTCGGGTTCGTCCTCTTTAGCAAATTTTGCCGCAAAAGCAGAAGGCGTTGCCAGCTTACGGCGCAGTTCGTGTTCGCTGTGGTCACGCATGGCAAGAATACGGGTGGCCTTATCTAAAAGGCGAGCAAAGGGGCTACGGCGGGGAGAAGCGGTGTTATCGGGCATAGCGCGGCACGGCTGAGTCAATCGTTAAAAAGCAGAAGGGCTGCAATTGCAGCCCAGGGTCATAATCAGAAGTCTTCGTTGGTTTCAACCGCATTTTCGTCGTGGTCATCAACCGTGAAGTCTGGCGTGCCATCCTGATTATTCAGCAGCATCTCACGCAATTTTTTCTCAATTTCTGCAGACATCGGTTTGTTCTCTTTCAGGAAGTTGCTGGCGTTTGCCTTACCCTGACCGATTTTTTCACCGTTGTAGCTGTACCATGCACCCGCTTTTTCAATCAGCTTGTGCTTCACACCCAGGTCAACCAGCTCGCCGTAGAAGTTGATGCCTTCCCCGTACATAATCTGGAATTCAGCCTGTTTAAACGGCGCGGCAATCTTGTTCTTCACAACCTTCACGCGGGTTTCACTGCCGACAACGTTGTCGCCCTCTTTCACCGCGCCGATACGGCGGATGTCAAGACGGACAGATGCGTAGAATTTCAGCGCGTTACCACCGGTGGTGGTTTCCGGGTTACCAAACATGACGCCAATCTTCATACGGATCTGGTTGATGAAGATAAGCAGCGTGTTTGACTGCTTCAGGTTACCCGCCAGCTTACGCATTGCCTGACTCATCATGCGTGCCGCAAGGCCCATGTGAGAGTCACCGATTTCACCTTCGATTTCCGCCTTCGGCGTCAGCGCGGCAACGGAGTCGACGATGATGACGTCAACGGCACCGGAACGGGCAAGTGCGTCACAGATTTCCAGCGCTTGCTCACCGGTATCCGGCTGAGAACACAGCAGGTTGTCGATGTCTACGCCCAGCTTCTTGGCATAGACAGGATCCAGCGCATGCTCGGCATCGATGAACGCACAGGTTTTACCTTCACGCTGCGCAGCAGCAATAACCTGCAGAGTCAGTGTGGTCTTACCGGAGGATTCAGGCCCGTAGATTTCTACGATACGCCCCATTGGCAGGCCGCCTGCGCCTAAAGCAATGTCCAGTGAAAGTGAACCAGTAGAGATCGTTTCCACGTCCATGGAACGGTCTTCACCCAGACGCATGATGGAGCCTTTACCAAATTGCTTTTCAATTTGGCCCAGTGCTGCCGCTAACGCCTTCTGTTTGTTTTCGTCGATAGCCATTTCTACTCCTGTCGTGCTGAGTGATGCGATAAGTCGCAACGCCGCGTTCTCAATACTGTTTCGTTGAGGCAATTATACTGTACAGTCATACAGTATCAAGTTTATTTTTTAGAAAATCATCCCACAGGCTCTGCAGGGCGTATTCCGTGGCCTGACGGCGGACGGCATCGCGGTCGCCGTCAAAGCGCAGCACTTTTGCCAGCGTTCTGCCGTGCTTATCCGCAAAACCAAACCACACGGTACCGACCGGTTTTTCAGACGTGCCGCCATCTGGCCCGGCGATACCGCTGACAGAAACCGCATAATCCGCTTTCGCGGCGGCAAGCGCACCTTGCGCCATCTCAAGCACCACGCCTTCGCTGACGGCACCATAGGCTTCCAGCGTCAGCGCATTTACGCCGATCAGCTGATGCTTGGCTTCGTTGCTGTAGGTCACAAAGCCTCGCTCAAACCAGGCTGAACTCCCCGACACGTCGGTAATCACTTTCGCTATCCAGCCGCCGGTACAGGACTCTGCGGTGGTCACGGTGGCCCCAAGCTGCCCGAGGGCATTCCCTACCCGCTTGCTTAGCTCAAACAATGCGCTGTCTGTCATGCTGGCTCCGATTGTAGACATATCATTACCCAACACGATAGCACTTTACGGGCGTTGCAGGGGATTACATCGGGATACTCGGGAGGGATTCCAGAAATGAAACGGCCAGCGGGGGCTGGCCGGATTTAATGCTATTTCATGCTGTCGGCGATGGTGTTCACGTTATGTTTGAACGCCTTTTCGTAGGTGCTTGCCGGGCCGCCGGGGCCAGAAAGTGCCTCAGGATAAAGCTCACCGCCAGGCTTGGCGCCGGTCGCGCTGGCAATTTGTTTCACCAGGCGCGGGTCGGTCTGATTTTCGATGAAGTAGGTGGAGATATGTTCATCTTTCAGCTGTTTAATTAAAGAGGCAACATCGCTGGCGCTGGCCTGTGATTCGGTTGAAAAGCCCACCGGTGCCAGGAACGTCACGCCATAAGCCTCGCCAAAGTAACCGAATGCATCATGGCTGGTCAGTACCTTACGATGAGATTGAGGCACATCCGCAAAGCGTTTTTTCGCCCAGCTATCGAGTTGCTTCAGGCGTGCTGCATAGCTGTCACCGCTACTGCGGATTGCGGCAGCATCTTCAGGATCAGCAGCGATCAATGCGGCGGCAATGTTCTGAGCATAAACCGCCCCGTTTGCCGCGCTGTTCCACGCATGTGGGTCAGTAATCGATTTGCCGTCCTCTTCCATGCTGCGGGTATTGATCCCCTGCGAAGCGACGATAACTTTGCCTTTGTAGCCGGACGCCGTCACCAGGCGATCCATCCACCCTTCCATGCCCAGCCCGCTAACGATAACCACATCTGCGTTGCGAAGCGCCACGCTGTCTTTTGGCGACGGCTCGAAGCTATGCGGGTCGCCGTCCGGCCCCACCAGGCTGGTGACCTTCACATGGTCACCGCCAACCTGTTTAGCCATGTCGGCCAGCACGGTAAAACTTGCCACTACATTCAGCGTTTTCGCTGCAGCCATCTGGCTGGAGAGCGCCAGAGCCAGCGCAATACCAATCCCTAAACGTTTCATTTAACCCCCTTTATGATTGCCAATTTCCTACGCAGCAGGCTCCCTGCAAGCACGCTGCGCGGTCCGAAAAGTATTGAGATAAAGAATGCGACGCTCGCCGTTAGCACAATGGCCGGCCCGGCGGGTAACGAGGCGTAGAAGGACCACACCAGCCCTAACCAGGCGCAAATCAGGCCACACGCGACGGCAAGCGCGATCGAACCCGGCAATGTCTTAGCCCAGCAGCGCGCGGCAATGGCGGGCAGCATCATGAGGCCAACGGACATTAATGTGCCGAGGATCTGGAAACCCGCCACCAGGTTGAGCACCAGCAGCGCCAGAAACGTGCCGTGGATCAGCGACGGCAGCAGCCGGTTGTTCACCTGTAAAAAGCTGCGGTCAAACGACTCCATCACCAGCCCGCGATAGAGCAACGCCAGCGCAATCAGCGTCACGCTCGCAATCAGGCCAACAAATTTTATGGCCTCGCCATCAACGGCGAGAATCGAGCCAAACAGGAGGTGTAGCAGGTCAACGCTTGAACCGCGCAAAGAAATCAACGTTACGCCGAGCGCCAGCGAGCCAAGGTAGAAGCCGGCAAAGCTGGCATCTTCTTTTAACGGCGTCCGCGCACTCACCCAGCCGGAAAGCAAAGCCACCAGCACCCCGGCGACAAAACCTCCGACGCCCATCGCCACCAGCGACATGCCGGCCACTAAATAGCCCACGGCGACGCCGGGCAAAATGGCGTGGGAAAGCGCATCCCCCACCAGGCTCATGCGGCGCAACAGTAAAAAGATCCCAAGCGGAACGGTACTTAATGAAAGCGACAGGCAAGCCACCAGCGCACGACGCATAAACCCGTAGGCCACAAAGGGCTCAATAAAGAGGTGATAAATCATGCGGTTTGTACCAGGCGTGGGCGAAAGGAAGCGTATTGTGCTAAGGCTTCGTCGGCGTTACCCCACTGGTAGCCATCCGGGGTAAGCAGCAGCACGTCAGGAAAGTGGCGGCGCACCAGCTCGTTGTTATGCAGCACGCTAATAAGCGTCTTGCCATCCCGATGCATCTGGCACATCAGTTCCATCAAAAATTCGCTGGTCTGTGCATCCACGCCGGTAAAGGGCTCATCAAGCAGTACCAACGGCGCTTCCTGTACCAACACACGGGCAAACAGCATACGCTGAAACTGCCCTCCGGAAAGAACATCAATCGGGCGCAGGTAATGCTCGGTTAAGCCCACACGCTCAATCGCTTCCATCACGCGTTCGCGGTGCTTACGGTGCAGGCCAGAAAACAGCCCGCGCCCCGGCCAACTTCCCATGCAAACCACGTCATAAACCGTGGCGGGAAACTGCCTGTCCATCTCCCCCAGCTGTGGCAGCCAGGCAATGCGTGGGCGAACATTGTCCTGAAAGGTCACGCTGCCGGAAATTGGCGGCAGCAGCCCGGCTAAGGTTTTTAACAGCGTCGATTTACCGCAGCCGTTAGCCCCGATCACCGCGGTCATGCTGCCCCTCTTAAAGTGGCCGCTAATAGCCGACACAACCACATTGCCGTAGTAGCCCAGCTCAAGGTTCTTCAATTCGATCATGGCAGGATAACCGCCCAGTGAATGGCGCCCCACAAAACGAGGATCAGCAATGCCACAAGGGCCACGCGCAGCAGCCCGGAAAGGCTGAATAAGGAAGAGGGAGCAACAGCGGACATACCGGCACCAATATTGTTTCGTTATAACATAACATAATCTACCGAGCCGACCTTGTAAATTTCTGTTTTACACCTCGGGATAAACGAACCCTCAATCGACCTCTTTTTCCCCCCTCAGTCAGCAAAGCAAAAGTTTCACCGATTCTTTTACACTCAGAAATCTTTCAAATCGACAGATTTATATTTCACATTGAGATCTAAATAACATATTTACAGGTTTCAAAATGATTAATATGAGCCATCACCGGGATCAACGGTGAGCACATAACCCTACAGGAGCTAAAAATGATCGACATGATTACCCATGGGGCGGAATGGTTTATTGGCCTGTTTCAGAAAGGCGGTGAGGTCTTTACCGGCATGGTGACCGGCATTCTTCCTCTGCTGATAAGCCTGCTGGTGATAATGAACGCGCTGATTAACTTCATCGGCCAGCACCGCATTGAACGCATGGCGCAACGCTGCGCCGGCAACCCCGTATCGCGTTACCTCTTGCTTCCCTGCATCGGCACCTTTGTGTTTTGCAACCCAATGACGCTAAGCCTTGGCCGCTTTATGCCTGAGAAGTACAAACCGAGCTATTACGCAGCCGCATCGTATAGCTGCCATTCGATGAACGGTTTGTTTCCCCACATCAACCCCGGCGAGCTGTTTGTTTATCTGGGGATAGCCAGCGGGTTAACGACGCTAGGCCTGCCGCTGGCGCCGCTCGCGGTGAGCTATCTGCTGGTCGGGCTGGTCACCAACTTCTTCCGCGGCTGGATAACCGATCTCACCACCTCCATTTTCGAGAAAAAAATGGGCATCGAGCTGGAACGTCAGGTACGTCTCTAAGGAAAAATCATGACTCAAAGCATTCGTATTGAAAAAGGCCAGGGCGGATGGGGCGGCCCGTTGATTATCCCGGTCGATCCCAGCAAGAAGATCGTATACATCACCGCGGGGACCCGTCCGGCAATAGTGGATAAGCTCAGTGAAATGACCGGCTGCGAGGCAGTAGACGGTTTTAAAGACGGCGAACCTCCGGAGGCCGAGATCGCCATGGCCATCATCGACTGCGGCGGCACGCTGCGCTGCGGGCTCTACCCTAAACGGCGCATTCCGACGATTAATATCCATGCGACCGGGAAATCCGGGCCAATGGCGCAATACATCGTGGAGGATATTTATGTCTCAGGCGTCAGGGAAGAAAACATCACCTGGGCCCAGGGCGAGCCGCAGGCCGGGCCGAAAAAAGCCCCGGCACGCGACTACGACACCAGCAAAAAAATTACCGAACAAAGCGACGGCCTGCTGGCAAAAGTGGGCATGGGAATGGGCTCCGCCGTCGCCGTGCTGTTCCAGGCCGGGCGCGACACTATCGATACGGTTCTGAAAACGATTCTGCCTTTTATGGCGTTCGTTTCGGCGCTGATTGGCATCATCATGGCTTCCGGGCTGGGCGACTGGATTGCGCATGGCCTGGCTCCGCTGGCCAACAATCCTGTCGGCCTGATTACCCTCGCGCTGATTTGTTCGTTTCCCCTACTTTCACCTTTCCTCGGCCCGGGCGCGGTCATCGCGCAGGTCATCGGCGTGTTAATTGGCGTGCAGATTGGTCAGGGGCATATCCCGCCTCACCTGGCGCTGCCCGCGCTGTTTGCGATTAATGCCCAGGCCGCCTGCGATTTTATTCCGGTTGGCCTGTCGCTGGCTGAGGCCAGGCAGGACACGGTGCGCGTCGGCGTTCCTTCCGTGCTGGTCGGGCGTTTTCTAACGGGCGCGCCCACCGTGCTTATTGCCTGGCTGGTGTCCGGCTTCATCTATCAATAAGGAAGCACATCATGCAAACCATTTACCAGACCACCATCACCCACATTGGTCGATGCGCGCGTGAGGCGCTGGAAGACAACATGCTGATTACCTTTCGGGAAGGCGCGCCGGCGGATATTCAGGATTACTGCTTTATCCACTGCCACGGCGAACTCACCGGCAAGCTTAAGCCGGGCATCGGTTTTGAACTTAACGGCCAGCATTACGCCGTGACCGCCGTCGGGGACGTCGCGCAGCAGAATTTGCAGGAGCTGGGGCACATCACCCTGCGCTTCGACGGTGAGGCGCAGGCGGAATATCCGGGCACCGTTCACGTCAACGGCCCGCTGCCGCAGGGCATTGAGCCGGGCTGTCGGCTGAAGTTTGTCGCATAAACATTGTCTTTAAAGAAAAGGAGTGAAGTATGAATCAGGTTGCCGTTGTCATCGGTGGAGGGCAAACGCTCGGGGCGTTTCTCTGCCATGGGCTGGCCCAGGAAGGCTACAAAGTCGCCGTAGTGGATATCCAAAGTGAGAAAGCCGCCCGCGTGGCGCAGGAGATAAACGAACAGTACGGGCCAGGCACCGCCTGGGGATTTGGCTCTGACGCCACCAGCGAGCAAAGCGTTACCGCCCTGGCCCACGGCGTGGATGAGATTTTCGGCCAGGTTGACCTGCTGGTTTACAGCGCGGGCATCGCCAAAGCGGCGTTTATTGGCGATTTCGCGCTGGGGGATTTTGATCGTTCGCTGCAGGTGAACCTGGTGGGCTACTTCCTGTGCGCCAGAGAGTTCTCGCGCCTGATGATCCGTGACGGCATCAAAGGCCGCATCATCCAGATCAACTCGAAGTCCGGCAAAGTGGGCAGCAAGCATAACTCCGGCTACAGCGCGGCGAAGTTTGGCGGCGTGGGGCTGACGCAGTCTTTAGCGCTGGATCTGGCGGAATACGGCATCACGGTGCATGCGCTGATGCTGGGTAACCTGCTCAAGTCGCCGATGTTCCAGTCGCTGCTGCCTCAGTACGCGGAAAAGCTCGGCATCGCCGCTGACGAAGTGGAGCAATACTACATCGACAAAGTCCCCTTAAAGCGCGGCTGCGACTATCAGGACGTGCTTAACACGCTGCTGTTCTACGCCAGCGATAAAGCCTCTTACTGTACCGGGCAATCGATTAACGTCACCGGCGGGCAGGTCATGTTTTAACCATCAGGTCACCGGCTCCCCCTTCTTTTCGGGAATGGGGGAACCCAGGGAGGAAACATCATGATAAACGCTCTTATCGCCCTCGCAACGATCGCGTGGCTAAGCCAGTTACTGCTCGGCGGCTGGCAGATTCGCCTGTTTAACCGGGCCTTTGACCGGCTCTGCCGACAGGGCGCCGTTGGCGTTGGCCGCTCGTCCGGGCGCTTCAGGCCTCGGGTGGTGATTGCCCTGGCGTTTGACGAGCAGCAGAACGTTCGCGACAGCCTGATAATGAAAGGCCTGACGGTTTTCGCGCTACCACAGCCTTTATCTCAGCTACACGGGATGAATCGGCAGGAATTGCAACCTGATGTGATCTTTCCCCATGATCGGAACTGTCAGAATGCTCTATCATTAGCGCTTAAATTGAAACAGGGTTAATTTCGTTTCGAATGCTTATTTCTTGCGAAATTACCGAATCGAAATTTATTGCAAGGTAATAAGAGCCTATGAAACCACGTCAGCGACAGGCAGCGATCATCGAACACCTGCAAAAACAGGGAAAATGCTCGGTAGAAGATCTCGCACAGTACTTTCAAACCACCGGCACCACGATCCGTAAAGATCTGGTGCTGCTCGAAACTGCCGGGACCGTTATTCGCACCTATGGTGGCGTAGTGCTCAGCAAAGACGAACCCGATCCGCCTATTGACCACAAAGCGCTGATCAATACCCAGCAAAAACAGCAAATTGCCGATGCGGCGGTCAAGTATATCCATGATGGCGACTCCATTATTCTTGACGCGGGCAGCACCGTATTACAGATGGTGCCGCTGCTTCAGCGCTTCAATAACATCACGGTGATGACCAATAGCCTTCATATCGTCAATGCGCTGTCCGAGCTGGATAACGAACAAACCATCCTGATGCCCGGCGGCACCTTCCGTAAGAAATCTGCGTCGTTTCACGGCCAGCTGGCGGAGAACGCCTTCGAGCAGTTCAGCTTTGACCGGCTGTTTATGGGCACAGATGGCATCGATCTCAATGCCGGGGTCACGACCTACAACGAGGTTTATACCGTCAGCAAAGCGATGTGTAACGCAGCGCGCGAAGTGATTCTGATGGCCGACTCCTCAAAGTTTGGTCGTAAAAGCCCGAACATCGTCTGCGGCCTGGAAAGTGTCGATACCATCATCACCGACAGCGGCATTAGCCATGAATTCCTTACCGCGCTGCGCGAAAAGGGCGTGAAAGTGATTGTCACCGGAGAAGAAGATGAATCAGCGAATGATTAACGCCGCACGAGAAACCCTGCTGCTGGAGTTACAGGAAGCGAGCCGCCTGCCGGACAGACTTGGAGAGGATTTTGTTGCCGCAGCCAATGCCGTGCTCACCTGCCAGGGAAAAGTGATTGTCTCCGGTATGGGCAAGTCCGGGCATATCGGCAAGAAAATCGCCGCAACGCTTGCCAGCACGGGCACGCCAGCCTTCTTCGTCCATCCTGCCGAAGCGTTACACGGCGATCTGGGGATGATTGAAAGCCGCGACATCCTGCTGTTTATCTCCTATTCAGGCCACGCGAAAGAGCTGGATTTGATCATTCCTCGCCTGCAGGAAAAGGCCGTGACGCTGATTGCGATTACCGGCAAAGCCCAGTCGCCGCTGGCGAAAGCGGCCTTTGCCACGCTGGATATTTCAGTAGAGCGTGAAGCCTGCCCGATGCGCCTTGCGCCGACGTCCAGCGCGGTGAATACGTTAATGATAGGGGATGCGCTGGCGATGGCCGTCATGCAGGAGCGCGGCTTTGACGAAGAGGATTTTGCCCGCTCACACCCTGCCGGTGCGTTAGGCGCCCGTTTGTTAAATCGGGTTCATCACCTGATGCGAACCAACGAGCAGCTACCGCAGGTCGCGGATAGCGCCTCGGTGATGGATGCCATGCTGGAGCTAAGCCGCACGGGGCTTGGCCTGGTTGCCGTCTGCGACAAAGAACAAAGAGTGGCCGGGGTCTTTACCGACGGTGACCTGCGCCGCTGGCTGGTAGGGGGAGGCAAACTAGAAGCCGGCATCAACGAAGCCATGACAAAACACGGCACGGTGCTGAACGCTGAAACCCGGGCGATTGACGCCAAAGAAATGCTAATGAAAAAGCGCATTAGCGCGGCGCCGGTGGTGGATGAAAACGGCCGGCTGCTGGGAGCGATTAACCTGCATGATTTTCATCAGGCAGGCATTTTGTAGTCCGTGATTATCGCCCCCCCTACGGGGGCGATATATCACTTATTGAACGCGGGCCAGCGCCACGGCCTGCCCTAATTGCCACACCGCCATCGCATAATGGGTGCTGTGGTTGTAGCGGGTAATGGCGTAGAAGTTCGGCAGCCCGTACCAGTACTGGTAACGGTCGCCCATATCCAGGCGCAGCAGGCTCACTTCCTGATGGTTGCCTAAAGAACCCTGTGGGCTCAGCCCGGACTGGCCAAGCGCGGCAACGGAATATTTAGTATTGAAGCCGTTTGCCAGCCCCGGCACCTGGCCGTTAGCCGGCACGGCAACCATGTCGCCCTTCTCCCAACCGTGGGCCTTGAAGTAGTTCGCCACGCTGCCGATAGCATCTTCCGGGTCCCACAGGTTCACGTGACCGTCACCGTTGAAATCCACCGCGTATTCTTTAAACGAGGAAGGCATGAACTGCCCGTAGCCCATCGCCCCGGCGAAGGAGCCTTTCAGCGCCAGCGGGTCGTCACCTTCGTTACGCGCCATCAGCAGGAAGGTTTCCAGTTCGCCCGCAAAGTATTGCGCGCGGCGTGGATAAGCAAAGGCAAGCGTAGCCAGGGCATCCACAATACGTGTTTTCCCCATCACGCGGCCCCAGCGGGTTTCAACCCCGATAATCCCGACGATGATCTCCGGCGGTACGCCATAAACCTGGTAAGCACGGTTCAACGCGGACTCATATTGATTCCAGAACTTAACGCCGTTTTGCACGTTATCCGGCGTGATAAATTTACCACGGTAGCGCAGCCATGCTCCGTTCGGCCCGGCAGGCGGCGCCGTCGTCGGTGCCTGCTGATCCATCAGGCGCAGCACGTAGTCCAGACGTTTAGCCTGGGACAACACTTCATGCAGCTGGCGCCTGTCAAAACCATGCTCATTCACCATTTTGTCGATGAATTTCTCTGCTTCCGGGTTGTAAGCGAAGTCGCCGGTTTGCATAAAGACATCGTGCTGCGGCTGCAGCAGGAAACCACCCGACGGCACGCCGCTGGTTTGCTGCTGCTCGGTGGTTTTCGGTTTACTGCTACAGGCGGAGAGTAAAACCAGGATCGGAAGGAGTGCTGCGGCTGAATAACGCATCTGATGGGCTGTCCCTGTGAATGTTCGAGAAAGTTTCGGAATAATGGTAATCCATAATCACCCATCTGAGTATGCCTCTCTACGTCCTTCTGCCGTTAAAATAGCACCGGCAATCCCAGCGCACGTTTAACTTCATCGGCCGTTTGCTGGGTTAGCGCACGCGCCTTCTCACTCCCTGCCCGAAGCACCTCGCTCAGGTAAGCCTTATCCTCAATAAAACGACTCCTCCGCTCCCTTATTGGCGCGAGCAGGCTTTGCAGGCAGGTTTCCAGTTCATTTTTACACTGACGATCGCCAAGCCCACCGCGCTGGTAATGCGCTTTCATCGCCTTAACTTTCTCTTTGTCTTCATGAAAAGCATCCAGATAGGTAAACACCACGTTACCGTCAATTTTCCCCGGATCGCTGACGCGCAGATGCTCCGGATCGGTGAACATGCCGCTAACGGCCTGGTGAATCTGCTGTTCACTGGCGGAAAGCGTGAGCGTGTTGCCCAGCGATTTTGACATTTTGGCGTTTCCATCAATGCCCGGCAGGCGGCTTGTCGGGCTGAGTAACGCCTTGCAATTGGTTAAGATCGGCGTCGTCACCAGGCTATTCATCTTGTGCACGATTTCATTGGTCTGTTCGATCATCGGTAACTGATCGTCGCCCACCGGCACCAGCCCGGCTTTAAAAGCGGTGATATCGGCGGCCTGGCTTATCGGGTAAACAAGGAACCCGGCAGGAAGAGAACGGGCAAAGCCCTTTTGCGCGATTTCGCTTTTTACCGTCGGGTTTCTTTCCACGCGAGCGACGGTAACAATATTCATATACAGCATGGTGAGTTCGGCAAGCGCAGGCAGCGAAGACTGCAGGCAGATCGTTGATTTTTGTGGGTCGATCCCAACCGCCAGATAGTCCGCCATCACCTCCAGAATATTCCCGGCCACCTTCTCAGGGCGGCTGCCGTTGTCGGTTAATCCCTGAAGGTCGGCCACCAGAATGTACTGCTGATGCTGGTGCTGAAGCTGAACGCGCTGGCGAAGTGAGCCAACATAATGCCCGAGATGAAGCTGCCCGGTTGGGCGATCGCCGGTAAGAATGGTTTGCTGCAAAGGATGTGAACTGTTCATGAATGCCTCCTGAGGCTGATAAATCTTGCCGGAGGGCGAACGGATAAAACAAAATAGCCGCCTTCCGGCGGCTATTAGAAAAGGGTGAACGAATTCCTGCCGCCTCTAAAGAGACAGCCACCAACGGGTAACGATAAGGGCGGTGTGTTTTCTGTTCATTACCCTACCCTATCACATTTCGCTGCGGTTTCCGTAGTGGGATTTAAAAGTTTATAATTTCCCTATTGTTCGCAAGATCCCCTCGCGACGTACAGATAAAAAGGGAAATGTGGGAATCTATGGTTGTAATGAATGATCCTTCGCCGGGCGTGCTGTCGGTCTTTGATTTTGACGGTACTCTGACCCATCGCGACAGCTTTGTCCCGTTCCTGCGCTTTGCTTTTGGGCGCAGAACCTTTGCGCGCAAGATGATGCGTATGGTATTGCCCACGCTCAAATGCCTGCGCCGTAAGCTGACCCGTGATGAGTTAAAAGAAGTGCTGATTTCCACCTTTTTAACCGGCGTCAACGCGCAGTGGGTTAAAGAGAAGGCCGAAGTTTATTGCGCGAAAAATTTCGAAAAAATGATGCGCCCGCGCGGGCTCATGGCGGTCGCCGCTGAGCTACGTTCTGGTGCCGAAGTTACGCTGTGTTCAGCCTCCCCGGCGATTGTGCTGCAACCGTTCGCCGAACGCCTTGGCGTTAAGCTTATCGGCACTCAGCTTGAGGTTGTCGATGGCATGTTGACCGGCCGCATTAACGGCCATAACTGCCGCTGCGATCAGAAAATTCAGCGCCTGGAGCAGGTATATGGCCCGCTAAATCAGCTTCATCTGCGGGCATGGGGAGATTCGCGTGGCGACTATGAGCTGCTCACCGCAGCCAGAGATTACCACTGGAGACATTTCCACCGCACCCGGTCCCGCCGCAGTTCGCCAATCGAAAGGTTGCGCCTCGACAAACATCTTTGAGTCAGGTGAACAAGACGCCATCACCCGAAGGAGTCAGACTGCTGACATACCTCTGACGAAAGAAGAAATACCAGACGGCTCGTCAAAAAACAGGAAAATCAATTTATTGATTTTCGGCTGATAGCCACAAAGAGGGAAAAACCACGTTTTTTCCCTCTTTGTCAGCAACCTAACGCCCTCGCCTGAAGGCGTCCTTCGACCCGCTTAGTTCTTGCTGTCGCTCGATTCGGCTTTTGCCGGGAACATCACGCTGAGAATGATGCCCACGGCCAGCACGCCCAGCACAACGTACAGGCTCGCGGTAGCGGAAATACTGTAACCGTGATGCCAGATGTGATCGCTGGCGTTGAGGCCAAGCTTCACCGCGATAAAGAACAGCAGCACCACCACGGCTTTTTCCAGGTGAACCAGGTACTGCTTTAACGCTTCCAGCACGAAATAGAGCGTACGCAGGCCAAGTATCGCAAACATCATCGCGCTGTAGACAATCAGCGGTTCGCGGCTGACGGCAATAATGGCCGGCACGGAGTCAAAAGCAAACATCACGTCAGAAAGCTCAACCACCGCCACGCACAGCATCAGCGGCGTAGCATAAAGCGCGGCTTTTTTGACTCGCCCGACGGTAATGGCCTGGTTTTCTGGCTTCTCGAGCTCCCGGTCGACTTCGGCCTGGTTCAGCAAGAATTTACGCCCGGCAAGCTTGGGCCAGATAGGGAAAAAGCGCTTAACCAGCCGGTAGGCCAGATGTTGAGAATAGTCCTCAACCTCTTCTTCCCCGCCGTCGCCCTTCAGCATCATCACCGCCGTCCAGGCAACAATCAGCGCAAAAACGATTTCAACATAGGGCCCAAGAGACAGCAGCCCGGTGCCGATGGCAACAAAAATGCCCCTAAAAACAATCGCGCCAATAACGCCCCAGTACAACACGCGGTGCCGGTAGCGATCCGGAATGCCGAACCAGGCAAAAATAGCCATCATCACAAACAGATTATCGACCGACAGCACCTTCTCAAGCGCATAGCCGGTAACAAATAAGCTGGCGACTTCCGCACCATGATGTACGTAAAGAAAACCGGCAAACAGCATTGCCACTGCGACCCAGAATACCGACCACAATGCGGCACTTCTCAGCGAGACAGGCTCGTCTTTGCGGTGCATAAAGAGGTCGATGAAAATGGCACCCACCGAGAGCGCAAGAAATACCGCTACCGTTTCGGTCGGGAACCCAATATGTGTAGATACCATGTTTTATCCTTGAGGAATGACGGAAGCAGCCTCAGGGAATCCGGGTACTGCTTCACTTCATTCAGGATAAGTGGTTCGGGAAAAAATGATATATTTTTTCTGGCATTGGCTAATGAAGCAGCATTTATGTCAGATGGCGCTGGCATCTCCGGCATACGCCGCAACCGCTTTTTGCAGCCCTGCCGTCTGGCTGTCGTTAGCCGGGCTTACCATCGCATAGTTATAGCGACGATCGCTCCAGTATTGCGCCTTCAGGTTCTCGGCCTGCCGCTCTCCTTTGCCCAACGTTATTGAGCCAGAAGGCCGGATATACCAGGCGACACGCGTACCCTGCGCATCCTGGTAAATCACCAGCGCAGCCAGCCCCTGCTCGGTAACCATCAAGCGGCCGCCTACCAGCGTAAAACCGTAATTCCCCAGGTTAGGCGCGTGCGCGCCGTCAATGAAATAGCGGCTCATCCAGTCGTTTACCGCATCGCGATCGCTGGCAACAACATCCAGCGCCTTAACGTTGCCGCTATTCACCAGACGATAGGCCTGCACGGCATCTTCCATCGGCAGGATTTGCCGTAGGGTTTGGCTGGCATGCAGCTGCCATCCGGCCACGCCGCCAATACCAACAGAAAACAGCAGGCTAAAGGCAACGGCTAAACGCCACTGGCGGCTGCGGCGGATCCGCTGGCGAACCATCTTCATCTCCGCGTTAACGGAAGAAACCTGAGGCACAAACTCATCGAGAGAGAGGCGCAGGCGCTGGGCATCGGCCTGCCATTTCCTCACCTGTGCGGCCTGTTCCGGACGCTGCTGCAAATAGTGTTCAACCCACTTTTTGCGCTCTTCATCCAGCTGCCCGTCAACCCAGGCATGGAGATCCTGTTCTTCAGGAATGCGCGATTTCATTTTAATCTCCTTAATGCCGGGGAGGTCGATGCACCCTCATCCCACTTTTGCAGCTGTTTTCTGGCCCGTGATAAACGTGACATCACGGTACCTAACGGAATATCCAGCGACTCCGCCGCTTCTTTATAGCTCAGCCCTTCCACGCTGATGAGCAGCAGCAGCGCGCGCTGCTCCACGGGAAGCTGGCTGAACATCGCCAGCATGTCGTCATTGATAAGCATCTCTTCGGCTGAAGCAGCAACCAGGCTTTCATCGCCGGTAAACAGCGACAAAATACGCTGGTAGCGCCTTTTACGCCGCTCGCCATCAATAAACTGCCGATAAAGGATCGAGAACAGCCAGCTGCGCAAACTCTCGCGAGCCGCCAGATCCCTTTCCTGCGTAAACGCTTTTTCCAGGCAGGACTGTACCAAATCCTCCGCGGAGTGAGGGTTACGCGTGAGCCACAAGGCAAAACGCTGCAGATGCGGCAGCATTTCACGTATTTCCAGTTCGCTCAGTGTTGACATGATTTACTCCGCTGCGCGACGTTAGCCACGGCCTTTATAGCCCGTCATGCTGCTGAACACGCCATCACGCAACAACAGCGCATGGAACAGTGCGGCAGTCAGATGCAGAACCACGGTGACGAACAGCAGCAGCGCAAGCCAGGTGTGCAGCGGCCGAAGCATGGCATAAAGCTCAATATTTTTGGCCACCAGCGCCGGTAACGTGATGCCGGCCCCCAGCGTCACGGGATAGCCCGCCGCAGAGAGCATCGCCCAGCCCACCAGCGGCTGAGCCACCATCAGAAGATAGAGCAGCCAGTGGGATAAATGCGCGAGCGCCACCTGAAAACCAGGCAGATGCGCCGGGAGCGACGGCGTTTTATAACGCAGACGAAGATATACCCTCAGAATAACCAGCAGCAGAATGGCGACGCCGAGCGGTTTATGCAACGAGTATAAAAAGGCATGCAGTTCCGACACGGTGGACACCATCCCCACGCCGATAAACAACATCGCCACGATCATCAGCGCCATCGCCCAGTGAACGACGCGCAGCAAAGGGTGAAAATAAGCTGCTTTACTCATAACCCGGCCCCTTTATTTACCTGAGCTTCTTCATGCGTGCGGCGATTGAAGGATGACGAATAAGCCGCAGAGCGCGCGCTAAGCAGCGGATCGTCCGAGCCCGAAATGCCCTCTGGCAGTATCAGCGGATCGTAGTTGATGTCCCGGCAATTGCCGTCGGCCTGATCTTGTGCAGAAGTCAGCACCAGCGTGCCTGCGTTAAGCTTTTGGTGGCTATCGGGCCAGGCTTTCGTCGCGTCATTGGTCGCGTCGCCCTTTTCAGCCACGCTGATAATTAAATCCCATTTTAGCGGCCCCTGCTGCAGGCGCTGCTTGATGTCCTGTTGAAGGAATAAAGGATTCGCTTTGTCCTGCGCCGTCACCGGCACGCCGGGCGTTTGCGCCTGCATACTCCAGCGCACGCCGTGAACGTCCCCTGCTTTGTTGGTAAACAAGAAGGCATTCAGGCTGTTGTAGCTGTCGCTGGCCCAGCTGGACGTTGGCACATAGCTCTTTACCCAGGCAAAAAACGGCTTTGCCTCCGGGTGAGCGCTGATAAACGCTTTCATTTTGGCCGGATCGGGTTTGCCCGTTTTAGGATCGGGAATACCCGCCATTTGCTGATCGTAGAAGCCCTGAGGGGTAGCAACGCTAAAGAACGGCAGCGCGTTCATCCCCGTGCGCCACTCCTGGCCATCGCGGGTAATAAACTGCAACGCCATACTACGCACCGGAACTGCACCATCGGGCGCGTTGGGGTTACCGCCGGCAATCGCCAGACGCCCAATAACCGGCGTATTGCCAGGCAGAAACACCGTTGCTTTTGACAGGGCGCTGCCGCTGCCGTTGGAGTCAAAATATCCCACCACGCAGACGCCTTTGGCATGATTGCGACGATAGCCGGGGTGCTCTCCTCCCGTTTTTTCCAGCGCATTAACCAGCTTATCGGGGGATAAACGCCCCGGCGTCAGAGCCCCCCACGCCCAGGCAAACAGCAGGCAAAGGGCTAACGGAATGGCGACTATCACGGCGCCACGCAGTAAAAATTGCTGCGGGTAGCGCAAATTTTTAAACATCGCGCAGAAAGAGGGACGGGGTTCTCGCATAGGTTCGGCTCACAATGATGAAACAGCATTTGGCTTTTGAGCACATAGGACGAACGAAATGAACATTTATTCCCAGGCCTTAAAGTTTTTTTACCGCCTGTATTCCACCATCAAAAACAGGGAGATTGCTGTAATTAACTTTCAAACAATCCGAGGGCGTCGATTTTAAAATATTGGTTCAGCCTTTTTCATTAATAGCTAAAAATTTAAACCTTAAATAAATAATAAACATTTGTTAGCAGACGTAACGAACGTGCCTGGGGAATTATTACAAGCCCTGGACACCAGGTTTAAAGCATAAAAACAAAGTGAAATCGCAAATGAAAAGCAAAATCATTTGGCTTAAGGAGAACAAAAATAAACGCCATTGTTATTTATGGAATAAAGCATTTCACCCTCGTCAACACTGCACCCATCGGTACAAAACCGCCCTATTGACAACGTTTTGCCTGCAGATTAATTTTCTTTCCAACCTGATAGCCTGCATGACAACTTACCCTCCTGTATTCGCTGCGGGAAAATACTCTAACAACACCATTAACATCACGCTCAATATTAATTAAAAGAGAGTTATTATGTTTAAAAACCTTTCCGTAGGCTCGCGCATTAGCGGCAGCTTTATCATTATTTTATTCACACTGATTGTCCTGACGCTGGTGGCAATTATGCAGGTGAATAAAATAAATAATGCGCTGATCGCCATCAATGATGTCAATAACGTTAAACAGCGCTATGCCGTTAATTTCCGGGGAAGCGTGCATGACCGCTCTATTGCCATTCGCGACGTGACGCTGGTTCCGGCAAGCGAGCAGCAAGGGGTGATCGAGCACATCCGCAAGCTGGAGCGGGATTACCAGGCCTCCGTCCAGCCGATGGAAGGTATTTTTGCTCTGGGCAACGACGTTACCGTAGAAGAGCGTGCGCAATACGCAAAGATAAAAGAAGCCGAACAACAAACGCTGCCGCTGGTGAATGAAATTATCGCTCTGCAGCAAAAAGGCGATGTGGAAGGCGCACGCCAGGCCATCCTCAATCAGGCTCGCCCTGCATTTGTTAACTGGCTGGCCACCATTAACGGTTTTATCGACATGGAGACGCAGCTTAACGATGCGCTGGCTAATACAGCACGCGGTATCGCGCGCACATTTCACCTTCTGATGCTCACGCTGGCGCTGGTTGCCGTCGCGCTTGGCCTGCTCATCACCTGGTCAACCACGCGCAAAATTACGCTTTCCCTCGGCGGTGAGCCGGTTGATTTGCTGCGCATGACCAACGCCATCGCCGCCGGAGATCTGACGCAAACGCCCGAGCTGCGTAAAAAAGATTCCAGCAGTATTCTGGCTTCGCTCAGCCATATGCAAAATGCGCTGCGTCAGCTGGTGCTGGAAGTACGTCAGAACGCAGAAGGTGTGGCGAGCGCCAGCGCGGAGATTGCCAAAGGAAGCAGCTCACTTTCTGCAAGGACCGAGAACCAGGCCGCGGCGCTGCAGCAAACTTCAGCGGCGATGGACCAGGTGGCGAGCACGGTGCGTAACAATGCGGAAAGCGCACAATACGCCAGCAAGCTTGCCAGCTCTGCCGCCAGCGAAGTCGCCCAGGGGAGTGAAATGGTGCAGGGGATCGTCAGCACCATGGAGGAAATTACTCAGGAGTCCGTGCGCATTGCCGACATTACATCGGTGATCGAGGGGATAGCTTTCCAGACCAATATTCTGGCGCTTAACGCCGCCGTTGAGGCCGCCAGGGCGGGTGAACAGGGTCGGGGATTTGCCGTTGTCGCCACTGAGGTTCGCGCCCTCGCTCAACGCTCTTCCAGCGCCGCGAAAGAAATTAAAGGCCTGATTACCGGCTCGGTGCAGCGGGTGAATAGCGGGGCGCAGGAGATAGACCAGGCTGCGGAAACCATGAGCAAGATTTTGACCACCGTCAGCCAGGTGAACAGCATCGTCAACGAAATTGCGCACAACTCTGCCGAACAGGCGACCGGCGTGAATGAGGTTGCTCAGGCCGTTGCGCAGATGGATAAAAACCTGCAGCAGAACGTCGCGCTGGTCGAGGTGACTTCCTCGACGGCAACCTCTCTCGATACGCAATCCCGCGTTCTGCGAGAAACCGTCAGCGTTTTCCAGGTGGCGTCCTGAGACAAAAAGGTGCGGGGAATCGCCATTGACCGTTAGTTTATTTCGGGAAATTAATCACCAGGTGGCTGTTGTCGTCCTTATCGTTCAGCGTGCAGCCCGGGGCTTTATCGCTCGCGCTGAAGGAAACCACGGGGCCGGGGCGCATATCTTTAGGCCCTTGCTCGCGGCTATGATGAAAATGCCCCCCGCCGCCCCAAACCAGCGTTTTACGTGCGCCAATGGCACGCTCTTCCTTTTCTGCCGCAGCGTTCCAGGCAATATTGAGCGCCAGCCGCTTGTTCATATATTTGATGGCTTCCATAGGCGTTTTGGGCGCAGCACCGGGAATATGGCGGTCAATGCCGGCGACGGAAATGCCGGCTTTGTGCGCTTCATAAAGTGCCCCGGCAATCTTGTCCACCCAGGCCTCGCCATGTTTTGACCAGGCATTCATGATGAAGTTTTTTGTCGCCTCTTTGCCATGAGCCAGCGCTTCGCGAAACAAGGCGTTATCGCTGTACTTCACAAACTCTACCGCCAGCAGATCCACACCAGCCTTTTTCAACTCGGGAATGGCATGGCCGACAAATTCAGGGATCGCAAGCTGACCATGCACATCGCCCAGATAGGCAAGCTTGTTATCACGGAACAGGTTAGCCAGGGCCTGAACGGGATCGTTTACCGGCGGCTTAATTTTAATATCAGGATGGATCCTTCCGCTGGCGTTAAGGGCGGCGGGCTGAACGTGATTTGACTGACCGACTGCAGAAAACATGGTTATCTCCGATGTTGGGATGTTTTCTGGTAAGTGGGTAACTGAAAATTGAGTTCCTGAAAGCGGGGTAAAAAAGATGTGTCTAAACGCAACATCCGGCAACTGAAGCGGGTAGCCGGCTCTGGCAGGCGTTATCTTTTGTAATAGTTGTTGAGGCTCTTGATGTAGTTCATACAGCCCATCACGCTGGGATCCGTGCTGGTATATTTATAGTCCTTGATGATGCCTTTACTGTCAGTAGAGATCTGAATTTTGCAGCTGTAGTTGACCGGTACAAACGTGGTTTGTGTTGTTGTGGCCTCAAACGGTTTGCCGTTTACCGTGCCAGAGGTCGTTTGAGGCGAGACATTAGGCTCGGCCCCCGTGCTGTTCGTTACCCACGTATAAACTTTTGTATCGTCGAACGTTTGCTGATTATCGGGATAGCCCAGGATTTTAAATGCGACCGTTTTATCCTGACCGACCAGACCACGTAAGCCATCATCAAGCTGTTGAAAAGACACACACCCGGTAACCACCAGCACGCCCGCCAGTACCCACTTTTTCATAAAGACCCTGAAATTTTACTGTTTAAACAGAATAAAGGCGCAAAGTTGCGCCAAACTACGGTATTGCAGCCAGCCGCAGCAAAGAACATATCAGAATCACAGCGAGTTGTTATTGCTTTAAACGATGTCGTTTAACCGCTGTTTTCCTGTCTCTGATACTCCGTTATCATGGGTCATCTGCGGAGTCATTCCCGCTAGCGGTTATTACGTATTAGTGAGCGATAATGAGAACCAGAAACTTCACTAACCAATTAAAATTCAACGGAATGGACATCATCATCACATGAGTACTAGCGAAACCTTCGACGCACATACGCCGATGATGCATTGGTGTGTTAATGCTGATTATTAAAGATTATTTTCAACCAGAGAATAAAAACTACATTTTAACCTACACTTTTGTAACTATCTGATTTTAAGAATATTGTTTGCTGTACTCATCCAGCGTTATACTCCCTCTGTTTTCCCATCCTTCTAATAACACAGGGCATCTCCATGAGCCGATACCATGTATCCAGCAGTGAAGGCCAGTATGAGAAAGACTCTGGCGAGCAGGTTTTGGCTAATAAGCTGGGGATCGCGACTTCTGATGAGATGGATGAGGCTGAACTTGTCCTGTTAGAACAACTCTACCAGTCTGTTTTTGAAGAACAGTTCCCGGAAGGACAGCTCAGCGTAGCCATGCTAAAAAGCTGGCATCGCCGCTGGTTAGGTAACATCTACGAGTGGGCTGGACAAGAAAGAGCTGTGAATATCAGCAAAGGCGGCTTTATGTTTGCCCCCTCGGCACAGTTGCCAAAACTGCTGAACGAATTCGACACAAAGTATCTGGCTCAATACACACCGTGTAGCGACATGGACGAAGAACAACTCATCACCGCTATCGCCATCACCCATGTCGAGCTGATACTTATCCATCCATTCAGAGAGGGAAATGGGCGCCTGTCTCGACTAGTAGCCGACGTGATGGCCGTTCAGGGAGGATACAAACCGCTGGATTATCAAAGCTGGGAGCAAAACAAAACCCAGTATATCTCGGCTATCCATGCCGGCATGTCAATGGACTACGAGCCGATGAAACACTGGGTCAGAGAAGCATTGAGAAGGGATTAGGCAAGGCGAAGATGGGCGAACTTTTTGCGCGTAGCTTCTAGCGATGCTTCAATCTTCGCGGAGGACTGTCCTGTTTCAACAGCCGTAGATGTTGTAACTGAGCGAACGATGTCAGCACGAGACGGCTTAGCGTAGCTTGCCTGAGTTTTTTTGTTGTTGCTCATAATTACTCCTGAAAAGCAGAATCTGGGCTGAAAGACACCGTTCAAACAGTATACCAAAACTTCTACGCGAATTCACATCAAGCCCTGTCAAAGACTCACTCATCGGCCCAGCCCTTTAAGTAGTACATCAAGTATGAAACGGTTAGCTAAACGGGCAACATCCTTATCAGACAGGTAAGCAACTGAATGTTTCTCAAACGCCCCCATGCTTTCAATGACAGCATTCTGTACGGCCTGAGGATAATCCCCAAGCATGATTTGCTCGATATCGTTATGGCGAAGTTGATCCATCACTGAATCATTTTCGGAAACTTTAGCCGCTACGCCATCAAGCCATACCAGCTTGTCTGCATCGGTCGTTTCTTCGCCAAACAACTCATTTAGCTGTTCCAGAATGTGCGATAATAGATCTTTCGGTCTTTCAGCAATTGAGCCACCGACGCTGGTGATCCCTTTAAGTCCTTCTCCCCCTTCTTGTAACTTGAGATCCTGAGTACGCTTCTCCCACAACTTATAGTGTGTTAGCTGTACCTGACTGATATCAAGATCGTCATCAAGCCGTTCCTCTCTTAGCAGCGGCAACAAGTGGCGAGAAAAGACATTTAAGCGTTCCAGTTCTTCATCTGCCAGATCGACAATTTGCGAAGCAAATTCGTAAAAGCGGATAAAGCTATTCATATCTTTTTTGAACGTATCCAGCACGTCCTTCGCTTCACGAGCTTGCTTAACGCTGCGTTCGCAGTTTACTCGCCAAGTTTCATCGCCGCTTTTCTTTGCATCTTCGAGTGTCGATAACGCCCCTCGTAATACATCCATCGCGGAGCGGTAACGATGAGTAAAACGATCTACCGCAGGTTTACAGTACCCCGTTAGCGCTTCAGGACCACGTTTCGGGTCAAAATAGGCATCAGAAAAATTAATCACTTCATGCCATTGCCATATATGCTGTTCATTCAGCTTATGGAAAATGGCATAAACAAGGTTGGGATCGGATACCTGCACCAGTTCGGCATTCTGATAATACTCTTTAAAATCAGCCAGAATATCCTGAGGATCATTAACAAAATCAAGAACAAATGTGCTGCTTTTCCCCGGATATGTACGATTAAGACGGGATAGTGTCTGAATACAATCCACGCCCTTGAGTTTTTTATCAACGTACATGGCGACCAGTTTCGGCTGGTCAAAGCCTGTCTGGAATTTATTAGCAACCAGCATCACCTGATAATCATCAGTATCGAATGCTTTACGCATATCCCGACCTTGCAGGCCAGGGTTCATCGAGTTTTCCGTGTAGCTTTCGCCCTCATCGACAACTTCACCTGAGAACGCCACCATTGCTGTTAAACGTTTATAGCCTTTTTCCCGCACATAGTTATCAAACGCCTGCTTATATTTTACCGCTTCGAGGCGACTACTGGTTACTACCATCGCTTTCGCTTCGTGATTTAGTAAATGAGCAACATGCTCACGGAAATGTTCAATGATGACCTGTGATTTCTGGGCAATATTGTGAGGGTGTAAGCGAACCCACTTACTCAACTGCATTTTGGCTTTTTTGCGGTCGACTTCTTTATCTTCGGCATCATGCGCCAGACGATACGCCTGCCCATAGCTGGTGTAATTTTTCAGAACATCCAGAATAAACTCTTCTTCGATCGCTTGTCGCATTGAATACAGATGAAATGGCTTCGGTTTATTGTCATTCGCCAAAGGCATTTCGGGATGAGGCGGTCTACCAAACAGCTCTAACGTCTTGGCTTTAGGCGTGGCAGTAAAGGCAAAATAGCTTATATCAGAGGAACCTCTGCGAGCCTCAAGCGTCGCATTGATAACATCCTGACCATCCATTTCTTCTTCATCTATTTTTTCCGCCATCAGCACTTCGCGAAGCTGTCGAGCAGTCGTTCCCGTCTGACTTGAGTGCGCTTCATCAGCGATAACAGCAAAGCTTCGTCCTTTCAGACCAGTACTTTCCTGAATAGCCTTGAGCACATGCGGGAAAGTCTGGATCGTCACGATGATAATTGCCGTACCAGACGATAAAGCCTCGGTTAGTTGCGAAGACTTACTACCCGACTCACGGCTGATTTTACAAACCACACCATCCTGATGTTCAAACTGGTAAATCGTATCCTGCAATTGACCATCCAACACAGTGCGGTCTGTAATAACGATTACCGAATTAAAAAACTTGTTGCCATCCGGGCGGTACAATGACGCTAACTGATGGGATAACCAAGCTATTGAGTTGGATTTACCGGAACCAGCGCTATGCTGAATAAGGTACTTTTGCCCTGTTCCCTCCACGCGAACGGCATTCAGCAATGACTGAACAGCGACCCATTGGTGGTAACGCGGGAAAATCAGGGTTTCCTTGATTTCCTGATGACCAAGCGCATCATCAACGCGCTTTTGCTCCAGATGTAAGTAGCGCCCCAAAATACGCAGCCAGTTATCCGGTTGCAGGATTTCCTGCCATAGATAGGCTGTCGCATACCCCTCTAATGGTTGATCGTTACCCGCCCCGCCTTCTGCGGTTCCCCGGTTAAAAGGCAGGAAAAAGGTTTTCTTTCCATCCAGTTTGGTGGTCATCGCCACCTCATACTGATTGACCGCAAAATGGACCAGCGCACCGCGTTTGAAGGTCAACAGTGGTTCTGGTTTATTTCCGGTTTTTGGCTGGCGGTCATTGATATACTGTAGTTTTGCCGCATCAAGCGATTGTTTAAACGCCGATTTCAGTTCAAGTGTGGCGACAGGCAATCCATTCAGGAACAATGTCAAATCAATGCGGCCATCATAACCATTGGGCGAATAAATCAGTTCAGGTACGACTCGTAAACGGTTAGAGCAATAGCGAACCAGCAAGTCTGGATTAAGGTCATGATCGGGTTTAAAGGTGCAAAGCTGAAAACGAGCACCGCGATCCGCTAAGGTATGTCTCAGCGTCCACAAGGTTCCTTTAGCCGAAAGATGTCTCTCAACCGCGTTGAGAAAATGTACATCTGTATCTTTTGGATAAATTCCGCAAAACTTGTCCCAGGCTTCCGGCTGGGTTTCCTGCACATAAGCAAGCGCGTCTTCTGGATAAATCGCCCTTTCACGATCGTAGCCGGATGAGCTTCCAAATAACCAGCCACTGGATGATAGTTGCTCAATAATGTGATTCTGGAATAATAGTTCTGCGGATTTAGATACCATATCAGTTCTCTTGATACGCTTGCTCAATCAGTAACTTAGCTTTTGCCAAATCGGCCTGATTATGGACAACGACCTCAATATCACCGGTTCCCCAGTGTCCCAAATTAGTAACATCTCTGACGATATCAGAGATGATTACCTGCTCCGGTTTTAGTTTCAGGTAAAGCTTGACGTGTGGTTCTTTGGCTGTGGGCCATATCACGACGCTTAGAAAATTCTTTATCTTCTGAAATGCAGTATAAAGCAGTAACTCTTTGCGCTGAACCTCATCACCCAAGCTATCGGCAAAATCACAGATATTCTGATAAAGAGCAACCAGTTCAGGGGAAGACTTACCCAGACGATAGCATTGAGCATTTTTCTTCTGCTTCGGCACCTGATTCTCTATTGCAACAGGCTGAGGCTTGTGAGTCTCGGTAGCAGCATTCACCAGTTCAAACATCAGGAGATCAGGGTTAAACAGCTTATAGCGGATAAGATTGATATTGCGGTTAATCTGCGCAACGGCATGCTCGTCATATTTGGTAAAATCTGCCGCAATGCAAATCACACGGGCATTGGACCAATCGATATCGTCAGCGACCTGTTTACCAAACTTATCCATCACCAGCCAACGGAACTCTGCCTGATGATCTAATAGCCAGTCCAGATAGAACAACCCCTGATTAATAACGTTCTCGTTACTCTGACGTTTATATTCGATAATCACTGGCGTGTTGTTTTCATCCAGCCCCAATGAGTCAATGCGCCCCTTGTGGGTCTTGCCTGTGCTGTATTCTGTCGCCAAAAAACGAACCCCAAGGAAAGCTTCCATATGAGACTCAATCAGCTTTTGCAGATCTTTTTCAATAGCTGCTGATTTCCCCGGCAGTTCAGAGACACCGTTTTTACCATAACGAAAGAGCTGGATATCACTCATGCTACATCCTTAGCATCGGGTTGCCATTTGCGTACGTCAATCTTACCAGTTACGGCGGCGGAAATTAGGGTGGAACGTCGTTCTTTGAGTAAGTGGATACTCTCTTGCGACTTTACAATTAAATCATCTAAATTTTTTGTAATTCTCTGCAAATAGTAAGCTATTTCAATTTGTTCACTTTTTCCCGGAAAAGGTATCTTACACTCTGCAAGAGATTCTCTATTAATTTTAGGCATAGCGACACGATCTGCTTGATTAACTGCAAATCTAGTAAAAATTGATGACAATAAGAACCATGATAAATAATCATTTGTCAAACCAGAACGAGCCGTCATTGGATACATATCTGCACTACAAAGCACATTATTTCCAGGTGAAATACATACTTTAGCTAAAGCGGGACGAATTTTGCTATAAATCACCTCTCCTTTTTTACAAAGATACTTACTACTTTCAGCACCTTGTTCTTCAGCCGTTTCTAACTTTAATATTCTGCCTTCACCACTTTGTATGTGATTTGGTGCAATCAACCAGTATTTTTTATATTGCTCAGACTTAGGGTCGACTAAACCACTACGAATACTGACGCAATAACTAAATTTTATTACATTCCAATGTTCTGGAATATCCCCCAACCATTCAATACCGGAGTATTTCATTTTAACATCGGCATTTAATCCTTTAGTTATAGAATGGGAAATTACCGCTTGTCTTTTTTCTTTCAAAAAGTCAATAAGCTGCTCCTGCTTACCAATTAAGCAATCTACTTTCGCAATTTCATAATCAAGAAAACTGGCTATACATTCTTGCTCCTCAACCGAAGGAAAAGGTAGATCAATGCAGCAATATTGTTCATAATTTATCGCTTTTCCATCACGGAGACTGTCAGTTGTAGCTTGTAATGCAGAAACAAACACTGAAGATTTTTTTAAAAATCTATAGTAATCGACGTTAATATTCTTTAGAGGATATAACACGGTATACGCAGGGCTAATACAGCCATCATACGCACTATATTCTATACCACCCTCAAAACTTCTCAGACTAATAACAAAATCATTTTTATGAACCTTTCTAAAACTTCCCGTCCCCTTAAGGGCTAGTGCAACCTTACTTCCTGTTTTTTCAATCATCAATTTTTGAGGAATAACCCCATACTTTTGGCTAGCAGCCAATTGTTCATCTGCATCATCAGCCACAGTTCGTCTATTACCAAACAATCTCTTTGCCGATAATATACGCCATGAGGATGGAATTCCCCCCAACCATTCTACACCAGAATTCTTATATTCAGAGTATTCTTTATAACTCATGAATGGATCTCCGCCAGCAAAGTCATAATCTCTCTGCTCACCTTATCCAAATCTCGGTCAATTTCCTCCAATGAACGCGGCGGTTGATATTGATAAAAATGTCGGTTAAAAGGGATTTCATAACCCACTAATCCGATCTGCCCATCATAAGGATCGGTTTTTTCGATATCGATCCATGCATCAGGTACATGCGGTAACACCTCGCGAGCGAAATATGTCTCAACTGATTCACTCAATGGAACATTTTCATAATCACGCAAATTAGTATCAGCTTCAGGCTTGCCTTTAGTCTTACAAACATCAGCGTTCTCATCTGTTTCACTTAAGTGTTTTACCAACAGCTTAAACTGAGCAGCAGAAACTTTCGGCAATGCTTTTTTGAATTTTTCCCGGCTTAAATATTTATCATCCATTGCATCCAGAGCGGCTAATAACTCTAAATCACCATATTTGGACCAGTCTTTATCCGCCAGCAACGCTACACGACGATCAAGATCGCGAGGATAAAATGCCAGTTTAAGCGGTCTTTCCACCGTAATACGGCGATAGCCAAAATCAGAGGTTTTAAACAGCTTAACATTAGCCGAAGGTTGATAGCGCGTATACTGATTCACAATCTCGTCAATCTGCGCTTCCGTTAACTCTTTACGCTTACTACCAAGAGATTTCCGCATCGGCGTAAATTGCTCCGTGGCATTAATCAGCAGCACCTTGCCCTTACGTTCTTTCGGTTTATGATTGCTGAGTACCCAGATGTAAGTCGCAATCCCGGTGTTGTAGAACATATCGGTCGGCAACGCGACAATAGCATCCAGCAGATCTTGTTCCAACACAAAGCGGCGGATCTCGCTTTCACCACTGCCCGCACCTCCGGTAAAGAGTGGCGAACCGTTAAGAATGATCCCGATACGGCTGTTATCGTTCATCTTACTAATCAGGTGCAGCAAGAACAGCAAAGAACCATCGGATACTCTCGGCAAACCTGGCCCAAAACGCCCATCGTAGCCCTTTTTATGTTCTTTGCGGATAACGGTATCAATCTTTTTCCAGTCAACGCCAAAAGGTGGGTTGGACAGGCAGTAATCAAAACGCTCATTCCAGAGCTGATCGTCAGAGAGGGTATTTCCCAGCTTGATATTGCTGATATCCTGTCCCTTGATCAGCATGTCCGCTTTACAGATAGCGTAAGACTCTGGGTTTAGCTCCTGACCATAAGCCCGAAGGCTGGCACTGGGGTTTATTCCATGCAGGTATTCCATACCGCTAGAAAGGAAGCCGCCTGTCCCGGCGGTAGGATCGTAGATGCGGCGGATAAGTCCCGGTTTAGTCAATGCTGCATCGTCGTCCGCAAACACCAGAGAGGTTGTCAGTCGCACGATATCCCGTGGCGTAAAGTGCTCACCCGCCGTTTCGTTAGAACTTTCTGCAAACCGGCGGATCAAGTCTTCAAATATCAGCCCCATATCGTGGTTGCTGACAGAAGAGGGGCTCAAATCAGCCTCGGCAAATTTTTTGGCTACTTTGTAGAGTAAATTGGCATCATCAAGCTGCTGTATAAACTCATAGAATTTAAAGTGTTCGAAGATCTCACGCGCGTCATAGCTGAATGAGCGAATGTAACGCTCAAGATTAAGTCGTGGCTGTGTTTCCCCCAACTTACTGAGGTCCAACGGCGAAGTATTGTAAAAGTGTTGCCCGGAAGCGTGGCGAAGAATTGCATCGGCAGCGTTCTCATCAAGCTTTTCAACCACAGGTAACTTATCAAGTACAGCCTGTTTGGTAGGCGCAAGTACACACTCAAGACGACGAAGAACGGTGAATGGCAGAATCACTCTGCCATACTGAGACTGTTTGAAATCACCACGTAGTAAGTCAGCGACAGACCATAAGAAAGCCGCCATTGAAGAAAAATTAGTCATTTTATTACCTCTTGATTTTGCCCTATTGTCCACGTTAAAGCGGAGAGGACAAGAAGAAGTGAAAGCTGCGAGGTCTTTTCTATTGTATGGCTACATACGGGATACGGGTGACGTGTCGTGGATTACTGGAATCACCCACATGAACAAAAGTGCTAATGCTTTTTCTCAATCAAAAGATATGGGTGGGACCAGTCAGTAACCTCCTCATATGAAACAAACCCATCGTGTTCCAGTGCGCAAACACCCTTATGACTGGCAACGTAATCGTAGACAGCCCGGCTTTCAAGTCCCTGTAACATGTGCGACAACAGCTTTCGGCGCATCACATCTGACTTCCTGCGTTTACGCGCGGCCACATCTTTGTAGGTAATGTTGAAAGATTGCCCTACCGCGTTGGTAACGCATTTACCGTAACGATTGGTTTTAGCAGTGCCTTCATAATGATCCAGCAGTAAAGCCAGATCTCGCCTCAGGGGTTTCAGAAGGTGCTTCCAGCGTTTCAGTACTCGCTTTGCTTCTACCTTACCTAGTTCACGATTCAATAAGCGTCGGGTACTGGATTTAAGCGATAGCGTAACGAACCCAGCGTTGAATACACTGGAAAACCGGAATTGCTTCACCAATTCCTCAGCAATACGCAATACCCGGCAGATATATTGAGTTTCCAGCACCTCCAGCGACTTGGCCGAAATGCCAATACTCAACAGCTCATGTCGCAGTATCTCAAGCTGGCATCCCTTGATGTCATAGTTCACACCACGTGCCAGACACGCCCACTTCATTTTAGACGGTAGAGTCTGGAAGCCTGTGCCAACCTCAAAGGATCTCCCGCCGATGTACGCTGTTTTATACGACTGCCTGTAAGAAACCGTTAGCGGTGATTCCTTCACCAAATCCACACCTATTTCAGCCAGTCGCGACAGGAAGTTGAAAATGAATATTTTGTTCTTCTTCGTGGGATTCTCATTATAGTAATCCAGCAATGCATCCAGATTGATTTCAAGCGGCTCAAGGTTGTTCCAGACACTCACTACCAGCTCCCTGAAGACAGCGTTAGGGATTTCGCGTTTAGACTGCTGATGTTTAGCATTCTGCCCACGGTCGATCGCAACGCCGATCAATTCATCAAATGAGTAGCTTTTACGCTTGGTGAAAATATCAGTCAGATAATGGTAGCGATCCTTACGGCTAAGGTATGCCTCGCGGTCGTTGCCAAACAACTTACGCAGGAAACGTTGAGAAACAGCATATTCCCGGCAAGAACTTTGAGCATTGGAATACCCGGTTAGTTTAATGATCCCCGCGCTTGCCAGTGCCTCCATTGCACGTTCATGCGTCGGTCCACTTTTCTTAAATACTCCAGGAAGTTTATCCCTACCCAGCTCAAATGGTACTGGCACAGAATAAGACCATTTTTTACTCGCCTTAATCTTTGCTTTTTTCTTGTTTTTACGACTACAGGTCGACACACAAATAACATGCTGAAGAAATACAGCTATATTGCGAAAAAATGGACGCCGTAAACTTGGCACACCATTATAAGGAATACTGAAAACGACCGACTTGAAATAGTCCAGCGTTGAATCTGTCACTAGGATATTGTTATGCGTAATGTATGGTTTCATAATTCACCTGTATATTGAGATCAAAGCACCATGCCCTGCCCCCATTTATTTACAACTGAATTACGCAAATCTTGTGTGAACCCAACAAGGTTCAGATGCTGGATAATGATCATAATATTGGAGGCTGGAGCCTCATGATAGCTGATACTGGATAATGGATAATGGATAATGGATAATGGATAATGGATAATGGATAATGGCTATAGTATGTAATGATATATATACAATAATATAGAGATAGAGTGTATACAGAGCATAATAGATACGTCTATATACCTTGCAGACGTAAATAGCGATTAAATATCAGCTTGGTCAGAATGGGATTAGCGGATACGTAAAACGTTACCGGTTATTAAGCGGTGCAACTTCCTCCCAGTGATATTCAATAGCGGTTGTAGACACATGTTATTCTCTGGTTTTATTCTTTTGAAACCTCGAATTTGCTCAAAACCGCCGCTCCTTGCAACCATCAGAATAAGGGGAAACCATCGCCGATTTCCCCCTACCATTGTACGAGGTGCAGCTCTGACACAAAATGACACCGGTAGTCAACCGGTCTACCATGCCAAAACTCAGCAACAATGGGCGGTATTGAGGGAGTAATTAAAAGGCCAAGTGGCATGAAGAACCTCTCCACTGGTTATAAAGCCAAAGATATGGCGGCCAAAAGACCACCATCAATCTTGGTTAATGCTGGAACCAAGGTTTTGAATGCTCCTGTTCCTGACGTTTTTGACGCCGTGTTTTGCGCTTCCGCTTGCGAGTATCCTCAACAAACTGGCTGACAGCCATCTCTTTCTCGGTCGCAAACTCTGGTTTTAATGTACCAATAACCTGCCCCAGCTTAGCCATACAAACAGGCCAAAATGACCAGACGTCATGTTTGTCGAACAGCTCTACCTCATTAAGGTACAGGAGTTTGGTGAACTTACGGGCCAGACGCCCCTTTGAATCACCATCACTCAACGTATTGGTCCATGCTTTAATCCCATTAGTTTTAGGGCGGTCGTTGGTAAAAACAGCATTCATTAGTTCCCCCTCCAGTTTGCGCTTATACACCAACAGACGCTCAAAGGGATGCTCGAGCTTTGCGAGGTCCGACAACATCAGCTCTTTCTGCCTGAATCCTCGTTTACCGGGACCAGTAGACTCAGGTTGTATACGCACTTCAACACGTAGAAACTGCGGATGTTCTTCCTTGTCAATTTCAAGGAAATACTCCCGTTTACGCCCCCCTTTTTCATTCACATATCCTGCGTGCTCAGGGAATGCTATCCGCTGAAACTGCGCTGTATTGATCTTGCCATAGATTAAAACTGACAGTTTCGAGTCTAACGCCCCAAGGGATAACCCCGGCAACCCGTTATCATTATCGTAGTCTTTATATTTCGATGACCTTTTTAACCCCCAAAGATAATCATTCAACTTGCACCCATAGATATCCAGAGCGATATCAAGCCGAGTAACCCATGCCCGCGCCAGCAGGTGATCAAAATTTTCACCAAGACGGTCACTCAACCACTTAAGTAGCAGATCCATACGTTTTCCCGTCATGTGTTGGGGATGAAACTGGATACTGAACCCGCCAGTTCCTGGTGCTTTTGGCCCCCACATGAGATATGCCAGCATTGGTGCATCAGGTGCATTACGTGAAATGCACAAACCATACTTGTAAGGGTGACATGTCCCCGTTGCGTTCCGAGGAGATTTCTCCTGCACAACATAGTTTTTCCACTCCCGTTCCGTTAAAGACTGCAACTTCTGAACAAATGCAGTTTTCTCTTCCTCACTGTGGAAGCGGGATACTATTGAAAGCCAGTCGATGCGCAGCTTCATCTCATGTCCCTCAAGGCTGTCACAAATCTTACCTGATGGACTAAATTCAACATTCTTCTTGTTAAGTAACTTGTTCTTTTTCATTGGTGTTCCGTATCAGGGACTAACCCGATTGAGGAACAGAGAGCACCAGCAACCCATCAGCTATCAGCTATCAGTAGTAACTGTGATGAATCGATTGGTTAGTTAAACCAGTGTCAGCATTGGCTGATATGTTCTCTGTTCATGGTTATACGTGCGTGAATAACGTGCTGTTAGACGTTCATGCACTTACTGAACACGCTGGCGGTCAGTCAGCCACTGGTTAACTTCGTGCTCGTAGAATCCTATAGAGCGGATACCTATACGAACCTGCCGGGGAAATTCATTACGCTGGAGCATTCTGTAGAGTGAAGCCCTGCTCATGGCGCAACGTTCAAGAACTTCTGGGACTTTGATGATACGAATTGTGGTCATAACGCACCTGTTTTCAGTCGACATCACTTGATGCCGAAGGTGCTTTTACAACCTCGCAATTTGTTGATTTTTATAGACATAAATAACCAGCAAACTGACAGTCAGTATTTAATTTCAACAATACTGACTGTCAGTAACCAGCATGATTCCCAAACCAATTACTGACAGTCAGTTTTATGAAAAAAGACTGTACGTTCGTCTACGCACCAGCTAATCTCAATGAAATACTGACCGTCAGTTAAAGTAAGGAGAACGTTTTTATGCCCAAAGTCGACAGGAGTACGTTATCCCTTGGAGCACTCGAAACCCTGAGAGAGAAGGAGCGTGGTTACAAAAAAACCAGCAGGAAAAAGAGAGGATTGATTGAGGTTCCTGTCAGCAGGGAAATGCTGTCAATGATACAAAAAGTAAGTAAAGTGCTAAGCCTGTCTGCGCCGACATCATCAACACATGGTCGGATGGACACAATATCTCAGGTATTCGAGTATTTGCTTAAAAAAGAAATGGGGTCTGCGTTCTACCAGATAACCAAAAACGCACCTAAAAAACTTTTTCGTCTGCACAAAACAGTCTGGTATCTGAAAAACATCAAGGAAATGAGTGAAGAAGAGATTGCAAGGCAAATGACACACATGGAGGAATTAACACCACAGGCGGTGATTGAAGGAAATAAGAATCGGGTATGGTCTGAAAAACATGTTCACTACCTTCTGGATAGGGAAAAAGTAGCCAAAAGAATTCAACGAATTAATGAAGCGTAAATCACCAGCATTTGAACCGCCTGCTGGCACTGATTTTCATGCTCTCACCACGGTAGTCATAGCGCGTAGTCGTGGATATGTCGCTGTGGCCTGCCAGCTGGCGTACGGTATTGATATCCACGCCCTGCTCTAGTAAGCGGGTGATGAAGGTGCGCCGCATATCATGTGGGGTAAACCGCGCTATGCCCGACGTTAGCTGTAACTGCTCCAGGATACCCGTTAACCCGGTTGTTGTCAGAGGTTGGGTAGCGGCCTTCCCGTTGCGCTGAATACGGCTGAACAGTGCGTTTTCAGCTTCGTTTGCGCTGACTTTCAGCCATGCGCGGATAGCCCTGTCTACTGCATCCGCCACGTGAATTTCACGGTATTTACGCCCCTTCCCTTGCCTCACCGTCAGGATGCCGTTGTCATAGTCCCGGCGCTCAAGTTTAACCAGTTCCCCGGCCCGCAGGCCCGTTCCGCAAAGTGTCAGCACAATGGCGGCATCACGACAGCGCCGTACCGGTTGCGGATGCTGTTTTGCGGCCTGAATCAGCGCCCGGATTTCCTGCTTGTCTAACGCCCTTCCCTTGCGCTGGATATCACCGTTCACACGCTTAACTGACCGTATACGTGCCAGCGTTTCGGCATCCATGCAATTGAGATTAAAAGCCGTCTGCGCTACGCCCCGGAGCGCCGACAGCGCCATGTTCATCGACGACACGGCGTAACCGCCATCCAGCAGTGCCGCACGTACTTTAGCGACAGCGGCGTAGTTAAGTTGTTCCTACGGATAGCAATCTGCATCCACACCGCGTTTAAGTATGCTGGCGCTGCGGTTTAACAAGCTAATAATACCCCGCCGCCCCGATGGTGCCAGACCGCTGATATAGGCATCGAACACGGTGGTTTGCACCACCGGCACGACCTGATGTATTGAAGTCCTGCTCATACGCAAAACCCGTGATAACGTACATTAAACCAGGTAACTTTCAGCATCACACCAGCCCCCGCTCAGCCATCGACACCGTTTCAGTTCCCGCTACGATAAAGTGGTCAAGTAACCGCACATCCAGCATTTCCAGCAGCTCCTGAAGTTTTTTGGTCAACTTGATATCGCAACGACTGGGTTCAGGCTCGCCGCTGGGGTGGTTGTGGACAAGGATGACTGCGGCGGCGTTATGTTTCAGTACGCGTTTGATAACTTCGCGGGGGTGCACGCTGACCGAGTTTAACGTACCCCTGAACAGGATTTCGCGGTGCAGCAACTGATTCTGATTATCGAGCAGGATGATGCCAAACTCTTCATGTTCAAGCGGTGCCAGCTCAACCATTACGCACCGTCGAACATCATCAGGGGAACAGAGTTGAACGCCACGCTGATAGTACCGGCTGATAATGTCACGCGCCTGGTCAAGGATACGGTTTTCACGCTGGGTAAACATGGTCATTTCAGAACTCCCTTTCAATGAAGTAAATGGCACCGGGAAACAGCTGGCGGCGGGTTACGCCATTACGCAGAGAGAAAGCTTTACGGGGCATGGTGGTTCGCCCGTTGCTGTCGAAGAAGCAGAGCGTTTCCTCATCCATTTTGACCAGAAGCGACCAGTGAAACTGGTCGCTGAGCATAATCAGGCGGGAGTGGTCAGTAACATCAAGAAACCGCTGCATTTCCCTGAACAGTCGCCCGTCTGTTACTCCCCGCTTCCTTGCAAAGGGTCTGGTGATTTGAACCGGGAACTGGCGGCTGTAGTGCCCTTTCTGCAACACCTGCGCTATCAGCCAGTCCAGACGGTCCTCTTCAATCCCTTCAGTCAGCCATTCATGCAAAGGCCAGCGCTGCTGATAAGCCTGAATAAGCCGGTTCATTAACGGGCGTCGTTTCACCCTGCCGTCATACAACCAGCTCAGCATGTTAACCACACAGTAAGCACCGCATAGACAGTCCAGTTCGCCCTGTTGAGACGCACGTATCCCTCTGTCAGTCGTCACAGATAATTCCCCATAAAGTAGTGATAATTAGTGCGGCGGGATTAGCTTTCCCACAGGACGGTAATGGTGTAGACGTTCATGGCGTGATACTGAATAAAGTTGGATTGCCAGAGTTCAAATAACTCCCTTCCGGCATTAACAGGCAGGTCACCAACATGAGCCAGAAAGACATATTGCTGACTCCAGCTAAAATCAATTTCCTTTTCCAGTTCGGGGTAAACCACACCCATATAACTGAAGTCGGTGATGTAATCGAAATACCATTCATCATTGCGTGAAATAAGCCGTATTTCGACAGGATGGTAACCGCCCTTTTCAGTGCTATAACTTAGGTCTTTAAATAACAGACTGACGACTGTAATTTTGGCTTTATGCGGCGGTGGATTTCCCGCTTCATTTATTATGATATTTATTAATTACTGATCGACGGGCATAGCTAGCCCTTCCTGATGGACAATATTCATCAGTGATTTTCCTGTTCAACATATTCTGATAAGACGTTATGTCTGCACCAGCACAGGTGGGGTTTAATCACCTAATAAATGGTAAGTGCATGACAACGTACTGACTGGGTAAAATATAGTTCATCAGCAATATAATTATATCAAAAATATACTTTCAATGCAAATAGTAACAATGAGAAACCAATATGTAGTTCAGAAATGAAATAACTGACAACAGGTTTTTATTCATTATTAAGTGATGGCATACTTTCCATTCTGCCATGTCAGACAGGTCAGGGTTCCGGGGTGGTTCCTTCTGTCTGACATGGCGGAAAACTGACGCTATCACACCTTCCCGTTCAGCTTTTCAAACAGGCGCTTACGCTCATCTTCGGGCAGCTTCATGATTTGTACCGCCAGCTCAGAAACATCAGGCCCCTGAGACATCAGATCGTCCTTTACCCGTTTCAGAGCCAGTTCCATCAGTTGCGACCGTGAAGAAGGTGACATATTGCGATACAGCTGTATCCAGAGACTAAGCTGGCGATCGCTGTCGGTGAGAGTGAACGCTTCACCCTTAGCCCTGCTTCTCTCATCGTCAAGAGACATTGTGGCTGCGCTGATATGGTAAACCACACCTTTCCCGGCAGTCCTTTTACGACGTATTTCCGGGTGCAGGGATGCCAGCTTTTCTAGGCGCATTCTTGCACCGCGAGGTGTGCCCGGCATTCCCTCAATATGAGTGAATTCCTCTGCTGTCAGCCAGTCTTTAGCGTCTTCAACAGAAGCTTCAGGATAGGTCGGTATAGCCGATACTGATCTCTTACTGCTCATATAAATTTCACCAGATATCAATGCGTTAATATGAAAACTCACAAATAGATACCAAAAGAACTTGAAAGGTATCTTTTATTCGCATTTAATATCCATGTACTGATTCCATGGAGTTAATACTGTGCGTAACTCAACAGCATCGCAGAAAAAGCAGAGCAAAGGAAGTTCAGGGAACTGGCATCGTGCCGATATTGTGGCAGCACTTCACAAGCGAGGGTTAACGCTGGCGTCACTGTCACGCAGTCACGGCCTCGCGCCACGTACATTAAATAACGCCTTAGAACGTCATTATCCCAGAGCTGAGCGCATTATTGCCGGGGCTCTGGATACCACACCAGAAGCATTATGGCCGGAAAGGTATGCCCTTAAAAATGGACCTAATAGCAGGTAAAGGATGCAACCATGGCAACCACCATCACTGAAATAACGGAATGCTTTGAGTATTTTTTCAGTTCTCTTTATCGCAGGGAGTTCGTCAAAACACTGCGTCTGAACGAATGTAGCGAGCGGGAATTACTGCCTCTGGTACGTTGCTATTTGCTGGGTTGGTTTGCAGATAACGTCTCACCGGAAGTCAAAAGCAAGCTGCCAGGAACAGTATCCGGGCACGGTTACATTGATTTTGTCATTGATGATGTAGCCGTTGAATTTGCAGTACGTAAGCCAACTGCGGCACGTTCGAATGTCTCCGCAACTGTAAATAGCACTGAAGTTAAGAAGTTGATGAAGCACGATGGCAAAGCCTTGCTTGTGCTGTTTGACTTCTCTGACACGCCCTATTCAGAAGAACAGATTGAATCCTTCCGTAACTGGCCCTCTCTCGGTCGAGGGAATCACCGTAAATCAGCTTTCAATGTGGTCTATTTCTTTGTGGAAAAACGCAGACCGCTGGCACTGGGAAAAATCACCAAAAACATCCGTATCACTTAACAGGGAATTAATTAATGAACAGAAAACTGTTGGCCTTATTGATGGCAGTCATAGCGCTACCTGTCGCAGCAGCGCAGTACGTAAAACCCGGAGCGGTTCTAACCCTGCATCCGGGACAGAATAACGCTGAATTCAATATTAATGCCTCAACGGGGGATGGTTCGGGCGTATGCAATATTGAGGGAACGGCACAGCAAATAGCTGCCGGAGAAAACCAGAAGCATCGCTGGGTCTGGAATGACAAGACCAGCCAGTGTGTTGCAGTAATTAGTGAACTGAAAAACGGTAAGGCCAGCGTGATGACTCGTGCTTGCGAAGGATACTGCGGGGTTTCTGCGGCAGTCACAATGGATGGTCTATTTGATAAGAAATAAAAGTATCATTAATTAACGAAGGAACTATAGATGAAAAGAACAATGCTTCTGGTATTAATAGCGACTGGTCTGCTGGCTGGTTGTGGTGAGAAAACACCAAAATGTAGTAGTGATGATGCTAAAAATCTGGTCGTGGATATTGCCAGAAAGACAATCGAGAAAGGTATGACACTGGATAAGGATGTGCGAATTTCAGTAGAAAATGTCAGAACAATAAGCCATGAATCAGGGCTTGATGTTTATCAGTGTGCCGCTGATCTAACGTTCACAAAACCTGACCTACAAAACTCTCTACCAATCACATACCGGATTCAGAAAACTGATGAAGGTAAAGATCAGTTCTATATAAACGTATCTGGCTTGTAATACTCATGCAATAAAAAAATCCTTTTGAGTGATTTTATTACACCTTAACTCAAAAGGATTTCCATGGAAAGAATATTACTTTAAGTAATGCAGTTCTTACCCATTCATTGTATATATTTGGAATCAAGCCCAAAAAACCAGTAACAGCCCGGCGAAGTACAAGCAAGATCTTGAGTTTTGCATATATTACCTGATCACCACCTTAACAAACATACAAATATATAAATAAAGAGTTGATGTTTTTCAGTATCCAAGCTGGTATATTTAGATGTATTTCAAAAATAGTGAGGACTGTCTGATAACGAAGAACCATAGTCAAGTAGTTAATCATTACTATCAAATCCTCTCACCGAACATGAGATAGAAATAAAAATTGATAAAGAATCTCTAATATTCTGCCACGTAAAGCAAGTATCTATCGGTACGTTCTGGGAAATCTCATCATAATAATATCATGTCTGCTGTCTATATCGTCACGCTGCCCGTGGCCAATACAACAGGCCTATCGGTTTTGCCAGATAAGATCAGTTTGCATGCCACCGGTATGAGTATGACAAAGTTCCTCATCAAGATTAACTTCGGTCACAATGCTGGTCCGGATGAAATTACGGCTAGGAGAAAGCACACTGCCGGGAAAGACCAACGACAATTGAAAGGGGTTGTATGGGGTGTGACGCAACAATCGACATCTCATATGCATTAAAACAAACTGCCATTTCCATATCACGACTCCCAGAGTTCACTCAAGTAAAGATTAACAATTTGAATGCCTTAGGAAATTCACATGAAAAATAGTTAATAGCATCGATTTTTTTCCTTCATTTTACTATCATACACTAACTGTAATTTCTCATCGCTAATTTTGGATACTAGCATGACACCTAAAGAAAGTTGCGAAATCGAGCTATCAAGATTTTTTAAAAGATATTTCACATTCACTTCTTCATCTGACCCTGACGATTTATATAATTTACTTTGTTCACTTTGTAGTTCCCTTGAGAAATATGAAATCGCAACAAATAATAAAATAGGAAAAGATAGCAAGAGATATCTTGCATTAAAAGCATTGCGTAATTTTTATTTACACCACTCAGAACTTTTAAGCTCCTCAAAGGGAATAAAATCCTCTGACATAGGTAATGTACGGACAGAAGTGAGCCTCTTATGTTTATTACCAGTAGGCATACTTGAACGAATAATAAAAGATACAAAACAAGAACAAACAAAAAGATATATCCGTGAAACATTTATTTTTTATGAAAATTATGTGGACATTTACCCTGCGATATTTAATTTTGCAGTTGATCTTTATTTTTTAGCCAACGAAGCATCGCTGAATATTTCAGGCAGTAGTTACACTGAGATGGCACTATCTATTAACTATGAAAAAAAGAATAACTTTCCTCATTATATAACAGGTAAAATAATCCCCCTTACTGACACATCAGCTAGTGATTATATTGACAACCACGTTATCGACATGGAAAAAAGGCTTCAAGAAGAAAAAGGGCTTACGTTGAATACATTAAGACTCTCTATATTAGAAAAAACACCCTTAGAACAGCTTAAAACATTAAGTAGTGCTGACAAAAAATTCATATACAAAGATTTAATTGCAACTAAAGCCATTGATATTCACGACAACTATCTTGAAAGAAGTTTCACGGAAAATAGGCCACTCACACCAGTTGAGCAACTTGTTATTCATGAAGTTTTAAAAAGGAAATAGCAACGCATATTGGACGAGTAATAAGCTCGTCCAATTACCTGTAGGAACTTAAAGTTGGTGTCAAATTCTATAAATTTCCTTACGGGTTGTGAATGCCCTTTTACCCCCTTCCAATATTTCGCAACAATGTTCTTGTGTTTTGCTATTATCTATTGAGCCTAGGCTTGATATAGAAGACTTATCGTTTGAACCCACTAATGGGATCACCAACTCAGCATCGCCTAATACCCCTATATTAGAGTTATGTGTCACAACTATTATTTGCCGTCTCTCTTTGCATTTTCTAAGATTTGAAACAACACTATTAAAAATAAACTCTGAGTCAAGATTATCTTCTGGCTGGTCAATAATAAGAGGCAAACAGCTTTCAGATTGAATAAGAATTGATAGCATTATGGACTGTTGCTGGCCTAAACTCAGCTCACTAATGTCCTTCACTATGGCATTACCATTTTCTTTATCATGGCGTGACACTGTTAGTTCTGGTCTTTCTTGGAAAGGAATAGAAATAACTCTCTCTAACATCAACCCAGTAAATTTCTGTGCGATTTCATTTATTTCATTTTGCTCGAATTCTAGTTCAGCTAAAAAATTGTACTTTTTAAATCTCATTTGATTATAAAATGCAAGGGGGGAAATAGCATTCGCGATCTTATCGCTATTAGCCCATCTGTGCCAGCCCATGGCCTGTTTAATAAATAATGAAAAGTCCTTTGATAAATAACCCGAACCTATCTTTGCATTAACAAAAAGACCATCTACAGATTTAGAAAGATCTCTATTTATTCTTGTGCACAAAGATAACCTTTTGGTATGAATGTTGGAATTAATTGAATTCCTTGCTTTTAATAACTCCATACGCTCCGATTTTATCTCCGTAAACTGTTTTTCTGCACGTTCGATATCTTTACTCCGACGCTGCAAATTTGTTATATCAGTAGAAAGTTTAACAAATTTTGCTTCATCATAAGGGATCTTGTCTTCATCTAATTTTTTCTTAATCGCTTCAATACTATCTTTTGCTCCTTTCTCTTTCTTTCTCCATTCGACAACCTCAGCACGCAGCAAATCTAATTTTTCAGTTAACTCCCTATTTAACTCTTTCTGGTGGTGATCAACAATATCTGAAAAAGACTGGATTATGTGAATCACCTTAGTTATATGTTCATTACCGACAAGTACCTTTGCAACATCAATCGAAAGTAAATCTGTGAGTTCAGCTTTGTCAGATAACACTAGCTCGTATTTTTTTTTGAGATTTTTCAGCGAGATTTCAAGGTCTGACCTTAAAGCTTCCTCCTCAATCAATCCAGAATGTAGTTTCATAAGCTCACCGACATTTTGTTTTTCATAAGCTTCTTTTTTACTTAGCTGTTGCGCTAGCTCTTTTTCAACTTCTGCTTTCTGAGATATTTCATTTGTTAGCCTCTCAAAATGTCCGAAATTAGTTATAAGCTGTGTTATTTTTGATTCATCGTCTTTCTTTAAATGTTCAATATTTGTAAATCCATCAAAGAAACTTAATAACTTCTCATCTTTATCATCTCGTTCTAAATTATTTGCAAACGTGGTAAATCCTTGGGAATAAGCTTCTATAGGAATTACAACATCTATTAACTCACCCTGTTCATTAAAACATTCAAGCTTTCCATGTTCTAGTACACAATCAAACTCCTGACCGGCCTCATTTTCATACTTAAGTTCTATTTTATCAGGCCAGGCAGTGCTTTTTTGAATATTTGTTGTATTAACCGGATTATTTGAAGCCTCTTGAATAGCAGTAATTAAAGTAGATTTACCCGTCCCTCTCCCACCAATTATACAATTCATATTATTTCTAAATTCGAAACTCATGCCATCGAGAATACCTCCTTTAGCCTTGAACTCTTTGAATCTTGGTATGGCTAATGGAATCTCATCTTCAAGCCTTACTCTTGAGTCATGACTAATCAATGCGATTCTAAGACTATCGAAACTCAATTCATCCATTTTAAATCTTGTTAACCTATCTGCTCCAGAAGCATTTTTACCGAAAGCATTCATTGAATGAGCATCGGAAGACATGACTTTGGCTAACTTATAGTCCACAGGGAAACCAAGCTGAGCATTTCTTTTCCTCATGGCATTTTTTCTATCAGCTGAATCATCATATTCAGTGTAATTATTTACTGAACTATGATTTTTGATTTCCAATGCAAGAATAGCTGGGTGTTGAAAAGCAACGTCAAAGACCTCATTAAATTTCCCAATTGTCTTTTCGAATCCAGAGTCAACCTCTATATGAGCTAAAACACCAATACCTTTGTATTTTGTCGCATATTCTAAACAATCATAAATTCCTTGCGAGCAAAATTTCTTTGCTGCATCAAAAGTCAATTTTCCATAGAAATTTTCCAGATCTTGAATAGTTGGGAAATAGACCAATAAATGACCTTGTGTTGTGGAGACCTCAATACCAGGAATAACCAACAACTCCGTATCTGATGCTATTCTCACAGCCTCAATCGAGTTTTTAATTTTATTATGATCTGTTATGCTTATTATCGATAAATCTTTCTCAATAGCCTTAATAATGATATTTTCTGGCGTCATTTGATCATCAGTTACGTCATATGATCCCCCATCGCCAAAACTATGTATATGCAGATCGCCTCTATGGAAGTGAGCACCGTAAGACATATATTAACCCCTCAAGTTGTAGAATAGCAGAATTAGTTATAGTTAATATAAATCAAACCTGCTCTTATTGCTGCCTTTAATAGTAACTTGAATCACTTTTCAACTATGCGGATCAAATTATGAGCAGAAAGAAATTTTCTTTCAAGCTGAATCCGAGCAACAAGCGGTCTGGTCATGGTGGTTACATAATGTATGTGGTATGAGTTTAACCGATGGATGCAGTACCCAGGACAACGCAGACCTGATATCGAGTATCTTTGCTTTACAATGCGCGATTCGGAAGGTTTGAGAAGTTTAAAATCTGTTTTTCTATATGCCCAACGCGAAATAGGATGGAATTACGATTATGCTGCAGAGAGAGGTCTCCACGAAGGATGAGTATAAAAGTGAGTTGACACATAATAACTTTAAAATAAAAAACTTTAAAAACAACAAGATAATAGTTAAATCACGATTCAACGTATAAAAGGTAACTTCATTGCGTTTTCTCTTAATCCTCTGGAATCATTCTTAATGCTGCATCAAGTTCATCATTTAACATGCTGCCTACAAACGAACTTTGTGAGGCAAAGTATTTTACTCCCGAGCCAAGAGCACCAACACGCTTTAAAATACGTTGCTGCGCTGCATAAGCTGGCTTTATTCTACTATCAACATCTTTCCACCATTTGAGACCATACTTTCTAATTATCTTCCCCTTTATTCTTTTAAAATACACCTTACTATCTTCACCCTTATAAGTGACTAATACACTAGCCCAGATCATTTTCTTGTGAATAGATAGTGGCCTATACTCCCGCTCAATTAAATCAATTCGAACATTAGGATGTAAAAGCAAACTACCATCAAGTATTTTACGTTTTATCCACAAACGTCTGGCACACTCATAGATGCTTTTCTTGACTTCTTTTTCAAGATGTCTGGTATAAGTTGCCCAAGTTTCTAGATCATCAACTAATGATAATTTCTCAATTAGAGTTTGCTGTTCGGTATTGAAATCGCTAAGCATGAATAATCCCTTCTATTGCAGCAACATAAATTAATAATACATCTGTATTTGTTATTTTATCAGGCCATCCAAGTAATCCGCCCATACCTGCAGCCATTTCCGGCACTCCGCATCATACTTATACAAATTGTAGATCCCTTCAACGCCGCCACGTGTATGCCCCAATACGGCCTCTGCTATCTCATTTGGACACTGCAAACGAGATAATCCCGTTCGTACTGTACGACGCAGATCGTGCGGCGTCCAATGAGGTATATCAAGCATTTGACCGCTTTCACGTAGACGCCATGAGTTTTCAGTTAGATACTTCTGCTGGATTGGCTTCTTTGTGGCTTGCGAAGGGAATAGATATTTATCAGAGGTAAGCCGTAGTACTTTGAGAAAGTCGATTGCCTGATCAGATAACTGTACGTAGCGCTCTATCCCTGTTTTAGTTTCTCGCAGATGAATAGTGCCTTTTTCAAGATCAACATCCTTCCATGCCATATTGCAGACTTCACCTGTACGACACCCGGTCCAGAGAGTCAGACGTAACACGTTTTTGATCGTTGGCGTATAAGCAGAACCCGGAAGCCACTTAAGGAATTTAGCAAGCTCGTCCTCACTCAGTACTCGTGTTCCACGTCCATTTGTGAGCTTGATTCTGGTCTGTCGTAAGCTGGATTTTGCTAACAACGCTGGATTCGCAAAACTGTCATCAAAGCGCCCAAGGCCAATTGCAAATTCATAAGCGAGTGAAAGCTCCCTCAGAACATTACCAGCCTGTACGGTTGCACCTCGGGCTACAATGCCATTAATTAAATTGATGACATCCTGACGCGTAATCTCAGCAGCATTTCGTGTTCCTAAGCTTTTAACGGCATCACCATAGAGAGTACGACGAACCTCGGCCTGCCCTTTCGGCTTTCTGGCACCGGGAATAATCCTCCCATCCTTCGTTTTACGATCCTCAATACGCTCGGTAAGATACAGCTCAACCAACCCTTCAACTGTCAGCACTGCCGCTTTCGGTTTTTGGCTCTCTTCTAGTAGGCGTTGCTTCTCATCTTTTAGCTCCGACGCCGGACAGCGCCCTTCACTTCTGATTAGTTTGAGTTCTTGCAACTTCATGCGGGCCATTGCGAGAGAGGTTTGCGGAAAGCTTCCAATTTTTACCTGTGACAGCTTATTGGTCACTGGGCTAGTATAGCGGTAGAAAAAGGTCTTGATACCAGAAGCTCCGCAAGTCACACGCAAGCCTCGGTTCTCACCCGTATCAGCCTTGTTTTTGTCCCCAGGCTTCATCATTTCAACCGCTTTGGATGACAAAGGTTTGCCTGCTGGTTTATCCGTCATATAAGATCCGTTTTATGGCTAACCACTTGATTTATTGAGGCTGTAACCCAGCTTTTCTTTCCAAGTGTAGGTTGTGAGTTTATTTAGTGCAATTATACCATAACCTACATAACAACCTACACTTTGACCTACACTTACAAGTGGGATTTGGTGATTTTTTATGAGACAACGTGATATCTAATGAGAATAACAAAAATCACAATTTACTTTAAATTCAATGGAATAAATTAATTATGTCACTGAATGACAACGTGAATTTAGATTCACACACCCCAATGATGCAGCAGTATCTGCGTCTCAAATCCGAGCATCGTGACATCCTGCTTTTTTATCGCATGGGTGACTTTTACGAGCTGTTCTATGACGATGCAAAGCGTGCCTCTCAGCTGCTGGATATCTCTCTGACAAAGCGTGGCGCTTCTGCTGGTGAGCCTATTCCGATGGCGGGAGTCCCCCACCACGCGGTGGAAAACTACCTCGCAAAGCTGGTTAACCTCGGCGAGTCCGTCGCTATCTGCGAACAAGTAGGCGACCCGGCAACCACTAAAGGGCCGGTTGAACGTAAAGTCGTTCGCATCGTCACGCCAGGCACCATCAGCGATGAAGCGCTGCTGCAGGAACGTCAGGATAACCTGCTGGCCGCCATCTGGCAGGACAGTAAAGGTTTTGGCTATGCGACGCTGGATATCAGTTCAGGGCGCTTTCGTCTGACCGAGCCCGAAGACAGTGAAACCATGGCGGCCGAGCTTCAGCGCACCAACCCGGCAGAGCTGCTGTATGCGGAAGATTTTGCGGAAATGAGCCTGATTGATGGCCGCCGCGGCCTGCGCCGTCGCCCGCTTTGGGAGTTCGAGATTGAAACCGCACGCCAGCAGCTGAATTTGCAATTTGGTACCCGCGATCTTACCGGATTCGGCGTCGAAAACGCCCATCATGCGCTTTGTGCCGCCGGTTGCCTGCTGCAGTACGTCAAAGATACCCAGCGCACCTCTCTGCCCCATATCCGCTCCCTTACAATGGACAGGCAGCAGGACAGCATCATTATGGATGCGGCCACCCGGCGTAATCTGGAGATCACGCAAAACCTGTCCGGTGGCGTGGAGAACACGCTAGCCTCGGTGCTGGACTGCACCGTCACGCCAATGGGCAGCCGCATGCTCAAACGCTGGCTGCATATGCCAGTACGCAACGTTGATGTGCTAACCAAACGCCAGCAAACCATTGCCGCCCTGCAGGAACGTACCGCAGAAATTCAGCCGACGCTGCGCCAGGTTGGTGACCTCGAGCGTATTCTTGCACGCCTCGCCCTGCGCACCGCTCGTCCACGCGATCTGGCCCGCATGCGTTATGCCTTCCAACAGCTACCTGCCCTCAGGGGTATGCTGTCGGAGGTGGATACCGACTATGTACAAACGCTGCGCGAGCAGATGGGCGAGTTTGTGGAGCTCCGTGAGTTACTGGAACATGCAGTCATAGAATCACCGCCGGTGCTGGTTCGCGACGGCGGTGTTATTGCTCCCGGCTATAACGAAGAGCTGGACGAATGGCGAGCTCTGGCTGACGGCGCAACCGACTACCTGGATCGTCTGGAGATTCGAGAGCGCGAACGCCTGGGTCTCGACACGTTGAAAGTCGGCTTTAACGCCGTCCATGGCTATTATATTCAGGTCAGCCGCGGCCAGAGCCATCTGGTGCCGATCAACTACGTTCGCCGCCAGACGCTGAAAAACGCCGAGCGCTATATCATCCCCGAGCTGAAAGAATATGAAGACAAAGTTCTGACTTCTAAAGGCAAGGCGCTGGCGCTGGAGAAACAGCTGTACGACCAGCTGTTTGATTTACTGCTGCCGCACCTCGAAGCCCTGCAAAAGAGCGCAACCGCGCTGGCAGAACTGGACGTGCTGGTAAACCTGGCCGAGCGCGCATACACCCTGAACTACATCTGCCCGACGCTGACCGACAAGCCGGGGATCAGGCTAGTGGGTGGCCGTCATCCGGTGGTGGAACAGGTGCTCAGCGAACCGTTTATCGCTAACCCGTTAAACCTTTCGCCGCAACGCAGAATGCTGATTATTACCGGCCCGAACATGGGCGGTAAAAGTACCTATATGCGCCAGACCGCGTTAATCGCGCTGTTGGCCTATATCGGCAGCTTTGTTCCCGCGCAGCAGGCCGAGATTGGCCCGGTTGACCGTATTTTCACTCGCGTGGGTGCCGCGGACGACCTGGCTTCCGGCCGCTCAACCTTCATGGTGGAGATGACCGAAACCGCCAACATTCTGCATAACGCGACGGAACACAGCCTGGTGCTGATGGATGAGATTGGCCGCGGCACATCAACCTATGACGGCCTGTCGCTGGCATGGGCCTGCGCTGAAAGTCTGGCAAACCGGATCAAGTCGCTAACGTTGTTCGCTACCCATTACTTCGAGCTGACTACGCTGCCGGAAAAAATGGAAGGCGTCGCCAACGTCCATCTGGATGCCGTGGAGCATGGCGACACCATCGCCTTTATGCACAGCGTACAGGACGGGGCAGCCAGCAAGAGCTATGGCCTTGCCGTTGCCGCCCTGGCCGGTGTGCCAAAAGACGTCATCAAGCGCGCCCGCCAGAAACTGCGTGAGCTTGAGAGCCTTTCAGGCAATGCGGCAGCAAGCCAGGTAGACGGTACGCAAATGTCGCTGTTGGTTGCGACGGAAGAGACCTCTCCTGCCGTTGAAGCGCTGGAGAATTTGGATCCGGACTCGCTCTCTCCACGTCAGGCGCTGGAGTGGATTTACCGACTGAAAAATCTGGTTTAGGGTTTACCCGTTCTCCTTTCGGGGAGAACGACAAACTTCAGGCATAAAAAAAGCGGTGATTTGCATCACCGCTTTTTATTTGAACAGTCGATTACTCGCGGAACAGCGCTTCGAGGCTCAGCCCCTGAGTCTGCAAAATCTCACGCAGACGGCGCAGGCCTTCAACCTGAATCTGACGAACACGTTCACGAGTCAGACCGATTTCGCGGCCCACATCTTCCAGTGTCGCAGCTTCATAACCCAACAGACCAAAACGACGGGCCAGCACTTCACGCTGCTTAGCGTTCAGTTCGAACAACCACTTCACGATGCTCTGTTTCATGTCATCGTCTTGCGTGGTGTCTTCCGGACCGTTGTCTTTCTCATCCGCCAGAATATCCAGCAACGCTTTCTCTGAGTCACCACCCAGCGGGGTGTCTACCGAGGTAATGCGTTCGTTGAGACGCAGCATCCGGCTAACATCATCAACCGGTTTATCCAGCTGCTCGGCAATCTCTTCCGCACTCGGCTCATGGTCGAGCTTGTGGGAGAGTTCGCGAGCGGTACGCAGGTAAACGTTCAGCTCTTTCACAATGTGAATCGGCAGGCGAATCGTACGGGTTTGGTTCATGATAGCCCGTTCGATAGTCTGACGAATCCACCATGTGGCGTAAGTTGAGAAACGGAATCCACGCTCCGGATCAAACTTTTCAACCGCACGGATAAGCCCCAGATTACCCTCTTCAATCAGATCCAGCAGCGCCAGACCACGATTGCTGTAGCGACGGGCAATCTTCACCACCAGACGCAGGTTACTTTCAATCATGCGTCGGCGAGAGGCCACATCACCGCGTAAGGCGCGGCGTGCAAAATAAACTTCTTCTTCGGCTGTTAATAATGGAGAGTAACCGATCTCTCCAAGATAAAGCTGAGTCGCATCAAGTACACGCTGTGTGGCGCCCTGTGACAACAGCTCTTCTTCTGCAAGGTCGTTATCACTGGGTTCCTCTTCTACAAGGGCTTTTTCGTCAAAAGCCTCAACTCCGTTCTCATCATATTCCGCGTCTTCGTTTAACTCGTTAACTTTCAGCGTATTCTGACTCATAAGGTGGCTCCTACCCGTGATCCCTGGGCAATACACTCAATTGAGTATCTTGCCGGTTTATCGCTGCGGCAAATAACGCAGCGGGTTTACGGATTTCCCCTTGTAACGAATTTCAAAATGCAATCGTGTAGAACTGGTTCCGGTGCTACCCATGGTAGCGATTTTCTGCCCCGCCTTAACTTCTTCTTGTTCCCGGACCAGCATTGTATCGTTATGGGCGTAGGCACTCAGATAATCATCGTTATGTTTGATGATGATTAGATTACCGTAACCGCGCAGTGCGTTACCGGCATACACCACGCGCCCTGCGGCGGTCGCGATAATTGCCTGTCCTTTACTGCCGGCGATATCGATACCTTTGTTGCCCCCTTCGGTGGCCGCAAAATTTTCGATGATCTTACCGTCGGTCGGCCAGCGCCAGGTCGAGATTGGCGAACTGTTAGACGTACTGCTGACGGTCGGTTCGGTAGAGCTAACCACAGGTGCCGTTACCGGTGCTGTGACGACAGTCGCAGCTGGCTTATTGCCTGGTAACATTTTAGTAGCACTCTGTTCACCTGAATCCTCAGAATACGTAATTGTTGGTTTAGAAGCAACCACCGTGGTGGAGTTTTGTGCAGCTGGCGTAGTCACGCCCTGCGCACGGGCATCAGCCGCGGTAACTGCATTTCCGCCCGTAATCGGCGTACCGGATGCATTACCCACCTGCAGGGTTTGTCCGACCTCAAGACCATACGGAGCCGCTACGTTGTTGCGCTGCGCCAGGTCACGGAAGTCGTTCCCGGTGATCCACGCAATATAGAACAGCGTGTCGCCACGTTTGACGGTATAAGTACTGCCACCCGCATAGCTCCCTTTCGGAATGTTCCCATACTGGCGGTTGTACACAATGCGGCCATTTTCCGTGTGTACCGGCTCGGAAACAACGGGCTGTGTTTGAGGCTGGCGAACCGGCTGAATTTGCGGCTGTTGAACCGGCTGTATCTGCGGTTGCTGAATCGGGGTGGACATTGTCGGTGGCTTAGTCACCAGCAGGCTACCGGTCGAAGAGCCGGAAGTATTGCCGTTACCGCCCACGGAACTGATCGGTGCCTGGGTATTATTATTGCTTGTGCAGCCTGCCAGCCAAAGGCTGGTTAGCGTCAGCATCGCCGCCCGGCGTAAAGTGAAAGTTGGGCTTCCCGCGCTCATTTATCCCCCAAAATGATAACAACCAGATATTCATGAAAACACTATAGAAAGCAACGCTAAACCGCGCCTGCTTTTGCTGAGTCCGGCTACGTTACGCCGAATTCCAGCCAAAAAAACCGGAAATTTCCAGGTTATGCCAGTTCACCTGGCACTAAGGGTACAAAGCGAACAGCTTCTACAGTGTCGATTGAAAATTCGTCTCCGTGGCGACGCACGCGTTTCAAAAACTGCTGGTCGTCGCCCACGGGTAAAACCAGAATGCCGCCGTCGTCCAGCTGTGACAGCAGGGCCGAAGGAATTTCCGGCGGTGCTGCCGTCACAATGATAGCGTCAAACGGGGCTTTCGCCTGCCAGCCCTGCCAGCCATCGCCGTGACGGGTTGAAATATTATGCAAGTCGAGCTGCTTCAGGCGGCGTCTTGCGTGCCATTGGAGACCCTTGATGCGCTCAACGGAGCAAACGTGCCCCACCAGATGCGCCAGAATCGCGGTCTGATAGCCAGAGCCAGTGCCAATCTCCAGCACTTTTGAATGCGGCGCGAGCTCCAGCAGTTCCGTCATCCTCGCCACCATATAGGGCTGCGAGATAGTCTGGCCAGAGCCAATAGGTAACGCGGTATTTTCCCAGGCTTTGTGTTCAAACGCTTCGTCGACAAATTTCTCACGCGGCACCTGCGCAATAGCCTCAAGGACCCGTTCGTCCTTGATGCCCTGGGCACATAATTGATCGAGAAGAGTTTGTACGCGTCTGCTTACCATTGCGCCTCAACTCCGGCTTTTTCCAGCCAGTGGCCAACGACTTCGTGGGCGCTGTGCGCAGTTAAATCGACGTGCAGCGGCGTCACCGACACATAGCCTTCGTCCACGGCGGCAAAGTCGGTATCTGGCGCAACATCCAGTTTTTCCCCCGGCGGGCCAATCCAGTACACCGTGTTGCCACGTGGATCTTCCTGGCGAATCACCTGGTCCGCCGGATGACGGCTGCCGCAGCGCGTGACGCGAATGCCTTTGATTTGGTCCAGCGGTAAATCTGGAACGTTGATATTTAGAATGCGCCCGGTGCGCAGTGGCTCCCGAGCCAGCGCCAGGAGAATAGAGCAGGTGACCGCCGCTGCGGTCTCATAATGCTGATGGCCATCCAGCGAGACGGCCAGCGCCGGGAGCCCTAAATGACGCCCTTCCGTCGCCGCCGCAACAGTGCCGGAGTAGATAACGTCGTCGCCGAGGTTTGGCCCGGCGTTGATGCCCGACACCACAATATCCGGGCGCGGGTACATCAGCGCATTGACGCCGAGATAGACACAGTCCGTTGGCGTTCCCATTTGAACGGAGATATCCCCGTTGGCGAGGGTAAAAGTTCTAAGCGATGACTCGAGCGTCAGCGAGTTTGATGCGCCGCTGCGGTTTCTGTCCGGCGCAACAACCTGAACCTCGGCAAATTCGCGCAGCGCTTTTGCCAGCGTCTGAATGCCAGGCGCATGGACGCCGTCATCGTTACTCAGCAATATTCGCATAATCACCCGCTGTGTTCATGAGTTCCCTGACAACGCTGGTAGCGAAGCTACCCGCCGGTAGCCAGAAGTTCAGCTCAACGGTCACGTCATCCCACCAGTTCCAGCTTAATGCCTTCGGTTGCACTAACATCGCGCGACGCGCGGCTTCCACGCGTTCACGCTTCAGCAGCCCCTGCAGGACATCTTCGTCTGCCACGCACTGCTGCTCAAAAGCCAGCGCAACGTTTTGCGTTCCCCACTCGCCGTCACCCGGCAGCGCAGCGGTAATCAGCAGGTCGCCGTCATCCACTCGCTGTTGCAGGGTCGGGAGTTCTTCCGGGGTTGCTACAAACCAGCTGCCACGTCCTGCCAATTGTAGCGCATCGCCATCAACAACTTGATTAAAGTCTGTTTTTTTCAGGCGCTGGCTAACAATCTGATTAAACAACGCGCTGCGTGCTGCCGACAACCAAAAACTGCGTTTATTTCTGTCGCGCAGCGGTGAATTGCTTTCCGCCCAGCGCTTCGCCTGATGCAGGTTGTTACCGCCGATGCCAAAACGCTGGCTGCCGAAATAGTTAGGCACGCCCCGCAGAGAGATGGCCTGCAGGCGCTGCTCCATTTCGTTACGATCGCTGACTTCACGCAGCACGAGGGTAAAGCGGTTCCCTTTAAGCGCGCCCAGGCGCAGCTTGCGGCGATGGCGGGCAAACTCCAACACCTGGCAACCTTCGAGCGCAAAGGCGCTCATATCAGGCATCTCTTTACCCGGCAGGCGGACGCAGAACCACTGTTCGGTCACGGCATGTTTGTCTTTCTGCCCGGCAAAGCTGACTTCGCGAGCATGGACTTTGAGGAATTTCGCCAGCGCATCGGCGACAAAACGCGTATTGCAGCCGCTTTTCAGGATCCGCAGCAGCAGGTGCTCACCGTCACCGTCGGGGCCAAAACCCAAATCCTCTATGACCACAAAGTCTTCCGGACTGGCCTTGATGACCCCGGAACCCTGCGGTTTACCGTGCAGCCACGTCAGATTTTGCATATCCATTACTTACTGGCCTTATGCAAAAGCGCGACCGCTTCGCAGGCAATACCTTCCCCACGGCCGGTAAAGCCAAGCTTTTCGGTGGTGGTTGCTTTGACGTTCACGTCATCCATATGGCAGCCGAGATCTTCAGCAATAAACACGCGCATCTGCGGGATGTGCGGAGCCATTTTCGGTGCCTGAGCAATAATCGTCACGTCCACGTTCCCAAGCGTAAAACCTTTAGCCTGAATGCGACGCCACGCTTCGCGCAGCAGTTCGCGGCTGTCCGCACCTTTGAAGGCAGGATCGGTGTCCGGAAACAGCTTGCCGATATCTCCAAGCGCAGCGGCACCGAGCAGCGCATCGGTCAGGGCATGCAGGGCAACGTCACCGTCGGAATGGGCCAGCAGTCCTTTTTCGTACGGGACACGAACGCCGCCAATAATAATCGGGCCAACGCCGCCAAAAGCATGAACATCAAAACCATGTCCGATACGCATTATAAATTCTCCGTTTGGGTTAACCGCGTAAGATAGAAAGCCGCCAGTGCCAGATCTTCAGGGCGAGTTACCTTGATATTATCAGCACGAGCACTAATCAGTTCTGGATGAAAGCCACAATATTCCAGGGCCGAAGCTTCATCGGTGATGGTTGCGCCTTCATCCAGCGCGCGCAGCAGACAGCTGCGCAAAAGTTCAAGCGGGAACAGCTGCGGCGTAAGGGCATGCCAGAGATCTTCACGATCGACAGTATGGGCTATCAACGCGTTGCCGGGCTCACCCCGCTTCATGGTATCTCGGACCGGCGCCGCCAGAATAGCGCCGACTTTGCTGGTGGCGGTAATCGCCAGTAGATTGCCCAGATCGTCCGGATGCAGACAGGGGCGCGCGGCATCGTGGACCAGCACCCATTTCGCATCACCTGCGGCCTGCAGGCCAGCAAGAACCGAATCCGCGCGCTGTTTCCCGCCGGTGACTACGGTGACGCGAGGATTAGCGGCCAGCGGCAGAGAAGAAAAGTAGGTGTCGTTGGGGCTGAGGGCGACGATCGTCTGGCCCACACGCGGATGCGCCATCAGGCAGGCTACCGCATGTTCAAGAATCGTTTTGTCGCCGATGTGTAGGTACTGCTTAGGACATTCCGTTTGCATACGGCTGCCGATACCGGCGGCCGGTACCACGGCAATTACGTCCGGGGAGGAGTCTGCCATGCCTTTCACTTATGCTGAGTTATCGATTATTTTGCCCGGCGTTGGAGGTATTACCGTTGGCTGCACGTTTAGAGGCATCCGGCACCAGGCGGTAGAATGTCTCTCCTGGCTTAGTCATGCTGAGTTCATTGCGTGCGCGCTCTTCAATCGCTTCCTGGCCACCGTTGAGATCGTCAATTTCGGCAAAAAGCTGATCGTTGCGAGATTTTAATTTGGCATTAGTTGCCTGCTGCGCAGCGACATCTTCGCTGACGCGCGTGTAATCGTGTACGCCGTTTTTTCCGAACCACAGCGAATACTGAAGCCAAACCAGCAAGGCCAGCAACAGCAGCGTTAGTTTACCCATCCTGCCCCCTGAAAAACGGCACAATCATCCCACAACTTTTTCGTCGACTCCACTGTAGCAAATAATCCTGCCCGCCAAATCGCGCCAGAATTTACCACATAACGCGAACTCATGCGCGATTGCAGCAAGTTTAGCTTAACGTTGCCCAAAAATAGTCTGTTACGGTTTGACGCAGTTCGGCACGGCTAACCCATTAGCCACATAAAGAGCACGCCGAACATCAGCGCGACGGAGAGCAGCGTAGCAAAGCAGCTAAACAGCAGCCTGCCACGCAAAATGGAGTGCAACGCTATCCCCACCACCACCGCGACCGGCATCAGCGCCAGGAAGAATGGCCACGTGTAAAGGAAGAAAAAGAGCGTGTTGGGGCCGTACACCAGAAAGGGAATGCCTAGCGCCAGCAGCCACGACAAAAAGCCGATAAACGCCCCGGGCAATGACCAGGTTGTTTCCTCGACCGTCGGGCTGGGTTCAGCCTGAGAAATAACGATATTCGTGCTGTTGCGCATAACTGATTTCATAACCCTGATGGCCGGAAGCGTTGTGCTTCCGGGCGTCTTCAGCAATTGATGATATCGTCGCGGCGCAGCAGGTCTAATATTTGGGCCACTAAATTTGTTACTAATTGTTCGCCGTCTAAGTGTATTTCCGCCTGCAGCGGCGCCTCATACGCCGAATCAATGCCGGTAAAATTCTTTAGTTCCCCTGCCCGAGCCTTCTTGTACAGCCCTTTAGGATCGCGTGTTTCGCAAATCGCCAACGGCGTGTCCACAAACACTTCGTAGAAGCGCCCTTCTCCGGCTCGTTCGCGTACCATTTGCCTTTCGGCACGATGCGGCGAGATAAACGCGCTGAGCACGACAAGGCCCGCGTCCACCATCAGGCCGGCAACTTCACCTACCCGCCGGATGTTCTCTTTACGGTCTGCATCGCTAAAGCCCAGGTCGCTGCATAACCCGTGGCGGACGTTGTCGCCGTCGAGCAAGTAGGTGCTTACACCAAGTTTATGCAGTTCCTGTTCAAGCGCGCCGGCCACGGTTGACTTCCCGGAGCCGGACAAGCCGGTAAACCACAGCACCGCCCCGCGGTGCTTGTGCAAAGCTTCACGCTGCTCACGCGTAACGGGGTGAGCATGCCAGACCACGTTTTCATCATGGTCGGCCATTACTTGCCTCCCAGCAGGTCACGCGCGCCCCAGTGTGGGAAGTGGCGGCGCACCAAAGCGTTAAGCTCAAGCTCAAACGCACCGTATGCCGAAGGTTCCTGATAAACCTCTTCCTGCGGCTCACGTACCATGCCTGCCCCCACGGTCACGTTGCTCAGGCGATCGATGAAAATCAGCGCGCCGGTCACCGGATTGGTCTGATATTTGTCGAGCACCAGCGGCTCATCGAAGGTCAAATCCACCAGCCCAATGCCGTTCAGCGGCAGGCTTTCCACCACGCGCTGAGTCAGCGAGTTAATCTCAACCTGGTACTGAATGTTGTCGACGCGCGCGCGGGTTTTCTTCCCGGCGATCTTGATATCAAAGCTCTGCCCCGGCACCAGCGGCTGCTCCGCCATCCATACCACATCCACTTTAGCGCTCTGTACCGCGGCCAATGATTCACCGGACTCGACCAGCAGATCGCCCCGGCTGATATCGATTTCATCTTTCAGCACCAGGGTTATCGCTTCACCCGCGCCGGCTTGTTGCAAATCTCCATCAAAAGTCACGATTCGGGCGATGTTCGACTCCACGCCGGACGGCAGCACTTTGACGCGCTGGCCCACGCTAACGGTACCCGAAGCCAGCGTCCCCGCGTAGCCACGGAAGTCCAGATTGGGGCGGTTAACGTACTGCACCGGGAAGCGCATTGGCTGCTGCTCCACGCTGCGAGTAATTTCTACCGTTTCCAGCACCTCGAGCAGCGTCGGGCCGCTGTACCACGGCATCTGGCTGCTGGAGCTTGCCACGTTATCCCCTTCCAGCGCGGAAAGCGGCACGAAGCGAATATCCAGGTCCGCCGGCAGCTGCTGGGCGAAGGTCAGGTAATCCTGTTTGATCTGCTCGAAGGTCTGCTCGCTGAACGCCACCAGATCCATCTTGTTGATCGCCACCACCAGATGTTTGATCCCCAGCAGCGTGGAGATAAAACTGTGACGACGAGTTTGATCCAACACGCCTTTACGGGCGTCGATCAGCAGGATTGCCAGGTCACAGGTTGATGCCCCGGTCGCCATATTGCGGGTGTACTGTTCGTGCCCCGGCGTGTCGGCGATGATAAATTTGCGCTTCTCGGTGGAGAAATAGCGATAGGCCACGTCGATGGTAATGCCCTGTTCGCGCTCGGCCTGCAGGCCATCCACCAACAAGGCTAAATCAAGTTTCTCGCCCTGGGTACCGTGACGCTTACTGTCGGTATGCAGCGACGAGAGCTGATCTTCATAAATCTGGCGCGTGTCGTGCAGCAGGCGGCCAATCAGGGTACTTTTGCCGTCATCGACGCTGCCGCAGGTCAAAAAGCGCAGCAGGCTTTTGTGCTGCTGAGCGTGGAGGTAGGCTTCGACTCCGCCTTCGTCAGCGATTTGTTGTGCAATAGTGGTGTTCATCTGGCGGCTCCTTAGAAATAACCCTGGCGTTTTTTCAGCTCCATGGAGCCGGCCTGGTCGCGGTCAATCATGCGTCCCTGGCGTTCACTGGTAGTGGAGATCAGCATCTCTTCGATGATCTCCGGCAGCGTCTGCGCGGTAGATTCCACCGCGCCGGTCAGCGGCCAGCAGCCCAGGGTACGGAAGCGCACCATACGTTGTTCAATCACTTCACCCGGCTGCAGATCGATGCGATCGTCGTCAATCATCATCAGCATACCGTCACGTTCCAGCACCGGGCGCGGCGCCGCAAGATACAGCGGAACGATGTCGATATTTTCCAGGTAGATGTACTGCCAGATATCCAGCTCGGTCCAGTTAGAGAGCGGGAACACGCGAATGCTTTCGCCTTTGTTGATCTGGCCGTTGTAATTGTGCCACAGCTCAGGGCGCTGGTTTTTTGGGTCCCAGCGGTGGAAGCGATCGCGGAAGGAGTAAATACGCTCTTTGGCGCGCGACTTCTCTTCGTCACGACGTGCGCCGCCAAAGGCCGCGTCAAAACCGTATTTATTCAGCGCCTGCTTGAGGCCTTCGGTTTTCATAATGTCGGTATGTTTAGCGCTGCCGTGGACGAACGGGTTAATGCCCATCGCCACGCCTTCAGGATTGCGATGCACGATAAGATCGCAGCCGTAGGCTTTCGCCGTGCGGTCACGGAACTCGTACATTTCGCGGAATTTCCAGCCGGTGTCAACGTGCAATAGCGGGAACGGCAGCGTACCTGGGTAGAAAGCTTTACGGGCCAAATGCAGCATGACCGAAGAGTCTTTCCCAATGGAATACATCATCACCGGATTAGAAAATTCGGCAGCGACCTCGCGGATAATATGGATGCTTTCAGCCTCCAGTTGCCGCAAGTGAGTGAGTCTTTTCTGGTCCATAACCTTCCCTTAAGCAGATGCGCCGCGGCCGTTCATCGCAGCCGCTTGAGATTTAATCTAAGGGGACTATAAGTCTTGGACTTATTTGTTATGAAATTACGAATTGGAATGACTAGTTCCCGAAAAGAATAACGCCACGGCAAAGCTAACAACAAAATGTGCTTAACCAGCCGTTTTTTCGCGGGTTTAAGAGCAAATGAAATTGTTTAACCTGGCTCACAGTTTCATACTAATGGCGCTTAAAACTTCCGACTAATAAAGATGAATAAGGACGTACTATGTTTTCCGCATTGCGCCGCTCGGTGATTTGCCTGGCGCTGGGCGCGTGCTTTAGTTTTCCCGCCGTAGCGAAGACCGCGCAGCAAGGCGACATTGCCGACCAGCAAACCCGCCACATCGCCACCTATTTTCCTGGCCGAATGACCGGCAGTCCGGCCGAAATGTTGGCCGCAGATTATATTCAGCAGCAGTTTCAAAGCTGGGGTTACCAAAGCGATATTCGCCAGTTTAAGACCCGCTACCTTTACACCACGAAAGCCGGCCACCAGACCTGGCATAACGTCACCACCAGCAGCGTGATTGCCGCACGCGAAGGTAAGCTGCCGCAGCAAATCATTATCATGGCGCATCTGGACACCTATACGCCGCTCAACGATAAAGACGTGGACAATAACCTCGGCGGCCTGACGCTGCAGGGCGTGGACGATAATGCTTCCGGGCTTGGCGTTATGCTGGAGCTGGCCGAACGCCTGAAAGATATTCCTACCCGCTACGGCATCCGCTTTATTGCTACCAGCGGAGAAGAAATTGGCTCCCTGGGCGCGAAAAACATTCTGGAGCGCATGAGCAAAGAGGAGCAGGCCAACACGCTGCTGGTGATCAATCTGGACAGCCTGATCGTGGGCGATAAGCTTTATTTCAATAGCGGAGTATCAACACCTGCGGCCGTGCGCAAGCTGACCCGCGACCGCGCGCTCACGCTTGCCCATCGCGCCGGGATTCAGGCCACCAGCAATCCTGGACTCAATGCGAAATTCCCGAAAGGCACCGGCTGCTGTGGCGATGCAGAGCCTTTCGATAAAGCAGGTATTCCAGTGCTTTCTGTCGAGGCGAGCAACTGGACGCTGGGAGCGAAAGACGGCTACCAGCAGCGTGGTAAAAACAAGGCTTTTCCAAACGGCACCAGCTGGCATAACGCGACTATCGACAACCTCGACTATCTGGATAAAGCGCTGCCGGGCAGAATTAAGCGCCGCAGCCATGACACGGTGCGTATTCTGCTGCCGCTGGTGAAAGAGTTAGCGAAGGCCGAAAAGTGATCGGGCAGGAGCGGCCATAGCACCGCTCCTCCTTATTTATTACTGCTGTACCGGCAGGCTCACGGCATAAAGATACCACGCTGAATGAGGCAGCCAGCCTTCGGCCCAGCGCCAGTCGTCATCTTTCCCGGTAACCGCATAACCCTGGTCAAACGCGATACCGTCTACGTTCTGCTGCGGATCGGCGGTAATGCCGTTCACAATCCCGCCAGGCAAGGTCGTATAGCGCCAGGAATTGAAGAACAGATAGCTAATGTGGCGATAGCCGCTGCCGGTCAGCATGCTGACATCAAACGGGTTTCTGCCGAGGATCCAGTCCAGCTGGTTCCAGGCATAGGCGTTAAGCCGATGGGTAAAATTGGCATCGTCGGCAAACAGCGGCATCGCCTGTCGGGCCGCCGCCGCAAGCGACGCTATACGAGCGTTTTCCCCCTGCCACCACGGCGCGGCTTCCGTATCATGCGGGAAGAAGAAGCTGGTGCGCTTTGTCCCGTCCTTCAGTTGGACCAGCTGACGTGCATAGCCAAACGGGTTATTAACATCGGCGGTGGTTGTCAGTTCAAAATCGAGCGCTTGTTTTACCGTGGAGAGAATATTCGCACGCTGGTTTTCAGGCGCAACGGCGTGATACTCCAGCAGCGCAATAACCGGCAGACCGGCATCTGAAGGATGGAAATAAGGCCGACTGGCGTCATCCGCGCGCCAGTAATGCTTCCATTGCCCCTCTGAAACCTGGCGCGCCATCAGGCTTTTTGCCCGCAGGGAAGCCACCTCCAGGTAATGTGATTGCTTAGTCGCTTTATACAGTTCGGTGGCGGCCAGCAGAACGTTATAGTCATCGACGATATTCTCTTTGCCGTCGTTCACCATCTTTAGGTTATTTTTCTCAAGGAAGGCAAAAGCCTCTTTCGCTGTCTGAAGATATTGCGCGCGGGTAAACTGCCCGTCCTCATTCTGGGTGCTGGCGAGCGCCAGCGCAGCAATGGACATCCCGGCACCTGAACGGAAGCTCGCCTGATAAGCCAGCCGCCCAACCGCCGATTCTTCAACAATGGTCGAGTCAGACTCTTTTTCTTTAATTTGCGTGCGCCAGTTCGGGTTCGCTACCACGCGGTCCTGCGCCAACTTGTCTTTACCCGGCGATGATATCGCCTGCAGGAAGGATTCCCCCGGCTGCTTCATACGCACCAGAAAATCTGCGCCATAAAGACCTTCATCGAGCATACGGCGACGGTACTCGGAGAAATTGACGTCGTTACGCGCGCCCAGGCGCTGGTAGCTTTGCAGCAGGCTCCAGGCCACCAAAGGGGCTTGTTGAGGGTTAAACCAGGAGGTTAAATTCTGATGGGAAAGGTGAACGCCATAATCGCCGGTCGCGTCATACCAGCCGCCATGCACATCCACCGTGCCTTTCTCGCCCCACGGTTTCGGCAGTTTGCGATCGGCCTTGTCAAAAAGCCCCGTTACACGCTGGCTTTTGAAATAAGCAATCACATCCGAGAGCGTGTAGCGTTCAAGCAAATCTTTATTAATGATAAACGGCCCGGAGCGCACATCACCGTCGCTGCTGACCACCTTGACCACATAACGCCCGGCTTTATGCCAGCCGCTAAAATCGGCCTGATAAAAAGTACGATTCTCCCAGCTCGGGACGCTTCCCTGCCCGACTAATTCACCGCTATACACCACTTTGTTGCTTTCGCTGTCCAGCAGCTCAAATTGGTCGCCAGCGTTAAATTTCGCGCCATCGCTCAATTGAATAACGGCGGATTTGGGTCCATTGAGGTCGTAGCCAACCTGGTTAATTAACACATGCGTTTCTGCATGGACGAAAAGCGCGCAGCACGAAAGCGCCAGCCCGAGGCCTGCCTGTCGAATCAACATTATTTTTCCTTAGCGTGGGTCGCGTTAAATAATTGAGAACGGAGCAATCATCATGAATTTGATATCCTTTTCATCCTGGAAAACGTTGGCATAGCCGCCGCTCCAGTCAGGATTGTCGGAATGGTTGTTGTAGCGGGTGTAATGCAGCTTAAACATCACATCTTTCGCCCAGCCCTGCTGGACTTGCCAGACGAGATCCAGGTTCCAGGCGCTTTCTGTCAGACGCTGTCTGGCCGACCAGTCTCCTCCCCGAGCCGGTTTGCCGTCCCAGCCCCAGACCAGCGATGCCCCGCCGCTGACACCCGGATAAATAACGTCGCCTAAATCGACCATCGAGCCAAAAAACACCGCCTTTTCACCGTCGGCGTTGTAGTCAGAGCGGGCATCCCACCACATATCGATACGCCCCGCCGAGTTTGGGTAAATGGGCGTTGCGCTGACGGTGTAATATCCTTGCTTGCCCGGCGCATGGACCAGGCTCCCCTCTAACCGGAACTGCCAGCGTCCTCGCTGGTATTCGGCAGTAACGCCCTGCTGCCAGGCAAACTCATCGTAGACGTCATGGCGCCCCGTCGCATCATGCGAGCCGTAAAACTGCCAGCTGGTTCTGAGCTGGTTATCTGCCTCACCAAGACGCCAGCCTACTTTGGTAAAATACTTATCCAGGTAGCCCTGGGATTGACCAAAGGCCAGCTCCCAAATCACGCCATTTTTAAAATCAAATTTCCCGCCCAGCGAGTGCAAATAAGGAATTTTCGTTTTCTTGTCTATTTCCTTAAAGTCATACATTTCGCGATACCATGGGGCTTTATATTTATTGGCCCAAAAATAAGAAAGCGAAAATATACCGTACCGCCCAAAATCATACACTGCGCCAATTTCGGCCCCCTGATAGGTTCCGGGTAAGAAGCCCCATTGGATGGCTAATAAACCCTGCCCAATGGGCTGAATATAACCAGCTCTGAGCCAGTAATTTTCCTTTTTGAATTTGAGCGCGGCCAGATAAAGATCCACCGCATTGGCCTCTCCGGTACCCCGATCGCGCCACATGGATTTCCCGTCGCTGAAGCTTATTTCGTTGGGATGTGCGGTGCTGCCCTCGAATAAATCCACCGTCGCAAATGCCCCGAGATCGATCCCAACAGTTTCGTCATAAAAACCGGAGCTGTAGTCCAGTCGTGCGGTCGTTGTGCTGTGGTGAAGGTTAGTCTGGTATTGCCCATAATGAGGGCTGCCAGGATTCATATCTTTGCGCTCGCGGTGGCGCTGCCAGTAGTAGAGCGAGCCCGTTAGCAGGCTGTCATCCACAAAACCTGCCGCCATCGCGGGCGCTACCGGAATGACCGAAAATATTCCTGACAGAAACAGGATGCATTTTATACCGTGTTTTTTTATATGAAGAGGTAAAATGGACATATATAATTCCCTAATGATAAGCCTCTACCGGTAATATTTACCGAGAACAGATGCTTTCCCTGGTAATAAAATCATTCGCCTTACGGCCATTTTTTACCGGCCCTGGCAATTATTATTTCTCTTGAATCAGATAAAACTGAAAACGTTTTCAGGTTTTATGGAATTATCGCCTCTACAAAAAAATGATCAATATCCGATCGCGTATTTCTTTGTGATGAACAGCCCATTTTGGGGAGTAAACTTGATGGAGGGTTTCATTGAGGCGAAGACAGGAAAGCAGAAAAGAAAAACGCGGGAACAAGGCCCGCGCTTTGAAATAAGTGATACAGGGAGTTTATTCGTGCAGACCGCACTCGCGTTTCAGGCCAAAGAAGCGCGTTTCTTCTTCTGCCATTCCCGGCTCCCATTTACGGGTGGTGTGGGTATCGCCTACGGAAAGATAGCCCTGGTCCCACAATGGATGGTACTTAAGCCCGTGCTCTGTCAGATACTGGTAAACCGTGCGGTTATCCCAGTCGATGATCGGCAGAATTTTAAACACGTCACGCTGCACCGCCAGAACCGGCAGATTTGCACGGCTCCCAGACTGCTCACGACGCAGGCCGGCAAACCAGGTTTGCGCCTCCAGCGTTTTCAGGGCACGGTTCATCGGCTCTACTTTGTTGATGTCGTTGTAGCGCTCAATACCTTCCACGCCCTGCTCCCACAGTTTGCCGTAACGCGCTTCCTGCCACGCAGGACTTTCGGTCGCACGGAACACCTGCAGGTTCAGCTTCAGCTTATCGGTTAGCTCGTCGATAAACTGGTAGGTTTCCGGGAACAGATAGCCGGTATCGGTCAGGATCACCGGAATGTCGGGGCGCTGCTGCGTCACCAGATGCAGGCAAACGGCAGCCTGAATGCCGAAGCTGGACGAAAGGACAAACTCGCCCGGCAGGTTTTCCAGCGCCCAGGCGACACGCTGCTGCGCGCTAAGTTTTTCCAGCTGAGCGTTCGTTTCGGCGAGCGCCATGACGCGTTCGACCTTAGGAAGGGCGTTCAGAGCGTTAAGATCGAGTGTAGGCATAGGCTCCTCACCTGTTGATGTTATTGACCCTCACCCCGGCCCTCTCCCTGGAAGGGAGAGGGGAAAGCGAAGTTCGGCGATCGTTATATAGTCATTTTCCCATTAGGAAATAGGAGAAAAATTAGTCCCACAAATCCCTGGCCGGATCGAGCACCGGGCGAATAATCCCGGCGCGCACGGTGAAGTCCCCAAAGCCTTCATCGGCTTCACGTTCTTTCGCCCAGCGCCCTACCAGCTCGTCAATCGAGCTGAGGATTTCCGGCTCCGTGATATTTTCACGGTACATGCGCGGAATACGCGTCCCGATGCGGTTGCCGCCAATGTGCAGGTTATAGCGCCCTGGTGCTTTCCCCACGAGGCCGATTTCGGCCAGCATCGCACGGCCACAGCCGTTCGGGCAGCCGGTGACGCGCATAACAATGTGCTCATCCGGCACCTTGTGTTTATCCATCACCTGCTCAACTTTGGTGACAAACTCAGGCAGGAAGCGTTCGGCTTCCGCCATCGCCAGCGGGCAGGTAGGGAAAGACACGCAGGCCATCGAGTTCTCGCGCTGCGGCGTGACCGCGTTCATCAGCCCGTGCCCGGTAGCCAGCTTCTCTATTTTAGCCTTTTCGCTTTCCGGCACGCCGGCGACGATCAGGTTCTGGTTTGCCGTCAGGCGGAAATCACCTTTATGGATCCGGGCTATCTCCAGCAGGCCGGTTTTCAGCGGGCGATCCGGGTAATCCAGAATACGGCCGTTTTCGATAAACAGCGTCAGGTGCCATTTGTCGTCGATGCCCTTCACCCAGCCGATACGGTCGCCACGGCCGGTGAATTCGTACGCGCGGGTCGGCTCAAACTTGATGCCGGCGCGGCGCTCAACTTCCGCCTTAAACACGTCCACGCCGACGCGCTCAAGGGTATATTTGGTTTTAGCGTTTTTACGGTCGGTACGGTTCCCCCAGTCTCGCTGGGTCGTCACCACCGCTTCCGCTACAGCCAGAGTATGCTCCAGCGGAATGTAGCCGAATTCGCTCGCCGTGCGGGCATAGGTATTTTTATTGCCGTGCTCAATGGACAGGCCGCCGCCGACCAGCAGGTTAAAACCAACCAGCTTGCCCTTTTCCGCAATCGCAATAAAGTTCATGTCATTGGCGTGCAGATCCACATCGTTCTGCGGCGGGATCACTACCGTGGTTTTAAACTTACGCGGCAGGTAGGTCGGCCCCAGAATTGGCTCTTCGTCCGTGGTGGCGACTTTTTCTTTATCCCACCAAATCTCGGCGTAGGCACGAGTGCGCGGCAGCAGGTGCTCGGAAAGCTTTTTCGCCCATTCGTAGGCTTCCTGGTGCAGCTCAGACTCCACCGGGTTGGAAGTACACAGCACGTTGCGATTCACATCATTGGCTGTCGCCAGCGCGTCCAGGCCAACCTCGTGCAGCATTTCATGCGCGGGCTTAACGTTCTTCTTCAGAATGCCGTGGAACTGGAACGTCTGGCGGTTAGTCAGGCGGATGCTGCCGTAGATAGTCTTATCTTCGGCAAATTTATCAATAGCCTGCCACTGTTGGGTGGTGATAATCCCGCCCGGCAGGCGGCAGCGGAGCATCATCGCGTGGCGCGGCTCCAGCCTCTGCTCCGCACGTTCGGCGCGAATATCGCGGTCATCCTGCTGATACATGCCGTGGAAGCGGATCAGCAGGAAGTTGTCGCCGTTGAAACCGCCGGTCAGACCATCCTGCAAATCTTCTTTAATGGTGCCGCGCAGGAAATCGCTATCGCGCTTCAGCCGTTCGGCGTCGACCAGTTTGCCTTCGACCACCAGAGGGCCAGGGTGTTTTTCGCTCATTAGTAGACATCTCGCTGATAACGGCGCTCAACGCGCAGCTCACTTAAAAATTCATCTGCCGCTTCGGTGTCCATGCCACCGTGGACGGCCACCACTTCCAGTAACGCCTGTTCAACGTCTTTCGCCATACGATTGGCGTCGCCGCAGACGTAAATGTGGGCACCTTCTTGAATCCAGCGCCACAGTTCCGCGCCTTTCTCGCGCAGTTTGTCTTGTACGTATATTTTATGCTGCTGGTCGCGGGACCAGGCTAAATCGATGTTCGTCAGCAGGCCGTCTTTGACGTAGCGCTGCCATTCCACCTGATACAGGAAATCTTCGGTAAAGTGCGGATTGCCAAAGAACAGCCAGTTCTTGCCGCCCGCACCGTCGTTATCACGCTGCTGAATAAAGGCGCGGAACGGGGCAATGCCGGTGCCTGGGCCAATCATGATGACCGGTGTTTCCGGGTTTGCCGGTAAGCGGAAGTTATCGTTGTGCTCAATGAACACGCGCACTTCACCCTCTTCTTCAAGGCGGTCAGCCAGGAAGCCGGAAGCCCCGCCGCTGCGGGCACGGCCTTCGATGTCATAGCGCACCGCGCCCACGGTAATATGGACTTCGGTTTCAGCTTCCGCCTGCGAAGAGGCGATTGAGTAAAGGCGCGGCGTAAGCGGGCGCAGCAGGCCAACCAGCTGTTCCGCCGTCAGCTCTGCCGGGGCGTAGCGAGCCATATCTACAATCGGCGTCGTCTGCGCGTAGTGCTGCAATTTTGCTTTATCACCCACCAGCTCCAGCAGCGCCGTGTTGCGGGTCAGCTGGGCGTAGTTTTCGACGATATTGCCGGTGTTCACCGTCAGCTCGAAGTGCCACTGCAGGGCTTCGCTCAGCGGCAGCGTTTTGCCGTCAACGGTGACGCTTTCATCGCCTTTCAGCCACAGCAAATCGGTCAGCTCTTTCACCAGCGCCGGATCGTTCTGGTACCAGACGCCAAGCGCATCGCCCGGCCGGTAGCGCAGGCCTGAGTCACCAAGATCGATTTCGATGTGACGCACGTCTTTATCGGAGTCGCGGCCGGTAATCTTCTGGTTAACCGCGAGCGTGGCGGTTAACGGGGCTTCTTTGCTGTAAGGGCTGGTGAAAATTTCGTTGCTCACGCCAGTGGCGGTCGCGGTCGCCTGAGCCGGGGTTTCCGCCGGTACGCGAGACTTCAGTAGCTCGACAATTTTGCCACGCCATTCCTGGGCCGCAGGCTGGTACTCGACGTCAGTATCGACGCGATCCAGCAGGCGCTCACCGCCTAATTCCGCCAGCTTGCTGTCGAAGTCTTTGCCGGACTGGCAGAAGAATTCATAGGAGCTGTCGCCGAGGCCAAAGACCGCAAACGCGGTACCGTTAAGCTTTGGTGCCTTCTTCGAAAACAGGAATTTGTGCAGGGCCACGGCTTCTTCCGGCGGCTCCCCTTCCCCTTGCGTGGAACTGACGACAATCAGCAGCTTTTCCTGGGCAATTTGCTTGAATTTATAGTCGCCCGCGTTCACCAGGTTGACGTTCAGCTTCGCCGCCAGCAGGTCGTCACGCAGCTGCTCGCTCACGCGGCGCGCGTTGCCGGTCTGCGAAGCGGAAATCAGCGTGATAACCGGCACTTCTGCCGCGGGGGCCGGAGCAGCCTCGACAGCGCCAGGCTGCTGGTTAATCATTCCCCAGAAATAGCCGGACAGCCAGGCCAACTGAGTGGTCGAAAAATCAGTGGTCGCCGCCTGAAGGCGTGCCAGCTGGTCCGGCGTTAGCGGCAGCAAAGCGCTCGGTGGAACCTGAGAAGTCATACGTATTTAGCTTCCAGTAGCAAAGTGCAAAAAAAGGGCTTACAGACTGTAATGAGTCAAGGTTAACCAGCAGGTTATCAACAATTAAAGAAGGGATGGAAATAATAAATAACTAAAACGACTAATCGTTTTTTCAGGTAGATCATAGTGTTAAAAGTGATTAACTAACTAACTGATGAATAAAAGATTTTCAATCATTCACCGTTGCTTACAGCATCTAGCCGGCCTGCGGGCCGTTTAGTTAATGCGAAAAATAGTCCATTCCGCTATCATGCGGCGGTTTTTTGAATTCCAGAGAGTTGAATGATGTCCACCACCCTGTTTAAAGATTTTACCTTCGAAGCCGCTCACCGCCTGCCGCACGTGCCGGAAGGCCACAAATGCGGTCGCCTGCATGGCCACTCCTTTATGGTGCGCCTGGAAATTACCGGCGAGGTAGATCCCTATACCGGCTGGATCATGGACTTTTCCGAGCTGAAGGCGGCGTTTAAGCCGACTTACGATCGCCTCGATCACTATTATCTGAACGATATCCCTGGGCTTGAAAACCCAACCAGCGAAGTGCTGGCGAAATGGATTTGGGATCAGATGAAGCCTGTAGTGCCGCTGCTGAGCGCGGTGATGATCAAAGAAACCTGCACCGCAGGCTGCGTTTATCGCGGCGAATAAGAATGAAAAAAAGTCCGGAAATCACCCCGGACTTTTCCCGTCTGCGCACCTCATCAAGCTAATTTTCTTCCCGCTTTGGTAAGCTACTCCGTCGCAACTAAAAGGTGCACGGGATGGCCACTACAGATTTCGATATTATCGTCGTAGGTGCAGGGATCGCAGGCTCCTGCTGCGCGGCAGAATGCGCGCGCGCCGGGCTAAATGTTCTGCTTGTTGAGCGGGCAAGCCAGCCCGGAGGCAAAAACCTGTCGGGCGGCAGGCTTTACACCGCCGTGTTTGACGATCTCTTTCCTGACTTTTCTCGTTCTGCCCCGCTTGAACGCTGTATTACCCATGAAAAACTCTCCGCTCTGACGCCGGACAGCGCCACTACGCTCAGCTTTCAACAGCCCACGGCTTCTTCATACAGCGTGCTTCGCGCACGTCTCGATCCGTGGCTGTTCCAGCAGGCTGAACAAGCCGGAGCCCAGTGCCTGGCGGCTACCCATGTAGATGGCCTGCATGTCGAAAACGGCGTGGTGAGCGGCGTAGTGATTGACGGAGAAGCGCTGAGCGCCAAAGCCGTGGTTGTCGCCGAAGGTGCCAACACCCTGCTGGCAGAGCAGCATAAGCTATTGAACAAGTTGCCCGAGCACGGCGTTGCGGTCGGCGTTAAGGAAGTGCTTGCGCTGCCGAAAGAAGATCTGGAAAACCGTTTTGCCCTCGAGGGTAACGAAGGCGCGGCCTGGCTGTTCACCGGCGGCGTCTGCGGCGAGCAGCCCGCAGGTGGTTTTCTCTATACCAATAACGATACGCTTTCTGTCGGCATCGTCTGCCCGCTCTCTTCACTCCGGGCTTGCTGCGCAGCGCTTCCTGACCTGCTGGAAAACTTCAAACAGCACCCAACGCTACGCCCGCTTCTTCGCCGCGCCGAGCTGGTGGAATACGGCGCACATCTCATTCCTGAATGCGGCCTGCACGGGCTCCCCGAACGCCTGGCCGGCCCCGGCTATTTGCTGGTGGGCGATAGCGCCCGTTTCTGTATCAATACCGGCTTCACCGTGCGCGGCATGGATTTGGCTGCGCTTTCGGCAAAAGCGGCGGCACAAACGCTAATTACGTCACTACAGCGGGATGAATGCGTCGATCTTAATCAGGTTTATCGCCAGCATCTGGAGCGCACTACGCTGTGGGGCGTGCTGGAGCGCTACCGCAAAATGCCCGATTTTTTACAAACGCCAGGGCTGTTTCAGGACTATCCGCACCTGCTGGCCGAGCTGCAGCGTGATATCTTTGATCCCCAAAGTTCACCGCCACCCCGCCTCGGCAGCCTGCTGTGGAAGCATGCCCGCAGGGCCGGTATTTCCCGGCTGGTTAAAGACATTTTTCACGGAGGACGCAGCCTGTGAACCTGCATGAGAAACTGGCAAAGAACGCCTGGCAACCCGCAGAGAAACCGCACATTGTTCCTGCAGACAGCCCCGACAGAGAAAGCCTTGCCCTGCTGGTACGCGCCTGCCCCGCAGGGTTATACCGCCAGAAGGAAGACGGCAGCCTGCAGATTGATAATACCGGCTGCCTGGAGTGCGGCACATGCCGCCTGCTTTGCGACGAACAAACCCTCAGCCGCTGGCGCTACCCGCCCGCCGGTTGCGGCATCCAATTACGCTTTGGTTAATGGAGTTCAAGCTGTGTCCCTGATGTCCCTACTCAAGCAACACCCGCTGATTGCAGCGGTAAAAGATAACCAGAGCCTGCAGCTGGCGCTGGAGTCCGACTGCCAGGTTATTTCCGTGTTGTACGGCAATATCTGCACGATTACCGGCATCGTGCAGCAGATTAAAAAAGCGAACAAATACGCGCTGGTGCACGTCGATTTACTGGAAGGCACGTCGAATAAAGAAATTGTGATTAACTTCCTGAAGCTGGTGACCCAGGCCGACGGCGTGATCAGCACCAAGGCACCGATGGTGAAAGCGGCCAGGGCGCAGGGGTTCTTTGCCATTCACCGGCTGTTTATCGTCGACTCTATCTCTTATCACAACATCGATAAGCAGATCGCGCAGTCAAACCCGGACTGCATTGAAATCCTGCCCGGCTGCATGCCGAAGGTGATGAAGTGGGTGACGGAGAAAATCGACCTGCCGGTGATAGCAGGCGGCCTGGTGTGTGACGCGGAGGATGCCAACAACGCCCTGAACGCCGGCGCGCTGGCCATCTCAACCACCAATACCGGCGTCTGGCAGCTGGCTAAATATCTTCCCTGACGCAGTTTTGCAGCTCGGCTAACACCGGCAGCAGGTCGTCCACAATCCCCACGTCGGCATGGCGAAAAATTGCCGCCTGTGGGTCGTTGTTAATAGCGACGATAAACCGGCTGTGGGCAATGCCGCTGATAAAGGCAGGTGCGCCGGAAATACCTGCGGCAATACAAACGTCGGCGGCAACCTGAGTACCGGACATCCCTAACAGCTTGTCCATGCTGCACCAGGCGTGCATCACCGCTTCCCGGCTCGCGCCGGTTTCCATCCCCAGCGCGCTGGCGCAGGCTTCAACCTGTTCCATCGCCTGCTGGCTGCCTACTCCTCGCCCGACCGCCAGCACAAGCCTGGCTTCAGCCAGCCCGGACGCACTTTCCTCAGCAATGGACGCACACTCAACCAGCCAGGCAGGCTTCTGTTCTGCTACGGGAATCTGCGAATATTCTATCTCTGGCTGCCAGCTCTCTGCGCCCGGCGAGGCCGCAACGCTCAGGCACCAGGGTTTATTTTGCAGCCGGAGAGTAGCCACCAGCGCGCCGCCGCAGGCATTTTTGCGCACCGTTTTTTGGGTAATATTTACCCCACTGACGGCACTCCAGGCTTCCCCCTTCAGGCGGCACGCCAGCCGGGTTGCCAGCTCCGCGCCCTGCCAGCCTGAAGGAAACAGCAAAACATTTGCAGGGGACTGAGCATAGTGCGCGCATAACGCATCCAGCAGCGGCTCGCTGTATTCAGTCTCCGGCAGCAGCCAGCCTTCAAGCTGGACTTTTTCAGTCTCGCTACACGAAATAAAATTCCCGAACGCGTTCAGCACGGCAGCTTTTCGGGATTCGGGCAGGATCAGGGCAATTTTCATGGCTGCATCCTTTTACGTAGCCAGTCGCGGTAAAGGCTACGGGCCTTCTCACCCGCATCGCTTCCCTGAATAATTAAGCCGCCGCGCTGTCGCTGAGGGTTATCCAGTTCGACCAGCGCAGGCATGGCTACCTCGGCACCCAACGTTTCCACAGGCAAAACCTCAACGTCCGAGGCCTTTACCGCCAGTTTTTGCCGCAGGCCCGGCGTTCTCAGGCAATATTCTCCCCGGCTTTCAATTATCAATACCGCAGGCAGCCGCACGGTAAGGCGGCGTTTTCCGGTAGCACATCGCTGTTTCAGCTCAACCTGCTGCAGCTCAGGGTTCACCGTAAAATCATAGACCTGACTGAAGCACAGCCAGCCTAGCTTTTCGGCAAGGTAGAAGCCCGTCTGGCCGCTGTTGCCTTCGGCGCTACGCGACCCAAGTACCACCAGCGATTGAGGATTTTGCCACTGCCAGGCCGCCAATAAGGCGGCAACCGATGCCGGTGCAAAAGTCAGCTCGCCCGCCAGCCTCAACCGTACCACCCGCTGGAACCCCAGCGCCTTAAACTGGCGCAGAAAGCTATCCGCACGCTCGCTGCCTATGCTTAGCGCGGTAAGTTTCAGGCCTTCTTCCTGTCGCAGCAGCATCTCGGCGGCAGCCTGCTCATCTTCGCCCAGGCAAGGACGAGTGACAGAGGTGTCCAGCCCTTGATGTTTCGCGGCCAGCCAGTCTTTTTCCGCCAGCATGGAGAGGTCTGGTTCGGCCTTAAAGGCTAACAGAATGTTCATGGTTCACTCCCGGCGCCTGTTCCTTATTCCCGGAGGCGGCAACGAGGCTCATGTTTCGCGTTTCCGGTGCCCAAAAGACCGAAACCAGCAGCCCCAGCATCAGAACCGCACTCAGCAGCAGCATGGTGTTCTGCACGCCGAAGGAGACCAGCGCCACCGGCAGCAGGCCGGTGCTGATGGCCGAGCCGAAGCGGCTCATTGACGTCGCAAAACCGACGCCCAGCGAGCGGATATCGGTCGGGAAACTCTCAGCGGGCAACACCCCCACCAGATTGCTGACAGCTGAAATCGTCAGAGTAAAAATAAAGAACAGCAGCAGGATAAGCGTGCTGTGTTGTTCCGGCACCAGCGCCAGCGCGGTGAGGCTTAAGAACAGCACCAGAAAGCCGCCGATCAAGAAGCCGCGACGTGAACAGCGGTGGGTCAGCACAAGGCCCACAATCGCCCCTATCACCAGCACCATATTCAGCAACAAACTGGCCGTCAGGCCATCCTGCATCCCCAGCAGCCCGGTAATAGACGGCAGCCAGGTGTAAATCGCAAACCAGGGGATAACCAGGCAAACAAAGAACAGGCTATTAAACGCGGTGCGCCGCCAGTATTGCTCGGAAAACAACGTGCGGAGATGGCGGGAGGTCGGCACCGCAATTTCATCGCTGATAACAACATGTTCGCCGAAGCAGCGACGCACAATCTGGTGGGCCTCGGACACTCGCCCCTGGCGCATCAGCCAGCGGGGTGACTCCGGAGTACCCCAGCGTAAGAACGTGATTAACAGCGCGGGAAACGCGGCGGAAGCCAGCAGCCAGCGCCAGGCATCCGACCCGCTGTCCACCATTAAATGGCCAATCAGGCTTGCCAGCACATAGCCCAGCGTCCAGACCACGCTGAACGCGCCTAGCAGCACGCCGCGATGTTTGCGTGGGGCAAATTCGGCCAGCATGGTATGGCCTACGGAATAATCGCCGCCAAGCCCGATGCCGATCAGCACCCGTAGCAGGATCAGCTGTTCCACGTTGCTCACGAAAAACTGTAAAAAAGAGGCCAGCGTGATGAGCACAAAGCTGAAGTTAAAGATTTTCTGCCGGCCAATATGATCGGAGATCCAGCCCAGCACCAGGCTGCCAAGAAACAGCCCAAACAGCGCCGAACCGCCTACCAACCCTTCCTGTAGCGGCGTCAGGCCCATTTGCGGCGTAATCATCACCAGCGCAAAGCCAATCACGCCCAGCACGTAGCCGTCCGTCAGGTGGGCGCCGAAAGTCAGCCCGGCGATGCGTAAATGAAAGCGATTAAGCGGCAGGTCATCCATACGAACCGGTTCGGCGTGCATACTGATTCCTTTGTCGATCCGTAAGTAGAAAAGTCGGCTCCTGAGAGCCGACCTGTACGGTTACTTTTCCATCGGCCAAATCGTGCCGGTATTCATGATGCCGTTCGGATCGTACCGATCTTTCAGGCCCTGCATGATTGGCCATGCGCTGCCGTGCTCCAGCTTTGACCAGTGCACGCGGTGTTTACCGATACCGTGGTGGTGCACCATCGAGCCGCCGAGGCGAATCGTCTCTTCAACGATGATTTTATTCAGCGGGTTGTGGTACTTGTCGATTTCCTCTTCCGGTTTGCAGTCCACCACGTTGTAGTCATAGACGAAGTACATGTTGGTGCCGTTGATGTAACTGTGGGAGGAGTGACCGCCAAGCATAGTGATGTCGCCTGCATGAGGAAATTCGTTGCGAATGCGCTCGATCACATTGTGGTAAATCTCATTAATGCAGCTCCAGCTTCCGGAGACTTCAGTGGTAAAGCCCATATTGCCGGTTTTCATAATCTGAACGCGTTCGGCGGCGACTTTATCTGGCCCCCAGTTCAGGTTATTAAACCAGGTTTCGATAAGCTTGCTGTCCACTTTTTTGCATTCCGGGTAGCGGGACACAACCTCTTCAATCCCTGCTCCGGTCGCCTCAGCCAGCCGTTTAGAACCCTCCGCCATAAAGATCAGCACGCATTTACCGTCGGCAAAATGGGTAAAGTGCTGGGTGCCATCTTCGGCGTCATACAGGCGGGCAATCGATGGACGGTAACCCTCAACCATCACTTCACGCAGGATGTTGAAGCCGATTTTCATGTTGTCGAGGATGTAGCCGTAGAACAGGTTGTTTTCCGGCGTGTATTTGAAGATTTTCACCGTCACTTCGGTGATGTAGCAGAGCGCCCCTTCGTTACCGATAATCACATGGCGGATATCCGGGCCAGCGGCGCGGCGCGGTACATTTTTGATGCGCGTGATGCTGCCGTCAGGGAAGACGGCTTCCAGGCCAACCACCATGTCTTCAATTGCGCCATAAAGCGTTGAGAACTGGCCGATGCTGCGGGTTGCGACGAGGCCCCCCATTTGCGCCAGCGGCTTGGATTGCGGAGAGTGGCCGGTGGTATAACCCTTTGCGCGCAGCGCATCTTCCAGCACTTCCAGCGGAACGCCGCATTGGGCGGTCGCCTGCATGTTTTCAATATCGATATCGATAATTTTGTTCAGCCCGGAGCCGTCCAGCACCACGGTGTTTTTCACCACGGTTTCGAGGCCGCCTTCCGTTGCCGACGCACCGGTGCGCGGGATACAGGTGATGCGGTTGCTGTTCAGAAACGCCAGCACGCTGGAGACTTGCTCAGCGCTCTGCAGTTTCACTACCGCGGCCGGCAGCGGCTGAGTGTACACGCCATGAATATCCGCATATTTTCTGAACCGGTCGATACTGTTTTTCTGCAATACTTTCTCATCGGTAATAACCTGCTGTGGGCCAACGATTTCTTTTAATTGATCCACAATTGCTTCGCGAGATAAAGACATGACAACTCCTTCCTGACCAATAAGGGAATACGGATAAAAATAAGAGAAAGCAGGAACCACCCTGCGAGAATTACCTGACTAAATAACCACCATCAACCACTAATAAATGGCCATTCACATAATCCGAAGCGCGGCTGGATAAATAAACCATTGCCCCCATGAGATCCTGAGTTTCACCCCAGCGGTTGGCTGGAATATGGTCAAGCACGCGCTTATTGGTTTCGGGGTTTTTACGGGTTTCAGTAGTAATATCGGTGGCATAATAACCCGGCGCGATACCGTTCACTTGAATATTATATTGACCTAATTCATCACAATAGGCTTTCGTTAAGCCAGCCAGTGCGTGTTTTGTCGCGGAATAAGCCGGAGACCACTGGCCGCCAAGATAAGAAAATAATGAACAGATATTAATGATTTTCCCGTGCTTTTGAGGAATCATCACTTTTGCCGCTTCGTGGCTTAATTCAAAGGCGGCGGTCAGGTTGATATTGATCATCGGATCCCAGTCGGCGCGGCCAAAGTCCAGCACCTTGTTGAGCTTACAAATCCCGGCATTATTGACCAGGATATCGACCGAGCCGAAAGTTTCAAGGCACTGGGCAATGACCTGTGCAGGTGCGCCTTTTTCGGTAATATCAACGGTCATAAACGCCACTTTTACGCCTTGTTGTTCAATAAGTTGACGCGTTTCGCCTTTCTCTTCCACCACCGTGGGAATAAACACATTCGCCCCGGCTTTCGCCAGCGCCATAGCAAACGCCTGCCCCAGCCCGCTGTTGCCGCCGGTGACGATAGCCGTCTTCCCTTTTAGCGAGAAGAAGTCCAGTGAGAATTCGTTGAGTGCGCTGAGCGACATGATGAACTCCTTAAATTTTTTAAACGCAAAAAAAAATGAGAAAAGCAAGCTCCCCCCGAAAGGGAAGTTACTTTTCTCATCGTCTCTAGTAACTGGCTAAAATAAGTATCACAGCGGCTGGTCATGTTATGTGATCAATATCACAACTCAATAATGAAAAGGCTTTAACGCTATATCATTCACCATGAAAACCAATAGCGTGATATTTCTCACACTAAAAAACCGCTTCCCATGATAATAATCTCCGCAATTACTAGAGCCCATGAGAAAAGTAATCAGCCCCCACAGGGGATTGGTTGCTTTTCTCTTTTTTTTGTCTTTAACAATCTTACTCACTGAGAGCACACCATGCGTGATTCAAATTTTCGTCGCTGGCTAACGCTGGCAATAATAAGTATCAGTGGTGGCGTAAGTTTTGACCTTGCTTATTTAAGGTATATTTACCAAATCCCAATGGCAAAATTCATGGGATTTAGCAATACCGAAATAGGCTTAATTATGAGTACGTTCGGAATAACCGCAATTATCCTTTATGCACCCAGCGGGATCATTGCCGATAAATTTTCTCACCGCTTAATGATGACGCTGGCCATGATTGCCACCGGCCTTCTGGGTATCGTCATGGCTTTCTACCCGCCGCTATGGGTCATGATAGTCATCCAGATCGCCTTCGCCGTCACCACGATTCTGATGCTGTGGTCGGTTTCAATTAAAGCCGCTTCCCTGCTGGGCGATCACAGCGAGCAGGGGAAAATCATGGGCTGGATGGAAGGCCTGCGGGGCGTTGGGGTGATGGCGCTGGCGGTCTTTACTATGTGGGTGTTCTCGCGTTTCGCCCCGGAAGATGCTAACAGCCTTAAAGCCGTCATTCTGATTTACAGCGGCGTTTATATCGCGCTCGGCGTGCTGTGCTGGTTCTTCGTCAGCGACGGGTATACCGGCCGCACAGAAGGTACTCAGGAGGCAAAAAAACCGGCCTTCCAGCTTAAAGATATTCTTTCCGTTTTACGCATCAGCACCACCTGGTATTGCAGCATGGTTATCTTCGGGGTCTACACTATCTATGCGATTCTGAGCTACTCAACTAACTACCTGACGGAGATGTACGGCATGTCGCTGGTGGCCGCCAGCTATATGGGCATCGTGATAAATAAAATCTTCCGCGCCATTTGCGGCCCGCTGGGCGGCATCATTACCACCTACAGCCGAATCAAGTCGCCGACTCGCGTTGTGCAGCTGCTCTCTATTGTCGGAGCCGTGGCGCTGGTTGCGCTACTGGCGACAAACTCAAACCCTCAGTCCGTCGCCATGGGTATTAGCCTGATTCTGCTGCTGGGTTTCACCTGCTACGCCTCGCGCGGGCTGTACTGGGCCTGCCCCGGCGAAGCCAGAACGCCGCCCTACATTATGGGCACAACCGTGGGTATCTGTTCGGTCATAGGCTTCCTGCCGGACGTGTTCGTTTACCCGGTGGTCGGCCACTGGCAGGACACCCTTCCGGCTGAGGAAGCCTACCGCAACATGTGGCTGATGGGATTCGCCGCGCTGTGCATGGTCATCGTGTTTGCCTTTTTGCTGATCCGCAAAATTCACGCAGCCGACGTGGCACAGGAAAAATTGGCATCGCTGGCCGCAACGGGCGAGTGATGAGGGAAAATTGAAGGAGAAAGGCAATGTCGAAGAAATACATCATTGGGATTGATGGTGGCAGCCAGAGTACAAAAGTCGTTATGTACGATCTGGCAGGCAATATCGTCTGCGAAGGCAAGGGGCAGCTCCAGCCGATGCACACGCCGGACGCAGATACCGCCGAACACCCCGACGACGATCTGTGGGACTCGCTGTGCCGCGCCGGTCAGGATTTGATGAGCAATTTCACGGGAAACAAGGACGCCATCGTCGGGATTGGTCTTGGTTCTATCCGCTGCTGCCGCGCGTTGTTAAAAGCCGATGGCACCCCCGCTGAGCCGCTGATCAGCTGGCAGGATGCTCGCGTCACCCGGCCTTACGAGCACACTAACCCTGATGTCGCCTGGGTCACATCATTCTCGGGGTATTTGTCGCACCGCTTAACCGGGGAGTTCAAAGACAATATCGCCAACTATTTTGGCCAGTGGCCTGTGGATTACAAAACGTGGTCGTGGAGCGACGATGACGACGTGCTGAAGAAATTTAATATTCCGCGCACCATGCTGTTTGATGTTCAGATGCCGGGCACGGTCATCGGTCAACTCACGCAGAAAGCCGCTCAGGCAACGGGGTTCCCGGCTGGGTTACCGGTCGTTTGTACCACCAGCGATAAACCGGTGGAGGCGCTGGGTGCCGGGCTGCTGGATGACGAGACAGCGGTGATTTCCCTCGGCACCTATATCGCGCTGATGATGAACGGCAAAGCGCTGCCAAAAGCGCCGACGGCCTACTGGCCAATTATGTCGTCCATTCCGGAAACGCTGCTGTATGAAGGTTACGGCATTCGTAAGGGGATGTGGACGGTGAGCTGGCTGCGGGACATGCTGGGCGAGTCGCTGATTCAGGACGCGAAAGCGCAAAACCTCTCGCCGGAAGGGCTGCTGAATAAGAAAGCTGCTCTGGTGCCGCCGGGCTGCAATGGCCTGATGACCGTTCTGGACTGGCTGACCAACCCCTGGGAACCGTTCAAACGTGGGATCATGATTGGCTTTGATTCCAGCATGGACTACGCGTGGATTTACCGCTCAATCCTTGAAAGCATCGCGCTGACGCTGAAAAACAATTACGACAATATGTGCAATGAGATGGACCACTTTGCCAAACACGTGATCATCACCGGCGGCGGCTCCAACAGCGACCTGTTTATGCAAATCTTTGCCGACGTATTCAACCTGCCGGTCAGGCGTAACGCCATCAACGGCTGCGCCAGCCTGGGGGCAGCCATCAATACCGCCGTTGGGCTAGGGTTGTACCCGAGCTACGAAGCGGCTGTTGGAAGCATGGTGCGGGTCAAAGACGTGTTTATGCCCGTTGAAAGCAACGCTAAGCGCTATGAGGCATTAAACAAGGGGATCTTCAGGGAGTTAACGCAGCATACTGATGTCATTTTAAAGAAATCGTATCAGGTACTGCACGGCGATTTGGATAACACAGACTCCATTCAAAGTTGGTCCAACGCTTAACAATCCTCTGAACGCCGGGTGCCCTTTCGGCCCCGGCTTAACGCATCAGGCAATATTCAGATACTTGTGCGTCTGCATCGACAGGCGCCAGTTACGCGCAATACAGGTTTCAATACACAGGCGCGTCGCATCGTCTTTTTGGCTGATAGGCTGCAAGGCGATAATACGGCTCTTCTCATCGGCCAGCGTGGCAAGCAGTTCATCCAGCGCTTCAATGTCGCGCATACGCCCTACCGGGTGCTTAATTTCATCCGCACGCTCCAGCGCCTGGGACAGAATGTCATAACCGCCGCGCATGTTCACCTTCGGGGAAACCGTCACCCAGGTATTCGCGGTACAGCGCACTTCATGGGTGCCACTGGTTTCAATCTGGCAGCTAAAACCGTTTTTCTCCAGCTGCTCGGTAAGCGGCGTGAGATCGTGTATGCACGGCTCACCGCCGGTTATCACCACATGGCGCGCGGTATAGCCCTGACGCCCAATAACCGCCAGGAGATCTTCAGCGCTTGCCACCCCCCATTTATCGCTTTCTTTGGTTTTTGCCAGGATGCTGAACAGCGACACTTCACGATCGGCGAGCTTATCCCAGGTATGTTTAGTATCGCACCAGGCACAGCCTACCGGGCAACCTTGCAGGCGAATAAAAATGGCCGGCACGCCGGTAAAATAGCCTTCCCCTTGCAGGGTCTGGAACATCTCGTTAATCGGGTACTGCATAATCATCTCGGTCATAGTCACAAAAAGTAATTATCGCAGAACTACCGACTGAGATCATGCTAAAGCGGCTGCGGGACTCAGCAGATGCAGGGAGGGAACCGAATGGTCTACTGGAAGGCCGGGCTTTTCCCGGCCAGAATAATTACTTTTTACGTTTAAAATCAATCACCATACGGCCTTTGATCTTGCCGCTTTCCATTTCATGGAAAATGGTATTGATGTCCTCCAGCGGACGCAGCGTTACCTTCGGCGTCACTTTCCCTTCGGCGGCAAACTGGAATGCTTCGGTGAGATCCTGACGAGTCCCCACCAGCGAGCCCACGACTTCAATACCGTCCAGTACCAGGCGAGGGATATTCAGGCTCATGGATTCCGGCGGCAGACCAACGGCAACAATACGTGCACCCGCGCGTACCGCATCAACGGCAGAGTTAAAGGCTGCTTTGGCTACCGCAGTCACGACCGCAGCATGAGCGCCACCGGTTTTTTCCTGAATGATTTTTGCCGCGTCTTCATTGCGGGAGTTGATCACCAGATCGGCACCGCTCTCTTTGGCAAATTCAAGCTGGGCGTCGTTGACATCAACCGCAATGACTTTGGCGTTAAAGACATTTTTGGCGTACTGCAGCGCGAGGTTGCCGAGGCCGCCTAAACCATAGATAGCAATCCACTGGCCCGGTTTGATATGGGAAACTTTCACCGCTTTGTAGGTCGTTACGCCGGCACAGGTAATGCTGCTGGCTTCCGCGGAAGCCAGGCCATCCGGCACTTTTACCGCATAGTCAGCCACCACAATGCACTCTTCCGCCATCCCGCCATCTACGGTGTAACCCGCGTTGGTCACGCTACGGCACAGGGTTTCGTTACCGGAGTTACAGTATTCGCAATGCCCGCAGCCGCGGAAGAACCAGGCCACGCTTGCACGGTCACCGACCTTCAGAGAGCTGACGCCGGGGCCGATTGCCTTGACGATGCCGATACCTTCATGCCCCAAAGTGGTGCCTGTAACATCACCAAAGTCGCCATTCTTTACGTGTAAATCGGTGTGACAAACACCACAACACTCCATCGTTAATAGCGCCTCTCCGTATTCAAGACCGCGCATAGCTTTATCGATGATTTCAACTGAATGATCCTTGCTAACAACAGCTGCTTTCATGGTTGCCTCCTGGCTTTGATTAAAGACCCTTCCAGACTGAACCGTAGGAAAATCAAGTGCAACCCTTAAAAACCAGTTCTGAGTGATACCGAGAGAAAGTGCTATTTTTTAGCAATAAAAAAACCCGCCGAAGCGGGTTTTTCAACGTCTAAAGCAGCAGTAAGAAATTACTGGCCTTTAACTTCTTTCAGACCGTTGAACGGTGCTGGGGTGCCCTGTGCAGCCAGCGCTTCTTCGATACGAATCAGCTGGTTGTACTTAGCAACACGGTCAGAACGGCTCATAGAACCCGTTTTGATCTGACCTGCAGCGGTACCCACAGCCAGGTCAGCGATGGTAGCGTCTTCGGTTTCGCCTGAACGGTGAGAGATAACCGCAGTGTAGCCAGCGTCTTTCGCCATTTTGATCGCAGCCAGCGTTTCGGTCAGAGAACCGATCTGGTTGAATTTGATCAGGATGGAGTTAACGATGCCTTTCTCGATGCCTTCTTTCAGGATCTTGGTGTTGGTTACGAACAGATCGTCACCAACCAGCTGGATTTTGTCACCCAGGACTTTGGTCTGGTATGCGAAACCAGCCCAGTCAGATTCGTCCAGACCGTCTTCGATAGAAACGATTGGGTAATCTTTGGTCAGGTTTTCCAGGAAGTGAGTGAACTCTTCAGAGGTGAACGCTTTGTTGCCTTCGCCAGCCAGAACGTATTTACCGTCTTTGTAGAACTCAGACGCTGCACAGTCCATAGCCAGAGTAACGTCTTTACCCAGCTCGTAACCTGCTGCTTTAACCGCTTCAGCAATAACAGCCAGCGCTTCTGCGTTAGAACCCAGGTTAGGCGCGTAGCCGCCTTCATCACCAACAGCGGTGTTCATGCCTTTGGATTTCAGCACTTTTGCCAGGTTGTGGAACACTTCAGAACCGATACGTACCGCTTCTTTCAGGGTTTTCGCGCCAACAGGCTGAATCATGAATTCCTGAATATCAACGTTGTTATCAGCGTGCTCGCCACCGTTGATGATGTTCATCATTGGCAGAGGCATAGAGTATTTGCCTGGGGTGCCGTTCAGTTCAGCGATGTGAGCGTAAAGCGGCAGGCCTTTAGAGGCAGCAGCAGCCTTAGCAGCAGCCAGAGAAACAGCCAGGATGGCGTTAGCGCCAAACTTGGATTTGTTCTCGGTGCCATCCAGGTCGATCATGATCTTATCGATGTTAGCCTGGTCTTTAGCATCTTTGCCAAGCACAGCTTCAGCGATCGGGCCGTTAACTGCAGCAACAGCTTTCAGTACGCCTTTACCCATGAAACGAGATTTGTCGCCATCGCGCAGTTCCAGAGCTTCACGGGAACCGGTAGAAGCACCTGATGGAGCCGCAGCCAGACCAACGAAACCGCCTTCCAGGTGAACTTCGGCTTCAACAGTCGGGTTACCGCGGGAGTCGATGATTTCACGACCGATCACTTTCACAATTTTGGACATATAGGTTTTCCTCAAGTCACAACGTTAAACTAAAACTCCAGACAAACAACGCGCGAGGATGTCGCGCGTTGCCGTTCTAACTCTGCTTACTTCGCCTGGCGTTTCTGGTACTCACCGGCGGCTTTCACGAAGCCTGCAAACAGTGGGTGCCCGTCACGCGGAGTCGAAGTGAATTCCGGGTGGAACTGGCAGGCAACAAACCACGGATGATTTGGCACCTCAATGATTTCCACCAGTTGGTCATCACCGGAACGACCTGCAACACGTAAACCAGCTGCTTCAATCGGTTTCAACAACATGTTGTTGACTTCATAGCGATGGCGATGGCGTTCAACGATAGTCGGCTCACCGTACATCTGGCGAACCAGACTGCCGTCGGTCAGCTGGCACTGCTGCCCGCCGAGGCGCATGGTGCCGCCCAGATCGCTCTTCTCGGTACGCACTTCAACGTTGCCTTCTTCATCGCGCCACTCGGTGATCAATGCCACCACAGGGTACTTACAGTCTGGCACAAATTCAGTGGAGTTGGCGTTATCCATGCCCGCCACGTTACGGGCGAACTCGATAAGGGCAACCTGCATACCCAGGCAAATACCGAGATATGGGATGTTGTTTTCACGGGCATAGCGCGCGGTGGCAATTTTGCCCTCAACGCCGCGGTAGCCGAAACCGCCAGGGATAAGGATAGCATCCAGACCTTTCAGCAGCTCAACGCCACGGGTTTCAACATCCTGTGAATCAATCAGCTTGATGTTCACGGTCAGACGGTTTTTCAGCCCACCGTGTTTCAACGCTTCAATCACCGATTTATAGGCATCCGGCAGTTCAATGTACTTGCCGACCATACCGATGGTGATTTCGCCCGTTGGGTTGGCTTCTTCGTAGATAACCTGTTCCCATTCTGCCAGATTGGCTTCAGGCGCGTTCAAGCTGAATCGTTTACAAATATAATCGTCCAGCCCCTGTGATTTCAACAGGCCTGGAATTTTATAGATAGAATCGACGTCTTTTAGAGAGATTACCGCTTTCTCCGGGACGTTACAGAACAATGCAATTTTCGCGCGTTCATTGGCCGGTACAACACGGTCAGAACGGCAAATCAGCACGTCTGGCTGGATACCGATGGAGAGCAGTTCTTTTACGGAGTGCTGAGTCGGCTTGGTTTTCACTTCACCGGCTGCGGCCATGTATGGCACCAGCGTCAGATGCATGTAAAGCGTGTGCTCACGGCCCACTTCTACTGCCATCTGGCGAATCGCTTCAAGGAACGGCAGGGATTCGATGTCACCGACGGTGCCGCCGATTTCAACCAGCACCACGTCGTGGCCTTCGCCGCCTTCCAGAATACGTTCTTTAATGGCGTTGGTGATGTGCGGAATAACCTGCACGGTCGCGCCAAGATAGTCACCACGGCGCTCTTTACGCAGAACGTCAGAGTAGATACGGCCGGTGGTGAAGTTGTTACGGCGGCTCATCTTGTTACGGATAAAACGCTCGTAGTGACCCAAATCCAGATCGGTTTCAGCGCCGTCTTCGGTAACGAACACTTCCCCATGTTGAATAGGGCTCATGGTACCCGGATCGACGTTGATGTACGGATCGAGTTTCATGATGGATACGTTGAGGCCACGGGCTTCAAGAATAGCTGCGAGGGAGGCTGCGGCAATGCCTTTACCCAGAGAGGAAACGACCCCGCCGGTCACAAAAATATAGTTCGTTGTCATGCTGAACCTGAGAAGTTAGGTTTAAAGACGATGGAATAACCAGGACGGGAAAGCAGTATACCCGAACAGCATGAGTGCCACAAACATTCATTCTATCCTGCGGATTTTCTCCTGGCCCCACAGTCAGGCTAAGAAAATAGCCCTTCCGTGATAAATGTTTTTGACGCAAATCAATCGCTTGTTAAATAGAAAGTGCCAGAAAGTGCAGCTGGTCTCAAAAACGCTTTAGATATCAGTTTCCTGGCGTTTAACTTCCTGCCAGGCATTTTCCATGATCTCCAGCCCGGCCTGCTCCATAGTCAATCCCTGGGCGGCAACAATGGCTTCGACTTTCCGAAAACGCACTTCAAATTTCCGGTTCGCTTTCTGTAAAGCGACCTCGGCTTTGGTCCCCAGATGGCGAGCCAGATTGACGGTAGCGAACAATAAATCGCCCACCTCTTCTTCCAGTTTGGCTTCATCCACAACGGCCTGTTTTGCTTCAAACATCACTTCGTCGATCTCTTCGTGAACTTTATCCAGCACCGGGCCGAGCGTCGTCCAGTCGAAGCCGACGTTCGAACAACGTTTTTGGATCTTTTGTGCACGCATCAACGCGGGCAGTGCCTCGGGAATATCATCCAGCGCTGAGTGCTGAGCCTTCTGCGCACGCTCTTCAATTTTGATCTGCTCCCACTTCGCCAGCACCTCACCGCTGGTCGCGGCCTCACCGTCGGCGAAAATATGGGGATGGCGGCGCTCAAGCTTGTCGCTAATCGCCCGGCAGATATCCTCAAAGTTAAAGCGCCCTTCTTCCTGCCCCATTTGTGCGTAAAACACCACCTGAAACAACAGATCGCCAAGCTCGCCGCGAAGATCGTCAAAATCTTCGCGATTAATGGCATCCAGCACTTCGTAAGTTTCTTCGAGGGTGTGAGGTGCGATACTGGCGAACGTCTGTTCACGATCCCACGGGCAGCCGTTTTCCGGATCGCGCAGGCGTTGCATGATGCCAAGCAGGCGGTCTATTTGAGTCATTGTAATTCCTTGTTTTTTTACCCTCATCCAGTCCCTCTTCCCAAAAGGAGAGGGACTGGATCGAGTTGAATTATTCTCGTCGAGATGAGGAGCAATGATTTAGCCGTGCAGGCGACGAGCATCAATGATATCCGGCACCTGATTCAGCTTGCCCAGCACCCGGCCAAGCACCTGCAGGTTATAGATCTCAATGTTCATATCGATGGTTGCCAGCTGCTGCTTCGTGTCGCTACGGCTGGCAACGCCGAGCACGTTGACCTTCTCGTTCGCCAGAATGGTTGTGATGTCACGAAGCAGGCCGCTGCGGTCGTTCGCCGTCACGCGTACCACCAGCGAATAACCGCTGGAATAACTTTCGCCCCACACGGCATCCACAATACGTTCCGGCGCATGGGATTGCAGCTCGGCCAGCTGGTCACAGTCCGCTCGGTGAATCGAAATCCCACGTCCCTGCGTGATGAAGCCAACAATTTCATCCCCCGGGATCGGCTGGCAGCAGCGGGCAATGTGGTGCATAAGATTACCCACGCCCTCTACCACAACGCGCCCGTTGTCTTTGCTGCGCGACTGCGGAGCATAAGTTTTCTGCGTCAGCTGGCGCAGCGCGGCGGCATCCTGCTCTTCGGCGCTCGGCTTGTTAAACTGCGCCTGCAGGTAGTTGCTCATTTGGTTAAGACGAATATCACCGCCGCCGATGGCGGCCAGCAGCTCTTCAATTTCGTTGAAGTTGTAGCGCGGCAGCAGGGTCTTCTCCGCCTCTTTCAGGCTAATACCAAGATGTTCAATTTCATCATCAAGGATTTGGCGACCGGCAAGAATATTCTTGTCCCGATCCTGCTTGCGGAACCAGTTATGGATTTTCGCACGCCCGCGGCTGGTGGTGATGTAACCCAGGTTTGGATTCAGCCAGTCGCGGCTCGGGTTTGGCTGTTTCTGGGTAATGACTTCAATCTGATCGCCCATCTGCAGCTGGTAGGTGAACGGCACGATGCGCCCGCCTATCTTGGCTCCAATGCAGCGGTGCCCGACATCGCTATGAATGTGGTAGGCAAAGTCCAGCGGCGTCGAACCTGCGGGCAGATCCACCACGTCACCTTTAGGCGTAAACACATACACGCGATCGTCAAAGACCTGGCTGCGGACTTCGTCGAGCATTTCGCCGGAATCGGACATCTCCTCCTGCCAGGCGATAAGCTTGCGCAGCCAGGCAATGCGGTCTTCATGGCCTGAACTGCCGCTACGTGCATTGCCTTCTTTGTACTTCCAGTGCGCGGCCACGCCCAGCTCGGACTCTTCGTGCATCTGTTTGGTACGGATTTGTATCTCTATGGTTTTGCCGTTCGGACCAAGTACCACGGTGTGAATGGACTGGTAGCCGTTCGGTTTAGGGTTTGCGACATAGTCGTCAAACTCATCCGGCAAATGGCGGAAGTGAGTATGCACTATCCCCAACGCCGCATAGCAATCCTGCAGGCGCTCAGCAACAATACGCACCGCGCGGACGTCAAACAGCTCATCAAACGCGAGGTGTTTTTTCTGCATTTTGCGCCAGATGCTGTAGATGTGTTTTGGTCGGCCATAGACTTCAGCCTTTACGCCCTCTTCTTTCATCGAAGAACGTAATGTGCCGACAAAATCGTCAATGTACTGCTCGCGATCGATACGGCGCTCGTGCAGCAGCTTCGCTATACGCTTGTATTCCTCCGGGTGCAGGTAGCGGAAGCAGTAATCTTCCAGCTCCCACTTGAGCTGACCGATGCCGAGGCGATTCGCCAGCGGTGCATAGATATTGGTACATTCTTTCGCCGCCAGCACGCGCTCATCTTCCGGCGCGTCTTTCACTTCGCGCAGATGAGCGATACGTTCCGCAAGCTTGATGACCACGCAGCGGAAGTCGTCCACCATCGCCAGCAGCATCCGGCGAACGTTATCCACCTGGTCAGAAGAAACAGAGTCGTTATGGGTCGCTTTCAGGTGGCGAATCGCGTCCATGTCGCGCACGCCGTGAATCAGGGTCACCACCTGTTTGCCGACGCTTTCCAGCATCACCTCTTCACTGACCACGCCCGCATCGGCCAGTGGGAACAACAACGCCGCACGCAGCGTGTCATTATCCATACTCAGCATCGAGAGGATTTCCACCATTTCAACGCCGCGCCACAGCAGTAGCTCAGCGTCAGGGTGGCCTTTAGTCTGGCGTTCACAATACGCCCAGGTTTCGGCTAAGCGTTCACATGACTGCTGGTTGGAAATCCCGAGACTTGCAATCCATTTTTCGGGCGCAAATTCGCCAGCTTTGTTGAGATGTGCACTTCTTACCGCAACCATTATCCTCTCCTGTCGGGCTAAAAGTCAGGCAAATGAACCTGATTAGCCGCTTCAATTACGCTCAAAAAGCGCCATAGATTCCAGATGCCCGGTGTGGGGAAACATATCGAGCATTGCCAGTCGCTTAATTTGGTACCCGGCAGCCAGTAACGCTTCGCTGTCACGCGCAAGCGTAGTGGGGTTGCAGGACACGTACACCACGCGACCCGGAGCCAGCGTGATGACATGCTGCATAACGCCCGCCGCCCCGGCACGCGCCGGGTCGAGCAATATTTTAGTAAACCCTTGTTGCGCCCACGGTTGAAGCGTCACATCATCTTCCAGATTTTCATGGAAGAATGTCACGTTTTTCAGCGCATTACGCTGGGCATTATATTCACCTTTCGCCACCAGCGCAGCAACGCCTTCCACGCCAACTACCGCAGCGGCTCGTTTTGCCAACGGCAGGGTAAAATTTCCCATTCCACAGAACAAATCCAGTACCCGGTCTTCTGGCTGCACGTCCAGCCACTCAATCGCCCGGGCCACCATCTGCTGATTAACATCGTCGTTAACCTGGATGAAATCACGTGGGCTAAAGGTTAAGCGTAGCCCGTCTGAGTGATACCAGGGCTGTTCGTTCGAAAGCGAGACCAGGTTGTCGCTGTCCGGCGCCAGGAACACCGCCACCTTAGAGGAATGCGAAAACTGTTCCAGTTTTTGCCGGTCACCCGCGCTGAGCGGCGCCAAATGGCGCAGCACCATAAGAGGCCCGCTGTCTGCCAGGACCAGCTCTACATGCCCAGGACGATCAACGATACTTAATTCAGACAAGCATTCGCGTAAAGGTTCAAGTAATGCTTCAAGCCGGGGCGCCAGTACGGGGCAATGATGGATATCCACCAGCGCTTTGTCGCTCGCCTTGCGAAACCCCATTTGTAAGGTCTGTGTCCGAGGTTGATAATTCAAGCTCAGCCGGGCACGACGGCGATACCCCCATGGTTCGGCAGAGATAATTTCATCGACCAGGCGGGGATGTTCGCGATCGCCCATCATGCGCCCCAGGGCTTTAGCCTTAGCGTCCTGCTGTAACGCCACGCTTACGTGCTGCTGCTGGCAGCCGCCGCAGACGCCAAAATGAGGGCAACGTGGCTTCACGCGTTCCGGGCTGTCGCTTAAACGCCGCTTTACCTCTGCCTGAGCGTAACTACGCTTATCTTCGGTAATGCGGACCTCAACCTGTTCGCCAGGTAATGCGCCGCGAATAAAAAGCGCCTTGCCCTTGTGGCGTGCAACGCCCTGACCGAACGGGTCAAGATCGTTTACCGTCACGGTTAGTAATTCACGATTCGTATCGCGTCGCTTTGCAGAGTAGAATTGCGCCATGATGTAAGTCGATGTGTTCTCAAATGTCACTGTTGCTTTTATTGTCCCATATCGGAACCCCATGACCAACTACAGCCTGCGCGCACGTATGATGATCCTGATTCTGGCCCCGACGCTTCTGGTCGGTTTGTTGCTCAGCATCTTTTTCGTTGTTCACCGTTACAATGACTTACAGCGTCAACTGGAAGATGCAGGCGCCAGTATTATCGAGCCGCTGGCGGTTTCCAGTGAGTATGGGATGAACTTCCATAGCCGGGAGTCTATTCGCCAGTTAGTCAGCGTACTCCACCGCCGACATTCAGATATCGTTCGCGGCATTTCTATTTACGATGACGCTAACAAGCTATTCGTGACGTCTAACTTTCAACATAACGACACCCGCCTGAGGCTGCCCGAAGGGGAAAAACCGCCGACCGATCTCACCGTTAGCCGCGTTGGCGACTTGATGATCCTGCGGATGCCTATCGTTTCCGAAAGATATTCGCCGGATGAGTCCGCTGAAAGCAATGCCAAGCTGAGCAGTAGCACGCTTGGCTATGTCGCCATGGAGCTGGATCTTAAATCGGTTCGGCTTCAGCAATACCGCGAGATATTTATTTCCACGCTGATGATGCTGTTCTGCATCGGTATTGCGATGCTCTTTGCCTACCGCCTGATGCGCGACGTTACCGGCCCGATTCGTAATATGGTGAATACCGTCGACCGCATCCGCCGCGGGCAGCTGGATAGCCGGGTTGAAGGGTTTATGCTGGGCGAACTGGATATGCTAAAAAATGGCATTAACTCAATGGCCATGTCGTTAACCGCCTATCACGAAGAGATGCAGCACAACGTTGACCAGGCGACATCTGACCTACGTGAAACCCTGGAGCAGATGGAAATCCAGAACGTAGAGCTGGATCTCGCCAAAAAGCGAGCCCAGGAAGCCGCACGCATTAAATCCGAATTTCTGGCAAACATGTCCCATGAGCTGCGTACGCCGCTTAACGGGGTTATCGGCTTCACCCGTCTGACGCTAAAAACGGACTTGAATCCCACCCAGCGCGACCACCTCTATACGATTGAACGTTCGGCCAATAACTTACTCACTATCATTAACGACGTGCTGGACTTTTCTAAGCTGGAAGCGGGCAAGCTGATGCTGGAATCCATTCCGTTCCCGCTGCGCAACACGCTGGATGAAGTGGTGACGTTGCTGGCACATTCCGCCCACGACAAGGGCCTTGAGCTGACGCTAAACATCAAAAATGACGTGCCGGACAACGTGATTGGCGACCCTCTGCGCCTGCAGCAGGTCGTCACCAATCTGGTGGGCAACGCGATTAAATTTACCGAAACCGGCAATATCGATCTGCTGGTGGAAAAGCGCGCGGAAGGGAACAACAAAGTTCAGATTGAAATGCAGATCCACGATACCGGGATCGGCATTCCTGAACAGGAGCAGTCGCGCCTTTTCCAGGCTTTCCGTCAGGCAGATGCCAGTATCTCGCGTCGCCACGGCGGTACGGGCCTGGGGCTGGTTATCACCCAGAAGCTGGTGAATGAGATGGGCGGCGATATATCCTTCCACAGTAAACCCAATCGTGGCTCCACCTTCTGGTTCCATATCAGTCTCGATCTTAACACAAACGCCGTACACGACAGGCAGGCGCTGGACAAACTCGCAGGCAAACGTCTTGGTTACGTGGAGCCTAACGTCACCGCAGCACAAAGCACGCTGAGCCTGCTGCAAAACACCCCGCTGAACGTGGTACATAGCCCGTCGCTGTCCGGGTTAGCTGACGAGCATTTTGATATCCTGCTGTGCGGCATTCCCGTCACCTTTACGGAAACACTCACGCTCGCAAACCCGAAGCTTGCAAAAGCGGTCACCATGGCCGACAGCCTGATTCTGGCACTCCCCTGCCATACCCAGGTGGGTGCGGAAGAGCTCAAACGCCAGGGCGTGGCGGGCTGCCTGCTAAAACCTATAACCTCTACGCGCCTTTTCCCGATGCTGCTTGAAAGCTGCCCGCAGGCTAACCTTACTCTGCCGTTTATTGAGCACAGCGATAAACTTCCGATGGCGGTTATGGCGGTGGATGATAACCCGGCAAACCTGAAACTGATTGGTGCCTTACTGGAAGATCGCGTCCAGCAGGTCGTGCTGTGCGAAAGCGGAGCCCAGGCGCTGGAACGCGCCAGGCAGATGAACATCGATATTATTTTGATGGATATCCAGATGCCGGAAATGGACGGCATTCGAGCCTGCGAGATGATTCGCCAGCTGCCGCATCACCAGCAAACCCCGGTGATTGCCGTAACCGCTCACGCCCTGGCCGGGCAAAAAGAGAAACTCATGAGTGCCGGCATGAACGATTACCTCGCCAAACCGATCGAAGAGGAAAAACTGCATCGCCTGTTGATGCGCTACCATCCGGGAAACATAAGTCCCCTACCGGTGCCGCAGGAAGAACCTACGCCGCCTGCCATTAGCATCAATCAGACGCTGGACTGGAACCTTGCCCTGCGTCAGGCCGCTAACAAGGCCAATCTGGCGCGCGAGATGCTTGAAATGCTGCTGGAATTTCTGCCCGAAGTGAGAAACGTCCTCGAAGAACAACTCGTCGGCGACCAGCCGGAAGGCCTGGTCGATATCGTCCATAAGCTGCACGGCAGCTGTAGCTACAGCGGCGTTCCGCGAATGAAAAAGCTCTGCCAGACGCTGGAACACGGCCTGCGTAACGGCGTAGCGCCTGAAGAGCTGGAGCCAGAAATTCTGGAACTGCTGGACGAGATGGATAACGTTGCACGCGAGGCGAAAAAGTACCAGATCTGAACGCAGACTTTCAGGCAAAGAGGGAAGAGCTTACTCCCTCTTTTTTCATCTATATCAATATGCTGTGGCTTAGCCTTTGGTCATACCGCGCCACATAACGTCAAAGCCTGCAGACTTGTACTCTTCCCTGCGCGAGGGCTCACGCCCGGCGAATTCCATGGTGGTTTCGGCAAGCCCGAAGAAAATGGCATCGGCAAAAGCCGATTCAACACCGGTCAATGCCTCGTTGGTGACGCACTCTTTCGACAAATCTCGTAGATCAGGATAGGCCTGGTAAACCTGCTCAAGCGTTTCAGGCGTGATCTTGCCGGAAACGGCCAGCTGGCGCATCGCTTTGCGGGCATTCACTTTCACCAATCCCCAGTCGATATAATTTCCCCACACCGTCCTTGAGCGCTCTTTACTTGGTGCATGCCGGTCATAAGTCTTCATCAGCTCGCTGCCGAGGTCTTGCTTATGATGAAGATAAACTGCATTCAGCAACTCGTCTTTAGTCGGGAAATAGCGGAACAGCGTCCCTTCGGCCACGCCCGCCTTTCTGGCAATTAAAGACGTCGCCGCCCCCAGCCCCAGCTCCGCTATCGCGTCGGTAGCCGCATCGAGTAATGCTAATCGTTTATCTTCACTTTTTGGACGAGCCACGGTTCCTCACAAGCCAGTTATCTGTATGAATAGGGGTTTCAGCCACCGCAAGATCGCGGAAAGCGATGATCTGTATCATACCGTAAATTTTGTTGACGGTTGATCTTACCTGCCTATAATGAGTGTTTACTCACTCAATAGCAATATTACCCTTATATTTATCAAGAGAACCCCTTATGGCTGCCGTGCATTCTGGCCAGCGTTCGTTAACCCTAAAATTCATGGTCGTGATTATGTTATTAGGCCTTACTGCCGCTAGCGCTTCGCTGTTCCCGATGACTGAATTCGGCAAATTGCCAGAGGGAAATCGCCTCGAACGCATCCAGCAATCACCTCAGTACCGCGACGGCAAGTTTCACAATCAGCAAGATACCCCAATGATGACCGACAAACGCGGTCGGATAGCGGCGCTGTGGGATTTCTTCTTCTCCCGCCCGGATACGGTAAAACCGACTCACCCTCTGCCACTGGTCAAAACCGACCTGGCTACACTGGATATGCAGCACGATCTTGTGGTGTGGCTTGGGCATTCATCCTGGTTTATCCAGCTCGGCGGCAAACGCATTCTGGTAGACCCGGTGTTCAGCCATTATGCCGCCCCTTTTGCCTTTCTGAATAAGGCGTTTGCTGGAGAATACCCGTGGCGAGCAGAGGACATGCCGGAAATAGACACCCTGATTATCTCTCACGATCACTGGGATCATCTGGACTACCCGACGCTACGGGCCCTGAAACCAAAGATTAAGCAGATCGTCACGCCACTGGGGGTGGGGGCACATTTTGAAGCCTGGGGTTTCGAGCCCGCGATTATCCACGAGCTCGACTGGCAGGAAAAAGTAGCCATTGATAATGAGCTGACGGTCCACGCCCTTCCAGCGCGTCACTTTTCTGGCCGCGGTTTGACCGGCAATAAAACGTTGTGGGCGAGCTTTATGCTGGTCACGCCGCAGCGGAAGGTCTACTACAGCGGCGACACCGGCTACGGCCCGCATTTTAAGCAGATTGGCGAGCAGTTTAGCGATATCGACCTCGCGATTATGGAAAACGGCCAGTACGACGAGGGCTGGAAATATATTCACATGATGCCGGAAGAGGCCGCGCAGGCAACGGAGGAGCTTGGGGCCAAAACCATGGTCCCGGGACATGCAGGCCGCTTCGCACTGGCAAACCATAGCTGGGATGAACCCTTCCGCCGCATTGCCACGGCCAGCGCTGGCCGCAGCTACCATCTGTTAACGCCAGAAATGGGGCAGATACTGGAAGTCAGCAAACCACACCAGGCCTTCGACTCCTGGTGGGAATAGAACTCTCAATAATCGAACGAGCAAGATGTAGAAGGAGGTGATATGTCCATGCCTAAAGATTTTATGGAATCTCTGCTTGAATGGGTCGACGGCAATATGCAGCGCCCGCTGCGTATTGAAGAAGTCGCAAGGCAGTCCGGCTACTCGAAGTGGTACTTACAGCGGATGTTCTCTGACTGGGCGGGAAAAAGCCTCGGCGCCTACATTCGCGAACGAAAGCTGCAGCTGGCGGCGGAAGATCTGAAGAATACCGAGGATAAGATCCTCGATATCTCGGTACGCTACGGTTTTGATTCACAGCAATCCTTTACCCGCACGTTTGGGAAGCGGTTTAATACCTCCCCCGGCGCCTATCGCCGCGATCACGAACAACCGCTAAACTAAGACGCTTTCAGGGCGGGTAAGCCTCGCTTTTCCCGCCCTGTTTAACTCATTTCAGTAAAGTTGCCCACTGCTCAACCCACGGGCCGGAAACCACTTCAGGCTCAGGATGGTCGTTAGCGTCAATCGTCAGCACGTCTGCAATGCGAGTCGCGCTCTGTTCCTGGAGCAAAGCGTCAAACTGCTTACCGCCGCCGCAGAAACGATCGTAGTTACTGTCGCCAAGGGCAATCAGCCCGTAATGCAGCTCAGGCTGGTAGCCGAGTTGATCTTTGATGCTCTGGAACAGAGGCATAATGCTATCTGGCAGATCGCCCTGCCCGGTCGTGGAGGTCACTACCAGCGCATAATGGTTGCGATAATACTGCCAGTCCGCCAGTTCAGGATCTTCAAACACTTTCGCCTGATGGCCGTGTTTTTTAAGAATGGTTTCGGCTTCTTCCGCCACTAACAGCGCGTTGCCATACATCGTGCCTACAAAAATGCCCACTTCGGCCATCGGTAACTCCTTAAGAATTAGAGACAAGGCTTATCCTGGCGACTCGCCGGGTCAAACTCAATATCTTCAACATCCGGCAACTGGCCACGCCAGCCAAATTTTGTCAGCATTTGCATCCAGGTGTCATCCAGGCCCGCGCTTAGCGTCAGCGGTTCTCCGGTGACAGGGTGGCTAAGAGAAAGCTGGCTGGCGTGCAGCATCAATCGCTGGCAGCCAAAATGCTCTGCAGCACCGCGATTTTGACGCAGATCGCCATGCTTTGAATCCCCAATAATCGGGTGACGCAGATGTGAAAGGTGGCGGCGAAGCTGGTGCTTGCGCCCAGTTTTTGGCTCAAGTTCCACCAGGCTGTAGCGTGCGGAGGGATAGCGTCCCACCGCCACCGGCATTTCTACCGTTGCCAGCCCTCGATAGTGCGTTACCGCAGGCTGAGGCCCTTTGTCCTGGTCGCTAAACTTATCGGCGATTTTATCCAGCTCTTCAACCAACGGATAGTCCAGCACGGCTTCGTCCTGCAGCCAGCCACGCACGACAGCATGATAGCGTTTCTGCATCTGGTGCTGCTCAAACTGCTGCGATAGCAAGCGGCCTACTTCGCTGGATAGCCCCATTAGCAGCACGCCGGAAGTCGGCCTGTCGAGACGGTGAACGGTAAAAACATGCTGGCCAATCTGGTCACGAACGGTTTGCATCACCACAACTTTTTCATGCCTGTCCAGCCAGCTGCGATGCACAAGCCAGCCGGAAGGTTTGTTCACGGCAACCAGCCACTCATCCTGGTAAATAATCTCCAGCATTAGCCCTTTTCCGCGTCAAACAGTGCATCCAGTTCAACTAATGCGGCAAGAAGAGGTTCACGCGCGGCATGTGTCGCGTCCAGCGCCATTTCATAATACGGCGCAACGGCAAAGGCCTCAGGCAGCGGGTGTTGGCTGTCCAGCAGAGCATGCATACGAGGGATCAATACCCATTGCAGCCATTCATGGGGTTGCAGCGTATCCATACAAAAAGGCTGCGAGCTTTCAAATGCAGCCGAATCGGGAGGCAGGCCCTGCCAGAGGGAGTGATCGCGCAGGATCTGCTCAAGGGTGAGTAAATGGCGGCGAACCAGCGTCTGGCGCTCCATGAAAACCTCGTGATTCAGTGAAAAATAGCGGTACAGGATAGCACTTCTTGTCAGCGCGGGAAAAAGGCATAAAAAAAGGGAGCACTGTATAAACAGTGCTCCCGGTTCGTTTCGCAGCTAATCCGGCTACTTTTCGTGCTCCCTGCTCGTCCGTGACAACTTTGTCCTCTGGTCTCCTGACCAACGATCCATCGCCAGCGCTTCCTGCAACCTTCATCCTGATGGTGTCCTGCATCATCCTGACGCTAAGTCCTTGAGTCTTCCTGACCCACCGTACTCCTGTTACGGCTCTCGTTCTCCATCCTGGAGGTGTCCATTACTCTTCCTGAGTTATCCCTGCTTCATCTATGAAGCCTTCCTTGTACGCCATCCCGGCGGGTTCCTTTCGTCATGAAGCGACATCATCCTGATATCCCCTTCATTACGTCGACCTCCTGTCGATGAATATAGAATCCTCTATTTGGCCGCTTGTGACAAGGCATGCAGCGGGCAAACGCATAAAAACTTTCATTCGGAACTTTCCTAAAACAATTACAACACATTGTTTAATATGGACATCTACAAATGAGAGTCGCTTTCATCTGCCGCTAAATGTAGCGATCTCTCACAGTGCGTGTAAGAGATCTCTCACAAAACTTTGGGGGAAATGGCTAAATAACCTGAGGCGTTAAGGTCGTCAGAAAATGAGGAAGTGAAGCAGAGAGCACGGTACGCTGCGGGGTGCCGATTCTTTCAAGCACCACCTCCCCTGTCAAGTTGCACAGCGAAACAACGTCCATTTCATCATCCGTTGTCGCTAAAAAGAGTGTAGGTGATAGCTTCAGTCGCTTTTGCGTCACCAGGTGGCCAATGAGATTTTCCTGTACGCGCTGAAAATCATCTTCACTCCACGCCTGCAGCAAAGTTAGCGAAATGCTACCGTGAACAGCGGGCATATCGCCGGCAAATTGCGTGGTATAGAACGCATGGATCCCCGGCTGAAGCGCAATATCCAGCGCCCGTTCAACGGCACTCAAATCTGCCGCCGGAGAGAAAGGTTGAGGCTGCCAGCGCACATCGCCGCCCGTGGTGGTAACAATACAAGGCGATGGAATGCCATAGAGCGCTTCGCTGGCAGGCCAGCCTCCCGTATCCTGCTGCCACAATTCGCAAAAACGGCGGGTAAACCCTTCCAGGGCAACACTGACTTCGTTCATTAATTTCTCACTCGCGTAGGCTGGGGTACAATAAAAGCCAATTGTACCTTTATCTCGGTGAAACATGTCCTACGAAAATCACCAGGCTCTGAGTGGCCTGACGCTGGGTAAGCCAACCGCTTATCAGGATCAATACCAGCCATCGCTGCTGCAGGCCGTGCCGCGCAGCCTCAATCGTGACCCGCTTGGCCTCCATGCCGACAGCCTGCCGTTCAGCGGCGGCGACATCTGGACGCTATATGAGCTCTCGTGGCTGAACAACAATGGCCTGCCTCAGGTTGCCGTTGGCCATGTGCAGCTGGATGCCAACAGCGTCAATTTGGTGGAGTCAAAAAGCTTCAAGCTTTACCTGAACAGCTTTAACCAGACGCGTTTCGCCGACTGGGAAACCGTGCAGGAAACCCTAAAACGTGATTTAAGCGCCTGCGCCGAAGGCGACGTCAGCGTTGTGCTTTTCCGCCTACATGAACTGGAAGGCCAGGAAATTGCGGCCTTCAGCGGCGAATGCATCGATGAACAGAACATCACCATCGACAGCTATGAATTCAACGCTGATTACCTGGAACATGCCGCAGGCGATCAAATCGTGGAAGAGACGCTGGTCAGCCACCTGCTGAAGTCCAACTGCCTGATTACCCATCAGCCGGACTGGGGTTCCGTGCAAATTCGCTATCGCGGCCCGAAAATCGATCGTGAAAAGCTGCTTCGCTATCTGGTTTCCTTCCGCCATCACAACGAGTTTCACGAGCAGTGCGTGGAGCGCATCTTTAATGACCTGCAGCGCTTCTGCCAACCGCAGACGCTCAGCGTCTATGCGCGCTATACGCGTCGTGGCGGCCTGGACATTAACCCTTGGCGCACCAATACCGATTTCCATCCCGCTTTTGGCCGCCTGGTTCGTCAATAAGTGCGAAATAGCTCCCAGCACCAAAAGTGAATACGGTTTACGGGTTGTTAAAGTGAACAAGCCAGGGCTATTGTAATCTGTGAGAACGGCACTTTTCGTTCCGTAAGGAGTTCACTTGATTACACATATTAGCCCGCTTGGCTCAATGGATATGTTGTCGCAGCTGGAAGTCGATATGCTTAAACGCACCGCCAGCAGCGACCTTTACCAACTGTTTCGTAACTGCTCACTGGCGGTCCTTAATTCCGGCAGTCAAACTGACAGCAGCAAAGAGCTACTGTCCCGCTATCAGAACTTTGACATCAATGTGTTACGTCGTGAACGTGGCGTAAAACTCGAACTGATTAATCCCCCTGAAGACGCCTTTGTCGACGGTCGCATCATTCGCGCGCTGCAGGCTAACCTGTTTGCCGTGCTACGCGATATTCTGTTTGTTAACGGCCAAATCGCTAACGCAGGCCGTTTCCAGCACTTAAATAAAGAAAACTCCATTCATATCACAAATATGGTGTTTTCTATTTTGCGAAATGCCCGTGCGCTGCACGTCGGTGAAGCGCCGAACCTGGTGGTTTGCTGGGGCGGCCATTCCATTAACGAAAATGAATACCTTTATGCTCGCCGCGTGGGCACTCAGCTTGGCCTGCGTGAGCTGAACATCTGTACCGGCTGTGGGCCAGGTGCGATGGAAGCCCCGATGAAAGGCGCCGCCGTTGGACACGCGCAGCAGCGCTACAAAGAGGGGCGTTTTATTGGCCTGACAGAACCCTCGATCATCGCCGCAGAGCCACCGAATCCGCTGGTCAACGAGCTGATCATCATGCCGGATATTGAAAAACGGCTTGAGGCATTTGTTCGCATTGCCCACGGCATCATTATCTTCCCTGGCGGCGTCGGCACCGCAGAAGAGTTGCTGTATCTGCTCGGCATCCTGATGAATCCGCACAACCACGATCAGGTTCTGCCGCTGATTCTGACCGGGCCGAAAGAAAGCGCCGACTACTTCCGCGTGCTGGATGAGTTTATCGTTAATACCCTGGGTGAGCAGGCGCGTCGTCACTATAAAATCATCATCGACGACGCGGCTGAAGTTGCACGCGTGATGAAAAAAGCCATGCCTCAGGTAAAAGAGAACCGCCGAGAAACCGGCGATGCTTACGGCTTTAACTGGTCGATTCGCATTTCGCCCGATCTGCAAATGCCGTTTGAACCGACTCACGAAAACATGGCTAACCTGCAGCTCTATCCGGATCAGCCTGCGGAAAAACTGGCGGCGTCACTGCGTCGGGCCTTCTCTGGCATTGTTGCGGGTAACGTTAAGGAGCCAGGCATTCACGCTATCGAGAAATACGGTCCGTACAAACTCCACGGAGACCCGGAGATGATGAAGCGCATGGACGTTCTGCTGCAGGGCTTTGTTGCTCAGCACCGCATGAAACTTCCCGGCAGCGCCTATATCCCCTGTTACGAAATTGTTCGCTAATCTTCCAGGGCGGCCATGCGTCGCCCTTATTTTTATCCCTTCCCAACGCCATTTAATCGATTGCGTTCACACTTAAACCCGCAAACATCACGTCCAGACATAAATATTCATCGAAAAATGCTGTTTTTGGCACTTTTTATGGTTAAACCCGAGCTATTTGCTCAGGTTTAATTTATTGCATCATCCGCAAGTGATAGGCTTTGCGCCCATAAATTTCACGATGATATCGATGAACAGATTGTTATGCGGAATTGTCTCGCCAATTACGTAGATTATCGCATTTGGGATCGCGATCACTGATACATAGACGGCATGAATGTATCTTTCCGCCCGCCGATAGTTACGGGACACAACTACTACAAAAATGCCCTCGGCCAGAATTTAGTTTCAGCAGTTAGGCCCCTGACGTCGTCTTAACTGCAAATTTTTCAACATTGCACGAAACATTCCTTTGGAGATGTAAATGGAAACCACTCAAACCGGCAGTATTGTCTCTGCTGAGAAAAAAGGCGCATGGCGCAAGACCGACACCATGTGGATGCTGGGCCTGTACGGCACGGCTATTGGTGCAGGCGTCCTGTTCCTGCCGATCAACGCCGGCGTTGGGGGCCTGATCCCGCTGTTCATTATGGCGATTCTGGCTTTCCCAATGACCTTCTTCGCACACCGCGGTATGACCCGCTTCGTGCTGTCCGGTAAAAACCCGGGCGAAGACATCACCGAAGTTGTAGAAGAACACTTTGGTACTGGCGCAGGTAAGCTGATTACCCTGCTGTACTTCTTCGCTATCTACCCAATCCTTCTGGTTTACAGCGTGGCAATCACCAATACTGTAGACAGCTTCATCACACACCAGCTGGGTATGACGTCTCCACCACGTGCGATTCTTTCTCTGATCCTGATTGTCGGCATGATGACCATCGTGCGCTTCGGTGAGCAGATGATCGTGAAGGCGATGAGCATTCTGGTATTCCCGTTTGTTGCGGCTCTGATGGTTCTGGCGCTGTACCTGATTCCTAACTGGAGCGGTGCGGCATTTGAAACGCTGTCCTTCAGCGCAACGCCGGCAACCGGCAGCGGCCTGTGGATGACCCTGTGGCTGGCTATTCCGGTGATGGTGTTCTCCTTCAACCACTCCCCGATCATCTCCTCCTTCGCGGTAGCGAAGCGTGAAGAGTACGGCGAAGGCGCCGAGAAAAAATGCTCCAGCATTCTGGCCCGTGCACACATCATGATGGTGCTGACCGTCATGTTCTTCGTCTTCAGCTGTGTGCTCAGCCTGAGCCCGGCTGACCTGGCGGCGGCAAAAGCGCAGAACATTTCTATCCTGTCTTACCTGGCTAACCACTTTAACGCACCGGTTATCGCCTGGATGGCGCCAATCATTGCGATGATTGCCATCACCAAATCCTTCCTCGGCCACTACCTGGGCGCACGTGAAGGCTTCAACGGTATGGTTATCAAATCTCTGCGCGGCAAAGGCAAGAGCATTGAAATCGGCAAACTGAACAAAATCACCGCGCTGTTCATGCTGGTGACGACCTGGGCTGTGGCGACGCTGAACCCAAGCATCCTGGGTATGATTGAAACTCTGGGCGGCCCGGTTATCGCGATGATCCTGTTCCTGATGCCGATGTATGCGATTCAGAAAGTCCCGGCAATGCGTAAATACAGCGGCCACATCAGCAACGTCTTCGTTGTGATTATGGGTCTGATTGCTATCTCCGCTATCTTCTACTCGCTGTTCAGCTAAGCATTTTAAAGCCGCCCGCTCGGGCGGCTTTCTCCTCTCAAGTCACTTACGCAGGGAAATCTTATGATCAGCGTATTCGACATTTTCAAAATCGGTATCGGCCCATCCAGTTCGCATACCGTCGGCCCGATGAAGGCTGGTAAACAATTTTCTGATGACCTACTTGAGCAAGGGATCCTGCACGATGTCACCCGCGTTGTCGTAGACGTCTATGGTTCATTATCCCTGACAGGTAAAGGCCACCACACCGATATCGCGATTATTATGGGTCTGGCGGGTAACCTGCCGGATAGCGTAGATATCGATGCTATTCCCCATTTCATCCAGGATGTGAATACCCATGGCCGCCTGATGCTGGCGAACGGTCAGCATGAAGTAGAGTTCCCTGTAGACGGCTGCATGAACTTCCATGCTGACAACCTGGCACTGCATGAAAACGGCATGCGTATTACCGCCCTGGCCAGTGACAGGGTTCTGTATTCCCAGACCTATTACTCTATCGGCGGCGGTTTCATCGTTGACGAAGCGAATTTTGGCGTGCAGAGCGAAAACCCGGTGAGCGTCCCGTATCCGTATAAAAACGCCGCAGACCTGCAGAAACACTGCCGCGAAACGGGACTGTCGCTTTCCGGACTGATGATGCAAAACGAACGCGCCCTACACAGCCAGGAAGAGATCGACGCCCACTTTGCGGCGGTCTGGGAAGTGATGCGCAGTGGCATTGAACGCGGCATCACCACCGAAGGCGTGCTGCCGGGCAAAATGCGCGTTCCACGACGTGCGGCCGCGCTGCGCCGCATGCTGGTTACCACCGATAAAAACAACTCAGATCCAATGGCCGTTGTGGACTGGATCAATATGTTCGCGCTGGCGGTAAACGAAGAAAACGCCGCCGGTGGCCGCGTAGTCACCGCCCCGACGAACGGCGCCTGCGGGATTGTTCCGGCGGTGCTGGCCTATTACGACAAGTTTATCCGTCAGGTAAACGCTAACTCCTGCGCGCGCTACTTCCTGGCCGCCGGCGCTATCGGTTCCCTGTACAAAATGAACGCCTCTATCTCCGGTGCGGAAGTGGGCTGTCAGGGCGAGGTCGGCGTGGCTTGCTCAATGGCTGCGGCGGGTCTTGCAGAACTGCTGGGCGGCAGCCCAACTCAGGTTTGCATCGCCGCTGAAATCGGCATGGAGCACAACCTGGGGCTGACCTGCGACCCGGTAGCCGGTCAGGTACAGGTTCCTTGCATCGAGCGTAACGCCATTGCGGCAGTTAAAGCCGTGAACGCTGCGCGTATGGCAATGCGCCGCACCAGCGAACCGCGCGTCTGCCTGGATAAGGTTATCGAGACGATGTATGAAACGGGTAAGGACATGAACGCCAAGTATCGCGAAACATCTCGCGGTGGCCTGGCGCTAAAAATTGTCGCCTGTGACTAAAAAATTAAGGCTCCCAATCGGGAGCCGGGACTGCTGACAAAGTTCATTGCTCTAAAAAGTCCGAACCTCGGTCTAATAAAAACAATGAATAATGTTCTCTGGTTTGCCCCAAACGGTCGAAAACCACGTTTTTCGGCTGTTTGTCATCAATCTTAAGGCTCCCAATTGGGAGCCTTTTTCTTAGAGTGCGGCTTTTAAACGCTTAACGGCTTCAACTAACTGCTCATCGGTGGCCGTAGCGTAAGAGAACCGCAGCGTGCGTTTATCCGCATGATCGCTAAAGAAGAATTCGCCCGGCACGTAAACCACGCCTTTCTCCAGCGTTTTTTGCAGCCACGCCGTGGTGTCGAAGTCATAGCGGAATGAGGCCCAAAGGAACATCCCGCCCTGCGGCTGGTTGAAGGTAATGTGCTCGCCCAGTTCCTCTTCCAGCAGACGCGAAAGCGTCAGACACTTCTGCTTGTAGGCTTCACGAATCAGCTCAATTTGCGGGTCCAGACGGCCCAGAGTCAGGTAAGCCGCCGTCAGCGCCTGGGTAAACGAGTTGGCGTGCAGATCGGTCGCCTGCTTAATGATAGCGACCTTTTGCTTCATCCATTCCGGCAGAATAATCCAGCCCACGCGCAGGCCTGGCGCCAGGATTTTAGAGAAAGTTGAGGTATAGACCACGTGGTCTTCATGCCCCAATTCTTTCGCTACCTGAATCAGGGTCTTCTCGCGGCGCTCGGTAAAGCTAATCGCCCCGTACGGATCGTCCTCAATAATCACAAAATCGTATTCCGCAGCCAGTTTTACCAGTTTCTCGCGGCGCTCGGCGCTCAGCGTTGTGCCGCTCGGGTTACCGAAGGTCGGCACCAGATAAACGCCTTTAATGCGCGTGTTTTTCAGCAGCGCTTCCAGCTCGTCGACAATCATGCCGTGCTCATCCCCGCCCACCGACTCGACTTTGGCGGCGGTCAAACTGAGGATTTGTAGCGTGGCAAGATAAGTCGGCCGCTCAACAACGAAAACATCGCCTTCGTCTACCAGCGCGCGAATCAGCAGATCCAGCGCCTGCTGCGAACCAGAAGTGATCAGCAGCTGGTCACTACGCGTGGTAATCCCGCGCGCTTTGCACAGCTCAACCAGCTGGTCGCGCAGCTCGGTATTGCCTTCTGTCAGGCCATACTGAAAAGCATCGTTAAAGTTCTCTTCCACGACCTTATGAGTCGCCAGCTCCAGCCCTTGCTTATCAAAAAGCTCGCTGGAAGGAATGCCGCCGGCCAGTGAAATAACACCGGGCATTTTGCTGTGCTTAAGAAGTTCACGGATGGCGGAAGGCTGCAGGTTTTGAATGCGTTGCGCGAGGTGTTTTGCGTTACTCATAAGATGTTCTCAATTTTTATATGCGCCAGAAATATACATAGCCCCTTAACGACCACGCAATGGGTTTCCACCTTCTACTAATAAGGTTTTTGCGAGGAGGGTTCCTGAATCCTGCGATGAGAATAGCTCATCACAGCAGGAAATGTTAGGGTAAGACCACTGGAGTGACAGGTAAATTTCTATGGCTATTCATTTACTTATCGTCGATGCATTGAACCTCATTCGCCGGATACACGCGGTGCAGGGCTCGCCCTGCGTCGAGACGTGCCTGCATGCGCTGGGCCAGCTTATTGGCCACAGCCAGCCGACCCACGCGGTGGCGGTGTTTGATGACGAAGAGCGCCGCGAAGGCTGGCGGCACCAGGTTATGCCCGACTACAAAGCAGGCCGCTCGCCGATGCCGGATGACCTGCATGCCGAAATGCCCGCCCTGCGGGAAGCGTTTACCCGCCGCGGCGTACAGTGCTGGCATTCAAAAGGTAACGAAGCCGACGATCTCGCGGCCACGCTGGCGGTTAAAGTGACCTCCGGCGGCCACCGGGCAACCATTGTCTCCACCGACAAGGGCTACTGCCAGCTTCTTGCGCCCACGCTACAGATTCGGGATTACTTCCAGAAACGCTGGCTGGATGCGCCGTTTATTGCCCAGGAGTACGGCGTGCAGCCGGAACAGCTGGGCGATTTCTGGGGACTAGCAGGTATTAGCAGCAGCAAAATCCCCGGCGTTCCAGGCATTGGGCCAAAAAGCGCCACGCAGCTAATTAACCAGTTTTCCGATCTGGAAATGCTCTACCAGCGGCTGGATGAGGTTCCGGAAAAATGGCGGAAGAAGCTTGAACAGCACAGAGAAAGCGCGTTTGTCAGCCGCCAGGTGGCGAGGCTACAGACAGATTTACAGCTGGATGGGAATTTGCAGCAGCTCAGGCTACTCTAAGCCTGAATAAAAAGAGTATTCCCCTCACCGTGAATGGGCGAGGGGAAAATAATTAGCGTTCGTCGCGGCGTCCGCCCGCGGCAGCCCACCAGCGGCGAATATGCACCGTCACCTCTTCGCGATCATGGTACAGCTGCCGGGCCTGAATCTGCACGTTAATGCCGTTTTCCTCCAGCTTCTCGCGGATCTGCGCCAGGTTCTGAGAGACTTCCTCATAGCGCTTTTTCATTGGCAGCTTGAGGTTGAAAATGGTCTCACGACACCAGCCATTTAACAGCCAGGTCGCCATCAAATTGGCCACTTTTGCTGGCTTCTCTACCATGTCGCAAACCATCCACGAGATATTGGATCGCGTTGGGCGGTATTTAAAACCATCTTCCCGCAGCCAGGTCACCTGCCCGGTATCCATCAGGCTTTGCGCCATCGGACCGTTGTCCACGGAGGAAACCCACATATTGCGCTTCACCAGCTGATAGGTCCAGCCACCAGGGCAGGCACCTAAATCAACGGCGTACATCCCGTTCCCCAGGCGCTCATCCCACTCATCGGCCGGAATAAACACATGAAATGCCTCTTCCAGCTTCAGGGTGGAACGGCTTGGCGCATCTGCCGGGAATTTAAGGCGCGGAATTCCCATGTAAAACGGCGAGTTATTAGTGGTATAGGAATACCCGGTGTAGCAGCAGCCCGGGGCGATAAAGAAGACATGCACCACCGGGCGCTTCGGCGTTTCATAGTTGGTCAGCACCCCAGCCTCGCGCAGGCTGGCCCGCAGCGGTACGGTAAATTTACGGCAGAACTTCATCAGCTCTTTGCTTTCATTCGTGTCCGCTACTTCAACCCGCAGGTCACCGCCCTTCTCTACCACGCCCTGCAACATGCCAACAACAGGTGTAATGCGGTCTTCAGGCGGTAAATCTTTTAGCAGTTCGCCCGCGACAAACATCTGGCGGGCGAAAATCAGATCGCTGAAAGGTAGCTCACGCACCAGTTTATCCGCCTCTTCGGGCTGATAGCACTCGAAAATCACATAACCACTGTGCTCTTTTACGCGGGCAAAGCCATAGACACCACGCTGGCCTGCTTTATCGGTTATCTCTGCCGCACACTCTTTTTCAAATCCCTGGCGGCAGTACAAAATGACTTTATTCATGGCTTACGCCCTTACGTTTCAGGCGCACAGCACCAATTAACATCAATATCCAACCGGCGAGGAAGCTAACGCCACCTACCGGGGTAACAAACGCCCATAGCCGCAGGTGCGACAGGGCAAGACAGTAAAGGCTACCGCTAAATAATACGGTGCCGAGTGCCATAAAGACGCTGCTCCAGTAGAACCAGATGCTAATGCGGCGCTGCATCGCCACAGCAAGGCCAAAGATAGCAAGCGTGTGAAACGCCTGATACTCAAGACCGGTCTGGATCCATCCCATCTCCACAACGCCCAGGGATTTGCTTAACACATGCGCCCCAAAGGCGCCCAGGGAAACAAAAACAAAACCGCTGATGGCGGCAAAAATCAGCATGAATCGGCTGGTCATGGTGTAACCCTAAAGTAGAGCGTGGACGGGCCACGCGAAGGTTGCTTATTGTTCGTAGCGAAAACGGAATTTTTCTTGCTCACTGGCCGCCTTTGCCAGGATCCACTGTCGAAACGCGGCTATTTTACCCAGTTCTGCCTGGCTGTCATGACAAACCAGATAAAAGGCATTTTTACTCACTAAAACATCATTAAACGGGCACACCAGGCGGCCCGCCTCGATTTCCGTCTGTGCCATAACGTTATTGGCCAGCGCAATGCCCTGCCCGTGGATAGCGGCCTGCAGTACCATTGCGCTGTGGCTGAAAATTGGCCCTTGCTGGACATTAATATGGCTAACGCCAAGCTGGCGGGTATAAGTCTGCCAGTCGCGGCGCGAAGCGTCATGCAATAAAGTGTGCTTTGCCAAATCTTCTGGTGTTTTAATCGGTCTATCACCGGTTAGCAGCATAGGTGAGCATACAGGAAGCAAATACTCAGCATAAAGTTTCTCCACTCTTAGCCCCGGCCAGTTTCCCCGCCCGTAGAAAATCGCCACGTCCACGTCATCAGACAATTTATCCTCCTGACGATCCACTGCCTGAATACGCACGTCAATTCCCGGATAAGCTGAGTTAAAGCTTGTTAAACGAGGCACCAGCCAATGAATCGCAAAGCTCGGTAATAAACTTACCGTCAGCGCACCTTTTGCACTGCGCGCCTGGAGTTTGCGCGTGGCTTCGGTTAGCTGGGAGAAAATCTCTTTAATATCCTGATAATAGCTCTGCCCCTCCTCCGTCAGTAGCAGTGAACGGTTACGGCGGCGGAACAGCTTCAGGCCGAGAAAATCCTCCAGCGACTTGATCTGGTGGCTTACCGCTGCCTGGGTAACGAACAGTTCCTCAGCCGCTTTAGTAAAACTCAAGTGACGAGCCGCTGCGTCAAAAACGCGCAACGCATTCAGAGGGGGTAATCGCTTAGACATGGGTTATTTGGCTTAAGTGTTAATAACGATTAACAAACAGCGAGCGTTTGTTTACCTATTAGTTTTTTTTATCTGAGCCATTATAAATTGTCCGTTGAGGATGCACCAGCAAATACCTATAGTGGCGGCACTTCCTGAGTCGGAACGAAAAGTTGTCTGGAATGCGTGTTCTGGAGGGCTTTTGGCTTACGGTTGTGATGTTGTGTTGTTGTGTTTGCAATTGGTCTGACATTTCGGACCACGGTAGCTGAGCTACCCCTTTTCACTTCCTGTACATTTACCCTGTCTGTCCATAGTGATTAATGTAGCACCGCCGAATGCGGTGCTTTTTTTTGCCTGCAGTTTACTTCTTCAGCTCAACCATCTCTTTCACATCCGAGCGGTTAATCTGCTGCATATTTCCGTTAGCATCTTTGTACTTGATCATCCCGGTTTCGTCATCGGTCTTCGGCTTACCTTCAGAGACGATGGCCCGTCCGTCATTAGTATGCATGATGTAGTTAGGGCTGGAACAGGCTGCAAGTGCAAAAGTCATCATACAGGCAGAAACAATAGCGGCTGCTTTATTCATAATTCTTCTCCTTGTGCATAGAGTTTAATGCTACTTAAATCTCTTCTACTGATAGTCATAAACATCAGTCCAACAATAGTTAGCATAACCTGCTTTTCTGATTCTGCCACAAGAAGCGGACTATTCCGATGGTGACTGAAACCTTGTGCCGCGGCACAATTTGCGCGACGATCTACGCATTGAATTGAGGATCACCATGACAGCATATAATCCCGCCCATTTTCGTGCGCAGTTTCCGGCGCTGGCAGATGCCGGCGTCTATCTCGACAGTGCGGCCACAGCGCTTAAACCCCAGGCCGTAATCGCGGCGACTCAGCAGTTTTACAGTCTGAGCGCAGGTAACGTTCACCGTAGCCAGTTTCCCGAGGCACAGCGCCTTACCGCCCGCTACGAAGCCGCACGCGAACAGGTTGCGCGGTTGCTCAATGCGGAAAGCGGTAAATCCGTGGTCTGGACTCGCGGCACTACCGAAGCCATTAACCTGGTTGCGCAGTGCTATGCCCGCCACCGCCTGCAGGCTGGGGATGAAATCATCGTCAGTGAAGCCGAGCATCACGCCAACTTTGTGCCGTGGCTGATGGTGGCGGAACAGACAGATGCGAAAGTGGTGAAACTACCTCTGGATAGCCAGGCCCTGCCTGATGTTAGCCTGCTGCCGTCATTGCTTAACGACCGCACGCGTATCCTGGCTCTGGGGCAAATGTCTAACGTCACCGGCGGCTGCCCGGACCTGGCAAAAGCCATTAAGCTAGCCCATGATGCTGGTGCCATTGTGATGGTCGATGGCGCACAGGGCATTGTTCACTGCCCGCCGGATGTGCAGGCGCTGGATATCGACTTTTACGCCTTCTCGGCCCATAAACTGTATGGTCCAACCGGGATTGGCGCTCTCTACGGTAAGGCAGAGCTGCTGGAGCAGATGTCACCGTGGCTTGGTGGCGGAAAAATGATCACCCACGTGTCGTTCGACGGCTTTAAAACTCAGCCGGTTCCGTATCGCTTTGAAGCCGGCACGCCAAACGTCGCTGGCGTTATTGGTCTCAGCGCCGCACTCGAATGGCTTGAAGATATCGATCTGCAGCAGGCAGAGAGCTGGAGCCGTAGCCTGGCAACGCTCGCCGAGTCCGGGCTTGCTAAACGCCAGGGTTTTCGCAGTTTCCGCTGCCAGGACTCAAGCCTGCTGGCATTTGATTTTGCAGGCGTGCACCACAGCGATATGGTGACGCTCCTGGCGGAGTCAGGCATCGCGCTACGAGCTGGCCAGCATTGCGCTCAGCCTTTAATGGCGGCGTTAGGCGTCAGCGGCACGCTGCGCGCCTCTTTTGCGCCGTACAACACGCATCAGGACGTGAACGAACTGCTCGCAGCGGTCGACAGCGCCCTCAATATTCTGGTGGACTGAATGCTGGCTAACCATCCTTTTGGCTCATCCATTAGCGAAGAGAGCTTACGCGCCACGTTTTCTACGCAGCAGCAGTGGGAAGATAAATATCGCCAGCTTATTTTATTGGGTAAAAAGCTGCCCACTCTGCCGGAAGCGTTAAAAACCGAAAGCATTGAAATCAGCGGCTGCGAAAACCGCGTCTGGCTCGGCCACGAGCGCCAGCCGGACGGCACGCTGCATTTCTACGGCGACAGTGAAGGGCGTATCGTGCGAGGTTTATTAGCGGTGCTATTAACGGCAGTAGAAGGGAAAACCGCGGAGCAGCTGCTGGGAAACGATCCGCTTAGCCTGTTTGACGATCTGGGGCTCCGCCATCAGCTCAGCGCTTCCCGCAGCAGCGGGCTTACGGCGCTAGCTGCGGCCGTTCAAGAGGCCGCGCGCGAGGATTAATTAAGCGGCAGTACGCGCCGCCTTCGCCATCATTTTCTTCAGCACGTGGGATACCGCCACAAAACCAAAGCTGGCGGTCACCATTGTTGCCGCGCCAAACCCCGAAGCACAGTCCATGCGTTTTGGGCCTTCAGCGGTGCTTTTCATGGCGCAAACCGAACCGTCAGCCTGCGGGTACACCAGCGCCTCGGTAGAAAATACACAGTCCACGCCAAATTTCCCTTTGCTGTTCTTCACCACGCCAAAATCGCTTTTCAATCTTTCTCGCAGCTTGGCCGCCAGCGGATCCTGAATGGTTTTTGCCAGATCGCTGACCTGGATCTGCGTCGGATCTATCTGCCCGCCTGCGCCGCCGGTGGTCACCAGCGGGATCTTGTAGCGACGGCAATACGCGATTAACGCCGCTTTTGGACGCACGCTATCAATCGCGTCAATAACATAGCTAAACCCTTGATTCAGAAGCTCAGCGGCGTTATCGGCGGTAATAAAGTCATCCACCACCGTGACGCGGCACTCGGGGTTAATCTCCTGGATACGTGCGGCCATGACTTCCGTTTTGGCCTGCCCGACGTTATCTTTTAGCGCGTGGATTTGACGGTTCGTGTTGGTCACACAAACGTCGTCCATATCGATAAGTGTGATGGCACCAATACCGGTACGCGCCAGCGCCTCTGCCGCCCATGAACCCACGCCGCCGATGCCAATCACGCAAACGTGAGCCTCAGCGAAAAGCTGTAGCGCCGGCTGGCCATACAGACGAGCGGTTCCGCCAAAGCGTTGTAGCCAGGCATCAGAGAGAACGACAGACATCGGGGAAATCCTCAGAAATAAAAAACGGGCTGATTATACAGCCCGCTCATTCGGTGACAAACAACCGAAAAACGTGGTTTTCGGTTGTTTGGGGCAAACCAGAGAACATTATTCGTTATCTTTATCAGGTCATAACTCAAACCTTTAAGGACAATGAACTATGCCAGTTGCCTCTACGGGCTGATTATACAGCCCGCAGGAAAAGGTGGAAACGTTGCCGCATTAACCGCTAAAAACGTTACCGCTGCTGCCAGCCCCCGGTGCCGGCTTCAGCACCCAGACGCGACCATAGTGGTTATACCAACCCGCGCGATGCCCGGCATCCGGGCCAATGCCCTGATAGATATCGAAATGCTGGCCTTTAATCGCGCCGCCAACGTCCAGCGCTACCATCACGCGCAGCTCGTACTGGCCGGTGAATTTGCCGCTGTTATCCAACAGTGGGACTTCAGTCAGCAGCGTGGTGCCGGCAGGAATAATAGAGCGGTCAGACGCTACGGAGGCGCGGCCAATCAAAGGTACCGCGCTCGCGCCTTTCACCGGCGCATAGCTTGCGGGCTTGAAGAAGACAAAAGAAGGGTTCTGCTCAAGCAGCTCGCGCACTTGTGCTTCGCTGTGGGTTTCTCCCCAATGGCGAATGGCCTGCATCGACATATCTTCTTTCTTCACTTCACCACGGTCGATCAACACCTTGCCGATGCTGCGGTAGGCGTGACCATTTTTTCCGGCATAGCCGAAGAAGGTCAAAGGCTGGCCGTCGCCAAAATCGATGTAGCCGCTGCCCTGAACGTCCATAATGAAGTTATCCATCAGGGAGTTGCTGTAGGCCAGGACGTAGCTTTCGCTCAGCCCGCCGCTGTAGATTTCTGCACGGGATGGCAGCCGACCGCGTTTTGGCGGCATACGATAAATCGGGTACTGGAATTCACCCTGGCGGGTATGTCGAGCCTGAATGACCGGAGTGTAGTAGCCGGTAAACTGCACGTTACCGTAGTTGTCCGCCCCTTCCATCTGCCAGGCATCGAGGCCAAACTGTTTCAATTGACGAGTATCGCCGCCGGCACGCAGCCACTGCTGTACCGCATTATAGATATCGCTGCCATTACTATAGAGACGCGGAGACGCGGAACGAATCTGATTAATCTGCTCGGCATAGTCGCCGCCATTTATAGGCGCACCTACCGCATCAGGCTGATTCACCAGTGAGAAAGGCTGGGAAAACTTCCCATCTTTATATTGTTGACCGCGATCGGTCGGTTTTGATGAACAGGCAGCCAGCATGGTTAACATGGCTCCCGCTGCTATGTACTTAATCCAACGTCCTTTCATTACTCTCTCGCCCTGCTGGTTGCCTCTGTATGCCTCGCCGAAGATAGCAAACGCGCCGCGAGAATTAAACGAGTTGAACGGCCTGCGTAGCAAAAACGTCTGTTCAGGGTCATTGTGCGGGTAAATTCAACAACCAATGGGAAATTCAGGCATTTCTGCCAAAAAAAGGTTGCAACAAAAAGCGAGCAGAGTATAGTGCGCATCCACGGACGCGGGGTGGAGCAGCCTGGTAGCTCGTCGGGCTCATAACCCGAAGGTCGTCGGTTCAAATCCGGCCCCCGCAACCAACTAAAAGTCGCTGGTTTAATAGCGCAATGATGAATAATCATTAAGAAATTAGTATGACGGACGCGGGGTGGAGCAGCCTGGTAGCTCGTCGGGCTCATAACCCGAAGGTCGTCGGTTCAAATCCGGCCCCCGCAACCAATTAAAAGTCGCTGCTTTAACAGCGCAATGATGGATAATCATTAAAAAAGTAGTATGACGGACGCGGGGTGGAGCAGCCTGGTAGCTCGTCGGGCTCATAACCCGAAGGTCGTCGGTTCAAATCCGGCCCCCGCAACCAACATTGAGAACACCCTTACGGGTGTTTTTTTGTTTCTGCAGCCTGAATCTCTTCCCACGACTTCCTTTTCTCACTCATTCTTCTTTAATCAACACTTTACGCACAACTGCGTCTTCCGGAAGCAAAACGCCGCCATCGGGTAAAACGGGCGTCATGAAGGGCACGGGTTGACCGCTATGTTTCTCAACAAGCACCGAGTGCGGCTCATTCTCCGCGAATAAATAGCACTCCCCCCACTGACGCAGCGCCACCACAACCGGGAACAAACTCATCCCCATCGGGGTTAAAACATATTCCTGATAAGCGGTACCGTCGGACGCGGCCTGCATATTCAGCACGCCAGCTTCAACAAGCTTACGTAATCGGTCAGAAAGAATATTTCTGGCGACTCCCAGACTACGCTGAAAATCCCCAAAGCGCCGGACGCCGTCAAACGCGTCGCGCACAATCAGCAGCGACCAGCGATCGCCAATGGCCTCGATACAGCGCGCTACCGGGCAAAACTGGTTGGCGCTATTTTGCTGTGACATTTTTTTCCCCTCAATCACCTGGTAAACAAGTTGCATTTTAAAACTCGATTATCTACGCTTCAATCAGTTTTGTTTTGCAACTAGATTATCCGGAGTGAGAGGATGCGGAAAACGTTATTTATCGAAGAGGCTGCCTGCTATGGGCAGCCTCAAAATGACACAATCAGGATGCCCACGAGTCTGGTGGCACTTTTTTCCATCGCCAGCGGCCTGAGCGTAGCGAATGTTTACTATGCCCAGCCTCTGCTGGATAACCTGGCGGAGGATTTTGGCATTAGCCATGCGGCCATCGGCGGGCTTATTACGGCCACGCAGGTAGGCTGTGCCCTGGCTTTACTTCTCCTGGTGCCTCTGGGCGATTTACTGAATCGCCGTAGGTTAATGGCATTTCAGATTTTTGGCCTGATTGTCGCGCTCATCTCGGTGGCCGTTGCGCATTCTGCGCCAGCGCTGCTGATAAGCTTGCTCGCCGTGGGCCTACTGGGCACAGCCATGACCCAAGGGTTAATTGCCTATGCCGCCAGCGCGGCTGCGCCTCATGAGCGAGGGCATGTCGTGGGTTCCGCGCAAAGCGGCGTGTTCATTGGCCTGCTTCTGGCGCGCGTCTTTGCCGGAGGCATCAGCGATATTGCTGGCTGGCGAGCGGTCTATATCTGTTCTGCTCTATTGATGCTGGTCATCGCTTTGCCCCTGTGGCGCAAGCTTCCAGAGCTGCCTGCGGCAACAGCAACCCGGCGCTATTTCACGCTGATAGGATCGATGTTTACCCTGCTCCGTCAGGACAAAGTGCTGCAAGTTCGTGGCGTCCTGGCGTTGCTAATGTTTGCGGCATTTAACGTTTTCTGGAGCGCACTGGTGCTGCCGCTCAGCGCCGCTCCCTACGGTTTCTCTCACACGGTGATTGGTGCTTTCGGGCTGGTTGGCGCAGTGGGGGCGTTAGCCGCCTCACGCGCCGGGAAGTGGTCAGATCGGGGGCTATCGCAGCGTACCAGCCTCGCGGCATTACTATTGCTGCTGCTGGCCTGGTGGCCGCTGTCATTGATGGCCTGGTCCCTGGGCGCGCTGGTGGTTGGGATTATTTTGCTCGATTTGGGCGGTCAGGCGCTGCACGTCACCAATCAGAGCATGATTTTCCGGGCGCCCCCAGAAGCCCACAGCCGGCTGGTAGGGCTGTATATGCTGTTCTATGCCGCCGGGAGCGGAGCCGGCGCGATGAGCACCACGCTAACTTTTGCTGAAGCTGGATGGCAAGGTGTATGCCTGCTGGGCGCGGGGATCAGTTTACTGGCGCTGATATTCTGGTGGTATACAAGAAAAGTAACGCGGTGATAATAATAAGGAGTGCCCGATACGTTGCGGCGCTCCTTGTTCATCTACCCTCTTCTCGCCAGCTTAGAACTGTCCGAGAAGTAGGCCTTGATGCCTGCGAGAATAGACTCTGCTACCTCCTGCTGGAATTTCGCCGTGCGCAGCTTGCGCTCTTCCGCGGGGTTACTGAGGAAGGCAGTTTCCACCAGAATAGACGGAATATCCGGCGCTTTTAGTACCGCAAACCCGGCCTGATCAACGCTGTTTTTATGCAGTTTGTTTACTCGCCCAAGCCGGTTAAGCACCTCTTTACCAAACTTCAGACTGTCGTTGATGGTCAGCGACTGCACCATGTCGAACATTGTGTGGTCAAGATAGCGATCCCCGCTTTTGCCAACGCCACCAATTAAGTCTGCGGCGTTCTGCGTTTGCGCCAGATATTTCGCCGCGGTACTGGTAGCGCCCTTGGTGGATAGCGCGAATACCGACGATCCGCGGGCGGCAGCCGTAGTAAACGCGTCAGCATGAATAGAAACAAACAGATCCGCCCGCTGCTTTTGAGCCTTAGCAACCCGTACCTTTAACGGAATAAACACGTCCTCGTTGCGCGTCATATAAGCCTTCATATTGGCCTCTTTATCGAGCAGCGCTTTCAGCTTGCGGGCGATGCTGAGCACAATATCTTTTTCGCGGGTCTTATTCGGACCAATGGCGCCAGGATCTTCGCCGCCATGCCCGGGATCGAGCATGATGACAATCGGGCGATCTCGCCCGGCTTTGCCAGGCTGCGGTCCTTTTTCCACCGGCATTTTCTTGTCCAGCTGGCCGTTATTGTAATCTTCAAGTAACGCGAGCAGCGGATCTTGTTCACTATTCATATTTGCCGGATAAAGATCCATCACCAGGCGTTCTTTAAATTCCGCTACCGGTGCCAACCCGAACAAATGTGGAGTAACGTTTTGTTTCAATTCAAAAACCATACGTACGGTCTTTGGGTCGAACTGGCCAACGCGCGCCGACTTAATAAAAGGATCGTCACCACGAACCTGGCTACCAATACCTTTTAAGACTGAATTTAAATGCGCCCCTTCTATATCCACCACAACTCGCTCAGGATTACTGAGCGCGAACTGGCGATATTTAAGCTGATGGTTCGACTCCAGCGTCACGCGGGTATAAGACGAGGCCGGCCAGACGCGCACGGCAATCACCTGGCTTGAGGCAGCAAAACCGACCTTGCTGACGCTCAACAGCCACATTGCTCCTGCACCCTGAAGTAAACGGCGGCGACTCATTAACGAACTGGAATCTGGCATGGCTCCCCTGAGCAATAATCATTAGTAGATGAATTTGTTTTTTGAGCCAAAAACTTTAGCGAAACACGCGGTTACTGTCATCTATAAAAGGGTAAACGTTCAGAAAAGGTCACACATCCCCATCGTTAAGGAATTTTATCCTGGATGAAAATTGGCGCTTGCACCCGGCACCATAAAAGAATAAAAATACATAAATTACGAATAAACATGCAATGAGGGTGTGCCGTGGTAAAGGAACGTAGAACCGAACTGGTCCAGGGATTCCGCCATTCTGTTCCCTATATTAATGCCCACCGGGGAAAAACGTTTGTCATCATGCTCGGCGGCGAAGCCATTGAACATGAAAACTTTTCCAGCATCGTCAACGACATTGGCCTGCTTCATAGCCTGGGTATTCGCCTTGTGGTGGTGTACGGAGCTCGTCCACAGATTGATGAAAATCTGGCAGAACACCATCATGAGCCTGTCTATCATAAGCATACCCGCGTCACTGATGCGAAAACGCTTGAACTGGTTAAGCAGGCGGCCGGGCTTTTGCAGCTGGACATCACCGCCCGGCTCTCGATGAGCCTCGGTAATACGCCGCTACAGGGCGCCCATATCAACGTGGTGAGCGGCAACTTCATCATTGCGCAACCTCTGGGTGTGGATGACGGCGTGGACTATTGCCACAGCGGGCGCGTTCGCCGCATTGATGAAGACGCAATTCACCGCCAGCTGGACAGCGGTGCTATCGTGCTGATGGGGCCAGTGGCGGTTTCGGTGACCGGTGAAAGCTTTAACCTCACCTCTGAAGAAGTCGCCACCCAGCTTGCGGTTAAGCTAAAGGCAGAAAAGATGATTGGGTTCTGCTCCGCTCAGGGCGTCACCGACGATCTGGGTAACGTCATCTCCGAGCTGTTTCCGAACGACGCACAGCAGCGGATTGAAGCGCTGGAAAGCACCGGCGATTACCACTCCGGTACCGTGCGCTTCCTGCGCGGTGCCGTTAAAGCCTGCCGCAGCGGCGTTCGCCGTAGCCACCTGCTGAGCTATCAGGAAGATGGCGCACTCCTGCAGGAACTGTTCTCACGCGACGGTATCGGCACGCAGATTGTGATGGAAAGCGCGGAGCAAATCCGCCGCGCTACCATCAATGACATCGGCGGTATTCTGGAATTAATTCGCCCGCTGGAACAGCAGGGTATTCTGGTTCGCCGCTCCCGCGAGCAGCTTGAAATGGAAATCGATAAATTCACCATTATTCAGCGCGATAACCTGACAATTGCCTGTGCGGCACTCTATCCGTTCCCGGAGGAAAGCATCGGTGAAATGGCCTGCGTGGCCGTGCATCCTGACTATCGCAGTTCGTCGCGAGGTGAAGAGCTGCTTAATCGCATCGCCAACCAGGCGCGGCAGATGGGGCTCAGCAAGCTGTTTGTATTGACCACCCGCAGTATCCACTGGTTCCAGGAGCGAGGCTTCCTACCGGTAGACGTGGAACTGCTGCCAGCGAGCAAAAAAGAGATGTACAACTATCAGCGTAAATCAAAAGTGCTGATGGCCGATCTGACCTGAAAAAAGGGAAGGCGTTTAGCCTTCCCCTTTCACTTTACTCCCCGGCGAAAATCGCCATTAGCCCGCTGCGGCGCTCCGTACGCGTGGCTATCGCTTTGTGTAGTACGCGCTCATCGGCATACAGCGACAGCCGCTTACGGGCGCGCGTTATCGCGGTGTACACCAGTTCACGCGTCACCACCGGTACAAACTGATTAGGCAGCACCAGCGCGGCATGGTCGAACTCAGACCCCTGAGATTTATGCACCGTCATGGCGAAAGCCGTATCGTGGGCAGGAAGGCGGCTTGGCTGAACTGATTTCACCGTCCCGTCCGGCATCGGGAACCAGACACGGAGCCCCTCTTCACGCTGCAACGCAATACCGATATCACCGTTAAATAAACCAAGAGAGCTGTCATTACGGGCAATCATCACCGGACGACCATCATACCAGCGCGAAAGAGCCTGAGATGGCCGCGGGATAAGCCGCGCCAGCACCAAAGCCTGTTCAATACGCTCGTTCAGGCCGCTCACGCCGAAGGGACCTTCACGCAATGCACACAGCAGCTGATAACGGCTGAAAGCGCTGAGGATTGTTGCAGGATCGGCCTGCTGACGCACCAGCTGCAAATAGGCACCATAGCCCCTCACCACCTCGGCTATCATTTCAGCGTAATCCTCAGGCTCAAGCAGCGGCTGCAGCGAGATATCCGTGAAACCCTGTCCAAAAGCGGCCTTCACCTGCCTGCTGTCACTGGCATTCACGGCAAACGCCAGCTGGCCGATACCCGACTGGCTGTCGAATCGGTAGCTCTTACGCAGCAGGCAAAGCCCGTCACGCAGCGCGCTTGCCCGGTTACTCTCACTTACGGGAACCGTACAGCCCGTGAGCCGCTGCAGTTGTTCCGCACGCTGCGCCGAATAACCGTCATTCACGTAATGGCAGATATCGCCCAGCACCGCCCCTGCTTCCACAGACGCCAGCTGATCTCTATCTCCCAGGAAGATAACCCTCGCCTGCTCTGGCAAAGCATCAATAAGCCGGGACATCATCGGTAAATCCACCATTGAAGCTTCATCCACCACCAGCACATCAAGGTGCAGAGGGTTACCAGAATGGTGGCGCAGGCGCTGGCTGTTTGGCTGCGCCCCCAACAGACGGTGCAACGTTGACGCCTCTTCCGGCAGGCGCTTTTTCTGCTCGTCGCTTAGCGGCAGCTGACGCAGCGCGCTCCCCAACGATTCCGTTAAGCGCGCAGCCGCCTTGCCCGTTGGGGCAGCAAGCTGAATACGCAGGGGCTGACCGTCAGAAAGCTGCACCAGCGCGGCCAGCAGTTTTGCCACCGTCGTGGTTTTTCCGGTGCCCGGCCCGCCTGAGATAACCGAGATACGGCGCGTCAGCGCGACCGCCGCGGCCACCTTCTGCCAGTCCGTCTGCTGGCTAACGCCAAACAACTCGTCGAGACTGCGACGAAGCTGCGCCTCATCGAGCGCTATCGGTTGATTATGTTCGCCAAAAAATGCGGCTACCCGCTGCTCATTGCTCCACATGCGGTTGAGATAAAGCCGGTTGTCGATAAGCTTGAGTGGCGTGGGTTCATCGGCCGTGCTCACCGAATGCGCGGCCAGTAATGCACTTTTCCAGCCAGCCTCTGGCGCAGCTTCAGCAAAAAGTTGAGCCACCAGCTCAGGGTGTTTGCCCGCGAACACATATTCAGGTTTTATGCGTTCAAGCGGCAGGCACACATGCCCTTCGCCCGATTCGTGACTTAGCAATGCAGCCGCCAGCATAACGGCGGGCTGTTCATCGTTCGCAACCATCATCGCAAATTGCGAATCCAGCGGCCTGAGGGCTTTTAGCGTGACCGCCTGATTAAGTAGCTGCGACATGCTCACAGGTCCAACTCCTCTGTTTCCCCGGCAAAGAGCGCGTCCATCGCGTCAATCAGTGCTATATCTGGCCGGGTGGAAAAAATACCCTGCTCAGGTTTCCCCTGCTCCACGCCGCGCAGGAACAGATAAATCACCCCGCCAAAGTGCTGCTGGTAGTCATAACCTGCCATGCGATGGCGCAGGTAGCGATGCAGCGCCAGCGTATAAAGCTGGTACTGCAAGTCGTAGCGATGAGACTGCATTGCCTGAGCCATGGCTTGCTGGGTGTAGGCGCTGCTGTCCTCTCCCAGCCAGTTAGATTTATAGTCCAGCAGGTAGTAGCGTCCCTGCCAGCGGAAGACCAGATCGATAAACCCCTTCAGCATCCCCTTCACCTGACGGAAGTCCAAAGGCGGGCAACCAGCAGACAGCGGGTCGTAATGGCGAATCAGTGCGTCTAACGCCGGGGCCTGTAGCTCATTGTCGATGGGTAAATAAAATTCCAGCTCCGCCTGTCTTTCCTTTGCAGAAAGCAGTTTCAGGGCAACCCCTGTGTCATTGAGCGGCGCAGCCAGCACCTCCTCCAGCCAGCGGCTCACCACCGGCCCCCATTCGACGCTAAACCCGTTGGCAAGCAGGTGTTGTTCCGTTTTCTCGCTATCTACCGGCTGAGTAAAATCAACCTCTTCGAAAAGGCTGTGCAAGAAAGTGCCTGGCGAAGCGCCACGTGGGAAAGTATGCGGCGTAAGTAACGGCTCACTTTGCTCCGGGGCTTCCCCTACCGCGTCGACGTCAAGGCGCGGCACTAAATCCAGTACCCGGCTGCTGCCGTGCTGCTGCAGACCAGAATAACTGGTCACGCGCCAGTTATCCGAGATTCGACGCTTGAGCTGGCGGGCGGCAAGCTCTGGCAACACGCTGGAGACCGGCTGCCACGGAGAATCCTCACCCGGTGGCAGCGGTTCAACGTCAATGGCTTCGCTTTTGAGAGAATCCAGCGCCTGGCGCAGCCCTTCAGCATCAAGCGCTTCCCCTTTCTGCAGCAAATAGCCCAGCGCACTGAGGTGCAGGTCGCTGCTGCCTTTTTTTGCCCGGGAACCACGGAACAGCGGCGCCACGCCCAGGCTGCAGTGCCAGACGGAGCGGGTCAGCGCTACATACAGCAACCGGAGATCCTCGGCCAGGCGTTCTTCTTCTGCCAGCCCCAGGCTTTCTTCATCGTTGCTTAAATCCAGCAATGAGGTAAACGTTGTGCGATCGTGATACAGGCCGCTGCTCTGCGGGCGGTAATTGGCGATAAATGGCAGCCAGACCAGCGGATACTCCAGCCCTTTGGATTTGTGGATGGTTACCACCTGCACCAGATGTTTATCGCTTTCCAGCCGCAGCTGTTGGCTTGACGCGTTACTGTCCGGCTCGGCAATGCGCTGCGCCAGCCAGCGCACCAGCGCGTGCTCGCTCTCCATTTCCACAGACGCTTCCTGCAGAAGCTCGCTGATATGCAGGATATCCGTCAGTCGGCGCTCTCCTCCCGGCGTTGCCAGCAGGTTTTCGGCAATATTTCTCGCTCGGATCAATGCTCTCAGCATCGGCATCACGCCGCGCTTGAGCCACAGCTCACGGTAATCAAAAAACTCTTCAACCAGGCTATCCCAGGCCAGCTCATCTTTGTTCAACGACTCGATAGTCAGTGCATCAAGGCCAAGCATGCCCGTCGCAATTGCGCTGCGCATCGCCGTTTCTATTTCCGGGGCCAGCACCGCCTGCAGAACCCACAGCAGCTCACGTGCTTCAGGGGTGGCAAATACGGAGTCACGATTAGAGAGATACACCGAAGGAATGTTTAACGCGCCGAGGGCATCACGCACGATGGCCGCTTCGCCCCGGCTGCGCACCAGAATCGTCATATCCGATGCCCTGAGCGGGCGAGATACATCCCCTTCCCAAAGCAGCGCTTCGCCGTGCTGACCGGCGGTTAGCCAGTCACGAATTTGCCGGGCACACTGCGTCGCCATAGCTTGTTGGTAATCACTTACACCTGTGCCATCGCCAGGCTGAAGCCACATTTTCACCGCCGCCTGGCGTTCGCCGCCGACGGTAAACCGCAGGCCACTATTGCGCGGGGCTGACTTCACCGGCAGGAAGGGGATCTGGCGGAATAAGAAAGGGTTTTCGACCTGCTGGAACAGCGTGTTTACGCCGTGGATCATCGCAGGCGCCGAGCGCCAGTTAGTGTCCAACGTGTAGTGGGCGCTCACCTCATGACGTGCTTTCATGTAGGTAAAAATATCAGCGCCGCGGAAAGCATAAATAGCCTGCTTCGGGTCACCAATCAGCAGCAGCGCGGTGTCTTGCTGCTGGATATACAGACGGCGGAAGATGCGGTACTGCTGGGGATCGGTATCCTGGAATTCATCGATCATCGCCACCGGAAAGCGCCCACGAATAGCCGCAGCTAAGGCATCGCCACCGGGCTGATGCAAAGATTCATCGAGCCGGCTCAGCATATCGTCAAAACCCAGTTCACCGCGGCGACGCTTCTCCTGCTGTACAATGTAGCGAATTTCCGCCATAGCCCTGGCTATCACCAGGTCGCGGAGCGTCAGCGGTTCCGCCAGCAAGGCATCTATCGCGCTGAACAGGCTGTGCCGCGGTACTTCGCCTTTTTTGGTTTTCTCTTCAAGCGTGCTTTGTGCAAACTTAGCCAGCGCGTCCGGGAGCTGATAGCTGGTCGTGTCCAGCTGCGCCCACTGGCCGACAATCTCCAGCCAGTTCGGTAAATGTTTACTGCTGTAGCTGCGTTTATCTACGCCAGAATCGTTAATCAGGCTCGCCAGTTCATCCGCCGCCGCCCGCCACTGAGATTTGACGTCGTCGATGGCGGCGATAATCTTTTCATGTCGGGCCAGCAGCGTTTCGTCATCCGCCGGGGGCTGTTTCAGCTGCGGTTGCTCGCCCTGAAGCCAGCTATTGATATCCCGCAGAAGCGCCTCCGGACCGGACCATTCTTCACTCATCGCCTGCGCGACAGGTTTAGGCAACGGATAGCAGTGACGACGCCAGAAGTCAGCACAGGCGTGGCGGCGCAGCACGGACTCATCTTCGATAAGTTGCTGTTCAAACAACATTCCGGACTCAAAAGCATTGAGACTGAGCATCCGCTGGCAAAAACCGTGAATAGTGAAGATTGCCGCCTCATCCATTTGCTGTTCAGCTAACAGCAAGGTGCGCGCAGCGAGCTGCTTGTTCTCTATTCGGGCAAGCAGATTGTGTAGCAGGGGATTTTGAGTACGATTGCGAATGCAGGCGATGCGTAGTTCGTGGATATTTGCCCGAATACGGCCACGCAGTTCTTCCGTGGCCGCTTCGGTAAAAGTCACCACCAGCAGCTCTTCTACGCCGAGCGGGCGAGGAAAGGCATTCTCCTCCCCCAGCCCCAGCAGCAGCCGCAGGTAAAGCGCAGCGATGGTAAACGTCTTACCGGTGCCCGCGGAGGCTTCTATCAACCGTTCACCGAACAGCGGTAAACTTAAAGGATCAAGGGGCTGCGCGGCTACATCGGTCATTATTTCTCGCTTACTCGTGGTAACGTCTGTTGCAGACTGCTGGCCCCCTCCCAGGTTTTCCACCCTTTTGGTGCCGCATAGTCTGCTTTGCCGTTATGGCTACCGGAAATCTGTGACAGCACCGCCATCCCCTGGGGAGCTATCACTGCCTGATGGAAGAAATCAGCCAGCTTCTGCGGCGTTAATTTCTTAATTTCGGCTATCACTTTATCACGGGAATCAAACGCCATGTTTCGGCGATCGAAATCTTTGCTTAACTGCGCCGCCTCTTCCGCGAGGGTTTGTGGAGCCTGCTGCATCTGGGCAATCATCCCCTGCTGGATTTGGGCAAACTCGGCACCGCTCATACCGCGCAGCTTTTTCTCGATAACCGGGTAAAACGCCTTAAACCGTTTATACAGGTAAGCAGGCTGCTTATCGCTGCTTTGCAGCAGGAAGCCCACGCCCCACTGGCGGCCAATCGACATCGGGAAAGCAAATACCGCATAGCCAAGCTGCTCCTGCGTTCTCAGCTGATTATAGAACCACGGCTGAATAATTTGCCCCAGCATCGAGCCATACGCCGTGCTGGTCGCTTCGTTATAGCCTTTTGGTACATAAACCGCCGCCAGCGCTGAGTCCGTGCTGCTTCCGGCCTTTTCAAACATCGCCAGGTGCTGCTTATTAATCAGCACATCATCATTGCGGCACCATTCGCCGCCCTTAGGCGCCAGCTGCGCTTTGACGTTTTCTGCCAGCTGTTTGGTCTGATCTGGAGACATGTTGCCGATAACCATAAATTCAGGCCGAGAGTTAGTTTTCAGCCGCGCACGGTAATCAAGCACGTCTTTAAGCGTCAATGCTGGCAGCAGAGCGCGGCGGGTACTGCGCTCAAAATAAGGGACCTGAGAGATCATCTGCACCGGTGAGATAGCCAGCTCAAAGGCTTTGCCTTTTTCCGCCGAGTCCATCATCTGTGCATACCAGGATTTGGCCTGATCCAGCTGCTCCTGAGTTGGGGTGTAGCTAAAATACCCCTTCAGCAGCGCCTCAAAAAGCTGCGGCAGGCGCTGAGTATAGCCGTTGGCGTTGATCATCAGCCCGCTATTGGCGTTAGAAGAAAAACCAATCCCGCCAACGGACGCCTGATTGCTTAATTCGTCAAGCGCGATGCCCGCCAGATAGTCGTTGATGGCAAACAGCACCTGATTTTTCGCGCTGTTCATCACCTGAGGATTACGCAGCACCAGCGTAACATCCGCTTTCGGCTCGTTGCCAAAATAGCGGCTCGGCATATACACCACGCGCAGATCCGGCTCGTGTATCAGCAGCTCAGGATGTTCGTACTGCTTCTCCGGCTTATAAAGCGTAAAGTCATCCGGAATGTAAGGGTTCAGCCGGGGCAGCTCAAGCTTGATGGCATCCGCTTTCTGCTGCCAGTCGGCGAAGGTCTGCGCAGAAATTTTGTCGACTTCATAAGGCGCATCCACAAAATAGGCAGTTTTATTATGCGGCTCCTGCGGGCTGATAAACCACACGCGGGCGTTTTGTGGCGTCATCATGTCCAGACGCGCTTTAATCGCCTCAGGATCGTACTGGTCGGCTATGTTAGCAGCATCCAGCGTATGGGCGACTGGCACACGCAGCATGGTATCCGCCAGCCATTCGATATAATCCATATCGCGGGTGATGGACGGGTAGCGGAAATCGAGATCCAGCACGTGGGCCAGCTCATCAAAATAACGCTTGTCGATTCCCTTAGAACGCAGCTGATTTAGATAGCTAAATACCGCGGCGACCACCTGGTCACGGTTGGCCAGGCCTTTATCCGTCAGGGAGACAGAGATGGCAAAGACCCCGCTATTGCCGGTAACCATCGGGTCAGAATCGGCCCGTACGCTCTCGGCCAGCCCCTGCTTTTGCAGCCAGTCTGACAGCGTATCGTGGCTGCGGTTACCGATCAGATAACCAATAAGTTCGTCGGTTTTGCTACGGAATTTATCGCTGTTGTTGTCGATACGAAATTCAATGCGTACCGCCTTACGCGGCATGGCCGGCACATAGTGGATAAATATCCCTTTTTGCGCGTCGGTCACCACCGGCACGTCTATCACCGGCTTTTCGATATTTTTATTGGGCACACGACCGTAGGTTTCGGCAGCTATTTTCGCCAGTTCCGGTAGCGGTTTATTGCTGTAGATAACCGCTTTCATCAGGTTCGCAGAATAGTATTTATCCCTGAATGCCACCAGTGCATCCAGCAGTTTGCTGCCGGGTTTGTCGCGTAGGGTTTCAAGGTTGCCGCCGGAAAAACGCGAGCCAGGATGAGCGGGGTTGATAGTTTCAGCGCTGACCTGCGCCATGCGCATACCGTCACGCGCACGTGCCATGGTCAGCTCGGCGTTCACCGCATTACGCTCACGCTCGGCGTATTGCGCCGCAAGATTAGGTTCAGCAATGGCGTCAGCCAGGCGGTCTACAGCACCATCGAGCGCGTCGTTTTCCACTTCCAGGTAAAACGCGGTGCGGTAGGTGGCGGTACTGGCGTTGTGGCTGCCGCCGTGTTTTTTGAGGAATTCGGACAGACTATCCGGATCGGGGTATTTTTTGGAGCCCATCAGGGTCATATGTTCGAGGAAATGCGCGAGTCCGAGGTGCGCGTCAGGGTCTTCGAGCGATCCGACAGGCACCACCAGCGCAGAGAGCGACTTCACCGCCTGCGGATCGGAAACCAGCAGCACGGTCATACCGTTATCCAAACGAATAGCCTGATACTGACGAGGATCTTTTTCACTTTTACGAATGGTGTCCTGAACAGGTTGCCATCCGTTATCTGCCTGACTGAAGGGTGCCCAAAGAGCAACGAACAAGAAAAGCGCGGTAAACCAGGTGCTGCATTTAGGCATTAACAAACCTCGTCTTCACTAACTCACTCATCATTAACAACTTTTTGAAGCAATCCGTAGAACGCCGTTGTTGTATTTCGCCAGCCCTGAGCAAGAAGCGCATCATAAATGAACTCGCCGGGCTGTGCAATTTTTATACAATCCTTGTTCAGGATTGGTTGAAACGGAACAGCGGCAGAAGGTAACGCTCGGCTTCTCTGATAATGGCGTCGTAGTACTCCGCATCAAGCGTACGGTACAAACGTTGCAGCCAAATATCAGCGCCTTCACCTTCGACCATATGGTTTCCTTCCCATGCAGCCAGCAGCTTATTGCGCGCTTTCTGCTGCGTCTCCTCATCCCATAAAATGGCATTATTTAGCGGGTCGTAACAGGTTTTTATCCATGCACCACCGCTGTTGTGTAATAAGAGCAGCGGCTGGCACAAACCTTCTTTATACCCCTCAAGCAGTTGCGTCAGATATTTATTGGCCTGCTCCCTCTCCATGTGCGGGAAACGCCACAGTGAATCTTTGCGTCCGTACATCCGGCTTTCGCCAGCGTAACCGCAGGCACAGTAGACGAGATGCTCAATCCAGAGCTGCATTCCGTGGGCGACATTCAGAACGGAGGGGCGCCAGCGTAATAATCCATCTTCCTGTACGTCCGACAGCCAGCCCGTCACTCTGGTTCCGTCGAGGTGAAGATCAACTTCACGACTCTCCCCTTTTTGTCGCTCAGCCAACACTTTTTCAGCAAGTGAATTCATTTCATTGCGCTGATTTTCCCAAAGGATTTCACCAAAAGCACCGTACGGCAGAACACCTGCGGCCCTATAACGCACAAACAGCTGGTGCGGATCTTCTTGCTGGACAAGGGTATTAAGCAGGTGCTGGTTTAGCTGAAAACGATCGAGCACGTCGAGGGTAAAGGGCTCTTCATCCGGTAATTCCGTATCTTCAAGGCGGAAATTAATCCCCAGACGCATTTGGAAAAATGCCCGCACCGGGTGCCGCCAAAAGCGCTGTAGCTGCTCAAGGGATATTTCGTCGCAGAGCTCAGCAGTCAGAGGTTGAATAAAGTGAGCATGAGCCTGCCCGTTGCCGCTGGCCGCTGGCAGCCACTCCTGAGCAAAGCTCTGCTGCTCGCCTTCGGCAAGGTAGTTACTGCTGTCGAAAGGCGTGCGGGCATGAAGCGTGACCAGGTGCTTTCTAACATGCTCGCTGCTGTCATCGGCGTTGCATTCGGCATCACCGGGGAGGTAATGGCTGCGGGCTACATAGTCCAGCAGCTCCTCCACCAATACCGATGGATAGCGCCTGCTGTTATCCTGAATAGAGCGACCGATGTAGCTAATGTAAAGCCGCTGCTGCGCCGAAATGAGCGCTTCCAGGAACAGGTAGCGGTCATCATCACGACGGCTACGGTCACCGCGCTGCGGGTGCTGGCTCATCAGGTCAAAACCCAGTGGCGCAAGCGTGCGCGGGTAGACGCCGTCATTCATGCCTAGCAGGCAAACGACCTTAAATGGAATGGCGCGCATCGGCATCAGCGTGCAGAAATTCACCGGCCCGGCGAGGAACCGCTGGCTGATACGCTCCTGATCAAGACGCTGAGCCAGCTCATCGCGCAGCAAGGTGAGTGGCACAGGCTGCTGGTAGGCAGCCTCGGTCCCTTTCTCTATCATCTCCTGCCACTGCTGCTCAATCAGCGCCAGCGCCGCTTCTGTTTCACTATCAGGCAGGAAGAAGCTGTTCAGCATTTCCCTGCAGAGCGGCAACCATTCATCTAAAGGGCGATCTTGGGTTAATAGCTGGCGCCAGCGGTTAAGCTGCATCAGCAGCTCCGCAAGCTGCCCCACCAGCTCGGCAATCAGGCCACTGGACTCATCGTAGGGCAGTACGGAATCCCAGACCCCGGCCTGGCTTTCCATCGCATAGCCAAGCAGCATGCGGGTCAGGCCAAACCGCCAGGTGTGCTGCCCGGTAGCCGGAAGCGCCAGCTCACGAACGTTGTCGTCATCAATGCCCCAGCGTATGCCGGACTCATTGACCCATTTACGCAGATAGCGTAGCCCTTCCTCGTCGATAGCAAAGCGCGCGGCCAGCGCAGGCACTTCCAGCAGTGCCAGCACATCTTCTGCCGCAAAGCGGCTTTCCGGTAACCCCAGAAGCAAAATAAACGCCTGAAGTGCAGGATGCGCCTGCCGAGCACGGCGGTCAGAAATGGCAAACGGCAGCCAGCGTTCATCGCGAGCGTTGCCAAACACGGCCTGAATAAACGGGCTGTAGCTATCGATGTCAGCCACCATCACGATAATGTCGCGTGGCGTCAGTTCAGGGTCGGCTTCCAGCATCGCCAGCAGCTGGTCATGCAATACTTCCACTTCCCGTTGCGGACTGTGGCATTCATGGAACGTCAGCGAACGATCTTTAGGATCTAACTGTCGTTTATGGTCGCTTTGCTCATACTCTTCCGCCGTCAGCCCCAGAACCTGCGAGTCTTTCAACTCCAGCAGATCATGCTGCAGCCCATGCAGGAGATTGTCAGGATCCAGATCGACAAAAACATCAACTTCTTCAAAACGTTCCAGCTCGGAAAGCAGGAACGAGTAGTCACGCCCCAATTTCCCCCAGGAAGCCAGTAGGGCATTCCCCACGTCCTGTTCACCCCGTTCGTTAAACAGCAAGGAAGCGCTGTCATTGTCTTTAAACAGCGCCAGCTCCCGGTCAGCCTGGTGTAAGCGGCGGCGGCGGCTAACGAGACGAGCAAGAAATGCAGGATCTTTAATATCGCCCCAGTAGTAGCGGCATGGGTTAGTAAACAGCACATGAACGTCAATATGTTTGCCCAACGCCTGAAGCGCCTGCAGGTAAACCGGCGGCAGCGCGGAAATACCGCAAATAAAGACGCGAGGCGGAAGTCCCGGAGGACAAACATCACTCTTCTCAAGGGCGCTAATGAAGCGCTGGTAAAGATTGGCACGGTGCCATTCAGGCTGCCCCAGCTGAGCCGTATAGCGCACAAGCTCTGCCCACAGCGGAGCCTGCCAGAGCTGAGACTCTCCCGCCCCGTCCACAAGCTCGCCTTTTTCCCAACGGCTGAGCCAGCCAGGGCGGTAAACAAGGTACTGGTCATAGAGGTCGGCAATACGGGAAGACAACTGGAACAGCTTACGGCTGCTGTCGTCCTCCTGCAGATAATGGTTAAGCAGCGTAAATTCCGGCTTCTCGAGCATGTTCGGGATAAGCGTCATCAGCTTCCAGCTCATGCTCTGCTTATTGAAGGCACTTTCTTTTGGAATACCCGGCAGCACACGGACAAACATGTCCCAGATAAAGCTGGCGGGCAGAGGGAATTCAATATTTGCCGCGATGCCAAACTTCTGCGCCAGCGTCATTTGCAGCCATTGCGCCATCCCGGTGCTTTGTACCAGCACCACCTCCGGCTCAAAAGGATCCGGCAGGGGCTGACGTTCCACAATGAACTCCATGATGGCTTCCAGCACATCGAGGCGGTTGGAATGGTAGACACGCAACATGAAATCGCTACTCCTGACGTTGTTCTGGCCGCGGGCAATCCAGCCTAAAAAGCTGTGCGGTTCGGCCCTCTGGGCTTGTTACAGTAACGTCGATGCTGACACATCCCAGGGAAGATGTCTGCTGTTGACGCACATTCCATAATTCTGATGGCGCTGGCACATCCGGTTCAGTTTGTTCACGGGCCACACGCCAGAGCTGCCTGAGCTGCCATTGGCTTATAAAACCCTGCTGCAATTCGCGGTGGTAACCCAGTAGCGCAGTAATAACGATTGCAAAAAGCGCCAGTGCACATAGCACCTCTGGAAGGCTAAACCCGCCCTGACGGAGCATTAACGAGGAAGATGGCATAAGGCATCATCCAGCAACGGGCAAAAGTCCAGCCAACCGTGCGCCGACGCCACTAGCTTTCCTCCCTGCATAACGCCCCAGCGCCAAAGCGTAATGGGCAACGCATCCCCCGCAACAGAACCAGATGCGGCAAGCAGCGCCTCACCTTTTTCTGTTTGATGGAGGCATGCATGCCAGGCATGCTGTTGCTCATTGAGGCACTGCCACTCTTCCTGCGACTGCCAGCGTTGTCTTTCTCCCCACGCCAGTGCAGACCGGGCGGCAGCTTGATTTTTAATAAACTGAATTTCAGCGGCAACCTCGAAGCCCTGAACGCTGAGCTGCTGCGAAAGCCCTCGCAACATCAGGGATCCCACCGCCAGTAACATCAATACCATCAGTAGAGAGGTACCGCCTTTCTCATGCTCACAGTTCATAGGTTTTCCCCACTGACAGCGTAGCTTACTTCGACGGGGCGGCCGCCCTGAGTCAAACGGGACGCCAGTCTGATGATAAATAAAGGCCGGGCTGTTTTACGATTTTGGCGCGTAACAGAAAAATGCTGCACCACCAATCGCGCCGGGTCAGACATTTTTTCCCAGCCATTGCCTTCACAGTTTTCCACGCCTTTTTGGGTTTCCAGGCCACCGTCACGTAAACGATAGCCAATCTGTTCACTTTGGCTGCCTGCAGGGGCATCCCAGCGGCCATTACCGTTAGCATCCCACTGCACCAGGACGCAGCTTCCCTGGTTCATTAGCTTTATGCCCTCTCCCCGGCACTGGCCCCGGCAATAACCAGCACGCTGCAGATTCTTTCCAATACCAAATGCCATCTGCCACATTGCCTCCTGCTGTGCGACAAAAGTGTGTTCACGCATAATGTCCCTCTGCAAGGCAGGAAACAGGCGCGAAGTGCCTAACAGCACAGCGCTGCTCAATGCCATAGCGATAAGCGTTTCCAGTAACGTAAACCCGCTTTGAGGATTCAGCATGGCTTCTCTCCGGACAGCTCGCACAGGCGCGTACGCCCCCAAACCGATAGCGTCACCTTCCATCGTCCAGCCTGACTTCTGAGAATAATATGGCCGGGCCATGCGGTATTGTGCACGCCATAAAAGCCTAAGCCGCTGGTCATCTCCTCCACTGAGATACCTTCAAATTCAGGCATAAATACCAGGCGGCGGTTTGCCAAACAGCCTCCTTCAGCGGAACGGCTTGCCAGGCACCAACTTTCCCCCCTCTTATTCAGCGTTAAAAGATGGGTTCGGTTATGCCAGTTCGCGTCGTTGCGCAGCCGTAAAAGAAAGTGATTTAGCTGCTGGGCGGTTTGCCACAGCTGCGCTCTTTGCTGCCAGCGATGCCAGCCCTGAAGGCCAGAGGCGCTGAGTGCGGCAACAATAGCCATCACGACCATGACCTCAATGACGCTAAAACCTCGTTGATTTGTCTTCATGAACGCGAGTGTGGCAGCGGCGTTTAAATCTGCCAGAGGGAAAACGCAGGGATGGGGCAAATGCCGGAGCATAATTGAAGAGTTGCAGCATTTTTCACGGCCGCTGGAACCAACGCCGAAGAAGAGAAATCAGGATAAAAAAACCGGCGCACAAAGGCACCGGTTCTGTCACGCTGTAAGCTGTTACACGGCAACAGGCGCTTTGATCGCCGGATGCGGATCGTAGCCTTCAATGTCGAAGTCTTCGAAGCGGTAGTCGAACAGCGACTCAGGCTTGCGCTTAATGACAAGCTTAGGCAAAGCGCGTGGCTCGCGGGTCAGCTGCAGGCGAGTCTGTTCTAAGTGATTGCTGTACAGGTGCGTATCGCCCCCGGTCCAGACGAAGTCACCGACTTCCAGGTCGCACTGCTGCGCCATCATATGCACCAGCAGCGCATAGCTGGCGATGTTGAACGGCAGCCCAAGGAAGATATCGCAGGAGCGCTGATAAAGCTGGCAGGAGAGCTTGCCGTCGGCCACGTAGAACTGGAAGAACGCGTGGCAAGGCGCCAGCGCCATTTTATCCAGCTCGCCTACGTTCCATGCAGAAACGATGATGCGTCGGGAGTCCGGGTCATTTTTCAGCTGGTTCAACACGGTGGTCAGCTGGTCAATATAGCGCCCGTCAGGTGCTGCCCAGGAACGCCACTGCTTGCCGTAAACCGGGCCAAGGTCGCCATTTTCATCCGCCCACTCGTCCCAAATTGTGACCTTATTTTCTTTCAGGTACGCAATGTTGGTATCCCCGTTAAGGAACCACAGCAGCTCATGAATAATCGACCGCAAGTGACATTTTTTGGTGGTAACCAGCGGGAACCCTTCCTGCAGGTTGAAGCGCATTTGATGCCCAAAAATAGACAACGTGCCGGTACCGGTACGGTCCGCTTTTGGCGTGCCCTCTTCGAGCACTTTTTTCATCAAATCAAGATACTGTTTCATGTCACCTCACGAAAGTTGCTGCTGTGGACGGCGGTAAGCCCAGACCATCATGGCGATACCGGCAACAATCATCGGAATCGACAGAATCTGCCCCATGCTGATGTACTGCACCCAGGTGCCGGTGAACTGCGCGTCCGGCTGGCGGAAAAATTCCACGATGATGCGGAACGCGCCATAGCCGATCAGGAACAGGCCAGATACCGAGCCCATCGGGCGAGGCTTACGAATAAACAGGTTCAGAATGATGAACAGCACAACCCCTTCCAGCGCCAGCTCATAAAGCTGCGACGGATGGCGCGGCAGCACGCCGTAAGTATTGAACAGCGACTGCCATTCCGGATGCGTTGCCAGCAGACCAACGTCTTCACTGCGCGAGCCAGGGAACAGCATAGCGAAGCGGAAGTTAGGGTCGACGCGGCCCCACAGCTCACCGTTGATAAAGTTGCCGAGGCGACCCGCGCCAAGACCAAACGGGATAAGCGGAGCAATAAAGTCGGAGACCTGGAAGAAGGTACGTTTGGTGCGGCGTGCGAACCAAATCATGACGCAGATAACACCGATAAGCCCGCCGTGGAAGGACATACCGCCGTCCCAGACCTTGAACAGGTACAGGGGATCGGCAAGGAAGACCGGCAGGTTGTAGAAGAAGACATAGCCCAGACGGCCGCCCAGGAAGACGCCAAGGAACCCTGCATACAGCAGATTTTCTACTTCATTTTTCGTCCAACCGCTGCCTGGACGGCTGGCACGACGTCCGGCAAGCCACATGGCAAACACGAACCCAACCAGGTACATGAGCCCGTACCAGTGCAGGGAAACCGGCCCGATGGAGAAAATCACCGGGTCAAATTCAGGGAAACGCAGATAGCCACTATTCATCTGTCACCACAAGCTATTGTTACCCCGCCAAAAAATCAAAGGCGGGTTGCAAGTACGCACCGCTATCGATGCGCTCCGAAAGCAGCGGATCATAGCACAAACGGCCTGAGTGATTGATTATGGAAGTTGTAAAAGATATGTAATGTCCCGATGATGCCGGGACACCTAAGGCAATGCACGACGTACGTGGGAAATTAAAACTACACAAGGCATCAAAGAAAACGAACAGGGAAAACCCTTTCAGGGTTTTCGGCTGATAAATCACAACAAGGGAAAAACCACGTTTTATCCCTTGTTGTCAGGTGAGGATAATGTCCCGATGGCACCGGGACATACTGAGTAACTTAACGGCCGCCGCGAATCAGGCCGCCCATTCCTCTCCGCTCCATAAAGGCCGCGATCTGGTGGCGAACTTCCGTCGCCATTTGCGCCTCGAGGCTGCGCTGGGCGAGTACCTCGGCCTCCTCAAGATTGATATGGCGCAGCAGGTATTTAATACGCGCGACAGAGCGGCCGTTCATCGATAGATGACGGTAGCCCATGCCCACCAGAATCGCCACACACATAGGATCACCCGCCATCTCTCCGCACAGACACAGGTCGATGCCGTAGCGTTCCGCCTCGCGGGCTATCAGATTCAGCGTGCGTAACATTGCCGGATGCAGGCTGTCGTAAAGGCTGGCTACCCGGGTGTTATTGCGGTCCACCGCCAGCAAATATTGAGTGAGATCGTTAGTGCCTACCGAGATAAAATCAATGCGCTCTGCGAGGTGACCCAGCATAAAGACCATTGAAGGCACCTCAACCATAACCCCAAGCCTTAACTTAGGCAGTTGATAACCTAACTCCTCTTCCACTTCTCGCCCGGCTCGATCGATCAATCTACGGGCATCGTCGATTTCATCAATACTGGTGATCATCGGCAGCAGAATGCTGAGATTGCCGGTAGCCGCGTTTGCCCGCAGCATCGCACGTACCTGGATCAGGAAGATCTCCGGCTGGTCGAGCGTGATACGAATGCCCCGCCAGCCAAGGCAAGGGTTCTCTTCACTGATAGGCATATACGGGAGCTGTTTATCGGCCCCAACGTCCAGCGTGCGTAGCGTAACAGGCTTGTCGTTAAACATCTGCAGCATCCCCTGATACTGTGCGACCTGCTCTTCTTCAGATGGGAAGCCGCTTTGCAGCATAAAAGGGATTTCGGTGCGGTACAGCCCGATGCCGTCGATACGACTTCCTAGCTGCTCTTCATGTTCCGGGCTAAGCCCTGCATTCAGCATGACCTGAACCCGCTCCCCGCTTTTTAGCGCGGCGGGCTGCTCAACGTCGTCTTCTGCAAGGCGGCTGAGTTCATTCTCTTCGCTAACCAGGCGCTGGTATTCCTGCAGCAGGACCGGCTCAGGATCAACCAGCAATTCACCGCGATAACCATCCACCACCAGCATACGGTGATGCAGCACCGAAGGCTGAATATCCGCCCCCATAACGGTTGGGATGCCGAGCGCACGCACCATGATGGCAGCATGAGAGTTTGCCGCACCGTCGCGCACGACTACGCCCGCAAGGCGCTTCTGCGGCAGCTCGGCAAGGGTGGTGGCAGAAAGCTCATCGGCAACCAGAACAAAGCGCTCGGGCCAGGTATTCGGGCTCTGGATAGTGTCGTCGAGGTGAAATAGCAGGCGCTGCCCCAGGGTTTTGAGGTCTCCCGCCCGCTCTTTCAGGTAGCTGTCAGAAAGGCTGGCAAACTGTTCGGCAAACTTTTCCACAACCGTTTTTACCGCCCATTCGGCTACCGAGCCTTTGTCCACCTCGGCAAAAAGCTCACGGCGAAGGCGCGCATCGGTTAACAGGTGAGAGTAAAGATCGAAGATAGCCGCGGTCTCTTTCTGAGCGCCGGCGGCAAAGCGTTTGCTGTAGCGGCGAAATTCTCCGGAAGCCTCTTCGAGCGCGGCGGTAAGACGCTCACGCTCCAGCGCGGTATCCAGAGTGGATGCCTCAAAGACCTGCTCCATCAGCGGGACGGTGGTGTCCATCCAGCCTTCAGCAATGGCCACGCCAGGCGAAGCGGGCAGTGCGCGAATACGGGTCTGTCGATATTGCCCGAACAGCGCAGCCAGCTGTGACTGGGATAAAATCCCGGCCATCTGCGTGGCCAGCGTAACGAGGAAAGACTCTTCGCTCTCATCGTATTGCCGGTGTTCACGCTGCTGGACAACCAGCACCCCCAAAAGCTGACGGCGCTGGATAATCGGTACCCCAAGAAACGCACGAAAACGCTCCTCTTTTACGGCAGGTACATATTTAAAGCTGGGGTGTTTTTGCGCATCGGCAAGGTTAATCGGCTCTGCGAGCCGACCAACCAGGCCGACAATACCTTCGTCAAAGGCAAGCGTAACGGTACGGCCACGCGGTTTTTTTAAACCACGCGTCGCCATTAAGTAAAAACAGCGGCGCTCATGATCGGCGAGATAAACCGAGCAAACCTCGGTATCCATCGCAAGGCAGATGTCGGTAACCAGGATATCCAGCGCCTCATTGAGGCGCGGGGCACTGGCGACCTTTTCGACTATTTCTCGCAGACGGGTGAGCATTTTTCGCGTGACTTAACCTCTTTTACGTCGCCAGGCCGGCGAGTTATTACGTGGTGGCGTAACTTCCTGCAGCGGCATAACCACGCTGGCAAACTCTTTCATTACCCGGCGATAAACATCGCGCTTGAATGAAACAACCTGACGAACCGGATACCAATAACTGACCCAGCGCCAGCCATCAAATTCCGGCGTGCTGCTGGTTTGCATATTGATCTCGCCGTCGCTGCTCAGCAACTGCAAAAGAAACCATTTTTGTTTTTGGCCGATACAAACCGGCTTTGTGTCCCAACGCACCAAACGTTTAGGTAATTTGTAACGCAACCAGTTTCGGGTCGAGGCAAGAATGCGAACATCTTTTCTCTGCAGACCGACTTCTTCGAAAAGCTCCCGGTACATTGCCTGTTCAGCGGACTCGCCAGGATTAATGCCCCCCTGAGGAAATTGCCAGGAATGTTGGCCAAAACGCCGTGCCCACATCACCTGTCCCTGCCGATTACATATTACGATCCCAACGTTGGGGCGGTAGCCATCATCATCGATCACCGGACTACCTCAAAACAAACTTAGATTGCATCGATTGTTTCATACAAGTGTCAGGCGGTAAACCACTCTCTCGGCGGCGTTTACGTGGAATAACATTTGAATAACTCACAAAAGATAGCTGGGTTATAAACAGGGGATGATAAAAACCGGCGGCTTTATTCACTTTTTCTGTGGATATAACTGTGAAGAACTATCGAATTACATCGGGACAACTTGGGACAAGTAAAATCAGCAGCAATCCAATCACTAATTAAAATTGTTATTTTTCATAATGATAACACCAAAAAAATGACACGCAAAGTTCATAATGTGATGATCATCACACATGAGGATCGTCGACTGATGAAAGATCGAGCAATGTCGTTTTTATCCACAGATTGTGCAAACAAGTTAGTCACAAATCGGTGATAATTTGTATTTTACCGCCCCGTCAAGGCTGTAAATGGAACCAGTAGTCGAGCTATTTCCCAGTTATCCCACTTTTCTGTGGATAACTGGGTGTAAGATCCTGTTCATTGTCAGTGACCAGATTTGGAAAAGCGTTTTTAACGCCGCACTCGCTGGACGAAAGCCTAAAAAAACTCATTATAAATCATAATATTGTTAATCTTATACTCAGAGGGCTAAACTAACCTTTCGCTGTGAACAAATGGCGTTCATTTTTTAACCAAAAAACATCAACGAGTTATGCAACCAATACGTCCGTTAAGCACGCCCCCGAAATGTGAAGCCGACCTGCTTCGGCAGGCCAGATTAGTCGCAGGTTATACCCTGGGCGAGCTTGCGGCTTACGCCGGGCTAAAGGCACCGGCAGACTTAAAGCGAGATAAAGGCTGGATTGGTATTTTGCTGGAACAGTGGCTTGGCGCCAGCGCAGGCAGCAAACCCGAACAGGACTTTGCCGCCCTCGGCATCGAGCTGAAAACGATCCCGGTAGATAACCTTGGCCGGCCGCTGGAAACCACTTTTGTTTGCGTAGCCCCCCTGACCGGCAATAGCGGCGTGGTATGGGAAACCAGCCACGTGCGGCATAAACTCAAACGTGTACTGTGGATCCCGGTTGAAGGCGAAAGACAAATCCCATTAGCCGAGCGGCACGTGGGCTCGCCACTGCTTTGGAGCCCCTCAAAGGAAGAGGAGCAACAGTTGCGTCTGGACTGGGAAGAGCTGATGGATTTGATTGTTCTGGGCCAGGTTGAGCGTATTACCGCCCGCCACGGAGAGGTTCTTCAACTGCGGCCAAAAGCAGCGAACAGCCGGGCGCTAACGGAAGCCATCGGTGCTGACGGCTCCCCCATTCTTACTCTACCGCGTGGTTTCTATCTGAAGAAGAATTTCACCGCCGCGCTGCTGGCACGGCATTTCACGCTCTAACAATGGCGGGGGAAGCGAATCCAGGGTTATGTCAGCGTGGCCCGGATAATGTTACATTTCCCCTACGCCATTAAGAATTTGCCGCTTTATTTCCCCTATTCATCAGGTTATTACTAAACTTATTAACTGAATCCTTCCTGACGAGGAAAATAATGATGACTAAATGGGCAGTAGCAATTTCCGCCATTGGCCTTGCCTTCGCCGTTTCCGGCTGCAGCAGTGACTATGTGATGGCGACAAAAGATGGGCGAATGATTTTGACCGAAGGCAAACCTAAGGTTGATGAAGATACCGGTCTGGTAAGCTATCGCGATCAGCAAGGCAATGAAATGCAGATCAACCGTAACGACGTTTCCCAGATTATCGAGCGCTAGTCTCGCAGGGTCAGCCCGTCGGCTGGCCTGACGACTTTTCTTGCCTCCCCTCTTTCGCTTTGCCTCCTCCTCTGCCATGTTTATAGACCTTTTTGTCGGGTAGCGATACCTGACGTGGTCAAAAGAACAACAGGAAGCCGGCTATGCACTATCACCGTATCCCACACAGTTCACTTGAAGTCAGCACGCTGGGGCTGGGAACCATGACATTTGGTGAACAAAACAGCGAGGCCGATGCCCACCAGCAGCTCGACTACGCCGTGAGTCAGGGCGTCAATCTAATTGATGTCGCGGAAATGTACCCGGTGCCGCCGCGCCCGGAGACCCAGGGCCTAACGGAAAGCTATGTCGGAAGCTGGCTGAAAGCACGCGGTAACCGTGAGAAGTTGATCATCGCGTCTAAAGTTAGCGGCCCGGCCCGTAATAACGACGCGGGCATTCGCCCTAACCAGATCCTCGACCGCAAAAACATTCGTGAAGCGCTGGACGCCAGCCTCAAGCGTCTGCAAACCGATTACCTCGATCTCTACCAAGTGCACTGGCCGCAGCGCCAGACCAACACCTTCGGTAAACTCGGCTATACCTGGAGCGACACCACGTCACTGCCGGTAACGCTGCTGGAAACGCTTGAAGCCCTGACGGAATGTCAGAAAGCCGGGAAGATCCGCTATATTGGCGTCTCAAACGAAACCGCCTGGGGCGTGATGCGCTATCTCCAGCTTGCTGAGAGACACGATCTGCCGCGCATCGTCACGATTCAAAACCCGTACAGTCTGTTAAACCGTAGCTTTGAGGTTGGCCTGTCTGAAATAAGCCAGCACGAGGGCGTGGAGCTGCTCGCGTATTCTTGCCTCGCCTTTGGCGTACTGTCGGGCAAATACCTGAACGGGGCAAAACCGGCTGGCGCCCGCAACACGCTCTTTAGCCGTTTTACCCGCTACAGCAGCGAACAGTCCCAGAAAGCCGTTGCGGCCTACGTCGAGATAGCCAAACGCCATAATCTGGATCCGGCGCAGATGGCGCTGGCCTTCGTTCGCCGTCAGCCGTTTGTCGCCAGCACGCTGCTCGGCGCAACCACGCTGGAACAGCTGAAAACCAACCTTGAAAGCCTGCATCTGACGCTAAGCGAAGAGGTGATTGAGGAAATTGAAGCGGCGCACCGTATTTATACCTACCCTGCACCGTAAAGAAATATGGCCCCAGGCTAAGCCGGGGGCCATATTTTTAACTTTTTTGTCTAACCTGCCACAGCCACAGCGCGCTAATCGCCAGCGCGAAAACGACGCCAAATCCGATCCCTACGCCGACTATCGGCGCGCCAATTTTGACCGCCAGTGAGAACAAGCCAAGCATCAGTAACATGGCGGTGTTCTCCCCAAGATTCTGCACCGCAATAGCATTTCCCGCGCCGACAGTGTGCTTCCCGCGCTCCTGAAGCAGCGCATTAAGCGGCACCACGAAGAAACCGCCCAGAATACCAATTATCATCAATAGGGCATAAGAAGGCAGCAGGGCATGCTGGCAGGCAAAGATAGCCACTCCAACGCCAATCAATATCCCGGCGGGCATGCAGCGGGCGACCGTTTCCAGCGTCACCAGTTTGGCGGCAGCACCCGCACCAATCACAATCCCGACGGCAACCATTGCATTCAGATAAGTCGGCGTCGCGTTATCCGTGATCCCTAAAGCAACCGGTACCCACAGCACCAGCAGGAAACGCAGCGTAACACCCGCGCCCCAGAACAGGCTGGTGCCAACCAGCGAGAATCGCGTTTCTCCGCTGCGCCATAGACTGCGGCAGGCGGAAAAGAAGCTGTGCGTCATCGGCTTAAAGCGCCATGACTGCCCGGGACGCGCGGCCGCGAGTTTAGGGATAAAGACGTTGGCTATCACCGCCCCGCCATAAACCAGCGCACAGACCACTAGCGCCGCCGTCAGGTTCCAGTCTGCCAGCACGCCACCTGCCACCGACCCAAGCAGGATCGCGGCAATGGTAGAAGACTCCATCAGGCCGTTGGCTTTCACCAGCCTGTCCCCGGTAGTGAGCTCGCCGAGAATGCCGTATTTCGCCGGGGAATAGGCCGCGGCACCGATGCCCACCAGCGTGTAGCCGACAAAGGGATTCAGCCCCACCGCAATCACCGCCGCGCCAACAAGCTTTATACTGTTCGCCAGCATCATCACTCGCCCTTTGGCAAAGCTATCGGCCACCTGCCCCACAAACGGTGCAAACAGAATGTAAGCCCCGACAAACACCATCTGCAGCACCGGCTGGCTCCAGTCCGGATAGAACTGCTGCTTGAGCACCGCGAGCGTCGCAAACAGCAGCGCATTGTCGCCAAAGGCCGAGAAAAACTGCGCCGCGGTCACCGCCATCATGCCCCGGGACCACAAAGAACCGCTATTGCCAGCCTGTTCAGCCATGGGCCTTCTCCGCTTCATCAACCTGTGCTTTCAGGGTGACAAAATCTGGTTTTCCGCTGCCCAGCACCGGCAACTGTTTGAGGAAGCGAATATCGCGCGGCACCGCCAGCTCGGGCACGCCGTGCTCACGCGCATAGCGCAGAAGTTTTTCGCGGTTAAGCTCGCTGTCGGTGGTAAGCATCACCAAAGCTTCGCCTTTGGCCGCATCGTGCTTAACCACCGTGGCATGCAGTTTGTCAGGAGAAATACCCACTGCCACCTGTTCCACCATCTCAAGCGACACCATCTCCCCGGCGATTTTGGCAAAGCGCTTCGCACGCCCCTGAATCACGCAGTAGCCCTGCTCATCAAAGGTCACGATATCGCCGGTGTCGTACCAACCTGGCTCCATTTCACCGAGACTGTTCTCGGCTTCTGGCCGCTCCAGCACGCCTGGATTTTCAACGCGCAGATAGCCGTTCATGATGTTTGGCCCTTTGAGCTGCAGCCTTCCGCCCTGCTCAATGCCCGGCACCGCCAGCAGACGAGCGTCCATCGCCGGGAGAATACGCCCCACCGTCCCCGGCTTCGCCGCCATCGGCACGTTAATAGAAACCACAGGCGCGCATTCGGTCACGCCGTAGCCTTCCAGAACGCGCAGGCCAAACTTGTCCTGCCACAGCTGTTTGGTGCTTTCCTGCAGTTTTTCTGCTCCGGCGACCACATAGCGCAGGCGGAAGAAATCATAAGGATTAGCAAAGCGCGCATAGTTACCGAGGAACGTCGAGGTGCCAAACACGACCGTACAGTTACGGTCATAGATAAGTTCAGGCACCACGCGATAGTGCAGCGGGCTTGGATAGAGGAACACTTCCGCGCCGGTCAGCAACGGCGTGAACAGCCCCACCGTTAGCCCAAAAGAGTGGAACAGCGGCAGCGCGGACATAAAGCGATCGTCGGCGGTAAAGTCAGCGATGGTGCGAATCTGCTCGACGTTGGCCAGCAGGCTCTTATGGCTGTGCACCACGCCTTTCGGGTTGCCCTCCGAGCCGGAGGTAAACAGCACCATCGCCGCGTCTTCGGGCTGCTGTTTCACCTGCGCCAGATGCGGCGCAAGCAGATGGGCAAAGATCCAAACTTTGTCCTTCGTGGTGACCGTAGATTTCAAATCTTCCAGATATACCCAACGTACCTGCGTCAACTGCTCCGGCAGGTGCCACAGTTTGCCCTTATCCAGAAACTGGCGAGAGGTAAAGACAGTCTTGATTTGCGCCGCGGTAATGGCGCTGGTCAGCCCTTTTACGCCTGCCGTGTAGTTCATCATTGCCGGAATTCGGCCGCGCGACGAGGCGCCAAAAATTACCGCCGCGCTGATAGCCGCATTCGGCAGCATCAAACCAATGGTTTCGCCCTGTTCGCTGTATTTATCAAGGATTCGACCTACAAAGAGAGTTTTTGTCAGCAAAGAGCGGTAGGTGTCTGGCTTGAAGTTGATGTCTTCAATACAGTTTTTACGCGAGCCATAGCGGTCTTTCGCCGCCAGCAGCGCTTCGAAAAGCGTCTCGCGCGGGCGCACCGCCATCCGCGCTTCCATCATTATCTGGTGCAGCATTTCGCCGGCCATTTTGCGGCGATCTCGCGCCCGCGGTGCATCCGGCATAGGAATAGACGTTGGCGGTAACAGGCGCAGGCTAATGCGCGGGAACGGGCGCCGTTTCACCAGCCCCTTCAGGCGGCTAAAGAAAGTCAGCTCCGCGCCATCGATACGCAGCGGAACAACCGTTGCATTCGCTTTCGCCGCAACAAACCCGGCTCCGTCGTAGATTTTCATCAGTGAACCGGTCACGCTGATGCGCCCTTCCGGGAAAATCACCACCGGGCGGCCCTGCTCCACCAGGCGAACCAGGTGCTTAATCGACATCGGTTTTGTCGGATCGAGCGGGACAAAATCGATCAGCGGCCTCAGCCAGCGCATATACCACTGCTGGCTAATGGACGAGTAGACAGCGAATACAGGGCGAACAGGCAAGAACAGCGCGACCAGGATGCCATCAAGAAATGACACATGGTTCGGAACGATAAGCACCCGCTGTAAATTAAGAACCTGCGGATCGCCGGAAAGGGTTACCCGGAACAGAATGCGGAATAGCGCGCGGAAAAAAGCAAAAAGCATAGCGACTCTCTTTGTCGTCTGTCGGCAAGCGTTAAGTGTAGAGTCGAAGAGTACACCAGATGCGTTAAGTGCGGGAGGGGGCTCAAAAAATGGCAAAAAAAAACCTGCGCATCTGCGCAGGTTGGTGCAAAAGAATTGTACTCAGCAGAGTACCAGGAATTCTCACCAATCAATACCTCTGGGATCTGAATTGTCTCGCGCCGCTCGCGGTGAAACCAGCGGCAAAAAGCAAGGGAATGAGCCCAAGTGCAACCAGGTGTTTAAATTTTCGATTCTTGTTACAGGCGGCGGGATTCAGGCAAAAAAAAACCTGCGCATCCGCGCAGGTTGGTGTAATTCATAGGATCAGCATGAGTCGCTGACTTCACCTATCAATACCTCTGGGACGACAAATGTAGCAGCGGAGCCCTCCGTTAAGCTACGCTGAAATCGCAACAGCCGACTGCAAAATGTAAGCAAAGATTTGAGCAGAAACGTTTAAAAATCCGCAACATGCACTAAAAAGAGGCAACCTGCTGAGACAGGTGTAACCGTTACACGCTTTCGCGTTGATTTTGTTCCAGTTTGCGATATATCCAGCAGTTGTTGCCTTGCAGTCATCAGGGATTTCCGTAACACTAAACGCTGTGTAAACGATTACCCCTAACAGAAAGGTATTTCATGGCGACTATTAAGGATGTGGCTCGGCTTGCTGGTGTATCTGTCGCCACGGTATCCCGCGTAATTAATCACTCCCCGAAAGCCAGCGATGCATCGAAGCTGGCGGTGAACAGCGCCATGGAAGCGCTAAACTATCACCCTAATGCCAACGCGCGTGCGCTCGCCCAACAAGCCACTGAAACCATTGGCCTGATCGTGGGTGACGTTTCCGACCCTTTCTTTGGCGCCATGGTGAAAGCCGTTGAACAGGTGGCCTACCGCACCGGCAACTTCCTGCTGATCGGCAACGGCTACCACAGCGAACAAAAAGAGCGTCAGGCCATCGAACAGCTTATTCGCCACCGCAGCGCGGCGTTGGTCGTTCACGCCAAAAAACTCCCTGATGAGGAGCTCATTTCGCTGATGAAACAAATCCCCGGCATGGTGCTCATCAACCGCATTGTTCCAGGGTTTGAGCAGCGCTGCGTTGCGCTGGACGACCGCTACGGCGCCTGGCTTGCCACCCGTCATTTGATTCAGCAGGGCCATACCCGAATCGGCTACATTTGTTCGAACCATCAGATATCCGATGCGGAAGACCGCCTGCAGGGCTATTACGATGCGCTGCGCGAACACAATATTCCGATTAGCGAACGCCTGGTGACCTTTGGCGAACCCGATGAAAGCGGCGGCGAGCAGGCCCTGACGGAGCTGCTGGGGCGTGGCAAAAACTTCACCGCCGTGGCCTGTTATAACGATTCGATGGCCGCAGGGGCAATGGGCGTGCTGAACGATAACGGTATCGATGTACCGGGTGAAATATCGCTGATTGGCTTTGATGACGTGCTGATTTCGCGCTATGTGCGCCCGAAGCTGACCACGGTACGCTACCCGATTGTCACCATGGCAACGCAGGCCGCCGAACTGGCGCTGGCGCTGGCTGAAAACCTGCCCCTGCCGGACATTACCCACATGTTCAGCCCAACGCTGGTGCGCCGCCACTCGGTGGTGTCTCCGGGCGAAAGCAGCTAAAGCATGAACCGGTAAAGATGAACGGGCTGTGCCGGATAGTCCAGCCCATCGCCGATATACTGCCAGCCAAATCGTTCATAATAAGCTTTACAGGTTGAATACAGGAATAAAGACTCAAAACCAAGGCCACGGGCGTAATCCACAACGTGCCGCTGGAGCCGCTCTCCCAGCCCTTTCCCGCGCTGGCCTTCATCAATATAGAGCGCCGCAAGCCAAGGCCAAAGATCCTGGCGGCTAATCAGGTCACAACGCCACAGGCCGACGGTGCCGAGCGGTTTCTCGTCCTCCAGCGCAATGAAGGTTAGAGGCATTTCACCTTCCCGCTGGCTGTTTGCGACAATAGCCGCAAAAAAGTCTCTACTTTCCGCACTACCAAATGCCTGCCACAGCCAATCCGTCACCTGTTCAGCGTGCTGAGATGCCTGGTATAACGGAACAATTTTCACCACGATATACTCCTAAAAATCCTCACCACATTCTGAAAGCGTGATCTGGTACGCCAATTTGCATGGCGAAACGGCAAGGCCGCTTGCGCGCCAAACACCTGTGATAAACTGCTGGAAAATCGCGACAGCGTCCAGATCGGGAAGGAAACAATGGTAACAATGTTAGATGTCTCGTTACGCGCAGGGGTTTCCAAAGCGACGGTATCTCGCGTGTTAAACGGCACCGGACAGGTTAAAGCAAGCACCCGTGAACAGGTGTTTAAGGCCATGGAAGAGCTGGGCTATAAGCCTAACTTTCTGGCACGATCGCTTGCCAACCGCAGCAGTAACAGTATCGGGCTGGTTGTCTCCACCTTCGATGGCTTTTACTTTGGGCGTCTCCTGCAGCAGGCTTCACGCCGCACAGAGTTCTACGGCAAGCAGCTAATTGTGACCGACGGCCACGATACGCCGGAAAAAGAGCTGGACGCCGTGCAGATGCTGGCGGACAGGCATTGCGACGCCATCGTTCTTTATACCCGCTTTATGAGCGAGCGGGCGCTAATGTCGCTGATGAACACCATCCAGGTGCCGCTGGTGGTGATTAACCGGGATGTTCCCCTGGCGCGTGAGCGCTGTGTCTTCTTTGAGCAGCAGGATGCCGCCTTCCAGGCAACCGAATATCTGATTCAGCAGGGGCACAGAGAGATAGCCTGCATTACCGTGCCTATCTCCACGCCTACCGGCAAGGCACGCCTGATGGGCTACCGAAAAGCGCTGCAAAAACATGGGATTGCGTGGGATGAAAACCGGGTGAAGTACGGCGATTCCAGCATGACCGAAGGGCACCATCTGTGCCAGGAGCTGCTTACCAGCGGCGTGACATTCAGCGCCCTGTTCTCCTGTAACGACGACATGGCGCTGGGTGCATCCAAGGCGCTGCACCAGGCCGGTATTCGCATTCCGCAGGATATTTCGCTGTTTGGCTTTGATGATGCGCCAAGCGCACAGTGGCTGGAGCCCGCGTTATCATCCGTCTATCTGCCCATCGACAACATGATTATTACCGCTATCGATCAGGCCATTAAGCTCGCCAGCGGCGAGCCGTTAGAGCCGATCCCGCCGTTTGTGGGTACCCTGGTGCTGAGGGATTCCGTCGCTCCCGGCCCCTGGTTTGAGGCCGGAAGAAAGGTATCAAAGTAGCTCGAGCGCCAGCAGCTCCTGAATCGTCTGGCGGCGGCGAATCAGACGTGCGCTGCCGTTGTCAAACAGCACTTCCGGCAGCAGCGGGCGGCTATTGTAGTTTGACGACATCGAAGCCCCATAAGCGCCGGTATCATGCAGCACCAGGTAGTCGCCCGGTTTAACCGGCGGCAGCAGCCGGGTTTCAACCTTGCCACCTTCCTGCTGGGTAAACACGTCCCCGGACTCGCAAAGCGGCCCGGCTACCACGGTTTCCACCGGCGGCAGCGATACAAGGTCGCGGCCATCTCCTGCCAGCGCGGAAATGTGATGGTAGCTGCCGTACATGGAAGGACGCATAAGATCGTTAAAACCGGCATCGATCAGCACAAAGTGACGGGATCCCATATCTTTCACCGCGCGCACCTGCGAAACCAGCACGCCGGCTTCAGCCACCAGGAAACGCCCTGGCTCTATCTCCAGCTTCACCGGGTGCCCGAGATGAGCAGCGATCTTTTCACGTGCAGCATTCCACAGCCCGTAGTAATGACCGGTGTCGATGGTTTCTTCACCTTCGCGATATGGGATAGACAACCCACCGCCGGCCGAAATAGCCTCAAGATCCTGACCGAAATCAACAACCTGCTGCACCATCGCGCCACATACCTGCTCAAGATGACCATAATCCACGCCTGAGCCAATATGCATATGAATACCCACCAGGTGGATGCCGTAACGCTGCATTGCTTCCAGCGCTTTTGGCATATCGCTCAGCCAGATACCGTGCTTGCTGTTTTCACCGCCGGTGTTGGTTTTCTGGCTGTGCCCGTGGCCGAAGCCCGGGTTAATGCGCAGCCAAACGCGGTGCCCCGGCGACACTTCACCGAGCTGATGAAGCATATCCACAGACCCGATGTTGACCGGAATTTTCTGCTCGGCCACCAGCGCCAGCGTGGCGTTATCAATCACGTCGGCGGTAAAGACGATATCGTCCGGATTTTCCAGCGGCTTATAGCCCGCCGCCAGCGCACGCTCGATTTCTCCCTGCGACACCGAATCCACTTTCACGCCCTGCTCACGCATCAGCGTTAAGATATGAATATTCGAGCACGCCTTCTGGGCGAAGCGGATCACATCAAACTGACGCAGCTGAGCAATCTGCTGGCGAATAATTTCAGCGTCATAGACCCATACCGGGCAGCCGAATTCGGCAGGCAGGGTCAGCAGGTTTTGCGCATTCAGCGCGGTGGTGGTCTCGTGCAGCGAGCGTGGCATAGTGAACTCCGGGTAACTTTCATTTTCCCTATTACGCCACAGAGACTAAGGGATAAAAAATATCGTTTTCTCGCGAGTCTATTCAAATATGATATGGTTTAGGCATTATCCCCTCACCCTAACCCTCTCCCCAGAGGGGAGAGGGGACAGTTCATACCCCCTCCTCCTCAACAGGGCTGGTTTCCCCCTCGCCCTTCCAGTGAGAGGGCCGGGGTGAGGGTTAAAACAATGCCAGCGGACAAAAACCATGCCAGCCATCAACCTGCGCCATATCGAAATTTTTCACGCCGTGATGACGGCTGGCAACCTCACTGAGGCCGCCGGGCTGCTGCACACCTCTCAGCCCACGGTCAGCCGGGAGCTGGCCCGTTTTGAAAAACTCATCGGCCTGCAGCTCTTCGAGCGCAGCCGCGGTCGGCTTTACCCCACGGTTCAGGGACTGCGTCTGTTTGAAGAGGTTCAGCGCTCATGGTACGGACTGGATCGCATTATTAATGCGGCAGAAAGTCTGCGCGAATTCCGCCAGGGAGAACTGTCCATCGCCTGCCTGCCGGTGTTTTCACAATCGTTTTTACCGCGCCTGATGCAGCCTTTTCTTGCCCGTTACCCGGATCTCAGCCTGAACATCGTGCCGCAGGAGTCACCGCTGCTGGAAGAGTGGCTCTCCGCCCAGCGCCACGACCTGGGACTAACGGAAAACGTGACCACGCCCGCCGGTACCGAACGTCAGACGCTGTTAACCCTGAATGAAGTGTGCGTGCTGCCCGCCGGACACCCGTTAGCCGAAAAGGCAGAGCTGACGCCGAAGGATTTTGCCGGAGAGAATTACATCAGCCTGTCGCGCACCGACAGCTATCGCCAGCTGCTGGACTCGCTGTTTCAGGAACACGATGTGAAGCGAAGAATGGTCGTTGAAACCCACAGCGCCGCCTCCGTCTGTGCGATGGTTCAGGCGGGTGTCGGCGTGTCGATCGTTAACCCACTGACCGCGCTGGATTATCACGAGCGGGGCGTCGTGGTGCGCAGATTCAGCGTGACGGTGCCTTTTACCGTAAGCTTGATCAGGCCTCTGCACCGCCCGGCTTCTGCGCTGGTCAGCGCGTTCAGCGACCACCTACAGCGCAGTATGCATCTGTATAGCGACCCACTGAGCGCGCTACTCAACCGCTAGCTTACTGCTCCGTCAACGGCTGCTGGTGACCGGAACCGCTGCTGAAGTTAATCAGGCAGATAATCAACCCGATAACCGCCAGGCCGGCCGCCGCCACCGGCACCGCCGTCAGGCCGTAACCACGCTCAATCACCGTGCCGCCAACCCAGGCTCCCAGCGCGTTACCCACGTTAAAAGCGGCAATATTCAGCGTTGAAACCAGATTTGGCGCTTCTTTACCGTGCAATACCACGTTGATTTGCAGAGCAGGCACGGTGGCGAACGCCGCCATCGCCCACAGGAACAGCGTAATTTCCGCAAGCCATGCTCCGTGGCTGGTCCAGCGGAACAACAGCGAGAAGACGGCAATCAGGCTAAAACTAAGAATCAGGCTAACAGACACGCGCCAGTCCGCCAGTCGCCCACCGAGAATGTTCCCCACCGTTAGCCCCGCGCCAATCAGGAACAACGTCCAGCTCACGCCCCTCGGCGTGATCCCGGTGACCTGCAGCAGCATCGGCGCCACATAGCTGAACAGGGCAAACATCGCGGCAGAGAAGAACACTGTCATGCTGAGAGACAGCCAAAGCTTGCCGTGCGCTAGCGCCTTGATTTCGCTTTTCAGGTCGGTGGCCTCTTCATCCTTCTGCGACGGCAGGCTGACAACCAGCGCGAGGAACGCAATAACCCCAATAACGGCCACGCCCCAGAAAGTCGCGCGCCAGCCATAAAGCTGCCCAAACCAGGTACCAATAGGCACGCCCAGCACATTAGCCAGGGTTAAGCCGGTGAACATCAGCGCCACCGCCGATGCTTTACGTCCGGCGGGTACGAGGCTTGCCGCCACTACCGCACCAATCCCGAAGAACGCACCGTGGCACAGCGCCGTAATAACGCGCGCGAGCATCAGGAAATGGTAGCTAAGCGCAAGGGCACATAGCAGGTTGCCAACGATAAAAATCACCATCAGCAGGATTAACGACAGCTTACGCGGCAAACGGGCCGTGAGCAGCGCCATAATCGGTGCACCAATGGCAACCCCCAGCGCATAGCCGCTGATGAGCCAGCCAGCGACGGGGATTGACACATTCAGGTCCCCCGCCACTTCAGGCAGCAGCCCCATAATGACGAACTCCGTCGTGCCGATGGCAAACGCACTCATCGCCAGCGCCAGTAAGGAAACAGGCATTGTATAACTCCGGTTGCAGATATGATGAAGGGCCATTGCGCGATGCAATCACCCGCAGTGTGAGGGTTTCAGAGGAGCAGCTTTTTAGAATAATGTGCGCTACATAACAAATTTATAACACATATCCGGCCGGACATGACCCGGCACGGTATGGGGACAAAGTGAGGATGTTCTTTAATTCATTGATGAAAAAAGAAAAATGATTATTCTTCACCGCACATAAAGCGAACTGCATCGGCGGCGTGAATCGCGGCGGTGTCGAACACCGGCAGCGGACAGTCCTGCTGACCAAGCAGCAGACCAATTTCGGTACAGCCGAAAATAACCCCTTCTGCGCCGAGCGCCTGTAGCGCCTGAATCACCTGCTGGTAGTAGCGCTTTGAGTCCGGGTTAATCACGCCGAGGCACAGCTCATCAAAAATAATCTGGTTAATACGCTGGCGCTGTGACTCATCGGGGATAATGGAACGGATACCGAACTGCTCCTGCAGGCGGCCACGATAAAAATCCTGCTCCATGGTGTAGCGCGTTCCCAACAGAGCGACCTGGTTTGCCCCCTGAGCTGCAATCACGCGCCCGGTCGCGTCGGCGATATGCAGAAACGGTAACGCACAGCGGGATTCAATGTGCTTCGCTACTTTATGCATGGTGTTAGTACACAGCACAATCCCTTCGGCTCCGGCCTTTTGTAACCCAAGCGCCGCGTCGGCCAGGATCTCACCGGCTTTGTCCCACTCGCCGGAGGACTGGCAGGCTTCTATCTCTTGAAAATCAACGCTGTGCAGCACGATTTTAGCCGAGTGCAGCCCGCCCAGGCGTTGCTTAATTCCTTCGTTGATTAACCGGTAGTAGGGAATGGTCGATTCCCAGCTCATGCCGCCCAGTAGCCCAATCGTTTTCATCATTATCCCCTTTTTCTGTTTCCCTCCGGTTATAACCCGTATTCTGGCAATAAAAAAGCCTCCATCAGGAGGCTTGAGTCTGCAGCATATCAGGTTTAAACAACTTCCAGTTTTCGCTTTCTGCCAGAAACGATATTACGCAGCAGTACAAAGCCGCAGGCGCCCATCAGGCCAACTAAGGCGGTCAGAACGATAATGGCAGATTTCCCCGGGCCTTCCTTTCTTAATGGCAAAGAAGGGGTCATTTGATAGCGGAAGGGCTGAAAGTCAACATCATTAACCTTAACCTGCGCCAGCTTAGTTAAATAGTACTCACGATTTTGAACGCTGGCGTTTAATTCCGACACGTCCTTAAGCGAAGACTCGATCTTCAGTTTTTCAGCGAGCCCGTCAGCGCCCAGTGCCACCGAATAATCAGGATCATCTTTAACAGCCTGACCATTGCTGTATACCGGTTTTTTAATTCCCGCAGCGTTGGCCACTTCCAGCGAGTACCCAAGACGTTGGATATTCACTTTATGCTGGTTTTCAAGATTTATCTTATCCAGCTGCAGTTTATCTTTCTCCACCGAACGCTTTAATTCAACCGCGTAGCGTAAATTCTGAACGGTGTCCTGATTGACTCGCTGAGTAATAAAGCGGATATAGCCGTCCAACACATCACGGGATTCCTCAGCATTTGGCCCGATAAAGCTCAAAGACCATGAAGACCAGGAGGTCGCATTTGCAAGTTTTGGATCGGCATTATTCACCGCTTTGAATTTCGCGGAGGTTTCCTGAATAGCCCGGTGTAATTTTACTTTATCATCCGCATTTTCAGCACTAACCAGCTGTTTTACATAGTCAGAATTGGCCAAATATTCTTCACGCAGCGCCTGAGAATCAAAATCTTTGAGGAAATTTAGATAAACATGTTCTGCGTCAACATTCGTTGCAACATCCAGTACGGTCAGTTCAACCATTGCGCGACGAAGTTCAATCAGTTGAGACGCTTCCGGTGGAGTGACAACGGCCTGGCTTGACCACTTCTGAGGCAGCATGAAGCTAAATACCAGCCCAGCCAATGCGGCAGAGAGCGTGGAAATAATAATCGTTTTTTTTGCTGCGTATAACGTGCCCAGCAGATCGATCAAATCAATTTCCTGATTCGTTTCAGGAACCAGAGGGAAAGCACGTATACCTTCCGTGGGGGCGTTCTTTAATTCAATTGCTGACATGTTAACGAACTCATAATAGGTGCCAGGTGAAATAATTCCGTGATGGAATTAATGGATTGTACACAGAGCCAAAATAGCAACAATTTAATTACTGATATTTAATACCACACATCATCAGGCCGCGCGTGGCTTTCAAGAAACAGAACTTTTCCATCATTATTCCCAAGAATAATCCTAAAAACAACCGCTCAATATTGAGGTTTGCTTTTTTTCGAGAAATAGAAATGAGATCCAGCGCACCTTTCCTGCCGGGCGGGCCAGAGAATACGCGGGTTTAAACGATGTGCTCTCGCGGAAACGTTGAGAAAATTAAGCGAATGCTGGGTAAATGTTAATTATCATTGAGGGAAAAAGAGAGAACGCGTGATGGAGTCTCCTGGAGAGGAAAGCGTGTTCACTCGTGAAGAAACCTGCGCCTCCTCACCTCAAAAACAAGCGATTTCCCCCTCAGCCCTGGGGTGTGCGTTCCGCGGGGATTGTCGTAGAGGTTTTCTCCCTCGCCACCGTGGGTAGAGGGCTGGGGGTGAGGGGCTTTCCCGGTCAATGGCGTTAACCCCGAATATAGCCCCGCCCTACGAGCATAATCCCCCCGGCGCAAGCCACCAGCGAGATCCCCAGCTGCTGGCCCCAGCCGGACAACATCAGCCCCGCACCTATCAGCAAATAATAAGCAAAGCCGAACAGCGCCCCGGCCGTTCCCCTGCAGTCGGCATATGCGCTAAGCGCGGTGCTGAGCACCACCGGGATAGCCATTGAGAATGCAACCATTACCATAAACATCGGAGCCAGGAACATGATGCTGTGCATCAGCAACCAAACGCCCACGCTTCCTGCCAGTCCCATGACGCTTGCCACGCGCAGCAGTATCCTGCCGCTCAGGCCCCGCTTCATCATGGCATGATTAAGCTGCGCCCCTGTCAGAGACCCCAGCGCCAGCACAATACCCGTCAGGCCAAAAGCGGCAGGGCCTACTTCTAAGGACTGAAACAGAAACGGCGCCTGGCTGTAGTAGCTGAAGAGGCTGATATTAAACAGCGCCACCAGCCCGGTCGCACGCCAGATTTTTAGGTCTTTCAGCATACGTTGAGCAACCGTGCTTAAAGCCTGCCGGGCGTGCTGCTGCGATCGGGTTTCTTCGAGCTGCCCCGCACTCCAGGCCAGCAGAACAAGCGCTAACCCGGTAAGCGCATAAAATACGCCGGTGTACCCCGCGGCGGAGACGATCGTCCCGCCCAGCCAGAGACCCAGCGCCGGGCTAACGGCCAGCGCGATGCCCATAAAAGAAAAAATTCTCGCCAGCTCACCGCCGCTAAAACGGTCACGTAGCACCGTCTGGGTCACCACCGAACCGGTGGCCGCGCCAAAGGCTGCCAGCATACGAGCCGCCAACAGCAGCATAAAATGCGACGTCAGCAAGGCAGCCACCGCACCTGCCGCGTAGCACAGCAGTCCAAGCAGCAGCGCCGGTTTGCGGCCTAATAGGTCGCAGATTCGCCCCCAAAACAGCACCCCCGCGGCAAAGCCAAAAAAGTACAGCGAGAGCGTCCAGCCCGCGTCCTGGGCGGTCACAGAGAAATGCCGGGCGATATCGGTCAGCGCCGGGCTATAAAGGGTTTCCACAATCTGGGGAAACATCAGTAACGCCGTCAATAGCGCCATACCGCGATGTGTATTCACCATCCGTCCTCCTGAAAAAGAGGCGCTATTGTAGGAGGGCATAAAATGCACCATTATAAATATCAGGTCATTTAATAGCGGAAATCGGACATTATGAGCTGGCTAAGCGCGGATGCGGAATTTAATCCCGATACGCTGGATAACAGCGTCATTGGCGTGCAGGCCGAACTTGGGAATCATGATTCCGGGCTGCATCTGCACCGCATGGGGCAATTGCTGTTTACCCGGGAGGGCTGCGTGAAGCTCACGCTGGATGAAGGCCGGATGCTTTCTTTACTGCCACCGGGAAAAGTCGCCTGGCTTCCGGGAGGCGTGAGCCACCGTGCTGAAATGAAAAATAGCGTCGCCTACCGCTCAATCTGGTTCGATACGGAACGTTACACCACGCTGCCTGGAGAGACGCTGGTACTCAACGTTACGCCGTTGCTCAATGAACTGCTGGAAAGCATCTCGGCAAGCCCGTGGCAAACAGACTGGGAACAGGGCGCGCCGATGCACATGGCGGCCTTGTGCGTAGCAGAACTGCAGGCCGCAAAAACAGAGCCGATGACGCTGCGCTTCCCGCAGGATAAACGGCTGCGCCACCTGACAGGCGACACGCTGCCGCCGCTACTTAACGAACTGGCCGCCGTGACCGGCGCCAGTGAGCGCACCATTGGCCGGATTTTCCGTCGGGAAACAGGCCTTTCCTACCAGCAATGGCGGCAGCAGTGGCGCTTGATGAAAGCCGTTGAAATGCTGGCAAGCCATGCAAGGATCACCGCCGTTGCAGGCGATCTTGGCTTTTCAAGCGACAGCGCCTTTATCTACTTTTACCGCAGCATGACCGGGCAAACGCCGGGCATGCTGACGGCGAAACGGACTTAGGCTTCAGCGATCTCGGGCAGGGCGTTCATCATTGCCATCTCTTCGCTGCTCAGCAGTTTTTCGATATTCATCAGGATCAACATTCGTTTTTCCAGCACGCCAATGCCCAGCAAATACTGGCTCGCAATTGAGGCTGAGACATCAGGCGTTGGTTTAATCTGATCTTCGCTCAGGGACAGCACGTCGGCCACGCCGTCGACGACGATCCCCACCACGCGATCTTTTAGATTCAGCACGATCACCACCGGGTTATCCCCCCCCGCGTGATGGCTGAAAGCAAACCGCACGCGCAGGTCGATAATCGGCACAATGACGCCGCGCAGGTTGGTCACCCCGGTGATAAAGCCCGGCGCGTTAGGGATGCGGGTCACGCGATCGCAGCCGCGAATCTCCTGAACCTTAAGAATATCAATACCGTACTCTTCCTCTCCGAGGCGGAAAATCAGGTACTCCTGGACCGCAACATCGGTACCAGGGTTTATCATCGCAGGTAAAGTCATTGTTTATTTCCTTATGCGCTTGCCAACAGGCCAGAGGTTTCTTGTGACCGACTGTTCATTGTTGCCAGAGCCACTACGTCAAGAATCAGCGCCACGCTGCCGTCACCAAGAATCGTGGCCGCCGACACGCCGGGAACCTTGCAGTAGTTGTGCTCGAGATTTTTCACCACCACCTGATGCTGACCAATGAGTTGGTCAACCCATAGCGCGTAGCGGCAGCCAGCGCTCTGGACAATAACGATGATGCCGTCGTCTTCACCGGCGGCTCCCGCCACATCAAACGACTCGCGTAACCGCATCAGCGGCAGGTATTCACCTCGCACCTGCAGCAGTTTCTTTTCTCCGGCAAAACTGTTCAGCATCTCATCCGTAGGCTTCAGGGATTCCATCACCACGTTCAGCGGCAGCACGTAAATTTCATCCCCCACTTTGACCGACATACCGTCGAGAATGGCGAGCGTGAGCGGCAGAATAATACGAATAGTGGTGCCCAAATCTTTGGCGGACTGCACTTCGACATGGCCGCCCATCGCCAGAATATTTCGCCGCACCACGTCCATACCCACCCCGCGCCCGGAGACGTCGGTCACGTTCTCGGCGGTGGAGAAACCGGCGGCAAAAATAAGCATCCACACTTCATCATCGCTGGCGGTATCGCTCAGTTGCGAGCCGCGTGAGCGAGCCTTAGCCAGCAGTTTCTCCCGGTTCAGGCCGGCGCCGTCATCTGTCACCTCAATGATAATGTTGCCGCCGTGGTGCTCGGCGGATAGCGTCAGGTTGCCCCTGGCCGTTTTCCCTTTGGCTACGCGCTCTTCCTTCGACTCAATGCCGTGGTCAAGGCTGTTGCGCACCAAGTGTGTCAGCGGGTCAATAATGCGTTCAATCAGTCCCTTATCCAGCTCGGCCGACCCACCTTTAAGCGTCAGCTCAACCTCTTTATTCAGGCGCGTGCCCAAATCCCGCACCAGCCGAGGGAAGCGGCTGAAAACGTAATCCATCGGCATCATGCGGATAGACATCACCGATTCCTGCAGCTCGCGCGCGTTACGCTCAAGCTGGGCCACGCTGCTTAACAGCATGCCATACTGGGTGGGATCAAGCTGGCGGGTCAGCTGGGAGAACATCGCCTGAGTGATGATAAGCTCGCCCACCTGGTTAATGATCTGGTCAACCTTCTCTACCGCCACGCGAATATTCCCGGACTCCGTCGCTGCGGCCTTTTTCGGCGCGGCAGGTAACGTCGGGGCGACAGGGGGTTTAGCAGGCTCGGCGGCAACCATGTCAGGAACGCCCGGCGTTGCGTCCGCCGGGCGAATAATTATCTGGTCTTCATTCAGCACAAAGCACAGCACCGCGATAATGTCGTCGGCGGAAACGGTACTTTCAAGCTCCACCTTAAGTTCATCCGCACAGGATTCATGGCGGATGATGTCCCCCAGGTTCCCCAGCTCTTCGCGCATTTGGGCCTGTTCATCAGGCTTTAAGTCCCGGAGCAGCACGGTGAGCTTTTGGTTCGCGACAACAGGCTTAGGCAGTTGGGGAACCGGCGCAATCGCAATCGCCCTCGCTAACTGCTCAACCGGATCAAGCTCTTGTGGCTGTTCAATCTGCCTGAGCGCCGCGCTGATATAGCGAAACCGCTCTTCATCCGGCTCCTCAGAGGCCTCGTAGGCCGCCAGCTGCAGCTGCATAATGTCTTTGCTTTCGAGGAACAGGTTGATCATCTCGCTGGTCAGCTTCATTTCGCCATTGCGGGCGTTATCCAGCAGGTTTTCCAGCAGATGAGTGGTTTCTTGCAGCACGCTAAATCCAAACGTGCCCGCCCCACCTTTTAGAGAATGTGCGGCACGGAAAATGGCATTTAGCTCTTCCGGATCGGGTGATGAGATATCGAGGTCCAACAGATGCTGTTCCATTTCCTCAAGCAATTCCCCGGCCTCGGCAAAGAACACCTGGGAAAAATCATTCACGTCCATCGCTATCTTCCTCTACAACCCTTACCTCGGTTCCCTCCGGCAGCGGAACATCCGGCCGCTGGAGAACGGTATTTTCATCACGGATCTGCTGCTCTTTCGGCTTACTCAGCACCAGGAGACTAATGCGGCGGTTCATCGGATTATCCGGCGTAATATTGGCAAGCCCCATACGGCTGCCGGTGCCGATGACCCGCAGAAAGCGCTCGTCGTCCAACCCGGCTTTTACCAGCACGCGACGCGCTGCGTTGGCACGCCCGGCAGAAAGTTCCCAGTTGCTGTAGCCGCGGTTACCGCCCGCATAGGGTAGTGAATCGGTGTGCCCGGTCAGGCTGATTGGGTTAGGTAATTCGTTGAGCAGCGGCACCAGCGCTTGCAGAATACCGTTCATATACCCTTCCGGCAGCTCGCTGCCGACCTTGAACATCGGGCGCTCCTGGCTATCCGTTATCTGGATCATCAACCCGTCGTTCGTTAACGTCAGCAGCAAGTTCGATTTAAAATTGCTAAGCCGGGGATCGGTTTCAATCATCTGCTCCAGCCGCTCTTTGGCCCGCTTCAGACTCTGAATGTTTTTGTGCTTATCCAGCTGGTTTAGCTGGCGTTTCCACACTTCACCGTCCTGCTTCATAGCGTCATCGCCACCGCCCGGGATCACGCTGTCGCTAAGGCTTGTTTTGTTCCCCTGGCTTAGGGCGGGTTTGAGCGGCATGCGGAAATAATCGGCAATCATTTCGCGCTTCATGTCGCTGGACGTCGACAGCAGCCACATCACCAGAAAGAAGGCCATCATCGCGGTCATAAAGTCCGCGTAGGCAATCTTCCACGTCCCGCCGTGATGGGCGTGCTTTTTCCGCTTTCGCTTACGCGAAATAATAACTGGCGCCGCGTCTTTCATTACGCCGCTTCCTGTCTGCTTTTGATGCTGGCACTGGATTTCACTTCACGGACGTGATTTTCCAGTTCGTCAAAGGATGGGCGCTCGCTGTTGTAGATAGTCTTACGGCCAAATTCAACGGCAATTTGCGGCGCATAGCCATTAAGGCTGGAGAGCAATGTCACCTTGATGCACTGCAAAATTTTCACCTGATCGCTGCTCTTCTGGCGCAGCAGCGTGGCCAGCGGCAACACGAAGCCGTAAGCAATTAAAATCCCGAGGAAGGTGCCGACCATTGCGTGGGCAATCAGCATACCCAGCTCCGCCGCAGGGCGATCGGCGGCGGCCAGGGCGTTCACAACGCCCATCACCGCCGCAACAATACCAAACGCGGGAAAAGCATCGCCCAGGGTATTGAGGCTGTTGGCCGGGACTTCCAGCTCTTCTTCACAGGTTTCAATCTCTTCGTCCATCAGCGCTTCGATTTCATGCACATTCATGCTGCCGCTTATCATTAAGCGGAAGTAGTCGAGAACGAAGTTGATCAGGCTCGGGTCAGAAAGCAGGCGTGGGTAAGCGGAAAAAATGTCGCTACTTGCGGGGTCTTCTATATCCTTTTCCAGCGACATCAGGCCATTCACGCGGCTTTTTGACAGCAGCAGAAAAAGCAACGCCATCAAATCCATGTACACCGCTTTGTTATAGCGTCTGCCGATGAATAATCTGACCACCGCCTTACCGGTTGCCTTCAGGGACTTTGCGTTGTTGCCGACGATAAATGCCCCAACGCCGGCACCGCCGATAATCAACAGCTCCACCGGCTGAAACAGCGAGGCAAGGTTCCCGCCGGAAATAACAAAGCCGCCAAAGACGGTTCCGATGACCACAAGATAGCCGATAATAACTAACACACTGACTCCTTCTTTACTCAATAACCGACCCCGGCGTCAGTGCCGGGGTCGCGTTGTGCCATCTCGTGGGCAATGCCGGTCCATCAGGCAGAGGCGGCAAGCGCCTCCTGCTGCTGGGAGAAAGCGTTAAAATAGTCCTGGCTGCTGACCTGGGATTTTTTAAACGCGCGCGAAGGCGGGCTACACAGGCTGCAGGTAAACGGGTTTTTGATGTATTCGGTGGTGATGACAAATCCGCCTTTACAGACGTTGCAGGTTTTCTGAGAAACAATGCCGCAATCAATAAAACGCAATAACGTCCAGGCGCGTGTTAATCCTAATACCGGCTTTTCATTGGAGCGCGGATAACATTGCTCCATATACAAGCGGTAGGCTTTCATCATTGTCTCTATCGTGCGCATCGGCTGCGTCTTCTTTAAATAGAGAAAAGTGTTATAGAACATTGACGAATGAATATTCTGTTCCCAGGACATAAACCAGTCCTCGGAAAAGGGCAGCATACCTTTTGGTGGCGGGCAACCACGCAGCTCTTTATATAAACGCAGCAGGCGACGACGGCTTAATGACGTTTCTGATTCTAATACCTGCATACGCGCGCCGAGCTTAATAAGCTCCATCGCAATATTAACTTCGTGAATTTCTTCCAACAGGCTTTTATCTTTATCGCACATATTAAACCCCTCCCGCTGCGGCAGTATTTTGCTCGCACAGCGCATTGAGTAAATTTGTCGACAGGATGATGCCGGTATGAATTTGCTGCAGAGCTTCAATACGTGAATCTTTTGTCAGGCTTTCAATAACCACTTCATCGTCAACCCGCAGACGGCAAATTAACTGGTTGGTCGAAGCCAACTTCATTAACTGCGGCAATGATAAATCCTTCAGGTTCTCAATTGACCCTTCCGACAGCCCCAGGCGAAAACCTGCGGAAAATTTATCCTTACGAATAAGCTGCTGGGCCAGTAATAGATAAGACAGGTTGATATCGTGGATGCTTTGCAGATGCTCATCAAAATTTGACATAAAGATTCTCTCATTTTATCAGTCAAAATCAGGAATGTGGTGATGCGTTACCGCATTCATCACATTATTATGTATGAAGCCGATGCAGAGAACTTTTGGGATTGATATCGACCTTTCTCTCTCTTTTAACGGGCTGAGAAAGAACGCCTTACCATCCGACGTCAATGCCAAAAAATAGCTGCATCAAAATGTGCATAAAGCATAACCACAGGTTTTTTACGCCACAACCACTCGGACTTTCCCTTGCGGCACAAAAACCACCTATCTCATTGATTAAAATCAATATTAACGAAAGTTAAATGTTCTTAAATGTCAATAATTTAATATTAAAGCAATCGGCAGAAATAATGTTAACTCTGCTGGTGTTTCAGACATTTGCCTTTGTTATTTTCTATAGGTTAATTTCAAAAACAAAATTAACATTTTAAAAACATAGTTTATTCATCATCCATGCGCGCACGCAGACGTTTTATTGCCAGGCTATGTAACTGGCTTACGCGTGTTTCTGTCAAACCTAACACCAGACCAATTTCTTTCATATTCAGATCCTGCTGATAGTAGAGTTGCAGGATCCTTTGTTCACGCTCAGGGATATAAGCCACATGTTCGCTGATTTTATCGAGCAGATTTTCCTGCACCGTATCATTCAGTGGGTTTAGCCTTTCATGACTGTCATCGATATTTTCATAGGCGTCTGCATATTGTTCCTGCAGCTCATCCAGAGAGTAAATCTGGCTAACGTTGGTTTCTGCCAGTAAATGCTGAAACTCTTTCAACGAGACATCCATGCGCTCAGCAATATCGGCCTCAGACGCTGAACCATTTTTCTCCTGCTCTATTTTATGAATCACTCTGGCCATTTCACGCGCCTGGGTGCGAATTCGTCTGGGCACCCAGTCGCGCTCACGTAATTCATCCATTAGCGCCCAGCGCACTCGCTGGCTAATCCACGCGCTTAACGACACGCCTTTTTTGGGGTCAAACTGGTCTATGGCACTTAAAAATCCTAATGCGCCCGCCTGAATTAAATCATCAAGCTCAACGCTTGCCGGCAACCGTTTTTGCAGGCGAAGCGCTTCCTGGCGCACGATATACTTATACCTGGACCACAGACCCGTTTTATCCTCAATTCCTTCGGAAGTATAAATACCACTCACGATGCTCTTCCAGCCAACAATACCAACCAGAATTATCCGAGCAAAATGGCTATTCAAATAGTGCAATAAGCCGCTAAAAAAATGCGCAATCTATAACTTCAGCGGCCTCATCGCTCTCACTAATATTATTAACGACAATAAATAACGCTATTATTACCGGTAATACAGGCGATTAAAAAGTCTGCCACTCGTCATTATCAGCGGTGGCTTTTGCAGACGCCCAGTGGCGAGCCGTTCTTCCGACAACGCCCGGCTTTGCAGCAATCTTTGCCGACTCATCAAGCACAAACTTCGCCACTAGATTTTCCAGCACGTCGGACTGTCTTTCCAGTTCACTCGCCGCCGCGGCCGCCTCTTCGACCATCGCCGCGTTCTGCTGCGTAACCAGATCCATTTCATTCACGGCCTGGGAAATCTGATTAATCCCGGCGCTTTGCTCGTCAGAAGCGGAGGCAATTTCGCCCATAATTTCGGTCACCTGAGAGACCGAGCTGACAATGCCGTGCATTACCGCGCTGGTCTGCAGCACCTGGCGGGAACCGCTTTCCATCGTGGTAACACAGGTATTGATAAGCTGATTAATCTCTTTTGCCGCCTCGGCGCTACGCTTGGCCAGGCTACGAACTTCCTCTGCCACCACGGCAAAACCACGCCCCTGCTCCCCGGCACGCGCGGCTTCCACCGCGGCGTTAAGCGCCAGGATATTCGTTTGGTTAGCAATACTGTCGATGACGCCGTTGATTTCGGCTATTTGATGCGAGCTCACGGTGATTTGCTGCATGATCTGCTCAAGGCACTGCATCTGCTCGCCGCCTTCACGGGCGTTCGTGCTGGCGCTTTCTGCCAGCCCGCGGGCGGTGTGGGCGTTGTCCGCGTTTTGGCGTACCGTAGTTTTAATCTCTTCCATGCTGGCCGCCGTTTCCTGCAGCGCCGAAGCCTGCTGCTCGGTACGGGAAGAGAGGTCGCTATTCCCGCTGGAAATCTCACGGGCGTTTTTATGGATGGTCATTACCCCGCCGCTGATGCCGGATACCGTTGCGGTCAGCGCAACGCGCATCTGCTCCAGCTCTTTAAGCATCACGCCAATTTCATTCTCCGCGCCCACGGCCACCGGGCGGCTAAGGTCGCCATTGGCAATGGTTTTTAGCGAGGCGGTAGTCTCGTTCAGTCGCTTCACCAGCGTCTGTCGCAGCCAGTAACGCACGGCAAACAGCATCATCAGCCCTAAAATAAATACCGCGCTGCCAAACACAATCATTGCACGGTAGTCACGCTCCGCCTCTTCCACAAACAGCCCGTTGTTTTTCCCTGTGACGCTGGAGAACGCCTCAATGCTTTCCCTGACTAACTTGCGATGCGCCAGTTCGTCATCAATACCCGGGAAACCCGCCTCTGGGTTATTGAAGGCATCCAGTTTAGCGGCCGTTATCTTATAAAGATTTTCAAACGCAACGCTGGCGTTCTCCGCCGCCGCCTTTCCTTCCTGAGAGTTAAACGGCGTGGACATGAATTCACGCATCTCTTTACGCGCCATATCCAGAATGTTCCGGGTATTATCAAACATCTCCGGCGTCACCACGTGCCCAAGGTTACGCTCCAGCATCAGCGCATTAATACGGGCCAGGGCGGAGTTAATATTGTAAGCGGCATCGCGCAGCTGAATATTATTTTCACCGGCGACTAAAATACGGTTAAAGTTTTTATTATTCGAAGTGCTGTTATAAATGGAGTAAGCGCTGGTCACCAGCAGGGCGAAGGCAAAACTGCCGATCACCAGCGAAATTGCGGTGTAGATCTTTAGGTTCTTAAACATAATTTACATAGGAAAACCTGACGATAAATAACGCATCGCCAGGCCTTAGCCGTCCTGAGTAATAGAAGAGAAACCGTTTTACCCGTGTATTAAAGACTTAGCGGGTAAAAATATTCATTTTCTGCATTGCCTGAAACACCATCATCGATGCGTTCAGCGAGAATTCCGCCATTTTCGAATCGGTGATGACGCCAATTTGGGTCCCGTAATCGGAGCCGACGGCGCTTTGCAGCTGCTGGATAATGGCAAGACGCTCATTGTCGCCTTTTGAATCCAGCTCAATCAGCTGCTGAAGATTGGTGCCCAACTCGGCCTGAACCTTCCCCAGACGATTAATGCCTTCGTCGACCGCAAGGCTTGCCGCGCTAAGCGCAGCACGAAGATCGTCATCTACCGGCCCGCCTCTGTTCAGTTCGGTGATAGCTTGATCCAGCGCGGCAAAGAGATCGGTCGCCGTAGCGCTGCCGAAAATCTCGCTACCCAGATGACCGGTTTGCATCACGTTGCCCTGTGCAACGGTTTGGGTAATGGCTTCGTTGCCGCCCTGATAGACGCCGTTTTCGTCAAACGGCGCGGTCCCGGATTTAAAACCGGAGAAGATATGGCGCCCGCTGCCGTCGCGGCTATTGGCCAGGTCGAGCAGGTTTTTACGGATGCCGTCCAGCTCCGTCGCCAGCGCCTTACGATCCTCTTCCGACATGGTTTCGGTCTTGGCCGCGACAATCTTCTGGCTAAGATTTTTGGTCATCAGGTTGCCCATTGAGCTGAGCGTGGAGTCCGCCATCTCCATTGAGCCGCGGGCGGCAGAGCGGGCGCTGGCGTACAGCTCCATCTTGGCCAGCGCATCCTGATACATCACCGCATTGGCGGCGGCGCCCGGATTGTCAGAGGCGGAGAGCAGGGTTTTTCCCGCCGACAGGCGCATGTAGGCGTCGTTATTTTCGCCAATTCGCCGGGACATGCTGTCAATGCTCTGTTTGAACATATATTGAGTACTTAAACGCATTTTTTATCCTCTCGTCGTCATCACGGACGTCTTATCGAAGTGACAGAAGGGTGTCGAACATTGTGTTTGCCACCTCTATAATTTGAGCATTTGCGTTGTAGTAGTTGCTAAACATCTGCAGGTTCATCACCTCTTCGTTAAGGTCAACGCCCGCGGTTGCCTGCCACTTAAACTCCAGTTCTTTGTGCACCGCGCTGGTTGCCTCAAAATCGACCTGCAGCGCATTCATTGATGAACCCACGCGGCTGACCAGCGTAGAATAGGCCTCGGTGAGCGTCGCGTTGCCAACAAGCTTCTCATTCTGAATATCCAGCAGCAGCAGCAGGTTTTTATTGTTCTTTTCTTCGGTCGGGTCATTACTGTCGGATGCCGCAATCGCCTCACCGCTGGTAATCACGGTGCTTAGCCCCTCCGCCACACCCGCGGTCGGGTTCATTTTGAAGCTGTCACCCGCCTGCGGATTGCCGCTGGTACGAACGGTAAGCCCATCAAATTCCAGCTCGCCCATTGGATTAACGGAGTGGGGAACTACGTGTCCGTCCGCGCCTTTGACTTCCCAGGTATTGCCGTTAAAGCTGATGGTGTAGTCTTGGGCTTTCACGTTGGAATACTGACCGCTGAAACGAGGCGATAAACTGCCATCACCGGCGTTATTGCGGTTGGCAATAGCCTGAGGGTCTGGAATTTTGAACAAATCGCCGCCGGGATTGCCATTCTGATCGAAACCTTTCTGGTTAACCTCGTTAAAGCGGGCGGCCATTTGCAACGCAATCTGGTTAACGTCGTTGCGCGCGTCCACCAGGTCTTCGTTACGGAACTTAAACAGCCCGCCCAGCGTACCGCCGGTGATACGATCTTCGTTTAACGGCGTGGCATTGCCGCTGGCGTCAACGTAAGACACGATGGTCTGGTTAGGGTCGGACGGGGAAACCGAGGCTTCCATTTTGTACGCCCGGTCGCCGCTAACCAACGGGCGACCGTCAGCCAGCGTCACATCCATGCGTCCGGTTTCAATATTTTCACTCACCCGAATGCCGATCTGGCCGCTCAATTTCCCGACCAGTGCATCGCGGGTATCCAGCAAATCTAAAGGCGGTGTACCGCCCTGCGCGCTGATTTTCTCGATCTGCATGTTCAGTCGCGCCAGCTGCTCGGTACTGCTGTTGATGTCAGCCACGCTCTGTTCAATCTTGAGGTTTGTGCTCTTTTCAAGCCCTGTCAGGCGCTTGCTGCTGGTATTAAACTGATTAGTCAGAGAGCTAAGTTTGTTGTAGGCGGCCTGGCGCGCAGACGGCGCGCTTGGGTCGTCGCTAAGCCCTTTTAAGGCGCTGAAGAAGCCGTTCAGGGAAACCGACGGGTTCGACTCGCTGTCGCCCAGCATGTTGTCAATTTCGCTGAACAGCTCATAGCGGCTGCTCATCCCCGCAAGCGTGGTCGATGTGCCGCGCAGTTGGTTATTGATAAACGCGTCGTAGCCGCGCTGAACGCCGTTCACCTGTACGCCGTAGCCATAAAAACCGTTGTTGGTTACCAGCCCCCCGGCCTCTCTCAGAATGATATCGCGGCGGCTGTAGCCCGGCGTCATACCGTTGCTCAGGTTGCCACCAATCACATTTATTGCCGCCTGCGCCGATGTCAGGCCCGATTTTGCTAAATTGTACAGGTTCATAATTTACCAACGCATAGTGTGAAATCCTGGCCGGCCTTTCCGGGCAGGAGAATAAAGCCTTCTGGTTACTTCATCGGTGGTTAAAAAATTCACTAAAATATTTTTGTCAGATCGGTCTGGTATGCCTGCACGCTCTGCTGAATATTGCCCTTCACCTTCTGAATGATGGTGATGAGCTTCTTCGCATACGCGGGATCGGTCGCGTAGCCGCCGGCCTGCAAAGCGTGAGCGCCCTGCTCAGGGGAGGCCGATTTCACTACGTGCTGGTAACGAGGGTTGTTTTTTAGCAGGCGGGTATAGTCGGCCAGCGCCTCACCGTAGGAGTCATAAACCCTGAATGCCGCCTTCACCTTGCGTTTCTCGCCGTTGATAAACTCGGTGGTGGTGATTTCGGTGGTTTTGCCCTGCCAGTCGCCGGTAGCCTTAATGCCGAACAGGTTGTGGCTGGGTTTCCCCTCGCCGGTAAGAATCTCCCGCTTACCCCAGCCGGATTCCAGCGCCGCCTGCGCCAGAATCAAGTGTGGGTGAATGCCGCTTTGCTGAGCGGCCTGCAGCGCAGGGCGCAGCATACGGGTAATAAACGGGCTGGAACGGTCGCCGACCACCGGTGCCGTGCTGACCTCCGGAGGGCCGGGCTTCGGCTCGCTAAACCCCGTGGGCGGAGCGCTGTAAGCGCCCGCTAAGGCGTAAGGTGACGCTCCCGGCGCGGAAATCGATCCCCCGGTGTCAGCCGCCTCTCCGCCCATTTGCCTGACGATCATCTCCGCAAACCCCAGCTGCCCTTTTTGGGCAAACTCCTGGGAGATCTGCTGATCGTACATTGAGGTGTACATTTCCGACGCCTGGCTGTCGAACAGCCCGTCCTTGAAGCTGGCGTCGCGCATGCTTTTAACCATCATCTGCACGAAGATACCTTCCAGTTGCTGCGCCGCCTGTTTGAGAGCGTGGGGCGAATTCTGGGTGGCATCGCGTTTCAGTGTCTCCAACGAGCGAACATCAAACGCTGCGCTGCTCATCTTATCGAACGCGCCCATCAGTTGGTCTCCAGCTTCGCCCGCAGGCAGCCCGCGCTTTTCATCGCCTGCAAAATTGACATCAGCTCGTTCGGGGTCGCGCCAAGGTTATTCAGCGCATGCACCACGTTGTTGAGGTCCGCGCTACCGCGCACCTGCTGCAGCGAGCCGCCACGGTCGCGTACCGAAATATCCGTCTGCGGAACCACCACGGTTTCGCCGCCGCCGAAAGGCGTATCGGGCTGGCTGATAACGTTATTCTGCGTGACTTCTACGGTCAGCGAGCCGTGCGCTACCGCGCAGCTGTCCAGCGAAACGTGGCGGTTGATGACCACCGACCCGGTGCGGGAATTCACTACCACTTTTGCATCCTGCACGTTTACGCTAAGCGGGATGTCCTGAACATTGGCCAGGAAGCGCACGCGTGAGGGACCGTCTGCCGGGGCAAACAGGCGTACCGTACGGGCATCCTCCGGTACTGCCGCCCCGCCGCTGTAGCGGCTGTTGATGGCATCGCTAATCTGCTGCGCCAGCGAAAAATCACTTTCGTTGAGCTGCAAACGCATCACACTCTGGCTGGCAAAATCATTCGGGACCTCACGCTCAACCGTTGCGCCACCGCCGATGCGTCCGCCGTTAAGCTGGTTCACCTGCACCCGGCTGCCGCCGGCCTGCGCGCCCGCACCAGAAATCAGCACGTTGCCCTGAGCGAGCGCGTAGACCTGGTTATCCACGCCCTTAAGCGGCGTCATCAGCAGCGTACCGCCGCGCAGGCTCTTCGCGTTGCCAAGCGAGGAGACCACAATGTCGATTTTGTCCCCGGAGCGGGCAAACGGCGGCAGCTCAGCGGTTACCATCACCGCCGCGATGTTTTTCAGCTGCATATTGGTGCCCTGCGGCACGGCGATACCAAGCTGCGACAGCATATTGCTCAGGCTCTGTCCGGTAAACGGCGCCTGCATCGTCTGGTCACCGGTACCGTCCAGCCCCACCACCAGGCCATAGCCCATCAGCGAGTTACCGCGCACGCCCTGTACGGTAGTCAGGTCGCGAATGCGCTCCGCATGGCTCACTTTCGGCAGCATCATGGCGTAGAGCGCGATGCTGAGGAAAAACAGAATAAATTCTTTTCTAAAAGTCATATTAAAAAGGTGCCAGATTCAGGAACAGACGCTGGAGCCAGCCCATGTTCTGCGCTTCATTGATGTAACCGTTGCCAACGTATTCAATACGTGCATCGGCGACCTGCGTGGAGGAGACGGTGTTACTGCCGCTGATCGTTCTGGGGTTAACCACCCCGGAAAAACGAATGAACTCGGTGCCCTGATTGATGGCGATTTGCTTCTCACCCACCACCTGCAGGTTGCCGTTTGGCAAAAGCGCATTCACCGTCACAGTAATGGTCCCGGTGAAGGTGTTACGCGCCGCCGCGCCGCCTTTGCCGGAAAAATCAGACTTGCCGCTGGCGTCAAAGTCAGCGCCACCGCTACCCAACCAGCCGCCTACCGGCATGGCATCCAGCCCCAGACCAGCCGATCCGTTGCGGTTGGCGCTGGCCGACGAGCTTTTGCTGGCGCTCACGTTCTCCTGCAGCAGAATGGTCAGCGTGTCGCCAATGTTGCGCGGGCGGCGGTCCTCAAACATCGGCTGATAGCCATAGTTCATGGCCTGCCCGGTTTGAAACAACGAACCGCTGGGGCCCGTGGCGGCCAGCGGTATGGGTGCCGCCGTGGTCGCCCCCTGCACCAGCGGCTGGTGCATTATCTGCGCGCAGCCGCTTAACAGAAGCGCCCCGCTCAGAAGGGTAAAGGCACGTAAAACGCGCGGTGTCATAGCCAAAGAGTTGTTCATGTTTTTTACGATCAAACTGTCAGTGGCCTGCCGGGCTGCCCCGGCAGGCTGGGAGGGTTACAGCTGGGAAAGTCGCTGCAGCATCTGGTCGGAAGTCGACACGGCCTTGCTGTTAATTTCGTAGGCTCGCTGCACCTGAATCATCGTCACCAGCTCCTCCGCCACGTTAACGTTGGAGGTTTCGATGTATCGGTGCTTCAGGCGCCCCGCGCCATCCATACCCGGCGTGGCTTCATTTGGCGCACCTGAGGCCTGAGTTTCGCGGTACAGGTTGCCGCCAATGCTTTCCAAACCGGAGTCATTGATAAAGGTCGCCAGCGTCAGCTGGCCAATTTGCTGAGGCAGCGCCTGCCCCGGCACGGTCACGCTGACGATACCGTCTTCACCGACGGTCACCGTCTGTGCGTCCGGTGGAATGGTCAGGCCCGGCTGCACAGGGTTGCCGCTTGAATCAACGATTTGCCCGTTTTCGTTAGGCTTGAACGAGCCGTCGCGGGTATAGGCCGTGGTGCCGTCCGGTAACTGGATCTGGAAGAAGCCTTTGCCCTGAATCGCCACGTTATATTCGTTGCCCGTTTCGTTCATCTGCCCCTGGGTATGCATGCGCTCGGTAGACACCGCGCTCACGCCGGTACCCAGCTGTAAACCGGTCGGCAGCGTGGTTTGCTCGGACGCCTGGGCACCCGGCTGACGCATGGTCTGGTAAAGCAGATCCTGGAATACCGCACGCTGGCGCTTAAAGCCGTTGGTGCTGACGTTCGCCAGGTTGTTGGAAATCACGTCCATGTTGGTCTGCTGCGCTTCCAGACCGGTTTTTGCAATCCATAAAGAGCGGATCATTCGTTTTCTCCTGCCGGGGCTTAGCCCAGGCTCAGTAGCTGATTAGCCTGCTTCGCGTTTTCATCCGCGGTGCGAACGACTTTCATGTTCATTTCGAACCCGCGGGCGTTGGCTATCATGTCGGCCATCGCTTTCACCGGGCTGACGTTGCTGCCTTCCAGCGCTTCCGGGCTCAGGCGCATATCCTGATCGACAGGCAGCACGCCGCCCAGCGCCGGGCGAAACAGCCCTTCGTCGCCGTGAACCAGATCCTGCATCGCGGCGTTAACCATTTTTAAGCGGCCCACCGCCACTACGGCGTCAGGCTCATCGCCCGCGCCCAGCGCCGTCAACGTGCCGTCCGGTGCAATGGTGATGCTGGACTGCGGTGGCACCACGATCTGCTCACCGTCGCCCATCACCGGGAAACCGTTGATGCTGAGCGCCCCTTCGCTGTCCACCTGTATCGCCCCGTTTCGGGTATAGGCTTCGCCACCGTCGGGCGTTGCCACGGCTAACCAGCCGTCCTGCGGCATCGCTACGTCCAGGCTGCGCCCGGTGTGGTTTACCGGCCCCATGGTGTTGTCGTGAAACGGCGTGGATTCGGCCACCAGGGCGCGTGTCGCATGGGTGTCCCCGGCAATCGGCACCGCACGGAATGCGGCCAGCTGCGAACGAAAACCGCTGGTAGAGCTGTTGGCGAGGTTATTGGAGGTCACAGCCTGGCGGTTAAGCGCCGCGTTGGCGGCGCTCATGGCGGTATAAATTGCGCGATCCATCATCTACCGCCGTTAACGCAGGTTAACCAGAGTCTGCAACAGCTCGGACTGGGTCTTGATGGTCTGAGAGTTGGACTGGTAGTTACGCTGGTAGACGATCATATTGACCATCTCACCGCCAAGGTCGACGTTGGAGTTTTCCAGCGCATAGCCGGTCAACGATCCCAGGCTACCGCTGCCCGGGGCTCCAACAACCGGGCTGCCGGACTGCGGGGTTTCAATCCAGGTGTTGCCGCCGTTCTGCTGCAGGCCACCGAGGCTGGCAAAATTCGCCAGCGCCACCTGGGCCAGCGTCTGCTTCTCGCCGTTATCGTAATTAGCCACGATCTCGCCCTTATCGCTGATGACGTAGCCAATAAACTGCCCTAACGCCTGGCCGTTGAGCTGAAACTTGTCAGTGGTGGATTCATCCGCGGCAACCTGAGTCATCTTAGAGAGATCCATCTCCAGCCTCAGCGCGTCAGCACCGTTATGGCGTGAACCTTCGAGGGAAAACTTACCGTCGCTGGTCATTTTGCCGTCCGCGCCAAAGACCAGGTCAATATCTTTGTATACCGGCTCAGGGTCAGGTGGTGCCGTCATCTGAGGCGCGGTGCTATCTATCGCCTTTGCGGTCCAATTGTTATCGGCGGTCTTGATAAAATAAACCGTGATAGTGTGCTTGTTGCCCTGGCTGTCATAGGCTTCGCTTTGGGTGCTGAAGCTGTAGGTTTCCGGCTTGGTCGCGTCGAATTCGTCTGGATCAAGATTCTCCGCGCCGGAGCGCAGGTTACCCCTCAACTCCCCGCTGGTAGAGGCCTGCGGCAACATCGGCGACTTATCAATTTTGATCGGGCCAAGCGGCGCGCCTGGCAACACAGTGCGTGGCGTGCCGGTCGCCTCATAGCCGGTCAGGAACAGGTTGTTCGTCGAGTTAAACAGGTTGCCGTCTTTATCTTCATCAAACTGGCCGTTACGGCTGTAGTAGGCCTGCCCGGCGGCGTCCACCAGACGGAAGAAGCCGTTACCGGTGATCCTCATATCCAGATTGCGCCCGGAGTTTGTCTGCCCACCGTCGCCGAAGTTCTGGTTGGTACCCGCAACCTGCACCCCCATCCCCTGCGCACCGGCAAAGATGTCGGCAAAGCCCACGGAGCCGGATTTAAAACCGTAGGTCTGGGAGTTGGCGATGTTGTGACCAACGGTATCTAACGCTTTTGCGGCAGCGTTCAGGCCGCTCAGGCCTTGTGAAAAGCTCATAATAGTTTTCCAGAAAGTAAGTAAGGGGTAAGAGAGTTACTGGATCAGATAGAGGTCGCGCAGCGTCACGGTTTTTCCACCCACCAGGTGCATCACGGCACCTTCCTCATTAAAGGAGACGCCCTCAACGCGGTTGCTAATCAACCCGGTGATGGTGGGAGCATCGCCGCTTGCCCGGCTGGCGGAGTAGGTGACTTTGTATTCCACGTCGGCGTCGGGTTCGGACGGCTGGAAGTTTTCCAGGTCATCAAGACTGAAGGTATTCACCCCGGCCTTAGCGCCTTTTAGTTCGGCGGTGTAGGCTTTACCGGTTTCATCGGTAAAGGTGACGGTGACTTTGTCCGCCTCGCCCTTCAGGTTGAAGCTGAGTTCGTCATCCGCCTGAATCGTGTTCTGACTGCCCCATGTCACTTTGGCATCGCCTTCGGTATAGACATTGCGCCCTACCCAGGACGTGGCGCTCATTTCATTCATGTTTTGCAGCATCATGCCGACGGCATACACCGACTTGTTCAGCGTTTCGATACCGGCCGCGGTGTTGAACTGCGCTAGCTGGGAGGTCAGCTGGTTGTTATCCATCGGGTTAGTTGGATCCTGGTTTTGCATCTGCGCCACCAGCAGTTTCATAAAGCTTTCGCTCAGGTCCGCGGCGCTGTTGCCGTTGCCGCCCTGGTTGTTGCCGCTGGCGTTATTTACGGAAGAGACGGTCATTGGGCTGTCCTTATTGTCCCAGGCTTAAAGTTTTCAGCATCAGGGACTTGGCCGAGTTCATCACCTCGACGTTGGCCTGGTAGCTGCGGGAAGCGGAAATGGTGTTGACCATTTCGTTTACAACGTTAACATTCGGCATCTTCACGTAGCCCTGCTCGTCCGCCAGCGGGTTACCCGGCTCATACACCAGCCGCGGTGGCGCACTGTTTTCCACCACATCGCTGACCTTCACGCCACCGATGTCGCCGCCTGCGGCGGGATCCACTTCAAACATCACCTGGCGCGCGCGGTACGGCTGGCCGTCCGGGCCAGCGGCGCTGTCGGCGTTGGCCATGTTGCTGGCACTAACGTTCAACCGCTTTGACTGGGCGGTCATCGCCGAGCCGGAAATATCAAAAACGCTAAATAACGACATCTGCTTAATTACCCTTGTGAAAGCACGCTCATCATTTTCTTAATATCCGCACCGAGGAACGTCAGGCTGGACTGATATTTGACGGCGTTGTCGGCAAAATTAATTCGTTCGCGATCCATATCTACCGTATTCCCGTCGGCGCTCGGCTGGTCCGGAATGCGGTATAAAAGCTGCGGGTCGTCAAACGGCGTCGCTTTCGCTTCAATATGCCGCGAAGAGGTTAATGACAGCGACACGGACGATTTTGCTAATGCCTGGTTTTCCGTGGCGTGCTTTAATTGCTGTGTAAAATCAATATCCCGCGCCATATACCCTGGGGTATCGGCGTTGGCGATATTTGATGCCAGAACTTCCTGCCGACGCGAAAGTAAGCCTAACGCCTCCTGCTGAAAGCGAAACGCATCATCAAGTTTATTGATCATGAAATTTGGCCTCGCGCCTGTAAAAATAACAGTCACATTTTAGTCAGCGCGGGTTAAATATTACACTGCAAAGACCTCGCAGAAATAAACGCTTTTAAGCTATTCAAGATAAAAAATCCGAAAATTAAAAAACCAACCTTTAAATTGGCGTCAATAATGAAGTTATTTAGCGCATTAAGTTAATGTTCTATTCGTTTATAATTTAAACATATTATTTATTCACGGCGTCTGCCCTTCCTTCTATTTAAGGCAGTTTTTCTATGCGTGTTCTTTCCCGATTCTGCCTGCTTGCGCTTTGCCTCAGTGCGCCCCTTTATGCCGGCACCCATTCCCAGTCCGCCGGGCTCCAAAAGCTGCAGGTGGACATTGATGCGCTGCTGCAAAAACGCAGCCCGCGAAGTGAAGAGGCGGATCTGGTGCTCATCGGCCGCCTGCTTACGCCCGTAAGTCAGCTGGCCTCTCTCTGCGCAAACCCGGCGCTGTCTCTGCCGGGGAATGATTCGCGCCTGACAGGTAAACGCAGCGTGATAGCCCAGTGTGGATCCCGCAAATTTTTTATCCAGGTTCAGGTGAAAGCGCAGGGAACCTGGTGGGTGGCGAAGCGCCCTTTATCCGCGGGTACCGTGGTTCATCCCGGAGATATTGAGGCCCGCAGCGGGATGGTAGAGCGTTCGCTGAAGGGGTTAATTTTCACCCCCAACGAGATTATCGGCCAGACGCTGACCCGTGCCGTGCCCGCCGGGCAGCCGCTGTTAGCCAGCCAGCTTCGCCAGCGGTGGCAACTCCGGGCTGGCCAGCAGGTCGACGTGGTCACAACGGGCGATGGCTTCAGGATCCGCAGCAGCGCAAAGGCCCTCGGCAACGCGGCCGTCGACGACACGCTCAGGGTACAAACGCGTAACGGGCAGATTTTGAGCGGAAAAGTCAACGCCGCCGGTCAGGTGATGGTTTTTTTACGCGAATAAATTTCAGTTTTTTTTCCCGGCACCGATGAAACAGGTATACGCAAGTCGCAAGACGTTTTAACCGGCGAGGATAATTATGAGCATCGAACGCACAACAGCAGCCGCATCCGTAAGCAGCATTCAGCCAGCCCAGGAGATACGTACCCGTCAGGCAGAGCAGGAGCAACAGCCTGGCACAACGGCCGCGGGCAGCGAGAGCAAAACCCAGGTCAGACTCAGCAGCCTGGCGCAACAGATCAAAACCGACGACACCCAGGACGTAGATTTTGAGCGTGTGGCAGCCATTCGAGCCGCACTGGAAGCCGGAGAATTACCGCTTGAACCGCGGAAAATTGCCGAGTCTCTGGTGCAAGAAATTTATCACTTTAGTTAAGAGTTGGGCCTCAGGATTTATGGATAAGCTATTCCCGATATTGTCGCAGATGAAATCGTCTCTGGATGAACTGGAGGCGATCATGATTGAAGAGATTAATCAGCTTAATCGCCCCAAAATTAATCCCGTCTCGCTGCAGGTGCTGACGGATAATAAAAGCCAACTGCTGTCGACGATTCAGTATTACGACGAACTACGGCATCGGGAAGAGCGAGGGCCTGGGCTGCAGGCTCCTTACCGCCAGCAGGCAAAACTCTTTGCGCTCTGGCAACAGGTCACCGAACAAGTGCAGCAGACCAAAAGCCTCAATGACAAAGTGGAAGAGCTGCTATCGATGCACATGAAAAGAAATCAGCAGCTACAAAAAGTGGTGGAAAACGTCGGGGCCAGCCAGAGCCTTTACGGCGCAGATGGCGAAGCCACCAGCGCCACCACCGGGCGGGTTTACAATATTTCGGTATAGCGTCTTTTATCATTCATCATCTGTTGCCAGCTTATTCGCTGGCTTTTTTTTACCCAAAAGCCAGCGAATAAGGCAGAACAAAAGCAACAGCACTAGCGGGGAACGGAGGTAAACGGTGAAAGGTAGGCGTGGCTCGCGGCTTTGCCTTTATTAATGGAGGACATTTCTTTACGCAGAATATCAAGACGGCCACGCATGCGCTCCACCATCAGCGCCTCGTTTTCCAACAGGAGAGCAAGGTGTTGCTTAAGTTTTTCGTGCTCAGACGAAGATAGCGCCCCGGTATCAAGCGTGGTCAACGCTTCAACCTGAACAACGTACTCCGTCATCGTCTCGATAAACGCGTCCCACTCTCCCCGATGGGTAAATTCCAGCAGCGCGCGGTTTAATTCACTAATTTGCTGCAGCTTGCTCGCAATAACGTCAGCCATAATGTCCCGGTTTCCTTGTTGGCTCAATCTCTTTCCAGGTCGTGGAAAGGGTGGTCATGATCTCAATCAGGTGCGGCAGCTGCTCGGGCTGTTTTTGCAGGTTTAACAGCAGCAGATTACGCGAGACATATTCATAGAGGCTTTCCATCTCTTCCGTCACCGCGCCGCCAACCTCATGGTTTAGCGAGGCACGCAGGCCGTTGTCGATAATGTTAATCGCTCTGGAGATCATCTCCCCGCGCTTGGCGATATTACCGCTTTCAAAATAGATTTTTGCCCGCATCATGGCGCTGATTGCGCCGTCCATCAGCAGCGTGATCAGCTGGTGCGGCGTGGCACCTGCCACCTGGCTTTCTAAAGAGACCTGAGCGTAGGCGCTCTGGCCGGTTTTCGCGTACATAGTGGAGTCCTGCCGGGCGTCTTCCGCCCGGCGTAGAAGAGAATTAGAGGCTGCTTAACAGGCTATTAAGCTGGTTTTGGGTGTTGGTCATCTGGCTCATCGCCAGATCGAGACGTTCAAAGTCTTTACGGTTACGCTCGACGGTTTTCTCGATCATCTTTTCCAGCTGGGCAATACGCTCACTTACCTGCTTACCCTGCTCTTCCAGACCTTTGGTGGTCTGCTTGATGATGCCATCCACCTTCGGTTTGGCCTCGTCGTCGCCGATATAGGTCTTGATCACCGACTGCATTTTGTCGGCAATCCCTTCCTTTCCCGCTTTACCGAGGAACAGCGCTTCCATCGCGTCCGGGTTTTCCTTGATGGCCTCATCCAGCTTCTTGCTGTCGATGGTGAGTTTGCCGGTAGAGGCATCCTCGACCTTCACCTCGATCCCCATTTCGGCAAGCGACCCGAACACATCGCTGAGCTCGCTAAAGTTGCCGCCGGCAATTTCACGCATTTCGGTGGTCAGGCGGCGAAGGGTGCCGTTGCCCATCAGCGCACCGTTGCCCGGGTTAGGAGCATATGTCCCCTCAACGGGCGCCTTCCACGCGCTGGCGGAACTGGACTCGCTGATAAAGGCGTTATAAAGCTTTACAAATTCTTCAATGGCGCCTTTGAGCTTATTATTGTCTTTGGTGACGGAGAGGGTTTCGGTGATAAAACCGGTATCGTCTTTTTCAGAAAGCTGCTGCAGCTCTAACGTCATCCCGTCGATGGCGTCGGTAATGGTGTTGCTGCTGTGGCGCGTTACCACGCCATCTACCTCAATGATGGCGTTTTGCGCGGCGGCAATTTGCTTCATTGGAGCAGGACCCGGTCCAGGCATTGCGGGTACGTCCGGATCATAATTCAGCACACCTGCCAGCTTATCGTCACCCTCGACCTCAACCTTCATTTCACCGTCTTCGCCGGTTTTATTGGAGGTCAGGACCAGGGTAAAACCGCCGTTTTCTCCGGCACGAACCGACGCGGTCACGTCACCGCGCTGGGCGTTGATTTTTTTCTGGATCTGCTCCAGCGAGGTTTCATCCTTCGCCAGCTCAATTTCCATGGTTTCGCCGTCGCCAACGGTAATTTTTAGCGTGCGCGTACCTGCACTCTGGTCGCCCAGCTGGTCGGTTTTGCTGGTTTGCTCTGCGGTACCGATTTTGTGCTTGGTGGCCAACTGGTGTACGGCAATACTGTAGCTGTCGGGCAGCGCGCCGGCGCCGGCCGTGGCTTTAAACGCTTTATTGGTGCCGACGTTCACGCCATTGAAGCCGTCCGAGTCCAGCTTGCCGAGGTTGTTTTTTAACTCAGAAAGCGAGCTGGAAATCTTGCCCCAGGAAGACACCTGGTTGCTGTAGCTGGTTTTTTTGGTCTGATAAGGCACCAGCTTGGTTTGCTCCGCCTTTTTTATTTCTGCCAGCATCGCGGTGATATCCAGCGCCCCGCCCGAGCCAATTCCTGGCATTGAAAATCCGGCCATAATCTTCTCCTGTCTGTTAAATGAATGGCAGTGTCATAATTAGCTATCGGGGCATAATGATTTAAGTTTAATTTTTTCGCTGGCGGGGAACAATTCACCAGCCGCGGAGAAACACAATAGCGCGTTTATTTCGCCTTTAAATAGAGAAGGAAATAGCCCTCCGCATTTTATTCAGTGAATTACCGCCAATAGTGACGCTATTTATTCGATTGGTAAAAATATTCAAAAAAATATTTCAGTGTTATTTCCTCGTCACCGATAGCTAAGTTATGCGCAGCAATCGCCGCATATCCATAATTGCTTTAAACGGCAGCAACACTCAAAGAGGAATTGATAATGGCACAGGTCATTAATACCAACGCGCTGAGCCTGATGGCTCAAAACAACCTGAACAAATCCCAGGCGCAGCTGGGCACCGCTATCCAGCGCCTGTCTTCCGGCCTGCGTATCAACAGCGCGAAAGACGACGCTGCGGGCCAGGCTATCACCGGCCGCTTTACCGCTAACATCGAAGGCATGACCCAGGCCGCACGTAACGCCAACGACGGTATCTCCCTGGCGCAGACCACCGAAGGCGCGCTGAACGAAATCTACGACAACGTACTGAACATTCGTCGTCTGACTTCTCAGGCCCTGAACGGCACCAACTCCGAGTCTGATAAAAAGTCTATCCAGGAAGAGATCGATGCGCGTCTGTCCGAAATTGGCCGTATCGCCAAAGAGACCGAGTTCAACGGCGTGAACGTGCTGGACGGCTCCACCTCCCAGCTGAAAATTCAGATCGGCGCCAAAGATGGCCAGACCATTGATATCGACCTGCCGTCTATGGACCTGGAAAAACTGGGCCTCGACGGCTTCAGCATCACCAACGCCATCGGTAAAGGCTTTGAAGGTCCAACGCTGACGGGGCCTGGTCAGGAAGTCGCTGCTGGAGCAACGGTGGATTTCGGCGGTACTACTGCCGCCATGAATGACGCCAATATGAGCTTCATTGCTACAAATGTGTTTGGTACCGGTAAAACAGCTGCCGATCTCTCCCTCTATACCTCGACCGACGAAGACGGCGCTACGCATATTTATGCTATCGACGCAACGGACGGCGGCGAAGCCGTAGAAATTACCGGCATTACTGCTACTGGCGGGGCTATCGATGGTGTCAATACGGGTGACAAACTGTCCAAAGTCGACACTGACGTACTGCAAAATGGCCTGAGCAAAATTAAAAGCAGCGATCAGTTTACCGTTGGCCAATCCTTTACCGTGAAGACTACGGGTGGTGATGACATCAAACTGACGCTTGATGCGGCGATGCTTGATGACATTGCAGCTGAAGTCAATATGAATGTTGAAGACATGTCCCTCTACGGCGTCAACAACAATGGCACCATGGAGTACTATGCCATTGATAAAGACGGCAACGGCATGCAAGTTCCTCTCACCTATGACGGTAACAACTTGGCTGTCGGCACCGCAACCGCGGCCGGCGCAGCCGATATTGCTGCAATCGTTAACAACTCTAACGACAAACTGACCAAACTGGATGACGCGCTGGCGCAGGTTGATAGCTTCCGTTCCGGCCTGGGTGCGGTTCAGAACCGTTTCGGCTCCATTATCAGCAACCTGAACACCACCATCAACAACATGACCGAAGCCCGCTCCCGTATCCTGGACGCAGACTTCTCTTCTGAAGTGTCCGCCATGAGCCGCGCGAACATTCTGCAGCAGGCTGGCGTGACCGTACTGGGTCAGGCCAACCAGGTGCCGCAGAACGTGCTGAGCCTGCTGCGTTAATCGTCGGTCTGACTTAACCCCTACTACGCTCGGCGTCTCTCCGACCAGAGCCTTTGCCCTCCCTTACGGGAGGGCTTTTTTATGGGATTAAAACAGCCGAAAACACGGTTTTCGGCTGCTTGAGGCAGACCAGAGAACATTATTCATTGTTTTTATGAGAGTGAAGTTCAGCCTTTGTAAAGACAACGAACGTTGTCAGCAGTCTTAGCCCTCCCGTGCGGAGGGCTTTTTTATGGCTAATTAAAAGAACCTCTTCAGCAGCCAGCCATCAACGCTGTAGCCTAACCCTCCGCGCACCATCAGCATCAGGCAAATCAGCATATACAGCGGCTCCGGCAAATAAAGCAACCAGCTGTACCAGGTCAGAAAATTAATCCCCTCAGGAATGTAGTTCACACCGACGGTAATTAATGCGACCAGGCTGATAATAAACAGCACCGCGGCGCTAATGCGCGTAAGCAGGCCAGCGGCCAGCGAAAGCCCTAACGCGCATTCGCAGAACGAAACAAACACCGCCATCACCTCCGGGAAAGGAATACCGGCAGAGGTAATGGTTTCCAGCATCAGGTGCTGGTTGTCAGGCACAAATAGCTTGTTATAGCCGGTGGCAAAGAAAAACCCCCCAATAGCCACGCGGGAAATCACCAGGGGATAATCAGACGAGGCCATTGAGGTATTCAATAACCGTTTAAAATCGTAGCCGTACATACCTTTCCTTAGTATTCAGCGTTTTTAAGGCGAGTTTATCCCGCCGTCCAAAACGAATAAGGGTTTAGAAAAAATAAACTATTTACTGCGGAATTACTCTGCGAGTATAGCGTTCAGCACCCGGGGTGCAACCCGGTAGCACCCGAATAAGCCTTTCTTCCGGCAACTTTAATATTATTACCGTTGCCCCACCGTTGACTTATTCATGAAGAAAATTCCCTGCATGAGCGCCGCCCCGGATTTAACCACACAAATTAAGTGGAAACATTTAAACGTGCTCGCCTGCCGCTAACCTGGTGCCGGGTAACGCAATTATCAGCACGCCGTCCCGCGTGCCGGGTAAAGCACGCCATCTCCAGAAGCCCGGGCCAGCATTAATCAGGATGAATAGACAAAAGCCCCGCCACGCCCAATAATTAATAATATTAAATTTGTTAAAGAGGCCGCGGAAAGCACTTGAAAAACAGCGTAATAAAACATAAAAAAGCTCACCGCAAACCTGCGGCACCGCGCGCACAGGACAACATCATTAAAAAAAACATTAAGCCGCTGAAAGCCTTTAGTTATCCACCTGGAAGATGCCCTTAACTATGCTTAACATCATTACCATCGGATCTTCAGCCACGCTCGACATGCAAACGCGAACGCTGACTCGCGTCGAGGATGGAGCAAGCATTACGCTGCCCGTCTCCGCCTGCCACTGTCTGAAAGCACTGGTTGAGGCCAAAGAAGACGTGCTGTCCCAGGAACAGCTTATGGACGTTGGCTGGCGCAACGCCGGCGTGGAAGTCACCGAAAACAGCGTACGGGTGATGATCAATAAGATTCGTCGCGCCATCCTGACGCTTGAAATGCAGAACAGCATGACGCTGCTTGCCGTTACGCGCAGCGGCTATCGGCTGATTATTCGTGATATTAGCGAAGAACCCGAGCCTGAGGCGGTTATCGCCCCGCAAAAGCCAGAGGCCCCCACGCCCGAGAAAACCATCACGTCTTCAGCCCCTTCCCCGGCAGCCGGCGTCAAAAAAACCTCACGCTGGCCACGCCGCGCGCTCATCGCGCTGGCCGGGGCTGCCGCAGGAAGTCTTGCCGCCGTATTAGCCATTAGTCTGGTAAAAGTCGAACCCGATGACGTCCATTTCGTGCACTGGAGCGGAGACAATATCCCGCCGCAAACGGAGGTTTGGGTGCCCGCGGAGCGGCAGCACCAGACAGCGGCTATTCGCAAAACGCTGCAGCTCTACCGCGACTACGCGCTTAAGCGCGAGGCAAAAAGCGAACAGGCCCGGCATCTTTATATTACGATCGGCGACAACCCCCAGTTTGTAGGCCTGATAGCCTGCGTTGACCCGCTTCAGGCTTCGGAGAATAACTGTGAATCGTACTATTTTAAAGACCGTTAAATCCCCCGGCGTGCTGCTGTTTGCGGCAGGGTTTGCCGTCGCCGTACTGGGGTTTGCGATGAAAGAGTTCTTCTTCTATCCGGTAAAAGCGGTGTGCGTGGCGCCGGTTTCTTATTATTCGATTGACGAAGACGAAAACTGGACGCTAACGAGAGGGGTTTACCGTTTTTACCGTGAAGGGTTAACCCATGGCCGCACGGTGTATATCGGCACCATTAGCCACTTTGTCGGCGACCTGCCGAAGCAAAGCCCAATCCCGGTCCTGCGTGAGGTTCGCTTCACTGGCATCCTGGAAAAGAATATTATGCGCACCACCGTAGCCTCCCAAAGCCGCCGCCTGGGCGACCAGAGCACCGATGCAGAAGTGGTGAAATATGTCTTCCCGCATATTACGCCGGGGGAAACCAGTACCAGCTCGCTCTATCTGCTGAATGGCAAAGTGATAGCCTCTGGAACCGAAACCGTACCGCGTATACTGTGCATCAACTGACGCGCTTTGGCGTCATAGCCGCCGCACCAACGGGCAAATGATGCCCAGCGTGATACCTTAATTAACGTCTCAGGACATCTTATGATGGAAAGATTCAACCCCGGTTACTACAACGAACAGCAGCTTTCAGAGGCAGGGTTCCAGTCCGTCGGTAAGAACGTGCTGGTGGCAAAAAACTGTACCATCGTTGGGCTTGAGAACATGTCCATTGGTGATAATGTGCGCATTGACGGGTTCACCACCCTGATTGCCGCCGGTGAAGGCTATTTGCACATTGGCTCATACGTGCATATCGGCGGTTATAGCGCTATTTTCGCCGGGGCTGGCGTAACGATGGATGATTTTTCCGGACTTTCGCAGGGCGTGAAAATCTACTCGAAAAGCGATGACTACAGCGGCGCATTTATGACTAACCCTACCGTACCGGCGCATCTTACCAACGTGCAAAGTGGAGCCGTGGTCATTGGGCGTCACGCTATTGTCGGTTCACAATCGATTATTATGCCGTCGGTATCTCTTAATGAAGGCACCGCCGTTGGGGCAAATTCTTTAGTCATGAAATCTACCGAGGAATGGTCAATTTATTTTGGCTCCCCGGCAAAAAAAATAAAAAACCGCAAACGCAATCCGCTTTTACTGGAACAGCAAATTTATCAAGCGGGCCTGGCCTGACCCGCAACAATATTGACTATTTTGCTTACCACACCGGACTCCAGCCCCGGGTAAAACGGCAGGCAAATTACCCTGTCGGCAACAAAATGCGCATTGGGCAATGCCTCTGGCTCTGCGCCCCGGGCGTGCCTATACATATGAAAGCTGGTAATCAGCGGGTAGAAATAGCGGCGGGGGATAATATTGCGTGCCACTAACGCATCAAAAAGCTCATCGCGCGTTAATGGATAGTTATCTTCGACCACGACCGGAAAATAGGCGTAGTTCCAGCCCAGCCCTTCAGGGACAGAAGGTAGGGTAATTCCGTCGATGCCTTCCAGCCCCTGCCTGAACTGCGTATAAAGCGCCGTACGCTGTTCAATAGCGCTATCTATATGCTGGAGCTGCAATAGCCCCCAAGCCGCCTGCAGCTCGTTCATTTTGCCGTTAATGCCCGCGGCAACCACGGTGTTTTCATCGGCTATGCCGAAGTTTTTCAGCAGATCGATACGCCGCTTCATGCTGGCGTCGTGGCAAATTATCGCCCCACCCTCAATGGTATTAAACACCTTGGTGGCGTGGAAACTCAGTACGGAGAGGTCGCCCTCCAGCAATACACTGCGGCCCTGCTGGCGCACACCAAAGGCATGGGCGGCATCGTAAATCACCTTCAGGCCATAGAGGTCGGCAATCTGCTGAATACGTGCCGTGTTGCAGGGCAACCCGTAGCAGTGCACCGGCATAATGGCCGTGGTATGGCTTGTAATGGCCTGCTCTATTTGCTCAGCATCGAGATTAAAGCCACCGGGTTCGGTATCAACAAACACCGGCGTCAGACCGTTCCAGAGCAGGGAGTGTGCGGTAGCCACAAACGAGTATGGTGTGGTAATCACCTCCCCGGTCACGCGCAGCGCCTGTAAAGCGGTCAGCAATGCCATTGTGCCATTGGAAAACAGGCACAGATGCTCCACGCCAAGGTAGTCCGCCAGCGCCTCTTCCAGTTGCTGATGGCAGGGGCCGTTATTGGTGAGCTGCTGGTTATCCCAAATCTGTTCAAGGTAAGGGATAAACGCCTCCAGCGGCGGCATCAGAGGGCGAGTAACATAGGTCTTTTTCTCACTCTGCATCGCCGTCGCTCCAGCGGTGTTCATCTTCAATCACCAGCGCCGACGGCGGCTCACCGCTCAGATGGCGCTGCCAGACGGCTTCCAGCATTTTTTCAAAATAATACGCATTGTGACTGTGACTTTGTTCACGCCGGATAATACGCTGCCGCATTCCCTGACGCAGCGCATTCAGATAATCACGGCGACCATCCAACTCAATAACCTTACGGGCATAATCTTCAAGACTGGTGGTAACAAATGCTTCCAGGCCTATCAGTCGCATGGCCAGCGCCGACGTACGCGAAACCGCAGAGGTTTCAATGGTCGTCACCAGAGGCACCCCCATCCAGATCGCATGCTGCGCGGTGGTACCCGCTGAGTACGGATGAGAGTCGAGCAGGATATCCACTTCATGGTGCAGCGCCATATAGTCTGCAAAGTTTTGCTTAGTGCGGAACTCAAGCTGCTCACGGGCCACACCGCGCCGGGTCATCTGCTGCGCATAGTGTTCCATCATCGCTTCATCGGCCATAAAGCCCATCAGCAGACGCGCATGAGGTAATTCACGCAGAATACTTGCCCAGCAGTCGAGGAGCGTCGGGGTCAGCTTTTGCGGCCGGTTGAAGCTACCGAGGGTCAGATAGCCGTTTTTCAGCGCCGGGAGCGCATTTACCGCCGGGGCTCTGGCGCTGTATTCAAACAGCTTCGCCGAAGGCAGTGAGATAAGCTTTTCGCAAAATACGCCGTCCAGCTCACCGGGCTGCGCCAGGCCGTCCGGCATCAGGTAGTAATCCATCTGCGGCAGGCCGGTGGACCCCACAAAGCCAATCCACGACATTTGCACTGGCGCAGGCTTCAGGGCGAAGACCGGCAGCCTGTGACCGGCGGTAAACCCGGAAAGATCGACAAGAATATCAATTTCATCGGCGGCAATCCGCGCCGCGGTTTCCTGTTCCCCCATTCCCCCAACGTGAAGGTAGCTTGTCGCGCTCTCCCGGTAGAGCTCGCTAATGGCATCTTCCCTGCCGGTGGCGTAAGCATAAAGCTCGTAGCGCTGGCGGTTGAGGGACTTCCAGACCGGATAAATAAAGGAATGTACCGGGTGGTTATTGAGATCGCCCGAAACAAACCCTACGCGCAGCGTTTTTCGCTGCGGATTCTGGCGTGCAGAAGGCGTGGGATAACTTAGCTTTTGCCCCCATTCGGTCACCAGTCTGCCGTATTCCCGGTGCTGCTGGAACTTCTCAGCCGCCGGCATTTTATCATCATGGGACAGTAAGAAGACGTACATTCCCTGCGCGGTAACCAGAGAAACTGCGCTGTCAGGCTGGGCCAATACTTGACGACAAAGGCTTATTGCCTCTGAAAAACGCCCGGTATGGCTAAACAGAATGGCCAGGCTTAACAAACTGGTGCTGTTCTTCTCATCCAGTTCGATAGACCGTCTCAGACAATGCTCTTCAAGCTTTAACTCATCCATTACCTTGTAGTAGCCAGATAAGCATTGCCAGCCACGGCTGCGGCCAGGGGTTCGCTTAATCAGATACTGGCTCAGCAGTTTTGCGCTTTGAGAGCGGCTTTCCTGCTGGCCAAAAATTTGTGCAATCAGCCATAGCGCCTGCGGATAATCCCCACCCAAACCAAGGCGCTTGCCCTGGAGCATTAGCGCCATATCGAAATCGCCGCCGTGGCGGCAGGCGTTGGCGGCCAGCATCAGGAAGCGCCCGTCCCGCCCGTGAGCGGGCAGCAGCTCGCTAATTTGTGCTTTGGCCTGCTGAATCATGCCTGATTTAAGCAGAGCTTCAAGCGCGTGCCCTTGCTTAACCGGCAGCGTTTCCCGGGGCTTTTGATTGACGATGGCGCGCTCTTCCGCCGCCGTCAGCTGCCCGCCGAGCGACGGTGGACCGATCGTCACCAGGTACGTTTTCAGGCAGGCTTCCAGCAGCGGCCTGTCGCCATTTGCCATCACCGCCTGCCACAGCGTCACCCATGCCGGTGCGCTGCCGCTAATCAGCCCTTTTCCTGCCAGTTCAATCGCCGTTCGGACATCCTGCGTGGAACGAAGGGCAAAACCGTTTTTACAAAGCGCCCACTCCGGCTGCCTGAAGGTCACGCGCTCGCCCCACCAGTTACTGCGCAGGCAGTACTCTCCGCTGGCTACTTCGCTCTCGCTGAAAGAGCAGACAGCTCGCAGCGGCTTGTTACGCTGAAGATTGTACGGAGAAGGTGCCGAGGCAACGTACAGCATCGGCGGCTTACTCAGATACAGCTCTCGTAACGCCCGCAGCATCTTCTCCCGGTGCTGCTCCGGCTTTTCCGGCTCCAGCGTCAGTTGAATAAGCTGTTCCGTACTGAGTGAACGCGGCCACGCTGCGCCCATCCAGTCCAGCAGGCTGCGCACCTCCGGCGTGGCGGTCACCACTTTATCTCCACCGCGTGTCAGCCGCTGGTTTTCATCATCCGTTAGCCCGTAATAGGCCGCCCAGTGCAGGGTGTCGATTTTTTCCAGCTCAGGATTATCGCATACCGGCTGCGGCGACAACGCCGAGATCAGCAGACTAAAGCGTTCGCTGCGCTGCACGGCAAAGTCCAGATACTGCTGGGCTTCCAGCCGGCTTTTCCCTGGGTTTATCACGCGCTGTAGCTGATGGACGTGTTCACTATAATGGCGGGCAATTTCATACTGCGGCACAACGTCGCCAATCAGGCGCAGCCCGCTGGCCTCCACGCGCGCGGTAAACTCGCTGAGCAGACAGGCATCGTTGCTTTGCTCAAGGTATTGAGCCATCAGTTCAGCGTCGCTCATTTGCAGCGCCTGCTGGGCCTGGCGCTTGATTTCCCCTTCGCCGTCGACCATTTCCATAAAGGTCAGGATCGCTCTGGCGCTGGACAGCCACCCCTGCTCGGTTTGCGCGTCACGGGTATGAAAAGCGATAGCCTGATGAAACAACGTGTTTGCCCTGGCGCCGGGTAAGACGTTCCACTTTACGGCAATCAAGCCGCTTTCACTTAATTGGTTGCTGCACCAGCTCAGCAAGGCTTCTCTGGTTTCTTCATCCAGTAAAGAATAAAGCCGAGGCAGAATAATATAATCAAATTTACCCACGTCGAGGGAAAGCAGGTCGCCTATCCCCAGACAGTAAAAATGAATATTATTCAGCCCCAACTCGTCCGCGGCGGTCATGGCGGCATTGATACGCTCCGGATCGATATCCACGCCCACGCAGGTGCTTTCAGGATACGCCGAGGCGTGACACAGTAGGCTTTCTCCGCTGCCGCAGCCAATATCCAGCACGGTGGCGCGAGCCTGTTCCGCACAGGTGAAATTATACAGCCAGGCCGCCGAGGCGATGGCTGCCGGAGAATAATGCCAGCTGGAATAGAGAGGGTTCACGTAAATAGACCATTAATAGCGATTTTATTACCGCTGATTTTATCATCAGGGGTAATGGGCCTATTTTGAAATAAGCTGACAGAAGTGCAGAGAGTTATCGCTTCGGTTATTTAGCTAAATGCCATAATAAGCGTCGAGAGGTTTTCAAAACCGCTAGCCATTAATCTTTCAAAGAACGGAGCCAGCGTCTGGGCAATCAGTGAAAGCGCCACCATGCCCGCGGTTAATGTCAGCGGGAAGCCCACCACAAAGATCGACAGCTGCGGCGTCAGGCGATTCAGCAGGCCAAGCGTGAAGTTAATACACAGCAGGACGGAGATAATCGGCAGGCCAAGCATCAGTCCCTGTCGGAAAATGATGCCCGCCTGCTGCACCAGATAGAGGAAACCGCCCGCGTGCAGCGGCGCGTCGTTCACCGGCAACTGATGGAAGCTTTCGGCCAGAAAAGCGATCAACCACAGGTGGCCGTTAAAAACCAGAAACAGCAGCGTCACCAGCAGGTTAAGAAAGCGAGCGATCACCGGGGAGTTCCCCGCGGCCGGGTCAAAGAAAGTGGCAAAAGAGAGCCCCATCTGCATACCGATGATCTCACCGGCCATTCGCACGGTAGCGAACAGCAGCTGCATCGCCAGGCCGATAGATGCGCCAATAATGACCTGTTTAGCTATCACCCATACGCCTTGCCAGGAGTAGACGCCGATACCGCTCTCCGGCAGGTGGCCGCCAATCAACACCGCAGCCAGTACCGCCAGCCCAATACGCACGCGTTTTGGCACGCCGTTTTCACCAAATACCGGGGCAGCAGTCAGCAGCGCCGCCAGCCGCACGGTAATGAAAAAATAGTGGCTCAGTAGAGCGTAGAGCTGCTCAAGCGGAAGGGAGAATGCCATTAGCCAATCACGGAGGGAATACTGATGATGAGCAAGCGGGTGTATTCAATAAAGTTGCGCATCATCCACGGCCCAAGCATCACCGCAATGCCGACGATCACCAAAATTTTAGGGATAAACGTCATGGTCATTTCGTTGATCTGTGTCGCCGCCTGCAAAATGCTGATGATAAGACCGGTCACCAGCGCCGCCAGCAGCAGCGGCCCCGCGACCATCAGGCCAACTTTAATGGCCTGGATACCAATACCCATTACGCTTTCAGGAGTCATTGCTCTACCTAACTGTAAAAACTTTGCGCCAGCGAGCCCATCATCAGCTGCCAGCCGTCAACCAGCACGAACAGCATCAGCTTAAACGGCAGCGCGATAGTCGCGGGCGGCACCATCATCATCCCTAGCGCCATTAAAATACTGGCGACGACCAGGTCGATTATCAGGAACGGAATAAAGATCGTGAAGCCTATCTGGAAGGCGGTTTTCAGCTCGCTGGTGATAAACGCCGGTACCAGAATGCCGAGCGGTACCGCCTCTGGCCCTTCGATATCGCCGGACTTAGCGATCTGCGCAAACATTGCCAGATCGTTTTCCCGCGTCTGCTCGAGCATAAACGCCCGTAGCGGCTGTACCCCTTTTTCCAGCGCCACTTCCATGGTGATTTTGTTTTCCTGCAGCGGCACCCAGGCCTCTTTGTGGATCTGGTTGAAGACCGGTGACATCACGTAAAACGTCAGGAACAGCGCCAGCCCGACCACCACCTGATTTGGCGGCGCCGTGGGCGTACCCAGCGCATTACGCAGCAGGCCAAGCACGATAATGATGCGGGTAAACCCGGTCATCATCAGCATCAGCGCGGGCAGGAAAGTTATCGAGCTAAGCAAAACCAGCGTTTGCACCGGCAGCGTCCAGCCGCCGTCCCCTGCGGGCTTCATCAGCGTAATATCGCCGTTCGCCGCCAGCGCACCGGCTGCGGGCAACAGTAACCCTGCCCCCAGCGTCAGGAGGCGGAACGGAAGACGGAGAGTCATAAATTAATCCTTGCGGTATTTCTGGCGCAGCGCGGTCAGTACGGAAGAAAAATCGAGGCAGGGCTTAGCGTCATGTGTCTGCGGAGACGGTTCATCGGCCTCAAGCGTCGCCAGGCAGGAGATCTGCCCGGCGGTGACGCCGAGCACAAGGCGGCAACCCTGCACGTCCACCACCACCACGCGCTCGCGGTTGCCGAGGGATTTGCTGGCAACCAGGTTGATCGCGCCTTTACCGTCGTTGAGTCGACCGGCAATCCCGCTGCGGCGAGCCAGCCAAGCCAGCGCCACCATCGTCAGGACGATCAGCGCCAGCGCACCGGAGACGGTCATCAGCAGCGAGTCGCCCGCCAGCACATCGCCAGACGCGGCCGGTAGTGTGGATGCGTTCATTAGCGGCTCAGGCGGTGCATACGCTCAGACGGCGTGATGATATCGGTAATGCGGATACCGAACTTATCGGAAACCACCACCACTTCCCCCTGGGCAATCAGATAGCCGTTGATCAGAATATCCAGCGGTTCACCCGCCAGGCCATCCAACGACACCACGGACCCCTGGCTCAGGCGCAGTAGCTCCTTGATGGTCATCTTGGTTCGCCCCAGCTCTACCGTCATCTTGACCGGAATGTCGAGGATCATATTCATCTCTTCGCCCAGCGGGGACGAGGCCATATTTTTACCCACGCCCTCTGACTGCTGCTCGCTCATCGCCTCACCCCAGAGGTCGTCCATCGCGGCGCCCGGCGCGTGATTATTGTCGCTCATGGGAAATTACTCCTTATCTAACGAAGGTAATGCGGATCGAATCATCTGCTCGACCTTCAGCGCATATTGATTATTGACCGAGCCATACTTCGCCGTGAACACCGGCACGCCGCCGACGCTGGCCTCTATTAACTCTTGTTTTTCCAGCGGAATAACATCCCCTTTCTTGAGCTTCATGACTCTTGAAAGGCGGGTATCCGCATCGCCGAAGCGGGCAACGACCTCCAGCTCCGTCTGGCGCATATGGTGGGTTAACAGCCCCCGCCACTGGGTATCATCCTGCCCCGCGCTGTCCATTGGCGGATTACTTAGCAGCTCACGTAATGGCTCGATGGTGCTAAACGGAATACAAATGTTGAATTCACCCTGATGCGAACCGATTTCCACAGAAAACGGCGTGGTTACCACCACGTCATTCGGCGACGAGGTGATGTTGGTAAATTTCACCTGCACTTCAGAGCGAATGTATTCAGTTTTAATTTTGAAAATGGAGCTCCAGGCAAACTCATAGGCCTCCTGCGCCATCGCCAGCATGCGGTGGATAACGCGCTGCTCGGTGGGCGTAAATTCCCGCCCGTCGGCTTTGGTCGGAAAGCGCCCGTCGCCGCCAAACAGGTTGTCCACCGCCATAAACACCAGCCCCGGCGAAAACGCCATCAGCGACGTGCCGCGCAGCGGGTTGAGATGCAACAAGTTCAGGTTGGTCGGCACCGGTAAATTACGGGCAAACTCGTGGTACGGCTGGATCTTAATATTGCCAGCGGTAATATCCGGGCTGCGTCGCAGCAGGTTAAACAGCCCCATGCGGAACTGACGGGCAAAACGTTCATTAATAATTTCAAGCGAATGCAGACGCTCGCGGATCACCCTTCGCTGGGTATTCGGATCGTAAGGCCGCGCCTCATTATCCAGCGGCGGCGGCTGATGCCGCTCTGCGCTCTCATCAGAGGCGGAATCGGCATTCAGCAGGCGATCGATTTCGGCCTGAGATAAAAAGCTGTCGGACATAGTCGTTACCGCAGAATAAATTCGTTAAACAGAACGTCGCTCACTTTTACCGACTGGTTCATCGCCAGAGGTTTACTGATTTCCTGGCTGATACGGGTAATGAGTTGCGATTTACCTTCATTGCTGACCAAATCTTCATACGTTAACCCGGAGAGCAGAAGAAAAATTCTGCTGCGGTATTCCGGTAAATGTTTTTCCAGCGTTTGCTGAGATTTTTGGTCTGCCAGATTCAACGACAGCCCAATAAATAACACGCGATCGGATTCATTGTTCGTCGGCTTCAGGCTGACGGTAAACGTATTTAGCGGTACGTACAGCGGGTCTTTATTTAGCACTACCGTTTCGGCAGCAAACGCTTCCTGCACGCCAGAATTTTTCAGCTTATTCACTTCCAGAAATAAATAGCCGGCTGCCGCACAGGCGGCCAGCGTTAAAATCAGCATGAAGATCACCAGCAAAGAGCGGGATGAGCTGCCGCCAGCAGATTTTTTATTTTTGTTACGCATTGAACATTAAACTCTGTAATTTTATTAACACATCAGCCAGCGGACTGATTAAATATGGCCGCCATTGTAGACCATTTAACCAGCAGCATAATTAAGGGATAAAATTTCATTCCTGCTGGCTTTTCAGAAAATTAAGCGAAGGTGTTTATTCCATAACGCGTTAATTGCGACGGCGGCAGTGGCTGCATACCGTGCTCATCTGTCATCGTGGTTTCCGCTTCCCCCTGCGCTTGTTTTCCCTGCCCGTGCTGCTGCCCACCGCTTTGGGCAGAGGCAGACTGGGCGCTATCGCCGCTGACGTTGGTCTGCCCAAGCTGAACGCCGGACTCGGCCAGCGCGGCACGGAGCTGAGGAAGCGCAGCCTCAAGCGCCTGGCGTACATGCGGGTGATCGCTGACGATATGCAGCTGAGCGTGCTCCTGCTGCATGCGCACGTTAATTTGCAGCGCCCCAAGCTCCTCCGGGTGCAGCCTGATTTCCGCGTGGTGAATACCGTTGCGGGTAAAGGTGGCTAAGTGTTGGCTCAGGGACTGCTGCCACTCAGGAGACCCGACGCTTTGCGGGAGAGAAGCGGCCACCGGCTGAGGACGTACGGCAGCCTCAGCCGGCAGCATGTCCCGCACTTGCTGCAGTGCGCCCACTAGCGGCGTGCTCTCTACCGTTTCAGCACCCTGTCCCCCCGGCGCAGTGCCGACGTTCTGTACCGGCGCATTGACCGCCAGTACCGGCGTACCGCCTTCTGCTAATACTGGTTTAAACGCCGGCGCAAGCGCCAATTTCGGGTCTGACATTGTCGCCGAGCCATCACGCGCTACCGGTACCTGGCCCGGACCGGGACGTAGCCCCGGGGTAAGCGGGCCGATGACCGTAGCCTCTGCCTCTTCCACGCTCTCTGCTACCTTGCCCGCGACCACCTGCTGAAGCTGCCAACCAGGATGGGCCTCAGCCTCTACCGGCATCAGCGGCATCACGCCCGGCATGGCGCTTTCGTCCTCTTTCTTTGCCCCAGGCTCTTCCGGCTCCACGCGCTCCGGCAGTCCGTCACGCTCCGGCGAGTGAGGCTCTTCGCTCAGCATCGGAAGGGAAAATATCAGCTGCGCCTGCGCCTCCTCCATCAGTTCGTCAAAAGAGTGGCTCATCAGCCCCGCGGATTTTCCCGGCGTTTTAACAGGCTGCCCGTGCAGCATAGCCTGAAGATCAATATTCATAGCATTTCCCGTTTCTGCCCCGAACGCTGGGCAAATTCATCCATCATTTTCTGTTCATAGCGGCTCTCTGCCTGAGCGGCTGCGGTGGCTCTGCGGGTGAGCAGCGTTTCAAACGCGTTCAGTCGCTGCTTGTCTTCCCCCCAGTTTGCTTTCGCCTCCGTGACCGCCTGCTCGCACTGCGCGACGTGCTGACTGTGCTGCTTCACGACCCTGTTGAGAGACAAAATAAACGACTGGTGGTTGGCAAGGTCGGCCACGCTCATGCCGCGTTCCATCATGCTGCTGCGCAGCGACTGCTGGTACTCCTGCTCATAACCCTGAAGCTGGTCGCGCTGGCTTACCGCCTGCTGCCAGTTTTGCAGTGCGCTACCCAGCGCCTGGGTGGTATCCGTTAGCTTCTCTTCCGCCATATCACGCAGCATCGCCATAGGATTTTTCACTTTCATTACGCCACTCCCGGTCAGGACTTCACGTCAGGAAACAGCGCGCCCAGCGCGCTGACAGCCTCTTCATAGCCACAGCTTTCATGGATAGTCTGGTGCAGCCAGGCTTCCATTTGCGGATAACTGCGAATCGCTCTATCCAGCAGGGGATCGCTCCCGGCAACATAGGCGCCCACGCTCACCAGGTCGCGGTTGCGCTGATAGGCAGAGAGCAGCTGTTTAAAAGTTTGCACCTTGCGGTACTGGGCGTGGCTAATCAGTTCGGTCATCGCACGGCTGATAGACGCCTCAATATCAATCGCCGGATAGTGTCCGGCTTCCGCCAGGCGGCGCGACAGCACAATGTGGCCGTCAAGAATGGCTCGCGCAGAGTCGGCTATCGGATCCTGCTGATCGTCACCTTCGGTCAGCACGGTATAGAATGCAGTAATCGAGCCTCCCCCCGGCATCCCGTTTCCGGCTCGCTCAACCAGCGCAGGCAAACGGGCAAAGACCGATGGTGGGTAGCCCTTAGTGGCGGGCGGCTCGCCAATGGCCAGCGCCACTTCGCGCTGTGCCATGGCGTAACGCGTCAGGGAATCCATAATCAGCAGCACGTTCAGGCCGCGATCGCGGAAGTCTTCCGCCACCCGCGTGGCGTATACCGCCCCCTGCATACGCAGTACCGGTGAAACGTCGGCCGGCGCCGCAATCACGACGGCGCGTTCGATCCCCTGTTCACCCAAAATATTTTCAATAAAATCTTTTACTTCTCGCCCACGCTCGCCGATGAGACCGACCACGATGACGTCCGCATCGGTAAAGCGAGCCATCATGCCGAGCAGCACGCTTTTGCCCACGCCGGAGCCTGCAAACAGCCCCATGCGCTGGCCTCGCCCAACGGTGAGCAGGCCGTTAATCGCCCTGACGCCAACGTCCAGCACTTTCTTGATAGGGTCGCGGTGCAGCGGGTTTAGCGAAGCGGTAAACAGGCTGGCTGACTGACCTTTTGCCGGGGCGGGAAGCCCGTCCAGCGGCCGCCCTTGCGCATCCAACACGCGACCCAGCAGCTGCGGCCCAACCGGTAGCTGTTTTCCCGCATCGCTGTCTGCGTTGGGGGCGTAAACGCGCGCGCCCGGCAGGATGCCGTCAACGTGCTCAAGGGGCATCAGGTAAAGCGTCGCCCCCTTAAAGCCCACCACTTCGCTTTCAACGGCCATAATGCCGTGGCTGGTTTGCCGCTCAACGATGCACAGAGCACCGATCGGCAACCGCAGGCCGACCGCTTCCATCACCAGACCGGTTGCGCGGACCAGCTTGCCGTACTGACGAAACTCAGGAATACCCCGTAACAGAGCTTCGCTGCGGTCAATGGCCTCCAGCCAGCCTTTCAGGCGCTGACTCATGACGATGTTCCTTCGCTGGCACGTTCGCAAAGCGCCTGCCAACGGGTTTCGAGGCTGGCGTCAAACTCCACTTCATCGCTAACGATTCGGCAGCCACCCGCTGCCAGCTGCGGGTCAGCCTGGATCTCCCAGCCCATCGTCCTTAGCGTGTCGCCAAGGGCTTCCTGAACCAGGGCCGAGTCAGCCGGGCTAATCATCAGGCGGGCTTTGCCCTGCAGCAGTTCATCCCGCTTCATCAGGCGTTTAATTTGTTCCAGCAGCCTGCTGCTGCTGCTGGACGCCTCTTCACCTTGTAGCTGCTGTAGTGCGGCTAGCGCCAGCTGTACTAAGCGACCGGGGATCAGGCTATCGAGGTTGTCCAGCGACAGCTTAAAGGCACTGACCCATTCCCGGGCCTGGCGCAGGGTAGCCTGCTGTGCCGCTTCGGCATCCGCTTTCCCCTGTGCCTCACCGGCTTCCCGCCCGGCCAGGAAACCCGCGTCGTAGCCCTGCTTTCGCCCTTCTTCCTGGCCTTTTGCTATCCCCTGACTCAGTCCTTGCTGCTCTGCCTGCTGGCGCAGGCGCGCCAGCTCTGCTTTGAGCTGCACGTCAGATTGCGCGCTGTCCAGTTTTGGCACGAATGCTTCCGGCTCGGCCTCAGGCTCCAGCAGGTTTTCCGGCTGCCAGCTGCGCCACTGTGGGGCGCTAAATTCATTAGACGTAGGCATCGTCGCCGCTCCCGATCAAGATCTCGCCGGTCTCGGCAAGACGACGAACAATCAGCAGAATCGTCTTCTGCTCCGCCTCCACCTGCGAGAGCCGCACCGGCCCACGGGAGGCCAAATCTTCGGTCATCAGTTCCGACTGACGACGAGACATATTGCGGAAGAACTTGTCGCGCAGCTTCTCGTCCGATCCCTTGAGGGCGATGATAAGCGTTTCGCTTTCGATCTCCTGCAGCAAGCGCTGAATGCTGCGATCGTCGACGGTGACCAGGTTTTCGAACAGGAACATCTCGTCGATAATTTTCTGCGCCAGCTCGTGGTCGAAGTCGCGTACAGCTTCGATGGCCTGCTCCTCCTGCTGGGATTTCATCAGGTTGAGGATCTCTGCCGCCGGACGCACACCGCCCATTTTGCTGCGTTTGAGGTTTTGGCCGTGCAACAGGTTGTTCAGCACTTCGGTCAACTCCTGCAACGCCGCAGGCTGCACGCCGCCGAAGGTGGCAATACGCAGCATGATGTCGTTACGCTCACGGTCGTCGAACTGACCAAGAATATCGGCCGCCTGGTTACGCTTCAGGTGAACCAGAATAGTGGCGATAATCTGCGGATGTTCGTCACGGATCAGGTCATAAACTGCCTGCGGCTCCATGAAGTTCAGGGTTTCGATGCCGTTCGATCCGTGATGGCTGTCCAGCAGATCTTCCAGCAGAGAAGACGCTCGCTCTTCGCCCAGCGCCTTGACCAGCACGCTGCGCAGGTAGTCGTTGGTGTTCAGGCTAAGCGCAGCGTATTCGCTGGAATCACGGCTGAACTCCTCCAGTACCGATGACATCTGATCGTGGGTAAACCCGGCCATGTTGACCATCGAGCTACTGATTTGCTTAACCTCGTGGGCGTTTAAATGTTTAAACACTTCCGCCGCCAGCTCGTCTCCGAGCGTCAGCATCACGATGGCGCTTTTTTCACTGGCATTCATGATTTCTGTTGTTCCTTACTCATCCACTGGCGGATAACCAGAGCAATCACGCGCGGCTCCTGCTCCGCCAGCTCACGCAGCTGCTGACCATTCATCTCAGAGTCCACACGGCGCTGCGCTTTAGCATTGGCCTGCATTTCGGCCGCTTTCTTCTTCTCGTCAATTTCGGCCTGACGTACCTGCTGCTCCATTTCCAGCCGCTTGATGGTGGTTTCCTGCTGGCGAGCCCAGGCTGGCTGCACCAGTTTGCGCCACATAATCCAGGCGATAATGGCTATCAGCAGGTAGCGGGCCATCGACATCAGCATTTCGTGGAAACTTTGCTGCTGCCAGAGCGGCGGCATAGGTTCTTCGACAACGCCGTTAAAGGCGGAGTTAACAATGTTCACGCTGTCGCCGCGCTCCGCGCTAAAGCCGATGGTTTCTTTCACCAGCGTGTTAATACGCTCCAGCTCTTCCGGCTTCAGCGGTTCTATTTTTCCGTCTTCCCCGGTAGGGAGATGGTTAATGACTACCGCCACCGACAGGCGCTGGATGCTGCCAACGCTGTTTTTGATATGCGTCAGGGTGCGGTCTACTTCGAAGTTGGTGGTTTCGTCGTTGCGGTTGTTATACGGCTGGTTTGTTGCCCCGGTGTTCTGCGCGGAACCGGCTGCGGTCTGCCTGGCGGCAGGTGCAGGTGTCGGCGTATTCAGCGGCTGGGTCAGCGGCGCGGTGGCCGGCGCAGGCGGCTGATTGCTTAACGCTCCCGGCACGCCGCCGGTGGTACGGCCGTTGCCCTGCTCCGACTGGCTGGACTGACGGCTGCGAACCGCCATTTTGTCCGGGCTACCGTTGGGCTGGTACTGCTCTTGCGTTTGCTCTTGCTGGGTGAAGTCGACCTGCGCCGTCACCTGGGTACGTACGTTACTGTCCCCTACCAGCGGCGCAAGAATGCGCTGAATTCGCTGCTGGTAGTCAGCTTCAATTTCGTTGGTGTATTTGAGCTGCGAGGTTTGCAGCCCGCGCACGCCGCTTTGTGTTAGCAGGTTGCCGCGCTGATCTACGATGGTCACGTTTTCAGCCGGCAGCCCGGAAACGGCACTGGAGATCAAGTGGGTGATGGCCATAACCTGACCATCGTCCAGGGTACGTCCCTGAATCAGGTTGACGGTTACCGAGGCACTTGGCTGCTTTTGTTCACGAACAAACATTGACGGCTTAGGCACCGCAAGATGCACACGAGCCTGCTGAATTGGCCCCAGGTTTTCGATAGTTCGCGCCAGCTCGCCCTCAAGCGCACGCTGGAAGTTCACCTGCTCGCTAAACTGGCTGATACCAAATTTTTCTTTATCGAGCAGCTCAAAGCCAACAGCGCCCCCCTTCGGCAACCCTTGCTGAGCCAGGCGCATACGGACTTCGTGTACCTGGGCGTCCGGCACCATAATGGCGCCGCCGGGGGTATCAATACGGTAAGGCACGTTCATCTGCGTGAGCTGGGAAACAATCGCCCCGCCGTCTTCATCGCTAATGTTGCTGAACAACACGCGGTAGCCCGGCTCTTTTGCCCAAAAGATAAGCGCAATCAAAATAGAGATTGTCGCAGCCGCACCGGCGGCCAGCGCTAATTTCGGGCTGGCACGTAACCAGGTCACTGCCGCCTTAACGCCGTCCGCCGGATTGTTTTTTAACTCATTTAATGTGGCACTCATGCCGTAATCCTGTAAGAAATAAGCGAGCAGTAAGTCAACTGCAAGGTAGCCTGCGGATGATGCCAGGCAACAACCGAGTCAATAACGTTTCGGAGAGATTTTTCAGGCGGGCATTATGTCCGTTATCGCATTATTTTTAAGCAACAATAAGGTTCAACTTCTGTCGGCTTATCGGATTTTTCCGACAATTTAAGCACATGCTAAGATGCCTTCCGTTTAAAAGCTGCGCAATTCTGATGCAGTATTTCTTCATTACTTATCCGGAAATAAAATAATGTCAGCAGCAATTCACGGCGTGCTTGAAAAAATACATGCGCAGGCTCAGGCAATATCGGGAAGCACCAATGTATTCCCGCACAACGCCGTTAAAAACGAGAGTAAAGGGGCAAGTTTTTCAGATGCTTTGCTTAATAGCATTAATGAAATAAATAAAACGCAGCAGACATCAAAGCAGCAAACGCAAGACTGGATGTCAGGTAAAAGCGATATCGGCCTTAATGACGTGATGCTGTCGATGCAGAAATCTTCCGTGGCATTTACCTTCGGCGTACAGCTGCGAAATAAAATGGTCAGTGCTTATCAGGAAATCATGAGCACGCCGGTTTAACGGCGCGCCTGATAATCATGAATGATATTTTGCGCCTGCCGCCTCGTTTGTCACAGCTGTCGGATGCATTGTCCGACCGTGAATTACATAAAATTAGCCAGCTGATTTACCGTCGCGCGGGAATAGTGCTTAGTCAGCAAAAGCGCGACATGGTATTTAACCGGCTTTCACGGCGTCTGCGGGAATTATCGCTGACCAGTTTTAGCGAGTATATCGCGATTCTGGAAACACAGCCCGAGAGCCCGGAATGGCAGCTATTTATTAATTCGCTGACCACGAATTTGACCTCATTTTTTCGTGAGGCCTATCACTTCCCGGTCCTGGCTCAGCACGCTCAAAGCCGCCGCTCGGGCTATCGGGTTTGGTGTACAGCGGCGTCAACGGGCGAAGAGCCCTGCTCCATTGCCATGACGCTGGATGAATACCTGGGAGCGACCGTTTCTGGCCCCAGAGTCTGGGCGTCAGATATTGACACCAGCGTGCTGGAGAAAGCCACATCAGGCGTTTATCGACTGGAGGATATTCACGCGTTAAGCCTTACGCAGAAGCGAAACTATTTCCTGCGCGGCACCGGGGAAAACAGTGACAAAGTGCGGGTAAAACCAGAGCTGCTGTCGACCATCCATTACCAGCAGCTCAACCTGCTGGACAGCAAGTGGGCGGCGCCAGGCCCCTTTGACGCCATTTTTTGCCGCAACGTGATGATCTATTTCGATGCCGCGACGCAGGCCAGATTAATGCAGCGCTTCGCGCAGATGCTGAAACCTGGCGGGCTGCTGTTTGTTGGCCATTCGGAACATTTCAATCATCTGAAAGGACGGCTACGGCTGCGCGGCCAGTCAGTGTATGAGCTCGTGGAGGCCTGATGATACGTAAGATACGCGTGCTGTGCGTCGACGACTCCAGCCTGATGCGCAACATGATAAGCGCCGCGGTTAATCAACAGCCGGACATGCAAATCGTCGGTACCGCTGCCGACCCGCTGGCGGCCAGGGAGCTGATTAAACAGCTTAATCCGGATGTGTTGACGCTGGATATCGAGATGCCGCGTATGAATGGCCTGGAGTTCTTATCGCGCCTGATGCGCCTGCGGCCGATGCCGGTGGTCATGGTTTCTTCTCTGACGGCCAAAGGCTCTGAAGCCACGCTGAACTCGCTGGAGCTGGGGGCAGTGGATTTTATTGCCAAGCCATCGGCCTGGGAAAATAGCGTGCTGGCAAGCTGGGCCGGGCAACTGGCGGAAAAAATACGCCACGCGGCAAAGGCTTCGCTGCCGGTACGTGCCGCCGTACCGGCCAGGTTCCCGCAATTGCAGGCCGCAAAAGTCGGTGAAGAGAAGCTGATTGCCATCGGCTCTTCCACCGGCGGCACGGAAGCATTACGCCGCGTACTGATTCCGATGCCGCCCCAGTGCCCGGCTATCGTTATCGCCCAGCATATGCCGCCAGGTTTCACCCGCTCGTTTGCACAGCGCCTGAACTCACTGTGCACCATAACGGTTAAAGAGGCTGAAGACGGCGAACCGGTAATGCCCGGCAGCGCGTATATCGCCCCCGGCGATCGCCATATGGAGATTCAGCGCCACGGCAAAGGCTATCAAATTCGCCTCAATAGCCATGAAGCCGTGAACCGCCATCGTCCTTCCGTAGACGTGCTGTTTCACTCGGTTTCCCGGCAGGCCGGAAAGCACGCCAGCGGCGCCATCCTTACCGGTATGGGCAGCGACGGCGCAAAAGGGCTGCTGGAGATGCGCCAGGCGGGCAGTTTCACCCTGGCACAGAGCGAACAAAGTTGTGTGGTCTTTGGCATGCCGCGCGAAGCCATCGCCCTGCAGGCCGCGGTTGAGATCGTAGACCTGTCGAACATCAGCCAGCGGCTGCTGGAAAGCTTCGGCCCCCTGCAAAGAAAAGCGACCCAATAACAAGCGGGAAACCTCCCCCGACGACAGGAGGCATTATTTCAGGATAAGAACATGTTGGATAAAAACTTGCGTTTTCTGGTCGTTGACGACTTCGCCACCATGCGCCGTATTGTGCGCAACCTGCTGCAGGACCTCGGCTACAAGAATATTGAAGAAGCCGAAGACGGCCAGGATGCCCTGCTGAAACTGCGCGCGGCCACCTTTGATTTTGTGGTTAGCGACTGGAATATGCCGAACATTGACGGACTCGAGCTGCTGAAAACCATTCGCCAGGACGCGCAAATGGCCAAAATGCCGGTGCTGATGGTGACCGCTGAAGCCAAGCGAGAAAACATTATCGCCGCCGCACAGGCCGGGGCTAACGGCTACATCGTCAAGCCTTTCACCGCTGCCACGCTTGAAGAGAAGCTGGGCAAAATCTTTGAAAAACTCGGGTGAAGACGATGAGATCACAAGCAAACGGCGTGAGCGAAAACAATTTTAAAGACATTTTTTCTCGTATTGGGCAACTGACCCGCCTGCTGCGGGACAGCATGGCTAACCTCGGCCTTGAACAGGCGATCATGGAAGTTGCCGATGCCTTCCCAAATACCCGTGACCGCCTGGACTACGTTGTCGATAGAACATCTCAGGCCGCCAACCGGGCGCTGACCGCCGTCGAGGTCGCCCGCCCGCTGCAGGAAACGTTGAGCGAAAACGCGGACGCGCTATCCAGCCGCTGGGACGAATGGTTTGCCGACCCGCAGCCGCTTGAGGTGGCACGCGAGCTGGTAAAAGACACCCGTGCCTATCTGCAGCAGGTGCCGGAAGTGACGCGCAACACTAACCAGCAGCTAACCGAAATCATGATGGCGCAGGACTTCCAGGACTTGACCGGTCAGGTGCTGCAAAGCCTGATGGCGCTGATTGAGTCAATCGAGAAAGAGCTTATCAGCGTGCTGCTGGAAAATATGCAGGATATTGAAACCTCCGCCAGCGACGGTGATGCGAAGCTGAAGAACGGCCCGCAGATCAACGCCACCGCCGCCGGAATCGTCGCTTCTCAGGAGCAGGTTGACGATTTGCTGGAGTCCCTCGGCTTCTGAGTAAGCTGACGCCGCACCATGTCTGAATCCAGCGATAACGAAAAAACCGAAGACCCCACACCCCATAAAAAGGCCAAGGCGCGAGAAGAGGGGCAGGTTCCCCGTTCAAAGGAGCTGACTACGCTGTTGATGCTGCTGGTGGGCTGGGGGCTGATGGTGGGCGCAGGAGAGCACCTGGTGCGCAGCCTGCTGCATCTGATGCACAACGGCCTGACTTTCGATCGCCTGCTGATCGCGGAGCCGGTAATGATGCAGCATCGCGCGTCTTCGTTACTGGGGCAGGGTTTTCTGGCGCTGCTGCCGTTCGTCGCCGGGCTGTTTATTACCGCCATCGCCGCGCCGCCGCTGATCGGTGGCCTGAACCTGAGTGGCAAATCACTCAAACTGAACCTGAAAAAGCTGAACCCGCTTAGCGGGATTAAGCGCATGTTTTCCGGGCAGATGGTTTCCGAACTGGTAAAGGCCATCCTGAAGGTGCTGCTCGCCGCCACCGGCGGAGGCATTTATTTACTGTTGAATAAAGAGAAGTTTATCCGCCTGATTTTCCAGCCTCTTGGGCTGGCGCTGGGTGACTTTACCACGCTGATGATCGGCTGCCTGCTGGCCGTCATTTTGTCACTCATCCCGATGGTGGCGTTCGACGTGGTGTACCAAATCTGGAGCAACCTGAAAAAACTGCGTATGAGCCGTCAGGAGATCAAAGACGAATTCAAGCAGCAGGAGGGTGATCCACAGCTTAAAGGCCGCATTCGCCAGATGCAGCGTGCAGCCGCTCAGAACCGAATGATGGCCGACGTGCCTGCCGCCGACGTGGTGGTGAACAACCCGACCCACTATTCCGTCGCCCTGAAGTATCAGGAAGGCAGTATGGGTGCCCCCAAAGTGGTGGCCAAAGGCAGCGGCCTGATTGCCCTGCGCATCCGTGAACTGGCCGAAGAGCACAAAGTGCCGATGCTGGAGGCGCCGCCGCTGGCGCGTGCGCTCTACCGCCACTGTGAAATTGGTCAGGCCATTCCGGCGGACTTGTACAACGCGGTGGCCGAAGTACTGGCCTGGGTATACGGCCTTAGGCGCTGGCGCAAAGGCTTTGGTGTACGCCCGCAAACCCCTGATAACCTTCCGGTGCCTGAGGCGCTGGATTTTGCCCAAGAGAGTAAAGAGTAATGGCCAATATCGCCACCCGGTTACGTTTACCGAACATGAAAGAGACCCAGTGGCAGGTACTGGCCGGCCCAGTGCTGATCCTGACGATTCTGGCGATGATGATCCTACCGCTGCCGACCTTCGTGCTGGATCTTCTGTTCACTTTTAACATCGTCCTGTCGATCATGATCCTGCTGGTGGCGATGTTCACCCAGAATACGCTGGAGTTTTCCGCCTTCCCAACGGTGCTGCTGTTCTCCACCCTGCTGCGCCTTGCGCTCAATGTCGCCTCCACGCGCGTGATCCTGATGCACGGGCACACCGGCGGCGATGCGGCAGGCCAGGTGGTGGAAGCCTTTGGCAACTTCCTGGTGGGCGGTAACTTCGCCATCGGGATCATCGTTTTTATCATTCTGATCATTATTAACTTTATGGTGATCACCAAAGGTGCCGGACGCATCGCCGAGGTGGGCGCGCGCTTCACCCTGGACGGGATGCCAGGTAAGCAGATGGCGATTGACGCCGATCTGAACGCCGGGCTGATTGGCGAAGAAGAAGCCAAGCGCCGCCGTAAAGAAGTGACCCAGGAAGCGGATTTCTACGGCTCGATGGACGGTGCCAGCAAGTTTGTTCGCGGCGACGCCATCGCCGGGCTGATGATCATGGTTATCAACGTGCTTGGTGGGTTGATGATCGGCGTAATGCAGCACGATATGTCGATGGGCATGGCCGCCGAAACTTACACCCTGCTGACCATCGGTGATGGCCTCGTCGCACAGATCCCAGGGCTGGTGATTTCCACCGCTGCAGGCGTGGTCGTCACCCGCGTGGTGAACGAGCAGGACGTGGGCGAGCAGATGGTCAGCCAGCTGTTTACCTCTTCCCGCGTGCTGTTCCTGGCCGCCAGCGTGATTGGCCTGCTTGGCCTGATCCCGGGAATGCCGAACTTTGTGTTCCTGTTGTTTACCGCCATACTGCTGGGCGTCGCCTGGTGGCTTCGCGGAAAAGAGACCCAGCTCGCCGCCCAGGGCGGTTCCATCAGTGGTGAGAACAAAGACAGGGCGATGGCTGAGGCCGAAGCGGCGCAGGTTAACGAAGCCACCTGGTCTGACGTTCAGATGGAAGACACGCTTGGGCTGGAAGTGGGTTACCGACTCATCCCAATGGTGGATCGTGACCAGCAGGGGCAGCTGCTGACCCGCGTGCGCGGCATCCGCAAAAAGTTTGCCCAGCATATGGGCTTCCTCCCACCGCCGGTACATATTCGCGATAACCTTGATTTATCGCCAACCGCCTACCGTATTCTGCTGAAAGGGGTGGAAATTGGCAAAGGCGATACCATGCCGGAACGCTGGATGGCGATTAACCCCGGCTGTGCGGAAGGAGATGTGCCCGGCATTGCCTGTATTGAGCCAACGTTTGGCCTGCCTGCGCTGTGGATAGAGGAAGCTCACCGCGAACTGGCGCAAACCCTGGGCTACACCGTGGTTGACCCCAGCTCGGTGATCGCCACCCATATTAACCACCTGATAAGCCTGCATACCGAAGAGCTGTTTGGTCGCCAGGAGGCACAGCAGTTACTCGATCAGATAACCAAACAGTCGCCGAAGCTGATAGAGGATTTGATCCCCGGCGTGATAACCCTGACCACGCTGCATAAGGTGCTGCAAAATCTGCTGGCTGAGCGTATCTCCATCCGCGATATGCGCACCATCATCGACACGCTGGCGGAGTTCGCCACTGCCCAAAGCGATGCCGATGAGCTCACGGCTCGCGTCCGTGCTCGTTTAGCCCGCGCCATCACTCACCAGTGGTTCCCCGGCGATGATGATATTCAGGTTATCGGGCTGGATCTGTCGCTGGAACAGCTGCTGGTGCAGGCGACACAAAACGGAAGCGCTATCGAACCGGGCATTGCTGAGAACCTGATGAAACAGACCGAAAGCGCCCTGATGCATCAAGAAAGCATCGGTGCGCCGCCGGTGCTGCTGGTTAATCCGGCGCTGCGCCTGATGCTTTCGCGCTACCTGCGCCGTATCTTCCCGCAGCTGGTGGTGCTCTCAAGTCAGGAGATCAGCAGCCAGCGCAACGTGCGTATGACCTTTATGATAGGTGGACGCTGATGCGAAGGTTCGCCATTGCCGCGCTAATTTTTCTACCGTCATTCGCCCTGGCCCAAAGTGGCGCCTGGAGTAGCCAGAGCCAGGGGCCTGTCATTAGTCGCGGGCAGCAACGCTTTAAAAGCCAGCCGATTAACGCCCCCGCCCCCCTGCCCACGGGCGCGGTAGCCTCCCGCGTGCAGTGGCGGGTCGTTACCGCTACGCCACCGCCTGGCTATCTCGAACTAAAACTGTGTGGCGGCGGGAGCTGCATAACGCTTCCCTCGCTTTCAGGTAGCCGAACCCTGCCCGCGTCGTTTCCGGCAAACGGCCCGTGGTATTTTCACTACGAGTTTACCACCCGCGGCGCACTCACTCCGCCGATCACCGTTCTCAGCAATCAGGTTACGGTTAACTACCGCGTTCGCTAAGCGGATTAACGTCGGCTTATGCCAAGCTTTGCCGCAAACAACAGAAACGCGCAGCCCGTTACGCGGTCCATCCACTTCACTACGCCAGGTTTTCTGAGCACGCCGGAGGCAGAGCGCGTTGCCAGAATAAGGGTAAGCGTGAGCAGCGTGAAAGCCAGAAGTGCATCGGTGACGGACATTTTCTGACTCCGAAAACGATGAATCTACTGAAATTCATGCCGCCGGCAACGACTTTATGCCGCTATCTTTCGCCGTAAACCGTCCCGCTCATTGCCGCTATTACCCCCATCGTTCCTCTGTCGATCAGATTAAGAAACACGTCAGCTGCGGCGGCGTTATCCCGCGTTTTGCTGAAGGTTCGGTGAGCCTGAATCAGGGCGGCGCTCCACGTCGCCAGCACTAATGTCGCCGCCAGTTGCGTTTCCGGGGCGTCGTTTTCAAAACCGGAATCGACGGCCAGCGCCTGCGCCAGTGCCAGGGTGAACTCATCCCGTATCGCTCTGGCTCGCGCCTTAAGCGCTTCGCTCTTCTCAATGGTCGAAACAAAGCCCTGCCCGGCCACGGAAAAAGCCACCAGCGGGCTGTTTTGCGCCACCAGCTGGTGAGCAAAGCGGCGCAGCGCTTCCAGCGGGCCGGTGTTTTTATCGCGCAGGTTCAGGGCATTACGCAGCATCTCCAGCCCCTCTTCTTCGCGGTCAAAAAACATGTCTTCTTTACGCGGGAAGTGGTTAAACACCGTCATCCGCCCCACCTGTGCCGCCGCAGCAATCTCATCAACGGTCACCTGCTCAAACCCCTTTTCCAGAAACAGCCGGGTTGCAACGTTCGAGATCTTTTGGCGGGTAGCAAGGCGATTAAGCGTTCGACGATCGGATGGCATTGACAGGATCCTGTTGAATGGATGATTATGTACTGAGTATATATTGGTACTTAGTACAGGTAAACATGAACAAAGCGTTGGTTGTTATTTTCTCCGCCATTTGCCTGGATGCCGTCGGCATCGGCCTGGTTTTTCCCATCCTGCCGCACCTGCTGGAAGAGGTGATGCATACGCCGGATATCGCTCACTGGATAGGCATCATGACCGCGCTGTATGCCCTGATGCAGTTTATCTTTGCGCCACTGCTGGGGGCGTTGAGCGACAGCTATGGTCGCCGGCCGGTCCTGTTGATCTCACTTGCCGGTGCCGCAGTGAACTACCTGATCATGGCCTTCGCACCGCAGCTGTGGATGCTGCTGCTGGGGCGCGCCATCGCCGGGCTCACCAGCGCTAACGTCTCGGTGGCAATGGCCTACATTACCGACGTTACTCCGGCGGAAAAGCGCGCCCGTCGCTTTGGGCTATTTAACGCCATGTTTGGTGCCGGGTTTATTATCGGCCCGGTCCTGGGCGGCCTGCTTGGAGACTATTGGGTCAGGCTACCGTTTATCGCCGCTGCGGTGCTCAACACCTGCAACCTGCTGATGGCGCTGTTTATGCTGCCGGAGTCACGCACGCCGGAGCGCCAGCCGTTTATGCTCGCAATGCTCAATCCGCTAAGGCCGCTGCGTCGAATTTTTACGATGAAGGGACTTATCCCGATTGCGGTGGTCTTTTTTATCCTCAGCGCGACGGGCGAGGTGTACGGGACCTGCTGGGCGCTGTGGGGGTCTGATGCTTTCGGCTGGAACGGCCTGTGGATTGGGCTTTCTCTGGGTGCCTACGGCATTTGCCAGACGCTCACGCAGGCGCTGCTTCCCGGTCCGATTACCCGCTGGCTGGGTGAACGTGGCGCGGTGCTGTTTGGCATCTTTAGCTCGTGCATTGCGCTGACGATGCTGGCCTTCGTGCAGCAGGGCTGGCAGGTGTTTGTGGTGATGCCGCTGTTCGCGCTGGGCGGCGTAGGAACGCCTGCTCTGCAGGCGTTAGCCACCCACAAGGTGGACGCCGCAAGCCAGGGGCAGCTGCAGGGGATTCTGGCGTCTGCCGTCAGCCTGGCGTCTATCATTGCCCCGCTGGGATTCTCAAGCGTCTACTTTGTGGTACAGAAAGCGTGGCCGGGCGCTATCTGGCTGTCGGTGATTGTGGTGTACGCCATCGCCGTACCGCTGGTGTTATTAAGCACCCGCGGCGCAAAAGAGGAGCCGCGGCTAAGCCCATAACCCGGTTTAACTCCGGCGGTCGGCACAGGCCACGATGTCCGGCTTGGCCATGATGGCTTTCTTCACGCCAAAGCGCGTGATATTCAGCATCGCGTTACCGATGTCGATAATCGAGAGAAAACGCTTCCCGGTGGTGGCGCTGATAAGCCGCATTATTGGGGCGATGACGGTATATAAAAGTCGGTAAGACGCGGTACGGGACTGCACGTCCGCCGTCGGCAGAATAAACGCCGGGCGGAAAATAGCGGCATTGCCGGGAAACAGCGCCAGCAATTTGTTTTCCACTTCGCCGCGCACGCGAGCCCACATCTGTGAACTTTTCCCGCTGCTGTCTGCGCCCGCGCCGGAGACATACACAAACGTCAGCTGCGGGCTGCGGGCGTTAAGCTGCTCTGCAACCTGCAGCGTCATGTCGTAAGTCACGCGCCTGTACGCGGCCTCGCTGAGGCCGGATGAGCTTATCCCGGCGCAGAAGAAGCATGCATCAACGCCGCTGAACAGCGGGTCGGATCCATCAAAATCCATCAGATCGCCGTTCACAACATAGCGAATGCGGGGATCGTGTTCGCCTTCTGGCCGTTTCCTGACGAGCAGAATAATTTCGCTCACGTCTTTCGCTTTCAGGCTTGCCAGCAGCACGCCCTGCCCGACCATCCCGCCGGAACCTACAATCACAACTCTCATCGGTTATATCCTGAAAACATAGTGGGTTAAGCCGTAATCGCGTTCCACATCATGCGAAAGCCCAGCTGCAGCAGCGCTTCTTTTTCCGCCGGCTGTTTTTCAATTTGCTCACTGGTGGCATCAGAAATGTTTTGAATCACGGCATAGATAAACGCTTTAGCATCCGTAACGAAAACAGACTGCTGAATGGCCTCATCAAACATTTTATCCGCCTGACTCAGCGCCTCCGGCGTGCTGGCGAGCGTTTCCGGCGTCAGCAGATCCGAAACCACCAGCAGCCTGAGTACCCGCTTCCCATCAGGGTTTTTCAGCGACCATTCTGTGTAACCTCGCCAGATGTGCATGATCTGAGTGCGGAAGTCGGCATCCCTGGGGTAGCCGGTCACCAGCAGGTCTGACATATCCTGCTTCAGCATCAAATAAACTTCGTTTAATAGCTGCTCTTTGGTGGGGAAATAGGTAAACAACGTGCCTACCGCCACCTCCGCGCGTTTTGCAATACTGGCCGTTGTGGCCGACAAACCGCTTTCCGCAACAATAGCCACCGCGGCATCCAGAAGTGCCGCATGTTTTTGCGGGCTTAATGGTCGTGCCATAACAACGTCTCCGGGGTCGGTAAATTATTGCCGAACAGTGTAATAGATTTAGCCGCCAGGATTTTAGCTTTACGCCCTCCCGCCACCGGCGGGAGGGGACTGTTACTACTCGGGAATAAACCCGGTTTTGCCTTCGATTGCCACAGAGACAGAAATATCCTGCTGCTGCGCCAGCGACTGCAGGCTCTTTTGGTAGCCGCCTTGAAGGATGTGGAAAGCATCCGCGCCCAGTACGGTACGCAGCTCTGGCTCAGCCTGTTGGCTCAGGGTATAGATAGCATTGGCCATTTTGACCGGATCGCCAGCGTTACTTTCCTCCCCGTGCTCGGCAATCCAGCGACGCAGCTGCCCTACGGTACCGTCTCTGTATGCATCGGTTTCCTCGGTCCAGCGTACGTTGGCCTGGAAATTGGTTTTAATCGAACCCGGCTCGATAATCTGTACCTTAATGTTGAATTCGGCAACTTCCTGCGCAACCGTTTCGGCAAACCCTTCCAGGCCATATTTTGCCGCGTGGTAGAACGCTCCCCCCGGGAATGCGATTCGCCCCCCCATGCTGGTGATGTAAATCAAACGCCCCTGCTTTTTAGCCCGCAGAGCGGGAAGGAAGGCACGAGTAATATGCACCGGGGACAGTAGGTTTAACGCAAACTGGTGCTCAATTTCCTGCTCGGTGAACTCTTCCATAGCACCGATGATGGCCCCACCGGCATTATTGACAATGACATCGCTATCGCCGTGTTTTTTCGCGATGTCGGGCAGGCTGGCAAAGTCGGTCACGTCCAGTTTTTCAACGATAAGTTGCCCGGAGAACTGCGGCTGTAGCTCCGCAAGCGCGGCAGGGTTACGTACGGCCGCCACGACGGTATTACCCGCCTCCAGAACGCGACGGGTCAGCGCCAGGCCCAGGCCGCCGGAAGCCCCGGTGATAAACCACTTTTCAGTTTTAGACGTCATCTTTGTATCCTCGGTTGATAAGCACGGCGCGTAGCCAGGCGGTGATATGGTACGAATAGTGTGGCCAACGATTAAATGACTGACCACTCACTCAATTATAAAACTGACGATTTTTTTTGCAACAGGGATGACGAAGATTTATTGATGAGGTGAAGGGATTAATGAACAAAGAAAATGATTATCAGTAAGTTACTGCGATTTTTTTATTATGGGCACAGCGTACAAGGGCCGCGCGCTTTCTGCTCCCCAGGCTACGTACCGCTCGTCGCGCGGGAGCAGAAAAAAACCGTTAAATACCGGAGTATTGCGGCGGGCCTTAAGGCAAGCAGATTAAAATGCCTGCCAATGTCCCTCTTCTTCACGCTTTAGCAGCCGGCGCGGCGCGGGCTGGGGCGATAGCTGGACTTTAGCCTCATCGCTGTCGCCCAGACGTAAACCGCTGGTTCTTTTTTCCAGCTCGAAGACTTGCTTATTCAGAATCTCCGAAGAACCAGCCAGCTCTTCTACCACCGCAACGTTCCCCTGGGTCACTTTCTCCAGCTCGGATAATGCCGTGGTAATTTGCTGAATGCCTTTTTCCTGTTCATTGGTCGAGATAAAAATATGCCCCATCAGGGTATCAATATTTTCTGAGCCGGAAACAATGTCCTTCATATTTTTTTCCGCTTCTGAGACCAGGCTGGCACCCTGCAATACATTTTGGTTGGTAATATCAATCAATGACTTAATATTTTTGGCTGATTCTGAACTTTTATGCGCGAGGTTTCTGACTTCGCCCGCAACCACCGCAAACCCTTTACCATGCTCACCGGCACGTGCGGCCTCAACGGCGGCATTCAGCGCCAGAATATTCGTCTGGAAGGCAATGCTGTCGATGATGGTAATGATTTCCGTCATCTTATTTGCGCAGTCGGTTATCGAGGTCATATTGCTGGTCAGCTTCTGCATCAGATCGCTGCCGTGATTAGCCGAACGGTGAGCCCCGCTGGTGATACCGCTCAGCTGGCGGGTGCTGTCAGCGTTATTTTTGGTTCCGGCGGAGATCTGTTCCATGCTGGAGGCGGTCTGGATAAGCATCGCCGACTGCTGCTCGGTTTTGACCGACAGCGTTGCGCTTTGATGTGCCAGGCTTTCCGACAGCGATTTTGCTGATTGCGAAGATTTACGGATATCCATTACCAGGGTAGTAATTTCTGCCGAAAGCGTATTTATGCCGGGAATTAATCTTCCTGCGCAATTATTACCAAACTCAGGAATATGTACCGATAAATTACCTGAGTTGATTTCATCAATGCTTCGCTTAACATTATTAATTGGCCGTACAAGATATATCGTCATATACGTCCAGAGTGAGGAAAGCAATATCACCCAGGCGACGTTAAGCATTAATAACACGGTGAAACTTGCTGATAAAGCGAACGCCAACAGATCAATAACTAAAAAGGATATAGCCAGGAAAAGGGCAATAACGCTTCGAACGCTTGCATTCTTAAGCATAGGTAATCCTGTCACTCACTCGGGCGGGTATATTATTTATTACCTGGATTTATGGAAAAGCCATCTTACAAAAAAATATGGAGCTATATCTCGCCATAAGCCAATTAAAAGGATTTTAAGTCCGCACTTTTCGTTTAAGGACGACGTCTTTCTGAATATATCCGGGAGGTTACGGCAACAGCAATGTCGCACAGCGGTCATATCTACAGTAACTTGCATTTTGATAGTTACCATGCCAATTTGTGCCCAGACGATAACCCGCAACCGGATAGATCCATGAAAAACGAACCTCTTTGCAGCGCCCCCTGCCCCATCGCCCGCAGCCTCGGCCGCATCGGTGACAGCTGGAGCATCATGATCCTTCGGGATGCGCTGGCCGGTTTTACCCGCTTTGACGAATTCCAGAAGAGCAGCAACATGGCACCCAATATTCTCTCGCGCCGCCTGAAAGAACTGGTCGATGACGGGTTACTGGATAAGGTCTGCTACAGCAGCGCGCCGCCACGCTATGAGTACCACCTCACCCAGCGCGGCCGCGATTTCCGCATGGTACTGCTGGCGCTGGCTGAATGGGGTAACCGCCACTTCGCTCCAGAAGGACGGCAAATGCAGCTGGTTGAAAGCGAAACCCAGCGTCCCGTGGAGCCAATCCTTGCCGATAAACAGACCGGGGAGCCGATTGTTTCCGGTAAATACACCATGGTGCCAGGACCTGCGGCCTCGCCCATGATGAAGTACCGCCATGAATATCTGCGGCGTAAGCAGGCCGGTGATGCCGGGCTAAAATTCCAGCCAGAACAGTACAGAGAAGCCCCTCATGAATCCGGCCAGTAAGAAAAAGTTAATCACGCTGGCCATCCTTTGTGCGACCGTGTTAGCGGCGGCGGGCTACGGCGCCTGGTGGTGGTATAGCGGGCGCTTTATACAGTCCACCGATGACGCCTATATTGGTGGCGACATCAGCGCGATTTCGACCAAAGTGTCCGGCTACATTCAACAGATTGCGGTGCAGGACAATATGGCGGTAAAAAAAGGCGAGCTGCTGATCCGTATTGATGACCGCGATTACCAGGCTACGCTGGCAAAAGCCCAGGGCGAAGTTGCCGCTCAGCAGGCGGCGCTGGCGGATATTGCCGCTACCCGGCAGCTGCAGCAGGCCACGATAGAAGGTTCGTCCGCCTCAGTCGCTGCGGCAGCGGCAGCAACGGAAAAAACGGCCAACGATAATCGCCGCTACAGCGCGCTGGAGGCCTCAAGCGCCATTTCGGCCCAGATTCGCGACAACGCTTCTGCGGATTATCGCCGGGCGCGAGCCGAACAGGGCAAGGCGCAGGCGGATAAAGCTGTCGCTGAACGCCAGTTAGCCGTGCTGGATGCCCGCCAAAAGCAAACGCAGGCCGCGCTTGAACAGGCGCAGGCTAATTTAGCCATGGCTAAACTGAATCTCAGCTATACCGAAATTCGCGCGCCGTTCGACGGTGTTATCGGCAACCGCCGCGCGTGGTCGGGCTCTTTCGTCACCAGCGGCACACAGCTGCTTTCACTCGTGCCTTCACACGGGCTGTGGGTTGACGCTAATTTTAAAGAGAATCAGCTGGCACATATGCGCGCCGGTTTACCGGTCACCGTCGTCGCCGACGTGCTGCCGAATCGTACTTTTAAAGGCCATATCGCCAGCGTCTCTCCGGCCACCGGCTCCCGCTTTAGCATTCTCCCGGCGGAAAATGCGACGGGTAACTTCACCAAAATCGTCCAGCGCGTGCCGGTTCGCATCGCGCTGGAAGGCGACGGAGCAAAACTGGATGTCCTGCGTCCTGGGCTTTCGGTCATCGTCACCGTTAATCAAAAGAGCGCACGATGAGCAACGCCCAGGCTGCACCGATGCCGCAGGGCATCTCTATGCCGATGGCAAAAAAGATCTTCGCGTTTGCCAGTATGTGCGTGGGGATGTTTATTGCGCTGATTGATATCCAGATCGTTTCCGCCTCGCTGCGGGACATCGGCGGCGGCCTTTCAGCGGGGGATGATGAAACCGTTTGGGTGCAGACCAGCTACCTGATCGCCGAGATCATTATTATTCCGCTGTCCGGCTGGCTCTCCAGGGTGATGTCAACGCGCTGGCTGTTTGCCGCCTCGGCGGCAGGTTTTACGCTGATGAGCCTGCTGTGCGGCTGGGCGTGGAATATTCAAAGTATGATCGCTTTCCGCGCCCTGCAGGGGCTGGCGGGCGGGTCAATGATCCCTCTGGTGTTTACCACCGCCTTCGCCTTTTTCCAGGGTAAGCAGCGGGTCATTGCCGCCGCGACCATCGGCGGCCTTGCTTCTCTGGCACCGACGCTTGGCCCAACCGTTGGCGGCTGGATCACCGAAAACTTTAACTGGCACTGGCTGTTCTTTATCAACGTGATCCCGGGGATTTACATCGCCGTCGCCGTTCCGCTGCTGGTAAAGGTAGATACCCCTGATTTCTCCCTGCTTCGCGGTGCGGACTATTTCAGTATTTTGCTGCTGGCGGCTTCGCTGGGCTGTCTGGAATATACGCTGGAAGAAGGCCCGCGCTGGGGCTGGTTTGACGACAGCACAATCGCCACCACAGGCTGGATAGCGCTGCTGTGCGGCATCGCTTTTATCATCCGCACTCTGCGCCATGCCCAGCCGGTGATGGATCTGCGGGCGCTGAAGGACAGAACCTTTAGCCTGGGCTGCTACTTTTCGTTTATGGCCGGGGTAGGCATCTTCGCCACCATCTATTTAACGCCGCTGTACCTCGGCACGGTGCGCGGGTTTAGCGCCCTGGAAATCGGCCTGGCCGTATTTTCGACCGGCCTATTCCAGGTGATGTCGATCCCGTTTTATTCCTGGCTGGCGAACCGCGTGGACCTGCGCTGGCTGTTGATGGCCGGGCTCATCGGCTTTGCTATTTCCATGTACAGCTTTGTGCCCATCACCCACGACTGGGGCGGCGATCAGCTGCTGCTTCCGCAGGCGTTTCGCGGCCTTGCACAGCAGTTTGCCGTCGCACCGACCGTAACGCTTACGCTGGGCAGTCTGCCGCCCGCGCGGCTTAAGCTTGCCTCTGGCCTGTTCAACTTGATGCGTAACCTGGGCGGGGCTATCGGCATCGCCCTGTGTGGCACGGTACTGAATGACAGAACCAATCTGCATTACAGCCGCCTGGCCGACCATCTCAATACCGCCAATCTGGCGATGACGGATTTCGTCCAGCGCAGCGCCGCTAACCTCACCGCGCAGGGTTTATCGCCTGATGCCGCCGCCAGCGGGGCGCTAAAAAACCTTTCTACCCTGGCGCTACGCGAGGCGCGAACCCAGGCCTTTTCGGATGCTTTTTACCTGATCATGATAGGTTTTTTGATTGCCGCGATGCTGGTCCCGTTAATGAAAAAGCCGCAGGCACACTGATGTTTAGGAGAGATGGTTCCTCTCCCAGTGAGCTGTCTCTTGGTCACAAATAATCATTCTGAAAGATCGGCTAAGGTTCCGTTCACCTCCAGTCCTGCTTCACATGTCACCCCCGAACCGGTGAACGTCTCGGGAGAATCACCGTCATTCCCCCGAGACCCCGGACTCCCGGCCAAATAAATCGACCGCTGAAGCGGCAGACCTCCGTTTTATCTCCCAGTCCTGGGTCGGCTGAGATGCGTTCCCGACGCTCTCAGCCTCCGGCCGTTCCCGACGTCCGGACCCTGGCCAGTCGGAGAGAAAACGGAGGCGATTTAAGCCGGAACCGAGCCTGGCTTTAAACCCGCAGCTACTCGAAACGTTAACGTTGCTGTAAGCCCTACAGCGACGCCCTTGTTCCCGGCTCTCATCGCCCCCGGTGATGACCCAACTCAGGCGGGGTTGAGCTGCCGGGAGCAGCGAAAGAGAGCGATCGTCGGGAACGAATCGCGAACGACCCCGACTGTTTGGGTGATAGCCGGTGGGTTTACCGCTTCAGCGGCGATGAGCTCGCCGGGCGCCGGGGCTGTCCGGGGGATGGCGTTATCCCCCGGACACGTTCACCGGTGCGGCTGCTGCATATAAAACAAGGCTGGAAGTGAACGGAATATTAACCAGTCCTGCATAATCATGGATATTTGTGACAAAGAGGCAAAAAAGGGTGAGGGGCAACGCTACTCTTTCGCCTCAAATTCCTGCTTCAGCCACGCCTTAACCTGCTGTACGTCCTCTCTGCTGGCCTTGTCGCGACTGCTAACAAAGTAGTAATTCGCCCCGGGCAGCACGCCCGGCAGCGCGATATGCAATAGCCCCTGCTGCAGCGCACGGCGAATCAGCAGCCCGCTGGCCAGCAATACTCCCTGCCCTGCAATGGCCGCCTGAATAGCATGCGTTTCATCGTCAAAGCGAATACCGCTCTGCACGTCCAGGTCCTCAGGTCCAAATACCGATTTCCAGTGCTGCCAGCTTGGCTCCGGGCTGGGTACATGACGGTTCTCAATGTGAAAGAGCGTCACCCCCTGCAGATCCTTCCCGCTCCTGAGCTTCAGCTGCGGGCTGGCCACCAGCACAAACCTGTCGCTATACAGCAGCGTACTGTCCAGAGATTCATCTGCCTGCATGCTGTAACGCACGGCGCAATCCGCCATGGTGCCGTTGAGATCGGCCAGCGCCACGCTGCTGTGAAAGCGCAGTTCCAGCGAGGGATGGCGCTGATGCAAAGCAGGCAAACGCGGCACCAGCCAGTTAGTCAGGAAATTCGAGGTGGTGCTGAGCGTCAATGTTCCGGGCAGGGATTGCCTGTCAATAGACTCAACGGCGTCCCGCAGCGTGGTGAAAATGTTCCCGGAAGCACGAAACAGAATGTCTCCCGCCTGGGTTAGCGCAACGCCGCGAGCTGAGCGGGTGAATAATCGCTGTGCAAGCGAGTCTTCCAGCAGGCGTATTTGGTGGCTGATGGCGGTAGGCGTGACGCCAATTTCTTCAGCCGCCGCTTTGAAACTGGCGTGGCGGGCCACGGCGTCAAAAGCACGAATGGCCGCAAGCGGCGGGAGTCGACGACTTCTCATGAATGAATTTAACTCATCTCTTGCTGAATAATATGATTTTGATTGCACCATAAATAAAGGCGTAGCCTGTTACCTATGCACATTAACTGATGAAAATGATTCATCTAAAAGAAAATAGCAGGAAACGCCTATGACACAAACTCATGCGATACCCGCCGCCGCCTCCGGGCGCTATAGCGCTTTGTTCGCGCCGGGAATAGCGCAGGCGCTGATCGCGCTGGACTATGCGATTGTTTACGTCGCGCTGCCGACGCTGGCGCAGGATCTGAACCTTTCACTCAGCGAGATGCAGTGGGTTGTCTCTCTCTATGGCCTGACGTTTGCCGCGCTTTTGCTTGCAGGCGGCAGTCTGTGTGACCGGCTGGGCGCTCGCCGCATGTTCAGCCTTGGTATGGCGCTATTTTTGCTCTCTTCGGCGCTGGGCGGGCTGGCGCAAAACGGCACGCTGTTGCTCGCCGCCCGCTGCGGGCAAGGGATGGCGGCGGCCTTGCTGCAGCCTGCGGTTCTGGCGCTGATGGCGCAGCGGTTCCACGGTGAGGCGCATCGGCGGGCGCTGGCAATCTGGAGCGCTATCGGCGCCCTTGGGCTTGTCGCGGGCGTAATGCTGGGCGGCATACTGGCCGCGCTGGACTGGCGAACCATTTTCTTTATTAACGTGCCGCCGGGACTTATCGCACTCTGGCTGGTTCGCCGGGATTATTTACCGCTCGGCCCACAAGGTGAAGCGCAGCGACCGGGTGTGGGTTCGCTGGTGGGCTGTTTCGCCGCCGGAGCGCTGGTATGGGCGCTGATGCGCTATGGCGAAACCGGGCAGGCCGACTATCTGGCTAACCGCATCGCCGTTGCCATGGGAGTCTTGTTTATCCTGCACGAGCGCTATGCGCCTCAGCCATTACTGGCCCGCTCGCTTCGCACCCTGCCGGGCTTGCAAACAGGCTGGCTCAGCAGCGCCTGCTATATGGCAAGCGTTGGCAGCCAGTTTTACGCCATGACCCTACTTTGGCAGCAGACTTTGCAGCAGGATGCCGTCACCACCGGGCTGATGTTCACGCCGCTCGCGCTGCTGATCGTGGCGGGCAATGCGCTGTATACCCGCCTGACCGCCCGCTACGCCAACGCAACCGTATTGGCCGCCGGGTTCGCCTGTTCGGCGCTGGGGCTGTGGCTGATTTCCGTCGGCTTAGCGTCGCCGCTGTCTGCGGTCTTCATCGGCGGGATTGCGCTCAGCGGGATTGGCCACGGGTTAATTTTCCCCGCGATGTTCGCCGTCGGTCTTTCAGCCACTCCGCTCGCCCAGCAGGGACGCGCCAGCGCGCTGATGGCCACCAGCCAGTATATGGCGGGGGCAATGATGCTGGCGGTCCTCTCGGTTGTTCTCGGGCAGGCCCCTGATATGGGCGACTGGGCTACGGCCTTCCGGTTGCTGTGCGGTGCTGCTGTGGCAGGCATGCTGATAGCCGCGTGCCAGAAAGCGCGCTGAGGATGAGGGATTTTGCGCCGGAAAAGGACGGGATGATTCACGCGGGATGAATGCTACATTTATACTAAATGTTTAATTCTTCTCCCTTATCATCCAGTTTTCCCCGCGTTAAGGATCCCGACATGACCCAGCAAACTGAACAGGCTGACGCTAAAAACTACCTTGTGCGCCTGGTTGCTGTCGTACTTACCGGTATCTTCGCCGGCATAGCAGGCATGCTTCTCGCGCTAATTTTACACGCTATACAGCATCTGGCTTTCGGCTACAGCATCGACCAGCTGGTGGGGAGCGAGACGTTTCTTCAGGGCGTCACAGACGCCTCGTATCTGCGCCGGGTAGCCGCGATTCTTGGCGGCGGCGCCGTTGCCGGATTTGGCTGGTGGCTGCTGGCGCGTTATGGCAAGAAAAGAGTGTCTATTGCCGCCGCCGTAGCGAACCCTGCCGTGCCAATGCCTACGGGCACCACCACGATTCATGCCTTACTGCAAATTGTCACCGTCGCGCTCGGTTCACCTCTGGGGCGTGAAGTTGCGCCTCGGGAAATGGGCGCGCTGGCGGCGGGGCTGCTCGCGAGGAAGTTCAGCCTGCAGCCGGACGAAACCCGAACGCTGATTGCCTGCGGCGCAGGTGCTGGCCTGGCCGCTGTGTATAACGTTCCCCTCGCCGGGGCCCTTTTCACGCTGGAAGTGCTGCTGCTTTCGTTTAGCTGGGAGAAAGCGCTGGCGGCGGTCATCACCTCTGCGGCGGCGGCCTGGATTGCGACGCTTGGGCTGGGGGATGAATCGCAGTACCACTTCACCTCTTTTGCGCTTCCCCACGCGTTTATCGGCTGGGCTATTGTGGCAAGCCCTCTGCTCGGCTATGCCGCCTGGCTGTTTCGCAAAGCGACAACCAAAGTGAGAACTCAGGTAAAAACCAACTGGCAGATGCCGGTCTTTTGCCTGTTGGCCTTTGCGATACTGGCCGCGCTAAGCCTGTGGTTCCCGCAGCTGCCGGGGAACGGCAAAGGTCCGATGCAGCTGGCCATCAGCAACGGCCTGAACGTTGACAACGCTGCAATACTGCTGGCGCTGAAGATGCTGGTGATCCTCGCCGTCCTGCGCGGCGGCGCCGAGGGCGGCCTGTTGACGCCGGGCTTAACGGTGGGTGCGCTGCTTAGCCTGCTGCTGGCGGCGGTCTGGCAGTTTGTCTTCCCGGGTGGAGACGTGGGCAGCTTCGCGCTGGTCGGCGGGGCCGCGTTTTTGGCCGCTTCGATGCAGATGCCGGTCACCGCCGTAGCGCTGGTAATGGAGTTCACCCATATGGATCACAGCTATTTTGCCCCTGCGCTGCTGTGCGCCGCCGGAGCCTATACGACCAGCCGTGTCCTGGATAAGAAGTACAGTTACTAAGTCCACGAGGGGAAACGGCAAGCCGTTTGACCGACGGGCAGTCGCAAAAACCGGAAATAAAAAAGCCCGGTAACCCGCAGAAGGTTACCGGGCGAGATGCTTAAAAGCCGTTATTTGGCTTCGTTGGCGTCCGCATTTCTCAGCATGTTTCTCACCGGAATAATCAGCGCGGCCAGCACAATGGCGCAGATGACCAGGGCGATAGACACGTGAGAGAACAGCTCCGGCATCGAGCTAAGCTGGTCTTTTTTGATATGCCCGCCCATGATACCGGCTGCCAGGTTGCCCAGCGCGCTGGCGCAGAACCACAGCCCCATCACCTGGCCGCGCATTTTCTGCGGCGCCAGCAACGTCATGGTTGCCAGGCCAATCGGGCTAAGGCAAAGCTCGCCCAACGTCAGCAGCAGGATGCTTCCCACCAGCCAGAACGGAGAAACGCCGCTCTGCGTCGCCAGCACCTGGTTTGCTGCCGCCATCATTACCGCAAAACCTGCCGCCGCAAACAAAATGCCGATAACGAACTTCGTCATGCTGCTCGGATTTAAATTGCGCTTAGCCAGCGACGGCCAGAACCAGCTAAACACCGGCGCCAGCAGGATAATAAACAGCGCGTTGATCGACTGGAACCAAATAGTCGGGATTTCAAAGCTGCCCATCTGGCGGTCGGTGTAGTCGCGCGCAAAGATGTTGAAGGAGGTCGGCTTCTGCTCGAAGGCAGACCAGAAGAATGCCGCCGCAACCAGCAGGATCAGGCAGGCCAGCAGGCGTGAACGCTCGCTGCTGGTTAGCCCGGCAAAGAAGAACATGAACAGGAAGTAGAGGCCCACGCAGGTGGAAATAATGTACGCAGAACTTTTGGCGATCGCCGTCGGGTTGAATGGAATTGTCCCGTTGGCGATCAGCACCACCAGCCCGGCTAGCAGCACCATCGCAAGCGTTACCCATTTACCGACGTTTTTACGCTCGGTCGTCGGGCGGTTCCAGGTGGAGTCCAGCCCGACTTCTTTATCGTAGCGGCGCATTTGCGGAATGGCATAGAAGCGGAAGATGAACAGGGCAATCAGCATGCCCAACCCGCCCAGGCCAAAGCCCATGTGCCAGCCGTATTTCTCATGCAGCGGGCCGATGATCAGCGGGGCAATAAACGACCCCATGTTGATGCCCATGTAAAACAGCGAGAAGCCCCCATCGCGGCGGGTATCTTCTTTTTTGTACAGCGTCCCTACCATCACGGTAATACAGGTTTTGAACAACCCGGTACCCAGGACTATCAGCAGAAGGCCAACAAAGAAGAAGGTGTTGCCCACGAATGCCGACAGGGCAATCGAGAGGTGGCCGAGCGCAATGATAAGCGACCCATACCAGACGGCTCGCCGCTGCCCAAGCCAGTTATCGGCCAACCAGCCGCCCGGTAAAGAGGTGATGTATACGCCGCCGGCGAAAATACCGACAATCGCGGAAGCCTGCTCGATCGGCAGCCCCATCCCGCCCTGAAGCAGGGCCGCACTCATAAACAGAATGAGCAGCGGGCGAACCCCGTAGAAGGAAAAACGTTCCCACATTTCGGTGAGGAATAGCGAACTTAACGGGTACGGATGCCCGAAAAATGTTTTTGTTTTCGTCGCAGAGTGACTCATCTGTGAACTCCCATAGGTTGTCTCTTTTGATGCGGTGTTGATAAAAACGCCGCTCCCGGCGTTCTGTTGCTGCTTTTTAGTCATAGGCTGGCATTCCGCCAGCGGCGGCTACTTTAGCGTAGATCGTCGAAAAATCAGCAAGGGGTAGAGCAAGTTTATTGCATAATTAGTGTTTTTTAGATTAAAAGTCGATTTAACTCTCATTTTACGCGATAAAACTTTCATTAAATGTGCTTAATGCTTGACAGCAAAACAACCGAACACTTCAAATAAATACCATTAAAAACAATAAATTAAATAAAACTTACTTTCTTTCATGCAATAACTCGATTTTACCTACTATTCGTCAGGGTTTACTCTGTCACCCAAGCCCAAAAACGCGCTATTTGCCCATCTCCCTATGCAGCGAGGATAAAAAATCAACGCAGGCTCTTTCGGCCTGCCGAATCCCTGAAACGTCACCTCGCTGACACGCAATTTTCATATTGATCTTCTACCGTCGTGCGCAGAACGGTAAGAGGAGCGAATATGTTTAGTCTCGATAACGTACTTGACGACCTTTGGCCTCAGGCAAGTCCTGCGCCCTGGCAAAAAAACCTGTTAAGACGCCTGCTGCATGAGGAAGAATTTCAGGCCTTTGCCGAAAACCATCCACACCTTCGCGGGCTGGATATGATCGAACAAGTCCTTGACCACCTACACATCCGCTGCAATATCTCTCCCCGAGAATTAGAAAACATCCCCGAAAGCGGCCCCGTAGTGATGATGGCCAACCACCCAACCGGCACCCTTGATGGGCTGGCGCTGCTGTACGCCGTTTCCCGCGTTCGCCGTGATGTCAAAGTGGTGACCAACCGCCTGCTTAATCATCTCGAACCGCTGAGTTCGCTGTTTATCCCGGTAGACAATATCAACGGGCGTACGCCGAAATCTTCCTTTGTCCTGATGGAGCAACAGTTGCAAAACGGCGGCGTGCTGATCTTCTTCCCTGCGGGCGAAGTGTCTCGTCTGACTCGCCAGGGCATTGCCGACGGGCACTGGCACACCGGCTTTATTAAACTTGCGGCGAAATACCGCGTACCGCTGCTGCCAGCCTTTATTCATGCCCATAACAGCATGCTGTTTTACGCCAGCGCGATGATTTCCCCGGCGTTGCCTATGCTGCTGCTGATGCAGCAAATGTTCCGCCGCCGCAACTCCACCCTCCCGGTCACGTTAGGCCAGCGCATTCCCTGGGAAAGCTGGCATAACCCACAGCAGATCCCGCGCGAGCTGGCGAAAAAATGCCGCCAGCATGTTCAACGGCTGGGTAAAGGCCTGTCAGGCAAGTTCACGACGGAAAGCGCAATTGCCCGAGCGGAAGACCGGGCAACGCTGCGCCGGGAGCTGGCAAAAGCGGAGTGTCTGGGCCGCACCGCCGACGATAAAATGATTTATCTTTGGCAGCGCCGCGACTCAAAGGAAGAGGCTCCGCTGCTGCGTGAGCTGGGTCGGCTACGAGAAATTGCTTTCCGCGCCGTAGGGGAAGGGGGCGGTAAACGTCGGGATCTCGATCGGTATGATGATGATTACCTGCATTTGATCCTCTGGGATGAACAGGATTTGGAGATTGTTGGTGCTTACCGCTTTATACCTACCGCGCAGCAGCTTGAAAAACGCGGCGTAAACGGGCTGTACAGCCACAGCTTATTCCGCTACGACGAGAAAATGGAGGCTGTCCTGCAGCACGGCATTGAACTTGGGCGCAGCTTTATTCAGCCTCGCTACTGGGGCCGACGTGGCCTGGACTATCTTTGGTCGGGTATTGGCGCTTACCTCGCCCGTTACCCGCAGTATCGCTATCTGTTCGGCCCGGTGTCTATTTCTGGCGGTCTGCCGCCGGATGCGCGCGATCTGCTGGTCGCATTTTACCGCTTATGGTTCCCGGCGAGCCATACGCTTGCCTGTTCCCGTAGTCCCTTCCCGGCAAGCCTCCCCGATGTGCTGGCGCAGTTTAAAGGCGAAGACTACGGTGAAGATCTTACGCGCTTAAAATCCCTGCTTAGCAACCTCGGCTGTGGCATTCCAACGCTTTATAAACAATATTCAGAACTCTGCGAACCGGGCGGCGTGCAGTTTATCGATTTCGGCAGCGATCCTGCCTTCAATAATTGCGTTGATGGACTGGTATTGGTTGATTTAACGTTCCTGAAAAAGAGCCGCTATGAGCGGTACGTTGGAATACACCTGTAGGCACGACGGAAAGTAACCTCTTCTCAGGCCACGGCCTGAGAAGAAGGTTTTTACACACCACGTTTCAATTGCGGCAGACTATTTTTTACAGGCGCCATGCATGTTGTCTGAACCAGCTTTTCGCCAGACGCCATGCTCCCCATCGCTCCCTGGAGCCTCCCCCTGAGTCCACCAACCGTTCATCCAACTGCTGCCATTGTAGGTGACCTTTTGGCACGGTTTATCATAGGTAGTACGGCTGTCCCACGCTGCTTCATCAGGTTTGGCGTGTTCATCCTTTACCGTTACCGTGATGTCACTGGTGTCGGTTTGCCCGTTCTTATTGGTGACCGTCAGACGGTAGGTGACCTCACCGGTGGTATTCGCCGGAATGAGCGCCCTGGCCTTTGGCTGGTTAATCTCGCTCACCCACTCGCTGCCTTCGGCTTCCTGCAACCAGAAGTGCTTCTGGCCTTTGACGATTGTCCATTTGAACGTCTCGGCATTCTGACTTGCCAGCCCGTTCAGCTCATAGCCCGCTGAGACATTCCTGGCAAGCACCGTGAAATTATCCCCCGCCACGGCCACCGGCTTTTGCGCTTCCTCTTCACTGACCTGGTTTACCTGACACTGGCCATCCATCATTTTTAAGGTCAGGTGAGCCGGTCCGTTCCCCCCCATTCCCTCAATCTGGTCCTGAATGGCCGTCGCGCAGTCATGACCAGCGGCATTTTCATAAACCGCCTGTTGAACCTTGCTGCCCGGCATCAGGGCAATTTTGTGTCCCGGCTCAAGCCAGTCGTGAGAAATAATGGTACCGACATTATCGGCAACCGAGAGAAACAGGCGTTTTTCATCTGCGTTAGTCAGCGTGGAAATCAGAGACTCATCAATAGCCGACTTCTCTGAGAATTGTGTCACCGGAAGCTGGACCATCAGTGTTTCAAGGACTTTACCAAAATCGTGCGCGTAGGAAATCGAACCGTTTTTCTGCATTTCATCAAATCTCGTCATCGCCGCAGGCTTAGCTTTCTCTATCTCTTTTTTGCTGTAAAAACCATACCGCGCTAACAGATCGATATAGTTACTGATATCCCTGCGGTTCAGGTCTGTATCGTAATGGTGTTCCGGCTTTTTCCCTGCCTCATTGAGCAGTTGCGTAACATAAGGGATCTGGCGAATGTAGCGGGTGCCGAAGTCATTGAGCTGAACAAAGCAAGCGGGGTCGCTTTCCAGGTGGTCCTGCTGCGCCATACAGTGGTTGAAGCTCTGCTCACTTTTAAGCAGCAGTTCTTTAACCGAATAAGGACCGCGGTTGTACATATAGCTCATGACCATAGAGAGCGCATCTTTATCCTGGCTACCCTGAATAAATTCATGAATGCGAACCTGAGTGCCTGTTTTATCTTTATCCCATGGTAGAGACCCGGTATTAATCCCAATAACGGAGCCATTGTAGAAACCGCTGGTCACCGCAGAGCCGATAATATTGCGTGCAGGGCCAGAGAAAGAATCGAGTATTTTTTTAGGCTGCATGGTACCAAAAATACGCGGGAAACCGCCGCCGCCAGACCCCTGTAACTCACTCCATGCGCTCCCTGGATACTCAATCTGTAAAACACCATCATCACCTTCATCTGCCGGGGCAGGTAAATCCCGGCCTAATGAACTCTCCTGTAGCCCTTTAGAGACAAAATAGTTCGGCCCCATATTACGGGAAAAATAGTTGCCAAAACTTTCACCGCTGCCAAATGGACGATGAAGATCAAAGGTTCCGTTCTCCTTCCCCAAACCGTATTGCATTTGAATCATGGTACTGACATATGCCTGTGCAAACGCCATTGCCCACAGTTTGTGTTCAGTTATTTTTTCCCCAGAGGGGTCACCAGACAAACTTAGATTGACGAGCCCGGCACGCTCTTTTTTCCAGTCCAGGCTGTAATGTTCACAACTGCCCAGGTCAATTTCAAAACGGCCTTCATTATCTTTTTTTATATTACAGTGGTAAGGCAGAGATAATTTATCAGAGAGATGTAAATCATAATCAACTTGCCCCGCAGTGTTTTTAGGAAGCAGCTGACGATACATATCCAGAGTTATATTTTCTGTAGCGAAAGCATTACCTGCAATAAAGAAGGAAATCGCTAACG
>WJYK01000008.1 GCA_009668225.1 Enterobacteriaceae bacterium RIT693 | reverse complement strand
CTGAACATGTAGTCAATAACTCCTTTTTTAAAAACTGGGTGAATGATTTCATTTTTCTTCCTAAAAGCACTAATAATAAAGAAACTGATATGGAAGGTATATATAATTTTTATCTGAAGAACACTGTTTTAAATTTGGATAAAGAAACGTTCATTAATAAATATATGGAGTGTTGGAATAATATTATTGATTAGTTCATTTTTTTAAATCACCGCCAGCTAAAACGGTGATTTAATTGAAATTTCAATGCAATATGTAAATATTAGCGAATCACGTCCGCCAGCGCTTCGTCTAAGTCGAACCAATGGAAGCCAAAACCTGACTCTTCCAGGCGTTTAGGCAGCGCCCGCTGCCCGCCAAGCACTAACACGGAAGACTCCCCCATTAGCAGACGAATGGCCGTGGCCGGGGCACGAAGAATAGCCGGGCGCTTAAGGGCATGACCCAGGGCATGGGAAAACTGCTCGTTGCGCACCGGGTAAGGGGAAACCATATTAAACGGCCCGCGCAGGTCGTTATCCAGCAGCCAGAGAATGCCGTTGACCATATCGTCGATGTGGATCCACGCCAGATACTGCCTGCCATTGCCGATGGGGCCACCGAGCCCAAGCCGGAACAACGGCAGCATTTTGGCCAGAATTCCGCCTTTGGGAGCTAAAACAACGCCGGTGCGTAACAGGCAAACTCGCGTCTTTTCACTTTGCGCGCCGCAGGCAGTTTGCTCCCAGCGGGCACAAAGCTTGTGGGTAAATTCGTTGTGGGGCGGTTCATCTTCGGTGACGACCACTTCGCCAAGGTCGCCATAGTAGCCGGTGGCTGAGCCGGAAATAAATGTTTTGGGAGGCTGCTGGCTGGCCTTAAACAGTTCGACCAGCCGCTCGGTAATTTGCCAGCGGCTCTGGCACAGACGCTGCTTTTGTTCCTCGCTCCAGCGTTTATCGGCTATCGGTTCACCGGCCAGGTTTATGACTGCGTCAAAGGCGTCGAGATTCTGTAAACCGTCGAGCCCTTTGAGCAGCGCCACGCGCTTGTCCAGCCGCTTGCCGGTCTTTTCCGGCGAACGCGTCACGACCGACACTCGATGGTTAAGCTCAAGCAGGCGAGATATCAGGTGGCGGCCAATTAATCCGCTGCCGCCGGTAATCAGGATCTCCATACATTCCTCCCACCAGGAAGCGCTTACCGCCGCCAGCTCAGGGTCATGGATACCGAGTCGGCGTAGCGGAGCGCGTGAAGTTTATCGATTTCTACTTCAGCATATGTCACCCACGGGTGAGCGCATGCGATATTCAGCACATCCTGAGTTAATTTTTCCAGCAGCGAGAAGCGGTTATTCTCAACCAGCTGGATGATCTCTTTGGTGACGGTGCGGTAGTTCAGCGCGTCGTTGATGTCCTCACTCTCCCTTGCTTTGCCTGCAGGATAGTGGAGGGCGACGTTAATCACGATGTCCTGCCGGTTGGCGATCTCTTCTTCTTTGATACCAATAAAAGTCCGTAGGCGCAGGTTTTTAATGCGAATAATGGCGTCTGGTTGCATGGATGACATTGCAGGTTCCTTATTAGTCTTTTCCCGCCACAGGATACACCAGCGCGGGAAAAAACCTGAACCGGGGATTACGCCTTCTCTGCCTGCTGATAAGCCTTCACGGTAGCAGGTCGGGTGCGGATCCGTTCAAACCAGTTTCGCACCGCCGGGAAATTGGCCAGGTCAACGCGCTGGCGCTCATGGGACACCACCCAGGGATAAGTCGCGATATCCGCAATGCTGTAATCGTGGCCGCCAAGCCACGGGGCTTTCTCAAGCTGTTTATTGAGTACGCCGTAAAGGCGTTGGGTTTCGACCTGATAGCGCTCAATAGCATAAGGGACAGGCTGAGGAGCAAAGTGGTTGAAATGGTGGTTCTGACCCAACATCGGCCCAAAGCCGCCGACCTGCCAAAACAGCCACTGAAGCGTTGCATGACGAGCGCGGAGTTCTTTGCTGAGCAGCAGCCCGGTTTTATCGGCCAGATAAAGCAGGATCTCACCGGACTCAAAGAGGCTCAGGGGTTCCCCTCCATCAGCCGGTTTGTTATCGACGATGGCTGGAATTTTGTTATTCGGTGAGATAGTCAGGAAAGCCGGGCGGAACTGGTCGCCTTTACCGATATCGATACGGTGGATTTTGTAATCGAGACCGGCTTCTTCGAGAAACAGGGTAATTTTATGGCCATTTGGGGTCGGCGCATAATAAAGATCGATCATGGTCACTCCAGTGGTTAGCACATTTTTAACAAACGCTTCGAGTATAGGCGTTTTTGCTCATGCTGCACCGGAATGGTGCGTTTTAAGCGGATGACAAAAGGTTTTTTTCGCTCTATGTTCAATAACCTGACGCGCGAATAAATGAGGATATGATGAGCCAGCCTGCCATTACATTGTGGACCGATAGCCAGTGTTTCAGCCCCTATGCGCTTTCGGTTTTTGTTGCGCTGAAAGAGAAGGGGCTCGCCTTTTCGCTGCAAACGGTCGATCTTGCCAGCGGCCAGAATTTAAAACCGGGCTGGAAAGGTTTCGAACTCACTCGTCGCGTGCCGGTGCTGGCCGTCGGGGATTTTGTGCTCAGTGAATCCTCCGCCATTGCTGAATATTTGGAAGAGCGTTTTGCGCCGCCGACGTGGGAACGCATTTATCCTCATGACATTGAAAAACGCGCCCGGGCGCGGCAGGTGCAGGCGTGGCTGCGCAGCGACCTGATGCCCATCAGGGAAGAGCGATCGACGGCCGTGGTGTTTGCCGGCGAGAAGAAACCCGCGCTAAGCCCCGCAGGCCAACAGGCCACAGAGAAGTTAATCGCCACCGCAGAACGCTTGCTCCCTGAAGGGCAGCAAAATTTATTTGGTGAGTGGTCTATTGCCGATACCGATCTGGCGCTGATGCTCAACCGCCTGATTATGAACGGGGATGAAGTGCCTGAGCGGCTGAAAGAGTATGCCAGCTTCCAGTGGCAGCGTGCTTCCGTCCAGCTTTGGCTGGCGCTATCGGCAAAAAACGTAGGCTGATAGCGGGCTGATAATTCGATATCATTGGCTGCTTGTCATTACAGGAGCCAGGGATAAATGAAACTGATGTTTGCCTCGGACCTTCACGGTTCGCTACCCGCCACGGAAAAAGTGCTGGAACGCTTTGCGCACAGCGGCGCGAAATGGCTGGTCATTCTGGGCGATTTACTGAATCACGGCCCGCGAAATGCGCTCCCTGAAGGCTACAATCCTTCAGCGGTAGCGCAGAGCCTGAATAGCGTTGCCGATAAAATTATTGCGGTGCGTGGAAACTGCGACAGCGAAGTGGACCAGATGCTGCTGCAGTTTCCCATCACCGCGCCCTGGCAGCAGGTTTTGCTGGCACAGCAGCGGCTTTTTCTGACCCACGGGCATCTCTATCATCCGGGGCAGTTGCCGCCGCTGTCCGCTGGCGATGTTCTGATTTTCGGCCATACGCATCTTCCGGTTGCAGAAAAGCACGAACAGATCTATTTGTTTAATCCAGGCTCTGTCAGCATACCGAAGGGCGGTTTTGAGGCCAGTTACGGGATGCTGGATGATGGCGTTCTGACCGTTCGCACGCTCGAGAGTCATGGGGTTATTGCGCAGGTGCGTATTACCCCGTAACGTTGACAGGTTAATCCAATAACGCGCCGTAAGAGCGCCCCTGAATAAGGTTTCCCCGATGGTGGAACAGAGTCATTTTGTCGGCACGGAATGGGTAGATATTGTTAATGAGGATAATGAGGTCATCGCACAGGCAAGCCGCGAGCAAATGCGTGCGCAGCGGCTGCGTCATCGCGCGACCTATATTGTCGTTCACGATGGTATGGGCAAAATTCTGGTGCAGCGTCGCACCGAAATTAAAGACTTCATGCCAGGCATGCTGGATGCCACCGCAGGCGGCGTAGTGCAGGCGGATGAACAGATGCTCGAGTCGGCTCGCCGCGAGGCGGAAGAGGAACTTGGCATTGCCGGCGTACCGTTCGCGGAACACGGTCAGTTCTACTTCGAAGATGATAGCTGCCGCGTTTGGGGTGGGCTTTTTAGCTGCGTTTCCCACGGGCCTTTCGCGCTGCAGGAAGAAGAAGTCAGCGAAGTGAGCTGGATGTCCCCGGAAGAGATCACCGCGCGCTGCGACGAATTTACCCCTGATTCGCTGAAAGCGCTGGCGCTGTGGATGACCCGCAACGCCAAAAATGAGTCACAAACGCAAAGCGAAGAGAGCGAGTAATTTTTACCCTCACCCCGATCCTCTTCCTGCAAGGAGGGGACCAGGGTGAGGGAAAATCAGCAACTGTCCCGCATACACAGCGAGGACGCGATAGTCGGGCTCCGATCCCATTCTTCTTCGTTAATTCTTGCCAGCAACGCTCTTCCTGCTTCAATCCCAATCTTACGATGTGGTACCGCAATGGTCGTCAGCGCGGGTTGACACACGCGGCTTACGTCGCTGTCGCCAAACCCGACGATGGCTAAGTCGTCAGGGACTTTGATGCGCCTGCGCTGGCATTCGTACAGCGCGCCGCAGGCCAGCTCATCCGACACGCAGACCAGCGCGTCCAGCTCCGGCCAGGCCAGCAAAAATTCGGGTAACTGTGCTGCCCCGGTGGAGAAATTCGGCGGGGCGGCGGCGTTGATCACCCTGTTGGGTGACATATGGTGGCGCAGCATCGCTTTGTACCAGCCCTGAAGGTGCTGCTGGAAAATCCACTGTTCCTGGTTCGCGCACAACAGCCCGATGTTCTGATACCCGCGGTGGATGAGCATTTCCGTCAGTTCAAACATGGCGGCGACGTTATCAATACCGATGTTCATGTCCAGCGGGTCGGCGCGGGTGGCGCCGATTTCGAGCACAGGAAGGCTGGCGTGTTTCAGCCAGCCTCGCACCGTGTCGCTGTGTTCCACGCTCAGTAGGATCGCCGCGGCAATATTAGACGCCAGCAGCGTTTCCAGCAGCTTTTCCTCCTGCTCCAGCCGATGCTGAGACTCCGCAAGCACTATCTGATACCCCGCAGGCTGCAGTACCTGCTGCAGGCCGGCAAACATTTCACTGCAGCCGGATTCCGCCAGGCTTGGGACCACCATCGCAATGGTGTACGAGGAGGCTGAGGCCAGCGCGCTTGCCGCCAGGTTGGGCATGTAGCCCAGTTCGGAAACCGCCGCTTCGATTTTTTCGCGTAATTTGTCGGAAACCTGCTCCGGGGTTCTTAGCGCTCGCGAAACGGTCATCGTACCGACTCCCGCGAGCTGAGCCACATCTGCAAGCGTCACCTTACCGGTACTTCGCCGCTTTCGGGTTATGGACATTATGATTCCTGATTCTCGGCCTGAAAAACGCCAGGCTGACGTTGGCCCCTGAAAAAGAAGGGGAAATATCGCTCAAGTATACGCCTGAAATCGTGCGCCTTAATGCGATTTAACACAATGATTGCAATTTGATAGCGCTATCACAAAACCGAGTGATAGTTATTGGTAGCGCTATCTTTGTGATGCTGGTCACAGTTAAACCCGAGGCCGTTGAATAAAGTTTGCCCATCATCAACGTCGATTTCGAGAGGGTATCGTGCTTAACCAATGGCTGCATCAGGGGACTATCCAGCTTCACGACAACGCCGCTAGCTGGCAGCAGGCGCTGGAAATTAGCGCCCAGCCGCTGCTGAGTGCGGGGATTATTGCCCCGCATTACCTGACGGCCATCATGCAACAGCATCAAAAGCTGGGGCCTTATTATGTGCTGGCGCCGGGCCTGGCGATGCCTCACGCGCGGCCGGAAGAAGGCGCCACCGGGCTTGGGCTGTCTCTGTTAAAGCTGAAGCAGGGCGTTAGCTTTCATTCTGAGGATAACGACCCGGTGGACGTCATTATTATGCTGGCGGCCCCGGACAGCCACAGCCACATTGAAATGATTTCCGCGCTCGCTGAGCTATTTTCCAGCGACGAAGATATGGCGTTATTGCATCAGGCCAATAACCTGGAGGAAATACAAAAAATAATTAATCGATTCTAGTTTTTTAATTTAACACCATAGGTTTTACGTTGCATTGAAAAATGCGATGCGCTCGTACTCTACTAAAAATATAAGGTAAATACGATGAAGATAATGGCAATCTGCGGTTCCGGCCTGGGCAGTAGCTTTATGGTCGAAATGAACATTAAAAAGGTGCTTAAAAAACTCAATATTGAAGCAGAAGTGGAACATTCTGATTTATCTTCCGCCACGCCGGGTGCGGCTGATGTATTTGTGATGGCGAAAGACATTGCCGCCAGCGCAAGCCTGCCGGACAGTCAGCTGGTGGTTATCAACAACATCATCGATATCAATGAGCTGGAAAATAAGCTGAGCGCTTATTTTGCTGGCCGTTAATCATAATTAGCGGAGGCGGATATGTTTATCCTTGGCACGCTGAATTTTATTGTTGATATTCTAAAGGTCCCGGCCATTCTCGTCGGGTTGATAGCATTAATTGGCCTGGTGGCACAAAAGAAATCATTTTCTGATGTGGTCAAAGGCTCAATTAAAACCGTATTAGGCTTTATTGTTCTGGGCGGCGGTGCCACCGTATTAGTAGGGTCTTTGAATCCACTGGGCGGTATGTTTGAGCACGCCTTTAATATCCAGGGCATTATTCCTAATAATGAAGCGATTGTTTCCATCGCGCTGGAAAAATACGGGGCATCCACGGCGCTGATTATGGCCTTCGGGATGGTGGCGAACATCATTGTGGCTCGCTTTACCCGCCTGAAGTACATCTTCCTGACCGGGCACCACACGTTCTACATGGCGTGCATGATAAGCGTCATCCTGACCGTGGCAGGCTTTGAAGGCGTGGCGCTGGTGTTTACCGGGTCGCTGATCCTTGGCCTGATTATGGCGTTCTTCCCGGCGATTGCTCAGCGCTACATGCGTCGTATCACCGGTACCGATGATATCGGCTTTGGCCACTTCGGCACGCTGGGCTACGTCCTGTCCGGCTGGATCGGCAGCAAGTGCGGGAAAGGCTCGCGTTCAACGGAAGAGATGAATCTGCCGAAGAACCTCAGCTTCCTGCGTGACAGCTCAATCTCCATCTCCCTGACCATGATAATTATTTACATGATCCTCGCGATTTGTGCGGGCCAGGTTTATGTAGAAGAGAAGCTCAGCGGCGGCCAGAACTTCCTGGTTTACTCCATTATTCAGGCGATTACCTTTGCGGCCGGGGTGTTCATCATCCTGCAGGGTGTGCGCTTGATTCTGGCGGAAATCGTCCCGGCATTTACCGGTTTCTCCGAGAAGCTGGTGCCTAATGCTCGCCCGGCGCTTGACTGCCCGGTGGTTTACCCTTACGCGCCGAATGCCGTGCTGGTGGGCTTCCTGTTCAGTTTCCTCGGTGGCCTGGTCGGCCTGTTCCTGCTGGGGCAGATGAAGCTGGTGCTGATTTTGCCGGGCGTAGTGCCTCACTTCTTTACCGGGGCTACCGCCGGCGTGTTTGGTAACGCTACCGGCGGTCGTCGCGGGGCAATGGTGGGGGCTTTTGCCAACGGACTGCTGATTACCTTCCTGCCTGTCTTGCTGCTGCCTGTGCTGGGGGCGCTGGGCTTCGCCAACACAACCTTCTCCGACGCTGATTTCGGCGTGGTGGGGATTATCCTCGGCAACCTGGCACGCTTCCTGTCACCTGCGGCGATTACCGCAGTAGTGGTCGCCGTGTTTGCGGTACTGGTCGGGTTCAACTATCTGGGCAAAGGAAAAGGCACTCCTGCCGTACACACTGAAGACAATACGGGGGCTAAATAATGAATGAACTGGCAGACGTCACGCGGTTTGCGCGCGATATCCGGGTGGAGACGCTGAAGGCGCTCACCCAGCTGGGGTTCGGTCACTACGGCGGCAGCATGTCGGTGGTTGAAACGCTGGCGGTACTGTACGGCGATGTGATGAATATCGATCCGGGCGACCCTGACTGGGCTGAGCGCGATTACTTTGTGCTGTCGAAAGGGCATGCTGGCCCGGCGCTATACAGCACGCTGGCGCTTAAGGGATATTTCCCGGTCGAGCAGTTGGCCACTCTGAATGAGAATGGAACCAGCCTGCCGAGCCACCCCGATCGCCTGAAAACTCGCGGCGTGGACGCCACTACCGGTTCGCTGGGGCAGGGGATTTCGATCGCCGCCGGTATTGCGCTGTCCCACAAGCTGGCGCAGCGCCGTAACCGGGTATTCAGCATCGTCGGCGACGGCGAGCTGAACGAGGGGCAGTGCTGGGAGGCTTTCCAGTTTATTGCTCATCACCGCCTCAATAACCTGACGGTTTTTGTCGACTGGAACAAGCAGCAGCTGGACGGCGAGCTGGACGAAATCATCTGTGCATTCGATCTGGAAGAGAAGTTTAGCGCCTTCGGTTTTGACGTTGTGCAGGTGAAAGGCGATGACGTTGCTGGCTTACTGGCGGCGGTGAAGCCGGTTCGCAGCGGCGAGCAGCGTCCTCTGCTGGTGATCCTCGACAGCGTGAAGGGGCAGGGCGTTCCGTATCTTGAACAGCTGGGTAACTCCCACCATCTCCGCCTGACGGAGCAGTCAAAACAGGCGCTGGAGCAGGCCATCGCGCAACTGGAGGCGGCACATGATTAAGGTAAGCCAGTCCGGCGCTCAGGACGCCGTTGAAATGCGTAAGGTCTACGCCGGTTTTGTTCAGCAACAGATCAATGCAGAGAGCGGCATTATCGCGCTTGAAGCTGACCTGATGAGTTCGATGGCGATGGACGGCGTACAGCGAGATAACCCGCAGCACGTGATTAACTGCGGCATCATGGAAGCCAACGTGATTGGCGTGGCGGCAGGCCTGTCTCTAACCGGACGTAAGCCGTTTGTTCATACTTTTACCGCCTTCGCCAGCCGCCGCTGCTTTGACCAGCTGTTTATGTCGCTGGATTACCAGCGCAATAACGTCAAGGTTATCGCTTCTGACGCCGGGGTCACGGCCTGCCACAACGGCGGGACCCATATGTCGTTCGAAGATATGGGCATTGTGCGTGGGCTGGCGCACTCCATCGTGCTGGAGGTGACCGACGCGGTGATGTTTAAAGACATTCTACGTCAGCTGATCGATCTCGAAGGCTTCTATTGGGTACGCACTATTCGCAAGCAGGCGGCTACCGTTTATGAGGAAGATTCGACCTTCACCATCGGCAAAGGCAACGTGCTGCGTGAAGGCACGGATGTCACGCTGATAGCCAACGGAATTATGGTTGCAGAAGCGCTAAAAGCGGCTCAACAGCTTGAGCAGGAGGGCGTCAGCGCGGCGGTGATCGACATGTTCACCCTCAAGCCTATCGACCGCATGCTGGTGAAGAATTACGCGGAGAAAACGGGCCGCATCGTCACCTGCGAAAACCACAGTATCCACAACGGGCTGGGGTCAGCGGTGGCCGAGGTGTTGGTGGAAACCTGTCCGGTACCGATGCGTCGGATTGGCGTGAAGGAGCGTTATGGCCAGGTGGGGACGCAGGATTTTCTGCAGCAGGAGTACGGCCTGACGGCGGAAGCTATCGTGAAGGCGGCTAAAGAACTGCTGTAGCGGGTTAAAGCAATAAAAAAGGCAGCCAGGTGGCTGCCTTTTTGCGTCTCAGCTGGCTTACGCCTGCTGAGCGGACTGAATCGCGGTCAGAGCGATGGTGTAGACGATGTCGTCAACCAGCGCGCCACGGGACAGGTCGTTAACCGGCTTGCGCATACCCTGCAGCATTGGCCCGATGGAGATCAGGTCTGCAGAACGCTGTACCGCTTTATAGGTGGTGTTACCGGTGTTCAGGTCAGGGAAGATGAACACGGTCGCACGGCCCGCAACAGGGGAGTTTGGTGCCTTAGACTTAGCCACGTCAGCCATGACCGCAGCGTCATACTGCAGTGGACCGTCGATGACCAGGTCAGGGCGTTTTTCCTGCGCGATACGGGTCGCTTCACGCACTTTCTCAACGTCGCTACCTGCGCCGGAGTTACCGGTGGAGTAGGAGAGCATTGCAACGCGCGGGTCGATACCGAACGCGGCAGCGGAGTCAGCGGACTGAATCGCGATCTCTGCCAGCTGTTCTGCGGTTGGATCCGGGTTGATTGCGCAGTCGCCGTAAACATAAACCTGTTCAGGCAGCAGCATGAAGAACACGGAAGACACCAGAGAACTGCCCGGTGCGGTTTTGATCAGCTGCAGCGGTGGACGGATGGTGTTGGCGGTGGTGTGAACTGCGCCGGAAACCAGGCCGTCAACTTCGTCCTGCTCAAGCATCAGAGTACCCAGCACAACGTTGTCTTCCAGCTGCTCGCGAGCAACGGCTTCGGTCATGCCTTTGCTCTTACGCAGCTCAACCAGGCGGGCAACGTAGCTTTCGCGAACCACTTCTGGATCGACGATTTCGATGCCTGCGCCCAGCTCAACGCCCTGCGCCGCAGCAACACGGGTGATTTCATCCGGGTTACCCAGCAGCACACAGGTCGCGATACCACGTTCAGCACAGATAGCTGCTGCTTTAACGGTACGCGGTTCGTCGCCTTCCGGCAGCACAACGCGTTTACCGGCTTTACGAGCCAGTTCGGTCAGCTGGTAGCGGAACGCTGGAGGAGACAGGCGACGGCTGCGCTCGGAGGTCGCGGTCAGGGATTCGATCCAGTTAGCATCGATGTGGCTTGCCACATATTCCTGCACTTTTTCGATACGCTGATGGTCGTCGGTTGGGACTTCCAGGTTGAAGCTTTGCAGGCTCAGAGAGGTCTGCCAGGTGTTGGTGTCAACCATGAACAGCGGCAGGCCGGTGGCGAAAGCACGCTCGCACAGCTTGCTGATGCGTGGGTCCATTTCGTAACCGCCGGTCAGCAGGATAGCGCCGATTTCCACGCCGTTCATCGCGGCCAGGCAGGCAGCAACCAGCACGTCCGGGCGGTCTGCAGAGGTGACCAGCAGGGAGCCAGGGCGGAAGTGTTCCAGCATGTGCGGAATGCTGCGCGCACAGAAGGTCACGGACTTCACGCGGCGAGTGTTGATGTCACCTTCGTTAATGACGGTCGCGTTCAGGTGGCGAGCCATGTCGATTGCGCGGGTAGCAATCAGTTCGAAGCTCCACGGCACGCAGCCCAGAACCGGCAGCGGGCTGTCGGCAAACAGCTGCTTAGGATCGATGTTCGCGATGCTCGCTTTGCTGGAGTCGTCGAAGATCTCGGACAGGTCAGGGCGGGTGCGGCCTTGCTCATCAACCGGGGCGTTCAGTTTGTTAATGATAACGCCGGTGATGTTGGTGTTTTTGCTGCCGCCGAAGCTGCTGCGGGTCAGTTCGATACGCTCTTTCAGCTGCTCCGGAGAGTCATTGCCCAGAGACATTACGAAGACGATTTCCGCGTTCAGGGTTTTGGCGATTTCGTAGTTCAGCGCCTGAGCAAACTGGTGTTTGCGGGTCGGCACCAGGCCTTCAACCAGCACGACTTCAGCATCTTTGCTGGTGGCGTGGTAGTTGGCGATAATCTCTTCCATCAGCACGTCCTGCTGATTGCTGGACAGCAGGGACTCTACGTGGCCCATGTTCAGCGGCTCGGCGGCTGGGATGGTGGAGTTAGCACGAATGATGCTGGTAGTCTGGTCCGGGCTATCGCCACCGGTACGCGGCTGGGCGATAGGTTTGAAGACGCTCAGACGAACGCCTTTTTGTTCCATAGCACGGATAACGCCAAGGCTTACGCTGGTAAGGCCGACGCTGGTTCCGGTAGGGATCAGCATAATAGTACGGGACACGGTATAACCTCTTTCGTTTTCGCGAGCAGGTATGCTCACTCGACTCAGAAAACAACACCGCCAGCTAAGGCTGGCGGTGAGGGAATCAGGCGGTCAGGCGGGATGCATCCTGAGCGATGACCAGCTCTTCATTGGTGGTGATAACCACCGCCGGGCGGGTGCCTTCCTTGTTGATGAAGCCAGACTTGCCGAAACGTGCAGCCAGGTTGCGCTCGTGATCAACGTCGAAGCCCAGTACGCCCAGTTTGCCCAGGGACAGCTCGCGCACCATCGCGGCGTTTTCACCGATACCGCCGGTGAACACGACTGCGTCCAGACGACCTTCCATCAGCGCGGTGTAGGAGCCGATGTATTTCGCCAGGCGGTGGCAGTAAACGTCCATCGCACGTTTAGCGTCTTCTTTAGTCGCGTAGTTGTCTTCAACATAGCGGCAGTCGCTGGTGACTTCGGTCAGACCCAGCAGGCCGGACTCTTTGGTCAGCATTTTGTTGATGTCTTCCACGCTCATGCCCAGGGCATCGTGCAGGTGGAAGATGATAGCCGGGTCGATGTCGCCGGAGCGGGTACCCATGACCAGACCTTCCAGCGGGGTCAGACCCATGGAAGTATCAACGCATTTGCCGTTACGGATTGCAGAAACGGAACCGCCGTTGCCCAGGTGGCAGGTGATGATGTTCAGTTCATCAACCGGCTTGTTCAGCATTTTTGCGGCTTCCTGAGTCACGTAGAAGTGGCTGGTGCCGTGTGCGCCGTAGCGACGAACGCCGTGCTCTTTGTACAGTTTGTATGGCAGCGCGTAGAGGAAAGATTCTTCCGGCATGGTCTGATGGAACGCGGTGTCAAACACGGCAACGTTTTTATCAGCCAGGTTAGGGAAGGATTTCAGTGCTTCAGCGATACCGATCAGGTGAGCCGGGTTATGCAGCGGTGCAAAAGAGGCTGAATCTTTGATACCCTGAATTACGGAATCATCGATAACAACGGAACTGGTGTATTTTTCACCGCCGTGTACGATACGGTGACCGATAGCGGTCAACTGAGCGGACAATTCTGGTTTTTCTGCCAGAATCTTATTAACGATGAAGTTAAGAGCTTCGCTGTGAGCGGCACCTGCACCCAGAGCCGCTTCTTGTTTAGCGCCGTCCAGCTTCCACTTGATGCGGGCTTCAGGAAGGTGGAAACACTCTGCTAAACCAGAAAGGTACTCTTCACCGTTTACAGCATCGATAATTGCGAATTTCAGTGATGAGCTACCGCAGTTCAGAACCAGTACTAGCTTACTCGACATGGAAGTACCTATTTTAAATACGTGGCTAAAAAAACGTCAGTTGGTCTATCAGCGTAGCGCATGATGACGCGGACATTTATGATTAACGTCATGCCAGGAACGTTTTTTGGCATGGCGAATAAAATTACTCAGAGTTTACGCCATATTACCGAAGCTGCAGGTCACGGCGATGTAAAAGAATGTTTGACAGCGTGTGGTTTCCCCACTACGGCCATCAAGGCCGGCACAGGGTAGCAGATAGAGGCTCGTAAAGACAAAATTTTTTGAACGATGTCATTTAGAGTTGCTGAGTTGCAAAATTATTTTATTTTTTATATGTAGAGTTGAGGTATGAGCCATGTCGACACCCCAGAATAGCCATGTTAGCTGGTTTAGCCTGTTCGGACGTGGGCAGCATTACTCAAAGACGTGGCCGCTGGATAAGCGCCTGTCACCGGTATTTATTGAAAACCGCGTGATTCGTGCCACTCGGTACGCTATACGTTTTATGCCGCCGCTGGCGGTGTTTACGCTGACCTGGCAAATCGCGCTGGGCGGCCAGCTTGGCCCTGCGGTAGCAACGGCACTCTTTGCCTGCAGCCTGCCAATGCAAGGGCTGTGGTGGCTCGGCAAGCGCTCGGTCACGCCATTACCGCCGTCAACATTACAGTGGTTTTATGAAGTTCGTATGAAACTGCAGGAAGCAGGGCAGGCGCTGGCCCCGGTTGAAGGCAAGCCGGACTACCAGGCGCTGGCGGACGTGCTGAAGCGCGCGTTCAAACAGCTGGATAAAACTTTCCTGGATGATTTGTAATTACCCTACGGTTGCGCATATAAAGGAAGGCATACTTTCTTACAGGTTATCTCTGTCATAACCTGGATTTTTCCATGCACCAAAGGAGTCAGGAAATGGAAATGACTAACGCGCAACGTCTGATTTTATCCAACCAGTATAAGATGATGACGATGATGGACCCGGACAACGCCGAGCGCTATCGTCGCCTGCAAACCATCATCGAACGCGGCTATGGCCTGCAAATGCGCGAGCTGGATCGCGAGTTTGGCGAACTGAAAGAAGAGACCTGTCGCATCGTCATCGACATCATGGAGATGTACCACGCGCTGCATGTTTCCTGGACCAACCTGAAAGACAGCCAGGACATCGACGAACGCCGCGTCACTTTTATGGGCTTTGACGCTGCCACCGAAGCGCGTTTCCTGGGCTATGTTCGCTTTATGGTGAATATCGAAGGCCGTTATACCCATTTCGATGCCGGTACCCACGGCTTCAACGCCCAAACCCCAATGTGGGACAAATACCAACGTATGCTGAAAGTGTGGCATGCCTGCCCACGTCAGTATCACTTAAGCGCCAACGAGATTGCGCAGATTATCAATGCCTGAGGAGAGACGCGTAGTGAAGTGTAAAGGTTTCTTGTTTGATTTGGATGGTACGCTGGTTGACTCCCTTCCTGCCGTCGAGCGCGCGTGGGTAAACTGGGCAACGCGTTTTAATATTTCCCCGGAAGAGGTATTAGGCTTTATCCACGGCAAGCAGGCGATTACCTCACTGCGCCACTTTATGGCCGGGGCGTCCGAGGAAGAGATCCAGCAGGAGTTCCTGCGCCTGGAGAAGCTGGAGTCCGAAGATACCGATGGCATTGTTGCTCTGCCCGGTGCGGCTGAGTTGCTGGCTCACTTGAACGAAGCGGGTATTCCGTGGGCTATCGTCACTTCAGGCTCTGTGCCGGTAGCGTCCGCTCGTCGCCGGGCGGGTGGCTTACCCGAGCCGGAAGTGTTTGTTACGGCTGAGCGAGTGGCCCGCGGCAAACCTGAACCTGATGCCTATTTGCTTGGGGCTCAGCTGCTCGGGCTTGAGCCGGAAGAATGCGTGGTCGTTGAAGATGCGCCCGCCGGCGTGCTTTCCGGACTTGCTGCAGGCTGCCACGTGATTGCGGTTAACGCGCCGGCGGATACGCCACGGCTTGAACACGTGGATTACGTCCTCACCTCCCTTACCGAACTGCTGGTCCAGAAATCGCCGGACGGCACGGTCGAAGTGCTAAGAAAACACTAATCCCATGATTTAACCCCGCATTTGCGGGGTTTTTTTATGGCATTCTCGTCTACATTCAATTCACCAATAATCAGCCATTCAGGGACTCGTTTTGAATTCGGAACTCATTTGGGTGTTGTCGTTGCTGGGGGTTGCCGTCCTGCTGTTCGCTACCGGAAAGATGCGTATGGACGCGGTGGCTCTGTTGGTGATTGTCGCTTTTGTCCTCAGCGGTACGTTAAGCCTTAGCGAAGCCTTCTCCGGGTTCAGCGATCCCAACGTTATCCTGATTGCCGCGCTGTTCATTATTGGCGACGGGCTGGTGCGTACCGGTGTTGCAACCAAAATGGGGAGCTGGCTGGTGGACGTTGCGGGCAGCAGCGAAACCAAAATGCTGATCCTGCTGATGGTGACGGTAGCCGGGCTTGGAGCATTTATGAGCTCGACCGGCGTGGTGGCCATTTTTATTCCGGTGGTTATCAGCGTTTCAATGCGCATGAAAATTTCCCCCTCGAGACTGATGATGCCGCTCAGCTTTGCCGGGCTTATCAGCGGCATGATGACCCTCGTCGCTACACCACCTAACCTGGTTATCAACAGTGAGCTGCTGCGTGAAGGCCTGGACGGTTTTCAGTTCTTTAGCGTTACGCCCATTGGTCTCGCGGTGCTGGTTTTAGGTATCCTTTATATGCTGCTGACGCGTTTTGCTCTCAAAGGGCAGGGCGATGAGGCGGGAAAAGAAAGCTGGAAGCGCCGTTCATTCCGCGATTTGATTAAAGAATATCGCCTGACCGGGCGGGCGCGTCGGCTGGCTATCCGTCCAGGTTCACCGATGGTCGGCCATCGGCTGGATGATTTGAAGCTACGTGAGCGCTACGGGGCTAACGTTATCGGCCTTGAACGGTGGCGCAAGTTCCGTCGCGTTATCGTCAACGTTACCGGCGTGACCGAGTTCCGTGCGCGCGACGTGCTGCTGATTGACATGTCTGCCTCAGAGGTTGATTTGCGTGAGTTTTGCGGCGAGCAAATGCTGGAGCCGATGGTGCTGCGCGGTGAGTATTTCTCCGATCAGGCGCTGGATGTGGGCATGGCTGAAGTGTCGCTTTTGCCTGAATCAGAACTTACGGGACAGACTTTGCGAGAAATCGCCTTCCGAACCCGCTACGGTCTCAACGTTGTTGGCTTACGGCGAGGCGGTGAGGCAATGGAAGGGCTGCTGGTCGATGAGCCCATTCAGCTGGGGGACATTATGTTGGTGGTCGGCGACTGGAAGCTGATTAACCAGCTTTCACAGCAAAACCGTGATTTCCTGGTGCTCAATCTGCCTGTGGAAGAGCGGGATGCTTCCCCGGCACACAGCCAGGCGCCGCACGCAATTTTCTGCCTGGCGCTAATGGTCGCCCTAATGCTAACCGACGAGATACCCAACCCTATTGCCGCGATTATCGCCTGCCTGCTGATGGGCAAGTTCCGCTGTATTGATATGGAAAGTGCCTATAAGGCGATTCACTGGCCGAGCATTATTCTGATTGTCGGGATGATGCCTTTTGCGCTGGCATTGCAGAAAACCGGTGGGGTGGATTTAATCGTTCATGGGCTGATGGAGTTTGGTGGCGGATATGGGCCTTACATCATGCTGGTTTGCCTGTTTGTGATGTGTGCAACCATCGGACTGTTTATCTCCAATACCGCGACGGCGGTACTGATGGCGCCTATCGCGCTGGCCGCCGCCAAGTCCATGGGGGTGTCGCCTTATCCGTTTGCGATGATTGTGGCGATGGCGGCCTCTGCGGCGTTTATGACGCCGGTATCATCGCCGGTCAACACGCTGGTGTTGGGGCCGGGGAACTATAAGTTCAGCGATTTTGTGAAACTCGGCGTGCCGTTTACCGTCATTGTGATGATCGTAAGCGTTGTGATGGTGCCGATGCTGTTCCCGTTCTGATACTTACCCTCATCCCGGCCTTCTCCCTGTAAGGGAGAAGGGGAAAACATTATCCTGATTTCGCTTCGGCAGAGGGGAAGTGTTTAAAGCGGTGAATCCTGGCTTATCTCATCCAGCGACAGCTGGAAGCTTGGCACAAAGACCTGCATGAAGTAGTCCATTTCCGGGCTGTGGCGGTCGGCCAGCGTTTTTTCCAGACGGCTTTTCGCCAGCAGGAACTCGTTATTGCCTGCCGACAGCTCTTCCAGACATTTCAGGTAAGCGCAAAGGGCATCAGCCTGCTTCACCAGGGCCTTCTCTTCTTCGCTGTAGCTGTGCTCATCTATCAGCGGCGCCCAGATATCGCGCAGCGCTTCCGGCACCATTTCAATCAGCTTCTGCTGGGCAATCTTTTCAATGGCTTTGTATTCATGGGCTATTTGCGAGTTGAAGTATTTTACCGGCGTGGGCAAATCCCCGGTCAGCACTTCGCTGGCGTCGTGGTACATCGCCAGCAACGCAATACGTTCGGCGTTGACGTTGCCATTAAACTTACGATTCTTTATGGCGGCGAGCGCGTGGGCAACCATGGCAACCTGAAGACTGTGCTCGGACACATTCTCGGTGCGGACGTTGCGCATCAGCGGCCAGCGGTTGATTAATTTAAGGCGGGAGAGGTGGGCAAAGAAGTGGCTCTGACTCATGACGTTCTCGCGGTAACAACTCGGTGACGTCATTGTGAGGGGATCAAGGGGACATTGCAAATGCCCCCCCGGAGTAGCTTACTGGTGGTAATGACCGAGGAAACGCCCCAGCTTGGCAATGGACATTTCCAGGTCGTCAACGCGCGGCAGCGTAACAATACGCACGTGATCGGGCCACGGCCAGTTGAAGGCAGTCCCCTGTACCAGCAGGACTTTTTCCTGCAGCAGGAAGTCCAGCACCATTTTCTGGTCGTCGTGAATATTGAAGCGTTTGGCGTCAATTTTCGGGAACATGTACAGCGCGCCGCGAGGCTTGACGCAGGAGACGCCGGGGATCTCATTGATCAGTTCCCATGCGCGATTACGCTGCTCATACAGGCGCCCGCCCGGAACGATAAATTCGCTGATGCTCTGGTAGCCGCCCAGCGCGGTCTGAATCGCATGCTGGGCCGGCACGTTAGCGCACAGGCGCATTGAAGCCAGCATTTCCAGACCTTCAATATAGCCTTTAGCATGTTTCTTCGGCCCGTTCAGCACCATCCAGCCTTGACGGAAACCGGCAACGCGGTAGGTTTTTGACAGGCCGTTAAAGGTAATCGTCAGCAGATCCGGTGCCAGCGCGGCAATGGAGTGATGCTCGGCGTCGTCATAAAGAATTTTGTCGTAAATCTCATCGGCAAAGATGATGAGATTATGTTGACGGGCAATCTCAACAATCTCTAAAAGCAGTTCTTTAGAGTAAACGGCCCCGGTAGGGTTGTTCGGGTTGATAATCACGATACCGCGGGTGCGTGGGGTGATTTTGGCACGGATATCGTCGAGATCCGGGAACCAGTCAGAGCCTTCATCACACAGGTAATGCACCGCTTTGCCGCTCGACAAAGAAACGGCTGCTGTCCAAAGCGGGTAGTCGGGGGCTGGCACCAGCATTTCATCGCCGCTGTTGAGCAGCGCCTGCATTGATTGAACGATCAGTTCAGAAACGCCGTTCCCAATATAGATATCTTCTGTAGTGACATCCCGCATTCCGCGCGCCTGATAGTGCTGCATAATGGCTTTGCGGGCGGAAAACAGCCCTTTGGAGTCGCAATATCCCTGAGCGGTAGGAAGATTGCGGATCACATCAACAAGGATTTCATCCGGCGCGTCAAAACCAAACGGCGCGGGGTTCCCTATGTTGAGTTTAAGCACTTTATTGCCTTCTTCTTCAAGGCGTTTTGCCTCTTTGAGAACCGGGCCACGGATGTCGTAACAGACATTATCAAGTTTGCTGGATTTTTCGATGGGGGACATGAAGCTTCGACCTTTGTTGTTAATTTCGCGTCCTGCCGTGGAAGCGCACCGCCACAATGTACTCCTGCTACAACGAGATTTGAAGGTTGAGACCGGCAGAAATGCAATTTATCTTTACAGCACAATGTATAAGCAGCGTTGAGTTTTATAAATATTAAGCGACAAGAAAGTCTATTTATTTGCAATATATTAGTAAAAAAATCTAATGATATGGTTTTATTTGATGCTATTCACTGCCGTGCGGCGTGGTACTAAGTGAGAGGTGCTACTACAAAAGATAGGGTGTCGCCAAACATAAGGAAAAATTAATATTCATGCCTGAATCATTAAGAGATTAATGACAAGGTAGTTAAAGAGATGTATATCAAAAGTCTGGCCGACGTAATAGGTAAATACCACGGCAATTATTAAGTGTCTTTTATTATAAGGCGTGTGCGACTTCAAAAAACGTTGTGAATAATCAACAATGGTGAAAACATAAAAAGAGAATGAGATCAGATAATTCGTAATAAGTGTTATAAAACATACAGTTTTAAGGTAAGATAGACTACGAAAAATGGTAGGTTTTTGATGCCGATTAGCGCGTCAGCGCTGTGCCTCAGTCGGCATTGTTAAATATTACTATTATTATTCAACGGGTTGTGGTGGCTGGCTGGTTCATGCCTTTAGTCTTGTTTTAACCCGTTAAATAATCATATAAAAGCTTATTAAAAGTCGTTTCTTGAAGCTGATTTACAGTTATTACCCAGCGTAAAAATACCAGGCTGGTACGATGAGTTAGGGTTGGTCTCCGATCCTGACCTGCATAATATCCCATTTGGGCGGTGTTTAGATAATTGCACTCTGCCCGGGAATACAAAAATAACAAACAGAAGCGCTGCTAACGTATAGCGGCCGACACTACCGGAGACGTTCGGTAAAAAGGAATTGCTTTATCTCTTTGATAAATCATAGCAATACAACCAGGGCAGACTCGAAAGAGCAACCTATTAGTGAATAAATTATGATTAACGCAAATCGTCCGATACTGAATCTCGACCTCGATCTGCTGAGGACATTCGTTGCGGTCGCCGATCTCAATACCTTTGCCGCTGCGGCGGCTGCGGTATGCCGCACTCAATCCGCTGTCAGCCAACAGATGCAGCGTCTTGAGCAATTAGTAGGGAAAGAGCTTTTTGCGCGACATGGCCGTAATAAACTGCTAACCGAGCACGGTATCCAACTGCTGGGCTACGCGCGTAAAATTCTTCGCTTTAATGACGAGGCTTGCTCCTCTCTGATGTTTAATAACCTGCAGGGGTCCTTAACCCTTGGCGCTTCGGATGAAACGGCGGATACCATCTTACCGTTCCTGTTAAACCGAATCAGCTCGGTTTATCCGAAGCTTGCGCTCGATGTGCGGGTGAAGCGAAATCCTTTTATGATTGAAATGCTGAATCAGCATGAGGTCGATCTGGTCGTGACAACGTCAAATCCCTCTCGCTTCGACGCCATTGTGCTGCGAACCTCGCCAACGCTTTGGTACTGCGCTGCCGATTATGTGTTCCAGAGTGGGGAAGCGCTACCGCTGGTTATGCTGGACGACCCGAGCCCGTATCGCGATATGATGATTGAGCATCTTGATGCCCATCAAACGCCGTGGCGTATCTCCTATGTGGCCTCGACCCTTGCCGCCGTGCGTGCGGCAGTGAAAGCTGGGCTGGGCGTTACGGCCCGCCCGGTGGAGATGATGAGCCCGGAATTACGGGTGCTGGGCGCCTCTGAAGGGCTGCCGGTTCTGCCGGAAACGCAATATCTACTGTGTAAAAATCCGGAAACCAGTAACGAGCTGGCTCAGGCTATCTTCACCGCTTTGGCTACGCCAGCCAATCCTTATCGCTATACGACGGTGGATAACGCAGGGGATGACACGCTGCTGGTGGAAGGCGATTTTGAGTAGGTGAGCCGCACTTAGTTAGTAACAAAATATTAAATATAAAAATGGGCCGTTGGTGATGTTTTTTAAGCCAACGGCCCATTTTTTATGCCTAATTTTGGATAAAAAGCCTGATGTGATATTTTTTGCATTTAATTCAAATGGTTATGTGAAAATATGATTTTGCGTATTTTATGTACAAAAACTTCGTGCGAAGGCCAGGTAATGTTAAAAAACACATAACAATGTTGCTTCTTTTTGAAGTGGATTAACAAAAGCGTGTCTCAGATCAAGAAAATACTCCCAATTAGGGGGAGGAATAGTTGAGATTTCCTGCCAAAATATAGGGGTAGTTTATTTTTTCACACGGAACGGACACGATTCACCCTCATCTAAATCTGGTCTTTATGCGAGTGTTGATGAGTTTTAACGCATTAAATGTTAATGAATTGCTGTCGGTGTAAATTAATGTGTGGATACTTTTGTTAAAGTTGACAAAAGGTTATAGAAAGGAGTAAAAAACCCCATCAATTGGCTGCCTACGCATTATTTCCGGTAGTTATTGTACGGTTGATTGTTCCTCCCCATGAATCGATGTGGCGTTCATCTGCCAACAAGAGCAGAGACTTTGGCGCCACTTTTGATGAGTAAGCAATGAGTATGTCAACATCCACTGAAGTTATCGCTCATCACTGGGCGTTCGCTGTCTTTCTTATTGTCGCCGTTGGCCTGTGCTGTCTGATGCTTGTCGGGGGCTGGTTCCTTGGCGGAAGAGCTAAGGCTCGGCACAAAAACACCCCCTTCGAGTCGGGCATCGACTCCGTTGGTACGGCGCGTCTACGTCTCTCCGCCAAGTTTTACCTGGTCGCCATGTTCTTCGTTATCTTTGACGTGGAAGCCTTGTATCTCTACGCGTGGTCAACTTCTATCCGTGAAAGCGGCTGGATTGGCTTCGTCGAGGCCGCAATTTTCATTTTAGTGCTACTGGCTGGTCTGGTTTATCTGGTGCGTATTGGCGCTCTGGATTGGACTCCTGCGCGTTCGCGTCGTGAGAAAATCAACCCGGAAACAGACAGTCGAACTCCACGTCATACGCAGTAATAGCGAGGCAATAAGATGGACTATACGCTCACCCGCATAGACCCCAACGGTGAGAATGACCGTTATCCCCTGCAAAAGCAGGAGATCGTAACCGATCCCCTCGAACAAGAGATTAACCGCAGCGTTTACATGGGCAAGCTCGAGCATGCCATGCACGATGTGGTGAACTGGGGTCGTAAAAACTCAATCTGGCCATACAACTTTGGCCTTTCCTGCTGCTACGTAGAGATGGTGACGTCGTTTACCGCTGTGCATGACGTGGCGCGTTTCGGTGCAGAAGTTTTACGTGCTTCTCCTCGTCAGGCTGACCTGATGGTGGTGGCCGGTACCTGCTTCACCAAAATGGCTCCGGTAATCCAGCGCCTTTACGATCAGATGCTCGAACCTAAATGGGTGATTTCCATGGGTGCTTGCGCTAACTCTGGCGGCATGTACGACATCTATTCCGTTGTGCAGGGTGTCGATAAGTTTATCCCGGTTGATGTTTACATCCCTGGCTGTCCACCGCGTCCGGAGGCTTACATGCAGGCGCTGATGCTGCTGCAGGAGTCTATCGGCAAAGAGCGTCGCCCGCTGTCGTGGGTTGTTGGCGATCAGGGCGTTTACCGCGCCAACATGCAGTCCGAGCGCGAGCGTAAGCGCGGCGAGCGTATCGCGGTAACCAACCTGCGGACGCCGGACGAGATTTAATTAGCGCCTGCGGTCAGTAAGCGTCTTTGTATATCAATACTATAAAAGCAAAGGCACTGAGCGCAGTCACCACAGAACCATTTGCAATGGTGAGAACTATGACCGATTTAACCGCGCAAGACGCCGCTATGCCAGCCTGGCAGACAAGGGATCACCTGGATGATCCGGTCATTGGCGAATTGCGTAACCGTTTTGGGCCGGATGCCTTTACCGTTCAGCCAACCCGCACCGGGGTGCCCGTAGTCTGGGTTAAGCGCGAACAGTTACTGGAAGTGGTCGATTTCCTTAAGAAATCACCAAAACCCTACGTTATGCTGTTCGACCTGCATGGCATGGATGAGCGTCTACGCACACACCGCAACGGTTTACCGGCTGCGGATTTTTCCGTTTTCTACCACCTGATTTCCATTGAACGCAATCGCGACATCATGCTCAAGGTGGCGTTATCTGAAAACGATCTGAACCTGCCGACGCTGACGAAAATCTTCCCGAACGCCAACTGGTACGAGCGTGAAACATGGGAGATGTTTGGCATCACCTTCAACGGCCACCCGCACCTGACGCGCATCATGATGCCGCCGACCTGGGAAGGCCACCCGCTGCGTAAAGACTACCCGGCGCGCGCCACCGAATTCGATCCGTTTATCCTGACTAAACAGAAAGAAGATCTGGAAATGGAAGCGCTGACCTTCAAGCCTGAAGAGTGGGGCATGAAGCGCAGCAGCGAGCATGAAGACTTCATGTTCCTGAACCTGGGGCCAAACCACCCTTCCGCACACGGTGCTTTCCGTATCATCCTGCAGCTGGACGGCGAAGAGATCGTCGACTGCGTGCCGGATATCGGCTACCACCACCGTGGTGCTGAGAAAATGGGTGAGCGCCAGTCCTGGCACAGCTACATTCCGTATACTGACCGTATCGAATACCTCGGCGGCTGCGTCAACGAAATGCCTTACGTGCTGGCGGTTGAAAAGCTGGCCGGCATTGTGGTGCCGGAGCGCGTTGAAGTTATCCGCGTTATGCTTTCCGAGCTGTTCCGTATCAACAGCCACCTGCTGTACATCTCTACCTTTATTCAGGACGTCGGCGCCATGACCCCGGTGTTCTTCGCCTTTACCGATCGTCAGAAAATCTACGATCTGGTGGAAGCGATTACCGGTTTCCGTATGCACCCGGCCTGGTTCCGTATCGGCGGCGTTGCACACGACCTGCCGAAGGGCTGGGAGCGTCTGCTGAAAGAGTTCCTCGAGTGGATGCCGAAGCGCCTGGATTCCTATGAGAAAGCCGCGCTGCGCAACACCATTCTGAAAGGCCGTTCTCAGGGCGTTGCAGCCTATACCGCGAAAGAAGCGCTGGAGTGGGGCACCACCGGTGCTGGCCTGCGTGCCACCGGTATCGACTTCGACGTGCGTAAGGCTCGTCCTTACTCTGGCTACCAGAACTTCGACTTCGAAGTGCCGGTCGGCGGCGGCATCAGCGACTGCTATACCCGCGTGATGCTGAAAGTGGAAGAGCTTCGCCAGAGCCTGCGTATTCTTGAGCAGTGCCTGAAAAATATGCCAGCCGGCCCGTTCAAAGCGGATCACCCGCTGACCACGCCGCCGCCGAAAGAGCGCACGCTGCAGCATATCGAAACCCTGATCACTCACTTCCTGCAGGTTTCGTGGGGCCCGGTTATGCCGGCCAACGAATCCTTCCAGATGATTGAGGCAACGAAGGGTATTAACAGTTACTACCTGACCAGTGACGCTAGCACCATGAGCTACCGTACCCGTATTCGTACCCCGAGCTTTGCGCACCTGCAGCAAATTCCGGCGGCGATCCGCGGCAGCCTGGTTTCTGACCTGATTGTCTATCTGGGTAGTATCGATTTTGTAATGTCTGATGTGGATCGCTAACTATGCACGATAACCAACAAAACCAGGCTGAGACTTTTGAGCTGAGTGCGGCAGAGCGTGAGGCGATTGAGCACGAAAAACACCATTACGAAGATGCCCGTGCGGCCTCTATCGAAGCGCTGAAAATCGTTCAGAAACAGCGTGGCTGGGTGCCGGATGGCGCTATCTACGCTATCGCTGACGTGCTGGGTATTCCGGCAAGCGACGTAGAAGGCGTGGCGACATTCTATAGCCAAATCTTCCGCCAGCCGGTAGGCCGTCACGTGATTCGCTACTGCGACAGCGTAGTTTGCCATATCACCGGCTACCAGGGCATTCAGTCGGCTATCGAAGCCAAACTGAACATCAAACCGGGCCAGACCACGTTTGATGGTCGTTTCACCCTGCTGCCTACCTGCTGCCTGGGTAACTGCGACAAGGGGCCGACCATGATGATTGATGAGGACACTCACAGCCATCTGACGCCGGAAGCCATCCCTGACTTGCTGGAGCAGTATAAATGAAGACGATTATTCGTACTGCCGAAACGCATCCGCTGACCTGGCGTCTGCGTGATGACAAACAGCCTGTCTGGCTCGACGAATACCGCAGCAAAAACGGCTATGAAGGCGCGCGTAAGGCGCTGACCGGCATGGCCCCGGATGAAATCGTTAATGCGGTAAAAGACGCCGGCCTGAAGGGGCGCGGCGGCGCGGGCTTTTCCACCGGTTTGAAGTGGAGCCTGATGCCAAAAGACGAGTCCATGAACATCCGTTACCTGCTGTGTAACGCCGATGAAATGGAGCCGGGCACCTATAAAGACCGCCTGCTGATGGAGCAACTGCCACACCTGCTGGTGGAAGGCATGTTGATCTCCGCCTTTGCGCTTAAGGCTTACCGTGGCTACATCTTCCTGCGCGGTGAGTACATTGAAGCGGCCGTTCATTTGCGCCGCGCAATTGCTGAAGCCACCGAAGCGGGCCTGCTTGGTAAAAACATTCTGGGTTCTGGTTTCGACTTTGAGCTTATCGTGCACACCGGCGCAGGGCGTTATATCTGCGGTGAAGAAACCGCGCTGATTAACTCCCTGGAAGGCCGTCGTGCGAACCCTCGCTCCAAGCCACCGTTCCCGGCTTCCAGCGGCGTATGGGGTAAACCGACCTGCGTAAATAACGTCGAAACCCTGTGTAACGTCCCTGCGATTCTGGCGAACGGCGTTGAGTGGTACCAGGGCATTGGCGGCGGCATGAGTAAAGATGCCGGCACCAAGCTGATGGGCTTCTCTGGCCGCGTGAAAAACCCTGGCGTCTGGGAATTACCTTTCGGGACCACAGCACGTGAGATCCTGGAAGAATACGCCGGCGGCATGCGTGATGGCCTGAAGTTTAAAGCCTGGCAGCCGGGCGGGGCGGGGACCGACTTCCTGACGGAAGCGCACCTCGATCTGCCGATGGAATTTGAAAGTATTGGTAAAGCAGGCAGCCGTCTCGGTACGGCGCTGGCAATGGCGGTAGACCATGAAATCGGTATGGTGCCGCTGGTGCGTAATCTGGAAGAGTTCTTTGCCCGTGAATCCTGCGGCTGGTGTACACCGTGTCGCGATGGTCTGCCGTGGAGCGTCAAAATCCTGCGCGCGCTTGAGCGTGGCGAAGGGCAGCCGGGGGATATCGAAACCCTCGAGCAGCTGTGCCGCCACCTGGGACCGGGTAAAACCTTCTGTGCCCACGCGCCGGGTGCCGTTGAGCCATTGCAGAGTGCGATTAAATATTTCCGCGACGAATTCGAAGCAGGCATTGCCAAACAGGATTACGGAAATCTGCGTGCCATTAATGGCATTCAGCCGAACCTGTTAAAAACGCGCTGGTGATATCGCCCCTCACCCCGGCCCTCTCCCCTAAGGGGAGAAAGCGAAAACGGGTGAGGGTGCATTGCACAAGAATTTTTGATTAACGCCTGAAGTTATTCAGGCCAACTGGAAGCATGCTGACTATGGCTACGATTCATGTAGACGGCAAAGAATACGAGGTCAATGGAGCAGACAACTTGCTAGAAGCTTGTCTCTCCCTCGGCCTTGATATTCCTTATTTTTGCTGGCATCCGGCGCTGGGCAGCGTCGGTGCTTGCCGCCAGTGTGCGGTGAAGCAATATCAGAACGCGGAAGACACCCGTGGGCGTCTGGTGATGTCCTGTATGACACCGGCCTCCGACGGGACCTTCATCTCTATTGATGATGGCGAAGCGAAACAGTTCCGTGAAAGCGTTGTGGAGTGGTTGATGACTAACCACCCGCACGACTGTCCGGTCTGTGAAGAGGGGGGGAACTGCCACCTGCAGGATATGACCGTCATGACCGGTCATAGCTTCCGTCGCTATCGCTTTACCAAGCGTACTCACCGCAATCAGGATCTCGGTCCGTTCATCTCTCACGAAATGAACCGCTGTATCGCCTGTTACCGCTGCGTGCGTTACTACAAAGACTACGCAGACGGTAAAGATCTGGGCGTTTACGGCGCGCACGATAACGTCTACTTTGGTCGCCCGGAAGACGGCACGCTGGAAAGCGAGTTCTCCGGTAACCTGGTAGAGATTTGCCCGACCGGCGTATTCACCGACAAAACGCACTCCGAGCGCTACAACCGTAAATGGGATATGCAGTTCGCACCGAGCATCTGTCAGCAGTGCTCGCTGGGCTGTAACACCAGTCCGGGTGAACGTTACGGTGAGCTGCGTCGTATCGAAAACCGCTACAACGGCACCGTGAACCACTACTTCCTGTGTGACCGTGGCCGTTTCGGTTACGGTTACGTCAACCTGAAAGACCGTCCGCGTCAGCCTATTCAGCGCCGTGGCGATGACCTCATTACCCTGAACGCCGAGCAGGCGATGCAGGGCGCTGCGGATATCCTGCGTCAGTCGAAGAAAGTGATCGGCATCGGTTCTCCGCGTGCGAGCGTGGAAAGCAACTTTGCGCTGCGTGAGCTGGTTGGGGCCGACAACTTCTACACGGGCATTGCGGCCGGTGAGCAGGCTCGCCTGCAGCTGATGCTGAAAGTGCTGCGTGAAAGCGGCATTCATACCCCTGCTCTGCGTGAAATCGAATCTTACGATGCGGTGCTGATTCTGGGCGAAGACGTTACCCAGACCGGCGCTCGTGCTGCACTGGCCATTCGCCAGGCGGTGAAAGGGAAGGCGCGTGAAATGGCAGCGGCACAGAAAGTTGCTGACTGGCAGATCGCCGCAATCCTGAACATCGGTCAGAACGCTAAGCACCCGCTGTTTGTCACCAACGTGGACAGCACCCGCCTGGATGATATCGCCGCATGGACTTACCGCGCGCCGGTTGAAGATCAGGCTCGTCTTGGTTTTGCGATTGCCAATGCGCTGGACAGCAACTCTCCGGCCGTTGAGCTGGACCGCGACCTGAAGAATAAAGTCGACGTCATCGTGCAGGCCCTGGCCGGTGCGAAGAAGCCGCTGATTGTTTCCGGGACTAACGCCGGTAGCGAAGCGGTAATTCAGGCTGCGGCCAACGTGGCTAAAGCGCTGAAAGGTCGCGGTGCAGACGTTGGCGTAACCATGATTGCCCGTGCGGTTAACAGCGTTGGCCTCGGCATGATTGGCGGCGGTTCTCTGGAAGACGCCCTGAGCGAGCTGGAAAGCGGTGCTGCCGATGCGGTAGTGGTGCTGGAAAACGATCTGCATCGCCATGCTTCAGCCGCCCGCGTAGATGCTGCGCTGAGCAAAGCCCCTCTGGTGATGGTTATCGACCATCAGCGTACGGATATCATGGACAAAGCCCATCTGGTCCTGTCCGCGGCGAGCTTCGCTGAAAGCGACGGTACGGTCATTAACAACGAAGGTCGCGCCCAGCGCTTCTTCCAGGTTTATGACCCGGCTTACTACGACACCAGCGTAACGATGTTCGAAAGCTGGCGCTGGCTGCACTCGCTGCACAGCACCGTGCAGAGCCGCGACGTTGACTGGACGCAGCTTGACCACGTGATCGACGCCTGCGTGAAGGCATTGCCTCAGATGGCCGGTATTAAAGACGCCGCGCCTGATGCTTCCTTCCGCATCAAGGGTCAGAAGCTGTCCCGTTCTCCTATCCGTTCGAGCGGACGCACCGCCATGCGCGCCAACATCAGCGTGCACGAACCGCGTCAGCCGCAGGATAAAGACACGATGTTCGCCTTCTCTATGGAAGGGAACAACAGCCCGCTGGCCGACCGTCAGCAGATTCCGTTTGCCTGGGCTCCAGGCTGGAACTCCCCGCAGGCATGGAACAAATTCCAGGCTGAAGTGGGCGGCCATCTGCGCCACGGCGATCCGGGCGTACGCCTGATTGAAGCCTCTGAAACGGGTCTGGATTACTTCACTTCCGTGCCGGATACCTTCCATGCGGAAGAGGGAAAATGGCGCATCGCACCGTACTACCACCTGTTTGGTAGCGACGAGATGTCCCAGCGCTCTCCGGTGTTCCAGAAGCGTATGGTTGAGCCATACATCAAGCTGAACCCGGCCGATGCCGCGAAACTTGGCGTTAACGCCGGGAGCCTGATCTCCTTCAGCTACGAAGGCCAGACGCTGAGTCTGCCGCTGCAGCTGTCTGAAGGTTTGGTTGCCGGGCAGGTTGGTCTGCCGATGGGGATGCCGGGGATTGCGCCAGTGCTTGCCGGTGCTCGTCTTGAAAATCTGCAGGAGGCAGCGTTATGAGCTGGCTGACACCGGAAGTTATCGACATTCTGCTGAGCATCCTCAAAGCGGTTGTCATTCTGCTGGTCGTGGTGACCTGTGGGGCATTCATGAGCTTCGGCGAACGCCGTCTGCTCGGTCTGTTCCAGAACCGCTATGGACCGAACCGCGTAGGCTGGGGTGGTTCACTCCAGCTGGTTGCGGACATGATCAAGATGTTCTTTAAAGAGGACTGGATCCCTAAGTTCTCTGACCGCGTGATATTTACTCTTGCGCCGATGATCGCGTTCACCTCGCTGCTGCTGGCCTTTGCCATTGTGCCGGTCAGCCCAAGCTGGGTGGTTGCGGATCTGAACATCGGGATCCTGTTCTTCCTGATGCTGGCGGGCCTGGCGGTTTACGCCGTGCTGTTCGCCGGCTGGTCCAGTAACAACAAATACTCCCTGCTGGGTGCGATGCGTGCTTCCGCGCAGACCCTGAGCTATGAAGTGTTCCTGGGGCTTTCCCTGATGGGCGTGGTGGCGCAGGCCGGTTCATTTAATATGGCCGACATCGTCAACAACCAGGCGAATCTGTGGAACGTTATCCCGCAGTTCTTCGGCTTCGTGACCTTCGCGATTGCCGGCGTTGCGGTTTGCCACCGTCACCCGTTTGACCAACCGGAAGCCGAGCAGGAACTGGCCGATGGTTATCACATCGAATATTCCGGTATGAAGTTCGGTCTGTTCTTCGTCGGGGAATACATCGGCATCGTCACCGTGTCTGCGCTGATCGTGACGCTGTTCTTTGGTGGCTGGCATGGCCCGTGGTTACCGCCGTTCATCTGGTTCGCGCTGAAAACAGCGTTCTTCATGATGATGTTCATTTTGATTCGCGCCGCACTGCCTCGTCCGCGTTATGACCAGGTGATGTCCTTCGGCTGGAAAGTTTGCCTGCCGCTGACGCTTATCAACTTGCTGGTGACCGCCGCGGTCATTCTCTACCAGGCACCATAAGGGGTGAAAAAACCATGACATTGAAAGAGTTAGTGGTTGGTTTCGGCACCCAGGTACGCAGTATCTGGATGATCGGCATGCACGCTTTCGCCAAGCGCGAAACCCGCATGTATCCGGAAGAACCAGTGTATCTGCCGCCGCGCTACCGTGGCCGTATCGTGCTGACGCGCGACCCGGACGGTGAAGAGCGTTGCGTTGCCTGTAACCTGTGTGCGGTAGCCTGCCCGGTAGGGTGTATCTCCCTGCAGAAAGCCGAGATGAAAGACGGTCGTTGGTATCCGGAGTTCTTCCGCATCAACTTCTCTCGCTGCATCTTCTGCGGCCTGTGCGAAGAAGCCTGCCCGACCACCGCGATTCAGCTTACCCCGGACTTCGAGCTGGGTGAGTACAAGCGCCAGGATCTGGTGTATGAGAAAGAGGATCTGCTGATCTCCGGTCCGGGCAAATACCCGGAATATAACTTCTACCGGATGGCAGGTATGGCAATCGACGGCAAAGATAAGGGCGAAGCGGAAAACGAAGCCAAGCCTATCGACGTCAAAGGCCTGTTACCTTAAGGAGCAAGGCAATGGAATTCGCTTTTTATATCTGCGCCATTGTGGCCGTCCTGACGACCCTTCGGACGATTACTCACACCAATCCGGTGCATGCGCTGCTGTACCTGATCATCTCGCTGCTGGCGATCTCCGGGGTATTTTTCTCCCTCGGGGCTTACTTCGCCGGTGCGCTGGAGATCATCGTCTACGCCGGGGCTATCATGGTGCTGTTCGTCTTCGTGGTGATGATGCTCAACCTCGGTAACGCGGTTCAGCAGCAGGAACGCGAGTGGCTGAAGCCGCAGCTGTGGATCGGGCCTGGTATCCTGTCTGCAGTCCTGTTGGTGGTTCTGATTTACGCAATCCGCACCGTTAACGACCAGGGCATCGACGGCACGTCTATCGATGCGAAACAGGTCGGTATCGCGCTGTTCGGGCCTTACGTTCTGGCGGTGGAGCTGGCCTCCATGCTGCTGCTCGCAGGTCTGGTCGTTGCGTTCCACCTGGGTCGTGAAGACCGTGTCGGCGAGGTGCTGAGCAATCGCCCTGCTGACATGGCCGTGAGAAGAAAAACGGAGGAGAACGTATGATCCCGCTGCAACATGGACTGATCCTCGCCGCCATTTTGTTCGTGCTGGGTCTGACCGGTCTGGTCATTCGCCGCAACCTGCTGTTCATGCTGATCAGCCTGGAAGTGATGATTAACGCCGCCGCGCTGGCCTTCGTGGTTGCCGGCAGCTACTGGGGCCAGGCTGACGGTCAGGTGATGTATATACTCGCGATTAGCTTAGCTGCTGCCGAAGCCAGTATTGGCCTCGCGCTGTTACTGCAGCTCCATCGTCGTCGCCAGAATCTGAATATCGATTCAGTAAGTGAGATGCGTGGATGAACCTTCTCTGGTTAACCATTGTTCTGCCATTGATTGGCTTTTTACTGTTGGCATTCTCCCGCGGCCGCTGGTCAGAAAACCTGTCCGCAACCATCGGGATGGGCTCAGTAGGTCTGGCGGCGGTTGTGACCGCCATTGCCGGGGTTGATTTCTTTAACAACGGGCAGCAGGCGTTTACTCAGCCGCTGTGGACCTGGATGGCGGTCGGTGACTTTAACATCGGCTTCAACCTGGTGCTGGACGGCCTGTCCCTGACCATGCTTTCTGTGGTTACTGGCGTCGGCTTCCTGATCCACATGTTCGCGTCCTGGTATATGCGCGGTGAAGAGGGTTACTCCCGCTTCTTCGCCTACACCAACCTGTTCATCGCCAGCATGGTGGTTCTGGTCCTTGCCGACAACCTGCTGCTGATGTACCTCGGCTGGGAAGGCGTGGGCCTGTGTTCTTACCTGCTGATCGGCTTCTATTACACCGATCCGAAGAACAACGCGGCGGCAATGAAAGCGTTCGTGGTTACCCGCGTGGGGGACGTGTTCCTGGCCTTTGGCCTGTTCATTCTCTACAACGAACTGGGTACGCTGAACTTCCGCGAAATGGTTGAACTGGCACCGCAGCACTTCGCTGCCGGTAACCAGATGCTGACCTGGGCAACCCTGATGCTGCTGGGCGGTGCGGTCGGTAAATCTGCACAGCTTCCGCTGCAAACGTGGCTTGCAGATGCGATGGCGGGTCCAACCCCTGTTTCTGCGCTGATTCACGCGGCCACCATGGTTACCGCAGGCGTCTATCTGATTGCCCGTACCCACGGCCTGTTCCTGATGACCCCGGAAATTCTGCATCTGGTGGGTATCGTGGGTGCCGTTACGCTGGTGCTGGCAGGCTTTGCCGCGCTGGTACAGACCGACATCAAACGCGTGCTGGCTTACTCCACCATGAGCCAGATTGGCTACATGTTCCTGGCGCTGGGCGTGCAGGCATGGGATGCGGCTATTTTCCACCTGATGACCCACGCGTTCTTTAAAGCGCTGCTGTTCCTGTCATCCGGCTCGGTGATTCTGGCGTGCCACCACGAGCAAAACATCTTCAAAATGGGTGGCCTGCGTAAGTCCATTCCGCTGGTGTATGTCTGCTTCCTGGTCGGGGGCGCGGCGCTGTCCGCTCTGCCGCTGATTACCGCAGGCTTCTTCAGTAAAGATGAGATTCTTGCCGGTGCAATGGCGAACGGCCACATCAACCTGATGGTTGCGGGCCTGGTCGGGGCATTCATGACCTCGCTGTACACCTTCCGCATGATTTTCATCACGTTCCACGGCGAAGAAAAAATTCACGCTCACGCAGGGAAGGGGATTACCCACCACCTGCCGCTGGTTGTTCTGCTGGTACTGTCCACCTTCGTTGGCGCCATGATTGTGCCACCGCTGCGCGGCGTCCTGCCGGAAACCACTGAACTTGCGCACGGCAGCGTGCTGACCCTGGAGATCATCTCCGGCGTCGTCGCCATTGCCGGTATCCTGATTGCTGCCTTCCTGTGGCTGGGCAAACGTACTCTGGTGACGTCGCTTGCGAACAGCGCACCGGGGCGTTTCTTCGGTACCTGGTGGTTCAATGCCTGGGGCTTCGACTGGCTGTACGACATGATTTTCGTCAAGCCGTTCCTCGGTATTGCGTGGCTGCTGCGCCGTGACCCGCTGAATGCTTTGATGAACATTCCGGCTATTCTTTCCCGCTTTGCTGGCCGCGGCCTGCTGGTGAGTGAGAACGGTTACCTGCGCTGGTATGTTGCGTCCATGAGCATCGGGGCCGTTGTGGTACTCGGCCTGCTGCTGGTTCTGCGTTAACAGGATTTCTTCCATCCCCCTCTCTCGTGAGAGAGAGGGTCGGAGTGGGGCTGAATACCTCCTCTGGCGCTGGGAAGTGAGCGATGTTTAAGAATTATTTTGACTTAGGGACTCAAACGCCATGCTATTACCCTGGCTAATACTAATCCCCTTTATCGGCGGCTTCTTCTGCTGGCAGACCGAACGCTTCGGCGTGAAAGTGCCTCGCTGGATAGCGCTGATTACCATGGGGCTGACACTGGCTCTCTCTCTGCAATTGTGGTTGCAGGGTGGCTACTCACTGACGCAGGCGGCGGGTTTGCCGCAGTGGCAGTCTGAATTTGTTCTGCCGTGGATCCCACGTTTTGGCATTGAAATTCACCTGGCGCTCGACGGTCTGTCGCTGCTGATGGTAGTGCTGACCGGCCTGCTCGGCGTGCTGGCGGTACTTTGTTCCTGGAATGAAATCGAAAAATATCAGGGCTTCTTCCACCTCAACCTGATGTGGATCCTCGGTGGCGTTATCGGCGTGTTCCTTGCCATCGACATGTTCCTGTTCTTCTTCTTCTGGGAAATGATGCTGGTGCCGATGTACTTCCTGATTGCACTGTGGGGCCACAAAGCCTCCGACGGGAAGACGCGTATTACCGCCGCAACCAAGTTCTTCATCTATACCCAGGCGAGCGGCCTGGTGATGCTGATAGCTATCCTTGGCCTGGTGTTTGTGCACTACAACGCGACCGGGGTGTGGACCTTCAACTACGAGCTGCTGCTGAAAACGCCGATGTCCCACGGCGTACAATGGCTGCTGATGCTGGGCTTCTTTATTGCCTTCGCGGTGAAAATGCCGGTGGTTCCGCTTCACGGCTGGCTGCCGGATGCGCACTCTCAGGCACCGACGGCGGGTTCCGTTGACCTGGCGGGTATCTTGCTGAAAACCGCAGCCTACGGCCTGCTGCGCTTCTCTCTGCCGCTGTTCCCTGAAGCGTCCGCAGAGTTCGCGCCAATCGCCATGTGGCTGGGCGTCATCGGCATCTTCTACGGCGCGTGGATGGCCTTTGCTCAGACCGACATTAAACGCCTGATTGCTTATACCTCCGTTTCCCACATGGGCTTCGTGCTGATTGCTATCTACACCGGCAACCAGCTGGCTTACCAGGGCGCGGTGATTCAGATGATTGCCCACGGTCTGTCCGCAGCGGGTATGTTCATCATCTGTGGTCAGCTTTATGAACGTCTGCACACCCGTGATATGCGCATGATGGGTGGCCTGTGGAACAAAATTAAATGGCTGCCGGGTCTGTCGATGTTCTTCGCTGTTGCCACCCTGGGTATGCCAGGGACCGGTAACTTCGTTGGTGAATTCATGATTCTGTTCGGCAGCTTCCACGTTGTGCCGGTCATTACCGTGATTTCAACCTTCGGCCTGGTCTTCGCCTCCGTTTACTCCCTGGCGATGTTGCACCGCGCTTACTTCGGTAAAGCTAAGAGCGAAATCAGCGATAAACAGCTGCCTGGCATGTCCATGCGCGAGTTCTTTATCATTCTGTTGCTGGTGGTGCTGTTAGTTCTGCTGGGCTTCTTCCCGCAGCCGATTCTGGATACTTCGCATTCTGCGATGAGCAATATTCAGCAGTGGTTTACCAGTTCACTTTCTACTACAAGGCCGTAATTCGCTCATGACTTTAACGACTCAACACTTGATCGCGCTGCTACCGCTGTTGATCGTCGGATTGACGGTGGTGGTTGTGATGCTCTCCATTGCGTGGCGACGCGACCATTTTCTGAATGCTACGCTGTCGGTTATCGGCCTTAACGCCGCGCTGATTTCACTGTGGTTTGTCGGTCAGGCAGGGGCGATGGACGTCACCCCGCTGATGCGCGTTGACGGCTACGCCATGCTCTACACCGGGCTGGTGCTGCTGGCGAGCCTGGCGACCTGTACCTTTGCCTATCCGTGGCTGCAGGGCTACACCGACAACCGCGAAGAGTTCTACCTGCTGGTGCTGATTGCTGCCCTCGGCGGCATCCTGCTGGCTAACGCGAACCACCTCGCGGCGCTGTTCCTCGGCATTGAATTGATCTCTCTGCCGCTGTTCGGCCTGGTCGGCTATGCCTTCCGCCAGAAGCGTTCTTTGGAAGCAAGCATCAAGTACACCATTCTGTCAGCGGCGGCATCGTCCTTCCTGCTGTTCGGTATGGCGCTGGTTTACGCCGAGTCCGGTAGCCTGTCGTTTGTTAGCCTCGGTAAGAGCCTGGCGGACAATATGCTGCACGAGCCTCTGCTGCTGGCGGGTCTGGGCCTGATGATAGTCGGCCTTGGCTTCAAGCTTTCTCTGGTGCCGTTCCACCTGTGGACGCCGGACGTCTACCAGGGCGCACCTGCCCCGGTCTCCACCTTCCTGGCGACAGCCAGCAAAATCGCCATTTTTGGCGTGGTGATGCGTCTGTTCCTCTACGCACCTGTGGGCAACAGCGAAGCGGTTCGTGTGGTGCTGGGCATTATCGCCTTCGCCTCCATCCTCTTCGGTAACCTGATGGCGCTGAACCAGTCCAACATCAAGCGCCTGCTGGGCTACTCTTCCATCGCCCACCTTGGCTACCTGCTGGTGGCGCTGATTGCGCTGCAAACCGGCAATATGTCGATGGAAGCGGTAGGGGTTTATCTGGCCGCTTACCTGTTCAGCAGCCTGGGGGCGTTCGGCGTGGTTAGCCTGATGTCCAGCCCGTACCGTGGCCCGGATGCCGACTCACTGTTCTCCTATCGTGGTCTGTTCTGGCACAAGCCGGTGCTTTCTGCGGTAATGACCGTGATGATGCTTTCCCTGGCGGGTATTCCAATGACCCTGGGCTTCATCGGTAAGTTCTACATCATCGCAGTCGGCGTTCAGGCCCACCTGTGGTGGCTGACCGGTGCAGTGGTACTAGGCAGCGCCATCGGCCTTTACTACTATCTGCGCGTGACCGTGAGCCTGTACCTGAGCGCACCTCAGCAGCTTAACCGTGATACCCCATCTAACTGGGCGTTGACCGCGGGCGGCGTGGTGGTGCTGATTTCTGCCCTGCTGGTGCTGCTGCTGGGTGTGTACCCGCAGCCGCTTATTAGCCTGGTGCAGTTAGCGCAGCCGCTGATGTAATCGGGTTTACGAAACCGTTCAAAAACCGCCACTTGCTGGCGGTTTTTTTATGGGCTCAGCCTTTGGCCAACTCAAGAATAAAATCCAGAAAACAGCGGGTGCGTGCGGCGGGATTGATACGTGAAGGGTAGTAAGCATAAAGCGGGAAGCGCTCGTCCGGCCAGTCAGGGAACAGATCTACCAGCAACCCTTTCTGCACCAGTTGGTCAGAGCCAAAGGTCATCATCTGCGCTATCCCGTGGCCGCTGAGGCAGGCCTCGTGCAGCATACGGGCATCGTTCAGGGTGAGCCTTCCCTCCACCGGAACGTTGATTACCCGCCCCTCGCGGTGAAACTCCCACTCAAACGGCCTGCCGGTTTCCGGGTCGCGAAAATGAATGCAGGTATGCTCCATCAGCGCTTCTGGCGTTGGCGGGCGACCATAGCGTTCAAGATAGGCGGGGGTGGCAACGGTCATGATCCTTGTCTCCAGCAGCTTCCTTGCCACCAGGCTGCTATCACGCGGAACCCCAAATCTGACGGCCAGGTCGAAACCTTCTGAAATCATGTCACCCAACCTGTCACGGGTGACCAGATCCAGCTCAAGGTTCGGGTAACGTGACATAAAGGTCTCAATTTGCGGGCCGAATACCAGGCTTGAAAAGAAAGGATCGATATTAACCCGTAACCTGCCGGTTACCGCTTTGGTTGCCAGCGAAGCGCTGCTGGTGACGTCTTCCAGCGCTGCCAGCAGCGGCAGTATCTGGCGATAAAAGTCTTTGCCTTCTACCGTCAATGACACCGCGCGTGTAGTGCGGTCGAAAAGGCGGATACCGAGGCGTTTCTCAAGCCGTGCAATGGCCCGGCTGACCCCCGGAGGCGACATATTGATGACTTCCGCGGCGGCGGCAAAAGTGCCGCTTTCCACCACGGCGGTAAATACAGACAGGCCGTCAAAAGCCCGATCGTTGAAAATCATATTGGTGCCCCGAAGTCATCAGTGAATTGTCTATGGTGCTATCGATACAACATAGCGGCTTCAGCATAATGCCGTCCACACCCTGTGGTGGAATGAGAAACTGGAGAAACAGTATGTTCGCAATTACGGGTATTACCGGACAAGTTGGCGGTGCGCTGGCTAAAGTACTGCTTGCTGAAGGACACGGGATTCGTGCGGTGGTACGCAATGAAACGAAAGGGCTGCCGTGGGCACAGCAGGGCGCTGACGTTGCGCGGGCGGCAATGAATGATGGCGAGGCGTTGGCTCAGGCGTTCACGGGCGCTGATGCCGTATTTATCCTGCTGCCGCCGGTGTTTGATCCTTCGGGGGATTTCGCAGAGCCGCGAGCCAATATTGCTGCCATAAAGCAGGCGTTACAGGTCGCCCGCCCGCAGCACGTTGTCTGTCTCTCAACTATTGGTGCACACGCCACCCAGCCAAATCTCCTGAACGCTTTGGGGATCATGGAAAAAGAGCTGACGAATATTTGCGAGTCGGTCGTTTTCCTGCGTGCGGGCTGGTTTATGGAAAATTTCCTCTGGGATGTGGAAAGCGCGAAGGAGACCGGCGTGATCTATAGCCATCTGCAGCCCCTGGAGCGGGCTATCCCGATGATTGCGACGGCGGATATCGCCGCGCTTGCTGCTGAACTGTTGGCTCAGCCAGAACCAGGAACTCGCATTGTGGAGCTGGAAGGGCCGCAGCGTTACAGCCCGCAACTGGCAGCCGAAGCGTTCTCTCAGGTTCTGGGGCGTCCGGTAACGGCAGAAGCGGTGCCGCGTGAAAACTGGGCGGCGGATTTCCTTGCTCAGGGCATGAGAAACCCGCTCCCGCGCATGCAAATGCTGGACGGCTTCAACGAAGGCTGGATTGATTTCACCGGCGAAACGGTGAAAGCTGCCACACCTCTGGAAACTGTGCTAAAACAGTTGCTTGAGCGTCATCAATAACCCATCAGGTGGCGCCTGAATCAAAAGGAGTTTTTCAATGCTTAACTGGCAGGATTTACACCATTCTGAGCTGAGCGCCACCGATCTTTATGCCCTTCTGGCCCTGCGCTGCGAAGTCTTTATTGTTGAGCAGCGCTGCGCTTATCTTGATGTTGATGGTGAGGATCTGGTGGGAGAGAACCGCCATATTCTCGGCTGGCGTGACGGCAAGTTAATTGCCTATGCCCGCATTCTTAAAAGCGACAACGAACTGGAGCCGGTGGTGATTGGCCGCGTCATTGTGGATGCATCCGTACGCGGTGAAAAGCTTGGCCAGCAGCTCATGACCCAGGCGCTTGCTGCCTGTCAACGTCAGTGGCCTGACCGGGCTATTTACCTGGGCGCTCAGGCACATTTGCAGGCGTTTTATGCCCAGTTTGGTTTCCATCCGGTCACCGAAGTGTATGACGAAGATGGCATCCCGCACGTTGGCATGGCTAATCGATAGCAGGCGAAACCCGTTCAGGTTGTCTATAGTTAGCGGACGAGAAATTTTTTAACACGGAGAAAAAGGTATGCAACCGTATGAATCTCGTCTCGATGATGACCTTGCGCTGTTAAGCGACACGCTTGAAGAGGTCCTTCGTTCCTCCGGCGATCCGGCTGACCAAAAATACATTGAGCTAAAGGCGAAAGCGGAACAGGCGCTGAACGACGTGAAAGAACGCATCAGCAACGCGTCGGACAACTACTACTACCGTGCCAAAAAGGCGGTTTACCGTGCTGATGATTATGTGCACGAAAAGCCCTGGCAGGGCATAGGTGTAGGGGCTGCGGTAGGGCTGATGATAGGGCTTTTACTGCGTCGGTAAGCTTGTCCTCGCCTGAGAACGGCAAATAAAGAATCTTACCCCCTGGGTAGGATTTTTTTTTGCCGCAACGACCACGTATAATAAGGGGTTTTTACAGCGCGTGAGGTAAAGGTGAATTCAGTCGCCGTAGCACTGCAGCAAATGCAGCAGGAATTAGCAGGAGAATTTGCGGATGCGCCGGGCCTTCAGCGCCTGTGCGTGCCGGTCACGCTGAGTGACGCCTCCGATCCTCTCGCATGGCTAACTGCTCAACCCCTCTATCCTCAATTTTACTGGCAGCAGCGCAGCGGTAATGAAGAAGTTGCGGCGCTAGGTGCACTGCTGCATTTTTCTGCTCTGGAACAGGCTCAGGCTTTTTTACAGTCTCATCCGGGGCAGCCTTGTCTGCGCGTCTGGGGGTTAAATGCCTTCGACCCGTCGACCGGATTTCTCTTTCTCTCGCGCCTGGAATGGCGACGGGTAGGTGGCGAAGCGCATCTTTGGCTGCATCTGTATAGCGAAACGTCCCTGAAGCAGGATGCTTTAGCCGCTGCGGCATTTATTGAACAGCTCCTGCCCGCGAAACTGCTCCCACAGTTAAATCTCAAATGCCTGGGTGAAACGCATCTCCCTGAGCAGCCTGAATGGCACCGCCTGGTCGACCAGGTGGTCAGCGCGATTAGCCAGGATGAGCTGGATAAAGTCGTACTGGCGCGTGCGACCGACCTGGCGTTTTCTTCCCCGGTTTCTGCCGGTGGATTCATGGCCGCAAGCCGCCGGGTGAATCTGAACTGTTACCATTTCCTGATGGCGTTCGATGCGCAAAATGCTTTCCTGGGCTCCAGCCCGGAACGCCTGTGGCGAAGAATCGACGATGCGCTGCGCACCGAGGCGCTGGCAGGCACGGTGGCTAACCACGCCGACGATGCTCAGGCCGCGAAACTAGGCCAGTGGCTGCTAAAAGATGACAAAAACCAGCGTGAAAATATGCTGGTGGTAGAAGACATCTGCCAGCGGCTACGGGAGGCGGTAGGTGCGCTGGATGTGCTGCCGCCGCAGGTGATGCGGCTGCGTAAGGTTCAGCATCTGCGACGCTGCATCTGGACCCGCCTCAAGCGTCAGGATGATGCACTTTGCCTGAAACAGCTACAGCCAACCGCGGCGGTAGCAGGGTTACCGCGTGAGCTTGCCCGCGCATTTATTGCCGCGAACGAGCCTTTTGAACGTGAATGGTACGCGGGCTCGGCCGGATATTTGTCCCGCCACCAAACGGAGTTCTGCGTGGCGCTGCGCTCGGCAAAAGTGAGCCACACCGGCGTTCGCCTTTACGCGGGAGCGGGCATTGTCGCCGGATCGGTTGCCGCAGAAGAGTGGCAAGAGATTGAAAATAAAGCGGCAGGATTGAAGACGCTGCTTATTGGCGGCGGCAACTGAATAAGTTATTCACGACGCAAATCAATTTAACTTTTGCCATAGTATTTATAATCAATCGTCGAAATTGACTGCGGACAATATTATGTCGATAAGCTCATTTAACCGTCGCTGGGCGGGCGTCATACTCGAAGCATTGACCCGACATGGGGTGCGGCACGTGTGCATCGCGCCCGGTTCCCGCTCAACGCCCTTGACCCTCAGCGCGGCGGAAAATCGCAGTTTCATTTGTCATACCCATTTTGATGAGCGCGGCCTTGGTCATCTGGCCCTTGGGCTGGCGAAGGCGAGCGGGGAGCCGGTGGCGGTTATCGTGACCTCCGGCACCGCCGTTGCCAATCTTTATCCTGCCGTGATCGAAGCCGGGCTAACCGGCGAAAGGCTTATCTTACTGACGGCTGACCGCCCACCTGAGCTTATTGACTGTGGTGCAAACCAGGCCATTCGTCAGCCAGGACTGTTTAGCTCGCACCCCACTGAGGTTCTTAACCTACCTCGCCCAACGCACGACATTCCTGCCCGTTGGCTGGTGTCCACGGTCGACAGCGCCGTAGGCCAGCTGCGAGGTGGAGCACTGCATATCAATTGCCCGTTTGCCGAGCCGCTATACGGTGCCCCGGATGATACCGGCCTTGACTGGCAAAACCAGCTGGAAGGCTGGTGGGAAGGAGACAAACCCTGGCTCCGTGACATGAGCGAAAATGCGGTTCTGAAGCAGAGAGACTGGTTCTTCTGGCGACAAAAACGGGGCGTGGTGGTGGCCGGGCGGCTTTCTGCCAGCGAAGGCGAACAGGTGGCGACATGGGCGCAAATGCTCGGCTGGCCGCTTATCGGTGATGTGCTTTCGCAAACCGGCCAGCCGCTGCCGTGCGCCGATTTGTGGCTAAGCAATAGCCAGGCCGTTGCCTGCCTGGAGCAGGCGCAAATCGTCATTCAGTTCGGCGGCAGCCTGACCGGAAAACGGGTACTCCAGTGGCAGGCCGCCTGCCAGCCGGAAGAGTACTGGCTGGTGGATAAACTGCCCGGGCGTCTTGATCCTGCTAATCATCGTGGCCGCCGTCTGGTTGCAGGGGTAGAAGCCTGGCTGGAAAAACACCCCGCGGAAAAACGCATCCCCTGGGCAGAAAAATTAACTTCCCTTGCCTGGCAGGCGCTGGAAAAGGTTGAAGAAGGCACGGGTGAATTTGGTGAAGCTCAGGTGGCCCAGCGTTTACCTCGCATACTGCCGGAAGGTGGCCAGCTGTTTGTTGGCAACAGTCTAATTGTTCGTTTGATCGATGCTTTTGCGCAGCTGCCTGTAGGGTATCCGGTCTACAGTAACCGAGGGGCCAGCGGCATTGATGGTCTGATTTCAACGGCGGCCGGGGTACAGCGTGCAACGGCACGTTCCACGCTTGCCATCGTCGGCGATATTTCCGCACTTTATGACCTTAATGCGCTCGCGCTGCTGCGCCACGTATCTGCGCCTTTTGTGCTTCTGGTGGTTAACAACAACGGCGGGCAGATTTTCTCCCTCCTGCCGACGCCTGCCGAAGAGCGCGAACGTTTCTATTGCATGCCGCAGAACGTGAATTTCGCCCATGCCGCCGCAATGTTCGACCTGGGTTATCAAAATCCTGATAGCTGGATAGCGCTGGAGGAAGCCGTGCGTCGTGCCTGGCTGCGCCCTGGCGCGACGGTGATTGAAATAACGGTGCCGGAAACCGCCGGTGCCCAAACGCTGCAACACCTGCTGGCTCAGGTCAGCCAGGCATGATCCTTCATGCCGTACCGCATTTGGGGCGCCGTTCAGACTTGCCCTGGATTGTCTGGCTGCATGGTTTTCTCGGCGGCCATCAGGAATGGCAGGCTTTCCCTCCGCACTTTCCTGACTGGTCACAGCTGCGGGTAGATCTGCCCGGCCACGGCGGTTCCGTCGGGATCCAGGTGCACGACTTTGCCGATGTCGATAGCGCTTTACGGGCGACGTTAGAACATTACGGCATCCGCAATTACTGGCTGGTGGGTTACTCCCTCGGTGGACGTATAGCGATGTATCACGCCTGCCAGCCCGAAGGTAAAGGGCTGCGAGGGCTGGTGGTGGAAGGCAGTCATCCGGGTTTAGTCCGCAAGGCAGAGCGTGAGTTGAGGGCGCTGAGCGATGCGCGTTGGGGACAGCGCTTAACGCATGAGCATTTCCAGACTGTCCTCCGGGACTGGTATCAGCAGCCGGTATTCCATTCGCTGAGTCACGAACAGCGCGCTGCTTTGGTTGCCCTGCGTGAGCAAAACAATCCGAAGGCGCTCGCGCAGATGCTCGAGGCCACATCGCTTGCTCGTCAGCCCGATTTACGCAGGCCGCTTTGCCAGCTTGCGGTTCCTTTTCATTATTTATGCGGCGAGCGGGACGAAAAGTTTCGCGCCGTCGCCGCTGAGCTTAGCGGTTCTCCGGAGCTGATCCCCAACGCCGGACATAACGCCCATCGGGAGGCGCCCGCCGCGTTCAGCTCGGCCCTGTTAACCCTCTTTCGTCACTATGACCTGTAAGGATCCCTCATGATTTACCCTGATGAACAAATGCTTTATGCACCGGTTGAATGGCAGGATTGCTCCGAAGGCTACACCGATATTCGCTACCATAAATCCAGCGACGGCATCGCCAAAATCACCATTAACCGCCCGGAAGTACGCAACGCGTTTCGTCCGCTAACCGTCAAAGAGATGATTAACGCGCTGGCCGACGCACGCTATGACGACAATATCGGTACCATTATTTTGACCGGCGAAGGTGAAAAGGCCTTCTGCGCGGGTGGCGACCAGAAAGTGCGCGGCGACTACGGCGGCTATCAGGACGCAAGCGGCGTTCATCACCTGAACGTGCTCGACTTCCAGCGCCAAATCCGTACCTGTCCTAAACCGGTTGTTGCTATGGTAGCGGGCTTTTCCATCGGCGGCGGCCACGTGCTGCACATGATGTGTGACCTGACCATTGCCGCTGAAAACGCCGTCTTCGGCCAAACGGGCCCGAAAGTAGGCTCTTTTGACGGTGGCTGGGGCGCGTCCTATATGGCGCGTATTGTTGGCCAGAAAAAGGCGCGCGAAATCTGGTTCCTTTGCCGCCAGTATGACGCGAAAGAAGCGCTGGATATGGGGCTGGTCAATACTGTCGTACCGATCGCCGATCTGGAAAAAGAGACCGTGCGCTGGTGCCGTGAAATGCTGCAAAACAGCCCGATGGCGCTGCGCTGCCTGAAAGCCGCCCTGAATGCTGACTGCGACGGTCAGGCCGGGCTGCAGGAACTGGCGGGCAACGCCACGATGCTGTTCTACATGACCGAAGAGGGTCAGGAAGGTCGCAACGCGTTTAACCAGAAGCGTCAGCCAGACTTCAGCAAATTTAAACGGAATCCATAATGCGCAGCGCGGCGCTGTGGCGCTTTCAAATCCCGATGGAGGCCGGCGTCGTGCTACGCGACCAGCGCCTCAAATTCAGGGATGGTCTGGTGGTACGTTTGACATCGGGCGAGCGTAGCGGATGGGGCGAGATTTCACCTTTACCGGGTTTTAGCCGTGAAAGCCTTGTGGAAGCCCAGGCGCAGGCCGAGCGCTGGCTCGAGCGCTGGATTGCTGACGAAACGTCTTCCCTGCCTGAGCTGCCGTCCGTCGCGTTTGGCCTTAGCTGTGCGCTGGCAGAAATAGACGGAACGCTGCCACAGGGAGCAGACTATCGTGCGGCCCCGCTGTGTACCGGCGATCCTGACGAGCTGATTCTTGCGCTGGCTGAAATGCCGGGGGAAAAAGTGGCGAAGGTAAAAGTTGGCCTTTACGAAGCCGTGCGGGACGGCATGGTGGTCAATCTGCTGCTTGAGGCCGTGCCTGAACTGCATTTGCGTCTTGATGCTAACCGCAGCTGGACGCCGCTCAAGGCACAGCAGTTCGCTAAATACGTTAATCCTGATCGCCGCTCGCGCATCGATTTTGTCGAAGAACCGTGCAAAACCCGCGAGCAGTCTCGCGAGTTCAGTCGGGAAACAGGGATTGCGATTGCCTGGGACGAGAGCCTGCGAGAGAGTGATTTCGTTTTCGCCGCAGAGCCGGGCGTTTCGGCAGTGGTTATCAAACCGACGCTGACCGGAAGCCTGGATAAAGTGCGTGAGCAGGTCACCTCCGCGCACAAATTAGGGTTAAAAGCGGTGATCAGCTCCTCCATTGAGTCGAGCCTGGGGCTGACCCAGTTGGCTCGCATCGCCGCCTGGCTCACGCCGGGAACCCTGCCGGGGCTGGATACGTTGTCCCTGATGCAGTCTCAGCTTGAGCGCAGCTGGCCGGGTAGCTCGCTGCCTTGCATAAGTGCCAATCAGCTTGAGCGTATTCGATGATCTTTCCCGACTGGCCGTGGCGTCACTGGGCAAACGTCCGGGGCGCAAACGTCGCGCTCCGCCTCGACGATGAGCGCTTAACCTGGCCAACCCTTTGCCAGCGCGTGGATGCGCTGGCGGGAGGCTTTCGCCAGCAGGGCGTAAAAGAAGGTGATGGCGTTGCGCTAAAAGCGAAAAATGGCCCGCAAACGCTGCTTGCCTGGCTGGCTCTATTGCAATGCGGCGCGCGGGTTCTTCCACTGAATCCACAGCTTCCTGAAAGCCTTCTTGCAGAGCTCTTGCCGTCGATGACGCTGAGCTACGGCATCAACTTAACCGACGTTTGTCCGCTGCCTGGCTTGACGCCGCTGCGGCTGGTGGATGCCGCTCCCTGGTGCGAAAGCTGGCGGCCATCGCGTTTCGCCTCTATGACGCTGACCTCTGGTTCAACCGGGTTACCCAAAGCGGCCGTGCATACATGCTCGGCCCACCTTGCCAGCGCGGCGGGTGTGCTGTCGATGATGGATTACGGCGCCGAAGATAGTTGGCTTTTGTCGCTGCCGCTGTTTCACGTTTCCGGGCAAGGGATCCTCTGGCGCTGGCTGCATGCCGGTGGCCAACTGAAGGTTTCTTCTGCTCAGTCGATAAGCGAAGCTTTACGGGAGTGCAGCCATGCCTCGCTGGTACCGACCCAGCTTTGGCGCCTGCTGGAGCAGCAGCAACCGCTGGAGCAGCAGCAACCGCTGGCGCTGCGTGAAGTGCTGCTGGGCGGGGCGGCGATTCCCGTGGAGCTGACGCAGCAGGCAGAAGCGCGTGGTGTGCGCTGCTGGTGCGGCTATGGCCTGACGGAGCTTGCTTCAACGGTATGTGCGAAACGGGCCGACGGCCTGCCTGATGTTGGTAAACCGCTGGCCGGGCGGGAAGTGAAAATCGTCGAGGAAGAAGTGTGGATACAAGCGGATAGTCTTGCCAGCGGCTACTGGCGCGATGGCAAGCTTATTCCGCTGGTGAATGAACACGGCTGGTTTGCAACCCGCGATAGAGGCGTTTTGCAGGCGGGGCAACTGATGATAATGGGACGCCTTGATAACCAGTTCTTCAGCGGCGGAGAAGGCATTCAGCCGGAAGAGGTGGAGCGAGTCATTGCGACACATCCCGCGGTACAGCAGGTATTTGTGGTGCCCGTTGATGACGCCGAGTTTGGGCAGCGTCCGGTTGCCGTAGTGGAAACAAGTGTGGGATGTGATTTGAACGAAATTGCCGTCTGGCTTGACGGAAAGTTGCCCCGTTTTCAGCGGCCCGTGCGTTGGCTAACCTTGCCGCAGGAGCTGAAACAGGGCGGGATTAAAATCTCCCGCCGCAGGCTGATGGAATGGGTTGCAGGGGCGTAGCCTCTGCAAATGTATTACCTGTCGTTTTTAAGCGCTTTAATTGCGTTAGCCACCCCTGCACCGTATTCAGGATGCACCTGGCTGAACAGACAAATCTGGCGCGCCTGGATGCTTTCCGGCACATCTTTCATTTCACCGGCAATACGGGCAAACATACGCTGATGTTCTTCAGCGCTGAGTAGGTTATACAGCGCCCGTGGCTGGCTGAAATAGTCGCCATCTTCGCGATGGTTCCAGTGGTCTGCCGCGCCTTCAAGGCTTAGCGGTGGCTCGCTGAAATCGGGCTGTTCCTGGAAAACATTAAAGCTGTTAGGCTCATAGGTCGCGCCGTTGCCGCTATTGCCGTCCACGCGCATCGCGCCGTCGCGATGGTAGTTGTGGAACGGGCATTTTGGTGCGTTAACCGGGATTTGATGGTGATTCACGCCCAGACGGTAGCGATGCGCGTCGCCGTAAGAGAAAAGGCGGCCCTGCAGCATCTTATCCGGAGAGAAGCTAATGCCCGGTACCACATTTGCCGGAGACATTGCTGCCTGCTCGACATCCGAGAAGTAGTTTTCCGGGTTGCGATTCAGTTCAATATACCCAACCTCCATCAGAGGGTAGTCACCGTGCGGCCAGACCTTGGTCAGGTCAAACGGGTTGTACGGTGTTTTTGACGCTTCGGCTTCCGGCATAATCTGAATGAACAGCTTCCAGCGCGGGAAATCACCGGCCTCGATGGATTCGTACAGATCGCGCTGCGAGCTTTCCCTGTCTTCCGCAATGATTTTTCCTGCTTCTTCGTCCATCAGGTTCTCAATACCCTGTTGGGTTTTAAAGTGGAACTTCACCCAGAAGCGCTCGTTATCTTTATTAATGAAGCTAAAGGTGTGGCTGCCAAAACCGTGGATATGACGATAAGAACGCGGCAGGCCGCGGTCGCTGAAGTCGATGGTCAGCTGATGAAGGGCTTCGGGCAGGTGAGAGAAGAAGTCCCACTTATACGTTGGGTTGCGCAGGTTGGTACGCGGATCGCGTTTTACGACGTGGTTCAGGTCCGGGAATTTCAGCGGATCGCGGAGGTAGAACACCGGCGTGTTATTACCCACCAGATCCCAGTTGCCTTCCTCGGTATAGAACTTCATGGAAAAGCCGCGGATATCGCGCTCGGCGTCGGCGGCGCCGCGTTCACCGGCTACGGTGGAAAAACGCATAAACATTTCGGTTTGTTTGCCGATTTCCGAAAACAGCTTCGCGCGGGTGTAGCGGGTAATATCGTGAGTGACGGTAAAATGGCCGAAAGCGCCAGAACCTTTGGCGTGCATACGGCGCTCGGGAATCACCTCCCGGTCGAAATGCGCTAACTTTTCAAGAAACCAGACGTCCTGAAGCAGCATAGGGCCACGCGGGCCTGCGGTAGCGACGTTGTTGTTATCGGCAACGGGTGCGCCTGCGGCGGTGGTTAATCCTTTCTTGCTCATCAATGCCTCCCTAAGACCTGGGTCAAGTTGTTACAGAAAAGCGTTAAATATAGACCATATTTATAATGTGACTCCATTCATTGCTGAAACACTGTTGCACTTTCAGCCGCAGTCATTCCTTGATCTTGTCCCGGGAAAGCGCGTCTTTTCATTTCCTTACAATCAAGGAAGTGTTGGCATTTTCTCACGCGTTAATTAGATAATGCGGCACGCCATCCAGAGGCGTTTTCAAGGGCTGCCCTTTTTCTTTTTCAGGAACCAAGGAATGAATAAATTATTTTTAGCCAGCGGCGCGGGTCTGCTGCTGGTTTCAGCAACGGCGAGCGCCATCGGTGTAAGCGGTGAAGTGGGTAAGGAATACACCAATATTGGCGTTGGCTTCGGTACTGAAAGCAGCGGTATTGCGGTAAATGCTAACTATGCCCACAACGATGATAATGGCGATGCGGTCGGGCTGGGTCTTGGTTTTAATATCCCCCTGGGGCCGCTGATGGCCACCGTAGGTGGACGAGGCGTTTACTTGCATCCAAAAGACCGCAAAGAAGGTTATGCCATAGCGGCAGGCGGTGGTCTGAAATGGCCAATCACTTCTGATATCGCGATCTTTGGTGATTACTATTACTCTCCGGACTCTCTGTCCAGCAGCGTGAAGGACTATCAGGAAGCGAGCGCAGGGGCTAGCTGGAACTTTATGCGTCCGTTTTCGGCCCAGGTCGGCTACCGCTATATCAGCCTCGGTGGCAAAGACGGCGACCGTACCGATACCGTTGCCGACGGCCCGTACGTTGGCGTAAGCGCCAGTTTCTGATTTATTCCAGCGCGACACTTTTGTCGCGCTTTTTCTTCCCGCCTGTTGTCCTCGTCTGCGCTATAGTGGGGCGTTCCCCTCCCGCGGAGTAGAAGATGTTAAAAGTAGAAATGCTGTCAACCGGCGACGAAGTGCTGTACGGGCAAATTACGGACACCAATGCAGCCTGGCTTGCCGATTATTTCTTTAATCAGGGGTTACCCATGTCGCGGCGTAATACGGTAGGCGACAGCCTTCCTGACCTGATTTCAGTGCTGAAAGAGCGTAGCTGCGAGGCTGATATCCTCATCGTAAACGGCGGCCTTGGGCCAACCAGCGATGATTTAAGCGCTCTGGCGGCGGCCACGGCTGCGGGCGTTGAGCTGGTTGAGCACGTTGAATGGTTAACCCATATGGAGCAGTTCTTTGCCGAACGTGGGCGAGTGATGGCGCCGAGCAACCGCAAACAGGCGCAAATCCCGGCCAACAGCGAAATGATCGACAATCCCGTCGGTACCGCCTGTGGTTTTGCTTTGAAATTAAACCGCTGCCTGATGTTTTTTACGCCCGGCGTGCCGTCAGAATTTAAGGCCATGGTCGAAAAACAGATAATGCCGCGGCTGCGCGCGCGCTTTACGCTCCCTGAACCCCCGGTATGTCTGCGCTTAACCACGTTTGGACGCTCCGAAAGTGAGCTGGCACAATGCCTTGATCCACTGACGTTGCCGGATGATGTGGTGATGGGATATCGCTCATCCATGCCGATTATCGAGCTCAAGCTCACCGGCCCGGCCAGCCAGCGTGAAGCCATGGAAGCGGTATGGCCGGAAGTGCGCCGTGTGGCAGGAGACAGCCTGATTTTTGAAGGGACCGAAGGGCTTCCTGCGCAAATAGCACGCCGCCTCGCCGAGCGTTCACTGACCATCACCGTGAGCGAGCAGTTTACCGGCGGCCTGCTGGCGCTGCAGTTGACACGAGCGCATGCTGCGCTGAAAGCTAGCCGTGTTTTACCGCAGGAGGCTGGCACGCTGGCGGAGGCGCTGAAGTCCAGCGCAGACCTGCGCCAGAGCCAGCAAAGCGGCGTGGCCCTGGTGATAGCAGGTGAGGAAGCGCAGCAGATCAACTTTGCGCTCTCCACGCCGGACGGCACCTTTGGCCTTGGCGTGAAGTTTGGCAACAGTCGCCATGCGTTAGCCACCCGCCAGGAGGTGTGTGCCATGATGGCGCTTAACGTGCTTCGCCGCTGGCTCAACGGCCAGCCGCTGAAAGCCGGGCACGGCTGGATTACGGTTGTGGAGTCAGCAAGCCTCTAGGTATCAGGCGAGCGCCCGTGCCAGCAGCGTAATCGGGTGCTCGCAGCGTTTGCTGGTGGACATCTCTATCTGCCATTTACAGGTTTCACAGTCGGTGACCACCAGGTCTACGCCGCTCTTTTCTATCTGCCTGAACAGCGGCGCGCCGATGCGCTGAGAGGCGGTATAGTTTTCCTTTTTAAACCCATAGGTTCCGGCAATGCCGCAGCACTGGGAATCCAGCATCACCAGCTCCACGCCGGGAATTCGGCGCAGCAGTTCAACGGAGTAGAGCGTCCAGCCCATTTTTTCCATATGACACGGCGTATGGTAAGCGATGCGAAGCGGCGTATTTTTTAGCGCCAGCGTTCTGCCATCCTCTTCCAGAAGTTTCCAGATGTGGCGCGTTGCCAGTTCAATCCGATCGCGGATTGGCGTGGTATCAACGCCCAGTATGTGCGGGTATTCGTCACGCAGGGTGAAAGTACAGGTCGAAGAAGTTGAGACAACCGGTAACCCTTGCTGGATAACGGCTTCTTCAAGCGAGCGGGCATTTGCCGCCGCCTGTTTTTTTGCCTTATCGATAAAGCCATTAGCGATAAGCGGTACGCCGCAGCACTTCTCTCTTTTGAGCAACTGCACGCCGATGCCCATCGCGTTAAACACCTTAACCATGTCCTTGCCGAGCTGCGGGTGGTTGTAGTTCACAAAACAGCCATGGAAGAACGCTACCTGCTGCGGGAAGCTGGCCTGCTGTTGCGACTGGCGACGATACCACTGGCGGAAGGTACCAAAAGAGTATTTGGGCAGCTCGCGGTGGAAATCAATGTTTAACGCCTTATCCAGCAGCTTGCGTACGGGCTTCATGCCGGTGGTGGCGTTCACCAGTGGAGCAAACGGAGTAGAGAGCGTGCCCATTAAGTCGGTATGGCTAAGAATGGCGTCGCGCAACGAGGGCTTGTGTTCGCCGTACCTGGCCCGTGCCCGCTGAATGATATCGCCAATTTTTACCTCGGACGGGCAGGAGACTTCACACCGTTTACAGTTGGTACAGTACTTCAGCGCTTCATCATACAGCGATGGATCTTTAAGACGCAGTCGCTCACCGTCCGGCCCGGCTTGTTTGGGGCCCGGGTATTCCGGGCGTACGCGGCTAACCGGGCAGGCCGTAGTGCAGACCGTGCATTTAATACAGCTTTCAAAGCTGGTTTCATCGAGCAGGTTCATGGTGAACCTCCGCAGTAGTGAGGATGCTGTCAGCAGCGAAGAGCGCCGTTAGCATCGACACGCCGGCCCCACATCCTTGTTGTATAGGGTCAAAGCTGCCCAGCACCGAGCCGATGGCATAGAGATTTTTTGTGTATTCGCCCTGGTGGAATGGTTGAAGGCGGGCGTTAACCTTTACCCCAAACTGCAGCCAAGGCTGTGGCGCAAAGAAATCTGCTTTGCTCCATGAGGTTCGCTCCTCCGGCGCCTCGACGCCCAGCCCGAATATCGGTTCAAAGACGTGTTGCCGGTCGGCCTCCAGTCCACCGCTAAAGAAGCTTCCACTGGCCAGAATGACATTGCGGGTACGCAACGGGACTTCACGATGATTTTTGGTGAACAGGGCGCTGATGCACCCTTGTTCAAGCTGAGCACCCGTTACGGTATCGCCAGGCATGATAAGGCCACCAAGAGACTGAAAGCGGCGGCGGAGCACGGCGTGTAGCCGCATTCCGGGTACCGACGGCGGCAGCGTAGGAAGCAGTTTTACCGGTACGTTAAGCGCGTGCTCCAGGGCTGAAAGCGTATCTCCTTCCAGACCCAGACAAGCGGGCAGAATCATCGCTTCACCGCGGCCCAGCAACAGCCGGAGTTCATCTATCAGCGCCCGGCGATTTTCCGGCAGATCCAGCACCCGGGCGATATTTACGGCACGAAACTCGCTTGGGTTATTACGTAATACGTCAAGCACGGGTAAGGTGAGTTCGGCGACGTGTGCGGCACAGCCCGAGGACGAAAGCGAACCGGCCACCAGCTCTGCCTGAAAGTCCAGAAAACCTGCGATATTGATCACCGTGACTTTTTGCCAGGGCAGTGGAGCCTGAGGCACCTCCGGCGGGCTTAGCCAGCTGGCCCTTTGCTTACCCAGCGGGGTGATTCTCAGGTGGTTTTGGCGATAATGGCCCGTCATGGGGATGCCAGCCCTTGCCAGCAGTTGTTCGCTTTCTGCGGCAAAAGCCAACACGCTTTCTTTACCCATCAGGTTGTAGGGATGTTGGGGGGCCTGTTCAGCCAGGCTTTCCAGCGCGGCCTCAGGCTCCTGAACCGGGCTGCCGTCCGGCAGTGCAGACAGTAAATCCAGTGAACCAGAAGAGAAGTGCAGCGCACTTTGCCCGCGGCTGACGATAGCGCAGCGCTGCCCGTTTTCCGCCAGCTTTATTCCTGCGGTCAGTCCGGCGAGGCCGCTGCCGATGATAATCGTGTCGAATTTCATCTCTGTTCTCCGTTATCCAGTCCGCACAGCCCCTGGTAGACCCAGGCGGTAAATTCGCTTTCGCGTAACGCATTTCCCCAGGCTATCGGGCGGACACCTTTCCAGCGTTCGTTGAGGAAATGGGAAAGCTGCTCAAGCGACTGTGCCGGTGTGGTGAGCTGGAAGCGCTGCAGCAGGCCCGCGGCACGGCAGGCGCAAAGTTCGCCCTGGCAGGTGCCCATGCCCACACGCGTTCTGCGGCGTAAATCACCCAGGCTTTTTACGCCGAGGGCGTCGATGGCATAGCGAACCTCACCGGAGGTGACGGCTTCGCATTCGCAAACCAGGCTGTTGCTAAGCCGGCTGTTATTCAGCAGGCGGGTAGCGCGGTCGCCGTGCCGCCAGACGGCCGACCCGCGAATCGTAGGCGGTAAGGAGATAACTTTGCCCAGCGTTTGTTCTGCCGTTTGTTCGGAGCCCGGCAGCGGCGTCGAAGCTGTGGAACAGGGGATATTGTTCCCAAGCCGCTCGCAAACCAGGTCCGTTGCCCATTCCGCCATCAAGCGGTAGGTCATGAGTTTGCCGCCGGTAATGGTGATAAAACCGTCCATGCCGTCGCGTTTCGCGTGATCCAACAGCACAATCCCACGGCTCACGCTGCGCCCCGTCGGATCGTTATCGCTGGCGACCAGAGGCCTGACGCCTGCGTAGGCCCGAAGAATGCGGGTTCGGCCCAGTACCGGAGCCAGTTTTTCACCTTCGCGGATCAGAATATCTACCTCATCCGGCGTGACGGACATATTGTCAATCTGGTCGTAGTCAATGTGCGTGGAGGTGGTGCCAATAAGCGAGATGGTGTCGCCGGGGACAAGGATATCGGCGTCTGCCGGTTTACGGCAGCGGTTGATGACCATGTTATTGATTCTGTGGCCGAGGATCAGCAGCGCGCCTTTAGCCGGGAACATTTTTACCTTGAGATCGGCATATTCAGCAATGTGTTGGCCCCAGATCCCGGCGGCATTAACCACCATCGGAGCACGGAACTCCCCCGATTGCCGGGTGAGATGATTGAATACGCGCACGCCGCAGACCCTGGAGCCTTCCCGAATCAGGCCGGTAATTTCGCAGCCGGTGAGTACCTTTGCGCCGTGCTCTTTTGCATCGAGCATATTGGCAGCCGTAAGGCGAAAAGGATCGACCGTCCCATCCGGGACACGCACCGCACCGATTAACGCCGGGTTCGCTGATGGTTCAAGACGCAGAGCCTCTTTGGGGGCCAGCGCTTCTGCGTGAATCCCGGCCTGACGGCAGGCGGCAATAAACCCGCTCTGAAACGCCAGGTCGTCTTCCGGAAGCGTGATAAACAGACCGTCTGTGGGTTCGATGCAGTGGCGGGCGATGCGCCTCAGGATGCGGTTTTCCTCAATGCATTCTCGTGCGGATTCGCCGTCGGTGACCGCATAGCGCGCGCCGCTGTGCAGCAGGCCATGGTTGCGGCCGGTCGCGCCCGTCGCAATGTCGTGGCGTTCGAGCAGAAGAACACGCAGCCCACGTCGGGCGCAGTCACGTGCTATACCGGCTCCGGTTGCTCCTCCGCCAATGATAATCACGTCCGTCTCTCTGCTCACATGGCGTTCCTTTATCCCCGCATTATTTACTGTTATTCAGCCACAAATAAGGCACGAAATGTTTGATTACGAGCAAATTCGAGCAATAAACGAAAATTATTCGTGATGCCATGCACCTTTTCGCCTCTTTGTAATAAAAATGTAACATTATGTGCGATGTTTCACAGTAAGTACGCGCGTAGATAACTACCATGTGCTCGAAAAAGAACATTAGGCAGGGGCCGCTTGCCCCCGCTGAACATCAACGCCACGGAGGCTCGTATGTTAAGTATCTTCAAACCCGCCGCGCATAAGACGCGTTTGCCAGAGGAGCAGATAGACCCGGTCTATCGTCGCCTGCGCTGGCAAATTTTCATGGGCATCTTCTTTGGTTACGCTGCTTATTACCTGGTGAGGAAAAACTTCACTCTTGCGATGCCATATCTGGTGGAGCAGGGCTTTTCCCGTGGCGATCTCGGTTTTGCGCTATCCGGGATTTCGATCGCCTACGGATTTTCGAAATTCATCATGGGTTCGGTTTCCGACCGTTCGAATCCGCGCGTGTTTCTGCCTGCCGGGCTTATCATGGCGGCGGCGGTGATGCTGTTTATGGGCTTTGTGCCGTGGGCAACGTCAAGCATCGCCGTGATGTTTGTGCTGCTGTTCCTGTGCGGCTGGTTCCAGGGTATGGGATGGCCGCCGTGCGGACGCACTATGGTGCACTGGTGGTCGCAGAAAGAGCGCGGGAGTATTGTTTCCGTGTGGAACTGTGCGCATAACGTGGGCGGCGGTATTCCTCCGCTGCTGTTCCTGCTGGGTATGGCGTGGTTTAACGACTGGCATGCGGCGCTGTATATGCCGGCTTTTGCGGCAATCATTGTGGCGATTATTGCTTTCGGTTTGATGCGTGACACGCCGCAATCCTGCGGTCTGCCGCCGATTGAAGAGTATAAAAACGATTATCCGGACGATTACAGCGAGAAAGCGGAAGAAGAGCTGACGGCGAAGCAGATCTTCATGAAGTATGTCTTCCCGAACCGCCTGCTGTGGTACATCGCGATTGCCAACGTGTTTGTCTACCTGCTGCGTTACGGCATTCTGGACTGGTCACCAACCTACCTGAAGGAAGTGAAGCACTTCGCGCTGGATAAATCGTCCTGGGCCTACTTCCTTTATGAGTATGCAGGTATTCCCGGTACGCTACTGTGCGGCTGGATGTCCGATAAAGTATTCAAGGGCAACCGCGGTGCGACCGGCGTGTTCTTCATGGTGCTGGTGACAATTGCCACCGTGGTTTATTGGCTTAACCCGCCGGGTAACCCGGGCGTGGACATGGCCTGCATGATCGTCATCGGCTTCCTGATTTATGGCCCTGTGATGCTGATTGGCCTGCATGCGCTTGAGCTTGCACCTAAGAAAGCGGCGGGTACGGCAGCGGGCTTCACCGGCCTGTTTGGCTACCTGGGCGGCTCGGTCGCGGCCAGCGCCATTGTTGGCTATACCGTTGACTTCTTCGGCTGGGACGGCGGTTTTATCGTGATGATTGGCGGCAGTGTTCTGGCCGTGTTGCTGCTGATTGTGGTGATGATTGGCGAGCGTAAACAGCATGACGAAAAAATGATGAAGAACGGCTAAGGGGAGCAAAATGAAACTGATTGCAACATCCTTACTGGCGGGCGTTGTGTTGATGGCGACCAGCAGCGCATTTGCTGAGAGCACGGACAAAGTCGTGATTGCTCACCGGGGGGCCAGCGGCTATCTGCCTGAGCATACGCTGCCGGCGAAGGCGATGGCCTATGCTCAGGGAGCGGACTACCTTGAGCAAGACCTGGTGATGACCAAAGACGACAGGCTGGTGGTGCTGCATGACCACTATCTGGACAGGGTCACCGACGTCGCGAAGCGCTTCCCGGACCGTGCGCGTAAAGATGGGCGCTACTACGCCATCGACTTTACGCTGGCGGAAATCAAGTCCCTCAAGTTCACCGAAGGTTTTGATATCGTTGACGGCAAGCAGGTGCAGACCTATCCGGGGCGCTTCCCGATGGGCAAATCCGACTTCCGGGTGCACACCTTTGAAGAAGAAATCGAGTTTGTTCAGGGGCTGAACCATTCCACCGGCAAGAACATCGGCATTTATCCTGAGATAAAAGCGCCGTGGTTCCACCATCAGGCAGGGAAGGATATCGCGGCGAAAACCCTCGAGGTGCTCAAGCGATACGGCTATACCGGCAAGCAGGATAAGGTTTATCTCCAGTGCTTTGACGCGGCGGAGCTTAAGCGCATTAAAAACGAGCTTGAGCCGAAAATGGGCATGAATCTTAAACTGGTGCAGCTTATCGCTTATACCGACTGGAATGAGACTCAGGAAAAACAGCCGGACGGCAAGTGGGTGAACTACAGCTACGACTGGATGTTTAAGCCTGGCGCGATGAAGCAAATCGCTCAGTATGCCGACGGTGTTGGCCCGGACTACCATATGTTGGTGGAGAAGTCCTCGACCAAAGGCAACGTCAGGCTCACTGATATGGTAACCGAAGCGCATGCCAGTAAGCTTACCGTACATCCGTACACGGTAAGGGCGGATGCGCTGCCTGACTATGTGAGCGATGTGAATCAGCTGTACGAGGTGTTGTACAACAAAGCGGGCGTCGACGGGCTGTTTACCGACTTCCCGGACAAGGCGGTTCAGTTCCTGAAGCAGAAGTAACGGAAAGAGAAAAGGCCGCGAATGCGGCCTTTTTTACATCTCGATTTCTATATCGCCCCGCGCTTTGCAGCAGCAGGGGAGAATTTCACCGGGCTGGATAAACGCCAGCGGTTCGGTCAGCCACTGAACTTCACCGGCCAGCAGCTTAATGCGACACGAGCCGCAATACCCTTCCCGGCACTGATATTCTACGCAGACTCGATGAGATTCCAGCGTTGCCAGCAGCGAGGGATGTTCCTCCTCACTAATCAGCTGTGCGCCGGTAATGCTAAGCGTAATACGGCTCATGGCTTACAGCTGGAAATCGCTCAGGTCGTCAGTGTTAACTTCCGAATCGATCTGACCGACCAGATAGGAACTGACTTCGACTTCCTGCGGTGCGACCTGTACGTTATCGGAAACCAGCCAGGCGTTAATCCATGGAATTGGGTTTGAGCGCGTCTGGAACGGCAGATCAAGCCCCACGGCCTGCATACGGATGTTGGTGATGTATTCAACGTACTGGCAGAGGATGTCTTTGTTCAGGCCGATCATGGAACCATCGCGGAACAGGTAGTCTGCCCACTCTTTTTCCTGCTGAGCGGCCAGCACGAACAGGTCGTAGCATTCCTGGCGACATTCAACGGCGATTTCCGCCATTTCCGGATCGTCTTCACCGCTGCGCATCAGGTTAAGCATATGCTGGGTGCCGGTCAGGTGCAGCGCTTCATCACGGGCAATCAGCTTGATGATTTTGGCGTTGCCTTCCATCAGTTCGCGCTCGGCAAAAGCGAAGGAGCAGGCGAAGCTAACATAGAAGCGAATAGCTTCCAGCGCGTTCACGCTCATCAGGCAGAGATACAGCTGGCGTTTCAGCGCACGCAGGTTCACGGTGACGGTTTTGCCGTTCACGGTGTGAGTGCCTTCGCCCAGCAGGTGCCAGTAGCTGGTCATCTCAATCAGGTCGTCGTAGTAGCCAGAGATATCTTTGGCACGCTTGAGGATTTCCTGATTGGTGACGATATCGTCGAAGACAATCGCCGGATCGTTCACGATGTTGCGGATGATGTGGGTGTAGGAGCGAGAGTGAATGGTCTCGCTAAACGCCCAGGTTTCAACCCAGGTTTCCAGCTCCGGGATAGAGATCAGAGGAAGCAGCGCCACGTTCGGGCTGCGGCCCTGAATGGAGTCCAGCAGCGTCTGGTACTTCAGGTTGCTGATGAAGATGTGCTTCTCATGTTCCGGCAGTGCCTGGAAGTCAATACGGTCGCGGGAGACGTCCACTTCTTCCGGGCGCCAGAAGAAGGAGAGCTGCTTTTCAATCAGTTTTTCGAAGATGTCGTATTTTTGCTGATCGTAGCGCGCCACGTTAACCGACTGACCAAAGAACATCGGCTCGGCGAGTTGGTCGTTTTTCGTCTGTGAAAAAGTAGTGTAAGCCATTATTTTAATTCCATTATTTTTGTTTCCCCTCACCCCGGCTCTCTCCCAAAGGGAGAGGGAACTGGCACGGTGCCGGGAGAAGCAGAGGTGAGGGAAAAACGAAAATCAGATTTTACATGCGCCGCTTTCGCAGCCATCGTCCTGGATGGAAGGTGCCAGGTCATCCTGAGTATCTTCCGCGCCGTCACGGGTGTTTTGATAGTACAGGGTCTTCACACCGAATTTATAGGCGGTCAGCAGATCTTTCAGCAGCTGCTGCATCGGCACTTTGCCAGACGGGAAGCGCGTCGGATCGTAGTTGGTGTTGGCAGAAATCGACTGGTCGATAAACTTCTGCATCAGGCCAACCAGCTGCAGATAGCCGTCGTTATTCGGCATTTCCCACAGCAGCTCATAATTGTTTTTCAGCAGTTCATAATCCGGCACAACCTGGCGCAGGATACCGTCCTTCGACGCTTTAATGCTGATGTGGCCGCGCGGTGGTTCAATACCGTTAGTGGCGTTGGAGATCTGCGAAGAGGTCTCGGACGGCATCAGGGCGGAAAGCGTGGAGTTGCGCAGGCCGTGCGTTTTGATGGACTCACGCAGGCCTTCCCAGTCCAGGTGCAGCGGCTCGTTGCTGATGGCATCCAGGTCTTTCTTATAGGTATCGATCGGCAGAATACCTTTCGAATAGGTGGTTTCGTTGAACCACGGGCAGGCGCCTTGCTCTTTTGCCAGTTCGTTTGACGCTTTCAGCAGGTAGTACTGAATCGCTTCGAAGGTCTTGTGCGTCAGGTTGTTTGCGCTGCCGTCGGAGTAACGCACGCCGTGCTTCGCCAGATAGTAGGCAAAGTTAATCACGCCGATACCCAGAGTGCGGCGGCCCATTGCGCCGCGTTTTGCCGCCAGAATTGGGTAATCCTGGTAGTCGAGCAGAGCGTCAAGCGCGCGTACCGCCAGCACGGCCATCTCTTCAAGATCGTCCAGGCTTTCGATAACGCCAAGGTTGAACGCGGACAGGGTACACAGGGCAATTTCGCCGTTTTCGTCGTTAACATCGTCCAGCGGTTTGGTCGGCAGCGCGATCTCCAGGCACAGGTTGGACTGGCGCACTGGTGCAATGGCCGGATCAAACGGGCTGTGGGTGTTGCAGTGGTCAACGTTCTGGATGTAGATACGGCCAGTAGAGGCGCGTTCTTGCATCATCAGGGAGAACAGCTCGACCGCCTTCACGCGCTGTTTGCGGATGCTGTCGTCTTTCTCATATTTGGTGTACAGGCTCTCGAACTTCTCCTGGTCGGCGAAGAACGCATCGTACAGGCCCGGTACGTCGGACGGGCTGAACAGCGTGATCTCTTCGCCTTTCAGCAGGCGGGTATACATCAGCTTGTTGATCTGGACGCCGTAGTCCATGTGGCGCACGCGGTTGCCTTCTACGCCACGGTTGTTTTTCAGCACCAGCAGACTTTCAACTTCCAGGTGCCACATCGGGTAGAACAGGGTGGCAGCCCCGCCACGCACGCCGCCCTGAGAGCAAGACTTCACCGCGGTCTGGAAGTGCTTGTAGAACGGGATACAGCCGGTGTGGAACGCTTCACCGCCGCGAATCGGGCTGCCCAGGGCACGAATGCGACCGGCATTGATGCCGATGCCAGCACGCTGGGAAACGTATTTCACAATAGCGCTGGAGGTGGCGTTGATAGAATCCAGGCTGTCGCCGCACTCGATCAGTACGCAGGAGCTGAACTGGCGAGTCGGGGTGCGCACGCCGGACATAATTGGCGTAGGCAGGGAAATTTTGAAGGTGGAAACCGCATCATAGAAACGCTTGACGTAGCTGAGTCGGGTTTCACGCGGGTAGCCGGAGAACAGGCAGGCAGCCACCAGGATGTAAAGGAACTGCGCGCTCTCGTAGATTTCGCCAGAGACGCGGTTCTGCACCAGGTATTTACCTTCCAGCTGCTTAACGGCCGCGTAGGAGAAGTTCATGTCACGCCAGTGATCGATGAAATCGTCCATCTGCTCGAACTCTTCTTCCGTGTAGTCTTCCAGCAGATGTTGATCGTATTTGCCCAACTCAACCATTTTAACCACCTGATCGTACAGCTTCGGCGGTTCAAACTGGCCGTAGGCTTTTTTACGCAGGTGGAAAATCGCCAGGCGTGCGGCAAGATATTGATAATCGGGCGCGTCACGGGAGATCAGATCGGCTGCGGCCTTAATGATGGTTTCATGAATGTCAGAGGTTTTGATGCCGTCATAAAACTGGATATGGGAACGCAGCTCTACCTGTGAAACGGAGACATTGTTAAGTCCCTCAGCGGCCCAGTCGAGCACTCGATGAATTTTATCCAGATTGATGCGCTCTTTGCTGCCATCGCGTTTTGTAACCAGCAGACTCTGATTCATGTGAGTTTTACCTGTCCGTGAGATGAGTTTTCCCCTGATTTATGCACATCCGCTAGCCTGTGACTAACTCTGTGGATAAATACTATATATAGGGGGTGGGTGACAAAATGGTCACTAGATGGTGAGTATTCTAGTAAGGAATCCGTTCAGTACAAGTATTGATTTCAGCAATAAAATGAGGTTCAGCGGGGCGCTTTTTTCGTAAGTCCACGTCACGTAAGGCTTGAGGGAATTGTCAATGGGATGCAAAAAAAATGAAAATTTTGATCGGGTGCTGATTTCTTAAACTTCATCGATAATTGCGCAACGATTCTGGCGCAATTATCGATAATCAATCCTTATACGATATGCCGTTTTATGCTTCAGTATGCAGCATATAATTAACATCTACTCCCGGGCCAAGCTTGAACGTGTTGGTCACCGGGTTGAAATGCAGCCCGGTCATGTGGCGTTCGCGAAGCGGGGTTTCGTCCACCCAGCTTAAGAGCTCGGCAGGCTTGATAAACTTTTTAACATCGTGCGTGCCTTTAGGCACCATGCGCATGACATATTCTGCACCGACGACGGCCATCAGCCAGGCTTTACCGTTGCGGTTGATGGTAGAGAAGAAAACGTGGCCGCCGGGCTTCACCAGGCGAGCGCAGGCGTGCACTACCGATTGTGGGTCAGGGACGTGCTCCAGCATTTCCATACAGGTCACCACGTCATACTGCCCGGTGTGTTTGTCCGCGTGCTGCTCTACGGTTTCCTGAACATAATTCACCTTGATACCGCTTTCCAGCGCATGAAGGCGCGCCACCTGCAGCGGTTCGAACCCCATATCCAGGCCGGTAACACTCGCGCCTTCGCGCGCCATGCTTTCCGCCAAAATGCCGCCGCCGCAGCCAACATCCAGAACCGTTTTGCCGAACAGCCCGCCAGCACGCTGATTGATGTAGCCCAAACGCAGCGGGTTGATGCGATGCAGCGGCTTAAATTCACCTTCCAGATCCCACCAGCGGGAAGCGACAGCTTCAAATTTGGCGATTTCATCGTGGTCGACGTTCTGCATAACCGGTTGGTTTTCAGCATTCATTACAGCGGTGACTCCTTGCAGATGTTGAGGCTGGCAGTATATCAGGCTGGCGGCGTGAATAAAGCGCCGACAATTGCGTTCAGGTTTCCCCACACAGGGCCGGATGTGTTATAATTTGCGACCTTTGAATCCGGGAAAACAGTAGAGGGATAGCGGTTACATGAGCGACCTTGCCAGAGAAATTACGCCGGTCAACATTGAGGAAGAGCTTAAGAGCTCGTATCTGGATTATGCGATGTCGGTTATTGTCGGCCGCGCACTGCCAGATGTCCGAGATGGACTTAAGCCGGTACACCGTCGCGTACTTTACGCGATGAACGTATTGGGCAATGACTGGAACAAAGCATATAAAAAATCCGCCCGTGTTGTTGGTGACGTAATCGGTAAATATCACCCTCATGGTGATACCGCGGTTTATGACACCATCGTCCGTATGGCACAGCCATTTTCCCTGCGTTACATGCTGGTTGACGGCCAGGGTAACTTCGGCTCCGTAGACGGCGACTCTGCCGCAGCGATGCGTTATACGGAAATCCGTATGTCGAAGATCGCCCACGAGCTGATGGCCGACCTGGAAAAAGAGACGGTTGATTTCGTCGATAACTACGACGGCACCGAAAAAATTCCAGACGTCATGCCGACTAAAATTCCTAACCTGCTGGTAAACGGTTCATCCGGTATCGCGGTAGGGATGGCGACGAATATTCCGCCGCACAACATTACCGAAGTCATCAACGGCTGCCTCGCCTATATCGAAGACGAGAACATCAGCGTTGAAGGGCTGATGGAGCATATCCCAGGCCCTGATTTCCCGACTGCCGCTATCATTAACGGCCGCCGCGGTATTGAAGAAGCCTACCGTACCGGTCGTGGTAAAATTTATATTCGTGCGCGTGCCGAAGTGGAAGCGGACGCCAAAACCGGTCGCGAAACCATCATCGTTCACGAAATTCCTTATCAGGTGAACAAGGCTCGCCTGATCGAGAAAATCGCCGAGCTGGTGAAAGACAAACGCGTGGAAGGCATCAGCGCCCTGCGCGATGAATCTGACAAAGACGGTATGCGTATTGTTATTGAGATCAAGCGCGACGCCGTCGGCGAAGTGGTGCTCAATAACCTTTATTCACAGACTCAGCTGCAGGTTTCCTTCGGTATCAACATGGTGGCACTGCACCATGGTCAGCCGAAGATCATGAACCTGAAAGATATCCTGTCTGCGTTCGTGCGCCACCGCCGCGAAGTGGTGACCCGCCGTACTATCTTTGAGCTGCGCAAAGCTCGCGATCGCGCCCATATCCTTGAAGGTTTGGCGATCGCGCTGGCGAACATCGACCCGATCATTGAGTTGATTCGTCACTCGCCGAATGCCGCAGAGGCAAAAGCTGGCCTGATTGCCCGTTCGTGGGATCTGGGTAACGTTGCCGCGATGCTGGAACGTGCCGGTGACGACGCCGCGCGTCCTGAGTGGTTGGAGCCAGAATTCGGCATTCGCGACGGCAAATACTTCCTCACCGAGCAGCAGGCTCAGGCGATTCTGGATTTACGTCTGCAGAAACTGACCGGCCTTGAGCACGAAAAACTGCTCGACGAGTATAAAGAGCTGCTGCAGCAGATTGCCGAGCTCCTGCATATTCTGGGCAGCGCCGAGCGTCTGATGGAAGTGATTCGTGAAGAGCTGGAAGCGATGCGCGATCAGTTCGGCGACAATCGCCGCACGGAGATCACGGCCAACACCGCGGATATCAACATTGAAGATCTGATCAACCAGGAAGATGTGGTGGTCACCCTGTCTCACCAGGGCTATGTGAAGTATCAGCCGCTGACCGACTATGAAGCGCAGCGCCGTGGCGGCAAAGGCAAGTCAGCCGCACGTATAAAAGAAGAAGACTTTATCGATCGCCTGCTGGTGGCTAACACCCATGACACGATCCTGCTGTTCTCCAGCCGTGGTCGCCTGTACTGGATGAAGGTTTATCAGCTGCCAGAAGCGAGCCGTGGCGCACGTGGCCGCCCAATTGTGAACCTGCTGCCGCTTGAGCAGGATGAGCGCATCACCGCAATTCTGCCGGTGCGCGAGTACGCAGAAGGCATCAACGTCTTCATGGCAACCGCAAGCGGTACCGTGAAGAAAACCGCGCTGACCGACTTCAGCCGCCCACGTTCTGCGGGCATTATCGCCGTTAACCTCAACGAGGGTGACGAGCTGATTGGCGTTGATTTGACCAACGGTAGCGATGAAGCCATGCTGTTCTCGGCTGCGGGTAAAGTGGTGCGCTTCAAAGAAGACGCCGTTCGTACCATGGGCCGAACCGCAACAGGCGTTCGCGGTATTAAACTGGCCGGTGAAGATAAAGTGGTGTCTCTGATCATTCCTCGCGGTGAAGGTTCAATTCTGACCGTCACGCAGAATGGCTACGGTAAACGTACCGCAGCGGCAGAATACCCAACCAAGTCTCGTGCAACGCAGGGCGTTATCTCTATCAAAGTCACCGAGCGCAACGGCAGCGTCGTTGGCGCGGTTCAGGTGGAAGATACCGACCAGATCATGATGATAACGGATGCCGGTACGCTGGTGCGTACACGCGTGTCTGAGGTCAGCGTAGTCGGGCGTAACACTCAGGGCGTAATCCTCATCCGCACGGCGGAAGATGAAAACGTAGTGGGTCTGCAGCGCGTGGCCGAGCCGGTGGATGACGAAGAACTGGACAGCATCGACGGTAGCGTAGCGGAAGGCGACGATGATATCGCGCCGGAAGCCGACACCGATGATGATGTAGCGGACGACGCGGACGAATAATCCGGAATTGTCTGTAAATAAAGGGCCGCTTTTGCGGCCCTTTAACGTTCTGACAGTAAAGGAATAAGCGTGGTTATTCCTTTACTGTGGTTATCTGAAGAAAATCAATGAATTGATTTCCCTGGTTTATTTGCAAGTGCTCTCTGGAAGAACGATGCTTATCTAAGCACAGTTCTGTATCTGGAAGGCCGCTTTTGCGGCCTTTTTTGTTTGCCGTTGCGGGACAAGGGTTTTGCGGCTACCTTAAGCGCATCTCTATTTACTCGTCGCGTACCTCCAGGTTCAATTTGAAATATCTCGTCTCTTTCCGCAGCACGCTTAAAATTTCGCGCTACCTGTTCAGGGCGTTAGCGCTTTTACTATGGTTGCTTATCGCGCTGTTTTCCGTGTTTTATATCGTTAACGCGTTGCACGATAAAGAGTCGGAAATCCGTCAGGAATTCAATATCAGCTTTGACCAGGCTCAGCGCTATATTCAGCGTACTTCTGACGTGGTGAAAGAGCTTAAATACATTGCTGAAAACCGCCTTACCGCCCCAAATGGCGTGCTGCCTCCGCTTGAACAAAACGAAGATAAAACCGAAGCGCCGACGTTTATGCCGCTGTTCCCGGACTCGGACTGCTCGGCGGTGAGCACAACGTGGCGAAGCTCGCTGCAATCCCTCTCGTGGTTCCTGCGCTACTGGCGCGATAATTTCTCAGCCGCTTACGACCTGAATCGCGTTTTTCTGATTGGTGGCGATAATTTATGTATGGCGGACTTTGGCCTGCGCGATATGCCACTGGAGCGGGAAAACGCCCTTAAAACGCTGCATGAACGCATCATGAAGTACCGCACTGCACCTCAGGATGAACGTGCCAATAGCATCTACTGGATTGGCCAGGGACCTCGTGCCGGAATTGGCTACTTTTATACTTTAACGCCGGTCTATCTGGCGACGCGCCTGCAGGCGCTATTGGGCATTGAACAAACGGTTCGCATGGAGAACTTCCTCACGCCCGGAACGTTGCCCATCGGCGTCACCATTCTGGATGAAAACGGTCACCCATTGATTTCGCTGACCGGCCCGGAATCACGTATCGAACCTGAAAGCCGCTGGATCCAGGATCGCTCCTGGTTTGGCTACACGGCAGGCTTTAAGGCGCTGGTATTGAAAAAGAATCTGCCGCCTTCATCGCTGAGCGTTATCTACTCCGTGCCTGTTGACCTGGTGCTGGAAAGCATCAGGATGCTTATCCTCAATGCGGTTTTACTCAACGTGCTGGTGGGGATCGTGCTGTTTACCCTGGCAAGAATGTACGAGCGGCGAATATTTATTCCTGCCGAGAGTGACGCCCAGCGCCTGGAAGAACACGAGCAGTTCAACCGGAAAATTGTCGCCTCCGCGCCCGTGGGTATTTGTATTCTGCGAACTCAGGACGGCACCAATATTCTGAGTAACGAGCTGGCGCACAACTACCTGAACATGTTGACCCATGAGGACAGGCAAAGGCTGACGCAGATTATCTGTGGCCAGCAGGTGAACTTTGTAGATGTGCTAACCAGCAACCACACCAATCTGCAAATCAGTTTTGTGCATTCACGCTATCGCAATGAGAACGTGGCGATTTGCGTGCTGGTTGACGTTAGCGCCCGTGTGAAGATGGAAGAGTCGCTGCAAGAGATGGCGCAGGCGTCCGAGCAGGCGAGCCAGTCGAAATCGATGTTCCTTGCCACCGTCAGTCACGAACTGCGTACGCCGCTCTACGGTATTATCGGTAACCTCGACCTCCTGCAAACGAAAGAGCTGCCGAAAGGCGTCGACAGGCTGGTCACGGCGATGAATAACTCCTCCAGCCTGCTGTTGAAAATCATCAGCGACATTCTCGACTTCTCTAAAATTGAGTCCGAGCAGCTGAAAATCGAGCCGCGTGAGTTCTCACCGCGCGAAGTGATGAGCCATATTACGGCCAACTATTTACCGCTCGTGGTACGTAAGCAGCTCGGCCTTTACTGCTTTATCGACGCTGACGTGCCGCTGACGCTGCAGGGCGATCCTATGCGGCTTCAGCAGGTTATTTCGAACCTGTTGAGCAATGCGATTAAGTTTACCGATATTGGCTGCATCATCCTGCATGTCTCCATTAATGGTGACTATCTCAGCTTCCGCGTACGCGATACCGGCGTTGGGATCCCGACTAAAGAGGTCACGAGACTCTTCGATCCTTTCTTCCAGGTGGGGACCGGCGTGCAGCGTAACTTCCAGGGGACTGGACTGGGCCTGGCGATTTGCGAAAAGCTCATCAGCATGATGGACGGCGATATTTCGGTGGATACTGAATCCGGTATGGGGAGCCAGTTTACGGTGCGTATACCGCTGTATAAGGCGCAGTTCGCACCGAAGAATAACGTCGAAGGGCTGGCCGGCAAGCGCTGTTGGTTGGCGGTTCGTAATGATTATCTCAGCAGCTATCTGGAATCATTGCTGGTTAAGAATGGGCTACATGCCCACACCTGGTCGGGTGAGACACCGGGCAGTGACGATATTTTGATCACCGATGATAATCTTGCTGCTCCGTGGGGCGGACGGGCGGCAATTGTCTTCTGCCGCCGCCATATTGGGATCCCCGTTGAATTTGAACCTGCCTGCTGGGTACACAGCGTGGCTGCGCCGCACGAATTGTTGCCGCTTTTGGGGCGGATCTACAGCATTACCGTAGACGTACCGGGCAGCTCACCGGCACTGGTCGCGGTGAACGAGATAAGCGAGCAGAACGACGACATGATGATTCTGGTGGTCGATGACCATCCGATTAACCGTCGTCTGTTGGCAGACCAGCTGGGTTCGCTTGGCTACCAGTGCAAAACGGCGAACGACGGCGTGGATGCGCTGAACGTGCTCAGTAAAAACCATATTGATATTGTGCTTAGCGACGTCAACATGCCGAATATGGACGGTTATCGCCTGACCCAGCGTATTCGTCAGTTGGGGCTGACGCTGCCGGTGATTGGCGTGACGGCCAATGCCCTTGCTGAAGAGAAGCAGCGGTGCCTTGAGTCCGGAATGGACAGCTGCCTGTCTAAACCGGTGACGCTGGACGTCATTAAACAGACGCTGGCGGTGTATGCTGCCCGGGTGCGCAGTACCCGTGATGCCTGATAACGCAGGACAATAAAAAAAGCCTCGCACTCAAATGCGGGGCTTTTTCTTTCATAGGGCTTTGTGTGAATTACTCTTTGTCCGCCGGAGTCAGGCTCACAGAGGAGAGGTAGTTCAGCAGGGCGATATCGTTTTCCACGCCCAATTTCATCATCGCGGATTTCTTCTGGCTGCTGATGGTTTTGATACTGCGGTTTAGCTTGCGGGCAATCTCGGTGACCAGGAAACCTTCCGCGAACAGGCGAAGCACTTCGCTCTCTTTTGGTGACAGGCGTTTGTCACCATAGCCACCTGCGCTGATTTTTTCCAGCAGGCGGGAGACGCTCTCCGGCGTGAATTTTTTACCTTTCTGCAGGGCGGCAAGTGCCTTTGGCAGGTCGGTTGGTGCGCCCTGTTTTAAGACGATCCCTTCGATATCCAGATCCAGCACCGCGCTAAGAATAGCCGGATTGTTATTCATGGTCAGGACGATGATCGACAGATTAGGGAAGTGGCGCTTGATGTATTTAATCAGCGTGATACCGTCGCCGTATTTGTCGCCCGGCATAGAAAGATCTGTAATCAGAACATTGGCTTCAAGCTTAGGCAAGTTATTGATAAGCGCTGTGGAATCTTCAAATTCACCGACAACATTCACCCATTCGATCTGCTCAAGAGACTTACGAATGCCGAACAGAACAATCGGGTGGTCGTCAGCAATAATTACGTTCATATTGTTCATGTAATAGGCTACCTTGCTACAGCAGACTTTTGACGTAAGCATCAATGTCGCTGATATATTTTTGTATGTTTAGAGCATCACTTTCACGAATATGATGCTCCAACGTTTCACATAACTGCTTGCCGGGTACCAGATTCAGCATCGCAAACACGCCCTTCAGGCGGTGCGCAGTCTGAGCCAGAGCGGCAAAGTCGCCCGCTGCGGATTCAGTATACAGTCTGGTGACATCTTCCGGTACCGTGTCGACAAACAGCGCGTAATAACCGCTGGCGTGCAGCTGAGCGTTTTCGTCGCCGCCCGGAGGCGAATCCGGTATATCTTCCTCCGCCAGTTGGTTTTCAATCAGCTGCAGAACGGCGTCCTGCATAGCATTGCTGATATTAAAGTTAACCCGGAACTGGCCAGGCGCGATTTTCCGCATCCCGTTTTCATCATCGCTTAAAAGCAAGCCCGAAGCAGTAAGATTAGACGGATTATCAGTCAGGAAGATATCAAACTCTTGACTCGACAGCCTTTCATCCGGGGAAATACAGTTCGCTCCCCAGTTTTCCAGCATGCGGGTCACAATTGTACGTACCTCGTTAGAGGTGATATCCAGCATCGCAACTACGTCGTCCAGCAGCTTCTCATCCTGCATATCTGCCTGCGGTTCTGCGGCCATTCTGATGTGTAAATTATAGCGTGTCCCAATATCCTGGCGCGTTTTGATATTCAGGTGTCCGCCAAGCTTGCGTGCAAGACGATCGCAGAGATAGAAAGCCAGACCATTTGCCTGGCCATAGCGGTCTTCGCTGGTCTCATTGAGGAACGGGAAGTGCAGGTTGTCTACCTCGCCGCCGCCGATGCCGGTGCCGGTATCCAGCACGCGGAACAGCAGGCGGTCTGGCCCGGCTTCCTCTTCACTGATGTCGAGCGTAATTTTACCGATCTGCGTCGTGGTAACGGAGTAATGCAGCAGGAGCTCCAGAATCTTACGCAGCACATCCCTGTCGCCGTGGCGCTTTTCGTCGGCCGGCAGGTTGTTGTTGATGAGCAACTGCAGCCCCTTACGTTTGATGATCGGTAGCATCGACAGGGCCACTTCATCGATCAGCGATTGAATAGAAAATTCGCAGGCGTTGGTTTTCCAGCTGTCGGCTTCCAGCATATTTAACAGCTGGATTTCATCGACCAGACGCACAATAGTCTGGGCGTCGTTCGCGAGCCGCAGATGTGTGTTGTCGCTAATCTCTGCGGCATGTTCAGCCAGCTGTTTGGCCGGGAGCTGTAACGCTTCGCCAATGTGCTGCATAAAGGCAGCGCGCCCTTGCTGGTTTTTCTCATACAGGCGCTGTGCCTGCTTGAGCTTCTTGTTCACCAGAATTTCACGATCCTGATCGCGGATAACAAAAATCTGCGTGCGCGGCGCTATCTGACTGCGGAACTGGCGGATTTCATACAGCTCATTGTTTACCGTGGCCTGAATCACGCCCTGGTGCTGATCCGCCATCGAAATGATGTTTTGCAAATTTAGATGGGGCAGCAGGTGGTCGGCAATTTTGTTGCTTATCACGGTGCGGTTGGCATCGAGATCGTGAACCAGCAGGCCGAGTGGCAGGATCGCTACAATCTCTTCATTCAGCGCGCGCAGGATTTGCAGCTCACCGTTACCCGGGTTGCTTTCCGCCTGGCGCTGAGGCTGCTGACGGAAAGTGGCGAAGCCAAACACGGCTAACCCAAGCAGCGCAATATTCAGCAGCAGAGGAAGAAGAATGTTTTGCAGCGTATCCATCATCAGCGAGCCAAAGGGTACCTGCCAGACCAGCTGGAGCTGAGTCGTTGCGACCGGCGCGGTGATTTCAATGCGAGCGCTATTAAAATTAATGCTTACGCTGTCGGGATCGTCTTTATCCGTTGCCGCAACAGCCGTGCGCTGACGCTCATCTGGCTCGAGCTGGAAGCTGTCCAGAGACATTGTCGGCGGGATGAGGTCATTAATAGGCAGGTCGAATGCGACCACGGTGGCCAGATGCCCCGGTTGGTTAAAGGTAGTCCTGAGCGTGAAATAGTGGCCATTTTGCCAGTTTAACTTGCGCAGCGGTGAGAAGCTTTCTCTCTCGTCCAGGGCATTGGCCTGCTGCAGCATCTCTGCCCGGCGTGAGTCGACAATGGTACCGACGCCGGAATCTTTAAAGCCAGAGGAGAGATCTTTTAGCGGCAGGGTAGAGACCAGAATCATGCTGTTGTCCTGGCCGTTCAGGTAGTACATCGACCATGGGCTATTTTCGGCTCCCCACAGTGTGTCGAGGTAGCCGGATATCCGCTGCGTCATTTCCAGCGTTGAGCTGTCATGAGAACCAAAGATCAGCGCTTCGGTTTTGCTGCGCGGTTTGTCTAGATAGTAAACGTCCTGCCGTAAGCGTGTTTCCTGCAGGCCCTCACCGGCGGTGGCAGGGGCAGTTGCAATGTTGTCGTAGATTTGCCACGTCGCGTAGCGATAGGTCTCTACGCGCTTATGCAGGGCATGCGTGATGTCGACAATCTGGTAGCTTTTATCTTTAAGCCAGGCATTGACGGCGCTTTGTACCAGCACGCCCATCGCGACAAGCAGCACGATAGTCAGCAACAAAAAGAAACGCGTGATGTTACCGGGGAACAGTGAAAACTTATTTAGCGACGTATTTTCAGACTGGCTCATTGTATGTATGTAACCCGGCGAAGCCTCGCCAATCCTGGATGATAGAGGGTCAACCCGCTCGGGGGACCGTTTGGCTTTAGCGTATTCACGCCTGCCGACGCTAAGAATACCTTTATCTGGCGGTGCCGTCAGCAGTCTGACGCAGTATAGGGGGTTCTCAGGTGTTTTTCAGGTAACTGATTATTAGGATAAATCCTTAAATAAGGATTTGCGTTAAGTCTTGTAGGTAATTTGTACAGCTGAAGAAGATTTGTACAAATAATGAAGGCTGGCATGTTGGGTCTGGGGGATATATTTTTTTAAGAAAAATCCGCATTCGATATGAAATATGAAGAAAAAAAGCAGATCGATTAATTAACAGACGTTACAAATTTCATCGGTAGCACAAGGATATTAAAGTTGTGTAAAGAATGGTAAAAAAAAACCGGATGCATGCATCCGGTATTAATAGGGGTAAACGGACATTCAGATTCGAATGACGGTAATAAATAAAGTTAATGATGATAGCGATAATGATTTTATCTCCGAAAGTGAGAAAAAAATTATCATTCAGTGCTACTTTTTTTATTTAAGCATAAGTCATTGATTTTGATGTTTTGTTATTATTTTTTGATTATTCATGCTTATATTTTTAGCTATTCGTGCTAAAAAAAGTTCCCTGTTATATACATTTTGATACATCTATATAGACAAATGAAACATCTATATAGTTTTCGTATCATATTCTCGTTGGATTATTCGGTATTTGTTTTGGACAATGAATTTGCCGACTGATTAGAGGGTTAATCAGTAAGCAGTGGTAAATAAAATAAGGCATATAACAGAGGGTTAATAAGATGAAAGTTAAAGCACTATCCCTTCTGGTACCGGCTCTGCTGGTAGCAGGCGCTGCAAATGCAGCCGAAATTTATAACAAAGACGGCAACAAATTAGACCTGTACGGTAAAGTTGATGGTCTGCACTATTTCTCTAACGACAAAAGTGCTGACGGCGACCAGACTTACGTTCGTTTCGGCTTCAAAGGCGAAACCCAGATCAATGACCAGCTGACCGGTTACGGCCAGTGGGAATACAACGTTCAGGCGAACAACACTGAATCTTCTGGCAACCAGGCATGGACTCGTCTGGCATTTGCCGGTCTGAAATTCGGCCAGGCGGGTTCTTTCGACTACGGTCGTAACTACGGCGTTGTTTACGACGTGACTTCCTGGACTGACGTTCTGCCAGAGTTCGGCGGTGACACTTACGGTTCTGACAACTTCCTGCAGCAGCGTGCTAACGGCGTTGCCACCTACCGTAACACCGACTTCTTCGGTCTGGTTGATGGCCTGAACTTTGCTCTGCAGTATCAGGGTAAAAACGGTAGCCAGAGCGGCGAAGGTTCTACCAACAATGGTCGTAACGTGCTGAAACAGAACGGTGACGGCTTCGGTGGCTCCCTGACTTATGCTCTGGGTGAAGGCTTCAGCGTGGGTTCTGCTATCTCCAGCTCCAAACGTACTACTGAGCAGAACAATACTGCTGGCTTGCTCGGCCATGGTGACGATGCAACCACCTACACCGGCGGCCTGAAATATGACGCGAACAACATCTACCTGGCAACGCAGTACACCCAGACCTACAACGCAACTCGCGCTGGTAACCTGGGCTTTGCTAACAAAGCACAGAACTTCGAAGTTGTTGCTCAGTACCAGTTCGACTTCGGTCTGCGTCCATCCGTTGCTTACCTGCAGTCTAAAGGTAAGAACCTGGAAAACGGCTACGGCGACCAGGATCTGCTGAAATATGTTGATGTTGGCGCGACTTACTACTTCAACAAAAACATGTCCACCTACGTTGACTACAAAATCAACCTGCTGGACAAAAATGAATTCACTCAGGCTGCTGGCATCGGTACCGATGACATCGTGGGTGTAGGTCTGGTTTACCAGTTCTAATTCCGCTCAAGCTGATAAAGGCGCCGCAAGGCGCCTTTTTTATGTCTTAACCCTCAATGACCCGCCGGTTACCTCATCTCTTCGTCTCATTTGCTGTACCCTTATGCTCCCGAAACTGGAGAACAACACCATGGATTTACGCCTTATTCGTCGCGGCTGCTTTGCCGTAGCTCTTTTAGCCCTGGCAGGGTGCGATAACGCTCAAAACAGCGCCGCAAAGGCGCTGGTGCTGGAAGGCAAAACCATGGGGACTTACTGGCGTGTTAGCCTGGCCGACGTGGATGCTGCACAAAAATCCGTGCTGCAGAAAAAAATTCAGGATCAGTTGGATGGCGATGACAGATTGATGTCGACCTGGAAAAAGGATTCGGCACTCTCCCTCTTTAACCAGTCAGTCAGCACTGAGCCGTATCCGGTAAGCGAGGCGATGAGCGATATCGTCACCATGGCGCTGCGCATCGGTGCAAAAACCGCGGGTGCCATGGACATCACGGTTGGACCGCTGGTTAATTTGTGGGGGTTTGGGCCAGATAAGCAGCCCCTGCACACGCCAAACCAGGCGCAAATCGATGCGGCGAAGGCGCTGACGGGTCTGCAGCATCTGAAGGTGGTGAATGCTGCCGGGCAGCAGTGGCTGCAAAAGGATCTTCCCGGGCTGTATGTCGATCTGTCGACTATCGGTGAAGGCTACGCGGCCGATCATCTTGCCCGCCTGATGGAGCAAAATGGTATTAGCCGTTATCTCGTTTCTGTCGGTGGTGCAGTGACCACTCGAGGGACTAATCCGGCGGGGAAAGCCTGGCGAGTGGCCATTCAGAAGCCAACGGACAGGGAAAATGCCGTGCAGGCGATGGTGGATATCAACGGTCACGGCATCAGTACTTCAGGCAGTTACCGCAACTATTATGAGCTCGATGGGAAGCGCATCTCACACATCATTAACCCGCAAACCGGGCGGCCTATCGAGCACAAGCTCGTCTCGGCAACGGTCATCGCTCCCACGGCGATGGAGGCGGACGGCTGGGACACTGGCCTGATGGTACTGGGGGAAGAAAAAGCCAAACAGGTTGCGGAGAAAGAAGGCCTGGCCGTTTACCTAATCAGCAAAGAAGGGGACGGATTCCGAAGCTGGATGTCGCCGCAGTTCAAAACCTTCCTGATCGGCGAAAAAAATTAAAAAGCAAGAACCCGAGTTTTTCATCCGGCCGAGGCTGCCATGATGGTATCGTTAAGATAAGCATGAGGTCGCAACCATGAAACAGCCACACGGGTTTATCACGGAGCAGCAGCGCTGGCAGGCGGTTGAACAGCGTGATGCTCTCGCCGACGGGACGTTTGTCTTTGCCGTCAAAACGACCGGTATATTTTGCCGGCCATCCTGCCGCGCACGCCGCCCACTGCGTGAAAATACCGCCTTCTACGATACGCCAAAAGCGGCGCAGAACGCTGGTTTTCGGGCCTGTAAACGCTGTCAGCCAGACAAACTGGCCCCCGAGCTTCAACGGGTTGCGCGTATTGAAGAGGCCTGTCGCATTATTGAAGCCAGCGATTCACCTCTCACGCTTGATGAGCTGGCAGGGCAGGTTGCCATGAGCAGCTTTCACTTTCATCGACTGTTCAAAAGCGTCACCGGCTTAACGCCGAACGAATGGCAAAAAGCGCATCGTGCTCGTCGGCTGCGTGACGCGCTCGCGCAGGGAACAGAGGTAACAAAGGCTATTTTTGATGCAGGTTTTCAGTCCGGCAGCGCGTTCTACCATCAGGCTGATGAGACGCTTGGCATGACGGCGAGCCAATACCGGCAGGGAGGCGCTCGTGCTCACGTGCAGTTCGTGGTCGGCTCATGCCTACTGGGTGAATTCCTGGTAGCAGAAAGCGAACGTGGAATTTGCGCCATTTTGTTAGGTGAGAACGCCGAGGCACTGATAGATGAACTGGAAAGTGAGTTTCCGCGTTCGCAGCTTACGCCCGGCAATGAGGCATTTGCCTCCCGGGTGGCGCAGGTTGTTAGCTTTATTGAGTCGCCAACGGCTGAGTTTACGCTGCCGCTGGATATTCGAGGCACGGCTTTTCAGCAGCAGGTTTGGCAGGCATTACGCGCCATTCCGCCTGGCGTAACGGTGAGCTACAGTGAGCTGGCCGAGCGCATTGGTAAGCCCGCTGCCGTTCGCGCTGTGGCCGGTGCATGTGCGGCTAACACCCTGGCGGTCGCCATTCCGTGCCACCGCGTGATTCGCAGTGACGGCGGCCTGTCTGGTTACCGCTGGGGCGTGGAGCGCAAACGCCAGCTACTGGAAAACGAAACGCGAAGACAGGGGGAATAATGCTGGATCTGTTCGCCGACGAGGCTCCCTGGGAAGAGCCTCTTGCCGAGGGCGCGATTATTTTGCGGCGCTTCGCCCGTGAAGAAGCCCCGACGCTGATGGCTGCCGTTCATCGACTGGCCCGGCAGGCGCCTTTTCGCCATATGGTGACGCCAGGGGGGCATACTATGTCGGTGGCGATGACTAACTGCGGTATGCTGGGCTGGAGCACGAATCAGCACGGTTATGTCTACTCACCGCAGGACTCACTTACCGGCAAACATTGGCCTCAAATACCTACCGAGTTTAACGCTGTTTGCGCCCGGGCCTCCGTGGCGGCGGGTTATCCTGATTTTGAACCTGACGCCTGCCTGATAAACCGCTACGCGCAGGGGACAAAACTTTCTCTTCACCAGGATAAAGACGAGCCTAATCTGCGCCAGCCGATTGTCTCTGTTTCGCTTGGATTACCTGCCATTTTTCAATTCGGCGGCCTTAAGCGTAGCGGTCCGCTGAAGCGTGTGATGCTTGAGCATGGTGACGTTGTGGTGTGGGGTGGGGTATCCCGACTTTTCTACCACGGCATTTTACCCCTCAAACCCGGTTTTCATCCGCTGACCGACCAGTTCCGCTACAACCTGACCTTCCGTAAAGCCTCATAATACAAATAAAAATAAGAATTATTCTTGCTGTGACCGGCGAGCTGTTTAAACTGCTCGCTGTTTTGTTTTGCAGGTATGGAACTATGGAACTGCTACGTGTGGTCTACCGCCAGTATCGCTGGCCTTTTATGATGGTCATGGCGTTAAGCCTGGCAAGTGCAGCGTTGGGAATTGGTCTTATCGCCTTTATTAACCAGCGTTTGATTGAGACTCCCGATCTCACATTGGCGGTCCTACCGGAATTTTTGGGCTTACTCTTACTGTTGATGGCCGTGACGCTCGGTTCTCAGCTCGCGTTAACCACGCTCGGTCACCATTTTGTCTTTCGCCTGCGTGGCGAGTTTATCAAGCGCCTGATGGATACCGATGTAGAGCGGGTGGATCAACTCGGCAGCGCGGCACTGCTGGCGGGGTTAACCAGCGATGTCCGTAATATTACTATCGCCTTTGTGCGCCTGCCTGAGCTGGTGCAGGGTATTATTCTGGCGATTGGCTCGGCGGCCTACCTGGCCTGGCTGTCGCCGAAAATGCTGGGCGTCACCACCGTGTGGCTGGTGATAACCATTGTGGGGGGATACCTGCTGGTGGCGCGGGTTTACAAGCATATGGCCCAGCTGCGTGAAATCGAAGATAAACTCTATAACGACTATCAGAGCGTGATTGAGGGGCGAAAGGAGCTTGCTTTAAACCGCGAGCGTGCCGAGCGAGTCTATGAAGACACCTATACTCCGCATGCCGCCGAATACCGTAACCATATCATCCGCGCGGATACGTTCCATCTTAGCGCTGTAAACTGGTCAAATATCATGATGCTGGGCGCAATTGGCCTGGTGTTTTATATGGCAAACAGTCTTGGCTGGTCTGACACCAACGTGGCGGCAACTTTCTCCTTAACGCTGCTATTCCTGCGTACACCACTTCTTTCTGCCGTTGGCGCGCTGCCGACGCTGTTAAGCGCCCAGGTCGCCTTCAATAAACTGAACAAGTTCCAGCTTGCGCCTTATGATGCCGGGTTCGCTCGTTCGAAGGAAGCCGGGAACTGGCAGCAGCTTGAGATGCGTGATGTCGTGTTCCAGTATGGCGACAATAGCTTTAGCGTGGGCCCGCTCAACCTCACCATCAAACGAGGTGAACTGCTGTTCCTGATTGGTGGAAACGGCAGCGGAAAATCCACGTTGGCTATGCTGTTGACAGGGCTTTACCAACCTGTGAGCGGGGCTATCTACCTTGATGGTAAAAAAATAGATACCGAAATGCAGGATGACTATCGTAAGCTTTTCTCGGCGGTGTTTACCGACGTATGGCTGTTTGAACGTTTACTTGGGCCGCAGGGTAAGCAGGCCAACCCGGAGCTGGTCAGCAGCTGGCTGGATCGCCTGAAAATGAGCAATAAGCTTGAGCTGGAAAACGGCACAATCCTTAATCTCAAGCTTTCGAAGGGCCAGCGTAAGCGCGTGGCGCTGTTGCTGGCGCTGGCGGAGGAGCGAGACATTATTCTGCTGGATGAGTGGGCGGCAGACCAGGATCCGCATTTCCGACGTGAGTTTTACCAGGTCCTGTTGCCGTTAATGCAGCAGATGGGGAAAACGGTGTTTGCCATCAGCCATGACGATCACTATTTCATTCATGCCGATCGCCTGCTGGAGATGCGGCAGGGCCAGCTGGGTGAATTAACGGGCCACGAACGTGAACAGGCTTCGCGTGATGCGGTGGCACGAACGGGTCATTAGGTTAGCCTCGTCTAAGAAAAATAAAAAAAACCAGTCTATTAAGGCTGGTTTTTTGTTTTCTTCATCTTCCCACGCTATAAACTAACTCGTCGTTTCCAGGGAATAGTTTATTTATGACAGCCATTCAAAAATACAGCACCAAAGAGCGCGACCAGGACCGTGCGCGCATATTGCAGATCCTGCTGACCAATAAAGCCGTCGCCAGCGGCATTCTGGCCAAAGAGCCGTTTGCTGAAACGCAAAGCGCCGAGCAGGATATCGCCGAGATAGTGACGCTGGTAGGGCGACTGCCCGCGCCGGATCTCGCCGATGTCCTGGAAGCATTGCCAACGGAAGAGCGTTTAGCACTGTGGAGCCTTATTACCGAAGAGCGTCGCGGCAGCGTGCTGGTAGAGGCCTCAGAAACGGTTTGGGATGACCTGATTGAGGATATGAGCGACAAAGCGCTGCTTAACGCGCTGCGACCGCTGGATATTGACGACCAGATCTACCTGGCACAATACCTGCCGCGCGATCTGGTGGGGCGCCTGCTGGCGACGATGCCGCAAAATGAGCGCACTCAGGTTCGTCAGATCCTGCATTACGACAAGCACAGCGTCGGCGCGATCATGGACTTTGAGGTGATCACCGTGCGTCCTGACGTCACGCTTGCCGTGGTGCAGCGTTACCTGCGTATTCGCGGTAAGGTTCCTCAAAACACCGACAAACTGTTTGTCACCAGCCGGGACAAAACGCTTTTGGGAGAACTGGAGCTGACGGCTATCCTGTTGCACCCGCCGCAGACGCCGGTACTGAAGGTGATGGATGACAATCCAACCTGCTTTGCCCCGGAAGATCATGATGAAAAAGCCGCGCGAACCTTCGAACGCGATGACTTGATCAGTGCGGCGGTCATCGACAGCGCCGGCAAGCTGATGGGGCGCTTAACGGTCGATGAGATCGTCGACGTGGTGTACGAGGAAACCGACAGCGATCTGCGCCGTATGGGCGGCCTGAGCGCAGAAGAAGATGTGTTTGCGCCGGTAAGCAAAGCCGTTCGCACTCGTTGGGCCTGGCTGGCAATCAATTTATGTACCGCCTTCGTGGCTTCCCGCGTGATAGGGCTGTTTGAACACACGATCTCCCAGCTGGTGGCGCTGGCGTCACTGATGCCTATTGTGGCAGGGATTGGTGGGAATACCGGCAACCAAACCATCACCATGATTGTGCGGGCGCTAGCCCTGCAGCATATTCAGGCCGGTAATATCTCGTTCCTGATGTTGCGTGAATTAGGGGTAGCGCTGATCAATGGCCTGGTGTGGGGCGGCGTGATGGGGACGATAACCTGGCTGCTGTACGACGACCCGGCAATGGGGGGCGTGATGACGCTGGCAATGATCCTGAACCTGCTTGTCGCGGCACTGATGGGCGTTGTTATTCCGATGACGATGACCCGGCTGGGGAAAGATCCGGCGGTAGGATCAAGCGTGATGATCACTGCGATCACCGACACCGGTGGGTTCTTTATCTTCCTTGGCCTGGCTACGCTGTTCCTGCTGTAACCCGATATCAACAACGTCTCACCGCGACGCTATGTTATAGTCGCGGTGATGCCGATGACCTCTGTTATGGATGCTATGAACTCTTCAATTACAATCGTGACCGCTTTTTTTGATATCGGAAGGGGCCAGTGGACCGCCGATAAGGGGTTTTCCCCTCATCTTGAACGTACCACGGACCGCTATCTGAACTACTTTGCTAACCTGGCGCAGCTGGATAACAACATGGTGGTATTTACCAGCAGCGATATGAAGCCGAAAGTAGAGGCCCTTCGAGGGAACAGGCCGACAACGGTGATTGTGATAGATGTGAACAAGAAGTTTGCCCACATTAAAAAACGGATTGCCCGCATCCAACAGGATGAAGCTTTCCGTTCCCGGCTGGAGACGCGGCAGCTAATCAATCCAGAATACTGGTCTCCTGAATATGTGCTGGTCTGCAATTTAAAAGCCTTCTTTGTCAAAAAAGCGATCGACCTCGGTCTTGTGAAAGACGAACTCGTGGCGTGGGTGGATTTTGGCTATTGCCGAACCCCCGAGACCACCAACGGCATTCAGCGCTGGTCCTGGCCTTTTGATAAAAACAAGATGCATTTCTTCACCATCAAGAAAGGGTTAAAGGCGAAGTCTGTTAACTCGGTATTTGATTATATGATTGGCAACCACGTCTTTGTTATCGGCGGTGCGTTGGTGGGATCGAAAGCAAAGTGGCAGGAGTTTTACCCGCTGATGTGCCGTTGCCAGAAGCTGACGCTGGATAATAACATTGTCGATGACGATCAGGGGATATTCCTGATGTGCTATCACTTCCGCCCCGATCTGATTAAGCTGAATTATCTGGGGAAAAGTCGCTGGTTCGATCTGTTTAAACGCTACGAAAAGAAAAGCCTTAAAGAGACCCTTTATCGACTTAAGTTTTTGATCAAATAAGCGCTTGCCCTGATACCTCCGCCAGGATGACAGAGTGGAAATGAAGGCACAAAAAAACCAGCCGTAACAGGCTGGTTTTCAATGTTTAGTTGGTCGGCACGAGAGGATTTGAACCTCCGACCCCCGACACCCCATGACGGTGCGCTACCAGGCTGCGCTACGTGCCGACGCAGAAGACCAATACTACATTTTTCCGATTTGATTGCAAGGGAACCATGCGCTAACTGTCTTATAAGTAAACAATTAGTTAGCGATGAAGCGCTTCTCGTCGGTCAGAACCTGCAGCAGTAAATCAAGCTGCGGCTTGGTCTCTTCGATTCTTTGCCCTTTGAGATTGTACATCCGGTAATTGCCGCTGTTGCTCAGCACCAGCGTCATTTCCGGGGTCGTCACGGCAAGAGTATTGTTGTCTGCGCCAATCACCCAGTTGTTGCGACGGGTGGCGGCAAACAGGTCTTCACCCTGTGAATACTCATTAGCCGGCGTTTTAACGTGCAGCAGGCGCTGCATCAGGGTCGTCATCACATCCTGGTGGTCGGTAAGCTTGCTGATACTCTGGGCAGGCGTACCCGGCCAGTGAATAACAAGCGGAACCTGAATGCGCGAACGTGACCAGGCGAAAGCGTCGCGCTCATCGCCGAGCGGAATGCCGTGGCCAGCGGTAATAATGACCACGGTATTTTGCAGTTTTCCAGCTTCCTGTAGCGCATCCAGCACGCGCTTGATTTGGTCGTCAACGCTGCCCGCCGCACGCGAATATCGGCGCTCGAAGGCCTGTTGGTTGCTGTTGTCGTCAATGCTGGTGCCGTTAAATGCCACCCATGAGAACCAGCGGTTGTCGTCAGAAGCGTACTGGTTAAGCCAGTTAATCCACTGCATCGCTGTCTGGCTGTCGGTTTGGTTTTTTGCCGGACGCAGCGAGAAGTCAGAGAGCAGCGCCTGGCGATACATTGCCGAGTTAAAGCCGTCAGAGGCAAACAGGCCAAGCTGATAACCCTGCTGGTTCAGGCCGGTAATCAGTGCCGCAGGGGTTCGGCTCGAAAGCACGCCGTCCATGTAGGCCGGAGAAATACCGTAGAACAGGCCAAAGATACCGCTGTCGGTGTTATTTCCGGAACTCATGTGCTGAGTAAAGCGGATATTACTGGCCGCAAATTCATTCAGCGCCGGCATATCTTTGCTCACGCTGCCGGCGTTTAGGCCATCAACGGTGATCAGCAGAACATTATTACCGATGCCCATATCGCGGAATTGCAGGTTACTCAGCGGATACTGGACCGCCAGCGCTTCCGGGTTACCTTGCTCAACAAGGCGGCGCTGGTACTCCTGCGCATCCAGCAGGCCGTGTTTTTCAAGAAAACGCCGCGCCGTCATTGGGTAGGAGAGCGGGAGGTTAGCCCGCTGCATGGTAATCGGGCGATAAAAGTTAGCATCCGCCCAGATGTACATCAGGTGGCTGCTAAAGAATGAGATGAAGAATAAAATCACTAATGGACGTGCATATTTACGACGACGCCCAAGGCTGCGCAGCTTTTGCCAGCTCCAGGTCGCGAACAGCATCTCAATCAGCAGGATCACCGGCGCACTGATAAACATCAACTGCCAGTCGCGGGCCATCTCCCCCTGATCGGGGTTAATCACCAGCTCCCAAACGGTTGGGTTAAGGTGGAGGTGGAAGCGCGTGAAAACTTCGCTGTCTATCAATAGTAGTGTCATGCCCGCCGTGGCTAAGGCGGCGGTGATAAAGCGCAGCAGGCGCTGCGACATCACGATAAACGTTAGCGGAAAGATAATCAGTAAATAGGTGGCAAACACCAAAAAACTAAAGTGCCCAACAACGCTCAGGTACGAATAAATCCGCCCTGTGAGCGTCGTTGGCCAGTCGGCAATAAACAGATAGCGGCTACCCAGCAGCATGGCCAGCAGGATATTAAACAGGGCGAACCAGTGTCCCCAACTGACCATCTGGGAAACTTTTTCGCGGTAGCGCTGACGGTTAGTCACCATAACTTGTTACGATAGTTCCTTAGTGGGCTTTATCTTCGCTCACCGAAGCTTGAAGCGCCTCAGCAAAGGAGCGAGCCAAAGGACGACGCTGAGCGGACGCCACGCTGGTATTTATCAGATTGGTGACCATATTTCCCAATACCATCAGGGAAAGATCGGTAGGCGCGTGGTGTTTTTCCAGCACGGCTGCCAGTTCGGTCAGCATCGCTTCAACTTGTTCGTCACTGTAGCGGGATGTTTGTGGCATAAATTAAAAATCATTTGTATTCGGGAAAGGGCATTATCTTACCGTAGCAGGGACGATTTTTCCGCTTTTTTATCACGACTTGCGTCCCGGCAGCGGCAGTGGTTGAATACCGCCCGGTCATAAAGGAGAGTTTAACATGAGTCTGGATATCAACCAGATTGCCCTGCATCAACTGATTAAGCGCGATGAGCAGACGCTGGACGTCGTGCTGCGCGACACGCTGCTGGCAACAGACGGTGCCGTCGAAGAGATGATGGCGGAGTTACACCGTGTGTACAGCGCCAAAAATAAAGCCTATGGCCTGTTCAGCGAAGAGAGCGAACTGGCGGAAGCGCTGCGTTTACAGCGTAACGGCGATGAAGATTTTCTTGCCTTCAGCCGGGCCGCGACCGGCCGCCTGCGCGATGAACTTGCAAAGTATCCGTTTGCTGATGGCGGCATTGTGCTGTTTTGTCACTATCGTTACCTGGCGGTGGAATATTTGCTGGTCGCGGTACTGAATAATCTGAGCAGCATGCGCGTCAACGAAGAGCTGGATATCAGCGCGACGCATTATCTCGACATCAACCATGCGGATATCGTGGCGCGTATCGACTTAACCGAATGGGAAACCAATCCAGAATCAACCCGTTACCTGACCTTCCTGAAGGGCAGGGTGGGGCGCAAAGTGGCCGACTTCTTTATGGACTTCCTCGGCGCAAGCGAAGGGCTTAACGCCAAAGCGCAGAACAAAGGCCTGCTGCAGGCGCTGGACGACTTCACCAATGAAGCTCAACTGGACAAAAATGAACGGCAGGCAGCTCGCCAGCAGGTTTATGCCTATTGCAACGAACAGCTTCAGGCGGGAGAAGAGATCGCGCTTTCTTCTCTGGCCGATGAGCTGCCGTGGGCGGTGGATGACAAGAACTTCCAGCAGTTTACCGCTGAAAAAGGCTATGAGCTGGAAGAGAGCTTCCCGGCGGATCGCGGTACGCTGCGTCAGCTTACGAAGTACGCCGGTAGCGGCGGCGGGCTGACGATTAACTTCGACGCCATGCTGCTGGGCGAGCGTATCTTCTGGGATCCGGCGACCGATACCCTGACGATTAAAGGCACGCCGCCGAACCTGCGCGATCAGCTCCAACGCCGCACTTCCGGTAAATAAACGCCCGAGTCTCTCGTTATGGAGCCACTGAAGGCGACGTGTTAGGCGTCAGCGGTGGCTCCGGTTCTTCATGCTCGGGTAGGCGCTGTAAGTTGATGATATCGAGCTTTTGACCCATCCACACGGCATGCTCAGTATGGTCAGCTCTCGGCTGGCCACTATTGGGATGAAGCAGCACCGTCAGGCCGCGGCGGTTTAACATCAGCCACGGTACAAAGCGTGCAAACTCATCGGGCATAAACGCCACCTGGTACATAGGCATGGCATGAGGGCCGACCAGAACATCGTGCCAGCGGCCAAGCAGAACGGAAAAGCGCAAAGCGATTTCTTCGCGTAGTGTTTCTGCCGCAAGCCGTTGCTGCGGACCATCAAAATAGATATGAGCGTGATAGCTTTGTATCGTCTGAAGCGTTTGGGGCGTCGCTTTTTCAACGGACGTGCGTGGGGTTGGTTTAAACATGTCGCTCATCTCTGGGTGCCAGACCTTAATCAAATAATCCGTCACTCAAGATACAAAAAAACCCGCCGAAGCGGGTTTTTTTTCGAACTTAACTCGCGATTAAGCGCGAACGAAGTCGATGTGAGTCAGTTTTGGCTTGAACGGGTGACGCTGAACAGCCTGAACTTTCACTTTTACTTCTTTACCGTCGATAGACAGGGTCAGTACTTCTTCGTAGAAACCAGGCTTAGCCTGCTGGTTCATTACGGAGTCGTGATCCAGCTCGATGGAAACAGGAGCTTCCGCGCCACCATAAACGATAGCCGGGAATTTGTTTGCTGCACGCAGGCGGCGGCTCGCACCCTTGCCCTGCTCTTTACGTTCTACTGCATTGATAGTAAACATTGACTGTTTCTCTTTAAATAAGCCTGCTACAGGCGACCCAGCAGCAGGTAAAGTTTTCTGCTTTGCGGATGCAAAAGCGGGCGGCATTATAGCCATATCTGACTCTGTCGGCAATGAAAAGTACCGCTTAGCCGCGCAATTCATTGGCCCGACGGAAACGTCCCTGATAGTCGAAAACCTTTTCACGCACGTTCCAGAACTGACCGTTTTTCCTCGCGACCACAAAATCGGGATGACGCAGCAGCGGCTGTTGGGCCACAACATCCGCTACGGTTATCCAGCGCAGCGGCACGCCCGGCGCGCGGGAGTGTGGGCGGATAAATAACTGTTCGAAGGCCATACGTTGAGCCGGGGTCTGGAGACGGAAGCGCTCACTGACATCCGCTCCATCTTCATCGTAATAGGTGATTTTGAGCCAGTCGCCTTTTGCGTCTCCACCGTGCTGTAGCGCCATGCCGCTGCAGCGTAGCACCAGCGCATCTTTTAGCTTCAGTGCGGCCTTTAGCATATCGTCCGGGTCGACCAGTACGTGGTCACACTGATGGCAGCGGCGGGCGGCGATATCATTTTCCGCATTGCAGTTGGGGCAGTTTTTGAAGCGGAATCGGTAGTCGCACTGTTCGCGCAGGCCGTCATCATCTTCAAACCAGCCCTGGCAGCGGCGGCCAAAATGTTCAATGACGGTGCCGTCCGCGGTGGTTTTCCCCCAGAACGTGTTAGCGAAGCCACAGGACGGGCAAAAGACCTGCACCGGCACGTTGTCGCTCTTGCCTTTGGCATGGCCGACTTCCGGCGTGAACAGGTCGTGTGGGTTACCGGCGTAGTCGAGGATCAGGCAATCTTTTTTGCCCGGAGACAGGCGCAGGCCTCGGCCAACGATTTGTTGGTAAAGGCTAACTGACTCGGTAGGGCGCAGGATGGCTATCAGGTCGACGTGCGGGGCGTCAAAGCCGGTGGTCAGTACCGCAACGTTGACCAGAAAACGGAACTGCTGATTCTTAAAGGCTTCGATAAGCGTGTCGCGCACAGGGCCCGGTGTGTCGGCGGTAATCAGAGCCGCATCGCTGGAAGGCAGCAGGGCGGTAACCTCTTTGGCATGCTCAACCGTCGCGGCGAAGATCATCGCGCCCTTACGCTCGGCGGCGAATTCTACAATCTGGCTGATGATATGCGGCGTAATGCGTTTTTGCTGCTTCAGTTCGCGATTCAGGTCGGCTTCGCTGAACAACCCGTTAGGCTGTGCCTGCAGGCGGCTGAAATCATATTGTACCACCGGCATATCCAGTCTTTCCGGCGGGGTCAGGTAGCCATGCTTGATCATGTAGCGCAGCGGCAGCTCGTAAATGCAGTCGCGGAACAGCGCTTTTTCATCGCCGCGAACCATGCCGTGATAATGAAACTGATAAATCCAGCCTTTGCCGAGCCGATAGGGCGTTGCCGTTAATCCCAGCAACCGCAGTCTGGGATTGTTCTTACGCAAATGCGTCAGAATTTGCTGATACTGGCTATCATCGCTGTCGCCGATGCGGTGGCATTCATCGACAATCAGCAGGGAGAATTCACCGTGAAAATGCTCAAGGTTGCGGGCAACGGATTGAACGCTGCCAAAAACCACTTTTCCCTGACTTTCTTTACGCTGCAGACCGGCGGCGAAAATATCCGCTTCCAGCCCGAGTGCGACATATTTCGCATGATTTTGCGCCACAAGCTCTTTCACATGGGCCAGCACCAACACGCGCCCGCGCGCCACTTTTGCAAGCTCCGCAATCACCAGGCTTTTGCCCGCGCCGGTAGGCAACACGATGACGGCAGGTTCAGAGTGCTTGCGGAAGTAGTTGAGGGTGGCATCCACCGCTTCTTGCTGGTAAGGACGAAGAGTAAAAGACATGGCCGGGCGGTTTTTCAACCTTGTTATCAAATGACTGCAACGATTATGCCATAAAGCACGGTTTTACCTTGAGAGAGTTTTTGATGTCGCTATACTGGCAAACTAATTATCAGGCAAACCAATTTCCACCTGAATGTGGGCTTCAGCCCCTGCCGCACGCTCGCTTGTCGGCACCTTCATGAAACAGGCAATACACTAATGCGACTCGACAAATTTATCTCTCAGCAGCTCGGTATCAGCCGCGCTATTTCTGGCCGTGAAATCCGCGCTAACCGCGTCACCATTGACGATGAAGTGGTGCGCGACGCCTCTTTTAAACTGCAGCCGGAACACCAGGTTGCCTTCGACGGTAACCCGCTGACCCAGCAAAATGGCCCACGCTATTTCATGCTCAATAAGCCGCAGGGTTACGTTTGCTCGACCGATGATCCCGATCATCCGACGGTGCTTTACTTCCTGGACGTGCCGGTGGCGCACAAGCTCCATGCCGCAGGCCGTCTGGATATCGACACCACCGGCCTGGTGCTGATGACGGATGACGGCCAGTGGTCGCATCGCATTACGTCCCCGCGCCATCATTGTGAAAAAACCTATCTGGTTACGCTGGAATCACCGGTTGAAGAGGGCACGGCGGAGCACTTCGCCAAAGGCGTTCAACTGCATAATGAGAAAGATCTCACCAAACCTGCCGTGCTGGAGGTGATTACGCCGACGGAAGTGCGTCTGACCATCAGCGAGGGTCGCTATCATCAGGTAAAACGCATGTTTGCCGCAGTGGGTAATCATGTGGTTGGCCTGCACCGTGAGCGCATTGGTGACATCGCCCTGGATCCTGAACTGGCGCCAGGAGAGTACCGCCCGTTAACCGAACAGGAAATTGCCAGCGTTGGCATGCCCTAATCACCGGAGTCACTTTTGAGCCGTAAACAGAACTCTTCTGTCGGTATTATCGTTATCCTTGGCCTGCTGGCGATGCTTATGCCGCTGTCCATCGATATGTACTTACCGGCGCTGCCGATGATTGCCCAGGGCTTTAATGTCCCGGCGGGCAGCGCACAAATGACCCTCAGTACCTATATTTTGGGTTTTGCCATCGGGCAGATCTTCTACGGGCCGATGGCCGATAGTCTGGGACGTAAGCCGGTGGTACTTGGCGGCACGCTGGTGTTCGCGCTGGCAGCAATCGCCTGCGCGCTTTCGCAGACCATCGATCAGCTGATTGCGATGCGTTTCCTCCATGGCCTTGCGGCTGCGGCGGCAAGCGTGGTGATCAACGCCCTGATGCGCGATATTTACCCGAAAGAAGAATTCTCGCGGATGATGTCTTTCGTGATGCTGATTACGACCATTGCACCACTTGTGGCCCCGATGGTCGGGGGAGCGGTGCTGGTATGGTTTAGCTGGCACGCCATCTTCTGGATTCTGGCGGCAGCCGCGCTGCTGGCGTCAGCGATGATTTTCTTCTTTATTCACGAAACGCTGGCCCCTGAGATGCGGCAGAAATTTCATCTGCGCACCACGATAGGCAATTTCGCCACGCTATTCCGCCATAAGCGTGTGCTCAGCTATATGCTGGCCAGCGGCTTCAGCTTTGCCGGCATGTTTTCGTTTCTCAGCGCCGGGCCGTTTGTTTACATCGAACTAAACCATGTTTCACCGCAGCACTTTGGTTACTACTTTGCGCTGAACGTCGTATTTTTGTTCTTTATGACGATGATTAACAGCCGCTTTGTGCGCCGTGTCGGGGCAATCAATATGTTCCGCACCGGGCTGTATATTCAGTTTGCGATGGCCATATGGCTGGTTATTAGCAGCCAGTTCGGCTTTGGCTTCTGGGCGATGGTGCTTGGCGTAGCGGTGTTCATCAGCTGCGTGTCGATGGTCTCCTCCAACGCCATGGCGGTGATTCTGGACGAGTTCCCGCATATGGCCGGAACGGCCTCTTCGCTTGCCGGTACCTTCCGCTTTGGCATTGGCGCGTTGACCGGTGCGCTGCTCTCGGTGGCGACGTTTAACACCGCCTGGCCGATGATCTGGTCTATTGCCTTCTGCGCCGCCGCCTCCGTGCTGTTCTATCTCTATGCCAGTAAAGCTCGCCACGTGAAAGCCTGAAAACCTGCGGGCGTTTTTGTTCGGAAGCGCCCGTTTTCTCCGCTAAAACCCTGCCATTATACTCGTCGATACAGGATATATGTTTCGTATATGTAAAAGGCTCAACTGTAAAAAGTCACAAATTTGTAGTTAAAAAGGTTGAGTTAGATCTCAGAAAGCGATACATATAGCGCCGAAACGCGTGCTAAAGCACAAAAATAAAGCGTTAGTTTTGAAATTACTACAATGGATGTAAGCCATTTACATACTCGTTTAAACGCAATTTATCAACATTGTGTTAACCTTTGTGTAAATAGTTTGAGACATATTGCCGATTGGAACTTCCGGGGAAATGAAATTGAATACCATACAACTGTCCATCGTGCACCGCCTGCCGCAGAGCTATCGTTGGCTGACGGGTTTTACAGGCTCAAAAGTTGAACCGATTCCGCAAAACGGGCAACAGGGCGAAGATTGTCTGATTGGCCTGAAACTGCTGAGTCCTGGCGGGGAAAAAGCGTGGCCGATTATGGATACGCTGAGCCAGGCACTAAGCGATATTGAAGTCGATAGCTCGGTAGTCGAGTGTGAAGGTGAGCCGTGCCTGTTTGTTAATCTGCAGGATGAACTGGCTGCAACCTGCCGCCTGAAAAACGTTGGCGTAGCGATTGCCGAGTCTTTTTCCAGCAATAATCCTTTCTGAACTCAGGCTAGCGCCAGTAGCTGACGCGTGTAGTCGCTTTGCGGTGCGCTAAATATCTGCCTGCAGTCTCCTTGTTCCACCACCTCACCCTGATGCAGCACCACCATTTGATGGCAAAGCGCTTTTACCACCCTTAAATCATGGCTAATGAAGATATACGCCAGCCGGTGCTTTTCCTGCAGCGATTTTAACAGCGCCAGAATTTGCGCCTGAACCGAGCGGTCCAGCGAGGAGGTGGGTTCATCCAACACAATGAGCTGTGGTTGTAGAATCAATGCCCTGGCGATAGCAATGCGCTGCCGCTGGCCGCCTGAAAACTCTGCCGGATAGCGGTGCAGCATGTCCGCCTCGAGCCCAACTTCCTCAAGCGCCTGAATCACTTTGGCCTCACGTTCGGCGGCGCTTAGCGACGGATGATGCACCCGCAGGCCTTCCTCAACGATTTGCAGGACGTCGAGGCGTGGGTTCAGCGAAGAATTAGGATCCTGGAAAACCACCTGAACACGGTGGCGCAGCGGCAGCAGCTGTTTGCGCTTAAGCTCATGCAGTGGCTGACCGTCAAACCAGATAGCTCCGGTGGAGTGAATAAGGCGTAATAGCGCCAGGCCCGTTGTGCTTTTGCCCGAGCCTGACTCCCCCACCAGGCCAAGGCTTTCACCCGGGCGTAGCTCAAAGCTCAGTTTTTTCAGGCCATAATGGTGGCCTACCGTTCGTTTCAGCAGCCCGCGGCGGATCGGGAAAGCCACCTGCAAATCTTCAACCTTCAATAAGGGAGCAACGTCCGTTTGAAGCGGCACCGGCTCCCCTGAAGGCTCTGCGTTCAGCAGCTGCCGGGTATAGGCATGCTGCGGATGGCTGAATAGTCGGGCGGCAGGCTGCTGCTCAACGCACTGGCCGTTGCGCATGACCGCCACGTTATCAGCCAACTTTTTCACAATGCTTAGATTATGCGTAATGAACAGCAGCCCCATGTTCAGCTCTTGCTTCAGTTCTTGCAGCAGCTGAAGGATCTGCGCCTGAACCGAAACGTCCAGCGCGGTTGTAGGTTCATCGGCAATCAGCAGTTCGGGGCGGGTTAGCAGCGCCATGGCAATCATCACGCGTTGACGCTCTCCACCAGACAGCAGGTGAGGGTAGTCGTTAAGTCGGGTTGCTGGTTTGCGGATCCCCACGCGATCGAGACAGGTTAGGATCTCCGCCCGCGCCGCTTCCGGCCGCATTCCCCGGTGCAGAGAGAGCACTTCATAAAGCTGTTTTTCGATAGTGTGCAGCGGGTTTAATGACACCATCGGTTCCTGAAAAATCATCGCAATTTTGTTGCCACGTACGCCGCGCAGCGCTCTTTCAGGCGCGTTTAGCAGGTCCGTGCCGTGAAACAATATCTCTCCCGAGGGATAAACCACGGGCGGTGACGGCAGCAGCCGCAGCACGGAGAGCGCCGTCACGCTCTTCCCCGACCCGGACTCGCCGACCAGCGCCAGCGTCTCGCCTGCACCAACCTGAAGAGAAACCGAGTCCACGACCTGGCGCAGGGTTTTGCCCTGCCGGAAGGCAATCGAAAGATCGTTGATGGCGAGGAGTGGAGTCGTCATGGTCAGCGCGCCTTAGAAGGATCAAAGGCGTCACGGACCGCTTCGCCAATAAAAATTAACAGGGAGAGCAACATAGCCAGAGATAGAAAGGCGGAAATACCCAACCATGGCGCCTGCAGGTTGTTTTTCCCCTGCAGTACCAGTTCACCCAGCGACGGCGAGCCCAGCGGCAGGCCAAAGCCGAGGAAGTCTAGTGAGGTCAGGGTCGTTATCGACGCGCACAGAATAAAGGGCAGGAAGGTCAGGGTGGCTACCATGGCGTTAGGTAGCATATGGCGGGTCATGATTGACCAGTCGCCGACGCCCATTGCTTTTGCTGCGCGAATATAGTCGAAGTTGCGGGTGCGCAAAAACTCGGCCCGCACGACGCCGACCAGCCCCATCCAGCCAAATAATACGGTGATGCCCAGCAGCCACCAGAAGCCGGGCTGCACCACGCTCGACAGCATGATGATCAAAAATAGCGTCGGCATCCCCGACCAGACTTCAATCAAGCGCTGCCCCCACAGGTCGATGCGTCCGCCGTAATAGCCCTGTACCGCCCCGGCCAGCACGCCAATCATGCTGGAGAAAAAGGTCAGCAACAGGCCGAAGAGCACGGAAATACGCGTCCCGTAGAGGATCCTCGCCAGCACATCGCTGCCGTTGGCGTCGGTGCCAAGCCAGTTTTGTGCGCTGGGCGGCGAAGGAAAAGGCACGTTGCTGGCGTAGTTGATGGTGTTGCTGCTAAAGCGGATCGGCGCCCAGAGGATCCAGCCTTTTTCATTCAGGCGTTCAGTGAGCCACGGATCCTGGTAGTCGGCCGGGGTGGCAAGCGGGCCGCCAAAATCACTCTCGCTGTAGTTTTTCACGAACGGGAACCAGAGTTTGCCCTCGTAGTGCACCACCAGCGGGCGGTCGTTGGCGATCAGCTCCGAACCCAGGCTCAAAATAAAAATAACGGCAAAGATCCACAGCGACCAGTAGCCGCGACGGTTTTGATGAAAACGCGCCCAACGCGCCTGGTTTACCGGGCTTAGTCGGCTCATCCTCGGCCCTCAAAATCAATGCGGGGATCGACCAGCGTGTAGGTGACATCGCTGATGATGTTGGTTAGCAGGCCGATCAGACTAAAAATGTAAAGCGTGCCAAAAATTACCGGGTAGTCGCGCGAAAGGGTGGCTTCGTAGCCGAGCAGACCCAGCCCATTTAACGAAAACATAACTTCGATAAGCAATGATCCGGTGAAAAACATGCTGATAAAGGTCGCCGGGAACCCGGCAATGACCAGCAGCATCGCGTTGCGAAAGACGTGGCGATAGAGGATCTTTTTCTCATCCAACCCTTTAGCTCGCGCGGTGACAACGTATTGCTTGCGGATCTCATCGAGAAAGGCGTTTTTCGTCAGCATGGTCAGCGTGGCGAAGCCGCCGATAACCGTCGCCAGCACAGGTAGCGCGATGTGCCACAGATAATCGGTGATTTTGCTGTACCAGGGCAGGGCGTCAAAATTGGCTGACGTTAGTCCCCGTAGCGGGAACCAGTCGAGATAAGTCCCGCCGGCAAACAGTACAATCAGCAGGATGGCAAACAAAAACGCCGGAATGGCGTAGCCGATAATAATGAAAATGCTGCTCCAGATATCAAAGCTGCTGCCGTTCCTCACCGCCTTGCGGATCCCAAGGGGAATCGACACCAGATAGATAATCAGCGTGCTCCACAGACCGATAGAGAGGGAGACGGGCAGGCTGTCTTTAATCAGTTTAATGACAGAGGAACTGCGAAACAGGCTATCGCCAAAGTCGAAGCGTAAATAGTCGCTGAGCATGTTGAAATAACGCTCGTGCAGCGGCTTGTCGAACCCATAACGATGAACGATATCCGCGATGACTTCCGGATCAAGACCGCGGGCGCCCCGGTACTGGCTGCTGGTGGCATCGCCTACGCCGGTTCGCGCATGGCCACTGCCCATCGCGTCGTTACCCACGCCCGGTATCCCGCTACTGTACCCCATCTGTATTGCCGCAATCGCCTGGTCTACGGGGCCACCAGGGGCGATTTGCACGATAAAAAAGTTAATCGTAATGATCGCCCACAGAGTGGGAATGATGAGCAGCAAACGCCGCAGAATATAAGCGCCCACGTCTCTTCTCCTATCGCCTGTCGGCAGGCAGTTTCGCCGCCTTGTTGACGTCGTACCACCAGTTGTCAAAGCCAATGTTGTAGACCGGATGGATAGCCGGGCGAGAAAATTTATCCCACCACGCCATGCGGTCTGCCGACATATACCACATCGGCAGCATGTAGTTGTTCCAGGTTAACACGCGGTCAAGGGCACGGCCCAGCGGCAGCAGTTTTTTCTTGTCACCCTGGTTGGCGATAATCATGTCGATAAGCTTGTCGATCACCGGGCTTTGCACGCCGGGCGCGTTATAGGTTGAGTTGATGTACTCCGACGCCCAGATGATTTGCAAATCCGGGCTTGGGTATGGCATCGCGCTGTAGACCCGCGGCATCATATCGTAATCGCGGCTGCGCAGGCGGCTTGAGAGCTGCGAGTTATCTACCTGTCGGATATTCATGGTAATGCCCAGGCGCTGCAAGTTGCGCTGGAAGGGGAGGATCCACTGCGTATTGCCTGCCGTACCGGCCAACAGTTCAAAAACAAATGGCTTGCCGGTGCTCACATTCACCAGCTTCTGGTCTTTTAACGCCCAACCTGCTTCTTTAAGCAGGCTGAGCGCCTTAAGCAGGTTATCCCGGTCAAACCCACGGCCGTCTGATTTAGGCGGGTTGTAGATTGCGGTGAAGACCTCCGGCGGGAGATCTTTTTTCATCGGCGCCAGCAGCATCAGTTCGTCGGCGTCCGGATAGCCGCGTGCGGCGTATTCGGTATTCTGGAAGTAGCTGTTTGCCCGACTATATGCGCCATAAAACAGCGCCTTGTTCATCCATTCAAAATCAAATGCCAGGCTGATGGCTTCCCGCACCCGGCGGTCGGAGAAGATGGGGCGCTGGATATTAAATGCCAGCCAGCGGGCATCCTGTGCGGATTCGTTTTTCTGCTCATCTTTTACGATGTAATGGTTGCTGAAGTTTTTGCCGGTATAGCGCGTGGCCCAGTTTTTGGCAGAAACTTCGCTGCGAAAATCAAAAGCGCCGGCCTTGAAGGCCTCAAATGCAACATCGTCATCCAGGTAGTAGTCGTAGCGGATGGTATTAAAATTCCAGCGCCCCCGGTTCACGGGCAAATTTGCCGCCCAATAGTCACGGACTCGAGACCAGGTGATGTACTGCCCCATCTTCCAGTCGGTGACTTTGTACGGTCCGCTGGAAGGCGGAGGGGAAGAAAGTGGGTCGCTTAGTTTGTGATCTTTCCAGAACTTTTCCGGGAATACAGGCAGCGAGAACAAGCCCAGCATTCTGTCTTTGCTCGGCGTGGCAAGCTCGATGCGCACGGTCAGCGGAGCAATCGCTCGTACCGTCGCCCCTTTGTATATCAGCCGGAACTGCGGCACGCCTTCGGTCATGAATTTATTGAAGGTGAACGCGACGTCCTGCGCGGTAATCGGGCTACCGTCCTGGTAACGGGCGCGTGGATTGATTGAGACTTCAGCCCAGGAAAAATTGGACGGATAGCGGGCCATCTCGGCAATCAGCGGGTAATAACTGCCGGGTTCATCATCGGAGGTAGTAAACAGCGTGTCGTAAAGCGCATCGGTGCGGATGCCGGGATTGCCGCGCATGGCAAAGCGGTTGAAGTTATCGAAGGTGCCAATCGCCGAAAGCGTTATGTCTCCGCCTTTCGGGGCGGCCGGGTTGACGTAATCAAACTGGGTAAAGTTGACGGCATATTTGGGGTCGCCCAGCACGGCAAAGGCGTAGCTTTCGTTTATCTCAGCGGCGTGTGGCGCCTGGGATAATGCGCTCAGGCAAAGCAGCATCAGTACACGTACAGCTTTCGTCATCTTCATTCCTTGCCCGGTGGATGGGATAGTGCAGGCGTAGCTCTCACGCGCCCGGTAAGCCCATGATGGTTAATCATAAGTTAGCCGGTGAAGATTGTGCAATGTCTGTCAGTCTTTCAGTTCATCATAAAGCGTATGCGACGGGTTCCAGCTGACCAGCTGGCTTAGGGTAAGCGGGCGGCTGAAGTAATAGCCCTGCAGGAAGTTGCAGCCGCGCTCGATAAGCCATTTTGCCTGTTCCGGCGTTTCTACGCCCTCTGCTACGGTGTTCATGTTCAGGCGCTGGGCAAGCGTCAGCACGGCGTCCAGCACCGGAGCCGTTACCGTTTCCATTCCTATGGAGTTGACGAAGCCTCGATCGATTTTCAGGTAATCCAGAGTAAAACGTTCCAGATAAATCAGCGCGCTGTGGCCGGTGCCGAAGTCATCAACCGCAATTTCAAACCCTTGCTCATGCAGCCAGGCGAAGATGCCCATCGCCTCCTTTTCTTTCAGCATATCGCGCTCGGTTATTTCGAAAACCAGCTGGAAATGGTGCGGCGGCAGAGAGGCGGCAAAAGCCTGAATATCGTGCTTAAACGTTGGCGAGTGAAGATGGCTGGGGGCAAGATTAACGCCAAGCTTGGCTCCGGCAGGTAAGACGTTTTGCAGCGTGGGTGCATCTCTGGCGATGAGTTCAAACAGATGGCGCGTCAGCGGAACAATCAGCTGCTGGGCTTCGGCAAAGCCAATAAACGCGTCGGGCGGTATCATGCCTGCTGTTGGATGTTCCCAGCGCATCAACACTTCTATTCCACGCATCTGCAGGGCTTCGGAATCGACAACGGGTTGGTAAACCACAAAGAATTGCCCCCGCTTGATACCGGTCAGGATCTCCTTGCCGGCACGCACTTTCACCGAAAGGAAGTAGGCGCAAAGCGCGGTGCTTAGCAGACCGAATAACAATCCAGCAAGGATCGCCAGCTGGATATCCTCTATCGGCCAGGGGGTACCATAGATATAAAGTTTGATTGGGTAGCCGCTAAGGATGGAAATTCGAGTGGGAGAAGGGGGGAGCTCATCAACATTAATCACGTCCTGGGAATAGGACGTCAGCGCTTTGTTGCCTACTACCAGCGCCATCGAACTGATGTCCTGCTGCCTCGAGGTGAAGACCAGGTACGGCGTGAGGTTGACATTAAGCGTGGTAAACACGCCACGTCCGGAAGCCAGGGGATTCAGAAACCAGGCGGCAATCACCGGCCTGCCCGGCATCATCGGCGTGCCGTTCATGATAGCCAGATCGATAGTTTTATTAATGTTCAGCTCGGGTTCCAGTGCATCCATCGACAGTTCCATGTCGCCGGTGGCGGAAGAGCAGTAGGCGATACCGTTACGCACCAGTAAAAAGGCCCGCACGTTGGGATTAAACGCCGCGCGGGAAGTTAGCTCGCCGCTGACTCTTTCGCATTCGTTCATGGTTAAAGGTTGAATGCCATCGGCCGTGGCGTGGAGTTCTTTAAAAAAGGTATCGAGGTAGTTACTGATGTCGCGAACGAGAAGGTTATAAGCGGACTCACGCTTGGAATGAAGTGCCAGGCTGGTTAGCCCACCCACAAATAATGCGGCAATCAGCCCAATCAGAAGGCTGAAGGTGACTATCTGTTTTGGCGTGCTAAAGTAGCGCGAAAAAATGTTCTTATAAGACATGGATGTATGAGTCCCGCAGGGGCAAGCGAATCATCGTTTGTTTTATGATTTTTTCTGACTATAACCCATAACCAGGAAATTGTTTACTTTGTTTCGTCTGGTGACTATTCGATGTTTCAATTGTCGGGTAAAAAGCTAACCTTCTGAATTTAAGACATAAAAAAACGCTGCATAGGCAGCGCTTTTATCACGTTGGCGGTTTTGCTGAAAGGCCAAGGGAATAACCCTCAACAAAACGTGTCTGGCTACGGCGTTAGCTGCGGCTTAGCACTCTGCGTGCTTCGTTGTAGCGCTTCTTCCAGTAAGGTTCATCCATACTGGAGATCACTACGCCACTGCTTGTAGAGGCATGTACAAATTGGTTATTGCCAATGTAGATGCCAACATGACGCCCGGTTGAGCCTGCACGAAACAGAACTAAATCGCCGGTGCGTAATTTACTGCGCGACACCGATTTACCCGTTTCCTGCTGCTCAGAAGTAGAACGAGGCAGCGTTAAGCCAAACTGCTCTTGGAAGGTGCGCTGCACGAAAGCAGAACAATCAATGCCAGCCCTGCTGCTGCCGCCAAGGCGGTAGCGTACACCTTTCCAGCTCGCGTATTGATCCATAATGCGTGACTTAACGTCAACGTTACGAACCATCTCTTCGAATTCATCCTGAGAGGCTTGCAGTAAAAAACCATCTTTTTCACCGACTGCATGCGTCTCAGAATGCATATTTGCTGTGTTAGTCGAACTACAGGCGGAAAGCATAACTGCTACCGCAATCGCGGGGATAGCCCGCAAGATATATCTCAAAATAGGCTGAGATTTGACCATTTTGTTTGTTTTCCCTTGATGTCCTTAACGAATAATTCGTTATACAAAAATACCAACGTGACGAGACTAATTACCTAAAAGCCACGAGACAATTATTCATGCACAAAAATGTGGAACATCGCACACTTTTATTCACAGCACAAATAGATCAGCCGCAGAGCAAACTTTCCCGAGACTACCCGATAAAACCGGGCTATGCGAGCGTTTTTATTCTTATTTTTATAAGAAATTGTGATGTTTCGTCGCGAAAGGTTATTTCGAACAAATGATCGGCGATGTTGCTGTTTTTATCGCCAGGTCATTCAATTTGAAGAGAATTTACTATGCGTAAATATTCATCTTACTGTCATGGTGCTGAAAAAATAAGCAGGTCCTGAGGCAGGGCCCTGCTTATTGGCAATCGTCATACCTTATTAGCCATTAGCGCTGAGCTTTATATTTACCCGGCACGGTACGGTTCAGTATAGAAATTAACCGGTCACTGATGGGGGTTAAAAGCACCCACGGCAGGCCAACGAGGGCAATAGAAACCGAGCCAACGTAGACATCGGTAAACCAATGTGCGCCAATCATTATTCTTGGTGAGGAGAAGATAACGAAGATAACTGCCGCGATCAAAAACGCGCACCTGCCAAAATAGCGCAGCATAAAACCGGTGAAGATGAGCAGCATCAGGCCATGATCGCCGGGAAAGCTATCGCGGGAGGCATCTTTCGTCGGGAAATGCAGCAGTTCGCTGACGCGATGGATATCGGTGAAAAACAGCGTCGGGCTGACGTGAACCACCGGGATCAGGTGGCCCAGCTGGTTGATCACCACGGCGCAAAGCAGCATCACGATGCCCATCAGCACCAGGCGGCGTCGGCCAGCGCCGTCTTCATGTAGCCAGAACCAGGAGAACAGAGCGCCCATAGCCAGCAGCGAAATACCGTCAAAAGCGCGGTTATTGGTGACCGCTATCAGCGTTAAAAAAGTCGGGCTCTTGACCAGTTCATTATTAAAGAAGTGGAACAGCGTGGCGTCAATGTTGAACCAAAATCCATGGTTCTCGGGCAGATACCAGCTAAAGAACAGGGCAATGCCCAGTGCGTTCAGCAGCAGGATTAGAGGGAGGCGATTAGTCATTATATAGCTTCTAAATCTCGTTACGGGGGCGCAAAGGTAGACGTGCTAACTTAAACGTAAGCTCAACAGGCTGGATTGCAAAGCGTTCCAGTCGGGCTTCTCCGGGTGTATCAATTCTATGCGGCTATCCGGCGGCGGTGAGGATTGCGTTTCAATATGCAGGTCATTGCCCTGGCGATTGATGCGCACCAGTCCTTCGGGAATACGCAGTACGCCTTTAACGCGTTCAACGGGGGCGAGACGCGCCCATTCCAGCAGCCCAATAGTGTCGAACACTGTTTCCTCATCGAAAACCCAACCGCAGGCGTGATACCCCTGTCCGCTGTTAACGCTGCGGCGCCAGCGCTGATGTTCAGGAAGACTGAGCGCGGCCAGGCCACGTGCCGCTCCCTGTCCATGCTGATGTTCGGCACTGGCTGGAAGCGCTCGTTGGTTCAGCCTTGGCCTGTCCAGCAGCTCAACGCCGATCGCGCCTTTTTCCGCATGAACCCATTCCCGGCCATCTCCGTGCGCCAAATGCCAGTGCGCTAACGCGGCCTGACTTTCTGGCGTGGCGCGATCCTGTTTGTTGGCCACAATGATATCCGCCGCGGCTAATTGGTCGCGGAAGTTGTCATTATTCAGGGCGTTCTCATTCAGGAGCTGTCGGGGATCCAGCAGGCAAAGGGTCGCTCGCAGATCGATCCACGGCTGATACACGTCGGCGGAGAGCATATCGAGGATTTGCTTTGGATGGCCGAGGCCGGTGGGCTCAATCAATAACCGGTCAGGTTTGCCCTGGCGCAGCAACGTATTCAGTCCGACCTGCATCGGCAGGCCGTTGACGCAGCACATGCAGCCGCCGGGGATCTCTTTGAGCAGGGCGCCGCTGTCGGCCAGCAGTGCGCCGTCAATGCCAATCTCGCCAAACTCGTTCACCAGCACCGCCCACTTTTCATCGGCGGGTTTATTCGCCAGCAGGTGCAGAATGGTGGTGGTTTTGCCGCTCCCCAGGAAGCCGGTAATTAAATTTGTCTTTGTCACGGGTACTCCGGGTAGTTCACTGCCTGTAAACCACGTTAATCAGTCAGTCATTGCTAATTATTTACGCTGACTATCCTGACCACAACCCGTCCAAAAGAGAAGCCCTAACACGGTTTGCTGCCGGGTAAAACCGCGTTAAGCGCATAGATTGTTAACCTGCGAGCAGGTTTTCTACCGCCCGGCGGGCACCGTTTTGCGTGAGCTGTTGCCACGCCCGCTGGACTTCGTCGACAAACCTGGCGGTTGAAGGCAGATCGTGACCAAAGATTTCACTCAGGCTGAGCAGGGCTATTACGCGTTGGTTTTCGCTGCTGCCGTTAACCAGCGCCTGGATTTTTTCCACTAACGGGTCGCGTACATCAATCGCGTGGCCTTGCCCGTCCACACCGCTTACGTAGCGCATCCAGCCCGCGATACCTAACGCGAGGCACGGCCAACTATCATTATTTTCCAGGTGCCAGCGTACGCCTTCTAACCAGCGCTGGGGCAGCTTCTGGCTGCCGTCCATAGCGATTTGCCAGGTGCGGTGCTTCAGCGCCGGGTTTGCGAACCGCTCCAGCAGGTTTGTGGCGTACTGATGCAGATCGACGCCGCGAATATTTAGCGTCACGGCCTGCTCCTGCAGCATCAGCTGCCGTGCGGCACGGGCAAAGTGTTCGTCGGCCATGCAATCATTAATATGATGGTAGCCGGCAAGGTAGCCGAGATAAGCCAGAAACGAATGGCTGCCGTTAAGCATACGCAGCTTCATTTGTTCAAAGGGCATGACGTCTTCAACCATTTCCACGCCCACGGTTTCCCATTCGGGGCGGCCGGCCACGAAGTCATCTTCTATTACCCACTGAATAAACGGCTCAGCGGCAATGGCGCAGGGGTCTTTTACGCCCAGCAGGTCAGCTATCTCTTGCAGCGACGCCTCCGTCGCCGCCGGAACAATGCGGTCAACCATAGTGCTCGGGAAAGTGACCTCTTTAACAATCCATTCTTCCAGCACCGTGCTTCGTTTGGCGGCCATGCCCAGCACGGCCTGACGAACCAAATGCCCGTTATTGGGAATATTGTCGCAGGATAAGACCGTAAACGGGCGCAGCCCACGCTCGCGGCGGCGGCTCAATGCTTCGACAAGGATCCCGGGCACCGAGTGAGGCTCCTGAGGTGAGGCCAGATCGTGAATGATTCGCTCGTTCCCGGTATCGAGCGTGCCGCTTGCCGGATCGATGCAGTAGCCTTTTTCGGTAACGGTCAGAGAAACGATAGCCACCTGCGGCTCGCAAAACTTCTCTATGATGGCCTCCATGCCGTCCAGCTTCGCGTTCAGGCACTCTCTCACGGCGCCAATCACCAACGCCTGATTTCCTGCCGCGCCTTTTTCCAGTACCGTAAAAAGATGATCCTGCTGCCGCAGATCGCGCATTAGCTTATCGCCGTTGAACAGGCTGATCTCGCAGATCCCCCAGTCGCCGCCCAGCTTGTTAAGAACCCGATCGGTAAGCAGCGCCTGATGTGCGCGATGGAAAGCGCCAAAGCCAAAATGCACGATGCGCGTTTTAAGCGCATTACGGTCGTAGCCTGGCAACTGAACGGTATCCGGGAGTGAAGCGGTGGCAATGGTGTCCATAGGTTGGCATCCTGGGTGAGGGAAATGGAAACCCGTGTAGTGTAAAGCTGTATGACAGGAAATAAAATTGGTCTATTAATTTAATCGTTTTTGTGTGATTTAGGTCTGATAATGAGGTTGGGATGGTTGATTGGTATAATAACTTTGGCGAAAAGAAAGAAAAAACGCTCCCGAAGGAGCGTCATTAATCATCAGTCTGCGCGGCCCATTGAACGCTTTTCCGCAATATGAATACGGATTTTCTCGCCGGCAACCATGTATTCCGGCACCTGAATCACCAGGCCGGTGGACAGGGTGGCTGGCTTGGTGCGGGAGCTGGCAGAAGCGCCTTTGATGCCCGGTGCGGTTTCGATGATTTCCAGATCCACGGTTTGCGGCAGCTCAAGCGCCAGCAGCTGGCCGTCCCAGGTCAGAACCTGCATATCCGGCATGCCGCCTTCAGGGATAAACTGCAGCTCTTCTTCAATCTGGTCTTTGGTGAAGATATACGGCGTGTAATCTTCTTTATCCATGAACACGTATTCGTTGCCGTCGATATAGGAGAAGTCAACGAAACGACGGGTCAGGGTAATAGTGTCAACGATATCGTCACCCTTGAAGCGCTCTTCCACTTTCTGCCCGGTACGCACGTCGGAGAAACGCATCTTGTACAGGGTTGCTGCGCCGCGAGCGCTCGGAGCCTGGATATCAATGTCTTTAACAATCAGCAGCTTGCCATTGTAATTGAGAACCATGCCTTTTTTGATTTCGTTAGCTCTTGCCATCGGTGTTTCCTGTCAAAAATTGAGATGCGAAAATATTGCGTCAAAGTACTCGTGAGGCGCGTTTCAGGCAAGCGGATTTATTCAAGAAAACGGGGGCAGGAGCGCATTAGCCGGTAACTTTGTATCGTTACCGGCAAGTGAGGCGGGAAGGCTTAGCCGCGGCCATCCTTCGGCGCTAAGAAATAGAAAGCAAACGGCAGCGAGCAGAGAATGGTGAACATAATCGTGTAGATAGCGACCCATGCGCCCTGCATGATAAACATGTCCAGCGTCCATTGCTCCATCGGCCAGTTGTACTGCTCCTCCACGCCTTCAAAGGTGACCTTCGAAATCAGTGACACCACGATAGTGAAGACAATCGCAACCGCGATAAGAAATTTTTTCCCTTCGGGAGTACGAAGTTTTGCAAACATATCAGCCTCCTGGCTGGTGAGTCGTTAAGCGTAATGGCCCCGGTAGACGAGGCCTGGATGATTAAAACGTGACGTTTACTTTGCCCCAGACCGTTCGGCCGGGTTCATTAACCGGGGTGTTGGACGAATAGCCAAAGCTGCTGTTGCCCGCCAGGTTCAGGTGCTCGCTGTAGGTTTTGTTAAACAGGTTATCGACCCCGGCACTAAGCTTGATAGCTTTGCTGAGACGATAAGCCGCGTTGGCGGAGAAAATCGCGAAGCCGCTGCTTTTGTCAAAGTCTTTGCCAACAACGTTGCCTTCATTCAGCGCTACCCGCTGCTGGTGGCTGACCACGCGAAGCAGGCCGGTACTGCTCCAGTCTCCTTGTTCCCACGTCAGGCCGACGCGCGTTTCCAGCGGGGCAATTTGCGGCAACGGCTGGTGGTCGCGGGTGTTTTGCCCCCTGGCGTAGGCAAGGCTGGCATCCGCCTTCCAGGCTTCACTCAGCGCATAGCTCATGCCCATTTCGCCGCCCATAATCGTGGCGTCAACGTTATCGGCCTGGCTAACGCGTACGTTATTGGGGTCATAGCGGAAGAGAATAAAATCATTCACCCGGCCAAGATACGCAGAAACCCAGCTATTAAAGCGCTCGCCGCTGTACTGCGCGCCAATGTCTAACTGCGTGGTTTTTTCCGTTTGCAGGTTATCGAAGACATTTTTAGAGCCATCAGGCCCGTAGGTGGGCGAAAACAGCTCCCAGTAATCCGGGAAGCGTTCGGTGTAGCCAACGCCGGCATACAGCATGACCGGGATGTCGCTGAGCGTTTGCTCATAGCGAACAAAACCTGCCGGTAATGTTTTGCTGCGCACGCTGGCGCCCACGCCCGTATCGTTATTGACGCGCGTGCGGTCGAGGCGCGTGCCGCCGATAACTTTACCGTTGGCGTCAGCATTCCAGGTTAGCTCGCTAAAGACGCCAGCGTCCTGGAAACGAGCATCTTGCTTCCAGCCGGCATCCTGCTTGCTGCGGTGGGTGCTTTGCTGGCCGTCGAGGCCGCTGCGCAGTTCGTAATCTGACCAGATCCAGGTGCCCATCATACGTCCGCCAATCGTGCGGCGATCGAGCTGCATCGCCATCGGCATATTCATGCTCATCGACGAACCCATGTCCATTGCGCCGCCCATATCCATGCCCATCGATGAGGCCATGTGCCCGCCAGACATCCCGCCGGACATTGTCCCTGGCGATCGTAGCGAGTAGTTATCCATGATGTGGTTGGCATAGTTGTAATAAACGTTGGTTTCGAACTTATTGAACACGTCGCCAATGTTCGATGCTTCAAAACGCGCGCCGAGGCTGTCTCGCCTGAACTGCGAGCCGTCCATGCTGCGTCCGGCATAGCGAGCTTCGCCGTTGCCTTTGCCTGCGGTCAGCTCGAGCAGCGTGTCCTTGTTGGGCGTCCAGCCCAGGGCCACGTCGGTGTTCCATTTATCCCACTTTGAGGCCACCCGGTTACCGTTGCCGTCTTCGTAATCACCTGAGTGGGATTTATTGCCGATCAGGCGTAGATAACCTTCCTCATTGCCGAGACTAACGTCCGCGTTGCTGTCCCAGCGCTGATTAGAGGCGGTAAGCAGGCTTGCGGTGCCCTGAATGCCCGCTTTTTCAAAGCGTGGCGGTTCCCTGTCGAAGCGCACCGTTCCCGCCGAGTTACCCGGCCCCCAGAGCACGCTTTCTGGCCCCTTAATCAGCGTCAGCAGGTCAAAGCTTTCCGGCGAAATATAAGAGCCTGGGGCATCCATTCTGGCCGGGCAGGCGCCCGGCATTTCACCATTATTGGTAAGAATACGCAGGCGGGAGCCGAACATACCGCGAAATACCGGGTCACCGTTGGTGCCGCCATTGCGGATTTGCGAGAAGCCGGGAATCGTCTTCAGATAGTCAGACCCGTCGCTTGCCGGAACGGGCTGGCGGGGTGTTTTAGGAGACGTTATAACCTCCAGCGGCGATGAGGCCGGAGAGGTGACTATCATCACGGAATCATCCTGCATATCCATAGCGTCATGCGCTCCCGCCGCGATGGCCGCGTGAGAGGTGATAGCCAGCAGTATCAGCGATACCAGCGGCTTTAAATGCGTTTTCATCATTGCCTTACTGTCCTTCAGGCGTAACGTCGCCGTTCTTGATCAAAAGAACGAGACAACGCTTCAACGTTGCCGCCAGCGTTACGCAGTTAATTATTAGAGTGTTATGCGATGTAAAAGGCAGCAGAGGGCGGGGCGCGGGCCGGATGAGGTGACCAGGGGCGAGATACCGTTGCGCAGCACAGGGCGAGCACCGGCGTTCGGCGCACGCAAATCAACAACAACAGCAGTAAAACGGTCAGGCAAAACTGAATAAAAGGCAGGTGGATCAGCAGCTGGCAGTATCCGCAGGCGATCTCTTCCCCGGGCGACATCCCCGGGCCGGACATCAGCATATTATGCGGCATTGACGCCTGGGGGCACGGATCGGGCATGGGCATATGATGGTCCATGTCAGACATGTCCATTGTCATCATCATGCTGCTGTGTTCGCAGGCTGAATGGTGCATCAGCGATTTTGAAATAACCGGTGCAATAAATAGCATCGCAACGGCAAGCAGCGCCAGCCAGCAGGCCGTTTGCTTAAAGCGTTTGCGCCAGGACAAAACGTTACCGATCCGTAGTCATTGTGGCGCAAGTGTATCCTGGAAGAACGAATGATGTTAAATGAATTGTTAGATTGACGCAGGCACAGGGTCTGCTATTGTCACGCACCCTCTGACGCTGGTGGAAACGCGAATGGATTGTCGTCCGGACTGCGGCGCCTGCTGTACCGCGCCTTCGATATCAAGCCCTATCCCCGGCATGCCCGAGGGGAAACCCGCCAACACGCCCTGCGTTCAGCTGGACGAGCGGCTGCGCTGCAAGCTGTTTGGCTCGCCTTTACGGCCTAAAGTGTGCGGGGGGCTCCAGCCTGCTCGCGAGATGTGCGGCACCTCGCGCCAGCAGGCTATGGCATTTCTGATTCACCTTGAAGCCGCAACGGCGCCTTAAATATCTTTGATGCGGGCCATGCAATAAACGCTGATGGCTATCATCCCCAGCGCGATGAAGAAAACGCTGTGGTAGTTCCAGATCTCGGCAACAACCCCTGCAAGCGAACCGGCAATAATCCAGCCCACGCGCGTAGTATTGGTATAAAGCGTGGTGGCCGCCCCCGCCTGGCCCGGCATGAGATCCTGAAAATAGATCATGCCGATCCCGGCCAAAATCCCGATAAAAATGGCGTTTAACAGCTGCAGCCCCAACAACATATATTCATTGGTCAGCGCCACCATCCCTATATAGAACAGCAACCCTGCTGCGACGGCAAAGCGCATCAGGAAGCGTTTACCGAAGCGTTTAGCGTAGTAGCCCGCAATCAGCATGGTCGGAATTTCCAGCCCGGCAGCGGTGCCCATCATTACCCCGGCGAGCTTCTCCGGCAGATGTAGCTCATTGATGATATAGAGCGGCATGTTAATGATATACAGGCTGTTGCAGCCCCACATCATGGTACAGGCGGCAAATAGCAGCAGGGCATCCCGGCGGTTGCGACGCGGCGATTCCAGCGTTGCTGTCGTTTTCACCGTGGGCTCTTTGCGCATCGACGGTAAAAACAGCCAGACCATCGCTCCACAAATGACGAAGGCAAACGCCGCACTCAGGTACATCACCTTGAAGCCGAACCCCATCGCCAGCGCGTAGGCAATCGGCGGTCCAATAACCCAGGCAAGAGAAACCTGCGCACGCAGGATAGAGCTGAACATCACCGCTTCGCGCCCGGTGTGGTCGGCATGCTCGCGGGCAAGCGCAAACATTTGTGGGTTGGCCGTGGAGCCGAAGCTGCTGAGAAATACCCCGACGAACAGCAAAATGAAGTAGTTACGGTTCCAGGCGAACAGGACGCAGCCCAGCGCGCCCAGCAGACAGCAGGCAAAAATCAGCGTTTTACGGTCGCCTTTGCGGTCAGAGCGCCCGGCTAAAAACTGACTCACCAAAATACCTATCACCGCGCTGCCGGTGAAGAAAAATCCCACCAGCGCGGGGCGAACATGAACTTCATCGGTCAAAAACAGGCTTAGCGTCGGCGTTTGTAGCGCCCCGGCAATGCCGGTCAAAAAAGCGACAATCAGGAAAGCGGATGACGTGAAATCAAGGGGCTTACGGGCGGCGGTAACGGGAGCGTTTTGCATGCTATCGGGTGACAGAAAAAAGAATGCGCGGAGTGTACGCCCGTTGTCATTAAATAAACAGATTTACCCGCCAGCTCTGCGAGGCCGCCAGCACAAATTATCCACAGAATAGAGCCCCGGGCCGGGAACATTTGGTATAGCTGAAGTTTGCTGACGCTGGACGGTAATGGCCTTTTCAGACGCTGAACTTACCGTCTGCTAAAATGAAAATGTGCTGAAGCTCTAAATTTAGAAAGCTGAAATACGAGAAATGTTGCGCGGAAAGTGGAATTAGCACAACAATCCTTGAAACGTTTCAGCGTCATCTTAGGCATCCCGCCACACGGAGATGACGTCTTTTTTCTCAGAAAAGCTGAATCGTTTCAATTCAGCGAGAGAGGAGATTTATGTTCCAATTATCTGTGCAGGATATTCACCCTGGCAACGCTGCCGGGAGCAAAGAAGAGGCTATCCGCCTGGTTGCCGCTGCGCTCGCGCAGGCCGGTAACGTCGGCGAAGGCTATGTGAACGGTATGTTGGCCCGTGAGCAGCAAACCTCTACCTATCTGGGCAACGGGATTGCTATCCCGCACGGCACCACCGACACGCGTGACCTGGTGCTGAAGACCGGCGTCCAGGTTTTCCAGTTTCCGCAGGGGGTGGAATGGGGCGAAGGCCAGACCGCCTATGTGGCGATTGGTATTGCTGCCAGCTCCGATGAACACCTTGGCCTGCTGCGCCAGCTGACCCACGTGCTAAGCGATGACGACGTTGCTGAACAGCTGAAATCCGCCGCCAGCGCCGAAGAACTTCGCGCGCTGCTGATGGGCGAAAAACAAACAACCGCGCTACTGCTGGATAACAGCCTGCTGGCGTTGAACGTCGACGCCAGCGACCTGATGACGCTGCAGGCACTGAACGCCGGGCGGCTAAAACAGGCAGGCGCGGTAGATGCCGCTTTCGTCAGTAATGTTATCGCTGGTAATCCGCTGTATCTCGGTCAGGGCATCTGGCTGAACGACAGCGCGGAAGGTAACCTGGCCAGCGCTGTGGCCGTTAGCCGCCCGGCGGCAGGCTTTGAAGCGAGCGGAAACCCGGTGAATTTGCTGATGACCGTCGCCGTTGCCGACGAGCAGCCGCTGCAGGTGCTGAACCGCCTGAGCGATATGCTTATCGGTAACCGTGCTGACAAACTGTTAAGCGCCGATGCGCCAGCGTTGCTGACGCTGCTGACCAGCGACGATGCACCCGCGGTAGAGGCGCTGAGCGCCGAATTCACCGTGCGCAATGAACATGGCCTGCATGCCCGCCCGGGTACGGCGTTGGTCAATACCATAAAACAATTCAATAGCGAAATTACCGTGACAAACCTTGATGGAACCGGCAAACCGGCAAATGGACGTAGCCTGATGAAAGTTGTGGCGCTGGGTGTGAAAAAAGGGCATCGCCTGCGCTTCACCGCGCTGGGTGAGGATGCTGAACTGGCGCTGAAGGCGATTGGCGATGCCATTGCTGCAGGTCTTGGGGAGGGCGCGTAATGACCAGACGTGTTGCGACAATTACCCTGAACCCGGCCTATGACTTAGTCGGCTTCTGCCCGGAAATCGAGCGCGGTGAAGTCAACCTGGTTCGCACCACCGGCCTACATGCTGCCGGGAAGGGTATCAACGTTGCCAAAGTGCTTAAAGATCTTGGCATTGACGTCACCGTCGGCGGCTTCCTGGGCAAAGATAACCAGGACGGCTTCCAGCAGCTCTTCAGCGAGCTGGGCATTGCGAACCGTTTTCAGGTCGTACAGGGCCGTACCCGTATCAACGTCAAGCTAACCGAAAAAGACGGCGAAGTGACCGATCTTAACTTTTCCGGTTTTGAGGTTACCGGTACAGACTGGGAGCGTTTCGTTGCCGACTCCCTGAGCTGGCTCGGCCAGTTCGATATGGTGTGCGTCAGCGGCAGCCTGCCTGCAGGCGTTTCTCCGGAAGCGTTCACCGACTGGATGACCCGCCTGCGCAGCCAGTGCCCGTGCATCATCTTCGACAGCAGCCGTGAAGCGCTGGTTGCGGGCCTGAAAGCAGCGCCGTGGCTGGTGAAGCCTAACCGTCGCGAGCTGGAAATTTGGGCCGGTCGCAAACTGCCTGAGCTGAAAGACGTGATTGAAGCGGCACATGCGCTGCGCGAGCAGGGGATTGCCCATGTGGTGATTTCTCTCGGCGCTGAAGGGGCGCTGTGGGTTAACGCCTCCGGGGAATGGATTGCCAAACCACCAGCTTGTGAAGTTGTGAGTACCGTTGGCGCAGGGGATTCGATGGTCGGCGGCCTGATTTATGGCCTGCTGATGCGTGAGTCCAGCGAACACACGCTGCGCCTTGCTACCGCCGTTGCCGCCCTGGCCGTCAGCCAGAGCAACGTAGGCATAACCGATCGTACACAGCTGGCCGCGATGATGGCTCGTGTCGACCTGAAACCTTTCCACTGACAGCAGGAGACAGGCAATGAAAACGCTGTTAATTATTGAGCCGGGACTGGGGCAGGCGCGCGCATATCTCGCGAAAACGCTGCTCGGTGCCGCTGCGCCAAAAGCGCACCTCGACATCATTGATAACCCGAACGATGCTGAGCTGGCGATTGTTGTCGGGAACGCTATTCCTGCTGATACTGCGCTGAACGGCAAAAAGGTGTTCCTCGGCGATATCGACAGAGCCGTTCAGCACCCGGAGCTGTTCCTGAGCGAAGCAAAAGGTAAGGCACAGACGTACACCGCGCCGGTGGCCGCTGCACCTGCTCAGGTTGCTTCTGCGAAGGGGCCGAAGCGTATTGTCGCCGTCACCGCCTGCCCAACCGGCGTGGCGCACACATTTATGGCAGCCGAAGCGATTGAAACCGAAGCGAAAAAACGTGGCTGGTGGGTGAAGGTTGAAACCCGTGGCTCCGTGGGCGCAGGTAACGCGATTACGCCTGAAGAAGTCGCCGAGGCGGATCTGGTGATTGTGGCGGCCGATATTGAAGTCGACCTGGCAAAATTTGCCGGTAAGCCGATGTACCGTACCTCTACCGGCCTGGCGCTGAAGAAAACGGCTCAGGAGCTGGATAAGGCGCTGGTTGAAGCCAAACCTTACGAAACGGCTGGTAAAGCAAGCACCGCTCAGGAGTCCGGTAAGAAAGAGAGCGCAGGCGCGTATCGTCACCTGCTGACCGGCGTTTCTTACATGCTGCCGATGGTGGTGGCGGGCGGCCTGTGTATCGCACTTTCCTTTGCCTTCGGGATCCAGGCCTTTAAGGAACCCGGCACGCTTGCCGCTGCGCTGATGCAGATTGGCGGCGGTTCCGCGTTCGCGCTGATGGTGCCGGTTCTGGCGGGCTACATCGCCTTTTCTATTGCCGACCGTCCAGGCCTGACGCCGGGTCTTATTGGCGGCATGCTGGCAGTTAGCACCGGATCAGGCTTTATCGGCGGTATCATTGCCGGTTTCCTTGCGGGCTATATCGCGAAGTTGATTAGCGCTAAGCTGAAGCTGCCGCCAAGCATGGAAGCGCTGAAGCCGATCCTGATCATTCCGCTGTTCTCAAGCCTGGTGGTTGGCCTGGCGATGATCTACCTGATCGGGACACCGGTGGCTAAAATCCTGGCGGGCCTGACCCACTGGCTGCAAACCATGGGCACCGCGAACGCGGTCCTGCTGGGCGCAATTCTGGGCGGGATGATGTGTACCGACATGGGCGGCCCGGTGAACAAAGCGGCATACGCTTTTGGGGTTGGCCTGCTCAGTACCCAGACTTATGCGCCAATGGCGGCAATCATGGCCGCAGGCATGGTGCCACCTCTGGCGCTGGGCCTGGCCACGCTGGTTGCTCGCCGTAAGTTTGACAAGGCGCAGCAGGAGGGTGGCAAAGCGGCGCTGGTACTGGGGCTGTGCTTCATTACCGAAGGGGCGATTCCGTTTGCCGCTCGTGACCCGATGCGCGTTCTGCCTTGCTGCATCATCGGCGGCGCGCTGACGGGAGCGCTGTCCATGGCGGTTGGCGCCAAGCTGATGGCGCCGCACGGTGGACTGTTTGTGCTGCTGATCCCTGGCGCGATTACCCCGGTGCTGGGTTACCTGCTGGCTATTGTGGCCGGTACGCTGGTGGCTGGCCTGTCCTACGCCTTCCTCAAGCGTCCTGAAACGGAGCTGACGGCGAAAGCGGCTTAATCCCTCCTCAACGTCTGCCTTCCTGTTAAAGGCAGACGTTTCTCTTCTGCCTTCATTTTTTATTCCCTGCAATCCCTTAAATACCTCTCAGCATGCTCTTTCGGGATCTCTCCCGCATACATGAAAACCCTCCAACTCGTTACAGCCCTTTACTAAGCCCTTTGCACAATCCTGATATTTCAACCTTGTCTCCTGCCGGGTAAAAACGAATATTTTGGCCAGGCAAACAAGATGGGTGTACTATGTACTCAATGGTGTACTTAGTACCCTCAAGGACGGGGGCACGATGACTCACGCTATTACTTTTATTGAGACGACGTTATTTACTCGCCAGATTAAACTGCTCGCGACGGATGACGAACTTAGCGCGCTACAAAAGGAGTTAATCGGATCGCCGGAGAAAGGCGACCTGATACAGAAAACCGGAGGATTACGGAAGATCAGGATGGCAACCGGCGTCAGGGGGAAAAGCGGAGGCGCAAGGGGTGTTTATTTTTTGGCAACGGCGGAGGTGATTTGGCTGATTATGGCCTGGCCGAAGAATATAAAAGAAGACCTGACGGCCGCGGAAAAAACTGAACTCAGGAAATTGACTAAATTATTGAAAGGTAAATAGAGCATGAGTTTTTTTAATGACCTTAAATCTTCGCTTGAAGAGGCGGTGGAGATTAAAAATGGCGCGAAGGCCCCTGCAAAGGTGGTTCGCTATGACGTGGCGGATGTCCGGGCGATCAGAGAGCAGTTGAATGTTTCACAAAGTGAAATGGCAAAGGCTTTAGGCACCAGCGTTGACACCATCAAAAGTTGGGAATTAAAGCGCCGGAACCCTACGGGCCTTGCCGCAAAAGTGCTGGCGACGATTCAGGCCAACCCGGCATTCTATTATGAGCTGGCAGCACGCTGAGCGTTGCTGCCAGCTAAGATCCAGGCGCAATTCGCTTAAGAACTAAGCTGTAGCTTCTTCGTGCTGCTGCGCCTTAAGCCAGGCTATTTCTTCCGCCCAGATATCCGGATTAGTGGTTTCCAGAATTAACGGGATGCCGTCGAAACGTGCATCGCGCATGATCCAGCTGAACGGCGTGTGGCCGATGTTGCCGAGGCCCAGGCTGTTATGACGGTCAACGCGGCTGCCAAATTCACTTTTCGCATCGTTAAGGTGCATACCGCGAAGGTACTTAAAGCCGACAATGCGTTCGAACTCGCTAAAGGTATTTTCACAGTCTTCTTCGGTACGCAGATCGTAACCGGCGGCAAAAGCGTGGCAGGTATCAATGCAGACGCCAACGCGGGACTTGTCTTCCACGCCGTCAATGATGGCCGCGAGATGCTCAAAGCGGAAGCCGAGGTTGCTGCCCTGGCCTGCGGTGTTTTCGATAACCGCGGTTACGCCCTCGGACTTTTCCAGCGCAATATTAATCGATTCGGCGATGCGCTTCAGGCATTCCTCTTCCGGAATTTGCTTCAGGTGGCTGCCGGGGTGAAAATTCAGCAGCGTCAGCCCCAGGTCCTGGCAGCGAACCATTTCGTCGATAAACGCCTCGCGGGATTTTTCCAGCGCCTCTTCAACCGGATGGCCGAGGTTAATCAGGTAGCTGTCGTGAGGGAGAATTTGGCCCGGACCGTAGTGATATTTTTCGCAGGCGCTTTTAAAGCTGTCGATAATTTCGCTGGTCAGCGGCGCGGCGCGCCACTGGCGTTGATTCTTGGTGAACAGGGCAAAAGCGGTGGCTTCCAGTTCGTGGGCGCGGATGGCGGCGTTTTCCAGGCCGCCCGAGGCGCTAACGTGCGCTCCAATAAACTTCATCTGTCTTCTCCTGTTTCTTGACGGGCAGAACCCGCTATCGGTAATCCGTCATGATAGCGGGTCAGGAGGCTTTTTTCCGTATTGAATTATGCGATCAGGTGGTGAATCGCCAGGTTAATGCCCGCGCCACCGACAATCAGCCAGATGAACAGCACCAGCGCCATCAACAGAGGGCGCACGCCGGCCTTTTTCAGCGCGCTGACGTGGGTTGTCAGGCCGAGCGCGGCCATCGCCACCGCCAGCAGGACGGTATCCAGCGTTACCAGCAAATTAACCACGGCCTGCGGCAAGAAGTGGAAGGAGTTGAAAATCGCCACCACGATAAACAGTATCGCAAACCATGGGATAGTGATTTTGCGCGTCTGCGCGCTGCCAGCCGGCGCCAGAGACTTAACGCGGGCGGCAAGGAAAATCAGGAACGGCGCAAGCATCATCACGCGCAGCATCTTGGCAATGACCGCTGCGTTCTCGGTTTCCGGGCTAATCGCATGGCCTGCAGCCACCACCTGAGCGACCTCATGCATCGTCGACCCGGTGTAGATCCCGAAGGTTTCCGGCGTAAACCAGTGGGTGACGAACGGGTAAATCATCGGGTAGACAAAGATAGCGAGCGTCCCGAAGATAACCACGGTTGCCACCGCCACGGTGACTTTGCTGGCCTCGGCCTTGACCACGGGCTCTGTGGCAAGCACCGCCGCCGCGCCGCAAATGCTGCTGCCCGCGCCAATCAGCCAGCTGGTTTGTTTATCCAGACCGAAGACTTTTTGGCCGAGCCAGCAGGCGAGGGCGAAGGTGCTGCACAGCGTCAGCACGTCAATCAGCAGGCCACTTACGCCGACGTCGGCAATTTGCGAAAACGTCAGGCGGAAGCCATAAAGAATAATGCCGAGGCGCAGCAGATGCTGCTTGGCGAACAGCACGCCGCCGTCGCACTGCTGCCAGATTTTTGGGTAAACGGTGTTGCCGACAATCATGCCGCAAAGGATGGCAAGCGTCAGGGCGCTAAGACCGACGCCGGCCACCGCAGGGATATTGCCGAGCCATAACGCCAGTCCGGTAATGGCGGCGGAAAGCGCCAGCCCCGGTAAAAAGTGCCACAGCGTGTGGCGGTGAGCTTGTACTGTGAGTGCAGTCATAACCTTCTCCTTTGTCATGGCAAAAAGGCTACGCCTCGCTGGCATAAAAATAAAATTGATTATATATTTATAATTAATCTTTATAAGTGGTAAGCAACGCGCTGCCACCACAGGAAAGCCCCCTTATGCATATCACGCTGCGGCAACTTGAAGTGTTTGCTGAAGTCCTTAAAAGCGGCTCGACCACCCAGGCATCCCAGATGCTGTCTCTGTCCCAGTCGGCGGTAAGCGCCGCCCTGGCCGACCTGGAAGGGCAGCTTGGGGTTCAGCTTTTCGACAGGGTCGGGAAGCGGCTGGTGGTCAACGAGCACGGCAGGCTGCTCTATCCGCGTGTGGTGGGGCTGCTGGAGCAGGCGGGTGAAATAGAACAGCTGTTTCGCGAGGATAACGGCGCGATCCGTGTTTATGCCAGCAGCACCATTGGCAACTACATTCTGCCGGAGATGATTGCCCGCTACCGGCGCGACTTTCCGAAGCTGCCTCTCGAGCTTAGCGTCGGCAACAGTCAGGACGTGATTAACGCGGTGGCGGATTTCCGCGTCGATATCGGGCTGATTGAAGGGCCCTGCCACATGGCAGAGCTGGTGACTGAACCGTGGCTCGAAGATGAGCTGGTGATCTTTGCTTCGCCGGGAAACCCGCTGGTACATCAACCGGTCACGCTTGAAAACCTGGCAAAACAGCCGTGGATCCTGCGTGAGCGTGGCTCAGGCACCCGTGAGATTGTCGACTATTTATTGCTTTCGCACTTGCCGAAGTTTCAGCTGGGCATGGAGCTGGGCAATTCGGAGGCGATCAAGCATGCGGTGCGCCACGGGCTGGGCATCAGCTGCCTGTCCCGCCGCGTCATTGCGGAACAGCTGGAAAGCGGCTCGTTGGTGGAGGTTGTCGTCCCGCTCCCTCGCCTGGTGCGCACGCTGTACCGTATCCACCACCGCCAGAAGCACATCTCTAACGCGCTGCTTCGTTTCCTGCGCTACTGCGAAGCATAATGCACCAAGATCTTGCAGCTGCACCCGATTGGGGTGTAACTGCGAGGCAGCTTTCCCCCCGATAACCTCCTTTCACCGTGATGTAGCAACAATCTTGGCGATTCAGCTTCGTTGGCACATTAGTTGCAGATTTGAATTCAAAGAATCTTTTGTTTCAATCAGGCGACGAGGCTGCACATGACGATGAAAAAATGGTTGTTCTCTTTAGTTGGCGCGACGGTTCTGCTGGCTCAGGCGGGGGCGGTAATGGCCGACCAGCTGCAGGATATTGAAAAGCGCGGCGTGCTGCGCGTGGCGGTTCCGCAGGATTTCCCGCCTTTTGGCTCAGTCAATGCTGACCTGAAACCGCAGGGCTATGACATCGATATGGCGGCCTACCTGGCGAAAGGGCTGAAAGTCAAACTGCAGCTGGTGCCGGTGACCAGCGCGAACCGTGTCCCGTACCTGCAAACGGACAAGGTTGACCTGGTGATTTCAAGCCTCGGCAAGAACGCGGAACGTGAAAAGGTCATCGATTTTAGCCGCGCCTATGCCCCGTTCTTCCTCGGCGTATTTGGCCCTAAAGATGCTACCGTAGCCGATGCTAAAGCGCTTAGCGGCAAAACCATTGGCGTGACTCGCGGTGCTGTGGAGGACATGGTATTAACCGACCTGGCACCGAAAGACGCCGACGTGAAGCGCTACGAAGATAACAACACCACAATCTCCGCTTATCTCTCCGGCCAGGTGCAGTACATCGCCACCGGCAACCTGGTCGTGGCGGCGATTGCCCGCCAGACACCCACCAAAGCGCCGGTCAGTAAATTTATGCTGAAAGACTCGCCTTGCTATATTGGGCTGAAAAAGAACGAACCTGCGCTGAAAGCGAAGGTAGATGAGCTGATTGGCGACGCGCTGAAGGACAACACCCTGAATACCCTGTCGCAGAAATGGATGCAGGCGCCGCTGCCTGCCAACCTCGGCGCCTGAGGAGCGGGGGATGACCACGCAACTTGATTTTGCCGGTCTGCTGCCTTACTGGCCGGAGCTACTCTCCGGCCTGTGGGTGACGCTGGGACTCACTTTTATGGCGACGGTCGGTGGCGTTGCCATCGGCATTACCGGGGCGGCCATTCGCAGCGGCAAACCGGGGCTGCTGAGCCTGGTATGGGGCGGTTACGTGGAGCTAATCCGCAACACGCCGTTTGTGGTGCAGCTGTTCTTTATTGTTTTCGGACTACCGGCGCTGGGGCTAAAGCTCAACGCCGGGGAAGCGGCGCTTATCGCGATGTTGATTAACCTCGGGGCTTACAGCACCGAAATTATCCGGGCGGGCATTCAGGTGACGCCGAAAGGGCAGTGGGAAGCCGCCCGCGTGCTGGGCTTGACGCGTAGCCAGACGTTTTTACGCGTGGTGCTGCCGCCTTCCCTGAAGCGCATTTATCCGTCGCTGGTCAGCCAGTGCATTATCGTGATGCTGGGGTCTTCCGTGGTGTCGCAGGTTTCCTGCGAAGACCTGACGTTTGCCGCCAGCCTCATCCAGTCACGCACCTTCCTCAGTTTTGAGGTCTATCTGGTGACAACTTTAATGTATCTGGTGCTGTCTTTAATTATGCGTCAGCTGCTGCTGGCAGCAGGGCGAAAATGGTTGGGGAGTGATGTCGGATGATGACGTTTACCGACTGGGATATCGTGCGCAACCTGCTGCTGGCGGCCCGCTGGACGGTGCTGCTGTCGCTGATTGCGTTTTTTTGCGGCACGCTGGTGACCTTGCCGCTGCTGCTGCTTCGCATCAGCCGCTGGACGTGGCCAAAACGTTTCATTAGCGCTTATGTCGCGCTGTTTCAGGGCACGCCGCTGCTGATGCAGCTGTTCCTCGCTTTCTTCGGTATCGCGCTGTTCGGTATTGACGTGAGCGCCTGGACGGCGGCGACGCTTGCCCTGACGTTATTTACCAGCGCGTTTCTGCTGGATATCTGGTACGGCAGCATTCGTGCGTTACCCAAAGGCCAATGGGAAGCCTGTCGTTGCCTCGGTTTGAGCTTCGGGCAGACGCTGTTCCGGGTAATAGCCCCGCAGGCAATGCGCATCGCCGTTGCGCCGACGGTCGGGTTTTCGGTGCAGGTGATTAAGGGCACCGCGCTGGCCTCGATTATTGGTTTTGTTGAGCTGACCAAAGCCGGCACCATGCTGAATAACGTGACGTTTGAGCCGTTTAAAGTGTTTGCCCTGGTGGCGCTCGGCTATTTCTTACTTTGCTATCCGCTGTCGCGCTACAGCCGCTATCTGGAGAAAAAATTCCATGCCGCTCATCACCATTAATGACGTACAAAAATATTACGGCGACAACCACGTGCTGAAGGGCGTCAGCCTTGATATCGACATGGGCGAAGTGGTGTCGATCATCGGCCGCAGCGGCTCCGGTAAAAGTACGTTGCTGCGCTGCATGAACGGGCTTGAAGGTTACCAGGACGGCAGCATCAAGCTTGGCGGCATGACCATCACCGACCGTGAATCTCAGGCGAGAGAAATCAGCCGTTCCGTGGGGATGGTGTTCCAGAGCTTTAACCTGTTCCCGCATATGACCGCGCTGGAAAACGTGATGCTGGCGCCGCGACGGGTCCTGAATAAGAGCGCTGCCGAATGCCGTGAGCTGGCGCTGGAGATGCTCAACAAAGTCGGCCTGGGCGAGCGCGTGGATTATTACCCGGCCAATCTTTCCGGCGGCCAGCAGCAGCGCGTTGCCATTGCCCGCGCGCTGGCAATGAACCCTAAAGTGCTGCTGTGCGATGAAATTACCTCGGCGCTCGATCCTGAACTGGTGGGCGAAGTGCTTAAAGTTCTGGAACAGCTGGCGGCAGAAGGCATGACGCTGATTCTGGTGACTCATGAAATGAACTTTGCCCGGGAAGTCGGCGATCGCGTGGTGTTTATGCATCAGGGCAAAGTGTGGGAGCAGGGGGAGAGCAAGTCGTTTTTTGCCAGTCCTCGTACTCAGGAACTGCAGCAGTTTATCTCGTCCGTACGCGGGCTCGGTTAATCTTTGACCGCCGGTCGGCTGAATGCGCCGGCGGTTTTTAATTCCCCTCAACTTATCGGCCTGATTAGCGACTTGCTAATAATTGCCGGGCGATCATGAAGCTCTCTTATAACCCGGGATTTCTGCTATCTGAACAAAGACGTTTTGTTACAATCTTGCCTCATTTTTTGGATAGGCAACAATTTCCTATGGTTTCACAAGATAAAACGACAGAAGCGCCTGGCTTACGCCGCGAATTAAAGGCGCGCCACCTGACGATGATCGCCATTGGCGGCTCCATCGGTACGGGGCTTTTCGTTGCCTCTGGGGCGACAATTTCTCAGGCGGGGCCGGGCGGCGCGCTGCTCTCTTATATGCTGATTGGCCTGATGGTGTACTTCCTGATGACCAGCCTGGGCGAGCTGGCGGCGTTTATGCCGGTCTCTGGTTCCTTCGCAACCTACGGCCAGAAATATGTAGAAGACGGCTTCGGCTTCGCGCTCGGCTGGAACTATTGGTACAACTGGGCGGTAACCATCGCCGTTGACCTCGTCGCCTCGCAGCTAGTAATGAATTACTGGTTCCCGGACACCCCAGGCTGGATCTGGAGTGCGCTGTTCCTCGGCATCATGTTCCTGCTTAACTGGATCTCCGTGAAGGGCTTTGGCGAAGCGGAATACTGGTTCTCGCTGATAAAAGTGACCACCGTCATCATCTTCATCATTGTGGGTGTGATGATGATCGTGGGTATTTTCAAAGGGGCACAGCCGGTAGGCTGGAGCAACTGGACAACCGGCGACGCGCCGTTTGCCGGGGGCTTTGCCGCAATGATCGGCGTAGCGATGATCGTAGGCTTTTCTTTCCAGGGCACCGAGCTTATCGGGATTGCCGCCGGTGAGTCCGCGGACCCTGAGAAAAATATCCCTCGCGCCGTGCGTCAGGTGTTCTGGCGAATCCTGCTGTTCTATGTGTTCGCGATCCTGATTGTTAGCCTGATCATTCCTTATACTGACCCAAGCCTGCTGCGCAACGACGTGAAAGACATCAGCGTCAGCCCGTTCACCCTGGTGTTCCAGCACGCGGGCCTGCTCTCTGCGGCGGCGGTCATGAACGCCGTTATCCTCACGGCGGTGCTGTCGGCGGGTAACTCCGGGATGTACGCTTCCACGCGTATGCTTTACACCCTGGCCTGCGACGGCAAGGCGCCGCGTATCTTCGCGAAGCTGTCTAAAGGTGGCGTGCCGCGTAACGCGCTGTACGCAACCACCGTCATCGCTGCGCTCTGCTTCCTGACCTCCATGTTCGGCAACCAGACCGTTTACCTGTGGCTGCTGAACACCTCCGGGATGACCGGCTTTATCGCCTGGCTGGGGATAGCAATTAGCCACTACCGCTTCCGTCGCGGCTACGTGCTGCAGGGGAATGACATTAACGACCTGCCGTACCGCTCGGGCTTCTTCCCGATTGGGCCGATCTTCGCCTTTGTGCTGTGCCTTATCATCACGCTGGGCCAGAACTATGAAGCCTTCCTGTCCGACACCATCGACTGGGGCGGCGTAGCGGCAACCTATATCGGCATTCCGCTATTCCTGGCTATCTGGTTCGGCTACAAGATAACGAAAGGCAGCCGCTTCGTGCGCTACAGCGAAATGGAATTCCCGAAATTCCGTGAAAAATAAGCCAAAGTAACAATAAGTTACTCTTTAAAGGGCGTGATTATCACGCCCTTTTTCTATTCTGCTGGCAATCAATAATGCCAACGGGCTATAGTATTCAACAATTAAATTGATAACCATTATCATTTGCTTTATCGTTAACACCATTCTTTAAGGAACGAAGGAGCGTTAGCATGAAGCGTATGATTAAATTAAAAAATATCTGTCTTGCACTGGCATTAACCGCCTCCGGTTTGCACGCCGCAATCGCCGCGACGGTGACCGACATCGTCGGGCGTGAAGTCACTATCCCGCAGAAGGTTGATCGCATTTTGCTGGGGGAAGGGCGGCTGTTTTATGCTCTGGCGCTGCTGGAAGGGCAAAAGCCGATCGACCGTATCGTTGGCTGGCAGGGAGACTTCCGTAAGCTGGACACGCAGACTTACGCGCAGTACAAAGCAAAATTCCCGAAAATCGATGATATTCCGCTGATTGGCAGCACCACGGCCGACAGCGTCAGCCCGGAAAAAGTGCTGACGTTGCACCCTGACGTGGCGATTTTTGGCCTGTCTGGTCACGGGCCTGGCCGCCATAGCGAGCTGGTTTCCCAGCTTGAAAAAGCGGGCGTGCCGGTGGTCTTCGTTGATTTTCGTACCTCGCCGCTTAAAAATACCTTGCCGAGCATGCGCGTGCTCGGCAAAGTGTTGCATCGCGAGAAGCAGGCCGATGATTACATCGCCTTTTATGAAGCAAACCTGAAAAAAATAACCGATGTCACCGGCAAGATGGCGGTGAAAGATAAACCTTCGGTGTTTATCGAACTGCGTGCTGCGGCAATGGAAGAGTGCTGTGGATCCGCCGGTAAAGGCAACATGGGTGATTTTATCGACCTGGCAGGCGGCAACAACATAGCTAAAGACCTGCTGCCGGGCGCGCTGGGTACGGTAAACCTGGAAAAAGTACTTGCCGCTGACCCGCAAATCTACATTGCCAGCGGCGGCAAAGCGCCGGGAGCGACTGCACCGGGCGTGGTGCTGGGGGCTCAGGCAACAAAAGCAGAAGCTCAGGCCAGCCTGCAGACCGTGCTGGAGCGTAAGGGCATTGACCAGCTAACCGCGGTGAAAGAAGGGCGCGCCTGGGGCGTATGGCATAATTTCTACAATTCGCCTTACAACATCCTCGCTATTCAGGCGATGGCGACCTGGTTCCACCCGCAGCAGTTTGCCGAGGTGAATCCGGAGCAGACGATGCAGCAACTTTATAAACAGTTCCTGGCGGTAGAGCCAACGGGAACGTACTGGACCGATCTTAAGAAGTAACGAAGGTAAGACTTGATGAGTGCCACCACCGATCCGATGCCAAACGAGGCGCAGCCTGCCACTATTATGGGGCGCTACCAGCAGGTGCTACGTCACCGCTATTTGCTGATGGGGGCGTTGGTCATTGCGATCTTAGCCTCGCTGCTGCTGGACTTTACCCTTGGCCCTTCCGGGCTGCCGCTGGATACGCTGTGGCAGACCTTGATTGACCCGGCCAGCGCGAATGCCGGTACGCGGGTGATCGTGTGGGACATTCGTCTGCCGTATGCGCTGATGGCGCTGCTGGTCGGCATGGCGCTGGGCCTGGCGGGGGCGGAGATGCAAACCATCCTCAATAACCCGCTGGCCAGCCCGTTTACGCTCGGCGTTTCCTCCGCGGCGGCCTTTGGTGCCGCGCTGGCAATTATTCTCGGCATCGGTATTCCTGGGGTGCCCGATCAGTGGTTTATCTCTGCCAACGCCTTTGTCTTTGCGCTGTTTGCCGCGCTGATGCTGGACGCCATTACCCGCTGGACGCGCGTGGCGAGTTCCGGCGTGGTGCTGTTTGGTATCGCGCTGGTGTTCACCTTTAATGCCCTGGTGTCGATGCTGCAGTTTATCGCCAGCGAAGACACGCTGCAGGGGCTGGTGTTCTGGACGATGGGCAGCCTGGCGCGTGCCTCCTGGGACAAGCTCGGCGTGCTGCTGCTGGCCTTTGCCATCATCATGCCTATTTCTATGCTCAGCTCCTGGAAGCTGACCGCGCTGCGCTTAGGCGAAGATCGTGCCGTCAGCTTTGGTATCGACGTGAAGCGCCTGCGTTTAGGCACTTTGCTGCGCATCAGTATTTTGTCCGCGCTGTCGGTGGCGTTTGTCGGGCCCATTGGCTTTATCGGTCTGGTGGCGCCGCATATCGCCCGTATGCTGTTTGGCGAAGATCATCGTTTTTACCTGCCGGGCAGCGTGCTGGTCGGCGCGTTGGTGCTGTCCCTGGCGTCGGTTGCCTCTAAAAACATTATCCCTGGCGTCATCATTCCGGTGGGGATCGTCACCTCGCTGGTGGGCGTGCCGTTCTTCCTGAGTATTATTCTTCGCCATAAGGGGAACGTGTGATGCAGGGTTTACAGATTGATGCATTCAACGCCGGTTACCCGAAGCGTAAAATTATTGAAAACCTCAGCGTGCCGACGCTGCCACGCGGCAAAATCACCGTGCTGCTGGGGCCAAACGGCTGCGGTAAATCGACTTTACTGCGCTCGCTGGCGGGCCTGAACCGTGCGGAAGGGCAGCTGTATCTCGACGGTGAAGACCTGATGGCTTTGCCGTTTGCCAAACGCGCTGAAAAAGTCGTTTATCTGCCGCAGTCGCTGCCGCAGGGCGTACATCTGCATGTGCTGGAATCCATTATCGTGGCCCAGCGCGCGTCCGGTGGTCGCCACAGCGCCGAAAGCGAAGCGCAGGTTATGCAGCTGCTGAAACAGCTGGGGATCTCACATCTGGCTTTGAGCTACCTGGATCAGCTTTCCGGCGGGCAAAAACAGCTGGTGGGCCTGGCGCAGTCTTTGATCCGTCGACCATCTTTGTTGCTGCTGGACGAGCCGCTGAGCGCGCTGGATTTGAACTATCAGTTCCACGTCATGGATCTGGTGGCCCGCGAAACCCGCGAGCGCAACATCGTCACCGTCGTTGTGGTGCACGATATTAATATTGCTTTACGCCATAGCGAGCATGTTCTCATGCTGCGCGACGGCAAACTGGTTGCCAGCGGTGAGCCGGAGGAAGTGATTACTCCGCGCAGCCTGGCCCAGGTTTACGGCGTGAAGGGGCGCATTGAACGCTGCTCACAGGGTGTTGCCCAGGTGCTGATCGACGGCCTGGTGGAAACGCCCACCGTATAACAACGCATTTCAGAAATACTAAGGAACACAGTATGCAGCCTGCGGCCAATGTAGCCGCTGGCGCATAGTGCAATGTGAGCGCTAAACGGTTGTTTCGTTTGTAATTCACCTCATGGAGAGAAAGAAATGTTAAGGTTGAATCCCATTGTTCGGGGAGGACTCTGTGCATCTGTACTCGGCCTGGCTTTCCCCGTCATCGCCGACGATCGCGAAGAAACCCTCGTTGTCACCGCGTCAGCCACCGAACAAAACCTCAAAGATGCGCCCGCCAGTATCAGCGTGATCACCCAGGACGATTTGCAAAAGAAACCGGTCACTAATCTGAAAGATGTGCTGCAGAACGTGCCCGGCGTTCAGTTAACCAATGAAGGCGATAACCGCCGTGGCGTCAGCCTGCGTGGGCTGGACAGCAGCTATACCCTGATTCTGGTCGACGGCAAGCGAGTGAACTCCCGCAATGCGGTATTCCGCCATAACGACTTTGACCTGAACTGGATCCCGGCGGATGCGATTGAACGTATCGAAGTGGTGCGCGGGCCGATGTCCTCGCTCTATGGTTCCGATGCCCTCGGCGGCGTGGTGAATATTATTACCCGTAAAGTGGGCAAAGCCTGGCACGGCACCTTTACCGTGGATTCAACCGTTCAGGAGCACCGCGACCGCGGCGATACCTGGAACGGTAACTTTTTCACCAGCGGCCCGCTGATTGACGACGTGCTCGGCGTAAAAGTCTACGGTAGCCTGGGCAAGCGACAGAAAGACGGCCAGCAGGCTTCGACAGCTAACGCCAATGGCCTGACGCCGCAGATTGAAGGGTTCACTTCGCGCAATGCCAGCACCGAGTTTTCGTGGACGCCTGCCGACAATCAGGATGTCACCGTAGGCTACGGCTTTGACCGCCAGGACAGGGAATCTGACTCGCTGGATAAGAACCGCATCGAACGTCAGGATTATTCCCTCGGCCATAACGGACGCTGGGACTTCGGCAATACCGAACTGCGTTTCTACGGCGACAAAATTGATAACCTTAATCCGGGGAATAGCGCGGCCATCACCTCGCGCAACAATAGCCTCGACGGCAAGCTGGTGTTGCCGCTCAGCGACATCAACCAGTTCCTGACCTTCGGCGGCGAATGGCGGCACGACAAGCTGAGCGACCCGGTGAATATTACCGGCGGTAATAGTTCTAAAACCTCGGCCAGCCAGTACGCCCTGTTTATTGAAGACGAATGGCGCATCTTTGAGCCGCTGGCGCTGACCACCGGCATTCGTATGGATGACCATGAAACCTACGGCGACCACTGGAGCCCGCGTGCCTATCTGGTGTATAGCGCGACCGATACCGTCACCGTTAAAGGCGGCTGGGCAACGGCATTTAAAGCGCCGTCGCTGCTGCAGCTTAGTCCGGACTGGACCAGTAAGTCCTGCCGTGGCGCCTGCCAGATTGTCGGCAGCCCTGACCTGAAGCCGGAAACGAGCGAGAGCTTTGAACTGGGCCTGTATTACGCCGGGGATGAAGGCATCCTTGATGGTGTGACCGGCAGCGTAACCGCTTTCCAGAATAACGTTGAGGATATGATTGATATTCAACGTACCGCGGACCGCAGCGTAGCGCCGTCTTACTCAAACTTTGTTGGTTTTGATAAGAGCGGTAACCCAATCTTCCGCTACTACAACGTGAACAAAGCGCGTATTCGCGGTGTGGAAACCGAGCTGAAAATACCGTTTAACGACCAGTGGAAACTGTCGCTGAACTACACCTATAACGACGGACGCGACCTGAGCAACGGCGGCAATAAACCGCTGCAGAAGCAGTCGTTCCATACCGCCAACGGGACCGTTGACTGGGCGCCGCTGGAAGACTGGTCGTTCTATGTTTCGGCGAACTACACCGGCAAGCAGCGCGCAGTATCAGCCACCGATAAAACCCCGGGCGGCTACATTGTGTGGAACACGGGCGGGGCCTGGAAGGCGACGAAGAACGTGAAGGTGCGCGCGGGCGTGCTGAACCTGGGCGACAAGGACCTGAATCGTGATGTCTACAGCTACAATGAAGACGGCCGTCGCTACTTTATGGCGCTGGATTATAGTTTCTAAGCGGTAGATACCGTCTCTCTAAGAGGTGTGTCTTATACATATTCTTCCTGGAGAGGTCCTTAGTTCAGCCGTTATTCCGTTCACCCATAGATCTGTTTTCCCTGCTCGTTCAGAGCACGGTGAACGTGTGAGGGGGAATTACGCCATTCCCCCTCACAACCCCCGGCGCCCGGCGAACTCATCGCCGCTGAAGCGGTAAACCCACCGGCTATCACCCAAACATTCGGGGTCGTTCGCGATTCGTTCCCGACGATCGCTCTCTTTCGCTGTTCCCGACAGCTCAACCCCGCCTGAGTTGGGTCATAACCGGGGGCGATGAGAGCCGGGAACAAGGGCGTGGCTGCGGGTTTGAAGCGAGGCTCGGTTCCGGCTTAAATCGCCTCCGTTTTCTCTCCGACTGGCCAGGGGCCGGACGTCGGGAACGGCCGGAGGCTGAGAGCGTCGGGAACGCATCTCAGCCGACCCAGGACTGGGAGATAAAATGGAGGTCTGCCGCTTCAGCGGTCGATTTATTTGGCCGGGAGTCCGGGTTCTTAGGGGAGTGACGGTGACTCCCCTAAGACGTTCACCGGTTCAGTGGTGACATCTGAAACAGGACTGGAAGTGAACGGAACCTTAGCAGATTCTTCCTGGAGCATATTTCTTACTAAGAGACAGCCCCCAGGGTAACTCCCTATCCCCGCAAATGCTCCGCATGAAAACGCAAATGATCCTCCACAAACGTGGCGATGAAATAGTAACTGTGGTCGCAGCCCGGCTGAATGCGCAGCGTCAGCGGCCAGCCTTTCTCCTGCGCGACTTTTTCAAACTCTTCTGGCCTTAGCTGGTCGGCCAGGAACTGATCGTCATCCCCCTGATCGATAAGCGTTGGCAGCTGTGCTGACGGCGGCGCTTTACCCAGCAGGCAGCAACTGTCCCATTCTTGCCACAAGGATTCATCCTCACCGAGATAGGCCTTAAAGGCTTTTTGCCCCCACGGGACGCGGGTGGGGTTAACGATAGGCGCAAAAGCAGAAACCGAGCGGAAGCGGCCGGGGTTTTTCAGCGCCATGATCAACGCGCCGTGTCCGCCCATGGAGTGGCCAAAGATTGAGGCTTTCTCGCTGACGCTGAAATTATCCGCAATCAGCTGCGGCAGCTCATCGCGCAGGTAGTCATACATGCGGAAGTGCGTGGCCCACGGCTGCTGCGTCGCGTTAAGATAAAAGCCTGCGCCCTGGCCCAGGTCATAGCCTGCGTCGTTTGGCACTTCTTCGCCGCGTGGGCTGGTGTCCGGCATCACCAGTACAATGCCAAGCTCTGCCGCTACGCGCTGTGCGCCTGCTTTAGTCGTGAAGTTTTCATCGTTACAGGTCAGCCCGGAAAGCCAGTAAATCACCGGCGGTGGCGCGGTGCCCGCCGGAGGCGGGAGAAAAATACTGAATGTCATTGGGCAGTTAAGCACGGTGGACGGGTGGCGCCAGCGCTGCTGCCAGCCTTCGAAACATCGGTGTTCTTCCAGTAATTCCATCCAGAGGCTCCTTACATATTTTCAATAGTTATGAACAACTTTCACTTCACCTGAGTCTAGCCATCCCGCATTATGGCCGCAACGGTATTGTTCCGCCCGCTCAGGCGATGAACGGTTATTTCGATTTCAATAATTATGCCCGGCACTACTGGATTCTAAGCACGTGCTGCCGCACAATAAGCGGACACTTTGCCCCATGAAGGGCAGGGGTCAGCCACACCTGCAGGAGAAAACAGCATGTCATCACTCTCAAAAGAAGCCGCCCTGGTTCATGAGGCGCTGCTGGCGCGCGGTCTGGAAACGCCGCTGCGTCCGCCGTTACGTGAACTGGATAATGAAACTCGTAAAAGCCAGATTGCCGCCCATATGACGGAAATCATGCAGCTGCTTAATCTCGATTTGAGTGACGACAGCCTGATGGAAACGCCGCATCGCATCGCCAAAATGTATGTCGATGAGATTTTCTCCGGCCTGGACTACGCGAACTTCCCGAAAATCACCGTCATTGAAAACAAAATGAAGGTGGATGAAATGGTCACCGTGCGCGATATCACCCTGACCAGCACCTGCGAGCACCACTTCGTGACTATCGACGGGAAAGCCACCGTGGCGTATATCCCGAAAGATACCGTCATTGGCCTGTCCAAAATTAACCGCATCGTGCAGTTCTTCGCTCAGCGTCCACAGGTTCAGGAACGTCTGACCCAGCAGATCCTGACCGCGCTGCAAACGTTGCTGGGCACCAACAACGTGGCGGTTTCCATTGATGCCGTGCATTACTGTGTGAAAGCGCGTGGCGTGAAAGACGCAACCAGCGCGACCACCACCACGTCACTCGGTGGCCTGTTTAAGTCCAGCCAGAATACGCGTCAGGAGTTCCTGCGCGCGGTACGCCACAATTAATTCCCCAGGCAGGTATCCGTGGAGAGAAATGTCACCCTGGACTTCGTCCGCGGTACCGCCATTCTTGGCATCCTGCTGCTTAATATTGTCGCCTTTGGCCTGCCGAAGGCGGCTTATCTCAACCCGGCCTGGTATGGCGAAATAACCTCCCGTGACGCCTGGACCTGGGCGGTAATGGACCTGTTTGCCGAAGTTAAATTCCTCACGCTTTTCGCGCTGCTGTTTGGGGCGGGCCTGCAAATGCTGCTGGCTCGCGGCTCACGCTGGATCCAGTCGCGCCTGACGCTGCTGGTATTGCTGGGCTTTATCCACGCGCTGCTGCTCTGGGACGGCGACATTCTGCTGGCTTACGGCCTGACAGGGCTGGTGTGCTGGCGGCTGATTCGTGACGCAACCGGGCAAAATCAGCTCTTTAAGACCGGCGTCGTGCTGTACCTCATCGGCATTGGCGTGCTGGTGCTGCTCGGCGTGATTTCAGGTGACGGTCTTAACCGTTCCTGGGTGCCGGATGCGGCCAATTTGCAGTATGAGCGATGGTGGAAGCTGGGCGGCGGCGTGGAGGCCATCAGCAACCGCGCGGATTTACTCTCTTCAAACCTGGTGGCGCTGGGTGCGCAGTACGGCTGGCAGCTGGCGGGCATGATGCTTATCGGCGCCGCGCTAATGCGCAGCGGCTGGCTGAAAGGGGAGTTTAGCCTGAAGCATTACCGCCGAGCCGGTGCCATTTTGATCGTCATCGGCATGGCGATTAATCTGCCGGCAATTTTGGCCCAGTGGCACCTGAAATGGGATTACCGCTGGTGTGCGTTGCTGTTACAGGCGCCACGCGAGCTGAGCGCACCGTTTCAGGCTATTGGCTACGCCGCGCTGGCGTGGGGGTTCTGGCCTCAGCTTTCGCGCTTCAGGCTGGTGGGCTGGATTGCCTGCGTCGGGCGGATGGCGCTGACGAACTACCTGCTGCAAACGCTCATCTGCACAACCTTGTTCTATCGCTTTGGTTTATATATGAAATTCGACCGTCTCGCGCTGCTGGCCTTTGTGCCCGCCGTGTGGGCGGTGAACATCCTGCTGTCGGTGCTCTGGCTGCGTTACTTCCGTCAGGGGCCGGTGGAATGGCTCTGGCGGCAGTTAACCGCTCGTGCTTCAGGGGATGCGTTACGCAAAGCACGGAGATAATGATATTCGTCACAAAGGTTAACGAATTGTATGTAACCGCTTTCATCGCTGTGATCGACTTCACGCCACGCCGCCCCTCACTCCCCGCAAAATAGCCACCTTGCCTAAAACAGGGTGCACCTATGAGACCGACTCCCCCAACGCCGATTACCATTCGTGACGTTGCCCGTATCGCCGGGGTTTCAGTAGCGACAGTATCCCGAGTATTAAATAACAGCGCGCTGGTCAGCCCGGAAACGCGCGAAAACGTCATGCAGGCGGTTGCTGAGCTGGGCTACCGTCCAAACGCCAATGCGCAAGCGCTGGCCACCCAGGTTAGCGACACCATCGGCGTGGTGGTGATGGACGTCTCCGATCCCTTCTTCGGGGCGTTGGTCAAAGCCGTGGATATGGTTGCCCAGCAGCACAATAAATATTTGCTGATCGGTAATAGCTATCACCAGGAAGAAAAAGAGCGACATGCCATCGAGGTCCTGATCCGTCAGCGGTGTAGTGCCCTGATTGTTCACGCCAAGGCGCTGAGCGATGCGGAGCTTGCCGTTTTCCTTGAACAAGTGCCCGGCATGGTGCTGATAAACCGTCTGGTGCCCGGCTACGCTCACCGCTGCGTTTGTCTGGATAACGTCAGCGGCGCGGTAATGGCTACGCGTATGCTGCTGAATCAGGGGCATTCGCGTATCGGTTATCTGGCCTCCAGCCATCAGATTGAAGATAACGACCAGCGCCATCAGGGCTGGCTACAGGCGCTGGCGGAGCAGGGGATCGTGCCGCCGGAAGCGTGGGTTGGCATGGGGACGCCAGACATGCAGGGCGGCGAGGCGGCAATGGTTGAGCTGCTGGGGCGAAACCTGCAGCTCAGCGCAGTCTTCTCTTATAACGACAGTATGGCCGCCGGCGCGCTAACGGCGCTGAAAGACAACGGCATTGTCGTGCCGCAGCATGTCTCGATTATCGGCTTTGACGATATTCCTATCGCCCGTTATACCGACCCGCAGCTGACAACCGTGCGCTATCCGGTGGTTTCGATGGCTCGCCTGGCGACCGAACTGGCGTTACAGGGCGCGGCAGGCCAGCTGGATCGTGATGTAACGCACTGTTTTATGCCGACTTTAGTCCGCCGTCATTCGGTGGCGATAAAGCAAAATGTGGCGTCGATCACTCCGCTGTCAAAGAGTTAGATGTAACCGGTTTCAATCTGTGAGTAAATTCACAGTTAATTAACATTGCGCTGACTATTATGTCAGCGTTTTATCAGCTGAAACACTATGTAACGGTGACTGCTCACTTTTAGCATCGTGATAAGGCCAAAGACGACCATAAAAACGCAGTATTGGATTGTTACCGAACACGGAAGTGCAATTATTTTAGGATAACTTCGGCATTCAGTAACTTTTTAATAACATTACTGTCCTGCCTGGTTTCGAACGCGAACTACCCTGCAAAATAAAAACCGGAGATACCATGAATAAGAAGGTTTTGACCCTGTCCGCCGTGATGTCCTGCATGCTGTTTGGTGCCGCTGCGAACGCTGCTGACCGTATTGGTGTGACCATTTATAAATACGACGACAACTTCATGTCAGTGGTTCGTAAGGCCATCGAGAAAGATGCTAAAGCGTCGCCAGATGTGCAGCTGCTGATGAACGACTCCCAGAACGACCAGTCCAAACAGAACGACCAGATCGACGTTCTGCTGGCAAAAGGCGTGAAAGCGCTGGCCATCAACCTGGTTGACCCGGCCGCAGCGGGCACCGTTATCGAAAAAGCACGTGCGCAAAACGTCCCGGTCGTGTTCTTCAACAAAGAGCCATCCCGCAAGGCGCTGGATAGCTACGACAAAGCTTACTACGTGGGTACTGACTCCAAAGAGTCCGGGATCATTCAGGGCGACCTGATCGCCAAGCACTGGGCGGCTAACCCGGCATGGGATCTGAACAAAGACGGTCAGGTGCAGTTCGTGCTGCTGAAAGGCGAACCGGGCCATCCGGATGCCGAAGCGCGTACCACTTACGTTATCAAAGAGCTGAACGACAAAGGTCTGAAAACTCAGCAGCTGCAGCTGGATACCGCAATGTGGGACACCGCTCAGGCTAAAGACAAAATGGACGCCTGGCTCTCTGGCCCGAACGCTAACAAAATTGAAGTGGTAATCGCCAACAATGATGCAATGGCCATGGGTGCGGTAGAAGCGCTGAAAGCGCACAACAAAACCTCAATTCCAGTGTTCGGCGTAGATGCCCTGCCGGAAGCACTGGCACTGGTGAAATCCGGTGCAATGGCCGGTACCGTGCTGAACGACGCTAACAACCAGGCGAAAGCGACCTTTGACCTGGCGAAAAACCTGGCCGACGGTAAACCAGCCGCTGAAGGCACTAACTGGAAGATTGAGAACAAAATCGTACGCATACCTTACGTAGGCGTGGATAAAGACAACCTCGCACAGTTTATCGGCAAATAATACCCGTCATATTTTTGTTGTACACGGGCGCAGATACCTGCGCCCGGCTTTAGGCAGGTTACTCAGCGACACAGGTATAATTATGGTCGACAATAACTCAGCTACGCCGTCGGAGTTTTTGCTGGAAATGACCGGCATTAATAAATCCTTCCCCGGCGTTAAGGCACTGGATAATGTTAATTTAAAAGTGCGTCCACACTCTATTCACGCCCTGATGGGGGAGAATGGTGCGGGCAAATCGACATTATTGAAATGCCTTTTTGGGATCTACAGCAAAGATTCCGGCAGCATCCTTTTTCAGGGGAAAGAGGTCAATTTCAGCAGCACCAAAGAGGCGCTGGAAAACGGTATTTCTATGGTGCATCAGGAACTTAACCTGGTCCTACAGCGCACCGTGATGGACAACATGTGGCTCGGGCGTTACCCGACCAAAGGCGTGTTTGTCGATCAGGATAAGATGTACCGCGACACCAAAGAGATTTTTGACGAACTGGATATTGATATCGACCCGCGAGCCCGCGTCGGTACGTTGTCCGTTTCTCAAATGCAGATGATTGAAATTGCCAAGGCTTTCTCCTATAACGCCAAAATCGTTATTATGGATGAGCCAACGTCCTCGCTGACGGAAAAAGAAGTTAATCATCTTTTTAAAATTATCCGCAAATTAAAAGATCGCGGCTGCGGTATTGTTTATATCTCCCATAAAATGGAAGAAATATTCCAGCTATGCGATGAAATTACTATTTTGCGCGACGGGCAGTGGATTGCCACCCAGCCTCTGGAAGGGCTGGATATGGACAAAATCATCGCCATGATGGTGGGCCGCTCCCTGAACCAGCGTTTCCCGGACAAATCCAACGTGCCGGGCGAAGTGATACTCGAAGTACGCAACCTGACTTCGCTGCGCCAGCCGTCGATTCGCGATATCTCCTTTGATTTACATAAAGGTGAAATCCTCGGCATTGCGGGCCTCGTCGGCGCGAAGCGTACCGACATTGTGGAAACGCTGTTTGGTATCCGCGAAAAATCTGGCGGCACCATTAAGCTGCACGGCAAAAAGATTAATAACAGCAACGCGAACGAAGCTATAAATCACGGCTTTGCGCTGGTCACCGAAGAGCGCCGCTCTACCGGGATCTACGCCTACCTGGATATCGGCTTTAACTCACTCATTTCCAATATTCGTAACTACAAAAACAAGGTCGGCCTGCTGGATAACTCCCGCATGAAAAGCGATACCCAGTGGGTTATCGACTCTATGCGTGTGAAAACGCCGGGGCACCGTACCTCCATCGGCTCGCTGTCCGGCGGTAACCAGCAAAAGGTCATCATCGGCCGCTGGCTGCTGACTCAACCGGAAATTCTGATGCTGGATGAACCGACGCGCGGCATTGATGTAGGCGCCAAGTTTGAGATTTACCAGCTGATTGCTGAGCTTGCCAAAAAAGGGAAAGGGATCATTATCATTTCGTCCGAGATGCCGGAATTGTTAGGGATTACAGACCGTATTCTGGTGATGAGCAACGGGCTCGTGGCTGGAATTGTAGACACCAAAACAACAACGCAGAACGAAATCTTACGTCTTGCGTCTGTGCACCTGTGATGATTTAGGGGCTATTAAAAATGAGTGCGTTAAATAAGAAGAGTTTTCTAACTTATCTAAAAGAGGGCGGCATCTACGTGGTGCTGCTGGTGCTGCTGGCGATTATTATTTTCCAGGATCCGACGTTTTTAAGCCTGCTTAACCTGAGTAACATTCTGACTCAATCCTCGGTGCGTATTATCATCGCGCTGGGCGTGGCCGGGCTGATTGTGACCCAGGGGACGGACCTGTCCGCAGGGCGCCAGGTTGGCCTGGCGGCGGTTGTCGCGGCGACGCTTCTCCAGTCGATGGACAACGTCAACAAGGTGTTCCCGGACATGCACACCATGCCGATTCCGCTGGTACTGCTGATTGTTTGTGCCGTGGGCGCGGTCATTGGTCTGGTGAACGGGATTATTATCGCTTACCTGAACGTGACGCCGTTTATCACCACCCTGGGCACCATGATCATCGTCTACGGGATTAACTCCCTGTATTACGACTTTGTGGGCGCGTCGCCAATTTCCGGCTTTGACTCTCATTTCTCGATGTTTACGCAGGGCTTTATCGCGCTGGGCAGTTTCCGCCTCTCCTACATCACGTTCTATGCCCTGTTTGCGGTGTTCTTCGTTTGGGTGCTGTGGAATAAAACCCGCTTCGGGAAAAACATCTTCGCCATCGGTGGTAACCCGGAAGCGGCGAAAGTCTCCGGCGTTAACGTTGCGCTGAACCTGATCATGATTTATGCCCTCTCCGGCGTATTCTATGCCTTTGGTGGGATGCTGGAAGCGGGCCGTATTGGCTCTGCGACCAACAACCTTGGCTTTATGTACGAGCTGGATGCGATTGCGGCGTGCGTCGTTGGCGGTGTGTCATTTAGCGGCGGGGTGGGGACGGTAATTGGCGTGGTCACCGGGGTAATCATCTTTACGGTAATCAACTACGGTCTGACCTATATCGGCGTGAACCCTTACTGGCAGTACATCATCAAGGGCGGCATTATCATCTTCGCCGTTGCGCTGGACTCCCTGAAGTACGCGCGTAAGAAATAATCTCCGCCGTTTGCAAAAAAGCCCGCACGATTCGTTGCGGGCTGTTCTATGCTTTCAAAATACGAACAGATAAAGCGCAAACAGAGGCAAAGCTAAGCTTACCGCAACGTAGCTGATGACGTGGATCCAGAATTTAAAGGGCTGGCTGTCCCGGTAGGCAAATACGGGCTTGGCCGCTCCCTTCACCATGATATCGACAGCACCCGTTTTCCAGCCTTTGTAGGCTGTCCAGAGGTACAGCGGCGAGATGATAATAAGCACGATGGTGGTAAATATTTCTCCGCTACTCATATTATTTCTTCTCTTTTTTCTGCAACTCCAGCAGCTGTTCCGGCGTGACTGCCGGGTAGGCCTGCGCGTCCTCCGGCACTTCCTGCTGTGCTGGAATGGGCACTAACGGCCCCAGAAAACGCGGCTCGCGTTTGAAGAGGTACAAATCTGCCAGTGCACCGAGACGAGCGCCAAATTCACGCGTACGCACGGTGAGCATATTTTTCGGGGAAGGTACGGCGTAGCACTGCGCCTGAATCCCCATATGCTGGGCAATAAACAGCGCACGTTCGCAGTGGAAGCGTTGGGTAATGATAATGAAATCGTTGGTATCAAAGACTTTTCGGGTGCGAACGATAGAGTCCAGCGTACGGAAACCGGCGTAATCCAGCACGATATCCGCAGGATCAACACCACCGGCAATCAGATCTTTGCGCATCGTCATCGGTTCATTATAGCTTTGCTGCGCGTTGTCACCGCTAAGCAGCAGGTAGTTCACTTTGCCGCTGTTGTAGGCGTTTAGCGCACCCTGAATACGGTACAGGTAATATTGGTTGATGACACCGGTGCGGTAATATTTGGCGGTACCCAGCACCACACCGACCTGACGGTAGGGCAGATCCTGCAGCTCATCGTAAACGTAGGGGGCGGTTTTCCAGCTAATCCAGCGGTCGAGACCGAGCGCAGTTACTAGCGTTAAGCCGATAAGAATAAGCAGGCTGTAAAACACGCGCTTCAACATGAACTTGCAGACTCATTCGCAGGGTGGAATTTTATCCAAGGCTACTTTACCCGGCACTCAAGAGCAAGAAACGCGGGTTTGGTTGGGGCAAATTTCAACAATGCGGGTGTGGGTACACCCGCAGCGGATAATTATTGCCCGGGCAGGACGCGTTCTACGTTCTCACAACCCAGCGCTTTCAGGGTTGCTGATGTGGCATCCCACTGCAGCAGCGGTGCATCAGCCTTTTCTGCCAGCACGGCGCGTTTAATTTGCGGGTAGTCATAACCATTAAGCGACAGCAGGTTCAGCGCGGCCTGCAGGGGGGGTAGGGAAGGGTTGAAAGCGGCGTTTTCCGCATAAGAACCGGTAAAAATTTTACCGTCGGTCATTTCCAGAGCGACACCCGCCGGGGCTTTGCTGTATGGCGCATGGCTTCGGTTTGCGGCAATGAGAGCGGCTTGGGTCAGGGTATCGCCTTTCAGGGCAAAACCGTGATTTTCTTCATCCAGTAGCAGCGTGTTGATGTCCAGATCGCGCGGGCCAAAGGCATCCGGCAGATACTCACCCAACGTAGAAGGTTTGCGCCCCGGCAGGTGAATGCGCAGAGCCGTGCCGCTGTTCAGCTCGTTCATGAACTGACGGCAGTGCCCGCAGGGCGTGTAGTTGACGGTGATATCGACCAGGCCTTTTTCACCGCGCATCCACGCGTGGGTAATGGCGCTTTGTTCGGCGTGCACGGTTTGCTGCATCGTGGCGCCCAGAAACTCCATATTGCCGCCAAAGTAGAGATTACCGCTTACGCCGCGAGCCACGGCACCCACGTTAAAATGCGAGAGGTCTGCACGGGCGCAGGCAGCGGCCAGCGGCAGCAGGGCGAAAGCCAGGTCGTCGTCGCCCAGCCCGGTTTGATGTTTTAGCGCTTCAACCTGTTCCGCTGTAAACATGGCCGGAAAGTGTTCGTCGGCAAGCAGGGGTTGCAAAGCGCTTTGCAGCGCGGCGGGGAGTTGCACAACGGCGGCATCAAAACGTGAACGCATGTTAAAGCCTCATTAAGGGTAACGGAAACGTAGTTTACGGATCTGTATAGGCTGAATATGTGATCTACTTCTAATTGTTTGTGCAACTTATGAAAACAAATATGAAAATGCGCGATCTCTCGCAAGTTTTAGCCGAAGAGTTTCAACAGTACCGGGAATAAAAATGGCGCTATTAGCGACGTCATGACCCCACAAATGACCAGCGCCAGCGAGCTAAAAGCGCCCTCCTGGAAGTCAAGTTCAGCACAGCGGGCCGTCCCCAACGCGTGCGAGGCGGTGCCCATCGCCAGGCCGCGTGAGGCCTTGGTGCTGATGCGCATCATGTTCAGCAGCGTATGGCCAAACACGGCGCCGAGAATGCCGACGAAGATAACGCAGACAGCGCTAATCGCCGGAATACCGCCAATGCCGCCGCCCACCGCCATCGCAATCGGCGTGGTAACGGATTTTGGCAGCACCGAGGCGGCGATTTCAGGGGAAGCTCCCATCAGCAATGCAATGGAGGTGCCGGTTGACATCGCCACCATGCTGCCAATAAAGCAGATGGTGATAATAGACTTCCAGCGGGCACGAATTTGGTGAATTTGCTCGTAAAGCGGGAAGGCCAGCGCCACGACGGCCGGCTGCAGCAGGTCGTTGAGCACTTCGCTGCCTTTAAAATAGTGGTCGTAAGGAATACCCGTGACCAGCAGAAAAGGAATGATTACCACCATGCAAACCAGCAGCGGGTTTAATAGCGGGGATTTCAGCCGGGCAGCCAGTTTGCGAGCGGCGAAAAACACCACCAGCGTTAACGGTAAAGACCACCATATAAAGTGCATCATTTTTTCTCTGCCTCGCCTTCACCAATCACTTTTCTTTCGCCGTGTACCAGGTGCGAGCTCCAGCTCACGATAACAAGCACCACCAGCGTACTGATTAAACAGGACACCACCACCGGGCCAAACTGGGCCTTCAGCACGTCGTAGTACTGCATAACGCCGACGCCAATAGGCACGAACAGCAGGGCCATATAGCGAATCAGCAGGTGACAGCTGGGTTTTACCCATTTTGCCGGAAGAATTTGCAGCGACAGCAGCACAAACAAAATCAGCATGCCAATGATGCTGCCAGGGATGACGATGGGCAGCAGCGACGCGACGAAAATACCGGCATATAAGCACAGGTAAATTAAGACAAAAGCGCGAAGATACTGCCAGATTACGGTGAACGAGTTGCGCATGGAGGTTACCCTTTAAGAAACGCATTCATCATACAATTAAACTCGAAATTGTGCTATCCATCACAACATGAATTATGAGCATAACAAACATTCCCTGCGTGAAGGTCGCCCGGCTGATTTTAGGCAATAAAAAAGCGGCCCGGAGGCCGCCTTGATTCAATTACTTTTAGCTTAGTTCAGGCGAACCGGCATGCCGGAACGGTTCTGAATCGCCTGGTCAACAACGGTGGTATCAACGTCGGACTGAGCGGTGACTTTCTGTACGCTGCTGGTCAGCTTGATTGGCACGATTTCACCGGAGTTGAACTGCGCTTCGGTAGTAGAAAGCGGGTTGTGAACTTCGATGTAGCGGCTGCCGTCCGGCTCGGTGGTGGCTTTTACCGGCTCATCAATGAACTGAACGCGGGTGCCGACCGGCACGTTGTCGAACAGGAACTTGATGTCTTCGTTACGCAGACGCACGCAGCCGTGGCTTACGCGCAGGCCGATACCGAAGTTGGCGTTGGTGCCGTGAATGGCATACAGATTACCGATGTACAGCGCGTACAGGCCCATCGGGTTATCCGGGCCGGCTGGCACAACGGCCGGCAGCGGCGTGCCGGCTGCAGCGTATTCAGCATGCATCTTCGCGGTAGGCGTCCAGGTTGGGCCGTTTTTCTTACGCTCTACCTTGGTGGTCCAGTTAATCGGGGTGTCTTTACCCAGCTGGCCGATACCGATTGGCAGCACGATAACGGTGTTGGTGCCTTTCGGGTAATAGTAGAGGCGCATTTCCGCGCTGTTGATCACAATCCCTTCATGCACGGTGTCCGGCAGGATCAGCTGCTGAGGGATGTTCAGAATGGTTCCGGCTTTCGGCAGGTATGGGTCAATCCCCGGGTTAGCTTCCAGCATGTTAGACAGTCCCATCTGGTACTGTGCGGCATACTCTTCCAGCGGCGCGGTGCTGCCTTCCGGAATAGTGATAACCTGATTTTCACCCACCAGGCGGCTGCCGTTGGTCGGTAACGGATAGGTCACGGCGGAAGCTGAGAAAGACGCGACAGCCACAAAAGCCAGTAAGAGCGAGCGTAATTTTATATTCATGTTGTGCGAAGTGTTATGCCAGACGGGCCAGCTAGTGAGTGTTTATGGATGATTCAGCCGCGCATTATATGTGCATTACACTCATCTGGGAAATCAGATGTGGATGAAATCACAATTTTTTCACACTGATTAACTATTGTACGGTGAAGATGCGGGGCGACCCTTTATCATAGTTATGGCATAATGTGGCCGAAATCACATTCCAAAATCTCGACAACTTATTTCTCCAGGACATACCAGTGCTTGTATCCAGCAACGTTACCATGCAGTTTGGCAGCAAACCGCTGTTCGAAAATATCTCCGTCAAATTTGGCGGCGGCAACCGTTACGGCCTGATCGGCGCTAACGGAAGTGGCAAATCCACGTTCATGAAAATTCTCGGCGGGGACTTAGAGCCGACGCTGGGCAACGTTTCTCTCGATCCAAACGAGCGCATCGGTAAGCTGCGTCAGGATCAGTTCGCCTTCGAGAAATTCACCGTGCTCGATACGGTTATCATGGGCCACGGCGAGCTGTGGGAAGTGAAGCAGGAACGCGACCGCATTTATGCCCTGCCGGAAATGAGCGAAGAGGACGGTTACAAAGTTGCCGACCTCGAAGTGAAATACGGCGAGATGGACGGTTACACCGCAGAAGCGCGTGCCGGTGAACTGCTGCTTGGCGTGGGTATTCCGCTGGAACAGCATTACGGCCCGATGAGCGAAGTCGCGCCAGGCTGGAAACTGCGCGTCCTGTTGGCACAGGCGCTGTTCTCTAACCCGGACATCCTACTGCTCGACGAACCAACGAACAACCTGGACATCGACACTATCCGTTGGCTGGAGCAGACGCTGAACGAACGTGACAGCACCATGATTATTATCTCGCACGACCGTCACTTCCTGAACATGGTCTGCACCCATATGGCTGACCTGGACTACGGCGAGCTGCGCGTTTATCCGGGCAACTACGACGAATACATGACGGCGGCGACCCAGGCGCGTGAGCGTCTGCTGGCTGACAACGCGAAAAAGAAAGCGCAGATTGCTGACCTGCAGTCCTTCGTGAGCCGCTTCAGCGCTAACGCCTCCAAATCCCGTCAGGCGACCTCTCGTGCCCGTCAGATTGATAAAATCAAGCTGGACGAAGTGAAGGCCTCCAGCCGCCAGAACCCGTTCATCCGCTTCGAGCAGGATAAAAAACTGTTCCGTAACGCGCTTGAAGTTGAAGCGCTGACCAAAGGGTTTGAGAACGGTCCATTGTTTAAAAACTTCAACCTGCTGCTGGAAGTGGGCGAGAAGATTGCCATTCTGGGTGCCAACGGCGTGGGTAAATCCACCCTGCTGAAAACCCTGGTTGGTGAACTGACCCCAGAAAGCGGCAGCGCGAAATGGTCTGAAAATGCGCAGATTGGCTACTATGCGCAGGATCACGAATACGAGTTCGAAAACGATCTTACGGTATTCGACTGGATGAGCCAGTGGAAGCAAGAGGGCGATGACGAACAGGCGGTGCGCAGCATTCTGGGCCGTTTACTCTTCAGCCAGGACGACATCAAAAAGCCGGCTAAAGTGCTGTCCGGTGGCGAAAAGGGCCGCATGCTGTTCGGCAAGCTGATGATGGAAAAACCAAACATCCTGATCATGGACGAACCGACGAACCACCTGGATATGGAATCCATCGAGTCCCTTAACATGGCGCTGGAGATGTACCAGGGTACGCTGATCTTCGTTTCCCACGATCGTGAATTTGTTAGCTCTCTGGCAACCCGCGTACTGGAAATTACCCCAGAACGCGTGATTGACTTCACCGGTGGCTACGAAGATTACCTGCGTAGTAAAGGGATCGACGGGTAATTTTACCCTCACCCTAACCCTCTCCCTAAAAGGGAGAGGGGACAGATCGAATTATAGGTATTGCTCCCCCTGTTTTCCCCCTCGCCCCTTTGGGGAGAGGGCCTGGGTGAGGGGCAATTACAGCCCCCACACCTCACATTCCACGTCATTCACCAGCAGCCGACGCTTCTCTCCATCAGGCAAAGACAGCTTAATCTCGCATCAGCGCGGGTTATCGCCCCACTAAGCCGAGCATAAATAAACCCTAAACAACGCAGGCTCTTTGGGTTGCACCCGACGTTTAAATCCCTACTATAGGCCGCGGAAGACTTGCAGTATCTCGTTAGGCGAGGCTCCTGTACAAACATAGGTTGCTGATCTGACGACGTCGAGAGACGCCCAAGATTAGGACAGGTTATATCGAACGAAGGTATAACCCCAGGTAACTTCCCCCGCTTTTGGGGATACGTTGTACAGTGCTAAAACCGAGACATGGAGATAGCGTCAGCACTCTCATATCTTGCTTCGCCCCAGGATGAGGACTGTTTATTTTTTTAAAACAGTAACCGGGGAAAAATCATGACCTTTTCAACCAATACCTCAGCGCACTCGCGCGCTTCTTTGGCCGTATCCGTCAAACTGCCATCCTCAGATTCACAAAACACCGTGCTGGCCTACCTGAGCCAGGACTACATCGCTTTATCGCCGGGCACTTCGGTGGCTGAGGCGCAGGACTTGTTCTGCTCTGGCATTAAAAATGAGCAGATCCCGTCGCAGATATTTGTGGTGGACGATGATGGTCATCTCTTTGGCATGGTGCCGGTAAAATCACTGCTGCAGGCGGAGAAAGACGTGCTGCTGAGTGACCTGATAAGGGCAGTAGGGTTCTCATTAGCGCCGGAAAAAACGCGCCATGAAGCTTGCGTCGAAATTAAAAAGGCGGCCTGTAACTACATTCCCGTGCTGAGTTACGGCAAGCTTAAAGGCGTGCTGGGCCCGCAGGAAATCGCTCAGCTACTGGAAGACGAAAACACGCTGGACAGCCAGCTGCAGGGCGCTTCGTCACCGCTGGAAACGCCTTATCTGCAAAGCAGCGTCTTTACGCTGTGGCGCAAACGCTCGGTCTGGCTGCTGCTGCTGTTCGTGGCCGAGGCCTACACCAGCTCGGTGATTAAATCATTTGAGGATCAGCTTGAAGCGGCGATTGCGCTGGCGTTCTTTATTCCGTTGCTGATCGGCACCGGCGGCAATACCGGCACGCAGATCACCTCCACGCTGGTCAGGGCGATGGCGCTCGGCGAAGTGGGGCTAAAGGATTTGGGCGCTATCCTGCGTAAGGAGATCTCGGCCTCGGTGCTCATTGCCTTAACGATTGGCACCGCCGGCTTTATTCGGGCGTGGATGCTGGGTGTGGGGATGGAAGTGATGATGGTGGTGAGCCTGACGCTTATCGCCATCACCGTCTGGAGCGCGATTGTTTCATCGATTATTCCGATGCTGCTGCGTAAGGTGAATATCGACCCGGCGGTTGTCTCCGCGCCGTTTATTACGACCTTAATCGACGGAACCGGGCTGCTGATCTACTTCGAAATCGCCAAGGTGATGCTCACTGACCTGGCGGTCTAAAAGTGAAAGGGGATAGCAATATCCCCTTTTTTCATGCTTATCCGCAAACTTCACACTGCGGGTTTCGCGCCAGCTTCATCTCTCTGAACTGGCAGGTCATCGCATCGTAAAGCACGATTTTCCCGCGGGCCGGCGTGCCGTAGTTTGCCAGCAGCTTGATGGCTTCCATCGCTTCCAGCGAGCCAATAATCCCGACCAGCGGCGCCATGACGCCCGCCTCCACGCAGCTCAGCGTACTTTCGCCAAACAGACGGCTCAGGCAGCGGTAGCAGGGCTCCTTCTCCTGCCAGGTGAACACGCTTATCTGGCCTTCCATGCGGATCGCCGCCCCGGAAACCAGCGGTTTTTTCTGCCTGTGGCAGCAGCGGTTAAGCTGGTTGCGGATAGCCACGTTATCGGTGCAGTCCAGCACGACATCATGCTTTGCTACCAGCTCATCAAGCTGCGGCTCTTCAAGCTGGGCATTAACCGTCTCAAGCCGGATGTGCGGATTGATCGCCGCCAGTGAATCCCGCGCAGAATCCACCTTAGGTTGACCAATGGTCGCATCGCTGTGCAGCGTCTGGCGCTGAAGGTTGGAGAGCGAAACGGTATCGAAATCGAGCAGAGTAAGATGCCCCACGCCCGCCGCCGCCAGATACTGGGCCGCCGCACAGCCCAGCCCGCCCAGCCCGACGATGAGAACCCGGGAAGCTTTCAGCTTCTCCTGGCCGTCAAAGTCAAAGCCGCGCAGCACAATCTGGCGGTTATAGCGCAGCATTTCCTCATCGCTAAGCTCGACCATCTCAGCCTCCGAACAGCGGGTTAAACGGCTCGACCTCAACCCATTCTCCGGCTTCTACGTTGCCGCGCTCGCGCTCCAGCACCACAAAGCAGTTGGCCTGGCTAAAGGAGCTGAAAATATGCGAGCCCTGGTGCCCGGTGCTCAATACTTCGAGGTCACCCTGCTCGTTGCGGCGCAAAATGCCACGCTGGAAGTCGAGGCGGCCCGGGGATTTCTTCAGCTTGCCGACGGTACGCACGCGCATTCTCGGTGGAAGAGGGTTGATTTGCTGACCGCTCAGCTTAGCCAGCAGCGGCTGTACGAGCTGGTAGAACGTCAGTGCCGCGGAAACCGGATTACCCGGCAGGCCGCAGAACCAGCTATTTTTCAGGCGTCCAAAGGCAAAAGGTTTGCCTGGCTTAATCGCCAGCTTCCAGAAGCCGACTTCGCCCAGCTCTTCAAGGATTTGTTTGGTGTAATCGGCTTCGCCCACCGAAACGCCGCCGCTGCTGATGACGACGTCTGCGCGGCTGTCCGCTTCGTTAAACACCGCGCGCAGGGCATCCTGGTCATCACGAACGATGCCGAGGTCGATAACTTCGCAGCCCAGCTGCTCCAGCATGATGTGAACCGCCAGGCGGTTGGTATCGTAGATTTGGCCTTCGGCCAGCGGCTGGCCGGGAAGCTGGAGCTCGTCGCCGGTGGAAAACACCGCCGCGCGTACTTTGCGGTAGACCTTAACGTCCGGGATGCCGAGAGAGGCAATCAGCGGCAGCTCGGCGGCGGTCAGCTTCACGCCTGCGGCCAGCACGCTGGCGCCCTGATGGATATCCTCGCCGCGGCGGCGAATGTTCTGCCCGTTCTTCACGACGGCGTTAAAGCGCACGCCGCTTTCGGTCACTTCCGTCTCTTCCTGCATGACTACGGCTTCGGCCCCGGCAGGGATTGGTGCGCCGGTCATGATGCGCACGCAGGTTCCAGCGGGCCATTCGCCGTTGAACGGCTGCCCGGCAAACGCTTTACCTGCGACAGGCAGCGCGCCACCGGCTTTGATATCCGCCAGACGCACCGCATATCCGTCCATCGCTGAGTTGTCGAAACCCGGGACATCCAGCGGGGAGGTGACGGGGGCAGCGGTGATGCGTCCTGTTGCCTGCAGCAGCGGTAATGTTTCCGTTTCGGACAGCGGGGTACTACGGGACAGCATCTGTTCAAGCGCGGTTTCAAGCGGGATCAGCCCGGCGGTAAATTCCATTCGTGGCTCCTGGAGCAGGGACAAAATAAGGGCTTAGTATGGCAGAAAACGCCGTCTGGCGGCATGTCTGGGATCAGCAAAATCCTCCCGCCCGTGGCCAGATATGCGTTACATCACGTTGTCACGTTTCTTCTTTACGCTCGGTCTGCGCGTAATCCGCCATTGGCTATAGTCATTGTGGCGAATAAAAAACCTCTGCAAGGAAGAACTGATGATAAGCAAACAAAAAGTGTTTCAATTCAGTATGCTGGCCGTCGCTGTGGGCTTCACCTCATCCGCATTTGCCTTTGATTCCCTCACCGTTTTTGGCGACAGCCTCAGCGACACCGGCAACAACGGGCGCTGGACCTGGAACAGCAGCCAGAACAAACTTTATGACGAACAGCTGGCCGCCCAATATGGCCTGACGTTAACGCCTTCCCGCGAAGGCGGGAGCAACTATGCCGCAGGCGGGGGCACCGCCGTGCCAGCGCTCAATTCGGCCGATAATACCCAAAGCCAGGTTCAACGCTACCTTAGCCAGACCGGCGGGCGAGCGGACGGCAACGGGTTATACATTCACTGGATAGGCGGCAACGATCTGGCCGCGGCCGCCACCCAGCCAGCGCTGGCGCAGGGAATCGCCGCTAACAGCGCGGCCAACGCAGCGGCTCAGGTTGGGGCTTTGCTTGATGCCGGAGCCGGGCTGGTGGTGGTACCTAACGTCCCAAATATCGGCGCGACGCCAACGTTGATGGAGCTGGTGCTTAGCGCAGGGCTTGGTGCGGCGGCCACGCCAGCCATTCAGGCTGCTTATGCTTCTCTGGATGCGGCGCAAACGCCTGACCTGGCGAGCCGGCAGCAGGCAATTCATCAGGCTTTACAGGCGGCGGCATCGGTCGTCAGTACGAATCCACTCATTCAGCAGGGCGTAGCCGCTCAGCTTATTGCTGCCTACGATCAAGCCGTGCAGCAGGCTTCTTTACTCACCACCTTCTACAACAGCGCTGAGGATCAGGCTCTGCTGCAACACGGCGGCAATATTGCCCGGGCGGATATCAACGGCGTTTTCCAGGAAATCCTGGCCAACCCTCAGGCGTTCGGCCTGACAAACACCGCCGGGATGGCCTGTCCGCCGGGCGTGGCGGCGACAGACTGCACCAGCTCGACGCCCGGCTTTAATGCCTCTCAGGGCTATCTGTTTGCCGACCATTTCCACCCTGGCCCGCAGGTACACAGCATCATTGCCCAATACATTGAGTCGATTATCGCCGCGCCTGTTCAGGTGACTCGTCTGAATCAGGGCACGCAGGCGATGGTGCGTGGCAGCCGGGCCACGCTCGACAGCCGCTACCAGCAGCTGCGTCAGGGCGAAAACGCCGCCGGTTCACTGGGCGTGTTTGGCGGCTACAGCGGGGGCTATCAGCGGTATAGCGGGCACGGTGGAACCGGTGACGGCAAAGGGAACACCAATAACCTGACCGTGGGCCTGGACTATCAGCTCAATGAAAACGTGGTGCTGGGCGGGCTGATCGCCGGCTCTCTGGACAACCAGCGCCCGAACGATAACTACCGCTATGACACCCGAGGTTTCCAGGCCGCCCTCTTTGGCCAGCTCCGGGCGGGCCAGGCCTGGTTAAACAGCGACGTGCATTATCTCTCCGCAGACTTCACGAATATTCAGCGCGATATCACGCTCGGACAGCTGACCCGCACTGAAAAAGGCGATACCGACGGCAGGCTGTATGGCGCGCGACTCACGGCGGGTTATGACCTCGCGGTAACGAGCTGGCTGACCACGGGGCCGGTGCTGCAATACGCCTGGGATTACAGCCACGTGAACGGCTACAGCGAAAACGGCAGCAGCAGCACCGCTATGCGCTTCGGCGATCAGAACGGCCATTCGCAAATCGGTAGCGCGGGCTGGCGCGTGGACACGAAGCTGGGGGTGATTAATCCCTGGGCGCAGGCCAGCTACCGGCATCAGTTTGGCGACGACAATTACCGTGCGAACGGCGGCTTAAAATCCACGGCGCTGACCTTCAGCCGCAGCGGTGAACAGCTGGATAAAAACTGGGCCGATATCGCCGTCGGTGCGGATATGCCGCTCTCGGATACCGTGTCAGCCTTTGCGGCAGTGGCGCAAACGGCCGGGCTAAGCGACGGGAACCAGACCAGCTATAACGTGGGCATCAGCGCGAAGTTCTAACTTTTTGTTATTACCAAAGAAATAGCGGCTCAGGTTTTATCGGCCGCTATTTCTCCTTCCCGCCGGGCGGCGTAAGGCTCGCAGAGGAAAGTCAATTTTCTTTACAACACTTTTACGTCTTTCTATATTCAAAAATCGTATCAATGTTTGGCAACGATTCTGATATTTATAGAAAAAACGCCGCCAGATATCACATTCAACAGGCAATGCCGAATGACCAAAGCCGTTATCGCTATTCATGGCGGGGCCGGAGCCCTGACCCGCGCCCACCTGACGCCGGAAAAAGAGCAGGAGTTTATCAGCGCGCTATCCAGAATAGTGGAGGTCGGGCAGCAGATCCTCGAGCACGGCGGCAGCGCGCTGGACGCGGTAACCGAGGCCGTTCGCCTGCTGGAAGAATGCCCGCTGTTTAACGCCGGGATTGGTTCTGTGTTCACTAGTGAAGGCAAACATGAGCTCGACGCCTGCGTCATGGACGGCAACAGCCTGGATGCCGGGGCGGTGGCGGGCGTAAGCCATATTCGCAACCCGATTCTTGCGGCGAGGCTGGTGCTGGAAAACAGCCCGCACGTGCTGATGATCGGCGAAGGGGCGGAACGTTTTGCCGCTCAGCAAGGGCTTGAGCCGGTAGATGAAACACTTTTTTCGACCGAAGAACGCTATCAGCAATTGCTGCGCGCCCGTGAAAGCCAGCAAACGCTGTTGGATCATGACGGGGCCGAGCCGATTGATGCGGATAAGAAATTTGGCACGGTTGGCGCAGTGGCGCTGGATAAACTCGGTAATCTGGCCGCGGCGACCTCCACCGGCGGGATGACCAATAAATTGCCGGGCCGGGTAGGGGATTCGCCCCTTGTCGGCGCGGGTTGCTATGCCAACAATGCCAACGTGGCGGTGTCCTGCACCGGCACGGGTGAAGTCTTTATACGCACGCTCGCGGCCTACGATATTGCTGCCCTGATGGAGTATGCCGGGCTAAGCCTGCAGCAGGCCGTCGACCGCGTGGTGCTGGAGAAACTGCCCGCGCTGGGCGGCAGCGGCGGCATGATTGCCATTGATAATCAGGGCAACGTCGCGCTGCCGTTTAACAGCGAAGGGATGTACCGCGGCTTTGGCTTTGTGGGCGATGCCCCGAATGTAGGAATTTATCGTGACCAGGAGAGTTAATGCCGCACAGTCATGAACTGCCGGACGAGCAGGTGCTTGCCGTTAGCGACCTCAATATTCGCTTTCGCCAACAGCAGCAGGTCACCGAGGCGGTGCGTCACCTGTCGCTGACGCTTAACCGGGGTGAAACGCTGGCGATTGTCGGCGAGTCGGGCTCCGGGAAATCGGTGACGGCGATGGCATTGATGCGCCTGCTGGAACAGAGCGGCGGGCTGGTCGACTGCGAGAAACTGCTGCTGCGCCGCCGTAATAACGAAGTGCTTAATCTGCCCGACCTGAACAGCGCGCAGATGCGTCGCGTGCGTGGCGCGGACGTGGCGATGATTTTCCAGGAGCCGATGACCTCGCTCAACCCGGTGTTTACCGTAGGTGAGCAGATTGCCGAATCCATTCGTTTACACCAAAAGCTGGACGGCCGTGCGGCGCTGAATGAGGCAAAACGCATGCTTGAACGCGTGCGCATTCCTGAAGCCCAGGCCATTCTGAACCGCTACCCGCACCAGCTTTCCGGCGGGATGCGCCAGCGGGTGATGATCGCCATGGCGCTCTCCTGCCGCCCGGCGGTGCTGATTGCCGATGAGCCGACGACCGCCCTCGACGTGACTATTCAGGCGCAGATCCTGCAGCTTATTCGCGTCCTGCAGGATGAAATGCAGATGGGGGTGATTTTTATCACCCACGATATGGGCGTGGTAGCCGATATCGCCGATCGGGTGCTGGTCATGTACCGGGGCGAAGCGGTGGAAACCGGCACCGTCGAGCAAATATTCGAAAACCCGCAGCACGCCTACACGCAGGCCTTGTTGGCCGCCGTGCCGCGCCTGGGCGCAATGAACGGCAGTGATTTACCGCGCAAGTTTCCGCTTATCGTGCCGGGGCAACCAAATCAGCAAGAGCCAGAAACTGAACAGGATACGATTCCCCCGGGAGCGAAGCCCGTACTTGAAGTGCGTGACCTGGTCACTCGCTTTCCGCTGCGCAGCGGAATATTCAACCGGGTGACGCGCCAGGTACATGCTGTTGAAAAGGTGAGCTTCGATTTATTGCCCGGTGAGACCCTGGCGCTGGTCGGGGAGTCCGGCTGTGGAAAGTCGACCACCGGCCGCTCGCTGCTGCGGCTGGTGGAGACCCAGGGAGGCACCATCACCTTCAACGGTCAGCGTATTGATAACCTGCCTAACGGCGAGCTACAGCACGTACGCAAAGATATCCAGTTTATCTTCCAGGATCCGTATGCTTCGCTGGATCCTCGCCAGACGGTCGGTTACTCCATTATGGAGCCGCTGCTGGTGCATCAGGCGATGCCCAAAGAGCAGGCGCAAGAGCGAGTGGCATGGCTGCTTGAGCGCGTAGGGCTGCAGCCGGAACACGCCTGGCGCTACCCGCATGAGTTCTCCGGCGGCCAGCGGCAGAGGGTTTGTATTGCCCGCGCGCTGGCCCTTAACCCGAGGGTGGTGATTGCCGATGAGTCCGTTTCGGCGCTGGACGTGTCGATTCGGGCGCAGATAGTTAACCTGCTGCTCGACCTGCAGCGTGAGTTTGGCATCGCTTTCCTGTTTATCTCCCACGACATGGCCGTGGTGGAACGTATCAGCCATCGCGTGGCGGTGATGTATCTGGGCCAGATTGTTGAAATTGGCCCGCGCCGCGCGGTGTTTGAAAACCCACAGCATCCGTATACCCGCAAGCTCATGGCGGCGGTGCCGGTGGCTGACCCAACCCGTAAGGGACGCAAGCCCGTTTTAGTGTCTGACGAGATCCCCAGCGCCACACGCAGCCTGGGGGATGAACCGCACGTAGCACCGCTGGTTGCGGTGGGGCCGGGACATTTTGTTGCCCGTCATCCCATCGGCAGCAGTGAAAATCGCCTATAAAGGAAAACAATAATGACAGCTAACACAACGCAAAAATGGCTGCTGGCGGCGGGACTGGCCTCTGCCGTTATCGCCACGCCCGCTTTCGCTGCAAAAGATGTCGTCGTCGCGGTGGCCTCAAACTTCACCACGCTCGATCCGTACGACGCGAACGACACGCTATCGCAGGCGGTGGCGAAGTCGTTCTATCAGGGATTGTTCGGGCTTGATAAAGACATGAAGCTGCAGAACGTGCTGGCGGAGAGCTACAAGGTCTCTGACGACGGCCTGGTATACACCATCAAGCTGCGTACGGGCGTGAAGTTCCAGGATGGCACGGATTTTAACGCTGACGCGGTAAAAGCTAACCTCGATCGCGCCAGCAATCCGGATAACCACCTCAAGCGCTATAACCTGTATAAAGCCATCGCGAAAACCGAAGCGGTCGATCCTGCGACGGTAAAAATCACCTTAAAACAGCCGTTCTCGGCGTTTATCAATATTCTTGCCCACCCGGCGACGGCGATGATTTCCCCGGCGGCGCTGCAAAAATACGGCAAAGATATTGGCTTCCACCCGGTAGGTACGGGCCCGTATCAGCTGGAAACCTGGAACCAGACAGACTTTGTGAAGGTGAAAAAATTCACCGGTTACTGGCAGGCTGGCCTGCCGAAGCTGGACAGCATTACCTGGCGTCCGGTCGTGGATAACAACACCCGCGCGGCGATGCTGCAAACCGGTGAGGCGCAGTTTGCGTTCCCGATTCCTTACGAGCAGGCCGGCGTGCTGGAGAAAAACAGCAAGCTTGAGCTGGTTGCTTCCCCGTCCATCATGCAGCGCTACATCAGCATGAACGTGACCCAAAAACCGTTTGATAACCCGAAGGTTCGCGAGGCGATCAACTACGCGATTAACCGCCAGGCGCTGGTGAAAGTGGCGTTCTCCGGCTTTGCCACGCCTGCGGAAGGCGTCGTGCCGCCGTCCATCGCCTATTCGGAAAAATTCAAACCCTGGCCTTACGATCCGGCCAAAGCCAAAGCGCTGCTAAAAGAAGCGGGTTTCCCGAACGGCTTTGAAACCACGCTCTGGTCGTCCCATAACCACAGCACCGCGCAGAAAGTACTGCAGTTTACCCAGCAGCAACTGGCGCAGGTTGGTATCAAGGTGAAAGTGACGGCGATGGACGCCGGGCAGCGTGCGGCAGAAGTGGAAGCCAAAAGCCAGAAAGAGAGCGGCGTGAGAATGTTCTACACCGGCTGGTCGGCCTCAACCGGCGAAGCAGACTGGTCTCTGTCACCGCTGTTTGCTTCCCAAAACTGGCCGCCAACGCTGTTTAACACCGCGTTCTACAGCAATCCTCAGGTGGATAAAGACCTGGCTGAGGCGCTGAAAACCACCCAGCCGGAAGAGAAAGCGAAGCTGTATAAAGACGCCCAGGACATTATCTGGAAAGAGTCACCGTGGGTGCCGCTGGTGGTGGAAAAACTGGTTTCTGCCCACAGTAAAAATCTCACCGGATTCTACGTGATGCCGGATACCGGATTCAGCTTTGATAATGCGGACCTGAAGTAGCGTGATAATGACCCTCACCCCGGCCCTCTCCCTAAAAGGGAGAGGGGGAAAACAAAGCCCATCTCTGTTCCCTCTCCCTTATGGGGAGAGGGATGCAAAGCCTTGTCTCTTTATCCCCTCGCCCCTCAGGGGAGAGGGTTAGGGTGAGGGGCCGACATGTTTAACTATTTCCTTAAACGCCTTTTTGGGCTAATTCCAACGCTGTTCATCGTCGCGGTGCTGGTGTTCCTGTTTGTTCACCTGCTGCCCGGTGATCCGGCGCGCCTGATTGCAGGGCCGGAAGCCGATGCCACGGTCATTGAGCTTGTTCGCAAACAGCTCGGGCTGGATCAGCCGCTGTGGCGACAGTTCCTGCATTACATCACTCATGTAGTGCAGGGGGACTTTGGCACCTCGCTGGTTTCGCGCCGCCCGGTATCCGAAGAGATTGCCAGCCGCTTTATGCCCACGCTGTGGCTGACGCTGACCAGCATGGCCTGGGCGACGCTGTTTGGCCTGGTCACCGGCATAGTGGCCGCCGTCTGGCGTAACCGCTGGCCGGATCGCCTGAGTATGACAATTGCGGTTTCCGGCATTTCCTTCCCGGCCTTCGCACTGGGAATGCTGCTGATGCAGGTCTTCTCGGTTGAGTTAGGCTGGCTCCCCACGGTGGGGGCAGACAGCTGGCAGCACTACATTTTGCCGTCTATTACCCTTGGCGCGGCGGTGGCTGCGGTGATGGCGAGATTCACCCGCGCATCGTTCGTGGATGTGCTGCATGAAGATTACATGCGCACCGCCCGGGCGAAAGGCGTGAGCGAAACGTTGATCGTGGTAAAACACGGCCTGCGTAATGCGATGATCCCGGTGATCACCATGATGGGACTGCAGTTCGGCTTCCTGCTTGGCGGTTCGATTGTGGTAGAAAAGGTATTTAACTGGCCGGGATTAGGGCGCCTGCTGGTGGATTCGGTGGAGATGCGCGACTACCCGGTTATTCAGGCGGAAGTGCTGCTGTTTTCGCTGGAGTTTATTGTGATCAACTTAGTGGTGGATCTGCTGTATGCCGCCATTAACCCGGCCATCAGGTACAAATAAGGATGCGACTTTTAAACTGGCGACGCCAGGCCATAGTCAACGCGATGCCCGTGGTTCACGCCGGGCAAATCCGTACGCCGTGGAGCGAGTTCTTACGCCGTTTTCGGCAGCAGCCCGTGGCCATGACGGCCGGGCTGTTTGTGCTTTTGCTCATTGCGATCGCGCTGATAGCGCCGTGGATAGCCCCCTTTGATGCGGAAAACTACTTCGACTACGACAGGCTGAACGAAGGGCCGTCGGCATTGCACTGGTTTGGCGTTGATTCGCTGGGGCGCGACATTTTTAGCCGCGTGCTGGTTGGGGCGCAAATCTCGCTGGCCGCCGGGGTCTTTTCGGTGCTTATCGGCGCGCTTATCGGCACCTTCTTTGGCCTGCTGGCGGGGTATTACGAAGGCTGGTGGGACCGCATTATCATGCGCATCTGCGATGTCCTGTTTGCTTTTCCCGGTATTCTGCTGGCGATAGCGGTGGTGGCGGTGATGGGCAGTGGCATGACCAACGTGATTATCGCGGTGGCCATTTTCAGTATTCCGGCTTTTGCCCGCCTGGTTCGCGGCAACACGCTGGTTCTGAAACAGCAAACTTTTATTGAGTCAGCTCGTAGCATTGGCGCCCCGGATGCGACTATTATCTTCCGGCATATCCTGCCGGGTACCGTTTCGTCGATCGTGGTTTATTTCACCATGCGTATCGGGACCTCTATTATCTCCGCCGCAAGCCTGTCGTTTCTTGGCCTGGGTGCTCAGCCTCCTACGCCGGAGTGGGGCGCGATGCTGAACGAGGCGAGGGCGGATATGGTGATAGCCCCGCATGTCGCTATTTTCCCGAGCCTGGCTATCTTTTTGACCGTGCTGGCGTTTAACTTATTGGGGGATGGGCTGCGGGACGCGCTGGATCCCAAAATTAAAGGTTAAATTGCGGCAAAACCTTCGTCGGCCTGGAGTGAAGAGATGCGAAAGATTACCGGGATATTGCTGCTAAGTCCGCTGCTGGTTGCTACCGCCAGCCCTGCGGCCGACTGGTCGCTTGGCGCGCAGGGCGGGGTGTACCAGACGCCTTATCAAACCCGCCATCAGCTGCGCTGGGCGCTGCCCTATATCGGTTATGACGGCAAAACCTGGTATATCGACGGCACCGAGGCGGGCTATAACTTCATCAATACCGATACGCTGCTGTTGCGCGCTAAAGTCTATTACGCCGACACCCAATACCGTGCGTCTAACGGCCAGACGCCCGCGCTGCGCGGGCTGGATAACCGCAACAGCACAATGATGGGCGGCATGACGATACAGTACACCACGCCAATTGGAGCGTTTAGTGCGACGCTTGCGGGCGACACGCTGGGGGTGAGCAATGGTGTGACCGCGAACTCGGCGTATATTGCGATGGCGCAGTGGGGCGCGTTTACGCTGGTGCCTGAAGCCGGTATGGACTTCTCAAATGCGCAAAATACGCGTTACTACTACGGTATCTCAGAGAAAGAGTCGGTAAAAACGGGTCTGGCAACATGGCGACCACAAAGCAGTATTGTGCCTTACGCGCAGCTGGCCATGAATTATGCCTGGACGCCGCTATGGAATACCTGGGCGCGTTTTACGCAGCGTTTTTACCCGAGCACGATCAGTGACAGCCCGATGGTGAATAAGAACAACCTGCGGGAGTTAACGGTGGGGATGAGTTATACGTTTTAGGCGATTGCTCGGTGATTATCTCATCGTTATAAATACCCACGATTATGCAAACCCGGATAAAATTCCGTTCACTTCCAGTACAGTTTCATATGTAGCGATAGCCACGGTGAACGACTCGGGGAAGTCACCGTCACTTCCCCGAGACCCCGGACTCCCGGCGAAATAAATCGACCGCTAAAGCGGCAGACCTCCGTTTTATCTCCCAGTCCTGGGTCGGCTGAGATGCGTTCCCGACGCTCTCAGCCTCCGGCCGTTCCCGACGTCCGGACCCTGGCCAGTCGGAGAGAAAACGGAGGCGATTTAAGCCGGAACCGTGCCTCGCTTCAAACCCGCAGCTACACAGAGCGTCACAGTCGCTGCAAGTCTCACAGCCACGCCCTTGTTCCCGGCTCTCATCGCCCCCGGTGATGACCCAACTCAGGCGGGGTTGAGCTGCCGGGAGCAGCGAAAGAGAGCGATCGTCGGGAACGAATCGCGAACGACCCCGAATGTTTGGGTGATAGCCGGTGGGTTTACCGCTTTAGCGGCGATGAGCTTGCCGGGCGCCGGGGCTGTCCGGGGGATGGCGTTATCCCCCGGACACGTTCACTGTGTTCTGAACGTGCAGGGAAAATAGATCTATAGGTGAACGGAACATCTATGGGCTGGAATATTTCCTAAGAACAGACTTTAAGAATATTTCTTGGGAGACAGCCAGCCGAAAAGGGCAAACTAAACCACTGAACCCCACAGATCGTACTCATCCGCGTTCTCAACCTTCACGCGGACAACATCGCCAGGCTTCAGCTTCGTTTCGCCGTTCAGGTAAACCGCGCCGTCGATTTCCGGTGCGTCCGCCATGCTGCGGCCAATAGCCCCTTCTTCGTCCACTTCATCAACCATCACCAGAATCTCGCGGCCCACTTTTTCCTGCAGGCGCTCGGCGGAGATTTTCTGCTGCAGCTGCATAAAGCGGTTCCAGCGCTCTTCTTTCACTTCTTCCGGCACCTGGTCCGGCAGCTCGTTGGCGGTTGCGCCGTCAACCGGGCTGTACTTGAAGCAGCCTACACGATCCAGACGTGCTTCTTTCAGGAAGTCGAGCAGCATCTCGAAGTCTTCTTCGGTTTCACCCGGGAAGCCAACGATAAAGGTCGAACGCAGGGTTAAGTCCGGGCAGATTTCACGCCACTGCTTGATGCGCTGCAGCTGACGATCCGCGGAGCCAGGGCGCTTCATCAGCTTCAGAATGCGCGGGCTGGCGTGCTGCAGCGGGATGTCGAGGTACGGCAGGATTTTGCCTTCCGCCATCAGCGGGATCACATCGTCAACGTGCGGATACGGGTAAACGTAGTGCAGACGAGTCCAGACGCCAAGCTTAGCCAATTGCTCGCACAGGCTAACCATGCTGGTTTTTACCGGCGCACCGTTCCAGAAGCCGGTGCGGTGCTTAACGTCCACGCCGTAGGCTGATGTATCCTGAGAGATAACCAGCAGCTCTTTCACGCCGGCTTCTACCAGACGTTTCGCCTCCGCCAGCACGTCACCGATTGGACGGCTGTCCAGATCGCCACGCATGGACGGGATAATGCAGAAGGTGCAGCGATGGTTGCAGCCTTCGGAAATTTTCAGATACGCGTAGTGGCGCGGCGTCAGCTTCACGCCCTGTTCCGGCACCAGGCTCAGGAACGGGTTGTGCTGAGGTTTTGGCACGTAGTGGTGAACATGCTCCAGAACCTGCTCGTAGCTGTGCGGGCCGGTAATTTCCAGCACTTTCGGATGCACTTCACGGATCTGATCCACTTTGGCACCCAGGCAGCCGGTGACAATCACCTTACCGTTTTCGTTCAGCGCTTCGCCGATGGCTTCCAGAGATTCCTGCACGGCGCTGTCGATAAAGCCGCAGGTGTTGACGATAACCATGTCGGCGTCGTCGTAGCTTGGCACCACGTCATAACCTTCGGTGCGCAGTTCAGTCAGGATGCGTTCGGAGTCCACGAGATTTTTCGGGCAGCCGAGGGAGACAAACCCGATACGGGGCTGTTGGGTTACATTGCTCATAGCTTAAAAAGTGTTCAATTATTAGAAAGATTAGGGCAGCGATTCTACAGAGGTTAGTCGGGAATTTGTACTGGAGAATTGCAGCTCGCATTTTGTGCTTTTTAGCGTCGTCGGCGGACATCCCTTTAACCATCGGCTTTGTGTGAAAGTTATCCAGCCATAAACCCCGTTTTATCACTCCGATTAATCCCATTGCAGATTTTAATTTCTCCTTAAATCAACTACCTGAACATACCACTAAAATTGGTAGGTTTTGTGATAACGATCGTTTTTATTTGATTGATTGATAAAAACGATCAATTATCAGTAAGTTACAAAAATAAGGGAATATAAATGAACATGCAGCATTGGGCGCTGCCGATCTCCACTCTGGATGGGCAACTTTTAGGCGTTGAGCTCGAAACCCGCGTTGACGTTAACGGCTGTCGGATGTTAATCGCTCACGGAATGAAAGAAACGATTTTCCACCACTCTCTGCGTGAGGCGCAAAGCGACTGGCTCGAGAAAAAAGCCGGCTGGTTTACCGATAACAATCTTTTTTGCGTGGTGAAGGGAGAGCCCGGCTGTCTCGAACACGCGTTGCCGTTTATGAAATTTTTTAGCAACTCTCGTGCAGAGCACCTGTCATCGGGATTTTGGGTTGATGATATGGGCGGCAGAAACAGCAGCGCGCTGCCTCTGTTTACCGAGGGCTGCGAATGCGTTCGCTTCAACAAATCTTTTACCGAGCTGAATATTAGCCGGGCTATTTTCCCCGTGCTGCTCGCCAATCTCCGGCGTCATTGCGATAAGATTATCATACCGGTTTATTCCCGCCGGTATCACGACATGCTTAGCAAAGCTGGCGTCTGGGCGGTGCAGGGCCAGCAACGATCGGTTCACTTCAGCCACTGCGAGCTTTTACTTTCCCGGTTCTGATTTTTAACACTGTTCCCGGTAACAATTTTCTGCACCGGGTCACAGATTCAGCCATTGAGGATTGTGGCCCCGAATTTTGTTTTATATAACGAACTCACATTAAGGACGTCATCGGGCCAGACCTGAGCGAAACCTGACCAGCAGCATGTTGCATTACGCCGACATGCTGCTGGTCAGGTTTTTTTTTGGCCCGGATATAACAAGACTCGCTGAGTGAAAGGTAAAAAATATGAATATCAAAGCATTAGCTGAGGATGTTTTACGGCTGGTCGGCGGCGAGAGCAACGTCGTCACGGTGGTGCACTGCGCGACCCGGCTACGTTTTTCTCTGCGCGATATCGGGCATGTGGATATCGCGGCGCTTGAACGTCTGGACGGGGTTATCACTACGATGCAGGCTTCCGGGCAATTCCAGGTGGTTATCGGTAACCGGGTCGCGGAGGTTTATCGCCAGATAGGCGAGATTTCGTCTTTGCTGGACGACAGCCGTTCCGAGCGGCAAAGCGGTCAATTCAGCCGCACCAATATCTTCAGCAAAATGATCGACATTATTTCGTCGATTTTCACCCCGCTGCTGGGGGCGATGGCCGCCTCGGGCGTACTGAAAGGGTTGCTCAGCATCGCGTTAAGCGAAGGCTGGATGAGCAAAACGGAAAGCACCTACATCATTTTAGCGGCGGCGGCAGACAGCCTGTTTTACTTCCTGCCCATCATGCTGGCCATTACCACCGCGCGAAAATTTCAGGGCAATATCTACGTCGCCGTATCCATTGCCGGGGCGTTAATTTATCCGTCGATTATCGAACTGTTCAACACCAAAGCGGATGTGAGCTTCGCGGGGATCCCCGTGGTGTTGATGAAGTACAGCTCGACGGTTATCCCGATTATTCTGGCCGTCTGGGTGATGTGCCAGCTGGAGCGGCTGTTCAATAAGTCCATCCATGAAACGGTACGCAGCATCGTGACGCCGTTCCTGCTGCTGGTGATTATGGTGCCGTTGACGCTTATCACCATCGGGCCGATTGGTATTTACACCAGCGAATATGCGGCCAGCTTCTTCGTCATCATCTTTGGTTTCAACGCTATCCTGGCCGGGGCGCTGATTGCGGCAGTATGGCAGATTCTGGTTATCTTCGGCATGCATTGGGCCTTTACGCCGGTGATCATCAACGACATTACGACGATTGGGCGCAGCACGCTGAAGGCGGCTACGGTGCCTGCCGTTTTCGCTCAGGCGGGGGCGGTGCTGGCCGTGATGCTGAAAACAAAAAACAAGAAAATGAAGGCGCTAGCGGGCAGTACGTTTATTACCGCGCTGTTCGGTATTACTGAACCTGCGGTCTACGGCGTAACGCTCAAGCTTAAAAAGCCTTTTGTCTGCGCCGTGATAGCGGCTGCCGTAGGCGGCGGTATCGTGGGTTACTTTAACAGCGCGGCTATCTCAACCGGGATCCCAAGCCTGCTGACGCTGCCTATCTTCTACGGCGAAGGCTTTGGCGGCCTGATTCTGGGTATCTGTGTTTCCTTCGTCCTTGCCGCCGTACTGACCTGGATAGTCGGTTTTGAGGATATTCCTGAAGAGAAGCCACAGGTTAGCGACGCGGCATCAACAGCAACCCTTACACCAGCCTCCGCCGTGAGCGCAGAACAGATTGCTGCGCCGATGAGCGGAGAAATTGTTCCGCTCGAACAGGTTAACGATAAGGTTTTTTCGAGCGGCGTAGTGGGAGACGGACTGGCGATACGCCCGAACGGCAACCAGGTTTTCTCGCCGGTTGATGGCACCATCTCCGCCACCTTTGACTCCGGCCACGCACTGCAAATTCTCTCCAGCAACGGCGCTGAAGTGTTGATCCACGTTGGGCTTGATACCGTTCAACTGAACGGCGAACACTACCGCATTCACGTTAGCGAAAACCAGCAGGTTAAACGCGGTGATTTGCTGCTCGAATTCGATCGCGAAGCCATAGAAAAAGCGGGCTACGACACCATTACGCCGGTCATCGTCGCCAACGCCGACAGCTACCATCAGCTGCAAAAACAGACGCAATCGCAGGCCCGTGTCGGCGAAATGCTTCTCACTTTATCCTGAGCCATTAAGGAGCTACCTATGAGATACCGTGAACTGAAACCCTTCCCACAAGACTTTCTGTGGGGCGCATCAACGTCTGCCTATCAGGTTGAGGGTGCCTGGAATGAGGACGGAAAGGGGCTGTCGGTCATTGACGCGCGTGAAAGCTATCCGGAAGGCACCACGGATTTTAAGGTCGCCAGCGATCACTACCATCGCTACCGTGAGGATATCGCGCTTTTTGCCAGGCTGGGGTTCAAAACCTATCGCTTCTCTATCGCCTGGACGCGCATTATTCCCGACGGAACCGGTGAAGTTAACGCGGCCGGTATCGCCTTTTATCACAAGGTTATCGATGAGCTTCGGCTGCATAATATTGAACCGATAGTCACGATGTACCACTTTGATTTGCCCCAGGCGTTACAGGAAAAAGGCGGCTGGTATAACCGCGCCAGCGTCGACGCTTTTGCACGCTATGCCAACGTCCTGTTTGATGAGTTTGGCGATAAGGTGAAGTACTGGCTGACCATCAATGAACAGAACTTAATGATTTTGCAGGGCGAGGCGCTGGGCACGATGGATCCAAAGCTTTCGACGCAGGCGGACAAAAAGAAGAACCTATATCAGCAAAACCATCACATGATGGTGGCCCAGGCGATGGCGATGCGCGACCTGCATACCAAATACCCCCATTCGAAGATTGGCCCCGCGCCGAATATCGCGGTGATTTACCCGGCCAGCAGTAAGCCGGAAGATGTTCAGGCCGCCTTTAACTACAATGCCATTCGCAACTGGCTGTACCTGGATATGGCGGCGAGAGGGGAATACAACACGTTGGCCTGGCGTTACATGGAAGAGAAAGGGTATACCCCGGAGATGCTGCCCGGCGATGCCGAGGTGCTGAAACGCGGTCGTCCCGATTTTATCGCCTTTAATTACTACACTACCCAGGCCGTAGAGGCGAGCCGCGGCGACGGCAATGACGAAGTGGTGCGCGGGGGGAACAAGCTCCTCAAGTCGGGTGAAGACGGCGTCCACCGTGGCGCTGCGAACCCTCATCTTCCCCGTACCCAGTTTGGCACGGAGATTGACCCGGTCGGGTTCCGCAATACGCTGCGGGAGATCTGGGATCGCTATCATTTACCGTTGCTGATTACGGAAAACGGGCTGGGGGCATTTGATAAGCTTGATGAAAACGAGGAAGTTCAGGATGACTATCGCATCGATTTTCTGCGGCTGCATATTGAACAGATGCAGCTGGCGATAACCGACGGCGTTAAGGTTTTTGGCTATACGCCGTGGTCGGCGCTGGATCTTATCTCTACCCATCAGGGGTGTTCAAAGCGTTACGGTCTAATCTATGTGAATCGCGATGAGTTTGACCTGAAAGATTTACGGCGTATCCCGAAGAAAAGCGCAGGCTGGTACTCTGACGTAATGAAAAATAACGGTTTGTCGGACTGACCGGACGTGGGCGGTAGCGCTGTAAAGCGGCCGCCCTGAATTGATAACCAGCGAGGTTACGGTGATTACCGTTCTAAAAGTTTTGAGCAATAACGCCGTTATTGCCTTAGATGCTAAACACGGTGAAATTGTGGCGCTGGGGCGGGGCATTGGCTTCGGCAAACGGGAAGGCGACCCGCTTCCAACCGAAGGCATTGAGAGCCAGTTCGTCAAGCAAAGCGGCGGCGTCGACGCGCTGTTAAGCGAACTGGTGAGCGCTATTCCACTGGAATGCCTGTTGATCACGCAAACGGTTCTCCGGCTGGCGCAGCAGCGCCTCGCCATTGATGTGCAGGAGTCGCTAATTTTTGCGCTCAGCGACCACATTAACTTTGCCGTACAGCGCCACAGAAAGGGGCATGCAATCAAGAATATGCTGCTTTGGGACATCAAAAAATTCTATGCGCCCGAGTTTGCTCTTGCGCAGGAGGCGGTCGAGTTAATCAACCGCAGGCTGGAGGTTGAGCTACCGGAAGATGAAGCCGGATTTATTGCTTTGCACCTGGCCAATGCCAAAGTGAACGATATGCAAAGTACCCTGCAAAGCGCCACGATAATCAAAGATATTCTGTCGATCGTTAAATACGAGCTGAAAATAAAATATGACGAAAACTCGGTTAATTACCAGAGAATGATTACCCATCTTAAGTTTTTCACCCTGCGGATGATGAACAAAAGCCCCGTCAATCATAAAGATAAAAGCCTCTATGACGGGATCAAAGAAGCGATGACCCAGTCCTGGCACTGCGCGCTGAAGATCAATGACTACCTCAGTAAGAACTACGCCTGCCCGCTGACGCTGGATGAAACCATGTTTTTGACGATTCATATCAACCGACTGCGCGAGTAGGCTGCGGGGCAAATGTAAAGCGGGTTGAGTAAGATCAAAAGGTGGGTAAAAGACACCACTGTCGCTCAAAAAACGACCATACTTTAACCGTGGATGATGGGTTAATCAGACACGGAGGAAAGTAATATGTCCGGACGTACACTTAAACACGATCTGCTGCAAAAGCTGCAGGCCGCGAAGGGAGAAATAGCCACCTATCTGGCATTGAGAAAGGCTAAAGGGTACATGTCAGTCGGCGAAAGTGAGCAGCTGCGCATGTGTCTGCTTGATTTATGCCATCGGTGCCGTGATGCGGCGTTTGTGCTGCAGGCGAGCCTGATGGAGGATGAAAAGGATGATTTTCGCCATGCCGTTGAGGCGTGTTCATCCGTTGCGATTTGCCTGATGAGCGGGCGTAAAGATTGCCCGCAGTACATCTCGGTAGATGCGGCGAAGCTTGAAACCGGCCTGAAGCAACTGACTCAGAGCCTGAACGCGCTGGCAGCACGCGGTAAGGCCGTGGAAGCCTGACCAAACCGATCGCGGGGAGCCTGTCACGCTCCCCGTTTTTAATATTATGTAAAAGCGAGCGTCCAATTTCCCCCGGCGGCTACCCTTAACGGATAGCCAAAATCAGGAGATTGCCATGACGCCGTTCCCGTCCCGCACGCTTATCGCCGCCACGCTGCTTTTCTCTTCCTCTTATGCTCTGGCCGCAGAAACCAAAGTCGACGTGCTGCAAACCAACCTGCCTCATCCCTGGGCGCTGGACTTTCTGCCCGATAACCAGGGCATGCTGATTACCCTGCGTGATGGGGAGCTGCATCGCTGGCAGCAGGGGAAGGGGTTATCCGCGCCGATTAGCGGCGTGCCTGTAGTTTGGGCTCACGGGCAGGGCGGTTTGCTTGACGTGGTGCTGGCGCCTGATTTCGCCAGCAGCCGCCGCGTGTGGCTGAGCTTTGCCGAAGGCGGTAGCGACAATAAAGCCGGTACCGCCGTGGGATTCGGCACTCTGAGTCAGGACATGAAGCGGCTGGAGAACTTTAAGGTTGTGTTCCGCCAGACGCCAAAACTCTCCACCGGTAACCATTTCGGCGGGCGTATGGCGTTTGACGGCAAAGGTCATCTGTTTATCGCCCTTGGAGAAAACAACGAGCGCGCGACCGCGCAAGACCTCGAGAAACTCCAGGGTAAGGTCGTGCGCCTCAACGCCGACGGTTCTGTGCCGCAGGACAATCCGTTTGTGGGCAAGCAGGGCGTCCGGCCGGAAATCTGGTCATACGGTCACCGCAACCCGCAGGGATTAGCCATTAATCCGGCCAACGGCGAGCTGTGGCTGAATGAGCACGGCCCACGAGGCGGGGATGAAATCAACATTCCGGAAGCCGGAAAAAACTACGGCTGGCCGCTTGCCACCTGGGGAATTAACTACAGCGGGCTAAAAATTCCGGAAGCCAAAGGTGGGGAAGTCGAGGGCACCGAGCAGCCGGCGCATTACTGGAAGGTTTCCCCGGCGATAAGCGGGATGGCGTTTTATCAGGCCGATACCTTCCCGCAGTGGAAAGGCAAACTGTTTATCGGCGCGCTAAAGGAAAAGAACCTGATTGAGCTGACGCTTAACGGCGACAAGGTGACGGGTGAGCAGCGTCTGCTGGGCGATCGTAACAAGCGTATCCGCGATGTGCGCGTCGGCCCGGACGGCTATTTGTACGTCCTGACCGACGAGTCCGACGGCGAGTTGCTAAAACTCAGCCCGTCAGCTTAGTGGGATCATAATGACTTTCTGGAACGCCGGACGCTGTGTCAGCTGCTGATACCAGCGCTGCAGGTTTGGCACCGCATCCCACGGAATATCGAGGTTGAGCAGGCTGTAAATTTGCGGACCAAAGGCGATATCGCCGGTGCCGAATGCGTCTCCGCCAAGCCACGGCTGTTTTGCCAGTTCGGCATCCGCAATGGCAAACAGCTTGTTGCAGGCGACGATACCGCGGTCAATTTGCTCCTGGCTCCGCTGTTCAGGCGGCAGGCGTACCATATTGAAGAAGACGTCGCGGTAAGGGCCGGACACCGCCGTGGCAGACCAGTCCATCCATTTTTCCCCTTTGGCGCGTTCGGCGGGGACGTTCACCCATAGCGAGTCTCGGCCATACTCTGCGGCCAGGTAACGCACAATGGTATTGGACTCCCAAAGCGTCAGCCCGTGTACATCATCATGAATACACGGCACCAGCCCGTTCGGGTTCATCGCCAGATACTCAGCGTCGTGCGTCAGGCCAAATTGGCCCCCCGCGGGAACGGAACGGTATGGCAGCTTCAGCTCTTCCAGACACCACAGCACTTTTTTGACATTGGTGGAATTATCTCTACCCCAAACGGTAATCATGATGGTTCCTTTTTTCCAGGTGGAGGTTGAGTATCGCGCAACTTGATGGCGGAAACACCACAACGTCTCAACCAAAGCTAAAAAAATAAGCGTGACGGCGGCAAGTCAGCCGGATATCGAATAAACTTAACAAACTTTACCAACTCTATGTTTCTTTAAGTGGATTCGTGCGTTATTACTCACATCCTGACATATGGGTGGCGGCGCGCGCCGTGATTTTTTAAGAATGGATACTCAGGTGGTTTTATGAATAGCTTGCAAATGCCTGCAACGTTACGTGCTTTCGTCGCGGGGACAACCCTGCTGCTGGTGGCCGCTCCTGCGCTGAGCGCTGAACAGACCGCAGCTGCGCCCCAGGTCGATGCCAAAGCCTGGATTTTGATGGATTATGCCAGCGGAAAAGTGCTGGCTGAAGGAAACGCCGACGACAAGCTCGATCCGGCAAGTCTGACCAAAATAATGACCAGCTACGTAGTCGGGCAGGCATTAAAAGCGGGCAAAATTCACCTTACCGATATGGTTACCATCGGAAAAGACGCCTGGGCAACCGGCAACCCGGTGCTGCGCGGCTCTTCGCTGATGTTCCTGAAACCTGGCGATAAAGTCTCGGTGGAAGACCTGAACAAGGGCGTTATCATTCAGTCCGGGAACGACGCCAGCATCGCCATTGCCGACTATGTGGCGGGCAGCCAGGATTCGTTCGTCAGCCTGATGAACAACTACGCGCAGAAGCTCAACCTCACCAACACCACCTTTAAAACCGTGCATGGCCTCGACGCGCCGGGCCAGTTCAGTACCGCGCGTGACATGGCGCTGCTGGGACGTGCGCTGGTTCACGACGTGCCGGACGAGTATGCGGTTCACAAAGAAAAAGAGTTCACCTTCAACAATATCAAGCAGCCAAACCGCAACCGCCTGCTGTGGAGCTCTAATCTGAACGTTGACGGTATGAAAACCGGCACGACGGAAGGTGCTGGCTACAACCTGGTTGCCTCGGCGACGTCCGGCGATATGCGTCTGGTTTCCGTTGTGCTGGGCACCAAAACCGACCGTATCCGTTTTAACGAAAGTGAAAAGCTGCTGACCTGGGGCTTCCGCTTCTTCGAAACCGTGACGCCGATTAAGCCGGATGCCACTTTCGTGACCCAGCGCGTTTGGTTTGGTGATAAGCGCGAAGTTAATCTTGGCGCGGGCGAAGGTGGATCGGTGACTATCCCTCGCGGACAGCTGAAAAACCTGAAAGCCAGCTTTACGCTGAACGAGCCGCAGCTCACCGCACCGCTGAAGAAAGGGCAGGCGGTCGGCACCATCGACTTCCAGCTTAACGGTAAATCTATTGAACAGCGTCCGCTGTTGGTGATGGAGCCGGTAGAAGAGGGCGGCTTCTTTAGCCGTATGTGGGACTTCGTGCTGATGAAATTCCACAGCTGGTTTGGCAGCTGGTTCTCTTAAGCGCTACCACTCCAGCCTGATGCTTTCCGCCGTGGCGTACGCCACAAACTCTGCGGCGGGAGGCTGATTACTGATGATGGCGTCAAACGCCGTCAGCGGTCCCATACAGGCGGCGCGTACTTTGCCAAATTTGGTGCTATCGACCACCAACACAGACCGTTGAGCCATACTCAACGCCCAGTGTTTGACAGGTAATTCATCAAGATTAAAACAGGTTGCGCCGTGGCGTTGGTGGACGCCTGCTGCAGAAAGAAAGGCAACATCCGGGCAGATATTACCAAGGCACTCCTGGAAATTGATCGGCTTAAAAATCGCATTGCTGGCGTGAAACTCGCCGCCGCTTAAAATCACCCGGCAGTTGGGTTTATCCTGCAGCGCCAAAAAAGTGTTCAGCGAATAACAAACCCCGGTAAACACCAGTTCATCATCCAGTGCATCAATAATATAAGGCGTGGTCGTGCCACAGTCGAAAAACACCGTTTGATGCGGTTGCACATGCCGTGCGGCAAGCTGCGCGGCATGGCGCTTTTCATCCACCTGACGTGTTTTTTGGTCGCTTAGCAGGTAGTGGCTGGCACTCGCACTGCGGGGCTCTAGTACGACATAGCCACCCAGCAGAACGACCTGGCCCGGCGCGTTGTTAAGGTCGCGGCGGATGGTCATTTCGGACACGCCGAGCAGCTGTGCGGCTTCTTTTAGATGAATTTTATCGCTGCGCTTTAGCGCCTGAACCAGGCGGTTAATACGCTCGTCACGGCGGGTTTCCATAGTGGCCTCTGAACATTAAAAAGCCCCGCTAAGGCAGGGCTTTAGTTAACGCATTTTACCTTCCGCAAGAGACTTAGTCACGCACCCAGCCTTTACGGATAGGCAGCGCAAAGCAAAAACGGTAGATCAGGTGCAGGCGCTGGTGAATCTGCGGCCCGCGCAGGTTCCAGACCAGCTGCGACAGCAGGCAGGCACTCATGCCGACCAGCAGGCCACCGAGCATATCCAGCGGCCAGTGCACGCCGAGATAAACGCGGGACCAGGCAATCGCACAGCCGATAACAAACAGCAAAATACCGGACCAGACGCGGTGCCAGCACAGGAAGGCCAGCGCAAAGGTGAAGATCACCGTGCCGTGGTCGCTTGGAAATGAATCATCCGGCGCATGATGCAGGAAGTTATAGCCAATACCGGCAACGAACGGGCGAGCGTGCGGGAACAGCTGGCCAATAATCCACGAGAGCGCCACGCTAATCCCCAGCGCCATTCCGGTTTTGATAACCATCTGCCGCTGGGCGGTCATCTGCTTACGTTGACCCCATAGCCAGAGAATTGCGATCAGCAGCGGGACGATACTGATCAGATCCCGCGCGAAGAATATTGCCAACTTGATAATCCACTCAGGAGACGCCGGAGTGGCATTAATGAGCAAAAACAGATTCTGGTTGAGACTTTCCATCATAACTTGTCCTGTTCCTTAACTAACCAGGTGGAAATCACGCCGTAAAGCGTCACCTGGGTTAACCATACCCACCAACCTGCCCACAGGTTGTGGCTGAAAAAATGCGCGCCGCGCATCACCTGACCGTATCCCATGCTCAAGCCAAGAAAGACGCCAAAGCCGAGGAAAAACCACGCCAGGCGCGGGCGTTCACGGTAAAACAAGAAAAACAGCGCCATCACGCCAAAGCCGCTGGAGGCATGGCCCCCGGGGAAGCATCTTCCCGGCCCGCTGTCCGCCGGGACTGCGCCAAATAGCGGGTACGAAACCGCATTGCCGCCGTACTCCAGCAGGCTCCACGGGCAAGAGTGCGCGCTGAACCCCTTTAGGATGCCGACGGTTAACGCGCCCAGGCCAACCAGCAGAGCGACCACAACCAGCCGCGGCTGGCGGCGCCCGAGCCCCCATAGCAAGGCGATGGCACCCCCCGCAATCACCAGGTCTTTTAACAAGCGGTGATTGACTAAATCCAACAGCCGATCGTTTTGCAGCGGGAAGCTGTGCGTTGCCGCATCGAACCAGTATCCTGTCAGCCAGCGATCCAGTCCCTCATCTCTTGAAAGCCAGCTAAAAACGGCAGCCAGTATTATCAAGATGAAAAGCTGGAAAAGATAGAAGCGCGGCGGCAGTCGGTAAAGCAGTTTTGTCTTATTTACCGTTGGTTTAGGAAAACTTGTCATCATGTAAATGGCGGGTACCGTACGGGCTTCAGTTGAATGGCAGCAGAATATTCATCACAGATTAAGAAATCCTTAATACAATTGGGTTATGATAAGGGCGCATTTACAACCTGTGCTTTTCATTTGTCGTTTACTACCATCCGTGCGGGCAATTTAATACACTCTGCGCGTTTTTTTATCTTCTGAGTTCCTAATGCAAAATAATACGATAGCTAACAAATCGTTAGGCCGTCAGGCATTGCTGTTTCCGCTTTGCCTGGTGCTCTACGAATTCTCAACCTATATCGCCAACGACATGATCCAGCCGGGCATGCTGGCGGTTGTGGACCAATACCAGGCGGGCGTTGAATGGGTTCCTACGTCGATGACTGCCTATCTGGCGGGGGGGATGTTCCTGCAGTGGCTGCTCGGGCCGCTGTCTGACCGTATTGGCCGCCGTCCGGTGATGCTGACCGGTGTGGTGTGGTTCATCATGACCTGCCTGGCAACGCTGCTGGCGCAAAATATCGAACAATTTACGTTTCTGCGTTTCCTGCAGGGAATAAGCCTGTGCTTTATCGGCGCAGTGGGTTATGCCGCTATTCAGGAATCCTTTGAAGAGTCGGTGTGCATTAAAATTACCGCTCTGATGGCGAACGTGGCGCTGATTGCGCCTTTGCTGGGGCCGCTGGTGGGCGCCGCGTGGATCCACGTTGCGCCATGGGAAACAATGTTTGTACTGTTTGCCGTGCTGGCAGCGGTATCTTTCTTCGGTTTGCATAAGGCGATGCCGGAAACCGCGACGCGTCTCGGCGAGAAGCTCTCGCTTCCCGAATTGGGCCGTGACTATAAACTGGTGCTGAAGAATATTCGCTTTGTTGCTGGCGCGCTGGCGACCGGATTTGTCAGCCTGCCGCTGCTGGCGTGGATTGCCCAATCTCCGGTGATTATCATCAACGGTGAGGGCCTTAGCAGCTATGAATATGGCCTGCTGCAGGTACCGATTTTCGGTGCGCTGATCCTCGGTAACCTGGTATTGGCAAAACTCACCGCGCGCCGCAGCGTGCGCAGCCTGATTATTATGGGCGGCTGGTGGATTGTGCCCGGCCTGATTGTGGCCGCGGTGGCAACGGTGGTTTCTTCCCACGCTTATCTGTGGATGACCGCAGGCCTGAGTCTTTATGCCTTCGGTATCGGCCTGGCGAACGCAGGCCTGGTGCGCCTGACGCTGTTTGCCAGCGACATGAGTAAAGGCACGGTGTCGGCGGCGATGGGGATGCTGCAGATGCTTATCTTTACGGTCGGTATTGAGCTGAGCAAGCATGCTTATCAGTTTGGCGGTAACGGGCTGTTCAGCCTGTTTAACCTGCTGGGCGGCGTGCTCTGGCTTGGCTTAATGGTGGTGTTCCTGAAGGATAAAACCGTCGGCCAGGCGCGAGACGCCTGATAAATAAAAACCCCGGAAATCCGGGGTTTTTATTGGCTTACTTAACCGCCATGCCCGGTTGGGCACCGCTGTCCGGGCTCAGCAGGAAAATATCTTTTCCGCCAGGACCTGCGGCCATCACCATCCCTTCAGAGACACCAAAGCGCATCTTACGCGGGGCGAGGTTGGCCACCATCACTGTCAGGCGACCTTCCAGCTTCGATGGGTCAGGATAAGCGGTACGAATACCGGAGAAGACGTTGCGTTTCTCGCCCCCGAGGTCGAGCGTCAGGCGCAGCAGCTTGTCGGAGCCTTCTACGCATTCCGCTTTCTCAATCAGCGCGATGCGCATATCCACCTTCGCGAAGTCATCAAAGGTGATGGTCTCCTGAATCGGATCGTCCGCCAGCGGGCCGGTCACCGGCGTGGAATTCAGCGCCTTAACTTCTTCTTTGGACGCTTCTACCAGCGCTTCCACCTGTTTGGTTTCAATGCGGTTATACAGCGCCTTGAAGCTGTTTACTTTGTGGTTCAGCAGCGGCGTGGCGATGCTGTCCCAGCTCAGTTCGGCGTTCAGGAACGCTTCTGCACGTTCGGTCAGCGACGGCAGAACCGGCTTCAGCCAGGTCATCAGTACGCGGAACATATTCAGGCCCATGGTGCAGATGGTCTGCAAATCGGCATCACGGCCTTCCTGCTTAGCCACCACCCACGGAGCCTGCTCGTCCACGTAGCGGTTGGCGATATCCGCCAGCGCCATGATTTCGCGGATCGCGCGACCAAATTCGCGGCTGTCCCACGCTTCACCGATGCTTTCTGCCGCATCGGTGAAGGTTTTGTACAGCTCTGCATCGGCAATCTCTGCCGCCAGCATGCCGTCAAAACGCTTGGCGATGAAGCCGGCGTTACGGGAGGCAAGGTTCACCACTTTGTTGACGATGTCGCTGTTCACGCGCTGCACGAAGTCTTCCAGGTTAAGGTCGATATCGTCGATGCGGGAAGACAGTTTCGCGGTGTAGTAGTAGCGCAGGCTGTCGGCATCGAAGTGCTTCAGCCAGGTGCTGGCTTTGATGAAGGTACCGCGAGACTTGGACATCTTCGCGCCGTTTACCGTCACGTAGCCGTGCACAAACAGGTTGGTCGGCTTGCGGAAGTTGCTGCCTTCCAGCATGGCTGGCCAGAACAGGCTGTGGAAGTAAACGATGTCTTTGCCGATGAAGTGGTACAGCTCGGTGCTGGAATCTTTCTTCCAGTATTCGTCGAAGCTGGTGGCGTCGCCGCGCTTATCGCACAGGTTCTTAAAGGAACCCATGTAGCCGATCGGCGCATCCAGCCAGACGTAGAAATATTTGCCCGGTGCGTTCGGGATTTCGAAGCCGAAGTAAGGCGCATCGCGGGAGATATCCCACTGCTGCAGGCCGGACTCGAACCACTCCTGCATCTTGTTAGCCACCTGCTCCTGCAGCGCGCCGCTGCGGGTCCACGCCTGCAGCATTTCGCTGAAGGAGGGCAGGTCGAAGAAGAAGTGCTCGGAATCACGCATTTCAGGCGTCGCGCCGGACACCACGGATTTCGGATCGATAAGTTCGGTTGGGCTGTAGGTTGAGCCGCACACTTCGCAGTTATCGCCGTACTGATCCGGGGCTTTACATTTCGGGCAGGTGCCTTTGACAAAACGGTCCGGCAGGAACATGCCTTTTTCCGGATCGTAGAGCTGAGAAATAGTGCGGTTCTTGATAAAACCGTTCTCTTTCAGGCGGCCATAAATCAGCTCCGACAGCTCGCGGTTCTCGTCGCTGTGCGTGGAGTGGTAGTTGTCATAGCTGATGTTAAAACCTGCAAAATCAGTCTGATGTTCCTGACTCATTTCGGTAATCATCTGCTCCGGGGTAATTCCCAGCTGCTGAGCTTTCAGCATGATAGGCGTGCCGTGGGCGTCGTCTGCGCAGATGAAGTTAACCTCGTTGCCGCGCATTCGTTGGTAACGGACCCAGACATCAGCCTGAATATGCTCCAGCATGTGACCGAGGTGGATTGAGCCGTTTGCGTACGGCAGGGCGCACGTTACCAATATTTTTTTCGCGGGTTGAGTCATAGTGGGAATTGCATCTTCTGATTTAAAAAAGGGGATTCGATATTACCGGATTGGCAATTGTTTAGTAACCCCAAAGCCCGCAATAACCGCACATGAATAGGCGGCGCGGTTTCTGGTATGCTTAGCGGATTGCAATGTCCGATAAAAACATAAGGAGTCGGGATGAATTCGCAATCCCCGTCCAGCAAGTCCCCGGAACAGCTACGCGCGATGGTCGCCGGGACCCTGGCCAATTTTCAGCACCCTACCTTGAAGCACAATCTCACCGCGTTGAAAGCGCTGCACCATGTGGCGATGCTTGACGACACGCTGCACGTCGAGCTGCAGATGCCGTTTGTCTGGCAAAGCGGATTTGACGTCCTGAAAGAGACCTGCAGTTCAGACCTGCTGCGGATCACCGGCGCGAAAGCGGTGGACTGGAAGCTGCATCACCACATTGCCACGCTCAAGCGGGTTAAAAACCAGCCCGGCGTTAACGGCGTAAAAAATATCATTGCCGTTAGCTCCGGCAAAGGCGGCGTGGGGAAATCGACCACTGCGGTAAACGTGGCGCTGGCTTTGGCGGCAGAAGGGGCCAAAGTCGGTATTCTCGATGCCGATATTTATGGCCCGTCGATCCCAACCATGCTGGGCGCTGAGCACGAACGCCCAACGTCACCGGACGGCAAACACATGGCGCCAATCGTGGCGCATGGCCTGGCGACCAACTCGATTGGTTACCTCGTCACCGACGAAAACGCCATGGTGTGGCGCGGCCCGATGGCCAGCAAGGCTTTGATGCAGATGCTGCAGGAAACCCTGTGGCCTGACCTGGATTACCTGGTCATCGATATGCCGCCAGGCACCGGTGATATCCAGCTGACGCTGGCGCAGAACATCCCGGTTACCGGGGCGATGGTGGTTACCACGCCGCAGGACATCGCGCTGATTGACGCCCGCAAAGGGATCGTGATGTTCGAGAAGGTTGAGGTGCCGGTGGTGGGTATTGTGGAGAATATGAGCATTCATATTTGCAGCAACTGCGGCCATCAGGAGCCTATCTTCGGCACGGGCGGCGCTGAGAAACTGGCGCAGCAGTATCACACGACTTTGCTGGGCCAGCTGCCGCTGCACATTACGCTGCGCGAAGATCTGGATGCCGGTAAGCCAACGGTCATCAACCGCCCGGAAAGCGACATCACCACGTTGTACCGTGAACTGGCCGGTCGCGTGGCGGCTCAGCTTTACTGGAACGGGGAAGTGATCCCAAGCGAGATCGCCTTCAGAGCGGTGTAAAAATTTAATCTCTCTCCCTTAGCCGCAACATTGCTTCTTATTTCTCCCTCGCCCCTTTGGGGAGAGGGTTGGGTTGAGGGGAGGAGAGATTATTTTCAGGAGGTGAGGGGGCTACTTCAGCACATAATGCAGTAAATAATACTCACCGTCCGGCCCGTCTCCCGGTGCCTCAATATGCCAGCCGTTACGCCGATAAAACTCAATCGCGTATTCATTTTTCGCCAGGCACTTTAGCGACCCCGTGCCGGTAAATTCACTCTGCACTTTCTCCAGCAACGCCTTGCCCGCACCCGTACCCTGAGATGCCGGGCTGACGAACAGGTTATGCAAAAAGTTGTCCTGAACCCAGACGGAAGCGAAGCCAATGCGGTGCCCGTTTTCTTCGGCTACCCAGATGCGTTCATCCTGAGTGGCGCTGTCAAAGTCTTCGAGCTGCCAGGTGCTGCTATCCAGCCAGGGCCAGGCTTTTCGGCGGGCGTGGAGATAAAGGGTACGTAAGAAAGGGCGGTCAGATTCTTGCCAAAGTCGTAGTATCAAATGGTTGCCTTTTAGGATAAAAATTAGCCCATCGAGTCTACCCTTAAGCCTGAGCGTTGCCAATAAACAGCCGCCAATGACGGGACAAGCGGATAAATCCGCCTGGATTATGTTACAACGCGGTCGCTTCTCTATATACTGCCCGCTTTTGGACCCTGAGATTGCCCCATGTTGAATAATGACGTACTGCTAAGCGTTCGCTATATGCTGAACCTGAATAACGACGGAATCGTTAAGATCCTTGCCCTGACCGGCACCGACGTCCCCGCTGAACAAATCGTTCCGTGGCTGAAGAAAGAGGACGAAGAGGGCTTCAAAGCCTGCCCGGATCTGATCATGGCAAACTTTCTCAATGGTCTGATCTACTTTAAACGCGGCAAAGATGAAAGCAAGCCGGAGCCGAAGCTTGAGCGTCGGATGACCAACAACATTATCCTGAAAAAGCTGCGTATCGCTTTTGAGCTGAAGTCCGACGACGTGCTCGAGATCCTGACCGCCCAGCAGTTCCGCATCTCTATGCCGGAAATTACCGCCATGATGCGTAACCCGGATCATAAAAACTACCGCGAGTGCGGCGATCAGTTCCTGCGCTACTTCCTGCGCGGCCTGACCCAGCGTCTGAAGCCTGCGAAACCGGAATAAGACGATGCGCGGGTGAGGCTCTCTCACCCGCCAGATAAAAGCCTTGATGCGTTACTTTTCTGTCGGAATAATTTCCCCGTGAGCCCGGTGTTTACCGGTCCAGCTGACGGAAGGGCTGCCGTCAGGCATCAGCGCAATAGATAACACCACGCCCTGACCACGCGCCTCATAGAAGTTATCGTTGACCTTCTTCAGCGCCATCTGCTTGCCGTTGAGGTACACCGGCCCTCCGTTATCGATATGCACATCCCCCGGCGCACCGCGCCCGTTGAACAGCGGCAGGGCGGCGTTTGCCAGGCCGCTGACCAGGCCCAGCGACAGCATCAACATTTTCAGCTTGCTCATCAGTCATTCACTCATCTGTCTTATCAATAATTAATTTCATCGCGGAATAATACAACTTCTATTATTCGCGGGCGGCTATCTTGCGCTTTCGGCTGAGCGCTACCTTGACGTGAATCAACCAGGCCAATGCCGGCGGATGAATTTTTTGCACGATCGATGACGGCAGCTGAAGTCCAAAGGGGATAACTGCCGTTATCCCCAATTCTACCGCGTTGGACTTAGTTCAGGTGGGCACGAAGCTCGCCTGCGGCCTGGGCAAGGGCGGTGCGCACGGTGGGTTCTTCGCTAATTGCGTTCAGCAGGCCGTAATCGTGGATCATCCCGTTATAGCGGGTGACGGTCACCGGCACGCCCGCTGCGTCAAGCTTGCGACCAAAAGCTTCACCTTCATCGCGCAGTACGTCGAGTTCCGCCGTCTGAATCAAGGTTGGCGGCAGGCCTTTCAACTGCTCGCGGCTGGCTTCCAGCGGAGAGGCGAGAATATTGCGGCGATCGCTCTCTTTCGTGGTGTAGCTATCCCAGAACCATTTCATCATGTTTTTACTCAGGAAATAGCCGTTTGAGAACTGGTTATAGGATCTGGTATCAAAGCGAGCATCGGTCACCGGCCACAGCATGACCTGGTAGCGAATCGCCGGGGTATGCTGGGCTTTGGCCTGCAGCGCTACGGCGGCAACCATATTCCCGCCCACGCTGTTTCCGGCCAGCGCCAGGCGGCTGCCGTCTACGCCAATTTCGCTGCCGTGTTCGGCAACCCAGCGGGTGGCTTCATAGGCCTGATTGATGGCAACAGGGAAGTGCGCTTCCGGCGACGGGGTGTAGTTCACGAACACCGCCGCAGCGCCCGATTCTGCCACTAAATCACGCACCAGGCGCTCATGGGTCTGGAAGTCGCCCAGCACCCAGCCGCCGCCGTGGAAGAACATAAATACCGGCAGCGTGCCGCTGGCGTTTGCCGGCTTAACGATGGTCAGCGTCAGTGGCTTGCCGCCAACGGTAATTGTCTTTTCAGAGACCTCGGCGGCGGGTAGTTTGGCCCCTTTTTGGGCGCCGATCAGTACCTGACGCGCGGCCTGCGGGGAGAGCTGCTCGATGGGTTTACCGCCGCCGCTGTTTAAAACGGAGAGGAATTTACTCACGCCGGCCGATGGGGCAGGCGCATCGGCGGCAAAGGCAGAAGTAAGGCTGGTGGCGGTTAAACCCATGGCTATCAGTAATGAACGTGGCATGTTATCTCCTTTGCGATTATGTCGCGTGCTATTTAATTGGGGCTGAAACGCCGTGATATGGCGCTGACTGCGGATGAATTTAAATAGTGCACTATGTTATTTCAAGCTATTTAATTTTGGTGGCACGAGGGAGAAGGTTTAGTCATTGATTTTTCGCATGAAATATTTATTTCAGTACAGCGTGGCCTCGCGCATCATCTCGATAAGCCTTCTCAGGCCAGGATGAAGCTGCCTGCGGCTCGGGTAATACATCACCATCGGCTCGTCTTCACAAACCCATTCCGGGATAACCTGCACCAACTGGCCGCTTTCCAGCAGAGGGCGAACTCGTACGTCCAGGCAATACGCCAGGCCAAAGCCGTTTAAGGCGGTGTCGATGATCATTTCACTTTCGTTAAGAATCAGCGAACCGGGCACATCCAGCGCCAGCGCCTCTTTGCCCCGGTTAAGCTCCCACTTGTAAAGCGTGCCGTTGCCGAGCCGCATGCGGATGCACTGATGCCCAAACAGATCGTCCGGGTGAGACAGAGGCAGGTGAGCGCTATTTTTCAAATACTCGGGCGAGGCGACAACAATCCACCGGAGCTTGCGCGTCACCGGCATGGCAATCATATCTTTGGGGACGCTCTCGCCGTAGCGAATCCCGGCGTCATAGCCGCTGCCGATAATATCGACCAGAGTGTTGTCGACGGTTATTTCCATCTGAAGCCGTGGATACAGGGACATAAATTTCGCCAGCACCGGGGCAAACAGCAGCTGTGCGGCGTCTCGCGGAATATTAATCCGCAGCCGCCCGACCGGGGATTCACGGTAATGATCGAGCTCATCGAGCGCCATGCGGATATGGGAAAAACCGGTTTCCAGGTGGCCAAGCAGGGCTTCGCCTGCGTCGGTTGGCACCACGGAACGGCTGGTGCGGTTGAGCAGGCGAACCCCGAGTCGTTCTTCCAGCCCGCGCATGGTATGGCTCAGCGCCGAGGTGGAAACGCCCAGCTCGGAGGCCGCCAGGCGGAAGCTTTTGCGGCGGCAAATAGTTAAAAAAACGTTGAGATCGGCAAGCTCGCCGCGGACCGGAGCAGGCATAAAAGTGGCCTTCGTCATCAAGGGTTCGTTGAAATTAATTCAACTTAACATGAGTTATTATAAGTTCACAGAACAGACAGGGGTAAATCATGGCAATCGAAACGATTCACATTGCGGGCATCACCGAGCCGGTCAGCCGTATCGGCCTGGGAACGTGGGCCATTGGCGGCAGCATGTGGGGCGGCAGCAACGACGAGCAGTCGATTGCCACGCTGCATGAGGCGCTGGAGCGCGGCATCAACCTTATCGACACCGCGCCCGTTTATGGCTTCGGGCATTCGGAAGAGGTGGTGGGCAAAGCGCTGGCAGGCCGCCGTGACAGGGCTATTATTGCCACCAAGGTGGCGTTGGACTGGGACGATGCAGGCCGCGTCACGCGCAACTCCACGCCGCAGCGCATTCGTCAGGAAATAGAAGACTCGCTCCGCCGCCTGCAAACGGATTACATTGACCTGTACCAGGTTCACTGGCCGGACGATTTGGTGGCGATTGACGAAACCGCACGCGTGCTCGAAACGCTACACCAGCAGGGGAAGTTCCGCGCGCTGGGCGTCAGCAACTATTCGCCAGCGCAGATGGATCGGTTCCGCAGTGTGGCTCCGCTGGCGACGATGCAGCCGCCGCTGAACCTGTTTGAACGTGGCGAAACCGAAACGGAGCTGCTGCCGTACGCAAAATATCACCAGATGGTCGTGCTGGCCTATGGCGCGATTTGCCGTGGCCTGCTGTCAGGCCGCATGACGCCGGAAACCGTATTTGGTGAAGGCGACTTGCGCAGCTTCGATCCTAAATTCCAGCCGCCGCGCTTTGCGCAGTATCTGGCGGCGGTCGAAGCGTTGAAAGCGTTTGCCGCAGAGCGTTACGGCAAGAGCGTGATGGCGCTGGCGCTGCGTTGGGTTCTCGATGCGGGTCCAACCATCGCGCTGTGGGGCGCTCGCCGTCCGGAACAGCTAAACGGGGTGGAAGATGTTTCCGGTTGGACGTTGACCGCCGAAGACAAACGCGACATCGACGCCATTTTAGCTGAGCACATTAGCGCGCCGCTGGGGGCTGAATTTATGGCGCCTCCGCACCGTAAAACATCGCTTTAGTACTCTCTCGCGCCCCGAGCGAATCCGCGCCGGGGCGTATTTTGTTGTTCACCTGCACAAGTTAAAAACTATGTCATCACTTAATGAACAGGCTCAGGAACAGGGGGCCGATGTGGTTTCCCTGTCGCGTTCGGGGCTGCTGAAAGCGCTGTTCGCGCTCGGCATGGGCGGCTTCGCCATCGGTACCGGCGAATTCGTCATCATGGGATTGCTGCCCGATGCCGCTAACGGGCTGCATGTTTCCATTCCTTCTGCGGGCCACCTGATCAGCATTTATGCGCTGGGCGTGGTGATCGGTGCTCCGCTGCTGGCGGTGCTTGGCGCCCGCATGGCGCGGCGTGATTTTCTGATTGCCCTGATGGGCATGTTCGCCGTGGGCAACCTGCTGAGCGCTTTTGCGCCCGGCTACTACTCAATGATGCTGGCGCGCTTCCTGGCCGGTTTCCCGCACGGCACGTTCTTTGGCGTCGCGGCACTGCTGGCGGCAAGCCTCGTTGAACGCTCGAAGCGCGCACAGGCGGTGTCGATGGTATTGCTGGGCCTGACGATAGCCAACTTACTCGGCGTGCCTGCGGTGGCGGCCATCGGCCAGCTGTTCGGCTGGCGCAGCGCGTTTGCCATCGTGGGCGGGCTTGCCGTACTGACGCTGATTCTGGTGTGGGCTTGGGTTCCCTGGCGTGCCGGGGATAAAGACGCCAGCCCGCTGCGCGAACTGACCGCGCTGACCCGCAAGCAGGTGCTGCTGACGCTGGCTATTGGCGCCATTGGCAGCGGCGGGATGTTCTCCGTCTTCAGCTACGTTAAACCAACGATGCTGGAGCTGGCGCATCAGTCTGTTGGCATGATCCCGGTTATCTTGTCGATGTTTGGCCTGGGCATGATTGTCGGCAATATCGTCGGCGGCCGTCTGGCAGATCGCGGGCTGGAGAAAACCGTTCGCCTGTTGCTGATTTGGGCGATCCTGGTGCTCAGCGCTTATGTTTACACCTCGCATTACCCGTGGCTTGGCGCGGTAACCGTGATGCTGGTGGGCACCATGGTGTCGCTCTCCTCGGTGCTGCAAATTCGCCTGATGGACGTCGCCGGTGATGCGCAAACCATGGCCGCGGCGATGAACCACTCGGCGTTTAACATCGCCAACGCGCTGGGCGCCTGGCTTGGCGGGGTGACTATTTCAGCCGGGTTTGGCTGGGAGTCCACCGGCTGGGTCGGCGCTATTCTGGCGGTCTTCGGCCTGCTTATTCATACCTGGGCGGTTGTTGACGCCAAAAAACATCCCCCGTTAGCACATTGAGGTTTCGATCGTGACAGTCAGTTTAGCTCTTGCAGAAGCGCTGCTCGCCAGCGTGAAAACGGCGGTGGAAACCCACCGCTTTCCACCCGTTTCAGCCGTAGTGCTGGACGGCGGCGGCCATTTAACGGCCTTTGCCCGCATGGACGGGACTTTCCTGGCAACCATTGATATCGCCATGCGCAAAGCGCGCACGGCTGTGTTGTTCCAGGCTAACAGCGAAGATGTGGGCGCGAATTTGCATCCGAACGGTCCGGCGTATTCTCTGGAGAACAGCAACGGCGGTCTGGTAGGCATTGACGGCGGCATCCCGCTGCGAAACGCCGAGGGCGCGGTTATCGGCGCTATTGGCGTGTCGGGAGCGACCAAAGAACAGGACGGGAAAATCGCCGCTTTTGCGGTGGAAGCGGTGTTCGGGAGCCGTGCTTAAATGACCAAAAGGAGCGCATGTCGCTCCTTTTTCTTTCCCTCATTTTTGCTGAAAATAAGGCCCTTTTGCCACGGAATCCCGCACGATCATATCAGCGCTGTACAGCGTCTCTTTCGAAAGATAGCCGCCGTCCAGCATCGCCGTCAGGCGGTTAATCACCTCGTGGATCATCTCGCTCACCGGCTCTTTTACGCTCGACAGCGGCGGGGAGAGAAAAGCCCCGGTCGGGATATTATCAAAGCCGATAACGGAAACATCGCCGGGCACCGACAGGCCAGCCTGGCCGAGCTTGCTGATGGCGCCGATGGCCATCTCATCGTTGCTGGCGACCAGTGCGCTGAAGGGCTGCTTCGTTGAGAGCAGGCTTTCAACGCCGGCCGCGCCGCTGGCGGGCGTCCATTTTCCGGTCACAATCAGCGCTTCTCGTACCGGCAGCCCTACTTGCTCAAGCGCTTCCCGATAGCCCGAAAGACGCTCCCTCGCGGTAGGGGAGTCAAGTACGCCGGTAATAAAAGCAATATCCTGATGCCCCTGGTCAATCAGGTAACGCGTGGCGTTGAAGCTGGAGCCTTTATGGTCGCAGCAAATACAGTGGCTTTGGTGTTTGCGCAGCTTACGGTTCATCACCATGATCGGCTGCTTGTGCCGTTCAATCAGCGCATCCATCTCCTCCACGCTGAGAAAGCGGGGATAAACGATCACCGCATCGCAGTGTAAATCGAGCAGGAACTGCACCGCTTCCTGCTCTTCGCGGGCGCTGTGTTTTCCGTCGACCAGGATCAGCTGCCGCCCGCTGGCCTCCAGCTTTAGCGCGGCCTGGGAAAGCAGTTCGCTAAAATAATTCCCGCTGTACAGGGTGTTGGTCACCACCAGGCCGATGTAGCCTGATTTGCGGGTCGCCAGGTTGCGCGCCAGCAGGTTAGGCCGGTACCCCGTCTCCTGAATCGCCTGATACACCTGGTTTTTAGTGGCTTCGCTCACGTAGCCCTTTCCTGACAGCACGCGCGAAACGGTCGCCTTTGACACGCCTGCTTTTTTCGCCACTTCCTGCATTGTCGACATGAAGGGTTCTCGTAAGTTCGTCATTTCTGACCATTTTACACATTTCCCCGCCTCGGCGCAGTGTGGACTGAATCTCGACATGAATCACATAATTTGATCGCCAAAAAAATAATCATTGTGATCTTATTTTTAACTACACATGATTATGTGGAACCGGTTACCTACGAAATCATAACAAGAGAGTTTCACCTCATGGCGAACAAGTACGAGACAGTATCCCGGCAGATTGTCGAGGCGTTAGGCGGCGCGGAAAACGTGGTGGCGGTAACCCATTGCATGACGCGGCTGCGCTTTGTATTACAGGATGATGCAAGGGTGGACAGCGCCCGGCTAAAGGCTATCTCCGGCGTGCTGGGCGTGGTGAAAACTGACCAGCAGTGCCAGGTGATTATTGGTAATACGGTGTCTCAGGCTTATGCCGAAGTGTTGAAGCATTTGCCGGAAGGGGCCGGAGACAGGCCGCAGTCTGGGGCAAAAGGCAAGCTGACCCTGAAACGTATTGGTGCCGGGATCCTGGACGCGCTGATTGGCACCATGTCTCCGCTTATCCCGGCCATTATCGGCGGCTCGATGGTCAAGCTGCTGGCGATGATCCTCGCGATGACCGGGCTGTTTGAAAAGACCTCCTCCACGTTGATTATTCTGAACCTCATCGGCGACGGTGCTTTCTTCTTCCTGCCGGTGATGGTGGCGGCCTCCGCTGCCGTGAAGTTTAAAACCAATATGTCGCTGGCGATTGCTATCGCCGGGGTGCTGGTGCATCCGGCATTTATTGACCTGATGGCAAAGGCGGCGCAGGGGCAGTCGGTTGATTTTATGGGTATTCCTGTGACCGCCGTGAAGTACACCTATACCGTTATTCCCGCGTTGGTGATGACCTGGCTGCTGTCGTACATCGAGAAAGGTGTGGATCGTATTACGCCTGCGGTGACCAAAAACTTCCTTAAGCCGATGCTGATCGTGCTGGTTTCCGCCCCGATAGCGATTTTGCTGATTGGGCCATTGGGGATCTGGATCGGCAGCGGGATTTCTTCGCTGGTGTATACCGTACACGGCTACCTGGGCTGGCTTTCCGTGGCCATTATGGGGGCGATATGGCCGCTGCTGGTGATGACGGGCATGCACCGCGTGTTTACGCCGACGATTATCCAGACCATCGCTGAAACCGGCAAAGAAGGCATGGTTATGCCTTCAGAGATTGGTGCCAACCTGTCCCTCGGCGGCTCGTCTTTGGCCGTTGCCTGGCGGACTAAAAACCCGGAACTGCGCCAGACCGCGCTTGCTGCCGCCGCGTCGGCAATTGTGGCCGGTATTTCTGAACCCGCACTTTACGGGGTGGCGGTGCGGCTGAAACGCCCGCTGATTGCCTGCCTTATTAGCGGCTTTATTTGCGGTGCCGTAGCCGGTATCGGCGGCCTTGCCAGCCATTCCATGGCCTCTCCGGGGCTTTTCACCAGCGTGCAGTTCTTCGACCCGGCCAACCCGATGAGCATCGTTTGGGTGGCGGCGGTAATGATTCTGGCCGTGGTGCTCTCGTTTATTACTACGCTTATTCTCGGGTTTGAAGATATTCCCGTTGAGGATGCAAACGCGAAAGAGCAGGGCAGCAGCGCGGCATTTATTCGACCAGATAATGCAGTAAAAACACTTTAAACAGAGGTAAAAATGGCTGAGACAGCTTTTCCAAAAGGATTTTTGTGGGGCGGTGCTATTGCGGCGAATCAGGCTGAAGGCGCGTATCAGGAAGGCGGGAAGGGGCTGAGTACCGTTGATATGATCCCTCACGGCGAAAACCGCCTTGGGGTAAAACTCGGGGTGGATAAGCGTTTTGAGCTGCACGCCGATGAGTTCTACCCCAGCCACCAGGCGATAGATTTTTACCATCGCTTCAAAGACGACATCGCGCTGATGGCCGAAATGGGCTTCACCGTTTTCCGCACCTCTATTGCGTGGAGCCGTATTTTCCCGAAGGGTGATGAAACCACGCCAAACGAGCAGGGCATCGCGTTTTACCGCGACCTGTTTGCCGAGTGCAAAAAGCACAATATCGAACCGCTGGTCACGCTGTGCCACTTCGACGTGCCGATGCACCTGGTGCAGGAATACGGTTCATGGCGGAACCGTAAAATGGTGGCGTTTTTCAGCCGCTACGCCCGTACCTGCTTTGAAGCCTTCGACGGCCTGGTAAAATACTGGCTCACCTTCAACGAAATCAACATCATGCTGCATAGCCCGTTCTCCGGCGCCGGGCTGGTGTTCGAAGAGGGGGATAACAAAGAGCAGGTGATGTACCAGGCCGCGCACCATGAGCTGGTCGCCAGCGCGCTGGTCACCAAAATTGCCCACGAAGTTAACCCGCAAAACCAGGTTGGCTGCATGCTGGCGGGCGGCAATTTCTATCCGTACAGCTGCAAACCCGAAGACGTTTGGGCGGCGCTGGAGAAAGATCGCGAAAACCTGTTCTTTATTGATGTGCAGGCGCGCGGTGCTTACCCGGCCTATGCCGCGCGCATGTTCCGTGAGAAAGGCATTGCGATTGTCACCGAGCCTGGTGACGACGAGATCCTGAAGAACACCGTCGATTTTGTCTCCTTCAGCTATTACGCCTCACGCTGCGCTTCGGCAGACATGAACGAGGGCAACACCAATCCGGCGAACATCATTAAATCGCTCAAAAACCCGCACATTACCTTCAGCCAGTGGGGCTGGGGTATCGATCCGCTCGGCCTGCGCATCACCATGAACATGATGTATGACCGTTACCAGAAGCCGCTGTTCCTGGTGGAGAACGGGCTGGGCGCGAAGGACGAAGTGAATGCGAAAGGGGAGATCAACGACGACTACCGCATCAGCTATCTGCGCGAGCACATTAAAGCGATGGGCGAGGCGATTGAGGACGGTATTCCGGTCATGGGCTACACGTCGTGGGGCTGCATTGATTTGGTGTCGGCCTCAACCGGCGAAATGAGCAAGCGCTACGGCTTTGTGTATGTGGACCGTGATGATGAAGGGAAGGGGACGCTGGCGCGTACGCCGAAGAAGTCGTTCCACTGGTATAAGAAGGTGATTGCCAGCAACGGCGGGGATCTGGAGTAGTTTTCCCCTCACCCCGGAGGCTGTCTGTTATACCTATTTTCCTTTCAAAATTTTCCAGGGGAGCTCTTAAGTCTGGTCGTTGTTCCGTTCACCTTTATATCTGTTTTCCCTGCACTTTCAGCACACGGTGAACGTGTCAGGTGGCATTACGTCATGCCCCCTGACAACCCCCGGCGCCCGGCGAGCTCATCGCCACTGAAGCGGTAAACCGACCGGCTATCACCCAAACATTCGGGGTCGTTCGCGATTCGTTCCCGACGATCGCTCTCTTTCGCTGCTCCCGGCAGCTCAACCCCGTCTGAGTTGGGTCATAACCGGGGGCGATGAGAGCCGGGGAGCAATTCCACCCTCACCCCGGCCCTCTCCCTTCCAGGGAGAGGGTTAGGGTGAGGGTCTTTATCAGAACGCCAGAGAACCCTGCACGAAGAAGGTGCGTGGTTCGCCTACGTATTTACCGGAGTTATTGTCGTTTGAACGCGTGTAATAACGCTGATCGAACAGGTTTTTAATCCCGGCACCCAGTTTCAGATGGGACAGCGACGGCCCGAAGTCGTACTCGCCGCGCATATTCCACACCATATAACCTGCGATGTTACCAAACTGCCCGTCCGCGCTTTCGTCGGTGATGTAGTTCGGCCCGGTACCCGGAGAGCTCTGCTTAGACTGCGCGAAGCTGTCCAGATTCCACACCCAGTTGCCGGTCGCGTAGCGCGTACCCACGGTGTACACCTGGCGAGAGTAGAACGGCAGGTCTTTACCGGCGAAGTCGCCTTTGTCGCTGGTGGCTTTGGTATAGGTGTAAGTGGTGTACACGCTCACGCCGTCCAGCGCACGGTTTACTTCACTCAGATCGTAATTCAGCGCCAGTTCCAGGCCCTGATGCTTGGTCGCGCCGAGGTTCGTCCAGCCTACGATGTTGTTGATGTACTGCAGCTGATCGTTGAAATCGATGTAGAACAGCGTCGCTTCGGCTTTCAGCGAAGTATCGTCGTAGCGCGTACCAAACTCATAGGTGTGCGCTTTTTCCGGGGTCAGGCCGGCTGCTGGCTGGTTGCCGCTGCCGCCACGGGTCAGCTGGAAGTACTGCATGCTGCCGAAGGAAGTGCTGGCGTTGGCGAACAGTTTCCAGGCATCAGACATATGGTACATCACGCTAAGAGAAGGCAGCGGCTCGCTGTAGGTCTTCTCGCGGTCGATGTTCTGGAAGGCGTCGCTGGTGTGCGTTTTGATGCTTTCATAGCGCAGGCCCGGCGTAATCGTCCAGTTGCTGACGTTAATTGCATCATCAATATAGAAGGCGTTAGCCGCGGTACCGCCGGAGCTGTGCTGATAGTATTCGCTCATTTCCGGTTTGTTAAAGGTGGTGGCAGGGTCATACGCTTTTGGCGTGCGGTAGCCCTTCTCGTCCGACGTTTCGTTCAGGTAGCGGTAGCCCAGGGTGACCTCGTGAGACATATCCCAGAAGCGGAACAGCTGAGAATAGGTTGGCTCAATGGCCCAGGTCGAGTAGTTACGCGGTGCGGAGTTCAGCGTGCGTTTGTTACCCTTGAAGTACTCCAGATCGCTGCTGCGGTAGCTGTCGGTGAAGTAGGTCAGGACTTCCAGCTTTTTGTCATCTTCGGTGTGCTTGTATTTGAAGGACATGTCCTTGCGGCGGCCTTCAAAACGGTCCCAGCGACGGTCAGACTGGAAAGGATCCTGCGCATATTGCGCGGTAGTCAGGCCGCCCGGCATGCCGGACTGTGCTTCATAGTAGTGGAAGTTAGCCTGTAGCTCATCGCGATCGGTGAAGTTATATTTCGTCTTCAGCATGAAGTCGTCGATGTCGGTATTGTCGTTGCTCTCGCGGTAGCCCTGGCCGTGCAGGCCGGAATAGAGCAGCTCTGCGCCAAAGCCGTTGTCCGCCGTGCCGCCGACGGAAGCGCTGGTCAACGTCTTCAGACCGCCGTGGCTGGCGCCCTGAGTCTGCGCGCTAACGGTGCCGCCGAACTCTTTTGGAATGTCGCGGGTGACGAAGTTAATCACGCCGCCCACGTTTTGCGGTCCATAACGCACCGCGCCGCCGCCGCGAACCACGTCAATGGATTGGATATTGCCCGTGCCCAGTGGCGCCATGGAAAGCTGAGGCTGGCCGTATGGCGCAACCGCCAGCGGAACGCCGTCCATCAGGATGGTGGAGCGTGGAGACAGGCGAGAAGTCAGGCCACGTACGCCTACGTTAAGGGAGATATCACTGCCGCCGGTGCCGTTGCTGTCACGCACCTGCACGCCAGGAATGCCCTTCAGCGCATCGGCAAGCGTCTCTGAGCCCTGCTCATGAAGCTGCTGCTCGGTGACGATTGAGCGGGCGCCAGGGTGGTTAAGCAGCACCGTGCTGGTGTCTGGATTATCCAGCCAGTTGCCGACAACGGTAATGTCATCAGCGGGTTTTTCTGCGGAAGTTTTATCAGTTTGAGTGTTATTTGCAGCGAGAGCTGGCAGCGCAAAGGCTATCGCGCTTGCCACGAGAGAGACACGAAAAAGGGGACGCATCATCATTCCTTTACAACATGGGTTTGCTGTTATGAGTTTTTTTGGAAATGACAATCTTAATGATAATTATTTTCAAGTAAATAGTTTTGTTGCGGAATAATTCGGGATAAGACGAAAAGTAAGCAAAAAAAGCCGAGCCATTGAGGTGGCCCGGCATGTTTTTGATTTATGGGGTAACCCAGAAGACGCCGCTGTAGTCCAGGGCGGTGAACTGCTTGTGAACCTGCTCAATATCGGCCTGTGGATCGATGTCTTTGAACAGATCGGGATGCAGGAACTTAGCGATGGTTTCTACCGCAATATAGTTCAGCGGAGAATCGTAGAATTGATGGTAAATCGCCATCACGCGTTTCTCTTTGACCGCCGTCAGCACGTTAATCCCGGTGCGGTTCATTAGCCCTTTCAGCTTTTGTTCGGCAACGGCTTTGTCGGCCATATAACCCAGCGGCACAGCCTTGGGCGCACGGTTTCCGCGGTTCCAGTCGGCGCCGGTCATCAGGTAAAAATCCGGGTTGCTGGTGATAACCTGCTCGGTATTCACCTGGCCGCTCATTTCCGGGAACAGTTTGCTGCCCACGTTGTTGCCGCCGGCGGTATCAATAAACTGGCCGTAGCTGCCTTTGCCGAAGGTCTGGCAGCATTCATCGCCGCGGATACCGGCAGCGCGTTCAATAAATACGCTTGGGCGCTGCTCTGGCTTCAGCGTGGCAACGCGCTCGCGCACCAGGTTCATTCGCTGCTGGTAGTGTTGAATAAAAGCGTCCGCGTTTTTCTGCTCATCAAACACTTTGCCCAGCAGTTCAATGCTCGGCAGAGTATTGGTCAGCGGCTGCTGGCGGAAGTCGATAATCAGCACCGGAATGCCGACTTTTTCCAGCTGGCTCAGGACGCCGCTGTTTTTCAGCTTGGCCAGCACGCCGATATCAAAAATGATCAAATCAGGCTGCAGCGTAACCGCTTTTTCGACGCTGAAATCCGTGTAGTACGGGTTTTCAAACATCGTGATTTTGCTCACCTGTGGGAATTTTCTCGCGTAGGCATCCGCCAGGTCAGGCGCTTTGGTTTTCAGCGAGTTATCCCAGGCAATGATGTTTTCCAGCGGATCCTTCGGATGAATAATGTTGAGCGCCAGCAGGGCTCGTGCATCGGCCAGCATTACACGTTTGGCCGGATGCGGCAGCGTCACTTCCCGGCCCGCTACGTCGGTAACAACAATCGGTGCGGCATGGGCAGCACAGCTCAACAACGCAACGGCAGCGAGCAGCCAGCGAGCTTTGGCGGTAAACACTGTGAACATGGGTGACCTTAAAAACGGAAAAATTTTGGAAGGGAATGATAATCGATCTCATGCCGTTTGGAACGGGGCGGCAGGAATTTTTCTGGTAACGAAAGATGCCCGATGGGATGTGCAGCGGAACCAGAATCCCGTTATCTCTACTTAAGGGTTTTGCTATAGCGGCGATTTAAAGTTCCACAGGAGAACCCACATGTTTACCGTTTCAAACAATGCAGCCCAGGGGCGGCATTTGCACGCGTCGAATGCCCAGACTCCGGCCACGGTGTTTCAGCACGTGCCATCATTGGGACAGAAAATTGGCGCCGGAAGCCAAAAAGATGTCTTTCACTCGCGCCAGGACCCGAGAAAGTGTCTGTGCCTGTTCAGGCCCGGCACGACCGGCACGATTTCTGCGGAACAGTATGCTTTAAAGGAGCTTGAAACCACCAGGCAGCTTAAGCAGCTCGGGTTCCCCGTCGTGGACGCGCATGCCCTGGTTAAGCATGGCGATAGCGTGGGCGTTGAGAAAGACTATATTCACCATGCTTTTGACTCTGAAGACATCGTGAATAATAAGAAAAGCCTGCCTGATGATAAGAAATTCAATCAAAACGTGCTGGCGGACTGTAATGCCATCATTAACAAGCTGAAAAACCATGAGGTACATATCGACGACCTGCAGTTTTTAGTCGATAGTCATGGTCGCGTACTGATTAACGATCCGCGCGATGTCATTCGCTCGTCGCCGGATAAAAGCATCAGTAAAGTTAACGAACTGCGTGCTCACGCTTTAAATAATCTGCTGGATATTGATAGCGATTAATCTCCGGCTTCATAGGGGCTTATCATGCCCGCGATGCAAATAATACCGGTGATGCCCGACAATGACGGATTTGCTTCGCTAAAAGCGCAAAGCATCGCGGAGAACTTCAATATGCTGCGGCGTCTTGAAGCCAACTGGCTTAGCGGGGATAACCGTTTTAACGCCCCCGGAGAAAAATTGCTGGGTATCTTTGCCGGTGAAGAACTGGTCGGCATTGGCGGCCTTAATCGCGACCCGTTTTCAGAAGATGAGCGTGCGGGACGTATTCGACACCTGTACCTTAGCCCGGCCTGGCGGGGGAAAGGGGTAGGGCAGCAACTGCTGCAGGCCTTACTTTCTGGCGGGCATGGCTGGTTCGATTTTTACAACACTCATGCCCCCGAACACGCCTTTCATTTTTATGAGGCAGCCGGGTTTCAGGCCATTTCCGGTGAGGAGAGGGTGACTCACCGGTTGTTTATTCGTCGCTAGTTTTAGGTAAACCGGCGGCCAGTTTAGCCGGACACAGGTTTTTGAGTCTCTCAATCAGCCAGCGCCCGGCGGGGCCGGGTGGAGAGGCTATGGGGTAGACGCCGAACATCGGCAGCGCGAGGCCGCCCGGCGGCACATCCTCAATGTTCAGCCGCACCAGTCGCCCTTCGCGAATATCCCGCTCCACAACGTGCGACGGCATGCTGCCCCAGCCGAGGCCGTCGAGCAAAAAGGCATGTTTGGCAAGCAGATCCCCCAGCCGCCAGGTGGAGGGCGACATCACGCCAAACTCTTTACCTTTGGAAAGCTCGGAGCGGTCGGTCAGCACCAGCTGAACGTGTTTGGTGAGTTCGGCCTTTGGTACCATGCCTTCGAACTGCGCCAGCGGATGGTCGGGAGCGGCGACCATCACCAGCGAGACCCCGGTCAGGCGCTCTCCGGTTAACGACGCAGGCATATCCGGCAGTGAACCGAGAATGCCAATGCCCGCGCTGCCGTTAAGCACGGGCTTATAGCCGCCGCCAAGCGCCTCAACAAACAGGCGCAGCGGCGTGCCGGGAAACTGTTCGCGGAAGGCCTTTGCCGCCGAGGTCATTGCCTCCAGCGGGAAGAAAACATCCACCACTACCGACAGTTCGGACTCCAGCCCCGACGACATTCCCCGCGCCCGAGCCTTCATAAAATCAACGCGAGAAACAATGCCACGGGCGTCGGCCAGCAGCACCTCACCCTCTGGCGTGAGCCTGGGATACCGGCCAGAGCGGTCGAACAGCTGCACGCCAATTTGCGCTTCCAGTCCCCTGATCAAATCGCTGATCACCGACTGGGCTCTATACATTTTGCGGGCGGCCGCAGAGAAGCTGCCTTCGTCGACGGCGGCGATAAAGGTGCGAAGTTGATCGAGCGAAATACCATCCAGCATCGGAGTTCCTGCTTAGCGGTGACCGGGTGAAGCGCAATATAGCCCGTCGTTCGGCCTTTGTCATCGGGGATGATGTATCGGCTGTGGCGATGGGTTGCATCGAAATATAACGGCTATTCGGGTAGGGAAGGCGATGGCATAGTGGCTGCCATGTTCAGCGAATTCTGAAGATTGAGCACCGCTATGTTAACGGCTTTTAAAAAACTCTTTACGCGCTTAACCCCTAAACAACGCTCTATTTCCGAGGCTAAAACGATGTCGACTATTCTGCATATTGATACCAGTGTTCTTGGCGGCTACTCCGTCAGCCGCCAGCTGTCGGCGGAGATTGTTGCTCGCCAGAAAACGCTGCACCCCGGTGCGACCGTGATTTACCGCGACCTGGTTCAGTCACCGGCTCAGCACCTGTCGGACAAGCACATTGCCGCTTTCCAGGGTGCAGAAGTGACCGACGCGGCGCTGGGCGAAGACCTGGCCGCCGGCGGGGCGTTCATCGACGATCTGTTCGCTGCCGACGTGATTGTCATCGGCGTGCCGATGTACAACTTCTCCATTCCTTCCCAGCTCAAGGCGTGGATTGACCGCGTCTGCGTGGCCGGGCGGACTTTCCGGTACGGCGCAAACGGCCCTGAGGGCCTGTTGCCAAAAGGCAAAAAAGTGTTTATCGCCTCTTCACGCGGCGGCCAGTACACCGGCGACAGCCCGGCGGCTTTCCTGGAGCATCAGGAGTCTTATCTGAAAGTGGTGCTGGGCTTTATTGGCCTGACCGACGTGACGATTATCCGCGCTGAAAACTTAAACCGTGGCGACGAAGCGAAAAATGCCGCGCTCGCCGATGCAAAAGGCCAGATTGCCGCGCTGTCCTGATAACGACACCGCGCATCAATCAATTTAACGGGAAATCCTGATGGACAGATACGCTACTAACTTCGCGACCGTGGGTCGCATCGTGATTGCCGCGATTTTTATCATCAGCGGACTGGGGAAAATCGCTACGCCTGAGGCGACACAGGGCTATATTGCCTCGGTAGGGCTGCCGTTCCCGTTACTCGGGTACCTTATTGCCCTGGCGGCTGAGGTTGGAGGCGGCATCCTGCTGCTGGTGGGCTACCGTACACGACTCATTTCGGCGCTGCTGGCCGTGTTCACCGTGGCGACGGCGGTGTTTTTCCACCACAACTTTGCCGACCAGAACACCCTGCTGCACTTCCTGAAAAACCTGATGATTGCTTCGGGGCTGCTGCAAATCTCAGCGCTGGGAGCGACGTCTCTGAGCTTTGATACGCGCCGCCTGCAGCGTCAACTACGGTAATAGGCTTTGCCAGAGGCCTCTTATCCGGAGGCCTCAGATTGATGACAAACAGCCGAAAAACGTGGTTTTCGACTGTTTGGGGCAAACCAGAGAACATTATTCATTGTTTTTATTAGACCTGGGTTCGGACTTTTTTAGAGCAATGAACTTTGTCAGCAGTCTCAGGCCTCTTTTTGGAGGCCTCATTTTTTAGTTAAAACGCCCGCCAGATGAGCACCGCAATTCCGCCAAACAGCAGCCATTTAACGATGTAGTACACCGTCTTATTCCAGCTTTTTAGCTTCTTCCCGACGATACGAATCTGATAGATGTAGCGGAAGGCGCGGTTTATGCCGCCGATGCGGTCATTTTCATCGTTTGGCGCAGACGCGGCGCTCATCAAATTGCGCCCAAGCCAGTGGTTAACCGCCTGAGCCCAGCGGTAACGCATTGGTCTTTCCACATCGCAAAACAGGATCAGCCGGTTCTCGCCGCTGGTATTTTCCGCGTAGTGAATATAGGTCTCGTCAAACAGCACGCCTTCGCCATCGCGCCAGCTGTAGCGTTTGCCGTCTACTTCAATAAAGCAGCGATCGTCATTGGGAGTTGACAGCCCTAAGTGAAAACGCAGCGAACCGGCGTACGGGTCACGATGGCGCGGCAGCCGGCTGCCGTCGGGCAGGGTGGCGAACATCGCGGCCTTGATGGACGGAATCGCATGCAGCAGCTCGGTGGTTTTGGGGCACAGCAGGCTGGCCGACGGGTGGGCATTTTCATACCATTTCAGGTAAAAGCGCTTCCAGCCGGTTTTAAAGAAGGAGTTAAACCCGGCATCGTTAAATTTGTCGGCGGCTTTTATCTGCTCCAGCTTTTGCAGGTGAATGCCTTCTTCGCGAATAACCTCCCAGTTATCCCGTAAGGTGACGAGCTCGGGAAATGTTTCCGGGGTTAAGTAAGGCGTATTGGGCACTCGGGAAAAGAGATACATAAAGCCGTTGAGCGGGGCGGTAAACGTTGAGTGGTCCGATAGCTGCCGCCAGAAGCGAAAGCGAACCCTTCCGCGATAATGCACATAGGCCACTGAAATAATAATGATGAGCAAAATGATATATTTCATATTGTTTTATCTAACCACTGTGTTTTTGGATCGATCCCTGCTGGGCCAGACGCCCAGGCTGCCATAAACCCTGCCTTACAAAGGTGCTGAAATAGAGCTTAGCAGCGGTTTTAGCGAAGTAAATGTCGTCCCTGAACAAGTTTTGGGCTTGTTTAAGATAAGGGGGGCTGGCATCATTCTTGGCGTGATTAACCTGTAGAGTTGATCACAACACATTGATTTAAATGACTCGGGGTGCCCTTCTTTGTGAAGGCTGAGAAATACCCGTACCACCTGATCTGGATAATGCCAGCGTAGGGAAGTCAGATGCCTGTCCGGTATCCCTTCTTTCACGCCGGACAGGAGCCTTACCTTGATGCAACCTGACCTGCTACCCGGCGCGACTGCCGCCTCTGTTTTACACCAACTCCGTCAGCATTCTCCGCTGGTTCACTGCATGACCAATGACGTAGTGCAAACTTTTACCGCTAACGTACTGCTGGCGCTGGGCGCTGCCCCGGCCATGGTCATTGAGGCCGAAGAAGCGGCGCAGTTCAGCGAATTTGCGAGCGCACTGCTGATCAACATCGGCACGCTGACTTCAGAGCGTGCGGCCGCGATGCTGGCTGCCATTCATGCCGCCAATAATGCCGGAACGCCATGGGCGCTCGACCCTGTCGCCGTAGGTGGCCTTGCTTTCCGTACGCGCTTTGCCCGCAAGATAATTCAACTGAAACCAGCGGCTATTCGTGGCAACGCCTCTGAGATCCTGGCGCTGGCGGGGGAGCAGGCCGGCGGCCGCGGCGTGGACAGTACCGACGATGCGCTTTCTGCTATTCCGGCGGCGCAAAAGCTGGCGCTTGAAACCGGGGCGGTGATTGCCGTGACCGGCGAAATTGATTACGTCACAGACGGAGAGAGAACGCTTGCCGTTACCGGCGGCGGAGAGCTGATGACGCGCGTAGTCGGCACCGGCTGCGCGCTTTCCGCCGTGGTTGCTGCATGTTGTGCTTTACCGGGCGACAGGCTGGACAACGTTGCCAGCGCCTGCCGCTTTATGTCGCTGGCCGGTGAACAGGCCATCGCCGCCAGCCGCGGGCCGGGAAGTTTTACGCCCGCTTTCCTCGACGCGCTTTATCATCTGAACGCGGAGGTGCTGGCATGAAGCGAATCAACGCCCTGACCATCGCCGGAACCGATCCAAGCGGCGGCGCGGGGATCCAGGCCGATTTGAAAACCTTCTCCGCGCTCGGCGCTTACGGCACGAGCGTGATCACCGCGCTGGTGGCGCAAAATACCCGTGGCGTGCAGTCCGTTTACCGCATCGAGCCTGAGTTTGTGGCGGCGCAGCTCGATTCGGTGCTCAGCGACGTGCGCATCGACACCACAAAAATCGGCATGCTGGCAGAGGCTGATATCGTTGAGGCCGTCGCGGAACGGCTGGCGTTTTACAAGGCGCAAAACGTGGTACTGGATACGGTGATGCTGGCGAAAAGCGGTGACCCGCTGCTGGCACCGTCCGCGATAGAAAGCTTACGCCGCAGGCTGTTACCGCACGTTGCGCTGATTACACCTAATCTCCCGGAGGCCGCGGCGCTGCTGGATGCGCCCCATGCCCGCAGCGAAAAAGAGATGCGCGAACAGGGTGAAGCCCTGCTGGCGATGGGCTGCGAGGCGGTACTGATGAAAGGGGGGCACCTGGACGATGAAGAAAGCCCGGACTGGCTGTTTACCCGCCATGATGTGCAGCGTTTTACCGCGCCGCGTGTACAGACGAAAAACACCCACGGCACCGGCTGTACCTTATCTGCCGCGCTGGCTGCGCTGCGCCCTCGTCATGACGACTGGGCGCAAACCGTAGCCGCCGCAAAAGTCTGGCTGTCTAAAGCGCTGGCGCAGGCCGATTCTCTCGAGGTTGGGCACGGCATTGGCCCGGTGCATCATTTCCACGAATGGTGGTAACTGTCGGTTAAGCGAGAAGTTTTTAGCCAGCATAATACCAATGGTACTATACTGGCTTCATCTTCCCTGCTGGACAATTGCGTACCATGGAACAGGCCCATCATCAGTTAGTTGAGCAGCTAAAACAGCGCTTTGCCGCCCCGGATAACGTCCCTCTGTACCTTAAATTTGTCGAAACGGTGAAAAACGCCGTGCGCTCTGGGCAACTGCCCCAGGGCAATATCTTGCCGGGCGAGCGCGATCTTAGCCAGTTGACCGGCGTTTCGCGTATTACCGTGCGCAAGGCGATGCAGGCGCTGGAAGATGAAGGCGTGGTGACGCGTTCGCGCGGTTACGGCACGCAGATTAATGCGACGCTTGAGTATTCGCTGAAAGAGGCCAGAGGGTTTTCGCAGCAGGTGGTACTGCGGGGCAAAAAGCCGGACACGCTGTGGGTTAACAAGCGCGTGGTGAAGTGCCCGGCAGACGTGGCGGAGCAGCTGGCTGTCCCCGCGGAAAGCGACGTTTTTTTGCTCAAGCGTATCCGTTATGTGGATGAAGACGCGGTATCTATCGAGGAGTCTTACGTGCCGGCAGGCTTAATTGCCGATCCGGATGAGATTGGCGTCTCGCTGTACGACTATTTCCGCAGCCAGAACATTATTCCGCAGCGCACGCGCAGCCGGGTGAGCGCCAGAATGCCGGACAGTGAATTCCAGACGCACATCAGGCTGGAAACGCCGGTGCCGGTTTTAGTCATCAAACAGGTGGCGTTCGATCCGCAAAACCGGCCCATTGAGTACAGCATCAGCCACTGTCGCAGCGATTTATACGTTTTCGTCTGCGAGGAGTAGGGATTGTTCTAGCTGCGCGAGTTTTGGCGCGCAGTCGCCGCCGCGGTGGCCAACCACATAGCTGGCAACCGCATTACCCAGGCTAACCGCTTCTTCCAGACTCCAGCCAGCCGCCAGGCCTGCCAGCGTGCCGCCCGCGTGGCTGTCACCAGCACCGATGGTATCGACGACGGCGGTCGGGAACGGCGCGGCGATGCCCATTTGTTTGCCGTCGGCAAACCAGGCGCCTTCTTTATCTAACCGAACGATCAGCGGACTGGCGTAGTGGGTCAGCCACGCGCTGCAGATCGCTTCGATATTGTCAGGATCAACGTCAAGCCACTCCGCAACGATGGCGGCTTCCTGGCGATTCAGCGAAACAATCGGCCTGCAGGCCATAATCCTTGCCAGCAGCGGCTGGGGGATATCGGCAATGCGCGGGCCGAAGTCGATAAACGGCGTAATATCACGAAGTGATTCCAGCCAGCGGACGAGCAGTTCAGCGCAAGGCCCGGCGAGCTGGTAGCCGGAAAGCGACAGCAGCGTGCCGGGCGCGATAACTAAGGCATCAAGCCAGGCCTGATTCCACTGATGCTCCACGCCGCGGAAAGACATAAAGGTACGTTCCCCGTCGGGTTCAACCAGCGCCAGGCACCAGCCGTTATCCCCTGCATCGGTATGGATTTCGCTGCGGATTTGCTGTTTTTCGAGGCTGTTACGAATAATGTTGGCCCAAGTGCCCTCGCCAATCGGCAGCGCGTTCTGCGAGGCTATGCCCAGGCGCGAAAGCGTGATGGCGATGTTCAGCGCGCAGCCGCCGATGTTAACGCCCTGCTGATGCAGTTCGATATCACAGCCTCGCCACGGCAGGGCGTAGGCGTCGGCGATGACGTCAATCACTGCCGAACCGAGCACGCAGACCGGGCGCTGAGCGCTGAGCCGCGGCAGCTTGCTTAGCAGCTCATTTGGCTTCATGGCTGGCCTCTCTCTGCTGGCGGTAAGCCATAAAGATTCGGCTGTAGCGCGTGAAGTCGAGCTGGTTCTCTTCATCCAGCTCCTGTTTTAACGCCGGATCGATGCTTTCCACGCCATTAAGGGCGCCGCAGATGGCGGTTGCCATGGCGCCAATGGTGTCGGTGTCTCCCCCAAGGTTTGCGCACAGGATGGCGCAGCGGTTAGGGTCGGTTTTTGCCAGTTCGACCATTGCGATGGCGGCCGGAACGGACTCAACGGTGCTGGTGCCGGTGCCGACTAGCTGATAAATCTCCTCCATGGCCGATTCGGTACCGCGGGCTTTGCGGGCCACGCCGAGCGCAAGCTCCAGACGTGCAGCGAGGGAGGCGCTGAAGGTGGTGATCCGTTTTTCCTGCGCGTGGCGGGCAACGGAAGGCAGTTCATCGCAAATGGTTTCCCAGCTTGCACCGTCAATCGCGCGGGAAATTGCCCAGGAAATCACCACCGCACCGGCGATGGCCAGGTCAGACTTGTGCGTAGGGCTTGAGGCCAGCGCCACTTCGTCCACAAACTCATCAAGATTTGCCGTAGGCAGCATGCAGCCCAGCGGGGAGGCCCGCATAGCCGCGCCGTTGGTGACGCCGTTGTTTTCCAGCTCGCTGACCGGCGTGCCTTGTTTAATCGCATTCAGGGCTATTTTTGACGTCGGGCCGAGCACGTTTTTATTAAACGCATCGAACCCTTCTGCCCACGCCAGGATATGGCGACCAATGGCGTCCGGGTTGATCGCGCCGTGGTGCTCGATGATGGCATCTGCCAGCGCCAGCGCCATTGAGGTGTCGTCGGTAAACTTAGCGCGGGCAAAGTAACAGGCGGCGTTGTTTTCTGCCGGGCCCGGCAGGAACCGGTCTATCCAGCCAAAATGAGCCTTCACGCGCGAGCGCGGCCACAGTTCGGACGGCATACCCATCGCATCACCTAACATCTGGCCGTAAAAGGCTCCCAGAATACGATTTTCCATTGTTACGCTTCCTTCAATACTTTTTCAGATTCATCACCGGCAACGGCGATGGTAGCAATCTCTTTGTCCGACTCGCGGAAGAAGACCATGAATAGCACGGCGATGACGGCGATCATTATTGCGCCAAAGCCCCACATCCCCGCCCAGTTAAAGGTCTGGCCGTTCACCGGCGAGGCGTAAGCAAACATTTTTTCCATCATTTTGCCGCCGAGGCTGTAGCCCAACAGGCTGCCGAAGCCCTGGCAGCAAAGGGTGATCAGCCCCTGCGCCGCGGTGCGCATATATACCGGGGATTTTTTGTCTACGTAAATGTAGGCGGTGACGTAGTAGAAGTCGTAGCTCACGCCGTGCAGCAGGATGCCGAGGAACAGCAGGCCGTAGGTGAACAGGTGTGACGCGTCGCCGTAAACAAAGAAGCCGTAGCGAATGGCCGCCGTGACCAGACCAAGCAGTAAGACCTTTTTAATACCAAGACGCTTAGTGAAGAACGGCAGCGCCAGCATAAAGAAGATTTCGGAGAACTGGCCGAGGGTCATCCAGCCGGTGGCGTTGTGCATGCCGACTTCGGTCAGGTAGCCGTTGGCAAAGATGTAGTAAAACGCCAGCGGCATAGCAAACAGGAACGAACAGAAGAAGAAGACCAGGAAGTTTTTGTCTTTGAGCAGCACCAGCGCGTCGAGGCCCAGCATCACCTTCAGGCTTAATTTGCCGGTACTTTTTGGCGGCGTATTGGGCAAGAAGAACGCGAACACGCCCAGAACAACGGAACTGATAGCGGTAATCAGCAGCGGCACGTTGGTCGGCGAGATATCGCTGAAGCCCATCATCTGCGGCAGAAAGCCGCACACAATTCCGGAGGCAATCCAGCCGATGGTGCCCATCACGCGAATGCGCGGGAAGTCACGTTCCACGTCGTCAACGTTGGAAAACGCGATGCTGTTGGTGAGCGCAATGGTCGGCATATAGGTCAGCGAGTAGGCCAGCAGCAGCGGGAAGAAGTAGACAAACTCCGTTTGCTGCGCGGCCAGATACATCAGCCCGGCGCCGACGAACATCAGCAGCGCCAGCACTTTCTGGGCGGCAAAGAAACGGTCGGTTAACGAACCAACCAGGATGGGCGACAAAATAGCAGCGATGGCGGTGCAGGCGTAGGACCAGCCGATTTCACCGGCGGTAAAACCACTTTTGTTGAGGAACAGCCACAGGGGCACAAACCAGGCGCCCCAGATAAACCATTCGATAAACATCATGAACGAAAGGCTAATCGTTGTACGTTTCATGCTCAGGACCTTCATGACAGGTGTAGGGTGTGCCTTAACCATACCAATCAATAATACCTTTTAAATACCTTTGCGTCGATTCTATGATCGCCATTGCAAAAATAGCCGGAGTGGCCGCCTGGCGTTACGCCCGGAAAGGGGGCAAAAGTGCGCCTGAACTGGCGGATCTGCGCCGTGGATACCAGGCTTAGTGCTGCCCACGTTTTTACGGCGTGGCGCTGGATTTTTCTTGCGCAGCGGGCAGGGGGCTCGCTGCCGTTACGGGAGCGTATTATGACTGATATTGCGCAGTTGCTTGGCAAAGATGCCGACGGCTTGTTACAGCATCGTTGTATGACTATTCCGGCAGACCAGCTTTATCTGCCCGGCTCGGACTACGTTGACAGGGTGATGGTCGACAATAATCGCCCACCGGCGGTGCTGCGAAACATGCAGACGCTGTATAACACCGGGCGTCTCGCTGGCACCGGTTACCTTTCTATTCTTCCTGTGGATCAGGGCGTTGAGCACTCGGCGGGCGCGTCCTTTGCCGCGAACCCGCTGTATTTCGATCCGAAAAACATCGTTGAGCTGGCTATTGAGGCGGGCTGTAACTGCGTGGCTTCCACCTATGGCGTGCTGGCTTCGGTTTCGCGCCGCTATGCCCACCGTATTCCGTTTTTGGTTAAGCTGAATCACAACGAAACGCTGAGCTACCCAACCACCTACGACCAGACGCTGTATGCCAGCGTTGAGCAGGCCTTCAATATGGGCGCGGTCGCGGTCGGGGCCACCATTTACTTTGGCTCGCCTGAATCCCGCCGCCAGATTGAAGAGATTTCTGCCGCTTTTGAGCGTGCGCACGAGCTTGGCCTTGTCACCGTACTGTGGGCCTATCTGCGTAACTCAGCCTTTAAAAAGGACGGGGTGGATTACCACGTCAGCGCCGACTTAACCGGCCAGGCTAACCACCTTGCGGCAACCATCGGGGCCGATATCGTGAAGCAGAAAATGGCGGAGAATAACGGCGGTTATAAAGCGGTAAACTTTGGCTATACCGACGAAAAAGTTTACAGCAAGCTGACCACCGACAACCCTATCGATCTGGTGCGCTACCAGCTGGCGAACTGCTACATGGGCCGTGCCGGCCTTATCAACTCCGGCGGTGCCGCGGGCGGTGAAACTGACCTGGCGGATGCGGTGCGTACGGCGGTGATTAACAAACGTGCGGGCGGCATGGGGCTTATTCTGGGGCGTAAGGCGTTCAAGAAATCGATGGTTGACGGCGTGAAGCTGATTAACGCCGTGCAGGATGTTTATCTGAATGAGAAAGTGACCATCGCGTAAATTATCGCATAATCTAAAAAAGTCCTCCGATATGGGCTGCCCCTATTGGTGGACTTTTTTATAGGAGTTTTTTTGCGGTTGGGTTATTTCCATCATCCCGGCATTCTTCTTGCCTGCGCCGTCTCTTAGCCATAAATATGCTCCATGAAGGATCGGCTAAAGTTCCGTTCACCTCCAGTCCTGCTTCACATGTCACCACCGAATCGGTGAACGTCTCGGGAGAATCACCGTCATTCCCCCGAGACCCCAGACTCCCGGCGAAATAAATCGATCGCTGAAGCGGCAGACCTCCGTTTTATCTCCCAGTCCTGGGTCGGCTGAGATGCGTTCCCGACGCTCTCAGCCTCCGGCCGTTCCCGAGGCCCGGACCCTGGCCAGTCGGAGAGAAAACGGAGGCGATTTAAGCCGGAACCGTGCCTCGCTTCAAATCCGCAGCCACGCTGAACGTCATAGGCGCTGCAAGTCCCACAGCCACGCCCTTGATCCCGGCTCTCATCGCCCCCGGTTATGACCCAACTCAGACGGGGTTGAGCTGCCGGGAGCAGCGAAAGAGAGCGATCGTCGGGAACGAATCGCGAACGACCCCGAATGTTTGGGTGATGGCCGGGGGGTTATCGCTTTAGCGGCGATGAGCTTGCCGGGCGCCAGGGGTCGTCAGGGGGCATGGCGTAATGCCACCTGACACGTTCACCGTGCTCTGAACGTGCAGGGAAAACAGACCTACGGGTGAACGGAATAACTGCGGAGTGAAAGATATCTCCCGGAAGATTTGAAGGGAAAATGTGGCTATTAGAGAGCACAGAGGGAGTAAAGTAGCAGATATTGTTTATCCCCTCAGAGGGTGAGGGGATAAACAAGCCGCAACGTTGTAGCTTACCCCAACAGCGGGCAATTAGGTGGCAAACGACAGGCCAGCGCATTGGGGTGGATTTCAATCCGGAAATGCCGTCCGCTCAGCGGTTCGCCGTCCAGGTTAAAAGTAATATCGTGCGGAGCAGAAATCTCAAACCACGCCGATTTTCCTTCAGTGACATTCGGGTTTTCACCCGGGTTCGTCAGGGTAGTTAGCAGCGCTGGAAGCAGATCTTCACCGGTAAAAATCCGCAGCTCAAGCAACCCGTCATTAATCAGCGCTTCCGGGCAAAGCTGTTGCCCGCCGCCTGCCTGGCGACCATTACCGATCCCAATCACCAGCGCATCCCCCTGCCAGCTAAAACCTTCTCCGCGAATATCGCAGCGATCCGGCTTCAGCATATCCATGCGCATCAGCCCGTGGATAAAGTAAGAGACGCCGCCGAGCGCGGCTTTGAGTTTTTCCGGCGTTTCGGTGGTGATGCGTGTGCCAAACCCGCCGGTGGCCATATTGATGAAAAAGGCATCATCGTTCACCTTCACCAGATCGATATTGGCAGCCTTAGCGAACAGCGCCAGACGCAGCGCTTTTTCGAAATCTTCCGGAATCCCCGCGCTGGTGGCAAAGTCGTTGGCTGTACCAAGCGGTAAAATGCCCAGCGCCGGGCGGCTGGCAGGAGGGAGTTTTGCAAGGCAGGTAGCAATTTCATTAATTGTCCCGTCCCCGCCGCCCGCCACCACGGTATCCACACCCAGGCTCAAGGCTTCCGCTATGTAGCGTTCTGCGTCTCCTTTTTCCCAGGTCACGCGGATATGCAGCGTGTAACCTTCTTCGCGCAGGGTATGAACGGCCTCACGCAGCAGCGGATGGCCGGCGCCCTTGCCGTTAAGTATCAAAAATGAAAGCGGGGATGTCTCCATGACTTACCTCAGAAAAATGAGCATTATCAAAGTGTAGAGCAAAGCGGGGGCGGGGAAGTAAGAACTGGCTGAATCAGCGGAAAAAAGAAAGCCTGCGCAAGGGAGATTGCGCAGGCCAAGGAGGTGGTTCCTGGTACAGCTAGCATTTATGGGTTATGTTTTTCAGCTCGCGGATAATAACGTTATCTTGTGTAACGGTATGTGATCGGTTTCTAAGAATGGTCTTAGCGCGAAAAAATAACCCTAATTAACTAGTTAGCATGCGGTTTTCGGGTTGTCTGACCAGCCAGATTGCGCATTAGCAGAGCATAATCCAGCGCTATTTCCTGTGGCACAGGCATCCATACGGTATGACCGTCGCCCGGAGCAACCTCTATCGGCTCGGCTTTGCCGTTTTCCAGTTTTTCCAGCGTAAAGGTGATGTTGCCCTGCGGGGTCATCATTTCCAGGCTGTCGCCCAGCAGGAATTTGTTTTTCACCGCCACTGCGGCCAGATCGCCGCGACGTTCGCCGGTAAACTCGCCCACAAACTGCTGGCTCTCGGAGATAGAGTGGCCGTATTCATAATTCTGATGGCTATCGTGGGTATGACGACGCAGGAAACCTTCGGTATAACCACGGTGAGCCAGGCCTTCCAGCGTTTGCAGCAGCGTAGGGTCAAACGGTTTGCCCGCAGCGGCATCATCAATGGCGCGGCGATAGACCTGCGCGGTGCGCGCGCAGTAGTAATAGGACTTAGTGCGGCCTTCGATTTTCAGCGAGTGGACGCCCATTTTGGTCAGGCGCTCTACGTGCTCGATGGCGCGTAGATCTTTCGAGTTCATGATGTAGGTGCCGTGCTCGTCTTCAAAGGCGGTCATGTACTCGCCAGGACGTTTGGCTTCTTCCACCATAAACACTTTGTCCGTTGGGGCACCGACGCCCAGCGTAGGTTCAACGTTTTGCACCGGAATAGGCTCGTGCACGTGAACGATATTGCCGATGTCGTCCTCTTTGCCTTCCTGAACCTTATATTCCCAGCGGCAGGCGTTGGTGCAGGTTCCCTGGTTAGGATCGCGTTTGTTGATATAGCCGGAGAGCAGGCAGCGGCCGGAGTAAGCCATGCACAGCGCGCCGTGAACGAAGATCTCTAGCTCCATCTCAGGAACCTGCTCGCGGATTTCGGCGATTTCTTCCAGCGAAAGCTCGCGGGAAAGGATCACGCGCGTCAGGCCCATTTGCTTCCAGAATTTCACGGTGGCCCAGTTGACGGCGTTAGCCTGCACGGAGAGATGAATATCCATCTCCGGGAACGCTTCACGTACCATCATAATCAGCCCCGGGTCTGACATGATCAGCGCGTCCGGGCCCATATCAATGACCGGTTTGAGGTCACGAATGAAGGTTTTTAGCTTGGCATTGTGCGGGGCAATATTCACAACCACGTAGAATTTTTTACCCAGCGCATGGGCTTCATTGATCCCGAGCTGGAGGTTTTCGTGGTTGAATTCGTTATTGCGCACGCGCAAAGAGTAGCGAGGCTGGCCCGCGTAAACGGCATCCGCGCCGTAGGCGAAAGCGTAACGCATGTTTTTCAGCGTTCCCGCCGGGGAAAGGAGTTCCGGTTTAAACATGAAATTCTCGGTCTGATATCAGGTCAGAACCGCTCCACCTGGTGAAACGGTTAAAGTCGAGTGGAATACCACAATTTAAGGGCGGGAATTGTAGCGCTGCGGGGCAGGGGAGTAAACCTTCTTGCGGATTCAGGCGAGAGCGGCAAGCGGCCTTTTGCGTGCCGGTGAAGTTTAATCTTGCTCTCGCCAGAGCTGGCGCTTGCATTTGCTGCAAATAATGGTGCGGCGGAAATCAGTAAATCTGGCCAGCCCAACGTCCAGCGTTTCTGGCGAATGGCAGTGGAAACACTGAGGTCTCCCGTTGGGGGTGACCTCAGCCGGGTGGGCTCGCATGTATTCCTGCCTGTTCGGCAGGGTTGACCACAGCCCGGTAATGGGAGATTTCCCCGTAGGGACAAAGCAGATATAAAGTACGCCGAGTGTCACTACTACGGCCAACCAGAAAATAAATGTGAACACAGCTTCTCCTTAAACTGATACCAATAACTGACGGAAAGATAGCTGATTAAATGAAAAAAGCACTCTCTCGTGGTACAGATTTTAAATCACCCGGCCAGCATCGGCTTCCCAGCGGTAACCCACCCCGTAAACGGCACGAATAAACGACTGATCGGCATCCAGTGCCTCAAGCTTGCGGCGCAGGTTTTTAATGTGGCTGTCGATGGTGCGGTCGGTGACAACGCGGTAATCGTCATACAGGTGGTTCAGCAGCATTTCGCGAGAAAACACTTTTCCCGGTTCGTGAGAAAGGGTTTTGAGCAGGCGAAACTCCGCGGGAGTAAGATCCAGCAGCTTATCGCGCCAGATGGCCTGGAAGCGGCCTTCATCAATGACCAGCGCGCTCTCTTCTGAGCCTGAGGAGATAGCGACCTGGCGCTTACAGCGGCGCAAAATGGTTTTGACGCGGGCCACCACTTCACGCGGGCTGTAAGGTTTACAAATGTAGTCATCTGCGCCAATTTCCAGCCCCAGCAGACGGTCTATCTCCTCTATCTTTGCCGTGACCATTACAATCGGCACTTCGGAGAAGCGGCGGATTTCTTTACACAGCGTCAGCCCGTCGGTACCGGGGAGCATCAGGTCCAGCAGAATAAGCTCCGGCGGTGTCTGGCGAACAAACGGTAGCACCTCATTGCCGTGGGTCAGCAGGACTGGAGCATAGCTGGCCGCGCGGAGGTAGTCGATGAGCAATTGCCCAAGCTTGGGTTCATCTTCCACGATCAGGATGCGCGGCGTGTTTTCGTCAATCGGTAGCTCGGTCATAGTGTCCTCGATGTTTCTGTTTCCAGAGGCAGTTCAACTGTAATGCTAACCCCGCCAAAACGCGAATGATCTGCGGTTAGCGTTCCGCCGTGAGCGGTCACGATATTCTGGCAGATAGACAGGCCAAGCCCGGAGCCACCGCTGGCGCGGTTACGGGAGCCTTCTGCACGGTAGAAGCGGTCAAACAGCTGGCTGAGCTGCTCGTCCGAGACGCCGGGCCCGCTGTCGTCAAAGCTCATCACAAACTGCTGGTTTACGATTTTACCGCCGATTACCAGCTGACCGCCGCTGTCGGTGTAGCGAAGGCTGTTTTCCAGCAGGTTGTTGAATAGCTGCATCAGGCGATCTCCGTCACCAAAAATCATGGCGGTGTCCGGCAGCGCGAGGCGTATTGTCAGGCCGCGTGAATCAAAGCGAGAGCGGAAGGCTCCGGCAACGACCTCAAGCAGGGTAATAATATCCAGCGATTTTTTCTGGTAGGCAAGCGCGCCTTCGTCCGACATGGAAAGCTGGTGCAGGTCGTCGACCAGCTTGGTCAGGGTAGCGACCTCCATTTGCAACGAGGTCACGGAATCAGGGGTAAATTGACGTACGCCGTCCTGAATCGCTTCCAGCTCACCGCGCAGAACCGCCAGCGGCGTTCGCAGCTCGTGGGAGATATCCGCCATGTAAGCCCGGCGCATTTTATGGTTTTTTTCCAGCGTACTGGCGAGCTGATTAAAGTCCTGGGCAAGTCGCCCCAGTTCGTCCTGGCTACCGACCGCAACCCGGGTGGTGAAATCGCCCGCGGCAAGCTTGTGTGTCCCCTCAACCAGGCGTTTTACCGGTGCCAGCAGGCCACGGGCGAGCAAGAATGTGGCCGCCGCCGCGAGCAGGCTGGAGAGCGCGACGATTATCCAGCTGGTGCGCCGCTGCTGGCGATCGAAGTTAATATCGGTGTTGCGCGTAAGTCTCTCAACGGGGGAGGCTATCACCCAGCCAACGTCCTGGCCGTTGACGTTAATCGCTTTGCGCATCCCGTCGTGGGGGAGTTTCTCTCGTGGGCCAACCAGTACCTGAGAGTTTTGATCGACCACCCAAAACTTGGTGCGCCAACCCTGGGGGGGCATGCCGTGTGCTTCATCACCGTCGCGCTCAAACGAACGTAAAATCTGAAATACAAACCTATCGTTGTGCCGCAGGAAGCGCCAGTTTCCATGCAGCGCATACTGTTCGCCCAGGGCATCACTCAGCATCTCAATACGCTGGGTATTACCGCGCTTGATGTAGTCGATGAAGCCGCGTTCAAAGCTTAACCTCACGCCCCAGTGCATGATGGCCAGCACCAGCAGGCAGGTAGAGAAAATCGCTAAAAATAACTTACCGGTAATACCGGAGCGCCAGAGTTTCATGTTTCGCTCCTTTTGCGACGGCTAATCACCGCATTTTCCGAACGTTCATTAGGGACGCGGGCAAACAGCAGCGCCGGGAGCGCAATCACCAGCGCCATGCAGAAATAGGTATACATAAAGATGCCGTGGGCCTGTTCGCCGCCCACCGGAAGCTGTTGGTGGCCGAACATGCCCAGCAGCAGCCCGGCTACGGTGACGCCGATACTCATTGAAAGCTGCATGACCATCGACAACATGCTGTTGCCGCCGCTGGCGAGGTCATCCGGCAGATCTTTTAGCGTCAGGGTATTCATGGAAGAGAAGCGCATAGAGTTGACCATGCCCTGCACAAACAGCACCACCGGCAGTAGCCAGAACCAGCCCATCAGGGCGGTGGCCATAAACATCAGCGTGATCAGCGCCAGGCCGAGCGTGGCGGTGACCAGTACGTTGCGGTAGCCGAAGCGGTTAACCACCTGCACGACAATACGCTTCATGCCCATGCTGCCGAGCACCATCGGGACCATCATCAGCCCGGCGTGGAACGGCGAGAAACCCAGCCCTATCTGCAAAAACACCGGCGTCATAAAGGGCAGCATGCCGCTGCCGATTCGCCCACACAGGCTGCCCAGCAGGCCGAGTGAAAACGTTTTGGTGTTAAACAGATTGAGATTGAACAGCGCGTTTTCGTTGCCTCGCGCATGCCACAGGTAAAGCAGGATGGCGATAACGCCGCCGAGGATCAGCAGCCCGAGCATTTCGCTGGAAATGCCCAGACCCTTTTGACCGTCGAGGGCAATCGTCAGCGCCGCCATGCCGAACGCCAGCATCAGGAAGCCGGAAATATCAAAGCGGCGGGTTTGCATGGTGTAGTTCGGCATCAGCCACAGGGTGGCAATCGCCCCGACGATGCCGACTGGAATATTGATCAGGAAAATCCAGTGCCATGAGGCGTACTCCACCAGCACGCCGCCGAGCGCGGGGCCGAGTGGCGGGCCAACCTGGCCCGGAATTGTCACGAAGGTCATCGCCGCCATGTACTGCGCGCGAGGCACGATTTTCATCACCGTCAACCGCCCCACCGGCACCATCATTGCGCCGCCAACCCCCTGAACCACACGTGCCAGCACCAGCTCGTTAAGCGTGGAGGCGTTAGAGCAAAACAGGGAGCCCAGGGTGAAAAGAATAATCGCGGTGAAGAAGATATTGCGCACGCCCACCCTGTCCGCCAGCCAGCCGCTCGCCGGAAGCATCACCGCGACCGTTAAAACGTAGGCCACCACCACCGAGTGCATATGCAGCGGGCTTACGCCCAGGCTATGCGCCATCGAGGGGAGGGCGGTGTTAACAATCGTGGTGTCCAGCGCCTGCATAAAGAAGCCAAAAGCGACAATCCATAACTGCCAGCGGACGGCGGTGGGCAAATCAGTCATACGGACAGAGCCTTACTTTCACGGGGCTTGCGGCTAAAGCGCAATCTCAGTCGATCGAAGAACAGGTAAACCACCGGCGTGGTGTAGAGCGTCAGCAGCTGGCTCACCACCAGTCCACCGACGATGGTTATCCCCAACGGCTGGCGCAACTCTGCGCCGTCGCCGCTGGTCAGCACCAGCGGTAACGCCCCAAACAGCGCGGCCAGCGTGGTCATCATAATCGGGCGGAAGCGCAGCAGGCAGGCCTGGAAAATAGCCTCTTCCGGCGTTAATTCGCCCTTACGCTGCGCCTCTATCGCGAAGTCCACCATCATGATGGCGTTTTTCTTCACGATGCCAATCAGCAGCATGATACCGATTAGCGCAATCAGGCTGAAGGGGGCGCTGAAAAGTTCCAGCGCCAGCAGTGCCCCAACGCCTGCGGAAGGCAGCGTCGAGAGGATGGTCAGCGGATGAACGTAGCTTTCATACAGCATGCCGAGCACGATATACACCGTGGCAATCGCCGCCAGGATCAGGATCACCTGCGAGTTCATGGTCTGCTGGAACACCTGTGCCGTCCCGGCGTAGCTGCCGCGTACGGTGGACGGCACGCCCAGCGACGTCATCGTCCTGTCGATGGCGTCACTGGCTTCGGAAAGCGAAACCCCGTCCGGCAGGTTGAACGAGATGGTCGACGCGGCGGACAGCCCCTGATGGTTGACCGACAGCGGCGCGTTTGCCGGCTGCCATTTGGCAAAGTAGGACAGGGGAATGGATTTGCCTTCGCCGTTAATCACGAACATCTGGTTAAGCGCACTGATGTCCTGGGTGTAGCGCGGATCCACCTCCATCACCACTTTGTACTGGTTTAGCGGCTGGTAGATGGTGGAAATCTGGCGCTGACCAAAGGCGTTGTTGAGCAGGTTATTGGCATCCGAGACGCTGATCCCCAGCCGGGCCATGGTTTCGCGGTCGTAAATCAGGTCCATTTCCGAGCCATTGTCCTGCTGGTCGGAGTTAACGTCCGCCAGCTCGGGCAGCGCCGCCAGCGCTTTACGGATTTTTGGCTCCCACTCGCGCAGGGCGCTTAAATCATCCGAAAGTAAAGTGTACTGATAGCTGGCGTTGGCCTGACGACCGCCGACGCGAATATCCTGCACCGCCATCAGGTAGAGGTTGGCCCCTGGCTCTTTCGCCAGCTTGCCACGCAGCCTACCTATAACCTGCTGGGCGGTTTCGCTGCGTTCACTCAGCGGTTTGAGGGAGATAAACATCATGCCGCTGTTAACCCTGGAGCCGCCGGTAAAGCCGGTAACGTTGTCTACCGCCGGATCTTCACGAATGATTTTCATAAAGTCTTGCAGCTTGCCGCGCATCGCCTGGAAAGAGATGCTCTGATCGGCCTGAATATTGCCCATCAGCCTGCCGGTATCCTGCTCCGGGAAGAAGGTTTTTGGAATGGCGATATAGAGCCAAATGCTCAGCGCAATCGTGCCTAACAGCACCACGCCCACCAGCCGCGTATGGTTTAGCACCCATTTCAGCGAGCGCGCGTAGCCGCCCTGCATGGCAATCAAAAGGCGGCCAAATCCCCGGTTTTTGTTTCTTTTTTCCGGTGGCCGGTTTTTCAGCAGCCAGCCGCACATCATCGGGGTTAGCGTGAGCGACACCACCAGCGAAATGCCGATAGCCACCGAAAGCGTGACCGCAAATTCGCGGAATAAGCGCCCCGGCAGCCCGCCCATCAGCAGCAGCGGCAGGAAGACCGCGACCAGCGACAGGCTCATGGACAGCACGGTAAAGCCGACCTCGCGCACGCCCTGCAGCGCCGCCTGCATTGGTTTTATGCCCGCTTCAAGGTGGCGTGAAATGTTCTCCAGCACCACGATGGCGTCATCGACGACGAAGCCGGTGGCAATGGTCAGCGCCATCAGCGACAGGTTATTCAGGCTGAAGCCGCACAGGTACATGGCGGCAAAGGTGCCGATCAGCGAAACCGGCACCGCCACTGCGGGAATAAAGGTGGCTCGTCCTGAACGGAGGAACAGGAAGACCACCAGGATAACCAGTGAAACGGAGATTACCAGCGACTGCTCAACTTCTTCCAGCGAGGCGCGAATGGTCGGTGAACGGTCCTGAGCCACCTGGAGGTCAATGGAGGCCGGAATGGTCTCTCTTAATTCAGGAATTTTGGCGCGAATGCGATCCACGGTTTCGATGATGTTCGCTTCCTGCGATTTGCGGATCATCAGCAAAATGGCCGGTTTAGCGTTGGTCATCCCGGCGTTACGCACGTCCTGCACGCTGTCGGTGACGTTAGCGACATCCTTCAGCCGCACCGCCGAGCCGTTGTTGTAATGCACGATAAGCGGCATGTATTCCGCCGCTTTTTTCAGCTCATCGTTGGTCTGAATTTGCCAGCGACGCGTGTCGTCTTCTACCGCGCCCTGAGGGCGGCGAACGTTGGCGTTGCTGATGGCGGTGCGGACGGCGTCAAGCGACACGCCCTGGTTAAACAGCGCCTGCGGATTGAGGTCAACGCGTACCGCCGGGAGCGAACTCCCGCCGACGTCAACGTCGCCCACGCCGTCAATCTGCGACACGGTTTGCGCCAGCTGGGTAGAGGCGAAATCGTACAGCTCACCCTGCGACAGCGTGTCGGAGGTGAGCGTCAGGATCATGATTGGCGCATCGGACGGGTTGGCTTTGCGGTAGGTTGGCCGTCCAGGCATACCGCTTGGCAGCAGGCTTTGGGCGGCATTTATTGCCGCCTGTACGTCGCGCGCGGCCCCGTTGATGTCGCGGTCAAAATTAAACTCCAGAATAATGCGCGTGCTGCCCAGCGAGCTGGACGAGGTCATTTCGTTGACCCCGGCAATGCGGCTCAGCGAGCGCTCCAGCGGCGTAGCCACGGACGACGCCATGGTTTCCGGCGAAGCGCCCGGCAGCGAGGCGCTGACCATAATGACCGGGAAGTCTACCTGCGGCAGCGGCGCAACCGGCAGCAGGCGAAAGCCCAGCACGCCGCACAGCGTAATGGCGACGGTCAATAAAATCGTCGCCACCGGGCGGTAAATGAAGAGGGCAAAGAACTTCACTTACGCCTCCTCATGCTGTCTGCCAAAGCGACGGCGCGTGTAGTGCGACAGACGGTCGAACAGCAGATAAATCACCGGTGTGGTGAACAGCGTCAGTACCTGGCTTACCAGCAGACCGCCGACCATGCCGATGCCCAGCGGGCGGCGAAGCTCTGCGCCAACCCCGGTAGACAGCATCAGCGGCAGCGCGCCGAGCAGCGCGGCAAGCGTGGTCATCAGAATCGGGCGGAAGCGCAGCAGGCAGGCTTGATAGATGGCCTCGTAAGGCGCCATGCCCTGTTCGCGCTCGGCGGCCAGGGCGAAGTCGATCATCATGATCGCGTTTTTCTTCACGATACCGATAAGCAAAATGATGCCGATTATCGCGATAACGTCCAGTTCGGCCCCCGCCAGCATCAGCGCAAGCAGTGCTCCAACGCCCGCCGTGGGCAGCGTCGACAGGATCGTAACCGGATGAATAAAGCTCTCATATAGCACGCCAAGCACGATATACATCGCCACGACCGAGGCAATAATCAGCCAGATGGTGCTGCCCAACGCGGCCTGGAAGGCGAGGGTGCTGCCCTGGAACTGAGTAGTGATATCAGACGGCATCTCCAGCGCTTTTTCCGCCGAGGTAATGGCGTTCACCGCGTCGCCCAGCGACTGCCCTTCCGGCACGTTAAAGGAGAACGTGGTGGACGGGAACTGATCAAGATGGTTGATGGACAGCGGGGCGAACCGTTGCTCCACCTTTGCGATCGATCTGAGCGGAATGCTGCCGCCGTCGCTGCTGGTCAGGCGAATGTTGTCGAGCGCGCTCAGCCCCGGCGTGGTGCTGATGTCATGCTCAAGCACGACGCGGTACTGGTTTGCCTGGGTGTAAATGGTTGAGATCAGGCGCTGGCCGAAGGCGTTATACAGCGCGCTGTCCACCGCCGACATGGTGATGCCGAGGCGGCTGGCGCTGTCGCGGTCGACGTTGACGTAGGCCATCAGCCCCTGGTCCTGCCAGTCGCTGCTGACGTCAGAGAGCTGCGGCAGCGCTTTGAGTTTGTTCTCTAACTGCGGAACCCAGGTACTTAACTCGTCCAGGGACGTTGCCTGTAAGGTGAACTGATACTGGGTGCGGCTCACCGTGGTGTCGATGGTCAGATCCTGAATCGGCTGCAGATAGAGCTGCACGCCCGGTACGCCGGCGACATTTTGCTGCAGGCGGTCGATAACCACCGGGATTCGGTCGTCACGCTCGCTCAGCGGCTTAAGGTTAATTTGTAGGCGGGCGCTGTTCAGCGAAGGGTTGGTGCCGTCGACGCCGACAAACGAGGTCAGGCTTTCCACCGCCGGATCCTTCAGGATCACGTCCGCCACCTGCTGCTGGCGCTGGGCCATACTGGCAAAGGAGACGGACTGCGGCGCCTGCAGGGTGCCCTGAATAATGCCGTTATCCTGAATCGGGAAGAAGCCTTTGGGAATAAATATCCACAGCACCACGGTCAATGCCAGCGTGCCAAAGGCCACGCCAAGCGTCAGCCACGGATGGTTAAGCACTTTGCTCAGCAGGCGACCATAGGCGGCAATGATGTTATCAAACATCTTCTCGCTGGCGCGTGAGAAGCGGTTTTGCTTACGCAGCGACTCGTGGCTTAGCATCCTCGCGCACATCATCGGGGTGAGCGTCAGCGAAACTACGGCGGAGATCAAAATGGAAATCGCCAGCGTGACCGCAAACTCGCGGAACAGACGCCCCACGATATCGCCCATAAACAGCAGCGGGATTAGCACGGCAATCAGCGAGAAGGTGAGGGAGATAATGGTAAAACCTATTTCACCTGCGCCTTTTAGCGCCGCGGCCATCGGCTTCTCGCCTTTTTCGATGTAGCGCGAGATATTCTCGATAACCACGATGGCGTCATCCACCACGAACCCGGTGGCGATGGTCAGCGCCATCAGCGTCAGGTTGTTGATGGAGAAATCGAGAAAGACCATCACCGCAAACGTGCCGACCAGCGACAGCGGCACGGCGACGGCAGGAATGATGGTTGCCGGGACATTACGCAGGAACAGATAGATGATCATTACCACCAGCGCGATGGCGAGCATCAGCTCATGCTGGGTGTCCGTAACGGAAGCGCGAATGTTGGTGGTGCGGTCGCTCAGCAGCTTCACTTCAACCGACTTCGGCAGGCTTTGGGTCAGCGTCGGCAGCATCTGGCGGATACTGTCCGCCGTGTCGATGATGTTCGCGCCAGGCTGGCGCTGAACGTTCATCACGATGGCCTGCTGCTTGTTCGCCCACGCGCCAAGCCAGCTGTTTTCTGCCCCTTGCTCGACGGTGGCGATATCGCCCAGGCGGATAGGCGCGCCGTTCTGGTAAGCGATGATTAAATCGCGGTACTCCTGGGCCGATTTCATCTGATCGTTGGCGGAGAGCGTGACCGCGCGTTCCGGGCCGTCAAGGCTGCCTTTTGCCGAGTTAACGTTGGCGCTGGTAATGGCGGTGCGAATGGTTTCGCTGGTCAGGCCAAGCGCGGCAATCGCAGGCGCGTTCAGCTTAACGCGAACGGCAGGACGCTGGCCGCCCGCGAGCGTGACCAGGCCCACGCCGGACACCTGGGAAATTTTCTGCGCCACGCGTGTTTCCACCATATCTTCAACCTGCGTCATCGGCAGGGCGCTTGAAGTGACGGCGAGCGTCATGATGGGCGGATCCGCCGGGTTAACTTTGCTGTAAACAGGTGGGTTTGGCAGGTCGGTTGGCAGAAGGTTTGTGGCGGCGTTAATTGCCGCCTGCACTTCCTGCTCGGCAACGTCGAGCGCCAGCGTGAGCTGGAACTGTAGGGTGATGACAGACGCGCCACCGGCGCTTTGCGATGACATCTGCTTCAGGCCGGACATTTGCCCAAACTGGCGCTCGAGCGGCGCCGTGATTGCCGAGGTAATCACATCCGGGCTCGCACCCGGGTAGAGAGTGACGACCTGAATAGTCGGATAGTCTACTTCCGGCAGCGCTGAAACGGGGAGAAAGCGGTAGCCAATAATCCCCGCCAGCAGAATCGCCACCATCAATAACGTGGTAGCGACCGGGCGCAGAATAAACAGGCGGGAAGGGCCGCCCGTTGCGACTGGAGGTAACACCTGCATCAGGAGCTTGCTCCATTACGTTTGTGGCCGGATTTCGTTTGTGCAGCAGGTTTCACATTATCGGCAGCCGCGTTGTGCGGCTCCACCACTTCAACCTGCGCACCTTCGGTGAGGCGGTCAATACCGTCGGTAACTACGCGATCGCCAGCGGAAACCCCGGCGGTAATGACCACTTTCTGACTGTCCTGAATCCCTGGCGTAACCAGGTGTTTGCTGACCTTATTCTCGGCGTTCAACACCCAGACGAAGTGGCCTTCGTTACCCATTTGCAGCGCGCCAGCAGGGATCACGACCGCATTTTGCTGGGTATCGACCAGCATGCGGGCGTTCACAAACTGATTCGGGAACAGGGCATCATCCTGATTATCAAAACGGGCTTTGAGCTTGATGGTGCCGGTGGTGGTATCGATTTGGTTATCGAGGCTAAGCAGTTTGCCGGCGCTAAGTTTTGTGGTGTTGGTGCGATCCCAGGCTTCAACGCTCAGCGTTTCACCCGCCTTCTGCGCTTTAATCACCGTGGCGATGTCGTTTTCCGGCAGGGTGAAGACCAGGTCAATCGGATGCGTTTGCGTCAGCACGACAATACCGTTGGTGTCGCCGGTGGAAATCTGGTTGCCAATATCGACCTGCTTCAGGCCAACGCGGCCGTCAATTGGCGCGGTAACGCGGCTCCAGTTTAGCTGCAGCTGGGCGCTGGCCACGCTTGCTTCATCGGCCTTAACCGTGCCGAGCGAGGATTCAACCAGCGACTGCTGGGTGTCCAGATCCTGGCGGGAAACTAAGTTTGTTTTTACCAGCTGTTGGTAGCGCGTTAAGTCACGACGGGCGTTAGCAAGCGTTGCCTGATCCTTCGCGAGCTGCCCCTGCGCCTGGGCCAGGGCAACGTTGAACTGGCTAGGATCGATTTCAGCCAGTAGGTCACCGGCTTTTACCTGCTGACCTTCCTGGAAATGAATAGCAAGCAGCTGCCCGTCAACGCGGCTGCGCACGGTCACGGTATTGGCCGCGGTGATGGTACCAAGGCCGGTTAAGTAATGCGGCACGGCTTCACTGGTTGCAGTTGCGGCCTGAACCGGGGCCAGCGCACCGCCTCGCATCCCGCGACGGCCGCCCTGGGCTTGCGTCTGGCCAGCTTTCGCCTGTGGCGGGTTCTCCGGGGAGGAATTATGGCTTCGCCAGAACCAGGCGGCGGCAATTACCACCAGAATAAATGCTGCAATCCACAACCAGCGAGAAGTATGCGTGCCTTTCATAATATGACGTGTTCTCTTCCTGAAACGATTTAGGCGTAATGTCACTAGTTTAGTAACGGATAGCCCCGCAATGATGGAGGAAATATGAAGTACTGTCAGATTAGCAACATATAGCAGGTAAGTGATGTTTTCATGGCCAAATTATATTAGTGATGATGACGTTTTTATTATGAAGATTGGGCGACGAAACTTCGTTGCATCTTGCCTTCTCTGAAGGGGCTGGCATTTTCAGAAATAAAAAACCGCAGGGGGCCTGCGGTTTAACGACGAGTTCTGAGGCGTTATTAACGGAAGACAACGTCCGACCAGCGTGCGAGCCCCTGAGTTACCGAGCCGAAATCATCGCCCCCGGCAATCGGGATATTGGGCAATTGCTGCGCAAGAGCGTGACGCAGCAGCGGGGAGCGAGCGCTACCGCCGGTAAGGTAGATAACCTCAGGCTTAGCGTTGCTGTTTTCCATTGCCAGCGTAACCTGCTCAAGAATGCGCTGCAGAGGCTGGCTGATGGCGGTTTCTAACGCTGGCTGGCTGATGTCACAGCCCACTTCTTTGGCGATAAACGGCAGCATAGTCGCGACCTGTTGGCTGCTGGAAAGCGCAATTTTGCTCTCTTCCGCCGCGCGGACAAGACGGTAGCTGAGGCGCTGGCGCCAGATTTTTTGCAGGTAAGCCACTTTTTCAGGCTCACGCGCGTCGCGCACCAGCTCATTAAGCGAGCGCCCGTTAGCCGTGCTGTAAAAATCGTTCTGCGCCGGGACATCGTTAATCGCCACCGCGTTCCACCAGGGTAATACCGGCAGCGCGATGCCTTTCTCCGTCTGGCCGCCCATACCGAGCAGCGGTGCCAGCTGTTTGAAGGCCAGCATAATATCCAGGTCGTTACCGCCAACGCGGCAGCCGCTGTGGCCGAGCAGGCTTTGCTCCCGATCGCGACGCTGATGCCACTCTGGCCCCATCAGTAGCACCGAGCAGTCGGTAGTACCGCCACCAATATCGACAACCAGCACCTGTTTTTCTTCCTGCAGAGTGGCTTCAAAATCAAGCCCCGCGGCAACAGGTTCAAACTGGAATATCACGTCACGGAAGCCTGCGCGATGCGCTGCCCGCTCCAGAATGCCCTGAGCCTGTTGGTTAGCGTCTTCGCCGCCCAGCCCCTGGAAGTTAATCGGTCGGCCGATCACCGCCTGATCGATAGTCTCAGTAAGCTGGCTTTCTGCCTGCTTGCGAATGTGCAGCATCATGGCGCAGACCAGATCTTCAAACAGTGCGACCTGCTGCGGCTTCAGACCGGTGGCACCCAGGAAGGACTTCGGTGATTTGACGAAGTAAACTTCCTCGGGATCTTCCATATACTGGCTAAGCGAGTTCAAACCGAACTTCACACTGCCCGGCAGGACGTCAATATCCTCTTCACGGTTATAGCTCACCGCGCGGCGCAGCAGCGCCTGAGTTTCACTGCCCGTCGCCGGGACTTCGTGATGGCGAAAAAGCCACTCGCTTACCGCTTCACGCGTTGGCGCACAAAGCATAGACGGCAGCAGCGATGAGCCGTTTTCCATCTCCAACAGCTGTGGCTTTCCGTCGCGCATAATGGCGACAGAACAGTTCGCCGTACCGTAGTCAAAACCGATTTTCATTTTCGTCTATTATCCCCATGCCAGTGAGAAGGGGGGCGACTTTAGCGGAATGGCGGGTCTTGGGCAACTGAATATCAAAGCAAGGCAGAAATCTGTATTTAGCGGTATGCTAAATGCGCAACGTTGTCCGCCTAATGCCCTCATTATCTTCAGGATTATTTATGTTCATCCTTAACTATCAACCGCCTTATGACTGGCCGTGGATCCTTGGTTTTTTACAGGGGCGTGCCGTGGAGGGCGTGGAAGTTGTCGCCGGGAGCCGCTATCAGCGTAGTTTTGCTCTGGGTAAACATGCCGGGCTGGTGACGCTCGAGCCGGACGAAGAGAAGCTCTGCCTGAACGTGACGCTGAGCGACGGGCTGCTGCCTGTGGCAGAGGCGGTTTTGCAGCGCGTGAAAAACTTACTCGACCTGGACCGCGATCCACGGCAGGTTCTGAGCAGTCTGGGGGCGCTGGCGGCAGCAAGGCCGGGCTTGCGCCTGCCTGGATGTATGGATCCCTTTGAGCAGGCCATCCGGGCGATTCTTGGGCAGTTGGTTAGCGTGTCGATGGCGGCAAAGCTGACCGGCAAAGTAGCAAGCACCTTCGGCACGAAGCTTGAGGGGCAAGACGGCTGGTATCTTTTCCCGGATGCCGGGACGCTGGCGAACGGCGATATCCACCGGCTGAAGTCTCTGGGGATGTCGCTTAAACGGGCGGAGGCTATCGTGCATCTGGCCGGAGAAGTGATGAAAGGAACGTTTCCGCTGCAGCAGCCGGATGATGTAGAGCAGGGGGTAAAAACCTTGATTGCGCTACCGGGCATTGGGCGCTGGACGGCGAACTACTTTGCCCTGCGCGGCTGGCAGGCCAGCGATGTTTTTCTACCGGATGACTACCTGATTAAGCGGCGCTTTCCTGACATGACCCCCGCACAAATCCGCCGCTATGCCGAACGCTGGCAGCCATGGCGCTCTTATGCGCTGTTGCATATTTGGTACAGCGAGGACTGGGCTCCGGTCAGTTAATCCCGAAATAGCTGTTGTTCAGCAGCAGCTCCAGCGGCTGTGGCTGAACGATGGTTTCACCATAGATAAGATCCAATCCGATGCCGGACAGGGTATCCATGACCAGCGGCATATCTGCCGGGCCGGCGATGGTTTGTAGCGCCATACGCTGGGCGTGGCCATGAACAATCGTGACCATCATTTCATCCATCAGATTGCAGTGAACGTTGAGGATCAGGTCAGGATCCAGCATGACGTAGTCAAACAGATGATGGCTCAGAGTATTAAACAGCTCCAGATCGCGCCCCACGTGACTCAATACCATCCGACAGCCAGCCTTACGTAGCCGCTTCAGGTTGGCATAAACACGCTGTGGCTCGGTGAGCAGGTCATCGCTTTGGATGGTCAGATGCAGCAGGCGTGCAGGCATGTGGCTGGAGGCAAGCCAGTCGAGCAATTCATTGACGAAAGTGTCGCTGATTAACCCGGCGCCAGAAACGGGCAGCGCGACGCCAAATCCTTTCATCGCGACCTGGGCGGCATATTTATCAAAGAATTCGCTAAAGATGCGGCGATCCAGCGCATGGTGAAGTGCCGGGTCAGCAAGCCCGGCACGGAAGGTCGGTTCATTGATAACGTCGCCTTCGCTCCCCCAGAAGCGCAGGCTGAGCAGATAAAAACAGGTGGATTCCGGGATCCTCGGCGGGGCTATCGCCATAGCTATCATCAGGATAGGGTTATCGTTGATCACGTGCCACTGCTCATCAAGCGGCATGGTGTCGCGCCCCTGTTCCATGTAATGGCGGTGCGGTTCATATACCGTTACCTGACCACGGCCGTTATTTTTAGAGGCATAGCAGGCAATATCGGCCTGGGAAAGCACTTCCGAGGCGATCGCGTTATCCCCGTCAATATGGGTGATCCCCGCGCTGGCACCGATACGGTGCAGGCGGCCGTCCCACATGAAGTGGTAGTCATTGATGCTGCGAATAATGCGTTCAGAAATGTAGCGGGCGTTTTCGGTGGAGCAATCCGGCAGCAGCAAACCGAATTCGTCGCCGCCGAGGCGGGCAAGGAAATCACCGGTTCGCAGCATGCTCAGCATCATGGCCGCAAGCTCCCGCAGCAGGGCATCGCCTGCGGCATGGCCAGCAGAGTCATTCACGGCTTTAAAGCGGTCGAGATCGATAAACACCAGCGCATGATGCTGGCGCTGCTCAATTGCGCCCTGCAGCATACGCTTCAGGTGACTCTCAAAACTCACCCGGTTTGCCAGGTGAGTCAGGCCATCGTGCGAGGCGCTATAGCTCAACTGCTTGAGCATTTTACGTGATTCCGTCACATCCTGGATAACCAGCACCGAGCCAATACTCTGGCCGTCGAGCGTTGTCAGCGGCGTAATGGTGTAGTGGATGTCGTAGCTGCCGCCATTACGGCAGTGCAATACAACGTCCTGTTCAATGGCGGTGCGTGCGAAGTCACCGCTGTGGATATTTTCCATCACCGGACCGTTGTCGCCAAAGGTGATGCGCAAAATTGCCAGGATATGTTGACCGATTGCGTCTTCCTGCGCCCAGCCGCTCAGCTTTTCGGCGACCGGGTTCATAAAGGTGATGTTCATGTCAACGTCGGTACAGATCACCGCTTCACCGATGGAGTCCAGGGTGATGTGCAGCCGCTCTTTTTCCTGGTACAGCGCCTCGTTTAGCTGCTTAACCTCGGTCATGTCCATATTAATGCCCAGCAGCCTTTCCACGTCGCCGTTCTTATTCAGCACGCGGTTGGCCAGGGAACGAATATGGCGTATGCCGTCTTTAACGTGGATACGGAATTCAAGCTTGAAGGGGAGGCGATTTTTTAACGACTCGCGGATGACCGCTTCGGCGTGCGCCAGATCCTCTTTCACCAGCCTTTCCAGCCATAGAGGGTAGGTTGGTTTGGTGTGCGGAGGAATGTCGTATAGCTCGAACATACGTTTATCCCAGCTGATGACATCGTTGGTCAGATCCCACTCCCAGATGCCGATCCCACCGGCTTCGTTGGCGAGCGTAATGCGCTCCATCAGCCGTTTGTTAACCCATTCGGTATGCTTCAGGTCGTTAATGTCTTCAATCTGAGCGATGTAATAGAGCGGGCTGCCGTCGGTATGACGTACCACGGAGACCGTTAGCATGGCCCACACCACGTTGCCCGCGCTGGTGTAATAGCGTTTCTCCATTGAGTAGCTATTGATTCTGCCAGAGGACAGCTTGCTTAGATGCTGGAGGTCGAGGTTCAAATCCTCAGGCCAGGTAATTTGCTGGAAGGTCAGGTTGCTCAATTCTTCACCGGAGTAGCCGAGGAACTTACACAGTGATTTATTCACCTGCAGCCACTTACCTTCGGTAGACACCAGTGCCATACCGATCGCGGAGTATTCCATTGCATTGCGAAAACGCGTTTCGCTCTCGGTGATGTGTTTACGCTCTTTGCGAGAAGAATACATGACCATCGTTATGACGTTCGCCGGCAGCAAAATCAGCAGGAACGGCAGCCACGGCGCATATTCCAGCACGCGAGGGTGAGGGGTTGAAAGCGGAAGCTTGCCAATGGCTATCATGGCGGAAACCATCATCAGCGTTGCAAGGAAGATAATAAAGGCTTCCAGGCGGGGCAGCCGAATCGCGCTCCACATCAGAATGACAATAATAAACGTGAATGGCCAGGGCAGATAAATGAGCGAGAAGTAGCTCAGCGCCAGCGTCATGGCAAACGTTGCCACCGTTTCAAACAGTAATGAAGCTTTGCGGTGGCGCAGTAAATAATAAGGTTTAAATAGCAGGCCAGCAGGCATCAGCGCCAGCGCACCAATGGATTCAGAGAGAGCCCAAATCAAGAAAGTTTTCAGGGTCGATGAGTCAACCGGTACCGGCAACAACGTAACCAGCAGCCCCCCTGCCAACGGCGGAATCGCGGCACTGCAAAGGGCCAGGCATGTCCAGTTGTTAAGATTCTGTAACGGATTTTGCTGTGGTAAAAAACGGCGCAATAGTAAGGCACCCAGCAGCGCTTCGAACAGGTTAATCGCGGTCAGGGTAAGGTTCAGCAAGCTGAAGGGATACAGGAAGGAACTTGCCGCAATGCTGCCCAACGCGCAGGCTAACGCAATCAGTGGCCACCGGCGAAGAGGATTACGGAAAAACGCCGCCATCGTGACTGCGGTGGTAAACCAAATAGGGACCAGATCGGTTCCCTTGAGGGTCAGCTCCATGGAATAGAGGGTAAAAACAAAGCTGAGTAACCCCAACCCAACAAGCAGTATCTGTGAATGGAGGGCGGCTTCTGTTTGTCTGTTTTTTTTAATCATTACCGCAAATCCGCTTAGACACTGCCGCCAGGAGCAATGCCCGGATGCATATAAATAAAGAATCGGTTTATGCTAGTACAAACAATTTACAATTCCTATGCTCGGTTGTCAGAATTTACCTACAGAGCGTCAGAAATTGCGTAGTCAAATCACGTAATTAAATTATTCCACCTTAATCGACAGCTTTACACGCTCCTCCCGCCATTCCCCCGCCGTGCGATTGCGCGCCCGGAGCGTAATTTCGCTATTGCGGCGGGTAAGAGACTGGTATCAAACGGCGGTTGTCCCTATAATTGCGGCGTTTGACGCTTCCGCGTCGTCCTTCCATCACTTTTAGTATTCAGGCCGTAAATAATATGACCGATCAGTCTCATCAATGCGTCATCATCGGGATAGCCGGCGCATCGGCTTCAGGGAAAAGCCTCATTGCCAGCACGTTGTATCGTGAACTGCGCGAACAAGTCGGCGATGAACACATTGGTGTTATTCCAGAAGACAGTTATTACAAAGATCAAAGCCATCTGTCGATGGAAGAGCGTGTAAAAACCAACTACGACCACCCCAGCGCAATGGATCACAACCTGCTTTTCCAGCATCTGCAGACGCTGAAATCAGGCCACGCTATTGAACTGCCGGTGTACAGCTACGTTGAGCACACCCGTACCAACCAGACCATTCATCTGGTACCGAAGAAGGTTATCATCCTGGAAGGTATTCTGTTGCTGACCGATGCGCGCCTTCGCCAGGAAATGAACTTCTCTATCTTCGTTGATACGCCGCTGGACATCTGCCTGATGCGCCGTATGAAGCGTGATGTTAACGAACGCGGTCGTTCAATGGATTCGGTGATGGCACAGTATCAGAAAACGGTACGTCCGATGTTCCTGCAGTTTATTGAGCCTTCCAAGCAGTATGCCGACATTATCGTGCCACGCGGCGGTAAAAACCGTATTGCCATCGATATTCTGAAAGCCAAAATCAGTCAGTTCTTTGAATAGTGGCGGTCTGCGAGCGGGCGTAAGGCGCTCGCCTTTACGTTGAATCCCTCATCCATTGCTAATTGGCTATCGTCGGCTCTCTGTGGCAGTGTGTGTAAAACTGAGATTGATAAGGAGAATCTGCGATGCGTCTTTGCGATCGTGATATCGAAGCCTGGCTGGATGACGGCCGTTTAGCGATTACCCCACGTCCGCCGGTTGAACGCATTAGTGGCGCAACGGTGGACGTTCGTCTGGGAAATAAATTCCGTACCTTTAGCGGCCATACGGCACCTTTTATCGATCTCAGCGGTCCGAAGGACGAAGTCAGCGAAGCGCTTGAGCGCGTCATGAGTGATGAAATTGTGCTGGATGAAGGCGAGGCGTTCTTTTTGCATCCGGGTGAGCTGGCACTGGCGGTGACGCTTGAGTCCGTCACGCTACCGGACGACCTGGTAGGCTGGCTGGATGGCCGCTCCTCGTTAGCACGTCTGGGGCTGATGGTGCACGTGACCGCTCACCGAATCGATCCGGGCTGGCACGGTTGTATCGTTCTTGAGTTCTACAATTCCGGTAAGTTACCGCTGGCGCTGCGCCCCGGCATGATGATTGGCGCACTCAGCTTTGAGCCGCTTTCCGGCCCTGCTGCTCGCCCTTATAACCGCCGGCAGGATGCTAAATACCGCGATCAACAGGGTGCGGTAGCAAGCCGTATCGATAAAGACTAAATCGTTACGTATTGCTCGTCCTGTGGCGAGTGAAATGGAGAAGGCTATGAGACGACTTTTAACCACGTTGATGATTCTGCTGGTCGTGCTGATTGCCGGCCTGACCTCACTCGTGTTGTTGGTTAACCCTAACGACTTCCGTGGTTATATGGTTCGTCAGGTCGAAGCCCGCAGCGGCTACAGCCTTGAGCTGGAAGGCCCGCTGCGCTGGCACGTCTGGCCACAGCTAAGTATTTTATCTGGCCGTATGTCATTGACCGCGCCGGGCGCCAGCCAGCCGATGGTGAGCGCTGAAAATATGCGCCTGGATGTTGCGTTGATTCCGCTGCTTTCACACCAGTTGCAGGTTCGCCAGGTGATGCTGAAAAGCGCGGTCATTCAGCTTACGCCGCAGGCCGAGGCGCAGCGCTCAAAAAATGCGCCGGTAGGGCCGAAAGGCACCGTCAGCGACCCGGATACCGGGCACGGCTGGTCATTTGATGTGTCTAAGCTGAAGGTGGTGGACAGCGTCCTGGTTTTCCAGCATATCAATGATGAGCAGATTACGGTGCGGAATATTAACCTGCAGATGGAGCAGGATGATAAGCACCAGGCGCACATTGAGTTCAGCAGCCGCATTAATCGGGATCAGCGAGATTTAGCCCTGTCTTTAACGGCTGATGTCGATCTCAACGATTACCCGCCGCAGGTCACAGCGAAGCTGAGCCAGATAGATTACCAGCTGCAGGGCGCGGATCTTCCGGCAACGGGGATTAACGGGGCTGGCTCAATGCTTCTGGAATGGCGAAGCACGGATAATCAACTCTCGCTCAGCCAGCTACAGCTCACGGCGAACGACAGTGATTTACAGGGCGATTTTAGCGTCCTGCTGCAGGACAAACCGCAGTGGACAGCGAATCTGCACTCCCGCCTGCTTAACCTCGACAAACTGATTGCCAACCCTTCGACCGGAAACGGCGCGGTTAACCAACAGGCGCAACAGGCCCAACAGACAAGCCGTCCAGGCCCGATTATTGCCGAAGATAGCGGCGAGACGAATTACCATAGCCTGCGCGATTTTAATGCTGCGGTGAACATCGATGCGGGAGAAGTTCGCTGGCGTGGGCTGGGGTTCAGTGAGGTTCAGTCCGCGTTGGTTAATCAGGATGGAAAACTCAGCATTAAGCAGCTCAGCGGCAAGCTGGGGCAGGGGACGTTGTCGCTGCCGGGCGTGCTTGACGCCAGCGGCCAGACGCCTAAGCTTGCCTTCCAGCCACAGGTTAAAAATATTGAGATAGGCAGTATTCTCACTGCCTTTGATTACCCGATTGCGCTTACCGGCCAGTTCTCTCTGCGCGGTGATTTCAGCGGTACCCGCCTGAATGCGGAAGATTTCCGCCGCAGCTGGCAAGGGGATGCACAGCTTGAGCTGGCACATTCCCGGCTGCAGGGCATGAATTTCCAGCAGTTAATCCAGCAGGCGGTAAGCCGAAGCAACGACGGGGTGGATGCGCAGCAAAACCTCGACAATGCGACCGTACTTGACCACTTCTCGACGGCCGCATCGCTGGATAGCGGTATCCTGGCGCTGAGTGATATGGTGGGGGAGTCCAGCGTACTGTCCCTGACCGGAAACGGCACAATGGATCTGGTGAAAGAGGTCTGCGACACCAACTTTGCGATTAAAGTCATCGGCGGCTGGCAAGGCAGCAACAGCAAGCTGATTGATGCCCTGAAAACAACGGCAATACCGCTACGCGTTTACGGACCGTGGCAGCAGCTGAATTACAGTCTGCAGGTCGATCAGGTTTTGCGCAAGCAGCTGCAGGATGAGGGGAAGCGTCGACTCAATGACTGGCTGGACAAGCATAAAGACAGCGACAAGGCAAAAGACGTTAAGCAGCTGCTGAACAAGCTTTGACGATCTGACACTAATAAAAAACCGGCATACGCCGGTTTTTTTACACCTCTTTTTTATACCTCGTAATCCAGCAGGCTCTCTTCCTGCAGACGCGGAACTATCTGTACTTTATTCACCCTGTGGTTTATCACCTCGAGCGTCTTTAGCAAATAATTCCCCACTTCAACGGTTTCGCCCTCGGCAGGAACGTGCTGTAAGTGCTCCATCAGCAGCCCGGCAATGGTGTGATATTCCCGCTTCTCATCAAGGGGCAGGGCGATGTACTGCACCAGATCGTCCAGCGGCATGTGGCCGTTCGCCGTCCAGCTACCGTCCGGGTTTTTCTGGATATCATGGCGGGCATCAATCTCTTCCACTTCGTTCGGAAGATTGCCGGCAATGGTTTCCATCACGTCGCTAAGCGTCACCACACCCTCAACCGAGCCAAATTCGTCCACCACAAAGGCAAAATGGGTGCGCGCATTGCGGAACTGTTCCAGCGCCTGCAGCAGCTGCAAGGCCTCGGGAAAGACCAGCGGCTGACGAATCAGCGGCGCAATGTCCAGGGCTTCACCGTGCAGCGACTGCTGCAGCAAATCGATAACGTGCACCACGCCGAGGATCTCTTCCCCGTCATCGGTCACCACGATGCGCGTGTGCTTGTTTTTATCCAGCAGCTCCCGGATCTGCTCTTCCGGCGCGGCGATGTTCAGGTGCTCCACATCGTGACGGGAAGTCATGATGCTGCTGACGCTGCGCTGGTTAAGGTGCAGCACGCGTTCGATCATTCGCGTTTCCTGCGGGTTGAAAATATCGCTGTCTAAGCCGCTGTCTGCAATCATCGACGCGGTTTGGGCGTCCAGCTCGGCGTCTTCTTTTTTACCGTTCAGCAGCCGCAGTACGGCTTCGGCAGTGCGCTCGCGCAGCGACTGATTGGCGGAAAGAAAGCGCCGGCGGTTAAAGATGGCCAGCTGATTCAGCGACTCGATCATGACTGAGAAACCGATGGCTGCGTAGAGGTAGCCTTTTGGTATTTGGTAGCCAAAGCCATCGGCCACCAGGCTAAAGCCAATCATCAGCAGGAAACTGAGGCACAAAATAACGATGGTCGGGTGGCTGTTCACAAACCGCGTCAACGCTTTGCTGGCCAGCACCATCAGCCCTATAGCAATAATGACCGCGGCCATCATCACCGCAAGATGATCGACCATGCCGACGGCGGTGACAACTGAATCCAGGGAAAACACGGCATCAAGGATGACGATTTGTGCCACCACAGGCCAGAATCTGGCGCCTCGTTTTTGCGTGCGGTGCTCGCTATCCTTGCCCTCCAGCCGCTCGTTAAGCTCCATGGTAGCTTTAAACAGCAAAAAAAGGCCGCCAAATAGCATAATCAAATCTCTGGCGCTAAAGCTGAGCGCATGAAAGCTAAAAAGCGGACGAGTCAGCGTGACCAGCCATGAAATGGATGCCAGCAGCAATAAACGCATGACCATGGCCAGCAGCAGGCCCGTGACGCGAGCGCGGTCGCGAAGTTTAGCGGGAAGCTTTTCGGCGAGGATGGCAATGAAGACAAGGTTATCAATGCCCAAAACCAGTTCGATAACGACCAGGGTAACTAACCCGGCCCAAATTGAGGGGTCGGCAATCCATTCCATACGCGGTTTACAGCCTTTTTACTTGCGGGCAAATGCCACAGTGAAATGATGGATAATTGCCTGACAAAAAGCAACGCCTGCCTGAGATTAATCCGTAATGGCTTATCGCGTTGACGCAATAAAATGAATATCCCGCAGGTAATTGAGGTTAATAATTAAAGAGGTATTTTGGCTATATATTTTATTCGTGAGCAAGCCGCTATGAGATATATCTGTATATTTTTATGGTGATTTTTTAATTATTTTTATTGTCAATATAAAGAAAATCCTAAAAGCTTATTATTGCGTGGTTCATATTATTCTTAAAAGTCTAATTGCTGCCTTTTGTCTCCTTGCCTGCTGGAGTTTAAGCTGCAACAATCTTTATCGATGATTAGCAATGAATGTGTTTTTTATACATTGGTTAATAGTTCGCCCCAGCATTTCCATAAAGTCTGATTCTCTGGCTTCAATATCTTCTATGGGTATTTGAATGTGCCGGTAAATTAAGATTGTTTACCATTTTCAGTAGGTTGGTGACTGTGAGCCAGGGGCGGTAGCGTGCCCGGATGCGGCCAGATAACAGCAGGTCATGGAGTCATCAGAGTGTCGGGAAATAAATTTATTTTAGGAATAATGCCAGTTATCTCACTCTCTGAATATGTTCAATTCTGTACATCATCCTCACGGCTAATTGCTTGCTTGTTTTATTCGCTCAGGATAATTACTCAGCCATAGTGATAAATACTCAATGATAAAATACAAACTTAAGTTGATGCCTTTATTGGTGTCAGTCACCCTGATGAGCGGCTGTACGGTATTTCCCGGCAGCAATATGTCCACATCGGGAAAAGACGTCATCAAACAACAGGATGCCGACTTCGACCTCGACCGGATGGTCAATGTTTATCCCTTAACCCCGCGACTGGTGGAGCAACTGAGGCCTCGCCCCGTGGTTGCTCAGCCTAATGCCGGGCTGGATAAAGACATTGCTAACTACCAGTATCGCGTCGGGCCTGGTGATGTCTTAAATGTCACGGTCTGGGACCACCCGGAATTAACCACGCCCGCGGGCCAGTACCGTAGCTCAAGTGATGCAGGTAACTGGGTGCAGTCTGATGGCACCATGTTTTATCCCTATGTGGGGAAAGTTAGCGTAACCGGCAAAACGCTGGCAGAAATTCGCAGCGATATTACCAGCCGCCTTGCGCAGTATATTGCCCAGCCGCAGGTGGACGTTAATATCGCTGCCTTCCGCTCACAAAAAGCCTACATATCCGGGCAGGTGAATAAATCCGGTCAGCAGCCTATTACTAACGTCCCGTTGACCATTCTCGATGCCATCAATGCGGCAGGGGGGCTGACCGATGCGGCAGACTGGCGCAACGTCGTCCTGACCCACAACGGGCAGGAAAAACGTATTTCGCTGCAGGCGCTGATGCAAAACGGCGACCTCAGCCAAAACCATCTCCTCTACCCCGGCGACATTCTGTTTGTGCCGCGTAATGACGATCTGAAAGTGTTCGTTATGGGTGAAGTGAAGAAGCAAACCACCCTCAAAATGGACTTCAGCGGCATGACGCTGACCGAAGCCCTTGGCCAGGCCGAAGGCATCGATCTCACCTCTTCGAACGCCAGCGGTATCTTTGTTATCCGTCCGCTCAAAGGCCAGACTCAGCAGAACGGCAAGATTGCCAATATTTACCAGCTCGATATGTCCGATGCGACTTCGCTGGTGATGGGCACCGAATTCCAGCTGCAGCCTTATGACGTGGTGTACGTCACGACTGCACCGGTTTCTCGCTGGAATCGCCTGATCAACCAGCTACTGCCAACCATCAGCGGCGTTCGCTATATGACGGATACCGCCAAAGATATTCACACCTGGTAACGCGCTATGTTCAACAAAATACTTGTGGTTTGCGTGGGGAACATTTGCCGTTCCCCCACGGCTGAACGCCTGCTTAAACGCTACCGGCCCGAGCTGAACGTCAGTTCAGCGGGGCTGGGGGCCTTAGTGGGCAAGAGTGCCGATGCCGGTGCCGTTGAAGTGGCTGGCCGTCATGATCTTTCGCTGGAAGGGCATTTGGCTCGTCAGGTTTCTGGCCGCCTGTGCCGGGAGTATGACCTGATTCTGGCGATGGAAAAACGCCATATCACCACGCTGTGTGAAATGGCGCCGGAGATGCGCGGCAAAGTGATGCTGTTTGGTCACTGGGATGCGGAGCGGGAAATCCCCGATCCTTACCGCAAAAGCCGCGATGCCTTTGAAGCGGTTTACAGCATGCTCGACCTTTCTGCCCAAAAGTGGGCTAACGCACTTAACGCTCATCAGGGTTAACAATGACAGAGAAAGTACGCCGTTCGAGCGCCCCGACCGAGGGCAATGACGAAATTGATATCGGCCGTTTGTTTGGCACCGTGCTGGAAGCTCGCTGGTGGGTTATCGGCATTACAGGGCTGTTTGCGGCGCTGGCCGTGGTGTATGCGCTGTTTGCGACGCCGGTGTATAAGGCCGACGCGCTGGTGCAAATCGAACAAAATGCCGGTAACACGCTGGTCAATGACATCAGCTCCGCGCTGAGCAATAAGCCCCCGGCTTCTGCCGCAGAAATTCAGCTCATTCAATCTCGCCTGGTGTTGGGTAAAACCGTTGACGATCTGAACCTGGATATTTCGGTTACCAAGAACACCTTTTGGCTGTTTGGCGCAGGCTGGGACCGGCTGCAGGGACACCAGAATGACACGGTGAATGTCACCACCTTTAACCTGCCGTCAGCAATGAACAAAGACACCTTCACCGTTGAAGTCCTGAACGACAAGCAGTATCAGCTGACCAGCGACAAAGGGTTTAGCGCTAAAGGTGAGGTGGGGAAGCCGCTGAGTAAAGGCGGGGTGACCATGCAGATTGACGGCATCCAGGCGCAGCCGGGTGACAATTTCACCGTGGTGAAGTACTCCACGCTGGGCATGATAAACCAGCTGTTGGGCAACCTGACGGTGACCGAGAACGGCAAAGATACCGGCGTGCTTAGCCTGTCTTATACCGGGGAAGATAAAGACCAGATTCGTGCAATCCTGGACAGCATCACCCGTAACTACCTTGCCCAAAACGTACAGCGTAAATCCGAGGAAGCGGCAAAAAGTCTGAAATTCCTGGCCGAGCAGCTGCCGGAAGTCCGCGGTAATCTGGATGCAGCGGAAAACAAACTTAATGCTTATCGCCAGCGCCAGGATTCAGTGGATCTTTCGCTGGAAGCTAAATCGCTGCTTGATTCCGTGGTGAACATTGATTCTCAGCTTAATGAGCTGACCTTCAAAGAGGCGGAAATCTCAAAGCTGTACACCAAAGTTCACCCGTCATACCGCACGCTGCTGGAACAGCGTAAAACGCTGGAAGACCAGAAAGCACGCCTGACAAATCGCATTGCCGCGATGCCGAAAACCCAGCAGGAAATTGTGCGCCTGACGCGCGATGTGGAGTCCGGCCAGCAGGTTTATATGCAACTGCTGAACAAACAGCAGGAGTTGAAAATCACCGAAGCCAGCACGGTGGGAGACGTACGTATTGTTGACCCGGCGATCGCGCAACCGGGAATGGTTAAACCGCAGCGCGCGCTGGTGGTGCTGGGCAGCATTATTCTGGGTCTTATCGTTTCCATTATTGGCGTGCTGCTGCGCTCGCTGTTTAACGGCGGCATCGAAAGTCCAACGGTGCTGGAAGAAGCGGGGCTTAGCGTCTACGCGAGCATTCCACTTTCCGAGTGGCAGAAAACCCGCGATCACGCCAGCCTGCGTAATGTGAAAGGCGCTAAACGTAATAAGCAAAGCCAGCTGCTGGCCGTCGGTAATCCAACCGACCTGGCGATTGAAGCCATCCGCAGCCTGCGAACCAGCCTGCACTTCGCCATGATGCAGGCACCCAACAATGTTCTGATGCTGACCGGCGTTAGCCCGTCCATCGGTAAGACCTTTGTTTGTGCCAACCTCGCGGCCGTGATTAGCCAGACGAATAAGCGCGTGTTGTTGATGGACTGCGATATGCGTAAAGGCTATACCCACGAACTGTTGGGAACGACCAACGTTAACGGGCTGTCCGACGTACTTTCAGGGCAGGGTGATATTACCCGTTGTGCGCAGAAAACCTCCGTGCCGAATTTTGACCTGATTCCTCGCGGGCAAGTGCCGGCTAATCCGTCAGAATTGCTGATGAACGAGCGCTTTGCCCAGTTGGTGAAATGGGCCAGCGAAAACTATGACCTCGTCCTGATCGATACTCCGCCAATCCTTGCCGTGACTGACGCGGCGATTGTAGGCCGCCACGCGGGAACCACGCTGATGGTTGCTCGCTACGCGGTGAACACGCTGAAAGAGGTGGAAACCAGTCTTAGCCGCTTCGAACAAAACGGTATTGCGGTGCGCGGCGTGATCCTTAACTCGATATTCCGCAGAGCCACCGGCTACCAGGATTACGGGTATTACGAATACGAATATAAGTCGGATGCTAAATAAGGTGATGGCCATGAACAGCAGCGCAACTCGCCCGCTTATCTCTATTTATATGCCTACGTGGAACCGCCAGCAGTTGGCCATTCGGGCCATAAATTCGGTGCTGCGTCAGGATTATGACCACTGGGAAATGATTATCGTCGATGACTGCTCGGCCAGCTTCCAGCAGCTGCAGCAGTTTGTGGCAGACCTCGGCGACCCCCGGGTGCGGTACATTCATAACGACGTTAACAGCGGCGCCTGCGCGGTACGCAATCAGGCGATTCAGCTGGCGCAGGGGCGGTTCATCACCGGCATTGATGATGACGATGAATGGACGCCTAACCGCCTGTCGGTGTTTCTGTCCCATCAGCATCAGCTGGTCACCCACGCGTTTTTATACGCTAACGACTATCTGTGCGAAGGGCAGGTTTACTCACAGCCGGCCAGTCTGCCGCTGTACCCGAAGTCGCCGTATTCGCTGAAGTTGTTCTATAAGCGCAACATCATTGGCAACCAGGTGTTCACCTACGCCGAGCGTTTTAAGAGCAGCCTGTTTGATACCGAGCTGAAAGCGGCGCAGGACTACGACATCTTTCTGCGTATGGTGGTGGAGTACGGCCAGCCGTGGAAGGTGGAAGAGGCAACTCAAATTCTGCACGTGAATCACGGCGAAATGCAGATAACCAAATCGCCGAAGAAATTCGCCGGTTATTTCCACTTCTACCGCAAGCACAAAGATAAATTCGACCGCGGCAGCAAGAAATACCAGCTGTATACGCTCTACCAGATCCGCAACAAGCGTATGTCTTTGCGCACGCTGTTAGCCCTGCTGACGGTGCGCAACGGCAAGCGCCTCGCCGACAGCCTGCGGGGGAAATAAGCGTGCTGGAAGATATTCGAGCCAATAGCTGGAGCCTGCGTCCGTGCTGCATGGTGCTGGCCTACCGCGTTGCCCACTTCTGCTCGGTGTGGCGCAAGAAAAGCGTGATCAACAACCTCTGGGCGGCGCCGGTACTGCTGGCTTACCGCTTTATTACCGAATGCCTGTTTGGCTATGAAATTCAGGCGGCCGCCACCATTGGCCGCCGCTTCACTATCCACCATGGCTACGCGGTGGTTATCAATAAGTTCGTCGTCGCGGGGGATGATTTCACCATCCGCCACGGCGTCACCATCGGCAACCGCGGCAACAGCCTGTCCTGCCCGGTGATTGGTCACGGCGTTGAGCTGGGCGCCAACGTGATTATCGTGGGCGACATCACCATCGGCAATAACGTGGCGGTGGGCGCGGGCAGCGTGGTGCTGGACAGCGTGCCGGACAACGCGCTGGTGGTGGGTGAAAAAGCGCGGGTTAAGGTGATCAAATGAACATCATGCAGTTTAATGTGCGCCTTGCAGAAGGCGGCGCCGCGGGCGTAGCGCTGGATCTCCATCAACGTGCACGCCTTGCCGGGTTGTCATCACGTTTTATTTATGGCTATGGCAAAGGCGGCAAGAAAAGCGCCAGCCACGACCTGTACCAGGACGTTGAAAAGCTTACGCCGCGCATGGTCTCTGTTGCCAATATCGCGCTGTTCCGCTTCTTGAATCGCGATCCGTTTGGCAACCTGAACAAGCTTTACCGCCGCGTCACACGCAGCCAGCAGCCCGTGGTGCTGCATTTTCACGTGGTGCATAGCTATTGGCTGAACCTGGAGGAAATGGTGTCGTTTTGCCAGCGGGTGAAGGCGCATAAACCGGACGTTACCTTTGTCTGGACGCTGCACGACCACTGGAGCATTACCGGACGCTGCGCTTTCCTCGACGGCTGCGAAGGCTGGAAAACGGGCTGCGTCAAATGCCCGACGCTGAACAACTATCCACCGGTGAAGGTCGATAAGGCCCATCAGCAAGTGGAGGGAAAACGCCAGCTGTTCCGTGAAATGCTGGCACTTGGCTGCAGGTTTATTTCTCCCAGCCAGCACGTGGCGGAAGCCTTTAACCAGCTCTATGGGGCAGGGCGCTGCAAAATCATCAATAACGGTATCGACGTGGCAACCGAGGCGATTCTGGCCGAGCTGCCTGAAAGCGGCGTGGCAACGGCAAAACCCCGCGTGGCGATTGTTGCCCACGACCTGCGCTATGACGGCAAAACCAACCAGAAGCTGGTGCAGGCGATGATGGCGCTGGGGAACAGCATTGAGCTGCATACCTTCGGCAAGTTCTCGCCGTTTGAAGGCGCTAACGTGGTGAACCACGGCTACATGACCGACAAACGCGCGCTGATGAGCGAGCTGAATACCATGGACAGCCTGGTGTTCAGTTCCCGGGTGGATAACTACCCGCTGATCCTTTGCGAAGCGCTTTCTATCGGCGTACCGGTGGTGGCGACGAGCAGCGAAGCGGCAGACGAAGTTCTGCGCAAGGTGGGCGGTAAGACTTTCACGCCTGAGCAGGTTCTGGCGCTGGTGCAGCTCAAAAAAGCCCAACTGGCGGAGCAGGTGTTCGCGACTGATTTAGCGACCTTCCGTGCAGCCAGCCGCCAGGCCTACAGCGGGAAACAGATGCTGGAGGAGTATGTCTCGTTCTATCAGGGTCTGTAGCTATCTGCTGCTGCCGTTCATCTATCTGGTGGTGAACGTTAAGCTTGCCTCCCTCGGGGAAAGTTTCCCGATAACCATCGTGACCTTCCTGCCGGCCATGCTGTTTTTGTATATCGAGCGCATCAACCTTAAAAAGCTGATGATTGCGCTGGGCGTGGGGGCGGGTCTGACGGCATTTAACTACATCTTCGGGCAGTCGCTGGATCCCGGAAAATACGTCACCTCGATGATGCTGTTTGTCTATATCGTCCTGATTCTCGGGTTGACCTGGAGCTGCCGCTTCAAGACTATTTCGCAGCGAAATCACCGTAAGATACTGCGTTTTTTCTACGGTGTTGTCGGCATTATCGTCGCGCTTGCCGCCGCGGAAATGGCCCAGATTATCCTGACCGGCGGCAGTAGTTTGATTGAGAAAATTTCGAAGTTTCTCATCTACAGCAACAGCTACGTGCTCAACTTTATTAGCTTCGGTGGGCGGCGTACCACCGCGCTCTATTTTGAGCCCGCTTTCTTCGCCCTGGCATTAATCTCAATTTGGCTCAGTATCAAACAGTTTGGTATCAAAACGCCGAAAACTGATGTTATGATTCTTTTAGGGATAATCCTTTCAGGATCCTTCTCCGGGGTGATGACGTTTATTTTGTTTTACCTGCTGGAGTGGGCATTCCAATACCTTAATAAAAGTGCCATTAAAAAGAAGTTGCCGTTAGCAATTATCTCTTTAGCCGTTTTTTTGATCGGTCTGGTGTTTGCATTTCCTTATATTGCAACACGTATTGGTGATTTAGGTACGGAAGGATCTTCATCGTATTACCGAATAATTGGTCCGTTAGCCATGGTGGGTTATTCTCTGGCAAACGTTGATGGGGTAGTTCGTTTTGGTTCACTCTATGAATATGTCGCATCATTCGGAATATTTAACGGTGCGGACGTAGGGAAAACCGTGGACAATGGACTGTATCTGCTGATTATTTATTTTTCATGGTTTGCACTGCTGATGACCGTTGGCTATATGTGGCGAGTCATGAAAATGATGCGCAATGCATTCGGCAATAATGAGAATTATCGTGTTCAGCTTTGGTTGTTTATGCCTGTATCCTTGTTTTTTACCGGTTCGATTTTTAGTCCGGAATACGCATTTTTAATTGTTTGCCCATTTATTTTGCGTAAAGCAATTAATCGTTCGCTGCCAGGAGGTGCGCAATAATGTTATTAAGTGTTATTACAGTCGCATGGCGTAATTATGACGGGGTAGTGAAAACCTGGCAATCACTGGCGCATCTGGCACAGGCCAAAAACATTGAGTTTGAATGGATCGTCGTTGACGGTGATTCCCCGGATGGCACGGCCGAGTTCCTTTCAGGTCTGCAGGGCCAGTACAACCTGCGCTTTGTCAGCGAGAAAGACAACGGCATTTACGACGCGATGAACAAAGGGATTGCTATGGCGCAGGGGCGCTACGCGCTCTTTCTGAACTCCGGCGATGCTTTCCACCCTGAGATTGCTGGGGTGATTTATCAGCTGGCAGCCGTAGGCGAGCGTGACGATGCGATGGTGATTGGCGACGCGCTGCTGGACTTTGGCGACGGCAATAAAATTCGCCGCAGCGCTAAGCGTGGCTGGTATATCTATCACAGCCTGCCGGCAAGCCATCAGGCGATCTTTTTCCCGTTATCCGGCCTGCGTAAATACCCTTACGATCTGCAATATAAAGTCTCATCCGATTATGCGCTGGCGGCAAAAATGTATAAAAGCGGCTATGCCTTCAAACGTATCAAAGGCCTGGTGTCTGAATTCTCAATGGGCGGCGTTTCTACCTCTAATAACGTTGAGCTGTGCCAGGATGCAAAAAACGTGCAGCGTAAAATTTTACGCGTGCCGGGATTCATTGCAGAACTCTCTTTTCAACTGCGGTTAAAAACAACCGGCAAAGCCAAAGCGCTTTATAACAAAACCTAAAGCACACGGGAAATATTATGCAGGATTTAAGCGGCTTCAGTGTACCGAGGGGGTTTCGCGGCGCGAGCGGCATTAAAGTGCAATTGTGGTGGGCGGTACAGGCCACGTTATTTGCCTGGTCTCCGCAGGTTTTATATCCGTGGCGTGCCTTTTTATTACGCATTTTTGGGGCGAAGGTAGGCAAAAAAGTTGTTATTCGCCCGTCGGTGAAAATTACCTATCCGTGGAAGTTAACGCTCGGAGATTATGCCTGGGTTGGCGACGACGCGGTGCTTTATACCCTCGGCGAAATTACCATCGGCGCAAATTCCGTGGTGTCACAAAAGTGTTATTTGTGCACCGGCAGTCACGATTATATGAGCCAGCATTTTGATATTACCCAGTCACCGATTGTTATCGGCGAAAAATGCTGGCTGGCAACGGATGTGTTTGTTTCCCCTGGCGTCACGATAGGTAATGGCTGCGTCGTGGGGGCACGGAGCAGCGTTTATAAATCATTACCGGCGAATGCCGTTTGCCGGGGTAACCCGGCAGTAAAAATACGCGAACGCGCGTAATTACTTTTACCCTCGCTCTACGCGTTAGCGGTTCTCGCCCTCTCTCCTTCGGGGAGAGGGATGGGGTGAGGGGTAAGGGCCAATAAAAATGTTCACAGAGGATAAAATATCATGACTAAAGTAGCTCTCATTACGGGTGTCACCGGACAAGACGGCTCTTACCTGGCGGAATTCCTGCTGGAAAAAGGCTATGAAGTTCACGGTATCAAGCGTCGCGCATCTTCTTTCAACACCGAGCGCGTTGACCATATTTATCAGGATCCACACGCGGGCAACCCGAAATTCCATCTGCACTACGGTGACCTGACCGACACCTCCAACCTGACGCGCATTCTGTCTGAAGTGAAGCCGGATGAAGTGTACAACCTTGGGGCGATGAGCCACGTGGCGGTTTCGTTTGAATCCCCTGAATACACCGCTGACGTGGATGCGATGGGTACGCTGCGCCTGCTGGAAGCCATTCGCTTCCTGGGACTGGAAAAGAAAACCCGCTTCTATCAGGCCTCCACCTCCGAGCTGTACGGTCTGGTGCAGGAAATTCCACAGAAAGAGACCACGCCTTTCTACCCGCGCTCTCCGTACGCGGTTGCCAAGCTTTACGCCTACTGGATCACCGTTAACTACCGTGAATCCTACGGCATGTATGCCTGTAACGGCATTCTGTTTAACCACGAATCTCCACGCCGCGGCGAGACGTTCGTGACGCGTAAAATTACCCGCGCCATCGCCAACATTGCTCAGGGCCTGGAGAAGTGCCTGTACCTCGGCAACATGGATTCCCTGCGCGACTGGGGCCATGCCAAAGACTACGTGAAAATGCAGTGGATGATGCTGCAGCAGGAAAAGCCGGAAGACTTCGTTATCGCCACCGGCGTGCAGTACTCCGTGCGTCAGTTTGTGGAAATGGCTGCCGCGCAGCTCGGCATCAAGCTGCGCTTTGAAGGCCAGGGCGTGGAAGAGAAGGGCATTGTGGTTTCCGTCACGGGCCACGACGCACCAGGCGTGAAACCGGGGGATGTGATCGTCTCCGTTGACCCGCGCTATTTCCGTCCTGCGGAAGTTGAAACCCTGCTGGGCGACCCTACTAAAGCGCACGAAACGCTGGGCTGGAAACCGGAAATTACCCTGCAGGAGATGGTCGGCGAGATGGTGGCCAAAGACCTGGAAGCGGCGAAGAAACACTCCCTGCTGAAGTCCCATGGTTACGAGGTCGCCATCGCGCTGGAGTCCTGAGTATGAATAAGAAACGTATCTTTGTTGCCGGCCACCGTGGCATGGTCGGCTCGGCCATCGTCCGCCAGCTCGGGCAGCGCGATGACGTTGAGCTGGTGCTGCGCGGGCGCGATGAGCTGAATCTGCTGGACACCGGTGAGGTGAATGCCTTTTTTGCCAGCGAGAAAATCGACCAGGTATACCTGGCGGCGGCAAAAGTGGGCGGCATCGTCGCCAACAACACTTACCCGGCGGAGTTCATCTACGAGAACATGATGATCGAAAGCAACATTATCCATGCCGCGCACACGCACGGCGTGAACAAACTGTTGTTCCTCGGCTCATCCTGTATTTACCCGAAGATGGCGAAGCAGCCGATGGCCGAAAGCGAATTGCTGCAGGGTACGCTTGAAGCCACGAACGAGCCGTATGCGATTGCCAAGATAGCCGGTATCAAGCTGTGCGAGTCCTACAATCGCCAGTACGGGCGGGATTACCGTTCGGTGATGCCGACCAACCTGTACGGGCCGAACGACAACTTCCACCCGAGCAACTCCCACGTCATTCCGGCGCTACTGCGCCGCTTCCACGAAGCCACGCAGGAGAACGCACCTGACGTGGTGGTGTGGGGCAGCGGAACGCCGATGCGCGAGTTTTTGCACGTAGACGACATGGCCGCGGCCAGTATTCACGTGATGGAGCTGGATCAGGAAGTGTGGCAGGAAAACACCGAATCGATGCTGTCGCACATTAACGTCGGTACCGGCGTGGATTGCACCATCCGTGAGCTGGCGCAGACGCTGGCGAAAGTCACCGGCTACCGTGGTCGGGTGGTGTTTGACGCCAGCAAGCCGGACGGCACGCCTCGCAAGCTGCTGGACGTTTCCCGCCTGCATCGCCTCGGCTGGTATCACGAGATTTCCCTGGAGGCGGGCCTCGCCAGCACTTACCAGTGGTTCCTCGAAAACCAGCAGCGGTTCCGGGGGTAAGTATGTTCCTGAGCGCTGAAGATTTTGCCACCGTCGTGAGCGCGACTCCGCTGATCTCCATCGATCTTATCGTCGAAAACCAGGCGGGTGAGTTCCTGCTTGGCCTGCGCACCAATCGCCCTGCAAAGGGCTTTTGGTTTGTGCCGGGCGGGCGCGTGCAGAAGGATGAAACCCTGGCTAACGCGTTTATGCGCCTGACGGAGGCGGAGCTGGGAACATCCTTCACCCTGGCGAACGGAGAGTTTTACGGCATCTGGCAGCACTTTTACGGCGATAACTTCTCCGGAAAAGATTTCTCGACGCATTACGTGGTGCTCGGCTTCCGCCTGCGGGTGGACGACAAGCAGCTGAATCTGCCGTCCGAGCAGCATACAGCATACTGCTGGCTGACGCCGGAAGCGCTGCTTAAGCGTGAAGACGTGCACGACAACAGCCGCGCTTACTTCATTAAGCAGGGCAAAGGGAAGGTACCGGGCTTATGAAAATTCTGGTCTACGGCATTAACTATTCACCGGAGCTGACCGGCATCGGCAAGTACACCGGTGAAATGGTGGAGTGGATGACCAGCCGGGGCCATGAGGTGCGGGTGATCACCGCGCCTCCTTACTATCCGGTGTGGAAAGTTCACCCGGACTACTCGGCATGGAAATACAAAAAAGAGCAGGGTAAAGCGACCGTCTGGCGCTGCCCGCTGTATGTGCCAAAGCAGCCTTCTACGCTCAAGCGCCTGCTGCATTTAGGCAGTTTCGCGCTGAGCTCATTTTTCCCGCTTCTCGCCCAGCGCGGCTGGAAGCCAGATCGCGTAATTGGCGTGGTGCCGACGCTGTTTTGCGTCCCGGGTATGCGCCTGCTGGCAAAACTGAGCGGCGCACGCACGCTGCTGCATATCCAGGATTATGAAGTGGACGCGATGCTTGGCCTGGGTATGGCAGGTAAGACGCCGGGCAAAATTGCTCGTCTTGCCCAGCGCTTTGAAAAGAGCGGCCTGCACAACGTCGATAACGTCTCCACAATTTCTCGCTCGATGATGAATAAAGCCACCGAGAAAGGCGTGGATCCGCAGCGGGTGATTTTCTTCCCTAACTGGTCGGAAGTGGCGCGTTTTCGCGATGTTGCTCCCGAGCAAATAGAAGCCGTCCGCCGGGCGCTCAATCTGCCGGAAGATAAAAAAATCGTGCTGTACTCCGGCAACATTGGCGAAAAGCAAGGGCTGGAAACGCTTATTGAAGTGGCGGGCCGGTTCGCCGAGAGCCCGTACTTATTCGTGATTGTTGGCCAGGGGGGCGGCAAAGAACGTCTCGAAAAACTGGTGCATGTCCACGGGCTAAACAATGTGGTTTTCCACCCGCTTCAGTCTTACGAAGCGCTCCCGGCGCTGCTTTGCCTGGCCGACTGTCATCTGGTCATTCAGCGTCGTGGGGCGGCGGATGCCGTACTGCCTTCAAAACTGACCAATATCCTGGCGGCAGGCGGGAATGCGGTAATTACCGCCGAGCCGGAAACCGAGCTGGGCCAGCTTTGCGACGCTTATCCTGGCATTGCGGTTTGCGTGATGCCTGAATCCGCCGATGCGCTGGCGGCGGGTATAGAAAAGTGCCTGCAGCTTCCTCAAAACAACACGGTGGCACGTGAATATGCCGAACGCACGCTCGAAAAAGAGAACGTGTTAAGCCAATTTATTGCTGACATTCGGGGATAAATTATGAGTCAGTCACAACTCTATCCGGTGATCATGGCGGGCGGAAACGGCAGTCGCCTCTGGCCGCTGTCTCGCGTGCTGTACCCCAAGCAGTTCCTCTGCCTGAAAGGGGAGCTGACCATGCTGCAAACCACCATCAATCGCCTTAACGGAGTGGAGTGCGAAAGCCCGGTAGTCATTTGCAACGAGCAGCACCGCTTTATCGTTGCCGAGCAGCTGCGCCAGCTGAATAAACTGACCGAAAATATCGTGCTGGAGCCCGCCGGACGCAATACGGCACCCGCTATTGCACTGGCGGCACTGGCCGCACTGCGTAATCAGCCTCAGCAGGATCCGCTGATGCTGATCCTGGCCGCCGATCACGTTATCCAGAATGAAGAGGCTTTCCGCACGGCGGTGCGTAGCGCGATGCCGTATGCCGAAGCCGGCAAGCTGGTGACCTTTGGTATTGTCCCGGACCTGCCGGAAACGGGCTATGGCTATATTCGCCGCGGCGGCGTTATCAGCCCGGAGAACGGCGTTGATGCACTGGCTTTCAATGTGGCTCAGTTTGTAGAAAAACCCGATCTCTCTACCGCTCAGGCCTATGTTGCCAGCGGTGAGTATTACTGGAACAGCGGTATGTTCCTGTTCCGCGCAGGCCGTTATCTGGAAGAACTGGCTAAATTTCGCCCGGATATTCTGGCCGCCTGTGAAAAAGCGATGGCGGGCGTTGACCCGGACCTCGACTTTGTGCGCGTGGACGAGCAGGCATTCCTGGACTGCCCGGATGAGTCTATCGACTACGCGGTTATGGAAAAAACCGCTGATGCGGTCGTGGTGCCAATGGACGCGGGCTGGAGCGATGTCGGCTCCTGGTCATCGCTGTGGGAAATTAGCGCCAAAAACCCGGACGGCAACGTACATCATGGCGACGTCATCAGCCACGAAACCGAAAACAGCTACATCTATGCCGAGTCCGGCCTGGTCACCACCGTTGGCGTGAAAGATCTCGTGGTGGTGCAAACCAAGGATGCCGTGCTGATTGCCGACCGCGATCACGTCCAGAGCGTGAAAAAAGTAGTGGAGCGCATTAAAGGCGACGGTCGCCACGAGCACCATAACCACCGTGAAGTTTACCGCCCGTGGGGAAAATATGACTCCATCGACGCCGGTGAGCGTTACCAGGTGAAGCGCATCACCGTCAAGCCGGGCGAGGGGCTTTCCCTGCAAATGCACCATCACCGCGCCGAGCACTGGATTGTGGTGGCGGGGACCGCGAAAGTCACGCTGGGTGATGAGGTGAAGCTGCTGGGTGAAAACGAGTCTATCTACATTCCGCTCGGCATGACTCACTGCCTGGAAAACCCTGGAAAAATCCCTCTCGACCTGATCGAGGTTCGCTCCGGTACTTACCTGGAAGAAGACGATATCGTCCGTTTCCAGGATCGCTACGGGCGCATTTAATCCCTGATTGTAAACATTCTCCACGGGCCACGAACCCGTGGGTTGGGTAACTGTTGCCCGAAGGAGCGAAATCATGCAGCAACTGACCTGTTTTAAAGCCTACGACATCCGCGGTCGCCTGGGCGACGAGCTGAACGAAGACATCGCCTGGCGCATCGGCCGCGCCTACGGCGAGTACCTGAAGCCGAAAACTATCGTGCTGGGCGGCGACGTTCGCCTGACCAGCGAATCGCTGAAACAGGCGCTGGCGCGTGGCCTGCAGGATGCGGGCGTGGACGTGCTGGATATCGGCCTGTCCGGCACCGAAGAAATCTATTTTGCGACCTGGCATCTGAACGTGGACGGCGGTATCGAAGTGACCGCCAGCCACAACCCGATGGACTACAACGGCATGAAGCTGGTGCGCCAGGGCGCCCGCCCGATCAGCGGCGACACCGGCCTGCGCGACGTGCAGCGCCTGGCGGAAGCCAACGACTTCCCGCCGGTAAATGAGGCGGCGCGCGGCAGCTACCAGAAAGTGTCGGTGGTGGAAGCCTACCTTGACCATCTGTTCTCCTACATCAACGTCAGCAACATCAAACCGCTAAAGCTGGTGGTCAACTCCGGTAACGGCGCGGCAGGCCCGATTGTGGACGCTATCGAAGCCCGCTTAAAGGCACTGAACGTGCCGCTGACCTTCGTGAAGGTGCACAACACGCCGGACGGTAATTTCCCGAACGGTATTCCTAACCCGCTGCTGCCCGAGTGCCGCGCCGATACCCGCGACGCGGTGATTGAGCACGGAGCCGATATGGGCATCGCCTTTGACGGGGATTTTGACCGCTGCTTCCTGTTCGACGAGAAAGGGCAGTTTATTGAGGGTTACTACATCGTGGGCCTGCTGGCGGCGGCGTTCCTCGAAAAACAGCCCGGCGCGAAAATCATTCACGACCCGCGCCTGTCCTGGAACACGGTGGACATCGTCGAGCGCGCGGGTGGCAAACCGGTGATGTCGAAGACCGGGCACGCGTTTATCAAAGAGCGCATGCGTGAAGAAGATGCGATTTACGGCGGCGAAATGAGCGCCCATCACTACTTCCGCGACTTTGCCTACTGCGACAGCGGAATGATCCCGTGGCTGCTGGTGACTGAGCTGCTGTGCCTGAAAGGGAAAACGCTGGGTGAGCTGGTACGTGACCGTATGGCGGCATGGCCGGCAAGTGGGGAAATAAACAGCAAGCTGGCAGCGCCTGCCGCGGCGATTGAGCGCGTGCGCGCGCATTTTGGCCCGCACGCGGAAGAGATCGACCACACGGACGGGATCAGCATGGCGTTTGGTGACTGGCGGTTCAACCTGCGCAGCTCTAACACCGAGCCGGTGGTGCGCCTGAACGTGGAGTCTCGCGGCGACGAGACGCTGATGCAGGTGCGAACGCAGGAAATTATGGCTTTGCTGAACCAGTAATCTGCCGCATCTGTGTGTTTTAACCCTCACCCTGGCCCTCTCCCTGGAAGGGAGAGGGGAAAGTCAGGAGCCAGAACTTCCGGCCCTCTCCTGGCGGGAGAGGGAATGCTCCTGGTTCCAGTTATTACCCCCTCTCCCCCTTGGGGAGAGGGTTGGGTTGAGGGGGAAAACACCGATGCGACTTCTTTCAAAGGTAAAACGATGACAAATCTAAAAAAGCGCGAGCTGCCAAAAACCAACGCATCGTTGATCTCTATGGTGCAACGTTTTTCCGACATCAGCATCATGTTTGCCGGGCTGTGGATGGTCTGCAAGGCTAACGCGTTGCCGTTTCTCTATATGCATCTGCTGATGGCTTTATTGACCCTCGTTGTGTTTCAGATGATCGGTGGGATGACGGATTTTTACCGTTCCTGGCGTGGGGTGAAAATCTCCAGCGAGCTCTTCCTGCTGCTGCAGAACTGGACGCTGAGCGTCATTTTTAGCGCCGGGGTGCTTGCCTTCAATAGCGATTTTGACGGCTCGTTTGGGGTTTATCTGGCCTGGTATGTTCTGACCGGTGTCGGGCTGGTTATTTGCCGCTCGTGGATTCGGTTTGCCGCAGGCTGGCTGCGTAATAAAGGTTTTAATACGCGTCGTGTCGCCATTGCGGGCTCTCTGCCGGTCGGGCAGGTACTGGCGCAAAGCTTTAAAAATGAGCCGTGGCTGGGCTTTAACGTGCTGGGCGTGTACGACGATGAACCACCGGCAGGCGCGCTGATCAACTATATGGGCAACTTCAATACGCTCGTGGCCGACGCTCGCAACGGCGAGATTGATAAAATCTACATTGCGATGGCGATGAGTCATGAGTCCCGTATTAAACAGCTGGTGAGCGAACTGGCGGATACCACCTGTTCCGTGCTGCTGATCCCCGATGTTTTTACCTTCAATATTCTTAATGCCCGTACCGAAGAGGTGAACGGCGTGCCCGTCGTGCCGCTGTTTGAAACCCCGTTGAGCGGCTTCAATAGCGTGCTTAAGCGGCTGGAAGATATCGTGCTGTCCTCTTTTATTCTGCTGCTGATTTCCCCGGTTCTACTGTGCATCAGCCTTGCGGTGAAGCTGACTTCGCCGGGGCCGGTTATTTTCCGCCAGACCCGCTATGGGATGGACGGTAAGCCTATCAAGGTCTGGAAATTCCGCTCGATGAAAGTGATGGAGAACGACGCGGTGGTGGTGCAGGCAACCAAAGGCGACAAGCGTATTACGCCCATCGGGAGCTTTCTGCGCCGCACTTCGCTGGACGAGCTGCCGCAGTTTATCAACGTCCTGCTTGGCGGAATGTCAATTGTCGGCCCTCGTCCCCATGCCGTTGCCCACAATGAGGAATACCGCGCGTTAATCGAAGGCTACATGCTGCGCCATAAGGTCAAACCCGGTATTACCGGCTGGGCGCAAATTAACGGCTGGCGCGGGGAAACCGACACGCTCGACAAGATGGAAAAGCGCGTGGAATTTGACCTGGAATACATTCGCGAATGGAGCCTGTGGTTCGACATCAAGATTGTTTTCCTGACCGTTTTCAAAGGCTTTGTTAACAAAGCGGCCTACTGACCGGAACCCGAAATGAGCCTGAGAGAAAAAACCATCAGCGGCGCAAAATGGTCCGCGATTGCCACGGTGATTATTATTGGCCTGGGGCTGGCGCAGATGACTATTCTGGCCAGAACCATTGATAACCACCAGTTTGGCCTGCTTACCGTGTCGCTGGTGATTATCGCCCTGGCCGATACGCTGTCTGATTTTGGTATTGCCAACTCCATTATCCAGCGCAAAGAGATAAGCCAGCTGGAGCTAACCACGCTGTACTGGTTAAACGTCAGCCTGGGCGTTGTGGTATGTGTCGCGATCTTTTTATTGAGCGATGTGATTGCCAGCGTGCTGCATAACCCGGATTTGTCGCCGCTGATCAAAATGCTCTCCTTTGCTTTTATCGTCATCCCACACGGGCAGCAGTTTCGTGCTCTGATGCAAAAGGAGCTCGAGTTCTCAAAAATCGGTTCGATTGAGACGGTGTCCGTGCTGGTGGGCTTTAGCGTGACCGTTACGGCGGCGATGTACTACCCGTTCGCCATCACGGCAATCATCGGTTACCTGGTGAACACCGCGGTACGCACCTCGCTGTTTGGCTTCTTTGGACGAAAGATTTACCGTCCGGGATTCCACTTCTCCCTGAAGTCGGTCAATTCCAACCTGAAGTTTGGCGCATGGCTGACCGCCGATAGCGTGATCAACTACGTCAATACCAACCTTTCCACGCTGGTGCTGGCGCGTATTCTCGGCGCCAGCGTCGCCGGTGGTTATAACCTGGCTTATAACGTCGCCGTTGTCCCGCCGATGAAGCTCAACCCGATCATTACCCGCGTGCTGTTCCCGGCGTTTGCCAAGATTCAGGATGACACCGCGAAGCTGCGGGTGAACTTCTACAAGCTGCTGTCGATTGTCGGCATCATCAACTTCCCGGCGCTGCTGGGGTTGATGGTGGTATCAAATAACTTCGTTCCGCTGGTGTTCGGGGAAAAATGGCAGTTCATTACGCCCATCCTTCAGCTGCTGTGCGTCGTCGGCCTGCTGCGCTCCATCGGTAACCCGATAGGGTCGCTGCTGATGGCGAAGGCCCGCGTGGACATCAGCTTTAAGTTCAACGTATTTAAAACCTTCCTGTTTATCCCGGCCATTATTATCGGCGGCCAGCTGGGCGGCGCGCTCGGCGTCACGCTCGGTTTTCTGCTTGTTCAGGTGGTTAACACCGTCCTCAGCTATTTCATCATGATCAAGCCGGTGCTGGGCTCCAGCTACCGGGAATACATCCTCAGCATCTGGCTGCCTTTTTATCTGTCGCTTCCGACGCTGATTGTCAGCGCCGGGCTTGGCGTGGCGCTTAACGGGCATCTGCCTCTGGCGGCATTGCTCTGCATACAGGTCGCGGCGGGTGCTGCCGCTTTTATGGTGATGATTATTTTGTCCCGCAATGCGCTGATCGTCGAAATGAAGCGACAGTTTTGCCGAAGCGAACGTCTGAAAGCGCTGCTCCGCGCTGGCTAATAACAACGAAGCGGGAAAAAACACGCTTTTTCCCGCTTCGTCATAAATATAGAGGTCGATATGAAATTACTTATTCTTGGCAACCATACTTGCGGCAACCGCGGTGATAGCGCCATTTTGCGCGGGTTGATCGATGCCATTACCACGCTTGATGACGGCATACATGTGGATGTCATGAGTCGCTATCCGGTGAGTTCAGCCTGGCTGCTGGGGCGCCCGGTGCTGGGCGACGGGCTGTATAAGCAAATGAAGCAGTACAACAATGCCGCCGGGATTGTGGGCCGGGTGAAAAAAGTGCTGCGCCGCAAATATCAGCACCAGGTGCTGCTGGCGAAGGCGACTAATTCCGGGCGTCTGCGCAATATCGCTATTCCGCAGGGCTTTATCGACTTTGTTAAGTCGCTGCATCAATACGACGCGATTATTCAGGTTGGCGGCTCGTTTTTTGTCGATCTGTACGGTGTGAGCCAATTCGAGCATGCGCTGTGTAGCTTTATGGCCCGCAAGCCCGTGTACATGATTGGCCACAGCGTCGGTCCGTTCCAGGAGCCGCAGTTTAACCAACTGGCTAACTACGTTTTCGGCCACGCGAAGTCGCTTATCCTGCGTGAAACCGTGAGCCTGGATCTGATGAAACAGAGCCAGATAGATACCAGCAAGGTCGAGCAAGGGGTCGATACGGCATGGCTGGTGGCGCAGCATGAAGAGGACTTTGTGCCGAGCTATGCGGTTAAGCACTGGCTTGGCGTAATTGAAGGTAAGAAAACCGTGGCGATTACGCTGCGCGAACTTGCGCCGTTCGATAAGCGGCTGGGCACCACCCAGGAAGCCTATGAGCGGGCCTTTGCCGAAGTGGTGAACCGCACCATTGAGCAGGGCTACCAGGTTCTGGCGCTCTCCACCTGCACCGGCATCGACAGCTATAACAAAGATGACCGCATGGTGGCGCTCAACATTCGCCAGTACATCCGGCAGCCCGATGACTATCACGTGGTGATGGACGAACTCAACGATCTTGAGATGGGCAAAATCTTCGCCGCCTGCGAGCTGACGGTGGGGACTCGCCTGCACTCGGCAATTATCTCGATGAACTTCGGCACGCCGGCCATTGCCATCAACTACGAACACAAATCCGCAGGCATTATGCAGCAGCTCGGCATGCCTGAAATGGCCATCGATATTCGCCAGTTGCTGGACGGTTCTTTACAGGGCGTAGTTGCTGACGTGCTGGGGCAATTGCCGCCGATTAACCAGCGGCTTGCGGCGGCGGTGAGCGCCGAGCGTGCAAACGGCATGAAAATGGTGGAATCGGTGCTTGAGCGAGTCAAGGAGGGGAAATGAAGGTTGGTTTCTTCCTGCTGAAGTTTCCGCTGGCTTCGGAAACCTTTGTGCTGAATCAGATCACCGCTTTTATCGACATGGGCTACGAGGTTGAGATTGTTGCCCTGCAAAAAGGCGACCTGACCAATACCCACGCGACGTTTAAAAGCTATGGGCTTTCGGAAAAAACCGTCTGGTTGCTTGATGAGCCAGAGGGTAAAGTCGCCAAGCTGCAAAGCCGCGCGTTGAATACGCTACGCGGAGGCCTGCGAGGCAGAACCTGGCGAGCCTTAAGTCGTGCGCGCTATGGCGATGAAGCCCGTAACCTTATCCTTTCATCTATCTGCGGGCGGCAGAAACAGCCGCTGGAGGCCGATGTGTTTATCGCGCATTTTGGCCCGGCGGGCGTCACGGCAGCCAAGCTCAAGGAGCTTGGATTGCTAAAGGGCAAAATTGCCACCGTATTCCACGGCATAGATATCTCGCACCGTGACGCGCTGGCTCACTACACGCCTGAATATCGGCAGCTGTTCGAGCGCGGAGATCTGATGTTGCCGATAAGCAATCTCTGGGCGAGCCGCCTGAAGCAGATGGGCTGCCCGGAGAGCAAAATTGCGGTATCCCGGATGGGCGTGGATATGGACAAATTTTCTTTGAGGCCCATGAAAACGCCGGGCACGCCGCTGGAGATTGTCTCGGTGGCGCGCCTGACGGAAAAAAAAGGGCTGCATATTGCCATTGAAGCCTGCCGCCTGCTGAAGGCGCGCGGCGTGGCATTTCGCTACAACATACTTGGCATTGGCCCCTGGGAGCGCCGTCTGAAGACGCTGATTGAGCAACTGCAGCTGGAGGACGTGGTCTTTATGCCCGGCTTCAAGCCGAGTCATGAGGTGAAAGCGATGCTCGATAGCGCCGACCTCTTCTTGCTGCCTTCTGTCACCGGTGAGGACGGTGATATGGAAGGTATTCCCGTTGCGCTGATGGAGGCGATGGCCGTCGGGATCCCCGTTGTATCAACCGTTCATAGCGGAATCCCCGAGCTTATCGACGCCGATGAGTCGGGTTGGCTGGTGCCGGAAAAGGACGCTTTTGCGCTCGCCGACAAATTGCAGGCCTCTGCTTCCGTGTCGGAAAGCGACCTGCAGTTGATGCTGTCGCGCGCCAGAGAGAAAGTCGCCAGCCAGTTCAATCAGCAGGTTATCTACCAGCAGCTTGCCCGTCAGCTTCAGACGCTGTAAATCACCGAATCCTATGATGAGGACTTATGTCGAAAAGCAATCCACTGAAGCGCATTCCTTTTTCCCTGTCTCGCCGTAAGCTGCTTGCCGCCGGCTCTGCGCTGGCGGCTGCATCCCTTATTCCCGGCCCGGCAAAAGCTATCGGTCGGGGATCTCAGGTCAATGTTAAAGATTTCTATCAAAACGACTGGATCGCCGCCTTTAAGCAGGCATTTGCCAGGGCGGACGTCGTACAGGTGCCGGCGGATTTAGTCTGTGACAGCATCAATACCGCGATTTTCATGCCGCAGGGGAAAACGCTACACGTTGCCGGTGGTCTCAAAGGCAACGGCAAAGGGCGTTTTGTGCTGCAGGATGGCTGCCAGATTGTGGGCGAGGGAAAAGGGCGGTTTAACAACATCACGCTGGATGTACGAGGGTCCGACTGCGCTATCAAAGGCATCGATATGAGCGGGTTTGTTAATGTCGCGCAGATCTACATTGGCGGCAAAGATAACCGCACCATGCGTAACCTGACTATTGATAACATCACGGTACACGATGCCAACTACGCGATACTGCGCCAGGGGTTTCACAACCGGATGGAGAACGTGCGCATTACCAATGGTCATTTCAGCCACCTGCAAGGGGATGCCATTGAATGGAATGTGGCGATAAACGACCATGACCTGCTGATTTCTGACCACGTTATCGACAATATCAATTGTACTAACGGAAAGATTAACTGGGGGATAGGTATTGGGCTGGCGGGCAGCACCTATAACAATAATTACCCTGAAGATCAGGCAGTAAAAAACTTCGTGGTGGCAAATATCACCGGCAGCAACTGCCGGCAGCTAGTTCATGTTGAGAATGGGAAGCATTTTCTTATTCGCAATGTAAAGGCGCGCAATATTAACCCAACCTTCAGCCGCAGCGCAGGGATCGATAACGCCAGCGTCGCGATATATGGCTGCGATAACTTCGTGATTGATAATGTCGATATGGTCAATAGTGCAGGGATGTTGATTGGTTATGGCGTGATAAAGGGGAATTATCTGTCTATCCCACAAAATTTTAAGCTTAACGATATCAAGCTTGATAATAGCGAGTTGAATAACACGCTGCGCGGCATCCAGGTATCCTCCGGTAACGCGACCTCTTTTGTGGCAATGACCAACGTCACGCTGAAGCGCGCTACGCTTGAGTTTCATAACAAACCTCAGCATCTTTTTATGCGCAATATCAATGTGATGCAGCTCTCTACGGTAGGGCCAGCGCTGAAGCTAAATTTCGACCTTCGCAAAGATGTGCGCGGGAAGTTTATGGCCAAAGATGACACGCTGCTGTCGTTGGCGAATATTCATGCAGTAAATGAAAAAGGGCAAAGCTCGGTGGATATAGATCGGGTCGATCAACTTCACATTAACAGCGAAAACCTCAATTTCGCCCTGCCGACCGCACGCAAATAATAATGCAACCCTTTTTACGACAATTCTGAGTCAACAGAAGCGTAAATAGCGGTTTTAACATATTTCGTTTGCCCGTGGACGGCGATAGCATGAACCATTCGCTTAATGAATTCATGCTGGCATCAGAGCACGAAAAGACTATAATCTTCCAACCATTTAGAGGTGGGACTAAGAATGACTAATTTAAAAGCAGTTATCCCGGTAGCCGGTTTAGGCATGCATATGCTGCCTGCGACTAAAGCTATCCCTAAGGAGATGCTGCCAATCGTTGATAAACCGATGATCCAGTATATCGTCGACGAAATTGTTGCCGCGGGTATCAAAGAAATCGTGCTGGTGACCCACTCCTCCAAGAATGCCGTTGAAAACCACTTCGACACCTCTTACGAGCTGGAAGCGCTGCTTGAACAGCGCGTAAAGCGCCAGTTGCTGGCGGAAGTCCAGTCTATCTGCCCTCCTGGCGTCACCATCATGAACGTACGTCAGGCTCAGCCGCTCGGCCTGGGGCACTCCATCCTTTGCGCTCAGCCGATCGTTGGTAATAATCCGTTTGTTGTGGTGCTGCCGGATGTTGTGCTTGACGACGCAAGCGCCGATCCTTTGCGCTACAATCTTGCTGCTATGGTTGCTCGCTTCAATGAGACTGGCCGTAGCCAGGTACTTGCTAAGCATATGCCAAACGAAGACCTGGCGGCCTACTCCGTGATAACCACCCAAGAGCCGCTGCTCAATGAAGGGCAGGTGAGCCGGATGGTTGAGTTTGTTGAAAAACCGGATCAGCCGCAAACGCTGGACTCCGATCTCGCGGCGGTGGGCCGCTACGTGCTTTCCGCTGACATTTGGCCGCTGCTTGAGAAAACCGAGCCGGGCGCGTGGGGCCGTATTCAGTTAACCGATGCTATTGCGGATTTGAATGAAACCCAGCAGGTCGAAGTGATGCAGATGACCGGTGAGAGCTACGACTGCGGTAAGAAAATGGGCTATATGCAGGCATTCGTTCAGTATGGACTGCGTAACCACAAGGAAGGTCAAAAGTTTCGCGAGAGCATTCAGAAGCTTCTCAGTTAAGAGACTGAGTGTGATTTGAGAGGTTATCACGGAAGATAATCTGCTAAACGGTGGCGTAGCGTTCGGCCTAAGACAGGGGCAGAACATTAGCCGCCGTTTTGCGTTATAAATAATCACTGAAATTGTGCTATTTCATGGTGTTACCATTTTTTCAGGGAAGTGTATAGACCTAAAATTTCCCTTGTTAATCGCGGCATGAAATATCAGAATTGCGGGGATTTATCCTAAATGTGTTCTGAAAGACCTATCGATGAGTTGTACAGTGATCTGGTAGCTGCTGAGCCAGGGGCGGTAGCGTGGCCAAAATAAAGCATTAAAAAGTTTATCCATTTAGACTAATACGTTCTGACGTTTCTTTTTCCCGCAAGGATACGACGGGAAAATAATAACTGAATAATAGAGAGACTGTTCTAGTGAAAATTCTTGTTACCGGCGGTGCCGGATTTATTGGTTCCGCAGTCGTTCGCCATATTATCAACGAAACACTAGACTCGGTTGTGAACGTTGATACATTAACCTATGCAGGAAACCTTGAATCACTGGCGACGGTAGAAAACAGCGATCGCTACTGCTTTGAACATGCAGATATCTGTGATGCAGAAAGCATGGATCGCCTCTTCCATGAACATCAGCCTGATGCCGTCATGCACCTGGCCGCTGAAAGTCATGTTGATCGCTCTATTACCGGCCCGGCAGCCTTCGTTGAAACCAACATTGTTGGGACTTATGTTCTGCTCGAGGCAGCGCGTCGTTATTGGTCTTCGCTGAACGAAGCTAAGAAATCAGCATTCCGTTTCCATCATATTTCTACTGATGAAGTTTATGGCGATCTTCCGCACCCGGATGAAGTTGCACAGGGCGAAGCATTGCCACTGTTTACTGAAACGACTGCCTACGCGCCAAGCAGCCCTTACTCCGCGTCAAAAGCTTCCAGTGACCATCTGGTTCGCGCCTGGCTGCGTACCTATGGTTTTCCAACGATTGTCACCAATTGCTCGAATAACTACGGCCCGTTCCACTTCCCTGAGAAGTTGATCCCGCTGGTAATTCTGAATGCCCTTGAAGGGAAACCGCTACCAATTTACGGCAAAGGCGATCAAATTCGCGACTGGCTGTATGTTGAAGACCACGCGCGTGCGCTTTATACCGTGGTGACGCAGGGCCAGATCGGCGAAACCTATAACATCGGCGGACATAACGAGAAGAAAAATCTCGAAGTTGTGCATACCATCTGCGATTTGTTGGATGAAATTGTGCCGAAGTCAGGTTCATACCGTGAACAAATTACCTATGTTACTGACCGTCCTGGGCACGATCGCCGCTATGCGATCGACGCTGATAAAATTTCTCGTGAGCTGGGCTGGAAGCCTCAGGAAACGTTTGAGTCAGGGATCCGTAAAACGGTGCAGTGGTATCTGGATAACCAGCAGTGGGTGGAAAATGTGAAAAGCGGCGCCTACAAGAGCTGGATCGAAGAGAATTACGGTGAGCGTAAATGAATATCTTACTTTTTGGTAAGACAGGGCAGGTGGGCTGGGAACTGCAGCGCGCCCTGGCGCCATTAGGCAAAGTCACGGCTCTGGATGTTCGCTCAGAGGAATTTTGCGGTGACTTCAGTAACCCGGAAGGTATTGCCGAAACAGTGCGTCGGATTAAACCGGATGTCATTGTCAATGCCGCCGCCCACACGGCTGTAGATAAGGCAGAATCAGAACCCGAATTAGCACAGCTCCTGAACGCTACCAGCGTGGAGGCGATTGCGAAAGAAGCAGCTAAAATTGGCGCATGGGTTGTTCATTATTCAACCGATTATGTTTTTCCCGGCAACGGTGAAACACCGTGGCAAGAAACCGATGAGACCGCACCTCTGAACGTCTACGGTGAAACCAAGCGCGCTGGTGAGATAGCGCTGCAGGCACATTGCCCCAATCATTTGATCTTCAGAACCAGCTGGGTTTATGCCGGTAAAGGCAACAACTTCGCTAAAACAATGCTGCGCCTGGCAAAAGAACGCCAAGAGCTATCGGTCATAAGCGATCAGTTTGGTGCCCCAACGGGGGCCGAATTGCTTGCTGACTGCACCGCACATGCAATCCGTATAGCCATGGTTAAACCAGAAGTTGCCGGTGTATATCATCTGGTCTCAGGTGGTACCACGACGTGGCACGACTATGCTGCTCTGGTCTTTGAGGAGGCGCGTGCCGCTGGCATTACTCTGGCACTCAACAAGCTTCACGCCGTGCCAACATCATCTTATCCCACACCGGCTAAACGCCCACATAATTCAAGATTAAATACTGAGAAGTTTCAGAAAAATTTTGGCTTGGTTCTTCCAGAGTGGGAGCGTGGTGTTAAACGTATGCTCACCGAGCTTTTCACTACAACAATGATTTAATTTTAAGTTAATACCCATTTAGGTATTTGACATTCAGAGATAATGAAATGAAAACGCGTAAAGGTATTATTCTCGCAGGTGGTTCTGGGACTCGATTATATCCAGTGACAATGGCCGTAAGTAAACAGCTGTTGCCAATTTATGATAAGCCGATGATTTACTACCCGCTCTCTACGCTGATGTTGGCAGGTATTCGTGACATCTTGATTATTAGTACTCCTCAGGACACGCCGCGCTTTGAACAATTGCTAGGCAATGGCAGCCAGTGGGGACTTAACTTGCACTACAAAGTGCAGCCAAGTCCGGACGGGCTGGCGCAGGCTTTTATTCTTGGCGAAGAGTTCATCGGTAATGATGATTGTGCTTTAGTTTTGGGCGACAACATCTTTTACGGTCATGATTTACCGAAGCTAATGGATGCGGCGGTCAGCAAAGAAAGTGGGGCGACAGTATTTGCCTATCATGTTAACGATCCTGAGCGTTATGGCGTTGTGGAATTCGATAAAGCTGGAACGGCTGTTAGCCTGGAAGAAAAGCCACTAGAACCAAAAAGTAATTATGCGGTGACGGGGTTATATTTCTATGACAACAGCGTTGTTGAAATGGCTAAGAACCTCAAACCTTCCGCTCGTGGCGAACTAGAAATTACCGATATCAACCGTATCTATATGGAACAGGGGCGTCTGTCCGTTGCCATGATGGGGCGCGGGTATGCATGGTTGGATACCGGTACTCATCAGAGTCTTATTGAAGCGAGCAACTTTATTGCGACCATTGAAGAAAGACAGGGACTGAAAGTAGCTTGCCCGGAAGAGATCGCGTTTAGAAAAGGGTTTATCTCCCAAGAAAATCTTGAAAAACTGGCGACGCCATTACTTAAAAATAATTATGGAAAGTATTTGATTCGATTGTTGAAGAAAAACGTTTGAGGTAGTTATGTTTAAAAATGTGCTCCTCAAAAATAGCGTCTTCAATCTTGCAGGATATGCTATCCCCACTATAGTAGCGATACCTGCTCTTGGTATTCTGGCTAGAAATTTAGGTCCGGAATTGTTTGGTGTTTATACTCTGGCTATGGCTATAGTTGGCTATGCAAGTATATTTGATTTTGGACTAACGAGAGCAATCATAAGAGAGGTTGCTATTAACAAATCGAATCCAGAAGAAAAAAAGAGGGTAATTTCAACAGCAACTATATTTTTGATTTCGATTGGTCTCTTCGTG
>WJYK01000007.1 GCA_009668225.1 Enterobacteriaceae bacterium RIT693 | reverse complement strand
TAAGTCGGGAACGGATTTGCACAGCCGGAGGCTGCCCGCAGGGTGACGGGCAGGACAGCCCGGCATACAACTGCCAGGCATCAAATAAAACAGAAAACCTCAGCCTGACGGCTGGGGTTTTTTGCTTTCTAGGCCGCATGACTCCACGAAAAGCTTAGCCTGCTCACAAAAATCACTGTAACAACTCCGCAACAAGAAACTTCGCCTCACAAATTTTCTTTCTCCTGCTTTACTGGATCCTGGGTTATTACGCCCATTCAGGAAGACAGGAGAAGAAAATAAAATGATTGAAACAACAAGCGAAGCAAATGTTGGGCTCACGGCGGCAGATACTCGTCGCCGCGTATGGGCTATTATCGGCGCCTCATCGGGGAATCTGGTTGAGTGGTTTGATTTTTATGTCTACTCATTCTGCTCGCTCTATTTTGCACATATCTTTTTTCCAGCCGGGAATACCACCACTCAGCTTTTACAAACGGCCGGTGTCTTTGCCGCTGGTTTCCTGATGCGCCCTATCGGAGGCTGGCTGTTCGGCTATATTGCGGATAAGCATGGCCGCAAAAACTCGATGCTTATTTCCGTTTGTATGATGTGCTTTGGCTCTTTGGTCATCGCCTGTCTGCCCGGTTACGCGACGATTGGTACCTGGGCTCCGGCGTTATTACTTCTGGCCCGGCTGTTTCAGGGATTATCCGTGGGCGGAGAATATGGCACCAGTGCAACCTATATGAGTGAAGTTGCCGTCGAAGGCCGTAAAGGCTTCTATGCTTCGTTCCAGTATGTCACGCTGATTGGCGGGCAGCTCGCAGCGCTGCTGGTTGTGGTTGTTCTGCAGCAGGTGTTGAGTGATGAAGATTTGCGTAACTGGGGATGGCGCATCCCTTTTGCCATTGGTGCAGTGCTGGCCATTGTAGCCCTTTATCTACGGCGTTCTCTGGATGAGACGTCCGATAAAGCGACCCGTGAGCATAAAGACGCCGGTACACTGTCCGGGCTGTGGAAGAACCGCAAAGCGTTCATTATGGTGCTCGGTTTTACCGCCGGTGGTTCTCTGGCTTTCTATACCTTTACCACCTACATGCAAAAGTACCTGGTAAATACGGCGGGTATGCACGCTAATACGGCCAGCGCGCTGATGACCTTTGCTCTGTTTATTTTTATGGTAATCCAGCCGTTCTTCGGCGCACTGTCGGATAAGATTGGTCGGCGTAGCTCTATGCTATGTTTTGGCGGGTTAGCAGCGGTGCTGACTGTGCCTATCTTGACTGCCTTACAGAATGTTAGCTCGCCGTATGCAGCCTTTGCACTGGTGATGGCGGCGATGATCATTGTCAGCTTTTACACTTCAATCAGCGGCATTCTGAAGGCTGAAATGTTCCCACCAGAAGTCCGTGCCCTGGGCGTTGGGCTCTCCTATGCGGTTGCTAATGCTCTGTTTGGCGGCTCGGCAGAATACGTCGCCCTGTCACTGAAATCTATCGGAAGCGAAACGGCATTCTTCTGGTATGTCTCAGGTATGGGCGCATTGGCTTTTGTTGTTTCCTTGTTGCTGCATCGCAAAGGAAAAGGTATCAAGCTGTAGTGAGTAAAAAGCCCTGCATTGCAGGGCTTAGACACTTAGAGAATGCGGCTTATCAGCCGGTCAATGCGGATTCGCCGCAACCTTCGAATTAGCTTACGAACTTTAACCGGATACTCGGCGATACTTTGCAGATCGCGGTAATGCTGAACCACCGTAGTGTGGGTACGTATCAGCTCCAGCTCTTTAGTGCGAATAGCCTCAAGCTCTCTTTTGGGATCGTGGATTAACAGCGCATTCTCTAAATCCAGACGCCAGGCTCGTGGGTTTAAGTTGTTTCCGGTCAGCAGCATCCATTCATCATCCACCCACATCCCTTTCAGGTGATAGCTATTATCGCCATCTTTCCACAGACGCACAATCAGTTGCCCGGTATTCACGTAATACTGCAGGCGGCTGAGGAAACGGCGCAGGTTGATTTCGTAGAGGTAAGGCAGGGCGCCGATGATCTTGAATGGCTGATCTTCCGGAATGTAGAAGTCATTAGCCGTCTTGTCACCGACGATAATCTCAACCTGTTTGCCATCTCGCAGTAGCTGAATAATATTACGCACCAGTACCGCGGGGAGGTTGAAGTACGGTGTGCAAATAGTGAGTTTATTCTCTGCACACGGCATAAGATGGAAGATAGTTTTATTCAACAGGCTGGATTTTCCCAACCCAACCAGCGGCGTAACAGAAAGCTCCTCGTTGTCCGCGTCACCCTGGAAGAGGAAGCTGGCATCCCGCAATTCCTGACGGAAAAGGCGAATATCGTTTTTGATTTCCGGACTTTTAGGACGCTCGGATACGTCCAGACGATGCACCGCACGGCCATGTACAAGGTTCTGGTTTACCCAGCCATACATGATATCCGCTAACTGTCGATTTTTGACAACCTGATAACGATCGTAGCGGTACTTATCGTGCTGATGCAGATACACATCATTGAGGCTGGCACCGCTGTAGATAACAGCGTCATCAACAATAAAACCTTTAAAATGCAACACACCCAGCGCTTCACGCGTATTGACGGGAACGCCGTAGACGGGAATTTTCACGTCAGGGAACTGCTCTGCCATTCGGTGATACCAGTCCGCATTGGTGTTGGTTGCAGCAACACCAATACGTCCGCGCTGGGCACGGTGCCAGTCAACCAGGACGGAAACTTCCAGCTCCGGCCGCAGTTGCTTAGCGTGGTAAAGCGCGGACAGGATCCCATTGCCGCCGTCATCCTGCTCGAGGTAAAGCGCAACGATACAGATACGCTGCGTCGCGTTGGCAATTTTTTTCAGCAGCGTTTCGCGGAAATCCGCTGGGGAGAACAGGGTCTCTACATCATCAACTGATTGAGAAAGCTTGGGTAACTGGGCAAGGTGTTGTTGATGTTTATTACGCTTAAATTTAGACAACATCACAGTGCTTATCTTCTCTATTCATTGGATGGCCTTCTGCAAAATCCAGACGTCATAACCTGCCGATAATACCACTACTGCTGTGCAAAGTGAGTATGTTTTCCAGTACCTTACTCACGAATCTACGCTTTCGCTCAGCGGGAGTGTCAGACTTACAATGCCATCCTCCAGCTGAATATCGACGCTGAAACCCAGTTTACGGGCTAACGTGATCATGCCCTGGTTATTCGGCATCGTTATGCCGTTGAGCCGTTGAAGGCCGTGTTGTCTGGTATAATTGATAAGCTTAGCCAGCAGGCGGCGGCCCAGCCCCAGCCCTTTCAGGTCGGAACGGACCAGCACGGCGAACTCTGCATCAACGTTATCCGGGTCTGATATCGCACGCGTGACGCCAAGGATCTCAGCGCTGCCTTTTATTTTGCGTATGGCAACAAATGCCATTTCCCGATCGTAGTCGATCTGCGTCATATTGGCTAAATCTTCGTGGGTAAATTCATTGATCTCGCTGAAATAGCGATAGTAGAGATCTTCCTTCGTTACCTGGGCAATAAATCGCTGCAGCTGTGGTTCATCCTCTGGCAGGATCGGGCGGAACAGACAGCGATCGCCGTTTTGAAGTTGCACGATCTCTTCAAGCTGATGAGGATAAGGACGCACGGCCAGCCGGGCATCTGAATCACCCGTAAATTTGGCCAGCTGAAGCGTGACATCCAGCAGGGTAAATTCACTGCCGGACGCCAACAATGGGTGAATATCAAGCCGTTCTATTTCCGGGCAATCGATTATCAGGTTAGAAACCTGCACCAGTACCTGGCTTATTCCGGCGATGTCCAGAGGGCGTAATGCGCTCCGGCTACGGATCTTGCCGCTTTTGATGGCCTGAATAACGAGATAGCGGGCAAGGTTCATATTTAAAGGTGGAAGGGCAACGGCTGCCTGTCGGTCGGGTCGCCATTCCACGCCGCCTTCTCCCAGCATAATCAAGGGGCCAAACACGGGATCGTGTTCCACCATAACCCTCAATTCCTGAGCGCCCGCACGATTTGCCATGCTTTGCACCAGTAAGCCGTGAATGCGTGCCTGTGGCCATGTCATTTTCACGCGATCGATAATGGCTTCTGCTGCCTGCTGAACCTCGCTGGCCGTTCGTAAATAGAGCATAACCCCCTGTACTTCCGACTTGTGAGGAATATCAGGAGAACGAAGTTTTAGCGCGACGGGATAGCCAATTTGCTCGGCGATATGCACGGCTTCCGCACTGTCCCCGGCAATCCACGTTGGTAGCGTCGTTAAGCCATAGGCTTCAAGTACCGGCCTTACTTCATGGGTATCCAGTGTGGTCACGCCCTGATACAGCGCTTGTTGAATAAGGTGGTGAGCTTCGCCGGTATTCGCCGTCAGGTTGGCCGGCAACGCAGGCGTCTCGCGCAGCTGCTTCTGATTACGGCGATATTCCACCATATGCATAAATGCTGTTACCGCACCTTCCGGTGTGCGGTAAGTCGGAATACCCGCATCACTGAATAAACGTCTGGCCTCCTGCGAGGAGAATTCGCCACACCAGTTGGTGATGATAGTCAGGTATTTCCCACGAGGATGACGCTGAAGTAAATCGATCAAGGCCAGAGCACTGGCGGTTCCAGGCGCGGCAGCGCTGGGTGAGTGGATAACCATTAATGCATCAAAATCATGACAATCAAGGAGTTTTTCTACGGCCAGCAAGTAACGACCAGGGGTTGCGTCGTCACGCAGATCTATCGGATTCCCTGCTTCTACACCCGGAGGCATAACGTCAACAAGCGCTTGCGTGGTTTCTTCACTCAGGGCTGCTAGCTTACCGTTACGTAGCCATAGCTCATCGAGCGCAAGCGCTGCTGGCGCGGCCCCGTTACTGACTATCATTAAGCGTTCGCCGCGTAAGGGGCGCATATGGCTTAAAGTTTCGACTGCGGAAAACAGCTCGTGGGTGTCCTGAACCCGGAGTAAACCGGCTCGCTGAATGGCCGCATCCCAGGCGGCATCCAGGCCAGGATGGGTTTTAAGCAGCGTCTGAGCCCTGGCACTGCGCCCACTTTTGATAACCAGAATAGGTTTATTACGTGAAGCGCTGCGAGCGGCGGAAACAAAGCGGCGCGCATCACTAAGATGTTCCAGATACAGCAGGATTGCGCTGGTTTTCGTATCCCGGGCAAGGTAATCGAGCAGCTCATCCACGTCGATATCCAGACTGTCCCCGAGAGCGATAAACCAGGAGAAACCCATTTCGCGCTGCTGTGCCCAGTCAAGAATCGTATTTGAAACCGCGGCAGACTGGGAAATAAACGCCAGTTTGCCCTTTTGGATAGGCACAGGAGAAAAGCTGGCGTTTAATCCTTGCCACGGGGCCAGGAGGCCAAGGCTGTTGGGCCCAAGTAGGCGTATTTGCCAGCGTGCCGCACAGGCCAGCAATTCAGCCAGTTGCTCCGGTGGTGCGGATAAGATAATACAGGCTTTGCAGCCTTTGCTGCCCAACGCCTCAAGGAGTGACAAATTGCGCCGGGAATGCGTACAGATGATTGCGAGATCGGGGGCCAGCGGCAGGCTGGCGATATCCGGCCAGGCGAGCACGCCGCAAACGGCTTTATGAGTCGGTGTGACCGGCATTACCGGGCCATTAAACCCGCCAGCAAGCAGATTGCGCATCATTAAGTAACCGGCACGGTCGGTTTTTGCCGACGCGCCTATCACGGCAATCGATTTTGGACGCAGCAGCGCTTCCAGGCCTCGTTGACTCACGACGCTCTCCCCTGAGTGATGTTCTGGAGAGTCTAAACGTTTTCTTCAACTTCTGCTGTGACGCTACCCTGATGATGAGGTTTCCCCGCCAGATAACGCTCGCGGAAAAGGGTAAAGTGCTGCGTTAGCCCTTCAGAGGCATGGATATCACCCGCCAGTTCAAGCAACGCGGCTGCGACTTCTGCCGTGCAGTACTGACCATCAGCATGAGCCTCGCGCAGGCGATAAGTTGAAGTAATACTCAAATCAACCGAAATCATCGGCAGAGCGTCGAGATAAGGGCTCTTACGGAACATTTTGCGTGCTTCGGTCCATGTGCCGTCGAGCATGATAAATAGCGGTGGTTTGCCGGTCATTGGCGGTGTGGTCAGAACCTCCCGGCCCGCATCGGCATAAGACGCGGGGAAAACCACCATCGGTTGATAGTCCTGGCTGGAAACCAACTCCAGTAGCGCCTGCGGTGGCTCAGTCCGTGACCACTGAAACGCCTCTGTATCCGGCAGAATGTCTGCAATTAAACGCCCGGTATTGCTGGGTTTCATCGGTTCAGTATCAAACATGACCAGGCAAAAACGACTACGGGCGTTCAATGATTGAAGGGTTTCACACAGGCAGTTTTTGAGCGGTAAAAGGCAGCGCTGGCAGCGGCGAACGCGATTACCACGGGCGAGAAATGGGCGAGTTGCACGAGCCAGGCGGGCAGCACGGAGGCGAAGGACGGCGTTTTCGGTCATTAAGGAGACTTAGCTAAAAACGCTATTCTACCGTAGATATTAAAAAGGGGCCTAAAAAATGCCCCTGCCAGATTAGATATTTTCGTCGAGCCAGCTATCAAACGGCACCTTTGGCATCGCGCCGTTCAGCATATCGACAACCTGACCATTCTTAAAAATCATAATGGTTGGGATGCTGCGAATGCGAAAACGGGCGCTAAGCTCCTGCTCAGCTTCGGTATTGACCTTAACGAAACGTACTTTGCCGCTGCGCTCTTCGGCAACATCTTCAAAAATAGGGGCGAAGTTAACGCACGGGCCGCACCAGGGGGCCCAAAAATCTACCACTACCGGCAGCTCGTCTTTCAGGAGTTTATCCAACGTAGCGGCCGTCGCGTTGACGACTTCACCATCAAACAGTTCATGACCGCAGCGACCGCACTTTGCGCCGTCATCAATACGGTCGTCAGGAATGCGGTTAATTGCCTGGCAGTCGGCACAAACGGTATTCATAACTAACCTCAAGGGAATGTGTTGTCGAAAATCGGTGCCATGCACCACGGATGTTTCAAATATGTTACATATTATCAACGAAGATGGGGAAGCCAACAAAGTGATTTATTCAATGAGTACAATAGTTATTAGCTTTTAAGCAAAGTTAATGGCTAACCCATGCCACATCAGGTAATCTGCGCGCTTCGCGCTCAGCCAGGTGGAGGAAAAATGAACGACGAATTTAAAGGTAAAAGCGGCAAGGTCAAAGTGATGTATGTCCGCGGTGACGACGACAGCGAAAAGCGCAGCCAAAACCCGCGTACCGGGAAAGGTGGTGGGCGCCCTGCAAGCGCGTCACGTGGTGAAGGCGGTGGTCGCCGTCCGGCTCGTCACGATGATAAACCTCGCGGCGGGCGCGACCGGAATGAACGTAATGACAGAGGCGATCGCGGTGAAGCGGCTTCTCCATGGCGTACGGTTTCTCGTCCCCCAAGGGAAGAAGCGTCGTTAGCGGTTGATGATGACGGTACCAGTGCGAAAAACATCATCGATCCGGAAGTGATTCGTCGCCAGCGCGCCGAAGAAACTCGCGTATACGGTGAAAATGCCTGTCAGGCGCTGTTCCAGAGCCGCCCGGAATGTATCGTGCGCGCATGGTTTATCCAGAGCGTTACGCCGCGCTTCAAAGAAGCACTGCGCTGGATGGCGGCTAACCGTAAGGCATATCACGTAGTGGATGATGCCGAACTGGCAAAAGCCTCCGGTACAGAACATCACGGTGGTGTTTGCTTCATTATTAAGAAACGCAGCGGTATCAGCGTACAGAGCTGGCTTAACAAAGCCGGAGAAGATGATTGTGTGCTGGCACTGGAAGATGTGGGCAACCCCCACAACCTCGGCGGTATCATGCGTAGCTGTGCGCATTTCGGCGTTAAGGGCCTGTTGATTCAGGATGCTTCATTGCTGGAATCAGGTGCGGCTGTTCGTACTGCAGAGGGGGGAGCAGAGCACGTGGTCGCCATCAGTGGTGCAACATTTAGCGAAGGTCTGGAAGCTTTCCGTAAAGCAGGCTATACCATCGTGACCACCTCCAGTCACCAGGGGACTCCGCTGTATAAAGCTGCGTTACCGAAGAAAATGGTGCTGGTGCTTGGGCAGGAGCGCGACGGCGTTTCCGATACCACATTCGAAAACGCAGACATGAGCGTTGCGATTGAAGGTACCGGTAATGTTGAAAGCCTCAACGTATCGGTGGCAACCGGGGTACTGCTTGGGGAGTGGTGGCGTCAGAATAAGGCGTAACCGAATCCTGAGATAAAAAAGCCAGCTTGATAGCTGGCTTTTTTCGTTTTGGCCTCAGCCGTTTTGCTGCGGTAACCGCGGTTCCCAGTCGATGGGCTGTTCACCTCGCTCGGCCAAATACTCATTCGCCTTAACGAAATGCCCGCAGCCCAGAAAACCTCTGTGTGCTGAAAGAGGGGAAGGATGAGGTGCGGTCAGCACATGGTGGCGCTGACGATCGATAATACTGCCTTTACGCTGAGCATGGGCACCCCATAGCAGGAACACTACGCCTTCACGATGCTCATTAATTAATGCGATAACCTTATCCGTAAATGTTTCCCAGCCGAAGTTAGCGTGGGAATGCGCCTTGCTCGCTTCTACGGTTAGCACCGTGTTGAGCAGCAGTACGCCCTGGCGCGCCCAGCTTTCCAGGTAACCATGTGTCGGACGGGTAAAGCCGGATACAGAAGCTTCCAGCTCTTTATACATATTCACCAGGGACGGTGGCGGCGCAATGCCAGGAAGTACGGAAAAAGAGAGTCCGTGCGCCTGTCCTGGCCCGTGATAGGGATCCTGCCCAAGGATCACCACTTTGACATCGCCCAGCTCGGTGAAGCGAAAAGCGTTAAACACGTCCTTCTGCGGTGGGTACACGGTTACGCCCGCCGCCCGCTCGGCCGCAACGGCGCTGAGCGTATTGATAAAGTAAGGTTGCTGCTTCTCTTCTGCCAGCACGTCGTGCCAGGTGAGGTGGGTAGTCATCTCGCTCTCCCGCGAATCTGTATTGCCTGATAGCTTAACTGCTTCTGCTCTGCGAGCAAAATATTGCGTTGCATCAATGGGCTACGGTACTAAATAAAGTTGAAAATTTACAAAAATTTTAATGACGCGCTGTACGCCTAAGTTGATGTAAAACAAATAAAACCAGCAAAACCCTTTTTTATGGTGTGGATTTAATTGATTTATGTCAAAGAATGGAGCCTGGTGGGCTGATATAAGAACAACAAAGCAACAAAGGTTTTACCAATGAGCCAGGTTTCTGGCCCAAAGAATCAGCACATTACCCTGAGGGAGAAATAAAATGATTACTGGTATCCAGATTACAAAAGCGGCAAACGACGAACTTCTGAACTCTTTCTGGCTGCTCGACAACGAAAAAGGCGAGGCGCGCTGCGTCTGCGCAAAAGCTGGCTTTGCAGAAGATGAAGTTGTCGCGGTGAGCAAACTGGGTCAATTCGAATACCGTGAAATTCCAATGGAAGTGAAACCGGAAGTTCGCGTAGAAGGCGGTCAGCACCTGAATGTTAATGTTCTGCGTCGCGAAACGCTGGAAGACGCCGTTAAGCATCCGGAAAAATATCCGCAGCTGACGATTCGTGTTTCTGGCTATGCGGTTCGCTTCAACTCTCTGACCCCGGAACAGCAACGCGACGTTATCACCCGTACTTTCACTGAAAGCCTGTAATTCAGTTCCTGCCGTAGTGAAAAAAGAGCGCCTTCTGGCGCTCTTTTACGTTAGTAAAAGATCCTCACCGCACAGTAAACCAGCATCAACGCCAGAATAATATTCAGCGAACGTCCAAAGCGTTGAAACACCTTCTGGAACAGATGACCGGCCAGCGCCCAGCAAAGATTCCCAAAACTCCCTATTGCCGCCAGCACCACGCTCATTCCCACGATGCCGCTTATTTCCTCCGTATATGGTAAGACAAAGGTCGACAGGGCGGTGATGCCGTAAAGAATAATTTTTACGTTTAAGAACTGCAGGCCAAAGCTGGCCCAGAAGCCGATCGGCTGAGCTTCCGTCGTCGAGCCCGGCGGCTGGCTGGTGACGATCTTCAGCGCCAACCAGAGAATGTAAATCCCGCCGATCCCGCCAAGAACGCGGGTAAATCTCGGATCGAGACTAACGAGTGAGAAGGCGATGCCCGCGCACAGCAGCATGATAATCAGAAATCCAAGGCTCATTCCCGCCAGCACGCGGCTGCTTTGCCGCAGCCCGTGGCCGGTGACGGTGCTTAACGCCAGAATATTGTTGGGCCCCGGCGTCAGGGCGGTAATGAGGGTGTATGTCCAGAAAGCGCTAAAGAAAATGGCGACCACTTGAGTTCTCCTTTGTTTTCGCTGAGAGTACGCAAAGCGGAAACTTTAAAAAAATGAATGTTTCTATACTCAGAATTCGATGATTTCGATGTAATGGAGGCTGAATGGATTTACGTCGGTTTGTCACGTTAAAAACGGTGGTGGAGGAGGGGTCGTTCCTGCTGGCATCGCAGAAGCTGTGCTGCACGCAGTCGACGGTCACTTTTCATATACAGCAGCTTGAACAGGAGCTTTCGCTGCGGCTGTTTGAAAAAATTGGCCGACGGATGCGTTTAACCGAAAGCGGCAAAAAGCTCATGCCTCACGTTTATGAGCTGACGCGCGTCGTCGATACCATCAGGCAGGCCGCCAGGCCGGACTCTGAGCCAGAGGGTGAACTCAGGATCGCAAGTGGTGAAACGTTGCTGGCGTACAAAATGCCGCGCGTGCTGCAGCGTTTTAAGGAGAGGGCACCTCGAGTCAAACTCTCTCTGCAGTCTTTGAACTGCTACACGATTCGCGATGCGCTCCTGGACGATCGGGTCGATCTCGGCGTGTTCTACCGCGTGGGGAATGACGAAGCGTTGCATATGCAGGCGATTAGTGAGCCTTCGCTGGTGCTGGTGGCGTCGCCGGCACGCGAGGAGATTGACTTCCGACATACGGACAGGCACATCCCTGTCAGTTTTGTGATCAACGAGCCGCAGTGCGTGTTCCGGCAGATCTTTGAAGAACAGTTGAGAAAGCGCAGGATCACGCTGGAAAACACCATCGAGCTATGGAGCATTGAAAGTATTAAGCAGTGCGTGGCCGCGAATCTCGGTGTGAGCTTTTTGCCTCGTTTTACCGTTGAGAAAGAGCTTTTGTCCGGGGAGCTAGTGGAGCTGCCGTTCAGCGAACCGTTGCTGACGATCAATGCGATCTGTGCGCATCATGCGGGGAAGGTGATCAGCCCGGCGATGAAGATTTTTATGGAATGCCTGCAGGAGAACGCTGAGCCGGGGCAATAAAAAACGCCGGGGTTTTCCCGGCGTGGATGTTATTCGTCGACTTTTGTAGATTCTGTCGCAGCAGCCGCACTTGGCTTGCGGCGCTTGCCGACGTTTTTCTTGTCACGGTGACGTACTTTAACGCGCGGCTTCTCTTTGTCTTTCTCTTTCTTCTTCTCTTCGCGCTTGGCCAGTACTTTCTTCGATGGCTTACCGGTCAGCTTCTCGCTTGGCGCGCGCGTGGTTGGGCGCAGCTCATCGAAGACGCGGGACTTCAGCGGCTCTTTCATGTAGCGGGTAATTTTACCCAGCAGCAGATGATCGTGTGCTTCAACCAGTGAAATCGCAGTACCTTTCATACCAGCACGACCGGTACGGCCGATACGGTGCAGGTAGATATCCGCGGTACGCGGCAGGTCAAAGTTGAATACGTGGCTAACGTCAGGAATATCGATCCCACGGGCAGCGACGTCGGTGGCAACCAGGACATTAACGCGGCCGTCGGTCAGACGTTTGATGGCTTCGTTACGCTTGGCCTGCACCATTTCGCCTTCGAGATAGCAGGTGTTGATGCCCGCTTCGCGCAGCCAGGCAACCAGCTCATGCACACGATCGCGCTTACGTACGAAGACGATAGAGCGGGTGGTATCAGGCTGGTTCAGCAAGTGAACCAACAATTTTGTTTTGTGCTCAACGTCATCAGCGCGGTAGTACCACTGATGGATCTTCTTGCGTTCACGGGTGGAAGGCGTGGCGGAAACCTCCACCGGATCTTCCAGCAGGCGCTCAGCAAAGTCTTTAACCGCGTTGCCTTCCAGGGTTGCAGAGAACAGCATGGTTTGCTTGCGCCAGCGGGTTTCTGCCGCGATGGTTTCAATATCCTGAGCAAAACCCATGTCCAGCATGCGGTCCGCTTCATCAAGGATCAGGGTTTCAACCGCGCGGCAGTCGAAGTTCTCTTCCTTAATGTATTGCAGCAGTCGGCCGGTGGTGGCGACCACAATATCCTGGTTCTCGCTGAAAACCTCAGCGTGGTTCATATATGCCACGCCGCCGGTGATGGTCGCAATATCCAGATGGGTATGCTTTGCCAGCTCACGCGCGTGGTCGGCAACCTGCATCGCCAGTTCACGGGTCGGCGTCACGATAAGAATTCGCGGCGGGCCGGATTTTTTACGTGGGAAGTCGACCAGATGCTGTAGCGCTGGCAGCAGGTAAGCTGCGGTTTTACCGGTACCCGTTGGTGCTGAACCCAGCACATCGCGCCCTTCAAGTGCAGGAGGAATGGCCGCAGCCTGGATTGCTGTCGGGCGAGTAAAGCCCTTCTCCTGGAGCGCGTCCAAAAGGCTTTCATCAAGTTCGAGTTCGGAAAAAGTGCTTACAGTCATGGTCTACCTCTATTTGGGACGCCGATTATAGACGTTATGCCCGCGATCTTCATCTGTTTGTGTCTTTCCGTGGTCGCTCGTTTCACTTATGCTACGGCGGTTTCTTTGCAAGGTAGATAAGATGTCGGATCAAAAAGCGGTATTACGTCGGGATGGTTTCACTTTCAAACAGTTCTTTGTGGCACACGATCGCTGCGCGATGAAAGTGGGGACCGATGGGACGCTACTTGGCGCGTGGGTGCCGGTGGTGAACGTGAAAAGCGTTCTGGATATTGGCACTGGCAGCGGATTGCTGGCGCTGATGCTGGCCCAAAGAACCGCCGATGACGTCACGATTGAAGCCGTTGAACTGGATCCGGTGGCCGCCGAACAGGCGGCAGAAAACGCGAAAGGCTGCCGCTGGGCTTCACGTATTAACGTGCACTGTGCCGATATTCGTGAATGGGCGCAGCAGGCAACCCAGCGCTACTCGCTGATAGTCAGCAACCCACCCTTCTTTGAGCAGGGCAGCAACTGTGCGTCTGCGGAACGCGCCCAGGCTCGCTACACGACGACCCTGGATCATCAGGCACTCCTCAGCAGCGCTGAACAGCTGATCACCGAGGATGGTTTTTTCTGCGTCATTATGCCGGAAACCTCAGGTACGGCGTTCAGCGAGCTGGCGAAATCACAGGGCTGGCACGTGCGCTATCGTACGGACGTTGCGGATAACGAAACGAGATTGCCCCATCGTGTGATGCTCGCACTCTCCCCAACGGGTGGAGAATACTATAGCGATCGTCTGGTGATCCGTGGGCCAGACCAAACCTATTCAGAAGGTTATTGCAGCCTGACCCAGGATTTCTACTTATTTATGTAAAGCGGTGAGAGCACGCTTGGGCCTGAGTTCTCAAGCCTTTCCGGATAGTCGAGCGTGAAGTGAAGGCCGCGGCTTTCTTTACGCTGCATGGCGCAGCGAACGATAAGCTCGGCAACCTGAACCAGATTCCTCAACTCAAGCAGGTTGTTGGACACCCGGAAATTAGCATAGTACTCATCGATCTCCTGCTGGAGCATGGTAATACGGCGTAATGCGCGCTCCAGCCTTCGTGTAGTGCGAACGATGCCGACGTAATCCCACATAAATAGCCGCAGCTCATGCCAGTTATGCTGGATCACAACCCGTTCGTCGGGGTTATCGACCCGACTGTCATCCCATGCGGGTAAATGTTTACTCTCCCGGGCATACGGCAAGCGCTTGAGAATATCTTCTGCGGCAGACCAACCATAGACCATGCATTCAAGCAATGAATTTGACGCCATTCGGTTTGCGCCGTGCAGCCCGGTATAGGTCACTTCGCCAATAGCATACAGTCCGTCAACGTCGGTGCGTCCATGTTCATCAACCATCACGCCACCGCAGGTATAATGTGCTGCTGGCACCACAGGGACGGGATCTTTAGTTAAATCGATCCCCAACCCAAGCAATTTTTCATAAATAGTAGGGAAGTGCTGGCGTACAAACGTTTCTGGCTTATGGCTGATATCAAGATACATGCAGTCCGCACCCAGACGCTTCATTTCGTGATCGATAGCGCGGGCGACGACATCTCGCGGAGCCAGCTCAGCCCGCTCATCAAAGTCCGGCATAAACCTTGTTCCGTCCGGGCGCTTTAGCCAGGCGCCTTCGCCACGCAGTGCCTCAGTTAACAGGAAGTTTCTGGCCTGCGGGTGAAAGAGCGCCGTTGGGTGGAATTGGTTGAACTCAAGATTGGCAACGCGGCAGCCCGCACGCCATGCCATGGCGATTCCGTCGCCAGAGGCGATATCCGGGTTTGTTGTATATTGATAAACCTTCGAAGCCCCGCCTGTCGCCAACACTACGGCTTTAGCACGGCAGGTTTCGACCTTTTCAAGGTTACGGTTCCAGACCCACGCGCCGACAACACGCCTTGTGCCAGGTAACCCAATTTTGTCAGAGATAATTAAATCCACGGCATTGCTGCGCTCGATAACCCGAATGTTCGGATGATTAAGTGCTTTGCTGACTAGCGTAGTTTCTACCTCTTTACCTGTAGCATCAGCGGCGTGAAGAATGCGGCGATGACTATGACCGCCTTCACGCGTTAAATGATAACTCTCTTCACCATTAGCCAGCGTGTGGGTATCGAACATTACCCCCTGGTCAATAAGCCACTGGACGCAGTGTTTCGCATTACTGGCAACAAACTCTACGGCATCGCGGTCACAGATACCGGCTCCGGCAATCAGCGTGTCGTCAATGTGGGAGTCAATGCTGTCGGTTTCATCAAAAACGGCTGCAATTCCGCCCTGAGCGTAAAAGGTTGAACCTTCGCTAATCGGACCTTTGCTAAGCACGATGACGTTGCTGTCTTGTGCAAGACGCAGCGCGAGGGAGAGACCGGCAGCTCCGCTACCGACAATGAGTACGTCACAGACCAAATCGCTAGTTGTGTTCATGGTGTTTAATTTACTAAACAAGTTTGGCCGCAGCATAGCACCGGGTGGGATAAGGAACACTATTTTTTTGTTTTATCGTTGCGCCGACTAAACAATATTATCGATAAATGTGCTGAGGAGAGGCGAGTCAAATTATGCAAATAAATGCATCTACAAATGGATAAACGACAGATTAAATGATGAAAAACCTCGACTCATGCGATACTCTGCTCGCTAACTTTTTAAGCGATGATTCAGAAGAATCGGCGTACCGTTTTGCGTAGCGGAATTTATAATGAAAAGATGCAATCCGCGAAACATGACAGAAAAACAAAGGCGTAACGGAACTTTGCTGGCCTCGGGCGCTCCAACTCTAAGCTTGCTCAAAATGCAGGGTTCGAGTGGCATTTCGATTACGCGTGGAAATTAGGTTTGGGGAGACATTACCTCGGATGAGCGAGCAGTTAACGGATCAGGTCCTCGTCGAACGGGTCCAGAAGGGAGATCAGAAATCATTTAACCTACTGGTGGTGCGCTACCAGCATAAGGTTGCGAGCCTGGTTTCCCGCTATGTGCCTTCGGGAGATGTTCCCGACGTGGTGCAGGAATCTTTTATCAAAGCGTATCGTGCGCTGGATTCATTCCGCGGCGATAGCGCATTTTATACGTGGCTGTACCGTATTGCGGTCAACACGGCAAAAAATTATCTGGTTGCCCAGGGGCGCCGTCCACCGTCCAGTGACGTAGACGCGATTGACGCTGAAAACTACGAAAGTGGCAGCGCATTGAAAGAAATTTCGAACCCTGAGAACTTAATGTTGTCTGAAGAGCTGAGACAGATAGTTTTCCGCACGATTGAGTCGCTCCCGGAAGATTTACGCATGGCAATTACGTTACGGGAGCTGGATGGTCTGAGCTATGAAGAGATAGCGGCCATTATGGATTGCCCGGTAGGTACAGTGCGTTCTCGTATTTTCCGCGCGCGGGAAGCTATTGATAATAAAGTTCAACCGCTTATCAGGCGTTGACGATAGCGGATTACTGGAAGGGTATTTAGGCATGCAGAAAGAACAACTTTCCGCTTTAATGGATGGCGAATCTCTCGATAGCGAGCTGCTTAACCGCTTGTCTGATGACAGTGCGCTGCAGCAAAGCTGGGAGAGCTACCATCTGATCCGCGACACGATGCGCGGAGATACCAGTGAAGTGCTTCATTTCGATATTTCTGCCAACGTAATGGCAGCTATCGCGAATGAACCAGTGCGTAGCGTCGCGCCGCTCATTACCGAATCACAATCGCGGCCTCAGCAGTGGCAGAAAATGCCGTTCTGGCACAAAGTGCGTCCATGGGCAAGCCAGCTGACTCAGATGGGTGTTGCTGCGTGCGTATCGCTTGCGGTTATTGTAGGTGTGCAGCACTATAATGGTCAGTCTGACAGTGCCGCACAGCCGGAAACGCCGGTGTTTAACACCCTGCCGATGATGGGCAAAGCCAGTCCGGTGAGCCTGGGCGTACCGTCTGAGACGACGGCCAGTAACAGCAGTCAGCAGGTACAGGAACAGCGTCGTCGTATTAACGCAATGCTGCAGGATTACGAATTGCAGCGTCGTTTACACTCCGAGCAGCTCCAGTTTGAACAGGCGCAAACCCAGCAAGCTGCTGTGCAAGTGCCAGGAAACCAAACTTTAGGAACGCAATCGCAGTAATGAAGCAACTTTGGTGTGCCCTGTCTCTTGTGGCAGGCGGCCTGTTGTTCACCTCCAGCGCCTCGGCGGACACGGTTTCGTCCGGGGCGCTGTTGCAGCAGATGAACCAGGCGAGTCAGTCACTCAACTATGAGCTGGCGTTTATCAATATCAGCAAACAAGGGATTGAGTCCCTTAGTTATCGCCACGCGCGTCTTGATAATCGCCCGCTTGCTCAGTTTTTGCAAATGGATGGCCCGCGTCGGGAAGTTGTGCAGCGCGGCAATGAAATCAGCTATTTTGAACCTGGGCTTGAGCCATTCACGCTCACCGGGGACTACATTGTCGACTCTCTGCCTTCCATCGTCTATACCGACTTTAAGCGCCTGACACCTTACTATGACTTTATCTCCGTTGGGCGTACGCGTATTGCCGATCGGCTGTGTGAAGTGATCCGCGTCGTGGCACGAGATGGCACGCGCTACAACTATATCGTGTGGATCGATACCGAAACCAAGCTCCCGCTGCGGGTTGATCTCCTTGATCGTGACGGTGAAACGCTAGAACAGTTCCGGGTGGTATCTTTCTCCGTCGAAAATCAGGCCAGCGGCCTGATGCAGAATTTGGCGAAGGCTACGCTTCCGCCGCTGCTGTCTGTTCCTGGCGCGGAGAAAGCGAAGTTTTCCTGGGCACCTACGTGGCTGCCGCAAGGGTTTAACGAAGTGTCGAGCAGCCGTAGGCCTCTGCCTACCGTTGGCGTGCCGATAGAATCTCGTCTCTATTCTGACGGATTGTTTAGTTTCTCGGTAAACATCAGCCAGGCACCATCCCAGGTCAGTAATAGCGATCAGCTGGTACGCACCGGTCGTCGTACCGTAAGTACTGAAATTCGCGATAAAACGGAAATTACCGTGGTCGGGGAATTGCCTCCGCAAACGGCAAAACGCATTGGCGATAGCATTAAGTTTAACGGGGCTACGCAATGATCAAAGAGTGGGCGACGGTTGTCTCCTGGCAAAACGGTGAAGCATTGCTGCACTGTGATGTTAAAGCATCCTGTAACAGCTGCGCTTCGCGTTCGGGGTGCGGCGCACGAGTATTGAATAAGCTTGGTCCACAAACCAGCCATCTCTTATCTGTTCCAAGCGAACAGCCGCTGGTAGCAGGTCAAAAAGTGGAGCTGGGTATCGCGGAAGGAAGCCTGCTTGGCTCCGCACTGTTGGTTTATATGTCGCCGCTGGTCGGGCTTTTTTTGTGTTCAGGCCTCTTCCAGACGCTGTTTAGCACGAATCTGGCCGCGATGTGTGGTGCGTTGCTCGGTGGTGTAGGGGGGTTCCTGCTTGCCCGCGGTTTTTCACAGTATTTCAGCCGCCGGGATAGCTGGCAGCCGGTTATCCTGAGCGTTGCGCTTAGCCCGGAAGCGTTGCGTGTCGACACTTCAACTCCCCCGGCTGAAAATCAGTAATTTCCCTTCGATTGACATATCTTTGCGCATCCTGCTCATGGCTTAACTAAGCTTGCAGGATGAGCAGTTTCCTCGCTTTCTGGTTGTAGTGTAGAATGCGGCGTTTCAGGCAGAAGACAGTCACTGACATCCTGCTCCGTACAGCGCGAAGCGCCGAGCTCACAGGCCATTTGTAAGGCATAAAACCTCTAACTATGAAGAATATACGTAACTTTTCTATTATTGCCCACATCGACCACGGTAAATCGACGCTGTCTGACCGTATCATCCAGATTTGCGGCGGCCTGTCCGACCGTGAAATGGCCGCGCAGGTCCTCGACTCCATGGATCTGGAACGCGAACGTGGTATCACCATCAAAGCGCAGAGCGTTACGCTCGACTATAAAGCCGGCGACGGTGAAACTTACCAGCTCAACTTCATCGATACCCCTGGGCACGTTGACTTCTCTTATGAAGTTTCCCGTTCGCTTGCGGCCTGTGAAGGTGCGCTGCTGGTGGTCGATGCCGGGCAGGGCGTTGAAGCTCAAACTCTGGCGAACTGCTACACCGCGATGGAAATGGACCTGGAAGTGGTTCCGGTTCTGAACAAAATTGACCTGCCGGCGGCCGACCCAGAGCGCGTAGCCGAAGAGATTGAGGACATCGTCGGCATTGACGCCGCCGATGCGGTTCGCTGCTCCGCGAAAACCGGCGTTGGCGTACCGGACGTATTAGAACGCCTGGTGCGTGATATCCCGGCACCTGAAGGTGATCCTGACGCGCCGCTGCAGGCGCTGATTATTGACTCCTGGTTCGATAACTACCTCGGCGTTGTTTCCCTGATCCGCGTGAAAAACGGCACGCTGCGTAAGGGCGATAAAGTTAAAGTGATGAGCACTGGCCAGGTGTATAACGCCGATCGCCTTGGCATCTTCACGCCGAAGCAGATTGACCGTACCGAACTGAAGTGCGGCGAAGTAGGCTGGCTGGTTTGTGCAATTAAAGACATCCTGGGCGCGCCGGTGGGGGATACCCTGACGTTGTCACGTAACCCGGCAGAAAAAGCACTGCCAGGTTTCAAAAAAGTGAAGCCGCAGGTTTATGCTGGCCTGTTCCCGGTTAGCTCCGACGACTACGAAAACTTCCGCGATGCGCTCGGCAAACTTAGCCTGAACGACGCCTCCCTGTTCTATGAACCAGAAAGCTCAACGGCGCTGGGCTTCGGTTTCCGCTGTGGCTTCCTCGGCCTGCTGCACATGGAGATCATTCAGGAGCGTCTGGAGCGTGAATACGATCTCGACCTGATCACGACTGCGCCTACCGTTGTTTACGAAGTGCAGACCACGAACAAAGAGGTTGTGTACGTGGATAGCCCATCCAAGCTACCGCCGTTAAACAATATCGATGAACTGCGTGAGCCAATCGCTGAATGTCACATGCTGCTGCCGCAGGAATTCCTCGGTAACGTCATTACGCTGTGTATCGAAAAACGCGGCGTGCAGACTAACATGGTTTACCACGGTAACCAGGTGGCGCTGACTTATGAAATTCCAATGGCGGAAGTAGTGCTCGACTTCTTTGACCGTCTGAAGTCCACTTCCCGCGGCTATGCGTCGCTGGATTACAATTTCAAACGTTTCCAGGCTTCCAACATGGTGCGCGTTGATGTACTGATAAATGGCGATCGCGTCGATGCGCTGGCGCTTATCACGCATAACGATAACGCGCCTTACCGTGGGCGTGAACTGGTTGAGAAGATGAAAGAACTTATCCCTCGCCAGCAGTTCGATATCGCGATTCAGGCTGCCATCGGCAACCACATCATCGCGCGTTCCACGGTGAAACAGCTGCGTAAAAACGTACTGGCAAAATGCTACGGCGGTGACGTAAGCCGTAAGAAAAAGCTGTTGCAGAAACAGAAAGACGGTAAGAAGCGTATGAAGCAGGTCGGTAACGTCGAGCTGCCTCAGGAAGCGTTCCTCGCCATTCTGCATGTCGGCAAAGACGGCAAATAATCTAAGGAGTTGGCATGGCGAATATGTTTGCTTTGATCCTCGTGGTAGCCACGCTGGTGACGGGCATTTTATGGTGTCTGGATAAGTTTATCTTTGCACCAAAACGTCGTGAAAAACAGGCGGCAGCGCAGGCTGCAACCGGTGATGCACTGGACAAAAAGACGTTGAAGAAAGTCGGCCCGAAACCGGGCTGGCTCGAAACCGGCGCTTCCGTGTTCCCGGTACTGGCGATTGTACTGGTGGTACGTTCATTTATTTATGAGCCGTTCCAGATCCCATCCGGTTCGATGATGCCAACGCTGTTAATCGGCGATTTTATTCTGGTAGAGAAGTTTGCTTACGGAATTAAAGACCCGATTTATCAGAAGACTTTAATTGAAACCGGGCACCCTAAACGCGGCGATATTGCCGTATTTAAATATCCGGAAGATCCGCGCCTGGATTATATTAAGCGCGTTGTCGGCTTACCTGGCGATCGTGTCAGCTACGATCCGCAGTCCAAAGAAGTCACCGTTCAGCCGAACTGCAGTTCCGGCCAGGCCTGTGGCAACGCGCTTCCGATCACCTATTCCAACGCGGAAGCCAGTGATTTTGTGCAGACGTTTGCCCGCCGCAATGGCAGTGAAGCGACCTCCGGTTTCTTCCAGATGCCTAAAGACCAGACCCGTGATGACGGTGTACGTCTAAGCGAACGCAAAGAGACGTTGGGGGATGTCACGCATAACATTCTGACGGTGCCAATTGCACAGGATCAGGTTGGGATGTATTACCAACAGTCGGGTCTACCGCTGGCGACGTGGATTGTTCCGCCGGGTCATTACTTCATGATGGGTGATAACCGCGACAACAGCGCCGACAGCCGTTATTGGGGCTTTGTTCCGGAGCAAAATCTGGTCGGTAAAGCGACGGCAATTTGGATGAGTTTCGAAAAACAAGAAGGTGAGTGGCCAACAGGTGTTCGTTTGAACCGAATTGGTGGCATTCATTAAACAATTAAATCCCACAAACTAACGACATCCCCTGTCGTTGTGTATAGAATATTCCCGCCTTTAAAGATTGGCTCCCGAAAGGGGGCCACGGCACACGAAACAGCGTTGGTTTCTTTTTTTCAGGTCTGTTCCGTGTGCTGAATAGTTGACGCATTCATTAATTTTGGTATCGCATGAATCCCATCGTAATAACCAGGCTGCAGCGTAAGCTGGGCTACACTTTTCAACATCAGGATCTGTTGCAACAGGCATTAACCCACCGGAGTGCCAGCAGCAAACACAACGAGCGTCTTGAGTTTTTGGGTGACTCCATTCTCAGCTACGTTATCGCGAATGCGCTGTATCACCGTTTTCCTCGCGTAGATGAGGGCGACATGAGCCGCATGCGCGCGACGCTGGTGCGTGGCAATACGCTGGCGGAAATCGCTCGTGAATTTGAGCTGGGCGAGTGCCTGCGTCTTGGGCCTGGAGAGCTGAAAAGTGGAGGCTTCCGTCGCGAATCGATTCTTGCCGATACAGTGGAAGCGCTGATCGGTGGGGTCTTCCTCGACAGTGATATTCAGAACGTTGAGCGTCTGATCCTCTCGTGGTATCAGACCCGTCTCGACGAAATCAGTCCAGGCGACAAGCAAAAAGATCCGAAAACGCGCTTGCAGGAATACCTGCAGGGTCGCCATCTGCCGCTGCCGTCTTATCTGGTAGTGCAGGTGCGTGGTGAGGCGCACGATCAGGAATTTACCATTCACTGTCAGGTGAGTGGCCTGCCTGAGCCAGTCGTAGGGACTGGTTCAAGCCGCCGTAAGGCGGAACAGGCTGCAGCTGAGCAGGCGCTGAAAAAGCTGGAGCTGGAATGAGCGAAGAAAAAACCTATTGCGGCTTCGCGGCCATCGTTGGCCGTCCGAACGTCGGCAAATCCACGCTGCTGAACCAGCTGCTTGGGCAGAAAGTTTCCATTACCTCGCGTAAGGCGCAGACCACGCGTCACCGTATCATGGGCATCCATACCGAAGGGCCGTATCAGGCAATTTACGTCGATACCCCAGGGCTGCATATGGAAGAAAAGCGCGCCATCAACCGTTTGATGAACCGTGCCGCGAGCAGTTCTATCGGTGATGTCGAGCTGGTTATCTTCGTGGTTGAAGGTACCCGCTGGACGCCGGACGACGAAATGGTGCTCAACAAATTGCGCGACAGCCGTGCGCCGGTCATTCTGGCGGTGAACAAGGTCGACAACGTTCAGGACAAGAGCATTCTGCTGCCGCATCTGCAATTCCTCGGTAGCCAGATGAACTTCCTCGACATCGTGCCAATTTCTGCGGAAACCGGAATGAACGTCGATACCATCGCCGGGATCGTGCGTAAGCATCTGCCGGAAGCTATTCACCATTTCCCGGAAGAGTACATTACCGACCGCTCCCAGCGCTTTATGGCCTCTGAGATCATCCGTGAAAAACTGATGCGTTTCCTGGGCGCCGAACTGCCATACTCCGTAACCGTGGAGATTGAGCAGTTTGTGACTAACGAGCGCGGCGGCTACGACATCAACGGGCTGATCCTCGTTGAGCGCGAAGGGCAGAAGAAGATGGTGATTGGCAACAAAGGCGCCAAAATCAAAACCATCGGTATCGAAGCCCGTAAAGACATGGAAGAGATGTTCGAAGCCAAAGTGCACCTCGAACTGTGGGTGAAAGTGAAGTCCGGCTGGGCCGACGACGAGCGTGCGCTGCGCAGCCTCGGTTATACCGACGACCTGAGCTAATCTCATGGAAGGCTGGCAACGGGCTTTTGTCCTGCATAGTCGCCCCTGGAGTGAAACCAGCCTTCTACTCGACCTGTTTTCCGAAGAGTCCGGACGCGTCCGCCTGATTGCCAAAGGTGCGCGCTCCAAACGTTCTAATCTGAAAGGCGCTTTACAGCCTTTTACCCCTCTGCTGGTTCGCTGGGGCGGCCGTGGCGAAGTCAAAACGCTGCGCAGCGCCGAAGCGGTCTCTCTGGCCCTTCCCCTTAGTGGTATCTCACTCTACAGCGGCTTGTACGTGAATGAGCTGGTGGCTCGCGTGCTTGAGCAGGAAACCCGCTTTTCCGAGCTGTTTTTTGACTATCTCCACTGTATCCAGGCCTTAGCCGGAGCTACCGGTACACCGGAGCCTGCGTTGCGCCGTTTTGAGCTGGCGCTGCTGGGGCATCTGGGTTACGGCGTGGACTTCCTGCACTGCGCCGGCAGCGGCGAGGGTGTTGATGACACCATGACCTACACCTACCGCGAAGAGAAAGGCTTTATTGCCAGCATAGTGATTGGCAACAGCAGCTTTACCGGGCGCCAGCTCAGAGCGCTTGCCGAACGCGAATTTCCGGACGCCGACACGCTGCGCGCCGCCAAACGTTTCACCCGCATGGCCCTCAAGCCTTATCTGCAGGGCAAGCCCCTCAAAAGCCGCGAGCTGTTTCGCCAGTTTGTGCCTAAAAAAACGCCACCTGAACCTTCGGATAGCTCACAGTAATCACAGAACGTAGCCAGGCTTTCCCCGGCAGGTGTACACTGCCCGGCATCTGTCTGCGAACTCTGAGGATTGTCATGGCTCAATTACTGTTAGGCGTCAACATCGATCACATCGCTACCCTGCGTAACGCGCGCGGCACGGCGTACCCGGACCCGGTTCAGGCTGCGTTTATCGCGGAGCAGGCGGGAGCAGACGGTATTACCGTTCACCTGCGTGAAGATCGCCGCCATATCACCGACCGTGACGTTCGCGTTCTGCGTGAAACCCTCGATACCCGCATGAATCTTGAAATGGCCGTCACCGAAGAGATGATCGGTATTGCCTGCCAGACGAAGCCGCATTTCTGCTGCCTGGTACCGGAAAAGCGTCAGGAAGTGACCACCGAAGGCGGCCTTGATGTCGCCGGCCAGCTGGACAAGATGCGTGATGCCTGCCAGCGCCTGGCTGACGCAGGTATTCTGGTCTCTCTGTTTATTGACGCCGACCACGCGCAGATTGACGCCGCGGTTGCCGTTGGCGCGCCTTACATTGAAATTCACACCGGCTGCTACGCGGACGCAGAAGATGAAGCGACCCAGGCCAAAGAACTGGCGCGTATCGCCGAAGCGGCGAGCTATGCGGCGGCTAAAGGATTGAAGGTTAATGCGGGCCACGGCCTCACCTACCACAACGTCCAGGCTATTGCGCGTATTCCTGAAATGCATGAGCTGAACATTGGCCACGCGATTATCGGTCGTGCGGTGATGAGCGGTCTTAAAGAGGCCGTGGCAGAAATGAAACGCCTGATGCAGGAAGCGCGTCGCTAATGGCGATTCTTGGCCTCGGCACGGATATCGTGGAGATTGCGCGCATTGAGAGCGTAATCTCCCGCTCGGGTGACAGGCTGGCGAAACGCGTGCTGAGCCAGAACGAATGGGCTCAGTATCAGGCTCATCAGCAGCCGGTGCGTTTTCTGGCTAAGCGTTTTGCGGTAAAAGAGGCAGCGGCTAAAGCGTTTGGCACCGGCATTCGCAACGGGCTGGCGTTTAATCAGTTTGAAGTGTTTAACGACCCGCTTGGCAAGCCTCAGCTGCGGTTTTGGGAAGAGGCGGAACGGCTGGCGGCAAAAATGGGCGTGCGCTCGGTGCACGTTACGCTGGCGGACGAACGTCATTACGCCTGCGCGACGGTGATCATCGAAAGCTAGAGTTTATCCGCATGATGGAGCAGCACGAACTTATCCCACAGCTGCTCTTCATTTTCTTTGTGCGCCGGGTCGCTGATAATCGTCCCGGGAATGGGGCAGACTTTCTGGCAGGTCGGGGTTTCGTAATGGCCAACGCATTCCGTGCAGCGGTCGGTATCGATCTGGTAGATTGAATCTCCCATCGAGATAGCCTGGTTCGGGCACTCCGGCTCGCACATATCGCAGTTAATGCACTTCTTCGTAATTAATAACGCCATTTCAATCTGTTACCTGAACCCGCCGATCCAAAAGATATATTCATGTTACGCACTCGAAAAATTGCAAAAACATGTATATTTAACCAGTATTAAGTTTGGTTAAACGAAGCTGCTTAAGCAAGGAAGTTTCGATGGCGCGCACTTTACCACAAAAGCAGATCATCCCCAATGACACTGAGTCTTTAAGTTTTGTGCTTTGTGTACTTTCAGTACGTGTTATCATTGAACTATTGGTCACGAAAAACACGGTGGGATCGTACTTATGGTACAGAGAGAACAACTGCGCGAAGCATTCTCCCGCAGGCTGGCGCAGGCCTGCAGCGAAGCAAACCTCGATGAGTTTGGGCGCGGTATGGCAATAGCGCGCGCGCTGGGCGTTTCCTCCAAGGCCGTCAGCAAGTGGCTTAATGCTGAAGCCATCCCCAGACAGGACAAAATGTACGAACTGGCGACCTTTCTTAAGACGGACGTTCTCTGGCTGCAGCACGGGAGCGAAAGTGGCTATGTCCCCGAAGGGCGTGAAAATGCGGCCCATTCAGAGGAGGCGGTAATCTACAATTTCCAGCCGCCTGAAGAGCAGGGGTTCCGCATCGATGTGCTGGATATCGAAGCCAGCGCAGGTCCTGGGCGGCTGATTTCCAGCGAAGTGACAGAAACAATCAACCACATTGTTTACGACAGCCAGGAGGCGCTGGAACTGTTCGGCCACCGTCCGGCGTCGACGATCAAGGTAATTACCGTCACCGGCGACAGTATGTCCGGTACCATTGAGCTGGGTGATTACATCTTTGTCGATATCGCCAAGGACTACTTCGACGGGGACGGGATTTACGTGTTTCTTTATAAGGGCCAGCTGCTGGTGAAGCGCCTGCAGATGACCCACGACTGCCTGCTGGTGCGCTCGGACAACCCCAAATATGCCGACTGGCGCATCAGCGAAGAGAACGAACAGAATCTCAAAATCATTGGCCGGGTGATGTATAGCCACGCTATACGCCGTCACGCATGAATCCTTTCTCTCCTGCTGAAGTTTCGAATCCCGCGAAAGCGGGTTTTTTTTACTTTGTATTTTAGATGGTTAGCTTACTTTTGCATTTTTTATCTATAATTCGTACTTTTGGTTCTTGACTGATTTGTACTATTGGTTCAATATCAATTCATCGGCAGGACGCACCGACTCACAAGGCAAGTGAACGCTCCTTAACATCAGGCCCTGAAAAAGGGCGCATACACCAAAGCAAGAAGCTTTGGGATATCAGAGAGATATCACCAAAGTTGATTGACAGGAGGTTGTATGGACGCACAGACACGTCGTCGCCAGCGCCGCGAAGCTAAGCAGGCCGTCTGGAAAGCCGCTAACCCACTTTTAGTGGGGGTGATGGCAAAACCTGACGTAAGGCCCATTCTCTCGTTAACCCGCAAACTTACGTCCCGGCCTGACAAAGCGCTGGAGGCCATTAACATTTATGGCCTGCAAATCATCCAGCAGGCAGAGCATCATCAGCGGCTGCGCCAGAGGTTAGACGCCAGGCAAAAAAGCGTTTATCAGGCCGCGCCGCGCACCGAATCCGGCTTACCGGAAGCGACCGGCAAGCAAACCCAACGCGGAAAATCTATTCCGCTGATTTAACACCGCTTCTTTACCCCAACGGCAGTTCGACACTTCAACCGAAGGTTCTCCCATGAATGACCAACCCGCAAATCTGGTCACGCAGTCTTTTGCGTGGCTGGCGGCGCTTGCCGCCGGTCTGGGTATCACGACACAGGATATGGTCTACATGATATTTGGACTGCTTAGCGTACTTATTTCACTGGCTTCGTGGCTGGGGGGCAGGATGGATGCCCGCCGACAGCACCTTGAAGACCAAAAGCGCACCCGTATCCTCCAGACGCTGGTGGATGACTTGCATACCCTAAACCGAGCCGAGCAGATTGAGATTATCAGGGCAGTCAGCGAGGTACTGAAAAAGGCAGGCAGCTAATGGCCCTCTCCCCTGGACTCAGAAAAGCATTATTCGGATTGTCAGGGGCGGGCGCTCTGACCATCGCAGGCTCGATACTGCCCGAACTTGAAGGCATGAGCTACACGCCTTATCACGACGTCGCCGGGGTGCTCACGGTGTGCTACGGCCATACCGGCAAAGACATTATTCCCGATAAAACTTACAGCTCATCAGAGTGTAGGGCCTTGCTTGATAACGATCTCCGTCCCGCAGCGCAGGTGGTCTCAATAGCGGTTACCGTCCCTGTTAGTGAGTACCAACGCGCGGCATTAATCAGTTTTACCTATAACGTCGGCACGACTGCTTTTCTGCACTCCTCCGTGCTCAGGACGTTAAACGGCAGAAATTACGAGCAGGCCTGCGCTGGCTTGAAAAAATGGATATGGGCGGGCGGTAAACAGTGGCAAGGGCTTATCAACCGCCGTGAGGTGGAGTATCAGCTTTGTACCTGGCCGGAGGCGGAAAAATGAAGCCGGTAACCACGATTGTGCTGGCGGTTTTTGCCCTGCTTATCGCCAGCAGCTGGTGGTTTCATCAGCGCTATGATGTTCAAAAGCAAAGAGCTGAGACTGCTATACAGCAGCTTGCTCAACAGAAGACTGCGCTGCAAAACCTTGTGCAACGCCAGCGGGCGGTCGCGGGGCTTGATGCTCACTATAGCGAGGAGTTAACCGATGCCAGGCTCACCATTGAAACTCTGCAGCGTGATGTGGCTGCTGGCGCTCGGCGGCTGCGCGTCAGCGCAACCTGCAAAACAGTGCCTCGTCCCACCTCCACCACCGGGCTGGATGATGCTGGCGCCCCCGGACTTACTGACGCCGCTGAACGGGATTATTTTCGTCTCCGGGAGCGCATTGAAACGAGCAACAAGCAGCTAGCGGGGCTGCAGGAGTACATCCGCAACCAGTGCCTTATTAACCCCTGAAGCCTCGCTAAGCGAGGCTTTTTTATTCCTACGTCAAAGAGGTCATTCCTATGTCTACATCCCTGAAGTACCCGATTGTTCTGGTCCACGGTCTGTTCGGTTTCGACAAAATTGGCGGGATCTATCCCTACTTCTACGGCATCAAAGAGGCGCTGGAGAAAGCCGGAGCGAAGGTCTACATCGCCACGATTTCCGCGTTGAACAGCAATGAAATGCGCGGTGAGCAGTTGCTGGAATTTGTGCGTAAAGTTCTGGCCGAAACCGGTGCGGCGAAAGTTAACCTGATTGGCCACAGCCAGGGGCCATTGGCCTGTCGTTATGCGGCGGCAACCCATCCCGAACTTATCGCCTCGGTCACTTCCGTGAATGGCGTTAACCACGGCTCAGAAGTGGCCGATCTGGTTCGCCTGGCGCTGAAGCCTGGGCATCTGCCGGAGTCAATCGCTAATGCCGCTCTGTCGGCCTTTGGCCAGCTGCTTTCTGCCCTGGCCGGTGAGCCTCGCCTGCCTCAATCCGGCGTCGACGCCCTGGATGCGTTGACCAGCGAAGGCGTGGCTGCCTTTAACAAGAAATACCCGCAGGGGCTTCCGGCAGAGTGGGGCGGCCAGGGGAAAGAGCTGGATAATGGCGTTTACTACTACTCATGGAGCGGGATTATCGACTACAACCCGTTGAATCAGGGGGCGAACAATCTCGATCCGCTGCACGTGGCCATGCTGGCGTTTTCCATCCTGTTTACCAACGAGCGTTTCCAGAACGACGGCCTGGTCGGCCGCTACAGCAGCCACCTGGGCAAAGTGATTGGCTCTGATTATTCGCTGGATCACGTCGACGCCATTAACCAGCTGGCTGGCGTGGTTGCCAACAACACCGATCCGGTAAAGCTCTACGTCGACCACCTCGCTCACCTGCAGGCGAAAGGGCTTTAAGCCTGAACTTAAACTGTCCAACTTTATGGAATCAGTTCAGTTGGGCGGTTTTTTGAATATTTATCTGATGTATTAGCGCTCGTTAACTTTTCAGCCTGCGGGCGCTAAACCATACATCAACACGTCATATTGAAATTCATGAGGGAAATCAAAATGGCGAGTAAAACTTTGGCAGATTGTACAGAACAAGATTTCATCATTGTTGTTGTAAAATAAAGAAAAAAGAATTTTCTACCGAGGCTGAACATGATGAGGTTCTTTATCAGTTTCACCAATTGACCGAACATCCAGACGGGCGGGATCTGATTTACCATCCTGAACCTGGTGCTGATAACTCTCCATCTGGTATTGTTAAAACGGTAAAAGAATGGCGAGCTCAAAACGGCAAGCCGGGATTTAAGTCTTAACGATCACAACTGGTTTCCTCGTCGCCGGGAGCCAGGGCTAAACCAGCTTCTTCACCAGCGCCTCGCTCTGGCGGATCCTCTCCGGCGCGTTTTCCAGATCCTGCTGCACCAATGCCATAAATAGCAGGTCGGTCAGCATCATCTGGGCGCTGGTGGAGGAAATAGCCGCGCTGCGCGTGGCCTGTTCTTCTGCGATGGTGTAGAGACACAAGCTGGCGCGCTGCTGCAGGGCGTTAGGCGTGAATCCGGTCATCGCGAGGATTTTCGCGCCTGCGTTCAGCGCTTCATCGGCCGCCAGATTGATCTCCCGACGTTCGCCCGAATAGGAAATGGCGAGCAGCACGTCTTCCGGGGTCATTGCCTGTACGGTCGCAAGCAGAGCATGCATGTCCTGCTCGGCGACGGCGTGAATGCCAATCTTCATCAACTTCCACGAAAAATTCTTCGCTACCAGGCCTGATGCGCCTATTCCCACCAGCAGCACGCGCCGCGCATTGCGCAGCAGCGAAACGCTCGCCAGCAGCTTCTCTTCCGCATTGATATCCAGCGTGGCGTGCATCGCCGCGATATTCTCTTTAATCAATTTCTCCCCAACAAGCCGCAGCGGATCATCCCCTAATATTTGGTTGTGTACCGGGACGGAGTGAGGGTTTTGGCCGCTGGCGAGCGCTTCGCTGATGGCTAACTTCATCGCCGGAAAGCCTCTGAACCCCAGTTTCTGCGCGAATTTTACGACGCTCGACTGGCTAACGCCGGCTTCTTCCGCCAGCTGCTGTGAACTGAGATGGCGTGCTCGATCGGGCTCAGCGAGCAGGAAGTCAGCGAGCTTGCGGTCACTCTGGGCCAGCATGGCGTAACGGCTTCGAATGCGCAGTAAACAGTTCATTTCACCTCCGGGACGGCAATTCCGATGACGGGTTGCCATTATAAGCATCTGAGCGAATTATAAATTCCATTATAGAACAATGTTATCGAATTAAATATTCTGACGTGCCGTGTGAACCCGACCAGGGTGGCTCGCGGAAAACTACGGGGCTATCTGTTAGGCTTTAAGGGAGCACCATTTTGTGAACGCGAGTCTTAAAGGAGCCCGTATTGACTACCCACAACCCGCGCCGCGTCGTCTTTTTTGACCTGGATGGCACCTTACATCAGCAGGATATGTTCGGCAGTTTTTTGTTTTATCTCCTGCGGCGTCTGCCGCTAAACGTGCTGCTGGTGGCTGTATTGCTACCTCTGATCGGAGGCATGATGCTGATTAAAGGGAGCGCAGCCCGCCAGCCGATGAGCATCCTGCTATGGGGCGCAACGTTCGGGCGGAGCGAGGCCCGGCTGCAGCGGATGCAGAACGATTTTGCTGCCTGGTTTCGCAAGAAGGTGAAGGCATTTCCCGTTGTTCAGCAGCGGCTCACTGACTACTTGCTCAGCGCGGATGCTGACGTCTGGCTGATAACAGGTTCACCTCAGCCGCTGGTTGAGAAGGTCTATTGTGATACACCGTGGCTGCCTGAGGTGAAGCTTATTGCCACCCAGATTGCGCGAGCACACGGAGGATGGGTCGTCACCCTGCGTTGTCTGGGCCATGAAAAAGTGGTTCAACTGGAGCAGCACATAGGGGCTCCACTGCGGCTTTATAGCGGCTACAGCGACAGCCATCAGGACAATCCACTGCTCTATTTCTGCGAGCACCGCTGGCGCGTCACGCCTCAGGGAGAGCTCCAGCAGCTCGAGTGAGGGCGTTTCGAATCCGGTAAGCGGTGTGTATAATGCGCCGCCCACTTATGCGCGGAGAGCGTTGTGTCAGAGACAGAATTTACCCATGAACACTGGATGCGCCATGCTTTGACGCTTGCCCGGCGTGCATGGGATGAAGGGGAAGTGCCCGTTGGCGCGGTATTAGTGCATAACAATCAGGTGATAGGCGAAGGCTGGAACCGGCCTATCGGTCGCCACGATCCTACGGCTCATGCGGAAATTATGGCGCTGCGCCAGGGCGGACTGGTACTGCAAAACTATCGTCTGCTGGATACCACGCTCTACGTCACCCTCGAACCCTGCGTCATGTGTGCGGGAGCCATGGTTCATAGCCGCATTGGCCGCCTGGTGTTTGGCGCGCGTGATGCCAAAACGGGCGCAATTGGCTCGCTGATGGACGTTCTCGGCCACCCTGGGATGAACCATCAGGTGCAGGTTAGTGAAGGGGTGCTTGCGTCAGAGTGCTCAGCCATGTTGAGCGATTTTTTTCGCGCACGTCGTCTTGAGAAAAAGGCGCTAAAGGAAAAGGGCCGTAAGGCGGAGTAGCCATTTCTACCGGGGTTACTGCAGGGTAGGCCTCGGCAAACCTCTCTTCCTGTGCGGCCTTTTTCTCTTTCTCCTGCAAATACCCTTCCAGACTTAGTTGATACTTGCGTATGTTTTCCACGTACGCATAAGCCTCGTGCCCACGGGCATAGCCATATGTTGTTTTACTGTAGTATGGCTTGAGGCTCAGCAGCGGCAGACGTGTCTTAACGTCTGCCCAGCTGTCCGGATTTCCTTTTTGCTTCGCCGTCAGCTGGCGGGCATCCAGCATATGGGCGTAACCCATGTTATAAGCCGCAAGCGCGAACCAGATGCGCTCATATTCCGGTACCGTGGCAGGCACTTTGCTCATCATATCTTTCAGATAACGGCTGCCACCGCTAATGCTCTGCTCGGCATCGAGTCTGTCGGTGATCCCAAGGCTTTGGGCCGTGTTTTTAGTCAGCATCATCAAGCCGCGTACGCCGGTAGGGGAGGTAGCATGGGTATCCCAGTGGGACTCCTGATAGGAAATGGCTGCCAGCAGCGGCCAGTCGATTTCGTCGGCGTACTTTTCGAACAGGGGCTGAAGATCCGGAAGTACGGAATCAACTGAATTAAGGAAAGTGCGGGTATCGACATAATCAAAATCGCCGATATGACCAAGGTATTTTTCCTCAAGTCTTGCCAGCGTGCCGTCGCTGCTAATCTGATTATAGAAATCGAGCAGCGCGGCGCTCATGCTGTCGTCGCTGCTACGTGTTGAAAACCAGGTGACGGGCTGTTCGTCGGTAACGTCGAGTGCGACGGCCAACTGAGGATGAACTCGCTGGAAAAGGCTGATGGCGATGGAGTCGGAAATCGTAAAGGCAATGTCGCCGTCCACAACCTGCTGTAACAGCTGATTACTGGTCTGTTTGGCGTCAATACTCCAGCTCAGATCGGCGTACTGGCTCTCTTTGAGCTTTTGAAGATCGCTGACTACTGCCTGGCCTGAAGACAGCACCAGCTGCGAGGGTTTTACGCCGCCGAGCGTTTTCGGGCGCGGACTCCCAACGCGATACACCATCTGCTGCGAGACGGAATAATAGGTTGGTCCGGCCTGATAGTCGCGGCTGCGACTGGAGTTATACACCAGGCCTGCTGCGAGCAGGTCGGCGTTATCATTATCCAGGTCATCAAACAGCGCGTTAATATTTGGCCGCACGACGATTTTTAGTTTTACGCCCAGATAGTCTGCGAACTGCCTGGCGAGTTCATAGTCAAGGCCGGTGGCTTTACCGTTAATCATCGTCCAGGTAAGCGGCGATGAAATTGTACTGACGCGCAAAACCCCCCGCGCTTTAATCGCGGCGATGCGGTTTTCGGTCTGGTTCAAGCCTGGAATGGAGGGCCATAATGCCACTGCCAGCAACAAGGTGACGACACCGATAAGCAGATAATTAATCTTTATTCTTTTCAAATAGATAACATTCTGCAGCAGGTTAAGTCTCAGCCAACAATAAACATGATTTATATGAACCCTGTAAGTGGATGAAACGCATTTTGCGTAAGAAAACGCCAGTAAGCAACTTTTAAGAATATATCGTTTAATTTTCGTGCAATAAAAACTTCTGCTGTTATTTCTACGCAAACGGTTTCGTCATGGCGGAGGATTCTCTATAATGACGCCCGTTTTCCCCCCTTCGCCCTGAAGACGAGAGATCTTTAATGATGGAAATTCTGCGTGGTTCGCCTGCTCTTTCGGCATTTCGTATTAACAAACTCCTGGCCCGTTTTAACGATGCTAACCTCCCGGTAAGCGACATTTATGCCGAGTATGTTCATTTTGCCGACCTCGATGCACCGCTGAACGTTGATGAGCATGCCCGCCTGCAACGGCTGTTGAAGTATGGTCCAACCCTCGCAGAGCATACGCCTGAAGGAACTTTACTGCTGGTCACACCGCGCCCTGGCACCATCTCCCCTTGGTCTTCTAAAGCTACCGACATCGCCCACAACTGCGACCTACCTCAGGTTAAGCGCCTTGAGCGCGGCGTGGCCTGGTACATTACCGGCAGTACGCTGACCGCTGAGCAACTGCAGGAGGTTGCTGCGCTACTGCATGACCGCATGATGGAGAGCGTGTTTACTTCCCTGAACGATGCAGAGCAGCTGTTTGCACAACACCAACCGGCTCCGGTGCAGAGCGTTGACCTGCTCGGCAAAGGGCGTAACGCACTGGTAGAGGCGAATATCCGTCTGGGCCTGGCGCTGGCGGAAGACGAAATCGACTACCTGCAGGATGCGTTCAGCAAGCTTGGGCGCAACCCGAACGACATCGAACTGTATATGTTTGCGCAGGCGAACTCCGAACATTGCCGTCATAAAATCTTTAACGCCGACTGGATTATCGACGGGCAGAAACAGACCAAGTCACTGTTCAGGATGATCAAAAATACCTTCGAGAAAACGCCGGATTACGTGCTGTCTGCCTATAAAGACAACGCAGCGGTCATGGAAGGTTCGGCCGTCGGCCGTTTCTTCGCCGACCGTGAAGCGGGGCGCTATGACTTCCATCAGGAAGAAGCGCATATTCTGATGAAGGTTGAAACCCACAACCACCCGACCGCTATCTCTCCGTGGCCGGGCGCGGCAACCGGCTCCGGCGGTGAAATCCGCGACGAAGGCGCTACCGGGCGTGGCGCTAAGCCAAAAGCGGGCCTGGTCGGCTTCTCCGTTTCCAACCTGCGCATTCCGGGCTTTGAACAGCCGTGGGAGCAGGACTTTGGTAAGCCAGACCGCATTGTTACGGCGCTGGACATCATGACCGAAGGCCCTCTGGGCGGGGCGGCATTCAACAACGAATTTGGCCGTCCGGCGCTGACCGGCTACTTCCGTACCTACGAAGAGCAGGTTAACAGCCACAACGGGGTGGAGCTGCGCGGTTACCACAAACCTATCATGCTCGCCGGCGGTATCGGCAACATCCGCGCCGACCACGTGCAGAAGGGCGAAATTACCCCTGGCGCTAAGCTCATAGTGCTGGGTGGTCCGGCAATGAATATCGGTCTGGGCGGCGGAGCTGCCTCGTCAATGGCCTCCGGCCAGTCCGACGCCGATTTAGATTTTGCTTCCGTGCAGCGCGACAACCCGGAAATGGAACGTCGCTGCCAGGAGGTTATTGACCGCTGCTGGCAGATGGGCGAAGACAACCCGATTCTGTTTATCCACGACGTTGGTGCCGGCGGTCTTTCAAACGCCATGCCGGAGTTGGTCAGCGACGGCGGTCGCGGTGGTCGCTTTGAACTGCGCGACATCCTCAACGATGAGCCGGGCATGAGCCCGCTTGAAGTCTGGTGTAACGAATCTCAGGAGCGCTACGTGCTGGCCGTTGCCCCAGAGCAGCTGCCGCTGTTTGACGAACTTTGCCGCCGCGAGCGCGCGCCGTATGCGGTGATTGGCGAAGCGACCACTGAGCAGCACTTGACGCTCAACGACAGCCACTTTGATAACCAGCCTATTGATATGCCGCTGGACGTGCTGCTGGGTAAAACGCCGAAGATGGAGCGTAACGTCGAGACGCTGAAAGCGAAAGGCGATGCCTTCAACAGCAGTGAAATCTCTATTGCCGATGCGGTGAAACGCGTTCTGCATCTGCCGACTGTAGCTGAAAAAACCTTCCTCGTGACCATCGGCGACCGTACGGTAACCGGTATGGTGTCCCGCGATCAGATGGTTGGCCCGTGGCAGATCCCGGTAGCAAATTGCGCGGTCACTACCGCCAGCCTGGACAGCTACTACGGCGAAGCAATGTCTCTCGGCGAACGTGCGCCGGTTGCGCTGTTGGACTTTGCGGCCTCCGGTCGCCTGGCCGTTGGCGAAGCCCTGACGAACATCGCGGCAACCCAAATCGGTTCCCTGAAGCGCATCAAGCTGTCTGCAAACTGGATGGCCGCAGCCGGTCACCCGGGCGAAGACGCTGGCCTGTATGAAGCGGTTAAGGCCGTGGGCGAAGAGCTTTGCCCGGCACTGGGGATAACCATCCCGGTCGGCAAAGACTCCATGTCGATGAAAACCCGCTGGCAGGAAGGGAACGAGCAGCGTGAGATGACTTCTCCGCTGTCGCTGGTGATTACCGCCTTTGCTCGCGTTGAAGATGTACGTGGCACCATTACGCCACAGCTGAGCACCGAAGATAACGCCCTGCTGCTGATCGATTTAGGCAAAGGCCACAACGCGCTGGGTGCCACCGCGCTGTCTCAGGTTTATCGCCAGCTTGGCGACAAACCTGCGGACGTGCGCAGCGTTGAGCAGCTTAAAGGCTTCTGGGACGCGATGCAGGCGCTGGTTGCAGACCGCAAACTGCTGGCCTGGCACGACCGCTCCGACGGCGGTCTGCTGGTCACTCTGGCGGAAATGGCCTTTACCGGCCACTGCGGCGTAGATGTTGATATTGCAAGCCTTGGCAGCGATCGTCTGGCCGCATTGTTTAACGAAGAGCTGGGCGGCGTGATCCAGGTTCGCGCAGAAGATCGTCAGGCGGTTGAGGCGCGGCTTGCTGAACACGGGCTGGCAGACTGCGTGCATTATCTTGGTAAGGCCGTTGAAGGTGACCGCTTCACCATCAGCGCTGATGGCCACGCGGTATTCAGCGAAAGCCGCACCACGCTGCGTATGTGGTGGGCAGAAACCACCTGGCAGATGCAGCGCCTGCGTGATAACCCGGACTGCGCCGACGAAGAGCACAATGCGAAGGCTAACGACAACGATCCTGGCCTGAACGTGAAGCTGAGCTTCAATATCAAAGAAGATATTGCGGCCCCGTACATCGCAACCGGCGCACGCCCTAAAGTGGCTATCCTGCGCGAGCAGGGCGTTAACTCCCACGTTGAGATGGCCGCCGCCTTCCACCGTGCGGGCTTTGATGCCATCGACGTTCACATGAGCGACCTGCTGGCAGGCCGCACCGGCCTGGAAAGCTTCCACACGCTGGTGGCGTGCGGCGGCTTCTCTTACGGTGACGTGCTGGGCGCCGGGGAAGGCTGGGCGAAGTCCATCCTGTTTAATGCCCGCGTACGCGATGAGTTTGAAACCTTCTTCCATCGCCCGGAAACGCTGGCGCTTGGCGTCTGTAACGGCTGTCAGATGATGTCCAACCTGCGTGAACTGATTCCAGGCAGTGATTTGTGGCCGCGCTTTGTGCGTAACCAGTCCGACCGTTTCGAAGCGCGCTTCAGCCTGGTTGAGGTGACTTCAAGCCCGTCTCTGCTGCTGCAGGGTATGGCCGGTTCCCATATGCCTATCGCGGTTTCTCATGGCGAAGGTCGTGTTGAAGTACGTGGTGCCGCTCATCTTGCTGCGCTTGAGAGCAAGGGGTTGGTGGCGCTGCGCTTCGTGGATAACTTTGCGAACGTGACGGAAACCTACCCGGCTAACCCGAACGGCTCGCCGAACGGGATCACGGCGGTGAGCAACGAAAGTGGGCGTGTCACCATCATGATGCCGCACCCTGAGCGCGTGTTCCGTACCGTGAGCAACTCCTGGCACCCGGCAGAGTGGGGCGAGGACAGCCCGTGGATGCGTATCTTCCGCAACGCGCGTAAGCAACTGGGCTGATTACTGTCTCCCAACCCTCTTCCTAAATGGGAGAGGGTTTTTAAGATGGCGAAATTTTTTGGGGCAGGCTTTAGCAATCAGAAAATTATTCTTTAAGGCTGGAGAAAAAAAGTTGAACGGGTTGATACTGGTTTGTATGGTTGAGCCAAAATAATGAAAGACTAAAACTATGCTAACGTATTTCCTGTGTAACTTTGCTAAATCTGTAAAAGTCCCCGTAGCCCGCAATCTAATCAACAGCAAGAGCCTATCCCGCAAGAAACGTAATCGCCTTTTGGCTAAATCCGGCGTAAGTTTTCGAGGGGAAAGCACCGTAACAACACCTTTCTTCTATGAGTTTGGCCACATCTCCATTGGTCACAACGTATATATAAATGCGGGCTGTGTGTTTCTGGACAATGCTGCTATAAAGATTGGCGATAATTCATTGATAGGACCTAACGTAACGCTGTCGACGGCAAGTCATCCATGTGACCCCGTACAAAGAAACACTACGGTAATTTCAGCGCCAATTACTCTCGGCAGGAATGTTTGGCTGGGGGCTGGGGTCGTTGTATTACCCGGCGTGACAATCGGAGAAAATAGCATTATTGCAGCAAACAGTGTCGTCAATGTTAATGTGCCGGAAAACGTGCTTTACGCGGGTGCTCCTGCAATATTTAAACGTCACTTGTAACGCTCGCAGGGATGCAGCACAACATCTCCGTACCGGGATAGCCATTCACGATGCCACAGTAGCGCTGCTCAATCCGCTACGCCGGATAATGCGCTTGAACGAGGGATCCATCTGTCACTAAATCCCGACACTCGTGCTTTTTGTGTGTCTCCAATTGGAGACGTATAACGCATTGATTTTTAAAGGTATAGGGAAATCTATTATAGGGTGTTGTAAAACGGCGACACTGCGAACGAAAAATAGTCAGAATATATCTTTTGGAATTTCTCGTTATCTTTATTTTAAACAATAAGTTAACTGTCATTGATAAAATATGGCATGATGTGTGCATGATAAGCGTCAGTGGCTCATTCAATCTCTTATGTCAGCGTCTTCTCAGACAGACTACATAAACCGCCGAATGACGCACAAAAAGGTGCCTGCCGTCCAATTTTTGATAACTGCCTTCGGGCTTATCATGCTCCGGGCGAAACGTTGAGTAAGGCGCCGCCTAATTCTAAAGAAAAGGCAGGGTTTTTGACCCTGCCTTTTCTGTTTCTGGTAAACACACCTTTCCACCACGCGCAATCGCGGCTAGCATCGTGTCATTCAGGTAATGTGAGATGAAGCTATTGAACCAGTGGCATTTTTTTCCTCGATCTTTGCGCCAGCTAGTCATGATGGCCTTCTTATTGGTTCTGGTGCCGCTGCTGGTGCTTGCCTGGCAGGCGTGGCAGAGTTTGAATGCGTTAAGTGCTCAGGCCGCCCTGACCAACCGCACCACGCTGATCGACGCTCGACGCAGTGAAGCGATGACCAATATTGCTCTGGAGATGGAACGCAGCTACCGACAGTACTGCGTGCTGGATGATTCACGTCTTGCCCAGCTATACCTGGGCCAGCGCCAGCGCTATGCACAAATGCTTGAAGCACATTCTTCCGTATTACCCGATCCTAAAATGTACGAGTCGCTTAGCCAGTCTTTAAGCGACCTTGCCGAACTGAAATGTAAAAACAGCGGGCCGGAATCCGTCGCAGCTAACCAGCTTGAGCAGTTCGCCTCGGCGAATGCCGAAATGGTTCAGGCAACACGCACGGTGGTGTTTTCCCGTGGCCAGCAGTTGCAGCAGGAAATCGCCGAACGAGGCCAGTTTTTCGGCTGGCAGGCTCTGGTGCTGTTTCTGCTCAGTTTTGGGTTGGTTATCATCTTTACCCGTATGATTATCGGCCCGGTAAAAGGTATTGAGCGCATGATCAATCGGCTAGGGGAAGGGCGAACGCTTGATAACCGCGAGGTATTTAAAGGGCCCAGGGAGCTGCGTTCCGTAGGGCAGCGCATTGTTTGGCTGAGTGAACGTCTTTCCTGGCTTGAATCCCAGCGCCATGAGTTTTTGCGCCATCTTTCTCACGAATTAAAAACCCCGCTTGCCAGTATGCGAGAGGGAACGGAGTTACTGGCCGATCAGGTCGCCGGGCCGCTGAATGCCGATCAGAAAGAGGTGGTTGAAATACTCGATAGCAGCAGTCGCCACTTACAAAGACTGATTGAGCAACTTCTGGATTACAATCGCAAACTGGCCGACGGAGCCGTATCGCTGGAAAGGGTTGATGTTGCATCGATAGCGGAAATGGTTATCTCTGCTCACAGCCTTCCGGCACGAGTTAAAATGATGCATACCGAGATTCAATTAAGTCCAAAAGCTTGCCTTGCGGAGCCTACGCTACTGATGAGCGTGCTGGACAATCTCTACTCCAATGCTGTGCACTATGGCAGTGAATCCGGTACCATTTACCTACGCAGTTCGCAGGCTGGTGCGACTTTGTATATTGAGGTTGCTAATACCGGTGCACCGATTCCGGCAGCGGAACAAGAGATGATTTTTGAGCCTTTCTACCAGGGAAGTCACCAGCGGAAGGGCTCAGTAAAGGGAAGTGGCCTGGGGCTAAGTATCGCCAGGGATTGCATTCGACGTATGAACGGAAAACTTAGCCTGATTAACGATAACAGCGCGGAAGTGTGTTTCCGTATCGAATTACCGGTTTTCCCTGAGAATGATTAAAACGATGAATGTATTTTTATTGCGTGATCTACGCCGTGGGGCATTGCCTCGTCTTCTTTGCTGGGTATCCGGCGCAGTGGCTGGTGCCGCGTTACTCACAGGCTGCGCGCCCGCAACCGTATCAAGCAGCCTTAATGAGGCCCACAAACCGCATATACCTGAGCAACAAATTCCAGACTACCTGTCCACGGACTGTACTGAAATATGGGCGCTGACGGGGCATGATGTTATCAGCAACCCGCTTTACTGGCTGCGTGGAATGGACTGTGCTCAACGCCTGCCTCCGGCTGAAGCGCGTGCGGAAGCTCGCCAGTGGCCAGCGGAAACCTGGCAGGATACGTTCAGGCGCGGCATTCTGCTGTCCACGGCGAAAATTACGCCGACCGAGCGCCGCCGCTACATGACCCAGCTCGACAGCATGACCAATGAAGTACCGGCGCAGGTTCGCTCGCTGTTTGAGATTTGGCGGGATGGCCAGTCTTCCCTGCTCAAACTGTCGGATGAGCGCACGCGCTATAGCAAACTTCAGCAATCAACAGACGGCGAGCTGGATACGCTACGTGAGCAGCAGCAACGCCTGCGGAGTCAACTCGATCTCACGACGCGCAAGCTGGAAAATCTTACCGATATCGAACGTCAGCTATCGAGCCGAAAACCGGGGAGCAGCCTTGTGCCCGATACACACAGCTCTGATGACAACGATGACGACGCCAGCAGCGCTACAGACAAACCGCAGCAGGAGGCAAAACCATGACGCAGAGGAAACCCGCGCGCTTATTGTTAGTGGATGACGACCCTGGACTTTTAAAGCTGTTAGGGATGCGTCTTTCCAGCGAAGGTTATACGGTCTCAACGGCAGAAAGTGGTGCTGAGGGGCTGAAGGTCCTGGCGCGTGAAAAAATCGATCTGGTGATAAGCGATCTTAGAATGGATGAAATGGACGGCATGGCGCTGTTCGCGGAGATCCAAAAAGGTCAGCCTGGCATGCCGGTGATCATTCTGACCGCACATGGCTCGATTCCTGACGCGGTAGCCGCCACCCAGCAGGGCGTGTTCAGCTTCCTGACCAAGCCGGTAGACAGGGACGCGCTTTATCAGGCGATCGACAATGCGCTGGAGCACACGGTGATTGCCGGGGATGACATGTGGCGGGACACCATCGTGACCCGTAGCCCGATTATGCAGCGCTTGCTGGAGCAGGCGCGTATGGTGGCACAGTCCGACGTTAGCGTTTTGATTAACGGGCAGAGCGGTACCGGGAAAGAGATCCTGGCTCAGGCAATACACAACGCCAGTCCGCGCAGTAAAAAAGCCTTTATCGCCATTAACTGTGGCGCACTGCCGGAGCAGCTGTTGGAGTCAGAACTGTTTGGTCATGCGCGTGGGGCGTTTACCGGCGCGGTCAGCAGCCGCGAAGGGCTGTTCCAGGCTGCTGAAGGCGGGACGCTGTTTCTCGATGAAATCGGCGATATGCCGATTCCGCTTCAGGTTAAGCTGCTGCGCGTTCTGCAGGAGCGGAAAGTTCGGCCGCTGGGCAGTAACCGCGACCTGGACATTGACGTGCGCATTATCTCCGCCACGCACCGCGACCTGCCTAAGGCGATGGAGCGCGGTGAGTTTCGTGAAGATCTCTTCTATCGTCTGAACGTCGTAAACCTGAAGATACCTGCGCTGCATGAACGCGCTGAGGATATCCCACTGCTGGCGAATCATTTATTACGCCAGTCCGCTGACCGGCATAAGCCGTTTGTTCGCAGCTTTTCTACCGACGCCATGAAACGGCTAATGACGGCGAGCTGGCCAGGTAACGTGCGCCAGTTAGTCAACGTCATCGAGCAGTGCGTGGCGTTGACGTCGGCACCGGTGATCGGTGAAGCGCTGGTGGAGCAGGCGCTGGAAGGTGAAAACACCGCATTACCGACATTTGTCGAAGCGCGTAACCAGTTCGAACTAAACTACTTACGTAAGCTGCTGCAAATAACCAAAGGGAATGTCACCCATGCGGCACGTATGGCGGGGCGTAACCGAACCGAATTTTATAAATTACTGGCCAGGCATGAACTCGAGGCCAATGACTTTAAAGAGTAGGCTGTGGTAGTGTGAGCAACCGATTACTAACAGTACGAGACGCCGCGCGGGGACACCGGTAATACCATGAAAAAAATTGATGCGATTATTAAACCTTTCAAACTGGATGATGTGCGTGAAGCGCTGGCTGAAGTAGGTATTACCGGCATGACGGTGACCGAAGTCAAAGGCTTTGGCCGTCAGAAAGGCCACACCGAGCTGTATCGCGGTGCCGAATATATGGTGGATTTTCTGCCAAAAGTAAAAATTGAAATCGTGGTCACCGACGACATCGTTGATACCTGCGTGGACACTATTATTCGTACTGCCCAGACCGGCAAGATCGGCGACGGTAAGATTTTCGTCTTCGATGTGGCACGCGTAGTGCGTATTCGTACCGGTGAAGAAGACGACGCGGCGATTTGATTTAGGTTTTTACCCTCACCCTGACCCTCTCCCTGGAAGGGAGAGGGGAAAACGACTTACTTGCCTCTTTGGCATAAACGGTTTTTTTTACCCCCTCGCCCCTTTGGGGAGAGGGCTGGGGTGAGGGGAATTAGTACTGAACTACATCACCTTGTGCGGGCCAAAACACTCATAGTGAATGCTGTCTTTATCCACGCCAATCTTCACCAGCTGTTCCGCGGCAAAGCGCATAAAGCCTATCGGGCCGCAGAGGTAGAACTGCATCGCCGGGTCGCTTAATTGCCCTTCAATTTCCAGCAAATTCATCAGCCCTGTGCGGTTAAAACGCGCCTGTTCACGATCCAGTGCGGACGGCTCGCGGTACCAGACATGGCTTTCAAACTTCGGCAGCTTAGCGCCAAGCCCTTTCACTTCTTCGTTAAACGCGTGGACCTCGCCATGTTCGGCAGCGTGCAGCCAGTTTACCTGCGCCTGATGGCCGCTGTTGGCCAGCGTGTCGAGCATCGCGAGCATTGGCGTTTGGCCAACGCCTGCGGAAATCAGCGTCACCGGCGTTTCTGGTTTGACGTCCATAAAGAAATCACCTGCCGGTGAGGCAAGATGCACGCGATCCCCCGCCTGAGCATGATTGTGCAGCCAGTTTGAGACCATACCTTTATTTTCACGCTTAACGGCGATGCGGTAGCTTTTGCCGTTCGGCTGGCGGGTCAAAGAGTACTGGCGAATTTCCTGATGCGGAAAACCGGCAGGCTTCAGCCAGACGCCAAGGTATTGCCCCGGTTGATAATCCGCCACCGGGCCGCCGTCGAGAGGAATCAGTTCAAAGCTGGTTATCAGGGAACTTTGCTCTTTTTTCTCAACGATGGTGAAGGGGCGTGTGCCTTCCCAGCCCCCCTGTTTAGCCGCATTGTCCTGGTAAATTTCTGACTCGCGGGTAATAAATACCTGAGCCAAAACGCCATAGGCTTTGCCCCAGGCATCCAGCACTTTCTGGCCAGGACTGAACAGTTCGTCGAGCGTTGCCAGCAGGTGGCCGCCAACAATGTTGTACTGCTCTGGCTTTATCTGGAAGGTGGTGTGCTTCTGGGCGATTTTCTCTACCGCAGGCAGCAGCGCGGCAAGGTTTTCAATGTTTGTTGCATAAGCGCAAATGGCGTTGAACAGCGCTTCACGCTGGTCGCCGTTGCGCTGGTTGCTCATGTTAAAGATCTCTTTCAGCTCAGGGTTATGACTGAACATCCGCTCGTAGAAATGTGCGGTGAGTTTTGGGCCGGTTGCGGCCAGCAGAGGGATAGTCGACTTAACAACAGCGATGGTTTGTGCGTCTAGCATGGCGGTCTCCATAAACAGCTTAATGTATAAATTGCATTTAAAATGCATCTTATAGAAATGGCCTTATGTTGTAAATGGGTTATCGTTGTTAACGACTGAGGTCACAGAACATGAAAAATACGCATCTCGTTGATGAAGAAATATCCGCCAAAATAACGCTTCTTTTATTGCCTGAAAGCCTGATTTCATGCCTGGGTAATCGTTTGCGTAAAAACCTCTGTCAAGCCCTATCACCAGGAAGGGTTTCGGTTTACACTGTTGCCCGTCGCCCAAAAGGGCCCCCTCATTGCAGTAAAATTTTTACCGTTAGCTGAGTCAGGAGATGCGAATGTTAAAGCGTGAAATGAACATTGCCGATTACGATGCCGAACTGTGGCAGGCCATGGAGCAAGAGAAAGTACGTCAGGAAGAGCACATTGAACTGATCGCCTCCGAAAACTACACCAGCCCACGCGTGATGCAGGCTCAGGGTTCTCAGCTGACTAACAAATATGCTGAAGGTTACCCTGGCAAACGTTACTACGGCGGTTGCGAATACGTGGATATCGTTGAGCAGCTGGCCATTGACCGTGCGAAAGCGCTGTTTGGCGCCGACTATGCAAACGTGCAGCCGCACTCTGGCTCCCAGGCTAACTTCGCGGTATATACCGCGCTGCTGCAGCCGGGCGATACCGTGCTGGGTATGAACCTGGCGCAGGGCGGCCACCTGACTCATGGCTCCCCGGTTAACTTCTCCGGAAAACTGTACAACATCATCCCTTACGGTATTGATGAGTCCGGTAAAATTGACTACGAAGACATGGCGAAGCAGGCTAAAGAGCACAAGCCGAAGATGATCATCGGTGGCTTCTCTGCCTACTCCGGCATTGTTGACTGGGCAAAAATGCGTGAAATCGCAGACAGCATCGGCGCTTACCTGTTCGTTGACATGGCGCACGTTGCGGGTCTGATTGCCGCAGACGTTTACCCGAACCCGGTTCCACACGCTCACGTTGTGACCACGACCACCCACAAAACCCTGGCGGGTCCACGCGGTGGCCTGATCCTGGCGAAGGGTGGCGACGAAGATCTTTACAAGAAACTGAACTCTGCCGTATTCCCAAGCGCGCAGGGCGGCCCGCTGATGCACGTGATCGCCGCGAAAGCCGTAGCGCTGAAAGAAGCCATGGAGCCAGAGTTCAAGGTTTACCAGCAGCAGGTTGCCAAAAACGCCAAAGCGATGGTGGAAGTGTTCCTGAACCGTGGCTACAAAGTGGTCTCCGGCGGGACTGAAAACCACCTGTTCCTGCTGGATCTGGTGGACAAAAACCTGACCGGTAAAGAAGCGGATGCTGCCCTGGGCCGCGCCAATATCACCGTGAACAAAAACAGCGTACCGAACGATCCGAAGAGCCCGTTCGTGACTTCCGGTATCCGTATCGGTTCTCCGGCTGTGACTCGCCGCGGCTTTAAAGAAGCAGAAGTGAAAGAACTGGCCGGTTGGATGTGTGACGTTTTGGACAACATCAATGACGAAGCGGTCATTGAGCGCGTTAAAAGTAAAGTGCTGGATATCTGTGCCCGCTTCCCGGTTTACGCATAATCGTTAAACTGGAATGAAAAAAGGCTCCCGGTTGGGAGCCTTTCGCATTTATGGAGCAAGGTCTGGCTTGAACCGGCCTTGCCGCCGGGGATACTACCGTTTCTTTCAGGCCCCATTTTTTGGCGCAGGTTTCCCATGCGTTTGTTGCCTGTTGCCGGCATTTCATGCGATCGAGAGATGTCTTGTGGAACACTTTGTAAATGTTTTGCCCCAAATAGTACGGCTGTTTGTCACCGATAAAAAAGGCCGCGCGAGCGGCCTGGGTAATGGATGATTTTTAGCGCCTGTCTACGGAAATTGCGCCCGGACCAGCGACCGCAAGCAGCAGGAATCCGCCAGCTATGCTGATGTTTTTATAGAAGTTAATCATATTCGGCATCACCGCGTCGCCGGTCATATTCCAGTAGTGGTGGCCGATAATCGCCGTCCCGAGGGTATAAAACACAAACAAAATGGCCAGCGGACGGGTAAAGAACCCAATAATGACCAGGATAGCGGCAACGACTTCCATAAAGACCGCAATTGTGGCAGCAAGCGTTGGTAAGGGAGTACCAAGATGGGCCATATACTCAACGGTGCCGCTGAATCCGCTGATCTTCGGCAGGCCGAAAATAATGAACAGCAGAATCAACGCAATACGAGCAATAAGCAGGATCAGAGAACGTGATTGACCAAAATCGAAATAGCGTAGTGTGTTCATAGCGGGCTCGCCTGTAGTGGACTCAAGTTAAAGTTAATACACAAAACCCGAGCCTGCCATTGCCGCTACGTCTCTACCATATTGTTTGTGTTAGTGAATGTTTTATTCCATCAACTCGGCTTCAGCATATAAATACCCTATCCCCATGACCTGCTGCGCGCGCGTAAGTTGGCCGAAATTTATCTGCGTAGCATGAGTGTTTAAGGCATCGCCATGATCGAACGGTGTAAAGCCGATGCGCTGCTTAATCGTGTTCAGCCAGCGGTCACCAAACTCACAGCTGCGTCCATAGAACCAGATTTGATTAATGTTGAGGATATTAAGGAAGTTATACAGGCTAAGCCCAATCGCATTGGCTGAATCTTCCACCCAGCGAGCCACTCTTTCATCACCTGCATGCAGCGCCTGAACCAGCTGCCGGGAGGTTAGCCTTTCCGGGTCATGATGCTGCGCCTCGGGATGCGTTTTGAGCCAGATGCGGGCCTGTTTTTTTAGCGCACTTAGCGAGGCCACGGTCTCCAGGCAGCCATAGCGGCCGCAGTCGCACGCCATGCCGTCGGGGTTGACGATAGTGTGGCCAATCTGTCCGCTGCCGTAGAGATTGCCGCGATAAATTTGCCCGTTGATAACGAACGACGAGCCGATGCCGTAGTCGACATTGAGCACACAAAAATCCTCCCGATTCCCGGCGTTTTGCCATTTCTCCGCCAGCGCCAGCATCACGCAGTCGTTATCCAGCAGCACCGTGACGCCGAGCTTTTCTTCCAGCAGATACTTAATTTCCACCGCCTCGCGCCACGGAGCCTGGGGCATGGTCTGCGACACGCCGGTAACCGGATCGACCTGCCCATGGATCCCCAGCGCAAGGTTAATGGTTTTCTTCGGCCAGCTTTTGCGCCGCTGATGCCAGATGGCTTCAATTACGGTTAATAAAGCCTGGGGAGACGGGGCGGAAATTGAACGACGTTCAAACGCCTCTATTGGCGAGAGCTGCGCGCTACAGAGCTGGCTTTCAATGCTGGTGGGGGTGACGTTCATGCAAAGAATGTAATCCCCCTCCGGTGGGATCTGATAGCTGCCGCCGTTAAGCCCCCGGCTGCTGAGGTTTTCGCTGGAATGGCTGAGCTTTCCCTCTTCCACCAGTTCTTCAAGGATGTTGCTCACCGCAGGTATAGACAGCCCGGTATGCTGGGCAAACTGCGATTTACTCAGCCGCTTGTGCCGCCATACCAGCTTCATCAGGGTTTGCCGATTGAGCTGGCGCACCCGCTGATTGTTGAGACCTGACTCCTGCATTTCACTAAACCTCGTTAACTGTATTGCGTGAGCATTAAGCGATTAAATCATAAGAGGCTGTTTCAAACTGTTGGCAACACCCCATTCACTGTTATTTGTTTACTGGAGAGTTGCTATGTACGGAGCGGTAAAAGTCTGGCAGGAAACGATTTCACTCCCCACATGGACCACCGGCGCAGAAGACCCTAACCCGATGTTCCTCGAGCATCGCGTCTACCAGGGCTCTTCCGGTGCGGTTTACCCTTACGGTGTGATTGATACGCTGACCGGCAAGCGCGAAATGCGTGAGTATCAGGCGGTATGGCTGGAGAATGATTTTATTCGCGTCATGCTGCTGCCGGAGCTGGGCGGACGAATTCATCGCGCCTGGGATAAAGTGATGGAGCGCGACTTCGTTTACTACAACGAGGTGGTAAAACCTGCTCTGGTTGGCCTGGTGGGGCCGTGGATTTCCGGCGGGATCGAATTTAACTGGCCGCAGCACCACCGCCCGACCACCTTCATGCCGGTGGATGTAACCTTCCAGCAGCACGAAAGCGGGGCGCAAACCGTCTGGCTGGGTGAAGTTGAGCCTATGCGCGGCCTGCAGGTGATGACCGGCTTTACGCTTTACCCTGAAAAAGCGCTGATTGAAATTACCGGTAAAGTCTTTAACGGCAACGCCACGCCGCGCCACTTCCTGTGGTGGGCTAACCCGGCGGTGAAGGGCGGTGACGAGCACCAAAGCGTGTTCCCGCCGGACGTTACCGCGGTGTTTGACCACGGCAAGCGCGACGTTTCCGCTTTCCCGATTGCCCACGGCACCTATTACAAGGTGGATTACTCCGCAGGCGTGGACATCTCCCGCTACAAAAATATTCCTGTGCCAACCTCCTTTATGGCCGACAAGTCCGATTACGATTTCGTGGGGGCTTATCACCACGGCGAGCAGGGTGGGCTGCTGCACATTGCCGATCACCATGTGTCACCGGGCAAAAAGCAGTGGACCTGGGGCAACTGCGACTTTGGCCTGGCCTGGGATCGCAACCTGACCGACACCAACGGCCCGTACATTGAGCTAATGACCGGCGTGTTCACCGACAACCAGCCGGACTTCACCTGGCTGGCGCCGTTTGAAGAAAAAGTGTTTGTGCAAAACTTCCTGCCTTACAGCAAGCTGGGCACGCTGCAAAATGCCAATACCGAGGCGGCAATCAAGCTCGAACGCCAGCAAGGGAAGTTAGCGCTTGGCGTCTATGCGATTTCCCCGCTGGAGCAGGTCACGCTGCGCCTTGAAAGCGATGGTCAAATCCTATGGCAATCTCCGTTGAGCCTGAAGCCGGCGGAAGCCTGGCAGCATCAGCTGGCGGACGACTGGCCACAGCGGTTAACGCTCACCTTGCTTAACGAACGTGGCGAAGCGCTGCTCAGCTACCTCGAACACATTGCTGAAGAGCTGCCTTTGCCTCAGGCGGCGCAGGCGCCGGCTAAGCCCGAACAGATTGATAACTGCGATGAGCTTTATTTCATCGGGCAGCATCTGGAACAGTATCTGCACGCCAGCCGTTCGGCCTTCGACTATTACCAGCGAGCGCTGGACATTGATCCGCTCGATTACCGCAGCAACGTCGCGCAGGGGACGCTCGAATTTAACCGGGGTAACTGGCAGAAGGCGAAAGAGCATGCCGATGCGGCGCTGAAACGCGCCCATCGCCTGAACAAAAACCCGCAAAACGGCGATGCCAGCCAGCTGCGAGGCTCGGCGAAAGAGCGTCTGGGAGACGACGAAGGAGCCTTCGACGATTACTACAAGGCAAGCTGGAGCGGCAACTGCCGGGATGCGGCATTTTATGCCCTGGCACGCCTGGCGATGCGCAAAGGGGAAACCGCTCGCGCATTAACGCTGGTGTCCCAAAGCCTGCAGTTCAACGCCTCTAATAACCTTGCGATGGCGCTAAAAGCGCTGGCGCTGCATCAGCAGGGTGAAAAAAACGCCGCGCTGGCGTGGACTGAACAGCAGCTGGCAGCCTGGCCGCTGAGCTATGCCCTGCATTATGCCCGCTGGGCCATTACGCAAAACGAAGGCGACAAGCAAAAACTGCTGCAGGTCACCGGGCAGCGTGGCACTAACGCCAGCGTGCTGGCCGGCTGGCTGATGAGCTTTGGCGCAGAAACCGCCGCCCGTGAGCTGCTGGCGGTACTCAATGCTCAGGAGGCCATGCCGCTGCTGTGGCAGGCCTCGCTCGAATCCGACCCGCAACGACAGCAGCGCTATCTGGCTCAGGCTCGCGAAAGATTTACCGCCCGCGTTCGTTTCCCTAACACGCTGGATGAAGTGCAGATGCTGATGCGTTTGCCGCAGGATGGCTTTGCGCAATATCTGCTGGGCTGCTTCTGGTACAGCAAGCGCCGCTATGCTGAAGCTCTTGGCTGCTGGGCGTTCTGCGTAGAGCAGATGCCGGAGTTCGCCGCCGTCCAGCGCGTGCTGGCTATCCATGCCTGGAATAAAGAACAGGACGCGAAACGAGCTGAAGCCCTGCTGCAACGTGCGGTGGAGCTTGAGCCAGAGAATGCCCGCTTCCTGTTCGAACTCGACTTCCTGCTTAAGCTGAACGGCCGTTCGTCAGATGAGCGTCTTGCCCGCCTTGAGGCGAAACGTGAGGTGGCGCTGAAGCGTGACGATCTGACCGCCGAGTTACTCAGCCTGTGGCACCTTCACGGCAAGCACGACGAAGCCGCTAACGTCCTGGCGGAGCGCAAGTTCCATCCGTGGGAAGGGGGCGAAGGCAAAGTGACGGGGCAGTATCTGATTAACCAGCAGCATCGCGCCCTGGCAAACATGGCTGACGGCGAATATGGCCATGCGGAGGAATTGCTACAACAGGCGCTGAGCTACCCGGAAAACCTCGGTGAAGGTCGCCTGGTCGGGCAAACCGACAACGATATCTGGTATTTGCTTGGCCGCTGCGCCCAGCTTCAGCAGCGTAACGAGATGGCCAACTCATGCTACCGGGAGGCGTTGAAAGGCGGCACTTCTTTAGCCGCTGGGCGTTATTACAACGATCAGCCGGTGGATTACCTCTTCTATCAGGCCATGGCCTGCAAGCAACTGGGCGAGCTTGAAGTAGCTCACCAGCAGTTCAGGACGTTTATCGACTGGGCTCAGGAGCACAGGGAAGACGTGGTTGAGGCCGACTTCTTCGCCGTTTCTCTGCCGGACCTGATTGCGCTTAACGGGGATTCGCGCAGGCAGCATTGTCTGTTTGTTGAGGCGCTTGGGCAACTCGGCCTGGGGAATATCGCCACGTTCAATCAACTGGTGGAGGAATTGCTGGCGATTAACCCGGCACACGACAAAGCGCATCTGCTGCGTCAGGCCCTTAGTACCGGCGTGTTCTAACCATAATTCGCGGGCGACGATGAGCGCCCGCCCCTTACCCTACAAATACAAGATGAGGATCGACCATGGAACGTATGCAATCGCAATTACGCATGGGTTACGTCTGGACCATCTGTCTGGTGGCCGCCTGTGGCGGGCTGTTGTTTGGTTATGACTGGGTGGTTATCGGCGGGGCAAAACCTTTTTACGAAGCCTATTTCTCGATTACCGATCCGGCCGTTTCCGGCTGGGCGATGAGTTCCGCGTTAGTGGGCTGTGTTATCGGGGCGCTGTTCTCCGGCTGGTGCGCCGATAAGTTTGGCCGCAAAATCCCCCTTATTATTGCCGCGCTGCTATTTACCATCTCAGCCTGGGGCACGGCGGTTGCAAGCAACTTCGACCTGTTTGTTGTATGGCGTATTGTCGGCGGGGTGGGCATCGGCCTGGCTTCGGCGCTTAGCCCGATGTATATCGCAGAAATTAGCCCGGCCGCGCAGCGCGGGCGTTTTGTCGCGGTCAACCAGCTCACCATTGTTATCGGAGTGCTGGCGGCGCAGCTTATCAATCTGATGATCGCCGAACCGGTCGCCAGCCACGCAACGATGCAGGAAATCAGCGCGAGCTGGAACGGACAGGCGGGCTGGCGCTGGATGTTTGGCTCGGGCGTAGTGCCTGCTGCGGCGTTTTTGATCCTGATGTTCTTTGTGCCTGAATCACCGCGCTGGCTGGTGCGTGCCGGGAAAAGCGAACGCGCTCACCAGATGCTGAGCCGCATCGGCAGTAAAAGCTATGCCGATGAAACGCTAAAAGATATTCAGGAAACGTTAAGCAAGGACACGCAAAAAGTATCGTGGTCCGCGCTGTGGGAGCCGAAGGTTCGCCCGATCATCGTGATTGGTATGGTGCTGGCGGTGTTCCAGCAGTGGTGCGGGATTAACGTCATCTTCAACTATGCGCAGGAGATATTTGCCTCCGCCGGGTTTGATATTAACAGCACGTTGAAATCGATTGTGGCTACCGGTTTGATTAACCTGGTGTTTACCGTGGCCGCGCTGCCGCTGGTGGACAAAATCGGTCGCCGTAAACTGATGCTGTTCGGTGCCGCAGGGTTGACCATTATCTATGCGCTGATTGGTGCGGCTTACGGCCTTGGCATTCTGGGGCTGCCGGTGCTGATTCTGGTGCTGGCCGCTATCGCTACCTATGCCCTGACGCTGGCGCCGGTGACTTGGGTGCTGCTGTCGGAAATTTTCCCCAACCGCGTTCGCGGCTTGGCGATGTCGCTGGGCACATTAGCGCTGTGGGTGGCCTGTTTCCTGCTGACTTACACCTTCCCGCTGCTCAATGCAGGCCTGGGCGCATCCGGTAGCTTCCTCCTTTATGGCGTTATCTGCGCCGCTGGATTTATTTACGTGCGTCGTTTCGTGCCGGAAACCAAAGGCGTGAGCCTTGAAGCGCTGGAGCAGCAGCTGGCCGAAGGGCGAGTACATGCCTCGCCAGCGCCTACGGCAAAGGCGCTACGTTAATGGACGTGCTGCATCTGCAAAATGCTTTTCTCCGTTTAGCCGTCGCCCCGCAAGGGGCGTCAGTCCTCAGCTTTGAATCTCTGACGCACGGGAAAGCGGTTTTTCATCCGGCTAAACCGGCCCTGTTTCCCATGCTGCCGCTGGCGAATCGGGTTGCCGGGAACGCCTTTCAGCTGCACGGCGAGCGGATTTTGCTGCCTGACAGCCCTGCCGACGAGCATTTCTTTCTGCACGGAGACGGCTGGCTAAAGCGTTGGGACGTTGAGCATCACGATGAAGATCGTTTGACATTAAGCTTGTGTCGCCAGCATGCCTGCGGCTTTCACTATCTGGCGAATCTGAGCTACCGGCTGGCGGGCAACCGGCTGTTAGCCCAGCTTGAGTTAACGCACACCGGCGATAAGCCGATGATTTACGGCCTGGGGCTGCATCCGTATTTTGCGCTGGAGCCGGGCAGCCGGGTGCAGTTTTCCGCCAGCGGCTTCTGGCCCGAAGGCGAACGTCATTTGCCTTTGGCCTGGGAAGGAACGTTCACCCCTCAAACTGATTTTTCCCGCGCCAAAACGCCGGAGAACAAATGGCTTAACGTGGGGTACTCAGGCTGGAGCGGGCTCGCCCTGATTGAGCATTCGGACATGCGAGTTTGCCTGCGCAGCCCTACGCCTTATTTAATGGTGTTCAGAATGGAAGACCAGCCGTTTATTTGCCTGGAGCCTCAAACGCACCCGGTCAACGCGCACAACCAGGCGGGAATGCCCGGTTTAGTGATGCTGGAATCCGGCCAGTCAACGAACCTGGCGATGGAGGTTGAGGTGAGCTAGCGCGTAATATCCACTGCTTTGATGTGTGTTATCGCTCTGTTAATGTTTGCTTGCATGCTGGCCGACTATCCCCGACACTATCGCCTCCAAAACGGGAGGGATCATGGTTTTGCATTCCACGCGCTGGCTGGCGCTCAGCTACTTTACCTATTTCTTTAGCTATGGCGTGTTTCTGCCCTTCTGGAGCGTCTGGCTCAAAGGCGTCGGGCTTCCCCCTGAAACTATCGGATTACTGTTAGGCTCAGGGTTAATCGCCCGTTTCCTCGGCAGTTTGTTGTTAGCTCCACGCGTGACCGATCCTTCCCGTCTTGTTTTTGCCCTTCGTTTATTAGCCCTTGCCACCTTAATTTTTGCTGCCGGTTTCTGGTTAGGCCATGCCGCACTTTGGCTACTGTTGACGATGGTAGGTTTTAACCTGTTTTTCTCGCCATTGGTGCCGCTAACCGATGCGCTGGCGGGTACCTGGCAGCGGCAAATCACTATGGATTACGGCCGTGTGCGGTTGTGGGGGTCGCTGGCATTTGTCATCGGCTCGGCGATTACCGGCAAGCTGGTGAGCGAATTCAGCTATCAGGCTATTCTGGTGTTGCTGACTATCGGCGCGGCGTCAATGCTGATCGGCATGATGCTGCGGCCTTCCGTTATGCCGCAGGGCGAAGCCCGGCATCAGGCGTCGGCGGGCTGGCCTGCCTGGAAAGCATTGATCCGAAGCGCCTGGCGTTTTCTGGCCTGCGTTTCGCTACTGCAAGGGGCACACGCGGCCTACTACGGCTTTAGCGCCATTTACTGGCAGAGCTCAGGTTATTCTGCTTCGGTGGTGGGCTATTTATGGTCGCTTGGCGTAGTGGCAGAAATCGTTATCTTCGCCCTCAGTAACAAACTGTTCCGCCGCTGGAGCGCCCGGGATCTGCTGCTGCTGTCCACCGTTACCGGTATTGTTCGCTGGAGCCTGATGGCATCCACCACTGAACTTCCGTGGCTGATTGTCGCGCAGATCCTGCACTGCGGCAGCTTCACCGTTTGCCACCTGGCGGCGATGCGCTATATCTCTGCACGTAAAGGCGGCGACGTGATTCGCCTGCAGGCCGTTTATTCCGCCGTGGCGATGGGCGGGGGTATCGCCGTGATGACGATTTTCTCTGGCTTCCTCTATCAGCACCTGCAGGGGGGAATGTTCTGGGTAATGGCGTTGGTCGCCATGCCTGCGCTATTCCTGCGGCCAAAAGTGACCGCAGGCAGCTAGGCCTCAAGTAGCTCTTTTATCCGCTGCTGCTGGTGATCTCCCAGCGGCAGCGTGGCATGAATGAGTGGGGGAGAAAACAGCGGTAGCGAGGTGGCATAAGGCGTAATGACCAGCACCACTTCTCGCGGCGCGCCCTGGCTTTGAAATTGCTGTACCGCCAGATGTTTAATATTCAACGGCAGCAGGGTTAACTCGCGCAGCTGCTGCTCGATTTTCTCTTCCAGAGCCTGGTCATCGCCGGTCAGCAGGAGTACCTGCTTTTCCTGAATATCACTTTCCTGCATCAGCCATGCGCCAAAGATCACCGCCACCAGGCCCGTTTCCGCATCGGAAAATTGGATACCGTAATGTTGTTCAAACTCAGCAAGCACCTCTCGCGAGGTTCGCATCAGGCGCGGATAGAGGCGGGTTATCTCTTCGGGCAGGCTGTGGTCAATACCAATGTTGAACTGACAGCGATTAAGCGCCTGGGCCAGGTGAATGTAAAGCTGGTCGCTTAAGCCCTGCTCGTCGCTAAAAGAGAGCCCAGCCTGCCTGCGGAACCGCTCGATCATCCGCGCTATCTCGTTGTGTAAACGCGCGTCTTGTTCGTGCTCATCATTAATCGGGTCAGGGATCCTGAGTAGCTGAAACAGCAGCGCCAGGAAATGCTGTTCGTCGATATCCGCGGGCTGCATTACGCGGCGCTTCCAGTGGCGAGCGATTTCCTGGGCGACAAAAAACTCAGGCCGCAGCTGGTTCCATTCGCGCTGCTGCTGCGTCAGGATAGGGGCGTTGCCGGAATGATGCTGGTGCAGACAGTATTGTAAAAACAGCGTCAGAAACTGGCTGTCCCGGCTGTCGTACTGCCTTTTTAACCGGCGGGCGCACAGATTGACCAGCGCACGTAAATTGGTTTCATCATACAGCGCCTTGATTATTCCGAGCTGGTTTAGCTGAGATTTTAACGCCGGGCTGAAGTGCTGCTGCACAAACTGCGGGCAAAGACGTAGCGATCTTCTCAGCCAGTGCAGCAGGCAGAGTCGACGGTCGAGCGCTGTGCCTTCAATCCGATAGCTGCCGTCCTGCAACTGAGCCAGGGAGAGACGGTGATAACTCTGGATCTCGTGGCCCGTGTCGGCTATATCTTGCAGGGTTTGCGTCTGGTCCACGCCATTAATGCTGGCAATGAGCTCCGGCGTAACGCTCTGATCCGGAAGGTAGAGCATTAAAAGCAGGTGGCAACGGCGCTGTGAACTGGAGAGCACAGATGGTGGCGGCGTCAGTAAAGTCATCATCTGGCAGTCCTGGATTTGGTGTCAGAAGTTAAGAATAGCTAAAGTTTTTGGTGCATATATCGACCTTTTTAGTTTTTCATCACGGAATTTAGGCTGGCTCACAGAATTTAAATCTTGAGGGAAGCATGAGCGACAAAAGAATCAGCCTGAAGGGAGTAGCCATGCTGGTGGTGGGGCTTTCGGCGGCGAGCGTGCAGGCACATCCCCACAGTTTTATCTCTATCATTACCACGCCGGTGGTTGAGCAGGGACAGCTGACGGGGCTAAAAATGCAGTGGACGATGGACGACATTACTTCAGCGGATCTGTTGTATGACGCCGGTGACGCTAAACCGGATTCTCCGGTGTGGAAAAAGCTGGCCGCCGAGGTGATGGCCAACGTGCTGGGGCAGCACTATTTTACCGAGTTCTGGCATAACAAAGAGAAGGTGAAGTTTGGCAATTTGCCGCCGCAGTATGGCCTGAGCCGCAGCAATCATCAGGCGGTGCTGACGTTTGTGCTGCCGCTGGCGCACCCGCAGCCGCTGAAAGGGCAGACTTATCGCTTCTCGACCTTCGACCCGACCTATTTTGTCGACATGAGCTACGACCACGATACGGACGTGCATTTGCCACAGGATTTGGCCTCAAGCTGTAAAGTTTCCGTTCATACGCCAAAACCGAGCGAAGAGACGCTGCTGTTCGCGCAGTCGCTGGATAAAGCCGATGCGCCGCCGGAGGACATGGACCTTGGCAAGCAGTTTGCTCAGGAGGTGACGCTAACATGTCAGTAATTGCCGTATCTTCTCCCGTCCGCCGTTGGGCCCACCTGTGGCCGCTGGCGCTGTTTATTCTGCTTGCCGCCGCCGGGCTTTACGCCCTGTGGCTCTACTGGCCGCAAATCCTGCTTAGCTCGGCTGGCTGGCAGCGCTCAATCAATCAGGAATTGAGCGGGCTGCTGCGTCAGGTGGCCGAAAACCCTGCCCGGGCGGGCCTGTCGCTGCTCTCGTTCAGCTTTGTGTATGGCGTGCTGCATGCGCTGGGGCCGGGACACGGAAAAATTGTTATTACGACCTGGCTTGCTACGCACCCGTCAAAGCTCAAAAGTAGCCTCGGCCTGACCTTCGCCGCCTCTTTATTACAGGGGCTGGTGGCTATTGCGCTGGTGGTTGTGGTGCTGGGCATGTTGGCCCTGCCGTCGCGCCAGCTTCATCTCAGCAGCTTTTGGCTTGAGAAAGGTAGCTATCTGCTGGTCGGCGCGCTGGGCGTTTTGCTGAGCTGGCGCGCTTTACGCCGCTTACGCGTTCAGCTGCGCCGCAAATCTAAATTTACCTCGTTTACGCCGCATCATGTGCATGACGCTAACTGCGGCTGTGGGCATCAGCACGTCCCGGATGAAAAACAGCTGGCAGCGGGGAGCGACTGGCGGGCCAGGCTGATGATCGTCCTGTCCATGGGCATGCGTCCTTGTTCAGGCGCGATTATGGTGCTGCTGTTCAGCAAGGTTATCGGGGTCTTTAGCTGGGGCGTGCTTTCTGCGCTGGCGATGGCGGCGGGCACCTCAATCACGATTTCCGGCCTGGCGCTGCTGGTGCACAGCTTCCGCTCGCTGGCGGTTCGGTTAAGCGGCAATCGGGCGCCGGTACTTTGGCGGCAGGTGGGCTGGTCAACGCTGGCGCTGGCGGGGGGCGTGATCCTGGTCGTGGCCGCGCTGATTATGTGGCTGAGTGCACAGCCGATGGCGAGAGGTATTCGGCCTTTCTGACCGTGCTTGAGAATAAGGGCATAAAAAAATCCCCTCGCCGCAAAGGCTGAGGGGATTTTTGTTTTTGCCTCTTATCTGATAACGAAGGGGAGGCAAAAAAGCTTAGCGCTTCAGCGCCTCGCTCAGTTCATCACGCATGGTTGCCAGCATGGCTTTCACTACGCGCGGGTTACCTGCCACGATGTTGCCGCTTGTCAGGTAGTTATGGCCGCCGGTGAAATCACACACGATGCTGCCCGCTTCACGAGCCAGCAGTTCGCCTGCGGCGAAATCCCATGGCTTCAGGCCAATTTCGAAGAAACCGTCCACGCGGCCAGCGGCAACGTAGGCCAGGTCCAGCGCAGCGGAACCGGTGCGACGGAAGTCTGCACACTGAGTGAACAGTTTGCCAACGATGTTGATGTAAGAAGGAGCGTGCTGCTTCACTTTGAACGGGAAGCCGGTCGCCAGAACGGTGCCGTCCAGGTCGCGAGCGTTGCTGCCGCGCAGACGGTAGCCGTTAAGCTGAGCGCCCTGGCCGCGAGTCGCGGTGAACAGTTCGTTACGCATTGGATCGTAAACAACGGCAACTTCAGTGCGGCCTTTAATACGAACAGCGATAGAGACAGCGAAGTGTGGCAGACGTTTGATGAAGTTGGTGGTGCCATCCAGCGGATCGATAACCCATTGCACGTCCTTATCTTCGCCTGCATGTTCACCGCTTTCTTCGGTGATGATGGTGTGCTGCGGGTAAGATTTGCGGATTGTTTCGATAATAATCGCTTCCGCGGCTTTATCGACGTTAGTCACAAAGTCATTGCTGCCTTTCTGACTGCTTTCTACGGAGTCTGGTGTTTCGTAGTGTTTGGCAATTACATTACCCGCCTTGCGCGCAGCACGCACGGCGATGGTCAACATAGGATGTTGCATCGGTCTCTCTCGCTGGATGTTAAAGAACGGAAATCGCGGCGGAGTATAGCAGAGCGTTCGGAATATGTCCCAGGGATATGATAAGATATTGCGATATTCTTCCCAGGCTGTGAATGATAATGCTGCAAAACGTACGAATCGTGCTGGTTGAAACCTCCCATACCGGCAACATGGGCTCCGTGGCTCGTGCTATGAAAACCATGGGCTTAACTAACCTTTGGCTGGTTAATCCGCTGGTAAAACCTGACTCCCAGGCCATCGCCCTGGCGGCCGGTGCCAGCGACGTGATTGGCGATGCTCAGATTGTCGATACCCTCGATGAGGCGCTGGCAGGATGCAGCCTGGTGGTCGGCACCAGCGCGCGCTCCCGTACGCTGCCGTGGCCGATGCTTGACCCGCGCGAATGCGGCCTGAAAAGCATCAGCGAAGCGCAGCATGCGCCGGTCGCTATCGTGTTTGGCCGCGAGCGCGTTGGTTTGACCAACGAAGAGCTGCAGAAGTGCCATTATCACGTCGCCATTCAGGCAAACCCGGAATACAGCTCCCTTAACCTGGCCATGGCGGTGCAGATCCTCGCCTATGAAGTGCGTATCGCCTGGCTTGCTACCCAGGAGCAGCCGGAAGCCCCTAGAGAAGACGAAGACGCGCCTTATCCTTTAGTGGATGACTTAGAGCGTTTCTACGTACATCTCGAAAAAGCGCTGCAGGAAAGCGGTTTTATTCGCCCAACCCATCCGGGCCAGGTGATGAGCCGACTGCGTCGTCTGTTTACCCGCGCACGCCCGGAAAGTCAGGAATTAAACATCCTGCGCGGCATGCTGGCGTCGTTGGAAAACCCGAAAAAATCGGGCCAATAATACTTGAGTAAAATGGTAGGTTAAATAGTTGACCATTTTACTCAGGAATGTCAGACTTGCGTCCTGCTATGTGACAATCACACTTTTAAAAACCCCCGGGTCGAGGGGCTATTTGAGGTTAAGTAAGACATGAGACTGACATCAAAAGGGCGCTATGCCGTAACCGCGATGCTTGACGTTGCGCTGAACTCTGAATCGGGCCCGGTTCCATTGGCTGATATTTCTGAACGTCAGGGTATTTCACTCTCCTATCTGGAGCAGCTGTTCTCCCGCTTGCGTAAAAATGGCCTGGTAGCCAGCGTGCGCGGTCCTGGCGGTGGTTATCTGTTAGGTAAAGACGCGGGCAGCATCGCCGTGGGCGAAGTGATCAGCGCCGTTGATGAGTCCGTAGACGCTACCCGTTGTCAGGGTAAAGGCGGCTGCCAGGGCGGCGATAAGTGCCTGACCCACGCGCTGTGGCGCGATCTGAGCGACCGCCTGACCGGCTTCCTGAACAACATCACCCTCGGTGAACTGGTGAATAACCAGGAAGTTCTGGACGTGGCCGACCGTCAGCACAATGAAAACCATCGCAGCACCCGTTCTCAAGACGCGATTGACGTCAAACTGCGCGCATAAGCAGAAGAACAAGAATTTTAGAATCAGGTTGGGGGAGCGGTGCTCCCTGTCTATAACGGCAGCATATTTTAAGCCTGATTCTTCGCATTGAAGTGATGTACGGAGCTTAAGAGCAATGAAATTACCGATTTACCTCGACTATTCCGCAACCACGCCGGTTGATCCGCGTGTTGCTGAGAAGATGATGCAGTTTTTAACGATGGACGGAACCTTCGGTAACCCGGCCTCCCGATCCCACCGTTTTGGCTGGCAGGCTGAAGAAGCCGTTGATATCGCCCGTAACCAAATCGCTGAGCTGGTTGGTGCCGATCCGCGTGAAATCGTTTTCACCTCCGGTGCGACCGAGTCAGACAACCTGGCTATCAAAGGTGCCGCCAACTTCTATCAGAAGAAAGGCAAGCACATCATCACCGTAAAAACCGAACACAAAGCCGTGCTGGACACCTGTCGCCAGCTTGAGCGTGAAGGGTTTGAGGTGACTTATCTGGCGCCGCAGAGCAACGGTATCGTTGACCTGAAGCAGCTGGAAGCCGCCATGCGTGAAGACACTATTCTGGTGTCCATCATGCACGTGAATAACGAAATCGGCGTGGTGCAGGATATCGCGGCTATCGGCGAAATGTGCCGTTCCCGTGGCATTATCTTCCACGTTGACGCCACCCAGAGCGTGGGCAAACTGCCTATCGACCTGAGCCAGCTTAAAGTGGACCTGATGTCCTTCTCTGGCCACAAAATTTACGGGCCGAAAGGTATCGGTGCGCTGTACGTGCGTCGTAAACCGCGTATCCGTATCGAAGCACAGATTCACGGCGGTGGTCACGAGCGCGGTATGCGTTCCGGCACGCTGCCTGTGCACCAGATCGTCGGCATGGGCGAAGCTTACCGTATCGCAAAAGAAGAGATGGAGACCGAAATGGCCCGTCTGCGCACGCTGCGTAACCGTCTGTGGAACGGCGTGAAAGATATGGAAGAAGTTTACCTGAACGGTGACCTGGAGCACGGCGCGCCAAACATCCTGAACGTCAGCTTTAACTACGTTGAAGGTGAGTCGCTGATCATGGCGCTGAAAGACCTCGCGGTTTCTTCAGGTTCTGCCTGTACTTCCGCTAGCCTCGAGCCATCCTACGTGCTGCGCGCGCTGGGAATGAGCGATGAACTGGCTCACAGCTCCATCCGTTTCTCTCTGGGTCGTTTTACCACTGAAGAAGAGATCGATTACACCATCGAGCTGGTACGTAAATCCATCGGCCGTCTGCGCGACCTTTCTCCGCTGTGGGAAATGTTCAAGCAGGGCGTGGATATTAATTCCATCGAATGGGCTCATCACTGATCGTTCGTCAGGACGTCGATTTCAGATTCTGGAGAAGTAAAAATGGCTTACAGCGAAAAAGTAATTGATCACTACGAAAACCCACGCAACGTCGGTTCTTTCGACAACAGCGACGATAGCGTTGGTTCCGGCATGGTGGGTGCACCGGCCTGTGGCGACGTGATGAAGTTGCAGATCAAAGTCAACAATGAAGGTATCATTGAAGACGCGCGTTTCAAAACCTACGGCTGCGGCTCGGCGATTGCTTCCAGCTCGCTGGTGACCGAGTGGGTGAAGGGCAAGTCTCTGGACGAAGCGCAGGCGATCAAAAACACCGACATCGCAGACGAACTCGAACTGCCGCCGGTGAAGATTCACTGCTCAATCCTTGCAGAAGACGCAATTAAAGCGGCTATCGCGGATTACAAAAGCAAACGTGAAACAAAATAACTCTCACTAATTCGAGCTTGCTGTCCGGCAGCGGCTCGAAGTATGACGAGTTAAATATCTGATTGAGGTTGTTGTATGTCGATTACCCTTAGCGACAGCGCTGCTGCCCGTGTAAATGCCTTCCTGACCAACCGTGGTAAAGGGTTTGGTTTGCGTCTGGGCGTGCGCACTTCAGGCTGCTCTGGGATGGCTTATGTTCTCGAATTTGTAGACGAACCGCTGGTGGATGACACCGTGTTCGAAGACAAAGGCGTGAAGGTGGTTGTCGATGGTAAAAGCCTGCAATTTTTAAACGGGACCGAGCTCGACTTCGTGAAAGAAGGCCTTAACGAAGGGTTTAAGTTTACTAACCCGAACGTGAAGGACGAGTGTGGCTGCGGCGAAAGCTTCCACGTCTGATCCTGCGCATCTCCCCACCGGCTTCGGCCCGTGGGGATTTTGCTTTACCACACAGCACTTACCTGATCTGAACCCGAGTCTGCTATGGATTATTTTACCCTGTTTGGGCTAACGCCAGGCTATACCCTGAACACCGAGCTTCTGGCGAGCCGTTACCAGGAGCTGCAGCGCCAGTTCCATCCGGACAAATACGCCAACCGCCCTCAGGCGGAACGGCTTCTGGCCGTTAGCCAATCCGCAACCATCAACCAGGCCTGGCAAACGCTGCGTCACCCGCTTGCCCGCGCCGAATACATCCTGTCCCTGAACGGCTTCGATCTGGCTAATGAACAGCATACCGTGCGCGACACCGCGTTCCTGATGGAACAGCTGGATCTGCGCGAAGAGCTGGATGATATCGAACGGGTAAAAGATAGTGACAGGCTTGAAAGCTTTGCCTCTCGCGTAAAAACGATGGTGAAAAACCGCAGCGCGCAGATGGTACAGCAGCTGGATGACCAGCAGTGGGAACAGGCGGCGGACACCGTTCGCAAGCTGCGTTTCCTCGACAAATTACAGAGCCAAATTGAACAACTAGAAGAAAAGCTGCTCGACTTTTAACGCCTGAACTCAGGCCCGATTTTTGGAAGCGATACATGGCCTTATTACAAATTAGTGAGCCAGGCATGATGGCCGCGCCGCACCAGCGCAGGCTGGCCGCAGGCATCGACCTTGGCACCACCAACTCGCTGGTGGCTACCGTTCGTAGCGGCCAGGCGGAAACGCTTGCTGACCACGAAGGCCGCCACCTGCTGCCTTCCGTCGTTCACTACCAGCAGCAGGGGCATCTGGTCGGTTTTGACGCGCGCGCGCTTGCCGCTCAGGATCCTGCTAACACTATCAGCTCGGTAAAACGCATGATGGGCCGCTCGCTGGCGGACATCCAGACGCGTTATCCTCATCTTCCTTATCGCCTGCAGGCCAGTGAAAACGGCCTGCCGATGATTGAAACGCTCGCCGGTCTGCTTAACCCGATTCGCATCTCTGCCGATATCCTGAAATCACTCTCTGCCCGCGCCACTGAAACGCTGGAAGGGGAGCTTGATGGCGTGGTTATCACGGTTCCCGCGTATTTTGATGACGCACAGCGTCAGGGTACCAAAGACGCCGCACGCCTCGCTGGCCTGCACGTTCTGCGCCTGCTGAACGAACCTACCGCGGCGGCTATTGCCTATGGTCTGGATTCAGGTAAAGAAGGCGTCATTGCCGTTTACGATCTGGGTGGTGGTACTTTTGATATCTCTATCCTGCGCCTGAGCCGCGGCGTGTTTGAAGTGCTGGCAACGGGCGGTGATTCCGCGCTTGGCGGTGATGACTTCGACCACCTGCTGGCCGACTGGCTGCGCGAACAGGCCGGTATTGCCGATCGCAGCGACGACCGCGTACAGCGCCAGCTCCTGGACGCAGCCATCGCCGCCAAAATCGCCCTCAGCGATGCCGCAACCGCCCGCGTCGAAGTGGCGGGCTGGCAGGGGGAAGTGACTCGCGAGCAGTTCAACGACCTTATCTCTTCGCTAGTTAAACGTACTTTGCTGTCCTGCCGTCGCGCGTTAAAAGACGCGGGCGTAGAAGCAGAAGACGTGCTGGAAGTGGTGATGGTCGGCGGCTCGACTCGTGTACCTCTGGTGCGTGAGCGCGTAGGCGAATTCTTTGGCCGCACCCCGTTAACGTCTATCGACCCGGATAAAGTCGTTGCCATCGGTGCGGCAATTCAGGCCGACATTCTGGTGGGCAACAAGCCGGACAGCGAAATGCTGCTGCTGGACGTGATCCCGCTGTCGCTTGGCCTGGAAACGATGGGTGGCCTGGTTGAGAAGGTTATTCCGCGTAACACCACCATCCCGGTGGCGCGCGCGCAGGAGTTCACCACCTTCAAAGACGGGCAGACCGCGATGGCTATCCACGTGCTGCAGGGCGAGCGCGAACTTGTTCAGGATTGCCGTTCACTGGCTCGCTTTACGCTGCGCGGCATTCCTGCAATGTCCGCTGGCGGGGCCCATATTCGCGTCACCTTCCAGGTAGACGCCGATGGCCTGCTGAGCGTGACGGCAATGGAAAAATCTACCGGCGTTGAATCCTCAATCCAGGTGAAACCTTCTTATGGCCTGAGCGATGGCGAAATTGCCAGCATGATTCAGGACTCCATGAGTTACGCCGAGCATGACGTGCAGGCGCGCATGCTGGCCGAGCAAAAAGTCGAAGCTGCCCGCGTGCTGGAGAGTTTGACCAGCGCGTTGACGGCGGATGCCGCGCTGCTAAGCGCCGCAGAGCGTGCCGACATTGATGCCGCGATGGCCGCGTTAAGCGCTGCCGCCGCGAGTGACGATGCCGACGCTATTCAAAATGAAATCAAAAACGTAGACAAGCAAACCCAGGAATTCGCCGCACGTCGTATGGATCAGTCGATCCGTAAAGCGTTGACCGGCCATTCCGTGGACGAGGTTTAATATGCCAAAGATTGTTTTTCTGCCTCATCAGGACCTGTGTCCGGATGGCGCAGTTCTGGAAGCGAAGCAAGGTGAAACCATTCTCGACGTTGCGCTGCGCAACGGTATTGAGATTGAACACGCCTGTGAGAAGTCCTGTGCCTGCACCACCTGTCACTGCGTTGTGCGTGAAGGTTTTGATTCCCTCGCGGAAAGCACCGAAGACGAAGACGACATGCTGGATAAAGCATGGGGTCTGGAGCCGGAAAGCCGCCTGAGCTGCCAGGCTCGCGTCAGCGACGAAGATCTGGTGGTTGAGATGCCGCGTTACACCATTAACCACGCACGCGAACACTAACGGGAGTCGCCATGGGACTGAAGTGGACCGACAGCCGTGAAATCGGCGAGGCGCTGTATGACAGCCGTCCGGATCTCGATCCTAAGACGGTGCGTTTTACCGACATGCACCAGTGGATCTGTGAGCTGGAAGAGTTTGATGACGATCCGAACGCTTCTAACGAGAAAGTACTGGAAGCGATTTTGCTTGTCTGGTTAGATGAAGCGGAATAAAACACGGGCTGCCTTGGGCGGCCCGTTGTGCTGATGACAAAGTTCATTGTCTTAAACAGTTCGGATCGCGATCGAATAAAAACAATGAATAGTGTTCTCTGGTTTGCCCCAAACAGTCGAAAACCCCATTTTTCGGCTGTTTGACATCAATCTAGCGGGCTGCCTTGGGCGGCCCGTTTTTGCATTTTGCCTGTGCTGAACAATGAAGGATTGGAAAATGACTGAAGCGATGAAAATCACCCTTTCCACGCAGCCAGCGGACGCACGCTGGGGCGAAAAGGCGACGTATAGCATTAACAATGACGGCATTACCCTACACCTGACCGGCAAAGACGATCTCGGTCTTATCCAGCGCGCAGCGCGCAAAATTGACGGCCAGGGTCTGAAGCACGTCCAACTGGCTGGCGAAGGCTGGGACATAGAGAAGAGCTGGGCCTTCTGGCAGGGCTATCGCGCCCCAAAAGGCACCCGCAAAATTGACTGGGCCGTGCTGAGCGAAACCGAGCAGAAAGAGCTGGATAGCCGCCTGAAAGTGATCGACTGGGTTCGCCACACCATCAACACCCCTGCAGAAGAGCTGGGCCCGGAGCAGTTGGCTTCCCGCGCCGTTGATCTATTGTGCGACGTTGCCTGTGACCACGTTTCTTACCGTATCACCAAGGGCGAAGATCTGCGTGAGCAGAACTACGCCGGGATCCACACCGTTGGCCGTGGTTCTGACCGCGCGCCCGTGCTGCTGGCGCTGGACTTCAACCCAACTGGTAACCCGGACGCACCGGTTTACGCAAGCCTGGTCGGGAAGGGCATTACCTTTGACTCCGGCGGCTACAGCATCAAACAGACTGCGTTTATGGATTCTATGAAATCCGACATGGGCGGTGCAGCGACTATTACCGGCGCACTGGCTCTGGCCATCACCCGTGGCCTGAACAAGCGCGTGAAGCTGTTCCTGTGCTGCGCGGATAACATGATCAGCGGCAACGCCATGAAGCTCGGTGACATCATCACCTACCGTAACGGCAAAACCGTTGAAGTGATGAACACCGATGCCGAAGGGCGCCTGGTGCTGGCCGATGGCCTGATTGACGCTGCCGCTCAGAAACCAGAGCTGATTATCGACTGCGCCACCCTGACCGGTGCGGCGAAAACGGCGCTGGGTAACGATTACCACGCGGTATTCAGCTTTGACGAAAAGCTGGCCGCTCGCCTGCTGACCAGCGCCGCCGAAGAAAACGAGCCGTTCTGGCGTCTGCCGCTGGCGGAATTCCACCGCAGCCAGCTGCCGTCTAACTTCGCCGAGCTGAACAATACCGCCAACGCCTCTTATCCGGCGGGTGCAAGCACTGCGGCAGGTTTCCTGTCTCACTTTGTGGAAAACTACCACCAGGGCTGGGTACACGTGGACTGTTCTGCAACCTACCGTAAGGGCGCGGTTGAGCAATGGTCTGCCGGTGCCACCGGTCTGGGCGTACGTGCGATCGCCAATCTGCTGTTAGCTAAGTAATATTGCCCCTCACCCCGGCCCTCTCCCCATAGGGGAGAGGGGGAAAGACAGTCCTGAACAGTCCCCTCTCCCTCCCAGGGAGAGGGTTAGGGTGAGGGTAAAACCTCTTAAGCTTTATCCCGGAATCACAATGTCAGAAACAAAAAACGAACTAGAAACCCTGCTTGAGCAGGCGGCAACCGAACCGGCCCACCGCCCGGCATTTTTCCGCACCCTGCTGGAATCCACCGTTTGGGTGCCGGGCAACGCAGCGGAAGGTGAAGCTATCGACGCTGACAGCGCGGTTGAACTGCAGCACTGGGAAAAAGAAGACGGTACTTCGGTGATCCCTTTCTTCACATCCCTGGAAGCCCTGCAGGAAGCCGTGAGCCATGAGCAAGCGTTTGTGGTGATGCCCGTGCGCACTTTATTTGAAATGACGCTGGGTGAAGCTTTGTTCCTTAACGCCAAACTGCCGACCGGCAAAGAATTTACGCCAAACGAAATCAACCATTTGGTCAGCGCAGAGAGTGACCCTCTGAGCCAGCAGGAAGTGCTGGAGGGCGGTACCTCGCTGCTGCTTTCAGAAGTTGCCGAGCCGCCAGCACAGATGGTCGACTCGCTGACGACGCTGTTTAAAAACCTGAAAACGGTTAAACGGGCGTTTATCTGCTCCATCAAGGAACAGGCAGACGAAGAACCAAACCTGCTGATCGGTATTGAGGCTGACGGCGACATCGAGGCGATTATTCGCCAGGCCGGGAGCGTGGCCACCGATACGTTACCGGGCGATGAGCCGGTTGATATCTGCCTGGTCGTGGAGGGCGAGAAGGGTATCAGCCACTTTATGATTGCCCACATAACCCCGTTCTACGAACGCCGTTGGGGTAGCTTCCTGCGCGACTTTAAGCAAAACCGTATTATTTGACGGCTGTTTGCCATCAATTTGAAGGGAGGCGCTTATGCCTCCCTTTTTGTTTTTATTGCGCAGGTTCAACCGGCAGGTCAGGGCGGGCGCCCCATTCACTCCAGGAACCATCGTAAAGCGACACGCCGTTCACGCCCAGTGTGGTCAGCGCCAGAACCACAACAGCGGCGGTAACGCCGGAACCACAGCTGGCAATGATTGGCCGCTCGAAGCTTACGCCCTGGCGCTCGAAGATTTCGCTCAGTTTGTCCGTGGTCTTCAACTGGCCGTTTTCCACCAGGTCCACCCACGGCACGTTAAGCGCCCCAGGAATATGGCCGCGTTTCAGGCCCGGGCGCGGCTCATCGGCTAGCGCGTTGAAACGTGGCGCAGGGCGGGCATCAACAATTTGTGCAGTGCCTTCGTGGCTGACCAGCAGCACGTCGGTAAGGCGTTTGATCACCAGCGGATCGAAGTTAACCTCGAACTCACCTTCCGGCAGCTCCACGTCCCCTTGTTCCAGAGGCAACGCTTCACGTTGCCATTCCGCCAGCCCACCGGCCAGAATCGACACTCTTTCGACGCCGAAGGTGCGCAGCATCCACCAGGCACGTGGTGCTGAGAACAGATTACCTTCATCGTAAACCACCAGGTGCTTATCGCTGCTGATGCCAAGCTCACGCATGGCAACGGCAAAGGCTTCTGCACGCGGCATCATATGGGGAAGAGGGCTGGTGTGGTCGGAGAGCGCTTCGATGTCAAAATAGACCGCACCTGGCAGATGCCCTGCACGGTACTCGCCCGGCAGATCGCGATGCTCCTGTCCTGGCGGTGCCATACGGGCATCTAAAATCTGGATATCGTCATCGTCAATATGTTCTGCGAGCCAGTCGCCCGCGACGAAGAAAGAGGTGGACATAGTGAGCCTCCGGTTCATCAAAGAAAAATGGATTGTCGGTGTTTTTCTATAACCCGGCAAGCGGCCTTGCCTGACACCGCGAGGTACTTCGTAAAACTTATTGAATGCAGTCGCTAATTTACCGTTGCCTGCGAGACATCTCGCAAGGCAGAGGATTCCTACTTTCGCTTTTCTGGCTAATCCGCATAATACTTGCTCTACGTAATGTTTAGCGGCCCTTATTGGCCAGGGATGAAAGAATGAATGCACTACGTTTGACGAGCCTCGCCGCGCTGGTTTGCGGCCTGCTGGCGCTTTCGGGCTGTGACGATAAAAACAATCAGCAAACCGTTCAGCCCACCGCCTCTGCTGCGGCGGAACAAAGCAGCAAAGCTGAAACTAAACCGGATGCCGCCCAGCTAGAAAAACTGGCGCAGCAGTCCGCAGGGAAGCCGCTGAAACTGCTTGATGCCTCCGAAGTTCAGCTGGACGGTGCCAGCACGTTAGTGCTGACGTTTTCCATTCCGCTCGATCCCAATCAGGACTTCAATAAAGTCGCCCATCTGGTGGATAAAACCAGCGGTAAGGTGGACGGTGCCTGGGAGCTTTCCCGCGACCTGAAAGAGCTACGCCTGCGCCACCTGGAGCCAAAACGCACGCTGATCGTGACCGTAGAAAGTGGCCTGCTTGCACTGAATAAAGCGACGCTGGACGCCAGCTTCGAAAAACAGATCGCCACGCGTGACGTGCAGCCGAGCGTAGGCTTTGCCAGCAAAGGCTCGTTACTGCCGACCAAAGTGATTGCGGGTTTGCCTGTTATGGCGCTTAACGTCGATAAAATTGACGTCAACTTCTACCGCATTAAGGACAGCTCGCTCAGCGCGTTTGTCAGCCAATGGCAGTATCGCAACTCGGTCTCTAACTGGGAGTCCGACAATCTTCTGAAACTGGCCGATCTGGTTTACACCGGCCGTTTTGACCTTAATCCTGCCCGCAACACCCGCGAGAAGCTGATGTTGCCGCTGGGCGATATCAAGCCCCTGCAGCAGCCCGGCGTTTATCTGGCGATCATGAATCAGGCGGGTCATTACGCCTACAGCAATGCCGCAACGCTCTTCACGCTGAGCGATGTGGGTATTTCGGTGCACAAATATCACGACAGGCTGGACGTCTTTACCCAGAGCCTGGAAAACGGTGCCGCACAGTCGGGCGTTGAAATTGTGCTGCTGAACGAAAAAGGGCAGACGGTAGGGCAAGGTAAAAGCGACGGCGACGGGCATGCCACGCTTGAAAAGCTGAACAAAGGCACGTTACTTCTGGCGCGCAATGGTGAACAGACAACGCTGCTGGATCTCAGCCGCCCGGCGCTGGACCTGGCCGAGTTTGATATTGCCGGTGAACAAGGCTACAGCAAACAGTTCTTTATGTTTGGCCCAAGAGATCTCTATCGCCCGGGAGAGTCGGTCATCGTTAATGCCCTGCTGAGGGACGGAGACGGTAAACCGCTGCCGCCGCAGCCGGTGAAGCTTGAGGTAGTGAAACCGGACGGTCAGGTTGCCCGCACCGAGGTCTGGCAGTCGGCCAACGGGATTTATCAATTTACCTGGCCTCTGAGCGACAGCGCGGCGACCGGTAACTGGCAAATGCGGGTTAACACCGGGGATAACCAGCCTCGCAGCTGGACATTTAAAGTTGAAGACTTTATGCCGGAGCGTATGGCGCTGAATCTGACGGCGCAAAGTGCGCCGATAGCCCCAGAGGATACCGTCAACTTTGACGTTGCCGGGCGCTACCTCTACGGGGCGCCTGCCGCGGGGAATAGTTTGCAGGGGCAGCTTTTCCTGCGTCCTCTACGTGAGGCTGTAGCCCAGCTTCCGGGCTTCCAGTTTGGCGATATCAATGAGCAAAACCTCGCTCGTAGCCTGGACGCCGTTGAATTAACGCTTGATGAGCAGGGGCACACCACCGTCAGCGCGGAAAGCCAGTGGGGAGACGTGCATTCTCCGCTGCGCCTGATTTTGCAGGCCAGCCTGCTGGAGTCCGGCGGCCGCCCGGTGACTCGCCGGGTAGAGCAGGCCATCTGGCCCGCCCAGGCGTTGCCGGGGATCCGTCCTCAATTTGCCAGTAAAGAGGTCTATGACTACCGGACCGACACTACCCGCACGCAGCCGATCGTTGATGAAGACAGCAGCGCGGGCTTTGACATCGTCTATGCCGATGCGAAAGGGGAAAGGCTGGCGGTGAGTGACCTGGACGTGCGCCTGATACGCGAGCGGCGGGACTATTACTGGAGTTGGGAAGAAAATGAAGGTTGGCAGTCTCAGTATGACCAAAAAGATCTGGTGGAAGCCGAGCAGAAGCTAACCCTTACCGCAGGGGAAACGGGCAAAGTGGCCTTCCCGGTGGAATGGGGTTCCTACCGCCTGGAAGTTCGCGATCCAGAAAATAATCTCGTCAGCAGCCTGCGCTTCTGGGCCGGTTATAGCTGGCAGGATAACAGCGATGGCACCGGTGCAGTGCGCCCGGACCGGGTGACGCTGAAAATAGACAAGCCATCCTATAAAGCGGGCGATACCATCAATCTGCATATTGCCGCACCTGCAGCGGGTAAAGGTTATGCGCTGGTGGAGTCCAGCGATGGGCCGCTGTGGTGGAAAGAGATTGATGTGCCTGCAAGCGGTATGGATCTCGCTATTCCGGTGGATAAAAACTGGCAGCGACACGATATTTATCTGAGTACCGTGGTTATTCGTCCTGGAGATAAAACGCGTTCCGCTACCCCTAAACGTGCGGTTGGGATCCTTCATCTGCCGCTAGGAGACGAGAGTCGCCGCCTCGATCTTACGTTGCAAAATCCAGCCAAAATGCGCCCTAACCAGGACCTGACGGTTAAGGTGAAGGCCAGCGTGAAAAATGGCGAAGTGCCGAAGCAGATCAACGTGCTGCTGTCCGCTGTGGACAGCGGCGTGCTTAACATCACCGATTACAAAACGCCGGATCCGTGGGATGCCTTCTTTGGGCGCAAGCGCTATGGCGCTGACATCTACGACATTTACGGCCAGGTGATTGAGGGAGAAGGGCGGCTGGCTGCGCTGCGCTTCGGCGGTGACGGAGATGAAGGTGATGAGCTAAGCCGCGGCGGTAAAAAGCCGGTAAACCACGTGACTATCATCGCGCAACAGGCTCAGCCCGTAGCGTTAGATGAAAACGGTGAAGGAACGGTGACGCTGCCAATTGGTGATTTCAACGGTGAACTGCGGGTTATGGCGCAGGCCTGGACCGACGATCGCTTCGGTAATAGCGAAGAAAAAGTGACTGTGGCCGCGCCGCTGGTCAGCGAGCTGGCTGCGCCGAGATTTATGGCCGGGGGAGATACCAGCCGCCTGGCGCTGGATCTCACCAACCTGACGGACAGGCCTCAGCAGCTTAGCGTGGCGCTCAGCGCTCAGGGGCTGTTAGCGCTAAACGGAGAGTCGACGATGGACGTGAAGTTGGCTCCCGGTGCTCGCGGCACGCTGTTTATCCCCGTGCGTGCGCTGGAAGGTTTTGGTGACGGCGAAATCAAAGCCGTGATTAACGGACTTGCTCTGCCGGGCGAGACGCTGGCGACCCCGGATAAACAATGGAAAATCGGCGTTCGTCCTGCGTTTCCTGCGCAGACGGTGAACAGTGGCGCGGTGGTTAAACCGGGCGAAGTCTGGACGCTTCCACCTGCGCATCTGTCAGGGATTGCTGCTTCGACGCTGGAAGGTCAGCTGCTGCTGAGCGGGCGCCCGCCTCTGAACCTTGCGCGCTACATTCGCGAGCTAAAAGCCTACCCGTACGGCTGCCTGGAGCAGACGACCAGCGGCCTGTTCCCGTCGCTGTACACCAACGAAGCTGAACTGAATGCGTTGGGTATCAAAGGAATAACCGATTCTCAGCGTCGCGCTGCCATTGATGTGGGCATTGCCCGCCTGCAGGAAATGCAAAGCGACAATGGCGGCTTCGGGCTGTGGGATAAATCAGGGCCGGAAGAATACTGGCTGACGGCCTATGTCACAGACTTCCTGGTTCGGGCCAGCGAGCAGGGCTACGGCGTTAACGGCGATGCGCTCGGCAAGGCTAATCAGCGCCTGCTGCGCTATTTGCAGGATCCGGGCATGATAGCCCTGCGCTACAGCGACGATGCTCCGGCCAGCCGCTTTGCGGTTCAGGCCTATGCCGGGCTGGTACTTGCTCGTCAACAAAAAGCGCCGCTTGGGGCACTGCGAGAACTTTGGCAGCGTCATGAACAGGCTCGCGCCGGGCTACCGCTGGTGCAGTTGGGGATTGCCCTGAAGCTTATGGGCGATGAGCCACGCAGCCAGCAGGCGATTGCTTTGGGGCTGAAAACTCAGCGCAGAGATAAACAGATCTGGATGGCGGATTACGGCAGCGAGCTGCGGGATAAAGCGATGATGCTGAGCCTGCTGGAAGAGAACACGCTGCTGCCGGACAGCCAGAATCAGCTGCTGCTTGGGCTGTCGGACATGGCCTGGAGCCAGCGTTGGTTATCCACTCAGGAAACAAACGCGTTGTTCATTGCCGGCCACGGCCTGCAAAACGTGAAAGGCGACTGGCAGGCACAGACATCGTTGGGTGCAGAGCCGCTGGCGTCCAGCCAGGCGGTCACCCGTAATCTAACCGCGCAGCAGCTTTCTGGCCTGCAGGTGACCAACACCGGGATGTCCAGCCTCTATTTACGCCTCGACAGCGCGGGTTACACGCAGCAGGCACCGGCAGCCTATAGCAACGTGCTACATATTGAACGTCACTTCCTTGATGCGAAGGGCAACTCCAGATCGCTTTCTTCGCTGAAAAGCGGTGAGTTAGTGATGGTGTGGCTGGATGTCTGGGCCGATAAAAACGTCCCGGATGCATTAGTGGTTGATTTACTGCCTGCCGGGCTGGAGCTGGAAAACCAGAATCTGGCGAACAGCAGCGCCAGCCTGAGCGACAGCGCGAGCGGAGTACAGACGTTGTTGAACCAAATGCAGCAGCAGGACATCCAGCATATGGAGTTCAGGGATGACCGCTTTGTGGCCGCGCTGCCGCTGAACGAGGGCCAGCATGCAACCCTTATCTATCTGGCTCGAGCGGTCACGCCGGGAAGCTACACCGTGCCTGTCCCGCAGGTGGAATCAATGTACGTCCCGCAGTGGCGGGCAACCGGTAACAGTACCGGCACGTTGACCGTTGTGCCGTAAGCTGAACGTCGATGCTTAACGGATCAAGGCTACGCTGGCGGCGGCGCTATCTCTGGTTGATCGTGCCGCTGCTGGTTGCCTCTCTCATCTGGCTGGCGGATAAGCTCTGGCCTTTGCCGCTCTATGAGGTCAACCCGGCTCGCGTAGTGGTCGCTGAAGACGGTACGCCTCTCTGGCGTTTTGCGGATGCGGAAGGGATCTGGCGTTACCCGGTGGCGCTGAATCAGGTTTCTCCTCGTTACCTTGAGGCGCTTATCGGCTATGAGGATCGCTGGTTTTGGGATCATCCCGGCGTAAATCCTTTATCGATTTTGCGTGCGGCCTGGCAGGATCTGCGTCATGGAGAAGTGATCTCCGGGGGCAGCACGTTGACGATGCAGGTTGCGCGCCTGCTGGATCCGCACCCTCGTACTCTCGGCGGTAAAGTTCGCCAGGTCTGGCGCGCCTTCCAGCTCGAATGGCATCTTTCTAAAACGGAGATCCTGACGCTGTACCTCAACCGCGCCCCCTTTGGCGGTACGTTACAGGGAATCGGTGCGGCAAGCTGGGCCTATCTCGGGAAAGCCCCTGAACAGCTAAGTTATTCAGAAGCTGCGCTGCTTGCAGTGCTGCCTCAGGCACCAAGCCGCCTTCGTCCCGATCGCTGGCCTGAACGCGCCCAGCAGGCGCGGGATAAGGTACTCCGACGTATGGCTGAGCAGAGCGTGTGGTCGCAGAGGCAGGTACAAGAGTCTCTACAGGAGCCCGTCTGGCTGGCCCCAAGGCAGATGCCACAGCTGGCTCCGCTGCTGTCTCGCCATCTGGCATCGCGCACCAAAGATACGCTGATCTCTACCACGTTGAGCGCTCCTCTGCAGCGGCAAATGGAAGAACTTGGGCTGGGGTGGAAATCACGTTTACCGCCCCGTTCTTCTCTTGCGATGCTGGTGGTTGACCACACCACGATGCAGGTTCGCGCCTGGGTCGGCTCAGCCGATATCAACGATGACGGCCGATTTGGGCATGTTGATATGGTCACCGCAATCCGTTCACCCGGCTCGGTGCTAAAGCCTTTTGTTTACGGCATGGCGCTGGACGAAGGGCTGATCCACCCGGCTTCTTTGCTGCAAGATGTGCCGCGTCGGTTCGGCGACTATCGCCCGGGAAACTTTGATACGGGTTTTCACGGGCCGGTCAGCATGAGCGATGCGCTGGTGCGTTCGCTGAACCTGCCCGCTGTTCAGGTGCTCGAGGCCTACGGACCGAAGCGTTTTGCCGGGCAGATGGGCAACGTGGGGCTTAACCTTCGCTTCCCTCAGGGCAGTGAGCCGAATCTGTCGCTTATTCTTGGCGGCGGCGGTGCAAGGCTGGACCAGATAGTTGCGGCCTACAGCGCGTTTGCCCGTCATGGCAAAGCCGCACAGCTGCGAGTATTGGCGAATGATGCGCTACGGGAGCGCCCGTTGATGTCGCCGGGGGCGGCGTGGATTATTCGCCGTATTCTTGCCGGTGAAGCCCAGCCTCAGCCGGATCCCTCTTTACCGCCAGTTGTCCCTCTGGCATGGAAAACGGGGACCAGCTACGGCTATCGTGACGCCTGGGCCATCGGCATCAACTCGCGCTACCTGATTGGCATCTGGACAGGCAGGCCGGACAGCACGCCGGTGGCTGGGCAGTTTGGGTTAGGGAGTGCCGTACCGCTGCTTAATCAGGTGAACAATTTGCTGCAGGCTAATTCACGCGTGCAGCAGCTGCATTTGCCGACCGATCCTCGCCCTGCCACCGTTAGCTCCGGCGAAATCTGTTGGCCCGGCGGGCAGGCATTGCCCGTGGGCGACGGGAACTGCCGGCGGCGTCTTACAACCTGGCTTCTGGATGATGCCCAGCCGCCAACGTTGCTGGCTCCGGGGCAGGAGGGGGTGCAAGGAACGCGTCAGATTATTTGGGTTGATGAGCAGGGTAAGCGAGTTGCGCCGGATTGCCCGGATGCGCGTCAGCAGACTGTCGCACTCTGGCCGCTGCCCCTTGAACCCTGGTTGCCATCGGCTGAACGCCGGGCGGAGCGTCTTCCCGCGCCTTCTGCAACCTGCCCACCTTTACAGAAAGAGAGCACAACGCCTCTATTGCTGCTGGGAGTACGCAACGGTACGATTTTGAAACGCTTACCGGGGCAAATGCAGCTCCCGCTGCGGCTTTCCAGCCAGGGCGGGCAGGGGCAACGTTGGTGGTTTGTGAACGGTGAGAACGAAGAGGCCGGTGGTGCGGGATTGGTGTTAACGCTTAATAAGCCGGGGGAATATCAGGTATTGGTCATGGATGAATCCGGGCAGGTCGCCAGCGTGAACTTCACCCTGAAGTGACGGCAAAACGTGAAATTTTATGCATTGCACCGGTTGTGTTGCCAAAACTAATCTTATTTTAAAAAAATGTTATCTACATCCATAGGCAATGACTAACTTGCTCTTTATAATCTGCGCCAATTTCATAACCGGGTTTCCCGGACACACAGAACATCTACAGAGGTAATCATGGCTATTGAACGTACTTTTTCCATCATCAAACCAAACGCGGTGGCAAAAAACGTTATTGGTAACATTTATGCTCGTTTTGAATCTGCAGGGTTTAAAATCGTTGGTGCAAAAATGCTGCACCTGACCGTTGAGCAGGCTCGTGGTTTCTATGCTGAGCACGACGGTAAGCCTTTCTTCGACGGTCTGGTTGAGTTCATGACCTCCGGCCCAATCGTGGTTTCCGTACTGGAAAGCGAAAACGCGGTACAGCGTCACCGTGACCTGCTGGGTGCAACTAACCCGGCTAACGCTCTGGCTGGCACTCTGCGCGCAGACTACGCTGACAGTTTCACCGAGAACGGTACCCACGGTTCTGACTCCGTTGAATCCGCGGCTCGCGAAATCGCCTACTTCTTCGGCGAAGGGGAAGTGTGCCCACGCACGCGCTAAAATATCCGTCATCCTTTGAGCCGCAGGAGTGTTAGCTGCAACTCAAATGATTCTGGATATTTCCGACATTAAAGCTGACGTGACATTTTTTAATCGTTGTCCGCTTTCAGTCGTGGCATCTCTGCCCTAGAATTTGTACAATGCGACGCCCCGGACGAGCCAGCTCACCGGGGCGTTTCTCTTTCTAACCCTCCAGGGGCCATAACGTGTAACAACGAGGCCGGAAAACATTATGTCTGATATGAACACGCCTGAAACGTCACCTGTTGTTGTTTCCAATAAAGCCGAAAAAATTAACCTGCTGGATCTCAACCGTCAGCAGCTGCGCGAGTTTTTTGCCGAGCTCGGCGAGAAGCCGTTCCGCGCCGACCAGGTCATGAAGTGGATGTATCACTACTGCAGTGATGACTTCGACGAAATGACGGATATCAACAAGGTTCTGCGCAATAAGCTGAAAGAAATTGCTGAGATCCGCGCCCCGGAGGTTGCTGAAGAGCAACGCTCTGCCGACGGCACCATCAAATGGGCCATCAAGATAGCCGACCAGCTGGTAGAGACTGTCTATATCCCGGAAGAAGACCGCGCCACGCTGTGCGTCTCCTCGCAGGTGGGCTGTGCGCTGGAATGTAAATTCTGTTCTACCGCGCAGCAGGGCTTTAACCGTAACCTGCGTGTATCTGAAATTATTGGCCAGGTCTGGCGTGCGGCGAAGATTATCGGTGCGCAGAAGAAAACCGGCGTACGTCCTATCACCAACGTGGTGATGATGGGTATGGGCGAACCGCTGCTGAACCTGAACAACGTCGTGCCAGCGATGGAAATCATGCTGGATGACTTCGGTTTTGGCCTGTCAAAACGTCGCGTAACGCTTTCTACTTCTGGCGTTGTGCCGGCACTGGATAAACTTGGCGATATGATTGACGTCGCGCTGGCAATCTCTCTGCACGCGCCGACCGATGATATCCGCGATGAAATCATGCCTATCAACAAGAAGTACAACATCGAAACCTTCCTTGCGGCGGTTCGTCGTTACCTGGAGAAATCCAACGCCAACCAGGGTCGCGTTACGGTGGAATATGTACTGCTTGATCACGTTAATGACGGCACCGAGCATGCGCATCAGCTGGCAGAATGCCTGAAAGATACGCCGTGCAAAATCAACCTGATCCCGTGGAACCCGTTCCCGGGCGCGCCTTATGGCCGTAGTTCCAACAGCCGCATTGACCGCTTCTCCAAGGTGCTGATGAGCTATGGTTTTACTACCATTGTGCGTAAGACTCGCGGCGACGATATCGACGCGGCATGTGGTCAGCTGGCGGGTGAGGTTATCGACCGTACTAAGCGTACTATGCGTAAGCGTATGCAGGGTGAAGCTATTGCCGTGAAGGCAGTCTGATAGCAGACAGTCGGTTACCGTGCGGGGGGATGACTGCTCTGCACGGTATAAAAAACGGCCAAAAATGCATGAACAGTCAATAACGTGTCCTAATACACTATTCTGCAAATAATTACGGTGCGTTTCCGGCTGCTTTGAGGCAGTATGTAGCGGCACAACAACAGTTTAGTTGTTTCAATTTCGTAAAGTTAACAGACAGCCCGCCGAAGGGTGTCTATGGTTAACTAACCGGCTGGTCCGGTAGCCCGGAAAAACGCCCGCTGAGCGTGAATTGCGCGGCAGAAACCGGGTATTTTTGCTGAGGGTTAGCCTTCAGGTATCAGATTTGTTTCGCGGTGCGAGTCAATCTGACGTAGCGGAGACGTTGCGGTACAGGACTCGTGCCAAATTCTTTAATTTGAACAGTACCAGCAGTTGTAGCTAATGAATACTGAAGCCACTAACGAATCAAATGCAGCACAAACTACGGGCGAGCGTTTACGCAACGCCCGTGAACAACTTGGTCTCAGCCAACAGGCGGTGGCTGAACGCCTGTGCCTGAAGGTTTCTACCGTCAGGGACATCGAAGACGACAAGGCGCCAGCCGATTTGGCGTCCACATTCCTGCGTGGCTATATCCGCTCCTATGCGCGACTGGTTCATATTCCTGAAGAAGAGCTGTTGCCAATGATGGCCAAACAGGCACCTATCAAGGCTGCCAAAGTTGAGCCAATGCAAAGCTTCTCCCTGGGCAAGCGCCGTAAAAAGCGCGACGGCTGGCTGATGAGTTTTACCTGGCTTATTCTGTTTGTGGTGATTGGCCTGACGGGCGCATGGTGGTGGCAAAACCACAAAGCGCAGCAGGAAGAAATTTCGACCATGGCCGATCAGTCTACGACCGATCTCTCTGCCAGCAGCGGTCAGTCCGTGCCGCTGAACACCGGTAGTGATTCAGCAGCAACGGCTGATGCGTCACCGGCGCCTTCTACGACTCAGCCTTTGGCTTCTGACAGCGCGGCTCCAGCTGCGACGGCACAGCAAACTGCACCGGGTGATAATGCCCAGCAGTCTGCGGTTGTTTCCCCAAGCCAGGCGCCAATCGAAACTGTACAAACTGCTCCGGCTCCAACGGCTGGCCAGCTGCCAACCGACCAGGCCAGCACCACCGCGCCTGCGCAGGATGCTGAAGGCCTGGTTATGAACTTTACTGCCGACTGCTGGCTGGAAGTCACGGACGCCGCCGGGAAAAAACTGTTTAGCGGCATCCAGCGCAAAGACGGTAAGCTGAATTTAGCGGGCAAAGCGCCTTATAAATTAAAAATTGGTGCACCGGCCGCAGTACAGGTTCAATACCAGGGTAAAACTGTGGACCTGAGCCGTTTTATCAGAACTAACCAGGTTGCACGTCTGACGGTTGGTGCTGAATAATCAGCGCCAGTCCGGACGCGTAATTGTGGAGATTTACCATGCATAATGCCGCACCCATCCAACGTCGCAAATCCAGGCGGATCTACGTCGGTAACGTGCCAATCGGCGATGGTGCACCTATCGCCGTCCAGTCGATGACCAATACTCGCACCACCGATGTGGAAGCGACGGTTAATCAAATCAAAGCATTAGAACGTGTTGGCGCCGATATCGTACGTGTATCCGTGCCGACGATGGACGCCGCAGAAGCGTTCAAGTTGATTAAGCAGCAGGTCAACGTCCCGTTGGTTGCTGATATTCACTTCGATTACCGCATTGCCCTTAAAGTCGCCGAGTACGGCGTGGACTGCCTGCGTATTAACCCCGGCAACATCGGCAACGAAGAGCGTATCCGCAGCGTGGTTGACTGCGCGCGCGACAAAAATATTCCTATCCGTATCGGTGTTAACGCCGGTTCGCTGGAAAAAGATCTGCAGGAAAAATACGGAGAGCCAACGCCGCAGGCGCTGCTCGAATCCGCTATGCGCCATGTAGATCACCTGGATCGTCTCAACTTTGATCAATTCAAGGTGAGCGTGAAAGCCTCCGATGTATTCCTTGCCGTTGAGTCTTATCGTCTGTTGGCTAAACAGATCGATCAGCCGCTGCACCTTGGGATCACCGAAGCGGGCGGGGCGCGTGCCGGAGCGGTAAAATCTGCGATCGGCCTCGGACTGCTGCTGTCTGAAGGGATCGGCGACACGTTGCGTATTTCGCTGGCGGCGGATCCGGTTGAAGAGATCAAAGTTGGCTTCGATATTCTGAAGTCGCTGCGTATTCGTTCCCGTGGGATCAACTTCATCGCCTGTCCGACCTGCTCACGTCAGGAATTTGACGTGATCGGAACGGTAAACGCGCTCGAACAGCGGCTGGAAGATATTATCACCCCGATGGACGTTTCTATCATCGGCTGCGTGGTTAACGGCCCTGGCGAAGCGCTGGTCTCAACCCTTGGGGTTACCGGCGGCAATAAGAAAAGCGGTTTCTACGAAGATGGCGTCCGCCAGAGAGATCGTATGGACAACGATGACATGATTGCGCAGCTTGAAGCGCGTATTCGTGCCAAGGCCAGCATGCTGGATGAAAAGCAGCGTATCGATATCCAACAGCTGGAAAAATAATGCGAAGCATGGGAAGCACAAGGCTTCCCGTGTATGATTGAACCCGCACGGCCGTTTACCTGAGTGAATGGCCTGATTTCGGGTTCATTTTTTGTATATAAAGCAGAGAAAAAACGTGGCAAAAAACATTCAAGCCATTCGCGGCATGAACGATTACCTGCCGGGCGAAACCGCCATCTGGCAGCGTATTGAAGGCATTCTTAAACAGGTGCTCGCGAGCTACGGTTACAGCGAAATCCGTTTGCCGATTGTAGAGCAGACCCCGTTATTCAAACGCGCTATCGGCGAAGTGACCGACGTGGTTGAAAAAGAGATGTATACCTTTGAGGATCGCAACGGCGACAGCCTGACTCTGCGTCCTGAAGGCACCGCGGGCTGCGTGCGTGCCGGTATCGAACATGGTCTTCTGTACAATCAGGAACAGCGCTTGTGGTACATCGGGCCGATGTTCCGCCACGAGCGTCCTCAGAAAGGGCGTTACCGCCAGTTTAACCAGCTGGGTGTGGAAGTCTTTGGCCTGAACGGCCCTGACATCGACGCCGAGCTTATCATGCTGACCGCTCGCTGGTGGCGTGCGCTGGGTATCGACCAGCACGTCAGCCTTGAGCTGAACTCCATCGGTTCTCTTGAAGCTCGCGCGAACTACCGCGATGCGCTGGTTGCTTTCCTTGAGCAGCACAAAGAGAAGCTGGACGAAGACTGCCAACGCCGCATGTACAGCAACCCGCTGCGCGTGCTGGACTCTAAAAATCAGGATGTTCAGACTCTGCTGAACGATGCGCCTCAGCTTGGTGATTACCTCGACGAAGTGTCCCGCGAACACTTTGCTGGCCTGTGCCAGTACCTGGACGCCGCCGGTATCAGCTACACCGTTAACCAGCGTCTGGTGCGCGGCCTGGACTACTACAACCGCACCGTATTCGAATGGGTTACCAACAGCCTCGGCTCGCAGGGAACCGTTTGTGCCGGTGGTCGCTACGATGGTCTGGTAGAGCAACTTGGTGGGCGTGCCGCGCCGGCCGTTGGTTTTGCTATGGGCCTTGAGCGCCTTGTTTTACTGGTACAGGCGATTAATCCGGAATTTAAAGCAGAATCCGTTGTCGATATGTACCTGATCTCTTCCGGTCAGGGAACTCAGGGCGCGGCGATGCTGCTGGCTGAAAAACTGCGTGACCAGGTTCCGGCGCTGAAGTTAATGACTAACTATGGCGGCGGTAACTTCAAGAAGCAGTTCGCCCGTGCCGACAAGTGGGGCGCTCGCGTTGCACTCGTACTGGGTGAAGACGAAGTCGCTAAAGGCGAAGTCGTGGTTAAGGATTTACGCACAGGTGAGCAACAAAACGTGGCGCAAGCCGACGCTGCCGCCCATCTGCAGGCGTTACTGGGTTAATCACCCGGTGATAATTGGTTAAGGAGAAGGACTGCGTGGAAGTTTACGAGAACGAAAACGATCAGATGGAAGCAGTAAAGCGCTTCTTTGCAGAAAACGGCAAAGCGTTGGTAGTCGGGGTTGTGCTGGGTATCGGCGCTCTGGTGGGCTGGCGTTACTGGAATGGCCATCAGGACGACTCCATGCGTGAAGCCTCTCTGGCTTACCAGAACGTCACCAGCGCGGTCAAAGCTGACCAGCCGCAGACGCTGGAAGCGGTAGAGAAATTCGCTGCCGACAACAAAAACACCTACGGCGCACTGGCGGCGCTGGAGCTGGCGCAGCAGTTCGTTGATAAAAACGATTTAGGTAAAGCGGCCACCCAGCTGCAAACCGGCCTCAGCAGCACCAAAGACGAAAACATGCAGGCGCTGATTAACCTGCGTCTGGCGCGCGTCCAGATCCAGCAAAAACAAGCTGACGTGGCGCTGAAAACGCTTGATGGCATTAAAGGCGAAGGTTGGGCGGCAATTATTGCTGACCTGCGCGGCGAAGCGCTGCTCAGCAAAGGGGATAAGCAAGGCGCCCGTGATGCGTGGAGCAAAGGTTCCCAGACCAATGCTTCTCCGGCGCTGCGTGAAATGATGCAGATGAAAATCAATAATTTGTCCAGCTAAGAGGGACCCGATGCAATTGCGTAAACTATTTGTACCAGGGCTGCTCTCTTTGACGCTGCTCAGCGGCTGTTCACTGTTCAGCGGCGAAGAAGATGTGGTTAAAATGTCTCCGCTGCCAACGGTGGAAAACCAGTTCACTCCGGAGAAAGCCTGGAGCACTTCTGTCGGTGATGGAATCGGTGATTTCTACTCTAACCTGCATCCTGCATGGCAGGGCAGCACCATCTATGCTGCTGACCGCCGTGGTACCGTAAAAGCCGTGAATGCGGATGACGGTAAAGAAGAGTGGAAAGTCGATCTCTCTGAGAAAACCGGCTTCTTCTCCAGCAATATTCCTGCTCTGCTGTCAGGTGGGCTGACCGTTGAGGGTTCCCATGTTTATGTGGGCAGTGAGAAAGCGAAAGTGTTTGCGCTGAATACCTCTGACGGCAGCATTGCCTGGCAGGCAAAAGTTGCGGGTGAAGCGCTTTCCCGTCCGGTTGTGAGCGATGGTGTTGTGCTGATTCATACCAGTAACGGTATGCTGCAGGCGCTGAACGAAGCCGACGGCGCGGTAAAATGGAGCGTAAACCTCGATATGCCAGCGCTGTCCCTGCGCGGTGAATCGGCTCCGGCAACCGCCTTTGGTGCCGCTATCGTTGGCGGTGATAACGGCCGCGTAAGCGCAGTGTTGATGCAGCAGGGACAGCTTATCTGGCAGCAGCGTATCTCCCAGGCGACAGGTGCGACAGAAATCGACCGCCTGAGCGACGTGGACACCACGCCGGTTATCGTCAATGGCGTGGTTTACGCCCTGGCGTATAACGGCAACCTGACGGCGCTGGATCTGCGTTCCGGCCAGATCATGTGGAAACGTGAGATGGGCTCGGTGAACGACTTCATCGTGGACGGGAACCGTATTTACCTGGTGGATCAGAACGACCGCGTTGTGGCGTTGAACGTAGACGGCGGCGTAACGCTGTGGACGCAAAGCGATCTGCTGCACCGCAACCTGACCGCGCCAGTGCTGTACAATGGCTACCTGGTCGTTGGCGACAGCGAAGGCTACATGCACTGGATCAACAATGATGACGGGCGCTTTGTTGCCCAGCAGAAAGTGGACAGCTCCGGCTTCCAGACGACGCCAGTGGTTGCCAGCGACAAACTGCTTATCCAGGCAAAAGACGGCACGCTGTACGCCATCAAACGCTAAACTTGTCGGATAATCGTCACGTTTGAAACGGTTCCCTTAGTTCGGGAGCCGTTTTGGCTTTTTAAAAACAGCCGAAAATTGACGCTGTTTTACTAATAAATTTGAGTAATGAGGCTTTTATAATGGTACCTGTGGTCGCGCTTGTTGGGCGCCCTAACGTCGGTAAATCGACCCTGTTTAACCGCTTAACGCGTACCCGCGATGCGCTGGTTGCGGATTTTCCGGGGCTGACTCGCGATCGCAAGTACGGTCGTGCGGAAGTCGAAGGCCGGGAGTTTATCTGCATTGATACCGGCGGTATCGACGGCACCGAAGACGGTGTGGAAACGCGTATGGCCGAACAGTCGCTGCTGGCGATTGAAGAGGCGGATGTTGTGCTGTTCATGGTGGATGCGCGCGCGGGCCTGATGCCTGCCGATGAAGCTATCGCTCAGCACCTGCGTTCTCGTCAGAAGCCGACTTTCCTGGTGGCGAACAAGACCGATGGTCTTGACCCTGACCAGGCGGTTATCGACTTCTATTCCCTGGGCCTCGGCGAAATTCACCCAATTGCCGCTTCCCATGGCCGCGGCGTGACCAGCCTGCTGGAGCACGTTCTGGTGCCGTGGATGGACGACGTCGACCCGCGTGAACAGCCGGAAGAAATCGACGAAGACGAAGCCTACTGGGCCGCGTTTAACGCCAAAAACGGCATTGTTTCCGACGACGAAGAGTTCGAGGAAGAAGAGGAAGAAGAAGCCTTCAACCCTCAGGACCTGCCGATTAAGCTCGCTATCGTCGGTCGCCCTAACGTAGGTAAGTCCACGCTAACTAACCGCATTCTCGGCGAAGAACGCGTGGTCGTTTACGACATGCCGGGCACCACTCGCGACAGTATCTACATCCCGATGGAGCGCGATGAGCGTGAATTCGTGCTGATTGATACCGCGGGCGTACGTAAGCGCGGGAAAATTACCGATACGGTAGAAAAATTCTCGGTAATCAAAACCCTGCAGGCAATTGAAGACGCGAACGTGGTGCTGCTGGTTATTGATGCCCGTGAAGGCATTTCCGATCAGGATCTGTCGCTGCTGGGCTTCATCCTGAATAGTGGGCGCTCACTGGTTATCGTGGTCAACAAATGGGATGGCCTGAGCAATGAAGTCCGCGAGCAGGTGAAAGAGACGCTGGACTATCGTCTGGGCTTTATCGACTTCGCCCGCGTGCACTTCATCTCTGCCCTGCACGGCAGCGGCGTAGGTAACCTGTTCGAGTCCGTTCGTGAAGCTTACGACAGCTCCACGCGCCGCGTAAGCACCGCGCTGCTGACCCGCATCATGAATATGGCGGCAGAAGACCATCAGCCGCCTCTGGTTCGCGGTCGTCGCGTTAAGCTCAAATACGCTCACGCCGGTGGTTATAACCCGCCAATCGTGGTGATTCACGGCAACCAGGTGAAAGACCTGCCGGACTCCTACAAGCGCTATCTGATGAACTACTTCCGCAAATCGCTGGACGTCATGGGTACGCCAATCCGTATTCAGTTCAAAGAAGGGGATAACCCGTTCGCCGGGAAACGCAACACCCTGACGCCAAACCAGATGCGTAAACGTAAGCGTCTGATTAAGCACATCAAAAAGGGCAAGTAAGCCCTGATTGATAGCCGATGAGCTCCCCACCAGAAGGGGAGCGCATTGGTTTAAAGGTTAAACTGCCAGCGCGGATGTTTTGCTGGCAAGCCCCTCCAGTAAAGTCTCTGAACTTGCCACTGCGCCAAAAATCCCGCCCTGCATATGAATCATGCTTAACGCCGCTTCGTGGTGTTTCCGTTCCGTGGCCGCACAGCAATCGGTCAGTACCAGACATTCAAAACCTCTGTCGTTGGCTTCACGCAGCGTGGTATGCACGCAAACATCCGTCGTAATGCCGCTCAGTATCAGGTTGCGGATCCCCCGGCTGCGCAGAATCAGTTCCAGATCGGTGGCGTAAAACGACCCTTTGCCAGGCTTATCAATAATCACTTCCCCTTCAAGCGGGGCCAGTTCCGGAATAATTTCCCAGCCAGGCTCCCCGCGCACCAGAATGCGGCCACACGGGCCCGCCGCGCCGATTTCTGCGTGCATACGTTTTGAACGCCAGTGCTTATTCGCCGGCAAATCGCTTAAATCAGGGCGATGCCCCTCGCGGGTATGAATAATCGGGAAGCCCAGCTCGCGCAGGCGGGCCAGTACCTGCTGGAGCGGTTTTATCGGCGCCCGCGTGAGCGCAATGTCATAGCCCATACTGTCGACGTAACCCCCTTTGCCGCAAAAATCGGTCTGCATATCGATGACGATCAGCGCGGTGTCGTGGGCGCCGTAGTGGCCGTCAAAGGGCCAGGTATAAGGCGTCGAGTTAACGGTGTAATCAGGCATTTTTTCCCTCCATGATGCTCGCCGGGGCTTCATTTTTAATTTTCATTATCAGGGTGTAGCTGATTGCGGCGGTGACCAGGCCAATGACCGCTTCGCCAAACTGTGGGAACAGCAGGTGAGCGACCACTGCGCAAAGGCTGCCGATAGCCCAGGCCGCAAAGGCGCTGCCACGCATGCGGCTTGTTTTACGGTTTTCGCTAATTTTGGCCATAAAAATCAAATCGACGATCATCACGGCGCCAAACGGCGGCACGACAATGCCGAGCAAACTCAGCCATTCAAGGAAGTAAGACCACACGCCCGCTAACGCCAGCGCGCCGCCCGCAACGCCCAGAATAAGCGTCCAGAGCCGCATTTTGCTGTGGAACAGATGGCTGTAGCCCACGGCACCGTTGTACAGGCAGTGCGTACAGACGGAGCCGAGGTTGATAAAAACGAACAGGCAGGCGATAGCCGACAGCAGAGCGCCGTGCCCCATCAGGATCGGCAGGAAGTTCCCGCCGTTGGTCGCCGGGTCGACGGCCGCGCCCACCGCCACGATAACCACGCCAAAAAGATAAGAAATGACGTTGGCGACGGGGAATGCCGAGAAAGCGGCAATCACGGCGGATTTACCGTTTTTTGACCAACGAGTGAAGTCGGCGGTCATGGTGCCTGAATCAGCAAAGCCCGCCACCACCATGGTAACGGCAGTACCCATGCTCATGGTGCCCACAGCGGCGGGGCTGCCGCGCCACTGAACGACAGCGCTGAAATCATGCTGCTGGCTAATCAGCCAAAGTGCTACCAGGCCAAGCACCACAAACAGCGGGGCCGCAACCATGCCCAGAATCGACAGCGCACGAACGCCCAGGAACGTCACGCCGGTGTAGAGTACGATGGCGAACGCCGTTACCGCCAGCGCGTTCCAGCCGAAGGTCTGGTTAATCACCGTGCCGGTAAGGCCGGTCTGGAAGGCGTACCAGCCAATCACCACGGTGGAAAGAAAACCAGAAACCAAAATGTAGCCTTTGGTGCCGAAGGTTCGTTTTGCCTGTAAGGCGAAGTTCATGCCCGTCTGCCCGGCAAACCAGCTGAGGGAACCCACGTAGGCAAACAGCACCAGGTTGCCCAGAAGAATGGCAATAATGGCCGGCCAGAAGCCGAGAGACCAGGTGATGATGCCGCCAAACAGCGCATTGGTAAGGATCATCGGGAAACCAAACCACACTGCCGAGACGGAGCCCGTAGAGTGGCGATGGCTAAGCGGCACGGGCTCGTGCTCAAATTCCTGCTCCAGGGCAGGGGACGATTTCTTATTCATGGACAACTCCGAGTGAAGCAGGATAGATGTGATTCCATGGTTGAATGCGCTCAAAAGCGGCGCTTGCCGCGAGCACCAGGCCATCGTCCAGGTGACGACCCACGATTTGCAGCCCGACGGGCAGGCCGTCAGCGGTAAAGCCTGCAGGCGCCGAAGCAGCCGGCTGGCCGGTAAAGTTGAACGGGAAGCAGAACGACAGCCAGTGGTCGCTTCTCACCATGCGCCCGTCGATGATCTCCGGGCCCTGCATGTGGAGCGGAAAAGGCGGCACGGCAAGCGTTGGGGAAAGCAGCAGGTCATAGCGCTGCATAAAACGCCAAAGCTGATTGCAGATTTTTTTACGCTGGGTATTCGCGTCGGTGAACGTTTCGGCCCGCCACTCGTGCTGCAGCATGGCGCTCAGGTGCGGCGACATTCGCGGCCCCAGTTCGGCCTGCATTTTTCGCATGCCGGTCAGATCGCTTTCAAAGGCAACCAGAGCGGCAAACGTTGAGACTTCATCGGCGATACCGGGGTCAACCTCTTCCAGCTCAGCGCCCAGCTCACGCGCGAAACGGTACGCCGCTTCCGTCGTTACCCGGCGAACTTCGCTGTCCACGGCGACGTAACCAAAATCGGCGCTAAAGGCGATCCGCAGGCCGCTCAGGGGCTTATCTAACGAGGCCAGCCAGTCAACGTCAGAACTGGGAATAGAGTGGCGGTCGCGCATATCCGGGCCGGCCAGCAGCGACATCATCAGCGCTGCATCCCTCACGGTGCGGGTCATCGGCCCAATGTGCTCCAAAGACTCCCAGCTGGAAACGCCCGGATAACGTTCGTCGCGGCAGCCGGGCCAAAGTGGCACACGCCCCATAGAAGCTTTCAGGCCATAGACGCCGCAGTGGGCGGCCGGAATGCGCACAGAGCCACCGCCGTCACTGCCTAGCGCAATCGGGCACATTCGGGCAGCGAGCGCTGCACCTGAACCCGCGCTGGAGCCGCCGGGCGTTTTGCTCAGATCCCAGGGGTTACGCGGGGAAGGAAACAGAGGATTGTGCCCCACGCCGCTGTAGCCAAATTCGGGAGCGGTGGTTTTACCCAGCAGGATGGCATCCGCAGCCAGCAGGCGTTCTACGGCGATGTCATCCTCTGCCGGCACAAAGTCCTGGTAGGCGGCAGAGCCGGAGGTGGTTTTCACCCCGGCGGTACAAATCAGGTCTTTCACCGCCAGGGGAACGCCCGCCAGAGCACCTAATGGTTGCCCGCTGGCACGCCTGGCATCGACGGCTTTCGCCTGAGCCAGAGCGAGTTCCGGCGTCGGGGTACAAAACGCCTGAATTAAGGGCTCACGCGCCTGCTGGCGATCGATGGCTGCCTGAGTCACTTCACGGGCTGAAACCTCGCCACAGCGAATCAGTGCGGCAAGCGCAGTGGCATCTTTATCTAACAGCTCATCAAACATGAAAATCCTCCCCGATTGCCCACGTAAAGGGAGTGATTCAATTATCATGCCAATGACTTCAAAAAATTGAAGGTTCAGCCGCAGCGCCGTCTGGGATACCAGTCTGGATACAAGCGCTCATCAGCGAGGGAACAGGTTGGGCAAAAACGGTGCATTAATGCGCTAAACTTGCCAGCCTTTTGCACAATAGCGAAGTGAATCCATCTTAACGTTATGGGTATATAATGGGGCCCATTAATGACTTAGCGGGAGGGAAGGATGATGCTTAATTGCCCCGAGTGTAGAAACGAACTGAGACAAACGGACGGCGGCGCGCGCTGCGATACCTGCGGCAAAGACTTCCGTCTGGAGGCGCTCTGCCCGGACTGCCATAAACCGTTGCAGGTGCTGAAGGCGTGTGGGGCGGTGGATTATTTCTGCCAGAACGGCCACGGGCTGATTTCTAAAAAGCGCGTGGAATTTATTCCCACCGCGCTCTGAACGGCTTATTCGTCTTTCGCCGCTGGCTTGCGCTTACGCGGCGCTTTCACCGGTTTAATGTCCGTCACCTGACTTTCAACCCAGCCGTCATCCAGGCGCGTGGTCAGCGTATCCCCGGACTTCACCTGTTTGGTTTTCTTCAGCACTTTGCCGTCTTCGGCGGTCGTCACGCTGTAGCCGCGCGCGAGCGTCGCCAGCGGGCTCACGGCTTCCAGCTGGGCGAGCGCGGTGCCGAAGCGCTGTTTCGTCTGGCTGAGCTGAGCGCTTACTAACTGCGACAGGCGGTATTCCAGCTGCTGTAAGCGAGACTGGGCGCGGTGAATGCGGGGCTGAGGCTGCTGCTGGTTAAGGCGCTGGCTAAGGCGTAGCTGCTGCTGGGTCGCCCGGCGCATTTTTCCATCGATGGCCACGTTCAGGCGCTGGCGCAGGCGTTCAAGCGTGGTTTGCTGGCGAGCTAAACGTAGCTGAGGATGCTGCTGCTGCAGGCGATGGTGCAGCTGGGTAAACCGCCGCGAGCGCTGGGCGAGGTAATAGTCCATCGCCATTTCCATACGCTGCTGCTGGGACTGGATTTGGCGCAGTAATTCGAGCTGATTACGGCTGACGATTTCCGCCGCGGCGGAAGGCGTTGGCGCACGTAAATCAGCGACAAAATCGGCGATCGTGAGGTCAGTTTCATGCCCTACGGCGCTAACGACCGGGATCTTGCTTGCGAAAATTGCCCGCGCAACCCGCTCATCGTTAAAGCTCCACAGATCTTCCAGCGAGCCGCCGCCGCGCCCGACAATAAGCACGTCACATTCGTTACGCAGGTTAGCAAGCTCGATGGCGCGCACGATTTGCAGCGGGGCGTCTGCGCCCTGAACGGCAGTCGGATAAATAATGACCGGCAGGGACGGATCGCGACGCTGTAATACGTGCAAAACGTCGTGCAGGGCCGCGCCGGTTTTAGAGGTGATGACGCCGACCTGGCGAGCCGGAGCGGGCAGGGCCTGCTTATGCAGCTGGTCGAAAAGCCCTTCAGCGCTCAGCTTCTGCTTGAGCTGCTCGTACTGCTGCTGCAACAGCCCTTCACCGGCGGGCTGCATGCTTTCGACAATAATCTGATAGTCGCCGCGTGGTTCGTAAAGGGTGATGTTAGCGCGCACTAACACTTGCTGCCCGTGCTGCGGGCGGAAGGTCACACGGCGATTGCTGTTGCGGAACATCGCGCAGCGAACCTGGGCGGTGTCGTCTTTTAGCGTGAAGTACCAGTGGCCCGAAGAGGGCTGGCTGAAGTTGGAGATTTCACCGCTGATCCAGACCTGCCCCATCTCCTGCTCCAGCAGCAAACGCACCGTCTGATTCAGGCGAGAAACGGTAAAAATTGAAGGGGAATTCAGTGTCGACATGTGAGCTGGATCAAATTCTAAATCAGCAGGTTAATAGGTCGATACTACAGCCCGGTGCGCTATTAGCAAGGAGTTTTGCGAAAAAAGTGTGGATGCAATCGCTTACGCTCTGTATAATGCCGCGGCAATATTTTATCTGTTCTCATTCACCCCCAGGTTGAGATATTGCCATGCTACGTATCGCTAAAGAAGCACTGACGTTTGACGACGTTCTCCTCGTTCCCGCTCACTCTACCGTTCTGCCGAACACGGCCGATCTCGGCACCCAACTGACCAAAACTATTCGTCTGAATATCCCTATGCTGTCCGCAGCGATGGATACCGTGACGGAAGCGCGTCTGGCTATCGCCCTGGCGCAGGAAGGCGGTCTTGGTTTCATCCACAAAAATATGTCGATTGAACGCCAGGCAGAAGAAGTAAAGCGCGTTAAGAAACACGAAAGTGGCGTCGTAACTGACCCGCAAACCGTGCTGCCAACGACCACCCTGCGTGAAGTGAAAGAATTAACCGAGCGTAACGGCTTTGCCGGTTACCCGGTAGTGACCGAAGAAAACGAACTGGTCGGCATCATCACCGGCCGTGACGTGCGCTTCGTGACCGACCTGAGCCAGCCTGTTAGCGTGTACATGACCCCGAAAGAGCGTCTGGTTACCGTGAAAGAAGGCGAAGCGCGCGACGTCGTGCTGTCTAAAATGCACGAAAAACGCGTTGAGAAAGCGCTGGTTGTTGACGGCGGGTTCCACCTGCTGGGCATGATCACCGTTAAAGACTTCCAGAAAGCAGAGCGTAAACCTAACGCCTGTAAAGACGAGCAGGGCCGTCTGCGTGTTGGGGCTGCGGTTGGCGCAGGCGCAGGCAACGAAGAGCGTGTTGACGCGCTGGTCGCCGCTGGCGTTGATATTCTGCTGATTGACTCCTCTCACGGCCACTCCGAAGGCGTTCTGCAACGTATTCGTGAAACCCGTGCTAAATATCCTGACCTGCAAATCATCGGCGGTAACGTAGCAACCGCCGCTGGCGCACGTGCTCTGGCGGACGCTGGTTGCAGCGCGGTTAAGGTCGGCATCGGTCCTGGCTCCATCTGTACCACGCGTATCGTTACCGGCGTTGGCGTACCGCAGATAACCGCCGTAGCTGACGCGGTTGAAGCGCTGGAAGGCACCGGTATTCCGGTCATCGCCGACGGCGGGATCCGCTTCTCCGGCGACATCGCGAAAGCTATCGCCGCTGGCGCAGCTGCGGTGATGGTTGGCGGCATGCTGGCAGGTACCGAAGAGTCTCCGGGCGAAATCGAACTGTACCAGGGCCGTGCGTTCAAATCCTACCGCGGCATGGGTTCTCTGGGCGCGATGTCCAAAGGCTCTTCTGACCGTTACTTCCAGACCGACAACGCCGCAGACAAACTGGTACCGGAAGGTATCGAAGGTCGCGTAGCGTACAAAGGCCGCCTGAAAGAGATCGTTCACCAGCAGATGGGCGGCCTGCGTTCCTGCATGGGCCTGACCGGCTGTGGTACTATCGACGCGCTGCGTACCAAAGCGGAATTCGTACGCATCAGCGGGGCCGGTATTCAGGAAAGTCACGTTCACGACGTGACCATCACTAAAGAGTCTCCGAACTACCGCATGGGCTCCTGATTTCACTAGCCCGGCCACGCGCCGGGCTATTTATATTCTCGTTTCACTTGCCTCGGAATTAACGTCAATGACGGAAAACATTCATAAACATCGCATCCTGATCCTCGACTTCGGTTCTCAGTACACTCAGCTGGTGGCGCGCCGCGTCCGTGAGCTGGGCGTCTACTGCGAACTGTGGGCATGGGATGTTACCGAAGCTCAAATTCGTGAGTTCAACCCAAGCGGTATCATTCTCTCCGGCGGCCCGGAAAGCACCACCGAAGAAAACAGCCCGCGTGCGCCTGAGTATGTGTTTACCGCTGGCGTGCCGGTGTTCGGCGTTTGCTACGGCATGCAGACCATGGCCATGCAGCTGGGCGGCCACGTTGAAAGCTCTACCGAACGTGAGTTTGGCTACGCGCAGGTTGAAGTGAAAACCGACAGCGCGCTGGTTCGCGACATCGAAGACTCCCTGAGCGCAGCCGGTAAACCGCTGCTGGACGTCTGGATGAGCCATGGCGACAAAGTGACTGCTATCCCGTCCGACTTTGTGACCGTTGCCAGCACCGAAACCTGTCCGTTTGCCATTATGGCCAACGAAGAAAAACGCTTCTACGGCGTGCAGTTCCACCCGGAAGTGACCCACACCCGTCAGGGCCAGCGTCTGCTGGAGCGTTTTGTACTGGAAATCTGCGGCTGCGAAGCGCTGTGGACCCCGGCAAAAATCATCGAAGATGCGATCGTCCGCATCCGCGAGCAGGTCGGTAACGACAAAGTTATCCTCGGCCTGTCCGGCGGCGTTGACTCCTCCGTCACCGCGATGCTGCTGCACCGCGCCATCGGCAAAAACCTGACCTGCGTGTTCGTGGACAACGGCCTGCTGCGCCTGAACGAAGCCGCTCAGGTAATGGACATGTTCGGCGACCACTTCGGCCTGAACATCGTTCACGTTGAAGGCGAGAACCGCTTCCTGACCGCGCTGGCGGGCGAGAACGACCCTGAAGCCAAACGTAAGATCATCGGCCGCGTGTTCGTGGAAGTGTTCGACGAAGAAGCGCTGAAGCTGGAAGACGTTAAGTGGCTGGCGCAGGGCACCATCTACCCTGACGTTATCGAATCTGCGGCCTCCGCGACCGGGAAAGCACACGTCATCAAATCTCACCACAACGTGGGCGGCCTGCCGAAAGAGATGAAGATGGGCCTGGTTGAGCCGCTGCGCGAGCTGTTCAAAGATGAAGTGCGTAAAATCGGCCTCGAGCTGGGCCTGCCGTACGACATGCTTTACCGCCACCCGTTCCCGGGCCCAGGCCTCGGCGTTCGCGTGCTGGGCGAAGTGAAGAAAGAGTACTGCGACCTGCTGCGCCGCGCCGATGCTATCTTCATCGAAGAGCTGCACAAAGCCGACCTGTACAACAAAGTGAGCCAGGCGTTCACCGTGTTCCTGCCGGTCCGTTCCGTGGGCGTAATGGGCGATGGCCGCAAGTACGACTGGGTTGTTTCCCTGCGTGCGGTAGAAACCATCGACTTCATGACCGCGCACTGGGCGCACCTGCCGTATGATTTCCTCGGCCGCGTGTCCAACCGCATCATCAACGAAGTGAACGGCATCTCCCGCGTGGTTTACGATATCTCCGGTAAGCCACCGGCGACGATTGAGTGGGAATAAGTTTTTAGCGCTGACTAAAAACCGCTAGCTTCAAAAATCGCCAGTAAAATCGAAGGATTTTCTGGCGATTTTTTTATTCTTCGAATACCCCCTCCGTAATCACTTCCCCTTAATCACATTCGTAGCGTAAAAAACTTACTTATGTGACTCATAGTCCGTAGTGTGCGCGGTAAACAAAGGTGATGCTTAACAGTGTTGGAAACAAAAACACTGAGGAGGGTGTATGGAAGCACAAGACTCGCATCCGGCGGATATCATTGCCGGTATGAAGAAGAAAGGAACGTCGCTGGCGGCAATTTCAAGGCGTGCAGGGCTTGCGTCATCCACGCTGGCAAATGCGTTAACGAGGCGCTGGCCGAAGGGCGAGCGGCTTATTGCCGAAGCACTGGATAAGCCGCCGGAAGAGATCTGGCCTTCGCGCTACCAGGCTTTGAATACTGGAGCGGTGGAGCAAGACGGGCAGGGGAATATTTAGCCTGACTATGACTGAACCCTGCTATGCGAAGTTTGTTCCTGCAACCTAAGGGCAATAGCTATGTTATTGCTCTTACTTGTTTTTAAATCAATAAATTACATGCCATTATTTCTGTGGTTTAATGGTCCATATAAGACCTTTTATTTAATTTTTATCGATGAAATTGGTCATAAATGACCTTTTTTGATTTTTATTTAAAATGGTCATTTATGACCATTTTGGTGCATTTAAATGTTATAATGGTTCATATGTGAACATTTTATAGTAAAGGCAAAAAATGTCTTTTATGCATCTGCTTTATACCCCGGCAGAAGTGGCTCAGCAGGTGGGAAGTAACGCCAAAACGCTTCGTCTTGCGAAAAATCTTTCCCGAAAGACACTTGCTGAAAAAGCGGGTGTCTCAGAGTCTACTATCAAGCGATTCGAAACTACCGGAGTTATTACTCTGGAAGCGATGATCCTGCTGGCTACCGTGCTGGATGAGTTGCCCTCCGTGACCAGACTTTTCAAACCAGAGCATCCGCATTCTATTGAAGAACTCAAGAATGCCAGGCGCAAGCGGGGGATGAAATAATGGCGAAGGTATTGAAACACGTAGAAGCGTTGACCGTGCTAAAAGAAGGTATAAAAGTTGGAGAGCTCTATAAGGCTGAAGGAAAAGGGATCTACTTCGCCTACGATCGGGAATGGCTCGCGGATGGGTTCAATCTCTCGCCTTTGACCATGAAATGGGACGACAAACCTCAACTTGCCGCAGATCCCCGTTTATTTGACGGTCTCCATGGGCCTTTTGCCGATTCCTTGCCGGATGGTTGGGGGATGTTGTTGATGGATCGGTTTTTCAGTAGCACTTATGGAGACGGTTCCCATCGGACCCTTACTCCTCTTGATCGCCTTGCCTACATGGGTGAACGAGGTATGGGGGCTTTTGAATATCAGCCTAAAACTGACAGTACTGCATTATCTGGCCCGGTCAGTCTCTGCGAACTCTATGAGGCCTCGATTGACGTGCAGCAGGGGGAAACGGCAGCAGTATTAAATAAACTGCGGCTGGCGGGTGGATCTCCCGGTGGCGCAAGGCCTAAAGCTATAGTCGCATTGTCTGAAAATGGGGAAGAGGCTTCGTCAGCCTTTGGTTCTCTTCCGGAAGGCTACCAACACTGGATAGTTAAATTCAGGGCGTTGGATGAGCCGGTTGAGACCGGAGGAATTGAGTTTGCCTACGCTGAAATGGCCAGAGATGCCGGAGTAATAATGGCTGAGTCCAGTCTTCTGAATATGCAAATGCCGGAAGGAGCGGTCGAGAACTTTTTTGCCACAAAGCGCTTCGATCGTAAAGGTAATCGTAAGATTCACATGATGACCGTGTCCGCACTTGTTTATGCTGATTTCAGAACGCTTTCATCAGTTAGTTATCCGGACTTGCTAAAGCTGACGCAGGCAATGACCAACGACTCGAAAGAGGTTGAAAAGATGGCGCGGCTAATGATTTTTAATGCTCTGTCGCATAATCATGATGACCACGCAAAAAACTTCGCATTTCTTTGCCATGAGCCCACAGAACCCGGTGAAAAGGAGCGTTGGGCGCTGGCTCCTGCCTATGATTTAACATTTTCGAATGCAATGGGAGAGCACACCACCGATTTTGGCGGACGCACGCCGGGTAAACCCACCAGAAAGCGAATTCTGGAAATCTGTCGCAGTTATAAATACCTAAAACCAGAAGAGTATATCGAACAAACCCTGGCCGCGTTGTCAAAGTGGAGAGAAGTATTCGACAGATTGAATATCCCTCAGAAAGCAGGAGAAGGTATTTTCAATGTACTGAAAAAGCGGCATCAGGATTTTGAAACCTGAGCGGATAGACTTTCTGCTGATGCGCAATATTGATGTAAAAACTAAGCCCGCATGATTGTCGCAGCGGGCTTTTTTTGTCTTTGGATCTGGCTTATTTATGCAGCGCCAGCCCCTTTATCACCTTATCCACCACCTTCTTCGGGCCGCGCATTGCCAGGCCGACCAGGTTCATGCTGTCGGCATTTTCCGCTCTGAATACTTCCCGGTTGGCTGCGTCATGCCCGGTGGAAAACATGGCGTGCACGTACGGGATCAGGGTTAGCTCGCGCTCCAGGCCTTTGCGGTGTGCGGTTTGCAGCCCGGCGAGGTCGGATTCGAAAATCAGCATCGGCTGGCCGGACAAATTGCCGTATTCGCGGCCTTTTGCGTCAACGTAAGGCGCGCCCATGATTTCCGGGGAGGCGGCTGCCACGCCGGTGCCGAGAAACGCCACCACGTTCAGGCGCTGCCAGGTGGGTAAATCATCGCGTACGATAAAGGCAATTTTGGTATCAAACATCTGTCCTGCTTCTCCGTTCATCTTTCTGAGAAGACATCATCGAAGATGGCAGGGCGGTCAGTATAGAACGTTTGTGCAACGGCGCTGGTAGGCGACGGGGGAGAGGCGATAGGCGCGCTGGAACCAGCGTCCCATGTGGCTTTGGTCGGCAAATCCGGTTTGCGTTGCGACCAGCGCAGGCTCTTTCCCCTGGGCCAGTAGCGCACGGGCGGTGCGCAGGCGAAGCCGTACAAGGTAGGCGTGGGGCGACTGGCCAAATGCCTGCTTAAACTGGCGGTTGAGCCGGAACCGGTCGATGCCGGAGTGCAGCGCGAGTTCGTCGAGCCCGATGTCCAGGTGCATACGATCGTGAAGAAAATCCCTGACCCCATACATTTGCCGAAGCGCATCGTTTGAGGCCGAAGGCGGCCTGAGGCTGATGTGGCGGGAAAGCAGGGTGACAAGATGGTCGAGCGTCTGGTCGCGGGCGAGTCGGCCTTCGCGATGGTGGACGGCAAAAAATGCCTGTTGGATAGCAATGCTGAGCTGCGGGTCGTCCGCAAGGGTGTTATGGAAAGCGGCTTCCAGCGTGGCGATGTTGCCCAGTCCGCGACGCTGCATATTCTCGCTTACCCAGGTCTGCGGCAGATAGAGCATCGCGTAGGTAAAACCTTCGGCTTCGGGGGCATGGCCGTCGTGCACCGCGCCCGGCTCAATCAGAATGGCTCTGCCCGGATGGCTGGTGTGCGTGGTGCGGTGGCAGTTAAAACGCTGGAGCCCTTGCTGCGTCACGCCGACAAGCACTTCGTCGTGATCGTGGGCGTCATATGCGTGGCCGGAGAAATGGGCATTAATGCTCTCGATGCCGCTCTCTTCATCACGGTTGATATCAACCCAGTCTCTGCTGCTCGTTTTGTCGCGCGTTGTCATCCATCTGGTCTCGTTAGCTATTGAGAAGAAAACCAGTTTTTCAAAAGTTAAAATGTCCGATAGCTATCAGATAGCATTCCATTTTCTTCAGTTAGCTGGTTTAAGTATTCAAGTGCTTGAATATTCTCAAGCTGTATTTTTGCGTTTATTAAAGCGGACTCTTCACCCTGACTAGCTAGCGGTTCGCTGTCCACGGAAGGGGAGGCTTTGTCTATGTCGGACATGTAATTTCCCTTTTGCAGCCATTTTATCTTAGTAATGAAAGCTACCACATACGCTGGATATTGCGGTGTCGTTTAGCTAAAAACCACCATAAAGCCAGGTCGTTCAGGGAACGCTACTACGATTTCTCCAGCAGAAAGTTCCCGCCGGCCAGAGGTTGCAAAATCTCCCACCATAAGCCCGCTATATAAATCCCGGTTGATCTGCTAAAACATCTGGCGGCCTGACTACGGCAAAAGTAAAACAAGACTGAGGTAACGAGCACCATGAATAAAGCAGATCATCTCCAGGCGGTCACGGCCAAAGCCAGAGCCATCATGGCCCGTAACAATATAGAGGCTTTGGTGGTGACCACTCCGGACAACTTTTGCCATGTGACCGGGTTTGCCAGTTTCTTTATGTACACCTTTCGTCACACCGGCGCGGCGCTGGCGGTTATATTCCGGGATGAAAAGCTGCCTTCTTTGATCGTGATGAACGAGTTCGAGGCGGCAGGCCTGCAGTTTGATCTGGCGAACTATGAGCTGAAGACCTTCCCGGTTTGGGTGGATGTCGATGAGCCTTTCAACCCGCAGCGGGTGATTAAAGAACGGCCGATTGGCCCGCCGGTCGAAGCTGTTTTCACGCTGCTCAAGTCCACTTTAGCGGATGCGGGCGTGCTGGATAAAAACATCGCTATCGAGCTGAATGCGATGAGCAATGGCGGCAAGCAGACCCTGGATAAGACGATCCCGAATTTACGGCTGGTGGATTCCACGGCAATCTTCAATGAGCTACGAATGGTCAAAAGCCCGTGGGAGTTAGCCTTTCTGCGTAAAAGCGCTCAGATTACCGAGTATGGGATTAGCGAAGCCTTTAAGGCGATTGGCGAGGGCTGTTCGGCGTGGGATCTCACCGCCGCCTATAAAGCAGCCGTGATGCAGCACCCGGAGACTAACCTTTCGCGCTTCCATTTGATCTCTGTGGGCGACGATTTTGCCCCCAAATTACTTCCGAGTCGTGAACCCGTAAAACCGGGGGATTTAATCAAATTTGACTGCGGCGTGGATGTCGCCGGGTACGGTGCGGATTTGGCGCGTACCGTGGTATTCGGGCAGCCAACGGCAATGGCCGAGCGAATTTACCAGACCATTTTGCAGGGCCACGAACACATGCTGAGCCTGATTGGCCCGGGTGTGAAGCTCAGTCATGTGTTTAACGACACGATGAGCAAAATCAAAGCCAGCGGCTTGCCCCATTATAACCGGGGCCATTTAGGGCATGGCGATGGGCTGTTCCTGGGCCTGGAAGAGGCACCTTTTATTAGCGCGGCGGCAACCGAAACCTTCGAGCCTGGCATGGTCTTTAGCGTGGAAACGCCTTACTACGGCATCGGCGTTGGGGCGATCATGCTGGAAGATATGTTGCTGATAACCGACGACGGCTATGAGCTGTTTAGCCAGCTACCCCGAGAATTACGGCGCTTCGGGTAAGCTTAATCAGGGGGCATTAAGATGCCCCTTTATTTTTGCCCTCAGCTAAAAAATGCCAGCTTAAAGGCAAACAGCGCCAGGAATAGGCCGGTGGCTTTTTCCAGCATATAAACCATGCCGGGGCGGGTGCGGACCTTCTCGGCAAGCGAAGTCGTCAGGAAGATCATTATCGAACAGTAGATAAAGGTCAGCGCGGCCGCTGTGCCCGCCAGAATCCCGAAGGTCGGGATCCCCAGACTGCGCGCCGGGTCGATAAACAGCGGCAGGAACATCACGTAGAACAGAATAGGTTTGGGGTTCATCAGGGTGATGGCCATGCCCTGTAAAAACGGCGTTCTTTTGCCCGTTACCGGCGGCGGCGGCGCGCCGGTTTTCGCCTTCATCAGCAGTTGCGCGCCCATCCACAGCAGGTAAGCGGCACCCAGCCATTTAATCACCTGGAAAACGTGAGGCGAGGACTCAAGCAGCGCCGCCACGCCCGCGATAGCCAACCACAGCAGCACCTGGTCACCCAGCAAAATCCCCATCAGACAGAGATAGCCGCTGCGCGCGCCGCCTTTGCTGGCGCTGGTGATCAGGATCAGATTGCCGGGGCCGGGAATGATTAACAGCAGGATGAAAGAGACGACAAAGGTGCCGTAATGGATGATGCCGGGCATGCTCAGGTTTTCCTTAAAAGTGCTTGGTTTAGGTGCTGCGTTCTTGCTTTTATGCGCCGTACTGGCTGGCTTTATGATGGGAAGGAAGGCCGGTAGGCGGCAACCGAAAACCGTGATATGTTTTCCTTATCTATGAAGAAATTCGATTTGTCGAAGCCTGTCCTTTCCAATAACTGACTGAAAATATGGCCGGAATAAAGCTTAATCAGCTGGAAATGCTGATAGCCGTAGTTGAAAACAATGGTTTCAGCGCCGCAGCCGCAGCAATGGGCTGTACGCAGTCGCGCATCAGCCATGCCATTGCCGAGCTGGAGCAGCATCTGAACGTGCGTCTGCTGCATCGCTCGCGCAGCGGCTGTATTCCGACTGCCTCCTGCACGCAGATCCTCAAAGATGCTAAAAAAATCCTGCAGCTGCTGGATGATATTGAGCAGACGGCGGCGGAAGCGCCACAGCTTGCCGGGCGTGTGCGGGTGGCCTGCTTCCGCAGTGCGACGGCGAACCTGCTGCCGCCGTACTTTGAAGCGCTCGCCACGGCCTTGCCCGATATCCATCTGGATATTGATGACAGCGCGACGGAATACCATCACCTTAACGACGCCGTGGTGTCCGGGCGGGCGGACATCGGTATTACCATTCAGGGCTATCCGGGCTCGTTGCACGGCGTGCCGTACATCAGCGACCCTTACGTATTGATGCTGCCGCGCAGCTTTCGGTTACAGCAGCCCTTTAGCTGGCATCAACTGGAAAACCTGCCGTTTATCCAGCCGAACGCCAATACATTAAGCCCCGCCGTGGAGCGCTGCCGTGAGATGGGGCTGCGTAATGAGGTGGTGCATAAGCTGGCCAGCGACAGCGGCATTGTCGGGCTGGTGAATCAGGGCCTGGGGTTCTCCATTATGCCGTGGCTGTCGGTGCTGCCGGTGCCGGAGAATATGCGCATTCTGGATTTGCCTCAGCCTCTGCGCCGCCATCTGTTTATCGCCACGCGCCCGGAATTGCGTCATGACAAAGTGATCGCCACGCTGATTAACTTCCTGCGTGATAAGGCGCTGATCCGCACGACCAGCGTCTGGCGCTCGGGCATGCTGGCTTTCGATTACTGATCGGCTTCCAGCCATTGGCTGGTCAGTGAGATGGTCTGAAAGTCAAAGTTGATGCGCATCCGCACGCCGAGCGGGAGCGTCAGCATTGGGTGCGTGTGGCAGCAGTCGAAATCGGACACGACTGGGATCTCGCGGCCATTCAGCACTTCCCTCAGGATTTGCAGCGGCGTTTTTCCGCTGCCCTGGTCGTCAAACAGCTCGTGCCTGCCGAGCACAATGGCGGCGATGCGGTCGAACACGCCGCACAGTAAAAGATGGGAAAACTCTCGCTCCAGCTCCGCCGCGCTATGCAGGCTGTCCTCAATAAACAGAATATCGCCCCGGTTGATATCGGGCATGTATTCGCTGCCCCAAATGCCATAAAGCGTATTCAGGTTGCCGCCAATGACGCGGCCTTCCACGTTGCCCGAGCCCTCGAAGCGCCAGCTACCTGGCCGCAGGGTCTTCGCCCGGGATTGCGTTTCCCAGTCGAGCATCTCCTCGGTCCATTCTGCGGGCTGACTCAGCGTGTACGGCAACGCCTGCGGCCGGCTGAGGATATTGAGCAAATACTCAAACGTGCTGTCGACAAGGGGAGGGAGTTCGCCAAAAGAAGCGACTACCGCCGGGCCATAAAAGGTAATCAGCCCAATTCTCTGATAGATGCCGGCCAGCAGCGCGGTCACGTCCGAATAGCCGATGATAATTTTGGGATCTTTCATCAGCTGTGCGTAGTCGATATAAGGCAGCAGCGAGTTGCTGTTTAAGCCGCCGATGGCCGAAATAATGCAGCGCACGTTAGGGTCATGCAGAAGCGCATTAAACTCATCCGCCCGCTCGCGAATGGAGCCAGAACGCCAGAAATCCTTTTTGCCCGTCAGGCTGCCTTCCTGCAAATAAAACCCCTTTGACTCGATAAAAGCCTTCGCGCGTTGGTAGCGCTGCGGCGCAAAAGCGGTGGCGGCGGAAGAGGGGGAAAACACCGCGAGCGTATCGCCGGGGGTTAAAGGGCGGGCATAAATCTGGTGCATGGCGTCATTCTCCCTGTTGATCATCGCTTTGGAGCATGCTCGCCGATAGTAGCGCGGAGAAATGATTTTAAATAGCTACCTTATTTATTGTTTTTATATGAAATAACCCGATGATTGCTGATAGTTATTTTCCGGCAATTCTTAGCATCATGTTGAATTTGTGAACGCATTTGACTCTGCAATACTGCCCCGACGTGTGCTGAAACGTATAAGCCCGAAGGGCAAAATTGCGCGGTATGAGGAAGTGCAGAAGCATCATGATTCAACTAGAAAACATCAATAAGATCTATCCGGGCAATGTGCAGCACGCGATCAACTCGCTGAATATGACCATCAACGAAGGGGAGTTTTGCACCTTTGTTGGCCCCAGCGGCTGCGGGAAAACCACCACGCTGAGAATGATTAACCGGCTGGACATTCCGGACAGCGGTGAAGTCTATATTCAGGGGGAACCGCTCTCCCGCGCTGATATCATTCAGATTCGCCGCAAAATTGGCTTTGTGATGCAAAGCCCGGCGCTGTTTCCTCATCGTACAGTCGCGGAAAACATTGCCACCGTGCCACGTCTTTTAGGTTGGGACAAACGAGCCATTTCCCGCCGCATCGACGAGCTGGTGGCGCTGATGTCGCTCAACCCTTTAGTGCTCAAGCGTTACCCGCACCAGCTTTCCGGCGGGCAGCAAAGCCGCGTCTCTATTGCTCGCGCGCTGGCGGCGGACCCGCCAATTTTGCTGATGGACGAACCCTTTGCCGCCATCGACCCGGTGGTACGGGACAAGCTGCAGGGCGACCTGCTGGAGCTTCAGGCCCGGCTGCACAAAACTATTATTCTGGTCACTCACGACATCAACGAAGCGATTCGCCTCGGCGACCGCATTGCCATTTTCCGTGAAGGCGGGCACCTCGCGCAGTTCGATACCCCAGACAACATTCTTTCCTGGCCCGCCAGCGACTTTGTGCGCGACTTCATCGGCCCGGAACCGAACCTCAAACGCCTTGGCATGATGCGGGTCGGCGACCTGCCGCGCCACGATGTGCCGGTTCTCACTCACGATGGCGTGCCGCTATCGGGCGAGCATCCGCTGCTCGGGCAGCAGCGAGCTTTGGTTCTGGACGCCGAAGGACGGCCGCTGCACTGGCAGGAAAACGGGCAGCAGGCCGCGGTGCGTATTGCCGAAGAAGGGCAGTCGCTGCGTCACGTTTACAGCGCATTGTTGGACGTGCCGCAGGGCGTGCTGGTGCGCGTAACGGAGGAAGGGCATTACGCCGGCGCCGTTGATAGCGGCCTGCTCAGCGATGCGCTTAACCGTCATCAGGAGCTGCACCGTAATGATTGACTGGCAATGGGTGACCGACAACCTCGAGATGATAGGCGAGCTGATGCTGCAGCATTTGCAGATGGTACTGATATCGCTGGCGATGGGTACGCTGCTGACCGCCGCGATGCTTTTGCTGTCCATCGTCTGGCCCGCGCTCTCCGGCCCGCTGATCTCATTGAGCGGCGTGCTGTTTACCATCCCGTCGCTGGCGCTGTTTATTCTGCTGCTGCCGTGGACCGGGCTGTCCGTTACCACGGCGGTTATCGGCCTGACGCTTTATTCGCTGCTGATCCTGCTGCGTAACGTGCTGGCCGGTATGCAGAAACTGCCAGCCGATGTACTGGAGTCGGGAAGGGCGCTCGGCTATACGCGCTTCGGTCGCTTTCTCGAGGTTGAACTGTTTCTGATCCTGCCCGCGCTGTTTGCCGGGCTGCGTATCGCTTCGGTCACGCTGGTCGGGCTGGTTATCGTCACCGCGCTTATCGGCCAGGGTGGACTGGGTCAGCTGATGATCCTCGGGTTTAACCAAAACTTTTTGACGCCGATCCTCGTCAGCCTGGCGCTGAGCCTGGTGCTGTCGCTGGTTCTTGACCTGCTGATCGCCCGCCTGGGGTACAGCCTGACCGGGTGGACGCGCTGATGAACATTCTCCATGACACCTGGCTGTGGTTCCTGCAGGCCGACCACTGGCGCGGCGACCTCGGTATCTGGCATCGCTTCGCAGAACACCTTTATTACGTGCTGATTAGCCTGGTGATTGGCGCGCTTATCGCCCAGCCTCTCGGCATCCTTTTGGGCTACTGGCGGCGCGGCGGCTTTCTGGCGATCAACCTGTTTAACATCGGCCAGGCGTTTCCATCGCTGGGAATAATCTTGCTGTGCATCATGCTGCTCGGTTTTAACGACGTGCCGGTGTTTATCGCCCTGGTGGCGCTAGCCATTCCGCCGATGCTGACCAACACCTACGTCGGCATCAGCCATGCCGATCAAACGCTGTGTGATGCCGCCAAAGCGATGGGCATGACGCCGCTGCAAAGCCTGCTGAAAGTGCGTATTCCGCTGGCGATGCCGCTGATTTTTGCCGGTATTCGTACCTCACTGTTGCAGCTTATCGCTACCGCCGTGGTAGCAGCCTATGCCGGGCTGGATGGCTTAGGGCGTTTTCTTATCGATGGTCTCGGACAGCGTGATTACCCGCAGGTCATCGCCGGTTCAGTCGTTATCTCATTGCTGGCGATTGGCTGCGAACTGCTGATGTCGCAGGTGGCGAAGCGCTGGTTCAATTTTGCAGTGCCAACGGCAGGCTAAGACCTGCGCACAACACAACATAAAAGAGAGAAGGGTTATGATGATAAAAAACTGGTTATCCACGGCAGGTAAGGGCTTTCGGATTACATTACTGGCCGCAGGGTTGGCAAGCGCAGGGTTTGCCGCTCACGCGGAAACCGTCACCATCGGCGGGGCGAACTACTCTGAACAAACGATACTGGCTAACATTTACGCCAGCGCGCTGAAGCAGCAGGGCATCGATGTCAAAACTCGCCTGAACCTCGGTAACCGCGAAATCATTATTCCGGCGCTGAAAACCGGCGAGCTGGACGTGGTGCCGGAATACCTGGGCGCGCTACTTAACTACTATCACGGCGGCAGCAAGTCGACCACCGAGCAGGAAGTTTCTGAGGAGCTGAAGCAGGCGCTGCCTGCGGATCTGGTTCTGCTGAACCCTTCTCCGGCCGCGTCGATTACCGCATGGGGCGTGCGTGAAGAGACGGCCAAAAAATATAAACTGAAAACGCTGTCCGACCTGGCGAAGGTTGCACCTGAGCTGGTGGTTGGCGGCCCGCCAGAAGTTGCCACTCGCGCCCTTGGCCTGCCGGGCCTGGAGCGCGTGTACGGTATCAAATTCAAATCTTTCAAGTCGCTGGATATCGGTGGCCCGCTGAGCCGCCTGGCGCTGAACTCCGGCAAGATTGACGTCGCCACGCTGGTTTCTACCCAGGGCGACCTGCTGAAGGAAAAATGGGTCGTGCTGGAAGATGACAAGCACGAACAGCCTGCGCAAAACCTGGTGCCGCTGACCCATAAAGGCGCCGTTTCGCCGAAGGTCGAAGAAATTCTCAATAGCATCTCCGCTAAGTTAACCACCAAAGATTTAATCCAGCTGAACAAGTTGGTGGATGTCGATCATAAAGATCCGGCTAAAGTTGCCGACCAGTGGGTAAAAGAGAAACTGGCCGCTAAATAAAGAGTCCCCGGCCAGGGAGGGCCATTTCACTACGAGTATCCCGACATGTCGCAAGCTACCGCCATTTTTAATCTTTTCTTCTTTAACCCTCAGGGCGATTACCGTTTTTCATGGCGGCACCCTGAGGCTCCCGGTAAAGAAATTTTCAGCCTGAAGTATTACGCCGAGCTGGCGCGTAAAGCCGAGGCGGCAACCCTCGACAATATTTTTATTGCCGATCACGTTGCCATCTGGGATACGGTGCCGAGCGGCATTCCGCATTATGCTAACCCGCGTCTGGAGCCGATTACGCTGCTGGCGGCGCTGGCGGCAACGACCGAAAATATCGGCCTGATGGCAACCGCCTCAACCTCCTATACCGAGCCGTATAACCTGGCGCGTTATTTTGCCTCGCTGGACTTTCTGAGCGAGGGGCGTGCCAGCTGGAACGTCGTCACCTCCTGGCTGCCGGAAGAGGCCGCTAACTATGGCCTGGACACGCTGCCGGAGCACGGCAGGCGCTACGAGCGGGCGGCCGAGTTTATCGACGTTGTACGCAAGCTGTGGGATTCCTGGGAAGACGATGCGGTGCTGATCGATAAGCAGACCGGCTACTTTGCGGACCCCGAGCGCGTGCATCCCCTGAACCACGAAGGCAAATTCTTTAAGGTGCGCGGGCCGCTTAACGTGCCGCGCCCGCCTCAGGGCCACCCGATTGTGGTGCAGGCGGGGTCTTCCGAGTCCGGCAAGCAGCTGGCCGCCGCTCAGGCAGATATCCACTTTGTCTTTATGAGCAATATTGAGAAGGGCCTGGCGTACCGCGCGGATATGGACCGGCGGCTGCGTGAGCTGGGGCGCTCTCCGGCGCACTTCAAGATCCTCGGCGGCGTGCTGCCGGTAGTGGTGAATACGCCGGAAGAAAAAGCGCAGCGCCAGAAGCTTATTCAAACGCTGATGAACGACCAGATGGCGTTGGATCTTCTTAGCACCTATCTGCGGATGGATATGGGGGAATACGATCCTCACGCGCCGCTGCCGCCGCTGCCGGAAGAAAACGGCTTCGACGGGCTGCGCACCGCCCTGCAGATAATCAAAGGTTACGATCCGGCGCTGACGGTGCTGGAGCTGGGAAGATTACTGCTTCAAAGCTCCGACAGCTGGTTGGTGATCGGTACGGCACAGGAGGTGGCGGACACCTTAAGTGAGGCGTTCATTGCCGGAGCGGTTGACGGCTATAACCTGATGTTCCCGTTCCTGCCGGTAGATTTTGATAACTTTATCGACCAGGTTGCGCCGATCCTGAAGAAGAGCGGGGTGATGCAGCAGGCTTATCGTCCCGGAACGCTACGCGAGAAGCTGGGGCTGCCGCCAGCGGTGAATCAGTTTAGCCGTAAATGATGGGATTGCCTCTCGTCCTGTAGGTTCGGCGGCGAGAGGCAGAGTGAGGGAAAGCTATCCGAGATACTCAATAATCGACAGCCCGCCGTTATAGTCGGTGCTGTAGATCATTCCCTGAGCATCTACAAACACATCGCAGGACTGGATAACGCGCGGGCGACCGGGGCGGGTATCCATCATCTTTTCCGGCGCAGCCGGAACCAGCGCCGCCGTTTCTACCGGACGGTACGGATTAGAAATATCATAAGCCCTGACGCCTGCGTTCTGATATGTGGCGAAAATCAGCGTGTCGCTAATAAAGCTGCCGGGGCGGTTCTCGTGCAGGTTATGCGGGCCGAAGTGTGCGCCTTTCGCCACATAATCAATCTCATCCGGCTGCGGGAATGTGGAGATACTGACCGGGTTCGACGGGTCACGAATATCAAACAGCCAAATCAGCTTCTCGCCGTCCTCCTGGTTGTCCAGCACCGCTTCGTCGAGTACCACCAACAGGTCGCGCTTTGGCAGCGGCAGCGCAGTGTGCGTACCGCCGCCAAACGGCGGGCTCCAGTTGCGGTGGCTGATGAGCTGCGGCTGCGTACGGTCAGACACGTCCAGCAGCGTCAGGCCGCCGTCGCGCCAGCTGGCATAGGCCGTGTCGCCGCTGATAATTGCGTGGTGTAACGCATAGCGTTTACCTTCCGGCCATGTCGGCTGCTCGCCTGCCGCGGTGTTCATCCCCGGCAGCCACCAGTTACCTGCAACCTGCGGGTTACGCGGGTCGGCGAGGTCGATGGTCAGGAAGATGTAGTCGCTAAAGCCGTCTATCAGCGCCGAAACGTAAGCCCAGCGGCCGCCCACGTACCAGCAGCGGTGAATGCCGATGCCGCTTAGCGACAGGAAGCTGATTTCCTTAGGTTTGTCCGGCGTGGAGATATCAAAAATGCGTAATCCGGCGCTCCAGCCTTTGTCCTGCACGTCGCGTACCGTTTCGCCGACCGATTTGGTGTAGTAAACCTTTTCGTCGGCGAAACGCACGTCGGCGAACAGGTCGCGGGCGTTAATCACCAGCAGCAGGTCGTCGTGCGCCTGCAGATGGATATTCCATGTGCCCGGCGGGGCAGGCACGAAGCCCGCTGCTTTCGGATTTTTGGGGTCACGAACGTCGACAATCGAAAAGCCCTGCGACACCATATGGCCGATGTACGCATAGCCGCGATGCACCATCAGCTGCACGCCGTCGGGTTTTCCCCCCTGATCGCTGTGGCCGATAAGCCGCATATTGCGGCTGTATTCGGGTTGTGGCAGTGCCATTGGCATTCCTTACTTGTTTTTAGCTTCCAGAGTGGCAAACCACGGCGCGATAAAGTCGTCGGTCTGGCCCCAGCCTGGAATGATTTTGCCCAGAGAAGCCACGTTTATTGGGCCTGGCTGGCTGGCCAGCAGCGCCTGAGGAATGGCGGCCGCTTTAAAGTCGTAGGTTGCGGGCGTTTGTTCCCCGGCAATTTTATACGCGACGAGGCGCACGTTGGTGGCGCCAATCAGCTTCGGATCCACCGCCACGCTGACTTTCCACGGGCTATTGGCTTCACGCATCAGCTGAATATCCTGGTTGGAAACGTCGATGCTGTAGAGTTTGATTTCGGTGCGGCCGTTTTCCTGCAGCGCTTTATAGGCGCCCTGGCTGAAGGCGTCCCAGGTGCCCCAGATAGCGTCGATCTTGCCTTTCGGATACTTCGCCAGTATCGCGCCCACTTTGTTCGCGGTGTCACCCTGCACGTCGGAGGACACCGCGCCGATGGACTCCAGTTCTTTAATGCCCGGATTGGCTTTCAGCAGCTCCTGATAGGCGGCCTGGCGGCGCTCCATCGGTGGGAAGCCCGCAACCCACAGCTTGATGATGTTGGCTTTGCCGTTGAAATCCTTGACCAGTTGCCCGAAGGAGAGGCCGGTCAGCGAAGCATCGTCCTGCTGGGTCACGGTCACGCCGGGAATAGTGCCATTGACGGCGGTATCAAACACCGACACCGCAATGCCTGCGGCCACGGCTTTTTTCACCAGCTCGGTAGAGTAAGGATCACGACCCTGGGAAAGAATAATCCCATCATACTTCTGGCTGATGGCCTGGTTCACAAAGTCCTGGAAGCGTGCGTCGTCGCCGTTGCTCAGGAACGTGCTGACCTTAAAGCCCAGCTTTTTGGCCTGCTGAACCGCCCCGGCGACAAACTGGGTGGTGTTGTCGTCGGAACCCAGGTTACGAATAACGGCGATGCGAACCGGGCCGTCGTGCGCGGCAATTTTTTCTGGTACCGGGGTCGGTGTAGCAGCATGGCCAGGCAGCGCGGCAAGCAGGCTAAGCGCCAGCAGTGAAGTCGTCAGTTTTTTCATGGTCGTTACCCTGTGTGAAGTGTTGTTTTAGCGTCGTTGTATGTATGTAATCGCCAGCGCTGCAGCCAGCACCAGGCCTTTAATAATGTCCATGGCGTAGTAGGGCACGGAGAGCATCACCAATCCGTTTTGCAGCACGCCCAGAATCACCGCGCCTACCAGGGTGCCGAGCGCGTTAGGTTTGCCGGAACCTGCCAGAGAGAAACCAATCCAGGCCGCGGCTACGGCATCCATCAGGTAGCCACCACCGGCGTTGACCTGTGAAGATCCGATGCGCGAGGCCAGCAGAATGCCGCCCAAACCTGCAAGCAGCGAGGCCAGCACGTAGGCCGCCACGCGATAGCGAGTGGTGCGGATGCCGGAAAGACGAGCCGCTTCCGGGTTACCGCCGATGGCGTACATCCTGCGGCCATGTTTGGTCAGAGACAGCGCAAGCTGGGCAACCAGCGTCACCACCAGCATGATGATGACGATGGTCGGCACCTGTCCCAGCAGGCCAAAGGCCGCCGGAATCGTCCCTTCGGCCATATCGCCGCTCGGCAACACCATGTTTTCGGTAATTGACCCACCGTAGCTGTAGGTCATTGCCACGCCCTGAATCACAAACAGGCTGGCAAGCGTAGCGAGCATGTCCGGAATTTTCAGCACCACGATCAGGAAGGCGTTAAACAGCCCGACCAGCGTACACAGCACCAGGGTGATGAGAATCGCTTCGGTAGTGCCGAAGCCGTGCCAGACAAACAGCGAAATCACCAGCGCGTTAGCCAGCGAAGCGGTAGAGCCCACGGACAAATCAAACCCGCCCACGGTGAGCGAGATAGACACGCCGATGGCAATCACCGTCACGATGGCGATGGAGCGCAAAATGTTGATGATGTTGTTCGGCTCAAGGAAGCTGTCGGAGGCAATGCCGAACAGCGCTACCAGCGCGACCACGGTGAGCAACATCCCCCATTTGTAGAGAAAGTCAAAAAGCTGCTGGCGGCCTGAAACGTTGGCCTTAAGGGATAATGCTTTGCTCACGCGGGTGTTCCTCCGGTGGAGTAGAGTAATAAGGTTTCTTCTGTGGCCCGGTGGCCGTCCAGCTCGGCGACGATGCGCCCGTCCCACAATACGCAGATGCGGTCGCACAACCCGACCAGTTCGGCAAATTCGCCGGAGGCGTAAATCACCCCTTTTCCGCGGCGAGCCAGCTGGTCAATCAGCACGAAGAGATCGGTTTTGGCTTTGATGTCTACGCCTTTGGTCGGCTCGTCAAAAATCAGCACGTCGGCTTCGTTGCGCAACCATTTGCCGATGGCCACTTTTTGCTGATTGCCGCCGGAGAGGCGGCGCAGGGTTTGCGCCGGGCCGCTGGTGCGAATGCCCAACTGCTTAATCGTCTCTTCTGCCCAGCGTTTTGCTTTACGGTGGTTGAACAGCCCCCAACGGGTAAACTGGCTATCTGAGCTTACGGCAAGGTTCATGGTGATCGACTCGTCGATAAAAATGCCTTCTTTGCGGCGCTCCTCCGGCACCAGCACAACGCCGCGAGTAACCGAGTCTGCCGGGTCAGTCGGGCGCCAGCTTTTGCCTTTTAATTCGCCGCGCTCAAGGGTGCTGCGGTTGGCGCCAAACAGCGCTTTGCAAAGCTCTGTTTTCCCGGCGCCGGCGAGGCCCGCGATGCCCAGAATTTCGCCCTTACGCAGCCGCAGCGAGATGTCGCGCAGCAGAGCATCGTCATGCAGACCTTCCACCGCCAGCAGCGTGCCGCCCTCAACCGGCGGGCGGCGAGGAGGGTAAATATCGTCCAGCTGGTGGCCCAGCATCTTCTCGACAATCTCTTCGCCGCTAAGGTGTCCCATCGGGCCGCTGTCAACCAGTTTGCCGTCGCGCAGCACCGTCATCCGGTCGCAAATCGCCTTCAGCTCGTGAATGCGATGGGAGATAAACACCACGCCGATGCCATTTTGCTGCAGTCTCTGCACGACGCGGAAAAGATGTTCGCTTTCCTGGCTGTCTAATGGGGCAGTTGGCTCATCGAGGATCAGAAAACGGCAGTGATGAGAGAGCGCCCGCGCCAGCAGGATTTGCTGTTTTTCCGCCAGGGTGCATTGCTCAATGCGTTTTTTGACGTCTATTACCACGTCGAGCTGGGTAAGCGCGGCGCGTGCCTGCTGATAAATCTGTGGCCAGCGATAGAAATGACCCGCCTCTGCCAGCTTATCGAGCATGATGTTTTCCGCCACGCTAAGGCCGGACACCAGCGCAACATCGACCTCCTGCTGAACCAGGTGAATGCCCAGCAGTTTGGCGTCACGCGGGCTGCGGATTGTCACCGCTTCGCCGTCTATTAGGATCTCGCCCTGATAATGGGCGTGAGCGCCGGATAGCACCGCCATCAGCGTCGACTTGCCCGCACCATTTGCGCCGGTTAACGCATGTACCGAACCGCCGTCCAGCCGGAAGTTCACCCGACTCAGCGCGTTAAAGCCGGCGAAGGCGATGGAAATATCCCGCATCTCAAGGCGGTTAAGCGTGGTCATGGCGGCGGCGGTTTCCGGATTTAATGAATTGATCTGTCGAATTTTTAGCGGCCTTCTGGGTTGCGGGCAATGAATGAAAAGGCATAAGATAAAGCAAAATAATATTAGCCGTCCAGATGTCTGGACATATCATCGGCATAGAATATATCCCGCCAGCGAAGAAAAGGAAATGCATCATGACCAGCACCGCTATCCGCGTGGTTACCGGCCCTGCCAACTACTACTCTCATCCAGGCAGCCTTGCTCGCCTGACCGAGTTTTACAGCGAAGAACAGCTTAATAATGCGGTGTGGATTTACGGCCAGCGTGCTTTCGAGGCTGCGCGTCCTTACCTGCCTGCGGCATTTTCACTGCCGGGCGCGAAGCATATTCAGTTTGGTGGGCACTGCAGCGAAAGCGATGTGCAGAAGCTAGTAGCCGAGTCCGGTGAGCGCCAGGTGGTGATCGGCATCGGCGGCGGTGCGCTGCTGGATACGGTGAAAGTGGTGGCCCGTCGTTTGAATGCGCCAGCGGTGGCGATCCCGACCATCGCGGCAACCTGCGCGGCGTGGACGCCGCTGTCCGTGTGGTACAACGACGCCGGGCAGGCGCTGCGCTTTGAGATTTTCAACGATGCAAACCATCTGGTGCTGGTGGAGCCTGAAATTATCCTGCGCGCGCCGCAGGAGTACCTGTTGGCGGGGATCGGCGACACGCTGGCGAAATGGTATGAAGCGGTGGTGCTTAGCCCGCAGCCGGAAAATTTGCCGCTCACGGTGCGCCTCGGCATTGGGGCCGCGCTGGCTATCCGCGACGTCCTGCTCCAGAGCAGCGAGCAGGCGCTGGAAGATCAAAACCGCGGTGAGTTAAGCCAGGCGTTTCTGGATGTGGTCGAGGCGATTATTGCCGGAGGCGGTATGGTGGGGGGCCTGGGCGAACGCTATACCCGCGTTGCCGCCGCGCATGCCGTACATAACGGCCTGACGACGCTGCCGCAAACCGATCGTTTCCTGCACGGTACAAAAGTGGCCTACGGGATTCTGGTGCAGAGCGCACTGCTGGGGCAGGACGACGTTCTGGCACAGCTCACGCAGGCGTATAAGCGTTTCAATTTACCCACAAAACTGGCGCAGCTGGATGTCGATATTCAACATCGTGCCGACCTGGATAAGGTGATTGCCCGCACTTTGCAGGCGGGAGAGTCTATTCACGCGCTGCCGGTGGCGCTGTCGCCAGAGAGTTTGCTGGCAGCGTTGGAGAAAGTGGAAGGGTTGTAGGGGGGCATTTCGAATAGTCTCGATTATGCAGGGGCGGCTAAGGTTACGTTCACCCGTAGATCTACTTTCCCTGCATGTTCAGAGACGGTGAACGTGTCAGGTGGCATTACGCCATGCCCCCTGACCACCCCCGGCGCCCGGCAAGCTCATCGCCGCTAAAGCGGTAAACCCACCGGCCATCACCCAAACATTCGGGGTCGTTCGCGATTCGTTCCCGACGATCGCTCTCTTTCGCTGTTCCCGACAGCTCAACCCCGCCTGAGTTGGGTCATAACCGGGGGCGATGAGAGCCGGGAACAAGGGCGTGGCTGTTGGACTTGCAGCGACTGTGACGTTCTGTGTAGCTGCGGGTTAAAAGCGAGGCACGGTTCCGGCTTAAATCGCCTCCGTTTTCTCTCCGACTGGCCAGGGTCCGGACGTCGGGAACGGCCGGAGGCTGAGAGCGTCTGGAACGCATCTCAGCCGACCCAGGACTGGGAGATAAAACGGAGGTCTGCCGCTTCAGCGGTCGATTTATTTGGCCGGGAGTCCGGGGTCTAGGGGAAGTGACGGTGACTTCCCCGAGTCGTTCACCGGTGCGGGGGCTGCATATAAAACAGGGCTGGAAGTGAACGGAATCTTAGCCTGGTTTGCATAGAGCTGCAGGCTAAGAAACTATCAGGGATTAGGACGCTGATGCCAGCTCCCGCACCAAACTAAACGCCAGCTTCATATGCTCTTCGCTGACGATAAATGCCCTCAGCTGTTGTGCTGCGTCCACCCCTTTGGCAATCACTCCTTGCTGGCCGGCGGTAATCTGCCAGGTCAGGTCGCGACGCTGGGTTTCGCCGGTCAGGTGCAGCGGCATTTCCGGCGTTTTCACCTTGACCAGCACCGCCGGAAGGGAAAGCGCGTCGTTCGCCCCGAGCAGGTTTTTCGCCAGCGTCATGGCGCTGAGCTGGATCGGCTGCAGGAACGGCAGCACTTTGCCATCGATTTCCGCACAGTCGCCGAGGGCGTAAATATCCGGGTTAGAGGTTTGCAGCTGGCTATTCACCTTGATGCCACGGTTAACGTCGAGCCTCGCGTGCTGCGCCAGGCCAATATTCGGGCGCAGGCCGATGGCGGAAACCACCGCATCAATATCAAGCTTGCGCCCATTGTTGAGCGTGGCGCATAGCCCTGACTCCGTCTGGCTTACCGCCTCCAGCCGCTGGTTAAACAGCAGCTCGACGCCCATTTGCGTCAGGCGAGACTGCAGGCGGCCGCTGACTTCTGCGGGGAGTAATGAAGGCATCAGATGGCTGGCGTTATCCACCAGCACGACCTCTTTGCCTGCGCGGCAGAAGTCCATCGCCAGCTCGCTGCCGATCAGCCCGCCGCCGAGGATCATCACCCGCCGGGCGTCACGCAGCCGGGCTTCACAGGCCTGGTATTCCTGCTGGCTGTTGAGCGTCAGCATTAGCTCTTTACCGGGGACAGGCGGCAAAAGGGCGGAGGAGCCGGTCGCCAGCACCAGTTTGTCATAGTGCCACTGCTGCTCACCGCATTTCACCCGCTTGTTTTTTGGGTCGATGCTGCTGACCCAGCTGTTGGCGTGTAGCGTCAGGTTGAACTGCTCTGCAAACGCGCCGGCCTGCTGGCGGGTCATCGCTTCGGCACGCTGATTTAAGCTCATCACGTGGCTCAGATCCGGTTTGTTGTACTCGTCGGCGCTGTCGGCGGCAATCAGCCGGATAGGCACCTCGGCGCTGTGTTTACGAATATTTTTCACCAACTGGCGGGCGGCAAAGCCTGAGCCGATAATCACGATGCCGTTGTTCATTTGGCCTCCGTTGCCAGCTCATCAAAAACATCTTTCCCCAGCGAACATTCAGGGCACAGGAAGCTGTCCGGCACTTCGCTCCACGGCGTACCTGGCTCAACGGCCTGCATCGGTTCGCCCAAAGCTGGATCGTAAATCCACTGGCAAACGCTGCACTGCATGCAGGGGCCGAGGTTGGCGCTATTCGATTTTGCTTCTTCGACCGTCGGAGCGGCGGTGGTTGCAGCCTGAGCCACCGGCAGCGGGGAGAGCGCCCACTGGCGGGCAATTTCGCGGCCATGTTCGCGGCACAGCGCCAGCGCGTTGCCGTCCGGGCGCCATTTCGCCTTCAGGCTGAGGGACATTTCAAAGCCAGCGTCCTGCAGGCGGGTAGAAAGGCGGTCTACCGCGCCGCCGCTCCAGCCGTGGGAGCCGAAGGCGCTGGCGCGTTTGTTGCGAAAGCGCAGCCCGGTTATCTCTTCCACCAGCCCGGCGATCTTCGGCATCATCACGTTGTTCATGGTGGAGGTGCCGACCAGCACGCCTTTGGAGCGGAACACGTTGGTCAGGATTTCGTTTTTATCGCTGCGGGCGACGTTGAAGATTTTCACCGCCACGCGTGGGTCAACTTCGTGGATCCCCTGGGCGATAGCGTCGGCCATCATACGGGTGTTGTTCGACATGGTGTCGTAGAACAGCGTGATGCGGTCTTCCTGGTAATCCGCAGCCCATTTCAGGTACAGCTCAACGATTTGGGTTGGATTCTCGCGCCAGACCACGCCGTGGGAGGTGGCAATCATATCCACCGGCAGGTTAAAGCCGAGGATCTCGGTAATTTTCGGCGTCACCAGGCGGCTAAACGGCGTCAGGATGTTGGCGTAGTAGCGCTGGCACTGTTCGAACAGTTCGGTCTGGTCCACTTCGTCGTTAAACAAGTGTTCGTCGCAGTAGTGCTGGCCGAAGGCGTCGTTGCTGAACAGCACCGCGTCGCCGGTTATGTAGGTCATCATGCTGTCCGGCCAGTGCAGCATTGGCGTTTCGACGAAGATAAGCTGCTTGCTGTTGCCGATATCCAGGCTGTCGCCGGTTTTCACCACCTTAAAGTTCCACTCCGGGTGATGGTGGTGGCCGTTAATCGAATCTATGCCGTTTGCCGTGCAGTAGATTGGCGTGTTCGGGATGCGCGACATTAGCTCGGTCAACGCCCCGGCGTGGTCTTCTTCCGCATGGTTGATAATGATGTAGTCGAGCGTGTTAAGGTCAATTTCACGCTCAAGGTTTTTCACAAACTCGCGGCTGAACTTATGGTCGACGGTGTCGATCAGGACCGTTTTTTCTTCACGAATGAGATAGCTGTTATAGCTGCTGCCGCGCAGAGTTTTGTATTCGGTACCGTGAAAATCACGGACTTCCCAGTCACGTTGCCCAACCCACTGGATGTTGTTTTTAACCTGAATAGCCATTGAGAACCTCATTGATGTCATAGCGTTACGTGCTTCAATGACTGTTCTATAGCGAGTATCGTGCCAACTTTTTAATGCATTGATTTTTAATGTTTTATTATTTTGTGTATTCTTTTTAGTGTCATAATGACACTGCTATGTATTGTCATAATGACTCTGTTATTTGTCATTTTGACTACTCAGGCGTAAGCTGAACGCTCCCGTCTTACCGGAGCCTCGTCATGAGCCTGTCGATGTCTTCTCTCGCCGCCATTGCAGTCGAACTGCAGAGCGGCATCAGCCATTCTGACCGCTTTTCTCGCGTCATCCGCACGCTGCGAAAGCTGCTCGGCGGCGATGCCACGGCGCTGCTGCGCTACGAGTCGCGCCATTTTTACCCGCTGGCGATAGATGGCCTGGCTGTCGATGTGCTGGGGCGGCGCTTTGCCGTTGACGCTCACCCCAGACTTGAAGCCATCGCCCGCGCCGGTGACGTAGTGCGTTTTCCGGCCGACAGCGAGCTGCCCGACCCGTACGACGGCCTTATTCCCGAACATGAAGACCTCAAAGTCCATGCCTGCCTCGGGCTGCCGCTGTTTGCCGACCAGAGTCTTATCGGGGCGCTGACCGTTGACGGCATGGATCCTCACCAGTTCGACGGCTTCAGCGATGAGGAACTCAGGCTGATTGGCGTACTGGCCTCCGGGGCGCTGAACAACGCTCTGCTGCTTGAACAGCTTGAGAAGCAAACGCCGGAAGGCACGGTGCAGCCCGCCATTGCCCGCGGTGGGGGGGGGGAGATGATTGGCCGCTCGCCGGGCATCATCCAGTTGAAAAAAGAGATCGAGATTGTTGCTGCCTCGGATCTCAACGTGCTGATCACCGGCGAGACGGGCGTCGGGAAAGAGCTGGTGGCGCGGGCGATTCATGCTGGATCGGCCAGGGCGGCGAGCCCGCTGGTCTACCTTAACTGCGCCGCGCTGCCGGAAAGCGTGGCGGAGAGCGAGCTGTTTGGCCATGTGAAAGGCGCGTTCACCGGTGCAATCCATCACCGCACCGGCAAGTTTGAAATGGCGGACAACGGCACGCTGTTCCTCGATGAGATAGGTGAGCTGCCACTGGCGCTGCAGGCCAAGCTGCTGCGCGTGCTGCAGTACGGCGATATTCAGCGGGTGGGCGATGACCGCAGCCAGCGGGTGGATGTACGGGTGCTGGCTGCCACTAACCGCGATCTGCGCCAGCAGGTGGTTGCCGGGGCGTTTCGCGCAGACTTGTTCCACCGCCTGAGCGTCTTTCCTCTGCACGTGCCGCCGCTGAGGGAGCGGGGAAGCGACATTGCGCTGCTGGCCGGGTTTTTCTGCGAGCAAAGCCGCGCGAAAATGGGGCTCAGGCGGGTGGTACTGAGCGAGGCGGCTCGCGTTCAGCTTACGCAGTATGGCTGGCCGGGGAACATCCGCGAGCTGGAGCATGCCATTTACCGCGCCATTGTCCTGGCGCGTGCTGGTCATCCGCAGGGAGAACTTGTCCTGCTGCCCCAGCACTTCCAGCTTTCCGGCCAGGCAGATGCGGTATTCCACGAGCCGCAAACCTCAACTTTAACGCCTCCTTCTGCCAGCCTGCGCGACGCTACCGATGCGTTTCAGCGCGCCAGGATTATTGAAGCGCTTGAGGATAATGGCAAAAACTGGGCGGCAAGCGCCCGGCAGCTGGGCATTGATGTCGCCAACCTGCACCGGCTGGCGAAGCGGCTGGGGGTGAAGTAACTTTTCTCAGGGGATCCCCGACAGGGCCGGACACCCACCAGCAAAACGACGGCGTGGATGCGGTTTATACTTTGTTATGGCCACTGTAGAACCGAAATTATCGCTACCGTAATATGCTCTAAACGCCGTGCGAAAAGCGCTGTCGGGTTGATGTCGTGTCGCTGTCGTGTTGAAGTTGCGTGGGCCAGGCCATAGTCAGGGCGGGTTAAATCATTCGAGGATCTCCAGCCATGAGTAACAACATTAAAGCGTTGCGTTTATCCCGCGCCTGGTCACAGGAACAGCTTGCCGAGCTCTCTTCCCTGAGCGTCAGAACTATCCAGCGGATTGAGAACGGGGGGCAGGCAAGTCTGGAAACCATGAGCGCGATTGCGGCCGCGTTCGATCTCAACGTGACGGATTTGTACGACGATAATGAGCCGGACGCCGAGCCGGAGGATGCGCTCAATACGCGAATTATTGAGGCCAAAAGGCGTGTTGCCCGCGAATATCGGTACTACCGTTCAGTGCTGGTATGGGCCATCGTTTGCACCGGCCTGACGACTATAAATCTGCTAACGTCCCCGGGAAATTACTGGTTCCTGTGGCCGACGCTGATTTGGGGCGCGCTGCTGGTGATGGGCGGCCTGCGCCTGTTCCTGCTGAAGGGCTGGCTGGAAAAACGCCAACAGCAGCGCCTGCAGCAGTTATTGCGTAAGTAGTTAACTTATGCCCCGGTTGCACGCAATCCAGTCGATAAAGGCCTGTTTAGGCAGGGCTTTGCTGTAAAGCCAGCCCTGCCCCCAGGCAACGCCGTGCTCGCGCAGCCACGCTGCCTGTGAAGCGGTTTCAATCCCTTCGGCGAGGGTCGCCAGATTCAGGGTCTTCGCCATTTCAATGATGTAAGGCGTGACGTTTTTGTACTCCAGCGCGTCGACGAACGATTTATCGATTTTGATAATATCGACGTCGAGATCCTGCAGGTAGCTCAGGCTGGAGTAGCCGGTGCCGAAATCATCCAGGTAGATAGGGTGCCCCGCCTTGCGGTATTCCGCCACGATGGGGGCGCTGACTTTTGGGTCGGCAAAACCGCGTTCGGTTATCTCCAGCGCTATCTGTTCCGCTTTAACCTGGTACTTAAGCAGCAATGGCTTGATGATCTTCAGCACCCGATCGCTCAGCACATCATTCGGCGACAGATTAATGGAAAGGTGATGATGCGGGTGGCCGTGAAGCCAGTCGCCCAGCTCGCTGAAGGCTTGATTGATCACCAGTTCGGTTATCTGAGAGATCAGTCCGGCCTGTTCGGCAATCGGTATGAAAATGTCCGGGCTGATGAAGCTTCCATCCGGTAGCCGCCACCGGAGCAGGGCTTCCGCACCTACCCCTTCACCGGTATTTAAATCGACGATGGGCTGATATTCGAGGCTAAATTCGCGGTCGCGTATGGCATCCTGAATACGCGCCTGAGGGGACTCAAGACGCCGCAGCAGACGGGTGATAAACCACCCTGCGCTCAGGCTAAAGAGAATGCCAATTGGTAGCCAGATGACCATCTGTTTATACCAGGCGGCTTGCAGCGGGGCGCTGGGCGCCCAGGCTATCATAGCCAGGCCTAACTCACTTGAGCGGCGAATCACATAATCGTTTTGCCCGTCTGAATAGGCCTCGACACCTTTTCGAATCTGAGTTTCCCAACTGTTATTGGGCAACTTTGCGTTACTGGCGATCAGCCGGTTGTGCTCCATGCCAACCATGGCAACGTCCACCGGGTTATGGCCAAAGGGGATCACGTCAATGAAGGTTATCGGATCGATAACCACGACATGCTGCAATTTCCCTACATACATCATCGGGCGCTCGAAACCCAGATCGGTGACGTCGGTGTACCAGGCGAAAAAGCCCCCTGCGCCTCTGGTATCAGGCGGGCCGAGTTTTGCACCATCGTGCGTGGCTTCAAGCGAAGAACAAACGGTGCGGTTATCAACGATATAGACCACTTCCTGAATGTAGCGAAAGTTGAAGGCCACGCGGCGCATCGCATCAAGATGGCTGCGGGAGCAGTACTGGCCGTGGAACGCGTTGATTTTCGTCAGCGCCGCGGTGGCCTGATTAACCACTCTTTCGCTGCGCAACAGCGCCCGGTCAGCATAGTTTTCAAGCTCGCTATGGAAGGTTTTCTCGGCTTTGTTGTGCGCCAGATAAATGCTAAGCAATACCGGCAGCAGCACCGCCACGATCAGCACGCCATTGACGAGACTGACCATCTTTTTGCTTGTCATAATTGGGTTCCGGCGTAAGAGGTTAAGAGTCTGAGGGGATTTTATCTGCCAGCATAGTTCACTCGACGCAGTAATGTTATGTTTCAGCGCAAAGGTTAGGAGCCCGCGATGAAAAAGAAAGATTTTGTCACCCAGGACTTACTGAGCAAAATTTACCAGCACAGCAGCCAGGGGCCACGCAAGCTGCCGCCGGAACGCCAGCTCGCTGAAGAGTACGGGGTTTCGCGTTTCACGATTCGCCAGGCTTTGGAGAAACTGGTCAGTATCGGGGTGGTGTCGATTATTCAGGGATCAGGAATTTGGATTAACGAACAGGCGCGTAATAGCCCCCTGGTTTATAACTCCATTACTGAAAAACACTTCGATCGCATTACGTTCCGGCTGGTCAGCCTGCATAAAAAATTACCCGACCGTGAAGAGCGCCAGGTGTTCGGTCTGGGCTCGGATGATTTTATCTGGCAGTTTTGCCGCTTGCGGCTGGTGGATAATCAGAAAGTGCAGATTGAAACTTCACGGATGCCGGTAAAAGATTTCCCCGACCTTAGCCAGAAGGTGATTGAAAGCTCTTTACAGCAATATGTCCTCGGTAAAGGGTATCGCATTTCGCATTTGCTGACCCGCTACCAGGCGATAGCGATCAATAAAGAGCAGGCGCAGCTGCTGGAGTGTAAGAAAGGGCTGCCCGCGATGCAGATAAGCAACCGCGGGATCCTTGAAGGGGGAAGGGTGTTTGAAATCAGCGATATCGTCGACATCGATTATTCCTGCACCTACGTCATCCCCTTTAACCACGATAATCTGGCTCGCCGTAAATCCTCTTAAGGTGTGTGGATCGCGCCGTTAGGCAGGCGGCTTTGCGTCCATTCATGCGGGCGATATTCCACCGGGAAGCGTTCCGCCTGCTCCCTGTCAAACCCAACGCCAATACCCGGTTTTTCCAGAGGATACATATAGCCTTGTTCCGCGCTCGGTGCGCCCGGGAACACGGCGGCGGTATTCTCTTTGACGGGAATAAACTCCTGGATTGCCGCGTTATGCAGATGAATATTCAGGTGAGTATTCACCGCCACCGCAATCGGCGTCATATCCGGCGGCCCGTGCCAGGCCAGGCGTACCCCAAAGGCCTGGCAGAGTACCGCCAGTTTTAGTGCAGGGGTGATCCCGCCGATTTGCGAGACGTGACAGCGGATAAAATCGATGCGGCGATTCACAATAAGATCGTGCCATTCCGCCGGGTTGTTGAACAGCTCGCCCATCGCCAGCGGCACGGAAGAGTGATTACGCACCTGTTCAAGCCAGGCACTTTGCTGCGGCGGCAGAATATCTTCGATAAACCATGGCTGATACGGTTCCAGCCCCTTAGCCAGCTGAATGGCCTGCTGCGGGAATAACCGTTCGTGAACGTCGTGTAGGATATGGAACCGATGGCCGTATTTCTCGCGCAGCGCGCGGAACATTTCCACCGTGTTCGCCATATATTCATCCTGATCGTAGTACGCGCCTGGCGTGGGCGTTTTAGTCTGGTGCATGCCCTGCGGCGTGCCGCCGTAAAAACCCAGCTGGCAGCGAATGTAGCGATACCCCTGGGCCAGCAGCTTATCCACTTCCTGGTAGAGCCCTTCGAGCGTTTCGCTGGCGGCGTGGCTGTAAACCGCAATGGCGTCCTTCGATTTACCGCCTAAAAGCTGGTAAAGCGGCATATTAGCCAACTGGCCTTTGATGTCCCACAGCGCCATATCCACGCCGGCAATGGCGTTGTTCATCACCGGGCCGTTTCGCCAGTAGGCGTTGACCGTCATCATTTGCCACAGGTCTTCTATGTGGTTGGCGTCACGGCCCATCAGCAGTGGTTTGAGGTACTCATCGACCAGGGTTTTAACCGCCAGCGGCCGCTGCTGGAAGGTCGCACAGCCGAGGCCGGTAATACCTTTGTTGGTCGTGACCCGCACCGTCACCAGATTGTGTCGGTCCGGTTTAGTAATAAAACATTCAATATTTTCGATAATTGTGGGTAGCACGAGAAAGCTCCACCATCAGGCTGATTTAAACAAAGTAAGTAAGTTCTGCTATTACTATCACCCTATTTTTCCCCGCCGGTAAACGCTTTTTTTACTCTTTTTTATTGGTCAGTTATTTCACGGATAAAGGCGATAAAACCGTACCAATTGTTTATCTTTCTCTTTTTTAATGCTTTCTGGTGGCTAATTGTGACGGTTGTCATATTTCATTGGTTTGTTTTTTGTTTTTTGATTCTCTACCATCGGCGGCAGCAAAACATAACAATAAACCAACATCGGGGAGTTATTCATGGGGAGTCGTGACGTCATTGCTTCTATTATCCGTTTGGTCGGTGGAACGGAAAATATTAATAAAGTCTGGCACTGCATGACGCGTCTGCGTTTCGATTTAATTGATGATAATAAAGTGAACCAGCCGGAGATCAAAAAGCTGCCCGGCGTGCTGGGTGCGCAGACGCAGAGCGATCAGTTTCAGATAATCATTGGCCCACAGGTGAACAGTTGGTACGAGCAATTGAACGCTCTGCTTGGCGGCGCGAAAGATGCTCCAGCTTCAGCGGCCGGCAAGAAAGAGCGTAAGAGCCTTGTGTCGATGTTTATGGACACGGTTTCCGGCGTGTTCGGGCCAATTGTGCCGGCGATTGCCGGGGCAGGGATGATAAAAGGCCTGCTGGCCGGGCTGGTTGCGCTTAAGCTCATCTCAGCAAAAAGCGATACCGTGGTGGTTATCGACCTTATCGCCAGCGGCGTGTTTTATTTTCTGCCGTTTTTCCTGGCGATTTCCGCTGCCAGAATTTTCAAAACCAATGAATACCTCGCGGCGGCGGTGGCGGCCTGCTTAATGTATCCGTCGCTGATTGAAGCGGCGAAGGCGCTGGCCGCACATCAGGCCGGGGCGGTAGATGCTTTCTATTTTCTTAACGTGATCCCGGTTTCGGTCTTCAACTACGCCTCCAGCGTGATCCCGGTTATCTTCTCGGTGCTGGCGTTGAGCTATATCCATCGCTGGGTTGATAGCGTCATGCCCGAGGTCCTGAAAACGGTGTTTACCCCCACGCTGACGCTGTTCATCGCCGCGCTGGTTGCGCTGGTGGTGATTGGCCCGCTCGGCATTTATCTTGGTAAAGCGCTGGCCTGGTTTATTGAAGGGCTGTTTGGGGTTTCAGCAAGCTTTGCCGGACTGGTGGTAGGGGCGATTCGCCCGATAGCGATCCTGACCGGTATGCATCACGCTATGACGCCCATTGCGCTGCAAAACTTCACTGACCGCGGCTATGACATGCTGATGCCGATGATGTTTATGGCCAACATGGCTATCGCCGGGGCAACCTTTGCCATCTGGCGGCAGAGCAAATCGAAAGCGGACCGTTCTGTGGTCTTGTCGGCGGGGATTTCTGCACTGCTGGGGATCACCGAGCCTGCTTTGTTTGGCGTATTAACTCGCTATAAGAAAGCGTTTATCGCTGCCACGATAGCCAGTTCTATTGCCTCGGCGTTTATTGCCTTCTTCGGCGTGCGGCTGTACGGCTATATCCTGTCGAGTATCTTTAGCCTGCCGGCCTACATTGGTCCGTACTTTATCTTTGCTCTTCTGGGGGTTGCGCTGGCGCTGGGGCTGTCTTTCGCGCTGACCACCCTGCTGGTGCGTGAGAAAGCGTAACGGTTAAAAAGAAACGGGGCCGCGATAAGCGGCCCCGTTTCTTGTAGTAAGCCATTTTAACGCCGATGGGCGAGGCGGCGTACTAAATGGTCGCCAAGGCTTTGTACAAGGTGCACCATCACAATCAGGATTATCACGGTACCGACCATGACCTGGTTATTAAAGCGTTGATAGCCGTAGCGAATGGCCAGGTCTCCCAGGCCGCCACCGCCGATAACGCCGGCCATTGAAGAAAAACCAATCAGCATAACAATCGTGAGCGTGATCCCCGCCAGGATGGCAGGTAAGGCCTCCGGAAGCAGCACTTTGCTCACCACATGCCAGGCGTTGCCGCCCATCGACAGAATGGCTTCAATACGGCCTTTATCCACCTCATCAAGCGCGCTTTCTACCACGCGGGCAAAGAAGGGAAAAGCACCGATGGTAATGGGCACAACCGCCGCGGTGCTGCCGAGCGTGGTACCGACGATAATCCGTGTCAGCGGGATCAGCGCTATCAGCAGGACAATAAACGGTAACGAACGGCCAACGTTAATGATGCTGCCGAGCACCTGATTGAGGCGGGGAGCCGGTAAAGCACCATCGCGCCGGGTGAGAAATAACAATACGCCCAGCGGCAGGCCAATCAGCACGGTGAAAAAGGCAGCCAGCCCAACCATATAAAGGGTATCAAGCGTACCGTCCAGCAGCAGCGGCCACAAATCGTCCCAGCTCATGCTACTTCGCATAACGCTCTCCCTTCGACGCCGTGGCGGCGTAAGAACGCTTGCTCTGCTTCTTTGTCATGGAGCAAAGAGGCGCGTAATCTTGAAAACGGATCCACTAATCTTTCGGACAGCGGACCACTTTCTATCAACCTGCCGTGTTCCAGCAGTGCCGCGTGATCGCAAATAGCTTTCACCACCTCTAATTGATGGGTGATCAGCACGATCGTCAGACCAAGCTGGCGATTGATATCCGCCAGCAAAGCCAGGATTGATGCAGTGGTTTCAGGATCCAGCGCGCTGGTGGCTTCATCGCACAGCAGGATCTCCGGGTGGGCGGCCAGCGCTCGGGCGATGCCGACACGTTGTTTTTGCCCGCCGGAAAGCTGGGACGGAAAGGCTTTTGCTTTGTCGCTCAGGCCAACAAGGCTAAGCAGTTCGGCAACGCGTTTACGGCGTTCTTCACGCGGTGTAGCGGATATTTCCAGCGGCACGGCAACGTTGTCTTCAACGCTGCGGGCGTGAATCAGGTTGAAATGCTGGAACACCATGCCGGTGCGCTGGCGGTGCTGGCGAAGCTCGCGTTGGTTAAAGGTCGTGATGTCCCTGTCGTTCATGATAATGCGGCCCGAGGTGGGCCGCTCCAGCAGGTTGAGACAGCGGATCAGCGTACTTTTCCCGGCGCCGCTGCGGCCCAGAATGCCGTAGATTGCGCCATCCGGTACCACAAGATTAATGTCATCGAGTGCCGGTCGGCCTTCTCCGGCGTACACTTTGCTCAGCCGCTCAAGGGCGATCATGACTTATTCTCTACCGGGATCACCGATCCGTTGTACTGCTTGCGAATGAACTCGGCCACCTGAGGAGATTCAAGATCCTTCGTCAGCTGCTTGATGCGCGGGTCGTTTTTCAGGTTAGGGTTAGTAACCAGAATATTGGCGTACGGGTTATGGGTGGCGCTTTCCAGACCAAGCGCATCTTTCGCCGGGCTAAGGCCTGCTTCCAGCGCATAGTTACCGTTGATAACCCCCAGCCCCACGTCGTCCAGGGAGCGTGGGATCTGCGGCGATTCGACTTCCAGGATCTTCAGCTTTTTCGGGTTTTCGGCGATGTCTTTTGGCGTCGCCTGGTTTGTGGCGGCGTCTTTAAATTCCGGCTTGAGGGTGATTAACCCTTTGTCCTGCAGCAGGTAAAGGGCGCGGCTGAGGTTGGTGACGTTGTTCGGTACCGCGATGGTCGCGCCTTCCGGGACGGATTTCAGATCCTTGTATTTATGTGAGTAAATGCCCAGCGGTTCAATATGCACCGTTGCGGCGACGACAAATTTCTTGCCGAGCGCTTTTTCCTGGTCACGCAAATAAGGCACGTGCTGGAAGTAGTTGGCGTCAACGTCGCCGTTGGCCAGCAGCTCGTTAGCGTTAACGCCGTTGCTGAGCTCGACAACCTTCAGCTTCAAATCAGGGTCGAGTTTCTGCACAAAGGCGAGGATTTCCGCATGGGGAACCGGGTCAGCCGCGACACGCAGCGCGTCTGCGGCCTGCGCCGAGAAAGCCAGAGACAGTGACAGAGCAACACCAGCCAGTTTAAACGCGGTCTTTTTCATCATTAATTCCTTTATTTTTAATTAGTTATTAAGCAATCAGTTCACTGCTGTTACGAAGGACATCCGCGTAGTAGCGTTCCGCCACGTCGGGGTGGGAGCGCAGGCGGCCTTTCAGGTAGTTCCAGCCCACATCGCGCAGCAGCGGGTTTTGTGGATCGCTTTCAGGGCCTTGCGCTTCGCGGGCTAACGCTTCCGGGAGCTGATAGACCGGCACCACGGCGTTGAGCTGTGCGCCCAGGAAAAAGGCGATGGACAGGCGCTCCTCGTCCTGCGGCGGAGAAACCACGCGGTGTACGGTCGCGCGCAGGTAGCCGTTGGTCGCCAGCTCCAGCAGTTCGCCGATGTTGACCACAAAGCTGCCGGGCAGCGGCTGAGCATCGACCCAGTTATCCGGTGAAACTTCCACCTGCAGGCCTTTTTTATCGTCCTGCAGCAGGAAGCTCAGGAAGCCAGAATCTTTGTGAGCGCCTACGCCCTGGCTGCTTTGCGTGGCCGACTGTCCAGGATAGCGAATCAACTTGATGTGTTCATTTGGCAGGCTGCCATAGAGCGAGTCGAAGGCATCCGCCGGCAGGCTAAGCGCTTCGGCAAAGGTGCGCAGCAGCTTTAAGGCCACGGCGGTCATTTCGCTCTGCCACTGTAGAAGCGTGGGTTTGAGTTCGGGAAGCGCGGTTGGCCAGAGGTTTGGCCCCTGGAGGCGGCGCCATGCGGGAGCATATTCATCCGGCGGTAGAGCCTGACGCTCGGCGCCGAGATCGAACTGTTCACGCCAGTCGGGCTGGCCACGAGTCAGTTCGCTGGCCGCGCGGTTATAGCCACGGAAATGCGGCGAGCGAATCATCGCCACCTGCTGTTTTTCATCGTCGGGGAGGGCAAAGAAGCTGCGGGCTTCGTCCTGGACCGCCTGCTGCAGTTCAGGGCTGATGCCGTGGTTTATCAGGTAGAAAAAGCCAATTTCTCGTGCGGCGTAGCGCAGCTGGCTGAGGAAGGCCGAACGGTCAGTGTCGCTGCCGCTAAGCTGGGAAAGGTCAAGAATCGGCAGTGCCAGGCCTGGATTGGTGCTCATAGTTTACTCCGGTCATCATAGTCTTAGAAAAGGCGGTCGGGTCGAGTTCGGCACAACAGCGGCACAGCATCATGGCAATGTCCTTCTGAATACGGTCGGGTAGCGTTGGTGCTCACCTTGCCGGAATCAAAAAGCCTCGCCCAATATTGTTATCTTCTAAGCTATGACCCGGCGGGGTTCTAAGCATTTGCGGAAACGAGAAAAGTCTAATCATTGCAAAATATTTCAATGCATAGGGGTAACTTATGGATTTAACTGGAAGTTAATTACATTTGGAAATAGTTAACGAATGATTAAATTATGGTGGTCGTTAAGTTTATTGGTTTTATGCCGAAGAGGTTGCTAAGCGTTTCGCTTTTTACCACCAGGTGCCCTCATCATGCTAAAAACTACACAATCCCGATTCATTACCTCTTTATGTTTGTTTTTTATGCTGTTAATTGCGGTAACTTCGCTGGTGATCCATTTCTTTGTGACGCCACAAATTAAGCGCAATGAAACGCAGTTGATTCGTTTTGAGGTGGACAATGTTGCGGTGAATATCACCGAACAGATGAACCGGGTACAGGCGCAAATGCGCAGCATTACTCAGTCGGTCGCCGCGATGCAAAGCGATGATATTAATAAACTATTACCAACGCTGGTGGATCAGTACCAGGACGTGAACGTGTTTGGCGGCGGAGTCTGGCCGTTGCCGGAAAAACGCGAGGCGGGCCGCAATAAATTCAGCACTTTCTTTGCCCGCAACGGCAGCAACAAACTCGAGGAAAACACCTACTGGAACTCAGACGCCGCGCCTAATTACTACGAGCAGGTATGGTACAAAGCCGGGCTTGCTTCTCCGGCAGGGCATTGTGCCTGGGCGAATGCCTACCAGGACGATGCCAGCCCGCAGCCGCGGACTAACTGTGCGATGGCGATAAGCAAAGACGGCCAGCCGTGGGGCGTGGCGACTATCGATGTGACGCTGGGCTTCTTCAATCAGCTCGCTAAACAGATGAGCGAGGCGGTGAAAGGGCAAGTGTTGATTATTGAAGCTGATGGCAAAGTCGTCGGTAATGCAGACCAGATTGGGAAAACGGCAGGCTTGAAAAATCTTTCTGACCTGAGCAGCACGCTGCCAATGGCTAAAGCGATCCAGCAGATGCTGCCTGGTTTTAACGCCAGCCAGGGCAGTGAAGATGAATATGACAATGACGGCACTTCGCATACCGTCATTTTGCAGACGGTAAAAGGCAGCCCGTGGATCCTGGCGGTTGACCTGCCAACCGCGCTGCTGACCAAACAAACGGACGCGATTTTACTGCGCCTCGGCATGGTGCAGATCCCAATGGCTATCGTACTGCTTGGCATTCTGGTGCTGTTTATCCGCAATATGATGCGTCGCCTGGGCGATCTTAACCACAACATCAGCCGTCTTTCTGCCGGCGGTGCCGATCTCACTCAGCGACTGGAGCCGACCAGCAGTCCGGAATTTAACGCCATCATCGAAAGCTTTAACGGCGTGATTAGCTATCTGCAAACCATGCTGCGGCAGGTGGGGGATAGCGCGCGGGCTATCTCTTCCGCTTCTCATCAAATTGCTACCGGTAATCAGGATCTCTCCGCCCGAACGGAAGATCAGGCAAGTTCCATTGAACAAACGGCGGCGTCGATGGAGGAGCTGACCAGCACCGTGCGGCAGAATGCCGATAACGCCGCCCATGCTAACGAGCTGGCGCGTGAAGCTTCCAGCGTGGCGGTGAAAGGGGGAGAAGTGGTGAAGCAGGTCGTCAGCACGATGAATGCTATTCAGACTTCTTCTGGCAAAGTGGTCGATATTATCAGCGTCATTGACAGTATCGCTTTCCAGACCAATATCCTGGCGCTGAACGCCGCCGTTGAGGCCGCGCGTGCCGGTGAGCAGGGCCGTGGTTTTGCGGTTGTTGCCTCTGAAGTTCGCAGCCTGGCCCAGCGTTCTGCGCAGTCGGCGCGGGAAATTAAAGCGCTGATCGAGAATTCGGTAAGCAACGTAAATCTGGGGACAGAACTGGTTAATCAGGCGGGCAGTACCATGGAAGAACTGACCCAGGGCGTGCGTAACGTGACAACGCTGATGGCCGAGATCATGTCTTCCAGCCGCGAGCAGAGCACCGGCATTGAGCAGGTGAATCTGGCGATTAATCAGCTTGATAGCACAACCCAGCAGAACGCCGCGCTGGTTCAGGAAGTCTCTTCCGCCTCGCACTCCATGGCGGAGCAATCCACCCAGCTTGAGCGCGTGGTTGCCGGTTTTAAACTCTAACCTCTTCGGGCACCCAGGCGGTGCCCACTTCTTTTCGACGCCCTCTGCGTTTTAAACCCCGCTTGCAATTCGTTCGATCATCTTTTATTTTATTGTTACGTTATAACATATCGGAATGATTTTTATGCAGCGCGATATCCATCCGTTTTACCGGACCGTGGTGTTCCACGACACCAGCGTGAATGAGTATTTTAAAGTGGGGTCGACGATCAAAACCGACCGCGAGATCGAGCTGGATGGGGTGACTTACCCCTACGTGACGATCGAAGTCTCTTCCGCTTCGCATCCTCACTACACCGGCAAACAGAAAGTCTTCGTCAATGAAGGCGGCCCGGCGCGCTTCCAGCAGCGCTTTGGTAAATTCTTTGGCGGCAAGGAGTCTTAAGAAATGCAGGTATTGAATTCACTTCGCAGTGCAAAACAGCGCCACCCTGATTGCCAGATTGTTAAGCGCAAGGGGCGGCTGTATGTGATTTGCAAATCTAACCCGCGTTTTAAAGCGGTGCAGGGACGTAAGAAACGCCGTTAGTGCTTAGCGCCCGGCAGCAGGTTGCTGGCGGGTCAGCGAGAAGACGTCGTAAAACGACAGCTCCCCTTTGCGGCTGAGCATTTTGTGCAGCAAAGATTTTTGCTCTTCATCCACGCTCGGGGAGCTGAGGATGTCATCGATCAGCGCCTCAGGCACGTTGCGGGTGTTGTACCACTCGCCGTTGTAGCAAACGCGCAGGTCGAGTACGTCAATATCGCTGTAGCGGTAGCGAGGGTTGACGTCAAAGAAGAAAAACGCGTTCATCAGCGCGAACAGCACGACCAGCAGCCACACTGAGCCCGCCAGGGTCTCTGATTCCAGCATTACCCACATAGTGGCAAACCAGCCGATATACATCCCGATAAATAAGCCGGGATGTTTACGGATAAAACTGATGCTAAAGCGCGGGCGGTTATCGCGCTTTTCAGTTTCATTCAGGTGTTCGATGGTATCGGTGAGCAGGCGCTGAATTTCTGACATGGTGTGCCTTCTAATTTCTCTGTTTCGGTTGTACGCATGACCAGACTATTTTAGGAACTGCGGGCCCGGCAAAAAAGTAACAGATAAGCCAAAAATAACCATAACAGTTAACAGGTCGTGCCGCGTTACAGCATCTTTATGATGCGGGCTGGATTACCGACAACAACGCAGTTAGCTGGAATATCTTTGGTGACAACCGAGCCTGAACCTACCACGACATTATCGCCGATGGTAACGCCTGGGTTAATGACCGCGCGTCCGCCAATCCAGACCTTATTACCGATAGTTACCGGTTTGCCCAGCTCCACGCCGCTATTTCGCGTTTCGGCATCAAGGGGATGGGTGGCGGTATAAATATGCACGCCCGGTGCCAGCATGCAGTTGTCGCCGATGCGAATCGGACAGGGGTCCAGCATCACGCACTCAAAATTGGCGTAGAAGTTTTTACCGAGGTAAATGTTGTAGCCGTAGTCGCAGCGGAAGGTTGGCTCTATATAAGCCCCTTCGCTTTGGCCCAGCAGTTCAGCGAGGATCTCATCGCGGTATGCCTGTTCATCAGGAGAGCTCTGGTTGTAGCGATGCAGCAGCTGACGGGCTTTATGGCTTTCTCGCTGTAGGGTTTCATCTCCGGGCCGATAAAGCTCACCGGCAATCATTTTACGTTTTTCTTCGCTCATGACGTACTCCATGTTTAGTTGTCTGCAAGACTAACCAACTTTAGAGAAGAAAGTGTGGGGATCGTTCCCTGCGCGTGACGAAGCTCACGCGACCAGACAACAGCGCGGTAAGGCGAGGATTAAGGAGTGCTTGCGGGATTCAACCGGACGTTTAACTGGCGCTAATCCGAACCTGCACAACAACAGCTGAGACAAACCAGGCAATAATGAGAAATAAAATGTGATATTAAATATTATTTAATAAAATTTGTTATTAGCGAATGAATTTCCACACAGACGGTGGGATTTTGTCATACAGTTTATTCATCGTCAGTTCTGCAAGACGGTGATCGGCTGCTGAATAAAATACCGCCAGCTCATTATCTGATAATTCATATTTATTTTTTTCAATTACGCGTTCCAGCGTATCAATTGTCTGACAGCGTCGCAGACGCATCAAATAATCGGTCTTAGTGAGTTTGGTAGTCATAAATTCGCCTTAAGTATTTTAATCTTTTTTAGAACGAGTGGCTCACTGGGTTAGCGCGACTCTCATTGATGAAACATCTGAACAAGCGATTCCCCGATTTACGCCACCGCTGCAGATCCTGCGCATTAATGCCGTAATTGCTAAACAACATGAAGGTATCGTCCAGGTATTCATCAATCTGTTCAATCAATTTGCTCTCATCCGGGTACTTAATCTTATAATTAAGCGCCGAAGCAGCAATGTGCTCAATCAATTCATTCAGCTGTAGATTAATGGCCGACGTCGGATCATTAACCCATCCATGATTGCTCTCACCAAGATTGGTCAGACAATCGTGATACAGACTCTCACAAAGGAACTTAAGCTGCGCGATATCATGCCGCTTTGGTGAGTATTCGTCCATAGTGCTGCCCCCTTTATCGATAAAACAAATGATAAACACAACGGGTTGGGGTGGACACACCTGATCAGGTGAAGAACTGTTGCCACGATTATTACATGTGCTGTAACTATAAATCAATGTTGCATAGATTTCATGCTGCTCTAACGAAAAATTACAATTAAGTAAAAAAACATAATACGTTACTAAATGTGAATTAAGTCTTTAGTATGAATTTTAACTTAAATCGGCTGGTAAAGGATTAACAACACCTGTGCAATATTTATAACTTTCAGCCGGTTAATGCGTCTTTAAGACTATTCTGTATCCAGCTGAGTTGCAGATCTTAATTCGTAAGAATATTCCCAAATAAAAGTGATTCATCGGTTTTTGTTGTTTGGTTAACCATGGATTAACGAGCATTTAAGGCTTATTTTCCTCGCAATGAGGGGGCTGTTTATGTGGAAGATAAACCCGGAGGCAGAAATTACGGTTAAATAATGAATCCAGAATATCGTGACTGAAACCGGTTTCTATATTAATAAAAAAGGCCGCTAAAAGCGGCCTTTTGTTATGTGATTTAATGGCTTACTGGTGATGTTCTACCGGATGCGCATGCTCAATATCCTCGTTCTTACGGCTGAAGCGGCGACGAACCACCACGAAGAACACCGGAACGAAGAAGATAGCCAGTACGGTCGCGGTAACCATCCCGCCCATAACGCCAGTACCTACGGCGTTCTGCGCACCACTGCCTGCCCCGGTACTGATAACCAGCGGCATTACCCCGAGGATAAAGGCCAGAGAGGTCATCAGAATCGGGCGTAGACGCATACGGACCGCATCCAGCGTTGCTTCTATCAGGCCTTTGCCTTCTTTTTCCATCAGGTCTTTGGCGAATTCTACGATAAGTATCGCGTTCTTCGCCGACAGGCCAATGGTTGTCAGCAGGCCAACCTGGAAGTACACGTCGTTAGTCAGGCCGCGCAGAGTGGCGGCCAGCAGCGCACCGAATACCCCAAGCGGAACAACCAGCATAACGGAGAACGGAATCGACCAGCTCTCGTACAATGCTGCCAGACAGAGGAATACCACAATCAGAGAAATGGCGTACAGGGCAGGGGCCTGGTTGCCGGACAAACGTTCCTGATAGGACATACCCGTCCAGTCAAAACCGATGCCGGTTGGCAATTTCGCGGCCAGCTGCTCCATCATATCCATCGCTTCACCGGTACTTTTACCCGGTGCAGCCTGACCAAGAATTTCCATAGATGGCAAGCCGTTGTAACGCTCCAGACGCGGTGAGCCGTATTCCCAGCGCGAAGTCGAGAACGCAGAGAACGGAACCATTTGCCCGGAAGAGCCACGGACGTACCAGTTGCCGATATCGCTCGGCAGCATACGGTATGGCGCTTCGGCCATGACATACACTTTCTTCACGCGGCCACGGTCAATGAAGTCATTGACGTAGCTACCGCCCCAGGCTGAGCCCAGCGTCGTGTTGATATCACTGATGGATACCCCGAGCGCCTGCGCTTTTTCCTGATCGATATCGATTTTAAACTGTGGCGTATCTTCGAGGCCGTTCGGACGCACGCCAACCAGCAGGTCAGGGTGCTGTGCAATCATACCGAACAGCTGGTTACGAGCCTGAGTCAGCTGTTCGTGGCCAAGGTTCGCCTGGTCAATCAGCTGGAAGTCAAAGCCGGTCGCGGTACCCAGCTCGACAATCGCCGGCAGGTTGAAGGCAAACACCATCGCATCTTTAATTTGTGAGAAGGTGCCCATGGCTCGACCTGCAATGGCCGGAACCTTGTTCTCCTCACCCGAACGTTCACTCCAGTCTTTCAGAGACACGAACGCCAGACCGGTGTTCTGACCGCGGCCAGAGAAGCCGAAACCGTTAACGGTAAACACCGAATTAACGTTCGCTTTCTCTTTGGTCAGGAAGTAGTCGTTCACCTCGTCCAGCACTTTCTGCGTACGTTCCTGAGTCGCACCGGCAGGCAGCTGAGCCATTGCCAGCAATACGCCCTGGTCTTCATCAGGCAGGAACGAGCTAGGCAGGCGGACAAACAGGAAGGCCATGCCTACGACGATTATCAGGTACAGAACCAGATAACGACCGGTGCTACGCAGGATGTTACCGACGCTGTCGGTATAGTGATGCGTGCTCTTCTCGAACATTCTGTTGAACCAGCCAAAGAATCCTTTTTTGTCATCGTGATGACCTTTCGGGATAGGCTTAAGCATGGTCGCACAGAGCGCAGGAGTCAGAATCATTGCCACCAGCACCGACAGCACCATCGCAGAAACGATGGTAATCGAGAACTGACGGTAGATTGCACCGGTAGAGCCGCCGAAGAACGCCATCGGGATAAATACCGCTGACAGTACCATCGCGATACCCACCAGGGCGCCCTGAATCTGGCCCATGGACTTACGCGTCGCTTCTTTCGGCGGCAGTCCATCTTCCACCATTACACGCTCAACGTTTTCAACCACAACAATGGCGTCATCCACCAACAGGCCTATCGCCAACACCATGCCGAACATCGTCAGGGTGTTTATCGAGTAGCCAAAGGCGGCGAGAATAGCGAACGTACCTAACAGTACCACCGGTACAGCAATCGTTGGGATAAGCGTAGCCCGGAAGTTCTGCAGGAACAGATACATTACCAGGAACACCAGCACGATGGCTTCAATCAGCGTTTTTACCACTTCGTTAATGGAGATTTTAACGAACGGCGTAGTGTCATACGGATAAACAACTTTCAGACCCGACGGGAAGAACGGCTCCAGTTTTTCAACCGTCGCGCGTACCGCTTCGGCGGTGTCCAGGGCGTTAGCACCGGTGGCTAGTTTTATCCCCAGACCGGAAGCCGGCTGGCCGTTATAGCGAGCGATAACATCATAGTTTTCGCCACCCAGCTCAACCTTCGCTACGTCTCTCAGCAGAACGCGAGAGCCGTCCGGGTTAACCTTCATCAGGATTTTGCTGAACTCATCTGCAGATTTCAGGCGGGTTTGGGCAATGATGGAGGCGTTTAACTGCTGGCCTTTTACTGGCGGAGTGCCGCCTAGCTGACCGGCAGCCACCTGGGCGTTCTGCGCTTTGATGGCATTAATCACGTCAACAGGCGTCAGCTGGTAGTTGTTCAGTTTGTTCGGATCCATCCAGATACGCATCGCGTACTGAGCACCAAACAGCTGAACGTCACCAACACCGTGAGTACGGCTGACCGGATCTTTGATGGTTGCGCCAACGTAGTCCGCGATATCTTCCTGATTCATGGTGCCGTCGGTATTGATCATACCGAGAACCATCAGGAAGCTACTGGAGGACTTCTCGACGCTAACACCCTGCTGCTGCACTTCCTGAGGCAGCAGCGGCATAGCAAGCTGCAGTTTGTTCTGAACCTGTACCTGCGCGATGTCGGCATCGGTGCCGGAGTCGAAGGTAATGGTTATCTGAACGGTCCCGGAGGAATCACTAGTCGAGGACATGTACAGCAGGCCATCGATACCGTTCATGTTCTGTTCGATAACCTGCGTGACGGTATCCTGTACCGTTTTAGCATCTGCACCCGGGTAGTTTGCCGAGATCTGAATGGCCGGTGGCGCAATCGTTGGATATTGCGCGATGGGCAATTTCATGATCGCAAGCGCACCCGCCAACATAATGATGATGGCGATTACCCAGGCAAAGATGGGGCGATCGATAAAAAACTTAGACATGTCTTAACGGCTCCTGTTTAAGTTAAGACTTCGGTTGTTCTGGCTGCGCGCCTGCGGCTTGTTGCTGTTGGCCTTTATTGTCTTCTGCAACTTCCTGCGCTTTTACCTGAACACCGGGTTTTACTTTCTGTAGACCGGTAATAATTACGCGATCGCCAGTCTGTAACCCATCGGTAACCAGCCACTTGTCGCCGATCGCCTGGCTGGTTTTCAGCTGGCGAACTTCAACTTTGTCATCCTTCCCGACAACCATTGCAGAGGCATCGCCGCGTGGAGTACGAGTGACCCCCTGCTGCGGAACCAGGATAGCGTTCGGGTTAACGCCTTCTTCGAGTTTGGCGCGAACAAACATGCCTGGCAGCAGCGTTTTGTCCGGGTTCGGGAAGATAGCGCGCAGGGTGATTGACCCGGTGGTCTGGTCAACGGTCACTTCGGAGAATTCCAATGTCCCTTCCTGCGGGTATGCGGCACCGTTGTTTGTCATCAACTGAACTTTCGCTTTACCGTTTTCTTGCTTCAGTTTGCCGTCGGCCAGCTCCTGCTTCAGACGCAGGAAGTCGTCGCTGGACTGGGTCACGTCAACATAGATAGGGTCAAGCTGCTGTACGGTTGCCAGAGCGGTGGTTTGGCCGCTGGTCACCAGCGCACCTTCTGTAACCGCGGATTTACCGATACGGCCGCTGATAGGTGAGGTGACTTTGGTGTACGCCAGATTGATGCGCGCGGTTTCTACAGCGGCTTTTGCTGCGACCACATCAGCATTGGCCTGCTGTGCGGTGGCGGCGGCCGTATCGTAGTCAGACTGGCTGATGTACTTGGTACCCAGCAGTTTCTGATAACGTTTAACGGTTAACTGTGCGAGGTTAGCGCTGGACTGAGCTTTCGCCAGGTCGCCCTTCGCGCTGTCATACGCAGCCTGGTAGGTTGCAGGATCGATCTGGTACAGCGAAACACCGGCCTGAATGTCGCTGCCTTCAGTGAAGTTACGCTTCAGAATAATACCGCTAACCTGCGGACGAACTTCTGCAATGCGAAAGGCGTTGGTGCGTCCTGGAAGCTCAGTAGTTATCTGCAATGGCGCGCTTTTCAGAGTCACTACACCCACTTCCGGGGCGTGCGGCGCACTCTGCTGGGTCTCTTTCTCGTTACATCCTGTAAGCGCTAAGCTGCCTGAGAGCATCAGAACGGCCGCCAGAGGCGTAAACCCTCTGTTTTTGTTCATATGTAAACCTCGAGTGTCCGATTTCAAAGTTGTTCAATGGATCAAATGTCCACAAACCCATTGCTGCGTTTATATTATCGTCGTGCTATGGTACATACGTTCACAAATGTATGTAAATCTGACTAAAGTAAATTCACCAACATATGGCACGAAAAACCAAAGCTCAGGCGCTTGAAACCCGCCAGCACATCCTCGACGTTGCGATCCGCCTGTTTTCACAGCAGGGCGTTTCTGCGACTTCGCTTGCGGATATCGCTCAGGCTGCCGGGGTAACACGTGGTGCGATTTACTGGCATTTCAAAAATAAGTCGGAATTATTTAGTGAGATCTGGGAACTATCCGAATCAAGTATCGGTGATTTAGAGATTGAGTATCGGGCAAAATATCCAGACGATCCACTGTCTGTGATAAGAGAATTACTCATTTATATCTTACAGGCAACGGTGACAGAAGAACGTCGACGCCTGATGACGGAAATCATTTTCCACAAATGTGAATTTGTCGGTGAACTTGAGGTTCTGCAGCAGGCCAGGCGCACGCTTTATATGGAAGGGAACGAGCGTATTGAATCTGCCCTGCAGCGCTGTATCGATGCCGGGAAACTGCCTTCAAGCCTGCGTCTTTCCCTCGCCGTAACGCTGATGCGCAGCTACATTACCGGGCTGATTGAAAACTGGCTGGTGGCACCGGAAACCTTTGACCTGCATGCTAAAGCGCCTGACTTTATTGCTATTCTGCTGGAGATGTTCCAGCTGAGCCCGACGCTGAACAAACCGGCATAATTTTTATCACTTATTCATTGTATAAATGATTTGAGATTCCTCCGAAGGGGATTGCTATTCTGCGCTCTGCAGCCGTGTTATTCTGCGCATCTCCCGTGGCTTCTTACTTTTAGCTGGCAATCACATGCGCGGCACCGTAATTAATCAACCATGACTACGCAGCACAACGCTCTGTCGCGGACTTCTCGTTCCGCATTTATTCTTTTCCTGTATCTGTTTGTCTCCGCTTTGCTGCCGTTTTCTGTGGCTCAGGCGGCGCAAAATAACGGCGATCTGCCTGCCAGGGCGGAAGTTCAGTCGCAGCTGGACACGCTGAATAAGCAAAAAACGCTAAGTCCCGACGATAAGCTCACCCAGAAAGATCTTACCGATACCCTTGAAATGCTGGACAAGCTCGACCGCGTGAAGCAGGAAACGGCCCAGCTTAAAACCACGGTCGCCCAGGCGCCGGATAAGCTGAAACAGGCTACCGACGCGCTTAACTCGCTCAGCACGCCAGCCGACGATGAAGCAACCCGTAAAACCCTCAGCACGCTCTCTCTGCGCCAGCTGGAAACGCGCTTGACTACGGTGCTCGATCAGCTGCAGTCGGCGAATAACGATCTTTCAACGCTGAATAGCCAGCTGGTGTCCCTGCAAACCCAGCCGGAGCGCGTGCAGAATGCAATGTACAGCGCTTCACAACAGCTGCTGCAGGTACGTAATCGTCTGAACGGCACCACGCCGGGGGAAGCGACGTTGCGCCCAAGCCAGCAAAATATGCTGCTGGTGCAGCAGGCGTTACTGAATACGCAGATTGAGCAGCAGCGTAAAAGTCTGGAAGGCAACACGGTATTGCAGGATGCGCTGCAAAAACAGCGTGACTACACCAACGCCAATATTGGGCAGCTTGAACACACGCTTCAACTGCTGCAGGAAGCGGTTAACAGCAAACGCTTAACGCTGACTGAAAAGACCGCGCAGGAAGCGGTAACGCCGGACGACGCCGATACCAGCGCGATACAGAACAACCCGCTGGTTCGTCAGGAGCTGGACGTAAACCACCAGCTCAGCCAGCGTCTGATCAACGCCACCCAAAGCGGCAACGAGCTGGTACAGCGCAATATCCGCGTCAAAAATTGGCTTGACCGCGCGCTTCAGTCCGAGCGTAACCTGAAAGAGCAAATTTCGGTGCTGAAGGGGAGTCTGCTGCTGTCGCGTATCCTTTACCAGCAGCAGCAAACGCTGCCGTCTGCCGACGATCTTGAAGATCTCACCAACCGCATTGCCGACCTGCGACTTGAGCAGTTCGATATAAACCAACAGCGCGATGCCATGTTCCAGAGCGACAGCTATGTCGACAAGATTGAAGAGGGGCATAAGAACGAAGTTAATGACGAGGTTCACGATGCGCTGATGCAGGTGGTGGACATGCGCCGTGAGCTGCTCGACCAGCTTAACAAACAGTTGGGTAACCAGCTGATGATGGCGATTAACCTGCAAATTAACCAGCAGCAGTTGATGAGCGTTAGCACCAGCCTGCAAAAAATGCTGACCCAGCAAATTTTCTGGGTAAACAGCAACAAGCCGATGAACTGGGAGTGGATTAAATCCTTCCCTGGGGCGCTGCACGACCAAATCAAGTCCATGAAGCTCGATATCAGCTGGCATAAGGTGCTGGACGGGCTGTTTATGTCGCTGTTTACCGCGCTGCCGCTGATGCTGCTGGCCGGTCTGTTGCGCTGGCGCTATAAGTGGATCGACAAGCAGCTGGCTAAGCTTGCTTCTGAAGTGGGGCAGCTGCGCACCGACAGTCAGCTCAATACGCCGAAGGCGATTTTGCTGAACTTCCTGAAGGTAGTGCCGTTGACGATGGCTATCCTTTCGGTAGGGCTGGTGCTGCTGTTTATGCAGCTGAATATCAGCGAACTGCTGTGGGCGTTTGCCAAAGAGTTGGCGCTGTTCTGGCTGGTGTTCGGTATGGCGTGGCGCATTCTTACCAGCCGTGGCCTCGCCGTCATCTGGTTCAACATGCCGGAACATCTTACCCGCCATTATCGCCGTCAGATTGTGCGCATCAGCTTTGCCTTGCTGCCGCTGCTGTTCTGGTCCGTTGTCGGCGAGCTGTCGCCGCTGCATCTGATGGACGACGTGCTCGGGCAGTTTATGATTTTCCTTAACCTGCTGCTGATAACCGGCCTGATTATCCCGATGTGCCGCGACAACTGGCGTGATAAAGAGTCTCATCCGCTGCGCCTGTTGACTATTACCGTGCTGTCCATCGTGCCGGTGGCTCTGCTGGTGCTGACCGCAACCGGCTATTTCTATACTACGCTACGGCTGGCGAACCGCTGGATAGACACGGTCTATTTGGTGATTATCTGGAACCTGATTCACCAGACGGTGATCCGCGGGTTAAGCGTTGCGGCACGCCGTATTGCCTATCGTCGCGCGCTGGCTCGCCGCCAGAATATGGTGAAAGAGGGCGCGGAAGGTGCTGAGCCGGTTGAAGAACCGCCGCTGGCGCTGGATCAGATTAACCAGCAGACGATGCGCTTAACCATGCTGCTGATGTTTGCCCTGTTTGGCGTGGTGTTTTACGCTATCTGGTCGGATTTAATCACCGTCTTTGCCTATCTGGACAGCATCGTGCTGTGGCACTACACCGGCAGCGAAGCCGGCGCGGCGGTGATGAAAAATGTCACCATGGGCAGCATTCTGTTTGCGCTGGTCGCGACGATGGTTGCCTGGGCGCTGATTCGCAACTTGCCCGGTCTGCTGGAAGTTCTGGTGCTTTCTCGTTTGAAGATGCGCCAGGGCGCGTCTTATGCCATCACCACTATCCTCAACTACGCGATTATCGTGATTGGGGCGATGACGGTATTCGGCTCGCTTGGCGTGTCGTGGGACAAACTGCAATGGCTGGCGGCGGCGCTGTCGGTGGGTCTGGGCTTTGGCTTACAGGAGATCTTCGGCAACTTCGTCTCCGGCCTGATTATCCTGTTCGAACGCCCGGTGCGCATCGGCGATACCGTCACCATCGGGACATTCTCCGGCAGCGTCAGCAAGATACGTATCCGTGCTACGACGATCACCGACTTTGACCGCAAAGAAGTGATCATCCCGAACAAAGCGTTTGTTACCGAGCGCCTGATCAACTGGTCGTTGACGGACACGATCACCCGCGTGGTGATCAAGCTTGGCGTGGCTTACGGCTCGGATCTGGATAAGGTGAAAGCGATCCTACTGAAAGCTGCGATGGATCACCCGCGTGTGATGCACGATCCGGAACCTGCGGTGTACTTCACGACGTTTGGCGCCAGCACGCTTGACCATGAGCTGCGTTTATATGTGCGTGAACTGCGCGACCGCAGTATCACCGTAGATGAGCTGAACCGCGCTATCGACAGGCTGTGCCGTGAAAACGACATCAATATTGCCTTCAACCAGCTCGAAGTGCATCTGCACAACGAGAAGGGCGAGGAGCTAACGGAAGTGAAGCGCGATCTGGGCAAAAACGGCGGTCTGCTGCCGCCGTCTGTCTAAGCGTGACAATCAGCGGGAAGCATTTTCTTCCCGCTGAGACTGCTGACAAAGTTCATTGAGCTTAAAAGGCCCGAACTTCGGTCTAATAAAAACAATGGATTATGTTCTCTGGTTTGCCCCAAACAGCCGAAAACCACGTTTTTCGGCTGTTTGTCATTAATCTGAGCGGGAAGCCGTTTCTTCCCGCTGTTTACGTAGAAAATCTTCACGAACGATGTCCAGCGCGGCAAGCGCGGTGTTTGTGGGGATCTGGTGCTCTTCAAGCAGCATAATTAAGTCGACGGCCAGCTTGACCTCGTCCGGGGCATTCTCTAAAGACATCCACTTTCCTTTTCGTTTATGGGTTAGCCTAAACCGCGCTCGCGTCTTTCAATGCGGGCAAGGGCCTGGCGGCAGCGCTGCAGGCGGCCTTCCAGCGCGGCGAGTTCACGCTGAAGCTTTTGCTGACCCGCGAGCGTGGCCTGCAGTGAAAGCTGACTTTCGCGATCGCTTACCATCGCCAGCAGGCGTCGTTCGTAATCCTGGTGCGTGGCCAGTTTTTCGTACAGATTTTCTTGTACCTTTTGCTGTGGCTCGCTCTTGCGTAAATGCGCGGTGGCTAATTCCCGCTGCAGCGCCGCAATTTGTGCGACCAGTTTTTCTGCGATAAACGCCACCTGGTCAGTTTTACCGTGGCTGACGCTAAGCTGGAGCTGGGCCAGGTTAGCCTGCGCCTCTTGCAGATAATCTTTCAGCTGGGTGCTGTGGGTATGAAAGAGCTTACGGTCAAAGCGCGCCTGGTTTGCCCGCAGCAGGGCGACCGGCTCAACGGCGGCCGCCAGCTCGACGACCCGAGCTTCAAGGGCTTGTAACAGCGACGCAGTTTTCACAAAATGGCTCTCCAGGGATTGTCAGGGGTAACAGCATGAAGCGTATTATTTTAATCATCATCGGCTGGCTGGCGGTAGTGCTTGCCACGCTGGGCGTGGTTTTACCTTTGCTGCCCACTACGCCTTTTCTTTTGTTAGCGGCATGGTGTTTTGCTCAGTCTTCACCGCGTTTTCACCACTGGCTGCTTTACCGTTCGTGGTTCGGCGGCTATTTGCGGCACTGGCAGCAGTATCGCGCTATGCCGCCGGGCGCGAAACCGCGTGCGCTCCTGTTTATTCTTGTGACTTTCGCCGTCTCACTTTGGCTGGTGAAGATTCTTTGGGTAAGAATTTTGCTGTTGGTGATTCTCTGTGCGCTGCTACTCTTTATTGGGCGCATGCCGGTGGTTGACGCAAAGCAACAAAAGCAATAAACCGCAGCCGAAGCTGTTGCATTTGTTGCTGGCAGCCAGTAAATTCGACCGTTTTCGAGCACGGGTACGGCCGGTTAAGCATTAACCAGCGGTTCACATATGGGCCAACAGCGTACCCTGTTTAGTATCATGTTTTTAGCAGGCATAAACCGATGACCGCGACTGCGCAGCAGCTTGAATATCTCAAAAACAGCATTAAAAGCGTTCCTGATTATCCAAAACCAGGGATCCTGTTCCGTGACGTTACCAGCTTGCTGGAAGATCCGAAAGCATACGCCACCAGTATTGCTCTGTTAGTTTCGCGCTTCAAAGATGCGGGTATCACAAAAGTTGTCGGTACCGAAGCGCGTGGCTTCCTGTTTGGCGCACCGGTTGCGCTGGAGCTGGGCGTGGGCTTTGTACCGGTGCGTAAGCCGCGCAAGCTGCCGCGTGAAACGATCGCCGAAAGCTATGAGCTGGAATACGGCACCGACAGCCTGGAAATTCACGTAGATGCTATCGAACCTGGCGATAAAGTGCTGGTGGTTGACGATCTGCTGGCAACCGGCGGCACCATTGAAGCGACGGTGAAACTGATCCGTCGTCTGGGTGGCGAAGTGACCGATGCGGCCTTCGTGATTAACTTGTTTGATCTTGGCGGTGAGCAGCGTCTGGAAAAAATGGGTGTGAAAAGCTTCTGCCTGGTGCCTTTCCCGGGTCACTAAGCTTCTTCGACCACAAGCCTCGCCCAGCGGGCGGGGCTTTAGTTTAGAGACAAACGCCCAAAAAACGTGGTTTTTAGGCGTTTGGGCACGTCAGAAGTTCATATCCTTTGCTTTTTTGAGGCGAAGAGAATGCTTTTAAAGCGCCCATATCCAGTCAGATATCACAAGCCTCGCCCAGCGGGCGGGGCTTATGTTAGCATTACCCTCTCAATTCACCTTTCCCGCGAACCAGAGCCTAACTCCAGATGAGCTACCAGGTCTTAGCCCGCAAATGGCGCCCACAAACTTTTGCTGATGTTGTCGGCCAGCAACACGTACTGACCGCGCTGGCTAATGGTTTGTCGCTGGGCCGCATTCACCATGCGTACCTTTTTTCCGGCACCCGCGGGGTGGGGAAAACGTCTATCGCCCGCCTGCTGGCGAAAGGGCTGAATTGTGAAACCGGCATTACCGCCACGCCTTGCGGCGTTTGCGATAACTGCCGTGAAATCGAACAAGGCCGCTTTGTCGACCTGATTGAGATAGACGCCGCCTCGCGTACCAAGGTGGAAGACACCCGCGATCTGCTGGATAACGTTCAGTACGCCCCGGCGCGTGGCCGCTTTAAAGTCTACCTGATTGACGAAGTGCACATGCTCTCGCGGCACAGTTTCAACGCGCTGCTTAAGACGCTGGAAGAGCCACCTCCGCACGTAAAATTCCTGCTGGCCACCACCGATCCGCAAAAGCTGCCGGTGACCATTCTTTCCCGTTGCCTGCAGTTCCACCTGAAAGCGCTGGACGTCGAGCAGATCCGCCATCAGCTGGAACACATTCTTGGCGAAGAAAAAGTCGTTAGCGAGCCCCGCGCGCTGCAGCTGTTAGCCCGCGCGGCTGATGGCAGCCTGCGCGACGCGTTAAGCCTCACCGATCAGGCGATTGCCAGCGGTGATGGTCAGGTGACAACGGCCGCCGTGAGCACCATGCTGGGCACGCTGGATGACGATCAGGCGCTGTCGTTGATTGAAGCCATGGTCCACGCCGACGGCCCGCGTGTTATGGCGCTGCTGAATGATGCCGCGGCGCGCGGTATTGAATGGGAAGCGCTGCTGGTAGAAATGTCCGCGCTGCTGCACCGCGTGGCGATGGTCCAGCTTTCTCCTTCCGCACTTGGCAGCGACATGGCGGCGATTGAACAGCGTATGCGCGAGCTTGCGCGCGTTGTCCCGCCTGCCGATATACAGCTTTACTACCAGACATTGCTGATTGGCCGCAAAGAGCTGCCGTGGGCGCCGGATCGCCGCATGGGCGTAGAAATGACGCTGCTGCGTGCATTGGCTTTCCACCCGCGTAAGCCGCTGCCGGAGCCGGACGTTCCGCGCCAGGCAGCAAGCATTCCGGTGATTAACCCGGCTTCGCATCAGCCGGCAACAAGGCAGCAGCAGGCGGCACCACCGCCGGGTCGGGAGGCTCCTCCGCTGCCGGACTCGACCAGCCAAATCCTTCAGGCGCGCAGCCAGCTGATGCGCCAGCAGGAGGCTGATAAAGCAAAAAAGAGTGAGCCGGCAGCGCAAAAACTAGCGCGGCCGGCAAAAAGCTCCGCGCTGGAACGTTTGGCTTCGGTAACCGAACGCGTTCAGGCGCGCCCTGCGCCATCGGCGCTGGAAAAACCAGCGAAGCCAGAAGCTTATCGCTGGAAATCACAAAATCCGACGGAAGTGGCGCCCGAGCCGGTTGCCACGCCAAAGGCGCTGAAAAAAGCGCTCGAGCATGAAAAAACGCCGGAGCTGGCGCAGAAGCTGGCCGAAGAGGCTATCGAGCGCGACGAGTGGGCGGCGGAAATCAATCAGCTGGTGCTGCCAAAACTGGTGCAACAGCTGGCGCTCAATGCATGGAAAGAGGCGGACGGCAACCGGGTTTGCCTGCATTTACGCCCGGGCCAGCGCCATTTAAACTCGCCATCGGCGCAAAAAACGCTCGCCGATGCGATGAGTTCGCTGCATAGCGAAGCGATAGAACTGACTATTATTGAAGATGAGAACCTTGCACGCCGCACGCCGCTTGAGTGGCGCCAGGCCATTTACGAAGAGAAGCTGGCGCAGGCGCGTGAGGCGATGAGCAGCGATGGCAATATTCAGACTTTGCAAAGATTCTTTGATGCCGAGCTGGATGAAGATAGTATTCGCCCAATTTGATATGTCGTTCTTCGGGCGGCATAGTGTAAAACCCCGATAGCCACTCTCGCATCCCGCGAGCGTTGGCCCGATGAAAGAGAGAAGATTATGTTTGGAAAAGGCGGTCTGGGTAACCTGATGAAGCAGGCCCAGCAGATGCAGGAAAAAATGGCCCAGGCTCAGGAAGAAATCGCCAATATGGAAGTTACCGGCGAGTCCGGCGCGGGCCTGGTGAAAGTCACCATCAACGGGGCGCACAACTGCCGCCGTGTCGAGATCGACCCAAGCCTGATGGAAGACGACAAAGAAATGGTTGAAGACCTGGTTGCCGCAGCCTTCAACGATGCCGCTCGCCGTATTGGTGAAGCGCAGAAGGAAAAAATGGCCGGTGTCTCCAACGGTATGCAGCTGCCACCGGGCTTCAAAATGCCATTCTGATGTTTTCCCGCCTTCTCCCGCCCGGGAGAAGGCCGTTTCCTCACTCTTCGTCCAGCGCCTGATAGCTCTCCGCCAGAAAATCAATCAACGCCCGCACCGCCGGTAACTGCCCTCGTCGGGAAGGGAAGACCACGTGAACAATCTCCATTCTTGCTCGCCATTCAGGTAGAACGTGAACCAGCTTTCCCTGCTCCAGAGCGTCGTTAAGCATCAGCTTCGGTAGCTGTACGACGCCAATGCTGTTGAGCGCCGCGGTTCGCAGCGCAATCATATCAGTCGTAATAAAGCGGGGTTTGTGGTGAACAATGACCTCCTGCTGCTCGGGGCCAAACAGGCACCAGCGGTAGGTTTGCTGTGGCCTGTCCAGCGCCAGGCTGGGCCAGTGGGCGAGATCCGTTGGTGCGGCGGGCATACCCAGGCGGGCTACCAGCTCCGGGCTGGCGACCAGGCACATGCTGCGCGTTGCCAGCTTGCGCATCACCAGATCGCTATCTTCCAGCGGCAGAGGCCGCACGCGAATAGCCAGATCGACGTTTTCGTTCAGCACGTCCACGCGCCGGTTGGTTTCCTCAAGCTGAATCACAATCTGCGGGTAGAGGCGCATAAAACGCGCCAGCATATCGCCGATGTGGACATGCAACAGCGCAATCGGGCAGGTGAGCCGAATCAGCCCTCGTGGCTCGGATTTCAGCGTGTCGATGGCCTCCTGTGCCGCTTCGGCTTCAATCATCATCGCCTTGCAGTGGCGATAGAAGATCTGCCCGGCCTCCGTGACGGTGAAGCTGCGCGTTGAGCGCTGTAACAGGCGGGTTTCAAGCCGCTCTTCTAGCAGCGCAATGCGGCGGCTCAGGCGTGATTTCGGAATGCCGATCGCCCGGCTGGCGGGGGAGAAACCGCCGTTGTCGACCACCTGCACGAAATACCACAGATCGTTGAGGTCCTGCATTTCTATTGTCCTGTTTATGGAACACTGAGTCTACTTTAGCACTCTACCGGACCGGGTGTCTGACGGGTAAGCTTTATCCCATCAGAACAACCTTTGTGGAGAGAATCATGAAATCAATTCTTGGCGTCTATACCGCACCGGCTTCCCACTGGGTGGGCGATGGTTTCCCGGTTCGTTCGCTGTTTTCGTACTCTAAATTTGCCGAGCAACTTAGCCCGTTCCTGCTGCTGGACTATGCGGGCCCGGCCGAATTTAAGCCGAGCAATAAAGGGCAGCGCGGCGTGGATCAGCACCCGCACCGCGGTTTTGAAACCGTGACTATCGTCTACAAAGGCGAAGTGGCGCACCGCGATAACGTGGGCAACGGCGGCGTGATTGGTCCGGGCGACGTGCAGTGGATGACCGCCGGGAGCGGGATCCTGCATGAAGAGTACCATTCTCCGGCGTTTAGCGAAGCGGGCGGCAGCCTGGAAATGGTGCAGCTTTGGGTTAACCTGCCTGCAAAAGACAAAATGACCGCGCCTGGCTATCAGCCGATTACCGACGGTGATATTCCGGTGGTCGATTTGCCGGACAAGGCCGGTAAGGTTCGCGTGATTGCCGGTGAGTTTGACGGGACCAAAGGCCCGGCCCGCACCTTCTCGCCAATGAGCATCTGGGATTTGCGCCTGAACCCGCATGGCGTCACTCAGCTGGCGGTTAAAGACGGCTGGAACACGGCGCTGGTGGTGCTGAAAGGCACGGTGCTGGTCAACGGTGAAGAGGTGGCTCGCGAAGCGCAGCTGGTGGTGCTGGATGCCAAAGGCGACAGCGTAACTCTCGAAGCCAACAATGACACGGTGGTTCTGCTGCTCAGCGGCGAACCTTTGAATGAGCCGGTTGTGGGTTACGGTCCGTTCGTGATGAACACCAGAGAGGAAATTCATCAGGCCATCGATGATTTTAACGAGGGCCGTTTCGGCAAAGACATCACGTAAACTTTTCCCCCGGCGAGCCTTCGTTCGGGGGATATCTTTTCCTATACCCATCCTCAGGGCTAATGTTAGGCTATAGCCCACTTTTTCTTACAAGCCCGAGCGATGCAAACCAGTCCTTTACTCTCAGCCCTTATGGAATCCCTGCGCTGCCTGCCCGGCGTTGGCCCGAAATCCGCCCAGCGTATGGCGTTTGCCCTGCTGCAGCGCGACCGCAGCGGCGGTATGCGTCTGGCTCAGGCGCTGACCCGCGCGATGTCCGAGATTGGCCATTGTGCGGATTGCCGTACCTTCACCGAGCAGGAAGTTTGCTCCATTTGTTCCAACCCGCGTCGCCAGGAAAATGGCCAGATTTGCGTGGTAGAAAGCCCGGCGGATATCCATGCCATCGAACAGACCGGTCAGTTCTCTGGCCGCTACTTTGTTCTGATGGGGCACCTCTCGCCGCTGGACGGTATTGGCCCGAATGACATCGGTCTTGACCGCCTTGAACATCGCCTTTCCAGCGAACCGATGAAAGAGGTGATTCTTGCCACTAACCCGACGGTGGAAGGCGAGGCAACCGCAAACTACATAGCCGAGCTTTGTTCACAGTACGGCGTTGAAGCGAGCCGCATCGCACACGGTGTGCCGGTTGGCGGCGAGCTTGAAATGGTGGATGGCACCACGCTGTCGCACTCGCTGGTGGGTCGCCACAAGATTAATTTTTAGCCGTCCGGAGGAGGTTTTTGCCTCCTCAAGCTTGAAAAGGCACAATTCGCTACCATATCCACCTCAACGTTTTCTTCATCCCGTTTGATTTTGTTGAGGTATCAATGACCATGAAAGGACAAGAGACCCGCGGTTTTCAGTCAGAGGTAAAACAGCTTCTGCACCTGATGATCCACTCTCTTTATTCAAATAAAGAAATCTTCCTGCGTGAACTGATCTCCAACGCCTCCGATGCGGCAGACAAGCTACGCTTCCGCGCGCTGTCGGACGCTAATTTGTATGAAGGTGACGGCGAACTGCGCGTCCGTGTCTCCTTCGATAAAGAGAAACGCACGCTGACCATCGCCGACAACGGCATTGGGATGACCCGCGATGAAGTGATTGATCATCTGGGTACCATCGCCAAATCCGGCACCAAAGCTTTCCTCGAGTCCATGGGCTCCGATCAGGCGAAAGACAGCCAGCTGATTGGCCAGTTCGGCGTTGGCTTCTACTCTGCGTTTATCGTGGCTGACAAAGTCACCGTTCGTACTCGCGCCGCCGGTGCCAGCGCGGAGCAGGGCGTGTTCTGGGAATCGGAAGGCGCGGGTGAATACACCGTGGCCGACATCGAGAAAGCCGATCGCGGCACCGAAATCACCCTGCACCTGCGTGAAGGCGAAGACGAATTCCTGGATGACTGGCGCGTACGCTCCATTATCAGCAAGTACTCTGACCATATTGCTCTGCCGGTTGAGATTGAACAGCAAGAAGAGAAAGACGGTGAAACCATCGTCAGCTGGGAAAAAATCAACAAGGCTCAGGCGCTGTGGACCCGCAGTAAATCTGACGTCAGCGAAGACGAATACAAAGAGTTCTACAAGCATATCGCCCATGACTTTACCGACCCTATTTCCTGGAGCCATAACCGCGTAGAAGGCAAGCAGGAGTACACCAGCCTGCTGTACATTCCTTCCCAGGCGCCGTGGGATATGTGGAACCGCGACCACAAGCACGGGCTGAAGCTCTACGTACAGCGCGTGTTTATCATGGACGACGCGGAGCAGTTCATGCCGAACTACCTGCGCTTTGTTCGCGGCCTGATAGATTCCAACGATCTGCCGCTGAACGTTTCCCGTGAAATCCTGCAGGACAGCCGCGTGACCCAGAACCTGCGTAGTGCGCTGACCAAACGCGTGCTGCAGATGCTGGATAAGCTGGCGAAAGACGATGCCGAGAAGTACCAGACCTTCTGGAAAAACTTCGGCCTCGTGCTGAAAGAAGGCCCGGCGGAAGATAACGCGAACCAGGAAGCTATCGCTAAGCTGCTGCGTTTCGCGACCACGCACGCTGATTCTTCAGCCCAGACCGTGTCGCTCGAAGAGTACGTCTCCCGCATGAAAGAAGGCCAGGAGAAGATCTACTACATCACCGCAGACAGCTACGCGGCGGCGAAGAGCAGCCCGCATCTGGAACTGCTGCGTAAGAAAGGCATCGAGGTTCTGCTGCTTTCCGATCGCATCGACGAGTGGATGATGAGCTACCTGACCGAGTTCGACGGCAAAGCGTTCCAGTCTGTGAGCAAAACCGACGAATCGCTGGATAAGCTGACGGACGAAGAGACCGAAGAAGCGAAAGAAGCTGAGAAAGCCCTGGAGCCGTTCGTGGACCGCGTGAAAACCCTGCTGGGCGAGCGCGTGAAGGAAGTGCGTCTGACTCACCGCCTGACCGATACGCCGGCGATCGTGACCACCGACAGCAACGACATGAGCACCCAGATGGCGAAACTGTTTGCCGCTGCGGGCCAGGAAGTGCCGGACGTGAAGTACATCTTCGAGCTTAACCCGGAGCATGCGCTGGTGAAACGCGCGGCGGATACGCAGGATGACGCGCAGTTCGGCGAGTGGGTTGAACTGCTGCTGGACCAGGCGCTGTTAGCTGAGCGCGGTCAGCTGGAAGACCCGAACCAGTTCATCCGCCGCATGAACCAGCTGCTGGTTTCTTAAGTCGGGTTGATAGACTGACAAAAACCACCTGCATCGGCAGGTGGTTTTTTTTCGCTTAAATTTGGGGGCGTGGCAATCACCTTAAAAATAAATGATATAAAAGTAAGGTTATTTCACTGCCGTCATATGAGTGTCTGAAATTGAATTTCAGCTATGATAGCCACTTTATTTTGCTTTCCCAGCCTTTAAGTTCCATGCACTGATTAAATAACCGGTCGCGGCTTTCGCTATTCACATCCATCACATAGCTTTCTATTTCAGGCTTTTTTACCGCCCTGGTTTTCTCGCCGTCACAATCATCTTTTTTGGTACAGGCTTCATAGTAAGTGGTGTACTTAGTCCGCTGTGCAACCTCGTTCCTCACCGGAAAAGCCTGCTGGGCCTGGGTTTCACAGGCAGCACGTGCGCTGGTGTATTCCTGCGCGTTACTGCGGGTTTTTACCCACTGTGACGTGCACCCGCTTAGCAGCAAACAACAGATGATGGCAATTAAGGTCTTATTCATGGCGGGTGCTCTTCCTCTTAGCAAAATAGATCTCCTCGTTGACAACCCGGCGCTTTGTACAGACGCCCGAACGCATCAAACGTAATTATAATTGCCGCACATAAACCTTATATATATAGCCCCATCCTTTTCATGAATCCTGGTGGATGCATGAATCATTCCGGCGCTGTTTGCTGCCGCTAGAGAAATAAAAACGCTATTCGGCTGAACCGATTCTGGCTTAATCGGGAGTGGGAGAGTGCCCGTAATCCAGGCGGAATCGAGGCTTCGGGGCTTATCCTTACCCCCTCCCTTCCTTGTGATGATACCGCCTTTAGTGGTATGGTTTTCGCCTCAAATTCGATTGAATAGTTAAACGTATGGGGAATTACGCAATGCGTATCATTCTGCTCGGCGCACCGGGCGCAGGTAAAGGGACTCAGGCTCAGTTCATCATGGAGAAATACGGTATTCCGCAGATCTCCACCGGTGATATGCTGCGTGCTGCGGTCAAATCTGGTTCAGAACTGGGTAAACAGGCCAAAGACATCATGGATGCTGGCAAGCTGGTGACCGATGAACTGGTTATCGCCCTGGTTAAAGAGCGCATTGCGCAGGAAGACTGCCGTAACGGTTTCCTGCTGGACGGTTTCCCACGCACTATCCCGCAGGCTGACGCCATGAAAGAAGCGGGCATCAACGTTGATTTCGTGCTGGAGTTCGACGTTCCGGACGAGCTGATCGTTGACCGTATCGTAGGCCGTCGCGTACACGCTGCTTCCGGCCGCGTTTACCACATCAAATTCAACCCGCCTAAGGTTGAAGGCAAAGATGACGTGACCGGCGAAGAGCTGACCACCCGTAAAGACGATCAGGAAGAGACCGTGCGTAAACGCCTGGTGGAATACCATCAGATGACCGCGCCGCTGATCGGCTACTACTCTAAAGAAGCGCAGGCGGGTAACACCCAATACGCTAAAGTTGACGGCACGCAGGCCGTGGCTGACGTTCGCGCAGAGCTGGAAAAAATCCTCGGATAATTTCCCGCTGCGACAATCAATACCAGGGCATGTCCTGGTAATATTGATGACAAACAGCCGAAAAACGTGGTTTTCGGCTGTTTGGGGTAAACCAGAGAACATCATTCATTGTTTTTATAAGATCGGCGTTCAGATTTTTTCAGGACAATAGACTTTGTCAGAAGCAAGTACCAGGGCATGCCCTGGTATTTTTTTGCCCGAAATTTCCCCTCTTGCTGTAATCGGTTCTCGTTTCGCTCTTTTACGTTACAATTGACGGCAATTTATAGATAAGGGGTAGGAATGAATCAGGAAAAAATTGGCATCTTACTGGCTAACCTTGGCACGCCGAGCGCCCCGACGCCGGCGGCGGTCAACCGCTATCTTCGCCAGTTCCTGAGCGATAAGCGCGTGGTGGATACGCCCCGCCTGCTGTGGTGGCCTTTGCTGCGCGGCGTCATTCTGCCGCTGCGTTCACCGCGCGTCGCCAAACTCTATCAGTCCATCTGGATGGAAGAGGGTTCGCCGCTGATGGTTTACAGCCGTCGGCAGGAGAAAGCGCTGGCGCAGCAGCTTCCACATACGCCGGTTGCGCTGGGGATGAGCTACGGCGAACCGTCGTTGAAGAGTGCCGTAGATGACCTTCTGGCGCAGAACGTCACGCACATCGTGGTATTGCCGCTTTACCCTCAGTTTTCCTGCTCAACCGTCGCGGCGGTGTGGGATGAGCTGGGGCGGATCTTCGCCGATTATCGCAGCCTGCCTTCTCTCTCCCTGATTCGTGACTATGCGACCGACACGGCGTACATCAACGCGCTGGCGGCCTCGGTCAAACGTTCCTTTGCCGAACACGGTGAGCCGGACGTTTTGCTGCTGTCTTACCATGGTATTCCCCAGCGTTATGCAAACGAAGGCGATGACTACCCGCAGCGCTGTCGCGACACCACGCGCGAGCTGCTGAGCGCCCTTGAGCTGCCGCCGGAAAAAGTGATGATGACCTATCAGTCACGTTTTGGCCGTGAACCGTGGCTGATGCCGTATACCGACGAAACGCTGAAAATGCTGGCCGAAAAGGGCGTGAAGCATATTCAGGTAATGTGCCCTGGCTTCTCCGCCGACTGCCTGGAAACTCTCGAAGAGATGGCGGTGCAGAACCGGGAAGTGTTTATCGAGGCGGGCGGCACGAAATATGAGTATATCCCGGCGCTGAATGACGATCCGGCGCACATTGACATGATGGTTCAGCTGGTGGACAGGTATCGCTAAATAGAATCCTGTGGCGGGGAATGCTACTATTCTCCGCCTTATTAGCCAGCCCGTAACGACACCATGAAATTTCCCGGTAAACGCAAATCCAAACACTACTTCCCCGTCAGCGCTCGCGATCCGCTATTGCAGCAAACCCAGCCTGAAGCTGAAAATGGTTCCTCGTGGGTGGTCGGCATCGATCAAACGCTGGTGGACATTGAAGCCAAAGTGGACGACGAGTTTGTGCGGCGCTATGGGTTAAGCTTTGGCCACTCTCTGGTGATTGAAGATGATGTCGCCGATGCGCTCTACAAAGAGCTGGTTAATAACAACCTGATTACCCACCAGTTTGCCGGGGGCACCATCGGCAATACCATGCACAACTACTCGGTGCTTGCCGATGACCGTTCCGTGCTGCTCGGTGTGATGTGCCGTAATGTTGAGATTGGCAGTTACGCCTACCGTTACCTCTGCAACACCTCCAGCCGGACCGATCTCAACTATTTACAGGGCGTTGATGGCGCGATTGGCCGCTGTTTCACGCTCATTGGTGAGCAGGGTGAACGTACTTTTGCCATTAGCCCTGGCCATATGAACCAGCTACAGGCGGACAGTATCCCGGAAGAGGTTATCGCAGGGGCTTCGGCGCTGGTGCTCACCTCTTATCTGGTTCGCTGCAAACCCGGTGAGCCGATGCCGGACGCCACCATGCGTGCGATAAGCTGGGCGAAAAAATATAACGTTCCGGTTGTTCTGACGCTGGGCACCAAATACGTGATTGCCGAGAACCCGGCCTGGTGGCAGGCGTTCCTGCGTGAGCACGTATCGATTCTGGCGATGAACGAAGAGGAGGGTGAGGCGCTAACCGGCGAAAGCGATCCGCTGCTGGCCGCCGACAAGGCGCTGGACTGGGTTGACCTGGTGCTGTGCACCGCCGGGCCGGTCGGGCTTTATATGGCGGGCTACACCGAAGAAACCGCGAAACGTAATACCCAACATCCTCTGCTGCCGGGCGCTATCGCTGAATTTAACCAGTATGAATTTAGCCGCGCGATGCGCCTGAAAGACTGTGCCGAGCCGCTGCGTATCTACTCCCATATCGCCCCTTACATGGGGGGCCCGGAGAAGATCATGAACACCAACGGGGCAGGTGACGGCGCGCTTGCGGCGCTGCTGCACGATATCACCGCGAACAACTATCACCGCAGTAACGTGCCGAACTCCAGCAAACACAAGATGACCTGGCTGACTTATTCTTCATTGGCGCAGGTATGCAAATATGCCAACCGCGTAAGCTATCAGGTACTGAATCAGCATTCGCCCCGCCTGACGCGCGGCCTGCCCGAGCGGGAAGACAGCCTCGAAGAGTCTTACTGGGAACGCTAAGCGAAATAGCTGAGCCTACAGGCTCAGCCGTTTTTGAGGAGGGCAGGCGCTAAACCTGCCCCAAAGCGAACTAACCCGTCACCGCTTCCTGCACAACCGGCGGGACCAATAGCCCCAGCATAGTATTGGCAATCTCTCTTTCACCCATCACAACCTGATTAGCGCCACGCTCGGTGATGTAATCCACTTCGTCGTCGTAATGCGCGCGGGCGATGATTTCGATATCCGGGCATTTTGCCCTGGCCGTCGCGACGATTTCACCCGCCTCGTAGCCGTTAGGGATAGTCAGCAACAGCCAGCGCGCGCAGTCCAGGTGCGCCAGATTCATGATCTCTTCGTTAGCGGCATTGCCCAGCACGGCGCGGATGCCTCGCTCGCGTAGCTCGTCCACGCGGCTGCGGGAGGTTTCAATCACCACCAGCGGCACGCCTTCGGCAAGCAGCTTCTCGCCAAGCAGGCTGCCGACGCGGCCATAGCCAACCAGCAGCGCGTGGTTGCAGATATCCACCGGGATTTGCTTCTCTTCTTCGATAGCCTCTTCCAGCGTCTGCTCGTCCAGAGTTTCGGTTTTTTCGAGGTAGCGCTCAAGAATGGCGAACAGAATCGGGTTCAGCATAATCGACAGGATTGCACCCGCCAGCACTAAATTCTGCCCCGTTTGTGGCAGCAGGTTCAGCGCCATGCCGAGGCCGGCCAGAATAAAGGCAAACTCACCAATTTGCGCGAGGCTGGTGGCGATGGTCAGCGCGGTACGCTGGGAATGGCCGAACATGCGTACCAGCAGGAACGCCGCCAGAGACTTACCGAAGATGATGATGGCCAGCGTGCCCAGCACCGCCAGCGGCTCCTGAATCAGAATAAGCGGGTCAAACAGCATCCCGACGGAGACAAAGAACAGCACCGCAAAGGCGTCGCGCAGCGGCAGCGTGTCGTGCGCCGCGCGGTGGCTGAGTTCTGACTCGTTCAGCACCATACCGGCAAAGAAGGCACCCAGCGCAAAGGAGACGTCAAACAGCTCAACCGCACCGAATGCGATGCCGAGCGCCAGCGCGAGGACCGAAAGGGTAAACAGCTCGCGGGAGCCGGTGGCGGCGCTGCGAGCCAGAATCCACGGCACAAGGCGACGGCCCACCAGCATCATCAGGGCGATAAAGGCGGCGACCTTACCGATGGTGATAGCCATATCCAGGCTCAGGGAAGCCAGCCCGACGTCGCCTTTTTCCAGCATGCCGGCCACCGCCGGCAGCAGCACCAGCGTCAGCACCATCACCAGATCTTCAACAATCAGCCAGCCAATGGCTATCTGCCCTCGCTGGGTGTCGATTAGCTGCCGTTCCTCAAGCGCGCGCAGCAGTACCACGGTGCTGGCGGTCGACAAGCAGAGGCCAAACACGATGCCGGTCATCAGTGACCAGCCCATCAGCCAGGAAAGCGCCATGCCCAGCAGCGTCGCGACGCCAATCTGCGCGATCGCTCCGGGGATGGCGATGGCCTTTACCGCCATCAAATCCTTCAATGAAAAATGCAGCCCGACGCCGAACATCAGCAGAATCACGCCTAATTCCGCCAGCTCGGGGGCAAGTTTGGTATCAGCAACAAAACCTGGCGTAAAAGGTCCCGCCAGCACGCCGGCTAATAAATAGCCCACCAGCGGAGATATGCGCAGCTTATTCGCCAGCATACCGAGTAAAAAAGCGAGCACGAGACCACCAACAATGGTGGTGATAAGCGGTGTGGCGTGATGCATTCCGTCTCCTTTGGTTGGCCGATGTTCCAAAACGTTCTGTTACACAGTTTATGACAATTTCCTTATCGGCGTTTATGAATAATTGTTGAATCTTGAATAAAAGGCGCATTTCGATAAAAAAAAGGGCCTGAGTAGCATTTAACTCAGTTATGTGGGGGAGTCGCTGAAGCTGTGTGGGGGGGGGATGCGGCCAAAGCAACACTTTGGCCGGTAAAAGTCAGGATTTATGGCGATTATCGGGCAGGAATATTGTCATAATACCGAGCAATGGCAGGAAGGCACATATTTTGTAGACCAATTCGATGCTGGTGTAGTCGGCAATCAGCCCAAGTACCGCGGCACCGAGGCCACCCATCCCAAAGGCAAATCCGAAAAACAGCCCGGAAACCATACCGATACGTCCAGGTAACAGCTCCTGGGCGTAGACCAGAATGGCTGAGAATGCCGAGGCCAGAATAAAGCCAATGATCACCGTCAGTACCCCAGTCCAGTAAAGCGAAGCGTAGGGTAAAACAAGGGTAAATGGCGCGACGCCGAGGATTGAGCCCCAAATCACGTATTTTCTACCAATTTTATCCCCTAATGGCCCGCCGATAACCGTCCCCGCCGCGACGGCAAACAGGAAGGCGAACAGGTGGATCTGGGCGTTTTGTACCGATAATCCGAATTTTTGCATCAGGTAGAAAGTGAAGTAGCTGCTGATGCTCGCCATATAGAAGTATTTAGAGAAGATCAGCAGCAGCAAAATAGAGACCGCCAGGATAACTTTGTTGCGCGGCAGCGGGTTGACCACCGGCACGGCAGGGCGGCTTTTCGCAATTTTGTGCTGAGCGGAATACCAGCGGCTGATTTGCAGCAGGACCACAATTGCCAGCAGGGCAGCAAGAACAAACCACGCCACGTTGCCTTTGCCGTAAGGCGCGATAATAACTGCCGCCAGCAAGGGCCCCAGAGAGCTGCCGAAGTTGCCGCCCACCTGGAACAGCGACTGCGCCAGCCCGTGACGTCCACCGGACGCCATACGCGCCACGCGCGAGGATTCCGGATGGAACACCGACGAACCGGTGCCGACCAGCGCCGCAGCCACCAGAACCGCCGGGAAGCTACCCGCCAGCGCCAGCAGCACCAGGCCGCAGAGGGTAAAGCACATGCCAATCGGCAGCGACCACGGCATCGGGTATTTGTCGGTGTAGTAGCCCACCAGCGGCTGCAGCAGCGATGAAGAAAGCTGGAAGGTCAGGGTTATCATCCCGATTTGCATAAAGCTCAGGGAGAACTCGGCCTGTAGCAGGGGGTAGATAGCCAGAATAAGCGATTGGATCATGTCATTAAGCAGATGGGAAAGGCTTATAGCGCCGAGTATCCCAAATGCGGTGCGCGCTTTTTTTTGCTCCGGGGGTGTGCCCGGCTGGGTGAGGGTTTGAGAGCTTGCCATAATTACCTGTACAAACGGTTATTGTTTTTAGAGCGGGCGACGCAGGAAATCGCCCGGAAGAAATTCTTACCCTGCTAACATACGCGTGCGGGGGATTTGAAGAAAGTCGCATTTCGGAAAAGTTAGTTGTCTATCCTGGCCGCTATCTGGTATTTCTGCGCAGTTACATTTTGACATGGAGATGGGCAATGCGTTTTGCTACTAAAACAATAACCACGGCGCTGCTGGTGGCATTGAGCTTAACCAGCGCCTCCGCGCTGGCCTGGGAAAAAGACAAGACCTACAAAATTACGATTCTTCACACTAACGATCATCACGGCCACTTCTGGCGTAATGAATACGCGGAGTACGGTCTGGCGGCGCAAAAAACGCTGGTAGACAGCGTGCGTAAAGAGGTTGCAGCCGAGGGCGGCAGCGTGCTGCTGCTGTCGGGCGGTGATATCAACACCGGCGTGCCGGAATCTGACCTGCAGGATGCCGAGCCGGACTTCCGCGGCATGAGCCTGATTGGCTATGACGCCATGGCCGTCGGTAACCACGAATTCGATAACCCACTCTCCGTGCTGCGCCAGCAGGAAAAATGGGCGAAGTTCCCGCTGCTGTCCGCCAATATTTATCAGAAAAGCACCGGCGAACGCCTGTTTAAGCCGTATGCGATTTTTAAACCCCAGGGCATCAAGGTGGCGGTTATCGGCCTGACCACCGACGACACGGCAAAAATCGGTAACCCGGAGTACTTTACCGACATCGAATTCCGTAAGCCTGCGGAGGAAGCTAAACTGGTGATTCAGGAGCTGCAGGGCACCGAAAAACCAGACGTGATTATCGCCGCCACCCATATGGGCCACTACGATAACGGCAACCACGGTTCGAATGCGCCGGGCGATGTCGAAATGGCAAGAAGCCTGCCTGCCGGGGCGCTAACGATGATTGTGGGTGGTCACTCACAGGATCCGGTCTGCATGGCGGGCGAGAATCAGAAGCAGAAGGATTACGTCCCGGGGACGCCTTGCGCGCCGGACAAGCAAAACGGTACCTGGATTGTTCAGGCGCACGAGTGGGGGAAATATGTTGGTCGCGCGGACTTTGAGTTCCGTAACGGCGAGATGAAGCTGGTGCACTATCAGCTGATCCCTATCAACCTGAAGAAGAAAATCACCTACGACAACGGGCAAAGTGAGCGCGTACTCTACACCCCGCAAATCGCGGAAAACCAGCAGATGCTCTCCCTGCTGACGCCGTTCCAGAACAAAGGCCAGGCGGCGCTGAAGGTGAAAGTGGGCAGCGTGAACGGACACCTTGAAGGGGACCGCAGCAAGGTGCGTTTTGTGCAGACCAACCTGGCGCGCGTATTGCTGGCGGCACAGATGGCGCGAACCAACGCGGACTTTGCGGTGATGAGCGGCGGCGGCGTGCGTGATTCCATCGAAGCCGGGGATATTACCTATAAAGACGTGCTTAAGGTGCAGCCGTTCGGCAACACCGTGGTCTACATCGACATGAACGGCAAAGACGTTGAGGAGTATCTGACGGCGGTGGCGCAGAAAACGCCGGACTCCGGCGCCTACCCGCAGTTCTCAAACGTGAGCTTCACCTCAACCGGCGGTAAGCTGAGCAACCTGAAAATCAAAGACCAGCCGATTGACCCGGCCAAAACCTACCGCATGGCGACGCTGAGCTTCAACGGCACCGGCGGCGACGGTTACCCGGAAATCGATAAAAAGCCGGGTTACGTCAACACCGGCTTTGTGGATGCGGAAGTCCTGAAGCAGTACATCGAACAGAACTCACCGCTGGACGTGAATGCTTACCAACCGAAGGGTGAGGTGAGCTGGAACTAAGCGTTAATCGCGGCGGGCGATATCGGCGAAACTGGCATCCAGCAGCTTCGCCAGGTCGTTTGCCGCGAGTTCGATATCCAGCCCGCGCTTGCCGCCGGAAATGTAGATGCTGGCAAACGCTTGTGCCGGAGCATCAATCACCGTCGGTAAGCGCTTTTTCTGCCCAAGAGGGCTGATGCCCCCAACCAGATAGCCGGTGATCCGCTGCGCGACCATCGGGTCCGCCATTTCAACCTTCTTCACGCCCAGCGCCTTCGCGACCTTTTTCAGGTCAAGCTGCCCGGCAACCGGCGTCACCGCGACGGCCAGGTGTTTCATGTCGCCATTCAGCGCCACCAGCAGCGTTTTATAAACCTGGTCGGCGTTCAGCCCCAGCTTGCGAACCACTTCGTCGCCAAAGTTGGTTTCCAGCGGATCGTGCTCATAGGCATGAATTTGAAAGCTGATTTTGTTCTTTTCGAGGAGTTTTACCGCGGGAGTCATGGTTTCCTTCTTTATTCGTTGTTTTGAAAACGCACAAAATAGTAATCATAGTGATATACTTGACGAGTAATATAGCGCTACATAATAGTGATGGCGTAAACCATCACATTGAGCGACAATTCAGCTTCGGTTGCTTCGGCAGCCGGGATAAACAGAATAATAAATGAAATTCCTCTTTGACGGGCCAATAGAAATATTGGCCATTTTTTTTACCTTTTTTTCAGTAATTCCGGCAGGTTACCTTCACCGTAAAGGTGCAGTGCCCCCACCGCAACCACATAGCGCCCGGCGGGCAGCTGCTGAAGAAATGCCTGCCACTGGCGGTTACGCTGGTGCATCAGTACATCGTATAGTTCATCACCAAAGGTATTTGGTAGTGCGATATTGCCCTGCTGGGGCGGCGTTTCCAGCCACCAGCCGATCATAATTTGCAGCAGGCGGGCGTTGGTGTGCCAGTGCTCCAGCGTGTCGTTCAGCAGCGGCATCCCACCCTCAGGCAGCCCCTTCAGTAACTCGATTTGGCTTTGCGCACCTTCAAGCTCGGTGACCGGCACGTTATAGCGCTGCGCGGCTTCCAGCAGCTGATAGTCAATGCCGTAGTCGGGGCGGAGACCAAGCCGCTGCGCCTGGTGTGCCTGTAAAATCAGCGCCACCTGCCAGGCTGGCTGGCGTTCAAGGCTGCTTAGCGAGATACCCAGTTCGCTGCAAAGGCTCAGCACCTGCTGGTAATCGTCCGGTGCCATACGCGCTTCCAGCTCGATGTCCTCCGCGATTTCACTGAACGGCGAATCACCGGTGCGGATATCCGCTTCGACAATCAGGGCATCTGCCTCACGCAGCTTTTTCACCAGGCGTGCGGAAAGCGGAGTCATGTCGCGTGTGCCCATATGAATGCTGCCCACGAGGTGCAGATAGCGCTTACCGGGGAGCGTGATATCAAGGGCAGGCCAGGGATAAGTAGAGGCTGTCAGACTGGAAAGCAGTGCGCTAAGACGTTGGAACAAACCCATATCGCGATTCCCTGGCTAAAAAGCCATGCTAACGCCCTGGGCTGGAAGGGGAAAGTAAAAAGTCGGCCTTCCGCTCAAAAGGAGAACGGCAGGCCGCAGAGAGGTTAGTCTTTCGGTTTAAAGCGCAGCAGACGGTTGGCGTTGCTGACCACGGTGATGGAAGAGAGCGCCATCGCGGCTCCGGCAACCACCGGGTTGAGCAGCGTGCCGGTCAGCGGGTACAGCACGCCAGCGGCAATCGGAATGCCAAGCGAGTTGTACACGAAGGCGCCCATCAGGTTTTGCTTCATATTGCGCAGCGTAGCCTTAGAAATGGCCAGCGCGTCGGCAACGCCCACCAGGCTGTGGCGCATCAGGGTGATGGCGGCGGTTTCAATCGCGACGTCGCTGCCGCCGCCCATCGCAATCCCCACTTCTGCCTGAGCCAGCGCCGGGGCATCGTTAATGCCGTCGCCCACCATCGCCACCTGGCGGCCCTGCTGCTGCAGCTGTTTGATGGCGTCAGCTTTGCCGTCCGGCAGCACGCCCGCAATCACCTCGTCAATGCCAACTTCTTTGGCAATAGCGTTGGCGGTCACGGCGTTATCGCCGGTGAGCATCACTAAACGATAGCCGTTGCGATGCAGGCGCTGCAGCGCGCTTACGCTGTCGCTGCGAAGCGGATCGCGTATGGCTAACAGCGCCATAAGCTGGCCGTCTACCGCCAGCAGAACCGGCGTGGCGCCTGAACGTGCCTGCGTATCAATGCTGTCGACAAGCGGCTGCGTGTCCACACCCTGTTCATCAAGCAGCGCTTTGTTGCCCAGCAGAAGTTTATGCCCGTCAACTTCACCGCTGACGCCAAGCCCCCGCAGAGTGCGGAACGAGGTGACTTCCGGCAGCGTTGAACTGCCTGCTTTTTCAATAATGGCGCGAGCCAGCGGATGACTTGAACCCTGCTCAAGCGCGGCCGCAAGGCGTATGGCCTGTACTTCATCCACGCCGGAGCGAGTTTCTACAGCAACCACCTGCGGTTTGCCTTCTGTCAGCGTGCCCGTTTTGTCAAAGACCACGGTATCCAGCGTGCTGGCGCGCTGCAGGGCATCGGCATCGCGAACCAGCACGCCAAACTCGGCGGCACGGCCCACGCCTGAAATAATCGACATCGGCGTCGCAAGGCCGAGGGCGCAAGGGCAGGCGATAATCAGCACCGTGGTGGCAATGACCAGGGTGTACACGATTTGCGGCGCCGGGCCGACAAAGTACCAGATAGCGGCGCTAATCAGCGCGATGGCTACCACGACAGGCACGAATATGGCAGAAATTTTATCGGCAAGCTGGCCTATTTCCGGCTTGCTGCTCTGCGCCTGGCGAACCATGCGGATAATACGGGACAGCGTAGTGTGGCTGCCGGTTGCGGTGGCCTTGAACAGCACGCTGCCGTCCTGCACCACGGTGCCGGCATGAATACCGTCGCCGCTTGATTTTTGCATCGGGACCGGTTCACCGGTCAACATCGCTTCGTCGAACCAGGCTTCGCCCTGGGTGATTTCCCCGTCAACGGGCACGCGGTCGCCGGTGGTCAGGCGCAGCGTCATTCCGGCGGTGACTTCCGCCAGCGGTAAGGTTTTTTCGCCTTCATCCGTCACTACTCGCGCGGTCGGTGGCGTTAAGTCCAGCAGACGTTCAAGGGCTTTGGAGGAGCGCTGACGTGCACGCTGCTCAAGCATATGGCCGAGGTTTATCAGGCCGATGATCATCGCGCTGGCCTCGTAGTAGAGGTGGCGGGCTTCCATTGGGAAGTGCTGCGGCCAGATATTGACGGTAATGGAGTAGAGCCAGGCCGCGCCGGTGCCGAGGGCGACGAGCGTATCCATAGTGGCCGCGCGGTTCATCAGGCTGCGCCAGGCGCTGCGGTAAAAATGACCGCCGGCAAAGACCATTACCGCAAGGGTGATGATGCCAATGGTCAGCCACAGGGAGCGGTTGCTCTCGGTGACCATCATGTTGTCGCCGATCATGCCCCAGACCATCACCGGGATCCCGATTGCGAGGGCGACAATCGCCTGCCAGCGGAAGCGCTTCATGGCGGCGTTCGCCGTTTCCTGCTGACGTTCACGGCGTTTCTGGTCGTCTTCAATCGCTTCGGCGCCATAGCCGGCGTTTTCCACGGCTTTGACCAGCGATTCAGCGGAGGCGGTGCCCATTATCAGCGCACTGCGCTCCGCAAGGTTAACCCGTGCCTGGCTGACGCCCGGGACATTCTGTAAGACATTTTGCACCCGGGAGACGCAGCTGGCGCAGCTCATACCGTTGATCAACAGCTGCTGGCTGTCATCGTCGGTAGACGCTGCCGGAAGCGAAGGGGCGACCGCTGTCAGTGCTTCCGACGGAGTTGATGACTCTGCCAGCGGTTCAGCCTTTGGGTGGCTGGCGACTTCTGCGCCGTATCCCGCTTGCTTCACGGTTTCTACCAGTGCTTCCGGCGTGGCGCTGCCGGTGACGCGGGCGTGGGTTTGGGTGACTTCAGCCTGCTCAACGTCTGCACGCTGCTCGAGGCTTTCTTTCACGCGTTTAACACAATGGCCGCAGGTCAGGCCATCCAGATTCAGATCCACAATGTGTGACATCGCAAGACTCCTGTATGATGGTGAGGTGAAATATTGACCGAAAGGATGATTCGGTTAACTATGAGAAAGGTTAAACCTTCCATCAAGGGGAAGGTCAAGGAGCAAAAATGAATATTAGCGATGTGGCGAAAAAAACCGGGCTAACCAGCAAGGCGATTCGTTTTTACGAAGAGAAAGGCCTGGTCACGCCGCCGTTTCGCGCCGACAACGGCTACCGGAGCTATACGCAAAAGCATCTCGATGAGCTGACGCTGCTGCGCCAGGCCCGTCAGGTCGGGTTTAATCTGGAAGAGTGCAAGGAGCTGGTGAGCCTGTTTAACGATCCGGCGAGGCACAGCGCGGACGTAAAAGCCCGCACCTTACAGAAGGTCGCGGATATCGAACGGCACATTATTGAGCTACAAAATATGCGTCAGCATTTGCTGACGCTGGCAGAAGCCTGCCCGGGCGATGAAAGCGCCGACTGCCCGATCATCGACAACCTTTCCGGCTGCTGCCATCGCCACGAGATAAACTAAACCGCTTTAATTTTTAGCGTAATGCCTTCGACGGCCTGCACCACAACCTCACAGCCCGCCGGTAAATCTTCATCGGCGGTCACCGGCCAGCTGCTGTCTGCCACGCGAACATGCCCCCGGCCGTTGACCAGCGCGCTTTCCAGACGGAAACGGCGGCCAACCAGTTGCTGGCCGCGTTGGTTGAGCACTTCACCTGGAATTTGCTGCTTGCGGCTGGACAGCCAGCGCCACCAGAGAAAGGCGGCGACCAGCGTCAGCAGGGCAAAACAGACGCCCTGCGTTTCCCAGCCGAGCGGCAGCAGCCAGACCAGCAGGCCGGTGATGACCGCCGCCACGCCGCTCCACAGCAAATAGCCGCTGGCGCCGAGCATCTCCGCCGCCAGCAGCAGTCCGCCTAGCGCAAGCCAGAAGACGTGTGGGTGCGCGAGAATACTGTCGATCATTTTTTACGCTCGTTGCCGCTCTGGGCGATAAGTTCGCTGATCCCGGCGATGGAGCCCATCAGGCTGGAGGCATCCAGCGGCATCAGCACCACCTTACTGTTATTGGCCGAGCCGATTTGCTGCAGCGCGTCGGTGTATTTCTGGGCGACGAAGTAGTTCACCGCCTGAATATCCCCTTTGGCGATAGCTTCGGACACCATCTGCGTGGCGCGGGCTTCCGCTTCGGCGCTACGTTCGCGGGCTTCTGCCTGAAGGAAAGCTGACTGGCGTTCCCCTTCGGCCTTCAGGATTTTCGACTGTTTCTCACCTTCGGCTTTGACGATTTCCGCCTGGCGGATCCCTTCGGCCTCAAGAATGTAGGCGCGCTTGGTACGTTCGGCTTTCATCTGGGCGTTCATGGCATCAATCAGCTCAGCCGGCGGGCGCACGTCGCGGATTTCGATACGGGTGATTTTAATGCCCCACGGGTTGGTGGCTTCATCTACGATGTGCAGCAGGCGGGTGTTGATGTTGTCGCGCTGGGAGAGCATTTCATCCAGCTCCATTGAGCCGAGCACGGTACGGATGTTGGTCATCGTCAGGTTGATGATCGCCAGCTCGAGGTTGCTGACTTCATAGGCGGCGCGCGGGGCGTCAACTACCTGAATAAAGCACACGGCGTCAATGGAAACGTTGGCGTTATCTTTGGAAATGACTTCCTGGGAAGGGATGTCGAGCACCTGTTCCATCATGTTGATTTTGCGGCCCACGCGATCCATAAACGGCACCACAAGGTTCAGGCCCGGCATCAGGGTGTTGGTATAGCGGCCAAAGCGTTCGACGGTCCATTGAAAGCCCTGAGGCACGATTTTTACCCCGGCCGCTACAACCACTAGCGCCACGAGAATTAATACGGGGATCACGATAAGCATTAAAAAAACCTCCTGTTTGTTTTGCATTCAGTCTAACTGCTTAACCTGAAACATTCAGCAACAGTCCGGCGCCCGTTGAGAATTAATTGCTGCTTATCATTTAATTATTCCTAAATGGAATGATTTTCATAGGGTAAGTTCATTTCACGCATGCTGTGCGCAGGCGTAATATCGGATGCTTCGGCAACTCGCGCTATTGGGCGGGCGGTATTTGGCAAGAGCACTTATCCCGGTGAGGAAGCAATGGGGACAATAATAGCTGAGCAGCATCAGACCAATAACAGCCATTGGCAGAAAATCGTGGAAGAATTAATTTCACCCATGGCGATTGATATTGACGGCAACGGTCCGGCAGATATTCGGGTGAATAATCCAGACTTCTTCAAGCGAATATTACAGGAAGGTTCTCTCGGCCTGGGGGAAAGCTATATGGACGGCTGGTGGGACTGCGACCGGCTGGATATTTTATTTACCCATATTTTGCGCCACGGCCTGGACAGCAAAATGCCGAAGCATTTCTCTGACCTGCTGCGTATTGCCGGGGCCAGAGTCTTTAATTTGCAGTCCCGTAAGCGTGCCTGGATAGTCGGCAAGGAGCACTACGATATCGGCAACGATCTGTTTGCCGCGATGCTCGATCCGTATATGCAATATTCCTGCGGCTACTGGAAAGACGCCACGGATCTTGCCTCTGCCCAGCGTAATAAGCTGCACATGATCTGCGAAAAGCTGCAGCTCAAGCCGGGCATGACGCTGCTGGATATCGGCTGCGGCTGGGGCGGTCTGGCGCAGTATGCGGCGCAGGAATACGGCGTGTCGGTGGTCGGCGTAACGATATCGGCGGAGCAGCAAAAAATGGCGCAGGATCGCTGCCGGGGCCTGGACGTCGAGATCCTGCTGCAGGATTATCGCGACCTCAACAGCAAATTTGATCGCATTGTTTCCGTGGGCATGTTCGAGCACGTCGGGCCGAAAAACTACAGCACCTATTTTGAGGTTGCTGCCCGCAATATTAAAGACGATGGCCTGTTTCTGCTGCACACCATCGGTTCGAATGAAACGGATTTAAACGTCGATCCCTGGATCAATAAATATATTTTCCCCAACGGCTGTTTACCGTCCGTGCGCCATATTGCCAGCGCCAGTGAAAAACATTTTATTATGGAAGACTGGCACAATATCGGCGCGGATTACGACAGAACGTTGATGGCCTGGAACGATAATTTCCTCCGCTGCTGGCCTAATATTTCACGCAATTATGACGAGCGTTTTAAACGGATGTTTACCTACTATTTAAACGCCTGTGCGGGCGCATTCCGTGCGCGAAATATTCAGCTCTGGCAGGTGCTGTTCAGTCCGAATGGCGTGGACGGTGGGATCCGCGTTTACAGATAAGCTAAAGGCCGGAATATCCGGCCTTTGTTTTTTTACGCAGAAGTCTTAATACATCAGGGCGTAAATCTGACGGCGATATTTGGACGCCAGCGCGTCGCCGGTGCCCAGCGCGGCCAGAATTTCCATCATCATTTTACGCGCCTGGCCGTCTGCTGCGCCCAGGTCTTTTTTCAGGTGGGTATAAAGCAGCTCCAGCGCTTCTTCGTTCCGGCCGACCTGATGAAGCTGCAATGCGAGCTGGCTGGCGAGCTGGGCGTTGTCCGGCTCGTTTTGTACCTGCTGCTGCAGCTGCTGAATCTCCGGTGTGTCGGCAGCCTGTTTCAGCAGTTCAATCTGGGAAATCAGCGCCTGGTAGCGCGTGTCCTGATCCTGCAGAGGAATAGTTTTCAGCACCGCTTCGGCGTCTTCGCTGCGGTTCAGGGCGATCTGCACTTCCGCCAGCAGCAGGCCAATCTCGCTGTTCTGGTCGGACAGCTGCCAGGCATCTTTCAGCAGCGGCAGCGCTTCGGCGTGTTTGCCTTCCTGCATCAGCTCCACTGCCTGCTGGGCTTTCAGCTCTTCTTCACGCGGCAGCACTTTGTCGAGCAGGGCGCGAATCGCTTCTTCCGGCTGCGGCCCCTGGAAGCCGTCCACCGGCTGACCATTCTGGAAAAGGTACACGGTAGGAATGGAGCGCAGGCCAAACTGCGAAGCCACCATCTGCTCTGCGTCGCAGTCAACTTTGGCGAGAATAAACTGGCCGTTGTATTGGGCTGCAAGCTTGTCCAGTACCGGCGTTAACTGTTCGCAGTGCTGGCTGCGGGCAGACCAGAAATAAAACAGCACGGGTTTAGCCACGGACTGTTCCAGCGTCTGGTGCAGGTTCGCTTCGGTAATGTTGATAATGTTTTCTGCGGACATGGGCGATTCTCTGTTAAGCATTTGTTTTTTACATGGGGGCTGAGGCCGGGACTTCAACTCAGCTGCGTAAAATTTTGTCCATTGCGCACGCCGGCAACAGGCGGCGCAGCACGGTAATCACGTGGGTCACCACGGTCACCGGGTAGCGCAGCTTCGGCCTTGGGCTTTCAAAGGCATGGCGCACTTTCGCCACCACCGCTTCCGGGCCGAGGGTAAACCTTGCGGCAATGCCTGGGTTCTCTACCGGCTTGTCGCTCTGGGTTTGATTGACGTTATCGGTAAAGCGGGTGCGGATTGGGCCGGGTTCAATCAGGCTGACTTTAATCCCGCTGTGGCGAAGTTCCATGCGCAGCGCGTCTGACCAGGCTTCCAGCGCATATTTACTGGCGGCATAGGCCCCGCGCCCCGGCGTGGAAATCAGCCCCATCACCGAGCTGGTCATCACGATGCGGCCTTCGTGGTGAGGCTGCATGGCGGGCAGCAGCAGCATGGTGAGCTGGTGTGTGCCGAAGAAGTTGGTGGAAAACTGCTGTTCAAGCTGTTCGCGGGAAATGGCGTTCAGCGGGCCATACACGCCGTAACCGCCGTTATTAAACAGTCCGTACAGGCGATTGCCGGTAATTTCAATCACTTCGGCGGCGGCACGTTTGACGCTTTCCGGGTCATCAAGATCGAGCTGAACGCCGGTAAAACCGAGCTGATTCATGCGCTCTACGTCTTCCGGTTTACGGCAGGCGGCGAGAATGTTGTAGCCAAGCTTCTGTAACTCCTGCGCGCTGGCTAAGCCAATCCCGCTGGAGCAGCCTGTAATTAAAACGGATTTTTGCATAACTTTACCCGAAGGGTGCCCCGATTATTTATCAGTCGTGTTTAACTATCTCGTCATGCCTGGCGCTGCTGCGCCGGTTATTTAGAGAGTAACGGAGTCAGCTGCGTCGCCATCCAGTCGGCGATAAACGGCTGAGCATCACGGTTAGGGTGAATGCCGTCATCCTGCATCCATTGCGGTTTCAGATACACCTCTTCCATAAAGAACGGAAGCAAAGGGATATCAAACTGTTTGGCAAGCTGCGGATAAATAGCGCTAAACGCCTCATTATAGCGGCGTCCGTAGTTGGCGGGCAGGCGAATTTGCATCAGCAGCGGTTGGGCATTGGCGGCCTTCACGTCGGTGATAACCTGCTTAAGGGTTTTTTCTACCTCTTGAGGCTGGAACCCACGCAGGCCGTCGTTGCCGCCAAGCTCCACTAAAACCCAGCGAGGCTGATGCTGCTTTAACAGCGCGGGCAGGCGGGACAGGCCCTGCGCAGCGGTATCACCGCTGATGCTCGCATTCACGACTTTTGTATTCTGCGGCTGCCATTTGGCATCCAGCAGAGCGGGCCAGGCGCTGGTGGCTGCCATACGGTAACCGGCGCTCAGGCTATCGCCTAAAATCAATAACGTGTCCGCCGCGGCGGCGCGGAAGGTCATCAAAGCCAGAAACAGGAAGGGCAAATGCCAGCGGAAAACATTGTTGAAGTTCATCATCTTAGTAAGTCCGTGGGTCAGGGTGAACACGAGCTTTCCATCCTTACCGGAGTTGAGCTGGTTGTCAAACCGGCCGAAACCATCGCCCTGATTGGCGAGTCAGGCTCGGGCAAGTCCACGCTGCTGGCGATTCTGGCCGGGCTTGATGACGGCACGGACGGCGAAGTCCACCTTTGCGGCGAGCCGCTGCACAGCATGGATGAAGAGGCGAGGGCGGCCTTGCGTGCCAGGAACGTCGGCTTTGTGTTCCAGTCCTTTATGCTGGTGCCCACCCTGAATGCCCTCGAAAACGTAGAGCTTCCTTCGCTGCTGCGCGGTGAAAACAGCTCGGCCAGCCGCGCTCAGGCCAAAGCGCTGCTGGAGCAGTTGGGCTTAGGCAAACGCCTGGATCACCTGCCAGCACAGCTCTCCGGCGGGGAACAGCAGCGCGTGGCGCTGGCTCGGGCGTTTAACGGCAAACCGGGCGTGCTGTTTGCCGATGAGCCTACCGGTAATCTCGACAGGCAAACCGGCGACCGCATTGCCGACCTGCTGTTTTCCCTCAACCGTGATTTCTCCACCACGCTGATCCTCGTCACCCACGACGAACAGCTGGCGGCACGCTGCGACCGCCGCCTGCGGCTGCGTGAAGGCAAACTGTGGGAGGAAGCATGATAGCCCGCTGGTTCTGGCGCGAGTGGCGCTCTCCCTCGCTGCTGATTGTCTGGCTGGCGCTGAGCCTGGCGGTGGCCTGCGTGCTGGCGCTCGGCAGCATCAGCGACAGAATGGAAAAAGGCCTCAGCCAGCAAAGCCGCGAATATATGGCGGGCGACAGGACATTGCGCAGCGCCCGCGCCGTGCCGGATGAATGGCTGACTCAGGCGCAAAGCGATGGCTTAAAGGTCGGCAAACAGCTGAGCTTCGCCACCATGACCTTTGCCGGGGATACGCCGCAGCTGGCCGATGTGAAAGCGGTCGACGGCGTTTACCCGATGTACGGCGAGCTGGAAACTAACCCGCCGGGACTGAAACCGGAGCCGGGTACCGCGCTGCTTGCGCCTCGCCTGCTGGCTCTACTCAACCTGAAAGTCGGCGATAACATAGATGTGGGCGATGCCACGCTGCGTATTGCCGGGCAGGTGATTCAGGAGCCGGACGCCGGGTTTAACCCGTTCCAGATTGCGCCCCGGCTGATGATGAACCTGGCCGACGTCGAGAAAACCGGGGCGGTGCAGCCCGGCAGCCGCATTAGCTGGCGCTACAAGTTTGGCGGCGACGCACAGCAATTGCAGCAGTTTGAAAACTTCCTGCTGCCGAAGCTGAAGCCGGAGCAGCGCTGGATCGGCATGGAGCAGGACGAAGGCGCGCTGGGCAAGTCGCTGGAGCGTTCTCAGCAGTTCCTGCTGCTTTCTGCCCTGCTGACGCTGCTGCTGGCCGTGGCGGCGATTGCCGTGGCGATGAGCCACTACTGCCGCAGCCGCTACGACCTGGTGGCTATTCTGAAAACGCTGGGGGCGGGCAGGGCGGCGCTGCGTAAGCTGATTATCGGCCAGTGGCTGATGGTGCTGCTGCTTTCGGCGATTGCCGGGGGCGCCGTCGGGCTGCTGTTTGAAGCCGCACTGATGCAGCTGTTGAAGCCGGTGCTGCCGGCCGCGCTGCCGCCAGCGAGCCTCTGGCCGTGGGTGTGGGCTATCGGCGCGATGGTAACAATCTCCGTGCTGGTGGGGCTGCGTCCGTATCGACTTTTGCTGGCGACTCAGCCATTGCGCGTGCTGCGCCGTGACGCCGTGGCCAGCGTCTGGCCGCTGAAAATTTATCTGCCGGTGATTAGCGTCGTTGTGGTACTGCTGCTGGCGTTGCTCATGGGCGGAAGTTCGCTACTTTGGGCGGTGCTGGCGGGCACGCTGGTGCTGGCGGCGCTGTGCGGCCTCGTTGGCTGGGGCGTGCTGAAGCTGCTTAAGAAGCTGACGCTGAAAAATCTGGCCCTGCGCCTGGCGGTTAACCGCCTGCTTCGCCAGCCGTGGGCGACGCTCAGCCAGCTGGCGGCGTTCTCGCTCTCCTTTATGCTGCTGGCGCTGCTGCTCGTGCTGCGGGGCGATTTGCTGGACAGATGGCAGCAGCAGTTGCCGCCGGAAAGCCCGAACTACTTCCTGGTGAACATTGCGCCGGAGCAGGTTCAGCCGGTGAAAACCTTCCTCGCCGACCATCAGGTGATCCCGGATTCGTTTTACCCCATCGTGCGGGCGCGCATGACGGCGATTAACGGCCAGTCCACCGAGGGCAACCCGGACGAAGCGCTGAACCGCGAGCTGAATCTGACCTGGCAGAGCCAGAAGCCGGATCATAACCCGATCCTTGCGGGCAGCTGGCCGCCGAAGGCCGGGGAAGTGTCGATGGACGACGGTGTGGCGAAGCGGCTGAACATCAGGCTCGGCGACAGCGTGACCTTCATGGGAGATACCCAGGACTTCACCGCGAAGGTGACCAGCCTGCGCAAAGTGGACTGGGAAAGCCTGCGGCCAAACTTCTACTTTATCTTCCCGCCGGGCTCGCTCGACGGGCAGCCGCAGAGCTGGCTCACCAGCTTCCGCTGGGAGGGAAGTAACGGCCTGCTGACCCAGCTTAACCGCGAATTCCCGACCGTCAGCCTGTTGGATATCGGGGCTATCCTGAAGCAAATCGGTCAGGTGCTGGAGCAGGTTAGCCGCGCGCTGGAGGTGATGGTGGTGCTGGTGACCGCCTGCGGTCTGCTGCTGCTGTTGGCTCAGGTGCAGGTTGGCATGCGCCAGCGCCATCAGGAACTGGTGGTTTACCGCACGCTGGGCGCGGGCAAAAAGCTGCTCAGAACCACGCTATGGTGCGAGTTCGCCGTGCTGGGGCTGGTGTCCGGCCTGGTGGCGGCCATCGGGGCCGAAACGGCGCTTGGCGTGCTGCAAACGCGGGTGTTCGACTTCCCGTGGGAGCCTGATTTGCGTCTGTGGATCGTGCTGCCTGTTACCGGGGCGGTATTGCTGTCGCTTTGCGGCGGCTGGCTGGGCGTTCGCCTGCTGAAAGGGAAGGCGTTGTTCCGCCAGTTTGTCGTCTGAGGAGGCCGGGCAAGGACGCCCGGCTACCGTTATAAACTTCGTTATATTTCGCTATTTATTGCGTCAGAACATATTTTCTGCATTTATTGTCGTTTTTTTAATATCTATTAAGAAAAGACTGATAGATAACCGCACGAATTAATAAAAATCCCTCAGAAATCGGACTTAATAAGCGTTAATATGCCCGCGCTTATAATAAATACGGTTACTAAGGATCCACATGAAAGCAAATTTGCGCGCTTTACCATTACTGATTGGGGCCGGCCTGCTTGCAGGTATGGCGTCTTTCGCCGCTAACGCAGAAATCACCGTCCTGAAGCAAGATCCTCAGGCCGGTAACCCGCTGAGCCGCCTCAACTTCACCGTGGGCGGCAGTATTCGTCCACAGTTTAATATGATGTCCGGCGACGGCGACAAAGGCTCTTACAAACGTAACGGCTTTGACGGCGGCACCCGTTTCCGCTTCGCGGCTGATTATTATCTGTTCGATGATATTAGCTGGATAAGCTTCTACGAGCTGGGCGTAAATATTCCGGCGGTATTTGAGTGGGACAACCACTATGCAGAAGGCGCGAACAATACCACTCGCCGTATGCTGTACACCGGCCTGAAAAGCAAAACCTGGGGTCAGCTGACCTACGGCCAGCAAAACAGCATCTACTATGATGTGGTTGGCGCGAAAACCGATATCTGGGACTACGACATGATAGGTCAGGCTCCGGGTAACGGCATGAACGGCGACTACGACGGCTCTTACCGTTCCCGCAACATGCTGAAGTACAAAAATACCTTCGGCGATGCGGACGTTTACGCTTCTTACCTGTTTGAAGATCACGACATCCGTGCCACCACCGGCATGCGCTACAAGCGTAAAGGCGGCGGCTCTCTGGGCGTGGATTACCACATCACCAAAGACCTGACCTGGGGCACCGCATGGAACTACACCCGTGCCGATATGCGTAACCCGAACGACGGCGACAGCAAGTCTTACAACCAGAACATCTACGGGACCGCACTGAGCTGGAAACCGGACAACTGGACGTTTAGCTTCGGTGGCGGCTGGTACCAGAACTTCCTGACCACCAAGCTGAAAGACGTCAACAACTACTTCTCCGGCGACGCGTGGGGCATCGAGTACTTTGCGGGTTACACCATCCCGGTTGGCCAGTACGCGGTGAAATCCGTACAGCCATACTTCATGGGTGACCGTCTGCAGTACGTGACCGGCCGCAGCTACCAGCGCATCGACAACGGTGTAGGCGTGAGCTTCAAGCTGGATTACGGCTTCCAGGTGGACTACGAGCACGTCTTCACCTCCAGCACCGACAACCTGGGCGACATGAACCTGGTTCGTCTGCGCTACGATTTCTAAGTCAGCGTTCTTTTAATACCCAAAGCGGATATTTCCGCTTTGGGTACTTTTCACAAAGTTCGTTGTCCTGAAAAAGGTCGAACTGCGACCTAATAAAAACAATGAATTATGTTCTATGATTTACCCCAAACACCCGAAAACCACGCTTTTCGGGTGTTTGTCATCAATCTCAAAGCGGAAAATCCGCTTTGCTTTTTTGTTATTCGCAAAAGCCCGCTTTATGCCCGCCGCGCCTTCTCCCGCGCGCAAGATGAAATATTTTCAATTAACCCTGTTAACGGAATGTGCCATCTTACTCTGTCCAGTTGGATCAACGACTTAGTAAGCGGCCCGTGAAAGAGGCTCGCCTCAGGACACCACACATCATTCTGTAAGGGAGAATACCCATGGGAAATCGTTTCGGCTGGCGCGTGGCGACCGGCGCTTTACTTCTGGCCAGCGGCCTGCAGTTTGCTCAGGCCAACAGCGACCCGCACACCATCGTCTTCGGCGTGGCGCCGGGGCCTTACGGCGATATGGTCAAACAGGCCATCGCCCCGTCGTTAAAAGAGAAAGGCTATAAAGTCGTGGTGCGCGAGTTCAGCGACTACGTGCAGCCCAACATGGCGCTGGCCAACGGCAGCATCGACGCCAACCTGTTCCAGCACTCGCTGTACTTCGACAAATTCACCGCCGACAAAAACCTCAAGCTGGCGAAGCTGATTACCGTGCCAACCGCCGGGATGGGCATTTATTCCCATAAAGTCAAAAGCTTGGACGAGCTGAAGAAAGGCGACATTGTCACCCTGTCTAACGACCCGACCAACCTCGCCCGTGGGCTGCGCTTCCTGCAGTCGATGGAGCTTATCACCATCAAAGACAACATTGACCCGACCAAGGCCTCCGAGCGCGACATCGCCACCAACCCGAAAGGCCTGGTGTTTAAATCGCTGGAAGCCGCACAGCTGCCGCGCACGCTGGATAGCGCCAGCGCCGCGCTGGTCAACGGTAACTTTGCCATTGCCGCCGGGCTGAAACTCTCCTCTGCGCTCAAACAGGAACACCTGGACGAGAACCTCAAAAACATCATCGCGGTGCGTGCCGAAGATGCGGATAAACCGTTTGCCAAAGACATCGTGGAGACCGTGAAGTCCCCGGCCTACGAAAAAGCGATCGACGATCCGCAGAATATTTTCAACGCCTTCCAGAAACCGGACTGGATGGTTGCCGCCGATAAAAAGTAACCAGAGCAAAGCGGGCAGGCGGGATGCCTGCTCTTTATCGCTGATTTGAGGTTGTCATGATTGAGATTGAAAAGGTCTGCGTGGACTTCCCCACGGGCCGGAGCCAGACCAGCCGGGCGGTGAACGATGTTTCGCTGCACATTGGCGCCGGTGAGATTTTTGGCATTGTTGGCACCAGCGGCGCCGGGAAAAGTACCTTATTACGCACCCTGAACGCGCTCCAGCGCCCAAGTGAGGGCAGCGTAAAAATCGGTGGAACCGAGATCACCGCGCTGCAGGGCGCCGAGCTACGCAAAGCGCGTCAGCGCATCGGCATGATTTTCCAGCACTTCAATTTGATGCATACCCGGACTGTCAGGCAGAACGTGGCTTTCAGCCTCAAAGCTGCGGGCTGGGAACGCAGTAAAATCGGCCCGCGCGTGGATGAAATTCTTGAGCTGGTGGGCCTGGCCGACAAAGCCAACCGCTACCCGGTGCAGCTGAGCGGCGGGCAGAAACAGCGCGTGGGCATTGCGCGCGCCATCGCTAACCACCCGGATGTTTTACTCTGTGATGAACCGACTTCCGCGCTGGATCTGGAAACGTCGGCCACCATTCTGGCGCTGCTGAAGAAGATCAACCAGCAACTGGGGATCACCATCGTGCTGATCACCCATGAGATGAACGTGATCAAAACGATTTGCGACCGCGTGGCGGTGATGTCCGGCGGGGAAGTGGTGGAGTCCGGCGAGGTGTTCGACATCTTTGCTCATCCGCAGCATGAATTTACCCGCCAGCTGGTGTCCCACACGCTGAACCTGACGCTGCCGGTGCGCCTGCTCGACAACATGCGCGGCGCGCTGCTGAAAATCATGTTCGTCGGCGACTCGGCCGAACAGCCGGTGCTCTCCTTCGCGGCGGTGAAGTTTGGGGTCGGCGTGAACATTCTGCACGGCAAAATCGAGTACATCAGCGACCGGGCGCTGGGCATTCTGGTGGTGGCGATTACCGCGCCCGGCAACCCGGCGGCGGTAGGGGATGCCATCGACCATATTCGGAAAAATACGGCCTGTGTGGAGGTGCTGAATGGATGATTTAGTCGCGGACCTGACTATTGCCTTTGGCGAAACCTTCCAGATGCTGGGCATTTCCACGCTGCTGGCGATTATCGGCGGCCTGCCGCTGGGCTTTTTGATCTTCGTTACCGACCGTAATTTGTTCTGGCAGAACCGCGCGCTGAACATCTTCAGCTCGGTGGTGGTGAACATCGTGCGCTCGGTGCCGTTCGTCATTCTGCTGGTGCTGTTGTTGCCGCTGACGCAGTTCCTGCTCGGCAACACCATCGGGCCGATTGCGGCTTCCGTGCCGCTGTCGGTGGCGGCAATTGCGTTTTATGCCCGCCTGGTGGACGGCGCGTTGCGGGAAGTGGATAAAGGCATTATTGAAGCGGCTGAGGCCTTTGGCGCCAGCCCGATGCGCATCATCTGCACCGTGCTGCTGCCGGAAGCCAGCGCCGGTTTGCTGCGTGGGTTAACCATAACCCTGGTCAGCCTGATCGGTTACTCGGCGATGGCGGGGATTGTCGGCGGCGGCGGCGTGGGCGACCTCGCGATCCGCTTCGGCTATTACCGCTACGAAACCCAGGTCATGGTGGTCACGGTTGTGGCGCTGATTGTGTTGGTGCAGATCGTGCAAATGTTTGGCGACTATCTCGCCAAACGCGCGGACAAGCGCGACAGGCATTAATCTGCTTTCTGGCCGGACGTCCGTTCGGCCTGCTTTCTTCCTGATAAGCCCCCAAACTGCAATTCCCCCAAGCGTTTCATCATTCCTGCGAGCCGCCTCGAAGTTTGCCAATCTGCCTGGTTTTTCATCTGGGTTACTGTGCAGCCATCCAGTATGCTCGGAGAGATGATCAAGAGATAAGTCCGGTGAAGGCCGGAAAAAGAAGCGCCCTCGAAAGGTGGTGGAACACCAGACGAGGGCTGACCACAACGTAACTTACACGGAGTCACATCATGGCTAACGAAGATAGTAACACACAGACTCACCCTGAAATCACCCCACACGACCCGGCATTTGCGGGCGATATCGCAACCCTGCTAGAAAAGCCGCAGGGTGCAACGATGGATCTCTTCCAGGTGCTCGATATTTGCGAGCAGTACGCCGAACATTTACTTGAAAACCAGAATCAAACGGAACGCATGGCGCTCTGCGGCCGCCTGCTCGCTGGGCTGGAAGTCCTGAAAAGCGTACTCAAAGCCCCGCTGCCGGACTACCTGATAGAGAAGCTGACGCTCAAAGATAGCGAAGCCAGCATCTGCTACAACCCGATGGCAACAGACTCCGAACCGCTCCGCGAATACTGCGTGGCGTTAACAATAGTCCTGCTGAATCAGCAAGAATCCCCGGAGCAAACGCAGCAGATGACCGGCCTGCTGTATGAGCTGATCGTTGCGCTGGCTGAAGATTTAAAAGCCCCGAGATTTGCTCGTTCGGTGGACGGCGGATTAAGAATGATTCAGGGCAGGGTTTTGAATTTGGTTCATTGATTTTTTTGGTTGAATGGTCGCCTTCCCCTGGTGGGGAAGGACGGTCATTGAAAGATGTCTGTGATGAGTTATTATCTGACTTCGTTAAGTATATTGGGTAAGGCGCCTAGTTCAGAATGAAAATCGTACTGAGACAAATCTAGGATGAAGTACGTTATTGACGTCAGGTGGATTCACATCATCAGCTTTTTATTTGTCAATTTCTCTCTGTAATCTTTTCCAAAGGGGCTTCAATTGTTTTTTTATTGAATTCGAATGCATTATACGTGAGGCTCTGTATCCATAGGTTAAAAAATTCCGCCTGCCTACGTGAGCATAACGAGCGTATATTTTTTCTTTAAATAAACCCTTGCTTGGTAGGCCCTTGTTTTTTCTTATTTTATTTTTGCTTTTCATAGTTGCTTTCGCAAGATGTACACCGCGTTTCATCCTGTCGGAGTAACGTGAAAGAGATGATGATCTCAAAAATATATTATTACCATCAAATAGAAATCCTAAATATTGAAGAGGCTTGTCGCATTTTATTTTAGATGGAGTAACTACGAACTCTCTAATTTCTGTCTTCTTTACATTAAGAGAAACTTTTAGCTTGAATAACCTTTTTTCTGCCTCTCCAGCAACATTATTTTTTTCATGTGAAGGAACAATGAAAAGCATATCATCACAATATCTAAAATAGACACCACCTAATGATGAAATATATTCGTTCATTTCAATGTCAAAGTTGAGCATATATATGTTAGATAACAGAGCACTTATTGGAGAGCCTTGTGGTATTCCAAAATTGGCCTTATTAGATGTTATCAAATTAGCTTTTCTGACTTTATTTCTGAAATCGTAAAAAGAACAAATCTGTTTCTTGGTTTTTTTTGTATGTCTAGCATTGTTTTTAGGAACATCCATCAAATCATAAACTTTATTTTTATCGACTTTGGAAAATTTTGTGATGGCTTTAAAAACAGCATAATGATCTTCAGGCAACTTGTCTGTGGAGAGTAATCTACACCAAGCATTTTTCAAAAAAGAATGATCAAGAGTATCGAAAAATTTCGATAGATCTAAGCCAACTGCACTGCAATTACCTCTATGTTTTATTTCTTGAAAGGCCTCATATGCAAATTCAATATTGCTTTTATTTAATGCTCTAAAAGCGAGAACGTTTTTTGAAATACCATTTGCACATAACTCTTTTTCATATAATTCATCAAGTATTTCAGCGTAATAAGAATATATGTGGCTATCCACATGAGATGAATAAGCTATTGGTCTCTCTTTGATCGTTTTATTTATAGCATTAGTGCCTTTATCTTTTTGTACTTTGTAAGTGGTTGAGGTAAAAGTAATAAATGGCAAAAAAGAATGAGTTGCAACTGCTTGAGGAGTGGTGACTATATTTAGGGCGTGCTCAAAGGAAATAGGTTTATCAAAATGAAGATAACCACGTTTCCTAAACCAAGGATGTTCATTTGATACCATTTTGTGAATTCTCAAGAATTGTGAAACCGGGGCGATTTTGAACTGCGGTCGTTCAGTAATACATCACCCCGGCTTAACAAAGTGGTCTTTATCCAACCTTCTCATACACAAAGGACTATAAGGAGTCCAATAGCGCATTTCACCGCAAATGTTAGAAACACTGTATAATGTAATCAGTATCATGGAGACCGTTATGAGCATCATCCACTTGTTAGTCAGCCTCTGGGCGGAACGTAATCCGAGAGTTGACAAACTGTACATCACCCCTATGTCTTTACATAGGGCTTGTAATTTATAACATTGCTAAAGGTTTAAATGCAACCCCAAGAAATGATAGTACGGTTGATTTCCGACACTAATTAAACACCTATCAGCAGACCAGAATTTCTCAAAAAGTGAGCATGTGCCAATAGCAAAAATAGCCGAGGGTTATTCTCTCCCCCAAATCTCACAGTTGCCCTTTTCCCGGCGATTGGCTAGTATCGGGCCAGCTTCTCGCAAGTCGTAAACGTTAACGTTATCCAACGTACATATTCTCCCCGGCATTCGGGGTAATTGTACTTGGGTAATATCATGGCACTGTTTGCATCTCCCCTTGTTTCGTACCGCAAGCCCCACGTTCTGGGCTTTATCCTCTATTTCATCGTTGGCCTGGTCGACGGCGCGATTGTGCCTTTTTTCCCGCTGTGGGCGCAGCAGTCTGCGGCTATTCCGGTGGAGTTTATTGGCCTGTTGTTCGGCTGCTATGCCGGGGGCGAGCTGCTGGCCGCGCCGTTTATCGGCGGCATTGCCGATCGCGTGGGCAGAAGGCCCGTTTTGATTATTTCGGCGACCGGCGTCGGGGCGGGCTTTATTGCGCTGTTCTTTGCGCACGGCGTTTTTGCCGCCGCCGCTGTGCTGATCGTTATTGGCCTGTTTGAATCGGTGCTGCACCCGACTATCTACACCGTGGTGGCGGACGCCACGCCTGCCTCGGAGCACCGCCGCCAGTTCAGCATCATGCGCGTGTGTTCCGGGGCGGGCGCGATTGCCGGGCCGCTGCTGGGGACGGTGCTGGTGCAAGAGGGGCTGGGCTACGTTTTTCTGGCCGGAGGTTCGGTGATGGTGGCCGGTGGCCTGATGCTGGCGATCTCTCTGGCGGAAACGCGTCCGATGGCCGCTGGAGTGGACGATGAGGCCGACGATGAAGAAGGGCTCAGCGCGCTGCTGCCAGCGTTCCGGGATCGCCGCCTGGCCAGGCTGCTGATTTGGGTGCTGCTGCTGGGCGTCGCCGGGAGCTGGGTGGAGGCCGTCATGCCGCTGTACGCGAGCAATCAGATGGGGATGAGCGCCGCCAGCATTGGTTATCTGTTCGCGTTCGGCGCGGGGATTAACACGGTTGGTCAGTTAGCCTTAACAAAGCTGTTTGCCCGACGTTCGCCGTTGTTTATCACCCTGAGCGCAGGCTCCGCGCTGATCGCCGCCTTTGTTTTGCTGCTGGCTTATCCGCACATTGTCACGTTGGTAATGGCGGTCTGCCTCTATTCGCTGTCCCAGATGATGACCGGCCCGCTGATCCCGACGGCGGTGAACAAGTTAGCCCCGGCGCGGTTACGCGCGACGTACATGGCTGCGCTTTCGGCGGTGAGCGATTTGCAGGGATCGGTGGGGCCGGCTACCGGCACGGCACTGTTCGCGCTTTCGTTTACGCTGCCGTGGGCAGTGGGCATTCCTCTGGTCTTGCTGGCGGTAACCGGGTTGGGGCTGGCGCTCTCCGCAGGGGATAAATCGGCTAACCGTTAATGCTGCGCAGCCAGGACTCGACCTGCTGGTAATCCCCCCGGAAGACGATCTGGTCGGCCTTCTGGCTGAGCTGGTAGCGATACATCGGATCGTAATACTCTTTCAGCAGCGGCGACAGCCAGGCCAGATGGCCTTCGCAGGAGCCGGTTTTCCGCTGGGTGAGCAGCGCCTCGTCCAGCCTGGCGGTGAACTGCTGGAAGCGTTCCATGCCCAGACGGCGGCGGATGGCAAACAGGCCGTGGTGCAGGTACTCGGCGTAATCGCGCCACGCGCTTTCTTCATCGCTGACGGATAAAAACGCCTCGATCATCTGCTCGAAGTATTCGTTTTTGAGGCGCTCCAGCCGCAGTTCGAACGGATCGTCGATCGCCACAATACGCGAGCGCAGCATCTGTTCCCTGAAGGTTTCGGGGATATGGCGGGAGCCAATCATCCGGCCTTCATCTTCCACCACCAGCGTTTTGGGCTCGGTCAGGCTGATTTTCAGCAGGGTGACGGCGAGGGTGTTTTCGAAGCTGGCCTGAGAAGGCTGGGCCACAATCGTGCGGCCAAACGACGAGCCGCGATGGTGCGCCAGGCCTTCAAGGTCAACGCCCGTTGGCTGCGAGCGGATAAGGATGGTTTTGCCGCAGCCGGTGTTGCCGCTGACGATAATCATCGGCCACTGCGAACGGGTGTCGATTACCTGCATGGCATGCTGGCGCAGGGCTTTGTAGCCGCCGGTGACCAGAGGGTATTCGAGGCCATTTTCCCGTAGCCAGTGCTGTACGATGTGGCTGCGCATCCCGCCCCGGGCGCAGCACAAATAGCCTTCAGGCTGCTGGCGGCAGCTCTCCAGCCAGCGTTCGACCCGGCTGGCTTTTCGCTCGCCGCTCACCAGCCGGTGCCCCAGTTCGACGGCGGCCTGCTGGCCCTGCTGCTTATAGCATGTCCCGACCTGCGCGCGTTCATCGTCCAGCATCAGAGGTAAGTTATGGGCAGCGGGCATCGCTCCCTGAGCGAACTCTACCGGGGCGCGAACGTCTATCAGCGGGATGTCGTTGAGCAGCAGGCGGTCGTAGTCCTGCGCGTTGGGGCGTTTTTCCATGGCATAACCTTAGTCTGAAGCGGCGAAACGTGAGGGATTGTGCGCTTCTGGTCGGGCAAAGGAAAGGGGAAGGGGGAAATTGGTCTGACCCTCTAAAGTCGAACAGAGGGTCAGACGCGACGCGTTTTTACTTCACCAGCTTGCTCTGCGCCCAGGCAATACCGCTGGCGTATTCCACCGGCAGCAGGGGAACCAGGGCTTCCAGCGAGGCGCCCAGGCGGCCGGTGTCGCTGTCGTTCAGGTTGAGGTGACCGACTTTGCGGCCCGGACGAACTTCTTTGTCGTACCAGTGCAGGTGTACCAGCGGCAGCTTCAGCCAGGCATAGTTCAGGTCGGTGCCGATCAGGTTCACCATCACCGACGGGGCATTCACCACAGGCTGTGGCAGCGGCAAATCCACAATGGCGCGCAGGTGCAGCTCGAACTGGCTGATGGAGGCGCCGTTTTGCGTCCAGTGGCCGCTGTTGTGCACGCGCGGAGCCAGCTCGTTGATCAGCAGACCGGCTGGGGTGACAAAGCACTCCATCGCCATCACGCCGACGTAGCCCAGCTCGTGCATGATGGCGGTGAGCATGCTTTCGGCCTGGCGCTGCTGTTCGGCATTGGCCTGCGGGAAGGCAACGCTGGTGCGCAGAATGCCGTCCTGATGCAGGTTGTGGGTCAGCGGATAGAACACCGTGCTGCCGTCATGGCCGCGTGCGCCCACCAGAGAAACTTCGCCGGAGAAATTAATGCCCTGCTCGACGATACATTCGCCGTAGCACTCTTCCGGCAGCTGGTCGGTTTCATCGGCACGTAAGCGCCACTGGCCCCGGCCGTCATACCCGCCGACACGGCGCTTCACAATCGCCAGAGAGCCGAGCTGGCTGAACACGTCCTGCCATTCGTGGCTACCGGAGAGCAATTGCCACGGCGCGGTGGCCAGGCCGAGCTTATCGAACAGCTGCTTTTGCGTCAGGCGGTCGGCGATGATCGGGAAGATATCACGGTTAACGAAGGCGTTGTGACGCGCCAGTTCGCGGGTGAGCGCGGTTTCCGGCCAGCGCTCAATCTCGGCGGTGATCACGCTTTGAGCGAACGGCACGGCTTCCGGCTCGGCGTCCAGCCCGACAGGGTAAACGGCGATGCCCAGCGGCTCACCGGCCTGGCGGAGCATGCGCCCCAGTTGGCCGTTACCTAATACACAGACGCGCTTCATGCTTCGCTCCGTGGGTCCGGATTATCGAGCACTTCGTCGGTCTGGGTCTGACGCCAGGTCGCCAGGCGCTGGCTCAGGTCTGCGTCATGCAGGGCCAGGATCTGCGCGGCCAGCAGGGCGGCGTTTGCGGCTCCGGCTTTACCGATAGCCAGCGTGCCGACCGGAATGCCGCGCGGCATCTGGACGATAGAATAAAGGCTGTCCACGCCGCTAAGAGCAGCGCTTTGGACCGGCACACCCAGCACCGGGACCAGGGTTTTCGCGGCCAGCATACCCGGCAGATGCGCAGCGCCACCGGCGCCAGCGATGATCACCTGGTAGCCATTGGCTTCCGCCTGCTCGGCAAAGCTGAACAGTTTATCCGGCGTGCGGTGGGCGGAGACGACTTCGACATGGTGAGGGACATTCAGGGCGGTAAGGATTTCAGCGGCGAACTGCATGGTGGCCCAGTCACTTTTGGAACCCATAACAATGGCGATACGCGCCGGGGTGTGCTCAGAAGACATGCGTCTCAAAACTCCTGTGGGTGTGCAGACATCATCGGGCGTCGGGCGCCCGCTCAGAAGGGCTCAGAGAATAGCACGAACTTCGGGCAAGGAAAACGGTTGCGTGGTTAGCAAATCGGCAAAAAAGCGGGCTTTATTATTAGAAAGGAAAGTGGAGCAGCTCGACGTTTTCCGCCGTCACTTTGATCATCGACCCTTCTTCATGCCATGCGCCTAATACGCAGCGGAAAGCGGGTTGCCCGTTGGCGGTAAGATCATGGATTGCCGGGCGGTGAGTGTGCCCGTGAATCAGCCATTGAACATTATGGCGGGTGAGGGTGTCGACCACGGCCTGGGGATTAACGTCCATGATGGCCATAGACTTGCTGCTGTTGGCGGCCTTGCTACCGGCGCGCATCCGGGCGGCAATGCGTTGGCGTATAAACAGAGGGAAGGCAAGAAACAGCGCCTGAAGCCACGGCTGGTGAACCTTGCGGCGAAACGCCTGATAGCCTTCGTCGTCGGTACACAGCGTGTCGCCGTGCATGATCAGCACTTTGCGGCCATACAGGTCGAGCAGCTTTTCTTCGGGTAGCAGTGTCATGCCGCTGGCTCTGGCAAAGCGTTTGCCGAGCAGGAAGTCGCGGTTGCCGTGAATGAAGTAGCAGGGCACGCCTGAATCAACCAGCGCTTTGATCGCGGTGGCGATTTGCTGGTGCAGCGGTTCCGGGTCGTCATCGCCAATCCACGCTTCGAACAGGTCACCGAGGATGTAAAGCGCATCCGCCTGGCGGGCTTCACCGGCCAAAAAACGCAGAAAACCGGCGGTGATCGCCGGTTCTTCTGAGCAGAGGTGTAAATCTGCAATAAACAGCGTCGACATTATTCGCTTACGGTTACGCTTTCGATAATAACGTCTTCTTTCGGTACATCCTGGTGCATACCGCTGCGGCCGGTGGAAACGCCTTTGATTTTCTCAACCACGTCCATACCTTCAACCACTTCTGCGAACACGCAGTAGCCCCAACCCTGCAGGCTTTCGCCGCTGAAGTTCAGGAAGTCGTTGTCGGCAACGTTGATGAAGAACTGTGCGGTGGCAGAGTGCGGAGCCTGGGTACGAGCCATTGCCAGCGTACCACGAGTGTTTTTCAGGCCGTTATTCGCTTCGTTCTGAATGGTGTCTTTAGTCGCTTTCTGCTTCATACCCGGTTCGAAACCGCCGCCCTGGATCATAAAGCCGTTGATCACACGGTGGAAAATGGTGTTGTTGTAGAAGCCTTCGCGGCAGTAGTCCAGGAAGTTTTTAACGGTAACAGGCGCTTTATCATCAAAAGTTTTGATGACGATATCGCCGTGATTAGTGTGAAAAGTAACCATGCTTGCATCCTATGAGTGTCAGAGAGTACGGCGGCAAACGGTGCCGTCGTACCAGCACGCTGTTATAGCATAACGCTACATCATAGTCAGTAATGCAAAGCAGACTGCCGTCGGGGAAAATTATCGGGTAAGATACCAGGGAGTATTCTTCCACACGCTTACATGGAATCCCCTGATGTTAAAAATATTTAATACCCTGACTCGCCAAAAAGAGGAATTCAAACCTATTCATGCCGGAAAGGTAGGCATGTACGTGTGTGGTATCACCGTTTACGATCTCTGTCACATCGGCCATGGCCGTACTTTTGTTGCGTTTGACGTGGTGGCGCGCTACCTGCGTTCCCTCGGCTATGAGCTGAACTACGTGCGTAACATCACCGATATCGACGATAAAATCATTAAGCGCGCCCAGGAAAATGGCGAAGATTTTGTGGCGCTGGTCGACCGCATGGTCGTGGAAATGCACAAAGATTTCGACGCGCTGAACATTTCCCGCCCGAACAGCGAGCCGCGTGCGACCCAACATATCCCGGAAATCATCGAAATTGTTGAACAGCTTCTGGCCCGCGATCACGCCTATGTGGCGGAAAACGGCGACGTGATGTTCTCGGTGCTGACCGACCCGAATTACGGCCTGCTGTCTCGCCAGGATCTGGATCAGCTCCAGGCCGGGGCGCGCGTTGACGTGGTTGACGTGAAGCGCAACCCGATGGACTTCGTGCTGTGGAAAATGTCCAAGCCGGGCGAGCCTGCATGGACTTCTCCGTGGGGCGAAGGCCGCCCGGGCTGGCACATCGAATGTTCCGCCATGAACTGCAAAGAGCTGGGCAACCACTTTGACATTCACGGCGGCGGCTCCGACCTGATGTTCCCGCACCACGAGAACGAAATCGCGCAGTCTACCTGTGCCCACGACGGCGAGTACGTCAACACCTGGATGCACTCCGGGATGGTGATGGTTGACCGCGAGAAGATGTCCAAATCGCTGGGCAACTTCTTTACCGTGCGTGACGTGCTGAAATATTACGATGCGGAAACCGTGCGTTACTTCCTGATGTCCGGCCACTACCGCAGCCAGCTCAACTACAGCGAAGAGAATCTGAAACAGGCTCGCTCGGCGCTGGAGCGTCTTTACACCGCGCTACGCGGGACCGACAGCAGCGTTGCTCCTGCTGGCGGCGAAGCCTTTGAAGCCCGCTTCCGCGAAGCGATGGACGACGACTTCAACACCCCGGAAGCTTACTCCGTGCTGTTTGATATGGCCCGTGAAGTGAACCGCCTGAAAGCGGAAGATCCTGCGGCGGCCAACGGACTGGCGGCGGCGCTGCGTAAGCTCTCCGCAATTCTGGGCCTGCTGGAGCAGGATCCGGAGCAGTTCCTGCAGGGCGGCGCGCAGGCGGACGACGGCGAAGTGGCGGAGATCGAAGCGCTGATCAAGCAGCGTAACGATGCACGTCAGTCGAAAGACTGGGCGCTGGCGGACCAGGCGCGTGACCGTCTGAACGAGATGGGCATTGTGCTGGAAGACGGCGCGGCCGGCACGACCTGGCGTCGTAAGTAAGTTTATTTTAGATGTGAGAAAGCGGCTCAATGAGCCGCTTTTGTTGATAACAAAGAGGGAAAAAGCGTGGTTTTTCCCTCTTTGTGGTTATCAGCCGAAAATCAATCAATTGATTTTCCTTATTTACTGAAATTAAATCCTATGACAATCATTCTGTTGTCTGGGATCTCTCGACACGATGAAGCGGCTCAATGAGCCGCTTTTTTTATGGCTGGCCGCTGTAGCGCGGCCTTATTGGCAGGTGCTTTATTCTGGGGCTGAGGTGCGAATCAGGTAATCAAACGCGCTCAGGGAAGCTTTCGCGCCTTCGCCGGTGGCGATGATTATCTGTTTGTAAGGCACGGTGGTGCAGTCGCCCGCGGCGAATACGCCTTTGACGGTGGTTTCGCATTTCGCATCGATGATGATTTCACCCATGCGGTTGCGCTCCACGCTGCCTTCCAGCCAGGTGGTGTTCGGCAGCAGGCCGATTTGCACGAAGATGCCGGCCAGGGCAACGTCATGCACGCTTTCGGTCACGCGGTCTTTGTACTGCAGGCCGGTCACTTTGCTGCCGTCGCCTTTCACTTCCAGCGTCTGGGCGTTCAGCACGATGTCGACGTTTTTCAGGCTGCGAACTTTGTTCTGCAGCACCTGGTCGGCTTTCATTTCTGGGGCAAATTCCAGCAGGGTAACGTGCTCGACGATGCCTGCCAGGTCAATGGCCGCTTCCACGCCGGAGTTCCCGCCGCCGATCACCGCCACGCGCTTGCCTTTAAACAGCGGGCCGTCGCAGTGCGGGCAGTAGGTCACGCCTTTGGTGCGGTACTGATCTTCGCCCGGCACGTTCATGTTGCGCCATTTGGCGCCGGTGGCCACGATAATGCTGCGCGCTTTCAGGGTTGCGCCGGATGCGGTTTGAATCTGATGCAGGCCGCCTTCGGTTTTCGCCGGGATCAGCTTGCTGGCGCTTTGGGTGTCGATCACGTCCACGTCGTAGTCGTCCACGTGGGCTTTCAGCGCGCCCGCCAGCTTCTGACCTTCGGTTTTTGGCACGGAAATGTAGTTTTCGATATCCACGGTATCCAGTACCTGGCCGCCGAAGCGTTCGCCCATCAGGCCGGTACGGATGCCTTTACGCGCCGCATAAACCGCCGCCGCCGCGCCCGCAGGGCCGCTGCCGACGATCAGCACGTCATAAGCTTCACGCTGGTTCAGCGCTTGTGCCGCGCGTTTTTCTGCGCCGGTGTCAATTTTGCCCACGATTTCAGCCAGCGTCATGCGGCCCTGGCCAAACTCTTTGCCGTTAAGATATACGGCAGGCACGCCCATCACGTTGCGTGCCTGAATTTCATTCTGGTAAACGCCGCCGTCGATAGCGGTGTGGGTGATGCGCGGGTTCAGCACGCTCATCAGGTTCAGCGCCTGCACAACGTCCGGGCAGTTGTGGCAGGAGAGGGAATAATAGGTTTCAAAGTGGAAGTCACCGTCGATCTCACGGATTTGCGCCAGCAGATCCTGAGACTCTTTGGACGGGTGACCGCCGACCTGGAGCAAGGCCAGCACCAGGGAAGTGAATTCGTGACCCAGCGGGGAGCCGGCAAAGCGCGGGCCCTGGTTTGAGCCTGGGTTGGTGATTAAAAACGACGGCTTGCGTACCGGCAGGTCGTTATTAACGGTGAAAGAAACTTTGTCAGATAACTCAGCGATCTCCGCCAGCAGTTCTTTTACTTCAGATGATTTCGCGCCGTCGTCCAGCGTGGCAATCAACTCAACAGGTTTCGTTAGTCTCTCAAGGTAGGCTTTGAGCTGGGTTTTCATTGTTGTGTCGAGCATGGTCAGTCTCCCTGGTGGCGAGAAAAAAACGGCTACCAAAAGGAGTAGCCGTAAAATAAAAGAGGGTAACGCGGGTAAAACTTAGATTTTGCCGACCAGGTCCAGAGATGGAGCCAGAGTCGCTTCGCCTTCTTTCCATTTAGCCGGGCAAACTTCGCCTGGGTGAGAAGCGACGTACTGGGCAGCTTTCACTTTGCGCAGCAGGTCAGAAGCGTCACGGCCAATACCTTCGGCGGTCACTTCGATAGCCTGGATGATGCCCTGTGGGTCAACAACGAAGGTGGCGCGGTCTGCCAGACCTTCGTCTTCACGCATGTTTTCGAAGTTACGGGTAAGCAGCCCGGTTGGGTCGCCGATCATCGCGTATTTGATTTTAGCGATGGTTTCAGAGCTGCCGTGCCACGCTTTGTGGGTGAAGTGGGTGTCGGTAGAAACGGAATACACGTCTACGCCCAGCTTCTGCAGTTCTTCGTAATGGTCAGCCACGTCGCCCAGTTCGGTCGGGCAAACGAAAGTAAAGTCAGCCGGGTAGAAGAAGAAAACGCTCCAGCGGCCTTCGGTATCTTTTTCCGTGACTTCAACGAATTCGCCGTTTTTGAAAGCCTGGTTTTTGAATGGTTTGATTTTGGTATTAATTAAAGACATCTAAACTTCCTCCGTTTTGCGATGAGAGAAAGGTAACGAATTTTAGCCCGGGGCTCTAATGGGTAGGTTTTATTGAATCAAGAGGTAATACCTAACAGCGTTTTCTGCGGGCATAAAAAAGGCCACCCGTTGCGAGGGTGGCCGGTGTTGCGCGTTACAATTCCACTTTAAAAAATTATAACAGCAGCGAAATTACAGCATCTAAGCGCCAAAAAGGTCAATTCCCCGGTCCGTTGTAGTAGCGATGGTTGTAATAGTTAGAAGCTATTAAAGGCCGTTAGTCCTAAATTTGAGGGGAAATTCTGAAAAGTCGATGCCGTGCGCAAAGTAGTGTCAGGAGAATTGCAGCAATATGTCGGCAAGGTTAAATTACCGGCTGTTATTTTTCTGCATGAATAATCGCGCCAGGTGCGCGATGGCTGAGGTACTGGCGTTGTCCGAATTGCTTTCTGTGGTGCTGTTTTTGGCGGCTATTGCCGTTTATGCGGTAAAAGCCGGTCGAAATATCTGGTGGCTGACGATCATCCTGCTGATGCTCGGCCTGTTTATCGTGCTCAACGTCACGTTGCTGGCCAGTAACTATTTTACCGGCGAAGGCATTAACGATGCGGTGCTCTATACGCTCACCAGCAGTATGACCGGCGCAGGCGTCGGTAAATACATTCTGCCCGGGCTGGGCCTGGCCGTCGGGTTGATTGCCATTTTTGGCGGTCTGACCTGGATTTTACGCCGAAAGAACCATCCGCACCATTTGGGCTACAGCGCCCTGGCGCTGTTTCTGGCGCTGTTTTCGATAAAAACAACGCCTGCGTATCAGCAGGTGGTGTCGCTGATTAAATCCCAGACCCGTACCGGCACGTCTGACTTTGCCGACTGGTATAAAGTGCCGGAAGGCATCATTAAACAGCCAAAGCTGAACCTGGTTTATATCTACGGCGAAAGCCTGGAACGCACCTATTTTGATGAGCAGGCGTTTCCCGACTTAGCGCCCGAGCTGAACGCTTTGAAAAGCCAGGCGATAGATTTCAGCCACACCGGGCAGATGGCGGGCATGGACTACACCATCGCGGGTATTGTGGCTTCGCAGTGCGGTGTCCCGCTGTTTGCGCCTTTTGAGGGGAACTCTTCGGCGTCGATGTCGAGCTTCTTCCCGAAGAACATCTGCCTCGGCGATATTCTTAAGGCATCCGGCTATCAAAACTACTTTATTCAGGGCGCTGATCTGCGCTTTGCCGGCAAAGATATCTTCCTGCAGTCCCACGGCTTCGAGCATATGTACGGCGCGCAGGAGCTGAAGGGGATGGTGGCCGATCCGAATTACAAGAATAACTGGGGTTTTTACGATGATACGGTGCTGGACGAAGCTTATGACAAGTTTATCGAGCTTTCTAAGGCCGGGAAGCGCTTCTCGCTGTTTACCCTGACGGTCGACACTCATCACCCGGACGGCTTTATTTCGCGAACATGTAACCGCCGCAGCTACAGCTACGATGGCAAAGAAAACCGCTCATTTAGCGCCGTTTCGTGTAGCCAGGAGCATATCGCGGCGTTAATAGACAAAATCAAAGCCTCGCCGTATTTCCGTAACACGGTGATCGTGGTCTCTTCCGACCATCTGGCGATGAACAATACGGCGTATAAATACCTGACGAAGCAGGACAGGCAGAACCTGTTCTTTGTGATTCGCGGCGACAAACCGCAGGCGGAAATAAAAGCCGTGAAGCGCAACACGATGGATAACGGTGCCACGGTGCTGGATATTCTCGGCGGTGGAAACTACATCGGGCTGGGGCGCAGCAGCCTGTCCGGCGAGTCGCTGTCGATGGTCTTCACCAACCTGAAGGATAAGGTCACCGAGTGGAAGCCGGACGTTATCGATCTGTGGAACTTCCCGAAAACCATCAGCCGCTACAGTATTGACCAGAAGAAGAATACGTTCAGCTATTCGGGCGCCCACTTCAAGCTGCCGCTGCTGTTGAAAATCGGCAAAGGCAAAATTGAGCCGCTGCCGGAAAGCGAATATTCCGCGCCGCTGCGCTATCAGCTGGCCGATTTTAAAAGCGACGATAGGTTTATCTGGGCCGACCGCTGCTACAAAATGGCGCGTCTGTGGGAGCCGCAGCTCGCGCTTTCCACCGGGCTGTGCGTGGCGCAGGGGCAGCTTGGCGCTGAGCCCACGGTGCGGCTGGTGGACAAGCCGCTGGACGAATACAACGTGCAGTTTGACGGGCAAACGCTGAGCAATGCGCGTTTTAAAAACAACGTTGCCTTGCTGAAGGCGGATGAAAACAGCATTCGCTACCAGGCGGACAGCTTTATCTTCAACGTGGCCGGCGCGCCGCAGAGCGTGAAGCAGTTCAGCGGTATTTCGCGCCCGGAAGCCTGGGGCCGCTGGTCAAACGCCAACATGGCACCTTTGGTAACGATTGAGTATCAGGATCCGCTGCCGACAACGTTCAATCTGGTACTGGTGGCGAAAGCCTTTGGCCCGAACGTCGGCGAGCCGGTTTCGGTGAAGGTCGGTGATGAAGAGCAGACCATCACCTTTGGCGACCAGCTCTCTACCGTCACGCTGCGCTTTGATAACCCTGAAGGCAACAGGGTGCTGACCATTGAGCCACCGAAGCCGCAGCTGTCCAACGAGGGCAATATTCTGGGGCACGATCCGCGTAAGCTTGGCGTGGGATTAGCTGAGCTGAAAATTGTGCCGGTGAGCGGCTAACCCGCTCCCGGAAGGGAACGGGCGGGGCAGGTTAGAGGATCTCGAGCACCTGCTCAGGCGGGCGGCCAATACGGGCTTTCCCATTGGCGAGAACGATAGGGCGCTCGATGAGTTTCGGGTGCTCAACCATGGCGTTAATAAGCGCTCCCTCGCTGAGGCTGGCGTCATCCAGCTTTAGCTCTTTGTACAGGTCTTCCTTGCGGCGCATCAGTTCACGCGCGCTGGTGAAGCCTAGCTTCTTCAGCAGCGACTGGATGGTCGCCGCGTCCGGTGGGGTTTCCAGATAAAGCACCACCTCCGGCTCGACGCCGTTCTCCTTTAGCAGGTTCAGCGTTTCGCGGCTCTTGGAGCAGCGTGGGTTGTGGTAAATTTCGACCTTCGTGGACATACGGACTCCTGTTACATCTTCATATAAGGTTTAAAGCGCTGCTGTAGCTGGCGCAGCTGATCGATACGGGCGTCGTACCTGGCCTGCTGCAGGCTGCCGAGCTTCACCTGCGAGCTGGCGCTTCCGAGCAGCGAAATGGCCTGATCCAGACGGCCGTTTAGCGCCATGACTTCGGCGCGAGCGGCCAGCTCCTGATCGCGGTTGCCTAGTTTGCCCTGCGCCTGAGCCAGCAGATCCCAGCCGTTGGTATCGTCTGGATGGGCGAAGGTGTAGCGGTTAAGCAGCGTTGCCGTTTCGGCGGGCTGCCCGCCTTCAAGATAAGCGTTGGCGAGGTTCAGCTGCAGCACCGGGTTGTTCTTCAGATCCGGGGCGTTTTTCAGCCGGTTGATAGCGTCGTTTGCCTTGTGCTGGCCGAGGTCGATATCTGTCGCCAGGTCGAGATACCAGGGGTTTGCCGGCTGGGCGGTAAGCAGCGGCTGAAGCGCTTTTCTTGCTTCGTCATATTTATCCGCCTGTAAAGCCTGCAGCGCTCGCCCGTATTGCGCCGCGCTTTGCTCGCGCACGTTGCCTTTTGACCAGGCGTCCAGCAGGTCCGGCGTTAGCTGATTACGGCCTGAGTTATACATTCCCAGGGTACGCACCTTCGCCATATAGAAATTTTCTGAGGACTGTACCACCACCGGGCGCATCTGGTTTGCGCGGTTACGGGCATCCGCCAGACGGCTTTCCGGCAGCGGGTGAGTCAGCAGAATTTCCGGCGGGCGCGAAGAATAGCGCGCCTGATCGAGCAGTTTTTCGAGGAAACCCGGCATCGCCTGCGGATCAAAGCCTGAACGCTGCAGCACCTGAATGCCAATGCGGTCTGCCTCCTGCTCGTTCTGTTGGGTAAAGCTGATCATACCCTGCTGAGTCCCGGCTAACGTGCCGGAAAGCGCGGCCATCCCGACCTGTGGGCTGGCCATCGCCAGCAGAATTGAGCCCAGGGCGCCCACCCAGGTCAGCGGCGCATTTTTCTTTTGGTCTTCCATTGCTCGCGCCAGGTGGCGCTGGGTCACGTGGGAAATTTCGTGCGCCATAACTGAAGCCAGCTGGCTTTCGGTATCGGCATAGCGGAACAGCGCCGAATGTAACACCACGTTGCCGCCAAAGAAGGCGAAGGCGTTAATTTCGTCGTTGTTGATTAGGAAGAAGTGGAAAGGCGTTTTCACCGAGTTGGCGTGGCTGACCAGGCGCATACCCAGCGAGTTAATGTACTGCGTGAGTAACGGATCGTTAATCAGCGGTGCGCTGCCGCGCAGCTGACGGACGTAAAAATCGCCCATCTGCATCTCCTGACCAATAGACAGCGTGCTGCCTGCGGATGTCCCCATGTCGGGAAGCTGGTCAGTCACATCCGCGCTGACGGGGAGTGCGCTTCCCGCCAGCAGTGCGGCCGTAAGTGTTGCAATCAGGGTCTTTTTCAACTGCCTAACCATAACTACTGTCCCGTTTAGTCGTTGTCAGATTTTGACACGATGAGTACAAGTTTGTTCGCTTAAAGAAGTGTACTGTAGGGCGTTGAAGCTGCGAAGATTTTATTTGGTTGATTCTCCCTTTGTAATCCGCCGTAAAAAGCAAAGTCTTTACGGTGACATTTCGATACAATTCGCCATCAAAAAAAACTTCACGGAAGGGATGTATGCTCGACATGTTGTTGCAGTGGTATCGCCGTCGTTTCAGCGATCCGGAGGCGATTGCGCTGCTGGTTATTCTGGTGGCGGGCTTTTGCATTCTGTTCTTCCTTCATGGCCTGCTGGCACCGCTGCTGGTGGCTATTGTTCTGGCCTATTTGCTTGAGTGGCCGACGGCGCGCCTGGAGCGTGTCGGCTGTTCCCGAACGTGGGCGACGACTATCGTGCTGGTGCTGTTTGTCGGCATTTTGCTGCTGATGGTGCTGTTTGTAGCCCCCGTCGCCTGGCAGCAGGGGATCAACCTGATCCGCGATATGCCAGGGATGCTCAACAAGCTTTCTGACTTTGCCGCGACGCTGCCGAAGCGCTACCCGGCGCTGGTGGACGCGGGCATTATTGACGCCATGGCCGAAAACGTGCGCGGGCGGCTGTCAGGCATGGGCGACCAGGTGGTGAAATTCTCCCTGGCGTCGCTGGTTGGGCTGCTGACGCTGGCTATCTATCTGATTCTGGTTCCGCTGATGGTGTTCTTCCTGGTGAAGGATAAAGAGCAGATGCTGAACGCCGTGCGCCGCGTTCTGCCGCGCAACCGCGGCCTGGCGGGGCAGGTCTGGGTGGAGATGAACCAGCAAATCACCAATTATATTCGCGGTAAAGTGCTGGAGATGATCGTCGTAGGCGTGGCGACCTATATCGGCTTTATTGTCTTCGGGCTGAACTATTCCCTGCTGCTGGCGGTGCTGGTGGGTTTCTCGGTGCTTATTCCGTACATCGGCGCGTTTGTGGTCACCATTCCGGTTATCTGCGTGGCGCTGTTCCAGTTTGGCCTGGGCACCGAGTTTTGGACGCTGTTTGGCGTGTACCTGATTATTCAGGCGCTCGACGGCAACCTGCTGGTGCCGGTGCTGTTCTCGGAGGCGGTAAATCTTCACCCGCTGGTGATTATTCTGTCGGTGGTGATTTTCGGCGGGCTGTGGGGATTCTGGGGCGTGTTCTTCGCTATCCCGCTGGCAACGCTGATTAAAGCCGTCGTTCATGCCTGGCCGGATGCTTCGCTGGCGGATGACGCGGTCACCCGGGAATAACAGGAATAAAAAAGCCGACTGAGACGTCGGCTTTTTTGTGTGTTCTTAGGCGTTTTCTGTAAGCCAGTTCACAACGATATCGTGGTGGTTGCTGGTTTTGAAATCATCAAACACCTTTTCCACTTTACCGTCGCCGTCCAGCAGGAAGCTGATACGGTGAATGCCGTCATAGGTTTTGCCCATGAACGTTTTCTCGCCCCACACGCCAAACTGTTCGCAGACCTGATGGTCTTCATCAGAAAGCAGGGTGAAGTTAAGCAGTTCTTTCTCGGCAAAACGGGACAGCTTTTCCGGCTTGTCGGTGCTGATGCCCAGCACTTCCACGCCACGCTTTTTCAACTCATCCATGTTGTCGCGCAAACCACATGCCTGCACGGTGCAGCCTGGTGTCATTGCTTTTGGATAGAAATAAACCAGAACTCGCTGTCCCTGGAAGTCGGTTAAATTTACTTGTTCGCCGTCCTGATCGGGCAAGCTAAATTTCGGTGCACTATCACCGGCTTTCAGTGGGCTCATCACTACTCTCCGTCTTTAATCATCTTGCTGTGGGTTAACCACGTTAATAGTGCCTTCTGCATTCAGTTCTGTACATAGGGCTTTAAACGCTTGCTCGATAATTGTCGCATCCTGGGAGCCGGGACTGTGGGCAGTTATCTGAATATACAGGCGCGGCCCCACGCCGTTTTCTGCAGGCTGAGTGCGGGAAACCAGTTCGGCAATGTTCATCTGATGGGTATCAAACAGATGGGTAAATCGCTCAATCAGGTGCGGCGAGTCGGCCACTTCAACCTGCACCCAAACCGTGGCCGGGGTCGCCGGTCTTTCCTGGGCGGTTGTGCGTTTCATCACAATTAACAGATCGAGTTCCGCGCCCTTTAGCGGCAGGGTTGATTCGATCAGGGTTATCGCGTTCCAGGTGCCGGAAAGCAGCATGATAAAGGTGAACTCTTCACCCAGCATGGCAAGACGACTGTCTTCGATGTTACAGCCGCAGCTGCTCACGTGGCGGGTGATGGTATTGACGATACCAGGACGGTCCGCGCCCAGGGCTGTGATAACCAAATAATGGTGTGATGAGGGTGTCAAGCGCGTTCTTCCTGTCAATCGGTGAGATTCACATTAGGAAAGCATAAAAAAAGTAAGCTGCCAACCGCTTAGCGCCTTCTGGCAGCTTGCTTTTGCTATGGCACCAAACGTAACATTGGAGAACATGTTTGCACAGAGGGTGGCTAATGTTTACGGGAAGTGTTGTCGCGATAATTACGCCGATGGATGAGAAAGGTAATGTCTGCCGGTCCAGCCTGAAAAAACTGATTGATTACCATGTCGCCAGCGGAACATCGGCGATTGTCTCGGTAGGGACTACCGGCGAATCGGCTACCTTAAGCCACGACGAACACGTCGACGTAGTGAAGCTTACCGTTGAACTGGCTGACGGGCGTATCCCGATTATTGCCGGTACTGGTGCTAACGCCACTTCCGAAGCGATTTCCCTGACGCATCACCTGCAGGACAGCGGCATTGTAGGCTGCCTGACGGTCACCCCGTATTACAACCGTCCTACCCAGGAAGGGCTGTTCCAGCACTTTAAAGCGATTGCTGAAAGCACCCATCTGCCACAGATGCTGTATAACGTGCCGTCTCGTACCGGCTGCGACATGCTGCCGGAAACCGTTGGCCGCCTGGCGAAAATCAAAAATATTATCGGTATCAAAGAAGCCACCGGGAACTTAAGCCGCGTAAACCAGATCAAAGAGCTGGTTGAAGATGACTTCATCCTGGTGAGCGGCGATGACGCCAGCGCGCTGGACTTCATTCAGCTTGGTGGCCACGGCGTAATTTCCGTGACCGCAAACGTAGCCGCGCGTGAGATGGCGGAAATGTGTAAACTGGCCACCTCAGGGCAATTTGCACAGGCTCGCGAAATTAATCAGCGTCTGATGCCGCTGCACTGTAAATTATTTGTAGAACCCAACCCTATTCCGGTGAAATGGGCCGCCAGGGAGTTGGGTCTTGTGGCAACCGATACCTTACGCCTGCCGATGACGCCGCTGACTGACGCCAGTCGGCCGGTGATTGTTAGCGCGCTTAAGCATGCCGGTTTGCTGTAAAGCTTAGGGAGATTTGATGGCTTACTCAGTACAGAAGTCGACGGTGGCAAAAGTTGCTGTTGTTTCGCTCGCCATGCTATTAGCGGCGTGCAGTTCCGATCAGCGTTATAAGCGTCAGGTTAGCGGCGATGAGTCCTACCTGGATGCGACTCCACTTGCGGAAATCCACTCTCCGGCGGGGATGATCCTGCCGGTACAGAATGGCGACTACAACATTCCGGTCACTAACGGCAGTGGTGCTGTAGGCAAGCAGTTGGATATTCGCCCACCGGCGCAGGCTCTGGCTCTGGTTAACGGCGCGCGCACCCAGTTTACCGGCGATACCGCCACGCTGCAGGTTGAAGCAACGAGGGCTAGCGGGCTGTGGTCTCAGGTCGTGAGCATTCTGCAATCCCAGAACTACGCGATTGCGAAACGCGACGATGCCGGCCAAACCCTGACAACCGACTGGGTACAGTGGAACCGCGCTGACGAAGACGTGCAGTACCGCGGGCGTTATCAGGTTAGCGTACAGCCGCAGGGTTACCAGCAGTCCGTTGTGGTCAAACTGCTTAACCTTGAGCAGGGCGGCAAACCGGTAGCGGATGCCTCTTCAATGCAGCGCTACAGCGCGCAGATGCTGAACGTCATCAGCTCAGGCCTCGACAAGTCAGATACTGCTCGCCAGAACTCGCAGGACAACCGTAGCGCCTCGCAGCTTGACGTGCAGAGCGCAGCGGATGATACCGGCCTGCCAATGCTGGTGGTACGAGCTCCATTTAACGTCGTCTGGACCCGCCTGCCGGCGGCGCTTGAAAAAGTAGGTATGAAGGTAACCGACAGTACCCGTTCTCAGGGGAATCTCGCGGTGACCTACAAGCCGCTTTCCGACAGTGCGTGGACCGAACTGGGTGCGAAAGACCCAGGCCTCGTGAGCGGCGACTATAAGCTGCAGGTTGGCGACCTCGATAACCGCAGTAGCCTGCAGTTCATCGACCCGAAAGGGCATCCGCTGACGCAGTCCCAGAATGATGCGCTGGTCGCTGTATTCCAGGCAGCATTCAGCAAGTAATACTCAGGGGCCGGTTAATTCCGGCCCTTGTTATTTAAGCCTATGTAGATACCCTAAATAATTCGAGCGGCAGGAAGGCGGTAAGCCTGGGAATTTCCGGGAGCATAGCTCACTATGTGACCGGAGCGAGCAGGCGCAACCAACGCACATGCAGCTTGAAGTATGACGGGTAAACCCCTCCGATTGCGCAAGCGATCGCTATACCTGGAGTAAGAAAGATGCAAAAGCAAGCTGAGTTGTATCGCGGCAAAGCGAAGACCGTTTACAGTACGGAAAACCCGGATCTGTTGGTGCTCGAATTCCGTAACGATACGTCAGCAGGTGACGGTGCACGCATCGAGCAGTTCGACCGTAAAGGCATGGTAAACAACAAGTTTAACCATTTCATTATGGCCAAACTGGAAGAAGCGGGTATTCCGACCCAGATGGAAGCGCTGCTGTCTGATAACGAAGTGCTGGTGAAGAAGCTCGACATGGTGCCGGTGGAGTGCGTGATTCGTAACCGCGCCGCGGGTTCTTTGGTGAAGCGTCTTGGCATTGAAGAAGGTATCGAGCTGAACCCACCGCTGTTCGATCTGTTCCTGAAAAACGACGCCATGCACGACCCGATGGTCAATGAATCTTACTGCGAAACCTTTGGCTGGGTGAGCAAAGAGAATCTGGCCCGCATGCGCGAGCTGAGCTACAAAGCTAACGACGTGCTGAGCAAGCTGTTTGATGACGCTGGCCTGATCCTCGTTGACTTCAAGCTGGAGTTTGGCCTGTTCAAAGGCGAAGTGGTGCTGGGCGACGAGTTCTCCCCGGACGGCAGCCGCCTGTGGGACAAAGAAACGCTTGATAAGATGGACAAAGACCGTTTCCGCCAGAGCCTGGGTGGCCTGATTGAAGCGTATGAGGAAGTTGCTCACCGTCTCGGCGTAAAATTAGACTAACCACGCAATCGTTTACGTTGCGCAATGGGGTGCGTTTTTGCGCACCCTGTTTTTTCACTGCCTGTTCTTATGGTAATCCTGCCGGTAACCACCTACGATCTATCCATTATCTGTTGTGATTGTGAATGAGGATGAGCGTATGCGTTGGCAAGGACGTCGCGAAAGCGACAATGTAGAAGACAGGCGCAATGACGCCTCCGGCCCTGGCATGAGCATGGGTGGCGGCGGATTCCGCATTCCTCGGGGCAAAGGTGGCCTGGTGCTGCTGGTCGTGGTCATTGTGGCAAGCTATTACGGCGTCGATCTCACTTCCTTCCTGTCCGGCGAGCCGCAAGTCTCCCAGCAATCTTCCCAGCAGCGTACCATCAGTCCGAAAGACGACGAGGCCGCTAAGTTTACCTCGGTAATTCTGGCGACAACCGAAGATACCTGGGGTGAAATTTTCCAGAAAATGGGCCGCACCTACCAGCAACCTAAGCTGGTGATGTATCGCGGGGCAACGCGTACCGGCTGTGGTACCGGCCAGTCCGTGATGGGGCCGTTCTACTGCCCGGCGGACAGCACCGTCTATATCGACCTCTCTTTCTACGACGATATGCGCAATAAGCTAGGTGCAGGCGGCGACTTTGCCCAGGGCTACGTGATTGCTCACGAAGTAGGTCACCACGTGCAGAAGCTGCTGGGCATTGAGCCGAAGGTGCGCCAGCTCCAGCAGAATGCGTCTCAGGCCGAAGGCAATCGCCTGTCGGTGAAAATGGAGCTTCAGGCCGACTGCTTCGCCGGCGTCTGGGGTAACAGTATGCAGAAACAGCAGGTGCTCGACTCGGGCGATCTGAAAGAGGCGCTCAACGCTGCCGAAGCCATCGGGGACGATCGCCTGCAGCAGCAAAGCCAGGGGCGCGTGGTGCCGGACAGCTTTACCCACGGCACTTCAGAGCAGCGCTACACCTGGTTCAAGCGTGGTTTTGACAGCGGCGATCCGTCCCAGTGCAACACCTTCGGCAATGCGCTCCGTTAATCAATGACCGCAGGGACGATAGAGCAGCTGCAGCTGGCGACGACGCAAATGCAGCAAACGGGCATTCGTCGGCTGATGGTGCTGGCCGGCGAAAGTGAATGGAGCAGCCAGCAGGTTGCCACGCTGTCGGCTTCTTTACCCGGAGACTGGCTGTGGGTTGGCCCTTCGCCTGAGCAGCCTTTTCACTGTGCCCCCTCGGCGGTGCGTAGCATGCTGGGACGTGAGTTTCAGCATGCCGTATTCGATGCCAGGCTCGGGCTGGATGCCGCCGCGCTCGCGGCGCTTTCCGGCATGCTTAAAGCGGGCAGCTGGCTGCTGTTGCTGACGCCCGACTGGCCACTTTGGCCTTCGCTTCCCGATGAAGATTCCTGCCGTTGGAGCGATACTCCCCGGGCGATCCCTGTGCCTCATTTTGTTTCCCATCTTCAGCGCTGCATACGGCAGGACTCAGAGTCCGTGTTATGGCAGCAGCATGAGCCGTTTACCCTGAATCGTTTTGCTTTTCGTCCTGACTGGCAGCCCGCGAGCGGTGCGCCTGAGCAGGAGCAGGCTGCCATTCTTGCCGAGCTGGCGGATCTGCAGCAGGGCGTGGCGGTGGTGACGGCGGCCAGAGGGCGGGGCAAGTCTGCTCTGGCCGGTATGTTGGTTGGCCGCAGCCCAGGCGTTTGCCTGGTCACCGCCCCGGCAAAGGCTGCAACCGACGTGCTGGCGAGTTATGCGGGCGAATCCTTCCAGTTTATGGCTCCGGACGCGCTGGCCGCTGAGCATGAATTGCCGGCTTATCGCTGGCTGATTGTTGACGAGGCGGCAGCGATTCCGGCCCCGCTGCTGCGCCAGTTGACCGAACGCTTCCCACGCGTTTTGCTGACCACAACTGTGCAGGGGTATGAGGGTACGGGGCGCGGTTTTTTACTGAAGTTTTGCGCAACGCTGCCGTCACTCAGGCGCTTCACGCTTGATACGCCGATCCGCTGGGCGCAAAACGATCCGCTGGAACATGTCGTTGACCGGATCATGCTGTTCGATGAGCCGGATCTTGAGCGCTTCCCGCAGGGCGATCCGGTATTACAGGTCGTGGATCAGGCTGACTGGTCGCAAAAACCGGAACAGCTGCAGCAGATGTACCGGCTGCTCTCCGGCGCACATTACCGCACCTCGCCGCTCGACTGGAGGCGCATGCTTGATGCTCCCGGCCAGCATTTTATCGCTGCTAATATGGGCGAGCTGTGCGCAGGCGCGTTGTGGATGGTCGAAGAGGGCGGGCTGGATGAAAACCTGAGCCGGAACGTGTGGGCCGGATTCCGTCGCCCCAAAGGCAATCTGGTGGCGCAATCGCTGGCGGCGCATGGCGGTAGCCCGCTTGCCGCTACGCTGCGTGGGCTGCGCATCAGCCGCATTGCCGTTCATCCTCAGCGCCAGCGCGAACATATCGGCGCCAGCATGATTCAGCTTGCGCGCCAGGCCGCGAAGGCCCGATATGACTATCTCTCGGTCAGCTTCGGCTACACCGATGAGCTATGGCGCTTCTGGCAGCGCTGCGGGTTTGAGCTGGTGCGTATTGGCAGCCATAAAGAAGCCAGCAGCGGCTGCTACAGCGCAATGGCGCTATTGCCGCTGACGCCGGAAGGTCATGCGCTGGCAGGCAATGAGCGGCAGCGGCTACAGCGAGACTGGCCATGGCAAAAAATCTGGCTGGAATTGTCTTTGCCTCTGACCACGGATAGCCCAACAGAATTGTTGGCAGCAGACTGGGAAGAGCTGTCCGGCTTTGCTTTCGCGCATCGTCCGCTGGAAGCCTGCCTGGGGGCGTTGAATCGCCTTCTGCTGGCGAGCCCTTTACCGCTTCACGCCCTGCGCGGTCGCCTCGAGCGGCGTGAAAGCAGCGAAGTCCTTAGCCAGCGGCTGGGGCTTTCTGGCAAAAAAGCGTTGCTTGCGCTGATGCGTGAGGAGGCGAGACAGGCGCTGGAAAACCTGGACCAGGCAAGGGCAGAGGCGCTGCGAAACGGTATTTTGCAATTGCAAAAATTCCACTAACTTGTTCAATGAAACGGCATGGTCATCACCCGGCAGCGGCGTATAGTTGTCTCCATCAACCAGGAGAAAACCATGAAACATGACCATTTTGTTGTCCAAAGCCCAGCCACACCGGCCAGCCAACTGATACTGCTGTTCCACGGCGTGGGTGACACGGCGAAAGCGATGGGCGAAATCGGCAGCTGGTTTGCTCCTGAGTTTCCGGACGCGCTGGTGGTCAGTGTTGGCGGCCCGGGCCAAAGCGGCGCTGGCCGGGAATGGTTCTCCGTGGCGGGCGTGGCGGAGGAAAACCGCCAGCAGCGGGTGGATGCCGTGATGCCAGCCTTTATTGAAACCGTGCGCTACTGGCAGCAGCAAAGCGGCGTGTCGCCAGCGGCCACGGCGCTGATTGGCTTTTCGCAGGGGGCTATCATGGCGCTGGAGAGCATTAAAGCGCAGCCGGGCCTTGCAGCGCGCATTATCGCCTTTAGCGGGCGTTATGCGGAGCTTCCGCAGCAGGCGTCTACCAGCAGCACTATTCACCTGATTCACGGTGATAACGACAAGGTTATCCCTGCGACGCATTCGGTGGATGCCGCCGAGAAATTACTGAGCCTGGGTGGGGACGTCACGCTGGATCTGATTGACTCTTTGGGGCATGCGATCGACGACCGCAGCATGAAGGCGGCGCTGGATCACCTACGCTACACCGTGCCGAAGCACTATTTTGATGAGGCTTTGAGCGGCGGCGGAGCACCGAAAGATGATGATCTGATTGAGCTACTGTAAATATGCGCCTCACTCCGGAATCGCCCGGAGTGAGGCGTGTGGCTATTTCTTCTTAGGCCAGTCGTCCTCGTCGTCCCACTTATCGTTAAAATCACGATGCGGCGGAAGCTCGGGTTTGTCTGCCATGTACTTCTTCGGATCTATCCGGCTCAGGTCTTTAATGACGTTAATAAACATCCCCAGCAATAACACCAGGACGATAATCCACCAGTAATGCGATAGCCATTCCATGCTGATACCTCGTTCAGTTGACTGCCCGTCAGGCGACAAGCTGTTCCATAATGCGCTGATACATCCGGGCCAGCAGCTGCAGGTCGGCGGCGTTTACGCATTCATTGATTTTATGAATGGTGGCATTCACCGGGCCGAGCTCTACAACCTGAGCCCCCATACGCGCGATAAAGCGCCCGTCAGATGTACCGCCCGTGGTTAACAGCTGCGGTTTAATCTCATTATAGTGCTCAACGGCATTCACTACCGCATCCACCAGCTTACCGCGTGACGTCAGGAACGGCTGGCCGGAAAGCCACCACTCGACGGTATAGCGCAGCTCATACTTATCCAGCAGGGCAATCACGCGCTGCTTGATGTCTTCATCGGTCAGCTCGGTGCTAAAGCGGAAGTTAAACTGGACGAACATGTCGCCTGGGATAACGTTGTTGCTGCCGGTACCCGCCTGGACGTTAGCTATCTGCATGCTGGTGGCCGGGAAGAACTCGTTGCCTTTGTCCCACTCAATGCCCGTCAGCTCTGCGAGCATTGGGGCTGCGCGATGCACCGGGTTATCCGCCAGATGCGGGTAGGCAACGTGGCCCTGCACGCCGTTAATGGTCAGGTTGCAGGTCAGAGAGCCGCGACGGCCGTTTTTCACCACGTCGCCGACGATTTCAGTACTGGACGGCTCACCTACGAGGCAGTAGTCCAGGCGTTCGCGACGCGCCATCAGCGCCTCAACGACCTTAACCGTGCCGTTGGTCGCGCTGGCCTCTTCATCGGAGGTGATCAGGAACGCCAGGCGGCCTTTATGGTTTGGATGCTGGGCGACGAAACGTTCAGCTGCAACGACCATCGCCGCCAGCGAACCTTTCATGTCAGCGGCACCGCGCCCAAACAGCATCCCGTCGCGAATAGTCGGTTCAAACGGCGGGTTGATCCAGCGGTCGGCGTCGCCTGACGGGACCACGTCGGTATGCCCGGCAAACGCCAGCGTTTCGCCCTGTCCACGCCAGGCCCAGAAGTTCTGGGTATCGCCAAAATCCATGTGTTCAACGGTAAAACCAATCGCGCGCAGGCGTTCAATCAGCAGCGCCTGGCAACCGGCATCATCCGGGCTCAGGGAAGGACGACGAATAAGCTGTTGCGTCAGCTCAATAACCGGGCAGGACATAAGACTATACCTCGTTGATAAACTGCTGATAGTGAGTTTCGTTGAAACCCAGCAGCATAGGCTGACCGGGCGCGCAGAGCAATGGGCGTTTGATGATTGCCGGCATCTCCAGCATCAGCGCTGCCGCGCTTTGTGCGTCTGTGATGGATGCGCGATGAGCTTCATCCAGCTTGCGCCAGGTGGTCCCGCGCGTATTAAGCAGCGCTTCCCAGCCGAGTTCCGCGATGAACCCGTTCAGCAGCCCGGCGTCCAGCCCGTCAACGCGGTAGTCGTGAAACTGGTAATCCACCCCCTGAGCTTCCAGAAAGCGGCGCGCCTTTTTGATGGTGTCGCAGTTTTTAATGCCGTACATGGTGATCATGGTGGCGGTCGGTCCTGTTTTAATTTTTCAGAGGGCAACCATTTTGCCGCAGGTGAGGGGAATTATCGAGCCGCGATTTCAGGCTAAATCATTATTCTGCTAACAATATATTTGTGAAGACGCTCAAGACTTCGCCGCTCAAAAAGGGTTCAACCGCAGAATATATCCGCGTATAATTGCGCCAACATCAAGAGAGGCGGTTATGATTGAGCACGAATTAGGGCAGTGGAAAGACTTCATCGAAGATATGTTGCGCAAATAAGCGTTCCGGCATAAAAAGCAACGGCGCGATATTCTGCTACTGAATACTCAGCGAACATCAGTAAAAAGGCGACCCTTTAGAGGTCGCCTTTTTGTGGCCGAAGATCTACGGCGCTTAGTCGTGATGCTCTTTCAGCGGGAAGCGTCTGCGCACCAGCACAAAGAACAGTGGCACAAAGAAGATGGCCAGCACGGTAGCGGAGATCATCCCGCCCATGACGCCCGTGCCTACCGCATGCTGGCTGCCGGAGCCCGCCCCGGTGCTGGTCGCCATCGGCAGCACGCCGAAAATAAACGCCAGCGAAGTCATCAAAATAGGGCGCAGGCGCTGGCGGCAGGCTTCAAGCGTGGCGGCGACCAGGTCCTGACCTTTGGCGTTCAGGTCATTGGCAAATTCGACGATCAGAATGGCGTTCTTCGCCGAAAGCCCGATCACCGTCAGTAGCCCGACCTGGAAATAAACGTCGTTCTCCAGGCCGCGCATCCAGGTGGCGAGCAGCGCGCCTATCACCCCAAGCGGTACGACGAGCATGACGGAGAACGGCACCGACCAGCTCTCATACAGCGCCGCAAGGCACAGGAACACCACCAGTAGTGAGATGGCATACAGGGCAGGGGCCTGCGCGCCGGACAGGCGTTCCTGATAAGACATGCCCGTCCACTCGAGGCCAAAGCCGTTTGGCAGTTTGCTGACCAGCTGTTCCATGATGTCCATGGCGGTGCCGGTACTTAAGCCCGGCGCGGCTTCACCCACAATTTCCAGCGCGGAATAGCCGTTGTAGCGCTCAAGGCGAGGCGAGCCGGTTTCCCAGCGGGAGGTCGCAAAGGCGGAGAAAGGCACCATACCGCCGGTTTTATTGCGCACATACCAGCTGTTGATGTCGTCCGGCAGCATGCGGTATTTGGCCGAAGCCTGGACATATACCTTTTTCACGCGCCCGCGATCCATAAAGTCATTCACATAGCTTGAGCCCCAGGCGGTTTGCAGGGTGTTGTTGATATCGTCAATAGAGACGCCGAGCGCCTGGGCTTTACGCTGGTCGATATCGATTTGCAGCTGCGGGCTGTCGTCCAGACCGTTGTGGCGCACGCGGGTGAGCTGTGGGTCGCTACTGGCCATTTCCAGCAGCTGGTCACGCGCCTGCATTAACGCATCGTGCCCGGCACCGGCGTGATCCTGCAGCTCCATATCAAAGCCTGCCGCGTTGCCCAGGCCGTTAATCGCTGGCGGGCTGCTGGCAATGACTCGTGCTTCCTTAATCTTATTAAAGGCTTTGGTCGCCCGTTCGATAATCGCAAACGAGCTGCCGTCCGCGCTGCGCTCGTCCCAGTCCTTCAGGCGGATAAACATCCGGGCGACGTTTTGCCCGTTCCCGCCGGGGCCAGCACCGATGGTGGAGAACACCGAAACAACGTTATCTTTCTCTTTGGTCAGGTAATAGTGCTCAACCTGCTGCACCACTTTTGTGGTCTGCTGTTGCGTTGCGCCGCTTGGGAGCTGTACAGAGGTCGTAAACACACCCCGGTCTTCCTGCGGCAGGAACGAGGTCGGCAGCTTGAGGAACAGGAACACCATGCCGCCGAGCAGCAGGGCATAAATCAACATCCAGCGCAGGCTGCGGGCGAGAATTCTGGCCACGCCATTCTCGTAGCGTTCGGCGCTGCGGTTAAAGGTACGGTTAAACCAGCCAAAGAAGCCTTTCTGGCCGTGGTGCTCACCTTTATGCAGCGGTTTGAGGATTGTGGCGCACAGGGCCGGCGTGAGGATCATCGCCACCAGCACCGACAGCACCATTGCGGCAACAATGGTGACCGAGAACTGGCGATAAATCGCCCCGGTGGTGCCGCCAAAGAAGGCCATCGGCACAAACACGGCGGACAGCACCATGGCGATGCCGACCAGCGCGCCCTGGATTTGGCCCATCGATTTGCGGGTTGCCTCCCGGGGGGAGAGGCCTTCCTCGCTCATAATACGCTCGACGTTTTCTACCACCACGATGGCGTCATCCACCAGCAGGCCGATAGCCAGCACGGTGGCGAACATCGTCAGCGTGTTAATGCTGTAGCCGAAGACATACAGCACGGCGAAGGTACCGAGCAGAACAACCGGCACCGCAATGGTCGGGATCAGCGTGGCGCGGAAGTTTTGCAGGAACAGGTACATGACCAGGAACACCAGCAGAATCGCTTCCAGCAGCGTTTTCACCACGTCGGTGATCGAGGCTTTTACGAACGGTGAGGTTTCGTAGGCGATTTTCGCCTCAAGTCCGTGCGGGAAAAACTGCGAAAGCTCTTCAATTTTGGCGCGGGCCAGCTTGTCGGTTTCCATCTCGTTGGCGCCCGAGGCCAGCTTAATACCCAGCCCGGAAGCGGCCTGGCCGTTATAGGTGCTCAGGAAATCGTATTTTTCCGCCCCCATCTCGACGTCGGCGACATCCCCCAGCGTGACCAGCGAGCCGTCCTGATTCACCCTCAGGGTGATGTCTTTGAACTGCTGCGGCGTTTGCAGCAGCGACTGGGCGTTGATGGTGGCGTTTAGCGCCTGCTTGTCCAGCGCGGGAGTACCACCGAGCTGGCCAACGGCAATTTGCGCATTCTGGGATTTGATGGCGGTGACCACGTCCTGGGTCGTCATCTGGTAGTTAGTGAGCTTGTTCGGATCCAGCCAGATGCGCATGGAATACTGCGAGCCGTAGGCATCCACGCTGCCGACGCCGTTCACGCGGCTCATCGGGTCCTGCACGTTACTGGCGACGTAGTCGGCAATGTCCTGCTTATCCATGCTGCCGTCGGTGGACACAAACGCCACCATCAGGATGTTGGTATCACCGGTTTTATTCACCGTGACGCCCTGAGTCTGCACATCCTGCGGCAGTTTACGCACCGCTGACTGCAGCTGGTTTTGCACCTGCTGGACCGCAGAGTCCGGGTCGGTCCCGGCCTTAAAGCTCAGGGTGATGGTGGCCTGACCGGCGCTGCTGCTCTGGGAGGACATGTACATCATATTGTCCAGGCCGGTCATGCTTTGTTCTATGACCTGGGTAACCGTGTTCTCCAGGGTTTGGGCGGAGGCGCCAGGATAGTTCGCGGTGATCCTCACGTTTGGCGGCGCGAGGTCGGGATATTGCTCAACGGGCAGCGAAAAAATAGCCAATGCCCCGGTCAGGCAAAGCAAAATTGCCAGCACCCAGGCAAAAATGGGGCGAGAAATGAAAAAATTCGCCATGCGGTCAGGACCCCTTAAAAGCTTCTAATTGTTATCAATAACCGCACCACTGTAGCTTTAACCGCGTAGTCAAACGTGGAGAAATTTAGGAGATAGTGTAAATAAGCTTGGTAATTGGCAGGATTTGTAACCGTACCTTTTATTGGGTCGTTTTAACCTCTGTTTTCCAGAAACAGAACCGTGGCGGCGACGCGCGACCTGACCTGCAGCTTGCGCAGCAGATTGCGGATATGCACTTTTACCGTCTCTTCTGAAATATGCAGGCCGCTGGCAATTTGCTTATTCGACAGGCCGCGAGCCACTTCGGATAAAACATCCAGTTCGCGCTCGGTGAGGATAGCAAACGGATCGCTAATTTGCCGTTCGCTGCCGCGGTTATGTAAGTACTCGCGTACCTGCTCGCTAAATGCTTTCCCGCCCGCCAGACATTGGTGAATGTCCTGAAGTAAAGCCTCCGGGTCACTGTCTTTTAGCAGGTAGCCATCGGCACCGGCATCAATCAGCGTAAAGATATCGCTGCGCGCGTCGGAAACGGTGAGGATCACCACGCGGGCGCTGATACCATCCCGGCGCAGGGCGTTCAGCGTATCCAGGCCGCTCAGCCCTTTCATATTCAGGTCGAGCAGGATCAGATCCGGCGCCAGTCGGTTAGCTAAACTGATGGCTTCAGCTCCGCTGCTGGCTTCACCCACCACGGCAAAAGTGCTGTCCAGCTCAAGAAGCTGGCGGATCCCGCGCCGCATCAGCGGGTGATCGTCGACGATTAAGACCTGGCATACCGTTTTCTCTGACATTGCTACTCCTGAATAAAGCTAATTATTGTTATGACCGCCGACACCTGCCGGCGGTGTGGAGGTGAAGCGTACCTCCACCCGCGTTCCGCCCCGCGCTGGACGGGATATTGTCAGCTCACCGCCAAGGCGGCCTGCGCGCTCATGCATAATGTTCAGCCCGTAATGGCCCTCTGGCTCTTCAAGGCTTTCGATCCCGTGCCCGTTATCAAACACCGAGGCATAATGCTCGCCGCCGGTTTCCGAGCGGCAAACAACCTCGATGTGGCTTGCATCCGCGTGTTTTATGGCGTTGAGTACCGCCTCACGGATGATTTGCAGCAGATGAATTTGCTGAGAAGCATCCAGCGCCTGAGTGGGCATGCTGCATGCCAGGCTTATCTCCGCCTGGGTTTGCTCGCGCAGCGGCTCAAGCAGTTCCTGCAGCGCGGCCGGAAGATCGGCCTGCTGCAGCGTCAGGCGGAAGGTGGTAAGCAGTTCGCGCAGCTGGCGGTAAGCGTCGTTTAAGGCCTGGGAAAAGTCCCCGACAATGCGCTGAGCGGGCTGATTGTCTTCCGGCACCGCGCGCTTTAGCAGCGTGAGCTGGATGCGAAGATAAGAGAGTACCTGGGCCAGAGAATCATGCAGCTCCCGGGCAATGGTGGCTCGCTCTTCCATCAGCAGCAACTGCTGGTAGTGTTTCTGCGCCTGGTTAAAGTAAACGCCTCGTCCCAGCATGGTGGCAACGCTTTTCATTAGCTGAGAAGAGGGGACCTCGCCGTGGGATTGCCAGCGTAGCGTGCCGAGCGCGCTGTCCTGCTGAACCAGCGGCAGGATATGCCATCTCTCTTCCGGAATTGGAGTACCTTCCGTCAGGCACCAGTTTTCCCCGACCTGCATCTCCAGCGCGCTAACCGCCTCATGCTGGTGAATAATTTTCAAAATCTGCACGAAGCAATCGCGATTGATGGTGCTGACGTTCAGCGCCTGAGAGCAGCTGTAAAGCACCTCGAGCATACGATTAGCTTCCTGCAGACGCAGGGTTTTTTGCTCAACCTGCTGTTCTAAAGAACGATAGAGTTTTTGCAGCTCGTCCGCCATGCGGATAAAAGCCTGCGCCAGCGAACCCAGCTCGTTGGGCAAGGAGCGATCGAGCGTCGGTAGCGTAAACTCGCCGCGCTCAATGGCTTTACTGGCTTCGACCATGGTATTCAGCGGCGCGACCACCTGCTGGCGAATACGGCGTAAGGTGAAGAACACGAGGGTGAAAATCGCCATAAAACCCACCACCGAAGCCGCGACAACCTGCATCATTTTTCGCTCAGCGTAATGCTGCAGCGCCAGCACAAACAGGTCGATTTGTTCAACGTAGGCGGCGATGTTGTAGCGGTACCAGTCGATATCTTCGTTCTGAATGTGCTTCTGCATTTGCTGCCAGGCATCCTGCAGCGAGTTATAGCGCGTCTTAACCTCGTCAGGCACCCAAAAGCGGTTGAGCTGCTGCAGCGTCGGGGAATCCAGCGATTGCTGGTACTGCTGCAGATGTGCCGCAATCGCGTTGGGGTCACCCTGGAGATCGTAGCCAAGGCGGTAGCTCTGCATACGCAGCGAGCCCGCAATATTGACCGCTTCCGCATCCTTCAGGCTGCTGGCGAGCGTCAGCATCGCGATGCCGGTTGAGAGCAGCGACAGCAGGACAATCGAAAAGAAAGCGCGAGCGAGGCTGGTGGATACCGAGCGTTTGACGGTCACTGCGCAATAACCCCTGAAAGCATATGGTGGGGCGAAACCTACCAGAATCTGCCCTGTACGCAAACGACTGACTGCGACTTTTTCGCCCTGGCGCTAAAAATGCTGCCTCATTTAACGCTAGCTTTGCCACATCATAACGGCCTCCTTACATTTGGCTTGCCGCACCTTATGGCGTCTAAACCGCCGCCTCTTTGATCCGACAACGGCATTTACCCCTTTAGGGGGATGCTTTTGTAACCCCTCGTCACATACCTTAGGCCCGGTATAAAACCGCTCTGAATATGCGGATAAAAAGAAGAACTTTTTTACCCGGTGGTAACTAAGCCGGGCATTTTGAGCAAGGATCTGCCCAATGGCTAAACTGACCCGTCGCGGCCTGTTGACCGGTGGCTGGCACAGCCTTACCCCTGTAATTCGTCCTCCCTGGAGCGGCGATGAAACGCATTTTCTGCTGGACTGCACGCGCTGCGATACCTGCATTACCGTCTGTCAAAGTCGGGTGCTTCGTCGTGGGCAGGGGGGCTACCCTGAAATCGACTTTAGCCGCGGCGAATGCACGTTCTGCTACGCGTGCGCTGAAGCCTGCCCTGAGCAACTTTTTGCGCCGCAATCCTCCAAACCCTGGGCACTGACCTTACAGCTGGCCGAAACCTGCCTTGCCTTGCATCAGGTGGAATGCCGCAGCTGTGAAGATGCCTGCGAGCCGCGGGCGATTCGTTTTTTACCCACTCTTGAGGGCGTTTCCCGTCCACAGATTTCTTCGTCTGCCTGTCACGGCTGCGGCGCCTGTGTTGCCGGGTGCCCGACGTCAGCCATAACCCTGAGGCCACAAGATGCACACTGATTGGCACGTATGCGGCCTGGTGGTTCAGGCCAAACCTGAACACGTTGCTGCCGTTCGCAGCGCGATTAATGCCCTGCCGGGCAGCGAGGTTGCGGTCGACGATACCGACAGCGGCAAGCTTGCGGTGGTTATTGAGGCAGCCGAGAGCAGCACGCTGCTCGAACAAATTGAGCGGGCACGCAATATCTCTGGCGTGCTGGCGGTGTCGCTGGTTTACCACCAGCAGAATGAACAAGGTGAGGAAGCACCATGAAACTCAGTCGTCGTAGCTTTATGAAAGCGAATGCCGTTGCCGCAGCTGCCGCGGCGGCGGGCCTCAGCGTACCGGGCGTGGCTCGTGCGGTGGTGGGCAAGCAGGATGCCATCAAATGGGATAAGGCCCCATGCCGCTTTTGCGGTACGGGGTGCGGCGTGTTGGTGGGCACCCAAAATGGCCGCGTAGTGGCAAGTCAGGGGGACCCGGAAGCGCCGGTGAACCGCGGTCTCAACTGCATCAAAGGCTACTTCCTGCCAAAAATCATGTACGGAAAAGACCGCCTGGCCCAGCCGCTGCTGCGCATGAAAGACGGGCAGTACCACAAAGAAGGTGAATTCCAGCCGGTCAGCTGGGAAAAAGCCTTCGACGTGATGGAAGAAAAATTCAAAGCCAGCCTGAAAGAGAAAGGCCCGGACGGCATCGGCATGTTTGGCTCTGGCCAGTGGACGGTCTGGGAAGGTTATGCTGCCGCGAAACTGTTTAAGGCAGGCTTCCGCTCGAATAACATCGACCCGAACGCGCGTCACTGCATGGCGTCCGCGGTGGTGGGCTTTATGCGCACCTTCGGTATGGACGAGCCGATGGGCTGCTACGACGATATCGAACAGGCGGACGCCTTCGTGCTCTGGGGCTCCAACATGGCGGAGATGCACCCGATCCTGTGGTCACGCATCACTAACCGCCGTCTCTCTGACGAGAACGTCAATGTTGCCGTGCTCTCGACCTTCCAGCACCGCAGCTTTGAGCTGGCGGATAACGGCATGGTGTTCACGCCGCAAAGCGACCTGGTCATTCTGAACTACATCGCCAACTACATTATCCAGAACAACGCGGTCAATGAGTCGTTCTTTAAACAGCACGTTAACCTGCGCCGCGGCGTGACGGATATCGGCTATGGCCTGCGTCCAACGCATCCGCTGGAGAAAGCCGCGAAGAATCCGGGGTCTGATGCCTCTGAGCCGATGAGCTTCGACGAGTACAAGGCGTTCGTCGCGGAATACACGCTGGAGAAAACCGCTGAGATGAGCGGGGTGCCAAAAGATCAGCTTGAAGCGCTGGCGAAGCTTTATGCCGACCCGAACAAGAAAGTGATTTCCTACTGGACGATGGGCTTTAACCAGCACACGCGCGGCGTCTGGGCCAACAACCTGGTGTATAACCTGCACCTGCTGACCGGAAAAATCTCCCAGCCGGGCTGCGGGCCTTTCTCTCTGACCGGGCAGCCGTCCGCGTGCGGCACCGCGCGTGAGGTGGGCACATTTGCCCACCGCTTACCGGCAGATATGGTCGTCACCAACGAAAAGCATCGCGAAATCGTCGAAAAAACGTGGCAGCTGCCGGCCGGGACTATTCCAGCCAAAGTCGGGCTGCATGCGATTGCCCAGGACCGGGCGCTGAAGGACGGCAAGCTCAACGTTTACTGGGTGATGTGCAACAACAACATGCAGGCCGGGCCAAACATTAACGAAGAGCGTATGCCGGGCTGGCGCGATCCGCGCAACTTCATCATCGTCTCCGATCCTTATCCGACCATCAGCGCGCTGACGGCCGACCTGATCCTACCGACCGCCATGTGGGTGGAAAAAGAGGGCGCCTACGGTAACGCCGAGCGCCGCACGCAGTTCTGGCGCCAGCAGGTAAGCGCGCCGGGCGAGGCGAAGTCCGATCTCTGGCAGCTGGTGACCTTCGCAAAACGCTTCAAGGTAGAAGATGTCTGGCCTGCCGACCTTCTCGAGAAGAAACCTGAGTACCGTGGCAAGACTTTGTTCGACGTGCTGTTTGCCAGCGACGCGATCCGCAAGTACCCGCTTACCGAGCTGGCGGAGGAGCAGCTAAACGACGAGTCTCGCGAGCTGGGCTTCTACCTGCAAAAAGGCCTGTTTGAAGAGTACGCCAGCTTTGGACGCGGGCACGGGCACGATCTGGCCCCGTTTGACGACTACCACAAAGCACGTGGTTTACGCTGGCCGGTGGTGGACGGGAAAGAAACCCAGTGGCGCTACAGCGAAGGCCACGATCCTTACGTCAAGGTCGGGGAAGGCTACAAATTCTACGGCAAGCCGGATGGCAAAGCGGTGATCTTCGCGCTGCCGTTCGAACCGGCGGCGGAAGCACCGGACCAGGAATACGACCTGTGGCTCTCTACCGGGCGAGTCCTTGAGCACTGGCATACCGGCAGCATGACGCGCCGCGTGCCGGAGTTGCATCGTGCCTTCCCGGAGGCCGTAACGTTTATTCATCCGCTGGATGCGCAGGAGCGTGGCCTACGCCGCGGTGACAAAGTGAAAGTGATCTCTCGCCGCGGCGAAGTGATTTCGATTGTCGAAACCCGCGGCCGTAACAAGCCGCCTCGCGGCCTGGTCTACATGCCGTTCTTCGACGCCGCGCAGCTGGTGAACAACCTGACGCTCGACGCTACAGATCCGCTTTCCAAAGAGGCGGATTTCAAGAAGTGCGCCGTGAAGCTGGCGAAGGTGTAACGCGCAATGTCCCGCGCCGACAAAACTCAACCGGCACGCCGCCGCTTTTTGCGTGACGTTGCGCGGGCGGCGGCAGGGCTGACGGCCGTCGCCGTGGTTCTGGGGTTGCAGCAGCAAACATCCAGCGCGCAGGGCGTGCGGCTGCGTCCGCCGGGCGCGCTGGATGAAGAGGCATTTTCACGCGCCTGCATTCGCTGCGGGCAGTGCGTGCAGGCCTGTCCTTACGACACCCTGAAGCTGGCCACGCTTGCTTCCGGGCTTGCGGCGGGCACGCCGTACTTTGTCGCGCGGGACGTGCCCTGCGAAATGTGTGAAGACGTGCCGTGCGCCAAAGTGTGTCCAAGCGGCGCGCTGGACGCGGATATCGCCTCGATCGACGACGCGCGAATGGGGCTGGCGGTTCTGCTGGATCATGAAAACTGCCTGAACTATCAGGGGCTGCGCTGCGACGTCTGCTATCGCGTTTGTCCGTCTATCGACCGGGCCATCACCCTTGAGATGGAGCGCAACCTGCGTACCGGCAAACACGCCCGCTTCTTGCCGACGGTACACAGCGATGCCTGCACCGGCTGCGGCAAGTGTGAGCAGGCCTGCGTGCTGGACCTAGCGGCAATCAAAGTGCTGCCGCGCTCGCTGGCAAAAGGGGAGTTAGGCAAGCATTACCGTTTTGGCTGGCTGGAGGCGACCGATGGCAAACCATAAGCAGGATGCAGGGCACGATGCCGCAGCGAAAAAGGGCTGGTGGCATAGCCGAAAATGGCTGCTGATGCGCCGTTTTTCGCAGGCGTTGGTTTTAAGTTTTTTTCTCTGCGGTCCGCTTTTCGGCGTGTGGGTTTTGCATGGCAATTACAGCGGCAGCCTGCTGCTGGACACGGTGCCGCTGAGCGATCCTCTGCTGGTGCTGCAAAGCCTGTTGGGCGGCCACTTGCCTTCAGCTTTGGCGCTAATTGGAGCAGGCATTGTGGGGGCTGGCTACGCGCTGCTGGGCAAAAGGATTTTTTGCGGATGGGTTTGCCCGCTGAATCCTTTGACGGACCTGGCCGCCTGGCTGCGCCGGAAAACAGGGTTTAACGCTTCGGCTTCGCTGCCCCGTTGGCTGCGCTATCTGCTGCTGGGAATGCTGCTTGCCGGCAGCGCGCTGACCGGCACGCTCCTCTGGGAGTGGGTTAACCCGGTATCGCTGATGGGACGAGGGCTGATATTCGGCTTTGGAACCGGAATCTGGCTGCTGGTTGCGCTGTTTCTCTTCGATTTATTGCTGGTTGAACACGGCTGGTGTGGCCATCTCTGCCCGCTTGGGGCGCTCTATGGCGTCGTTGGCAGCAAAGGTGTGCTTGAAGTCAGCACCGGCGGTCGTGAGCGCTGCACCCGCTGTATGGATTGTTTTCACGTTTGCCCGGAGCCGCAAATTCTGCGCGCGCCGGTACTGGATAAGCACAGCCCGGCGCGGGTGACGAGCCGTGACTGCCTGAGTTGCGGTCGCTGCATCGACATCTGCCCGGAAGATGTTTTCAAAATAACAATACGATGGAGCTCGGGAGCTAAATCATGAAAAGTCATGGCCTGACGAAGGCGTTATTTCAATGGGGCACGGCATTAACACTGGTCGTAAGTGGCGCATTGTGGGCGGCAAACGGCGTGGATCTTAATCAGTCGCCGGAGGTTTCAGGGACGCCGGAAGGGGCGGTCCGTATGCCAAAGCAGCAGGAGCGTATGGCGCTGAACTACGTTAACCAGCCGCCGATGATCCCGCACAGCGTGGACGGCTACCAGGTCACCACCACCAGCAACCGTTGCCTGCAGTGTCACGGCGTTGAAAGCTATCGCACCACGGGTGCGCCGCGCGTCAGCCCAACGCACTTTTTGGACAGCGACGGCAAAGTGCTGTCGAACGTGGCGCCGCGCCGCTATTTCTGCCTGCAGTGCCATGTGCCGCAGGCGGACGCCGCGCCGATTGTCGAGAACACCTTCACGCCATCAAAAGGTTTTGGGAAATAAGTCATGGATAAATCAACTCGTAAACCTGGGGTGATTAAGCGTGTGTGGCAGTGGTGGCGCAGGCCAAGCCGGTTGGCGCTCGGCACGTTGCTGCTTATCGGCTTTGCAGCAGGGATAATCTTCTGGGGTGGTTTTAATACCGGGATGGAAATGTCCAACCGCGAAGAGTTCTGCATTGGTTGCCACGAGATGCGCAATAACGTGTATGAGGAATACATGGGGACGGTGCATTACAACAACCGCAGCGGCGTGCGCGCCACCTGCCCGGACTGCCATGTGCCGCATGAGTGGGTGCCGAAAATGATCCGTAAAATCCAGGCCAGCAAAGAGCTGTATGCCAAGGCTTTTGGCCTGATAGACACCCCGCAGAAGTTTGACGACCACCGCCTGGCGATGGCGCAAAACGAGTGGCGGCGCATGAAGAACAACAATTCGCAGGAGTGTCGAAACTGCCACAACTTCGACTATATGGATTTTACCGCACAGAAAACCGTGGCCGCCAAAATGCATGATGAAGCGATAAAAGACGGTAAAACTTGTATCGACTGTCACAAAGGGATAGCGCATAAGCTGCCGGATATGAGAGAGGTTGAGGCGGGGTTTTGATCGAGCCAGGGGGCCTGGTGAGTATTACTTTTGAAGGCGCAACTAAGGTTCCGTTCACCTCAAGTACAGCTTCATATGCAGCCACCGCAACGGTGAACGACTCGGGGAAATCACCGTCATTTCCCCGAGACCCCGGACTCCCGGTCAAATAAATCGACCGCTAAAGCGGCAGACCTCCGTTTTATCTCCCAGTCCTGGGTCGGCTGAGATGCGTTCCCGACGCTCTCAGCCTCCGGCCGTTCCCGACGTCCGGATCCTGGCCAGTCGGAGAGAAAACGGAGGCGATTTAAGCCGGAACCGAGCCTCGCTTCAAATCCGCAGCTACACACAAAGTCACAGTCGCTTCAAGACCTACAGCTACACCCTTGTTCCCGGCTCTCATCGCCCCCGGTTATGACCCAACTCAGGCGGGGTTGAGCTGTCGGGAACAGCGAAAGAGAGCGATCGTCGGGAACGAATCGCGAACGACCCCGAATGTTTGGGTGATAGCCGGTGGGTTTACCGCTTCAGCGGCGATGAGCTTGCCGGGCGCCAGGGGGTTGTGAGGGGGAATGGCGTAATTCCCCCTCACACGTTCACCGTTTGCAGTGGTGACAGAAATAAATGATGTTACGGTGAACGGAAAAACTGCAAACTAATATATTCCCACTCGGAACACCCCAAAAAACACACCTACCGCCACGCGACAACGCTCACAGAACGGCATATGATTATCGGCTCCCTTACCACCTTGTGGAGACCGTATGTCGCTACGTATTGAAGTCATCAAAGATAAAGTCCTCTCAGATAACTACTTCATCCTGCGCAATATTACTTATGATCTGTCTCGTAACGGCGCCGAAAGCGTGCGTCACAAGCGCGAAGTCTATGACCGCGGCAACGGCGCGACCATCCTGCTTTATAACCGGGAAAAGAAAACCGTGGTGCTGACGCGCCAGTTCCGCGTCGCAACCTGGGTGAACGGCAATACCGACGGGCGACTGATTGAAGCCTGTGCCGGGCTGCTGGACGCCGACGAGCCGGAGGTTTGCGCCCGCAAAGAGGCGATGGAGGAGACGGGCTTTCAGGTGGGGGAGGTTGAAAAAGTCTTTGAGCTGTATATGTCTCCCGGTGGCGTGACAGAAATCGTCTACTTCTATTTGGCGGAATACAGCGACACCCAGAGGGAAAGCGAGGGCGGCGGCGTAGAGGATGAAGATATCGAAGTGCTGGAAATGCCCTTCAGCCAGGCGCTGGCGATGATGCGTAAGGGCGACATTCGCGACGGTAAGACGGTGATACTGTTGCAACAGTTACAGTTACGCAATGTCATGGATTAATATTCTGTAAAATCATAAAATTAACATTTTTAATATTGGCATAAATCTATCCGACAAATCTGATTGAGCAGGCTGTCTCTGGAGCCGAAGATACGTGACATTATCGTACGTTTTTCACGCTTCGCTTCTTAGGGTCAGCCTTTAATGTCTTATCGGATCTCATTCCTGCTTCTGCTCACTTTGCTTGTTGCAAACGCTGCAATGGCCGCTCCGGCGCAAAAGCAGTTTTCCGACTGGCAGGTGACCTGCAATAACCAGAACTTCTGTAGCGCCCGTAATACCGGGCTGCATCAGGGGCTGGTGATGACGCTGTCCCGCGGTGCAGGTGCACGCAATGACGTTAATTTGCGCATCGACTTTGGCAACCTCGAGAGCGCCGATGTCAAAGTGCCGCCTGTTGAACCGCGGCTCAGGTTGGACGGTGGGCCGCTGGTTCTTATGCAAAATGAGTGGAAAATCACGCCCCATCATCTGATGACCAACAACGCGGAGGCGATTAATGCCCTGCTCAACGCGATAGGTAACGGCGATAAAATAACGCTTGCCGGCGGGGTTGGGGTTATTTCACTCAGCGGGCTGAAAGCGGCGCTGCTGTTTATCGACAGCCAGCAAAAGCGTGTTGGTAGCGAAACCGCATGGATCAAAAAAGGTGATGGGCCGCCTCTCAGCGTGCCTCCCGCTCCTGCATTAAAAGAAGTCACACTTCCCGCAACGCCGCCCGCGCCATTCTCCCATGATGAACTTAACGATCTGCTGGATTTCGGTACCTGGCGCATGAATAACAGCCAGTGCTCGCTCGACCCGATGCGGCGTGAAGTCAGGGTTTTCCCGCTTACCGATGATAAAGCATTGATGCTGACCAGCTGCGAAGCGGGGGCCTATAACGTAGTGGATTTAGCGTGGGTAGTTTCACGGCAAAAGCCGTTCGTTGCCCGCCCGATTCGCCTCAGGCTGCCGTTTATACCCGATAGCGGCATCACGGAGTTGGAATTAATGAACACCGGGTTTGATGAGCATAACCGGGAGCTAACGACGCTGTCTAAAGGCCGTGGGAGTGGGGATTGTGGGGTGGCAACACGCTGGCGTTATGACGGGCAACGCTTCCGCCTGGTGCGCTTTGCCGCCGAGTCCGCCTGCGATGAGTGGCATAAAGCGGGGGGCTGGCCGACGCTGTGGGTAACGAAATAGGCTCAAGGCACCGAGGTTGCCGGGCCTGAAGCTGGCCCGGCTGAGGGGAGGTTATTTTTTCCCGAGTGCTTTTTTCGCCGTTGCCACGATGTTCTCCACCGTAAAGCCGAAGAACGGGAACAGCTTCCCGGCAGGGGCGGACTCACCGAAGGTTGTCATGCCGACAATGCCGCCCTTAAGGCCGACATATTTGTACCAGTAATCAGCAATGCCGGCTTCCACCGCCACGCGGGCCCGCACTTCATAAGGCAAGACTGACTCCTGATACACCTCATCCTGGGCGTCGAAAACGTCGGTGGACGGTATCGATACTACGCGAACCTTGTGTCCCTCTTTACCCAGCACCGCTGCGGCTTCGACGGTTATCTCTACCTCCGAGCCGGTGGCAATCAGGATGATGTCCGGCTTGCCGTCGCTGTCTTTCAGAATATAACCCCCGCGGCCGATCGCTTTCAGCTGCTCGGGCGTACGATCCATCTGGGCAAGATTCTGGCGAGAGAGGATCAGCGCCGTTGGCCCGGTCTGGCGTTCGAGCGCGGCTTTCCAGGCGACGGCGGCTTCAACCTGGTCACAGGGGCGCCAGGTGCTGAAGTTTGGCGTAAGTCTCAGGCTGGCCAGCTGCTCAACGGCCTGATGGGTGGGGCCATCTTCCCCAAGGCCGATGGAGTCATGGGTATAAACCATAATCTGCCGGGCCTTCATCAGCGCCGCCATACGCGCCGCGTTGCGGGCGTATTCGACAAACATCAGGAAGGTTGCGGTATAAGGAATAAAGCCGCCGTACAGCGCAATACCGTTGGCGATGGCGGTCATGCCGAACTCGCGCACGCCGTAGTGAATATAATTCCCGGAAGTGTCCTCTTTAATCGACTTCGAGCCTTTCCAGATGGTCAGGTTACTCGGGGCGAGGTCGGCGGAGCCGCCAAGCAGCTCCGGCAATATCGGGCCGAAGGCGTTAAGTGTATTTTGCGAAGCCTTACGGGTCGCAATCTTGTCCGGATTAGCCTGCAGTTGTTCAATATACTGTTGGGCGGTTTTCTGCCAGTTTTCCGGCAGTTTGCCTTCGGTACGGCGTTTAAACTCGGCGCTAAGGGTTGGATGGGCTTTAGCGTAGGCGGCAAACTTCTCCTTCCAGCGGGCCTCCGCTTTCTCTCCTGCCTCTTTAGCATCCCAGGCGTGATAAACCTCTTTTGGGATCTCGAAAGGCGGGTATTTCCAGCCCAGTTTCTTGCGCGCCAGGGCCACTTCTTCTTCTCCAAGCGGCGAGCCGTGGGCCTCTTCTTTGCCCGATTTGTTTGGCGAACCAAAACCGATGACGGTGCGGCAGATAATCAGCGAAGGTTTGTCTTTAACGCTCTGCGCTTCTTTGATGGCTTTTTTAAGCGCTTCCGGGTCGTGGCCGTCTATCTCATGGATCACGTGCCAGTGATAGGCTTCGAAGCGTTTTGCCGTGTCGTCGGTAAACCAGCCGTCGGTTTCCCCGTCGATGGAAATCCCGTTGTGGTCGTAGAAACCAATCAGCTTACCCAGGCCCAGCGTACCGGCAAGGGAAGAGACCTCATGGGAAATCCCCTCCATCAGGCAGCCGTCGCCCATAAACACATAGGTGTAATGATCAACAATGTCGTGGCCGGGTTGGTTAAACTGCGCGGCCAGCGTGCGCTCGGCTATCGCCATCCCCACGGCGTTGGCTAACCCCTGGCCAAGCGGGCCGGTGGTGGTTTCCACACCGGGGGTATAGCCCACTTCCGGGTGGCCTGGGGTTTTGGAGTGAAGCTGGCGGAAGTTTTTCAACTCCTCCAGCGGCAGGTCATAGCCGCTCAGGTGCAGCAGGCTGTAAAGCAGCATCGACGCATGGCCGTTCGATAAAACAAAGCGGTCGCGGTTGGCCCAGTGCGGGTTAGACGGATTATGTTGAAGAAAGTCATTCCACAACACTTCGGCGATATCGGCCATGCCCATTGGCGCACCGGGGTGACCGGAGTTGGCTTTCTGGACCGCATCCATACTCAGGGCGCGAATGGCGTTGGCAAGCTCTTTACGTGATGACATGTTTCACTCCAGGTCTTGTTAAAGTTTGGCGGCGAGCAGATCTTCCAGTTTTCGTTGGTCTACGGCGAACAGACGGATCCCTTCGGCCAGTTTTTCGACGGCCATAGCGTCCTGATTATGTTCCCAACGGAATTCAGCTTCACTCATTGGCGTTGGACGGCGGAACCCTTGCGAATGAGGGATCAGTTTACGCACAACTTCTTCTTCGCTGTCCTGCAACTGCTGCAGCAGGTTTGGCGCAATGGTCAGCCTGTCACAGCCCGCCAGCGCAAGGATTTGCTCGGTGCGGCGGAAGCTGGCACCCATAACGATGGTTTCATAGTTATGTTGCTTGAAATAGTCGTAGATATTGCGCACCGATTTCACGCCCGGATCCTCTTCCACTACGTAGGGATCCATCGGTTTGCGGGCCTGATACCAGTCGTAAATACGGCCCACGAACGGGGAAATCAGGAAGACGCCGGCTTCCGCACAGGCGCGAGCCTGAGCAAAAGAAAACAGCAGCGTCAGGTTGCAGTTGATGCCTTCTTTTTGCAGCTCTTCTGCCGCGCGGATCCCTTCCCAGGTTGAAGCCAACTTGATAAGGATACGGGACTTATCGATCCCTTGTTCCGCGTACAGCTCTACCAGGCGACGAGCCTTGCTGATGCTCTTTTCTTTGTCATACGACAGACGAGCATCCACTTCGGTTGAAACGCGCCCCGGAATGCTTTTCAGAATTTCCGCACCCACATTGACCGCCAGTTTGTCACTCGCTTCGGCCACTATCTGCTCTCTACTGCCGCCACGTTTCTTGCCGTAGGCCAGGGCGTCGTCAATAAGCGGTTGATATTGCTCAAGTCCTGCGGCTTTTAACAACAGCGAAGGGTTGGTGGTGGCGTCTTCAGGCTGGTAGTGGCGAATGGATTCGATATCACCGCTGTCGGCAACGACAGTGGTGTACTGTTTAATACTGTCTAGCTGATTCATTACTATCTCCTTGAAAAGCAATGTCTTACCTGAGCGTTCCGTGTCGCTCACCGTGAAAAATCACTCTTTGCCTAACCCAAAAGCATAGCAGATGGGGAGCTGTTACGGGGTGGCCGCTAACATCGGTTCTATAGTTAGCTAACAATAATTACGCCTAATCTTAATAGTATGGCTACCTTCAAAGTTTGCGAAACGTGCCCGCGTGATACTACGTGGCTGACGTAACAATAAAGAAGACCGAAAAAGGAACGATGCAATGGATGAACAACTGAAGCAAAGTGCCCTCGATTTCCATGAATTTCCGATCCCGGGGAAAATCCAGGTTTCTCCGACCAAGCCCCTTGCCACCCAGCGCGATCTGGCGCTGGCGTATTCACCGGGCGTAGCGGCACCTTGCCTTGAAATTGAAAAGGATCCGCTGGCAGCCTACAAGTACACCGCGCGCGGCAACCTTGTTGGCGTGGTGTCTAACGGTACCGCAGTGCTCGGGCTGGGTAACATTGGTGCGCTGGCGGGTAAGCCGGTGATGGAAGGGAAAGGCGTTCTGTTTAAAAAATTCGCCGGTATCGATGTCTTCGACATCGAAATTGATGAGATGGATCCGGACAAGCTGGTCGACATTGTTGCCGCGCTGGAGCCAACCTTCGGCGGCATCAACCTGGAAGATATCAAAGCGCCTGAGTGCTTCTACATCGAGCAGAAGCTGCGCGAACGCATGAACATTCCGGTGTTCCACGACGACCAGCACGGCACTGCGATTATTTGTACCGCGGCGGTGCTTAACGGCCTGCGCGTAGTGGAAAAGAACATTTCCGACGTGCGGCTGGTGGTGTCTGGCGCGGGAGCTTCCGCTATCGCCTGTATGAACCTGCTGGTTGCGCTGGGCATGCAGAAACACAACATCGTGGTTTGCGACTCTAAGGGCGTTATCTATAAAGGCCGCGAAGAGAATATGGCGGAAACCAAAGCCGCCTATGCCGTGGAAGACAGCGGCAAACGGACGCTGGCCGATGTGATTGAAGGTGCGGACATCTTCCTCGGCTGTTCCGGTCCGAAAGTGCTGACCCAGGAAATGGTGAAGAAGATGGGCAAAGCGCCGCTGATTCTGGCGCTGGCTAACCCGGAACCTGAAATTCTGCCGCCGCTGGCGAAAGAAGTGCGTCCTGAAGCGATCATATGTACCGGCCGTTCCGACTATCCGAACCAGGTAAACAACGTGCTGTGCTTCCCGTTCATCTTCCGTGGCGCGTTGGACGTTGGCGCGACGGCAATCAACGAAGAGATGAAGCTTGCCGCGGTTCATGCCATTGCGGAACTGGCCCACGCCGAGCAGAGCGACGTTGTGGCCTCCGCCTACGGCGAGCAGGAACTGACGTTTGGCCCGGAATACATCATTCCTAAGCCTTTTGACCCGCGTCTGATCGTCAAAATTGCGCCTGCGGTCGCGAAGGCGGCGATGGACTCCGGCGTGGCCACGCGGCCGATTCAGGATTTTGATGCCTACGTCGAGAAGCTGGCCGAGTTTGTCTATAAAACAAACCTGTTTATGAAGCCTATTTTCTCCCAGGCGCGCAAAGAGCCGAAGCGCGTGGTACTGAGTGAAGGGGAAGAGGCTCGCGTGCTGCACGCGACGCAGGAACTCATCACCTTAGGGCTGGCGAAGCCTATCCTGATTGGGCGCCCGAGCGTGATTGAAATGCGGATCAAAAAGCTTGGCCTGCAAATTCAGCCGGGCAAAGATTTTGAGATCGTGAACAACGAGTCCGACCCGCGCTTTAAAGAGTACTGGAACGAGTACTACAACATCATGAAGCGCCGCGGGATCACTCAGGAGCAGGCGCAGCGGGCGGTGATCAGCAACACCACGGTGATCGGTGCGATCATGGTGCATCGCGGCGAGGCGGACGCCCTGATTTGCGGGACGATCGGCGAGTACCATGAGCACTTCGACGTGGTGGAGAAGCTGTTTGGCTACCGCGAAGGCGTGAAAGCAGCCGGGGCGATGAACGCGCTGCTGCTGCCGAGCGGTAACACCTTTATCGCCGACACCTACGTGAACGATGACCCAACGCCGGAAGAGCTGACGGAAATCACCTTGCTGGCGGCGGAAACGGTGCGCCGCTTCGGCATCGAGCCGAAAGTCGCGCTACTGTCCCACTCCAACTATGGCTCATCTAACAGTAAAGCGGCCTGCAAAATGCGTAAAACGCTGGAGCTGGTACGCGAGCGTGCGCCGGAGCTGGAAATTGACGGTGAGATGCACGGGGATGCGGCGCTGGTCGAAAGTATTCGTCATGAGCGCATGCCGGACAGCCCGCTGAAAGGTTCGGCCAATATCCTGATCATGCCGAACGTTGAGGCGGCGCGTATTAGCTACAACCTGCTGCGTGTTTCAAGCTCTGAAGGGGTGACCGTCGGGCCGGTACTGATGGGCGTGGCGAAGCCTGTTCACGTGCTGACGCCGATAGCCTCTGTGCGCCGTATCGTGAATATGGTGGCGCTGGCCGTGGTGGAAGCGCAGACCGCTCCGCTTTAATAGGGGGAGTCTGAAGAAAAGCACGAGGCTTGCCTCGTGCTTTTCTTTTTCCTGCGTTTTACATCGTGGAGAAGGCGTTCATTACGATGCCGCCGCAAATAATAAGCACCATTGAGAAGATGGCCGGGAAGTCCGGGCGTTGCTTATAAAGTATCATTGAGCAAATTGTTACCCCAACAATGCCGAATCCGCACCATAGGGAATAAGCAACCCCTACCGGGATAGTGCTCATGGCCCGCGTCAGGGCGAAGTAGCACAGCGAATAAGCGCATATCACCAGCACCGAAGGCCCCAGTTTGCTGAACCCGTTGGTTTTCTTAATCATCGAGGTGCCGGTAATTTCTGAACCGATGGAGAGCGCCAGCCATAAAAAGCCTAGATTAAACATAGATGCATCCTTTCAGGTTAATGGGCGACGTGGTTATTGAGCGGAGCGGCGCCGTCAGGCGGCGTTTCTGTTGGCTCTTCGCTGCCCATTTTGGAGAATAAATTCATAATAATGATGCCGCTGGCGATGATGACCATCCCGATAATGGCCGCCATATCCGGATGCTGGCCGTAAAACAGCATACCCAGCGTAGAGACCATCAAAATACCGGTGCCGGACCAGGTGGCATAAGCCAGACCGACGGGAATATCTTTGACCGCGCGGGAAAGCGAGTAGTAGCAGATGCAGTAGAGTACGACGATCAGCGCCAGCAGCAGCGTTTTGGTCATCCCTTCGCTGTTATCGAACATTTTTAGCGTCGACGTTGCCGAGGTTTCGGACAAAATAACCAGCAGCATCCATAGCCAACATTTTGTTTTAGAAGACATAAGTTAAACTCCAGGGGTTACGATTTAAGGTAAGGTTCTTTTTTCTGTTTTTAAAAAATCGACGGCGGCATCGGTAAGCTGCGCATTGGGTGCTGAGGCCAGCGCAGGATTATTCATTATGTCTGTGACAGTGAGATAACGGCGTGAGCCGTCGGCCTTAGCCGCTGCCGCCACGTCTGAGCCAAGCCTTTCCAGTAGCTCATTCATCGTGCATAACGCGACGCCCATCTCCGCTACTTTGGCCAGTGTCGCTTGTATATGCGCGCCGTAGGCAGATTGCGCCCGTGCGCCGCGCAGCTGGTTCAGTTCGCTGTTGGGATCGCAGTGATAGCGCAGAGCCAGAACCGGTAGACCAATGAGTAATGCGTCGTGCAGGCGCCTGGCTATCGGGCTTTGCAGCGTACCGTTCACCAGCTCTACCGCCAGCGAGTAGTCGAGAAACGGCAACACCAGCGCCCGCCACTGCCCCTTCGGCAAGGTGTGCTGCCATTCGCTTGGCAGAAGCGTTTTGCCTGCCGTCTGCCATAGCCCGGCATCGCTTATCCCGTCTTCCAGCGCGAGGGTCAGAGGGTGGCCGCACTCTGCCAGACGATGGCGAATTTCGTGGCGATATCCCTCGGCGTGCGTGACAAGGACCAGCACCGGCGGACGCAGGCGCTGGAGGATCTGTTGCACCAGACTGTCAATTTGCTCCTCGGTCATGGTGAACCTCCGTTAACCCAGCAGAATGACCTGCGCGCCGTTTTTCAGTCCGGCAGCATTGGCCTCTTCGGTATCGATGTGGAATTCCAGGGCGAAGTCGTCGCGTACCCGTACCACCACTTCATCGAAGGTCAGTTGGCGTTCGCCCTGGCTGCGCACGCTGACCTTTTGTCCATTGGAGACGTTTAGTCGGCGAGCGTCCTGCGGCGGCATATGGATATGCCGCCAGGCGCAGATGACCTGAGAGTGCAGTTCCACGTGGCCTTTCGGGCCTATCAGTAGCGCGCTGCCGGAGTTCTCCAGCTGGCCTGATTCGCGAACCGGCGCTTTTATTCCAAGGGTAAAGCAGTCCGCACGGGAGATTTCCAGCTGTGAAACAGGACGAGTCGGGCCGAGTACGCGAACGTTGGTGAGTGAGCCTTTTGGGCCGACTACGGTGACGCACTCCTGGGCGGCAAACTGCCCCGGCTGGCGCAGGGGCTTAAGCGGCGTCAGGGCATATCCCCGTCCAAACAGGGTTTCAACATCCTTCTGCGCCAGGTGGATATGGCGGTTCGAGATACCTACCGGAATGACCGGGGTAAAAGGCGTCAGGCGGCTGATAATTTTTTCACGTAGCAGAGCGTCGATCATGCCTTCTTCCCTTTCTTCGTCGTGGTTTTGTCATCTTTGTTGCCCGTCACCTGAGCGGGGGAAGAGGGGGGCAGAGATGTGGAAGCCTGAGGCGATGGCGTCGGTTTGGGATCTGGCGCGATCTCAGGCTTTTGCGCCGTTTTTTGCTCCGGGATAGGCTTGAGTGCAGGGGCCGGGGCAGGTTTCTGAACCAGCGCTTTCGGGCTTTTTAATGCATCACGCCCCTTTAGCGTGCGTAAGGTTGCCACCACGCTTTGTTCCGGGCGGGCAATGACCAGAGAATGCACGCAACGGTCCGCGCCGATGGCGGCGACGCCGCACTCTACCGCGGTATGGATAGCGCTGATTTCCCCTTCGAAGCAGACGCTAACCAACCCCGAACCTACTTTGCGGTAACCCATGCAGGTGACGCCTGCGGCTTTACAGGCGGCGTCGACGGCCTGAATGGCGGCGACTAATCCTCGCGTTTCTATTACGCCTAAACTTTTCATTGTCGGCTCCTGTTTAATGGCGAACTAAGCGAATATCAAAATCAAATTGCGTAAAAAACGTCTCCAGCCGATCTAATTCTTCGACGGAATAAGAAGGGTCTTGAGTAATGGGATAAGGCATATCCAGACGTTCATATTTTTTGCGCCCCAGCTGGTGGTAGGGCAGCATATCTATACGGCGGATATTTCCGCGCTTTGCCAGTTTTTGCACATAATCAATTGCGCCGGTAATAGCATCCCAGGAATCGTTATATCCGCGTACCAGCGGCATGCGGATAATCACGTTGGCACCGGAATCCACCAGCCATTCTAGATTGCGGCGAATACCTTCATTGCCGATACCAAAGAGTGCTTTATGGTGTTCACTGTTAATTTGTTTAATATCGAATAAAAATGTGTCGGTGACCGGGGCGAGTTTTTGATAATTAGCCAGCGGCGTAGTCCCCTGTGTTTCTATGGCCGTATTTAGCATCATCTTTTTACACTCACTAAATAGCGCGACGGCAAAGTCTGTTTGCAGGCTCATTTCGCCACCGCCGATAGTGACGCCGCCGCCGGACGAGAGATAAAAATCATAGTCCTGCATGATAATTTCCATTAACTCGCTGACGGTGACATCTTTGCCCATAATATCCAGCGCATTTTGGGTACAAATCTCTTCGCACTTACGGCAGCCAATACAGTCTTTATTACGATTAACGAAATGCTTCATTTCGCCATTTTCTTCCGCCCGATAATGAATACCCGCCGGGCAGACGTTGACGCAGTCACCACAGTTAATACATTTATCGTGAGAGAACATGACCTGAAACTGGCTATTAAGCCCTTCCGGGTTAGCGCACCACGGGCAGCGTATATTGCAGCCTTTAAAAAAAACCAGCGTGCGAATTCCATCGCCATCATAGATAGAGTATTTTTGAATATTGAATATTCGCCCGGTTAATTCTTGTTTTGCGCTCACAGATACCTCCAGAAAAAACGATTGGACATCCTTGTCCAAAAGCGTCCTTGTTTTGATCAGAACTTCTCAATGACCGTACGGCTGATAATTTCATCCTGAACCTCTTTACACAGCTCAACGAAGTAGGCGCTATATCCCGCCACGCGGACGATCAGGTCACGGTATTTCTCCGGCTCCAGCTGGGCCTTTTTCAGCACTTCATTATCGACATAGCTGAACTGCATCTGGCCGTTGCCGAGAATCGACGCCGCGCGCAGCAGAGTGATCAGGCCGTTGCGCCCTTCCGGGGTATCCAGCAGCCCCTTCAGGAACTTGAAGTTGTGCACCATGCCGATATTCATGGTTTCAACGTTCATCTTGCTCACGGATTTTATGATCGCCGTCGGACCCTGTTTATCCGCGCCCTGGGTTGGGCTGATACCGTCGGACAGCGGCATCCAGGCGAGTCGGCCATTAGGCGTGGCGTTCGTTAGCTCACCAATCGGCGTGTTGTTGGAAATCGACAGGGTGCCGTGGCTGAGAGTTGAGTAGAGCATTTTGTATTTACGGCACTCTCTTTCCGTCCATTCGGTGATATCCAGCGCATACTGGTCGACATAGTTATCGTCGTTACCGTATTTAGGCGCATTCAGGCAGTCACGGCGCAGGCCTTCATGGCCTTCAAAGTTAGCCAGCAGGGCGTCGCGGATTTGCTCCAGGGTGTATTTTTTGTCTTCATATACCAGCTTGCGGATAGCGGCCAGGGAGTCGACGTAGGTCGCCAACCCGGAGAAAATCAGCCCCGGGCCATGGTTAACGACGGCACCGCCGGCGGCGACATCTTTACCGCTTTCCATACAGCCTTCGACCAGCAGCGACATCAGCGGTTTTGGCGCGACATCCCGGTGGACGCGCTGGCTGATGACGGTCCCGATCGCGGACAGGCGCACGATATGGGCAATTTGTTGCTTCACCGCCGCGTCGAAATCATCGAAGGTACGCAGGTCGCGCAGGTCGCCGGTATCCAGACCCTGATAGCTGTCGAACAGCACTATTCGGCCACGGTTGAGAACGAACTCGATGGCGATGGGCCACTGGGTATACCCCGTGGAGGTCCACTGATAAATGCGGCCTGACTTCTGGGGTTCGACGCAGCCCATCAGGCAATAATCGCGGGCGTCTTCGAAGTCGAACCCTTTACGCAGCATCATTTTGATATGGGAGTCATCGAAGTGGCAGGCCGGGAACCCCATCCCCGCTTTTACAACGTCAACGATCTTTTCCATGTACTTCTGCGGCGACTGGTTATGAATACGGCAGGCCAGAGAAGGCTGGTAGACTTTAACGAAGCGTACGGCATCCATGATCAGGTAAGTCAGGTCGTTACAGGCATCGCCGCCGCTGCGCTTCTGGCCACCGACGGTGAGGTTGATAAACGGCTGATACCCGGCAAAGTATTTCGCCCCCAGTTCGCTGGACATCCACATCAGTTCGGCGCATTTGATGATAAATGCCTGCATCATCTCCAGTGCGTCCTCGTGGGTCAGACGGCCTTCGCGGATATCGGCTTCAAACATTGGGTAGCAATATTGGTCAACGCGCCCCAGCGACAGGCCGGTCTGGTTCTCTTCAATTTCGAACAGCGATTCGACGGTCCAGATGCTTTGCAGCGCTTCCTGCAGCGTTTTTGGCGGATTCGCCGGAACATTCTGGTTAACTTCTGCGATGGTCAGTAGTTCGGCGCGGCGTTGAACATTTTGCTCAACGGCGGCCAGTTCACGGGCGTGTGCGGCGATGCGATGCGCGTAGTTAATCACCCCTTCGCAGGTTTCAATCGCCGCTTTGTAGTAGTAGATGCGATCGATATCTTCCGGGTTTTCCATACTTAGTTGGTCAAGATGCGCCTGGGCATCGGCTTTAATACCGTTCATCCCTTTGGTAAACAGCAGAACGTCATAGCCCGGGCAGGTGTCGCCGCCGCCGTTAATCTGGTGGTAAGAGAGGTCGCTGACGAAGGTTTCGCCGCTGAATGCCCACACCCCGGCTTCGCGGTATTGGGCTTCGCAAATCTCGTCCAGCGAGCGGCCTTCCCAGAACGGCACGATCTCTTCGCGAATGGTCTTTTTATCGGCCTCGCTGATCTCAAACGGATCCTGTGGACGGGTGCTCATGGTATCGAGTTCGTCTCGCACCCAGCGCCAGGCGATATCCGGTGAGAAGGCACCGGCGCGTGCTTTACCGCAGGGGTGGCCGACAATCAGTTCATCGTCCTGAATCAGAATCGGTGCGGTTTCGCAGGCGCGGCGGAAGGCCTTAGCGCGCAGCAGAATGGTGGGCATACCCGGATTGGCTTTTACCACTTCGGTGAAGGCCAGGGCGCGATAAATAGAGACGCTTGGGCGAGCGGTCAGGTAGTGGCTACGCAGGCGCTGCATGCGCGGGGTTAGGCCTTCAACCGCTGGCGTCTCGCTACAGGCGGCAAACGGTATGCCCGATGCCTGCTGTGCGCCGTGGAACAGGCGTACCGGAAGGTTCAGGGCGTTCAGGTTACGGTATGCACTGAGGAACAGGGCGGAGAGTTCATTAATAACTACGCTGTCATCAAGGCTGGCACCGCGTGGCAGGGCGTCGAACATGGGGTAGCCATCAACCTTACCGGCGGGACGGACCTCACTGAGCTCTGCCAGTTTAAACCACAGGCATTCGACAATCTCATAAGCCTGCTGCGGTGCCAGCGTGCCGCTGTCGATATCGCGTTGGTACCAGGGCATCAGGGCTTTATCGGCCCCTTCCGGGTTAACCGCGTAGCTGCCGTTATCCAGGTGCAGCGCAAGCTGGAACAGATAAAATGCCTGGCAGGCTTCTTTAAAGTTACGTGCCGGATGGGCCGGAACGTGATGCAAAATAGCGGCGCTATCTAACAATTCGGCTTTGCGGTAAGCGTTGTTTTCAGCGGCGGCAAGTTGTTCGGCGCTGTTGGCCAGATTTTGCGCCAGCGCCAGCAGGGCATCACAGGCATAAATTGCCGCGCGACACCCGTTCACTTCGTCCATCCCGCTGCGGCTGACGGCGCTGCCAAGCGTGCGGGTCTTTTCTTCCAACTGGTGCTTAATCGCCAGCACGCCTTTATCCAGGATCATCCGGTAATCCGGTGAATCCAGATTGTCGTTGAGGTTAAGGAACTGGAACACTGACGGGCGCTGTACGGCGCTTTCATCGTGGAAAATCGCCCCGTGAGGTTTACGGGTTTGATCGCCGACAATCAGTTCGTCGGGGGAGATGCATAGCGGTAGCTGACGCATCAGCTCATAGAAGCGGTGCGCGGGTTTGACGGCGGCAGGAACGCCTGCAACAGCGCCGTCAATGGCATGTAGCGTGGTAGCATGTTCAGTACACAGGGTACTTTTATTCGCGAGTAAACGTTCCGCCAGCACTTTGACGCGTGGCGTTAAGCTGTAGTGTGCCATGAGGTTCTCCTGATAATTTTTTATCAATAGCCCTGTTCGGGATTGCCGGCCCAGGCGCGGCGATAAAGTTCGGTTAATGCGTTGGCGTCCGGGACCCGTGGGTTGGTTGGGGTGCAGCTATCGCGCAGCGCCTGAGCCACCATCTCCGGCAGTCGCTGTTCAAACTCGGCGCTGTCAACGCCGGTATCGCGAATGCCTGCGGGCATGACCATTTCATCTTTCAACGCCTGAATCGCGACCAGCAGACTGGCAACGCCCTGGCGGGTACTGTCAGCGGGCAGTTCCAGCAAATGCGCCAGCCGGGCATATTTGCGGGCCGCCTCGGTATCACATTGCCCCTGATAGTCCGCGTTCCATGCCACCACATCCGCCATTAGCAAAGCATTGGCACGCCCGTGCGGGACGTGAAATACGCCCCCCAGTGCGTGAGCCAGACTGTGGGTAATCCCTAAAGAAGCGTTGGTAAATGCCATTCCCGCCATGCAGGAAGCGTTGTGCATTTTTTCCCGCGCCTGCAGGTTGTCGCCGTTGCGCCAGCAGAGAGGCAGGTGAAGGAAGACCTGCTGCACCACCTTCTCTGCCAGCGCGTCGGAAAAGTCACTGGCATGGCGGGAGACGTAGGCTTCCAGCGCATGGCACAGGACGTCCATACCGGTGTCTGCGGTGATGGTCGGCGGTACGGAGGCCACCAGGGAAGGGGCCAGAATGGCGATATCCGGCAACAGCGACGGATCCACCAGCACCAGTTTTTCGGTGTGGGCTTTCACCACGGAAAAAGCGGTGACTTCAGAACCGGTACCGCTGGTTGTCGGGATAGCCACAAAGCAGGGGCGCTGGCGGGTGGTATCGACGCGGGTCTGCGCCAGGGCGAAAATCACCGCTTTGGCGGCGTCAATGACCGAACCACCGCCCAGCGCGATAACAACGTCCGGATAATTGGCGTCCATCAATTTCATACCGCGCACCAGGGTGGCGATATCCGGATCGGCCTTTACGTCATCCCAAATCTGGAACGTAATGCCGCGCTGGTGCAGAACCTGAGTGACGCATTCGGTCAGGCCAAACTTAACCATTGCCTGGTCGGTAACCAGCAGCACGTGACTGGCGGGGAGATCGTTCAGGATCGCCAGTGCGTCCTGACCGAAGCAGATCCGGGGTTTCAGCAAAAATTCACTCATTGGATTATTGACTCCTTAAGCGTCCCGAAACACATTCTCGACAATGGCGACCACCGACATGGCTTTGTAGCGTTCTTTATTGAGCGCTAAGTACTCTTCGGCCAGTACGATGTCGTGCATGCCTGCGCCGACGCTATCGACGGCGACCCAGGTTTGGTCCTTCATGGGCTGCTGGTTGTCATCTAATTGGGTGATCAACAGCAGATTGCTACCGCGTAGCTCATCGCATTTCTGCGTGGCGACGACATGTCCGGTTACCTTTGCGAGAATCATTTTATCGCCTTATATCAATGTGTTACTTGCCAAGCTGCGCCAGCGCCTGGCGGATGACGCGTTCCACATTTTGTTCGCTGATTTCTTCCCCGTTCGTGACGACTGCGCCAGCCAGGAAGCGGTTATCTCCCGCGGTATCGTCGGCGAGCATGGGCTTAGCCGTCGCTGGCTCGGCGAAGCGCGCGTCGTCGAGGATGCTGCGGTTTGGGTTATCCGTCGGGGGAGCGATCGTCGGCTGGGAGGGCTGGTGGCTGCCTGGGGCGCGCAGTTCATCAATCGAACGTACGCCGTAGCCCACTTTGCGGATATTGAGCAGGTTCATAGGGCCGACATTATCGGAACTGGATCCCCCGCCCACGGCACCGCAGCCGAGGGTCAGGGCCGGCGTAATGTTGGTTGTGGCACCAATACCGCCCAGCGCCGCGGGCGTATTGATTAAAATACGGTGGACCGGTTTTTCCAGGCTGAACTGGCGAATCACATCCTGGTTACGGGTATGGATCACCAGGGTATGGCCCAGTCCCTCGTTGGTCAGCAGCGTCATCACGCGTTGGCAGGCGGCTTTCCAGTCTTCTTCGACGTATAGACCGAGAACCGGGCACAATTTTTCACGTGAGTAGGGATTGTTGTGCGAGACGGTATTTTGTTCGGCAATCAGCACACGCGTGTCTGCGGAGACGCAGAACCCGGCAAGCTGGCTCAGGTAGAGCGCGCTTTTGCCTACGGTTTTTGGATTAATCGTGCCGTTAGGGCGAAGCAGCAGAGCCGCCATTTTTTCGGCTTCGCGCTCGTCCATGAAGTGTGCGCCCTGGGCAAGCAGTTCCCGGCGCACCTCGTCGTAAATGCAACGTTCAACGATGATTGACTGCTCGGAGGCGCAAATTACCCCGTTATCGAATGTTTTACTGGTAATAATGTCTTTGACGGCCTGGTTAATATTGGCGCTGCGTTCGATAAATGCCGGGCCGTTGCCCGGTCCGCCGCTGATGGTTGGCGTACCGGAGGCATACGCCGCGCGTACCATGCCCTCACCGCCGGTAGCCAGAATCAGCGAAACGTCTTTGCTGTGCATTAGCTCTGAAGTGGCCTCCAGCGTCAGTTCGGTAATCGCGCTTACGCAACCGACGGGAGCGCCTGCGGCTTCGGCGGCGCGTTTAACAATCTCAACGGCTTTCCAGCTGCACTGGCGTGCGCCCGGGTGAGGGGAGAAAACAATCGTGTTCCCGGCTTTCAGGGCAATCAGCGTTTTGTAGATAACGGTTGAGGTCGGGTTGGTCGACGGCACCAGCGCACAAATCACGCCCAGCGGCACGCCCACGTCCATCACTTTTTTTACCGGATCGTCATGAATGATGCCGACGGTCTTGATATCTTTGATGGCGTCATAAACGCGCAGCGAGGCAAAACGGTTCTTCAGCACTTTGTCCTGCCAGTTACCGAAGCCCGTTTCCTCTGAGGCCATTTTCGCCAGCGCTTCGGCGTGATGCGCCGCTTCCTGGGCCACGTTTTTTACGATGGCGTCGATTTGCTGCTGTGAAAAAGTCGCCAGGATCGCCTGTGCCTTTTTCGCGCTGCGCACCAGATCTCTTGCGTTCTGGCGGGACTGCAAATCATTATCCAGTTCAATCATGAGGGTATCCTTTATCAGGCTAAAAGAGTGGGGACGGGGCGCGCCCGCTCAGATCACGCTTTGTGCTGCGCCGCGATTTTTTCGATATCGTTATGGGGCCGTGCAATAACGCGAGACGTCACTACCTCACCGATGCGTTTTGCCGCTTCCACGCCGGAGTCCACCGCCGCTTTTACCGCCCCGACATCGCCTTTCACCATGGCGGTGACCAGCCCGGAGCCGACGTTTTCATAGCCAATCAGCTCGACGTTGGCGGCCTTGCACATTGCATCTGCCGCTTCAATACAGGCCACCAGACCTTTGGTCTCAATTAAGCCAAGTGCTTCTTTCATTTGGTTTTCTCCGGTTATTCCGCGATTTTGTAATGCGAGATGATTTTGTTGATGTCGTTATGCGGACGGGCGATAACCAGCGAGGTCACCACTTCTCCAATGCGCTGCGCGGACTCCACGCCGGAATCCACCGCCGCTTTTACCGCCCCGACATCGCCTTTCACCATGGCGGTGACCAGCCCGGAGCCGACGTTTTCATAGCCAATCAGCTCGACGTTGGCGGCTTTGCACATTGCATCTGCCGCTTCAATACAGGCCACCAGGCCTTTGGTTTCAATCAGACCTAATGCATCACCCATTTGCGTTCTCCCGGCCTCTAGGCCTTGTGTTTTATGACGATTTTGTTGATGTCGTTATGCGGACGGGCGATAACCAGCGAGGTCACCACTTCCCCAATGCGCTGTGCGGACTCCACGCCGGAATCCACCGCCGCTTTTACCGCCCCGACATCGCCTTTCACCATGGCGGTGACCAGCCCGGAGCCGACGTTTTCATAGCCAATCAGCTCGACGTTGGCGGCTTTGCACATTGCATCTGCCGCCTCAATACAGGCCACTAACCCTTTGGTTTCAATCAGACCTAATGCGTCACCCATTGCGGTTTCCTCCTCAAATAGGGTCTTGTGAAGATGAAAGAACGCCGATGTATCAGCCTTGCCGTAGCGCATTGGCGTTCGGTGTTCACTATAGGTTTCTAAAATTAAAATAAAATTTAAATTTGTTATTATGTATTTTTAGGTTTTTTATTCTTTAAATTAGATTTTTTTAGCCTTATTTTTATGTGTTTATGCTGATAAGCGGAGGGCGATTGCATTACCATAGCGGCGATAAAAAAGGGAAAAGTGGAGGATTTAATGATGTTGATAATTTGCTAAAACCAGGAAGAGATCAGGTAATGAAACCACTTTAAATATGTGGTTTTTGTCAAATGTTCAACGCAGTAAGGCAGGTGGACGAAGCGCGTTAAGTCAAAGCTAAATGGAGAGATCGCTGATAAAGGTGAGATTTGTGAGGTTAGTCAAATTTACTGCCGGGCTTGAGGGTGCAGATGAAGAGCGGTGAGTTGATTGAGTTAAGCAGTAGCGCTTTGTCATTCAGGCGCTGGGCGTTAAGGAACAGGCCATCGTGGCTGTCCGACATTTCACGCATAAAATAGTCGAAAATGACATCCGGTGACTGGTCGATGGATGATGCGCTGGCTTCCCATTTACCGATTCTGTAATGCCGCTCGGTGGGGGAGATACGCTTACTGGTCCAGGTGAATTTTACATAGCGCTGCAGGTAGAGCCACCCGGCTTCGGAATCCGTGTATCCTTCGACCACGATCGAACCGCTGCCGCCGGGAGCAAAATTAAAATGAATGCTGCCATTCACGTTCTCGTCCTTCATATTTTCAAAATGCATGATCGCCTTAGTTGAGCAGTTCATACTGCCCGCATCGGCGCCAGGCAGCAGTCGCCATGCGCAAAAGCCTGCAACCAAGGTAAATATTGATGCGGAAAGCAGGAAGGTGGTACGCGGTGGAAGTTTCATTGCGGTTTCCAGGAGTAGTAGAAATAGTTATCGCAATAGCTAAACGCATTGTCTGAATGTCTGGCGCAATGCGCCAGGAATACTCGTCCCAGGCCGTTGGTTTGTAATTTGTCGCCATAGAAAAAAACCAGCGGCTCACCGGGCTTACAGGCCAGCTTCAGGTGCTGGCGCACGGCGTCAAAGTTTTTAACGTAAGTGTTTTTGACCACGGAGCTGAGCATATCGTCACTGGCCAGCAGTTCGCACTGGCCGTGGGGAATAGGGGTAAGGCTAATGGGACGAGGTTTTTCTTTTCCCACCAGCGTCAGGGCCAGCAACAGAAGGGCGATCAGTAAAAGGGCCGCGCTGGCCATATACCAGCACATGCCGCTCTGATGCGTACCAAAGCAAGAGACGGTTTCTTCGGTGGGGCGGGGTGGGGCTTCAGCAGGCTGGCTTTCCTGGGTTATAGGGGCGGGATCGGGATCAAGCTTCTCGATACGCAGGTCGGGATTGAGCTGCAAATTGCCGCGGGAAATGGTCAGAATGACGTGATCGATCTCATAGCGGCGCAGCGTTTTACGCAGCATGCTCAAATATTGGTTCAGGTTCGCATTCGATGAGGTTAACCCATTATCATCCCAGACTTTTTTGAGTACCTCATCCCGGCTGACAACGTCGGTATGGCGCAAAAAAAATGACAACAGAGCGTTGGCCGTTGTCGAGAGTTGGGTCTCCGGAGCGCTGTCGCCCGGCAGCGTCAGGGAGCCGTCGCTGGTATCGTAAATCACGCAGGCATTGATGTTGTAACGCATCGCTTATTCCCCGCTCCACATCCTTATGTGTATTCATGTCGGAAGCGTCATTGCGCTCAGTTGGAAAACCAGCGACCGGCGATGTTCCGCGCCCATGGTACGCCCCTCCGTGAGTTCTGACAGCCAGATCCCATCCGCCGCGTAGCGAACCAGCGTCCCGGTCGGGCCGTTATCCAGTTCGTCGCCCTGTTTCAAATGCCCGAGCATCCAGTCACGCCAGCACTTTCTCAGCACGGGTTCATCCGGCATTGCCAGCGAGAGCACCATAAGCTGGCGGCTTTCATAGGTATCCGTCAGATCTGCGAGATAATTTAGATAGGCGCGTGTAAACCGCCCGTGCGCGACGTTGTCGCTATGCATTAACGCGGTAATGGCTTCTTCCATTACGGCAAGCAGCCGTTCAAACAGCGCAAAAATCAGCGTCTGCTTGTTGGGGAAGTGGTGCAGCAGGCCCCCTTTGCTGACCCCGGCTTCCCGGGCAACCGCATTGAGTGAAAGTGCGGCAATACCGTCTCGCCCGGCGATCGTGGCGGCAGACTCCAGTAATTGCTGGTGAAGGCGGGTGGGGTTCTTTTTCCGATGGATGGATTCTGTGCTCATGAATGAACCATACCGTCTGGTCGGTATGATTCATGTTGATCGCGATCAAGGGGGGCAGGCTGCGGCTCTCTTTTGTCGTAAGAGTGTGTATCGTTTCACATTTTACGGCGCGCCGGTGGGTTAAAGCCAATCTTTGATCTTTATAAACTCATTCAGGGCGGCCTCCGGGCTGCCTTCTTCTGCCCGGTAGTCATACTCCCAGCGCACAAGCGGCGGCATCGACATTAAAATCGATTCGGTTCGCCCGCCGGTTTGCAGGCCAAACAGCGTGCCGCGATCCCACACCAGGTTAAACTCCACATAGCGCCCGCGGCGGTATAGCTGGAAGTCGCGCTCGCGCTCGCCAAACGGCGTCTCTTTGCGGCGTTCAACGATCGGCAGATAAGCGTCCAGATATCCCTTCCCAACGGCCTGAATAAAGCGGAAGCCATAGTCGAAGTCCGGCTTGTTCAGATCGTCAAAGAACAAGCCGCCGATGCCGCGCTGCTCGTTGCGATGCTTAATAAAGAAGTAGTCGTCGCACCATTTTTTATAGCGCGGATAGACTTCCTCGCCAAAAGGCTGGCAGAGGTCGCGGGCGGTACGGTGCCAGTGAACGGCATCTTCTTCAAAGCCGTAGTAAGGTGTTAAGTCGAAACCACCGCCAAACCACCACACGGGCTCAGAGCCCGGTTTTTCAGCAATAAAGAAGCGCACGTTGGCGTGGCTGGTGGGGACATAAGGATTATTGGGATGAACCACCAGAGAGACGCCCATGGCCTGGAAACTTCTTCCCGCCAGCTCCGGGCGGTGCGCCGTTGCGGATGCCGGCATGGCATCGCCGTGGACGTGGGAAAAGTTTACTCCGGCTTGCTCAAATACCTCACCGTTGCGTAGCACCCGACTGCGCCCGCCGCCGCCGCCTTCGCGCTGCCAGTTATCTTCCTGAAAGGCGGTGCCATCGATGGCGGACAGCTGCTGGCAAAGGGTGTCCTGCAGGGAAAGCAGGAATTGCTTTACGGCGTGGATATCGGGCTCAGTCATAAAAATTAACGCTTCTTACCGTGAACTTTGTGATTATCAAACCAGTTGAAATAACTCATCACCCCGGAGGCAATGGCGGTGGCAATCTTCTGGCGGAAGGCCGTGGTGCCGAGCAGTTTTTCCTCGCCCGGGTTGGTGATAAATGAGGTTTCAACCAGCACCGAAGGAATAGACGGAGACTTTAGCACCACGAATGCGGCCTGTTCCGTGTTGCGGCTGTGCAGCTTATGCACGGGCTTAATCTGCTTCAGAATATGCGAACCGAGCGTCAGACTATTTTTGATGGTGTCGGTCTGAACCAGGTCAAACAGAACCTGCTGCAGGTAGTGATCTTTGTCTTTCACTTTGCTACCCGCTACGTCATCCGCGGCGTTCTCTCGGTCAGAAAGGTATTTTGCCATGGCGCTACTTGCGCCGCGGTTGGAGAGGGCAAACACCGATGCACCGGCGGCGGTAGGGCTGGTAAAACCATCCGCATGGATCGACATAAACAGATCGGCACCGTGCTTGTGGGCTATCTCTACGCGATCGTAAAGCGGAATAAATTCGTCAGTGGTGCGCGTCAGTCTGGCGTCGATCCCATTGCTGCGCAGGATGCTGCGCACGTTTTTGGCGATCGCCAGCACCACGTGCTTCTCTTTCGACCCGTTGTGGCCGATGGCACCGGTATCGATGCCGCCGTGGCCCGGATCGAGCATCACGATGCGGCGTGAACTGGTTTTTTTAGCCGGTTTACTGTGCGAGTTTGTGGCTTTAAGCGCTTTTGTTTCTTCCTTTGCCAGCGCTTTGTTGATGCCGGTTAGCGTTAATGCCGCTAAACCCGTGAGCAGGACCTGGCGGCGCGTCGTAAGTTGCGTTAGCGATTTAATTTTGCTCATGCGGATGAATTATTTATCTTATGAAGTCCAGATGGAAAGTTATAACGTATCGGCACCAGGCAAACGACACTCTAAGGTCAGAAATGTTTATCCATTCGTTTCATTTAATGACTGACTGGGGATTATGCCATTTTTTTATGGTTTTTGCGGCAGTTATTGGCTTAACGAACGGTTGCCGCCATAATCAACTTTTTACGGCTTAAGGGGTTTAATACCATGGAAATTCGCGTTTTTCGCCAGGAAGATTTCGAAGAGGTCATCACCCTTTGGGAGCGTTGCGACTTACTGCGCCCATGGAATGACCCGGAAATGGACATTGAACGTAAGCTGCACCACGATGCGGACCTGTTTCTGGTAGCCGAAGTTGGCGGTGAAATCGTCGGCTCACTGATGGGCGGCTATGATGGCCATCGCGGTTCTGCCTATTACCTCGGGGTGCATCCGGAGTTTCGTGGCCGGGGAATTGCTAACGCTTTGCTGAACCGGCTGGAAAAAAAGCTTATCGCTCGTGGCTGCCCGAAGATCCATATCCTGGTGCGCGAAGAGAACGATCTGGTGATCGGCCTTTATGAAAAGCTCGATTATGAGCATCAGGACACCATTTTGCTCGGCAAGCGGCTGATTGAAGATCAGGAATACTAATTTTCAGATGTGTTTATGTCATGTATCCGCCCGCTGATTACGATTCACAAGGCAACCTGAAGGCACCGCTGCTGTTCTGGGCAGTGTTGTTATTACAGGCGCGCACCTGGGTTTTGCTGGTGCTTGCCGGGGCTTCTCGTCAGCAGGGCGACGCGTTGCTGGGCCTGTTTTATCCCGATCGCGATAACTTTTGGCTGGGGCTGATTCCCGGCATTCCGGCCGCTTTCGCCTTTATGCTCAGCGGGCGACGCCACCTGTGGCCGCGATTCTGGCGGGCGTTCCGTTGGCTGTTGGTTGCCGCTCAGGTTGGGCTGCTGGTGTGGCAGCTTGCTTTACTGGCCGGTGACGAAGCGCTGACCGGCACCACGATTGTTTTGCTGGTCGCCGATCTTTTTGCGCTCTGGTGGCTGCTGGCTAACCATCGCCTGCGGGATTACTTTGCCTTGCAAAACGATTAAAGCGGCACTTTTTATCCTCGCCGTACTCCAAAGGCCGTTACCATTTATTGAAAAGGAATTATTGATGAAATCTCTGCGCCTGATGATGTTAGGCCTGCCGCTGGTATTGAGCGGTTGCTCCACGCTTTCATCCGTTCACTGGTCTGCCGCTTACCCGTGGAACTGGTTTGGCTCATCCGTCGAGGTAAGTGAGCAGGGCGTAGGCAAGCTGACCGCTGCCACCCCAATGGATGAGAAGGCCGTGAGCGAGGGGTTAAATGACAACTACCGCCTGCGCAGCGGCATGAAAACCGAAAAGGGCGCCATCGTGCGCTACTTTGAAGCGATGAAAGACAAAGACGTCAAGCTGGTAGTAAATGGTGAAAACAGCAGCGTCAGCCGCGTTGATGTGATGGATGACGATGTAGAAACCGCCAGCGGCGTGAAAATAGGGACGCCTTTCAGCGATCTTTATGACAAAGCGTTTGGTGCCTGTGAAAAAGGCAGTGGGGATGAGGCAGAAGGGGTTATCTGTAAGGCACCTAACAGCCAGCACATCAGCTATCTGTTTAAAGGCGAGTGGCACGGGCCGGAAGGGTTAATGCCGTCGGATGATACATTGAAGAAATGGACGCTTAACAAAATTATCTGGCGTCGATAAAATCTGCGCCAGGTTTGCGCCGCCGCAAGTCGGCGTTAATGAATCAGGTTAAAATAGCCCGATAAATGCCACCTCCGGTGGCATCATACTGGGTAACAAACATCCAAAAAACGTGGTTTTTGGATGTTTGGGGTAAATCAGAATACAGGATTCATTGTTTCATCAAACCTGAGTCGAAAGATTTTAAGGACAATGAAATTTGTCAGCAGTTATGTGCCACCTTTGGTGGCATTTTTTTCAGGAGGAATCATGTCTCGGGTTCAAAGCGGCATTCTGCCGGAACATTGTCGTGCCGCCGTTTGGCTGGAAGCTTCTGTCCAGGGTGACTTCAGCGCGCTGAGTGCAGGGTGCAAAACCTTTATTGATGCGCTGAACGTTTTCCAGGAAAAATTCCCTGACGCAATGCTCGGGGCCACCATCGGTTTCGGGCACGATCTGTGGCGTGACCTCAGCAGAGGCGAAGGTGCCGCAGAGCTGAAAAACTTTATGCCGTTAGGGAAAGGCCTGGCGCCTGCAACCCAGCACGATGTGATGATCCACATTCTTTCTCTGCGCCATGACGTGAACTTCTCCGTGGCTCAGGCCGCGCTGGCCGCGTTCGGCGATGCGCTAAAAATTGAAGAAGAGATTCACGGCTTCCGCTGGGTTGAAGAGCGCGATCTGAGCGGCTTCATTGACGGCACCGAAAACCCGCAGGGCGAAGAAAATCGCCGTCAGGTTGCCGTGATCAACGAAGGCGTGGATGCCGGCGGTAGCTACGTGCTGGTACAGCGCTGGGAGCATAACCTCAAGCAGCTTAACCGCCTGAGCGTTCACGATCAGGAAATGATCATCGGCCGTACCAAACAGGAAAACGAAGAGATTGACGGCGACGCGCGTCCTGCCACTTCTCACCTGAGCCGTGTCGATCTGAAGGAAGACGGCAAAGGATTGAAGATTGTGCGCCAGAGCCTGCCTTACGGCACCGCCAGCGGCGTGCACGGCCTCTATTTCATCGCCTATTGCGCACGCCTGCATAACATTGAGCAACAGTTGCTGAGCATGTTCGGCGACACCGACGGCAAGCGCGACGGTATGCTGCGCTTCACGAAGCCGGTTACCGGCGGCTACTACTTCGCGCCATCGCTCGATAAATTACTGAGCCTGTAATCCCCTCCGGCGTAGCGTTTGCTACGCCATCGTCTTATATCCCTTTCTTCTTGTAAATCGCCAAACGGTATATAAAAGCGTTACAGCTTTATCGCTCGTTATAAATACACTGAACGTCAGCTAATCATGACTATCATCACATTTATAAGGGCGAAGCATGGCAATCAGGTCGGTCAAAAAAGTATGGAACGCGCTCGCTGTCTCTTTGCTGTTGGCGGGTACTGCCCATGCAACGGAGCTGCTGAACAGCTCTTATGATGTGTCTCGTGAGCTTTTTGCCGCGCTAAACCCGCCGTTTGAAAAACAGTGGGCGCAGGACAATAACGGCGACAAGCTGACGATAAAACAATCTCATGCCGGGTCATCAAAACAGGCGCTGGCGATTTTGCAGGGCTTAAAAGCCGACGTTGTAACTTATAACCAGGTGACCGATGTGCAGATCCTGCACGATAAAGGCAATCTGATCCCGGCTGACTGGCAAAGCCGTCTGGGGAACAACAGCTCGCCTTTCTACTCGACCATGGCTTTCCTGGTGCGCAAGGGCAACCCGAAGAACATCCACGACTGGAGCGACCTGGTGCGCCCGGATGTGAAGCTGATTTTCCCAAATCCTAAAACTTCCGGGAACGCCCGATATACCTGGCTGGCGGCCTGGGGTGCGGCAGACAAAGCTGACGGCGGCGATAAAGCCAAAACCGAGCAGTTCATGACCCAATTCCTGAAGAACGTCGAAGTGTTTGATACCGGCGGCCGCGGCGCGACGACTTCCTTCGTCGAGCGTGGGCTGGGCGACGTGCTTATCTCTTTTGAGTCAGAAGTGAATAACATTCGCAACCAGTACGCCAAAGACGGTTATGAGGTCGTGGTGCCGAAGGTGAATATCCTGGCCGAATTCCCCGTTGCCTGGGTAGATAAGAACGTGAAGGCCAACGGCACCGAAAAAGCGGCGAAGGATTACCTGAATTATCTCTACAGCCCGCAGGCTCAGACCATCATCACTGACTACTACTACCGCGTGAATAACCCGCAGGTAATGGGCAAGCTGAAAGATAAATTCCCACAGACCGAGCTGTTCCGCGTGGAAGATGCGTTCGGTAGCTGGCCTGAAGTGATGAAAACGCATTTTGCCACCGGCGGGGAGCTGGACAAGCTGCTGGCGGCGGGGCGTAGTTGATGTTTGCCAGTCGCTCAAAACGCGTGCTGCCGGGGTTTACGCTTAGTCTCGGCACCAGCCTGCTGTTCGTTTGCCTGATCCTGCTGCTGCCGCTGAGCGCGTTGGTGATGCAGCTGGCACAAATGTCGTTGTCCCAGTACTGGGAAGTTATCACCAATCCGCAGGTGGTCGCCGCCTACAAAGTCACGCTGCTTTCTGCCGCGCTGGCCTCGGTGTTTAACGGCGCGTTCGGTTTATTGATGGCGTGGATCCTGACTCGTTATCAGTTTCCGGGCCGCAGCCTGCTTGATGCGCTGATGGATTTACCGTTTGCATTACCGACCGCAGTGGCAGGTTTAACCCTCGCAGGGCTGTTTTCCGTGAACGGCTGGTACGGCGAGTGGCTGGCGCAGTTCGGCATCAAAGTGACCTACACCTGGCTGGGGATTGCCGTCGCGATGGCTTTTACCAGCATTCCGTTCGTGGTGCGTACCGTTCAGCCTGTGCTGGAAGAGCTGGGGCCAGAATACGAAGAGGCCGCTGAAACGCTCGGCGCTACGCGCTGGCAGAGCTTCCGCCGCGTGGTGCTGCCTGAGCTGTCTCCGGCGCTGATGGCGGGCGTGGCGCTCTCCTTCACCCGCAGCCTGGGTGAATTCGGCGCGGTTATCTTTATCGCCGGAAACATCGCCTGGAAGACCGAGGTGACCTCGCTGATGATCTTCGTGCGCCTGCAAGAGTTTGATTACCCGGCAGCCAGCGCTATTGCCTCGGTTATTCTGGCGGCGTCGCTGCTGCTGCTGTTCACCATTAATACGTTGCAGAGTCGCTTTGGTCGGCGCGTGGTAGGTCACTGATGACGGACGTAACCGCTTTGAAAAGCTACAAACGTTCCCGCATTAACTGGGGGAAATGGGCGCTTATCGCCATCGGCGTGCTGATCTCTTTCCTGATTCTGGTGGTGCCGGTCGCGTCTATTTTTGTGGAGGCCTTTTCCAAAGGGCTGATGCCGGCGCTGCAAAATATTGTTGACCCGGACATGCTGCATGCCATCTGGCTGACGGTGATGATTGCCCTGATTACCGTGCCGGTAAACCTGGTGTTCGGCACGCTGCTGGCCTGGCTGGTGACGCGTTTTGATTTCCCCGGCCGCCAGCTACTGCTGACGCTGCTGGATATCCCGTTTGCCGTTTCACCGGTGGTGGCAGGCCTGGTTTACCTGCTGTTTTACGGCTCCAACGGCCCGCTGGCGGGGTTTATGGACGCCCACAACCTGCAAATTATGTTTGCCTGGCCGGGCATGGTGCTGGTGACAATCTTTGTGACCTGTCCCTTCGTAGTGCGTGAGCTGGTGCCGGTGATGTTGAGCCAGGGTAGCCAGGAGGATGAAGCCGCGATTTTGCTGGGCGCTTCCGGCTGGCAGATGTTCCGCCGCGTGACGCTGCCCAATATCCGCTGGGCGCTGCTTTATGGCGTTGTGCTGACTAACGCTCGCGCTATCGGCGAGTTTGGTGCGGTGTCGGTGGTATCCGGTTCGATTCGCGGCGAGACCTTCTCGCTGCCGTTACAGATTGAATTGCTGCAACAGGACTATAATACCGTCGGCTCGTTTACTGCTGCCGCGCTGTTAACCCTGATGGCGGTTTTGACATTGTTCTTAAAAAGCGCAGTGCAGTGGCGCCTGAATAATCAGGAAAAACGCCTGAAGCAGGAGGAAAATCATGAGCATTGATATTGCCAATATTAAGAAGTCTTTTGGACGCACCCAGGTGCTGAACGATATCTCGCTGGATATCCCTTCTGGTCAGATGGTCGCGCTGCTCGGGCCGTCCGGCTCGGGTAAAACCACGCTGCTGCGTATTATTGCCGGGCTGGAGCATCAGAACAGCGGCCGCATTAGCTTTAACGGCACCGACGTGAGCCGCATGCACGCCCGCGACCGTAAAGTGGGCTTTGTGTTTCAGCACTATGCGCTGTTCCGCCATATGTCTGTATTCGACAACATCGCCTTCGGCTTAACGGTTCTGCCGCGTCGCGAGCGTCCTTCTGCCGCTGGAATCAAACAGAAGGTCACGAAGCTATTGGAGATGGTGCAGCTTTCCCATCTCGCCGACCGTTACCCGGCCCAGCTTTCCGGCGGACAGAAGCAGCGCGTTGCCCTGGCGAGAGCGCTGGCGGTTGAGCCGCAAATTCTGCTGCTGGACGAGCCTTTTGGCGCGCTGGATGCTCAGGTACGTAAAGAGCTGCGCCGCTGGCTGCGCGAGCTGCACGAAGAGTTAAAGTTTACCAGCGTGTTTGTGACACACGACCAGGAAGAAGCGATGGAAGTTGCCGACCGCGTGGTGGTGATGAGCCAGGGAAATATCGAGCAGGTGGATACCCCTGAATCCGTCTGGCGTGAACCGGCAACTCGCTTTGTGCTGGAGTTTCTGGGTGAAGTTAACCGCCTGAAGGGCGTGATTCGCGGGAGCCAGTTCCACGTAGGCGCACACCGCTGGCCGCTGGGGTTTACGCCTGCTCATCAGGGCGATGTCGATCTGTTCCTGCGCCCGTGGGAAGTGGACGTTAGCCGCCGCACCAATCTGGATTCACCGCTGCCGGTGCAAGTGCTCGAAGTCAGCCCACGCGGGCACTATATGCAGCTGGTGGTGCAGCCGCTCGGCTGGTATCACGAACCGTTAACGGTGGTTCTGAAAGAACAGCAAATCCCGCAGCGCGGTGAGCGCCTGTTTGTGGGATTACAAAACGCGCGCCTGTACGAGGGGGCCAACCGTATTCAGGGTGTAGACCTGGCGCAGTCTGCCTGATAATTTACCCCGACAGGACACGCACAAGCGGCCCAATGAGGCCGCTTTTTTCTTTTACTGCGGGCAGGCAAGTGATCACTTTAGAAAGCACAATTGGCAATACTCCTCTGGTTCGACTGCAGCGCAGCGGGCTGACCAACGGCAGCGAAATCTGGGTCAAGCTTGAGGGCAACAACCCAGCTGGCTCGGTAAAAGACCGTGCGGCGCTCTCAATGATTGTTCAGGCGGAAAAGCGCGGGGATATTAAGCCCGGCGATACGTTGATTGAGGCAACCAGCGGCAATACCGGCATTGCGCTGGCGATGATCGCCGCGCTCAAAGGCTATCGCATGAAGCTGCTGATGCCGGACAACATGAGCATGGAGCGTAAGGCGGCGATGCAGGCCTACGGCGCTGAGCTGATTCTGGTCAGCAAGGCCCAGGGCATGGAAGGCGCGCGCGAGCTGGCCCAGCAGATGGCCGACCGTGGCGAAGGGAAAATTCTGGACCAGTTTAATAACCCGGATAACCCGCTGGCGCACTACGCCACTACCGGGCCGGAAATCTGGCGTCAGACCGAAGGCCGCATAACCCACTTTGTTTCCAGCATGGGCACCACCGGTACCATTACTGGCGTGAGTCGTTTTATGCGAGAGCAAAGCAAGCCGGTGACGATTGTTGGGCTGCAGCCGGAAGAGGGCAGCAGTATTCCGGGGATCCGCCGCTGGCCGGAAGAGTGGTTACCTAAAATTTTCAACCCGACGCTGGTGGATGAAGTTATCGATATGTCGCAGACCGAGGCCGAGCAGACGATGCGCCGCCTGGCGATGGAAGAGGGGATTTTCTGCGGCGTAAGTTCCGGTGGCGCGGTAGCCGGTGCGCTGCGAGTGGCGAAAGCAAATCCAGGCGCCGTGGTGGTGGCGATTATCTGCGACAGGGGCGACCGCTATCTCTCTACCGGCGTGTTTGGGGAAGAAAGTTACGTTCAGGGTGCAGGGATCTGACGCACCGGAGGAAGGAAGATGGCTCAGGATAACGATATACAGTCGGTGCTGTTTCACGACTCGGGCAGGGCGCTACAGGCCGATATTGTCGCGGTACAGTCTCAGGTGGTTTACGGCAGCGTCGGCAACAGCATCGCGGTACCGGCCATTCAGCAGCACGGCTGGCGAGTGATGGCTGTGCCAACAGTATTATTCAGCAACACGCCGCATTACGATACCTTTTACGGCGGCGTGATCCCGACAGAGTGGTTCAGCGGTTACCTGCGGGCGCTGGAAGAGCGTGACGCTTTGCGCGAGCTTAAGGCAGTGACGACCGGCTATATGGGCAGCGCGGAACAGATTCATCTGCTGGCGGACTGGCTGCGTGAAAGGCGCGAAAGCCATCCTGATTTGCTGATCCTCGTCGATCCGGTTATCGGTGACACGGACAGCGGTATTTACGTCAAGCCCGGTATTCCCGAAGCTTATCGCACTACGCTGTTGCCGCATGCTCAGGGGCTGACGCCAAACCTTTTTGAGCTGCATATTCTGACCGGGATGCCGTGCGACACGCTGGAACTGGCGGTTATCGCGGCCAGAAGCCTGCTGTCTGAGACGCTGCGCTGGGTGGTGATTACCAGTGCGCCGGGGAATAGCTCTGATACGATTTCTGTGGTGACTGTGACCGCCGATGCGGTAGATGTGACCAGCCATGAGCGTGTGGTAACCGACCTGAAGGGAACCGGGGATTTGTTCTGTGCCGAATTGGTCAGCCGTATTCTGGAAGGGAAAAAGGTGGCGGTGGCGGCAGGGGAGGCGGCGCACCGGGTGTTTGAAGTGATGGCCTGGACTCAGGCGCAGCGCTCAGATGAGCTGATTCTACCGCGCTGAATCGCAGCCAATAAAAAAGGCACCTAAGGGTGCCTTTTTCTCTGCATGAATCTTACTTCTTGATGCGGATAACCGGCGTTTCGCCTACGGTTACGCTACCCGTCAGTTTGATCAGCTCTTTGATCTCGTCCATGTTAGAGATAACAACCGGCGTCAGGGTAGACTTGGCTTTCTCTTCCAGCAGCGGCAGATCGAACTCAATGACCACGTCGCCTTTCTTCACGCGCTGGCCTTCTTCAGCGATACGCTTGAAGCCTTCGCCTTTCAGCTCAACGGTGTCGATACCAAAGTGAACGAACAGCTCAATGCCGCTATCGGATTCGATAGAGAAGGCATGGTTGGTTTCAAAGATTTTACCGATGGTGCCGTCAACCGGAGCAACCATTTTGTTGCCGGTTGGTTTGATAGCAATACCATCGCCAACGATTTTTTCAGCAAACACGACGTCCGGCACGTCTTCAATGTTAACGATTTCGCCAGACAGTGGAGCAACGATCTCAATGGTTCCGGTGTCGCTATTGCCTTTGTCACCGAACAGTTTACTAAATAACCCCATTAGCCTTCTCTCCTAAGCAGTAATTTGGGCAGCATCTCGTGAATTAGCAGATTGTTTTTTCTTCAATGAACTTGTTAACCAGCGTCATTAACTCGTCCGTTGTCGGTTGAGCAAGAGCCTGCTCTGCTAACACTTTCGCATCTTCGAAGTTCGTGTTACGGATAATCTTCTTGATACGTGGGATAGAAATGGCGCTCATACTGAATTCGTCCAGGCCCATCCCAAGCAACAGAAGTGTAGCACGTTCGTCGCCCGCAAGCTCACCACACATACCGGTCCATTTACCTTCTGCATGAGAAGCATCAATAACTTGCTTAATCAGAGTCAGTACGGACGGTGACATTGGCTGGTAAAGATGTGAAATCATATCATTACCACGGTCAACTGCCAGGGTGTACTGAGTTAAATCGTTGGTGCCGATGCTGAAGAAGTCGACTTCTTTAGCCAGGTGACGAGCAATCGTCGCGGCCGCAGGGGTTTCAACCATTACGCCGATTTCGATGGTTTCATCGAATGCTTTACCTTCGTCACGCAGTTCCTGCTTGAAGATCTCAATCTCTTTTCTCAGCGCACGCACTTCTTCAACGGAGATGATCATCGGGAACATGATGCGCAGTTTGCCGAAAGCAGAGGCGCGCAGGATGGCACGAACCTGGTCACGCAGGATCTCTTTGCGATCCATGGCGATACGAATCGCACGCCAGCCCAGGAACGGGTTCTCTTCTTTAGGGAAGTTCATGTACGGCAGCTCTTTGTCGCCGCCGATGTCCATGGTACGCACGATGACCGCCTGAGAGCCACAGGCTTCAGCCACGGCTTTGTACGCGGCAAACTGCTCGTCTTCAGTCGGCAGTGAGTCACGGTCCATGAACAGGAATTCGGTACGATACAGACCGACACCTTCTGCGCCGTTACGCTCTGCACCGTCGATATCACGAACGGTACCAATGTTGGCGCACACTTCGACCTGATGGCCGTCGAGGGTGATAGCCGGTAGGTCCTTCAGCTTGGCCAGCTCTGCTTTCTCAGAGGCAACCTGCTGTTGAACGGCGCGCAGCTCTTCGATCTGCTCGTTGGTCGGGTTAACGTAAACTTTGTTGTTAACCGCATCAAGGATCAGATAGTCGTCGTTTTTCACGTCAGAGGTGACGCTACCGGTGCCCACAATCGCCGGCAGCTCAAGGGAGCGCGCCATGATGGAGGTGTGGGAGGTACGCCCGCCGATATCGGTGATGAAGCCCAGCACTTTTTTCAGGTTCAGCTGTGCAGTTTCAGACGGCGTCAGATCTTTAGCAACCAGGATAACTTCATCCTTGATTGCGCTTAAATCGATAATGTTCAGGCCAAGAATGTTTTGCAGCAGACGTTTACCAATGTCGCGTACGTCAGCGGCACGTTCTTTCAGGTATTCGTCATCCAGCTCTTCAAGAGCCGTAGCCTGGCCTTCAATCACTTCGTACGCCGCAGCGTCCGCTGTGACCAGCTTGTCTTTGATAAGGGCTATGATTTCCTGCTCGAGCTCTTCGTCTTCCAGCAACATAATGTGGCCTTCGAAGATAGCTTCCTTTTCTTCACCGAAGGTCTCGCCAGCTTTAATTTTGATCGCTTCTAATTGCTCGGATGCTTTGGCGCGCCCGCTAAGGAAACGTTCAACTTCCTGCTCAACTTTGTCGGCAGAAATCTTCTTCCGGTCGATGACAATTTCATCTTCCTTCAGCAAAAGTGCTTTGCCGAAAGCGATACCCGGGGATGCTAAAATGCCTGAAATCATAACCCTACCTTACTTGTGACTGATATTTACGAAGAACCCAGAACTTACTCGAGTTCAGCCATCAGTTTTACTAAATGCTCAACGGCTTTCTGCTCATCTTCACCTTCAGCGGACAGAGTCACTACGGTGCCCTGAGTCAGGCCCAGAGTTTGCAGTTTGAACAGGCTCTTAGCGCTGGCGCTTTTGCCGTTTGAAGTCACGGTGATTTCGGAAGTGAAGCCTTTAGCTTCTTTAACAAACTGTGCAGCAGGGCGGGTATGCAGACCGTTCGGAGCGGTAATAGTTACTTCTTGCTGGAACATTGTATTTCCCCAACTTATAGGTTTAGTGTTGTGGAACTAAAGTCTAGCCTGGCGGCCACACTTTAGCCTCTATCGTTAGCACCACCGTTGATGAAACGAGGCACTGGATGCCTGGGAACCAAGAAAAAGACGCCAGTAGCGTTTCGTCGGTCCGTAACCATTATGCCGTGAAAAGCGGACATGCACCAAATCGTTAAATCGATTCAGCAGGGCCATCTCACAGCTTGATTAATTTCGCGCATCGAAATAATTGCTGGTTAAATACCAGACCTGGGGGGAGGAAAGCAATGCTGATGAGGGTGAAACTTTGATGTATGCCACAAAAAAGCACCCTCGCGGGTGCTTTTTTAAGCATGTATCAAATACTGGCATTACTGTTGCAGTTCTTTCTCAGTGAACAGATCGGCAAACAGTGCAGTACTCAAATATCGCTCCCCGGATGATGGAAGGATAACCACAATATTCTTATTGGTAAAGGCTTCGTCTTCCTGAAGCTTCAGTGCGGCTGCAACGGCGGCCCCGGAAGAGATACCGGCCAGAATGCCTTCTTCGTCCATCAGGCGACGGGCGGTAGAAATAGCCTCTTCATTGGTGATGGTCACCACTTTGTCGATAAGCTTGAGATCCAGGTTGCCGGGAATAAAACCTGCGCCGATGCCCTGAATTTTATGTGGGCCAGGCTTCAGTTCTTCGCCTGCCAGCGCCTGTTTGATAACCGGAGAGTCGGTTGGCTCAACCGCCACGCTAATCAGCGAGGTTTTGCCTTTGGTGTTTTTGATATAGCGGCTAACGCCGGTTAGCGTGCCACCGGTACCGACACCCGCGATAAACACATCGACTTCACCATCGGTATCTTCCCAGATTTCCGGGCCGGTAGTTTTTTCGTGGATTTCCGGGTTGGCCGGGTTGCTGAACTGCTGAAGCAGCAGGTACTTAGCCGGATCGCTGGCAACGATTTCTTCCGCCTTCTGGATAGCCCCTTTCATCCCTTTAGCGCCTTCAGTCAGCACCAGGTTTGCCCCCAGTGCTTTTAACAGCTTACGGCGCTCAATGCTCATGGTTTCCGGCATGGTCAGCGTCAGTTTATAACCACGCGCGGCCGCCACGTAGGCCAGAGCGATACCGGTGTTGCCACTGGTCGGTTCGACTAACTCCACGCCAGGCTTCAGCACGCCGCGTTTTTCGGCATCCCAAATCATATTGGCACCAATACGGCATTTGACGCTGAAGCTTGGGTTACGCGACTCCACCTTCGCCAGAATGCGTCCATTACCGATACGGTTCAGGCGAACCAACGGCGTGTGGCCGATTGTCAGGGAGTTGTCTTCATAAATTTTGCTCATGGCTCGTCCTTAACTGTCTGAATTTTGGGATACCGGTTCAGCATACCCGCTCAGGAAATATGCGGAAGTAAGGAAATAGCATATCTATATGTGGAAGGGAAATAAGCCAACGCTACATGGAATAAGCAAAGGCATAAGCAATGTCACCTTCCGTAAGGCATTATTTCCACAAAGCATGTTTTGCCCGATAGCAATCCACCCACATGGCCGTTGCGCCACAGACGGCAACCGGCATGATAAAAAGATTCAGGATGGGTATCAGGGTGAACAGGCTTACCAGGGCGCCAAACTGCATGTTGACAACCTTTTGCTCCCGAAGCGCCACGCGCATTTGCTTAAACGGAACCTTGTGGTTGTCGAACGGATAATCACAATACTGGATTGCCAGCATCCAGGCGCTGAACAGGAACCACAGTACCGGGGCGATGGTCTGGCCGATGCCGGGTATAAAGTAAAGCACTAGCAACACAACCGCGCGCGGCAGATACCAGGCAAGTTTCTGCCACTCACGCTTCATGATGCGCGGCAGATCTTTCATGATGCCCAGCACCCCTGTATCAGGCGGCGTAGCGCCCGTAAGTCTTGCTTCGAGCTGTTCTGCCAGCAGCCCACTAAAGGGGGCAGCAATCAAATTCGCGATGGTTGAAAAGAAATAGCCAAATACCAGCAGTACGGAAAGCGTCACCAGCGGCCAGAGCAAATAACTCAGCCACTGTAACCAGTCCGGGATGTGGCTCATCATGGCCGGGATCCAGACATCAAGGCGGGTGAATAGCCACCAGAAGGCACCGCCTAACAAAATAATATTGACCAGCAGCGGGAGCAGAACGAAGCGTTTAATGCCCGGTTCGCGCACCAGTTTCCAGCCCTGGGAAAAATAGTAAACGCCACTACGCGGCGCGGTTCCGGAAGTTGAAACCATGATTTGAACAGACTCCTTTTTGTTAACGCTGTTGGTTACCGGGTATCATAACCGACTGTATTCAGAAAAACTTACCAGGAATTGGTCGAAAAAACAGCGGAAAGGTGCCCTGAGGCTATCTTTATGGTGAGAAAACCGTGCTCGCACTTGCACTTGAGCAGATGGGCAAATACTCTTAGTGAGTAAATGTTTGCCGCGGTGGCAAGGTGTTAGAACAACAGAGAATATAATGATGCAGGATTTGCGTCTGATATTAATCATTGTTGGCGCAATCGCCATAATAGCCTTACTGGTACACGGCCTGTGGACCAGTCGTAAGGAACGATCTTCCGTGTTCCGCGATCGCCCATTAAAACGTATGAAGTCGAAACGTGACGAATACGAAGAAGAGGACGATGAGGAAGAGGAAGGAGTGGGCGAAGTGCGCGTACGTCGTACTGCTCCTGTGCCGGAGTCTGCTTCTCGTGAAGCGAATGCCCCACGTCAGCCTCAGGCACCTCAACACAATTATGAGCCGCCGTATGCGTCAGCAGAACCTCGTCCTGCGCCGCAGCCGCGTCAGCCTGAGCCGGTAACTCCGCGCCACGTTGAGCCCGCTCCTCAGCATGTTGAACCTGTGCGCCATGCTGCGCCTCAGGCTCCGGTTGCGCCTGTGTCTGAGCCCGTCGTAGCCCCGGTAGAGCCAACGCCTGCGCCCCAGCCGTTTACTGCTGAACCTGCACCTGTTGTTGCCGAACCGGCACCGCAGCCCGCACCGGCGAAGAAAGAGACCGTGATCGTGATGAACGTAGCGGCTCATGCTGGCAGCACGCTGAACGGCGAACTGTTGTTAAACAGCATCCAGCAGGCTGGGTTCAAGTTTGGTGAGATGAATATTTTCCATCGCCATCTTAGCCCGGACGGCAGCGGCTCGGTACTGTTCAGCCTTGCCAATATGGTGAAACCGGGTTCCTTTGACCCGGAGCACATGGCTGATTTTGCTACGCCAGGCGTGACTATCTTTATGCAGGTGCCGTCCTACGGTGACCCAATACAAAACTTTAAGCTGATGCTGCAGTCTGCGCAGCACATTGCCGATGAAGTGGGCGGTGTTGTGCTCGACGATCAGCGTCGCATGATGACTCCGCAGAAGCTGCGTGAGTACCAGGACAGGATCCGTGAGGTTGTTGAATCCAACGCCTGAATTCTGCCCTGAACGTTCTCCCTAAACCCCCGCCTGTCGGGGGTTTTTTATCATTGATGGTGCGATATGGACTCAATCGAACAACAACTCACTCAACTGCGAACCACGCTTCGCCATCATGAATATCTGTACCACGTGCAAGATAACCCTGAAATTCCGGATGCCGAGTACGACAGACTGATGCGCGAGCTGCGTGCGCTTGAAGAGGCTCATCCGGAGCTGATTACCCAGGATTCCCCGACCCAGCGCGTCGGTGCGGCGCCGCTCAGTGAGTTTACCCAGGTACGTCATGAAGTGCCGATGCTGTCGCTGGATAACGTCTTCGACGAAGCAAGCTACCTGGCGTTTAACAAGCGCGTGCAGGACAGGCTGAAAAGCCCCGATGCCCTGACGTTTTGCTGCGAGCTGAAGCTGGATGGCCTGGCGGTGAGCCTGCTGTATGAAGACGGCGTTCTGGTTCGGGCCGCAACGCGTGGTGACGGGACGACCGGTGAAAATATTACGGCTAACGTCCGTACTATCCGCGCGATCCCGCTCAAGCTGACAGGTGACAATATTCCTCGTCGCATAGAGGTTCGTGGCGAAGTATTTCTGCCGCAGGCAGGCTTCGAGAAAATCAACGAAGAAGCCCGCCGCACCGGCGGTAAAGTGTTTGCTAACCCGCGTAACGCCGCAGCTGGTTCATTGCGCCAGCTGGACCCGCGCATTACCGCTAAACGCCCGCTGACCTTCTTCTGCTACGGCGTAGGCCTGCTGGAAGGCGGCGATCTCCCGGCAAGCCATATGGCGCGTTTACAGCAGTTTAAAGCCTGGGGGTTACCGGTGAGTGACCGTATCCGCCTGTGCAGTACGCCTGAAGAAGTGCTGGCGTTTTACCATCAGGTTGAGGCCGACCGCCCCACGCTGGGCTTCGATATCGATGGCGTGGTCATTAAAGTTGATTCACTCGCGCTGCAGGAAACGCTGGGCTTTGTTGCCCGCGCGCCGCGCTGGGCCGTGGCGTTTAAATTCCCTGCCCAGGAACAGATGACGACCGTGCGCGACGTGGAGTTCCAGGTAGGGCGTACCGGCGCGATTACGCCAGTGGCTCGTCTGGAGCCGGTGCAGGTTGCCGGCGTGCTGGTCAGCAACGCGACGCTGCACAACGCCGATGAAATTGAGCGTCTTGGTCTGCGTATCGGCGACAGGGTCGTTATCCGTCGCGCGGGCGATGTTATCCCGCAGGTGGTTGGCGTGGTTGAGTCCGAGCGTCCTGAAGACACGCAGACAATCATCTTCCCAACGCATTGCCCGGTTTGTGGCTCGGACGTTGAGCGCGTAGAAGGTGAAGCCGTAGCTCGCTGTACCGGCGGCCTTATCTGCGGTGCACAGCGCAAAGAAGCGCTGAAGCACTTTGTTTCTCGCCGGGCGATGGACGTTGACGGCATGGGTGACAAAATCATCGATCAACTGGTGGAAAAAGAGTACGTCCACACGCCAGCGGATTTATTTAAGCTGACGGCGGGCAAACTCACCGGGCTGGATCGCATGGGGCCTAAGTCCGCGCAGAATACGGTGGACGCGCTGGAAAAAGCCAAAGAAACTACGTTTGCTCGCTTCCTGTATGCCTTAGGCATTCGTGAAGTTGGGGAGGCTACTGCCGCAGGGCTGGCGGCACATTTTGGTACGCTGGATGACCTGGTGGCCGCCAGCATCGACGATCTGCAAAAAGTGCCGGACGTCGGCATTGTTGTTGCGACGCACACCTTTAACTTCTTTGCGGAGGAGAGCAACCGGGAGGTTATTCGTCAGCTAAGAGAAGATGCGGGCGTTCGCTGGCCGGATCCTGTGGTCGTTAAAGCGGAAGAGATTGATAGCCCGTTTGCCGGTAAAACCGTGGTGCTGACCGGCTCGTTAAGCATTCTCTCCCGTGATGAAGCTAAGGACAGGCTGACTGCGCTGGGGGCAAAAGTGGCGGGCAGCGTGTCAAAAAAAACCGACCTGGTTATCGCCGGCGAAGCGGCTGGCTCAAAGCTTGTAAAGGCGCAGGAGCTGGGCATCCAGGTTATCGACGAAGCGGAAATGATTCGTTTGTTGGGTGACTAAATGGACAAAGAGCAGCTCATTGAGATAGCCAATACGGCGATGCCGTTTGGTAAATACAAAGGCCGAATGCTGATTGATTTACCGGAAGAGTATTTGCTGTGGTTCTCCCGCAAAGGGGAGTTTCCGCAGGGCCATCTCGGTGAGTTAATTGCCCTGACGCTGCTGATCAAAGTTGAGGGGCTGGATAATTTGGTCCGGCCCCTCAAACGCCATTAAGTTCTGGCTGCAGCAGCCTGCTTTTCAGCGTCTGCGGCCGTTTTACGCTGGTAACGGCGGGCCATACCGGCGCAGACCATAAGCTGGATTTGATGAAAAATCATCAACGGCAGCACCATCATCCCCACTGCTGCGACCGGGAAGAGGATGTTGGCCATGGGAATGCCGTTGGCCAGGCTCTTTTTCGACCCACAAAATACGATGGTAATTTCATCCGCTTTGCTGAACCCAAAGCGCCGTGCCACAAAAATATTTACCGTCATCACAATGGCCAGCAGCACGATGCTGGAGACCACGATAAACAGCAGCGAACCCGCTCCCACTTTATGCCATATGCCGTGCGTGACGGCTTCACTAAAGGCCGAATAGACCACCAGAAGAATCGATGTCTGGTCGGTTTTGCCGATCCATTTCTTGTTTTTTGCCACCCATGCACCAATCCACGGCCGCATTAAATGCCCGGCCACGAACGGTACCAGCAGCTGCAGCATAATACTGCCGACCTGTTGGAGACTGCCGCTCGCCCCCTGGATATGCATCACCAGCCCTACCAGCAATGGAGAGAGGAATATCCCCAGCAGGCTGGACGCAGAGGCAGAACAAATAGCCGCCGCAACGTTGCCCCCGGCAATGGAGGTAAACGCGATGGCCGACTGTACCGTGGCGGGCAAAATACAGAGGTAGAGGAAACCGCTGTACAGCTCAGGGCTGACATTGACCGGTTTCCACCAGCTGAATAATACGCCGAGCACCGGGAACAAAACGAACGTGCTGCACATCACCCACAAATGTAGCCGCCAGTGGCTGCTGCCGGAAATTACCGCTTCACGGGAAAGCTTTGCACCATGCATGAAGAACAACAGGGCAATAGCGGCGGTGGTGAGCCCCTCAAAGAAACCGACAAAGCTTCCTTTCGCCGGAAAGAAGGAGGCCAGCAGAACGGTGCAAACCAGCGTTAAGGTAAAGGGGTCAACAATGCGTAGCAATTTCATAGCCATTCCTCAAAGGTGAATGGCGCTATTGTGTTTTCGTTGATTTCAGAAATAAAATTGATTTATTACATGCATTGATGAGTGAAATAGATGAATTATTCCCTGCGTCAGCTTCGTGTGTTTGTCGCCGTAGCCCATGCCGGCAGCTTTAGCCGCGCAGGGGAGAGTATAGGTCTTAGCCAGTCTGCCGTAAGCCACAGTCTGAAGGAACTGGAAGCCGAGCTGGGGGTAAAATTACTTGACCGTACCACGCGGGAGGTGGTGCTAACTCCCGCTGGGGAGCAGCTGGCGCCGAGGTTGGAACGGCTGCTGGAAGAGCTAACGACAACGCTTCTTGATGCCCGTGTTGTGGGTCATCAGCTTAGCGGCACGGTCCGCGTCGCGGCCAGCCAAACTTTATCAGCACATCTTATGCCACAGTCTATTGCTGCCTGCGCAGAGGCTTATCCCAATATTCGGTTTGTCCTTCATGATGCTTCGCAGCAGTGGGTCCTGCAGAGCATTCGTCAGGGCGAGGTGGATTTTGGGGTGGTTATCGATCCGGTGCAGGCAAGCGATCTGGAATGTGAAACGGTGCTGTCCGAACCCTTCCTGTTGCTGTGCCGCAGTGACCATCAGTTTGCAGAAGTGGCGCAGGTTGAATGGCAGGCGTTGCAGGGGCAAAAATTGGTGTTACAGGATTATGCTTCCGGTAGCCGCCCGCTTATTGATGAGGCTTTTATTCGGCAGGGGATCGCAGTGCAGGTTGTACAGCAGATTGGCCATCCCACGACGCTATACCCGATGGTTGAGGCCGGAATTGGCCTTAGCGTGCTGCCAGCGCTGGCGCTACCGCTGCCTCAGGGGCGGCCGTTAGTGGTAAAGCGATTAACGCCGGTTGTCAATCGACAGCTGATGTTGGTCAGGCGAAAAAACCGCTCACTTTCACGGGCCGCGGAAGTCATCTGGCAGGAGGTACGAGAGCAGGCCAGGCTGTTAACCCTGGCCCGTAGAGGCGATCCGCTATTTATTGAAGATTAAATATAAACATCGATCTTGTTGTCGGCTGAAGGTTTGTTCACGCCTGTTGCTTTAATCTGCTGCTGTTCCTTTTTTTGCTGTGCTTCTTCAGCCTGTTTGCGCTGGAGTTGCGCCAGCTGGGCCTGCAGCATTTTTATCTCAGCCTGAATAACCTCAATCTGCTTCTTTTTCTCTTCAGCCGTGCGATCCGGGGTGCCGGAGACTTCTTTTAGCTTTTGGGTAAGCTGAGAGATTTTTTTCGTGATTTGCGCAATTTGTGCCGCAGTGCTGTTATCCGAGCTGCCGGAGGCGCTGCCGCCGCTGACATCGCTTGCCTGTATGCCTACCGGCGCGGAACTGCTGATAGTTGTCATTATCTTTCCTTCAGAGGAATGGAATAGGTAATGGCATTATCGGCCTGGGTACGGGGAAGTTGATGACTTTTTGCTAAGGGGATTAAACGGCAGATAGCAAAAAGGCGCCTTTAGGGCGCCTTTCTACATTGGTGGGTCGTGCAGGATGACTCGCTTTGCTCGCCCTTCGGGCCGTCGCCGCAAGCGACGACGTTATCCTGCACGTAATAGTCCGTGCTCCAGAAACAACTAAAGCGCCCTGAAGGCGCTTTAGTCTGAAT
>WJYK01000006.1 GCA_009668225.1 Enterobacteriaceae bacterium RIT693 | reverse complement strand
AACAAGGGCGTGGCTGTAAGTCTTGAAGCGGCTGTAACGTTCAGCTTGGTTGCGGGTTAAAAGCGAGGCACGGTGGCAGCATATAAAACAGGACTGGAAGTGAACGGAACCTTAGCCATTCTTTCAGAGTAGGTTATGCAAATTTTCATTTGCTAACAATTCACCCTCCTTATTATTCATTGCCATTTCCTATGACTATCCCGCTGATATATTTCTGTAATATTGGTGTGCGAAAACGGTATGCCGCAGCGGATCAAAATTAAACGTTACTTAAAAGTGAAGTTTATGTTGCATTTTGGGTGATGTTTGTTGTACTTAAAACAAGAGCGGTAGTTCCCTGCTGTGACGTTTAATCACTACGGAGATCGCGAATGGTTGGGTCCTGTACTGGACGGTTACTTAAACACTTTACCCGCACTACCCAGCGCGGAGGCCTCTCCTCCGGCTTCGCTATCTTCACCGCTAAATTTCCCCATTCAGGTTCAAATCAGCGTCCTAACGGTGCGTCAGGCGACGTTTCGCGTTCGCTTAATGCACCCTCTCAACCGGCAGTTAATGGCTTACAAGGAAGCCAAACCTCATCCGTTAGTGAGCATAATCGCGCCTGTCCTGACGGCGCGGGCAATGAAACCAACTGTAAGGTGCCATCCATGGGAAGACAGAAAGCTGTGATCAAAGCTCGTCGCGAAGCAAAACGTGTGCTGAGACGGGATTCACGTAGCCACCGGCAGCGTGAAGAGGAATCGGTCACCACGCTTGTGCAGATGAGCGGCGTAGAATCAATAGGCATGGCGCGCGACAGCCGCGACCATTCACCTATCGAAGCGCGTAATGAAGCTCAGGCGCACTACCTTAATGCCATCGAGAAAAAGCAGCTGATTTTTGCTACCGGCGAAGCCGGCTGTGGCAAGACGTTTATCAGCGCAGCGAAAGCCGCTGAGGCCCTGATACATAAGGATGTCGACAGGATTATCGTTACCCGTCCGGTGCTGCAGGCCGATGAAGATCTCGGCTTCCTCCCCGGTGATATTTCAGAGAAGTTCGCCCCGTATTTCCGCCCGGTGTATGACATCCTGGTGCGACGTTTAGGGTCGTCTTTTATGCAGTATTGCCTGCGGCCTGAAATTGGTAAGGTTGAGATTGCGCCGTTCGCCTATATGCGCGGACGTACTTTTGAAAATGCCGTGGTTATTCTGGATGAGGCGCAGAATGTCACCGCAGCGCAAATGAAAATGTTCCTCACGCGCCTCGGGGAAAACGTGACGGTTATCGTCAATGGCGATATCACGCAGTGTGACTTACCCGCAGGCGTGCCGTCCGGTTTAAGTGATGCACTAAACCGTTTCGAAGAAGATGAAATGGTCGGTGTTGTGCGCTTCGGTAAACAGGACTGTGTGCGTTCGGCCCTCTGCCAGCGCACGCTGAACGCCTACGACTGACGGTCTTCAACAATTTAGTGAAAAGCCCAAACTTCGGTTTGGGCTTTTTTATTTGCGCGAATTATTTGGCCAAACTGTGAAGGGGGTCATAACACCAGGTCAAGGAGAGACAATTTATGAGACCCAGGAATTATCTCTCACCTGAAACCATGCCGTATACTTTCCTCAAGCAGAGACAATAGTCTCGCCCCACAAACCCGCTTTGGAACAGCAACAATACGTCGCGGAAGTCCGTTACAGCGTATTGAGACTTGAGGAACAACTTATGCAAAAGAAAAAAATTTACCTGTTCTGCTCCGCTGGGATGTCAACCTCGCTGTTAGTGACCAAAATGCGAGCGCAGGCCGAAAAGTATGAGGTTCCGGTAGAAATTGAAGCTTTCTCTGAGGCTTTAGCCAGTGAGAAAGGGAAGGATGCGGACCTGGTATTACTCGGGCCACAAATTGCCTATATGCAGGCAGATATCAAGAGATTGTTGCCCACCAAGCCTGTAGAGGTTATCGATTCGGCTCTGTACGGTAAAGTCGATGGGCTGGGTGTGTTGAAAGCGGCTGTGGCAGCAATTAAGAAAGCAGCGGCCGAGAGTTAATTTTTTATTTTTGTTTTGTTTAATTTTCCGTCAAAGAGCGACTTACACCTACAGCCGTAATGTTAATTACGGCTTTCAAGGATATTTATAATATGAGTAAAGTCATTGATTCACTTGAGAAGGTTCTCCTGCCTTTTGCTGTAAAAATAGGAAAACAGCCTCACGTTAATGCCATTAAAAACGGTTTTATTAAATTAATGCCATTAACCCTAACCGGGGCAATGTTTGTTCTGATCAACAACGTATTCCTGAGCTTCGGCGCAGGTTCATTTTTCTACTCGTTAGGCATCCGTTTAGACCCCGAGACCATTGAAACCCTTAATGGGTTCAAAGCCATCGGCGGCAATGTGTACAACGGTACGTTGGGCATAATGTCGCTGATGGCGCCTTTTTTCATTGGCATGGCATTAGCTGAAGAAAGGAAGGTCGATCCTCTCGCTGCGGGATTATTATCCGTTGCTGCCTTTATGACCGTTACGCCATATAGCGTGGGTGAAGCCTATGCTGTTGGCGCCAACTGGTTAGGCGGCCAGAATATTATTTCCGGTATGATTATCGGCCTGGTTGTCGCTGAACTGTTTACCTTCGTGGTGCGTCGGAACTGGGTTATTACCCTGCCGGACAGCGTACCGACCTCGGTCTCCCGTTCATTCTCTGCGTTAATTCCAGGCTTCCTGATTCTGTCTATCTTTGGGATCATATCTTGGGCGCTGTCCCATTACGGCAGCAACTTCCACCAGATCATCATGGACTCCATTTCGACTCCGCTGGCGTCAATGGGGAGCGTGGTAGGCTGGGCGTACGTAATTTTCAACTCCCTGCTGTGGTTCTTCGGTGTCCACGGTTCTCTGGCGCTTACCGCGCTGGATAACGGCATCATGACCCCATGGGCACTGGAAAACGTGGCGCTGTACCAGCAGTACGGTTCTGTAGAAGCCGCTATCGAAGCGGGCAAACAGTTCCACTTCTGGGCGAAGCCAATGCTCGACTCCTACATCCTGCTGGGGGGCTCTGGCGCAACGCTGGGTCTGATTATCGCTATCTTTATCGCTTCTCGCCGCGCCGATCATCGTCAGGTGGCTAAGCTGGCGCTGCCGTCAGGCATCTTCCAGATTAACGAACCGATTCTGTTTGGTCTGCCGATCATCATGAACCCGGTAATGTTCATCCCGTTCGTTGCGGTACAGCCGATTCTGGCCGCTATTACCCTGATTGCTTACTCCATGGGCATTATCCCGCCGGTAACCAACCTGGCACCGTGGACCATGCCTACCGGTCTGGGCGCCTTCTTCAACAGTAACGGCAGCGTCGCTGCACTGCTGGTGGCGCTGTTCAACCTGGGTGTCGCAACGCTGGTGTACATGCCGTTCGTTATCCTGTCCAACAAGGCACAGGCGGTTATTGAAGAAGAAGAAAGCGAAGAAGATATCGCAAACGCACTTAAGTTCTAATTTCAACCGCGGGGAGGGCAGCCTCCCCCGTTTTCAAAGTGACCAGGGAGAAGCAGTATGTTTGATTTAGATAACGTGGTGGAAACGGAAGTTGAAGTGGACGATCTGGAAGAAGTGGTGATGGGACTTATCATCAACTCCGGCCAGGCACGCAGCCTCGCCTACGGCGCATTAAAAAAAGCCAAGCAGGGCGATTTTGAAGGCGCGCGGCAGATGATGGGGGAATCGCGTACCGCCCTGAACGAAGCGCATCTGGTGCAAACTAAGCTCATCGAAGGCGACCAGGGCGAAGGCAAAACCAAAGTCAGTCTGGTGCTGGTACACGCTCAGGACCACCTGATGACCTCGATGTTGGCTCGTGAGTTGGTGACCGAGCTGATTGAGTTACACGAGAAAGTGAATAAGTAGAAGGTCAGGATATGCAGCCAGAGATAGACAATATGGAAATTAACATTGTTCGTGAAAGCCAGCTGTTTAACGGCAAGTGTTTCCATGCGTTTATCTACACCAAAGAAGAGAGCGTGAGCGGGCTGCATCAGCATGACTACTATGAGTTCACCATCGTCCTGACGGGGCGTTACTACCAGGAAATTAACGGTAAGCGTGTGCTGATGGAGCGAGGCGATTTTGTCTTTATTCCCGTCGGTTCCCATCATCAGAGTTTTTACGAGTTTGGTGCGACCCGGTTGTTTAACGTGGGAATCAGCCAGCAGTTCTTTGAGCAGCATTATATGCCGCTGCTGCCGTCCCATCTGGTGGCCTCTCAGGTGTATCAGATTAAGGATGAATTCCTGACGTTTATGGAGTCGGTGATTGCCTCGTTTAATTTCCGCGAAGGTGAATTTAACGAGTTTTTGGAAATGGTGAGCTTTTATGTCGTTAACCGACTTCGCCATTATAAAGAGTCGGATATTCAGGATGATGTTCCGCTGTGGTTAAAGTCCACCGTTGAAGGGATGCATGACAAAATGCGTTTTGGCGATAAGGCCTTATTAAACATGGTCGCGCTTTCGGGTAAGTCGCAGGAATATTTAACGCGCGCCACGCAGCGCTATTACGGCAAAACACCGATGCAGATAATTAATGAAATCCGCATTAACTTTGCCAAGAAGCAGCTGGAAATTACTAATGCTTCAGTAACCGATATTGCCTTTGAATCTGGTTACAGCAGCCCCAGCATGTTTATTAAGAACTTTAAGAAAGTGACCTCTTTTACGCCAAATAGCTATCGGAAGAAATTGTACAGCATTAATTAAGGTGCTGGTTAACTAACACTGTCAATATTGAGTTTTTATTAACTTATTCAATTTTCTAAATACGGCGCCGGGCGCCGTACGGGAGCCTATATGACTAAGAAATTAAAAGTTGTTACTATCGGTGGCGGCAGCAGCTATACCCCAGAATTACTTGAAGGTTTTATTAAGCGCTACCATGAATTACCGATTACTGAACTCTGGCTGGTGGATGTCGAGGCCGGTAAAGAGAAGCAGGATATTATTTTTGATCTTTGCCAGCGCATGATTGAGCACGCCGGTGTGCCGATGACGGTACACAAGAGCCTCGACCGCCGCGAAGCGCTGAAAGATGCAGACTTTGTGACTACCCAGCTGCGTGTCGGCCAGCTGAAAGCACGTGAACTTGATGAACGTATTCCGCTGAGCCACGGCTACCTCGGCCAGGAAACCAACGGCGCGGGCGGCTTGTTCAAAGGGCTGCGTACTATTCCAGTGATTTTTGACATCATTAAGGATGTACAGGAAATCTGCCCGGACGCCTGGGTTATCAACTTCACCAACCCGGCCGGCATGGTGACCGAGGCGGTATTCCGCCACACCAACTTCAAGAAGTTCATCGGTGTGTGCAACATTCCTGTGGGCATGAAGATGTTTATTACCGACGTGCTGAAACTGACGCCGGAAGACGATCTCGGTATCGATCTCTTCGGCCTGAACCATATGGTCTTTATCAAAGATGTGCTGGTGAACGGTGAATCACGCTTTGCCGAACTGCTTGATGGGGTGGCAAGTGGCAAACTGAGCGCCAACTCGGTGAAAAACATCTTCGATATGCCGTTTAGCGAAGGGCTGATTCGTTCCCTGAACCTGCTGCCGTGCTCTTACCTGCTGTACTACTTCAAGCAGAAAGAGATGCTGGCCATTGAAATGGGCGAATTCTATAAAGGCGGCGCGCGTGCCTCGGTGGTACAGAAGGTCGAAAAACAGCTGTTCGAACTGTACAAAGATCCAAATCTGGATGTGAAGCCGAAAGAGCTGGAGCTGCGCGGCGGGGCTTACTACTCTGACGCAGCGTGCGAAGTGATAAGCGCCATCTACAATGATAAACAGACTGAGCACTACGTTAACATTCCGCACAACGGTCATGTGGACAACATTCCGGCTGACTGGGCTATCGAGACGACCAGTATTATTGGCCGGGATGGCGCTAAGCCACACCCGCGAGTGACTCACTTTGACGAGAAAGTGATGGGGCTTATTCATACCATCAAGGGCTTTGAAGTAGCCGCCAGCCAGGCTGCACTGAGCGGCGAGTTTAATGATGTGCTGCTGGCGCTGAACCTCAGCCCGCTCATCCATTCTGACAAGGATGCAGAGGTGATTGCCAAAGAGATGCTGCTTGCCCACAAAGCGCATCTGCCAAACTTTGCGAAAACCATCGAAAAACTGGCTTAATGTCTTGCCCTCCCCGGATGGGGAGGGCCACTCAAGAGGGATGCTATGGACCGCTTACTGATTATTAATGCCGATGACTTTGGCCTGAGTAAGGCACAAAACTACGGTATTATCGAAGCGTTTCACCACGGTGTGGTGACGTCGACCACCGCGTTGGTTAATGCTGAAGCTATTAAACACGCAGCCGGGCTTTGCGCACGGTATCCGGGGCTGGGTGTCGGTATGCACTTTGTGTTGACGCTTGGTCAGCCGCTTACCGACATGCCGGTGCTGACGCGCGGAACCGGTATGCTGGGCAAGTGGATCTGGGAGATGGCGGAGCAGGGGGAACTGGACCAGGGTGAGATAAGGCGTGAGCTTGAAAGCCAGTACCAGCGCTTTATTGATATTTTTGGTATTGAGCCAACCCACCTGGATAGCCATCACCACGTACACATGATCCCTGAAATTTTTCCTATTGTTGCGGCTTTTGCTAACGCAAAAGGGATCCCACTTCGCGTCGACCGTGATGCTGCGGCACGGGATAATATCTCACTTGCCGGGGTGCGCTCCACGCAAGGGTTTACCAGCGAATTTTACGGTGAGGCAATATCTGAAAGCCTGCTGCTGGAAAGCGTGGATGCCTCTGCTCATCGCCAGGAAGCCTCGCTTGAAGTGATGTGCCATCCGTCATTTGTCGACAATACGCTGCTGAAAAGTAACTACTGCTATCCGCGTCTTGCAGAGCTCGAGGTGCTGACCTCAGGGGCGTTGAAGTACGCTATTGCCGAACGAGGCTATCGCCTGGGAACATTCCGCGATCTCTAACCACAATTCTCATTTCGGCCCGCTGTCGATAAGGTGTATCATTATTGCATCTTATCGACAATCATTGGCCGTGCGTTTTACCGGTCAACCAGGTACTGCCCATGTCCGGAAAACGTCTTCAGCGCGAGAAGCAAACCATCGCTAAAATGCTCACTCTCTATGAGCGCCAAAATCCCTCCGCCAGCACCGAGCCAGGCCACTACCAACGCCTCTATGAGTATGCCGCCAAAAGGCTGGAACGCTGCGCCTTTGGCGAAGAAAAACCCGCCTGCAAGCACTGCCCGATCCACTGCTATCAGCCTGCAAAACGTGAAGAGATGAAGCAGGTGATGCGCTGGGGTGGGCCACGAATGCTGTTCCACCATCCGATTCTCACGGTGCTTCATTTAATTGACGATCGCCGCCCGGTTCCGCCATTGCCGGAAAAATATCAGCGTAAGGCCAAATGACAATGAATCGTGGAGGAGAAAGAGGAATTAAAATACCTTGCATTGAGAATGAATATTATTATCTTTTGTGGTCGGTCAGAATATAATCCAGTACGGGTGGAAGCCATAAGAAATATTTCTAAACCTATGATTATTCTCAACTGTTATCACCTGTGAAATTATCATTGTGATATTAGTTATCTCCTTTTGATACGGCGTTCGAGCCTTCACCCGCTTTTACTATTGTATTTTTTTATTACTCCTGGCGCGAATTCACATATTTAATCTTTGATTTATTTTTTCCCGGTAAATGGCACATCCATTGCTTTAATGAGGGATATTTCCCTGTCATTGGAGAAACATCAATATGGATACATTGCTGGTTGGCAATGAAGTACCGCGGGTAGACGGTCTTGCTAAGGTGACCGGTAAAGCCGTTTATGGTGACGATATCAGGCTAAAGGATATGCTATTTGGTGTATGCCGTTATGTTGATATCGCCGCGGGCCGCGTAGACTCCGTCGATCTCTCAGAAGCTGAAAAGATGCCCGGCGTTGTGAAAATCGCCACCTGGGACGATATCCCCGGGCAGCGGAAGCTAGGCGCAATCATTCAGGACCATCCGCCAATCATCGACAACGAGATTGCCTATCGGGGAGATGTCATTGCGGTGGTGGCTGCCGAGAGCTATGAGGCTGCCTGCCTTGCGGTCGATAAGATTAAAGTAAGCTATACACCCTGGGAACCGATCACCTCTCCGGAAGAAGCAATGAAGCCCGGCGCGCGCCTGATCCATAGCGAGCTGGACAGCAATATTATCAATCACCATCATACCGTTAAGGGGGACATTGACGCAGGCTTTGCCGCTTCCAGGCATATTTTTGAACGCGAATACGAGGTTGGTTTTCAGGAGCATGGCTATATTGAGCCCGAATCGATTACCGCTTACCTGGATGATAATGAACAGATCATGACCATTGCGGGTTCTATTCAGAATGCGCACCGTACCCGAGATGTTATCGCAAAATATCTTAAGCTTCCTCAGGCCAAAGTTAACATCAAGCGCTCGGTGCTGGGGGGATCGTTTGGCGGTAAAGATGACATTATTGACAATGTCTCCTGTCGTGCGGCGCTGCTGGTACATCTGACCGGACGTCCGGTCAAGATTTCGTATAACCGCGAACAGTCTATGCGTGAGAGCTATAAACGCCATCCCTACAAAATGAAGTACCGTATTGGGCTTGATGAGGACGCGCGTATCCAGGCGATAAAAATCGATATTATTGCCGACGGCGGCAGCTATTCAGGCCAGACGATGTTTGTAACCTGGCGCAGTTCCGTGCAGGCGGCAGGCCCGTACAACATTCCCAATGTGCGTGTCGATATTACCGGGGTATATACCAACAATAATTACACCTCCGCCTACCGAGGGTACGGTGCGCCGCAGGTCATTTTTGCCAACGAATCCCTGATGGATGAGGTGGCCGAGCTCATGGGGCTGTCTCCGGTTGAACTTCGCCTGCGCAATGTCCTCAGACAGGGCGATACCAGTATGGCGGGGCAGGTGTTCAGCGAACATACCGTTTCTGCACGGGAGGTGCTGGAGAAATCGCTGAACAAGGCCGAATATGAGGCTAAACGAGCGCATTACCAGCAGCTGAATGCGAAAGGTGGCCCGATTCGCTACGGTATTGGCTTCGCGTTAAGCCATCGCGGCTGCTCCCTTGGCGCAGAAGGTCTGGATGCTTCATCCGCCTTAATGCAGATCAACGCTGACGGCAGCATCAATATTTCGACGTCTGTCTCAGAGAACGGGCAAGGATTGCAAACTACCATGTCGCTGCTTGCTGCTGAAGCTTTCGGTATCGGGCTTGAACGAGTGATGTTCAGTGAACCGGCAACGGCGATGATTGCTGACGGCGGTTCTACGGTGGCATCGCGCGGTACGCTGATGGGCGGACAAGCCATTCTGAGCGCGGCGAATAAGATTAAACAGCGTATGACAGAGTCTATCAAAGGGACGCTGGAGGCCAGCGGCATTGACGATCTGATCTGGCGTGAGGGGAAAGTGTTTAACCGCCATCACCCTGAGTTAAGCCTGAGTTTCCAGCAGGTTGTCGATATGACAAAAGCCACCGGCGCGAACCTTTCCTCTTACGGCTGGCATGTTGCACCGAACATTCATTGGGATGAAGAGAAAGGCTGTGGCAGCCCCTATTTTACCTGGGTATACGGTTGCCAGGTCGCGGATGTAGCGGTGGATATGCGCACCGGAAAAGTAACGGTCAATAACGTAGTGGCCACCCACGACGTCGGCAAGGTTATTAACCCGGTTGGTTTCGTCGGACAGGTTTATGGCGGCGTACTGCAGGGGATGATCGGCTACGGCATGCTGGAAGATTTTAATACCGAACAGGGTGTGGTGAAGTCGGAAAACTTTGATACCTATCTGCTGCCGACGATTAAAGATATGCCGCATATCGATGTTATTGCCGTTGAAAACTTTGACAAGGCCGGGCCAATGGGCGCAAAGGTTATCGGTGAGCCGGTACTGGAACTGGGCGCTGCGGCCTTGAACAATGCGGTTAGCTTCGCTATAGAACGGCACAACCGCATCCTGCCGCTGACTCTCGAACAGGTGAAGCTTGGCTATAACCTGAAAAAACCAGAGCGTCAGAGTGAACAGATGCTTGATTCAGGCGATAAAAAACAGGTGCTTCGCCTTAACTCTCTTTCTCTTGTCGTTCCGCAAACACTCGAGCAGGTATTGGCTTTGCTGGCCGAACAAAAGGCGATGCCGATTGCCGGAGGAACCGACCTCCTGATTCAGGCAAGAATGAAATCGGAAGGTATCGCGCTGGTCAACATCGCCGGGCTGGCGGAGTTGAAAGACATTATTGCGCTGGACGGAGGTGTCTCTATCGGCGCAGGCGTTTGCTTCACCGATCTGGTTAAACATCCTCTCATTCAGCAGCGCTATCCGCTGCTGGTCACGGCCTGTAAAACGGTCGGCTCACTGCAGCTGCGCAATCGGGCAACGCTTGGCGGCAATATCGTCAATGCTGCACCCTGTGCAGACTCCATGCCGCCCCTGATTATTTATGATGCGGAAGTTGAACTTCGCAGTCAGCGCGGCACCCGCCGCCTGGCGATGAATGAATTTGTTCTCGGCGGCTACCGCACCTGCCTCAAGCCTGATGAGCTGGTCACGCGATTTATTATTCCTGCGCCTCTGCAGCAGCCATTAATCAACCGTTATTTACAACTGGGGCGCCGTAATGCCCTGAACATTACTCGTCAGAGCCTGACAGGACAGTTCAGCCTCGATAAAGCCGGTTTCGTGCAAATTTGCCGCCTGGTGGACGGGGCGCTGATGAGTAAACCTCAGCGCTTGACGGAGGTAGAGGAGGCGCTAATCGGTCAGCCTTTAAATTTAGCCACCATAGAGCATGCGGCTCAGGTACTTAACTTGCTGATCGAAAAAGCGATCGGTGGGCGCTGGTCCGCGCCTTATAAAATTCCCGTTTTTATTGATATGTTCCGGCAGATGCTGCAGGACGTGATGACAGAACAGAGCAAATAAGGAGCCATTGCCATGCATCATATTGAACTCAAAGTGAATGGTATTCGCGTTGTCCGCGATGTTGCGGACAATCTTCGGCTGATTGATTTTCTGCGTGACGATCTGCGGTTGACCGGTACCAAAGAGGGATGCTCCGTCGGGGAGTGCGGCGCGTGTACCGTGATAATGGACGGTAAGTCGGTATGTTCATGCCTGCTGCTTGCCGCGCAGTGTAACGGCGCTGAAGTCACTACGGTCGAGGCGTTGCACCACGATCCGGTTGGCAAGCGACTACAAAACGCGTTTGTTCGCCACGGTGGCGTGCAGTGCGGTTTTTGTACCCCTGGTGTGCTAATGAGCACTAAAGCGCTGCTCGATGCTAATCCATCGCCGAGCGAGGAAGAGCTTAAAGAAGCGTTAGAAGGGAATCTTTGCCGCTGTACTGGGTACCAGCCGATTATTACCTCAATTAAAGCTGTTCTGAAAGCGCAGTGAAAAAAGCAACGCCGCCGTTGTCAATGACGGGGCGTTATAGTGTGCTCTGTCGGAGATCGTCTGATGAATCAACGGGAACAGAAAGAGTGCGTCATGCTGGCAGCAGGGCTCTCCAGCCGCATGGGAAAGTGGAAAATGATGATGCCGTGGGGAGCAGGGACGATTCTGGATAGTGCGCTGTCCAGTGCTTTATCCTTTTGCGATCGCGTGGTGCTGGTAACGGGCCACCGGAGTGACGAGCTGGCAGCGTATTATGAGAATCATCCTGCAATAGAGATCCTCTTCAATCCTGATTATCACGACGGCATGTTTTCATCCGTTCAGCGTGGCTGCGCGGCGGTTCAGGGCCGGAGATTTTTCCTGGCGTTGGGTGACATGCCGGAGGTGGGAATCGATGTCTACCGGGCGCTGTGGTCATGTACCGATGAGCGTAGCTGTATTATTCCGCGATACAATTTGGGAAAAGGGCATCCGATCTTGTTGCCCCGCGGCGCCATCGACGTCATCCAGCGAGCGACCGAAGGTTCAACGCTAAAGGACGTTATCAAAGAGCTGCAGACAAGCATTATCTCCGTGACCGAACAGGGGATACATTGGGACATTGATACACCAGAGCAGTATGCTCAACTGGCGGGCAGGCTCTGAGTACGTGGGGTTGCCCCGGTAAAGCAAGTTATACCGGGGCGATTTAGTTTAACCGACGGCGCTTTCACGCAATCTTTCTTTCAACGTATTATATTCGTCAATAACATACTGTTCAGCGGCCTGTTGATCGGTAATTCTCTCTATACTTACTGCGCTGTATTTATATTCCGGCGTTTTGGTTACAGGACTTAGGTTTTCAGTCACCAGCTCGTTACATGCGCCAATCCACCACTGATAAGTCATGTAAATCGCACCGGGGTTGGGGCGTTCGCTGACCTTCGCCCGGGTGATGACTCGCCCTTTACGGGACTTAACCCAGACTAACTCCTCATCTTTTATACCGAGACGCTTTGCATCGATGGTGTTGATCTGCGCGTATCCGGGCTCATCAGCAAGTTTTGACAGTGCCGCGCAGTTGCCGGTCATCGAGCGGCATGAGTAATGGCCCACTTCACGAACCGTTGACAGCACCATTGGATATTCATCGCTGAGCTTCTCGATGGGAGCCTGCCAGTCGCAGGTGAAGAATCGGGCCAGGCCGTCTGGCGTAGAGAATGATTCTTTAAACAGCCATGAGGTTCCCTGGTCGGCATCCGACTCCTCGGTGCATGGCCACTGGATGTAACCAAACTCGCCGATTTTTTCATAGGTTGCACCATAAAAATTTGGACACAGGTGACGAAGTTCGTCCCAGATTTGTTGGGTGTTGTCATAGCGCATTGGATAACCCATCCGGGTTGCTATCTCACAGATAATTTGCCAGTCGGTTTTCAGATCCCACAAGGGTTCTACCGCTTTAAAGAAGCGCTGGAAACCTCTATCTGCCGCGGTATAAACGCCTTCGTGTTCGCCCCATGACGTTGACGGCAGGATGACGTCCGCCGCCGCCGCCGTTTTCGTCATAAAAATATCCTGCACGATGAGCAGCTCAAGGCCGTCAAATGCCTTACGCACGGCGGACAGTTCAGCATCAGTTTGCAATGGGTCTTCACCCATAATGTAGGCTGCGCGCACTTCACCGTTCGCTACGCGGTGCGGCAGTTCGCTGATACGGAAGCCAGCACGATCGGGCAAGCTGTCGACTCCCCATGCTTTTGCAAACTTCTCACGATTTTCGACCGAATTCACGTATTGATAACCTGGATAAGTATCCGGCAGGGCTCCCATATCGCAGGCACCTTGCACGTTGTTTTGCCCGCGAACCGGATTGACGCCGACGTTGGGTTTCCCCAGATTACCGGTCAATATTGCAAGACTTGTCAGTGCGCGTACCGTTTCCACTCCCTGCCAGAACTGGGTAACGCCCATGCCCCACAAAATCATCGCGGTACTGGCGTTGGCATACATGCGCGCGCATTCGCGTATTCGCTTCGCGCTGATGCCGGTTATTTCCTCGACTGATTCTGGCGTATAGCCCGCAACGATCGAACGGTACTCCTCAAATCCTTCAGAGCGGCCGGCGACGAACGACGTATCGTAAAGCTCTTCCTGGATGATAACGTGCCCTAAGGCATTCAACAGGGCGATATTCGAGCCGTTTTTTAGCGCAATATGCATATCCGCAATACGCGCGGTTTCAATTTTCCGCGGGTCGCAGACGATAATTTTAGCGCCATTACGTTTAGCGTTAAGAATATGGTTCGCCACAATAGGGTGTGAATCTGCCGGGTTGTAGCCGAAAATAAAGACCAGATCGGTGTTATCTATCTCGGTGATTGCATTACTCATGGCGCCGTTACCGACCGACTGGTGCAGACCTGCAACCGAAGGGCCGTGTCAAACGCGTGCGCAGCAGTCAACGTTATTGGTACCAATAACGGCACGCGCAAATTTCTGCATGATGTAGTTAGTTTCATTACCGGTTCCTCGCGAGGAACCCGTGGTCTGGATGGCATCCGGGCCATAGCTATCTTTGATGGCATTCAGGCGCGTTGCGACATAATTTAATGCCTCTTCCCAGGTCACTGCCTCCAGGTTTCCTCCGCGTTGACGCCGTATCATCGGCGTTTTCAAACGCGGAGTAAGAATCTGAGGATCGTTAAGGAAATCCCATCCGTAATAGCCTTTCAGGCACAAAGTCCCCTGGTTATTTTTCCCCATCGCCGCTTCCGCACGAACGATTTTGCCTTTTTCCACCACCAGCTGCATTTTGCAGCCGGAGGCACAATACGGGCACACGGTGGTCACTTTTTTCATACTTTGTTCCCGTTCAAAATTGAGTGTCAAAAAAAGAGTTCATAACTAAACCGGCCATTAATGCCGAGTGATATAGCCTGTTGTACGGTGGGCAATGCCAGCAGCCCCAGCATCAGAAGCGCCACAATGAGTCGGATGACCACTATTCCTCCAGCGTCTCGCTACTCTGTTTTTCTCTTTGAACCTTGCGTAATAACAACCACATCCTGACCGTTCTGACGGCCACATTTCGTGCCGCAGAGTTGGAGGGCAAGGGATCGGGTACGGGTTCTTCATGGGAGATTCGGAAAGGAACACTGCCGTTGAGCGTCAGGTTTGCGACGATAGCGGTCAACGTCCCGATAGTGATGCCGCTATGCAGGAACAGCTGCACCATTTGCGGAAATTGGGTGAACAAATTGGGGACCAGTACCGGCATCATCCCCAGTCCTAAGGTTAAAGCGACGACCATGCCGTTGTTATTGTTTCGATAATTGACTTGCCCCAGAGTTCGGATGCCTGAAACGGCCACCATGCCAAACATTACAATTCCGGCACCGCCCAGCACAGGTTTAGGGATCAGAACCACCAGTGCCGCCATTTTTGAAAACACCCCCATCAAAATCAGGATTACGCCGGACACAGAAACCACAAAGCGACTGCGCACACCGGTAAGACCAATCAGACCGACATTTTGTGCGAAGGCGGCATAGGGAAACAGATTGAAGCAGCCGCAAATTAGCGTTGCCAGGCCACAGGTGTTAAGGCCGTTCCGCAGCATTTTGGCATCGACTTTCTTTCCGACGATATCGCCGGTAGCCATCATTGAAGACATGGTTTCAACCATTACAACCACCATCACCATCGATAGCAGGGCGATGGGAATGATGTGAAATTCCGGGGAAGCAAATAGCGTGATTTGGGGCAAATGGAGCCACGGAGTCGCGTGGACCAGGTTAAAGTCGAGTGGCCTGAATAGGCTCCAGAGACCTGTGCCGACGATTAAGCCTATCAATACAGAGGTATTTTTTATGACGCCGGAAGCGAACGTGTAGATGTTGAGAATGACGACCAAAGTGATAGCAGCCATCAGTAATGAAAACAATTCCCCAAATTTGCTCATTTCGCTGGAGCCGCCGCCAATCCAGCCGCCAGCCACGGGCATAATTGACAGACCGATAAGCGTAACGATGCCTCCCATCACGACTTTAGGGAAAAAACGAATGAGTCGGCTAATCCAGGGGGCGCAGAAAAGAATGAAAATGCCTGAAATGATGACGGCTCCTGAGATACCGCCAAGGCCGTACTCCTTACCGATTAGCACCATGGGAATCAGCGCGGCGAAAGTGCACCCCTGGATCAAGGGCAGCCTGCACCCGATCCACTTGCCCACACCCAGGGATTGCACGATGGTTGCTGCTCCGCAAATGAACAGATCGGCGCTGATTAACAAAATAATATGCTCTGGTGGTAGTCCTACCGCACTCCCTACCACCAGCGGTACGGCAACCGCCCCGGCGTACATCACCAGGACGTGCTGCAAGCCATAGAGAAACATTTGGCTTATCGGCAATATTTCATCCACCGGAGGGGTTGATGAGGTGCCTTGCGAGGCTGAAATGGCAATATCTTTCATGAAGTTGCTGTCTCCTGTACGACCTCTGCTTGTTGGGGGTTGCTTTAAAAAAGCAGAGGTTACGATTCGAAGGCTGTTGCCTCCCTGGGCTGATGTTGCCATCAGCGGAACTGCGCGCACGGAGTGGAGTATGCGTAAGCTATGCCAAAAATAAGCGTCTTCGTTTTTGAATGAGATATTTGTGAAACAAATCACGAGCCATCGAACATATTTACCTGGGACTGAAGCAATGAATTCATTCTTTCGGTTGATAAAGATCATAGATATCACATTGAGATAAATTTTCTCTCATTTTGGTATGAGAGATGAACGGTGCCTTTATCAGATTGAGTAAATGCATTGTCCCTTTTTTGGTGATACGGGATAACGTGTGCGGCTTTATTTTTAGTTCAGGTTGATATGTTGGTATTTTTTGAGATGACTCGCAAAAATGATTCCCGAAAAAATAAAATGAAAAACTTCGCCTGAATATTGCATCGCAATATGTTGTGAGCTAAAGAAGAATAAGGGTAGCCAATGAATAATTTTATTGTTGCTGATGCGGCGAATTGCATCGGATGTCATGCCTGTGAGGTTGCCTGCGTCACCTCACATCATCGGGACAGTTGGCCGCTACGGCGTACTGACTTTCTTCCTCGTATTCACGTGATCTTTCACCGCCACGCAAGCAACGCTACCACCTGCCGTCACTGTAATGACGCCCCCTGCGTGAGCGCTTGCCCCACCCGGGCATTATCATTCGCTAATGACAGCGTGCAGTTGCGCCAGGAAGACTGTATTGGTTGTAAAAATTGTGTGGTTGCCTGCCCGTTTGGCGCGATTGAAATGGTAGCCAGCGACGAGGATGGCCCGCAGCTGGCGCAGAAGTGCGACCTTTGTCGCGAGCATCCTTCTGGCAAGCCAGCCTGTGTAGCGAGCTGTCCTACCAAAGCACTGCGTCTGATGGACGAAAAGGAAGTTAATCAACTGCGCAACGCTCGACAGACCCGCTCCGCCCTTGGTCAGCCGCTTGATGCCTCGCGTGGCGTGCGGCGACAGGATGCATTTGATAAGCCGCCGCGGATTGGCGCTAAAAAGGTTGACTCCAGCCTGCGGAAAACACAGTTTTCCGAGATTTATCAGCCCCTGAGTGAGCAGGGTGCCGGCTACGAGAGTGAGCGCTGTCTTTATTGTGCTCAAAAAGCGTGGTGCAACTGGACGTGCCCGCTGCATAACGCTATTCCCGATTTTCTTCGCCTGGCCAGTGAGGGAAATATTGTTGAGGCTGCCGAACTGTGCCATCAGACGAGTTCCTTACCGGAGATTTGCGGACGTGTTTGCCCGCAGGACAGGCTCTGTGAAGGTGCCTGTACGATTAAAAACGCGGGGGGAGCGGTCGCTATCGGTAATCTTGAGCGTTACATCACCGATACCGCGCTGGCGATGGGATGGCGGCCCGGCAGGCGTAAAAACTTGCCGCGTCAGGAGAAGGTTGCGGTTGTTGGGGCCGGGCCTGCGGGGCTTGGATGTGCCGATATGCTTTCCCGCGCCGGGGTTCAGGTGGATGTGTTCGATCGTCATCCAGAGATCGGTGGCTTGTTAACCTTCGGTATTCCCCCCTTCAAGCTGGAGAAAAATATTCTTGCCGTGCGCCGTGAAATCTTCAGCGAGATGGGTATTCACTTTCATCTTAATCAGGAGGTGGGGCGTGACATTACTTTCGACGATCTGGCTGCAAACTATGATGCCATTTTTCTCGGTGTGGGAACCTATGGTTTGATGTCTGCCGGGCTCGAAGGCGAAGAGGCGCCTGGCGTAATCCAGGCGTTGCCGTTCCTGATCGCCAGCACCCGTGAGGTCATGGGGCTTGAGGAAACGGTCGACTACCCGCTGACGGAGATTAAAGGAAAGCGAGTGGTGGTCTTAGGCGGGGGTGACACCGCTATGGACTGCCTGCGCACTGCCATACGGCGGGGAGCCGCCAGCGTAACCTGCGCCTATCGTCGCGATGAGCTAAGCATGCCGGGGTCGAAGAAAGAGGTGGTAAATGCCCGGGAGGAGGGGGTTGAGTTTCAATTCAACGTCCAGCCGCAGGCTATCCAGCTTAACCGCAAAGGCATGGTAAACGCAGTGGGGATGATTCGCACCGAAATGGGCGCTCCTGGCGCTGATGGGCGCCGCCGCCCGCAGCCGGTAGCCGGTTCGGCATTTGAGCTGCCAGCCGACGTGTTGATAATGGCATTCGGTTTTCAGGCCCATGAAATGCCGTGGCTGAAAGGGCACGGTATTAAGCTGGATCGCTGGGGGCAGATAGTCACAGGGGGGCAAGGTCGGGCGAAGACGCAGACCAGTAATGATAAGGTTTTTGCCGGAGGGGATGCTGTTACTGGTGCAGATTTGGTGGTGACCGCCATGGCGGCCGGGCATCAGGCCGCGCGTGACATGTTAGAACGGTTTAATCGCGGGAGAAGCCTATGACCAGTTTTATTGTCGCCAGTGCGCAGGCCTGTATTGGCTGCCGCACCTGTGAAATTGCCTGCGCGTTGGAGCATATTTCTGAAGGGGAAGAATTTTATCCCCGGCTTAAGGTCATGCGTTTGAGCGACGTCAGCGTCCCGGTTATGTGTCATCAGTGTGAGAATGCGCCCTGCATAGGGGCATGCCCAACCGGAGCATTAACCTTTGGTACTGAGCGAGTGGAGGCGCAAGCAGGGCTCTGTATAGGCTGCCAGAGCTGTGTTGTCGCCTGCCCGTTTGGTGCAATATCAATTGAGGTAGAGGCCCGTAAGGCTCCTGCTATCATAAAGTGCGATTTGTGTGGGACACGGGAGCGTGGCCCCGCATGTGTGGATGTCTGCCCCACTTCAGCATTAAGAAAAATGACCGGGCAGGAACTGGAAGCGCTTCAGAAGCAGCGCAATATCGCTACAGCTAATCTGTTGACACTCTGATCCTCTGTTTTTATTAACAAAAAGCCGGGCTTGAGCCCGCCGACAAAGTTCATTGACCTTAAAAAGCCTGAACTTCGGTATAATAAAAACAATGAATAGTGTTCTCTTGTTTGCCCCAAACGCCCGAAAACCACGTTTTCGGGCGTCTGTCATCAATCTGAAGCCCGGCGAAAAAGCCGGGCTTACTCTTCACGCATTGGATAAAATCACTTCAGGAAATCCATGCGTTCCCACACTTTTTTCGCCACTTTCTGTGCTTCGGCAAATATTGGCTTACAGTCAAAACTAAACTGCCTGTCTTCATAGATCATCACGCCGTTAACCATCACGCTGTGTACGCTGCCGGAACCCAGGCCGAACGCAATATGGCCCGCGATATTCTCAGCCACCAGCGGGGTTGGCGGCAGATAGTCGCAGATGGTGAGGTCTGCTTTACAGCCAGCCTCCAGGCGGCCAAAGCTGGCGCCAAAGTTGCGGCTAAGCAATTCATTACCGTTGCTTAGCGCGCGGGCAAAGCTATCCGGCCATAATGGCCCGCCGGCATCACGGTGCTTGAAGAAGGCAAACTTCATCTCTTCAAACATATCCGAGCCGATGCCATCGGTGCCCAACGCGAGATTACGGATCTGTGGCAAACGATGATGATAACCGACGTGATTGTTCATGTTTGAACGGGCGTTGTGTACCAGGAAGCCGTCTCTGCTGTTAAGTATCTCTACATCGGTATCGGAGAGATAAAGGCCGTGAGCAATCAGCGATTTACGGTTAATCAGATCGAATTCAGCCAGCCGAACAAGCACGTCTTTACCGTAGCGATGATGACTATGAGAGACGTCGTAGCTGTCTTCTGCGGCATGAATGTGCAGGCCGCGCCCGGTTGCCTTCAGCGCTTCGCTTAACATCTTTAATCCATCATTGGGCAGCGTAAACGGGGCATGTGCACCGATATGCGCTTCAACAAGATAAGGCTCCACCCCTTTTTGCCGGGCTGTATCAATCTCATTGGCAAAGCGGATATTCTCCTCGACGCCAGCATGAAGCTCTGACAGATCCGCGTTGCGATCGGTTGTTTCGAAACAGGTCATGCCACGCAGACCTACTTTAAGAAAAGCCTTGCGCAACTGGCTTAATGAACCAGCAATATAGCCAGGAGAGGCGTGGTGATCGATAACGGAGGTGCAGCCACTGCGTACCGCTTCCAGCGCACAGATCAGGCCGCTGTAGTAGAGCGACTCCTCATCCAGTGCCCGGTCGAGTCGCCACCATAGATTTTTGAGCGTTGAGATAAAATCCGGGCAAGGTGCGATATTAGCCTGAATTCCTCGCGACAGGCCGGAATAGAAATGATTATGGGAGCACACCATGCCGGGCATGATTAGCCGACCGTACATCTCTTTAGTTTGCGCCTGCGGATAGCGTTGAGAAAGCGACGAACCCATGTCGAGGATTACGTCATTCTCAATAGCGATATCAACGTTTTGCCATACCTTAGCTGGATGAAGCTGCGCAGCCGTTACGTTCTTCAGTATCAGGATATTCATACTTCCACTCCTCCCAGCAAAGAGCGATGATGCTGGTGGATATGCCCGATAATGCGGCACATTGCCTCCAGCTGTGGCGGAACGTGGTTGAACTGACCGCTGCTGTTTATATTGAGCTGCCAGGTTTGATTGTGCTGCCGAATGTGCACGTGATTGAGGTCAACATAAAATCCGGGATTGCTGCTGTTGATAAAGTCTTGCTCAAGGCTGAAGACGGTAATTTTGTCTTTGTAGGGCCTGCCGCGCCACGGGCAGAACTGAGCGCAGTTGCCACATTCGTTGCAATAGGCGTCAAGGTGTAGCGTCTGGTAGCGGTTCTTGAAGCCGGGAACCGCAATAGAGACGTTGGCGCGGTTGGGGCAAACATCGACGCATTTGCTGCAAACGTAATTACATTCCAGACAGCGGCTGGCTTCCTGGGCCACGAAGGTATCGAGATCGTCTTTATCTGCCACGGCGATAGCAATTGTCCCTTTTCGGCGATAGATTTCCGCTGGATCGACGTTATTCCAGCGTTTATTCCCATGGTGAGTGGCGATGTTCTCTCGGGCCAAAATGACGTCCGTCGCGCGACGAGCGTTGCCAATAGCAGAAACAATTGAAGAGGGGCCGCGCTGAACGTCGCCAATGAGGAAGACGCCTGCTTTGCGGGTTTCACCGTCCGGGTTGACCTCCGGCCATCCTTGCTCGTCCATTGGTATACCCATTGCCGTAAGCGCTTCACTGTCCTGTTGTTCGCCGATGGCGGCGATCAGCGTATCGACATGTATCGTGCGGGTTTCACCTGTTTCAACGGGCCGACGACGTCCTTTTTCATCGGCTTCACCGAGTTTCATGGCGCGAATAGTTAGCGTGCCATCGGCAGTGAACTGCTCCGGGTTACTTAACCACTGGAACTCAACGCCAGCGTGTAATGCCTCTTCATACTCTTCACGCCAGGCTGGCATTTCCTGCAGCGATCGGCGATAGATAACCGTCACGTTTTCCACCCCAGGTATTCGTCGTGCCGCCCGGGCACAGTCCATTGCGGTGTTGCCAGCCCCAATAACGGCAACGTGTTTACCGGGCTGAAGCACATCACCGCGGTTAAATTCGCGAAGGAACTCGAGTGATTTGCGAATGTTTTGGTTATCGCCTTTCAGCTTCACGCCGCTATTTTTGTCGGTGCCGGTACCGACCAGTACGTAGTGAAAACCCTGCTGCTGCAGTTTTTCAACGGTTAGCTGCGGATCGCAGCCGTAGATGATTTTTACGCCGTGATCTACCACGAAGTCGATATCGTGTTGGATAAGCTCACCGGGGATGCGGAACTGCGGAATAATGTTTCGGACGACGCCGCCGGCGTTGGCCTCGCGCTCAAACAGTGTAACCGGGTGACCAGCTCTGGCGAGGAAGTACCCCGCAGCCAGTCCTGCAGGGCCTGCGCCTATGACTGCCACAGGATGCAAGGAGCCTGAGTCTGCCGGCTTGTGCCAACGCCGCTGATATTCCTTCCAGCCTTTTTCCACGGCAACCTTTTTCAGTTCACGAATATTAAGCGCACTGTCGTAGTCCAGACGAGTGCAGTTATATTGGCACTGGTGGTCACAGATATGACCGGTGATAGCCGGCAGGGCATTACGCTGATAGATAAGCTCCAACGCGTCGGCGTAGCGATGTTCCCCCAGCAGACGTATGTATTCCGGGATATCCTGTTTTATGGCGCAGGCGGTTACGCAAGGGGCAACGTAGCAGTCGGTCATTGGAAGGGGGGCTGCGACATCAATACGATCTTCCGGCTTCCATTGCTTCTGGGTATAGTCCATGTTCACCGCTTTATCCGCCAAAGCGTTCAGCCGGGTCACATCTATCTGGGCCATTTCCCATCCGTCACTATTTTCCAGCTCGCGCATGCATTCGCTCAGCCGCAGATAGCCCCCGGGCTTGAGCAGGTCGGTCGCCATAGTGATAGGACGAATACCGGTCTCAAAAATCTCACGGATATTGAGCTGGCTCGCTCCGCCGGAGTAAGAGACCGGCAGTTTGCCGCCAAATTCGCGTGATAACAGCGCCGCGACATTTATTGACAGTGGGAACAGCGCGCGGCCGGACATATACATTTCATTCCCCGTCAGCGCACCTTTGTGATTGATAGTACCAAGCGTGTTGGTCAGTTTGACGCCAAAGCCGAGTTTACGTTCAGCTGCCAGCGCCATCAGGCGTTTCAGCATGCCCAGCGCCCGATCGATGTTGAGGTCGTGCTCGAAGGACTCTTCGCTAAGGTCAATATAGTCAAAGCCGCAGGTATCGAGAATTTCACGGACGCGTGGATAACCCAATAGCGTCGGGTTGAGCTTAACGAAGGTATTAAGGTTTTTTTCCTCAAGCATATAGCGACAGATGGATTCGATTTCATCCGGTGGGCAGCCGTGCATCGTGGAGAGGGTGACGCCCTGTACCAGCCGTGATGGGATCCGATCGGCCAGCGTGGCCAACGGCGAGCGGTGAATGGCTTGTGGAAGCCTTGCGAGGAAGGCTTCATCTTGAAGCCAGCTGTTCAACACCTCACGATATTGCCGGAATTTAGGATGACTGGAAGCATTAAGCATACTGTCGATGAATTCCTGCATCGGGGGTTGCTTGATGCCATCGAGGTTGTAGCCGACGCTCATATTGAAAATAAACGACTTGCCGCTCTTATCCGGCGTTAGCGGGAAAACCTCCTCCAGAAGATGGAGAATAAACCAGGCTTTCAGGTATTCATCCCAGGCTTTTTGGAGCGTGAATTCGGTCGACCACTCGGTATTAAAGCACTCATCTTCGGCATCAATACAGGGTTTATCAAGTTCCAGTCGGTCAAGGATTTGGACGGTCTTTAACTCAATAAAGCGACCGCCGGTAAGCCAGGCCGTGATAATGTTTTGCGCCAACTGCGTGTGTGGCCCGGCAGCGGGGCCCATTGGGGTCGCACAGTTTTCACCAAATACGCTTACCTGGCGTTGGGCTTGCGGTAAATAGAATTGTTGGACAGGAATACCAAAAATAGAGTGTTGACTTTGATATTCATCAAAAATGCGCGTTAAAAGTCCCTCAAACGGGATGGGGCGCATAATATCTCCCATAACCCTCTCCTTAGACATATTTATTAGCTCGACATTGCCGGTTTAGTGATAATTCCGACGGACAGTGAAAATGAGCAACAATCACACCAGGTATTCAAATCAAAGAGGGGCAGAGAATAAATATGTGAAGTATGTCTAAAGTCATTGGCGGTTTGTGGATTCATCACGAAGGGTTAGTGAGAATTAAAATCACTCAATTTTACGTTTTGCCTGTCTTTATCAAAAATATCATTTTTATATCACATTGATAATTATGCCAGCGTCAATGGAGCATATTTTTATATCAAGTTTAAAAATTGGAGAGATTAATGGGTTCTGGATGCGGCAGCTGCCAGCCAACGTATTATATCTCTCTGCATTTTTCGTTAAGGATGACGGAGTTCACGGTTTGGAATGATCAACATAAACACTGCATGAACCTTGCATAACGTGAACAGGTGATGTTGGTGCCAAATACAGGGCTGAAGGCGATGCCGCTGTCTAAAAGGGCTCCGGCGAAAAGGCATTAGAACTCAGAAAGATCCATGAGGTGGCTATGAATATTTTTACCGAAGCGGCAAAGCTGGAAAATCAGAACCGTCCTTTTGCGCTGGCGCAGATAATCGACAGCAGGGGATCAACGCCCAGGCATTCAGCGCAAATGTTAATTCGTGATGATGGTTCTATTGTTGGCACCATCGGCGGAGGTATGGTTGAACGTAAAGTGATTGCTGAGGCGCTTGAGGCGCTCCATGAAAAAACATCGAGAGTATTTCATGGGCGAATGGCACGAGGCGGCAGTGATGCGGTTGGTTCAGACTGCGGAGGCGCAATGTCCGTTTATATAAGCGTACATGGCCTACGTCCTCGGCTTGTATTAATGGGGGCCGGTCATGTTAATCGCGCCATCGCTCACGGCGCTATGCTGCTGAACTTTGAGGTGATTGTCGGCGATATTTATCTCGAAAGCCTCGAATCTGATTATTTCCCGCCGGCAGTACACTTGATGCATGCGCCAACGTTTTCTGCCGTCGTTGATAATATTGCCCTGCGTCAGGATGACTTCGTGCTGATAGCGACGAATAATCAGGACAGAGAGGCGCTGGACCTGTTGATCTCGCAGCCCGTCGCGTGGTTAGGGTTGCTTGCCAGCCGCCGCAAGGTACAGACATTTTTACGCCAGATGCGCGAGAGCGGTGTTTCGGAATCCGAGATATCCCGTCTGCGCGCGCCGGTGGGATATAACATTGGTGCTGAGACGCCAAATGAGATAGCTGTCAGCGTATTGGCCGAGCTCCTTCAGGTTAAGAATAAGGCTCCCGGAGGATTGATGCTGGCGCAGGAGCAAGACCTGCGATGGCAAGAAGAGAAGAGCGGTAAGGAAGAGATGAGTGGTGCGTAACAGCGTTCGGTACCGGGCGGTTTGGGGTACGCCCGGCAAACGGCCTGGCCACTGTTCCCTTATTGTGAGAGTGGCGTGGATGACTCGGCTTATTGAGTGATAAGGGTTCCTGTTTTTCCTTCTATCCCTTCTCTGGCCTTATTTAACACAGTAATTAGCGCCTGACGGCCAGGACGTGAACGGGCAAACGAGGCTGCGGCTTCTACTTTTGGCAGCATAGAGCCTTTGGCAAAATGTCCTTCTGCGATAAAGCGTTCAGCATCACGTAATGAGAGCATGTCCAGCCACTGTTCGTCGGGTTTGCCGAAATTAATGGCGACCTTTTCTACTGCGGTAAGAATAATCAGCATATCTGCGTCGATCATCTCTGCCAGCTTTGCGCTAGCCCAGTCCTTATCAATGACCGCGCTAGCCCCACGCAGGTGGTCGCCTTCGCGGATCACTGGAATGCCGCCGCCGCCAACGGTTATCACCACGTGGCAGGCATTCATCATGGTTTTTACCGTTTCTTTTTCAATGATGTCGACGGGTTTAGGCGAAGCAACAACCCGTCGATAGCCGCGTCCGGCATCTTCCTTCATGATATAGCCCTGACGTGTCAGCTTCTCGGCGTCTTCCCGGCTGAAAAATGATCCTATCGGCTTGGTGGGGGTGAGGAACGCTTCATCGTTAGCATTCACTTCCACCTGTGTAATCAGCGTTGCTACCGGAATGTCCAGATTTCGTGAGAGTAATGCTTCGCGCAGAGCATTTTGTAAATCGTAGCCAATATAGCCCTGGCTGAGCGCTACGCATACTGACATTGGGAGCATCGGAGTATGCGCTTCGGTTCTGGCGGCTGCTTCAAACGCAAGGTTGATCATACCCACCTGTGGACCGTTGCCGTGAGTGACGACGACCTGATGACCCTGAGCGATTAAATCGACGATGGCTTCTGAGGTCTGTTTTACGGCCTGCATTTGCCCGGCAAGATCTTCACCGAGCGCATTCCCCCCGAGGGCAAGAACAATTTTTTTAGACATAGATACCTCTGTTTAAGATTCTGTTCCGCTGGCGTGAGCAGCGTTAAAAGGATTTCGGCGCAGGAAACGCCCTTGTCCCGCGCTTCCGGTAAAGGTGCCGTTATCAAAAATCAACCGGCCGCGCGCGAACGTCTGACGTAGGGCTCCCTGACAAATAAATCCTTCCCAGGGTGAATAGTCGGCATTGTCGTGAAGCGCCGCGTGGTGAATGGTTGTTGTACGCTTAGGATCGATAATCACGATGTCGGCATCGGATCCGGGTGCCAGCAGCCCTTTTTGCGGCCAAAGGCCAAACAGTTTTGCAGGGTTAGCGCTGGTCAGCGCCACGAAGCGTTGCGTAGAAATGCGCCCTGTCATCACACCGTGGGAGAACAGCAGAAGTAGGCGGTTTTCAACGCCGGGCAGACCGTTTGGGCAGCGGCTGAAATCACCGCCGGAGAGCTGTTGGCGCTGAGTCATCGAGAAAGCACAATGATCGGTAGCGATGGTGTCAATTGATCCGTCAACCACACCGCACCACAAATCATCGTTGTTGCTGGTGTTTCGTAGTGGCGGGCTGAGTATGAACTTCAGGGCATCCTCACGTTCGTAGCAGCGATCGTCGAGCAACAGATATTGCGGGCAGGTTTCAACCCACACTGGCTGGCGTCTGGCCCGCGCAATGCGCAAATAATCCAGTCCCAGGCCATTTGAGAGATGCACAATATACAGCGGCGCGTTACCGGCCAACTGGGCCAGATTGATCGTGCGTGCGATGGCTTCTGCCTCGCACTCCAGCGGACGACTTAAGGCATGGTATCGAGGGGCTGTTTTCCCGGCGCTAATAAACCCGGCCCGCTTTTGGGCAATTGCCGCGTCATTTTCCGGATGCACCGTCGTGAGCGCCCCGGCGCTGTGGAGGTGGCGCATGACTCTCAGTAATTCATCATCGTTAAGCTTGTACTGGTAAGTCAGGTAAAGCTTGAAGCTGCTGATCCCGGCTTCAACCATTCGCGGGATGTCATCGAGAACGGCGTGATTAACGTGCTGAATCACGCCATGAAAGCTGTAGTCTATCACTGCCTTATAGGCGGCATAGTCATGATATACCGCTAATTGATGGTGCAGACTGCAGCCCGGTGGGCCAAATCCCATATGGTCAACAATCGTCGTGGTTCCTCCGCAGGCTGCGGCACGGGTGCCAGTGAAAAAATCGTCGCAGCTGCGGGCGATGCCGGTATCAATATTGAAATGCGTGTGAACGTCGACGCCGCCGGGCATTACGTAGCAGCCGCTGGCGTCAATAGTCTCGCAGGGGGGCTCGACTTCGAGGGTGTCGGCCAGGCACTTAACCAGCCCGTCTTCAATAAGAAGGTCCTGCTTCGCCTGTCCGTCAGCATTGACGATGAGGCCGTTTTTAATCAGTACGCGCATAGATAACCCCAGACCCCGCCGCAGACCGCGGCAGGGCGATCGCTAACGATTATTCTGTAGCCAGCCAGCTCAGTGGGATAGCTGCATACAGGGCTGCACAGGTCACCAGATGGGATTTCCAGGTCTTCTCATTTGGCGCATGCGCTTCAGGCTCTTTACCCGGTCCGAAGCCGATAACTGGAATTCCATGGCGGCCCATAATGGAGACACCATTCGTTGAGAACGTCCATTTATCCACCACCGGTGCTTTACCAAATAGCCCCTCATACGCGGTACTCAGGGCGCGGACGGTGAAGTGATCCTCTTCAACTTTCCAGGTAGGAAAGTAACATTCAGTTGGGTAGGCCAGACCGGTCCAGGAAGGGCGGTCGTAGTGGTACATAGAGACTACCGCACCGGCATTTTTGACCGCAGGCAGAGCGTTAATCTCTTCCAGCGCACCTTCCCAGGTTTCACCCCAGGTGAGGCGGCGATCGATGGAAACGGCGCAGCTATCCGCTACGGCACAGCGGCTGGGTGAGGTGAAGAAGATTTCGGAGACGGTTAGCGTTCCCTTGCCGAGAAATTCATCATTTCCAAGATGATGGGAAAGTTGTTCCAGTTCGTTGAGGATCGGGCCCATTTTGAAGATAGCGTTGTCCCCTCGCTCCGGAGCGGAACCATGGCAGCTAACGCCCTGCACTTCCACTCGGATTTCCATACGACCTCGATGGCCACGATAGATTTGGCAATCCGTTGGCTCTGTACTGACCACGAATTCAGGGCGAATACCGGACTGTTCAATAATGTATTGCCAGCACAGGCCGTCACAATCTTCCTCCTGTACGGTGCCGGTGACCAGCAGGGTGTATTCATCCTCCAGGCCAAGGTCTTTGATAATTTTGCCAGCATAAACCATCGAGGCCATCCCCCCTTCCTGGTCAGACGTTCCCCGTCCGCCGATCAGCTCGTCAGTTTCCATTCCCTGGTACGGATCGAAGGTCCAGTTCTTGATGTTGCCGATGCCTACGGTATCAATATGCGCGTCCATCGCGACCAGACGAGGGCCGTGGCCAATGTAGCCGAGAACGTTACCCATAGGGTCGATTTCGACCTTATCGAAGCCGACTTTTTCCATCTCCTCTTTAATACGATACACAACACGTTTTTCATCACAGCTTTCGCTGGGAATGGCGATCATATCCCGCAGGAAGCGGGTCATGTCCTTCTGGTAATAGTTTGCTTTTTCAACAATTAATTTGAAGGGAATTTGCTTAGCCATGGATTATTTCTCCGGTCCTTGATATTTCCCGCGCGGCGGGGAAGAGAGTGAAATTTGTCGTCCTGTTTACTTTGCACAAGAGACTGGGTGTTTGCCTTCCCAGACGACTTCGCGATAATGCTTCACGTCGGTATCGCCTTCGGTGCTGATGACCAGCACCACTGAATCGCAGTTCAGCTTGAGTTTTTGCATCAGCGCTTCACGTTGAGGATGGAAATGTATCGCGGCAAGCAGTCCCAGACCGACGGCGCCGGATTCTCCTGAAATGATTCGAGGATCTTTACCAAGAGGATTGCCCGATACGCGCATCCCCAAAGCGGCAACGCGATCTTCACAGGACACAAACTGACTGGCGCAGTTACGCAGAATTTCCCAGCCAAGTGGGTTGGGTTCGCCGCATGCCAGACCCGCCATAATGGTCTCCATGGTTCCGCCAACATTAACCATTTCGCCTTTAATACCAGAACGATAGAGGCAATCTGCCCGTTCCGGTTCAACGATGACTGCATGCAGGTTGTCGGCGCCGTAAACGTCGGCAAGATATCCGAGTACGCCACCGGCCATTGCGCCTACGCCTGCCTGCAGGAGTACGTGGGTTGGGCGTGTGAGGCACATCGAAGACATTTGCTCGACGGCTTCGTCGGCAAGGGTGGCGTAGCCCTGCATGATCCAGGTTGGGATTTTGGTATAGCCTTCCCAGGCCGTGTCTTGCACAACTTCCCAGCCGTTGTGCTCTGCGGTTTGCAGGGTGAAACGTACCGTGTCGTCGTAGTTCATTTCGGTAACGATACATTCTGCCCCCAGGCGGAGGATGGCATCGACGCGTTCCTGAGAGGAGCCTTTAGGCATATAGATAACGGCATGTTGGCCCAGCTGTTGAGCCGCCCAGGCGATGCCGCGACCGTGGTTGCCGTCTGTGGTTGTCGTGAAGATCATTTTATCGGTAATGCTTGATTTTAAAGCCTCTAATGAGAGCTCCTCGATGGCCAGATGGTACTTTTCGCACAATAGCTGAGCGATGGCGTAGACGCCGCCCAGCATTTTGAATGCATTAAGCCCGAAGCGTTGCGACTCGTCCTTCACTAAAATTTTGTGTACGCCGAATAGCGAGGCCAGCTCATCAAGCGCATAGAGCGGCGTAGGTTTATAGCCGACTATTTTTTGATGGAACTGTCTCGCCTGTTGCGCGTGTTGCCGGGAGAATAGTGATGAGGTTTGCCCGGTAAAATAGCGGTTTTCTGCAATAGCCATTTTCAATGTGAAAGCAGACATACTCGATCCTTAGTTTTAATGACTAAGCGGCATGGATGGCCTTTGCCAGCCAGAATGGATTACCTGACGCGTTTTTGCGCTTCGCTCAGGAGCTGCTTGAGTAGCAGCCCCGGTTGAGTAAATTTGCGGCACAGGATCATGGCGGCGATGATATAAGGCTTCCAGCTTGCCTCTTTGTAGGTGGCGATGCGGTATTTCTCGAACACGGCCTCGGTGACTTCACCTTCTTCACATGACACGCCCGTGATGTCCGCAGGCAGGCAGTGCATATACAAAGCTTCCCCATTGCGGGTTTTTTTCATCATCTCTTCAGTGCAGTGCCAGTCTTTATGACCAGCGTTTTGTGCAAGACACGCTTTTTCCAGCGTTTTCAGTCCTTCATGGTCGTTAGCGCGCAGGAGTTCAGTGCGTTTTTCCATCACTTTGTAAGGTGCCCATGATTTCGGGTAAACGATATCGGCATCCTTAAAAGCCTCAGCCATATCAGTGACCTGACGGAAACTCCCGCCGGAAGCCGCTGCGTTACGTCTGGCCACTTCAATGACGTCCGGGATCAGGTCATAACCTTCCGGATGCGCCAGGGTAACCTCCATCCCGAAGCGCGTCATAAGCCCCACAATGCCTTGTGGTACCGAAAGCGGTTTGCCATAGCTGGGTGAGTATGCCCATGTCATTGCAATTTTCTTGCCTTTCAGATTTTCCAGCGAGCCGAAGTGTTCACGTAGCCATGCGAGGTCGGCCATACATTGTGTTGGATGATCAATGTCACACTGCAGATTGATGAGCGCGGGTCGCTGCGGTAATACGCCCTGTCTATGCCCGTCGTCCAGCGCTTCTCCCACCTCCCGCATATAGGCATTACCGGCTCCCAAAAACATGTCATCCCTGATACCTATGGCGTCGGCACAAAAAGAGATCATATTGGCGGTTTCGCGTACCGTTTCTCCGTGGGCAATTTGCGACTTTCCTTCATCAAGATCCTGCTGGGTGAGGCCAAGTAAATTCAGCGCTGAAGCATAGGAAAAACGGGTACGGGTAGAGTTGTCGCGAAAAACCGAAATACCTAACCCACTGTTAAATACTTTTGTGGCGATATTTTCTGACCGTAGCGTTTTAAGTGAGGCCGCGACATCCAGCACTTGCTTTAGCTCATCGGGCGTTTGCTCCCACGTCAGTAAAAAATCTTTCTCGTGGAGGTGAGAGTCATATTTATTGATATCCTGGATTAAGTCGTTAACAGTTTTCATTTTTAGGTCCTGGTCGTGAACAACGGGCTTAATGATTGCTGTGCGGTCGAACGTAAGGGGATAGAGAAATAGCGACTGCCAGCGCTGGAATATCACTAACAATAAGTGTGCCAGCTCCCCATGATGAATTAGCTCCAGGGCTAAATGGCGGTAATTATGAGACCTTCGTCACGAAATAATGCCTAATAAGGTTTATTGTTCAGAAAAAACTTACCTAAGGATTTCTCTGTATCTGGATGGTCATCGCAGAGAAATTGGAATAGCACTTTTTGATACAAGCGGAGTTCGCCAATTGATAAATTTTTCTGCAAAATTATCAATTTGATATAAATTGTGCAGGATTCTTTGATTTTTGGGATCGGTGACAAACAAGAAAACCAACTGGGTCAATTTTTAGCCAGCGGAGAATGATATCCTTGCCTGAATTAAGGATGAAATACTTCAATGCTAAAGGTCGATTATGGTTTCCTCTATAACCCCATCCGTTTTAATGCAGATCCAGCCTACCATTCAAAAGTTTGCCCGAATGCTTTCCAGCGTGCTGCAGTTAGATGTTGAGATCGTTGACAACTGCTTGCGTAGGGTGGCGGGTACCGGGGATTTCAATCAACTGTTGGGGCAAAAATTAGAAACAAACTCCCAGCTATTAAGCTATGTTCTGGAAAGTAAGAAGGAGCGGGTGGTTATGCACTCCCGCTTCGATCCCTTATGTAAGGACTGTACCAGTAAAGAAAGTTGTCAAGAGAAAGCCTTTATTGGCACGCCGGTTATCTATCAAGAACAGTGCGTTGGCGTGATTAGCCTGGTTGCACTAACTTGCGAGCAACAGGCGAGAGTTAGCGAAAATGTTCAAGCCTTTTCCGATTATGTTCGTCATGTTTCTTCGCTATTTGTTTCCCGTTTTTTACAGGAACAGGCAGGGAGCGATAATATCCATAAGGTTTTTTTAACAATAATCGAAAATATGGATCAGGGTGTTCTGGTGGTGGGAAATGACCAAAAGGTTAAGTTTGCTAATCAGACAGCATTGAAAATTATTGGCGCCACGCAGGGGAATATGATTGGTAAAACGATCGGTTTTCGATCGTTAACGTTTAAGGATAATTTTAAGCGTGGTCATATGCAGCACATTATCTCCTTTGATGACCAGAAAGCGCTTATTATTGGTCAGCTTCATGCGGTTCAGGATCAGTGGTTATTTTTAATGGCTTTTCATCAATCGCACTCTTCCACGGATTTACCCGCTCTTCAGGAAGGGCAAGGGCCGTTGATTGAAGAGATGGTTGGAGAAAGCCTGCCAATGCGCCAGCTTAAAAAGTTGATGGCCCGCATCGCTCCTGGCCCTTCAAGCGTAATGATTGTAGGCGAGAGTGGTACAGGTAAAGAGGTGGCTGCCCGGGCAATTCATAAGATTAGCGATCGGCGTACCAAACCTTTTATTGCTATCAACTGCGCGGCTATTCCGGAAGCGCTGCTGGAAAGCGAGCTTTTTGGTTATGTGAAGGGGGCTTTTACCGGCGCTTCGGCGAACGGCAAGACCGGCTTGATTCAGGCGGCGAACCTCGGCACCCTGTTTCTTGATGAGATTGGTGATATGCCTTTAACCCTGCAGGCCAAGCTGCTGCGGGCAATTGAGGCTCGTGAGGTACAACCTGTTGGCGCCAGCCATCCAGTACCGGTAGATTTCAGGATTATCTCTGCTACAAATCAGAACCTTGAACAGTTTATTGCTGCAGGAAAATTTCGTGAAGATCTCTACTATCGGCTCAACGTGATCCCGCTTTGTCTCCCGCCTCTCCGCGAGCGCCGGGATGATATCGAGTTGCTCATTCACTATTTCCTGCACTTGCATACTCACCGCCTCAATCTTGTCTATCCTGGCGTGACGCCTGAAGTCATTAGCTTTCTCAGGCACTACCGGTGGCCCGGGAATATACGCGAGTTAAGCAATATGATGGAATACCTGGTTAATGTCGTGCCTTCCGGTGAGATTATCGATCTGCCGTTATTACCGCCTAATCTTGTTAATAGCAATAAGGTGCCCGAATATGAGCCACCTCAGAGCAAGTCTGATGTTAACGTTGATTTGCAGGAAGCTAATGTCACAGCCCTGGAAGGGATGGAGAGGCAGATGATCCGAGATGCGTTGGCGAAGTATGGCAATAAAAAGCAGGCGGCGGAGGAGCTGGGGATTGGGATTGCCACCCTATATCGCAAACTCAAGAAGTATTCGCTTGCTGGTGAGCAATGATTTCGTACGCTACGAGCGTTTTTAACAGGGCCCGGGCAATAAAAAAGCCTGAATGTGAATTCAGGCTCTCTCATCAAATATGGCGGTGAGGGAGGGATTTACTCGCGCCGTCCATGGCGCTCGCCCTGCGGGTCGCCGGAGGCGGTACAAAACGGCTGTCCTGCCGTTTGGTCGAACCCGGTCGAGGCTTCTCACCCACTCTCTGCCGTAAGCAATATGCGAAAAAAAAGCCCGCATTTGCATGCGAGCTCTTCTTTAAATGTGGCGGTGAGAGAGGGGTTCGAACCCTCGATACGTTGCCGTATACACACTTTCCAGGCGTGCTCCTTCAGCCACTCGGACACCTCACCATATTGTTTTGCTGCTCACCTTAGGTGGGCAACGGGGCGCTACTATAGGGAGTCATCTCTCTTCGGTCAAGCCTAATTTATGGATTATGCCGCGTTCGGTTAAGGTCTGAGCGGTTAGGCCGATTTTAAGGCAAATTGGGTGGTTTACACCCTCTCCATTTCCTGGCCAAGGGCAGGGGGCTGTATACGGTCTATGAATGAAGCCCGCATTTGCATGCGAGCTCTTCTTTAAATATGGCGGTGAGGGAGGGATATCACTCGCGCCGTCCGTGGCGCTCGCCTTACGGGTTGCCGCAGGCAATGCAAAACGGCTGTCCTGCCGTTTTGTGATTCGCAAGCTCACTCCTTCGGGGCAGCGTTATCACAAGTGATACCGCTGTCCAACCTGCTAAAGCAGGTTGTCGAACCCCGGTCGAGGGTTCTCATCCGCTCCCTCAGGGTGCAATATGCGAAAAAAAAGCCCGCATTTGCATGCGAGCTCTTCTTTGAATATGGCGGTGAGGGAGGGATTCGAACCCTCGATACGTTGCCGTATACACACTTTCCAGGCGTGCTCCTTCAGCCACTCGGACACCTCACCATATTGTCGCTCCAGCGCTGCTGGAACGGGCGCTAATTTAGGGAAAATGGCCTTGGCCGTCAATGCTAATTTCATGTTTTTGGTGCGTTTAGCCAAACTTCATCCAACTTGACTCTTAAAGCATCACAAGATGCTGCTTTTTATTGCATTAGTGCTTGCAAGGCACCTCGATTCGGGTAAGCCTAAGAAAAAAAGGAGGCAGTATGGACATTATTTTTCATCACCCCACTTTTGACACAGAGTATTGGCTGAATCGCCTTCAGCAGGCCCTGCCTGGAGCGCGAGTACGCCAGTGGAAGCAGGGGGACCAGCAGCCCGCAGACTATGCGTTGGTTTGGCATCCGCCAGTGGAAATGCTTAGCGGCCGTAAAGGGCTCAAGGGTGTATTTGCCCTTGGCGCAGGCGTTGACGCTATACTCAGTAAACTTCAGACTCACCCGGATATGCTGCCTGACGGCGTGCCGCTGTTCCGCCTGGAAGATACGGGTATGGGGCTACAGATGCAGGAGTACGCGGTCAGCCAGGTACTGCACTGGTTCCGCCGTTTTGACGACTACCAGATACAAAAACAGCAGAGGCAATGGCAGCCGCTGGAAGATTATCGCCGTGAGGATTTCACTGTTGGCATTCTCGGCGCGGGCGTGCTTGGTGGTAAAGTGGCGGAAAGCCTTGTGGCCTGGGGGTTCCCGGTTCGTTGCTGGAGCCGCAGCAAAAAAGATTTCCCTGGGGTAGAGAGTTTTGCCGGCGGCGAAGCACTGCCTGCCTTCCTGAGCGGCACACGCGTATTGATTAACCTGCTGCCAAACACCCCGCAAACCGTGGGCATCATCAACCGTGAGCTGCTGGGCCAGCTGACTAAAGAAGCCTACGTGATAAATCTTGCGCGCGGGGTGCACCTGGTTGAAGCCGATCTGCTGGCGGCGTTAGATTCGGGGCAGCTTAAAGGCGCGATGCTCGACGTCTTCTCTAAAGAGCCGCTGCCGGAAAATAGCCCGCTTTGGGCACATCCTCGCGTGGCGATTACGCCGCACGTGGCTGCGGTCACTCGTCCTGACGAGGCCATTGCCTATATTGCAAAAACCATTACCCAACTGGAAAACGGTGAATCTGTCTCCGGTGAAGTTTCTCTTCAGCACGGCTATTGAGCCGCAAGCCCGGCTTTTGCCGGGCGAATAACCTTCTCGCAGGCAGGCTAAAAATTGTCACGGATTGCTGGTATCCTTAGCCAAAATAGAAAAGGAGAAAGCCATGTATCCCGTTGACCTGCATATGCACACCGTTGCCAGCACCCACGCCTACAGTACCCTCCATGATTACATTGCCGTAGCTAAAGCAAAAGGTATCAGGCTGTTTGCCATCACCGACCACGGCCCGGACATGGCGGATGCGCCACATTACTGGCATTTTGTGAATATGCGCATCTGGCCAAGGCTGGTTGACGGCGTCGGGATTTTGCGTGGGATCGAGTCGAATATTAAAAACACCGCAGGCGAAATTGACTGCACCGGCCCGATGCTCGACGCGCTGGATTTGATTATCGCTGGCTTCCACGAGCCGGTTTTCCCGCCAAAAGACAAAGCGACTCATACCGAAGCGATGATCGCGACAATGGCCAACGGTGACGTACATATCATCAGCCATCCGGGTAACCCTAAATTCGAAATTGATATCCCGGCCGTTGCGGCGGCAGCGGCGAAATATAACGTTGCGCTGGAGCTGAACAACTCTTCGTTTACCCACTCTCGCATCGGCAGTGGCCCGAACTGCCGCGCTATTGCTGAAGCCGTGCGTGATGCTGGCGGCTGGCTGGCCTTAGGGTCGGACTCTCATACCGCCTTCACGCTGGGCGATTTTAGCGAGTGCCGCAAAATCCTCGATGAAATCAATTTCCCGGAAGAGCGGATCCTGAACGTTTCTCCGCAGCGCCTGCTGGGCTTCCTTGAAGCTCGCGGCATGGCGCCGATTGCCGAATTTGCCACACTGTAATTAACACCCGTAATGGATAGAGCCAGTCATGAATGAGTTTTCAATTATTTGCCGCGTACTCGGATCGCTATTTTATCGCCAGCCGCAGGATCCTCTGCTGGTGCCTTTGTTTACGCTGATCCGTGAAGGGAAGCTGGCGGCAAGCTGGCCACTGGAGCAGGATGAGCTGCTGGGGCGTTTGCAGAACAACTGTGACCCGCAGCTGCTGGCGGCGGATTTCAACGCGCTGTTCGTGGGTGAAAAGTGCAGCGTGCCGCCTTTTCGCTCAGCATGGGAAGAGGGAAGTGATGAAGGGGAAGTGCGTCAGTTCCTGAAACAGCGTGGAATGCCGCTTGGGGAGTCATCTGCCGACCATTTCGGGACGCTGCTGCTGGCGGCTTCCTGGCTTGAGGACCAGTCCCAGGAGGATGAGTTTGAAGCGCAGGTAACGCTGTTTGATGAGTACCTGATGCCGTGGTGCGGGACGTTCCTCGGCAAAGTTGAAGCCCATGCCACCACGCCGTTCTACCGCACGCTGGCGGCGATCAGCCGTGAAGCGCTGCAGGCCATGCGCGATGAGCTGCAGGAATCAGAGGAGGAATAATTGTGACTTGAGTCACAATTAAACTGCAACGCTGATTTTTGATTTGCAAAAAATGTGCGCCAGATCGTAGTGAGAGGCTAAGCCTCTGCTATGATACGGCGCCATGAAGACACTTATTCCACTTGCAATCACCACCGGTATTCTTTCTGGCCTTTGGGGCTGGGTTGCGGTGAGTCTCGGCCTGTTAGGCTGGGCCGGTTTCCTCGGCTGTACCGCCTATTTTGCCTGTCCGCAGGGCGGTATGAAGGGGCTTTTTATTTCTCTGTGTACCCTGTGCAGCGGCGTGCTTTGGGCGCTGGTGATTATTCACGGCAGCGCGCTGGCGCCGCATGCTGAAATCCTCGGCTATATCATGACCGGCGTGGTGGCATTCCTGATGTGTATTCAGGCTCGCCATATTTTACTGTCGTTTGTCCCCGGCACTTTTATCGGCGCCTGCGCAACCTTTGCGAATCAGGGGGAGTGGCATAACGTGGTGCCTTCGCTGCTGCTGGGCCTGGTCTTCGGCTTCGCAATGAAAAACAGCGGGCTGTGGCTGGCGGCAAGACGAGAGAAGCCCAAACCGAAAGCAGGTTCATTGCTTAGCGAATAAAAAACCAGCGAAAGCTGGTTTTTTTATTCGCGAGAAACGGTCATCAGGAGGCCGGCGGCGTAGAGAGCTCTTTATACTTCACCAGCACCGGGTTGTTAATATCGGCAGGGTTTTGCAAATCCCACAGCCCACGGTCGATGCCATCGTTAATCAGATAGATAACGCCGGTTTCAATGGCGGACATCAGGCACAGCATCACCGGCTCGTTGCTGGTATAGCCTATTTCACCTTCCAGCAGGCGCTGGTAATCAATAAACCGGAAGACCCCAGCCTGCACTTCGTACGAGAGAATCGTTTTGCTGGTGTTGACCGACGACATGACTTCCCCGGTGCTGACGTCGACGACCCTCAGGTTAACGGCTATCTGGTCAAGCTGATACTGTGTGTCCGCGCCAATGCCAAAGTAACGTGCGCCTGCACCGCCCGACTTCACGTTGCTTTCATAGCCAATAATCGACCCTTCAATCATCACATTTGCCGCCATCAGCGAGTGCAGCGGGGCTCGATTATTATCCGCCACGGTACCGTTTTCCTGCGCGGCGCGGATAATTTTGCGTTCGTTAAGCAGGTTTTGCAGCCCCTGACGTTCAAGCGGAATGAACCAGCGGGAATCCTTCAGCGCGGTGACCAGCATAGACGTTGCGCTTTGCGGCACGGCGGTAGAAAAGTTACTGGCCGGATAGGGCTTAAACTGGCCCGTTTCATCCTGAATGTTATATACCGACACATAAAGCTTTCCTTTTGCCTCTGGCAGATGCGTCAGGTCGAGATAGCTTTGTGCTCGAGGCAGCAACGTCGGTTTAGCGGCCTCTTTTGGCGGAGCCGTCAAACAACCACTTAATAAACACACCGCTACAATCAGAAGTAAGCGCTGCATAATGTTTATCCTTGAAGAGGTTTTATGATTTTAAGCCACTAAAAATTCGTGGAATTCGCCTGCAGGCCGGAGACCTGAATCGTCGAGGTTTTGCCGGTTTTACGGTCGGTCACGTTGAGCTGAAGTTGACCGTCGGTATTGGCGATATCGACGATGAAATCATTGGTGACCATGCGCCCCGGCTTCCCGGTATTGATATTGGTTAACAGGCCGCCCAGCACCTGTGACTGCAGCGCCTGGGTGAAATTATCCAGCGCGCTGGGCATTTGAATCCCAAGATCGCTGCTGTAGCTGGGATCTTTGTAAGAGTTTTGTGCCTGGGCCGAATTTAACAAATAGGCACCGTTATTGGGGTTACCGCCGAAGTTAGGGTTAACAAACTGGAAAACCATATTTCCGCCCCAGGCCAGCGGCGTAAAGAGCAGCAAGGGCAGAACGGCATGAGAGATACGCATCATCGTCTCCTAGAATTCGTCATGAGTTAAATCGCTGGTGCTCAATAATTGCTTATCAATCAGCCTGCGTTTAAGCGCCTCATCGGTATGGACCAGTGCCACCTCAACGTTTTTGTCGAAGTCGCGTTTTGTGGGGTAAAGAAAAGCCTGATAAACAACGTCCTGGCCGGCGGTAATGGTTATCCAACTCCCCCAGCGGGCGCTGGGGCGCTCGTTGATGGTTAAATTGCCGGTATAGCTGCTTTCCCATTTATCGCTGAAGGCGCGGTAGAAACTGTGGCCCACCGAAGTGACGGTATGGTCCGTCAACAGCCCGGGGATCTCGACTTCTTCAGCATGAACGCTGTTCATCGCGCACCAGCAGGCCGCCAGGACAAAAATGGCTGAGCGTTTCATGGTGTTTATCGCCGAAGGTTATCGTTTGCCCAGGAAACCGCCTGGGTGCGGTTTTTGACGGCTATTTTTCTGAACAGGTTATACAGGTGCGTTTTGACCGTGTTCTCACTGATAAACAGCGAGCGGGCGATTTCAACGTTGGAGGAGCCCACGCGCAGCTTGTTCAGAATTTCCTTTTCGCGCTGCGTTAAGCGTGAGGATTCGGTGCTATTAAAACGATAATTTCCGGAATGGCTGATGAGATAGCTGGCCAGCTTCTGCGAGAAGTAGCATTCTCCTTCCAGGACCCCACGCAGCCCCTCAACGACTTTGGGCTCTTCGGTCGCAAAATAAAATACGCCGTTGATATGCGGCCAGTTCTCGATCTCTCTGAAAGGATACTCTTCCGGCGTGTTGAGCAGCAGTAATTTTATCTGGCTGTTTTTACGGCTTAATTTTTCCTGCCAGAACAGGATGATCTTCTTATCCGTTTCCGCCATATCAAATAAAATCAGAACATTACTGGCGAAGTCATCCAGTGGACGTTGAATATTGTGAACCCGCCCATTTATTTCTAACGAGGCGCGTAGATGTTGTAATAAAGCTGAAGCCTGGAGAGAGGGTTTCGTAATTAACAATAACGTAGGGCCCTGTAGGGCATGGACTTCATTATACATGATGAAACTCCACCTGGTTTTTGTCGCTACCGTTTGAATTAATGGAAATTAATTCTCCCTGAGATATCGAGATTCGCGACAGTGCTGTATGTTAAATATTTTTAATCGCCGAAATAATGGTTTTCGGTCGCAAAGGGATTTTTAACTAAAGTCTTACTATCTGTTTTCAATTTAGCGATTAGACATTTTAAAGCAAGTGTTAACTATGTAACTAAATGTTTCTGTGGATATTAAAATGTTTCCATGTAATTTTTATCTATTTAGATTTAAGCCTAAAGTTGTACTTTTAGAATTGGTTGTATAGTCATTATTTTTTCTTTTTTCATTCTACTTTGTTGAATTTTAATGTTTTTGTTCTTAGTGATTTGATTTTGTTAACGCCTATCATATTTTTAAAAACAGCGTTTCCAGTATTCACCCGCTTCGCTTAAGAAAACTATGCCTGGTGACGAATGTTTTTCATAAACTGGCTAAGCATCGCCTAAGTTGTGCTAAGTCAGTGACCGTAAAGGCGACTTTAAATAAGTGTGCTAATGATTATCCGATCCCTGGATCAGGTAGTTGCAATGAAGGGATTAGTGTATTTGATTCCGTATTAATACTTTGGTGTGAATTGGATAATGCAAAATACCACTCGTGCATGAGATATTTAAGATGCCTGCCGTAACATACTCATTTCCGTAACGGAGCAATAACAAATTACCATTGGTTCGTTATAAATAATTACTGCATTACGCGTCATAATGTTCCGGCGTTATTAGGTTCAAGGTGACAGAATGAAAAAATATTGGCTGTTAATGATATTGTTTATGGGGCTGTCTCAGTACGGCCTGGCCCAGAGGAACGATCTTGCCGTCTCCGAATACAATTTCGCCGTAAATGAATTGAGTAATCCTCAATTTAATCAAACGGCGATTGTTGGCCAGTACGGCAGTAATAATAATGCGGCGGTGACTCAGCGAGGTCAGCGGCAATTATCTGAGATAGCACAGAGCGGCTCGGGTAACCGGGCAAACATCGATCAATCAGGTAGTTATAACCTTGCTTATATCTCGCAAGAGGGCGTCGCCAACGATGCGAGTATAAAGCAGGATTCATTTGGTAATGCCGCTCTTATTATCCAGCGAGGTGCTGGTAACAAAGCAAACATTACCCAATACGGTACCCAGAAGTCAGCAGTTGTTGTGCAAAACCAGTCACAAATGGCGATTCGTGTTATTCAGCGATAAGCAAAACATTTGGGCTGAAACTATCAATCCGATGGGGGTTTTAGTATGAATCTTTTCAAAGTTGCAGCATTAGCAGCATTGGTTGTTTCCGCAGGTGCAATGGCTACTTACCCGCAGCAGGCTCAGCACTCAACCTTGAAAATATATCAGCAAGGTAACGGCAATAACGCCACAGCACTGCAGTCGAATGCTTTCTATTCGAAGACGGATATTAAACAGCTGGGCACCGTAAACGGGGCAAAAGTTGGCCAGGGTTCCGACAGCAGCGATATTAAATTGCTGCAGGACGGCTATGGTAATAACGCCACTATCAGCCAGTGGAACGGTAAAAACGCGCAGATTGACGTTCAGCAGTTCGGGACCAACAACGGCGCGGTGGTTAACCAGACGGCATCAAGCTCACTGGTTTCAGTCACCCAGTTCGGTAACGGCAACCACGCCACGGCTTCTCAGTATTAAGACAGACAGGCAGCCGTGTAAACAGGGCCTCAGGCCCTGTTTTTCTTTGGAGGTCGTATGCATACCCTGGTGTTGCTTGCCGCGCTTTCAAGCCAGCTGACGTTTAATACCCGGCAGCAGGAGAACATTTACACCATTACGCCCGTGGCCACGCTTGCCGCCGATTGCCAATGTACTATGACGCTCGCCGCCACCAAAAGCGGCACCGCCGGACAAAGCACCAGCCAACAAAGCAGTGAGTTGTTCATTAAAGCGCATCAAGAGGTTGCTCTGTCGCAGCTTAGCCTGAATATCGATCCCGGCGACAGCGTTACGGTGACCGTCACGTTGAGCGACGGGAAAGCATTTCACCTTGAACAGCAGTGGCGAGAGCCGGGCAAACCTTGACGACGAATAAATATATGTGACGGAGGTATTGCAAGAATAAAAAACATCGATCACTGTTTAATTATCTTTGATTTTCTGCCGATAACCTTCAGGGACGACAGCAATCGAGGAGTAATGAACGTGAAAGCAATTTATACGAAGTATTTGCTTTGTCTGGCGCTGAGCGTGGCGGTTACGCCGTTATCCCAGGCCGCTTCCTCTGGCATTATCCATTTTCGGGGTGAAATAGTAGAAGGCGGCTGTCAGTGGGCGCCTGCAAGTTCCAGTGTTGCAATGACCTGTACCGAAAAAGGCAAACCTGTCACCCAAACCGTGGCCCTTAGTTCCCTTGATGGCGTAACCGTGCATAACGACAGCACGATGCAAACCCGCGTGCAGTATCTCGACTCACAGCACAAAACCGCCGTTTTGCACGTGACTTATCAATAATCTCCTGGCCCGTTTTGCCGACGGGCCTTCTCCTTTTGGTTTCAGACCACGTTGCAGAGTAAACTAGCCGACGTCGATTTAGATTCAGGGTATAGGGCTAGTGCTGTGAAAAAAAGTTTGCTTCTCTCTCTTCTGCTGGTGGCTCAGGCGACCGGCGCGGTGACGCTGGATGAAATCCAAAAGCGGTTTGCCGCTGCGCCCGTTATGCGGGCTCAGTTTGAGCAGGAGCGCCAGATAAAAGGCATGGTCCAGCCGCTGCATTCCAGCGGGCGAGTCGTGGTAGCGAAGAACAAAGGGCTGTGGTGGCAGCAGCGTCAGCCTTTCCCGATGCGGCTGATCGTGGGCGATAACCGCATGGTGCAGGTGATGGGTAACCAGCCTCCTCAGGCCATTACTGCTCAGAGTAACCCGCAAATGTTCCAGTTCAACCAACTGTTACGCACGCTGTTTTATATCGACCGTAAAACGCTGGAGAAAGACTTCATCAGTGAATTTTCCGATCTCGGACAGGGGAAATGGCGGCTGGTGTTGATTCCCTCTGATGAAACGCTTAGCGGACTGTTCCGCTCCATAACGCTTTATGGCGAGAAGTCTCTCGATCGTGTTGAGCTTCACGACGTTGAGGAGGACTCGACGGAGATAACCTTCAGCCATTATCAGCCAGAGCCCCACAAACTTACCCAGGAAGAGCGCAAACGCTTTGTCTTCTGATGCACATTACCGGCTTGCCGTGGGGAGAGTAGGGCACCTTTGCGATCCGCAATCCGTGGAGCGCTGGCTGTCGAAGGCGCTGATCGCTATGGCGCCACAGGGCGCGCGCCGCTCTGCATGGCTTGCCGGGCGAGTGCTTTTAGCGCAGCTGCTGGATAACGGCGCTTTGCCGCTGCTGCAAAACGGTTCTCACGGTAAACCCTGGCACCCGTATCTGCCTGAATTCAATATTTCTAACAGCGCCGACGCCGTTGCGGTACTGACGGGCAACAAGCCCGTTGGCTGCGACATGGAGCTGCTGCGCCCGCGTAAGCGCTGGCAGGCGGTGGCGAAGCACAGTTTTTCCCCGGCGCTTAATGACTGGCTGGAAGGGCTGCCTGAAGCGCAGCAGCTGACGGCATTCTGGCGTTTGTGGACGGCCCACGAAGCGGTCGTGAAGCAGCGGGGCGGGACGGTCTGGCAAATACCGGAGCTGTCGCTCCCGCTGGAAACGCTTTGCCCGCCGAACCTGCATTTGCAGCATATTACCTGCGGCGAATGGCTGATTGCCTGCTGTGGGTCTGAGGCGTTTGCAGCTGATTTTTCCGTAGAACGAGCGGTGGCTATCGGCTGAGTTTTTGATTGCGTTGTCGGCGGGCGGCGGCATAATACGTAAAACTTAATTAGAACGATAACTATTGCTATTTATATGGACGTTTCTCTCAGCCGTCGGCGTTTGCTGGCGCTTTCCGCCTTGCTGCCTCTGGCCACAATTTTTCCGGGCCGCGCTCAGGCGCAGCGTGTTGACCTGAGCCGTATTATTGCCCTGGAGTGGCGGCCGGTCGAAATGCTGCTGGCCCTCGGCATCATGCCGCTGGCTATCGCCGATAAACGCAATTATCACCGCTGGGTTGGGGAGCCAAAGCTGCCTGATACCGTCGTTGACGTTGGGCTGAGAAACGAGCCTAACCGCGAATTAATGCAGCGCCTCAACCCTTCGCTATTTCTAATCTCCAAAGGTTTTGGCCCCGCCGAGTCAGACTTAAAGCCAATCGCTCCCTGCTGGTCGACGGCGTTCAATGACGCCAGCAGGCGCCCGTTGGCGCTGCTGGAGAAAGATTTAATCAGGCTCGGGCAGTTCCTGGGGCGCGAGCAACAGGCTGTCGAGCATCTGGCACAGCTTCACCAGGGCATTGCTTCCACGCGTGAAAAACTCCCGTCTGACCCGAGGCCGCTGGTGATGTTCTCGTTTCTCGATAGCCGCCGGGTGATGATTTTTGGCCGCAGCAGCCTGTTCAATGATTTGCTGGAGCGGCTGGGGATGCGCAACGCCTGGGACGGGAAAACCAATGCCTGGGGGAGTGCCGTGGTGGGGATTGAAACCCTGGTCAGGCTGGAGAACGTTACGGCGCTGTGTTTTATGCATGGCGATGACGATCCGGTGAAAACGGTGGCGAAATCTGCGCTATGGCAGGTGATGCCCTTTGTTCGTGACGGGCAGCTGCACCTGCTGCCAGCGGTATGGTTTTACGGCGGCAGTTTCTCGGCGCTGCGTTTCTGCCAGCTCTTGCCGGAGGCACTGTGCGCATAATCCTTCTTTTACTCTGTGCCTTTACGCTGTTTTTAACCGGCTACAACTTTCAGCAAATGCTGCCCGCAGGCCTTTGGTGGCAGGCGATAACCTTGCCGCAGGTCACCGATGTTTCGCAGATGCTTTTTCATTACAGCCTGCTGCCGCGAACAACGCTGGCGCTGCTCACCGGTGCCGGGCTGGCGCTGGCCGGCTGTCTGTTTCAGCATATCCTGCGTAACCCTCTGGCCGAACCGGCAACCCTGGGCGTTGCGGCCGGGGCGCAGCTGGGCCTGACCCTTGCGACGCTTTTTCTGGCGGGGGCAGGTGAGGCGGGTAAACAACTTGCTGCGCTCGCCGGCGCAATGGCTGTCGGCACTATTGTACTGGGGGCGGCGTGGGGTAAGCGTATGTCACCCGTAACGCTTATTCTTGCGGGGCTGGTGCTGGGGTTGTATTGCGGCGCGGTGAAAAGCTTCCTCGTTTTGTTTAATCATGAACGCCTGCAAAATCTGTTTATCTGGAGCAGCGGAATGCTGAATCAGTACGACTGGGCGGGCGTTGAATTTCTTTGGCCCAGGCTGCTGGCCGTGCTGGTGATCATCGTATTGATGATTCGCCCACTGGGCATGCTGGCATTAGATGACACGGTATTGCGCGGGCTGGGCATGAAGCTGGCATTGGTTAGAGTGGGCGGGCTGTTTCTGGCGCTGCTGCTGAGTTCGATGCTGGTCAGCGTGGTGGGCGTTATCGGATTTATTGGCCTGTTTGCCCCTGTGTTGGCCGGTATGTTTGGCGCAAGGCGCCTGCTGCCGAAGCTTCTGGCTTCGATGGCGACAGGAGCGCTGCTGCTGCTATTGAGCGATCAGCTGGTTATCTGGTTGGGCAGTGTTTGGCAAGAACTACCGACCGGTGCCGTGACGGCTTTGGTGGGGGCTCCACTTATGCTATGGCTGTTGCCTCGTCTGCGCCATCAGCGTCTTGCTGCCACTCAGGATACCGGTACCGTTGCGGAACGCCGGCTTTCACCCGGCACCGTGCTGCTGATGTGTGTAGCTTTACTGCTGGTTGCCTTGCTGGCGCTGGGCGTTGGGCGAGAAAGTGCGGGCTGGTTTATCGGGTTAGAGGAAATGTGGCAGTGGCGCTGGCCGCGCGTGCTGTCGGCGATTGCCGCAGGCGCAATGCTTGCGGCGGCCGGAACGCTGGTGCAGAAAATGACCGGTAATCCTATGGCCAGCCCCGAAGTGCTGGGCGTGAGTTCCGGAGCGGCCTGCGCCATCGTGTTATTGACCTTCCTTGTCCCTGGCGACGTAAGCGCGTGGCAGCTTCCTGCAGGATTTACAGGTGCAACGCTCACGCTGCTGGCAATGCTCATTTTGGCCCGGACAGGGCTGGCGCCGGGCCGGCTGCTGCTGACCGGCGTTGCGCTAAGTACCGTCTTTGCCACGTTATTGACCTTGTATCTTGCGAGTGGCGATCCGCGAAGTGGGGCGGTGCTGACGTGGCTTTCAGGTTCAACCTGGAAGGTCACCGGCCAACAGGCACTGGTGAGCGGAGGCATGGCGCTGGTATTGATAGGCTTTACGCCGCTGGTGCGCCGCTGGCTGACTATTCTGCCGTTGGGAGGCGAGGCCGCGCAGGCGCTTGGCGTTGCCCTTAATCGCTCGCGTATCAGTATCCTCGTGCTGGCTGCTGGGTTAGTGGCTGCTGCAACGTTATGCGTTGGGCCACTGAGTTTTGTCGGCCTGATGGCCCCCCACATGGCAAGGATGCTCGGCTTCCGCCGCGCGGTGCCTCAACTCGTCGTGGCGATAGCCATCGGTGCCGGGCTGATGCTGGTGGCCGACTGGCTGGGGCGCAGCATTATCTTCCCGTTCCAGATCCCCGCCGGGCTGCTGGCAACGCTCTGTGGCGCCCCTTACTTTATCTGGCTATTACGTAAGGCGTAGCGGGTAACGACAATCAAAATCAGAATCGTTCTCATTATTGAATTTTAAATTTTACCAGGGACTTTAGATGCCTCACCAACCTTCTCATCAGGCCGGGTTTAAACTTCGCCTGATTGCAGCACTGATCGCTGCCTCCTGCCTGCCTGCCGTTGCTTCGATGCAGGAAAACACTCAGCAAAAAACTGCCGCTACAGAAGAGACGATTACCGTAACGGCTACCCCGGATAATCAGTTCAGCGCGGGCGGTAACGATCTGGTCCCGGCTTACCTGGAAGGGCAGGTAGCCAACGGCGGGCGCCTGGGCATGCTCGGTGAACAGGATGCGAGCAACGTGCCGTTTAACGTTATCGGCTATACCTCAAAAATGATTGAGGATAAGCAGGCCAATACTATCAGCGACATTATTCGCAACGACGCCACCGTGCAGCCCGTGCGCAGCTACGGTAACTTCGGCGAATCCTACCGCATCCGAGGTTTCCTGCTCGACGGCGACGATATTTCTTACGGCGGACTTTACGGCGTGCTGCCGCGTCAGATAACAAGCACGGCCATTGCGGAGCGCGTGGAGGTTATTAAGGGTTCCACGGCGTTTCTGAACGGCGTGCCGCCGGGTGGCTCTGGCGTGGGCGGGGCGATCAATATCGAGCCTAAGCGGGCGGGAAGCGAGCCGCATACCCAGATTGGCGTGGATTATACCGGGCGCTCGCAGATTGGCGGCACGCTGGATACGGGGCGTAGGTTTGGCGATAACGACCAGTTTGGTGCGCGAGTTAACCTGCTTCACCGCGAGGGCGAAAGCGAAGTTCATGGCCAGAAGGACAGAACGTCGCTGGCAAGCGTTGGGCTCGATTACAAAGGCGAGAAGCTGCGGACTTCCTTCGACGGCGGCTATCAGAAAATGACGGTGCATAATGGGCGTATCGGCGTTGGCGTTGGGGCGATTACGGCGATGCCTGACGTGCCGGATAACCGCACAAACTACGGGCAGCCTTGGGTTTACTCAGATATGAGCAGCCGTTTTGCCGCCCTGCACAGCGAGTACGATTTGCAGGACAACTGGACGCTTTATGGCGCGCTGGGCACCAGCGAAACCGACGAGCGTGGCAATTACAGCGTGCCAAAGTTTGTTGATAACAACGGCAATACCAGCCAGACGCGCCTTTCTACGCGCTACATCGCCGACGCTTTCTCCGGCATGGGCGGGGTGAGAGGTAAGTTTGATACCGGCTTTATCGGCCACAGCGTGAACCTCGGCTATTCAGGCGTGTACCGAAAAACCCGCGCGGCCTACACCATGTCGTCCAGTAAAACTGCCGTCGGGAATAACATCTACGACCCGTCTTATATCGACCTCAGCCGTTTTCCGACGGTCGCTTCCGGCAGCGATATGGACGATCCAACCCAGCGTAGCCGCACGATTACCGGCGGCGTGTCTCTTTCCGACACGCTCTCTGCGCTGGATGGTAAGGTCCTGTTGACCCTGGGGGCCCGTCGCCAGGAAGTGCGGGTTCGTAACTACAGCTATACCGGCGTCGAAGACACGAAGTCGCGCTTTGACGCTTTCAACGTTACGCCGGTTTATGGCCTGGTGGTGAAGCCGTGGGAGCCGGTTTCCTTCTATGCTAACCATATTGAAGCACTGCAGCCTGGCCCAACGGCAACGTTGAAAGCGACCAATGCCGGTAACGTGGTCGGTATCGTGCAGTCGAAGCAGAACGAAGTCGGTGTGAAGATGGACTTCGGCCGCGTGGGCGGGAGCATGGCGCTGTTTGAGATCAAAAAGCCGGTGGGGATGGTCGACAGCAACAACGTTTACGGCCTCTACGGTGAGCAGCGTAGCCGCGGTATGGAGCTGAACGTCTTTGGTGAGCCGATGTACGGCGTACGTCTGCTGGGCAGTGCGCTGTGGCTTGAGCCTGAAATGGTTAAGACCAGCGGCGGAACCTATGACGGTAACGACGCTATCGGTGTGCCACGCTACTCCTGGTCCGTAGGCGGCGAATGGGATCTGCCGTGGGTGCAGAACCTGACCGCGACCGGGACGCTTATCCGCACCGGCTCTCAGTATGTCAACGTGGACAACAGCCTGAAGCTCAACGGCTGGACGCGACTCGATCTCGGCGTGCGTTACAGCACGAAGGTAAACGACCAGACGCTGACCTGGCGTGCCAACGTGGAAAACGTGACCAACGAGAAATACTGGGCGTCCATCGACGACAGCGGCTCGTACATTACGCAAAGCGACCCACGTACCTTGAAACTTTCCATGACTGTTGATTTCTAATCCAATAACAAATGCCCCGTTAAGGCGGGGCTTTTTGTGGCTGATATCCGAACATGTTTAAAAGTTGAAATGTCCGGAAACGATAATAGTCATGTACGCGCCCCGTCTGACGAGAATAGACTACGGCAAAGTACAGTTGGAGAATGGTTAATGAGTGCACGCATACAGGTAGTCCAGGGGGATATCACACAGATTGAGGTTGATGTGATCGTCAACGCGGCAAACCCTTCGCTGATGGGCGGTGGGGGAGTGGACGGGGCGATTCATCGTGCCGCCGGACCTGCGCTGTTGGAAGCCTGTAAAGCGGTACGCCAGCTCCAGGGCGAATGCGCCCCTGGCCATGCGGTTATCACCGAAGCCGGAAACATTGCAGTAAAAGCGGTTATTCACGCCGTGGGGCCGGTATGGCACGGCGGAGAGCAGAACGAGGCTGAACTTCTGGAGCTTGCCTATCGCAACAGCCTGGATTTAGCCGCCGCTAATGGCTATCGCACTATTGCTTTCCCGGCGATAAGCACCGGGGTTTATGGCTTCCCGAAGGCACAGGCGGCGCGCATAGCCTGGGATACCGTCTATAAATATATCGGCCTACGCCCGCTGCCGGAAAGCGTGGTGTTTGTCTGCTTTGATGATGAAAACACGCAGATTTATCAGCAGATTGCAGCCGGTTGTCATAAATAAATCATCAAGCCTTCATAAATTTTCAATCCAGGAAGGCTACGCTTCTCAGCGCGTAGATAGTAAAAGGCCGGAATCGATCACCCGGCCTGCTGTGTATTACCCGGCAAATGATTGCGGCGCAACGGTCTTCTGTTTCGGCTTGCCGGAAAACAGGAAGCGAAGAAGCGGAATGCGTAAATGAAGCTCATAGAGCAGCAGCGCAATGCCGACAACAAACACCAGTCCGCTAAAGAAGCCCAAAATATTGGACGTAATGTGTGGCGTAATAAATGCGCCAAAGAACAGCGTTAGCGGATGGTGCACCAGATAAATAAACAGCGATGCATTGACGAAATAGGTTACCCGTGCTGATTTAAAATTCAGCATCTTGTAGCCCAGCGAGAACACCACATTGACCATCCATAGCCCCATAAGCATGGTGATCACGCTTTCCGTTTCGTACATCCAGGCGTCACCGCTGCCGTAGCGCTGGTTTAACAAATATGCGGCAAAGGCGCATGTTGCGCCCACCATGCTCCAGCGCGAAGGCGTAGTAAACAGTATCTTCAGCGACTCGCGTTTGAAGGTGAGCGCCCCGAGCATAAAGAACGGCAAATAGAACAGCGTTTGCATCACAACGAAATTAAACAGCCCATCGCTTAATAAAGGCGCGTGGATAATAAAAATCATTCGCCGTACAGCGGCATATAAAATGCCAAAGCCTAAGAACAGAATTGAGAGTTTTCCCAGCGTAATTGGTGAATTATTATTCTTTTCGTTTCGAATTATAAAATCATTAATTTTTTGAAACAAAACCATGCCTAGCGTTGTTAATATCACCAGTACCAGCAAAAACCACAGGTGAGACACCAGTTCCCACACCAGCGTGTTGTATTTTTGGTAGCCGGTGAGCGTATGCCACAGGCCCGCTTTGTCGTTAATATATTGCAGCATCAGAAACTGAGGCAGCGTCAGCAGCGGAATGGCCGTCAGCATGGGAATGCCGACCCGCTCTACGCGTACTGTCCACCAGCGTTTTAGCGGGTAGCGCAGAAATAACATGTAGGAAAAATAACCAGAAATAACGAAGAACACCTGCATGCGAAACGCGTGAATAAAATCATTAAATAGCGTCAGGCTTGCAGAAGGCATCGCGCTATTCACGTGCCAGTGGTGGCTCGAATAGATAAGCGAAATGTGGAACGGGATGCCCAGTAGCATCAACCATGCCCGGATAGAATCCAGGAAAAACTCACGTTGTTGCGGTGCGTTACTCATAATACTCCAGACATTTTCAGACTATTCGTCTTATCCTTAAGACCCTATCCTATCAGGCTAAAAGTCCAGTTCAGTCTACATATTCGTGGCAACCCTACACTAAGCGTGTCATCCTGTCGCCAGGGTGAACTCTTAAAGCGTAAGCAGTTGTCTTTATTTTGCTTAAACCCTGAGCCAGTACGCTGAACAAAGCGGTGATTTGGTTGTCGGAAAGCAAAAGTTTCCATTAAAATGGATAGATTGATTTAAGCACACAAAGGGGGATGTGCTGGTTAATATGAAACATAAAGCAAATATGATGAAAGTGCGCTGGTTAGGCGCGGCCGTAATGTTGTCCCTTTATACCACCTCGGTTTGGGCCTTCACTATCGACGACGTCGCAAAACAGGCGAAAACCTTAGCGGGTAAGAGCTATGAAGCTCCGAAAAGCAACCTGCCTTCGCAATTCCGCGACATGAAATACGCGGACTACCAGCAGATCCAGTTCAATCATGACAAAGCTTACTGGAACAACATTAAGACCCCATTCAAGCTCGAATTCTACCACCAGGGGATGTACTTCGATTCGCCGGTGGCGATCAATGAAGTGACCGCTACCGCGGTGCACAAGATCAAATACAGCCCGGACTATTTTAACTTCGGTGATGTAAAGCACGATAAAGACACCGTTAAAGATCTCGGTTTTGCCGGATTCAAAGTGCTCTATCCGATCAATAGCAAAGATAAGAACGATGAAATTGTCAGCATGCTCGGAGCGAGTTATTTCCGCGTAATTGGCGCTGGCCAGGTTTATGGCCTGTCTGCCCGTGGGCTGGCCATTGATACCGCTTTACCGTCAGGTGAAGAGTTCCCGCGCTTCCGTGAATACTGGATTGAACGTCCGAAACCAACGGATAAAACGTTAACCTTGTACGCATTGCTTGATTCCCCACGAGCGACCGGTGCTTACCGTTTTGTTATCACCCCTGGGCGTGACACCGTGGTGAACGTGCAGTCTAAAGTCTATCTGCGCGATAAAGTCGGCAAGCTGGGTGTGGCACCGCTAACCAGTATGTTCCTGTTTGGGCCAAACCAGCCGTCCCCAACCACTAACTTCCGCCCGGAGCTGCATGACTCCAATGGTCTGTCTATTCACGCAGGTAACGGTGAATGGATCTGGCGTCCGCTGAACAACCCGAAACACCTTGCCGTAAGCTCATACGCAACGGAAAATCCGGTTGGTTTTGGCCTGCTGCAGCGTGGCCGTCAGTTCTCTCGCTTTGAAGATTTAGACGATCGTTACGATCAGCGTCCGAGCGCGTGGGTTGCCCCGGTCGGGGATTGGGGTAAGGGCCGTGTAGAACTGGTTGAAATCCCAACGAACGATGAAACTAACGACAACATCGTCGCCTACTGGACGCCGGATCAACTGCCGGATCCTGGTAAAGAGATGAACTTTAAGTACACCATCACCTTTAGCCGCGATGAAGATAAAATGCATGCGCCGGATAACGCGTATGTTCTGCAAACCCGCCGTTCAACCGGTGACGTTAAGCAGTCTAACCTGATCCGTCAGCCGGACGGTACCATTGCGTTTGTGGTGGACTTTACCGGTGCGGAAATGAAAAAACTGCCGACCGATACCCCGGTTACCGCGCAGACCAGCATTGGCGATAACGGTGAAATAGTCGATAGCCAGGTGCGTTATAACCCGGTCACAAAAGGCTGGCGTTTAACGCTGCGCGTGAAGCTGAAGGACGAGAAGAAGACGACGGATATGCGTGCTGCGCTGGTCAACGGCGATCGGACACTGAGTGAAACCTGGAGCTATCAGCTGCCTGCCAATGAATAAGTCTACTGAATTCTTGCCCGATTACATTGAGGCACTTCCGCTTTCTGCTGAGCAGAAGGCGGGTCTTCCTGCATCCGATCTTCAGGCGGTGCATGAGGCGCTAGACGCGCAGCAGCACCACTACGAACGAGCGGATGATTCTCCTCTTGCATCGGTAAAAGCTCGCCTCGAGGCGAGCTGGCCGGGTTCCCTCGACGGTGAGCAATTGATCCCCGATGAGGAAGGGCGCCCCCAGCTTCAGGCAATGCCGAAAGCGACGCGCGCTTCTATGTTCCCGGACCCATGGCGTACCAACCCGATTGGCCGTTTCTGGGACCGCCTGCTTGGCCGTGATACGAAGTCGAAATTTGCCTCAAAAGAAGAGGAAGCCTCCGAGCAGAAATGGCGTACTGTCGGCACTATCCGCCGCTACATTCTGCTGATCCTGACGCTGGCACAAACCGTGGTAGCAACCTGGTATATGAAGACGATTCTTCCGTATCAGGGTTGGGCGCTGATTAACCCAACAGACATGGGTGGCCAGGATTTGTGGGTCTCCTTTATGCAGCTGCTGCCGTATATTCTGCAAAGCGGCATCCTGATTCTGTTTGCGGTGCTTTTCTGCTGGGTTTCTGCCGGTTTCTGGACCGCGCTGATGGGCTTCCTGCAGTTGCTGATGGGCAAAGACAAGTACAGCATTTCTGCGTCAACGGTAGGGGATGAGCCGATTAACCCGGAACACCGTACCGCGCTTATCATGCCGATTTGTAATGAAGACGTGGATCGCGTGTTTGCGGGTTTGAGGGCGACCTGGGAGTCCGTGAAGGCAACCGGGCAGCAGGCGCACTTTGACGTATATATTTTGAGCGACAGCTACAATCCGGATATCTGCGTCGCCGAGCAGAAAGCCTGGATGGAGCTTATCGCTGAAGTGCAGGGCGAGGGGCAAATCTTCTACCGCCGCCGCCGCCGCCGCGTGAAACGCAAAAGCGGTAACATCGATGATTTCTGCCGCCGCTGGGGTAACCAATACAGCTACATGGTGGTGCTGGACGCCGACTCCGTGATGAGCGGTGACTGTCTGACCAACCTTGTACGCCTGATGGAAGCTAACCCGAAGGCCGGTATTATCCAGTCTTCACCAAAAGCATCGGGTATGGACACGCTGTACGCGCGTTGCCAACAGTTTGCGACACGCGTATATGGGCCTCTGTTTACCGCAGGCTTGCACTTCTGGCAGCTGGGGGAATCCCACTACTGGGGCCATAACGCGATTATTCGCGTGAAGCCTTTCATTGAGCACTGTGCGCTGGCACCGCTGCCGGGTGAAGGTAACTTTGCTGGTTCGATTCTTTCCCACGACTTCGTAGAAGCGGCGCTGATGCGTCGTGCCGGCTGGGGCGTATGGATTGCCTACGATCTGCCTGGCTCATACGAAGAACTGCCGCCGAACCTGCTGGACGAGCTGAAACGCGACCGCCGCTGGTGCCAGGGTAACCTGATGAACTTCCGCCTGTTCCTGGTGAAAGGGATGCACCCGGTACACCGTGCGGTATTCCTGACGGGCGTGATGTCTTACCTGTCTGCGCCGCTGTGGTTTATGTTCCTGGCGCTGTCGACTGCGCTGCAGGTCGTGCATGCCCTGACCGAGCCGCAGTACTTCCTGCAGCCGCGGCAGCTGTTCCCGGTTTGGCCGCAGTGGCGTCCAGAGCTGGCGATCGCGCTGTTTGCCTCGACGATGGTTCTGCTGTTCCTGCCGAAGCTGCTGAGTATCATCCTTATTTGGTGCAAGGGCTCCAGGGAGTACGGCGGCTTCCTGCGCGTGACCTGCTCGCTGCTGCTTGAAGTGCTGTTCTCCGTGCTGCTGGCGCCGGTGCGTATGCTGTTCCACACCGTGTTTGTGGTCAGCGCGTTCCTGGGCTGGGAAGTGGTCTGGAACTCACCGCAGCGTGACGATGACTCCACGCCGTGGGGGGAAGCCTTCATGCGCCATGGCTCGCAGCTTCTGCTGGGCCTGGTGTGGGCGGTGGGGATGGCGTGGCTGGATCTGCGCTTCCTGTTCTGGCTGGCGCCGATTGTGTTCTCGCTGATCCTGTCGCCGTTCGTTTCCGTGCTGTCGAGCCGTGCTAGCCTTGGCCTGCGCACCAAGCGCTGGAAACTGTTCCTGATTCCGGAAGAGTATTCTCCGCCTCAGGTGCTGGTGGACACCGAGAACTATCTGGAGCTGAATCGCAGCCGCACGCTGGACGATGGCTTTATGCACGCGGTGTTTAACCCGTCGTTTAACGCCCTGAGCACGGCGATGGCAACGGCTCGTCACCGTAAGAGTCTGGTGCTGGAGATTGCCCGTGACCGTCACGTTGAGCAGGCGCTTAACGAAACGCCGGACAAACTCAACCGTGACCGCCGGCTGGTGCTGCTGAGCGACCCGATGACCATGTCGCGTCTGCATTACCGCGTGTGGGCGAATCCGGAGCGCTATTCCTCCTGGGTTGATAGCTACAAAAAGCTTCAGCTTAACCCGCTGGCGCTGACGACAAAGTAAGCCGCAGCTAAGTGACAATGCCGACCTCAGGGTCGGCATTTAAGACGGCTGATAACCACAAAGAGGGAAAAACCACGTTTTTTCCCTCTTTGTCAGCAACCGCCAATGCCGACCTTCGGGTCGGCATTTTTTTGCCTTTTATCCGGCGATGGTTATACTCAGCGCTTCCTAAACAGGAGAGCGTGCGTGGGTAAAATAATTGCGGTGCTGGTGATGACCTTGCTGCTGAGCGGCTGCGGCAGCATTATTAGCAGAACGGTGCCGGGGCAGGGACACGGTAACCAGTACTACCCCGGCGTGCGCTGGGACGTACGCGAAGGTGCATGGCGATATATCACCGTGCTTGACCTGCCGTTTTCGCTGATCTTCGACACCCTGCTGCTGCCGATTGACGCCAGCCACGGGCCCTATGAATAGCGGCTAGCGCTCATCCCACTCGTCAGCTGCCGCCTGGCCCTCTTCGGTGTCCAGCGGCGGCTCGAGCTGAAACTCACCTTCGTCCCACTCGTGTAGCGTGTTCTCTTCCAGCCACTCCTGGCGCAGCTCAATCTCGTCAAAATCGCCGTCAAACACGCTTTGTGCGGCTTCACCGCTTAGCATCGGCAGGCATTCACCTTCCTCGCTGTCGTCGGTAAAGAACTCGGCCTGCCACATGATGTCACCATCCTGCAAAACGTACTTCTGGAAATTGAACTGCTCGACGCTGGCGCTCTCTTCATCCACGCTTGGGTTTTCGGCAAGATACTGCTCCCGCGCGGCATCAATGGCTTCTTCCAGGGTTGCATACATGCTCATGGGCATCTCCTTGTGGCAAAGGTCAGGGAGCGGCTGCTCCGTTACGATTTCCAGTTAATTGTTGACGCTGTTGGCAAAGATGCAAGTCTGAGATTTACTCTCCCGGGATTCGCACTCGTTCGGCGGGTTGGCGCAGCGTCATCCATGAGTACAGGGCGTTAAACAGCACGACGCTGGCGGTGACCAGGAACACGGTACGGAAGCCGTAGCTCGCGGAAACGGCAGCCCCGAGCAGCGGGCCGGTGACGTTGCCGATATCACGGAAAGATTGGTTATAGCTAAATATACGGCCTGCAATCTGATTCGAAGAGTTGTAGACCAGGAGCGTTTGCACGGCGGGTAACAGCGCGCCGTCCGCAGCCCCTAACAAGAAACGTAAAATGCCAAGCTGCCAGGTATTCTGCACCAGCGACATGGGGATAAGCAGCAGGACGGAGATAACCAGCGCGCCGATAAGGATCTTCTCCGGCCCGATACGATCCCCCAGCTTGCCCAGCCGTGGGGCGCCGATCAACGCCGCGACGCCAGGCACGGATGCAATCATTCCGCTAATAAACGCCAGGTTGCTGACGTTACCGGCCAGATCGCGCACGTAGAGCGTTAAAATCGGCGCGATAGAGCCGGTGGCAACTTGTATGATCATCGTGGTGACAAACAGGCTCAGCACCAGGCGGGGATTTTTTAATGAGGTCAGCACCTGGCGGGCGTGCAGCAGGTCCTTTTTGGATACCGGCGTGAACGACTCGCGAATGAAGAACAGCGTCATCACAAAGCAGAGAAACAGCACCAATGAGGTGATAAAGAATACCGAGCGCAGCCCGTAGGAGTCCGCCATCAGGCCACCGATGAGCGGGCCAAGCAGCGCACCGCTGACCGCGCCCGTTGAAAGTGTGCCGAGCGCCCAGCCGCTTTTATGGCGTGGGATCTGGGTGGCTATCAGCGCGTTAGCGTTAGGCACGAACCCGCCAAGCAGGCCGAGCAGGGCCCGTAGCGCCAGGAATTGCCAGATATTTTGCGCCAGCCCCATAAACAGCATGACGATAGACATCCTGAGCGCGGAACGCAGCAGCATCAGTTTTCGACCCTTACGGTCGGCAAGTCCGCCCCAGAAAGGCGAAGCCACGGCGGAAAACAGGAAGGTAATGCTGAAGACCAGCCCGGACCACATGTTCAGCTGGCTGTGGCCGGTGACCCCGAGTTGCTCAACGTAAAGCGGAAGGAACGGCATCACCAGGCTGAAGGCCGCGCCGGTCAGGAAGCAGCCAACCCAGACGACGGCCAGATTACGCTTCCACTTGATAGTGCTGTCAGGGGGAGTCATACCGCTCCGAAGTTGCCAGTGCCAAAAAGAGAGGGAATTATTACTCTGCTAATTATGCGCCTGTTGGCATTGGGCTGGCAAATCGAAGGGCTTTTTCGATCAAACGCACGGTAATAAAAAGCCGCCTGTTACGGCGGCTATTGCGCGATTATTGGTAGCGGTCGGGCATCCCTTCCGGGCGGGTCTTAAAGCGGCGGTGTAGCCACATATACTGTTCTGGCGCCATCAGAATGCACTTCTCAACGATTTTGTTCATCCAGCGGGCGGTTTCTGCCGGGCTTTCAAGCGGCGGGTTCAGCTCAGGCTGGATAATCGTCAGCTCGTAGCCTTTGCCGTTTGGCAGTCGGCGCGGCACAAACGGCACGGCGCATGCCCCGGAGAGCTTGGCGAGCGTGTAGGTTCCCGTGGTCGTGGCGGCTTGTTCAACGGCGAAGAACGGCACGAATTCGCTGCCACGAGGGCCGTAGTCGTGATCGGGTGCATACCAGATGATGTCGCCATTTTTCAGGGCGCGGATCATGCCTTTCAGATCTCTACGGTCAATCATGCTCTTATTGGAACGCATCCGCCCCCAGGTTTGCAGCCAGTCCAGCAGAGGGTTGTCATTTGGGCGATACACGCCGATACCTGGGGTTTTAATGCCGAAAATACGGGCACCCAGCTCCAGCGTCAGGAAGTGAATACCAATCAGCAAAATACCCTGGCCGGTTTTCTCGATGCCTTTAACGATATCGACGCCTTTGTAGTGGCACCATTTGTTGATGCGCTCGGTAGACCAGAACCAGGCCATGCCGGTTTCAATCAACCCCATGCCGACGGACTCAAAGTTGGCCACCACCATGCGTTCGCGTTTTTCCGCACTCATGTCCGGGAAGCAGAGTTCAAGGTTGCGGTAGGCTATTTGCGCACGGCGCTTCATCAGGCGTTTTGCCAGCCGGCCCAGACCACAGCCAATACGATATAGCACCGGGTACGGGAGCTGAACCAGCATGTATAAAAAGCCAATGCCCAGCCAGGTGGGCCAGTATCGCGGGTGCAATAATGCACGGGAGAATTGCGGTAAGTTCGTCATGTAAAACCTTTGTGACGGCAATTGCCGGATCTTCTAATCATTCCATTGTGACATTTTTTGGCGCACAGCCAAAATAAGCGCTGGCAGAGTGCCTGATATTTCACCGATTGTTGCCGTTTCTATCGATGAGTGAGCAAAATGTAGCGTAAAACGTGGGGATGTAAATAACCGTTATTTGCTTTATGATGCAGCCCACTTTTTTCCAACGATTGCGAGCGAACACCATGCCAGTGTTACACAACCGCGTATCGAATGAGGAGCTGCGCGCGCGCATGCTTGCCGAAACCGAGCCGCGCACGACTATCTCATTCTACAAATACTTCACTATTGAACAGCCGCAGGCCACGCGTGATGCACTTTATCAGCTGTTTTTGAGCCTCAACGTGTTTGGCCGTGTCTATTTGGCCCATGAAGGGATCAACGCGCAGATAAGCGTCCCGGAAAGCCGGGTTGATGCCTTCCGCGAAGCGCTTTATGCCTTCCACCCGGCATTCAATAATTTGCGCCTGAATATTGCACTTGAGGATGACGGGAAATCCTTCTGGGTGCTGCGCATGAAGGTGCGTGACCGCATCGTCGCCGACGGCATTGATGATCCAACATTTGACGCAAGTGACGTAGGCGAGTACCTGAAAGCGGCGGAAGTGAACGCCATGCTCGACGATCCGAGCGCGGTTTTCATTGATATGCGTAACCACTACGAATATGAAGTCGGGCATTTTGAGGATGCTCTCGAGATCCCGGCCGACACCTTCCGCGAACAGCTGCCGAAAGCCGTTGATATGATGCAGGATGACAAAGACAAGAAAATTGTCATGTACTGCACCGGCGGGATCCGCTGCGAAAAAGCCAGTGCATGGATGCGGCATAACGGCTTTAAAAACGTTTACCACATTGAAGGCGGGATCATTGAGTATGCGCGTCGTGCGCGTGAGCAAGGCTTGCCGGTGCGCTTTGTCGGGAAAAACTTTGTCTTCGATGAGCGAATGGGGGAGCGTATTTCTGAAGATGTGATTGCCCACTGCCACCAGTGCGGTACGCCGTGCGATAGCCACACCAATTGCAAAAATGACGGCTGCCACCTGCTGTTTATTCAGTGCCCGAGCTGCGCGGAGACATTTTCCGGCTGCTGCAGTGAAGTGTGTCGCGATGAGCTGGCACTGTCGCCTGAAGAGCAGCGCCGACGCCGTGCGGGTCGTGAAAACGGCAATAAGATCTTTAATAAGTCTCGCGGGATGCTGAACACCACGCTGGGTATTCCTGATCCCGAGAAATAATAAATATCCCCCGGTTCGCCGGGGGAATAGTTTTTTACTGGCGTACACCTTCAACAGAGATAATCAGATCAACGTCCTGGGAAGCCGGGCCTAGATCCTGAGTGATGTTGAAGTCTTTCAGCTTTATTTTTCCTTCCGCTTCAAACCCCGCGCGTACGCCGCCCCACGGGTCATCGCCCTGACCAATCAGCTTAGCTGCCAGCGTGACCGGTTTGGTGACGCCGTTCAGCGTCAAATTGCCGGTAATATCCAGCTTCTCGCCGTCTTTTTTCACTTCCGTTGAGGTGAAAGTTGCCTGAGGGAATTTCCCCACATTGAGGAACTCGGCGCTGCGCAGGTGTTTATCGCGCTCGGCGTGATTAGTATCAACGCTGGTGGTGTTGATGGTGACGTTGACTTTATCCGCCGCAGGATTTTGCTCGTCGAAGGTAAAGCTGCCGTCAAAATCACGGAAGGTGCCGTACAGCCAGCTATAGCCGAGATGCTGAATACGGAAGTTCACAAACGCGTGCTGACCCTGTTTATCAATTTTATAGTCAGCGGCGACGGCGGAGCCGGCGGTGAATAACAGAGCGCTTAAGGTGGCTCCCAGCAGGATTTTCTTCATTGTCTTACTCTCCATAGTTAACGGGATGCTTTCCCCAGCATGCGCTTGAGGGTGGCATCCTTATCTAGAAAATGGTGCTTCAGGGCGGCAAGGGCGTGAAGCAGGGAAATGATGACGACGGACCAGGCAAGCCAAAGGTGTGCCGTACCGGCGAGGTCGGCCTGAACACCAAAGTCCGTTAGCGTAGCGGGCACATCGAACCAGCCAAAGACGCTAACCGGTTTACCATCAGCCGTTGAAATCAGATACCCGCTCAGCAAAATGGCGAACAATAATGCGTACAGCAAAATATGAGCGACAAGCGCACTGATTCGCGTCAGGCGTGAATAGCTTTTTAGCGGCGGAGGCGGCGGGGAAATAAAGCGCCAGAGAATACGAATCACCAGCCCAAGCATTAACAATATGCCGATGCTTTTATGTATTTCCGGGGCCTTATGGTACCAGACGTCGTAATAACTTAGCGTTACCATCCACAGTCCGAGCGCAAACATGCCATAAACCGTGGCGGCGATCAGCCAGTGAAGCAGAACCGAAAGGTGTCCATAGCGTTCGGGTGAGTTTCGCCATTGCATATTTATGCGTCCATGTGTTTTCTGAAGAAAATAAAACATAGGTGTTCTGTTAACGACAGATCAACATAAATATTCTCATTTCTATATATATTTATTGTATGTCTGTTTTTTTGAATAACACTTGCGGAATGCGTTCAATAGAGTCGAATGAATATAATTATTTTGATTGGGAAAGATATTGATTGGCGGTTAATTATTTGTCGTGAAACTATATTTAATTAATTTTGCGTCAATATTTGTCAACATAACGTGTATGTGAATAATCAAAAGAAATAAATATAAGCCAGATCCAGTAGCGCAAGCATCGCCCAAAGAACAAGGTAAAGAATAAAATGTTCGCGGATATTATGGGTCAAAAATTGAATAAAACGGATCATGGTGTTCCCCTGAGTAAAGTGGCGGAGGCGTCCGCCACGGGGGATGTTACGCTGTTTTGAAACGTGAAAGTGCGAACGGAGTTAAATCAAACGCCGGTTTTTGACCCAGAGCAAACTGGCAGGCAATTTCACCCAATACCGAGGCGAATTTAAAGCCGTGCCCGCTTAGGCCGGTGATGACCAGGGTGTTGTCATGGCCGGGCAGCGTATCGATGATGAAGTCTTCATCGGGCGAGTTGTCGTAGGTACAGGCTTTACCATGCAGGCAGCAGCCGATACCGGGTAAAAACTCACGCAGGAAAGGAAACACTTCAGACCCGTCGCTGGCGATGCTGCCAAAAGGTTTACGTTGCTCGGGCGAGTCAATCCGCTGCCCGCCATTGTGCTTACCCAGTTTCAGCTCGTTATCTTCGGCCGGGAAGCCGTAATACTGGTCGCCATTTGGCGTTTCTGCGGTAAACGCCGGGAATTTGTTGTTCTCGCTGTAGCGACCATCGGCCTGGTGCCAGGCAAAGATTTTGCGAACCGACGCGATCGGCAGGTCTGGCAGCAGTTTGGTGACCCAGGTGCCCGCGCTGACCAGCAGCTTGCTCCCGTGATATTCACCTTCTTCGGTCACGACCGTTACGCCTTCGTCATCGTGGCGGACCGCCGTCACATTGCAGTTAAAAAGCTGGGCGCTGCCACCTTGTTTAGCAAGGTTGATGTAGGTCTCGATGGCAAGTTCACTTTTCAATACACCTGAGTCCGTCTCAAACAAGCCGACGTAGTTTTCAGGCACCGCAATCTCCGGCCAGCGTGCGGCAATGGCGGCGGCGTCCAGCGTTTCAACCGGCAGGGAAAATTTCTCGGCGCTGGAGGCGACATTACGAATAAACGGAGAATCGGCCGGGCCAAGATTGATTACCCCGGTACGATGAAACAGTTTTTCACCGCTGGTTTCAGCCAGCGCATCCCAGAGTTTCTGGGCACGCAGCACCAGTGGGACATATTTTTCACCTTCGCCATACGCATGGCGCATCAGGCGGGTATCGCCGTGGTGGCTGCCCCGGTCGTGCGGCGGGTGGCCGCTGTCAATCATCAGTACCTTCAGGCCTGAATGTGTTGCATAGCAGCCTGCAGCGGCACCGACGGAACCGCTGCCGACAATGATGAGGTCGTAGTTCATAAGCTTTTCTCTGTGGAAAATTATCTATAGCAGGGTAATTAATTCACCCGAGCGATGCAATTAACGGTGAAGTTTAAAATAAAAAAGGCACCCCGCTGGGTGCCTGTGGCTTTTGTTAAGCATGAGTCGTCAATGCTTTCGATAATCGCTTTCCTGGTAATCACTGGATTCAATTTTGGCGATGCCGGCTTCGAGAATAGAAATAAATTGCCGGGCGACATCGGTGGTCAGCCAGAGCGTCTGGCCGATCTCGGTTTCATCGTGCTTCTGATTATTGGATGTCAGGTAGTGCAGGCGCAGCATCATGGCGTCGTAGCTGTCGACGGTGCTGATGTCCCATCCGACGAGGGGATGAGTCTGAATAACATCACTATTTTTTTCCATCATAACCCCTTTTATACGTGTTTAAAGACAACGGCTAGCGAGGTTCATGCGTGATTTATCGTGAAGCGAGTTAAGTATATCAATAATGAGCAGATAACGGGGATGAAATAAATACTCAGCAACACTTTTTTTGCATTTTTGTGTTCGGTTGAGCAATAAAGCGGCAGGTTATTCTGATTTGTCTGAGAGAAAAGGGAAAATAAACAGCGGTAGTTTAAAAATTAAGCAAAACAAGGTGCGTAAATAAAAAAACCGGATGGCGACACCCGGCAAAAAAGTACCAACATAATTGAGGGTATTAGTCGGCAGAGAACCAATCGTCAGCGCTTTCCCAGGTTTCCTGGAGGATCTCGCTGATTCGCGTTTTATCTTCTTTAGCACCGCCCAGCACGGACAGGTTGTTGCCGGAGGCATAACGCACCTGAACGTCGCTGCTGGTGTCGGGAAAATGTTGATTGATACGGCGGGAAAGCTCACTGGCAAGGGCGTCGATAGCCCCGGGCGGCAACGGTGTGGTTTTGGCTATAGTCACTTCAATACGCATAACGACCCCCTGTATAATATACTGGATATTTATACAGGCTAACTTTCCAGTAAGCAACAGGGGGCGTTGAAATATTTAGCCTTTAACCGACCAGGCGACGTCCTCTCCGGCAAGGAACGGGACGATGCTGTCGTCACCGGCTTCAATCAGCTCCGGCATTGTCTCGGCAACGCGTACCAGCTCGATACTGTCTTCATTCACCGGCAGGCCGTAGAAACGCGGGCCGTTCAGCGAGGTGAAAGCTTCGAAGTGCTGCAGAGCGGTCATCTCCTCAAACACTGTGGCATACGCACCCAGCGCAGAAGGTGCATTGAAACAGCCTGCACAGCCGCAGCTTGCCTCTTTGCGATGGCGAGAGTGAGGCGCCGAGTCGGTACCGAGGAATACGCGGTCACAGCCGCTGGCTACGAGCTCGCGCAGGGCGTCCTGATGAACGCTACGCTTCAGAATCGGCAGGCAGTAAAGATGCGGGCGAATGCCACCAACCAGCATGTGGTTGCGGTTAAACATCAGATGCTGAGGTGTGATTGTTGCGCCAATCAGCGAGTTGCCTTCCTTCACGTACTGGGCCGCATCTTTAGTGGTGATGTGTTCAAACACCACCTTCAGTTCCGGCAGCTGGCGGCGTAGCGGTTCCATCACGGTTTCTATGAAACGTGCTTCACGATCGAAAATATCGATGTCGGCATGGGTGACTTCACCGTGCACCAGCAGCGGCATGCCAATTTTTTGCATGCGTTCAAGCACCGGCATGATAGCGGCGGTGCTGGTGACGCCGTGGGCAGAGTTGGTTGTGGCATTGGCAGGGTAAAGCTTGGCGGCGGTAAACACGCCTTCATTAAAACCGCGCTCTATTTCGTTAGGGTCAAGCGTGTCGGTCAGGTAGCAGGTCATTAGCGGTTCAAAATTTTGCCCGGCCGGCACGGCATCAAGAATGCGCTGACGGTAGGCAATCGCCGCTTCCACGGTGGTGACAGGAGGCACAAGATTGGGCATCACAATCGCACGGCCATACGTCTGGCTGGTGTAAGGCACCACGGTTTTCAGCATCTCACCATCGCGAAGGTGAATATGCCAGTCATCTGGGCGGCGGATTTTTAATACCTGAGGTAATGCAGTCATGAATGTGCTCCGGCGTGAGAGGGAAAATCAGTCATCAAGGGCTGGTTTTATGCCGGGCACTAAGGATAAGGGGAAACGTTATCGTTTGCACCACTTATGTTGCACAAACGCCTCGGGGCAGCAAAGCGGCCCCGAGGGTTAACCGGTTAGTCGGTTAAAGGAATGATGATTTCACCAGGCTTAACCTCAATGCCTTTGGCATACTTCTTCGCCAACGACTCGCCTTTGCTGCGGTCTTCACTCAGGACATAGGCAGGCTGTTGATTGAAGTAGCTGCGCAGCGACTGGTTCAGGTAGGGAACGATAGTTTGCAACACGGTCTGCATTTTTTGCGGCTCGACCTGAGCATCAACCACCTCCATCTCCTGCAGGTAGATAGCGCCTTGCTCTTTATTGAACACCGGCAGCGCTTTCAACTTCAGTTTTAAGGTGGCTTTTTGATTACCGAATAGCGACGTCATGTCGAGGTTGGCATCGCCGGTTAGCGTGACTTTATTCGGTTCTTCCCGGCCAATCTGGCTGGCTAAATTGGTTAACACGACATGCGCGTCGGCGACGCCGGGCAGGCCAATATCTTTTGAGAAGTTATTGTGTTTTTCCAGCGACTGGTTGATCTCCTGTTCGCTCACGCTGTACTGCGTTAGCTGGTTGCATCCTGATAGCAGGCCGCCAAGCATCAATGCGGCGGCAAAAACAATCTTCTTCATAGGCTTCCTCAAAATAGCGGCTCAAATGCCGTGCCTTACGTTGATCAGCATAATGCGGCACGGCGCCTGCGGCTACAGGAAAAGGATGAAAGGTGTGGTTTACCCCGGGCCGCCGGGTTCAAACATCGTTGGCTCCACGGGTTTGAGGCTGAACTGCCACCAGAGTGCGGCAAGGGTAATACAACCGATAATACCCAGCATCGCCCACGGGAGCTCGGGCTGTTGAAGCGCTTTACCTGCGTCAAACAGCCAGCCACCACCGGTATAGCCGAGCGCGCCACCCAGCGACAGCCCTAAACGGCTGAACCCCATGTAACTCCCGCGTGCGCGAGCATCGGCCAGCGAGGCGCTCAGCGTTTCCCTGGCCGGCTCGGCAATAATCGAGCCAATGTAAAAGGTACAAATCAGGGCAAAAAGCTGCTGTAAGGTTGACGCAAGGCCGACAGGCATCAGGCTCACCGTCATTAAAATCAGCCCCGCCATTAAACGCTGCTCAAGGCGGAAACGTTTTTCGCTCCAGCGGGCAATGGGGTACAGCAACGTGAGCGAAAGCGCCGCCTCAATGGCGTACATCCACTTCACTGCCGATGCGGTACCGGCGATGTCGTTCACCATCAGCGGCAGCATCAGCATCACCTGGACGGCCAGCATGTAGTAACCGGTCAGCGTCAAAACATAGGTTATAAAGCGCTTATCACGGAGCACGCGCCCCATACCTTCACGCATCGGCGTACGAATAGTCGAAAGCTTATAGGCGGGAAGCAGCCAGGCGTTAAGTGCCGCACACAGAACGAACATCACTGCCCCTACGGCACACACCAGGCGGAAATCATACTGCAGCAGCCAGCTGCCCAGAAGGGCACCGATAACCGCCCCGGCGCTGTCCTGCATCATGAGCAGTGAGAAAAATCGTCCGCGGTGCTGAGGGCGTACCAGCTTGACGACCAGCGCCGAGCGGGGAGGATCAAACAGCGTACCGCCGATGGCTGAGAGCAGGCAGGAGAGCCACAGCATCCACGGTTCGGTGGCGATGCCCATGGTGGCAAAACCGGCAGCGCGCAGCAGCATACCGGTGACAATCATCGGCTTGGCACCGAGTCTGTCGGCAATTGCACCGCCGAAAATCCCCAGCCCTTGCTGAATAAACTGACGCAGACCCAGGGCAATGCCGACCATCAATGCGGCCCAGCCCAGCTGGTCAACGAAGCGAATGGAAATCAAAGGGAAGACAACGAAAAAGCCCAATACCACTAACATGTTATCAAGCAGCAGGAAATATTTACCCAGGCTCCTTGCCTGCGCCACCCGCGACATCTCCCCTCCAGGGAACTTCATTAAACGCGACAAGTACTTATTCTCGCCTGCTGCCCGGGCTTTTGACACACGGCGCAGGACAATATTTTTTTATCGTTCAACGAGTTTGATTCAAGGCTCTAATCGAAAAAAGTGATGTTGCTTCATGTTGTTGTTTTCACACGGCGGCCAGGCACAGGTATAGTAACAAGATGAGCCCCGTGAACCGGGATGAAGGAGTGGGATAAACATGTTTGGCTACCGCAATAATGCACCGAAAGTTCGCCTGGTGACCGACAGACTGGTGGTGCGTCTGGTTTATGAGCGAGATGCCTGGCGTATGGCGGATTACTACGCCGAAAATCGCCAATTTCTGAAACCCTGGGAACCCATTCGGGATGAAAGCTACTGCTACCCGTCAGGCTGGCAGGCAAGGCTTGGCATGATCAATGAAATGCACAAGCAGGGCAGTGCGTACTACTTTGTGCTACTCGATCCGGAAGAAAAAGAAGTCATCGGCGTGGCCAACTTTTCCAACGTCGTGCGCGGTTCGTTCCATGCTTGCTACCTCGGTTACTCCATCGCTGAAAAGTGGCAGGGGCAGGGGTTAATGCATGAGGCGCTGACCAGCGCTATTCGCTACATGCAACGTAGCCAGAATGTGCATCGCATTATGGCCAACTATATGCCGCACAATCAGCGAAGCGGCGACTTGCTGGCGCGTCTTGGCTTCGAAAAAGAAGGGTACGCAAAGGATTATTTGCTTATTGACGGCGTATGGCGGGACCACGTTCTGACCGCGCTTGTCAATAAAGACTGGACCCCAGGTCGTGGAGTTTAAAAATGAAATATCAGTTAACGGCGGTTGAAGCGCGCGTGATTGGCAGCCTGCTGGAAAAGCAAATCACGACGCCAGAGCAGTATCCCATGTCGGTCAACGGCGTAGTCACCGCCTGCAACCAGAAAACCAACCGTGAACCGGTGATGGAGCTGAAAGAGCACGACGTCCAGGACACGCTGGATACGCTGGTGAAAAATCATTATCTGCGCACCGTCAGCGGGTTTGGCAACCGCGTGACCAAATACGAACAGCGCTTTTGCAACTCAGAGTTTGGTCAGTTGAAACTGACGCCGGCAGAAGTAGCGGTTATCACCACATTACTGCTGCGTGGCGCACAAACGCCGGGTGAGCTGCGCAGCCGTGCCGGGAGAATGTTTGAGTTCACCGATATGGCGCAGGTAGAAGCTACGCTGGAAGGGCTCGCGGGTCGTGACGACGGGCCGTTTGTTGTACGTCTGCCGCGCGAGCCGGGTAAACGTGAAAGCCGTTATATGCATCTCTTTAGCGGTGAGGTTGATTTTTCTGCGATGACAGAGCAAAGCGTAATCCCGGTTTCAGACTCGCTCAATGCGAGAGTGGACGCGCTGGAGGCAGAAGTTGCCGAGCTTAAACAGCGGCTGGGTTCCCTGCTTGCGCATCTGGGAGACTAATGATGACTAAATTACGCATTGGCGTGGTGGGGCTGGGCGGTATAGCGCAGAAAGCCTGGCTGCCGGTTCTTGGCGCATCAAGCGACTGGTCGCTGGTTGGCGCATTTTCGCCAACCAAAGCGAAGGCGCTGCCGGTTTGTGAAACCTGGCGAATTCCCTATGTCGACTCGCTGAGCAACCTGGCGGCCCAGTGCGATGCCGTATTTGTTCATAGCGCCACCCGCTCGCACTTTGCGGTGGTGAATGCGCTGCTCAACGCTGGCGTTAACGTCTGCGTGGATAAACCCTTAGCGGAAAATCTGGCCGATGCCGAGAGGCTGGTGGAGCTTGCGGAGCGAAAAAAACGCACCCTGATGGTCGGGTTCAACCGTCGTTTTGCGCCGCGCTACCAGCAGCTAAAGGCAAAACTCTCCACCGGAGCGTCCCTGCGCATGGATAAACATCGCAGCGATAGCGTTGGCCCTAACGATCTGCGCTTTACGCTGCTCGATGATTACCTTCACGTGGTGGATACGGCGCTGTGGCTTGGCGGCGGTTCCGCCCAGCTGCAAAGCGGTACGCTGCACACCAACGAGCTGGGGCAGATGCTGTATGCCGAGCACCATTTCAGCCAGGGCAACCTGACCGTAACGACCAGCATGCATCGTCGGGCCGGAAGCCAGCGTGAGTGGGTTCAGGCGGTGACCGACGGCGGGCTTTATGAAGTGACCGACATGCGTCAGTGGCGTGAAGAGTGCGGAGCAGGGGTGATAGAGCAGCCGATTCCCGGCTGGCAAACAACGCTGGAACAGCGCGGCTTTGCAGGCTGCGCTCGTCACTTTATCGACTGCGTGGCGAATCAGACGGTTCCTGAAACGTCCGGTGAACAGGCTCTGCTGGCGCAGCGCGTCGTGGAGAAGCTCTGGCGCGAGGCGATCATTGAATAAGCTGAAACAGATCACGGTAGCAATTCGGCGCGGTATCGGTAGACTATGCCGACTTGTCATCATCCATGAACGCCTGCATTGCAGGCGTTCATGTTTGTGGAATAACAGAATAAATGAACCTATTAAAATCGCTGGCGGCCGTCAGCTCGATGACCATGTTTTCCCGCGTGCTTGGCTTTGCGCGCGACGCTATTGTGGCGAGGGTATTTGGGGCAGGAATGGCGACGGACGCCTTCTTCGTGGCGTTTAAGCTGCCGAACCTGCTTCGCCGTATATTTGCCGAGGGCGCTTTCTCCCAGGCTTTTGTACCGATTCTTGCTGAATACAAGAGTAAGCAGGGTGAAGATGCAACGCGCGTTTTTGTCTCCTATGTATCGGGGCTTTTGACCCTGGCACTGGCGCTGGTCACCGTACTCGGCATGCTCGCTGCACCATGGGTTATTCTGGTTACCGCGCCGGGCTTTGCCGACACTGCGGATAAATTTGCGCTGACCTCGAGTCTGCTGCGCATTACCTTCCCGTATATTTTGCTGATTTCGCTGGCGTCGCTGGTGGGGGCCATTCTTAATACCTGGAACCGTTTCTCGGTTCCGGCGTTTGCCCCGACGTTCCTCAATCTCAGTATGATTGGTTTTGCGCTGTTTGCCGCGCCGCACTTTAACCCGCCGATTCTGGCGTTGGCCTGGGCGGTGACGGTGGGCGGCGTTCTGCAGCTGGCCTATCAGCTGCCGCACCTGAAGAAAATCGGTATGCTGGTGCTACCGCGTATCAGCTTTAAAGATGCGGGCGCGATGCGGGTTATCAAGCAGATGGGGCCGGCTATTCTCGGCGTTTCCGTCAGCCAGATTTCGCTGATCATCAATACCATTTTTGCCTCTTTCCTGGTGTCCGGCTCGGTCTCCTGGATGTACTATGCTGACCGCCTGATGGAGTTCCCGTCCGGGGTGCTGGGCGTGGCGTTGGGCACCATTTTATTGCCGTCGCTGGCGAAGAGCTTTGCCACCGGCAACCACGATGAATACTCCCGCCTGATGGACTGGGGGCTGCGTCTCTGCTTCCTGCTGGCGCTGCCGAGCGCCGTAGCGCTGGGTATTCTGGCCAAACCGCTGACCGTTTCTTTGTTCCAGTACGGCAAGTTTTCTGCTTTTGATGCCCTGATGACCCAGCGTGCGCTGGTTGCGTACTCGGTCGGCCTGATGGGGCTTATCGTGGTGAAAGTGCTGGCGCCGGGTTTCTATTCCCGCCAGGACATTAAAACGCCGGTTAAGATAGCCATCGTGACGCTGATTTTGACGCAGCTAATGAACCTGGCGTTTATCGGCCCACTGAAACATGCCGGGCTTTCGCTGTCGATTGGTCTGGGCGCCTGCATTAACGCCTCGCTGCTTTACTGGCAGCTACGCAAGCAGGATATCTTCCAGCCGCAGGCAGGCTGGACGCCATTCCTGCTGCGCCTGGTGGCGGCGGTGCTGGTGATGTCTGCGGTGCTGGTTGGGCTGATGTACGTCATGCCGGCCTGGGACTTAGGTAATATGCCTTACCGATTGCTACGGCTGATGGCTGTTGTCGTTGCGGGCGTTGTCGCCTATTTTGCGACGCTGCTGCTGCTGGGCTTCAGGCTGAAAGATTTCGCCCGCCGCACGCTTTGATTTTTTTCTGGGTGGATGACGCTTTCGTCAGGCCGCCCTATTCTTTATATGTTGAAAGGTTAATTAGGTGACAGAGCGATGAGAGGAATAATCACAACCTGGTTCGAAGACAAGGGCTTCGGATTTATCAAAGATGAAAACGGCGAGAACCGTTACTTCCATGTGATTAAAGTCGCCAACCCGGAGCTTATCAAAAAGGATGCGTCGGTGACCTTCGAGCCGGGAACCAATAATAAAGGCCTGTCGGCCTTTGCTGTCAAGGTTGAGCCGGAGAGCAAGCATCTCTTTATTGCGGGAGAGCGTCTTAAAATCACCTCGATCAAATCTTTCGTGGTGTACAGCGAAGAGCAGCCTGCTGACGGCAAGATCGATAAAGAAAATGCGGTGCTGTCGGTTGGCCTGCTGATGAACAGCATTCGCCCGAAGGCAGAGAAAAAAGAGGGCGAAATGCGCACGGTGAAAAAACTGGCCGTGACCACATTCCAGGGCGAAACGCATCTCTTCTCAGAGGATGAGATTGATATTGAGGCTACGGTAAAAGTGTTGAAATCGCTGAAATAAACGATCTGCTGGTCAAGGAGAGCGTTGACCAGCAGTTTTCATCTGGTGGGAAAATCAGATAGTGATTTTTTTACCGCCGCGGTTCGCCTGCGACGTTGCCTGCCCGTCGGCACCATAGAAGTCCGGTGCCTGATGCGGTTTTAATACGGCAAGCGCCTGCTCATTACGGGCCATCTGGTCTTCAAGTAGCCAACCATTGTGCTGGTTAATATCCCGCAAATGCAGGGTTTTTTGCGTAATCGTCTGCCAGCGCTGGTTGACATCGATGCTGGTTACCGCTCCCGAATTTTGCTCCGCACGTCGCTGCTGTTCCAGGTAATCCAGGGTTGCCAGCAGCGAGCTTTTATCTTCAGTTATACGTTGCAGCGCATTGCTGTTTATCTGGCCTGCGGAAAGCTGCAGCTGTTCGGCATCCATCACCTCTTTCAGTGAATTCAGTACCGCGGTCATTTGGTCCAGCACTTCTAACAGACGACTCACCGTTATTTACTCGACAAATAGCTTTGGGCTTCCTGGATCAGCGCATCGGCGATCTTGCCGGTATCCATCTTCAGGTCACCGTTACGAATAGCCGTCTTCAGCGCTTCAACACGATCCATGTTGATATCGCTGGTTCCCGGCTGCATTAATTTAGCCTGCGCATCGCTTAATTTTACGCTGGTGCTGTTGGCGGTTGTCGATTTTTCCAGACGGCTTTTCAGCGCCTGTGGATCGCTGGTTTCACGCGGTTGTACGGTGCTTACCGGTTTCAGTGGCGACGTGCGATCAATGCTCATTGTTCTCTCCTCATCGAGGGGCTCGCGGCGTAAGAGCCAGTCAGTATTATTTATTGATAGTACTATCGGCAGTCGCCGCGGAATCTTTAAAAAGATTATAGATTAATCAGAATATTCCCATCAGCATCAACCGTCCCGCTTACCACCTGTCCTGAGGACATTCGAACGCGGGCATTTTGCGTGACCGCAGCGTTGTTCAGCGCCTTGCCTTCACCGTTGACGCTAAAGCCTTCGCCGGAGGCAATAACCTGAACCTGCTGGCCGGCTTTTACGCGCCAGGCCTGTCGAATCATCGACTGAATTACCGGCTGACCGGGCGCTATGTCCCGCAGCGTCACCGCATCGGTGGCCTGGCCGATATCCATCATAGTTCGTGGCGGAAGTTGGTCAAGGCGGCCGCTTTTTAGCTGCACGCTGGCCTCATCGATCCTTGCTCCGCGGGGTATTGCCCGGATGGCGACCACATAGTTACCCGTCGCAATCACCTGAACCTGGATAAACCGTTTGTCGCTGCCGCAGCGTGCCATCACGCTCACGCTTCCCCACAGTTTGGCATTTCCCGGCGTTGAGAATTCGGGCAGAGGGCAGGCAGGAAGCTGGGTTCCAGGGGTTTTCACCTTGACGCTGACGTCATCGCTGATCCCCGCCAGCCGCTGCTGGAAATACTGGGTCAGCGGTTGGTCGAGCGCACCCGCCAGGGCCAGTTGGCTTACCAGCAAACTTGCTACGCCGCTCCAGATTTTCAGGCTTCTCATCGCGCTTCTCCATTCTCAGGTTGCGGTGATTTTAACCGTGAGCCGTTTTGATCAAGGCGATAAATAGCGACGTATTTTGCGCTTATTCCACCCATCACGTACGCGTAAGGCGCTTTAAGCTTTCGGACGATTCCTAATTCTATGGACCATGGAGGAAGCATGCTCGATAAACTGGACGCCGCACTGCGATTTCAGCAAGAAGCGCTTAACTTGCGTGCCCAGCGTCAAGAGATTCTGGCTGCGAATATCGCCAATGCCGACACGCCGGGCTTTCAGGCGCGCGATATCGACTTTGCCAGTGAAATGAAAAAAGTGATGGAGCGCGGACGCGTTGAAGGTGGCGGCATGTCGCTTGCGCTGACTTCCTCGCGCCATATTCCGGCACAAACCCACTCCACTCCGTCGCTCGATCTCCTCTACCGCGTACCTGACCAGCCAGCAATGGACGGTAATACCGTTGATATGGACCGCGAACGTACGCAGTTTGCCGATAACAGCCTGGGTTACCAGACTAACCTCACGGTGATTGGCGGCCAAATCAAAAGCATGATGTCGGTGCTACAGGGATAATCGATGGCCTTACTCAATATTTTCGACATCGCCGGTTCGGCAATGACCGCCCAGTCCAAACGCATGAACGTCGCGGCGAGTAACCTCGCTAACGCCGACAGCGTCACCGGACCTGACGGGCAGCCTTACCGCGCAAAACAGGTCGTTTTCCAGGTTGATGCTGCGCCTGGTGCTGCGACCGGTGGCGTTAAAGTGACTAACGTGGTGGAGAGCGATGCGCCGGACAAGCTGGTGTTCCAGCCGGGTAACCCGCTTGCAGACGCGCGTGGTTACGTGCGTATGCCTAACGTAGATGTTGTCGGGGAAATGGTGAACAGCATGTCCGCCTCCCGCAGCTACCAGGCAAACGTCGAAGTGCTCAATACCGTGAAGGGCATGATGATGAAAACGCTCACTCTCGGTCAGTAACAGGAGCCTATATGTCCATCGCAGTCAAAATGAACGATCCAACTAACAATGTTGATCCTACTGCAGGTGCGTCAAAAAACAGCCTGACGGGCAACAGCGCGGCGGACCTGCAGGGCAGCTTTTTGACCCTGCTGGTTGCGCAGTTAAAAAACCAGGATCCGACAAATCCAATGCAAAACAACGAACTGACAACGCAGCTTGCGCAAATCAGTACCGTTAGCGGCATTGAAAAACTGAACACTACGCTGGGCTCGGTCTCCGGCCAGCTCAACCAGAACCAGTCGCTGCAGGCGAGTGCCCTGATTGGCCATGGCGTCATGATCCCGGGCAACAAAGTGCTGGCGGGAACGGACTCAAAAACCAACACCATCAGCACCACGCCGTTTGGCGTTGAGCTGCAGCAGGCGGCGGATAAAGTCACCGCAACTATCTCCGATAAAGACGGCAAAGTGGTCCGCACCATTGAGATTGGCGGGCTCAGTGCCGGGGTACATACCTTCACCTGGGACGGCAGCGCCAATGACGGCACCAACGTACCCGACGGTTCTTATACTGTGGCAATTAATGCCACCAACGGCGGGACGCAGCTGGTGGCTCAGCCACTGAACTTCGCCATGGTGAACGGCGTCATTAACAGCAAAGACGGTGCCAAGCTGGATCTCGGAACCTACGGTTCCACGACCCTCGATGCAATCAGGCAAATTATTTAAGCCTATAACCTTAGCAGGAGTAAGACATGGCGTTTTCTCAAGCGGTCAGCGGCTTGAATGCTGCGGCCACCAACCTGGACGTGATTGGTAACAACATTGCCAACTCCGCCACCTACGGTTTTAAATCCGGCTCGGTTTCTTTTGCCGATATGTTTGCGGGCTCTAAAGTGGGCCTGGGCGTTAAAGTGGCGGGTGTGACCCAGAACTTTAGCGACGGTACCACGACCGGTACCGGCCGTGGCCTGGACGTGGCTATCAGCCAGAACGGTTTCTTCCGCCTGGTGGATAGCTCTGGCTCCGTGTTCTATAGCCGTAACGGGCAGTTCAAGCTGGATGAAAACCGTAACCTGGTGAACATGCAGGGCCTGCAGTTAACCGGTTACCCGGCAACCGGCACCCCGCCAACCATTCAGCAGGGCGCAAACCCGGTTGGCCTGTCGATCCCAAATACCCTGATGGCGGCAAAATCCACCACCACGGCGTCCCAGCAGATCAACCTGAATTCTACCGACAAGGTGCCGACCACCACGCCTTTCGATCCGACTAAATCGGATAGCTACAACAAGAAGGGGACGGTGACCGTATTTGACAGCCAGGGTAACGCCCACGGCATGGACCTTTACTACGTTAAAACTGCGGATAACACCTGGCAGGTGTTCACCAAAGACTCTTCTGTTGCGGGCTCTACCGCGAGCTCAGCAGGGTTTATGCGCTTCGATAACAACGGTTCCCTGCTCGGTATTACGGCAAACGCTGCCGATCCTATTCCGAACCCGAATACCCTGCCAAGCGGTATTACTGTGACGACTGGCACCAGCAACGGCGCGCAGCCTGCGACCTTTGCTCTTAGCTTCCAGAACTCAATGCAGCAGAACACCGGCGCCAACAACATCGTTGCGACCAACCAAAACGGCTATAAGCCGGGTGACCTGGTCTCTTACCAGATTAACGATGATGGCACCGTTGTGGGTAACTACTCCAACGAGCAGACCCAGCTTCTGGGGCAAATCGTGCTGTCCAACTTTGCCAACCCTGAAGGTTTGTCGTCCCAGGGCGATAATGTCTGGACCGCGACCAACTCTTCCGGCGTTGCATTATTGGGGCTCGCGGGTACCGGCAACTTCGGTACGCTGACCAGCGGGGCGCTGGAGTCTTCGAACGTGGATCTGAGTAAAGAACTGGTGAACATGATTGTCGCGCAGCGTAACTACCAGTCGAATGCGCAGACCATCAAAACTCAGGATCAGATCCTCAATACCCTGGTTAACCTGCGCTAAGCGCCTGACGGGACGGCTTAATGGATCACGCAATCTACACCGCCATGGGCGCTGCCAGCCAGACGCTGAATCAACAGTCAGTCACGGCAAGCAACCTGGCGAATGCTTCGACCCCGGGCTTCCGCGCGCAGCTTAACGCTTTGCGTGCGGTACCGGTTGAAGGGCTTTCTCTGCCAACCCGTACCCTTGTCATCGCCTCTACGCCTGGGGCGGATATGACTCCGGGTCAAATGGACTACACCTCGCGCCCGATGGACGTTGCTTTACAGCAGGATGGCTGGCTGGCGGTGCAGACGCAGGACGGCGGAGAAGCCTATACCCGTAACGGTAACATCCAGGTCAGCCCAGCGGGGCAACTGACTATCGGTGGCCGACCTGTTATCGGCGACGGTGGCCCTATTGCGGTACCGGAAGGTTCGCAGGTCACTATCGCGGCTGACGGAACGATCTCCGCGCTGAACCCCGGTGATCCACCGAATACCGTGGCGCCTATTGGTCAACTGAAGCTGGTGAAAGCCACGCAGCAGGAGGTTGTTCGTGGTGATGACGGGCTATTCCGTCTGAACCAGACGGCCCAGGCCACACGCGGTGCGGTACTGCAAGCGGACCCTACCATCAAGGTGATGTCCGGCGTACTGGAAGGCAGCAACGTTAAACCGGCAGAAGCGATGGCGGACATGATAGCCAACGCTCGTCGCTTTGAGATGCAGATGAAAGTTATCGCCAACGTTGATGACAATGAACAGCGTGCTAACACGCTGCTGCAAATGACCTAACGACCGGCTTACTTACTACAGGATTCAATCATGATCAGTTCTTTATGGATCGCCAAAACAGGTCTTGATGCACAGCAAACCAATATGGATGTGATTGCCAACAACCTGGCAAACGTCTCTACGAACGGTTTCAAGCGTCAACGCGCCGTGTTTGAAGATTTACTTTATCAAACCATCCGCCAACCTGGCGCACAGTCCTCTGAACAGACGACTTTGCCGTCCGGTTTGCAGATTGGTACCGGCGTTCGCCCGGTCGCCACCGAGCGTCTGCACAGCCAGGGCAACCTGTCTAAAACGGACAACAGCAAGGATGTGGCGATTAAAGGCGAAGGTTTCTTCCAGGTCTTACTCCCGGACGGCACCTCCGCTTACACCCGCGATGGTTCCTTCCAGGTTGACCAGAACGGCCAGCTGGTGACGGCGGGGGGGTTCCAGGTTCAACCTGCGATTACCGTGCCGGCCAACGCGCTGAGCCTGACTATCGGACGTGATGGCGTGGTAAGCGCTACCTTGCAGGGGCAGGCCGCTCCTGTGCAGGTTGGCCAGCTGAACCTGACGACCTTTATGAACGATACCGGTCTGGAAAGTATTGGTGAGAACCTCTACACCGAAACCCAGGCATCCGGTGCGCCAAACGATTCCACGCCGGGATTGAACGGCGCCGGTCTGCTGTATCAGGGCTATGTTGAGACTTCAAACGTTAACGTTGCTGAAGAGCTGGTGAATATGATCCAGGTTCAGCGCGCATACGAAATCAACAGCAAAGCGGTCTCCACGACCGACCAGATGCTGCAAAAACTGACGCAAATGTAAGGCGTGTGCCGACGTGCGAAAGCGCGTCGGCTGCCGTGACCTGAAGATGAAAGCAATGCAAAACCCAATGGTGCTCCGTCCTGTTGTCCTGAGTCTGGTGTTTGCCGTAAGCGGCTGCGCCCTTGTGCCAAGTAAACCGCTGGTTGAAGGTGCGACCACCGCCCAGCCGGTCCCCGGCCCTGCACCTGCGATCAACGGGTCAATTTTCCAGACCGCGCAGCCGATGAACTATGGCTATCAGCCGCTGTTTGAAGACCGCCGCCCGCGTAATATTGGCGACACCCTAACCATCCAGCTTCAGGAAAACGTTAGTGCCAGTAAAAGTTCTTCGGCGAATGCCAGCCGAGACGGCAAATCGGCCCTTGGCTTTGATACCGTGCCGACCTTCGCCTCGGGGCTGTTGGGGAATGGGAAAGCCGACCTGAATGCCTCTGGCAGTAATGGCTTTAACGGGAAAGGCGGTGCCAACGCCAGCAACACCTTCAGCGGCACCCTGACGGTGACCGTCGATCAGGTACTGGCGAACGGTAACCTGCATGTGGTGGGCGAAAAACAGATAGCCATCAATCAGGGCACCGAATTTATACGCTTCTCCGGCGTAGTGAACCCGCGCACCATCAGCGGCAGCAACACCGTGGCCTCCACCCAGGTAGCGGATGCCCGAATTGAGTATGTCGGTAACGGCTACATTAATGAAGCGCAGAATATGGGCTGGCTGCAGCGCTTCTTCCTTAACGTATCGCCGATGTAAGCGAGGGGTACCATGGTTAAATATTTATTTGGGCTGGTTGTGCTGTTGGCAACAACATACGCCTCCGCCGACCGCATTCGCGACCTGACGACCGTTCAGGGCGTGCGTGAGAACTCCTTGATAGGTTACGGCCTCGTTGTCGGGCTGGACGGTACCGGTGACCAGACGACACAAACGCCGTTTACCACCCAAAGCCTGAACAACATGCTTTCCCAGTTGGGCATCACCGTGCCGACCGGCACCAACATGCAGCTGAAAAACGTTGCGGCGGTAATGGTTACCGCAAAATACCCGGCGTTTGCGCGCGCGGGGCAGAACATCGACGTTGTCGTTTCCTCAATGGGTAACGCCAAGAGCCTGCGCGGCGGTACGCTGTTAATGACCCCGCTTAAGGGCGTTGATAACCAGGTTTATGCCCTGGCGCAGGGTAACGTGCTGGTCGGCGGCGCGGGCGCTGCCGCAGGCGGCAGCAGCGTGCAGGTGAACCAGCTTAACGGCGGGCGTATCACCGGTGGCGCGGTCGTCGAGCGCGAGCTGGCCGGTACCTTTGGCAATGGCAATACCCTTAATCTGCAGCTTAACGACGATGACTTCAGCCTCGCGCAGCAGATTACCGACACCATTAACCGTTCCCGCGGCTTTGGCAGCGCCACGGCGCTGGACGGTCGTACCATTCAAATTCGCGTGCCAAGCGGCGGCAGCTCGCAGGTTCGCCTGCTGGCAGATATCCAGAACCTTGAGGTCAACATGCCGGTTCAGGATGCCCGCGTGGTAATTAACTCCCGTACGGGCTCGGTGGTCATGAACCGTGAAGTGACGCTGGATAACTGCGCCGTCGCGCAGGGAAATCTGTCCGTCACGGTGAACCGTCAAAACCAGGTCAGCCAGCCTAATACGCCATTTGGCGGCGGTCAGACCGTAGTAACGCCGCAAACGCAGATCGATCTGCGTCAGAGCGGTGGCTCGGTACAGCGCGTGAATTCCAGCGCCAACCTGAACAATGTCGTCCGCGCGCTGAACGCGCTGGGTGCAACGCCAATCGATCTGATGTCTATCCTGCAATCCATGCAAAGCGCAGGCTGCCTGCGTGCGAAACTGGAAATCATCTGATGCTGACCGATGCCCGTTCACTTGCTAATGCCGCGTTTGACGCTAACTCGCTTAATGATTTGAAGGCGAAGGCCGGACAGGATCCAAAAGGTAATCTAAAAGAGGTTGCCCACCAGGTGGAGGGGATGTTCGTACAGATGATGCTGAAAAGCATGCGTGAGGCGCTGCCGAAAGACGGGATTTTCAGCAGCGAATCCACACGTATGTACACCAGCATGTATGACCAGCAGATTGCCCAGCAGCTCAGTGCGAAAGGGCTGGGTCTGGCGGATGCCATGGTCAAGCAGATGAGCGGGGAGCAGAGCGAACCGTCCGAAAGTGCCGGTCAGGTGCCGCTGAAACTCGACCCGCAAACCGTTACCAGCTACCAGAACCAGACCCTGACGCAGATGGTGCGCCAGGCCGTGCCGCGTGCGCCTTCGAACGAAGAGCCGATGAGCGGAGACAGCAAAGACTTCCTGGCGCAGCTCTCACTGCCGGCGCGTTTAGCGAGTGAGGCTAGCGGTATTCCGCACCACCTGATTCTGGCGCAGGCCGCGCTGGAGTCCGGATGGGGGCAGCGGCAGATCCGCACGGAAAAAGGTGAACCAAGCTTTAACCTGTTTGGCGTCAAGGCGACGCCGGGCTGGAAAGGGGCGACGACTGAAATCACCACCACCGAGTTTGAAAACGGTGAGGCGAAGAAAGTAAAAGCGAAATTCCGTGTCTATAGCTCGTATCTGGAAGCGCTGTCGGACTACGTTGGCTTACTGACGAAAAATCCTCGCTACGCCGCCGTAACGAATGCGGCCTCGGCAGAGCAGGGTGCTCAGGCGCTGCAAAACGCCGGTTACGCAACGGATCCTCACTACGCTCGCAAGCTGACCGGCATGATCCAGCAGCTGAAATCAATGAGCGACAAGGTTTCTAAAGCCTACAGCACTGATTTGTCAAATTTGTTCTGAAGAAGACTCAAGTCCCATGGCCTGCTGCCGATAATAAGCAGCAGAACCTTTGACCACACGCTATCAAGGAACCTTCATGTCCAATAGCCTGATTAACAGTGCCATGAGCGGCCTGAGTGCTGCCCAGGCGGCATTAAGCACCGTCGGCAATAACATTTCTAACTATAATGTAAATGGTTACACCCGCCAGACGACGATACTGTCACAGTCAAAAAGTACCCTGACCGGGGGCGGCTATGTGGGCAACGGCGTGTATGTTAACGGCGTGCAGCGTGAATACGATTCATTCATCACCAACCAGCTGCGTGCGGCGCAGACGCAAAGCAGCGGGCTGGCAACGCAGTACCAGCAGATGTCAAAAATCGACAATATTCTGTCCGGTACAACTAACTCACTGTCAAAAACCATGCAGGATTTCTTCTCCAGCCTGCAGACACTGACCAGTAATGCTCAGGATCCGGCTGCGCGTCAGGCCCTGTTAGGTAAAGCTGACGGTCTGGTCAATCAGTTTAAGGTCACCGACCAGTATCTGCGCGATCAGGACAAACAGGTTAACCTGTCCATCACCAGCAGCGTTGATCAGATCAACACCTACGCCAAACAGATTGCCAACCTGAACGATCAGATCTCTCGCCTGAAAGGCGTGGGCGCGGGCTCTGCACCAAACGATCTGCTGGACCAGCGCGATCAGCTGGTTAGCCAGCTGAATCAAATTGTCGGCGTCGATGTCAGCGTACAGGACGGTGGCACTTATAATATTTCTATTGCTAATGGTCTGACTCTGGTGCAGGGCAATACCTCTAACCAGCTGGCGGCGGTTAACTCCAGCGCGGACCCTTCACGTACCACCGTTGCTTTTGTCGATCCGGTCGCCGGCAAGATTGAAATCCCGGAAAGCCAGCTGAATTCTGGCTCCCTCGGTGGTCTGTTTAGCTTCCGCTCTCAGGATCTGGACAGCGCGCGTAACCGCCTGGGACAGATGGCACAGGCTTTTGCAACGGCGTTGAACAGCCAGCACACCCAGGGCTATGACGCTAACGGGGATAAGGGGACCGACCTGTTTACCTTCGGCGGCCCAACTGTGCTGAGCAATACCCGTAATACCAGCGGCACTCAGCTGACTGCGACCACAACGGACAGCAAGCAAGTGCAGGCCAGTGATTACAAGGTTGAGTTTGTGAGCGGGAACTGGCAAGTCACCCGTTTATCTGACAATGCCAATATCAATCCAGGCACGACCACAGATGCCAGCGGTAACGTGAGCCTGAACTTTGATGGACTGAAAGTTGGCGTTAGCGGTACGCCTGCCAACAACGAAAGCTTCACCGTAAAACCGGTTGCCAATGCGGTAGTGAACATGAGTTTAGCCGTCAAAGACGAGTCTAAACTGGCGCTGGCAAGCGATCCTACTTCGGGTAAAAGCGATAACCGTAACGCTCAGGCGATGCTGGATCTGCAGAACTCAAAGCAGGTCGAAGGGAACAAAACCTTTAACGATGCTTACGCCACCCTGGTCAGTGATGTGGGTAACAAAACGGCCAGCCTGAAGGTCACCAGCACGACGCAGGATAATGTGGTTACGCAGCTAACAAAGCAGCAGCAATCTATCTCCGGCGTAAACCTCGATGAAGAGTACGGCAACCTGCAGCGTTACCAGCAGTACTACATGGCCAACGCCCAGGTACTCCAGACTGCGTCTACGCTGTTTGATGCACTGTTGAATATTCGCTAACGGGAGCCAAAGCCATGCGTATCAGTACCCAGATGTTGTATGACCAGAACATGCGCGGCATTAGCGATGCACAGAGTTTATGGTTGAATTATGGCGAGCAAATGAGCAGCGGTAACCGCGTGAACAGGCCGTCAGACGATCCAGTTGCGGCTTCTCAGGCCGTCGTGCTTTCGCAGGCGCAGTCCATGAACGACCAGTACAAACTGGCGAGGACTTTTGCAAATCAGAAAGTGTCGCTGGAAGAAAGTGTTCTGCAGCAGGTGACGTCCTCCATCACAAATGCTCAGGAGAAGGTGGTGAAAGCGGGTAACAGCGGTACGCTGAATGATGACGATCGGGCCTCTCTGGCGACGGAACTTGAAGGCATTCGCAACCAGCTATTAAACCAGGCTAATAGCACTGACGGGAATGGGCGCTATATTTTTGCTGGCTATAAAACCGAAGCGGCACCGTTCAGCGGTGGCGCGGGCAGCATTACTTATAACGGCGGGACTATCCCGATTACTCAGCAGGTAGACACTTCCCGCACCATGACCATCGGCCATACCGGGGACCAGGTCTTTAACCACATTTCCAGCAATGCGACGCCGGAACCTGATGGTTCACCGAGCGAAACGAATTTGTTTAATATGCTGGACTCTGCAATTAAAGCATTGAAAACGCCGACAGCTGGGCTGGATGACGCGGGTAAAAAAGCCCTCGATGACGCGGTTGCAAAGACGAACCGTGGATTAGGTAACGCGCTAAGCAACGTTTCAACCGTACGTGCTGAGCTGGGAACACAGCTAAACGAACTAAGCAAGCTGGACGACTTAGGCAGCGAACGGGCGCTGGGACAGGCAGATCAGATGAGCCAGCTGGTGGGTGCGGACTGGAATGCGACCGTCTCCAACTATGTACAGCAGCAGGCCGCGTTGCAGGCATCTTATAAAGCATTTAGTGATATGCAGGGCATGTCACTTTTCCAGTTGAATAGTCGATAGCATTCTACGTTTTGGGCGCGTTATGAAACTGAGCGCGCCTTATATGCCCGCTTCCGGCACCCCGGAGCGGGCTTTTTTTTGCCGACAGGAACATTACCCGCCGCAAACTTCGTACTCGTCTTCCGTATCGTACGCGCGAACGGTATTGACCCGCTCTTTAACGACCCCGGCGGCAATATCAGGAATAAGCAGCCTCACTGGAGACTCGGTTTCATAGTCGACCGAGACACCGTTACTGTTATTGGTGACGCTGACGGTGTACGTTGCTTTACCCATCATGAATTCCTTTGGCTGTTCACCACCTTGCCCAGGGCGATGCCTTCCAGCTTTGTCTCGGGAGCATCGTGTTTTTTCTTATTTAACCTGAGACTATTAACCCCCTGCTGAGTTGTGAAATTTGACATAAAGTGAATTTTAAATGCACTTTTTAGGGGCGGGTAATGACCTTGTCATAAATACCGGGCCACAGGCAAAAAAAAGCCGGTCGATTGACCGGCTTTTTACGCTCTGCGGAAAATTACTCCGTTTCTGGCGGACGGGTCGCCGGCGCGGTTGCCTGATGGCTTGCGCTGTGACCGCCCGCAGAACCCTTACCGCTGAACTCGAAGGATGGGCGAACCCACTCGCTATGGCGAGGTGCCTCCGGAGTATAAGTCGGTGCAGGGGCACGCGTCATCGGTGCCGTAGCGTGTTTGACGGCTACAGCGGATTCGGCCTTAACCGCTTGTTCCACCGGCTCCGCTTCTACCGCAGGTGCCGCTTCAACAACAGGTTTCACCTCTTCAACCACCGCGATCGGGGCTTCTTCTACCGCTGGCTCTTCTACAGCAACCGGGGCAGGTTCAATGACTTCTGCTGCCTGTGGCGCCGGCTGAGCGGATTCTTCCTGTGCGGGTTTAGCTTGCTCAACGGTTTCTTCGGCGACAACGTGATCCGCAGCGGCAATCACCTGTGGCTGTTCGGTGACCGGTGCTGCGATGATTTCTGGATGCGTTGTTTCAATCGCGACCGGTGCAACAACGGTCTCTTCAGCTTTCACAGGTTCACTAACCTGCACATCGGCAACAGGGGCTACGGCTTCAACAGCCGCCGCCTCAGCAACGTTGGTGTGCTGGACTTCTTCGTGAGACTGGAAGACCTCTTCCTGAGCAACCTGATCGTGTGGACGAGCAATCGGGTAGGTGATGAACACTTTACCTGATGCCAGTTCCGGAGAGGCACACGCGGTTGCCAACGGCATAGGAGACACGGCCGGGTAACGCTCATCACGGTAACGACGACGGCGCTGGCCGCTCACGCGCAGGTGGCGAGGAGAACGACGTGAACGACGCGGCATACCGGCAGTCTCACGATTCTCTGCGTTGTCATCCTGCTGCTCAGCGATGACAGGGGCTTCTACCACTGCCGGAAGCGGGATAGTGGCTAGCTCGGTGCTCGCCTGTACAACCTGAGTTTCTTCCACGGCAGGAGTATCAGCAGATTCGAAGCGAACTTTTTGGTTCAGCTGGCGCGGTTTACGGCGCTGCATGACCTGAGTGCGTTCTTCCTGCTCGGCTTCTTGCTCAACAACGTTATCCTGCTGCAGTGCTTTCACTTCCTGCTGCGCCTGACGTTTTTCATCAGAACGGCGGCGGTTACGCTCGCGACGCGGCTGCTGCTCGTCACGGGACTTCTGCTGTTTTTCAGCATCGTCTACGGCAGTAGCAACGTTCTGGCGAACTTCACGGGATTCCGTATTCTGCTGCTGACCATTACGGCGGTTACGGCGGTTGTCGTCACGACCCTCACGCGGCTCGCGAGCTTCACGGCCTTCACCGTTGCGGTCATCGCGGTTATTACGATTGTCACGGTTATCGCGATCGCGGTTGTTGCGGTCACCGCGCTCATTACGATCGCCACGATCGCGGCGATTGTTCTGACGGCGGTTGTTGTTGCGACGATCCTGACGTTGAGTATCAGACTCAGTCGCTTTTTCTTCCTTCACTTCTTTAACTTCTGCCGTGGCGTTATCGCCAGCGAAGAGTTTTTTCAGTGCGGCGAAGAAACGGCTAACCAGACCCGGCTGCGTGGCTGCATCAGCTTTTGGCTGAGTTGCGGCAGGCCCGGTCACGACGGCGGCAGGTTTAACCGCTGCGGTTTCCTGTGGCGCCGGCGGTACTTCAGGCATCACAAAGGTTGCCAGAGCAGGCTGCTCCGGACGTTTGCGTTCGGTGTACTCTTCATCAGAAGGCATTGCCATCTCTTCTTCATGCAGCTTAGGCAGCATGTAGCTCAGAGTATGGGTTTCTTCGCCTTTCCGTACGCGCAGCACAGAATAGTGCGGCGTTTCCATTTGATCGTTTGGAACGATGATCGCCCGTACGCCGCCCTGGCGTTTTTCAATTGCGCTCACCGCGTCACGTTTTTCGTTCAGCAGGTAAGAGGCAATAGGCACAGGCACGATGGCGTGAACTTCTTTGGTGTTCTCCTTCAGCGCTTCTTCTTCAATCAGACGCAGGATGGAGAGAGACAGAGATTCGTTATCGCGAACGGTGCCGGTGCCGCTACAGCGTGGGCAGACGTGGTGGCTGGACTCGCCGAGGGACGGGCTAAGACGCTGACGTGACATCTCCAGCAGGCCAAAACGCGAGATGTGGCTGATCTGGATGCGCGCTCTGTCCTGACGTACGGCTTCACGAAGGCGGTTTTCAACGGCACGCTGGTGGCGAACCGGCGTCATATCGATGAAGTCGATAACAATCAAGCCGCCGAGGTCACGCAGGCGCAGTTGGCGAGCAATTTCATCGGCCGCTTCAAGGTTGGTATTGAACGCTGTCTCTTCGATATCGCCGCCGCGGGTTGCGCGTGCGGAGTTGATGTCGATGGCGGTCAGGGCTTCCGTGGTATCAATAACGATTGAACCACCGGATGGCAGACGGACTTCACGCTGGAACGCGGATTCAATCTGCGACTCAATCTGATAGTGGCTGAACAGCGGGATTTCACCGGTGTAGAGCTTAATTTTGCTGCTGAAATCTGGACGGCCCAACGCGGCGATATGCTGGCGAGCCAGCTCCAGCACTTTTGGGTTATCAATCAGAATTTCGCCGATATCCTGACGCAGATAGTCACGGAAAGCGCGAACGATAACGTTGCTTTCCTGGTGGATCAGGAACGGAGCAGGGCGGTTTTCAGCGGCTTTCTGGATAGCTTCCCAGTGCTTCAGGCGGAAGCTCAGATCCCACTGCAGGGCTTCGGCGGATTTGCCCACGCCCGCGGTACGCACGATAAGACCCATGCCGTCCGGCAGCTCAAGTGAAGAAAGCGCTTCTTTTAATTCGGTACGGTCATCCCCTTCGATGCGGCGAGAAATACCACCGGCGCGAGGGTTGTTTGGCATCAGAACCAGGTAGCTACCCGCGAGGCTAATAAAGGTGGTTAAGGCCGCACCTTTGTTACCGCGCTCTTCTTTATCGATCTGGACGATCACTTCCTGGCCTTCGCGCAGAACATCTTTGATATTCGGACGGCCATGGGAAGCATAATTAGAAGGGAAGTATTCGCGAGCGATTTCTTTCAGAGGAAGGAAACCGTGTCTTTCTGCGCCATAATCAACAAATGCCGCTTCCAGACTAGGTTCAATACGGGTGATTTTGCCTTTATAGATGTTCGCTTTTTTCTGTTCGTGTCCCGGGCTTTCAATGTCCAGATCGTACAGACGCTGCCCATCTACAAGGGCGACACGCAACTCTTCTTGCTGAGTTGCGTTAATTAACATTCTTTTCATCGTAACTTACTCATTATTCTTACATTGGCGACAGAGCTGCGGACATGGTGACGCTAACCGGGAGTGAACCGATGGCCTCGTGACTAAACGCGTAGTCGCCAACCTCACGGTTGTCGCTTGCTGAGAGGCGCAAAGTGTCGGTTGCCTGTATTTCATACGGAAATACAGCGCAATTATCGTGGGAATAACCTTAGAATGTTTCTTAAGAGTGATTCCATTTTACCGGTCAGGCTGCAACCCGCAGCCCGCTAACTGCCTGAAAGTACAATACGTCTTACGCCATTGCTGCGTGGATGAACGTTCAGGCAAAATTGGTCATTCCGCAAAATTTCTTGTTTTAACAAGTTTCAACGCGGAAAACCGTAACATTATTCCACTGCTAACCTTGTTATAGCAAGATGACTTTTGCTATTAGCGCCCTGTTTCTCACAGTTTTTTAACCTGTATTTTAAGGCTGACGTAAAGCTCGCGATAAAAGACGGTTGAGACGGTTTAAAACAGGACAGATTGTCAGTTAAGCACATAAAAATGAGTGGCGCTATGCGCACGGGCTATTTAGAATCGCCGACCATGAAAACAGAGACTCCATCAGTAAAAATCGTTGCAATTTCGGCCGATGAGGCCGGGCAGCGTATCGACAACTTTTTGCTCGCCCGCCTGAAGGGCGTGCCAAAAAGTATGATTTATCGCATCGTGCGTAAAGGCGAGGTGCGAGTGAATAAAAAACGCATCAAGCCCGAGTATAAACTTGAAGCCGGGGATGAGGTTCGTATCCCGCCGGTCCGCGTGGCCGAGCGTGAGGAAGAGGCTGTCTCTCCGCATCTGCAAAAAGTGGCCGCACTGAGCGATGTCATTCTTTATGAAGACGACCATATTCTGGTGCTTAACAAACCCTCCGGCACGGCGGTACACGGCGGCAGCGGCCTGAGCTTCGGCGTCATCGAAGGGCTACGTGCCCTGCGCCCGGAAGCTCGTTTCCTTGAGCTGGTGCATCGCCTCGACCGCGACACGTCCGGCGTACTGCTGGTGGCTAAAAAACGCTCCGCGTTGCGTTCGCTTCATGAGCAGCTGCGTGAGAAGGGGATGCAAAAGGATTACCTCGCGCTGGTTCGTGGGCAATGGCAGTCACATGTCAAAGTGGTACAGGCTCCGCTGCTGAAGAATATTCTGCAAAGCGGGGAGCGCATCGTGAGGGTAAACAGCGAAGGTAAGCCATCCGAAACGCGCTTTAAGGTTGAAGAGCGCTATGAGTTTGCGACCCTGGTACGCTGTAGTCCGGTCACCGGGCGTACCCACCAAATTCGCGTCCATACCCTGCACGCCGGGCATCCTATCGCCTTTGACGATCGCTATGGTGACCGCGAGTTTGATAAGCAGCTTGCGGGCACCGGGCTGAACCGCCTGTTCCTGCACGCTGCCGCGCTTAAGTTTACCCACCCGAATACCGGGGAGGTGATTCGTATCGAAGCGCCGCTGGACAATAATCTAAAGCGTTGCCTGCAGGTTTTACGCAACGCTAAGTAATGCCAGTTAGTGAAAAGCGCTCCGCATCGCCGGAGCGTCAGGTTGATGACAAACGGCCGAAAAACGTGGTTTTCGGCCGTTTGGGGCAAACCAGAGAACATCATTCATTGTTTCTATTAGACCAACGCTCGGGCTTTTTTAGATCAATGAATTTTGTTAGCAGTCTCGCGCTCCGCATTGCCGGAGCGTTTTTTTAGTCCAGCAGCGGGTTACAGCCTTCCTTGCGCAGCATTTCGCACAGGCTGATTAGCGGTAGCCCAACCAGGGTATTCGGATCCTTCCCTTCCAGTCGCTCAAACAGCGTGATGCCCAACCCTTCGCTTTTAAAGCTGCCCGCGCAGTTAAGCGGCTGCTCTTTTTGCACATAGCGGCGAATTTCTTCCTCCGTCAAATGACGAAAGTGAACATCAAAAGGTTCGCACAGCGTTTGCAGCTGGCCGTTTGCTGAATTATACAGCGCCAGCCCGGTATAAAAGGTCACGACGGTTCCCCGTGCCAGCATTAATTGCCGTACGGCATTCTCCTCGCTGTGCGGTTTTCCGGCGATCTGGTTATTCAAGACGCAAACCTGATCGGAGCCGATGATAAGATGTTCGGGATAGCGTTCCTTTAATGCCTGAGCTTTAGCCTGAGCGAGGCGAGTGACCAACTGCCGCGCATTTTCTCCGGGCTGTGGCGTCTCATCGACCTCGGGAGCAGCGGTAATAAAAGGCAGACCCAGTTTTTCCAGCAGGCTGCGGCGGAACGGGGAAGTGGACGCGAGAACAATCGATTTCATATTTTTTTCATTAAAGATAGCGAATTGAATAAAGGCATTTTAAACTGTGCCACCGCAATGTGTGCGAATATACCCGTCATATTTTAAGCCGCAGAGGCGTTACCAGCGCTCACTTACCCGAGCCGGGTGCCTGTCTGCAACTTAAACTATTTAGGGTAGAAATGGCAAAAGGCGCTGTTTCCAGGCCTTTTTCTTTGACTCTATGACGTTACAAAGTTAATATGCGCGCCCTATGCAAAAGGTAAAATTACCCCTGACTCTTGATCCGGTTCGTACGGCTCAAAAACGCCTTGATTACGAAGGAGTGTATGCTTCCGATCAGGTTGAGCGTATCGCCGAGTCTGTAGTCAGTGTGGACACTGATGTAGAATGCTCCATGAGATTCGCTATCGATAACCAGCGCCTCGCGGTTTTGACCGGCGATGCAAAGGTGACGGTAACGCTCGAATGCCAGCGTTGCGGGAAACCGTTTGTGCATCATGTTCACACAACGTATTGTTTCAGTCCGGTCCGCTCTGACGAACAGGCTGAAGCACTCCCGGAAGCGTATGAGCCGATTGAGGTTAACGAATTCGGTGAAATCGATCTGCGGGCGCTGGTGGAAGATGAAGTTATCCTCTGCTTGCCTGTAGTTCCGGTGCATGATTCTGAACACTGTGAAGTGTCCGAGGCGGACATGGTCTTTGGTGAACTGCCTCCAGAGGCGGAAAAACCAAACCCATTTGCCGTATTAGCCAGTTTAAAGCGTAAGTAATTGAGGAGTAAGGTCCATGGCCGTACAACAGAATAAACCAACCCGTTCCAAACGTGGCATGCGTCGTTCCCATGACGCGCTGACCACCGCCACCCTGTCCGTGGACAAAGTTTCTGGTGAAACTCATCTGCGTCACCACATCACTGCCGACGGTTTCTACCGCGGCCGCAAGGTTATCGCTAAGTAATCTGGCGCAACCTTGAGACGTCTAACCCTAGCGTTAGATGCCATGGGTGGGGACTTCGGTCCTTCCGTGACAGTGCCTGCAGCTTTGCAGGCACTGGACTCAAACTCTTCGCTTAATCTTCTTTTAGTCGGTAATCCCGACGCAATCACGCCATTACTTGCCAAAGCTGATTTCGAGCAACGCTCGCGCCTGCAGATTATTCCTGCGGAATCGGTTATTGCCAGTGATGCCAGACCGTCACAGGCGATCCGCGCAAGCCGTGGGTCGTCAATGCGCATTGCGCTTGAGCTGGTGAAAGAAGGGCGGGCAGAAGCCTGCGTCAGTGCCGGGAATACCGGCGCGCTGATGGGGCTTGCGAAATTACTGCTTAAGCCAATTGACGGGATTGAGCGCCCGGCGTTGATGACGGTATTACCGCATCAGCAAAAGGGGAAAACGGTGGTGCTTGACCTTGGCGCTAACGTTGACTGCGACAGCACGATGCTGGTGCAATTTGCCATCATGGGATCCGTGATGGCCGAAGAGGTGCTGGGTATCAGTCGCCCTAAAGTGGCGCTACTGAATATCGGCGAAGAAGAGACTAAGGGGCTGGACAGTATCCGTGAGGCCTCTGCTTTATTAAAAACAATGCCTTCAATGAACTATATTGGATACCTTGAGGCTAACGAATTACTCACCGGCAAGACCGATGTGCTGGTCTGTGATGGTTTTGTCGGTAACGTCACACTCAAGACGATGGAAGGTGTTGTCAGGATGTTCCTTTCGCTGCTCAAATCGCAGGGGGAAGGAAAAAAAAGGTCGTGGTGGCTGATTATATTGAAGAAGTGGCTACAAAAGCGCCTGATAAGGCGATTCGGTCACCTCAACCCCGACCAGTATAATGGCGCCTGTCTGTTAGGATTGCGCGGCACGGTGATTAAGAGTCACGGTGCGGCCAATCAGCGAGCGTTTGCTGTCGCGATTGAACAGGCAGTGCAGGCGGTGCAGCGGCAAGTCCCTCAGCGGATTGGCGCTCGCCTGGAATCTGTATTACCCAAGAGTGACTGAGCGTACATGTATACGAAGATTATTGGTACCGGCAGCTTCCTGCCTGAACAAGTGCGTACTAACGCTGACCTGGAAAAAATGGTCGATACGTCTGACGAGTGGATTGTCACCCGCACAGGTATCCGTGAACGCCGTATTGCTGGCCCGAATGAAACGGTTTCGACCATGGGTTACGAAGCCGCCGTCCGCGCGCTGGACATGGCCGGCATTGATAAAAACGACATCGGCCTGATCGTTGTGGCGACAACGTCTTCAACGCACGCTTTCCCAAGCGCGGCGTGCCAGATTCAGGCCATGCTGGGTATTAAAGGTTGCCCGGCGTTTGACGTTGCCGCCGCGTGTGCGGGCTTTACCTATGCGCTGAGCATTGCCGATCAGTACGTGAAGTCCGGCGCCGTGAAAAACGCGCTGGTCATCGGTGCTGATGTGCTGGCGCGTACCTGCGATCCGACCGATCGCAGCACCATCATTATTTTTGGCGACGGTGCAGGCGCGGCCGTACTGGGTGCATCTGAAGCGCCGGGTATCATCTCTACCCATCTGCACGCAGACGGTAGCTATGGTGACCTGCTGACGCTGCCGAACGTCGATCGCGTGAATCCTGAAAATTCAGTTCATCTGACGATGGCCGGTAACGAAGTCTTTAAAGTCGCGGTGACTGAACTGGCTCACATCGTTGACGAAACCCTGGAAGCAAATAACCTCGATCGCTCTGCGCTCGACTGGTTGGTGCCGCATCAGGCTAACCTGCGCATCATCAGTGCGACCGCGAAAAAACTCGGGATGCCGATGGATAACGTCGTCGTGACCCTGGATCGCCATGGCAATACGTCTGCCGCTTCCGTACCGGCAGCGCTGGACGAAGCGGTACGCGATGGTCGCATCAAGCGCGGTCAGCTGGTACTGCTGGAAGCGTTCGGCGGTGGCTTTACCTGGGGCTCTGCACTGGTTCGTTTTTGATTAAAGGAATTTTCGACATGACGCAATTCGCTATGGTGTTTCCGGGACAGGGTTCCCAGTCCGTTGGCATGCTGGCCGATCTCGCGGCAAGCTATCCGGTGATTGAAGCCACGTTCCGCGAAGCTTCTGACGCGCTGGGTTATGACCTGTGGGCGCTGACCCAGCAGGGGCCGGCGGAAGAGCTGAATAAAACCTGGCAGACTCAGCCAGCGCTGCTGACGGCTTCCGTCGCATTATGGCGCGTTTGGCAGCAGCAGGGCGGCAAAGCGCCTGCGCTGCTGGCGGGCCACAGCCTGGGTGAATACTCCGCGCTGGTTTGCGCTGGCGTGATTAATTTCGCCGATGCCGTTCGCCTGGTCGAACTGCGCGGTAAGCTGATGCAGGATGCTGTACCTGAAGGGACCGGCGCAATGTCTGCCATTATCGGTCTTGACGATGCGTCCATTGCCAAAGCCTGTGAAGCGTCAGCGCAGGGGCAGGTTGTCTCTCCGGTGAACTTTAACTCTCCGGGACAGGTTGTGATCGCCGGTAACAAAGAAGCCGTCGAGCGTGCCGGTGCTGCCTGTAAAGCCGCTGGCGCAAAACGTGCTCTACCGCTGCCGGTGAGCGTGCCGTCCCACTGCGCGCTGATGAAGCCTGCGGCCGATAAACTGGCGCTAGCGCTGGAAAACATTACCTTTAACGCCCCGGCTATTCCGGTCGTTAATAACGTTGACGTGAAGTGTGAAACCGCACCGGAAGCCATTCGTAGCGCGCTGGTACGCCAGCTCTACAGCCCGGTTCAGTGGACCAGGTCCGTAGAATTTATCGCGGCGCAGGGCGTATCCCAACTGCTGGAAGTTGGCCCAGGCAAGGTTCTGACGGGGCTGACTAAACGTATTGTTGACACCATGACGGCAGCGGCCATTAATGAGCCTGCAACACTGTCAGCGGCGCTTGAACAATAAAACGAGGAAAACCATGAGTTTTGAAGGAAAAATTGCGCTGGTAACCGGCGCAAGTCGCGGAATCGGCCGCGCTATCGCTGAGACTTTAGTGGCTCGCGGTGCGAAAGTTATCGGTACGGCAACCAGCGAAAGCGGTGCGCAGGCTATCAGTGACTATCTGGGCGAGCACGGCAAAGGCTTCATGCTGAACGTAACCGATCCGGCTTCTATCGACTCCGTGTTGGGCAGCATTCGCAAAGAGTTTGGCGAAGTCGATATTCTGGTTAACAATGCCGGCATCACTCGCGATAATTTGCTGATGCGCATGAAGGATGATGAGTGGAACGATATTATCGAAACCAACCTGTCATCTGTTTTCCGTCTGTCAAAAGCGGTAATGCGAGCTATGATGAAGAAGCGTCATGGGCGTATTATCACTATCGGTTCTGTGGTTGGTACCATGGGAAATGCTGGTCAGGCTAACTACGCTGCGGCGAAAGCGGGTTTGATTGGCTTCAGTAAATCGCTGGCGCGTGAAGTTGCGTCCCGCGGTATTACTGTGAACGTTGTTGCTCCGGGTTTTATTGAAACGGACATGACGCGTGCGCTCTCTGATGAACAGCGTGCGGGTATTCTGGCGCAGGTTCCTGCGGGTCGTTTAGGCGACGCAAATGAAATCGCCAGTGCTGTAGCATTTTTAGCCTCTGACGAAGCTGGGTACATCTCTGGTGAGACCCTGCACGTCAATGGCGGAATGTACATGGTTTAATCACGGTGAAAAATATTTGCGTTATTTGGGCGAATGCCCGCAAAATAGCGTAAAATCGTGGTTTGACCAGCCGGGATTTGGTTGCATCTTTTTCAACATTTTATACACTACGAAAACCATCGCGAAAGCGAGTTTTGATAGGAAATTTAAGAGTATGAGCACTATCGAAGAACGCGTTAAGAAAATCATTGGCGAACAACTGGGCGTTAAGCAAGAAGAAGTAGTGAACACCGCTTCCTTCGTTGAGGACCTGGGCGCTGATTCTCTTGACACCGTTGAGCTGGTAATGGCTCTGGAAGAAGAGTTTGATACTGAGATTCCGGACGAAGAAGCTGAGAAAATCACCACCGTTCAGGCTGCCATTGATTACATCAACGGCCACCAGGCGTAAGTGAACATCTCCAGGCGGTCACTCGACCGCCTGAGTTTTATCTGAATTATCCCACTAGTACTTTTTCCCTCCCTGGAGGACAAACGTGTCTAAGCGTCGTGTAGTTGTGACCGGACTGGGCATGTTGTCTCCTGTCGGCAATACCGTAGAGTCTACCTGGAAAGCTCTCCTTGCCGGTCAGAGTGGCATCAGCCTGATCGACCATTTCGATACTAGCGCCTATGCAACGAAATTTGCTGGCTTAGTAAAGGATTTTAACTGTGAAGACATCATCTCGCGCAAAGATCAGCGCAAGATGGATGAGTTCATTCAATATGGAATTGTTGCTGGCATTCAGGCCATGCAGGATTCTGGTCTGGAAGTAACGGAAGAAAATGCGACTCGTATCGGCGCTGCAATTGGCTCTGGTATTGGTGGCCTGACTCTTATCGAAGAGAACCACAGCTCGTTAGTTAACGGTGGTCCGCGTAAGATCAGCCCATTCTTCGTCCCCTCAACCATTGTTAACATGGTGGCAGGCCATCTGACCATTATGCTGGGGTTGCGTGGTCCGAGTATTTCCATTGCCACGGCTTGTACCTCTGGTGTGCACAATATCGGTCATGCGGCGCGTATTATTGCCTACAATGATGCCGATGTGATGCTGGCCGGTGGCGCAGAGAAAGCCAGTAGCCCGTTGGGTGTGGGTGGCTTTGGCGCGGCTCGCGCATTGTCTACCCGTAACGATAACCCGCAAGCGGCAAGCCGCCCGTGGGATAAAGATCGTGACGGTTTTGTACTTGGTGATGGCGCAGGCGTTATTGTGCTGGAAGAGTACGAACACGCGAAAAAACGCGGCGCGAAAATTTATGCAGAAGTTGTTGGTTTTGGTATGAGCAGTGATGCTTACCATATGACTTCTCCACCAGAAAACGGTGCAGGTGCTGCGCTGGCGATGGAAAACGCTCTGCGTGATGCGGGTGTTTCTGCTGGGCAGATTGGCTACGTCAACGCCCACGGTACCTCGACGCCAGCAGGCGACAAAGCCGAAACGCAGGCGGTTAAGTCTATCTTTGGCGCTGATGCCAGCCGTGTGCTGGTGAGCTCAACCAAATCGATGACTGGCCACCTGTTAGGCGCGGCAGGGGCGGTAGAATCCATCTACTCAATCCTTGCGCTGCGCGACCAGGCTGTTCCGCCAACCATCAACCTCGATAACCCGGATGTTGGCTGCGACCTGGACTTTGTTCCACACGAAGCTCGCCAGGTTAGCGGTATGGAGTACACGCTGTGTAACTCCTTCGGTTTCGGTGGCACCAACGGTTCCCTGATCTTTAAAAAGATCTAACCGTCGCTTAAAAATGGCCCGCTTGCGGGCCATTTTGCTGTTCAGAATTCCCCGCTTGTCGCCCGCTCATCCCTCTGGCAACCTTACTGCTCCGTATCGTGAGGAATCCCTATGTACCTGATCAACGGCCAACCGCAAAACACGCTACCGGTGAACGACCGGGCGATTCAGTTTGGCGATGGCTGCTTTACCACAGCAAGCGTAGTGGACGGGACTGTTCGCTTTCAGGCCGACCATCTTCGGCGGCTACGGCAGGCCTGCGAGACGCTGACGATCGCGCCGGTTGACTGGGGCAGGCTCAACGAAGAGATGACTATGCTGGCAGCATCCGAATCCCGTGCCGTTCTGAAGGTGATTATTTCTCGTGGGGCCGGCGGGCGCGGCTATAGCGCCTCAAACTGTACGCAGCCAACGCGCATACTTTCTATTTCCCCTTATCCTGCATTTTACCCGGCCTGGCGTGAGCAGGGGGTCACTTTGGCCCTTAGCCCGGTGCGGTTGGGGATCAACCCAGCATTAGCGGGCATAAAACACCTTAATCGACTTGAGCAGGTGCTGATCCGCACGCATCTTGAACAGACGGAAGCCCATGAGGCTCTGGTTCTTGACAGCGAAGGGAGCCTGGTGGAATGCTGTGCGGCTAATTTATTCTGGCGCAAGCGATATGACGTCTACACGCCGCGTATCGATGGCGCGGGCGTCAATGGCACCATGCGTCAACGCATCATGTCGTATCTCAACGACTCCCCATGGCGGGTACGTGAAGTCAGTGAAGGGCCGGAAATCCTGGCCGATGCGGATGAAGTCATCATTTGCAACGCGTTGATGCCGATTGTGCCGGTTAATCAGGCTCAGACCTGGCGCTATACATCGCGTGAGCTTTACTATTTTTTAGCCCCACTTTGTGAGTAACCGATTGCCGATGAAAAAGATGTTTCGTTTCTTTCTTGTTTTGCTGGTTGTCCTGGGAATTGCCGCCGGGGCAGGCATGTGGAAGGTACGCCAGCTGGCCAAAGCGCCACTGCCGATCAAACAGGAAACCATTTTCACCCTGAAGCAGGGTACAGGACGCCTGGCGCTAGGGACTCAGCTTTATGATGAGAAGCTGATTACGCGCCCAAGAGTCTTCCAGTGGCTGCTGCGCATAGAGCCTGAGCTGGCGAAATTTAAGGCGGGTACCTATCGCCTCACGCCGGGCATGACGGTCACCGACATGCTGCGCCTGCTGGCCAGCGGAAAAGAGGCCCAGTTCCCGCTGCGTTTTGTGGAAGGGATGCGCCTCAGTGATTTGCTGGAGCAGCTGCGTGAAGCGCCCTATATTCAGCACACGCTCAAAGACGACAGCTATGCGACCGTGGCGGAAATGCTTAAATTTGAGCACCCGGAATGGGTTGAAGGCTGGTTCTATCCTGACACATGGATGTACACCGCCAATACCACCGACGTTGCGCTTCTTAAGCGCGTTCATCAAAAAATGGTGAAGGCCGTGTCGCAGGCGTGGGAGAGTAAAGTTGATGGCTTACCGTACAAAACCGAAAACGATCTGGTCACCATGGCCTCGATTATTGAAAAAGAGACCGCCGTTGCCGGGGAACGCGATCGGGTCGCTTCCGTCTTTATTAATCGCCTGCGTATCGGCATGCGCCTGCAAACCGACCCCACCGTTATCTACGGGATGGGGGAAAGCTATAATGGTAAGCTAACGCGCAAAGATCTCGAGACCCCGACACCTTATAACACTTATGTGATTAGCGGCATGCCGCCGGGCCCGATTGCCGTGCCGAGCGAGGCGTCTTTGCAGGCGGCGGCGCATCCGGCGAAAACGCCGTATCTCTATTTTGTTGCTGACGGTAAGGGTGGCCATACCTTTAGCACTAACCTGGCCAGCCATAACAAGGCGGTGCAGGTGTATATCAAAGCTCTCAAGGATAAGAATGGACAGTAAATTTATCGTCATCGAAGGACTGGAAGGTGCCGGCAAAACCAACGCCCATAACGTGGTAGTGGCGACGTTAAAAGAGCTGGGTATCAGCGAGCTGGTTTTCACACGCGAGCCCGGCGGCACGCCCCTTGCCGAGCGACTGCGCGAGCTAACGCTCAATAACGCCGGTATTGGCGATGAGAAAGTCACGGACAAAGCCGAGGTGCTGATGTTTTATGCGGCACGCATCCAGCTTGTTGAAACGGTGATCAAACCCGCACTGGCGCGAGGTAGCTGGGTGATTGGCGACCGCCACGATCTCTCAACCCAGGCGTATCAGGGGGGGGGGCGTCAAATTGACCAGAATTTGCTGATGGCGCTTCGCAACACGGTGCTGGGGGATTTTTATCCTGACTTAACAATCTATCTGGACGTCACGCCGGAAGTCGGGCTGACGCGTGCCCGCGCGCGCGGCGAGCTTGACCGCATTGAACAGGAGTCTATCGACTTCTTTAACCGTACTCGTGCTCGCTATCTGGAGCTGGCAAACAGCGACAGCCGCATCAAAACCATTGATGCAACCCGTCCGCTGGAGGATGTTTCCCTGGCCGTGCGCGAGGCCGTTCTGAGCTGGTTCCGGGAGCAAAAATAGTGAAATGGTATCCGTGGCTACGCGGCGCATTTGAGCAGCTTATCGGCCACTATCAGGCCGGCCGCGGACATCATGCTCTGTTGGTTCATGCTCTGCCTGGACTGGGGGACGACGCGTTAATCTATGCCCTGTGCCGCTGGCTAATGTGCCAGAGTCCGGAGGGCAACAAAAGCTGCGGCCGCTGCCATAGCTGCCAGCTGATGCAGGCGGGAACGCATCCCGACAGCTACTCCCTTGAGGTAGAAAAGGGCAAATCCAGCCTCGGGATCGATGTGGTTCGCGTCATTACCGAGAAGCTGTATGGTCACGCCCAGCAGGGCGGGGCCAAAGTTGTCTGGCTTAAAGACGCCGATATGCTCACCGAAGCCGCGGCGAATGCGCTGCTGAAGACGCTGGAAGAGCCGCCGAAAAATACCTGGTTCTTTCTGAGCTGCCGTGAACCCGCGCATTTACCTGCGACGTTGCGCAGCCGCTGCCTTTACTGGCACCTTGCGCCACCGGATGAACGTTTTTCTCTGGCATGGCTCGAGCGTGAGATAAGTCTCTCTATGGCCGAGTTGCAGGCTGCACTGCGCCTCAGCTCAGGTGCACCCGCCGCCGCACTGGCACTCTTGCAGCCGGAACAATGGAAGGTTCGCCAGCAGCTGTGCGAGAAGTTAGTTCAGGCGGTTGAGACGGATAACATGCTGGCACTGCTGCCCGCCCTGAATCACGAGGACGCAGCCCGCCGCGTTCACTGGCTCTGCGCGCTGCTGGTTGATGCCCTTAAATGGCAGCAAGGGGCTGGTGCCTGGCTGACGAACGTCGATATGCAACCGCTGGTGGTTAGACTGAGTGCCAGATATTCACCAGCCGTATTGCAAAGCTTGCTACACCACTGGTTTACCTGCCGCGAAGAGTTGCTCAACGTGGTCGGCGTTAACCGCGAGCTGTTGCTCACAGAAAGTCTTCTTACGTGGGAGCGTCTGGCCCGGCCCGACGCACTGCTTCCCTCACATCATCTCTAAGAGTATTACTATGTTTCTGGTTGACTCACACTGCCACCTTGATGGCCTGGACTACCAATCCCTGCATAAAAACGTCGATGACGTTCTGGACAAAGCCGCCGCAAGGGACGTTAAATTTTGCCTGGCTGTCGCCACAACGCTTGATGGCTATCGCGGGATGCGTGAGCTGGTAGGCGAGCGAGATAACGTAGCGTTTTCGTGTGGCGTCCATCCGCTGAACCAGGATGAAGAATATGACGTTGAAGCGCTGCGTCGCCTTGCCGCCGAACCGGGCGTAGTTGCAATGGGGGAGACGGGGCTGGATTATTTCTACACGCCGGAAACAAAACCGCGCCAGCAGGAATCTTTCCGCAACCACATTCGCATTGGTCGCGAGCTGAACAAGCCGGTGATTGTGCATACCCGTGATGCCCGGGCCGATACCCTGAGCATTCTGCAGGAAGAAAAAGTGACAGAGTGCGGAGGGGTACTACACTGTTTCACGGAAGACAGAGAAACGGCGGCCAAACTGCTGGATATGGGGTTTTATATCTCTTTTTCCGGCATTGTGACCTTCCGTAATGCCGAGCAGCTGCGCGATGCGGCGCGTTATGTACCGCTGGACAGAATTCTGGTGGAGACAGACTCACCGTATCTTGCGCCCGTTCCGCACCGCGGCAAGGAAAATCAGCCGGCAATGACGCGCGATGTGGCGGAGTATATGGCCGTTTTGAAAGGTGTTTCGCTGGAAGAACTGGCGGTGGCTACCACGCAGAACTTTACTGATTTGTTCCATATTCCCTTGTCCCGCCTGCAATCTCTCTGAAATCCATAGTTATTTTAAAGCTCGTAATTAATAGCCTAAGCGAGTAAAGTGCACCGCCATAAAATGGGCGGTGCATGCTCGTTTTGAACCATTTGTACGTATGTTGTGTAAATTAATGAAAGTTTTTCGCTCGGCTGGCTGAGAAACGTGATAGCCGTCAAACAAAGTTTTCGTTATTTATTTTACTCTGCGTAATAAATAAAAGGACACTTAGATGTCCTGTTTATGGGCCGGTTCTCCCCCCGGTTCGATGCGTAAATGCGTACAAAAAAAGCACAAATACTCAGGAGCACTCTCTATTATGTTTAAGAATGCATTTGCTAACCTGCAAAAGGTGGGTAAATCGCTGATGCTGCCAGTATCCGTACTGCCTATCGCAGGTATCCTGCTGGGCGTCGGGTCTGCAAACTTCAGCTGGCTGCCGGTCGTCGTGTCCCACGTTATGGCGGAAGCGGGCGGTTCTGTCTTCGCCAACATGCCGCTTATCTTCGCTATCGGTGTAGCGCTGGGCTTCACTAACAACGACGGCGTTTCCGCACTGGCTTCCGTTGTAGCCTATGGCATCATGGTGAAAACCATGGCCGTGGTTGCCCCTCTGGTACTGCATCTTCCGGCGGAAGAAATTGCCGCTAAACACCTGGCGGATACCGGCGTGCTTGGCGGTATTATCTCCGGTGCGATTGCCGCGTACATGTTTAACCGCTTTTACCGTATCAAGCTGCCTGAGTATCTGGGCTTCTTCGCTGGTAAGCGCTTTGTGCCGATCATTTCCGGTCTGGCCGCTATCTTCACCGGCGTTGTGCTGTCCTTCATCTGGCCGCCAATCGGGACTGCTATCCAGACCTTCTCTCAGTGGGCTGCTTACCAGAACCCAGTGGTAGCATTCGGTATCTATGGCTTCATCGAGCGTTGCCTGGTTCCGTTTGGTCTGCACCACATCTGGAACGTTCCATTCCAGATGCAGATTGGTGAATACACTAACGCTGCAGGTCAGGTGTTCCACGGCGATATCCCACGTTATATGGCAGGCGACCCAACTGCGGGCAAACTGTCCGGTGGCTTCCTGTTCAAAATGTACGGCCTGCCAGCCGCTGCGATTGCTATCTGGCACTCTGCTAAACCAGAGAACCGTGCAAAAGTGGGCGGTATCATGATCTCCGCCGCGCTGACTTCGTTCCTGACCGGGATTACCGAGCCAATCGAGTTCTCCTTCATGTTCGTTGCGCCGATCCTGTACATCATTCACGCGATTCTGGCCGGTCTGGCATTCCCAATCTGTATTCTGCTGGGTATGCGCGACGGGACGTCCTTCTCGCATGGTCTGATTGACTTCATCGTGCTGAGCGGCAACAGCAGCAAACTGTGGTTGTTCCCGATTGTCGGTATTTGCTATGCGATCGTGTACTACACCATTTTCCGCGTACTGATTAAGGCGCTGGATCTGAAAACCCCGGGTCGTGAAGACGCCACTGCAGAAACCACCGCTGGCGCCACCAGCGAAATGGCACCTGCTCTGGTTAGCGCTTTCGGCGGTAAAGAAAACATCACTAACCTCGACGCCTGTATTACCCGTCTGCGTGTTAGCGTGGCCGACGTTGCTAAAGTCGACCAGGCTGGCCTGAAGAAACTGGGTGCAGCAGGTGTAGTTGTCGCAGGTTCCGGCGTTCAGGCTATCTTCGGCACCAAGTCCGATAACCTGAAAACCGAAATGGATGAGTGGATCCGTAACAACTAAGTTTGTTCGGGGAGCGATAAGGGAGGCGAAAGCCTCCCTTTTTTGTTTTAAAGGCCAGCACTTAACCAAAGAAAAGCACTCAGAAGGTTGAGTCGAATGAGCGCCTCGCTCATACTCCCATCACCGTTTTCTCCTTCAAGGAACAGGTCATGGCCGAAGAAACTATTTTCAGTAAAATTATTCGTCGTGAAATTCCGGCGGATGTGGTTTATCAGGACGAACTGGTTACCGCATTTCGCGATATTTCCCCTCAGGCACCTACCCATATTCTCATCATTCCTAACGTGCTGATCCCTACCGCCAATGACGTCAAGGCCGAGCACGAGCTTGCGCTGGGGCGCATGATGACCGTTGCGGCAAAAATTGCAGAGCAGGAAGGGATTGCCGCCGAGGGATACCGCCTGATTATGAACTGCAACCGCCACGGTGGTCAGGAGGTGTACCATATTCATATGCACCTGCTGGGCGGTCGGCCACTCGGCCCAATGCTGGCGCATAAGGACTGATCCAATGTCGCGCTTTTTCCTGTGTCTGTTAGCGATACTAATGGTGGCGGGCTGTAATTCTCGTCCGGCCATTCCGGTGAACAATGACCAAACGTTGGTGATGGAAGCCGCGGTACTGGCTGCCGGGATTAGCGCTGAAAAACCGGATATCTCTCAGCGGAACGGTGCCACGGTGGCCGAGTCTTCGCTGTATAATGAGCAGCGCAAACCGGTCACGTTGTACTATCGTTTTTACTGGTACGACGCAAAAGGGCTGGAAATCCACCCGCTTGAAAAAGTGCGTACCGTTACCCTCCCGGCACAGTCTACGCAGCGCATTGACTCTACGGCAGCCTGGCCGGGGGCTAAAAAAGTACGTCTTTCTCTCTCTGTAAGGAGCGAATTTTGATTAGGGGACTTCATCGTTATCTGGCCGTCACCGCGGTGGCGCTGATACTGACCGGGTGTATTCATCGTGGCGAACAGCCAGCCCCGGTAGAAGAGGCTAAACCCGGCGTAGAGCAACCCGCTCAGCCAGAGCCGACAGTGCCAACGGTACCGACAGTGCCAACGCAGCCAGGGCCTGTTGAGCAACCGCAGCCGACTATTCCAGCTCAGCCAAAGGTACGCGCCTACGACTGGAACGGTGCCATGCAGCCGATGGTCGGTAAAATGCTGCAGGCGGACGGCGTCACGCCGGGTAGTGTGTTGCTGGTGGACAGCGTCAACAACCGCACCAACGGCAGCCTGCAAACCAGCAGCGCGACGGAGGCTTTGCGCGGGGCGCTGGCGAACAATAACAAGTTCACCCTGGTGTCTGCTCAGCAGCTCTCAATGGCGAAGCAGCAGCTTGGCCTTTCTCCGCAAGACAGCTTAGGCTCACGCAGCAAAGCCATCGGCATCGCACGAAATACCGGTGCGCAGTACGTGCTCTATACCAACGCCAGCGGCAACGTCAACACGCCAACGCTGAAAATGCAGCTGATGCTGGTGCAAACCGGCGAAATCATCTGGTCGGGTAGCGGTGCTGTTCAGCAAGCCAACTAAAGCATCGCTCGATGCTGTGGTGGCTCGATACCTTCCGGCGGCTCAGGCCGCCGGTTGTTTTTCCGCTCTCGAAGGACTTAGCGGGACAAGTTATCGGGTCGTCACTGAGGAAGGGAGCTTTGCGGCGAGAAAACTTCCCGCACAGCGTCTGCCCGGGCTCTCCCTACAGCGACACTATCGTGCGCTTAAGCGGCTACCCGCTGGCATTGCCCCCGCGCCTTTTTGCCTGGCAGAAGGTTGGCTGCTGACCCACTGGCTGGAGGGCGAAGTATCCCCCCATCTGGCTTCGCTCACTGAATTAACGGGCTTATTGTATTATCTTCATCGGCAGCCGCTCTTTGGCTGGAGGATAAGCCTGGCGCCGCTGCTTGATTTCTACTGGCAGGAAAGCGACCCGAAAAGGCGAACCCTAAGCTGGCTACGTGAATTAAAGCGCCTGAAACGGCGTAAAGAGCCTCATCCCATCCGGCTTGCGCCCTTGCATATGGATGTTCATGCGGGAAATCTGGTGCGGCAGGGCGAGCGGCTGGGGCTTATCGACTGGGAATATGCCGGAGACGGCGATATTGCGCTGGAGCTGGCCGCGGTGCAGGCCGCGAATACCGTCGATAGCGAAGCGTTACTGGTGCACTATGCCACTCAGGCATCGCTCTGCGTTGAGGCGCTTCGTCGCCAGGTTTCGCGCTGGGAGCCCTGGATAACGCTATTAATGGCGTCCTGGTACGAATGCCGCTGGCAGCAAACCGGGGAGCAACACTTTATTACGCTGGCAGACGACGCGTGGTGCGCACTGCGGGCGATGAAACATCAGGAGAGAGTATTGTGGGCCCAGTAATGTTGGATGTGGCCGGCTTTGAGCTGGATGCTGAAGAGCGTGAAATTTTGCAGCACCCGCTGGTCGGCGGTTTAATTCTGTTTACCCGTAATTACCACGATCCGGAGCAGCTACGCGAGCTGGTTCGCCAGATCCGCGAAGCTTCGCGTAATCGTCTTGTTGTGGCCGTCGACCAGGAAGGCGGTCGAGTACAGCGTTTCCGTGAAGGGTTTACTCGTCTGCCCGCGGCACAATCTTTCGCGGCGCTCCACGGCCTGGAAGAGGGCGGTAAGCTGGCGGAAGAGGCCGGTTGGCTGATGGCAAGCGAAATGATTGCCATGGATATCGACATCAGTTTTGCGCCGGTGCTGGATATCGGGCATATCAGCGCGGCCATTGGCGAGCGCTCTTACCATGAAGATCCGGTGAAGGCGCTGGCGATGGCGACCCGTTTTATCGACGGAATGCATGCCGCAGGCATGAAAACCACCGGCAAACACTTCCCGGGGCATGGGGCAGTCACTGCCGATTCCCACAAAGAAACGCCGCACGATCCACGGTCTAAAGCGGAAATTCGCGAACATGATATGCGCATTTTCGCCTCGCTGATTAGCGAGAACAAGCTGGATGCCATTATGCCAGCCCACGTCATCTACGATGAAGTTGACCCGCGCCCGGCGAGCGGCTCAGAGTATTGGCTAAAAACGGTACTGCGCGGTGAGCTGGGCTTTAACGGCGTAATCTTCTCTGACGATCTGTCGATGGAAGGCGCGGCCATCATGGGCAGCTACGCCGAGCGTGGGCAGGCATCGCTGGACGCAGGTTGCGATATGATCCTTGTCTGCAATAATCGTAAAGGGGCCGTGAGCGTGCTGGATAACCTGTCTCCGGTCAAAGCAGAGCGTGTTACAGGTTTGTATCATCAGGGTTCATTTACCCGCCAGGCGCTGCGTTCATCGGCGCGCTGGAAGCAGGTGAACCAGCAGCTGGAAGCGCTGCACGAGCAGTGGCAGGCCCAGAAGGCGGGCGTCTAATATTCGGGCCTGGAGGCCCGGTTTCGCGTGGTGAGGATGCAATGATTATCTATTTACACGGTTTTGACTCAAACAGTCCCGGTAACCATGAAAAAGTGCTGCAACTTCAGTTTATCGATCCCGACGTGCGGCTTATCAGCTACAGCACGCTGCACCCGAAGCACGACATGCAGCATCTGCTGAAAGAAGTCGATAAGATGCAGCAGCTTACCGACGACGAGCGGCCGCTGATTTGCGGCGTGGGTTTGGGCGGGTTCTGGGCCGAACGCATCGGTTTTCTTTGCGATATACGGCAGGTCATCTTCAATCCGAACCTTTACCCCCATGAAAACATGGAGGGTAAGATTGACAGACCGGAAGAGTACGCCGATATCACGACGAAGTGCGTGCAAAACTTCCGTGAGAAGAACCGAGATCGCTGCCTGGCCATTCTCTCACGCAACGACGAAGCGCTGGATAACCGGCGTACGGCTGAAGCGCTGCACCACTACTATGAGATAGTCTGGGACGATCAGCAGACGCATAAATTCAAAAATATCTCCCCGCATTTACAGCGCATTAAGGCCTTTAAAACCCTGGGCTAATTTTTCCCGTCATACTTCAAGCTGCAGGTGTGTTGGCTGCACCTGTTATTCGGCTCATCCCTGAGCCTCACCCTAAAGGGCCGCTGTGAGCAGCGTTCAAATCTGTTCCAGACAGATTTGTCACCCCAGTCACATAGTTAGCTATGTGACTGGGGGTTCCCGGCTTTGCCGCCGTCCTGCAACTCGAATTATTTAGGGAAAATGTCATGGCCAGCTTCGTGCTGGCCTTTTGTTTATCTTTTCGGCATAAAAATTGATGTATATCAATTTTGGTATGACCAATGCACCCTTCATGTTATTCTCGATAAAGTTTAGCGTTAAAGGTGCAGTAACCCTTTGTTAATTAAAGGCTATTTAGATAACTTTTAGTTAACAATTGGTTAATATTTTAGGGGGTCAAGTTGACTACGCCATTGAAAAAAATAGTGATTGTCGGCGGTGGAGCGGGTGGTCTGGAGCTTGCGACTCAGCTGGGTAAAAAACTGGGACGCGGTAAAAAAGCCAAAATCACTCTGGTGGATCGTAACCACAGCCATCTGTGGAAGCCGCTGCTGCACGAAGTGGCTACCGGTTCGCTGGATGAAGGCGTAGATGCGCTGAGCTACCTGGCGCACGCGCGTAATCACCACTTCCAGTTCCAGCTGGGCTCCGTGGTGGACATTAACCGTGAAAGCAAAACGCTGACTATCGCCGAGCTGCGCGATGAGAAAGGTGAGCTGCTGGTGCCTGAGCGCAAGCTGCCTTACGACACGCTGGTGATGGCGCTGGGGAGTACCTCCAACGACTTCAATACCCCGGGCGTAAAAGAAAACTGCATCTTCCTCGACAACCCGCATCAGGCGCGTCGTTTCCATTCAGAGATGCTGAACCTGTTCCTGAAGTACTCCTCGAACCTCGGCGCGAGCGGCAAGGTTAACATCGCCATCGTCGGCGGTGGGGCGACGGGGGTTGAGCTGTCCGCTGAGCTGCATAACGCCGTTAAGCAGCTGCACAGCTACGGCTACAAAGGGCTGACCAACGAAGCGCTGAACGTCACGCTGGTCGAAGCCGGCGAGCGTATTCTGCCTGCGCTGCCGCCGCGCATTTCCGCCGCGGCACACAGCGAACTGACCAAGCTTGGCGTTCGCGTGCTGACCCAAACAATGGTCACCAGCGCCGAAGCGCATGGCCTGAACACCAAAGACGGTGAGTTTATCGAAGCTGACCTGATGGTCTGGGCGGCGGGCATCAAAGCGCCGGACTTTATGAAAGACATCGGCGGCCTTGAGACTAACCGCATCAACCAGCTGGTGGTTGAGCCGACGCTGCAGACCACGCGCGACCCGGATATCTACGCTATCGGCGACTGCGCTTCCTGCGCTCGCCCGGAAGGTGGTTTTGTGCCTCCACGCGCTCAGGCCGCACACCAGATGGCTTCCCGCGCGTTGACCAACATCCTTGCGCAGATGAAGGGCCAGCCGCTCAAAGCTTACAGCTACAAAGATCACGGCTCACTGGTTTCGCTGTCCAAATTCTCCACCGTCGGCAGCCTGATGGGTAACCTGATGCGCGGATCGATGATGGTAGAAGGCCGCATCGCCCGCTTCGTGTACATCTCCCTGTACCGTATGCACCAGATTGCGCTGCACGGCTACTTCAAAACCGGCCTGATGATGCTGGTGGGCAGCATTAACCGCGTGATCCGTCCGCGCCTGAAGCTGCACTGAGTTTTCTCTCTCCTGAAACCCGGCCACCGCGCCGGGTGCTTGCCAGTAAAGCTTTTGAATGAGGCCGCAGCGCATAGCGTTGCGGCCTCTTTTTAACCGCTCTCATCAGTCGGAGGATATTCTCCCCGAGCCGCTGGCGAGCCTGAACGACGGCACTCGGGGCGACAAAAGATCGATGACCGGGCAACAGGATATCCATGTGGGACACGATCTGACTCATGGAATGAGAATGAAACAGCACCATTCCGGTGATAGCCCATACCATCATTTCCATGGAAAGACGGCGTTTACGCAACGTGACGACGCCTGCATCCGCCAGACATTCATTAATCAGTTCAGGTGAAAGCAGGTCTGCAAGCGCAACAAATTCGTGTGGGGAAAATTTATGAACGGCGTCGAGAGCCTGGCTGAGTAACATAAGAAATCCGTAATCCCTGGAGAGACTACGGATTCTTACACAGCCACCGGATCGGTCAATTGATCGTTAACCGATCGGCATTTACCTCAATGAGGGCCTTCTGTCTTATTCCCAGCGCAGTAAACACTGCTGGCCGTATTTATCGGCAACCAGCATCACCGCCTGATATTTTGCGCTCACGGCGATCTCACGTAATTTGTTGATTTCATTTTGCGAGCATTTGCCTGACGATTGAATGATCCGGTCCGTACATCACTCCTTATAGGTTGAGATTGCCAAAGGCGTTTTCCCAGTCCAGCTCAAACTTCTCAATAGCTGACTCAACTGCGGGCGTGCCGAGCATTTGTTGCGCTACGTCTAAGGGAAGGGTGATCGCTTTGCAGCCGACGAGCAGGCAGTCCAGTGCCTGGCGCGGTGTTTTAAAGCTGGCGGCCAGCACCTTGCTTTGCGGGGCGTGAAGATCCAGCAGGGCCTGCAGCTCACGCACGGTCTGAATCCCGTCACCGCCCTGCGCATCGACACGGTTGACGTAAGGTGCGACGTACTCCGCGCCCGCCAGCGCGGCGAGCAAGCCCTGCGAGGCGCTGTACACCGCGGTGCCGAGGGTCGGAATACCTTCACTCTTTAAAACCTTAATCGCTGCCAGCCCTTCGGCCGTCACCGGAATTTTGACCACGATGTCGGGCAGCCGATTCGCCAGACGCTTCGCTTCGGCCACCATGCCTTCCGCCTGGCGGCTTATCGTCTGGGCAAAAAGCCTGCCCTGAGGGCCGATGGCCTCCTGCAGCTGCGGGAGCACTTCCCACAGCGGCGTTTTCCCGGCGGCGATAATGCTCGGGTTAGTGGTGACGCCTGCAATCGGATAAATACGGGCCAGGCGACGGACTTCAGTGACGTTTGCGGTATCGAGATACAGTTCCATGGGGGTTCCTCAGGTCAGAGTTCCAATTCGTGTTGCAGCAGGCTGGCGATTGCTTCTGGCGAAGCCGCGCTCACCAGGGCGTGGCGAAATTCCTGATGCATGATGCGGCGGGCGAGGCGCGAGAAGATGCGCATATGCCGATCGCCCGCGGCGTGTTTATTTAGCGTCAGCATGATGATGAACTGCGCTTCTTCTTCGCCCCACTGAACCGGCTTTGGCAGGCGCGCCATGCTGATGGTGGATTGTTCGATGTGCTCCGATTTGCTGTGCGGAATGGCGAAGCTGAAGCCGAGGCCGGTCGAAAAGACGGCTTCGCGGGCCCAGAGATCGGCTTCCAGCCTGCGGGGATAGCGGCAGCGCCCGGCCAGCAGCAGGTTGTCGGTCATGCCTTTAAGCACCTCTTCTTTGCTCTGCCAGTCGTTATCCAGCGAGATGCAGCGGGTGGCGATCAGCGGCGCGTCCTGCTGGGTCATGCGGAACTGCGCCAGCAGGTGCTCCACTTCCAGCGAGGTGCGGCAGGCCATGGCCTGATTGAGCAACTGACGACAGGCGCGGCTGTCGAGCTGCGCGAGGCGTGCTTTTGTCGAGGGGATCGCGGGCGCGCCCATGCTGATCTCATCGAGACCAAGCCCAACCAGCAGCGGCAGCACTGAGCCTTTCGCACCCAGCTCGCCGCACAGGCCAATCCATTTCCCCTGGCGGTGTACGGCCTGGACCGCAAAATCCAGCGCGCGGAGAAACGCAGGGTTCAGGCTGTTGTAGTGGCGCGTCACTTTGGCGTTATCGCGATCGACCGCCAGCAGATACTGGGTCAGGTCGTTGCTGCCGATGCTGAAGAAGTCGATCTCTTCGCAGCACTGGTCGATGATGAACATCACCGACGGCACTTCGAGCATGATGCCGAGCGGGATTTTTTCATCAAACGGGATCTGGGCGGCCCGCAGCTGCTGTTTGGCTTCGGCGAGTTTCTCTTTCACCCACAGGATCTCCTCCATCGAGGAGATCATCGGGATCATGATCTTCAGTTTGCCGTGGGCGGAAGCCCGCAGGATCGACCGCAGCTGGGTGGTAAACAGCGCCGCGTACTCTTCATAAATACGCACCGCGCGATAGCCGAGGAACGGGTTGTTTTCGGCCGGAATATTCAGGTAGTCCACCGGCTTGTCGCCGCCGATGTCCATGGTGCGCACGATAATGCTGCGTCCGGTTGCGGACGCCAGCGCCTGGCAGAACAGGTTGTAGAGCTCATCTTCCGTAGGCGCGGAAGCGCGGTCCATGTAGAGCATTTCGGTGCGGAACAGGCCGACCGCTTCGGCCCCGTTGCCGAAGGCCGCCTGCGCTTCAACGGCATGGGCGATGTTGGCGGCCACTTCCAGGCGGATGCCGTCGGCGCTTCTGGCCTCTCTTTCCAGCCACACGCTCTGCTGCTCACGCAGCGCGGCCTGCACGCGGGCTTCCTGTTGATAGTAGCGGTTGATGGCCTGCGTCGGTTCGGCAACCACCGAGCCGGTGTTGCCATCGAGCCAGACGGGCTGATGCTGCCAGCGGGAAAGTGCCGAAATATCCACACCGACCAGCGTGGGAATATTGAAAGAGCGGGCGAGGATCACCGTATGCGACGTCGTGCCGCCGCTTTGCAGAATCAAACCCTTCAGCAGGGTTTTATCGAGTTCGAGAAACTGGCCCGGCGTCAGCTCGTCGGCCATGCAGATGGAGGGCCGGGTCAGCTGACCCGGAGCCGGGAAGCGCGCCTCACCGTAAATCTGCTGAAGCAGCTGATAGCAGACGTCGGTGACGTCCAGCACGCGCTCCTGCAAATAGCGACTGGCGGACTGCGCGAAGGTGTCGCTGAAGTGCTGAGCGCTGCGGACAATAGCTTCGGCGCAGCTCAAACCCTCCATGATGCCCTCAAGCAGATGCTGGCGCAGGCTAGTGTCGGTGACCAGCGAGCGGTGAGCGTCGAGGATGGCACTGGTGGTGCTGTCGCTGTCGAGCTGGCGCAGCGACAGCGTTTTCGCCAGCAGGATCAGGCCGTTATCCAGCGCGACCCGCTCCTCCTCCTGCGAGGTGGCCGTCGGCAAATCCCTGAGCGTACTGAGGTTCAGCGCGGTGATTGCCGTCAGCGTGCCACCCGCGCTTCCGCTGCACACTGCGCGGCCGCGGATCAGCGTCGGGTTCAGATGAGTTAACGATGCCGGCAGCGCATCCATCTCCTGCTCGCTGGCGTGCTCAAGCGGCGCATCACAGTGCGGGAACTCCTGCTGAAACCAGGCGCTGAGTTTCTGGTGAGCGCTGGCTTCGTCCGGCCCTTCGATCCGCAGCTCGCAGGCGTCGCCGGTGAGGGTGTCGGTGCCAATAATCGCCAGCGCGCTGCGGGCATTGCCCCTGCGGCCGCTGCGCAAATTGTGCCACTCAATCGCCGATGAGAAAGTATTGCACAGCGTTTCCACCAGGCTTGCCGGGCGGGCGTGCACACCGTTGGGCAAGGTACAGATAAATTCCACAACCTGGGCCATGGCCGTTCTCCTCAATTCAAATAGGGTCTGGCGATAGCATAGAGCGGGGAAAAGGGGAGGGGCTATCTGACAAAACTGTTAAAAACTAGATAAATGTAATATCCCCGTCGAAATGCGATGTGCCTCGCAGGTTGCAGCAAATACGCGTACGTTAGCGAAATGACCAACTCTTTGAGAGCGATCGCATTTTTCATCGGATATTACAAAAGTCCAGTAAATGGCCTTTTTGTCCACTGTCTGTTGCGCTGCCGATTGCCTATTGTGGCCTCAATAACCTTATGAATATGGGCCTGTGTCCCGGGAGCCGCAAATGAAAGAGTTGGTGCAGATCCTCAAAAATACCCGTCAGCACTTGATGACCGGCGTGTCGCATATGATCCCGTTTGTGGTCGCCGGAGGCATTTTGCTCGCGGTATCCGTCATGCTTTACGGCAAGGGCGCTGTGCCCGACGCCGCAACAGATCCCAACCTGAAAAAGCTGTTTGATATTGGCGTGGCGGGGCTGACCCTGATGGTGCCTTTCCTCGCAGCCTATATCGGCTACTCCATCGCCGAACGTTCCGCGCTGGCGCCCTGCGCCATTGGTGCCTGGGTCGGTAACGGCTTTGGCGCAGGGTTCTTCGGGGCGATCGTCGCCGGGATTATCGGCGGGATCGTCGTTTTCTATCTCAAGCGCATTCCGGTGCCGAAGGTGCTTCGCTCGGTGATGCCTATATTTGTGATCCCGATTATCGGCACCTTTATTACCGCCGGGATCATGATGTGGGGCCTTGGTGAGCCGGTGGGGGCGCTGACGCACAGCCTTACCAACTGGCTGCAGGGGATGCAGCAGGGCAGCATCGTGCTGCTGGCGATTGTGGTGGGACTGATGCTGGCGTTCGACATGGGCGGCCCGGTGAACAAGGTGGCCTACGCGTTCATGCTTATCTGCGTGGCGCAGGGGGTGTATTCAGTCGTGGCGATTGCCGCGGTGGCGATTTGCGTGCCGCCGCTAGGGCTGGGCCTGGCAACGCTGATGAAGCGCAACAACTTTAGCGCGGAAGAGCGGGAAGCCGGAAAAGCGGCGCTGGTGATGGGCTGCGTAGGGGTGACCGAAGGGGCTATCCCGTTTGCCGCTGCCGATCCGCTGCGCGTAATCCCCTCCATCATGCTGGGCTCAGCCTGCGGCGCGGTGACCGCCGCGGTTGTCGGCGCGCAGTGTTATGCGGGCTGGGGGGGGCTGATTGTCCTGCCGGTTGTCGAGGGCAAGCTGGGGTATATTGCCGCCGTTGCGGTGGGGGCCGTCGTCACCGCCGTGAGCGTCAACGTACTGAAAAGCCTGGCGCGGAATAAACCGGTCGTTGAGAAAGAAGACGACCTGGAGCTGGATTTCGAGATTAACTAAGAGGGAATGATCATGATTTCAATTATCGCAGTAACCGCCTGTCCGTCCGGCGTCGCTCATACCTACATGGCCGCCGAAGCGCTGGAGGCCGCGGCAAAAGCCAAAGGCTGGCAGGTGAAAGTGGAAACTCAGGGCTCGATCGGCCAGGAAAATACCCTGACGGCGGAAGAGGTGGCCGCGGCCGATATGGTTATCCTCACGAAGGATATCGGCATCAAATTTGAAGAGCGTTTCCAGGGTAAAACCATTGTCCGCGTCAACATCAGCGACGCGGTGAAGCGTGCCGACGCCATCATGAACAAGATTGAAGCCCATCTGACGCAAACCGCCTAGCGCCCGGGCCCGCTCCGTTCGGGGCGGGCAGCCTTAACTGATTGAAGGAGTGCCCCATGACGAATCGCATTCAACGCCTGAAAGACGCCCTGTTTGCCAGACCCCGTGAAATTTCTCTCGAGCGCGCGCTGCTCTATACCGAAAGCCACCGGCTGACGGAAGGCGAGCCGGTGATCCTGCGCAGAGCCAAAGCGACGGCGCATATTCTGGATAAGGTGGCGATCGCGATCCGTGATGAGGAGCTGATTGCCGGTAACCGCACCGTGCAGCCGCGCGCCGGGATTATGTCGCCGGAAATGGATCCGTACTGGCTGCTGAAGGAGCTGGACCAGTTCGCCACCCGCCCGCAGGACAAGTTTGTTATCAGCGATGAGGACAAGCGGATCTATCGCGAAAAACTGTTTCCCTACTGGGAAAAGCGTTCGATGAAGGACTTCATCAATGCCAGAATGGCGGATGAGGTGAAGGCGGCAGTGGCGACGCAAATTTTCAGCGTGAACCAGACCGATAAAGGGCAGGGGCACATCATCATTGATTACCCGCGCCTGCTGGAAAATGGACTGGGAGCGCAGGTGAGCGAGCTGCAAACACTCTGCCAGCGCGAGCCGGATAACGACTTTTATGCCGCCGCGCTGCTGCTGCTGAAAGCTTCACAGCGCCATATTCTGCGCTATGCCACGCTCGCCGATGCGCTGGCGCTTCAGTGTGACAACGCGCAGCGGGCGCAGGAGCTGCGCCAGATGGCCGACATTTCACGCCACAACGCAGAGCACAGGCCGAGGACCTTCTGGCAGGCGTGCCAGCTGTTCTGGTACATGAATGTGATTTTGCAGTACGAGTCGAATGCCAGCTCGCTGTCGATCGGCCGCTTTGACCAGTACATGCTGCCTTTCTATCAAGCCTCGCTGAGCCAGGGGGAGGATCTGGCTTTCCTGCGTGAAATGCTCGAATCTCTGTGGGTGAAGTGCAACGACGTGGTGCTGCTGCGCTCAACCAGCAGCGCGCGCTATTTCGCGGGCTTCCCGACCGGCTATACCGCCCTGCTCGGCGGCCAGACCGAAAACGGGCGCAGCGCGGTAAACATCCTTTCGTTTCTGTGCCTGGATGCCTATCAGAATGTCCGCCTGCCGCAGCCTAACCTTGGCGTACGCGTGAATGAGATGACTGACGGTCCGTTCTTACGCAAAACCGCAGAAACCATTCGGCTGGGCACCGGTATTCCGCAGATTTTTAACGATGAGGTGATCGTGCCAGCGTTCCTGAACCGCGGCGTAACGCTTGAAGATGCCCGTGATTATGCGGTGGTGGGCTGCGTGGAGCTTTCAGTCCCCGGCAAAACCTACGGGCTTCACGACATCGCGATGTTCAACCTGCTGAAAGTGATGGAAATCGTGTTGCTGGAAAACGAAGGCAACGCGGACATCAGCTGGGAAACCCTGCTGGAAGCCATTCGGCTGAAAACCCGCCATTTCATTTCACTGATGGCGGAGGGCAGCAACATTTGCGATATCGGCCACCGCGACTGGGCTCCGGTGCCGCTGCTGTCGTCGTTCATCAGCGATTGTCTGGCAAAGGGCAAAGACATCACCGAGGGTGGCGCTCGCTACAACTTCTCGGGCGTTCAGGGGATCGGCATTGCCAACCTCAGCGACTCTCTCCACGCTCTGAAAGGCATGGTGTTTGAGCAGAAAAGAGTGAGTTTCGACGAACTGCTGTCGGTGCTGAAAGCGAACTTTGCCACGCCGGAAGGGGTGAAAATTCGCGCGAGGCTGATCAACCGCTTTGAGAAATACGGCAACGATATCGATGAAGTGGACAACATCAGTGCCGATCTGCTGCGTTATTACTGCAAAGAGGTAGAAAAGTACCGCAATCCGCGCGGTGGGCAGTTTACGCCTGGCTCTTACACGGTCTCCGCGCATGTGCCGCTGGGCGCGGTGGTGGGCGCAACGCCAGACGGGCGCTATGCGGGCGAGCAGCTGGCCGACGGCGGGCTGTCGCCGATGCTCGGGCAGGATATGCAGGGGCCAACCGCCGTGCTGAAATCCGTGAGCAAGCTGGATAACACGCTGTTATCAAACGGTACGCTGCTGAACGTCAAATTCACGCCCGCGACGCTGGAGGGCGATGCCGGGCTGAATAAGCTGGCCGATTTCCTGCGGGCTTTCACCAGTCTGAAATTACAGCACGTCCAGTTCAACGTGGTGAATGCCGATACTCTGCGTGAAGCGCAGGGGCGGCCACAGGACTTCGCCGGGCTGGTGGTGCGTGTGGCTGGGTACAGCGCGTTCTTCGTGGAGCTGTCGAAGGAGATTCAGGATGACATTATCCGCCGCACCGCGCATCAGCTGTGAGGTGCTGGAGATGCGCGCTGATATGGCGCGCATTTTCAATATTCAGCGTTACTCCCTGAACGACGGTCATGGGATCCGCACGGTGGTTTTTTTCAAAGGCTGCCCACATCGCTGCCCGTGGTGCGCCAATCCGGAGTCCCTTTCGCCCGGTATTGAAACCGTCCGGCGCGAGAGTAAATGCCTGCATTGTGCTCCCTGCCTGCGCGATGCGGACGAGTGCCCCTCGGGGGCATTTGAGCGCATTGGCAGGGATATCACGCTGGAGGAGCTTGAGCGTGAGGTGCTAAAAGACGAGATTTTTTATCGCACATCGAGCGGCGGCGTTACGCTCTCGGGCGGTGAAGTGTTAATGCAGGCGGGGTTCGCGACCCGCTTTCTCAGGCGCCTGCGCAAGGTGGGGGTGCATACCGCCATCGAGACCGCAGGCGATGCGCCATTGAGCCGCCTGCTGCCGCTGGCTCAGCAGTGCGATGAGGTGCTCTTCGATTTAAAGATAATGGATCCCGTGAGCGCTCAGGCGGTGGTGAAAATGAATCAGCTGCGGGTGCTGGAGAATTTTTTAGCGCTGGTGAGCGAAGGGATCAGGGTCATTCCGCGGCTTCCGCTGATCCCGGGGTTTACCCTGGAAGACGAAAATGTGCGACGGGTGTTGGTTTTTTTAGCCCCGACGGGCCTCCGGGAGCTGCATTTGCTTCCCTTTCATCAGTATGGTGAACCAAAATACCGACTGCTGGGCGGCGAATGGACGATGAAAGCCTGCCTACCGCCAACGGCCGAAGAGATTGCCCGCGTGCGCGTGCGGGCAGAAGCTGCGGGTTTTCAGGTAACAGTGGGAGGTTAAGATGAGGGGAACTGGCGGAAGATTTCTGGTGGCGGTCACCGCCTGCGTGAGCGGCGTGGCCCATACCTACATGGCGGCAGAGCGGCTGGAGAAACTGTGCCAGCAGGAAAAATGGATCGTCAAAATTGAAACTCAGGGCGCGCTGGGCATTGAAAACGCGCTAAGTAGGGATGAGATCGAGCGCGCTGACGTTGTGCTGCTGATCGCCGATATCGACCTGAGCGGCGAAGCGCGTTTTAGCGACGCGCGCTATGTTCGCTCAGGCATTAATACTTTTTTACGCGAGCCGCAAAAGGTGATGAGCGCCGTGCGCAAACTGCTTTCGGCCCCTCAGCACACCCATATCACTCTTTAGTCAGCAGCTGGCTGTGGTACTGCCGTCGGTATTCGGACGGTGAGCGGTCGGTATTCTTGCGAAACAGCCGACAGAAATAGTTGCTGTCGGTGAAGCCGCAGGCGTGCGCCACTTCCTTCACTTTCAGATCATATCCCTTGAGCAGCGCTTTGGCTTTTTCGAGCCGGGTGTGGTTAAGATATTCGTTAAAGCCTAAGGCGCCGCTTTTATTAAACAGGTGCGAGAGATAATTAGGCGAAATGTAAAACGCGTGCGCCACCGAGTACCGAGTGAGGGCGTCGGCATAGTTCGCATCAATATGATCGCGGATAGCTTCGAACAATGCCTGGCTGCGCGAAGCGGTCTGGATCTGGCTGTTTAGCAGGTCGGCGCAGTGGCTTAGCAGGCTTATCACAATCATCCGCGCGGTGTTGTTATCCTGCGGCTGCATGCGGATCTCATTCAGCGCCTGTAATAAAAAAGAGCCCACGCGCGGGCCACGGCGGGCCACGTGCTGTTTCATCACATTCTGCAACTCATCCCCATCCCAGCGCTGCACGCTGAAGCCCAGCTGCTGCTTGCCGAATAAAATGCTGAGGGTGGTGGCCGGTTTATCCCACTGCGGGCAGTTCCAGCTTCCGGCGGGTACATACAGCAAATCATGGGCTTTGAGCTGGTACGGCCCGTCGCTGATTTCTCCCTTCAGCACGATCTCAAGCCTTGGGAAATCGACCTGAAATGCCAGCGGCGGTACCGCACCGCTTTCCTGAGCAAAGTAGCACATCGTGAGCACGTCCATTGATGACATCAATGACGTCACGATTTGGGTGATGCTGCTGTCGTTCTGTTCCATCACTTCAACTCTCCTCAAGAATTTACAAAAAAACGCTGACAGATCACTGGCCTCTTTCCCCTTCAAAAGCTTAACTGACAAGCATTAGGCCACCGCGCCGGGTTTTTTATTGCCGGTAACCAGCATAAAACTCGGCATATTCCTAACCTGCGGCTCAGAGTTGTCTTAAACACGCCTTCTCACCACACGATCCCGCACTTTTAGTCCGTAGTCTGATTTCTTAAACCTGTCACCTGAGTGCAAAATTAGGTTAACAACAAGGTCAGGAGGATGTCCTGTGAATAAATCAATGTTAGCGGGTATTGGTATTGGCGTGGCCGCTGCGCTGGGCGTGGCTGCGGTCGCCAGTTTGAATGTGTTTGACCGTGGTCCCCAGTATGCACAGGTGGTGTCTGCGACGCCAATCAAGGAAACGGTAAAAACACCGCGTCAGGAGTGCCGAAATGTGGCCGTGACGCACCGTAAACCGGTCCAGGATGAGAACCGAATTCTGGGTTCCGCACTGGGCGCGGTAGCCGGTGGCGTACTGGGTCATCAGTTCGGCGGTGGTCGCGGGAAAGATGTTGCCACGGTTGTCGGTGCGCTGGGCGGCGGTTATGCAGGTAACCAGGTGCAGGGCGCGATGCAGGAGGGGGATACCTATACCACCTCTCAGCAGCGTTGTAAGACCGTGTACGATAAGTCAGAAAAAATGCTCGGCTATGATGTCACCTATAAAATCGGCGATCAGCAGGGCAAAATCCGCATGGATAAAGACCCCGGCACCCAGATCCCTCTGGACAGCAAAGGCCAGCTTGTTCTGAACAAGGCCTGATATCCAGCCTCAAAAGAAAACCCGCCATCCGGCGGGTTTTTTGTTTTAGTGCTCGCCACGTAGCGTTTGTTGCAGCGTGAGCAGCGCCCTGACTTCCTGAATTCTGCGCCGGGTTAATGCGGGTATTGCCTGCGGCGATCGCTCAAACAGCGTCCCGTCGCCAAAAATAACCTCTCTCAGGCAGCGGTCGTAAAGCGGGCCGCTCATATCCAGCGTGGGTTCGCCGTCTACGGTTAGCGTTTCCTCTGCGCCACGGCGGTCGGCGGCAATCACTCTGCCGTCTTTCAGCACGATATTGATGCCTTTTTGCCCGCCGGCGGGCCCGGCATATTTGTTCAGCTGCAGCACGCAGGGGATACCGCCAATCTCCCCGCGCAGCAGCGCCTGGCCTTCTGCGGTGGTGAAGTCTCCGGGCAAAATGCTGTTGTCGAGCCGGTCTTTGGCCAGCAACAATTCAAGCGCCAGCGACTCGTCAGCACCGGCCTGGATCAGCGTTTCCCGCATCATCGCCAGCACGTGTGTGCCAATGTCCACAATAACGCCGTCCGGGTGGCGCAGCTCGCGGGTATCGGGCTCGCCGGTGGCAAAATTGAGCGCGATGGGCTCTCCGGCAGCGTTAAAGCCGCTCGGCTCAAGTAAAAAGCCTTCAATACGGTCGATATCTCCGGGGCGCTCAATAAAGCGCGCCGCATCGGTTCTTATCATCCAGTGGTCCAGGGCAAGTACCCTGGCGGCAACGACCGGATCGCTTAGTAGGGCTTCAAGTTCATCAAGCTGCTGCAGCGTCGCTGCGACAGGTTTTTCAACCACTATCGGCAGAGTACTTTGTTGCAGCACGTTTTTCAGCATCGGCAAATGCTGGAGGGACGAGGTGGTGATAAACACCAAATCCAGCGGCAGCGCTAATAGCTGCGATAAAGACGGTAAAAGTGTAATCGCTTCGGAACGGTAGCGCGGCGCTGGGTCAAAGCCGTAGCAAACCACATCGCTACGAGAGAGTCGGCCTATCGCCGGAATATAGGCTGTTTCTATCACGCTGCCCACGCCAATAAACCCAATTTTCATGTCGCCCCCACGGAAGATATAACACGTAATAGCCCTTATTTTTAAAGGACTATTTCGCGTGGGTCGAGGGATAAACTGTTAGGAAGGGTAAGCGTGTGAACTTGCCCGGCAGGCGCCGGGCAAGGGGAGAAGCTTAGAACAGAACGGAGTAGTTCATGCCAAAGGTGCGGCCGCGGCCTTTGTAGTCATACAGCGAAGCAGGGCCATAGCCCGGGCTGTAGTACAGAGGCGCACGCTGGCCCCAGACGGTGGTGTAGTCGCGGTCAAAGACGTTTTCTACGCTGAAGCTGAGTTTGCCCACCGGAAGCTCGTAGCTGCCGAGCAGGTCAACGGTGGTGTAACCGTCTACGCTGTAGCCTGCCGCGTCGCTCACGTTAAAGGAGGTGGTGCTCTGCACGCGAAGGCTCCACGGATCTGGCGCCCAGCCGATGTAGGCGGTCGCTTTCGACGGGCTTGCCACCTTCACGTCATACTTCTGCCAGCTGCCGTTAACCTTAGATTCCGTTTTCAGGACGTTAAAGTTCGCGCCGGTGCTCCAGTTGGTATCAGGAATAAAGTAGTCCACTGCGCCTTCCACGCCGTAAATACGACGCTTGTCGTCCACGACGCTGATGGTCAGGTCCTTATTCGCCAGCACGCTCTTATCAGACAGCGAGTAGTAGGCTGCAATCTGCGTGCGCAGGTTGTCGCCGGTGTAGCGCCAGCCCAGCTCGTAGGAGTCAACCTTCACGCCCTGCAGCTTGCTGGCGTCTACGTTGACGCTGTTGGTCAGCGGCAGATGGCCGTTAACCGCTGCGCCATAGGTGCCGCGGCCGTAGTATTTACCCGGATCCGGCAGCTCTACGCCCTGGGAGAAGTTCAGCCAGGCCTGCTGGCGCTCGGTGATGTGCATCAGCAAACCGGCGTTGAACAGGAAGTTATCGTAGTCGGTGGAGCCGCCAGGGATAGCGTCGGCAGATTTTGCCGTACCGGCCGCAATTTGCTGCTGCTGCGCGAAGCCGATGAAATCATCAATCTTATTCTCGGTGTACTGGTAGCGCACGCCGCCGCTCAGGGTAAAGATATCGTTGATGTCATAGCTGGACTGCAGGAAGGCGGCCAGGTTGCTGATGTCATACGACGGGTAACGCCCGGTGGTATAAATCTTCTGATTGTTCAGGCCGCCGGAGGCGCTGGCCTGCGCCAGATCGAAGAACATCTGGTTAGAGGTAAAGCGTTCGTGGTCGGCGTCCAGGCCGTAGGTCAGCTGCCAGCCGTCGAGCGGCTTGCTGTTCATCGTCAGCTTCGCGCCGTACTGGTTGGTATCCTGCTGGGAAGAAGAAAAAGCGGTCGCTTTCTTGTTCGCATTCACCGTCGGGAACGGATAGAACAGCAGCGACTCGTCGCGATAGTAAACCTGGCCCACCAGCTCCTGGCCGAGGAAATCACTGTTGGAGTACTGCATGCTGATCAGGTGACGCTCGGTGCCCGGCACGCGGTCAGAATTCAGGCCTTTACTAACGTACGGGCTGCTGGAGCCGCTGATGGCGGAGAAGTTTTTCCCGAGGTTCAGGCCGTAATCATCGTCACCCTTGCTTTTATAATATTGGGTCACGAGCTGCAGCTGCTGGTTTTCATCAATGTTCAGCGTGCCGGTGCCCATCACGTCAAGGCGGTCGGAATACTGCAGGCCGGTCTGGGTGTTATCCAGCAGCGTGGCATCGCCGTTGCCGTCAAACCAGCCGCCAAATTTCTGGTAGGCTACCGACGCGCGACCAGAGATATGGTCGTTACCGCCGGAAATAGCGCTGGCGACGCGCTCGTCGTGATCTTTACTGCTGTTAAAGCCGCTCTTGATGCCGGTCTCAAATTCTACCTGGGTATCCTTCTGGCCTTTTTTGGTCACGATATTGATAAGGCCGCCGGTACTGCCGCCGCCGTACAGGGCGGTTGCGCCGGAAATGACTTCAATATGATCGATGTTGAACGGATCGATAGAGTCCAGCTGGCGGCTGTCGGTGCGGGAAGAGTTGAGGCGCACGCCGTCAACCAGCACCACCAGCGGGCGGCCACGCACGTTCATACCGTAGTTGGTGCGGCTCTGGCTGCTGACGTCAAGGCCGGGGATCAGCTGGGCCAGCGCGTCTTTAAACTCTTTGCCGCCCTGGATCTGCTGCTCCAGTTCGGATTTCTCGATCACCCAGGTGGTTTGGGCCATTTCGGCGACGGTGCGGTTGCTGCGGTTGGCGGAAACCACCATCGTCTCGTCACTGGTTTGCTGTGCCACTGCTGGCGCCATCATGGCGAGCAGTAACGGGTTGAGCGCCCAAAGCGTATGCTTTTTGGTTATCATCATTGTTCCTTCACACGGGCTGACAAACATCGGCCCAAATATGCTGTGTCCTCGTTACCCTTCAATCTGTCCCGGTGTTAACGGCAATCCCCCGTCCCGTAGCGGCCTACGTTTCGGGGGATGTGCTCAGTTAGCGCCGGGCTGCATTTCGAATGATTTAGAGGAATAGTGAGTTAAGGAAGCAGCACTGTGCTGCGGTTTTTCCCGGCTGCCGCTGCGCCATTGAATCAGCGCGGGCGGCGTACTGAGATCGAACAAATCACGCCCCAGCGCGCGATTCAGAATTTTGGCGGAGCGCCACGCCATCAGGCTCAGCTGCGGCTCGGCAATCCCGTGGGTTTGCATGCTGGCGTTGACCGCAAAAATGTTATTGCCGGCCGGGCCGTTCCACTCCAGCGTAAAGTCATCGCGCACCTTGAAATTACACTCGTCGAGCATCGCCATGCGCGGCATCAGCGGCGAAAGCATTTGCGGCAGCGTTGGGCGGTAGCCGGTGGCGAAGATAACCACATCGCTGTCCAGCGTGTCATAGCCCTCGTCGAGGTGATGTTCCAACAGCAGCTGCCAGCCCAGGCCGCGGCTTTCAAGGCCGGTGACCGAGCGGCTCGGCAGCAGGCGCGCATTGCGTGGCTGGCCGAGCACTTCAAAGCGGTGATAAAGCTCGCGATAGATGGTCAGCAACGAGTCGGCGGTAATGCCGTCGGAGGTCATTTTCTGCTCATCGAGCATCTTCTGGCGCGCGTCTTCATTCAGGCCCACAAAGCCAGAGACGTATTCCGGGGTGAAGTATTCGTTGGCGAACGCGGCTTCATCCAGCGCGTTAAAGTTATTGCGACGTGAGACCCAGTTCACCTCAGCAACTTCTCCCCACGCGCCGCGGAACGCGTTGAGGAACAGGTCCGCGCCGCTTTGCCCACCGCCGACAACCGTTACACGTTTGCCGCTCAGATTCGGCAGGCGCAGGCTCATTTCGCTGGCGTGGAAGCAGGTCGGCGTGGCGGTTTTTACGCACGGCGGCAGGTGAGGCTGCTTGCCAATGCCGAGGCAAATATTGCGGGCGAGCGTTTCCCCCTGGCCGGTCTGCACCACAAACAGCTTGCGCTGCTCGTCGAAATCAATGCGTTCAACCGTCTGGTTAAACTTCAGGTTATCCATGCCCTCTGCGGCCCAGCGCAGATAGTCCGAAAACTCATCGCGCGAGACGGTACGCAGCTCGGTGGTCAGAAAGCGGTAGAATTTTTTGCGCTTCACCAGATAGTTCACAAAGCTGAACGGGCTGGTGGGGGCCACGGCGCTGACCAAATCTTTCAGGAACATGGTCTGCATATGGCAGTCCGGCACCAGCATGCCCGGATGCCACGCAAAGTCAGGGCGGCCGTCAAAGAACTGGCTGCTAAATCCCTCAGCTTCATGAGACAGTGCCGCAATGCTCAGGTTAAACGGGCCGATACCTACGCCAATAAAATCAACAGTGTTTGTCATAATTCAATCCCTGGTTACCAGCCACAGCGGGTTTTGCAAATCCTCGAGGTAATTTGGCAGCATGCGGCTGCCTCCGTCCTGGTCAGGCCAGGTCAGTTTTACCGGGTTCAGCACAACGCGGATGATTTGTGGCTTAAAGAGTGAGAAAAGCGCAAAACGCGCCGACATTTGCGGGTGTTCCTGCATGTAATCACTCAACACTGCGGCCAGCAGCTGATAAAAGCGTCTCTCCGGCACGCCAAGGCGAGCCATGAGCGGCGAAACAAAGCGCAGCACCGTCACGAAATGGCCGGTCTGCAAATCATGAATTAAGTAGTCGGCGCTCAGGCGGGCGGTCACGTCCCGCACTTCCTGAGGCAGGGAGTCCATCTCCGGGAACTCATCCTTCACCAGACGCATATCGCCCTGGAAATCCTTCAGCAGCACGCGCTGCGGCACGCCGTCTTTCATGGCGAGCGTAATATTTTGTCCGTGGGCAATCAGCGCCACGCCGTAGCGGCAGAGCAGGTGGTACAGCGGCACCACCACCACGCGGAACATCTGCGTCAGCCAGGTTTCCGCGTCCAGGCCGGAGCGAGCGATATACGCCCCAATCAGCGACTGATTGTTTTCGTCGCACTCCATCAGGGTCGCCATCAGGATCGGCGTTTCGTCCGGCTTCAGCCAGCGGCTCGGGTTCTCGCGCCAGATAACGCCCAGCATCTCCTGGTAGCGATAGGGGGCCTGAGCGAGCGCGGCGTAGCCTGCATGAGAAACGTAGCCTGCAGCCGGTTCGCCGAGGATAACCGCCCCGGTTTTCACCAGCGTGCTGTCCGTGGTGAACACGTTTTGCAGCCAGCGGGAGGCGAGCGGCCCGGCGGCAATGTATTTGCCCGGAATGCCGCGATAGCAGGAAGTGTTATAAATCGTCAGCGGCAGCTTGATGTCTAAACCGCCCTGGCGGCTGGCGTTAGTCAGCGTGCGCAGCGACTGCTGGGCCAGCCACTGGTCGCCAAATTCGCCCAGGGAAATCATTTTGCCTTCGGCGAGATCGGCGACGAAATCGAGCGCGATTTTCTGCTGCCACTGCCACGGATGCACCGGCAGCGGAAGCCAGCCGTCATCCAGGCCGCTGGCCTGCCACGCCTGCGTAAAGCGGGCCAGCTCCTGCTCGTCCATCGCCGCGGCGATGAGCTGCTGGATATCCAGCTCGCTGTCGCAGCGCCAGACCATATGCTCGCGCTTCACCGCCAGCCAGTGCAGGCGGAAGGTATTGGCATACTCCGGCGCATAGCGCTCCAGTGCCTCTTTGCCCCAGCCGCGACGCCCTTTGTTAAAGGCAAATTTTGGGTGACCGCTGAGCAGGCACTGCAGACGGTCCGCGTCCAGATCGATAAGGTTTTCTGCGCTCATGCCACGGCGCGCGTTCAGCAACTGCAGGTCGCCCAGCAGGGTGGCGTACAGATCCTGCATATGCTCGGCCACGGTGGCGTCGCTCATCGACAGCACCGGCTTGAGCTGCATTAGCAGCGTTTGGGCTAACACGGGCTCGTCGGCGCAGCGCAGCGTCTGCGCATCAATCCACAGCCAGCCCCAGATGCCGCGCTCGGCGTTAAAATGCCACTCTGCACCGGCTAAGCTGATGCAGTGGCGATTTTCGCCCAGCGATTCGGCCTGAAAAACCTGCTCGTACTCCAGCTCAGCCAGCATTTTTGCCACCAGCTGGCGGTTCACAAAATCCCAATCCTTGCGATTCATTACAGACCTACCTTGCTAAAGAAGTTGTGGCGGTCAGCCATGACCAGGCGCGAACGCTTGTGCGGGAAATCAAACTCCTTAAGCGTCGTGTAGCCCGCAGGCTCCAGATGGCGGAACAGGCGCTGATTATCAGCCCGCGGCTCCAGCACGGTACGCTGCGTGCGCGGCTCGTCCAGCAGCAGGTAGTGGGTCAGCCCGCGCAGCCAGCTTTGAACATAGTGCGCGCCGCGCCACTGCTGCTCGCCAACCAGCAGATGCAGGCCACGATCGAACGGCCGCCAGGCATAATGGCGGCCAATGCGGTCTTCCGCCGCCCAGTAAATTTCGAAGTAGCTGAACGGCTGGTCGTCAAAGCAGCCGATCAGCGGGAAAGCGTGTTTGCCGGTCAACTGGCGCGCCAGGTACGCGGTTTGAACCTCCAGCGAGCCGCTTTGCTCCCAGAAATAGTCGACGCGCGGATCGTTCATCCAACGGGTAAAACGCTCGGCGTCGAGCGCCGGATCGGCTACCCGGAAGCTCAGCGTTTTGCGAACGCGCGGATCGTAACGGCGGTAAACCTCGCCCGTCGGGCGGGCAGGGCGGAGCGGGAAATAGATTTCGCGTTCAGCGTCAAACACCATCTCACCGGAAGCCTGATTAGCCGGAGCGCTCAGCCACAGCGGCAGCTGCCAGAAGGTCGCGCGGTGAACGATGTCGCTTTTAAGCAAATCGAACAGTACCAGCGCCTGCGGCTCTTCCCGCCATTCGGCATAAGGCAGCACGATAGAAGTAAGCTGCGGCGCGGCAACAAACATCTGATCCAGCGCGTCACGCAGCCAGCCTGCAGGCAGTTCGCCCGGCCAGTGCAAGACCGCGCCGCCGTCCTGGCCCCAGCCAAGACTCAGAGGCTTATCGAGCTTTTCACAGCGCAGCCCGTGGCCGCCGTGAACAATCGTTGCCTGAAACATTCAGCCCTCCTGAGCCTGCAGCGGGTTCACAAAGTCGAAGTAAATAACCGAAGGATCGACGATGGTGTTTTCGTTGTGGTCGTGCAGGTAGCAGAAGAAGTTACCCTTCACGTTCCAGTGCGGGCTTGCCAGCACATAGTCGAGGCAGGTTTTATGCGTAACCTCATCGCGCACGGCGCTAAGCGCGCTGCGTACCCGGCCCATCAGATTCGCTTCGCTATCCAGCCCGGCGGCACCCAGCGCGGCGGTGACGGCGAACGTGGAGTTCACCAGCAGGTAATAAGGGAAGTAGCGCAGAAGCTGTTCGCGGGTGAAGACGTTCTCCGCCTGCGCTTCGCCAATCATGTCTAGCCAGCCTGCGGCGTGAGGCATAAAGGCGCTGCCCTGGCAGTCGCGGTAGATAAGCCCGACCGGCAGATCCTGCTGCATCGCCACCAGAATGTTTTGCTGGTGAGCCAGTAAAACCAGGCCGTAATCCGCTTCGGCGGTAAACAGCGGCTTCAGCACCTGCTGGCAATACGCCTCGACCCAGGCGTGTGCGGCCTGTTTGGGCGTAATCCCCAGGCGGCTGCTCAGGCGATTAACCGCGGCAACCAGCAGCGAATCACCGCCGTCTGGAGCAGACTGCGTCAGGGAGACCAGCACGTTAGTCTGGCTCTGCGGCTGATCAACCAGCAGGTTCTCACGCAGGGCAAAAAGGCTCTCTTCCATGATATTGCCGTGCAGGCAGCGCAGCCCGGCCCAGCCGTCTTCCTGCATCACGCGGAAGGTTGGGAAGCGGGCCTGCAGCGTCTGCCAGCGGTCAGTTTGCGCGAGGCGTGCAAGGCGCATTCCGCGTTTGACTTCTTTTACCGACAGCGTGCGTACGGAGTTGGTCAGGCGCACGCTCAGAGAGAATTTGATCATGTCGCGGCTGGTGGCGCAGTAGAGCGAGCGTGAAGACGTGGTTGGCAGCCACGGCGCACCGGCTTCGCCCAAATCTTTCACCAGTCCTTTGGCGACCAGCTGCTGGCACCACTCCTGCTCCAGCAGATAGCCTGCCTGCCAGGGATGCAGCGGAAACAGCCATTGATTGTCGCTAAGTTCGCTCAGCAGCTGCGGCGCATTTTCAGCGGCAAAGCGCGTCAGGCGCTGCTGCAAATTGAGATGCAGGCTTTCACCCGCCAGATGGCTCTTATCCACCGCGAACCAGCGCAGCGGGAAATGCGGAGCAAAATCAGGCAGGTAGCGTTCGGCTTCCTGCTGGTTAAACGGTTCGTGGGATTTCGGCGCCGGGTGGAAGGCGTGTCCCACCAGCAATGCCTGCTCGGCTTCACCAAAGTTCAGGGATTTTTCGCGCAGCCCGTTCCAGTCATGGCGAGCTTCAATCGCCTGTTGGGTATGGGCATGGCTTTCCATTACGCGCTGATAAAACGCTTCACAGCCGGTGGCCGGCAGCATTTGTTGGTGCTGGAGTTTATCGATAATCAACTGGGACAGAGTAGCGAAGTCAACCGGCTGGCTGCCGGTGGCATTGACCAGGCGCGCCGGGAATTCAAAGCGGTGATGCTGGGTAGGGGAGAAATAGGCCACTTTGAAGTAGAGGGCCTGTTGTTCACCCAGCGGGATAATGAGTTCGGCGGGCTGGCTGTCGGTCAGTTGCCAGTCGTTGGTTTCGCGAACAAGGGAATTCAGAAAGCACTGTGCGGCCACATCCCAGGCCAGAGTTTTATTTGGCAAAGTCATCATCAAACAGTTTCCACGCGTTATGATAATGCGAATTCTGCCGATAACGTTTCTCATTATCAATAACAATTGTTAGAATAGATAAAATAAATTTTACAAATACGCACAATAACCCCACGGATTAGCAACATTGTGACATCTCTTGAACTGGCGGAATCGCCGCAAAAATCCCTTTCCTGCTGGCCACTTGCGCTGAGCGCCGGGCTGCTTGGCGTCGGGCAAAATGGCCTGCTGGTTGCGATCCCGGTGCTGGTGATGCAGACACATTTGAGCCTGTCCGTCTGGGCGGCGCTGCTGACTCTGGGATCGATGCTGTTCTTACCGTCCTCGCCGTGGTGGGGAAAACAGATCGCGCGGCTGGGCAGCAAGCCCGTGGTGCTGTGGGCGCTGGCGGGATACGGCGCAAGCTTTATGCTGCTGGGGCTCGGCAGCCTGTTGCTGGCAACGAATACCGTAACGGGCATCGTCGGGCTGGGCATATTGATTGTGGCGAGGATTATCTACGGCCTGACCGTGTCGGCAATGGTCCCGGCCTGCCAGGTCTGGGCGCTGCAGCGAGCGGGGGAAGGCAAACGCATGGCCGCGCTGGCGACGATAAGCTCCGGGTTAAGCAGCGGCCGCCTGTTCGGGCCGCTTTGCGCCGCCGGGATGCTGGCGATTCATCCACTGGCCCCGCTGGGGCTGTTGATGGTCGCGCCATTGCTCGCCCTGGTGATGCTGTTGCGTTTACCGGGCACGCCGCCGCAGCCTGCCGCCGAGCGCAAAAGCGCTCGCCTTCGCCCTGACTGCCTGCCGTACTTGCTTTGCGCTTTACTGCTGTCCGCGTCGGTAAGCCTGATGCAGCTGGGGCTTTCTCCGGCGCTCGCCCGCCAGTTTGCAACGGATACTGCGGCCATTAGTCACCAGGTCGCGTGGCTGCTTAGCCTGGCGGCGGTGGCCTCGCTCTCCGCGCAGTTTGGCGTTCTCCGCCCGCAGCGCCTGTCGCCGATGGCGCTGCTGTTAAGCGCCGGAGCGCTGATGGTTTGTGGCCTGGCCATGATGATTTCTCTCCAGCTGTGGTTGTTTTACCTCGGCTGTGCGGTGCTGTCGTTCGGGGCCGCGCTGGCGACGCCTGCGTATCAGCTTCTGCTGAACGACAAACTCGCCGACGGAGCCGGGGCGGGCTGGGTGGCTACCAGCCACACGCTCGGCTACGGGCTTTGTGCGATGCTGGTGCCGCTGGTGTCAAAAACCGGGGCCGAGGCAGCGCTGATTATGGTGGCCTTTTTAGCCGCCGTATTATTTACCGTGGTGTCTGGCGTTATCTGGCGCAGCCGTCACCGTTCACGTCATTCTGCAATTTAAGCGTAAGGAAAAGTTATGGCTGGAGTTCAGGGCTACCGTCTGTTCAACGTTCAACTGGCGCGGAAAACGGCCGTGTCGCCTTCGCTATTGAGCCTGGTGTTTAGCGGGCCGGAGGTAGCGCAGATGAAATGTGACTCACCGGATCAGCGCATTAAAATGCTGTTCCCGTCCGAAGACGGGACGCCGCCGTCGCTGCCCGCTGAAGGGCAGTGGTATCAAATTTCCCTGGGGATGCCGAAAGCGAAGCGCCCGATTATTCGCACCTATACGCTGCGCCATGTCGATCCCGCCCGCCAGGAAGTGACGGTGGAGTTTGTCAGCCACGGCACCGAAGGCCCGGCTTCCGCATGGGCGATTAATTCGGCGCCCGGCGATGCGATTCAGATCGTGGCGCCTAACGCCGCTTATCCGGAAGACAGCGGTGGCTACGAATGGACGCCGCCTGCCGGGCTGCGTAACGCGCTGATTGTTGCCGATGAAACCGCGCTGCCTGCCGCGCGCGGTATTCTGGAAATGCTCGCGCGTCAGGATCAGCCTCCCAGGGTCCAGGCCTTTCTCGAGGTTCCGGAAGAGGGCGACTGCGTGGACTTAAGCGCCTATGGCTTCGCCGAGATCAACTGGCTGCCGCGCAAAACCGTCTCCGCGACGCACGGTGAATGCCTGATTCAGGCAGTAAAAATGCAGGCGAGGGTGCCGGAAAGCGGCCATCATGAAGTCGTCCAGGAAGAGGCGGAAGACGAGCTACTATGGGACAAGGCGACTACCGGCAGTAACGAGTTTTACGGCTGGGTGGCGGCGGAGTCGACGGTGGTTAAGCTGCTACGCCGCCATTTGATCGGCGAGCGCGGCGTGGAGCACGAGGCGATTAACTTTATGGCCTACTGGGCGAAAGGGCGCGTTCGCTAATATACTCGTCATACTTCAAGCTGCAGGTGCGTTGCCTGCACCCGTTATTCGGCTCATCCCTGAGCCTCACCCTAAAGGGCCGCTGTGAGCAGCGTTCAAATCTGTTCCAGACCGATTTGTCACCTCAGTCACATAGTTAGCTATGCTCCTGAGGATTCTCGGCTTTGCCGCGTTACTCGGCAAGCCTCGCCCCTCCGGGGCCAGCGTAAACGCTGTTCAAAAAGACCTGAAAGTCTTTTTGTCCTGCAACTCGAATTATTTAGAGTATAGATAAGGCGGCCACAGGCCGCCCCATAATCAGATCTTCTTCAACTGCGGCATCAACATCACCGTCGTTTTCACAATCTGCATTAACTCTTCATAGCTGGCGTTCTCACGGGCGCTGACCGACATCCCCTGAATGATGCAGCACAGGTATTTCGCCAGGCAGCGAATATTGCGCTCTGCCGGGATCTCACCCTTTTGCTGGCGTATTTCAAGGAAGCGCACCAGCGTTTGCTCCTGAACCGCATGTCGGGCTTTTATCGTTGCGGCGATGTCTTCCGACGACGCCGCCAGCACGGATGAAGTACAGATGATAAAGCATCCCGACGGTGTGCTCTTATCGGTAAAGCATTTTGCGACTGCCGAGAGATAGTTCTCCAGCGCAGCCTCCATGGTCTGCTCTTCACAGAACAGGCAGGCTTCGTGCTTTGCCGCAAAACGCGCGATATAGCGATCCAGCACCGCACGGAACAACCCTTCTTTGTTGCTGAACTCCGCATAGAGCGTAGGTGCCTTCGCCCCGGTGGCTTCTACAAGATGCGCCATGGATGTTGCTTCATAGCCATGCTGCCAGAAAAGTGTCATGGCCTTGTCGAGTGCTGCTTCCCTGTCAAACACCTTTGGACGGCCACGGCTTTTTTTACTGCAACTTACTGTCTCGGTTGCCATACCTGCCGTTTAACCTCTGTCTAATTAGTGAACACTCATTATAAAAATAATCGGCGACGGTAGCCAGCGCCATGTTATGAAAAATAATTATTTCTTATCACGATGAAAAATAGCGCTTTTTTTAATTACTTAACGGTCGTTATAAAAATATGTTGACGCGTGATGTAGATCACGTTTATGATTTTGTTATCGATCGTTAACTAATTAAGTTTAACGACCCCAAAATCACCTGCACAGGACACAAAACATGAAAACCTTAACAACTCTGTTCGCTGCCGCCGTTATTAGCTCACTCTCATTTGCAAGCTTTGCGGCTGTTGAAGTTTCCGCTACGCCTGCCGGGCAGCAGAAAGTCGGCACTATCAGCGCCGATGCGGGCAGCAACCTCTCTTCCCTGGAAGAACAGTTGGCCGCGAAGGCCGATGCAATGGGCGCTAAATCGTTCCGTATTACCTCCGTTAACGGTCCGAACACCCTGCACGGTACTGCCGTCATCTATAAATAAGCCAGACGTTAACCCTCAATACGTTTGACCTTATTCGTTATATGCCACTGCAAGCAAAAGGCCCTGTCGCAAGACAGGGCCTTTTTTTGTTGTAAACTAAAACCACGTCCATAGAACGTGGTTATCGACATTTTATGGCGCGGACGGTATTTCCGGTAAGTTTTGATGGTATGTGCTTCCTCTGGATGAAGGAATAATACATTTATTATCCGTAGTGTTTTCAGATAACGAAAAGGGTCAGCTTTTTTTTGCTATATTACAAATACGTTTGTATTCGCTTGCCATGTGTTCAATACAGCGGGGTAATTCTATCTCAACAAATGCCCTAGGATAGTTATAGCTATGCGGGAAGCTTTTCAGTTGAATTAGAAACTGTTCCAGTATGGCATACAAAGGAATATTGTACTCAACTTGGTAGCGTCGGTACTGGCGTTGCCAGATAACTCTACAGTAGTAGTCAAAATAATTACGGCTTTCCCTGAACTCAAGTTCTCTGAACTTTTCGAGCAAAAAGTTGAATACCGGCACCGCTAGGGCTTTTATTCGTTCCGCCTCAATCAGTTTGTCTTTTCCCATCGGCACCGTTGCGTTCGCCAGGCGAGAACGAATACAAGCAACAGGATTCAGTACAAGTACCTTTTCACTGGATATCTCTTCAGCATCAGTAGCTATATAAAAGCGCTCTGTATTGAGTACAAGACCTTCTCCCCTCAAATCTTGCACCTCAAACCCGGTTGGCCGGTCGATAATATCTATTATATTTGTTTCATCAGAACGAGGATCGAGAAATAAGCCTTCTTCATCTTCTTTTACTTTCCCGGTATCTAAATCGATCAAATCTAGCACTGCAATAGATGGAGGATTAAACACCTCCTGCACATGCGGCTTGACGTTAAACAATTCAGCGATAACTTCTACAGTTTCACGATGCGTTACATAGTCCACATCAACAGAGGTAATACTCTCAAGGCCGGGCCTTACTTGGTATGCTTCAAGGTAGTAGCCGTACCAGTAGACTACCGCTTGTCCTCCTACAGTTATGACTGGCGATGGTAGGCGGTGGGCGTTTCTGATCAGACTTTCGTTCAATTTCATCAGTTGAATTGCTGGCGGAATGATATGTTGCCTTGTCATAAGAAAGCTCTCTAAAAATGTACAGATGTAAAAAAGCCCATCTATTAGATGGGCTTAATATAATCTTGTTCTGTAAGACAACAACTTATCAGTTAAAGAACGATGCAACCACAGGGTTTTGGCATTGCTTCATACCGCGTGGAGCGCTTACCATGACAGTGCCTTTTTTACGGCCATTACGGATCGCTTCAACATCTTTCTGGTACAAACGTTGATTGCGTTTCTTTCTTTCCTGTGGAGACATGGTTATCACCCAGTTTGAAGTGGTTAGGAATGGTTGCGTTTTCCTTTGATGGAGTAAGCATACGCGCCTCGTAATCAAACCGCAAATTTTCTTGACAGCCAAAATTAATGATTCGTAAATCAGGTTCACATTCATGGGGCGATGGGGTTAACCAACAATCTTGCTTGTGTTTACCATGTTGTTGTCAGAAACATATACTACCATCGCCGTTGAATTTATCTGCAAGATCTTCATCGGAAATGTCGTCCATATCCTTAATAACACATACACATTGGGCTTCGGTCTTGTCTTTCGACAGGGCCTTTTTTTATGCTTAACACCAAAACTTACATTTCATTTATCGGCTGCTCAGCCGTATGAGCATTGACGTTAATCGGCATACCGGAACGGTGCTCCATGGCCTGCTCCATCACCTGGGCATCCGTTTTTGGTGCGTCACGGAACTGTTTCATCTGCTCGTTCAGCACAATCGGCAGGACTTTCGGATCGTCATCAATTGCTTTGGACAGCGGCTGGTGAACTTCAACCAGGCGCGAGCCGTCCGGCTCAACGGAGGCTTTGATTGGCGTGTTGATGATACGTACCGAAGTGCCAACCGGCACCGTATTAAACAGCGCTTTGATATCGCCGTCGCGCAGGCGGATACAGCCGGAGCTGACGCGCATGCCAATGCCGAAGTCGGCGTTAGTGCCGTGCAGCAGGTAAACGCCGCCGAAAGCGGCCAGGCGAATCGCGTGGTGGCCCATTGGGTTATCTGGCCCTGCGGGTACCACGGCCGGAAGTTTTACGCCCTGCGCCAGGTAGCGCGCACGAATATTGGCCGTCGGCGTCCACGTCGGGTTCGCTCGCTTGTCGGAAATTTTTGTCACCATCGTCGGCGTCAGGGTATCGCCGCCCAGCTGGCCAATGCCAATCGGGTACACGGTGACGGTATTTTTCCCTGCCGGGAAGTAGTACAGGCGCAGTTCGGCAAGGTTAATGACGATGCCTTCGCGCGGCACGTCCGGCAGCAGCATCTGGCGGGGGATGGTCAATACGCTACCGGCGCGGGGAACGTAAGGATCGACGCCGGGGTTGGCCTGTAATAATGCCAGGAAACCGACGTTATACTTTTTAGCAATGGCCTCCAGCGAGCCGCCGTCATTTTCGACCTGATGGAACAGGTTTTTGCCGATCAGGCGGCTGTTGGCGGCGGGAAGCGGGTAATCGTTAGCGCTGGCGGGAAGCGCTATCACCGCTGCGCCCAGTAAGGCTGCGACGGCAAACCAGCGGCGGAAAGACAAAGTACGCGATGCAAACATAGCTTAAACCCTGCGGTTAAAATGGCTAATTTTATGAGACAGATAAACGCCAATTATCGGTTAGCCGCGTGTCGGGAAGTCCTGGTGGATTGCAAAGAATGTGTAAATGTCACAGAAAGTTGCGCCTTACCGGACGGTAAGGCGCAGAGGTGTCAGGCGGCGGCATTCTCCGCCAGGCTATTCATAAAGTTACGCACCCACTCCATGCGCGCTTTCCTGTCGCCAAGCTCCTGGAAGAACTTCAGCCGGGTAGGGCCGTCAAGGCGATAATGCTGCGGCTGCTTCTGCAGCAGACCAATCAGCCAGACCGGATCCACGTGGTTCTTCTCCGCGAACTCGATAGTACCCCCTTTTTCATTGCCCTCAATCTTACGCACGCCCAGCTTCTGAGCCTGCTGGCGCAGCGCGGCGATATCCAGCAGATTACGAGCCGCATCCGGCAGAAGGCCAAATCTGTCGATAAGCTCCACTTTCAGCTCGTCCAGCTCGTGCTCACCTTTGGCGCTGGCGATGCGTTTGTAGAACGACAGGCGAGTATTCACGTCAGGAATGAAATCATCCGGCAGCAGGGCGGGCATACGTAGCTCGACTTCCGTCTGGCTGTTGGTGAGATCTTCCAGCGACGGCTCGCGGCCCTCTTTCAGCGCGTCAACGGCGTTTTCCAGCAGCTCCATATACAGCGAGAAGCCGATGGTTTCCATCTGACCGCTCTGATCTTCGCCCAGCAGCTCGCCCGCGCCACGAATTTCAAGGTCGTGGGTAGCCAGCGCGAACCCGGCGCCTAAATCTTCCAGCGAGGCAATGGCCTCCAGGCGTTTTTGCGCGTCGGTGGTCATGGCTTTTGGATGCGGCGTCAGCAGCCAGGCATAGGCCTGGTGGTGCGAACGCCCGACGCGCCCACGCAGCTGGTGAAGCTGCGCGAGGCCAAAGTGATCGGCCCGCTCGATGATGATAGTGTTAGCGGTCGGAATGTCGATCCCGGTTTCGATGATGGTGGTACACACCAGCACGTTAAAACGTTGGTGGTGGAAGTCGTTCATCACCCGTTCCAGCTCGCGCTCGCGCATCTGGCCGTGGCCGATGGCAACCCGCGCTTCCGGCACCAGCTCGGCCAGCTTATCGGCGGCTTTCTGAATGTTTTCAACGTCGTTGTAGAGGTAGTAAACCTGGCCGCCGCGCAGCACTTCACGCAGGATAGCCTCGCGGACCACCAGGCTGTCATATTCACGCACGAAGGTTTTCACCGCCAGGCGGCGGGCCGGTGGCGTGGCGATAATCGACAGATCGCGCATGCCGCTCATCGCCATATTCAGGGTGCGCGGAATCGGCGTTGCGGTCAGCGTAAGAATATCCACGTCGGCACGCATCGCTTTAATGCGCTCTTTGTGGCGCACGCCGAAGCGGTGCTCTTCGTCGACAATCAGCAGCCCCAGGTCGCGCCATTTCACGTCGGCCTGCAGCAGTTTGTGGGTGCCGATAAGAATGTCGATTTTCCCTTCGCTTGCCTGCTCCAGAATCTGCGTCTGCTCTTTGGCGCTGCGGAAGCGGGAGAGCATTTCAATGCGCACCGGCCAGTTGGCGAAGCGGTCGCGGAAGTTGTCGTAGTGCTGCTGAGCCAGCAGGGTGGTCGGCACCAGGACCGCGACCTGCTTGTTGTTCTCCACCGCCAGGAACGCGGCGCGCATCGCCACTTCGGTTTTGCCGAAGCCAACGTCGCCGCACACCAGCCTGTCCATCGCCAGCGGGCGACACATATCGCTCAGCACGGCGTTGATAGCCTGGGCCTGATCCGGCGTGGTTTCAAACGGGAAGCTGTCGCAGAACAGCTGGTACTGCTCACGGTCGTGCTTAAAGGCAAAGCCCTCTTTGGCGGCACGCATGGCATAGATATCCAGCAGTTCGGCGGCGACGTCGCGCACTTTCTCCGCCGCTTTCTGGCGAGCGCGGGACCAGGCATCGCTGCCCAGCTTATGCAGCGGCGCGTTGTCGTCGGCGCCACCGGCGTAACGGCTAATCAGGTGCAGGGAGGAGACCGGGACGTAGAGTTTGGCGTCGCCCGCGTAGGTCAGCATCAGGTATTCGGCGGTAATGCCACCGGCTTCCAGCGTGGTCAGCCCGGCATAGCGGCCCACGCCGTGTTCCAGGTGAACCACCGGCTGGCCTGCGTGCAGCTCGGCCAGGTTGCGGATCAGCGTGTCCGGGTTAATCGTGCGGCGGCTGTCCTGACGGCGACGGCTGACGCGTTCGCCCAGCAGGTCGCTTTCGCAAATCAGCGCCCGGTTGCGCAGGGTGTCGATAAAGCCGTGTTCGCTGGCGCCGATCGTCAGATAGCGGCCATTGCCTTCGGCTTCTTCCAGGCGGTAGATGCGTTTTGGCGCGACTTTAATGCGCCCGAGCAGTTCGCCCAAAGCTTCGCGGCGGCCTTCGCTTTCCACCGAGAAAATCACCGGCCCGGTAAAGGACTCAAGGAATTTACGCAGGCTGTCCAGCGGGGCTTTTTGCTGTGCCTGAACGGCCAGATCCGGCAGCGCCTGGTAACCCAGGTTCACGTTGGCGGCCTTTTTCGCCAGTGATTCCGTTTTGAGCTGCACGCGCGGCCAGGCTTTCAGCTCGCTAAACAGCGAATCGGTTTTCAGCCACAGATCTTCCGGCGGCAGAAGAGGGCGCATGGGGTCAACGCCACGGTTTTCATAGCGGGCGTTCGCATCCAGCCAGAAGCGTTCGGCGCTGGCTTCCAGATCGCCGGTATTCACCAGCAGCGTGTTGGCCGGGAAATAGCTAAACAGCGTTGGCAGCGGTTCGCTGAAGAACAGCGGCTGCCAGTATTCGATGCCCGCGGGCAGCGTGCCTTTACTGACCTGTTGATAGATGTGCTCGGCGTCACGCTTCACGTCAAACTTGTCGCGCCACTGGCTGCGGAACAGCTCAATCGCATTTTTGTCGGTCGGAAATTCATGGGCCGGCAGCAGGTTGATGGCGTCAACTTCTTCCAGCGTACGCTGGGAGTCCACGTCGAAGACGCGCAGGCTGTCGATTTCATCATCAAAGAAATCGATGCGGTACGGCTGGCTGCTGCCCATCGGATAAAGGTCAAGTAAGGCGCCACGGGTGGCAAACTCGCCGTGCTCCATCACCTGATCGACGCTGCGGTAGCCCGCCTGCTCCAGCTGCGCGCGCAGGTTATCCCGCGACAGGCGCTGGCCCTTTTTCATCACCAGCGCGTGGCCGTGCAGGTAGCTGTGCGGGCAAACGCGCTGCATCAGCGTATTCACCGGCATGATCAGCACGCCGCGCTGCATGGTCGGCAGTTGGTAAAGCGTGGACAGGCGCGACGAAATGATTTCCTGATGCGGCGAGAAGCTGTCGTACGGCAGCGTTTCCCAGTCGGCGAGATTAACAACCAGGTTGTCGGTGAACTGGGTAATTTCATCGTGCAGGCGCAGCGCGTTCTGCATGTCCGGGGCAATCAGTACCACCGGGCCGCTATGGCGTTCAACGATTTCAGCCACTTCGGTGGCGCAGGCCGAACCGGTCAGCTCGCCCAGCAGACGTTGTTCTGCGGCTTTTACGGGTAAGGAATAGCGATAGTGTTCAGGCATAGATTGCGTCAGGATCTCGTAGGTTGTTCCGCCAGCCCGAGGGCAGGCGGTGCGCGAGCCATTGATAAGCAGTTAGATATTATTATCCCCGATCGCTTTGTATTAGCAACCGAATCACCGAAATGGGGATGATGTCGTGAAAAAGCAACCCGCCGGAGCGGGCTGCCATCAGGCTCAGGAGCCCGCGGCGATTTTAGCCGGAGGTGAGAAGAACATATCCCTGAACAGGGCAACGGAGAGCTTGCGGAAGCCGAGACCGGCCAGCGTACACACGCCGAGGCTGACAAACGGGTACACCAGCAGAATCGCCAGCACCAGCGAGTCCGGGAAGCTGCCGCTGTTGATGCGGGCTATCATGATCAGGCTTATCGCCTCAATCAAAATGCGGTGCGTGGTATAGATGGCGATGGTGTTCGAGCCGACCACGTTAAGGAAGCCGTCTTCACGCGCTTCGCGCCAGCCGTTCAGCAGGTAGAACACGCGCAGGATAACCACGATAGACACCAGAGAAATCACCAGCGGCACGTTTACGAAGTAAAGCGCCAGCGAGGCCATCGCGACGCCTGCGCAGATAAACGGACGTTGCGAAAAGCGGAAGTCCTTCATCCAGGCCATCAGCAAAGGGCCAAACCACGCGCCGAGGCCGTAATAAACCATATTCCGTACCACGCTGTTCAGTCCCCACCACGGCAGCGGCACAAAGGCGATGATAACGTTGATACCCATCAGCACCATCAGCACGGGAATGCGGTAGCGGCGCAGCGCTTTAAACATCACGAAGTAGACCAGCAGGGCGTAGAGATACCACAGGCTGGTGCTTGCCTTTGCCATACTAATGGCGAACTGCGCGAGCGAATCGGCGTAGGCGGCGTTCGAAGCCGGGTTACGCTCAAGCTCGGGCGCCAGCCACTGGTTGAGGTACGTAAGTGCGACCCACTGAATCAGGCCCCACAGCAGCAGCACATAGAAAATGCTCCACAGCCGTTTATCCACGCTGTCGCGCCACCTGACCTCATGGATATAGCGGGTTATCAGGTAACCGGAAATAAAGAAAAACACCGGCATACGGAAGGGGGCGAGGTAGAGATTGAGGTAAACCCACAGCTTGGCGATGTACTGATTCAGGCCTGGCCCGAGGGCGGTAAGGTGAGGATAGAAAGTGATAACCGAATGGTAGATAACCACCAGACAAATACATAATCCTTTGATTTGGTTGATCCAGAGTTGCTTTTTCTTCATGCCATATCCACGTCTTTGTGTCTTATCGTCGTCATTGGCCTTTTATCCTGGCGGCATCACGCGGCGATCACGACCTCAATTGTCTGTTTTTGGCGCTGATTTGGTAAATTTAGGAAAAGTTGCAGGCGCTTGAGAAGTAACGGGAATAATTTAGGCGTTAGAATTCATTTGGCCGGGGAGGTGTCGTATACTTCCAGGATCTTTGCTTAGGCAACCCGCAACAAGACGGACTTCATGTATCAACCTGTCGCGTTATTTATAGGCCTGCGCTACATGCGTGGGCGAGCAGCGGACCGCTTTGGCCGCTTCGTCTCCTGGCTGTCGACGATTGGCATCACCCTTGGGGTGATGGCGCTGGTCACGGTACTTTCGGTCATGAATGGCTTCGAGCGCGAGCTGCAAAACAACATCCTGGGGCTGATGCCGCAGGCGTTGATCACCTCGCCGTTCGGCTCCATCAACCCTCAACAACATCCCGCTGATTCCCTGAAGCTTCAGGGCGTAACCCGTATTGCGCCGCTGACCACCGGCGACGTGGTGCTGCAAAGCGCGCGTAGCGTGGCGGTGGGCGTGATGCTCGGCGTGCAGCCGGACGAAAAAGACCCGCTTTCTCCGTACCTGGTGAACGTCAAGCAGGCAGACCTGGTCGCCGGGCAGTACAACGTTATCCTTGGTGAGCAGCTTGCCGGTTCACTGGGCGTTAAGCGCGGCGAGACTATCCGCATTATGGTGCCGTCCGCCAGCCAGTTCACGCCGATGGGGCGCTTGCCGAGCCAGCGTCTGTTCACCGTGATTGGCACCTTCGCGGCAAGCAGCGAAGTGGACGGCTACCAGATGCTGGTCAATCAGCAGGATGCCTCGCGCCTGATGCGTTATCCGGCGGGCAATATCACCGGCTGGCGCCTGTGGCTTGCCGAGCCGCTCAAGGTCGATGTGCTGAGCCAGCAAACGCTGCCGCAGGGCACCGAATGGAAAGACTGGCGCGAGCGCAAAGGCGAGTTGTTCCAGGCCGTGCGCATGGAGAAAAACATGATGGGGCTGTTGCTGAGCCTGATCGTTGCCGTCGCCGCCTTTAACATCATTACTTCCCTTGGCCTGCTGGTGATGGAAAAGCAGGGCGAGGTGGCGATTCTGCAAACCCAGGGGCTGACTCGTCGCCAGATCATGGCGGTGTTTATGGTTCAGGGTGCGGGCGCGGGCGTCATTGGTGCGCTGCTCGGGGCCTTGCTCGGGGCGCTGCTTGCCAGCCAGCTGAATAATTTAATGCCGGTCATCGGCATTCTGCTCGATGGCGCCGCGTTGCCGGTGGCTATCGAGCCGTTACAGGTTGTGGTGATTGCCATTGTGGCGATGGCCATTGCTCTGCTGTCCACGCTTTACCCTTCGTGGCGCGCCGCCGCGACCCAACCCGCTGAGGCTTTACGTTATGAGTAATTCTGTCCTGTTGCAGTGTGACAACCTGTGCAAACGCTATCAGGAAGGCAAGGTGCAAACGGATGTGCTGCACAATGTCAGCTTCAGCATCAACGCGGGTGAATTAATGGCGATTGTCGGGACCTCTGGCTCCGGCAAAAGTACCTTGCTGCATCTGCTGGGCGGGCTGGACACGCCGACCTCCGGCGACGTGGTATTCAACGGCCAGGCGATGAGCAAACTCTCGTCGGCGGCGAAGGCGGAATTGCGTAACCGCGAGCTGGGCTTTATTTATCAGTTCCACCATCTGCTGCCGGATTTCACCGCGCTGGAAAACGTCGCGATGCCGCTGCTTATCGGCAAGAAAAAGCCGGAAGAAGTGCAGCAACGCGCGCTGGAGATGCTGGCCGCCGTTGGGTTGGATCACCGCAGCAGCCACCGTCCTTCTGAACTGTCCGGCGGTGAACGTCAGCGCGTGGCGATTGCCCGTGCGCTGGTGAATAACCCGCGCCTGGTGCTGGCGGACGAGCCAACCGGTAACCTGGATGCGCGCAACGCCGACAGTATTTTCGAGCTGCTGGGCGAGCTGAACGTGCGCCAGGGCACCGCTTTCCTCGTCGTCACCCACGACCTGCAGCTGGCTAAGCGTATGTCCCGCCAGCTGGAAATGCGCGATGGTCGCTTAACCAGCGAGCTGACCTTAATGGGAGCGCAGTAATGGCTTCCCCCCTTTCTTTATTGATTGGCCTGCGTTTTAGCCGCGGGCGACGCCGCAGCGGCATGGTATCGCTGATTTCAGTTATCTCCACGCTCGGCATCGCGCTGGGCGTGGCGGTGCTGATCGTCGGCCTGAGCGCGATGAACGGCTTTGAGCGCGAGCTGAAAAACCGCATTCTTGCCGTGGTGCCTCATGGCGATATCAAGCCGGTGAATCAGCCGTTTACCCACTGGCAGGACGTGCTGCCTAAAGTTGAAAAAGTAAAAGGTATCGTGGCCGCCGCGCCTTATGTCAGTTTTACCGGGCTGGTGGAGAGCGGGGCAAATCTGCGCGCTATCGAAGTGAAGGGCGTAGATCCGGTTCAGGAGACTCGCCTCAGCGCCTTGCCGCAATACGTCCAGAATAATGCCTGGGCAAACTTCAAGGCCGGGCAGCAGCAGATCATCATGGGCAAAGGCGTGGCCGACGCGCTCAAGGTGAAGCAGGGCGACTGGGTGTCTATCATGATCCCCAACAACGACGGCGGCACAAAGCTGATGCAGCCTAAGCGTGTACGGCTTCAGGTCGCGGGCATTCTGGCGCTCAGCGGCCAGCTTGACCACAGCCTGGCAATGGTGCCGATGCAGGATGCCCAAAACTATCTTGATATGGGCAACAGCGTCACCGGCATCTCCCTCAAGGTCGACGACGTCTTTAATGCGCAAAAGCTGGTACACGACGCCGGGATGGCAACCAATTCTTACGTCTACATTTCAAGCTGGATTGGCACCTACGGCTATATGTACCGCGATATTCAGATGATCCGCGCCATCATGTATCTGGCGATGGTGCTGGTGATCGGCGTTGCCTGCTTTAACATCGTTTCCACGCTGGTGATGGCGGTGAAAGACAAGAGCAGCGACATCGCGGTGCTGCGTACGCTGGGGGCTAAAGACGGCCTGATCCGCGCGATCTTTGTCTGGTACGGGCTGCTGGCCGGGCTGCTGGGCAGCGTCAGCGGCGTGGTGGTCGGCGTGCTGGCCTCATGGCAGCTGACCAACATCATCGGCGTGATTGAAAAACTGATCGGACACCATTTCCTGTCCGGTGATATTTATTTCATTGATTTCTTACCTTCTGAGCTGCACTGGCTGGACGTGGTTTACGTCCTCGTGACGGCGCTGGTGCTTAGCCTTCTGGCAAGCTGGTACCCGGCCCGGCGCGCAAGCAATATCGATCCGGCAAGGGTGCTAAGCGGACAATAAATTCAATTAACGATAATTTGCCCTACATCATTCGAGCTGTGACCCGGCAGAACCCAGGCGCAGCTTGAAGCATACCGGGCATTGGGAGCAGCGATGTATTACGGATTTGATATCGGCGGCACTAAGATTGCACTCGGCGTTTACGACCAGCAACGGCGTTTACTTTGGGAAGCCCGGGTTGCTACTCCTCATGACAGTTACGAAAATTTCCTCGACGCGGTAGCCGGGCTGGTGGCGCAGGCCGACGAGAAGTTTAACTGCCGCGGTTCGGTCGGCATCGGCATTCCGGGCATGCCGGAAACCGACGACGGCACGCTTTACGCCGCCAACGTTCCCGCCGCCAGCGGCAAACCGCTGCGCGCAGACCTGAGCGCCATGCTCGAGCGCGACGTGCGCATCGACAACGACGCCAACTGCTTCGCGCTGTCCGAAGCCTGGGACGACGAGTTCCTTAACTACCCGGTGGTGATGGGCCTGATCCTCGGCACCGGCGTCGGCGGCGGCATCATCGTCAACGGCAAATCGGTCACCGGCCGCAGCTACATCACCGGCGAATTCGGCCATACCCGCCTGCCGGTGGACGCGCTGGAAATCCTCGGGCGCGACATTCCCTTCACCCGCTGCGGCTGCGGTAAAAACGGCTGCATCGAAAACTACCTCTCCGGGCGCGGCTTTGCCTGGCTGTGGCAGCACTTCTACCAGGAGCCGCTGGACGCGAAAGAGATTATCGCCCGCTACCGCCAGGGCGACGAGCAGGCCATCGAGCACGTTGACCGTTTCCTGGAGCTGCTGGCCGCCTGCCTCGGCAATTTATTGACCTCCATCGACCCGCATCTGGTGGTGATTGGCGGAGGATTGTCTAACTTTAGCGATATCTACGCCCAACTGCCGGAGCGCCTGCCGAAGTACCTGCTGCCGGTTGCCGCAGTGCCGCGTATTGAACAGGCGCGCCACGGTGACGCAGGCGGTATGCGTGGCGCTGCATTCCTCCACTACACGGAGTAAGTCATGCTTTCTCGTCGTCAACACCGGCTCAGCCGGTTTCGGAAGAACAAACGCCTGCTGCGCCAACGTTTGCGTCAGCGTATCTTTTTCAGAGACAGGTTGGGGCCGGAAATGATGGACAGACCAAGAGTGGTTGTACTGACCGGGGCGGGGATCTCCGCCGAATCAGGCATTCGCACCTTCAGAGCCGCCGACGGGCTGTGGGAAGAGCACCGCGTCGAAGACGTGGCCACGCCGGAAGGCTTTGCCCGCGACCCGGCGCTGGTACAGCGTTTTTACAACGAGCGCCGCCACCAGCTGCAGCAGCCTGAAATTCAGCCCAACGCCGCACACCTGGCGCTGGCGAAGCTGGAAGAGGCGCTCGGCGACCACTTCGTGCTGGTCACCCAGAACATCGACAACCTTCATGAACGTGCGGGCAGTAAAAACGTCATCCACATGCACGGCGAGCTGCTGAAGGTTCGCTGCGCCAGCAGCGGCCAGGTGCTGGACTGGACGGGCGATATTACGCCGGAAGATCGCTGCCACTGCTGCCAGATCTCTTCCGCGCTGCGCCCGCACATCGTCTGGTTCGGCGAAATGCCGCTGGGCATGGATGAGATTTATCAGGCGATTGCCACCGCAGATTACTTCATTGCCATTGGTACTTCCGGGCACGTTTACCCGGCGGCGGGCTTTGTACACGAAGCGCGTTTGCAGGGGGCGCACACCGTGGAGCTGAACCTGGAACCAAGCCAGGTCGGCAGCGAGTTTGAAGAGAAGCATTACGGGCTGGCGAGCCAGGTGGTGCCGGAGTTTGTGGATAAGCTTTTGAAGGGGTTGTAGTGGGGTAGCCCCTCACTCCGAAAAGGAGCTGTGTGGTAGTAAACACGCCTATTATTATGCAGGGCTGGCTAAGGTTCCGTTCACTTCCAGTCCTGTTTTATATGCATCCCCCTAATCGGTGAACGACTCGGGGAAGTCACCGTCACTTCCCCGAGACCCCGGACTCCCGGCCAAATAAATCGACCGCTAAAGCGGCAGACCTCCGTTTTATCTCCCAGTCCTGGGTCGGCTGAGATGCGTTCCAGACGCTCTCAGCCTCCGGCCGTTCCCGACGTCCGGACCCTGGCCAGTCGGAGAGAAAACGGAGGCGATTTAAGCCGGAACCGAGCCTCGCTTCAGGCTTATAGCCACGCTGAACATAAAAGTCGCTGCAAGTTCTACAGCCACGACCTTGTTCCCGGCTCTCATCGCCCCCGGTTATGACCCAACTCAGGCGGGGTTGAGCTGCCGGGAGCAGCGAAAGAGAGCGATCGTCGGGAACGAATCGCGAACGACCCCGACTGTTTGGGTGATAGCCGGTGGGTTTACCGCTTTAGCGGCGATGAGCTCGCCGGGCGCCAGGGTTGCCAGGGAGATGGCGCTTTCTCCCTGGCACGTTCACCGTGCTCTGAGCGTGCAGGGAAAACAGATCTACAGGTGAACGGAATAACGACTGGGCTAAAGACCCCTTCCAGAATAATTTGAAAGAAAAATAGAGCTCCTCTCCTGAAAAGGCAAAACCCTATCGCCCTGCCTTCAACCGCTGATAATAAGACTCATACAGCGCGCTCGCGTCACCCACGTCGTTCTGCCACTCTCCGGCCTTAATCACTTCCGCATCCGGATACAGCGACTTATCTTCCGCCACGTTCTTCGGCAGCAGCTTGCGGGCTTCGAGGTTTGGTGTCGGGTAGCCGATGGTTTCCGCGACCTGTTTCGCCACGTCCGGGCGCAGCAGGAAGTTAATCAGCTTCAGCGCACCGTCGACGTTCTTCGCGTTGGCCGGAATCGACAGGTTATCCATCCAGAAAATCCCGCCTTCCTTCGGCCAGACGATCTCCAGCGGCGTCCCGGCCTGGCGGGCCACGTACGCCGAGCCGTTCCACACCATGCCGAGGTTCACTTCGCCTTCCATATACGGGTTGGCCGGGTTGTCGGAGTTGAACGCCGCCACGTTGGGCATCAGCTTTTGCAGCTCGTGGTAAGCGGCCTCAATCTCTTTCGGGTCGGTCGTGTTGCCGGACAGGCCAAGCTTGCGCAGCGCCACCTGGAACACTTCGCGCGCGTCGTCGGTCAGCAGCAGGCTTTGCTTGTACTCCGGCTTCCACAGGTCGGCCCAGCTGGTGATGCTCTTCGGATCGATGGCTTCGCTGTTCACGCCAATCGCAGTAGCGCCCCAGATATACGGGATGGAGTAGTCGTTGTTCGGGTCAAACGGCTTGTTCAGCATGTCAGGGTCGAGATTTTTAAAGTTGCTGAGCTGACTCTTGTCGATCTTCTGGATCATGCCTTCTTTGCGCATCTTCGCCACAAAGTAGGTGGAGGGCACCACGAGGTCGTACGCGCCGTCTTTGTAGGTCTTGAGCTTGGCGTACATGGTTTCGTTCGACTCGTAGGTCGAATAAATCACCTTAATGCCGGTCTCTTTGGTGAACTGCTCCAGCAGGCCCGGCGGCACGTACTCGGTCCAGTTATAGAAATAAAGCGTCTTGCTGTCGTCGGCATGCGCGGCGCCGAGGCTGAGCGCCAGAGCGCCCGCAGCAAGCAGGTGGCGTGGCCATTTTTTCATTTTAACGTCCCCTGAGGTTGAGTTTTATCACGAAGAATCAGCTGGCTGGCGATCACCAGCAGCAGTGAAAGTAACAGCAGAATGGTGGCCAGGGCGTTCACTTCCGGCGAAACGCCGACCTTGACCATCGAGTAAATTTTTAGCGGCAGGATCTCATAGCTCGGTCCGGTGACAAACGAAGATACCACCACATCGTCCATCGACAGGGTAAAGCTTAGCAGCCAGCCCGCCGCCACGGCAGGCATCGCCAGCGGCAGAATAATCTTGCGCAGAATGGTCAGCTCGCTGGCGCCCAGGTCACGCGCCGCTTCCAGCATCTTCACGTCGAACCCTTTCAGGCGGGAATAGACGGTAACTACCACAAACGGCAGGCAAAAGGTGATGTGGGAAAACAGCAGCGACCAGAAGCCGAGGGAAACCCCCAGCAGCATAAACAGTACCAGCAGCGAGATAGCCATCACGATGTCCGGGGACATCATCACCACAAACAGCATCCCGCTGACGAACGGCTTGCCGCGAAAGCGATAGCGGTAAAGCGCCACGGCGGTAAGCGAGCCGATAAGCGTGGCGGCGCTGGCGGAAAACACCGCCATCGTCAGCGAATGCTTTGCGGCCTGCAGCAGGCTGTCGTTATTCATCAGCAGGCTGTACCAGTTGGTGGTAAAGCCCTGCCAGTTGATGCCGAAGCGCGAGCTGTTGAACGAATTCACGATCAGGATAACGATCGGAATATACAAAAAAGCGTAAATGGCGGACATAAAGCCGCCGCGAAGCAGGCGTCCGATCATTCCAGTTCCACCTTTTTATTCAGCAGGCGCGCCGCGCGCCAGTACACCAGCAGCATCAGGCCCATCACCAGCGTCAGCGTAATGCTCGTCGCCGCGCCAAACGGCCAGTCGCGGATGTTGAGGAACTGGCTCTTAATCACGTTGCCGATCAGCAGGTTCTTCGCGCCGCCCATCAAATCCGACACGTAGAACAGCCCCATCGCCGGCAGCATCACCAGCAGGCAGCCGGCGACAATCCCCGGCATGGTCAGCGGCAGAATAATGCGCACAAAGGTTTGCAGCTTGCTGGCGCCGAGATCCCGCGCCGCCTCAAGCAGCGGCTTATCCAGCTTCTCAATGCTGGAGTAAAGCGGCATCACCATAAACGGCAGCAGGATATAGACCAGGCCGATAATCACCGCGCTCGGGGTGAACATGATGCGAATTGGCGTGTCGATAAGCCCCAGCCAGAGCAGGAACTCGTTGAGATAGCCCTTGGTGCTGAGGAAAATCTTCAGCCCGTAAATGCGGATCAGCGAGTTGGTCCAGAACGGCACAATCAGCAGGAACAGCAGCAGCGGGCGCACCTTTGCCGGCAGCCGCGCCAGAAACCAGGCGAAAGGGTAGCCGAGTACCAGGCAGGCTAGCGTGGCTATCGCCGCCATGTTCAGCGAGTGCAGCAGCACCTGGGCGTACAGCGGGTCGGCCAGCCGGGTGTAGTTATCCAGCGTAAATACCAGGCTCACGAAGTTGTCGTTATCGCGAGTCAGGAAGCTGGTGACGATGATCATCAGGTTGGGCAGGAAGACAAACAGCAGCAGCCAGCCCACCACGGTGGCAATTACCACATTCTGGAATTTACGCGAGCTCTTCATCTGCCAGCACAACCTCCCAGCTTTCTACCCAGGTCACCGCCATTTTTTGATCAAGCGTATGGTCAAAGTCCGGGTCGTCTTCGTTAAAGAACTCGCTGACCATCACCATCTTGCCGTTTTCCAGCTCGACGGTGGACTCCAGCGTCATGCCTTTGTAGTTGCGTTCGCGAATATAGCCAATCAGCCCGTCCACTTCGCGGGCGTCGTTGACCTCTTCCACGCGCAAATCTTCCGGGCGCAGCAGCACCTTCAGGCTTTGCCCCGCGGTAACCGGCTTGCTGACGAAGATATGACACTCGCGGCCTTCGACGTTGGCCAGCACGCGCTGCTCGTCGATGCGCTCGATAACCGTCGCGTCGAAGATGTTGATCTCGCCGATAAAGCTCGCCACAAACAGGTTCTTTGGCTCTTCGTAAATTTCTCGCGGCGTGCCGTCTTGCTCAATCCTGCCGTCGCGCATCACCACGATGCGGTCGGACATGGTGAGGGCTTCTTCCTGATCGTGCGTGACGAACACAAACGTAATGCCGAGCTTGCGCTGCAGGGCTTTCAGCTCGTTCTGCATCTGCTTGCGCAGCTTGTAGTCCAGCGCCGACAGCGACTCGTCGAGCAGCAGCAACCGAGGTTTATTCACCACCGCGCGGGCAATCGCCACGCGCTGCTGCTGGCCGCCGGAAAGCTGGCTCGGCTTGCGCTGGGCGAACTCTTCCAGCTGCACCATTTTCAGCGCTTCGGTCACGCGCGGCGTGATTTCTGCCGCCGGCGTTTTCTGCATCCGCAGGCCAAAAGCGACGTTTTCAAACACCGTCATGTGCGGAAACAGGGCGTAGCTCTGGAACACGGTATTCACGTGGCGGTGCTCGGCAGGCACGTGGGTGATGTCCTGATTATCGAGCGTGATGTGCCCGGCATCGACGTTTTCGAGTCCGGCAATAAGGCGCAGTACGGTGGTTTTGCCGCAGCCGGAAGGGCCGAGCAGCGTCAGGAATTCACCATGATTAATGGTGAGGGAGAAGTCAGAAATTACAGATTTACCATCAAAGCTCTTGGCGACACCTGCCAGGTTAACCAGCATGGCGTGCGAACGTGGCTGTTTATTCAATTTTTTACGCTGTCCCATAAATGACGTATCCGAAGCGGCGGATACGGGGTTTGTGATGAACCACCTTGGGTCTTGGCACATTGAGTAAGGGCAGGCATTCTACGGCAAAGCAGAGGGATCGCCAATCCCGATGGCCACAAAGCCTGGCCGTTATCGTCTACGGTTAAGAGTAAGTTTAACGGAGGCTTTGTCACGTGCTGTAAAAACTATTTTTTTCCGTTACCGACTAAAAGTGACCTGACGCAATATTTGCCTTCTGCGGCTTATTGATAATTGATGTCACTAAAAACGAGGGTGGCTAAATGGATAAATTACTTGAGCGCTTTTTGCAGTATGTCTCTCTGGATACACAATCCAAACCCGGCGTTAAGCAGGTGCCGAGCACCGAAGGGCAATGGAAGCTCCTGCGCCTGTTAAAAGAGCAGCTGGAGCAGTTGGGGCTGGTGGACGTCACGCTCAGCGACCACGGCACGGTGATGGGCACGCTGCCGTCGAACGTAGGACACGCCGTCCCGGCCATTGGCTTTATCTCCCACGTTGACACCGCGCCGGACTTTACCGGCAAGAACGTGAACCCGCAGATAGTGGAAAACTACCGCGGGGGCGATATTGCCCTGGGCATTGGGGACGAAATTCTTTCTCCGGTGATGTTCCCGGTGCTGCACCAGTTGATGGGCCAGACGCTGATCACCACCGACGGCAAAACCCTGCTGGGCGCGGACGACAAAGCGGGCGTGGCGGAAATCATGACCGCGCTGGCGGTATTAAAAGGCAAAAACGTGCCGCACGGCGATATCCGCGTGGCCTTCACCCCGGACGAGGAAGTCGGGAAGGGCGCACACTTCTTCGACGTCGAAGCCTTTAATGCCGAATGGGCCTACACCGTGGACGGCGGCGGCGTGGGCGAACTGGAAAGCGAGAACTTCAACGCCGCCTCCGTGACCATCAAAATCGTCGGGAATAACGTCCACCCCGGCACGGCAAAAAGCGTGATGGTGAACGCCCTGTCGCTGGCGGCGCGCATCCACGCCGAAGTCCCGGCGGACGAAAGCCCGGAATGCACCGAAGGCTACGAGGGCTTCTACCACCTGAACACCATGAAAGGCTCCGTCGACCGGGCCGAGATGCACTACATCATTCGCGACTTCGACCGCGAGCAGTTCGAAGCCCGCAAGCGCAAGATGATGGATATCGCCCAAAAGGTCGGCAAAGGCCTGCACCCGGACTGCTATATCGAGCTGGTCATAGAAGACAGCTATTACAACATGCGCGAGAAGGTGGCCGAGCATCCTTATATTGTCGAAGTCGCCCAGCAGGCGATGCGCGACTGCGACATTGAGCCGATCATGAAGCCGATCCGCGGCGGCACCGACGGCGCCCAGCTTTCCTTCAAAGGCCTGCCGTGCCCGAACCTGTTCACCGGCGGCTATAACTACCACGGCAAGCACGAGTTCGTGACCCTGGAAGGAATGGAGAAGGCGGTGGCGGTGATTGTGCGTATTGCTGAGTTAACGGCCAGGAAGGGGTGATGGGCGCTTTGCTTTGATTGATTGAAAGGGAAGGGGCAGGACGCCCCTTTTAAAAAGGGACTTATTCCGCATGAAAAATCTTCTGCTTGTCCTGATATTTCTAGTTTCGGGCTGCGTCGGCGACCGGCTTGACTTTAGACACGCGGGCACTGTTTATCAAAAGAACAGTGACGTAATTTGCATTAAGTCGAAAGAAGGTGATGTTATCACCTATTATCTTTTAACCTCCTCAGAAGATACCTATCGGCAGTCTTTATTTTTTGAAAATTATGTTCAGAAAAAATACCCGGATCATTGCTTTAACCTGACGCTTAAGCAGGATGTGACCTATAACCTGCTCTATGAGATGAATGATGTGAAGTATCGGGTGAATTTTGCGTTAGATGGTGTTGGGGGGATAAAGCAGGGAGTGAATAATTTGTGAGCAGTGGGGGATGAGGTGTGTTGCGTATTGCAATGTGCGGTTTGTCACGCTTTTTGCAAAGGCATTAACTTAAGCATATATCAGATGAGTGTTGGCATCGATCGTGACAGTTGTGGCAGTTATTGTTTGGGTTGTCTAGTTGGTGGTAAAAGGTGGTAAGGCTCGGTTCAGAACAGTGACCTACTAATATTGATAGATGGGTTTTAGCCATTATTTATTAGATTATGGGGGGGTATGATATCCGCTCTTTGCCAAGAGCGGACATTGCTGACCAAGCTTAAGTGTCATCCTTGCCTTGTATGCGAATAGCACTAATTTGGAGGTTAGTAAAATTAGAACGCATCATCGAAATACCACAAAATCTTCGATTCGAAGAAAATCCTACTTATGTCATCATCGATTCTTCAGGGGGATTACTTTACCGCCAAACGGACCGATACTGGAAAACTCTAAGTAGGTGGCCAATTTTGTAGGCCACGACAACGTTCCCCTTCGTACAAACTGATTTAAAGCCTAAAAGAATTGCCTGATGTATCAGGTGGACCGCCATTCAACAGGACTCAACCTTTGAAACTTACCGTGGATCATTCTATTAAGTAACGGTAGTATAGTTATATGGAGTGATACAAGCAGTGAATTTTGATGCTGTAGTTAAAGTGAATAAGAACGCTTAAGATTAAGTTGAGAAAAATGAAACTACTTGATAAAAAGTATTATAACCTCGAACCTGATTCCGAGTACCTTAAGGACTCATTTATTTTAGGATTAGCATGGAAAAAAACAGACAGTTTTGTCAGAACTCACAATTGGTATGCAGACCTATTAGCGCTTGACAAATGTGCATTTGATATTAGTGATGAAGTCACTAAATGGTCAAATGAAGTCAAAAATGCCACTTTCCCCAAAAATGATATTGAATTAATACTCGCTCCCAAAGGTGCTAACTGGTTCTTTAAAAAAGGGAAGTGGGTTACAAATAAAGAGGATAGAAAATTAAGACCATTGGCTAATATATCTATCAAGGAGCAGTCTTTTGCTACAGCCGTAATGATGTGTATTGCTGATTCGCTAGAAACGAGACAGAAAGATTGTTCACTAAGTAGCCTTGGCTATGCTGAGCATGTGAAAAATAAAGTTGTTAGTTACGGAAATAGGCTTGTTTGTGATTGGAATAATGATAAGGCCAGATTTCGTTGGGGTGGAAGCGAATATTACAGGAAGTTCTCTACAGATTATCGAAATTTCCTACAAAGACCTATCTATATAGGAAGGGAAACTGTAAATAAAGTCAGTGGGATTGATGATGTTTATATTGTTAGTTTGGATTTGAAAAACTTTTTTAGCTCTATAAAAATAGATCTTCTGATAAAAAAACTTAAAGAAATATCTTCTAAACATTACGATTACAATGTTTCAGATAATAATGATTTCTGGAGTTTGGCAAGTCAAATTTTGAATTGGACATGGCCTAAAGACTCTTTGTATTTACTTGAAAGTTTGGATTTAAAAAAAATCGTTGGGCTTCCTCAAGGCTTAGCATCGGCTGGAGCTCTGGCGAATGCATATCTCATTGATTTTGATGAGTCTATAATTTCTAAGTTTCGTGATGGTAGCCGTATTATACTGCATGATTACTGTCGATATGTAGATGATATCAGGTTGGTAATTTCTGGAGAGGCGCTAGATAATAAAGAAATTAAGGAATTTGTGCATGGGTTAGTTCAAGATGTTCTCGATGAAACATTGAAACAAGATAAGTTAGATGGAGAACCTTATTTAGAGGTCAATGATAAAAAAACGTCAATTTTAATACTTTCAGATATTGATAACGGAAGCGGCCTTACAAATAGAATTAATGAAATTCAGCATGAAATAGGAACTTCGAGTATTCCTGAGCGTAACGGGCTAGATAATAATATACCAGCACTTCAACAATTATTACTGACTGAGCAAGATAATTTCTTCGATGATGCTAATGATTCATTCCCAGGGTTTAACAATGATAAATCGATTAAAGTAGAGTCTTTGCGTAGATTTTCGGCCCATAGACTGGAAACAAGCTTAACTAAAAAAAGCAAACTGATCTCACCTGAAGAGAGAGAGCAATTTGATAATGAATCTGAGCTGATTGCAAAGAAATTATTTATTGCATGGCTTAAAGATCCATCGATTATGGTTATCTTCCGTAAGGCAATAGCCATAAACCCTAATCTGGATGCTTATAAAACCATTCTTGATGATATTTTTGAAAGAATAAAATCAAATCGTGATAAGTGTGATAAATATATCATGCTATATCTTCTTTCTGATATATTTCGTAGCGTCGTTGATCTCTACCGAAATATACAGCCAGAGTACATGTATAATTATCAAAAGTTGATGAGTGAAGTTACATCATTTGCTCAAAAACTACTTTCTTGTAAATCTGACATTCCAAGTTATGCATATCAGCAAGCACTACTCTATCTTGCAGTAATCAACAAGCCGTTTATAGCTAGTAATAAAGCTTCTCCTGATCTTACTAGACTCCAAAACGTCTTGATTAAAAAACACTTAGAACCATTGAATATTAGTGATGGTTATCTATTTGAATTATCTGCTCAGATCAGTAAAGATTATCAAGCAAATGCTGTTTTTCTACTTTCACATACAAAAAATAAAGAAGCAGTAGATTCAATTATAAACAATTTTGCTTTCCGTGGTGGTGAATTTTGGAACGCAATTTGGAAAGAAATAGTTAGGATGAAAGATAGTGATACAGATAAAAATAGGATTAACGAATTTAGATGGGCCATACCTAAAAATGAGTCAAAACCAAATGGTTCGGAGCATAATCTTTCATCAGTAATCAGCTTCAAGGAAAATCCGTTTAAATATGAACATGCTCTTCTTAAACTGGGTATAGCATTAGTTGATCTTCTAGGTAATAAGGAGAAAAAAGCATGGAAATCTAATGGTAAGCAGTATTCTCCACATGAAATAAAAGTAAATTTATCAGATGTATCAACATCATGGACAGAACTATGGCGTCCTGGTGTTAATATTTCATGTTCGATAGATAAAATAGGAAAAATACCTGCAGACCCGCGCTATGCAAGCCCTGAGTGGTTAGTAGCTTCTCATCCCCCTCAACAACATGATGCACAAAAATTATATTGGGTGTGTAGTGTGCTAAGAAGTGCCGCTTTGGGTAATGTGGATTACACTCAGCGAAATGATTTAAAGTTTAATGGCGAAAAGTATGATGGTATACGTTCTCAGTTTTACAAGCGACGTATGGGAATGTTACATACACCAGAATCAATTGTAGGTTCATATGGAACTATAACTGATTGGTTTGCAAGCTTTCTTCAGCATGGATTGCAATGGCCAGGTTTTTCTTCTTCGTACATAAAGCAAGACGATATATTGTCAATTACTTGCCTTGATGAGTTTAGAAAATGTATGATAGAAAGGCTAATTTATTTAGAAAAGCAAATATGCACTTCATCCAATGTTCCAACATTACCTACTGTTGTCAGTAGACCTGAGTTAGCATCTAACCAATTTAGAATTGTTACTGTACAGCAGTTATTTCCGAAAGATAAACATTTTCACCCTTCTGACGTAACACTGGATAATTCCGATTTGCGTTGGAAGCATAGAGAGCACCTCGCGGAAATTTGTAAGCTAACGGAGCAGACTTTAAATACTAAACTTAAGACGGAATCTAGAGACCATACCAGTACTGCTGATCTTATTGTATTTTCTGAATTGGCTGTTCATCCAGAAGACGAAGACATAGTAAAAGCTCTGGCATTTAAAACTAAAGCCATCATATTTTGCGGATTTGTCTTCTGTGAGCAAGATGGAAAAATTGTTAATAAAGCTCGCTGGATCATTCCAGATTCTTCCGAATCAGGAACTCAGTGGCGTATTCGTGACCAGGGTAAATATCATATGACAGTAGATGAAGTTACTCTTGGTGTTCAGGGATATAGGCCATCCCAACATATTATTTCGATTGAGGGGAATCCAGAAGGACCATTTAAAATAACTGGCGCGATTTGCTACGATGCAACAGATATAAAGCTCGCGGCAGACCTGAGAGATTTAACTGATATGTTTGTCATTGTGGCGTACAATAAAGATATTGACACATTTGATAATATGGCTTCAGCGCTTCAGTGGCATATGTATCAACATGTTGTTATTACAAATACGGGAGAGTATGGTGGTTCAAGTATGCAAGCCCCATACAAAGAGAAGCATCACAAACTGATCTCTCATGCTCATGGGACTGGCCAAATAGCAATTAGCACTGCTGATATAGATTTAGCAGCTTTTAGGCGTAAGCTAAGTTTATACAGAAAGACAAAGTCCCAGCCTGCTGGATTCAATCGAAAACATTAAGAGTTCATATGGACACATTAGTTAAGTTAGCTACTATAGCTTCTCCGTTGGTAAGTGCTGGAGTGGCTATTTGGGCGATTTTAGTTGCCAAAGCAACCATCTGTGAGAGCAAAGAAATTGCCAAAAAAACTATTGCAGACACGGCTTATCAAGCATATTTGCAATTAGCTATGGAAAACCCGCATTTCTCTAAGGGTTACACTGTTGATGGTAGACATGAGCGAGACCCTATGTATGACCAATATGTTTGGTACGTGGCAAGAATGATATTCTGCTTCGAGAAAATAGTTGAGGTTGAAGGTAATATTAAAGATGAATCTTGGGAGAAAACGTTAATAAAACATTTAAAGTTTCATTCTGAACATTTTAAGAAAACTAAAGTTGTTGAAGAAGAACTCTATATTTTCCCAATATTGAATCTCATAAAATGTGCAGCTAATTAGGCCCATATCCCAATAGGGCGACTCCACACAATAGGTCCACTGGAAAATGTAACATTCCAAGATCGCTTTTGGGCTCCTTTTCTCTGTGGGTGGTAAGGATCAAGATCTTTGCCACCCCCAGGGGTTGTAAATCATTTTGTGGGATAGGTACTAAATTGCGTGATAAATTTGGTATCGCGACTTTAACTTTCGCTCCTTGATCGCTTCGGAACTTCTACGAAAATAATTTGTTAGCTTTGAGTCAGGATCGGACGTCATTACATTGCTACCCCTTTCTCTTAAATAACTGTAGCAGTCCTTTTACTGTAACATCCAATTGACTTCCCTCATCATACAATGCAGGGACAACATAATTAGCCCTCTCCTCAGCTATTAACTTCTCAACTTTTTCTTGTGTAGTCTTATTATTCCATTTTTTATTATCAAATACGGCCAAAGAAATTCCGCCTTGATATCGAATCATTTTCATTGCTGGAATATCCGTGTCTCCATCTCCAAAGTATATCATTTTTTCGAAAGGGATCTCTCGCTCTTCAGGTTCTATGAATTTATTGATGGCTGCATTATCCCATGAGTTACGAATGCCTTTATTTATTCTAAATAAAAATTGAGTCTTTGTAGTGTAATTGATTGCTTGTGCTGGCCATTTAACGGTTTTTCCATCAGGAGAATAATGATATTTACATGCATAGATGTCACGGAATTCACACCCTATGGATGTGCCTCTAATCATCGCATCTAATCCACTAGAAATTATGTAATGATATAACTCCAAACCATGTTCTTGAGCATAATCATTGATTCGCTTAAACCAGTCTTGCACACCGGGAAATAATGGGATTGATTTTCCATGTTTCTTCAAGTTGGCTTCAGTTAACTCCTGGGAACCAAGCTCACTTGCTTTCTCAGCAAGAAGCCCAAGATAAGACAATATTTCATCGCCATCATCATCCTTTGCCCGTTGTTTAACGGACTGCCAAAAAGAGGCAACATCATCAATTCCTAAAGAAGGCATTAGTCCGTGTTGGGCGCAATCACCTTCTGCTAGAGTTCCATCAAAATCATAAATTAATGCACATTTCATTGATAATTCCTATTTAACTTAATGCAAAAACATATAATAAACTAAATAATGTCAATTGATAGCAACACAATGATGCCGAAGATAAAAATTGCATTAATACTGCTTCAGCAAAGATATGTTAAAAAACGGTCAATAGACATATGAGCAATATGTCAAAACTCTGCTGCACCAACTGGTTATTTCTTTTTGATTGATACAACCAGATATTAGTTATGCTCTGCCCAATTAGACAAGTAACAGTAAACTTCTGCTTCTTTTTCAAAGTGTGTTGTGAATAATATATATCTTAGCGTAAATTAATTCGATAAAAACCAAACCACTAATATTGGTAGGTATCACGCTTTTAACTAACATAGTTGGACTATGTACAGAGTTCATTTCGGTGAGGACGGATTACCATTAAGGTATTATGCCAATTGATTTTTGATAAATATTCATTAGCAAACTTGTACAAGGTGGAATAAGGTGCTGTAAGTTTTATTAAAAAATTTTAATGTAAAATTAAGAAGATAATCAACAACCTAATAAAACCACATCAAAATTCTTAACTCCCCAATGTAACCCAAGTTTCCAATTATCATATTTCCGCGATCCCCCTCAAGTTTTTTAGGTTTCCAATAATTTTAAACCAAACCACTGTTGACTTATCCAGTATAAAAACAGAATTTAGTACTCAAGAGGCAATCAAAGGTAAAGAAGAAAGAATTCGCCCCCGAATGGTGCGCCAACACCAGACAGGGGCTAACCACAACGTAACTGAAAAGGAGTCACATCATGGCTAACGCCGATAGTAACACATCCGCGCATACGGAAATGACCACGGGGCAAACGATTATTGCCGGGGGTGTCGCAGCGTTATTAAAAATGCCGCTGGGTGCAAAGGACGATTTATTTCATGTGCTGCATGTTTGCCGCAGCTGGGTGGATGAATTGATCGAAACAGATAATCACGCTGAATATATTGCGCTGGGCGGCCGGTTGTTGGCGGGGTTTAAAGTGCTGAGAGTTGTTTTGGGGCAGCCGCTGCCGCAGCATTTGATTGAGCGCTTAACGGTGGAAGAGGGGCAGGAGGGTGCGCCGGGTACTGCACCTGAAACCGATTCAGATATGCTCTGCGAGTATTGTGCCGCCTTAGCTCAGGTGCTGCTGGGCCAGCAGCTTGCTAAAGACCTGCAGGTGCAGATGGCGGATCTGCTCTGTGAAGTGTTCGGCCTGCTGGAAGAGAATGTAAAAGCGCCGCGCTTCGTGCGAACAAAGCGGGGGCTGGCGATGCTCGACGGCAACATTGTGCAGGGAATTCACTAAATAAGCGGTGTTTCCGCCTTCGCCGTGATAGAGCACGGTGAAGGCGGGCACGGAAAGTCAGTTTTAGTGTGGCTGTATTTTAAAGCTAACTTGTGTTGCATCATCCGATATCGACAGCACTTTCCCGCTGTAGGTGGCAGAAATAACGTTTTTATCGTCCACCTGAATATTGGTAATGGTGCCATAGCCGACTATGAGCGGTGTCGCAGTACTTAACTGGCGGGCAATATCGCTGTCGTCGCCACTTAATTGATTGCTCAGGTAGTAGCGCCAGGCGACAGGAACGGTTGCACCGCCGCTGTTTTGTTCCGTCATATACAGCCAGGTATTGTGGTTGACCTGGTATTTTCGTTTCAGGGGATTGATCGGGTTTGGCGAGCTGCGGTTCATCCAGGTATAGCCAATCACAACGATCAGCAGAATGGCCGTTAAAAGCCGATGGAGCCATTTAATCGCCAGCATGTCTTTATTTCCTTATAAATCGATCAACCATGCGGATGGTAGGGACTAAGGCATCCGCCTTCAACGCAGCAGTTATAAGGAAATTCCTGAATAGCCAGTAAGTGTTAAGCAGCTCCAAAAATAAGATTTACTTAAGAAGAAAACTCATCGTCATCGTCTAAAGCCTTCGCCCGCTGCTTCATAAAAACAACTTCCTGCGGGCTGGAGAGATTTACCTCATTTTTGCGCAGCAGCTTGAGAATATTAAACAGCAGTTCGCTTTTGCTGGAGCCGACCATCCGCGGGCTGGGGACGTAGCCGGTCACGCTCAGGATAATGCCTTCCGGCCCCAGCTGGCTGAAGCGCACATACGGCGCAGGCGTAGGGAGGATCACCTCATAGTCCTGATAGGCGCTGAGCAGTAAATCGCGTACCAGCTCCGGGTCAATATTGGTCGGGAAGGTCAGGGCGATGGTGACCACCCCCTGCGCGTTGCCCATGGTGGCGTTACGCACGTTCTGGGAAATCAGCTGCGAGTTGGGGACGATCATCGTCGAGCGGTCGCTGAGCTGGATCTCCGTGGCGCGCACGTTGATCCGGCGTACATCGCCCTCAATGCCGCCGATGCCGATCATATCGCCGACCTTGACCGGGCGTTCCGTCAGCAGGATCAGGCCGGAGATAAAGTTCTTCACAATCTCCTGCAGGCCAAAGCCGATCCCTACCGACAGGGCGCTGACAATCCAGGCCAGGTTGTTCCACTGAATGCCCAGCGCGGCCAGGGTGATGAGGATCAGCAGCACGTAGCCGACGTTGGTAAACAGCGTAATCAGCGACGCACGAATGCCGATATCGGTAATGGTTTTGGGCAGCAGCTCCTGGCTGAGCCAGCGCTGGGTCACGCGCAGAATGTACAGGCCGATCACCAGGCAAAGCACGGCGTTCAGCAAGTTACCGGGCACGATGTGCAGCTGCTTCAGCCCGTCGCCGCTTAAAATCGCCACCAGCTTGCCGATCAACAGACTCGGCGTGGTGGTGCCGAAGGTGCCGTTAAACAGTGCGATGATGGTCATCAATAGCAGGGCGCATTTGGTGAAAGCGGTAAACACCACGGCCAGCTGCTCCAGGTGCCGGTCTTTAAACCGCAGCGACTTTTTCATCGCCTGGCCGGTGGCGGTGTGCGGTGAAAAAACGGCGGCGAAAAAGTCGGTGGCGAAGGTCACCAGATAATAAAACGCCACCAGCACCATGCCGAACCAGATGACCTGGTAGGTGAGGTAGCGGGCGAAAGCGATGTAGCCGATCAGCAGCGACGCCAGAATCACCAGCGAGGCGAGCATGACCAGCAGGCAGACCAGCGCATCGAGCCGCGAACGTTTCTCGGCAGGTTCGCCTTCTTTTTCCAGCCGCCGGTGGGCGTGCTGCACGCGCACCATCATCACCAGCAGGACGCTGGCCATGACGGCGGAAATCATCCCGTTGGCGCGGATCGTGGTCCCGAGGCTGGCACCAATCGTATTATTAAAGAGATCGAGGCAGCCAATAAGCAGGCCCAGAACCGCCAGCAGCGACGGGAAGTAACGCACGCTTTCGGCCACGCTGTCGTCGATTTGCACCAGTCGCCACGAAGGGCGTTTCAGGGAAAGGAACGCCCGGCCTGCGCCATAAATTAGCGAGCAAAACACGGCTAGCTGAACGAATCCATCGACAAAGTCGCTGACCTGCGGAGGGAACTCCTCCACTCGCGAAAAGGCACTTTTCACAATAGAAAGCGCCAGCATAATGGTAAACATGGTCACTAACGTGCTGGCCAGCGTGTTGAAACTGCGGCGCAGGCGGCCATCCGGCAACCAGGTGATGTTGATCCAGACCAGCAGCCGCTCAATCAGATAGCAGCCGGAGAACGCAATCCCGGCGGCGGCCACGAGCAGCCAGAAGGTGCCCCAGAACCACTCTGGCTCCCAGCCCGCCTGCCAGGTTTTCAGCAGTTGCTGGCAGAAGTCGTTGAAGCGCTGGATATCCACGGCCTGGGTGTCGGCTTCCTGCAGCCAGAAGGTGGCGCTCAACATGCTCCCGCTGTTCGACGCCAGTTGGGATTTAAAGTAGGTGCGGCGGAGATCGTTAATCTGGATACCCAGCGCGCGGATATTGGTTTGCAGGCTTTGCGAGGTACTGATGGCCTCATCAATCTGCTTTTTGTCGCTGTTCAGCGCGTTGCGCTGCTGGGACACGCTGGCGGTTTCATTTCCCGCGCCAGACTCCGGGGCAGGCCCCAAAACCTGCAGCTGAGCCTGAATTTTTTCATGCATCGGCTGCAGCAGGGCGGCCAGGTTATCCACCTCCACGCCCAGCTTTTGCGTGGTGTCGAACAGCTTGATCAGCCGGCTGTCGGTGTTGGTCTGTGAAACCTGCTGCTTAATGTTGTCTATCTGTGTTTTGTATTGCTTCAGCTGCCCGGCAATTTCTTTCAGGCCGGGTTCCTGGCCTTCGGTTTGCGCGGCAAGGGGACTTGCAGCGTTCAGAAACAGGCCGACAAATAACAGGCAGGTCAGGAGGAAAGTATGCAGCGATTTGCTCATGGGATGACGCTCAATGTCCCTATTAATATTTTTCAAGTATGGTCAGGCGGCGATCAGATTGCCATTTTTTATCCTCGGCGGTAAGAGGGGGCTGGCCGTTTTGCAAAGAAAGAGTCGGAGGGGCTAACGCAGGAGAATTGAGAATGGGTGTATCGACGACTTGTTACTGGCTGCGACGAATGACCCCGCCTTCGCCGTGATAAAAACGGTGAAGGCGGGGCAGGGCGTTAGTCTTCGAAGAACCAGTAGCCGCTGTTCACCAGCGCGCTCAGGGTAGCGAGGAAGGAAGGATCGTCCAGCGCGTCGCCAAACTTCTCAGCGTCCAGCTTGATGTGGCTTGCCAGGGCTTCCACCGCCGGGCGGTGCGGGCTGTCCAGCTTCTCGCCGTTCACGTACACCTCCCCGGCAACGCGCAGCACGCGCAGGCCGCCCAGGCGCACCAGCGTGTCGCCCTGCTGGAGTGCGTCGTAAATTTCATCCGGCTGGTAAGGCGGCTCCGGCGGGGCGACGTCCAGCTCGTGGCGGGACTGGGTAATAAACTCGCCAAACCAGCTGTTAAAGGTCTCCGGCTGGTTAACGATGTCCAGCATCATGCCGCGCAGCTTGTCGACTTCCTGCGGCAGAATATCCGCCGGATGCTGGCGGTCAGGCACGTCCGGGTCGGTATAACGCAGGCCGCCCAGCTCGCGCTGCAGCACGTAGTCGGCAAAGCCGCTGATAAGCTCGCGGCCGCTTGGCGCGCGGAAGCCCACGGAGTAGTTCAGCGCGTTTTCCAGCGAGTAGCCTTCGTGCGGGAAGCCAGGTGGAATATACAGAATGTCGCCCGGCTCCATCTCTTCATCGATGATGGCGTCGAACGGCTCAACCTGGAGCAGGTCCGGGTGCGGGCAATGCTGTTTCATGGCGACTTTTTCGCCCACGCGCCAGCGGCGGCGGCCCACGCCCTGAATAATAAACACGTCATACTGGTCAAGGTGCGGGCCAACGCCGCCGCCTGGCACAGAGAAGGAGATCATCAGGTCGTCAATGCGCCAGTCGGGCAGGGCGCGGAAGGGGCGCATCAGGGCGCTGGACGGTTCATGCCAGTTGTTCACGGCCTGCACCAGCAGCGACCAGTTGTTTTCGCCGAGGTGATCGTAGCTCTGGAACGGGCCGTGGCTGACCTGCCATTTACCGCCCTGATGGCTGACGAGGCGGCTGTCCACCTCGTTTTCCATGGCAAGACCGGCAAGCTCATCCGGTGAAATAGGGTCGATGAAGTTTTTAAAGCCGCGCTTCAGCACCACGGGGCGTTTTTGCCAGTAGCGTGCAATAAAGTCGGGCCAGTTTAAATCCAGGTGATAATCCATATTATTGTCTTCCTGCAGATGGAGGAGCCTGACACGGATTATAACGGATGGCGAGCCGGGTTACGGGACTATTTCACCCTTCATCCTGTTCCGGCTGCTGGCGGGCGAAAATCACTTCCATGCGCGCTCCGCCCAGAATACTGGCACTTGTCTGGATCTCGCCGTCGTACTGCTCGACAATCTCTCTGGCAACCGACAGCCCCACGCCCTGGCCGGGGCGCAGCGTATCGGCCCGCTGGCCTCGGTCAAAGACCATCGCGCGTTTGCTTTCCGGTATGCCCGGGCCGTCGTCGTCCACAATCAGGTGCAGCGTGTCGTCGGTCTGGCGGGCGGTGATCTCCACGAACTCAAGGCAGTATTTACAGGCGTTATCCAGCACGTTGCCCATCACTTCCATAAAGTCGTTTTTCTCACCGATGAAGGTAATTTCCGGCGACACGTCCAGCGTGATGTTCACGCCTTTACGCTGGTAAACCTTGTTCAGCGCCGAACACAGGTTGTCCAGCAGCGGCGCCACGGAATGCAGCTCCCGGCTCAGCAGTGCGCTGTTGCCACGCATGCTGGCGCGATGCAGGTAGTAACCAATCTGCTGCGAGATGCGGCTGATCTGCTCCAGCATCACCGGCTCGGCCTGTTCGACGTTCATCTTGTCGGTGCGCAGCGAACGCAGGGTCGACTGCAGCACGGCGAGCGGCGTTTTCAGGCTGTGGGTTAAGTCCGTCAGCGTGGTGCGGTACTTGTCGTGTCGGTCGCGCTCGGTGCGCAGCAGCTGGTTCAGGTTGCGCACCAGGCTTGTCAGCTCGCGGGTGGTTTCCGGGTTCAGGCTGTCGCGGTCGTGTTTTTCCAGCTCGCGCACTTCCTGGGCCAGCTCCTGAATAGGGCGCAGGCTCCACCAGGCGGCAAGCCACAGCAGCGGCACCACCAGTAACAGGTTGGCAAGCAGGACGTAAATAAACCAGCTCCAGACCATATAGGAGCGTTTAAGCTCGATAGGAATGGTATCCACAACCACCACGGTCAGGGCAGGCATACGGGCGGTGGCCGGGTAGAGGTTCACCGCCACCGAGTGGGTCATCTCGTAGCCGTCGTCGCTCTCGTCGTCGTGCATATCTTTCAGCTGGGCGAGGCGGTCTTTGTCGTTGTCCAGCAGTGCGCTACTGGTGGCGTAGTCGGCCTCCAGCTCGTGGAAGCCGTTGCCGGTCAGCCACTCTTTTTGGATCTGCTGCACCACGTCCGGGACGTTACGCTGCATCCACAGCAGCTTGCCGTGCTCGTCGTAAATCAGCGCCATGGTCGGGCTTTGTATGCTGATGTTGTCGGGCAAATCCACCTGCAGTTTGCCGTCCTTCCAGCTGGAAAGCGTATAGAACAGGTTGCTTTCCCCGCGCAGCAGGCGGAAGGTCGTTTTGTCGAAGCTGACGCTGTAGCCAACCAGCGCCACCAGGCCATAGGCCAGGGACAGCACCATCACGACCGCTGCGGTAGCCAGTAAGAAGCGAACCCGCAGCGAGAGGGGCAGAATGTGACGAAAGATTTTCAGCATTTAGTGGAGATCGAATCGGTAGCCCTGGCCGCGCACGGTGGTAATCACCTCTTGCGGGTACTCGGCCTGAATTTTTTTACGTAAACGGCCCATCAGCACGTCGATGGTGTGGCTCTCGCGCAGCTCGGCGTCCGGGTAGAGCTGCAGCATCAGGGAATCTTTGCTCACCACTTTCCCGGCGTTGCGGATGATGGTTTCCATGATGGTGTATTCAAACGCCGTGAGCTTGATCAGGTTGTCGTTAATCGACAGTTCGCGGCGGGACAAATCGACCTGGAACGGCGGCAGGGAAATCACCTGCGAGGCCAGGCCGCTGTTACGGCGCATCAATGCCTGCATGCGGGCGACAACTTCTTCAAGGTGGAACGGTTTGGTGACGTAGTCGTCGGCCCCGGCACCCAGCACTTCAACTTTATCCTGCCAGCCTTCGCGGGCGGTCAGCACCAGTATCGGGATGGTGACGTCATGGCTACGCCAGCGGCGGATCAGGCTCATGCCGTCTTCGTCCGGCAGCCCTAAGTCAACAATCGCAATGTCCGGTGTATGTTCATTAAGGAAATAGTCTGCCTCTTTGGCATCCTCGGCCGCATCCACCTGGTGGCCTGCTTCACGCAGCTGTACCTTCAGGTGATGACGCAGCAGGGCATTATCTTCCACGACCAGTACGCGCATTGTATTTCCTCAATCCATTCATAGTATTGATAGTTTAGCGCTAATTATTAATGACAGGGAATAAACCTCGTATAAACAATGCCCTTATGGAGATTAACGCTGAGTCAACAAGCTAATACGGCTGGAGCCCCTCACCCTAACCCTCTCCCGGAGGGAGAGAGCCGGGGTGAGGGGCAAACGGAAGGCAAAAAAAAGCCCTCCGAAGAGGGCCTTAGACTGCTGAAAAGCCTCTGGCGAGAGAAGTAGTACCAGACGGCTTGTTAAAGAAAACAGGAAAATCAATTTATTGATTTTCGGCTGATAACCACAAAGAGGGAAAAACCACGTTTTTTCCCTCTTTGTCAGCAACCTCAAGCCCTCCGAAGAGGGCCGTTTTCATTACTTCAGCTCGTCAACCATGGTGATGGCGCGGCCAATGTAGTTGGCTGGCGTCATGGCCTTCAGGCGAGTTTTCTCTTCTTCCGGCAGCTCGAGGCTGTCGATGAACTGCTTCATGCCTTCGGCGTCAACGCGTTTGCCGCGGGTCAGCTCTTTCAACTTCTCGTACGGTTTTTCGATGCCGTAGCGACGCATCACGGTCTGGATAGGCTCAGCCAGCACTTCCCAGTTGTGATCCAGCTCGTCCAGCAGGCGGTCGCGGTTTACTTCCAGCTTGCTCACGCCCTTCAGGGTGGACTGGTAGGCAATCAGCGCGTAGCCGATACCCACGCCCAGGTTACGCAGCACGGTGGAGTCGGTCAGGTCGCGCTGCCAGCGGGACACCGGCAGTTTGCTCGCCAAGTGTTGCAGCAGGGCGTTAGACAGACCGAGGTTGCCTTCGGAGTTTTCGAAGTCAATCGGGTTCACCTTGTGCGGCATGGTGGAGGAGCCAATTTCACCGGCGACGGTCTTCTGCCTGAAGTGGTTAAGGGCCACGTAGCCCCACACGTCGCGGTCGAAGTCGATCAGGATGGTGTTGAAGCGCGCGATGCAGTCGAACAGCTCGGCGATATAGTCGTGCGGTTCGATCTGGGTGGTGTACGGGTTCCACTGAATGCCCAGGGACGTCACGAACTCTTCGCTGAACTGGTGCCAGTCGACTTCCGGGTAAGCGGCGATGTGGGCGTTATAGTTGCCGACCGCGCCGTTGATTTTACCGAGGATTTCAACGTTGCCGAGCTGGCGGAACTGGCGCTCCATGCGGTAAGCGACGTTCGCCATCTCTTTACCCATGGTGGACGGCGTCGCAGGCTGGCCGTGGGTACGGGACAGCAGCGGAATGTCGCGGTACTGGACGGCAAGATCTTTCACAGCAATGATGATTTTACGCCAGTACGGCAGCACGACTTCTTTGCGTGCGGTTTCCAGCATCAGCGCGTGGGACAGGTTGTTAATGTCTTCGGAAGTACAGGCGAAGTGAATAAACTCGGACACCGCGTGCAGGGCAGGGATCGCTTCCACTTTCTCTTTCAGGAAGTATTCCACCGCCTTCACGTCGTGGTTGGTGGTGCGCTCGATGGTTTTGATGCGCGCGGCGTCAGCCTCGCTGAACTCCGCCACGATTTTATCAAGGTAACCGTTTGCGTCCGCATCAAAAGCAGGAACTTCCTTGATCGCTGCGTGCGCGGCCAGCTTTTGCAGCCAACGTACTTCGACCTGTACGCGGAATTTCAGCAGACCGAATTCGCTGAAAATAGCGCGCAGAGCGCTGACTTTGTCGCCGTAGCGCCCGTCAACGGGGGAAACGGCGGTCAGTGAGGATAATTCCATAACAACTCCTGAGAGGTTAACAATGAGCGAGAATTTGTTTGGCCTGAGTGGTCAGGCGACTACGGGAAAACATTAACTGCAGGCGGCCACCGCCAACCTGGTGCCACAGCACGGCGGCACGAATACCGGCCAGCAGCGCGGCACGCACTTTGCTCTGCACCTGCGGGCTTTGCAGCACGGCAGGGGAGCCGGTGACCTGAATACGCGGGCCAAGCGGGCTGATGACATCGACGTAGATCCCGGCCATAGCGCTTAACAGCGTGTCGGACTCGAGATCGAAGTGTTCCAGCTGGCGCTGCAGGCCGCTAATTTTGTTGCCGAGCGTGTCCATCGCACCTTTGGCGGCGTGGAGTTTGCGCTCCAGCACCATCAGGCTTAGCGTATAGCGCGTCAGCTCGGCGTTCAGGCCCTGACGGCTGCTGGCGTTCAGCACGCCAAGCAGGGTTTCAAGCCCGAGCTTAAGATTAGCTTCGCTGCCGCCAAAAACGTCCAGGGTTGAACCCGGATTCTGGTCAATCACGCTGTTGAGCGAGACGTGAAGCGCGTCGCTGTCGCAATGACCCTGATGGGCTAACTGCTGCACCAGACGGGCTGACTGGCAAATGCCGGCCAGCGCGAGAGTAATGTCGTAGTAGTTTTTAGCCACCGGGCTGCGTCCTTGTGTGTAATTAACTGACGAGCGGCAAACGCTGCTCAATAATGCCGCCGCCGAGGCACACTTCGCCGAGGTAGAACACCGCGGACTGGCCTGGGGTAACGGCAGCCACCGGCTCTTCAAAGCGCACTTCTATGCGCTCGTCGTCCAGCGGGGTAATCGTGCAGGGGATATCCGTCTGGCGGTAGCGGGTTTTCACCGTACAGCTCAGCGGCGCGGTTAGCGTCTCTCTGTCCACCCAATGAAGCTGCTGGGCAATCAGCCCGACGGACATCAGGCGCGGATGGTCATGGCCCTGTGCGACGATAAGAATATTGTTGGCGACGTCTTTATCCACCACGTACCACGGATCTTCAGACCCTTCTTTGGTGCCGCCGATGCCGAGGCCTTTACGCTGGCCGAGGGTGTGATACATCAGCCCCTGGTGCTCGCCTATGCTTTCGCCATCTACGGTCAGAATTTTGCCAGGCTGTGCAGGCAGGTAGCGGCCCAGGAAGTCGCGGAACTTGCGTTCACCGATGAAACAGATGCCGGTGGAATCTTTTTTCTTCGCGGTGACCAGATCCAGCTCTTCGGCAATGCGGCGCACTTCTGGCTTGGATAGCTCGCCGACCGGGAACAGGCTTTGGGCGATCTGTTCGTGGCTCAGCGTATAAAGGAAGTAGCTCTGGTCTTTGTTGCCGTCCAGGCCGCGCAGCAGCTGGCTTTTACCGTTCACGTCAGCACGGCGCACGTAGTGGCCGGTGGCGATGTAGTCGGCACCTAAATCTTCGGCGGCGAATTCGAGGAAGGCTTTAAATTTGATCTCTTTGTTGCAGAGAATATCCGGGTTTGGCGTACGCCCGGCTTTGTACTCTTCGAGGAACAGTTCGAACACGTTGTCCCAGTACTCTGCGGCAAAGTTAACGGTGTGCAGTTCAATGCCCAGCTTGTCGCAAACGGCCTGCGCATCGGCTAAATCTTCCGCTGCGGTGCAGTACTCCTCGCCATCGTCTTCTTCCCAGTTCTTCATGAACAGGCCTTCCACCTTATAGCCCTGCTGCATCAGCAGGTAAGCGGAAACGGAGGAATCGACGCCGCCGGACATCCCGACGATCACTTTTTTCTGGCTGTTATCAGACATGGAGAGACTCACGACATTGAACTTCAAAGCGGCGTATTCTATCACGCAGCCTGCTACTTGACACCCTCTGTAAACGGCCAGTTAAAAGCCCCCAGCATCGACAGGGGATAACGCGGCTCCTGTTGGTAACAGCGAATGCTTTCCGCCACCAGGGGCGAGCGCAGATTGGATGCATTTATAATGGTTTCGGCATTGAGCCACAGGCAGCGGTCAATATCGCTGTCGTGCGGCGTGGTCGGCAGCTGTTTGTCCAGGTCGATAGCAAACAGAAAGCGCAGGAAAGGTGTGTTGTCCGGGGCGATCCACTGGTGCATGCGGATAAAACTTTGCGGCTCGGCGCTAATGCCGGTCTCTTCCCACAGCTCGCGCTTCGCGGCCTGAAGCAGCGTTTCGTCGGCTTCGAGGTGCCCGGCGGGCTGGTTCCAGAGCGCTTTACCCTGAATGGTTTCTTCGACGACTAGAAACTGACCTTCGGCCTGCACAACGCAGGCCACGGTGACGTGCGGTTTAAACATGAGCTTTCCTTACGCGGAGGTGAGTGGGAGTTCGCGCCAGCTTCCCGGCTCGAGGCCGTCGAGGGTCAAATCCCCCATCGCATACCGGATCAGGCGCAGGGTAGGGTAGCCTACGTGCGCGGTCATGCGGCGAACCTGGCGGTTGCGGCCTTCGTAAAGCGTGATTTTCAGCCAGCTGGTGGGAATAGCCTTACGTTCGCGAATCGGCGGGTTACGCGGCCACAGCCACTCGGGTTCGGCAACCCGTTCGGCACCTGCCGCAAGCGTGGGGCCGTCGTTCAGCGTTACGCCGCTACGCAGGGCTGCCAGCGCCTCTTCCGTTGGCTCGCCTTCAACCTGCACGTAATAAATTTTGCCGGTGCGTTTGCCGGGCTGGGTCAGTTTTGCCTGCAGCGCCCCGTCGTTGGTGAGCACCAGCAGCCCTTCGCTGTCCCGGTCGAGACGGCCCGCGGCGTAGATACCTTGTAAAGGAATGTAATCCTTCAGCGTGCTGCGCCCGGCTTCGTCGGTAAACTGCGGCAGCACATCGTACGGCTTATTGAAGATAACCAGCTTCTTTGGCCCGTCAGGCTTCTTGCGCCTGGCGGCTTGTTGGCTGCTGAATCGTTTAACTTGGTGATTCCTAAAAGAAGTTTTGTTCATAGTGTTTTCAGCGCGGGTGGATTGACGCATTATAACGGAAAACATGAGTGATTGGCGCGAGCCCGATATTGCAGTAGTATGAGCCCGCAAATTACAAATCATTAACAAAAAACCAGAAGCGCTCGAAGGAGAGGTGAATGGAAAGCAAAGTAGTCGTTCCGGCGGAAGGTAAAAAGATCACCCTGCAAAATGGCAAAATCAACGTTCCTCACAACCCGGTGATCCCATTCATTGAAGGGGACGGTATCGGTGTGGACGTGACCCCTGCCATGATTAAAGTGGTGGATGCTGCCGTGGCAAAAGCCTATAACGGCGAGCGGAAAATTTCCTGGATGGAAATCTACACCGGCGAAAAATCTACCCAAGTTTATGGCCAGGACGTCTGGCTGCCAGAAGAAACGCTGGACCTGATTCGCGACTATCGCGTGGCCATCAAAGGCCCACTGACGACCCCAGTCGGCGGCGGTATTCGCTCCCTGAACGTTGCCCTGCGTCAGCAGCTTGACCTCTACGTATGTCTGCGCCCGGTACGTTATTACCAGGGCACCCCAAGCCCGGTTAAGCAGCCTGAGCTGACCGATATGGTTATCTTCCGTGAGAACTCCGAAGATATCTATGCTGGCATCGAGTGGAAAGCAGACAGCGCCGAAGCAGACAAAGTGATTAAGTTCCTGCGTGACGAAATGGGTGTGACGAAAATTCGTTTCCCTGAGCACTGCGGGATCGGCATCAAGCCTTGCTCCGAAGAAGGCACCAAACGCCTGGTTCGTGCGGCCATCGAATACGCAATCACCAACGACCGTGATTCCGTGACCCTGGTGCACAAAGGCAACATCATGAAGTTCACCGAAGGCGCGTTCAAAGACTGGGGCTACCAGCTGGCTCGCGAAGAGTTCGGCGGCGAGCTGATCGACGGCGGCCCGTGGGTGAAAATCAAGAACCCGAACACCGGCAAAGAGATCGTTGTGAAAGACGTGATCGCCGATGCGTTCCTGCAGCAAATCCTGCTGCGTCCTGCTGAATACGACGTTATCGCCTGTATGAATCTCAACGGGGACTACATTTCTGATGCCCTGGCGGCACAGGTTGGCGGCATCGGTATCGCACCGGGCGCAAACATCGGTGACGAGTGTGCGCTGTTCGAAGCCACGCACGGCACCGCACCTAAGTACGCAGGCCAGGACAAAGTAAACCCAGGCTCCATCATCCTGTCCGCAGAGATGATGCTGCGTCATATGGAATGGTTCGAAGCGGCAGACCTGATCGTTAAGGGTATGGAAGGCGCTATCGAAGCTAAGACCGTAACTTATGACTTCGAGCGTCTGATGGATGGCGCTAAGCTGCTGAAATGTTCAGAGTTTGGCGACGCTATCATTAAACACATGTAATCAGCGCCGCTGGTGATGTGACAACGGGAGCCTTAGGGTTCCCGTTTTTATTATTAGTTTTCGAACGGTTATCAAAATAAGTTATCAAAACCCCTGACCTAAAAGCCCCATAACTGCCCGCATTGAATCCTCCATACTCACTGCACATACGGTCTGCGTTGTGCCAGCAGCGGAAGTGGATAACACCAATAATATTATAAGCAGCTCAGCAGTGTAGGTTGCGTGCCATTCATTCTTGAGTACGACCAGCAGTATGCACAATGACGTAACAGGAAGCTTTTGTCTGCAAATTGCTCATGCAGTATTTTCCGTTGGAAAACTTCAGGGTTCTTAATCTCATCCTTCCCTATTCCTATTTCAGTTGTTCCTGTCGTCCCCTATTTTTGCAGAGATAAAAGGGAATATTTACATTTAGTTATATTTAGGAATGGATTATGAAGAAGTGTAACAAATTTACCCTGCTTGCCCTTGCGGTTGCTGCATCCTTTCAGGTCTCGCACGCCACTGACAGGGATATTCCAAATGCATTACCATCACTCCCCAACGCATCTGCTCATGCTACGCAAGTTGTTGAAACAGGTACTTTCCTGACACTGCCAGTGCCGGCAGGCAATGCACGAAGCGTGCAAAAACTTTCTGTGAGCTCGGGTGGCCTCTCTACTCACCTACAACAGGCGGACCATTACAGGGATGCAGTGGTTTATACAGGTCAGATGCCTTCGCTGACCAAGTCTTCAAACGATCGCGATGACCTCATTCTTGTATTACGAGGCGATAACCGTTTCCTGGCTCTATATCCTAACCTGCACCAGCTGGTTTACGGTGATGCCACAGGTGAGCAGACGCGGGTGACTTTTAGCAAACCGACTTTTAAAGAGACGGATTACCTGATGCCTACTCTGAAGGAAATGGCGCAGCAGCAACTCACTCGGGAAGGTGCCAGCACCTACCAGGCTGACAGGGATGCGCAAGGTAATATCGTCATTGATATTCTGGCCGGATTCTCAAAAGCGGCGGCAAAAACCATTGTCGATCACGAAGCTTTCGCGATTGCACAGGTGACCACGATTAACCAGGCACTAAAAAATTCCAGAGTAGAAAAGGTGAGGGTGAGACTGGTTGGCACCCAAATTATAGACCAGGATCGTGCTATTACAACGGATACGCTGTCGAGCCTTAGCACTCTCTTTCAGTCAGGGATCAAGCAATATAGCCCTGATTTGATTGCCGGTTTTTTTGAAGGTAATGGCAATGATACGGCGATTGGTTGGGGATATGTCAATGGTCGTTATACCGTCAATGCCCTTTACGCCTCAACCTCCCTGAGACATGAGGTAGGGCACAATGTTGGTGGCGGACACTGCTCTCCTGGTAATGATGATGCTTATGGGTGGGATAACGGCAAAACCAAAACTATCCAGTGTGGTAATGATATCGGATATTACTCCAACCCTGACCTGCATGATAATTACGGATTAGCCATCGGCAAGCAGGGGCAGGCCAATATGGCACGGGTATGGCGTGCCAATGCGGAAAAAATATCTGCCTACAATCCTGCTGTCGTCCCGTTTGAACACGAAGATGCCCATCTTCTCAAACAGCAGGCGGTGTCGCTCAGTTCAGCGAATGGCTATCTACAGCGCATTGAACTGGATGTGCCTAAAAATACACGCCGTTTAGTCGTCAGCGCTGTGCCTGGAGCAAATCATGAAGAATCCAGCAAGTTTTCCCTGTATATCAGCGAAGGGAACTGGCCGTCACAGAATGATTATGACTTTGCAAGCCGTGAACACTGGAATACCTTCCTGGGGGTGGCGACACCTGCTGCAGGCAAGTGGCATCTGGCAGTTGCCTCAAAAAATACAGCCATAAAGGACATTGTTATCCGTGTGCAGGCCTTTACAACGGAAGGTGGGGATATTCCGGGTGATGAGTGGCCGACCTCGCTGCAAAACTCGGGGGCTGAAAACGGGAACCTGAGCGGGTGGCACCTTGAGACTGGGCAGTTCCGCGTGGTTACGAGCCAGGATGGTATTACACCATCTGGTGGAAAGTATTTCTTTACCGCACGCAGCAATGATAGTGCCGCCAATCAAGCCGAACGGGACCAGATGAGTCAAACCATTGCCCTGGATAGCGCCATCGTTTCTAAAGGAAAAACCACCGCTGCATTACGGTTTATGAGTAATGGCTGGGGGGATGGGGACACGGGAACCGTGACACTGCTTGCCAGGGATGCAAAAGGAAAATTACTGAAAACGTCTCAAACCCAGACAAAGGGAGAGTACAAGCGCTGGTTAAACAATCAGCTTTCCCTTGCGCTGCCAGCAGAGGCTGCCCTGCTGGAGCTTCAGGTTCAGGCGACGAAGAAAGCAGGGAGCACTTCTGATGTTCATTTTGATGATTTTGAATTAACGCTTGGTGAGCAGGATGTTCCCGTACCACCGGACAATCTCCCACCGGTCGCAAAAGCCAGCGCTTCGCCTGCCGAACTCACCGGTGCTGGAACTGTGATCCTGTCCGGTGCAGGGAGCTATGACCCGGATAAAGATGCGTTGAGCTATCAATGGCAGCAAACTGCAGGCCCGGTGGTGACACTTAAAAATCCTGGCACCCTGACTGCCTCAGTGAGTCTGCCGGATGTGAAAAATCAAACCAGTTACCGCTTCAAACTGACGGTGACCGATACACACGGTGCGCAGAGCAGCCAGGAAACCAGCATATTACAAAGGGTTAAGCCAACAGGCGGAGCACCAGAGTGGAGCAGCACGAAAACGTATGCCGCCGCCTGTGAAAAAGTCTCCTGGCAGGGGAAAGAATGGCTCAATGGATGGTGGATACAGGGAACTGCACCGGGTTCGGATGGTCTCTGGGGAGTCTGGCGCCCTGTAGGGGCTAGCAATATGCACGATAAATGTAAGTAAACGACGAATGCCCAGTGAGTGTCTGGAATGGATCAAACCGCACATCGCTGGGCTATCCAGAATGATTAAGTCACAAAATCCCTGTTTTTTCCCTCTAAGATTAAATAGCGATCACCTAACATCTTGATTTTTATGTGAGCAAAGTCCGTGTACTGGCATTGATTATTTTTATTTACTACTGATTTTTAAATGATTGAGTTCGGCGGTGGAAATCAAAGACAAACCTGCTTATTCAACAATTCCGCCGCCATCGCTTTCAGGCGATAAACTCACATCCACCAGAATATTCTTACTCAGTGGTTATGTTTCCTCACATGTGAAAATCAGTTATCAAAACCTGTTTCCAAAAGAATCCTTAGCCGTTATTACTCTTGCCCGGTCAAATACCCTTTATTTTCAACGTGACCAACCTGCCTGGCGCAAGAAACGAACATTGCTTGCTTCCACGGGCCGATTTCAGACGGGAAGAGGGCAAGTTGTGCTATAATAAAACCCATGTCGCTGGAATCCACAAAGCAACCTCTAAATATCCTGAGGTTTATCTCCGTTTAAGATAGGCGTGATTCATGGGAATATGCCCAAAGGATTGCTTATGAACGGATTAAAACACTCACGCTATATATCATGTTTCTTGCAGTGGACCAGTAGTGCCGGATTGTTTATGCTCGCAATAATATTAATTATCTTCCTTGGTAAGGAGATTTTTATTTTATCGGTGCTACTTTTCAGTAAAGCTAATATTGTGACCACACATTCTTTGCTTGAAGGGATTGTTACTTATTTTCTTTATTTTGAATTCATTGCACTGATTATTATGTATTTTAAATCTCGCTACGAATTCCCGCTGCAATACTTTATACACATCGGCATCACTGCGCTTATCAGGTTGATCATCATTGAGCATAAAGGTCCGGCTGAAGTACTTGCTTATGCTGGTTCAATACTTCTAATGGTTATCGCGCTGTATATCGCATCCTTTAGAGTCCGTGACAGCTAAGGGCACTGAGTTTTAGCTGCTTAGTTCGAGACTTTTCTGAATGCCAGGTTGTTTACATCACTAATTTCGCTTGTGTACTATGCCGCTGTTGTTTCAAACGCAACCAGAATTATCAACCGCCACTAGCTCATCAGGAAGAGCGACAACCGTTATGTTGTAGTACGAGGTTCGAGGCCCCGGTGGCGGTCCAGTTAAAGCCGACTTAGCTCAGTAGGTTGAGCAACTGACTTGTAATCAGTAGGTCACCAGTTCGATTCCGGTAGTCGGTACCAGGCAAGTGTAGACCTTCATCATGTTGGCCTACCGACGCGATAGTCCGGGCGCGAAGGACTTAAAACGTATACGCAGCCTGCGGGAGCCAGACCCGCGCCTTCGCGGCCATCGTATAATGGCTATTACCTCAGCCTTCCAAGCTGATGATGTGGGTTCGATTCCCACTGGCCGCTCCAGATAACGCTTTTCAGTCTGCGAAGATGGGGTACCACGGAGCGACTGGAAAGCACACCGAATACCACGAAAACCCGCACTGTGCGGGTTTTACTATTTAGTGGCTCAAGCCTCCTGCGCAGGTAATGAAACCGGCACAGGACTCACTGACGTCGCTGAACGGGATTATTTCCGTTTTCGGGAACGAACCGACATTAGCACAAAACGGGGCTGTACATCTTTCACTCGTGAACAAGGTGTTTTTTAGCGCTTTTCGTCAGTATCAATACACTTAACATCAGGATGCCGTTCGCTTGCCGCCTCATGGTAAATATCCCCGAGCCAGCCGGGAAGTTCTTCTTCTGCCAACCATGGTGGGATGAGCACATCATAAATCCGGGAATATTTCCCCTCATTAGGATCAACGCGATAGAGTAGCCATTGTTCACCGACCCTCCTTACGCCTACCCGGCGGCCGAAAACATCGAATTGCAGCATATTTTCTCCTGCGTAGTCTCCCCTTATTTATTAATGATAAGCGCTTCCGGCAGCATCGACGAGTGATTATTAGACAGGCATTATCCTGGCTGTAAAATTTAGACATAAAAAAGTCCGCTAAATGTTGAGGCGTTGTTTCAATCAGTTATTTGCCGTCCTGTAGAAAGAGAAGGCGAGAGATAAACGATCTCAGTATTGTCCTGGAATCTGTGTGCCAGGCTAAAAGGCAGGGAATTTTATTTATGGAGTGGCTATGGATATGGATAAAGGCGCCTTCGAGGAATTTAATCCCGAAATGCTGCAGGTAATTGGTACGGCAGTGGTGCAGTTGCTTGTGGGGCAAGCGTCGCTATCGCGTGAGTCGATAGCCGATATGGTACAGGTTCTGTACGCCAATGGTCTGGATGATATGGCGGTGCAGAGGGCGGTAGATGTCCTGATTCTGGGGTAACCTGCGGCAGGAAACATCACGCTATTTATCGCTAATTCAGCCGAAAATAATCAGTTTTAAACTGATTGTCGTCACTGGACAGGATGATGTTAAAATCGCAGATGATTATCATTATCATAAAAAGGAGTATTTATGAGTAAGACGCTCATCATCTGCGCAGTATTGTTTGCCACCCACGTTTATGCCGCGAATAAACCGGCATCGGAGCTGGTCTGGAGTGAGGCGGAAGAGGAGCCAGGCTGCCACGGGAACGTGTGCCTGAGCAACGAAGAGAAGAAACCGCAAAATATGTACGGCAAGCTTGATAAAGGTGACCAAAAGCTGCTGTCCGATCCTTATTCAAAGTACGATCGCGATGGTGGCAGCGGTACGGCTCGTGCCGGTGTTACATTCAAGTGGGATGAATAAACTAAAGGCGCTGAAACGCGCCTTTTTTCGTTCATTTTCCCGTTTATTCAGTCAAAGGGATTTTTATGCTGTCGTAAATATTCTACGCCAAATTCATGAGAGGTAAAATCATTGATATGGCCGACGTCGCGATAGACAGGAACGCCATTAATGTCAGTTTTACATATATTCTCCGAACACTGAACGTCTTTCGGATCAATAATAATGAGTGTCGGGTACGCTTTCTGTAGTTGGTTAAATAGCTGTGGAAACCACTCGCTGGTATCACCTGACCATGTATTAGCGTTACAACTGTTAGAGATATAATTTTTTCTGAACTTCACACCGTCATAAAAGCAGCGCATGAAGTTTTCCGGCATAGTGTAAATCTGCTTGATGACCACCGGCCGTGCACCAGACTGGATAATAATCTCCAAAGCTTGCTTCATTGCCGCTTCAATACGTTGATGTGACAATTCCAGCGAACGGGGATCGTCAGGATGGTTGACGATGTTGTCACCAGCGTAGTTACTCCAGACTTCACCCATAATCACATAATCGAAGTGTCCTTGCCGGATGTTTTCGTAGTACTTTTCACTATCATCATGGCATTTTTGATAAACGGTATTTTTAAAGTACCACCAGTCAAACAGGTAGACGCCTGGTAACGTTAAGCAGGAGGAGGTGGCCTGCGCTAAAACTGACATATGAGCATCTTTACCCAGTACATCAAAGAAGCTCCAGAAATGATTTGAATGTGAGTCACCAATCAGCAATGCCTTTTTAGCGGCATTTACGTCACCGATCGTACAGTCCTTATTCTCAAGTTCGCTGCTGCCATCAATGCAGTATTTTCTGTCACGAGACTCGTTTTGCTTGAGGGCGAATGCAACCTGCTGAAATTGAGATCCAAAACGCCAGCTGAAACCATCCTGTTTTTCGGAAATAGCGCTGATCACTATGAAAAAGAGTGCGGGGAGCAATGCCAGGTAAATAAAGGATTTTAACAGTGGGATACGTTTCTTTCTGAACGGTTTTTCGATGAACCGGTAAGAAAGCCACGCCAGGGAAAAAGTGAGCGCGAAACAGACAGTAGTAAATACCCCATTTTCTTCAAAGCCCAGATACCTCCCTGTTGCAAAAATCGGCCAGTGCCATAAATACAGAGAGTAAGAAATCGTGCCGATGAAGACCAGAGGAGGTATTGAGAGAGCGCGAGTGACAATCCCGCCAGGCACTGAGCCAACGAAAATAAGTGCAGCCGAGGCTGCGGCAACAATAACGGCATGAAAATCAGGATAACCGAGGACAATATTTGTTCTGGTGGCACAGTAGAATAGGGCTGCCAGGGCTGCGAGCCCAATACCTGTGGCCAGGGAATCGCTGGGTTTCAGATTTTCGCATTTTAGCATGACCAGGCTGCTGCCAAACAAAAACTCAAATACCCGGGAGCTTAAAAAATAGTAGCTTTTATCCGGAAATGCCTGTGACAGATACAGAGATAAAGCGACCATGGCCAGCGTGGCAGAAATGGCAACAGGGCTGAGCCAGCGAGAGGGAAGATACTTATGGATGAGTATCATTGCCGCAGGCAGGACTAAATACCATTGCCATTCAATTGACAGCGACCATGTATGGAGTAACAGCAGGAATGCTGTGTCTGGCGCGGCGTAAGCCGTTGTTGCTCGCGAAAAATACTGATTTGAGGTAAACAGTGTTGTGTACTTGGCCTCGCGTAAATAGTGGGTGAAATCTTCCGGAAGGTAAAAAATTGTCGCAAATATCAGACTAAAAAAGATCGCAGCAATCAGAGCGGGTTGCAGACGCCAAAGCCGCCGAACATAAAAATCGGTGACAGAAAGTTTGTTATTATTTAATGCAGTAGCAATGATCGACGTGATAAGAAAGCCTGAGATAACGAAGAAAATATCTACCCCAATAAATCCTGATGGAAAAAGGTTTAGCCCTCCGTGAAAAATCAGCACAAACAGAACCGCAATGGCTCTCAATCCATCAATGTCTGAACGGTAACGCATCAAGCCGCCTCTAAAACTATTTAGTGAAAACCTCATCTGAGGTTTCTTGTCATTGTTGTGACAATATTTTATCTATTGAAAACCTTTAAAGAAAGCAAATCTGCTGCAAGGGGTTAAACGTACCCAAAGCTGAATTTTTCCGTCAATCTGTGAGACATCCACGGCAAATGCTGGAGAGGGAGAAATGTGGCCGCAGTCACCATAATCAGCGGTGAAAATCTCATCGATATCATCCTGGTTTATTATCAATCTGAGTAACAACAAAGGCGCTTATTGACCAGTGGGTTATAAATTTTGACTATAAATGCTACTGTAAGATCAAACAGATAAGCCGGGGGCGAGATGGATAAAAAAGCAAAAGACGATGAACTGTATCAGGAGATGTGCCGCGTAGTGGGTAAGGTGGTGCTGGAGATGCGGGATCTAGGGCAGGAGCCCAAACATATCGTGATTGCCGGCGTGGTCAGAACCATGCTGGCGAATCATAAAATCAAACGTTCCCCGCTGACTGACGAAGCGATGGAACACGTTATCACAGCGCTGGGCTATGAAGTGTAGCGCTCGCCGTCGACAATATAACCCCATCAGGAATAGCCTATGATTGCCAGTATTCTTATCGGCCTGGTTGCGTTGATTCACCTTTATATTCTGGTGCTGGAGATGGTGCTTTGGGATAAACCCGCGGGTCAAAAAGCGTTTGGTTTAACACCTGAGTTTGCGCGTCAGTCGAAAACGCTGGCGGCGAACCAGGGGTTGTATAACGGATTTCTTGCCGCCGGATTAATTTATGGGCTATTGGCGGTCAGCAATGGCTACGAATTTAAGCTATTTTTCCTTCTTTGCGTACTGGTCGCCGGGTTATTTGGTGGTTTCACCGCCAGTAAGAAAATACTTTATGTACAGGCCGCACCTGCGGCATTGGCGCTGATTGCATTATTCGCGGGCATATAATCGAAAAAACCCGGCAAACGCCGGGTCACCATAAGGCTATCATCATTAATATAATTGGTGATCGACCGGATCTTTTTTAGAGTGGTTCCGGACCCTCCAGAGGAGGAGAAATATAGGCATATTTCGACAGCGGAATGAGGGTTCATCAAGCTACCGAAGGCAAGAAATTATCCTGAGTTGCCATTGTTAGCAAGCGCCAGGTGATGATTTTTTTTGAATATGAATTTTAAAACTAAATTTTCCAGAATAATCAGACTGAGCAGATTGTCAGATTCGTCTATCCTTAAGAGGTTAGTTGCTTTTTTTGAATGGATTAACTGAATTTATCAGGAGTTTATATGGGATTTTGGCGAGTGGTTTTCACGATTATCCTGCCCCCGCTGGGTGTGCTTCTTGGTAAAGGTTTTGGCTGGGCCTTTATCCTTAATATCATTCTTACTTTGCTGGGCTACTTCCCGGGGCTGATCCATGCCTTCTGGGTACAAACCCGGGAGTAACCCGATGATGCAGCCTGCCCGAACCTCCCCGGTTGTGGGTAAAGGCAGTTGATACAGCGGGCCGTCACCAGACAAGCTGCTCGTACCCGAAGCCCACGGTTGTGGGCTTTTTATTTCTCTTAAATAAAAAAGAGTTCCGTCATACCCAGAAATAACGGTTTTGTTTATCCTTGATTAAGGTTTTCTTAATATTCCCGACATCTAAAAATAGCAAAAATGGTTGCGCTTGAAATTAATTTCCATTCAATTATTTTTCTTTCAAAACAAGGATGTACAAACCGTTACACGAAAGTACTGGGCATGATGTACGGGTAATTCGCTTTATTGAGGAAGCGTTTATTCTTGTCATTTTACTATGCCCGTGTTTTCACTCCTGAGGTTATAATAATGAATCATCTTTTGATTACCGGTGCGACTGGTTTCCTGGGCGGCGCGGTATTAGCCCGCTCCCTTTCTGAATCCTCTTTTAGTTCCGTATTGTTATTGGTGCGAGCGAACTCTCCTCAGGAGGGCGTGGCCAGAATTAGAAATAACCTTGCTAATTTTGGTTGTACTGAAGCTGAGCTGGCGCAAATTAACCCGGAAAATATATTACTGGGTGATTTAGCCGAGCCTGAACATTTTCTCGATGATGAAAGATTGTCCCATGTCACGCACGTCATCAACTGCGCCGCGGTCGCGTCGTTTGGCGAAAATGCGCTGATCTGGAAGGTTAACGTCGAGGGCACCCTGCAGTTTGCCCGTCGTATGTCACAGGTCAAAGGCCTGCAGCGTTTCCTGCACGTAGGCACCGCGATGTCCTGCGTGCCGGATGCGGGTACCCTGGTGACTGAAAGCATGTCGAGCAAGCCGGAAGAAGAGCATCTGGTGCAGTACACCTGGTCCAAATCCACCATTGAACGCATGATGTCCGAGCAGTTCCCGCAGCTGCCGCTGGTTATTGCCCGCCCGTCTATCGTGGTTGGCCACAGCGAGCAGGGCTGCCGCCCGTCCAGCAGCATTTTCTGGGTCTTCCGCATGGTGCTGATGCTCGGTAAATTTATGTGCTCGCTGGATGATAAAATCGACGTGATTCCGGTGGACTACTGCGCCGAAGCGTTGTTGCTGCTGGCGAAGAGCGAGTCGCTGAAAGAGAAGGTCTACCACATCTCTGCCGGGGACGTGAGCAGCATTCGCTTTGCCGATATTGATGAGGCGATGTCCAGCGCCCTGAACCAGACGCCTATCTTCTCCAATTACGAGCAGGTGGATTACAGTGAGCTGGTGAAGAGCCGCAGAAGTTTTAAATCTATCTACGGGCCGTGCAATGAACGCTTAATGCTGCGTGCGATGCGCCTGTATGGTGAGTTCTCCATGCTGAATGTCCGTTTCTCCAATGAGAAACTGCTGGACCTGGGCATGTCGCCGCCGCCGCGCTTTGTCGATTACATCAGCCGCTGCGTGGAAACCACCCGGGATTATTCGATTCCGGAGCTGATGAAGGTCGACTTCAAATAATAAAGAAGGGAGCGCAAGCTCCCTTAAGGCAGTCGACAAGATTTATTGTTCCAAAAGGTCTCTAACTTCGGTCTCATAAAAACAATGAATTATGTTCACTGACTTGCCCCAAACAGTCGAAAACCACGTTTTTCGGCTGTTTGTCATCAATATTAACGGGAGCGTAAGCTCCCTTTTTCACATTTAGCGGATCACCACTTCATTTCACCGGTATTCACTTTGGCGCTCATTTCCAGGGAGCTTTCATCGGCAAGGCCCGGATACTTTTGCTTCATCTCCGCGATGACCGGAGCGCTTTTCCCCTTTTTCAGCGCCAGCTCAAAGTCGGCTAAATAGTCGCCGGTAAAGACAACCGGAGCAGCCCCTGGCTTAACGTCTCCGATGTAGTGCCCCGGGATCACGCGCTGCGGCTTAAGGGCGGTCATTTCGTCCAGCACATCACGCCATTCCTGACGCGCGGCTTTGGTCTGGGAATCTGCCGTCCAGACGTGAATACCTGAACTGACGCCTACGCCGCCGAGGATCGTTTTATTGACCGGGATCCACAAATAGGCCGCGTGTGAGGCAGGTTGGCGCAGCTCAATTTTTTCACCGTCTACGGTGAAGGTGGTGTCATGCGTGACCTGAGGAACAAAGACTTTCTTCGGTGCGCCGTCCTTCAGAATCGGGCCCCAGTATTTGATCTTCTCTTCTTTTGTTTTATTGATATGCTCAACGACCAGCGGAGTGGCTTCAATTTTTACCTGCGGGTATGCCTTAACAATGGGCTCCAGGCCGAAGTAATAGTCCGGGTCACCGGCGGTGATAAGAATGCGGGTCAGCTTTTTACCGCTGTGCTGAATCATCTTCACCAGCGCTTCACCGTCTTTGACGCTGAACTGGGCATCAACGAGCGTGGCTTCCGTTGGGCCGCTAATCAACGTAGAGGTGACCGGGAATACGCCCTTGTCCTGCGGGTTGTAGACGTTGAGCGTCAGCGGTGCGGCAAAGCTTGCGCTGCTGAACAAAAGGGTGGCCGCAGCCAGGGTCTGTGTCTTCATCTCTTTCTATCCTGATCATCTGAATGAATAAGCCCGTTTGGGGATGAAAAACAGTTTAAATTGCATTATGTGAATCGTAATGGCTTTATTCGGGTAAGATGAGTTTCATAAATCGAGCAGATGAGCGAAATAATGGACAGGATCATCGCGGCAAAAGTCTATACCCGTATTTGTGAACTGGGCAGCCTGAGCGCGGCGGCGCGGGCGCTGAATATGTCTCGCCCGATGGTAAGCCGCTATCTGGAACAAATGGAGCATTGGGCCGGAGAGCGGTTGCTTCACCGCTCCTCACGCAGGCTAACGTTAACCCCCACCGGTGAACGCGTGCTGCAGCAAGCGCGTGCGCTGAACGCGGTGGCGGAAAGTATTGCGGCTCAGAAGCAGCAAGATTTACCGTCAGGTACCCTGCGCGTAGCCTGCTCACAGTTTGGCGCCCGTTATTACATCGTGCCTTTTTTGTCTGACTTCCTGCGTGACTATCCGGACGTCAGGGTCGAACTACACGTCAGCAGCGAGGCGGTGAACATGATTGAGGAACGTATCGATCTGGCCATTCGCATCACCAACGATCTTGATCCCAATATTATTGCCCGGCGGTTAGGGGAGTGTGAGTCTATGCTCTACGCTTCACCTGCCTATATTGAAAAGAGGGGGATGCTGCGCTCGCCGGCGGATCTTGAGCACCATAACTGCCTGCAATACAGCTATTTTCTGCGCAACATCTGGCAAATGGTGGATGAAAATGGCGAGCCGTTGAGCGTTGAGGTCAGCGGTAATTTTAGCGCGAACGACTCGGTGGTGCTGATGGATGCGGTAGCGGACGGCGTGGGGATTGCGATGCTGCCGGTTGAGGATGCGAAGTCGCGGTTTGAGCGTGGAGAGCTGGTCAACGTGCTCGAGGCTTATCCGCCAAGGTCGATGGGGATCTACGGTATTTACCGTAGCCGAAGCTATCTGCCTGCCGCGCTACGGCTGTTTCTTGCGGCGCTGGCGGAAAGGCTGGCGAAATAAATTAAGAAAAATCTCAGTATTTTGCCGCTATACCGTTTACTTTTTGTGCCAGGAATGTTCTGATCTCGCGGCAAAAAGTGAGGGGAGCAGAGATGTTTCAATTAAAACCGGGCAGCCTTGCGATGGTCATCGGCGCCCGTACCGCAGCCGGGCGGGTGAATATTGGTAAGGCGGTGGAGCTGTTTGGTTTGTGCCAGCCGGGCGAGCGTTTTGTTAACCCGGTGACGGGCGTTGTGACGCAGTTACCGCTGGAGGCAAACTACCCGCTGTGGCTGGTCACCGGCGAAGTTGTCGCCTTTGATGGTCGCCAGGGCTACGCTTTTGTGCGCGCTGAGCATTTAATGCCACTGGATAAAGATTTTTCCCTGCAGGAAGACGAGCTTCACCTCAGCTACTGATCCCGGCAGTGGCGTAAAAAGTCGGCCAGCACCAGCGCATGGTTCTGGCCGGTATTTTTGGCGCCATACAGCAACGTCAGCGTGCCGCTATCGCCGTGTCGGGCAAGCGCCCTGGCGGCTTCCAGATTCTGCGCAAGCTCTTGCCTGTAGCGCTCGCTGAACGTAGCGAAATCGATTGTTTCGCCGTGAAAGGCTTTGCGTAGCTCGTTCGAGGGTGCCAGTTCCTTCGGCCATTCATCGTAGCGCAGGTCGCTTTTTTTCATCCCTCTCGGCCACAGTCTGTCTACCAGCACCCGGTAGCCGTCATCCCCGGCCGGAGCTTCATAGACTCGTTTACAGCGGATCATGCCTTCTCCTTATCGACGTCTTCTAGCCTGCTTAACAGCTGCGGGATCTGATGCTCGGCAAAGACTTCGATGCCGTGCTGGCGCAACAGCGCCGCTGCCACGCCCTGACCCGGTACTGTTTTACCTGCAAAGTGACCATCATAAATTTTCTGGCTGCCGCAGGTCGGGCTGCCGTCGGTAAGAATAGCAAAGCGACAGTTATTCTCCTGGGCGGTTTGCAGCGCGAGCCAGGCGGCAAGAAGATAGGATTCAGTGACGTCCTTGCCATCGCTTTCCAGAATGGCGGCATGACCGAGAAATGCGGCTTCACCATCGCCGCCGCTAAGTTCAGCGGGAAGGCGCGGCGTTGGAAGACCGGCGGCAAGCTCCGGGCAGTGGATCACCAGGCGGCCTTCATCCTGCAGGCGGGCGAGGGCCGCGCCAGTCTGCGATTTTTCGCTACCGTTATAGCGGACTTTAAATCCCATCAGGCAGGCACTAACCAGTATTTTTGTTTTCATCGTTTTTTATCGGCGAAGTGAACCTGCCACGGTACTACATTGTTTACCCCTCAGGGAAGGGGAGAGGACTGCCAATTTTTGCGGTTGTCAGCGTGCGGCAAAACGCCTACTCTGTCATTCCTTATGTTGTTCTCTTCCCTCAAACATAAGGCCAACAAAAGTATGTCAGACACACAGCTGAAGTCCACGTTACGTATTGCGCTTGTCGGCGATTATAACTCTGCGGTTATTGCTCATCAGGCCATTCCTCAGGCATTAGATAATGCGGCCGCTGCCCTTGGCGTTAGCGCGGATTATGACTGGCTCTCCTCACTGGAAGTGGCCAGTAATGAAGATCTCGTGGGCTACGATGCCATCTGGTGCGTACCCGCCAGCCCTTATCTGAATGAAGAGGCGGCATACCTTGCCATCCGCTTCGCCCGCGAAAACGGCATTCCTTTCCTGGGTACCTGCGGAGGTTTTCAGTACGCGGTTGTTGAATATGCACGTCATGTATTGGGTTGGGAAGATGCGGGTCATGCTGAAACCGCAAGCGAAGGCCGTCTGGTGATTGGCCGCCTGAGCTGCTCGCTGGTGGAGGTTTCGGATACGATTACGCTTTTGCCTGACTCTATTGCCGGTCGAGCCTACGGCAAGACGGAAATCGAAGAGGGCTACCACTGCAACTATGGCATCGCTGAATTTTTTGCCACTGCGCTTGCCGATGAGCCGCTGAAGCCGACCGGCTGGGATAAGCAGGGCGAGATTCGTGCGGTAGAACTTCAGGGGCACCCGTTCTTTGTGGGGACGCTGTTCCAGCATGAACGCAATGCGCTGAAAGGAAAACCTTCCCCACTGGTTGAGGCATTCCTTGCCGCTGCGGAGAGATAAAACAGAAAGGCCCGCATCACGGGCTTTCTCTTTAACGAGGCCTGGTCGCCCGAAGAATTAAAAAGGCCGGGCGGCGCATCTCTTTTGCCAGCCGGGGATGCTGCGCCAGAGTTTCCTCTGTGGGCTTGGTTTCAAGCATTCGGGTGAGGGCAAAGCCGCTGTCCAGCAGCGTATTGACATAGGTTTCCGTGGTGCGATGGTATTTCTGCACATCTTCCACAAACCAGCGGGTATGGCGTAAGCCTTGCTGGTGGTAGTGATTGACCGGCCAGATAACCTCTTCTTTATACGGCTGCCAGCCTACCGGGAAAGCGGTACACATCGGATGTTCTACAGAGAAGATAAACTCCCCGCCGGGTTTTAATGCGGCAAAGATCGTATTGCTCAGGCGGGCAAAATCTTCAATGTAGTGTAACGCCAGCGACGAAATAGCCAGATCCCAGGTTTCACCCTCCGGTGAGAACTGCTCCAGCGGTAAATTGTGGTAGCTGATGTTTGCGTCCTGTGTGGCGGCACGCGCCTGGGCCAGCATCTTTTCCGAGATATCAAAACCGGTCACGCTTGCCGCCCCGTGGGCGCGGGCGAAGCGGGCAAAGTCGCCAAAGCCGCAGCCCAGGTCGAGGATCTTCAGACCATCCAGAGCGGGCAGAAGGGAGTAAAGCTCGGGGATCTCCAGCAGCCCGTTAAGGCCGGAGTCCTGCTCCCGTAACCGGCGGTAATTTTCAAAAAATACCGGGTCGTCAAAAATGTTCTGCGGTGCTGATGATGCCATTCGATCCTCCTTGTGGGTCTGTTCAGGCTGCGGCTTACTCCGCCGCGCCGATCTCTTTCTGGCGCCCAGCATAAGCCCCAAAAATGCCCATGACGACAGAAAGTAGTGCGCAACCCAATAAAGGAATCGCCCAACTGCCCGTGATGTCATGAATTTTACCCATTACCGGCGGGCCAAAGGCGGCAAGAAGATAGCCCACGCACTGCGCCATACCGGACAGCGCCGCCGCCTGATGCGCGGAACCGGTGCGCATACCAATGAACGAGAGCCCCAGGATCATCGCCGCGCCAGAGCCAAAGCCGCCCAGCGACACCCAGAAGATAGAGAAGGCTGGCAGCAGCCACAGGCCGAGGGTGGCCATACACCAAAGCAGCGCCATCAGAGCGGCAATCCCGCGCTGGTCTTTCAGGCGGCTGAGGATCAGGCCGACAAACAGCCCCGGAATGGCGGTGGCGAGCTGCAGGATCCCGTGTATCGACCCGGCTTCGGCTTCGTTGTAGCCGTGGCTGATCAGAATAGAAGGCAGCCAGCCGATAATCACGTAATAGACCAGTGAGTTAATGCCCAGATACAGCGTCACCTGCCAGGCCAGCGGCGAGGACCAGATGCCGCGGCTGTGCAGCGCGGGGTTGCCTGAAAGGTTCATCACGGTACTGCTGCCCAACTGAGGCAGCCAGACAATCAGCGCCAGCAGCGGGAAAACCATCAGCGACAGCATCGCGCCGGACCAGCCAAAACCGTGCAGGGCAATCGGTACCACCATCACCGAGCCCAGCGCGGCGGCAACGCCCATCGTCAGCGAATAGGCGCCGGTGAGTTTGGCGACCTGGCCGGGGAAGTCGCGCTTAAGCAGGCTGGGCAGCAGCACGTTGCCCATCGCTATCCCGCAGCCGATGATGGCCGTGCCGATATACAGAAACGCGGCGTGGCCGGCGGAACGCAAAGCGATACCGGCGCAGATGATCAGCAACGCGCCAAACAGGCTGCGCTCGGTGCCGAAGCGGCGGGCGATTCCGGCGGCAAGCGGGGAAACAACCGCAAAGGCCAGCAGGGGCAGGGTGGTCAGAATACCAATTTGCGCGGTGGACAGCGAAAGTGCATCTCGCACCATGTCCAGCAGAGGTGCTGCACCGGTAAAGGTTACGCGCAGGGTGGTGGCAATCATCAGAATGCCGAGCAGAAGCAGAATGCGGCTCTTCTTGCTCGCTGAAGTCGTGGAGGTCATATGTCTGTGTCCTGAAAAACGGTAAGGCAAAGATACACGCTTCTGCCTTTTTACGAATCAAGCTAAAATGACAGATTATCGCTAAATTCGGACATACTATGGAACGTGACCTGGATCTCGAAGGCTTTGACCCGGACAGCATTGTGACGCCCGCGCTGGCGTTTCGCATTCGCGCCGCGCAAACCTATAACGAAAAGCCTGTCCATACACACCGTAAAGGGCAGCTGATTCTGGCGCTGCACGGCGGCATTACCAGCGAAGTGACCAACTCGATGTGGATGGTGCCGCCGCAGTATGCGGTCTGGGTGCCGGGGCAAATGCCGCACAGCAACCGGGTGACGGCGGACGCGCGGCTGTGTTTTTTATTTATCGAACCTGATGCGGTGGCGATGCCAAAAGAGTGCTGCGCGCTGAAGATCTCGCCGCTGGTGCGGGAACTGATTCTGCGTTTGTCTAACGTTACCCACGAACATCTCGGCTGCGCGCCCATTCAACGGCTGGTGCAGGTGCTGTTTGATGAGCTTCCCCATCAGCCGGTTGAGCAGCTCCAGTTGCCTATCTCCTCGCACCCCAAAATACGTGCGATGGCGGACAGTATGGCGAAAAACTTGAAGCAGAAGAAGACGCTTGCGCAATGGGCCGGTGAGATGGCGATGAGCGAGCGCAATCTTGCCCGGCTGGTGGTGAAAGAAACGGGGCTAAGCTTTCTACGCTGGCGACAGCAGCTGCAGCTTATCGTTGCGCTGCGCCTGCTGATAAGCGGAATGACGGTGCAAATCGTGGCGGAGTCGCTCGGCTATGACTCCACCACGGCGTTTATCACCATGTTCAAAAAGGCGCTCGGCACCACGCCAGGGCGCTATCTGAGCACCCTGGCCGGGGACGATTTTACAGACTAGCCAGCTTAAACTGGGAGACGGCGGTATTCAGTTCGTAGGTCTGCGCCAGCAGCGACTCGGCGGCTTCTGAGGCCTGGTTCACCATCGCGGCGTTTTGCTGGGTGGTGACGTCCATCTGGCTGATAGCCGTGCTGACCTGCTCAATACCGCTGCTTTGCTCATCGCTGGCGTGGGTGATTTCGACCATCAGGGCCGCCACGCGCTTCACATCCTGCACCACGGTGTTGATGGTTTTGCCCGCTTCGTTAACCAGCTTACTGCCGCTGGCCACCTGATTCACCGAATCTTCAATTAACTCTTTAATCTCTTTGGCCGCACTGGCGCTGCGCTGGGCCAGGCTACGAACTTCACCGGCTACGACCGCAAAACCGCGCCCCTGGTCACCGGCTCTGGCGGCTTCCACCGCCGCGTTCAGCGCCAGGATGTTGGTCTGGAAGGCGATGCTGTCGATGACGCCAATAATGTCGGTTATCTTGTTGGCCGAGCTTGAAATGCCGTCCATGGTTTCTACTACCTGCGCCACAACCGCGCCGCCCTGTTCCGCGCTTCTTGAGGCGGTATTCGCCAGCTGGCTGGCGCTCTGAGCATTTTCGGCGTTCTGCTTAACCGTGGCGGTCATCTCTTCCATTGATGAAGCCGTTTGCTCCAGCGCGCTGGCCTGCTCTTCGGTGCGGGAGGCGAGGTCAATATTGCCGCTGGCGATTTCGCTGGAGCGGCTGGAGATCTGATTGCTGCTCTCGTGAACCAGGTGGATGACCATGGTTAACTGCTGGCACATGGTTTCCATCGCCGCCATCACGCTGGTTCTGTCGCCGTCGCGGACTTTTACTTCGCAGGTGAGATCCCCGCAGGCTACGGCGTTGGCAATTTCGGCCACTTCGCTCGGTTCTCCACCGAGGGAACGGAAAATGGTGCGGTGTACCCACCAGCCGACAACCAGCAGCAGTAAAACGGCGGCGCCTGAGCCAATCAGCTGCCATTGCGTCGAGTTGGCGCTGCTGTGCTGCGCTTTTCCGACCGCGTTATCGGCATACTGGCCGGACGCTTTGACGAATGACTCAATGCCCTTCTGATGGGCGAAGAAGTCTGTATCCGCCGCCTTTAGCTTTTCAAATAGCGGCGTCGGTGCGCCCGAGCGAATAAGCTCCACCAGGTCATTGGCATCTTTAATCATTGCCATCCCCGCACGGTATTGTTCTCCGAGCAGGTTTTCCTGCAGTTCTGGCGGCAGGGTGCTTTTCCAGTAATCAACGCGCTGGTGCCATTGCGCGCTCAGGCGTTTGATCTCCGCATCGGCCTGGTCGACGCTGAGCGTGCCTTCTACCACGCGCGAAAGCACCAGGCGCATCTCAATCAGGTAAACCGGCGCGGGCTTAATGTCAGACATCAAATCCTTAGCCAGTAGGCCGCTTTCGGTACTTTGCGCGCTTCGATGGCTGCCGTAGAGTGAAATGGCGGTCACCAGGGCGGACATCAAAATCGAACAGCAAATTAATAGCAACAAATTGTGAGCCAGTGATTTCATTTTGCCTCTCCTGTTATTTGAAAAGCTTATCGGCGAGAGGGAATAGAAACTTTTCCACTGGATCCTAAAACCATTGGGTCAATCACAATTTTAAGCCTGAAACAGGGATGTTTTTATTTTTAAAATAATCACTTAGTACAACTATTTATTACATCTATAAGTGAAAAATTTAACCGAGATTTAACTAATACATTTTTCGCATATGCAATGGAGGATTAAGCATTGGCGAGGGGGGAAGGCTTATGCGAGCGTAAGCACATAGCTCGCTTACAGACGGGATAACAAGGAAAATCAATGGCACAGGTAACGTCTTTATCTAAAACAACTTCACACAACATGACACGCAGCAAAACGGCTCTTGCCTCTCTGGTTCTGGCCCTGTCCGGCCTGACCTCCGCCGCGGTCCACGCAGACCAACTGGCGGATATCCACAAGGCAGGGGTAATTAAAGTGGCGACATTTGACGCTAATCCACCTTTTGGTTCCATAGATGCCAAAACGCACGATATCGTGGGCTATGACGTTGATTTCGCAAAAGCGTTGGCAAAATCCTTAGGCGTTAAGCTTGAGCTGGTGGCCACCAACCCGGCGAACCGCATTCCGCTGCTGCAGTCCGGGAAGGTCGATTTAATCGTTGCGGATATCACCATTACCCCGGAGCGTGCCCAGGTGGTGGATTTCTCTACCCCATATTTTGTGACCGGGCAGCAGTTCCTGGTCCCGGCTTCCGGGCCGGATAAGCTTGATGATTACGCGAAAGGGCGCGTGGGTGCGGTAAAAGGCACCACCGGAGAACAGGCGCTGGTGCAACGTTTCCCGTCAATTCGAGTGCTTTCTTATGATGATATCCCGCTGGCTTTTACCGCGCTGCGTAACGGTAATGTCCAGGCTATCACCCAGGACAGCACTATTCTTGCCGGGCTGTTGGCTGAAGCGCCGGATAAGGCGAAGTTTAAAATTCTGCCGGATCTGCTGAGCAAGGAAGAGATCGGCGTTGGCGTCAAGAAAGGGGAACCGGCCCTTTTGAAAGCGGTTAACGACGAGCTGGTGAAGCTGGAGCAAAACGGCCAGGCGGAGCAAATTTATAACGCCTGGTTTGGCCCTGAGAGCAAAACCCCGCAGCCGCGCAGTTTTAAAATTGTAGCCAAATAATATGTTTAAAAGACCGCCTCATTTGTCCGCAGCTTCGGCTGCGGATTTTTTGCATCTGCAGTCCGCCAGCGTTGAGTTTCGCAAAGCGAGCAAAAGCTATGGCGATAATCCCGTTCTGCGCGGTATTGACCTCACTATTGCACCGGGCGAAGTGGTGGCGATTTGCGGCCCCTCCGGCTCGGGTAAATCCACCCTGATAAGGCTTATCAACCAGCTCGAAACCCTCAGCGACGGCGACATTCTCATCGACGGAAAGCCAACCCGACGGTTGAGTCGTGCCGCGCTTCGCCGCCTGAGAAGCCGTATCGGTTTTGTTTTCCAGCAGTTCAACCTGTACGCCCATCTTACGGCCGAGCAAAACATTACGCTGTCGCTAACCCACGTTCATGGCTGGAACCGCGAAAAGGCGCATCAGCAGGCTTTGGTGCTTCTGACTCGTGTCGGTTTGGCGGAAAAGGCTCACCACTACCCGTCGCAGCTTTCCGGCGGGCAGCAGCAGCGCGTCGCCATTGCCCGGGCGCTGGCATCATCTCCGCAAATTATCCTGTTTGATGAGCCGACCTCGGCGCTCGACCCGGAGATGATCGGCGAAGTTCTGCAGGTGATGAAGGATCTCGCCCACAGCGGTATTACCATGATTGTGGTGACGCATGAGATGCAGTTCGCGCGTGAAATAGCCGATCGCGTGGTGTTTATTGACGGCGGGGAGATTCTCGAACAGGCCGAGCCGGATCGCTTCTTCCGCTCGCCGCAGCACCCGCGCGCGCGACGTTTTCTGCAAAAGGTGCTTGACCCGCTGCATGCTGACGCCAGGGCTGAGCCATGAACAGCTATTTTGACTGGGCTGGCGTCCTGACCGGGGCACCGCGCGCCTGGTTGATATCTGGCTTGTTAACCACCGCGTGGGTGACGCTTGCCGGGATAATTATCGCGACGCTGTTTACCGTTCTGCTGTTGGGGCTACGGCTCGCGGGTGGCCGTGCGGGGCGCGTTATTGCGGCGAGCTGGGTTTCAGTTTTCCGTAACACGCCTTTGCTGGTGCAGCTGCTGTTCTGGTATTTCGCCGCCTGGAACACGCTGCCGCAGAGCTGGCGCGGGTTTATTAACGATGATCGCAGCTGGTCTCAGCTGCCCGGCGGCGTCTGGTGGTTGACGCCGGAATTCCTCTGCGCGGCGTGGGGGCTTGGCCTGTTCACCTCGGCTTTTTTGGTGGAAGAGATCCGCAGCGGACTCCAGGCGGTGCCGAAGGGGCAAACCGAAGCCGCACTATCTCAGGGCTTTTCCAACTGGCAGCTTTTCCGCAGCGTGTTATTGCCGCAGGGGGTGGTTAACGCCTGGCAGCCGGTGGTCGGGCAGTATCTCAATCTAATGAAGCTCTCCTCGCTGGCAACGGGTATTGGTTTTGCCGAACTCACCAGTCAGGTTCGCCGGATTGAGAGCTATAACGCGCATGCGCTGGCGGCTTTTGCCGTCGGTACGGTGCTTTATCTGCTGCTGGGTCTGGCGATGAGCGGGCTGTTTACGCTTTTTGCACCGGGGCGGCGTGGGCAGCGAAAACCTGCGGCGATGAGGCAGGAGGCGCAGCATGATAGCTAACGTTACGGTGATTACGGATAACCTCGACTATTTGCTGTGGGGGAGAATGGCCCAGGGCGAGCCGGGGGGCGTGCTGTTAACCTTGATGATGGCCGTCGGGGCCGGCGCGCTGGCGCTTGTCATCGGGCTGGGGCTGGCGTGCGTGGCTTGGCGCTATGGCGGTATTGTGCGGCGTGCGCTTTTCATCTGGGCCGACCTGATCCGCGGTATCCCGCTGATCTTCGTCATCTTCTGGCTCTATTTTCTGCTGCCCGCCATTACCGGGCGCGACCTGCCGGGGCCGTTAACCGTGACGCTGGCGCTGGCCTGGTTTACCTCTGCAGCGGTGATGTATACCACCTTGGCGGCGCTGAACTCGCTGGCGAAGGGGCAAAACGAAGCCGCCGTTGCGGGGGGCTTTTCGCCGTGGCAAACGCTGAGGTTAGTCTTGCTCCCGCAGGCGTTGCGTAATGCCTTGCCGTCGTTTGCCGGGCTATTAATTGCGCTTATCAAAGACACGTCGCTGGCGTTTATCGTCAACGTACCGGAGCTGACGACCGTTGCCGGGCAGGTGAATAGCCGGGTACAGATTTACCCGGCGGCCATTTTTATCTTTACCGGCGTTGTGTATTACCTGTTATGTAGCGCGCTGGCCTGGCGTATTTACCGCTGGCAGCGTCAGGGCGCTAGTGTTTACCCACAATAAGGGACACCAGACCGGCCGCGATCAGCGGCCCAACGGGCACGCCGCGGAACAGAGCGACGCCAATGACGGTGCCGACAAGCAGGCCGCCCACCAGGCCGGGCTGGCTGCCCATCAGCGTTACGCCCCGCCCACCAAGCCACGATACGGCAATTCCGACGACGATCGCGACCAGTGATTTCCAGTGGGTGAAAGAGTGGATGAGATTGCTGGCGGCTAGGGTGCCGCTGGCAATGGGGGCCATTACGCCGATAGTCAGAATAATGATCCCCACCGTCAGACCCTGTTTCTCAATCCACGGAAAGAAGGTGCTAAGTGGAGTCACGCGCACAATAATCAGCACCAGAATTGAAACGGCAACGGTCGTATTGTGACTGGCAAAACCTAATCCAGCGAGGGCCAGAAGGATTAATAGCGTAGGGTCAAAAATCATGATATATCCTTGCCAAATAAGAGGTTTTTAACTTTTATTGTTGTGGTGAATGGCCGACAGCGATTCTGTGGCCGTTCATCATTCTGTCATTTTTGTGGTCAATAATTAAGCGATGTGACAGCAGGAAACGGCTTACAGGAGAAAAGGATGAGCGACCCGGCTTTATTCGATACGATGTGCATCACCGCAGTGTTCCTCGGAATAGCTTCGGTGCTGGTGCTGTCGGTCCTTTACCTCGAACGCCGCTGGTAGTTATTCCGGGCGGTGAAAATCAACCAGCTCCGGGCGCGCAATACGCAAGTAATCCTGTGTATCCATCACCACTGACTTTTCCAGCAAGCCCGCATTGAAGGCAATTTCCGAAAAACGCTCGAAAATAGACGGGTCGGCCACCAGCCGCAGCTGCGCGTGAAAGCTGAACGGCGGAATAGCGCCAAACACACATCGCGTTAATTCATCCACTTCCGCCGGGCTTGCCAGCGACGCTTTCAGGCCGCCAAGCTGCTGCGCCAGTTGGCTCAGATCCGCTTGTTTATCCGCCGCGAGAATGGCCAGCACGTGCAGCTTGACGCCGTTCCCTTTGACCTTGCAGACCAGCGCTTTTGCGCCCTGGCCAAGTTCGGTGCCGCGAATCGCCGAGACCTCTTCACATTTCCCCGCCGCGACGTGGTTTACCACGCGGTAGCGAGCCTGCCGCTGTTCCAGTAAATCGATGAGTTGTTGATGGATGTCTTCGCCTTTTGCCTGCGGTGTCATGGCACTACCTCTTGTCGCTTTTCTAAGTGTCCGTTTTGAATTTTTATCGTATCGCGATAATAGTTATCTGACATGCAAAAAATCAGAGAATAAAATGGCGAGTAACTTACTGACGCAGATGGGAAGCGCTACCGTGCGCGAATGTTTTTTTCAGCAAGAACCCGCCATTGAAAAGCAAAATGCCTCTGTTGTTGAGCTCGATTTTTACCAGCATCATGCTCCGGTACTGAGGGCACAAGGGCTGGGTATCCCTGACGTTTATTTCCTCAGTCAACAGGAGCGAAGGCTCGTTATTGAGTTCATTCCGCAGTACTTAACGCTGGAGGCACTGCTTGCAGCAACCGAACTTTGTGAAAAGCTGGCGATAATTCATCACAGCCCGCCGAAACCTTCAGGGGCATTCAGGCAGCATTCCTGGAGTGACGAGCAAACCGACCTGGCGCTGAGCATGCTCCAACTGCCAACAGACCAGGAGGCCGTATTGCTGAGCTTCCGGACGTGCAGCGATGAGCTGTTTGAGCCGCAGCAACGTGTGTCGGGTGATACGAATGCGGGGAACTGGGGGCGTCGTGCAAAGGGGGATTTGGTCTTGTTTGACTGGGAACGTTTTGGCTACGGCAGCCCGGCAATAGACCTTGCACCTTTGATTAAAGGCATGGGCGATCCCGCCAGCATCAACCAGATGGTGGAGCGCTATCGACAAGCCGCACCTCAGTGGTCAGTACCTGTTCTGGTACGGCATGTCGTTGTGGCAAAAGCCTGGTTGATTACGGAGGTGCTGAGTATTTTGCACCATCGTCATCCGCAGCTATTACCCAAATATCTCAGCTGGTATAGAGCAACATTACCTGGCTGGTTACCGATGGCGCAGCATCTGTGGGCACATCCACAGGGATAGCGTCACCAGCCGTATTCGGAATAGATTTCGCCGTTGATAATAGCGCTGATGGCCTGCTTAACATAGGGTACGGTGTTTTCCGGCAGCTGCCTGATATTTACCCATAGCAGCTCAGAATGCTTATCTGGTTCGGCGACGTAAGGCTGCCCCAGCCAGTCTGAACAGAGAAAGAAGTGGCCCATCCAGGAGCGATCTTCGGTTTTAACGTGCATTGAATGACCGAGCTTTAGCTGTTCTGCCTTGATAGTGACGCCCGTTTCTTCATTTGCCTCTCTGGCCGCGGCGCTGAGCAGCGTTTCACCGTTCTCAAGTCCGCCCGCAGGCAGGCTGTAGAAGCCGTCCATCCAGCCGGTGTTGGCCCTGCGGATAAGACAAATTTCATCGTCACGGCGCAGCACAACAAAGACCGCGACGGAAAGCTGATAGCGTTCTCTTCTCATCATTTTCGACTCTTGCTTTTGTGGTCTGTAAATATATACAGTGTTATTGGCCAGGCGCAACGCAAAAACGGGTAGGGTGGTAAGGGGGAGAATCAGTGGAGAAGGCGATGTCGGGTTTCAAGCTAGAAATTTCTGATTACATCAGCGAGGAACATTCGCTGCCTATCGAAGCGGGGCTTAGCGAGTTTAACGCCGCCGTGAGCGGGCTTAACGATCGCATGCCGCTGGCGGTCGTCGTCCGCGATCCCAAAAGCGGAAACGTTGTGGGCGGGATGCTGGGACGTTCTTCATTGGGCGTGCTGTTTATCGATCTGTTTTACCTGCCGCCGGCGCTAAGAGCCCACGGGCTGGGAAGCGAGATCCTGAGGGCGTTTGAAGAAGAAGGGCGTAAGCGTGGCTGTGTGGCGGCCTTTTTATATACCATCAGTTTTCAGGCTCCCGATTTTTACCGCAAGCACGGCTGGGAAGAATTTGGCAAAATCGACTGTTTGCCCGAAGGCACCAGTAGGTATTTTATGAAGAAGGCGCTTTAGGTTAACAACAATAAAGGCCGGTCAATGCCGGCCTCTTATGCGTTGTACGCTTTTTAAATATCGTCCATGGTGTGGCCGACAACAATTTCCAGCGCGTTGCGGTAGACATCACACATTACCACATCGTCGGTGGTCTCCAGGGCGTCAACCAGCCAGATAATAATGGCTTTGTTGGAGACGGACTTATTAGCAGACAGAATGGCCGTGATTGCCTGAGAAATGGCTGCGTTTTCTTCGGCATGCCTGTCTCCGGTGCTTCTGATGTAATCGGATAATGCTTTGTCAGCAAGTCCGGTGTGCATTGCAGAGGGATTGGAAATTAGCTGTGTCGTCATAGTCACTCACCGTTTTCAGTTATTGGCCATGGGCCGCTAGTGGACGTTTTTTGCGTTACGCTGGTTAATCTCTACCGCTTTTAAACGCGCTTCTTTTTCTGTCTTTCCCGCTGAGGCCTGGGAAATATTGCCCTCGATTTCACCGATAATTTTCTGCAGCACTCGACGCCGCCGTGGATCCTGTTCTGTCATGAGCATCGCTTCTAATCTGGCCACCAGGGCGCGGGTGTTTATCGCGCTGTTGCCGTTGAGCAGCGATAACGCTGCTTCACCGATAATCTCATCCGTTAATTGTTCATCGTCGCTTCTCTGCATGTCGTTACTCCTGATTTCCCCGCCAGTGTTTGAATAAATGCTGGCATGAAGTCATTAGCCGGAGCCTGAGAATGAGGAAGGATTCAGCATTTACAACTCTGTGGCTTCACTCCCGAGAGGGCGTGCAGGCCATTAATCTTCTGGCACTCCGATTTGGCTATCACCTTAGCGGGTGAAAAGCATGCCCAGTAGCGCCTGATAATGCTTTTCCTCTTCTGGCTCGGAAACCCGGTCCAGGCGAGAGAGCAATTTTGTACAGATCGCCTTTCGGTTCAGGTTGCGGCCATCGCTAAGAATTTCGAGCACGATTTGCCCCATAGTTTCCTGCTGGGAGAGCGGTGCGGCGCCGCTGAAGTAGCGGGCAATATCGTTTTCTGCGGTGTTCTGGCCGGATGTAAAAGTGTTCTGTCGCATAAGTCGCTCCTGTAAGTTCACACTTTGCAAGATGTTAACTAAGTTATGCAATTGCTATAAAAACTGTACATAAAGGTGTATTACTTCGCTTGCTATTTTTTGATTAAAAGTGCTAATTATTACTTATCAATAAGTTATATGTATTTCTTTTTAACTTAATGATGCGCCAAGTTGTACATTTGCCTTGCGATGAAACGACGTCGAAAACGTTGGATGTTGTTCAGTTGTTTAGGTTTTGTTGAGTTTCTGGCGACGCCAGGGCAGGGATCTGTTAAGTTATGAGCTCTACTTTCCGCAGGGAACGACCATGCTCACCACTGTCATCTATCGCAGCCACATTCATACCGGCACCCCTTTTGAGGATTTGCTGGAGATGGTTACCGCGGCAAACGCGAAAAATATTGACGCAGATGTGACGGGAATACTGCTTTTCAACGGCACGCATTTTTTCCAATTGCTGGAGGGCCCGGAAGCTGGCGTGCAGAAGATTTATGACGCTATCTGTAAAGACGACCGCCATTACAACATTGTTGAGCTGCTTTACGATTACGCGCCGGCCCGCCGCTTCGGGCGGGTGGGAATGGAGCTTTTTGATTTAAGAGAGCACGATAAAAACGATGTATTGCAGGTTGTGCTGGAGAAGGGCACCAGCCGCTATCAGCTTGATTACGATGACCGCGCTTTAAGTTTTTTCCGTACTTTTATCGAGTCGACGGAAAAAGAAAACTATTTTGAGATCCCTCCGCGTGACTCATGGGAATTTATCATCGATGCGCCAGCTCATCCGGCATCCGGCAAGCATGTCCCCCGTGAACACATAACCTTTCAGCCTATTGTTGACCCGATGGCCCGTTCTGTCGCGGCTATCGAGGCGTTAGCCGCGGATCCTGTTTCAGCTGAAGCGCTGGATGGCGATGTTTACCAACGCGATCTGCTGAACGCGAAGGCGGCTTTTGCCGCAGCTCAGGCCGCTAACCTTGGCCGGCAAACGCTATGCGTCAATCTGCTGCCAATGACGCTGGTGATGATTCCTGGCACCGTAGAACAACTGCTGGCGGATATAGAAACAAACAGACTTGTCCCCGAGCAGGTGGTGATTGAATTCACCGAAAGCGAGATCATTCCTCATATGGAGGCGTTTACCGACGCCATCAGGCACCTTAAATCGGCAGGTATTAAGCTGGCGATTGACGATTTTGGCGCAGGGTTTGCGGGCCTGCAGCTGCTGGCGCAGTTTCAGCCTGAGAGACTCAAGATTAATCGGGAGCTGATTCGGGACATCCATAAAAGTGGGCCACGGCAGGCCATTATTCTGGCGATCATCAGGTGCTGCGCCTCGCTTGAAATTGCGGTCTCTGCCACCGGTATTGAACAACCGGAAGAGTGGATGTGGCTGGAGGCGGCGGGTATCTCGCACTTCCAGGGCAACCTGTTCGCCAAACCCTGCGGGGGAGGCGCTTTTAGGATTGCCTGGCCAGAACGTAAGGCCGAACTGTGATTTCTGTTCTGGTGGCTCCCTAAAAGCTTTTAGGTTTCACTTGTACAACCCGGAAAAAAATTGTACACATTGAACAAATTGACTAGTGTTTTAATGGAAGCGTGAGATCTGTGTACGGGGAGGGACACTATGGCCTATTACACTATCGGTGATGTAGCAGAGCGATGTGGCATCAACCCGGTCACCCTGCGGGCCTGGCAGCGCCGCTACGGTTTGCTGAAACCTCAGCGCAGCGAGGGCGGCCATCGGCAGTTTGATGATGCAGACGTTCAGCGCATTGAAGAAATTAAGTACTGGATGAGCAAAGGCGTTTCCGTGGGCAAAGTAAAAGCCCTGCTGGAGCGTAGCCACGTGCCGGAAGAGCAGCTGTGGGTGACGTTGCAGGAAGAAATGATGCTCCTGCTCAGGAAAGTAAACCCTGCGAAGCTGCGCGAGAAAATTGTGGCCCTGAGCCGGGAACACAGCCCCGATCTGCTTATCGACAATCTCTTGTTACCCGTCAGAAACAAACTCGCTCAGGATGAGTCTACGGCTTCGTTGATGCGTAGCCTGCTCGATGGCGTGTTGATCCGCCACTGCGCTCAATGCCTGACAGAAGCGCAGAGCCAAAGTGGGGAAGAGATCCTGCTTATTGGCTGGCAAACGGACGATCGAACAGCCTTGTGGCTGGAGGCGTGGCGTCTATCCCGCAGAGACAAGAATGTTAACGTGCTTGCCGAGCCGGTTGAAACGTTACGCCCGGAGCTTTTCCCCGGGCAGCATATTTTTTTGTGGACGGGAAAAGCGCTGTCGGAAGCGCAGCAAAAGCAGCTTGCTCACTGGAAACAGTGGGGATATGACATTGAACTTCACCACTAAGTGAGAATAAAAAGCCGGTAAATTACCGGCTTTTTCGTTTCAGCGACTAATGTGCATCGCTGGTCTGCTTCTGAAACAGTTCCCGGAACACCGGATAGATATCATCCTGATCCCGAATATGCTGTATCGCGAAGTTATCGAAGGTGGCCTGCAGGTTTTCGTATTCACGCCACAAGGTCTGATGCGCCCGGCGGGTGATTTCGATGTAGCTGTAGTAGCGCACCACCGGCAGCAGTTTTTTCGCCAGAATGTCGTGGCACAGCGGCGAGTCGTCTGCCCAGTTGTCACCGTCCGAGGCCTGCGCCGCATAGATGTTCCACTGCGCCGGATCGTAGCGTTCCTGCACCACTTCATCCATTAATTTCAGGGCGCTGGAGACAATAGTGCCGCCGGTTTCCTGCGAGTAGAAGAACTCGTGCTCGTCCACCTCTTTGGCCTGGGTGTGGTGGCGAATATAGACCACCTCCACGTTTTTATAGGTTCGGCTCAGGAACAGATAGAGCAGAATATAAAAGCGTTTTGCCATGTCTTTGGTGGCCTGGTCCATTGAACCGGAGACGTCCATCAGGCAAAACATCACCGCCTGGCTGGAAGGTTCCGGGCGCTTTTCGTAGTTCTTGTAGCGTAAATCGAAGGTGTCGATAAACGGCACGCGGGCGATTTTTTCCCGCAGTTCGGCAATCTCTTTGCGCAGGCGTTCCTCTTCAAGCAGCTGCGCTGGCTCGCTGTGGCTGACCGCCTCCAGGCTCTCTTCCAGCGCGTGCAGCTGGCGGCGTTTACCGGCACTCATTGCCGTACGGCGCGCCAGCGAGTTTTGCAGCGAACGCACAACGCTGATATTGGCCGGGACGCCGTTGGAGGTAAAGCCCGCGCGGTGTGATTTAAATTCGGTTATCTGCCGGTGCTGGTTACGCTTCAGGTTGGGCAGGGCCAGATCCTCGAACAAGAGGTCGAGGTATTCATCTTTGGAGATCTGGAATACGAACTCATCCTGGCCTTCGCCGTCCTGGCTCGCCTGACCCTGGCCGCTCCCACCGCCGGCGCCGCCGCCCTGTGGGCGCTCGATGCGATCGTTTTGTACGAAGTGGTCGTTGCCGGGATGGACGCGGTGACGCAGGCCGCCGCGACCCTGATGAAACATCGGTTCGTTGATATCCTCATTTGGGATGGAAACGGACTCGCCGCTGTCCACGTCGGTGACCGAACGCTTGTTAATGGCCCCGGAAATCGACTGTTTTATTTGCGCCTTATAACGACGCAAGAAGCGCTGGCGGTTCACCGCGCTCTTGTTTTTGCCGTTAAGCCGCCTGTCTATGAAGTAGGCCATAGTTCCCCCAACTGCTTATGCCAGGTGCGCAAACGGGCCACGCCGCCCGGCGTGACCCGCAGGAAACTCCCTTAAGAAGACTTACGAACCCGCAGATACCATTCACACAGCAGACGAACCTGCTTGCGGGTGTAGCCTTTCTCCATCATCCGATCGACAAAATCATCGTGTTTCTTCTGCTCGTCGGTGGAGGTTTTGGCGTTGAACGAGATAACGGGCAGCAGCTCTTCGGTGTTCGAGAACATTTTTTTCTCGATAACCGTGCGCAGCTTCTCGTAGCTGGTCCAGTTTGGGTTACGACCGTTATTATGGGCACGGGCGCGCAGCACGAAGTTGACGATTTCATTACGGAAATCTTTCGGGTTGCTGATGCCTGCCGGTTTTTCAATTTTCTCCAGCTCCGCGTTCAGGGATTCACGGTCAAACAGCTGGCCGGTATCCGGATCGCGGTATTCCTGATCCTGAATCCAGAAGTCAGCGTAGGTGACATAGCGGTCAAAAATGTTTTGCCCATATTCTGAATAAGATTCAAGGTAGGCCGTCTGGATCTCTTTCCCGATAAATTCCGCATATTTAGGGATCAGGTAACCTTTCAGGTATTCCAGATATTTCTCTGACTGTTCCTGCGGGAACTGCTCGCGCTCGATTTGCTGTTCCAGCACGTAGAACAGGTGAACCGGGTTAGCCGCCACTTCTGCATGGTCAAAGTTGAACACGCGGGAGAGGATTTTAAAGGCGAAGCGCGTTGAGAGTCCGTTCATGCCTTCATCGACCCCGGCGTAGTCCCGGTATTCCTGGTAGGATTTGGCTTTCGGGTCGGTATCTTTCAGGCTTTCGCCATCATAGACGCGCATTTTTGAGTAGATGCTCGAGTTTTCCGGCTCTTTCAGGCGCGACAGGATAGAGAAGCGAGAAAGCGTTTCCAGGGTGCCAGGGGCACATGGCGCATGGGACAGTTCGCTGTGGTTAAGCAGCTTCTCGTAGATTTTGATCTCTTCCGAGATGCGCAGGCAGTAAGGCACCTTGACGATATACACGCGGTCAAGGAAGGCCTCGTTGTTTTTGTTATTGCGGAAGGTGACCCACTCGGATTCGTTAGAGTGCGCAAGGATAATGCCGTTAAACGGCAGGGCGGAAATCCCCTCTGTGCCGTTGTAGTTGCCTTCCTGGGTCGCCGTCAACAGCGGGTGAAGCACCTTAATTGGCGCTTTAAACATCTCGACGAATTCCATAATGCCCTGGTTCGCGCGGCACAGCGCACCGGAATAGCCGTAAGCATCCGGGTCGTTTTGCGCATGGTGTTCCAGCTTGCGGATGTCCACTTTACCGACCAGCGCAGAGATATCCTGGTTATTTTCGTCACCCGGCTCGGTTTTCGCTATCGCGATTTGCGCCAGAATGGACGGCCAGACTTTTACCACGCGGAATTTCGTGATGTCGCCACCAAACTCGTGCAGGCGTTTCGCCGCCCACGGCGACATGATCGTGCCGAGATAGCGGTTAGGAATGCCATACTCTTTTTCCAGAATATTGGCGTCTTCCTGCGGGTTGAACAGGCACAGCGGATGGTCGTTGACCGGGCTGCGCTCGCCGTTGGCGCTCAGCGCGTAAATGGGCACGCGCTGCATTAATGCTTTCAGGCGTTCGGCCAGCGACGATTTACCGCCACCCACCGGGCCCAACAGATACAGAATTTGTTTCTTCTCTTCCAGCCCCTGAGCGGCGTGTTTCAGGTAGGCCACGATCTGCTCGATAGCCTCTTCCATGCCATAAAACTCTTCAAACGCCGGGTAGCGTGCCACCACGCGGTTTGAAAAGAGACGGGACAGCCGTGGCTCTGTGGCAGTGTCGACCATCACTGGTTCACCAATGGCCGTCAATAGCCGTTCTGCCGCATTGGCATAGGCACTGCGATCTTGTTTACAGATAGCAAGAAATTCCTGCAGTGTGAACTCTTCGTCCTTGGCAGCTTCATAACGCTGGCGATAGTGATCGAATATATTCATGGCATGCCGTCCTTTCGTTTTTAGCACAGGTTAAAGAGCCGTTGGTATGTGTAGTGGGGGCTCCCCGGAAGACGTCTGCTAAATAAACAGCAACCCTTGTGCCAGGTTGATACCGGGCATCGATGCTGCCGTATCAGCTAATCACCTTCCTAAAATAAAGCGTAGATGGCATTTGCAAAACTTGCATACGGTCAAAACTCAATTTCAATGACATATCAATAACTCATCCTAAAAATTTCGCTTTTGAGATAAGCGGCAGAGTTCGCTTTCACATGGCTGACATAAAGATGAAAATCCGCCGTCATCTGACTGCAGGATGCTAATGAGTTGGCTGAAGGTTGTGATTAAGTAAATTATTTGGGATGGGAGCCAAGGGCGGTTACACTTCTTGCGCTGATTATTTGATTAAAGGACTGAAAGGATTGTGACCAAATTCAAACTTCTCGCATTAGGCGTACTGCTTGCCTCCTCCGTTAGCGCCGTACACGCAGAGGGCCCATGGTCTATTGGGGCCGGTGCGCTGGTATCGCCAAACCCTTATAAAGGCGACCAGAACCGCGTTTATCCGGCTCCTCTGCTTGGCTATGAAGGTGACAATTTCTACTTCCGCGGCTTCAACGCGGGTTACTACCTGTGGAATGACGAAGCCGACAAGCTCTCCGTGACCGCCTACTACTCGCCGCTGCATTTCAGGCCGAAAGACAGCAACTACGACAGTATGCGCGCGCTGGATTACCGCCATTCTACCGTGATGGCTGGCCTTTCCTGGGTGCATAACACGGATTATGGTTTCCTGCGTACTGTGCTGGCCGGGGATATCCTCGACAACAGCAACGGCATCACCTGGGATACCGCCTGGCTGTACCGCTACAACGCCGATAGCCTGACGCTGACGCCGGGCGTGGGTGTTGTCTGGGACAGCAAGAAACAGAACGATTACTACTACGGCGTAAGCGGCAAAGAAGCGAACCGGAGTGGCCTGAACGAATATGACGCCGGCAACAGCTGGTCGCCATACGTTGAGCTGTCCGTCAACTACAAGCTGAACGCAGACTGGAATGTATTTGGTATGGGTCGCTACATGCGCCTGTCCAAAGAAGTGACCGACAGCCCAATGGTCGACAGTAACTGGACCGGCGTGCTGCTGACGGGTGTGAACTACAGCTTCTAATGGGTGCAAGTCATGCACTAAAACGGGGCGCTTGCGCCCCGTTTGCTTTTCTGTGGTGCAGAGGCTTACCGCCTTTGCCCTAAGCGGGTGAAACCCGCTTAGCCTTTCTTCGCCACGCTGATGGTCTGGCTCAGGCGAGTCGGTTTCTCCGCGCTGGCTTTTTGCTTTTTAGACGCGCAGGCGGTCTCTACGCAGACGAAGGTTTTGTAGCCGTCATCCGGCATATCACCCATCGAAATGGACAGCGCCGGACCCGGGTTCCAGCCCACCACGTTGTAATGATGGTGATGAACCACGTTCAGGGTACGTTTCAGGCTGCTTGCGTCGTGAATGACGCTGCACTCTTCCGGCTCCAGGTAGAGGCGATCGGTGCGGTCCGGGAAGGTCTGCACGCCGTCGGTAAGCTGGCCAGCCGCTTCATTCAGTACCTTATCGATGTAAGGCTTGCCGAGGCCGCTGACTTTCACATCTGCGATATCGCCGACGTTGAAGTAGGTGTGCAGGGCCGAAGTGGTTTCGAACTCACCGTGCGCTTCCAGCTCAATTTCGCAGGTTTTCCCTAACTTGAAGCGGGCATACAGCGTGAACTCATGCGGCCACAGTTTCAGCGTTTCTTCGTTGTTATGCAGCTCAAAGGTCAGGACCACGCCGTTGGCGTCTTCGTTGTGCGCGCTCAGCGTCCACGGCAGGTTACGGGCAAAGCCGTGCGCTGGCAGGCCAGCCTTTTCCGCCGGGCCAAACCATGGCCAGCAAATCGGTACGCCGCCGCGCAGCGCTTTCCCTTTATGGAAAGGCGTGATGTCGCTCAGCCACAGCACTTCATCTTCTCCGACAGGCTGCCAGGAGAGCAGGTGAGCGCCCTGAAGCGCGAAGGACGCCCGCACCTGTGGATGATCGACCACGATGACGTCCAGCTCATCGTTTACGCGGCGGGTAAGGGAGGGGGTAATTTGTTCGACGACCGGAAGTGCAAAAATTTTATTAATCATTTCTTATTTCCTCAGTCCTGGGTCTTTCAGGCAAAAAAAAGGGCGACCGAAGTCGCCCCATAGGATCAGGTTCTCATCTCAACTTATTTGGAGATGTGAGCAATCAGATCCAGTACTTTGTTGGAGTAGCCAGTTTCGTTGTCGTACCAGGAAACCAGTTTCACAAAGTTGTCGTTCAGTGCGATACCTGCTTTAGCATCGAACACGGAAGTCAGTACTTCGCCGTTGAAGTCGGTAGAAACTACGTCATCTTCGGTGTAGCCCAGAACGCCTTTCATTGCGCCTTCGGAAGCAGCTTTGATTGCTTTCTTAATTTCTTCGTAAGAAGCAGCTTTTTCCAGACGAACGGTCAGGTCAACAACGGACACGTTAGGGGTAGGAACGCGGAACGCCATACCGGTCAGTTTGCCTTTCAGCTCTGGCAGTACAACGCCTACCGCTTTAGCAGCACCGGTAGAAGAAGGGATGATGTTCTGAGCTGCGCCGCGGCCGCCGCGCCAGTCTTTGTGAGACGGGCCATCAACGGTTTTCTGAGTCGCGGTGGTAGCGTGAACGGTGGTCATCAGGCCTTCAACGATACCGAAGTTGTCGTTGATAACTTTAGCCAGTGGTGCCAGGCAGTTGGTGGTGCAGGATGCGTTGGAAACGATGTCCTGGCCAGCGTATTTTTCGAAGTTAGCACCGCGAACGAACATTGGGGTGTTGTCTTTGGAAGGACCAGTCAGAACAACTTTTTTCGCGCCAGCAGTGATGTGCTTACGCGCGGTTTCGTCAGTCAGGAACAGACCCGTTGCTTCAGCAACAACGTCAACGTTCACTTCGTTCCACTTCAGGTTAGCCGGGTCACGTTCTGCGGTAACACGGATAGTTTTACCGTTAACAACCAGGTTGCCGTCTTTAACTTCAACAGTACCGTTGAAACGACCGTGAGTTGAGTCGTACTTCAGCATGTAAGCCATATAGTCAGCGTCTAACAGGTCGTTGATTGCAACGATTTCGATGTCAGAACGTTCCTGAGCAGCACGGAAAACGATACGGCCGATACGACCAAAACCGTTGATACCTACTTTGATAGTCATAGTATTCCACCAGCTATTTTTTAGTGAATAAAAGGTTGGCTGTAAAATTACAAAAACCTTACGCAGCGTCAAGCGGAATCGTGTCAATCATTGCGACAAATCAATCCTGTGACCAGGGTTTGTACGACTGAACGCCTCACGCTTCCTTTTGGGCTTAAATCCAAATGGGGACGATGCGGGGGATTTTAAACGCCAGTCCCAACAATAATGTGATTCACGTCACGCTTTGTGCCGTGCCAGAATTTCAGGCCTAAGTTTAGAACAAAAACCAGCACGGCGTTGTTAATTTTTTGTTAGAATGGTGCCGTGAGCTGTCCCAATTGAACTGACCGAGATGTACGCCTATGTCTAATCAATTACCCCCTGATTCAAATAAGAAAAACCTCAGTGAGATGCAATATTACGTGACCCAGAAGCACGGCACAGAACCCCCGTATTCAGGGCGTTTACTGCATAACAAACGCGACGGGATTTATCACTGCCTGGTGTGCGACGCGCCGCTGTTTCTTTCGGAAACGAAATATGACTCCGGCTGCGGCTGGCCTAGCTTTTACGAGCCGGTTAATCCGGACGCTATCCGCTATCTGACCGATAACTCCCACGGTATGGAACGCGTTGAAATTCGCTGCGGTACCTGCGATGCGCATCTTGGCCATGTGTTCCCGGACGGCCCTCAGCCAACCGGTGAACGTTATTGCGTCAATTCTGCTTCTCTTAGCTTTACAGATGAGCAAAACGGCGAGCAGGTTGATGGTTGAAGAATCGATTCAGCTAATTATTCCTCTGCGGGGTGAAAAATGAGCAATTTAGATGAGATGTTAAGCGTGATGACGCCGGAGATTTACCAGCGTCTGACGACGGCCGTCGAACTGGGTAAATGGCCCGACGGCGTGGCGTTAACCCCGGAGCAGAAGGACAATAGCCTGCAGCTGGTGATGCTGTGGCAGGCGCGCCACAACACGGATGCGCAGCACATGACCATCGACACCAACGGCCAGATGGTGATGAAGAGCAAGCAGCAGCTGAAAGCGGAGTTTGGCATCGAGCCCGCGCCGTTTGTGACCATGAAGCTGCAATAAGTAAAAAGGGAGGCTTTATCGCCTCCCTTATTTTTTATCGTGTTACTGATTATTTAGCGTGATCAATGCCCAGTGACTCGGCGAGCTGCTTCGCCAACTGATTGTTGTCATCCGCGCCGTACTCCCAGAACATCGCGCCGCCCAGGCCTTTTTCTTTGATGTACTCGGCTTTGATCTTCACCGAGCGCGGGTTCTCGTAAGAAATCGCGAACAGCGGTTTACCTTCAGCAGACTTCAGCGTCAGGTACGGCACCTTCGCGTCGTCATCCCACTCTTCGGTAAAGCGCTTGTGAGGATCGTTCAGCATCTTCTTCACCAGGTCGTTGTATTTGACGTAAGTGTCTTTCGTCAAATCCACGCCCAGCGCGGTTTTAAACAGCTCCAGCTCGCGTTCACCGAAGTAGGGCTGCGTTACAGGGTTTTTCTGCGCATCGGGTTTTGACCAGTCGATGCCTGGCTCTACGGCGCGCTTAGGTACGCGGCCATAGAAGCCGATGCCCAGGTTCATCTGCTGCGGTTTCAGCCCGGCGGCCAGGTAGTTATTCACCACGAAGTCAGCGCTGTATTTGTCGGCTTCGGCCACCGTCGGCCATTTTTTCGAATCATAAAGATTCGAGTTGAAGTACTGCGTGCCGTACGCCATGTCGTAGGTCATCAGGTTGATGTAGTTCAGCACCGGCGCAATGGCCTTCACATCAACCCAGCTTTTCGGGCTTTCGGCGTTGGCCCCGACGGCAATAGTAACCAGTTTTTTATCGCCCATGGCTTTACGCAGCTCTTTCAGCAGGGCTGTGAAGTTATCCCGGTCCGCGTCGAGCTTATCAACCAGCCCCCACGCGCCGTTGACCGGGAACTCCCAGTCGAGATCGATCCCGTCCAGGCCATACTTATCCATCACTTCCTGTACGGAGCGGATAAACACCGCACGGTTTTCAGGCGTTGCCGCAGCGGCAGAGAAACCACGCGCGCCCCAGCCGCCCACCGACAGCAATATTTTCAGCTGTGGGTTCTGTTTCCGCAGCGTCGGGAGGGTTTCAAGGTCCGAGATAACTTTGGGGGAAAGATAGATTTGATGGAGCTTTGACGCGTCTTTCAGGGCTTCGTTGGTTTCGCCTTTCTCGTCGTTATAAATCAGGCCAAAGGAGTAATTGAGGTGGGTAATCTGGCGCACATCAAGCTTATTGATATCCCCCCCGGGGCCGGCAGTAACGTCGCCGCCGCCGTTGAAGTAACCCACGGAAAGCAAAGATTCAGCCTGTGCAACGCCGCTGCAGGCGAGCGTTACCGCGGCCACCAGCGGTAACATTTTACGTGTGAATGACATAATGATTCCTCTTTGACGGGCACAACATAAAAGCTCCCCGGCCACGCTTAACAGACGAAAACGGCGGAAAGCGAAATCAGCTAACGTGCTGAATAAATTCACTGAATATTATTATGAGAGCGCTCCCAGTCGAGGGCGAGTAAAAAAAGCGTAGAGTGTGAGCGGAATCGATACAAAAGTGCGGGGCGGGGAGCCGCCCCTACAATTATTGGCAGGTAAAGTCTATTGGCAGGTAAAATCGGCGAAGGTCATTAACGTTGCGCCCTCAACCGCCATCTCCTGAAATGCCTCCAGGCTGCTTTGGGGACGCAGGTTCACGCCACGGCAGCCATCGGTGATGACGGTGACTTCATAACCCAGCTTCAGAGCGTCCAGCACGGTAAACTTAACGCAGAAATCCGTTGCCAGCCCCAACACCACCAGGCTGCGGATGCCCTGCTCGTGCAGCCAGGCATCCAGTTCTGTTTGCTGTCGATGGCCGTTATCGAAAAACGCGCTGTAGCTGTCGATAGCCGGATTTTGGCCTTTATAGACGATCTTATCGATGCCGGACGCTTTCAGCAGCGGGTGAAGTTTTGCACCTTCGCTGTTCTGGACGCAGTGATCGGGCCACCAGGTTTGCGTCAGGCCGTCGAGCGTGCCCTCCGTGAAGGGGGCCGCCCCTTGTGTACTGGTGAAACTTCCATGCTTTGCCGGGTGCCAGTCCTGGCTTGCTACCACGCTTTCACCGCGGGCGTTAAACAGCTCGATAAGCGGGTTAGCGACCTCAATGGTGCTGTCGCCTCCCGGGACGGCAAGCGCGCCACCGGCACAAAAGTCGTTCTGCAAATCTATCAGCAGTAAAGCACGCTGCGTCATGGCCGTTCCTTATTCGTCAGGGGTCAGTTCACCACGCAGATTGCGCGACATCGCGTCACGAATCGCCTGTGCGTCCAGCTTCTGGCTAAGCAGGTAGTGAAGTTTGGTCAGCGTGGCTTCTACCGTCATATCGAATCCGCTGATAACGCCTGCCTGCGCCAGCGCGTTGCCGGTAGCATAGCCGCCCATGTTCACTTTGCCGGACATACACTGCGTGAGGTTAACCACCACGATGCCGCGCGCGCTGGCTTCCTGCAACTCTTTAATGAATGCGCCCTGCTGTGGGGCATTGCCCACGCCGTAGGAGCGCAGGATCAGGGCTTTTACCGGCTGGCGCAGGAAGTTACCCACCACATCGGCAGAAATGCCGGGATAGATGGTGACCACGCCAATCGGCTGCGGCGTAATCGGGTGAACGATCAGCTCACCTTCGCCATGTGGCGCAGGCGGCGTATTCAACTTGCGGATGTGGATCCCGGCTTCCAGCAGCGGCGCAAGGTTAGGGGAGGCAAAGGCATCAAAGCCGTCGGCGTGTGCCTTGGTGGTGCGGTTCCCACGGTACAGGCGGTTGTTGAAGAATAGCGTCACTTCGTTGATGGGATAATTGGCCGCCACGTACAGCGAGTTCAGCAGGTTAATTTGCCCGTCTGAGCGTAGCTCGGCCAGCGGGATCTGCGAGCCTGTGACGATAACCGGCTTACCGAGGTTTTCCAGCATGAAAGAGAGTGCCGAGGCGGTAAACGCCATAGTGTCCGTGCCGTGCAGGATCACGAAGCCGTCGTACTCGTCATAATGGGCCTTGATGTCGTCGGCAATGTGCTGCCAGTCTTCGGGCGTCATGTCCGACGAGTCCATCAGTGGGGCGTACTCGTGAATGGTGAAGTCGGGCATTTCCGGGCGATGGAACTCGGGCATCATCGCCAGCTGCCGCTGGAGGTGGCCGGAAACAGGAATGTAGCCGTGTTCAGAACGCTGCATCCCGATGGTACCGCCGGTGTAGGCAACGTAGATGGATTTCTTTGGCATAGTTTTGCTCAACGCTTACTGTATTTGCGGCAGAGTATAGAGAGGATGACGGAAAAAAAAAGCCCGGTTTAACCGGGCTTTGCTTCATTGAAGTAAATTAACGCACGTCGCCGCAGGTCAGGCAGAAGGCGTAACGGTTTTGCGGATCGTTCATGGTGCCGAACTTGTCATTCTGAGCTTTGACCGCCAGTGCGGCGTCGGCCAGCGGGGCTGGCAGATAAGCCTGAATAGCCTGCGGCAGCGCAGCGCGGACGGAACCGGTCATGGCGTTAAAGACCATGTCGGTAAAGGTCGCGTCATCCTGCCAGAACGCCAGGTGCCAGCTCTTCAGCTTCGCCAGCTCGGCGGCTTTGGCGACGGCATCGTCAAAGTCACCCAGGCTGTCTACCAGGCCGTTAGCCTTCGCATCTTCGCCGGTCCAGACGTGGCCCTGGGCAATCTGGTCGATTTGCTCAGGCGTTTTGTTGCGGGAAGCCGCCACCAGGCCGATAAAGCGCTTGTAGCCATTGTCGATGCTGAGCTGCATCATCTGCTGAACTTCCGGCGGCAGCTTTTTGGTCACGGCCACGTCAGCCAGCGGCGAGGTCGACACGCCGTCGGTATGGACGCCAATCGCGTCGAGGGTGTTTTCTACGGTGTTGATGACGCCGAAAATACCAATTGAACCTGTCAGGGTGCTTGGGTTGGCGATGATGTAGTTTGCCGGGGTGGAGATCCAGTAGCCGCCGGATGCCGCCATGCCGCCCATTGAAACCACGACTGGTTTGCCGGCATCACGCGCGGCAACAAGCTCTTCACGGATGGTTTCGGACGCAGTTACGCTGCCGCCAGGGCTGTTCACGCGCAAGACGATGGCTTTCACCTTCGGATCCAGGCGAGCTTCACGGATCTGCATGGCGGTAGTGTCGCCGCCGACCTGGCCTGGGGTTTCTTCGCCATCCATGATCGCGCCGTTGGCGAAGATCACCGCGATGGCATCGCCCTGGTCAGACGGTTTTTTCACGTTGTAGTCGTAAATGCTGGTGTAGCTAAAGTCTTTGTTAGCTTTGCTCCAGCCGAACTGCTTAACCAGCGCTTTGTCCACGGTCGCGCTGCTTGCCAGCTCATCCACCAGTTTGTTGTCCAGCGCATATTTTGCCGTATCGCCCCCCAGCTTCTGCAGGTTATCCAGCAGCGCCTGCGCGCCAGGGAACGCCTGCTGAGCGGTGATCTGGCGGTTTGCCGCGATGGTGTTCAGATAGTTTTGCCACAGTTCGCCAATCCAGCGGCTGTCCGCGTCGCGCGCGGCAGGTGACATATCGTCGCGAATATATGGTTCAACCGCTGATTTGTAGGTACCGACGCGGAAGACGTGAGTTGAGACCTTCAGCTTATCCAGCAGGGTTTTGTAATACAGCGCGTTGGTGGCGAACCCGTGCAGGTCAACCATGCCCTGCGGCGAGAGCCAGATTTTATTGGCAAAGCTTGCCAGGTAGTACTGACTCTGGTTATAGCTGTCGCCCATGGCATAAACCGGCTTGCCGCCGTCGCGGAACTCGCGCAGCGCTTTGCCGATGTACTGCATCGAAGGCTGGTCGGCCCCGGCGAAATCTTTCAGATCCAGCACGATACCGGTGATATTGCGATCGTCCTTCGCCTGGCGAATGGCGTCGACGATGTCGAACAGGGAGTTTTCCTGCAGGCGGTCTGAACTGGCACCGACCAGCTGGCGGCCAATCACGCCCAGCTTATTGCTGACCGACGGTTTGTCGACCACCACGCCGGTGATGTCCAGCAGCAGCGCACCACGCGCGGGCTCTGCTGGCGTGCTTTTTACCTGCATCCAAATTCCGACCCCAACCAGGATCAGCAGGATGAGGAATAAGTTGAGAATAAATTCCCGAATAAAGTTAAGCAGACGCCAGGTCCACTTAAAAAAGCCGCTAATAAATCGCCCAATGGTGCGCATGTTTTCTCCATAACCTTCAATAGGGTATTACCCGCACGCCGCAATGAGGCAGGCTAAAGCGGCGAAAGTAAAGGCTATCCTAAAGAGAGGGCGAGGAAATGTCAGCAGGAAATCGGGGCGAGGCTGTAACAAAAACTACGTCTGTGATAATTTTGTGAATGAAAATCATTTAACAGACTGGTGACAAGCTTTGCTCTTTGCCAGCCATTTCATGTAAGTAAGGGGCTTTTAAATGGATGCACTTGAACTTTTGATTAACCGCCGCAGCGCGTCCCGCCTGGCTGAACCTGCACCGGCAGGTGAAGTGCTGGAGAATATTCTGCGCGCCGGTATGCGTGCGCCAGACCACGGTACGCTCCAGCCGTGGCGTTTCATCGTGATTGAAGGTGAAGGTCGTGAACGCTTTGCCCAACTGTTAGAGAAGGCGGCCATCGCTGCAGGAATGGATGAGAAGGGCGTTGAGAAAGCGCGTACCTCGCCGTTCCGTGCTCCGCAAATCATTGCCGTGGTTGCGCATTGTGATGCTAATCATAAAGTGCCGGTCTGGGAGCAGGTTGTTTCCGCGGGCTGTGCGGTGATGGCGATGCAAATGGCGGCGGTTGCCCAAGGCTTTAACGGCATCTGGCGCAGCGGCGCATGGACCGAAAACGACATGGTTCGTGAAGGGCTGGGCGGTCGTGAGCAGGATAAAGTGGTGGGCTTCCTTTATCTTGGTACGCCGCAGCTTAAAGCCTCTACCACCATTAGCGTGCCGGATACCGCCGCCTTCGTTTCTCGCTTCTGATTGGGCGTTACCCTGCCGGGTATTTACCCGGCAGGGACTTCACTGCTTATTTCTTCTGCCGTTTCGCAAATTCGTCTTTCGCTTTCTGCAGCTGCTGCTGGAAGGCCGCATTGGTATGCAGCGTGGCCACTACGGCGGAGCCCACCACGCGGGCGGCATCGATATCGCTCTGCCAGTGGTAACCGCAAATCACGCGGCTTTGACCCAGCTCGAACCCACGCTTGAGGATGTCGTTCTGGCGCTGAGGGTTAATTTCCGCCAGCACCAGTGCGGTGGCCCAGCCGATGGATGTATGCCCTGAAGGGTAAGAGCCGTTTTTCGACAGCTTATCCTGCTCTTTGGTGTTGCAGGTTGGCACGCCGTAGAAGGCAAACGGGCGGATGCGCATATACTTTTCTTTCGCGCCGCGGGTGGCGAGGTCGCCCGCATCCTCGATCATGTTGGTCAGCAGCTTGTGCAGTTCAGGCGCATCTTTTTCGGTGATCGGTGACCCAAACGCACCGGAGAAGGCGTTGGCTACGCCGCCGCCGCTGAGGTTGGCATCTTCCTCGGCTAACTTGCCGCGTTCAGTCGACCGCAGCAGGCGGCCTTTCTCATACATCGCCTGGTCGTTTAAGAACGCAATGCTGCCGATTTCCGGCGGCGGTGGCAGCAGCGTCAGGCTGTCGATGGCCTGAGCGTTGGTCAGGTAATAAAGATCGGGTTTAGTGGTTGTGTCATTTCCCGGCGGTGCGAGGGCAAAGGCTGCAGAGGAGAACAGGCCGGCAATACAGAAGGCAATTACGCTTTTTTTCATTGTTATTCCTTACGTGCGTGAGTTATCCAGTTTGTTGCCTCCCGGTTGTAACATTTCTGTCATATTCGAGTAAAAGAGCGCATCGGCAAAATGCGGCCTGGCTTCACAAAACTTCCGCTTTGCCTGCATAGTGAGCAACGACACGCGATTTAGGACAGTCAGACTTACTACTGAGGCGTTTGAGCGCTACCATATACTCGTCATACTTCGGGCTGCAGCTTGAAGTATTTAGAGTAGAAATGCCTAACGACAGGAGATGTCCATGAAGCAAACCGTTCGTTTGACCCAGTACAGCCACGGCGCAGGATGCGGCTGCAAAATTTCCCCAAAGGTTTTAGAAACTATCTTGCACAGCGAGCAGGCGAAGTTTGTCGATCCGAATCTGCTGGTGGGGAACGAAACCCGCGATGACGCGGCGGTTTACGACCTGGGCAACGGCACCGGCATCATCAGCACCACCGACTTCTTCATGCCGATTGTTGACGATCCTTTCGATTTTGGCCGCATCGCGGCGACTAACGCCATCAGCGACATTTATGCCATGGGCGGCAAACCGATCATGGCGATCGCTATTCTCGGCTGGCCGATTAATACGCTGGCGCCGGAAATCGCCCGTGAAGTGATTGAGGGCGGGCGTTACGTCTGCCAGCAGGCGGGGATTTCGCTGGCCGGAGGCCACTCTATTGACGCCCCTGAACCTATTTTTGGCCTTGCCGTGACCGGCGTGGTGCCTACTGAGCGAGTGAAGAAAAACAGCTCCGCCGAAGCTGGCTGTAAGCTGTTCCTCACCAAACCACTCGGCATTGGCGTGCTGACCACCGCCGAGAAAAAATCATTGCTGAAGCCGGAGCACAAGGGGCTGGCGGCAGAAACCATGTGCCAGCTGAACAAAGTCGGCGCGGAATTTGCCGACATCGCGGGCGTGACCGCGATGACCGATGTGACCGGTTTTGGCCTGCTTGGCCACCTGAGCGAAATGTGTGAAGGCGCGGGCGTTCAGGCGGAAGTGTGGTACGAATGCGTGCCGAAACTGCCGGACGTGGAAAGCTACATTGAGCAGGGCTGCGTGCCGGGCGGCACCTCCCGTAACTTCGCCAGTTACGGCCAGCTGATTGGCGAGATGCCTGAAGCATGGCGCAACCTGCTGTGCGATCCGCAAACTTCCGGCGGCCTGCTGCTGGCGGTGCGCGCTGACGCAGAAGCCGACGTTTTTGCCGTCGCGGCGCGTAACGGTATTCATCTCAGCCCAATCGGGGAGCTCAGAGACGCCCGTGCCGGTCGCCCAATGATTGAGATCCGTTAATTCGATGCGGCTGTTTATTGCGGAAAAACCAAGCCTTGCGCGCGCGATTGCCGACGTGCTGCCCAAACCTCATCGCCGTGGCGACGGGTTTATCGAATGCGGCAACGGCCAGGTGGTGACCTGGTGTATCGGTCACCTGCTGGAGCAGGCGCAGCCGGACGCCTACGACGGGCGCTATGCCCGCTGGAACCTGGCGGACTTGCCCATCGTGCCGGAAAAATGGCAGCTACAGCCGCGCCCTTCAGTGACAAAACAGCTTAATGCGATCAAAAAGCTGCTGGCTCAGGCAACCGAAGTGGTTCACGCCGGTGACCCGGATCGTGAAGGGCAGCTGCTGGTGGATGAGGTGCTGGACTACCTCCAGCTTGCGCCGGAAAAACGCCAGCAGGTGCAGCGCTGCTTGATAAACGACCTCAACCCGCAGGCTGTGGAGCGGGCGATTTCCCGCCTGCGCGCCAACAGCGAATTTATCCCGCTTTGTGTGTCAGCCCTGGCCCGCGCCCGCGCCGACTGGCTCTATGGCATCAACATGACTCGCGCGTACACCATTCTTGGCCGCAACGCAGGTTATCAGGGGGTCCTTTCCGTTGGCCGTGTGCAGACGCCGGTGCTGGGCCTGGTGGTGCGCCGCGATGAAGAGATCGAGAACTTCGTCGCCAAAGATTATTTTGAAGTGAAAGCCCATATTGTGACGCCTGCCGACGAGCGTTTTGTCGCCGTCTGGCAGCCGAGTGAATCCTGCGAGCCGCATCAGGACGAAGAAGGGCGTTTACTCAACCGCAAGCTGGCGGAACACGTTGTGGCGCGTATCAACGGCCATCCGGCCCTGGTGACTGCCTATAACGATAAACGGGAATCGGAAACCGCACCGCTGCCGTTTTCGCTGTCGAGCCTGCAAATTGAAGCGGCAAAACGCTTTGGGCTGAGTGCCCAGAACGTGCTGGATATCTGCCAGAAACTGTACGAAACCCACAAGCTGATTACCTACCCGCGTTCCGACTGCCGCTACCTGCCCGAAGAGCATTTCGCCGGGCGCCATGCGGTTTTGAACGCTATTAGCGTACATCAGCCGGATTTACTGCCGCAGCCCGCGGTGTATGCCGACCTGCGTAATCGCTGCTGGGATGACAAAAAAGTCGACGCGCACCACGCCATTATTCCTACCGCCCGCAGCGCCTCTATTTCATTAAGTGAAAATGAGGCTAAAGTTTATGGCCTGATAGCCCGTCAATACTTAATGCAGTTCTGCGCTGATGCGGTGTTCCGCAAATGCACCATCGATTTGGATATCGCCGGCGGCAAATTTATTGCCAAAGCGCGTTTCCTCGCTGAAGCAGGGTGGCGTGCGCTTCTGGGCAACAAAGAACGCGATGAGGAAAACGACGGCACGCCGCTGCCGGTGGTGGCGAAGGGTGACGAACTGCTGTGTGAACACGGTGAGGTCGTTGAGCGGCAAACCCAGCCGCCGCGCCATTTTACGGACGCGACGTTGCTGTCGGCGATGACCGGGATTGCGCGCTTTGTGCAGGATAAAGATCTGAAAAAGATCCTGCGCGCGACGGACGGATTAGGTACGGAAGCGACACGAGCCGGGATCATCGAACTGTTATTTAAACGCGCCTTCCTGGTCAAGAAAGGGCGTTATATTCATTCTACGGACGCCGGGCGGGCGCTGATCCACTCGCTGCCGGAGCTGGCCGCAAGGCCGGATATGACGGCGCACTGGGAGTCGACGCTGACGCAAATCAGCGAAAAGCAGTGCCGCTATCAGGACTTTATGCAGCCGCTGGTGCAAACGCTTTATAACCTGATCCATCAGGCGCGAACCACGCCGGTGCGCCATGCATTTAAGGGCATCAAAGCCCAGGATGACGGTAAAAAATCGAAACGTTGGGCCAAAAAAGAGGGAAGTGATGATGCCAGTAAAAAGCCTGCTCGCCGCCGCCGCGGTACTAATGATGAGTCTGCCAGCGATGGCGGTGCAGCACCGTCAGCCTGACGTTGACGTGATGGTGCCGCCGGAAGTGTTTACCAACAGCAACCAGCCGCAGACGCCGCCCTGCAACCAGTGCTGTATTTATGAAAATAAAAACTACTCTGAAGGCGCGGTCGTCAAAAGCGAAGGTATTCTGCTGCAGTGCCAGCGCGATGAAAAAGTCTTGGGGACTAATCCGCTGGTCTGGCGCCGCGTGAAGCCATAAACGCCGTTAGCAGAGGGACATCCGCCGGGGCGAGGGCATAGCCAAACGCTTCCGGCGGCTCGCACCATACCAGTTCGCTGTGGCAATGGGCTATTAACTCACCGCTAAATGTTGCGACGTGCCAGGCGTGCAGATGAATCACTCTGCCGGAGACCTCGCGCCGATGGCTGGCAACGTAGCCGCCTATTTGTGCCGCAATCCCCAGTTCTTCCCGTAACTCTCGGGCCAGCGCCTCGGGCTGCGTTTCACCGGCGTCCACTTTGCCGCCGGGAAACTCCCAAAGCCCCGGTTGATCGCCTGATTCGGGGCGACGTGCCAGCAAAATTTTTCCTTCACGCTCGATAATAGCCGCGACAACATCAAGGTTTTTTAGCATCGGTGTCCATTCTCAATGGGGCAGGCGTGGCATAATACCCGCCATCACATCCGATCAGAAGAGTGACTGAACAATGGAAACGAAATGCGCGCCCTGGATTGCGCCGCTGAAAACTTTGCCTAAAAGCCTGCGCCCGATTGTGGCGATGCAGGAAAAACATTTTGGCGCGGTGCTGAACCCGACCCGCTGGTGGGGAAGACTGCCCTATTTATTCTGGCTGGTAGCGCTATTTGTCGGTTTTCTGGAAAGACGTCGGGCAAAAATAGACCCGGTAACCCGCTCGCTGGTGATGACCAGGGTGTCGCAGCAGTGCAGCTGTGAATTTTGTATCGACGCGAACGGCCTGCGCCTGGCGGAACGCAGCGGGTCGATGGAGAAAGTGTTGGCGGTGGCCAACTGGCGCAGCGAACCGGGTTTCAGTGAGAAAGAGCGGGCCGCGCTGGCCTACGCCGAAGCGATGACCGCCACGCCGCCGCAGGTACCTGACGAACTCAAACAGGCGCTTAAGCAGCATTTCAACGACCAGGCGGTGACAGAGCTTACCGCCCTGATTGCTTTTCAAAATCTTTCTGCCCGCTTTAACGCCGCGCTGGATATCCCCTCCCAGGGGCTGTGCCCGACGAACGGGAAAAAATAAATGTTCGACAGCTATCTTCATCCGCGTATCAAACCCGCCCTTAACTGCCTCGCCGCTGCGTTGGACAAACCTGGCATAACGCCGGATCGCCTTACGCTGGCGGGCTTTGCCCTGGGCGTGCTGGCGCTGCCTTTCCTGGCGCTGCAGTGGTATAGCCTGGCGCTGATCGCCATTGTGTTTAACCGCCTGCTTGATGGCCTGGACGGCGCGCTGGCAAGGCGAAGAGGATTAACCGACGCGGGCGGTTTTCTCGACATCGCGCTGGATTTTCTGTTTTACGCCCTCGTGCCGTTTGGTTTTATCCTCGCTGACCCGTCGCAAAATGCGCTCGCCGGTGCGTGGCTGCTGTTTTCGTTTATTGGCACCGGCAGCAGTTTTCTGGCGTTCGCTGCCCTGGCGCAGAAGCACGACATCGCCAACCCGGGCTATGCCCATAAGTCGTTTTACTATCTGGGCGGGCTGACGGAAGGCACCGAAACTATCCTGCTGTTTGTGCTTGGCTGTCTGTTTCCAGGTTGGTTTGCCTGGCTGGCGTGGATCTTTGGCGTACTGTGCTGGCTCACGACGCTGAACCGCGTCTGGGGCGGGTATAAGACGTTAAAACGGCTGGGGAAATCCGCAGATTAAGACCCCTCATCCCTAAGGGGGGAAGGCGCATGCTATTTATCCCCTCTCCATTTTGGGGAGAGGGTTAGGGTGAAGGGCATAATCCTCAAGCCAGAATCAGTTCGGCTTACGCTCGCCGCTCACGACAGGATTTTTAGGATCAGCGCTCCATTCGTACCAGCCGCCGTCATACAGGCCGACGTTCTTCCAGCCCATTGCCCGCGCGTACATCAGCGTTTCGGAGGCGCGCCAGCCGGTGCCGCAGTAGAAAGCAACGTGCTGATCCGGCGTGATATTCCAGGTTTTCCACATGGCGGCGATATCGTCCCCGGTGCGCATGGTGCCGTCCGGATTATGGAAATCTTCCATATGCGTGGAGTCAGATCCCGCGTGGCCCCAGCGCGCGCCCGCAATTTCGCCTTTTGGCTTGATGTAGCTGTAGCCGCTGGTGGTGCCGATAAATTCAGGCCAGGAACGAATGCTGACCAGGGAAGCATCTTTGCGATGCAGCAGCGCCCGGGCCTGTTCCATGTCCAGCATCAGCTGCGGCTGGCCTGGAATTGGGGCACCAAAATCGTCAGCAGGAGCCGGTTGGGGCGGAAGGCCTCGTTCAACAGGCAGCTCCGCCGCGCGCCAGGTTGTCCAGCCGCCGTCCAGCAGGCGCACATCTTTCACTCCGGCATACAGCATAATCGCCGCTACGCGCGCCGCAGCATAGACGTCACGGCCATATAAAATGACCGTGGTATCGTGCCGGATGCCGTGCTTCGCCAGCATGGCTTTCAGCTTGTCGTCGGACACTTTGTTCCACAGCGGCTCGCTTTCAACTTCTTCGGTGTTGATGTAGCCCGCGCCGGGAATATGGCTGAGCAGGTATTTTTTCGGCGAACCCCAGCCCGCTTCAATCACTTTCCAGTCCCCGGCAGGCGCGGCGGTCACCGGCTTTTTATTCTGCAAATTGTGGATCCACTGCGGGTAAACCAGCTGCTCAAAATGTGCCAGTTTTTGCAGGCGGGAAGGATCCTGCAGCCCGTCTTTGAGCATTGAAATCTGGGTAAAGCCCAGTTTTTCTAAGCGAGCTTTAACAGTCTGAGCGTCGTCACCGTACAGCGCCATCAGTCCAGACTTGTTCAACTGATGCTGTTTAGCCCACGTTAAAAGCTGTTCGTCGCTCATCAGCGTCAGCCACGATGCAGAGAGATTCAACGCGGCAGGTTCATGGCCGCCGACGGCGTTTACGGTTTGCGGCCAGCCGTTGTAAAACGCGCTCGGACGGGTGTCGATCACCACGCCGTTTTCGGCTTTTACGCTTGAGAGGTTCATTTCAGCAGGCATCGCGGCGGCCAAAGTGATATGGGACAGCCCGGCAAGCAGCAGGGCGGTGGTTAACTGAGAAACACGTTTCATCTAATAACCTGAAGGATAGCAAAAGAGCCGCCAGTTTAGTCACCGTGGGTTCTCGCTTCTTTGCGATATCTCATGTTCGGTGGGCTAAAGCTGAATAACCTGGCTGCGATCAGGAATATCCTGGGCATCGTGGGTGACCAGTACCACCGGCAGCCCGAGCTGGTTGGTTTTTTGCCAGACAAATTCGCGGAAACTCTGACGCAGCGGCAGATCCAGCCTGGAAAAAGGCTCATCCAGCAGCAGGGCTTCAGGCTCGGCAAGCAGGGCGCGCAGCACGCTGATTCGCGCACGCTCGCCGCCGGAAAGCGTAGCGGGATCTCTGCGTTCACAGTTTGCCAGCCCGGCATTTCCCAGCACCTCTGCGACAAGGCGTTGTCGCGACGAGCGCCCTTTGATATTAGCCGGTACCGCCATCAGCAGGTTTTGCCCAACGTTGAGATGCGGCAACAGCAGGGCGTCCTGGAACAAGATCCCGATACGACGATCTTCGACTGGCAGCATTTCAAGGCTGCGCTGGTTAAGGAGAAGCGTTCCGCTGGCACTGAACGGCGGGAGTAAATCGCCGATCATCCAGTTCAGGAACGTTGATTTGCCCGCGCCAGATGGCCCCATCAGCGTAACCACTTCACCGGGAACGGCATTGAAGCTGATACTTTCCAGCAGCGGCTTGCCGTCGCGCAATATTGAGCAGTTCCGTACGCTGAGCATTAGCGTAATCCTCTTCTGTGGGAGCCAACGACGCGACTAAGCCTGGCGGTGGCGATAAACATCAGCATTGGCAGCAATGTTTGCAGCAGGGCCTGAATAGCAGACTGCTGCGGATCGCCGCCGCTGCTGAGCGCTACCGCTTCCGTTGTTACGGTGGCGAAGCGACCCGCTCCGGCATAAAGCGTAGGTAAATATTGCGCGATGCTCACCGAAAAACCAACCGCCATCGCCGCCAGCAAAGGGCGAGCCAGCAGCGGGACTTTGGTGAGATACAGAATTTTGCCGGGCGACCAGCCAAACGTCCGTGCCGCGAGCACCAGGCGCGGATCGATTTGCTGCCAGGCGGGCTTCAGGATCAGCAGCGTGTAGGGCACGACCCATAAAAGATGGCTCCAGATAAGCGCGAGCCATGTCCCTTCAAGCCCCAGCCTGAGCAACAGTTGATACTGCCCGGCGGCCAGCGGCAGCGCGGGAAGGAAAAGCGGAAGGAAGAGCCAGCCATCGTAGCGGCGAGGGCAGCCCTGTAGCCAAAGTAGCACAATGGGCAACGCGAGAAGGGCGCTGATAAGCCCCGCAGCAAGGCCTGTCCACAGCGGCGCAAGTTCTGCCTGCCGCCAGCCGCTTAGGGTAAGGTACTCCGGAAATAGCGCGGGGTAAAACCAACCTTCGGCGAAGCACCAGACTGCCAGCATCAGGACAGCCGCGAGAGCAAAAGCTGAAAGCGCCCGGCTTACCCCTTCACCAATGAGAGTGATGCTCAGCGGATGACGTTTTCCTGAGAATTGTGTGCTGCGCTGCTTTATTCGTTTCCACACCACACGCCCGCAAATAACAACACCTCCGAGTATCAGCAGCAGTACGCCGGATGCGGCAAGCCCCATGTGCTGGCGGGAGATGTCGCTGTCCGTTAGCCATTGCCAGGCCAGCACGGCGTACGTCGGTGGGTTACCGGGACCCAGTATCAACGCTACATCCACGACGGACAGGCTGTAGGCAACCACGGCCACCAGCGCCCAGCCCAGGCGTGGCAAAAGCTGCGGCACGAGCACAAATAGACGCGACTGAAGCTCGCCGTAGCCGAGCGTTCTGGCGAGCGTTAGCTGTTGGCTCAGCCGTTCGCTTTGCAGCTGCGCGGCCGAGAACCACAGCAAGAACCAGGCTTCCTTCAACGCCAGCATAATGCCGAGGGCAACGCCGTAGTTATCCGGCGGCAGAGAGAGGCCGAGAAGGCGAGTCAGCCAGCCGCTGTCTGAAAACAGAAAGTAAAAGCCGCTGGCAAAAGCAACGTGCGGCAAGGCCAGCAGCAGCGGAAGACGTCGGAGATAGCGCTGCCAGCGCGCGCCGGGAAACAGGCCGCAGATGATGATTAACGCCAGCAGCAATGCGCCGCCGGCGCTGATAAGGGTGGAGGTAAGCGTGGCAAGTAGAGCTGCGGGCCACTGTGAGTCCTGCCAGAGGGCAAGCCAGGTTTCACCTCTTAGTAAAGGAGGAACCATCAGGGCAAGCCCCGGCAGCACAGGGATAAACACCAGGCCTGCCGCCAGCCATCCGGCAAGCGTAAAGCTGCGGCTCATCGGGATCCGTAGCGCTGAAGCCATGCCTGTTCGATGGCGGTGACCCACGCGGCGTGCGGTTCGGCAAGGAAGGGAACCGGACGCTGGCTTTTTGGCGCCAGCTTTTGCAGCTGTACTTTTTGGCTCTGGGGCAGCGCCTCGCCGTTCAGCACGCTCGCATCTCCCCAGACCGCCGGGTCAGCCTTACGAATTTGCGCTGCCGGGGATATCAGGAAGTTGGCAACCACCTGCGCACCGGATTTGGCACTGCTGTTCGCCGGGATAGCGACAAAATGCACGTTACCCAGCATACCTTCCCGGAAGCCAAAGGAGACTGCCGACGCAGGAAGTTGGCGGCGGGCAATCAGATTGTCCACGTGCGCCGGGTTAAAGGTCACGGAAAATAGCAGCTCGCCGTCGGCCAGCATACGATCCATTCGCGCAGGCGTCGGCGGGAAGGCTTTGCCTTTCTGCCAAAGGTAAGGATGCAACTGGTCGAGGTAGCGCCAGAGCGGGGCGGTGACCTTTTCTACGCTCGCCGGGTTGGGCGCGGTTTTCAGCGCGTCCGGTCGTTCGGTCAGCACAATCAGCAGCTGCTCCAGAAACGCCGTGCCGGTGAAGTCCGGCGGGCGCGGGTAGCTAAGCTTGCCAGGGTTAGCTTTGGCGAAATCCAGCAGCTGCTGTGCATTCTGCGGGAACTCGGGCGTGCGTTGCTTATCGCCGATAAACATCAACTGCGCTCCCCCCCAGGGGGCTTCTGCGCCGTTAACCGGCACTGAAAAATCCTCGCGCACCGGCTTATTAAGGTCGACATACCGCCAGTTTGGCAGGCTCTCAGCCCAGCTTTCGCTGAGTAAACCTGCCTGCTTGAGCACGCTAAAGTTTTCACCGTTGACCCAAAGCAGGTCTACCGATCCGCCGTTTTTTCTGCCTGCCGCCGCTTCGCTTTGAATACGCCTGACCGCATCGGCCGCATCCGCCAGCTTCACAAGCTTGAGCGTCACGCCGTAGTGAGTTTTTACCTCATGGCTGACCCAGTCCAGGTAAGCGTTGACGGCGGGATCGCCGCCCCAGGCGTTGAAATAAACCGTCTGGCCGTTCGCCTGCTGACGGACCTCTTGCCAGCGTTGAGCGTGAGTGGCGGCGCTAAAGCCGACCAGCGACAGGGCAAGCATCAGCGCCCGCATTCCAGGAATAAAGCGTTGCAAGAGAGTGTCCTTAAAACGTTATTGAGCGGTGAGTCTGACCAGCCAGCGCGAGGCCAGCGGCAGCAGCCCTAACAGGGCAAACATCAGCATCATGCCGGGCGAGAGAACATCGCTCAGGCTTTCCAGCTGGCTCAACTGCCTGCCGGTGTTGATGTACACCACGATGGCGGGCAGCATGCCCAACAGGCTAATTACGGCATAGCGGACCACGCCAATCGGCGTCAGCCCCATTAACAAATTCACCAGCACAAACGGGAAGACCGGCGCGAGCCGCAGGGCAAAAAGGTAATGACCGCCATCTCGCTGTACGCCCTGGTTGACCTTTTCCATCATGCGCGAGAAGCGGCGCTGAACCCAGTCCCGAAGCAAATAGCGGCTGATGAGCATGGCCACCGTGGCGCCTCCGGTTGCGGCGAAAGCAACCAGCAGCGATCCCTGCACAAGACCAAACATCGCGCCGCCCAGCAGCGTTAACAGCGTAGCGCCCGGAATGGAAAAAGCCGCAGTAAAAAAATAGCAGAAGAAAAAAGCGCCTGCCGCCAGCACAGGATGCTGTGCGTGCCAGTGAACAAGCTGTGCCTGAGAATGCTGAAGCGCCTGCAGGCTCAGGGTTCCCGGTGGCAGCAGGAAAAGAAAGAGCGCCACGGCTATCACCAGCAGGGCGAAGATTATCTTACGCACGCGTAATCCTTTTCTTTTGCTTGCCCATCGTCATGCAAGCTCCGACCCCGTAAAGGCGTGGAGTATAGCGAAGTGTTTATTCCGGAGTGCCTGAACTCTTCCACTTCTTGAGCCAGGTCATGAAGTGGATACAGGCTTATACATTTTGACCCGGCGCTGGACATATTGCAGATACACGGCAGCGGTTAAATGACGCCTCTTGCCACCCACGATTGAGGAATCACCATGTCTGCCAAACTCGAAAAAGTGCTGTATACCGCCCACACCACCACCGTTGGCGCCCGCAGCGGGCACGGCCGTTCGGACGACGGCAGCCTGGACGTGCAGCTCAGCACGCCGGGGTCCGGCAAACCGGGGACTAATCCGGAACAGCTTTTTGCCGTCGGTTACTCCGCCTGCTTTATGGGGGCGATTGGGCTGGCGGGGAAAAAACTGGCTATCCGCATTCCGGAGGAGACCGCTGTCGATGCCAGCGTCTCGCTGGGTAAAGTGGATAACGACAGCCACTTTGCTCTCGCCGTCACGCTCAACGTTAAGCTGCCGGGACTAAGCGAAGCCCAGCGCGAAACTTTACTGGCAGCGGCCCATGCAACCTGCCCCTATTCGCGGGCGATTACCGGCAATATCGAGGTGACGTTGCTTTCGCAAGGGTAATGACAAAACGCCTTCGCTAGCAGGGGGCGTTTAGTTTTTGAGCCGGGCTCTTTTTATCAGCCAGTGGGAAACCAGCGGCAGCAGGCCAATCAGCGCAAACAGCAGCAGCATGGCGGGAGAAATAATGTCCCGCAGGCTTTCTATCTGGCTAAGCTGGCGGCCGGTGCTGATGTACAGCACGATGGACGGCAGCAGGCCGAGTAGCGTCACCACCGCGAAACGGACGGCGGAGATGGGCGTTAGCCCCATCAGCAGGTTGATGATGGAGAAGGGCAATACCGGCACCAGACGCAGGGCAAACAGGCACTGCGTGATATTGTGCTTAATGCCCTCGTTAATCTTCGTCATTCTCGCGGAAAAACGCCGCTGCACCCAGTCGTGCAGCAGGTAGCGGCTGAGCAGCATGGCCACCGTTGCGCCACTGGCGGCGGCGGTGGCGACCAGCACGGTGCCTTCAATCAGCCCAAATAGCGCGCCGCCCATCAGCGTCATAATGCGCGTGCCGGGAATGGAAAGGGCGGAAATCAGGAAATAGCCGAGGAAGAAGGCACCCATCACTAGCGCCGGGCGCTCCGCATGCCAGAGACTAAGCTGAGCGTGATATTTCTGCAGCGTCGCCAGACTAAGGGTGCCCGGCGGCAGCAGGATTAACAGCGAGATGACCAGCGTGGCCAGCAGCAAAAACAGGATTTTACGCATTCTGTTCGCGCCTCGTCAGGGGGAAAAACCGCATCTCGCTGTCCTTGTCTGAAGATGTGTCGATCTTCAGTATTTCCCTTACCGCTTAAACTGCGCCCAAACAGGGGCGTGGTCGGACGGTTTTTCCATGCCACGAATGTCGTAGTCGATCCCGGTTGCCACGCAGTGCGGCGCCAGCCCCTGGCTTGCCAGCAGCAGATCTATACGCAGGCCGCGGTTATCGTCGAAGCCTTTTGAGCGGTAGTCAAACCACGAGAATTTGTCCTGTGTTTCCGGGTTGGCGTGGCGATAAGTGTCCACCAGGCCCCAGCCGAGCAGGCGAGCCATCCATTCACGCTCTTCCGGCAGGAACGAGCATTTCCCGGTACGCAGCCAGCGCTTGCGGTTTTCTTCCCCAATGCCGATGTCCAGATCGGTCGGGCTGATGTTCATGTCGCCCATGATAAGCACCGGGTTTTCCGGGCGCAGTTCACCCTGCAGGAAGTCCTGCAGATCCTGGTAAAACTTGGTTTTGGCCGGGAACTTGGTTTCATGATCGCGGCTTTCGCCCTGTGGGAAGTAGCCGTTGATCACCGTGAGGTTGCCAAATTCAGACGGGATTTCCGCCATGATAATGCGACGCTGAGCGTCTTCGTCGTCGGTTGGGAAGCCTTTACGCACCGCAATCGGCTTCTCTTTGGTCAGCAGCGCCACGCCGTAATGGCCCTTCTGGCCGTGATAAAACACGTGGTAGCCGAGTTTCTCCACGTCTTCCAGCGGGAACATATCGTCATGCACTTTGGTTTCCTGCAGACCGATAACGTCCGGCTGATGCTGTTCTACGATGGCTTCAAGCTGATGAGGACGGGCGCGCAGGCCGTTGATATTAAAAGAGACAAATTTCATAGTCGCTGCCAGGTTGTCAGGTTAATTGTTGCAGGATGGTAGCAGAAAACGGCGCAGGTTGCTGCGCTGAAGCTAATCGCTGCCATAGGCGCGCCTGACGGGCAGAAATAAAGCAACATTTGCACCAAAATTGATCTCAATGCGCAAAAAGGGGGCGAAAACGGCAGGCAAATCCCGAAGGCGATCACAATTCCAGCATTATATTTTACCACTGCATAATATTTCTTGTTTTCGTGTTGCTAATCAGGCGCCACGTTAAAACTATGCACTTATTATTCACTTTTAGTGAATGGGTGATATTTTTAAGTTATTGATTTTTCGTTTCACCCCCCGGTTTATGCATTTTTATCGCTGGCTGGCACGATGTCTGCAATCTACATTTACAGCGCAAACACTCAATTATTTAACATTTAATAAACTTTTTGTTTACCGTGAGGGGTCACTATGTCGCAGTCAATTACACGCCAACATTTCGACGAATGGATGATGCCGGTTTATGCCCCTGCGCCTTTTATTCCGGTTCGTGGCGAGGGTTCCACTCTGTGGGATCAACAGGGAAAAGACTACATCGACTTTGCCGGTGGCATCGCGGTTAACGCCCTGGGGCATGCTCATCCTGAAATGCGTAAAGCGCTGGAAGAGCAGGCGGCAAAATTCTGGCATACCGGCAACGGCTACACCAACGAGCCGGTGCTGAAGCTGGCGAAGCAGCTGATCGACGCCACCTTTGCCGAGAAAGTGTTTTTCTGCAACTCGGGTGCAGAAGCCAACGAAGCCGCGCTGAAGCTGGCGCGTAAATACGCCCATGATAATTTTGGCTCGCAGAAAAGCGGCATTGTGGCGTTCAAGAATGCGTTTCACGGCCGCACGCTGTTTACCGTCACGGCCGGTGGCCAGCCCGCTTATTCTCAGGATTTTGCGCCGCTGCCGCCGCAGATTAACCACGCGGTCTTTAACGATCTGCAGTCTGCTCGTGACCTGATTAATGACGAAACCTGTGCGGTTATCGTCGAGCCTATGCAAGGTGAAGGTGGTGTAGTCCCCGCCACGCCAGAGTTCCTCCAGGGGCTGCGCGAACTTTGCGATAAACACAACGCGGTACTGATTTTTGACGAAGTACAAACCGGCGTGGGCCGCACCGGCTCGCTGTATGCCTATATGCACTATGGCGTGACGCCGGACGTACTCTCTACGGCTAAAGCGCTGGGCGGTGGCTTCCCTATCGGCGCGCTGCTGACCACCGACCGCTTTGCCAAAGTGATGGTTGTCGGCACCCACGGTACCACCTACGGCGGTAACCCGCTGGCCTCTGCGGTGGCCGGGCGCGTGCTGGAAATCATCAATACGCCGGAAGTGCTAAACGGCGTGAAGCAGCGCCATGAATGGTTCGTTGAGCGCCTGAACCATATTAACCAGAAACATCAGCTGTTCAGCGAAGTCCGTGGCTTAGGGCTGCTCATCGGCTGCGCGCTGCGCCCTGAACATGCCGGTAAAGCGAAACTTATTCTGCAGGCCGCCGCGCAGGAAGGCCTGATGATGCTGATTGCCGGCGCTAACGTGCTGCGTTTTGCGCCTGCGCTCATCGTCAGCGAGGCGGAAGTTCAGCTCGGTCTGGATCGCTTTGAACGTGCCTGTGAACGCTACCTTGCGGGAGTCTCATCATGATGGTTATTCGCCCGATCGAACGAGGCGATCTGTCGGGATTGCTTAAGCTTGCCGGGAAAACCGGCGGCGGGCTGACCTCGCTCCCCGCCGATGAAAAAACGCTGGCCGACCGAATCGAACGCTCGCTGCAGACCTGGCAGGGCGGGCTGTCGAAGGGAGACCAGGGCTATGTTTTTGTCCTTGAAGATACCAGCAGTGGCCAGGTAGCGGGGATTTGTGCCATTGAGGTGGCCGTAGGGCTGAACGATCCCTGGTACAACTACCGGGTCGGGACGCTGGTTCATGCCTCCAAAGAGTTAAATATCTACAACGCGCTGCCTACGCTTTTTCTCACCCACGATCACACCGGGGCGAGCGAGCTTTGTACGCTGTTCCTCGATCCGGCCTGGCGTAAAGAGGGGAACGGTTATCTGCTGTCGAAATCCCGTTTTCTGTTTATGGCGGCCTTCCGCGAGCGTTTTAACGAAAAGGTGGTTGCCGAGATGCGCGGCGTGATCGACGAACACGGGCACTCGCCGTTCTGGGAAAGCCTGGGCAACCGTTTCTTCTCGATGGAGTTCGCCCGTGCCGACTATTTGTGCGGCACCGGGCAGAAAGCGTTTATCGCCGAGCTGATGCCAAAGCACCCAATTTATACCGACTTCCTCTCTAAAGAGGCGCAGGCGGTTATCGGCCAGGTGCATCCGCAAACGGCCCCTGCGCGCACCGTGCTTGAAGCAGAAGGGTTCCGCTACCGGAACTATGTCGACATTTTCGACGGCGGCCCGACGCTGGAATGTGATATCGACCGCGTGCGTGCTATCCGTAAAAGCCGCCTGCAGACCGTGGCTATCGGCCAGCCCGCTACCGACGCGCTGCCGGTCTGCCTGGTCGCCAATGAAAATTACCACCAGTTCCGCGTCATGCTGATTAACGCTGACCCGAAAGGCGAGAAACTGGTTCTTGATGCCGCCACCGCCGACGCGCTGAAGTGCGCCAGCGGAGACACCGTGCGCGTGGTGCGCCTGTGCCCCGAGGAGAAAAAAGTATGACTAACTGGATTAACGGACAATGGGTTCCAGGACGCGGCGAAGCGCTGTTAAAGCATAACCCGGTGAACGGCTCGCTGCTGTGGGAAGGGCTGGTGGCGGACAAAACGCAGGTAGATGAAGCCTGTCGTGCCGCGCGTGTAGCGTTCCCCGGCTGGGCGAAGCGCCCGTTTGCCGAACGCCAGGAGATTGTCGAGCGTTTTGCCGGGCTGCTGGAAGCGAATAAAGCCGCACTCACCGAGACTATCGCCCAGGAAACCGGGAAACCGCGCTGGGAGGCCGCGACCGAAGCGGCCGCGATGGTCAACAAGATTGCCATCTCAATCAAGTCTTACCACACCAGAACCGGTGAAACGAAGACCGCGATGCCGGACGGCGCGGCAACTTTACGCCATCGTCCTCACGGCGTGCTGGCGGTCTTTGGCCCGTATAATCTACCGGGCCATTTACCTAACGGCCACATCGTGCCGGGGCTGCTGGCCGGGAACACCATTGTCTTTAAGCCGAGCGAGCTCACGCCGCGCATCGGTGAGCAGGTGATGAAGCTGTGGGAAGAAGCCGGTATTCCTGCCGGCGTGCTGAATCTGGTGCAGGGCGGGCGCGAAACCGGCCAGGCGCTGTCGCAGCAGTCGGATCTCGACGGCCTGCTGTTCACCGGCAGCGCGGGCACCGGTTACCATTTGCACCGCCAGTTTGCCGGGCAGCCGGAAAAGATCCTCGCCCTTGAAATGGGAGGAAATAATCCGCTTATCGTCGAAGATCCGCAGGATATCGACGGGGCCGTTCACGTGGCTATTCAGTCCGCGTTTATCACCGCCGGGCAGCGATGTACCTGCGCCCGTCGCCTGCTGGTGAAGCAGGGCGAGCAGGGGGATGAATTTATTTGCCGCCTGGTTGAAGTCTCTTCCCGCCTGCAGCCGGGGGAATGGGACGCCATTCCGCAGCCGTTCATCGGCGGGCTGATTTCGGTGCAGGCCGCCGAGCGCGTGCTCACCGCCTTTCAGGAACACATCGCCCGCGGCGGCAAGCCGCTGCTGGAGCCGAAAATGATCCGCCCGGGTACATCATTACTGACGCCGGGCATCGTCGAGCTTAGCGGCGTGGCCGACGTGCCGGATGAAGAAGTGTTTGGCCCGCTGTTGGCGATTTATCGCTATAACAGCTTTGAGGATGCGATTCAGATGGCCAATGACACGCGCTATGGCCTGGCAAGCGGGCTTATTTCTCCGTCGCGCGAGCAGTTTGACCAGCTGCTGCTGGAAGCGCGGGCCGGGATCGTGAACTGGAATAAACCGCTGACCGGGGCCGCCAGTACCGCACCGTTTGGCGGCGTGGGCGCTTCGGGCAACCACCGCGCCAGCGCCTGGTATGCGGCTGACTATTGCGCCTGGCCGATGGCCTCGCTGGAAAGCACGAGCTTTGCGCTGCCGCAGACGTTAAGTCCGGGGCTCGATTTTAGCCGCGAGGAGCAGCCATGAAGCGCGCGCGCGAAGCCAACTTCGACGGACTGGTGGGGCTGACCCACCATTACGCCGGCCTGTCGTTTGGCAATGAAGCGTCGACTAAGCACCAGTTTCGCGTGTCTAATCCGAAGCTGGCGGCGAAGCAGGGGCTGCTAAAAATGAAAGCGCTGGCGGACGCGGGTTATCCGCAGGGCGTGATTGCTCCGCAGGAGCGCCCTAATATCGGCGTGCTCAGGCAGATTGGCTTTAGCGGCAGCGATGAGCAGGTTGTCGAGCGTGCGGCTCGCCAGGCTCCTCAACTGCTGTCTGCCGCCAGCTCGGCTTCATCTATGTGGGTGGCGAACGCGGCGACGGTGGCGCCTTCGGCCGATACGCTGGACGGGAAAGTGCACTTCACCGTCGCCAACCTGAATAATAAATTCCACCGCGCCAGCGAAGCACCGACGACGGAAAACGTGCTGCGGGCGATGTTCCGTGATACCGGGCGCTTTGCCGTACACGGCGCGCTGCCTCAGGTTGCGCTATTCGGCGACGAGGGCGCGGCAAACCATAACCGTTTAGGCGGTGAATACGGCGACCCAGGCGTGCAGCTGTTTGTGTATGGACGAGAGGATTCGAAAAGCGGGCAGGCGCCCGCTCGCTATCCCGCTCGCCAAACGCTGGAAGCCAGCCAGGCGGTTGCCCGTTTAAATCAGGTGCGGCCTGAACAGGTGATTTACGCTCAGCAGAACCCGGCGGTTATCGACCAGGGCGTGTTCCACAACGATGTCATCGCGGTTTCTAACCGTGAGGTGCTGTTTTGCCATCAGTATGCGTTTGTTGAACAGCAAGGGCTTTATCAGCAATTGGGTGAACATGTTCCCGGCTTCAAGGCTATTGAAGTGCCGGACAATCTTGTTTCGGTGGCTGATGCCGTCTCAACCTATCTGTTTAACAGCCAGCTATTGAGCCGGGCTGACGGCGGCATGACGCTGGTGCTGCCGGAAGAATCTCGTCAGCATTCCGGCGTCTGGCGTTACCTTAATCAGCTGCTGGAGGCGGAAAACCCCATCAGCGAACTGCAGGTCTTTGACCTGCGGGAAAGCATGGCCAACGGCGGCGGCCCGGCGTGCCTGCGCCTGCGGGTGGTGCTGACGGATGAAGAGTTAATAGCGGTTAACCCGGCGGTGATGATGAACGATATGCTGTTTATGACGCTGAATGGCTGGGTCGATCGCTGGTACCGCGACCGCTTAACGCAGGCGGATTTAGCCGACCCGCTGCTGCTGCGTGAGGGGCGCGAAGCGCTTGACGAACTGACGCGGATTCTGGATTTAGGTTCGGTATACCCGTTCCAGAAATAGAGGAGAAAGCATGATGGATTTTCTGGCGCAGACGCTGGCCGGCAAGGCGCCTGAACAAACTTCCGGGGAAAATACTCACCTCAGCTGGCGCTGGTGGGACGAAGGCATCCTGACGCTGACGCCGCACGAGGCGACGGGGAAGGCGTTAGTGATTTCTGCCGGGATCCACGGTAACGAAACGGCGCCGGTGGAGATCCTCAGCCAGTTGACCGACAGGCTTATCGCGGGGCAGCTGCCGCTGCAGTGGCGTACGATGATTATCTTCGGAAACCCGGCGGCCCTGCGCGTCGATAAACGCTATACCCACAGCGACATGAACCGCATGTTTGGCGGGCGCTGGCAGCAGTTCCCGGAAAGCGTCGAAACACAGCGAGCCGCAAGGCTTGAGCATGCCCTTGAGCAATTTTGGTCGCGAAGTGATGAACAAGAACGCTGGCACCTCGATATGCATACCGCCATTCGTAGCTCTTATCATCCCCGCTTTGGGGTGCTTCCGGCGAGGCCGCTGCCTTATAGCGAGGCGTTTTTAACGTGGCTGGGCTGTGCCGGCCTGCAGGCGCTGGTGTTCCATCAAAAACCGGGCGGCACCTTTAGCCACTTCAGCAGCGAGCATTTTGGCGCCCTGAGCTGCACGCTGGAGCTGGGAAAGGCGCAGCCGTTTGGGCAGAACGATTTGAGCCAGTTTGCGGTAACCCAGGAGGCGATTTCAGCTTTGCTAAGCGGCGCAGAATCGCCCGCCACGGAGGCCGAGCCGCTGCGCTACCGGGTGGCGCAGCAAATTACCCGACAGTCAGAGAAGTTTGTGCTGCATATGTCCGGGCAGACGCAGAATTTTACCGCATTTCCAAAGGGGACTCTGCTGGCTGAAGATGGCGACAAACGTTATGTCGTCGCGGGGGAAAAAGAGTACGTTTTATTCCCCAACCCGGACGTTGCGCTGGGGCTGCGGGCGGGATTAATGCTGGAAGTCATTTAAACTTTAAGCAGCTCTGAATAATTGAGCTGCTTAATCATTTCGTGTTGTGCATTTATTTACAGACAATTCCTGGAAACAGGGTTTCTTCACCAGGGTGATTACTGTACACTCTCAATATTATCTTTAAAATCATCGCGTTGTTATATTTTGTTGCACTCTTGCCAGCCTTAATTCTTATTTCCTCCATAATTGACGCATTATTGTTTTATACCCTTTCAATGATTTACCAACGCCACCGCCACCTTGACGATAAGGCTCGTAAACTCATTCTCGTCAACACGGCACCGTGTTTTAAGCGAGCCGTCAATTTAATGAAAAGAGAAGGTTAAAAAATATGCGTAAATTAACTGCACTGTTCGTCGCTTCCACCCTGGCTCTGGGTGCCGCTAACCTGGCCCATGCCGCAGATGCGACTCCGGCTGCTGATGCAAAAACCGATGCGCCGATGATGCACCATAAAATGATGCGCGGCCCGATGCATGAGATGATGTTCAAAGACCTGAACCTGACCGATGCGCAGAAACAGCAAATCAAAGACATCATGAAAGAACAGCGCGGCAAAATGCAGCGTCCGTCTGCTGACGAACGCCGGGCGATGCACGACCTGATTGCCAGCGACAGCTTCGACCAGGCTAAAGCTCAGGCGCAGGTAGATAAAATGGCAGAGCAGAACAAAACGCGCATGCTGGCGCATCTGCAAACCCAGAACAAGATCTACAACATTCTGACGCCGGAACAGAAAAAGCAGTTTAATGCGAATTTTGAGAAGCGTCTGACAGAACGTTCAACGCATGAAGGTAAAATGCCAGCAGCTCAGTAAGCCTGAGCGGCTAAATTAAGACCGCCGGTCCTGTTCACAATAGCGAGGTACGCTGTGAACAGGACCGGCGGTTTTCTCATTTAACTCCCGGTTTCACGCGACTCCCGGCGTATAACGGCTGTTTATTCATGGGCCACGCTGGCCATACAAGTCATTTTAAACACTCAATTTCAGCAACTTACACTGAAAATTGCAGCTGACTCCTCAGATTTTGCCGCCCGCCGCGCAGAGAAAGAAATTTGCTTTGCTTCCTGACAGAAAAGTCGCTAAATCATTGTCACAAAAATAGAACCAGGGCTACAGCAACCGCCCGCGGCTGCCGATAATACTGGAGCCTGACAGAGATCCGGCGAACAAAACAGAGAACTGATGAGCGGGCCGCTGAGAACGGAAATCACCGTCCGGCGTGCCGCTCAATTTAAAGAGCAATTGCCAGGGCGTGCGAGCATCGCGCGTCCTCAGGAGTGGTGATGGAATTCTTTGATATACGAAAGGTGCCGGTGAATCTGTGGCGCAACGGTGCAGGGGAAACTCGCGAAATTTGCTGCTTTCCACCGGCCACGCGCGACTTCAACTGGCGGGCCAGCATTGCCTCTTTGGCCCATAACGGTGAGTTTCCTGTCTTCCCGCAGGTTGACCGGGTGATGACGCTGCTGGAGGGAAGCGAGATCGTGCTCGACGGTGGGAAAGCGTTCCGGCATACGCTAAAGCGCCATCAGCCGTTTACCTTTGCCGGAGAACAGCCGGTGAAAGCGGAGCTGACGCGCGGAATGTCGATGGATTTTAATATTATGACACGTCGCGATCGCTGCCGGGCACAGGTGCGCGTGGCGGACAGAACCTTTACCACTTTTGGTACGCGGGGCGGCGTGGTTTATGTGCTGAGCGGCGAGTGGCAGCTTGGGGATAAACTGCTTTCACCGGACCAGGGGGCATGGTGGCAGGAAGGCACCCATACGCTGCGTCTGTTAAAAAATGAAGGGCAGCTGCTGTTTAGCGAAATCACCTATTTGTAGCTCTGAAAGGGTTGCCGGATGCCCGGATGTTGTGCCGGGCTATTGTCTTTCTTATTGCTGATTAACCTCTAAATGTGCTGTTTATACACGGTTTTGCTATCCCTTTCCCTTTCTTGCAATCGCTTTACAGCATCCCGTGCTGGATAAATTTCACAAGCGCGATCCGGCTCACCGTTCGATAAAAAAGTCCTATGACCCGCTGGCGGATTATTTGGTTTATTAGTTAAGTTGTATATACAAATATAGACAAAACCCGATGCAAACAGGATGCTGACATGTCAACGCAAAAGAAGCTATGCAGTCTTACTCCCGGTTCCGTTTCACTGGCCACCCTGCGAGAAATCTATCACGGCAAAGTGCTGCTGAGGCTTGATCCCGGTGCCGTTGCCGCGGTTCAGCGCGCGCTGGGTACCGTAGAGTCCATCGTCGCCCACGGTGATGTGGTGTATGGGATCAACACCGGGTTTGGCAAGCTGGCGCAAACCACCATCGCAACCGATCACCTCGCCGAGCTTCAGCGTAACCTGGTACTTTCCCACAGCGTCGGGCTTGGCGAAGCGTTGCCTGATGACGTTGTCCGGCTGGTGATGGCCAGCAAAATCATTAGCCTGTCACGTGGGCATTCGGGCGTTCGCCTGTTGGTGATTGACAGCCTTATTGCGCTGTTCAACGCGGGCGTGATGCCGGTTATCCCGGAGAAAGGTTCTGTGGGCGCATCCGGTGACCTGGCTCCGCTGGCGCATTTGTCGCTGATGCTGCTGGGCGAGGGGAACGTAAGGGTTAACGGCGAGCAGATCCCTGCCGTCGAGGGGCTCAAGCTGGCAGGCGTTGAGCCGCTGGTGCTGGGGCCAAAAGAGGGCCTGGCGTTGCTGAACGGGACGCAGGTTTCTACGGCGCTTGCGCTGCGAGGCCTGTTTGAAGGCGAGAAGGTGTTTGCTGCCGGGCTGGTGGCGGGTGCGCTGTCGCTGGAAGCGATCAAAGGTTCCGTAAAGCCGTTTGATGCGCGGATCCATCAGGCCCGCGGCCAGTCCGGCCAAATTGATGTGGCGGCGGCGGTGAGCGATCTCCTTGGCGGCAGTAAAATTGTTGATTCACATTTGCACTGCGGGCGCGTTCAGGACCCGTACTCAATTCGCTGCGTGCCCCAGGTGATGGGCGCTTGTCTGGACAACCTGCGCCATGCCGCGCGCGTTTTGCAGATTGAAGCCAACGCCGCTTCCGATAACCCGCTGGTGTTCAGTGATACTGGTGAGGTGATTTCAGGCGGTAATTTCCACGCCGAACCCGTGGCCTTTGCCGCCGACATCATTGCGCTGGCGGTTGCGGAAATTGGGGCTATTTCTGAGCGTCGCCTGGCGCTTCTGCTGGACACCGGACTTTCGGGGCTGCCGCCGTTCCTGGTGAAGGAAGGGGGGATTAACTCCGGCTTTATGATTGCGCAGGTCACGGCGGCGGCGCTGGCTTCCGAAAACAAATCGCTCGCGCATCCCGGCAGCGTCGATAGCCTGCCGACCTCGGCTAACCAGGAAGACCATGTTTCCATGGCAACCTATGCCGCACGTCGCCTGGGCGCTATGTGTTTTAACACTGCTGCCGTTGTCGGGATCGAAGCGATGGCTGCCGCTCAGGGTATTGAATTCCACAGGCCGCTTCGCAGCTCTCCGCTGCTGGAGAACGTCTTCGGTGAGATCCGTGAGCGCGTAGCGTTCCTGGACAAAGATCGTCTACTGGCGCCGGATATTGAACAGATGCGTCTTTGGGGCTGCAGTGACAGCTGGCCTGAGGCTATTGCTAAACTGCTGCCTTCCGCTGTGGCATAAATCTAAATCAGGGCATCGCCAGTTGGCCTGTAGCAACGTTGATTTTTGACGTCGCTACAGGCATAAAGCAATGCCCTGGCTGCGGTTTATCTCTCTTCCTTCACGCTCTGTAGTAAAGACGTAAACTGACCGCTATTTTCATAACCGGGATAAAGTATTTTTCTGTTATGAGTTAGCCTTGCTGAACGTTGTTTTTTTATGCAGATTTAGAGAAATCTCCCCCTCTGGCCCCACTTTTCCCCTTCAAATCAAGACATCTCCTTCGCGCCCAAACCCCGTGTCTGGTATGTAAATATTTCAAAAGAATTAAAAATGTTACTGCCATTTATTAATTCAAAGGGACATTGTGAAAATTAATCCATTAACGCTGGGGATAACCCTGGCCTTCTCACCCATGTTGCTTACAGGTGTAGTAAGTGCAAACAGTTCACCGTGGTGGGAGACATTCAGCTCTGAAGCAGGGTTTGTCGAAGCTTTGCCACACATCGGCTATAGCCTCGAAGCATTACGCCAGGATACCGATAAGGGGCTGCAAGAATCCGCCGACAGTCGCACCCCTTTATTCTGGCTCAAACGCACGATGGATATGTATCCTCCTGCAACGCCCGATCGCTATAACATGCCTGTTGCACACCATGAAACCAAAGACTGGCCTAACGGGCTTTATGCCACGATGGGCCGGGGGATATTCTTCTTTACCCGCACCTTTGGCGAAGCCGGGCAGACGGTGACCATCAACGTCGGTAATATCCCAAAAGGCGCGAGTTGCTATGCGGCGACGGGGCGAGATTTTACCAATAAAGATAAAATGTATTTGGATCAACACCCTCTCACAGCCAAAAGTGATAACTATTACACCTTTAAACAATCAGGCATTTTGCTATTAGGTTGTGGTGATCCCGACAAACAACAGAATGGACAATTTGTTCCGTTCAAAGTCAGTGGTGCAGAAAAAAGTAACCTGTTTATTTTAGGCCAAAGTACCCAGGATGACTGGCAGGCCGCTAAGACTACTGCCAGCCGTGTGGGCTTCGCGTTCCTTTATGATGGTCATGCTAATACCGTCGTTCCCAATAAGATGGCTCAGCGCACCAATGAAGTCATTGGCAAAGAACTGGGGACTAACCTTCGCACCATTGCCTTATACGAGAAGATAAATGGTATGGATGGCTCAGACCCTCTCTTTACCTCCTCGATGGGCTCCATGTTCGCAAACTATGACACCTGCTGTTATGCCGATTATCGTAATGGGTATGTGGGGATCGGATTTAGTTCCGACAAGATGCACAATGACTGGGGAGTTTGGCATGAATTAGGGCATCAGTATGAGCCAACCCGTGAAGGCTTGAATCTCTTTTCTGAAATACAAGTTAACCGATATTCGATAGAAGCCTGCCAATTGTTTAAGGGCCGTGAAGTTCCGCTGAACCAGTGTCATTCGAATATTACTGCTGAAGATGGGAATTGGGATAAGCAGGCCGTTGAAAACTTCCTGGCATCAAACGTTCAATATCAAGACTACAGCGCAATTAAAGACCTGTTTAAGCAGCTGGGTTTCTTCTCTCGTCTGCGCTTTTCTTATGGAGAGAACTTCTTCCCTAAAGTTAACCAGGCCCGTTTAAAAGCCATTCAGGCCGCACCGGGTAGTAGCCAGGGGGATAAGACAAATTACGTTCTGGGTTCGAAAGAAAAGGTGATTGACTTTAGTGTCGTGGCTTACAGCCAGGCGGCAGGATATGACTTGCGCCAATACTTCACTCAATGGGGATTACTCTTCAGCGCGACGGCAGGACAAAAAGTGGCCGATATGAAGTTACCTCAGCCGGGTGAAGAGCAAGGCCTGCAGATAAGCTTGAGTCGGGATAAGATCGCGGCCGTGGCGACCTACAACACCAGTTTCGGGTATAGCGTGACTGCCAGCAGTAATCAGGCCGATGTGAGTTATCGCTGGAAACGTATTGCGGGTGATGCCCGCATTTACACCAAAACTCAGGAAGGCGCTACGGTGGAAGTGGTTATTCCAAAAAATGTTGAAGGTGTGAGTGCGCGCTTTGAAGTGACGGCCGAAAGTCGAGCGGGGGAAGATAAAAAGAGTGTTGAAGTCCTGGCACTTTCTCCTGAAGTGAAAGTAACGGGGCCCGCGAGCATGGCGTCTCAGCAGCCTGTTCAGCTGAAAGCGCAGGCAAACTTTGATGAGGCTCGTTTTAAATGGACGCTCTCAAAAGGCAATCAGGCGATCGTCGATGGAGTGAGTGAGAATGGCGTAGTTAAGTCGGGTTTGGGGGCAGGCAGCTATACGGTTAACGTTGTGGCTAGCAGTGAAAAAGGTGCGCGTACTGCAACACAATCACACGCTCTTGATATCACGGATGCGGTACAAAACAACGACCAGGCTTTTGTTTCTTCCGCGAAACTTGCGATGCAGTCAAGCGATAACGGTGAGAGTGTTACCTTCAGCGGCGGCGTTAGCTCGGACACCGTAGCAACCAGCACGCCAACCTACCGCTGGACCTTGCCTTCCACTGCACAGGGCGGGAGCAATGGTCTGGCACAGCAGAACTTTACCGTGACGAAAACCGCCAATGAGCAGCGTCTGACTGTCAAAGTGAAGGTTACAGCAGGGCAACAGACTCGCGAGCTTGAGCAACCTATTGTTGTTCCTGCCTCGTCGGGCGGCGGTACTGATAAGCCTGGTTGGGTTTATGGTACGCAGTACAAAACCGGTGATGTGGTTTCGCACAATGGCAAACTTTTTGAGTGCACAGTTGCAGGCTGGTGCAGTCAAACGGGGCAGTGGTCACAACTGCATTATGAACCCGGCGTCGGAATAAGCTGGACACAAGCCTGGAAATACCATCAATAAGTGGTAATAAGTCTTATCAGAGACAGCGGGTTGTACTGCGAGGTACTTCCCGCTTTTTATCCGCAGAAAATATTGCCGGATAAGAGCGGTTGCCAATTTTTTGTCAAACTGGCATATCTATTTTGTTATTCTTCTTCGTGCTCTTACGTTGGCTGACAATTACATCGTCCCCACTTTTTCGGTTGGAGTGGTGAGGCGTTTTTCTCCTGTCATTGTCTCTTGGGGCACAGCCGATATGTGCAGGGTAATCTGGCAATAAATAAAGTTAACCAGCCAAACGTGTTGAAATCGTTATCGAATAAATAAGAACCACACCTTCCTGACCCCTCTGTTAAATGCCGTAGCGGAGCGTTAGTTTCACTGCAGATAACCCTTTCATAAATATTCCTGGCTTTCTGTCGACTGTGGCTTGCAGGCAAAGTATACACGCTGCCTGCGGCAGTAAAGAGTGAAGGTTAGATGAGCGAAACGAGAGGTGAGAATGGCTGCCGGGTATGCGTATTAGTTACTTCACTTACTAAGTGGTCACTACTTACTCAAGGTATAAACATTGACAGTGTTTCTTACAACATCATGAAATATATAAATTATCAATAAATTCGTACAAGTTCGAAAAGTGTTCTGCCTGCTCGACTAATTAGACCTAGGTATAGTAATCTCATACCTAAGTTAACTAACGATCCCTGTGGAGAACATGAAATGATTGATAATAAAGTAGTTATTACCAATAGTTTGAGAAGAACTTTTGATCAATTACCTACGCCTTTTTTCATCAGAGAGAAAAACACCACTCGGTTTATCTATGCGAATATGGCGCTGGCAAAACTTGTTGGTTTAAAATCACCGGATGCCATGATCAACAGGATTGACGACGAAATCCCGGCAAGTCTGTTTGATAATCCTGATGCTGCAAAATTATGGCAGGAGCAAGTAAAGCAAATTACTAAAACGCAATCGAAAGTTTCACTGCTGGAAGTCCATCCTGGCGCTGTAGATTATCCTTATATTTCAAAAAAATTTCCGTTTTATAATAATAATGATGAATGTGTCGCTATGGCCGGTTCTATCAGGTATTTAGAGGTATTCAGTCCCAATGATTTTATTCGTGGCAGATTGCCGGGGTCATTGCTGCTCAGCAAACCGGACGATACATTCACTGAAAAAGAGTGCGAGATAATCTTTTTCAGACTTCAGGGAATGGGTACCAGGGAAATTGGAAATATGCTCTGCCTGTCTCCACGTACAATTGAAAATCGGCTGGCAAATATGTACGCAAAAGCAGGGGTAGGCCATCTTGATGATTTCAGAGAATATTGTGAACATCGCAGTTTGCATCGCTATCTCCCACAGCGCCTGATATCGTCTAAACGCCTTGGGTTCGAAGGCAATTACTTTGAAGATGAATGTCAATAGTATAATTAAATCAGCCGTAATATATCTTATAAAAAATATTACGGCATTTTTTCTCCGCCCCTGAGTAGGGGATGGTTACCTATCTGCAGAAGTGCTTTTCAGTCTACCCCAGCTCACCGTCGGTGATATGATATGTCCTGTTAGTCGTTAAGCAGGTCTTAGGAAATGATATCAATACGTATTGACAGGCTCATGGAGGAACAGCTGAGAGCAAAGGATATAACAGCTGATAAAATAGAAGAACTTATCAGTAATTTTTTTTGCATAAACAGGATTGGTGTTTCCTTTGTTATTGACACAAATAAAGGTAAGGAAAGTTTTTATTTAAGCGAGCAGCAAAGGAAAATTGTATTTTTGTCTTCAAGGGGCCTGACCTACAAAGCAATTGGTGAAAAACTTAATATTGAAGTAACAACGGTCAAGTTTCACATGAGGAGAATAAAAGAAACGCTTAATGTTTCAACGTTAGGTCAAGTAATAAAGGTTGCTATTGAATCTGATATTATTTGAATAAACCTCCAGGTGCAGGCTCCCTTTACCGGGAACCTGCGGTGTAGTTGGGAAAATTAATTAAATCGATTTCCAGAGACTTGCAACAACATCTGGGGTCCAGTGTGAGTAAGCGTGGTGTGCCTGAAGGCAGCGGTACGTCTTGCCTGCATAAGTGACTTCATCACCTACCTTATAGTCCACACCCGTCTTCCAACTCCCCTCGGGGGTAACGACGCTATCCTGAGTTTTCACATTCAGCGTTGTGCTTGCCTCAGAGCGATGTCCATTCGCATCTTCTGCAATGACAAAGTAGCGATAGGTTGTGCCTGGTGCCAGATTGCTATCTGCAAACTGTGCGCCCTTAACCGTTGTGAGATTGCTACCATCACGCGAAATATGATACTTCACTGCTTTATCCACTTCACGCCAGGTCAGCGTCAGGCTGGTTTTACCCACGTTATTGGCACTCAGGCCCGTAGGTGCATCTGGTCTTGCCGGGTCGATCTGAACGGTTTCAACCTCAATCTCATGGCTGCTTTCCGACACATTATTGGCAGCATCAACAGCCTGAACTTTATAGCGATACGTTACGCCACCCGTTTCAATCGCCTTGTCTGTCCACTGCGGGTTAGGGCTGGTCGCTTTTAAAGTACCGTTACGATAAATCTTGTAGCCCGTGACACCAACGTTATCGGTCGAAGGCTGCCATGCCAGGGTGATTGCTTGCGCAGTATTGCTTTTCACAACCAGACCCACAGGGATGGATGGCGCTTGAGTATCCTGGCTCGGCTGTTTTTCAGTCTTAGTTTGCGTCGTGGCGCTTTGTGAAACATTGCCTGCCACATCAACGGCACTCACAGAGTATTGGTAGTCAGTGTCGGGCTTAAGGTTGTTATCCAGATAGGTGAGTGCACTCACCGTGCCTACCGGGATACCATTTCGCATCACTTTGTATTGAATATCACCGGGTTTATTATCAGTTGACGCCCCCCAGGTCAGGTTGACGCTAGTAACAGATGCCTGTGCTTCAAGGTTGCCTGGTACCGACGGCGGGGTACGGTCTTCTTCGGGAGTGACGCTACCATCGTTAATCAGTTGAGTGTATGCCTTGCGGAATTGGCCGTTGAAAGGCACGCCCGCCATATTTTTCCCTTCATCCCAGTTGATTGACCAGGTCATTACGCCTTTAAGAGGCAAGTTTTCCTTCGCCAGTGTTTCAAACACGCGATAGACAACTTGAGGATCTTTGACCATGCCATTGGCAGCAGCAGAATGGCTGCTAGGCAAGCCGAGAACCAGTTTGTCTGACGGGATTTTTACAGCAAAGTTTTTATATTTACCCGTGATAAGGTCTTTGCTCACGTAGTAGAGGAACTCGAACTTCTTGCTGTCATCGTTTTGCGCATAGCTGACCCAGTAACCATTCTGCTCTGGGTTATCAGGTTCAAAACCAATACCGGCGCCGGCCTGATTATAGAGCTGAGGCGCAATAAAGTCATATACTCCTTCAAGATTGTTAATGTAGGGCGCGTATTTAGGTGTTGTATTTAGCAGGTTAGGAAATTCTGGTGCCATACTAATAATGAAGTGTTTTCCCTGCGATTGATAATGATTGCGCACCATTTTAAGCGCTGCAGGAATAACAGTCTGGTTGTCCGCTTTACCAATGGCATCTTGTTCCAGGTCAATATCCAAACCATCAAAGCCATAGGTATCTACCAGACGAATAATTTCGTTACTCAGTTTACTTTCATCGCCTCGATGGAATTCGATATGCGCATCGGCACCGCCAAGGGAGATGAGTACCGCTCGGCCTTGTGCGTTGAGTTGCGCGATTTCTGCACGAAAACTCTTATCATCGCCATAGTAAGGTCTGAAGGTTGGGAAGTCATCGCCTGCATTCACCTTCATAAAGGAGACGACAACGACATTATAAGCCTCAGGTGTTTGCGCTAATTTGGCTGCTGTTGGGTATCCGCCTTCATAATCGTATGACACGCCCTGGTCCCAGTTGTGCCAATATCCGACCATGATTTTTTTACCCTGGATGTCTGGCATTAAATCAGCATTGTCAGCCGCTAATGCGGAGGTGGCACAAACGCTGCTAATTAAACAACCTAGCAGTGCTTTCCGGATAAATGATTTTTTATGAAGTTTTGCCTTCATGCGTTCCCTCTGAATTTTATATAATGACAAAGTAAACTTAAATGTGTTTATTGATGTTAAAATGTTTCAGAGTGAATTCAGATAGGAAGGTATGGCATGCTCGAGCAGATTGTTCTTGAAACTGATGCGATGCTTCTTGAGATGGTTAATAATTAAGGGTTTGTTGAGTTATAATTAGAAAAGCCACAAGAAATATGTGAGCTTTATTTTCTTTGTAACGTTATTAATGCCTCTGGGTAAATATTAACGGATTGTCTATAGATGATTTTTGTGCCTGTAGAGGCGTTTTGAATGTCTCGGTTTTAGATTTTTTTGCCCTGTGCCTGAAATAATTATATCGGTTTTTATACTCACAACTTAACTTTTCTTTAAGATCGCTGTGGTGCCTGGACTGTCAAATGACGTTAGCGTTCATTTTCCTTGTTGTTACTCATCGCCAATACACGATAGTGGGTTAAGCGTAATGGGGAGGGGACGACTTCAGCGGTTCGTGCTTCAGGGTAGGTAATACGGCAAGCCATCTCCTGTGCAGTGTCTAAAAATTGAGTGATAACAATATTCCAGTGGCCGCTTTTGGGCACCGTAACGATGGCAGGAAAATGAGTAAAATATCCTCCGTAGAAGCGGAGCCCGCTGCCGGATAGATAGCCTTTATACATAATGTCTGTCATAACCATAATGATAGCCGGCCTTGAACAGGTAATATAGATAGATTGTCTGGCAGTGATATGAGCGCTATGGTAAAACGACCTCATGGTCTGACTCCATGGAAAGAGATAATAGCTCCACGGCAAGCTGCAGCCGGAATTCGTTGTATACCCTTACGCAGCTCTCCACATACATCTTCCAAAAAGCTTAAACAAAACTAATGATTGTGCCACTACTACGGTGTGATGAATTCAGGATAAATATCCCTTTTCATCAGCACCCTACTTTCTTTAATTCATGCCCGGATGGCATGAACTCTTGTGCTGTAGGTCCTGAGGCGGGAGGACAGTCAGCGTGTGTCACGCGCCTGTTGTTAACATGGGGAAACGCCGCGGCGTCATAACTGGGTGTAACCGTATTGTTGACCAATGCTACAGAGGCTATGTTTAAATTCCGTCCGGTTGTTTTCAGACGCGCGCGGGTTGTCAAAAATCTAACCTGCCTGATGACGTGATGAAAGAGATATGGCCTGAGTAATAGCACGTATTCATGAAGGGGGGGAGTGTCTGCTGCTGCCTGTGCGTGATAAAAGCATTATTTTAATATCAATATTTTAACGCTTATATATACGTATGGGGTTGTTTTATGCCGGGCGTTTGTTTTTTTATTTATTAGAAACAATGCATTAAGCCTGTCCGGGGTGACGCGGCTCTTCTATGAGGGAAATATCATAGATATTTCTGTTTAATCTCTATGTGGATGATGATAAACATAGAAAGCGTATTTAAAAGTATGTTTAAGTCAAGTTTAATTATATGAGGTGATTTTATTATTTGCACCGGGCATTGCAATGTAAAACTCCCTTAAATAAGGCGCTAAGCGTCCGGAGTTATCATAATAAATCACCTGCTGATTTATGCAGTAGTCGCTCCTTAAGAAAGCTGTCCGTAGCAAACCAGGTCTGCGGAAAGGATATTTCTGCGCGGCAAATGACAGTGGAAGGAATCATTAGAAATATGCTAAGCCCTTGAGTGAATCAGAACAGATTTGACTGGGCGTTAACACGCAAAGCCTACTTTAATTTAGGCATGTTTTGATTTTATCCCGGCATTTGTTGGCTGCACAACCCCGGACCAGGGCGCAGTATTCACTACTGAACTCTGCGCTTGCCCGGGGGATTACAATGGAAAGCCAAAATGCCATACTCCCCAATGAGGGACCTCGGGCAGCAGGGGTTACTTGATACCATTCATACTTTGCTGCAGAAGCCTAATCTCTCTGAACTTATTAACTGCCTGATGCAGTTAATGAAACAAGGTGCCCTGGCAGATCGGGTAAACATACTGCTTTATTATCCCAATCAGCAGCGGGTGAGCTTTTATGGCAAGGATAAGCACGGCAATGAATTGTGCTATGAAGATGAGGACGTGCTGGCAAAGGGGCCGATATCTCACCTGTTCTCCCGATCGGGAGGGCTAATTTGCAGTCAGGTCGACTTTAATGAAACCTGGCCGCAGATTGCTGCAATGGAGTGGTATGCCCGGTTTAGTCACTATTGCCTGCTGCCACTTATTTCTGATGGAAAAATAGTCGGCGGGTGTGAGTGTATCCGTGACGGCGTAGACGTCTGGAGCGGGAAAGAGCTTAAACGGCTACACACATTAGCTCAGATAGTTGGGCTGGTAACAGAGCAAATCCGTATGCGGACGTATTCTGATCTGGATCGTACGCTGTTGTGCCGTGAACGCGATGAGTTTCGCATTCTTGTGGCCGTAACCAATGCTGTGCTGTCAACGCCAAATCTTGACGAGCTGATAAGTAACATTGCCAATGTGATCCATAAGCACTTTGCCATCAATTCCGTCGGTGTTGTGCTGCGAAGCCGGCGCCAGGGCTGGCTGAAATTTTACTCGAGGCATTTTGTCGATGCGTTTTCATTGATTCATGAGCAAATCGATCTTCCCGAGTCTGGTACGTTTTCGGAACGCGTATTCAACAGTGGTGAAATGTTGCTCACGCTTTACCCGGGGGACAAGCAGACAGCTGATGAAGGTATGCGGCCAGAGCTATGGGGCAATAAATCTCATATGCTTTGCCTGTTACCACTGCGGTTTGGCAATCATCTCCTGGGTGTTCTTAGACTCGCAAAATGCAGGGAACAGGGTTTCACCTCAGCCGATCTCAATCTACTGCGCCAGATTGCCGATCGGGTGGCTATTGGGGTAGATAACGCCTTAGCGCACCAGGAGATCAATCGCCTGAAGGCGCGTTTTATGGATGCAAACCGCCAGCAGACCGAACAGATCAATAACGTTAGCGGCCATTTTGGCGAGATTGTCGGGCGCAGCAAAGCCATGTTGCAGGTCCTCAACCAGGTCGAAATGGTTGCCGCCAGTGACTGTACTGTACTGCTGCTCGGCGAAACGGGTACTGGCAAGGAGCTGATTGCTCGTGCTATCCACAACCTGAGTAAACGCAATAAACGCAGGATGGTGAAGATCAATTGTGCGGCGATGCCCGCCGGAATGCTGGAAAGTGAATTATTTGGTCATGAACGTGGCGCGTTTACCGGGGCAAACACGCAGCGTATTGGACGCTTTGAACTGGCGAATAAAAGCTCGCTACTTCTGGATGAAATAGGTGATATGCAGCTCGAACTTCAGCCAAAACTACTGCGCATACTTCAAGAGCGCGAGTTTGAGCGTCTGGGCAGTTCTGACATTCAACAGGCCGATGTGCGCCTTATCGCTGCGACTAACCGCAACCTGAAACAAATGGTCGATAACCGTGAGTTTCGCGGCGACCTTTACTATCGCCTGAACGTTTTTCCCATTACTCTGCCTCCGCTGCGGGAACGCCCGGAGGATATCCCTCTGCTGGTAAAATCCTGTGCTTATAATATCGCCCGGCGCCTGAATCGCGACATAGACCGCATTCCGACAGAGACACTGCGCGCGCTGAGCCGTATGGAGTGGCCCGGCAACGTGCGCGAACTGGAAAACATAATAGAAAGGGCGATTCTGCTGACGAAAGGTAATGTTTTGCAATTTTCAACGGCGCAGATGGAGACCCGGTTGTTACACGAAGGAAGTTCCGCCACCTCTGTTGTCGACGATATGCGCGATAGGCAGGGAGAATACCAGCGCATTCTGCGCGCGTTGAAAGAAACTAACGGCGTGGTGTCTGGGCCGCACGGTGCTGCCAGGCGTCTGGGATGTAAACGTACCACGCTGATTTCGCGTATGAGACGACTTGGGATTGATAAAGAAAAACTGTGATTTCCGGGAGAGAAGAGCGTTATCACGCGGATACCGCCATCTTCTTCAGGCCGTTTTCCGCGACAAAGAAAACGGCTGTTGTCGGGGCAGGCGCTTCGATAGCACGCAGGTGGCGTTGGACAGAGGTTTCTTATCAGGTACTGCATTTGAAACGGCCTGGGTCATTAAGGCAAAAAAATACCTGTCAGCGAGGACGCACTGACAGGATGCCAAATCGGCCAACACCAGGGATGTTTTTTCATTCCATTCAACCTTACAAAATAACTATACTAAAGTATAGTTATTTGTGTGCTATGAAAACGGTTGTCGGAGAGCTAAAACGGCGGTTATCCCCACTGCACCGAAAATCATGGTGTGGGTAGACCTTCCCGACGAGGTCGCGGGTATTTTCAGATAACGGGGGAAGAAGCGTGTTTTGGTCAGCGCGGCAAGATAATCTTTCCGGTTTTATGCCATCGGCATGTTTTTGTCGATTTCGCCTGGCAGGCGAAGCGTGGGAAGAGGTTATCGTCAGCCTGATATGCAGGATATTGGCAGGCTGTTGCTCGCCAGCCTGCGCATCACATGTTATAACACGATGATGCTAATAAATATTTTTGTGGATATCTGTTATGCACCTCAGCTATCACCTTGACAAGGCCTACGGGGCTATCCGCTTCCTCCAGCTTCTGTTTGAAGGGCAGGATGAAAGCAGAATCGGGTATCACAAAGCCGTTGCGCAAAAAAAGGGGGCTGCGGCAGGTGCGGGCATATGTCTGTCTGGCCACGCATTTCATGTTACACTGGATTTAGAGGCTGTGATGCCTGGCACCATTGCCGATGGGAATCAGAGATGTTTCTCATTAACTTAGTCGTTATATTTGGTTAAATTTATCTTAAGGTCTAAAGATTTTTCTGCACCAGCAGAGGAGTAAATTAAAAAATGAGTAAGATTTTCTTTTCAGATGCTGAAAAAAATAAATATATCAAAGAAAGTTTAGAAAAGCGTTTGGGGGAATATAATAAGTTAAATTACGTCTATGCCGTAATGAACAAAAAAAACATGGATGAAATGATTATTATTAGCAACTTCCCGGAAGAAGTGGCTGAAAACTATCTCGGCAATAAATATCAAAACGTTGATCCGGTAATTATCAATGCCCTGAATCGGTTTTCACCGTTTTCGTGGGATGAAAGTCTTAAAGTTAATTCTATTTGGTCAGTAGGAAGAGTGTTTGAAAAAATAAAAAGCCATAATGTCATTGAGGGGCACGCATTCGTTCTTCATGATCATGCTAATAACCTGGCAATGCTCTTATTTTATATGGATAAGTTTCTGGTTGCAGACTTTTGCGATAATCTTGAGAGAAATAAAAATGAACTGCAGGGCGTATTAATCTATATTCACGAAATGTTGCTTCATGTATATAGAGAAGAGAATGAGCGTTCAGTTACCGCACTCTCTCCCCGTGAAGCTGAAATACTTTATTGGTGTACTCAGGGAAAAACCTATGCTGAAGTAGCAGATATGCTTGAGCTTGCTGTTAGCACAATAAAATTTCACATGGGCAAAATAGTAAAAAAAATGGGTGTGAAAAATGCAAAGCATGCGATCAGCCTGGCTGTAGAAGTTAATATCATGCCAACCTCGCCAACGAAGTAAACAGGAATCAACGTGTTGAACATGATTTTCCTCTGTATTGAAAGATATTAAACTCATTCTTTTATCGGGCAACACTTTGATTATTGAGTTAATTTTAATTAATCACATAAAATTAAGATGAATACTTACCCCTTGTGATTGCGCTTTTGAGTCGTGTCGATTAATAATCTTGCCAACCAGTCTGCATCCATTGGGATGCATGGCTGTTTAATCATATTTAAATCTGTCTCGTTATATTTATTAGTTTTGCTTTTAACATTAAATGGAGTTAACGATGAAATGTAGGCACGCTAAGGATCTGGAACTAGGCAAAATAAGCGAGTTGTTGGCTAGAGAATTTAAAGATGATCATTTGCATAAAATTTTATTTCCCATTGATGATGAAGAGCGCATTGATCTTCTGCGTAGATACTTTCGTATTTACGTCGATCTCGCCCAAAAACGTGGGGGAACATTAATCGCCGGAGACAATGCCGGTGTGTTAGTTTATTTTCGCCCAGAAGCACTGGAAAACAACAAAGAGGATCAAATAATAATCGATAGAAGAATACGGGAAGTATGTGGTCCGCACTATGCGGCAGTGGCGGCGTATACTCGCGGACTGGAGCATTTTCATCCCCGAACACCACCTCATTATTATATCCCACTGTTGGCCGTTAAGCGTTCGTCACGAGGACGGGGTGTAGTAAATAATCTTTTCGCAGCTCTTCATTCTCTGGTCGATAAAGATAAATCTCCATGTTATGCAGAATGTACGAGATTCAGTACCCGTACGCTTTTGATGCGATGGGGATACGGTGATGCAGGAACGCCAATACGTATTGATTGTTTTCCCGAACTATTCCCGGTATGGCGCAATCCAGTAGAATGCACAGAGGGGGCAGAGCGGCGAGAAGCTCTGGGGGCAAACAGCTAGGATATCGGTAGGGGGAGGATACTTTCTACCCCCTGCGCAGTTTCCTGTTTCAGCCACTTGTTGTTTGCCTTCTGGATTAGGTCAGGTTAAAAATGTGACTAAAAATTAAGGAAGAAATCTTCGTTAGTCGCTTTCTCTATCTGCAGTGATGCAGATGAAATATCGCTATCATTTTGTCCTTTCATCGTTGGGTGTACACCGTGTTAGCCTTGCGGATAGCATCCCTCGCGCGGGCCTGTTCAAAGCATCGCTCTTTTTCACCCAAGTATAATTATTGAGTGTCAACTTACCTCACTCAGAATGTTGCTGATGTGGTGCTAAGTATTTGTTGACCTCCCCCTATTCAATACCCGCTTCAATAAAGAGCGAATCCTGAATGCGTCACATATATTACCTAAACATTATCTTTAGCAGATCCGTACCCTGCTTATGTACTGTTCCCAACAAAAAAAAGGAGTGCATGGCTCTGCATATAGTAGACAATGCAGGCAACTATTATCTCCTGAAATAAATTACGTTCTTTTATCACAGATTTCATCAGAACTAATACGATTATAAAAACGCACTGCCACATATCAATCATTCTTATTGTATGCAATAACATCGGTCAGCCTCTCAACTAAAGTTTCAAAAACTATACCATCGTATAGTTTGTTGTAGCGATGAGAACTGTCTTTCTTATCCCTGGAAATGACTTACGGCTATAGATAACTGCCCTACATGATGTATTTTTATCTATGTTTATGATTTGTTTAATGTAAAAATCTTTGGCTGCCCATTTCTTAACAAGCGCGAGCTGTGATCCATGTCAAAGCCTGGCTATACTAAGGTATAGTAAATTAAAGCAATCGCCTCGAAGCGATGACAACAAGCCAAAGGCCTGATTGATGAAAACAGTTATCTCCAAAGTTTCTCTGCATCATTTAACGATCCGCGGGGCCCGTATTCATGTGTTGAGCGTGGAAATCACCAGTGTAGATGGCAGGCATACTCACATTCGTCATCATCTGCCGCCAGATACCAGTGAGCGTACACAAAAGCGTATTACAACGTTGTTAGAGCAGATTGCTGATAGCCTGCAGATTCGATAACCAGGCTGTGGCAAAAAAATTGCGGAGATCGGAAGTATGAAGTTGCAGGCCAGATTGAAACCGAAACAGTGACGAAGTGAACACCTGTAACACGGTTCCGCTTTACGCCTTACAGCCGTATGACGGCAACTTTACTGGCTTCTCGTGGCCAGGTTCCAGGAAAGAGGGACATCCCGTTTTATCAATAGAGAAGCCGGAGAGCATTTACGGGATTGAGGGGCTTATATGCCATTGTATTGTGAATAAAACCTGATAAAAAAGAGATGATTACTTTGCCTGGGTTTACAGTAAGTGGACGCCTATTTAGCATGTGCGCGGCCTTGGGCATACAGGTATGCGCCAATGGTGACCCTGATATGATGTTTAAGGGTGTATTTACACAAAACAAAGGTGTACTCGTCGTTACGGTTGCCCTAAGGCTTATAAAAGCCTTAGGGCTTTTTTCATTCGCTCGATTTTATGACTTCTGCGGCGGGCCTCCCATATTCCATAAAGCAATAACTACCCGACTTCTCCTCTTTTCTTTCGCTATTAGCAAAGCGTTAGTCTTCGACGTTCTTTATTACAACATGGTTACATATTGATGCTGTCTTGATGGTTTTTTTATTAAAAACAGATGGTTAGTTTTACTTTGTGAGTGGCGTACTCAGCTTTTCATCACGGTTTTATCAGTTGTACCTTGGTACTGTCAGCTATTAAATGGTTGCGGACGGGAATTACTCTTGTTACTTCGTTGCACTCAACTGGATATCAAAGGTTAAGGCAGACTTCTATGAGCGATATGATTTTTCTAAGCGATGCGGTTACCTACAATGCGCCGCTCTGTTGTTTAGAGCACGTAGCAGGCGGTGAGAGCGTTCATCTGACCCCTAACGAAAGGAAATTGCTGGAACTCATCCTCGCGCAACGGGGCCAAAAAGAGACGATCATTGAGGAAATTTGGGGTTGTCACGGGGTTATTGTTACTTCCTCTAGCTACCACCAACTTATCAAGATGCTCCGTTCTAAATTTCAACGGGTCGGGCTTTCCCCTGAGATGTTACAAACCATCCCACGCTATGGGGTCGTCTTGCGTACCGGTTTGGCGCTAGATGAAAGCGACATAGACGTTGATTCATCAAAACCGACACGTTCGGTTTATCAAGACCAGATAATCAGTTCCTTTTCTTGCTCGGTGGATACATTGAATTATAACGAGCATAAAAGCCTATCCAGGGGTACGTTAAGATCTCTCTATCCTTACTTTCTCATTTTAATATTGACGGGAGTTTTGTTGTTGCAGTTGCTTGGGCTCATGAAGAATACGGATCTATTCAAACATTATCAATATCATGAAAATGTTAAGTATTACGCGACGTCTTCAATGCTTTTTAACCAAAATGTTATGTCGCGGGTTATGAGCAAAAAAACCAAGAATGATTCGAACGTATATATCACCGAGAACGGTCCTAAAATTTTGGTTTCTTATTGTAACGGTGACATTGGCAAGGATAGCACAATATGTCGAAACGATTCTTTTTCATCTTATTAATGGTGTTCGTGGTGGGTATTATTAGTGCCACACTGTTTTATATGAGGATTGTGGATGACCACATTCCAGATAACCCTTGTGTCAGCACTATTGACAGCGGTGAGTTTATTGGTGATGACCTAAAGCCCTATGTGTTTACTGGCACCGTAACTTTTTGGCTCAAGCAAAATAAGATAAGTATTTTTGCGCTCATTAAGGAGGAGGGGGAGAGTGTGGTTCTACGGCGTGATCTCTTGCTTGACACTATATCACCAATTTCGACTGGGGTGATCGGTACCAGGGTGAAGCAGAGGTATATTTACCCTACAGATACGGCTTCAGATAAGCGTGTGCTTTTCAGTGCTAAAGATGAGGATATCAACCTTGTCTTTCATCGCCTGAGACGAGGAGTGTATATGGTATATGTCAATGACAATTGGGTCATGACATGTCAAGAGAAAGTCTAATTAGTGGAGGATATATGAAATACATTCATGAACGCTATTTTTTAAATGCCAATGAGAGCGTTGAGGTGCAATGTTCCCAACGCTGTGCCGTATATCTATTTACACCGGAGGAGTTTAAACTTTTCAGGGCCGATCTCAGGGGGCCGCATCAAAATTATAATCCTATATTTCAGGAGTCGCCGCAGGTATTAACCGTCTTTTATTCCGATTTTTGGGAGCTTGTTATCATTTTTGAAAATGATGATAAAAATATTACTTATAGTGTAACCACTTTAGTGGGCTCGTAGCGTGGTACTGGCTTGAAGGATTAACGAGAGAAGGGAATGAATATTAAGAGGCAATCATGGCTGATGAAAAAGTGAAAGTTATTCAGTTGTGCAACTTACATTTTACTGGACCCGGCTTCAAAAAGTCGCACGACTTTTCCTCTGGGCAAGCATTAAAACAAGTGATGGGTGCTATAAAAAGTACCCATCTCCCTGCAACTAACGATGTGATTATTATTACGGGGAATGTATCATATGACCAAACCGTATATTCTTACATTCGTGCCTGGGATATTTTGGATGAAGCGAATATCCCAATATACTGGATGGCTGGACGTCATGACAATAAAGATAGGCTGCAAACTGTTTTCTCAGCTTCTCCGGGGCTAAGAAAATTTTCATTCCTCAGCACTGCTTACTGGGATCTCATTGCTTTCGATAATCATGATTGGGCCCATACAGGCGTTATGTTTGATCAAACGTCACTATTTGAGTTAGCGAAACAACTGGCTGTTTCGACCCACAATCAAAAAAGAATTGCGATTGTGATGGCTGAATATCCTTACCAGCAACAGGCTGAACCAAGCCTCAATCTCTTCTTCAATGTGCTGAGGAAATTCCCTTCTGTAAAACTCATTATGTGTGGGAATACTACTGAGAGAAGTACATTATCTTATCAAGATAGATATATCGAGTCATGTCCACAAGCACGTTATCATTATCGACAAGGCAGAGGAGGTGTTGAGTTCGTATGCGGTTATAAAGAGTATCTCTTCGCGAAAGACAGCTATGAGACTCGAAATTTTTTGTTTTCACCGAAAAAATAATTTAGTCCACAACGGTAAGCCTGTTTTTTAAGTAAAAAATAACATTCAGTTAAAGAAATGACATAGAGATTGTTCTAATAGCGGCTATGGCAAGGGGGGAAGAGAATGCCGTTTCTTTGCCTTGCCTGCACTATTGCCTATTAAATAAAGTTTGGAGTTATTACGTCACCTGAAGCCATTGCTCTGATGCCGAACATTAGACTTTCTTCAGGAAATAATCATTACATTATTTCTCATTATATCAGGCAGTATGCTTAAGCATATTTTAATTAGACTATTATTAATTTTAGATGAGAGGCATTATTATGCATAAATTATTTTTGATCGTACTTTTGTCAGGCAGTGTTTCTTGCTGGGCGGTAGACGGTACGCAAATAAATGATGCGTCGAAAGTCGCAACCCCGCAGGTGGGGAGTACACAAAAGGGTATTGCGGCACATGAAAAAGCCGCGAACGCGCATGAGCAAGCCGCCCGGGAGCATCAAAAGGCCACGAAGTATCACAAAGAAGCTTCGCAAGCTCATAAAAAAAATAACCATTTACATGCAATGAAATCCGCGCAGGAGGCGCGTTCCACTTCGAATAGCGCCCAGCTGAAAACCAGCCAGGCTGCAAATCTAAGTGGTAAAGTGCCATAAGCGTCTGCAGCAATATGCACGCGGCTTGTAAGTAATTTCTCCTGCGTATGATTAACAAAGAACAATCCGCCCTCATGCGGATTGTTCTTTTTTACTAAAACCAGGGGCTAATAAAGCCGTGCTTTGAGCAAGGGCCGTAGTAAATAATTCAGGACGCTGCGCTTGCCGCTGATAATGTCTACTTCAGCAACCATTCCCGGAATGATGGGAAGTATTTTATCGCCACGTTTTAACTGATTCGCGTCAGTTTTTATCAATACCTGATAAAAAGATTCTTTACCATGAGCGGTGTCTTCTTCAATAGTGTCAGCACTGATTTGCTCAAGCGTGCCTTGCAAATCACCGTAGATAGAATAATCGTAAGCCGTAATTTTAACTCTTGCTGGCATCCCCGGGACCAGGAAGGCCACATCGCGTGGTTTTATCCTGGCCTCAATCAATAAGGTATCTTCGGCAGGAGTGATTTCCATTATCGGCTCGCCGGGTTGGATAACACCGCCTCTGGTGTTGATTAAGATGGTATTCACCCGACCACGTACAGGGGAAGTAATATCCGTTCGCTGCAGCTGGTCTCGTCTTTGTAGCACTATGGGTTCAAGGGCGCTGAGTTCGGCCTTTCTTTGCGAGCGTTCAGTGTAGGCATCCTGAGAGTAGGTGTTCTTAAGCTCGGATAATTTTCCTTGTAGGGTAGTGATATCCTGACTGAGTCTTAATGCTTCCATTTGACTCACCGCATGTTTGGTCACCAGCGGACGAATGAGGTTTAGCTGCTGTTTTGCAAGGTGAATTTGTTGCGCTATTGCTTGTGCATTTTCCAACAGTTTATCTCGACGCGACCTGAATAGCTCATTTTCAGAGCGTGCCAACGGACCCCTGGGATCGATGGTGTGTGGAAAATCAATTTCCTTTTTTTCCAATACTTCTGCATCAAGACGTGCAATGGTGGCTTGCAGAGCTTTAGCATGATTGGCCGACTCTTGAAAACTTGTTAGAAAATGCGTGTTATCAAGGCGTAAGAGCTGCTGGTCGGCCTCAACCAAATCGCCTTCCTTGACCATTAGTTCTTTTAAAATTCCTCCCTCAAGGCTTTGAATTTTCTGGGTACGACTAAATGGTACTACCCGTCCTTCCCCTCGGGTCGTTTCATCAAGCTCGGCCAGGGCGGCCCAGGCCACAGCCAGTAAAACGACGCCCATCACAACCCACAGCAAGGGGCGATAGGCAGGGTGTGTGGTGGCAAGCATCGGATCGTCTAATTGGCGTCGAAGACGGGAGGTTTTCATTTCAGCGTTGACCTCCCTGTTGGGGGCGCGGGGCGTTTACCTGATTGCCCTGAACAACTTGCGAAAGATTGCCATCCATAACTATTTTCCCTTGACGCAAAACAATGGCCCTGTCGGCGAGTTCAAGTACCTGTTTTTTGTGTGTTGTGATAATCAAGGTTCGCTTTCCCAACCATTGTTGTAAAAACATAATGGCCTGGTTTTCACTGTTTTGGTCCAGCGCCGCGGTGGGTTCATCAAGTAATAAGATGGCAGGATCTTGCAGGATGATACGGGCAAGGCCTACCGCCTGACGTTGCCCGCCTGAAAGGCTTGAATTGCCCTGCAGTGGCATATCAAGGCCCAACGGATGCTGCCTGACAAACTCACCTAATCCCACGCCATCGATCGCTTCTAACATCTCATCGTCCTGTATGGCGTTGTTCGCAAGATTGAGATTTTCGCGAAGTGTGCCGAAAAAGAGGGCGACATCCTGAGGCAGGTAGCCGATGTTACGTTGCCTGTCTGCGGGGTCAATTTGATGCAGATTCACGCCATCTAATAATAAACGCCCGGACTGCCCATCAAGTAAGCCTGTAAGCAACCGCAGCAACGTAGATTTCCCCGCACCGTTACCGCCTAAGAGTGCCACACGTTCGCCGGGCATAATGGTCAAGGTGTTGATATCCACCACCGGGGGATTATCCCCATGACTTAGCTTCACATTCTGTAGATCATAATGCCCGCTGAGACGTTCACGATGGATAAACTGCTTACCGGGTTCCCTTTCCTGGGGGGCTGCCATTAACTGATTTAAACCTTCCATCGCCACACGAGTGTGCTGCCAGCGTCCTAAAATGCCCGCTACTTGAGACAGAGGAGCTATCGCGCGCGAAGAAAGAATCGAACAGGCAATCAGGGAACCCACCGTCATTGCCCCCTCGCTGATTTGATAAACCCCAATAACCACTACGCCGACGTAGCAAATTTGTTGCACCATGCTTGCCAAATAACTGAGCGTTGATGTGAGCGCATAGGTTTTTAGCGCCGTATTAGAAAGTTTGCCGGTAAGCCTCTCCCAGTGAAACAGGCAACGTCCTTCAGCCCGCGTACTTTTCACCGTTTCCAGATGTTCAAAGGCTTCAAGCAGGACGCTATTTTTCATCGCCCCTTCCCGAAGATTTTGCCGCGATAAATTGGCAAGGCGCCGCTGAGTCAAGAGCCCGGGCAACACCATTAACGCCCCTGCAAAGAGAGGAACCCAAACTACAGGCCCACCAATGAGCGCGATCAACAATAAAAAAATCAACACGAACGGGAGATCGCTTATAAGGGCGGCACTCGATGAGGTGAAAAACTCTCTCACCGATTCAAATTCTCGCACTTGCGTGCTAAATGCGCCCATGGAGGCCGGTTTGGCAGCAAGCCTTGTGCCTAAGACTCTGGAGAACAGCAATGTCGAGAGCTGTAAATCAAGGCGCTTGCCCATCACATTTAACAGGTAGCCACGCATAATGCGAAGTACCCCGTCAAACACGATAGCAAGTACGACGCCACTGGTCAGAAGCCAAAGGGTATCAAAGGCATTATTGGGCACAACTTTGTCATAAACCTGCATCGCAAACAGCGCTGATACGGTGGCTAAGACATTCGCCGTCAATGCCGCGATTGCGACTTCAAGATAAGAGCGCCACAGCCCTTTTAATGGGCCAAAAAACCAATGTTCAGGAAGGGGTTTGGCGAAATCACCCACTCTGTCATCTACGCGGTATTGGCACTTGGCGAAAATAACTTTTCCACTGTAGTGCTGTTCAAGCTGTTCTAAAACAACGCGTTCGAGGCCACCTTGTGCCTGTGGGAGTAAAATATCAGCATGTGCTTTGTCCACTTTTACCAATATCACCGACTTACCATCATTCATAACCAATAAAGCAGGCAGTAAATACGCATCTATTTGCCGCAAGGGGTGGAGAATAACGTGTGCATTAATGTTTAAGCGGCGTAGCGCCCGGGGGGCAAGTTTTAAAGGAAGTCTTCCCTTTTCAAGGGGTAATCCTTCAATAAGACCTGACAGACTTACCTCTTTTCCCAGCTGGTGGCACAAAAGGTGTAGGCCTTGAGATAAGGGGCAACCCTGTTCATTTGAAACCCAGCTCATCTCATTTTTCCTCTACAAATCGTGAAAGGCTTCTATCCATGTGTTTTATATTTCCATCTTTACGGTTTTCTTCCAGTAAATGCGGCAAAAAACCAATTTGTGCGGCAGCGCGATAATTGAGGCGCTTTTGCTCAATCTGTGAATTGATCAATTGCCGTTCCACCTCAAATTGCTCTCGCTGAACGTTTAATAAATCAATAACGTCGCGATGGCCTACCTCAAATTGCGTTTTATATAACTCAATAACCTCGTGTGCCGTTTTCATTTGCTGAGTAAGTGATTTAATGCGGGTTTTGAGGGTGTTAGTGTTATCTAATAATGTCTGTAGTTGCCTTCTAATATCTCGATGAGTGGTATCACGTTGCCACTGCGAGGCTTCAAGTTGCCGGGCTGCGGCCAGGGGTCTTTGGAAATTAGAGAGCCCCTGGAGTGTGTCCATACGGAATCGCAGGGACACGACGGTATCGTTATCCATTCGACCGCCCGTCTCACGGCGAAGTGCAGTGGCTTCTAAATTAAGTTGTGGCAAAAGGGCGGCCTTTGTTTTCTGAAGGGCGGCTTTTGACACATCGACTTCCGCTTTTGCTTTTTTAAGCAACGGAGAATTATCGATGACTTGATTTAAGTCTTTAGACGCTAAGCTTTTTTTTAATGACGGAGGGTGGGGCATGATGAGGTCTCGTGCAGGCTGACCGACCAGGATGTGGTATTGCTCATCGGCCTCCTGCAAACTACCTTCTTCAATAGCCAGTTGCTCTTGTGCACGAGAAAGCTCAAGCCGAGTGCGCTCCAGCTCACTTCGGTCAGAATAGCCTTGTGCATCGCGTACAGTTGTTAATTGCTCGATATCATTCAGGGCGTGAATATGCGCTTTGACGGTTTTAATCCGTTCCCGGGAAGCTAATACATCCAAATAAATCTCAATGATGTTTAACGCACTGTCGTCTTGAGCAACCAGCAGAGCGTGTAAATATTTTCGATGGGTTGCATTGGCGCTCTCAACTTCACTTGCAACCCGCCCCCAGTCATAGAGCATTTGCGAGGCAGTAATATCATAACCAGGCTGCGCCATACGAGACAGCTCAGGGCCTGCAGACACCGTTAAGCTGGGCAGATAGCCGCTTTTTGACATACTGACTTCAATGCCCGCGCGCTCTGCCTCTGCAAGCGCTAAGCGAACTTTTGGGTTTATACTCAGCCCTGCCATGACGGCTTGTGCAAGGGGCATGGCCTGCCCGGAAAGCGGCAGGCAAGCTGACAGGAGCAAGATTACCCCTGTCAGACCCCGTTTACTGTGGGGAACAGATGGCATCAAGCTTCAACCTTAACGGTGTTTTCTTCGATAAGCAGCGTTGCATTGCCAAAGGAATAAACGTCGTAGGTAATACCCTCAATTTGTTGTGTTGCGCCTGTATTCACCGCCCCCGCCACATGCAAGGTATCGTTGGCTTCACCGGTAATCTGCAGGGTGTCGTTGCCATCCGTGATGGCGACAACCTCTGACGCAGTTAATGTCAGGTTGCTGCCGGTATCCCCTGTTCCCATATCAATGCGTTCGATATTCGCCAGGGTGCCTGTACCGGGGCTGTTGTAATCAAGATTGATGCCATCAGCCAGGAGCAGCGTATCAAATCCCGTCCCGCCATCGATGCTGGTGAAATTGGTTTGTACAATCTCAATGGTGTCATTTCCATCGCCTGCACTCACCTGGTCCCCGGTACCAACATGTAAAATTAGGTCGTCACCTGCGCCCGCACTAATGTGCTCAGACATGCCATCCGCACCTGACAAAACGTCATTACCCGCCGTGCCATTGATTTCAATTTCACCCAGGCTGACCGTCACGCCACTTGCACTAAGCCCGATACCATAATCTGCACTAATATTGCCGTTAGTGTCGGTTGCAGTGAGGTCAAAGGAGAGTTGATCGCCAAGATTTAAAATCTCCTGAATGGTCAAATTCAATTCATTCAATACATCCGGGCTGAGTATATTGAGCGAGAAATGTCCGTTTGCATCGGCCGTCAAGGACAACGACACATCACCTGCTGGCGTCTTAACGGTCAGGGCGATAATTGCGTTAGGGGAAGTGGTGCCACTAAAGCCAAAGGTAGGAGGGAAGAGTGCAAAATCCAACCCGAAGTTGCCAATCGTAACGGGTTGAGGGATGTTTTCACCGACTCCGATGGAGGCGACGTTACTGTTATTGCCCGCCGGATCGGTTCCGGTAACGGAAAGCTGTGCATTAAGTAATTGATCCCATGTAAGCGTTGAATCAAAACCTGTCAGTAAATCAAGGGAGCCTTTTCCACTGCCATCTGCCGTAACCGTTGCGGTATGCGTCACACCACCAAACTTGAGTGTGACAGTGAACGTTGATCCGGCATCACCGAGGATCCCAAGTTCAGTTCCTATAACGGATAATACGGGCGTCGCCGGTGGAAGGGTGTCAACGGTTGCATCAACGGCGGCTGAAGCCGGGCCTCCATCTATGTTGGCAGAAATGCTGCCGGCCCCCTGGGGAAACGGTCCCATCTCAGCAGGCGGTATTACCGTTATCGTTACGCTGCCTGCGGCAATATCCTCCGCAGTAACAGTATGAGGAGTGGTGATTTCATAACCATTTTGACCTGAGAAGGTGACATTAATGACTTGCCCCACTGTCATGCCAGGGCGAACGGTGACGTTGACTTGAATGCCATCACTTAGCTCTTGCGCATTTAACCATCCATCAGAGGCTTCAGGCACCGTAATCGTTGGAGCAAGCAGCACAGTAACGGTTGATGGTGGACTGATGTTACCTGAGGCATCCTTTGCCACCGCCACAACTTGCGTTCCCTCTAAAAGCGGTGTTGACGGGGTGAACGTCCAGTTGCCTTCAGCATCGGCCGTTGTCTGGCCTATAGGGTTATTGTTTGTATCGGTTAAAACAACCGTTGAGTTCGCTTCCGCAGTGCCACTGAGGGTATGACCCTCTGTCGGATTAATCACCGGAGCACCCGGGACGATGGCATCCACAGTGACGCTGGCCACCGGACTCTGGTTACCTGAGGCGTCTTTTGCCACCACGTTCACCACCGTGCTGTCCGGCAGCG
>WJYK01000051.1 GCA_009668225.1 Enterobacteriaceae bacterium RIT693 | reverse complement strand
TGTAGAGAAGCAAGGCGTCTTGCGATTGAGACTTCAGTGTCCCCTTCGTCTAGAGGCCCAGGACACCGCCCTTTCACGGCGGTAACAGGGGTTCGAATCCCCTAGGGGACGCCACTTGCTGGTATGTAAGTGAAAGTTGCGTGCCGTTATATCTCAAAGCTGACTTGAAAGAGTCATGTTTGAGATATTTGCTCTTTAACAATCCGGAACAAGCTGAAAATTGAAACGACATGTCGTCTCATTC
>WJYK01000050.1 GCA_009668225.1 Enterobacteriaceae bacterium RIT693 | reverse complement strand
GCGTAGCCGGGGTAAAGCTCCAGCTGCCGTCAGCGTCGGCGGTTGTCTGGCCGATGGAGTTGCCGTTCCCGTCGGTCAGGATCACCGTCGCGTCAGGCTCGGCGCTGCCGTGCAGCGTGGTACCGTTGCTGGGTTCGATGACAGGGACATTTGGGGCGATGGCATCCACAGTGACGCTGGCCGCCGGACTCTGGTTACCTGAGGCGTCTTTTGCCACCACGTTCACCACCGTGCTGTCCGGCAGCG
>WJYK01000005.1 GCA_009668225.1 Enterobacteriaceae bacterium RIT693 | reverse complement strand
GCAGCTGCAGCTTCAAATAAGAAGGGCAAAAAAAAAGCCAGCACCCGGCTGGCTAAAGTAATACTGGAAGCAATGTGAGCAATGTCGTGCTTTCAGGATGTCTCCGTAGGGGTCTCCCCTGAACGCATGGCAATAATAATCATTATCATTCGCACTTGTAAAGCGTTTTTTGAAAAAAATAGCGTTGACTTGCGGTTCAAAGTCAATGATGTTTAAAAGGTTTTCCATAACTCATTGAGGAGAAAAGGATGAAATCAGTTGTTGTGCGTCACGCCGAACCCGGCGATGCGGAAGCTTTACAGATAATGTATGCCCATCCGGCGCTTTACCGCGACACGCTACAGCTACCTCATCCTCCTCTAAAAGCGTGGCATGACCGAATTACCGCCCCCAAACCGGGAAGCCGACATTTGGTGGCGTGCATCGACGATGAGATTGTGGGGCAGTTGACGCTCACGGTGGAGCAGTCTCCGCGCCGCAGCCACGTTGCCACCTTCGGCATGGGCGTGCATTACGATCATCAGGGAAAAGGCATCGCTTCAGCTTTGCTTAAAGAAATGATTGCCCTGTGCGATAAGTGGCTTCGCGTCGAGCGCATTGAGCTGACGGTCTATACCGATAACGCCCCGGCGCTGGCGGTGTACCGCAAGTTTGGCTTCGAGGTGGAAGGCACCGGGAAACGCTTTGCGCTGCGCGACGGCGAGTATGTGGATGCGTATTTTATGGCACGTTTTAGACCGGGGTGATTTTAGCCCTCACTCGGGCACTCTCTTATACCCTATTTTCTCGGAGGATATCTTTCGCTCCGCGGCTGTTCCGTTCACCCGTAGATCAATGTTCTCTACACGCTCAGAGCACGGTGAACGTGCCAGGGAGAAAGCGCCATCTCCCTGGCAACCCTGGCGCCCGGCAAGCTCATCGCCGCTAAAGCGGTAAACCCACCGGCTATCACCCAAACATTCGGGGTCGTTCGCGATTCGTTCCCGACGATCGCTCTCTTTCGCTGTTCCCGACAGCTCAACCCCGCCTGAGTTGGGTCATCACCGGGGGCGATGAGAGCCGGGAACAAGGGCGTGGCTGTGAGACTTGCAGCGACTGTGACGCTCTGTGTAGCTACGGGTTTGAAGCGAGGCACGGTTCCGGCTTAAATCGCCTCCGTTTTCTCTCCGACTGGCCAGGGTCCGGACGTCGGGAACGGCCGGAGGCTGAGAGCGTCAGGAACGCGTCTCAGCCGACCCAGGACTGGGAGATAAAACGGAGGTTTGCCGCTTCAGCGGTCGATTTATTTGGCCGGGAGTCCGGGGTCTCGGGGGAATGACGGTGATTCTCCCGAGACGTTCACCGATACAGTGGCTAAATATGAAACAGCGCTGGAAGTGAACGGAATATTAACCAGCCCTGCATAATCGTCGGTATTGGCGTCTAAGAAACAGCCCCGTATGGAGAAGAAGGCAATCAATACCCCGCGGTTAAATCATCCACTGAACGCGGATCGGACGCGCCATACAGCTTCCCATCGGGCGCAATCATAATGCTCTGCGTGCTGCCCATCGCGGCCTTCACCTCGACGTTCTGCCCCTTCTCTTTCAGCAGCCTCAGCGTATCCGGGCTAAAGCCCTTCTCCACCCGCAGCTCGTCCGGCAGCCACTGGTGATGGAAGCGAGGCGCGTTGGTCGCTTCCGCCACGTTCATGCCAAAATCGATGCTGTTAACCACCATTTGCAGCACGGTGGTGATGATGCGGCTCCCGCCCGGACTGCCGGTCACCAGCCAGGTTTTCCCGTCTTTTACGACGATGGTTGGTGACATAGAAGAGAGCGGACGCTTATGCGGCCCTACTGCGTTAGCTTCTCCCCCCACCAGCCCGTAAACGTTCGGCACGCCCGGTTTGGCGGAGAAATCATCCATCTGGTTGTTCATCAGGATGCCGGTGTTATCGGCGACAATCCCGGTGCCGAAGGTGGTATTCAGCGTATAAGTCACCGCCACCGCATTGCCGTCTTTATCCACAACCGAGAAATGCGTGGTCTGGTTGCTCTCATACGGGGCCAGGTTGCCCGGCTTGATTTCGCTCGACGGGCGAGCCTTGTTGATATCAATTTTCCCGGCCAGCGATTTTGCATAGGCCTTGCTGGTCAGCGCCTGCCACGGCACCTTCACGAAATCCGGGTCACCGAGATATTCCGAGCGATCCGCGTAGGCATATTTTTCCGCTTCGGCCATGATTTGCAGCGTGTCCGCGCTGCCAAAGCCGTATTTCGCCAGATCGAAGTTTTCGAGGATATTGAGGATCTGCACGATGTGGATCCCGCCGGAGGACGGAGGAGGCATGGAATACACTTCATAGCCACGGTATTCGCCGCTGACGGGCTTACGCTCAATCGCCTTGTAGTTGGCTAAATCCGCCTTGCTTATCAGCCCACCGTTCTTTGCCATCTCTTCGGTAATCTGGTCGGCAATCGCCCCTTTATAGAAGGCATCAGGCCCCTGCTCGGCAATCATCTCGAGGCTTTTCGCGAGATTGGCCTGCACCAGCTTGTCGCCTTTCTGCAGCGGCTCTCCGTCCGCTTTCCAGAAAATAGCCTTGCTGTTGGCGTGATTCGGGATCACTTCCGCGCCGTACTGTTTAAGGTCATCTGCCAGCGCATCGTTAACAATGATGCCGTCCCGCGCCAGCGTAATCGCGGGCTGCACCACTTTGTTTAGCGGCATGGTGCCGTATTTTTCCAGCGCCAGGCTAAACCCGGCCACCGTGCCTGGGGTACCGGAGGCGAGGTGCGACGTCAGCGACTTCTTGCTGTCGGCATTGCCTTTATCGTCGAGGAACATATCCCGACTGGCCTTTTCCGGTGCCATTTCACGGAAGTCGATAGCGGTCGTTTTGCCGTCTTTGGTGCGCAGCATCATAAAACCGCCGCCGCCGATGTTGCCCGCCTGCGGGTGCGTGACCGCAAGGGCATAACCTACAGCGACCGCAGCATCCACCGCGTTACCGCCCTGCTTTAAAATATCGACGCCAACCTGAGTCGCCGCCGCATCCACCGAAGCTACCATGCCGTGCTCAGCGCGCACCGGATGGTAAACGTCCATTTCCACGCCATAAGAGACCGGCGGAGGAGCGGCAATCACCGTCAAGCACAGCCCGATTGTCAGGGCCGGAATGGCAACCCAGCGCAAAATTTTCCACTGCTTTATCATCGTTATATCCTCATTTACCCGGGGAAAGTCCCCGCTTAATCCTGGTTCACAAATCCGAAATAATCATCGTGATGAAGGAAACCGAGTAAACTTAGAGGAACCCCTGATGGGAGGAGATAACGATGAAAAAGGTATGGCTTCTGGCAGCCTTGCTGCCGCTAACCGCGCTCGCACAGCCGCTCAACACTACCAACAACCCTAACCAGCCGGGCTATCAGAACCCGAGCCAGCAGCGGATGCTGACGCAGATGCAAACGCAGCAATCCCAGCAGCAGGGGATGTTAAAACAGCAGATACAAACGCAGAGCAAGCTACAGCAACAGCAGCTTCAGACGCAGTTGAACAACAATCAGCAGCGCGTCCTGCAGTCGCAGCCAGGCATAAGCCAGCAGCCGTTGCCGAACACCAATGGTGGGATGCTAAAAGGAAATAACGGCGGCATGCTGAAGCAAAGTGGTTCAACGCTGCCGCCGCCGGTCACGCCGTAAGGCGTTATGCGGAGAAGTTCGGACCTATCTCGTCGATGCGATCGGTACAGATAGCATCGACGCCCCACTGTAGCAGCACGGCCGCGCGGTGGGGAACGTTCACGGTATACACCAGAATGTACAACCCGGCGGCTTTCAGCGCCTTCACCCGAGCCTCATCCAGCAGCTGATGGTTCAGGTGAATAGACACGCACTGTAAGCGGGTGGTCAGTTCCTGCCAGTCATCACGCCATTCATCCAGCAGCAGGCCACGAGGCAGTTCAGGTGCAGCAAGCTGGGCGGCTTCCAGGGCTTCAATCTCGAAAGAAGAAAGCAGCGGTGCCGTTTGCCCGGCCCACAGTTCCCGAGCCGCCAGAGCGACCACTTTCCCGGTTTCTGTTTCCAGCCCGGTGGTTGGTTTAATCTCGATATTTGCCATCATGCCGTGCTGCTTACAACGCTCAGCCACCTGAGAAAGCAGCGGCAGCGGCTCGCCGGCAAATTCGCGGCTAAACCAGCTTCCGGCGTCGACTTTCAGCAGTTTGTCCCAGGCCAGCTCGCCGGCAATTCCCCAGCCGTTGCTGGTGCGTTCGAGCGTGTCGTCGTGCAGCAGGAAGATTTGCCCGTCACGCGAAAGCTTAGCGTCAAACTCGATCATCGTGTGGCCGTAACGTGCCCCGACGTCGATTGCCGCGAGGGTATTTTCCGGTGCCAGCTTACCGCCGCCACGATGGGCGACGATTTTTGGATAAGGCCAGTTGCTCATAAACGTTGTCCGTTTTTGCCATCAAAGAAGTGCAGATGTTCTTCCGGCAGATGAACCCAAAGCGTCGTCCCCGGCTGCGGACGTTCCTGGTGCCCAAGGCGAATCACCACCTTTTGACCACCCCAGCGACCGTGTACCAGGTTATCCGCACCCAGCATTTCAAGGGTTTCCACGACGATCGGTATGCCACCGGCTTCCTGAGAGCTTATCGCAATATGTTCCGGGCGGATACCCAGCGTCATCGGGCGGCCAACCCACTGCAGGCGCTGGCTACCCATCGGCAGCGCATCGCCGCCGTTCAGCTCAAAGCGTGAACCGTCAATGCTGATGTTTCCATCCAGCAGGTTCATCGCCGGTGAGCCAATAAAGCTTGCCACAAAGCGGCTGGCCGGGCGCTCGTAAACTTCAACCGGCGTGCCAATCTGCTCCGCTACGCCTTTGTTCATGACCATCACACGCTGGGCGAGGGTCATCGCTTCCACCTGGTCGTGCGTCACGTACAAACTGGTGGTTTTCAGGCGGCGGTGAAGCTGTTGAAGTTCAAGGCGCATCTGCACACGCAGTTTGGCATCAAGGTTGGACAGCGGTTCGTCGAACAGGAATACCGCCGGGTCACGCACGATGGCGCGCCCCATGGCGACACGCTGACGCTGGCCGCCGGAAAGCTCGCGCGGACGGCGGGTCAACAGCGCATCCAGTTCCAGAATACGGGCAGCTTCCAGCACCTTCAGACGGATCTGTTCTTTGCCCAGGCCACGGATTTTCAGGCCCCAGGCCATGTTCTCTTCTACCGTCATGTGCGGATAGAGGGCGTAGTTCTGGAACACCATCGCGATACCGCGCTCTTTGGGTTCCATGTCGGTGACGCGCTGGCTGTCAATCCAGATATCGCCGCTGGTCACCTGCTCCAGCCCGGCCACCATACGCAGCAGCGTAGATTTACCGCAGCCGGAAGGCCCGACCATCACGATGAACTCGCCGTCCGCAACGTCAACCGTCAGCGGCTGAATGACCTGGGTTTTACCGTCCCAGCTCTTGGTTACTGCCTGTAATTTTAAACCAGCCATGAAAGATTCCTACTTCTCACTGTCCACTAAGCCACGCACGAAGGCGCGCTGCATAACTAAAACGATAACAACCGGTGGGACAAGCGTCAGCAGCATCGCTGCCATGACCTGGTTCCACTGCGTGACGCCATCACCGCTGGCAATCATGCCCTTGATCCCCGCCACGGCGGTGCCGAGGTCAGCATCGGTGATAATCAGCAGCGGCCAGAGATACTGGTTCCAGCCGTAGATAAAGGTGATCACGAACAGCGCCGCCAGGTTGGTTTTGGACAGCGGCAGCACGATGTCGAAGAAAAAGCGCATCGGCGAGGCGCCGTCGATGCGGGCCGCTTCCATCAGCTCGTCTGGCAGCGTCATGAAAAACTGGCGAAACAGGAACGTGGCCGTGGCCGACGCCATCAGCGGCAGCGTCAGGCCGGTGTAGCTGTCGAGCATTTTCAGGTTAGAGATAACCTCAACCGTCGGAAAAATACGCACTTCGACCGGCAGCATCAGGGTGATAAAGATCATCCAGAAGAATAGGTTACGCAGCGGGAAGCGGAACCAGACGATGGCGAACGCCGACAGCATCGACACGGCGATTTTACCGATGGTGATCACCAGCGCCATCACCGTGCTGTTAAACAGCATGCGGCTGAACGGCGCGCTGTTGACCGCCACGCCGTGGGTCCAGATGTCGCTAATGTTTTCCCACAGATGGGAGCCAGGGATAAGCGTCATCGGCGTGTCGAATACCGCTTTGTTATCCAGCGTCGCGGCAACAAACGCCACGTACAGCGGGAACAGAATGACGATGATGCCCAGAATCAGCATGGTGTGGCTGAAGATAGTCAGCCCGCGACGGTTCTCAATCATTGGTAGCGCACCTTACGTTCAACGAAGCGGAACTGAACCACCGTCAGGACAATAACCAGCAGCATCAGCACCACCGATTGTGCCGCCGAGGAAGAGAGATCCAGCCCGGCAAACCCTTCGCGATAAATCTTGTAGATAAGCGTGGTGGTTGCCTGCACCGGGCCACCGCCGGTTGCCGCGTCAATCACCGGGAAGGTGTCGAAGAAGGCATACACCAGGTTCACCACCAGCAGGAAGAAGCTCACCGGGGCGATAAGCGGCAGCGAGATAAAGAAGAAGCGGCGCACGGGGCCAGCTCCATCAATCGCTGCGGCTTCCACCAGTGAGCGTGGGATCGACTGCAGGGCGGCGAAGAAGAACAGGAAGTTGTAGCTGATCTGCTTCCACACGGAGGCGAACACCACCAGGAACATTGCCTGGCCGCTGTTTTGCGCGTGGTTCCAGTTATAGCCAAACTCTTCCAGCACGTGGGTAATCAGCCCGCGCCCTGGGTTGAACAGGAAGATCCACAGCACCGCGGCAATGGCGGGCGCGACGGCGTAGGGCAGCAGCATCAGCGTCTGATAGAGACGGCTGCCGCGCACCACATAATCCACCAGAGCGGCAAAGAACAGCGAAACCAGCAGGCCGCTGCCCGCCACCAGGCCACTGAAGATCATGGTGGTGTAGAAAGAGTCCAGATAGTAGCTATCGTGGAACAGCTGCACGAAATTATCCAGGCCAACAAAGTGGCTGGACAGACCAAACGGGTCAAGGTTTTGCAGCGAGTACCAGAGGGCTTCGCCCGCCGGCCAGATAAAGAAAATGACGGTGATGATCAGCTGCGGCAGGACCAGCGCATAGGGTAGCCAACTTGAACGGAACACCGGGCGAGATGATGACATAGGGTTACTCGATTAATGTTATTACAGGCGGTGCTTTGCCCCTCAGCACAACGCTCTCCTTTGACAAAGAGCGCCGTACTCTGTTCTCTCCCTTTCGGGAGAGAACAAGGGTAGAACTTAAGACTTGGTAGACTGCTCGAAGCGACGCAGCAGCTGGTTACCACGCTCAACGGAAGCGTCCAGCGCCTGCTGAGGCGTTTTCTTACCGGTCCAGACAGACTCCAGCTCTTCGTCAACCACGGTACGGATCTGAGGCATGTTGCCCAGACGCAGGCCTTTGGTGAACGGCAACGGTGGCTTGTTCAGCATCTGGCGAGTGGCGGTATCCGCACCCGGGTTCTTGTCGTAGAAGCCTTCTTTACGAGTCAGGTCGTAAGCGGCGGTGGTGATCGGCAGGTAGCCGGTTTTCTGGTGCCATTCAGCGGCGATTTCTGGCTTAGCCAGGAACTGCATGAACTCGGCCACGCCGGTATAGGTAGGCTTGTCTTTGCCCTGCATCACCCACAGGCTTGCACCGCCGATGATGGCGTTCTGTGGAGCGCCTTTCACGTCTGCGTCGTAAGGCATCATGCCTACGCCGTAGTTGAATTTCGCGTACTGACGGATGTCAGCCAGGGAGCCGGAAGACGCGGTAGTGATCGCGCAGTCGCCGTTGTAGAACTTCTCGGTGGACTCGTCTTTACGCCCGTAATAGGTGAAGTCGCCTTTCTTGTTCATCGCTTCCAGCAGGGCAATGTGTTTCACCTGCTCAGGTTTGTTGAACTCCAGAACTGCGTCAGTGCCGTCAAAGCCGTTGTTTTTGGTCGCAAACGGCAGGCCGTGCCAGGCGCTGAAGTTCTCCAGCTGGATCCAACCCTGCCAGCCGCTGGCGTAGCCGCACTTCATGCCCGCTGCGCGCAGTTTGGCGCTGTAGTCGGCCACATCCTGCCAGGTTTTAGGCGGCTGATCCGGGTTCAGGCCAGCTTTCTTGAAAGCGTCTTTGTTGTAGTACAGCACCGGAGTGGAGCTGTTGAAAGGCTGGGACAGCAGGTGGCCCGTTTTGGAATCGGTGTAGTAACCGGCAACGGTCGGCACAAACTGAGACTCGTCGAAGCTGATACCCGCATCTTTGAACACTTCGTAGACCGGCTTGATCGCTTTAGAAGCCATCATGGTCGCGGTGCCGACTTCATACACCTGCAGGATGGCCGGGGCGTTACCGGAACGGTATGCCGCGATGCCCGCCGCCAGGCTCTGTTCGTAGTTGCCTTTATAAACCGGCACAATTTTGTAATCAGGGTGCGTTTCGTTGAAACGGTTTGCCAGAGAATCCACTTCTTTACCCAGTTCCCCGTCCATTGAATGCCAGAAAGGAATCGTGGTAACGGCCATCGCCTGGGAGGCAAATGCCAGACCAAGCGTCAGCGCTAAAGCTGTGTGTCGTAACGATGTCATTCGGTTATCTCTCTTGTTGTGCCGGATGCGCGAAATCACGCGTTTTATGCTCGCGAGGTAACATGACACGCTCGAATGACAGAAAAATAACGGCTGGATGACAGAATAGTTACAGCGGAGTGAATGAAATGTTTCGTCGTCGACGGGAGATATATTTTCTTTCTGCCTGCAGGGGGCTACTTCTTATACACATTTTCCTTCCAACATCTTCCGGGGGAGATCTGTCGCTCCGCAGTTATTCCGTTCACCCATAGATCGGTTTTTCCTGCACGTTCCCGGCACGGTGAACGTGCCAGGGAGATTACGCCATCTCCCTGGCAACCCTGGCGCCCGGCGAGCTCATCGCCGCTGAAGCGGTAAACCCACCGGCTATCACCCTAACATTCGGGGTCGTTCGCGATTCGTTCCCGACGATCGCTCTCTTTCGCTGTTCCCGACAGCTCAACCCCGCCTGAGTTGGGTCATCACCGGGGACGATGAGAGCCGGGAACAAAGGCGTCGCTGTAGGGCTTGTAGCAACTTTAACGTTCAGCGTGGCGATAAGCATGAAGCGAGGCTCGGTTCCGGCTTAAATCGCCTCCGTTTTCTCTCCGACTGGCCAGGGTCCGGCCGTCGGGAACGGCCGGAGGCTGAGAGCGTCGGGAGCGCATCTCAGCCGACCCAGGACTGGGAGATAAAACGGAGGTTTACCGCTTGCGGCGATTTATTTGGCCGGGAGTCCGGGGTCTCGGGGGAATGACGGTGATTTCCCCGAGTCGTTCACCGTTACGGTGGCTGCATGTAAAGCTGCAATTGAAGTGAACGGAACATTAGCCGAACTTTCATAGAACATATTTGTAGCTAAGGAACAGCCCACAGGGAGAGGGTGCAAACAAAAAAACGGCAACCGAGGTTGCCGTTTCGCTTTTATTAGCCGCCCAGATAAGCGCTTCTTACTGCCTCATTCGCCAGCAACGCATCGCCGGTATCTTCCAGCACCACGTGACCGTTTTCCAGCACGTAGCCCCGATCGGCCAGCTTCAGCGCCTGGTTTGCGTTCTGCTCGACGAGGAAGATGGTCATCCCTTCGCTGCGCAGCTGCTCGATGGTGTCGAAGATTTGCTGGATGATGATCGGCGCTAACCCCAGCGACGGTTCATCTAACAGTAACAGACGCGGCTGGCTCATCAGCGCCCGGCCAATCGCCAGCATCTGCTGCTCACCACCAGACATGGTGCCCGCCCGCTGAATACGGCGCTCGTACAGGCGCGGGAACAGATCGTAGACGCGCTTAATGCGGTCCTGGAACTGGTCGCGCTCGGCAAAAAAGCCGCCCATCGCCAGGTTCTCTTCCACCGTCATGCGGGAGAAAACGCGGCGCCCTTCCGGCACAATCGCCACGGCCTCACGCATGATGCGCGCGGTGTGCCAGTCTGTAATATCTTTGCCATCAAATACGATGCGGCCGCTGGTCGCTCGCGGGTCGCCGCAAAGCGTCCCGAGCAGCGTGGTTTTCCCCGCGCCGTTAGCGCCGATGAGCGTAACAATTTCGCCTTGTTTGATATGCAGACTGATGTCGTGCAGCGCCTGGATTTTCCCGTAGTGGGCGCTCACCTTGTCAAACGACAGCATTACATTTTCCATCTTAAGCCTCACCCAGATAGGCGCGAATGACGTCAGGGTTGTTGCGGATTTGCTCCGGCGTGCCGTTGGCTAACGGCGTTCCCTGGTTCACCACGTAAATACGGTCAGAAATCCCCATGACCAGCTTCATGTCATGCTCAATCAGCAGCACCGTGGTGTTGTGGTGATTACGCAGCTCCATGATCAGCTCATCCAGCTCATGGGTTTCTTTCGGGTTAAGGCCGGCGGCAGGTTCGTCCAGCATCAGGATCTCCGGCTGGGTCACCATGCAGCGAGCAATCTCAAGGCGGCGCTGGTCGCCATAGGCAAGGTTACTCGCCTGGCGGTTAGCGTGCTCCAGCAGTCCGATACGCTCAAGCCAGGTTGCCGCTCTGTCCAGCGCTTCGCTCTGGGCGCGGCGGAAGCCAGGGGTTTTCAGCAGTCCGGAGAAAATACCGGTTTTCAGCTGCTGATGCTGGGCCACCAGCAGGTTCTCAATCACCGTCATCTCGCGGAACAGGCGCACGTGCTGAAAAGTACGCACCACACCCATACACGCAATCTGCTGGCCGGGTAAGCCTTCCAGATGCTGGTCACGCAGCATAATGGTGCCGCCGGTCGGCTTATAGAAGCCGGTCAGGCAGTTAAACACCGTGGTTTTACCGGCCCCGTTCGGGCCGATAAGCGAAACAATTTCCTGGGGATGCAGCTCGAGCGAGACATTGTTGACAGCCAGCAGGCCGCCGAAACGCATCATCAGACCGCTTACGGATAACAATGGCTGACTCATGCCTGCTCTCCTTTCACGACTTGTTCTTTCTTCAACTTCAGGTGCGGGCGCGTCATCGGCAGCAGGCCCTGCGGACGCCAAATCATCATCAGCACCATCAGGCCGCCGAGCACCAGCATGCTGTACTCGTTCAGGTCACGCATCAGCTCGCGGGAAACCACCAGCAGGATGGCGGCAAGAATAACCGCAAACTGCGAGCCCATCCCGCCCAGCACCACAATCGCCAGCACAAACGCCGACTCGGCGAAGGTGAACGATTCCGGGCTGACAAAGCCCTGGCGCGCGGCAAACAGCGTCCCGGCAAAGCCCGCAAACGCGGCGCTGATGGTGAACGCGGTCAGCTTAATGCGGGTTGGGTTCAGGCCCAGCGAGCGGCAGGCGATTTCATCTTCGCGCAGCGCTTCCCAGGCACGACCCAGCGGCATACGCAGCAGGCGGTTAATCACAAACAGCGACAGCACCACCAGCAGCAATGCGACCAGATAAAGGAAGATAACCCTGTCGCTCGGGTCATAGGCCACGTTGAAGAAGTTGCTGAAAGTATCCCACCCGCCTTCACGCGCCGTGCGGCTAAATTCAAGGCCGAAGAAAGTCGGTTTTGGGATCTGGCTTATGCCGTTAGGGCCACCGGTAATCTCGGTATTGTTCAGCAGCAGGATACGGACAATTTCGCCGAAGCCCAGCGTCACGATCGCAAGATAGTCACCGCGCAGGCGCAATACCGGGAAGCCAAGCAGGAAGCCCGCAGCGGCAGCGACCAGGCCCGCCAGCGGCAGGCAGGTCCAGAAGCCCAGGCCGTAATAGTGGTTCAGCAGCGCAAAGGTGTAGGCGCCGATGGCGTAGAAACCGCCGTAGCCCAGCACCAGCAGGCCGGACAGCCCCACCACCACGTTCAGCCCCAGGCCGAGGATGATGTAAATCATGGTTAACGTAGCAATGTCTACGGTGCCGCGTGAAACCAGGAATGGCCAGGCAACAGCCGCAACCAGCAGCGCCACCAGGAACAGTTTCTGCTTAACCGTTGAGCCATCCAGCGCCGGCAGCACAAACTTCGGCCCGGACACTTTCTTCATGCCCTTCTGGAAAAGCGGGCGCAGCAGCTGGAACACCAACACCGCCGCCGTGCCGATAAACACCCATTCCCAGCGCACGGAAGGCGCGCTGTTAACCACCAGTTTGGTGCCGTCCAGGCTCAGCTGAACGCCCATAAATACCGATGCTAAAACGAAGAACATAGCCGCGGAGAGCAGCGAAAAGACAACATGCATCGGTTTCATACTTTCTCAACCTCCGGACGCCCCAGGATCCCGGTAGGCATCACCAGCAGCACCACAATCAGCAGCGCGAAGGAGACGACGTCTTTATATTCCGTGCTCAGATAGGCAGAGGTCAGCGCTTCAGCCACGCCGAGGATCAGGCCGCCAATCATCGCGCCAGGAATACTGCCGATACCGCCAAGTACCGCCGCAGTAAAGGCTTTCATGCCCGCCATAAAGCCGATGTACGGGTTGATAACACCGTAGAACTGGCCAAGCAGCACGCCAGCCACCGCCGCCATCACCGCACCAATGACAAAGGTCAGAGAGATTACGCGGTCGGTGTTAATACCGAGCAGGCTGGCCATTTTCAGGTCTTCAGCACAGGCGCGGCAGGCGCGGCCCATACGGGAATAACGAATGAACAGCGTCAGCGCCAGCATAGCGAGGAAAGTCACCACCCAGATAACCAGCTGCATGGTGGTAATGGTGGCAGTGAAATTCTCGCTTGCCCCCACAATCCACTGGCCGTTAAACAGGCTTGGCAGCGCGATGTCGCGCGAGCCTTCCGTCAGGCTGACGTAGTTTTGCAGGAAGATGGACATCCCGATGGCGGAAATCAGCGCAATTAGACGCTTGGAGTTGCGCACTGGCTTATAGGCTACGCGTTCAATGCTCCATCCATAGGCGCTGGCGATGATAATCGCACCGATAAAGCCTGCGCCCACCAGCATCCAGCCCACATCAATTCCGAGCATCATTAGCGCGGCGATGATCATGAAAGAGACGTAGCTGCCGATCATATACACTTCACCGTGGGCGAAGTTGATCATGCCAATAATGCCGTACACCATCGTATAGCCGATGGCGATCAGCGCATAGGTACTGCCCAGCGTGACGCCGTTAAACATCTGCTGAAGGAAGTAGAGAAACTGCTCGGACATAACTTAACCTTTCCAAACCCGCACGGGCGGGATATTGAATCCACTCTAAATAATTCGAGTCGCAGGAAGGCGGCAAGCTTGCTCATCCTCAGGAGCATACATAAGTATGTGACTGAGGTGAGCAAGCGCAGCCAACACACCTGCGGCTCGAAGTATGACGAGTGGTTGCCTTATTTGGCGACGGTGGACGACCCATCGGCGTGCCACTGGAAGACACCAAATTCAAATCCTTTCAGATCGCCTTTCTCATCCCAGTTCAGCGGCCCAATTACGGTGTTCGCACCGTGTGCTTTTAAATCTTTCACCAGCGCAGCAGGATCTTTGCTGCCGCTGCGATCCATAGCGGTCGCCAGAGACTGTACCGCCGCGTAGGTGATCCACACGTACGGGCCGCTCGGGTCTTTCTTCGCCGCTTTCAGTTCATCAACGATAGCTTTGTTGCCAGGCTCCTGGTCGTAGCGCTTAGGCATGGTGACCAGCATCCCTTCACCCGCCGGGCCCGCGATATTGGACAGTGAAGCGTTACCCACGCCTTCTGGCCCCATAAACTGGGTTTTCAGGCCAACGGCACGTGCCTGGCGCAGGATCTGCCCCATTTCGGGGTAGTAGCCGCCGTAATAAACGAAGTCGATGTTTTCTTTCTGCAGGCGCGCGACCAGGGTGGAGAAGTCTTTGTCCCCGGCGGTGATCCCGTCGAAGAACACGATGTTAGCGCCGCCTTTTTTCAGGCCGTCCTGCACGGAACGCGCCAGGCCTTCGCCGTACTGCTGCTTATCGTGGATGATAGCGATGCGCTGCGGCTTAACGTGCTCCAGAATATATTTGGACGCCGTTGGGCCCTGGGAGGAGTCGAGGCCAGCGGTACGCATGATCATGCCGTAGCCGCGCTGGGTCAGCTCAGGGTTGGTCGCACCCGGGGTTATCATCAGGATGCCTTCATCTTCATAGATGTCGGAAGCCGGCTGGGTGGAAGAAGAGCAAAGGTGACCGATAACGTACTTCACGCCATCGTTAACGATTTTGTTGGCAACCGCTACGGCTTGTTTAGGATCGCACGCGTCGTCATATTCAACGCCGACCAGCTTATCGCCTTTGATCCCGCCTTTGGCGTTGATGTCTTTGATAGCCTGGCGCGCACCGTTAAATTCCATGTCGCCCCACTGCGCTACCGGGCCTGACATTGCCCCGACAACAGCCACTTTAATGTCTCCAGCGGTTGCCGCGTGAGACACAGCCAACGCCACCAGCCCGGCCAGTAATGTCTTCGCGTTCATCTTCATTCGTTCCATCCCCATAACGTGGTTAAAAAGCACGCAGTACTTTTTATAATCAATGACCATTTTTATCAGTGCCTTGAAGGAGTTAGCGGTAAAATTTACAATTTATCAGGCTAAACTCCCTATTTTTCAGGCGATTAAGTAGAGATAATATTCTGTATTTCGCCATAGTTAAACAAAAAAAAGCACCAAAATCAGCATAAAATAGTGGTACAAAGAGCCGAACAATTCACTGGATTTTAGTGCTTTATCCTGGTCACGATTCAATCTGCCGCGTTTAAGGCTGGCTTACCTTTGCGACAAAAAGCAATCAACTGCTGAACGGCATAAAAAAGATAAAGCGTCTGAGGCAAATAAATTGGTTACACTCGTGGTTTTCCCGCTTTTTGGTTAGGTCACTTATGAAACTCACCATCATTCGTCTGTTTGAGTTTAGCGCTCAGGATAAAATTGACCTCGGCAAGATCTGGCCGGAATACTCCAGCGGTTCGCTAACGCTTAGCGACAACGAAAGGATCTATGCAGCTAAATTTAACGATCGCCTGCTCGGCGCGGTTCGCGTGACGCTCACAGGCGATGCCGGGGCGCTGGATTCACTGCGAGTGCGCGAAATTACCCGCCGCCGCGGCGTAGGGCAGTATCTGCTGGAAGAGGTGATGCGGGATAACCCAGCGATAACCCACTGGTGGCTGGCGGACGTCGGCGTAGAGGATCATGCCGTGATGACGGCGTTTATGCAGGCTTCCGGGTTCAGCGAGCAGAGCGGCGGTTGGGGGAAATAAACTGCCCTATGAAGGTACGCCTAAGATTCCGTTCACTTCCAGTCCTGTTTTATATGCAGCCACCGCAACGCTGAACGTCTCGGGAGAATCACCGTCATTCCCCCGGACACGTTCACCGTGCTCTGAACGTGGAGGGAAAACCGATCTACGGGTGAACGGAAAAACCACGGGCTAAAAAATATCGCTCCAGAAACCTCTGCGAGAAACCTTTGCGTAAACACTAAAACGGCAACCATTTGGTTGCCGTTTGCTTTTATTTTGCGTCAGTGGCCGTGCCGTTGGCATGCCAGGTAAATACGCCGAACTCAAAGCCTTTCAGGTCGCCCTTCTGATCCCAGGACAGCGGCCCCATAACGGTATCCACGGTCGCCCCTTTCAGGTACTTGGAGATTGCAGCCGGATCTTCGCTCTGGTTCAGGCCAGCAGCCAGCGACTGCAGCGCCGCGTAGGTTGTCCAGACGAACGCGCCGCTTGGATCCTGTTTCTTGGCTTTGATGGCGTCCACAATTGGTTTGTTGGCAGGAACCTGATCGTAGTTCTTAGGCTTGGTCACCAGCAGGCCTTCTGCGGAATCCCCGGCAATGTTAGACAGGGAAACGTTCGCCACGCCTTCCGGCCCCATGAACTGGGTTTTCAGGCCAGCGGCGCGGGACTGACGCAGGATCTGCCCCATTTCCGGGTGGTAACCACCGTAGTAAACGAAGTCGATATTTTCTTTCTTCAGGCGAGCAACCAGCGTAGAGAAATCTTTCTCACCGGCGGTGATACCGTCGAAGAAGACCACGTTAGCGCCACCTTTTTTCAGGCCGTCCTGCACGGAACGCGCCAGACCTTCGCCGTACTGCTGCTTATCGTGGATAACGGCAATGCGCTTAGGCTTCACGTGTTCCAGAATGTATTTCGCTGCGGTTGGGCCCTGGTCGGAGTCCAGGCCAGTGGTACGCAGAGTCAGCTTATAGCCACGCGCGGTCAGCTCCGGGGCAGTAGCCGCCGGGGTGATCATCAGAATGCCTTCGTCTTCGTAGATATCAGACGCTGGCTGAGTAGAAGAAGAGCACAGGTGACCGATAACGTACTTGATGCCGTCGTTCACCACTTTGTTGGCAACCGCTACCGCTTGTTTCGGGTCACAGGCATCGTCATATTTCGTGATAACCAGTTTGTCGCCTTTGATCCCGCCTTTAGCGTTAATGTCGGCCACCGCCTGCTCGGCACCGGTGAATTCCTGGTCGCCGTATTGCGCAACCGGCCCAGACATTGCCCCTACTACCGCGACCTTAATATCTTTTGCCATCGCCGCGTGGCTCATTGCCAGTGCAATGCATCCTGCCAGTAAGGCTTTACCCGTCATTTTCATCCTGAGAGTCCCCATTGTTATGGTTATTGAATTTGTTGTGTTGTTGTTTGTTAGCGCATTATTCTGTTTGTAGGTATAAGAAAAGCATATGACAGCTAACTTAAGGGCGACAGCCGGCGCTACGGCAGCACACTATGCTAAACATAGCGCCATTTGCGATAATTTGGAAAGACATATTTGAAGGTTAGATAACGGGAATGTGACAAAAAAATAACCGCGCCGGAATGCCTCCAGGCGCGGGGGAGCAAGCATCAAAATCACCAGCCCGCAGGCAGGTATCCCAGAGCGGAAGCAACCGCATAAACGGCACTGCAGAGGTAAAGCAACACAATGAAAATCTGAATCAGCGGATGGGTCATAAACGGCGGGCAGGTCCAGCCCGGCGTGACATCACCGCTGCGACGAGCGCCTTTAATCATCAGAATCGGCATAATCGACAAAATCACGCCGCTGAACACGCCGGCAAAATAGAGCGCATTCACGAACGACACCAGCCCGCTGTAGGCCAGCACGAAAGGCGGAATCGCCACCACCAGCAGCACCAGGAAACGCTTCAGGGAGAGTTCGTCGCTGCCCAGGCGGAAGCGGTCAAAGATATTGGTCAGGAAGCTGCCGCCCAGCCCCCAGTACGACGTCAGCATGGCGCAGAGCGCGAACAGGTTCGCCGAGAAGAACGCCCACTCTCCCAGCGCTTTCCCCCAGGAAATAGTCGCCACCTCAGAGATATCGTCCAGGCCGTTAAGCATGATGACCGACATTGGTACCAGGGCCAGCAGCGCGAAGGTTACCACCATGCCAACGATAATCGCCTTCGGCAGCTTCTCAGGTTTATCGGCAAACCCTCGCGCCATCTCCGGCACGATGTACTGCGCCGAGAAGCAGAACACCACCACGTTGAATACCGGCACCATATACAGCCAGTTACCTTCCAGCAGGTAACCGACGCTGGTCGTCTCTTTTAGCAAAGTGGCGATAACCAGCACCGCGATCATCACCACCATACCGATGCTAATAAACTTTTCCCCGCGCCCGATGGCCTTCAGGCCCATGTACAGCACGCCCGCGGCAGGAATGAAAAACAGCACGCTGCCCAGCGCCGGAGAGATGCCAAACAAGGAGTGCAGCAGCTTGCCGCTGCCGGTCATATAGGCGGTCAGCGCGCCCACGCTGTTCACGCAAACCGAGAGGAACATCATCAGCGCGCCAAAGCGGCCGACGTAACGCAGCGACAGTCCGCTGAGCTGCAGGTGCTGGCGAGTGCGCAAGGTGGATTCGGCGACGTAAAGCATCGTCACGGTGGTCAGGCTGCCCACCAGCACCAGCCAGAACAGCAGCGGCCAGAAGCCTGCTTTACTCGACGCATAGGCGATGGAAAGCACGCCCGCACCGATGTTGGTGCCGACGATCATCGACACGCCTTCAACGAAGCTCAGGGATTTACCGGGGACAGCCGTTCGCTCCCCGCGCGCGATGGCGGGAGAGAAGGTGGAGTTTTCAGACATAATATTTTCCGTATTACTCCGGCGGTCACGCCCGCCGGAAAACAGGGGATATCAGGGTGATAAACCACTTCACGCTGGGCAACAAAACCTTCTGTTATGACGGGCTTCCCTGCCGCCGCACTGTACGGGGCTTTAGCCCTTCAGCACCTGGGACAGAATGGCCAGCGCTTTGGTGAACTGAGCATCAGGAATGGTCAGAGGATAAAGGAAGCGGATCACGTTGCCGTAGACGCCGCAGCTCAGCAGCAGCAGCCCTTGTTCCTGAGCCTTCAGTTGGACTTCGCGGGTAAATTCCGGCGAAGGTTTCCCGGTCTGCGGATCGTTAAACTCCACCGCCACCATCGAGCCCTGCCCGCGCACGTCAACAATGGCCGGGCAGCTTTGGCGGGCCTGGTTCAGGACTTCTTTCAGGTGTTCACCAAGCTGGGTGGCACGCTTGCACAGCTGCTCTTCTTTGATCACATCCAGCACCGCATGAGCCGCCGCAACCGCCAGCGGGTTACCCGCATAAGTGCCGCCCAGGCCACCAGGCGCAGGTGCATCCATCACTTCAGCGCGACCCACAACGCCGGACAGCGGGAAACCACCGGCCAGGCTTTTCGCCATCGTCATCAGGTCGGCCTTAACGTCGTAATAGTCCATGGCGAACAGCTTGCCGGTGCGCGCGAAGCCGGTCTGTACTTCATCGGCAATCAGCAGAATGCCGTGGGTGTCGCACAGCTTACGCAGCGCCTGCATGAATTCAGGTGGCGCAACGTTGAAGCCGCCTTCGCCCTGGATCGGCTCCAGCACGATGGCCGCAACCTGATCGGCGGCGATATCCGCTTTAAAGATACGATCGAGGCTTTTCAGCGCATCTTCAGTGGTGACGCCGTGCGCGGCATTGGGGTAAACCGCGTGGTAAACGGAGCCTGGGAATGGGCCGAAACCGATTTTGTAAGGTGCCACTTTGCCGGTCAGCGCCATGGTCATAAAGGTACGGCCGTGGAAGCCGCCTCCGAAGGTAATCAGGCCAGGACGTTTGGTGTAGGCACGAGCAATTTTTACAGCATTCTCAACGGCTTCTGCACCGGTAGTAAAGAACGCGGTTTTGGCCGGGCCGGCGATGGGCGCCAGATCGTTGATGCGCTCTGCCAGCGAAACGTAGCTTTCATAAGGGACAATCTGGTAGGCGGTATGAGTAAAAGCCTGTAGCTGCTTTTCTACCGCGGCAATCACTTTTGGATGACGATGGCCGGTGTTCAGCACCGCAATCCCGGCGGCAAAATCGATAACCTCGTTGCCTTCCACATCCCACAGGGTGGCGTTCTCAGCCTTCTCTGCAAAGTAGCTACACATCACGCCCACGCCGCGCGGCGTGGCCTGTAAACGACGCTGATTCAGCTCTGCACTTTTCACCTTGGTCTCTCCTGTTATGCCAGTCACTTTATCGCAACAAATCAGAAACAATGTCGTTTATTTACACAGGTATTGGCCCTATAATCGAGTACCAATTCAGAATATCTGAGGGATCCAATTGCGAGATTTAGTGGGTGATTTGATTCTTGTCAGGCTGCAGGAAGAGACCGATATTCTTCTGCATAAGCGCCTTTACAACGCGCTACGCCGCTCTATTCTGGATGGTTCATTGCCGCCCCATGGCCGCCTGCCCGCCTCTCGCGACTTAGCCAGCGAACTTAACATTTCACGCAACACGGTTTTAACAGTTTACGAACAGCTGATGACCGAAGGCTATGTTGCCTCCCGCCAGGGCAGCGGAACATTTGTTGAAAAAACGCTGCCGGATCGCTTCACCTCAGCAGGCAACATTGGTGAAGGCGGCGCGGCGTCCGTCAGTGAGGCTTCGATTTCCCGCCGTGGCCAGTATCTTCTGTCGCAAGTTAGCGCCAGCCCGCGCCAGTGGGGGGCCTTTATTCCCGGCGTCCCGGACGTGAATGCCTTCCCCCACCCGCTATTCAGCAAGATCCAGGCACGCATCAGCCGCCGCCCTAAACCAGAGCGCCTCAGCTATAGCTGCAACGGCGGCACGCCGGAACTGCAGCACGCGTTAGTCGACTATCTGCGCGTTTCACGCGGCGTAAACTGTCAGGTCGACCAAATTCTTATTACCGAAGGGATCCACCAGGCTATCGATCTGGTGACCCGGATGCTGTGCGACAGGGGCGATCTGGCGTGGATCGAAGAGCCTTCTTACTGGGGAATTCGCCACGTGCTGACGATGAATGACGTGCGGCTCACGCCGCTAACCGTCGACGCGAACGGCCTCTGCCCGCCGGAGACGGTCAGCGAAGCGCCGCGCTTGATCTTCGTCACGCCCTCTCATCAATACCCGCTGGGCGCGGTGATGAGCCTGGAGCGCCGCCAGCGCCTGCTGGCCCTTGCCCGCCAGCACGGAAGCTGGATTATTGAAGATGATTACGACAGCGAATTTCGCTTCTCGGGCCAGCCGATCCCCGCTCTACAGGGGCTGGTCGCCGAAGCGCCGGTGGTTTACATCGGTACCTTCAGCAAAACGCTTTATCCGGGGCTCAGGCTCGGCTATGTGGTGCTGCCGCGCCCGCTGGTAAATGACCTGAAAACGGCGCATGCGGAGCTGTATCGCGGTGGCCACTCGCTTATTCAGCAGGCGCTGGCGGAATTTATTACCGCCGGGCACTATTCGGCCCATATTCGTCGTATGCGCCTGCTGTATGGCCGCCGCCGCGCCTTCCTGACCGAGCTTATCTCCCGCCACTGCGGGCCACAGGCGCTGTCTGACTTCAGCGACAACGCCGGCCTGCACCTGATTTTGAATCTGCCGGATGAGGCCGATGATGTGGCGATTGCGCAGCGCGCCAACGCCCGCAATATTCTGGTGCGGCCGCTGTCGCGTTACTACCTGACCGAGCAGCGCAAGAAGGGGTTATTGATGGGTTTTGCCAGCCTGCCGGAGAGCGAAATGGAGGCGGCGTTTGCCGTGCTGTTGGAATGTATGCCGGAGGCTAAAAAGCAAAACGCCCCAGCATAAAGTGGGGCGTTAGCGTTTCTGACAAAGAGGGGCGTTCTCGGTGCGCGGTACGGTATCGGCGTTAGGCTTCGATAGCGGCGCGCAGTTTTTTCATCGCGTTCTTTTCAAGCTGACGAACGCGCTCGGCGGACACGCCATAGCGGTCTGCAAGTTCCTGCAGCGTGCTCTTGTTGTCTTCATCTAACCAGCGCGCGCGGATAATCTGCTGGCTACGTTCGTCCAGGCCCTGCATCGCATCGCTCAGCTTGTCCGCGGCGTGAGATTCCCAGTTATCATCCTCAATGCCGTCGGCAAAGTTAGAGGATTTATCCTGCAGGAACAGCACCGGCGCCATTGGCTGACCGTCTGAGTCGTCGTCGTTCGACATGTCGAATGTCATATCCTGCGCCGCCATGCGTGATTCCATCTCAAGCACGTCTTTGCTGGACACGCCAAGCTCGTTGGCCACCATCTCGACTTCATCCTGATTGAACCAACCCAGACGCTGCTTGGTTTTACGCAGGTTAAAGAACAGCTTACGCTGTGCTTTGGTGGTGGCGACTTTCACAATACGCCAGTTACGCAGCACGTATTCATGAATTTCAGCCTTGATCCAGTGCACCGCAAAGGAGACCAGGCGAACACCCACTTCCGGGTTGAAACGGCGTACTGCTTTCATCAGGCCAATGTTGCCTTCCTGGATAAGGTCTGCCTGCGGCAGGCCGTAACCGGAATAGTTACGTGCAACATGAACAACAAAGCGCAGGTGAGACAGGATCAGCTTTTTCGCTGCTTCCAGACTGCCCTGGTAATGCAGCTTTTCAGCCAGCTCCTTCTCTTCCTCAGCCGTTAACATCGGCCAGGCGTTCGCAGCCCGGATATACGACTCCAGGTTACCAACAGGGGCTAAAGCTAAATTTTGCATTTCTTTGGTCATTCAAACCCTCTCTTAGAGACTTACGTACAGGCTGCCATTCTACTGACTTATGGCACACCGACAACACGTCAGGGGCCAAACCGTACCATTCACTGTACTCTCAGACAGTGATGTTATCCACAAGTTCAATGTAAAGCTGTGAATAGATTACACACAAAGTGTGACGGTTATTGCAGCATGGCAAGGGGCATAGCGCTATAAAATACATCCCCTGCTGACGACGTTATCGTAGCAGGGAATGATTATATCAAAAACTTTTTACTCCGGCGTAAAGCGGCGTAAATGTTGAACAGTGGCAAGCCAGGCTGCCAGCCAGCCAATCATGGAAGAAACCAGCAGCAACAGCAGGCACTCGTCAAAACCCAGGCCACTGATATCAAACTTCGTGCCGAAGACCTGCGCCACTTCCGTCACCGCCGACGACAGACGCATCACCAGAATTTCAGACAGAATAAGCGACAGGAACGCACCGCTGAACCCGAGTAACGCGCCGCCATAGAGGAACGGCCGCAGAATAAAACCGTCGGTCGCACCAATCAGTTTTTGCACGTTGATGGTATCGCGGCGGGCAAAGATGCTCAGACGCACCGAGTTACCAATAACGAGGAATACCGCGGCAACCATCAGGATGCCAATCATCGCCGCCACGCGCCCGACCAGCCCGGTCAGCGCCGCGAGACGGGCAAACCAGCTGTCATCCATGCGCACTTCATCGACGCCATGAATCTTCGCCACGCGGTCACGCAGCGTATTCAGGTGGTCCGTGCTCTGGAAATCCAGTTTCGGATTCACCACCGCCACTGCGGGCAACGGGTTTTCTTCCAGCATATCCAGCGCGCCGCCAAAGCCCGACCAGTTACGAAACTCGCCCAGCGCTTCTTCGCGGGAGAGGTAGTTAACTTTATCAACGCCCTCCTCAGCCTGAATAGCGCCCACCACCTGCTGAGCGGCGTTGTCGTCCAGCGCCTTATCGAGATAAACGGTAATTTGCGGCGATGGATAATATTGGGTCGCCGCCTGGTTCACGTTCTTGTAGACCATATAGCAGACGCTAGGCAGCGTCAGGGAAATGGCAATCACCATCACCGTCAGGAAAGTCGCCAGCGGCTTGCTTTTCAGATCCTGAAGCGCCCCTTCCCAGGCATAGCGGAACTGCTCATTCACGCCACCTTTCAGGGATTTGCTTTTGGACTGCGGCCCTTTGCCACGTTTTTTCACTGAACGGCCAAGATCACCTAACTTGTTCAGTTGGTTGATTTTATCCAGCTTGTTACTGAAGCGCTTGATATGGTTGAGCGCACTGTGTTTATTCACCTGTCAGGCCTCCATGCAAATGGCCATCGCTGAGGGTCAACATTCGGTAATTGCGACGCGAGATAAGCCCCATGTCGTGGGTAGCCATCAGCACCGTCACGCCCACGCGGTTAAACTCTTCGAACAGACGAAGAATACCTTCCGACAGCGCATCATCAAGGTTACCGGTCGGCTCATCCGCCAATAGCACAGCAGGTTTATTCACTACGGCGCGAGCGATGCCCACGCGCTGCTGTTCACCACCGGAGAGTTGGATAGGAAAGTTCTTCGCTTTGTCCAGCAGGCCGACCTTATCTAATGCCGCAGACACGCGGCGGCGAATATCTTCGCCGCTGGCACCCGCGATGATCAGCGGGATGGCCACGTTGTCGTACACGGTTCTGTCCATTAACAGATGGTGATCCTGAAAGATCATCCCAATCTGACGACGCAGGAACGGTACTTCACGGCTCTTCAGGCGGCTAATGTCATGCCCGCTGAAAAAGATCTTCCCATCGCTGGGCCGCTCGATACCGCAGATAAGCTTGAGCAGAGTACTCTTCCCTGCGCCAGAATGGCCGGTCAGAAAGGCCATCTCGCCCGGTTGCATATGGAAGGTGACTCCCTGCAACGCTTGTCTCCCACCGAGATAGGCTTTACTGACGTGTTCAAAGCGAATCATTGTTAATCCTCTCGGGCAAAAAGTGCCTCTATAAAGTCGCCCGCATTAAACGGTCGTAAATCAGAAATTTGTTCGCCGACGCCAATGTAGCGAATCGGAATGCCGAACTGGTCTGCCACAGAGAAGATTACGCCACCCTTGGCGGTACCATCCAGTTTGGTCAGGGTGATGCCCGTCAGCCCCACCGCTTCGTGGAACAGTTTAGCCTGGCTTATCGCATTCTGACCGGTGCTGGCGTCGAGGGTGAGCATAACCTCATGCGGGGCATCCTCGTCCAGCTTTTTCATAACCCTGACAATTTTCTTCAATTCTTCCATCAGGTGCGATTTATTCTGCAAACGCCCTGCGGTATCGGCGATTAACACATCAATATTACGTGCCTTCGCCGCCTGGATAGCATCGAAGATAACCGAGGCAGAATCCGCGCCGGTATGCTGGGCTACAACAGGAATATTGTTGCGCTGGCCCCAAACCTGAAGCTGCTCAACCGCCGCCGCACGGAAGGTATCGCCTGCCGCCAGCATCACGGATTTACCCTGCTGCTCAAACTGACGCGCCAGTTTGCCGATGGTGGTGGTTTTACCCACGCCGTTCACGCCAACCATAAGGATAACAAACGGCGTTTTGCCTTCAATATTCAGCGGCTCATCCACTTTAGCGAGGATATCGCTCATCTCTTCTTTCAGCAGACCATACAATGCTTCCGCATCACGAAGCTGCTTGCGGCTTGCGCCTTCGGTCAGATTGGTGATGATTTTACGCGTGGTTTCCACCCCAACGTCGGCAATCAGCAGCTGCTCTTCCAGCTCTTCAAACAGATCATCATCGATTTTTTTGCCGCGGAACAGACTGATAAATCCGGAACCGAGATTTTGTTTGGTTTTGACCAGGCTGCGCTTCAGGCGAGCAAAGAAGCCTTCTTTGGTCGGTTTTTCCTGCTCTTGCAGCGCGGCAACCGGAGCAGCCTCTTCGACAGCCTCTTCTTCCGGTTCGTCATCAAGGACTGCTTCCGCAACGGCTTCATCTTCAACGGCAGCTTCGTGTGCGAACAGTGCTTCTGCTTCAGCCACTTCTTCGTTGACGATCTCGTCCTGCTCGGCCTGCCATTCGTCCGGCTGCTCTGCGCTTTCGGCTACTTCTTCCGGCAGCGGCAGCGTTTCGTGCTCAACGGCGGCAGCCGGCTGTTCGACGGCTTCAGGCTCTTCAATCAGCTCGGGCTCAACAGCGGCTTCCGGCTCGATAACGGCAACGGGCTCTTGCTCAACGACAGGCTCAGGTTCAATAACCGCAACGGGCTCTGGATCGGCCACAACCTCGGGCTCAACGACCCCTTCCGGTTCAGGAATAATCTCCGGCTCGGCAACCAGCGCTTTTTCTTCCGCGGCTTCTACAAGCTGGGCGTTAACCTCCACGACCTGCGCAGCAAACTTATCGGACTCCTCCAGTGAGTGCTCACTAACTGAATCCTGCGATTCCTGCTCGGCAGCCTGAGGCTGTTGAGGTTCATCCTGTGTGGGAGCCTGTTCAGTAACCGGTTGTTCTTCTATTACTTTTTGTTCTGTTTCTGCTTCCGGCTGCTGCTCTTTCTGGCCAAATCCCAGCCAGGAAAAAAAGCCACGTTTTTTCTCTTTCGCCATTTGCGACTACACTCCTCGCTGTTAACTCATGGCACAGACCCGATTCTGCTTGCCACGGGCATAAAAAATAGTGCGTTAGTCTATCACTTTCCCGGCGCGGCATCACGCCGGCGGATTAAGGTTTCCTGGCCGGGCGAGCACCGTTAGAATAGCCGCAAAATTTAGCATCGCAGTGAGAGCAATGAAGAAACCCCAATCCGCTGGCTCCGGCCAGATTCGCATCATCGGCGGCCAATGGCGCGGTCGAAAACTTCCGGTGCCCGACAGCCCCGGCCTGCGTCCGACGACTGACCGTGTACGTGAGACGTTGTTTAACTGGCTGGCTCCGTCGATGGTGGATGCGCATTGCCTCGACTGTTTTGCCGGCAGCGGCGCACTCGGCCTGGAGGCGCTCTCTCGCTATGCCGCCAGCGCAACGCTTATCGAGATGGATCGCGCGGTTTCCCAGCAGTTACAAAAGAACCTGGCGACCCTGAAAGCCAGCCACGGCAAGGTGCTCAACGCCAATACGCTCAGCGTTCTCGCTCAGCCCGGCACGCCGCATAACGTGGTGTTTGTCGATCCCCCGTTCCGTAAGGGACTGCTGGATGAAACGCTTGCTCTGCTCGAAAAAAACGGCTGGCTGGCCGATGACGCGCTAATCTACGTTGAAAGTGAAGTGGAAAATGGTCTGCCGGTAGTGCCTGCAAGCTGGGCGCTGCACCGTGAGAAAGTGGCCGGTCAGGTCGCTTACCGCCTGTTTATTCGTGAAGCTCAAGGAGCCGCATAATGCCGATTCTGATTAACTTTGGCCGCCTGCTGATGCTTTGCGTCTGGGGATTTTTGATCTTTAACCTGATTCACCCTTACCCACGTCCGTTAAACATCTTTGTTAACGTCGCGCTGATCTTTATGGTGATTATGCACGGACTGCAGCTCAGCCTGCTGAAAGCGACTCAGCCCAAAGACGGCCCGGCGCTGCCTCGCAGCGAGCAAATTAAAATTTTCGTTTTTGGCGTGTTTGAGCTGCTGGTCTGGCAGAAAAAGCTGCGTCAGGGCAAGTGAGTTTCTTCGGGGACGAAGCTGACAAAGCGCGTCCCCTTATAGCTCAGCGTGCCTTTATCTCCCACCGTTACCGCATTGTATTCCGCCGCTGCTACCCGCATTTTCATGTCCATCCCGCCGCTCTGTGGCGCAAACCAAATCTCATAGCGTATTGAGTCTTCCGGCGGCGTCACTTCACGCTGGCGCGAACGCCTGTCATTGGATGGCTTTTCACGTTTGGTCGCCACCACCACTTTTTTTACGCTCAGCGGTGCCGCGTCGTTTTCGATGTTCTGGCGACGCTGCTGCAGGTAGCGGAAAGAGGCGGCAACGGCTATCACTACAACGATCGCGATAATGAAAATGGGAGGCTTACTCATGGCTTTTTCTCTAATTGTCAGACACTTTTAAGCATAACCCTGGCGCCGCGCCGTTGTCATCCGCGCCGCTTAGCCACTAGACTGAATACTGTTACGCCAACAATTAGAATAAGGATATGCCATGCTTTGGTCATTTATTGCTGTTGCGTTATCTGCCTGGATTTACATTGATGCTTCCTGGCGTGGGTCCACCTGGCAGCGCTGGATTTTCAAGCCGGTCACCCTGCTGCTCCTGCTGCTGCTGGCCTGGCAAGCGCCGATGTTTGAAGCCGCGGGCTACCTGATTGTGGCGGGTCTTCTGGCGACGCTTGTCGGCGATGCGCTCACGCTGTTACCGACCCAGCGCCTGCTCTATGCGGTGGGTGCTTTCTTCCTTTCGCACCTGCTGTATACCATCTATTTTGCCAGCCAAATGACCTTAGCCATCTTCTGGCCGCTGCCGCTGGCCCTGCTGATTATCGGTGCGCTGCTGGTGGCCACTATCTGGACGCGGCTTGAAGCCCTGCGCATGCCCATTCTGACGTTTATCGGCATGACGCTGGTGATGGTGTGGCTGGCGGCCGAGCTTTACTTCTTCCGTCCGACAAGCGCCAGCTTCTCCGGGTTTGTGGGTGCCAGCCTGCTGCTGCTGGGCAATATCGTCTGGCTGGTCAGCCACTATCGGCATCGTTTCAGAGGCGACAGCGCGATTGCCGCCGCCTGCTACTTTGCCGGGCACTTTATGATTGTTCGTGCCCTGTATATCTGAGGTTAACGCCTGTCTTCCGCCAGGGAGGCAGGTTCCAGCCTGCGGGTTTTGCCGTAGATAATGGTCAATACCGCAGGCACCGTGAACGCCACCGCTATCGCAATCACCTCATAAATCATCTTTGAGTCCGGGCCGCTAAACAGCCCCAGCTCGAACACGTTCAGCACCGGCAGGAAACTGTAGGTTTTCACCCCCAGCAGGCCGGTAATGCCGCCGCCCAGCGCCGCGCCGATGCAGCCAAACACGAAGAGCATGCGGTATTTCAGGTTCACACCGTACAAAGCAGGCTCGGTAATGCCGAAGAAGGCGGAAAGCGAAGCAGAAATCGCAATCTGCTTATCTTTCAGGTTGCGGGCAATAAAGATAGCGCCGAACGCCGCACCAAACTGCCCCATCACCGCCGACATAAACATCGCCATAATGGTGTCGTAGCCGTTGACCTGAATGTTAATCAGCGCCAGAGGAATAATGCCCCAGTGCACGCCGAACACCACAAACAGCTGCCCAATCCCCGCCAGCAGCGCGCCGGAAATCACCGGGCTGAGGTTGTACAGCCAGGCATAGCCGTTAGCGATACCAACGCCAACATAATCGGCAACCGGGCCAATCACGGTGAAGACCACAAAGCCGCTAATGATCAACGATAAACAAGGCACGAACACCAGCGCGGCAATCTCCGGAATCACCTTTTTCAGCCAGCGTTCGACATGACTCAGGAACAGGACGGCAAACACCGCCGGGATCACGGCGCCGCCGTAGATTTTCACGTTCAGCGCCAGGCCCATGACGTGGAATGCGCCGGGGACGCTGGCATCCGTCAGCGGGAAGATCATCGCCGCCGTCAGCGCCAGGGCGCTAAATTTATTGGCCTTAAAGCGTTCCGCCGCGGTGACCGCAATAAACATCGGCAGCATAACGAAGACGCCGCTCGACAGCGCATTAAACACGGTGAACACATACGAATGAGTATCCACCAGGTTCATCGTTTGCAGCAGAACCACGATACCTTTCACAACCCCAACGCCCGCCAGCACGCCGATGTAAGGGGTGAAAATCGCCGAAAGCGTGGCCAGCAGGCGGTTAATCACCGAACCCTGCGGTGCGGCAGGCTCTTCTGCGGAAGACTCGCCCATCTGCGCCGTTATTGCCTGAAAGACTTTTTCAACCTTTGGCCCAATCACAATCTGGAATTGCCCAGGGTTTTCAACCAGCTTGACTACCTCCTGCAACTTATAAAGCTCGTCTTTATTAATCTTACTTTTGTCTTTGATGGTAAAACGCAAACGGGTTGCGCAGTGGGTAAGATGCTCTATATTTTCTGCCTCGCCGACGTGCTGAATTATCTGCCGGGCAAGTTGACTGAAGGTAGCCATAATCATTCCTTAGTAGCAAGGTATGGAAATTATTGTTGTGTAGGGTACAGCCCGTATCAGGCGTAATCGCCCGGTTTCGTTTTGCTTTTCACCGCGACGCCAAAGTCGGTGAAAATTCGCTGAGGAAGATTATTCCCCTTCGCCTCGGCAATATGGTGAGCCAGTATCTGGAACGGGATAACCATGATCAGCGGAGCAATAAACTCATCAACATCGGCTTTCACCGCCAGCGTGCGCGGGTCATGCTCCTCGCCTAATTTAATGGTGTACACGTAGTCGGTATATTTCTGCTCATAGGCTTTCAGCAGCAATAAACGTTCGCGAGCCAGGCCTGGCGTATCAATAAAGAACATCCGGTGAGTGCCGTTCACTTCGAAATAAGGCCCGTGCATGAAAGTTTCCAGCTCAACGCCCTGAGAGGGAACGCGAATTGTCTCGGCAAACTTGGTTTCCATCTCTTTGATAACGCCGACGCTCGGCCCGTAACCAATCGAGGTAAAACGTGGGGAGGCAACCAGCTCATCCTGCCATTTGCTGAAGAAGACTTCGGTATCGGCGATAATGCCCGGGATGGCCTGCACCGCGACGTCCAGTTTCTTCAGTTCGGACGCTTCCTGTTCGGCGTCGATCTTACCGCTGCGGCGAGCCGCAAACACGCCCAGCAGCATGAATTTCAGGATGGTGGCAACGTATCCTTTGGTCACGTAGCCCACGCGCTCTTCGCCAATTTCAATATCAACCACATGGTCAACGTTTCGCGCCAGTTCACTGCCCATTTTGCTGGTGATGCCCAGCGTTTTTACCGGGTGACTCTGGCGAATATGCTGAATCGCATTGATGGTGGAGGTACTTTCCCCGCTCTGGGAAACGCCTATCACCAAATCAGCCGTCTCGCTGAATTTTTCATAGTGCTGGAAGTGGAAGGGTTCCTCGACCGTGATACGCACGTCCGCCAGTCTTTCCACGTAGTACTTCGCGCTTTTGATGGCGTTAATGCTGGAGCCCGTAGCCAGAACCAACCACTCCTTTTGCCCCTCCAGGACCGGAAGATCGGACGGATAGCGGGCAATCATGGCGCTTAACGTCGCCTGCTCTTCATGGATGTAGGTCATCATTGTCGGTTTCATCGGCTCTCCTGTAATCAAAACCTGAAAACGTTTTCAGGTTTTAGGCTAGAGGAGTCGGGCGAGGCTTGTCAACGCCAGATCGCGCAACTGTTAGCGGGATCAAAAAATATCGCAGAAGGGAAAACGGGCGGATGCCGAGAAAAACGTTATCCGCCGTTGAAAACTAAGAGGATTCACCGTTTGTCAGGCAAAGAGGAATTTTTTCCGCTGCGGCCACGTCAGCATCCTGATTAAGGATGGCCATTAATCGCCGCATAATCTCTTTGCCAATTAACGCATTTTGATGGTCAACGGTGGTAATTCGGGGAATAAAATACTCGCTACCAGGAAAATACTCGCAGCTCACCACCGCAATATTTTCGGGCACCGAGAGGCCGTTATCCTTTAACGCGCGAATAGCGCCTTTGGCTACGTGATCGTTAATCGCCACAATCGCATCAGGTAACACGTCATTCGTTGAGAGCAATGTTTTAATCGCCTCATAGCCATGCTGTAAATAAAAGTTATTCAGCACAACGAAACTGTTTTCTACCGGCAAACCTGCCGCTTCCAGTTCCGCGCGAAATACCGCTTCGCGCTCGCGAGTAATATACACATTCTTTGACCCGCCGATAAAACCAATCCGCCGATAGCCTTTATCAATAAGATGGCGAGTCGCTAACCTCACGCATCCGGTCTGGTCACGTTCAACGCAGGCATAGTCCACGCCCGGAAGCTTACGCCCCACCACCACGACCGGCACGGTGGCGATCAGCTTTTTCAGCTCCTGCAGATAGGTCGCTGAAATATCGTTGTAGTCGATGTTGCCGCCCAGAATAATCACACCGTCTATCTGGCTGTCGGTGATGGAATTAAAAATATGCTCTTCGGGCACCACTGGCGCTTCGCGAGAAGTTCTGTTTGCCGATTGAGTGTCGTACAGCGTGACCTTGTAGCCCAGCCGCAAACTTTCGTGCTCAATCTGCGCCACCAGCATCACAAAGTAGGGGTTGCTGATGTCCGAAACAACAATCGCCAGCGTCTGGGTTTTCTTAGAGATCATCCCGCGCGCGAGTAAATTCGGGCTGAAATTATATTCCTGAATCACTTTTTCGACTTTGCTACGGGTTTTGTCCGCCACCCAGCTGTTGTTGTTCAGCACGCGGGAGACCGTGGCGATCGAAACCTGCGCCAGCTCCGCAATATCCTTGATTGTCAGTGGTTTTTTCATCGACTCATTCTCATCCCGACCTGCGGATAATACTAGGGGAAGCGCCCTGGGGAAGCAAAGGCCAATGCTGAAAACTGCCGCCCGTCAGCCAGAAACGTTAACAGGCAAAAAAGCCGCTTGACTCTGGAGTTGACTCCAGAGAGTAACATCTGTAATGAGAAAATTATCATTACCGGAGGGCGCCATGCTCAACACACCTCAAGACGGCAAAAAGCCACCTCAGTTTGCGTTTGCCAAACTTAACCCGTTACCGGCAGAAGGCCCCTCCTGCTGCGCCGACGACAGCTGTTCTGCGCAAAAACCGGAGCCGGAAATCGTCGACAACGGCAATCGATACAGCTGGCACGTAGCAGGCATGGACTGCGCGGCCTGCGCCCGCAAAGTGGAAAATGCGGTGAAACAGATTACCGATGTTCAGCAGGTTCAGGTGGTGTTTTCGACAGAAAAGCTGCTGGTCAGTTCGGCGCGCGACGTTCGCAGCGATGTAGAAAAAGCGGTTAAAGCCGCAGGCTACACCCTTAATGCAGGCAATGCGCCGAAACAGGAAAAAAGCAGCGGCCTGCAAGAGAACTTGCCGCTGATCCTGCTTATTGTGCTGATGGTGGTTAGCTGGGGGCTAGAGCAGTTCAACCACCCGCTCGGCAATCTGGCGTTTATCGCCACCACGCTGGTTGGCCTGTGGCCGATAGCTCGCCAGGCGGTCCGCCTGATCCGCAGCGGCAACTGGTTTGCCATTGAAACACTGATGAGCGTCGCCGCCATCGGCGCGCTGTTTATCGGCGCCACCGCCGAAGCGGCGATGGTCTTACTGCTGTTTCTGATCGGTGAACGTCTCGAATCCTACGCCGCCAGCCGTGCGCGCCGGGGGGTAAGCGCCTTAATGGCGTTAAAGCCGGACGTCGCTATTCGCCTCCGGGACGGCGAGCGCGAAACCGTCGCTCAGGCCGATCTTCGCCCCGGTGACGTAATTGAGGTCGCCGCCGGTGGCCGACTGCCCGCCGACGGTCGCCTGCTCAGCGGTTTTGCCAGCTTTGATGAAAGCGCCTTAACCGGGGAATCCGTGCCGGTAGAGCGCCAGCGGGGCGAAAAAGTCGCCGCAGGCAGCACCAGCGTGGATCGCCTTGTTCAGCTGGAGGTGATTTCCGAGCCCGGCGACAGCGCCATCGACCGCATTCTGCGGTTGATTGAGGAAGCCGAGGAGCGCCGCGCGCCCATCGAACGCTTTATCGATCGCTTTAGCCGGATTTACACGCCGATCGTCATGCTTCTCGCGTTACTGACCGCCGTCGTTCCCCCTTTGCTGTTCGGACAAACCTGGGAACCGTGGATCTATAAAGGCCTGACGCTGCTGCTTATCGGCTGCCCGTGCGCGCTGGTTATCTCCACGCCTGCGGCGATTACTTCCGGCCTTGCCGCAGCCGCACGCCGTGGGGCGTTGATTAAAGGCGGCGCGGCGCTGGAGCGTCTCGGTCAAATACAGCAGGTCGCCTTCGATAAAACCGGCACGCTAACGGCGGGTAAACCGCAGGTCACCGCCATTGCCGTGGCAGACGGGATAGAAGAAGACCAGCTCCTGGCGCTCGCCGCCGCGGTCGAACAGGGCTCCACGCACCCGCTGGCGCAGGCCATTGTGAGCGCAGCACAGCAGCGTAATTTGCCAGCTTTCGCCGCGGAAAATCACCGCGCGCTGGCCGGGGTTGGCGTTGAAGCGAATATCCAGGGTGAAACGCTGTTGCTCAGCTCACCGTCCAAACTTGACGCTCAGACACTCAACGAAGTCTGGCAGCAACGTATCGCGAAGCAGGAAGAAGAGGGCCAGACGGTCATCGTGGTACTGCGTTCAGGGCAGCTGCTGGGCACCATCGCCATGCGTGACACTTTGCGCAGCGACGCGCGTGAAGCGGTTACCGCCCTTCATCAACTGGGCATTCAGGGCGTGATGCTGACGGGGGATAACCCACGCGCGGCGGCGGCAATAGCCAGCGAACTGGGCATTGATTACCGCGCCAGCCTGCTCCCGGCAGACAAAGTGGCGGCGGTGAACAAACTGAATGCTACCGCGCCGCTGGCGATGGTCGGCGACGGCATCAACGATGCCCCGGCGATGAAAGCGGCCACCATCGGCATCGCCATGGGCAGCGGCACGGACGTCGCGCTGGAAACCGCAGATGCCGCCCTGACCCACAACCGCCTGACCGAGCTGGCCAGCATGGTGCGGCTCGCCAGAGCCACCCATAACAACATTCGCCAGAACGTGACGATTGCGCTGGGGCTGAAGGGGATTTTCCTGGTCACCACCCTGCTCGGTCTGACCGGCCTGTGGCTGGCGGTGCTGGCAGACTCAGGCGCTACCGCGCTGGTCACGGCGAACGCCATTCGCCTGCTGCGGAAGAAATAGTTTTCGAAAGATAACGGGGCGCGAACATGCGCCTCGTTTAATGGCTCTTACGCAGCAAATAACGGTAAGGCAGCGCGTCGGTTTCGCTGGCGACCAGCTCGTGTTCCATAAAGCGGCAGAAGCCCGGGATATCGCGCGTGGTGGCCGGGTCGTCGGCTATCACCAGCAGCGTTTCGCCTACGGGCATATTGCGCACGGTTTTGCGCACCATCATCACCGGCTCCGGGCAGCGCAGGCCAAGGGCGTCCAGCGTATGGTCGGGGGTTGCGAACAAATCGGTCATAGCACTCTCAGGTCGTCAAAAACCGCGCTAGTTTACGCCGGGGAAAATCTGGCGCAAGCCGCGTGAACGATTGCGTTAAAATTAACCATTGCAATGAAAAGCTAAAGCAGTATCATCCCCGCGCTTTACATTTTTGACTGGGTTCCCTCACCCCACTACTAAAAAGGCTACAACATGATGCAGTTCAGCACTCGCCAGCGCACTAATGCGCTGTTTTGGCTATCGCTTTTTCATTTGCTGGTGATCACCTCCAGCAACTATCTGGTTCAGCTTCCGGTCTCCGTCTTCGGGTTTCATACGACCTGGGGCGCCTTCAGCTTCCCGTTTATCTTCCTGGCGACCGACCTCACGGTGCGTATTTTTGGCGCTCCGCTGGCGCGACGCATTATTTTCGCGGTAATGATCCCGGCGCTGGTTATCTCCTACGGCATCTCGGCCCTGTTTTACATGGGAAGCTGGCAGGGCTTTGAAGCGCTAACCCACTTCAACCTGTTCGTTGCCCGTATCGCAATCGCCAGCTTTATGGCCTATGCGCTCGGCCAGATCCTCGACGTGCACGTCTTCAACCGCCTGCGTCAAAACCGCTGCTGGTGGCTAGCGCCTACCGCTTCCACGCTGTTTGGCAACGTGAGCGACACGCTGTCGTTCTTCTTTATCGCCTTCTGGCGCAGCCCGGACGCCTTTATGGCCCAGCATTGGGTGGAAATCGCCGTGGTCGATTACTGCTTCAAAGTCCTTATCAGCCTGATTTTCTTCCTGCCGATGTACGGCGTATTGCTGAATATGCTGTTGAAACGCCTCGCAGATAAATCCGAAATCTCCGCGCTACAGCCAGGTTAAACGCGGGCCGAATATCTTGTGTTAAGATGCAGGCATCGGCCTTGTGGCTTGCTAACGGAAAGGAATAACGCGATGCGCAACCTGGTAAAATATGTCGGTATTGGCCTGCTGGTAGTGGGTCTTGCCGCCTGTGACAATAACGACAGCAAAACCGCTACCGCCGGTAGTCAGGCAGCCAGCAGCGCCAGTGGCCAGCCTATCGAACTGCTGGACGGCAAGCTGAGCTTCGCCCTGCCGGCAGACATGACCGATCAGAGCGGCAAAGTGGGCACACAGTCCAACAACATGCACGTTTATTCTGACGCGACCGGCCAGAAAGCGGTGATCGTGATTGTCGGCGACAACACCACTGACGACCTTGCCGCGCTGGCAAAACGTCTGGAAGATCAGCAGCGCGCGCGTGACCCGCAGCTTCAGGTCGTGACCAACAAATCCATCGAGATTAAAGGCCACACGCTGCAACAGCTGGACAGCGTTATCTCTGCCAAAGGCCAGACCGCCTACTCTTCCATCATCCTTGGGAAAGTGGACGACAAGCTGCTGACCATGCAAATAACGCTGCCTGCGGATAACCAGCAGCTGGCGCAGACCAACGCGGAAAACATCATCAACACCATCGCCATCAAGTAATCGCTGCGCGATGCATCAATGGCTCCGCCTCTCGCGGGGCCATTTTTTTTCTTCATTTTCAGACAGGCTGCCGCAGCCTCGCGCCCGGGAAGCACTACACTAAAAGCACCCTTTCCTGACAGGACGTCTGCATGACTCCCCCTCAACTCGATAAAACCGGACTGCATATTCTGCTAAAACTTTCGGCACTGGTGATTATTCTCGCCGGCATTCACGCCGCCGCCGACATCGTCGTTCAGTTGCTGCTGGCGCTGTTCTTCGCCATCGTTCTCAACCCGCTGGTCACCTGGTTTATGCGCCGGGGCCTCAACCGCCCCCTGGCCATTACTATCGTGGTATTTGTGATGCTGATAGTGCTCACGCTGCTGGTTGGCGTGCTGGCGACCTCAATGAATGACTTTATGGAACAACTGCCGCAGTTCAACAAACTGCTGACCCAGAAGGTCCGCGAAATTGAGCACGCCATGCCGTTCCTCCACCTGCCGCTGTCGCCGGAACGCATGCTGCAAAAGCTGGACTCCGACAAGCTGATGACCTTTGCCACTACCTTAATGACCGGCCTTTCCGGGGCGATGGCCAGCATTTTGCTGCTGGCGATGACGGTGATTTTTATGCTGTTTGAGGTGCGCCACGTGCCCTACAAGCTGCGCTTCGCGCTGGCTAACCCGAAGATCCATATCGCCGGAATGCACCGTGCGCTGAAGGGCGTCACTCACTATCTGGCGCTAAAAACCTTTATCAGCCTGCTGACCGGCGTCGTAATCTGGCTGGGATTAAAGCTGCTGGGCGTGCAGTTTGCGCTGATGTGGGGCGTGCTGGGCTTTCTACTCAACTACATTCCCAACATCGGCTCCGTTATCTCTGCCGTTCCGCCGATGATTCAGGCCTTCTTGCTTAACGGCACCTATGAAATGCTGATGGTCGGGGCGCTGTTCCTGGTGGTGCACATGGTACTGGGGAATATTCTGGAACCCCGCATGATGGGGCGCGGGCTGGGGATGTCGACCTTTGTGGTGTTCCTCTCACTGCTGTTCTGGGGCTGGTTGCTCGGCCCGGTTGGCATGCTGCTCTCGGTGCCGCTGACCAGCGTCTGTAAGATCCTGATGGAGTCAACTCAGGGCGGAGCCAAACTGGCTATTCTGCTGGGGCCCGGCAGGCCCAAAAGCCGTCTGCCGGGATAACGCTTATTTCAGATTTTCTGGAAAGTCCGCCGGCAGATCGCTGGCGGCACAGGCAATAACGTCTTCGTTATTCTCACCGCAGTCGCGAACAAAGGTGATGGTCGCAAATTCATCGATCACCTCAGTCGGATAGGCCGGGCCAGCTTCGCGTAGCGATTCCATTTTCTTGATATGGTCATTCTGAAAACAAACTGTTTTCTCCGGGTTATTGATCACCCAGCGCGGGAAGAAAATTGTCCCATGGAACAGCTTATCGCCGAGATTAACAATCAGGCTGACGTCCGTTCCGGTAGGCTCTGTCCAGGAGATTTTATACACGCTGCCTGCCACGCGAACGATATGTGCATACTGATTTTTCACCCAGCGGTCAGCCACAATACCGCTGTGAATACGGTAATCAAGCGTGGTCGAATTTTTTACATAAATCTCGTAGTTCCAGCCATTATCGTAGGTATAAACCAGATGTTTACCGACGAACTCGCTCAAATCGTGTTTATCAAAGTGACTCATGATTACGCTCCTCTGTGGGGTTAAACGCATCATAGGCCTTCACATTTTCGATGAATAACGCTAATTTCACATCAAATTAATCTACTTTTTAGATGATATGCATAAGACAACGCTTGAGCAGTGGGTACTTCTTGATCGGGTTATTGAGCTTGGCAGCTTCGCCAAAGCGGCAGAAGCAACCTTCCGCAGCCAGTCTTCCGTCAGCTACAACCTCTCCCTGCTTCAGGAGCGGCTTGGCGTTGCCCTGCTTAAGACAGAAGGGCGCAGAGCAGTGTTGACCCCCGAAGGGGAACTGCTGTTGACGCAGGTTCGCCCGCTACTGAAAAGCTTTCACTATGTTGAAAGCCACGCAGCTTCGTTAAAAAAGGGCATCAGAACCCGCATTGATTTAGTGGTGGACAGCATTTTTCCCCGCTCCAGGCTATTCGCCATCCTGCACCAGTTCCAGCAGTTGCACGCCAGCACGCAGGTTCACCTGACGGAAATTCTGGAAAACGACGGTGCCGATATGGCAGAGGCGGATGTCATGGTGTTAACCCGTCGCCAGGACCTCACGGGCCGCGGGCAGTGGCTCAGAAACGTTGATTTTGTTGCCGTAGCGCACCGCGATCACCCCCTACACCAGCTTCCAACGCCGCCAGAAGAAGCCGATCTGGCTAACTATCCGCTGATCCGCATTGCCGGGCAAAGTGGGAATGACTCCCCGCAAACGGCAGGTTGGACGTTCTCCACGCTTGATGCCGCCTGCGAGGCTGTCACCTGGCAGGTTGGCTACGGCTGGCTGCCGGAAGAACGCATTGCTTCGCAGCTTGAGAACGGCACCCTCAAGCCGCTGCAGCTAAGCCACGGCGCAAGACGAGCCACCCCCTTGCACCTGATTGTAAAAAAGGATTTAGCCCCGCTGGATGAGCAAATTACTACCCTGCTGGCGCTATTCCAGCAGCCTGAGCATTAATCCCCGCTGCGCTTAGCCAGGCTTGCCAGCATCGCCTCGCCAATTTCACACTCGCCTTTCGCCATCAGCCCCTGAGCGACTCCGGCCTGATCTTCAATCTTTTTGTTCTGCCCGAGTTTTGTCTTGCCGATAAGCGAGGCCAGAGGAATTTCTATTCCGACGATGGCCTTCAGCATCGCCTCGATAAACGCCGGCGGCGCATCGCTGACCTGCCACGGCATTTCCATCGGCGCTTCCTGCTGGCGCGTCAGGCTGGTTATCTGCCGAAGCACAAAATCCGCATCATCCTGCACGGTGATTTTCCCCCGCGCCTGCACGGTCTGATAGTTCCAGGTCGGCACCTCTTTATGATGTTCCAGCTTGCCCGGATACCAGCCCGGAGAGATATAGCCCTGCGGGCCGCGAAACACCACCAGCACTTCCTGTGCCGGCTGGAGCGCGCGCCAGAGTGGGTTAGCGCGGGCGATATGCGCCCGGAGCGTACCGAGTTTGCCCTCATCCGGGCAAAGCGCAAAGGGGATATCAAAAGCCTCCAGCACGCCTTCACACTGCACAATCAGCATGCCCAGAGGATTGGCCCTGATAAGCCCCTGAAGCACATCAATATCGTGCTCCTGGAAATGACGAGGAATGTACATTTGCAGCCCTTTATTAGCGGTGATTTTACGCAGCTTATGGCCAAAGTGGTTTATGATAAAGAACCAGATTCTCGCAATATGACCGAGCCACAATTCATGTCACGTAAAGCCCGAGCCGTAGATATTCCCGCCATCGGCGAGCTTGATCGCCGCAGCGGGCAGCTCAGTTTGCAGTTAGCCAAAGCGCTGAAAAACGCCATTCATAAAGGCGAGTTGAAAAGCGGCGACCTGCTGCCCTCCACGCGCGTGCTGGCTGGCGCACTTAACGTGGCGCGCGGCACCGTCCTGGAAGCATTCGAGCAGCTGGTCGCGGAAGGGTTTCTGGAATCCAGACACGGCTCCGGCACCCGGGTAACCTACGCGCCGGAAATCCCGCGGCCGGTTCAGCAAGCACGCCCTGGGGCAACAATCCCGCTTTCTGCCCAGGCCCTGGCATTTGCTAAAGTGGGTGAGCAGCTAAAAACGCTGGCCCCCAGGCCGTTTGCCGTTTCCGTCCCGGTCGGCGACACCGCGCCGGACGACGTGTGGCGCAGGCTCGGCAACCGTATTCGCGCCCGTGGGGCTGGCGCACCGTCGGGCTATGGCGACCCGCAGGGCGCGCTGGCACTGCGTGAGGCCATCTGTGAATACGTGAGGAAGTCACGCTCGGTGCGCTGCACCCCGGAGCAGGTCATCATCACTTCCGGCAACCAGCACGGCCTGTACCTTACGCTGCAAATCCTGCTGGATGTGGGAGATTCGGTGTGGATGGAGGAACCCGGCTATCCCGGCGCCACGTCGCTGTTTGAGACCATGTTCCATGACCGTAAGATGGTCAGAGTGGCCGTTGACGACGAAGGGCTGGACGTTGAGCTGGGCAAAAAGCTGGCCCCTGACGCCCGAGCCGCATTCGTCACGCCCTCGCATCAGTACCCGCTAGGCATGCCGCTCAGCATGTCGCGTCGTGCCGCTTTGCTGGCGTGGGCGCGGGCTAACCATGCCTGGATTATCGAGGACGACTACGACAGCGAGATGCGCTACGCGGGTCACCCTTTCCCGGCGTTGCAGGGGCTGGGGCCGGAGAACGTCATTTACCTCGGCACCTTCAGTAAAATCCTCTTCCCGTCTTTGCGCCTCGGCTATGCCGTGGTACCAAAACAGCTGGTTTCGGCCTTTTGCGGGGCACGTATCCTGATGGACAGACAGCCACCGGGTGCAGACCAGCACGTGCTGGCGAGCTTTATTTCAGAAGGATATCTCGATCGCCACCTGCGGAAAATGCGCGGAGTCTATGCTGAAAAACGTCGAGTGCTAATGGCCGCCGTAGAACAATACATTTCCCCGGACGTGGCCTGGCTTCAGCCCTGTGACCAGGGCATGCACATGGTGCTTTGGCTGCGCCACGGCCTGGACGATCATCAGGTTGTAGAGCGGGCGATGCAGGCCGGGATTGCCGTCCGTGCGGTGTCGCATATGTTTACGCCAGACAGGCAGAAATCCGGTATTTTGCTCGGACTCGGCGGCTACAGTGACGAAGAGATCGTTCATGCCGTGCAGCGCCTGAATGAAGTGCTATGCTCTAGTGCATCCCTGATTACGCCATAAAACTGGCAGGAGCCTGATTATGCTTACGTTTTTAGAAAAAGATGAACCTGAAGAAAGCGCTACCCCCGCCAATGCGTCAGGGCTAATGCAGCAAAAGATGCTGGATTCCCGCTCAATTATTATTTCGGGCGAAATAACCCAGGCCATCACCAAAGAGGTGGTGTCCCAGCTTTTACTGCTGCAAAGCATCAACGACAAGCCAATCAAACTGTACCTCAACAGCCAGGGCGGCCACGTTGAGGCGGCGGACACCATTCATGACGTGATCAAATTCATCAAGCCGGAAGTTCATATTATCGGCACCGGTTGGGTTGCCAGCGCCGGGATAACCCTCTTCCTTGCGGCGGACAAAAAGCACCGCTATTCGCTGCCAAACACCCGCTTTATGATTCACCAACCGCTGGGCGGCGTGCGCGGCCAGGCAACGGACATTGAGATTGAAGCCAGAGAGATTATTCGCATGCACGAACGCGTGAACAAGATGATCGCCGAGGCTACCGGCCAGCCGCTGGAGAAGGTGAAGCAGGACACCGACCGCAATTACTGGATGTCGCCGAAAGAAGCTATCGACTACGGCATTGTCGGGAAAATCATTACCCGCTTCCCGGAGCTGAATATCGACTAGCAGCCAGATAAACCGCCTTCATCGGCGGTTTTCTTTTAGCGGGAAAAACGCTTCGCGCCGAAAACGCAAACCAGCACGCCCAGCATCACCGCAATCATCGAGGCATGAACCTCCTCGTGCAGCACAAGTCCGGCGAGCAGCAGGCCAAAAAACGGCTGCAGAAGCTGCAGCTGCCCAACGGCGGCAATTCCCCCCATCGCCAGACCGCGATACCAGAAGATAAAGCCTATCCACATGCTGAACAGCGACACATAGCCCAGCGACAGCCAGGCCTGAGCGCTGATAGCGGCTCCCGCCGCCGGAACGGTGAAAATAGCGGCTACGGTGCTAAGAGGCAGGGAAATCACTAAAGCCCACGAAATCACCTGCCAGTCTCCCAGACGCCGGGTCAATACCGCACCTTCGGCATAGCCCAGCCCACACAGCGCAATTGCCCCCAGCATCAGCGCATCACCCTGCCAGCCGCTGGCCGAGCCGTGGCTCAAAGCAAAGCCCGCCACCAGCGCCGCACCGGCAAGGGAGAATAGCCAAAAAACGGCTTTTGGCCTTTCCCCTCCGCGCAGAACGCCAAAACAGGCGGTCGCCAGCGGCAGCAGGCCGATATAGACCAGCGAGTGCGCCGAGGTCGTGTGCTGCAGTGCCAAAGCCGTCAGCAGCGGGAAGCCCAGCACCACGCCGAGCGCCACCAGGCCTAGCCCCATCCAGTCACGGCGCTGTGGACGAGGCTGCCGCACCATCAGCAGCGTCCCGCTCGCCAGCAGCGCCGCAATAACTGCCCGTACCGCCGTCAGGAAAAGGGGATCAAGCTCCAGCACCGCAACCCGCGTGGCTGGCAGCGAACCGCTAAAAATTAACATCCCTAAAAAACCGCTGATCCAACCTCGGGTTTGCAGGTTAGTCGTGGGCTGGCTAAGCGGCAGCGCGCTTTTATTTTGCATGGTGGCTCCAGATACTCAGATTGGCTTCCTATTCTGCGCAAACCCGCCACGGCAGACAGATCCACAATGAACAAGAATCACCAGGCCACCCAAATCCACCTCAAAAGCGCGGCGGCGTAAAAGCGAGTCAGGGCAACATCCCTGCGTCTAATTAAAAAATTTTCTGCCTGATTTTCCGCCTCGCGTGACCTCTCTGAAGCAGTACTTCTCGTTACTCACCTTCAGGGATACATCATGACGATAAAAAATAACGGAAAGGCTACGGCCATTTCCGAAGCGAGCCAGCCTGCACGGCTCCCACGCGCTCGGCTTGCGCCAGGCATCGCCTTATCCGGCCTGCTGGCGCTCGCTGCCGGTTTACCTGTGACGTCCTGGGCGGCAGAGTCACCCTCCGCGGCAAACCACACATTTTCAGTGCCCGCCGGGCCGTTGAGCGGCGGCCTGCAAGCGCTGGCGAACGACGCCAACGTGATGCTCGTCTTCACCCCGGATCAGGCCGCGAATAAAACCACTTCTGGCCTCAAGGGAAACTACTCCGTGCAAAGCGCGTTTGACCACCTGCTGGCGGGCAGTGGCCTGAAAGCCGTTCGCGAAGGGAACAGTTATAGACTGGTCTCAACGAGGGTTGCCGCCGGTGAAGCCACGCCGATTAGTGTCCCGGAGCTTTCCGTGGTCAGCGGCCTGGATGACAGCGTGGTGGCCGGGCGTTCAACGCTGAAGAAAGAGAATATCGAACGCATTCAGGCCGACAACGTCGCCGAGCTGCTGGATAAACTGCCGGGCGTCTCTTCTGCCGGTTCACCACGCCCGGGCGGGCAAAGCCTGAATATCTGGGGTATGGGCGGCATGGAAGACATCAACGTGACGCTGGACGGTGCGCCCAAAGGGTTTGAGAAGTACCGCCAGGGCTCGGTCTTTATCGAGCCGGAGCTTATCAAGCAAATCGACGTCGATAAGGGCCCGTTTAATCTCGCCAACGGCAACGGCGGCTTCGGCGGCAGCATTAAAATCGTCACCAAAGACGCGGCAGACCTGCTGCAACCCGGCGAAAATTTTGGCGGGATGCTGAAATACGGCTTCCATACCAACGATAATCAAAACATCTACAGCGGTGCGCTGTACGGCAAAACGCCGGAAGGCTTTGCCGACGGCATGATCTACGCCAGCAAACGCGATGGCGGCAATATTACCCGCCCGGACGGCACCCATTTTGACTACTCCGCCAACCGCCAGGGCACCTGGCTTGCTAAAACCAACCTCTACCTGACCGACGCGCAGACGCTGACGCTCTCAGCCATGCATTCCGACTCCACCGGCTGGCAGCCCTTTGCCGCCAAGCGCGACGACATCGCGGCACCAAGTCAGGCGGATGTCGACAAATACGGGTTAGACGAGGCCTGGCGCAGAAAGCTGGTTTACCGCGATCAGACCGATGAAAACTACTCCGTGAAGTGGAACCTGGCGCCGGCGGATAACCCGTGGATAGACCTGACGCTGAGCTACGCTTACTCCAAAACCAAACAGCATGACACGCGCCCTGACTCCGCGGGCACGTCCAGCTTCCTCGGCACACTCGGCAATGAAAGCTGGGTGGACTACAAAGACAACCTGGTGGAGGCCAGCAACAAGAGCCGTTTCAGCACCGGGCCGGTGGATCACCTGCTGGAAATCGGCGCGAGCTGGCATAAAAATCAACGCGACGCGCTGATGTACTACCCTGGCTACAAGAAGAATGCGGCCTACAATTATGGCTACTTCCAGCCGTATTACATGCCTGCCGGGGAGCAGCAAACGCGCGGGCTATACATTCAGGACAGCATGACGCTCGGCAGCGTCACCGTGACGCCGGGCGTGCGCTACGACAGCGTGACGAATACCGGCGAGCCAAACATCGCCTCAATGTACAACAGCAGCGATCCTAAAGTCGGCCACGACTACAGCAGCAAAAGCTATCACGGCGTTACGCCTGCGCTTGGGCTGGTCTGGAAGGCCACGCCGACTATGTCGCTGTTTGCCGACGTCACCCGTACATGGCGTGCGCCGACCATTGATGAGCAGTACACCGTGCAGTACGCGCTGTCTAACGTGTCCGGCTCCAGCCGCGATCTGAAAGTAGAAACCATCAACAGCGTTCGCGGCGGCATGATCCTGAACTTCAATAATTTGCTGGCGGACGACGACAGCGTACAAATTCGCACCACGCTATTCCGCAACCGTGGCAAAGACGAAATATTCTACCGTCGGGGCGTGCTGTGCGAGGCGCAGTCGGTGAACAGCAATGCCAAATGCGGATCGCCGCTGTCGAACTACCGTAACCTGCCGGGGTACACCATCCAGGGACTGGAAATTGAGTCGTTTTACGACAGTCACCGCATGTTTGGCAGCCTCTCGTTCTCCACCATTCGTGGCCAGCGTGATGCTTCCCCGCGCGACCCTTGGGGCAACAAGACCTGGATCGCAGAAATTCCGCCCGTCACCGCACACACCACGCTGGGCGTAAAAGCCCCCGAATGGAACATGACGTTCGGCTGGACGATGGATATGGCGCGCAAGCAGGATCGCTCCCCGCAGGACGACGACCCGTTAGCGGGCATCTGGGCGCTGCCAAAAACCAAAGGCTATGCCCTGCAGGGGCTGTTTGCCACGTGGCAGCCGGAACAGGTGAAGGGTATGGAGGCTCGCGTAGCCGTCGATAACCTGTTCAACACCGACTACTACCCGTATCTGGGCGAGTCCGTCTCGGGCATCGGGCGCAACATCAAGCTGAGTATTTCTCAGAAATTCTAATGTGTTACCCGCAGCGCCGCCGCAGGCGCTGCTTTCTTATCACCTGCTTCCCCACGCAAAAGTACATTAATACTCCGCAATCTCTTGACATAAAAATAGAGAAATGAAAATAATAATGATTATCATTTCAGTATTTATCACGCCCTGATAAAGATCAATGGTGAGTAACATAATGTCCCGTGCCCAACAGGTTGCGCAGCAGCTTTACTGCGATCATCAGCGCTGGCTGTACCACTGGCTGCGCAATAAGGTCGGCTGTCCGGAACAGGCACAGGATCTGACTCAGGATACCTTTATCAACATCCTGGTCAGCCCCGATCTGGCCGCAATCCGTCAACCACGGCCTTTCCTCGCCACGGTAGCCCGGCGTTTAATTGCCAACCATTACCGCCGTAAGAAAATCGAAGAGGCCTGGCTCGATGCCCTGGCCTTACAGCCGGAACAGGAGCACCCTTCTCCCGAAGCAAAACTGCTGATCCTCGAGGTGCTGGAACACATTGACACAGCGCTGGACGGGTTACCTCCCCAGGTCAGAGAAGCCTTCCTGCTGGCTCACTTACAGGGCATGCGCTACTGCGATATTGCCGAGCGCCTGCACGTCTCCAGTAGCTCCGTTAAGCAATACCTCCAGCGTGCCAACCTGCACTGCTTCTTCGCACTAAGCTCATGATCCCACGCCCTTTAGTTGACCGCCATGGTCAAGCGCTTAGCCGCGAAAGCGCACACGCTGCGGCATCCTGGCTTACGCTGATGATGTCTGACGAAGTCAACGAGCAGGACAAAGTTAACTGGCAAAAATGGCTGGCGGAGAGTGTCGATAACCAACGCGCATGGCGGCATATTGAAGCGGTTTGCGCCGGGTTCAGGCAGGTTGACGGCAAACTGGCGCAGCAAAGCCTCTCTTCGCTAAAAAACAGCGGCAGGCGTCGCGCTTTAAAAGGGCTAGGCGCTCTGCTGCTGGTCGGAGGCTCACTGGAATGGGGCAGACAGCAGCACGGCTGGGAAGCATTTACCGCCGATTACCGCACCGCAACGGGTGAACTGCGCAAGGTTGAGCTAAGCGAGGGGAGCCAGCTGCTGTTGGATACCCAAACCGCGCTAAACGTCCACTATACGGGGCAGCAGCGCCAGATTGAGTTACTCAGCGGCGACCTGCTGATTACCACCGGGCAGCGTGAAAAGCTGTCGGCCTGGCCCCGACCCTTTAGCGTGACGACACCTCACGGCAAAGTGCTCGCACTCGGCACTCAATTCCGGGTAAAGCTGGAGCCGGAACGCACCCATATTGCCGTTTACCACGGAGCCGTGCGCCTTTATCCGCGCAGTTCAGGACTGGCCGGGCTTCAGCTCGGTGCGGGCCAGGGAGCATGGCTTACGCGTGAACAATCCGGTGGCCTGCACGACGGTGAAAAAGAGCCCGGCTGGTCTCGCGGCAAACTGCTGGCTGACGATATGCCGCTCGGGGATTTCCTGCGGGAAGTGAACCGCTATCGCCCAGGCGTTTTACGCTGCGACGAGGACATCGCTTCCCTGCGGCTGTCGGGCGTTTTCCCGCTGACGGATACCGATGGGATTCTGGCCGCCTTACCCCGTACCCTACCCGTCAGGATAAATACGCTGTCGCGCTACTGGATCACCCTTTCACGGCAGTGAATAATGCTTCGCCGAGGGTTTATCCATGCTGATTGTCTCGTTATTCATTCGAGGCTGCCCGTTTACGCAGTTCGCGTGTCCTCTCTCTTATCTCTCCTGAAACGACAACCAGCCGCCCGGCTGCGGAGTAATTTGGTCATGCCTTCAACCCTGCCGATAAGACAACCTCTTCCTGCCTGGCCCGATAGCCTCCCAACCTCACGCCGGGGCATCGGGCTACTGCTGGCGCTTTTGCTGCACGCTGGCGTATTCCTCTGGCTCACTTACCGGCCCACGCAGGAACAGCCGGCCACCGCGCCACCGCCTATTGCACTGATGATTTTACCCTCCACCAACCCGGCATCCACGGCAACGCCGGAGAAGCAGCCAGACAAGATCAAACAGATACGGTCGGCGGCGCCTCAGGAGAAAGCGGAGCCAAAAGAAGAGGTGAAAAGCGTGGAGGCACCGAACCCGGAAATCGTGGTCGCCAAAAAAGTGCGGCACAGTGCCAAAACCAGACCTCAGCCGGTTAAGCCACACGATGCCGAAGTACCGCCGGCACCCACGCCACCCGCGCCCGAAACCCACGCGCCCGCCAGCCATCCTCAGCAAAGCGCCGGTACCGCAGGGAGCAGCGCCGTCAGCGCCCCAAGCCCAGGCGAAGTGAACTGGGTCAGCCTGCTGCGCCAGCGCCTGGACCGCTTTAAACGCTACCCGGCTCAGGCCTTACGTCAGCAGGCGCAGGGCGTGGTTTATCTGAGCCTGACGCTCGACAGGCATGGCGGGGTGCTCAGCGTGGCGTTGGACAAAAGCAGCGGCACGCCAACGCTGGACAGGGAAGCGCTTGCCCTGCCGGCTCGCGCGACGCCTCTGCCCGCCCCCACCAGCGATATCGCCCCAGGACAGGCGCAAATTACGCTCACGCTGCCGATCCGCTTCGATCTTCGCCCATAACGTCTCTGGCCCAATGCTCGGTCCTGCAGCATTGGGCGCGTAACCCTCTATGCGATCGTTAAAGATCACAAAATCACGGCATTAATTCGTCTTCACATTGCACAATCGAGCATTAGATCTTATGTTAACCGAGCAACATCGAGCACAAGATAACGAATGAGGATACCGCAGTGAGAAATAACCATGTTGGGCAGATAGTGATGAATGAATCGACGATTGCCGATGGCGTAACCAAAGTCGCCAGACAGCTTAATAGTCGCTATCACGAGGCGGTGGTGATAACGGTCGTTCCCGGTGGGATCCTGTTTACTGCCGACCTGGTCAGGCAGCTAACTTTCGATATATCAATGGACTACATTTCCTGCCCGCACACGCCGGGCGACAGAAATAACGGCTCTACCATCGTTTACCACGACAACATTGGCATCAAGGGGAAAGACGTGATTTTGGTGGATGATGCCATCGAGTCCGGCGGCACCATGAAGCGCCTTGTCGAGCATTTAACCGAGAACTACGCCCCGAAATCCCTTTCCATTGCCACGTTGTTTGTGAAGCCGGGCCGCGTAGAGATCCCCGTGGAGCAATTTCATGCCTACATCATGGACAACGATGACCTGCTCATCGGCTACGGCATGCCGTGGGAAAATAAGTACCGTAATCTGCCCTTCGTCTCAAAACTAAAAATATAAACGCCTACAGAACGCTTACCGATGGGATAACAACATGATAAAGCTGATCATTACCGACCTGGACGGCACTTTCCTCAATAGCCACGGCGACTATGACCGTGAATTATTTGCCCAAACACACCGCTTAATGACGCAAAAAGGCGTCCACTTCGCCGCCTGCACCGGCAAGCAGTGCCAGCGGGTAGAAGAGCTGTTCGCCGATTACCGTCAGGATTTATGGATAATCGGCGACAGCGCCACGCGCATCAAAAGGAACGGCGAGTATATCTACGAGTCGCTTATCAATAATGCGCTGGGATTACGCATTATCGACACGCTGGAGGCCGCCAGCGACAGCCACGTGATTATTGCCTGCGGCAGCGAAAGCGCGTTTATTCGCAAAGATGTGCCGCAGCGCCTTACAGACAAAATGCGCCAGTCCTACGCCAGCCTGGCGCAGGTGGACTCTTTTGCCGAACTCGATTGTGATTTCGTGAAGATAAGCGTCTATGACGAAGCCGGAAGCTGCCCGCAGACCCGGCCGGTGCTCGCGCCTTTTGAGCAGGATGTTTATATCGTGGTGTCTGAAGCGGCGTGGATCGATATTGCCGACTACGGTGTTCACAAAGGGACGACGGTGCAAAAGCTCCAGCAATTACTGCACGTCAGCCAGGCAGAAACCCTGGCGTTTGGCGACGGTTATAACGACCTGGAGCTGCTGGCTCAGGCGGAATACAGCTTCGCGATGCGCAATGCGTTTGAGGAGACGAAGGCCGCTGCGCGATTCATCACCGGCAGCAATGACGAGAGCGCGGTCCAGCACACGATAAAAAGCCTGCTGGCGCTGCAAAACTGAATGTGAAGATGGGCGGCAGACGCGTCGCCCGTTTTGCTAGCCGGCGACTTCGATATGCAGGTTAACGCCGCTGAAATCGGCAATGTTGGTTTCGGTGCTGACCACCGCCACATCAATGTCTTCGCAAGGCGCCACTTTATAACGTGCCACCTGGGACATCTTATTGGCCGTTACGGCGGCGACCACCTCGTTGCTCTGGCTCAGCAGTTCTCGCTTAAAACAGGCATCTTCGTAATAAACCGCGCTCAGGCCAGCCTGCGGATCCAGCCCACAGACGCCGATAAAGGTCTGATCGAAAACCATGCCTCGCAGCTGGTTCACCGTGTCGGATCCCAGGGTGCTGCCGGTCAGCGGATTCACTTTGCCACCCAACAGAATCAGCTCGCCACGGGTACGGCCGCTTAGCGCGGCGGCAATCTGCGGAGAATTGGTGACAATAGTGAGATCCAGCTCTTCGGGAATAAACTCCACCATCGCCAGATAGGTTGAACCGGCGTCGAGAAACACGCAGGTATTGGCTTTGATCATCCCGGCACACTTTCTTGCCACCTGGGATTTCTCCCCCACATCCTGCGACACGCGAGTTTCGAAGCTGGCAGACTGCTGGAACTGGCTGATGGCGCCGCCATAAACCTTTTTACACAGGCCACGGCGCGCCAGCTCCTGCAGGTCGCGGCGAATAGTGTGCTCAGACACGCCCAGCTTCCGCGCCACGTCAGCCCCAATCACCCTGCCTGTTTCGGTCAGGATCTGGTGGATCATCGCCTGGCGCTGTTCAGGCAATGCGTCATAATCTGTCACGTTTAGCCCTCAAATAGCTGCAATTGTGCATAACATATCACAATCTATCATTCCCATGATGACAGTGAGTCAGCATTCTCCTTGACTCCTATAAAATTTAATTTCGCCCATTCCTGACGACAGACAATAATCAGGAAGAAACTTTCCGCTAAATTTTTCTACACCATTCAGATTTATTAAAGCCTTTTTCTTTTTTTCTTACTCATTTCGGGTGAAATAACGGTAAGTCCGGCGTGTAAAGTAAGCGTGGCCGAATTCACTTTATCCACCTGTATCGGGTTATAATTCCAGAAATCTTTTGCCACATCAGAATGTGGATGGCCAGGTGAGGATAGACTCGGATCAGAGCTAAAAAGGCTATACTCAGGATTCAAAATCTTTGCCAATCCCGAACGCCAGTTACCTTTCGCACCATGATGCATAACCTGTAGAAGATGAATGTTTTTCATTCTTTTTTCTCCTAAAAAATCAATCAGCGAGTTTATTCTTTTTAATGTATTAAGATAACCATCACCGGTATACAGAACACCTGATTTTGTAGGTGGCCAAAAATACAATGTTGATTTTTCAGTAACAACTCTAAGCTGTAAATTTTGCTGCTTCCAGATATATAACTCTGAATGAATAACCCAAGAGCAAAAATTTCCTGAAAGAATAGGTCCTGTATAGAGAAATAATGATATGACATTTCTTCTGTATGGCTTACACCCGAAAACATCATCATAAATCTCTTTCAGCTCAGTAAGGATTGAATGTCTTTCAGCGTTATTCTTCCCCAAAAGCAAGCTCTTTGACTTAAGTAAGACCTTCTTCTTAAACTTTGCATTTACTAAAGAAACCAGACAAGAATCATTATAGGGTACAAATTCCCATACAGAAAAAATTTGCAAGCATGCCCCCACCTCAAGAGTAAGAACCTGAGCTTTAATACCCGCGTTTTTATTTTCTCTGTCCTCAGCAGTCAACATACTATCATCTGGGTTTACTGCTTTATAGTTACCCTCAATGAGAGCCTGTCCAGAAATTGGTAACTCTTCATCAAAATTATATTCATTAGGTTCTAGCTTTCGTGGAGATATGAAATTATCAGGTATCTCTGAAATCTCATCAGGCGCATCGTTAGGAGATGAAACATAAATAATCCGCCCAATCCCTCTTGTTGCTTTACGCTGAAGAAACGCTACAGGATCAATTAAAAAATCCATTAGATAGGAACCTGATCGGCATTTTTCCTCAAAAGCTATAACTAATCTTTTCCACATTGGAATATAAGGAAGAAGAACGTCTCCGACCTTAAAACGAGAAAGAATATCAACAACCCCGCTAATATGATCATGATCGAAATGTGACAAGCAAATTAAATCAATGAAATTACTTCCATTTAAATCATTTGTCTTAACAGCATAATGTTTTATTTTTTCACGAAGAAGGTCTTTCTTAGAGTTCGTGCCACAATCGTAAATCCATTGGTATACCACTTTGGATTCATTATTTAATAAAGCCCCAGTACAAAATAACCCTTGACCTACTCCATAAAAATCATAATTTACTTCCCACATTTTCATATCTCTTTCAGCCAATAAAGAAAAAATATTTATCTGACAATATACTTTTACATTTAAATGGAAAGATTGTATCTAACAACAACTGTGACCTACCATTAATAGTAGGGGAAAATATAGGCGAACATAAAATGCTAAATAAAAGAGCATCACAGTTCACGAGTATCATGAAATCATTCCGTGCTATAAACGGAATGCATAGACCGAAACGAAGATGCACATCTTTTTGATTAGTTTTATTCCACCAGCGCCTGCGCGCACGCCCAGGCTGAACTCCAGGCCCACTGGAAGTTATAGCCGCCGAGCCAGCCGCTGACGTCCATCACTTCGCCGATAAAATAGAGACCCGGCGCTTTTTTGGCTTCCATGGTACGCGAGGAAAGTTCGTTGGTGTCCACGCCGCCCAGGGTCACTTCTGCCGTGCGGTAGCCTTCGGTGCCGTTGGGCTGAACGCGCCAGCTCTGCAGAGTATCAACCAGCTCGCTTTGCTGGCGGCTGTTAAGCTGCTTGAGCGTAACGTCCGGGATTTGCTCCAGCTGCTGCAAGCATTCCACCAGGCGCTTGGGCAGCACCATCGCCAGCGTGTTTTTCAGGCTCTGATTTGGGTGCGCGTTGCGCTGCTCGTGGATAAAGCCGTCCAGATCGGTGTCCGGCAGCAGATTCACGCTGACGAATTCGCCCGGCTGCCAGTAGCTGGAGAGCTGTAACACGGCTGGGCCAGAAAGGCCCCGGTGGGTAAACAGCAGGCTTTCCCGGAAGCTGACGCCGTTTTCTGCGGTGATGACGGACGGCACCGAGACGCCGGACAGCACCTGCAGTTGCTCCAGCAGAGGTTTATGCAGGGTAAACGGCACCAGCCCCGCACGGGTCGGCAGCACCTTCAGGCCAAACTGCTCCGCCACTTTATAACCGAACGGCGTCGCGCCCAGCCCCGGCATCGACAGGCCGCCGCTGGCGATAACCAGTTTGGCCCCCTGAACGCTGCCGCCGTTAAGCTGTAACGTAAAGCCCTGCTCGTCACGCTCAATGCCCAGCACCTCGCTGCGAAGGCGCATCGTCACTTTGCCTTTCTCGCATTCGGCCACCAGCATATCGACCACCTGCTGCGCGGAGTCGTCGCAGAACAGCTGACCAAGGGTTTTCTCATGCCAGGCAATACCGTATTTGCCCACCATGTCGATAAAGTCCCACTGGGTATAACGCGCCAGCGCTGACTTACAAAAATGCGGGTTCTCGCTAAGATAGGCCGCTGGCTCAACATAAAGATTAGTAAAGTTGCAGCGGCCGCCGCCGGACATGAGGATTTTACGGCCCGGCTTTTTACCATTATCAATCAGCAACACGCGGCCACCAGCCTGCCCGGCCAACGCCGCACAAAACATTCCCGCTGCACCCGCACCTATAATAATGGCATCAAACTTTTCCACGACCGACTCCCAACTATGCTTAAGGCAACGGATTGTAAAGACCCGCGGCTGGTCACACCAGCTTTATGGTGAATAACAAATGCAGGTTATTGATAAACAAAATGTAAATCATTCCACTTGTTTGCCTGATGGCGACTAAAATCAAAAAAAGTCCAGATTTCACTTTGCCGCGGTGGAGGTTGTCTTACATAATGCGCCGCGTTCATGTCCTCAAAATGGCGTAACGTCTATGCTACATTTGTTTGCCGGCCTGGATCTTCATACCGGGCTTTTACTTTTGCTTGCTCTGGCATTTGTGCTGTTCTACGAAGCTATTAATGGTTTCCACGATACGGCCAACGCAGTAGCAACGGTAATTTACACCCGCGCTATGCGATCGCAACTTGCGGTGGCAATGGCTGCGTTGTTTAACTTCTTCGGCGTTCTGCTCGGTGGGCTGAGCGTAGCCTATGCCATTGTGCATATGCTGCCTACAGATCTGCTGTTAAACGTAGGATCGGCACATGGTCTCGCCATGGTGTTCTCTATGTTACTGGCCGCTATTATCTGGAACCTCGGCACCTGGTATTTCGGTCTGCCGGCCTCCAGCTCCCATACGCTTATCGGTGCCATCATCGGTATCGGTTTGACCAACGCGCTGCTGACCGGCACCTCGGTTGTCGACGCGCTGAATATCCCGAAAGTTGTTGGGATCTTCGCTTCATTAATTCTGTCCCCGATTGTCGGGTTGGTGATTGCCGGTGGGTTGATTTTCCTGCTGCGCCGTTACTGGAGCAACACCAAGAAAAAGCAGCGTATTCACCTGACGCCTGCGGAACGTGAAAAGCAAGACGGCAAGAAAAAGCCGCCTTTCTGGACGCGAATCGCCCTGATCCTGTCCGCTATCGGCGTGAGTTTCTCTCACGGCGCTAACGACGGTCAGAAAGGCATTGGCCTGATTATGCTGGTGCTGATTGGCGTGGCTCCGGCGGGCTTCGTGGTGAACATGAACGCCTCCGGCTACGAAATCACCCGGACCCGCGATGCGGTGAACAACGTCGAAACTTACTTCCAGCAGCATCCTGAACTGCTGCAGAAAGCGACAGGTTCGGAACAGCTGATCCCGTCTCCGGAAGCGGGCGCAACTGAACCGGCTCAGTTCCACTGCCATCCGGCTAACGCGATCACCGCACTGGACCGCGCGAAGCTAATGCTGACCGACATCGAAAGCTACGACAAGCTCAGCATTGAGCAGCGTAGCCAGCTGCGTCGCATCATGCTCTGCATCTCCGACACAACCGATAAAGTGGCGAAGCTGCCGGAAGTGAACGCGGACGATCAGCGCCTGCTGAAGAAACTGAAAGGCGACATGCTTAGCACCATCGAGTACGCGCCGGTCTGGATTATTCTGGCCGTTGCGCTGGCGCTGGGTATCGGGACGATGATCGGCTGGCGCCGTGTGGCGACCACCATCGGTGAGAAGATCGGTAAGAAAGGCATGACCTATGCGCAAGGGATGTCCGCGCAGATGACGGCCGCCGTTTCTATCGGTCTGGCAAGCTACACCGGGATGCCGGTTTCCACCACTCACGTGCTCTCTTCCTCCGTGGCGGGGACGATGATCGTGGACGGCGGCGGCCTACAGCGTAAGACGGTAACCAATATCCTGATGGCCTGGATATTCACCTTACCGGCTTCGATTCTGCTCTCCGGCGGGCTGTACTGGATTGCGCTGCGCTTCGTGTAAGCGGCAGCCAAAAGAAAAAGCGGGTCAGGAAACTGGCCCGCTTTTTTTATGCTTATGCATAACTCAGCCCTGATAACCTAGTGCCAGATAATCAGCCCAACAAGGCTAATTACCACCAGCCCGCACAGCGAACTCGTCAGAATAAACTGGCGGCGCAGGCGCTCACAGCGGCGAATAAATTCCTCGTCGTGGTGGTCCAGATAGCGCTGACCGTAAATATAACGCACCAGCCGTACCTGTTTGCTGGGTTGACCGTGCGAGGTGAAAAAACCGCCGCCGTCGACATACTGATACAGCAGTGGATCGCACCCGCGCAGCACCACCAGTAACGCGCGCAGTGAAGAGTAATAGCGCGCCATATTCACCACACAAACTACACAAAGCGCCCAGAACAGCGCGACGGTGCTGATCATGTACCCCTCCCGGCGAAGCCCTCGAAGCGTTTGCTCCGGGACAACCGCTCTCCCCGAAAACCCTGTCAGACAATCCTGCAGCGAATAACCGATACAGGTCACAGCAATCTTCCCGTCCGGCTCATTTAATAGTGTAGGAGATCCCTTAATTTTTTTACCACCGCGTTAATCTTTATCAAAGTGGCCGGATTCATTTTTCGCTTGAATGAGAGTGAGGGATAGCGCATTGTCGGGCTGAATAGCTCGTTATAAGATAGAAATACCATCTACAATTTAAGTCTTTAGATCGGGTGACCGTAGCTCATGCCGCTGCGGTTTAGACGATGACGGCGAGAGTCATCGATAACTTATGGAAGGAGTAACATTATGGCTTACAAACACATTCTGATCGCAGTTGACCTCTCCCCTGAGAGTAAAGTCCTGGTAGAAAAAGCCGTTTCCATGGCTCGTCCTTATAACGCGAAAGTTTCCCTGATTCATGTCGATGTAAATTACTCCGATCTGTATACCGGGCTGATTGATGTCAATCTGGGCGATATGCAGAAACGCATTTCCGAAGAGACTCACCACGCGCTCACCGAGCTCTCCACCGGCGCGGGTTATCCTATCACCGAAACGCTGAGCGGCAGCGGCGACCTGGGCCAGGTGCTGGTAGACGCCATTAAGAAATACGATATGGATTTGGTGGTTTGTGGGCACCACCAGGATTTCTGGAGCAAGCTGATGTCCTCGGCGCGCCAGCTGATCAATACCGTGCATGTGGATATGCTGATTGTTCCGCTGCGTGATGAAGAAGACGAGTAACACTTTCCCCTCACCCTAACCCTCAGCCCCAAAGGGGAGAGGGGACTGAATTGCGGTAAGCGTTAACCCTCTCCCCACAGGGGAGAGGGGACTGAATAGAGCATAACTCTTTGATTTTCCCCCCTCTCCCTTCTGTGTCTCTTTGTCACATTCTAATTTCAAAGCTTTCCGGAAGAACTCTTTAGCTCTCAACTGTTCCGTTCACCCATATGTCTGTTTTCCATATGAGAGCCGGGGACAAGGGCGTGGCTGTAAGTCTTGAAGCGACTGTGACTTTCTGTGTGGCTGCGGGTTTAAAGCGAGGCACGGTTCCGGCTTAAATCGCCTCGGTTTTCTCTCCGACTGGCCAGGGTCCGGACGTCGGGAACGGCCGGAGGCTGAGAGCGTCGGGAACGCGTCTCAGCCGACCCAGGACTGGGAGATAAAACTGAGGTTTACCGCTTGCGGCGATTTATTTGGCCGGGAGTCCGGGTTCTTAGGGGAGTGACGGTGACTCCCCTAAGACGTTCACCGGTACAGGAGCTACAGATACAACAGGGCTGGAAGTGAACGGAACCTTAGCCGATCCCTCATAGAGAATAGTTGTGACCAAAAGTCAACGGCGAAGAGGGCTGTCACAGCGCGATTACTCCGGCGTCCCGGCATAAATATCAAACCGGTGCCCTTTGGTCACCACCGCATTCTGCGTGGCGACGTCGGCCAACGGCGGAGCGTAGTCCGGGCGCTTCACCACGACTCTTTTCTTCGCCAGCGCTCTGGCCGGAGCCAGCAGCCCGTCCGCATCCTCATCCGGCCCCACCAGGGACTGGAAAACACGCATCTCTTTCTTCACCAGCGCGCTCTTCTGCTTATGGGGGAACATCGGATCGAGATACACCACATCCGGCCTCGGCGTAATATCGCTGAGCGCCGTCAGGCTTGAGGCATGAATGAGCTGTAATCGCTCCTGCAGCCAGCCGCCGATTTCCGGATCTTCGTAGCCACGGCGCAGGCCGTCATCAAGTAACGCGGCAACTACCGGATTGCGTTCCAGCATCCGCACGCGGCAGCCTACGGAGGCCAGCACGAAGGCGTCCCGCCCCAGCCCGGCCGTCGCGTCGACAACGTCCGGGAGATAGCTGCCTTTAACGCCCACAGCTTTCGCCACCGCTTCACCACGTCCGCCGCCAAACTTACGGCGGTGCGCCATCGCGCCGGAGGCAAAATCAACGAAGATGCCGCCAAGCTTTGGCTCATCGCGCTTGCGCAGTTCAAGATGCTCAGGCGTTAACACCAGCGCCATCAGAGCGTCTGCATCATGCTCAAGCTGCCAGCGCTCGCTCAAAACAGATAAGGCGCCGGAGTCGGCGCCTGCTTCAGTCAGTAAACAGATTTTCACGTGGTGGATTAGCCCTGAATACCGTAGTGATCCAGCATCGCGTCCAGCTGCGGCTCGCGCCCGCGGAAGCGTTTGAACAGCTCCATCGGCTCTTCCGAACCGCCACGGGTCAGGATGTTGTCGAGGAACGACTGGCCGGTTTCACGGTTGAAAATACCTTCTTCTTCGAAGCGAGAGTAAGCGTCCGCCGCCAGCACGTCGGCCCACAGGTAGCTGTAATAGCCCGCCGCGTAGCCACCCGCGAAGATGTGGCTGAAGGCGTGCGGGAAACGGCCCCAGCTTGGCCCCGGTACTACGGCAACCTGTTTCTTAATCTCGGCCAGCGTCTGCAGCACTTTCGCGCCCTGCTCCGGGTTGAATTCCGCATGCAGGCGGAAGTCGAACAGGCCGAACTCCAGCTGGCGCAGAATAAACAGCGCAGCCTGGTAGTTCTTCGCCGCCAGCATTTTTTCCAGCAGCTCAACAGGCAGAGATTCGCCCGTTTCATAGTGGCCGGAGATAAACGCCAGCGCTTCCGGCTCCCAGCACCAGTTTTCCATAAACTGGCTCGGCAGCTCGACCGCATCCCACGGCACGCCGTTGATGCCGGACACGCCCGCAGTTTCGATTTTGGTCAGCATATGATGCAGGCCGTGGCCGAACTCATGGAACAGGGTGATCACTTCGTCGTGGGTAAACAGCGCAGGTTTGCCGTTCACCGGTCGGTTGAAGTTACAGGTCAGGTAGGCAACCGGCTTTTGCAGCGAGCCGTCGGCGCGACGCATTTTACCCACGCAGTCATCCATCCACGCCCCGCCGCGCTTGTGCTCGCGAGCGTACAGGTCAAGATAGAAGCTGCCGCGCAGTTCGCCCTGGTCGTCATACAGCTCGAAGAAGCGCACGTCCGGGTGCCAGACGTCGATATCTTTACGCTCTTTGGCGGTAATGCCGTAGATGCGCTTCACAACCTCGAACAGGCCGTTCACCGCGCGCTCTTCCGGGAAGTACGGGCGCAGCTGCTCGTCACTGATGCTGTAAAGGTGCTGTTTCTGTTTTTCGCTGTACCAGGTGATGTCCCACGGCTCCAGCGCTTCCACGCCGTAATGCTCTTTCGCATAGGCGCGCAGCTGAGCCAGCTCGGCTTCACCCTGCGGGCGAGCGCGTTTTGCCAGGTCGGACAGGAATTCGAGCACCTGCTGCGGGTTTTCCGCCATCTTGGTGGCGAGGGATTTTTCCGCATAGTTGCCAAAGCCCAGCAGCTGAGCCAGTTCGTGGCGTAGCGCCAGAATCTCTTCCATCACCGGGGTGTTGTCCCACTTCCCGGCGTTCGGCCCCTGGTCAGAAGCACGCGTTGAATACGCGCGGTACATCTCTTCGCGCAGGGCGCGGTTGTCGCAGTAAGTCAGCACCGGCAGGTAGCTTGGGATATCCAGCGTCAGCAGCCAGCCGTCCTGCTCTTTGGCTTCTGCCTGAGCGCGGGCCGCAGCCAATGCGCTTTCCGGCATGCCTGCCAGCTCGGCTTCATCGGTAATCAGCTTGCTCCAGCCCATGGTAGCATCGAGCACGTTGTTGCTGTAGGTAGACCCCAGCTCGGACAGGCGAGCGGAGATCTCCCCGTAACGCTGCTGTTTGTCTTTTGGCAGGCCGATACCGGACAGCTCGAAGTCGCGCAGGGCGTTGTCCACCGCTTTCTTCTCGGCGACGCTCAGGCTGGCGTAGTTCGCGCCGTCACGCAGATCGCGGTAAGCGTTATACAGCCCTTCGTGCTGGCCAACCCAGGTGCTGTATTCGGACAGCAGCGGCAGCGTTTGTTCATAGGCTTCGCGCAGTTCCGGGCTGTTCTGCACCGAGTTCAGATGGCTGACCGGGGAGAACAGGCGGCCCAGGCGATCGTCCACTTCTGCCAGCGGCTGAACCAGGTTCTGCCAGCTATAAGGCGCGCCCTGCGCAACCACGCTTTCCACCGCCGCACGGCAGTCGTCCAGCGCTTTAGTCACGGCCGGAACAACATGTTCAGGTTTGATGGCGGAAAACGGCGGCAGCTCAAAAGAGGTCAGTAAAGGATTGGTCATAAGCGCGTTCCTGATTAAAAGGGAGAGAGAAGCGCTCAAGCGGCGCTTTGTGCATGGAGTCTAGCATGGGGTTAAGTGTAGCGAATTTCAATCCCGGACGTTGCGCTGGGCTTGTCAGGAAAAGGGGCAGCAGGCGCCGCCCCGAAAGGTGAATCAGTGGGATTTCACGGCCATTGCGTAGGCCGCTGGCAGATTCAGGCGCTGCCAGAACTGCTGGTCTGCCGTCGTGCCGGAAAGCGGGTAGCCCGCAGGCAGCGCGGTTTTCACCATCAGGTCACGGCGCTGTGCGGCGGAAAGCTTAGGCAGCGCGGCTTCCAGCAGGACTTCCGCCCCTTGCGGCACTTGCAGGGCTTGCTTCTCGCCCTTCTGCTGCGGCAGGTCGTAGGTCATGGTGAAGCGGTAAAGTTCTTTCATCGCTGGCGCACGGTACGGATCGTCTTTCACGGAAGATTTCGCACATTCAGCCAAAGTGGTACCACACTCTTTCTCCAGCGCGGTACGCAGCTGATCGCGAGCTTCGTTAAACAACGCGCGGTATTTCGGGTCGTTCAGGTAGTTAGCCACGTTGCGCTGCGCCACCATGCGAGAGCCCATTACGTCCAGCGGGTAATGCACGCCCAGCACAATGCGCGAGTAACCGTAGCGTGCGCCGCGTTCAACCAGGGCCTCAAAACGCTCCGGCACCATTTCGGCCATCAGCAGCGCGTCGGTGTAACCTGTGTTGGTGTGGCCACTCGGGAAGGAACCGCCGTCTGCGGTGTACGCTTTGTTATCTTTAATCACCACATCATCCGGCACGAGATGGATCGTGTTGCCCTGGATCAGGAATGGACGCGGGTTATTGAAGTGTTTCTTCGCCGCACTGGTGCTGACCTCGGAGGCCTTAATCAGCGCCGCGGCCTTGCTCAGCTCGCCTTTGTCATAGGCGGCCAGGAAGGCTTTGCCCAGGCGCGGCCCCATCGCATCGCTCAGGAAGTAAAGATGGTTGATGCCCTCGGCATCCGCCAGCGCCTGATGGCGTGAAGTCTGTACGGCATTCAGGTTGATGTTGGTGACCGTTTCAAGGTTCTGCTTAATCACGGAGTCCGGCAGCTTGCTGAACGCGGAAAGCAGCTCAATGCCCGCTTTCTGGTTGGCTTTGGTCTGGAAGTCATAGCCGCTCGCCTTCAGCCAGGCGGTATCCGCCAGCTTTTTGCTTTGCTTCGCTTTATCCAGCTGGTCGCGGGTCAGTTTATCCGCATCGCCTTTCAGGGCAGTGCGCAGCGCCGCCAGGGACTGCGTTTCAAGATCATCAAACGCCTGGCTGCTGTTTGCCGGCGTCACGGTATTGGCTATCGCCGCGGCCTGAGGGAGAGACACATCCTTCGCCAGGGCGGGCATAGCCACCGCCAGCGCTGCTGCCAGCATCGAAATACGGAGTTTCATTATTTTTCCTTTTATTCAAACGATTACCTTGCCTGGCTGCGACGCTATCCTGGGAATTTGACGCTTTTATGACACATTTATGTTTTGAAACCTTTTCGGCCCGATTGAAACAGCGCCGCGCCTGGGCGGTAATCCGCCGCAATCTGCGGTAAACTGTGGGAAATTTGTTTTCTTATTCGTGGAACACCATCCCTCATGCTCAGCTATCGCCACAGCTTTCACGCCGGTAACCATGCCGACGTACTAAAACATACCGTTCAAAGCCTGATTATTGAATCGCTTAAAGAGAAGGAGAAACCGTTTCTCTATCTCGACACCCACGCAGGCGCCGGTCGTTACCAGCTGAGCAGCGAACATGCGGAGCGTACAGGCGAGTATCTGGAAGGTATCGCGCGCATCTGGCAGCAGGACGATTTGCCTGCAGAGCTGGAAGCCTATATTGGCGCGGTGCAGCATCTGAACCGCAGCGGCAACCTGCGTTATTACCCAGGCTCTCCGCTGATTGCCCGCCACCTGCTGCGCGAGCAGGACAGCCTGCAGCTCACCGAACTGCATCCGTCCGACTTCCCGCTGCTGCGTTCTGAGTTCCAGAAAGACGATCGCGCCCGCGTTGAGCGTGCCGACGGCTACCAGCAGCTGAAAGCGAAGCTGCCGCCGGTTTCCCGCCGTGGCCTGATCCTCATCGACCCACCGTATGAGATCAAAACCGACTACCAGGACGTGGTGAAAGGGATTGCCGAAGGTTATAAGCGTTTTGCGACAGGCACCTACGCGCTGTGGTACCCGGTGGTGCTGCGCCAGCAAATCAAACGTATGATCCGCGACCTGGAAGAGACGGGCATCCGCCGCATCCTGCAGATCGAGCTGGCGGTTCGCCCGGATAGCGACCAGCGCGGCATGACGGCGTCCGGCATGATCGTGATTAACCCGCCGTGGAAGCTGGAGCAGCAGATGACCAACGTGCTGCCGTGGCTGCACAAAAAGCTGGTGCCAACGGGCACCGGCTCGACCACGTTGAGCTGGATTGTGCCTGAATAAGAGAGCAGGCCACTAGATAATTCGAGTTGCAGCCAGGCGGCAAGGGAGTGAATCCCCAGGAGCTTACTAAAGTAAGTGACTGGGGTTCAGGAGTGCAGCCAACACCGCTGCAGCTTGAAGTATGACGTGGCTATCGCAGTAATCGGTAGAACCTTTACCCCGGCGCGCTACAATCGCGCCTAATTTTCGACTCAAAAGGGAAACATCATGACCAAACATTATGACTACCTCGCCATTGGCGGCGGCAGCGGCGGTATCGCCTCGATTAACCGTGCGGCAATGTATGGGCAGAAATGCGCACTGATTGAGGCGAAAGATCTGGGCGGCACCTGCGTCAACGTCGGCTGCGTGCCTAAAAAAGTGATGTGGCATGCGGCGCAAATCGCCGAAGCGATTCACAACTACGGCCCGGACTACGGCTTTGACACCACGCTGAACCACTTCGACTGGGACAAGCTTATCGCCAGCCGTACCGCCTATATCGACCGCATTCACACCTCTTACGACAACGTATTGGGCAAGAATAAAGTTGACGTGATTCGCGGCTTTGCGAAGTTTGTGGATGCGCACACCGTGGAAGTTAACGGCGAAACCATCACCGCAGACCATATTCTGATCGCCACCGGCGGTCGTCCAAGCCATCCGAACATCCCTGGTGCAGAATACGGCATCGATTCCGACGGCTTCTTCGAGCTTCCGGGCCTGCCAAAACGCGTGGCGGTGGTCGGTGCGGGCTATATCGCGGTGGAAATCGCGGGCGTGATTAACGCGCTGGGCTCAGAAACGCACCTGTTCGTGCGCAAACATGCGCCGCTGCGTACCTTCGATCCGCTGATCGTTGAAACGCTGCTGGAAGTGATTGAAGCAGAAGGCCCGACCCTGCACACCAACGCGATTCCGAAAGCGGTAGTGAAAAACGCCGACGGCAGCCTGACGCTGGAGCTGGAAGATGGCCGCTCTGAAACCGTCGATACCCTGATTTGGGCAATTGGCCGCGAACCGGCTAACGACAACTTCAACCTGCAGGTCACCGGCGTCGAGCTGGACGAAAAGGGCTATATCAAGGTCGATAAGTTCCAGAATACCAACGTGGCTGGCATCTATGCGGTAGGCGATAACACCGGTGCGGTTGAGCTGACGCCTGTCGCGGTCGCCGCCGGCCGTCGCCTGTCCGAGCGCCTGTTTAACAACAAACCGGACGAGCACCTGGACTACAGCAACGTGCCAACCGTGGTGTTCAGCCACCCGCCAATCGGCACCGTGGGCCTGACCGAACCACAGGCGCGCGAGCAGTACGGCGACGACAACGTGAAGGCCTACAAATCCTCCTTCACCGCCATGTACACCGCCGTGACCTCTCACCGCCAGCCGTGCCGCATGAAGCTGGTCTGCGCGGGCCCGGACGAGAAAATCGTCGGGATTCACGGCATCGGCTTCGGCATGGATGAAATCCTGCAGGGCTTCGCCGTGGCGCTGAAAATGGGCGCGACCAAGAAAGACTTCGACAACACCGTGGCTATCCACCCGACCGCGGCGGAAGAGTTTGTCACCATGCGTTAATGCGGAAAAACTTCCGCTGCCCCATTTATTCGGCGCAATAACAATAAGGCCAGATTCTTTCTGGCCTTTTTTATATTCAAGATCAAGATATTAAATCCCAAATACTGCCAGCCTATTGCGCCCACCCGGAAGTTAAATTTCCTATTCGGAATATTCGCCCTGAAAATTCTCCCCTATTGTGAATGAAATAACTAATTATCAGTATTTCGCGATCCGGTTATGTAACTTAATTGATTATTTACTGATATAGCAAAGTATAAAATACCAAATCAATCAATCGCGACCACCAAAATTAATGGAATTTTACTCCAAAAAACAACCAAAACAAAAAATAAAATATCGATAAAGCGCAAGCAAAATCACAAAACTTGAAGTTAGAAACTAAAAAACCTCAACATCAGACATTCCCCCTCAATAGACTACAAAAAATAATTACTATCAGTGCCGGGACGTAATTGGATATTGCGTCCTATAAAAATAAATAGGCACAAGGAGAATAGTAATGGCTTATAAAAAATTAATGGTTTCATCAATGGTTGGTCTTTTTATGGCATCGACTGGCGCAATGGCCGCCAATGCGATAAAGGGTGAGGGGCAAATTCGTTTCATTGGTAGCATTATTGAGGCCCCATGTTCAATTGACCCGGATAAAACGACTCAGGAAGTTAACTTCGGTCAGGTATCTTCAGCTTTTCTAAATAGCACAGGTGCTAAATCTGGTCCTGAAGAAGTCATCATTGAGCTGAAAGACTGTACGCTTTCAGGCAACGGCGATGATGACTCTGTAAAAGTAACCTTTAGCGGCCAGCAGGTGACTGACGAAACCTACCTGAATGTTTCCGGCGTTGATGGTGTTGGCGTGACCATGGTTGACTGGCAGAACACCTCCGTTAAATGGGGTGCAACACCGGCTAATGCTCACTCCATTACCGCAGGTAGAAATACCCTGAACTATAACGCTTACCTTGAGAAACTGCCTAATACATCAGCAATCACGACGGGTGATTTTGTCGCAATTACAAACTTCACTTTAGCATACGAGTAATAATAAGCATTCCCTGCATTGCAGGGAATGCCTTTTGAATAAATCCTAATGAAAAAAAACAATATCCTGGTCCTCTCTTTGGCATTCTTCTGCATTGACGCAAGTGCCGTGGAGTTCAATACCGATCTGTTAAATGCCAATGATAAGAATAATATTGATTTTTCAATGTTTTCTAATGCTGGATTTATCATGCCGGGCACTTATTCATTCGATATTTATTTAAATAAAAACATTCTATCCGAAAGTACAGTAATTAAATTTATTACCGCAAAAGATAATACTGAAGCATGTATTACCAGAGAGCTTGTCGAAAAACTGGGGCTACGAAAAGAATATAAAGATCTGGTTTTAAGTCATCAGCTTGACGGTTGCTACAGCCTTGACGCGCTGAAAGGTGCCGTGGTTAAAGGCGATCTTTCCAAAGAATCGCTCTATATCTCCATCTCGCCTCAAATGCTTGAGTACCACGACGCAAACTGGCTACCGCAGGCTTACTGGGACAATGGCCTGAACGGGATGATTTTAGATTACAACATGAGCCTCAATACCGGGAAAAACCGCGGTAGCTCACAGTCTCAAACGACCAGCACAAACGGGACTCTCGGCTTCAACGCCGGTGCCTGGCGCTTCAGGGGCGACTACCAGGGAAACTATAGCCATTTAACTGGCCATCAAGGAAGCACCCAGCAAAATTTTGACTGGGATCGTTTTTACGCGTACCGGGCATTACCGGATATTCAGTCTGAATTGACGCTGGGTGAAAGTAATCTTACCTCAGATATTTTTGACTCATGGCGCTATAGCGGCGTGTCGCTGGCTAGCGACCAAAAGCAGCTCCCGCCAGCTTTGCGTGGCTACGCCCCGGAAGTCAACGGCATCGCCCGTACCAACGCAACCGTCACCGTGAGCCAGCAGGGGCGAGTGCTCTATGAGACGGTTGTCGCGGCAGGCCCATTCACTATTCAGGAACTGAGCACGTCTACGTCGGGCTTGCTGGATGTGGATATCAAAGAACAGGACGGGTCCACGCAGCATTACCAGGTCATGGCGTCGTCACTGCCCTATCTGACAAGGCCGGGGCAAACACAGTACAAACTGGCTTTAGGCAGGCCGGAAGATCGACATCGCCATGTCAGCGGTGACCTGTTTGTGACCTCAGAAATGTCCCGGGGCCTGTCGGGAGAGTGGTCCGCATATGCGGGTGCCATACTCTCTGGATCTTATAAAAGTGCGGCACTTGGCGTAGCCAGAAGCTTAGGCGTTGCAGGTGTGGTATCCGCTGATGTTACACATGCAGAATCAACCTTCAAAAACAACAGCTACAAGGGCGAGTCATACCGACTTAAATATTATAAAAACTTTGAAGAGTTAAACAGCACGTTCACGGTTTCTGGGATTCAGTATTCGGACTCCGATTTTTTCAGCATGTCAGACTATATAAACAAAGAAAATGACTGGGATGACAGCCGTCGGGATCGTAGCCAGTACAGCGTGAGCCTAACGAAAAACTTCAGCGAACAAAAAATGTCGCTGAGCGCCAGTTTTTTGCACAAGACCTATTGGGCCGGGGGAAATAATGACAGCTACTCGTTAAACCTCAGCAAATATATTGATTTTCATGAATGGAAAAATATTACTTTTAGCCTGTCGGCCGTAAGAAACAACTATTACCGCAGCCAGGATGACATGGTGTACCTCAACCTGAGCATTCCACTGGGTAATGGCACAGTCAGCTATAGCAACAGTATATCGAAAAATAATATTAACCAGGTCGCCGGCTGGTACCAGCAGCTTCACAATGGCGATAGCTACCGCTTACAAACCGGCATCGACAAACCAAACAATAATGGTGCCAAAAATCTATTAAACGGTTTCTATTACCACAATGGCTCACTGGCAAATATGTCAGCCAACATTAACTGGAAAGAAGACAATTATACCTCCGCAGGCCTGAACATAAACGGGGGGATTACAGCCACGACAAAAGGCATCGCCATGCACCCATCAGGTAACCGCGGATCAACGCGTGTGATGATCGACACCGATGGCATCGCCGATGTTCCGCTGGGAAAAAACCTGGTCACAAACGGCATGGGTATTGCCGTACAGGCCGGTGTTACCAGCTATTCACGAGTAAGAAGTGAGGTTGATGTCACCCGCTTACCTGAGGATATAGAAGTTATTGGCTCTCCAGTGGCAGAACAAGTTTTGACAAATGGCGCCATTGGTTTCAAGAAAATAAACGTGATTAAGGGGCTTAAGCTCGCCGCAACGCTGCGCCTCAAAGATGGCAACCCCGTGCCCTTTGGCGCGACCGTGCTGAACAAAAACGGTGTCGAATTGGGCATTGTGGGTGACAACGGACTGACCTGGCTATCAGGCATTAATACCCACCAGGCATTGACGGCAAAATGGAATGGGAACGCGCAGTGCAAAATCGCATTGCCGGAATATATCAACCCACAAAATATGTTACTTCTTCCGTGCGAAGAATAACCCAAGTGAATGAATAGATAATTTTTATGATGAAGAAAATCAACCTAAATACTTTTTTACTCCTCTTTATTATTGCCGTGATGAACTACCAGCAGGCGCGCGCGGCGATTGCCGTTGACCGAAATAGAGTGATATATCACGAAGGCGACAATAATTTGTCCATCCGCATAAGAAACGATAATCATACTCGCCCCTACCTGGCGAAGGCCTGGGTCGCGGATAAGCAAGATAACAGTGCATCAGTGCCGCTTATTGCCACACCGATGGTACAGCGCATTGAACCTGAAACTTACTCTTTTATTCGAGTAAGCCCAACAGCGTTGGAAAAAAATCTGCCGAAAGACAGAGAAAGTATGTACTACTTTAGCGTACTTGAAATTCCAACCGTCAGCTCAACAGAAAATGTTATGCAGTTGGCCCTACAAACTAAAGTTAAGCTATTTTATCGCCCGGAAGCACTCGAGGATGACGAAGTAAACTTCCACATGGACAAATTAACAATTCATAAAGTTGGCATTAATCGATATCAGTTGACAAATGCCTCTGCTTTTTATCTCAACATCATTAGCTTCAATGACAAAAATGGAAAAAAAATAATAAAAGCCATAACACTGCCCCCGTTTAGCGAAGAGCTGGCCGATATCAAAACAGAGACATTAGGGAAAATCACCATTGTTAATGATTTTGGTTCAAAGATGCCGTTCAATTTACTTTGCAACAGCAATGAATGCCGCCCAGAGCTAAAAGAATAAGGGATACAAAATGAAATTTGTATATATCTTTATGTTGGTCATTTTAAATGGTGTTGTGTCTGATGCCAATGCAGCTTTATCGCTTGATCGTACAAGACTCATTATTAATGAAGAACAAAATGCAGTTTCGCTTCGGGTTACCAACAAAAGCGAATCAGACCCTTATCTTGCTCAGGGCTGGGTCGAGGACGCTGATGGCCAGCTGATTGACCAGTTTATGGTGGTGCCGCCGGTGCAAAGAATTGAAGCCGGTCAATACAGCATCTTCAGGCTCCAGCAGTTGGCGAAGGCGATGAACCTCCCTAAAGACCGCGAAAGCGTTTTTTACTTTAATCTGCGGGAAATTCCGCAAAAAAGTCACAAAGAAAACGTGCTTACCCTGGCTATTCAGACAAGGATAAAGGTCTTTTGGCGCCCAAAATCGCTGAAAGTCACAAAAGCGGATGATACCGTGCCCGGCATGAAGGCGGTCACCCTGGTCAAGTCCGCCCGTGGTTATGAAATTAATAATCCAACGTCTTACTACCTGTCGATTACCGGACTGGAGCTGAAAGAGAAGGTAAAAATACCACCGTTCATGGTGCCACCTAAAGGAAGCTACACGTTAAAACACCAAGGTAGTGAAGCTGTGGAAAAAATATTACTAACCGCAATAAATGATTATGGCAGCCCAAGAACGCTATCTTTTTCCTGCCGAAAAGATATATGCCAGATAGAAGATATCATTATACCAAAACGATAATCTGTATAAACGGACTTTATATGCGTAATAAATATTTGGCACTTATGGTGCTGCTTCCTTGCCTGCATGTTAGCTATGCTTTTTCTATTAACGCCATTGAAGGAACGACAACAGAAGTTATCGTTACGGGTGAAATTCTGGAAGATCCGCCTTGTGAAATAAACGGTGGTGATGAAAAAACAGTGTCATTTGGCCAGGTTAACCAATCGAAAATAGAAGCTGGTGAATATCTTAAAAACTTTAGCCTTGACGTCGTTTGCGAACCCAATGCCATTGCCAACGGACGCATATTCACGTTTACGCTGGGGGGTACCGTCGCAGATTTTGATGCGGGCAACAAAACAATTATAAAGGTTAACGACGTTGATAATTTGGGTGTGAAACTATTTAAGGACGGCAAGGAACTGGCGTTAGATCATGCAGAAAATTTTGATGTTGCTTCTGGCGTTATTAATCTGGATGCGTTACTTGTAAAAAAGAAAGGTGAAACAGTCGACGCAGGTAATTTCTATGCAACGGCTGTGATCCAGATAGATATTCAATAAGGACCTCCATACAAACCCTGCCAACAGGAGGGCAGATCATGTCAATCATGATGGATGTTTTGACGACTAAAAATAACGACAGCATCTACAGAAAGATAATTGAATTCAGAATTCAACCGCTGGTTTCATTGCAAACAAACGAAATTGTCGCATGGGAAATCCTGAGCCGATTATCACCTGAAATTAGTGATATAGAAAAATTTTTCAATGAAATAACACCCGCTCAAAGCCTCGCGATTTTCTTTAGTCAGTTTCATGCGGCCAAATCCAGGTCTCTAAAAACCGGGCCTGCTCAATACTGGTTAAATTTACCGGTGGCGGTGATTGCTGACGAGTTTTCTATTGAGCAACTCAACACCTTAGCCCATGAAGGGTGCTTTGTTATCGAGGTCCAGGATCCTGAAAATATTAAAAAGCTGGATGTTTTATCCCGATTTAATTTTATCAAAGGGTTACGTCGCCTGAAAAAAACGGGATGGCCAGTTTACCTTGACGATGTTACGCCGGATTTAACCGCAGACATAGATTCTATTGGTTTGAAATTTAAGGGTATTAAAACATGTCGCACTGCCCTGCCTCGCACCAAAGCCGAGCTAAAGGCGTTTATAGGCTGGGTGTATTCTTTGCGATCGCATGGCTCAGTTATCGTTGCCGAAGGCATTGAAACCGAGGATATGCGCGATCTTGCTGTGCTTTCTGGCGCAGATTTAGGCCAGGGCTTTTTATGGCCAGAGAAAAGCCTGGCCCTCAGCACAACGGGGATCCAAAGCTATGCAGAACGTCTGGAGGAAGCAAGAAACCGACGAAAAGTTAACGGCATCAGAATTAGCATACCGGATAGAAATGAGGTTTGGGTACAGGGCATCCTGCTGCTGTTGACTGAAATTCTTCATAGCGAAGGCATGCTTCAAGACATTGTGCTGACTAATGAAGCGAATTCAGATCTCATATTCAGGGAGTCGTGGTGCGGGCTGCCGCCGATAAACTGCGACCGCTATCGGCATGACCCCGTGTACCGACAGAAGGCGACGCAGCGCAGAATGATTTTGGTGTATCCCAATAAAAACCAGCTGGATAATCGCCTGCACTGCCCTGCTATTTCGGCCTATATCACGCTAGAAGATACGGTACAGGAGCTTTATGCCAGCCTGCGCCGGCTGGTCATTGGCGGCAAGAATGGGCGCGCTAACAGAAACATCATAGACGGCTCAACGGGGTGTTCAATAATATGTAAAAATCAGAAGCTTAATGATAAGGAGCTTTATGTCATCACCAAAGTCAGCGAAGGAATGAAGTACTCAGATATCGCCAAAATTTTGCAAATCGGCCCCAAAATGGTGAGCAGCTATAAGCGTTCAGCGATGTGCAAGCTGGGGTTACAGAATAATGTCGATTTGCTTTCCTATTTCAACTGGCGAGCGATGTGATCTTTACCGGCCCCCTCATGGAACTTCGCAAATCAACTAAATTGATGTCAAAAAAACATTGTTAAACCTGATAAAAACCGAAAACGGCAGTCACTTTCTCTGCTTTATTGTCTTGTTACGACTTTTAATGTCGCAAAAAATTTCATTTTATTAATTCGCGAAATAACTGTGCGTACAATTATTTTCGCCCCATTTTCACTTTGTAAAACTTGCAGAGAAAATATTTCAGCAGTAACGTTATCCACATCGGATGACTTACATGACTGCCATTTAAATATAGCCTTCATGGAGATAAAAATAGTCTATGTATAATTTATTCAGCCGAGATTTTTACCGATTTTTTATTGGCATTGGTATGGCCGTAATTTTCTCAGTGGTACCAGATGTTAGTTACGCATTCAAATGGCCGGTGGTATTAGATGTCACCGTGGATCTTACTGGGCCAGGCACCGCAACCTATACCGGAAACTGGACGGTGATTGATATCGATGACAGCCTGGACACTTATGCTCCAGGATATACGGGCATAATACATCGGCACGAAACAAGTAAAGGTGAAGTTCAGATAGGGTCAATGGACCCGTCGACTAAACTTCACCTTCTTAGACCTGAGTGCCCTAATTCTTTAATTACGTTCAGCTGCATTGGCAAAAAATGGATTGAGCAAAATGGTGAGTCTGGCACATACACTGTTTATCATGACGGGGACCACAATGGCAGCGAATGTATTGGTATCGCGGCCACGGCTAATGACTACAGTTCAATGTGGAATTCAAGAGTTTACCCTGCAACGGCTGCTACCCAGTGTATTGGCACACCACCAGTAAACCAATACTGTGCTCTGAGCCAGGATAAGATTGAATTTTATTATGGTTCATTAACTGTGAAGCAAGCACCAGGAGCAATACAGTCGAAGGATATTAATGTCGAGTGTACCGATGCTATTCCATATACGTTAAGACTTAGAGGCAATGATAAAATACCGCTTGATAATGGCATGCATGCTGAATTAACAACGGATAATGGCACATTATTAGGAGAAACATTATCCGGCCAGCAGGGCCTAAACATTATTAAATTAACCAGTGAGCTAAAGGGAACACCAAATAGAATCGGGCCTTTTATTGGTTCGGGAGTTCTCTTTGTTTCTTATCCATAGGTAAGGAGAATTAAGATGGCATTTTTAGTCGGCATTTCAACTGAAAATAAGACCTGGTGTAATACCTGGTCAGGCATTCCTTTTGGAGTGACCGCGCGTGTTGTGGACGACGCGACACTTCTCCCACAGCGTGAGCAAATTGTTCGCTTTGAGCTTCCTGCCGGGAGTGGGAGCTGGATGGAGAACGACGCCAGCACTATTGAGCTGATGACCAATTATAACGGGGAAGTTTCCGCCGAGATTAAGATTGCAACCACCGCACCACAGAAACTTGCCATTACTGCGTCAGTTGTTAAAGATGATGGTACGCTTGGCGCAACATACACCTCTACTGTTGTCATCGTCGCACCCACCGTTAAAGCCCCTGACTACCCGATTGCCAGTGGCGATCAAAATAAAATTACCGAAGACGATGTGGCCGCGGGCGTCTACGCTATTCTCGTCATTGACAATCCGAATGTGGCAGATCTGGTCACATTCCATTTCGGTGTAAATCCCCTGATCAGGCATTCAGAAAACAACACCACTGAAAACATTCTGCCGATTGCCGTTCCTGACGAATATATGACAACCGGTGCGCATGATACGGGTTACTACATTGTCGACTCGGCGGGTAATCCTCAATTCTCGCACGTTACTACGGTGAACGTTCAGCGCGACAGCACTTCCTCTACTATTGTTGACCTTCCAGCATTTGAGATTGCTAACGCAGAAAACGATATTATCAATATCGCCTCGGCCACTCTCGGCGTAGTCATTACCCTTAATGGCGACTACAACGGTGAGATTGTGAATGTCGCAGCTAAAGAAAATACCTATTGTAATATTTATTGGAAATCCTATATCGGCAAGGAAGAAGTTCCTGCTGCCAGCACCGTTTTCACCTTCCTTGTTGATGCTGAAGGGAGGCTAAATCCAGTTGTGCTCGACGACACCTATGACGGCGGAACCGATGCGCTGCGTGATTTATTCTACGCGCTGGGTGAAGGTATCCTTAAAATCTCCTACGAGATGGTTATGGAAATCGACAATAAACTCCACGCCTCCAAAGAACAAACCTATTACGTTGACGTTGTACCACCAGGCCGCAAATAAAGTTTAATGCCCCATATATCGGCAGTGAATGCTGCCGATAATCAGATTACCTGGGAGAAAAAAATGCGGACCAGCAGAGACTTGCGTGCCCCCTTAGTGCCGCAAATGAATGACAACGGTATTATCGATAATAACGACCTGGGCAGCGGCAATATTTATGTGTTTACCCCGCCCTACAGCAACATGGCGATTGGCGATCTTATTATTCTGGACTTTGGGACACTGGTTTCCCTCACTGAAGTTGTCAGTGATGCAAATCTAGGTCAGAACATAGAATTTCATATCCCGGAAGCTAATGTTCCTGACGGCATTTATACCGTGAGTTACACGGCAATCGACTTATCAAGCAACCCAACCTCTTCAGCCAAAGCGCTGGCCATCGTCAGCCGGGACGGTACCAGAACGCTGGAAAAACCGGTGTTTATTGACGCGGTGAACGACACGGTTTCCCTCGACAGCGTAAAGCTAAACCAGGGCACACGGATTCAGGTACCGCCTTATCAGGGCATTGAGGCTGGAGACCGGGTAGAGCTGAATTACCTGGTTTACGATACCGGAGATGAAATTATTCCGGAGGCTAGCGTCAGCGAAACGCACACCGTCGTCTCAGCTGACCTGACAACGGGTTACCAGACGCTTATCCCGGAATCAAAAATCTTCTTACCCGACAGCGCCAGAGCCGTCGCCTTCTACAGAATCACCAGAATCTCCGACGGCACAAACGCCCTCTCTTTCGATGCCAACGTCACGCTGAACGGCATTGTAGAATTCCTCGAAAATCCGCATTTTACCGATGCCCTTAGCGGCTGGCTGACCCAGTATGACGTTGCTAATGGTATTCGTGTTCATATTAATGCCTATAGCAATATGGCGGTCGGCGATCTCATCACGCTGATATGGCGCGGATTTAACACCGGGAATGAAGCTGTACCCGATGCAGATGGTCGGGTTGAGTATCGGGTATCCTCTGCCGACATTGCCCATAACATCATCCATATTACGCTTTCATCTTTTGTCGCTGAAGCCATCGATTCAGGCAAAATCGATATCTATTACCGGGTAAAAAGCGCGAGCAATCCTTATCGGGTTTCACATGCCAAAATAGCGTTCATTAATATGTCCGCAGAGCGCACGCTGCCGGCTCCTACGTTCCCTCAGGCCAGTAATGGCACAATTAAGCTGGGTGATATCCATTCCGACAACGGTATCGTCGTCGAGATCGCTTATCCCTCAATAGCCATTGGTGACCGCGTTATCGTCGTTATGCGGGGTGAAGATAAGCAAGGTGTGGAAGTCCCGGATAGCAACTCGCCTTATGAGCTTATTGTTGATAATACCGGTAGCCAAAATATCACCGTTTCTGCCGCCTATGCCGACGCGGTAGGGGCTGAAGGCACGCTATATGCTACCTACATGGTAACGACCACGGCGGGATCCCAGTATTTATCCACCGCCGGAAGCGCACTGCTGGCCGAAGGCATTACCACGGATTTCAAATTTAAGGGCACCAACGGCTCACCGGTGGATGATTACAGCGCCGTTCATGTATCACCCTGCAACTATGGCTTTATTCAGGCTCCGGCCGGAGACGTCATTAACGTCAGCTGCCAGACCGGCGCCACCATCCTGGAAAGCAACGCCACCGACTATACGTTCACCATGGACGCGACTGGCGTACAGCGTTTTAGAGTGAAATCGGTTGTACTGGGCGATGTTGCTATTTCCATCAGCAACGCCAACACGCCGACGAACGTTATCACCGGGGTGCTGACCTTCGAAAACTATCGACTGGGGAATGGCATTGTGAATGCCATAGCCAATACCACCAATGCCCTACCTGATGGCGTGTCACCGTGCAGTATTTATCTTTATATTGAAGAGAAAGCCAGACTGACTATATCCACTATCAGGGTTGCCGTTCCCACGCCGCTTTGGGTCAGTGGGCATAAAATTGGTGAAACTGTTGATATTACCTTAAACGCTGACGGCTCTGCCCAAATAGATATTCTTAGCAATACGGCAGTTTCAGCCGCGGGAGTCATTATTACCTCGCCACAAAGCACGGAGGTTAACCAGACGGTCAGTCTTTCATTTAGTAACTTTTAATTTTAATTATTCATGAATACGTTTATTCAGAGATAAGCGTGTACTGAATACGGCCACCTTTTGATATTAATCAGGAGCCAATACATGACCAAAGATAAATTAGCCGTGGTGGATTTCACCTTAACCTCTACCACAGGTGCAGCGGCCAACAATACCGATACCAACGATATTACGGCAACGCTGATTGCTGATGGGGATCATCAATACGGCATTGATATTCTATTTAGCATAACAGAGCCGAGGGCAGCATTTAGCAATAATGCTCAGACCATCACGGCCACAACCGACGCCCTGGGTAAATGCACGGTGCAACTGCATAGCCTGGCCGAAGGGAAAATTAAAGTTTCAGGAATATGTTCTTTCGCAGGAGAAAGTCAAATGACAGAAGTAGAAAGTGAATTTGGTGCCCAGGTGGATACCATGGTACTCACCGCCACGGTTCAGACTGATAACGCCCGGGCGGACGGCCAGACCGCAAACCGTATTGTCTATAGCGTGATGCAGGGCACAGCGCCCGCTGTTGGTCAGTTTCTGACCTTTGACGTCATCAGTTCGTCCGGTAATGCGAAGTTGTCAGCGTCCTTTGGGCAGACGGACAGCAGCGGCAACTTTATTCTCGATATCACCAATACCACGGCAGAATCGGTGCTGGTCACCGCGAAATCCGCAACGGATGATTTCCCCTCCATCGCCAAGCAAGTGACTTTCGTCCCCGTTGCCACATCCTATACGCTTGAATCCCTGATCATGGTGAATGGCATGCAGGCCGACGGCGTGAGCGAGAATAAAATTTTATTCATCCTCAAAAACTCCCTCGGAAACACAGTGCCACAGAAACTGCTGCAGTTTATTCCGAGCACCAACTTATCCCTGCACGATTCCATCATTGAAACCGATGCAAGCGGCAGCGTGACGCTCAGCTGCACCAGCCTGCAGGAAGGCGTCTACAGCTTAACCGCCGTTGTTTATGGTGAAGACGTCGAGCACCGCGTAGCCAACATCACCTTTGTTAAGGCCGATGAGCTCGATGCACTAACCGGGATTGTATTAAAAAATAATGCCACCGCCGACGGGGAAGACTACTGCGAGATTCAGTATCGCCTGACCAAAAAAACACAGGATGTGGTGGCCAATCAGCAAATTGAGATTGAACTTAACAGTGTGACCGCCTATGCCTCAGCTCACACCCTGACTACGGATTACGCTGGTATTGCCACCGTGAAGGTTTTTGATACCGAAGCCGAAGACGTTATGGTCAGTGCTTATACGAAAAATCAGGATATCAGTGCACGGACGAAAATCACCTTTGGTCCAGATGAACCAGAGCAGCCAGAGAGTATAACCTTTACCGGTACATTCACTCCAGGCACCCATGGTATCGATGAAATGATTCCTGTTGGTGGCTATAATTTTGTCGCAGGGCGTATGTACCAATTTATTGTTGATAATACTTACAACGATTATTGCTCTTATTCAGGCCAAGTATATGTTAATGGTAGCTGTGTTTCATACACCAACGGCCAGCCTGATATAGGTGCAGGATTCTCAACCCCACACTATTTTGCTGGCGAGGGAACGTTCTTCTGTATTCGCCCCGGGACTAAAGCTTACTTCAGAAATTATGTTTACAGAAGTTCTTACTCCTATAGTTACACCTTAACAATTAACAGCTGGAAAATTTAATTCTGGCATCCACATGCCGGTGATTCCGGCATGTATTTCTAATTTATTATTTGGAGATCGGGTAATGAGCGAAAATAACGTTCGTGCTACTAACTTTTATATCCATTCAAATGATGTCGCAACGGCTAATAATGTCGACACCAATACAATTACCGCCACGCTGCGCGATGACGCAACGCCAGTTCCTGGTGTTTCCGTCAACTTTATTGTCACCGCTGAAGGTGCGACATTTTCAAACGGCAGACAGGATATTTCAGCTATCACAAATGACGACGGAATTTGCAACGTCGAGTTAAAAAGTGAAGTCGCGGGCCACATTCTGGTTAAAGCCGTTTGCTACCACGGTGATTTTATTTCCACCCAAATCGAAAGCGTGTTTGAAGAGGCTGTGGAAGGTCAGGAAACGTTAACGGCAACCGTGCTGGATGATAACACGGCCGCTGCTGACGGGCAGGATAAAATCGTCGTTGTTTATTCGCTGAAAAACGGCACCGCCCCCATTTCAGGCCAGTATATTTTTGTCAACGTTTCTGGCGGTGCGACGGCCACCCCAACCACCCTCATTACAGATGACTTCGGCACTGCGTCCATCAATATTACCAACGAATTTGCCGAGACGGTGACCGTTGAAGCAGAGGCGGTATTAATTGGCGTAAAAGCTAAACCGGTTGAACTCATCTTCGAAGCCGTGCTGCCTCCTTACACCATCACCGGCAATATTTTGTCTAACAATGCCTTCGCCGATGGTACCAGCTCCAATACCGTGCTGTTTAAGGTCACGGACACCAAAACGGGCGCGCCGGCAATGCATCAGGTCTTAGACTGCATTGCCAGCCATAATCTATCGCTGCCTGACGGCCAGTACCACCAGACAGATTTAAACGGTGAAGTCACCGTCAACTGTACCGCCCTCGTGCCGGCGGGCGATTACAGTATCGAAGCACTGCTCTATTCAAACAGCGATGTCACCTGTCTTGTCGAGGGGATCTCTTTTGCAAAACCGGAATATATTAAGGATTTAATCGGTATTGTTGTCAGAGATAATGCCGAGGCCACCGTGGGGAAAGGTGATTATTGCCAGATTCAGTACAGCCTGACCAAAGCCAACTCTCTGGATGCCGCTGAAGGGCATAATATTTATATTAAAGTGAACAGCGGCAATGTCACCGTCTCGGAAAACAAACTGACCACCGACTCAAATGGACTTGCCTCGTTAAAAGTCTACAACGCCGTCGCTGAAAGCGTAACGGTAACGGCCACAACAGATTTTGAGGATATCAGCGAGGAAACCGTCGTTAACTTCAGAAAACCTGTTTCGGTCACCTCTGGCACAATCACCAGTGACACCTTCTGCAGCCTTGATATGTTTACCGGCAGTCAGTATGACTTTATTACCGGCCACTCTTATCAATTTATGCTCAGTACCAAAGAAGCGGGCGATGTTAAAAAACAGGTGTGCCAGGACGGGTATAACATCATCAAAACATCGCAGTCGTGCCAGATTATTTCTGACCCGCACTATGCGAAGTTTGCTGACTTTAACTACGACGGGGCTATTGCAAAATGTACCCACGGCGGGGTTGATACCGCGACAAATGTTTACTATCAGATTGGGGATTATTCTTCACTGACCTACACCCTGATCATTATTGATTTAGGCGTTAATTAATTTTTCTCGAGAGCAAGGCCGCGGCTTTAAACCCGCCGTGGCCTTTTTAAAACTCACTAGTGGTTCCCAATAGCGAAAATACAGGACTTTAAGATGGATGATATCATCATTCTTAAGTCGACCGTTCAGGGCAACAACGCGGTCGCGGATGGCAAAAAAGAAAACACCATTATTTATCATTTGACGAGAAACGGTGTGCCTTACGCCGATGAATATCTTAAATTCTCAGCGGTCAGTTCAGCGGGTCACGCGGTATTATCTTCAGCGTTTGGCCAGACGGATGCAGGCGGTAATTTTGTCCTGAATGTGACCAATACCGAGGCAGAGAAAGTAATGATCTCCGCCTCTCCGGCCATTGATGGCCTTTTTCAGGGCGCTGTTGACACCCTGGTATTCAGCAATGTCGAAGCTTCTTATCATTTAGAAAGTACTCTGATCGAAAACAACGCCGCCGCGGATGGCATCAGCCAAAACAAGGTATCCATTAAAGTTTTGGATTCACTCGGAAATCCGGTTCAGGATAAATTGCTGCAGTTTTTGCCGAGCACGAATTTGACGCTGACAGACAGATTTCTGTTAACGGATGCCACAGGTAAAGCAGTAGTCAGCTGTACAGCCCGGTCTGAGGGTGATTTCTTTATCTCCGTCGAGATCTATGGTGAGAAAGACGTGCTCATCGTCAACGGAATTTCATTTTCTAAAGCCGATGAGCTTAATGCCTTAACCAGCCATATCATCGGAGATAAGGTGGATGCTGATGGTAAAGCCTACTGCGAGATACTCTATATCCTGACGAAAAAGAGTGCTCATAATGTAAATGAACAAAAAGAGATCTCGATTGTTCTGCAAAGCGTGACCGCCTTCCCCTCCAGACGAACCCTCACCACCGATGATTCTGGTACCGCTACGTTATATGTTTACAACACTGTCGCAGAGCCTGTTATCGTCAGCGCATACACCGACGACGACAATATTGTTTCCAGAACAAAAGTGCATTTTGTAACAGCGGCTTAATTTTTCTAAGCCCATAGAAATGAGGTAATGAAACATGCAATCCATCGGCTACACACCCATTCAGGAAAGAGCCAATGTCGGCACTCAGGAAATAAACTGCATCGATTTTTGCGTAAAAGAGGGCGATACGCCGGTGGGTGGGTTAACGCTGTCGTTCCTGTGCAACGGGCACGCCAGACTATCGCATACAACGCAGGTTACCGATAAACAGGGTATCGCAAGAGTTTATCTTGCAAGTGAGACCAAAGAGGATGTAAGCATTAAAGCGTTTTACTACGACCGGGGCGAACTCAACTTCCAGTATGCAATCGTTAATTTTATTTAACCTCGTACGCCACATTGTAGCTTATTAATTATATTACTCTGGAATAATAGATTTCAGAGTTATTCTTTTACGGCTTATACATCGTCTCTCGAAAGCTTACTCCAGCCAGATGCCGCTCCAGTCAGTAAAATATTTACTTTCAATGTTGATGCGTTGCCGTTAGTACACCCCAAACACAGCGCAGAAAAAACCAAGCTTTCCTGGCCTACACCCTCTTGCAACGCCACCTAACGGAATAATCTGACTCTATTTTTCATGAATGTTAACTACGTTTCTGATATGTACCAACAATCCTGTAAAAGAGTTAATAAAACCGTGGGCATAACCAAATATTTTATCACCATAAATTTGTGTCTGATATAAAAACAGAAAATATTACGCAGTACTTATAATTATAATTTCACATATGGTATCTTGTGATAAAATCAACCTGTACTTTAAGACAGGTTCACTCAGATGGAAAGATTCCGTAGTACCGAAACGGACGAGCATATCAGTCGCCCTTGCTCTGTAAAACTGATGAAAGAAATTTATGACACAATTGTTAATAATGGCGAGGTCACGACAAGAGAGATCTCCAATAATTGCAATGTTTCAATATACATAGCCAGAAACTGGTTACTGAAGTTAGAAGAAAAAGGCATGATTCAGTGCTCAAAATCAAAAATGAAAAAATTTGTCTGGATGCAAAACAATCGCCGGACCTAACAAATAATTCATTTAAAAAATCATAAAAACTATTATACAGATGATGCCTCACCGATCATTTGCGGTAGAGTATTGATAAATATCAATAGTAGTAATGAGCCATGTAACTTACAGGTAATTCCTATTTAAATTTTACCGTGAACGCTAATGCCATCTTTTTTCGAAGCAAATCTATTGCCTATGACGGTATATCTATTGCTATTTTGACCCATTCTTTTTGTCAACGCAGAGGGTGCTTGTCCGGCGTACGGATGACGCCAATAAAAAAGCCGCCCAAGCGGCTTTTTACACGCGGCCATAATGACTAAATCAGCGCCTTTCTTAGCAACCCTTCCAATACCTTCAGCGGTGATAGCTGCGGATTTTGCATTGAATCCACCGGCAGCAAGAACGTCTGCTCCAGCATAAACTGCCCGCCCATTGCGGCGTGAGGCGTCTGGTCTGAGAAACAAATCCAGCTGCTGCCCGGCGGGAAGTCGATGGCGACCTGCGGCCCCTGCTTCTGGTAGTCCGCATCGGCCTTCATGGCGTCGTGCATCTGCAGCATCAGGTGGTCGTAATGGCTGCGGCGACTTTTAGTGATGCCGACGGCGTTCTGTAGCCAACTGCTGAGCGGAGAATAGCTTTTTAAACGTGGCAGGAAGCGCTCTGCCAGCGTGGGGAAGGCTTCTCCGACGCGCCAGCTACGGCTTTCACCGGCCGGATTGATGTTGGTGAAAATGCGCAGAATACGCTCACCATAGTTGGGGCGGGACGGGAAGGCGTCCACGTGCAGGCGGCTGTCGTCTTTACGCCAGGAGGTGTTCTGCGTCCACTGCTTAACCGGGTGCAGGCGTAGGCTGTTGGTCGGCGTGTGCAGCACCTGCTGGTATTCAGGCAGGAGGGTGGCAATAAGCTGCTGGCAGGATTCGTAATGGCGTTTAAGCAGCGCACGAACCTCTGGCTCCTGCTCAGCGACCGCAACGCCGGTCAGTTTATCTTTCAGTGGCTGATAGCTGATGTTCTTACGTTTAGGGTCAACCACTGCCGGGTTCAGCAGCGCCCTTTCCTGTTCGGTGAGCGTGAACGCCAGCTGCGGCAGAAAGATAACTTTGCCCTGCTCCAGTTCATCTACAACGGATCCAGCCTTAGCGGAGCCCCATTGAGAAAGGGGATGTGTCAGGGTTGCAGTATCAAGAGAGATGTTTAAATCTGACATATCATTGTCCTTGCCAAATATCCGGATGGTGTATTTAACAGATGATTTTCCGGAACATTTTATTTTTAGAAAGACGAATAGGATGAAGGCGCCGAAAGATGGCGAATTCATACCAGAAAGGAGTTGGTGCCAGTATAGTAAGAATGTAAATCAAAAGTTAAACAAAACCTAAACACCGCATTCAGTGCTAAATTAAAACGCACAAAATCATAAAGTAACGCTCGGTGAACATTTCACAAATACCCTCCCATTTTGCAGCAGTAGCCCCCAGTTAAATAATGCCGCTTAAACAGGCCGCTATTTTTATTTCCACTCGCTTCGTAACAACCCGTAGGCATATTCATCACCCCATTCACCTTTAAAGAAAATATTCTGGCGGAAGTGTGCTTCGCGACGAAAACCCAGCTTTTCCAGCAGGCCAGCCGCGGCCTCGTTTCTGGCATCCACCGTCGCCACCAGGCGGTGCTTGTCGAAGGTGGTAAACAGCAGCTCAATCACTCCACTAAGAGATTCGAAAGCAAACCCCTGCCGTTGATGGCGCTCATCGAAGGTCATGCCTAATTCAGCCTGCAGGCCATCATCAAAAAAGTGAACGGCCACGTCTCCCAGCAAACGCTGGTCTTCACTGCGCACGACCGCAACCTGGAACCAGCTTTCATCGGTATTAAATTCCAGCGGCGCTTGCTGGAGATAAAAAGCATCGGCATCGGCCGCGCTATAGTTGTCCCAGCTTTGGTAGCGAGCGACTTCAGGTTGATTGCGGTATTGAATAAATACGGGCAAATCTGCGCGAGTAAATTTTCGCAGCGTCAGGCGCGGGGTGGTCAGTAACGATTCCATAAGTCATTCCTCGTGAGTGTTCTACAGCAACAGTGTCGGCATGCAGGATAACAGCTTTAAATTTTTAACATATTACGCCGCATGCTCAGGCGCCCAGGAACCTTCAGGTCGCAAAAAAAGATAGTGAAATGAATATGCTACGCCCATTTCTATTTAAATAAGCGGATAACCGTGAGTCCGCTTACATTTTAAAACTCAGCGCCCCAGCCTTAAGTTAAATTTTCTCAATAAATACATATGAATAGTTATGATATATCCCTGTAACAAAAAGCTACAAATTTAATTTTCTTTAAAATCAAACGATTCATCGCTCAAATATTCACCAATGGAAAATAATCTTTCCTCTGCCTGAAAACAGACCATAAAATACGCTCCGTTTTGCCTGGCAAGACAACCTAATAATAACTTTCAACAACATAATTTATCGCGCAACAATAACCCTTTACGGCCACCGACCTGTCCGTACAGGTTTATTTTTTGCAACACCAAACCAATGTTATAGAAAACAGAACGATACATCATGCACAAGCAAAAATACCTGCCTGCGGCTGCCGCATTGCTGTTTAGCCCGGCGCTTCTCGCTTCAACCAGCTTCAATTTTTCACCCGATGCAGTCACCACCAATATTTCCACCGGCGTTCTCAACGGAGAATCTAAAGAGCTCGTTTATAATCAACACGATGGCAGTAAATTAAGTGAACTGAAATGGAAAATTAAAAATACACCTATTATTAAAGGCGGTATTAGCTGGGATGCACAGCGCTACATCACCCTCAACGCTAACGGCTGGACAACCTTCGCCTCACGCGGGTCGCACATGTCAGACTATGACTGGCAAACGCCGGGCCAAAGCCACTGGAGCGACAAATCCACCCACCCGGATACCCGTCTGAATTACGCCAATCAGTTCGATCTCAACCTGACCGGCTGGCTGTTAAAGGAACCGGCTTATAACCTCGGCATCGTCACCGGCTACCAGGAAACACGCTATAGCTGGACCGCCAGAGGCGGCTCATACAATTATTTCAACGGCGCGCTTGTGGGTGAATTTCCTGCCGGGAAACCGGGTATTGGCTACAGCCAGAAATTTAGCCTGCCGTATGTTGGCCTGACCGGAAGCTACCGCTATCAGGATTTTGATTTAGCAGCCCAGTTCAAATTTAGCCCGTGGGTAAATGCGCGTGATAATGACGAACATTATATGCGCCAGCTGAGTTTTAGCGAAAAAGGCAGTCATTCTGATTATTATGCCGCTACCCTTTCTGCCGGGTATTACGTGACGCCAAATACACGACTCTATACAGAATTAACCTGGACACGCTTTGCCGAAGCGAAGGCCTCGACAAAAACGCGTGATAATAAAACCGGGGAAACCTGGTCTCAGGGGGGGAATGCTGCGGGTCTGAGCAACGACAGCTATACCTACGGGGTGGGGATCCAATATCGCTTTTAATTTTTATTAAGGATCTGCCAGCACGCAGATCCTTTTTCTTATCTGAGAAAGCTAAATAGCCGCGGTCTCTTTTCTTGAAGGCGGCGTGAGGCGAGTTCACTGGGCGTTTAGCATTAACCCTGCCAGATCTGGCAGGGTTAAGAGGCGAACGAATTACGGGGTAATTAAATTATTTACAGCTGTTATCATTGGCTTTCTCGACACGCCATACGCCATACAGTCCACCTGTACCTGGCTCTTCCTGATTAGGATTGACGTACCACTGGTTTTGCCAAATCTTGCCGTTATGAGAAACTTTAGTACATTGAGTCGGGTAGGCAATGCTGGCGTTATATGCAGGAACATTAGCCGGTAGTTCACCGTTGCCAAACACTTTCAACTCTGCTCTGCCGGTGGCAGACCGTTCGCCGGTATCATGCTCAGCCATCACTTTAACCTGGTAATCACCGCCAGCCAGGCCTCCCTTCACGCTACCATTTTGATCGATGCCGGAAACTGCGTGACCACCTCTGAGCAAGGACCAGGTATATTTCACCTGGCCGTTGCCATTATCGAAGTTTGCTTTTGCAGTGAACTTGCCTTCCTTATCGGCAGCAAGGCTCGTCGGGCCAGTCAGCGTCACATGAGGAGCAATGACATTTACCTTCAGGGTTGCTTTACCAGAAGCACCTTTCGGGTTGGTTCCGATTAACTCAAACGTGGCAGAAGCGCCTGCATTTACGCCACCGGGTACCCGGATTTGCGTTTTGGCCTGATTATTCGGGCTGGCCGTAATACGTGTGTCACCTGCCACATGCTTCCACTTCCAGGCTGTGCCTGTTTTATCGCTGCTGCCAATCACCGGGTATCCGAAGGCCGTGGTGTTAGTGGCGATAGGTTCGATATTATAGCGATCGAGAGATACTGTCGGCGCGTCAGAATGACTCACGATTTCAATCGCGTAGCCATAATTTTTATCACTGACAAAAACCTGGTTGTGGCGCGGGAGAAATTCATTAAAGGTAATATTACCCCCTTCGTCTTTCTGGCCAATTTGCAGGAAGTTGCTGTGATCGCGGTTAAGCAATTTTCCGAGTTCTATCACCCACTTATGATTATTAATATTCTGGGCAGTTATCTCATAATACACGTCTACGATATTATCGCCGCGAGTACCTCCCATCAGACGAAAGCGCACCTTCTCACCTACTGCCGGATTGGATGCGGTTGTAATAAAATCGCCTTTATGGATCCAGCCATTTTCTGTGCTTTCATCCTCTTCACCACCCCCTTCAGGGATCTCAGAACCGTCACGAGACTTTATATTAACGTCGCTGCAGTTGTAGAAGCCTTCATTGCCTGAGTCAATGCGCTGCCAGCGAGTAAATATGATGGCCTTGCCAGTACGATCCTCTGGAATAGTAACGTTGACGGTGTGACGGATACTGGTGTCGCCATCCGCGATATCAAATTTTTTCAGTAATTCCACATCATTCCAACCCAACGCTTTCTTGGTGGGATCAACGTTTTTCTTGTTGATGTAAAACTCAATAAACGATGGAGCGTGAGCTTTAGTATAGAAATACGTCATACCAACGTTGCCATGCTGATCGGGTTGAATAGTGGTTGCGGTCCAGTCCGCTCGAGGCTGGTTAAACCCTACAAACCCAGGATTATTACCGCTGCATAGCATGCCATCCGGCACACCTTTTTTTGCCTGCTCAACGCCGTGCGGCGCAACGGCAAAACCGGTAAAACCACTCCAGTTATCAAAAGGTGCCTGCGCGGCCGGGCTGTTGTCCAGTGCAGCTTTACACGCTTTACTCAGGGCATTGGGATTCCCCCAGTGTTTGCCCTCGCTGAAGCACTCCCACTGGCGTGCTTTTGGATTTTCCATTGCCCCATGGCCAAAGGCCGGTCCAGCTAAAGAAGATAGCGTTAAGCTACCAATGATGACGGAAAGTATTTTTTTCTGATACGCAATCATGAACATTAACCATTATTTAATATTTTGTAATAGAATGACACAATATATAATGGCGTGCCGAAAACATATCAGACTGGAGAGAAACATTATAAGAAACGTCTATTTTTGATGAGTGTTGTCATTTCAGAGAGGTAAGGGTTACTATAATTTTCCTAAATTACGAAAATTTCACCCAGTCTCCTGGTGGTGAAATTCTGCGCAATAAAAAAGCTAAAAGTTGGAAACTATTATTCTGAGTAGCCGCCTGACGACGGCATACGTTTCGTCACGCTAATCATAATGATTAACGTGAGATCGAACCGGACGGGCCTGGCAATAACATTTCTGATAAACGTACAATATTATAAATCACTTGCATATTATGCGTTCTGAGTTTTCTTTTAATATTACATTTATGACTTGAAACCGTTTTTGCTGTAATGCCAAGTGTGCTTGCAATACCCTCCACTGCCATTCCTTGCACCCATAAACTCGCAAGAATTAACTCAGTTGGGCTCAAAGAAAAATTACACGCATTCTCTGCGATATTGGTGCTTAAGAGATTCGGAGATAATAGTGCGCCTAATGTAGTTTTTTTGATTTCTTTAGAGCAAATGATCAGATTATAATCCAACATCACCAACTCCTGATATCTAATATTAAATGAGGAAACAAAGACAATGAATAGAACTGATTTATTATTTTGAATAACCGACCTAAAATAATCAATACAGAAATCATGATGAGAAAAGCAGCCATCATTAATAATAACTAGCCTGGGCATAATGAGATTAAAAGAGCTGGTCAATATTCTTGTTGGATGGGTATCTACAATAACCCGCTCCCTTCTACACTTCTGCTTGATATAATTTCTTATACCGGTCGCTGTAAAACAACAAGGATCAATAATGATAACCGACATCTATTGCACCTCTTATTTAACGAAGAGATTAAGCATATCGGACGCATAAGAAAAGAAAAAAGCATTTTAAAACAAGAACTTTCTCGCAAATCAATCAGGCAATGAAGAACAGATTTCCTCGGTTAGCGCGCCCATCCAGAAAGGATTTTTCGCCAACATTCAGAATGAATGTCTGGTTGCTTTATGAAAGAGAAACAGCGGAATTTACAGTAAATAATATAGTTTGTAAATATGACAGAGAGCCACGGATAGATATTCTGGATATACCGTTTACCCTCTCTATCAGTTTACAGTAAACAGATATCTACCGGGTTAATTCGGCGTTTTGACAGGCCTGTCGACTAAAGGTCGGCGTTGCATTCTATGCTGCCATCAGGGTTCTGATATCAAAGTATCATGACTCAAAAAAAGCGCCCCCAGAACGGTTCTGTTCATTGAGTCCCCGGAGGGCAAGCCTGACGCCGCGCCAAAATATACACCTGTTATCATCAGGAATACCCGGCGCCGCCTGGTTGCATATAGGGGGACCCTATTATTTACTCAAGCACCATTTTTTATCCCCAGGCTCCTGCAACAAGCGAGGCCGGGAACCGTTTATTTTTCCACCAGGATAGTGGGAATTTCAACCGTTCCTGAAGAGGCTTCTCCGGTATCAATAATGTTAAAAACAGCATCCAGCATTGCCGGTACGTCCTGACGCACAAGAGAGATATTATGCCCCAGCAGCGATGCAAAGGGATCCCAGTCAAAACAGCCCAGCGGCGGCTGATTTTTGTCAGTAAGCCCGTGCTGCGCCAGCCATCGCACCACCCCTTCAAGAGAGATGGTTGAATTCACAAAAATACCCGGCAGATGAATTTCACCATTGTCAAAAGCGTCTTGCAGGGTACGGGCGATGCTCCCCAGAGAATAACCGCTTATCAGTAGGTTTTCTTCCGGCACGCTGAGTCCCAGAGCTGCATGTGCATCAATAAACCCTCTGAGACGTTCTGCGGTATTGTGATCCGTTTTACGCCCCCCAATAAAATATAAGGGTGCTGGCGTGCCGTAACGAGAGGTACTCTGAGCCAGAATATTTTCAGTTAATTTTTTTGCACCGGTGTAGTTATCTGAAATAACCGACGGCGCCAGAGTTCCGGGTAAATCGAGATTAATCACAGGCACGCCCGCCTGCCGGCAAAGCTCGGTGATTTTATCTGGAAAAGTCGTCCCGGTAGCCACTATCCAGTCTACTTGCCAGGAAAGCATGATACGAGCGGCCTCCAGCTCCAGTTTCGGATCGCGACGGGTACAGGTGATGATCGGCAGCATATTACGCTCACGCGCCATCTCTTCGAAGCGCTCTGCTATCGAGCCAAAATACCGGTTATCGTACTTAGGTATCAGCATTCCAATCACGTTGGATTTTTTGCTACGCAGCAGACTAGCCTGGCGATTCAGGGCATAACCCTGCTCTTCAGCAATTTTTGTCACCCTGTCGGCCAATTTTTTACTTATCCGCCGCTTTTCCCAAGTCCCGTTTAAAATTGCGCTCACGGCACTGGCCGATACGCCGGTCAGTTCCGCAAGATCGTAGATCGTCGTTTTCTTAATTTTTCCAGTTTGCGTCACAAATCTGTCCCCCATTTTCTTGAAGATTATTGCCTTGTTTTTTTTTAGGTGATAGATCTGCTCCATCGATTGAGCAAGCCAGAAAAAACCGTTTCCCACCCTATTTTATGTGCTGTAAAAACTTGTAAGCGACTCATTTCAAACATTATAAAGGATTATAAAATGACATCTTTGTGTTCATCCATAACTTCCTCACTTGAAGGTAAAGTAGCAGCCATTACCGGTGCAGCTTCTGGTATCGGTCTGGCCTGTGCCAAAACATTGTTGGCCGCGGGCGCGAAAGTCGTTCTCATCGACCGTGAAGGCGAAAAGCTGGACAAACTCGTGACTGAGCTGGGCGAGAACGCGTTTGCCTTGCGGGTTGATTTGATGAAACCGGAGCAGGTTGACAACATGCTTTCCGGCATTCTTAACCTGACCGGGCGCCTGGATATTTTCCATGTCAATGCAGGCGCCTATATTGGCGGCCCTGTAGCAGAAGGCGATCCTGATGTCTGGGAGCGCGTGCTCAACCTGAATATCAATGCCGCTTTTCGTTGTGTCCGCGCAGTTCTGCCTGAAATGATCAAACAAAAATCTGGCGACATCATTTTTACCAGCTCCATCGCAGGCATCGTCCCGGTTATCTGGGAACCCATTTATACCGCATCTAAATTTGCCGTGCAGGCGTTTGTCCACACCACGCGTCGCCAGGTCGCACAGCACGGCGTACGTGTCGGGGCAGTACTGCCTGGACCTGTAGTAACAGCTTTGCTCGATGACTGGCCGAAAGCCAAAATGGAAGAGGCATTGGCTAATGGCAGCCTGATGCAACCGATTGAAGTTGCAGAATCCGTTTTGTTTATGGTGACACGATCTAAAAACGTGACCGTACGTGATTTAGTCATTCTGCCAAACAGTGTCGACCTCTAAGCCATACAAAACCGGCAAGCATCAATCATTTTTCCAGGTGAAAAAAGTATGAATAACGAGAATAAAGCGGTTATTGGCATCGATGTCGGCTCAGGGAGTGTTCGCGCAGGAATCTTTGATTTAAAAGGAAAACTCCTGACGCACGCGGTTCAGAAAATTAATGTCTTTCGCCGCTCAGGAAGCCGCGTGGAGCAATCCAGCACGGAAATCTGGCAGGCGATTTGTCATTGCGTCAGGCAATCCCTGGAAACAACCGGAATACGCCCGGAAAACGTAGTAGGGCTGGGTTTTGATGCCACCTGCTCTCTGGTTGTGGTCGGTGAAAATGGCCGTCCACTCGCCACCAGCGAAGACGGTGATGACGATCAAAATATCATCGTATGGATGGATCACCGGGCGACCAGACAGGCAGAAAGAATCAATGCCACACAACATGCTGTACTGAAATATGTGGGTGGAAAAATTTCACCGGAGATGGAAACGCCAAAAATTCTCTGGCTGAAAGAGAATCGCCGTGAGGTTTATGACAACGCCTGGCAATTTTTCGATCTGGCGGACTATCTGACGTGGCGCGCAACGGGCGATCTGACGCGCTCCATTTGTACCGTCACCTGCAAATGGACATGGCTTGCCCATGAAAACCGCTGGGACCCTGATTACTTCCGTACGATTGGCCTGGGCGATTTGGCCGATGAGGACTTCAAACGTATAGGCCAGAAAATGGCAGCACCGGGCACGCCGTGCGGTCGTGGTCTGACTGAAGAGGCCGCACGGGAAATGGGGCTGCCGGTCGGCACGCCGGTTGCCATCGGCATGATTGATGCTCATGCCGGTGGGATCGGTACGGTCGGTATTGCCGACGGCGCGTTGAACAACCTGGCCTATGTCTTCGGCACCTCTTCCTGCACCATGACCAGTACCCGGGAGGCTATTGCCGTTCCCGGGGTATGGGGACCTTATTACTCTGCGATGGTCCCTGGTTACTGGCTCAATGAAGGTGGGCAAAGCTCCGCAGGGGCAGCAATAGATCAGCTGTTGGCGATGCATCCCCTGGGCGCTGAAGCCATGGAAATGGCTGAGAAAGCAAAGGTGTCATTACCGGTATTTCTGGCCAATCTGGCACAGGAGAAATCGGCGACGGCGTCCGCCGCAGTCGAACTGGCTGCGGGCATTTATGTGGTGCCTGAATTCCTGGGCAACCGCGCGCCATTCGCCGATCCTCATGCCCGCGCCCTCATTGCAGGACTGGGGATGGAACGCGACCTGGCGAGTCTGGTTGCGCTCTATATTGCCGGGCTTTGTGGTATCGGTTACGGCCTGCGCCAAATCGTAGATGCACAACATGCACAGGGCATAAAAACGGACAGCATCGTCATCAGCGGCGGGGCTGGACGTCACCCTCTGGTGCGCCAAATTCTGGCAGATGCGTGCGAATTACCCGTCATCTCAACCACATGCAATGAACCTGTTCTACTGGGCTCTGCCATTCTGGGGGCCGTGGCGGCAGATATTGCGCCATCCGTTGTGAGTGCGATGAAGCAATTCACTCATAAAGATCGGTCTTATTCGGTCAACGAAACGTACCGTGCTACCCACCGGCGACGCTATGAGAATTATCAACGCCTACAGCAAACCGCCAGAATGCTTCAGGAGTAATTACGCCAGTACGCTGGCGTAATAATAAGTAATGACAAACTAATAACATCAGGGCGCCGGAAAAACGGAGCCCCTATACCCTACAAATCGAGGTCATTATGTCCAAAAATAATAAACAGTGGATGGGTCTACCGCTGAATCTAATTTGGGGCTATATCGCCATTGCAATATTTATGACAGGTGACGGATTCGAGCTCGCGTTTCTGTCACATTACATCACTGGTCTGGGTTTTACGCCGTCTCAAGCCTCGCTGGCATTCACGCTTTACGGTTTGGCCGCAGCGCTGGCGGCCTGGGTATCCGGCGTCGTTGCAGAACTTATTACGCCGCAAAAAACCATGTTTATTGGCTTTGTGATGTGGGCTATTTTTCATGTTCTTTTTCTGGTTTTTGGTCTCGGGCAGGCAAACTATTCTCTTATTCTGCTGTTCTATGGTATTCGTGGTTTTGCTTATCCACTATTCCTCTACTCCTTTATTGTTATTATCATCCACAATGTTTCAACCGAAAAATCAAGCTCTGCACTGGGGTGGTACTGGGCGGTATATTCCGTGGGTATTGGCGTAGCCGGAAGCTATATTCCGAGCTTCACCATTCCACTGGTGGGCGAAATGACCACACTGTGGTTAGCGCTGGCATTCTGTGTTGTTGGTGGGCTAATTGCACTATTTTGCCTTAATGATGTAAAGGTGCCTGCGAACAAACTGAATCTCACTACAAAAGAGAAACTTAGCGAGCTTAGCCGTGCCGTTACGTTGCTGTATACCAACAGAAATATTCTGCTGTCGAGCTTTGTCCGCATCGTTAACACGCTTTCCCTGTTTGGTTTTGCCGTTGTTATGCCAATGATGTTTGTTGACGAACTGGGATTTACCACCTCTGAATGGCTTCAGATTTGGGCAGTTTTCTTCTTTATGACTATCGTTTTCAATATCTTCTGGGGCATTGTGGCCGAAAAAATGGGCTGGATGAGAGTGATACGCTGGTTTGGTTGCCTGGGAATGGCGGCTTCAAGCATGGCGTTTTACTATATTCCCCAGCATTTTGGCCATAATTTTGCGATGGCGCTCATTCCTGCAATTGCGCTGGGCGCTTTCGTGGCCGCTTTTGTCCCTATGGCGGCGGTATTCCCTGCCTTAGAGCCAAACCATACCGGGGCAGCTATTTCGGTCTATAACCTTTCTGCCGGTTTATCAAACTTCCTTGCCCCAGCGATTGCCGTTGTGCTATTGCCCTATTTCAGCACGATTGGCGTTGTCATCGCTTATACCGTTCTCTATTTGCTGGCCTTTGTTTGCTGCCGCTACATTCATGTCGAACAACCCGGCATCAACACTAAAGCCGCCGGTGTCCGGACCTCCGTTAACCTTTCATAATGGTTCATTGGGTTTGTCGCACACGTGTCAACGCCACATGCCCGAACACTCTGGAGCCGGGAGGTTAATGACCTCAAGACGACTTTTCAACCCGCCTCCAACGCTTTATAAAAAACGGTATGCGGCAGACCTGCGAAGTACTGTAGCCTGTCGCATACAGGTTTCCGGAGCCGTTCTGAATTGACCTTGCGCGAACAACATCCCCCCCGATCCTCTCTGCGGCAAAAACAGGCGATAACCCTGTAGTATCAGCGCATAGCGTTGTATATCGCCTGCTGAATCTTCACCGTCTGCTCATCAACGGCTTCTGCATCCAGTCCCTGCGCTATGGCGTCTTCATAGCGCTGCTTTTGCGCCGCCAGGCGCATTTGAGCCCGCTCCAGTTCCTCTTTCTGGCGCTTCACCGCTGCATCAGAGCTACAGAAGTTGGCCAAAAACTGCTTTCTCAGCGAAGTCAGCTTCTGCCCTTTCTTCATTCCTAACTCGGTGGAGCCGATCAGGCGTCGGCAGGGCCGGGCCTCATCCATTTGCGGGCGATATTGCAGCAAGATGGTCAGCACATCGCGGTAATCCCCCGCCAGCGCCTGCTCGGCAAAATAGACCTTCCAGTTCATTCCGCCCTGCATAAATAGCCGCACGATACGCGCATCGTTGCGATTAATTGCCGCACGCAGGTTATTTTCATCCCAGCTGATGCCCATGTTGGCCAGCATATCGCGCGGGCTATTGTATTCAGGGCGCTCTTTTTGCTGCACCGGCGTGCTTACAACCGGCGGAGCCGCCGTCACTTCGGGCTTCGAAGAGATGTCGCTTAACAAATAGAGGCCAGCCACCGCGACCGCGACAACAACAATTCCCACCGATGCCCAAAGCGCGGTAGAGATCATGCCGGTAGTATCCTGCTGCTTTTTGGCCGCGCGTGGGTCGAAACGCTCGATGGACTCTTTGATCTCTTCCGGGTCGCCGCCCTGTGCCGAGTGGTTTTTACGCGCCTGCTCAAGATAGCTTTGTAGCGTGGCGTCATCAGAGTCTAACAGAGCGGAAGGGTTAACGTTGGTACGACCTTCGCTAAATGCTTTCTGTACCGGGCCGCTGATTTCACCGAAATAGCCATCGAGCAGAGCCACCTGCACGGTGGTCAAAGGCTGCTTGTGCATCAGATCGTTGCGGATTTGTCGGGTGCCATCGAGGAAGATTTGCAGGGTTTTGCGCTGGTCGATAAGAAAACCCAGCTGCGGCGAGTTTTGGTAAATTTTTGCGTAGTGATGGGCGAACTCTTTCTTATCCACCAGCATCAGCGCCAGCTCGCTAAACTTCATCCCGCTCAGCACGTCGCCCCGTTCACCTCGCTTCAACCAGCGGCGAACCTTATCGGCACCAAACTGGTTTTTTAGCTGATTCACCAGGTCAGCCTGGCTTTCCCAGGCCTGGTTCACCAGCCCTTTAAGCATCAGCTCAATAGCACGCATTTGCTGCTGCGCGCCTTTCTGCAGGCCGTCAACATCAGAGGATAATTCGGTGGAATAGCCCAGCAGCGGCTGCTTGAACCGCACATGCTCAAGGTAGCTGGTGAAGCGCAGGGCGGCGAGCAGCTGGTTTTGGGTGACCTCTTGCCCGCTCTCATACTGCGGCACCAGCTGCTGCAAATGGCGTAGCAGCAGCGTGAACTGTGAAATCTCGGAGTCGTTAAGATTCAGCCTTTTTGCTACCGCGCCCCAGCTGCCAAGCGCCATACGAGCCTGCTCAAGCTGCTGAAAAAACCATTGCGGATCTTTGCCTTCGGCGGCACGAATGTTCAGTAGCGGCAGGATCTGGAGCGACGCCTGCCGAATAATCCCCAGACACGTCTCAAAGTGCTCCCGCATCTGCAATGTTGCGCTGCTCATGATAGTCCTTTGTCGATGTCCGGCATCGCGCTGCCGAACGCAGAAAAAACTGCATTTTTCCGCCCCAGGCGGCTATTTTTTATGGTTATTGATGCCAGGACCAAACTTCGCCATTACAGCCGAGTGTAAAACAGCTAAATAAGAATCAATGGCGATAAAAGGAACGATTTAGTCGGGCATTTTCAAATCTCACATTCGACAATTTCACCCAGCCTTTTCAGGGCTGCCTCGGTGACGGCGTTGCACGGCAAAGAATAGTTCAGCCGCAGGCAATTACGGTATTTACCAGAAGCCGAAAACAACGAGCCGATCGCAATATGGATTTTGGCCTCCTTCAATGCGCTGCTAAGCCGCACGGCATCGACCTCTTCCGGGAGTTCTATCCACATCAGGAAGCCCCCTTGAGGCCGGCTTACGCAAATACCACAGGGGAAATATTGCCTCACGCGACAGGTAAAGACGTCCAGGTTGCGCTGGTAGTGCTGACGCATGCGTCTGAGATGGCGGTGATAGTGTCCATTGCGAATAAACGCCGCCACCGCCTGCTGGGTGAAGGTGGCGCTGCTGCCTGTGCCGATGTATTTGGAGTGCAGCGTCCGGTCGAGGTAGCGCCCAGGCACTATCCAACCCACTCGCAGCCCCGGCGCCAGCGTTTTTGAAAACGAGCTGCACAGCAGAACACGGCCATCAACATCCAGGGATTTGATCGTCATCGGGCGCGGGTATTCATAGGCCAGCTCGCCATAAACATCATCTTCGATGATGGCGATATCAAAGCGCTGGGCAAGGCTCATTACCGCTTTCTTGCGCGCATCCGGCATGATGAACCCCAGAGGATTATTGCAGTTGGCCACCAGAATGACGGCTTTTATCGGCCACTGCTCTAACGCCAGCTCCAACGCCTCAAGGCTCATGCCGGTGACAGAATCGGTAGGAATTTCAACAACTTTAACGCCGTACCCGCGCAACATTTGCATGGTGCCGTGAAAAGACGGTGACTCGACCGCCACAATGTCCCCCGGCTCACATACCGCGCGAATCGCAATCGACAGGGCTTCATGGCAGCCGTTCGTCACCACAATGTCGTCGGCATTCACCACGCAGTTGCTGTCCAGCATCAGGCGGGCAATTTGCTCGCGCAGCGCTTTCACGCCGAACATGCCGTCGTAGCCCAGCAGTTCAGGCTCCTGGTACTGTGCGAGCCGCCCCATCTCCCGCCAAAGCGGTTTTATTGTCGACTGGGTAAGATCCGGCGAGCCGCTGCCAAAAGCGATCACTTCGCCGTCCTGCCGGGAGTTAACCAGTTCCAGCACGGCATCCCATTGCGTCACTTCGACCGGTCGCTGTGCCGGACGCGTTAAGCGCGGAACGGGAGGAACCGCTTTACGCGGCGCAACAAAGTAGCCGGAGCGGGGCTGGGGGGAGATCAGCTGCCGATCTTCAAGCACGTGATAAGCCTGCTGCACGGTACTGATGCTGACGCCGTGCTCACTGCTCAGGCTGCGAACCGAGGGCAGACGTTCACCGCTTTGATAAAGTCCTTGCTCAATACGCTCGGCCAGCAGCGTGGCGAGATGTTGGTAACGCGTCATGCTGTATCCTCACCGGAAACCATACAGAAGGAAAAACCAATACAGAATGGCGCAATAAATGCCATTCAGCTCATGTTTTAGCCCTTCTGTATGTTAAAGAAAAGTGATTTTTGAATCTGTCTGCTTTTGCCCGCTCGCCGCATGATAACCCCACAAAACCGCGAGGAGTGATGCCATGGGCTTTGAAGAGAACCACCACCGCAGACCGTTTTATGGCCTGGTCATGCTTTACCAGTATTTTCGTCGTAGCCACCAGCGTCGTCAGGCTTTACGCGCCCTGCGCGAACTCAGTCCGGAACAACTCAGGGATATGGGGCTAACACGGGATGACTTATCGCGCTGGGATTAACACATAAGCGGTGCCACAAACTGGCGCCGCTTTTTATTTACTGCTATCAAAGAGCATTCCCGGTAAAGACGAGTCAACGCACTATGCAACTTCACACCCCTCGCCTGTCACTCAGCCAGCTTGCCGAAGCCGACTGGCCGCTCTTTCGCTACCTGCAGCAGCAGCCGGAGGTGATGCGCTACGTCGACGAAAACCGCCCGGAAGAAGAGATTCGCCGCACCTTTGACGCCCGCCTCCCCGAGTGGCAGCCGGGCAGCAGGCACTGGCTCTGTATGGTGATGCGGCATCTGAAAACCGGCGTGCCGATTGGCGTCACCGGTTTTATCCTGCGCGAGGACGACATAGCTGAAGTGGGCTTTTTACTCGACCCGTCGTTTCACGGTCAGGGCTACGGCTACGAATCGCTACTGGAGGTTTGTGACTTTGCTTTTGCTGAGGCCGGCATCCGCAAGCTTGTGGCCACGGTCACCGCCGGCAATATTCCGTCAAAGAACGTGCTGGAGAAAGTGGGGTTTCAGCAGGAAGGTACGCTGCGGGAAAACTACTGGCTGAATGAACGCTGGCAGGATGACTGGATTTTTGGCCTGCTGGCGCGAGAATTCAGATAAGACACGGGCCGCTCGGGGCGGCCCATACTGCGTGATTCAGCGCTTAGTTGTAAATTTCAGCCACGCCGTACATTTTGTTATCGCCACCGGCAGAGATGATGCGGATGGATTTTGCCCCGGCCTGCTCGGCTTTTTGCTGCAACTGGTGCTGCAGGCTGTCCAGGTTCGATGCGCCGCTCACCGATACCGTGCCCATTGTCTGGCTGGTAACGTGCTGAGTTTCAGCGGCGAACCCGGAGAAGGAAGCGGCAAGAGTCATAAATACGGCAAAATATTTGATGCTTTTCATGATGGTTACCTTTGCATTTTGTTTAGCCAGAAGGCTGATTGCCTTCAATGAGATAAGAATAGCGCCGCACAGCTTTGTTTGTTAGCGGAACAATTCGCTTATCTCATTCAAAAAAATTGAATGCAAAATAACCGTTAAATAAAGGGATGTGGCTCCAGACAAAGACCCGGAGCCACACGGCGATTACCAGGTCCAGCGCACGCCGACATTGCCGGTGACCACGCGCTGATGCTCACCGCCAAGATTAGTCAGGTAGCCTGTCGTGGCATACAGGCTACCGCTCTGGCTAACCTGCGCCACCAGACCCGCCCCCACCTGCCCGGCAGTTTGTCCGATGCTGTTCGCTACGGTGGTACTGCCATCGAAAGCCGTTTCATCATCCTGCCCGAATGACCGCAGAACGTTGGCACGCAAATAAGGCTTCCAGTTAACACCGTTTGCCTCGAACGCCCATTGCAAACGCGCACCGACTCGCCCCTGTAGGGTATTGCCGTTATTCCAGCGAACGTCGGAAACCCCGTCATTCAGCGAGTCCAGCGAGGTTCTCTGCCAGACCAGCTGCGCCTGGGGTTCCAGAGTTAGCCCTTCGCTTAAGCTGACAGGAAGCCCCGTTTCAATGGAGCCGGTAATCGCATTGCCGCTGGAGGACGCGCCCACGCCGTTCACCGAATTCGTACTCAGCCGCAGCGCGCTGCCCATTAATACCGTGTCCGTATACCAGCCGGAAGACGCAACCCGGGTCCAGTACGCCCCATAGTTGTAGTTATTAAGCTGTAATTTCCCAACCCGCATCCCTTGCTTTGCCAGTGCAAACCCGTCGACATCACCGGTGGCTCTGGAGAAACCGAACAGCACGCCAACGTGGTGGGTCGCACCGTCGTCCTGCGTAGCGGTATACAAATCCTGCCCCAGCTGCAGCCCCCACAGCGTGCCGTTGAAGGAAGGATTAACATCACCGCGCTGGTGAATATCCGCGTGACTTCCCCAGCTTCTGGCCCAGAATGCCGGGGCTTTGCTATCGCCGGTGAGCAGGCTCTGCTCGCCCTGGCGGTCGTGGAAAGTGTCGATCTGCTGGAGATTAAGCTGGCGGGCAACCGCAGGCGCTTCTGCGTAAAGTGCCACCTCTGGCCGGTAAACATTTATCGTCTCGCTGCCGCCCGAAACCTGACCGCCCTTGCTTGCCTCGACGATGGAGTCTGGCGTCCCTTCCGCCGGCGTAATCGGAGTCACGCTTTCCGGAGGCGTTGGCGTCCCTTCATTCGGTGGAACCGGCACGACAGGCTGGACGACAACGGTATTACGCAGATACCAGCTGTTATTGCTGCCGTCCGACACTCCGCCCTTCGCCAGATAGTATGAATAAGCCCCGGCGCTAAGGGTGCCGCCGGACAGACGAAAGGTATTCGCCGAGCTGGTCGCGCCGTTGATGGCTTGCACAACCTGGATCCCGTCTGCATACGTTTGCGCCCCACCGCCTCCGCTGTTGGTCACGGCCAGCGTGCTGCTGCCCGTTGCGCTGCCACCGTTGAGGATTAACCTGTCCGACGCCGCACCGTCACCCGCCAGTACAGAGTTCAGCGCAATCGTGGCGTTCTGACCGCTGTAGTTGCCTGCAACGGTCAAGGTATTGCCTACACCGTTGCCGCCGAGCTGCATCAGCCCCGAGTTGGTTAGATTGCCATTGATGTTGAAGTTACCCACAGGGCCAGCAGAAAGATACGGCAGCGCATTGGCCACCCCGAGGGTTCCGCTATTTGTGACGTCACCCGTTACCGAGCCGTACCCCCCGAGCACGGCACCGGAAGCGACCATCGCGCCGCCAGCAATAGCCGCTGAAGCGTGGGTACTCTCCCCGACCACTAGCGTACCGGCATTTACCCCTGTGACGCCTGCATAGCTGTTGGCACCATTAAGTACCAGCGTACCGCTGCCCAGTTTGGTTAACCCCCCCGCACCGGTTATCCCCTGCCCGATAGTTGAGGTGAAACCCTGGGTATCAATGGTCCCGTTATTGGCCGTTATCGACACCGCACGGGATGGCGCAAGGTCAAAAGCGCTGCCGAACTGAAGCGTACCGCCATTAAAAATAAGCCCGCCCGCAGCCGCCCCAAGTGCGCTATCTGCGGCAGCCTGAAGCATCCCACCGGTAAGCGTCGTCCCGCCGCTGTAGCTATTGACCCCCGTAACCCGTAGCGCGCCGCTACCGCTTTTCTCAACGGCGCCACTCCCTGTGATAACCCCCGAATAGTCGCCATCACTGTTTTGCAGGAAGCGAACCCATCCGCTGTTGTTCACCGACAGCGGCAGGTTGGTTGAATTCGCCTGAAGCGTCGCGCCGCTGCTTACCGAAGCCGTCACCGAACCGGTGCTGGTGCCTAGCGTGCCGGTGAGATCAAGCGTTCCGCTTTGCACCAAGGCGGTGGTGAACGCACCGGTGCCGGCCCAGGTCCAGTCGCTGCCCTTCATGGTTAGCGTCCTGAAGTGAGTAAAAGCGTTAGACGCCGTACCCGTTCCCTCTAACGTAACGGCGCTATTGCCCCGTCCGCCGTCAGCGAGGCCGATAATTTGCGAGCCGGTCTGGAGCGTCAGGGCTACATCGCCGTTGCCGCCCTGAATGGCGATGCCGCCTCCCCCCTTAATCAATCCGGCATTAGTGATAGCCGTCTTGCCGTTGGTGGAGCGGATCCCGATGCCGTTATTACTGATAATTTGCCCGCCAGCCAGGTTATTGATGGTGGCAGTAAAGCTGCTCCCAAGGGTATTCGACACCACCCCATCAACGCTGCCGCTCGACGTCGCCGTCCCGGTAGACTGAATTAAGCCACTGTTATTCAGCGTGGCGTTATTCCCCTGCATATAAACCGTCGGCGCATCTCTGCCCGTGGTGGTCAGCTTGCCGCTGTTATTAACCGTGCCGCTCCCCCCCAGTAATGAAATCGCTCTGGCGTTGTTACCCGACGTTGTTACCGTTCCGGTGTTGGTCAGCGTATTTCCCGACGCGCCCGGGTTACTTTGTCCCCAGGCGGCGGTCATCCCGTAGGCATTATTGCCGCTGGTGGCGATCGTGCCGTTGTTGATCAGGGTATTGTTGTTACCGTTGGCCGCCATGCCGTCGTTGTAGGCGCCGGTGGTACTCAGCTTGCCCGATGAGCCGTTAGTCAGCGTATTGCCGCTGGCAGTGCCAATAAGCACCGCGCCACGGTTAGCGACGCCGCTTCCGTCACCAGATAAGCTCAACGAGCCGTTATTCGTGATGGAACTGGAGGTGTCTACGGAAAAAGGTGTCGACGTACCGGGCTGAGAAAAGCTGCCGGATGCCGTTGAATCGATATTAATAGTGACATTGTTACTGCCGGCCGCGGCTACCACGCCGGGCGTCGTCACCCCGCTACAGGTGACAGAGGTGCCGCTTACGGGAGAAGTGGATGAACAGGCTGCGCTGGCGGCTAACGGCAGCGAGCCGCTGAAACCAGCAAGACAGACAGGGACCAGAGTAAAGACTTTTATTTTCATGTTTTCTCTCACATCAAGAAAGATAAACAAATCTCAGCGAATGAAGTCGGCGGTCCATGCAATTAAATTATGAGGTGATGGGTGATATTCCAGTCATAACCCAGGCACTATGCGGGCGAAAAGAATCGTCACCCGGCCCTTAACTATAGAGCCGGATGGAGATTTAAGAGGCTGGTGAGGCGGGTTTTATCGGTTTATTTCACCGAAAAGAGAGGGCTGTCAGAATTCCGTGCGGGAGAAACCGGTCATTTCGGTGAGTTCCATCTCGCGGCCCAGCGCGGTCATAGGATGAACAATCACCAGGCCACGGACGCTCTTCTTGAGCTTGCCCATATCGGCCTGCTCTTTCTTGGTAATCGCACGCTGATACGGCAGGGACATCAGCTTCTGCGCTTCTTTGCTCAGCTTCTGGTTGCGAACGGCCTGCAAACGGGCAATTTCAATTTCCAGTTTCTGCTTCTCTTTTTCCAGCTCGGCGTACTTTTCCGCCTCATTAATCAGGTGCAGTTCTGGCATTTCGTGGCGGATAGCGTCCAGACGGTCGCTAAGGCGTTTAATTTCTGTTTTTTCGATTTCTTTCATTTTTGACTTACCGTGAATAAAGATGGCTTGCTGGCAAGGATACACGATCCTGAGGGACAGGGCGAAAAGCGGCTATTTCTGGAAGGCTTTTTTTAAGCTGATCCGTGAGATCAGCTCGGTCAGGGAAAGCACCATCGTGGAACGGACTATCTGCATGTAGCGCTGATGCTGCATCGCCAGCAGCGCCGGGTCACTGCCGTCAACGAAAGTCGGCGTTGGCGGCAGCGCCGCCACGCAGTGCAACTCGCCAAACGGGCCAAGTATTTCATCGTCGGTGAAGCTGTATTCGCTACCGTCGTGATTTAACTCTTCACGCAGCGCCATCAGCAGCTCGCAATCTTCGTACTCGGCGCGGTTCAGCACGCCCAGCCCGTAGATAAGCTTCAGGCGCACCGAAAGGTCGCCCAGCGGCCCGTCGCCATCCAGCAGCGGCTCTACAGCATATTTCACCGCGTAATCATCCTTGCGGAACACCTGTAGCACCAGGATATTTACCGCTTCGGTCAACAGCTCGACGGCGGCAATCAGCAGGCTTCGTACGGTTTTGCCGGCATTCAGTCGCTCAAGCACGCGGTTTTCAAAGGCCTGGGTTTCTTCCATTTTTGCCTGCATCACAAGACATGTTTCAGGCGCGGCATCCACCGCGCCTGCATAAGGTTACGCTATGGCGTTATACGCCTTCACCGCCTCACCAACGGCTTCGCTGTTCGCATCCAGCCCGGACACTTCCGCCAGTGCGGCCTGTGGGCCTTTAGCCGCCAGCAGTTGCTTCAGCTCCTGAGCCTGCGGGTCCTGCTCGCTGTGATAGTGCATCGCCGCCGCAATCCCTTTAATCAGGTTCACGTGCGGTAAACCGTACTCAAGGGTGCCGAGCAGCGGCTTGACGAGGCGATCGCCGGCGCTGAGTTTACGCAGCGGCTGACGGCCAACGCGCTCCACGTCGTCTTTCAGATAAGGGTTTTCGAAACGACCAAGGATTTTCTTGATGTACGCCGCGTGCTTATCGGCTTCAAAACCGTAGCGCTTGATCAGCACCGCGCCGCTCTCTTCCATCGCCCCTTTCACTACGGCGCGCACTTTCTCATCAAGAATGGCATCGCGGATAGTCTGGTGCCCGGCCAGCTGGCCGAGGTACGCGGTTATAGCATGCCCGGTATTCAGCGTGAAGAGCTTGCGCTCGACAAACGCCATAAGATTATCAGTAAGTTCCATGCCAGGAATGTTCGGTAGCTCACCTTTGAACTGAGTTTTATCCACAATCCACTCGCTAAAGGTTTCAACGGTCACTTCCAGCGGGTCGTTAGTGGCGGACTCGGACGGCGGAACGATGCGGTCAACCGCAGAATCGACAAAGCCAACGTGCTGCTCAACCCACGCCCATGCCTCAGCGGACAGCGCTTTTTTCACGTGCTCCTTCAGCTGGCTGGTGCCGCGCACCATATTTTCACAGGCGATGATGTTCAGCGGCGTGTCGTTGCCGTTGGCGCGACGCAGCTCCAGGCCTTTGGCAAGCGTTGGCGCGATGCGTTCCAGCACAACCGGGCCCACAGCGGTGGTGACCAGGTCTACCTGAGAGATGAGCGCGACCACGTCGTCGCCGATGCTGCTGACGGCATTCACGTTGGAGACGGTATCAATCTGCTGCTGCTCGCCCACCACGTGAACCTGGTAGCTGTGACGCGCGTTCAGCGCATCCAGAACCACCTGGTTTACGTCGGCAAAAGTCAGCTGCAGACCGGCGTCTGCCAGCAGTTTACCGATAAAGCCACGACCGATATTACCTGCACCAAAATGTAATGCTTTCATTGCGTTAACCTTCCTGATTATTTCACCCGTGAGGGCTGGGGTAAGGATACTGTATGCGAATCCCCTCACCCTAGCCCTCTCCCCAAGAGGGAGAGGGTACATCCAGAATCGCCCCTTTTTACTCCCTCTCCCTTTTAGGGAGAGGGTCGGGGTGAGGGTCTTATTTCTTACCGGCCAGCAGATCCAGCACTTCCTGGACGCTGGTGGTGTGCGCCAGGCGCTCAATCACCGACTCATCATCCAGCGCGTTGGTCAGGCTGGTGATCACCTGGATGTGCTCGTTATTGCGGGCGGCAATACCGATAACCAGGCGGGCAACGTCTTCCGGCTCTTCACCGAAGTGAACGCCTTCCGGATACTGGCAGAACACCACGCCGGTTTTCAGTACGCGGTCTTTCGCTTCAACGGTACCGTGAGGAACCGCAATACCTTCGCCCAGATAGGTTGGGGTCAGTTTTTCGCGCTCAAACATGGCGTCCACGTATTCCGGCTGTACGTAGCCGCCGTTCACCAGTTGCTCACCGGCAAAGCGGATCGCTTCTTCTTTGTTGCTGGCTTTCAGGCCCAGGAACACGTTACCCGCGCCGAGCTTGAACACCGCGTCTTCGCTGGAGACAAAGCTGTCTTCCAGGCTGCTCATCACCTTCACTTCTTTGTCGCTCAGGTTCTGAGAGGCAATCAGACGCTCAACCAGGTTGGCATACAGGCTGCTGTCGAGGAAGTTGGTCAGGGAGATATGCTGCGCCTGTGGCACCTGGCGCATCGCACGCTCGGTCAGGTCGCGGTGGGTAATCACCAGGTCAACGTCGTCCGGCAGGCTGTTGATAGCGCAGTTGGTCACGGAGATGTTTTTCAGGCCAGCATCGTTCACTTTCTTACGCAGCACGCCTGCGCCCATGGCGCTGGAGCCCATACCTGCGTCGCAGGCTACGATGATTTTACGCACGTGGCTCAGGTCGTTAGACAGGCCAGCACCTACCGCCAGCGGCGCTGCGCCACCTTTGGATTCAGCCTTCATTTCCTGCATACGGCGAGCCGCAGCTTCGATATCGTCTTCTTCTTTCACTTTGCTGGTTTTCAGCAGGATGGCGGAGACCACGAAGGAAACAATCATTGCCGCACAGATAGCCGCGATGTTAGCGAAGTAAGCGCCTTTCGGGGTCATCGCCAGAACCGCCAGGATAGAGCCCGGGGAAGCCGGAGACACCAGGCCGCCGTTCAGCACGGTCAGGGTGAACACGCCGGTCATACCGCCGAGGATAACGGCCAGAATCAGACGGGGGTTCATCAGTACGTACGGGAAGTAAATTTCGTGGATACCGCCCAGGAAGTGGATGATAGCCGCGCCGCCCGCAGACTGTTTAGCATTACCGCGACCGAAGAACATGTACGCCAGCAGGACGCCCATACCCGGACCCGGGTTCGCTTCAATCAGGAAGAAGATGGATTTGCCCAGCTCGTGGGACTGCTGAATACCCAGCGGCGAGAAGATGCCGTGGTTGATGGCGTTGTTCAGGAACAGGATTTTCGCCGGTTCCACGAAGATGGACGCCAGCGGCAGCATGTCGTGCACCACCATGAAGTTAACGCCCGCCGCCAGAACTTTGGACAGGACTTCAACCGCAGGGCCGATGCCGAGGAACGCCAGAATCGCCAGGATCATCCCGATGATACCGGCGGAGAAGTTGTTCACCAGCATTTCAAAGCCGGATTTGATTTTACCGTCGACCCATTTGTCGAAGTGCTTAATCGCCCAGCCGCCCAGCGGGCCTGCAATCATTGCGCCGAGGAACATCGGCATGTCTGCACCAACGATAACGCCCATGGTGGTGATAGCACCGACGACGCCGCCGCGGTCACCGCCAATCAGGCGACCACCGGTAAAACCGATCAGCAGCGGCAGCAGGTAAGTGATCATCGGGCCTACCAGCTTCGCCAGCGTCTCGTTTGGCAACCATCCGGTGGGAATAAATAAGGCCGTGATAATACCCCAGGCGATAAACGCCCCGATATTTGGCATTACCATATTGCTGAGGAAACGACCAAAGCTTTGCACTTTGATCTTGATATCGGATGACATACACATACCCCTTGTTGGTGTTCCGCGCTGAAAAGCAGCCCGAGGTTTATTGTTAACGTAGCGGCAGGGTCGCCGGCCTGATGCAGTAAAGTGACGCGAATCTGGCACTGAATCGTTAAGCTGTCCAGCAAGCGCCTTATTATGTGACTTAGATCACCAATATTCAGGGATCACCCGTCAATATTGAGTGATATCGATCACATAATCGTTGTGTAAAAAAAGTACACGGATGCATTTTTAACCCTGACTGACCTTTTTATGTGACTAACATCACATTTAGTTATGACGTCTTTGTTATTTGTTTGTGATCTAACTCACAAAGTATTTTGAGGAGGATTAATCCTAATGTGATCCAGTTAAAATCCAGGCGTTGACAAAAAACGAAGCGTAATCACGGGATGAAAGTAAATTACAGCGAAGCGGCAGGCTGGTTTCGATGCTGGAAGGCTGGCTGCCCGATCTTCCGCCCTTCCAGTTTTATTACCCAAGCCGCCAGTACATGCCCAGCGCGCTACGCGCCTTCGTCGACTACGTTAAAGCGTGGCAGGCGTAGACTTTTTCACCAATGTTGGGTATCTGTTCCATACTTACCTCTGGTTGGCAAAAATGGATAATGTCATGAAACTGATCGGTAATTACACCAGCCCCTACGTGCGAAAAATCTCGGTTATCCTGCTGGAGAAAGGCCTTAGCTTTGAGTTTATTAACGTCAACCCGTGGGTAGGCGACAGTCCGGCTCCGCAATATAACCCGCTCGGCAAAGTGCCGACGCTTATCGCCGATGAAGGCGAACGCTGGTTTGATTCACCGATCATCGCCCAGTACCTTGAGCTGTTGAACGTTGCGCCAGCGTTGATTCCGCAAGATCCGAAAGCGGCGCTGGAAGTGCGCCAGCTTGAAGCCTTATCAGACGGTATTCTGGACGCGGCGTTAACGTCGGTACGTGAGAAGTTACGCCCGGTAGAGCAGCAGTCTGAAGAGGTATTGTTCCGCCAACGCGAGAAGATTGGTCGCGCCCTGGATATGCTGGAGCAGTACGCCGCCGACGGCACGCTGACGGCAGAGCCGCTCAATCTGGCCAATATTTCCGCGGCCTGTGCCGTGGGCTATCTTAATTTTCGTCGCGTCGCGCCGGGCTGGTGTGTAAACCGCCCTCACCTGGTCAGGCTGGTCGAACAGCTGTTCCAGCGTGAGAGTTTTGCCCGCACCGAACCACCCACGGCATGATCTGCTGCCAGGACAGGGGACGCTGTCCCCTGTAATATTGCTAACACATTTCCTAATTCAGTCCCTGCCATGACGATAACTCAAACGCTTTTTAGTCATCTTCCGGCGACCGACCGCCTGCTGCGCGATGCCGCCTTTACCTCCTTGCTTGCCGAGTTCGGCCATACTCGCGTGGTGACCACCCTGCGCACGCTGCAGAGCGAAGCGCGCGAGCACATCCGCACCGCAAACGCATTGCCGGACTGGAGTGAGGACTGGGCAAAGAAAGCACGTGCAGTACTCGAGGCCAGCCAGCGCAGCGCGCTGCAGCCGGTTTTCAACCTGACCGGCACCGTGCTGCACACCAATCTCGGGCGGGCGCTCCAGGCCGAAGCGGCCATTGATGCCGTAAGCGAAGCCATGCGCTCCGCCGTGACGCTCGAATATTCGCTGGATGACGCCGGACGCGGCCACCGCGATCGCGCCATCGCCGACCTGCTTTGCGAACTGACCGGCGCGGAAGACGCCTGCATCGTCAACAACAATGCGGCAGCGGTGCTGCTGATGCTGGCAGCCTGTGCGAACGGCGGCGACGTGGTGGTTTCGCGCGGCGAACTGGTGGAAATTGGCGGCGCGTTTCGCATCCCTGACGTCATGCGCCAGGCGGGCTGTACGCTGGTTGAAGTCGGCACGACCAACCGCACACACCTGAAAGACTACCGCGCGGCTGCGGGCGAAAACACCGCGCTGCTGATGAAGGTTCACACCAGCAACTATCATATCGAAGGCTTCACCAAAGCAGTCAGCGAGGCCGAACTGGTCGCGCTGGGCAACGAACGTAACCTGCCGGTCGTCACCGACCTGGGCAGCGGGTCGCTGGTGGATCTAAGTCAGTGGGGCCTGCCGCCGGAGCCGATGCCGCAGCAGCTGATTGCCGACGGCGTGAGCCTGGTGAGTTTCTCCGGCGACAAGCTGCTCGGTGGCCCGCAGGCCGGGATCATCGTTGGCAAAAAGGCGCTTATCGCGCGTATCCAGAGCCACCCGCTTAAGCGCGCGCTGCGTGCCGACAAAATGACGCTGGCGGCGCTGGAGGCCACGCTGCGGCTGTACCAGCACCCGGAAACGCTGGTTGAACGTCTGCCAACCCTGCGCCTGCTAACCCGCAGCGCGGAAGACATCCATTTGCAGGCAACCCGCCTGCTGCCCGCATTTGAGCAGCGTTTTGGCGAACGGTTTAACGTGCGCGTTGAAGCGTGCCTGTCGCAAATCGGCAGCGGCTCTTTGCCCGTCGACCGCCTGCCGGGCGCAGCCCTGACCTTTACGCCGAAAGACGGACGTGGCTCAACGCTTGCCTCACTGACGCAAACCCTGCGCGAGCTTGAAAGGCCGGTGATTGGCCGCATTGCCGATGGCCGCCTGTGGCTGGATTTACGCTGCCTCGAAAACGAAGCGCTGCTGCTGGAGGGCATTGCCCAGTGATTATTGCTACCGCCGGGCACGTCGACCACGGCAAAACCACCCTTCTTCAGGCGCTGACCGGCGTAAATGCCGACCGCCTGCCGGAAGAAAAAAAGCGCGGCATGACCATCGACCTCGGTTATGCCTACTGGCCGCAGCCGGATGGCCGTGTGATTGGTTTCATCGACGTGCCGGGTCACGAGAAGTTTCTGGCCAACATGCTGGCGGGCGTCGGCGGCATCGACCATGCGCTGCTGGTCATCGCCTGCGACGACGGCGTGATGGCGCAAACCCGCGAACATCTGGCGATTTTACAACTGACGGGCAATCCGCAGATTACCGTTGCGCTGACCAAAGCCGACCGCGTGAGCGAAAGCCGCATTGAAGAAGTCCGCAACGAAGTTGCCGTTCTGCTGGGCGATACTCAGGCCGCAATCTTTGTGACCACCGCCACCCGCGGAGAAGGCGTAGAAGCGCTACAGCAGCATCTCAAAGCGCTAAGCGAACGCCCTCATGCCACCGCGCACCGCTTCCGTCTGGCTATCGATCGGGCGTTTACGGTTAAGGGCGCAGGCCTGGTTGTCACCGGCACGGCGCTGAGCGGCGCAGTGAACATCGGCGATTCGCTCTGGCTGACCGGCGCGGAGAAACCGATGCGCGTGCGCGGCCTGCATGCGCAAAACCAGCAGGTCTCCAGCGCGATGGCCGGGCAGCGCATTGCGCTGAACATCAGCGGTGACGCGGAAAAAACCGACATCAGCCGGGGCGACTGGCTGCTGAGCGAAAAACCGCTGCAGCCGGTTGAGCGCGTCATTGTCGAGCTGCAAACGCTGCACCCGCTCCAGCAGTGGCAGCCGCTGCATATCCACCACTCTGCGCGCCACGTGACCGGGCGAGTTTCCCTGGTTGAAGGAAACCTGGCCGAACTGGTGCTGGATGTACCGCTGTGGCTGGCGGATAACGACCGTCTGGTGCTGCGCGACATCAGCGCCCGCACCACGCTTGCCGGGGCGCGGGCCGTTCTGCTAAACGCTCCGCGACGCGGCAAGCGTCAGCCCGTTTTTCTGGCCTGGCTGGCTGAGCTGGCAAAAACCACCGATGATCGGCTGGCGCTGGAAGCACATCTGACGCGCGGCGCCGTGCTGCTCAACGAATTTGCGTGGGCACGCCAGCTAACGGCGGAAGGTCTTCAGGCTCTGCTCGGCCAGCCAGGTTATCTGCAGGCGGGCAATGCGCTGCTAAGTCAGGACGTTGCTACCCGCTGGCAGCAAAAACTGCTCGACGTGCTGGCACGCTACCACCAGCAGCATGACGATCAGCCCGGCCCTGGTCGCGAACGCCTGCGCCGCATGGCGCTGCCCGCGGAAGACGAAGGCCTGGTGCTGTCGCTTATCGAAAGAATGCGCGGTGAAGGCCTGCTGATGAGCCGCCAGGGCTGGCTACACCTGCCGGGGCATGAGCCCGGTTTTTCTGCCACGCAGCAGGCGGTTTGGGACAAAGTAGACGCGCTGCTTGGCGATGAGCCATGGTGGGTGCGCGACCTGGCAAAAGAGACCGGCCAGCAAGAGCAAGTTATGCGTCAGCTGCTACGATCCGCCGCCCAACAGGGTCTGGTCACCGCGATTCTGAAAGATCGTTATTACCGTAACGATCGGCTGCAAACCTTCGCCGATCTGATCCGCGAACTGGATCAAACCCACGGCGCCACCAACGCGGCAGACTTCCGCGACAGATTAGGCGTTGGCCGCAAGCTGGCGATTCAGATTCTGGAGTATTTCGACAAAACCGGCTTTACCCGCCGGCGCGGCAACGACCACCTGCTGCGTGACAAGGCGTTGTTTACCCCTTCACGCTGATCCCCGCCTGCCGGAGAAGAGTTATTTCCCTCTTCTCCGGCGTTAATCCGTGAAGCGCGTCGTAAAGCGGACGTGAAATGGCGAAGAAATGAGCGATCCAGACTACCCTTGTGGGTGAAAACATCACAAGGAAAAGGCTATGACGAATAATCCCCCCGATACCCGAATCATCCCCGGTGAATATGGTTTTCCGCTTAAACTCAAACCCCGTTACGACAACTACATAGGCGGGCAGTGGGTTGCCCCGGTTGGCGGCCAGTACTATGAAAACCTGACTCCGATTACCGGCCAGCCGCTGTGCGAAATCGCCAGCTCCGGCAAGGCCGACATCGACCTGGCGCTGGACGCCGCCCACGAAGCCAAAGCGGGCTGGGGGCAAATGTCCGTACAGGAACGCGCCAACATCCTGCTGAAAATTGCCGACCGTATGGAGCAGAACATTGCGCTGCTGGCGACGGCGGAAACCTGGGACAACGGCAAACCGATCCGCGAAACCAGCGCCGCCGACGTGCCGCTGGCCATCGACCACTTCCGCTATTTCGCCTCCTGCATTCGTGCCCAGGAGGGCGGTATCAGCGAGGTGGATAAAGACACCGTGGCCTACCACTTCCACGAGCCGCTCGGCGTGGTCGCACAGATTATTCCGTGGAACTTCCCGCTGCTGATGGCGAGCTGGAAAATGGCACCGGCGCTGGCCGCGGGCAACTGCATTGTGCTGAAGCCAGCGCGGCTCACCCCGCTCTCCGTGCTGCTGTTGATGGAACTGGTGGGGGACTTGCTGCCGCCGGGCGTCATCAACGTGGTTAACGGCGCGGGCGGCGAGATTGGCGAATACCTGGCAACGTCGAAACGCATCGCCAAGGTGGCCTTCACCGGCTCGACCGAGGTCGGCCAGCAGATCATGCAGTACGCTACCCAGAACATTATCCCGGTCACCCTGGAGCTGGGCGGTAAATCGCCGAACATCTTCTTTGCCGACGTGATGGAAGAGGAAGACGCCTTCTTCGACAAGGCGCTGGAGGGCTTTGCGCTGTTTGCCTTCAACCAGGGCGAGGTCTGCACCTGCCCGAGCCGCGCGCTGGTGCAGGAGTCCATCTACGAGCGTTTCATTGAGCGGGCTATTCGCCGGGTAGAAGCTATCCGCAGCGGCAATCCGCTGGACAGCCGCACCCAAATGGGCGCGCAGGTGTCCCAGGGGCAGATGGAGACCATCCTCAACTACATCGACATCGGCAAGAAGGAAGGCGCGGACGTGCTGACCGGCGGGCGTAGAAAAGCGCTGACGGGCGACCTGCAGGCGGGTTACTACCTCGAGCCGACCATTCTGTTTGGTAAAAACAACATGCGTGTATTCCAGGAGGAAATCTTCGGGCCGGTGCTCGCCGTCACCACGTTTAAAACCGTGGAGGAAGCGCTGGAGCTGGCGAACGATACCGAATACGGCCTTGGCGCTGGCGTCTGGAGCCGCAACGGCAGCCTGGCCTACAAAATGGGACGCGGCATACAGGCCGGGCGCGTGTGGACCAACTGCTATCACGCCTACCCGGCACACGCGGCGTTTGGTGGTTATAAACAGTCCGGGATCGGGCGCGAGACCCATAAGATGATGCTGGAGCATTATCAGCAGACCAAGTGCCTGCTGGTGAGCTATTCCGACAAGCCGCTGGGCCTGTTCTGAGGATTGCCCCTCACCCTGGCGGGGCTAAGCCTTAGTCACAAATACGTTCTATGAAGGATCGGCTAAGGTTCCGTTCACTTCCAGCCCTGTTTCATATGTAGCCACCGCACCGGTAAACGTCTCGGTGGAGTCACCGTCACTCCCCCGAGACCCCGGACTCCCGGCCAAATAAATCGACCGCTAAAGCGGCAGACCTCCGTTTTATCTCCCAGTCCTGGGTCGGCTGAGATGCGTTCCCGACGCTCTCAGCCTCCGGCCAGTCGGAGAGAAAACGGAGGCGATTTAAGCCGGAACCAAGCCTCGCTTTTAACCCGCAGCTACACAGAACGTCACAGTCGCTGAACGCGCAGAGGAAATCGATCTACGGGTGAACGGAACAACAACTGAGCTAAAGAGATCTCCCGGAAGATTCTAAAAACCGGGGTGAGGGGAAAATCTAGCGCAGCCGCTCCGGGTGCGTATAAACCGTAGCACGGCCTGGCCGGTTAAAGCCCACCAGCGTCAGATTCGTACGCTGCGCAACCTCCACCGCCAGCGAAGTCGCCGCAGACACCGCGAACAGGATTTCAATACCGCACATCGCGGCCTTCTGCACCATCTCATAGCTGGCACGGCTGGAGACCAGCGCGGCGCCGTTGTGCCACGGGTTGCGGCTACGAATACCGAGCATTTTATCCAGCGCGACGTGGCGGCCGATATCTTCCCGCCCGTCGAGGATCTGCCCGTCAGGATCAAGCCACAGCGCCGCATGGGTACAGCCGGTTAACTCACCGACAGGCTGATAGCCACGCATTTTTTTCAGCGCCTCATCCAGCTTTTCCAGGGCAAACGTCTGGGTAAACGGCAGCGGCGGCACCGGGCGGCCAATATCGTTTAACTGCTCAACGCCGCAAACGCCGCAGCCGGTTCGTCCGGCCAGCGCCCGGCGACGCTCTTTCAGGCCCGCAAAGCGGCGGCTGGACAGCTCTATCTGCACCTCAATGCCGTTACAGGACGACAACACATCCATCCCGTAAATATCAGCCGGGCTTTGAATAATGCCTTCGGACAGGGAAAACCCCAGCGCAAACGCTTCCAGATCCTTTGGCGAAGCCATCATCACGACGTGGGAAATGCCGTTGTAGACCAGCGCGACAGGGATTTCCTCCGCCAGCCAGTCGGTTTCAGCTACGGTGAGATTACCCCGGTGCCAAAGCTCGATCGTGCGCGCACCGGTTACCTGTTCCATAATTTTTTTGTCAGAGTGGTCAAATTTGTTCACTTTGTTTTAACCAATCGAGAACACCCGCAGTACCAATGTGGTATTCTGGAAATACCCCTTCTGGATGAAGGGAAGTAAGCCATCAAAATCAATAAGGGTTCCAATTGTGAACCTTTGCGGGTCGCCCCGCAAAAAATAAATCCTAAGCAATGTGAAATGTCGAATGTAAGGAGCGATCCATGCAGGTCAGCAGAAGGCAGTTCTTTAAGATCTGCGCTGGCGGTATGGCAGGCACCACGGCAGCCGCGCTGGGCTTTGCCCCCGGCGTTGCGCTCGCGGAAACCCGGCAGTATAAGCTACTGCGCACCCGTGAAACCCGTAACACCTGCACATACTGCTCCGTCGGCTGTGGGCTATTGATGTATAGCCTCGGCGACGGCGCAAAAAACGCAAAAGCCTCAATTTTCCATATCGAAGGTGACCCGGACCACCCGGTAAACCGTGGCGCGCTGTGCCCGAAAGGGGCCGGTCTGGTGGACTTTATCCATTCCGAAAGCCGCCTGAAAACGCCTTCATACCGCGCGCCAGGTTCCGATAAATGGCAGCAAATCAGCTGGGAAGATGCCTTTGACCGCATCGCGAAGCTGATGAAAGAAGACCGCGATGCCAACTTCATTGAAAAAAACGAACAGGGCACCACGGTCAACCGCTGGCTCTCCACGGGGATGCTTTGCGCCTCCGCGTCGAGCAACGAAACCGGCTATTTAACCCAGAAATTTACCCGCGCCCTCGGCATGCTTGCCGTGGATAACCAGGCGCGTGTCTGACACGGACCAACGGTAGCAAGTCTTGCTCCAACATTTGGTCGCGGTGCGATGACCAACCACTGGGTTGATATCAAAAACGCCAACCTCATCGTGGTGATGGGTGGGAACGCGGCAGAAGCGCATCCGGTGGGATTCCGCTGGGCGATGGAAGCCAAAATTCACAACGGCGCGAAGCTGATTGTTATCGATCCTCGCTTTACGCGAACCGCTTCGGTGGCGGATTTCTACACGCCTATCCGTTCCGGGACCGACATTGCTTTCCTGTCGGGCGTTCTGCTGTACCTGATAAACAACAACAAATTCAACCGCGAGTACGTCGAGTCTTACACCAACGCCAACCTGATTGTGCGTGAGGACTTCGGCTTCGACGACGGCCTGTTCACCGGCTACGACGCGGTGAACCGCAAGTACGACAAAACCACCTGGAACTACGAGCTGGATGAAGAAGGCTTCGCCAAACGCGACCTGACGCTTCAGCACCCGCGCTGCGTGTGGAACCTGCTGAAAGAGCATATTTCCCGCTACACGCCGGATGTGGTGACCAGTATCTGCGGCACGCCGAAAGAAGACTTCCTGAAGGTCTGCGAGTACATCGCCGAAACCAGCGTGGCGGACAAAACCGCCTCGTTCCTGTACGCCCTGGGCTGGACACAGCACTCCATCGGCGCGCAGAACATTCGCACCATGGCGATGATCCAGCTGCTGCTCGGCAACATGGGGATGGCAGGCGGCGGCGTCAACGCCCTGCGCGGCCACTCCAACATTCAGGGTCTGACCGACCTTGGCCTGCTTTCCACCAGCCTGCCGGGTTACATGAACCTGCCGAGCGAAAAACAGGTGGATATCGACAGCTATCTGGCGGCCAACACGCCTAAACCGCTGCTGAAAGGCCAGGTGAACTACTGGGGCAACTACCCGAAATTCTTCGTCTCGATGATGAAAGCCTTCTTTGGCGACAAAGCGACGAAAGAAAACGGCTGGGGCTACGACTGGCTGCCAAAGTGGGACAAAGGCTACGACGTGCTGCAGTACTTCGAGATGATGAGCCAGGGCAAGGTCAACGGCTATCTGTGCCAGGGCTTTAACCCGGTGGCCTCGTTCCCTAACAAGAACAAGGTCGTGGCCTCGCTCTCGAAGCTGAAGTTCCTGGTCACCATTGACCCGCTGAACACCGAAACGTCCAACTTCTGGCAGAACCACGGCGAGATGAACGACGTTGATCCGTCGAAAATTCAGACCGAGGTGTTCCGCCTGCCGTCCACCTGCTTCGCGGAAGAGAACGGCTCCATCGTGAACTCCGGGCGCTGGCTGCAGTGGCACTGGAAAGGGGCGGATGCGCCAGGGGAAGCGCTGAACGACGGCGAAATCCTCTCCGGCATCTTCACCCGCCTGCGCCACATGTACGAGCGCGACGGCGGCAAAGTGCCTGAGCAGGTGCTGAACATGACCTGGAAGTACCTGACGCCAGACAACCCGGCGCCGGAAGAAGTGGCCATGGAAAGCAACGGCAAGGCGCTGGAAGACCTGATCGACCCGGCCACCGGTGCGGTGCTGGTGAAAAAAGGGCAGCAGCTCAGCTCCTTTGCTCAGCTGCGCGACGACGGGACAACCTCCAGCGGCTGCTGGATATTCGCCGGGAGCTGGACGCCGGACGGTAACCAGATGGCGCGCCGCGACAACGCCGATCCGTCAGGCCTGGGCAATACGCTGGGCTGGGCATGGGCGTGGCCGCTTAACCGCCGCATCCTGTATAACCGTGCCTCCGCCGATCCATCGGGTAAACCGTGGGATGAAAAACGCCGCCTGATCTCCTGGGATGGCGCCAAGTGGGGCGGCATCGACGTGCCGGACTACAGCACCGCCGCGCCGGACAGCGGCGTCGGGCCGTTTATCATGCAGCCGGAAGGCCTGGGTCGCCTGTTTGCCCTCGACAAGATGGCAGAGGGGCCGTTCCCGGAACACTACGAGCCGTTTGAAACGCCGCTGGGCACCAACCCGCTGCACCCGAACGTGGTCTCCAACCCGGCGGCACGCGTGTTTAAAGATGACCTGGAAGCGATGGGCACGCATGACAAGTTCCCGTATGTCGGCACCACCTATCGTCTGACGGAGCACTTCCACTACTGGACCAAACACGCGCTGCTGAACGCCATCGCGCAGCCGGAGCAGTTTGTCGAGATTGGCGAGAAGCTGGCCAACAAGCTCGGCATCGCCCACGGCGACACGGTGAAGGTCTCCTCCAGGCGCGGCTACATCAAAGCCAAAGCGGTGGTGACCAAGCGTATCCGCACGCTGGACGTTCACGGTCAGAAAGTGGACACCATCGGGATCCCGATTCACTGGGGTTACGAAGGCGTGGCGAAAAAAGGCTTTATTGCCAACACCCTGACGCCGTTTGTCGGGGATGCCAACACGCAAACGCCGGAGTTCAAGGCGTTCCTGGTCAACGTGGAAAAGGTGTAACGGAGACGAATTATGGCTTATCAATCTCAGGACATTATCCGTCGTTCCGCTACTAACGGCTTCACGCCCGCGCCTCAGGCGCGGGATCACCAGCAAGAGGTCGCCAAGCTTATCGACGTTACCACCTGCATCGGCTGTAAGGCCTGCCAGGTGGCGTGCTCGGAATGGAACGACATCCGTGATGAAGTGGGGCACAACGTCGGGGTGTACGACAACCCGGCGGACCTGACCGCCAAATCATGGACGGTGATGCGCTTCTCGGAAGTGGAGCAAAACGACAAACTGGAATGGCTGATCCGCAAAGACGGCTGTATGCACTGCGCGGATCCGGGCTGCCTGAAGGCGTGCCCGTCGGAAGGGGCGATTATTCAGTATGCCAACGGCATCGTCGACTTCCAGTCTGAGCAATGCATCGGCTGCGGCTACTGCATCGCCGGCTGCCCGTTCGACGTGCCGCGCCTGAACCCGGAAGACAACCGCGTCTACAAATGCACCCTGTGCGTAGACCGCGTCACCGTGGGCCAGGAGCCAGCGTGCGTGAAGACCTGCCCGACCGGGGCGATTCATTTCGGCTCGAAAGAGGACATGAAAACCCTCGCCGGCGAGCGCGTGACGGAGCTGAAAACCCGTGGTTACGACAACGCAGGTTTGTACGATCCGGCCGGCGTTGGCGGGACGCACGTCATGTACGTGCTGCATCATGCGGACAAGCCGACGCTGTATCATGGCCTGCCGGAGAACCCGTCCATCAGCCCAACCGTGAAGTTCTGGAAAGGCGTCTGGAAACCGCTGGCCGCCATCGGCTTTGCGGCCACCTTCGCCGCCAGCGTCTTCCACTACGTTGGGGTCGGCCCGAACCGTGCCGATGAAGAGGACGATAATCTGCACCATGACGACGACGAGGTGCGTAAATGAAAAAGCAACCGACCATTCAGCGCTACAGCGCGCCTGAGCGCATCAACCACTGGATCACCGCCTTCTGCTTCGTGCTGGCGGCGGTGAGCGGACTGGGCTTTTTCTTCCCGTCCTTCAACTGGCTGATGGGCATTCTCGGCACGCCGCAGCTGGCGCGCATCCTCCACCCGTTCGTTGGGGTGGTGATGTTCGCCTCGTTTATCATCATGTTTTTCCGTTACTGGCACCACAACCTAATCAATCGGGATGATATCTTTTGGGCGAAGAATATTCGTAAGATCGTCGTCAACGAGGAAGTGGGAGACACCGGGCGCTATAACTTCGGCCAGAAATGCGTGTTCTGGGCGGCGATTATTTTCCTGGTGCTGTTGCTGGCGAGCGGCGTGATTATCTGGCGTCCTTACTTTGCGCCAGTCTTCCCTATCCCGGTTATTCGATTTGCGTTAATGCTGCATTCATTTGCCGCGGTAGCGTTAATTGTGGTTATTATGGTGCATATTTACGCCGCCCTTTGGGTAAAAGGCACCATCACCGCGATGGTGGAGGGCTGGGTTACCACGACGTGGGCGAAGAAACATCACCCGAAATGGTATCGCGAAGTCCGCAAGACAACGGAAAAAAAATCTGAATGAGTATTCGCATAATCCCGCAAGATCAGCTGGAGAAGAGCGAGAAACGCACGGCGGAAGTGATTCCGCCGTTATTATTCCCCAGGCTCAAAAATCTCTACAACCGCCGCGCTGAACGCCTGCGCGAGCTGGCTGCCAGCAACCCGCTGGGCGACTACCTGCGCTTTGCCGCGCTGATAGCTCACGCCCAGGAAGTGGTGCTGTACGACCACCCGCTGGAGATGGATTTAACCGCCCTGATTGCCGAAGCCGCCAAAACCGGCAAGCCGCCGCTGGACATTCACGTCCTGCCGCGCGACCCGCACTGGCAGCGCCTGCTGCAGTCGCTGATTGCCGAGCTGAAGCCAGAAATGGACGGCCCGGCGTTAGCGGTGATTGAAAATCTTGAGAAAGCTTCTTCGCAGGAACTGGAAGAGATGGCCACCGCGCTGTTCAACGCCGACTTTTCGCTGGTCAGCAGCGACAAAGCGCCGTTTATCTGGGCCGCGCTGTCGCTCTATTGGGCGCAAATGGCAACGCTGATTCCAGGCAAAGCCAAAGCAGAGTACGGCGAGCAGCGCCAGTTCTGCCCGGTTTGCGGCTCGATTCCAGTCGCCAGCATGGTGCATATCGGTACCACTAACGGCCTGCGCTACCTGCACTGCAACCTGTGTGAAACCGAATGGCACGTGGTGCGTATTAAATGCAGCAACTGCGAGCAGACCCGCGACCTGAACTACTGGTCGCTGGACAGCGAGCAGGCGGCCATCAAGGCAGAAAGCTGCGGCGACTGTGGCACCTACCTGAAGATCCTCTATCAGGAAAAGGACCCGAAAGTGGAAGCGGTTGCCGATGACCTGGCCTCGCTGGTGCTTGACGCCCGCATGGAGCAGGAAGGTTTTGCCCGCAGCAGTATCAATCCGTTCTTATTCCCCGGCGAAGGGGAATAAACGACAAGCGGCATTCAGGTTTGAATGCCGCTTTATTTCTCTTCTCAATCAGACAGTTTGCTTATTATGGTAATCAGAAAGGCAGTATAACCTTCAGCTACATCACCGTTAATATTTTCAATCGCAATATCATTATTCAATTTTATATCAATATCTTTATAAAACTTTAGCGAGTCCCAGCGGGTACTCATATCGGGTTGAAAGCCTGGATTTCGCCAGTGCCCTCCTTCGATTGTCCCGATATAAACGCCTCTGGCCGTCGCCTCTTCACAAACTTCAATTGCGGCTTTGGGCGTGAGTGCCATACAGGCATTGCCTTTAAGTCTAAAAAACTCACTACCGTCATCATACAAAATTGCGTGGTCGAAGAGTTTCTGATTCATACTTTCTTCCCCCAAAATATTCTGCCATCATCCACCCAGCCGGGCTCATTTTTAGCATAACCCCATTCCAGCTCCCCGGTGAAAGACAGTAAATCCGAAAGCGGCATTCGGATATGAATGCCGCACTGATGGAGATATCTCATATATTTACAATAGTAATAATAAATGCCGTATACCCTTCACTGGTATCCTCATCGATATTTTCAATAGCAAGTTCATTATTTTTCTTAAAATTACCTTCCCGCTCCAGGCGAGTTTTAGAGTCCCATCGATGGTGCATGTCCGTCTGAAAACCGGGATTATGCCAATAGCCCGCTTCAATAACACTTATGAAAATACCTCTTCTGGTCGCCTCTTCACAAACTTCTATTGCAGCTTTAGGTGACAATTTCATTGAGGCATTCCCCTTCAAACGAAAAAACGCTTCACCATTATCGTAAAGTGTTCTGTGGCTAAATAATTTTTCACTCATTTTCCACCCCAAAATATTCTTCCATCATCCACCCAGCCGGGCTCATTTTTAGCATAACCCCATTCCAACTCCCCGGTGAAAGACAGTAAATCCGAAAGCGGCATTCGGATATGAATGCCGCTTCATTTCCCTTCTCAATCAGAAACCTGGCTTATAACGGTAATAAGAAAGGCGGTATAACCATCAGTTACATCACCGTTAATATTTTCAATCGCAATATCATTATTCAATTTTATATCAATATCTTTATAAAACTTTAGCGAGTCCCAGCGGGTACTCATATCGGGTTGAAAGCCTGGGTTGTACCAGTGTCCTGCCTCGACAATTCCCACGAAAACTCCTCTCCTGGTTGCTTCCTCGCAAACTTCTATTGCAGCTTTAGGTGACAATTTCATTGAGGCATTCCCCTTCAAACGAAAAAACGCTTCACCATTATCGTAAAGTGTTTTGTGGCTAAATAATTTTTCACTCATTTTCCACCCCAAAATATTCTTCCATCATCCACCCAGTCGGGATCGGTCTTGTCACTAACTTGTGCTACTTCACGAGTTCGGTCGTTAATCACAACATATTTTCCTGGCTCCCCATATACCGTAGCGTCGTCATTTCTCCCCAAAAAATCAGGCGGCGTTTTACTGGGACCTCGCTTATCCACCGATATCCCTTTAGGCCCTTTGGCAACAACATCCTTAATATCCTTTTCGGTCCAGCCTCGATCAATCATCTGCTCTTTTATCTTATCATCCGTTGTAAAATCCGTTCGCGGCTTCTTATTGTTCTGCTTTACCTTGTCCCGATTATCTTCCGCTTTCTTTTTTCCCTGCTCAGCTTGTTTACGGCTTTCCACTGCCGTATTAAATGCTACCTGAGCACGATTCATTTCCTTTTGTCTGTCGATCAGCTGCTGGCGTAATTTGTTATACGTTTCTACTGTCCCGGCTTTAATCGCATTCCCAACCTTAACGCCATCCTGCGTGGGTGCTGTAACCTCCCCCCATTGCAGAACATTATTCAGGTATTTCAGGGCGCCCAGCGTCATCAGTTGATCGAGCTGCTGCCGGTTTTCAATTGTTGCCGTCGTCTCAAAATGCACCCCGCCGCCACTGTAGCCTGGGATGGCAGCAAATTTGGCTTCCTTCAGGCTAATAGGGTGCTTTGAGGCATCTGCAAGGGCTAATCCCTCTGGAGAGGCTTTTAAAGCGTTCAGCGTAGCCTGCTTCTGATTTACGTTCTTTTGAGCAAGTTTGAGTGCTTCTCCTGCTTCAAATGCCCGCCTTTCAGCGACCTCAACGGGGTGCCCGGCATCCCACTGCGCCACGCGTCGCTTAAATTCAGCCTGCAACTCGGCTATTTGTTTCTTTGTCAGAACAGGCGTTGCAGAGATATAAACCGGGCTTGCATTAGACCCCGAAGGGAAAACAACAATCGCATCCTCAGTGTAGGCGGCGGTGGTAAACATCGGCTGCTGGACTATCGGTGCATTGTTGACGTCTTTCACCTCTTCGGACGGCTTCTGAGGGCCAACCGGCGATTGTGTGCCAACGTTAATATGAATATCCGGCATACCATCGACCACGCTTGCGGCATAAACGCCTGGGCGTTTAGTCGGCCTGGCCTGGATAACCGGAACGCTGACGGGATAGGCCGGTGCACGGGTCAGCGCGAGTTTTTGAACCCCGCTTTCCACGACATCCGTTATTCGGACATCAACAAGGGCGTAAGATTGGGAAGGGAGCTGTGATAGCGGAGTTTTCGTTACTTCCTTTGCAGGAAGAGTTAATACAACATGCCGGACTTTTGACATATCGTCTGGTGCAATTTTCGTTGGCGTGATGGCTTCTATCACCAGCCCCCACAGGCTACCTCGCCATAACATGCTGGCTGCGGGAGCCGCCATGGGTTTAATACGGGCAAGAGCTTTGGCTATCGCGCTTTGCACCGTTGATGACCTGACGAGGGAGAAGCCCCACAGTCCATCGACTAAAGAAAGCGTGGATGGCGCGCCCAAATCGACTGATGCCTGTGCTTCCGGAAAAAGCGACAGATTCACGCCTCCGGAACTCCCCCCACCATCAGAACCGCCGTTACCGGAACCTCCTCCCCAGTGAATACCGCTGTCCCCACTCCCTCCCCACGGATTGTTTTCAGAACTCCATCCGGAATTATCGGATGCATCCACACCAGAACGCTTACTACCGGACCTCGCCGGCTCATCTTTTTTCCCCCGGGTTGCCCCATGGTCGTCTTTACCTTCTCCACTACTCATGATTAGCACTCCTTGTGCGGTGAACAAAATTTAACCACCTAATCCAGGAGATAATCTACGAGCATGGTTTTCACACCACAATAGATAATGATAATCATTTGCATAAATGAGAAAAGTATCACAAATGGGGAAAAAGAAGACTTGCCGACAGGGAACGAAAGCGGGATATCCGATAGCTATATGGCGCCCGCATGGAGCAGGAAGGTTTTGCCCGCAGCAGTATCAATCCGTTCTTATTCCCCGGCGAAGGGGAATAAATCGGCTCTACCGGCCAGCGTTCACTGGCCGGTCATTTCTTTCCCAGCGATCAGCCGCGCTTAATCATCTGCACCACCTGATCGTTTTGGATCTGATGCTCCACGCCCTGTGCGTCATAATAACGCGTCAGCCCCGTCTGCTTATCCAGCTCCGGCTTGCCTTTAGTCACGATCATTTCGCCCGTTTTAGTCGACATCACGTAGCTGCTGGAGCAGGCCACCGCCGACAGCGCAACAACACCCACCAACATCATCCCGAACAGTTTTTTCACTTTTGCCAACCCTTTATTGTTTTAGACGCCGGATTGTAGCGGGATGAAATGCAACCGGGTGTTAATGTGTATTGCGAAGGGAGACTGGGGGCTGGCAGAAGTACGCTATGAGAGTGAGTAAGGCACAATCACGCCTGGAATATCTTTAAAGTCCCTAGTATTACGAGTAAGCAGTGTTTTTTGAGCCACATGAGTAGAGGCCAGAATGATCGCGTCAGGAAGTTTCATCTTATATTGCCTTCTGAGTTCAACCGCTCTTTCCGAGACAGATTGAGTGACGGGCAATACATCAAAATGAGAGAGGAACTGTCGAGTCTGGGCTTCCTGCCGACTATCCCTCACTCCAACCATCACCTCCATCCACGTAACAACGCTTATTGAACGTCCGACGTTGTACTTCTCCATCATTTCTTGAGCCTCAGTCCGGCCACTCAGGAAATCGATTAATACATTGGTATCAAAGACAGAAGATTGCTTTTCCATTACCACTCCTCACGCAGCTTTCTCTCATACTCCAGCCCATCGGGGGTACTCTCTCCCCAAAGCCCAAATGCATCTTTGATATCGGACTGCTGCCGAGCCAGGTACTGATCAACAGCCTCTCTTAGAAGCTCGGCCCTGGGCAAATTGCGCTTTTGCTTTAGGCCATCAAGTTGCCTAATCGCCTCATCCGATAGATCCAGAAGAATCCGTCCCATGCCTTCTCCAAAAACGGTAGCCATATATCATCCCTGTATATCATGATTGAGCATAATAAGATCAATTAGTGCTCACAAAGAATACATCTTAATAATGAAAAATGAATTAACGCATTGAGTAAGAAGAGAAATTCACGAGACACCACGAAGCAACTTTGCAACAGTGAATAGTGTTTCAGCCGCAGGCCGGGCCACCGCACAATCTGCCTCATCCTTTCATTAGACATTTTCCATCCGGCAAGAGACTCTGTCCTCGCACACAACAACCACACTTTGACAGCCCACCAGTTTCTCTTATCAGGATACTTTTATGTCAGTCACTGAACCCGTCATCCGCCAGTATGAGGCGTACAACGATCACGATCTCGAGGCCTTTGCCGCCTGCTTTAGCGAAGACTTCACCGCTTACCGGCCGCCAGCCGTGACGCCTTCCCTGGAAGGACGCGAAGCACTTTATGCCTTCTATAAAGAGCACCGCTTCAATAACCCAGCCCTACGAGCAGAAATCATTTCCCGCACTACGCTTGGCAACAAGGTGTTCGACCACGAGAAGATCCACGGCCTGAGCGATGAACCCATTGAAAGCATGGCAGTTTTCGAAGTAGAAAACGGGCTGATAAAAACCGCGTGGTTCTTTTTTGGCTGAATAAGCGTTGCTTTTTCCTCGCCATAAATAATGGGTTTACCTGACCATTTGGTCGGCATAGGATATGGGCATCCATCCAGTAAAAGGATTTGTTATGGCCCTCGAACCCGCTATTGCAGAACTGGTGAATAACTTTATTGCCACCGGTCGCCCCTCTTCCCACCAGCAAAGTTTTGCCGAACGCCGGGCGGGATATGTTGCCAGTACCGTGCTTGCTGGCGAGACGGAAAACAGAGTCCAGGTGGAAGATATTTCACTGGAGGGAATGCCGTTGCGGATCGTTTCCCCACTCAACGCCAGTGGAACACTGCCGACGGTGATTTATTATCACGGCGGCTGCTTTGTCAGCGGTGGGTTTGCCACTCACGATAATCAGCTCCGCCAGTTGGCTTTTCACAGCGGATGCCGGGTGATTGCCGTGCAGTATCGCCTGGCCCCCGAACACACTTACCCTGCCGCCCATGATGATGCCGAACGTGCCGCCATATTAATCAGGCTGCATGCGGTGAGGCTCGGCGTTGATAGCGAACGTATTACCTTAGCCGGAGACAGCGCCGGCGGGCATATTGCCCTGGTCACCGCCCTGCGCCTGAAAGCTGCCGGAAAATGGCTCCCGGCCAGCCTGATGCTAATTTATCCCATGCTCGACGCCACCGCCCAACTGCCAAGCTATCAGCAGAACGGCGAAGACTATGTCATCACCCGCGACACCTTGCTCAGCGGCTTTGAAGCTTATTTCCCCGGAACGGATGTAATGCATCCGGAAGCCAGCCCGCTGTGGCGCGAAGATTTTGCTGGATTACCGCCGGTGCATATCCTCACCGCCGAATACGATCCGTTGCGCGATGAAGGTGAGCGACTTTATTCCCGGCTTACAGAACAGGGTGTTACCGCAAGTTGCCAGCGTTATTTGGGCGTGATCCACGGCTTCTTCCAGCTGGGCGGCATTAGCCCGGCGGCAAAAGAGGCTATGCGGGATGTGGCCTGGCGGGTAGCCCGGCAACAGTAGTTTGTGGGTGGTTAGATTGATTTGGCGCAGAATTTCGCTTTAGCCGCAGCATATATTCTTACTGACCCATTGGGCAGCAGCATGAAACCCGGTATACTGCGCCCGCCTCCATGTAGCAATGCAGGCGCGGAAGGTCGTCGTCTCCGGTGAGGCGGCTGGACTTCAACTCCAGTTGGTGCCGCCAGCGGCGCCGGGCAGGTTCGACTCCTGTGACTTTCCGCCAAGTTTTTGTTCCAGTAATAACATATAGTTATAAATCTGTTATTGATTGGATGTTTAACTCATGGAAAGTGTTGCAGCTTTAATTGTGAAATATGACACTATAATTAATAGCGTTTTCTGGTTATTAATATTGTTATTTATTTTTTCTTATATTAGCTTACGTGCAGGATCTGGATATAGTATTGTAAACAGGCTTTGGTATTTTTTCCTTGGAAACCCCTCGTTTACCGATAAAAAATTAAACGCTTTTTGGACAGACAGAAACGATATTGAACATTTCAACATGCTTTTCAATGTTAAGTCTAACGATAAAATAGAAATAAAAAAATTTATAACATGGGCGACTATTAATAAAATTGACATTACTAAAGTATCCAGAGCAAAAGGATGGTTCAATATATCAACCTTAGAACTATTGGTTCCCCGAAAAAAAACCACATTTTTCATATTCATCTGTTCATTTTTCTTTATATACCTATCCTTGGTGGCACTTACCATTGCTATAAAACCAGCTGCACTGATCAGAGTAGATAATAATGAACCATGGATATGGGTAGGGAAAAACCAAATTACAAACTATTTCCCAAATATCAGCCTAAAGAAACTCCAGTGGGAAAACTGGTCACTATCAACAGAAGACTGTAATAATAATAAGTTTGATCGTAATAACTTCTCGACCAGGAGCAGGTTAAAAATAAAAACCATTGATATGTTATGCAATAGCTATTCTAGCGTAGAGGATCAAAAGAGTATATTAGCAGTAATTAAAAAGCAGAATGCGTTCTATTTTATATCAGCCATTCCTTTTATATATGGTATTTATTTCTTCATTTTATGCCTCAGAAGAGTACTGGCTCTTGAGTTATCATTTGAGATTAGGCGAAAAACAACTTCCGTTAAAATGAATAAAAAATGATGAATATTAATCATTCACATTCATTTTATTTTCATTACCGTTTAGCCGCTCCAACTCCTTCCGCCCTAACTCTTTCAACCAGTTCCCAAGGCTCATGCCAGCGTCTTTCGCTGCAACTTCAAACTGGGCTTTCAGTTCCGGTGTGATACGTATCTGAAATGTCGGGGATAACCCCTTTCCTTTAGGGCTTTTATCGCGTTTGATGGTTGACATGTACGTACGTAATCCTCAGTATGTGCTTATCGCGTACGTACATTATAACGATACGCGGTATAGAGCAACGCCCCGGCAGTGCTACAACACATACCGGAGCGTTTAACCACAACGTTCTACGTAAAGGAACAACGCCATGGCTAACCACGATAGTACCACAACCGCTAATCCCCAAAGCCTGGGCTTTCAACCAGTTACCCAAGCTGAGATCTCAGCCCTCTTAAAAACCCCGCTCGGTACCTCTCACGACCTCTTTCAGGTGCTGGATATTTGCGAGCGGTACGCTGAAGTCCTGATTGAAAATAAAAACATCGTCGAGCGTATGGCGCTGTGTGGCCGCCTGTATGCCGGGCTGGAAGTGTTGAAAGTCGTGCTGGATAAACCGCTGCCGGAACATCTGATTGAATCTCTCACCGCTGAAAATAGCGATATTGAGGTTCATGCCTGCCCGCTGACACCAGAGTCAGACCTGATGCGGGAATATTGCAGCGCCCTGACGCTCGTGCTGCTGAATCAGCAGGAATCCGCAGAGCAACAGAAAACCATTACCGGCCTGTTATTCGAGATGATTAATGCGCTGGTAGAGGATTTAAAAGCGCCCCGCTTTGTACGCACGGATTCCGGCCTCGCAATGATCGATAGCCAGGCCGGAAATCATCTTCACTAGACCCTCACCCTGCCCTCTCCCTAAAAGGGAGAGGGGAAAATACGGTTCAAATCATGCAGACATTTACAGCCGAAGAAGTAAGTTGGTATCTGATTGTTCTGGCCCTGATAAGGAGCAACATGTCAGGCTCTGCTTTTAGTGCCGCGGTTTACTCAGCGAGAGTGTAAGCCCGGCGGCGGCAGTGAGCTGCACGAGCGTTGAAAGCGTCGGGTTGCCCTTTGCAGACAGCGCGCGGTAAATGTGCGGGCGCGCAAGACCAGATTTTTTCGCAGCTTCAGCGATTCCCCCTCGGGCTTCGATCACCTGGCGGAGTGCGACAAGGAACCCCCCTAAGCCGCCAGGCTCGTTAATCTCTTCGAGCGCAGTTTTAAGGTATAACTCCGCATAAACCGGGTCGGCACGGAGTTCCTCGATCATCGCTTCGTTATGATCTACAACATCGGAGCGAGCCGCCTCACGAACGGCTTGTTTAAGTGTTTTCACGGTCATTTTTTCGGCCTCGCATTAAACTCTTTGAGGTAATTTACTGCTTTGTTTAAGTCGGTTGTTTGGGACTTTTTATCTCCACCAATAAGCAGGAGAATGATTTCTCTGTCTTCTAAAGAGTAATAAACCCGAAAACCTTGCCCGTAGTTTATTCTCATTTCCCAAACACCTTCCCTTTCGTACTTGTGATCCCCAAAGTTACCCGCCACCGCACGGGCTACCTGAGTGTCTATCCTTACCGCCGCCTGCACGTCCTTTTTTCTGAGTTTTTTCACCCATTCAGTGTAAGGCTCATCCCCGTCAGGCGTAGCGTATCGTTTAGCCATATAAGGCATCTCGTTCCTCTCATTCCCTGAGATTTGAGTTACTGTCTCTTATAAATTACAACATGGCAAGCACCTATTGTTATTTATAAGAGACAAAAAACCCGCTTGCGCGGGCTTAAATGATTGTTTTTTTTTGGTAGCAAAACGAACGGTGAGAGTTATTGCCAGAGGTTACATCGGCGGCGTCAGCCCGTTAACTCCGGCGGAAATCCCGCGCGCGACGGCCTGGCCTTTATCGTCTTTGGTGGCGAACAGCACCACTTTCGCGCCCGGCTTCAGCACGGATTTGTCGGCGGGGCTAATCAGCACCACCGGCACGTTGTCCGGCACCTGCACGGTTTTCTGCTGGCCGTGGAATTTCACCGTCATGGTGCGCCCGTGGCTGTTCACCAGCGTGCCGACGGTGCCGTTGGTCATGGTGTTAACCTGGCCGTTGGCAGACTCAAACGGATTAAACCCTTCTCCGGAGCCGCGCAGGCTCGGGGCAAAAACGTGAACTTCCAGCGCCTTCAGCGTACCGTCCGCCTGCGGCACGGCGGCGGTGCCGATAAAGCTGTCGGGCTTGATGTCGCTCATCTTCGCTTCGCTCACGCCGTTGATTCGGGTTTTATCCGTCAGGCTAACGGAGAGCTTTTCGCCCTGCCGGGTGGTGATTTGCAATGAGGAATCATTGACCGCGTCAATGGTGCCGCGCACCGGGGTAATGACATTGTCCGCCGCCGCCGCGCCAACGCTCAGCAGCAGGAGGCTTAAGGCCGGGATAAACAAACGAGGCTTGATCATGCTTTCTCCAGAATCAGGTCAGGTTAAGAAATGCTCTCGATCAAGCGTAACCGCCAAATCAATCCCGGGGGTGAAAGAGTGTGTTCAAACGTTTCCTGAACGACCCGAAACGTGCTCTTTTGCGAAGCGGATAAGGCGTTTAATCAGCGGCGTGCGTTCCCGCTTGCGGTACAGCATCCAGATAGCCGAAGAGATTTCCGCCCCGGCAATCGGGCGATAGACCACCTCCGGCACGCCGATGGTTTTCGCCATGATCTCCGGGATAACCGCAATGCCGTTGCCCAAGGCGATATGCGCCAACACTTCAGTCAGCGTGCTGGAGCGGATGGCATCGTTGAGCACAAACCCGCCGCGCCGCGCGACTTCGTGCGAGCCGGAAGTCTGCTCCGGCAAAATAAAGGTCTCCCCGGCGAGACCGGCAGGATCGATAGCTTCCTGGCTGGCAGCCAGGCGGTGGGAGGCAGGCAGCGCGAGGCAAAAACAATCGCTTTGTACCAAAAGATGCCCGACTTCAGACGGTAACGCGACCGGCGCACGGACAAAACCAACGTCGATTTTGCCCTCCACCAGCGCCGCCGCCATGCTGTCCATCAGCACCTCTCGCGCGCCAAGCGAAACATCAGGATATCGCCCCCGAAACGCCCCCATCACCGAGCTAAGCGTGCCCGACCAAAGCGAAGACGCCACATAGCCGACGCGAATATAGCCCTGCTCACCCCGTGCGGCGCTGAGTACCCGCTCACGCGTCAGTTCTGCCTGGCGCAGCGTGGCCTCCGCTTCTTCGCGGAAAATCTCCCCGGCCTGGGTCAGCTGCACGCGCCTTTTGGTGCGTAAAAACAGCGGCGTGCCGAACTCTCGCTCGAGCTGGCTGATTTGCACCGACAGCGTCGGCGTGGAGATATTCAGCGTTTCCGCCGCCGCGCCAAAATGGAGCGTTCGGGCGACTTCAAGGAAATAACGCAGGTGGCGAAGCTCCATTTTTACTCCTGATTATTAGCTATTAACTAATAATAATGCCGAACGTGGAAATTGAATACCGCACCCCGGATCGCGAAGCTTAAGGCGTGTTATTCCCGCGTTTTCGGAGCTTTTATGTCTACTGTGCTGGCCGCGCCCGTGGCCAAAAACGACACCACCGTGCTGCTGGTTGCCTCCATGGGCTGCGCGATGACGGTCATCGACACGAATATTGTTGGCGTGGTGCTGCCGACCATCGCCCGTGGGCTGGACGCCAACTTCGCCGATATGGAGTGGGTGATTGGCGCGTACGTGCTTTGTTTCTCTTCCCTGCTGCTGCCCGCCGGTTCGCTGGCGGACCGCTTCGGCAGACGGCGCATCTTTTTATTCGGCATCGCCCTGTTTGCGCTGGCCTCTCTCGCCTGCGGGGCGGCAACCACCATTCTGATGCTGAACGTTGCCCGCGCGCTGCAGGGCGTCGGCTCGGCATTTTTGCTGGCTCCGGCGCTGGCGATCATCGGCCACACCTTCCGGGAACCGCAGGCCAGAGACCGCGCCTGGGCCATCTGGGGCGGCATGATGGGCATTACCATGGTGCTCGCGCCTTTAGCGGGCGGCATCATCAGCGCGTATCCCGGCTGGCGCTGGGCGTTCTACATCAACATCCCCATCTGCCTGCTGCTGGCGATGGCGGTGCTGCGCACCATTGAAGAATCCAGCAATCCTGCCGCCGGTAAGCCGGACGTGCACGGCATTTCGCTGTTTATCGCCGCTATGTTTTCTCTCACCTGGGCGCTGATCCTCGCCCCGGAACACGGCTGGAGCAGCTTCGAAGTGATGGGCCGCTTTATCGCCGCCGCCTGGTTCTTTCTGTTCTTTGCGCTGGTCGAGCGTTACAAAACCCAGCCGATGCTGGATTTGCGCCTGTTCCGTTCGCTGCCGTTTATTGGCGCAGTGCTGGCGATGTTTACCTACGCGGCCACGGCGCAGGTAATGACTTCCCTGCTGCCGCTGATGCTGCAAAACGTGGAGGGAAAAACCGCGCTGGCGTCCGGGGTCGGCATGCTGCCGTTCGCGCTCGCCATGCTGCTGTTCCCGATGGTGGCACGCTGGATGGCGCACCGCATGGCTGCCCGCTGGATCCTCGCGGCAGGGTTGGGGCTGGTTGGCGTCGGCAACCTGATTATCGCCAGCGGCGTGCTTGAGCAGTGGCCGGGGCTGGTTATCGCCGGCATGGCCGTGCTGGGCAGCGGCGGCGGCATGCTTAACGGCGAAACGCAGAAGGCGATTATGGGCACCGTGCCTCACGAACGGGCGGGCATGGCTTCGGGCATCAGCACCACGGCGCGCTTCTCCGGCATTCTGCAGGGCTTTGCGCTGCTGGGGGCCATTCTGGCAGGGCACACGCGTCACGTGCTGACCTCGACGATGCAGGCAAATAATCTGCCGGTACGGGACGATTTTATTACTCAGGTTGTGGCCGGAGACGTGCAGCGCGCGCTTGCCCTGTGGCCGGCGCATCAGGCTCAAACGTTAAGCACGCTGATCCGCCACAGCTATGCCAGCGGCTTCTCGCTGATGCTGGCTTGCGCCGCGCTGTTCGCTTTCTTCGTTGCGCTGGTCGTCATTTTCACTCTACGTGAACGCGCCGGGAGTCAGCCAAAATGAATACTACCGATATCGATTTCCGCTTTGCACTTTTCAGCGACGTTCACGCCAACTTACCGGCACTTGAGGCCGTATTGCAGGATATTGACCGCCATAACATCAACCAAATTTGGTGCCTGGGCGATGTGGTTGATTTCGCGCCGTGGCCCAACGAAGTGATAGCGCTGCTGCGCCGTCGCGCTATTCCGGTGGTGATGGGCAACCACGACCGCCGGGTGGCAATGGACGAGCCGGTCACGCCGCTGGCTAAACACTCCGCTCGGGAGCAACACGCCCGTGCACAGGCCATTGCCTTAAGCAAACGTACGCTGACGGAGGATAACCGCCGCTGGCTCAGCGCCCTGCCCAGGTCGATAGCGTTCAACGCCGGGCCGCTCAGAGTTCTGCTGGTTCACGCCAGCCCGGACTCGCTGTCCGAATATGTGCATCGCCAGTTTTCCTGCAGCCAGCTAATGAAGTGGCAAACCGAACATCAGTTCGACGTGATGGTCTCGGGGCATACCCATTATGCGGACATTCGAGAGCTGGTACGCAGCGATGGCCGCAGGTTAATCGTCGCCAATACCGGCGCGGTTGGGCGCATCAAAGCCGGTGAGCCGCAGGCCACCTGGCTGATGGGCCACTACCGTCACGGGAAGCTAAAACTCGCCGTGCAGACGGTAAATTACGATGTCGCCGCCGTGGCCCAGGCGATTAAAGACAGCCAGATTCCTGACTTTTACGCAGATGAGCTTTATCAGCATGGCATGTCCTGCTCGCAGGCGTTATCGGCATTCTGAGCGGCTCACTATTTCGTGATAAGCTGCGCAATATTGGCGACAGATAACGCCCATCACCCGGTTGATGCGCGATACTGCCTCACTTTTATTACTTGCCGCTTCAGGAAGAAAAATGGCCTCTAAATATGCGCTTGTACTGCTGGCTCCGCTGCTGCTTGCGGCCTGCTCATCTTCGGACAATTCAGGGATGGATCGCCAGGACAGGCAGCGGCTGGACGACAGCTTTATGCGCTCCCCGTGGCCCGACCCTTACTACAACAGCCGCTACCTCACCCCGGAACAGCGCCAGGACATCCGCGACAGGATCCGTGCCGACCAGTTGGAAGCCAGAGGCCGCCGGGATAACAGCACCGACAGCGGCGACGGCTTTGGCCAGCCGGTGCATTTCTAAACGGTTGGCACCGTCCCGCCGTCAATGATGTACTCCGTGCCGGTGATCGCGGCGGCGCGGTCTGAGGCCAGGAAGGCTATCAGATTAGCCACTTCTTCAGGCTTAGCCGGGCGGCCCAGCGGGATCCCGCCCAGCGAGTACATAATGATCTGCTTCCCGCCTTCATAATCCGTGCCCGCCTGCAGCGCCAGCCGCTCTGCCAGGCGAACAGAAGCCTCAGTTTCAATCCAGCCCGGCGCCACACGCAGCACCCGCACGCCCTGCGGGGACACCTCTTTCGACAGGCTTTTGCTGTAGGCGGAAAGCGCCGCTTTGGCCGCCGCATAGGCCGTGGTGGCCTCCGGCAGCGGTAAAATCCGCTGAATGGAAGAGACGTGGATAATCACGCCTGACCCCTGCGCCGTCATGCCCGGCAGCAGCGCCCTGTCCAGCCGCACCGCCGGGAAAAGGTTGAGCGCCAGCTCGCGCTGCCACTGTTCTTCGTCCAGCGCCGCGTAACCTCCGGCCGGGGAGGATGATCCACCGAGCATATGCACGATGATATCCACGCCGCCGAGCCGCGCCTGCACGGCTTTTACCAGTTGCTCGCAGCCCTCACGCGTGGCGAGATCCGCCGCCACAAACTCTTCATCACAAACGTTTTCAGGGGCATGACGAGCCACGGTCATCACCTGCGCGCCCAGCTCGCGAAACAGCGCTACGGTCGCCGCGCCGGCGCCCTTCGTGCCGGACGTCACCAGCGCTCTCTTGCCCTTCAGCGTCAAAAAGTCAGTCATTTTACGTTCTCCAGAAAGTCGATTTACCTGCCGTATCACTACTCTAAGAACGCGGTATAATTTAAACAATTGGGACAAACCGGGATGAAATGATGAAGGAATCGGGACAATGTCGCGCATAGCCCTCGGCGATATCGAAGCCGTGCAGGCCATCGCCCGCCGGGGATCTTTCCGTGCGGCAGCTATCGATCTGGGCGTTTCAACCACGGCGCTCAGCCATACGCTGGCCAAATTTGAGGCCGAGCTTGGCGTTCGCCTGTTCAACCGCACCACCCGCAGCGTGTCGCTGACGGAGGCCGGCAGGCTGTTTATCGAGAGAGTCAGCCCGTCTCTTCAGGGGCTGAACGACGCCCTGGAGAGCGTGCGGGCGCACCGCGATACGCCGTCCGGCGTGCTGCGCATCAACGCGCCGCCTTTTGCCGCTCGCCAGGTGCTTTCGTCGCTGGTTTTTGAGTTTTTGCGCCGCTGCCCGGAGATGCAGGTCGATATTGTGACCGAGGGAAAGCTGGTGGATATCGTTGCCGAAGGTTTCGATCTTGGCGTGCGCGTCGCCGGGCTGGTGCCTGCCGATATGATTGCACTTTCACTTGGGCAGCCGCAGCGCTTCGCCGTTGTTGCTTCCCCGTCTTATCTGGCGGAGCACGGCACGCCGCTGACGCCGGGCGATCTGCTGGCTCATCCCTGTATTCGCGTCAGGCTGCCGGACGGCTCGCTCTACCGCTGGCATCTGGAAAAGCAGGGTGAAGTCGCGCAAGTCGATGTGCGGGGGCCGCTGACGCTGGACGAAGCCTCGCTGGCGCGGGAGGCGGTGCTGGAAGGTATCGGGGTGGGCTTTTTCATGGAGCAAAACGTCGCCGCCGAAATCCGCTCAGGGAAGCTGGTTCGCCTGCTGGAAGCGTGGACGCCGCCCTTCCCGGGACTTTGCCTTTACTATCCTGGCAGGCGGCACCCTTCCGCCGGGCTTGCCGCCTTCCTGGCGCTGGCGCGGGAAAGAGCAGCGAATTCATAACGCTCATTCTGCAGTTTTAGGTGGCTTCTTGTCTGATTGAACCAGCCTGCTTTCATGCATGATAAGCCCCAAAGCTCCCTTATAAGGAATAACAATGAGACTCGCTTTAATTGGTAACTGTCAGCTAGAGATTCTGGGCGATCTGATTAAAAGTATTGAAAGTCTGCACCGCGACAGAATCGACTACATTTTTAATACACCAATTTATAAACTTCAGGAAAAAGAAAACGTTATTGATTTTTATCATGAGCTGGAAAGCTGTGATTTAATTTTTATGCAATACCACACAGAAAAGTGGGGCGCATTTTCTACCGCCACGCTGAGCAAGTATTTTGACCTTAGCCTTGTCCCTACGCTGGAGTCCCGCGTTTCAACGCCGCAACTGGGCTATTTCGATCGGCCGTTGCCGGATCTCATGGTGTACGTCGACTACCGTTTTTTACATCTTTATTTGTCGGGTATTCCGCAGAAGCATGCTGTTTATCATTACCATGACGCCATCTCTTCCAGGGATAAGCAGCTGGAGATGCTCAGGGAGGATGCACAGAAATACCGCACCCTCTACCAGACAGGAAAACTTTTCTTCGACTATTCGGAGGTTTATTTCGAGCAGTTGAGCAATAACGTTGATTGCTTCACGACCGTAAGTCACCCGGATAATTTCCATCTCGGTATCCTGCTTCAGGCTATTTATCAAAAAGCATTTCAGGTAACGGAGAATTTCGATTTACAGGGGCAAGGACTGCTGGATAACTACCGTGCACCAAAACTGGGGTCTGGCAATATGGATTACTTCATGATGCGAAATACCGGCCTGCCGCTGGCGAGCAAAATTAATTACGGCTATTTCGATTCTCAAAACAAAAGAGACCTCGCGCAGGCGTTACTGAAGTCGGCCTATTACCAGTCGCTGCCAGACGCTCTTCAGACTATTTAACCTGCACAAGAAAAGCCGCATCGCCAGAAAGAGGGGAAAACTACGTTTTCCCCTCTTTGCCCGCCCTCTCAAGAAAGTAAAGTCGTCTTATTCTGCATACTGGCTTAGAAGCTATAGTTTGCCGTCAGCGAGAAGCTGCGCGGCGTGCCGTAAACCACATAATCGGAAAGCCAGGATTCATATTCTTTGTCGAACAGGTTGTTGATGTTGCCCTGTACGGCGAAGTTTTTCGTCACCTGGTAGCGGGTGAAGAGATCCACCAGCGCGTAGCTGCCCTGCTTAATACGCGTATTGCCATTCGGGCCGTAGGCATCCTGCCAGGTTTTACCCTGCCAGTTCACGCCGCCGCCCACGGTCACTTCCGGCAGCATCGGCAGCTGGTAACGGGTAAACAACTTCATGGTGGTACGCGGCTGGTCAGGGTTCACCGCCTCGCCGTTATTGTCGTCCGCCACATAGCGGGAAGCGCCAAAGGTGAGCTGCCAGTTATCGGTCAGCGCGCCGTTCAGCTCGAACTCCACGCCGCGGCTCACGGTGCCGTCCACGGATTTATACGCCGTTTCGCCAGGATTGCCGTTAACCGGCGTGCCGAGCGACTGGGCAACTTTATCCTGCTCGATGCGGAACACCGCCAGCGAGGTGGTCAGGCGCGTGTTAAACCAGTCCGCCTTCACGCCCGCTTCGTAGCTCTTCCCGGTGGTAGGGTCGAGATAATCGCCGTTAACGTCGCGCTTGTCGGTTGGCTGGAAGATGGAGGTGTAGCTGGTGTAGGCCGACCAGGTGTCGTTGATGTCGTAAACCAGGCCCGCGTAGGGCGTCACGTCATGCTTTTTGCTGCTCAGGCTGGTTTGCGGCGCGGTGGACGGATTGTAGTCCGCATCCCATTCGGTATAGCGAGCCCCCACAATCAGGTGCAGCGGGTCAGCCAGCGAGAAGCGCGCTGCGGTGTAGGCAGCCTGCTGGCGCACCACGTCTTTGCTGTACAGCGAGAAGGCAGACCAGCTCGGGTCCGCGACGTTGCTGTAGAAGCTATCCATCGCGATGCCGCCGTAAGGTAACCCGGTGTTCGGCATGGCGTTGTCATAGTGATTACGCTGGCGGCCGTAGCTGCCGCCGAACATCAGCTCGTGCTGGCGGCCAAACAGGTCAAAACCGCCGCGCACAAACGCATCCACCGAATCCTGCTTACGCTCGCCCCGGTTCCAGCCGCCGTACGCGCTGGTGCCCGCCCCGGTCACTTTATCCGGGAAGCCGGTCACATACATTAGCTTAGAGTCGAAGTTGGTTTCGGCGTGCAGCGTGTTGATGCGCGCCTCCCAGCCGTTATCAAAGCGCTGGACCAGGTTGGCGAACACTTTGGTGGCGTCTTTGTTGGTGTAAGCCCAGTCCGGCGCGGTGGTGGCGCTGCGGCTGAAGTGTGTCCGGCTGCCGTCGGCATACCAGGTAGGTAGGCCGCCCCAGGTCGGGCTGTCGTCGTTGCTTTCCTGGTAGTCGTAGCCGACGGAAAGCGTGGTGGAGTCGGTTAAATCAGCGTCCACTACGCCATAGATGAATTTCTTGCGGGAATGGCTTTTGTCCAGCCAGGTGTCGTTATCCTGATAGCCGGTGACCACGCGGCCGCGCACGTTACCGGACTCACTCAGCGGAGCAGAAAGATCCGCCACATAGCGCTGCTTGTCCCAGCTCCCGTAGCTTGCGGAAACGTTGCCTTTAAATTCACGGCTGTCGGCATGCTTGCGCACCATATTGATGTACGCCGAAGGGTTGCCGCTGCCGCTCATCAGCCCGGCCGCGCCGCGTACCACTTCAATATTTTCGTACACGGCGGCATCCGAGCCGGTGTCGCCGAAGTCCCAGACGTCGCTGACCTGCGTCGGCATGTCGTCGTAGGCATAGTTGCTGATAAAGAAGCCACGCGCGAAGTAGGTGGCGCGGCTGCTGTCCACCAGCTTAGTGCTGATGCCGGTGGTGTTATCCAGCACGTCGCCGATGGTTTGCAGGTTTTGATCCTGCATACGCTGCTGGCTGATAACGCTGACGGACTGAGGAATATCGCGCGGGACCAGCAGCAGTTTGGTGCCGGTGGTGGTGGTTTTGACGCTGTAATCCTGCGCCTGCCCGGCCAGCGGATTATCTGTCTGGGTGTTCACCGTGATGGTGTCTTCTGCCTGCACAGAAGGAAGCAGCGCCAGCGCAATGGCCGCTGCCAGCAGTGATGGGCCACCTGCCCGTAACGTACACCGTTCCCTGGAGAAGTTAACCAATGCCATGTTAAACCCTCATTTTGAATTTTTATGATGCGGCGGCGTTTTCCGGTGCCGGCACTTTTTTGATTTTTATTAAAGACGCACACGATCAAATGCGGATGAGAAATATACGCATTTGTATTTAACCTGTAAACAAATGTAATTCCCTGAGGGTTAACGAAGATTGCACCGTTGCGGGGCAAAAACAGGCGTTTGGTGGCAATAAAAATTGCCGCTTTCGCTTTACAAACGAACACGTAAATTTGCTGTTAAAACAGCCTCATCATCTGGCTTATTGCCTCGGTTATGATAGATTCCTCTCGCTTTCAAAACATACACAGCAAAATACGCTGCGAAGCCTCTCTCTCTTTTCAGGTAAACGATCGGACGCCATGAGAAAGTTAGCCAATATCCACCTGCTGATGATGTTGATTCTGCTGGTTGCTGTCGGGCAGATGACCCAGACGATTTACATCCCTTCGATTCCCGATATGGCTCATGAAATGGGCGTGCGCAGCGGCGCAATCCAGCGCGTGATGGCGGCCTATTTGTTTACCTACGGCGTGTCGCAGCTGTTCTATGGCCCGCTTTCCGACCGCATTGGCCGCCGCCCGGTGATCCTCGCCGGCATGGTGATTTTCATGCTGGCCACGCTCGGCGCGTTGTTTACCACGAATTTGCATATTCTGGTGCTGGCGAGCGCCCTGCAGGGCATGGGCACCGGGGTGGCCGGGGTGATGGCGAGAACCATGCCGCGCGACCTTTACGAAGGCGGCGATTTACGCCAGGCCAACAGCCTGCTGAACATGGGCATTCTGGTGAGCCCGCTGCTGGCGCCGGTTATCGGCGGGATGCTGGACAGCGTCTGGGGCTGGCGCGCCTGCTACGGCTTCCTGCTGCTGCTGTGCGCGATTGTCGCGTTCTCCATGTGGCGCTGGCTGCCGGAAACCCGCCCGGCGGAGGCCACGCCACCGCGCCTGATGCGCAGCTACAAAATGCTGCTCGGCAATATCTCCTTTAACTGCTATTTGCTGATGCTGGTCGGCGGGCTGGCGGGCGTGGCGGTGTTTGAAGCCTGCTCCGGCGTGCTGATGGGCGGCGTACTTGGCCTGAACGGCGTGGTGGTCAGCATCCTGTTTATTCTGCCTATTCCGGCGGCGTTTTTTGGCTCCTGGTATGCGGGCCGCCAGAACGTGCGTTTCTCCAGCCTGATGTGGCAGGCGGTATTGAGCTGCCTGTTCGCCGGTATTTTGATGTGGATCCCTGGCTGGTTCGGCATCATGAATATCTGGACGCTGCTGGTGCCTGCGGCGCTGTTCTTCTTCGGCGCGGGTATGCTGTTCCCGCTGGCGACCAGCGGCGCGATGGAGCCGTTCCCGTTTCTCGCCGGTACCGCAGGCGCGCTGGTTGGCGGCCTGCAAAATATCGGCTCCGGCGTGATGGCCTGGTTCTCCGCGCTGATGCCGCAAACCGGGCAATACAGCATCGGAATGCTGATGACGGCGATGGGCGTGCTGATCCTGTGCTGCTGGCTGCCGCTGGCGCAGCGTTTCCAGCATCATGGCGAGGCGGTGTAAGTTATTTCGCCTCTTCGGCCAGGGCCTTAAGCCAGCTGATAAAAGCGTCAATCTTCGGCCATTGTCGGCCAGCAAGGGTCGAAATGTAGTAATGCTGATGGCATTTCAACGTGTTATCCCCAAAAGGGGCGATGAGCTCGCCCCGCTCCAGCCGCTTTTGCACCAGCCTTTTTCGCCCCATCGCCACGCCAACGTCGTTCATCGCGGCAATCACCGCCAGGTCGGAGCGATCGAAGCCTATGCCCGTCGAGGCCGGCAGATCAATGCCAAACTGCTGCGCCCAGCTGTACCACTCGTCGGTGCCGGAATTATTGCTCCAAGCCTGCCGGTCGTGCAGCAAAGTGCAGTGGCGCAGCTGAGAAGGCCGGGAATGAAGTTCAAAGCGTCGGGCATATTCCGGGCTGCAAACCGGCAGGTATCCAGAGACGATTTCAGCGCCCAGAACACCCGCTTGCCTTCATGCGTCAGCTCCACTTTACGGTGCGAGCGAACAAAAAGCTGGATCCCCAGCTCCTCTTCCAGCTGGTTTATCCGATGGCTGACCGCGCTGGGGCTCAGCGACAGTTCATCCGCCGTCAGCGCAAAAGATTGATGGCGATGATGGGCGCCACGCGCCATGAAACCTTTAAGTACTACACCACGGCGACATTCATCGCTTCTTTAGTTGCACTGGCCGGCACATTCCTGCTTTCCTTTATCATCTGAGCGCCAGGAGGCTCGTTATGAAATCGACAGAACTGCACGCATTAACCGAAAAATTCCCGCTGCTTAGCGAGCTTACCGCCCTGAACGAAACCACCTGGTTTAACCCGGGAGCCACCTCCCTCGCCGAAGGCCTACCGCATGTTGGCCTGACAGAGCAGGACGTAAAAGAGGCGCACGCCCGGCTGGATCGCTTTGCGCCTTACCTGGCGAAAGCCTTCCCGGAAACCGCCGCAACCGGCGGTATTATCGAGTCAGAGCTGGCCGCCATTCCGGCGATGCAAAAGCGGCTGGAAAAAGAAAATGGGCAGACAGTCTGCGGCAAGCTGTGGCTGAAAAAAGACAGTCATCTGCCGATTTCTGGCTCGATTAAGGCTCGCGGGGGCATTTATGAAGTCCTGACTCACGCGGAAAAACTGGCCATCGAGGCCGGGTTACTTAGCCTTGAAGATGACTACAGCCGGCTGCTGTCCCCTGAATTACGCGAGTTTTTCAGCCGCTACAGTATTGCCGTTGGCTCTACCGGCAACCTGGGTTTATCGATTGGTATCATCAGCGCCCGCATTGGCTTCCGCGTCACGGTGCATATGTCCGCCGACGCACGCGAATGGAAAAAAGCCAAACTGCGCAGCCACGGCGTTGAGGTGGTTGAATACGCCGAAGATTACGGCGTCGCCGTTGAGCAGGGGCGAAAAGCCGCCGAGGCGGACGCCAACTGTTTCTTTATCGATGATGAAAACTCTCGCACGCTGTTCCTGGGTTACGCCGTCGCCGGGCAAAGGCTGAAAGACCAATTCTCACGGCAGGCTATTACCGTCGATGAGCAGCACCCTTTATTCGTTTATCTGCCCTGCGGCGTCGGCGGCGGCCCCGGTGGCGTAGCATTTGGGCTGAAGCTGGCCTTTGGCGACCACCTTCACTGTATTTTTGCCGAGCCAACCCACTCCCCCTGCATGCTACTGGGCGTTTACACCGGCCTGCATGATGCGCTTTCCGTGCAGGATATCGGCATCGATAACCTGACCGCCGCCGACGGCCTGGCCGTGGGACGGGCTTCCGGCTTTGTCGGCAGAGCGATGCAAAGGCTGCTGGACGGCTTCTATACCGTGGACGATCAAACGCTGTACAACATGCTCGGCTGGCTGGCGGAAGAAGAAAATATTCGCCTGGAGCCTTCGGCCCTGGCAGGCATGGCCGGGCCGCAGCGGGTTTGTGCCACCGCCTCTTACCACGAGATGCAGGGCTTTAGCGCCCAGCAGCTTAATAACGCGACGCATCTGGTCTGGGCCACCGGGGGCGGTATGGTGCCTGAGGCTGAGATGACGCAGTATTTAGCGAAGGCTCGCTGATATTTCCCCTCACTCTTTCGGGATTGTCTCTTAGTCACAAATACGTTCTATGAAGGATCGGCTAAGGTTCAAATCCGCAGCCACACAGAACGTCACAGTTGCTGCAAGTTCCACAGCCACGCCCTTGTTCCCGGCTCTCATCGCCCCCGGTTATGACCCAACTCAGGCGGGGTTGAGCTGCCGGGAGCAGCGAAAGAGAGCGATCGTCGGGAACGAATCGCGAACGACCCCGAATGTTTGGGTGATAGCCGGTGGGTTTACCGCTTTAGCGGCGATGAGCTCGCCGGGCGCCGGGGCTGTTCGGGAGATGGCGTTATCCCCCGGACACGTTCACCGTGCTGCGAACGTGCAGGGGAAAACAGATCTACGGGTGAACGGAATAACTGCGGATCGAAAGACATATCCCGGAATATTTTAAAGGCAAATTTGTATAAGAGAGCCCAAAGGAGAGAGGGTGAGGGTCATTCCTTCCGTCATATTTCTGTCATTTAGTTACCTTACTCTCACTTTCGGTTTAATCATTTGATCTATCTACGCGCGTAGATACACTGAGTGAAATGATTAAAAAATGGCATCTTCGCCGACGGATAACGTTCGATCTCTGTGAGAACCCTAATGACGACAAGCACTTTCCCCCCACCTCAGGCTGACGCGCAGCACGCTGCGGAGGAACGCCTGGCGACCCCTGAAGGTAAACGTGATTTTATTCGAGCCACCTTCTCCTGCTGGCTTGGCACCACCATGGAATATGCCGACTTCGCGCTTTACGGCCTGGCGGCCGGTATCATCTTCGGTGACGTCTTCTTCCCGGATGCCACGCCGGTCATGGCGTTGCTCTCAAGCTTTGCCGCCTACTCCGTCGGGTTCATCGCCCGCCCGATTGGCGCGTTGCTGTTTGGCAGGCTGGGAGACCGCTACGGCAGAAAAATAGTGATGGTCATTACCATCGCGTTGATGGGCTGCTCCACGACTTTAATCGGGCTTATCCCGAGCTACGCGCAAATTGGCGTCTGGGCACCGACCTGTCTTGTGATCCTGCGCTTTGCTCAAGGGTTGGGCGCGGGCGCGGAGCTGTCCGGCGGCACCGTGATGCTGGGTGAGTATGCTCCGGTAAAACGCCGTGGGCTGATATCGTCGATTATCGGGCTGGGCTCGAACAGCGGTACGCTGCTGGCCTCTTTGACCTGGCTGTTGGTGCTGCAAATGGATAAAGACGCGCTGCTTTCCTGGGGCTGGCGCATTCCGTTCCTGTGCAGCATGCTGATTGCCGTTGTTGCCCTGATCATCCGTCAGCATCTGCGTGAAACGCCGGTCTTTGAACGTCAGAAAGCGCTGCTGGAAGCCGAGCGTAAACAGAGCATGGAAAAAGGGCTGGCCCAGCAGCAGAAAGACCCCCGCAGCTTCTGGCGACGCACTCGCGCTTTCTGGACCATGGTCGGGCTACGCATTGGCGAAAACGGTCCGTCTTATCTCGCTCAGGGGTTTATCATCGGCTACGTCGCCAAAGTACTGGCGGTAGATAAATCCGTCCCCACGCTGGCCGTGCTTATCGCCTCGGTGCTGGGCTTCGCGATCATTCCTTTTGCCGGCTGGCTCTCCGACCGCTTTGGCCGCCGTATTGTTTACCGCTGGTTCTGCCTGCTGCTGATTATCTACGCTTTCCCGGCCTTTATGCTGCTGGACTCACGTGAGCCGATGATCGTTATTCCCACCATCGTCGTCGGCATGGGACTGGCTTCGCTGGGGATTTTCGGCGTGCAGGCGGCCTGGGGCGTAGAGTTGTTCGGCGTGACTAACCGCTACACCAAAATGGCGTTTGCTAAAGAACTCGGCTCTATGCTTTCCGGCGGAACCGCACCGCTGGTTGCTGCCGCGCTGCTCTCCTGGACCGGGCACTGGTGGCCAATCGCGCTCTATTTTGCGGTCATGGCAGGAATCGGTCTGGTCACAACCTTCTTTGCCCCGGAAACACGAGGCCGCGACCTGAACCTGCCGGAAGACGCTATTTGATTTGTCACAGAGTTGACGGCGATTTTTACGGAGCAAAGCTTTATGCTGTGGCTCTGTTTACACTCTAAATAATTCGAGTTACAGGCAGGCGGCAAGACCGTAAATCCTCAGGAGCATAGCTCACTATGTGACTGAGGTGACAAATCTGTCGGGAACAGATTTGAACGCTGCCCGCAGCGGCCCTTTAGGGTGAGGCTCATGGATGAGCCGAATAATGGGGTGCAGCCAACGCACCTGTGGCTTGAAGTATGACGAGTATAGCGCCAGCCAAATAAAGCAGGTATTCAGTGACTAAGCCTCATGTACACCGCGTTACCCGCGCTGAAGTCGCCAAAGAAGCAGGCACTTCCGTTGCGGTCGTCAGCTACGTGATTAACAACGGCCCGCGCCCGGTTGCGCAGGCCACCCGCGAGCGCGTGCTCGCCGCTATCAAGAAAACCGGCTATCGCCCGAACGGCATCGCCCGGGCTTTAGCCAGCGGCACCACGCGCACCTACGGTTTAGTCGTGCCCAATATCGCCAATCCGTTTATCTCGTCCATGGCGCACGCTCTCCAGCAGGAGGCCTTTGCCGATGGCCGGGTGCTGCTGCTGGGCGATTCGGGTGATGACCGCGCCCGCGAGCTGGAGCTTATCAACAACCTGCTGCATCGCCAGGTTGACGGGCTGATTTATACCAGCGTCGACAGGCACCCTTATATCGATCTTATCCAGGCCAGCGGCACGCCTTGCGTGATGCTGGACAGGGTCGAACCGGAGCTGAACGTCTGCTCGATTCAGGTAAACGAACAGCACGCGGCCCGGCGGGCAACCCGCCACCTGATTGAGCATGGCTATCGCGATATCGCCATTATTTGCGGGCCGCAGGAGATGCTGAACACTCAGGATCGTATCCGCGGCTGGCGGCTGGCGCTGGAAGAGGCAGATTTGACGCTGCGCCCGGAATGGATTTTTCCAACGGATTACACCCGCCAGGGCGGCTACGACGCAACAAAGCAAATGCTGGCGGGCGAACTGCCTCGCGCGCTGTTTGCCACCAATGAACAACAGGCCTTTGGCTGCCTGAGAGCGCTGTCTGAACACGGGCTTTCGGTGCCAGAGGACCTGGCGTTGGTGTGCTTTAACGGCACCCTTGAGTCGGCCTTTAACGTCCCTTCTTTAACCACCGTGCGCCAGCCGGTCACGCAAATGGCGAAGAAGGCCATCGAAATGCTGAAGAAGTGGGACGGGCAGCCGCATAAATATGAATTTGATTTTGAGCTGGAGATTGGCGAGTCCTGCGGCTGCCGATCCCTCACCACAAGCAGGAAGTCATAAGTAACATGAAGCGTTTAATTATCGATTGCGATCCGGGTAACGGCGTTGCCGGGGCTAACGTAGATGATGGCCTGGCCTTGGCCCTGGCGATTGCGGCCCAGGAGATTTCTCTGGAGCTTATCACCACCGTATCCGGCAATACGCCAAGCGAAGTGGGCTACGCCGTCGCGTCTGATTTAGTCGCCCGACTCGGCATGTCCGTTGAGGTCGCCAGGGGCGCCTCGCGCGCGCTGATTGAGCCGTCGGCACCGTGGCGTGAACACCTGGATCATAAGGTCGATAAAGTGGGCCTGCGCCATCTCTGGAAGGACGTGATTGCCCCGCAAATGCTGGCCGAAGTGGCCCCGCTGGCGGTGCATAAGATGGGCGAGCTTATCTGCGCGAATCCTGGCGAAATCTCGCTGATTGCTATCGGTCCGTTGACCAACGTGGCGCTGGCTTTGCAGCTGTATCCGCAGATGGCGAACGCGGTGAAAGAGATAGTGATTATGGGCGGCGTGTTTAACGTTGACGGTTACCTGAAAGACACCAATTTTGGCGTTGATCCGGAGGCCGCACACGCCGTGCTGACCAGCGACGCAAACATCGTTCTGGTGCCGATGGACGTCACCACCCAAACCATGATGACCCATCGGGATTTGGATACGCTGGCCACCTGCGATAACCGCCTGAGCCGTTTTCTCGTCGAGACCATTCGTCCGTGGATGGATTTTTCCATGCAGACGCGCCAGCTCCCCGGCTGCTGGATCCACGATGTGCTGACCGTCGCCTGGCTGTTAGAGCCCGAACTGGTAAGCTGGACGCAGGATTATGTGGACGTTTCGCTGAGCGGGCTGAGCCGCGGCAGAACGCTACGCTATGGCCCGGAACACCTGAGGTTGGCGGTAAACGTTGACGCCCCGCAGGGCAAGCCGGTGACGCTGCTGCAAACCGTGGATAACCAGAGGCTGCTGGCGCTTATCGACCGGCATATTCGCCAGTTTGCCTGACAATAAGCCAATCCACTGGCGGTGATCACTCTATAGACCAACTCCACGGCGGCTACCCGGCTATCGCTTGTTGAGATAAAAAAGACTACACCGACCATCAGCATAAAAGGGCGTTTTCAATACGGCCCCTTTTACATTGGCCTTCCCGGAGAAAGGATACTGGATAGCGGCTTATCCTATGTAATACCGTATTTTTTCTCGGTCACGAACTTAGGCTCTTTCCAGTTAGGGCCTTTTTTACAGCCAGTACCATACGTCTTAGCTGAAAAAATCTGTCCACTATCTTCCAGTTTTTTTGTCTCGCGAATCAATTTGATGTTATATGATTCATACTTTTCAGCAGCTTTATGCCTGCCAAAAAATAAGTCCATGGTTGGATACCCTATACCGTCTTCCCAACGACCAACCAGAAATAAAATAACATCCGCCATATCTTCGTTTTTAACCATTTCATCAAAATCAATCATATAAATACCTCAATATCTATTCCTGTGAATTCAGAGCTTCTGGTGAATATAAAAGTGTCTCATCAGAACTCAATTTATAATCTTCTAAGGTCGCCGTATGGGTATTGTTCCAAACTTCATGGTCATTTACTGGAATCTCATCATCCTTAATTCCAAGATTTCGGTATCGCTCAAGCTCCCTAATTTCATGCGTATAAAACCGTTTATCGATATCAGTTGCCCGGACCTCACCCTTTAGGATTTTTTCCAGCCGGTCAATCATCACCTTGTTATTAACTGATTCCTCGAAACGCCCTATATGCAGCTTCACCTTATCCACGCCTGCCCGGTCTATGGTTGCCGTGCGCCAGTCAAGTTCCTGAATCGGGCCTCCTGCCCTGTCCGTATGATAGTCCCGTCCGCTGTATTTACCTTTAGCGTTCGTTTCACCATAGGGATTACTCAACATCACATACACCGGCTCCACGCCGGTACCGGCCGCGTTTGGACGCCAGTAGATAAAGTCCCGTAACCCATCTGAGCTGATATCACCCGACGGCGGCGTCACAACCAGCGTTTCCACCGGCGTGACGCTCGTCCCGGTGTTCGGCGGGATCTCAAACTGGTCCGGGGCACGCAGTACGTTGCGCTGCAGGGCAAGGAACAACTTGCCGCACAGGCGGAGATACCAGGGACGTTTGCCGATAATCAGCTAACGACATTCTGACGTCGACGATGACATCACTCAACGGCGTCCCTTCTCCGGCCAGGCGGCGGCGTAACGTCGCTTCACTTATAGCAAGGTTATCGACGACAGCAGGTACCCTTCTACTTCACCGTGTTGATAGTCCCACCCGTATATTTTTCTCCCTTATATCTCCAATCCAGCATCTACGAGTACCAACCCCACTCTGATGACACCATATTTTTTAGATCAATTTAAACTTTTCCAATATATCTTTGACCTCTCTCTTTAACTCAACTTCATCAAGCTCATAATCCGCTCTATCGGTATCTGCCTCAAAAAGCTCAGCAGCCATAAATAATTCTTCCCCACAATTCAGTAGGTTTTGATCTTGATCTTTCAGGCCGTATAGCTTCCGTCGTTCAGCGCATATATCCTCAGAAAATTGAATAGCTGTCACTTTTGAAGCCAAAAAATTCCTGGACAGTTCAATAATTGCCATTTTGTTCATAATTCACCGGTCTCCAGATAAATTTTTCCGTTGTCGGCATCAGGATTTATTTTCCATCCTGATAGCCATTTTCCATCATTTTTAAGAATAACAACATTCATAGACTCAGGATTGAAATAGACTTTTGATCCTTTGACTCGTCGATATATCCCTTTCTCAACGGTTTCTTTATCTGACATATGCGCCTCAATCGCGTCCCTGAATTTGGTCAGCGTTTCACTGTTTTTCTTTGGATCGCTAACACCAAAATCACCGGCATGTTTGTATTTCTTATCCAACTGTTTACGTGTAAACCGCCCAGAATCCAGTGGATCGCTCAACATCACATACACCGGCTCCACGCCGGTACCGGCCGCGTTTGGACGCCAGTAGATAAAATCCCGTAATCCGCCCGGACTGATATCGCCCGACGGCGGTGTCACGACAAGCGTTTCCACCGGTGTGACATTCGTCCCTGTGTGTACCGGCGTCACAGGCACCGGACGATGATGACCGGTATCCGAAGGGCCTGCCGGGACCGGTGCCGGATTAATCAGAATGGACCGCGGCGGCTCGCCTGCCATCGTCGGCAGGGTGATAATATCCAGCCCGGTCGCCGTATCCCGCACCGCATGCAGCACCTGTACCGCCGCCGGTATACCGCTCCCGGTTTTCAGCAGCGCCAGCGCCAGCTCGCCGTTACGGTTAACCAGTGCGCCGCGTACCGGCAGGTCAATGTGCGTTGCTCCCGGCCCGCCCGTGACGTTCTTCCCGGCCAGCAGCTTCGCGTTCAGCGCGAACATCGCCTCCAGGTTACGCCCCGGTACCCGGCCGCTGCCTTCCCCCGCCGGGGAGGAAAACAGCAGCGTCGAGGCCGCCATTGCCATCGGCCCTGCCGTGCTGGCCGTCAGCAGCGCCATCCCGCGCCTGATGGCCGCAGTCAGCGCGCCGGCAAGCGTGTCGCCGAACGTCATGACGCCTTCCCCGGCCACCGACAGCTGCATACTCCACTGTCCACCGCTCAGCGCCAGCGCACCGGGTGCGCCCAGCATCAGCATAGCGGCATCCGCCTGCTCCGCCGTGTATTCCGGGGCCGGCATCAGGCCCGTCATCAGCCGCACCGCCACCTGCTTTTCCTCTTCCGTGGCAAAGCAGGCCGCCACGCCACCGTCATCCCGGTTCATCGTCCAGGTCGACCCCAGGGCGTTGATGTTCATCAGATAGCAGGCTTTTTTTTGTGATTTGAACTGAAAACTACCGTCACCGAGGTCGGTTACCAGGGGCGGCGGGGTATCGCCGGGTGGGAGCGTGACGGCCTGCCCGTTGGCATCATAGGGCACGCCATCCCTGTAGTACGCAGGGGGTTTCATCGTTACGGTTCCTTCGTCTGTGGTGTCTGTCATCCGGTTTAAACGCTGCTCATAAATCAGCGTCAACCGACAATCACACAGGACCTTTTATCCAGGGAACCGATAAGGCCTTATTAAGTCTCATTTTTTCTTTTAATCAGAGAAGTATCGCCGGATGAAACCCTATACCGGGGAGATATCATGCGAAGAGAATGTAGCGGAGGTTTAAGATAAAACAAACTGAACCCTGCATTAGAAACAATGCCGGCCACCTAAAGCGGCCGACGTCAGAAAAAACCTTAAAGTACCTTGCTCAGGAAGGCCTGAGTCCGTGGGTTTTGCGGCGCGCTGAAAAGCTGCGCGGGCACGCCCTGCTCCTGAATCACGCCCTGGTCAATAAAGATAACCCGATCGGCTACTTCGCGGGCGAAGCCCATTTCATGAGTCACGATGATCATCGTCATCCCTTCCTGCGCCAGCTGCTTCATCACCGCCAGCACTTCGCCAACCAGTTCAGGATCCAGCGCAGAGGTTGGCTCATCGAACAGGATAATCGACGGTTCCATCGCCAGCGCTCGGGCAATGGCCACTCGCTGCTGCTGGCCGCCGGACAGGCTTGAAGGCCAGGCGTCGATTTTGTCCAACAGCCCCACCTTTTGCAGCAGCTTCTCGGCGCGGCTCACCGCTTCCGCTTTTGACAGCCCTTTCAGCGACATCGGCGCCATAATCAGGTTTTCCAGCACCGTCATATGCGGGAATAAATTGAAGCGCTGGAACACCATGCCTACGCCTTCGCGCAACGTATTAAGGTTGGTTTTTGGATCATGCACCGCGAAACCGTTGACCACCACTTCACCGCCGTCCGGCTTTTCCAGCGCGTTCAGGCAGCGCAGAAACGTACTTTTGCCGGAGCCGGAAGGGCCAATCACGCAAACCACTTCCTGAGGCGCGATATCACAGGAGATGCCACGCAATACGTGAGTTTTGCCAAACTGTTTCTGTAAATCCTTAACGTGAATCACTTTTGCCAAGCCTCTTTTCCATATGTTGCACCAGCAGCGAAAGCAGGAACGTCAGAACCCAGTACACCACGGAGATGGTCAGGTACGGTTCCCAGTAGGTCGCGTAAGCGCCGGAAACGGTACGCGCCGCATAGGCCAGGTCGGCAAGGCCGATAGCGGAAGCCAGCGACGAGTCTTTCACAATGGCAATCGCGTTGTTGCCCAGCGGCGGCAGGATACGACGGAACGCCTGCGGCAGGATAACCTTACGCATCGTTTTGCCCCAGCCCATGCCGAGCGCGCGCGAAGCTTCCATCTGCCCTTTATCAATGGACTGAATACCGGCGCGGAAAATCTCGGACACATAGGCACCGGCATTCAGGGTGATCGCCACCACGCAGGAGAGAAACGCGCCGTATTCGGAACGCAGCTCGCGCGCGAAGTCCACGGACATCATCCCGCTGGTAATCATTATTCCGTCACGCGGGTTAATAAACAGCGGTACCAGCGCAAAGTGAACCACCATGATCTGCACGAACAGCGGCGTGCCGCGAAACGCGCTGACGTAGACGCGCACCGGCCACTGCACGGCATAACGCAGCACGAGCTTCCACGGGCCGTCGTCGGCGTGAGCCATACGGCCAAGCCCCAGCAGCAGCCCCCACGTTGTGCCTAAAATCACGCAGATAATGGTGCACTTGATGGTCATCAGCGCGCCTTGCATAAATAACGGCGCGTATTCTGAGATTATCTCCCAGCGAAATCCGGTCATACCTGTCCTTGTTGGGGCCGGAGCGGCCCCGATTGAAAATTACTCTGCCGGGAGGGTTGGAACGTTGTTGTCGAACCAGGTGGCGTAAATTTTAGCGTAGGTGCCGTCGGCGATGATTTTCTTCAGGCCAGCGTCGATTTTACCCTTCAGTTCGGCGTTGCCTTTGGCCACCGCAATGCCAAAGTACTGGCGCTCGAACTTGCTGTCCGGGACCAGCTTCAGCGGTTTTTCCGGGTGGGATTTGATGTAGTATTTCACCACGCCTACGTCACCCACTGCCGCGTCGATACCGTCTTCGGTCAGTTCCTGCAGCATCAGCGGCGTGTTATCAAAACGTTTGATATCGGTACTGTTTTTACCCAGCACGTCGGACACCACGATGTCGCCGGTGCTGGAGTTAACCACGCCCACTTTTTTGCCTTTCAGGGCGGTAACAGAGTCCACTTTTGAGTCGGTCGGTACCACGATGGACTGCTCGGCCGGGAAGTACGGGGTAGAGAAGTCGACCATCGCTTTACGCTTGTCGGTGATGGTGATGCCGGAAATGATGATGTCGCGGTCGCCGGAGTTCAGCGTGGCAAAAATACCTTCCCACGGGGTGTTAACCAGCTTGATATCAAACCCTTCGGCTCTGGCGACGGCTTTGATGATGTCGATATCAAAACCTTCCAGCTGTTTCTGGCTGTTTTCGTATTCAAAAGGACGATAGGTGCCGCCGGAACCCACTACGTAGGTCTGCGCCATCACCTGTGCAGAACTGAACACTGCCGCGAGCAAGCACCCGCCAACTACTACTGATTTCATCGCTTTAGTTAACATAGAAGCCCCTGGATATATGATGTTTTTATGCAGTTAATGTGCATAAAAATACATAATTACCCGAAATGCAGCAACAGATAATTCACGATGGAGGATAATTACTGGCACTGAGGCTTAAGAATGGCGTCCAGCACCGGTGCCATATCCGTCCGCCAGGCCCCCTCTTCACCGTCGTAGAATTTTTCATCGCCGTTAACCGCGAACGGGATCTGCGCCTTTTGCAGTTCACAGGCGACAAACGTTGCCATCGCAACCTGCTGATCGACCGACAATTTGCTGCCTGGTGACCAGTTGCCAACCCAGGAAAGGTGGCCGGTTTTCTGCTGCCAGCGCACCGCGGTTTCAATGCGGGCGTGGATCGCCGCTTTTTCCGCATCCGTACCGGTACTCCACTGGCTTTTACCGTTCAAGGTTTTTGGACCGCCCGGCATCAGATGCCAGTCCGCCATCACCAGTCCGTGACGGGATTCAGGAATTTTGAGGGTGGCAAGCGCTTCCGGAGAGGCATGATAACGAGGGGCAACAAAGATGTGGCGCTGCGGGCTGATTTTATGAATCGCCTTCACGGTTTTATCGTACACCTGGTTAAGCAGCTGAGGGTTGGCGCTGAGCTTTTCTTCCGGCTGCCCGATGATGTCGAAGACCAGCGAGTCGTCATTTTTGGCAAAGAAGCGCGCGACGGTGGTCCACCACTCAACAATATCCTCGACGTTGTCCGCCCCTGGCTTCGCCTTTAGCTCCGCCGCCCGGTAGCTGATGACCGGCACGATATGGTACTGCTCACAGGCATCCACGATGCGCCGCAGATGCACCAGCTTCTGGTGCGTTATCGGCCCCGCGACGCGAATGCGAACGTGGCCAAACCCGCGCTGCTGAAAGTCACGGACAGCCAAAGGATCGAACTCACGGATCCCTCGCTCGGTCACCGCCCAGTCAACGTTCATCCCTACCCCAAGCTGGCTGGTCCAGCTTGGCGGCAGGGCTTCCTGTTGCGCAGCAAACGAGCTGGCACAGAAAGAGAGAGCAATCAGGGCAAGGGTCGGCTTTAACATTGGCGGCACGTTACTTAGCGAAGGAAAACTAATATTTAGCATGCTTTTACCGTTTGCGGGGAGTGTGGATTGCAATAAAAAATGAATGGTGATGCCGAGTGTGAAGGATTGCCTGAAAGGATCGTGCTTCGTTTAACAGAATGCAGGGACTGCTTACCATAAAAAAAGCGCGACGTCTCCGCCGCGCTCCGTGATTATTCAGGAAAACTTATTTCAATTCAGGCCAGTACTCTTTGTTCGCCTCAACCAGGTCGTCCAGGATAGCCTTGGCGACGGACGCGCTGGGCACGGTTTTCGACAGGGTGATCGCCTGCCACAGTTTCTGGTAGGAGCGGTGCTCCCAGGCATCTACCACCAGTTTTTCCACCGCAACCTGCTGGCTCATCAACCCTTTCTGGAACTGAGGGATATTCCCCACCACCAGCGGCTCCGGCCCGTCTTTGCCGACCAGGCAAGGAATTTCCACCATCGCTTCCGGGTCGAAGTTATTGATGGCCCCGTTGTTCGGCACAATCAGCAGCATCCGCTCCTGGGTGTTAAAGGCAATCGCCGTCGCCAGGTCAACGATGTAGGAGGCGTGTTCATCAATTTCCAGCTCGCCTGCAGAGGATTTCCCGGCGCTAATAATGGCGTTACAGGAGCCAAACACATGTTTCTCACGGTGATCCATCACCTCATTCGCCCTGGTACGCTGCGGGTTGGAGTGCTGCACCACGTAATCCGGATACAGGTAGTATTTCAGGTAGGTGTTCGGCAGCGTATCGGGGTCGAGCGCCCAGACATCCTTCGCTTTGGCAAAGGTGTCATTCCAGCTTGCTTCTGTGCCATGCTCGTCCGTTGGCGGCACATAACCATGTTTAGCAACATGTTCGCGAATTTTCGGCATCAAATCGTTGCCGTCTTTATCTTCAACGTGGGTCCACCAGCCAAAGTGGTTCAGGCCGTAGTAACGCACCTTCATCTCTTTGCGATCCTTCAGACCCACAATCTGCGCCATGCGGCTTTCAATGCCGATAGGCATATCGCAGATATTGAGGATTTTTGAATTCGGGCGCAGGCGACGGGTCGCTTCCGCCACGATAGCCGCCGGGTTGGAGTAGTTAAGCATCCAGGCGTTTGGCGAATATTTTTCCATGTAATCCACCAACTCCAGCACGCCGCCGATTGAGCGCATGCCGTAGGCTATCCCGCCAGGGCCGCAGGTTTCCTGACCCAGCACGCCGTGGCGAAGCGGGATTTTCTCGTCCTTTTCGCGCATCGGATATTTGCCCACGCGAATGTGCGCCATCACAAAATCCACGTCGCTGAACGCTTCCTGCGGGTCGGTGGTATAGCTGAAATCGATATCCGGCGCCTGTTCTTTCAGGATGATTTTGCAGGCCTCGGCGATGGTCTCCTGACGCGCACCGTCATTGTCATAGAATTTCAGCGCCCGCAGCGGAAAGCGGTGTTGGTTTGCCAGCAGCATCAGCACGATGCCTGGGGTAAAAGTACTGCCGCCGCCTGCTACAACTACCGAGAATTTTTTCATGATACTGCCTCCGTCATGGATGGATGTTCGTCTGAGACTTGCTGCTTAATAAGGGTTTCAATCTGGTCGCGAATTTGCGGGACATGCAGCCCGACAATCACCTGAATGCCGTTGCCGCTGCGCACCACGCCGTGGGCGCCAAGGGCTTTAAACACTTCGTCGGCTTCGGTCAGCGCCATGTCGGCGAGCGTGATACGCAGGCGAGTGGCGCAGTTATTGAGGCTGGCGATGTTCGCCGCGCCGCCAAGCGCCTGCAGGAAGCCATAGGCCTGGCCGTGTTTTGCGTCCTGGCTCACCGCCGCGCTGGTTTGCTGGCGAGCGGCCTGGTAATCAGCCTTGCTGTAGAGTTTGATTTCGCTGTCTTCCCGGCCCGGCGTTTTCAGGTTGAAGCGCAGGATTAAGGCGCGGAAAACCACGAAGTAGACGCCGGTAAAGGCGATGCCGATGCCTATCTGGGTAAAGACCATCGACGCGTGGTTATGGAACATCGGGATCCAGTTTTGCGGCAGGAACTGGTCAAGCAGGCCGCCGCCCATGTTGCCTACCACGCCCGCCATGTACATCACCGTTGCCATCGAGGCAGCCAGGAAGGCATGCACCGCGAACAGCAGCGGGGAGATAAACAGGAAGGTGAATTCCAGCGGTTCGGTAATACCGACCAGCATGGCGGTTAGCGTCGCGGGGATAAGCAGCCCGGCAACCTTCACGCGGTTCTGCGGCGAGGCGGTGTAGTAGAGCGCAAGCGCGATGCCCACCGAGCCAAACACTTTCGAGTTACCGTGCAGGGCAAAACCACCTTCCGGGAACAGGGATTTCAGCGACGCGGTGCTCTGGCTGAACGCCTGCAGATGCTGCGCCCAGTAGACCTGAATGCCGCCTTCCACCGCCGCCGGGCCGAAGATGAACGGGCCGTAGACAAAGTGGTGCAGCCCGGTGGGGATCAGGATGCGCTCAAGAAAGGTGTATACCCAGACGCCAAGCGCCCCGGCACCGCGCAAAAATGCCTGCAGCGATTCGATGCCGAGCTGCACTTTTGGCCAGCCGAGCAGCGTCAGCCAGGCGCAGGGGATCATCACCAGGAAAGCCACAATCACCACGAACGAACTGCCCTGGAATATCCCCAGGAAGACCGGCAGCGGCTTGTCGAAGTAGCGGTTGTGAATGGCGGTGACGATGCCGGAGATTACAATCGCGCCAATAATGCTGGTATCCAGCGTTTTAATGCCGGCCATCATCGTCAGGCCGCTGCCTGCCGTAGGTTCGAGGCTAAAATCGACGCCGAAGTAGTGCCCCCACGTCATCCCCATCGCGTTGATGAAGTAGTTCCAGGTCAGGAAACTGACCAGCACCGCCAGACAAGCGCGCCCCTGGGCCTGTTTCGCCAGGCCAATAGGCAGACCCACGGCGAAAATCAGCGGCATATTGCGGAACACCGTCCAGCCGCCTTCTTCGATGATATGAACAATTTGAGCAAACAGGGTGTCAGGTGCGGTGAGCGCCTCCCCGACAAACAGCGGGTTGCGCAGCATGATGGCGAGCCCGACCACGATCCCGGCAAAGGGGAACAGCAGGACCGGGGTAAACATTGCACCACCAAAGCGTTGTATTTGACTGAGCATTTTTAAATCCTCATGTAACAACTTCGTAGGGTAAGAGGCGGCCTTATTTTTTTAGTCTGGCCTGAAGCTGAGAATAAGAAGGCCCAGGAATATTCGCTGGTTCAGCCGCGCTGAATCGTGATCGCTTTCATGGTTTTTATTTGGCTAAAGTTGTCTACTTTTTGATATAAAACTAGACAATTAGCGTGTGGAAAACGGTGAGATGGCGCCTGAAGAGGTCTACAGATGATCTACAAATCAATTGCCGACAGGCTGCGTATTCGCCTTAATTCCTCTGACTACACCATTGGTAGCCCGCTGCCCGGGGAAAAGAAGCTCGCTGAAGAGTTCGGCGTGTCACGCATGACTATTCGCAAAGCGGTGGATTTACTGGTGGGTTGGGGTCTGGTAAACCGCCGCCAAGGCAGCGGAACCTGGGTCACCAAAAAAGATGTTCACCATGAAACCACTAACCTGACGGGGTTTGTGGAGGTGATGCGCAGCCAGGGTAAAGACGTGATGAGCGAGGTGCTTGAGTTTAACGTCATGCCCGCGCCACCGGCGATTGCCAGCCTGCTGCGTATTAAGATAGACGAGAAGATTTACTACTCCCGCCGCGTGCGTGCCGTCGGCGGCAAGCCGCTGATGGTGGAAGACAGCTACATGCCGGTAAAGCTTTTCCGTAACCTGTCGCTTGCGCATCTCGAAGGATCAAAATTCAGCTATATCGAAGACGAATGCCAGATAATCATCAGCGGCAACTATGAAACGCTGACGCCGGTTCTCGCCGACGCCAAAACGGCGAAACTGCTGAATATCGCCGAGGCAACGCCTATTTTGCGTATCACGTCGCTCTCCTACAGCGACAAAGGCGAGTTTCTTAACTATTCGGTGATGTTCAGAAACGCCAGCGAATATCAGGTGGATTATCACCTGCGCAGGGATCATACGAGGATGCCGCCCGAGCAGCCGGGCGGCGGTGAGCTATAGGCCCCAGAACAGCAGCGCCAGCAGCTGGGGTGTAATAATGCGCAGGAACATCACCAGCGGGTAAACCGTGGCGTACGAAAGCGCCGCGGCGCCGCTGGTCGCATGCAGCCCGTTGGCAAAGGCCAGCGCGGGTGGATCGGTCATCGAGCCCGCCAGCATGCCGCACAGCGTCAGGTAGTTCATTTTCGCCAGCAGGCGAGCAAGCAGGCCAACGGTAATCAGCGGAATAGCCGTAATCAGAATGCCGTAGCCAATCCAGCTGACGCCGTCGCCCGCCAGCAGCGTGTCGATAAAATCCCCGCCGGACTTAAGCCCCACCACCGCCAGAAACAGCACGATGCCCAGCTCGCGCAGCGCCAGGTTCGCGCTCGGCGGCATAAACCAGTACAGCTTGCCGATGCTGCCGATGCGCCCGAGGATCAGCGCCATAATCAGCGGCCCGCCGGCCAGACCAAGCCGCAGCGCGGCCGGGAAACCGGGGATAAACAGCGGAATGGAGCCCAGCAGCACGCCAAGCCCGATGCCGATAAACACCGGCAGCATTTGCACCTGCTGAAGTTTATGCTGCGCGTTACCGACTTCTGCGGCCACCGCGTCTATCGACTGCGGGCGGCCCACGAGGTTAAGGATATCGCCAAACTGCAGGCTGGCATTGCTGCTGGCCACCAGCTCTATCCCGGCGCGATTAAGCCGTGAAATCACTACATCGTATTTTTGTTTTAAATGCAGATCGCGGATCTTTTTGCCTAAAACCTTCTCGTTGGTCACCACCACGCGTTCAACCCGCAGATCCGTGCCTCGCGTCGAAAGCGAGGTATCCACCTCGTTACCGATAACCAATAGCGCTTTGTGCAGATCCTTTTCCGCCCCGACCAGGTGCAGCAGGTCGCCGGTCTGAACCAGGGTGCCTGGCGAAGGCACCATCAGCAGGTCACCACGCTTGAGGCGGGAGCAAATTATCTCGTCGCTATTAAGAATAGGGATGTCCTGAATCGCCAGGCCGTTCAGATTTGGGTTGGCGACGCAGATATTGATGGTCTGCAGCTGAGCGTGATTTTGGCCGCTGCTGGCCTCAAACTGCTGCGCTTCTTTGTCGACGCTGACGCGAAATGCTATGCGCAGCAGCCACATGGTCATCAGGATGCCGCAAATCCCAAACGGGTACGCCATCGCGTAGCTCATCCCCATTTGGTCAACCAATTGCCCCGGCGTACCGAGATCGGTAAGGATCTGCTGCCCCGCCCCCAGCGCGGGCGTATTGGTGACCGCACCGGAGAAGATCCCCAGCACCACCGGCAGCGGAACATCAAACAGCTTATAGACCACGGCGGTGACCAGCGCGCCGAGCACGACGATCAGAATAGCAAACAGGTTAAGCCGCAGGCCGGACACGCGGAGCGAAGAGAAGAAGCCGGGCCCAACCTGAATACCGATGGTATAGACAAACAGGATCAGCCCAAACTCCTGGATAAAGTGCAGCATGTCGCCGTTCAGGCCAATCCCGGCCTGATTAACGAAGTGGCCGACAATAATGCCGCCAAACAGCACGCCTCCGATCCCGAACCCTACGCCACGGATCTTGATGTTGCCGATCCACAATCCCACCACGGCGACCAGCGCCAGCATGCTGACGGTTAACGCTATTCCACTCATATATCATCCCTGTGAATAACATTATTGTTATTATGGATTCTGGCAGAGCTACGGGCAGGATAATGGGGCGCGGAGCACAAAAAAGGCCCCATTAGGGGCCTCAGGTTTGCTGGCAAAATTCACTGTACGATGAAGGGCTGAACATCGACCGAATAAAAACAATGAATGCTTTTCTCTGGTTTGCCCCAAACAGCCGAAAACCACGTTTTTCGGCTGTTTGTCATCAATATTAAGGCCCCATTTTCAGGGGCCTTAATAAGAGAAACTTAATTAGCTATTCAGCGCGGGGCGTTCGCTAATGGCGATCCGCTGTGGCGCAATCTCTTCTGGGATTTCGCGCACCAGGTCAATGTGCAGCAGGCCGTTAGTGAACGTTGCCCCTGAAACCTGCATATGCTCGGCCAGGGTGAAGCTCAGGCTGAACGGCTGAGTCACCAGGCCCTGATGCAGCCAGTTGACCTCTTTTTCCGGTTTAACCGGCGTGCCCTTCACGCTCAGGCGGGTGCCTTCCAGCTCGATATCGAGATCTTCCTGGCGGAAACCGGCCAAAGCCAGCGTGATGCGGTAATGGTTATCGTCGCTTTTTTCGATGTTGTACGGCGGGAAGCCCTGGCTTTCACTGCTGGACTGCAGCGCGTTAGCCAGTTTATCGAAGCCGATCCATTGACGCAGAAGTGGGGATAAATCGTAGTTACGCATAGTGTTTTCTCCTTCTTTGAAGCAAGAAATAACCTGCCCGCATGCGAACGGGCATTGGCTCCCTGACGGCAAGCCAGCTTGATGACGGGCCGCGCGAGGCGCGACCCCACGAATTAGTTGATTTCGATGCGGCGAGGCTTCATCGACTCTGGAATTTCGCGCTCCAGGCTGATGTACAGCAGGCCGTTGACCAGGTTCGCACCGCGAACGTGGATGTTTTCCGCCAGCTGGAATTTGCGCTCGAAATTGCGTTCGGCAATGCCCTGGTAGAGGTAAGTACGCTCTTGCTGCTCGTCCGCGTGCGCGCCTTTAACAATCAGCAGATTGTCCTGGGCGGTGATCTCCAGTTCGCTTTCGGCGAAACCGGCGACGGCAATAGCAATGCGATAGTGGTTTTCATCCACTAATTCAACGTTGTACGGAGGGTAGCCGCCGTTACTTTGGCTCTGGTTGTTTTCCAGCAAATTAAACAGACGGTCAAAACCGATGGCGGACCGATACAGCGGAGAAAGATCGAAGTTACGCATAATAAAAAGCTCCTGAAATCAGCGAGTAAGATGTAAAAGCCTTCCCTTTGGACAGGCCATGAACCTGAGCACCCAATCGGCGTACTCGTTTTGGTTACTCTACTAAAATGTGGCTCGCTTAAAATTTTTCAAGGCGCCTGAACGCAAATTTTTTGCGTGAATGGCTTTCCTTACTTAGACTGGCAAACAGCATAAAAGGTTAAAAATATGCGATAGCCGCCACAGAGCGGAGCGACTGGCATTTTTAAACCACGGGCGAGTGTTATAACTCCGCAGGTGCTGGTACGTCACCGGCCACTTTAGATGACAGCAAGATGATAATGAGAAACTGGTTTTCAACTCTGGTGCTTAGCAGCGGGCTGTTCTTACTCACCGGCTGCTCAAGTATGATGTCGCACAGCGGCGGTAAAGAAGGTCTTTACCCCGGTACTCGTGCCAGCGCAGAAACGCTTGGCGATGACGAGACAAGCTGGGCCATTAAACCGCTGGTCGCGCTGGATCTGCCTTTTACCGCCGTACTGGATACGGTGCTGTTACCGTGGGATATGTTCCGCAAGGACAATTCGGTGAGATCCCGCGTTGAAGCCAGCGAGAAACAGAATCTGGCGACCAACGCCGTTATCCCACCGGCTGAGCTTTCTCACTGAACAACTTAAAGCCCGGTTTCCGCGCACCAAAGCTGGCGGAAACCGTCAACCTCCTGCATCCAGGCAACTTGCTTGCCGTTCGGGGAGAAGACGATTGCATCACCGGAAGGCACTTCTCCCTCCGCTCCGCTTAATGGAGTAATCTCGCCGCTTTGCGCATCACACAGCACCACGCGTCCCTGCTGCACAAACCCCAGAACCTTCCCTGAAGGATGCCAGTTAAAGGCCGACTGGACGTCGTGTTCGCCGTGGGTGACCTGCCGTGGCTCGCCGCCGTTCGGGGAAAGCGTCCAGAGCTGTACCACGCCGCTGTCGTCCCGCATCAGGAAGGCAAGCTGGCTGCCGTCCGGGCTGCTGCGCACCCAATGCCGAGGCTGATTCACCAGGCCCGGATAGCGGCGCTCGTGGGTAAAGGTCAGCCTACGCTGCATCACGCCTTTTGGCGGGGCTGGCAGCGTGGTGTCGGTACCGCACAGCGCTTCGCCTCCGGCCTGCTGATAAGCCTGCGCTTCGTCAGGCAGATCCACGATAAACAGCTCAGGCACTTTTTCGCCGCTTGCCGACCGGGTATCGCCGATAAACGCCAGCGCCCAGCGCTGGAGGCTGCCGTCTGGCTTGCGATAACCATACTCACCGACCCAGCCTTCTTCGTAGGCGCGGTTAATCTCATCGCTGCCGGGCTTCGGCTCCGGCGTTGTGCGGCTCACCAGCACGCAATAATGGCTGCCGTCATATTCACGTGGATGCTGCTTTGGCGGTTTTACGGGGCCAAAAGGCAGCGCGACGCCGACGTTGCGCAGATCTAAGCGCTCATCAAGCTCGTGCATCACATGGTCGTTGTAGGTGAAGCTCAGACGGCTGCCGTCCGGGCTCCAGACGTGAACGTGGCTGCCGCCGCGCAGCGCGCCGGGGGTATAAGGCGAGGTAATGTCCATCGCATCAAGATTGCTGGCTTCGCCCTGGTCCACAACCACGCCGCGGCGGTGGTGAAAGTCATAATGCCAGTCGGCGTCCGGGTTTTCCGGGCCGTGGATGAAAACGTAACGCTCCGGCAGCTGTGGATTCACGGTCACCACGCCAACGTGGGCGCCTTCAGGCGCGCGATACACCACTTCAATATCGCCGTTCAGAATATTGACTCGCTCAATGGTTGCGCCGGTAAAAGAGGCGCCCGATGGCCGCACGTCGAAGGCCAGCCACTGGCTGTCCGGCGTCCAGGTGTTAACGTTGGTAAGCTGATGATGACGCGGTGCGAAGGTGAGTTGTTTAATCACGGTTTTGCCCTGAAGCGCTGAGTACGCTTCAGGGTAAAAGAATGAGTCCGGCCTTTCCACTTTGCCCCGCAGCCACGTACAAAACTGGCGGGTTAACGGGTTATTTTCGCTGTCACGATGGATGAGCCACGCCCAGTCTGCGCCGCGCACGGTTTGCTCCGATAGCGGGATGAGCTGCTGGTTTGCTCTTTTTCTTTCCGCCAGCAGCTGGCTAACAAGCGCGATACCCAGCCCGTCTGTGGCCGCATCCAGCAACAATCCTGGGTCAGAGAAGTTCATCCCCTGACTTTTCTGGCCGACGTCCGCGCCTCCGGCCACGCTCCAGTGCTCCCAGCTCATCTCGCGCTCGCCATGCAGCGTTGTTCGCTGCGCTACCGGCGTCGCCAGCACATTGGGGTGGCAGGCCGGATAAAGTCTATCCTTGTACAACACCTCGAAAATACATTCCACCTGCTGGCTGACGTCGTCCCGGATAGCCACATCGATGGTTTCGCCGGCCATATCCGGCGGGTCAAAGCTGGTAAACAGCCACAGATCCGTTTCCGGGTGCTGGCGGTTAAAGTCCGCCAGGTTGGGCAGCAGCCAGTGCCTGGCGAAGGCTGGCGTGGTGTTCACGATAAGCTGGTTCGGCTTGCGGTACTGATCGAGGCGGCGGATGCCCACAGCCAGCTGTTGCAGCATAACCTGCGCGGTGCTGTAGAGATCCTGTCCGGCGTCCGTCAGGCTGACGCTGCGCCCGCTGCGAAAGAACAGCGGCTGTTCCAGATAAGCCTCCAGGCTGCGGATCTGCTGGCTAATAGCCGACTGGGTAAGATGCAGTTCAGACGCAGCCTGGTGAAAGCTTCCCAGGCGCGCGGCGGCTTCAAACCCGCGCAGGGCATTTAACGGTGGCCAGTGTTTTAACATTTCGATAAGCCAGGCTAATCAGACGTGCACTAAATATATCGTTGGAAGCCGAATTCAGCCAGTGGTGAAATATCCATCTGCCACACTGAGCAGAATTTCTTACGTTAAAACAGCTATACGGGAGTCCGGTATGTCAACACGTCGTGAATTTATTAAATGTGCTTCGGTGCTGGCCGGGATGGGCATGGCGGGCTCTCTGGGGCTGCCGTTATCAGCCCTCGCGGCGGCGAGCGCAGGCTGGCGCATGCCGGACGAAGGAGAACAGCAGCAGCGGGCGTTTATCGCGTTTGGCGCCCAGCGAGCCATCTGGAAAGATTTTACCCCTGGCGTGCAGGATGCTCTGGGCCGCATCGCGCACGCTATCGCCGGTTACCAGCCGCTGACGGTCTTTTGCCGCGAACACGAACGCGAGCTGGCGGAGGAAAAATGCGGCAGCCACAACGTGACCTACGTGGTGACCGAGCTGGACGACATCTGGATGCGGGATACCGGGGCATGCTTTGTCACTTCGCCGGAAGGAAAGCTCGGCGCGGTGGGCTTCAACTTCAACGGCTGGGGCAATAAACAGCGGCACAGCAAGGACACTTTGCTGGCGGCGTTTATGGCAGAAAAATACGGCGCGACGCCGTTTATCCGCAGCGCCCTGGTGGGCGAAGGCGGCGGGATTGAGGTGGACGGACACGGAACCGGCATCATGACCGAAAGCAGCTGGGTCAACGGCAACCGCAATCCGGGCTGGAGCCGCGACCGGGTCGAACAGGAGCTGAAAACACAGCTTGGCCTGAGAAAAATCATCTGGCTGCCGGGCATAAAAGGGAAAGATATCACCGACGCCCACGTCGATTTTTACGCCCGTTTTGTTGAGCCAGGGGTGGTGATCGCCAACCTCGATCCCGACCCGGATTCCTGGGACCACAAGGTGACCCAGGCGCATCTGGAGATCCTCAGGCAGGCAACCGACGCCGACGGCCGCAGGCTACAGGTGCATAGCGTCACGCCGCCACAGGAACCGCGCGAGAGCCGCTTTAGCGAAGAGAACCCGGATTTTGCCGCCGGGTACATCAACTACTTCGCGATCAACGGCGCGATTATCGCCCCGGAATTTGGCGATGAAGAAACGGATGAGGCGGCGTTTCGCCTGCTGTCGACGCTTTACCCGGACCGTGAGGTCGTGCAGCTGAACATCGACGCGATTGCCGCCGGAGGCGGGGGTATTCACTGCGTTACCAATCAGTTACCCGCAGTGAAATAACAAAAGGGAGCGCACCTGTCGCTCCCTTTTCTCTCATTAACCGACCCTTTCCACTTTCCCCACCAGCAGGATGTAGGAAAGTGCGCCCAGCAGAGCGACCGCCGCGATATACACCAGCGCCGGAGCAAAACCGTGACTTTGGGCGAGATAGCCAATCACCAGCGGTACGGTAATGCCGCCCAGGCCGCCGACAAAGTTAAACACGCCGCCCGTCAGCCCAATCAGGCGCATTGGTGCAAGGGAGGACACCAGTGACCAGGTGATGGACGCAAAGCCGTTGCCGAAGAAGGCAATCGCCATCAGGGTCATAATCCACACCGGATCCTCAGTATAGTTAGCGCCCATAATGCAGGTGGAGAGCAGCAGGCCGCAGATAATGGGCGTTTTACGCGCAACCCCCAGCGAATAGCCTTTGCGTACCAGACGGTCGGCAACCCAACCGGACAGCAGTACGCCAAAGAAGGCGGCGAGGAACGGCACGGTTGTCATAAAGCCTGCCTTCAGCGCGGTAATGCCTTTTTCCTGAGTCAGGTAGTTGGGGAACCAGGTCAGGAAGAACCACAGCGTCGATGCTACCGCAAACTGCCCCAGATAAACGCCCACCAGCTTACGGTGGAACACCAGTTTCCAGTCAGCCAGGCTTAACGGCTTACGCGCTTTCTTTTCGACGGGAGCATCGCCATCGACCAGTCCACCGCCCTCGCGAATGTATTCAAGCTCGGCGGAGTTAACACCTGTGCTTTTACGCGGCGGCTGATAAACCTTGAACCAAATCAGGGACCAGATAATGCCGATGCCGCCGGTCACAATAAACACCCAGTGCCAGCTTAAAATTTCCTGGATCCAAATCAGCAGCGGCGTGAGAAACGCGAGGCCAACAAACTGCCCGGAGGTGTAAAAGCCTACTGCAGAAGCACGTTCGTGCTCCGGGAACCAGCTCGTGACCATGCGGTTATTGGTCGGGAACGCCGGTGCTTCAAAGATGCCGGTGATAGCGCGCAGGCCAATCAGCGACATGAGTCCGGTTGCGAACCCCTGGAACAGCGTGGCGACGGACCAGCCGAAAATAGCAATAAAGTAGGTCAGACGGGAGCCTACGCGGTCGAGGAACCAGCCGCCGGGGATCTGGCACAGGGTATAAAGCCAGGCAAAGGCCGAGAAGATATAGCCCATTTCCGTTTTGGTGATGCCAAACTCTTCCTGAATATGGGCCGAGGCGACCGCGAGGTTGGCGCGGTCAACGTAGCAAATCACCACCGTAATAAAGATCATCACCAGCGTTAAATAACGGCGGCGCGTAGGTTTCACCGTAGTTGCAGAAATATCCATGATATTTCGTCTCCAAAATTTGGCATGGCGAAGCTACTCACCATGCCCTGTTATACAGAGGGTGTTTATAAAGTTTTATTTTTTACTACTGAGATTTAGATATTAATTACCATTCAGCCACGGAGCCGTCAGCGTGACGCCATAATGGGTTACGCCAATCAGTAGCATTTTGACTTCTCGCGATCACTTGCTCTTCATCAATTTCAACGCCAAGACCCGGCTTCATCAACGGCAGGAAGTAACCGCCGTCCATTTTGAAATCATCTTTATTCTTAACAAAGTCGAGCAGCTCGGCGCCTTTGTTATAGTGAATGCCCATGCTTTGCTCCTGGAATACCGCATTGCGGGAAACAAAGTCGATGTGCAGGCAGGCCGCGAGCGCAATTGGCCCCAGCGGGCAATGCGGTGCCAGAGAAACATCATACGCTTCTGCCATACCGGCAATTTTGTAGCATTCGGTGATGCCGCCTGCGTGAGAGAGATCGGGTTGCAGAATGGCAATACCTCCCGCCTCCAGTACCCGCTTAAACTCAAAGCGAGAGAACATACGCTCGCCTGCCGCAATAGGAATATGCGTTTGCGCAGCCAGCCGTGGGTAATATTCAGCCTGTTCCGCCAGCACCGGTTCTTCAATAAATAGAGGGCGATAAGGTTCCAGCTCTTTAATTAACACTTTTGCCATCGGTGCGCTTACGCGACCATGAAAGTCGAGACCAAATTCAATTTCATTGCCGAAGGCTTCACGAATTTTCGCCACGGTATTTACGGCGGCGTCAACGGCGCGGGAATTATCAATAATGCCCATTTCCTCGCAGCCGTTTAATTTAAAAGTATCAAAACCAATTTTGCGTAAAGATTTAATCCCGTCAATCACTTCCGCCGGGCGGTCGCCGCCTACCCAGCTGTAGGCTTTAATTTTATCGCGCACCAGGCCGCCCATCAGCTGCCACACCGGCGCGTTGAGCACCTTACCTTTAATGTCCCACAGCGCCTGATCGATACCGGCAATCGCGCTCATCAGAATCGGGCCACCACGGTAAAATCCGCCGCGGTACATAACCTGCCAGAGGTCGTTTATACGGGCTGGATCCTGGCCAATCAAAAACTCACCCAGCTCATGTACCGCCGCCTCAACGCTGCGCGCGCGGCCCTCAATAACCGGTTCACCCCAGCCCACTACGCCCTCGTCAGTCTCAATTTTCAGGAACATCCAGCGCGGCGGTAAACGGTACGTCGTCAGTTTGGTAATTTTCATTGCACGGCCTCTTGATACGCTTTAACAAATGCTTTTGCCCTTTCGCTGGTGCGGCTTACCGGCTGCCCGGCGCGGTATAAATCACTGCCCAGCCCTGCTCCCGCGCAGCCAGCCTGCAGCCAGATATGCAGGTTTTCCGGCGTGACGCCGCCGACGGCAAATACCGGCACTTCCGGCGGAAGCACGGCTTTCAGCGCCTTGATGTAATCAGGCCCGAAGGCGGAGGAAGGGAAAATTTTCAGCGTCTGAGCGCCCGCATCCAGCGCGGAGAAAGCCTCGGAGGCCGTCGCACAGCCTGCACAAACCGTCATCCCGTTTGCTACGGCGCGGCGTATCACCTCGGGCTGGGTGTTCGGCGTGACCATGAGCTTGCTGCCCATCGCCGCCAGCTCATCCACCTGCTCCGTCTTGAGCACCGTACCCGCCCCGATTAGCGCTTTATCGCCGAACTCCGTGACCATAGAAGCGATGCTTTGCTGCCACTGGGGGGAGTTGAGGGGAATTTCCACCGCGTCAAAACCGGCGTCCAGCAATGCGCTCACGTGCGCCTGAACCTCCAGCGGGGTGATGCCGCGTAAAATCGCGATCAGCGGAAGCTTAGTTTGCCACTGCATTTGCAATACTCCTTATTCCTGCCTGGAAAGCACTGTCGCCATCCACTACCTGGCTGCTAAAGCCGAGCAGGGATAAGGCCGCCTGGTAGCGGGCGCTGAGCGCAGGATTGGCGACAATAGTGACGGGCTGCCCGGTTGAACAGGCGAAGCGGCGCGTCATCGTTGCGGCTTCGCTGCCAATCAGCAGCCCGGAAAGGAAATCGCTAACCTGCTCTCGCGGTAGCTTGCCCAGCACGTGCGCGGCGCGTACTTCAAACAGCTGCGGCAGCAGGTCGCCGCCGTTAACCCCGTGCTCAAGCCCGGCGTTGAACGCCTCGGGGCTGGCCTGCTGTTCTGGCAGGCCGGTGCCAATCAAGGAGTGCTGAAGCAGCAGGTGGTGCAGCTCGCCGGTCAATACGGTGCGGAAATCGAGCACCGCCTGTTCATCGGTCTGCACCCATTTGCAGTGGGTGCCGGGCATAATATAAAGCGGAGCAGGATGCAGTGAGCGGGCGCCCAGCAGCTGGGTCTCTTCGCCGCGCATCACATTTTGATTGTCATCGCGTTGCACGCACAGGCCAGGAATGATCCACGCCTGTTCGGCTACCGCCGTCATCTGTTCACTGAAAGTGGCAAAACGAGCAGGGCACGGCAGATATGGGGCAATTTTCCATCCCGCGTTGCTGCCCACCATCCCTGCCATCAACACCGGCGTGGGCGTCTCTCGCCAGCCTGCAACCACCTCGCTAAACACCGCCTCCGGGGACCTGCCGCCCAGGCGCGTCACGCCTGAAGTACTTTTGCGGCTGTCGATGCACGCTCCGTCCTGATAGAGCCAGGCGCGAAGGTTGGTCGATCCCCAGTCAATGGCGATGTAGCGAGATGTCATGTAATGTCCTTCAGTCGTTTGGTGGAACTGGCGATCATGGTAAGTGCCGCCTGCTCCGCTGCCGCGCTGTCCTGATGACGGATAGCGTCATACAGCGCCTTATGTTCCTGGAGCGTTTTCGGCATATTGGCCTCATCACCCATCCAGGTACGCTCAAAAACGGCTCGCTGCAGGGAGCTAATTGCAATGCTCAACTGCTGCAAAACGGGGTTATGCACAGACTCAAGCACCGCCTCGTGATAGCGAATATCCGCCTCATTAAACGCGTCGCGGTGCTGGTTATTCGCCACCATGTCGTTCAGGGCGCTTTCTATCCGGGCCAGGTCATTCGAGGTAGCGCGCTCCGCCGCCCAGCGGGCAATGGCGGGTTCAACCAGATTTCGCACTTCGCTCATCGCGGCTATCAGGCGTGGGTCGTAATCATTCGCCAGCACCCATTGCAGCACCTCGGTATCGAGGTAGTTCCACTGGTTGCGGGGCTGAACAAACGCACCGCGATAGCGCTTCATTTCAATCAGCCGCTTTGCCATCAGCGAGCGGAACACTTCCCGAATGATGTTGCGGGAAGTTTCAAACTCTTCGCACAGCTCGGCCTCTGCCGGAAGCGGTGCGCCAGGTGCATATTTTCCGCTAACGATTTGCTGCCCCAGCGTAACGATGATGCGGTCGGTTTTATTGAGGGTCATACCCGGTTCCTTATTAAGAGAGCATTACCCGCTACTTTACCGCTACCGCCGGTTTTCACCGCATGTTTGAAGTACAAATGTGAATTCAGTGTCAGTACCAATGCCGACAATGTAGTACAATATATTCATGTTGTACTACAATATGGATCACATAATAAGCAATTGGCGAAGGAATGGATAAAAAAAGCCCCGGCAGAGCCAGGGCAGCAGGAGAGAGAAGAAGGGGTTAATTCAGGACAAACTTCTCGATAGCGTAGGCTACGCCGTCCTCCAGGTTGGATTTGGTGACAAAGTTGCTGACTGCTTTCACTTTATCGATAGCGTTGTCCATCGCCACGCCCATGCCCGCATATTCCAGCATCGCGATGTCGTTTTCCTGATCGCCGATAGTCATCACTTCTTCAGGCTTAATACCCAGCGTCTCCGCCAGCGACTTCACGCCGGTGCCTTTGTTGACGCGCTTATCGAGAATTTCCAGGAAGTAAGGCGAGCTTTTCAGCAGGGTATAGCGTTCAAAGACTTCGGCAGGAATTTTGGCGATCGCCCTGTCGAGCACCGCTGGCTCATCAATCATCATGACCTTCAGGAACTCGCCGTTCTTATCCATGTTTTCCGCTTCGCAGAACACCAAAGGAATGCTGGCAATGAAGGACTCATGCACCGTGTAGTAGCTGATATCGCGGTTAGCGGTATACAAGGTATGGCGGTCGAGCGCGTGGAAATGCGAGCCCACTTCACGGGACAGGTTTTCCAGGAAGCGATAATCATCATAGCTCAGTGCGGTCTGAGCAACGGTGCTGCCGTCGCTCGCCTTCTGCACCAGCGCCCCGTTGTAGGTGATGCAGTAATCGCCTGGCTTATCCATATGCAGCTCACGCAGATAACTCTCCACGCCAGCAAAAGGACGTCCGGTACAGATAACCACGTTAACGCCGCGCTCACGCGCTGCCGCAACGGCCTGTTTTACCGCCGGGGAAATGGTGTGGTCTGGTAGCAGCAGCGTACCATCCATATCAATTGCAATCAGTTTTATGGCCATGGGATCTTCAGAGGTAATGGGTTTACCTCATGCTAACGCGATTCCGCTCAAAAAACAGCAGCAAACGGCGGGGAAAAGGGGGATGAGAGGCGGCGGGCAAACTCCTCTTTTAAAAGCCCCGGACATAAAGCCGGGGCCAACAAAAAGGTCAGCTGAAAAGCTTACCTTTCAGTAAGTTAACACCTGCACTGAGCAGGTCATTATGGGCTTCCGGCGTGACTTCGCCGTTTGGCGACAGCGCGTCGATCACCTTCGGCAGGTATTCCGCCAGTAAAGCGGAAGCCGAGCCGGTATCCACGCCCAGTTTTTCCCCCAGCGCCGCAACGGACGGCGAACCCAGCGCCTGGGTTATCTGGTCGCCGCTCAGCGACTGATTTGTACCGTTGCTGCTCAGCCACGAGGAGACGATTTCGCTTAAGCCCCCCTGGCGCAGCTTGTCCAGCAACGCCTGAATACCGCCCTGCTGTTCTACCCAGCTTAGAATGGCCTGATATTTACCGGCGTCGCCGTTTAACAGCGAGCCCGCAACCTGATCAAAAAGCCCCATGGTGTTTCCCTCTGTGATGTAGAAATTCGACAACGCAAAGTATAGCGCCCATAAAAAAAGCCGTGCTAAAAGCACGGCCTTCTTAATCGCTGACGTTCAATATTAGATATCGATGTTCGCAGCCTTCAGGGCGTTCTCTTCGATAAACGCACGGCGTGGTTCTACCGCGTCGCCCATCAGGGTGGTGAACAGCTGGTCTGCAGCAATCGCGTCTTTAACGGTAACGCGCAGCATGCGGCGGCTGTCCGGATCCATGGTGGTTTCCCACAGCTGCTCCGGGTTCATCTCGCCCAGACCTTTATAACGCTGGATAGCCAGGCCACGACGGGACTCTTTCTGCAGCCATTCCAGCGCCTGCTCGAAGCTGGTTACCGGCTGACGACGTTCGCCACGTTCGATAAACGCATCTTCTTCGATCAGGCCACGCAGCTTCTCACCGAGTGAGCAAAGACGGCCGTATTCGCCCCCTTCAACAAACTCTTTTTCCAGCACGTAGTCGGTGTCCACGCCGTGAGTACGCACGCGCACAATCGGCTCAAACACGTTCAGCTCGCTGTTGCGGTGGATAGCGTATTTCCAGGTGCTGCCGTGCTCCTCTTTCTCGTTCAGCGTAGTCGTCAGCGTGGAAATCCACTGCGTCACTTTCGCTTCATCAGTCAGGTCAGCCGCCTGCAGCGTTGGGTGATAAACCAGGTTGTTCAGCAGGTTGCGCGGATAACGACGCTCCATGCGGCCAATCATTTTCTGCGCGGTGTTGTACTCGGCCACCAGCTTCTCAAGCGGCTCACCGGCCAGAGCAGGTGCACTTGCGTTGGTGTGCAGGGTTGCGCCGTCAAGCGCGATGGAGATCTGATACTGATCCATCGCCTCATCGTCTTTGATGTACTGCTCCTGCTTGCCTTTCTTCACCTTGTACAGCGGCGGCTGCGCAATGTAGATGTGGCCGCGCTCAACGATTTCCGGCATCTGACGGTAGAAGAAGGTCAGCAGCAGGGTGCGGATGTGCGAACCATCCACGTCGGCATCGGTCATGATGATGATGTGGTGATAGCGCAGCTTGTCCGGGTTGTATTCGTCACGGCCGATGCCGCAGCCCAGGGCGGTGATAAGCGTCGCCACTTCCTGAGAGGAGAGCATCTTGTCGAAGCGCGCCTTCTCAACGTTCAGGATTTTCCCTTTCAGCGGCAGGATCGCCTGGTTCTTACGGTTACGCCCCTGTTTTGCAGAGCCGCCCGCAGAGTCCCCTTCCACAAGGTACAGTTCAGACAGCGCCGGGTCGCGTTCCTGGCAGTCCGCCAGCTTGCCCGGCAGGCCTGCAAGATCAAGCGCGCCTTTACGGCGGGTCATTTCACGTGCGCGACGTGCGGCTTCACGGGCACGCGCAGCGTCGATAATTTTGCCGACAACGATTTTCGCGTCGCCAGGATGTTCAAGCAGGTATTCGGCCAGCAGTTCGTTCATCTGCTGCTCAACCGCGGATTTCACTTCCGAAGAAACCAGTTTGTCTTTGGTCTGGGAAGAGAACTTCGGATCCGGCACCTTCACGGAAACCACGGCAATCAGGCCTTCACGCGCATCGTCACCGGTGGCGCTGACTTTGGCTTTTTTGCTGTAGCCTTCTTTGTCCATGTAAGCGTTCAGGGTACGGGTCATCGCCGCACGGAAGCCCGCAAGGTGAGTCCCGCCGTCGCGCTGAGGAATGTTGTTGGTGAAGCAGTAAATGTTTTCCTGGAAACCGTCGTTCCACTGCAGCGCCACTTCTACGCCGATACCGTCTTTTTCAGTGCTGAAATAGAACACGTTCGGGTGAATAGGCGTTTTGTTCTTGTTGAGGTACTCAACAAACGCCTTAATGCCGCCTTCGTAGTGGAAGTGATCCTGCTTGCCGTCGCGCTTGTCGTTCAGGCGAATAGACACGCCGGAATTCAGGAACGAAAGCTCACGCAGGCGCTTAGCCAGGATGTCGTACTCAAATTCCACCACGTTAGTGAAGGTTTCATGGCTCGGCCAGAAACGCACCTGGGTGCCGGTCAGTTCGGTTTCGCCGGTGACCGCCAGCGGAGCCTGCGGCACGCCGTGCACGTAGGTTTGCTGATGGGTTTTGCCTTCGCGGCGGATCAACAGTTCCAGCTTCTGGGACAGGGCGTTAACAACGGAAACGCCTACGCCGTGCAGGCCGCCAGAAACTTTATAGGAGTTATCGTCGAATTTACCGCCGGCGTGCAGTACGGTCATGATAACTTCCGCAGCCGAGACGCCCTCTTCCGGGTGAATGCCGGTTGGAATACCACGGCCGTCATCGGTTACCGAAACGGAGTTATCCGCGTGGATAGTGACCACGATGTCTTTACAGTGGCCCGCGAGCGCTTCGTCGATAGCGTTATCCACGACCTCAAATACCATGTGGTGCAGACCGGTGCCGTCATCCGTATCGCCGATATACATGCCCGGGCGTTTACGTACCGCATCCAGCCCCTTAAGGACTTTGATACTGGAGGAGTCATAAGAATTCGACATCAACGTTTCTCGCTCATTTAATCTTGGGTTAATCCGCTATTTTACCCTGATCCACGGCGAACATCTTTGAATTTTTGTCCGCCATATCCATCACATGTTCGGCGCTGATCGCGCTAACAAAAACCTGTGATTCCGTGGCCTTTAACCGGTTGGCCAACAGGCCGCGCCTGGCATCATCCAGTTCAGAGGCAAAATCATCTATCAGATACAGGCAACGCCGCCCGTTCTGCCGGGTGAGAAACTCACCCTGCGCCAGTCGTAAGGCGCACATCAGTAATTTAAGCTGCCCACGCGAGAGCGTATCTTCTACCGGCGCACCGTCGGCGCGAATACGAAAATCCGCTTTATGAGGGCCGTGTGCGGTATAGGTCAGCATCCGGTCGCGTTCGAAATTACGCTCCAGCACTTCGCTGTAGTCGCTCTCTTTCTCCCAGCCGCGCTGGAAGGAAAAGCTCAGAGCGAATTCCGGCAGAAATTGCGCACAGGTATCGGCCATATCTTCCGCAATGGCGGCGCTATAATCGGCGCGCCAGCGGCTGATTTGTTCGGCCAGCGGAATCAGTTCCTGATCCCACGGGCGCAGCTGCGCATAGCGTGTCACCTGGCGCAACGCGGCGTTGCGTTGCTTCAGCAGGCGCTTGAGGTTACTCCAGGCGACAAAAAAGCCCGGTTCATTGTGAAAACAGCCCCAATCAAGGAAAGCTCTACGGTATTTGGGGCCACCGCCCAGCAAAGTAAACCCCTCAGGGGTAATCAACTGCATCGGCATCATCATCGCCAGCTCGGCGATTTTGTGGCCGTCGCTGCCGTCAATGCGCACTTTGCTGTCGCCGGTGCGGTCTTTGGTCAGGCCGATTGAGGTTTCCCTTTCACCGTCCTGCAGCCGCCCGTGCAAAACAAAAGCGTTCTGCTCATGGCGGATCACGCGTTCAATTTTCAGGCTGCGAAAAGCGCGACCGTGCCCGAGGGTATAAATCGCCTCAAGCACGCTGGTTTTGCCGCTGCCGTTAGCACCGACCAGAAAATTAAAGCCAGGAGAAAGAGCGAGATCCGCGTTTTCGATGTTGCGAAAGTCTTTAATCAGTAGGCGCGTCAGTGACATATATCAGAGCATCTTTTCAGGGGCGTAGGTGTCGCAGCCAGTTCGTTTATCGCCAGCGCACAGAAAGCGGAGCGTACACGAAGTACGTGAGCATTTCGAGCACTGCCGGGAGACGAAATGGCAAGTAAACCAGCCCCTTTTCAAGCGCTATAAACGCATCGGCATAACAACATAGGCCGCCGCCTGACTCGCCGCATCTTCAATCTGCACGCTGGAAACGGAGTCGGTCAGCAGGATGCGGACGTTCTCACACTTCAGGGCGTTCAGCACGTCCAGCACATAGCTGACGTTGAAGCCGATTTCCATCTCGGTACCGTCGTAGGAAACGTCCAGAATTTCTTCTGCTTCTTCCTGCTCCGGGTTGTTTGCCGTGATTTTCAGCTGGTTTGCGCTGACGAACAGGCGCACGCCACGGAATTTCTCGTTCGACAGGATAGCCGCCCGGGCAAACGCCTGTTTCAGCAGGTCACAGCCTGCATCGAGGTGTTTATCCGGGTTCTTCGGCAGCACGCGACGATAGTCCGGGAAGCGGCCATCCACCAGCTTAGAAGTAAAGATGAAATCGCCGACGTGAGCGCGAATGTTATTGCTGCCGATCTGCACGCGCAGCGGGGTTTCGCCGCCGTCGAGCATACGCATCAGCTCAATCACGCCTTTACGCGGCACGATGACCGAATGATTTGGCAAAGGCTGCCCAACCGGCATCGAACAGACCGCCAGGCGGTGGCCGTCCGTTGCGACGGTACGCAGGTCTTCACCTTCGGTTTCGAACAGCATGCCGTTCAGGTAATAGCGAACGTCCTGATGCGCCATCGAGAACTGCGTGGCTTCTATCAGGCGCTTCATGGTCGCCTGCGGCAGGGTAAATTCTACCTCGCTCTGCCAGTCGTCCAGGTTAGGGAAGTCCGCCGCCGGCAGCGTGGAAAGCGAAAAGCGGCTACGCCCGGAGCGCACCAGCATGCGGTCGCCCTCCAGCTGTACCGCAATTTCAGCCCCTTCCGGCAGGCCACGGCAGATATCGAAGAATTTACGTGCCGGTACGGTCGTTGCCCCAGGTTCATGAGGCTGTACCAGCGCAACGCGCGCCACCATCTCCATTTCCAGATCGGTACCGGTTAAAGAGAGTGCACCTTCAGCCACCTGCAGCAGCAGGTTGCCCAGGATAGGCAGGGTCGGGCGGCCTCCGAGGGGGCCACTTACCTGCTGTAGCGGTTTTAATAAATGTTCACGTTCAACGGTAAATTTCATAGCGTCACGAAGATAATGTTCTGATTAAATTGGAGAAATCTTCTTTGATATCGTGGCTTTCTTCACGCAACTGCTCAATCTTACGGCAGGCATGCAAAACCGTGGTGTGGTCGCGTCCACCAAAAGCATCGCCAATTTCCGGCAGGCTATGGTTGGTCAGCTCTTTTGCCAGCGCCATCGCCATCTGGCGCGGACGGGCAACGGAACGAGAGCGACGCTTGGACAGCAGATCAGCGACCTTAATTTTATAATACTCGGCCACCGTTTTCTGAATATTATCGATGGTGACCAGCTTCTCCTGAAGCGCCAGCAGATCGCGCAGCGCTTCACGAACGAAGTCGATGGTAATTGCCCGGCCGGTAAAGTTGGCGTTGGCAATTACGCGGTTCAGCGCCCCTTCCAGCTCGCGGACGTTAGAGCGCAGTCGCTTGGCAATAAAGAAGGCCACTTCACCCGGCAGACGGATATCGTTCTCGTCGGCCTTTTTCATCAGGATCGCCACACGCGTTTCAAGTTCAGGTGGTTCGATCGCCACCGTCAGCCCCCAGCCGAAACGGGATTTCAAACGATCCTCAACGCCGTTGATCTCTTTTGGATAGCGATCCGAGGTCAGAATGATCTGTTGGTTACCTTCCAGCAGGGCATTAAAGGTGTGGAAAAACTCTTCCTGCGAGCGCTCTTTATTGGCAAAAAACTGAATGTCATCGATCAGCAGCGCGTCCACCGAACGATAGTAGCGTTTGAACTCTTCGATGGCGTTGTTCTGCAGCGCTTTCACCATGTCCTGCACAAAGCGCTCTGAGTGCATATACACCACTTTGGCATTCGGCTTGCGCGCCATAATGCCGTTACCCACCGCGTGTAAAAGGTGAGTTTTACCTAAGCCGGTGCCGCCATAAAGGAAGAGTGGGTTATACGCGCCGCCCGGGTTATCGGCCACCTGGCGTGCCGCAGCGCGGGCCAGCTGGTTCGATTTACCTTCAACGAAGTTATCAAAGGTGTGCTTCAGGTTCACGTTCGAGCGGTAGGACGGCTCTGCAGGCGCAGGCATGTTGTCCCAGCTTGGGCGCATCGGCGCCGCAGCGCGCGCAACCTGAGCCGGTGCCGCAGCGGTAGCCAGTTCGGCAACGGGCTGAGTCACAGGCTTACTGCCGACCTCAAAGCGCAGTAAAGGCGCGTCGGTGCCGCAGAAGTCATTGAGCAGGCCATTGATATTATTAAGGTACTTATCACGCACCCAGTCGAGCACAAAACGATTAGGCGCGTACAAAGCCAGCGTGTTATCGCTCAGTTCCGCCTGTAGGGGGCGTATCCACATACTGAATTCTGTGGCTGGTAACTCATCCTGCAATCGGGCAAGACACTGCTGCCAAAGCGAAAGTGACACGGCGGACTCCACTCGAACAAAGTCGATAAAAAGACGAAGACTGAAAGTTATACATTCATGATTGTTGACACGCGCTCTCAGGCTGTGGGAGGCGCGCGAACCGCTATTTGCGGTTTCCCCGGTGAAGGCTGGATCACGATCGGGACCGCGGATCATAGCCTAAAGCGCGGCAGAGATCTTCTGTTTCTCACAGATTCTTCACGAATTATCCACAGGGAAGTTTTGAGCCGGTTAAGTGTAATCGATCCTGAAGCAGGTGCAGCGTGTAACCGTCTCATATTGGAAAATTTAATGACTCGCGCACAAATATCGCTAAAGAGATCTGATGAAGATCCGTGCGGATCCTTGCGCTTTCGCCGCAAGCCCGTATAATTCTTCACCCGCCGCGTAATGCCGCTGTACTTCAGCGGAGATCCGGGCCTCTTTTCGGGGTCAAAAAGGGCGCAGCAGTAAGGGAATTGAATTGACTCCGGAGTGTACAATTATTACAATCCGGCCTCTTTAATCAGCCACACTGAAGCGTAAGTCGTTCGCAGACCCTGTAGGGCATTACGCAAATCCAGTGAAATTTAATAGTTTAGGTAGAAATCGCCATGAAACGCACTTTTCAACCGTCCGTACTGAAGCGCAACCGTTCTCACGGCTTCCGTGCTCGTATGGCTACTAAAAATGGTCGTCAGGTTCTGGCACGTCGTCGTGCTAAAGGCCGCTCCCGTCTGACCGTTTCTAAGTAATAAAAGCTAACCCCTGCGTGGTTAAGCTAGCTTTTCCCAGGGAGTTACGTTTGTTAACTCCCCATCATTTCACATTCGTCTTCCAGCAGCCTCAACGGGCTGGCACGCCGCAAATCACCATCCTCGGCCGCCTGAATACGCTGGGGCATCCCCGCATCGGTCTCACCGTCGCTAAGAAAAACGTTAAACGCGCCCATGAACGCAATCGGATTAAACGTCTGACGCGTGAAAGCTTCCGTCTGCGTCAACACGAACTGCCACCAATGGATTTCGTGGTAGTAGCGAAAAAAGGGGTTGCCGACCTGGATAACCGGGCTTTATCGGAAGCATTGGAAAAGTTATGGCGCCGCCATTGTCGCCAGGCTCACGGGTCCTGATAGCCCTCATCAGGGTCTATCAACGCCTGATTAGTCCGCTTCTCGGGCCGCATTGCCGTTTCACCCCAACCTGTTCTCACTACGGAATTGAGGCCTTACGCAGGTTTGGAGTGTTAAAAGGCAGTTGGTTAACGATGAAACGCGTACTAAAATGCCACCCTTTGAACCCTGGTGGAGACGATCCCGTTCCGCCCGGACCTTTTGATACCAGAGAACACTAACGATGGATTCGCAACGCAATCTTTTTCTCATCGCTTTGTTGTTCGTGTCTTTCATGATCTGGCAAGCCTGGGAGCAGGACCACGCTCCTCAACCTCAGGTGCAGCAGACCACGCAGACCACGAACAGCCAGGGTAACGCCGCTAACCAGGGTGTGCCGGCCAGTGGCCAGGGAAAACTCATTACGGTTAAAACTGACGTTCTTGAACTGACCATCAACACCCGCGGTGGTGATGTAGAACAAGCGCTGTTGCCAACCTACCCGAAAGAGTTGAAATCCGCAGAGCCTTTCCAGCTGCTGGAAACCACGCCTGAATTTATCTACCAGGCGCAGAGCGGCCTGACCGGTCGTGATGGCCCGGATAACCCGGCGAACGGCGATCGTCCTCTGTATAACGTCACCGCCGATACCTTCGCGCTGGCTGAAGGCCAGAACGAGCTGGTTGTTCCGCTGACGTTTACCGATACGGCAGGCAACACCTTCACCAAGACCTTCACCCTGAAACGCGGTGAGTTCTCCGTGGGTGTCGACTACAACGTGAAGAACGTGGGTGAGAAGCCGCTGGAGCTGGCGACCTTTGGTCAGCTGAAGCAGTCCATCAACCTGCCTACTCATCGTGATACCGGCAGCAGCAACTTTGCGCTGCACACCTTCCGTGGTGCGGCCTACTCCACGCCGGATGCGAAGTACGAAAAATACAAGTTCGACAAGATTGCCGACGGCGAGAACCTGAACCTCAGCGCCAACAGCGGCTGGGTGGCAATGCTGCAGCAGTACTTTGCTACCGCATGGGTGCCACACACTCAGGGCGTGAACAACTTCTATACCACCAAGCTGAACAACGACGTGGCGGCAATTGGCTATAAGTCTGCCTCGCAGATCGTTCAGCCTGGCCAGACGGCTCAGATGGGCAGCACCCTGTGGGTAGGTCCGGAGATTCAGGACAAAATGGCGGCCGTTGCGCCACACCTTGACCTGACCGTGGATTACGGCTGGCTGTGGTTCATCTCTCAGCCGCTGTTTAAGCTGCTGAAATTTATCCACAGCTTCATCGGTAACTGGGGCTTCTCCATTATCGTTATCACCTTTATCGTTCGTGGCATCATGTACCCGCTGACCAAAGCGCAGTACACCTCGATGGCCAAAATGCGTATGCTGCAGCCAAAACTGGCGGCCATGCGTGAGCGTATCGGTGACGATAAGCAGCGTATGAGCCAGGAAATGATGGCGCTGTACAAAGCTGAGAAGGTTAACCCGCTGGGCGGCTGCTTCCCGCTGATCGTTCAGATGCCAATCTTCCTGGCGCTGTACTACATGCTGATGGGCTCCGTTGAACTGCGCCACGCGCCGTTCGCACTGTGGATCCATGACCTGTCTGCACAGGACCCGTACTACATCCTGCCGATTCTGATGGGCGCCACGATGTTCTTCATCCAGAAGATGTCGCCGACCACCGTAACCGACCCGATGCAGCAGAAGATCATGACCTTTATGCCGGTCATCTTCACCGTGTTCTTCCTGTGGTTCCCGTCAGGTCTGGTGCTGTACTATATCGTCAGCAACCTGGTGACCATCCTTCAGCAGCAGCTGATTTATCGCGGTCTGGAAAAGCGTGGCCTGCATAGCCGCGACAAGAAAAAGACCTGATAATATTTAGCGTTATGTACATGAAAGGCGGTCACTGACCGCCTTTTTCTTTTTGATTCAAGGTCTGAGATAAACGATGAGCAATCATGACACGATTATTGCCCAGGCTACTCCGCCGGGGCGCGGCGGCGTAGGTATCCTGCGTATTTCCGGCCGTCAGGCGCGCGAGGTCGCAGAAGCTGTCCTCGGCAAACTGCCCAAGCCGCGCTACGCGGACTACCTTCCGTTCCGCGATGCCGACGGCAGCGCGTTGGATCAGGGCATTGCGCTGTGGTTCCCCGGCCCGAACTCCTTCACCGGTGAAGACGTGCTTGAGCTGCAGGGACACGGCGGCCCGGTTATCCTCGACCTGCTGTTAAAACGCATCCTGACGCTGCCTGGCCTGCGTATCGCAAATCCCGGTGAGTTTTCTGAACGCGCATTCCTGAACGATAAGCTCGACCTGGCGCAGGCAGAAGCCATTGCCGACCTGATCGACGCCAGCTCTGAGCAGGCCGCCCGCTCGGCGCTCAACTCGCTACAGGGAGCTTTCTCCGCACGGATTAACCATCTGGTGGAAGCGCTGACTCACCTGCGCATCTACGTGGAAGCGGCTATCGACTTCCCGGACGAAGAGATCGACTTCCTCTCTGACGGTAAAATCGAAGCCCAGCTGCATCGGGTCATTGGCGACCTCGATGCGGTGCGCGCCGAAGCTCGTCAGGGCAGCCTGCTGCGCGAAGGCATGAAGGTGGTTATCGCCGGGCGTCCTAACGCCGGCAAATCCAGCCTGCTGAACGCGCTGGCCGGGCGCGAGGCCGCTATCGTCACCGACATAGCCGGCACCACGCGTGACGTGCTGCGCGAGCATATCCATATCGACGGCATGCCGCTGCATATCATCGATACCGCAGGCCTGCGCGAAGCCAGCGACGAAGTCGAGCGCATCGGGATTGAACGCGCCTGGCAAGAGATTGAGCAGGCGGATCGCGTGCTGTTTATGGTGGATGGCACCACCACCGACGCCGTTGACCCGGCCGCCATCTGGCCAGATTTTATCGCTCGTCTGCCGGAGCGTTTGCCGATTACCGTGGTGCGCAATAAAGCAGACGTGACCGGGGAGACGCCTGGACTAAGCGAAGTAAATGGTCACTCACTTGTTCGCCTTTCCGCACGTACCGATGAAGGCGTAGATGTGCTGCGCGCGCATCTTAAAGAGAGCATGGGCTTTGAAACCAACATGGAAGGTGGATTCCTCGCCCGTCGCCGTCACCTGCAGGCGCTTGAGCAAGCCGCTGAACACCTGCAGCAGGGTAAAACCCAGCTGCTGGGTGCCTGGGCCGGTGAACTGCTGGCAGAAGAGCTGCGCCTGGCCCAGCAGAACTTAAGTGAAATTACCGGTGAATTCAGCTCTGACGATCTGTTAGGGCGCATCTTCTCGAGCTTCTGTATCGGGAAATAACGCCTCACCACCGTCCCACGTCACACTTCAGGATGCGGGACGTTTTCCTCATTTCCAAAATACTTCACCCTTTCAGGATGATGTCTTTTGAACGACATTTTTAATGTGTTTCACTGACGCAAACCACTAAGAATTTTCCCAAGTTTAAATATATAATATATTGTTCAAAAAATAGGTCACTCTATTGAAGAGCGTCAATGACAACGCACTGAACCAGAGATTACTATTCGATGCCTGACGACGTGCAGGATCGGAAGCGGAGCGCTGTTTCAGCCACCCGAAACAGCATGACATCGACTGACCATTATCAAGGAGCGACAAATGGCGACGCATTTTGCAAGATGGGCTCTGAACCCTCCCAACCTCACTTCACCCCGACTGAACGACGAAACCCTTAACGCGGCCAGCCTGATGCCCGAACATCGCCGCACGCGCTATCTCGCGTCGCGCACGCTGGTCGCCGAGATGATGTTTATGCTGTACGGCACCCAACGCCTGCCGCAAATCATCACCTCTACGGCGGGCCGCCCGCGTTTTGCCGATGCTGAACTACCGGACTTCAGCATCGCCTATGCCGGTAACATGGTCGGCGTGCTGCTTGCCACCGAGGGGCGCTGCGGTCTGGACATGGAGCTCCGCCGTAGTTTCCAGGCACCCTCACCGGTAGTGCCACCGTCTCAGTCCAGCAGCAGCGAAATTACCTGGATCAACAATCAAAACGATCCCAACGAAGCGCGCACCCAGCTGCATACTCTGCGCAGAAGCATACTAAAACTAACCGACAACCCCCAGATCAGCCTGAGCACACTACAATTATTGCCGGGCTCCGGTCGCCTGCGCGTCACAAACGAGCCGCATATTGAGGCGATGAGCGATGCGGAAGATATTCTTATCTGGGGCTGCACCGTGGCGCCTGGCGTGGAACGCCTGAAGCTTTGGGAGTTTGACGGGCAGCAGGGCTGGAACGCGCTGCCGGATGCAGAAGCACGCAGCCGTAGTGCCCAGGGGAGTATGATACGTTTAACCGGCATACCGTCCGAAATCGCTACGCCGCATAACACATTTTCCCGAACGTCCTGACACATAAGGAGTACCAATGTCTGATTCGTTGAAGATAGTGACTTTACTGGGGAGCCTGCGTAAGGGTTCATTTAATGCGATGGTCGCTCGTACGCTGCCAAACATCGCGCCGGCAGGTATGCAGATAGACGCCCTGCCTTCCATCGGCGACATCCCGCTGTACGATGCAGACATCCAGCAAGAAGAGGGTTTCCCGCAGAGTGTGGAAGCCATTGCCGAACAGATTCGCCAGGCGGACGGCGTGGTGATTGTGACGCCAGAGTATAACTATTCGGTGCCGGGTGGCCTGAAAAACGCCATTGACTGGCTCTCGCGCCTGCCTGAGCAGCCGCTGGCCGGCAAGCCGGTGCTCATTCAAACCAGCTCAATGGGCGCTATCGGCGGCGCGCGCTGCCAGTATCACCTGCGCCAAATCCTCGTCTTCCTTGACGCGATGGTAATGAACAAGCCGGAATTTATGGGCGGGGTTATCCAGAACAAAGTTGACCCGCAGAGCGGCGAAGTAGTCGATCAAAGCACCCTCGACCATCTGACCGGGCAGCTCACCGCCTTTGGCGATTACATCAAGCGCGTGAAAGCCTGATTCCGGGCAAAAAAAAACGCCAGTCGCATAACTGGCGTTTTTATTTCTGCTGTCGCTTTAGTCAACAAACACAATTTTCAGCACAAACAGCAGCGCCACGATGATGACGCACGGGCTCAGCTCGCGCCAGCGGCCGGTACCCAGCTTCATGATGCAGTAGGAAATAAAGCCGAGAGCGATACCTTCGGTGATAGAAAAACTGAACGGCATCATCACCGCGGTAATAAACGCAGGAACCGCTTCGGTCAGGTCGTCCCACTTCACGCGGGCAAGACTTGACGTCATCAGCACGCCGACGTAAATCAATGCACCTGCGGCCGCGTAAGCCGGTACCATGCCCGCCAGCGGCGACAGGAAGATAACCAGCAGGAACAGCAGGCCAACCACGATAGCGGTCAGGCCGGTACGCCCACCGACGGAAACGCCGGAGGAGCTTTCGATGTAGGCGGTAACCGATGAGGTGCCAAAGAAGGAACCGGTCACGGAGGAGATACTGTCAACGAACAGCGCCTGCTTCATGCGCGGGAATTTGCCCTTCGCATCGGTTAACCCGGCTTTATCCGTCACGCCAATCAGGGTGCCGGAGGAGTCAAACAGGTTGACCAGCATGAAGGAGAAGATAACGCCCGCCAGCCCCAGGTTCAGGGAACCTGCCAGATCCACCTGGCCCACAACGCTGCTCACGCTTGGCGGCGCAGAAACGATGCCATGATACTGCACGTCGCCCAGCAGCCAGCCCAATAGCGTGGTAACCACGATAGAGACCAATACCGCCGCGTGGATATTGCGGGACGCGAGAATAGCGATGATAAAGAAGCCCAGCGCGCCGAGCAGTACGCTGTGGGAAGTCAGGTTCCCGATGCTGACCAACGTCTCTTTATTGGCCACGATAATCCCGGCGTTTTTCAGCCCCATCATACCGATAAACAGGCCGATACCGCTGGTGATCCCCACGCGCAGGCCAAGCGGGATATTGGCAATCATCCAGTAGCGAACGCGGAAGATGGTCAGCAGCAGCAAACCGACTGCCCCCCAGAAAATCGCGCCCATACCCACTTGCCAGGAAATGCCCATCGCACCGACCACGACAAAGGCGAAGAAGGCGTTCAGGCCCATCGCCGGTGCCAGCGCAACCGGCAGGTTGGCGAAGATACCCATCAGGATGCTGCCAAAGGCCGCAATCAGGCAGGTGGTAACAAACACGGCCTGGGTGTCCATACCGGCGGCGCCGAGGATCTGTGGGTTAACAAAGACGATGTACACCATCGTCAGAAAGGTGGTGAACCCGGCGATCACCTCGGTACGGGCGTTAGTACCGTGTTCGCGTAATTTGAACGCGCGTTCGAGCAGCCCCGGCGTTGTTTCCGGAGTGGACTGTGGTTGGCTCATTATCGGTTTCCGAACTAAAAGAGGAAAAAATACGCCGCTATCCTATACCAAAAATGGCAGGGGATAACGCAAATCATCCACTTTTTTCGCTGAAATTCCCGCAACGGGATCGATTGCGTTGCGCAAAAAGCATAGAGTAAACGTTAAACCTGAGAGAAAGGAAATGGCATGTCCCGGATAGAAGCGGTGTTTTTTGACTGCGATGGAACGCTGGTCGATAGCGAGGTCATCTGCTCTAAAGCCTACGTGCATATGTTTGCGCAATACGGCATTCAGCTTGCGCTCGAAGAGGTATTTAAGACCTTTAAAGGCGTCAAGCTCTACGAAATTATCGACACCATCAACGCCGAGTACGGCACCAGCCTGCCTAAGCCCGAGCTTGAGGCGATTTACCGTGCCGAAGTCGCCCGCCTGTTTGACAGCGAGCTTCAGGAAATCGCCGGGGCAAACACATTGCTGGCACAGATCAAAAAGCCGATGTGCGTGGTATCCAACGGCCCGGTCAGCAAGATGCAGCATTCTCTCGGCAAGACCGGGATGCTCGACTACTTTCCGGATGCCCTGTACAGCGGTTACGACATTCAGCGCTGGAAGCCGGATCCGGCCCTGATGTTCCACGCGGCAGAGCAGATGAAGGTGGGCGTGGAGCACTGCATTCTGGTGGATGATTCTATGGCAGGTGCGCAATCGGGCGTTGCGGCGGGAATGGAGGTGTTTTACTTCTGCGCCGACCCACATAACAAGCCGATCGATCACCCAAAGGTAACAACGTTTACCGATTTGGCTGAATTACCGGCGCTGTGGAAAGCACGGGGCTGGGAAATTACTGCGTAGGTTTTTTTAATCCCCTCTCCCTTTTAGGGAGAGGGTTAGGGTGAGGGTCAAAAACTAAAGGAACATCCCGCCGGACACTTCAATCCGCTGCGCATTCATCCAGCCGGTCTCATCGCTGAGGATCGCCGCAATCGCATCGCCAATATCATCCGGCTGCCCTACGCGCCCCAGCGCGGTTTGCGCGGCGATAGCTTTCGACACATGCTCGTTATCCCGCACGATACCGCCGCTGAAATCTGTGGCGATCGCACCGGGTGCGATGATATTCACCGCAATCCCGCGTGAGCCCAGCTCTTTGGCCTGATACTTGGTCAGCACTTCCATCGCCCCTTTCATCGTGGCGTAGGCGGCTTTACCCGGCAGCGAGAAACGGGTCAGCCCGGTAGACACATTCAGAATGCGGCCACCGTCTTTAATCAGCGGCAACAGGCGCTGAGTCAGGAAAAAAGGCCCTTTCAAATGGATGTTCATTATTTCATCGAACTGCGCTTCGCTGGTCTCGGCAAACGACGCTTCAAGACCGATTCCTGCGTTGTTCAATAAATAATCAAACGTATCTCTCTGCCAGACGTTATTCAGCGTCTCTTTCACCTGCTCAACGAACCCTGCAAAAGTGGATGAATCGCCGACGTTGAGCTGTATTGCTGCGGCTCTCACGCCTTTTTGCTCAATTTCACGCACAACATCTTCGGCTTCCTGCTGCTTACTGTTGTAAGTCAGAAGAATACCGATTCCTCTTGCGGCCAGCTTCAGCGCTGCGTTTTTACCTAATCCACGGCTGCCGCCGGTCACTAAAGCGATACGTTGACTCATGATAAACCCCTTATTTGGCTGTCAGGACATTGAGGTGCATCTTATTAGCTGATACAAAATCAATAAATATGGCCAGGTACGCCTCACTGTTTCATTTAAAACAACAATGCGGGAATAAGATGGATAAAATACACGCAATGCAGCTTTTCGTCAGAGTCGCCGAGCTGGAGAGTTTTACCCGCGCCGCAGACACCCTTGGGCTGCCGAAGGGCAGCGTTTCGCGCCAGGTTCAGGCGCTGGAAACCTCGCTCGGAACACGCCTGCTGCACCGCACCACGCGCCGGGTTCAGCTCACCCAGGACGGCATGGTTTATTACGAACGCTGCCGGGACCTGCTAACCAATCTCGACGAGCTGGATGGCCTGTTCCAGCACGATCCTGCCAGCGTCAGCGGGCGAATCAGGGTCGATATGCCCGTCACGCTGGCGCGCGGCCTGATTATTCCTAAACTGCCGGGATTTCTGCAGCAGTATCCGGGCATAGAGCTAGAGCTTAGCAGCAGCGACAGAATGGTAGATGTTGTCCGGGAAGGGTTTGACTGCGTGGTACGCGTGGGCCACCTCAAAGACTCGGGTCTGGTGGCCAGACCGCTGGGAAAATTTACCATGATCAACTGCGCCAGCCCGGACTACCTCAGCCGCTTTGGCTACCCTGAAAACCTGGACGATCTGGCTTCGCACGCGCTGGTGCATTACGCCCAAAACCTCGGCACTCGCCCGCAGGGCTTTGAAGTCTGGCTGGATAAAACAACGCAGTGGGTAAAAACGGGTGGCCTGATCACCGTTAACAGCACGGAGACCTACCAGGCCGCCTGTGTCGCCGGGCTGGGCATTATTCAGGTCCCCCGCGTGGGCGTGAAAGCCCAGCTAAAGGAAGGCAACCTCGTAGAAATTTTGCCTCAGTATCGCGCCGAGCCGATGCCGATTTCGCTGCTTTACCCGCATCGCCGCAACCTCTCCCGACGGGTACATTTGTTTATGGAATGGCTAACCGGCGTACTCAAAGCCTATGTAGATTAGCGTTATGGCTATAATTTCCTTAAGATCCTGCCATAGCAAAAGGAAAATTGACCCGATGACGACGCCGGATAACCGTGAAAAACGCCCAACCAACGAGCTCGAATACGAGCCTGTTGTACCTATCGAGACTCAGCAGGATGAAGCTCAAAGCGACTCCGCAGAAAACGAACCGCTGGTGAAGCTTAAAACCAGCAACGCCGCGGTGAACAGCACCATATCCGCGGTCAACAAAACGGTCAGACAGCCGATGATTGCTCACCTGCTGCGTGCGGCCGAACGCTTTAATGACCGGCTGGGGAACCAGTTTGGCGCCGCCATTACCTACTTCTCGTTTCTATCGCTGATCCCCATCATGATGGTGGCGTTCGCGGCGGGCGGCTATGTGCTTGCCTCACACCCGACGCTGCTCGAAGATATTTTTGCCAAAATCCTCGAGAACGTCAGCGACCCAACGCTTGCCGCAACGCTGAAGAATACTATCAATACGGCGGTGCAACAGCGCACCACCGTTGGCCTGGTGGGGCTGCTGATTGCGCTCTACTCCGGCATAAACTGGATGGGTAATTTACGTGAGGCCGTACGCGCTCAGTCGCGGGATAAATGGGAGCGAAGCCCGCAAGACCAGGAGAAATTCTGGATAAAATACCTGCGCGACTTTATCTCGCTAATTGGTCTGCTGATTGCGCTGATTGTCACCCTGTCGATAACCTCGATATCCGGCTCGGCCCAGACGCTGCTGATTGGCCTGCTGCACCTGGGCGACATCGAGTGGCTAAAACCGGCCTGGCATCTGGTCGGCCTGGCCATCTCTATTTTTGCTAACTACCTGCTGTTCTTCTGGATTTTCTGGCGCTTACCACGCCACCGCCCGCGCCGCAAAGCGCTGATCAGGGGAACCCTGATCGCGGCAATAGGGTTTGAGGTGATAAAAATCATCATGACCTACAGCCTGCCGAAGCTGGTCAGTTCGCCTTCCGGGGCCGCTTTTGGTTCGGTGCTGGGGCTGATGGCCTTCTTCTACTTCTTTGCCCGCCTTACGTTATTCTGCGCGGCCTGGATTGCCACCGCGGAATACAAAGACGACCCGAGGATGCCCGGCAAAACACATAAATAATCCTGTCATGATTTCCGGTCAGGATAGGTGGCCTGCCGACCTTCAGGTTAGCAGGCCCACTTGTCTAAACCTCCGACCAGAGAACATGCCATGACAACTGCCTCCGTTCCCAAACTTCAGAAAACCGTTATTGACCCCAGCGTTCGCCTGCGGGAAACACACGTCGGCGACCAGTGCGAAATACTCGCCCACAGCGTGCTGGAATACAGCATCCTCGGCGACTTCTCCTACCTCGGCGAACACTGCTGCGTGGCCGACAGCGTTATCGGCAAGTTCACCGCTATTGCCAACCACGTGCGGCTGGGCGCGCCAAATCATCCGATGGATCGCCCCTCTCAACATCGTTTCACCTACTGCCCGGAGTACTACGCGCCCGACGTTGGCCGCGATACTTCATTCTTTGCCCATCGCCGTGAGGATCGGGTGGTGATCGGTAACGACGTATGGATTGGCCACGGTGTTATCGTCCTACCCGGCGTGACGGTTGGCGACGGCGCAGTGCTTGCCGCCGGGGCGGTGGTCAGCAAAGACGTGCCGCCGTACACCATCGTTGGGGGTGTGCCGGCAAAACCCATTCGCAGCCGCTTCCCACAGGGAATAGCCGAAAGCCTGCAGCGCATCGCCTGGTGGGACTGGCCGCTGGCGAAATTAATGGCGCACCTGCCGGAATTTCAGTCAGGGGAGACAGCAAGTTTTTGCGCTCGCTGGGACAAGTCGGCCAACTTAGCAGATAAATCTAACTGGTAACTTTTATTTAACCTGAAACCAGTTTTATTCTCTATTTTGAAAATTTTTTGAAGCATTTCATAGAAGCTTACGCGCAGGCTTAAAAATTATTCACTTAATGCCTGTTTTTTGAGCTAACCCGCCCGCCGTGGCGCGTTGAAATGCTTCTTTTGCTATGCGTAAATGGACTTTCGTTCGCCATAAATAAGAAAAAACTATGCAAGCATCCGTTGCCACAACTCTCGATACCGGGGCTGACGCCACGCCCGTAAACTCACGCGGAAAAGTCGTTGTCGCTTCGCTGGTCGGCACGGCCATCGAATTCTTCGACTTCTATATCTATGCCACCGCGGCGGTAATTGTTTTCCCGCACATCTTCTTCCCGCAGGGTGACCCGACGGCCGCCACGCTACAGTCGCTGGCAACGTTCGCTATCGCTTTTGTCGCCCGCCCGATTGGCTCGGCGCTGTTTGGCCACTTCGGCGACCGCGTTGGCCGCAAAGTGACGCTGGTTGCTTCCCTGCTAACGATGGGCGTTTCTACCGTGCTTATCGGCCTGCTGCCGGGTTATGCCACAATTGGTATCTTCGCACCGCTGCTGCTGGCGCTGGCCCGTTTTGGTCAGGGTCTTGGTCTGGGCGGTGAATGGGGCGGCGCGGCTCTGCTGGCTACGGAAAACGCCCCACCGCGCAAACGCGCGCTGTATGGCTCGTTCCCGCAGCTGGGCGCGCCTATCGGCTTCTTCTTCGCCAACGGCACCTTCCTGCTGCTCTCCTGGCTGCTGACCGACGAGCAGTTCATGTCCTGGGGCTGGCGTGTGCCGTTTATTCTTTCGGCGGTTCTGGTCATTATCGGGCTTTATGTCCGCGTTTCGCTGCATGAAACCCCGGTATTCGCGAAGATTGCTAAAGCCGGCAAGCAGGTTAAAGTGCCGCTGGGCACGCTGCTGACCAAACACCTGAAGGCGACCATCCTCGGCACCTTCATCATGCTGGCAACCTATACGCTGTTCTACATCATGACGGTCTACTCCATGACCTTCAGTACCGCGCCGGTTCCGGCAGGCCTTGGCTTCTCACGCAATGACGTGCTGTGGATGCTGATGATGGCGGTGATTGGCTTTGGCGTGATGGTGCCGATTGCAGGCTACCTGGCGGATGCTTTTGGCCGCCGCAAGAGCATGATAGTGATAACCAGCCTGATGATTCTGTTTGCGCTGTTCGTCTTCCCGCCGCTGCTGGGTTCAGGCAGCCAGGCGCTGGTGATGGCCTACCTGCTGATCGGCCTGAGCCTGATGGGGCTGACCTTTGGCCCGATGGGCGCGCTGCTGCCGGAGATGTTCCCAACGGAAGTCCGCTATACCGGCGCCTCATTCTCCTACAACGTCGCGTCCATTCTTGGCGCTTCCGTCGCACCGTATATCGCGACCTGGCTACAGGCTAACTACGGCCTGTTCTACGTCGGCGTTTATCTGGCCGCGATGTCCGCGCTGACGCTGATTGCGCTGCTGCTGAGCAAAGAGACCCGCCACCAGTCGCTGTAAATTTTACCCTCACCCTCTCCCTAAAAGGGAGAGGGGATGAAGAGAGAAACCTGACCAAAAGGGAAAGGGGACGCTGATTTCCCCCTCGCCCCTTCGTGGAGAGGGCTGGGGTGAGGGGAAGCTTCACTCACTTCTTCATCTGCCCCAAAATCGTCCGGCACTGATTGTCGCTGCCTTCAGAAGGCGAGATCAGCGCGACCAGCGCCGCCGCTGGCGTAACCAGCGTTGCAAGCGCGGCGGCCACCGCACCACGAACAATGAGCGGCCCGGGCTTCACGCCCGCGTCCGGGCTCTTGAACGTGCCGCGCACGTAGAGCGGTGAACGCAGGGTAATAATACGAATCCCTTTGCTCTCCGGGTCGATGGTCAAATCCAGGCGCTCGCTGGCAAAGTTGGTGCTGCCGGTCACGTTGATCAGGGCGTTTTCGGTATCAAAGGCGAAAATCCTCGGCGTCGCGATCCCGTTACGCAAATCCAGGTTCGCGGCGGCGCAGTTTATCCGCACCTCATCGTCGCCAAAAATCTTCCCGACAATATAGTTCCCGACGTTAAGGCCGACGATTTCCATCAGGTTACGGCTGATAAGCCCGTCGTTCATCAGCAGCTTCAGACTACCGTTGCTGGTGCCAAGCAGTGCAGCCACGGAGTTACCGCGCCCGCTCAGGTTAGCGTCACCGTTCAGCTCACCGAGCGTTTTCTGCATCGACTCCACCTTCGGCATCAGCTGTTTAAGCTGCAGGCGGCGAGCCTGGATATCCGCTTTCCCCTGCATCGGCTTTTTGTCGCCTTCGAGGTGGATATTCGCATTGATGGTGCCCCCCGCCATGCCGAATTTCAGCGGCTGCAGACGCAGGTCGGCGTTATTCAGGATCACATGGGTCGAGAGGTCGCTAAGCGGCAGCGTTCCGCTGTGCTCGATGCGCTGCCCTTTAAAGCGTACGTCGGCATCCATCACGTTCCATTTATCCGTTTCAAAGCGATCGTAAGGCAGCACTTTGTCGGCGGGCTGCGCCGTGCTGTCGCCCCGCTGCTGTTTGGCTTTTTTCGTCTTCTCGGCGCCCTTCCCGGAGTCCACGCCAATCAGCGGCCCTAAATCGGCCAGCCGCAGCTGCTTAGAGACCAAATCGCCTTCCAGTTTCGGACGAGGTTTGCCCTGGCTGTAGGTCAAAGACCCGTGAATATCGCTGTCGCCAATGCGCCCGTTAAAATCCTGATAACGGAATTCTGAGCCTTTTTCCGAATCTATTTTGGCCAGCAGATGGCCGTCGGTTTCAAACGGTGGCGTATCCGGCAATAAAACGCCGGTCAGCGCGTAAAGGTTACCGAGCGAGTCGCCGGAAAACTTGAGTCTAAGGTCAACGCCACCCATCTTCATCGGGTCATTAACCGTCCCGACAAAAGCCACACGTGAAGTCCCCGAACGCACGTCAGCCTGTACCGGGAACGCACTATCGCTTTCACTGGTCAGCGCCAGCATGCCGCCAATTTTGCCGCTGCCCGCGACCGGCTGGCCGTTGTAATGGCCATTCACCTTCAGGCCAAACACATAATCAGCCGCCTTCGCCGCATCTTTTCCCTGTGGCTTTTGGCCGGAGACTTCACTAAACGGCAGCGGTTTACCCAGCGGGTCGACGAGGATCGTCAATTCCGCCTTTGTCACCTTGTCGTCCACCGCAATCCGGCCTTTATCAAACAGGATGTTATCCAGGCGGAAAGACCAGCTGGACGGTTTTTGGTTGGGATCTTTCGCGTCAGAGCCGGCGAAATTGAAGGTCCAGTTATTGTTTTTTTCCGACAGCCGGATAAGCCGCGCATCAGGTTCAACCAGCTTTATCCAGGGGATGTAAACCGTTTTGGTGAGCAGCGCCAGCGGAGCCAGGGTTGCATCGACTCTCGGCAGATGCACCATGGTAACCTCAGGAATACCAGGCGGGTTGCCAAGGAGAATGTCTTCGGCGTGAACGTGCGGCCACGGTATCCAGCTGCGCCAGCCTGATTCGTCTTTATTGCGTTCCCAAACCACGCCCAGATCGCCACGGATGGCAAAGGGGCGGTTCAGCTCTGTCGAGACTTTTTGGTTGATGGTTGGTTTCAGTCGGTTCCAGTCAAACGTCGCAATCACGACGATCGCCACCACAACCAACAACAAGAAAATCCCGGCGACTACACTGCCAATTTTACCTGTTCTCGTCATCCCTCTTACCTCTCCCGATGCCGGTCTGCCTGACTAAAAGATAGTTCAGCGTGACCAAAACGACATCAGGGGAAGCGAATCAGAACATGTTCAAGGTTTTCGAAAGGGACCGGACGGGAAAGAAAATAGCCTTGTGCTGCATAGGCAGGAGATGACTGGACATCTCGCCATTCATCAATAGTTTCAATGCCTTCCACAATAACGCCTTTACAATATCGGTTCATCAATTGCAGCAGCATGGTAAATAAATTACGCCCTTCATCGCTTTTTCGCAGCATGATGAAAAGTTCTCGTGCCACCTTGATGTAGTCATAGCGCACTTCGCTCAGTGCGGAAAAGTTTGCGAGACCGGTTCCAAAATCATCAAGCCACAGCGGGCCAAACTCGTGCATGCCTGCAAGGGTCGCCGCCTGCGGTAAGTTGATATGCTCAACCAGCTCAAAACGCACCCACGGCAGCCTGGCGATCAAATCGAGGATCGGCTGATGCTGTTTCATCGCAATAAGCGTAGGGCCATCCACATTTACCGATGCCAGGATGTCATGGCCGATAAAGGTCTGTTCCCACGCTTCCAGCAGGCGGAGCTGCTCTTCAACAACGTCAAGACGCTGGCGGCCAGCAATAGAGGAGAAATAGCGATCGGGCGGAATACGTACCTCCGCGTCGCTCGGGTGAGTAACCACCGTTAGCAGTTCAACTGCCATCAATTTCCCGTCTGTTTTATATATCGGCTGAAAAGTGTAACGACGCTGGCATTGCAGCCAAAACCGCCGTTCCTGCAAACTTTCAACGCTCGCCTCAAGCGTATGCAGCCTGTGAGTAATCTGCTTCAACTTCATCTGTACATCCTGTTTGACCTGATGACTCTACGTGGCTCGTCGAAAGGTTATCGGCGTGGCAATAGAGAACTTTATGTTCGCTTTCGCAGCAAAATGTACTACACCGATTTTTGTCACAATCACAATAACCTGGCGCACATCAAAAATTTTCGAAACGCTGTTTTAAAATATTTGACTCAATTTTCACCAGGACGGAGAATGCAAAAAACAGTTTTTTTGTTCATTTCATCATCAGGTTTCCTATGTCTACCCATAAAATTGCCGTCATTGGCGAATGCATGATCGAACTGTCACAGGATGGCGCCCAGCTGCATCGCGGTTTCGGTGGCGACACCTTAAATACCTCTGTCTATCTGGCTCGCCAGGTGGATGACGGTGAGCTTGCCGTGTACTACGTCACCGCCCTTGGCGAGGACAGCTTTAGCCAGCAAATGCTGGACACATGGCGTCAGGAGCGGCTGCACACCGGGCTTATTCAGCGTCTGGAGCATCGCCTTCCAGGCCTTTATTACATCGAGACAGACGCCAGCGGCGAACGCACCTTCTACTACTGGCGAAATGAGGCCGCGGCCCGCTTCTGGCTCGAAAGTGAGCAATCATCTGTTATCTGTGCTGAGCTTGCGCAGTTCGACTATCTCTATCTGAGCGGGATAAGCCTCGCCATTCTCAATGAAGCCAGCCGGGCGAAACTCATGGCGCTGTTGAAAGAAGCCCGCGCCAACGGCTGCAAGGTGATTTTCGATAACAACTACCGCCCACGCCTGTGGGCAAGCCGGGACGAGACACAGCGCGTTTATCAGCAGATGCTGGTCTTTACCGATATCGCTTTCCTGACGCTGGATGATGAAGACTTGCTGTGGGGCGCCGCCCCGGCAGACGAGGTGATTCGCCGGACGCACGCAGCAGGCGTAGAAGAAGTGGTGATCAAGCGGGGCGCAGAGCCTTGTCTGGTGTCGGTAAGAGGCGAAAACGTACTCGAAGTCCCCGCCCTTCGCCTGGCGAAAGAAAAAGTTGTGGATACCACCGCAGCAGGGGATTCGTTTAGCGCAGGCTATCTGGCGGTACGTTTAACCGGAGGAACGACAGAAGAGGCCGCGAAACGCGGCCATCTGACGGCAGGAACGGTGATTCAGTATCGCGGGGCGATTATCCCGCTGGAAGCAATGCCCAAATAAGTTGACCCTCACCCTAACCCTCTCCCTGAAAGGGAGAGGGGACGAAAAGAAAACTTTTACACGAATTCCCCCTCTCCCCTATGGTGAGAGGGTCGCCGTGAGGGGCTGCTCCGGCACTAAGAGGCAGGAGGAATGTCCGAAACATCCTGCTTAGGGTCGTCAGTGACAGGCGGCACAGCGGCCGGCACCATAACCTTATCCCATGTCTCCTGCAGCGCCTTCATGTTGTACTCAGGCTCGCCCTTAGGCTGCAACAATACCAGTGACATCTCCTGTGAGAGCTGCTGGCGTAAATCCTGGTTAAGCATCGACACGGTCAGGCTGTCCAGGAAGTCCTGGCGCAGCTTCTGATACTGCTCTGGGGCAATATCAACAACCTGATTCTGCAGCGAACGCATACGCTGGCTAATCAGGACGTCAGTATCGGTACGCGCGTAGGTGGCGAACAGCTTCGTCAGCTCATTTTTCTTCTGGGCAATCAGCGCGTCAAACTCTTCCTGGGATAAGCCTTTATCACGCACTCTTAGCAGTTCACGCCCCACGCTTGTCAGGCTGGCGTTCAGCTTATCGTTTGGCGATTCAATATTAATCCCGCACTGGGCCCGCAGGTAAAGCACACGGCAGTCGAAGCTAAGATTCAGGTCTTTGGCGCTGCTTTTGCTTAGATTTTGCTGAACATTCCAGAACAGCGCCTCGCGGGCCAGGTCAGCGCGCCAGTAGCGCAGCAATGCGGCTGATTCACGGATAGGCTGCCACGTGTTATCCCACATCAGTGAAAGCCTATCCTGATGCACGCTGTCGGTCATCAGGCTTACCGGCTCAGGCTTCAAGGGTGAAAGCGTTGGCATCGGCGCGGGCGTTTCACGCTTGCCTTTTAGTTCGCCGAAGGTTTTATTGATTTGCTCCGCCACGTTACGGCTATCAACGTTGCCGACCACGATAAGGGTCATGGCGTCCGGGGTATACCACTTGTCGTAAAACGCTTTCAGCTGCGCGGCATCGACCGGGCGTTTAAGATTCTCCGCCGGGTCATGGCCCAGCAGCGTGGAGCCTTTCAGACGATAACGCCACCAGCTGTCTTTGGTGTTCATCGGCCAGGTGGCCACCATATCCGGCGCGTGCAGCGCAGCGGTAACCGTTCCAGAGGTCACGTCCAGCGACCCGGTGTTGGTCGCCAAAAACGCCAGCGCTTCTTTCAATAAATCATTGCGGTTATTTGGCAGGCTGAGATTAAACAGCGTGAAATCATAAGAGGCGATTGCCGGAGGAAGTGGACGCTCCGGATCGCTGCTTTGATGCCATAAAGAACGCGCCTGGCTTGTCTGCAGGCCGCCGGCCTGCGTCAACACCATACGCGGTAAAAAGTGGCTGTAACCGCTTTGTTGGGCGGTTTCGGTTAGCGAACCGGTATTCACCATCAGGCGAATTTCTACGCGATCGCTTGGCCGCTGGGGAGTGGATAAAACCTGCCACTGGAAGCCGTTAGAAAGCGTTCCCTGTTGCCAGGCCGGGTCCGGCTGGAGTGCTTCTGCCTGCACATTACCGGCGGCTGCCACTAACAGCAATCCGCCAGCTAAAAGTCGAATCTTGGTGCCCTGCATGTGAACCCCTAAAAACAATCCTGGTTAAAAGTAGCACATCGGCGCGGCATTCGACGTCCGCAGACCGACATAGGTGACGTTTCACCAATCCGTTTGACCGCATTTCTACGAAAACGTCACTTAAGAAAGTGAAAAATAGAGAATAAAGACCCTAAATAATTCGAGCTGCAGGTAGGCGACAAGAGCGTGAATCCCGGGAAGCTTACATCAGATAAGTGACCAGGGTTCAGGAGCGCAGTCAACACCCCTGCAGTTTGAAGTATGACGGGTATTAGGGGTAATTATGCAGAGTCGCCCGCAGCAAGGGCAAGTCGCTGCGGGCAATTGGTCGGATTAGTGGGAGACTTCGGTCACTTTTTTGTCGGATTGCGGGTTATCCAGCTGCTGGCGAAGCTGTTTCTCATCCAGCTGTTTCACCCATTTGGCCACGACGACGGTTGCGACACCGTTACCGACCAGGTTGGTCAGGGCTCGGGCTTCGGACATGAAACGGTCGATACCCAGAATCAGCGCCAGGCCCGCGACCGGCAGATGGCCTACCGCAGAGATGGTCGCCGCCAGCACGATGAAGCCGCTTCCTGTTACCCCTGCAGCACCTTTAGAGGAGAGCAGTAGAACAACCAACAGCGTTATCTGGTGGAAGATATCCATATGGCTGTTGGTGGCCTGAGCGATAAACACTGCCGCCATTGTCAGGTAAATCGACGTGCCGTCCAGGTTGAAGGAATACCCCGTTGGAATAACCAGACCGACAACGGATTTGCGGCAGCCCAATTTTTCCATCTTGTCGAGCATACGCGGCAGCACCGACTCGGAAGAGGAGGTACCCAGCACGATCAGCAACTCTTCTTTGATGTAGCGGATGAACTTGAAGATGCTGAAGCCGGTGACGCGAGCAATAGAGCCAAGCACCAGAATCACAAACAGCAGGCAGGTAATGTAGAAGCAGATAATCAGCTGGCCCAGCTGTACCAGAGAGCCCACGCCGTATTTACCGATGGTAAACGCCATCGCACCAAACGCCCCAATCGGCGCCAGACGCATGATCATGTTGATGATGCCGAAGATGACCTGAGAGAAACTTTCGATGACGTTAAAGATCATCTGGCCTTTGTGGCCCAGGCGATGCAGGGCAAAACCAAACAGTACGGCAAACAGCAGGACCTGCAGGATGTTACCGCTGGCAAAGGCACCAATCACGCTGCCTGGAATCACGTCCAGCAGGAACGCAATCACACCCTGCTGCTGCGCTTGCTCAGCGTAAACCGCAACGGCTTTCGCATCCAGCGTCGCCGGGTCAACGTTCATCCCCGCGCCAGGCTGCAGCACGTTGACCACGATAAGCCCGATAATCAGCGCGATGGTGCTGACAATTTCAAAATAGAGTAACGCCACCGCGCCGGTACGGCCCACGGCTTTCATGCTTTCCATGCCAGCGATCCCGGTCACCACGGTACAGAAGATGACGGGCGCAATAATCATTTTAATCAGTTTAACGAACGCGTCGCCAAACGGTTTCATTTGGGCACCCAATTCCGGGTAAAAGTGACCCAGCAAAATGCCGATGGCAATTGCGGTCAGCACCTGAAAATACAGACTTTTGAAGAGTGAGGTTTTCATTAGAGTATCCTTGAACGGAGAGTAACCGCAGAACCGGCTCAGGGACCGGCATGACTGCGGCACTCAACATAACACCCCAAAAAAAACGCAGAAGTGGCCTCGATCGACTTTGTTAACGCGATTGTTAAAAACTTGAACTGAACCGTTCCAGCTCGTAACATTTGTAACTATTGTTTTTCATTCAGGTAGCAAGGAATTCACTTTCAAACCGATCCAGGGAACAGGCTTTCGCAAACAAGAAGCCCTGCGCGTAGATAACGCCGTGTGCCACCAGCCACTCGCGCTGTGCCTCTTGCTCTACGCCCTCGGCCACCACTTTCAGGTCCAGCGCTTTGGCCATCGCGATGATCACCCCGACCATCGCGTTGTCTTCCGGCAGCCCTTCCACGAAGCTTTTGTCTATCTTCAGCACGTCAATCGGCAGCGCTTTCATGTGGTGCAGATGGCGCAGGCTGGCGTAACCCATACCAAAATCGTCCAGCGCGATGCGCACCCCAGCCTGGCGAAGCGGCCGCAGGATATTCACCGCAGCTTCCGGGTCGTCAATACGGCGGCTTTCGGTCACTTCGAGGATTAACGTGCCAGGCTGAATGCGATAGCGCCTGAGCAGCTCCAGCAACGACGGCACCATGGCTTCATGCAGGAGTTGCAAGGCTGAGAGATTCACACACAACGGCAACATAATGCCCCGGCTCTGCCAGGCAGACAGCGTACGGCAGGACTCTTCGAGGATCCAACTGCCGACGGTTATCATCAACCCGCAGGCCTCAATACGCTCTATCAGCCCTTCCGGCAGGCTCCAGCTACCGTCAGGCTGGCGCTGGCGTAGCAGAACTTCAGCGCTGACCACGCTGCCATCGCGCATATCCACCTGCGGCTGTAGCCAGACGGCAAAATGGTGTTTTTCCAGCCCGCTTAAAATATCGTGTTCTTCGGTCAGACGGCGCTGCGCTTTCTCCATCTGCTCGGGATCGAAAAACTGAATCTGGTTTTTACCGTAGCGGCGAGCGGAAAGCGTGGCCGACGCCGCACGACGGTAGAGTTGCTCAGCACTGAGGCCGACTTTAAACATTGCGATGCCGATGCTGGCGGTCGGTTTCAGTTGAAGCGCCTGAACCGGTAAACGGGCATTGAGCGTTTCCATGATTTGCTGGGCCAGCGTCATGGCATACCACGGGTCGCTTACGCCGTAGAGCAGCAGCCCAAAATCATTCTGGCTGAGCTGAGCGAGCACTCTGTTGGCGGGCAGAACGGCTTTGATTTTTTCCACCAGCGTCAACAGCAGCATCTCCCGCTGCTCTTCATTCAGGACGCCCGCGGCATCCTGCAGGGTTTCACTGCCGATAAGCATCAACGCGCCGTGCTTCTCGTTCACCACCATCTGCTCAATCAGCGCCAGCAGCAGCGCTTTATTTGGCAGCTCGGTCACCGGGTTGTGGGTACCCAGCGTGTTCATCTGCTCCTGAAGACGCAGCGCGACCTGCTGATTGCGGTTATAGCTGCGTACCAGCATGCCAATCTCATCGTCATGATGCAGCGGCGGCAGCGATAGCTGGTGCTCACCCGCCTGCTGGGGGTTAAGGCCATCAAGTTCACGGCTAATTTTACGAATGGGGTGTACCACCAGCCGGTTAATACACCAGCTGATCGCGACGGTCAGAATCAGCGCCAGCAGCAGATAGGTGGTTAGCAGCGTAGAAATCGTGCTGACGATAATGCGATACATGCGCCATGAGTCAGCCTGCAGTACGAGATAAGCCAGCGGCTGCGGGTTAGCCGGGCGCTCCAGCGAATAAAGAGGAAGGGAAATCTGCACCGGCAGCTCGAACACGCGGGCGATCAGCATCGGGATCTGATGTTCCGGCTTAAAGCTAAGCCGCAGCGCCTGAAACTGATTAGGCAACACAACATCCGCACGGCTGATGATGCCGGAAGGTTGAATCTGGTGAAGAATGGCTTCGGCCTGAGGAATATCGGCGCGCAGGATTGCCTCGGACAGCGGAAGGCGTACCGAGTGGGCGATTTTCTCCATTTGCGTGGCGGTGTCGTAGCGGCTTTGCTGTACAAAATGGAACAGCTGAATGACGATAAAAATGAAAATAAATACCAGGGCCACGGCTGACACCATAGCCATCTGTTTTATCGTTAGGGAACGACTGACTCGCAAGCTGACTCTCCGCTTTTGCTTAACCCGCGCCACGCCCGGCATCAGGATATTCTTATGCCCGCAGAGTATACTGCATTGCCACAGTTTTTAATCCTCGGTCCAGGATAATCGGGTAATTCTGCTTATTTGGATAAAATCGCGTCGGATCCAGGCTCAAATGCCGCAGAAGGCGGGCTAACCCGCCGTCTTAGATTGCGCCCGATCAGAAGTCCGCGTAAGGCACCAGCGGCTGAGGCGGCATATCCATATCGCCCTGCCAGCCCGCCATCGAGTAGCGAACGAAAATCAGCGCGTGGCTTGGGGTGTAGTCCTTGGCCTGCTGAATATCAATCCCCGCGCCAATTGACCAGTGCGCGCTGATACGGCGCTCCACCAGCGCCCTGGCCGTATAACCGAAACCGTTACTGCTGCTGGCTGAGAATGGATCGTTACGGTCCGGATAACCATTTGGATCGTCCGGATAGTCGTTAGTGTTGTTTGGCACAAGGTTGCGCAGCGGGTAGCGCATGCCCGCATTGCTGTGAGAATACGACCAGGAGCCGGAAGCGCCCAGTTCCCATGACCAGTTCTCGGTACGTTTACGCCAGGTCACCGGCACGGCAAACGACACGTATTTCTGCGGGCTGTAATAACCGCCCTGGCCGAGGAAGTAGTCGCTAAGGTCTTTTTCATAGTGCCAGACCATATTGGTGAGACCCACGGTCAGCCGCTGATTATTCTCGTTAATCAGCTTGTAGTAGTAGCCGGTCATCCAGCGCACGCGCCAGTTATCGGCAACGTTTTTACCGGTAAGCGAGTCTGCGCTCAGGCTAGACCAAACGCCGTTAGCCTCACCTTTGTCGTAGCTCAGGCTAACGCCACCGCCGGTTGCACGAACGCCGCCCCACACGGTGTTGGTATTCGGATCCCGCTGTCCGCCGAAGGAGAGCAGAGAGCTGGAGATTGGGCGTCGGTGTGCATTGACGGTGTAGCCAATCGGCCCGAGGTCGTTGCTGTAGCTAACGCCGCCGACAACGTCCACGACGTCAAAGCCCAGCGGCGTGGTACCAATATCCGTCTGCCAGGTGTCATTTTTCCAGCCAACCGCCAGGCTTGCGCCGTTGGCGTGCTGTTTGGTGCTGCCAAAGCAGTTATGTTCCGCGCAGGTGCCCCAACGCTCGTTGTAGCCCGAGCCGTTATCTTTGAACGACCCAACGTCCATATTGACCATATCGGTGCGGAACCACATGCGCCCGTCGCTGAGCGGCGCATCCACTTCCAGCATCGTGGTGTGTGCTTTTAGATCGGAGTAACCCGGCGTACCGCTGGAGCCCCAGTATTCATGGTCGAGCGTCACGTTCACGTCCTGCTGACGGTAAAGATCGGCGGCGTCGCTACGCACCCCGCGCTTCAGCCAGTCGTCTTTTTCATCGTTGCGGGTAAGGCGGGTGAAGGTATCGTTATCCGCTGGACGTTTCTGAGTAATGCCGGAGGAGACCATTGCATCTTTATAGGTCTCCAGCGCCTGCTGTGGCTGACCGTTTGTGGCCTGGAAGCGCGCAGCATCACGCATCACCAGCGCACTGTCCATGGACGGCGGCTGGCTTTTCGCCGCGATAAGAATCGGGGCATAGGTTTGCGCGGCTTTTTCGTTATCACCCAGTGCGGCCCAGGCATTTGCGACGCGGCGCTGAGTATTGATCGACGGGGCAACGCCCTCCGGGGATGTCTGCAGCTTAGCCAGCAGGTCACGAGCCTGCGGTTTATTGCCTTCGGCGATCAGCACCTCGGTTAAGCCTAACAGCGCGTCTTCGTTATTCGGCGAGCGCTGCAGGACTTTCTGATACTGATTTTTAGCCGCTGTGCGGTCACCGCGCTCGGCGGCCCAGTCAGCCAGCGTCAAATCAATGCGATCGGACGGCGTCTGCTGCTGGAGTAGCGCAATCGCATCTTTTTCTTTCCCGCCGTCACGCAGTCGATTAGCCGTTTGCATCACTTCGTTGAACTGCAGCCGATCGGCAAGCTCGCGAATATTGTCGTTCCACTGCGCTTTTGGCAGCGTGTTGAGGTGGCTTAGCGCCGCCGCATCCTGGTTATTGCCCGAAAGATAAAGACCGTAAGCAAAGACCTGTTCCGCATCGCCGGGCTTACGTTGAGCAAGACCGCGCATCAGGCTGTCTGCCTCGCTGTGCTTCCCGGCGGCGTAGAGATCGTTAGACAAGCGATAGGTTATCCACACGCTGTCGGGATCAAGCTTAAGACGCTGGCGCTGGATCTCTGCCGCTTTTGCCCACTGCCCCTGGCTTTCCAGCGCGGTAGCCTGCTGCTCCAGGCGTTCACCCGTCAGGCTACGTTCAATATCATCAATGCTTTTGCGCTGGCTAGTGGAAAGGCTTTGAATGTAGGCCGTTGCACGCTCCGGCGACTGGCGGCGATAAACGTTCGCCAGCCCGCGAATTGCGTTGCTGTTACCGCGATCCATTCGCAGGGCCTGCTGGTAATAGCGCTCGGCGCTGGCGTCGTCTTTTTTGGCGACGGCAACATCACCAAAGCCCAGCACCGCATAGCTGTCGGTATTATCAATCGTCTGCGCCTGCTGGTACTTCTGCCGCGCGGCATCAGGGTTATTGGCTTTTAGCTGGGCATCGCCTTGTTCAATCAGCAGCCAGTAGCGGTTGGTTTTTAATAAACTGTCCCACTTTCCACGGTTATCGCTTTCAGGATCCATCTGAATCGCTTTCTCGAACTGCTGTATTGCGAGGGCACGTTTCCCCTGCTGGGAATAAGCCTGCCCCAGCGCGCCCACCACTTCGCTGTCGTTTTGCTTCGCGCTTAACGCCTCTTTCAGCTGTGGGATCGCCTGATTTCCGCGCCCGCCGCCAACATCCTCTAAGCCTTTAGCTCGCGCGAGGAAAGCCGGATCGGCCAACTGTTTTTGCTGCTGTGCGAGGCGATCGCGCGCGCTGGCAACCGTATCGCCCTCGGTAAATATGCCGAGAAACGTCTGCAAAGCGGCAACGCTTTGCGGGCCTGTAGGTAAGCTGTTAATTTGGGAATACCAAAGCGCAGCGGCATCTTCCCGGCTGCTGTTTGACTTCGCCATTTGCTGTAGGACCTGGTACGCCTCAGCGCTGCGGCCGTTGGCAAACATCAGGCGCGCCAGGTTTCCGCGCAGCTCGCCGTTCCCTGGAGCAGCGGCATTAAGCGCTTTTAGCTTATCAATCGCCAGGTTCGTACTGGCAGGACGCTTCGTCATGAGCATCCAATATTCAACCGCCAGCTCGCCCTCAGGCGGGTTGCCATTGAACATTTTTTCATAGGCGGCAATTGCCTGCTCGGTGTGCCCGCTGGTCGCCAACAGCCGAGCCTGCTGCAGCTGCTGACGGCCGTCTGCGCTGGTCAGCATCATGGTAGCCTGCGACTGTTTATATTCATCAGAGCCTGGAGCAAGTTTTGCCAGTCGGTCTAGCTGCTTTTTCGCCCCGGCATTGTCACCCTGGCGTAGCAGATAGCGCATCCGGGCAGAGATAACATCCGGATCGTCGGGCGCCATCAGCTCCAGCCGGGAGAGCGACTGGCGCACGATATCTTCACGCTTGCTGGCCTCCCCCATCCTCACCTGATCAAGCAGCTGCTGTTGAGGCGTCAAGGCGGCCTGAGCCATTGGCATCAGCGCCATACCCAATGAGAGAGTGACTAAACTTAATGAGAACTTGCGCATACCTGACCCCAGCTCGGGATTAATTCACCAAGAGAATTGAAGCGAAAACGTTTTTGATCCCATCCCTGACCAAATAGCGTTAAAACATAGCTGTAATAGGCGTCAGCCTGGGGGAAATTCTGCTCAACCCGCTGGCGCAGCACTTCCCGTGCTTCGCTATCCTGTAAAAAGGGCAGCATGGCGGCGAAGAATCCCACCGGCCCGTTACCCTGAACACTTCCGGTTTGCACATCGACTTTTTCCGGCGGCAAACCTTGTTTAAGCGTCATATCGGCCATCGGCTGGAATGCCTTCAGCAGCCGAGCTTTCTGCGGATCGCTGTCGGCCATCATGCCAACCCACAGGTAAACGCGTATCGCGTCATAGCTGCCGTGGCGGACATCCTCTGCCGTAAACTGCCAGCCTTTGCCTTCAGTCCATTCAGCCCAGTTTGGGGAAAATCCTTTCGGCGCCGTCTCCAGCAGCAGTCTTTGATTTGCCGCACGCATGGCCGACCAGGGCCCACGGTAGCGAACCATCCGCTGGAGCACCTGCGGCGGGAGGTAACTTGGATTTAGCCGCCAGTCCGGGGCATGATTAAAACCCACCCGCCCCGGCAAAAGCACAAAGCCAAGACCAGGAACGTTAATCACCTCCTCTTTCGCAACACGCTTTAATAGCTGTTCACCAAGGCGCGTATAGGCAGGTTTATGCCACAAACGCCCCGCCTCCAGCAGGCTCCAGACAATCCACATGTCGGCGTCAGAGGCGGAGTTCGTGTCTAAAACCGTCCACGCGTCTTTGTCGTTTTTGCCCCATAACCAGGCGGGCAAGTGGTCTTTTAGCGCCCCTTCGGCAAGGTTGTTTTCCGTCCAGCGCAGCAGCCTGTCGAACATCACCGGATCGTTAGCGGCCAGAGCAAAAAAGAGCGCATAACTCTGGCCTTCTGAGGTGGTAATTTTGCGCTCATCGCTGGGGTCGATAACCCTTCCCTGGTCGCTGATGTAATTTTGTTTAAACTGCTCCCAGGCAGGCCAGGTACAGGCGGCCCGCCCGGTAACGGCTGTTAACATCAGCCCGACCATCAGCAGTACGGCGCTGATTTTCATAGTGATTACTCATCGTCCGGATCGATACGGCGGCGGCTAATAATACGCAGTATGCGCCACAGCACCCAGGCCAGCAGCACCACGCTTATCGCCGCGAAAATAGCCAGCAATACCGGGTGGTTAGCCAACGCGTACCAGATACGCTCGAACCACGGCAGATGGCCAACATAGTAAATATCGCCTACACGAAGGCCATCAACGCCGGACTCACGAATCACCGCAACTGAACCAGAGATAGCCGCACGCTTACCGCTATCATTAAGCGCATTATTCAGCAACTCATAGCCGCGGGGGCTGTCCGCCAGTAACGCGAGGACGCTGCGCTGGTCGTTATACGGCGACTGGAAGCCCACGATAGCGGCCATAGCACCTTTGGAAGTCACCGTGGTTTGGGTATCAGCTGCACGATCTTTTGGATCGGAAACCGTACTCAGCAGCGGCGTCTGGCGAACCGGGGTTTTCACCCAGCTTTGGGCCGCTTCAACCAACAGATCGATGCGTTTGTCATCTTTCAACGTCGGCGGAATAGTGCCGATTATCATGACGTCCGCATCTTTACCCTGAATAGCGCTGCCGTCATCCGTCAGATTGACGTTCACGGCCGGGAAACCGGTCTGGGATCCAATCGTGCCAAGCGTATCCAGCAGCGCGGTCACCTGCGCAGGTTTAGGCTCTTTGCCGACAACCACGATGGTTTGCGAGAGGTCGGCCATACGGCTGAACGGGAAGCCCGCATTGGCAAAGGCACGCAGATCCGGCATCGCAATAAAGTGATGGTAGTTCGAGAAGTCGATCGTCGATTCATCCTCCACCACAACATGGTTTTGTATCGGCTGGAAAGTAATACAGTTTTCTATCGAACCGCCCGGCATCGGGTTCATATACGAGAAGTCAAAGCGGAGCTGGTTGGCGGCCCCCAGACGCAGTGCCGGAATCGACACGTCGGTTTTGCCGTCCAGCAGACCCTGAAGCACCGGCAGGCGAAGCAGCAGCTTGTTGTTCTCTTCGCTCGGCGTCAGGTTGAACGACTGGAGGAACTGGTTGTTCAGGCTGATGTCCATGCGCGAGCTGTCTTTCATCGCTGGCGCGGTGTAGCGATATTTCAGGTTAAGATCGATGCCGTTGCTGCGCAGCAGATACAGATCCGGCGGCAGGTTCATCGTCACACTAATCGCACCCGGTTCCAGCCCGCTGGACTGCAGCTGTTCCTGGTAACCTTTCATCTCGCCAAGCGTCACCGGACGATCGGTTCTCACCCAGTTTGGCGCATCGTAAGGTTGGCGAGGCAACAGCGGCTTCACGTCATCCACGGTCACGCTGCTGCCGCGGAACAGGACGTTACCCTGGGCAATACCTTTTGCCGCCTGAACGAGGTCTTTGTCATCGCGACCCAGAACCACCAGCAGCTTGATATACGGGTTATCCGGGTGGCTCATCATTTCAACGGTTGGCGCCTGAACAGGCGGGCGATCGCGCAGGAAATCCGGGCGCTTATCGTTTGTGGCAAACACGATACCGTTGCTGGTTGGCAGCTGGTTATACAGCACCGGGAAGCGCTGCCCGCGCCACGCCGTGCGGGAACCAAACCATGAGGCAACAATACCTGCCGCTCGCTGCTGCTCAATATCCGGGCTGGCGGCAAAGACCACAGGCAAGGTCAACGGGCGATCGTCACGCGAGTCGAAGAAAGGCACCGGAAAATGCGACAGGTCATTTTGCACCGGCAGGCGCTGGTAGGTCAGCGCAAGTGAACTGCTGCGCCCGACGTCCATCCACAGCGTAGTGCTGGCCGGGTTTTCACAGATGTCGCGGTAGTGGCCGACAAACTCCAGCCGTACGCGGTTAAAATCGGTGATATACAGCGGATCAACAGGCACCTGAGCAAAGGTTTTCTTCCCCAGTTGCTCTCTGGTTACCGGCAGAACGCCCATCAGTTCATCGTTAAGATAGACTTTCAGCTGAGACTGCACCGGCAGCAGCGACGGAGAAGGCGTGTATTCAAGATTCAGCAGCGCTTTAGAGACGATTTCATCCCGACGCATGCCGAACTCAACCCCGCCATTAGGATTCACGCCGGTTAACACCATGCTTCCCGGCGGCGGCGCAATTTGTGCAAAACTCAGTTTCACATCCCGAGAGGGCACATTTTCGGCGACGATAGGCGCATTTGCACCCGGTACACTCGGCATGACTTGCCCCACCGTAGGCGCGTTGTCCGCAGGCGTTGCAGGCACCACCGCTTCCGCCGCGCCCGGAGCAGGCGTAACCACCGCCTGGGTTGCCGTCGCAACGGCCGGGACCGTCGGCGTCGCGTCAGCCGCGCTTGCCACCGTAACAGGCAGGGCGCTAATGCCTACCGCCGCTGCATAAAACCAGGATATTTTTCTTTTCATCGCGTTTTCATCAAATTAAACAGGCTGTTGACAAACCTCAGGCGAAAGAAGAAACACCAGAGAACATCAATTCATAGTTTTCGGTTGCCGGATACAAAGAGGGAAAAACCACGCTTTTTCCCGCTTCAAAAGCAATCTCGTCAGGCCGATGCAGACAAGGTCCGCCGCTTTGCTGGTTCGACGGTTGGGCTGTGCGGAATAAACGACACAATCCAGTCCACCAGCACGGTGATCGCGTGGAAAACAAACTTCAATGACGGTGGAGCAAACTCCGCCAGGTGCCGGTAACCCCGGAACCCAAGCTTGAGAATATCCAGCAGGCTCTCCAGCGGCTTATCCTCAGGGAAACTGTCCTGCCACAGCGCCCAGGTATCGGCGCGGGCAAAAGTACACTGAATAAAATCAATATGCTGCCGGGTAGTCATCTGTGCCAACTGCAGGCCAGCCTCGTCGCCAAAGACCCTGACGACCTGAGCCGGGAAGAAATACTCCTGCGCACCACGTTTCAGCAGCAGGTTAACTTTTTGCCCTTCCAGCACCTGCGCTGGCCCATGGATCTTGATGCCCACCCCGCCGTCTGAATAATCATGCACGGTGCAAGGGAAAAGATGCCCGTCTTCACGCGCCAGCGCCGCAGGCATGGCAATTTCAACACGGTGCGCGCGCCTGACTTGCTTGCTCTCAACCGAGACCGCCACCGCTCCACCGAGGATGATAAGGTTGTAGAACACCCACAGCAGGCTCACGACCACCGTTAACGCTTCGTTTTCCGGACCATAGAAGAAACGCCATGCCCCAACGGCAACGCCCAGAAGATTTATCAGCACCAGCACCAGATACGGGCGTGTAATCACCCAATCCACGTACTCGTTTTCAACCAGCCCGCCTTTCGCGGTAACATTGAACTTCCCTTTGTGCGGGTTAAACAGCGCCACCAGCGTAGGCTGGGCGATATACCAGGCCAGCACCGTTTCATAGATTTCACTCCAGAACGAATGGCGGTACTTGCCCTGAATTTTTGAGTTCGTCAGGCTGGCATGGATCATGTGCGGCAGAACAAACAGCGCAATCATGATTGCCGGGGCGTAAATGATATAGGCGTGAAACAGCAGGAACGCCAGCGGTGCCGTCAGGAAGATAAGTCGCGGGACCCCTGAAAGGAAGTGGAACATGGCGTTGGCGTAACAGAGCCGCTGAGCAAACTTCAGCCCTTTCCCAAAGAACGGGTTATCGAGGCGGAAAATCTGCGTCATGCCGCGCGCCCAGCGAATACGCTGGCCAATGTGTGCCGAAAGGCTTTCCGTCGCCAGCCCGGCCGCCTGCGGAATACGCAGGTAAGCTGAGGTGTAGCCGCGTCGGTGCAGACGCAGTGAAGTGTGCGCATCCTCGGTCACGGTTTCAACGGCAATACCGCCAATTTCGTCCAGTGGGCCACGACGGATCACCGCACAAGAGCCACAGAAGAACGTGGCATCCCACATGTCGTTGCCGTCCTGCACCAGCCCGTAGAACAGCGTGCCTTCGTTTGGCGTTTTGCGAAAACGCCCAAGGTTGCGCTCAAACGGATCGGGCGAGAAGAAGTGGTGCGGCGTCTGCATCATCGCCAGCTGTTTCTCTTTGAAGAACCAGCCCATTGTGAGCTGCAGGAAGGAACGCGTGGGCACGTGGTCGCAGTCGAATATGGCGACGAAGTCGCCTTTCGCATGCTTCAGCGCGTTGTTAATATTCCCGGCTTTGGCGTGCTCGTGCGTTGGACGGGCGATGTAATTCACCCCCACCATCTCGGCAAACTGCTTAAACTCATCACGCCCGCCGTCGTCCAGAATCCAGATATTCAGCTTGTCCTTCGGCCAGTCAATGCCCAACGAGGCATAGATTGTCCCTTTCACCACGTGCAGTTCTTCGTTGTAGGTCGGAACAAAAATATCCACAACTGGCCAGGTGCTCATGTCTTTTGGCATCGGTACCGGCTGGCGGTTAAGTGGCCACACAACCTGGAAATACCCCATCACCAGCACCAGCCAGGCATACGTCTCGGCAAACAGCAGCACCAAACCGAAGACCAGGCTAACCGGATCGTTCCAGTTTAGAGTTGATGTGTAGCGCCACCAGATGTAGCGACAGGAAACGGTGAGCGACAGCACAATCAGCATCAAGGCGGCAAAACGCCCAGGTAACCGGCGAACCAGCAGCGCCACACCCCACAGCAGCATCAGGAAAATGAACTGTGCCAGCGGGTTGAAAGGCTGAGTGATACAAAGCAGAGCGAGAATGGCGGAAAACACCACGATCACACCCAGAATGATACGCCGGGCGGTGTGGCTGATGTGGCCAAGCTCTTTCTTCTCTTCAAGATGCTGCGTACGGTTGCTAAAGTTTTCCGGCAGTTTGTTGAGCCAGCCATGCCAGCTCTCGCGCCATGCCTGCATCCGGTCGAACGACCGTATACGCGGGCGCCCGGTTTGTTTGCTGGCACGAAGCAGCAGCCACAGGCTTTGGATACCGTAACGCACCGCGTCCAGCGGGCGTGGCCGGTCGGGATTAATATGCGGGTAAAACCGACCATGCTCAGCGCGTATGCGGCCCCAGCGCTCCCCTTCAAGCGGCAGGAAAGACCAGGCAAGAATAAAGACGATACAGCCCAACACTGCGCTAAACGGTGGAGCGCCGTTGCGACGAAAAGTACGGTAACGCTCTCCCAACCGCTGACGGGCAGCAGGGAGCAACAGCCACGACGCCAGGTTACTCATGCTTTTTCCCTGAAAGATTCAGCAGACACCAATTGGCGAGCGTCATAATTTCTTCGGCGATAAGCGAGTCGGGGCGATATTCACCAAGCGGCTGTTTTACCGCCGCGCTTTCCGCCATCGCTTCATCCCGATGGAGAATAATAGGGATCATCGCCTGTTGGCTCTGCAGCCAGATTTGGTAGATATCGTCCTGCAGCTGGCTGGCGACCAACAGGTAGTTCACCAGTAAATGCGCCCCCTGAGGCAACGCCTGCTGATGCAATCGGATATGGCAGTTAGTGTCCGGCTTGACTACCGTCAGAACGCTATCTGTCTGCGCCAAAAGCTGACGAGTCAATGACTTAAAACCGTGGGGCAAATCCAGCAAAATCCATTGGTATTGCTGGCTCGCTTTCAGGTCAGCAAGGAAATGGCTGAACTGCCCGAGCGCTTTTTCCACCGTCTCGAACGTTTCATGCTCTGCCGGGCTCAGTTGGCCAAACGGCAGCACGTCGAGATGACGGGTATAGCGCCAGGCGCTTTTGCGCCAGTCCTGATTGTCCAGCATGGCGCGCGCCCAGCCCTGAGGCTCTGCGAAATCAATATTATAAAACATGCGCAGCAGGTTATCTGGCGAGGCATCGATTACCAGCACAGTCTCACCAAGCTGCTGTAACGACCAGGCAAGCGCCGCGGTGATAGAGGTCGTCCCGACGCCACCACGCAACCCCTGCAACCCAATGACAGCCATCAGGCCTACTCCCTATTGTTGCGTGAATTCTGCCAGCAACGGCCAACGCTTAATTGCTGCCGCCAGCTGTTCCTGCTGCGATATATCGGTGTAATCTATTTCCGGCAGTGAGAATGCTTTACTTAATGCCAGAAAGTCATTTTGGAAGGCATAAACAAGCTTTTTTTCCTGAACATCGCCAGTCTCTTCATCTTGCATTTTGGTTGTCATCCCTTAGCCGGGTTTCGCTACCAGCGATAACGGTAAATGTCCGGAAAACGAAAAATGTTTTACAATGCTAAAACTGATGCTGTTTATTTTCAATGGTAGGTTTCTTTCTTAGCTTACGCTAGTAAACTGACATACATACTAATTTATATCCAGGGGACGCCATGGAACCCATATTTTCGCTTGGCATCCGTTCATTATGGAACGAATTGAGCCATATGCCTGCTGGTGGCGTCTGGTGGCTGAACGTCGATCATCAGAATGATGCAATAAACCTTGTTAATCAAACTGTTATCTCACAACAACAGGATGCAAACGTTGCCGTAATTACGATGTCGGCACAGCCAAAACAAGCGATAAAGCTCGATCCAACTACAGGGCCGGAAAAAATACGCCTTTTTTCAATGCCCTCATCTATCAATGGACTGAACTCGCTACGTCGCGATCTGATGTGCAGTATTAATCCTGAAAACTATTTTTTTATACTCTTAAGTTCAGACAACGCCTGGGACAATATATCGACAGCGGATCTGAGGCATTGGATCTCCGCGATGGCCAAATGGACAACGCGCAATAAGTGCAGCCTGCTGTTTGTGAATGTTGGGAATAATAATGACAAACAATTCTCATTATTGGTCAACGAACACCGCAACCTTTCCGGTCTTGCCAGCCTGCGAGCGCAAAGTGATATCCATCGTTTTGATGTGGCTTTTTGGTGTAATGAAAAAGGTGTCACCGCCGATCAGCAACTGAATGTGCATTGGCAAAATGGAACATGGTACGTTGTGGAAAACGCCGAAAACGCCCCTCAGCCACGCAGCGATGAAAAGCGGGTGCTAAGCCACATTGCCGTGTTGGAAGGTGCCCCTGCCCTCTCTGAAAACTGGCAGCTTTTTGATAACAATGAACAGCTGTTTGAAGCCGCGCGAACCGCGCAGGCCGCCACCATTATTTTTTCTCTCACGCAAAACGGCCAAATCAATAGCATCGCCCGGCAGATTCACTCGCTTCGCCGCCAACGCGGAAGTGCGCTAAAACTGATCGTCCGCGAAAATCAGGCCAGCCTGCGAGCCACCGATGAAAGGCTGCTGCTTGGCTGCGGCGCAACGCTGATTATTCCGTGGAACGCGCCGCTTTCACGCTGCCTGACGATGATTGAAAGCGTTCAGGGCGCGAAGTTTACCCGCCATGTGCCGGAAGACATCAGCGTATTGATAGACCAAATGCAGCCGCTGAAGCTGCGCGGCTATCAGCCTTGGGACGTCTTCTGTAGCGGCATCAGCACGCTAATGAACAATGCACTACTGCCGGAAGATGGCAAAGGCGTGATGGTGGCTCTACGCCCGGTTCCTGGGCTGCGCGTTGAACAGGCGCTGACCCTGTGCCGACCCAATCGTATGGGGGATGTTGTCACTCTCGGCGAAAACCGCCTGGTACTGTTCCTTTCCTTTTGCCGAATTAACGATCTCGATACCGCACTGAATCACATTTTCCCCCTGCCGGTGAATGACATTTTCACCAACCGCATGGTGTGGTTCGAAGACAGCCAGATTGCCGCCGAGATCTTACAAATGCAGGCCATGCGCCCGGAAAAATGGGCGAAACCGCTTGCCGCAACGCTTGATCTGAACGCCGTACGTCAAGTCAGGCATGAGGGCCAAGGGTGGCGTCGCCAGCCAACCCCGATCGCGCTACTGGATGAAACACCGGGGGAGCAGACACAATGATGAATATCACCGACATCATCCAGCTGGTTGTGCTTTGCGCGATTATTTTTATTCCGCTGGGCTATACCGCTCACCGCTGGCTTCCCCGTCTTACCGCTTCGGTACGGCTGATGTTTTTAAAACCACGCTACGTTAAACCGGCCGGAACGCTGCGCCGAACATCCGTCAAGGCAGACCATCAACATGACTAATCACTCTCAAACGGCAAAGTCGCCAGCGTATTTTATGCAGTACTGGCGTGGCCTGGGTGGCTGGAACTACTACTTCCTGTTGAAGTTCGGGCTGCTGTGGACCGGCTATCTTAATTTTCACCCGCTGGCAAACCTGGTCTTTCTGGCCTTTTTGCTGTTCCCGCTGCCGCCGCTAAAGCTGCACAAACTGCGTAACTGGATAGCCCTGCCGGTGGGGATTGGCCTGTTCTGGCACGATACCTGGCTGCCGGGACCTGACAGCATCATGAGCCAGGGCTCACAGGTTGTTGGCTTCAGCGCGGACTACCTTATCGATCTGGTCACCCGCTTTATTAACTGGCAAATGATCGGGGCAGCGTTTGTCCTGCTGGTCGCCTGGCTTTTTATTTCACAGTGGCTGCGCGTCACGGTCTTTGTCGTGGCTATTCTGGTGTGGCTGAACCTGTTAACGGTGGCCGGCCCGGCTATCTCTTTGCTGCCGTCGACGTCACAGACGACAGCGTCCGTTAACGCGGGCGGTAAGGCTGCCGGGGCAACGGCTGCCGGCAATACGCTGGCCCCGGTACCCGGCGATATCCCGGCGCAAACGGCGCCGCCGACCAGCGATAACATTACCGCATGGCTTAACAGCTTCTATGCCAGCGAAGCCAAGCGGCAGACTAAATTCCCTGACGCACTGCCTGCTGACGCTCAGCCTTTTGAGCTGCTGATCATTAATATCTGCTCGCTCTCATGGTCCGACATCGAAGCGGTCGGCCTCAGTTCGCACCCGCTGTGGAAGCACTTCGATATTCTGTTCAAAAACTTCAACTCGGCCACCTCCTACAGCGGCCCGGCGGCCATTCGCCTGCTCCGCGCCAGCTGTGGCCAGTCCTCCCACAAGAATCTGTATGAGCCGGCCGGTAACCAGTGTTATCTGTTCGATGACCTTGCGCGCCTTGGCTTTAAACAGCAGTTGATGCTGGATCACAACGGCGTTTTCGGTAACTTCCTGAAAGAAGTGCGTGAATACGGCGGCATTCAGGTGCCATTGATGGATCAAAGCGGCCTGCCAAGCGACCTGCTGGCGTTCGATAATTCACCGATCTACGACGACACGGCTGTGCTCCACCGTTGGCTGGAGGGCGAGCAGAAAGACGGGACAAACCCGCGTACTGCCACCTTCTACAACCTGGTCCCACTGCACGACGGCAACCACTATCCGGGGAACAGCAAACCTGCGGACTATAAAGCGCGTGCGCAGAAGTTGTTTGATGAGCTGGATTCCTTCCTGACGGAGCTTGAAAAGTCGAACCGTAAAATCATGGTTGTGATTGTGCCGGAACACGGCGCGGCGCTGAAAGGTGACAAGATGCAGGTTTCAGGGCTGCGTGATATTCCAAGTCCTGATATCACTCACGTTCCGGCCGGCGTAAAATTCATCGGCATGAAGGCACCACACGGTGGCGATGCTATTGAAATCAACCAGCCAAGCAGCTATCTGGCGATTTCAGAGCTGGTTTCCCGCTCGGTGGACGGCAAGAACTTTGTCGCAGACCAGGTCGACTGGAACGCGTTGACCAGCAACCTGCCGCAAACTGCCCCGATTTCAGAAAATGCCACGGCGGTTGTGCTGAAGTACCAGAATAAGCCTTATGTCCGTCTCAGCGGCGGCGACTGGGTGCCTTACCCGCAATAATACGAACGTTTAGATGACCAAAAACCGGCGCTCAGGCGCCGGTTTTTTTGCTACGATAAAAAAATAATCTCTTGTAGCAGCGGCGAGAGATGTAGATTTTCGCCGAGCGAGAGATTACCCCAAAGGACTCAGGGTGATTTCTACGCGGCGGTTTTGCGCTTTGCCTTCCGCAGTGCTGTTGCTGGCGATAGGGTTCGCCGGGCCTGCACCGGAGGTGCGAATACGGCTCGCGTCAACGCCCTGGGTAATCAGCGCGCTGCCGACGCCGTCCGCACGCTGCTGTGACAGACGCATGTTCAGCTCTTTGCTGCCGGTACTGTCGGTATAGCCGACCACGTTAACCGCCGTTTTTGGATATTCTTTCAGTACCATCGCCACGCCGGTCAGGGTATTGGTCCCCGCCGGTTTCAGCGTGGCACTGCTGCTGTCGAAGGTGACGTTGTTCGGCATATTCAGCACGATGTTGTCGCCGTTACGGGTCACGCTAACGCCGGTGCCGCGCATTTTGTCGCGCAGCCTGGCCTCCTGCACATCCATATAATAGCCGGCACCACCACCGAGCGCTGCGCCTGCGGCAGCGCCGATCAGCGCGCCTTTACCCCGGTCTTTCTTGGACGAAGAGAGGACGCCTACACCCGCCCCCACCAGAGAGCCAATCCCGGCTCCAATGCCTGATTTACCGGCCTGGCTTTCACCGGTGTACGGGTTGGTCGTACAACCGGAAACCGCTAAGGTGCCGCACACGATGGCGGCCACGATCATGACGCGTTTTTTCATCTTATTTCCTTCAATCCTTATTCATCCTTTGCCGTATACGAGCCCGACGATTGATTATGACGATAATTCGTGTAGAAAATTCCGGTAAGTATTCTGAATAGTTGTCACAAATTGAGTGGGTATAGCCCACCGCCTGCAATCGCGGAGCCCAAATTGGCCAATTCATCCTCTTCACGTAAACAGATCCTCACGGCCGCCCACTGGGGGCCCATGCTGGTCGAAACCGACGGAGAACGTGTTTATCGCTCTCGCGGCGCGCTTGAAACCGATCATCAAAACTCGCTGCAAAGCGCGGTGCCGGATCAGGTCCATAGCAAAGCGCGCGTCGCGTTTCCTATGGCGCGAAAAGGCTTTCTGGCCTCGCCGGATAAGCCACAGGGCGTTCGCGGCAAAGATGACTATGTGCGCATTAGCTGGGATGACGCGCTGACGCTGATTCACCGGCAGCACAAACGCATTAGGGAGAACTACGGCCCGGCGGCCGTTTTCGCAGGCTCCTACGGCTGGCGCTCCAACGGCGTGCTGCACAAAGCCTCCACGCTGCTTCAGCGCTATATGAGCCTGGCAGGCGGCTATACCGGGCATTCAGGTGACTACTCGACCGGTGCCGCGCAGGTGATCATGCCCTACGTGGTCGGCTCCAACGAAGTTTACCAGCAGCAGACCAGCTGGCCGCTGCTGCTTGAGAACAGCGACGTGGTGGTGCTATGGAGCGCGAACCCGCTTAACACGCTGAAAATCGCCTGGAATGCCAGCGACGAACAGGGCGTGAAGTACTTCGAGCAGCTGAAAAACAGCGGCAAAACGATTATCGCCATCGACCCGATGCGTTCAGAAACCGTCGGCTTCTTCGGGGCTCGCGCCGAATGGATCGCCCCGCATATGGGCACCGACGTAGCGCTAATGCTCGGCATTGCCCACACGCTGGTTGTCCGTGGCAGGCATGATACGGCTTTCCTCGCCCGCTGCACCTATGGCTACGACAAGTTTGAAGCCTACCTGCTCGGCAAGACCGATAGCCTTCCGAAAAGCGCGGCCTGGGCCGCCGGGATCTGCGGTATTCCGGCGGACACAATCGAAAAACTGGCGGATCTTTTCAGCCACAAGCGCACCATGCTGATGGCCGGTTGGGGCATGCAACGCCAGCAGTACGGCGAACAAAAGCACTGGATGCTGGTCACGCTGGCGGCGATGCTGGGCCAGATAGGCACTCCGGGGGGCGGCTTCGGTCTCTCCTACCATTTTGCCAACGGTGGTAATCCGACGCGCAGCGCGGCCGTGCTCGGCTCGCTACAGGGCTCGCTTGCTGGCGGAACTGACGCAGTAGAAAAAATCCCCGTGGCGCGTATCGTCGAAGCGCTGGAAAATCCGGGGGTGGCCTATCAGCATAACGGCAGACAGCACATCTTCCCGGATATCCGCATGCTCTGGTGGGCAGGCGGCAGCAATTTTACTCACCATCAGGACACTAACCGCCTTGCGGCCGCCTGGCAAAAGCCGGAGCTGATCGTTATCTCCGAGTGTTTCTGGACGGCGGCGGCAAAACACGCCGATATCGTTCTGCCGGTGACCACGTCGTTCGAGCGCAACGACATGACGATGACCGGGGATTACAGTAACCAACACCTTGTGCCGATGAAGCAGGTGGTTTCCCCGCAGGGCGAGGCGCGGAACGATTTTGATATCTTTGCAGAGCTGAGCGAAAAATGGGAAGCAGGCGGTAAAGCACGGTTCAGCGAAGGGAAAAGCGAGCTTGAATGGCTGGAGACTTTCTATGATATTGCCCGTCAGCGAGGGGCTGTACAACGGATCGAACTGCCAGAATTTAGCGATTTCTGGGAAGCTAACCAGCTGATAGAAATGCCAGAAAATGAGAAGAATGCGGAATTTATTCGCTTCTCAGCTTTCCGTGACGATCCTGAAGCGAACCCGCTCAAAACGCCGAGCGGTAAAATTGAGATCTATTCCGAGCGCATCGCCAGCTTTGGCTACGCAGACTGCCCGCCGCACCCAAGCTGGCTGGCACCGGACGAATGGCAGGGCAACGCCGCCTCCGGTCAGCTGCAGCTGCTCTCATCTCATCCGGCGCACCGTCTGCACAGCCAGCTAAACTACGCCGCACTGCGCGATCGGTATGCGATAGCGGGACGTGAACCTATTACGCTGCATCCGTTTGACGCCAAAGCACGCGGCATTGAGCACGGCGATTTAGTGCGGGTATGGAACGCTCGCGGGCAGGTCCTGGTGGGCGCTCAGGTTACCGACGGCATCAGGCCCGGCGTGGTCTGTATCCACCAGGGGGCATGGCCCGATCTGGACGAAGATAACCTGTGCAAAAACGGCGCGGTTAACGTACTCACGATGGATATTCCGTCTTCACGGCTGGCTAACGGCTGCGCGGCAAACAACTCCCTCGTCTGGGCGGAGAAATTTACCGGTCCGGCACCTGCTGTGACGGCGTTTGATCCGCCTGCCAGCCCATGATCCACGTCGGGTGCTGCGTCTCTTCCTGCCACGCGCCCTCTTCTATGCGAAAGCCGTGGCGGTGATAGAAATGCACCGCCTGGCGATTTTTCTGGTACACCTCGAGGCTCAAGGCCGTGTATTCCTCTTTGGCCTTCTCCAGCAGCTTGCCGCCGATACCTTGCCCCGTGCAGGCAGGCGCCACGAACAGCGCACCGATAAACTGCTTCTCCATGACGCTGATAAACCCCACCAGCCGTCCCTCATGCAGATACACCCACGTTTTTGACTGCGGGATATACACATTGCGCACCAGATTCACGCTCTCATGCCAGTAGCTTTCCGCGATAAACGGATGACCGTCGATCGTGCTCTCAAGCCAGAGCGCCATCAGCGCATCCATTTCCACGGCGTTAAATGGCCTGATCATTGGCGATAATCTGGGTGGCAGAAGCAGCCGGTCAGGTGATCATTGACCAGGCCACAGGCCTGCATAAACGAATAGCAGATTGTCGAGCCCACGAACTTAAAGCCACGCTTCTTCAAGGCCTTAGACAAGGCATCTGACGTTGGCGTGAAGGCCGGGACCTCGCTGAGCGAGGCGGCATGCGACACCTGCGGCTTATTCTCTACGAACGCCCAGACGAACGCCGGGAATTTCTCACCGTTGGCCTCCATCGCAAGAAAAGCTTTAGCGTTAGTAATAATGGCCTCAATTTTCCCACGGTGACGAATAATCCCGGCATCCTGCATCAGTTCATCGACCTCTTCCGGCTGAATGAGCGCTACGGCATACGGGTCGAAATTTCTGAAGCGCTTACGGTAGTTTTCGCGCTTCTTCAGCACGGTTATCCACGATAGCCCGGCCTGTTGTCCTTCAAGGCAGATCATTTCGAACAGCTTTTGCCCGTCGGTGACCGGCACGCCCCACTCTTTATCGTGATATTCAAGATACAGCGGGTCCTGAGTAACCCAGCCACAACGCTCCATATCCCTCTCCCTCATCACTTTCCGCATAGCGGGCAAATTAGTTGATCAGACAATAGTGAATACGGCGAGTTTCGCAACCCTAAAGGAGATCAAAGAAAAGTCATTTAGTGCAGGTGATTTTGCAAACTGTTAACCATGTCTCATTTATGATTTAACATTTACTATACAGCAATCACGCACAATACAATGATAGCAAGCACTAACAAACAAATTCAGAAAGGGTCATTGAAGGCCGTTCATACCTTCCCCAATGCATTTCATTCCGTTCTCCACGCATTTCATGCCGTTTTTTCCTGGAATAAACGGCGCTTCGCTATCGTAGGCGGCAGATAACTTCCCTTAGATTCGCAGGACATCTGCCATGAATACTGCCACCTACAACCGTACTCGCTGGTTAACCCTCATCGGGACCATCATTACTCAGTTCGCACTGGGTTCCGTTTATACCTGGAGCCTGTTCAACGGCGCGCTGTCCCAGAAGCTGGACGCGCCCATCAGCCAGGTCGCGTTCTCCTTCGGTCTGCTAAGCCTCGGCCTCGCCATCTCCTCTTCCGTTGCCGGTAAACTGCAGGACCGCTTTGGCGTGCGTAAGGTCACTATGGCGGCGGGCGTACTGCTCGGTGCCGGGCTGTTCTTCACCGCGTACGCCAACAACCTGATGATGCTGTGGCTCACCGCAGGCGTACTGGTTGGCCTGGCAGACGGCGCGGGCTATCTGTTAACGCTTTCCAACTGCGTGAAATGGTTCCCGGAGCGTAAGGGGCTGATCTCCGCCTTCTCCATTGGTGCCTATGGCCTCGGCAGCCTCGGTTTTAAATACATCGATACTCATTTGCTGGCGGCCTACGGCCTCGAAAACACCTTTATGATTTGGGGCGGCCTGGCGATGGTCATGGTGCTGTTCGGCGCCACCATGATGAAAGATGCTCCGCTGCAGGAAACCAAAACCGCAAACGGCGCGGCGAAAACAGACTTCACCCTGGCGGAATCTATGCGTCAGCCACAGTACTGGATGCTGGCGCTGATGTTCCTGACCGCCTGCATGAGCGGCCTGTACGTTATCGGCGTAGCAAAAGATATCGCGCAGGGCATGGTGCACCTGGATGCAATGTCCGCCGCCAATGCGGTCACCGTCATTTCCATCGCAAACCTCAGCGGCCGTCTTGTACTCGGTATCCTCTCCGATAAAATCGCCCGTATTCGCGTGATTACGATTGGCCAGGTGATTTCATTGGTCGGTATGGCAGCCCTGCTGTTTGCTCCGCTCAACGAGCTGACGTTCTTTGCGGCCATCGCATGCGTTGCCTTTAACTTTGGCGGCACCATCACCGTATACCCTTCTCTGGTAAGCGAGTTCTTTGGCCTGAACAACCTGACCAAAAACTACGGTGTGATTTACCTGGGCTTCGGTATCGGCAGTATCTGCGGCTCCATCATCGCCTCGCTGTTCGGCGGCTTCTACGTAACCTTCTGCGTCATTTTCGCCCTGCTGATTCTGTCTCTGGCAATCTCCACCACAATTCGACAGCCGGTTCGTGCCGTGCTGAGCCACAAACACGCACATGCCTGATTCAATATATTAAGGCCGCCTGTTCGGGCGGCTTTCTTTGTTTATTTTCCCTGTTTGCCCTTATTTCAATGCGACGCGTAGCAATATTGATGTAACGTTAAGCGTTATCACCCGGCCATCGCAGATCGCCTTCTTGTCGTGTAAATATTGGGCCTAATCGCCATATACGACGATACTTTCTCCCCCTGCTGTGCTCTACTAGCCGCCGTTCGAGTTTTGACCCGGATCCAGGAATTTTCCACGATTCACGACTAATTCAAACTCATTAAGAACTCCGCGCCAACACCATGGTCTGATTAGCGCTTATATATTTATATCGCCAGGATACCCTGCATGAATTACTTTAAAACAATGTCCCAGCAGAAATTATGTTTACTGCTCGGCGTGTACATTGGTTGGTTTTTAAATATTTCGGTCTTCTATCAACGATTTGATAGTCGTGCACAAGTTTTCATCGCCTGGAAAGGTCTTGCTGCCGCAACAGAATTTTTCGCCTGCCTGCTGGTCACCTTTTTCCTGCTCCGCCTGCTGTCAATATTTGGCCGCAATCTCTGGCGCCTCCTGGCAACCTTCGTGGTGCTGTGTTCGGTGGCAGCCAGCTACTACATGACCTTCTTCAACGTGGTGATCGGCTACGGCATTATTGCCTCGGTCATGACTACCGATATCGACCTTTCAAAAGAAGTGGTTGGTTATCACTTTGCCATATGGATGGTATTAGTCAGCATTATTCCGCTGTACCTGATCTGGGCAAACAAATCACAGGATACGCTGCTTCAGCAGTTGAAAACCCCCGGCCAGCGCATTAAGAACATCGCTATTGTCGTCGCGGCAGGTTTACTTGTTTGGGCGCCGCTGCGTACGCTTGGTGAAATGCAATCCAGCGACGAACGTGGTTCAACGACCGACATGGCAAGCTATGGCGGCGTGGTCGCGAGTTCGTATGTCCCGGTGAATTGGGTCTCCTCGCTTGGCCTGTTTGCCTGGGCAAAAGCCGACGAGTCTGACGGTAACGGCTCGCTGATGAACCCGACGAAGAAATTCACCTACGTCACGCCTCCGGGCCTGGACGATACCTACGTGGTGTTTATTATCGGCGAGACAACACGCTGGGATCACATGGGCCTGCTTGGCTACGATCGCGATACCACGCCAAAACTGTCTAAAGAGAAAAACCTGGTGGCTTTCCACGGCCAGTCCTGCGACACCGCCACCAAGCTTTCGCTACGCTGCATGTTCGTGCGGGAAGGCGGAACCGAGGATAACCCTCAGCGTACATTGAAAGAGCAGAACGTTTTTGCGGTACTAAAACAGCTGGGCTTTAGCTCCGACCTGTATGCCATGCAGAGCGAAGTGTGGTTCTACAAAAACGCCATGCCGGACAGCTTAGCTTTCCGCGAGCAGATTGCCGCTGAGCCGCGCAACCGTGGTAAAACCGTGGACGATATGCTGCTGGTTGAAGAGATGAAGCAATCACTCAATCAGAATCCTGACGGCAAGCATCTGATTATCCTGCACACCAAGGGTTCCCACTTCTCCTACGCCCAGCGCTACCCGCGCAGCTTTGCGAAATGGACACCGGAGTGCATCAACATCAATAACGGCGGTTGCCCAAAGGAAAACTTGATCAACGCCTTTGATAACTCGGTGCTGTACATTGATACGATGATCGACAGCGTGATCGACCAGGTACGCGATAAAAAGGCGATTGTGTTCTACGCCGCAGACCACGGCGAATCCATCAGCGATTCTATGCACCTGCACGGCACGCCGCGTGAGATGGCACCGCCTGAGCAGTTCCGCGTCCCGCTGATGATTTGGGCCTCGGACAAGTATCTGGAAAACCCAACGTTCGCCGAGTCCTTCAGGCATTTGCAGGAACAGGCAAAAATGAAGATTCCGCACCGCCACGTTGAGCTCTACGACACGATCCTCGGCTGCCTGGGGTATACCTCACCAAACGGCGGGATTAACGAGAACAACAACTGGTGTCACGTTCCAAATAAAGCCGCGAAATAATCTTTTCCGCAGCCTGTCGTCTTCATTAAAAGGATCGGCATTCAATAAAACACCTCGCAACGCGGGGTGTTTTCTCTTTTATCGTCGCTATTTTTTAACTTCGTGCCCTGCCATTTTTACCCGTGATGGCCCACATCAATTCATCGTGTTTGGTTATGGAAAACCGTGGTTTTTTGCGCCATCGCTTATGATGAGGGACAGCATTTTCCGCTGTGGGCGATACAGATCACAAAATAAATCGTGCAACAATTCATCATTTAACACAAAAATTTACCGATTCATGACAACCCATTCTCGCTATAGGTTGCAAATTAATCAGCGTAATATTCTGGTAACAAGCCTGTAGCATAATTTTCCCTGCTGGAAATACCCTTTGAAGGTTTTTTTAATCTTTGCCCGTGAAATCCCACCCTGCTTGTAAATCCCCGATACCTGTATTGACGTTTCCTTAATCTGTTGACAGATTGTAGGACGAGAGGGGCTATTTACGGACCGTCTGTGCTACCTCCATGCATGACTCGCGAAAGGAACTGCTGGCCTCACCATCGCCTCCGGGCACACCGTACCGACCTCACACAAATAACAATGGTCAGACGGTTACAAAACACAACACGACACATAATTGGAGCAGAATAATGAGTATTTCCTTGAAGAAGTCAGGGATGCTGAAATTTGGTCTGAGCCTGGTTGCCATGACCGTTGCAGCAAGCGTACAAGCCAAAACCCTGGTTTACTGTTCAGAAGGTTCCCCAGAGGGCTTTAACCCACAGCTGTTCACTTCCGGCACGACTTACGATGCCAGCTCCGTACCGATTTATAACCGTCTGGTAGAATTCAAAACCGGCACCACCGAAATCATCCCAGGCCTTGCTGAGAAATGGGACGTTAGCCCGGACGGCAAAACCTACACCTTCCACCTGCGTAAGGGCGTGAAGTGGCAGGATAATAAAGACTTCAAACCGACTCGTGATTTCAACGCCGACGACGTTGTGTTCTCTTTTGATCGTCAGAAAAACAAAGACAACCCGTATCACAAAGTCTCTGGCGGCAGCTATGAATACTTCGAAGGTATGGGCCTGCCTGACCTGATTACCGACATCAAGAAAGTTGACGACAACACCGTGCAGTTCGTACTGGCACGTCCGGAAGCACCGTTCCTCGCGGACATGGCCATGGACTTCGCCTCTATTCTTTCTAAAGAATACGCGGACAACATGATGAAGGCCGGCACCCCGGAAAAAACCGATCTGAACCCAATCGGTACCGGTCCGTTCCAGCTGCTGCAGTACCAGAAAGACTCCCGTATTCTGTATAAAGCCTTCCCGGGCTACTGGGGCACCAAACCGCAGATCGATCGCCTGGTCTTCTCCATCACCCCAGACGCTTCCGTGCGCTACGCCAAACTGCAGAAAAACGAATGTCAGGTGATGCCGTTCCCGAACCCGGCCGACATCGCCCGCATGAAAGAAGACAAAAACATCAATCTGATGGAACAGGCTGGCCTGAACGTGGGCTACCTCTCCTTCAACACCGAGAAGAAGCCGTTTGACGACGTGAAAGTGCGTCAGGCGCTGACCTACGCGGTGAACAAAGAAGCGATCATCAAAGCGGTTTATCAGGGCGCGGGCACCGCGGCTAAAAACCTGATCCCACCAACCATGTGGGGCTACAACGATGACGTGAAGGACTACACCTACGATCCTGAAAAAGCGAAAGCGCTGCTGAAAGAAGCGGGCCAGGATAAAGGCTTCACCGTTGAGCTGTGGGCGATGCCGGTACAGCGTCCTTACAACCCGAACGCTCGCCGTATGGCCGAGATGATTCAGGCTGACTGGGCGAAAATCGGCGTTCAGGCCAAGATCGTGACCTACGAGTGGGGCGAGTACCTGAAGCGTGCTAAAGCGGGCGAACACCAGGCCGTAATGATGGGCTGGACCGGCGACAATGGGGATCCGGATAACTTCTTCGCGACCCTGTTCAGCTGCGCCGCGGCGAAAGACGGTTCTAACTACTCTCGCTGGTGCTACAAGCCGTTTGAAGATCTGATTCAGCCGGCTCGCGCCACCGACGACCACAACAAACGTGTTGAACTGTACAAACAGGCTCAGGTTGTGATGCACGATCAGGCGCCAGCGCTGATCATCGCTCACTCCACCGTGTTCGAGCCAGTACGTAAAGAAGTTAAAGGCTACGTGGTCGATCCGCTGGGCAAACACCACTTCGAAAACGTGTCCGTCGAATAATAAAAGTTACGTGCTTTATTCCCTCTCCCTCAAAGGGAGAGGGGAAACATTTGTGAGCAATACAGACGGACGGTTACCAGGCTTTCCGTCACTACAGAGAATCCGGGATATGCTGCAGTTCATCCTCCGACGACTGGGGTTAGTCATCCCCACGTTTATAGGTATTACCCTACTCACCTTCGCTTTCGTGCATATGATCCCCGGAGACCCGGTGATGATCATGGCCGGAGAGCGCGGTATTTCTCCCGAGCGCCATGCCCAGCTGCTGGCCGAGCTTGGCCTCGACAAACCTATGTGGCAACAATACCTCCATTACATCTGGGGCGTAATGCATGGCGACCTTGGGATTTCATTAAAGAGCCGCCTCCCGGTCTGGGACGAGTTCGTGCCGCGCTTTAAAGCGACGCTGGAACTCGGCATCTGCGCGATGATGTTCGCCGTTGCCGTCGGCATTCCGGTAGGCGTACTTGCCGCCGTGAAGCGTGGCTCCATCTTCGACCACACCGCCGTTGGCCTCGCGCTGACCGGCTATTCCATGCCCATTTTCTGGTGGGGCATGATGCTCATCATGCTGGTCTCGGTACACTGGAACCTGACCCCGGTTTCCGGACGCGTCAGCGACACCGTGTTCCTGGATGACTCCCTGCCGCTGACCGGATTTGCGCTGATAGACACCGCCATCTGGGGCCAGCCGGGTGATTTTATTGACGCCGTTGCCCACATGATTTTGCCTGCCGTCGTACTGGGTACTATTCCGCTGGCGGTTATCGTGCGTATGACCCGCTCTTCGATGCTGGAAGTGCTGGGCGAAGATTACATCCGTACCGCTCGCGCCAAGGGCCTGACCCGCATGCGCGTTATCGTGGTTCACGCCCTGCGCAACGCGATGCTGCCGGTGGTCACGGTTATCGGCCTGCAGGTCGGTACTCTGCTGGCAGGCGCTATCCTGACGGAAACCATCTTCTCCTGGCCGGGCCTTGGCCGCTGGCTCATCGACGCCCTGCAGCGTCGTGACTACCCGGTAGTCCAGGGCGGCGTGCTGCTGGTGGCGACGATGATTATCCTCGTCAACCTGCTGGTAGACCTGCTGTACGGCGTGGTGAACCCGCGTATACGCCATAAGAAATAAGGGGCCATCATGACGCAACTGACAGAAAACAAAGTGGTGGCAGCACCCAAGCCGATGACGCCTTTCCAGGAGTTCTGGCACTACTTCAAACGTAATAAAGGGGCGGTGATCGGCCTGGTGTACGTCGCCGTAATGATCTTCATCGCCGTGTTCGCTAACTTCATCGCGCCTCACGCGCCCGCCGAGCAGTTCCGCGACGCGCTGCTGCACCCGCCGGTCTGGCAGGAAGGCGGCAGCTGGAGCTACATCCTCGGCACCGATGACGTAGGCCGCGACGTGCTTTCCCGTCTGATGTACGGCGCACGCCTGTCGCTGCTGGTCGGCTGCCTGGTGGTCGTCCTGTCGCTGGTAATGGGCATCGTGCTGGGCCTGGTCGCCGGTTACTTCGGCGGCGTGGTCGACAACATCATCATGCGCGTGGTCGATATCATGCTGGCGCTGCCAAGCCTGCTGCTGGCGCTGGTGCTGGTGGCTATCTTCGGCCCGTCTATCGGTAACGCCGCGCTGGCGCTGACCTTCGTTGCGCTGCCGCACTATGTGCGTTTAACCCGCGCCGCGGTGCTGGTGGAAGTCAACCGCGACTACGTCACCGCTTCCCGCGTGGCAGGTGCTGGCCCCGTTCGCCAGATGTTTGTGAATATCTTCCCGAATACCCTTGCGCCGCTGATTGTTCAGGCGTCGCTCGGCTTCTCGAACGCCATTCTCGATATGGCCGCCCTTGGCTTCCTCGGCATGGGTGCGCAGCCGCCAACACCGGAGTGGGGCACCATGCTCGCCGACGTGTTGCAGTTCGCGCAGAGTGCCTGGTGGGTTGTGACCTTCCCTGGTCTGGCAATCCTGCTGACGGTGCTGGCATTTAACCTGATGGGTGACGGTCTGCGTGACGCGCTCGATCCCAAACTGAAGCAGTAAGAGGTTCGAGATGGCGTTATTAAATGTAGATAAATTATCGGTGCATTTCGGCGACGAAGACGCACCGTTCCGTGCCGTTGACCGCATCAGCTATAGCGTGGATCAGGGGCAAGTTGTCGGCATCGTGGGAGAGTCCGGCTCCGGTAAATCCGTCAGCTCGCTGGCGATTATGGGGCTTATCGACTTCCCAGGCCGCGTAATGCCGGAAAAACTGGAGTTCAACGGCCGGGACCTGAAACGCATTTCTGAGAAAGAGCGCCGCAACCTGGTGGGCGCCGAAGTGGCGATGATCTTCCAGGACCCGATGACCAGTCTGAACCCGTGCTACACCGTCGGTTTCCAGATTATGGAAGCCATTAAGGTGCACCAGGGCGGCAACAAGAAAACCCGCCGCCAGCGCGCTATCGATCTGCTGACCCAGGTGGGTATTCCTGACCCGGCTTCACGCCTCGACGTTTACCCGCACCAGCTTTCCGGCGGGATGAGCCAGCGCGTAATGATCGCCATGGCGATTGCCTGTCGACCTAAGTTGCTGATTGCCGATGAGCCAACCACCGCGCTCGACGTAACTATTCAGGCGCAGATCATCGAGCTGCTGCTGGAGCTGCAGCAAAAAGAGAACATGGCGCTGATCCTGATCACCCATGACCTCGCACTGGTTGCCGAAGCCGCCCATAAAATCATCGTGATGTACGCGGGCCAGGTTGTGGAAGCGGGCTCGTCCCATGATATCTTCCGCGCGCCTCGCCACCCTTACACCCAGGCTCTGCTCCGTGCGTTGCCGGAATTTGCTCAGGATAAAGCGCGCCTGGCTTCGCTGCCGGGCGTGGTTCCGGGCAAATACGACCGCCCGAACGGCTGCCTGCTGAACCCGCGCTGCCCGTATGCGACCGACAAATGCCGCAGCGAAGAGCCGGAATTAACCCTGCTGGCAGACGGACGTCAGTCCAAATGCCACTACCCACTCGATGATGCCGGGAGGCCAACCCTATGAGTACCCCACAGGCCACCGCGCAACCGCTGTTGCAGGCCATCGACCTGAAAAAACACTACCCGGTGAAAAAGGGCTTTTTCGCCCCTGAACGCCTGGTGAAAGCGCTGGACGGCGTGAGCTTTACCCTCGAACGCGGTAAAACGCTGGCGGTAGTCGGCGAGTCCGGCTGTGGGAAATCTACCCTTGGCCGCCTGCTGACGATGATCGAAGTCCCGACCGGCGGAGAGCTGTACTACCAGGGTCAGGATCTGCTGGTCCCGGACGTTTCAGCGGAAAAGCTGCGCCGACAGAAAATCCAGATCGTCTTCCAGAACCCGTATGGCTCGCTGAACCCGCGTAAAAAAGTGGGGCAGATTCTGGAAGAGCCGCTGCAAATCAACACCAGCCTGAGCAAAGCCGAGCGCCGCGAAAAAGCGCTGGAGATGATGGCGAAAGTGGGTCTGAAAACCGAGCACTACGACCGCTATCCGCACATGTTCTCCGGCGGCCAGCGCCAGCGTATCGCTATCGCCCGCGGCCTGATGCTCGATCCGGACGTGGTGATTGCCGATGAGCCGGTCTCTGCCCTCGACGTATCGGTTCGTGCGCAGGTGCTGAACCTGATGATGGACCTGCAGCAGGATCTGGGGCTGTCCTACGTGTTCATCTCCCACGACCTGTCGGTGGTGGAGCACATCGCCGATGAAGTGATGGTCATGTACCTCGGGCGCTGCGTGGAGAAGGGCAGCAAAGAGCAGATTTTCTCTAATCCGCTGCATCCGTACACTCAGGCGCTGCTGTCTGCGACGCCGCGCCTGAACCCGGACGAACGCCGCGAACGCATCAAGCTGACCGGCGAGCTGCCAAGCCCGCTGAACCCGCCGCCGGGCTGCGCCTTTAACGCCCGCTGCAGCCGCCGCTTCGGGCCATGCACCCAGCTTCAGCCGCAGCTTAAGGATTACGGCAACGGCCAGCTGGTGGCGTGTTTCGCCGTTGATCAGGATGTGAACGGGGAACTGCGTTAGGATTTATAAATAGACCCTTTTGATAGGAAGGGTCTATTTTCTTAACGCCATAATCGTTATCTATTTAGGTAATCTCTTTTTTTGAGGTCAGAAACTTCATTGCATATAGCTAATACTGTACATTTTACTATTACTTTGCCATCTTCCCGGTAAGATTTTCCTACTCGGCAAATACTTCCCACCGCCGATCTTCCTGATAGCCATTCTGAACGAGCTGAACTTGATGTTGCGTGCCATCGATCAAATGTATAAGTGATAACCACGTTATTAGCAGAGCGAGTTGCTTTAACATCTTGGTTGCTGCCGATTTTATTATTGTTCAGCATCTGAAATGAATGAGCACCTTGGATATAAATTATATCATCTGAAATCAGACTTGAGCCAATGTCACTGCGATCTAATCGATCTGAAATATTTTCTATTGATAACTTGTTTAAAACGTGGAGAAATAGCTCCCTAGCATAATCATATCTTAATATATTATTACGGCCAGCATAAGAGTAATATTTTCCATTTTCTTCTGGTATCAGATTACCTGATGATGTTATCAATCCATTTTTTCGAACGCATGCATAATTATCAAGTTTTTTTAAGTCTATATTTTGACTTTCTGCAATTTCTATAATTCTGGGTAAATTAAAGAAATACCAATGGTCTCCAACACTTTGAACGGCTTTTCGAACCGCGACTGAATCATCGTTTTTAACTTGTGCTTCCCAATGTCTCTTGGCTGATAACAATTTTTCAGCAGTTAACGAAATAGTTAATTCAGAAGTGCTATGTGCAAATGCATGATGTGTTGGACATAATACGGCAAGATTAGAAATGTTGTGACTTCTACTTGAGAACCAAGGTTTAATATGGTGAACGATAATAGGTAGATTTATATTATGACAAACACAGCATGCCCATTTATTGGCATTAAGCAGAGCTTTTAATGTTTTTTCTGGTATGGTTGGGCGGGTTGATAAAATTTTTTTCGCGACATCCATCGGTATTTTTAGAGAAACGAGATCATTTAGAGACTTATATTTTAATCCATTTAACGTATATCCTGACTCTTTAAGATTTTTAGCAACATCGGATGGTATTCCTCGTTTAATAAATGCTTTTTCAGTAGAATTAAGAAGTCTGTTCATAGATAAGAATCCTATTCTCAATATAAATTAACTAAAGTCATCCCTTCGGTTCAATCCCTTTTGCCTTCAAAGCCTCACGAGCCAGATTCTTTAGCCAATTCGCCAGGCTCATTCCCTGTTCCGTTGCTTCCATATCGAGTTGCTCACGTAAAGCGGGATCGATACGCATTTTAAAATGGGGTGACTTACCACCGCCTTTCGGTTTTTTGTCTCGACTAACGATTGACATGGGGCCCCATATTGAGTAATTTTTGTTCTGTATAGGGGGGCACATTAACATAGCCACTCTATAACGAACAACGCCCCAAAGTGCTAGGAACACTGTCGGGGCGTCTAACCACAAACGTTAACTGATTAGGAGTAACGCTATGGCTAACGCTGATAGTACCACAACCACTAATACCGAAAATCTGGTCTTTCAACCAGTTACTGAATCCACAATCGCGAAGCTATTAAAAATACCGCTCGGTGCTTCCCACGACCTGTTCCAGGTGCTGGATGCCTGTGAGGCATATGTTGATGAACTGATTGAGAACGAAGATATCACTGAGCGTATGGCGCTGTGCGGCCGCCTGCTTGCTGGCCTGGAAGTACTAAGAACCGTTTTGAAAGAGCCTCTACCGGAACACCTAATCCAGCGGCTCACAGTGGAGGGTGATAATTTTAATGATAACAGCCACGCGCTCTGTTCCGACTCAGAAACGATACGTGAATATTGTCAGGGAATGACCATCATTTTGTTGAACCAGCAAAACACCGCCGAGTCTCAACGGCAAATTACCGGCCTGCTGTTCGAGTTGGTTCATCTGCTGGCCGACGATTTAAAAACACCGCGGTTTGTGCGGACTGCTGATGGACTGGCGATGATTAACCGCGAAGTACGGTCTGGCATACACTGATTTTCAATTAAGCACAGCCTGCTTCTGTTTACTGCGAAACTGACGTGAGAGCGTCGGTTTCTCCGTTCATAAAAAGACTTTTACCGCACCGTCCAGTCTTCAAGCCTTAGCCCCGGCACACGATTGAACTCCCGAATATTATTGGTTACCACTATTAAGCCAAGGGAACGCGCATGTCCGGCAATCATGCTGTCATAGGGGCCAATCGGAGTACCTTTTTTTGCCAGCTCTGCGCGAGCCTGCCCGGTGTGTACCGCAGCATCGGTACCATAAGCCAGAACATCAAGACGGGCAGCAAACCCTTCAATAACGGCCAGATTTTTCTCCGGATGAAGTGATTTTTCTGCACCATAAATCAACTCCATTAAGGTGACCGAACTGATGCACATTTGCCCATAATATTGATTAAAAGCTTCACGAACGAGCTGCGGTTTATTCTTTATAGTAAAGATACAAATATTGGTATCCAGCATGTACTTAAGCATTAAAACTCTTCCCTGAGTTGTTCGTCCGGCTGTTCTCTGTCTGACATAAAGTCTGCCGTCACGCTATCGCCATTAAACCAACTATCCCAGCTTTCACCAGCCGGGGTGATCACACGTGTTCTGCCGATAGCAACAATATCCACATGCTTCACATCCTCTGGCAAGGCAACCGCTTTAGGTAAACGAACGGCCTGGCTACGATTACTTTTAAATACCGTTGTCTTTTCCATCAAAGGCCTCCTTTTCTGTTCATTTTTCACTCACTAAAGGATAACGCCACAAAGGGATATGTCAATGGGATATACAATACACCAAAATCAGAGCTGTACATTTGCTCACCACACACCATATGGATATAATTAAATGACCAAATGGGAGATAAGCGATGAAGATTTTTACACCATCCGAAAACACGTCACCTCCACAGCGTTTGTGGCAGGCCGCCGGGCTGAAAAGTGCGGAAGGCATCGCCGTTGTCGCTCAGATTGATAATGGGCTGAGCGGCGATGTCGCTTCTCTGGTGATGGAATGGGCGGACATCACCCAAAGCGAGTTCAAACGCATCACGGGCATTCCGAATACCACCTTCAGCCGCAGTATCAAGCACGGCTTTACGCCGGAACAAAGCGAGAAGATCGTGCGTTTCATCCGCGTACTGGACAGGGCGGTTGAACTGTTCGAAGGCGACAAAGCCGCTGCCCGCCGCTGGCTTAACGAACCCGTTCGTGCTCTGGGCTGGAAATCCCCTGCCGAGTTGGTGACATCCGAGGCGGGGGCTTATGAGGTGATGAAGCTGATTACGAGGCTGGAGCACGGAGTCTGGTCATGAAGCTCTACCGCCTGACGAAAACACGCTATCTTTCCTCTGCGTGGTCCGGCTATGGGGCAAGGGAAGGCGGGGGCCGCTGGAACAACCCAGGCACATCGATGGTTTATTTGTCGGAGGCGGCCTCGCTCACCATGCTGGAAACGCTGGTGCATCTGAACGCCGCCAGGCTGCTGGATTCTTTTACCCTGCTGTGCGTGGAAGCCGGGGAAACATTGAGCCAAACCGTCGATATTGCCCGTCTGCCGAAAGACTGGGCCGCGTCTGAAGCATCTCCGGCACTTGCCGCCCTTGGCGATGAGTGGGCAACCAGCCAGTCTTCGGCGCTTTTGCGCGTTCCCAGCGCCGTCTCGCCGGTTGAATTTAACTACCTGCTGAACCCCATTCATCCCGATACCCCCTCCATTCTCGCCTCAGCAAAAGCGATTCCTTTTAGATTTGATGAACGATTAAAGTAGTGCCTGACGGAATTATTCACCCTCAGAAACAGTGTAATCATAAATACCGCATTTATCCGCCGCCCACGACTGCGTAAATTGTGATCCTTATCACTCATGCGTTCCTCTGAGGAAGTGCGGTACTATGCTAAATAATAAAGATAAACCTGCATCATCACCGTGGATTGCGGTCTTTTCCCTGACCGTAGCCTGCTTTGTGATGGTTACCACCGAATTCCTGCCCATCGGCCTGCTGACCAATATCGCGCCTTCGCTTGGCGTCTCCACCGGAACGGCCGGGCTGATGGTCACGATGCCCGGCATTGTTGCCGCCGTGGCAGCCCCCGTGCTCAGCCTCGCCTCCGGAAGCCTCGATCGCCGCCTGCTGATGCTTGGCCTGTCGCTGCTGTTGGTCGTTTCTAACCTGGTTTCCGCCCTGGCAATTAACTTTCCGATGATGCTGCTGGGCCGCATATTACTCGGCATCTGCGTCGGGGGATTCTGGTCATTTTCCATGAACTATGGCCGCCATCTGGTTCCCGAGTCCAGCCAGGGTCGCGCCGTGGCGCTTATCGTCAGCGGCGTCTCCGTTGGCGCCGTTTGTGGCGTTCCGGCAGGAGCGCTGATTGGTGACCTGTTCGGCTGGCGTACCGCTTTCTTTGCCAGCGCGGGGCTGGCAGCAATCACTTTATTGGCGCAGCTACGCCTTCTGACCTCGGTACCGCCAAGCCGCGCGATTACCGTGCAGGATCTGCTGTCTCCCCTGCGCCTGCCGATGGCACGCATTGGGTTAATCGCCATCGTGCTGCTGTTTGTTGGCCACTTCTCGGCTTATACCTACCTGCGCCCGCTGCTTCAGCAGGTGTTTGTTCTTAGCCCGTCGGCGATTACCTTCCAGCTGCTGGCCTATGGTGCCGTAGGACTGTTGGGTACTTTCGCCGGTGAACGCCTGGCGGAGCATAGCCTGCGCTGGACCTTTATTCTGGTGGCGGCGATGCTGGCCAGTATTCTGATCGTTTCCCCGCTGCTTAGCGGCCTGGCGGGCGCCACGCTAATGGTGCTGGTCTGGGGTTTGGCTTTTGGTGCCGTACCGGTCTGCGCCACAAACTGGATGTTCGAAGCGGTGCCGGACGCACCGGAAGCCGGGCAATCACTGCTCGTCACCGTGATTCAGATTGCTCTGGCCTCCGGCGCGCTGCTGGGCGGTGAGGTGGTGGACTGGCACGGCGTCAGTAGCGCGATGTTGTTTGGCGGCGCGCTTATCCTTTCGGCAACGTTGGTATTCGGCCTCTCCTTGCGTACCAGAATGATTAGCGCTAAACAGTGTGGATGATTATTTACGTCGATAAACAAAACCCTGCCTGAGGCAGGGTTTTGAGATCGCTGAGGATTTTATGGATCATCACCTGCTGGCCATCCGTGTATTCAACCGCGTTGTCGAAACCGGGGGGTTCACCCGTGCCGCCGACTCCCTACGTATGCCCAAGGCCACCGTCACCAAGCTGATTCAAAACCTGGAAAACCACCTGCAAACCAAGCTTTTTCAGCGCACAACCCGCAGCGTCTCAGTGACCAAAGAGGGTGAATGCTACTACCGTCGTACCGTGAAATGGCTCGCCGACCTTGAGCAGATGGAAGGCAGTATGACCGAATCGCAAACAGAGCCTCAGGGCGTGCTGCGGGTGGATGCCGGTGGATCAATGGCGCGCCAGGTGCTGATCCCCGCCCTGCCCGAATTTCTTGAGCGTTACCCGGACGTCTCCATCGACCTTGGCGTGAGTGACCGTCTGGTGGATTTAATCAATGACAGCGCCGACTGCGTCATACGCAGCGGCCCGCTGGTCGATTCCACGCTTATTGCTCGCCGCCTGTTTACCATGGACTGGGCAACCTGCGCCACGCCGGGCTATCTTGCGCGCTATGGCACACCCACGCGGCCTGATGAACTGGAGCAAGGTTTCCCGCTCGCGCATTACCGCCATGCGCGTAACGACCGCATCTATCCGCTGCGTTTTGTCGATCGCGGTAAAACCATTGAGGTACAACACCGCTATCAAATCAGCGTTAACGAAAGTAACGCTCATCTGGCCGTAGCGCTTTCCGGCAGCGCCATGGTGCAGACCGTACGCTTCGCCGCCCAGCCACACATTGATAGAGGCGAACTGGTAAGCGTGCTCGAAGCGTACCAACCTCCACCGGAGCAGATGTATTTGGTGTACCCTTCCAACCGCCATCTGAGCGCCAGACTGCGCGTCTTTATCGAGTGGGCAACGGCGCGATTCTCCTGATAACGTCCAGAAGGCGGCTTCACTTTCCCCCGCATAAAAATATGTTACTCTCCGCAGGGTTACCCCTCTGGAGACGGCTATGAACGGCAAGGCAGCGCGCCCTACGATAAGCGATGTCGCAAAAGCGGCGAAGACCGGGAAGACCAGCGTCTCCCGCTACCTTAACGGCGAGCAAAACGCGCTGTCCGACGACCTACGTGGGCGCATTGAGCGCGCTATTGCCGAACTCGATTACCGCCCAAGTCAAATGGCCCGTGGCCTGAAACGAGGCCGCACCCGGCTGATCGGCCTGATCATTGCCGACATCACCAATCCCTATTCCGTCGACGTCCTTAGCGGCATTGAAGCCGCCTGCCGCGAGAAAGGCTTTACACCGCTGGTGTGTAACACCAACAACGCAGTCGATCAGGAGCTGCACTACCTCGACCTGCTGCGCAGCTATCAGGTTGAGGGGATCGTGGTCAACGCGGTTGGGATGCGTGAAGAAGGGCTCAACCGCCTGCAGCAGTCCGCGCTGCCGATGGTGCTTATCGATCGTAAAATCCCGGACTTTGCCTGCGACGTGGTGGGGCTGGACAACATTCAGGCCGCAACCACCGCCACCGAACACCTCATCGAGCAGGGCTTCGAAGCGATACTGTTCCTCAGTGAACCTCTGGGCATGGTAAATACCCGTCGCGAGCGTTTGCGAGCATTTCGCGGCACGCTGGAGCGCTATCCCGGCGTGATCGCCGAAAATGCCGAAACGCCGCTGCATGAGGCAGAGTTAATCGACAACACGCTGCGCCAGTTCCACACCCGCCACCGTGGGATGCGCAAAGCGGTTATCTCCGCCAACGGCGCACTCACCCTGCAGGTTGCCCGCTCTCTGCGCCGCATCGGCCTGAATTGGGGGAGCGATATCGGCCTGCTGGGGTTTGATGAACTCGAATGGGCCGAGCTTGCCGGGGTCGGCATTACCACCCTCAAGCAACCGACCTGGCAGATAGGCTACGCCGCGCTGGAGCAGGTCGTGAAACGGATTGAAGGTACCAGTGAAACGGTGCGCGAACAGGTCTTTTCCGGCGAGCTTATCGTGCGCGGCTCCACCTCCCGCTAAATCTTTTGTTCGTGATGGCGCTCAAAAATTAGCACTGGCGTTCTTTTCTTTGGAACCGGTTCCATCTAGCGTAATAACATCGTTAGTCAGCTGTTATCGCCCTGGAGACCGCCATGTCGCGAAAAATTATCGTCGTCACCGCCGCCTACGGCCACGACCGCATTGCCGCCCTCGGCGGGCAGCAGGCCTTGCTGCCCATTATCGCTGAAGCCGGTGCCGACGGCGTGGAGATCCGCCGCGAACTGTTCACCTCCGCGCAGTTAGATTTCCTGTCGACGATGGCCGGTGAAATCACCCAGCACGGGCTGGAAGCCTGCTACTCCGCGCCGGAGCCGCTGTTCACGGGCGACGGCAAGCTGAACCCGCTGATCCCTTCGCTGTTACAAGAGGCTCATCAGCTGAACGCCCGCTGGCTCAAACTCTCTCTCGGGCAGTTCAACCACGCCCGGATGTTCGACACGCTGAAGCAGTGGCTTAGCGAAAGCCCCGTCGCGCTGGTAGTGGAAAATGACCAAACCGACAGCGGAAAGCTGGCCCCAATGCAGCGCTTCCAGGCCGCCTGTGACGTTCACAACCTGCCGGTCACGCTCACTTTCGACATGGCTAACTGGCTGTGGGTGGATGACTCCCCACAGCAGGCCGCGCGCGCCCTGGCGCCTTCCGTCAGCTATATCCATGTGAAAACGGCTGTTGCCCACCATAACCACTACCGCGCCGTGGCGCTGGATGACGCCAGTTCGGACTGGAAAGGGCTGCTGAACATGTTGCCGGTAGATGCCCCGCGCGGCATTGAGTTTCCGCTGGAAGGGCGAGACCTGGTCGCGGTCACCCGACATTACGTCAATCTTTTACGCGAGGAATAACCATGCATCAGCTGGATGTCATCACAATTGGTGAAGCGATGGCGATGTTCGTCGCCAGCGAAACCGGCGACCTGGCCGCCGCGGAGCACTTTATTAAACGCGCCGCCGGTGCCGAGCTGAACGTCGCCACAGGCCTGGCTCGCCTGGGCTTAAGCGTGGGCTGGGTGAGCCGCGTAGGCAATGACTCCTTTGGCCGCTACGTGCTACAGCAGCTGGCGAAGGAAAACATCGACGCCCGCGCCGTCACAGTAGACGAGCAATTCCGCACCGGCTTTCAGCTCAAATCCAAAGTCGAAGATGGAACCGATCCCATTGTGGAATATTTCCGTAAAGACTCCGCCGCCAGTCATCTTTCGGTGGCCGACTTCAATACCGAATACTTTCTCTCGGCGCGCCATCTACACCTGAGCGGCGTGGCGGCAGCGCTGTCAGGCACCTCGCTGGAGCTGCTGAATCACGCGGCAAAAACGATGAAGCAGCAGGGCAAAACGCTCTCCTTCGATCCTAACCTGCGCCCGGTGCTGTGGCGCAGCGAAGCCGAAATGGTGCAGCAGCTTAACCAGCTGGCTTTCCAGGCCGACTGGGTGCTGCCCGGCGTGAAAGAAGGCATCGTGCTCACCGGGCAAAACACCCCGGAAGGGATCGCCGATTTTTATCTTCATCATGGCGTAAAAGTCGTGGTGCTAAAAACCGGCGCGGACGGCGCCTGGTATAAAACCGCAGACGGCGAGAAAGGCGCGGTCGCGGCGGTAAAAGTAGACAACGTAGTGGATACCGTGGGGGCCGGAGACGGCTTTGCGGTCGGGGTGATAAGCGCCCTGCTGGAAGGGAAATCTTTGCATCAGGCCGTCAGCCGGGGCAACAAAATCGGCTCACTGGCTATACAGGTCATCGGTGACAGCGAAGGGCTACCGACCCGAAGCGCACTGGGCGAATAAACCCGACTCCATCGCTTTGTACCCTACAGACAAAGCGATACGGTTAACCTCAAGATAGAGGCACTCTCATGAAAAACCAGACAATCGCGCCAAAGCGCTGGTGGTACATCATGCCTATCGTGTTTATCACGTATAGCCTGGCTTACCTCGACCGCGCCAACTTCAGCTTCGCCTCCGCCGCAGGCATCAACGATGACCTCGGCATTACCAAAGGGATTTCATCCCTGCTGGGCGCGCTGTTCTTCCTCGGCTACTTCTTCTTCCAGATCCCAGGGGCGATGTACGCCGAGCGCCGCAGCGTGCGCAAACTTATCTTCGTCTGCCTGATCTTATGGGGCGGCTGTGCCTCGCTGACCGGCATGGTGAGCAACATTCCGATGCTGGCCGCCATTCGCTTTGTGCTCGGCGTGGTTGAGGCGGCGGTGATGCCGGCAATGCTGATTTATATCAGCAACTGGTTTACCCAGTCCGAACGTTCCCGCGCCAATACCTTCCTGATCCTCGGCAACCCGGTCACCGTGCTGTGGATGTCGGTGGTGTCCGGCTACCTGATTCAGGCCTTCGGCTGGCGCGAAATGTTCATCTTCGAAGGGATCCCGGCGGTTATCTGGGCGTTTGCCTGGTGGGTGCTGGTAAAAGATAAACCTGCCCAGGTGGGCTGGCTGTCCGATGGTGAAAAATCTGCACTGCAGGCGCAGCTGCAGAAAGAACAGGAAGGCATTAAAGCCGTGCGTAACTACGGTGAAGCCTTCCGGTCACGTAACGTGGTTATCCTGTGTATGCAGTACTTCGCCTGGAGCATCGGCGTGTACGGTTTCGTGCTGTGGCTGCCGTCGATTATCCGCAGCGCGGGTGCGGCAGGCATGGGAATGGTGGAGGTCGGCTGGCTCTCTTCCGTGCCTTACCTGGCCGCGACTATCGCGATGATCGCCGTCTCCTGGGCGTCGGACAAAATGCAAAACCGCAAGCTGTTCGTCTGGCCGCTGCTGCTGATTGGCGCGCTGGCGTTCCTGGGCTCATGGCTGGTCGGGGCCAACCATTTCTGGGTGTCCTATACGCTGCTGGTGATTGCCGGGGCGGCAATGTACGCCCCGTACGGCCCGTTCTTCGCCATTATCCCGGAGATGCTGCCGAAGAACGTGGCCGGCGGCGCGATGGCTTTAATCAACAGCATGGGTGCGCTGGGTTCTTTCGTCGGCTCGTGGTTTGTGGGTTACCTGAACGGCGCCACGGGCAGCCCGGCGGCGTCCTATGTCTTTATGGGGCTGGCGCTGCTCGCCTCGGTATGGCTTACTCTGATTGTTAAGCCTGCTAACCATCAACAAATCCCGTCCGGCGCACATCACGCCTGACCCCGCGCCGGGCGCTTTGTCGCCCGGTTCGCGTTTAACCGAAAACGGAGAATCTCATGAAGCCGTCCGTCATCCTCTACAAGGCGCTGCCTGACAACCTGCTGTCCCGGCTTGAAAGCCACTTTATCGTCACCCAGCTTGACGATATCAGCCCGGAAACCGTAAAAGCGAACGCGGATCTGTTTGCCAACGCGGAAGGTATCCTGGGCTCCGGCGGCAAAGTCGATGCTGCGTTTCTGGCCAATACGCCCAAGCTGCGCGCGGCTTCTACCGTTTCTGTCGGCTACGACAACTTTAACGTGGAGGCCCTGAACGAGCGCGGCGTGGTGCTGATGCATACGCCGACGGTGTTGACCGAAACCGTCGCCGATACCGCAATGGCCCTGATCCTTTCCAGCGCAAGACGCGTGGTGGAAGTCGCCGAGCGCGTGAAGGTCGGCGAATGGCAAAGCAGCATTGATGCTGACTGGTTTGGTATCGACGTGCACCATAAAACGCTCGGTATTCTTGGCATGGGGCGCATCGGCCTGGCGCTGGCGCAGCGCGCGCATTTCGGCTTCAGCATGCCAATTCTGTACAACGCCCGCCGCCATCATAAAGAGGCGGAAGAGCGTTTTAACGCCCGCTACTGCGACCTGGATACCCTGCTGGCAGAGTCTGATTTCGTGTGTATCCTGCTGCCGTTAAGCGAAGAAACCCGCCACCTGATTGGCGCAGAGCAAATTGCGAAGATGAAATCGTCTGCCATTCTGATCAACGTCGGGCGCGGCCCGGTGGTTGACGAGAAAGCGCTGATTCAGGCGCTGGAAGAGGGCAAAATTCACGCCGCCGGGCTGGATGTCTTCGAGCAAGAGCCGCTGCCGCTGGACTCCCCGCTGCTCGGGATGCCAAACGTGGTGGCTCTGCCGCACATCGGCTCCGCCACCCATGAAACGCGCTACGGCATGGCAGAATGTGCGGTGGAAAACCTGATTACCGCCCTGACTGGCAAGGTGGAAGTGAACTGCGTGAACCCGCAGGTGCTGAAATAGTTTTTTCGGCGGGCCAGAAAAACGCTAGCCCGTCGAATAAATCACGTTATGCCGGTATAAGGCGGACTCAAAATCCTCCTTCATACTGGCATAAAGCAGTATGACTACCCGGCACGGATCGCCGTCGTCATAAAAGCAGCGGTATTCATTATCTGTATCCAGCCATTCCCGGATACGTATTCCTTTATCGGCCAAAATACCGTTAAATCGATAGCGGGCAGGATCGAGAGAAATGGCCGAAACTGAACGTAACAACAGGTCATCAATCAGCTTTGCTGCTTCGTTATTACCTATAAATTGCGCTTTAAAAAACTCGAGATCCTGGAGGCTGGTTACCGCTGTTTCAGCAAGAGTAATCGATCGGCTCATCCTTGATAATCCCTCTTATTTCCTGGATTGACGCAGTTTTTCCAGCGCCTCATCAGGAGACAAGGTATCACCGCTGGCGGCTTCCTGCTTTGCCTTCATGATGAGTTTGAGTAACGCATTATTCTGACGCTCCCTCATTTTCTCTGCTTCTTCAAGCTGGCGCTCTGCGGCCGTCTGAACATATAACTCTGCCACACCGTTTTTGGTGATCCAGGCTCCCCCTTCAAAGACCCCAGGGGTGCTAAAGCTTTCACGCGCCGTTTTTTGCGACATTGTTTTAGGCATGGTTTCGCTCCAATAACACAGGTAGCGTCTATTTTATGAGCAATGAAAGGCGGGGTCAAATTTAGCCTAAATTTGTCACCATTCGCTGCCCATAAAAAAAGCGGAGTCGCCGTTAAGCGCTCCGCCTTTTCTTAGCTTACTAAATTTACTGCATTGCGGTCTGTGCCGCGCTCCAGGCCTGAGTAAACGCCTGATGCTGAGCGGACAGCGGACCAATCAACGAGTTGTACTGGCTTGCCTGCTGGGAAGTCGGGAACTGAATACCGCCGTTAGCAAAACCAACCTGAGTCCCCTGCTGAGCGATAAAATCACCCACCTGCACCAGCTGCTGGGTCAGGGTTTGCGCGGCTGGGATCAGCGGCGCCATGGCGTTCGCCGGGCCGGTCACCACTTTCTGATAGACCTGGTAGTAAACGGTTTTCAGATCGTCAGGCTGTTTCAACGCAGCCAGCGCGCCGTCAGCCTGCATTTTTGCGTTCTGAACCTGCTGGCCGAGGACGTTCAGCGAACCGTTAGCCTGGCGCAGCGCATCACGCTGGGTCATATAATCCTGCGGGGCGCGGATGCTATTCACGCTATCCACGACCGGCTTCATTCCTTCGTCCATGGCCTGGCTTACCTGCTGGGAGAAACCGTATAAAATGGCGTAGTCGGAGACCAGCGGGCCAAACTGTTTTTTCTGATCGGACGTCAGCGTTGGCAGGCGATCGCCGCTACGCATAGCCGTATTTTGCAGAAAATCGATGAACGCCTTGCGCTGGTCGCCTTCTTTATCGAAGCAACCACTCAGGCTCACCACCATTAACAACGCCGCCAGCGGCGCAAACCAGCGAGACCAGGACTTACCTGTCGCCATCATTTCTACTCCTATCACCAATGCACTACCTGGCAAATTGCCACCCAATAACGATGCTAAGAATAGTCCAACAGTCCTTCGCAAGATACCCTTTCGCAATAATCTCTCATGCTTACTCACCCCCTCAGGAAAAAGCGAGAAAGCGGCAAAATGGCCCACGCTGGATTAGCTTGCTAAGGATTTGCATAACTATTTACACATTTATACTAACGATTCCCTTCAGAGCCTTTTCAAGCGCTTACTTCGCCTGGGCATTCAGCTGAAACGCATAAGCATTTTTCGCAGCGCGTTCAGCAATGAACGTGATCCTACGCACGCTTTAAATCCAGCTACAGTTAATAGGCTTCTTTGCGTTCACGTTCTCGCTGTGTGATTTATGAGGAGTTCTCAATGGAATATAAAGATCCAATGGTTGAGCTGCTTAGCAGTCTTGAGCAGATTGTTTTTAAAGATAATCAGGTCATTAGCCTGAGTCAGAAACCCAGCGCCTTCTCGGAGTTTGAGCAGCTACGCAAAAGTACCGGACTAAAAATCGATGATTTTGCTCAGGCGATGGGGGTTAGCGTCACGATGGTGCAGGAATGGGAGTCCAGACGACTCAAGCCCTCAAGCACCGAAATGAAATTGATGCGTCTGATTCAGGCCAATCCAGGCCTCAGTAAGCAGTTAATAAGCTAGAAAATCGTTGCTGCGTTTGAAAACAACCCCGCTATGATGCGGGGTTTGTCATTTTAGCGCCGGGATTAGAACGTCTCCCAGTTTGCATCGGTACCCGACGCTGCCTGTGGTTTTAACGTGGCCGGCTGAGGACGCAGTTTTTCCTGCACTGGCTCCACACGACGCCCTCCGGCCTGCTGAAGCTGGAACACCGCCACAGCCTGACGCAGTTCGCTTGCCTGATCTTCCAGCGCTGCAGCGGCAGAAGCTGACTCTTCCACCAGCGAGGCGTTCTGCTGCGTCACGCTATCCATCTCGGACACCGCCTGTGCCACCTGCTCAATGCCTTTGCTCTGCTCTTCAGAAGCCGAAGCGATTTCACCCATGATGTCCGTTACGCGGGTGACCGCCGAAACAATTTCCTTCATCGTCTCGCCCGCTTCGCGAACCTGGCTTGAGCCGGTATCAATGCGCGATACCGAGTTTTCAATCAGCACTTTAATTTCTTTCGCGGCCTGTGCGCTACGGCTGGCCAGCGTTCGTACCTCACCCGCAACAACGGCAAACCCACGTCCTTGCTCCCCCGCACGGGCAGCTTCTACCGCGGCGTTAAGCGCCAGGATATTGGTCTGGAAGGCAATGCTATCGATAACGCTGGTGATATCCACAATTTTGCCGGAGCTCTCGGCGATTTCGCTCATGGTGTTGACCACGCTATCCACCACACGGCCACCTTTCTGTGCGGTTTCGGAGGCATTTTTCGCCAGCCCGGTGGCCTGCCGCGCGTTGTCGGTGTTTTGCTTCACGGTCGCAGTAAGCTGCTCCATACTGGCCGCCGTCTCTTCCAGCGCCGCCGCCTGCTGCTCGGTGCGGGAGGAGAGATCGCTGCTGCCGGCAGATATTTCGCTGGCACCGGTGTAAATTGAATCGGCGTTGTCGCGCACCGAACTGACGGTTTTAATCAGCGACTGCTGCATGGTTTTCAGCCCGGCAGACAGGCGGCTCATTTCGCTGCGCCCTTCCGCTTCGATAGTGCGGGTTAAATCCCCCTCGGAGATAGCCTGGATATGCCCCATAACGGTATTTAACGGCCACAGCAGTACGCGCTGCAGACCCAACCAGATAGCCACCAGCGCGGCAATAACAATCAGAAAAATAGTCCCCAGCGTCCACAGCATGCCGGTATAACTGTTTTGATTATGTTCACTGGAGGCTTTCAGCAGGCGAGTGTTCTGAGCCAGCCATTGCTCGTAGACCGCCTTGAAGTCGTCCTGCGCCTGCTGGGCATCAAGGTTGCCGTAAGCCTGGTAGTTATCGGCCTTCAGGAACCCAATGGACTGTTCCATAACGCCATGCATCTGCTTAAAGCTGGCGGCCGCTTTGTCGTCGATGGCTTTATCCTGGCCTGGAACATCGTCGGAGTTCATGTAATTGGAGAATTGCTTTTGCGCATCGGCAAGCAGGACGCCAGCGTGGCCCAGTAGCTTATTCATTGCCTCCAGCGAAGCCGGATCGCGCTGATTTTTCAGGATACGAATCGCCACCCGGTTGATGGTCACGCGGGTTTCGACCAGCGTCTGGAAGCTTCCGCCCAGCTGCTCCTGCTGATAATTTAGCAACCCGGTATGTTGAAAGTTAAGGCGATCGCTACTGACTGCGGAATAGAACAGCGCCCCTGTCACCAGCAATAACGCGCTGAAGATCCCAAGCGTAGTAACGATTCCGGTGATGACTTTGATATTTTTCATGGTGCCGAACATTCCTGAGGTGATAGGCGATATTAGATATATCGGTTCGGCGCAAATTTACCTTATCGCCCCTGGCGCGACTTTTTGTTAATCCATTGATATTTGAAAGTAAAAAAATTAATAAAAATTCGAAGGGGACTTTATGAGAAAGGCGATCAAAATGACGAGAAGCACTGCATGGAATGGATTTTAGAATAAACCAGGAAAATCAATTCATTGATTTTCAACTGATAATCACAAAGAGGGAAAAACCACGCTTTTCCCTCTTTGTCGGCAAATTAACCCGCCGAAGCGGGTTTCTGATAGCGACAGGCTTTTAAGCCATTACTGCAGCAGGGAGATATCCGCCACCTGCAGGAACAGCTCGCGCAGCTTGGTCAGCAGCGTCAGGCGGTTAATACGCAGGTCTTTGTCTTCCGCGTTAACCATTACCTTGTCGAAGAACTCATCCACCGGCTCGCGCAGGTTGGCCAGCTCTTCCAGGGCTTCCTGGTAACGGCCTTCGGCGAAGTACGGCTGCAGCTTATCGCGCAGCACCACCACGTTAGTCGCCAGGCGAATTTCTTCGGCCTCTTTCAGGACGGAAGCATGCACGATGTCGTTCAGCACTTCATCGGACTTGGCAAGAATGTTGGACACACGCTTGTTAGCCGCCGCCAGCGACGCCGCCGCTTCCAGAGTGCGGAAGTGGGAAACCGCCTTCATGCGAGCGTCGAAGTCCGCCGGTTTAGTTGGACGACGCGCCAGCACCGCCTGAATTGTGTCAACCGCGTGGCCTTCTTCCTGATACCAGGCGCGGAAGCGGCCCAGCATAAAGTCGATAACCTCATCCACCACGTTGGTGTTGGTCAGCTTGCTGCCGTAGAGGCGAGCCGCTTCTTCGGTCAGGGTCTGCAGATCCAGCGGCAGGTTTTTCTCAACGATAATGCGCAGCACGCCCAGCGCGGCACGGCGCAGCGCGAACGGGTCTTTATCGCCTTTCGGATGCTGGCCGATGCCGAAGATGCCCGCGAGGGTATCCATCTTGTCGGCAATCGCCACCGCACAGGCCACCAGGTTAGACGGCAGTTCATCGCCCGCAAAGCGAGGCTGATACTGCTCGTTTAGCGCAACCGCTACGTCTTCCGCTTCGCCGTCGTGACGGGCGTAGTGCATGCCCATGATGCCCTGGGTGTCGGTAAACTCGAACACCATGTTGGTCATCAGGTCACACTTGGACAGCAGGCCCGCGCGGGTTGCATGATTCACGTCTGCGCCAATCTGGCCGGCAATCCAGCCGGAAAGCGCTTCGATGCGGTTGGTTTTGTCGCGCAGGGTGCCCAGCTCTTTCTGGAACAGAACGGTTTCCAGGCGCGGCAGATTGTCTTCCAGACGCTTTTTACGGTCGGTATTGAAGAAGAACTCGGCATCCGCCAGGCGCGGGCGAACCACCTTCTCGTTACCGGAAATGATCTGCACCGGGTCTTTCGACTCGATGTTCGTCACGAAGATGAAGTTTGGCAGCAGCTTGCCGTCGTTGTCGTAAACCGGGAAGTACTTCTGGTCACCTTTCATGGTGTAAACCAGCGCTTCGGCAGGCACGGCCAGGAATTTCTCTTCAAACTTCGCGGTCAGCACCACCGGCCATTCCACCAGCGAGGTAACTTCTTCCAGCAGGCTTTCGCTCAGGTCCGCGTTACCGCCAATTTTACGGGCGGCTTCTTCAGCATCACGTTTGATGGTGGCTTTACGCGCTTCGTAATCAGCAATGACCTTCCCGCGCTCCAGCAGGATCTGCGGGTACTGGTCGGCATTGTCGATGGTGAACTCCGGCTCGCCCATAAAGCGGTGGCCACGAATCACGCGATCTGACTGAATGCCCAGAATAGTGGCAGGGATCAGTTCGTCACCCAGCAGCAGCGTCACGGTGTGAACCGGGCGCACGAACTGAATGTCGGACGCGCCCCAGCGCATCAGCTTAGGAATCGGCAGTTTCGCCAGGGAAGTGGCGATCATGTTCGGCAGCAGAGCCTGCACGCTTTCGCCCTTCACATGGGCGCGGTACATCAGCCATTCGCCTTTGTCGGTCGCCAGACGCTCGGCCTGGTCAACGGTAATTCCGCAGCCACGAGCCCAGCCTTCGGCGGCTTTGCTTGGTTTGCCTTCGGCGTCAAACGCCGCAGACACCGCAGGGCCGCGTTTTTCGACTTCGCGATCCGGCTGAGAAGCTGCCAGTTTAGCAATTTTCAGCGCCAGGCGACGCGGAGCCGCAAACCATTTTACTTCGCCGTGGGCGATGTTGGCCGCATCCAGCTCGGCGGTAACGTTGGCAGCGAAGGATTCAGCCAGGCTGCGCAGGGCTTTTGGTGGCAGCTCTTCAGTGCCGATCTCCACCAGAAAAGTTTTTTCAGACATGCCTGCCTCTCTAGTTGTTCTTATTGCACATCGGGAAGCCAAGCGCTTCACGAGAAGCGTAGTAGGCTTCGGCCACGGCTTTGGTCAGGGTGCGAATGCGCAGAATGTAGCGCTGACGCTCGGTCACGGAGATGGCCTTGCGTGCATCCAGCAGGTTAAAGCTGTGAGCGGCTTTCAGAATACGTTCGTAGGCCGGCAGCGGCAGCGGAGTGTCCAGCGCCAGCAACTGCTGCGCTTCTTTCTCGTACTGCTCAAAGCAGGTGAACAGGAAGTCCACGTCGGCGTATTCGAAGTTATAGGTGGACTGCTCCACTTCGTTCTGGTGGAACACGTCGCCGTAGGTGGTTTTACCCAGCGGGCCGTCGCTCCACACGAGGTCGTAAACGCTGTCTACGCCCTGAATGTACATCGCAAGGCGCTCTAAGCCGTAGGTGATTTCGCCGGTAACAGGCTTGCACTCCAGGCCACCGACCTGCTGGAAGTAGGTGAACTGCGTCACTTCCATACCGTTGAGCCAGACTTCCCAGCCCAGGCCCCATGCGCCAAGCGTTGGGTTTTCCCAGTTATCTTCCACGAAGCGAATGTCATGAATCGTTGGATCCATACCCAGCTCTTTCAGAGACCCGAGGTACAGCTCCTGAATGTTGTCCGGGGAAGGCTTAATCACCACCTGGAACTGATAGTAGTGCTGTAAACGGTTCGGGTTTTCGCCGTAGCGGCCATCGGTAGGACGGCGGGACGGCTGCACGTAAGCGGTGGCCATTGGTTCCGGGCCTAAGGCGCGCAGGCTGGTCATCGGGTGAGAGGTGCCTGCGCCTACTTCCATGTCCAAAGGTTGAACAATGGTGCAGCCCTGGCGAGCCCAGTAGTCCTGTAAAGTCAGGATCAGGCCTTGAAAGGTCTTGGTATCAAACTTTTGCATGTTGAATTCGCACGCGTTCGGTGGATTTAAGAGAAGCGGCCAGTATATACGCAAACGCGGTCGAGTTGTATCAACACGGCAACGGAACGGCTGGCTGAGGAAAAGCCGTCAGGTTGTTGCGCGTTGGTTGAGGTTTTCGCGGCTGGAAAGGTGTGAAAATTGACCACTTTCATCAAATGAGCAGGTAAAACCTTCTTTGCGGGCAGTACTGCCCATCATTTCATAGCTTGCCTGGTACTGCTTAAAGTCGGACAAATTAATGCGCTGCGGCTGGGTGTTGTAGCGGAAAGCGGCCTGGTTTTTACAGGCAAGTTCCATCGCCTCGGTGTGAACAATCGGGCGAGCCTGCGGTGAAAAGTGATTTTCCTGCTGTGGAACACTACAACCACTGAGAATAAACGCGAAAAATGCGGCCAGGATGAGTCTATTTTTTCTTTCTACCATCATCATTCGCTACCAGTACGTTAAACTCGGTTTCTTATTCATATTCCCCGTGAACCATGCATTCTGCGAAGCCGTCATGGGGATAGCAAGATACGCAACACAAACTCAGAAATATCCGGGCGCAGGTATTAAAAGCAGGTTCAGGGGAACGAATGCAGCAAAAAATTAACTGGATTGATAACCTTAGGGGCATTGCCTGCCTGATGGTCGTGATGATCCATACAACGACCTGGTACATCACCAATCCGCACAGCGTGACCGATTTTAGCTGGGATTTTTCAAACGTTTTGAACTCAGCCTCACGCGTCAGCGTACCGCTGTTTTTCATGATTTCCGGGTACCTGTTTTTTGGCGAGCGCAGCGCCCAGCAGCGCCACTTTCTTCGCATAGCCAGCTGCCTGCTGTTTTATAGCGCCATTGCGCTGCTCTATATCTGGCTGTTTACCCCGATAAGCGTCGGCCTTGCGCTGCGCTACATCCTGGTAAAACCGGTGTTCTATCACCTGTGGTTCTTCTTCGCGATTATGGTGATTTACCTGCTTTCGCCGCTGATACAGGTGAAAAAGGTCAGCGCCGTAACAATCCTTGGGCTGATGGTGCTGCTCGGCGTGGTGGCCAACCCCAACACGGTACCGCAGACGTTGGGCAATATGCGCTGGCTGCCCGTTAACCTCTATATTAATGGCGACACCTTCTATTACGTGCTTTACGGGCTTTTAGGCCGGGCGATTGGCATGCTCGATACCCAAAGAAAAGGCGTCAGTGGCCTGGCGGGCGGCCTGTTTGTGATTTGCGTTATTTCCATTGCGCTCGGCACTCATCGGCAATTGGAGATTAACCAGAACTTCGCCGAGACTTTCTACGTCTATTGTGGCCCGCTGGTGTTTATCGCCGCCATCAGCCTGCTGGTCGTCGCGAAGAACTGCCTGAACCAGCGTCCGCTGCCCGGCCTGACGTTTATCTCACGCTACTCGCTGGGTATTTATGGTTTTCATGCGCTGATTATCCATTACCTGCGCACCCATAATATTGAGCTGACCCACTGGCCGGTGCTGGATATTCTGTGGATCTTCGGCGCAACGCTGGCGGGAAGCCTGCTGCTGGCCGTTGCCGTTGGAAAGCTCGACCGCAAAAAACTGGTTAGCTAAGCGCCGCGCATTCTGCCCCGCGCCCGATGCAGCTGTCGCGGGGAGGAAAACCCGGCGGCGCTGGCCGCCTGCTCCAGCCGCTGCCCCTGCTGTAGCCGCTGTTCCGCTACCGCAAGCCGCAGCTGTTCCAGATAGTCGCGCACGGATATGCCCAGATGCTGCTGAAACAGGCGGGATAAATGCCGGGGGCTGACGTGAACCCGGTCGGCAATTTCCGGTACCGGCCAGGGCGCTTCAGGCGAGGCGGCAAGCAGATCCTGCGCACGGTGCACGGCAGGATGAATATGGTTCCGGTAGCGAAGCCAGGGCGATAGCTGCGGGTCGTCGCCGGAACGGCGGAACCAGACGACCATTTCTCGGGCCACTTCAAGCGCCACCCGCGGGCCGCAGTAGCGGTTAATCAAATGCAGGGAAAGATCGATCCCGGAGGTGATCCCGGCGCTGGTCCAAATCCCCCGGTCTTCAACAAAAATCCGGTTGTCTTTGACCTGCGCGCCGGGGGCCGCCGCTTTCAATCGCTCAAGGACGTCATGATGCGTTGTGCACTGAATGCCGTGCATCAACCCCGCTCGTGCCGCCAGCAGTGCCCCGGAGCACACGCACATCAGATTAAGCTGTTGGCTGTGGATTTGCGGCTGTAGGCGGGTTAACCAGCGCCTGACCTCTTCCGCCTGGGGCGTGGCAAAAAATCGGTTTGAGTCGCATACCCCAGGCAGCACCAGCAGGCTCCCGGCGGGAAGCTGTTCCGGTAACGGCTGAATGCCGCTGAAGGTCAGGCCGATGGAGGTTTCAACCTGAGGGTCCGGGCCAATGTAGTGCAGGTCAAAAGCCTTCCCGGCCAGCACCAGCGTTTCCGCCGGGCCGCTCAGATCGAGGGATAATATCCCCGGCAGCACCACAAACCAGACCCCTATACTCATTCCAGCGACTCCAGACATTCGGCTACGGTTTGTATTTCGGCGAACCGCCCGGCCAGCACGGTTTCAGTGCGGTGGCGCAGGGTGGCTGCGTCCAGCGTAACGCCTTTCCAGGTCATCGGGAAGGTGAGCATGGCTTCGCTCACGAAAGAAACCCGGTAACCCAGGTCAGAGGCAACGCGCGCGGTGGTCTCACAGCATTGCTCGGTGCGGATCCCACAGATAATCAGGTGGTTGATGTCACGGGCGCGAAGCCAGCGATCGAGCCCGGTATCGGTAAAGGCGTTATGAATGTGCTTCTGAAAACTGACCGCCGCCTGATGCTGTAAAAACGGCATCGGCGTAACAAATCCGGAAGCCAGCGAAAAGACATCATCTTCATCCACGTGGAAGATATCCACCACCGGCACACCTTTCTGCTGGCAGCCCGTAATAAGCGTCAGCATCGCCTGCTGAAACGCAGGGACATCGTTCTCCTGCCAGTAATCGCGGTGGAAGAAAGACTGTTGGGTATCGATGTTAATCAGCGCCGTACGTGACATATTCGGACTCCTCATTGGTTTGCTTAAAACCATTCTGACAAGGGATTCCGCAGACGCTAATACCAAAAACGGACAGGATAGTGTTGGTTTGAGACGATGCCCTTCAGCCACAACGTCGCGGCTTGTTTTACCCTCACCCTGGCCCTCTCCCTAAAAGGGAGAGGGAATAAACAAGGTTCCCCGTCGCCTGTGTCTACCCTACTCTCACGGTCATCAGGACATCAGCGGCAACAGCTGCTGATAGAGTTGGTTGAATACCTGCCGTCTACCGGCATAGCGCTGGTGCAGCGCAAAATCCGGCCGATGCCGCTGCTCGAGAGGCAGCTGAGGCAGCAGCGCCTGCAAAGACTGACCCGGTGAAAGCGCTATTTGCGCCAGGCGAGCCGCGCCGAGCGCGGGCCCAACGTCGCCGCCGGTGCGGTAGTCCAGCACCTGGCCGCTGATATCGGCCAGCATTTGCCGCCAGTACGGGCTACGGGCGCCACCGCCAATCAGCGTGACGCTGTCCGGCGTAATGCCGCATTCATGCACAACGTCCATGCCGTCCGCCAGCGCATAACCCACGCCTTCCAGCACCGCACGGGCAAGCTCGGCGGGGCCATGTTGATGGGTCAGACCAAAAAAGGTGCCTTTAGCCTGTGGGTTGTTGTGCGGAGTCCGTTCACCGGAAAGATAGGGCAAAAACCAGACGACACCCGCATCCCGATCCGCCTGTTCAGCCGCAGCCAGCAGAGCCGGAACGCTGCCCAGGCCGGTGAGTTTTGCCGCCCAGTCAAGGCAAGAGGCCGCGCTTAGCATCACCGACATCAGGTGCCAGCGGTTGGGTAATGCATGGCAAAAGCTGTGTACCGCGCTTTCGGGTTTACTGCGAAAACCGTCGCTTACGGCAAAATAAACGCCGGAGGTACCAAGCGAGAGCATTGCCTGCCCGGCGTCCACCATCCCGACGCCGATAGCCCCGGCGGCATTATCACCGCCGCCCGCCACCACGGGCACCGCAGGCATATTCCAGCTTTCGGCGACATCGCGCTTCAGCACGCCGGTGATTTCGCTGCCCTCAAACAATTCGGGCATATGCTGGCGAGAAAGGCGGCAGGCATCGAGCATGGTGTCGCTCCAGTCGCGCTTTGCCACATCCAGCCACATCGTACCCGCCGCGTCGGACATATCACTGGCAAATTCCCCGGTCATCCTCAGGCGCAGGTAGTCCTTCGGCAGCAGCACTTTATCAATTTGCGCAAAAATATCGGGCTCGTGTCGCTCGACCCACAGCAGTTTCGGCGCGGTAAAGCCCGGCATCATCAGGTTGCCGGTTATCGCTCTGGACTCTTCGACATTACTTTCCAGCAGCGCACACTCCTCGCCGCTGCGGCCATCGTTCCAAAGAATGGCCGGGCGAAGCACGCGCTGTTTGCTGTCCAGTAACGTCGCGCCATGCATCTGGCCGGCAAGCCCAATCGCCTTTACGCCGCTAAAAGAGCGTTCCGCCCCTAGCGCACGCATCGCGCGGTCTGTGGCCTGCCACCAGTGTTCGGGATCCTGCTCGGACCAAAGGGAGTGAGGCCGGGAAACGGTCAGCGACTCGCTGTGTGCAGCCACCACCTCGCCTGCTTCACTCAGCAGGATTACCTTCACGCCCGACGTGCCAAGATCGATGCCGATATACATGGTAGCTCCTTAATATCGCGCCGCTTTTCGGCGGCGCAGGCAAGTTTAGTTATCGAACAAATAGTGGTTAATCAGGTTTTCTAAAAGCTCCTGATGCCCGCTCTGATGCTGCGGGGCCAGCTTGTGCTGCTCAGCGTACTGCGCGCGCTGCGCGAGGGATATCTGGCCTTTAAGAATTTGCTGGCCCAGCTCACTATTCCACCCGGCGTAACGTTTAGCGACACGTTTATCAAGCCTGAGGTCAGATAGGAGAATCGCTGATGTGATGGTTTTTTTACAAGAGAGTGTGATGCAGAATTAAGTGAAAAGACGGAGGAACCGATAATATCGATAACGTTAGTTTTTAATAAAAACCATCGCCGTAAAAATCAATTTGCGTTTAAAACCATAAATAACAATGCCCTCCGAAGAGGGCATTGAAATAAATGTACGATCAAAATCAGAATTAATTCGGCAGCATGAAACGCTGGTTACTCTGATACATCGCGAAAAGAAAATTATTATAGCTGGAGCCTTTGGTCGAATACCCTTTCAGCTTGTGGATCATATTGTTGGCCGTCACTTCCTGATCCGCTTTGCGCAGCTTGGCGCGCTCTTTACGGAACGAAGAATAGGCCGGATGGGTATTCAGATTAGCAACGTAGGCATTAACGCCTTCATTCAGAGAGCCGTAATGCAGGTAGCCTTTCACTTTACCCGGCTCGCTGTTGCAGTGGCGCTTCGTACACTTCATGCCAAACAGGTTGTTGTTGCTGCGGGCAAGCTTAGAGGTGCCCCAGCCGCTTTCCGCCGCCGCCATCGTCGCCACCATATTGGTAGGGATAATGTCGACTTTCTCCAGCAACGTGTTCCACGGCACACGATTAGTGTTGCCGCGCCATGCCACCTTATACCGCTGGGTGATTTCTTTCAGGCGCGTACGCTCGCTCGGCGACCAGCGTTTCTCGTACTGTTTTGAAATCAACCAGTTACGATCGGCGGTAATCGCGGCATTTTGGCGGGTAATATATGGCATGACCGTCCGGAGAAACGCTTTTTTCCTTGGTGTCCCGGAAGGGTATTTTCGCAAATCAGGAAGCGAACCATTTTCACTATTGCGAGAATACTCTTTTTTACTACTTGCCAGCTTACTACTTACCGCTTTTTTACTGCTTACTTTCGTTATATGGGCCTTGGTGTGCGATTTGGGCTCATGTTTACTGGCGAACGCGTGACTTGAAAAGCCCACGGTCAGCAGCATGAGTATCGCGGCCCCGAATCGTCGGAATGGGGGTGATATCATTAGCTCTCCTGGTCGGATCGATCGTTTCCAGTGCCTTATTTTATAAAAGGTTTTAGAAAAATAGACGCGGATTATACCAAAAATAACCGCTCAGAGCACCTTTAGAAATAGTACTATTCCGAAACAATGTCACCAATGAACTTCTTATGGTGGCAAAAAGTATTGTAAAATTCGGGGGTTAATCACAGTTCATGCGGCAGGAAAAAAATGAACTGCTGAGGGTTATTCCCGCGTTTAGAGAGTGAGATTATTGGTTATATTTTAGGATGGCGGCGGCGATGACCAGGGCGGGGTGTAACCGGGGTTAAGGCGCTCAGATAACATTTTAATACAGGAAAACTGGCAACATGAGCCTGGTGCAAAACCTGATAAAAAAAGCCTTTGCTACTGCGAACGCTAATGAAGCCGCAAGCTTCCTGGCCAGCGCCTGTAACCGAATGAAATTGCATAACAAAGAGCAAATTCAGGCCGAGGTCAGCGCAGCATTAGTGAACGTCAATCTTGTCCGCATCAGTGAAAAACCGCCGCAGACCAAAACGGTCTATCAGGACTCACCGGAAACCCTTCGTCGCCTGAAAGACGCCGAGTCACTCTCAGCCAGCCTGCTTATCCAACTGCGTGAAGCACAGCAACGTTACGCTCAGAGCGACACCGCGGAAACCACCACGCGCCTGCATAAATTTGAAAAACAGGTCACAGAGCTCCAGAAAGCGCTGAATATTAGCCAGGAAATGCACCTCAAAGAATCGGCACTGGTGCGCAGCGTGATGCAGCGAGAAATCGACGAGCTAAAAAGCCTGCTGAACCGGCAGAAAGAGTCTGGATCCGGGCTTGTTGAAATTCATCAGCGCGAAAAAGCCGAGCTGCATCAGCGCCTGGAAGCCGCAGACGAGCTGATAAAAACCCAGCAGGAAGCGCGCTACAAAGCAGAAGCGGAAGTCACCGTGCTACATGAAAAACTCGAAAGCCTGCGCGCCGACAACCACTACAGTTTTGAGCAATGCGAAACCCTGAACGCCCGTCTCACCAAAACTATTGATGAGCTGCTGGCTACCCGCAATACGTTGAGCGCCCACTTTGGCCACTGGCTAACAAATAAATAAAAACGTTACCGCCGTCACTCACCCTTGCGGCTCCACCCCGCATAACGCAAGCGCAGGATGAGCGAATGTTCCCAGGGGAATGGCAAACTGCGCAATAAATCCTCACTGGATGTTGCGTATGAAACGGCTTTCTCTCTGTCTTTTACTCACACCCTACCTCGCGTACGCGGGCTGGAGCACACCGGGGCTTTCTGCTTTTCAGGCTACGAGTCCGGGCCTGTTTATCAGCGCTACGCACCTCGAAAAAGGCACTCTTCCCCTCAGGCTGACGCTGGATACTCAATGCTGGCAGCCCTCAGAGGCCATCAAACTGAATCAGGTTCTGTCCCTTTCGCCTTGCGCCGGGGACGCCCCGGCGTGGCGGCTTTTCCGCGCCGGAGAGTACCAGGCGCAAATAGATACCCGCAGCGGGACGCCAACGCTGATGTTGAGCCTTCAGCCGGAGGCCAGCAGTCAGCCTCAGCAAACAGTGGCGCAGTGCCCGAAATGGGAGGGAAAACCGCTCATCGTCGACGTCAGCAGTATCTTCCAGGAAGGTTCACTGGTGAGGGATTTTTACAGCGGAGACACGGCAAAAGTTGAGAAAGGCCATATCACGCTGATGCCCGCGGCCGGAAGCGGCGGTTTATTGCTGCTGGAATCCGCAGCCGTAGAAAAGCCAGCCCCGTTTAGCTGGCAAAATGCGACGGTCTATTTCGTTCTCACCGACCGTTTTGAAAACGGCAACCCCGCAAACGACAACAGCTATGGCCGCCACAAAGACGGTATGCAAGAAATTGCCACCTTCCACGGCGGCGATCTCGCCGGGCTGACTAACAGGCTGGATTACCTGCAGCAGCTTGGCGTTAACGCGCTCTGGATAAGCTCCCCGCTGGAGCAAATTCACGGCTGGGTGGGCGGCGGCACCAAAGGCGACTTCCCGCATTACGCCTACCACGGTTACTACACCCAGGACTGGACGAAACTTGACGCCAACATGGGTAACGAAGCCGATCTCCGCCAACTGGTGGATGAAGCCCACAGGCGCGGGATCCGCATTCTGTTTGACGTTGTCATGAACCACGCCGGCTATGCGACGCTTGCCGACATGCAGGAATATCAGTTTGGCGCGCTGTATCTTAAAGGTGACGAACTCAGGAAAACGCTCGGCAAGAACTGGACGGACTGGAAGCCTGCGCCGGGCCAAAGCTGGCACAGCTTTAACGACTACATCAACTTTAGCGACAAAGCCGCATGGGATAAGTGGTGGGGCAAAGCCTGGATCCGAACGGACATTGGCGATTACGATAATCCAGGCTTCGACGACTTAACTATGTCGCTCGCCTTCTTGCCCGATTTAAAAACCGAAGCGACCGCTCCGGCAGAACTCCCGATATTTTACCGCCACAAGCCGGATACGGCCGCGAAAGCGATAGCAGGCTACACCGTTCGTGATTACCTGACCCACTGGCTTAGCCAATGGGTACGTGACTATGGCATCGACGGCTTCAGGGTTGATACCGCAAAACACGTTGAAAAAGCGGCCTGGCAGCAATTAAAAACGCAGTCCAGCGCGGCATTAGCCGAATGGAAACGGGCCAACCCGGACAAAAAAATCGATGACGCGCCGTTCTGGATGACGGGCGAAGCCTGGGGCCACGGCGTGATGAAAAGCGATTACTACGCCAGCGGCTTCGACGCGATGATCAACTTCGACTACCAGGAACAGGCGGCCAAAGCGGTGGAGTGCCTGGCCACGATTGACCCCACCTGGCAGCAAATGTCAGAGAAGCTTCAGCAATTCAACGTGCTGAGCTATTTATCCTCTCACGATACCCGCCTGTTCCGGGAGGGCGGGCAAAAAGCGGCAGAACTGCTGATGCTGACGCCGGGCGCGGTGCAGATTTTCTACGGCGATGAAACCCAGAGGCCGTTCGGCCCCACGGGTTCTGACCCGCTGCAGGGAACCCGCTCGGACATGAACTGGCAGGATGCCGCCGGGAAGGAAGCCGCCACGCTTGCCCACTGGCAGAAGCTGAGCCAGTTCCGCGCCCGCCATCAGGCCATCGGCGCAGGAAAACAAACGACGTTGAGCGTCGCACAGGGCTATGCTTTTAGCCGGGTCAGCGGCGATGACAAGGTGATGGTGGTGTGGGCGGGGAATCGATAGTCGTCATATCGACTATTTAAGTTCGGCTAAGGTTCCGTTCACTTCCAGTTCGGTTTCATATGTCACCACCGAACCGGTGAACGACTCGGGGAAGTCACCGTCACTTCCCCGAGACCCCGGCTCTCATCGCCCCCGGTTATGACCCAACTCAGGCGGGGTGGAGCTGCCGGGAGCAGCGAAAGAGAGCGATCGTCGGGAACGAATCGCGAACGACCCCGAATGTTTGGGTGATGGCCGGTGGGTTTACCGCTTCAGCGGCGATGAGCTCGCCGGGCGCCGGGGGTCGTCAGGGGGCATGGCGTAATGCCACCTGACACGTTCACCGTCTCTGAACGTACAGAGAAAATAGATCTACAGGTGAACGGAACTTCATCCGTTTCCCCATAGAAAATATCATAAGAGCCAGCATCAATGATGCCGCCACCATTCAACATATCCTGCTACACTGCACAAATCCCACAGCATATTCGCCAATAGTGGCTATGCTTACCGGGTTTGCACGGCGTAATTTGTAGCGCTATGGTTAGCCTCTTTTCAAAAGTATTCAGCAGACCCACGTTATGACGTTTTCACTTTTCGGCGACAAATTCACCCGCCATGCAGGCATAACCCGCCTGATGGAGGATCTCAACGACGGCCTGCGCACGCCCGGTGCCATCATGCTTGGCGGCGGTAATCCTGCGCAAATCCCGGCGATGAACGACTACTTCCAGCAGCTGCTTTCCGAGATGCTGGCCAGCGGCAAACTGACCGACACGCTATGCAACTACGACGGTCCGCAGGGGAAAAGTGAACTGCTAAAATTGCTTGCCGGCATGCTGCGCAATGAACTGGGTTGGGACATCGAACCACAGAATATTGCACTGACAAACGGCAGTCAGAGCGCGTTTTTCTACTTGTTTAACCTTTTCGCCGGACGTCATGCGGATGGCCGCACCAAAAAGGTGCTTTTCCCGCTAGCGCCGGAGTACATCGGCTACGCGGATGCCGGGCTTGAAGAAGATCTGTTTGTCTCCACTCGCCCGAACATCGAGCTGCTGCCGGAAGGCCAGTTTAAGTACCACGTTGACTTCGAACATCTGCATATCGGCGAAGATACCGGCATGATCTGCGTTTCACGCCCAACGAACCCGACGGGCAACGTGATAACCGATGAAGAGCTAATGAAGCTGGACGCGCTGGCCAACCAGCACGGAATTCCGCTGGTTATCGATAACGCTTACGGCGTACCGTTCCCCGGCATTATCTTTAGCGAAGCCCGCCCGCTGTGGAACCCGAACATCATCCTGTGCATGAGCCTGTCCAAGCTCGGCCTGCCGGGCAGCCGCTGCGGAATAATCATCGCTAACGAGAAAATCATCTCCGCCATCAGCAACATGAACGGCATCATTAGCCTGGCACCGGGCGGGATTGGCCCGGCGATGGCCTGCGAAATGATTAAGCGTAACGATCTGCTGCGCCTGTCCGAGACGGTTATCAAGCCGTTCTACTACCAGCGCGTGCATGAAACTATCGCCGTTATTCGCCGCTACCTGTCGCCGGAGCGCTGCCTGATTCACAAACCGGAAGGCGCTATCTTCCTGTGGCTGTGGTTTAAAGACCTGCCGATCACCACCGAACTGCTGTACCAGCGCCTGAAAAAGCGCGGCGTGCTGATGGTGCCGGGCGATTACTTCTTCCCCGGGCTGGACAAGCCGTGGCCGCACACGCACCAGTGCATGCGCATGAATTATGTGCCGGAGCCGGAAAAGATTGAGGCGGGGGTGAAAATCCTGGCCGAAGAGATTGAGCGAGCGTGGGCGGAAGCCGAGTAACAAGTAGCAATAGAAAACGGGGCTCAAGGCCCCGTTTTTTTTATCTCACCACTAAAGCGTCGTACCCTTTCCAGCGGTAGTTCAGCATCGAAATTCCCCAGCAGGCGATAAACAACCCGACGACGACAAATCCGGCGTTGCCGAGGTTATCGTTGAGCGCGCCAACCCACTGCCAGATCCCGCCCTCAAGCCCGAACTTGTCCGCCAGCAGGCCCAGCGCCTCAAGGCCGCCGATAAACAGCGCCACCACCACAGACGTTCCGGTAATCGTCATGTTGTAGTAGAGCTTGCGCTGCGGCTTGTTAAACGCCCAGCCGTAAGCGCCAACCATGATCACGTTGTCGAGGGTATCCACCAGCGCCATGCCGCTGGCAAACAGCGCCGGGAACACCAGAATCGACCAGATCGACATCCCGCTGGAGGCGCTGGCGGCAGAAATGCCCAACACGCCAATTTCGGTCGCGGTATCAAAGCCCAGACCGAACAGGAAGCCGACCAGGTACATATGCCAGCTTTTGCCGATCAGGCGGAAAACCGAGTTAAACAGCCAGCTCATCATACCGCCGCCGGTCATTTCCGTCGCATCTGCGGACAGCGGCTCACCGCGCTTAAGCTGGCGGAAGTTACGCCACACGCCGCGCAAAATAACGAGGTTTACCAGCGCCATTGCCAGCAGGAAGCAGGCAGAGACGGCGGTACCGATAACGCCGCCAACGTCATGGAACCAGTCCATTTTTTGCTGGAAAGCCGCCGCCGTCGCCGCAATGGCGACCGAGGCCAGAATAACAATGCTTGAGTGGCCCAGCGAGAACCAGGCCCCCACGCCAAACGGGCGCTTTCCCTGCTGCATCATTTTGCGGGTCACGTTATCAATCGCGGCAATATGGTCGGCATCTACCGCGTGGCGCAGGCCATAGCACCAGGCCAGCAGGCTTGCTGCCATCAGCGCCGAGCTGTGGTTAAACGCCACCAGCGCCCAGGCCCATGCGGCAAAGTTAGCCGCCACTAAAACCGCCAGCAGCAGGCCGGCTCGTGGGTTGTCACGAAGAACACGCATTAACATCTTTTTTATCCTTGTGGTGATTCAAATAGCGGGCAGCGGCAACCACTGCCTGCCCCAGGGAAAGTGCCCCGTCGCCGGCCGGAAGCCGCATCGGGAAGAGAGTTTTAAAATCGGAGAGGTAGAACGCGAGGCGCTCACGCAGCAGGCGGTTGTGCAGTACGCCGCCACAGCAGGCCACGGTGGTCACACCGGTCAGCAACGCATGATGGCGAACCAGCTCAGCAAGGCCTTTCGCCAGCGCATCGTGGAACGCCCAGGCCCGCGCGCCGGCCTCGCTCTGCCAGCCAAACCACTGCCGCCAGAACGCCGCGAGATCGAGATGACCGTTCACCAACGGCAGCGTGACAGGATGTGAGCAGGGGCCAGCGTCCAGCGCCAGGGCTTCAAGGCGGCAGGCGGCTTCACCCTCATAGCTTTGTTGCCAGGGCGCGCAGTTAAGCGCGGCGGCAACCGCGTCAAACAGTCGCCCGCAGGAGGAGGCCAACGGAGCGTTAACCCGCCGCGCAACGGCTTTTGCCAGCGGCTGCCAGTTTTGCGCCCTGACAGCTTTCGTTTCGGGATAGCACTGCCAGCCGGGTACAAACGCCTCGCACTGCGCCAGCAGGTTGCGCCACGGCTGCACGGCCGCCAAATCGCCGCCCGGTAGAGCCACGGCAGGCAACCCGCTAAGGTGTACGCTGCGCAGGTAGTTCACCAGCAGGCATTCCCCACCCCAAAGCTTGCCGTCCTCACCATAACCAATGCCGTCCAGCGCAAGGGCAATCACCTTGCCGCCGTTCAGCGGCCAGCCGTGTTCGGCCAGGCAGGCCGCCGCGTGGGCGTGGTGATGCAGCACTTCGGTGACCGGCAGCGCCATGTCACGCCCCAGCTGCGAGCTGTGGTATCCGGGGTGAGCGTCGAGCGCGACATGTTCAGCTGTAAAGCCGTAGATCTCGCCCATCAGCGCCAGCGAACGCTGCCATTGAGCCTCCACGCCTTCCTGAGTCAGATCGCCAAGGTGCTGGCTCAGCACCGCCTGCCCGCCGCGAACCAGGCAGAAGGTATTTTTAAGATCGCCTCCCAACGCCAGAATCGGCGGCAGGTCTTTAAAACCCGCAGGCAATGGAAGTGCATCCGGTACAAAGCCCCTGGCGCGGCGCAGCATTTCGCCGCTGGCGCGGACAACGGAGTCGTCCATGCGCTGGAGGATGTCGCGGTTATGCAGTAAAAATCCGTCGGCAATAGCCTCAAGATCCTGAAGAGCCTGAGCATTATCTATGGCAGGCGGTCTGCCGTTCAGGTTCCCGGAAGTCATCACCAGCGGGCCACCGAAGTCCTGCGCCAGCAGGTGCTGGAGGGGATTGGCGGGCAGCATCACGCCGATTTCATTCCGTCCCGGCGCCACGGCAGCGCTCAGCCCGGGCAGGCAGCCGCTTGCCACCAGCACCACCGGCGCAGCGGGGGTTGAAAGCTGCGCCACCTCCTGCTCGGGCAGCCCTTCGGCTGTCGCTATCATCACCGCAAGTGGTTTTGCAGGCCGCTGCTTACGCGCCCTCAGGCGTTCAACGGCGGCATAATTACCGGCATCCACGGCAAGGTGAAAACCGCCAAGGCCTTTCACCGCTACGATTTTACCCTCACGCAGCGCCGCGACGGCCTGCTTAAGCACCAGCTCGCCGTCGAGCCGTTGCTCTCCTTGCTGCCAGAAGATCTGCGGCCCACAGTCCGGGCAGGCGACAGGCTGCGCGTGAAAACGCCTGTCCATCGGGTTGCGGTACTCTTCATCGCAGGCGGCGCAAAGCGGAAACGCCGCCATCACCGTGGACGGGCGGTCATAAGGCATCGCCCGGATGATGGTGAAGCGCGGCCCACAGTGGGTACAGTTGATAAACGGGTAGCGATATCTGCGGTCGGCAGGGTCGTTAAGCTCGCGCAGGCAGTCGGGGCAGGTGGCGGCATCCGGCACGATTTGGGTGTCCATCGCGCCGCTGCCGCTGTGGCGAATGCTGAAGTCCGCGGGCAAAACGTCCCAGGACATCGGCTGCTGTTCTACGCTGTCGATGCGAGCCAGCGGCGGGCAATGTGCGTAAAGCGCGGCCAGAAACGCTTCCGGGCTGGTCGCCAGGCGAACCACAACGCCTTCGCCGTCGTTGCAGACATCGCCCACCAGCTTCAGCCGCTGAGCGATTTGCCAGACAAAGGGGCGGAAGCCAACGCCCTGCACTTTGCCGCGAATGCGCAGTTCGGTTCCCCTCACCCTAACCTCTCCCTTGAGGGGCGAGGGGACAGATCGCGTTGAGGTTCACGCGTCCACCGCCTCGCGCAGCCGCGCTTTCATGCTGTTGTAGGTCGTTTGCGCATAGTTCTCGGCCCACGCCTGGTCCTCAATCGCGCTGACGTTTACCGCGCAATACTTGGTTTCCGGCGTTTTGGAGATCGGGTCAAGGTTGTCCTGCGTCAGTTCGTTACAGGCGCCAATCCACCACTGATAGGTCATGTAGACGGAGCCTTTGTTGATGCGCTCGCTCACGTCAGCACGACTGATAACCTTGCCGCGACGCGAACTCACCCAGACCAGCTGCCGGTCTTTGATGCCCAGCGCTTCGGCATCCAGCGGGTTGATTTGCATAAAGCCGGGTTCATCGGCGAGGGTTTGCAGCGCAGCACAGTTGCCGGTCATCGAGCGGCAGGAGTAATGCCCGACTTCACGCACGGTGCAGAGCACCAGCGGGTAGCTGTCGTCGGGAACTTCGGCTGGCGCACGCCATGCGGCGGCAAACAGCTGGCCTTTGCCGCTCGGCGTGTCGAATTTGCTCTCTTTGTAGAGATAAGGCGTGCCGGGGTGGTCGAGCGTCGGGCAAGGCCACTGCACGTGCCCCATATCGCCCATTTTTTCGTAGGTCACGCCATAAAACAGCGGGCACAGCTCGCGCAGCTCATCCCAAATTTGCTGGTTGTTTTCGTAGTGCATCGGGTAGCCCATCGCCGTCGAAAGCAGGCTGATGATTTCCCAGTCGCGCTTCACGTTGTACTTCGGTTCAATGGCTTTCTCAAAACGCTGGAAGCCGCGATCGGCGCAGGTAAAGACGCCGCCGTGCTCGCCCCAGGAAGTCGCCGGCAGCAGTACATCCGCCACCTCGGCGGTTTTGGTCATGAAGATATCCTGCACCACCACAAAGTCGAGCGCCTCAAACCCTTTGCGCACCAGCCCCAAGTCCGCTTCGGTCTGGAGCGGATCTTCGCCCATGATGTAATAGGCTTTAACCTTGCCCTCTATCGCCAGGTGCGGCACTTCGGTAATACGCACGCCAACGTTGTCATCCATTACCGCCGGATCGATACCCCAGGCTTTAGCGAACTTCGCGCGAACCTCGGGATCAACCACATCCTGGTAACCGGGGAACTGATTAGGCAGCACGCCCATATCGCAGGCACCCTGCACGTTGTTCTGCCCGCGCACCGGGCCAACGCCGACGTTTTCACGCCCAAGGTTTCCAGTCAGCAGCGCCAGGCTGGACAGCCCTTTTACCACGTCTACGGCCTGGCCAAACTGGGTCACGCCCATGCCCCACATGATGGTGGCAGAAGGTGCCGCGGCGAAGGTGCGCATCGCCTGGCGAACCTGCTGAGCCGGAACGCCGGTTAGATGCTCGACGTCCTCCGGCGCATAGTCCTTCACGGTTTCACGGTAGGCATCCAGCCCTTCGGCATATTTGGCGACGTACTCTTTGTCGTACAGCTGCTCTTCCAGCAGCACGTAGCCAAAGGCGTTCACCAGCGCCATATTGCAGCCGTTTTTAATTTGCAGATGCTGGTCGGCAATGCGGGCGGTTTCGATGCGACGCGGGTCGCAGACGATAATTTTGGCGCCGTTGCTTTTGGCCTTAATCACCCGGCGCGCCACGATAGGATGGGAGTCGGCGCAGTTATAGCCCACCACCAGCAGGCATTTGGAGTTTTCGATATCGCCGATGGAGTTGCTCATCGCCCCATTACCCAGCGTCGCCTGCAGCCCGGCAACGGAAGGGCCGTGGCACACGCGAGCGCAGCAGTCGACGTTGTTGGTATTCAACACCGCACGAGCAAATTTCTGCATCACGAAGTTGGTTTCGTTCCCGGTTCCACGTGAGGAACCGGTGGTCATAATGGCGCGCGGGCCGAACTGCTCTTTAATCGCCTTCAGGCGCTTAGCGGTATAGCTAATCGCCTCTTCCCAGCTGACCGGCTGCAGCTTGCCGCCCTTCTTGTAGCGGATCATCGGCTGCGTAAGACGAGGGGTCAGCAGCCTGGTGTCGTTAAGAAAATCCCAGCCGTAGTAGCCTTTCAGGCAGAGTTCGTTTTGGTTAGTCACGCCCTCGGCCGCTTCGGCGCGAAGTATTTTATTGTTCTCAACGACCAGTTTCAGTTTGCAGCCCGCGCCACAGTAAGGGCAGACGCTGGTAATTTTTTTCATCAGTAACAGACCTGTTAAAAGTTGAAATTCAAAGGGATTAGAACGTCAGAGCCGCAGGGGCATCTAACGCGGCACGGCGGCGTTTTTCCGCGCTCATTTGTTCCAGCCGGTTGCGATCAACGCACAGAATGGCGTTGGTCGGGCAGGCTTCCAGACAGGCCGGTCCGGCCTCGCGGTGGTAGCAGAGGTCACATTTGTTGGCCTCGGCTTTTTCCGCCATCACGTTCAGCCCGGCACCGCTGTTACGAATAACCGGGCGCACGACGACCTCCATCGCGCCATAAGGGCAGGCGACGACGCAGGTTTTGCAACCAATACAGCGTTCCTGCATCACATGGACAAAGCCTTTGTCTCTACTAATGGCACCGTTAGGGCAGACGTTCGCGCAGGGCGCGTCCTCGCACTGGCGGCACATGGTGGCCGTAGAGACGTTCACGCCTTTAATGACGTGAATGCGCGGTAAGAAAGTGTGTGGGGTCAGCGCCGAGCAGTCCTGGCTCTCCTGGTGGGAGACAACGCAGGCCACCTCGCAAGTCCGGCAGCCGATGCATTTGCTCGAATCGGTAATGATGAAGCGGTTCATCATAAACTCCTGCAATAAGTGTGTTATCGCGAAGGCTTATTCACAAACCGTGCCAAAAATTAAAAACCAATAATTTCAATGCATTGAATTGAAAGAATCAATAAAAGAAGATGACATCGACACTAATGACGATGTCATTAGTGACTTACAGGCCTTCTGTTTCTTCCGCCGTCAACTGGGCATACCCACCGTAACCGGACCACGTCGCCAGCCGCTGGTAAACCTGCTCCACCGCCGCTTTTACCACCTCCGTCATCGGGTAGTAAAAGCCGACGATATCCGGCTGAATACCGAGGAACACCACTTCACCGACATCTTCTTTAAGCTGATCGATAAGATAGTTGAGCGGCATGTTATGGGTGGTCATCATAAACATCTCGGCGATGTCGTCCGGGTCGATGACGCGAATCTCGCCGGGATTGAGCATCATGTCGGTGGCATCCACAATCAGCAGCAGTTCCGGGTGCAGCTCGCGGATAGCGACGACGTCGTTTTCAGGCGCGCTGCCGCCGTCGATAACGACCCAGTCGCCCTGCGGGGAGGCCTGGCATTTTTCGGCCAGCAGCGGGCCTGCGCCGTCGTCACCCATCATGCTATTGCCTACGCAAAGCAGCACCTTAGTCATAGCGTCTCCTTACCATCAGGTAGATGGCGGGTTCCTGTTGAATGGCCTGAAGCATATCGAGCAGCGCCTGGCTCCAGCCCTGCTGTTCAGCCGTTTGTGTTGGCTTTGCCGCATCAAACGCGCGGGCCAGCATCACCACGTGGTTCTGGTCGATAACGATTTCACCGTAGCGCGGCACGCCGTTCATTTTGCGCCGGGCCTCGCCGTCGGCCTCAAGCGTAGCTATCCACGCCTGATAAGCTTCAAGCGGGCAAACCAGGCTCTCTTTCAGGCAGTCGATCACCCCCAGATGGTGGCCAATCGCCAGGCTGTAGTAGACCACCTGCTGGGCGTCAGCCGGGGTATTGTCGTTTTCGTCGACAAACTTGCGGCTGAGCTGACAGAACACCACCGACTCGCTCATTACACGCGCTCCTGATGGACCAGATGCTCAAGATTAGTGACGATTTCCGTCAGGCGCGGATCGTTTTCCGCGCTCAGCCACTGCTGAACGGCGTCGCTTCCCGCCGTCAGGTTAGTCATGTAGCTGTCGGCGATCTGGCGTCCATAGCGGTAGCCCGCCAGGCGACGAGCGGCGCGGTCAATGCGCACGCGCAGCGGCTGCACCATATCCGGATGCAGGATTTTTGCCGGTTCTACGTCCAGCTCGCTTGCCGGACGGGCGTGGATCTTTTGTTCCAGCAGGCCAAGCGCCATCGCGAAGCCGTACAGCGTGGCGGCAGGCGTTGGCGGGCAGCCGGGGATGTAAACGTCGACCGGCACGATTTTGTCGGTACCGCCCCAGACGCAGTAAAGATCGTGGAAAATCCCGCCGCTATTGCCGCAGGCACCGTAAGAGATGCAGATTTTAGGATCGGGAGCCGATTCCCAGGCACGCAGTGCCGGAGAGCGCATCGCGCGGGTTACCGCGCCGGTAAACAGCAAAATATCGGCATGGCGGGGGGACGGAACAACTTTAATGCCAAAGCGTTCTGCGTCGAACAGCGGTGAAAGCGTAGCGAAAATCTCGATTTCACAGCCGTTACAGCCCCCACAGTCCACGCGGTAAACGTAGGCGGAGCGTTTGATGTTTTTCAGCAGCGACGCCTTCATGCTGGCGATAGATTCGTCCACCGTCATCGGCACCGGAATGCCGTTGTGGTCGCGCGGCCCCAGTAGGTTACTCATTAGCTGGCCTCTCTCATCTGACGGCTAAAGTCGATCCGGTCGGACGACACCAGGCTTTGCTGGCGCTTACAGTCCGGGCAGGTTTCAAATGCCCCACGGCGGCTTTCCGCGCGGGAATCGCCGTTGTGCTCAAGCAGCGCAATGGCGTAGTCGATCTCTTTTTGCACGGCGAACGGGCGGCCACACTCGCGGCAGTTGCACAGCGGGAAGCTGGCCTGCTGCAGGAAGTCGGCTTTATTCCACACCGCCAGCTCGTACTGCTGCGAAAGCTTGATGGCGGCAGTCGGGCAAACCTCTTCGCAGCGCCCACAAAAGATGCAGCGCCCGAGATTGAAGCTCCACTGCAGCTGCCCGGCGGCCAGGTCAGTCTCAACGCTCAGCGCATTGGACGGGCAGGCGTTAACACAGGCGGCACAGCCGATGCATTGCTGCGGGTTGTGCTCGGGCTTGCCGCGAAAGTTAGGGTCCACGGCGATGGGCTGGAGCGGGTAAGACTCGGTTGCCACGCCGCCCTTGATGGCTTTTTTGATGAAGTTAAACATGCGTTTTCCTTGTTTGCCTGGTCTTAGAACAACCCCTCACCCTAACCCTCTCCCTTCCAGGGAGAGGGCCGGGGTGAGGGGCAGTCACATACCAGGCATCAAAATCATTTCAGCGGCGAATTCGTGCGCTCAATGCTGTAGCGCTCCAGCTCTTTGTAGGGCACTACCTGGCTTTTCTTCTTACGTACGTCCACCACCGTCATGCGGTCGGTGCAGGAGTAGCAAGGATCAAGGCTGCCAATAATCAGCGGGGCGTCCGACACCGTGTTGCCGCGCAGCATATAGCGCAGCGTTGGCCAGTTGGCGTAGGTCGCCGCCCGGCAGCGCCAGCGGTACAGCTTCTGGTTGTCGCCGGTCATGCTCCAGTGGATATCGTCCCCGCGCGGCGCTTCCGAAAAGCCCAGCGCAAAGCGGTTTGGAATGTAGGTAAAACCGTCCACGGCGAGCGGGCCGCCAGGCAGGTTATCCAGCCCGAAATCAATCATGTTTAGCGCGGTGAAGACTTCGTTGATGCGCACTTTCAGGCGGGAAAGCACGTCGCAGCCGTCGAGGCTATGCACTTCCATCGGCAGCAGGCCGTAGCCCACAAACGGATGGTCGGCGCGGGTATCGCGGGCGTGGCCACTGGCACGAACCATTGGGCCGACGTTGCTGAAGTCACGGGCGATTTGCGGGTCGAGGCGGCCAATGCCCACGGTGCGCTGCTCGATGTTCGGCGTGCTCAGCAGAATATCCACCAGGTCTTTCACTTCCCGGCGCATCTGCTGGGCGAGCTGGCGGGTCTGGATCATGTCGTCTTTCAGCAGGTCACGGCGGATGCCGCCGATCAGGTTCAGGCCGTAGGTTTTACGCGCCCCGGTCAGGATCTCCGCCATCTTCATCGACATTTCGCGCACGCGGAAGAACTGCATAAAGCCGGAGTCGAAGCCCACGAAGTGACAGGCCAGGCCGAGGTTCAGCAGGTGGCTGTGCAGGCGCTCAACCTCCAGAAGGATGGCGCGAATCATCTGCGCGCGCTCCGGGACCACAATCCCCATCGCGTTTTCGACCGAGGTGGTATAGGCGGTGCTGTGGGCGAAGCCGCAAATGCCGCACACGCGGTCGGACAGGAAGGTGACTTCGTTGTAGCCCATGCGGGTTTCCGCCAGCTTCTCCATGCCGCGGTGGACGTAGAACAGGCGATAATCGGCGTCGATAATGTTTTCGCCATCGACGAACAGGCGGAAGTGGCCCGGTTCGTCAGAAGTGACGTGCAGCGGGCCAATCGGCACCACGTTGTTCTTTTTCGTCCCCAGTTCGTTAATGAACTCGTAGGTCTCTTTGTCGGTGGTCGGCGCCGGGCGCTGGCGGTAATCCATGCTGTCTTTACGCAGCGGATAGAGATCGTCAGGCCAGTCGTCCGGCAGCACCAGGCGGCGTTCATCGGGCAGGCCAACCGGCTGCAGGCCGTACATATCGCGGACTTCGCGCTCGCCCCAAACGGCGGCAGGCACACGAGGCGTGACGGACGGGAACTCCGGTTTGTCGGCGTCCACTTCCACACGCACGGTGATCCAGCACTTCACGCCGCTTTCCATCGACAGCACGTAATACACCGCATAGCTGCCGCACAGCTGGCGTTCATCGTTCCCAAACAGCACCGAAAGCCAGCCACCCTGCTGGTAGTAAAGCCATTCCACCACGTCCGGCAGCATGTTGAGCTTCACGGTGACGGTGATTTGATCTTTCGTCTGCCAGGCTTCGTCGAGCACGGCATTCGGGAATTGCTGATGCAGCGCGGCAAGATACTGTTGACCAATTTTTTCTTCAGACATCGATAAATTCTCTTAAATCACGCCGCCAGCAAGGAGACGAAGGCTAAAAAGGCAAAGCCAAAACCGGCCCAGGTAATGCGCGAGGTTTCAAGCCAACGCAGGCGCGCCATGCTGTTTTCAAACAGCGCGATAATCAGTACGCCCGCCACCAGCTTGACGACGGCCAGCGCCACGGCGAGAACAAGTCCACCCCAGCTAAAGGCGCTCATTTGCCCCCACGGCAGGAACACGCCGACAAACATCTGCAGAACAACCAGCTGCTTGAGGGAAATACCCCACTTCAGCACCGCAAAACCCGCGCCGCTGTATTCAGACAGTGGCCCTTCCTGCAGCTCCTGTTCAGCTTCGGCGAGGTCAAACGGCAGCTTGCCCATTTCAATGAAGGTCGCGAAAGCGCAGGCGACGAAGGCCAGCCCCAGCGTCAGGCTTTGCGCCACCGGCCAGGCGTGAATAGCCCCGGCGATATTGCTGATGTGCGTGCTGCCCGCAACCTGAGCGGCCACCCACAGGCCGAGCAGCAGAATCGGCTCCACCAGCACGCCGAGCATCGCTTCGCGGCTCGCGCCAATCCCGGTGAACGGGCTACCGGTGTCTAACCCGGCGATGGCGAAGAAGAAGCGGGCGATGGCGAACAGGTAAATTAAGGTGATCAGGTCACCTAATGACGGCAGCGGCGAGGCAATCGTCACTACCGGCAGCGCGGTGGCGATAGTCAGCATCACGCCAACCATCACGAACGGCATCAGGCGGAAAACCCAGCCGGATGCGGCGGGCGCCACGCTCTGGCGACCCAGCAGCTTGAACAGATCCCGGTACTCCTGCAGCACGCCGGGGCCACGGCGGTTATGCAGCCGGGCTCGCGTCACGCGGGTAATGCCGGACAGCAGCGGCGCGGCAAAAAACAGCGCCAGCGCCTGGATCAGGGCAAATAAAAACGTAGTCATATCAGTTCCTCAGGCAACCATCGCCACCAGTAAGACCACCAGCTCAACCATCGCCAGGCGGCGGAACGTGCCGGACAGGCACTCGCACTGCCAGCCGGGCATCCATTTCCCTGGGTTCAGGGTGTGGCGCAGCTTAAGCAAAGGCGCGAACGCCGCTTTTACCGGCTGGGCAAAGCCCGTCGCGGTGATCACCATCGCCTGTTCATGGTCGTACCCGCAGACCCAGGCCGAGCCGCGGGAGCGGTTTGGCAGGCGGTCGCCACGGAAAACGATCATCAAAATAAACGGCAACAGCGGAGAGGCGACCAGCAGCAGCGTCATCATCGGCTGAGAAACAGCGGTATGCGCCGTTTGCAGCGGCAGCGGCACGGCGTGCTGAAGCAAAGGCAGCAGCCACGGCGAAGCCACACCGGCCACAACGCAGCACGCGGCCAGTAACGCCACGCTCACGTTCATCAGCCACGGCGCAGAGGTGGCGTTTTCTGCTTCTTTGGTGCGCGGCGCACCCAGGAAGGTGACGCCATAAACCTTCGCCATGCACATCACCGCCAGCGCGCCGGTAATCGCCAGCCCAACGGCCAGCAGCGGCCCGATAAAGCGGCCGACAAACAGCGGCAGGCTGCCGAGACGGAAGAATGACTGATAGATAACCCATTCCCCGGCAAAGCCGTTCAGCGGCGGCAACGCGGCCATCGCCATCAGCCCGACCAGCATCGCCAGCGAGATAACCGGCATGCGTTTACCGATCCCGCCCAGTTTCTCGATGTCACGGTGTCCGGTACGGAACCAAACCGCGCCAGCCCCGAGGAACAGCGTGGTTTTAAACAGGCTGTGGTTGAACAGGTGATAAAGGCCGCCGGTCATGCCTAGCGCCACCAGCACCGGCTCATTCAGCGCGATACCGATCAGGCCGCAGCCCAGGCCCAGCAAAATAATGCCGATGTTTTCAAGGGAGTGATAAGCCAGCAGGCGGTTGATGTTGTGCTCCATCAGCGCGTAAAGCCCGCCGATAAACGCGGTGATCATGCCGACCACCACCACCAACACGCCCCACCACAGCGGCAACACGTTGCTGATAAGCGAGAAGCACATGATGCCGTAAAGGCCAATCTTCAATATCACGGCGGAGAACAGCGCGGCTGCCGGAGCAGAGGCATTCGCATGCGCCTGCGGCACCCAGCCGTGCAGCGGGATAATCCCGGCAAGCAGCCCAAAGCCGAGCAGCGCGAGGATCAGCACCGATGTCGGCAGCGGCGCACCGGCAATAAGAGGACGCAGCTCACCGTAACCCAGCGTGCCGTAGCGCTGCCACAGCAGCCAGCAGGCTATCACCAGTAGCACCGTACCAAGCCGGCCAAGCACAAACCACAGCTGCCCGGATTTCTGGCATCCGGTCAGGAAGTAACCTGCCAGAGAGATGATTTCCGCCATCGCCACCAGGGTGACAAAGTTGTCGGCAACCAGCGCCGCAACGCTTGCCGCGAGAATTAAGTTAATCAGCAGGCCGTTGGCTTTTATCGCAGGGTGGCGGTGCCAGGAACAGTTAAACAGGGAGATAAACAGGCCGCTGAGCGCCACGGTGACCAGCCAGACGCCGTTAAAAGCGTTGAGCTGAAAATGCCAGCGCCAGATTTGCGCGTCGCCGCTGAAGCCCAGCAGCGCCTGAACGCCCGCGACAAGCAAAAGCACGGAGCTGATTGCGCCGCCAACGCCGGCGAAAAAGCCGCTCAGCGGCTTAGAAAATGCCAAAACTCCGGCTAACACGGCGCTAACGACAAACCCCAAAAGCGCCCAGTGAATCAGTAGAAAAGCATTCATTTTCTCGCCTCTGGCTGGGTAAACAGGGTCAGGTCGCCGAGCGTCGCACCGAGCGTCAGCTCGCGCTTACGCTTGCTGGTCTGGGCGATGTCTTTGTTGTCGATAAGCCGCAACGCCTTGGTCGGGCAGGTGCGAACGCAGGCCGGGCCGCTTTCATCAAAGCTGCACAGATCGCATTTCACCGCGATAGCGCGAACGCCGGGAACCCAGTCGAGCAGCGGGCTAACGCGAGCCGGTGCCGGAGGTGCAGGCGGCGCTTTCGGGCTATTAACGTTGGCGGGAATATGCAGCGGACGGCTACCGGAAAATTCAATGGCGCCGAACGGGCAGGCGATGCCGCACAGTTTGCAGCTTACGCACAGGCTTTCATTCAGCTGTACGGCCCCGTCCACGCGGGTAATAGCGTTAACCGGGCAAACCCCGGCGCAGGGCGCGTCTTCGCAGTGGTGGCACATCTGCGGCGCGGATTCATTCAGGTTGCGCATGACTTTCAGGCGCGGCAGGGACTGCAGACCATGCAGACGGTGCGTCTCGGCGCAGGCCGCTTCGCAGGTATGGCAGCCCATACACAATTTTGAGTCAGCGATTACAAAACGGTTCACCAGCTCTTCCTCAGGTGACGATCGTCATTTTTGACGAAAACATGCCGAAAAGCTGCCGGTTCGACAGTTCTCGACACCCCAGATCTCTTCATGCCACGGTGGACTGCTGAAGCAGCGTCATGGACAGCGGGGTGTTTTGCTGCACGGCCAGATAAAGGCTGTCGTAGACCGGGCGGATTAGCTCCAGGTAGTGATCGAGTACTTTCTCGCGGTCGCGGTTGCTGATGGCGTTATCAATACGCCCGTCATCATCAATTGTTGCTTTTGCAATCAGTACCTTATCGCTACCGTCACGCAGCTCAATGGCGTACTCGATGGTGTGGCTGTTAAAGCCTTCGGCGAGGTTTATCTGAATCACGAAGTGATCAAATAAAAAGAAACGCAGACTCTCGTCCGGGTTACAGCCCACGGCGTGGTGCAGCTTCGCTTTCGATAAGGTGATCCCCTGAATCAAGGTGTTGCCGTACTGGTGCCACTGCGAAAGCAGGCGCTGGTGCTTGTCGGCGATATACTCGGCTTTTTCGCTCAGTTCCCAAATGTTCATGTTTTATTCACTCTGTTAGTGCTTGTCCCTCCGTAAGGCACATTTCGTGCCAAAGTTTTAACTATCTGTATTTAAATGCTTTTTTGTTAAATCAACGTCAAGATAGTGCCGAATGACATGTCATTTCGTCATCTTTGACTTTTTGTGACGGGATTTTTTTACCCTCACCCTCTCCCTGGGAGGGAGAGGGGATAAATCATTCCCTTTCCTTTAAAGAACTCCCCCTCGCCCCTTCGGGGAGAGGGCCGGGGTGAGGGGCAAAAAAAAAGCCTGGCACCGTCTTTGCATTACCTGCCCCAGTTAACCCCCGGAGGCCCCATGCACGAAATCACCCTTTGCCAGCGCGCAGTCGAACTTATCGAAAGCCACGCCCGCCAGAACAACGCCCGCCGCGTAACCGGCGTCTGGCTGGAAGTCGGCGCCTTCTCGTGCGTGGAAACCAGCGCCCTGGAGTTTTGCTTTGACCTGGTATGCCGCGGCACGCTGGCGGAAGGCTGCGAACTTCATATTCACCAGCAGGAAGCCGAATGCTGGTGTCATGACTGCCAGCGGTTCGTCACCCTGCTAACCCAACGCGTCAAGTGCTGCCCAAACTGCAGCGGCAGCAACCTGCGCATCGTGGCGGATGACGGCATGCAGATTAAGCGTCTGGAAATCGATCAGGAGATAGCTCATGTGTAGCACTTGCGGTTGCGGTGAAGGCAACCTGTATATAGAAGGGGACGAGCGTAATCCTCATTCAGGCTTTCGCAGCGCCCCGTTTGCTCCGGCGGCACGCCCGCTGCAAAAGATAACCGGCGTGAAGTTCGCCCCAACCGCCGACGAACAGGGCGACCTGCATTACGGTCACGGCGCGGCGGGCACCCACGCGCCGGGCATGACGCAGCGCAAAATGCTGGAGATTGAGTTGAACGTGCTGGATAAAAACAACCAGCTCGCCGCCCATAACCGCGAACGCTTCGCCAGCCAGAATCAGCTGGTGCTGAACCTGGTTTCCAGCCCAGGCTCCGGCAAAACCACCCTGCTCACCGAAACGCTAAAACGCCTGAATACCAAAGTGCCATGCGCGGTTATCGAAGGCGATCAGCAAACGGTGAATGATGCGGCGCGCATCCGTGAAACCGGGACGCCAGCCATTCAGGTCAATACCGGCAAAGGCTGCCACCTTGATGCCCAAATGATCCGCGATGCTATGCTGCGCCTGCCGCTTGAGCAGGACAGCGTGCTGTTTATCGAAAACGTCGGCAACCTGGTGTGTCCGGCGAGCTTTGATTTAGGGGAACGCCACAAGGTCGCGGTGCTGTCGGTGACGGAAGGGGAAGACAAGCCGCTGAAATACCCACATATGTTCGCCGCAGCGTCTTTGATGCTGCTGAACAAAATCGATTTGCTGCCGTACCTGCAGTTCGACGTAAACAAATGCCTGGCCTTTGCCCGAGAGGTTAATCCGGATATCAAAATTATTCTGGTTTCCGCGACCAGCGGGGAAGGAATGGACGAGTGGCTTAGCTGGCTGGAGGCGGAACGATGTGCATAGGCATTCCCGGCCAGATTGTCGAGCGGCTGGCCGACGGCAGCGCAAAAGTGGACGTCTGCGGCGTGCAGCGCGACGTGAATTTAACCCTGGTCGGCGACGCCGCCGTGGGGCAATGGGTTTTGGTTCACGTCGGTTTCGCCATGAGCATTATTGACGAAGCCGAAGCGCGGGACACGCTTGATGCCCTGCAAAATATGTTCGAGGTGGAGCCGGACGTCGGCGCCCTGCTCTACGGCGAGGAGCATCGCTGATGCGCTATGTCGACGAATATCGCGATCCAGACCGCGTGATGCAGCTGATTGAGACGCTGAAAGCACGCGCCCCGCTGCTGGACTACACGGCAACCCGCCCGTTGCGCATCATGGAGGTTTGCGGCGGCCATACTCACGCTATTTTTAAATTCGGCCTCGACCAGCTGCTGCCGGATAACATCGAGTTTATCCACGGCCCAGGCTGCCCGGTTTGCGTGCTGCCGATGGGGAGAATCGACAGCTGCATTGAGATAGCCAGCCACCCGGAAGTGATTTTCTGCACCTTTGGCGATGCGATGCGAGTGCCGGGAAAAAACGGTTCGCTGATGCAGGCCAAGTCGCGCGGCGCGGACGTCAGGGTGATTTACTCGCCAATGGACGCGCTGACCCTGGCGCGCCAGAACCCGGATCGCAAAGTGGTGTTCTTCGGGCTCGGCTTTGAAACGACCATGCCCGCCACGGCGATAACCCTGCAGCAGGCAAAATCGCAGGGCATCGATAACTTTTATTTCTTCTGCCAGCACATCACGCTGATCCCGACGCTGCGCAGCCTGCTTTCCCAGCCTGATAACGGCATCGGCGCTTTTCTCGCACCGGGGCACGTCAGCATGGTGATTGGTACCGAAGCCTATGACTTTATCGCCTCTGAGCACCAGCGGCCGCTGGTCGTCGCCGGTTTTGAGCCGCTCGACCTGCTGCAGGGCGTGCTGATGCTGGTGGAGCAAAAAATCCAGCAGCACAGCCTGGTGGAAAACCAGTACCGCCGCGTAGTGCCGGAAGAAGGCAACGGGCTTGCGCAAAAGGCGATAAGCGAAGTGTTTACCGTGCGCGGTGAGGCCGAATGGCGAGGCCTGGGCGTTATCAGCGAATCCGGCGTGCAGCTAACCGAAGCGTACCACCAGTTTGACGCCGAAGACCATTTCCAGCCCGAACCTCAGCAAGTTTACGACGACCCGCAAGCACGCTGCGGCGACGTCCTTACCGGGCGCTGCAAACCGCAGCAATGCCCGCTGTTCGGCAGCGGCTGCAACCCGCAAAACGCCTTTGGCGCACTGATGGTCTCCTCCGAAGGAGCCTGCGCGGCATGGTATCAGTACCGTTCTCAGGAGTGTGAAGTATGAAAACCGTTGAGCTAGCCCACGGCAGCGGCGGCCAGGCGATGCAGCAGCTTATCGCCAGCCTGTTTATGCGGGCCTTCGATAACCCGTGGCTTGCGGAGCAGGAAGATCAGGCCCGACTTTCCCTGGCGGAGCTAACCGCCAGCGGCGACAGGCTTGCGTTTTCCACCGACAGCTACGTTATCGATCCGCTGTTTTTCCCCGGCGGCGATATCGGCAAGCTGGCCGTGTGCGGCACGGCGAATGACGTCGCGGTGAGCGGCGCTACGCCACGCTGGCTGTCGTGCGGTTTTATCCTTGAAGAAGGCTTGCCGTTTGAAACGCTTGAGCACGTGGTCACCAGCATGGCAAACGCCGCCCGCACGGCAGGTATCGCCATCGTGACTGGGGATACCAAAGTGGTACCGCGCGGTGCGGCAGACAAGCTGTTTATCAATACCGCCGGGATCGGTGTAATTCCGACAGGTGTTAACTGGGGCGCCGCTCAGATTGCCGCCGGAGATCGGCTCATCGTCAGCGGTACGCTCGGTGACCACGGCGCAACCATCCTCAATCTGCGCGAGAAACTGGGCCTGGACGGTGACCTGCAGAGCGACTGTGCGGTGCTGGCGCCGATGATTGCTCCGCTTCTTCAAATCTCCGGCGTAAAAGCGCTCCGGGATGCCACGCGCGGCGGCGTGAACGCCGTCCTGCATGAGTTTGCCGACGCCAGCGGCTGCGGCATGGAAATCACCGAAAACCAGCTACCTCTGAACCCGGCGGTGCGCGGCGTCTGCGAGCTGCTTGGGCTCGATGCGTTAAATTTTGCTAATGAAGGCAAGCTGGTCATCGCCGCGTCACCCGAGTCTGCTCCGGCCATTCTGCAGGCTTTGCAGCAGCATCCGTGCGGCAAACAGGCCGCGATCGTTGGTGAGGTCGTTGAGCGGAAAGGCGTGCGCGTGGCGGGGCTTTATGGCGTAAAACGGACCCTCGATTTGCCGCATTTCGAGCCCTTACCGCGCATTTGTTGACCTGCACCAGTACGTATTCACGCAACGCTGACTAAACTTAAACAATATTTATATTAATAATATCTTTTAGCCCTGCGCCCGCCGCAGGGTATTTCAATGGAAAGCAAAAATGTCATACACGCCGATGAGCGATCTCGGGCAGCAGGGGTTATTTGATATGACCCGAACGCTGCTGCAGCAGCCCGATCTCAACGAACTCGCCAGCAGCCTGACGCAGCTGGCGAAACAGGGCGCGCTGGCCGATCGCGTAAACATCCTGCTTTACCATCCCCTCCATCAGCGGGTGAGCTTTTATGGCAAGGATAAGCACGGCAAAGGACTGCACTACGAAGATGAAATGGCGCTGGCCAACGGCCCGGTTCGCCGCATACTGTCACGCCCGGAAGCGCTGGTTTGCAGCCAACAGGAGTTTGATGAAACCTGGCCGCAAATGGCGAGCCTCGATTTGTATGCCCCTTTTGGCCGTTATTGCCTTTTGCCGCTGGCTTCTGAAGGGAAAATTTTCGGCGGCTGTGAGTTTATCCGCGACAGCGCAGACGGCTGGACCGAAAAAGAACTAAACCGGCTGCATACTCTGGCGCAAATTGTGGGCCTGGTTACCGAACAGATTCAGAGCCGGCTCAATTCCAGCCACGACCACCAGCTGCTGTGCCGCGAGCGCGATGACTTCCGTATTCTGGTGGCCGTGACGAATGCGGTGCTGTCCAAGCTGGATCTGGACGAGCTGATAAGCGAGATCGCCCGCGAAATTCATTATCACTTCGCCATTGATTCCATCAGTATCGTGCTAAAAAGCAGCCGCAAAGCGCGGCTTACGCTTTATTCCACCCATTTTGTTGATGAAGCCTCGCCGATTCACGATCAAAGCGACGTCGTTGAGGACGGTACGCTTTCAGAGCGGGTCTTTAAAAGCGGTGAAATGCTGCTACTAAACCTCTGCCCTGGCGACAAGCTGGCACCGTATGAACGCATGCTGCTGGAGATGTGGGACAACAAGCCGCAAATGCTTTGCCTGCTACCGCTAAAGTTTGGCAACAATATGTTGGGCGTACTGAAACTGGCTAAATGCAGTGAACACGGCTTTACGCCAGCCAACCTGAAGCTGCTGCGCCAGATTGCCGAGCGCATCGCCATTGCGGTAGATAACGCTCTGGCCTATCAGGAAATTAATCGTCTAAAAGAAAACCTGGTCGATGAGAACCTCTACCTCACCGAACAGATTAATAACGTCGACAGCGATTTTGGTGAAATTATCGGGCGCGGCGAAGCCATGTCTATCGTACTTAAACAGGTAGAGATGGTCGCCAGCAGCGACAGTACCGTGCTGATCCTCGGCGAAACCGGGACAGGTAAAGAATTGATTGCCCGCGCGATCCATAACCTGAGCGAGCGCAACAGCCGCCGGATGGTGAAGATCAACTGCGCCGCAATGCCCGCCGGGCTGCTGGAGAGCGATTTATTCGGCCACGAGCGCGGCGCTTTTACCGGGGCGAATAATCAGCGCATCGGCCGCTTTGAACTGGCAGATAAAAGCTCGCTGTTCCTGGATGAAGTCGGCGATATGCCGATCGAGCTTCAGCCTAAACTACTGCGCGTACTCCAGGAGCAAGAGTTCGAACGCCTCGGCAGCAATAAAGTCCAGGAAGTGGACGTGCGCCTGATCGCCGCCACCAACCGCAACCTGAAAGCGATGGTGGCCGACCGCGAGTTCCGCAGCGACCTTTACTATCGGCTGAACGTTTTCCCTATCACCCTGCCGCCGCTGCGCGAGCGCCCGGAGGACATTCCTCTGTTGGTGAAATCCTTCACCTTTAAAATCGCCCGTCGCCTGAATCGCAACATAGATAGCATTCCGGCGGAAACGCTGCGCGCCCTGAGCCGCATGGAATGGCCGGGTAACGTGCGTGAGCTGGAAAACGTGATTGAGCGCGCCGTGCTGCTGACGCGCGGCAACGTGCTGCATCTTTCGCTGCCGGAGGTGGACTACCACCCGCCGGTTGAGCGAGTGCGCTCCACCGTCGCCAGCGAAGAGATACGTGAAGACGAAGACGAGTATCAGCGCATTCTGCGCGTGCTGAAAGAGGCCAACGGTGTAGTCGCCGGACCTCGCGGAGCGGCTCAGCGCTTAGGGCTGAAGCGAACCACGTTACTTTCGCGGATGAAGCGTCTGGGGATTGATAAAGACGCACTTTAGCCGGAAACTACGAAAACAGCCCTGGTTTATCCAGGGCTGTCAGAGAAAAGCAGCGCCTTCATGCAAGATGATTTCACCCTGACGATGAAGATAAAGATGCTGTGTGGAAAGCTCCATCAACCCAAGAGCACTACCATAGCATTCTACTCCAGCGCCAAAATCAAGAATCAGTGAGTTACCGTAGCTTATCTTAGGAAATTGCGAGGGTGAATGTCCTGCCAGGATATAATCAATGCCGCTGACTACCGTCGTAGATCTGGCCAGTTTTCGCCGTCTTCCCCATAGGCATGAAGAAACCGCCTGCCTATCGACCTCTATCAGTCTGTCGATAAAATCATGAAAATCGTCCACTTCAGGTGGAATTTCCGCGTGCAAAATGGCGTACTGATAACCACCTGATTCAACAATAACCACCATCGGAAGTTGTTCAATTAATCGCACGCAACGGGATTGTTGTTCTGGGGGAAGAGAAAAGAACCATTCCCCACCTTCTTCACACCAGCGCTGTTCAATACTATGTCGTTGTTCTGTCGTTGCGAGATCCCACTCCTGCATCAAACCCTCATGATTCCCACGCACCGAATAAAACCATTCTGAATGAAGGAGCTCAAGGCAAAGCAGACTGTCTTTACCGCGATCGATAAGATCGCCAACAGCAATGACCCGATCATGATGTTCATCAAAACCAACATGCTGCAGTAAAGCGTTAAACGCTTCATAACTGCCATGGAGATCGCCAACAACAAAGTCACGACCAACCTTGTTCTCTTTCAAAGAGATAATCACAACTTGTTGCCTCTCCAGCCGCATATTCTTTTTCATCAGTATGTTGCACAACTACTGTGTTGTTCATAAAATAAAACTGTTCATACATCATGAACACTAAAAAGGTGTGAACACAATGTATAGAGAAGAACAACTATTCGAAGAACTATCCCAAAACCTTCCTGAAGGTTTAGCAATCACTGTACATACTAAGGCTAACTCATTGTCTGATGAAGGCTATGATGGCTTTATCGATATCAATATGCCCGACGGTCGGGCATTTCCTTTTGTGTTTCAAATACGCTTTCGTCCACGTAAAGAGCAGCTTCTTTTTTGGGAAGAGATGCAGAATAAAAAAAATTTCTCACAGCCCGGGCTACTGGTTTGTGACCGCATGACTCCGGCTCTTGAAAAGTATTGCATCGAGAGGGGTATACATTTTCTCGATAGTGCCGGCAATGCCAGTATCACTGTACCTGGGTTGTTCCTGAGAGTCTCAGGCCGAAAAAACAACGCCTTTAATGAAGAACCCAGCAGGATGTCATCCGGCGTAATGAAGTTACTGTTTGTTTTGCTTTCCGAGCCCGGCACCATCAATACCAATTACCGCCAGTTAGCCACTTTAGCCGGAATATCTTTAGGAATGGTGAGCAAGGCTTTCGACTACCTGGAATCAAAGCGTTTATATCGCCAGTCAAAGCAGGGGCGCCGCCTCACCGACCCCGAAACCCTGACAGCACAGTGGATCCGTGAATACGCCGTTGAATTACGCCCTAAGTTAAAAACGCTGGTTCTGGAGGAAAATGACAACTGGCGTAAGCGCCATCTTGAACCCGGCGAGTGCTGGGGAGGAGAGGCCGCCGCCAACATATTAAGTGACAGCTATCTTCATCCTGAACACATACAACTCTTTACTCCTCTTCCGCTCTCTTACCGTAAAGAGAGTCTGGGTCTTCGATCCCATCCGAAGGGGAACTTTCATCTCACCTCCGCATTTTGGGGCGAAGACTTTACACCGACGACACGAGGCATTGTTTTGTTAAGTATCGCCGAATTAATGGCCTCGCAGGATGACCGAAATATTGAAACCGCAGGGCTACTGAATGACAGATATTTACAGCTTAAAACAGCCACTCTCTTCGGGCACTGAAACATTACTTGAACGCATAGCTCAGAGCTGTACTGAACCCAGGATTGAATTTTTCGTAGCTGGCGCAACGGCCAGAGAAGTGATTTTGACGCATCTACATGGCAGAAGAAGCGGTCGCCATACGCGGGACATCGATATTGCCATTTTCATCAAAGACTGGCAGCAGTTCTCAGCGCTTAAGCAGGTCATTCTCGCCCAAGGAGCAGAGGAAATTAAAGGTAACGCCCATCGACTGGTATGGGAAGGAAATGAACTGGATATCATTCCATTCGGTGAAATAGCCGAAGAAAATGCAATAGCATGGCCACCAGACAGAGATTTTGTTATGTCGGTAGACGGCTTCCAGGAAGCGTTTAAAAGCGCTATATCCATTCAGCTGAGTTCCGGTACTGTGATCAGATTTTGCTCTCTGCCGGGTTTGCTATTGCTGAAACTCTTTGCCTGGCGAGATCGAGGTGCAGAGGTATCAAGAGACGCTGTCGATATTTTTAACATTTTAAAAGAATATAGCGCGGTTGAAGAAGATCGCTTGTATGACAATGATAAATGGGGTGAACAAGTCGACTGGAACCCTGACAGGTTAGGTGCCAGACTTGCCGGAAGTGATACGGCCCTGATCTCATCACCAGAGCTTCGACAAGCGGTATTAGCCCTGGATAAAGAGCGGCTGAAGGATACCATTACACGACATACATCCGGCAGTACCTCGGAAGATATCGATATGATGATCGACGACTTCTGGGCAGCGTTCTCATAAGCACTGCCGTGGTAGTTGCTAAAGACGCGCTTTAGCCGGAAACTGGGGATAACCCTACATTTTTTGTCTGGAACCTGAATTATGGCGATTATTCCCAAAAACTATACGCGGCTGGAGAGCGGCTATCGCGAAAAGGCGCTGAAGCTTTTTCCGTGGGTGTGTGGACGCTGCTCGCGCGAGTTTGTGTATTCCAATCTGCGTGAGCTGACGGTTCACCATATGGATCACGATCATACCAATAATCCGGAAGATGGCAGCAATTGGGAGCTTTTATGCCTGTATTGCCACGATCATGAGCATTCGAAATACACCGAGGCGGACCAGTACGGCTCGACGGTGATTGCCGGTGAGGATGCGCAAAAGGACGTGGGGGAAGCGACTTACAATCCGTTTGCCGACTTAAAAGCGATGCTGAACAAGAAGAAGTAAGCGCTATCCGTTTAGAGGGAAATGGTTCCCTCTAAACGAAATCATTTCGCCTTCTCCCTTCATTTTTTCCTGTTGCTGCCGATAACTTATACAGAGCATTCACTCCGTACGGTTGGGTTCTGTAGGCCGGGTTATCACTTGAGGTTAAAATGGATAGTTTTCAAAAAGATATCGATGAAAGGGCCAACCTGGCGTTATCCAACAAGTTTGAACTTCTGCTGTTCCGCTTAGGCACGGGCCAGCACGACAGCAAGTCCGAGCTGTACGGTATCAACGTCTTTAAGCTACGTGAAATTGTGCCGATGCCGAAGATTAACCGCGCCGCAGGCATGGAGTCGCCGCTGCTGGGGATGGCCAATATTCGCGACCAGATTATCCCGGTCATCGACCTTCCCGCCGTGACCGGCTGCACGCCAACCACCGGCTTAAATTTATTACTGATCACCGAATATGCCCGCAGCACTCAGGCCTTTGCCGTGGAGTCGGTGGAAAACATTATTCGCCTCGACTGGAGCCAGGTACACGCCGCCGAAGCCGGGGTCAGCAGCCGCAATATTACCAGCATCGCCAATATTGACGATCCGCTGACCGGAAAAGACCTGGCGCTGGTATTGGACGTGGAGCAGATCCTTTATGACATCATCCCGTCCGGGAGAGATGTGAATATCGCGGCGATCGAAGAGAAAACCTACACCCTGAAGCCGGGCGCGGTGGCTATCGTTGCCGAAGATTCTAAAGTCGCACGTTCGATGCTGGAGCAGGGCCTGAAGGGGATGGGCATTCCGGCTATCATGCACGCGACCGGCCTGGAAGCCTGGGAAAAAATCAAACTTATTGCCGCCGATGCCAAAGCCTCCGGCACGCCGATCACCGATAAAATCGGCCTGGTACTGACCGACATCGAAATGCCAGAGATGGACGGTTTTACCCTCACCCGCAATATCAAAACCGAGCCAACGCTCAAGCATATCCCGGTGGTTATTCACTCCTCGCTTTCCGGCAGTGCCAACGAAGATCACGTACGCAAAGTCGGCGCCAACGGCTATGTCGCGAAGTTCGACGTGGCGGAGCTCTCTTCGGTTATCCACAAAGCGCTGGAAGACGCCGCCACCCGCTAAATAATAAGGCCCGGAAGCGGGCCCACTCACTCTATTTAAGCCAGAACACTTCTTTTAGCGCCTGGCTAACCGGGCTGCCGTCCGGGTTGCTCGGCATGATATCGCGCATATGTTGCCACCAGCGCTGGCAAACATCGGTGTCAGCAACCGCATTCCAGCGTGCTTCGGACTCGATCTCCACCGTGGCAAACAGCAGGTGACGCTGTTCATCAAGATAGATCGCATAATGATGGGCTCCGTGCTGCTTAAGCACTTCTTCCAGCTCGGGCCAGATGGGCGTGTGGCGGCGCTGATACTCTTCGTGAGCATCCGGGTTAACCTGCATCACAAAAGCTTTTCTTATCACAGCGCCTCCAGATAAAGCTGACGGATCTCTTCGCGCGAGGCGGTTCTTGGGTTACACGGCGCGCACGGATCGGCCAGCGCCTTGTCTAGCCAGCCTTCAATATCGGCAGGCGCAACGCCAAGCTTACGAAAGCCGGACGGGATGCCAACCCTGGCGGACAACGCGCGAATCGCCTCAATGGCCTTGAAACTTGCCTGCTCTTCGCTGATTCCTTGAGTATTTACCCCCATCGCCTGCGCTACGCTTGCGAAGCGGGAAACCGCATTGGGCCGGTTAAAGGCTTCAACAACCGGCAGCAAAATCGCATTACAAACGCCGTGCGCCAGGTTATGCGTCGCCCCAGGCTGATGCGCCATCGCATGCACCAGACCCAGCCCTGCGCTGTTAAACGCCATACCCGCGAGATATTGCCCGTAGGCCATCATTTCACGCGCGTCGAGGTTATGCCCGTCGTCTACGGCTGCGGGTAGCCAGGTACTTATCAGACGGATTGCCTCGAGCGCATTAGCATCGGTCAGCGGATGAGCGCCGACGGAAACGTAGGCTTCAACGGCGTGCGTTAGCGCGTCCATTCCCGTTGCGGCGGTGACGGAGGGCGGGATGTTCAGCATCACGCTGGCATCATCGACGGCAATATCCGGAATAAGGTTGGTATCAATGATGACTTCTTTCACCTGCCGTTCGCTGTCGGTTATCACCGCATTGCACGTCATTTCTGCGGCCGTGCCCGCCGTGGTGTTAATCGCCACGAGAGGCACGCCGGCATTTTTCACTTTCCCCACCCCGGCGTAATGCACCGAGCGCCCCGGATTGGCGGTCAGTATTTTCACCGCTTTGGCCGTATCAATCGGGCTGCCGCCGCCGAAAGCGATAAGATAGTGACAGTCGGCCTGGCGAAACGTTTCTATCCCTTTTTGCACCAGCGCCTCGGTTGGGTTTGGGAAGACCTCGTCAAACAGTTCGTAAGGCTGGCTATGCGCGTCAAGCGCCGTAAGCAGGCTGTCCAGCAGCCCCATTTTCACCAGCTGTCCGTCGGTCACGACCAGCGCTTTGCCCCAGTTTTTCCCGGCAATCAGCCCGACCATATCGCCAATTGCGCCCGCCCCATGCAGGCTGATTTTGGGTAGTGCCAGCATAAAACTCATCTTTAGCTCCTCAATCCTTAAGTGCTTCTGCAAGAGGGGAAACGCCGAAACGCTCGCCAAGCGCAACCAGTTCCACGCGGGTGATAGTCTGCTTCATGCCACCCATTGCATAGACTTTCACCAGGATCTCCGACGATTTCTCGGCGGTGTCTATTAGCCCAAAGGCGTCGTCGAGCGTCGGCCCGGTGCCAAAGATGCCGTGATGCGGCCACAGCACGAGGCTGTGAGAGCGCATTTGCTCTGCGGTGGCGCTGCCAATGTCGTCAGTGCCTGGCACCTTCCACGGCACGATGCCGATACCGTCCGGGAACACTACCAGGCACTCGGTACTGCCTTCCCAAAGCTTGCGGGTGAAGGTCGCGTTATCCAGCGGCAGGACGTAGCTCAGCGCAATCAGGTTGGTGGCGTGGCAATGCATGATGACCCGATCTTTTCCCTGGGAGACCTGCTTACGCACCGCGTGTGACTGGAAATGCGCCGCCAGTTCTGAGGTTGGCAGCCCGCCGTCTATCAGACCCCAGTGAATGCGGTAGGCCATACCATCGTCGCTTATCTGCAGCAGCGCCAGGTTATCCGCCGGATCAAGCTGGACGTTGCGGAAAAACTTGCCGGAGCCGGTCACCAAAAACCAGCCTCCCGCCAGCGCTTCTGCAGGCTGACTTAACGCTACGAAGCGCGGCGTTTGGCTCAATTCGCTGCGATAAGGCTCAACGTCTTCGGCATCCAGCCTCAGGCTGATATTGCCGCCGTTGCGCTCGTCCCAGCCTTTCAGCCACATATCACCGGTGGCCTTCGCCATGCCCTGAATAAACCATGAGTTGAGGATGTTCTGCATTGTTTTGTGTTCCTTAGATTGCGGTGGGAATGGCCCCTAACCCTCTCCCCAAAGGGGCGAGGGGGTGGAATCCACCAGCCTTTTAGCGCCGGGTTAAAACGTGCTGTTCATACTGGCGAACGGCGGTCAGCCAGCCGGCATCGGCCGGCGTGTCGTGGCGCAGGCAGTACATCTCCCAGACGGCCTGCCACGGCAGACATTTCTGCTCTTCGAGCAGCGCCAGGCGAGCGGTATAGTCCCCTTCAAGCTCCAACCGGCGAAGCTGTGCGGTTGGCTCGAGCAGCGCCCGCAGCAGGGCTTTCTTCATGTTGCGCGTGCCGATGACCCAGGCCGCGACGCGGTTAATTGAGGCATCAAAGAAATCGAGACCGATATGGACGCGGTCGAACAGGTCATGGCGGATAATTTCGCTGGCGATAGCCTGGGTTTCGTCATCCAGCAGCACAACGTGGTCGCTGTCCCAGCGCACCGGGCGGCTGACGTGCAGCAGCAAGCGCGGGACATACAGCATGGCGCTGGAGATTTTGTCGGATATCACTTCGGTTGGATGGAAGTGACCAGCATCGAGACACAGCGCGGTCTGGCGGCTGGTGGCGTAGCCGAAGTAAAACTCATTGGAGCCGACGGTGTAGCTTTCCGCGCCGATGCCGAACAGTTTGCTTTCCACCGCATCAATGTGGTGTGCCGGGTTTAACTTTTCGGCAATGGCCTCATCCAACGCCGCCGCCAGACGCTGACGCGGGCCAAGGCGATCGACGGTGACATCCTTCATTCCGTCCGGGATCCAGATATTCATGACCGAAGGCGTTCCCAGCTGTTCGCCGAAATAAGCCGATATTTTGCGGCAGGCTTTCACATGATCGATCCAGAATTGGCGGATGTCGTCGTTGGCGTGCGAAAGCGTAAAGCCGTCCGCGCTTAGAGGATGAGAGAAACAGGAAGGATTAAAATCCAGCCCCATCTGGTGGCGCTTAGCCCATTCAACCCAGTTTTTGAAATGCTCCGGCTTGATGCGGTCACGCGAAACAGGTCCGTCAGACTCGAGATAAATCGCGTGCAGATTCAGTCTTTTTGGCCCAGGAATCAGGCTCAGAGCACGGTCCAGGTCAGCACGCAGCTCGACCGGATTACGCGCTTTTCCCGGATAATTACCCGTGGCCTGGATACCGCCGCTAAGTTCTCCTTCCGGGTTTTCAAACCCGGCTACGTCGTCGCCCTGCCAGCAGTGCATCGAGACGGGCAGGCGGTCGAGCTGACGTAAAGCTTCCTCCGCATCAACCCCTACCGCGGCAAAACGCTGTTTCGCCAGTTCCCAGGCCTTTTCGATTTGAGTCGTCATGCGTAAAACTCCTTACGTGTCTGAATGTTTTGCCGTAACTGCACGATATAGCGGCTAATTTCGCTATCGGGATCCGGCATGAAGGAAATGAGTTTGCTGTTCAGGCGCACCAGGCTGCGGAAGGCATCGACGTCCGGGATAACGTCCAGCGCCATCAGCTGGCAGCCAATATTGCCCAGCGTGGAAGCTTCTACTGGCCCGGCAACAACGGGGATCCCGCAGGCATCCGCACAAAGCTGGTTGAGGAAGTGGTTCTGGCTGCCGCCGCCGACGATATGCAGGCTGTCAAAAGGCTGCGTTCGCAGCGCCTCCAGCTCGCGAAGCACCCCGGCATAGAGCAGCGCCAGGCTGTCGAAAATGCAGCGAGCCAGTTCCGCGTCGCTCTCCGGTACAGGCTGATTCGCCTCGCGGCAGGCCGCCTGAATCTCAAGGCGCATGCTTTCGGGGTTAATAAAACGCTCGTCGTTTGGGTTGAAGATAAAACGGCATGCGGGGAGCTGCTGCGCCCGGCAAATAAGTCCGGGGAGATCTTTGACCGACATTTCCCGCGCGACACGCTGAAGCAGCCACAGCCCCATGATGTTTTTCAGGATCCGGTAGCGGCCTTCCGCCCCGCCTTCATTAGTGATGTTGGCGGCCAGCGCCGCCTCGCTGACGCAGGGTGCTTTACTTTCAAACCCCATTAACGACCAGGTGCCGGAGGAGAGATAAGCCGCATTTTCCCCAGCCAAAGGGGCTGCGATGACCGCGCTTGCCGTATCGTGCGTGGCGACGCTGACCACCGGGATCTTATTGCCTTCGCGGCATACCCATTTCCCGACCGCCACGCCGGGGTGCGTTGGCGTACCGAACCAGCGCTCGGGAACACCCGCCCACGCCAGGAGATGCTTATCCCAGCCGTCGGAGTGGATGTTTATCATCTGGGTTGTGGTGGCATTGGTGTATTCCCAGTTCAGCACGCCGGTAAGCCGAAAGCAGAAGTAGTCAGGGATAAGCAAAGCATGCGCCGTACGCTTAGCCCACTCAGGGCGTTGCTCAACCAGAGCACGAAGCTGATACAGCGTATTGAAGGGTAAGAACTGGATGCCGCTGCGGCGGTAAATCTCTTCGCGCCCAAGCTCGCTGACGGCTCGCGCCATCACGCCGTCCGTTCGGCTATCGCGATAGGACACAGGCAGGCCAACCCGGCTGCCGTTTTCGTCCATCAGTACAAAGTCCACGCCCCAGGTGTCGATGCCAATACTGTCGATACGCACGCCTTCGTCGCAGGCTTTTTGAAGCCCAAAGCGTATTTCGCCTTCAAGAGCATCGAGATCCCAGCAGTCATGGTCTTCAACACGAGTCAGGCTGTTGGCGAAGCGGTGAATTTCACGCAGGGAGAGTTGCCGGGAAGCTTTATCGAAGCAGGCCAGCATCACGCGGCCGCTGGAAGCACCGAGGTCAACGGCAACGCTGTGGCGAAAGGTCATGATGGGAATCCTTATTGGAGTCATTACCCATCAGTCTAAAAATACCGGCCTGCCCCCACCTTCGCCCCACTGACAGCGTCCAGCCCCGCCTGGCAAAGAGGCAAAGGTGAACGAGAGGCAGTTCACATTTTTAATTTACCTGTCTCAAAACGGCCAGTATTCAGGCCTGTGACCGCACACACATTTCCCGACAAAGCCCGTCTCATCTTCAAAAATGAACGCTTTTTGCGCGATTCTGCGTCGAAAACTTAAGGTGATGCCGGGTGCTGTTCTCTACTATCGACCCATATTTAGCACGATGGAGGCAATAATGACGGTATTACACAGCGTGGATTTTTTTCCGAATGCCGCATTGTCGGTGACGATTGAACCTCGCCAACCCCAGCCGGATTTCCCTGAACATCACCATGATTTCAATGAAATTATCATCGTTGAGCATGGCACCGGCTCCCATATTTTCAACGGGCAGCCCTATACCCTGAGCGGCGGCTCCCTCTGTTTTGTTCGCGACCACGATCGTCACCTGTTTGAGCATACCGAAAACCTTTGCCTGACAAACATCCTCTATAGGGAACCCGAAGCTTTCTGTTTTCTTTCCGGACTCGAAAAGCTACTGCCGCAGGAGCAGGATGGCAATTATCCTGCCCACTGGCGCGTTAACCAGGGCGTACTTCGCCAGGTTAAAGGATTTATTGATCGACTGGAGAGCCTGGGTGCCGAAAACAACGCTTACGCCGTTGCCAACCGGGAGCTTGTCTTTATGCAGCTGCTGGTGCTGCTGCGCCAGGCAGATCAGGCAGAAAACAGGTGGGGAGCGGACGGACGCTTAAATCAGCTTATCCTCTGGCTTGACGATCACTATTCCGAGGATGTCTGCTGGGAGCAGCTGGCAGAGACTTTTACGCTTTCTCTGAGAACTCTGCACCGCCTGCTCAAGCAGAAAACCGGGCTCACACCGCAGCGCTATCTCAACCGCCTGCGCTTGATTAAGGCACGTTATTTACTGCGACACAGCGAAGAGAGCGTGACGAATATCGCCTTCCAGTGCGGCTTTGGCGACAGCAACCATTTCTCCACGCTGTTTAAACGAGAGTTTTCCTGCTCCCCACGGGCGGTACGCCAGGGGCTGGATATCAAGCTTGCGTAACGCGGGAACCATCACCGTTTTTTAGACCAAAAAAATTAATAATTTCAGGTTATTCAGTCACGGAGCTACGCCTGTGCCAGACCAGCTAATGCTAAAAAAAGAGGATTTTTTTGTTTCCGATACGCAGCCGGTAGCGGTGGCCGACCGCTATCCACAAAACGTCTTTGCCGAACATACTCATGACTTTTGTGAGCTGGTGGTGGTATGGCGCGGCAACGGGCTGCATATGCTTAACGGCAGGCCCTGGCGCATCACCTGCGGCGATTTGTTCTATATTCGGGCGGAAGACCGGCATGGCTACGAGTCGGTTCACGATCTGGTCTTGCATAACATTATTTATTGCCCGGAAAGGCTGGCGCTAAACGTTGACTGGGCCGATCTGCTGCACAACCCTCCCATGGCCAACGGCAGCGATCCACGCTGGCGACTGAGCAGTCAAGGTATGGCTCAGGTGCGCCAGATTATCGGACAGCTCGAACACGAGAGCCCAAAAGCGGATCCTCTGTCACGCTGCCTGTCTGAAAGCCTGTTTTTACAGCTGCTGATTACGCTTCGCCGCCACCGCTACCGCGCGGTAGATACCGCAAACCTGTGTGAAGGTGAAACGCTGGATTTGCTGATGGCTGCACTGGGAAGCAGCCTCGATGAGCCGTTCGATTTCGCTCATTTTTGCCGCGCTCATCAGGTTACAGAGCGGCAAATGCGCCAGCTGTTTCGCCAGCAAACCGGCATGACGTTAAGTCAGTATCTGCGCCAGCTACGCATTTGCCAGGCCCAGTATCTGCTGCGCCACAGCGAGCTACTTATCAGCGAAATTGCCACGCGGTGCGGCTTCGAGGACAGCAACTATTTCTCGGTGGTTTTTACCAAAGAGACGGGTGTGACGCCACGGCTATGGCGCCAGCGCTTTCAATAAGAGGCCCGTCAGTTCGCCATTCCCATGCCCACAATATTGGCGGCGAGAATAATCACCAGACAGCCAATAGCCAGCACGCCAACCGGCCTGCGCCCCGCGGACTTCCACTCTTTCATGATTAAGCCCACGAGTCCGCCACAGAGCACATAGAAGCTCATGTGCAGCATCCAGCTCATGTAATCATACTGCGCCGGAATTCTGGCGTGCCCCCAGGCGTAGAAGAAGAACTGCAGGTACCACATCAGGCCACCAAGAGCGGATAACAACAGGTTGGCGATAATCAGCGATTTTGATAGCGAGAAATCGGCTTTTACCGACAAGGTTTTCACTCTTAACAGCCGAATAAAGCAGAAGCCCAGATTGACGATGGCCCCGCCGCCCATGATAACGACATAGCTTGGCAGGGCGATATAGAGGGGGTCTACGCCCAGGCTCGCCGCCGCCTGATGCATGGGTTTGGCGGCGTCCATCGCGAAAGACATACCGGCGGAGAAAATACCGCACATCACCGCCAGCACCAGCCCCTTTTTCAGGTTAAATTCTTCGGCTTTAATGCCCATCTGGCGCTCTTTAAGCTGCCCGGCGCGGGTGACGATAGCCACACCGATAACCGCCACCAGCACGCCCAGCAGCGTCATGCGTCCACCGGGTGTGCCCGTCAGCATGGCGAACTTACCATTGATTACCGGGGTCAACAATGTCCCGACAATCAGCGTGATACCTATCGCGATACCGATACCCATCGACATCCCCAGGTAGCGCATGGTCAGGCCATAGTTGATGTTACCGATGCCCCACATAGCGCCAAACAAAAATACCGGCAGCAGCGTGGACGCGCTAAACGACCCGTAATAGCCCCAAAAATTTGGCAGCAGCAAGGCGCTTACCGCCCACGGCAGAAGGATCCAGGAAACAATCCCGCCCACCGACCACATGGTTTCCCACGACCAGTGCCGCACTTTTTTAAACGGGGCATAAAAACAGGCTGCGCTGGCAGCACCAATCAGATGCCACAGGATCCCCATCGTAATTGCGTTACTCATTCTCTGTCCCTCATTGCTTTCGGCCGTCGAATTCCCGACATGGCCGCCAATATCAACGAGTCTAAAGAGTGAGCAACCGGTTAACCTTTAGGGGAGTGCCGCCCGCCCGGTGAAGCTGGCAAAAACCAGCAAATGCTGCCGATGCCGATCACAGTTTGTTATCCCCCTTTCCCTTGCCAAACCTTAACGTCACGGGCGGGTAACACTCCGGTGCTATCCTGCGAAGAGGCGTTTTTTACCCGCTGCGTTATAGCCGTAACCCGTGGTTTCATGAAGAAAAGTTATAACCACACGCTAAGTACGGCATTGATAAACATTTTCAATATCATTTAATTAACTATAATGAACCGACTGATTACGCGGCGTTAACAGCACGACAGCCGCTCTACGTTAATGGAGACGATGAATATGAGCTATACACTGCCATCCCTGCCTTACGCTTACGACGCGCTGGAACCGCATTTCGACAAAGAAACCATGGAAATCCACCACAGCAAACACCACCAGGCCTACGTTAACAACGCGAACGCCGCGCTGGAATCCCTGCCTGAGTTTGCCAGCCTGTCTGCTGAAGAGCTGATTACCAAACTGGATCAGCTGCCTGCTGATAAGAAAACCGTGCTGCGTAACAACGCCGGCGGCCACGCTAACCACAGCTTCTTCTGGAAAGGCCTGAAAAAAGGCACCGAGCTGAAAGGTGACCTGAAAGCCGCTATCGAGCGCGATTTCGGCAGCGTTGACGCGTTCAAAGCTGAGTTCGAAAAAGCTGCAGCTACCCGCTTCGGCTCCGGCTGGGCGTGGCTGGTGCTGAAAGGCGACAAACTGGCTGTGGTTTCTACTGCAAACCAGGACAGCCCGCTGATGGGCGAAGCTATCTCCGGCGCTTCCGGCTTCCCAATTGTGGGCCTGGACGTTTGGGAACACGCTTACTACCTGAAATTCCAGAACCGTCGCCCGGACTACGCGAAAGAGTTCTGGAACGTGGTTAACTGGGACGAAGCAGCTGCCCGTTTCGCCGCTAAAAAATAAGGTTGCAATACAACCGTAGAGAAGCGAGCCTGAGGGCTCGCTTTTTTTATGTCTATTTCGCAGGGAGTTGCTTATGCATCGCTATCCGCTTCAGGTTTACGCAGGCCAGATTCGTGATTACGAAGGGAGCCGGCCCAGCGCCATCGCCAAGATTCAGGTGGACGGTGAGCTTCGCCTGACCGAGCTTGGGCTTGAGGGCGATGAACAGGCGGAGAAGGTAATTCACGGCGGGCCGGACAGGGCGCTGTGCCACTATCCCCGCGAGCATTATCAGCACTGGGCGCAAATCTTCCCGGATAAAGCGGAGCTGTTTAGCGCCCCGGCCTTCGGCGAAAACCTGTCTACAGCAGGGATGACGGAAAAGAACGTCTATATGGGCGATATCTACCGCTGGGGTGAAGCGCTGATTCAGGTGACCCAGCCTCGCTCGCCGTGCTTTAAGCTTAACTACCATTTCGGCGTTGAGGATATGGCGACCCGGATGCAGGAAGCGGGCTACTGCGGCTGGCTTTACCGCGTGATTCTGGCGGGGAATGTTTCTGCCGATGCGCCGCTGGAGCTGGCTTCACGCGTTAGCGACGTGACGGTGGCAGAAGCTATCGCCATCGCCTGGCATATGCCGTTTGATGATTCACAGTATCACCGGCTTTTGTCAGCGGCGGGATTATCGGTAAGCTGGAGTAGAACGATGCAGAAGCGTAGGATTTCAGGGAAGATCGAGGATAATTCGCGGCGTTTGTTCGGGAAGTAACAGCCCCTCACCCCGGCCCTCTCCCCAAAGGCGAGAGGGCGACAGAGAAGAAGTGCACTTACTCTTTCGGATCTTTACCCGCCAGCAGCTTATCCAGCTCATCGCCGCCCACGTGACGGAAGTCCTGCCCCTTCACGAAGTAGAAGATGTATTCGCAGATGTTCTGGCAACGGTCACCGATACGCTCGATAGAACGGGCACAGAACAGCGCGGTCAGCACGCTTGGAATGGTGCGGGAGTCTTCCATCATGTAGGTCATCAGCTGACGCACGATGCCTTCATATTCCTGGTCAACTTTCTTGTCTTCACGGTAGATACGCACCGCTTCATCCAGATCCATACGCGCGAAAGCGTCCAGCACGTCATGCAGCATTTGCACGGTGTGGCGCCCCAGCGACTCGAGGCTGACCAGCAGCGGCTGGTGCTGCTGGGAGAATTTCTCCAGCGCGGTGCGGCAGATTTTATCCGCTACGTCACCAATACGTTCCAGCTCGGCGATAGTTTTGATGATCGCCATCACCAGGCGCAGGTCGCTGGCGGTTGGCTGGCGTTTGGCGATGATGCGCACGCAGGCTTCATCGATCGCCACTTCCATCATGTTGACCTTCTGGTCACCGGCGATAACGCGCTTCGCCAGCTCGCTGTCCTGGTTGTGCATCGCGGTAATCGCGTCGGAGAGCTGTTGTTCCACCAGCCCGCCCATCGTCATCACCTGAGTACGGATGTACTCCAGCTCGGCGTTGAACTGGCCAGAAATGTGTTTGTTTAAGTTGAGGTTATCCATCGCGCTCTCCAATCAACCGTAGCGGCCAGTAATGTAATCTTCGGTTTGTTTCTTCGCTGGCGTAGTAAACAGCGTATCGGTTTCGCTGAATTCGATCAGCTCGCCGAGGTACATAAACGCCGTGTGGTCAGAACAACGCGCCGCCTGCTGCATGTTGTGGGTCACGATCACTACGGTATAGTCTTCTTTCAGCTCGGTGATCAGCTCTTCAATACGCCCGGTTGAAATCGGGTCAAGCGCCGAACACGGCTCGTCCAGCAGCAACACTTCCGGGCGAATCGCGATACCGCGAGCGATGCACAGACGCTGCTGCTGACCACCGGAGAGGCTGTAGCCGCTCTGGTGCAGTTTATCTTTAGTTTCGTTCCACAGCGCGGCTTTCGTCAACGCCCACTGCACGCGTTCATCCATGTCGCTACGGGACAGCTTTTCGAACAGACGCACGCCAAAAGCGATGTTGTCATAGATGGACATCGGGAACGGCGTCGGTTTCTGGAAGACCATGCCGACTTTGGCACGCAGCAGGGCGATGTCCTGGCTCTGGGTAAGGATATTTTCCCCATCCAGCAGGATTTCGCCTTCTGCACGCTGCTCAGGGTAGAGCGAGTACATTTTGTTAAAGGTACGCAGCAGGGTGGATTTACCACAGCCTGACGGCCCAATGAAGGCGGTAACCTGGTTCTTCGCGATATCCAGATTGATGTTCTTCAGGGCGTGGAACTTACCGTAGTAGAAGTTCAGGTCACGAACCTGGATTTTGCCTGGGGCTAAATCAACCTTACTCATCTGTGTCTTAATCTCCGTCCGGCGCCGCGAGGGCCGCGCCGTAAAATTTAACCGTGTTTACTCTTCGAGAAAATCACGCGCGCCAGAATGTTCAGCAGCAGTACGCAGAGGGTAATGATCAGCACCCCTGCCCAGGCCAGCTGTTGCCACTCGGCAAACGGGCTCATAGCAAATTTGAAAATGGTCACCGGCAGGTTAGCGATAGGCTGCATCATGTCCGTGCTCCAGAACTGGTTGGAGAGGGAGGTGAAGAGCAGCGGTGCGGTTTCGCCCGCGATACGGGCAATCGCCAGCAGCACGCCGGTGATAATCCCGGAGACGGACGCTTTCAGCGTAATCGCGGAGATCATCTTCCATTTTGGTGTTCCCAGCGCGTAGGCCGCTTCACGCAGGCTGTCCGGCACCAGTTTCAGCATGTTTTCAGTGGTACGAATGACGATTGGCACCTGCAGCAGCGCCAGCGCAATCACGCCCGCCCAGCCGGAGAAGTGTTCCATTTTCGCCACCACGATGGTGTAAACGAACAGGCCGACCACAATCGACGGCGCGGACAAAAGAATGTCGTTAATAAAACGAATCACTTCGGCCAGCGCAGATTTACGGCCATATTCGGCCAGATAAATCCCGGCCATGATGCCCAGCGGCGTGCCGATAACCGTCGCCCACAGGATCAGCAGGCCGCTGCCCGCCAGGGCGTTCGCCAGGCCACCGCCCGCGGTATTTGGCGGAGGCGTCATTTCGGTGAACAGCGCCAGCGACATGCCGTCGATACCACGGGTCACCGTAGAGAACAGGATCCACACCAGCCAGAACAGGCCGAACACCATCGTCGCCATAGAGAGCGTCAGGGCGATGCGGTTTTTCATGCGGCGACGAGCCTGCATTTTACGGCGCGACTCAGCCAGCGCCGCGCTGCTTTGCATTTCCATCGTGGTCATGAGCGAGCCCCTTCGTTTTTCGCCAGGCGCATAATCATGAACTTAGAGATAGCCAGTACGATAAAGGTAATCACAAACAGGATTAAGCCAAGCTCCATCAGCGCGGCGGTATGCAGGCCGGATTCCGCTTCGGCGAATTCGTTAGCCAGCGCGGAGGTAATGCTGTTGCCCGGCATATACAGCGAGGCGCTGTCGAGCTGATAGGTGTTACCGATAATAAAGGTCACCGCCATGGTTTCACCCAGCGCACGGCCAAGGCCGAGCATCACGCCGCCGATCACGCCATTTTTGGTGAACGGCAGAACGATGCGCCAGATAACTTCCCAGGTGGTGCAGCCGATACCGTAGGCCGACTCTTTCATCATCACCGGCGTTTGCTCGAAAACATCGCGCATTACGGAGGCGATGTACGGGATGATCATAATGGCGAGGATCACACCGGCGGCAAGAATACCGATACCAAACGCAGGGCCAGAGAACAGCGCGCCAACGATAGGCACGGCAGAAAGCACGTTGCCTACGGGTTCCTGGAAGTAGGTCGCGAACAGGGGAGCAAAGATAAACAGGCCCCACATGCCGTACACGATACTTGGAATGGCCGCCAGCAGTTCAATGGCGATACCCAGCGGGCGCTTCAGCCAGCCGGGCGCAAGTTCTGTCAGGAACAGGGCGATACCAAAGCTCACCGGCACAGCAATCAGCAGCGCGATAAACGAGGTTACGAGGGTTCCGTAAATCGGCACCAGCGCGCCGAAGATTTCATTAGGGGCATCCCACTCTTTGGACCAGAGGAAGGAGAAGCCAAACTTCTCAATGCTCGGCAGCGAGGAGATAAACAGCGAGATGATAATCCCACCCAGCAGAAATAGCACAATCAGCGCAGCCAGTCTTACTAGCGCACTGAAAATTACATCGCCTTGTTTGCCGGGGGCTTTAAACGTCGGCTTAGTCACAGCCATAGCGTACTCTTCGTGGTTGCTGAATAAACCGGGGTAACATACCTGTTACCCCAGATTTTTGCACTTAGTACAGCGCCTTACCGGAGCTGTCTTTTACATTGGTCTTCCATGCAGCGCGAACTTGCTCAACCACAGAGGCCGGCAGCGTTGCGTAATCCAGGGCGTTAGCTTCTTTCGCGCCAGATTTGTATGCCCAGTCAAAGAACTTCAGCACTTCTGCGCCCTGCTCAGGGTTTTTCTGCTCTTTGTGGACCAGGATGAAGGTGGTGGAAGTGATTGGCCACGCTTCGTCACCTTTCTGGTTAGTCAGATCCTGTGCGAAGGATTTGCTCCAGTCGGCGCCTTTAGCCGCGTTAGCAAAGTTTGCTTCGGTCGGGCTAACCGGCTTGCCGTCAGCGGACAGCAGCTTGGTGTAGGTCAGGTTGTTTTGCTTAGCGTAAGCGTATTCAACGTAACCGATGGAGCCTGGCAAACGCTGTACGAAGGCCGCGATGCCGTCGTTACCTTTACCGCCCAGACCGGTTGGCCAGTTAACGGTAGAGCCTGCGCCGATTTTGGTTTTCCACTCTTCGTTCACTTTAGCCAGATAGCTGGTGAACACGAAGGAAGTACCAGAGCCGTCAGCACGACGAACAACCGCGATGTTCTGATCCGGCAGTTTGTGGCCTGGGTTCAGCTTAGCAATCGCCGGGTCATTCCATTTTTTGATGGTGCCCAGGTAGATGTCGCCCAGGGTTTTGCCGTCCAGCACCAGCTCGCCAGACTTGAAGCCCGGCAGGTTAACCGCCAGCACCACGCCACCGATCACGGTAGGGAACTGGAACAGGCCTTCTTGCTGTAATTTGTCATCCGCCAGAGGGGCGTCAGAAGCGCCGAAGTCAACGGTGTTAGCAATGATTTGCTTCACGCCGCCGGAGGAACCGATACCCTGGTAGTTCACCTTGTTACCCGTTTCTTTCTGGTAGGTATCTGCCCACTTGGCATACACCGGCGCAGGGAAAGTTGCACCAGCGCCAGTCAGGCTTGCAGCTGCAAACGCAGTAGAAGCGCTCAGAGATAAGGTCGCGGCGACAACAGTTGCGACAGTGGTACGCATAACGTTCATAATGTCTCCTGCCAGATGTTCGTAAATTGTTGTTTAATTAAATACAGGGTAGAAAATAGGACAGTTTGGTGACAGTTAAATGTACGAATTATGACGGTTTTATGACAATGCACTTTTACTGAACAAAATAACAGTAACTCATTGTTTATTATTTTATTTTTAATAAACACTTACCTCAAAATAAGAACAAACATTGAAAATATATTTGTTCAATTTGTGTTCACCTTCACTAATTATGACATCTCTTCTCACGCCTTTGGCTCACGGCCTTTGTCGCACTTCCTAAGCGCCATACATTTCTTCGCCATAGCTTCCGCGGTTAAGTATCACAGATTGTTTAATTTTTATTCTTTCCTTTGCCACTAAGATAAAGAAACCACAACAAAGAGGGTTTAAGGATGACATTAAAACAAGCTTTTTTCTTATCTCTGATTACCAGTTCGGTTTCCGCGTTCGCAGCCGATGTACCGACAAAGAATCCATTGAGCGTTCATGTCCTGAACCAGCAGACGGGCACTCCCTCTGAAGGTGTAAAAGTCACTCTGGATAAACAGGACGGTGAAAAATGGGTAAGGCTGGGCGAGGGGCTGACTAACACAGACGGCCGCATTAGCGCACTTTATCCTGCTGGAAAAGACATTGAGCCGGGTAATTACAAAGTGACATTTGAAACCGGCGAATACTACAAGGCACATAAGCAGGACTCGTTCTTTGTGGATGTGCCGGTAGTGATCCACGTCAGCAAATCAGGCGAGCATTATCACGTGCCGTTGCTGCTTAGCCCCTTCGGTTATTCGACCTACCGCGGCAGCTAACCAATCAATATAAAAAAGCCCCGGACCGTTATGGTCGGGGCTTTTCTGGCTGGTACTTAACGTTTTTTCGTCAATTAATCACAACGGATTAACGGCATGAAAATTACTCGACCGTTACCGATTTCGCCAGGTTACGCGGCTGGTCCACGTCGGTACCTTTGATCAGCGCCACGTGATAAGAGAGCAGCTGCAGCGGCACGGTGTAGAAGATTGGGGCAATCACCTCTTCCACATGCGGCATCTCGATGATGTGCATGTTGTCGCTGCTGGTAAAGCCAGCGTCACGGTCGGCAAAGACATACAGCTGGCCGCCGCGGGCACGAACTTCTTCGATGTTGGATTTCAGTTTTTCCAACAGCTCGTTGTTCGGTGCCACAACGATGACCGGCATGTCCGCGTCGATCAGCGCCAGCGGGCCGTGCTTCAGCTCGCCGGCCGCATAGGCTTCAGCGTGAATATAGGAGATCTCTTTGAGCTTCAGCGCGCCTTCCATCGCGATCGGATACTGATCGCCACGGCCAAGGAACAGCGCATGGTGCTTATCGGAGAAATCCTCCGCCAGCGCTTCGATACGCTTATCTTGAGACAACATCTGCTCGATACGGCTTGGCAGCGCCTGCAGGCCGTGCACGATATCGTGCTCGATCTGTGCGTCAGCGCCTTTCAGGCGGCTCAGCTTCGCCACCAGCATCAGCAGCACGGTGAGCTGGGTGGTGAACGCTTTGGTTGAAGCCACGCCGATTTCCGTGCCGGCATTGGTCATCAGCGCCAGGTCGGATTCGCGCACCAGAGAAGAGCCAGCCACGTTGCAAATCGCCAGTGAACCAAGATAGCCCAGCTCTTTGGAGAGGCGCAGCGCCGCCAGGGTGTCCGCCGTTTCGCCAGACTGGGAAAGGGTGATCATCAGGCTGTTGCGGCGCACGGCAGATTTGCGGTAGCGGAATTCAGAGGCGATTTCGACATCACAAGGCACGCCGGCCAGCGCTTCAAACCAGTAGCGGGAAACCATTCCGGAGTTATAAGAGGTGCCGCAGGCTACGATTTGAATATGCTCGACCTGAGAGAGCATTTCATTGGCTTTTGGCCCCAGCTCCGTCAGATCAACCTCGCCGTGGCTGATACGCCCGGCAAGGGTGTTTTTGATGGCGTTCGGCTGCTCGTAGATCTCTTTCTGCATGTAGTGACGATAAATACCTTTATCGCCCGCGTCATACTGCAGATTAGATTCGATGTCCGGGCGCTTAACCTGCTCGCCTTTGGTATCAAAAACAGTGACCGCGCGGCGAGTCACTTCGGCGATATCGCCCTCTTCAAGGAAGATGAAGCGACGGGTTACCGGCAGCAGCGCCAGCTGATCGGAGGCGATAAAGTTTTCACCCATGCCCAGGCCGATAACCATCGGGCTACCGGAACGTGCGGCCAGCAGAACATCCGGGTTACGGGTATCCATAATAACGGTACCGTAAGCGCCGCGGAGCTGAGGAATAGCACGAAGAACCGCCTCACGCAGCGTACCGCCCTGCTCCAGCTCCCAGTGAACCAGGTGAGCGATAACTTCAGTATCCGTCTGAGAGACAAACGTGTAGCCGCGCGCCTGCAGCGCTTCGCGCAGCGGCTCGTGGTTTTCGATGATACCGTTGTGTACCACGACGATGTGGTCGGAAACATGTGGGTGAGCATTAACCTCTGAAGGTTCACCGTGCGTTGCCCAGCGAGTGTGAGCGATACCGGTGCCACCATGCAGAGCGGTTTCTTGCGCCGCTTCTGCCAGCTTCTGTACTTTACCCAGACGACGCAAGCGGGTCATCTGACCTTTGTCGTCCACAACCGCCAGGCCCGCAGAGTCATACCCGCGGTATTCCAGACGACGTAGTCCTTCAAGAAGGATTTCAGCGATATCACGTTGCGCTACTGCGCCAACAATTCCACACATAATTTAAAGTCCTGATAATGGCGTTAGCCATGTGTTGTCGCTGACCTGTTGTCTACCCGTCGTCTTTCGCACTGTGGATGCGTTGTCTGCGCTTGCGCACCCCGGTCACTTACTTGATGTAAGCTCCCGGGGATTTACAAGCTTGCTGCCTTTCCACAGCACGAAATCCATAGGGTATTATTCCGGTGTTTCCGGAGCCCCGAGCCTTGTAGAGAGTGGGGTTATTTTTATGGTTACTGCTTTTGGGGGGAGGATTATGTTATCCCCTCACCCCGGCCCTCTCCCCAAAGGGGCGAGGGAGAAAAACACCGCACCGAACGATCCTCTCTCCCCTGTGGGGAGAGGGTTAGGGTGAGGGGTATAAATCCGTTATTTTTTCTTCACCGGACGCTGCCAGCCCTGAATGTGTTTTTGTTTTACGCGACTGATCACCAATTCATTTTCAGCCACGTCGCGGGTGACGGTCGTCCCGGCACCAATCGTAACGCCACGCGCCACGGTAACCGGCGCCACCAGCTGAGTATCAGAACCCACAAACACGTCATCACCAATAATGGTTTTATGTTTGTTCGCGCCATCGTAGTTACAGGTAATGGTGCCCGCGCCAATATTCACGTTATCGCCAATCTCAGCATCGCCAAGATAGCTAAGGTGGCCGGCTTTGGAGCCTTTACCCAGGCGCGCTTTCTTCATCTCAACGAAGTTGCCTACGTGAGCGCCCTCAGCGAGTTCCGCACCAGGGCGCAGGCGGGCAAATGGCCCGATGGTGCAGGCGGCTTCAAGCGTCGCATCTTCGATAACCGTATACGGGCTGATTTCGCAGTTATCGCCGATAACCGCGTTTTTAATCACGCAGCCGGTGCCGATCTTTACGCGGTTACCCAGCGTAACGCGGCCTTCGACAATGACATTAGTATCAATTTCGACATCGCGCCCATGAGTTAACTCACCGCGCAGATCGAAACGGGCCGGATCGCGTAGCATCACGCCTGCCAGCAGCAGCTTATCGGCCTGCTCGGTTTGGTAAACACGCTCCAGGCGAGAAAGCTGCAGGCGGTTGTTCACACCTTCAACTTCGCTCAGGCGATCCGGGTGAACGGCGGCGATTTCACGCCCTTCCCGGTGAGCCAGCGCAATGATGTCGGTAATATAAAACTCACCTTGCGCGTTGTTATTATCAAGCTTGCCTAGCCAACGCTTCAGGTCTGCGCCGTTAGCGACCAGAATACCGGTGTTGATTTCGTTGATTTTGCGCTGCTCTTCGCTCGCGTCTTTATGTTCAACGATACCGACAACCTTGTCGTTTTCACGCGCAATGCGGCCATAGCCGGTAGGATCATCAAGCTTAACGGTCAGCAAACCAATGCCGCCCTGAGGTTTAGCTTCGCGCAGGCGCTGTAATGTCTCGACGGAGATCAGCGGCACGTCGCCGTACAGCATCAGAATGTCTTCGTCATCGGCAAAGAACGGGGCCGCCATCTGCATTGCATGCCCGGTTCCCAGCTGCTCAGCCTGCAATACCCAGTTGAGGGTGTTATCGCTCAAGGTTTTCTTAAGCAATTCTCCGCCGTGCCCGTACACCAGGTTAACCCGCTGGGCGCCTAGTTTATTAGCTGCATCAATAACATGCTGAACCATTGGCTTCCCGGCCAGCGTGTGCAGCACCTTTGGAAGATCTGAATACATGCGGGTTCCTTTACCGGCGGCAAGGATAACCACGCTCATTGCGCTGTTTGACATACGTGTCCTGAATCTGTTTAGTGTGTGAAGTAAAGCGATTTAGCTTTGAAAATTCTACATATTTTGCACCAAAAAATACGCTGCTGCTAATTTAACCGCCACAAGACTATTTGAGTCCTTTATAGCAGTAACGGCGGCAGAATCCATGGGGTTAGAGGCCAAAAGATTGCTCAAAAAACTCATGAATAGCGCTATCCTGTTGGTTTTACAATTATTTTTGGAGTGAAATAAAGCTGAGGAATAAAAAAATGCCAGTCAGGTTTCCCGGACTGGCATTTGTCTTTTCAAGCAGGTAGTTACATCGCTTTTTTGGTTAACTCGATAACGCGCAGTTTGGCGATCGCTTTAGCCAGTTCAGCAGAAGCCTGAGCGTAGTCCACATCACCGTGGGAGCTGTGCATGTGCTCTTCAGCTTTGCGTTTCGCTTCCAGGGCTCGTGCTTCGTCGAGATCCTGGCCGCGAATCGCGGTGTCAGCCAGGACGGTTACGTTACCCGGCTGCACTTCCAGAACACCACCGGACAGGTAGATAAACTCTTCATGTCCGTGCTGCTTCACGATGCGGATCATACCAGGCTTAATGGCGGTGAGCAGCGGGGCGTGGCCCGGGAAAATACCCAGTTCACCTTCGCTACCCGTTACCTGGATCTTCTCGACCAGACCGGAGAACATTTGGCTCTCCGCGCTGACGACGTCCAGGTGATAAGTCAAAGCCATGTCACCCTCCGATTAGGCGTTAAAGTTTTTTCGCTTTCTCAACGGCTTCGTCGATGGAGCCAACCATGTAGAACGCCTGCTCTGGCAGATGGTCGTATTCGCCGTCCATGATGCCTTTAAAGCCACGGATGGTATCTTTCAGCGAAACGTATTTGCCTGGAGAACCGGTAAAGACTTCTGCTACGAAGAATGGCTGAGACAGGAAGCGCTGAATCTTACGCGCACGTGCTACAACCAGTTTGTCTTCTTCGGACAGTTCGTCCATACCCAGGATAGCGATGATGTCTTTCAGTTCCTGGTAACGCTGCAGGATGGACTGAACGCCACGCGCGGTGTCGTAGTGTTCCTGACCAACAACCAGCGGATCCAGCTGACGGCTGGTGGAGTCCAGCGGGTCTACTGCCGGGTAAATACCCAGAGAAGCGATCTGGCGGCTCAGCGTAACGGTTGAGTCCAGGTGCGCAAAGGTGGTCGCCGGAGATGGGTCAGTCAAGTCATCCGCAGGAACGTAAACGGCCTGTACGGAGGTGATTGAACCGGTCTTGGTGGAGGTAATACGCTCCTGAAGAACACCCATCTCTTCTGCAAGCGTTGGCTGATAACCTACCGCAGAAGGCATACGACCCAGCAGTGCGGATACTTCCGTACCGGCCAGGGTATAACGGTAGATGTTATCAACGAACAGCAGAACGTCACGGCCTTCGTCACGGAATTTCTCCGCGATGGTCAGACCGGTCAGCGCTACGCGCAGACGGTTACCTGGTGGCTCGTTCATCTGGCCATAAACCAGAGCAACTTTGTCCAGAACGTTGGAGTCGGTCATTTCGTGGTAGAAGTCGTTACCTTCACGAGTACGCTCACCCACGCCCGCAAACACGGAATAACCGGAGTGCTCGATCGCGATGTTACGGATCAGCTCCATCATGTTTACGGTTTTACCTACGCCCGCACCACCGAACAGACCTACTTTACCGCCCTTAGCGAACGGACAAATCAGGTCGATAACTTTGATACCGGTTTCCAGCAGTTCCTGAGAGCTGGACAGCTCTTCATAGGAAGGTGCTGCGCGGTGAATCGCCCAACGGTCTTCTTCGCCGATGTCGCCTTTCATATCGATCGGCTGACCCAGCACGTTCATGATACGGCCAAGGGTCGCTTTACCTACCGGGACTTCGATCGGGTGCTCGAGATCTTTAACGACCAGACCACGACGCAGACCGTCGGAAGAACCCATTGCGATGGTACGCACGATACCACCGCCGAGCTGCTGCTGAACTTCCAGCACCAGATTCTCATTATTGTTCTGTACCTCAAGCGCGTCATAAACGCGCGGTACGCCGTCCTGAGGGAACTCGACGTCCACCACGGCGCCGATTACCTGGACAATCTTTCCAGTAGCCATCTTGAATCCTCTACGTAATTCGTTTACCCGTCATATTTCAATTTGCAGATGCGTTGACTGCCTTCCCTCACCTCAGTCACTTACTTAAGTAAGCGCTTGAGGATTCGCTCAGTTGCCGCCTTTCTGCAAACCGAACTATTTAGGGTAATAACCTGGTTAAACCGCGGACGCGCCACCGACGATTTCGGTAAGTTCCTGAGTAATGCTTGCCTGACGAGCTTTGTTGTAGACCAACCGCAGCTCTTTAATCAGGCTACCGCCGTTATCGGTTGCGGCTTTCATCGCCACCATACGCGCGGCCTGCTCGCTGGCCAGGTTTTCTACGACGCCCTGATAAACCTGTGATTCGACATAACGACGCAGCAGGGTGTCCAGCAGCGCTTTCGGATCCGGTTCGTACAGGTAGTCCCAGGATTTACGCTTCAGCTCCTCATCTTCTGATGCCGGTAACGGCAGCAGCTGAGTGATGGTCGGAACCTGAGACATGGTGTTGACAAATTTGTTGCTGACAACGTACAGCTTGTCCAGACGACCTTCGTCGTAGGCTTGCAGCATCACTTTCACCGGGCCGATCAGCTCGGACAGGGAAGGGGTATCTCCCATGCCAGTAACCTGAGCAACCACGTTGCCGCCAACGGAGTTGAAGAAAGAAACGCCTTTAGAGCCGATCATCGCGAGTTCGCTCTGAACGCCCTTATCGGACCACTCTTTCATATCCGCCAGCACTTTTTTGAACAAGTTAATGTTCAAACCGCCGCACAAACCACGATCGGTCGACACCACCAGGTAGCCCACGCGCTTAACGTCGCGTTCTTCCAGGTATGGGTGCTTATATTCCAGATTACCGTTAGCAAGGTGACCAATCACTTTGCGCATGGTATCTGCATAAGGACGGCTGGCCGCCATGCGATCCTGCGATTTACGCATTTTGGAAGCGGCGACCATTTCCATCGCTTTGGTGATCTTCTGCGTGTTCTGGACGCTTGCGATCTTACTACGTATCTCTTTTGCGCCGGCCATGAGCTTCTCCTCAATGCCTTGCGGCCTGCCCTAAGGCAAGCCGCCAAGACGTTACCAGGACTGGGTTGCTTTAAAGGAGTCGAGGATGCCTTTCAGCTTGCCTTCGATCTCATCGTTATAGCCACCGGTCTGGTTAATTTCTTGCATCAGCGGAGCGTGATCACGGTCAGCGTAAGCCAGCAGTGCGGCTTCAAAGCTACCGATTTTCGCCAGTTCCACGTCTTCGAGGTAACCGCGTTCAGCCGCGAACAGCACCAGGCCCTGCTGTGCAACAGACATTGGGGCATACTGTTTCTGTTTCAGCAGCTCGGTCACTTTCTGACCGTGGCTCAGCTGTTTACGGGTTGCTTCGTCCAGATCGGATGCGAACTGAGAGAACGCAGCCAGTTCACGATACTGCGCCAGCGCGGTACGGATACCACCGGACAGTTTCTTGATGATCTTGGTCTGAGCAGCACCACCAACACGAGATACCGAAATACCTGGGTTAACCGCCGGACGAATACCGGAGTTAAACAGGTTGGTTTCCAGGAAGATCTGACCATCGGTAATGGAAATTACGTTGGTCGGAACGAACGCGGAAACGTCACCCGCCTGGGTTTCGATGATCGGCAGAGCGGTCAGTGAGCCGGTTTTACCTTTAACTTCACCTTTGGTGAAAGCTTCCACGTATTCCGCGTTAACGCGGGATGCGCGCTCCAGCAGACGGGAGTGGAGGTAGAACACGTCGCCTGGGAATGCTTCACGGCCTGGTGGACGACGAAGCAGCAGGGAAACCTGACGATAAGCAACAGCCTGTTTAGACAGGTCATCGTATACGATCAGCGCATCTTCACCGCGGTCGCGGAAGTATTCGCCCATTGCGCAACCGGCATATGGCGCCAGGTATTGCAGTGCAGCGGATTCGGACGCCGTCGCCACAACAACGATAGTGTTGGACAGTGCACCGTGCTCTTCCAGTTTACGAACCACGTTAGAAATGGTGGACGCTTTCTGGCCGATAGCCACGTACACACATTTGATGCCGGAGTCACGCTGGTTGATGATGGCATCGATTGCCATCGCGGTTTTACCGGTCTGACGGTCACCGATGATAAGCTCACGCTGGCCACGGCCGATTGGAATCATCGCATCGACGGATTTATAACCGGTCTGAACCGGCTGGTCGACGGACTGACGTTCGATTACGCCCGGTGCGATAACTTCGATTGGCGAGAAGCCATCGTTATCAACCGGACCTTTACCGTCGATTGGCGCACCCAGGGTGTTCACCACGCGGCCCAGCAGGCCACGGCCGACCGGCACTTCCAGAATACGGCCAGTACACTTAACTTTCATGCCTTCGGCAAGGTCAGCGTATGGACCCATAACGACAGCACCTACGGAGTCGCGCTCCAGGTTCAGTGCGATAGCGTAACGGTTTCCCGGCAGGGAAATCATCTCACCCTGCATACAATCGGCCAGGCCGTGAACGCGGATAATACCGTCACTTACAGAAACAATTGTACCTTCGTTGTGAGCTTCACTCACAACATTGAACTGAGCAATGCGCTGCTTGATCAGTTCGCTGATTTCGGTGGAATTCAGTTGCATGCTCCAGTCCCCTTAAGACTGCAAGACGTCTGCAAGGCGTTCAAGACGGCCGCGTACGCTACCGTCAATGACCATATCACCCGACTGGATGATAACGCCCGCCATAACAGACTTATCGATTTTGCAATTCAGCTTAACTTTGCGTGACAGACGTTTTTCCATTGCGGTCGTGATGTTCGCGAGTTGCTCATTACTCAGTTCAGCAGCAGAAGTTACCTGAACCTCTGCAATCGCTTCACTCAGCGCGCGTAAATGCGCAAACTGCTCGAGAACATCCGGGAGCGCTTTTAAACGACCATTATCAGCCATCACCTTAATCAGGTTCTGGCCGTTGGCGTCCAGCTGCTCGCCGCAAATGGCGATGAACGAATCTGCGAGCGTCTCGGGTGCCAGTGCACCGGAAAGAAGCTCTTCCATTTGTTCGTTTTTCGTTACCTCGGCAGCAAACGCCAGCATGTTCTGCCAGCGGTCTACGCTCTGGTGTTCGACGGCAAAGTCAAAAGCTGCTTTGGCGTAGGGGCGAGCTACAGTAACAAATTCAGACATCAGCCCCTCCCTCCTTACAGTTCAGCGACCAGTTTATCGACGATGTCGCTGTTAGCAGCTTCATCTACGGAACGTTCGATTATCTTCTCGGCACCGGCAATTGCCAGCAGAGCGACCTGCTTACGCAGCTCTTCACGAGCGCGTTTACGCTCAGCGTCGATTTCTGCCTGAGCCTGTAACACGATTTTATTACGTTCCTGCTCTGCCTCAGTTTTCGCTTCATCAAGGATCTGGGCACGGCGTTTGTTCGCCTGCTCAATGATCACCTGAGCTTCCGCTTTGGCTTTTTTCAGCTGGTCGGTCGCGTTGGCCTGTGCAAGGTCAAGGTCCTTGTGAGCACGTTCAGCAGAAGCAAGACCGTCAGCAATTTCTTTTTGACGTTTCTCGATGGCTGCCATTAATGGCGGCCATACATACTTCATGCAGAACAGAACAAACAGGACAAACGCGATGGCCTGGCCGAGGATTGTTGCGTTAATGTTCACAGCACAATGCCTCTTTGTTAGTTAACGTTCTGATATTACTAGATGACTCAAACATCGCTCACTAAGCGACGGCGAACATCACGTACAGACCCAGACCAACAGCGATCATTGGGATTGCATCCACCAGACCCATTACGATAAAGAACTGAGTACGCAGCAGTGGAATCAGATCTGGTTGGCGTGCAGCGCCTTCCAGGAATTTGCCCCCGAGGATGCCGATACCGATCGCAGCACCGATTGCCGCCAGACCCATCATCACAGCGGCAGCCATGTACAGCAGATCCATATTCAGGTTTTCCATGACAGTCTCCAAGTTTGTTTCAGTTAAACGCAGTAGTGGTAAGTAAATTAATGTTCTTCAGACGCCATCGACAGATAGACGATCGTCAGAACCATGAAGATGAAGGCTTGCAGCGTAATAATCAGGATGTGGAAAATGGCCCAAGGCACATTCAGAATCCACTGTGACCACCACGGCAGCAGGCCAGCAATCAGAATGAAAATCAGCTCACCGGCATACATGTTGCCGAAAAGTCGCAGACCCAGTGATACAGGTTTGGACAGCAGGCTTACCCCTTCAAGGATTAAGTTGAACGGAATAAATGCCCAGTGATTGAACGGCTGCAGCGTCAGCTCTTTCGTGAAGCCGCTAATGCCTTTCATTTTGATGCTGTAGAACAGAATGAGGACAAACACGCCCAGCGCCATAGAGAGGGTGATATTCACGTCTGCAGACGGCACCACACGCAGGGCAGGCAGGCCAAAGAAGTGCTCACCAATGTATGGCAGCAAATCGATAGGCAACAGGTCCATCACGTTCATCAGGAAGACCCAGACGAAAATCGTCAGAGCCAGTGGAGCGATAACCTTGCTTTTGCCATGGTACATGTCTTTCACGCTGCCATGTACAAAGCCAATAATCAGCTCTACAAAAGTCTGGAATTTACCCGGGACGCCGCTGGTTGCGGTTTTCGCTACTTTACGGAACAACACCAGGAACACCAGACCCAGAAATACTGAGAAGAACATGGAGTCGATGTTGAGCGTCCAGAAGGTAGCCGGGGGGTTATGCGGATCCACCAGCGAGAAAGTACGCAGGTCCAGCTGAAGGTTATTCAGGTGGTGACCTATATACTCCTGCGGTGTAGAGATTTCTCCTGCAGACATGATGCCTCTTACCCTTTGTTGTTAATTACAGCTGGTGCGAGTATCTGCACAACCAGCACCGAAACCCACGTCACTATTAGCGGCAATACCACCGCCTTAAAGTACGCCAGCGCCACCACCAGAATGATAAAGGTCGCAATCACCTTCAGCACTTCGCCGAAGGCGAATGTCCAGGCCACACGGCCTTTTGAGGGTGTATGCGCCTGATGGCGCCAGGCAAAAATCATAAACAGCACGTTTGGCAGCCAAACCGCCATGCCCCCGCCGATGGCGGAAGCGCCCCAAGCGGGACCTTTAAGGCAAAACAGCAGTCCAATTGCTACGACAGCCAGAAGTTGGATGAACAGAAGCTTACGAGCCACGTTCTTACTCACGAGCGACACAGACATGATGTTTCCTACTCCTGCTCCCTATGAGGTATGTCGCGTGTCGTATAAAACTGTCTTTGCGACGCTGAGTCAAGCCTCAAAAAGCGAGCAAATTATACGGTGCGGCCCAGTGATTTCAAACAATAAGTAGCGAAAAGGTGAACAAATGTTTAATTAATTTTCTGCACGGCCATTTTCTGACTTTTGGTGAATCGCATCGGCTTCCTCAAAAAGTGCAAATAAGCCGAAATCCCGGACAACAAAGCGTGCACACGATCACAAATTAGACATCTTATCGTCAGGCGTTATTTTGTAGCCTAAGAAGGCACTAATTGCAGATGACTGATAATTAAGCTGATTAATGTGCACTCTGTTTAAAACACGCTGAAACATCATTAAAACCTTTCATTGACATTCCAGTTAAACTTTTAACATCTGAAGCAGGCCGTTTTTCGGCATAATTTTAGTCGGATGATATTTTCAAATAAAACTATTACCCGGGTAATTAAACGCCGCGAGGTTAAAAGCAGGATAATTCCGAGTTAAAATTTAGTTAAATGTAACCAACCATTTCATCGGCAACCCCGTCGCTTTTTAACCTCAGTGAAACATTTCAATCGCGCCGTTTTTTGATAAATATTAAGTTTTGTTTGCCTTAATCAGCACCAAATGCCTCTCCCCTTCCAGGCTCGGCACGTCGAGTTTGACGATATCTTCAACAGCGAATCCGACAGGCAGGGCGGCGATCTCTTCATCCGGACGTACCCCTTTCAGCGCATAGAACCGCCCCTGTTCCATAGGCAGATGGTGACACCAGTTCACCATGTCGCTTAGCGAGGCAAAAGCACGGCTGATGACGCCGTCAAACGGCGGCTCTGCCGGGAAATCTTCTACCCGGCTTTGGACCGGCGTGATGTTCTCAAGCTTCAGTTCGTGCTGCACCTGGCGTAGAAACCGTACGCGCTTGCCGAGGCTGTCCAGCAGGGTAAAGTGTGAGTCCGGACGCACAATGGCCAGCGGGATGCCCGGAAGACCAGGGCCTGTGCCCACGTCGATAAACCGGCTTCCCTGTAAATGCGGTTCAACCACAATGCTGTCAAGAATATGGCGCACCAGCATTTCATCAGGATTACGCACGGAAGTGAGGTTGTAGGCCTTGTTCCATTTGTCGAGCAGCGAAACATAGCCCACCAGCTGCTGCTGCTGGTTTTCAGGTAAGGTGATGCCCGCTTCTTTCAGCAGGCGAGATAATTTAGTCAGCACGTCGTAAACCCATCAAAAAAAGAGGCCAGGAATGCCTGGCCTGCTCGTTTAAAAGTCCTGAAATTGGGTCGCATAAAAACAAAAAATTCTGTTTCTGGTCTACCCCAAACAGGCGAAAACCACGTTTTCGGCCGTTTGTCATCAGTCAGAGGCCAGGATTGCCTGGCCTGTTGTCGTCTGTTTTTAGGCGCTGCGTCGCAGCAGCCCTTGTTTTTTTAGCCAGACAAGCAAAATAGAGATTGCCGCAGGGGTAATACCTGAAATGCGCGATGCCTGACCAATAGAAACCGGTTTGTGATCGTTGAGCTTGGCGATCACCTCGTTAGACAGCCCGCTCACCTGGCTATAGTCGAGCGTTGCTGGCAGCACAGTATTCTCATTGCGCTGCTGTTTTTCAATCTCATCCTGCTGACGCGCAATGTAGCCTTCGTATTTAACCTGGATCTCAACCTGCTCGGCGGCCTGAGGATCTTCCAGCCCGGGTGCAAAAGTGGACAGCTGCATCATCGAAGCATAGGTCATTTCCGGCCGGCGCAGCAGATCTTCGCCGTTGGCTTCTTTGGAAAGCGGCGCGCTGAGCTGAGCATTCACTTCTTCCACCTGCTCAGAGTGCGGATGCAGCCAGATGTCTTTCAGGCGCTGACGTTCACGCTCGATCATCTCAAGCTTGTCGTTAAAGCGAGCCCAGCGAGCATCGTCCACCAGGCCCAGTTCACGACCCGCCGCGGTCAAACGCAGATCGGCGTTGTCTTCACGCAGCATCAGGCGGTATTCGGCACGAGAGGTAAACATGCGGTACGGTTCTTTGGTACCCAGCGTACACAGATCGTCCACCAGCACGCCAAGGTATGCCTGGTCGCGACGTGGTGCCCACCCCTCTTTCTCAGCTGAGAAGCGGGCGGCGTTAAGACCGGCAAGCAGGCCTTGAGCAGCCGCTTCTTCGTAACCGGTAGTGCCGTTAATCTGGCCAGCAAAGAACAGACCCTGAATGAATTTACTTTCAAGCGTCGGTTTCAGATCTCGCGGATCGAAGAAGTCATACTCAATAGCGTAGCCTGGACGAACGATCTTCGCATTCTCCATCCCCTTCATAGAACGGACTATTTGCATCTGAACGTCGAACGGCAGGCTGGTGGAGATCCCGTTAGGGTAAATTTCGTTGCTGGTCAGGCCTTCTGGCTCGAGGAAGATTTGGTGCGCGTTACGATCGGCGAAACGCATCACTTTGTCTTCGATAGAAGGGCAGTAGCGAGGACCAATACCTTCGATAATCCCCGCATACATAGGGCTGCGGTCGAGGTTATTGCGAATAACCTCATGGGTCTGCTCGTTGGTATGGGTGATGTAGCAAGGTACCTGCTCTGGGTGCTGGTTCACGTTCCCCATGAACGAGAAGACCGGCATTGGGTTATCCCCATGCTGTGGAGCAAGTACGCTGAAATCTATGGTGCGAGCGTCAATACGCGGAGGCGTACCTGTTTTCAGGCGGCTTACACGCAGAGGCAGTTCACGTAAGCGACGTGATAGCGGGATCGACGGAGGATCGCCTGCCCGGCCACCGCTGTAGTTATCCAACCCGATGTGGATCTTACCGTCCAGGAAGGTCCCTACGGTGAGCACAACCGCTTTTGCACGGAATTTAAGGCCCATCTGGGTCACTGCGCCGACAACGCGATCGTTCTCAACGATAAGATCTTCAACCGCCTGCTGAAAAATCATCAGGTTGGGTTGGTTTTCCAACGCGGTGCGAACGGCCTGGCGGTAAAGCACGCGGTCTGCCTGAGCACGAGTAGCGCGGACTGCCGGGCCTTTGCTGGCGTTTAGTATCCTAAACTGAATGCCTGCATGATCGATCGCGGTTGCCATCAGGCCACCGAGGGCGTCCACTTCCTTAACCAAATGTCCCTTGCCAATACCGCCGATAGCCGGGTTACAGGACATTTGTCCCAGCGTGTCGATATTGTGTGTCAGAAGCAGGGTCTGTTGACCCATACGAGCTGCGGCCATTGCCGCCTCTGTGCCTGCATGACCCCCGCCGATGATGATGACGTCAAAAGGATCTGGATAAAACATGGTAACTGCCTCGGTTTCGCGAATGAGGGTTTGTGACTTCCCGGGCTGGGGATTCTACTCAACTTTAGTCTTTCGAGAAAGCGTCGGGATCTTCGGTAATTAAAAGAAGATCTTTTTTATTTAAAGATCTCTTTATTATGATCTCTTATTAGGATCGACCACCTCTGTGGATAAGCCATTTATCCATTTTAGGATCAATAACCTGGAAAGGATCGTTTGCTGTGTACTTCCGGTGATCCCACACCGTATAAGCTGGGATCAGAATAGGGGTTTATGCACAACTCAAAAAGTGAACAACGGTTGTTATTGGGATAACTACCGCTTAACCCAAGCTTTTAACCAGACTTATCCACAACTGATCGCGTAATCTTTACACTTCAGGGAGTAAATTAATCCATGAACCGACCCAAATTTCGGCCGGATCCTCAGGAATGTCGTGATCGAGGATGTTAATTTTGAGCAAAGATCCTAATCGAGAGGCGCCGCATTCGGTCAGCAGCAGGTCGATCTTCTCTATTGCACCGCAAAAGGTGTCGTATTCACGGCTGCCGATCCCGATCGCACCATAGCTTACGCCGCTCAGATCCGGGCGCTGTTCATTTATAGCGTCATAGAAAGGCTGTAGGTTGTCAGGCAGATCGCCAGCACCGTGCGTAGAGGAGACCACAAGCCAGATACCGCTGGTTTTAAGATCGTCTAAAAGAGGGCCGTGCAGCATTTCGGTGCCATGCCCTGCTTCTTCAAGCTTCTCTGCCAGATGTTCTGCTACATATTCGGCACTACCGAGCGTACTGCCGCTAATCAGAGTGATATCAGCCATTGTGTCCCGCCTTTTCAAATCGTCGCGTATTGTACGCTGTGAAAGAGCGGGGATCTACCTGTGGATAATATGGGTATTAAAATTAGGCCTCAGGGGCGAATGGTGCGCATGATCGGGTTCTGCAGCGAGATCAGCGTCTCGGTGGACTGAATTTCATCGATTGTTTGGATCTTGTTGATAAGTACCTGCTGGAGGGCATCAATGGATCGACACATCACTTTTATAAAGATGCTGTAGTGGCCCGTGGTGTAGTAAGCCTCGGTCACCTCATCCAGGTTTTCCAGCTTGGTCAGGGCGGAGGGGTAATCTTTCGCGCTCTTTAAAATAATGCCGATAAAGCAGCAGACGTCATAGCCAAGCTGCTTCGGGCTGATATCGATGCGCGCGCCGGTAATAATCCCGGCCTGCTTCATTTTCTCTACGCGAACGTGAATGGTGCCGGGGCTGACGCCAAACTGCTTGGCCAGTTCCGCATAGGCGGTGCGCGCATTAGCCATTAATGCTTCCAGTATCCCGCGATCGAGATTGTCGATCTGATAATTATCCATCACTTTTTCCTATGATAAATGCCGATTCTCCATTTTTTATAGCCTTAAATTCGTCGATTAAAAAGAGGCTGGCCTTTTTTATTGTTGATTATTGAATGTGATGTCGATTTTGTTGCTTAATCGATGACAGAAACAACACAACAAAGAGAAAAGCCATGAAAACCGCCTGGATTGCTAAACAACGTCAGATTAGTTTTGTGAAAACCCATTTCTCCCGTCAGCTGGAAGAGAAGCTTGGCCTGATTGAAGTCCAGGCGCCGATCCTCAGCCGCGTGGGCGATGGTACACAGGACAACCTTTCTGGCAGCGAGAAAGCAGTGCAGGTAAAGGTGAAAACCTTGCCGCAGGCGCAGTTTGAAGTGGTGCATTCACTGGCCAAATGGAAAAGAAAAACGCTAGGCCAGCATGACTTCAGCGCGGGCGAAGGGCTTTACACGCACATGAAAGCCCTTCGCCCCGATGAAGACCGTTTATCCCCTATTCACTCGGTCTATGTTGACCAGTGGGACTGGGAACGCGTGATGGGCGACGGTGAACGTCACACCGGCACGCTAAAACAAACCGTAGAGAGCATCTGGGCGGCGATTAAGGCAACCGAGGCTGAAGTTAGCGAACGGTTTGGTCTGGCCGCCTTCCTGCCGGAGAAAATCCATTTTGTTCATAGCGAAACGCTGCTGCAGCGCTTCCCGGGCCTGGATGCGAAAGGCCGCGAACGCGCTATTGCTAAAGAGCTTGGCGCTGTCTTCTTGATAGGTATCGGCGGCAAGCTGTCGGACGGGAAGCGTCATGACGTTCGCGCCCCGGATTATGATGACTGGTCAACGAGCGGTGAAAGCGGGCTGGCGGGTTTGAACGGCGATATTCTGGTCTGGAACCCGGTACTGGAAGATGCGTTAGAGCTCTCTTCTATGGGGATCCGCGTGGATGCTGAAACCCTGAAGCGCCAGCTGGCGACCACCGGAGATGAAGACAGGCTTCAGCTGGAGTGGCACCAGTCGCTGGTAAAAGGCGAGATGCCGCAAACCATCGGCGGCGGTATCGGCCAGTCACGCCTGACAATGCTGCTGCTGCAGCTGCCGCACATCGGCCAGGTTCAGTGCGGCGTCTGGTCGCCAGAAGTGCAGGATAAGGTTAGCGACCTGCTGTAAGCCTTAACGCCGCCAGCGACGCAGCAGGCGGCTCCTCATCCCGGTGTCAAAGCGCCAGATATGGTCAAAAATGCGCATGATGCCGGGCTTGCCGTGTCCCGACATGGCGACGGCGTGAAAACGGTTCTGATACTGCCGCTGCAGCGCCTTCACGCTGCTGACGACATCATCTGGAAGGCGCTGGGCGATGAAATCTGAAATCACCACGGCATCGGCATCGTGCCAGTCTCCGGTCTGCATTTTTTCCAGGATTGAACGGAAACAGCTGGCCAGATCCGTCCCACCGCTGAAATGCTGGCTTAAAAAGCGGATCGCCTGATCGATACCGTCCCGCCCGCTGACCTCATAGCGCACCACTTCGCTGGAAAACAACATAATAAAGCAGCGTCGGTTATCGGCGAGGGCAATACGCATTAGCGCGAGGCAAAAGGCTTTGGCGCATTGTTCGTTGAACCCGCCCATTGAACCGGAAGTGTCCACGCAGACAATAAATGGCCCGCGAGGCTGCTCGTCAAAATCCTGATGGGCGACCGGACGTTCGATAATTTTTTCACGCCATGAATCACCGTGCAGGCGGTAAGTGAGCAGTTGCTTCTCCACCAGCCTGCGGTAGAACTCAAACTCCAGCTCGGTAATGCCCAGCGTTGCCAGCTCCGGCGGCAACAGACGCAGGATATCGTCGCTGCGCTGCAGGCCATCAACCTGTTCAGGGACGGTGGCCGGCTCCCGGACCAGCATACGCCAGGGTTCGGTGGGGGAATCTTTACGCGGCACAGACTTTGCTTCGCGAGAGCGCCCCAGCTGTTCGGCAAGCAGCATCAGCTCCGGCTGGCCGGTGAGAAACTCGCCGTATTGTACAATTAGCTGATAATCGCCGCGCTTCAGGGCGCCGCCGCTCATATCCCACAGCTTGCCGGCCGCCTTGTCGTTTTCCGCCAGCGCCGGGTCCAGCTGCCCGCTGAGCGCCAGCCGCGCCTGAATCTCCGCCAGCAGCTTGTCGCGCTCGTCTTCTAACAGCTGTTGGTTAAGCGACGTGGCCTGTACAACCAGGCTTAGCCGCCAGCGCTGCAGAAACAGCGTATGCTGCGCCGGGGTGAAGTGCGGGTTCTCGGCCACCAGCGTTTTGGCCTGCTCATAGAACGGCGAGCCGAGTTTGTGCAGCAGCTGAATAATCTCCGGCAACCGGGTAATAAGCTGCCCGGTGCTGAGCAGCTGGCTTTGCTGGTAGCAAAGGACTTCCTGCGCCAGCTCATCCGGGACATGGCCGTCCTTCAGGCGGCCCTTTAGCTGGTCTCGCCAGCGAGGTAAGTCTTCACTAACTGCTTTTTTCAAACGTGGGAATTTTTCGAAAAACACCGCCAGCTGCGGCGCAGCCAGCAGCGTAATAATGATCTCTTCTATTAGTTCACCTTCACCAATAGCCAGGATCATATCCAGCGTTTCAACGCTTATCATTGCCGCGCCTGTTTCAGCTGCGCGGCCACATCCTGCAGGCTGGCTTCAATTTTCCCCAGCCAGTCGCTTTCGATAAACAGGCATTTTTGCTGATCGTTAAAGCGTTCGTGTTGTTGGTGCAGCGCGGCGTCGAGATCGTCAAACTGCTTTTTGATCTCGTCGGGCACGCCCTGCTGCTGGTGGCCCGGTAGCGCAAGCCGGGTGGCCTGAAGGCTGACATCGCGAATAGTCAGGTGCAGGCCGTTGTCTACCTCGAGGTTAAGCAGCTGCGCAAAGCCAATGCCGTTCAGCTTGCCGCGGATCTCACCGCCTTTATTAAGCCACTGAGCCAGCGCCTCACGTGCAAGGGTGATATGAATCACCTCTATGTCGTGCAGCTTCAGCGGCTTTTGCAGTAAAAGCGTCAGCGTTTCGCCGGTTAACTCATCCGGCAGCTGGTACTGAGGTTTGCGGCTGAACATGCCGGTCTGCTTGAGCACGGTAAAGGCGTCCCGGTCGCTACTTTGTTGCTGAAGTTGAAGGCGGCGCTGCACGATGGCGCTGAGTTTGCTGAGAATGGCCTGCTGCTGCCACGCGTGCCCGGTCATCAAAACTTCAATCTGCTGCTGCATCAAATTCATCGTCGCCGTGTCGTGCCACAGGCAGTCTCTCAGCAGGATAAGATCGATAGGCGCCACGGTATCCCGGCCGTTAAAGAAGGCGCTGGCCTGCAGCAGGCGAATGGCTTTTTTCCAGCGGCGGTCTGAGACATAAGGCGCGCCCGGCGTAGCCTCAAGCTGCTGCCTCAGAGTGAAAATCAGCTCAAAGACTTCATCCGGCAGCGCGACGCCGCCAATTTGCTGCTGCCAGCTGAAATACTCCTCGTCGGTGACCTGAAGGCTTTCAGGCACCGGATTAAAGTTTTCATCGTGCTGGCTTATCAGCATCGAACGGAAGTTGGCCTTGTCCTGGACTTTGTCCAGCCACAGGCGAATCAGCATGCGGTCATAAAGCGCTTCCAGGCTGCTGTCCGCTTCGGGCAGTTCGTTAGACGCGGCCACCAGCAGGCGCATCGGGATTTTTTCTTCACTGGCGCCGTTGCGGAAGCGGCGTTCGTTAATGGCGGTCAGTAAGGTATTTAAAATCGCCGGACCGGCCTTCCAGATTTCGTCCAGAAACACGATTTCGGCTTCCGGCAGATAGCCTGCGGTCAGGCGCTCGTAGCGTCCTTCATCTTTCAGGGCCTGAATAGAAAGCGGGCCAAAAACTTCTTCTGGCGTTGAGAAGCGAGTCATTAGATATTCAAAGGCGCGCGCTTCGCGAAAGGCGAATTTCAGGCGGCGAGCGATCAGGCTTTTCGCTATCCCGGGAGGGCCAAGTAAAAAGACGCTCTCGCCGCTGAGCGCCGCCAGCAAACAAAGGCGAACGGCGTGCTGACGCTCAAAAAGTCCTTTTTCCAGCGCCTGGCTGAGACGAGAAATTCTTTCAGCCAGCAAATGTGATTGAGCCATAATTAGCTTTGCATCCTTACGCGGTTAACCCTGTGGAGGAACGCGAGTATAGCGTTTATTTTTAGCCAGTTAATGTGCTGATTATGCCGCATGCAGCGTTTGAGCTGGGATAAGTCAAATGCATTTAGGAGTACGATTTACACAATTATCGTGCATACTGTGCGCCGTTTTGTGGGCCAAGGGACTAAGCACACGTTTTCGGGATTCCAACAAAAGATTAGTCTATGAGCGCTGATAATAAACAATCGTTGCCGGCCGTTACGCTGGCTGCTATCGGGGTTGTGTACGGTGATATAGGTACCAGCCCGCTTTATACCCTTCGTGAATGCCTGTCCGGGCAGTTTGGGTTTGGCGTTGAACGCGACGCCGTGTTTGGTTTTTTGTCGTTAATTTTTTGGCTGTTGGTTCTGGTCGTCTCCATTAAATACCTCACCTTTGTGATGCGTGCGGATAATGCCGGGGAAGGCGGGATCTTAACGCTGATGTCTCTGGCCGGGCGCAATACGACTGCCCGCATGACCTCGGTGCTGGTAATCATGGGGTTGATTGGCGGCAGCTTCTTCTACGGCGAGGTGGTTATCACGCCGGCGATATCGGTGATGTCGGCCATAGAAGGCCTGGAGATAGCCGCGCCGCAGCTGGACCAATACATCGTCCCTCTCTCTATTATTGTTCTGACGCTGCTGTTTATGATTCAGAAGCACGGCACCGGGATGGTGGGCAAGCTGTTTGCTCCGGTGATGCTGCTGTGGTTCCTGACGCTCGCCGTCCTGGGCGCGCGCAGTATTATCGGCAACCCGGAAGTCCTGCAGGCGCTTAACCCTGCCTGGGCGGTGAATTTCTTCGTGCAGTATAAAACGGTGTCGTTCGTTGCTCTCGGTGCGGTGGTGCTGGCGATAACCGGCGTTGAAGCGCTGTATGCCGATATGGGGCACTTCGGTAAGCTCCCGATTCGCATCGCATGGTTTATTGCGGTTCTGCCTTCTCTGGTCCTTAACTATTTTGGCCAGGGCGCGCTGCTGCTGAAGAACCCGGAAGCGATTAAAAACCCGTTCTTCCTGCTGGCGCCTGACTGGGCGCTGATCCCGCTGCTGATTCTGGCGACGCTGGCCACGGTTATCGCCTCTCAGGCCGTTATTTCCGGCGTCTTCTCGCTGACGCGTCAGGCGGTTCGTCTGGGCTATCTCTCGCCAATGCGCATCATCCACACCTCGGAAATGGAGTCCGGGCAGATTTACATTCCAGCGATTAACTGGATCCTGTATATCGCCGTGGTTATCGTCATAGTCAGCTTCGAACATTCCAGTAATCTGGCGGCAGCATACGGGATTGCAGTAACCGGCACGATGGTGCTGACCTCGATCCTCTGCTGTACCGTCGCGCGCAAAAACTGGCACTGGAATAAAATTGCCGTGCTCCTGATGTGCGTGGGCTTCCTGTTTATCGACGTGCCGCTGTTCTCGGCTAACCTCGAGAAAATCGTCTCCGGCGGTTGGCTGCCGCTCACGCTGGGCCTCGTCATGTTTACCATCATGACGACGTGGAAGAGCGAGCGCTTCCGCCTGCTGCGCCGCATGCACGAGCACGGTAATTCTCTCGAAGCGATGATTGCTTCCCTCGAGAAGTCGCCGCCGGTTCGCGTCCCGGGCACAGCGGTCTATATGTCCCGCGCTCTGAACGTGATTCCGTTCGCGATGCTGCATAACCTCAAGCACAACAAAGTGCTGCATGAGCGAGTGGTGCTGCTGACCCTGCGTACCGAAGATGCGCCGTACGTTCACAACGTGCGTCGTGTTTCCATTGAGCAGCTGTCGCCAACCTTCTGGCGCGTGGTGGCAAGCTACGGCTGGCGTGAAACACCGAACGTGGAAGAGATTTTCCACCGCTGCGGCCTTGAGGGGCTGAGCTGCCGGATGATGGAAACATCGTTCTTTATGTCGCACGAGTCGCTGATTATCGGCAAGCGCCCTTGGTATCTCCGCCTGCGCGGCAAGCTGTTCCTCGCCCTGCAGCGAAACGCTCTACGTGCGCCTGACCAGTTTGAGATCCCGCCGAACAGGGTTATTGAGCTGGGCACCCAGGTCGAGATTTAAGTTAGCGAATCAGTGCTGGTGTCAGATATCAGGAACGATTCGGCCTGATCCCCTCACCCCGACCCCCTCCCACAGGGAGAGGGTGCAAACACTAAAAACGGTACTCAGGTACCGTTTTGCGTTTATTAGCGAAACGTTTCGATGTTGATCACACTTCTTTAACCTGGTGGTTGTTTAACCGCCATCTCATTTCCTACACTCATTATCAGCGAAACGTTTCGCTAGTGGAGCAGGAAAATGAAGAAAGGTACCGTTCTTAACGCTGATATTTCGGCCGTTATCTCCCGTCTGGGGCACACCGATACGCTGGTGATTGCCGACGCCGGGCTGCCAATTCCGCGCAATACTCAGCGCATCGATCTGGCATTGACTCACGGCGTTCCGGGCTTTATGCAGGTCGTGGACGTGGTAACTCAGGAAATGCAGGTTGAGGCGGCAATCATTGCTTCTGAAATCAAACAACATAATCCCGCGCTTCACGAAACGTTGCTCAGTCACATTGAGCAACTGCAAAAACACCAGGGAAACACCATAACTATTCGTTACATCAGTCATGAGCAGTTCAAGCAGCACACCGCGGATGCACATGCGGTTATTCGCAGCGGGGAGTGTTCCCCGTATGCGAATATCATTCTCTGTGCTGGCGTAACCTTCTGAGGAGGCCAGTATGGAACCTTTACTGCAACTTAAAGGGATCGATAAATCGTTCCCTGGGGTGAAAGCCCTCTCTGGCGCGGCGCTGAACGTCTATCAGGGGCGCGCCATGGCGCTGGTGGGTGAAAACGGCGCCGGCAAATCCACCATGATGAAAGTCCTGACCGGGATCTACTCCAAAGATGCCGGTTCGCTGCTGTGGCTTGGGAAAGAAACGGCCTTCAGCGGGCCGAAAGCCTCCCAGGAAGCCGGCATCGGGATTATTCACCAGGAACTTAATCTCATCCCGCAGCTTAGCATTGCGGAAAACATCTTCCTTGGCCGCGAGTTTGTCGGGCGTTTTGGCAAAATTGACTGGAAGAAGATGTACCGGGAAGCCGACAAGCTGCTGGCGAAGCTGAATTTACGCTACACCAGCGAGCGCCTGGTAGGCGAGCTGTCGATTGGCGATCAGCAAATGGTCGAGATAGCCAAGGTGCTGAGCTTCGAGTCAAAAGTCATCGTCATGGATGAGCCGACCGATGCGCTGACCGACACCGAAACCGAGTCGCTGTTCCGCGTTATCCGTGAACTGAAGGCTCAGGGCTGCGGCATCGTTTATATCTCCCACCGAATGAAAGAGATCTTTGAAGTCTGCGACGACGTGACCGTTCTGCGCGACGGGCAGTTTATCGCCGAGCGCGAAGTCTCCGCGCTCACCGAAGACACGCTTATCGAAATGATGGTTGGCCGCAAGCTTGAAGACCAGTATCCGCATCTGGACAAACAGCCGGGCGACATTCGTCTGCGGGTCGATAACGTTTCCGGCCCCGGCGTGAAAGAGGTTTCTTTCACGCTGCGCAAAGGTGAAATCCTCGGCGTGGCCGGGCTGATGGGCGCCGGACGTACCGAGCTCATGAAGGTGCTGTATGGCGCGCTGCCGAGAACCGGCGGTTATGTGGCGCTGGATGGCCGGGAAGTGGTGACTCGCTCTCCGCAGGACGGGCTGGCAAACGGCATCGTTTACATCTCCGAAGACCGCAAGCGCGATGGCCTGGTACTGGGCATGTCGGTGAAAGAGAACATGTCGCTGACCGCGCTGCGCTATTTCAGCCGCGACGTTGGCAGCCTGAAGCATAAAGATGAGCAGCAGGCGGTGCAGGATTTCATTCGCCTGTTTAACGTCAAAACGCCTTCTATGGAGCAGCCGATTGGCCTGCTGTCCGGCGGTAACCAACAGAAAGTCGCCATCGCGCGTGGCCTGATGACCCGTCCGAAAGTGCTGATCCTCGATGAGCCGACCCGCGGCGTTGACGTTGGGGCGAAAAAAGAAATTTATCAGTTAATTAACCAGTTTAAAGCCGAGGGTTTGAGCATCATTCTGGTGTCGTCCGAGATGCCGGAAGTGCTGGGCATGAGCGACCGCATCATGGTTATCCACGAAGGGCGACTGAGCGGGGAGTTCTCCCGTGAAGACGCTACCCAGGAGGCGCTGATGGCCGCGGCCGTTGGTAAGCTTAATCGAGTGAATCAGGAGTTAGATAAATGAGTACCCAGACCGTGTCCACCCGTCGCTGGTTCACCAAAGCGTGGCTGTTGGAGCAAAAATCGCTGATCGCTCTGCTGGTGCTGATTGCGATTGTCTCGGCCCTGAGCCCGAACTTCTTTACCGTGAATAACCTGTTCAACATCCTGCAGCAAACCTCGGTTAACGCCATTATGGCCGTGGGGATGACGCTGGTCATTCTGACCTCCGGGATCGACCTGTCCGTCGGTTCTCTTCTGGCGCTGACCGGGGCGGTGGCGGCCTCGATTGTAGGATTCGAGGTGAATGCGCTGGTGGCCGTTGCCGCCGCGCTGGCTCTGGGAGCTGCTATTGGCGCCGTGACCGGGGTGATTGTGGCGAAAGGGCGAGTTCAGGCCTTTATCGCCACGCTGGTGATGATGCTGCTGCTGCGTGGGGTGACGCTGGTTTACACCAACGGTAGCCCGATGAATACCGGCTTTTCTGATAATGCCGACCTGTTTGGCTGGTTCGGTATCGGCCGTCCGCTGGGGATCCCGACGCCGGTCTGGATTATGGCTGTTGTCTTCCTGGCCGCATGGTACATGCTGCACCATACCCGCCTGGGACGTTATATCTATGCGCTCGGTGGGAACGAAGCGGCGACGCGCCTGTCCGGGATTAGCGTCAACAAAGTGAAAATCATCGTCTACTCTCTGTGTGGTCTGCTGGCGTCGCTCGCCGGGATTATCGAAGTAGCGCGTCTTTCCTCTGCGCAGCCAACGGCGGGTGCGGGATATGAACTGGATGCTATCGCGGCGGTCGTGCTGGGCGGTACCAGCCTGGCGGGCGGTAAAGGGCGCATTGTCGGTACGCTTATCGGGGCATTGATCCTCGGCTTCCTGAACAACGGTCTGAATTTATTAGGTGTTTCTTCTTATTACCAGATGATCGTCAAAGCGGTGGTTATTTTGCTGGCGGTGCTGGTGGACAATAAAAAGCAGTAAAACCATAACCCTACAGGACATCTGACTATGAACATGAAAAAACTGGCTACCCTGGTTTCCGCTGTCGCCCTGAGCGCCACCGTAAGCGCCAACGCCATGGCTAAAGACACCATCGCGCTGGTGGTTTCCACTCTGAACAACCCGTTCTTCGTGTCGCTTAAAGACGGTGCGCAGAAAGAGGCTGACAAGCTGGGCTACAACCTGGTGGTGCTGGACTCTCAAAACAACCCGGCGAAAGAGCTGGCTAACGTGCAGGACTTAACCGTTCGTGGCACTAAATTAATGCTGATTAACCCAACGGATTCTGATGCGGTAGGGAATGCCGTTAAAATGGCAAACCAGGCTAAAATCCCGGTGATCACCCTTGACCGTATGGCGAACCAGGGCACCGTAGTTAGCCACATCGCTTCTGATAACGTTGCCGGCGGGAAAATGGCCGGTGACTTCATTGCTAAGAAACTGGGTGAAGGCGCGAAAGTCATTGAGCTGCAGGGGATTGCCGGTGCTTCCGCTGCTCGTGAGCGTGGCGAAGGTTTCAAGCAGGCCGTTGCTGCACATAAATTTGACGTGCTGGCCAGCCAGCCGGCTGACTTTGACCGCACTAAAGGTCTGAACGTTATGCAGAACCTGCTGACCGCGCACCCTAACGTCCAGGCGGTGTTTGCCCAGAACGACGAAATGGCACTGGGTGCCCTGCGTGCGCTGCAAACCGCGGGCAAAGCTGATGTGCTGGTCGTCGGTTTTGACGGCACGGCTGACGGCGTGAAAGCGGTAGAAGGCGGCAAGCTGGGCGCAACGGTTGCCCAGATGGCTGACCAGATCGGCGTTATCGGCGTGGAAACCGCTGATAAAGTGCTGAAAGGCGAGAAAGTGGATGCAAAAATCCCGGTTGATTTGAAGCTGATCACCAAATAAGAATCAAAGAAAAGCAGGGCAACGCGCCACTCAGGCATGAGTGGCGCACTCAAACTGGATATCAAGATATGAAAAGCACAGGCAAACTCGTCGTTCTTGGCAGCATTAACGCTGACCATATCCTCAACCTCGAACATTTCCCAACGCCAGGCGAAACCGTTACCGGGCAGGGCTATCAGGTGGCGTTCGGCGGTAAAGGTGCGAACCAGGCCGTGGCGGCGGGGCGCAGTGGGGCTGACATCGCGTTTATTGCCTGTGTGGGCGATGACGATACTGGTGGCCGCGTTTGTAAGCAGCTTGCCAGTGATAACATTGATACTTCGCCAATCAGCACTATTCATGATGAAGCGACGGGCGTCGCGCTGATTTTCGTCAATGGCGCAGGTGAAAACGTTATTGGGATCCACGCTGGCGCTAACGCGGCCTTAACTCCTGGGCTGGTTGAAGCGGAACGGCAGAAAATCGCCAAAGCTTCTGCTTTATTAATGCAGCTGGAATCTCCGCTCGAAAGCGTGCTGGCGGCGGCGAAAATTGCCCATCAGCACCAGACCAAAGTTATTCTTAACCCGGCCCCGGCCTGTGAACTCTCCGATGAGCTTCTGGCGCTGCTGGATATGATCACCCCGAACGAAACCGAGGCGGAAAAGCTGACCGGCGTGCGCGTTGAGAGCGACGAAGATGCCGCCAAAGCCGCTGAAGTGCTTCACGGGAAGGGGATCAACACGGTAATTATCACCCTCGGCAGCCGTGGCGTATGGCTCAGTGAAAATGGCAGCGGCAAACGCGTGCCGGGCTTTAAGGTCAAAGCCGTCGATACTATTGCTGCTGGCGATACCTTTAACGGTGCGCTGGTTACCGCGCTGCTGGAAGATAAGCCGATGGAAGACGCCGTGCGATTCGCTCATGCAGCCGCCGCGATTGCCGTAACGCGAAAAGGCGCTCAGCCTTCCGTACCGTGGCGCCAGGAAATTGATGAGTTCCTGCAGCAGCAGAGGTAAGCCATGGCTACCATGAAAGACGTCGCCCGCCTGGCGGGCGTTTCTACTTCTACCGTTTCTCACGTCATTAATAACGATCGCTTCGTGAGCGATGCTATTCGCCAGAAGGTAGAGGAAGCGGTTAAAACCCTGAATTATGCCCCTTCTGCGCTGGCGCGCAGCCTCAAGCTTAATCAAACGCATACCATCGGCATGCTGATCACGGCGAGTAGCAACCCTTTTTACTCCGAGCTGGTTCGCGGCGTTGAACGCAGCTGCTTTGAGCGCGGCTACAGCCTGGTGCTGTGCAATACCGAAGGCGATGAGCACCGTATGAACCGTAATCTGGAAACGTTGCTGCAAAAGCGCGTGGACGGATTGCTGCTGCTGTGCACCGAAACGCACCAGCCGTCGCCGGAGATTATCAACCGCTACCCGACGATCCCGACCGTAATGATGGACTGGGCGCCGTTTGAGGGGCAGAGTGATGTGATTCAGGATAACTCACTGCTTGGCGGGGAAATGGCCACGCAACATCTTATCGATAATGGCTATACCCGAATCGCCTGTATTGCCGGGCCGCAGGACAAAACGCCGGCCAGGCTGCGCCTCGAAGGCTACCGTAAAGCCATGGATCAGGCCGGGCTGGCTATTCTTCCGGGATATGAAATTATCGGCGACTTTGAGTTTCAGGGCGGGTTTAGCGCCATGAGCGAGCTGCTCACGCTGGAGGAAAGGCCGGATGCAGTATTTATGGGCAATGACGCGATGGCCGTGGGCGCTTACCATGCTTTGTATCAGGCCGGCCTCAGCGTGCCGCAGGATATGGCGGTGATTGGCTACGATGATATTGAGCTTGCTCGCTATATGACGCCGCCGCTGACGACTATTCATCAGCCTAAGGATGAGTTGGGAGAGCTGGCGGTGGATGTGCTGATCCATCGGATGGGGCAGCCCGATCTGGCGCAGCAGCGCTTACTGCTGACGCCAGAGCTGGTGGAACGAAGGTCCGTTTAAGACTTGTGACGTTCTTTTATTAAGTTGCGCCCGTCTTTGGGGCGCAGCAGCAGAAATACCGCCGAAGAGACCAGCGTTATCGCACCCATCGTCAAGAGGGTGTAGTGGAACTGCTCGATGGTATTAACGCTCTCAACACCTTCCCATGCACGCAGCACCGCCGCGCTTACCGCAACCCCAAGGCTGATTGACAGCTGCTGCGTCACCGCTAATACGCTGTTGCCGCTGCTGGCGTTCTCATCCGTAAGGTCAGCAAGAGTAATCGTGTTCATGGCCGTAAACTGCGTCGACATCGCCATCCCTAATATAAAGAGAGGAAGGATCAGCAGCCAGACTTCCATTCCCGGTGACTGTAGCGAGAACTGGGCAATAAGCAGGCCGATGACGAGGGTGATACCGACCAGAGTTTTACGATAGCCCAGCCAGCGCAGCACCTGAGTCACCGTCGATTTGGCCAGCAGTGAACCCACTGCCGTAGGTGCCATCATGCAGCCAGCCAGCAGCGCTGAATAACCAAAACCGACCTGCAGCATGAGCGGCATTAAAAAGGGCACGCAGCCGGTACCGAGGCGTGAGGCTATATTGCCGACGATACCAACGGAGAAGGTGCGCGTCTTAAAGAGAGGCAGGGGAATAAGCGGCGTCGGAACGCGGCGAGCATGCCAGACATACGTCAGCAGCAGTAAAATACCGCCCAGGATAACCAACATTCCTATATAGCTGGCAACAATCCGCTCGCCAAATAATTCAACTCCGCTGGAGATCAGCACCAGCCCCGCACCAAAGAGCAGGAAGCCGCTCATATCAAACCCGCGCTTCGGCGTGGTGAAATTGGGCATGTATTTACGGGCATACAGCAGACCCAGAATGCCAATCGGGATATTGATTAAAAAGATCCAGTGCCAGCTTGCCCAGGTCACCAGCACGCCGCCGAGCAGCGGGCCAATAATGGGGCCGACCAGGCCGGGCATGGTGACAAAGTTAAGCACCGGGAGTAATTCGCTGCGCGGATAGGCCCTAAGCAGCGCCAGGCGGGCCACCGGCATCATCATTGCCCCGCCAATTCCCTGAATCACGCGGAAGATGACCAGCTGAGTTAGCGACCCGGACATGGCGCAGGCGAAGGAGCCGAGGGTAAACAAGCTAACCGCCAGCATAAATACGCGACGTGTGCCGAAGCGGTCGGCTAACCAACCGCTTACCGGGATAAGCATTGCGACAGTTAAGGTGTAGCTAATAATGGCGGCCTGCATGGCCAACGGTGAGCGATTCAGGCTATGGGCTATTGCCGGGAGCGCGGTGTTAAGAATGGTGGCATCCAGCGCCTGCATAAAGAAAGCCATTGCGGCTATCCACGGCAGGCCGGCCATGCTGCGTGCTGTTTTCGTCATTATTATCCTGAAGGTTAAGTGCGCCTTAGACTACCGATGAGCGACGGGTTCCTTTAATAGCGCCAGGCAGGCATTAAAGGCGGCCTGCTCCTCTCCCTGAGTAATGGCATCAACAATCGCCTGATGCAAATCGAGCTTAATGACTTCGTTATCGGTAATCGCGGTGAAGTAATTGTAATAAATCGACCTGAATAAGTTCGCGAAAGATGTCATGAAAGGGTTACCACTCATTTCATAGATGAGCTCGTGGTAGGCCATATCCACTTCAATCCACCGCTGCCGGTCAAAGGTCTTCTGGAGTTCCGTCATTTGCGCCATTAACTGAGCCAGCCTGGTACGCTGCTGCTCATTGCTATTAATAGCGGCTAACGCGCAGGCCTGAGGCTCCAGGCTATTACGCATAATTAAAAACTCTTCTACTACATGGCTGAAGTTATCTTTGGTCATCCACCAGGCTATCAGTTCCTTATCAAGGAAGTTCCAGTGGTTGCGTGGCATAACGCGCGTCCCAATTCGTGGACGAGGTAAAAGCATGCCTTTAGCGGTTAATGTCTTTACGGCCTCACGAACGGCAGTGCGGCTAACGCCAAATAACTCACCCAGCTCCATCTCGCCCGGCAAAATGCTTCCTGCGGCGTATTCGCCCTTCAGAATTCGCTGGGCTAACTTCTCTGCCAACATATAAGAAAGGTTTTTTTGGGCGGCAAGTTGTTGAGTGGATAAAGACATAACGCAATTCCTTTAGCAGTATTTCTTGCCTTAGTATGCCACCGGCAGTGATTTTGCGGTGATTTATGCAGCAAATATCCTGGATTTGCTGGCTTTCTGCGCGCTGTTGGTGAAAAAGAATGCGGTCAGAAAG
>WJYK01000049.1 GCA_009668225.1 Enterobacteriaceae bacterium RIT693 | reverse complement strand
CCTGATACTCACCCCTCCGGGGCCGCCGCAGGCGGCGTTCAAAATCGTTCCCGACGATTTTGTCCCACTCAGGAGAGCGCTCACCGACAAACAACAGATAAAACAAAAGGCCCAGTCTTTCGACTGAGCCTTTCGCTTTTATTTGATGCCTGGCAGTTCCTACAGTACTCGTATCATCCTGATACTCGCCCCTTTGGGGCCGCCGCACACGGCGTTCAAACGTGTTCCCGACACGTTTGTCGCATGCCCATGCTCGTGCAGATAATTTCCTGATACCACATAAA
>WJYK01000048.1 GCA_009668225.1 Enterobacteriaceae bacterium RIT693 | reverse complement strand
AAACGAGCAGTAAAACCTTATAGGCTTGTAGCTCAGGTGGTTAGAGCGCACCCCTGATAAGGGTGAGGTCGGTGGTTCAAGTCCACTCAGGCCTACCAAATTTTCCCCTGTTCTGCGTTGCACCTCAGACTCGCATACTTAAGTATGCGTCGCTAAGTTGCGCCTTGACCAGATGAAAATTCACGGTAATCAAAGGTTTTACGAAATCGATGGGGCTATAGCTCAGCTGGGAGAGCGCCTGCCTTGCACGCAGGAGGTCAGCGGTTCGATCCCGCTTAGCTCCACCATCATTTCATGCACCAAAA
>WJYK01000047.1 GCA_009668225.1 Enterobacteriaceae bacterium RIT693 | reverse complement strand
GTTCCCGTCTCAAACCCTGCCTCATCCAGCCAGCCGCCCTTCAGCGTGATGGAGGTAGCCTTGCTGTGCGTCTTCCAGTCGCGGATATACCCCACGGTATAGCGACGGGTTTTTAACTCCGGGGCTTCAGTTGTAACAACTTCTGGCTTAGTATCATGCTCAGCCATAATCAACTCCTTGCGTTGGTTGTGGTCAGCAGTTAAAGCGGGGGGCTACCTGCTTTAACTGCGCTCATTAATCTGTTTAGCCTGGTACTTCAAAATCATCCCATCCAGTAACGCCCTGATAATACGGCGTTCTTCTTCAGGCATCCCGCTAACGGCTTCAAACTGCAATGCCAGATC
>WJYK01000046.1 GCA_009668225.1 Enterobacteriaceae bacterium RIT693 | reverse complement strand
CCCGCGGTGGGCCACGTTTGCCGACTCAGACCAGCCGATAACCGGCACCACCAGGCAGCCCCGGAAGTGGTCCTGGCGGTTACTTTCCCGCACCACGCCCAGCCGGGTAATCCTTGCGCGGAGGGATTTTCCTTCTTTTGAGTGCGGCGACGGTAACACACCGGACACGCCGTGCGTGCCCGCCAGGCCTAACCGGAAGTGGTTTATCAGTTCAGGATGATGAAGACCGCGCGAGGCCAGCCATTCCTGCGCCTGCGTGTTATCCAGCAGGTTACGGTGATAGAAGTCCACCACCTGATGCAGCAGCGCCTGGCCGTCATCGTCCAGGTCGGTCAGCAGCGGACGGACCGGAACAGACACGGTTTCAGGTGGGGTAAGCAGACCCGCCGATTTTCCCAGCTCCCGCAG
>WJYK01000045.1 GCA_009668225.1 Enterobacteriaceae bacterium RIT693 | reverse complement strand
TTGCGGGAGCTGGGAAAATCGGCGGGTCTGCTTACCTCGCCTGAAACCGTGCCGGTTCCGGCCCGCCAGACCCTGACTGACCTGGACGATGACGGCCAGGCGCTGCTGCATCAGGTGGTGGACTTCTATCACCGTAATCTGCTTCAGTCGCCCGAAGCACTGGCCTGGCTGGAAAAGCGCGGGCTTACTCATCCTGAACTGGTGAGCCACTTCCGGCTGGGGTTCGCGGGGGCGCACGGCGTGGCGGGTGCGCTGCCGTCCACCGCCTCGAAAGAAGGGAAAGCGTTACGCGCCCGCCTGACTGACCTCGGCGTGCTGCGGGAAAATACGCGTCAGGACCACTTCCGGGGCTGCCTGGTGGTGCCGGTAGTGGGCGGGTCTGAGTCGGCCAGCGTGGCGCATCGTGGC
>WJYK01000044.1 GCA_009668225.1 Enterobacteriaceae bacterium RIT693 | reverse complement strand
CTTATGCCCCTGCGACTGCGCCACATCAACCAGCGACAGACACCGTTTCAGCTCATCGATTTCCTGTTGTGGGATGCGGGCCATAAGCAAACTCCTGTAAAAACCTGTCAACAACCATTTGATGTTTTTATTAGATACCTTATACTGTGTATATGTCAAACGGTTTTAGAGGAGCAGGTTACAGTATGGCTACGTCAACTTTGTGGTTCTTACCGATGAACTTTCCTGCCCGTTTGATACAACTGCGCAAAGCTGCCGATCTGACCCAACAGGCATTAGCAGACAGCGCATCGATCCATGTGAACCAGATACGTCGCTATGAAGCGGGGTCGGCACAACCCACCTTAGACGCCCTGATAAGGCTGGCGAAGGTGTTACATGTTTCACTGGATGGACTGGTATTTGATGAACATGAACGTGGCCCTTCCGAC
>WJYK01000043.1 GCA_009668225.1 Enterobacteriaceae bacterium RIT693 | reverse complement strand
TTTATGGCCCTGCGACTGCGCCACATCAACCAGCGACAGACGTCGTTTCAGCTCATCGATTTCCTGTTGTGGGATGCGGGCCATAAGCGAACTCCTGTAAAAACCTGTCAACAACCATTTGATGTTTTTATTAGATACCTTATACTGTGTATTTGTCAAACAGTTTTAGAGGAGCAGGTTACAGTATGGCTACGTCAACTTTGTGGTTCTTACCGATGAACTTTCCTGCCCGTTTGATACAACTGCGCAAGGCTGCCGATCTGACCCAACAGGCATTAGCAGACAGCGCATCGATCCATGTGAACCAGATACGCCGCTATGAAGCAGGGGCGGCTCAACCAACCTTAGACGCCCTGATAAGGCTGGCTAAGGTATTGCACGTCTCGCTGGATGGGCTGGTATTTGATGAGCATGAACGTGGCCCTTCCGAT
>WJYK01000042.1 GCA_009668225.1 Enterobacteriaceae bacterium RIT693 | reverse complement strand
GTTATCCGGTGCGCAGTCCAGCGACGAACCCGGTTTTTCCCTGTGCAGACAGTCAGTTACAACCTGTTTTTGCTGAGGCGTTTCGATGCCCGGAGATTTTTTCCCCGACGCGCTTTTTCCGCCCGAACACGCTACCGCCCCGGTGAACATCACCAGGCACAACAGCCATGTCGCCAGCTTCATCAGTCCTTTTTGCATGACCGGCATTGTAGCAACATCACGTCGCCTGTCATTAACGGTTTCCTCCGCGGCGGGAGCCGGCTCACAGCTTGTCTGTGGCCCGGTGAACCGCCTGCCGGGCGCGGGCTGACGAAGCCCGCAAGGGCCGGAACGGCGCTATGGTGCACGCGGGTTAAGGTGACGGGGAGTTTGCATGACCGGACGGCTTCACCTGCTTAGCTGCCGGAACGCGGAAGGTTGAGGGGAACGCCGGTTGTGCATGACCACACCGAACCGGGGCGGGAAGTGGAGGCTGGCGAGACGGCAAGGAGTGACACGTTTCTTTACCGCGTGGCACGACCCGGCGCAGACAGACCCCGCCGGGCGGGTATGAACGCCTTAAGCGGAGGCCGCAGGCCAACAACCCTT
>WJYK01000041.1 GCA_009668225.1 Enterobacteriaceae bacterium RIT693 | reverse complement strand
CGGCTGCTGCGGCCGCTGAAGGTGGTCAATCCGTATGCGGAAAAGCTGACGTTCCTCTCGGACAAGACGCGCACCCGGCGCGACCATATGAAATACCTGACGCTGATACAGAGCGTTGCCCTGCTGCACCAGTACCAGCGGGAGGTGAAGCGGGTGGAGCACCGGGGCCAGTGGCTGGAGTATATCGAGGTTACGACCCGTGATATCGAACTGGCGAACCGGCTGGCGCACGAGGTGCTGGGGCGGACGCTGGACGAGATGCCGCCTCAGACGCGCAAGCTGCTGTTGCTGATACAGGAGATGGTGGCGTCGATGGCCGTGGCACAGAACTGCCAGCCTGCGGAGGTGCGGTTCACGCGACGGGATATCCGGGCGTGGACAAACTGGAGCGACAGCCAGCTTAAAAACCACTGTCTGCGTCTGACGGAGATGGAATACCTGCTGCTGCACGGCGGTAGCCGGGGCCATCTGCTGCGCTATGAACTGCTGTGGGACGGCGGTAGCGGTGAAGAAAACCACCTGTGCGGGCTGCTGAATGTGGGAGATAACGAGGGCGGTGAGCGCAAGTCTGGCTCTGACCTGGGCAAGTCTGATGCAGGTGAAGGCAGGTCTACCCTAAGTTCGGGTCAGGTTCGGGCTAAGTCTGACCGGCAAAAAGTGGCCTCAGGCCAGACGGCACAAGGGAATGATGCCGCGCAAGTCTGCCCTGCGCCGGATGCAGTAATCAGGCGAAAAAAGAAAACCCCGCT
>WJYK01000040.1 GCA_009668225.1 Enterobacteriaceae bacterium RIT693 | reverse complement strand
AAAACCTACGGTGGTTCTGCTCGTGCATTCGACCAGATCGATAACGCACCAGAAGAAAAAGCTCGTGGTATCACCATCAACACTTCCCACGTTGAATATGACACCCCGACTCGCCACTACGCGCACGTTGACTGCCCAGGGCACGCCGACTACGTTAAAAACATGATCACCGGTGCTGCTCAGATGGACGGCGCTATCCTGGTTGTTGCTGCGACTGATGGCCCAATGCCACAGACCCGTGAGCACATCCTGCTGGGTCGTCAGGTAGGCGTTCCTTACATCATCGTGTTCCTGAACAAATGTGACATGGTTGATGACGAAGAGCTGCTGGAACTGGTAGAAATGGAAGTTCGTGAACTTCTGTCCCAGTACGACTTCCCGGGCGACGATACTCCAATCGTACGCGGTTCTGCTCTGAAAGCGCTGGAAGGCGAAGCAGAGTGGGAAGCTAAAATCGTTGAGCTGGCTGGTTTCCTGGATTCTTACATCCCGGAACCAGAGCGTGCTATCGATAAGCCGTTCCTGCTGCCAATCGAAGACGTATTCTCCATCTCCGGTCGTGGTACCGTTGTTACCGGTCGTGTAGAGCGCGGTATCATCAAAGTGGGTGAAGAAGTTGAAATCGTGGGCATCAAAGATACTGCGAAATCAACCTGTACCGGCGTTGAAATGTTCCGCAAACTGCTGGACGAAGGCCGTGCTGGTGAGAACGTAGGTGTTCTGCTGCGTGGTATCAAACGTGAAGAAATCGAACGTGGTCAGGTACTGGCTAAGCCAGGCTCTATCAAGCCGCACACCAAGTTCGAATCTGAAGTGTACATCCTGTCCAAAGACGAAGGCGGCCGTCATACTCCGTTCTTCAAAGGATACCGTCCACAGTTCTACTTCCGTACAACTGACGTGACCGGTACCATCGAACTGCCAGAAGGCGTAGAGATGGTAATGCCAGGCGACAACATCAAAATGGTTGTTACCCTGATCCACCCAATCGCGATGGACGACGGTCTGCGTTTCGCAATCCGTGAAGGCGGCCGTACCGTTGGCGCGGGCGTTGTTGCTAAAGTTATCGCTTAATCGCTGATAACATTTG
>WJYK01000004.1 GCA_009668225.1 Enterobacteriaceae bacterium RIT693 | reverse complement strand
CCTGACAACCCCTAATTTGAAAAAACTTTCTGACCGCGTACTTTTTAATCGTAACGCTTATTTTTGGCGCTGTTTAATGGCTTTTGGCAGGTCTGCAAGGCTATTAATCACCAAATCTGCAGTCGCCTCCCCCTCTTCGGTCACTGATTTGCCGCTGCGAACCAGAACTTTTGTTCCTACCATTGCCGCAGCCGCTGCCTGCATGTCTTCGATTTTGTCGCCAACCATATAAGAAGAAGCCATATCGATGTGCAGGAAGTCCCGTGCAGAAATCAGCATCCCCGGCTGCGGCTTACGGCAGTCACAGTTCTGGCGGAACTCTTCCACGCTTCCTTCCGGGTGGTGCGGACAATAATAGATACCGTCGAGATCGACACCACGGTCAGCCAGCGACCAGTCCATCCACTCGGTCAGGTTTTCAAAATCTGCCTCAGTGAACATCCCGCGAGCAATGCCGGACTGGTTGGTTACCAGTACCAGAGCGAAGCCCATCTCTTTTAACTCACGCATTGCTTCTATAACGCCATCAATAAACTCGAATCGGTCAACTTCATATACATAGCCATGATCGACATTAATGGTGCCATCGCGGTCGAGAAAAATAGCGGGTACGGACTGTGCCACTTGAGAACTCCTGAAACGGGTTAATTGCGTCTAGTATCGCATGATTTAGTAATAAGGAGAGAGCTGTCCTTCACTCCCTGATTGATTTAGACGTCTGGATGCCTTAACATCCAGATCGATTACGGTAACTTTGGTTACCGGTAGCAGATAATTCCACGGCGTATACATAAACGATAATAAATAACTCAATGATTAAACTTTCAAATATCACCAAGGTGTTCAAGCAGGGCAACCGCAGCATACAGGCATTAAACAATGTCAGCCTGCATGTGCCTGCCGGGCAAATTTATGGCGTGATTGGCGCATCCGGGGCCGGTAAAAGTACCCTGATCCGCTGCGTAAACCTGCTCGAGCGCCCAACGGAAGGCTCGGTGCTGGTTGATGGCCAGGACCTGACCACGCTTTCTGAAAGCCAGTTAACCAAAGCTCGTCGCCAGATTGGCATGATCTTCCAGCACTTTAACCTGCTCTCTTCGCGCACCGTATTTGGCAACGTGGCTTTGCCGCTGGAGCTGGATAATAAGCCAAAGGAAGAAATTCAACGTCGCGTGACCGAGCTGCTTGATTTAGTCGGCCTGGGCGAGAAACATGATGCGTGGCCAGCAAACCTTTCCGGTGGTCAGAAACAGCGTGTGGCGATTGCCCGTGCTCTGGCAAGCAACCCGAAAGTTCTGCTGTGTGATGAAGCCACCAGCGCGCTCGATCCGGCAACCACTCGCTCCATTCTCGAATTACTGAAAGACATTAACCGCCGCCTGGGGCTGACGATTCTTCTTATTACTCATGAGATGGACGTCGTTAAGCGTATTTGTGACTGCGTTGCGGTTATCAGTAATGGTGAGCTGATAGAACAAGATACGGTGAGTGAAGTCTTCTCTCATCCTAAAACGCCGCTGGCGCAGCAGTTTATTCAGTCCACGCTGCACCTGGACATTCCCGAAGACTATGCGCAGCGCCTGAGCGCAGAGAATAAGGATAAAGCAGTACCTTTATTACGCCTTGAGTTTACCGGCCAGTCGGTCGATGCCCCACTGCTCTCAGAAACCGCACGTACCTTCAACGTGAACAGCAACATTATTAGCGCGCAGATGGATTATGCCGGCGGCGTGAAATTCGGCATCATGCTGTGCGAAATGCACGGCGAGCCAAAAGATACGCAAGCGGCTATTGCCTGGCTGCAGGAGCAACACGTCAAAGTAGAGGTACTGGGTTATGTCTGAAGCAATGATTTGGTTACTGGCCCGCGGCGTGTATGAAACGCTAGCCATGACCTTTGTTTCTGGTTTCTTCGGGTTCGTGCTCGGTTTGCCTGTTGGTGTACTGCTCTATATCACTCGTCCGGGGCAAATCAGCGCCAACGCGAAGCTTTATCGCAGCCTCTCAGCGATAGTTAACATCTTCCGTTCTATTCCGTTCATTATCCTGCTCGTCTGGATGATCCCCTTTACCCGCGTCATCGTAGGAACCTCTATCGGCCTGCAGGCCGCGATCGTTCCGCTGACCGTGGGCGCCGCGCCGTTTATTGCCCGTATGGTTGAAAACGCCCTGCTGGAAATCCCAACCGGCCTTATTGAAGCCTCACGCGCGATGGGTGCTACGCCGCTGCAAATCATCCGCAAAGTATTGCTGCCGGAAGCGCTTCCAGGCCTGGTGAATGCCGCCACCATTACCCTTATTACCCTGGTGGGCTATTCTGCTATGGGCGGTGCCGTGGGCGCAGGCGGTCTGGGTCAGATCGGTTATCAGTACGGTTACATCGGCTACAACGCTACCGTAATGAACACCGTACTGGTTCTGCTGGTTGTGCTGGTTTACTTAATTCAATTCTCTGGCGATCGCATCGTCCGGGCTGTTACACACAAATAAACACAACTGCATTCATACAAGGAAAAGGACATGGTTTTTAACTTTAAAACGTTCGCTGCGGTCGGCGCTCTGATTGGCTCTCTGGCCCTGGTGGGTTGCGGTCAGGAAGAAAAAGATCCAAACCACATTAAAGTCGGTGTGATCGCCGGTGCAGAACAGCAGGTTGCCGAAGTGGCTCAGAAAGTCGCCAAAGAGAAATATGGCCTTGATGTTGAGCTGGTGACCTTTACCGACTATGTGCTGCCAAACGAAGCGCTGAGCAAAGGCGACATCGACGTTAACGCCTTCCAGCACAAACCTTACCTGGATCAGCAGATCAAAGATCGCGGCTATAAGCTGGTTTCCGTAGGCAATACTTTTGTTTACCCAATTGCCGGTTATTCCAAAAAAATCAAATCTCTGGATGAACTGCAGCCGGGTTCTCAGGTCGCGCTGCCAAACGATCCGACGAATCTCGGCCGCTCTCTGCTGCTGCTGCAGAAAGAAGGTCTGATTAAACTGAAAGACGGTGTTGGCCTGCTGCCAACCGTTCTGGATGTGACCGAGAACCCAAAAAATCTGAAGCTGGTTGAGCTGGAAGCACCGCAGCTGCCACGTTCTCTGGATGACGCGCAGATTGCCCTGGCAGTCATCAACACCACTTATGCCAGCCAGATTGGCCTGACGCCAGCGAAAGACGGCATCTTCGTTGAAGACAAAAACTCTCCTTACGTGAACCTGATCGTTTCTCGTGAAGACAACAAAGATGCAGAGAACGTGAAGAAATTCGTTCAGGCATATCAGTCTGACGAAGTGAACGAAGCGGCCAACAAAGTCTTTAACGGCGGCGCGGTTAAAGGCTGGTAAGTTTCCATTCTTCAGTTTTACGTAAATAATTTAAGGCGGGCGCAAGCCCGCCTTGTTATTTTGGTTCGAGCTTGCTTCAATGTTCCCCGTTTTACATTCATTGAGGAAAAATTATGCGTGCTTTACCGATCTGTTTATTAGCATTCATGCTGAGCGGCTGTTCAATGCTAAGCAGATCTCCAGTAGAACCCGTTCAAAGCACGGCAGCTGCGCCGAAGACAGAAACCGAGAAACCTAAAGCCCCTCGCCCTGCCCCTGTCAGAATCTACACCAACGCAGAAGACTTAGTGGGTAAACCGTTCCGTGATTTAGGCGAAGTCAGCGGAGAGTCTTGCCAGGCAAGCAATCAGGATTCGCCTCCGAATATCCCAACCGCACGTAAACGCATGCAGATCAACGCTTCCAAAATGAAAGCCAATGCGGTTCTGCAGCACAGCTGTGACATCACCACGGGTACGCCGGGGTGCTACCGTCAGGCCGTTTGCGTAGGCTCCGCGCTGCAAGTTTCGGCGCAATGACCCCTTTTCAGTTTGCGCAAATAGGCGTAGTCCGTTCTCCTTATAAAGAAAAGTTCGCTGTCCCGCGTCAGCCAGGTCTGGTAAAAGATGGCGGCGGTGAACTGCATCTGCTCGCCCCCTACAACCAGGCCGATGCGGTTCGCGGGCTGGAAGCTTTTAGCCACCTGTGGCTGCTGTTTGTTTTCCATCAGACAATGGAAGGTGGGTGGCGCCCGACGGTACGCCCTCCGCGGCTTGGCGGTAATGCGCGAATGGGCGTGTTTGCAACGCGCTCAACTTTCCGTCCCAGCCCTATTGGCATGTCGCTGGTTGAACTGAAAGGCATTCATTGCCAGAAAGATGAAGTCATTTTGCAGCTTGGCAGCCTGGATTTGGTAGACGGTACGCCCATTGTGGATATCAAACCGTATCTACCCTTTGCGGAAGCCTTGCCGGACGCGCGTGCCGGCTATGCGCAGCAGGCCCCTCAGGCGGAAATGAACGTGACCTTTACTCCCGAGATTCAGCACCAGCTGGCCGGACTAGAAGGTCGCTATCCGCATATTGCGCGTTTTATCGGCCAGGTACTTGCTCAGGACCCTCGTCCTGCTTATCGTAAAGGTGAGGATGTCGGGAAGACTTATGCGGTGCTGTTGCTGGACTTTAACGTCCGCTGGCGCATCACAGAGCAAGGCTTTGAGGTGTTTGCGCTCGAAGCGCGTTAATTTAGCCCCCCTCTCTTTTGACATCTCTGCCACACTGGTAAACTAAACCACTTTTTTTGAAGCAGGCCGTCTATGGCCTGTTATCCGCCGTTCAAATGGAACCGTAACAACATGCGTACTAGCCAATATCTGCTCTCCACCCTGAAGGAGACACCTGCCGACGCCGAAGTGGTCAGCCACCAGCTGATGCTGCGCGCCGGGATGATCCGTAAGCTGGCCTCCGGTTTATACACCTGGCTGCCGACCGGTTTGCGCGTCCTGAAGAAGGTCGAAAACATCGTGCGTGAAGAGATGAACAACGCCGGTGCTATCGAAATGTGCATGCCGGTGGTTCAGCCAGCAGACCTGTGGCAGGAGAGTGGGCGTTGGGAGCAATATGGTCCAGAGTTGCTGCGCTTTGTTGACCGCGGCGAGCGTCCTTTCGTCCTGGGTCCAACTCACGAAGAAGTGATCACCGACCTGATTCGCAACGAGCTGAGCTCCTACAAACAGCTGCCGCTGAATTTGTTCCAGATCCAGACCAAATTCCGTGACGAAGTGCGCCCACGCTTTGGCGTGATGCGTTCCCGCGAATTCCTGATGAAAGACGCCTACTCGTTCCATACGTCTCAGGAATCCCTGCAGGAAACCTACGACAAAATGTATGAGGCTTACAGCAAGATCTTCTCCCGCATGGGTCTGGACTTCCGTGCGGTGCAGGCGGACACCGGCTCTATCGGCGGCAGCGCCTCCCATGAGTTCCAGGTGCTGGCACAAAGCGGTGAAGATGATGTGATCTTCTCTGACAGCTCAGAGTATGCAGCAAACATTGAGTTCGCTGAAGCTTTAGCGCCGGCAGCAGGCCGCGCAGCGCCAACCGCTGAAATGAGCCAGATTGATACCCCGAACGCCAAAACCATCGCCGAGCTGGTAGAGCAATTCAACCTGCCGGTTGAGAAAACGGTTAAAACTCTGCTGGTAAAAGCGACCGAAGGCAGCGCTTATCCGCTGGTTGCTTTGCTGGTTCGTGGCGATCACGAGCTGAACGAAGTGAAAGCCGAGAAGCTGCCACAGGTAGCAAGCCCGCTGACGTTCGCAACCGAACAGGAAATTCGCGATATCGTGAAAGCTGGCCCTGGCTCCCTGGGTCCGATCAACCTGCCGGTTCCGGTTGTTATTGACCGCAGCGTTGCCGCTATGAGCGATTTCGCCGCTGGCGCAAACATCGACGGCAAACACTTTGTCGGTATTAACTGGGAACGCGACGTTGCGCTGCCGGAAGTTGCGGACATCCGTAACGTGGTTGCCGGCGATCCAAGCCCGGACGGCAAAGGCACATTGATGATCAAGCGCGGTATCGAAGTCGGCCACATCTTCCAGCTCGGCACCAAGTATTCTGAAGCGCTGAAAGCAGCCGTTCAGGGCGAAGATGGCCGTAACCAGACGCTGACAATGGGCTGCTACGGTATCGGTGTTACCCGCGTGGTAGCCGCCGCTATTGAACAGAACTTTGATGACCGCGGTATTCTGTGGCCGGATGCTATCGCCCCGTTCCACGTTGCGATTCTGCCAATGAACATGCACAAGTCCTTCCGCGTGCAGCAGCTGGCCGAAGAACTGTATACCACGCTGCGTGCGCAGGGTATCGATGTGCTGTTGGACGATCGTAAAGAGCGTCCAGGCGTGATGTTTGCCGATATGGAGCTGATGGGTATTCCTCACACCATCGTCATCGGCGACCGCAATCTCGATAACGAAGAGATCGAATACAAACATCGCCGCGCCGGCGAGAAGCAGATGATCAAGGTCAACGAAATCGTTGATTTTTTAGTCAAAAGTATCAAGAGTTGATACTCTCTATGCCGTAAATCAACGCCCTGTAAAACAGGGCGTTTTGCTTATTAAAAGCCGACATAAAGGATTATGTTATGAAATGGTGCGCCTGGATTGCGACACTCTCTTTACTCGTTTCGGGCTGTAGTATGGATATTGCCCTTCCTTCTAAAACAACAAACAAAATCACAAACACACCTCCCTCAGTACTCAAACTTCAGCGCATCAGTTCAGCACCCAATGAAACATTGAAAGAAATTTATCAGCAGGATTTGCAACCAGGGGATCTATTGCTGTCTTCAACGATCAGCCTGACCTCTGTCGGTATTCGCCTCTTCAGTACTTCAGCGGTAAGCCATGTTGCAATTTATATTGGCCAGGGCGAAGTGGCTGAAGCCGTTGGATCTGGCGTGCAGATAGTCACGCTTGAAGAAGTCATGCAGCATAGTGATAAGCTTCTGGCTTTGCGTTTTCCTGAACTCACGATGGCACAGGCTGCCAGCATCAGAGAATTTGCCCACAGCAAATCTGGTAAGGGTTATAACTATAAAGGGATTATTGAAATGGCTCCCTTCATGGTGACAAAACATCTTTGCTCGCTAAATCCGTTTTCGAAAGAGTTTCGCCAGCAATGTATAAAAGGTCTCGCTGCTTCTCAACTCAGTACCCCGGATGGCAATAAAGCGAACTACTTTTGCTCCGAGTTTGTTCTTGCCGCCTATGAGCACGCAGGCACACCGTTGACGCAAGCCTCTCCTGGCTGGGTAAGCCCGGCAGATTTGCTTCATATGCGTGAGGGAGATGTTGCAACGCTGGCACCAACGATGCCGCTCAGCTACGTCGGGCACATTAAACCCGGCATTTACCTGAAGGCTCGCAGGCTGGCAACGCTGTAAAAAAGCCCTGCAATTGCAGGGCTTTTCGTTTTAGTCGTTACAGTCTTTGCCGGGCTTAAACTTCGCGCCCTTGTCGGCCACCAGCGCTTTTTGCAGCTCACCGCTGTCTGGTGAAGCCTGAAGCGTAAAGTGCCCTTCTACTACCAGCAAAATTGGCGCATTGTTCTTACCGCGCGCCGCCGCATAGCCTTTTTCCAGCTCGGCGTTATCCGCTATGGCAAAAGTTTTACCGGTGGCGCAATCTTCGAATACAGCGGCGTCAGCCATGTATTTGTACTTACCTTTCATCGGCATTGGCGTTGAAGGCAACTTCGCATCCACCGCTTTCAGCGTGTAGTTGAACTGCGATTCGATCGGGTTGCCTTCGCGATCCAGCATCACCAGGCTGTCGCCCTTTGGATGGAAGTACTGCTTTTCACCTTCGCTGTCGGTTAAGACCAGCTTATCGGCCGTACGTGCCCATTTACCGTAGCTGGCAAACGAGGCTCCCTTACCCTGGTAAGTCTGGTTCATCACCCAGGTGCCGTCCTTTTCCAGGAACAGAGAGGTTTCAATCCCTTCACAGTCTGCGCAAGGCACTACGCCGCGATAGCTTTGCTGCATTGGTTTCAGTTCCGCCGCCTGAGCCGGGATCAGGGTCTGCGTTTCCGTACGATTATTACAGCCAAATAGCGTGAACAGGCTAAGCGCTGCCAACGCTGCCAGAAGACTCTTCTTCATGCTTTATTCCTTATGCCGTTGTCCCAATATTCGCCGCTACTCCGGATGACGGCGAACTTTGCCGCGTAGTGCCTTGGTTGTCGACTTCTGCGCCTTTGAGGCCAGACGCCGCTCTTTAGAAGCCCGCGTCGGCTTTGTCGCGTAGCGGCTCTTCTGCACTACGGTGAGTTCTTGTATCAGTGAAACCAGGCGAGCAACCGCGGCTTCGCGGTTCATCTCCTGGCTTCGGTATTCCTGGGCCTTAATCACCACCACACCTTCAGGCGTGATTAAGTGATGGCTTACCGCCAGCAGACGTATCTTATACGACTCCGGCAGGCTGGAGGCAGGGATATCAAAGCGTAAGTGAATAGCCGTTGAGGTTTTATTCACATGCTGCCCCCCGGCCCCCTGGGCGCGGATAGCGCTAATCGTCACTTCATTGTCCGGGATGGATACCGTCCGCGACACCGAAATCATCGCTGCTGCCAGGCCGTAAAGTGGATTTCCAGATTATTCTCGCTGTCCGACAGCCAAATCGCGCCATCCTGAATGGTCGCCTGCAGGTTCATGGTGCGTGTGCCAAACTCGCTTAGCTTCGCCAGCTGAGCATCATCCAGATACCAGATAGACAGGTTTTTAAACTGGCTCAGGCGATTCTGGTTTTGCTGCCACCAAATTTCCGCCGCCCGACTATTATAGGTAAACAATGCCACCTCAGCTGCCTGGCTGCAGGCTTTTTTCACGCGGCGCTCTTCCGGCAACCCAAGCTCTACCCACAAATCAATGCCAAGATGGTCGTTTTTTCGCCAGATCTCCGGCTCTTCTTCCGCGCTGAGCCCACGCGTAAATTCCAGACGTTCATCCGCATATTTAATCCACGCCAGCAGGCGAAGCATCATGCGTTCCTGCGTTTCCGAAGGGTGGCGTGCCAGTGTCAGGCTGCTGTCCATAAACCGATTACGATCGAGATCGGCTACATTCACCGTCGCCTTATAAATTGTCGCTTTTAACGCCATCACACTTCTCCATACACAATTGCGCGCTATTGTAGCGAAATAACACACCTGCGGCTCGAAGTATGGCGGGTATACCCTAAATAATTCGAGTTGCAGGCAGGCGACAAGCTCGTGAATCCCCAGGAGCTTACACAAAGTAAGTGACTGGGGTGAGCGAGTGCAGTTAACGCACCTGCGGCTCGAAGTATGACGGGTATATTTGCGTGGCTGATATCGGTTACATTGCTGTGGTATAGTCACCTTGCTAAACAGAGTTTATCTTCGTAGGCTTAGACTTGACCCCACGAATAGGTCTGAAGTCGGGACTCTGAGAGGAGGGTATGTGGAAAAGTATTGTGAATTGGTACGACAACGCTACGCGGAAATTGCCAGCGGTGATTTAGGCTACATTCCTGATGCCTTAGGATGCGTATTGAAGGCTCTGAACGAAGTTGCCTCCAGCGAGGCCGTCTCGGAGTCGGTCAGGGAACAGGCGGCTTATGCTGCCGCGAACTTACTGGTGAGCGATTATGTCAATGAATGATGCGTATCAACCCATCAACTGTGATGATTATGACAATCTCGAGCTCGCCTGCCAGCATCACTTGTTACTTACGCTGGAATTAAAAGACGGGGAGATTTTCAAGGCCAAAGCGAGCGATCTGGTTTCTCGTAAAAACGTTGAATACCTGATTGTCGATGACGCCGGCGCCTCGCGTGAATTACGCCTTGATAAGATTAACAGCTTCAGTCACCCTGAAATTGGCACCATTGTAGTCAGCGTTGAATAACGGTTGTCACCGCATATAACACAAAACGGGCAGCCAGGTTGGTTGCCCGTTTTGTTTACGGCTTCATTGAGGCGTAGTACGCCGCCAGATTACTGATATCCTCATCCGAAAGCCCGCTGACGTAAGCCTTCATGATTTCTGCCTGCCCACCGCTCCGCTCCCCTTTTTTGTAAGCCTGAAGCGAGTGTTCGAGATAGGCTTCGCTCTGCCCGCCGATGTTTGGATAGAGCGGCGCAGACGCTTTACCGTTCATCCCATGGCAGGCGACACAGGTCATCGCCTTCGCTTCTCCAGCTTGGGCATCTCCTTTAGCGAGAGCGGGTAAACTGCAGGCCATTAGCCCAAGCAGCAGTACGATTTTTTTCATTGCTCAACTCCCTTTTGCCAGTCTATATGCCAGCATGAATGATCCGTTGCCTGTCCTTCACGGGTGACAAAAACGCCTGGTGCAGCAATAAGCTGTTCGCCATAAAACAGCAGCGGCGTGGCATCACGCTGCCACGGTGGAATACGCAGTTCCTGCCAGATTTTTTTCAGCGTTCGGCCTTTATCTCTGCCGACAATATGCAGCAGACCTGAGGCCTTAAAGCGAACGCTAACAGCCTCATCCGCCAGAGGTTTTCGCACCGCAATACCGTTTTCGCTAACAGACAGGGTTCCCATGCCTGGAAGAGAGAGCGGTTGATACGGTGCGAGCCATGAATAAACGGTCTCTTTGTCTATTTCCTGCAGGGGCACCCAATACAACGCCCCCTGGAAACGCCTGATTTCATGAGCCCCCAGGCGCAGGCGAGGGTTTGCATCTTCCCGGCTCAGGGCAACTTCCTGCCAAAGACGCTCGAGCGCCGCGCGCGAAGGCATTGCCGCACGGTGATAAGCCAGCCAGCGGCGCAGTAAAGCAAAACGTCGGGCCTCGCTCACCTCCGCCAATGGCTCAATACGCAACGCTCCCTGCCGCGACATCAGTCCGCCGAGCTGTTCAGCTAAAAGTTCATCCAGCAGTTGTTCCTGCTCGCCGCACAACTCAGCGCTCCGGGCAACGCTGCGGGAAAAGTGAGGCCACCTCTGCAGCAGCAGGGGAACCACCCTCAGGCGCAGGAAATTCCGGTCATATTTATCATCCTGATTACTTTCGTCTTCAATCCAGTTTAACTGGTGAACCCGCGCCCACTCTTCAAGCTCAGAACGGGACGTCGCCAGCAGTGGGCGCAATAATGAGGTATCGCCAAAAGGTAAGATAGAGGGCATCGACGCCAGCCCCGCCGGGCCGCTTCCGCGTTTAAGCGCCAACAGGAAGGTCTCACACTGATCGTCCAAATGCTGTGCCGTCAGCAGGACTTCACCTGCCAGAAGCGAACCTGATAGCGCCTGATAGCGAGCGATTCGCGCTTCCCCTTCGATACCCTGCCCACCGGGTGGAAGCTGCACATGAGCCACATCGAACGGCACGCGCCATGCCACACAAAGCGCCCGGCAGTGCTCCACCCAGCTATCCGCCCGCGGGCTAAGCCCATGATGAATATGCATCGCCCGGATCTTAAGCGCAGGTTGCAGCGTATCGCGAAGGGTCACCAGCTGATGCAGCAGAACGGTCGAATCCAGCCCACCGCTAAACGCCACCAGCAACTGGCGGTGAGGATGCAGAAAGGACTGAAGTTCGCGGATAGTCATAGTTCGCCATTACAAAGGGTTTGCCCGGCAAATTACCGGGCATTAACCACGCTGGCAAGGCTTACTGCTGATAAAGTTCCAGCGGTAGGCCGTCAGGATCGCTGAAGAAGGTGAAGCGTTTATCCGTGTAGGGGTCGATGCGAATGGGTTCGCATTTTACGCCATGGCTTTCAAGGTGAGCGATCGCCTGGTCGATATTCTCCACGTTGAATGCCAGGTGGCGAAGCCCGCAGGCCTCCGGGCGGCTTGGCCGCGCTGGCGGGAACGGGAAAGAGAACAGCTCAATAACGTACTGCCCGTTCAGCGCAAGGTCACCTTTCCAGGAGTCTCTCTCCTTGCGATAAACTTCCGCTTCGAGCGTAAACTCCAGCACATCACAATAGAACTGCTTACTGCGCTCGTAGTCCGACGCGATAATCGCGACGTGATGAATTTGCTTTAAACCCAGCATAAAATCTCCTTAGTCACTGCAGGCAAGGTAATCACCGTTTCCCCGCAAAGCAAGCACTCAGGCTTCTTTTAGGACTCGTACTCTGTAGATCCCATCCTCACCGAGTTTTGCCCCGTGAATATCCGTTTCAAAGCCCGGATAATGCTCCCCGACCGAACACAGCATCAGCAGGAAGTCGAGCACCGCACGGCTCTCCCTGGCGATCACTTCTCCGGGCATCACCACCGGCACGCCGGGAGGATAAGGCAGGATCATGTTAGCCGAGACTCGCCCAAGCAGCTCTTCAATCTCCACCGTTTCTACATTGCCTTTTACCTGCTGCTGATAAGCTTCGTGCGGCGTCATACGCATTTCCGGCAGCACATCAAAGGCGCGCAGCATCAGATCCGGCAGGTTATGCTGTTTGATCAGTTTATGGATCCCCTGCGCCAACGTTTGAATACGCATGTTGCGATAAAAATCAGGATCTTCCGCGTACAGATCCGGCAGCATGTTCTTCACCCGTAGGTTAAGATCGTAAGCGCGTTTGAACTCCGTCAGCCCGCGCAACAGGCTTAGTGCTTTGGTTTTATCAATACCGATACTGAATAAGAACAGCAGGTTATACGGGCCTGTTTTTTCTACCACGACGCCGCGCTCGTCCAGGAACTTAGCCACCAGCGCTGCCGGGATCCCCTCCTCCGCCATCTCCCCCAGCTCGCTCATTCCCGGCGTCAGGATGGTCACTTTGATCGGATCGAGGAACATATGATCGGCATCCGCGTCCCGGAAGCCGTGCCAGTCTTCCTCACCGGGCGCTATTGGCCAACACTCGGCCTCGTCAACACGATCGGGCTGCCAGATATCGAAGAACCAGTCTTCTGACTCTTCGCGTAAACGCTGTACTTCACGACGGAAATGCAAAGCCCGCTCCACGGAACGATTAATCAGCCGTTTTCCCGGATTGCCTCGCAGCATGGCGGCCGCGGTTTCAATCGAGGCCACCAGCGGGTAGCTTGGCGACGTTGTGGTATGCATCATGTAGGCTTCGTTAAAGGTCTCTTCGTCGTAGTCGCCTTTAATATGGATAAGCGAAGCCTGAGAGAATGCCGCCAGCAGCTTGTGGGTCGACTGGGTTTCATAGATAACCTTGCCCGGTACACGATCGCCGCTCATGCCGCTTTTCCCCTGATAGATCGGGTGAAAGTTGGTATAGGGCACCCAGGCAGAATCAAAATGAATAGACGGCACATCCAGCGTTTTCTTGATGAAGTCGGTGTTATACAGCAGACCGTCATAGGTTGAGTTGGTGATCACAGCGTGTACCGGCCACCGGGCATCTGGCGTCGCCGCCACTTTCTGCTCGATAATTTCACGAGTGAACTCACGCTGAGGAATTCCACCGAGAATACCCAGCGCGTTGCGCGTAGGCTTCAGCCAGATCGGCACCAGGTTAGTCATCATCAGCAAGTGGGTCAGCGATTTATGGCAGTTGCGGTCCACGAGGATCGTACTGCCGGACGGCGCGGCATACATGCCGACAATCTTGTTGGACGTCGAAGTGCCGTTGGTCACCATATAGCTTTGCTCAGCGCCAAAAGTGCGGGCGATATACTCTTCCGCCTCAAGATGAGGGCCGGTATGGTCAAGCAGCGATCCCAGTTCCGTGACCGAAATCGATACGTCAGCCTTCAGCGTATTGCCGCCAAAGAAGTCGTAAAACAGGCAACCAACAGGACTTTTTTGGTAGGCGGTACCGGCCATATGTCCTGGCGTACAGAAGGTATATTTCCCCTCTTTAACATAGGTGAACAGCGCTTTGGTCAGCGGCGGCGTAATCGTATCCAGGTACTCATCGGTGTACTGGCGAATACGCAGGGCGATGTCGTCGGCGGCGCTAAGCGCATATTCGAAGAACCACAGCGCCATGCGCATTTCATTCACGCTAACGTTCAAAGAGGAGTGAGTATTGATAAACGCATACAGCGGCAGGTTTTCATTTAGCAGGTTAATTTCACTGCACAAATCGAGGCTGTATTCGTCCCAGTCAAAGACAACGCCGCAGATGCGTGGATTGTGTTCAATCAGCTTGAGAAGATCGGTGCTGTTAGTCGGGTAGATGAGCTGAAAGCCTTGCAGCTCCAGGGCGCGGTGAAGTTCCTTGATGGGCTCGTCTTTGTAGAAAACGCCGTGCGGCCCCATGATCGCAATAGTATTCAATGTTCACCTCCTGGAAAAAGACTTTGCTAAGCATAGCGCAATGGGGTTTTCCAGGAAGCGATAAATGCAAAAAGGGCCGGAAAATCCGACCCTTATCGCTATTTTACAGCATAAAATCAGGCGTAGCCGTAGCTCATCAGGCGCTGATAGCGACGGTTTAACAGCTCGTCTTTATTCAGCACATCGAGGTCAGCCAGGTCAGCCAGAAGCTGTGCACGCAGGGAAGCAGCCATCACTTCCGGATTGCGGTGTGCGCCGCCAAGCGGTTCTGGAATAACGGTATCGATAAGCTTCAACTCTTTCAGACGAGGAGCAATGATGCCCATCGCTTCTGCCGCCAGCGGAGCTTTATCTGCGCTTTTCCACAGAATGGACGCGCAGCCTTCCGGAGAGATAACCGAATAGGTGCTGTACTGCAGCATATTCACTTTGTCGCCCACGCCAATGGCCAGCGCACCGCCGGAACCCCCTTCACCAATCACGGTGCAGATAACCGGCACTTTCAGACGAGACATTTCACGTAGGTTACGGGCGATCGCTTCTGACTGGCCACGCTCTTCAGCGCCAACGCCAGGATAAGCACCCGGCGTGTCGATGAAGGTAATGATTGGCATATTAAAGCGTTCAGCCATTTCCATCAGACGCAGCGCTTTGCGGTAGCCTTCAGGCGCCGGCATCCCAAAGTTACGACGGATCTTCTCTTTGGTTTCACGCCCTTTCTGATGACCAATGATCATCACCGGACGGCCGTCCAGACGAGCGGTCCCCCCGACAATGGCTTTATCGTCAGCATAAGCGCGGTCACCCGCCAGCTCATCGAACTCGTCAAAAGCCAGGCGCAGATAATCCAGCGTGTACGGGCGCTGCGGGTGACGCGCCAGTTGCGCGATCTGCCATGCGCCTAAATCAGCGAAGATCTTGCGGGTCAGCTCAACGCTTTTCTCGCGCAGACGCTGCACTTCTTCGTCCAGATTAATATCCAGTTTTTCATCCTGGCGGCTAACGGCCGTCAGGGAATCGATTTTCGCTTCCAGCTCTGCAATCGGCTGTTCGAAATCAAGGAAATTCAGACTCATAATATTCCTGTTTTAGTCAAACTCCAGTTCCACCTGCTCCGAACCAATCAGCGTTCGCAAATCGTTAAGTAACCGATCGCTAGGGGAAACACGCCATGCTGCGCCAAAACGCAAACGAGCGCGTGCATCCGCCCTCTGATAGTAGAGATGTACTGGAATTGTCCCCGAACGATGGGGTTCCAGAGACTGACGGAGACGGTTTAAAAGCTGGTCATCAATTTGCCTGTCCGTCAGCGAGATAGCAAGCCCACGCGCGTACTTTTCACGGGCTTCGTCGATGTCCATCAGCTCGCGGGCCGTCATTTTAAGCCCTCCGCTGAAGTCATCAAAGCTGACCTGTCCGCTGACGATCAGGATACGGTCTTTTTCCAGCAGATGCTGGTATTTTTCTAGTGCATCTGTGAATAACATCACTTCCAGACGACCAGAACGGTCATCCAGCGTACAGATGCCAATGCGATTACCCCGCTTGGTGACCATAACCCGCGAAGCAATCACCAGACCCGCAGCCGTGGTCACTTTACCACGATCTGTCGGGTGCATCTCTTTCAGGCGCATGCCACCGACATAGCGCTCAATTTCTTTCAGGTACTGGTTAATTGGGTGACCGGTAAGATACAGTCCAAGCGTTTCACGCTCCCCTTCCAGCACCACCTGTTCCGGCCATGGGATCACGCTGGCATAGGACTTTTCGACCTGCTCAGGCTCTTCAGCCAGGACGCCAAACATATCCGCCTGGCCGATAGCCTCCGCTTTCGCATGCTGGTCGGCCGCTTTCAACGCATCAGCCAGCGCGTTCATCAGCGCAGCACGGTGCGGCCCGAGGCGGTCGAATGCCCCGGACATAATCAGTTTTTCAAGCACCCGGCGATTCAGCTTTTTAATATCAGAGCGCGCGCACAGATCAAAGAGATCGAGGAAATGCCCGCCCTGATTACGCGCCTCGATAATGGCTTCAATTGGGCCTTCACCCACGCCTTTGATCGCGCCGATACCGTAAACAATTTCCCCGTCATCGTTGACGTGGAAATGATAAAGACCAGAGTTAATATCCGGCGACAGGACTTTCAGCCCCATGCGCCAGCACTCATCCACCAGGCCAACCACCTTTTCGGTATTGTCCATATCCGCGGTCATCACCGCCGCCATAAACTCGGCCGGATAGTGAGCCTTGAGCCAGAGCGTCTGGTAAGAGACCAAAGCATAGGCGGCGGAGTGAGATTTGTTAAAGCCGTACCCGGCAAACTTCTCTACCAGGTCAAAGATTTTCATCGACAGCTCGCCGTCGACGCCGTTATTTATCGCGCCCTCTTCAAAGGTGCCGCGCTGCTTGGCCATCTCTTCCGGTTTCTTTTTACCCATCGCACGACGCAGCATATCTGCGCCGCCGAGGGTATAACCTGAGAGCACCTGAGCAATCTGCATAACCTGTTCCTGGTACAGGATGATGCCGTAGGTTGGCTCCAGTACCGGTTTAAGGCTTTCGTGCTGCCATTCCACGTCCGGATAAGAAATCGCTTCACGGCCGTGCTTACGGTCAATGAAGTTATCTACCATCCCTGACTGCAGCGGGCCCGGACGGAACAGGGCCACGAGGGCGATCATATCTTCGAAGCAGTCGGGCTGCAGACGCTTAATCAGGTCCTTCATGCCGCGGGATTCAAGCTGGAAGACTGCGGTGGTTTCCGAGCGCTGCAGCATGTCGAAGCTTTTCTTGTCGTCGAGCGGGATGGCGGCGATATCAATCGGCTCCAGCCCTTGTTTTGCCCGACGCGGGTTGATCATTTTCAGCGCCCAGTCGATGATCGTCAGCGTACGCAGCCCCAGGAAGTCAAACTTCACCAGGCCGGCATATTCAACGTCGTTTTTATCGAACTGGGTAACCGGATGCTGCCCCTGATCGTCACAGTAAAGCGGCGCAAAATCGGTAATTTTGGTCGGCGCAATAACTACGCCCCCGGCGTGCTTACCGGCGTTACGCGTGACGCCTTCCAGCTTGCGCGCCATGTCGATCAGTGCTTTAACTTCTTCGTCAGCGTCGTAGATCTCCGGCAGCTGAGGCTCTGCCTCGAAGGCTTTCGCCAGCGTCATGCCAGGATCCGGTGGTACCAGCTTGGAAATACGGTCGACAAAACCGTAAGGGTGGCCGAGCACGCGGCCTACGTCACGAATAACCGCTTTTGCCGCCATCGTACCGAAGGTAATGATCTGTGAAACGGCTTCGCGACCATACATCTCTGAAACGTGGTCGATAACCTGGTCGCGTTTCTCCATGCAGAAGTCGACGTCGAAGTCGGGCATGGAAACACGTTCCGGGTTAAGGAAACGTTCGAACAGCAGGTCAAATTCCAGCGGATCGAGGTCGGTAATTTTTAGCGCATAGGCCACCAGCGAGCCTGCGCCGGAGCCACGGCCCGGCCCTACCGGCACGCCGTTATCCTTCGACCACTGGATAAACTCCATTACGATCAGGAAGTAGCCGGGGAACCCCATCTGGTTGATAACCTGCAGCTCGATATCCAGACGCTCGTCGTATTCAGGGCGTTTTTCAGCGCGAACTTCAGGATCCGGGAACAGGAACTCAAGACGCTCCTCCAGCCCCTCTTTGGATTTCATGACCAGGAAGTCTTCAGTGGTCATTTCACCGGTAGGGAACTGCGGCAGGAAATACTCGCCAAGGCGCACGGTGACGTTGCAGCGTTTGGCAATTTCAACGCTGTTTTCCAGCGCTTCAGGGATGTCCGAGAACAGCTCGCACATCTCTTCTTCGCTACGCATATATTGTTGAGCTGAATAGTTGCGCGGACGTTTAGGGTCGTCGAGCGTAAAGCCATCGTGGATCGCTACGCGAATTTCGTGCGCGTCAAAGTCACCCGGTTCGAGAAAACGAACATCGTTGGTTGCAACGACCGGCAAGCCTCGTTCATCGGCAAGCGCCACTGCGGCGTGAAGGTAGCTCTCTTCATCAATCCGCCCGGTGCGAATCAGTTCCAGATAGAAGCGATCGGCAAAATGCTGCTGATAGAACGCCAGACACTGATCGACCAGCGGCTGGTTCCCACGAAGCAGGCTTTTGCCAATATCCCCCATGCGCCCACCGGAAAGCAGGATCAAACCGTCATTGAGCTCGACCAGCCATTCACGATCGATAATCGGGCCCGCTGCGCCGTAGCCGCGCTGGTAGGCACGAGAAATCAGTAAGGTAAGATTCTGATAGCCTTCATTGTTCGTGGCCAGCACCGTCAAATGACTCAATTCGTCACCCAACAGCTCGTTAGCCACGTTGAAGTCAGCACCGATGATAGGCTTAATGCCGGCGCCATGGCCGGAACCGTAGAATTTCACCAGGCCGCAAAGGTTGGTGAAATCGGTGATAGCGAGAGCAGGCATGCCCAGCGCCGCGGCTTTTTTTACCAGCGGCCCGGTTTTTGCCAGCCCATCAATCATGGAATAGTCACTGTGCACCCGAAGGTGAATGAAACGTGGTTCAGCCATCTCTCACCAATTACTCTGTATCAGCTACTTGCGGGTCAGGACAGCAGTCCAAGCGCGCGTTTAACAGGGGCAAAGCTGCGGCGATGGTGCTCAGTAGCCCCATGCTCGGCAAGCTTCTCAAGATGAAAAGCGGTCGGATAGCCCTTGTGTTGGGCAAAGCCGTATTGTGGGAAGCTAACGTCCAGCTCGGCCATTTCACGGTCGCGCGTAACTTTGGCCAGTATTGACGCCGCGCTGATTTCTGCCACCCGGCTGTCGCCTTTTACTACCGCCAGCGACGGCACAGGTAACGCAGGGCAGCGGTTGCCGTCGATCAACACATATTCCGGAACGACGCTCAGGCCCGCAACCGCACGCTGCATTGCCAGCATCGTGGCGTGCAGAATATTGAGTTGATCAATCTCTTCCGGCTCGGCGCGGCCCAGACTCCAGCTTAATGCCTTGTCGATAATCTCGTCATACAGCGCCAGCCGACGCTTTTCTGATAATTTTTTCGAATCCGCCAGCCCCACGATCGGCCTTGCTGGATCAAGGATCACCGCCGCGGTGACAACCGCGCCGACTAACGGGCCACGGCCAACCTCATCGACGCCAGCGACCAAATGAGTATGGGGATAAATAAAGTCCATCATTCTGCCAGCTCCAGCACGGCATCCGCCGCCTGTTTATCCGCGTTGCAACGGATCTGCCGGTGCAAATCCCGAAAAGTATCATGCACCTGGTGACTGACCGCGCCGTCTTCCAGCAGCGGCTCCAGCGCGCATGCCAGTCCAACAGGCTCACACTCGTTCTGCAGCAGCTCTTTGACCAGTTCGCGCCCGGCCAGCAGATTCGGCAGCGAGACATAATCGGTTTTCACCAGGCGCTTCGCCAGCCAGAAGGTGAAAGGCTTCATGCGGTAGCCTACAACCATCGGGCATTTCGCCAGCATACATTCAAGCGCAGCTGTCCCGGAGGCCAGAAGCGCGGCGTCGCTGGCGATCATTGCTTCACGCGCTTTTCCATCAAGCAGATGGACGTGAAGCTCTGGGGCAACCTCAGCCTTAATCCTTTCAAACTGCTCGCGGCGCTTTGCATTCACCAGCGGCACGACAACGTCAAGTGCGGGCCAGCGTTTACGCAGTAGCTGTGCGGTTCTCAGGAAGTCTGCGCTTAGCATTTCGACTTCAGCCCCACGACTGCCAGGCAGCAGCGCCAGGCATTTTGCATCAGGCGCGATGCCTAATGCTGCACGAGCAGCTTTTTTATCCGGATCGAGCGGCATAGCGTCCGCCATGGTATGCCCGATGAAGCGACACGGTACATTAAACCGGTCGTAAAACGCTTTTTCGAAAGGCAGAAAAGCCAGCACCAGATCGGTCGCTCTGCCAATTTTGAAAACGCGTTTTTGCCGCCATGCCCAAACAGACGGGCTGACGTAGTGGATCGTACGGATCCCCTGCTTTTTAAGGTTGCCTTCGAGGGTAATGTTGAAATCCGGGGCATCGATGCCGACAAAGACATCGGGCTGCAGTTCGGTGAAGCGCTTCGTGAGGTCACTGCGAATATGCAGCAGGCGACGCAGGCGACCGAGCACTTCAACAATGCCCATGACCGCAAGCTCTTCCATCTCATACCAGGCTTCGCAGCCTTCGGCCTGCATAAGTGGCCCTGCCACGCCAACAAACCGCGCGTCGGGAACGCGAGCTTTCAGTTCGCGAATAAGACCGGCACCAAGAATATCGCCGGAAGTTTCTCCGGCGACCAGGGCAATCGTAAGGGGACGACCAGGCTTCATTTAGCGAATCAAGCCGCGCGTTGAGCGCGCAAAGAATTCAACAAATGCATTTACTTCCGGATGCTGAGCTGCAATTTCAGCGATTTCCGGCTTCGCCTCTTCAAGCGTTTTGCCACTGCGATAGAGGATCTTATAGGCGTTACGAATCGCGTGCAGCGCCTCTTTGCTGAAACCACGTCGCTTCAGGCCTTCAATGTTCACGCCAAACGGTGTCGCATGGTTACCCTGTGCGATAACGTAAGGAGGAACGTCCTGCGCGACGCCGGAGCAGCCGCCAACCATAACGTGAGCACCGATGATGCAGAACTGATGCACCGCGGTCATTCCACCAATGATAGCGTGATCCCCAATTTGTACGTGACCCGCGAGCGTTGCATTGTTCGCGAGGATAACGCGATCGCCAATCTGGCAATCATGCGCAACGTGCGCATTGATCATCAGCAGGTTGTCGCTACCCACCTTCGTCAATCCCTCGTCTTGCACCGTACCACGATGGATGGTGACGCTTTCGCGAATGCGGTTGCGATCGCCAATTTCCACACGAGTAGGCTCGCCCGCATATTTCAGATCCTGGTTAACTTCACCGATAGACGCGAACTGATAAATCTCGTTATCACGGCCAATTTTAGTATGGCCATTCACGACAACGTGAGATTTCAGTACCGTGCCTTCGCCGATTTCAACGTTTGGACCGACGAGACAAAACGGACCAATGTGGACGTTAGCACCAATAATGGCACCCTCTTCCACGATAGCGGTTGGATGAATAAAGGCGGACTTATCAATCACGTATTAGGCCTCCCGGCTGCGTGCGCACATCATGGTTGCTTCGCAGACAATTTTTCCGTCAACGGTCGCAACGCCTTTGAAACGCGTCAAACCACGACGAGTTTTCTCAAAGGTCACTTCCATAACCATCTGATCGCCAGGCACCACCGGGCGCTTGAAGCGCGCTTCATCAATGCCGGCAAAGTAGTACAGTTCACCCGGTTCAAGTTTACCCACGCTTTTAAACGCCAGAATACCGGTAGCCTGCGCCATCGCTTCCAGAATCAGCACGCCAGGGAAAATCGGCTTGCCCGGGAAGTGGCCCTGGAAAAACGGCTCATTTACAGAGACATTTTTTACTGCGCGCAGAAAACGACCTTCTTCAAAATCCAGCACGCGGTCAACCAGCAAGAACGGATAACGGTGCGGCAGAAGCTCTAAAATCTCTTCAATGTGCAGAGTATGAGTGTCAGTTGTCAAAATACTCTTCCTGTCTAAATATTCTAAATGACAATAATAACACGGCCTGCGGCTATCTTAAGGAAAGCCAGCAGGCCGCAAATCAAATCGCGCGGCTCACGCTTCAGCCCTTATGGCTGGAAGCACGGCAGCGCAGGGAGCAGGCGACGATCAGTCTTGTTGATTGACCTTACGTTCGATGGCTTTTAAGCGTTTGCTCATTTCATCGATGTTCATCACCAGGGCAGCGGTTTTACGCCACGCTTTATTAGGCTGCAGCGGAATACCCGAGGAGTAAACTCCCGGTTCGGTGATAGGACGCATCACCATACCCATGCCGGTCACAGTCACCTTGTCACAGATTTCCATATGACCATTGATCACGCTGGCACCGCCAATCATGCAGTAACGGCCAATTTTCAGGCTGCCTGCCATGATAACGCCACCCGCAACCGCAGTATTGTCGCCAATCACAACGTTATGTGCAATCTGGCACTGATTATCAATGATAACACCATTGCCAATAATCGTGTCATCCAGCGCACCGCGATCGATAGTTGTACAGGCACCGATCTCAACCCGATCGCCAATAATCACCCGGCCAAGCTGGGGGATTTTCACCCAGTTGCCACGATCGTTAGCGTAACCGAAACCGTCTGAGCCAATCACCGTGCTGGATTGGATCAGGCATTGAGCACCGATCTCGATGTCGTGATAGATGGAGACGTTCGCCCATAGACGGCTACCGGCACCAATTTTGGTATTTTTGCCAACAAAGCAGCCAGCACCGATAACGACGTTATCGCCGAGCACAACGCCGGATTCGATAACGGCATTCGCGCCGACAGAAACATGCGCACCCAGCTTCGCCGAGGGATCGATCACCGCACTTGGGGCGATGTCACTTGCAGGCTGAGGCGTGGTATCGAGAATTTGTGCCATACGAGCATAGGTCAGATAGGGATTCTTCACTACCAGCGCTGCGCTTTTAGCGTATGGAAGGTCGGCTTCGGTCATAACGACGGCAGAAGCCTGGCAGGCCGCCAGATGTTCACGATAGCGAGGATTAACCATGAACGTAATGTGGCCAGACTGGGCAGTTTGCATAGATGCAACGCCGGTGATGACGATATCGCCATCACCGTGCAATTCTGCATCCAACTGCTGGGCTAATTCAGCCAGTCGAATCGAAGACATTACTTATTTAACCTGTTTCAGTACGTCTGCAGTGATGTCTTTCACGTCGTTACCTGCGTAAGCAACGGTGTTTGCATCCAGAACAACATCGTAACCTTTATCATCTGCAACTTTCTTCACAGCGGCCTGGATACGGGTAACCAGTTTGCTGCGCTCTTCGTTGGAACGACGGTTGCGATCCTGCTCAAAAGCCTGTGCTTTTTCGGAGAACGACTGGCGCTGAGCCATCACGTCTTTTTCCATTTTGCTGCGATCTGAAGCTTTCATGGTTGAACCATCGCGCTGCAGGCGCTGCATTTTGGATTGCAGATCGTTTTCCATGCCCTGCAGTTCGCCGGCACGGCCTTTGAACTCATTTTCCAGGGTTTTAGAAACACCGGTGTTTTGTGCTACCTGTTGGAACAGGTTGCCCATGTTAACTACTGCGATGCTGGAGGCAGCCTGAGCGCCGGCTGAAGCAACCATAGCAATCCCGAGACCTGCGGCAACTAACCACTTTTTCACAATAAACTCCTTACCATCCCATAGGTGTCCGAAGACACTGTTTTTTTGCGAGCACCCGCAAACTGGCTAAGCGGCTAACAGGTGCAACGCCTCACTGCTGTTGCGTTCCGTCGCGCAGAACAAATTACCAGGTTTTACCAATGTTAAACTGGAACTGTTCTGCCTTGTCTCCATCATATTTCTTAAACGGCTGGGCATAAGAGAACACCAGCGGCCCCAGAGGAGACATCCACTGCAATGCCAAACCTGCAGACATACGAATATTACTTGGGTTGCTGTAATCAGGTATACCGGCAGCTCTGGTGTCGGCGGTATTCTGCCATTTGGTATCCCAAACGGTACCCGCATCGACGAACAGAGAAGTACGAACAGAGTTCGAGTACTTCTCGCTCAGGAACGGCGTCGGGGTGATCAGCTCAAAGCTGGCAACGCCCATGGCGTTACCGCCCACCGCATCGTTAGAGTTACACAGGTTACCGGTTCCACAGTTACGCTGGTTCGGACCGAAGTAAGCGGCTTTCGGGCCGATGTTGTTCGACTGGAAGCCACGCACGGTACTTGAACCACCGGCGTAGAAGTTCTCGTAGAACGGCAGCTCTTTGCCCCCCAGACCATCACCATAGCCCCAACGGGTACGGCCAAGCATTACCCAAGTGTGATCGTCGTTGATCGGGAAATAGGTCGCCGTATCTAACGTCACTTTATAGAACTCATTATCAGAGCCTGGGATGGTGACTTTACCATTCAGGTTGACGCGAGAACCATCCGTCGGGAAGTAACCGCGGTCGAGGTTGTTGTATGTCCAACCATAGTTCAGAGTGAAGTCATCCGCCGAGAAACTGTTGTCACTGGCGTTCATATTCGGGTGTTGGCCCACAGAATCCAGATAACGCCACATTGCTATCTGCGGTTGCATATTCGACAGGTCGTTATGCACATAACCCACACCAAGACGCAGCGTGTTGTACTCATTCACCGGGAAGCCCAGCGTGGTATCTACACCGTAGCTTTTGTTGGTGTAGTCGGACAGGTCCGCATCATCCGCTTTAAAGTCGTTGTAGAAGATACGTCCACCGAGACTCACACCATCAACCGTGAAGTATGGATCGGTCGCGGAGAGTTCTGCATACGTTTGGTAGTCGTTTTTGGTTCCGCTGATACCAACAGAATAGCCGGTGCCCAGCCAGTTGTCCTGCTGAACCCCAACCTGGAAGCTGACGCCACTTTCAGTACCGTAACCGACACCAAAGTTGAAGCTACCGGTGTTACGTTCTTTAACCTTATAGACTACGTCAACCTGATCCGGACTACCGGATACGCGCTGGGTGTCCACATCAACGGTTTCGAAGTAGCCGAGACGGTTCAGACGCTCTTTACCGGCATCAACCAGGTTGCTTCCCAGCCAGGCCCCTTCCATCTGACGCATTTCGCGACGCAGAACGGAATCCTTACTGGTATCGTTACCTTCAAAGCGGATCTTACGCACGTAGTAACGGTTGCCGGAATCGACGTTAACATGCAGCTTAACGGTCTTATCGCTGTCGTTAATTTCTGGCTGAGTCTGTACGCGCGGATAAGCATAGCCATAGCGACCCAGCAGTTTCTTAATGTCGTCTTCCATTTTGGTGACTTTGGTGCCGTTATACAGCTCACCCGGCTTTAGCTTGGTCAGGCTCTCGATTTCCGCCGAGTGGCCTGCCAGATTGCCTTTCACATCCACGCCAGCAATCTTGTACTGATCGCCTTCGGTGATGTTGATGGTCACATAAATGCTTTTCTTGTCCGGCGTCAGGCTAACCTGCGTGGAATCAATGTTGAAACGCGCATAACCGCGATCCAGATAGTAGCTACGCAGGGTTTCAAGGTCACCCGCCAGCTTCTGTTTCTGGTATTTGCGATCGCCCACTACGTTCCACCACGGCACTTCATCACGTAACTGGAAGTGGGAGATGAGCTCATCCGTGGTAAACGCATGATTACCGACGATGTTGATCTGCTGGATTTTCGCGGAGACCCCTTCCTGGAACACCAGTTTCAGGTCAACACGGTTACGCGGCAGCGGCGTGACGACAGCTTTAACGCTGGCGCTGTATTTACCGACGCTGTAGTAGAAATCTTCCAGCCCTTTTTCGATGTCGCCAAGGGTAGTACGGTCAAGGGATTCCCCTACGCGTACGCCTGAAGCTTCAAGGTTCTGCTTGAGCATGTCATCTTTCACCGACTTGTTGCCGGAGAAGGTGATGCTGGCAATGGTTGGACGCTCTTTTACCTGCACCAGCAGCGTATTGCCATCACGCAGAACCCGCACATCTTCAAAGTTGCCGGTGGCAAACAGTGAGCGGATAGTATTACTGATATCCTCGTCAGAGACGGTGTCGCCTACGCGCACCGGCATACTGAGGAGGGCCGCACCGACGGCGACTCGCTGCAGGCCTTCGAAATGAATGTCTTTCACCACGAACCCGTCTGCACCGTATACGGTGGCGCTGCTAAACAGCAGCGACGCTATGAGGAGCTTTTTCATCGCCATCGTTGTTATGCGTTCTTCCTAACCTAATTCTCTCTATAAACGAGAGAAATCATTGAAAAGTGCAAGCCCCATTAATAGCACCAGCAAGATAGAGCCAATGCGATAACTGAAGTCCTGAACTCGCTCGGAAACCGGTGTGCCTTTCAGTTTCTCAACCGCCAAAAAGAGCAGGTGTCCACCGTCAAGGACGGGGAGTGGAAACAGATTGATAATCCCTAAGTTGACGCTGATAAGCGCCAGGAACATCAGGAAGTAGATCAATCCATATTCCGCCGACATACCTGCACCTTGAGCTATGGAGATTGGCCCACTGAGGTTGTTCAGTTTTACATCACCGGTTATTAATTTCCCCAGCATATTGACCGTCAGCTTCATCAGTTGCCAGGTTTTATCCGTGGCTTCTGCTACAGCGGTAAACGGCCCATACTGGCGCACTGTTTTATACTCATCGGGCAGCGGGATAATTTTGGGAACAACCCCTGCAAACCCTTCAGCCTTCGCTTTACCCGGTTTTGTATCCGGTATCAGCGTCAAAGACAAGGGGCTACCCTGCCTTTCAATTTGTACAGCCAGCGCTTGCCCTGGATTATCACGAACCAGGTTAACAAACGTGCTCCATTGAAGGAGCGGCTGACCGTTGACTTTAACGATCCTGTCCCCGGCTTGCAAACCGGCCTTACTTGCCGCTGATTGCGGCTGGACTTCATCCAGCACATTTTCAATCTGCGGGCCACGAGGCCTGAACCCCAGCGATGTTACCGGATCCTGCTTGTCCGGCTCAAACTGCCAGTGGCTCAGATCAAGGGTGACGTCACGCGTTTGATTAGTCCCAAACGGAGCATAAGACACTCGCGCGCTGGCATCGCCAATCTTGCCGATGAGCGCCAGGCGAACCGCATCCCAATCAGGCGTTTCGATGCCATCTATCGCTTTTAGTTCCATGCCGGCGGTAATTTGTGCTTCGGCCGCGATAGAGTTGGGGGTTATTTCACCGATCACCGGGCGCAGGCTCGGTATACCGATGATAAACACCAGCCAATAGGCAAAGATAGCGAAGATAAAGTTGGCAATCGGGCCAGCGGCAATGATGGCTGCTCGCTGGGAAACCGTTTTATTATTGAACGCAGCATGACGCATTTCCGGCAGCACCGGCTCAACGCGTTCATCCAGCATTTTGACGTAACCGCCCAGCGGTATCAGAGCAATGACAAACTCGGTTCCCTGGCGGTCAGTACGACGCCATAGCGCCTTACCAAACCCAATAGAAAAGCGTTCCACGCGAACGCCGCAGCGGCGAGCAACCCAAAAATGGCCGAACTCATGCACGGTAATCAAAACACCCAGTGCAACGATAAACGCAGCCAAATTCCACAGTATGCTCAGCATAAAACCTTCCGTTAAATCGTCCTGAATACCAGAAGCAGCAGACACGCAAACACCGGCACCGCCGCTGTCAGACTGTCAATGCGGTCAAGAATACCACCATGTCCTGGGATCAGGTGACCACTATCTTTAATACCTGCCTCGCGCTTGAACATACTTTCGGTTAAATCACCCAAAACAGAGGCCAGCGCGGCAACAATGGAACAGGTTAACAGAACCGCGGGCGCAACGTTTAAATCCGCCCACATGCCAAACAGCAAAGAGATAACCGCAGAGGTTGCCAGTCCGCCAATAAAGCCCTGCCAGGTTTTACCCGGGGAAACTTTCGGTGCCAGCTTATGCTTACCAAACATCTTCCCAAAGATATAAGCGCCTGAGTCCGCGCCCCATACCAGGAACATCACATACAGTAGCCATACCGAGCCGCTGTAGTGATTGATATCATAATGCCAGCTGCGCAGCGCCACCATTCCCCAGAAAAAAGGGATAATGGTCAACAGACCAAAAACCAGACGTATCGGCTTAGAATTGCGCCACAGCGCCGCAGAAGAGGGATAAAACAGCACCAGCAGTAGTGCAGCAACCCACCAGCCCAGCGAGGCCCAAAGCGACATCTCTATCACCGGCAAATGAACCGTGTGACGATACTCGGGCAACGTAAACAGCATCACGGCCAGCAGCAGGCCACACAGGACGGCAAGCCAAATACGCTGTGAACGAGCAACGAAACCAGCAAGTTGCCCCCATTCCCACGCTGCCAGCATGCAAATCACCAACGTAGCAATCGCAAATCCTGGTGGCGGAAGCCAAAACAGCGCCGCGATAACAATGGGAATCATAATAAACGCGGAAATCAGGCGATACTTCAGCAAAAGTGACCCCCAACAGGCTTATTCACCACCAGGTGCTGTGCCACCAAAACGACGCTCTCGGTTTGCAAAAGCATTTAGTGCACCTTCAAAGTCTTGTTCATCGAAATCAGGCCAAAGAACATCGGTAAAATAAAGTTCCGCATAGGCAATTTGCCAGATGAGAAAATTACTGATGCGATGCTCTCCCCCTGTCCTAATTACTAAATCTACGGGAGCCAGTTCATGCATGCAGATCTGCTGACCGAGCAGTTCTTCATCTATCTGTTCCGGGCGCAATGAGCCTTCCTGCACCTGCGACGCAAGCTGTCGCACTCCCTGAATGATATCCCAACGCCCGCCATAATTCGCGGCGATATTGAGCGTCAACCCGGTATTGTCACTGGTTAATGCTTCGGCTTTTTTGATACGTTCTTGTAGGCGTGAGTTGAATCGGCTGGTATCACCAATCACCCGTAGACGCACATTATGACGATGTAAGCTTTTGACTTCGCTGTCTAATGCCCACACGAATAGCTCCATCAACGCGGTCACTTCCTGAGCCGGGCGATTCCAGTTTTCGCTACTAAAAGCGTAAAGCGTCAGCGCATCGATACCGTTATTTGCTGCAAAAGTAACAGCACGGCGGACCGATTTTGCTCCAGCCTTATGACCGAAAACCCTCATTTTCCCTTGTCGCTTAGCCCAGCGGCCATTGCCATCCATAATAATGGCAACATGGCGGGCGCCATGAGCAGGTAAGGATTCGCTTAATTGTTGATTAGCAGACAACATAACGCGTAATGATTCCCTGAAAAGAATTAAGCGGTACTCAGGAATACTGAAGCCTTTCGCATAAAAAAGCCGTGTTGTGACACGGCTTTCCACTTAACGCTCAGTCACATCTGGCGATTAAGTGGCGCAGACTATATCACTGAAGCACAAAGCGAACAAATGGCGGCACTTCAGCCGACTGAATTATCACCGGCTTGCGAGTTGCATCACTTGTTTTTTGGCGATTTCACGAGCAATTGCATCCACGCGGAGCACCTCTTCCACACTTTGAGGTTCGGTTAAGTTCATTTGCTCAAGTACACTGCGATTTAGCACCGCAATGTCGGTAAAACGCACCTGCTGATTCAGGAAGGCCTCAACGACCACTTCGTTAGCCGCATTCAGCGCGGTGGTGGCCGCCTGCCCTTGCTCACTGGCATCAATGGCCAGCTTGAGGCATGGATAGCGCTCAAAGTCCGGCTGCATAAAGGTCAGCGTGCCGATTTTGCAGAAATCGAGCGGCGCAACACCTGATTCAACACGCGCAGGATAGGCCATGGCATGCGCAATCGGCGTGCGCATATCGGGAGCCCCCAGCTGCGCCAGTACGCTGCCGTCACGGTAGCGCACCATTGAGTGAATGACCGACTGAGGATGAATCAGCACTTCCATCTGTGCCGCAGAGGCGTTGAATAACCAACGCGCTTCAATATATTCGAGACCTTTATTCATCATGGTGGCTGAATCAACGGAGATTTTACGCCCCATTGACCAGTTCGGGTGGCTGCATGCCTGATCGGGCGTCATTGCCGCTAAATCCGCATAAGCCGTTTCCCGGAACGGGCCACCCGATCCGGTGAGGATAATTGACGATACGCCATTATCTTCAAGGCTAGCGTATCCCAGGTTCCGCTGAATTGTTTCCGGTAAACTCTGAAAAATAGCGTTATGTTCGCTGTCAATCGGCAACAATTGTGCTTTGCTGCGCGCTACTGCTTCCATAAACAGACGCCCGCAGGTAATCAGCGACTCTTTGTTAGCCAGCAACACCTGCTTACCCGCAGAGATAGCGGCAAGCGTGGACGGCAATCCTGCTACGCCGACAATGGCCGCCATAACCTGATCCACTTCACTCAGCGCCGCCACCTCACAGGCCGCCTGCACACCTGCCAGTACCTCGGTTTTCCCGCCCTGCTCTCTTAACGTACGACGCACTTCTGAAGCCGCTGACTCAGTGGCCATTACCGCAAATCGCGGTGAGAACGCCAGGCATTGCTCAACCATTTTCCCGACGTTGCTGCCCGCAACCAAAGCCGTTACGGAAAATTTTTCAGGATTATGACGAACGACGCTCAGCGTGCTGACGCCAATAGAGCCGGTGGAACCAAGAATAGTGAGCTGCTTCATGAGTTACTCAGGGTCGTAAAATGAGGGATTAATGACGCATTAGTTTGCGGCGACGGGGGCGTATTGTCTACGCCTTTGCTCTGTGTTTATCAAAGCAAAACGCCGCTCAGCAAACGCCACGCTTCACGCGAGGGCTTGCTGTGCGGCGTATTATCCACCAATGGGTGGATTAGAACTGCATCAGCTCGGCTTCTTTTTCAGACAGAGCCGCATCCACTTTCTTGATGGCTGCATCAGTCAGCTTCTGAACGTCGTCCTGGGAACGACGATCGTCATCTTCGCTGATCTCTTTGTCTTTGAGCAGGGCTTTTACTTTGTCGTTTGCGTCACGACGAACGTTACGTACAGCTACCCGAGCGCCTTCTGCTTCACCGCGCACAACTTTGATCAGGTCTTTACGACGTTCTTCGGTCAGCGGAGGCAGCGGAACACGGATATCGGTACCCGCAGAGCTTGGGTTCAGACCGAGGTCAGAAGCCATAATCGCTTTTTCAACCGCCGGGCCCAGAGAACGATCGAACACGTTGATCTTCAGAGTACGGGTATCTTCAACCGTGACGCTTGCCAGCTGACGAAGCGGAGTTGGCGTACCGTAGTATTCCACTACGATGCCGTCCAGCAGGCTTGGGGAAGCACGACCGGTGCGGATTTTGCTGATTTGGTTTTTAAACGCTTCGACGCATTTATCCATACGTACTTCAGCATCTTTTCTGATATCGCTAATCACGTTACGAATCCTTGAAAACGGGTTTAAGGCAGACCACGCTTATTCTCTGCAGCGTTTACGCTGCTGGCTAAGTATAGTCCTGTTTATTCCTGGCTGTAGATAAAGCCAAATCTTACCCTGATTAAGGGGTAACTGAAATTATTCAGTAATTAAAGTGCCTTCTTTCTCACCCATTACTACGCGACGCAGCGCACCCGGCTTGTTCATGTTGAACACGCGGATCGGCAGTTTGTGGTCGCGAGCAAGCGTGAATGCGGCAAGATCCATAACTTTGAGTTCTTTATCAAGAACTTCAGTGTAGGTCAGCTGCTCGTATAAGGTGGCAGCAGGATCTTTTACCGGATCGGCGGTAAATACGCCATCCACTTTGGTGGCTTTCAGTACCACGTCTGCTTCAATTTCAATCCCACGCAGGCAGGCTGCGGAGTCGGTGGTAAAGAACGGGTTGCCGGTACCGGCTGCGAGGATAACGACGCGGTTAGCGCGCAGGAGGCTAATTGCTTCTGCCCAGCTGTAGTTATCGCAAACGCCATTCAATGGAATAGCGGACATCAGGCGGGCGTTCACATAGGCTCGGTGGAGCGCATCGCGCATCGCCAGGCCGTTCATGACGGTTGCCAGCATGCCCATGTGGTCGCCCACGACGCGGTTCATACCGGCTTTTGCCAGGCCTGCGCCACGGAATAAGTTGCCACCGCCGATTACCACCCCGACCTGGATGCCAAGTTCCACCAGCTCTTTAATCTCCTGAGCCATACGGTCCAGAATACTCGCGTCAATACCAAAGCCTTCTGTGCCTTGCAGAGCTTCGCCGCTCAGTTTGAGCAGAATACGTTTGTAGACGGGTTTTGCATTGGTAGCCATGTTTCTTTCCTGAGAACAGTCAACGAATGGGGGATGGTTAATTCTGGCGACATTCTGTCGCATTTCAGCTACTCGCCAATCGGAGATAACTGAAACTATAAGGCTGGATAAAAAGGAACCGCCGGTTGGCGGTTCCTTTTAAACCATTAAGACTGCTTGGACATCGCAGCAACTTCTGCTGCAAAGTCAGTCTCAACTTTCTCGATACCTTCACCCACTTCGAAGCGGATGAAGTTAGTCACGTCAGCGTTGTGCTCTTTCAGCAGCTGAGCAACAGTTTTGCTTGGATCCATCACGAACGGCTGACCGGTCAGAGAAACTTCGCCGGTGAATTTCTTCATGCGGCCTTCAACCATTTTCTCTGCGATTTCTTTCGGCTTACCGGATTGCATCGCGATGTCCAGCTGAACCTGGTACTCTTTCTCTACAACTTCTGCAGACACGTCTTCAGGCTTAACGAACTCAGGCTTGCTTGCTGCGATGTGCATTGCCAGCTGCTTAACCAGCTCTTCGTCAGCGCCTTTAGCGGCAACCAGAACACCGATACGTGCGCCGTGCTGGTAAGAACCCAGAACTTCGCCTTCCAGGGAAGCAACGCGACGGATGTTGATGTTCTCACCGATTTTAGCAACCAGTGCAACGCGCTCTTCTTCGAACTGCGCTTTCAGAACGTCAACATCAGTGATTTTGCCTGCAACTGCTGCGTCCAGAACTTTATTAGCAAATGCCTGGAAACCGCCATCTTTAGCAACGAAGTCGGTCTGGCAGTTAACTTCCAGGATCACGCCGTAGTTGCCGTTGATCTTAGTGATGATCACGCCGTCAGCAGCAACGTTGCCTGCTTTTTTAGCTGCTTTGATCGCACCGGATTTACGCATGTTCTCGATTGCCAGCTCGATGTCGCCGTTGGCTTCGGTCAGCGCTTTTTTACAATCCATCATGCCAGCGCCAGTACGCTCACGCAGCTCTTTTACCAGGGATGCGGTAATTTCAGCCATTCTAAAATCCTCGGAGATGTTGCCTGCCCGGCGCGTTGGCCAGACGGGCTTAAAAGTGAAAAAGGGGCCATAAAAAGGCCCCTAACCAAACGAGATACTACCTGGTTAAATAAGGGCTTTCCCCTTTATATTTCGAGCCGCAGGTGCGTTACCTTCACTCGCTCATCCTGGTCACTTACTGATGTAAGCTCCCAGGAATTCTCGAGTTTGCCGCCTTGCTGCAACTCGAACTATCTTGGGGAATCATCAAACCTTATTATTCTGCTTCTACGAAGCTTTCTTCCGCCTGGGAAGCCAGATCCTGAGAACGGCCTTCACGAACGGTTGCAGCTACAGCGCCCAGGTACAGGCTAACAGCACGGATTGCGTCGTCGTTACCAGGGATAACGAAATCAACACCGTCCGGATCAGAGTTGGTATCAACGATAGCAAATACTGGGATACCCAGGTTGTTTGCTTCTTTGATAGCGATGTGCTCGTGATCGGCATCGATAACAAACAGTGCGTCCGGCAGGCCGCCCATGTCTTTGATACCGCCCAGGCTGTTTTCCAGCTTGTCCAGCTCACGAGTGCGCATCAGCGCTTCTTTCTTAGTCAGCTTGTCGAAAGTACCGTCCTGAGCCTGAGTTTCCAGGTCTTTCAGACGTTTGATGGACTGACGAACGGTTTTCCAGTTAGTCAGCATGCCGCCCAACCAGCGATGGTTCACGAAGAACTGGTCGCAGCTGTTAGCAGCGTCTTTCACCGCTTCGCTTGCAGCGCGTTTAGTACCAACGAAAAGGATTTTGCCTTTACGAGAAGAAATCTTGTTCAGCTCAGCCAGGGCTTCGTTGAACATTGGTACAGTTTTCTCAAGGTTGATGATGTGAACTTTGTTACGTGCGCCGAAGATGAAAGGCTTCATTTTCGGGTTCCAGTAACGGGTCTGGTGACCGAAGTGAACACCAGCCTTGAGCATGTCGCGCATGGAAACAGTAGCCATGTTTTAAAACCTCTATATAAGTATGGGGTTATGCCTCCACGTATCCCATATTGCCGACCCCAAAGGGCACCCCGGAATATGTGTCGATACGTGTGTGTTATTTACACAAAGTGAGCGTATTTGGCTGTACCCGAAAAATCGGAATACAAGTCCGGCGCGCTTTATACCATAAACAGCGCCTGGACTCCAATAGTTGTTGCCTTACTGCGCGCTTGATGATTCTCAATTTTGCAGGGAGACGCCCCCCCTGATACCATTACAGCAACTTCCCTGCTCATTTCATGTCGACGTTAACGACATCTGCGGATCTGATATGGCTATCTCAATTAAGACACCTGAAGAAATCGAAAAAATGCGCGTCGCCGGCCGCCTGGCTGCCGACGTGCTGGAAATGATCGAACCCCACGTTAAACCGGGTATCACCACCGGCGAGCTGGATCGCATCTGTAATGATTATATCGTGAATGAACAGCAGGCCATTTCCGCCTGTCTGGGCTATCACGGCTTCCCAAAATCCGTCTGTATTTCCATCAATGAAGTGGTTTGCCACGGTATCCCTGACGATGAAAAAGCGCTGAAAGATGGCGACATCGTCAATATCGATGTCACGGTCATTAAAGACGAATACCACGGCGACACCTCAAAAATGTTTATCGTCGGCAAGCCGACTATTCTCGGTGAGCGTCTGTGCCGCATCACCCAGGAAAGCCTCTACCTGGCGCTGCGCATGGTGAAACCAGGCATCCGTCTGCGCACCCTTGGCGCGGCTATCCAGAAGTTCGTTGAAGCCGAAGGTTTTTCCGTTGTTCGCGAGTACTGTGGCCACGGCATCGGCCGTGTATTCCATGAAGAACCGCAGGTTCTGCACTACGATGCAGACGACGGCGGCGTGGTACTGCAACCGGGGATGACTTTCACCATCGAACCGATGGTCAACGCCGGTGACTACCGCATTCGTACCATGAAAGACGGCTGGACGGTGAAAACCAAAGATCGCAGCTTGTCTGCTCAATACGAGCATACTATTGTGGTGACGGAGAACGGCTGCGAGATTATGACCCTGCGTAAAGATGACACCATCCCTGCAGTGATTTCGCATAACGAATGATGCCCTGACGAAAGTCAGCAATCTAAGCCGGCCCTGAGCCGGCTTTTTTTATGGGTAGCGTACAATGAGTCCAGCTTTACCAGAGCAGTTTGCCAACACCACAGAACCCGAGATCGCCGGCCAGCCGGACTATCCCAACAGTTGGCAGGAAGCCGAACTTAATTGCGCGGACATCAAGTCGCACTTAGACACCTTCCAGAAATGGCTGGGCACGGCCTTCGATAGCGGCATTTCCGCTGAACGGCTCATTGAAGCCCGTACCGAATTTATCGATCAACTGCTCCAGCGGCTGTGGATAGCCTACGGCTTTGCCGATGTCCCGGAAGCCGCGCTGGTTGCCGTGGGCGGCTATGGCCGCGCTGAGCTACACCCGCTGTCGGATATCGACCTGCTTATCCTGAGCCGCAAGCGATTGACCGACGCCCAGGCGCAGAGAATTGGCGAGCTGTTGACCCTGCTCTGGGACGTGAAGCTGGAAGTGGGCCACAGCGTACGTACGCTGGAAGAGTGCCTGCTGGAAGGATTATCAGACCTGACGGTCGCCACCAATCTTATCGAATCACGCCTGCTGATTGGCGATGTTGCCCTGTTCCTTGAGCTACAAAAGCATATCTTCAGCGAAGGTTTTTGGCCGTCAGCGAAGTTCTTTGCCGCCAAAATTGAAGAACAAAACGAGCGCCATCAGCGCTATCACGGCACCAGCTACAATCTCGAGCCGGATATTAAAAGCAGCCCCGGCGGCCTACGGGACATCCACACGCTGCAATGGGTTGCCCGCCGTCACTTCGGCGCAACCTCAATGGGTGAGATGGTCGACTTTGGCTTTCTGACCGAGGCGGAGCGCAAAGAGCTCGACGAGTGCCAGCACCTATTGTGGCGCATTCGCTTTGCCCTGCATCTTGAGGTTAATCGCTACGATAACCGCCTACTGTTTGACCGCCAGCTTAGCGTGGCCCAACGCCTGCACTACAGCGGCGAAGGCAACGAGCCGGTCGAACATATGATGAAGGATTTCTATCGCGTAACCCGCCGCGTAGGAGAGCTGAATCAAATGCTGCTGCAGCTGTTCGACGAGGCGATTCTGGCGCTGGATGCCAGTGAAAAACCTCGCCCGCTGGACGATGATTTCCAGCTGCGCGGCACGCTCATCGATCTGCGGGATGAAACCCTGTTTATGCGCGAGCCGCAGGCCATCCTGCGCATGTTCTATATGATGGTGCGTAACCGCGACATCACCGGTATTTACTCGACCACGTTGCGCCATCTGCGCCATGCCCGTCGTCATCTGACCCAGCCGCTTTGCTACATTCCGGAAGCCCGCGAGCTGTTCCTGGTCATGCTGCGCCATCCCGGAGCGGTAAGCCGTGCGCTGGTGCCAATGCACCGCCATAGCGTGCTGTGGGCCTATATGCCGCAGTGGTCACATATCGTCGGCCAGATGCAGTTCGATCTGTTCCACGCCTACACGGTTGACGAACACACCATCCGCGTCCTGCAAAAATTAGAAAGCTTCTCCAAAGAAGAGACGCGTTCGAAGCACCCACTGTGCGTCGATCTCTGGCCTCGCCTTTCACACCCGGAGCTGATTTTAATTGCTGCCCTGTTCCACGACATCGCAAAAGGGCGAGGCGGCGATCATTCAGTACTTGGTGCTCAGGACGTGCTGAAGTTTGCCGAACTTCATGGACTCAATTCACGAGAAACCCAGCTCGTTGCCTGGCTGGTTCGTCAGCATCTACTGATGTCGGTTACCGCCCAGCGCCGTGATATTCAGGATCCGGAAGTCATTAAGCAGTTCGCTGAAGAAGTTCAGACCGAAAACCGGCTGCGCTACCTGGTCTGCCTGACGGTTGCCGATATTTGCGCGACTAATGAAACGCTCTGGAACAGCTGGAAGCAAAGTCTGCTGCGCGAGCTCTATTTCGCCACCGAAAAACAGCTGCGTCGGGGCATGCAGAACAGCCCGGATATGCGCGAGCGCGTGCGCCATCACCAGCTTCAGGCACTTGCGCTATTGCGGATGGATAATATTAATGAGGAAGCCCTGCACCACATCTGGGCGCGCTGCCGCGCCAACTATTTTGTGCGCCATACGCCAAACCAGATTGCCTGGCACGCAAGACACTTGCTGAAGCACGATCTCAGTCAACCGATGATCCTGCTTAGCCCGCAGGCGACGCGTGGCGGCACCGAGATCTTCATCTGGAGTCCGGACAGGCCTTATCTGTTTGCCGCCGTTTGCGCCGAACTGGACAGGCGTAACCTCAGCGTTCACGACGCGCAGATCTTTACGACGCGCGACGGCATGGCGATGGACACCTTTATCGTGCTTGAGCCTGACGGCAGCCCACTGTCTATCGACCGGCATAATATTATTCGCCACAGCCTCGAGCAGGCGATCACCCAGACAACCTGGCAACCGCCTCAGCCTCGCCGCCAGTCGGCAAAACTGCGTCACTTTACCGTCGATACCGAAGTCAACTTCCTGCCAACCCACACCGACCGGCGTACGTTCCTTGAGCTGATTGCGCTCGATCAGCCAGGCCTGCTGGCGAGGGTGGGTGAAGTGTTTGCCGACCTCGGGATTTCGCTCTACGGGGCGAGAATTACAACAATTGGTGAGCGAGTAGAAGATTTATTTATAATCGCGACCGCAGACCGGCGTGCGCTTAATAATGTGCTCCAGCAGGAAGTGCAGCAACGGTTGACAGCGGCCCTTAATCCAAACGATAAATAACGGTCTTTTATTTTTTACCTTTTTAGCCCGCGAGCGACAGTCAAGCTGATTGTCGCCCAAAAGTTGAAAGGTAAGTCACAATCAGGAAATGTTCATCATGCAGCAGCTACAAAATGTAATCGAATCCGCTTTCGAGCGTCGCGCCGAGATCACCCCGGCAAATGTTGATACCGTGACCCGCGAAGCGGTAAATCAGGTGATTGCCCTGCTCGACAGCGGTGCGCTGCGCGTTGCTGAAAAAATTGACGGCCAGTGGGTCACTCACCAGTGGCTGAAGAAGGCCGTACTGCTTTCTTTCCGCATTAACGACAATAAAGTCATCGAAGGTGCTGAAAGCCGTTATTTCGATAAAGTTCCGATGAAATTCGCCGACTACGACGAAGCCCGCTTCCAGAAAGAAGGCTTCCGCGTTGTGCCACCTGCTGCGGTGCGCCAGGGCGCTTTCATCGCACGTAACACCGTGCTGATGCCTTCCTACGTCAACATCGGCGCCTACGTCGATGAAGGCACGATGGTTGATACCTGGGCGACCGTTGGCTCCTGCGCGCAGATTGGTAAAAACGTTCACCTGTCCGGCGGCGTCGGCATTGGTGGCGTACTTGAGCCGCTGCAGGCTAACCCAACCATCATCGAAGACAACTGCTTTATCGGCGCACGCTCTGAAGTGGTAGAAGGCGTGATCGTCGAAGAAGGTTCCGTGATCTCCATGGGCGTTTACATCGGCCAGAGTACCCGTATCTATGACCGTGAAACCGGTGAAGTCCACTATGGCCGTGTACCAGCAGGCTCCGTTGTCGTTTCCGGCAACCTGCCTTCTAAAGACGGCTCTTACAGCCTGTACTGTGCGGTGATCGTGAAGAAAGTGGATGCCAAAACCCGCGGTAAAGTGGGCATCAACGAACTGCTGCGTACCATCGACTGAGTTTTTTGCACCAAAAGGCGGGTTATCCCGCCTTTTTTGCATCTGGCACTAGCGGAAAAGGAATTTTCCGTTAATTCTCTAATGGTTATTGATATTGAAGGGTACCGCTTATGTACGATAATTTAAAAAGTCTGGGTATTACCAATCCTGATGAAATCGATCGTTACAGCCTCCGGCAGGAAGCCAACAACGATATCCTGAAAGTCTATTTCCAGAAGGATAAGGGCGAGTTTTTTGCCAAAAGCGTGAAGTTTAAATACCCACGCCAGCGCAAAACCGTGGTGGCCGATGGCGTAGGCCAGGGCTACAAAGAAGTGCAGGAGATCAGCCCCAACCTGCGCTATGTCATCGATGAACTCGATCAGCTTTGCCAGCGCGATCGCACCGAAGTCGATCTGAAGCGTAAGATCCTCGACGATCTGCGCCACCTCGAGTCCGTTGTGACCAACAAGATCAGCGAAATTGAATCCGATCTGGAAAAACTGACCCGCAACAAGTAGTCCAGTAACCTATAAAAAAGGGCCGCTCTTGCGGCCCTTTTTCTTTTCAGGTTAACGCTTACTGCATCAGCAGGTAAATCTGCGAATCACCACGCTGGATGCTTAGCGCCATAACAGACGGCTTGCTGTCCATCACTTTACGCAGCTCGGCGATGTTGTTCACCGCCTGCTGGTTCACACCGACGATGATGTCACCTTTTTTCAGGCCAATACGCGCTGCCGGAGTGTTCGGCTTCACGCTGGTAACCTGCACGCCTTTCTGGTCCTTACCGCCGCGGTTGCTCATCTCAGCACCTTCAATACCGGTAAAGATAGTGGCAGCATCCACCTGGTTCTGAGTGCTTTGCTGCAGCTCCAGGCTTACCGTAACCGGTTTACCATCTCGCAGCAGGCCCAGCGAGATTTTGCTGCCTACAGGCATAGAACCGACTTCCGCACGCAGCGCCGCGAAGCTGCTAATAGGCTTATTATTCAGGGATGTAATCACATCTCCGGCCTTAATGCCCGCTTTTGCCGCGGAGGAATTAGGCATGACCTGGCTGACAAACGCCCCGCGCTGAGCGTCGACCTTCATCGCTTTCGCCAGCTCGGAGTTCAGCTCGGTGCCCATAATCCCCAGCTCGCCACGGCGAACCTGGCCATATTGCACCATCTGAGCGGTCAGGTTTTTCACCATATTACTCGGGATAGCGAAGCCGATACCGATGTTGCCGCCGTCCGGCGCCAGAATCGCGGTGTTGATCCCGATAAGCTCGCCGTTCAGGTTAACCAGCGCGCCGCCGGAGTTGCCGCGGTTAATTGCCGCATCGGTCTGGATAAAGTTCTCGTAGTTTTCCACGTTCAGGCCGCTACGACCCAGCGCCGAAACGATACCGGAGGTTACGGTTTCACCCAGGCCATACGGGTTACCAATAGCCACGGTGTAGTCCCCTACGCGCAGCGCGTCGGAGTCGGCAATTTTAATCGCCGTCAGGTTTTTCGGATCCTGCAGCTGGATAAGCGCGATATCGGAGCGTGGATCTTTACCCACCACTTTGGCATCAAACTTACGGCCATCGCTCAGCTGAACTTTGATCACGCTGGCGTTATCTACCACGTGGTTGTTGGTGACGACATAGCCTTTCGCGGCGTCAATGATGACGCCAGAACCCAGCGCCATAAATTTCTGCTGCTGGCTTCCGCCGTCGGCTCCGCCTTGACCACCGCCCTGACAGAACGGCGAACTCTGGAACGGCGAACCGTCCTGGCAGAATGGCGAGTTATCGCCGAAGAATTGCTGGAAATTACGCCCCATACGCGGAGTATTTACCGTTGTGCTCCCTTCAACGTTGATACTCACCACTGAAGGCATTACCTGTTCCAGCATCGGCGCAAGGCTTGGCAGCGGCTGCGCAGCAGATGCAGAAGAGGCCGTCTCAGCGGCGGAGGCAGACATCGGACTCAGCGCCAAACCCAGACTAAGAGCCAGCGCACTCATTGCTAACGTGGTTTTTTTCATGGAATCATCTCAACTTTCAAATAACGCAAAATTGCTGTGTTGGTACACCATTCAGAGTGAAGTTTACGCGCTAAGTTCAGCGCTTAAGTGCATGGAAAAAGTAAAAATTTATTGGTCATCTTTACAAAACTCGCGAAAACCTCACTCCACCGCCATCAGGCGTCGATACTCATCCCAGGCATATAAATCGGTCATTCCGCTGATGTAATCCTGGATAAGCCTTGCACGGAAATAGTATTCCCAAACGGAAAAATCAAGGCTAGCCGGGTGCAAAGCGTTCACCGCTTCCACATAGGCAAGCCTATGTTTGGTTGAGAGTTTGTGGAACAGGCGCGACGCGATTGGCAGGCGGCGCAGGCTCTCTTTGCTGACCAGTTCCGAGAAATCCTCGGTTGAAAGCTCAAGTAAGGGACTGTAAATATCCAGTAAGCCACTGATAACCCGATAGCCCTGCAGTTCCAGCTGTTCCACATCAGGATGGCTGAATACCTGGCGTACGGCCACCTGCTTATACAGCTCCAGCAGCCGGGCAAACGGGCTATCGTCCTCCAGCAACGCATGGTTAAATTCGCCGGAATAGATTTCGGACAGATTGTCGATAAAGCGCTGGGCAGCGTACGGTGCCAGCTTATTTAGCGTGTTGACGCGCAGGTACATAAAGAACTGATCTTCTGCGCTGCGGCGCATTTGATTGGTGCGGGATTTATCCCAGGCATCTTTTACCACCAGCTCAAAGAGATCGCCCTTCTCCTCTTTGCCCCAGGACTCACACAGATGCTGATACAGCTGCTCAACGCTGAAAATGCGTTTCTCGACGGCGTCTTCGAGATCCGCCACGCAGTAAGAAATGTCGTCTGCTGCCTCCATGATCCAGGTGAGCGGAAAACGACTGTATTCGCCAAGATCCAGCTCTTTACGCAAACGCGCAATGTATCCTTCCTCAGAGAGATAAAAACCCGGTTTTTTCATTAAATAAGCATGGCTGGCCGGCGGTGTTTCGGCAAACCAGGCCGGACGGGTGTACTTGAGGATGCAGCCGACCTGCGCCCAGGTCAGGTTCATCCGCAGCAGGCTATGTACCAGTCGAATACCCTGCGCGTTTCCCTCAAAGTGACAGAGATCCTGACGGACTTTGCTGCGTAACGTATTTAATGACTCTTCGCCTTCACGCAACCGCAAAACGTCGACCTTACAGCGATCGTCGCTGTGGGGCAGGCTACCGCTATCTTTCGGCCGCAGGCGCTGGCGAAACCAGTCATTAATCGCTGACTCACCAAAATGGCCAAACGGTGGGTTGCCAATGTCATGCATCAGGCAAGCCATTTCCACTATGCTTTCAAACGGGCCGGTCAGCTCATCCAGACCATATTTTTCCAGCGCCTTTTGCTCTTTCAGGCGGCTGAGAATCTCCTTGGCAATGTAGCGCCCAACCTGCTGCACCTCCAGCGAGTGGGTGAGACGGGTGCGCACGGCGGCATTACGCTCAAGCGGGAAGACCTGGGTTTTCTGCTGCAGGCGGCGGATGGCAGGAGAATTGATGATCCTGCCGCGGTCGCTTTCAAAGATGCGCAGGATCTCATGCTCGTTCTTCTCCCCTTCGGGCGAGCGGAAACGTCGATGCCAGTTAATTTTTTTGCGGAAGTCTATTTCGCTCATGCCCACTCCTGTTCCGTTGATAAGGAGACTGCTTGCCATGATAGACTATGCCCCGAAAATTGAGTCATGTTCCACCACATTAGCGAGTATCTCTATGAAAGCAGGCATTATTGGTGCAATGGAAGAAGAAGTTACGCTGCTGCGTGACAAAATCGAAAACCGTCACACTCTGAGCATCGCCGGTTGCGAAATTTATACCGGTACGCTGAACGGCGTTGAGGTAGCGCTGCTGAAGTCCGGCATCGGCAAAGTTTCTGCCGCCATGGGTGCTACGCTGCTGCTGGAACACTGCAAGCCGGACGTCATCATTAACACCGGCTCAGCTGGCGGCCTGGCGCCAACGCTGAAAGTGGGCGATATCGTCGTTTCGGATGAAGTGCGCTACCACGACGCGGATGTTACCGCCTTCGGTTATGAATATGGCCAGATGGCGGGCTGCCCGGCAGCTTTCGTTGCCGATAAAAAGCTTATCGACGCAGCGGAAACCTGCATCAAAGAATTGGATCTGCATGCGGTTCGCGGCCTGATCGTCAGCGGCGATGCGTTTATTAACGGCTCCGTTGCGCTGGCAAAAATTCGCCACAACTTCCCACAGGCCGTTGCGGTAGAAATGGAAGCGACGGCTATCGGCCACGTATGCCATAACTTCAACACGCCTTTTGTGGTGGTACGCGCCATCTCCGACGTTGCCGATCAGCAGTCTCATCTCAGCTTTGAAGAGTTCCTGGTCGTCGCTGCCAAGCAATCCACCCTGATGGTGGAGAAACTGGTTCAGCACCTGGCCCGTGGCTAAGGTCATCCCTTGGCGCGGGGTAACTGCCCTGCTCCTTTGCCTCCCGGCGCTGCTGTTTGCAGCGCCTCGGGTAATCTCCCTCTCCCCCGCGAATACTGAACTGGCGTTTGCTGCCGGTATCACTCCCATTGCGGTGAGCGCTTACTCTGATTATCCGCCGCAGGCAAAGCAGATTGAACAGCTGGCCAACTGGCAGGGCATGAATTTCGAACGCATCGTAGCGTTGAAGCCGGATGCCGTACTGGCATGGCGTGGCGGCAATCCGGACAGGCAGGTTAACCAGCTTATTTCGCTGGGGATCAAGGTCATCTGGCTGGATCCTAAAAGCGTGGCCGACGTAGAGGCCGCCCTGCGCCAGCTGGCTCCGCTAAGCCCTACGCCAGAAAAGGCGCTGAAGGCAGCAGATACGCTATCTCGCCAGTATGCTGAGTTGAAAGCTCACTACGGCCACGCTCAAGCTAAGAAAGTGTTTCTGCAGTTCAGCCAGCAGCCGCTTTTTACTACCAGTAAAGATTCGATTCAGAACGAGGTCGTTGAGCTATGCGGTGGGCAAAATATCTTTGCCGACAGCCGTGTGCCCTGGCCGCAGGTGAGCCGTGAACAGGTTCTGACGCGCCAGCCGCAGGTTATTATTATTGCTGGCGATGCGAGCAATATTCCGTCGGTTCGGCAGTTCTGGAGTAATCAGTTGAAAGTTCAGGTTATTGCCGTCAATGATGACTGGTTTACTCGCTCTGGCCCGCGTATTATCCTCGCCGCAAAACAGCTCTGCGAAGAGCTGGCAAAAGCTTAACGTCACGCTCTGAGGGTCATGAATGCTGGTCTATTGGCTGGATATTGTCGGTACCGCCGTGTTTGCTATTTCCGGCGTTTTATTGGCCGGAAAGCTGCGTATGGATCCCTTTGGCGTACTGGTGCTTGGAGTAGTAACCGCAGTAGGCGGCGGTACAATCCGCGATATGGCGTTAGCTAACGGTCCGGTGTTTTGGGTGAAAGATCCTACGGACCTGGTCGTCGCCATGGTGACCTGCATGCTCACCATTGTACTGATACGTCAGCCGCGCCGTTTGCCTAAATGGGTACTCCCGGTGCTGGATGCCGTTGGCCTGGCGGTATTTGTAGGTATTGGCGTCAATAAAGCCTTTCTGGCCCACGCCAGCCCGCTGGTCGCTATTTGCATGGGCGTGGTGACCGGCGTAGGCGGTGGGATTATCCGCGACGTGCTGGCACGTGAAATTCCAATGATTTTGCGCACTGAGATTTACGCCACCGCCTGTATTATCGGCGGTATTGTCCACGCGACGGCTTACCATACCTTTAACATACCGCTGGAGCAGGCCAGTATGATTGGCATGGTGGTAACGCTGGGGATTCGCCTGGCGGCCATCCGCTGGCACCTCAAATTGCCCACGTTTGCGCTAAATGACCGACAATAGCGATAAAAAAAGCCGCGTACTAAACGCGGCTTTTTTGTTTCAGCAGCTCATCAGATGCTGAAGGAGGAACCACACCCGCAGGTGCTTTTCGCGTTCGGGTTGGTCACCACGAAGCGGGAGCCTTCCAGGCCTTCGCTGTAATCTACCGCGCCGCCGACCAGGTATTGCAGGCTCATCGGATCCACAACCAGAGCAACGCCCTGTTTCTCGATGGTCATGTCGCCGTCGTTGATCTGGTCGTCAAAGGTAAAGCCATACTGGAAGCCGCTGCAACCACCACCGGTGATATAGACGCGAAGTTTCAGATCAGGGTTCTCTTCGTCTGCAATCAGACTTTTCACTTTATTGGCGGCCGCTTCGGTAAACTGCAGCGGCAGCGCTACGTCATCACTCATTTTTTGCTCCCAACAATTAACAAGTCGGGCAGAAAATAACCCGCACTTTAGCGGCATTATCTAATACCCTGGTAAATCGTTCAAGTATTCTGCCCGGCCGCCGCACGCTCTGCTTCCTGCGCCTTCATAGCTTCTTGTTTTGCCAGCGTTCTGGCCAGGATCACAGAGTATAACGGTTTTCCTCCCAGGAATTGTGCCAACAGTGTCGCCCCGAGGCAGGTGATTATCATTGGCAGAATGAGCTGGTAATTATCCGTCATCTCCAGAACCAGTACGATGGCGGTCAAGGGCGCGCGCAGTGACGCAGCCAGCAGCGCCCCCATACCGGCAATAGCAAAGGTTCCCATATCCAGATGGTATGCAGGAAACCACGCGGCGCAGGCCGTGCCGAATGCCGTTCCCAGCAGCGTACCCAGTGCAAGCATCGGAGCGAAAATACCGCCCGGTGCGCCGGAGGAAAAGCAGAGCAGCGTCGTAATAACGCGAGCCACAAACAGAAACAGCAGCATGCCGATGGTGTAGTTTCCCATTGCCGCAATCGGGATCAGGCTAAAGCCACCGCCGGACGCCGCCTGCTGGATAAGCCCCAGCACGCCGCACAGCCCACCAATGAGGCCGCCAATCAGCACCCACTTCTTCAGGTTACCGCCGTGAATACGCTGGAACATATCCTGAGCGCCAATCACCAGCCGGTTAAACGCCACGCCGACGATGCCAAACACCATGCCCAGGATCAGATACAACCACAGCGTGTTGACCGGCGCATCCGCCAGCTTGCCCACCTGAATCACCGTCGTTTCGGTATTAAAAATGCGAAACACGATGCTCGACATAATCACGCCAATAAACACCGCTTTTATCGAAATCAGGTTGTAGCGAAACTGGGTACGCATCTCTTCGATGATAAACAAAATCCCGGCCAGCGGCGCGTTAAACGCGGCGGACAGCCCGGCAGCGGCACCGGTGGCCAGTAGAGAGTGGCGAGCCTCCGCCCCGCGCTGGCGAAAGAGATCGCTAACCATGCGCCCAATATTGCCACCGAGCTGGACGGTTGGCCCCTCGCGTCCCAGCACCATTCCCGCGCCGAGCGTGCCCATCCCACCGATGAATTTAACCGGGATAACGCGCCACCAGCGCACCGGCCGCAAATCTTCCAGCGCGCCTTCTATTTCCGGGATACCCGAACCACCGGCCTCTGGCGCAAAGCGGCGCACCAGGAAGTAACCGACCATCGCCAGCAGCGCCGAGCTAATAAACGCCAGCGGCCACACCAGCCAGGCACTGTCGGCGACCTGTGCCAGCATGCCGATACGGTGCTGAAGCACCCAGTTGACGGATTTTTCAAACGCCACGCCGACCAGGCCCGCCAGCGTCCCGACGATGGCCGCCATTAATAAAATCATCAACGGCATTTTATCCTGGCCAATCAGGCGACGCAGGATAGCACCGCGGCGTTGGCGTACGCTTTGCGGCGTTTCACGTGTAGAGTTTGCGGAGTTCATGGGCTCAAATTGTTTAGTCATACAAATAAGGCGGGCATTTTACCCACGGATCTCACCGACGTCCTGTTAATTTCATAAATAAACCGTAACGTTTGAATTTGGGCAAATATTTCAACCCAGCGTGGGTTTCACATAGAATAGCCCGCTGTCACCATTTCCACGAATCAGGAGCCGATTCATGAGTAAGTCTGAAAACCTGTACGCTGCAGCCCGCGAAGTCATTCCCGGTGGCGTTAACTCCCCGGTACGCGCCTTTACCGGCGTCGGCGGTGTGCCGCTGTTTATTGAGCGTGCGGACGGGGCTTACCTGTATGACGCGGACGGTAAAGCCTATATCGATTACGTTGGCTCATGGGGCCCAATGGTTCTGGGACACAACCATCCGGCAATCCGCAACGCGGTCATTGAAGCCGTGGAACGTGGTCTGAGCTTTGGCGCGCCGACCGAAATGGAAGTAAAAATGGCTCAGTTGGTGACCGAACTGGTGCCGACCATGGATATGGTCCGTATGGTTAACTCCGGTACCGAAGCCACCATGAGCGCTATCCGCCTGGCCCGTGGCTATACAGGCCGCGATAAAATTATCAAATTTGAAGGCTGTTACCACGGCCACGCGGACTGCCTGCTGGTAAAAGCCGGTTCCGGCGCGTTGACCCTCGGCCAGCCGAACTCTCCGGGCGTGCCGGCAGACTTTGCAAAACATACTCTGACCTGTACCTACAACGATCTGACCTCCGTGCGTGAAGCCTTTGAGCAATATCCGCAGGATGTCGCCTGTATCATCGTTGAGCCGGTTGCCGGCAACATGAACTGCATTCCGCCTCACGCAGACTTCCTGCCGGGCCTGCGCGCGCTGTGCGACGAATTCGGCGCACTGCTGATAATCGATGAAGTGATGACCGGCTTCCGCGTGGCGCTGGCTGGCGCTCAGTCTTACTATGACGTCGAGCCAGACTTGACCTGCCTCGGCAAAATCATCGGCGGCGGAATGCCGGTAGGTGCTTTCGGTGGCCGCCGTGAAATCATGGACGCGCTGGCGCCCACTGGCCCGGTTTACCAGGCGGGTACGCTGTCCGGTAACCCGATTGCGATGGCCGCAGGCTTTGCCTGCCTGACCGAAGTGTCACAGCCGGGCGTTCATCAGACCCTGACTGAATTGACGGAGATGCTGGCAAATGGCCTGCTGAATGCAGCGAAAGCAGAGAACATTTCTCTGGTGATCAACAATGTCGGCGGCATGTTCGGCCTGTTCTTCACCGATGCAGAAACCGTAACCTGCTATAAAGAGGTGGTTGCGTGTGACGTTGAGCGCTTCAAGCGCTTCTTCCACCTGATGCTGGAAGAAGGCGTTTACCTGGCACCGTCTGCGTTTGAGGCGGGCTTTATGTCAGTTGCCCACAGTAAAGAAGATATCCAGAGAACCATCGACGCGGCGCGCCGCGTGTTTGCAAAACTGTAATCTTTCCCCTCACCCCAACCCTCTTCCTGAAAGGGAGAGGGGGAAAACAGCTGATTTATGTTCGTTCCGGTTCCCTCTTCCCTTTGGTGAGAGGGACAGGGTGAGGGGTTATCGCCCCTGCTTTCTCAGCAGATAAACGAAGTAAGGCGCACCGATAAACGTTGCCAGCAGCCCCGCAGGCACCTGATTCGGGAACAAAATCATCCTGCCGCACCAGTCAGCCAGGATCATTAGCACCCCGCCCAGAATCCCGGCAATCACTATCTGCGGCATCGCCCTGCGGAACCCAAGCATGCGCGCAATATGGGGCGCCATCAGCCCGACAAAGCTTAATGGGCCAACGATTAACGTTGCCGTAGCGGTCAGCGTTGCTGCCAGCAACAGCAGCGCAAAGCGCGAGGGCGTTAACGCCATACCAACCGCTCTCGCCGTCGCACCACCCAGCGGCAAAATCACCAGCCAGCGGCGCAGCAGCGGCGTGATGGCTAACAGCACAACCATCACCACCAGCGTCCTCACGGCCTGCTCACCGGTTACGTTATAAGTCGAGCCTGAAATCCAGGTCAGCAGCGTCGCCATACGCGGATCGCCGCTTGCCATCAGCATCATCAGCAGCATGGTAAAGGCGGTGCTTAGCGCCATCCCGGCCAGCAGCATACGCTGAGGTGAAAAGCCCCCGCGCCCGGCGGCAAGCATGATAATCAGTAACGTCACCGCTGCGCCAAGACTGCCTGCTGGCAGAAGCCAGACAAAGGCATTCCCCGGCACGATAAACAACATAAGTACAACGCCGAACGCCGCACCGGAGCTTATTCCCAGCACTTCCGGGCTGGCCATCGCATTGCCGGTTAACCGCTGGATCAGGCAGCCCGCAACCGCCAGCATCACGCCTGCGGTCAGAGCAGCCATAACTCGCGGCCAGCGCCACGGCAGGACGTCATCAAAAAGCGCGCCGCTCAGCCAGCGCCAGCCATGAGCATCGCGCCCCAGAGCCAGCGCGGCGGTAATCACCAGCAGCAGAACGCCAAGGCTTATCGCCACCCACAGCAGAACGCGCTGACGTTCGGCCTGCACGTGGTCTCCCGCACTCATTGACGGCGCACCGCTGGTACGCAGGCGAGGCAGCAGCCACAGCAGGATAGGTGCGCCAATCAGCGCGGTGATGGTACCGGTTGAAACCTCACCCCACACGCCGGAGAGCCAGACCACAACCTGGTCGGAAAGCCAGAGAATCAACGCGCCAATCAGCGGCGCCAGGAATAAACGAGCAGCCAGGCGACGAGCGCCCAGCATTTTTGCCAGCAGAGGCGCGAATAGCCCGATAAAACCGACAATACCGACCGCGTTAACCAGCTGAGCGCTGATCACAATCGCCAGCGCCAGCGTTGCCAGCCGTACCAGAGAAAGCGCCAGGCCGAGGTTGCGGGCTACGCCATCATCCAGCCCCATCAGCGTCAACGGGCGTAGCAACAGCAACGTTAGCAGCAGCCCGCCCAGCAAACGTGGCCACAGGCTTTCAACGCTGCTCCAGTCCTGCTGGTTGAGCGAGCCGGTGCTCCACAGGAACATATTCTGCAGCTGGTCATGATGGAAAATAGCCAGCAGCTGGTTGACCGCGCCGCAGTAGAGGCTCAGTACCAGCCCCGCGAGAATCAGCGTGACCGGCGACATACGCTTGCACCAGGCAACGCCGAAGACCAGCAGGCCAACCGCCGCCGCGCCAATCAGCGCCGCAAACGGCTGGGCCGCCTGAGGAAGCACCCAAAGCGTGGCGACCGTGACGCCAAGCTGAGCGCCGCTGGCTACGCCAAGCGTTGTCGGCTCTGCCAGCGGATTTCGCAGCACCTGCTGGAATAACACACCGACAAGCCCCAACCCGGCACCGACCAGCAGCGATATTGCGAGGCGCGGCAGCAGGCTGAAGTGAAAGAGCATCTGTTGAATATTGTCGATATCCGGCGCGACAAAGGCACTACTCCATTGCCCGGAAGGCAGCACGCCGCTCATGTTATGCAGCGTCAGCCAAAACGCACCGACAAACAGAGCCAGCAGCAGGCAGGCCGGGAAGATGACGTGGCGTCTGTTCATGCCAGGCTCCTCAGGCCGTCATCCAGCACGCGGGCAAAGTGCATCGCCGACATCGTCGTGCCATAGAGCCAAACGGCGGGAACCTGCTGGAAACGGTTCTGGCGGATAAACGGCATCGCTTTCCACAGCGGCGTCGCGGCAACCTGGCGGGCTATCGCTTCGTTTTTATGATCAAAACACAGCACATCGGCGTCTTTAATCGCCGCCAGACGCTCAATCCCCACCACCGCGGTTCCCCAGAAATTGGTCTCTTCCTGCCAGGCATTCTTCACCCCCAGCAGATCCATCACCTGCTGGAACAAACTGTGTTTGCCCACCACCAGCGCATGGCGATTATCCAAAAATGACATCAGCAGTACCGGGCGGCTACCGCGAGCGGCAAAGCGGGGCTTCATGCCGGCAATAAAGGCATCAAACCCGGCCAAATGTTGGCTGGCGGCCTGCTGCATGCCCAGCGTGTCGCCCAGCTGAATTAACGATTTACGCGCGATGTCCAGCGGTTTGCCGGAACCGTCGTTGAAATTGAAACCCAGTCCGGGCGCAATACGAGTGATTTTTTCCGGCGAAGGCCCGTAGCCAGCAGAATAGAGAATCAAGGACGGTTTTAGCTGCGCCATCAGCTCAAGATTGGGCTCGGTGCGCAGGCCAACGTCAACGACATCTTCCGGCAGCTTAGGCTCGTTAACCCAGATCTGGTAATTAGGAATATCGGCGACGGCCATCGGCGTCACGCCCAGCGCCATCATCAGCTCAACGGGCAGCCATTCCAGCACGATGATGCGTTTTGCATCCGGTACCGCCGCCTGCGCCGCTGGAAGCTTCAGCAGCAGCGGTGAAAGCGCCATCGCCGCCAGAAGGCGGCGACGGGTCAAAAGAAAGTCATTCATACGGCTCATCAATAAACAAAACTTACCGGCGCAGCCCCCGCCGGGTGCGGCAGGATGCCCATCGGAATACCGTAGATGTGTTCCAGCGTATCGCTTTGCATCAGCGCCTCTGGCGTACCCTGGGCGATCATTTCCCCGCCGCGTAGCGCAACCAGGTTATCGCAATAGCGTGCGGCCATATTGATATCGTGCAGAACGGCAATCACCGTCAGACCACGCTCCTGGCTCAGGCGATGAATCAGCGCCAGCACGTCCACCTGATGGGCAATATCCAGCGCGGAGGTGGGTTCATCGAGCAATAAACAGCGGCTATCCTGCGCCACCAGCATCGCAATCCACGCCCGCTGACGTTCACCGCCGGACAGGCTATCCACCAGACGATGCGCAAACGGCTTCAACCCAACCAGGCTAATTGCCTCATCGACCAGCTCGCGGTCAGCCACGCCAAAGCGCCCTAATGCCCCATGCCACGGATAGCGGCCAATCGCTACCAGCTCGCGAACCGTCATACCCTCAGCGGCCGGGAGCTGCTGGGGAAGATAGGCGACCTGACGGGCAAAAGCTTTGCTGCTCCAGCTGTCCAGCGGCTGCGCGTTAAGCAGGATCTCACCGTCCGACGGCTTCTGGTGGCGACCCAGCATTTTCAGCAGCGTCGATTTACCAGAACCGTTGTGGCCAATCAGACCGGTCACTTTTCCCACCGGGAAGGTGATGGAAAGCGGATGAAGCAACGTGCGACCGGGCACGCGGAAGGTCACATCAGTGAGGCTAAAAGTGGTGTCGGGCTGAAGGTGTTTATCCTGCATGGTAGCCATCTTAGTGAAGGGCACGGCGAACCGTGCCCGGGAGACAAGTTAGAAGCGGAAGGTCGCGGTAGCAACCACCTGACGTTCAGCGCCCCAGAAGCAGCCATAAGTTTCGAAGCAGCTGGCAACGTATTCACGGTCAAGCAGGTTATTCACGTTGACTGCAATACTGGAACCGTTCAGGCCAAAGCGACCGAGGTCATACTTCACAACTGCATCCATAACGGCCGCGCTGCCCACCTTGAAGGTGTTCGCCGGATCGCCATAGCTTGAGCCGATGAATCGACCACCGGTGCCCAGAGTCAAGCCGCTCAGCACGCCGCTGTTGAAGGTATAATCACCCCACAGGGAAGCCATATGTTTAGGCACCTGCTCAGGCGTATTACCTTTAAGCGTGGTATCCGTCGTGTACTCCGCATTAGTGTAGGTGTAAGACGCGGTTACGTTGATATTGGCGTTAACCGCCGCCTTCGCTTCCAGCTCTACGCCACGAGAACGAATTTCGCCACCCTGAATGGAGAAGAAAGGATTGGTCGGATCCTTCATCAGGTTGTCAGATTTGGTCAACTGGTAAACCGCACCAGTAATCACCACCGGCATATCCTTCGGAACGTATTTCACACCAGCTTCGTATTGCTTACCTTTAGAAGGTTTAAATACGTTGCCGCTCGCGGAAGCCGCAGTATTAGGCTCAAAGGATTCGCTGTAGCTAACGTACGGTGAAACACCGTTTTCGAACAAATAGTTCACGCCAACACGGCCAGTAAACTGACCGTCGCTGCGCTCTTTTATACCGGCAAACTGGCCGCGAGTAATGGCCTGTTGCTGCACCCAGTCATAACGACCACCGGCAGTCAGAATAAATTTATTCCATTCCGCCTGATCCTGGAGATAAACACCGGTCTGACGCTGTTTATTAACGACAGAGTAAGCGCCGGAATTATTAGGATCCTTACTGCCAAAATCGAAGTAATCGGATCCAGGATTGTAGAGGTCTAACAGCGGCACGGAACCGTCGTAGCCAAACCAAGAGTTAATGTCATTACGCATACGCATGAAATCAACGCCAGTCAGTAATGTATGCTCTACAGCGCCTGTATCAAACTTGCTCTGAAGTTGAGTATCAACGGAGAAGTTCTGCAGTTTTTCATTATCAACAACGTATTTACGGGCCAAGTAACGGCCCTTATCAGATGGCGCCAATGCGTTACACAGTGCATTACCGGAGTTGGCCTTATCTGAACAAACGCCGTAACCATACACGCTATTCTGCGTAGTTTTATTCTCAGCAAAGCGCAGGTTTTGACGCACGGTGAAAGTGTCATTGAAACCGTGTTCAAAGCTATAGCCCACCATCTTCTGATTGCGCGTATAGCTATTGTTCTTCGCACCTTCGTTGAAATCAGTTCCCAGACGTTTGCCATTGGGTAGCGGCTCAACCGTCCCTTCCTTCGGCAACCAGCCGTAATAGCCAGTAGCGGGTTCATTTTGGAAGTTAGACAAGAAGGTGAAATTGGTTTTGTCGTCAGGACGCCAGGAGAAGGATGGCGCAATCGCGTAACGTTTCTGTTTCGCGCCTTGTTGCTGTTCATCATTAGAACGCGCAACGCCGGTCAGGCGGTAGGAATATACGCCAGCATCATCCAAGGCATCGCTGAAGTCGAAGCCGGTCTGGTACAGGTTATCCGTACCCATTTTAAATTGAACTTCATGCAGCGGCTCGGTGGTCGGGCGCTTGCTGACCATATTCACAATACCACCCGGGCTGCTTTTGCCGTACAGCACGGAAGTTGGGCCGCGCATCAGCTCTACGCGCTCCAGCATATAAGGGTCGATTACCGCATCGTTATAGAAATCGCCCTGCATTTTCAGACCGTCCAGATAGTTATTCTGGCTCAGGCCAACGGAAGAGAAACCACGAATGATAACAAAGTCATAGTTATTTGAGGCACCACGACTGTTTACCGTCACGCCCGGCGTATAGCCCAGCGCTTCTTTCACGGACTGGAATTGATGCATCTGCATCTCTTCACTGGTCACCACCGAGATAGACTGTGGCGTCTTTTCAATCGGGGTATCCGTTTTCGTCGCCGTGGCGCTGCGTTTGGCCGCGATAGTTGGCGAGGGCCCCCATGCGCTTTCTGCCGGCGCTGCGCTGGCAGAAACGGTAATGGTGTCTTCTTTTTTGCTCGTACCGGAATCCGCAGCGAAGCTATTTACGCTGAGGGTTCCCACCGCTGCTGCAACAAACAGGGCAAGCTTACGGACAGGGGTTTTGGCTGGCTGACCAGTGAGTGAACGCGCCATGATATTTTCTCTGGTGAAGTAGTAAATGATAACGTAAACGATAATTATTATTATGCCCGCAGAATAATAGACGAAACGAATGATTCATAGCAAGCGCTTCACATCCGTAGGGTTATTAAGGGAATAAGAAATAACCTGATGGTTTATGAGGTGTTATTGGCGTGTGAAATTTAAGATAAGGAACGCGCTATTTTGGGCGGATAAAGCGGAAATGTGGCTTTTCAGAGAAAGGCCCCTCTCCCATTAGGGAGAGGGGTGAGGTAAAGATAGAACTTAGTTACTGCCGAACATATCCTTAATCCAGCCTGCAACGCCATCGCTCTTCTGTTCCTGAGCGGGCTGTTGCTGCTGTTGAGGCTGCTGCTGTGCCGGCTGCTGACCTGCTGGCGTCTGACTAAACGGGTTCGCCGACTGTTCTTCCTGTTGGCTCTGTTGGCAGAGCGCATCAGGGTTCGTCGTCCACACCGGCAGAACACGATCGCCACCGCCGCTGCACTGGAAGTAACCCGCGCTGTTTACGCTCATATCAACAATATCTTCAGGCTCTGTCAGGTCCAGCGGGATCGGCGACTGATTTGACAGATAACGCTGGTACAGCGACATTGCACCACTTGCGCCGTAAAGCTTGGTCGGCTGGTTGTTATCGCGGCCTACCCAGGTAATGGTCACTTCACGACCGTCAATACCGGCAAACCAGGTATCGATATTGTTGTTGGTGGTACCGGTTTTACCCGCCAGGTGCAGGTTCGGGTATTTCCCGCCCAGCGCACGCCCTGTACCGCGAGCCACCACCTGCTGCATACCAAACAGCGTCAGGTAAGCGGCCTGCGCAGGCACCGCCTGCTCGGCCTGCGGGAAGCTCTGGTACAGCACGGTGCCGTCTTCAGCAATCACCGAGCGCAACGCGGACAGCGTGGCGCGATTACCGCCGCTGGCGATAGTCTGGAATGCCTGTGCTACCTGAATAGGCGTCAGGTTCAGCGCACCCAGAATCATTGCCGGAACCGGACTAAGCTGGTCTTTTGGCACCCCGAGCTTCGTCCAGGTATCGGTAATAGCCGGTAAGCCAAGCGTCATCCCCAGGTTAACGGTCGGCACGTTCATCGAGCGCGTCAGCGCGTCAACCAGCATCACCTGCCCGCTATACTGATGGTTATCGTTCTGCGGCGACCACACCTGGCCATTCGACAGCTTGATACCAACCGGAGCATCGGCAAGCCAGGTATTCAGGCGGAATTTATCCGGCTGGCTCAGCGCCGTCAGATAGGTGGCGGGTTTTGCCAGCGAGCCAATCGAACGGCGAGCCTGCAGCGCACGGTTAAAGCCAGCAAACTGGGGTTCAGCCCCGCCGACAACCGCACGAACTTCACCGGTAAAGCGGTCAACAATCACCATCGCCGCTTCCAGATCGTTCAGCTTACGGGAAGCCCGCAGCACCGGAACCCCTTCGGTAACCGCTTTTTCCGCCGCATCCTGAGACACGGAATCAAAGGTGGTAAAGATCTTCACGCCGGACAGGTCTTTCACCTTGTCGCCCAGCTTGTCCTGAAGCTCCTGACGCACCATCTGCATAAAGGCTGGCTGTGGGGATATAACGCCACCGCGCGGCTGTACGCCCAGAGGACGCGCGCTCAGCATATCGTACAGCTCCTGATCGATAACCTTTTGTTCCTGCAGCAGGCGCAGGACCAGGTTACGACGTTCGAGCGCCAGCTTCGGATTGCGCCACGGGTTATACAGCGATGCCCCTTTTACCATCCCCACCAGCAGCGCCTGCTGGTCGAGGCTCAGCTCATCCACCGGACGACCGAAGTAATAAAGGCTGGCCAGCGGGAAGCCACGGATCTGATCGTCACCACTCTGACCGAGATACACTTCGTTCAGGTACAGCTCAAGGATGCGATCTTTGTCGTAGCGCGCATCCATAATCAGCGCCATATAGGCTTCGTTAGCTTTACGCCACAGCGTACGCTGGTTACTCAGGAAAAGGTTTTTTACCAGCTGCTGAGTGAGCGTACTGCCGCCCTGCACCGCGCGCCCTGCCGTCAGGTTGGCGACAACGGCACGGCCAATGGAATAAATGCTGATCCCGTCATGCTCATAGAAATGGCGGTCTTCGGTGGCGATAAGCGTGTCTACCAGCAGGTCCGGGAAACCGGAGCGCGGCACAAACAGACGCTGCTCACCGTTTGGCGAAGAGAGCATGGTAATCAGGCGCGGGTCGAGGCGGAAAATACCGAAGCTACGGTTATTATCCATGTTCTGGATAGATTCCAGACGACCACCGTCAAACACCAGGCGTGCGCGAATCTGCCCTTCTTTACCATCCGGGAAGTCAAACGGGCGGCGAATCAGCTCAATGTTGTTCCCCTGGACGGTAAACTCACCCGGACGCGTCATGCTCGACACCTGCCGGTACTGCGTGGCCTCCAGAAGCTTCACCATCTCCGCTTTGCTGTAAGGCATATCCGGCTCAAGGTTCACCATCCGGCCATACACCGCCGCCGGTAGCTGCCAGACCTTACCGTCAATGCGGCTGCGGATCTGCTGATCGAGATACACGCCGTAAATAACCAGCGCCACAAAGAAGATGATTGCCAGCTTCACTAACAGCCAGAAGAAACGGCGTTTTTTCGACGGGCGGCCCGATCCTTTCCCCTTACCTTTTCCCTTACGCGGCGGCATTGGTTCCTCGTCTTCGTAGTCATCGTCTTCGTACTCGTCGTCATAATCCTCTTCCCTGAGTCGACGACGGCTCACCTTCTCTTTCGCCGGACGCGTTGGTTTTCCTTTACGTCCAATCGGCTCGCGGTCATTCCCCGCCATGCATCTTCTCCACAAAAGTTCAGGCGCAAGGGCCCGATTCTCCGTTCTTCCGCGTAATACGAAAGAAGAAATCTCTCAAAAAAACAGCCAGACATTCTTATCAGGAATGTCTTTTCGTGTTTGCTCCCTCACCCATTGGGAGAGGGTATCAGGAATACTTTTTCGTCCGGCGCGTCGGGGCTGTATTCGCCGGATCGTCCGGCCAGACGTGTTTTGGATAACGTCCTTTCATCTCTTTCTGTACTTCGCGCCAGGCCCCGTTCCAGAACGCCGTTAAATCTCGGGTGATCTGCAACGGCCGCTGCGCCGGAGATAATAGCTCAAGCACCAGCGGAACGCGCCCTTCGGCAATGCAGGGCGTCTGCGCTTCACCGAACATCTCCTGGATACGTACAGCCAGCACCGGTGGATTGTCGCTGTCATAGCGAATCGCAATCTGGCTTCCGGTCGGCACAGTGTAATGAGTTGGCAGGGCACTATCCAGCCGTTGACGCATTGGCCAGTCAAGCAAATGACTTAACGCCCGGCTAAGATCGATATTTTTCAGCGCCCGCAGCGAATGCACGCCTCGCATTTCCGGCAGCAGCCAGTCTTCGAGCGTTGCCAGCAGAGATTCATCGTCTACCGCCGGCCACTTTTGTTCCGGCAGCCAGCGAGCGGCACAGGCCAGGCGCAACCGCAGTTGCTCAGCCGGAACGGACCACTCGAGTAGCCCAAGCCCACGATCGCGGATCCCGTTTAAAATTGCCTGCTGCATTTCCTCTTCTGAAGGCTTCGCTAACAGCTGCGTTTTCACCACCAGTCTGCCTATCTGACGACGGCGATACGCTTTTAACGAGCCCCGCTCTTCATCCCATTCTACGGAATCACTTTCCGTTAGCAGGTGCGGCACGCGAGCGACAAGCTCTTCGATATCCAGCGGTAGCGCCAGTAGAATACGGGCGTCCGGCGACTGGCTGCCCTGCAGCAGCAGAGGAGCAATCAGCCATTCATGCCGCGTCATGGCGTCGTCCTGCTCCAGCATGGCGCCCATGCCGTTCGCCAGCTGATAACGCCCCTCAGCCCCGCGCCGCCGGGCGACACGATCGGCAAAACCGCTTGCCAGCAGCGGCATCGCCAGTGAAATGTCAGGTTCGCCACCTCGCGCATTGACCCTTTTCAGCAGCTGCGCCGCTCGCTGCCGCCAGTTGCCATTTCTGCTGTCGAAGATAGACCGCAAATCCCCGCCGCCCTGAGTACGCGGTGGTTCTTCAAGGATCGCTGCCAGTAACGCCGCCGTAGCTTGCTCGTCCGGTGTTTTTGCCGCGATCAGCATTGAGGCGAGGCGGGGCTCGTTGCCCATCTGTGCCATTTTTTGGCCTTCAGCCGTTATGCGCTGATGGTCGTCAACGGCCCCTAGCTGGCACAGGAGGCGACGAGCTGCGGCCAGATTTACTTCAGGCGGAGCATCAAGCCAGGTCAACTGATTCACCTCCTGGCAGCCCCACTGCAGCAGTTCAAGCAACAGACCGGACAGATCGCTTTGCAGGATTTCTGGCTCACTTTGCATGGCCGCACGTTCGGCCTGCTCGGCGGCAATAAGATGCAAACAAATCCCCGGCTCCAGACGTCCGGCACGCCCTGCCCGCTGGGTCATTGAGGCCTGGCTGACGCGCTGGGTTATCAGACGAGTAAGCCCAGTGCGAGCATCAAAACGCGCGACGCGTTCCTGGGCCGCGTCCACCACCAGGCGGATCCCTTCAATGGTCAGGCTGGTCTCCGCGATGTTAGTCGCCAGCACCACCTTACGCGTGCCCGCAGCGGCGGGCAGAATCGCCTTACGCTGCTCGCTAAGAGGCAAGGCGCCGTACAACGGACAAAGCTGAACATCGCTCGCCACGCGTTCTTTTAGCTGCTCCTGCACGCGCTGAATTTCACCGACGCCGGGTAAAAACAGCAGCAGCGATCCTGACGCTTCACGCAGTAGCCCGGCCACGGCGGTGGCTACGGCTTCATCAAAGCGCTGGTGCGCGGGCAATGCGCCGTAGCGTCGCTCAACCGGGAACGCTCGCCCATCTGAAGTAATGACGGGCGCATCCGGGAGGCATTGCTGCAGACGCTGATTGTCCAGCGTCGCCGACATAATCAGGATCTTAAGGTCATCGCGCAGCCCGGCCTGTACGTCCAGCAGCAATGCCAGAGCGAGATCGGCCTGCAGGCTTCGCTCATGAAATTCATCGAGGATCACAAGCCCAATGCCGCTAAGTTCGGGATCCTGTTGGATCAGCCGCGTTAAAATTCCTTCGGTAACCACCTCAAGCCGGGTATTTGGCCCCACGCAGCTGTCAGCACGCATCCGGTAACCCACCGTTTCACCCGGTTTTTCCCCCAGTAATTCGGCCAGCCGTTGCGCAACGTTGCGGGCGGCAAGGCGGCGAGGCTCAAGCAGTAAAATACGGCCTTCCAGCCGACTCTGCTGAAGGATTTGCAGCGGCAGCCAGGTGGATTTACCTGCGCCAGTAGGGGCATTGAGCAAAACTTGTGGCGCGTACTCGAGCGCCTTAAGCACTTCCGGCAGTACGGCCGCAACCGGTAATGACGACACAAACGGCTCCAAAGGGTTAACATCGGCAGTCGCGCATTGTAGCATCCCGCCAAACCATAACCGAGAGACAACCATGGCCGAGAGTCGCCGCCTGTTTTTTGCCCTGACGTTGCCTTCCGAGATGCAACAACAGATTATCCACTGGCGCGCCGCACAGTTCCCGGCGGATGCAGGTCGACCGGTAGCAGCGGCCAATCTTCACCTCACGCTGGCGTTTTTGGGTGATGTTTCTGACGAAAAACGTCAGGCGCTTTGCCGCCTCGCCGGACGTATTCGCCAGCCTGGCTTTACGCTGCGACTGGATGATGCCGGGCAGTGGCTGCGATCGAGCGTCGTGTGGCTGGGCCCACGCCAGGCCCCGCGCGGCTTATTGCAGCTGGCGAATATGCTGCGCGCCCAGGCTGCACGCAGCGGCTGCTACCAGTCTCCACAGCCGTTTCATCCCCACGTCACGCTGTACCGCAACGCGATTCGTTCTGTCGCACTCCCGGCTCCGGGCTTTAGCTGGCAGTTCCAGGTGAATGAGTTTTCACTGTACGAATCCCTCTTTGAACGGGGCAGAACCCGCTATCAGGCGCTTGAACACTGGCCGCTGACTAATAAGGAAGAGTAGATGGAGTTTTCACCTGCACTGCAGCCCGCAACGCTCATCAAGCGCTACAAGCGCTTCCTGGCCGATGTGGTGACAGCCGACGGCAAAACCATGACGCTGCATTGCCCCAATACCGGCGCAATGACCGGCTGTGCCACCCCCGGCGATACCGTCTGGTACTCCACGTCCGCCAGCGCAACGCGTAAATACCCTCATACATGGGAGCTTACGCAGACGCAAAAGGGTGAGATAATTTGCGTCAATACGTTACGTGCGAACACGCTGGTCAAGGAGCTGCTTATAACAGCGCCTCCCGCAGAGCTGGCGGGCTATAGCGAGATACAGGCCGAAGTAAAATACGGTGAAGAACGCAGCAGAATTGACTTTATGTTACAAGCGTGTAACAAGGTTAACTGCTATATTGAAGTGAAATCAGTCACGTTACTTGAGCAGGATAAAGGCTATTTTCCCGATGCCGTTAGCCTGCGAGGCCAGAAGCATTTAAGAGAGTTAATGAATGTGGTTCAGCAAGGAGAGCGCGCGGTGCTACTGTTTGCGGTATTGCATTCTGCTATAAATAGCGTCTCGCCAGCCCGCCACATTGATGAGAAGTATGCGCGGCTGTTAAGTGAGGCACAGCAGTGTGGGGTTGAAATTATCGCCTGGAAGGCAGAACTTTCTGCCACAGGGATGACTCTAACTACGCCGTTGCCTGTCTATTTATAATCATCATCTGGTTAAGGACAGATAACGTATTGTCTTTTTTATAGTCGGGTCGTTTCGCAAATAAGCTTTTCTTCACACGGTTGTCAAGAGAGGAGTTTATATAATTGCCATCCTGAAAAGCATCTGCTATTTATAGCGGCCTGATTTTACCCCGACAGGGGACCGATAAGTGCGTGTTAAGGAGAAACAACATGCAAGAAGGGCAAAAGCGTAAAACATCGTCCCTGAGTATTCTCGCCATCGCTGGGGTGGAGCCATACCAGGAGAAAACGGGCGAAGAGTACATGAACGAAGCCCAGCTGTCGCACTTCAAGCGCATTCTTGAAGCATGGCGTAATCAGCTCATGGATGAGGTAGATCGCACCGTTTCGCATATGCAGGATGAAGCGGCTAACTTCCCGGACCCGGTTGACCGTGCAGCCCAGGAAGAAGAGTTCAGCCTCGAATTGCGTAACCGCGATCGTGAACGCAAACTGATCAAAAAGATCGAGAAAACGCTCAAGAAAGTGGAAGACGAAGATTTCGGCTACTGCGAATCCTGCGGTGTAGAAATCGGCATTCGTCGCCTTGAAGCACGTCCGACAGCTGATTTGTGTATCGACTGCAAAACGTTGGCAGAAATCCGCGAAAAACAGATGGCCGGCTAACGGCTAACGGAATTGCCAGACCTCTATGGCGGGAGCACTCTCCCGCCATATTACTTTATAGCTCCCCGAAAACATGTCAGCTCAACTCTACATTGGCCGTTTTGCCCCCTCCCCCTCAGGGGAACTGCATTTTGGCTCATTGATTGCCGCTCTCGGCAGCTACCTTCAGGCTCGCGCTCAACAGGGTCGCTGGCTGGTACGCATCGAAGATATCGATCCCCCTCGTGAAATTCCCGGCGCCGCAGACACCATTCTCAAACAGCTTGAGCACTACGGCCTGCACTGGGATGGCGACGTTTTGTGGCAATCTCATCGTCACGATGCCTATCGCGCCGCGCTGGCCTGGCTCCAGCAGCAGGGGCTGAGCTATTACTGCACCTGCACCCGCAGCCGTATTCAGCAGATTGGAGGTTTCTACGACGGCCATTGCCGGACGTTGGGCCATGGTCCGCAAAATGCGGCGATGCGGCTGATGCAAAACAATCCGGTGCTCAGCTTTCATGACGGCCTGCGCGGGCAGCTGAACGCGGACGTTGCTCTGGCGCGGGAAGATTTCATCATTCACCGCCGCGACGGCCTGTTCGCCTATAATCTTGCTGTCGTCGTGGATGACCATTTCCAGGGCGTGACGGAGATCGTGCGCGGCGCGGACTTGATTGAGCCAACGGTAAGGCAAATCTCGCTGTATCAACAGTTTGACTGGCCTGTTCCTGATTATATTCACCTGCCGCTGGCGCTGAATGATCAAGGCGCTAAGCTTTCGAAACAGAATCACGCCCCCGCGCTGCCGCAAGGCGATCCTCGTCCACTGCTGGTAGAAGCGTTGCGCTTTTTAAATCAACAGGTAGCAGACGGCTGGCAGGATCTGACGCTGGAGATGCTGCTTGAACAGGCAGTGGCTAACTGGTCGCTTAATCGCGTGCCTGTGAATACATCATTCTCAAATGCGCCGCACTGAGCTATGATTAGCCGCTGTTTTTTTTGTCCCTATGATTGACACTGCCGAGGTGGACTATTTTTACCCGAGTCGCTAATTTTTGCCGCAAGGTGCTTAACCGCGATGACGTCGTGGTCGAGGAGAATGAAACTCTCCCGCACATTACTGTTATTCCGCGTGACCAGCACGCTATTTCCCGCAAAGATATCAGTGAAAATGCCCTCAAGGTGCTCTACCGTTTGAACAAAGCAGGCTATGAGGCTTACCTCGTCGGCGGTGGCGTCCGCGACCTGTTGCTGGGCAAAAAACCCAAAGATTTCGACGTTACGACCAGCGCAACGCCCGATCAGGTTCGTAAACTGTTCCGCAACTGCCGCCTGGTCGGTCGCCGCTTCCGTCTGGCGCACGTGATGTTCGGCCCAGAAATTATCGAAGTGGCCACCTTCCGCGGACATCATGAAGAACAGCAGTCTGCCGACCGACAGACCTCACAGCGCGGCCAAAACGGCATGCTGCTACGCGACAACATCTTTGGATCCATCGAAGAAGATGCTCAACGCCGCGACTTCACCATCAACAGCCTTTACTACAGCGTTGCCGATTTCTCCGTACGTGATTACGTCGGCGGCCTGAACGATTTGAACAAAGGCATTATCCGTCTGATTGGCGATCCGGAAACACGCTACCGCGAAGACCCCGTGCGTATGCTGCGTGCGGTCCGCTTTGCCGCCAAGCTGAACATGACCATCAGCCCGGAAACCGGTGAACCAATCCCGCGCCTGGCAACGTTGCTTAATGATGTTCCCCCCGCGCGCCTGTTCGAGGAATCACTTAAACTCCTGCAGGCCGGGTATGGCTTTGAAACCTACCAGCTGCTGCGTGAATATCAGCTGTTCCAGCCACTGTTCCCGATCATCACCCGCTACTTTACCGAGCAGGGTGACAGCCCGATGGAACGCATCATTGCGCTGGTTCTGAAGAATACCGATAACCGCATTCATAACGATATGCGCGTGAACCCGGCGTTCCTGTTTGCGGCAATGTTCTGGTATCCACAGCTGGAAATGGCGCAGAAAATCGCGCAGGAAAGCGGCCTCGCTTACTATGACGCTTTCGCGCTAGCGATGAACGATGTGCTGGACGAAGCCTGCCGCGCGCTGGCGATTCCAAAACGCATCACCACGCTGGTTCGCGATATCTGGGGTCTGCAGCTTCGTCTGTCTCGCCGCCAGGGGAAACGCGCCTGGAAGCTGATGGAGCACCCTAAGTTCCGTGCGTCTTACGACCTGCTGGCGCTGCGTGCAGAGGTGGAGAACAACCAAGAACTGCTGCGTCTGACCAAATGGTGGGGCGAATTCCAGGTGGCGGCACCGCCTATGCAAAAAGATATGCTGAACGACCTTGGCGATGAGCCCGCCGTTCGCCGCCGTACGCGTCGCCCGCGCAAACGTGCGCCACGCCGCGAAGGCAGCGCATGACCCTCGCGTATATCGCGCTGGGCAGTAACCAGGCGTCACCGCTGGAGCAGGTTTCTTCAGCTCTTGACGCCCTTGCCGCCATTCCACAAAGCCGAATGGTGGCAACTTCTTCGTTTTACCGCACTCCCCCGCTGGGCCCGCAGGATCAGCCAGATTATCTGAATGCTGCCGTGGTACTTGATACCGACCTGTCTGCCGAAGCCCTGTTAGACCATACTCAACGTATCGAACTTGAGCATGGTCGCGTTCGCAAAGAAGAGCGCTGGGGACCGCGTACGTTAGATCTCGATATTATGTTGTTTGGCAATGAGGTGATTCACACCGACCGCCTGACCGTACCCCATTACGATATGAAGAACCGCGCGTTTATGCTGGTTCCATTACTGGAAATAGCACCTGAATGCCGCTTTCCTGACGGGCGATCTGTTGCTGAAATACTGGCTCGCCTTTCTCAGGAGGGCATTACCCGCTGGTAATCAGCGCGCCCGTATCCTGTTCAAACCTTTCTCCGGGGATGATGATGAAACCCACTACCACCTCCACCCTGCGTAAACTCAAGCAGGACAAAAAGAAATTCGCCACCCTTACCGCTTATGACTTCAGCTTCGCCAAACTGTTTGCTGACCAAGGCGTCGGCGTTTTGCTGGTTGGCGACTCGCTGGGCATGACGGTTCAGGGCCACGACTCTACGCTGCCGGTCACGGTGGAAGACATTGCGTATCACACCCGCGCGGTTCGCCGCGGCGCACCAAACTGCCTGCTGCTGGCCGACCTGCCGTTTATGGCTTACGCCACGCCGGAACAGGCATTTGCCAATTCCGCAGAGGTCATGCGTGCCGGGGCCAACATGGTGAAAATCGAAGGCGGACGCTGGCTTGCCGAAACGGTGAAAATGCTGACAGAACGCGCCGTACCGGTTTGTGGCCATCTGGGGCTCACGCCGCAGTCAGTCAATATTTTTGGCGGCTATAAAGTTCAGGGACGTGACGAGCAGGCCGCACAAACGCTGCTGGATGATGCTCTGGCGCTCGAAGCCGCTGGTGCTCAACTGTTGGTTCTGGAATGTGTACCCGTTGAGCTGGCCAAACGCGTCACCGAAGCGCTGACTATTCCGGTAATTGGCATCGGCGCGGGGAACGTCACGGACGGGCAAATATTGGTGATGCATGATGCCTTTGGGATTACAGGCGGCCATATTCCTAAGTTTGCGAAGAATTTCCTTGCTGAAACCGGCGATATTCGCGCCGCGGTGCGCCAGTACATTAATGAAGTCGAGTCCGGCAGCTACCCGGGCAACGAACACAGTTTTTACTGACAGGAGACAGGTTGTGCTGATTATCGAAACGTTACCGCTGCTGCGTCAGCAGATTCGCCGCTGGCGCCAGGAAGGCAAGCGCATCGCTCTGGTGCCGACCATGGGCAACCTGCACGATGGGCACATGACGCTGGTTGAAGAAGCTAAAGCCGTTGCCGATGTGGTAGTGGTCAGTATTTTCGTCAACCCAATGCAGTTCGACCGCCCGGACGATTTGGCCCGCTATCCGCGTACGCTGCAGGAAGATTGCGAGAAGCTGAACCGTCGTAAAGTTGATATGGTGTTCGCCCCGGCACCGGTAGATGTTTACCCTCAGGGTCTCGACACACAAACGTTCGTGGATGTACCAGGTCTCTCCACCATGCTCGAAGGCGCCAGCCGCCCGGGCCATTTCCGAGGCGTGTCCACCATCGTCAGCAAGTTGTTCAACCTGGTTCAGCCCGACGTTGCCTGCTTCGGCCAGAAGGATTATCAGCAGCTAGCGTTGATCCGTAAGATGGTTGCCGATATGGGGTACGATATTGAGATTGTTGGCGTACCGACCGTGCGCGCTAAAGACGGCCTGGCGCTCAGCTCTCGCAACGGCTACCTGACCGCCGATCAGCGTAAAATTGCGCCTGGATTGAGCAAAGTGATGAATGGCCTTGCCGATAAACTGCGCAATGGCGAGCGTGATGTGGAAGAGATGTTGATCCTGGCCGCCACTGAACTTAACGAAAAAGGCTTCCGTTCGGACGACCTGCAAATCCGCGATGCGGACACGCTGCTGGAGCTTTCTCCTGAAAGCAAACGCGCGGTGATCCTGATGGCGGCCTGGCTTGGCCAGGCACGACTGATTGATAACGTTACCGTCAGTCTGGCGCAGTAGACAGCCCAAATAAAAAGGGCAATACTGCCTCGAATATCCACGGCGCTGAGAATATCAGCGCTTTTTAAGCCCAGTAACAAAGGTTCAAGTTTATGATTCGCACCATGCTGCAAGGTAAGTTACACCGTGTCAAAGTGACTCAGGCGGACTTGCATTACGAAGGCTCCTGCGCCATCGATCAGGACTTCCTTGAGGCGGCAGGCATTCTGGAATATGAAGCCATCGACATTTACAACGTCACCAACGGTAAGCGTTTCTCTACCTACGCTATCGCCGGTGAGCGCGGCTCTAAGATCATCTCCGTTAACGGTGCAGCGGCACACTGTGCTGACGTCGGCGACATTCTGATTATCGCCAGCTACGTCACCATGCCGGACGAACAGGCACGCAGCTGGCAGCCAAAAGTGGCCTACTTTGACGGTGAGAATGAGATGAAACGTCTCGCGAAAGCGGTGCCGGTTCAGGTCGCGTAATAACCGCCCTTTATCCTCTCCCCACGTGGGAGAGGGAATCGAACAAACCCACTTTAGCTCACGTTACGGAACCGGAGTTAACTCACGACTCAGGCTGATTGGTAATCGTCCTCGACATCGTTTCCAGCGAATCCGTCCTCATAATATAAAGCCGCTTCAACAAGAACGGGTTATCGCCCGGTTTCACCTTCCCACGTACTGTCGTCACGGCCATATGAAAACCTGCGTCATTCGCCGCCTTCACCGCGATATCGTTATAGCCGCCGAACGGATAGGACAGGTAAAGCACGTGCGGATTGAACTGCGACAGCGCGCGGCGCGAGTGCTCAAAATCAAACAGGATATTGTGGTAGCTACGGCTCAGAAGAATCGGGCGGCGATAGTTATCAACGCGATGCAGGAAATGCGTGTGTGACTGAATATCAAACACGCTCTGAATCGCCTCCAGCTCAGAAATACTCATAAACTGTAGAGACTTTGGATTCCACGGCTGTGGATGGCGTTTAATACGTGACGAGATGATGTATGCCGTCGCTTTAAAACCGTACTGTTTAAGAATCGGGAATGCGTAGCGATAGACTGATTTCAGCCCGTCATCGAAGGTGATCACCACCGAGCGAGCCGGGAGGTTCATACGGTTACGCACGTAGCCTTCCAGCTGGTACATCGTCAGCGTGGTGTAACCCATATCACGCAGCCAGGTCATCTGGTTGCTGAACGCGACCACCGAGGTTGTCGTCGACGTATGGCGGAAACGCGTATTTTCTTCATCGCGCAGAATGTGGTGATAGGTCAGAACCGGAATGCCGTTATCCTGCTGCGCGTCCAGACTGCTGATGTATCCTAGCCGGTTGCCGATGCGGATCTGGTACCAGGTCTGGTTCAGGCGATCTTTCAGTTTCCCGATGATCGGGTAACGCAGGTTATCTGCCAGCGTGCCAAACACCGCCGACGAGGTTGCCGGCTCGCTATAGATAGCCACGTCGCGGAAGGTGATCAAATTTTGGTTACTCAACGGATTGTTGAGATCGCCCAGTCGGTCTTCCACTCGCTGCTTGCCTTTTACCGGGCCAAGGTGCGCCTTGTCGATAAAACCGGTGCCAAAACCAAAGTTAAATTCATAGTAATCCGCCACGGTAGGCACCACCGCCAGAATCTGGCCCTGCCCAATTCTGCCAACGGAGATCACGCTGTCCCCGACCTGCGCCCAGATGTCGGCGTCCTCGGTCGTTTGCATATATTGGGCAGGTGTGTCGTGGCTGCTGAGTAGGCTAGCCTGGGTGGTACCGATGCTGATGACCAGCATCACGCAATAAACGAGGCGAGTTAACATGGCAAATTGTCAGTTTTTTGTCGGGAAGACGGAAGGAATTCATTATTTTAGCAAAAGATAGGTGAATACCAACCTGAATAGATAAATACCCTCAATATTCGTGCAGCAATACGAACGGCGGATTCTTTTGCTGCTGATGCCAAAGGCTGGTCACCGCTTCCCCACCCCGCTCAACGATAAGCTGCCGAAACGCCTCACTGGATACATTTTCACGCTGTTCCTGCATGGCTAAAAGCAGCGGGAGCGTTACGCCGGAGATCACCTCGCAGTGCTTATGTTTATGGTTAAGTAGCGCCGCGGTACGATACGGTGCCGCACCGGTAATATCAGTCAGAAAGATGACGCCGTCACCCGAGTCACAATGGTGGAGTGCGTCGCACATCATTCGGCTAAGCATATTGGTGCTTAACCCTTTCCAGAAATTGACCGCGTAGCACTGCGGCTGCGGGCCAAAGCGCTGCTCGATGGCATCCAGCATCTTTTGTGCATAGTCGTCGTGTCCGGCGATGACCCAACCCAGCATAAAACATCTCCTGTTAATGGAGCGACAGTGTGCCAGAACGCCGAATAAGTAGCCTGATGCGTATCAATTTGGCGTAAGAAAAATCCCCCTAAAGAGGGGGATTAAGAAGAGAAAATCAGGTACGCAGACCGCGACCGCGCTGGATGAGATACCAGCACAGCAGGTAAAACACGACGATAAAGATTGCCAGCACGCCAACGGTGGTCACCAGCGGCACATCGGTAATGCCCAGGAAACCAAAACGGAAGCCGCTGATCATGTAAACAATCGGGTTCAGGTGCGACAGCGCCTGCCAGAACGGCGGCAGCAGGGTCAGGGAGTAAAACACCCCCCCCAGGTAGGTCAGCGGCGTCAGCACGAAAGTCGGGATCAGGCTGATGTCATCAAACGTTTTGGCAAACACCGCATTCAGCAGGCCGGCCAGCGAGAACAGCACCGCCGTCAACACCAACGTCAGCGCCACGAACAGCCACGAGTGAACCTGGAACGGGACGAAGAACAGAGACACCGCCGTCACCAGCACGCCCACGCACAGGCCGCGCGCAACGCCGCCGCCGACATAACCCGCGATAATCACGTGCGTCGGCACCGGCGCCACCAGCAGTTCTTCAATGTTGCGCTGGAATTTGGCGCTAAAGAACGACGAAGCGACGTTCGCATAAGCGTTAGTGATCACCGCCATCATGATCAGGCCCGGCACGATAAACTGCATATAGGTGAAGCCGTGCATTTCGCCGATACGCGAACCAATCAGGTTGCCGAAGATAATGAAGTACAGGGTCATGGTGATGACCGGCGGAACCAGCGTCTGGATCCAGATACGGGCGAAGCGGTGAACCTCTTTGGTCCAAATGCTTTTCAGCGCCACCCAGTACAGCTGCATCATGACCGATCCCCTTGTTTACCGTTTACCAGCGTCACGAACAGCTCTTCGAGACGGTTAGCTTTGTTACGCATACTTTGTACCTGGATACCCTGCGCGCTAAGCTGGCTGAACACGCTGTTAATCCCCTGTTCCCGCAGCACTTCCACCTCAAGCGTGGAGGTATCCACCAGACGATACTGGTAGCCATCGAGCTTAGGTAATGGGCTCTTCGGTGCCAAATCAAGGATGAAGGTTTCTGATTTCAACTTGGAAAGCAGCGACTTCATCGAGGTATTCTCCACCAGTTCACCGCGCTGGATAATGCCGATATTGCGGCACAGCATTTCAGCTTCTTCCAGGTAGTGAGTGGTAAGTATGATGGTGGTGCCTTTGTCGTTGAGGTCTTTCAGGAACCCCCACATCGAACGGCGCAGCTCGATATCCACGCCTGCGGTGGGCTCATCAAGAATCAGCAGCTTCGGCTCATGCATCAGCGCACGAGCGATCATCAGGCGGCGCTTCATCCCACCGGAAAGCATACGGGCACGTTCGTTGCGTTTTTCCCACAGATCGAGCTGTTTTAAATACTTTTCGCTACGGGCTATCGCTTCACTGCGCTCAACGCCGTAGTATCCCGCCTGATGGACAACTATCTGCTGTACCGTCTCAAACGGATTAAAGTTGAATTCCTGCGGGACCAGTCCGAGCTGGCGCTTAGCGTTGACCACATCTTTTTGCAGGTCGTAGCCAAACACCCGCACGCGGCCGGAGGTTTTATTCACCAGAGAGCTGATGATGCCGATGGTGGTAGATTTACCCGCGCCGTTAGGGCCGAGCAGCGCATAGAAATCGCCGGCCTCAACACGAAGATCTATGCCACGCAGCGCCTGAACGCCGCCGGGATAGGTTTTCGTTAACTGTTCCAGTTCCAATGCAATTGTCATGGATATTCGCTTACCTTAGTTCGGTACTTGTTTGAAAATTCGTTGAGTTACCCTATATTACCCCATCGCACTTCTCGGGTGACAGGCGTTAACCTCACATGAAAGATATTGATTCCCTTATCAGCAATAATGAACTTTGGTCAAAAATGCTGGTTGAGGAAGACCCCGGTTTCTTCGAAAGACTTGCCCAGGCACAAAAACCCCGCTTTCTCTGGATTGGCTGCTCTGACAGCCGCGTTCCCGCTGAACGGCTCACCGGCCTGGAGCCAGGCGAACTCTTTGTTCACCGCAATGTCGCGAACCTGGTTGTTCATACCGATCTGAACTGCCTTTCCGTCGTCCAGTACGCCGTTGACGTGCTTGAAGTTGAGCACATTATTATTTGCGGCCACTACGGCTGCGGCGGCGTGCAGGCTGCGGTAGAGAACCCTGAGCTTGGCTTAATCAACAACTGGCTGCTGCACATTCGCGATCTGTGGTTCAAGCATAGTTCGCTCTTGGGGGAACTGGCACCGGAACAGCGCATGGATACGCTCTGTGAACTGAACGTCATGGAGCAGGTGTACAACATCGGCCATTCCACCATCATGCAGTCTGCCTGGAAGCGCGGCCAGAAAGTCACGGTGCATGGTTGGGTGTATGGGATTCACGACGGGCGTCTGCGCGACCTTGAAGTCACGGCCACCAGCCGCGAATCACTTGAGCAGGGTTACCGCAGCGGGATATCCAACCTGAAAAATACCCACCATAGCCACCGGAATCGCGCAGCTTCGCAGTAATCCCATCAAAAGTGGATAGCAAAAAGGGCCCTTAAGGCCCTTTTTTGTTAGCTAGCGACTTTTACTCGTCGAGCATGACCACTTTGCCGACGAACGGCAGGTGGCGATAGCGCTGGGCATAGTCGATGCCGTAGCCCACAACGAACTCGTCCGGAATGGAGAAGCCAACGTATTCAACGTTAACGTTCACTTCGCGGCGGGTTGGTTTGTCCAGCAGCGTACAGATGGCCAGAGATTTTGGCTCGCGCAGGCTCAGGATTTCACGCACTTTGCTCAGGGTGTTGCCGGAGTCGATAATGTCTTCGACGATCAGCACGTCTTTCCCGCGAATGTCCTCATCCAGATCTTTAAGGATCTTCACGTCACGGGTGGTGGACATGCCGCTGCCGTAGCTGGAGGCGGTCATAAAATCGACTTCATGGGACACCTGCACTTCACGGCACAGATCGGCCATAAACATAAATGAACCGCGCAGCAGACCTACCAGCACCATGTCACTGCCGCTGTCGCGATAGTGCTCGGTGATTTGACGACCCAGTTCAGCAACACGGGCTTTGATCTCCGCTTCCGGGATCATCACTTCAACAGTATGTTTCATATCTCTAACCATATGATTTAAAAACAAATCATTTAATGCTGGTTTACCTGCAGCCAACACAAAATATTGAGGCGAGGAGTATACCAGCAAATCACTTTCACATCCGCACTCTAAAAAAAAGCCATAAATGTGACAACCATCACACTTGTTAATAACTATAATTAAATGCTATCAAACCTTTATGAGTGTGATAATTGTGAATACAAATAAAACCGGATCGCAACTATTTGTGACCCTCTCAGCCCTCTTTGCCGTTCTTTGCGGGCTCTATTTACTCTTTGGCGGGATATGGTTAGTGACTATCGGCGGATCGTGGTATTACCCGATCGCCGGACTGGTGATGCTCGGCGTCGCCTGGCTGCTGTGGAAAAGTAAAGCTTCGGCTCTCTGGCTCTACGCTGCCCTGTTGCTGTGTACTATGGCCTGGGGCGTGTGGGAAGTTGGCTTTGACTTCTGGGCGCTGACGCCGCGCTGCGACGTGCTGGTGTTCTTCGGCGTCTGGCTCCTGCTGCCGTTTGTGTATCGCCGCCTGGTGATTCCAGCAAGCGGCGCGGCTGCATCGCTGGTGGTTTCACTGCTGATCAGCGCCGTTGTGCTGGTCTGGGCAGGCTTTAACGACCCTCAGGAGATAAACGGTACACTGCAGCTGGATAACGCTTCCACCACCGCAGCGTCTTCCATCCCTGATGCCGACTGGCCTGCCTATGGCCGTAATCAGGAAGGCCAGCGTTTCTCCCCGCTCAAGCAGATAACCACCCAAAACGTGGGCCAGTTGAAAGAAGCCTGGCGCTTCCAGACCGGTGACGTGAAGCGTGCTACCGACCCGGGTGAAATCACCAACGAAGTCACCCCGATCAAAATTCGGGACATGCTTTACCTGTGTACCGCACACCAGCAGCTGTTCGCGCTGGATGCGTCTACCGGGAAAGAGAAGTGGAAGTTTGACCCTCAATTAAATACCGATCCTTCGTTCCAGCACGTGACCTGCCGTGGCGTTTCTTACCACGAGGCCACCGCGGATAACGCCTCCCCGGACGTTGTTGCAGACTGCCCTCGCCGCATCATTCTGCCGGTAAACGACGGTCGCCTGTTTGCGCTCAATGCCGACACCGGCAAGCTGTGTGAAAGCTTTGCGAACAAAGGCATCCTGAACCTGCAAACCAATCAGCCGGTGACCACGCCGGGGATGTATGAGCCGACGTCACCGCCTATCATTACCGATAAGGTCATTGTGATTGCCGGTGCGGTAACCGATAACTTCTCCACCCGTGAGCCTTCCGGCGTGATCCGTGGTTTTGACGTTAATACCGGTAAACTACTGTGGGCGTTTGACCCAGGCGCGAAAGATCCAAACGCTATTCCGGATGACGAGCATCATTACACGCTGAACTCCCCGAACTCGTGGGCGCCGGCGGCATATGATGCAAAACTGGATCTGGTTTACCTGCCGATGGGCGTGACTACGCCAGACATTTGGGGCGGCAACCGCACGCCTGAGCAGGAACGTTACGCCAGCAGCATCGTGGCGCTGAATGCCACCACCGGTAAGCTGGCCTGGTCCTATCAGACCGTACACCACGACCTGTGGGATATGGACATGCCTGCCCAGCCAACCCTTGCGGATATCACCGACAAGAACGGCAATACGGTTCCGGTTGTCTACGCTCCGGCCAAAACCGGCAATATCTTTGTGCTGGACAGGCGCGACGGTAAATTAGTGGTTCCTGCACCGGAACAGCCGGTCCCGCAGGGCGCCGCCAAAGGTGACCATGTTTCCCCTACTCAGCCGTTCTCCGAGCTGACCTTCCGTCCGAAGAAAGATCTGAGCGGCGCGGATATGTGGGGCGCAACCATGTTTGACCAGCTGGTGTGCCGCGTGATGTTCCACAGCATGCGTTATGAAGGCATCTTTACCCCACCTTCAGAAAAAGGAACGCTGGTGTTCCCGGGTAACTTGGGGATGTTCGAATGGGGCGGGATTTCCGTTGACCCGAATAATCAGGTCGCGATGACCAACCCGATGGCGCTGCCGTTCGTGTCGAAGCTGATTCCACGTGGCCCTGGCAACCCAATGGAGCCGCCAAAAGACGCCAAGGGTTCAGGCACTGAATCCGGCGTTCAGCCACAGTACGGCGTGCCGTATGGCGTAACGCTGAACCCGTTCCTGTCGCCGTTCGGCCTGCCGTGTAAACAGCCAGCCTGGGGCTATATCTCCGGCGTTGATCTGAAAACCAACGAGATCGTGTGGAAGAAACGTATTGGTACCGTGGAAGACAGCATGCCGTTCCCAACCGGCATCCCAATGAAATTCCGCATGGGGATGCCTATGCTGGGTGGCCCAATCTCCACCGCCGGTAACGTGATGTTTATTGGCGCAACGGCAGATAACTACCTGCGCGCGTTTGATATGCGTGACGGTAAACAGCTGTGGGAAGCGCGTCTGCCGGCAGGCGGACAGGCTACGCCGATGACGTATGAAGTTAACGGTAAGCAGTATGTGGTGATTTCCGCAGGCGGCCATGGCTCCTTCGGAACGAAGATGGGTGATTATATCGTGGCGTACGCTCTGCCGGACGAGGCGAAATAACGCATTGCGGGTGGCTCAGGCCACCCGCTCTTGCTTTTACGCGACGGTAAAACCGAGCATCATCCCGGTATCTTCATGCTCCAAAAGATGGCAGTGCGCCATATAGGCCGCTTCCTTCGGTGCGGCATGATCGAACTTCACCAGCACTTCGCTGCGCGCGCCTTCCACCTTCACCGTGTCTTTCCAGCCCTGACGATGCGCTGCCACCGGCCTGCCGTTCTCTGACAGAATGCGGAACTGGGTACCGTGAATATGGAACGGGTGCAGCATCATGTCGCCTTCCCCTGAAATAGTCCATTTCTCGTATTTCCCCTTTTGCGCAGCAAACGCCGGGGTTGCCATATCAAAGGCTTTCCCGTTGATTTTGTTGGCGTTGTGGAAATCAAACCCGTGGCTCATGCCACCGTGGTTCATATTTCCCATACTGCCGTGGTCCATATTTTTCATGTTGCCATGATCCATATTGCCCATATCACCGTGGCCATCCATCGACATGCCTGCCATAGCCTGCATCCCGTATTTATCCATCAGCGCCTGCATGCCCATCATGTCGAGCATCGGATCCATCATCAGCTGCAGCCAGCGTTCCGTCACGCCCTCCAGCGACGGTAGCGCTGGCACGTTGACCAGCTTGTCCGGCAGCGTGCCAGAGGCGGCAATAATCAGCGGCTGGATGCGAACCACTGGTGCGGGTTTATCAAAGGGCGCAACGGTCATGCCCATTTGCTTCACCGGCAGGGTGACGATATCAAATGGCTTGCCGTCACGGGTATCCACCAGCACTTCAAACCGTTCACCCATCAGCAATTCCAGCTCGGTGACTTTCACCGGCTCCGCCAGAAGCCCACCGTCGCTGGCGATCACGTAGAGAGGACGATTATCGCTGGCGGCAATATTCAGAGAGCGGGCATTGCAGCCGTTAAGCAAGCGCAGACGCAGCCAGCCGCGCGGATTGGAATGCTGCGGATAAACGGCACCGTTGCACAACAGGGTATCGCCGAACCAGCCTACGGCCGCGCTCATGACGTCCAGTTGGTAGTCAATCTCGCCGTCTTTACCGAAACGTTTGTCCTGGATAATCAGCGGAATATCATCGATGCCCCACTGCTTCGGCAGCATTAACTGCGCGCTTTCGTTATCCTCAATCAGCACCAGCCCGCCAAGTCCCATGGCCACCTGATGCCCGGTTTTACCGTGCTGATGCGGGTGAAACCAGCAGGTCGCCGCACGCTGCTGCGGCGTAAAGGTCACGCTCCGCTTCCCACCCGCCGCGATAACGCCCTGCGGGCCGCCGTCAACTTCACCGCCTACCTCAAGCCCATGCCAGTGCACCGTGGTTTCTTCTGTCAGGTTATTATGAATTTCAACCCTTACCGCTTCGCCCTGGGTCAGCTTTAGCGCCGGACCCAGCAGCGAACCGTTATAACCCCACGTCGTGGCCGATTTGCCGGCAAAAACGCGCTTTCCCGCGTTAACGGTAAGGCGGATGCTATTTTTAGCATCCGGGGCAAGCAAAGGTGGGATCGGCAGCGCCGGGAGGCCGGCTGCCAGTGCGGCTCGGCTCCAGAGTGGCAATGCGCTGAAAGCCCCGAGTGCCGCGGTATATTTAAGAAAATTACGGCGATGCATAGTCAGTTCCTTTCGTTGGCATACTTATCGGCGAGCATAAACCTTTCCCCAACGGTAAGGTCAAGTTTTAAGCTCATAATAAATATCGTCGGTGCCTATTTAACTGTGTTAACGTTTCGTATCTGAGAAAAAGTGGTAGACGTGATGAAGATGGGAGTTAGGGCATTATTACTGGGCGTATTGCTGGCTTTTTCTACCAGCAGCCTGGCGCTAAGTGAATCTGAAGCAGAGGATATGGCCGATCTGACTGCGGTATTTGTGTTCTTAAAAAATGATTGTGGCTACCAGAATCTCCCTAACGGCCAGATCCGACGCGCTCTGGTATTTTTTGCCCAGCAAAATCAATGGGATCTTAGTAATTACGATAGCTGGAATATGAAAGCATTGGGTGAAGACAGCTATAAAGATTTGAGCGGTATCGCTATCCCCACTGCAACAAAATGCAAATCTCTGGCAAGGGACTCCTTAAGCCTGCTGGCCTACGTCAAGTAACCTTCCCTCTCTCGCCGATGCTGAAATGTTGACCGTGCACCCACGGTCAATGTTGGCTATTATGTTACGCCAGATTGACCACGGTGTTAACAGAGGAGGCATCCCCGATGACCCACCCAACCGTGTGGCAAGAGACGCTGCATGACAAGTTTGGCCAGTACTTTGCCATCGACAACGTTCTTTACCACGAAAAAACCGACCACCAGGATCTGATCATCTTTGAAAATGCGGCTTTTGGCCGTGTGATGGCGCTGGACGGCGTGGTTCAAACTACCGAACGCGATGAATTTATCTATCACGAAATGATGACCCACGTTCCACTGCTGGCGCACGGCAAGGCGGAGCACGTGCTGATTATCGGCGGTGGTGACGGCGCTATGCTGCGCGAGGTGTCCCGGCATCAAGGCGTGAAGACGATAACCATGGTGGAGATCGATGCGGGCGTCGTGGCGTTTTGCCGCCAGTATTTACCCAACCATAATGCCGGCAGCTATGACGACCCGCGTTTTACGCTGGTTATCGCCGACGGCGTCAACTTTGTTAACCAGACCGCCCAAACTTTCGATGTGATCATCTCGGACTGCACCGATCCTATCGGCCCTGGAGAAAGCCTGTTCACCTCTGATTTTTATCAGGGCTGCAAGCGCTGCTTAAACCCGGGCGGTATCTTCGTTGCCCAGAACGGCGTTTGTTTTCTCCAGCAGGATGAAGCCATCGACAGCCACCGTAAGCTTAGCCACTACTTTGCTGACGTCAGCTTTTATCAGGCGGCTATACCGACCTATTTTGGCGGCATCATGACCTTTGCCTGGGCGACCGATAACCCTGTGCTTCGCCACCTGTCGAGCGAAATCATTCAGGCTCGTTTTCATAAAGCCGGCATAGCCTGCCGCTACTATAACCCTGCAGTCCACACGGCCGCGTTTGCGCTACCGCAGTATTTGCTGGATGCGCTCTCCTGACTGCCGCCCTCTGGAGACGATAAAAAATTGAAAAAACTAAAACTGCACGGCTTTAACAACCTGACCAAAAGCCTGAGTTTTTGTATCTACGATATCTGCTACGCCAAAACCGCCGACGAGCGTGACGGCTACATCGCCTATATCGACGAGCTGTATAACGCTAACCGCCTGACGGAAATCCTCAGCGAGACCTGCTCCATCATCGGCGCCAATATCCTGAACATCGCCCGTCAGGATTACGATCCCCAGGGCGCAAGCGTCACTATTTTGGTGAGTGAAGAGCCCGTCGACCCACAGAGTATCGACCAGTCAGAGCATCCAGGCCCGCTACCGGACGCGATTGTCGCGCATCTTGATAAGAGCCATATCTGCGTTCACACCTACCCGGAGAGTCATCCGGAAGGCGGCCTGTGCACCTTCAGGGCCGATATAGAAGTGTCGACCTGCGGGGTGATTTCTCCGCTGAACGCGCTCAATTACCTGATTCACCAGCTAGAAAGCGATATCGTGACCATCGACTATCGCGTACGCGGCTTTACCCGCGATGTGAACGGCCTGAAGCATTTCATCGACCACGAGATAAACTCAATTCAGAACTTTATGTCCGACGATATGAAGGCGCTGTACGACATGGTGGACGTCAACGTGTACCAGGAGAACATCTTCCATACCAAGATGTTGCTGAAAGAGTTTGACCTCAAACACTACCTGTTTAACGTCAAACCTGAGGAGTTGAGTGCCGAAGAACGAAAAACGATCGCCGACCTGCTGTGGAAAGAGATGCGCGAAATCTACTACGGCCGCAACATTCCGGCTGTATAAATCTTGATGACGTGGAGCGCCCGGGGCTCCACGTTACTCAACGCTGCTGCAGGAATTCCCGGTAAGCGTTAACCACCTGCAGAAAATCCTCTACGCCGCAAAAAGAGAGGCTTTCTTCGTCGTAATAGCTCATCCCCTCTTCTATCTCATCGCCGGAGATTTCCAGCTGATTGGCACGGACGATCACCTCTTCTTCGTCCAGCCACAGGGTATATTCATGCCCGGCACGCTGCCACTGACGTTCGCTGCCTTTCACCGAGAGTACGGCCTGCTCGACTTCATCCAGAAGCGCCAGGTTGCCCTTCACTTCTTCATTAAACCAGTGGCCGACAACCTCGTGCCCCATCGACATACGCACCTTCACCACGCCGGTGATGTCACGCAGAAATTCATAGTCCATCGCTGTTTCCTCTACATCGCGGGGGAAATCCTCACCCACGCTTACAGGCTTAATTATCGCAGCAAAGTTGGGGGAAAACAGCGGGGCGAGTACAAGGCCGAGAAATAAAAAGGTGAGAGCGGGACCCTGCGGTCTGATGCCCTCACCCCGTCCCTCTCCCGTAGGAGAGGGTGCAAACACTAAAAACAGTCTCTTCAGAGATGGTTTTGCTGTTTATACCGCGGTCTGGAAGATAACGCCGTCCGCTTTCTCGGTGTACTGAGAAAGCTGGTCAAAGTTGAGATAACGGTAGGTATCTACCGCCGTTTTATCAACCTGAGCCATAAAGGTCTGGTACTCGTCAGGCGTTGGCAACTTGCCCAGCAGGGAAGCAACGGCGGCCAGCTCTGCGGACGCCAGGAAGACGTTCGCCCCGGTGCCCAAACGGTTCGGGAAGTTACGGGTTGAAGTCGACACGACCGTCGCGCCATCTGCCACGCGCGCCTGGTTGCCCATACACAGGGAACAGCCAGGAATTTCGATACGCGCCCCGCTCTTACCGAACACGCTGTAATAACCTTCTTCCGTCAGCTGAGCCGCGTCCATACGGGTTGGCGGAGCCACCCACAGGCGAGTTGGCAGCTGACCTTTGTGGCTGTCCAGCAGCTTACCGGCAGCACGGAAGTGGCCGATGTTGGTCATGCAGGAACCGATAAACACTTCGTCAATCTTCTCACCGGCAACGTCGGACAGCAGACGAGCATCGTCCGGGTCGTTTGGTGCGCAGAGGATAGGCTCTTTGATGTCGTTAAGATCGATGTCGATCACTGCGGCATATTCAGCATCGACGTCAGCTTCCATCAGCTGCGGATCGGCCAGCCATTTTTCCATGCCCTGAATACGGCGCTCAAGCGTACGACGGTCGCCGTAACCTTCGGCAATCATCCACTTCAACAGCACGATGTTGGAGTTCAGGTACTCTTCGATCGGCTCGCGATCCAGCTTAATGGTACAACCTGCGGCGGAACGCTCGGCGGAAGCATCGGTCAGCTCAAACGCTTGCTCAACTTTCAGCGTCGGCAGACCTTCGATTTCCAGGATGCGGCCAGAGAAGATGTTTTTCTTACCTTTCTTCTCAACGGTCAGCAGGCCCTGTTTGATAGCGTACAGCGGAATAGCATGCACCAAATCACGCAGGGTAATGCCCGGCTGCATTTTGCCTTTAAAGCGAACCAGCACGGACTCAGGCATATCCAGAGGCATAACGCCGGTCGCGGCGGCAAACGCCACCAGGCCAGAACCCGCCGGGAATGAAATCCCGATAGGGAAACGGGTGTGGGAGTCACCGCCGGTGCCAACGGTATCCGGCAGCAGCATGCGGTTCAGCCACGAGTGAATGACGCCATCGCCCGGACGCAGAGACACGCCGCCACGGTTCATGATGAAATCAGGCAGAGTGTGGTGAGTCGTCACGTCAACCGGCTTCGGATAAGCGGCGGTGTGACAGAAGGACTGCATCACCAGGTCAGCGGAAAAGCCAAGGCAAGCCAGGTCTTTCAGCTCATCACGGGTCATTGGGCCGGTGGTGTCCTGGGAGCCTACGGAAGTCATCTTCGGCTCGCAGTAAGCGCCAGGGCGCACGCCATCTACGCCACAGGCGCGACCAACCATTTTCTGCGCCAGCGAGTAACCACGGGTGCTGGCAGCAACGTCTTTCGCCTGAACGAAGACTTCGCTGTGCGGCAGGCTCAGCGCTTCACGCGCTTTGGTCGTCAGGCCACGGCCGATGATCAGCGGAATACGGCCGCCGGCGCGAACTTCGTCCAGCAGCACGTCGGTTTTCAGTTCAAAGTTGGCGATCACCGCGTTGGTGTCGTGATTACGCACTTCGCCTTTGTACGGGTAAATGTCGATCACATCGCCCATATTCAGGTCATTTACGTCAACTTCGATCGGCAGTGCACCGGCATCTTCCATGGTGTTAAAGAAGATTGGGGCGATTTTGCCGCCGAGCACGACGCCGCCGCCGCGCTTGTTCGGCACGTTCGGGATGTCGTCACCCATAAACCACAGCACGGAGTTGGTGGCGGATTTACGGGAAGAACCGGTGCCCACAACGTCGCCCACGTAGGCCAGCGGGAAACCTTTTTTCTGCAGCGCTTCGATCTGCTTGATCGGGCCAATAGCTCCAGCCTGATCCGGTTCAATGCCTTCGCGGGCGTTTTTCAGCATCGCCAGGGCGTGCAGAGGGATGTCCGGGCGGGACCATGCGTCCGGCGCAGGAGACAGGTCATCGGTGTTGGTTTCACCGGTGACTTTAAAGACGGTAACGGTGATTTTCTCGGCCAGTTTAGGGCGAGACAGGAACCACTCGGCTTCAGACCAGGACTTCAGCACTTGCTGAGCGTAGGTGTTGCCCGCTTTGGCTTTCTCTTCTACGTCGTAGAAGTTATCGAACATCAGCAGCGTGTGGGACAGCGCTTTGGCGGCAATCGGTGCCAGCTTTTCGTTATCCAGCGCGTCAATCAGCGGATGAATGTTGTAGCCACCCTGCATGGTGCCCAGCAGTTCAATGGCTTTTTCAGGGGAGATCAGCGGGGAAGTGGCATCGCCTTTGGCAATGGCAGCAAGGAAACCTGCTTTCACGTAGGCGGCTTCATCAACGCCCGGCGGTACACGGTTAGTAATCAGATCTAACAGGAATGCTTCTTCACCTGCGGGTGGGGTTTTCAGCAGCTCAACCAGTGCGGCCATTTGGGTAGCATCTAAGGGTTTTGGAACAATCCCTTCTGCGGCACGTTCAGCTACGTGCTTACGGTATTCTTCTAGCACGACGGTTCTCCTCGCTCTCATTGTCATTTGGCGCCACCGGATCTCTCTCTTCACGCTCCTGTGAGACAGCAGTTTGTAGGGTAAATGCCCGGTACCGCGTCGGGCAGCATAGCAGGATTTTCAGGGGGTGTTAATCTGTTTACAAAAAAGCAACATTAAAACGTTGCTGAATCGTTAAGGGGGAATAGATTACTTTTTGATATGACGTTCAGGCCCAAAAAAACCGCCTTTCGGCGGTTCGTTTGCCCTGACAAAGTGGTAGCACACGATGACAGGAGATGTTTTGTGGCAAGTCCAGTACGAGGACGATAATGCCCTTATCAGTTTGTGGTTGCAAGGCATCTTGTTTATTTTGCGAACAAACATCTAAAAGAGGATGCAAGCCACTGCAAACTTAAAATACCCATATCTGAGCGCACTCTTATAACCTACATTCGACGACGGCCTGCTTCACTGGTGTAGCAGCCAGTCATCGGGTTCGGGAGCAGCTCAACCGCTCTACGTGGTAAGTCCTGTACACTTGCCTGATTCTGCCTTTCCCGGTGAAGAAGGAATCGCCGTAGCCCAAAAGGGTATACACGCAATGGAAATGCGTTTGCTGTACGCGCTGCTTCTGTTGTTAGGTTCGCTGCTTTCGCTGAGCCAGGGTGGCTGGAATATTTCAGACATTAGCGTTCAGTTCGTTTTGAACCTGGGCAATTAAGCTACTGGCCGCTCGCAAGGGCGGCCTTTTACAGGCAAAAAAAACGGCCCCGGAGGGCCGCTTTATCAAACGCAGAAAGTTACTTTTTCTTCGCTTTCGCGTTTGGCAGGTCGGTGATGCTGCCTTCGAACACTTCAGCCGCCAGGCCAACGGATTCGTGCAGCGTCGGGTGAGCGTGGATGGTGAGCGCGATGTCTTCTGCGTCACAGCCCATCTCGATAGCCAGACCGATTTCGCCCAGCAGCTCGCCGCCGTTGGTCCCGACAATCGCCCCACCGATAACGCGGTGAGTCTCTTTGTCGAAGATAAGTTTGGTCACGCCGTCTGCGCAGTCGGAAGCGATAGCACGGCCAGAAGCTGCCCACGGGAAGGTGGCGGTTTCGTAACTGATGCCTTTTTCTTTCGCTTCTTTCTCGGTCAGACCAACCCATGCAACTTCTGGCTCGGTGTAAGCGATAGATGGGATCACTTTCGGGTCGAAGTAGTGCTTCATCCCGGCGATAACTTCTGCGGCAACGTGGCCTTCGTGAACACCTTTGTGTGCCAGCATTGGCTGACCGACGATGTCGCCGATAGCAAAGATATGAGGAACATTGGTGCGCAGCTGCTTGTCAACGCGGATAAAGCCACGGTCGTCCACTTCAACGCCGGCTTTGCCTGCATCAAGGTTTTTACCGTTCGGCACGCGGCCGATAGCCACCAGAACCGCGTCGTAACGCTGTGGTTCTGCAGGGGCTTTTTTGCCTTCCATGGAAACGTAGATGCCGTCTTCTTTCGCTTCAACGGCAGTCACTTTGGTTTCCAGCATCAGGTTGAATTTCTTGCTGATGCGTTTGGTGAAGACCTTAACGATGTCTTTGTCTGCAGCCGGGATAACCTGGTCGAACATTTCAACCACGTCAATGTCTGAACCCAGCGCATGGTACACGGTGCCCATTTCCAGACCGATGATACCGCCACCCATTACCAGCAGGCGTTTAGGTACGGATTTCAGCTCCAGCGCATCTGTGGAATCCCACACGCGTGGATCTTCATGAGGAATGAACGGCAGCTCGATCGGACGGGAACCCGCCGCGATGATAGCGTTGTCGAAGTTGATCACGGTTTTACCGTTTTCGCCTTCAACTTCCAGGGTGTTAGCCCCGGTGAATTTACCCAGACCGTTTACCACTTTCACTTTACGGCCTTTGGCCATACCCGCCAGGCCGCCGGTCAGCTGAGTGATAACTTTTTCTTTCCAGGTACGAATTTTGTCGATATCGGTTTTCGGCTCACCGAAAACGATGCCGTGCTCGGCCAGTGCTTTTGCTTCTTCGATAACTTTAGCAACGTGCAGCAGCGCTTTAGAAGGGATACAGCCGACGTTCAGACAAACACCGCCGAGGGTGCTGTAACGCTCTACGATGACGGTTTCCAGACCTAAATCCGCGGCGCGGAATGCTGCGGAGTAACCTGCCGGGCCTGCCCCAAGTACTACGACCTGAGTTTTGATTTCTGTGCTCATCATGACCTCTTAATTTATACCCGTCGTCCACCGGGTCGTTCTATCCGCCCGCAGTTTACAAAATTGTTAACAATTTTTAAACAACAAACGGCTCACGAATTGTCGCTTTCGCCAATAACCTCACAAATCCCATGAGATTATCAGAAAAAAGCCGGCCGATTGGCCGGCTTTTCAATTACATCACCAGGCGGCGAATATCAGACAGCATATTGTTGATGATGGTGATAAAGCGAGCCCCATCAGCGCCGTCGATTACGCGGTGGTCGAAGGAAAGAGACATTGGCATCATCAGACGCGGCGTGAACTCTTTACCGTTCCAGACCGGCTCCATTGCAGACTTGGAGACACCCAGGATAGCCACTTCTGGCGCGTTAACAATCGGCGCGAAGTGAGTTGTCCCGATGCCGCCCAGGCTGGAGATGGTGAAGCAGCCGCCCTGCATTTCGCCAGCGGTCAGCTTGCCGTCGCGAGCTTTTTTGGAGATAGCCATCAGTTCGCGAGACAGCTCGGTGATGCTCTTCTTGTTCACGTCTTTGAAGACCGGAACAACCAGACCATTTGGGGTATCAACCGCCACACCGATGTTGATGTATTTTTTCAGCGTCAGCTTCTGGCCATCTTCGGACAGGGAGCTGTTGAAGCGAGGCATCTGCTCCAGCGCGGCCGCAACGGCTTTCATGATGAACACCACAGGGGTGAACTTCACGTCCAGCTTACGCTTAGCGGCTTCGTCGTTCTGCTGCTTACGGAACGCTTCCAGATCGGTGATATCGGTTTTGTCGAAGTGGGTAACGTGCGGGATCATCACCCAGTTACGGCTCAGGTTAGCACCAGAGATTTTCTGGATGCGGCCCATTTCCACTTCTTCGATTTCGCCGAACTTGCTGAAGTCTACTTTCGGCCATGGCAGCATGCCCGGCAGACCGCCGCCGGTCGCAGCCGGAGCTGCTTCAGCGCGCTTAACAGCGTCTTTCACGTAAGCCTGAACGTCTTCGCGCAGGATGCGACCTTTACGGCCGGTGCCTTTCACTTTCGCCAGGTTAACGCCGAACTCGCGAGCCAGACGACGGATCAGCGGAGTCGCATGAACGTACGCGTCATTTTCAGCGAATTCAGATTTGCCTTCTGCTTTAGCAGCTGGCGCCGCGGCTTTTGCTGCCGGGGCTGGTGCAGCAGCCGGGGCCGCAGCAGGCGCAGCGCCTTCCACTTCGAAGACCATGATCAGGGAGCCGGTTGACACTTTGTCGCCGGTGCTGATTTTGATTTCTTTCACGGTACCGGCGAATGGCGCAGGCACTTCCATGGAAGCTTTGTCGCCTTCAACGGTGATCAGTGACTGCTCAGCGGCAACTTTGTCGCCCACTTTGACCATCACTTCAGTGACTTCAACTTCGTCACCGCCGATGTCCGGCACGTTAACTTCTTTAGAACCGGAAGCCGCAGGTGCGGCAGCAGCAGCCGGAGCAGCAGCCTGTGCTGGAGCGGCAGCAGGTGCAGCACCCGCCACTTCGAAGACCATGATCAGGGAGCCGGTAGACACTTTGTCGCCGGTGCTGATTTTGATCTCTTTAACCACGCCCGCGAACGGAGCAGGGACTTCCATAGAAGCTTTGTCGCCTTCTACGGTGATCAGAGACTGTTCAGCGGCAACGGTGTCGCCCACTTTCACCATGATCTCGGTAACTTCTACTTCGTCACCGCCGATGTCCGGCACGTTAACTTCTTTTGCAGCAGCGGCAGCAGGTGCTGCGGCCGGCGCGGCTTCTTTCTTCTCTTCTGCCTTAGCAGGTGCAGCGGCTGCTGCACCTTCGGCGGAATCGAAAATCATAATCAGTTTGCCGGTCTCGGTTTTGTCGCCGACAGAGACTTTGATCTCTTTTACGACGCCAGCCTGTGGAGACGGAACTTCCATAGAGGCTTTGTCGCCTTCTACAGTGATCAGCGACTGTTCAGCTTCAACTTTGTCGCCAACTTTGACCAGGATCTCGGTGATTTCAACTTCATCAGCGCCGATGTCTGGTACTTTGATTTCGATAGCCATTGTCTCTTTACCTCTTACGCCAGACGCGGGTTAACTTTTTCTGCATCGATGTTGAATTTGGTAATTGCGTCTGCAACTACTTTCTTATCGATTTCGCCACGTTTAGCCAGTTCGCCCAGGGCCGCTACGACCACGTAAGAAGCATCAACTTCGAAGTGGTGACGCAGGTTTTCGCGGCTGTCAGAACGACCGAAGCCGTCGGTACCCAGTACGCGATAATCATCAGCCGGTACGTAAGTACGAACCTGCTCGGCGAACAGTTTCATATAGTCAGTAGAAGCCACCGCTGGAGCGTCGTTCATCACCTGAGCGATGTAAGGAACGCGCGGAGTTTCCATTGGGTGCAGCATGTTCCAGCGCTCACAATCCTGGCCATCACGTGCCAGTTCGGTGAAGGAAGTTACGCTGTACACGTCGGAGCCCACGCCGTAGTCGTTCGCCAGAATCTGTGCTGCTTCACGCACGTGACGCAGGATAGAACCGGAGCCCAGCAGCTGAACTTTACCTTTGCTACCTGCAACGGTTTCGAGTTTGTAGATACCTTTACGGATACCTTCCTCGGCACCTGCTGGCATAGCCGGCATGTGGTAGTTTTCGTTCAGGGTGGTGATGTAGTAGTAAATGTTCTCTTGTGCTTCACCGTACATACGGGTCAGACCGTCGTGCATGATGACGGCCACTTCGTACGCGTAAGACGGGTCGTAAGAGATACAGTTAGGGATAGTCAGAGACTGAATGTGGCTGTGACCATCTTCGTGCTGCAGACCTTCACCGTTCAGGGTCGTACGACCGGAAGTCCCGCCGACCAGGAAGCCGCGAGCCTGTTGGTCGCCAGCCTGCCAGCACAGGTCACCGATACGCTGGAAACCGAACATGGAGTAGTAGATGTAGAACGGAATCATCGGCAGGTTGTTGGTGCTGTAAGAGGTCGCAGCAGCCAGCCAGGATGCGCCAGCACCCAGTTCGTTGATCCCTTCCTGCAGAATCTGACCTTTCTCGTCTTCTTTATAGTATGCAACCTGCTCACGGTCCTGCGGGGTGTACTGCTGACCGTTCGGGCTGTAGATACCAATCTGACGGAACAGACCTTCCATACCAAAGGTACGCGCTTCATCGGCGATGATTGGAACCAGACGGTCTTTGATAGACGGGTTCTTCAGCATCACGTTCAGGGCACGAACGAAGGCGATGGTGGTGGAGATTTCCTTGTTCTGCTCTTCCAGCAGCTGAGAGAAGTCTTCCAGCGCAGGGAGTGCCAGTTTTTCGGAGAAGTTTGGCTGACGAGCTGGCAGGTAGCCTTTCAGCGCCTGACGACGTTCGTGCAGGTACTTGTGCTCTTCAGAGCCTTCCGGGAAGGTGATGTAAGACAGGTTTTCTACCTGCTCATCGGTCACTGGAACGTTGAAACGGTCGCGGATGTAACGCACGCCGTCCATGTTCATTTTCTTCACCTGGTGAGCGATGTTTTTACCTTCAGCGGTATCGCCCATGCCGTAACCTTTGATGGTGTGGGCCAGGATAACGGTCGCTTTACCTTTGGTGTCCTGCGCTTTTTTCAGTGCAGCATAGACTTTCTTCGGATCGTGACCACCGCGGTTCAGGGCCCAGATCTGCTCATCAGTCCAGTCTGCAACCAGCGCGGCGGTTTCAGGGTATTTGCCGAAGAAGTGCTCACGCACGTAAGCGCCGTCTTTGGATTTGAAGGTTTGGTAGTCACCGTCAACGGTTTCGTTCATCAGTTGGATCAGTTTACCGCTGGTATCTTTACGCAGCAGCTCATCCCAACGACCGCCCCACATCACTTTAATAACGTTCCAGCCGGCGCCGCTGAAGATGCCTTCCAGTTCGTTGATGATCTTGCCGTTACCGGTGACCGGACCATCCAGACGCTGCAGGTTACAGTTGATGATGAAGCACAGGTTGTCCAGCTTCTCACGGGTCGCGATAGTGATCGCCCCTTTAGATTCTGGCTCATCCATTTCACCGTCGCCCAGGAAGGCGTAAACGGTTTGCTCGGAGGTATCTTTCAGACCACGGTGTTCCAGATATTTCAGGAATTTAGCCTGGTAGATCGCACCGATTGGGCCCAGACCCATAGAAACGGTCGGGAACTGCCAGAATTCTGGCATCAGTTTAGGGTGCGGGTAAGAAGACAGGCCTTTACCGTGAACTTCCTGACGGAAGTTGTTCATCTGCTCTTCGGTCAGACGTCCTTCCAGGAAGGCACGTGCATAGATGCCCGGAGAGATGTGGCCCTGGAAGTACACCAGATCGCCGCCGTCTTTCTCGTTGGCAGCACGGAAGAAGTGGTTAAAGCACACTTCGTAAACGGTGGCAGAAGACTGGAAGGAAGCCATGTGGCCGCCAAGCTCCAGGTCTTTCTTGGACGCGCGCAGAACGGTCATGATGGCGTTCCAGCGGATAGCTGAACGAATGCGGCGCTCCAGATCCAGATTGCCCGGATATTCCGGCTCATCTTCAACGGCAATGGTGTTCACATAGTTACGAGCACCTGCAGAAGCTGCAACTTTCACGCCGCCTTTGCTGGCTTCGGACAGCAGCTGATCGATCAGATACTGTGCACGCTCAACACCTTCTTCACGGATAACCGATTCGATCGCCTGTAGCCAGTCGCGAGTTTCAATCGGATCCACGTCATTTGGGAAACGTTCTGACATGGGGGTATTCCTTATCTGTCTAATACGTTGATTTATCTGGAACCTGTCCCATTGCACTCTTTGTTCTTCATTCTTTCGGCTGTCTCTTTGTTGGCTGCGCTTCCTCACCCCGGTCACATAGTTAGCTATGCTCCCGGGGATTCACGCGCTTGCCGCCGCGATACAGCCAAAATTATTTTGAACAACTAAAAGCACAATAAGACAGGTTCTGGTTTAGTTGCCGCGCTCTAAAATTGGGCGCTTAATCCTTACGTTGCTGAAGGAGACGGAGAGAACGTTCACGACGACTCTGCTCACGGCTGCGATCCAGCAATATTTCCTCAATAAACGCCAGGTGACGATGCGACGCTTCTCGCGCCTGCTCCGGCTGGCGAGCCATAATCGCCGCAAAAATGCTGGCGCGATGGCTGCTCACTTGCGCCAACATCTCGCGGCGCGCGTAGAGCAATTCAAAATTCTGGCGAACGTTTTGTTCGAGCATCGGCTCCATGCAGCGCAGTAAATGCAGAAGCACCACATTATGGGCGGCTTCGGTTACGGCAATTTGATACTGCATGACGGCATCGGCTTCGGCGTCTAAATCGCCGGATTCCTGAGCCTGCTGGATAGCGATATGGCAATCGCTGATGCGCTTAAGATCTTCCTCTGTACCACGCAGGGCTGCGTAATACGCAGCAATTCCCTCAAGTGCATGACGGGTTTCTAGCAGATCAAACTGGGATTCGGGGTGGTCAGAAAGCAGCTCGACCAGCGGGTCGCTCAGGCTTTGCCAAAGGCTGTTCTGGACAAAAGTGCCGCCGCCCTGGCGACGAAGCAGCAAACCCTTCGCTTCGAGACGCTGAATGGCCTCGCGTAGTGAAGGACGGGAAACATCAAATTGTTTCGCCAGTTCGCGTTCAGGTGGAAGTTTTTCGCCGGGGCGCAGAGTGCCCTCAAGGATGAGAAACTCCAGCTGCTGCTCAATCACATCGGATAATTTTGGTTGGCGGATTTTGCTGTAGGCCATCGTTCCCTATCTCTGCCATTAGCCCGGAGTCAATTGGTAAGACCAATTTCACGTTCGTGGGGCTAAAAGTAACAAAGTATTCACCTTCTGTCCATATTGGTTTTGATTGAAATCATGAAAGCAGGCACATTTTAACAATAACAAAAGAAGGGCTTTTCAAAACCATAACCTGCCGACTAACTCGTGTTTACCCCCAAAGCGGTAAGTTAACGTTTATGAAACGATATATTTTTCAAAAACAACCGAGAGAAGCGGCTAATAAACGTCTTTTTCAGCGTTCAACACAACCGGCATGGGGGTATCCCGCCAGCGCATTTTCCTCCTCCCTTTTTTACAAATGGTTTCTTTTTATCCAACTCGTCAGAGCAGTGGCAGAAAGCAGGTGCAAACGCCTCCGCTTATCACTATTCTTTGCGGTGCGGTAGCCCTATCCGCAAAATTCATAATTGATAGCCGTAAAAAAAAGACTACACCTTACGGAATAGTACAATTACATCCGCGTCAATGTAGCGCAGACATTAACCATAACGAGGTTACATGATGGAAGGTCAACAGCACGGCGACACGCTGAAACGCGGCCTAAAAAACCGCCACATTCAGCTTATCGCGCTGGGTGGAGCTATCGGGACGGGCCTGTTTCTGGGCAGTGCATCCGTCATCCAGTCCGCAGGTCCGGCAATTATTCTCGGCTATGCTATCGCCGGATTTATTGCTTTTTTAATTATGCGCCAGCTTGGTGAAATGGTCGTTGAAGAGCCGGTAGCCGGGTCATTCAGCCATTTTGCTTATAAATACTGGGGCGGTTTCGCAGGCTTCGCTTCAGGCTGGAACTACTGGGTACTGTACGTCCTGGTTGCCATGGCGGAGCTGACGGCGGTCGGTAAATACATCCAGTTCTGGTGGCCGGAGATCCCCACCTGGGCCACGGCGGCGGTGTTCTTCGTTGCTATCAACGCCATCAATTTAACCAACGTTAAAGTCTTTGGTGAGATGGAGTTCTGGTTCGCCATCATTAAAGTCGTGGCCGTTATTGCCATGATTCTGTTCGGCGGCTGGCTGTTGTTTAGCGGCAACGGCGGCCCGCAAGCCTCTGTCAGCAACCTTTGGGATCAGGGCGGCTTTCTGCCGCACGGCATCACCGGGCTGGTCATGATGATGGCTATCATCATGTTCTCCTTCGGCGGGCTTGAGCTGGTGGGCATTACCGCTGCCGAAGCAGACAATCCGGAAGTGAGCATTCCAAAAGCGACCAACCAGGTTATCTACCGTATTCTGATTTTCTATGTGGGTTCACTGGCGATTCTGCTGTCTCTGCTACCGTGGACGCGCGTCACCGCAGATACCAGCCCGTTTGTACTGATCTTCCATGAGCTGGGCGATACCTTCGTTGCCAATGCCCTGAATGTTGTGGTGCTCACCGCTGCGCTGTCGGTTTACAACAGCTGCGTTTACTGCAACAGCCGTATGCTGTTCGGCCTGGCCCAGCAGGGTAACGCGCCTAAGCTGCTGAAAAGCGTCGACAAGCGCGGCGTACCGGTGAACACCATTCTGGTTTCCGCCGGTTTTACCGCGCTCTGCGTGCTGATTAACTACCTGGCACCGGAGTCCGCGTTTGGTCTGCTGATGGCGCTGGTGGTTTCCGCGCTGGTAATCAACTGGGCGATGATTAGCCTGGCACACATGAAGTTCCGCCGTGCAAAACAGCAGCAAGGGGTCAAAACCCGCTTCCCTGCTCTGTTCTATCCGTTAGGAAACTGGGTCTGCCTGCTGTTTATGGTTGCGGTGTTGGTCATCATGCTGATAACGCCGGGCATGGCTATCTCGGTTTACCTGATTCCGGTATGGATCGTTATTCTGGGGATCGGCTACTTCATTAAACAGAAGAGTCTAAAAACCGCTAAAGCCTGATAACCACAAAGAGGCAAAGCCACGCTTTATCTCTTTCTCTGTAAGCAAAACGCCCCGCAAATGCGGGGCGTTTTAGTGTAAGCCAGATTACGCTAAACCAACGTACCGTAGATAGTCAGTAAAGCCACCACCACAACAATCACCAGCGAAACCTTCTTCGCCAGAGAAACCGCGGCCTTCGGCGTTTTCATCTTATCCTGATGAGGTTCTCGTGCCAGCGAGTACTGCGCCAGCTGCGTCAGGACCTGATACTGAGAAGTATGCCTGTCGGCAAGAGAAGCAAACCACGCGGGAAGCGCCCGCTCGCCGTGGCCCAGCAGAGCATAAGCGACCCCAACCAGGCGAACAGGCACCCAGTCCAGAACGTGAAGAATGCCATCAATCCCCGAGAGCAGGCGCTCATGCGGCGTATGATGCCGGGCAAGCCAAGTCTGCCATGCTCGTAAGAAAGCATAGCCCGCAAGCGTGACCGGCCCCCAGACTCCGCCAACCACAAACCAAAATAGCGGGGCAAGATAGAAACGGAAGTTAATCCATAGCAGCGCGTTTTGCAGCTCACGCAGGTATTCACGTTCGCTACACTCTGGCGGAACACCATGAATCAGCGTGAGCTCGCTCGCCATTGCATCACGGGCATGCACGTCATCATGGCTCGCGGCTTTAAGGTAAGAATGGTAATGCAGCCTGACCTGTCCGGCCCCGATACACAGCACGCCGAGCGCAATCCAGAACACCAGCAGCGGGACGTTAAACAGCAGCCCATGCAGGGCGCGGGTAATCAGGAAAACCACGGCCATAAACGCGGCTGTCATCAACAGCGTTCTCAGCAGAGAAAAATGCTTCACCCGCCCAAACAGCACTTCAAGACGGTGATCCAGCTGCCAGTGTTCGCCCATCTTGAACAATCGCTCGCCCATCAGGACCAACAGCAAGGTAAACAGGGTCATGTGCTCTCCTTGTCAGTAGTCTTTTCAACCGCTCCCAGAAAGCGCGGCCAGTCAAACGAAGGGCCTGGGTCGGTCTTACGACCGGGAGCAATATCGCTGTGGCCCGTGATGTTTTTCGCTATATCAGGATAGTGCTGAATCAGTAACTTAGCTAAAGCTGTCAACTGTTTATACTGCGCATCGGTATAGGCCAGCGTATCCGTCCCCTCAAGCTCAATACCGATGGAAAAGTCGTTGCACTTTTCTCTTCCCTGATAGCTTGAAACGCCCGCATGCCAGGCTCGCTTATCGAAAGGCACGTACTGAATAATTTCACCGTTCCGGCGAATCAGGCAATGGGCAGAGACGCGTAAATGTGAAATACCGGCAAAGTAAGGATGAGCCTCAGGATCGAGCGTTCCGGCAAATAACGCATCAATCCATGGGCCACCGAACTCACCCGGTGGCAAACTGATATTGTGCACCACCAGCAACGAGGGATTTTCCTCTTCCGGTCGGCCGTCAACATGCGGGGATGGCAGATGTTTTACCCCCACCAGCCAGCCGTCTTTAAGCTGCATTAGAGGTTCTCCTTAGAGTGGTACTTGAGGTCGCATCAGAGTAGCATGAAACGATACTAACTTATTCATTCCGGAGTTTTACCATGCCGCCCCGCCGTTATAACCCTGACCGCCGACGTGACGAGCTACTCGAACGGATTACTCTCGATATTCCCCGCGCTGTAGCGCAGGCGCTGCGCGAAGATCTGGGTGGTGAGGTCGATCCTAATAACGACATCACCGCGCAATTATTGCCACCAGAAAGCATGTCACACGCGGTCGTCATCACGCGAGAAAATGGCATTTTTTGTGGAAAACGCTGGGTAGAGGAAGTCTTCATTCAGCTCGGTGGAGATGTCACGGTGACCTGGCATGTAGAAGACGGGACAGAAGTGACCAGTAACCAGCCGCTGTTTGAGCTTAACGGCCCTGCCCGCGTTCTGTTAACCGGCGAACGGACGGCGCTTAACTTTGTACAAACGCTTTCTGGCGTCGCCAGTGAAGTCCATAGTTACGTCGCGCTGCTAGAAGGGACGAAAACAGAGCTGCTGGATACGCGTAAAACTCTGCCAGGCCTGCGTACCGCGCTGAAATATGCCGTACTTTGTGGGGGAGGCAACAACCACCGTCTTGGGCTTTCTGATGCCTTCCTGATCAAGGAAAACCACATCATTGCCTCCGGCTCTGTTCGTCAGGCGGTGGAAAAAGCCTTCTGGATGCACCCGGACGTTCCGGTAGAAGTCGAAGTTGAATCGCTGGATGAACTGGAGCAGGCGCTGAAAGCCGGTGCCGACATCATCATGCTCGACAACTTTACCGTTGAGCAGATGCGCCAGGCCGTCGCGCTGACCCGGGGTAAAGCCCGCCTTGAAGTCTCCGGCAATGTAACGAAAGAAACCTTGCGGACCTTTGCCGAGACGGGCGTGGATTATATTTCCGTAGGTGCACTGACTAAGCACGTACGCGCGCTCGATCTTTCTATGCGTTTCCGCTGACAACCTGTCTCTACGGGCGTGCTTGCACGACGCCCGCGTTTTTTTGCGTGGTCACTTCCATTTCAGTTGTTGATAAACACAATATCTATAACTAACGCTGAAGCCCTGTCCCGAATACTGATTTCCTCATTCGCTATCGCTTCGCCGGTTCAGCACAGTGTTGCTCTCTAACAGACGGGGTGACAAATGAACAAACAACAAGGTTTCACGCTAATCGAACTCATGGTGGTGATAGGTATCATCGCGATTCTTAGCGCCATCGGTATTCCCACCTACCAGAACTATCTTCGCAAAGCGGCACTAACCGATATGCTGCAAACCTTTTTACCCTATCGTACCGCTATCGAACTCTGCGCCATAGAACACGGAGGCATCACTGGCTGTCATGCTGGCAGTAATGGTATTGCGGAAACCAAAACGACGCGTTACGTCGGCACAATGAGCGTAGCCAGCGGCGTCGTGACGCTCAGCGGACAAGAATCACTGAGCGGGCTGACGGCAATTTTTACCCCGCAGTGGAGCGATACCAGCGGCGTAACAGGCTGGACGCGAAGCTGTAGCGCGGGCAACAGTTCTGCCCTTAAACAGGCCTGTGAAGACGTATTCCGCTTTGACGACAACAGAGCAGGAGCTGACGAATGAACACAAGAGAACAGCTTCACTCACTTTGCCAGCATTACAACGCAGTGTTAGTGGAAGAGATGCCGGATACGATACGGATTGCGGCCCAGGACACCCCCAGTGAGCAAATGTACGCAGCGTTGCGTTTTCTCTGCAATAAGCATATTGAGGTGGAAGTCTGGCCTGTTGAGAAGCTGGAGAAATGGCAGAACCGGGAATCCCCCATACCTTCAGAACACGAGTACGGCAGTTCAGTGGTCACGCTATTAAACGCAACCCTTACTTCGGCCATCCAGCAACGCGCCTCTGATATTCATTTTGAACCCTTTGAAGAGGCCTATCGCATTCGGCTACGCATCGATGGTGTGTTGCAGTGCCAACCATTATTGGCTCATGCAATGGTTGCCCCTATGACAGCAAGACTCAAGATCCTTGCCAATCTGGATATCGCAGAAAAGCGCGTGCCTCAGGATGGGCAAATGGATTATTTGGTCGGGGATGTAAAAGCCTCATTTCGCATCTCGACGCTACCCTGCCGCCATGGAGAAAAGGTCGTTTTACGGCTTCTCCAGCAAAGCAGGCAAAATAGCGATCTCCCTTCATTGGGCATGTCGCAAAACGAAGCGGAGCAGTTCAGACAATCACTCAGTGCCCCACAGGGTATGATTCTGGTGACTGGACCAACAGGCAGCGGAAAAACCATTACACTCTACAGCGCTCTGGACAATCTTAACCAACCAGATATCAATGTCTGTAGCGTGGAGGACCCCATCGAAATTCCACAAGAAGGGCTAAACCAAACGCAAATAAACCCTAAGGCCGGGCTCACCTTTCAGAACGTTCTGCGCGCCTTACTGCGACAGGATCCAGACGTCATTATGATCGGTGAAATCAGAGACGGAGAAACGGCCGAAATTGCGATTAAAGCGGCCCAAACTGGCCACCTGGTGCTGTCGACGCTTCATACCAACTCCACCGTTGAAACGCTTGTCCGGCTTGAACAGATGTCCATTCCACGGTGGATGATTGCCTCAGCCGTAAACATCATTGTTGCTCAAAGACTGGTGAGAAAACTTTGCCCACATTGCAAAAAATTTAGCGATCCTCCCATAAAATTACCTGGCCATCTTTGGCCATCGACTCTGCCGAACTGGATCCCGGCAGGCTGCGAACGGTGTTACGGAGGATATTACGGGCGAACGGCACTGTTTGAGATTATGCCTGTGTCTGCTTCCCTACGTGCGGCAATCACCAACGGTGAGTCAGCCAGCAAAATAGAATCGCTTGCCAGGAAACAAGGCATGAGAACGCTATTCGAAAGCGGCTGCCTGGCGGTAAAGAATGGGCATACCACTCTGGAAGAGGTTTACCGGGTATTAGGGGTACCCAATGCCTAAGTATCTGCTCTGGCGCTGGAAGGCGATTAATCCTCATGGGCAGTTGGAGACTGGCGCCACCTTTGCCGTTGAACGCGAAGCCCTGGAGGAAGATCTCAGCAACCGGCAGCTCCAGCTGCTTTCGGTTAAAAAATCAGCCCGAGCCGGGAGCGCGTGCTGGCACATCCAGCAGAAAATTGACTTTATTCGGCAGCTTGCAGCGTTGCTCCACGCGGGTATCGCGTTAACGGACGCGCTGTTGCTGATTGCACGTCAACATCCGAAACCTGAATGGTCAGCCTTATTACAGCATATTGAGATGCAGGTATCGCAAGGTGTGGCGCTTTCAGAAACGCTCAAACAGTGGCCTCGCATCTTCCCTCCGCTGTTTATCGCCTTACTGCACACGGGGGAACTTACCGGCAGACTTGCCGAATGCTGCCAGCGACTGGCCGAGCAGCAAGAACAGCAGCATCAGCTCACTAAAAAGGTCGTGAAAGCTTTACGCTATCCATTGTTTATTCTGCTTGTTGCGCTGCTCGTTACGGCGGGAATGATAGGATTTGTGTTGCCTGAATTCGCCAACATCTACCGCACCTTTAATGCCCCTCTGCCCGTAATAACACAGGTCGTCATGAGCGCTTCAGAATGGGTAGCGACCCGGGGTGGCTGGTGTGTCCTCGCAGCTACCGTTCTTTCCCTCATTGGGTGGAGTATTCGCCGCACCCGCCCCAACCTGCAGGAAAAAGAACAATTATTGCTGTTAAAAATACCGGTGATTGCTCCCTTAAGACGGGGACAGCTACTGAGCCAGATATTCACCGTGCTCACGCTATCTCAGCATTCCGGGATCCCTCTACTGCAAGGGCTTGAGGCGGTAGAAAAAACGCTCACTCAGAGGCTTTGGCAACGACAGATTGCCGAAGTACGAACCCGAGTTTCTGAAGGGCAACCTCTCTGGAGCGCGATGAAAAATTCAGGCCATTTTACACCACTCTGCCAACAGCTGGTTCGCATCGGTGAAGAATCGGGGTCGCTGGATTCGATGCTTGAGCGCTTAGCACGCTGGCACTATGAAAAAACGCAGGAGCTAGCCGAAAGCCTTGCCGCCACGCTGGAGCCGCTCATGATGCTTGTGATTGGGCTAATTATTGGCACGCTGGTTATCGCGATGTACCTGCCCATTTTCCAGATGGGGGATGCCATGAGCGGTGGGTGATGACGCAGCATCGGCTGCTGCGCCATCCATCTCATCAGAGGCTATTGAAAACGCGGTTTTCCTGCTCCGCTACGCGGATGAAGGTGGTGCGTTTAGTCAGCTCTTTGAGGCGAGAAGCCCCCACATAGGTGCAGGCCGAGCGCAAACCGCCGAGGATATCGCGTGCGGTGTGTTCAACCGGGCCACGCAGCGGCAATTTCACGGTTTTACCCTCTGCTGCGCGATACTGCGCAACGCCGCCAACGTGGCGAGTCATGGCTGATTCAGAACTCATGCCATAGAACAGCATAAACTTCTCCCCCTCTTCCTCAACAACGGTACCGCCGCTTTCTTCGTGGCCTGCCAGCATACCGCCCAGCATGACAAAATCGGCGCCGCCGCCAAAAGCTTTAGCCACATCACCAGGCACAGTACAGCCGCCATCGCTGACTATCTGACCACCGAGGCCGTGAGCCGCATCGGCACACTCAATTACCGCAGAAAGCTGAGGATAACCCACACCGGTTTTAACTCGGGTAGTACACACAGAGCCCGGGCCAATACCAACTTTAACAATATCCGCACCGGACAAGATAAGCTCTTCGCACATCTCACCGGTCACAACGTTACCCGCACAAATAACTTTATCAGGCCATGCATCACGCGCCTTGCTGACAAACTGCGTAAAGTGCTCAGAGTAGCCGTTCGCAACATCGATACAGATAAACTTCAGCGCCGGAGTCAGGGCCAGAATCTGCTTAGTTTTAGCAAAATCGGCATCGGAGGTGCCGGTTGAAACCATGATATGACGCAGCAGGTTTTCCGGCACCGACTTAACAAAATTGCTCCACTCCTCAACAGAGTAGTGCTTATGCACCGCGGTAAGAATGTCGAAAGAGGCCAGCGCCTGCGCCATCGCGAACGTACCAACCGTATCCATATTGGCCGCGATTATCGGAACACCAGACCATGCAATGCCGGAGTGTTTGAATGTGAATTGACGCTCCAGTTCAACGTCAGAACGGCTTTTAAGGGTGGAGCGTTTTGGGCGAATTAAAACGTCTTTAAAACCTAACTTCAAATCTTCTTCAATACGCATGTTGCAGATCCCTGGGTCGAATGGCGATGAACGCGATCGGCGGTAGGCTCTTAATAATTTAAATCACAGGAAGGCAACAAGCTCGGGGCCCCGGGCCTACATAAGTAAGGGACTGGGGCGAGCAAGCGCGATAAACGCACCTGTGGCGTAAAGTACAATGAGCGAACAACAGCCAACTCCAGTGACGCTATCATACGCAGTAATAATGACTCCGCAAGACTGCGAAAACCGACTTTTTTACGCTACAATCGATTAAATTTACCTGGTAAACGGTAAAACGCACACGGACGGGATATTGTTTATTTTTATTTGAGCCTGACTCATCTAAAAATACCCGGCAGAATGACTTTTATCTCATTGATAAATAATAGCATCAGGATCGATTATTTATGGTTTACACGGTAGCGCTTACGGGGGGGATTGGCAGTGGTAAAAGTACCGTAGCCGATGCATTTTCCCGTTCAGGAGTCACCGTCATTGATGCTGATGTGATTGCCCGCGAGGTTGTTGAACCCGGACAGCATGCGTTAGCTCTCATTTCTCAACATTTTGGTCCGCAGATCCTTCAGGAAGATGGTGCTCTGAATCGCCGGGCGTTGCGAGAAGAGATCTTTAGTTCCCCACAGCAAAAGCAATGGGTCAATAACCTGCTGCATCCCTTAATCCAGCGGCAAACTCGTGATGAAATTGCCCGCGCCACTTCACCTTACGTGCTGTGGGTAGTCCCGCTGCTGGTAGAAAATAACCTGCAACAAAAAGCGAACCGGGTTTTGGTGGTGGATGTCTCTCCCGAAACCCAGATTACGCGTACCGTGCTGCGGGACAATGTCTCTCGCGAGCACGCGCAGCAGATCCTGGCCGCTCAGGCATCCCGGGAAGCTCGTCTCGCCGTTGCAGATGACATAATTAATAATGACGGCAGCCCCCAAGACGTTGTCGTGCATGTTGACCGCCTGCATCGCCAGTACCTGAAACTGGCTGCCCAGGCCGCACAACAGGAAACAGAATAATGAGCACTCAGGTTCTTTTCGAACATCCACTGAATGAAAAAATGCGCACATGGTTGCGCATTGAATTTTTGATCCAACAGCTACAGTCAGCGCTTCCGGTCAATGACAGCGCTAAAGCACTGCATTTTTTTCGTAACGTCGGTGACTTGCTGGATGTATTTGAAAGGGGCGAAATCCGCACCGAAATCCTTAAAGAATTAGGCAGGCAGCAGCGCAAACTGCTGAGCTGGTCAGAAGTACCCGGCGTTGATATGCAGCGCATCGACTCACTGCGTAGCCAGCTGGAAAGTTGCGGCAGCGTATTAATGGCTGCTCCACGTATCGGGCAGGTGCTGCGAGAGGACCGGCTGATTGCGCTGGTACGCCAGCGCCTTAGCATTCCTGGAGGCTGTTGTAGCTTCGACTTGCCAACGCTGCACATCTGGCTTTATCTGCCGCAGGAGCAACGGGATGCTCAAATAGATTTCTGGCTGAATAGCCTGGAGCCTGTAAAGCAATCTCTCGATTTACTGCTGGATATCATTCGCAACTCAGCGCCGTTTCGTAAACAGACCAGCCTCAATGGTTTCTACCAGGACAACGGCGATGATGCAGACTTGCTGCGCCTGCATCTTAGCCTGGACGATCGGCTTTATCCGCAAATCTCCGGCCATAAAAGCCGTTTTGCGATTCGTTTTCTGCCGCTGGATTCAGAACATGGCCTGGTGCCTGAACGTCTCGATTTCGAGCTGGCCTGCTGCTAAGGAAAAAACATGAGCGAAGAGACTATCGTCAATTGCCCCGGCTGCGGTAAAGCCGTTATCTGGAACGAGAGCAGCCCTTATCGGCCATTCTGCAGCAAACGCTGCCAGCTTATAGATCTTGGAGAATGGGCCGCAGAGGAAAAACGTATTCCGAGCAGCGGCGACCTTTCTGAAAGCGAAGGCTGGAGCGAAGAGCAGGAGCGCTAAGCGTTCAGCAGCTTTAAAATAACGGGCTCATTGGCTGGCGGAAACTCGTCGGCGATGAGCTCACTTTGAGAAATCCAGCGCCCAGGCTGCCCTTCTTTCCCCCAGGGTTCCCCTTCCCACTGTTCAACCAGATAAAACCACAGCGAAATATGGCGATCGGGAAACTGATATTCCAGGGTTTCAAACAGGCTGGCACTTTGCGCCACAATGCCGGTTTCTTCCTGTAGTTCGCGGATCACCGCCTGCTCTGGCGACTCTCCAGCCTCAATTTTCCCGCCGGGAAATTCCCATTTATTAGCCATGTGTGCATCGGCAGCACGTTGCGTAATGAAGATTTCACCCTGCTGATTACGGATAATGCCGACGGCGATTTGCAGTTGCTTCATATTCTCAAACTCCACGCGTAAAAAAGGCGCAGCAAGCTGCGCCTTTCCAGGGTTGTCAGACCTTAGCTCAGACGGCCATGGCACTGTTTGTATTTTTTACCGGAACCGCATGGGCAAGGATCGTTACGCCCAACTTTACGATCGCCGGTTTCTGCTGCCAGCGCCTGCGCAGCCTGGGTTTCATCATCCACGTGGCTCAGCTGCTGCATACGTGCCAGACGCTCAGCTTCTTCGCGACGCTGCTGCTCCATCGCTTCCACTTCTTCCGGCATGCGCACCTGGACTTTGCTCAGGGTGCTGATCACTTCATATTTCAGCGACTCCAGCATCGCGGCAAACATAGAGAAGGACTCACGCTTATATTCTTGCTTCGGATCTTTCTGCGCGTAGCCACGCAGGTGAATACCCTGACGCAGGTAGTCCATCGCCGCCAGGTGCTCTTTCCACAGAGAATCCAGCGTTTGCAGCATGACGCCTTTTTCGAAGTGGCGCATCATTTCAGCCCCGACAACTTCTTCTTTGCGCTGATAAAGCTCAATTGCCGTCTGCAGAATACGCTCACGCAGCGTTTCTTCATGCAGTTCAGGCTCTTTATCCAGCCATTCTTTGATTGGCATCTCGAGGTCGAAGTCGTTTTTCAGGCGCTCTTCCAGACCTTCTACGTCCCACATCTCTTCCAGAGACTGAGGCGGAATATGTGCATCGATGGTGACTTTAAAGACGTCTTCACGGATGCTGGCGATGGTTTCGCTAACGTCGCTAACGTCGAGCAGCTCATTACGCTGGGTGTAGATTGCACGGCGCTGGTCGTTCGCAACGTCATCATATTCCAGCAGCTGCTTACGAATATCAAAGTTACGGCTTTCAACTTTACGCTGTGCGTTAGCAATTGCCTTGGTCACCCATGGGTGCTCGATAGCTTCGCCCGGCTTCATGCCCAATTTACGCATCATGTTGGACACACGATCCGAAGCAAAGATACGCATCAGCGCATCTTCCATGGACAGATAGAAGCGGGATGAACCGGCGTCACCCTGGCGACCTGAACGGCCACGCAGCTGGTTATCGATACGACGAGATTCGTGGCGCTCGGTACCAATAATATGCAAACCACCCGAAGCCAGCACCGCATCGTGACGAACCTTCCAGTCCGCTTTAATTTGGGCAATTTGCTCTGGCGTTGGATTTTCCAGCTCGGCAATCTCTTCCTGCCAGCTACCGCCCAGCACGATATCCGTACCACGACCCGCCATGTTAGTAGCGATGGTTACCGCAGCAGGATAACCCGCCTGAGCAACGATACCCGCTTCGTTGGCGTGGAATTTGGCGTTCAGAACATTGTGTTTGATACCCGCTTTGGTCAGCTCGTGAGAAACCACTTCGGATTTCTCGATGGAAATGGTCCCCACCAGCACCGGCTGGCCGTTGGCGGTACGCTCTTTAATGTCTTCGATAATAGCGCCAATTTTATCTAACTCGGTCATGTAGACCAGATCCGGCATGTCTTTACGGATCATCGGACGGTTGGTTGGCACCACAATGGTATCAAGCTTATAAATGGAGCTAAATTCGAACGCTTCGGTATCCGCCGTACCGGTCATCCCGGCCAGCTTCTCGTAAAGACGGAAGTAGTTCTGGAAGGTAATAGAAGCCAGCGTCTGGTTTTCGTTCTGAATATCAACGCCTTCTTTCGCTTCAACGGCCTGGTGAAGGCCGTCGGACCAGCGACGCCCCTGCATGGTACGGCCGGTATGTTCGTCAACGATAATGACTTCGCCATCTTTAACGATGTAGTCAACGTCGCGGGTGAACAGCGCGTGGGCGCGCAGTGCCGCCGTTACGTGGTGCATCAGCATAATGTTGGCCGGTGAGTAAAGAGACTCACCTTCTTCCATCATGCCTTCTTGCACCAGCAGTTCTTCAATCAGTACCAGACCACGTTCGGTCAGGTTAACCTGGCGAGACTTCTCATCTACGGAGAAGTGGCCTTCACCCTGGAAGGTGTCGGAGTCTTCTTTTTCCTGACGCATCAGGTGTGGGATGATTTTGTTTACGCGCTTGTACAGCTCAGAGCTGTCTTCAGCCGGGCCGGAGATGATCAGCGGAGTACGTGCTTCATCGATCAGGATGGAGTCAACCTCATCCACCAGCGCATAATGAAGTTTACGCTGAACGCGCTCTTCGGGGCTGAACGCCATGTTGTCACGCAGGTAGTCAAAACCGTATTCGTTGTTGGTGCCGTAGGTAATGTCCGCGGCATAGGCTTCACGCTTAGCTGGCGCAGGCATACCCGGCAGGTTGATACCCACGCTCAGGCCCAGATACTCAAACAGTGGGCGGTTGTTTTCGGCGTCACGCTGCGCCAGATAGTCGTTCACGGTCACAACGTGAACACCTTTACCGCTCAGGGCGTTCAGATAAGCTGGCAGCGTTGCAGTCAGGGTTTTACCTTCACCGGTACGCATTTCCGCGATGCAGCGGTCGTTTAGAACCATACCGCCGAGCAGCTGCACGTCGAAGTGGCGCATACCAAATACGCGCTTACTCGCTTCACGAACAACGGCAAAAGCCTCTGGGATCAGGTTTTCCAGCACTTCGCCCTTTTCCAGACGAGCACGGAATTCGCCGGTTTTAGCCTTCAGCTCATCTTCAGTGAGCTTTTCCATCTGCGGTTCCATGCTGTTAATCATGGTCACCACTTTGCGCATACGGCGCAGGGTACGATCGTTACGACTACCGAATACTTTGGTTAATAATTTGATTAGCATAATAAATTCTCAAACGCCTGCCGTCAGTGCGGTCAATAAATTGTTGTTAGTCAGGAATAGTGATTAGCTGAGGCAAAGCGGGCCGGCGCGGATGCCCTGCACCTGACGGATCCATACAACGGTACTGAATACTTCAGCCGCTGGCGATTCCCGGAACGAAGTCAGGCGCACAATAACGGGGGGTTTACTTTCCTGGTTCAGCAGTGCGTTGAGCGTGTCCAGTAAAGCAAGGTGTTGTGCCTGGAGCGGCACACTTTCCTGCGCCACCGGCAAAGCCTGAGGCGCCATAGCGAAGGAAAGATGACGAATAACGGTGCGAATTGCATGCTGGTGCCAATAGTCCACACTAAAGGAAGGACGACGCGTGCTTTCCTGTAGCTGAACAAGGCTATCAAACCGGAACTGACGCGCAGGATCGTGGCGGCTGGCGGAGGCTTCTGCGGGAATACCGGTTTCTGTGCTACCGTTGAGCGCAGGCATGCCAAAACTCGCCGCGACCATCCCCAACAGGAGATGCGGCCAGAAATAACGTCTGCCAAATTGTCGCCAACGATTTAGAATACCAATCACTTTTTCCGCCGGAGCTTAATGTATGCGCGACAGTCGCCCGCAATCCTTAGAAATTCTGTTTGACGATGCCGGTCAGGAAAGCATGCTGCAGAACGTTCAGCAACGTGCCGTTGCCCTGCTGCGACTGAACCGGGCAGTGAAAGGCATTCTGCCTGCACCACTGCATCCCTGGTGTCGGGTTGCCAACTTTCGCCAGGGGATCCTCGTCCTTGAAACCGCAAATGCCAGCTGGCTAATGCGCCTACGCTATGAACAAGCCACGCTACTGAGTGCATTACGCGCCCAAATATTACCATCATTGACATCAATCGACATCAGGATTAATCCATCGCTGGCGGTAAAAGGGCAGGAATTAGTACAAGAAAACACCACTCAGGCGGGTACGGAGAAATATGAAGTGAATCGGCAGCTGAGCGAGCAAAGCGCGGAAGCATTAAGGGAAGTGGCTAAGCGTAGCCCGGAGAAACTGAGAGCAACGATAGAACGACTGGCTTCACTGGCCGGAGAGGGTACCAGCAAAACCAGTCGTAATAGATAGCTTAAGCGTTACGCCAGCACCAGGTTAGGTGCTTTAAACGCCAGCGGAAGTTCGGCTTCATCTTCGAAGGTCGCCCATTCCCAGGCTTCCTGCTTAGCCAAAACAGCCTGCAGCAGTTTGTTGTTCAGCGCGTGACCAGATTTAAAGGCGGTAAATGCGCCGATAATATTGTGGCCGCACATGAACAGATCGCCGATGGCATCCAGCATTTTGTGACGAACAAATTCGTCTTCAAAACGCAGGCCGTCTTCGTTCAATACGCGATAATCGTCAACAACGATGGCACAATCGAAGCTGCCGCCCAGGCACAGGCCGCGGGACTGCAGATATTCGATATCACGCATAAAACCGAAGGTACGCGCACGGCTAATCTGACGCATAAATGCTTCAGCAGAGAAGTTCATGGCGTAGCGCTGGGTGCTTGCGTCAATCGCCGGATGGTTAAAGTCGATGGTAAAATCCAACGAGAAACCATTAAACGGTGACATTTCAGCCCATTTATCGCCATCTTCCACGCGAACCGTCTCTTTAAGACGTATAAATTTCTTGGCCGAGTTCAGCTCGTCAATCCCTGCATCAAGCAGCAGATAGACAAACGGCGCCGCACTGCCGTCCATGATAGGAATTTCTGGCGCATCAACTTCAATAACGATGTTGTCGATGCCCAGCCCTGCCAGGGCAGCGTTGAGGTGCTCTACGGTAGAAATCCGTACATCATGCTCGTTTACCAGACAAGTACAGAGCATGGTATCCCGCACGGATTTGGCATCAGCCGGAAAATCTACCGGAGGATTCAAGTCGGTGCGACGATAGATGACCCCGGTATTTGCCGGCGCAGGGCGCAGCGTCAGCGTGACTTTCTTGCCGGTATGCAAACCGACGCCAGTCGCCTGAACGATACGTTTAAGTGTCCTTTGTTTGATCATCGTATAATCCCGCCAAATTACTAAGCTAGCCGAGAGTGTATATCACTAACGGCAGGCCAGTTTAGCACAAAGAGCGAATATTCCCAACTTCCGGTTTATTCTTAATCAGCTTGCTTACGCAGGAACGCTGGAATATCCAGATAATCAGGCTCTTTCGCCGTCTGCGGTGTATTGTCGTTAACCACTTTAGCGGCCGGCTTTTGCTCTTGCGTCAGCGGAGCCATACCGTGCTGCTGGTAGCGATCCATCACCGGCTGCTGTACCTGCTTGTTAGTCACCAGGGTAATCTCTGGACGTTTGTCCATGCCAATACCTGTTGCAACAACGGTAACACGCAGTTCGTCGTTCATCTCTGGGTCCAGAGAAGTACCGATAACCACAGTTGCGTTATCGGATGCGAAAGCACGAATGGTGTTACCCACGGTTTCGAACTCATCCAGGCGCAGGTCGAAGCCAGCGGTGATGTTAACCAGCACGCCACGAGCGCCAGACAGGTCAATATCTTCCAGCAGCGGGCTGGAGATAGCCATTTCTGCAGCTTCTTCCGCGCGGTCTTCGCCGCTGGCAACGCCAGAGCCCATCATGGCGTAGCCCATTTCAGACATCACGGTACGTACGTCCGCGAAGTCAACGTTCATCAGGCCAGGGCGGGTGATCAGCTCGGCGATACCCTGCACAGCGCCTTTCAGTACGTCGTTTGCCGCGCCGAACGCGTCGAGCAGAGAGATACCACGGCCCAGCACTTTCAACAGCTTGTCGTTCGGGATAGTGATAAGGGAGTCAACGTGCTTGGACAGCTCAGCGATACCCTGCTCGGCGAACGCCATGCGCTTTTTGCCTTCAAAGTTGAAAGGCTTGGTCACAACGGCAACGGTCAGAATACCTAAATCTTTGGCTACTTCAGCGACCACAGGAGCAGCGCCCGTGCCGGTACCACCGCCCATGCCTGCTGCGATAAACACCATGTCTGCGCCATCCAGGGCTGCACGCAACGCTTCGCGATCTTCTTCCGCAGCATTACGGCCAACTTCAGGATTTGCTCCAGCGCCCAAACCTTTGGTAATGCCATTACCAATCTGGATCGTCTGGCCTACTGCGGTTTTGCGCAACGCCTGAGCATCGGTATTCACCGCAAAGAATTCAACGCCTTCGATGCGCTCGCGCACCATGTGTTCAACGGCATTACCGCCGCCGCCGCCGACGCCGATGACTTTAATCACCGCGTCGTTGGTCAGTTCCATAGGTTCAAACATAGTTTCTCTCCGTTTTGTGCCTGTCGCCTGAGACCGCTAATTGTCTCCGGTCTCTTATAAAAATTAAAATTCTTTTCTCAGCCAGCTATTGAGTCGCTTAAACCACGAACCAACCGAGGTCCTTTTTTCCACTTCCGCCTCACCACTGAGATGTGACTCCTTCCCGTAGTGCAGCAAGCCTACTGCGGTGGAGTAATATGACTCCTGGGCATAGTCAGTAAGGCCAGTAATATTCAACGGCTGACCAATACGCACCTGCGTATGGAACACGCGCTGAGCACAGGCTGCCAGGCCTTCAATTTGTGCCGCGCCGCCGGTTAAGACAATCCCCGCCGCCAGATGATGTTTAACACCCTGCTGGCGAAGCTGTTCCTGTAGCTGCAAAATCTCTTCGTTAACCAAGTTAAGCAACTCGGTATAGCGCGGCTCAATGACCTCAGCCAGCGTCTGACGCTGCAGGCTACGTGGTGGACGTCCACCTACGCTCGGGACTTCAACATTTTCATCTTTCCCGACGATAGAACCCAGCGCACAACCGTGGCGTACTTTAATGGCTTCTGCATCACTCGGTGGCGTACCGAAGGCGTAGGCGATATCACTGGTCACCACGTTCCCCGCATAAGGGATAACTTTGGTGTGGCGCAACGCACCGCCGGTATAAACCGCCATATCCATAGTACCACCGCCGATATCCACAACACAGACACCTAGCTCGCGTTCATCTTCGGTCAGTACCGCATAGCTCGCGGCCAGACCGGCAAAAATTAATTGGTCAACTTTTAGACCACAACGTTCAACCGCTTTAACGATGTTTTTCGCCATATCGTTATGGCAGGTAATCAAATGCACTTTCGCCTGCATACGGACGCCGGACAGACCGACCGGATTTTTGATCCCTTCCTGGTAATCAATAGCGTATTCCTGCGGAATCACATGCAGAACGCGGTGTTCATCACGAACACGCACTGATTTTGCCGTATGCACCACATTTTCCACATCTTCCTGCGTCACTTCCTCTTCCGAAATAGGCACCATGCCTATCTCGTTTTGGCAGCTGATATGCTTGCCCGACAGCGCCAGATAAACAGATGAGATCTGGCAGTCTGCCATCAATTCAGCCTGGTCAATCGCACGTTGAACGCACTTTACTACCGATTCGAGGTCGTTTACCCCGCCTTTGTCCATACCACGCGATGGGCAGCTGCCCACGCCAATAATATTGACCATACCGTCGGGCAGAACTTCCCCTACTAAAGCGGCAACCTTAGCGGTGCCAATCTCCAGTCCAACTACCAGTTTTCTGTCCGTCGCCTTGATCATTGTTGTTCTGCCTGTGCCTGATTCTGTTGCTGATTCGGATTAGGTACCGGAGGAGGAAGAGCCTCCCAACCTACCGCGGCGCCTGAATCGTATCGCAGGTCGACATAACTGATCCGTTTGTTATCAGCCTGCGCCTGCTGCTGCAGAACCGGGTACAGTTCTACAAAACGATCCAGACGTTTCATCGTATCGCCCCGTCCAAGGTTGAGCTTAATCCCGTTATTCAGCGTCAACTGCCAGGAACGGCGGGCGGTCATAGCCGCCTGTTTCAAGGTAAACTTATCCTTTGCCAGCACCAGCCCCATGTCACGGTAACCTTGCAGAACTTCATTTTCGCTGCCTTCCGGACCGGAGAGCATCGGTAAAGTCTGCTTGCTGGTGCGTTCTGCTGGTACGCTGAAGGAATTTCCCTCAGCGTCAACCATATGCTGGTCATTCCAGCGTGCTATCGGCACATATTCAACCAGATGAATCTTCAATTCGTCCGGCCACTGCTTTCTAACGCTTGCTTGCTTGATCCACGGCAAACGTTCTATCTGCTGTTGGATGATATTCACATCCTGGGTCATGAAGGTGCCCGGTGGCCCCAGAGCCAGAATCGACTGGCGAATATCATCATTACGCGTGTAGTGCCGTTCCCCGGTTACCACCAGCCTGGAGAGCGGTAAACGCTGGGCGTCTTCCATCCAGCCCACCACAATCCAACCGCCGATAAACACGCTTAACAGTACCGCGCACAGGAACACCATTCCCGCCAGACGAGACCCGTTACTGCGTCGCGAACTGGTATTTTCTTCGGCACGATTGCGCGCGTTCAGTGCAGCCTGCGACATATCAGTCCGCCAGTTCCAGAATACGTACAACCAGCTGCGAGAAACTCATTCCCGCCTGGCGAGCCGCCATCGGCACCAGACTATGGCTGGTCATCCCCGGTGAAGTGTTCACTTCCAACAGGTAAAACTGCCCGTCGCTGTCCAGCATAACGTCTACCCGCCCCCAGCCACTGCAGCCCAGAACCTGCCACGCCTGCAGAACTAATGCCTGCAATTCCTGCTCTCTTTGCTCAATTAATCCACTCGGGCAGAAATATTGAGTTTCATCAGAGAGATACTTCGCTTCATAATCATAGAAGGTTCCAGCGGGTTGGATACGAATAGACGGTAAAATTTCCTCACCTAAAATCGCTACCGTGAACTCGGGGCCGCTCAACCACTTCTCAACCAGCACTTCTTCATCATGTTCAAACGCACGTTCCAGCGCCGCAGGCAGCGCATCAGCGCTATCAACCTTCGACATCCCCACGCTGGACCCTTCGCGGCTGGGCTTGACGATAACCGGTAACCCCAACGCAGCAACACGTTCAACCAGCGCATCCGTAAGGCCCGTCGCGAAGTCACGACGATGTAGAGCAACCCATGGCGCGATGGGTAAATCTGCGCCCTGCCACAGCAGCTTGCTGCGCAGTTTATCCATGGTGATCGCCGAAGCCATTACGCCACTGCCGGTATAGGGCAGTTCCAGAAACTCCAGCAGCCCCTGTAGTGTCCCGTCTTCCCCGCCGCGACCGTGCAGCGCGATAAAGACTTTATCAAAGCCCTGAGCCTTCAACTCGAGCACTGACTGATTGTGCGGATCGAATGCGTGAGCATCAATACCCGCTTCTTTTAACCCGGCCAGCACCGCGCTGCCCGATTGCAGAGAAACCTCACGTTCGGCGGAGGTGCCGCCAAGAAGAACGGCGATCTTATCAGCCATGACGCCCCTCCTCTTTAGTTTGAGGCTGCAGTTTGATTTCAGCCAGGTTTCGGGCGATTTTGCCGATATTCCCGGCACCTTGAACGAGAATCAAATCATTTCCCGTCAATACAGGTGCCAAAATTTCCGCCACTTCACCGTGATCGGAAACCAAAATAGGATCAACCTTGCCACGGCCACGAATAGTTCGGCATAAAGAGCGGCTATCGGCCCCCGGAATGGGTGCTTCGCCAGCAGGATAAACTTCCAGCATCACCAGAGAATCTACCTGAGACAGTACACCGGCAAAATCGTCATACAGATCGCGCGTGCGCGTATAACGGTGCGGCTGGAAAATCATCACCAGATTCTTATCTGGCCAGCCCGCACGTGCTGCTTTAATCGTGGCATCCACTTCCGTTGGGTGGTGGCCATAGTCGTCCACCAGCATGGCGGTACCCGCCTTCCCGTTTACTGACGCCAGGGGATATTCGCCCAGGAAGTCGAAACGACGGCCGGTCCCCTGGAAGCTTTCCAGCGCACGTAAAATAGCCTCGTCTTCAATACCTTCTTCTGTTGCGACTGCAACCGCCGCCGCCGCATTCAGGGCGTTATGGCGGCCAGGCGCATTCAGCACCACATGCATCTCAGGCCTGTCGTGCCGAACGATAGTAAAAAATCCCTGCGCGCCCTTCTGCTGGTAATTCTCAACGCGAACATCTGCATCATCGCTGAAACCGTAAGTGGTGGTCTGACGACCAACGCGCGGTAGTAGCTCACGAATTACCGGGTCGTCGACACACATCACTGCTCGACCATAAAACGGCAAATTATGCAGAAAATTAATAAATGTCTGCTTTAAATTTTCGAAGTCGCCCTGGTAGGTATCCATATGATCGGCTTCGATATTGGTGACAATCGAGACCATCGGCTGCAAATGCAGGAACGATGCATCGCTTTCGTCGGCTTCTGCAATCAAATAACGGCTGTGCCCCAAACGGGCATGCACGCCAGCCGCTTTCACCAGGCCGCCGTTAACAAACGTTGGATCCAGACCCGCTTCCGCATAAATGCTGGAAACCATCGCCGTAGTCGTGGTTTTACCGTGCGTACCGGCAACAGCAATACCGTGGCGAAAGCGCATCAGTTCAGCCAGCATTTCAGCGCGACGAATCACCGGGATACGCGCCTCATGAGCCGCAACAATCTCCGGGTTGTCCGCAGAGATAGCCGTGGAAACCACCACGACGCTTGCGTCACGCACGTTTTCCGGACGGTGGTTGAAATAAATCGTGGCACCGAGTGCCGACAACTGCTGCGTGACCGGGTTCGGAGCCAGATCGGAACCGCTGATCTGGTAGCCTTCGTTAGCTAATACTTCGGCAATACCGCCCATACCGGCGCCGCCGATGCCAACAAAGTGAATGTGCCGGACGCGACGCATCTCGGGCACGATTGAACGCAGTTTCGCCAGTTGTTGTGTATTCATTCTCTAAACCTGCAAGCGGCATGCCGCCATTACATCAAATTTACGGGGGGCAATTCGCCTCCCACAAGTATTACGCGCGCGCTGCGGCGCTGACTTCATTTGCTACACGCTCGGTGGCATCAGGGATGGAAGCAGCACGTGCTCGCTCGGCCATCGCCAGCAGCGTTGCTCTGTCCCATCCGGCCAGGATACGGGTAGCCGCATCCACGGTAAACTGCGGCTGCTCCAGTATTTTCGCGGCGCCGACCTGCTCCAGCGGCAACGCATTCCAGTACTGCTGTCGGTCTTTATGCTGGAACGGAACAAACAGCGCAGGTAATCCCGCCGCCGCGATCTCACTCACGGTTAACGCTCCGGAGCGGCAAACCACAACGTCAGCCCATGCATAGGCTGCCGCCATGTCATCAATAAATTCGGTGACTTTATGCTGCGGCTGGCCCACTTCAGCATAAGCCTGCTGCACTACCGCCAGGCCGCCTTTTCCGGTTTGATGCCAGATAGTCACCGCCTCGCCGAGGCGCCCGGCAACCTGCGGTATTGTTTGATTCAGGACGCGAGCTCCCTGAGAGCCTCCCACGACCAGTACACGCACCGGCCCTTCACGTCCGGCAAAACGAACCTGCGGCAGCGGTAATGCAAGCACATCGGTACGCACCGGGTTACCAACAACGTCGGCCTTAGGGAATGCGCCGGGGAACGCTTGCATCACTTTGGTTGCGATCTTCGCTAACCATTTGTTCGTCAGCCCGGCAATCCCGTTTTGCTCATGCAGCACAACGGGAATGCCCAATGACCAGGCGGCAAGGCCACCCGGCCCGGAAACATAGCCGCCCATACCCAGTACCACATCCGGCTTCCACGCCTTCATGATGGCGCGAGCCTGACGCCAGGCATTAAAAATACGCAGCGGAGCCAGTAACAAAGCTTTTACGCCCTTGCCGCGAAGGCCTGAAATGCGAATAAAGTCGATCTCAATACCGTGTTTCGGCACCAGATCGGCTTCCATACGGTCTGCGGTACCTAGCCACCGTATATCCCATCCTTCAGCCTGAAGATGATGAGCAACGGCCAGCCCGGGGAATACGTGCCCGCCGGTACCGCCCGCCATCACCATCAACCGCTTCGCTTTGCCCGTCATTTGGCGCTCCGTGTAAACGCCTGAGCTTTAGCCAGACGCGTTTCATAATCTATTCTCAACAACAGCATGATCGCCGTGGACATAATCAACAGGCTGGAACCACCGTAACTGATAAGCGGCAGCGTCAGACCTTTGGTTGGTAACATACCCGCCGCAGCCCCAACGTTAACCAACGCCTGGAAGCTAAACCAAATCCCGATAGAGCATGCCAGGAAACCGGAGAAACGCTGATCCAGTTCCAGCGCACGTTTGCCGATAGACATCGCGCGAAAAGCGACGAAGAATACCATCAAAAGCGCGAGTACCACACCGATATATCCCAGCTCCTCGCCGATGATCGAGAAGATAAAGTCAGTATGCGCTTCGGGCAGATATTCCAGTTTCTGTACTGAATTCCCGAGCCCCTGCCCCCACAATTCACCGCGCCCGAAAGCCATGAGTGATTGCGTTAGCTGGTAGCCACTGCCGAACGGATCTTCCCACGGGTTCCAGAACGACGTTACGCGGCGAATACGGTACGGCTCAGCGAGGATCAGCAGGATAACCGCCGAGATCCCCATGCCGATAATCGCAATGAACTGCCACAGTTTCGCCCCCGCCAGGAACAGCATCGCCAGGGTGGTGACAAACAGCACAACCACGGTGCCAAGGTCCGGCTGGGCAAGCAGCAGAACGGCCATGACAAGAATCACGCCCATTGGCTTCAGGAAGCCGCGCAGGTTATTACGGACTTCATCAACCTTACGCACCAGGTAGTTTGCGAGATAGCAGAACAGCGACAGCTTGGAAAACTCAGCAGGCTGAATACGCAACGGGCCGAAGGCAATCCAGCGTGATGCCCCGTTAACCGAACTCCCCACTACCAGTACGATCAACAGCATGACAATCGACGCCAGCAGCATTGCCGTACTATGACGTTGCCAGAAATCCATAGGCAATCGGAGCGTCACCATCGCCAGCGCAAACGCAACAATGATGTACAACCCGTCACGCTTCGCGAACAGGAAGGGATCGTTTGCCAGGCGCTGCCCTACTGGCATTGACGCCGAAGTCACCATAATAAAGCCGATCGCCGCCAGGCCGAGCGTCAGCCACAGCAGCGTACGGTCATAGAGCACCATGCTGTTGGCATCGGCCTCGCGGGAGCCCATTACCCACCCTTTTAACGCCGCGGCGACCCAAGCCAGGATACCGAATCCCGGAATACGAGGTACGCGCAGGCGAGGGAGAGATAAACGCATCAGCCCAACTCCTTCGCAAGTTGAGTAAACCTATCGCCGCGCTGTTCAAAGTTTTTGAACTGATCGAGGCTGGCGCAGGCCGGAGAAAGCAGCACCATATCGCCAGGCTGAACACGTCCGGCCGCTAGCTTCATCGCCTGTTCCAGGGTTTCAGTTTGATCCGCAATCTCTGGACGCAGTCCGGCAAGCTCTGCGCCGTCGCGGCCAAAGCAGTACAGACGAACACGATCGCCCTGCAGGTAACGAGCAAGCGATGAGAAATCGGCAGATTTGCCATCACCGCCCAGCAGCAGGTGCAAAACACCCTCGACATGCAAGCCGTTCAGCGCCGCTTCCGTACTGCCAACGTTGGTCGCTTTCGAGTCGTTAATCCAGCGCACGCCGTTATGCTCCCAGGCCAGCTGGAAGCGGTGTGCCAGACCGGTATAGGTCGTCAGCGCTTTCAGACTGGTTGAACGAGGTAACTTCACCGCATCCGCCAGCGCCAGCGCTGCCAGCGCGTTGGTATAGTTGTGCTGCCCAACCAGCTTCATCTCTTTGGTATTGAGGATCTTCTCCCCTTTTACCCGCAGCAAGGTATCACCCTGCTGGCGATTAAGGTGGTAATCACCCACATCCACGCCGAAGCTGATGCAGCGTTCGTCCGCACCGCGTACCGGCATGGTCAAAGCATCATCCGCATTCACTACACAGACTTTGGCATTTTCATAGATGCTCAGTTTTGCAGCCCGATACTGCTGAATACCAAACGGATAGCGATCCATATGATCCTCTGTCACGTTCAGCACAGTAGCGGCTGCCGCTTTCAGGCTGTGGGTGGTTTCCAGCTGGAAGCTTGAGAGTTCAAGCACATAGAGCTCATGCCCTTTATCCAGCAGCATCAGCGCCGGCAGACCAATATTGCCCCCTACCCCAACGTTTACGCCCGCGGCCTTCGCCATCTCGCCAACGAGAGTGGTGACCGTGCTTTTGCCGTTAGAGCCGGTAATCGCCACCACAGGCGCCTGCGCTTCACGGCAAAACAGTTCAATATCGCCAATAATCTCGACGCCAGCGTCAGCCGCTGCGCTTAAGGCCGGTGTCGCCAGCGCCACGCCGGGGCTTGCAATAATCAAATCCGCCGCCAGCAGCCAGTCTTCATTTAATGAGCCGGTATGGCGTTCAACGTTCTCAGGCAGCTTATCAAGACCAGGTGGGGAGACACGCGTATCCATGACCCGCGGCGTTACGCCGCGTGCCAGGAAGAAATCCACGCATGACAGGCCGGTCAGGCCTAACCCAATGATAACGACTTGTTTACCCTGGTAATCTGCCATAGTTAACGAACCTTCAGCGTTGCCAGACCAATCAGGACCAGCATCAGCGAAATAATCCAGAAGCGCACGATAACGCGCGGCTCCGGCCAGCCTTTCAATTCATAGTGGTGGTGAATCGGCGCCATGCGGAAAATGCGCTGCCCGCGCAGCTTGAACGAGCCGACCTGCAGGATAACCGACAGGGTTTCAACGACGAATACGCCACCCATAATCACCAGCAGGAATTCCTGACGCAGCAGTACCGCGATAGTTCCCAGCGCACCGCCGAGAGCCAGAGAGCCCACGTCGCCCATAAAGACCTGTGCCGGATAGGTGTTGAACCACAGGAAGCCTAAACCCGCGCCGACAATGGCCGTACAGACGATAACCAGTTCCCCCGCATGGCGCAGGTAAGGAATATGCAGGTAACCTGCGAAGTTCATGTTACCGGTCGCCCACGCCACCAGCGCAAAACCCGCGGCCACAAATACGGTCGGCATAATCGCCAGGCCATCAAGGCCATCGGTCAGGTTTACCGCGTTACCGGTACCGACTATCACGAAATACGCGAGCAGCACATAGAACAGGCCAAGCTGCGGCATCACGTCCTTAAAGAACGGTACCACCAACTCAGTCGCAGGCGTGCCTTTTCCGGCAGCATACATCGTGAAGGCAACCAACAACGCAATCACCGACATCCAGAAGTATTTCCAACGCGCGATCAGCCCTTTGGTATCCTTACGTACCACTTTGCGGTAGTCATCGACGAAGCCAACGATCCCGAAACCTATCAGCACGAACAGCACGCACCAGACATAAGGGTTTGACGGATAAGCCCACATCAGCACCGACACGACAATGGCGGTCAGGATCATAATCCCGCCCATTGTTGGCGTCCCTTTCTTGCTGAAGTGCGACTCAGGGCCATCGTTACGTACAACCTGCCCGAAGGAGAGTTGCTGTAAACGCGCAATCATCCGTGGTCCCATCCACAGGGAGATAAACAGAGCGGTCAGCAGGCTGACAATGGCGCGAAACGTCAGATAGGAAAAGACGTTAAAGCCGGAATAATATTTGACCAAATGTTCGGCCAGCCACACTAGCATGCTTGTTTCTCCTGTAATGCGCGAACCACCTCTTCCATGGCCGCACTACGTGAACCTTTCACCAAAATGGTTAATATTGAATGTTCCGCAATCAGCGCTTTCAAACGCGCAACCACGGCCTGTTTATCGGTAAAATGTTCACCAACTTCTGATGCGCTACTGAGCGTTTTGCTTAATGCTCCCACGCTCAGTACACGGTCGATACCTGCGGCTTTAGCTGCCTCGCCTACCTGACGATGGCAAGCTTCAGCTTCCTCGCCCAGTTCGCCCATATCGCCAACCACCATGACACGGTAGCCCGGCATCTCTGACAACACCTGCGCCGCCGCAGTCATCGAACCCACGTTAGCGTTGTAGCTGTCGTCCAGCAGGAGTTGGTTCTCTGCAAGCTGGATAGGGAACAGGCGACCCGGAACGGCTTTCAGCTCCGACAGGCCCGCTTTGACCGCTTCAAGCGTCGCGCCAACGGCCATCGCCAGCGCGGTCGCCGCCAGCGAGTTAGCAATGTTATGGCGTCCTGGCAGCGGCAACACAACGTCTACATCGCCCTGCGGCGTGCGCAACGTGAACTCCGTGCCGTGGGCAGTAATATGGATATTCGTTGCGGTAAAATCGCTCCCGGCCGCATTCGGGGAAAAACGCCAGGTTTTTCGATCGCCAACGATCGTCTTCCAGTTCAGCCAGTCATTGTTATCTGCATTAAGGATGGCAATACCATTAGCCGCAAGGCCGGTAAAGATCTCGCCCTTCGCTTTCGCCACGCCGGCCAGCGAACCAAAACCTTCGAGATGTGCCGCAGCCAGGTTGTTGACCAACGCCGCTTCCGGGCGGGTCAACCCTACGGTCCAGGCAATTTCACCCTGATGGTTAGCACCCAGCTCGATAACGGCAAAATCATATTCCGGCGTCAGGCGCAGCAACGTCATCGGCACGCCGATGTCGTTATTCAGGTTTCCTGCGGTATAAAGCGTATTACCGCACTGGCGCAGAATCGATGCAGCCATTTCCTTCACCGAGGTTTTGCCTGAAGAGCCGGTCAATGCCACAACGCGAGTTGGCACCTGCTGGCGAACCCATGCGCCCAGCTCGCCAAAAGCAAGGCGGGTATCCGCAACCACCAGTTGTGGAACATCAATATCCAGCTTGCGGCTGACCAGTAATGCGCCAGCCCCGCCTTTAACCGCATCGGCGGCAAAGTTATGGGCGTCAAAACGCTCGCCTTTCAGCGCCACAAACAGGCAGCCAGCGGTCAGCTTACGAGTGTCAGTCGTAACATCAATAATGTCCGCATCAGCGCCGTGCAGCTTGCCATTGAGAATGGACTCTAGTTGCTTCAGGGAGACGCGAATCATGCGACGACTCCCAACAGGCGAGCGGCCGTCACGCGATCGGAGTAATCGAGACGACGATTACCGACAATCTGATAATCCTCGTGGCCTTTACCAGCCACCAGGACCACGTCATTCTCTTTCGCCTGCATGATGGCGTTGGTTACCGCTTCAGCGCGCCCCAGCACCACGTGTACACGACCTGCGTCCAGCATGCCGGTCAGGATATCTTCGACGATAGCCTTCGGTTCTTCGGTTCGCGGATTGTCATCGGTCACCACCACCACATCAGCGTATTGCTCTGCAATACCGCCCATGATAGGCCGTTTACCTTTATCGCGATCGCCGCCACAGCCAAACACACACCAAAGCTTGCCGGAGCAGTGCAGACGAGCAGCCTGCAGGGCTTTTTCCAGCGCATCCGGCGTGTGGGCATAATCCACTACCACGGTAGGTTTGCCAGCGACGCTGAACACTTCCATGCGGCCACAAACCGGCTGGAGGCGTGAACCGGTTTGAATTAATTCGTCGAGCGGGTAGCCCAACGCCAGCAGCGTTGCCAGAGCCAGCAGCAGGTTGCTAACGTTAAACGCCCCCATCAGGCGGCTTTCAATTTCACCTTCGCCCCACGATGAGCTGAAGCGGATAGTCGCCCCGCCGTCGTGATAAATAACGTCATCCGCTTTCAGCCAGCGGCCATGTCTGCCCGGCTCGAGGTTATTTTGCATCGTGACGGCAACAGCATCCGGCAAACGCGCAAGCCAGCGATGGCCGACTTCATCATCGGCGTTAATGATCGCCTGACCACAGTCATGTTCGGAGAACAGCAGCCATTTGGCAGCTTCGTAGTTAGCCATATCACCATGATAATCAAGGTGATCGCGACTTAAATTAGTGAACACAGACGCGGCAAACTTCAGCGCCGCTACGCGATGTTGAACCAGGCCGTGAGATGAAACTTCCATCGCACCGAAGGTCGCCCCCTGCGCTTTCAGGCTTGCCAGCACGTGCTGAACGTCTACCGCAGAACCGGTGGTATTCTCCGTCGGCACAACCTGGTCAAGCAGACCATTACCTACGGTGCCCATCACGGCACTGGTTTCGCCCAGCAGCTGCGCCCATTGCGCCAACAGCTGAGTGGTTGTGGTTTTTCCGTTGGTACCGGTAACGCCGACCAGGCGTAACGCCTCAGAAGGCTGATGATAGAAACGACCGGCCAGCGCAGACAGCCGCTGGTGCAGCTGGCTAAGGTAAATGACCGGAACGCCATGCATCTCGCGGATTTCACCATCTTCAGCTTCACCGTCCGCTTCTGCGATCACGGCAGCCACACCCTGTGCTATCGCCTGTGGGATATAACGACGCCCGTCCGCCTGATGACCGACCACGGCCACAAAAAGATCGCCCGCAGCCGCCACGCGGCTGTCGAGTGTCATCTCTCGTAGCGCTCTCGCGGGTAGCCCGGCTACCCACGGAGCAAGAAGGTCATTCAAATTACGATCTGCCACCTGATGCCTCTTTCTGATTAATTACAAATTCGCTTTTTTCACCGGTTGCCAACGCATCCGGCTCGATGTTCATGGTGCGCAGCACGCCGCCCATAATGGCACCGAACACGGGTGCAGAGATGGCACCACCGTAATATTTACCGGCCTGTGGATCGTTGATCACCACTACCAGCGCAAAACGAGGATTGCTGGCTGGCGCAACGCCTGCGGTGTAAGCAATATATTTATTGATATATTTTCCATCCGGCCCGACTTTCTTCGCGGTACCGGTTTTAATGGCAATTCGATAGCCCTTAATTGCCGCCTTCACCCCACCACCGCCGGGCAGCGCCACGCTTTCCATCATGTGGAGCACGGTACGAACGGTTGATTCGGCAAAGATGCGTTCGCCGGGAACCGGCGGATCAACTTTGGTGATCGACAGCGGGCGATAAATGCCATAGCTGCCAATCGTCGCGTAGACTCGCGCTAACTGTAACGGGGTTACCATTAGCCCGTAGCCGAAAGAGAAGGTGGCCCTCTCTATGTCAGACCACCGTTGTTTTTGAGGATATAAGCCACTGCGTTCCCCGACCAACCCCAAATTGGTCGCTTTTCCCAGTCCAAAACGAGAGTAAGTGTCTACTAACGCTGAGGAGGGCATCGCTAACGCCAGTTTAGATACACCGACGTTACTCGACTTCTGTAGCACTCCGGTAAGAGTCAATTCGTTGTAGCGCCCAACATCTTTGATCTCATGACCATTGATGCGGAACGGCACGGTGTTAAGCACGGTATTTTCCTGTACCACGCCACGCTGCAGCGCGGTCATCACCACCATTGGCTTCACGGTGGAACCCGGTTCAAAAATGTCGGTAATGGCGCGGTTACGCATCACGTCTTTTGCCGTACCGGTCAGATTATTCGGGTTATAGGACGGGCTATTGGCCATCGCCAATACTTCACCGGTATTTACATCCACCAGCACGGCGCTGCCGGATTCCGCTTTGTTAAAAGCGACAGCGTTATTCAGCTCGCGATAAACCAGCGCTTGCAAACGCTCATCAATGCTCAAAGCCAGGTTATGGGCGGCCTGGCTGTCGGTAGAGGAAATGTCTTCGATAACGCGCCCGAAGCGGTCTTTACGCACAATGCGCTCCCCAGGCTGGCCGGTGAGCCATTTATCAAAGCTTTTTTCCACCCCCTCGATCCCTTCGCTATCGACGTTGGTAAAACCAATGAGGTGAGCGGTTACTTCGCCTGAGGGATAGTAGCGGCGAGATTCCTGCCGCAAATGAATACCCGGAAGTTTAAGCTTCTTGATGTAATCGCCGATATCCGGGTTAATCTGGCGAGCGAGATAAATAAACCGCCCACTTGGATTACTGTTCACGCGGGAAGAGAGCTGGTCGAGAGGCATTTTCAGCGCATCGGCTAACGCCTTCCAGCGGTTGTCCAGCGTCACACCGCCGGCATCGTGTAACTCTTTAGGATCGGCCCACACGGCATTTACCGGCACGCTAACCGCCAACGGGCGGCCGGCGCGATCGCTTATCATACCGCGTGAAGTAGAAACTTCCTGTACGCGCAGGGAGCGCATATCACCCTGGCGCACCAGCATGTCCGGACTGATGATTTGCAGCCAAGCCACACGGCCCAGCAGGAAAGTTAACGCCAACAGAATGCAACCGCAGAGCAACGCAAAACGCCAACTGACAAAGTTGGCCTGTTCTTCCTGACGTTTTGGTTTAAGCGTTTTTGCCGCTGCTCTCATCTGTCGCATTATTCCTTATTGCTGAACTACGATGTTTTCCTGCGATGGATCGACATGCTGCAACTGCAGCTTTTCCGTCGCGATCCGCTCCACCCGGCTATGATCGCCGAGCGCGTTTTCTTCAAGAATCAGGTTGCGCCATTCAATATCCAGCGCGTCACGTTCGAGTACCATCTGCTCACGTTGCGCGGTCAGCAGGCGGGTGTGGTGCGCCGTGGTTACCACAGAAACGGCGGTGATAATAATCGCGGTGAACAAACAAAGTGCCAGTTTCCCGTGGCGCAAAAGATCGCCGCCGATCACGCCGGGTAGAGCATGGCGCTCATTACTACCGAGCTGCGTGACTCTGCTAAGGGTTTCTGTCACTCGGTTGATCATGCGTTAGTCCTCTCTGCAATACGCAAAACAGAACTACGGGCGCGCGGGTTTTCCGCGACTTCTTCTTCACCAGGCATCATTTTGCCGAGCGCTTTAAGCTGGCGACCGCCCAGCTTATTCAGCTGCATTTCCGTCATAGGTATTCCTGCCGGAACCTGTGGACCACGACTCTTTTCACGCATAAAACGCTTAACGATGCGATCTTCCAGAGAATGGAAGCTAATGATCGATAAACGACCGCCAACCGCCAATGCTTCCAACGAGCCGTTTAACGCTTTTTCAATTTCATCCAGTTCGCTGTTGATCCAGATACGAATAGCCTGGAACGTACGGGTGGCCGGGTGTTTAAATTTATCTTTTACCGGCATAGCAGCAGATACGACCGCCGCCAGCTCTTTGGTACGCGTCATCGGCTCTTCGCGGTTACGCTCAACGATGGCGCGTGCAATGCGCTTACCAAAGCGTTCTTCACCGAAGGTTTTAATAACCCAGGCAATATCGGCTTCTTCCGCCGTCATCAGCCATTGGGCAGCGGATTGACCACGCGTTGGATCCATACGCATATCCAGCGGTCCATCCCGCATAAACGAAAAACCGCGTTCCGCGTCATCCAACTGAGGCGAAGAAACGCCAAGATCCAACAAGATACCGTCGATCTTACCGTCCAGTTCACGCTCGCGTGCATAATCTGCCAGCGCAGAGAATGGGCCATGAATGATGGAGAAGCGTGGATCATCAATAGCAGCAGCTGCGGCAATCGCCTGCGGGTCGCGATCGATCGCCAACAAACGCCCCTGCTCCCCAAGCTGGGAAAGAATCAGGCGAGAGTGGCCACCGCGACCAAAAGTGCCATCAATGTAGATGCCGTCAGGACGAATATTCAGGCCGTTAACAGCCTCATCCAGCAGCACCGTTGTGTGTTTAAAATTTTCCATCATGTCTAAAGTGACAAGTCCTGCAGACGATCCGACAAGGTGTTAGTCGAACCCTGCTCAGCGTCGATATCTTCCCTGACCTGTTGATGCCAGGTCGTTTCATCCCACAGCTCAAACTTATTGAACTGCCCGACCAGCATTACTTCTTTGGTAAGCCCGGCGTGCTGACGTAAAACGGGTGCCAGCAGCAAACGCCCGGCGCTGTCCATCTGACATTCACTGGCATGCCCCAATAACAGCCGCTGCACGCGGCGCTCTGCGGGGTTCATGCTCGACAGACGGGCGAGCTTTTGTTCAATGATTTCCCACTCGGGAACGGTATAAAGCAGCAGGCAGGGGTGATGGATGTCGATGGTACAAACCATCTGACCTTCGGAGGTTTCGATCAGCTTTTCCCGGTAACGGGTAGGTACGGCGAGCCGCCCCTTGCTGTCGAGATTGACTAACGTTGCCCCACGGAACATGCCAACCTCACCCTTTAATGACCCATTTCACCACTTTAACCCACAAATTCCCACATAAAGGAGTTTACGGAGGGGAGGAAAACCTTGTCAAGCCAGCCAGGCCGCTTACAGGAATAAATTCCCGCGCCTAAGCGATTGATAAATGGCTGGCGTGAAAAAGCCCGCATTAGCGAGGCAAAAATTAACGTTATGAATATTTGAAAGAAAAAGACCAATAAACATCAACAGCGTTAAAACGACTGAATACTTGTTCTGGAAAATATTAAGTACGCAGTTTGCGACGCGGTCGGCATTTTAAGGTATTTTTGTGCGGGTTAACAGCGCCAGATGCCCGTCTGGCGCTGGCTTAGGGTCCGGAAGAAACAAAGAGAAGCCGCGAATGATTAATAATCCAACATTTCTTATCTGCTGGTGTGTAACAAAATAATACAGAGAAGAAATTTATTTAGCGATGGTGGGTTTTTTGCCAGATTTTTCCCGCGTAATTAATTGCCTTAAAAAATAAGGGTAAATATACGGGAAAAATCTCAATTAACTTTAAGCGTCTAAGTATGCTCGCTTAGTCAGTAACGACTTAAGCTGCCGCGACGATAAAGGTTCCTGCGGATTCGGGTTAACCCGGGCTTAGGCTTGCGCGGTTCGTCGAGGCTTGCAAGAACCAGCTCAAGCACTCGCTCCGCCACATCACGATGACGCTGCGCCACCGCCAGTACCGGGCATTGCAAGAAATCTAACAGCTCGTTGTCACCAAAGGTTGCGATTGCCAGCTCTGAAGGTAACCGCCCCTGGCGACGCAACGTTACGTCCATGACACCCTGCAGTAACGCGAAGGAGGTCGTGTACAGCGCATCCGGCATTTCATGTGTTTCCAGCCATTTTTCAAAAAGCTGAGCGGCAGCTTCACGCTCATAGCTGTTGGCGTAGAGATAATTAACGGTGCGAGGATCATCTTTCCAGGCAGTGCGGAATCCTTGTTCGCGCAGGAAGCTGACGGACAGCTCGGGTAACGCACCGAGGTAAAGGATATTTTCACCCGGGAATTTCCGCAGTTCTTCAGCCAGCATTTCTGCGTCGTCCTGATCGGCACCGACAACGCTGGTGAAATGTTCACGGTCTAACGCACGATCGAGCGCAATAATCGGGAACGAATCGTTTGCCCAACGCTGATAAAAGGGATGTTCCGGCGGTAAGGAAGTAGACACTATAATGGCATCAACCTGCCGCTGCAGAAGATGTTCAATACAGCGCATTTCGTTGTCAGGCTGATCCTCAGAACAAGCAATCAGAAGCTGGTAGCCGCGCTGCCGGGCCTGACGTTCAAGGTAATTTGCTATACGGGTGTAGCTGGTGTTTTCCAGGTCAGGGATGACCAGACCGATAGAACGCGTGCGTCCTGCGCGTAGCCCTGCGGCCACCGCATTCGGGTGGTAGTTATGCTCGCGTACCACCGCCATAACTTTCTCAACGGTTTTATCGCTAACGCGATACTGTTTTGCTTTTCCGTTGATGACGTAGCTCGCCGTGGTGCGCGACACTCCCGCCAGGCGCGCGATTTCATCCAATTTCACTGTAGCCCCTTACTCTCCAGGTGATCCATAACCATACCCTGGCCATGGTTAACAACATTAACATCTAAGCGCAGAATAATAACTCCGGCAACCGCTTTTGCGGGGAGTTGTTTCCTTAATTGCAAAAAAAAGCCCGGCAGTGTTTACCGGGCGTGTGAATTAGATCACATTCATGGCTAGCGCATAATCTTATCACCGCGCGAAACGCCAACAATCCCTGAGCGCGCGACTTCGACTATTTTCGCGACGTCACGGATGGTATCAAGGAATGCGTTGAGTTTATCGCTGGTCCCTGCGAGCTGAACGGTATAGAGCGTTGGCGTTACGTCGATTATTTGCCCGCGGAAAATCTCCGCGCTACGTTTCACCTCTTCACGCCCGTATCCGCTGGCCTGCACTTTCACCAGCATAATTTCACGCTCGACGTACGCCCCCTGCCCCAGCTCGCTTACGCGCAATACATCCACCAGCTTATGCAGCTGCTTCTCAATCTGCTCCAGCACCTTCTCATCACCAACAGTCTGAATGGTCATGCGGGAAAGCGTTGGGTCATCCGTTGGGGCAACGGTAAGGCTTTCAATGTTGTAGCCACGCTGGGAGAACAGGCCAATGACTCGGGACAGCGCGCCCGATTCATTTTCCAGTAAGACTGATAATATCCGGCGCATAATCAAGTTCTCTCCGTTTTGCTTAGCCACATTTCATCCATTCCGCCGCCGCGAATCTGCATCGGATAAACGTGTTCAGTACCATCAACCGTGACATCAACAAACACCAGGCGGCCACCGCGTACGGTTTCCAGCGCCAATGCAAGTTTACTTTCCAGTTCCTCTGGCTTCGTGATGCTGATTCCCACATGGCCATAAGCCTCTGCCAGACGAACAAAGTCCGGCAATGACTCCATGTAAGATTGCGAGTGGCGGCCTGAGTAAATCATATCCTGCCACTGCTTCACCATGCCGAGATAACGGTTATTAAGGTTAAGTACCAGCACTGACAGGCCATACTGCAGCGCGGTGGAAAGCTCCTGAATATTCATCTGAATACTGCCATCACCGGTGACGCAAATTACCGTCTCATCCGGTAATGCCATCTTCACACCAAGCGCCGCTGGAAGACCAAAACCCATCGTGCCAAGCCCACCGGAGTTTATCCAACGGCGTGGCTTATCAAACGGATAGTAGAGCGCGGCAAACATCTGATGCTGACCCACATCGGAAGTCACATACGCATCACCGTTCGTCAGCCGATAAGCGGCTTCAATCACCGCCTGTGGCTTGATCGCCGCGCTGCTGCGATCAAATTCAAGGCAATGGCGGGCACGCCATTGCTCAATGTGTTGCCACCAGTCCCGGATCTCATCACCTGATTGCTGCGCGTCTTCCTGAACAAGCAGCTCCAGCATTTGAGTCAGGACCTGATGCGCATCACCCACAATCGGAATATCCGCTGCGACAGTTTTGGATATAGAGGTCGGATCGATATCAATGTGCAGCACAGTAGCGTTTGGGCAATACTTCGCGAGGTTGTTGGTAGTACGGTCATCAAAGCGTACGCCGACGGCAAAAATAACGTCGGAATGATGCATCGTCATATTCGCTTCGTAGGTGCCATGCATGCCAAGCATACCGAGGGCCTGACGATGCGTAGCCGGGAATGCCCCCAACCCCATTAATGAAGAGACGACCGGAATATTGAGCTTCTCTGCGAGAGCCCGCAGTTCAGCGTGGCACGCCGAGTTGATAGCGCCCCCGCCAACGTACATCACCGGCTTTTTAGCCGCCATCAGGGTTTGCAATGCGCGCTTGATTTGCCCTTTATGTCCCTGAGTCGTTGGGTTGTAAGAACGCATACTAACGGCTTCTGGCCAGGCATACGGCAGCTTGTTCAGCGGACTCATGATATCTTTTGGCAAATCGACAACAACGGGCCCTGGACGGCCACTGGAGGCAAGCCAGAAGGCTTTTTTGATGATCCCCGGAATGTCTTCAACTTGCTTTACCAGGAAGCTGTGCTTAACGACAGGACGGGAGATACCGACCATATCGCACTCCTGAAAGGCATCATAGCCAATCAAAGATGTTGCAACCTGCCCGGATAGCACCACCATAGGAATAGAGTCCATGTAGGCGGTTGCGATGCCGGTAATGGCATTTGTAGCACCAGGACCTGAAGTCACCAGCACAACGCCCGTCTCACCCGTAGCACGAGCAAGACCGTCCGCCATATGCACTGCGGCCTGCTCGTGGCGCACCAGCACATGATCAATCCCACCCATAGTATGAAGCGCGTCGTAAATATCGAGAACCGCACCTCCCGGGTAGCCGAATACCTGCTTAACGCCCTGATCGATTAACGATCGGACGACCATCTCGGCTCCTGACAACATCTCCATGGTTTTGCCTCCAGGCTCACGTTTGCGACCGCACGCAGAAGTCATTTCCGCGCCGTCATTTCGACAGGTTGTGTCTCTGCCTGTATCGTTTTTATAGGTTTAGCGCATTAACATAACCGCTCAAAATGAGTCAGGCAATTCTCCGCCGGGGCAACCCGGCGGTAAGAATTTCCCCTCTCAGCTAAAAAAGCCGCACATCACGGAGCTATCAACTGAATATAGAGGGTGGTTATTTACGAATATGTCAAAGATGCAGATAAATACAGCGCGTTATGCATTAATTTAGCATTGTGACGCTGTCAGGAAGGGAAGATCAGAAAATGCTAAAGTACAAAACACTGCCTTTTATGATAAAAATAGAAAAATCGGGCTGTTTAAGCCCGTAAGTAAAAAATGATGTATGTTTATCTGCCGCAGCTTTTCGCTATCAGATCCTGCATCCATAAATGTCCCTTGTCCTGTCCTGACGAACCATGCCACGACAGGTAACAGGTGCGGTTATTTTTAACAAAAGGCAACGGGAAAATTTTAAGTTTCAAACTATTAGTTACGCTTTCTACCAGCCAGCGTGGAGCAACTGCGACCAGCTGCGTCTTTGAAATAACATTCAATACACAGGTAATCGCTGCCCCCTGATAGGTAATCGATTTTTGTTTTTCTACCGTGTCATACCAGGGGGAACTAAATGAGCAATAACATTCCCGGGAAACTACGGCGTGCCGTTGATTATAAAAATCGTTCACGCTCAGTTGCGAATAAAATCCCGGATGTTCCTCTCCGGTGACTAATACCATTTCATCTTCAAACAGGGGTATTCTCTTATACCCAGGGCGGGCTATTTCTTCATAGCACACCAAAAAATCGACCTCCTGATGCCGCAGCTGTTGCTCAATATCCTCGCTAAAAGAGGATTTAAAGGCTAACTGAATATGGGGAGCGGCATATTTAACGCCATCAAAAATTCGCGGCATTATCTTGCTATCCAGCGGGCTGGCAACACAAAGCGTAAACAGCCGTACGCTGCTCAGTGGATCAAAACCGGCTCCGGGTAGTTCATTCTGTACCATTTGCAGAGCATTGCGAACCACGGCGCAGAGCTGAAGCGCCCTTCCTGTTGGCTGAATACCGCGCCCATAACGAACAAACAACTCATCATTGAAGGTAGTTTTTAATCGAGAAACAGCATTACTGACCGCAGGTTGAGACATTCCCAGCAGCCTGGCGGCCCCGGTAATACTCCGCGCTTTCATGACAGTATCAAAAACCGTCAGGAGATTTAAGTCAACTTCACGTAACCGCGGTGTTATTGTCTCCAGAGACTCCGGGGCCTCAATAATTTCATCATCCATTTTTTACTCCAGCAATGAATTGGGTTCCATTCCGCAACGCATAAATTGGAATTTCCATTATTTACACTCATCTGATTCGCCACATTCATGCCGAATATTCTTATGAATACCCCCTAATAAAAAACATCGAAGGTGCATATCGCAAAGACGCCCCTTTAATAAAATTAAGGGGATAAAAGCGCATGACGAATAGCAAACGAATCAGGTAAGGAACAATACATGAGTTTTATTATATTCATACAATGCATTATCAAAAACAGCGCATAATCAGACAATGTCACACCTTTTATAATAATTTGGTATATTTTAAGAAAATTCTCTTTTCTGGTTTTTTCCACTGCATCTACCGCACGCATAAAACCCTTCAGGTTGGACATCTGACAGGTTAAGGGTTGACACCTGCGGTGAGATCAAGTACCAATTAATACATCACGAAATTGCACAGGGCTTGAAACATGAATCGCACCTTCCGCCTACCAGGTCTACTACTAAACGCAGCTTATTTGCGCGGTAGACTGGTGGGCGACAATCAGCGTTGATTCAAGCCTTCAGACAGAAAAAACCCGCGCCAATGCGCGGGTTTTTTTATGCTCGTAGCGAAGGCGCCCAGACAGATAAAGGACCTAACCATGAGCCAGCAAGTCATTATTTTTGATACCACATTGCGCGACGGCGAACAAGCTTTGCAGGCAAGCCTGAGCGTGAAAGAGAAGCTGCAAATAGCTATGGCGCTGGAACGTATGGGCGTGGACGTCATGGAGGTCGGCTTTCCTGTTTCCTCCCCCGGCGATTTCGAATCGGTGCAGACCATTGCCCGCAATATCAAAAACAGTCGCGTTTGTGGTTTAGCTCGCTGTGTCGAAAAAGACATTGATGTTGCCGCTGAATCGCTGAAAGTTGCCGAAGCCTTCCGTATTCATACCTTCATTGCTACTTCACCCATGCACATCGCGACCAAGTTACGCAGCACGCTGGATGAAGTGATTGAACGTGCAATCTACATGGTCAAGCGCGCCCGCAACTATACCGATGACGTTGAATTTTCCTGTGAAGATGCAGGGCGTACACCGATAGCCGACCTGGCGCGCGTGGTAGAAGCCGCAATCAGCGCCGGGGCCACGACCATCAATATTCCCGATACCGTCGGCTACACCATGCCGTTTGAGTTTGCCAACATCATCACCGGCCTGTACGAACGCGTGCCAAATATCGACAAAGCCATCATTTCCGTCCATACCCATGACGATTTAGGCCTGGCCGTAGGTAACGCCATTGCCGCGGTACACGCCGGGGCTCGCCAGGTTGAAGGCGCGATGAACGGTATCGGTGAACGTGCCGGTAACTGCTCGCTGGAAGAAGTCATCATGTCCATTAAGGTACGTAAGGACATCATGAACCTGCATACCAATATCAACCATCAGGAAATCTGGCGCACCAGCCAGATGGTCAGTCAGATTTGCAATATGCCGGTTCCTGCCAACAAAGCGATCGTTGGTACCGGTGCCTTCGCCCACTCCTCCGGTATCCACCAGGACGGCGTGCTGAAAAATCGCGAAAACTACGAAATCATGACCCCGGAATCCATCGGTCTGAACCAGGTACAGCTGAACCTGACTTCACGCTCCGGCCGTGCTGCCGTGAAGCACCGCATGGATGAGATGGGCTACAAAGAAGCCGATTACAACCTGGATAATCTGTATGACGCCTTCCTGAAGCTGGCGGACAAAAAAGGCCAGGTCTTCGACTACGACCTGGAAGCATTGGCCTTTATCAACAAACAACAGGAAGAGCCAGAGCACTTCAGCCTGGACTATTTCAGCGTTCAGTCGGGTTCTAACGGCATCGCCACTGCTTCCGTGAGGCTGGTTTGTGGTGAAGAGATTAAAGCTGAAGCGGCAAACGGCAACGGCCCGGTCGATGCTGTTTATCAGGCGATTAACCGCATCACCGATTACAACATTGAACTGGTGAAATACAGCCTGAGCGCCAAAGGCCAGGGCAAAGATGCGCTGGGCCAGGTCGATATCGTGGTGGATTACAACGGCCGCCGCTTCCACGGCGTGGGTCTGACAACCGACATTGTCGAATCCTCTGCTAAAGCGATGGTGCACGTGCTGAACAACATCTGGCGCGCCGGTGAAGTCGAAAAAGAATTGCAACGTAAAGCTCAACATCAAAATAAAGAACAAAATCAGGAAACCGTGTAATGTCGAAAAATTACCATATTGCAGTTTTACCGGGCGACGGTATTGGCCCGGAAGTCATGGCTCAGGCCTTGAAAGTACTGGATGCCGTTCGCAACCGTTTTGATATACGCATCAGCACCAGCACCTATGATGTAGGCGGTGCCGCGATCGATCGTCACGGCAGCCCGCTGCCGCAGGCGACGGTCGAAGGTTGCGAACAGGCTGATGCTATCCTGTTCGGCTCGGTGGGCGGCCCTAAGTGGGAACATTTGCCACCGGCGGAACAACCCGAGCGCGGCGCACTGCTGCCGCTGCGTAAACACTTTAAATTGTTCAGCAACCTGCGTCCTGCCCGCCTGTACCAGGGCCTGGAAGCGTTTTGTCCACTGCGTGCCGACATTGCGGCAAACGGCTTCGACATCCTGTGCGTTCGTGAATTGACCGGTGGTATCTACTTCGGGCAGCCTAAAGGTCGCGAAGGCAGCGGCATGCATGAGAAAGCCTACGATACCGAGGTTTATCACCGCTTCGAAATCGAACGTATCGCACGTATCGCTTTTGAATCCGCACGCAAGCGCCGCAATAAAGTGACGTCTATCGATAAAGCAAACGTGCTGCAAACGTCGCTGTTATGGCGTGAAATCGTCAACGAAATCGCCAAAGAATACCCTGATGTGTCGCTGTCCCACATGTATATCGACAACGCCACCATGCAGTTAATTAAAGATCCTTCTCAGTTCGACGTGCTGCTGTGCTCCAACCTGTTCGGCGACATTCTGTCCGATGAATGTGCCATGATAACCGGTTCTATGGGCATGCTGCCTTCCGCCAGCCTCAACGAACTGGGCTTTGGCCTGTATGAACCTGCGGGCGGCTCCGCACCTGATATTGCGGGCAAAAATATCGCCAATCCTATCGCGCAGATCCTGTCGCTGGCGCTGCTGCTGCGCTACAGCCTGGATGCCGAAGAAGCCGCTCAGGCTATCGAAAGCGCCATCAATCGCGCATTAGAAGAAGGCCATCGCACCGGTGATTTAGCCCGCGAAGGCAATGCAATCAGCACTGACGAAATGGGCGATATCATTGCTCGTTACGTGGCTCAGGGGAAATAATCATGGCGAAGACCTTATACCAGAAGTTGTACGACGCCCACGTCGTGTATGAAGCACCGGAAGAGACGCCGTTGCTGTATATCGACCGCCACCTGGTGCATGAAGTGACTTCTCCACAGGCGTTTGACGGCCTGCGCGCCCATGGCCGCCCCGTTCGCCAGCCGGGAAAAACCTTCGCCACGATGGATCACAACGTTTCCACCCAGACCAAGGATATCAACGCGTCTGGCGAAATGGCGCGCATCCAGATGCAGGAGCTGATGAAGAACTGCAAAGAGTTTGGCGTTGAGCTCTACGATCTGAACCACCCTTTCCAGGGCATCGTTCACGTGATGGGGCCTGAGCAAGGGATTACCCTGCCTGGCATGACCATCGTGTGTGGCGACTCCCACACCGCAACCCACGGCGCGTTTGGCGCACTGGCTTTCGGTATCGGCACGTCAGAAGTTGAACACGTTCTGGCGACGCAGACCCTGAAACAGGGTCGTGCGAAAACCATGAAAATTGAAGTGAAAGGCAAAGCGGCTCCGGGTATCACCGCGAAAGATATCGTGCTGGCGATCATCGGCAAAACCGGCAGCGCCGGCGGCACCGGCCACGTTGTTGAGTTTTGCGGCGATGCTATCCGTGCGCTGAGCATGGAAGGCCGCATGACGCTGTGCAACATGGCTATCGAAATGGGGGCGAAAGCCGGGATTGTCGCGCCGGATGAAACCACCTTCGAATATGTTAAAGGCCGCCTGCATGCACCAAAAGGTACTGACTGGGATGAAGCCGTCGAATACTGGAAAACCTTCAGCACCGACGAAGGCGCGAAGTTCGACACCATCGTCACGTTAGACGCTGCCGACATTGCCCCGCAGGTCACCTGGGGCACTAACCCCGGCCAGGTTATTTCCGTTACCGACAATATCCCGAATCCAGAATCTTTCAGCGACCCGGTTGAGCGAGCCTCCGCGGAGAAAGCGCTGGCTTATATGGGCCTGAAGCCGGGTATTCCGCTGACCGAAGTGGCTATCGATAAAGTCTTTATCGGCTCCTGTACCAACTCACGCATCGAAGACCTGCGTGCTGCCGCAGAAATCGCCAAAGGCCGTAAAGTCGCCCCAGGCGTGCTGGCGATGGTTGTACCGGGCTCCGGTCCGGTAAAAGCTCAGGCCGAGTCAGAAGGGCTGGATAAGATCTTTATTGAAGCCGGTTTTGAATGGCGCCTGCCGGGTTGCTCAATGTGCCTGGCAATGAACAACGACCGCCTGAATCCGGGCGAACGCTGTGCCTCCACCAGCAACCGTAACTTCGAAGGCCGTCAGGGCCGCGGGGGGCGCACCCATCTGGTCAGCCCTGCAATGGCCGCCGCTGCCGCTGTGGCCGGTCATTTTGCTGATATTCGTACACTGAAATAAGAGGAACTACCATGGCAGAGAAATTTATCCAACATACCGGCCTGGTCGTTCCGCTGGACGCGGCGAACGTCGACACCGATGCCATTATCCCGAAGCAGTTTTTGCAGAAGGTCACCCGCACCGGTTTTGGCGCTCACCTGTTTAACGACTGGCGTTTTCTGGACGATGCCGGGCAGCAGCCTAACCCGGAGTTCGTTCTGAACTACCCGGAATTTAAAGGCGCTTCTATCCTGCTGGCGCGTGAAAACTTCGGCTGCGGCTCTTCCCGTGAGCACGCGCCGTGGGCACTGACCGATTACGGCTTCAAAGTGGTGATTGCGCCAAGCTTCGCCGATATCTTCTACGGCAACTCGTTTAACAACCAGCTGCTGCCGGTGATTCTGAGCGACGAACAGGTGGACGAGCTGTTTAAGCTGGTCGAAGCCCAGCCGGGCATTAAATTTGTCGTCGACCTGGAGGCCCAAACGGTTCAGGCGGGTGAGAAAAGCTATTCGTTCGCGCTCGACAGCTTCCGCCGTCACTGCATGCTGAACGGCCTGGACAGTATTGGCCTGACGCTGCAGCACGAAGCCGCTATTTCCAGCTACGAGAAAAAGCTGCCTGCATTTATGCAGTAATCTGTTTTCCCCTCTCCCACATGGGAGAGGGGAAGCCCTCAAATGTTCTTCACCCGGCTGGTGAGAAACAGGGCAACAACCGCCAGCGCTGCCATTAGCCAGTACACGGAATAGTGGCCAAAACCTTCCGCCAGCGCCCCCTGCAGTACGCCGGCTAAAATCACACCCGTTGAAATGCTGTTGGTGAACAGCGTTGTCGCAGAGCCCGGCCTTCCCGGCATCAAATCCTGGAACCACAGCATCCCAATCCCGGCAATAATCCCGATAAACACCGCGTTAAACAGCTGCAATACCACCAGCGCCGTTTTAGAGTGGAACAGAATCAGTCCGGCATAGAACAGCACGCCCGCAGCCACCGCCGCCACCATCATGTTCCGTTTCCCAAAGCGCTTCACGTAGTAACCGGCGAGGATCATGGCGGGGATCTCGAGCCCGGCAGCCGTCCCCATTAACAGACCTGCCAGCTCATCCGGCAGCCCGAGATCCTGGCTTATCCATAGCGGCATATCGATGATGTACATGGTGTTGCAGGTCCACATCAGCATTGAGGCGATAAACAGCATCCGCACGTTGCTGTCTTTCCAACCGCTGACCTCCGTTATCGCCACCTCTGCGGAGGGCTCGGCTCGGGCGACCGAAGGCAGCGCAAACACAATAAGCAGCAGCGAGATGACAAAGATCCCGGCAGCAATAAGAAACATGGTAGTGAAGCCGTACTTTAGCGCCAGCATAAAGGAAAGCGGCGGCCCGATAACCCAGGCAAGGGAGAGCTGCGCACGCATGATCGAGCTGAACATCACCACTTCACGAGCGGAACGATCGGCATATTCCCGCGCCAGGGCAAAAATCTGCGGCATCGCGGTATTGGCGATGGAGGCAAACATTACGCCGAGCGTAATCAACGTCAGATAATGACGGTTGAAGGCAAAAAGAACGCTGTTTGCCACCGCCATCACGCAACACACCATAATCAGCTTGCGCCTGTCTCCGCGGCTATCCGATCTTTTTGCCAGCAGCAGGCTTACCGCGATCCCGGCAATCGCATTAACGGTATAGAACAGACCAACCCAGAAGGGCCGAACTTCAACTTCGCGGGTTAAAAAGAGGCTGAGCGTCGGGGCCTGCAGCGCACCGGCCACGCCAATCATAAAAGACACGGCCATAAAGGCGGCATAAACGGGGTTAAAACGACGTGCGCGGGTCAAAAACCAGAGCATGAGCTGTCCTTAAAAGGAGGGTGTAGTCAGAGGTATTCGCTAAATGCGTAAAGATTAAACGAAAAAAGCCAGCAGTAAACAGCTGCTGGCGTGGTAAAAGCACCAATACTCAGTCACACATGAGTCGGCGTGTTGGCGTTCTCGGGCATCGGGGTTGTAACCTCCCACTGCATCAAGTCTTCGAGCATCCTTAGTCTTTGCTCCACCGTCAGGCGAGCCAGCCATCCAGAACAAACAAACTGCGTTGCGGCAAAGTACTGTTGGAAAAACCTCGCAGGTGATGACCGCTTCATAAACACCTCCTCGCTTCATCGCTGATGATTATTGACGTAATATAGGGAAAGTTAAATTGATGAGTTTCCGCCGGGAGTTCCTCTTTTATGTCCTCATCTCGTCTGCAACAACAGTTCATCCGTCTGTGGCAATGCTGCGAAGGCAAGCCCCAGGAAACCACGCTCAATGATTTAGCGGATTTGCTCAACTGCTCCCGCCGTCATATGCGGACACTGCTTAACGCCATGCAGGAAAAGGGCTGGCTAAGCTGGCAGGCAGAAGCCGGCAGGGGCAAGCGCTCGCAGCTCACCTTCCTGTATACCGGGCTGGCGCTCCAGCAGCAGCGGGCGGAAGATCTTCTGGAACAGGATCGAATCGATCAACTGGTGCAGATCGTCGGCGACAAGGCCGCGGTGCGGCAGATGCTTATCTCTCATTTAGGGCGTAGCTTCCGTCAGGGCCGACATATCCTTCGCGTCCTTTACTATCGCCCGCTGCTGAATCTGCTGCCCGGTTCGGCGCTCAGGCGCTCCGAAACCCACATTGCCCGCCAGATTTTCAGCGGCCTGACGCGGATAAATGAGGAAAATGGGGAACTGGAAGCGGATATTGCCCATCACTGGCAGCAAATTTCCCCTTTACGCTGGCGTTTCTTCCTCCGCCCCGGCATTCATTTCCATCACGGCCGTGAGCTGGACATGCTGGATATCATCTCTTCCCTGCAGCGCATCAACACCCTGCCGCTGTTTGCCCACATCACGCAGATAACCTCGCCGACGACCTGGACGCTGGATATTCACCTCAGCCAGCCGGATGACTGGTTGCCGTGGCTATTGGGCAGCGTGAACGCCATGATCCTGCCGCGTGAATGGACAACGATGCCCGATTTTGCCAGCCAGCCGGTCGGCACCGGGCCTTATTCCGTCGCTCGCAACAATCGAAACCAGTTAAAAATCCATGCTTTTGATGATTATTTCGGTTTCCGGGCGTTGATCGACGAAGTTAATTTCTGGGTGTTACCTGAAGTCGGAGAAGAATCCAGCTGTGGCGTTCAGCTTCAGGGCATGCCGGACAGCGAAAAAGCCGTTGAAAGCCGCCCGGAAGAGGGCTGCTACTACCTGCTGTTTGATAGCCGCTCAACGCTCGGCGTTCACGAAGGCGTACGCCAGTGGATTGGCCATATTCTCTCGCCGGTCAACCTTATTTACCGCGCTGCCGAGCAGTATCAGCAGTACTGGTTCCCCGCCTACGGCCTTCTGCCACGTTGGCACCATTCGCGTCCGGGACCGCTTACCGCAAAGCCTGCCGGACTTGAGAGCATCACCCTTACCTACTATCGCGATCACGTAGAGCACCGCGTTATCAGCAATATCATGACCGAACTGCTGGCCGAGCAGGGCGTGAAGCTGATTGTTCAGGAGATAGATTACGCTGAGTGGCATCAGGGCGACGCCGAAAGTGATATCTGGCTGAACAGCGTGAACTTCACTATGCCGCTGGAATACTCCCTTTTCGCCCAGCTGTATGAAGTCCCGCTGATTCAAAAATGTATCCCAATCGACTGGCAGGGCGATGCCCGACGCTGGCACAGTAAAACGCTGGCATTGCCGGAATGGTGCAGGCAAATGCTGGAACGTAACGACGTTATCCCGTTGATTCACCATTGGTTACGCATTGAGGGGCAGCGCAGCATGCGCGGTGTGCGCATGAACACGCTGGGCTGGTTTGATTTTAAATCGGCCTGGTTTGCCCCGCCTGGCCCATAACGTTTTCGTAACACAGCTTTCGTAATTCCGGGGAAGTCAGTAGAATCCCCCCTGCTCAACGGGGTGCCAGGACAATTTGTCCGCGCTGAGATAATACCCGTCGAACCTGATCCGGATAACGCCGGCGAAGGGATTTGAGACACTCACTCAATTCCTTTGCCCCCTTTTACTGAGGTGCAAAGTGTTCAAAAAATTTCTGCCGCTGCTGGCGCTGGTTGCCACGCCCGTTTTCGCTAACCCCGTTTTAACTGTTTACACCTACGACTCGTTTGCCGCTGACTGGGGCCCTGGCCCGGCGGTAAAAAAAGCTTTTGAAGCCGACTGTCACTGCGAGCTGAAATTCGTGGCGCTGGAAGACGGCGTTTCGCTGTTGAACCGCGTGCGCATGGAAGGCAAGAACAGCAAAGCAGACGTCGTGCTGGGACTGGACAACAACCTGGTAGAGGCCGCCACGCAAACCAAACTGTTTGCGCCTTCTAACGTCGAAACCAGCGCGCTACAGGTGCCCGGCGGCTGGAAGAACAGCACCTTCGTTCCTTACGACTACGGCTACTTCGCTTTCGTTTACGACAAGAACAAGCTAAAAAATCCGCCGAAGAGCCTGAAAGAGCTGGTTGAAGGCGACCAGAAATGGAAGGTGATATACGAAGATCCACGCACCAGCACGCCGGGGCTTGGCCTGCTGCTGTGGATGCAAAAAGTCTACGGCGATAAAACCCCGGAAGCCTGGCAAAAGTTAGCGAAGAAAACCGTCACCGTCACCAAGGGCTGGAGCGAAGCTTACGGCCTGTTCCTGAAAGGCGAAGCCGATCTGGTTCTGAGCTACACTACGTCACCGGCCTACCACATCATCGAAGAGAAGAAGGATAACTACGCCGCAGCGGACTTCAACGAAGGGCATTATCTGCAGGTTGAAGTCGCGGGCCGGCTGGCGAACAGCAAGCAGCCAGAGCTTGCCGAGAAGTTTATGAAGTTCATCACCACGCCAGGTTTCCAGAACACTATTGCTACCGGCAACTGGATGTATCCTGTGACCAACGTGGCGTTGCCTGCCGGCTTCGACGGGCTGGTAAAACCAAAAACCACGCTGGAATTTACGCCTCAGCAGGTGGCTGCCCAGCGCGCGGCATGGATTAACGAATGGCAACGCGCCGTCAGCCGCTAATTCCGGGCTGGCTATGTCCGGGGCTATTTGCCGCGACGCTTGTCGTGGCGGTAGCCCTGGCGGCTTTTCTGGCGCTGTGGTTTAACGCCCCGCAGACGAATGTCTTTGCCATTTTACAGGACAGCTACCTTTGGCACGTCCTGCGCTTCTCTTTCTGGCAGGCGTTCCTTTCCGCAGTACTTTCCGTTTTCCCGGCGATTTTTTTAGCCCGGGCGCTCTACCGCCGCCGTTTTCCTGGCCGAATGGCGCTGCTGCGGCTTTGTGCCATGACGCTGGTTCTGCCGGTGCTGGTTGCGGTATTCGGCATTCTCTCCGTTTACGGGCGTGAAGGCTGGCTGGCAACGCTAAGCGGCTGGCTTGGTCTGGAATGGCGTTTCTCCCCTTATGGGCTGCAGGGAATTTTGCTGGCGCACGTTTTCTTTAATATGCCGATGGCGACCCGCCTGCTGCTTCAGGCGCTGGATAACATCCCCACCGAGCAGCGCCAGCTGGCGGCCCAGCTGAATATGCAGGGCTGGCACTTTTTCCGCTTCGTCGAATGGCCCTGGCTACGCCGACAAATACTCCCGGTAGGCGCGCTAATTTTCATGCTTTGCTTCGCAAGCTTCGCCACCGTGCTGTCTCTGGGCGGCGGCCCCCAGGCAACCACCATCGAACTGGCTATCTTTCAGGCGCTAAGCTACGACTACGATCCGGCAAAAGCGGCGCTGCTAGCGCTACTACAAATGTTCTGCTGCCTGGGTCTGGTGCTGCTCAGCCAGAAGCTAAGCAAGGCGATACCTGTCGGCGTAAGTCAGCTTCAAGGCTGGCGCGATCCGCAGGATTCTCTGCGCAGAAAGATTTGTGATGCCCTGTTTATCCTTCTGGCCTTGCTTCTGCTGCTGCCACCACTGTTGGCGGTAATGGTGGACGGCATTAATAGCAGCATGGGCAACGTACTGCAGCAGGCCGCACTGTGGAACTCGCTTTGGACTTCGCTGCGCATTGCCGTTGCCGCCGGGCTGATTAGCGTGACGCTAACCCTGATGCTGCTTTGGAGCTCGCGCGAGCTTCGTTTGCGTAACCGTATTTTCGCCGGACAGGCCATTGAACTTAGCGGTATGTTGATTCTGGCGATGCCGGGAATCGTCCTCGCCACTGGCTTCTTCTTACTGCTAAACAATACCGTGGGCCTGCCGCAATCCGCCGATGGCATTGTGATTTTTACCAACGCCCTGATGGCGATCCCTTACGCCCTGAAGGTGCTGGAAAACCCGATGCGCGACGTCGCCGAGCGCTACGCTCAGCTTTGCCAGTCGCTGGACATCCGTGGCTTTAACCGCCTGCGATTCATCGAGTTAAAAGCCCTGAAACGCCCGATAGCACAGGCGCTGGCCTTTGCCTGCGTACTGTCGATTGGTGATTTCGGCGTGGTGGCGCTGTTCGGCAACGAAGACTTCCGTACACTGCCCTTCTGGCTATACCAGCAAATCGGCTCATACCGTAGCCAGGACGGTGCGGTTACGGCGCTGCTGCTCCTGCTGCTTTGCTTTATGCTGTTCACTCTGATTGAAAAACTTCCGGGACGTGATGCTAACTCTGACTGATGTAACCTGGCTGTACCAGCACTTACCCATGCGCTTTTCTCTGAAGATTACGGCGGGTGAGCGCGTGGCGATCCTTGGGCCGAGCGGGGCGGGGAAAAGTACGTTGTTGAGCCTGGCTGCTGGTTTTCTGCAGCCCGCGAGCGGCAGTATCGTCATAAACGGTCAGGATCACACCCGGACACCGCCTTCAGCTCGCCCGGTCTCCATGCTCTTTCAGGAAAATAATCTGTTTAGCCACCTGACGGTTCGGCAGAATATTGCCCTGGGGATGCACCCGGGGATGAAGCTCAATGAGATTCAAAAGCAGCGGCTGCTGGAGATAACTGAACGCGTAGGGATGACGGAGATGCTGGATCGCCTGCCGTCTCAGCTTTCCGGTGGCCAGCGGCAGCGTGTTGCACTGGCTCGGTGTCTGGTTCGTCAGCAGCCTGTTTTACTGCTGGATGAACCCTTCTCCGCGCTCGATCCCGCGCTACGTAAGGAGATGCTGCAGCTGCTTGACGAGCTTTGTCAGGAACAAAACATGACGCTGCTGATGGTATCGCACAGCATCGACGATGCCGCACGAATCGCCGGACGGAGCATAGTGGTAAAAGACGGGCGCATCGCGTGGGACGGCGACACGGCTACTCTGCTAAGCGGCGAGGCGAGCGCCTCGACGCTGCTGGGCATCGGCAATTAGTGCGATAGCACTTTCCACAGAATATCCCAGTAAACCGGCATCAACGGATGCTGAAGCAACGCGACGAAACTGGCGATACCGGCAGCCAGCATTAGCGGTGCCAGCCAGTTTAACCGCGACTGAGGCAGATAGCGGGTCAGGCGATCGGTACCACGTTTGCCGCTGCGGTACCAGCGCCAGCACAGCCATGCGGCCAGCCACAGCAACAACGCCACCGCCAGCAGCAGCCACTTAAAGCTGCCGCTCTGCATATCCGCCGGAATATCAATTGCGGCTCCAGCCAGGATCCCCGGCATAAAGTAGAGCGGTGGCCAGAGCAGGCACCCGATAATGTTCGGCGGTAAAAACTTAGCCAGCGGCAAATCCAGCATTCCGGCAACCATGGGAACCAGCGGGCGCGTAGGGCCGACAAAGCGCCCGATCAGGATAGTAAAGAGGCTGTGCTGATGCAGGGCATGCTCGGTTTTATCCAGCAGCGCCTTGTTCTTCTTCATAAACGACCAGCGGTGCAGCGGGCCTTTAAAACGCTGGCCCAGCCAGAATGAAACCCAGTCCCCTAACAGGCAACCAACGATTCCGGCCCCCCAGGCGTAGTAGAAATTAACCTGCCCCCCACCGATAAGCGCGCCGAGTCCAGCCATCATTACCGTACCCGGCAGGATAAGCCCTACCAGCGCTAATGATTCAAAAAAGGCCACCAGCATCACCGCGAAAAGCGAATATGCAACTGACTGTGTAATAAAGTGTTCCAGCAAGGCTTCCATAAGCTTTCCGTCGATAAGCGAGCGGGCGATTCTCCAGAATTAACGTGATGGACGTCAAGGTATCATTTATATGAATAAATAATAGCCGGGAAAGTTCCGGACAATTCGCACTCAGCGTTAACGATACCAACGATAACACTGTATATAAATGCAGTAACCACCGGTTTTTTGCGCTATAATCAAAACACTTTTCCTGAAAGAGAATGCAGCGTGTCTCAAGCTCGTCAGGGGTTTCTGTTGACCAGGCACTGGCGAGACACCCCACGCGGTACCGAAGTCGACTTCTGGCTAGCCACGGACGAAGGCCCGCTTAAGGTGCGCCTGCCGCCGCAGGAGTCCGTCGCCTTTATTCCCCAGGCGCAGTTCGCTCAGGCCCAGCGCCTGCTGGCCGGTGAAAACCTGTTCCACCTTACCCCCCTTGAGCTTAAAGATTTTCATCGCCAGCCGGTAGCCGGCCTCTATTGCCAGCAGCATCGCCAACTGATGAGGCTGGAGAAGCTGTTGCGCGACGGAGGGGTCACCGTTTACGAGGCAGATATCCGCCCACCGGAGCGCTTCCTGATGGAGCGCTTTATTACCGCGCCGGTTTGGTTTAGCGGCAAGCTTCAGGGAGACGTTCTGCTTGATACCCGGCTGAAGCCCTCACCGGCATACCGCCCGCCGCTAAAATGGGTCTCGCTCGATATCGAAACCAACCGCCACGGCGAGCTTTACTGCATCGGCCTTGAAGGCTGTGGTCAGCGTCACGTCTACATGCTGGGGCCGGAAAACGGCGACGCCAGCGGCCTGGATTTTACGCTGGAATACGTGGCCAGCCGCCCGCTTCTGCTGGAGAAACTTAACGCCTGGTTTGCCGAGCACGACCCCGATGTCCTGATCGGCTGGAACGTGGTGCAGTTCGACCTCCGCGTACTGCAAAAAATGGCGGAACGTTACCAGGTTCCGCTGCGTTTAGGGCGGGGTAACAGTCTGCTGGAATGGCGCGAGCACGGCTTTAAGCAAGGCGTATTCTTTGCTCAACTTGCAGGCCGGGTAATTATCGACGGCATTGAGGCGCTAAAATCGGCGTTCTGGAACTTCTCTTCCTTCTCCCTGGAAACCGTTTCCCGTGAACTGCTGGGCGAAGGTAAATCTATTGATAATCCATGGGATCGCATGGATGAGATCGACCGCCGCTTTGCCGAGGATAAGCCCGCACTGGCCACCTATAACCTCAAAGACTGCGAGCTGGTCACGCGTATTTTCCACAAGACCGAGCTGATGCCCTTCCTGCTGGAGCGCGCGACGGTCAACGGCCTGCCGCTGGATAAGCACGGCGGCTCGGTAGCCGCTTTCAGCCATCTCTATTTCCCACGCATGCACCGCGCAGGTTTTGTCGCGCCTAATCTCGGCGAGGTACCTCCGCAGGCAAGTCCAGGCGGATATGTGATGGACTCTCGCCCCGGTCTATATGACTCGGTATTAGTGCTGGATTATAAAAGCCTGTACCCGTCAATTATCCGCACCTTTTTAATCGACCCGGTCGGCCTCGTCGAAGGCACAGCACGGCCGGACGCGGAGCATGCCGTCGAGGGGTTCATCGGCGGCTGGTTCTCCCGCGAGACACACTGTCTGCCGGAAATCGTCAGCCAGATCTGGCACGGCCGGGACGAGGCAAAACGCCACGGTAACAAACCGCTCTCTCAGGCGCTCAAAATCATCATGAATGCCTTTTACGGCGTACTGGGCACCAGCGCCTGCCGCTTTTTCGATCCGCGTCTTGCCTCGTCGATCACTATGCGCGGGCATGAGATCATGCGTCAGACAAAGGCGTTGATTGAGTCTCAGGGCTATGACGTCATTTATGGCGACACGGATTCAACCTTTGTCTGGCTGAAAAAAGCCCATAGTGAAGAAGATGCCGCACAGATTGGCAGGAGGCTGGTTGAGCACGTAAACGGCTGGTGGCGCGAGCACCTGAAAACCACTCAGAACCTGGACTGCGCCCTTGAACTTGAGTACGAAACTCACTTCTGCCGCTTTCTGATGCCCACCATTCGCGGGACAGACCAGGGCAGTAAAAAGCGCTATGCCGGGCTGATTCAGGAGGGCGATTCACAGCGGATGGTATTTAAGGGGCTGGAAACGGTGCGAACAGACTGGACGCCGCTCGCCCAGCAGTTCCAGCAAACGCTCTACCTGCGTATTTTCCGCGGCGAGCCCTATCAGGACTATATTCGTGAAACGATAGCCAGCCTGATGGCGGGCGAGCTTGACTCACAGCTGGTCTACCGCAAAAGGCTGCGCCGCCCGCTGAGCGAATACCAGAAAAACGTCCCGCCGCACGTCCGCGCGGCAAGGCTTGCGGATGAGCATAACCAACGTCTGGGCAGGCCTGCGCAATACCAGAATCGCGGTACGATAAAATATGTAATGACCATGCATGGCCCGGAACCCGTTGATTACCAACAGGCTCCGCTGGACTATGATCACTATCTGACACGTCAGCTACAGCCCGTTGCCGAAGGGATTTTACCCTTCCTTGAAGATGACTTTGCTACACTGATGACGGGGCAGATGGGTCTGTTTTAAAAACACGCTAAATAATTTGGCTTACGGCCTGGCGGCAAGGGCGTGACAAAATTCAGGTAAGCAATTTTGAACGTAGTTTACTTCGGCCCCAAAGGGTGAAACTCATGGAGGAGCTGAATAAACGGAGCGCTACCAACACTGCTGTCATTCGAAGAATGAGGAGTGCGTGACGAATCCGTTGCCATCCAGTACCATAGCGCCCTTTCTTCGAATCCATAGACCCAATTTTAAACAACTGCGCCTCTGATGCGTGGTTGTCATGCTATTGCCTGCACATTTAAGTCACTGAAATAGAGCCTAAAACTTATGCCTTTTACACTTGGTCAACGTTGGATCAGCGATACCGAAAGCGAACTGGGACTGGGAACCGTTGTGGCGCTGGATACGCGCATGGTGACCCTGCTCTTCCCGGCAACGGGTGAAAATCGTCTGTACGCCAGAAATGACTCTCCAATCACCCGCGTGATGTTTAACCCGGGCGATGTGATTACCAGCCATGAAGGCTGGCAGCTGAAAGTTGATGAAGTTAAGGAAGAAAAGGGTTTGCTCGCCTACTTCGGCACCCGACTTGATACCGAAGAACAAGACGTTCTACTGCGTGAAGTATTCCTCGACAGCAAGCTGGTATTCAGCAAACCGCAGGACCGCCTGTTTGCCGGGCAAATCGACCGCATGGACCGCTTCGCACTGCGTTTTCGCGCCCGTAAATACCAGAGCGAGCAATCTCGCCAGATCTGGAGTGGCCTGCGCGGTATGCGCACCAGCCTGATCCCACACCAGCTGAACATCGCACACGATGTTGGCCGCCGCCATGCGCCGCGCGTGCTGCTCGCCGATGAAGTGGGTTTAGGTAAGACCATCGAAGCCGGGATGATAATCCACCAGCAGCTGCTGGCCGGTAGCGCCGAGCGCGTTCTGATCGTGGTACCAGAAACGCTGCAGCATCAGTGGCTGGTCGAAATGCTGCGCCGCTTTAACCTGCGCTTTGCCCTGTTTGACGACGAGCGCTACGCCGAAGCCCAGCACGACAGCAGCAACCCGTTTGACACCGAACAGCTGGTTATCTGTTCCCTGGACTTTGTCCGCCGCAATAAGCAACGCCTGGAAAATCTGTGTGAGGCGGAGTGGGATCTTCTGGTGGTCGATGAAGCCCACCACCTGGTGTGGAGTGAAGAAGCGCCAAGCCGCGAATATCAGGCTATCGAACAGCTCGCCGAGCATGTACCGGGCATCCTTCTGCTGACCGCGACACCGGAACAGCTGGGAATGGAAAGTCACTTTGCGCGCCTGCGCCTGCTGGATCCAAACCGCTTCCATGATTTCGCCATGTTTGTGGAAGAGCAGCAGCACTACCGCCCGGTAGCGGATGCCGTTGCCCTGCTGCTGGCGGGTGACCGTCTGACCGACGAACAGCTGAATACCATGGGTGAGCTGATTGGTGAGCAGGATATCGAACCGCTGCTACAAACCGCCAACAGCGACCGCGAAGGTAGCGAAGCCGCTCGCCAGGAACTGATCGCCATGTTAATGGATCGCCACGGCACCAGCCGCGTGCTGTTCCGGAACACGCGAAATGGCGTCAAAGGATTCCCGAAACGCGAGCTGCATAGCATCCGTCTGCCGCTGCCAACGCAGTATCAGACGGCGATCAAAGTTTCCGGCATTATGGCCGCACGTAAATCCGTAGAGGATCGTGCCCGTGATATGCTTTACCCGGAGCAGATTTATCAGGAGTTTGAAGGGGACACCGGCACCTGGTGGAACTTCGATCCGCGCGTCGAGTGGCTGATGGGCTACCTGACCAGCCACCGTTCTCAAAAAGTGCTGGTGATCTGCGCCAAAGCTGCGACCGCTCTTCAGCTTGAGCAGGTTCTGCGTGAACGCGAAGGTATCCGTGCCGCCGTATTCCATGAAGGCATGTCAATTATCGAACGCGACCGCGCCGCAGCCTGGTTTGCGGAGGAAGATACCGGCGCTCAGGTGCTGCTGTGTTCCGAAATCGGCTCCGAAGGCCGTAACTTCCAGTTTGCCAGCCAGCTGGTCATGTTCGACCTGCCGTTTAACCCCGATCTGCTGGAACAGCGCATCGGGCGTCTGGACCGTATCGGTCAGGCGCACGACATTCAGATCCACGTTCCATACCTGGAAAAAACCGCCCAGTCGGTGCTGGTGGACTGGTATCACGCGGGTCTTGATGCCTTCGAACACACCTGCCCGACCGGCCGCACAATTTATGACAGCGTCTATCCGCAGCTGATCGAGTATCTTGCTGCGCCGGAAAATACCGAAGGCTTTGACGCCCTGATCAAACAGTGTCGCGAGCAGCACGATGTCCTCAAGCAGCAGCTTGAGCAAGGGCGTGACCGCCTGCTGGAAATTCACTCCAACGGCGGTGAAAAAGCGCAGGCGCTGGCTGAAGCCATTTCAGAACAGGATAACGATACCAACCTCGTCAGCTTCGCGATGAACCTGTTCGATATCGTCGGTATCAACCAGGACGATCGCGGCGACAACATGATTGTTCTGACACCGTCTGACCATATGCTGGTTCCGGACTTCCCTGGCCTGCCGGAAGACGGCTGCACCATCACCTTCGAACGTGATGTCGCGCTCTCCCGTGAAGACGCGCAGTTCGTTACCTGGGAACACCCGATCATCCGCAACGGTCTGGATCTGATCCTCTCAGGTGATACCGGCAGCTGCGCTCTGTCGCTGCTGAAGAACAAGGCACTGCCGGTCGGTACGCTGCTGCTGGAGCTGGTTTACGTTGTTGAGGCCAAAGCGCCTAAGCAGCTGCAGCTCAATCGCTTCCTGCCGCCGACGCCGGTGCGTATGCTGGTGGATAAAAACGGAACCAACCTCGCGGCGCAGGTGGAGTTTGAGAGCTTCAACCGCCAGCTCAGCGCGGTTAACCGTCATACCGGAAGCAAACTGGTTAATGCGGTGCAGTCCGACGTTCACACCATTCTGCAGCTCGCAGAAGAGAAAGTTGCTGATGCTGCTCAGGCGCTGATCGATGCCGCTCGTGAAGAGGCGGATGAGAAGCTCAGCGCAGAACTGTCTCGTCTGGAAGCGTTGAAGGCCGTTAACCCTAACATTCGTGACGACGAGCTTGCGGCTATCGAAACTAATCGCCAGCAGGTGATGGAAGCCCTGAGCCAGGCTAACTGGCGTCTCGACGCGCTGCGCCTGATTGTCGTGACGCACCAGTAAATATGCGTCGCTTTACTCAAATCATTCGAGTTGCAGCAAGGCGGCAACAGAGAAAATTCCCAGGGGCTTACTAAAGTAAGTGACTGGGATGACAAATCTGTAGGGAACAGATTTGAACGTTGCTTGCAACGGCCCTGAAAGGGTGAGGCTCGTGGATGAGACGAATAACAGAGAGCAGCCAACGCGGCTGCAGCTTGAAGGATGCAGAGTAAATGCTGATGGAACCTTACAATCCGCCTCTCGATCCCTGGCTGATCATTCTTTATCAGGATGAGCACATCATGGTGGTTAACAAGCCAAGCGGCCTGCTATCCGTCCCGGGGCGTCTTGAGGAACACAAAGACAGCGTGATGACGCGTATTCAGCGCGACTTCCCACTGGCAGAATCGGTCCATCGGCTTGATATGGCGACCAGCGGGGTCATTGTGGTTGCCCTGACCAAAGCGGCAGAGCGGGAGCTTAAGCGCCAGTTCCGCGAGCGCGAACCGAAAAAGCAGTACGTGGCTCGCGTCTGGGGCCACCCGCAGCCGGAAGAGGGGCTGGTGGACTTACCGCTGATTTGCGACTGGCCGAACCGGCCAAAGCAGAAGGTATGCTATGAAACGGGGAAATCCGCGCAGACAGTGTATCAGGTGCTGGACTACGCGGCGGATAATACCGCTCGCGTACAGCTAAAGCCAATCACCGGGCGCTCACACCAGCTTCGCGTACATATGCTGGCCCTTGGACACCCTATCCTCGGCGATCGCTTTTACGCCACGGCAGAGGCGCTGGCGCGAGCTCCCCGTTTGCAGCTGCATGCGGAAATGCTGACCATTACGCACCCGAACTACGGCACGCCAATGACGTTTAAGGCACCTGCCGACTTCTAATAAAAAAGCCTCTCAACGAGAGGCTTTTTTCTCTTTACTATTTAAACCCTTTCGCCGTTTTAATCAGATCGTAAGCACCTTGAATTTCTTGAGCTTTCTGTTTCGCCATCTGCATCATTTCCGGCGGTAAACCTTTTGCCACCAGCTTGTCCGGATGATGCTCGCTCATTAACTTGCGATAAGCGCGTTTGATCGTCGTCGCTTCATCGGTACTTTTTACACCCAGCACTTTGCAGGCATCTTCCAGCGTCGGACCTCGTTGCTGTTGAGAGAACCCGCCCTGCGATTGCTGATGCTGATAATGACCACCGCCAAACTGCTGGCCACCCTCCATCATGCGCAGGAACTGGTCGAACTGGGCGCGAGAGATGCCAAGCTCTTCGGCAATGACATACAGCACCTGACGTTCATTCGGGTGTAATGAGCCATCAGCAAACGCCGCCTGAATTTGAATTTCAAGAAACATCCGAATCAAATCAGAGCGGCCAAAACAGACGCTGCGCATCTGCCGCATTTTTTCTCGTAATGGGTAATTATTTTCTTTCCCGGCACGAAACGCACGCTGTGCTGCTGAGCGTGCTTCGCCATGAAGCTGCATTCGGTCCATCAGTAACGACGCAATTTGAATATCCGCTTCGGTCACCCGGCCTTTCGATTTGGTGAGATGTCCCATCACTTCAAACGTGGTAGAAAAAAATAGCGCCTGACGCTGCTGCTGGTTGGCAAACCAGGCACCGCGACGACTGCGCGCTTTATCGAACATATGCCCGATAAGAAAACCTATCACTACACCCCAAAAGCCGCCGCCCGAGATTAAACCCAAAGCAACACCGAGTACTTTTCCCCAATACTGCATATACTCCCCAAATCGTCATGCTGTCGTCTAGAATTTGCTTTATCATACCCGCCATTGATAGCGCTGCCTAACGGCATACTGCTAACGGGCTGGATTAACACTAGCGCTGTGGTGATGAGTACGTTAGTCTCTGACCGTTTGCCTTCGCTATACCCTGATGACGGAACAACAAATAACACGTATGAAAAAACGTATTCCCACCTTGCTGGCCACATTGATTGGTTCAGCGCTTTATAGCCAACAAGGTATGGCTGCCGACCTTGCCTCTCAATGTATGCTGGGTATCCCAAGCTACAATCGCCCTTTGGTTCAGGGCGACGGCAACAATCTGCCGGTCACTATCCAGGCGGATCACGCTAAAGGCGACTACCCGGATAACGCCGTGTTTACCGGCAATGTTGACGTTCAGCAAGGCAATAGCCGCCTGCAGTCAGACGAGGTTCAGCTTCATCAGAAACAGGTTGAAGGCCAGCCCGATCCGGTGCGCACCGTCGATGCCTTAGGTAATGTGCATTACGATGACAATCAGGTCATCCTGAAAGGTCCGAAAGCGTGGTCGAATTTAAACACCAAAGATACTAACGTCTGGAGCGGCGATTACCAGATGGTTGGCCGCCAGGGTCGCGGTACTGCGGACCTGATGAAACAGCGCGGCGATAACCGTTATACCATCCTGGAAAACGGAACCTTTACCTCCTGTCTGCCGGGTTCAAATACCTGGAGCGTTGTCGGCAGCGAAGTGATTCAGGACAGGCAGGAAGAGGTCGCGGAGATTTGGAATGCCCGCTTTAAGCTGGGCCCGGTGCCGGTCTTCTACAGCCCTTATCTGCAGCTCCCGATCGGCGATAAACGCCGCTCCGGCTTCCTGATCCCGAGCGCTAAATACAGCACCAACAACGGGATTGAGTTCTCGCTGCCGTATTACTGGAACATTGCGCCGAACTTCGATGCCACCATTACGCCGCACTACATTGATAAGCGCGGCGGCATTCAATGGCAGAACGAGTTCCGCTACCTGACCCAGGCGGGTGCAGGCCTGATGGAGTTTGACTACCTTCCGTCTGATGACGAATACAAGAACGAACCAGGCGTGCCTCAGGGGGAAAAAGATCGCCGCTGGCTGTTCTACTGGAACCACAGCGGGGTGATGGATCAGGTATGGCGCTTCAACATCGACTACACCAAGGTCAGCGACTCACGCTACTTCAACGACTTTAGCTCCCAGTACGGTAACAGTACAGACGGCTATGCCACGCAAAAATTCAGTGTCGGCTACGCGGTCGAAAACTTCGACGCCACGCTATCCACAAAGCAGTTCCAGGTCTTTGCTAACCAGACAGGCGGGAGTTCTTATCGTGCGGAACCTCAGCTGGACGTTAACTTCTACCAGAACGACGTGGGCCCATTTGATACCCGTGTTTATGGCCAGGCGGTGAAGTTCACCAACGTTAACGCCAACTACCCGGACGCAACACGTGTCCATTTAGAGCCGGTTATCAACCTGCCAGTGTCTAACGGCTGGGCAAGTCTGAATACTGAAGCCAAGCTGATGATGACCCATTATCAGCAGGACAACCTGGACAAGTACAAGCAGAATGTAAAGGCCGACAGTACGCTGGAAAGCACGGTCAACCGTACGCTCCCACAGTTTAAAATGGACGGCAAACTTATCTTTGACCGCGATATGGACTCGGTTGCCGGCTGGACGCAGACCCTGGAGCCGCGTGCTCAGTATCTTTATGTCCCGTACCGCAACCAAAGTGCTATCAACAACTACGACTCATCCCTGCTTCAGTCTGACTACAGCGGGCTGTTCCGCGATCGCACTTACGGCGGTCTAGACCGTATCGCTTCAGCTAACCAGGTTACCACGGGCTTAACGTCTCGCGTTTATGATGACGCTTCCGTTGAACGTTTTAACGTATCCGCTGGTCAAATCTACTATTTCACCCAGTCCCGTACCGGGGATGACAACATCAACTGGGAGAAAGATAAGAAAACGGGCTCCATGCTTTGGGCCGGAGATACCTACTGGCGTATGACCGATCGCTGGGGCCTGCGCGGCGGCGTGCAGTATGATGCCCGTCTAGGCAGCGTCGCAAACGGCAACGGTGCCATTGAGTATCGTCGCGATAGCGATCGCATGGCGCAGTTGACCTATCGTTACGCCAGCCCGGAGTATATTCAGGCAACGTTACCGGCCTCTTATTCCACCGCAGATCAGTTTAAGGACGGGATATCACAGGTGGGTATGGCTGCCAGTTGGCCGATCGTTGATCGCTGGTCGGTCGTCGGTGCCTACTACTATGATACCAATGCCAGACAGTCTGCTGACTCTATGCTCGCCGTACAGTACAACTCTTGCTGCTATGCAATTCGTGTTGGCGTCGAGCGTAAAATCAACGGCTGGGAAAATAACCAAAGCAAATACGATAACGTAATCGGCTTTAACATCGAGTTACGTGGCCTGAGCTCTAACTATGGCCTGGGTATCCCGCAGATGTTGCGTTCTAATATTCTGCCGTACCAAAGCTCGTTGTAATTCACTTTGACGAATACTCTAAATAATCCGCTTTGCGGCTAAGTAAAATGGAAAAAGTATGAAGAACTGGAGAATGCTGCTTCTTGGTGTCGCCCTGGTAGCGAACACGACCTTTGCAGCCCCACAGGTTGTCGATAAAGTCGCCGCCGTAGTGAATAACGGCGTCGTGCTTGAAAGTGATGTTGATAGCTTAATGCAATCAGTAAAAATGAACGCACGCGAAGCGGGACAGCAGCTGCCGGATGACGCGACGCTGCGCCACCAAATCGTTGAACGTCTGATTATGGATCAAATCATCCTGCAGATGGGTCAAAAGATGGGCGTGAAGATAACCGACGACGAACTCGATCAGGCGATCGCTAACATCGCTAAACAGAACAATATCACCATGGATCAGATGCGCAGCCGTCTGGCCTATGATGGTGTGAACTACAACACCTACCGCAGTCAGATTCGTAAAGAGATGACGATTTCGGAAGTGCGTAACAATGAAGTACGGCGTCGCGTCTCTATCCTGCCTCAGGAAGTGGACTCGCTGGCACAGCAGGTTGGCAACCAGAACGACAGCAGCACAGAGCTGAATCTGAGCCATATCTTAATTGCCCTGCCGGAAAACCCAAGCTCTGCTCAGGTTGACGACGCAGAAAAACAGGCGCGTAACGTGGTCGATCAGGCTCGTAGCGGGGCTGACTTCGGCAAACTCGCCATCAGCTATTCCGCCGACCAGCAGGCGCTGAAAGGCGGCCAGATGGGCTGGGGCCGAATCCAGGAACTGCCTTCTATTTTCGCTCAGGCCTTAAGTACGGCGAAGAAAGGCGACATCATCGGGCCGATTCGTTCAGGCGTGGGCTTCCATATCCTGAAAGTTAACGACCTGCGTGGCCAGAGTCAGAATATTTCGGTTACCGAAGTTCATGCTCGTCATATTCTACTGAAAACGTCACCTATCCTGAACGATACTCAGGCACGCCAGAAGCTGGAGCAGATCGCTGCGGATATTAAGAGCGGGAAAACCACGTTCGCCGCAGCGGCAAAAGCGTTCTCTGACGATCCTGGCTCAGCAAATCAGGGCGGTGACCTGGGCTGGGCGGCAACGGATATTTATGACCCAGCCTTCCGTGACGCATTGCAAAAGCTGAACAAAGGCCAGACGAGCGCGCCAGTGCATTCTTCCTTTGGCTGGCACCTGATCGAACTGCTGGATACGCGCAAAGTTGACAGAACCGATGCAGCGCAAAAAGACAGAGCCTACCGCATGCTGTTCAACCGCAAGTTCTCCGAAGAAGCGCAAACCTGGATGCAGGAACAGCGCGCCAGCGCTTACGTGAAGATCATAGGCAGCAATGGCTAACATCTCTCGTGTGACCATCACTCCCGGCGAACCCGCCGGGATTGGTCCCGACCTGGTCGTCGCGTTAGCGCAACGCGACTGGCCCGTTGAACTGGTCGTCTGCGCTTCCCCGGAATTATTACTCGCCAGAGCATCCCTGCTCGGCCTCCCCCTGACGCTACAGCCTTTCCAGACCGATCAACCGGCAAAACCGCAGGCCGCAGGCACGCTGACCGTGTTGCCCGTTGAGCTGCGCGCGCCGGTCGTTCCAGGGCAGCTGGACGTGCGTAACAGCGCTTATGTCGTTGAGACGCTGGCCCGCGCCTGCGATGGCTGCCTGAGCGGGGAATTTTCCGCCTTGATAACCGGCCCGGTGCACAAAGGCATTATCAACGATGCCGGTATCCCCTTTATCGGCCATACCGAGTTCTTTGAAGAACGCTCGCAAAGCGAAAAAGTGGTGATGATGCTGGCGACGGAGGAACTTCGCGTTGCGCTGGCCACCACACACCTGCCGCTGAAAGCAATTTCTGACGCCATTACGCCGGATTTACTACGCCAGATTGTCACCATCCTGTATCATGACCTGCAAACCAAATTTGGTATCCCGCAGCCGCATGTTCTGGTCTGTGGTCTCAATCCGCACGCCGGGGAAGGTGGCCATATGGGCACCGAAGAGATAGACACCATTATCCCGGTGTTAAATGAGATGCGCGCTTTAGGGATGAACCTTTCTGGCCCACTTCCGGCAGATACGCTATTCCAGCCCAAATACCTCGATAGTGCTGATGCCGTACTGGCGATGTATCACGATCAGGGGCTGCCCGTGTTGAAATACCAGGGCTTCGGCCGCGCGGTGAATATCACTCTGGGATTACCTTTTATCCGCACATCGGTTGACCACGGCACGGCTCTAGAGCTGGCAGGCCAGGGGAAAGCCGACGTCGGCAGTTTTATTACGGCGCTTAATCTCGCCATTAAAATGATTGTTAATAGTCAATGAATACTCGAGTCCACCAGGGCCACCTTGCCCGCAAACGTTTTGGACAAAACTTCCTTAATGACCAGTTCGTTATCGACAGTATTGTCTCCGCCATTAATCCACAGCCAGGCCAGGCGATGGTTGAAATCGGGCCGGGCCTCGGTGCCTTGACCGAGCCTGTGGGTGAACGCATGGATAAAATGACCGTTATCGAACTGGACCGCGATCTCGCCGCCCGTTTGCAAACGCATCCGTTCCTTGCGCCTAAGCTGACGATTTATCAGCAGGATGCCATGACCATGGATTTCGGCGAGCTGTCGCAAAAAATCGGCCAGCCGTTGCGCGTCTTCGGTAACCTGCCGTATAACATCTCTACGCCGCTGATGTTCCACCTCTTTAGCTATACTGATGCCATTGCGGACATGCATTTTATGCTGCAAAAAGAGGTTGTGAACCGCCTGGTTGCCGGGCCAAACAGCAAAGCGTACGGTCGCCTGTCGGTGATGGCGCAGTACTACTGCAACGTTATCCCAGTGCTAGAAGTGCCCCCTACGGCGTTCACTCCGGCACCAAAAGTTGACTCTGCCGTTGTACGTCTGGTACCGCACGCCACCTTACCACACCCGGTAAAAGAGCTGCGCGTGCTGAGCCGCATCACAACCGAGGCATTCAACAAGCGCCGCAAAACTATCCGTAATAGCCTTGGCCATTTGTTTAGCGCTGAGGTGCTGGCGGAGTTAGGCGTTGATGCTACACTGCGTGCGGAAAACATTTCCGTTGCTCAGTACTGTAAGCTTGCAAACTATCTGGCTGACAACCCGCAGCAGCCGTCGGAGAGCTAAACCATGCTTGATTCGCCCCGCGTATGTGTTCAGGTACAAAGCGTTTATATTGAGTCGCAATCCTCGCCGGAGGATGAGCGTTTCGTGTTTGCGTATACCGTCACTATTCGTAACCTGGGGCGAACGATGGTGCAGCTGCTCGGCCGTTACTGGCTTATCACTAACGGTAACGGTCGGGAAACCGAAGTGCAGGGTGAAGGCGTGGTCGGCGCACAACCCCTCATTGAGCCGGGTAACGACTACCAGTACACCAGCGGAGCGGTCATCGAAACGCCGCTCGGCACGATGCAGGGCCATTACGAGATGGTCGATGCCCAGGGTGAGGCCTTCAGGGTCGAGATCCCCGTCTTCCGTCTAGCCATTCCAACCTTCATTCACTGATACCATGTCGACATATCTGATTGGCGATGTTCACGGCTGTTACGATGAACTGATCGCGTTGTTGCAGCAGGTTAATTTCAATCCTGAAGAAGATACGCTATGGCTGACGGGCGACCTGGTAGCCCGGGGCCCCGCATCTCTGGAGGTACTGCGCTATATTCGCAGCCTCGGGGACAGCGTACGTATGGTGCTTGGGAACCACGACCTGCATCTATTAGCCGTGTTTGCAGGTATCAGCCGTAACAAACCTAAAGATCGCGTCACGCCGCTGCTGGAAGCGTCGGATGCCGATGAGCTTCTAAACTGGCTTCGCCGCCAGCCGCTCATTCAGGTGGATGAAGAAAAAAAGCTGGTGATGGCACACGCGGGGATTACGCCGCAGTGGGATATCACCACCGCGCTTGCCTGCGCGCGCGATGTAGAAGCCGTTTTATCGAGCGACAGCTACCCCTTATTCCTCGATGCCATGTATGGCGATATGCCAAACAACTGGTCCAGCGATCTGTCCGGCCTTGCCCGTCTGCGTTTTATCACTAACTCGCTTACACGCATGCGCTACTGCTTCCCTAACGGCCAGCTTGATATGTATTGCAAAGATACGCCGGAAAAGGCTCCTGCACCGTTGAAGCCGTGGTTTGCAATCCCTGGCCCTGTTACCGCCGAATATTCTGTAGCCTTTGGTCACTGGGCATCGCTGGAAGGGAAAGGGGCGCCGGAAGGCATCTATGCGCTTGATACGGGATGCTGCTGGGGAGGCTATCTCACCTGCCTACGTTGGGAAGATAAAACCTGGTTCGTACAACCGTCAAACCGCCAGCAGGATAGCGATGAAGGTCAGGCGGCCATCGCCTCCTGATAAGCGCCCTCCCCCTGGAGGGAGAGGGCTTAACGCTAGCGCTAGCGCCGCTCCAGAATTTCGAAGCAATAGCCGTGCGAATTATTCTCGTCGGCATCGTGGAATTCGCTAAAGGTTGACTGCCACTCGTCCGGATCGTAATCCGGGAAATGCGTGTCTCCTTCCACTTCTGCATCAATGTGGGTCAGGTACAGGCGCTGTGCCTTCGGCAGGAACTGTTCGTACACACGCCCACCGCCAATCACCATGATTTCTTCGGCATCGCCACAGGCTTTGATAGCTTCTTCTACCGAGGTTACCCACTCAACGCGAGCGTCATTACCCGCTTTGCTGCTAATAACGATATTCTTACGCCCCGGCAGCGGACGGCCAATCGACTCCCAGGTCAGACGCCCCATAACCACAGGTTTGTTGAGCGTGTTGCGTTTAAACCAGGCCAGGTCGCCAGGCAAATCCCATGGCATGGCGTTTTCCATACCGATAACGCGATCTACCGCTAAAGCAGCAATCAGACTGATCATTCGTATAACCTAAGGATGATGAAAAAAATTGCCGCCACTATACGGAAAGCGCAATCTTTCGTCGACAGGAGGCGGGCTGCGTAACGAGAATTTTTTTTATTCTGCGGCGGTAAACGCACCCCAATATTCAACTGCGGGATATGGAACAAGGGGTTAGCGTTAACCCCCGTTCACTATAAGGAAAAGTAAATATTTTTCAGCAACATCACTCTGCTGGCCTGGCCGGGGGTTCGTCAGAAAGTTTGCCGCTGTGAAGGCCTTCCCTGGTGCCCTGCCACCCGTCTCGCTGAATCACGTGCAGGTGCGCACGATCCTCGTTAATGACCTCCGTCAACATAGCGCTATTGCGTTTAAAGACGTCGGCCCTTTCAGCGGTTTTATCGTCGGTTGGCACCATCTCTTCGAGCATCTGCAGGTTAAAGCGACGGAAGTGATCGGCCCGTTCACGCGCCTCATATTTCCCTACGCCCAAACCTTCCAGCGCCCGGCGGCCAATCTTCAGCGAGCTTTCGAACGTTTCACGTTCCGGCATCTCTACTCCCGCCTGACGCAGGCGAATGTAATGATTAATATCGCGCGCCCTGGCAAGAATCTGCAGATGGGGAAAATGCTCTTTCGCCAGCTCCGTTAGCTGCATATTCGCTTCGGGATCGTCAATGGCGTTAATCAACACTTCAGCGCCCGCCGCACCAGCCGATTCAAGCAGATCCACGCGGGTAGCATCGCCATAAAACACCTTTGTACCGAATTTTCGCAGCGTTTCAATGTGGTCAGGATCGTGATCCAGAATGACCACGTTCACGCCGCTGGTCAGCAACAGACGGCCAGCAATCTGCCCAAAGCGTCCAAACCCGGCAATAATGACCCGGGGCTGCTCTTCATCAATTTCATCGGCTTCTCCTGCCTGCTCGCTTCCCGTTTTCTCCAGCCGGTTCAGCACCACCAGCAGCAGAGGCGTTGCCGCCATCGAGAGCGCAACGGTAAGGGTCAGCGACTTCGACCAGCCGTCGTCCAGCACCTGCGCCATATGCGCCGCGCCGAAGATAACAAAGGCAAACTCACTTCCCTGGCCCAGCAAAGCGGCAAACCAGCGCCGCTGCCTGCGTGGCACCTTCAGCGGCTTAGCAACCAGCCAAAGCATCAGCGTTTTAATCACCAGGAAACCGACCAGCAGGATGAGAATGCGTAGCGGGTTTTCGAGTAACGTCCCGAAGTCGATAGACATCCCCACGCCGATAAAGAACAGCCCAAGCAGCAGGCCTTTAAACGGCTCGATATCGCTTTCCAGCGCATGGCGATATTCGGAGCTGGCTAACAGCACCCCGGCCAGAAACGCCCCCATCGCCATCGACAATCCGGCCTCTTCTAACAGCAGGCCAAAGCCAAAGACAAGGAAAAGCGCAACGGCACTGAACACTTCACGCAGCCCGGAACGAGCCACAAACCGCAGCACTGGCCGGGTCACATAGCGCCCGAGCAGAACCACAAGCGCCAGCGCAGCAACCACCTTGAGGGCCGAAATTAAAAAGGTCGCAAACGTCATCGTGCCGCCGCTGCTCGCCAGCAGCGGGATCATCGCCACCAAAGGAATCGCGGCAATATCCTGGAACAGCAGCACCGCAAAAGCGCTGCGCCCCATGGGCGTAACGGTAAGGTTGCGTTCGTTCATCGCCTGCATGGCAATCGCGGTCGATGAGAGAGCAAGCGTCAGGCCGATAAGCAATGCGACTTTCCAGTCGAGCCCCATGACGATACAGAATGCGCCCAGCGCTAGCCCACAGGCCGCCATCTGCAGAAAACCGCCGCCAAACACCGAGGCACGAAGCGTCCATAGCCGCTGCGGATCAAGCTCCAGCCCGATGACAAAGAGCATCAGCACCACGCCAATCTCCGCAAAATGCAGAATAGTTTCGGCATCCGTCACCAGCCGCAGCCCCCACGGCCCGATAATACAGCCGGCTATCAGGTAGCCAAGTACCGACCCCAGCCCGAGCCTTACGGCAATCGGCACGATAAGCGCGGCTGAACCGAGGTAAATAAGCGCCTGAATTAAGCTATGGCTATCCACGGCGAGCCTCCTGCCAGTCAATTAAGCGTTGCTTATAGTCGTCCGCCTGGCGGGCAAGCGTGAATTCGTCGCAAACAAAGGTGAAGTGAATGGCAAAACTCGGCAGCCAGTTCATGCCGCAGTAAAGCGCTGTCGCCTGCAGTGGCTGGGCAAGTACGTCAAATCCGGGGTGGTCACCCAGCTCGAAATGTTTTTCGCTTCCGCCGGTCGTCACTGCCCAGATAATGTCTTTGCCGTGCAGCGCGTTCCCACCCTTACCGTATGCCCAACCGTGCGAGAGGACTTTGTCTATCCACAATTTCATCAACGGGGGCGTGCTGTACCACTGCATAGGATGCTGCCAGATAACCAAATCAGCGCGGCTCAACGCCTGCTGCTCGGCGGCAATATCAATGTTGAAGTCGGGATAAAGTTCGTAGAGGGAACGAATCTCTACCCCCGGCAGCGTTTTCGCCCGCTCAATCATTTGCCGGTTGGCGTGCGAATGCTGGGGATAGGGATGCGCATAAATTATAAGAATCATTGTTAAGCCTGTCTTCACTACTGCCTTTAATGACAGTGAGTTTAGTCAGTTAATCGACAGGCTAACAGTCAATATTGCTGAGCGTGTTGTTGGATATTTCTTAACTAGTTATCCAGCTCGCTCATCTCTTTCACCTGGTCGCGGTTGATCTGCTCGGTTTTGCCCGTTTCGGCATTTTTGTAAGACACCAGGCCGGTATCTTTATCAACCTGCGGTTTGCCATCGGTCACAATCGTTTTGCCATCGCTCGTTTTAACGGACTGATTCGACGAGCAGCCTGCTACGGTCAGAAGCGTTACGGCAGCAAAAAGGGAAGCGAGTAAAGTATGTTTCTGCATGGTGTTCTCCCAGCGTGTTAGTCATTTTCAGTTGTGTGCAGGTTAACTGTAGACTATCTCGCTGAGTCCGAAGCAAAAACGGCCTCTTTTCAGAGGCCGCTGGCGTTGTTTTCGGAATATTCTTTCAGGCTGACAAATATCAGCCCTTAATCTGGGCGTGCATTTCCTGCACCGAAGTCACCTTCTCGGTGGCGTCTGCGTTCAGCGCCATCGCCGTAGCGAAGCCGCCGTTCAGCGTGGTGTCGTAATGCACTTTGTACTGCAGCGCGCTGCGGCGAATCAGCTTGGAATCTTCAATCGCCTGGCGGCCCGCGGTGGTGTTGATGATGTAGGTGTATTCGCCATTCTTGATACGATCCTGAATGTGCGGACGCCCTTCATGCACCTTGTTCACCAGACGTGGGTTAATACCGGCTTCACCCAGAACAATCGCGGTACCGTGGGTAGCGTCCAGCTCGAAGCCCTGTTTCAGCAGCTTCGCGGCCAGGTCTACGACGCGCTCTTTATCACCTTCGCGCACGGAAAGAAGCGCGCGGCCCGGCTTACGCATCGTGGACTGGCTGCCCAGCATCGCTTTAGAGAAAGCTTCAGCGAAGGTACGGCCCACGCCCATCACTTCCCCGGTAGAGCGCATTTCTGGCCCTAACAGCGGGTCAACGCCTGGGAATTTGTTGAACGGCAGCACCACTTCTTTCACCGAGTAGTACGGTGGAATGATTTCTTTGGTCACGCCCTGCTCAACCAGCGTTTTCCCGGCCATGACGCGAGCGGCAACTTTCGCCAGCGGCACGCCCGTTGCTTTGGAAACAAACGGCACGGTACGCGCGGCACGTGGGTTAACTTCAATCAGGTAAACCTCGTTGTCCTTCACCGCAAACTGCACGTTCATCAGACCGCGCACCTGCAGCTCGAAGGCCAGCTTCTGCACCTGCTGGCGCATCACATCCTGGATTTCCTGGCTCAAAGTGTAAGCCGGCAGGGAGCATGCAGAGTCACCGGAGTGAACGCCCGCCTGCTCAATGTGTTCCATGATGCCGCCAATCAGTACGGTTTCACCGTCGCAGATGGCGTCCACGTCCACTTCAACCGCATCGTCCAGGAAGCGGTCGAGCAGTACCGGTGCGTCGTTAGAGACGCTAACCGCAGTCTGGAAGTAGCGGCGAAGGTCCGCTTCGTCGTAGACGATTTCCATCGCACGGCCGCCCAGCACGTAAGAAGGACGAACCACCAGCGGGTAACCAATCTGCACGGCTTTCTCTACCGCCTGCTCAATGGCCGTCACGGTGGCGTTAGCAGGCTGCTTCAGCTTCAGGCGCTCAACGGCATGCTGGAAGCGTTCACGATCTTCTGCACGGTCGATAGCATCCGGGCTGGTGCCGATAACCGGCACACCGGCCGCTTCCAGCGCACGAGCCAGCTTCAGCGGCGTCTGTCCGCCGTACTGCACGATAACGCCCTTCGGCTTCTCAACGCGGACGATTTCCAGCACGTCTTCGAAGGTAACCGGCTCAAAGTAGAGGCGGTCAGACGTGTCGTAGTCGGTGGAGACGGTTTCCGGGTTGCAGTTAACCATGATGGTTTCGTAACCATCTTCGCGCAACGCCAGAGAAGCGTGTACGCAGCAATAGTCGAACTCAATGCCCTGGCCGATACGGTTTGGACCGCCGCCCAGCACCATGATTTTATCGCGGTCGTTGTTCGGATTAGCTTCACACTCGTCTTCGTACGTGGAGTACATGTAAGCCGTGTCGGTAGCGAATTCCGCCGCACAGGTATCCACACGTTTGTAGACAGGATGCAGGTTATATTGCTCACGCAGTTTGCGCACTTCGGATTCACGAACGCCAGCCAGTTTTGCCAGACGCGCATCCGCAAAACCTTTGCGTTTCAGCATGCGCAGGAAGTCGTGGTTCAGGCCGGTGATACCAATTTCAGCCACCTGCTCTTCCAGGCGCACCAGCTCTTCAATCTGCACCAGGAACCAGCGATCGATGTTAGTCAGGTTGAACACGCCGTCGACGGACAGGCCCGCACGGAACGCGTCGGCCACATACCAGATACGCTCGGCGCCTGCGTCTTTCAGCTCGCGACGAATTTTGGTCAGGGCTTCCGGATCGTCCAGGCTGACTTTCGGGTCAAAGCCCGTGGCGCCAACTTCCAGGCCTCGCAACGCTTTCTGCAGGGACTCTTGCTGGGTGCGGCCGATTGCCATCACTTCACCCACGGATTTCATCTGCGTGGTCAGGCGGTCGTTTGCGCCGGCAAATTTCTCGAAGTTAAAGCGAGGTATTTTGGTCACGACATAGTCGATGGACGGTTCGAAGGAAGCCGGAGTGCGGCCGCCGGTGATGTCGTTCATCAGCTCGTCAAGGGTGTAACCTACCGCCAGTTTCGCGGCGACTTTTGCAATCGGGAAGCCGGTCGCTTTAGACGCCAGCGCGGAGGAGCGGGACACGCGCGGGTTCATCTCGATGATGATAAGACGGCCCGTTTTCGGGTTAACGGAGAACTGAACGTTAGAGCCCCCGGTTTCTACGCCGATTTCACGCAGTACCGCCATCGAGGCGTTACGCATGATTTGGTATTCTTTATCAGTCAGCGTTTGCGCTGGCGCCACGGTGATAGAGTCACCGGTGTGGATGCCCATCGGGTCGAAGTTTTCGATAGAGCAGACGATGATGCAGTTGTCGTTCTTATCACGCACCACTTCCATCTCGTACTCTTTCCAGCCGATCAGCGATTCATCAATCAGCAGCTCTTTGGTTGGGGAAAGATCCAGACCGCGTTCGCAAATCTCTTCAAACTCTTCGCGGTTATAAGCGATACCGCCGCCGGTGCCGCCCATAGTAAAGGAGGGACGGATGATACACGGGTAGCCCACGTCGGCCGCGACAGCCAACGCTTCTTCCATATTGTGCGCAATGCCGGAGCGCGCGGTGTCGAGGCCGATTTTTTTCATCGCAATGTCGAAGCGACGACGGTCTTCGGCTTTATCGATAGCGTCGGCAGTTGCGCCGATCATGGTGACGCCGAACTCTTCCAGCACGCCCTGACGCTCAAGCTCCAGCGCACAGTTTAGTGCGGTCTGCCCGCCCATGGTGGGCAGCACCGCGTCCGGGCGCTCTTTTTCGATGATTTTGCGTACCACTTCCCAGTGAATCGGCTCGATGTAGGTCGCATCGGCCATTTCCGGGTCGGTCATGATGGTTGCCGGGTTGGAGTTCACCAGAATAACGCGGTAGCCCTCTTCACGCAGCGCTTTACACGCCTGGGCGCCGGAGTAGTCGAACTCACAGGCCTGGCCGATAACAATCGGGCCAGCGCCGAGGATCAGGATGCTTTTTATATCTGTACGTTTTGGCATGGTCTTCTCGGCTCCTGATTATTTAGCGGTGTTACGGTATTGCTCGATAAGTTCGATAAAGTGGTCGAACAGCGGCGCGGCGTCGTGCGGCCCCGGGCTGGCTTCAGGGTGACCCTGGAAGCTGAACGCGGCTTTATCGGTGCGATGGATGCCCTGCAGCGTGCCATCGAACAGAGATTTGTGCGTTACACGCAGGTTGGCAGGCAGCGTCGTCTCATCCACCGCAAAACCGTGGTTCTGGGCGGTTATCATCACGCAGTCTTTATCCAGGTCTTTCACCGGGTGGTTACCGCCGTGGTGACCAAACTTCATCTTCACGGTGTTAGCACCGCTCGCCAGCGCCAGCAGCTGGTGGCCGAGGCAAATCCCAAAGACAGGAATGTCTGTCTCCAGGAAGGATTTGATTGCGCTGATGGCGTAGTCGCAAGGTGCCGGGTCGCCAGGGCCGTTAGAAAGGAAGATGCCATCCGGGTTCATCTTCAGTACTTCTTCAGCCGGCGTTTGTGCCGGAACAACGGTCAGGCGGCAGCCTCTGTCTACCAACATGCGCAGAATATTGCGTTTTGCGCCGTAGTCATAGGCCACCACGTGGAACGGTAAATCTTCTGCTTTTGCCGCTTCTGGCAGATTGCCTTCAAGCGTCCAGCTCCCTTGCTGCCAGGTGTACGCTTCTTTGGTCGTCACTTCTTTCGCGAGGTCCATGCCGTTCAGGCCGGGGAACGCTTTCGCTTTTTCCAGCGCCAGGGCCGCGTCTACGTTATCGCCCGCGATAATACAGCCGTTCTGAGCGCCTTTTTCGCGCAGCAGGCGAGTCAGCTTACGGGTATCGATATCGGCAATGGCCACGATGTTATGGCGCTTAAGATAAGAAGAAAGGTCTTCCTGGCTTCTGAAGTTGCTGGCAATCAGCGGCAGGTCACGAATGACGAGGCCTTGCGCATGAACCTGGGAGGATTCTTCATCGGCTTCATTGGTGCCGACATTACCGATATGAGGATAAGTAAGAGTGACAATCTGGCGGGAGTAGGAAGGATCAGTGAGGATTTCTTGATAACCGGTCAATGAGGTATTGAAAACGACTTCACCCACTGCCGTACCCGATGCCCCAATGGCCCGACCGTGGAATTGGGTTCCGTCTTCCAGAACCAACAGCGCTGACTTAATCAAAACGTCCTCCAGGGAATAAACATTCAATTTATTCGCATATTAATTCAAAACCAGCGACTGAATCAAATGCAAAAAGTGCCTGCCCTACGGATTTTTGGCAAACGGCGGCATTCTAGAGACAAGCCGGGTAAAAGTCTACCTTAAGACGAAGTTTTTATGTCTATTTTGCCGCTCAGAGTAAAAAGATCTGATTTGAAGGTCAAAACAATCAGCTAACCTGGGAAAAGTAACCGATTGCCGACCATGAATACTGGAAAAGTGGCGAGATGAGAGTAAAAAAGTAGACCGAATGGTCAAAATTAACATTACGACAACACAAAAACGATAGATAAATTGATTTTATTGGCAATAATTAAGACTTAAACAACCAAGCCCACATAAAAACAAAAGGGTGATATAAATCACCCTAAAATCAAACAATTAAAAACAAACAACCACATTTATAAGGATATATTTAACTACAAATTATTGAGGTCAAGCACGTCTCGCATATCAAAAATACCGTTCTTTTTACCTTTAAGCCATGAGGCAGAACGAACTGCACCATTAGCAAAAGTCATGCGGCTTGAAGCCTTGTGGGTAATCTCAACGCGCTCGCCAATATCTGCAAACATCGCGGTATGTTCACCGACAATGTCGCCCGCACGCACGGTAGCAAAACCGATTGTGCCAGGCACTCGCTCGCCGGTATGGCCTTCACGAGAATAAACCGCGCAATCTTTCAGATTTTTGTCCATCGCCTGAGCAATCGCCTCACCCATTGCCAGCGCGGTGCCGGAAGGTGCATCTACTTTGTAGCGGTGGTGCGCCTCAATAATTTCGATGTCGGCGTAGTCGCCCATCACTTTGGCCGCTTTCTCCAGCAGCTTCAGCATCACATTCACGCCCACGCTAAAGTTTGCCGCGAAGACAATAGGGATCTCACGAGAAGCATCGCTGATAGCCTGCTTACCGGCATCATCAAAGCCGGTCGTGCCGATAACCATCCCTTTGGCGTGCTTAACGCAAAACGCCAGGTGGGCTAACGTTCCTTCCGGACGGGTAAAATCGATAAACACATCGAAGTCGTTCACCACAGTGTCGAGGCTGTCGCTAACCAGCACGCCGGTTTTCGCCACACCGGCCAGTTCACCAGCGTCGCTGCCGACCAGAGAAGAGCCTGGACGCTCGAGCGCCGCGCCAAGCTGAACACCGTCCTGCTGCAAAGCGGCCTGAATCAGCTGGCGTCCCATACGCCCGCCCGCTCCCGCGATGGCTACGCGAATTTGTGCATCATGCATATCATTACTCTTTGGTTAAATAATTCGTAGAAACGCTCTCAGGTTAACCAGCCCGCAGCCGGGCCGCCAGCCGAAAACACCCATAATTAGAATTTACTGTCATGGCCCCTGTGTTATCAATAACAGCCATAAAAACCTTACTTTTACCAGGATTAAATGGCGGTTAAAAAAGCTCAGGTTTTCCCGCTAACGAGAGCGCCGAGAGTAATAGAATACGCGACAGCACACCTTATGGCTGATGCAGCGAAAGAGAATGTGCTGCGAAAGGGTTCATTCGAAGCGCTCAGACAAGCGCATAATTGACCGCTAGCTGCCCTTTTTTAACTTTCATGCCGGTAACGGTGATGCCATTAATCTCTGTCAGCGTTTCAACGTGGGTGCCACCGCACAGATAAGCTGGCAACTCGCCGAACCCTACTTTGCGCCTGCCGTCTTCAAATGCAATCGACCTGCTCAATTTCCCCTCCAACCAAGGCTGAACGATCGCCAGCAGCTTTTCCGCAGTAGGTACAGGAGCATTTTCTTTGCTCACAAAGGTGATACGCCCTTCGCCAGGCCAGTGGTGCGCCTTAACGGGCTGCCAGCCGCATTCTTCACCCGCATACCCCACCAGATGCCCGGAAGTGTGCCAACGCGAATGCAGCAGACGAGTCACCGCATCGACGCGTAGCTCAACCTCAGCAAGATCAAGAGGCTGCTGCAGGATGTGTAGTACGTTTTCACCCCGTTGCATTACCGCCTCAACGGGTACGCCGGCAATCCAGCCTTTGTCGGCCGGCTGCCCTCCTCCCTGTGGATGAAAAAGCGTTCGGTCCAGCTCAATCGCATAGCGGCCGTCAGATTCAGCCGTACAGCTAACCACCCTTGCGCGGCCTTTGGTGATATCACTCGAGTAATAAAGTCGTTCAGTCATCATGTTCTCCTCATAGTCAGAAGAGTATATTGCGTTTATCAATATAGATAATCTGCCTTTCAAACAATGAACCTTTGCCTGGTAAGCACAAATGAATCTGACCTTACTTCCCGATCTCGCCACTTTTGTGACCATTGTTGAGCAGGGCAGTTTTTCCGCCGCTGCCAGAATAGCGGGAACAACACCCTCTGCTATCAGCCGCAGCGTCTCACGCCTTGAACGGGAGATGGGATGTAAATTGCTGCATCGTTCGACGCGAAAACTGGCCCTGAGCGATACGGGTAAAACGGTCTATCAGCATGCGCTGGAGATGCTGGAGGCGGCCAGGCAGGCGATGGATAGGGGAAGTAGCCTGCAGACGGTGGTCCAGGGCCGATTGACGCTCAGCGTACCAAAGGCGGTGGGGCATTTTGTTATCCATCCGCTGATCCCGACGTTTCTGGCCCGCTATCCCAGGGTAAATGTCAGCCTGCGCCTTGAAGACCGTTATATGGATCTGATTGATGACGGCGTTGATCTGGCGCTACGCATCACAGACAGCCCGTCTCCTGGCCTGTACGGCAAACCGCTAATGCCTATCGCACATATTATTTGCGCCACCCCGGAGTACCTGCATCTGCACGGTACACCACAACAACCAGGAGATTTGCGCCAGCATAGCTGCATTAGCCTGGGAGAAACGCCGGCTGATTCGCGCTGGAAGTTTCGCCGGCCGGGCAAGACGGAGACGGTACAAACCCACGGGCGCTATGCGGCAAACCATACGGGAGTCAGGCTGGATGCGGTTAAGCGTAATCTGGGGATTGGCAGCCTGCCGCTATTTACCGCGCGCGATGCGCTGGCCCGCGGCGAAATAGTGCAGGTGCTGCCGGACTGGGAGTTTATCAGCGCCTATACCGGCGAACTGTGGCTATTGTGGACACGAAACCAGCATATGCCAGGCCCGATGCGGGCGATGATCGACTATCTGAGCGAAGAGATAGCCACTCACGGCGCCAGCGCCAGCACCTCAGAGACCCAGGCCTGAAAACCGGGAACGTCGATATCCAACGCAACCTGAGCGTTTGCCGGGCGCTCCAGGCGATGCTCCAGGTCCACAACCGTGGTTCCGCTGGTATAAGTCCCGTGCGTTTCCACCGCAACGAAACAAGGGTAAGTTTGAAACAGTTCGGGTTTAACCAGCCATGCAATGGCGGTCAAATCATGCATTCTCAGCCCGGTTTCCATACTGCCGCTGCGGTAATGGCTGAACAATGCATGCAGCATTTTCCCGGTGCGATTGAGCTCAGGCAGGCGAGCCAGATACTCAGGAGAAAGCATGGCCCGATTGGTGACATCCAGCCCGCACATGACTATCTCCAGACCGCTCTCAAAAATACGGGCAGCGGCTTCAGGATCAATAGCGATGTTGAATTCGGCCGTCGGCGTAAAGTTACCCCGGCCCGCAGATCCGCCCATCATCACCAGCCGTTTGATTTTCGCTTTACACGCCGGGTATTGAGTCAGCAGCAAAGCGACGTTAGTCAGCGGGCCAATGGTGACCAAAGTAACCGGCTCATCGCTGTTTATCAGGCAATCGTACATAGCCTGAAATGCGGGCACCGGCAGCGCATGACGAGACGTTTCGGTAAAGACATAACCTTCCATCCCCGATTCGCCGTGCACGTAGGCCGCATCCCGCAATGGACGCAGCAGCGGTACCGAAGCACCTCTGGCAACGGGCGTATCTTCTTGCCAAAACTCCAGCAGCTGCAGCGCATTACGCGTGGTTTTATCCACCGACACATTACCGGCGACGGTCGTAATCAGCTTCAAATCCAGCTGGGGTGCAAACAGGGCTGCTGCAATGGCAACCGCATCGTCGATACCGGGATCGGTATCAAGAATAATCGGGGTTCTGGTCATGCTTTTCTCCATAAAAAATGCCAGCGGGCATACACCAGCTGGCATCTTCTCATAAACAGAAATCGACGACGCTAGTCTACTTCACGTATGTCGACTCGCAGCTCACGCGGTACTTCAAAAACAATGTTCTCTTCGCGCCCGGTCAGCTCCTGGGCTTCGCTGCCGCCCAGCTCGCGCAGGCGGGTGATGACGTTCTGCACCAGCACGTCCGGTGCAGAAGCCCCGGCGGTAACGCCGACGCAATTGGCCTCTTTTACCCAGGCCTCCTGGATATCCGCGGCGTCATCAATCAGGTAGGCCGCTTTCCCCATTCGCTGTGCCAGTTCGGCAAGGCGATTAGAGTTAGAGGAGTTTTTAGACCCCACGACCAGCACCACATCCGCTTCATTAGCCAGCGCACGCACCGCTTCCTGACGGTTAGTGGTGGCATAGCAAATGTCGTCTTTACGCGGGCCGATGATCTTCGGGAAGCGCTTGCGCAGGGCGTCAATCACGTCCGAAGTATCGTCCACGGAAAGCGTGGTCTGGGTCATAAACGACAGGTTGCTTTCGTCTTTAACCTCAAGCGTCCAGACATCATCCGGCGACTCAACCAGGTACATTCCGCCTTTCGGGTTGCTGTACTGGCCCATGGTGCCTTCGACTTCCGGGTGACCGGCATGGCCAATCAGAATGGACTCTTCGCCACGACGGCTCGCACGCGCCACTTCCATATGCACTTTGGTCACCAGCGGGCAGGTGGCATCGAAGACCGTCAGCTCGCGGCTTTTGGCTTCGTTACGCACCGCCTGAGAAACACCGTGCGCCGAGAAAATCAGGATCGCGCCGTCCGGCACTTCGCTGATTTGCTCGATGAAAATCGCCCCGCGCTCGCGCAGGCTGTCCACCACGTAGCGGTTATGCACCACTTCGTGGCGAACGTAGATTGGTGCGCCGTAAATCTGCAGCGCGTTTTCGACAATGCTGATAGCGCGGTCGACCCCAGCACAAAAGCCTCTGGGATTAGCCAACAGGATCTGCATTCAACGCCTCCAGTACCGGATTAACTTCCAGTACTTCAATATCAAAATGGATAGTCTGCCCGGCCAGCGGATGGTTAAAGTCGACGGTAATCGAGTCGCCGTTAACTTCACGCACCACGCCCGGCATTTCGCTGCCATCCATTGCGGTAAACAGCATAATGGCACCCGGCTCCGGCTCGCCCGCATCAACGAATTCGCGACGCGAGAAGTATTGGATCATATCCGGACTTGGGATGCCAAAAGCCGCCTCTGGCGCAAGCGAAAACGCTTTTTTATCGCCAGCCTTCAGGCCAACCAGCTGGTCTTCCAGACCCGGGGACAGTGTCTCATCCCCAAGGCGGAACAGCGCAGGCTTACCGTTGGCACGGGTCGACTCCGCGGTGGAGCCATCTTCAAGCTTCAGCGTGAAATGCACCAGCACCGCGCTGTTGCTCTGTACAGACTCAGCCATGGGTTACCCTTTTTGCTTTGCGGGCTTATCGGAGGAGACAAAGAAACCCTCCAGCACAATCAGCGCCGCGCCGATACAGATTGCGGTATCGGCCAGATTGAAGGTGGCAAAGTGCCAGTCGCCAACGTAGAAATCGATCATGTCGACGACAAAGCCGTGCCACAAGCGATCGAACAGATTGCCGAGCGCACCGCCAATGATTAACGCATAGGCGATGTTATTCAGCTTCTGACTCGCCTTAGCGCGATACATCATCCACACCAGCGCCACGCAGATACCGATAGCGATACCCGCGAAGAACCAGCGCTGCCAGCCGCCTTTGTCGGCCAGGAAGCTAAATGCCGCGCCATAGTTACGGGCGTAGTGCAAATTCAGGGACGGGAACAGTGACACCGTATCCCCCAGCATGAAGTGCTGGAGGATCAGATATTTACTGCCCAGATCCACAATCAGAACGACCACCACCAGCCACAGCCAGCGCAATCCGGTAGAGAAAATGGGTTTCATCAAGCAAACTTACGTTGTTCGCCGTCACCGGCTACGTTGCTGACACAGCGGCCGCAGATTTCTGCGTGTTCCGCTACCTGACCGATATCGGTAGTGTAATGCCAGCAGCGCGGGCACTTCTCACCGTCGGCTTTACGCAAAGCCACTTTCAACCCCTTGAGGATTTCGCTCTGCTGAGCGTCTTCGCTCGCCTGCGCATAATCGGCAACCGCAGCACCGGAGGTCAACAGGACAAATCGCAATTCATCGCTCAGACTGTTCAGCTTAGTCGCCAGCGCATTGTCGGCATACAGCGTCACTGCCGCTTCCAGAGAGCCACCGATACGCTTATCAGCACGGGCTTGCTCAATGACTTTGTTCACTTCGCCACGCACGGTCAGCAGGGTGTCCCAGAACTCACCGTTCATCGCTTCGCTTTCCGCCAGGCCAAACAGACCTTCGTACCATTCACCGGTGAACACATATTTCTCGCGAGAACCCGGCAGGTAGCCCCAGATTTCGTCGGCGGTGAAGGACATGATCGGCGCCATCCAGCGCACCAGCGCCTCAGAGATGTGATACAACGCGGTCTGGCAGCTGCGACGCGCAACGCTGTCCGCTTTCGCGGTATACTGGCGGTCTTTAATGATGTCGAGGTAGAACGAGCCCATTTCCACGGAACAGAAGCGCATCAGACGCTGCACAACTTCGTGGAAATCGTAGTTTTCGTAAGAGGCGATGATATCCGCCTGCGCTTCTTGCGCACAGCCAACGGCCCAGCGATCCAGCACCACCATCTCTTCCGGTTTCACCATATCGGTTTCTGGATTGAAGCCATTCAGGTTTGCCAGCAAGAAGCGCGCGGTGTTACGGATACGACGATAAGCGTCAGCGGAACGTTTCAGAATCTCGTCAGAAACTGCCATTTCACCGGTGTAGTCGGTAGACGCCACCCACAGACGCAGAATGTCCGCACCGAGCTTGTTCATCACGTCCTGCGGGCTAACGGTGTTGCCGATGGACTTGGACATTTTACGGCCCTGACCATCAACGGTGAAGCCGTGGGTCAGTACCTGGCGGTAAGGCGCTTTGCCTTTCATTGCCGTGGAGATCATCAGGGAGGACATAAACCAGCCGCGGTGCTGATCGGAGCCTTCCAGGTACATATCCGCAGAATGGCCGTTAAACTCAGGGCGCGCGTCGACCACGGAGTAATTGGTTGACCCGGAGTCGAACCACACGTCCAGGGTATCAGGCACTTTCACGTAGCTGTCGGCGTCGTCGCCCATGATGTCGCGCGGGTCGAGATCCCACCACGCCTGGATGCCGTCCTGTTCAACGCGCTTAGCCACTTCTTCCATCAGCTCAAGCGAACGTGGGTGCAGCTCTTCAGTCTCTTTATGTACGAACAGAGACATCGGCACGCCCCAGGTACGCTGACGCGAGATACACCAGTCAGGGCGATTCGCTACCATAGATTCGATACGTGCCTGGCCCCAGTCAGGGATCCACTGCACGCCTTTGATCTCTTTCAGAGACTGCGCGCGCAGGCCTTTCTGATCCATGCTGATAAACCATTGCGGGGTGGCACGGAAGATGATGGGCGTTTTGTGGCGCCAGCAGTGTGGGTAGCTGTGCAGCAGTTTTTCAACGTGCAGCAGAGCGCCTTTATCACGCAGGATGTTGACGATCAGGTCGTTAGCCTTGAACACCTGAACGCCGTCGAGGCCTTCGTAGGTGCCCGGCAGATAGCTGCCGTCCGGGCCAACCGGGTTAGCAATTTCCAGACCGTATTTCTGGCTGATGGTGTAGTCGTCCGGGCCATGGCCACCGGCGGTATGTACCGCGCCGGTACCCGCATCCAGCGTGACGTGATCGCCAAGGATTGCCGGGACGTCAAAGCCCATGAACGGATGTTTGAAGCGCAGCAGCTCAAGTTCAGCACCTTTCACGGTACCGAGGATCTGGTAATCGGTGATGGCAGCACGCTTCAGCACGCTCTCCAGCAGATCTTTCGCCACGATCAGCGCCTGGCCTTCAATCTGCACCAGCACGTAGTCGAACTCCGCGCCCAGGGAGATAGCGCGGTTAGCCGGTAATGTCCACGGCGTGGTGGTCCAGATAAGCAGGGAGACCGGGCCATTGACGGCTGAAGCACCAAATTTAGCGTTTACCGCATCAACATCCACGGCGTTGAACGTCACGTCGATAGACGGGGACGTTTTGTCGTAGTACTCGACTTCCGCTTCTGCCAGCGCAGAGCGGCAGTCAACGCACCAGTGAACCGGTTTAGCCCCTTTATGCAGGTGGCCGTTACCGATGATTTTACCCAGCGCACGAATGATGTTGGCTTCGGTATTGAAGTCCATGGTCAGGTATGGACGAGACCAGTCGCCCAGCACGCCCAGACGGATAAAGTCTTCGCGCTGGCCATCCACCTGCTCGGCGGCATATTTGCGGCACGCGGCACGGAACTCGGCGGCAGACACTTTCTCACCAGGTTTGCCGATCAGTTGCTCAACTTTCAGTTCAATCGGCAGACCGTGGCAGTCCCAGCCCGGAACATACGGGGAATCGAAGCCGGCCAGCCCTTTGGACTTGATAATAATATCTTTCAGAATCTTGTTAACTGAGTGACCAATGTGAATGCTACCGTTCGCATAAGGAGGGCCATCATGCAAAATAAAGGATTTTTTGCCCTTCTTCGCATTACGGATGATGCCGTACAGATCGTCATCATTCCAACGCGCCAGCATACCCGGTTCGCGCTTGGCTAAATCGCCGCGCATCGGGAACCCTGTTTCAGGCAAATTTAGGGTAGATTTAAAGTCACTCATTAGATTCTCGGTTCCGTATTTCGGTTAGCCTTTCAGGCATTTGACTCAAAAAATTCTCGGGCTGATACCACATCTCTGGCGATTTGCGCCTTCAGCTCATCGAGTGAAGCAAATCGCTGCTCATTACGTATCTTTTTACGCAGCACTACTTCTATATGGCGACCATAAAGGTCCATTACAACATCCAAAAGATGGACTTCAAGCTGCTGGCGTATGCCCGCCACCGTAGGGCGAGTGCCAATGTTTGCCACGCCAGCAATCGGCTTTTCACCGAGGCCTGAGACTTCAACCGCATAAACCCCTTTGACCGGGGAGACATGGCGGCGCAGCGGCAGGTTCGCCGTCGGGAAGCCAATAGTGCGGCCCAGCTCATCGCCGTGCACTACGCGACCGGAGATCATGAACGGATGCCCCAACAGGCTTTCGGCCTGCTGTAGATCGTCATCGGCCAGCGCCTGGCGTACCGCTGTACTGCTAATACGGACACCCCCCTCGCAAAACGTTTGGGTGCTGGTGATATCAAAACCGTATTCGCAGCCAGCCTTCTGTAATAACAAGAAATCCCCCTGGCGACCAGCACCAAAGCGGAAATCATCACCCACCGCGAGGAATTTCACCCCAAGGCGGTCGACCAACAGGTCGCTAACAAAATTTTGCGCACTTAGCGCGGCGAAACGACGGTCAAAGCGCACACACAGAACATAGTCCACGCCGCACTCGGCCAGATAGCGCAGTTTTTCTCGTAGACGAGTCAGGCGGGCTGGCGCTTTTTCCGGTGCAAACAATTCGAGCGGTTGGGGCTCGAAAATCATGATCATTACCGGGAGGTTGCGCGCACGCCCCTCTTCACACAGGCCCTTCAACAGCGCCTGATGGCCACGATGCACGCCATCGAAATTACCAATGGTGAGTACACACCCGTGGTGCTCCCGGCGCAGATTATGTATACCGCGTATCAGCTTCATGGCTGGCTCAAAACAGTGGAAATTGGCGGATTATACCAACTACCGCGATTAAGGTTAACCGGCGATTGCCGCCTTTAACGTAAAGCTTGAATGAATTCATTGTGCTGGGAAGGGCTTTGCACCCACCTCGTATTTGTCTTGACGAATTTTGATGCGAAAGACTGTATTCCCAAGCCCGATGCTGGTAGAATCCGCGCCATCACACGTAAGAGGTGTCGGAAATTTAACGACGCTTATTTGCACAAATCCATTGACAAAAGAAGGCTAACGGGGCATATTCCTCGGCCTTTGAATTGTCCACATAGATCATATTTGGGAGTTGGACCTTGGCTAATATCAAATCAGCTAAGAAACGTGCTGTACAGTCTGAAAAGGCTCGTAAGCACAACGCAAGCCGTCGCTCTATGATGCGTACTTTCATCAAGAAAGTATACGCAGCGATTGAAACTGGCGACAAAGCTGCTGCACAGAAAGCATTTAACGAAATGCAACCAATCGTGGATCGTCAGGCTAGCAAAGGTCTGATCCACAAAAACAAAGCTGCGCGTCATAAAGCAAACCTGACTGCGCAAATCAACAAACTGGCTTAATCGCTCGTTTGCTGTCGCTTTGATAAAAAAACCGGCTAACGCCGGTTTTTTTATCTCTGCAATTCAGTCCACCTTAAACAACGCCGAATAGTCCTTGCTGCAGATCCGCTGCACCGCAGGATGCTGGATCATGCGTTCAGCGAAAATCGCATGATACTCCTCCAGAACGCTATCCATTCTGCCGACCTCGACGATATCATCATCGTTATAGATATCCTGCGCATACAGCGTGGGAGCCACAAAGATAGCGTTGTGCGCTGCGCCAAACGCTTTCATCAGGGCGGCATCATCAAACTCGCCCAATATCTCAATCTTCAGCCCCTGAATGTTAATCCAGTTAAGCAACTTACGCCCCAGCATTGAACGGCGCCCGGGAATAAGCAAACGACGGGTTTCAAGACAGGCCGGAAAAGGTTGTTCCGGCGCAGGCCCCTTGCACCAGAAGCTGATACCGCACTCGCCAAGCTTCACTGAAAACAACCCCTCTTGCTGGGTAGAATCAATCGGGCAATCTGAAATGATCATATCCAGCTTATGCTGGCTCAACTGCTCGAGCAGCATTTCATGGGTCGATTCAAAACAGCGCAAGTGAATTTGCTCATCTTCAACCACTGCCGCGTCCAGCACGCCGCTCACCAGGCGCTTGGATAACGCATCCGCGACGCCAACATCAAACAGAATATTCGCCTCTTTACGGTAGTTAACGATATCCAGCATTTCCTGGCTTAAGGTAAACATTCTGTCGGCGTAGCGAAAGACAAGCTGCCCCAGCTCTGAAGGCACAAGCCCCCTTCCCTGACGGCGAAATAATTTCCCCTGCAGGCGCTCTTCAAGCGCTTTAATTTGCCCGGTGATCGTTTGCGGAGTCAGGAACAACGCTTCGGCAGCACCGACGACTGACCCCTCTTTGCAGACGTGCCAGAAATAATAAAGATGGTTGTAATTAATATGGGACATGCCCTTCACTCCCTGAGAGTTAATCCATTATCGGGTCATCAGACGATGACCCGTTTACCAGTACCGTCATGAAGTCGCCTTAGGCAACCGTGCTTTTAGCATGGTAAAACCTACGACAGCTGAAAGTAACGACCCCAGCAAAATCCCCAGCTTCGCCCAGGTAATCAGCTCGGCATCCACGTCGCCAAATGCCAGCGAGGCGATGAAAATCGACATCGTAAAACCAATGCCGCACAGCACGCCCACCGCCATAATATCCCTGAAGCTTGTGCCCTCCGGCAGCGAGGCAAACTTAAACTTAAGCGCCAGCCAGCAGAACAGACTAATGCCCAGCGGCTTACCGATAAACAACCCGGCAATAATGCCAAGCGGTAGCAGAGATGTCAGCCCCTGCAGCGTCACCCCGTTTAGTGAAACCCCGGCGTTGGCAAAAGCAAACAGCGGCAGGATCAGGAAAGCAACCCAGGGATGCAGCACGTGCTCCAGCTCCTGAGCGGGCGAGCGCCCTTTATGCTCTTTTAGCGGGATGAAGAAGCCAATAATCACACCGGCAAGTGTGGCATGCACGCCTGATTTTAATACCGCCGTCCAAAGTATTATGCCAACCAGTATATAGACGCCGGTTCGACGGACGTTAAACAGGTTCAGTAATGCCAGAGCAACAATCGCCGCCGCCGCAACGCCCAACGACATCATCGAGAGATCGTGGGTATAAAACAGCGCGATAATCACAATTGCCCCGAGGTCATCGATAATCGCCAGCGCCATCAGGAAGACCTTCAGCGCCAGCGGAACGCGGTTGCCCAGCAGCGCCAGGATCCCTAAAGCAAACGCGATGTCGGTTGCTGCCGGAATAGCCCAACCTTCACGCGTTACCGGATCGGCATAGTTAAAAGCCAGATACAGTAGGGCCGGAACCACCATCCCGCCCAGAGCGGCAATGACGGGAAACGCAGCCTGACGGCGATCGGCTAATGAACCGATAACCATTTCCCGCTTCACCTCCAGGCCAATCATCAGAAAGAAAATCGCCATCAGGGCGTCGTTGACCCACAGCAGCAGATTTTTACTGATATCCAGCGGCCCTATTCGCACCTCAACAGGCGTGGCAAGGAAAGCCTCGTAGCCACCGCTGGTCGAGCCCATATTGGCAAGTAACATCGCCAGCGCGGCGGCAACAATCAAAAAAATACCGCCTGCGGCATCATTTTGAAAAAAACGTTGCAGATTTTTAGTCATTATTTCACCCAGTTATCTAAGCAGCCAATTCATCCTGAACACTATTATGGTAGCCAGCATAGCGACAATGATACATCGATAAAATCAGCTTATATGGCAATAATAGATCGTAAAAACCGAGCATTTATAGACGACATAAAAAAACCTGAACCGAATGAAGCAGTTCAGGTTTTTTCGACATTGGAGCCGGAAGAAATCAGCGGGTCAAATCGTCAAAGAATTTCTTCACGCCGTCGAAGAAACTCTTAGAACGCGGGCTGTTATTAGCCCCCGTAGGCCCACCGAAGCTCTCTTCTAAATCACGAAGCAGCTTTTTCTGTTTTTCGTTCAGGCTAACCGGTGTCTCGACGACAACGCGGCACAGCAGATCGCCCTGAGCACCACCGCGTACCGATTTCACACCTTTACCACGCATTCTGAACAGCTTGCCGGTTTGTGTCTCATTCGGCACCTTCAGCTTAACGCGGCCATCAAGCGTAGGGACTTCAATTTCCCCACCCAGCGCGGCCATCGCAAAGTTGATCGGCACTTCGCAGTACAGGTTATTACCTTCACGCTCAAAGATTGGGTGCTGTTTCACCTGAACCTGAACGTACAGATCGCCTGATGGTGCGCCGTGTTCACCCGCTTCACCTTCGCCAGAAAGACGAATACGGTCGCCGGTGTCCACGCCAGCCGGGATTTTTACCGACAGCGTTTTGGTTTTCTCTACGCGACCGTGGCCGTGGCAGCTGTTGCACGGATCTTTAATGATGGTGCCGCGGCCCTGGCAATGAGGACAGCTTTGCTGCACGGTAAAGAAACCCTGACGCATCTGTACCTGGCCCTGCCCGTGGCAGGTTGGACAGGTCTGCGGGGAAGAACCTTTTTTCGCGCCGCTGCCGTGGCAAACCTCACACTCTTCCAGCGTCGGGATACGGATCTCTTTGGTGACGCCACGAACCGCTTCTTCAAGCGTTAAGTCCATGTTGTAGCGCAGGTCCGCACCACGGGACGCACGTTGACGGCGTCCGCCACCAAAAATGTCGCCAAATACGTCGCCAAAGATATCGCTGAAGTCCGCACCGCCGCCGCCAAAGCCGCCACCGCCGCCCATACCGCCCTGCTCAAACGCAGCGTGGCCGTACTGATCGTAGGCCGCACGTTTTTGATCGTCGGTGAGGATCTCGTAGGCTTCTTTGATCTCTTTGAACTTCGCCTCGGCCTCTTTATCACCCTGGTTACGGTCCGGATGGAACTTCATCGCCAGGCGCTTGTAGGCTTTTTTGATTTCACGCTCATCCGCTGACTTCGGAACGCCTAAAACCTCGTAATAGTCTCTCTTCGCCATCTCTTTTTTCTGCCCTTAACATACGAGCACGGGCGTGGAGTAAACTCCGCGCCCGTGCCGGTTAATTACCCTGCATCAGGGCGATTATTTTTTATCTTTAACTTCTTCGAACTCGGCATCAACAACATCGTCGTCTTTGCCAGCGTTAGCGCTGCCTGCATCTGCGGCATTGCCAGCCTGCTGCTCAGCGTGCTGCTGCTGAGCCAGTTCCATCAGCTTCTGAGAAACCTGAGCCAGCGCCTGCATTTTGGCTTCGATGTCCGCTTTATCTTCGCCTTTCAGAGACGCTTCCAGCGCGGTCAGCGCAGACTCGATCGCAGTTTTGTCGTCAGCCGGCAGTTTGTCACCAGCTTCTTCAACCTGCTTACGGGTGCTGTGCAGCAGATGGTCACCCTGGTTACGGGTCTGAACCAGCTCTTCGAACTTACGGTCAGCTTCGGCGTTTGCTTCTGCATCACGTACCATTTTCTCGATTTCTTCTTCGTTCAGACCGGAAGAAGCCTTGATGGTGATCTTCTGCTCTTTACCGCTATTTTTATCTTTCGCGGAAACGTGCAGGATACCGTCAGCATCGATATCAAAGGTCACTTCGATCTGCGGCATACCGCGCGGTGCCGGGCTGATCCCATCCAGGTTGAACTGACCCAGTGATTTGTTATCGGAGGCGCGTTTACGCTCCCCCTGAATCACGTGAATGGTTACCGCAGACTGGTTGTCTTCCGCGGTAGAGAACACCTGGCTGTGCTTGGTCGGAATAGTGGTGTTTTTGTTGATCAGCGCAGTCATCACGCCGCCCATGGTTTCGATACCCAGAGACAGAGGGGTAACGTCCAGCAGCAGTACGTCTTTCACTTCACCCGTCAGAACACCACCCTGAACCGCTGCACCGATAGCAACAGCTTCATCCGGGTTAACGTCTTTACGCGGCTCTTTACCAAAGAACTCGGCAACTTTTTTCTGCACCATTGGCATACGCGTCTGCCCGCCGACCAGGATAACGTCCTGAATATCGGAAACGGACAGGCCAGCATCCTGCAGTGCAACTTTCAGCGGCTCGATAGAACGGTTTACCAGGTCTTCAACCAGGGATTCCAGTTTCGCACGGGTCACTTTGATGTTCATGTGTTTTGGACCGGTCGCGTCTGCAGTGATGTACGGCAGGTTCACGTCGGTCTGCTGCGCGGAAGAAAGCTCGATTTTCGCTTTTTCTGCCGCTTCTTTCAGGCGCTGCATGGCCAGCGGATCGTTACGCAGGTCAATGCCCTGATCTTTCTTAAACTCGTCAACGAGGTAGTTAATCATGCGGCTATCGAAGTCTTCACCACCCAGGTGGGTATCACCGTTGGTTGCCAGTACTTCGAAGGTTTTTTCACCGTCAACTTCGTCGATTTCGATAATGGAGATATCGAAGGTACCACCACCGAGGTCGTAAACCGCGATAGTGCGGTTACCCACTTCTTTATCCAGACCGTAAGCCAGCGCGGCAGCGGTTGGTTCGTTGATGATACGTTTGACTTCCAGACCTGCGATACGGCCGGCGTCTTTCGTTGCCTGACGCTGAGCATCGTTGAAGTAAGCAGGTACGGTGATAACAGCTTCGGTTACCGGCTCACCCAGGTAATCTTCCGCGGTTTTCTTCATTTTCTTCAGCACTTCAGCAGAGATCTGCGGCGGTGCCATTTTCTGACCTTTTACGTCAATCCATGCGTCGCCGTTGTCAGCGCCGATGATTTTGTAAGGCATGATGGCTTCATCACGCTGCACTTCTTCGTCCTGGAAGCGACGGCCAATCAGGCGTTTGATCGCAAACAGAGTGTTTTGCGGGTTAGTCACTGCCTGACGTTTAGCCGGCTGACCTACCAGGATTTCGCCGTCCTGAGTGTAAGCAATGATAGAAGGCGTGGTGCGGTCGCCCTCGGCGTTCTCCAGCACACGAGCAGTTGTACCATCCATAATCGCGACACAAGAGTTGGTTGTCCCCAGGTCGATACCAATAATTTTACCCATCTAAACGTCTCCACTAAAAATTCGTCATCATGTGGTTGTGAACCTGTTATGCGGGCAAAAGCATCTGTTTCAACTGCCCGAAGCGTTTTTTTTCAGGTCCGCCAACTGCGGTTGCATACAAGATGGGGTCGCAACGCCTGCCATCAAGGGGCAGATGAAAAAAAATTTTCTGCTTTCCCCCCGCTCAGATCATAGACGGCGACGTGCTGCCTGATTATTATGCCGCGCCCGCAACCGGACTCCCGGCTGCGTGGCATTAATTGACATTACATTTCAGATGAATTTTTCAGAGGAACTATGGGCAACACTAAGTTGGCTAATCCAGCTCCCCTGGGCTTAATGGGCTTCGGCATGACCACCATTTTGCTCAACCTGCATAACGCAGGTATTTTTGGTTTTGACGTTACTATCCTCGCGATGGGGATTTTCTACGGTGGGATCGCGCAAATCTTCGCGGGACTGCTGGAGTTTAAAAAAGGGAACACTTTCGGTTTAACCGCCTTCACCTCTTACGGCTCTTTCTGGCTGACGCTGGTGGCGATTCTGCTGATGCCTAAAATGGGCCTGAGTGATGCGGCCAACGGCCACTTCCTCGGCGCGTACCTGGGCCTGTGGGGCGTATTCACGCTGTTCATGTTCTTCGGCACCCTGAAAGCGCCACGCATGCTGCAGTTCGTGTTTGCCAGCCTGACCGTGCTGTTTGCCCTGCTGGCGATTGGCCACCTGGCGGATAACGAAGCTATCGTTAAGGTTGCTGGCTGGATTGGCCTGGTTTGTGGCGCAAGCGCTATCTACCTCGCAATGGGTGAAGTGCTGAACGAGCAGTTTGGCCGCACCGTGCTGCCAATCGGCGAAAAACACTAATCTTCCTTTAGCGGAAACTAAAACGCGGAGCCCTGCTCCGCGTTGAAACTACTGGCAAAATTGACTGTTTTAAACAGGGTTGTACTCAGACCTAATAAAAACAATGAATTATGTTCTCTGGTTTGCCCAAACAGTCGAAAACCACGTTTTTCGACTGTTTGTCATCAATCTAAACGCGGAGCCCTGCTCCGCGTTTTTTTATTCAGGACGAAGTAAATGCCCCTTCTTCTATCTCATCCTGATGATGAATATCCTTTCTTAACCAAATTCCCATCACCAACCCCACGATAGCCAGCGCCAACACGTACCAGGCCGGTGCCATTGGCGAAACGCCCATCAGCATGGTCACCGCAATTGGCGTCAGGCCGCCGAAAATGGCATACGACAAATTGTAAGAGAAGGATATGCCGGTGAAACGAACCTGTGCCGGAAACGCCCGCACCATGACAAACGGCACCGCGCCAACCACGCCCACGCTCAACCCGACCAGACCATACAGCAGGAAGAGATGTTCGGGATGAGTTCCGCTCAGGTGGTAAAACAACCAGCTGCACACGGCAAGCAGAACACTACCGAAGATAAAGGTTTTCCCCGCACCAAAGCGATCGGCCGCCAGCCCTGCCAGCAGGCAGCCAACACACAGCATAATCGTAGCAATGCTGTTCGCCTGCAGCGTCAGGGCTGGCGCAATACCGTGCTGTTTTTGCAGCCAAATCGGTGACATCAAAATCACCACCACGATGCAGGCGGAAAGCAGCCAGGTCAGCAGCATAGAAACGACCACCGCTTTTTTATGGCCAACTATCACCGATTTGAGCGGCAGCTCTTCGGCCAGCGCCTTGCGCTGCTGCATTTCGAGGAAAACAGGCGTTTCACGCAGCCAGCGGCGCAGGTACATCGCCACCAGGCCGAAAATCCCGCCCAGGAAGAAAGGAATACGCCAGCCGCCATCGTGAATAGCCTGCTGAGTCATTGAGGTATTGATGATGGTTGCCACTACAGAACCCAGCAGAATCCCGACGGTCAGCCCCATCGTTAAGATACCGCAGGCAATACCGATGCGCTTTTCCGGAACGTGTTCGGAAACGAACACCCAGGCTCCAGGGACTTCTCCCCCAATTGCCGCCCCCTGCAGGATACGCATCAGCAATAACAGCAACGGAGCCGCAATCCCTAACGACGCATAGGTCGGCAACAGGCCAATAGCCAGCGTCGGAACAGCCATCAGCAGAATGCTGAGGGTAAACATCTTTTTGCGCCCCACCAGATCGCCAAAATGCGCCATGACGACACCGCCCAGAGGACGCACGAGATAGCCCGCAGCAAAGATGGCGAACGTTTGCACCTGGCGCAGCCACTCAGGGATGTCAGCCGGGAAGAAAAGCTCTCCCAGTACGGCCGCAAAGAAGACGAAAATGATGAAGTCGTAGAATTCGAGTGCACCGCCGAGGGCGGCAAGCGTCAGGGTTTTATAGTCCTGGCGATTAAGAGGTCTGGCGTGCTGTTTTGACATAGGGGACCGCTTGTAAAGAGGAGTGTTAATTATTTTTTCCGTTTGTATGTAAAGCCAGAGTTACTATAACGGTTAAATGTTAACACTCCATAACAATTCGATCTTATGTCACAAAAGCTGATTATTCAGGGTTTTGTTTCGCGACGTGCGCTTTTAGGACGAAAAGCTGCTACCACCTGTACATTAGTTTCAATATAAGGCCCATCCAGCAACTGTATACAATACGGTACACTTGCAAAAATACCTGGCACCACAACCTTCCCGCTTTCGTCCTTCACGCCTTCCAGCGTTTCCTGAATTGATTTTGGCTGCCCCGGCAGGTTAACGATCAGCGCCTGTTTACGGATAACCCCCACCTGACGCGAAAGGATCGCCGTCGGGACAAAATGCAGGCTGATTTGACGCATCTGCTCGCCAAACCCGGGCATCACGCGATCAGCAACCGCAAGCGTAGCGTCCGGCGTCACGTCGCGGCGTGCAGGGCCGGTTCCCCCGGTGGTCAGCACCAAATGGCAACCCATCTCATCAACCAGCTCGCAAAGCGTTTGCTCGATAATTGGCTGTTCATCGGGGATCAGGCGAGTTTGCATCTCAAAAGGCGTGGTCAGGGTGTTTTCCAGCCATTCCTGCAGCGCAGGGATGCCTTTGTCCTGGTACACGCCGCTGGAAGCGCGGTCAGAAATGGATACGAGTCCAATGCGTAAGGTATTCATAAAGTTTCCGGAAATCAGCAAGCCTGAGCGGAATGATACACGGCGAAAGAGGATGCAGACAGGGGAAGCGGTGAAAAGCGTGGCCGACAGGCGCCGGCCACGGAAATGGTTACAGCAGGTCGCCGATCATTTTTTCCAGTTTTTCCTGGTCGATAGCAAACTTACGGATACCGTCCGCCAGTTTGTCTACAGCCATTGGGTCCTGGTTATGCTGCCACAGGAACTGGGACTCGGTGATGCGCTCAGGGCGCGCCTTCACTTCACCGCTATAGCTCAGCTTACGCTCGATTGCGCCTTCGCTTTCTGCCAGCTCTTTCAGCAGGGCAGGTGCGATGGTCAGACGGTCACAGCCAGCCAGCTCGATAATTTCACCGACGTTACGGAAGCTTGCGCCCATCACCACGGTTTCATAGCCGTGCTGCTTGTAGTACTGGTAGATTTCGGTCACGGACACCACGCCTGGATCTTCCTGCGGGGCGTACTCTTTCTTGTCGGTGTTAGCTTTGTACCAGTCGAGGATACGGCCCACAAACGGAGAAATCAGGAATACGCCAGCTTCAGCACAGGCACGAGCCTGAGCGAAGGAGAACAGCAGGGTCAAGTTACAGTTGATGCCTTCTTTTTCCAGCTGCTCTGCAGCGCGAATGCCCTGCCAGGTTGAAGCCAGTTTAATCAGAATGCGATCGTTGCTGATGCCTGCGTCGTTGTAGAGCTTGATCAGGTGTTTCGCTTTAGCGATGCTGGCTTCGGTGTCATAAGACAGGCGAGCATCCACTTCGGTAGAAATACGGCCAGGGATCAGCTTCAGAATTTCCAGGCCGATGTTCACAGCCAGCTTATCGGAAGCGTCAACCACCTGCTGAGCGCGGTCGCTGCTCTGGCTACGCGCCCAGGTAATCGCTTCGTCAATCAGTTTGCGATACTCAGGGATCTGCGCAGCGTTAAGAATCAGAGAAGGGTTGGTAGTAGCATCTTGCGGCTGATACAGCTTCATCGCCGCGATATCTCCGGTGTCAGCAACCACGGTGGTCAGTTGACGCAAAGAAGTCAATTTATCCGTCATAATGAGTGTTTCTCTTCAGGTGTAGCTTGTTAGGGAGATGTAACCGGTCTGACTTGATGATATCACGCCGCCCATCAGGTGCAACCGCGACAAGTGCTGTCCGTCCAGTGGACCAGAATATGATAAACTCGGCCGCCAATTTATCTGTAACGTAATGGACTGCATGGCCCGGGCCCGTCAACCTCGCCGCCATCACGCATTAACAAGAGGGACGTTAATGACAGATTTCTTATTATTTATCAACGAAGTGCTTTGGGGCTCGGTGTTGCTCTGGCTGCTGATTGGCGCAGGCATCTGGTTCACCTTCCGCAGCGGCTTCGTCCAGTTCCGCTATTTTACCCGTCTACGCATTTTCCTTCTCAACAGCAACTCAGCCGATCCTTCCGGAATATCCTCATTCCAGGCGCTCTGCACCAGCCTTGCCGCTCGCGTGGGCAGCGGAAATCTTGCGGGTATCGCGCTTGCCATCTCTGCAGGTGGTCCCGGCTCGGTTTTCTGGATGTGGGTTGCTGCAGTACTCAGCATGGCCACCGCCTTTGCAGAATGCTCGCTCGCCCAGCTCTATAAGAGCCGGGACAAAGACGGAAACTATCGCGGCGGCCCGGCCTGGTACATGGAGCGCGGCCTTGGCATGCGCTGGATGGGCGTGCTGTTTTCCGTCTTTTTGATCGTTGCCTTCGGCATGATATTTAACGCCGTTCAGGCTAACTCCATCGCTATCGCCACACACTATGCGTTTGACGTGCCAAAAATCTGGGTAGGCGTTTTCCTGGTTGCCGTCACCGCGCTGGTTATCTGGCGTGGAATGAGAACCATCGCCCGGCTCTCGCAATGGCTGGTGCCGCTGATGGCATTACTATGGGTGTGCATGAGCCTGTATGTTGTTGTCCTGCACATTGAACGCTTCCCGGAGGTGATCAGGCTGATTTTCAGCCACGCTTTTGGCTGGCATGAAGCCGCTTCAGGTGCGCTGGGCTATACCGTGAGCCAGGCCATCACCAACGGTTTTCAGCGCGGGATGTTTTCCAACGAGGCGGGCATGGGCTCCACGCCTAACGCCGCAGCCGCCGCAGCGGCATGGCCTCCACACCCGGCGACTCAGGGCGTGGTACAAATGTTTGGTGTGTTAATCGACACGCTAATCATCTGCACCGCGACCGCCGCCATCGTGCTGATGTCCGGCATGATAGACGGCATTGAAACCTCGCGTAGCGGCATTATCCTGGTTCAGCAGGCGTTTAGCTCGGCGGTTGGCGGCTGGGGTAGCGGCTTTATCGTGATAATCGTCTTCCTGTTCGCCTTCACGTCCATCATGGCGAACTACACCTACGCAGAGAACAATTTGCTGTTCCTCAACCAGGACAGACGCGCGCTGAAATTTTTACTGCGCTTTATGGTGCTCACAATGGTGATGTTCGGTACGCAGGCCGCGCTGCCGCTGGTCTGGCAGCTGGCAGACGTGGCGATGGCCATCATGGCGATAACCAATATCACGGCGATCCTGCTGCTCTCACCCGTGGTGAAAGCGATAGCGGCGGATTATTTACGCCAGCAAAAGCTCGGGATCTCCCCAATATTCAATCCAAACCGTTTTCCTGACATTAAGAACCAGCTTGCGCCCGGCGTTTGGGACAGAGACGTTGAAAAAAAACCTTAGCTAATCGCAGCCATAGGCCGCCACGTCCGGGAAATTTGCTAAAGTAACGGCCAAACTATGCAAGGAGTGGACATGCTAATTCTTATCTCACCTGCCAAGACGCTGGATTACCAAAGCGAGCTGCCTACGGACCGCTACACACAGCCTGAACTGCTGGAATACTCCCAGCAGTTAATCAGCGTTGCCCGCAAGCTTAGCGCGCCGCAAATTGCCTCGCTGATGAGCATCAGCGACAAGCTGGCTTCGCTTAACGAAACGCGCTTCCATGAGTGGCAGCCGGCGTTCACTCCGCAAAACGCTCGCCCGGCTATTCTTGCGTTTAAAGGCGATGTTTATACCGGCCTGCAGGCCGAAGAGTTTAGCGAAGCGGACTTTGATTTCGCCCAGCAGCACCTGCGTATGCTTTCCGGACTCTACGGCGTACTGCGTCCGCTGGACCTGATGCAGCCTTACCGTCTGGAAATGGGCATCCGCCTCGAAAACCCGAAAGGCAAAGATCTTTATCACTTCTGGGGCGACACAATTACCGAGAAGCTGAACCAGGTACTGGCGACGCAGGGTGACAATGTCGTGGTAAACCTGGCGTCTGATGAATACTTTAAAGCGGTTAAGCCGAAGAAGCTGAATGCGGAAATCATCAAGCCAGTCTTCCTGGATGAGAAGAACGGCAAGTTTAAAGTCATTAGCTTCTATGCGAAAAAAGCGCGTGGGATGATGAGCCGCTACATCATTGAGAATCGCCTGACGAAGCCCGAACAGCTAAAAGCGTTTAATACCGACGGCTACTTCTTTGATGCAGACGCCTCACAGAAAAACGAACTGGTGTTTAAGCGCCACGAGCAGTAAAAAAAACGCCAGCGCTAAGCTGGCGTTTTAATTTGCACTAGCGCCGGTCATCTATCCCAGCGGTCATCATGATGATAGCGCGGCGGGCCATCGAAATGTGCATGGCGCTGCCAGCGGTGTTCACGCCACTCATAGTGCCTTCCCCACCAGTCATGATCTCGCCAGGAATGGCCGTCCCAGTAGCGCCCGTGATTATCCCGATCGCCAAAGTGCAGCGTCACCGCAGGCAGCAGGGTGATTTCTCCCGCCTGTACCGCCAGCGGCGTCACCACCAGCAGAGACAACGCCAGAAAGATGGATTTCAACATAGCTTGCTCCTTACTTCTTAAGCCGGCCCAGTGGCCCGTTAAGATGAGCTTATGTCGGAAATCACACCCGCGTTATTCTCCGCAATCCTAATCTCTAACCTCCCGCATTTTATGGGAATCCCTCCTTTTTCCCTGCGGAATTTCTGCCGATTCCCTCCCTAATTCAACGAAGAGAACGGCCCCACTTTTACCGACGAAGTGGGGTGTCAGAATCAGGCTTTGACCATCATGAACTTACGCAATTCGGCAAAATCAGCAGGAAGGTTATGGGACAGCAGCGGCAGGTCGGCGCGGGACGCCAGCTCCTGAGGCAGCGGTAGCGGCTCGCCCAGAATCTCTTCTACGCTCTCTTTAAACTTCGCCGGATGCGCCGTCCCCAGGAACAGGCCAAACTCGCCTGGCTGCAGCTGGTCGCGCAGGGCACGGTAAGCAATGGCCGCATGCGGTTCGGAAACGTAGCCAATAGCCTTCAACTCACGCATCGTCTCTTTGGTGGTTTCATCCGTGACTGCGGCATAGCCCAGGTCGGTCAGGCGCCAGATTTTGCGGCGGAACAGTTCTTCCACACGCGGCCAGTTGTTAGGCTGGCTTACGTCCATGGCGTTGGAAAGCGTTGCAACGGTCGTTTTAGGCGCCCACTGACCTTCTGCGAGGAAGCGTGGAACGGTGTCGTTGGCATTCGTGGCCGCGATAAAACGCTTAATCGGCAGGCCGAGTGATTTCGCCAGCAGGCCGGCAGTCAGGTCACCAAAGTTACCGCTCGGCACGGAAACCACCAGCTGGTTACGGGCTTCCTGCGGCAACTGAGCCACGGCTTCAAAGTAGTAGCAAATCTGCGCCAGCAGGCGGCTGATGTTGATGGAGTTCGCCGAGTTTAACCCGAGCGCCACCTTCAGTTCCTCATCGTCAAACGCCTGTTTCACCAGCGCCTGACAGGCATCGAAGTCACCGTCAATCGCCACGGTTTCAATATTGCCGCCGAGGGTACAGAACAGTTTTTCCTGCAGCGGGCTGATTTTCCCACGTGGGTAAAGAATGACTACGCGTACGTTCTCAATGCCATAAAACGCATGGGCCACGGCCGCGCCGGTGTCGCCTGATGTAGCGGTCAGAATGGTCACCGGTTTGTCGCCGCTGATGTGGGTCAGCATCTGGGCCATAAAGCGCCCGCCAAAGTCTTTAAACGCCAGCGTCGGGCCGTGGAACAACTCCAGGCAGCCTACGTCCGGTTCGACCATATTGACCGGTGCAGGGAAAGCGAAAGCCGCACCCACGCGCTCTTCCAGAATCTCCTGCGGGATCTCATCGCCGATAAAGGCAGACAGAATTTTGCTGCTGCGGCTGACAAAGTCCATATCCAGCATGGCGTCGATTTCAGTCAGCTCAAACTCCGGCAGGTCGTGCGGGAAGAACAGACCCTGCTGCTTGCCCAGCCCCTGGGTAACGGCCTGTGCGAAAGTAACCTGCTCGTTGTGATCTTTAAGGTTGTACAGTTTCATGCTTTATCCCAAAACTCGTGCGCCAGCCGTATCCAGACGGCAAATATGTACAAAACCTTCCTGGTTCTGCAAATAATGTTGGCTGAGCCAGTCAGCCACGCGCTGTGCGGTGTCGGTGTTATCGCACAGTGCAAATAAGGTCGGGCCGGAACCCGAAATCCCGCTCGCCAGCGCGCCAATATCCGCGACGGCCTTGCGGGACTCATCAAACTTAGGCAGCAGTTTGGCTCGGTAAGGTTCAGCAATCACATCCTGCATCATCTTCGCGGCGAGCGCTGGCTGGCGGGTGTGGCAGGCATGAATAAAACCGGCCAGGTGGCGGCCGTGGCTGATGCAGTCCTGACGGCGATACTGGGCAGGCAAAATCGCACGTGCTTCGGCGGTTGAAACCTTAATGCCGGGGTAAGCCAGCACCCACAGCCACTCCTCAAAGCCTGGCACTTGCTGGCTGATGATGCCGCTTTCTTCGAAAATCAGCTGCATCCCGCCGAGGAAACAAGGGGCGACGTTGTCGTAATGAATGCTGCCGGAAATGCGCCCTTCCAGCTCGCCCATCAGCGCCAGCAGACGCGTGTCGCTAAGAGGCTTACCGCAAAATTCATTCATCGCCATCAGGCCAGCGACCACAGAGCAGGCGCTGGATCCGAGCCCCGAACCGATAGGCATGTTTTTCTCAAGCGTCATCGCCACAGGGATAGTTTTACCGACCTCCTGGCAAAAACGCTCCCAGCATTGATAAACAATGTTCTCACGCGGTTCATCCGGCAGTTTGCTGGCGAAGCGCCCAAGGTTAGTCAGGCTGAAGCTATCTGCCGCCTCAACCGTGACGTAATCGCCCAAATGTGAGCCATCAACAGGCGACACCGCCGCGCCCAGCACATCAAAACCAACGCTCATATTGGCGCTGGAAGCCGGGGCATATACTTTAACCATCTTAAACTCCTAACTTCCATGACAGGGTGCGAAGCAGATCCGCGAAGACGCCGGCGGCAGTAACATCGTTACCCGCCCCATAACCGCGCAGCACCAGCGGCAGCGGTTGATAATAATGGCTGTAGAAGGCCAGGGCATTTTCGCCGTTTTTCACCTTATACAGCGGATCATTGCCGTCTACGGCATCGATTTTCACTTTACAGCTGCCGTCTTCTTCAATAATGCCGACGTAACGTAGCACTTTCCCATCGTCACGCGCCTTCCTCACACGAGCCGTAAACTCATCATCCAACTGAGGAAGGCGTGCCATAAAAGACTCAACGTCTCCGCTCGCATCAAAATTTTCCGGAAGCACGGATTCAATCTCGATATCCGAAAGTTCCAGATCGCTTCCGGTCTCACGCGCCAGGATCAACAGCTTACGCGCGACATCCATACCGGAAAGATCGTCACGCGGGTCCGGTTCGGTATAGCCCATTTCACGGGCAGTGCTGGTCGCCAGCGAGAAGCTCATCCCTTCATCCAGCTTACCGAAGATATAAGAGAGCGACCCGGAAAGAATGCCGGAAAAACGCTGCAGCTCATCGCCCGCATTCAGTAAGTTTTGCAGGTTTTCGATCACCGGCAGCCCCGCCCCCACGTTGGTGTCGTAGAGGAACTTACGGCGCGAACTCTCCGCGGCATTACGTAACTGGTGGTAATAATTCATGCTCGAGGTGTTGGCCTTTTTGTTTGGCGTCACCACGTGGAAACCTTCGCTCAGGAAATCGGCGTACTGATCCGCCACGGCCTGGCTGGAAGTACAGTCCACAATCACCGGGTTCAGCAAATGGTACTCTTTCACCAGGCGAATCAGGCGGCCAAGATTGAACGGCTCTTTCGCCTGTTCCAGCGCCTGCTGCCAGTTTTCGAGATCAAGGCCGTGAACGTTAGTCAGCAGGGCTTTAGAGTTCGCCACGCCGCAGACGCGCAGGTCGATGTGCTTCTCTTTCAGCCACGCCTGCTGGCGCTTAACCTGCTCCAGCAGAGCAGCACCCACGCCGCCAACGCCCACCAGGAACAGCTCGATAACCTGATCGGTGTTAAACAGCATCTGGTGGGTAACACGCACGCCGGTCACAGCATCGTCGTTATTGACCACAACGGAGATAGAACGCTCTGAAGAGCCCTGGGCAATAGCGATAATATTGATGTTTGCACGAGCCAGGGCGGCAAAGAACTTGGCGGAGATACCGCGCAGCGTCTTCATGCCGTCGCCCACGACGGAGATCACCGCCAGACGCTCGGTCACCGCCAGCGGCTCCAGCAGTTCCTCTTTCAGTTCGAGATAGAACTCGTCTTCCATCGCCTTGCGGGCACGACCACAGTCAGCCTGCGGCACGCAGAAACTAATGCTGTACTCGGAGGAGGACTGGGTGATCAGCACCACGGAGATCCCGGCACGGGACATCGCGGCAAATACGCGTGCAGCCATGCCAACCATGCCTTTCATGCCGGGGCCGGAGACGCTGAACATCGCCATATTATTCAGGTTAGTGATCCCTTTGACCGGTAGCCCTTCGTCATCGCTTTTATCGCCAATGAGGGTGCCTGGCGCCTGCGGGTTACCGGTGTTTTTAATCAGGCAAGGGATCTGGAACTGGGCAATAGGGGTGATGGTGCGAGGGTGAAGAACTTTGGCGCCGAAATAGGAGAGCTCCATCGCTTCCTGATAAGACATCGACTTCAGCAGCCGGGCGTCGGGAACCTGGCGCGGGTCACAGGTATAAACGCCGTCGACGTCAGTCCAGATCTCGCAACAGTCAGCGCGCAGACAGGCCGCCAGCACGGCGGCAGAATAGTCGGAGCCATTACGACCCAGCACCACCAGCTCGCCTTTTTCGTTTCCGGCGGTAAACCCGGCCATCAGGATCATGTTTTCTTCAGGAATGCGGCTGGCTGCGATGCGGCGGGTAGATTCTGCGATATCCACGCTGGAATCCAGGTAGTGCCCAACGGCCAGCAGCTTCTCAACGGGATCGATAACGGTGACCTGGTAGCCACGGGCCTGCAGCACGCCAGACATAATAGCAATCGATAATTTTTCGCCCCGGCAAATTATTGCCGCGTTGATGCTGTCCGGACACTGCCCCAGCAGGCTGATGCCGTGCAGAACGTGCTTAAGCTGGGCAAACTCTAGATTCACCACGGCCTTCAGCTCGTCCAGCGGGAAGCCCGGCTGCGCTTCAGCCAGGCCATTCAGCAGTTCGGAGAAGATGCGCTCGGCGTCGCTGATATTCGGCACAGCGTCCTGGCCACCGATAGTTTTCTCTATCATCGCCACAAGGTGGTTAGTAATTTTTGCAGGCGCAGACAGCACGGTCGCCACTTGCCCCTGTTTGGCATTACTTTCCAGGATATCGGCAACGCGGAGAAAACGTTCCGCATTTGCCACCGAAGTACCGCCGAATTTCAACACTCGCATTGTTGTGACCCCTTGATTTTTTCCCGAAAAAAAAGCCCGCACTGTTTAGGTGCGGGCTTTTTTCATTTTTACCTGTATGCGTCAGCCCGCACCGTTACCTGTGGTAATGGTGGTTGTGATAATTGTGGTAATCAGGCTGAAGCGGAACATGGATGTTGTGTGCTCTAAAATTTGTATTAGCTCTATTGGTTAAAGCAATCCCTTGATCAAGTCAATTTTTTTTAGTCCTGTCACAAAAAACTGGCCCACTCGCTCACGCTAGTAAACCCACCAATAGCAGTGGTAAAAACGCAAAAAACCCGCATAAAATCAGATGCAAACTTCACAAAAATAAAATTTAAAGAAATTTTATTCTGGTAATTTTTTTTCGATATCATGCAGCAACCGATGCAGCATCGCGGTGTCTCTCTGCTCAAGCAGCCCCAAACGCTGCTGTACCCAATCGACCATTTTTTGGTCACCTGCAACGTCAAGGCGGTTTAACAGCGCGGTGATTCGCAGGCGCAGAGCGTTCAACTGTTGCCCCTCGCCCGCCGCGTTTTTCGCAGACGGTAACTGCATTAAGGCAGAAAGCTGGTAACAATAAACCATAACAGCCTGACCCAGATTGAGCGAAGGGTAATCCGCAACCATCGGTACGCCGGTTAAAACATCCGCCAGCTCAAGCTCTTCGTTAGTCAGCCCGGAATCTTCCCGACCAAACACCAGCGCCGCGCATCCTACCCACTGACGTTTCTCTTCAAGCATTGGCACCAGCTGCTGCGGCGTGGCGTAGTAATGAAATTTCGCCCGGCTGCGGGCCGTGGTGGCTATCGTGAAATCAACATCGCCCAGAGCCTCTGCCAGGGTGTCGAAGTGCCGCACGCCATCAAGAATATCCCCCGCCCCATGTGCTACCCAGCGCGCTGGTGGCTGCAGGTGAGCGTCGCTGGCGACGATACGCAGTTCAGTAAAACCCATGGTCTTCATTGCCCGGGCTGCTGCCCCGACGTTCTCAGGTCTGGCCGGTGAGACCAGGATAATTGGCAAACGCATTGGCACTCTCTTCTAAAATTCGTAAAAACGTGAGAACTGATGCACAAATTTTGATAATACGCATCGAAAATTTACTTTGTCGCAACATATATTATTGCCGTAGGCTCGCGAAACTTATAACTTAAACTTATGCTTTTATTCGATAAACACGGTAAAATACATCACTGAAAGAAATGATATCCACTTGTTTGGTATGGTTTATTTACTTTTTTGACGACAAAAACCTGACACATTCTTCAACGTACTTTTTTAACGCTTTACGATCTTGATTATTAAAAAGTTGTGACAAAAGCTAGCATTGAGCTACGATGATTTAATGAAACTGTTAACGTGCTACAATTGAAATTGATATATGTCAACGAAGCGCAGTTTTATCAGGTGTCTAAGGCGCGCCAGCCTGTTATGTTGCTGTTAAAATGGTTAGGATAACAGCCGTTTTTGACACCGTCGGGTCCAAAGGGAACGCACCCACGACCAAGCTAATGATGTTGTTGACGTTGATGGAAAGTGCATCAAGAACGCAATTACGTACTTTAGTCATGTTAAGCCCGGCATGTTAATTTATGGCATGTAACAGGCAGGTCAGGGACTTTTGTACTTCCTGTTTCGATTTAGTTGGCAATTTTAGGTAGCAAACATGCAGACCCCGCACATTCTTATCGTCGAAGACGAATTAGTAACACGCAACACGCTAAAAAGCATTTTTGAAGCGGAAGGCTATGATGTTTTTGAAGCGACCGATGGCGCAGAGATGCATCAAATCCTTGCCGATAATGACATCAACCTCGTCATTATGGACATCAACCTGCCGGGTAAAAACGGCCTGCTGCTGGCGCGTGAACTGCGCGAGCAAGCCAATGTGGCGCTGATGTTCCTGACGGGCCGTGATAACGAAGTGGACAAGATCCTGGGTCTTGAAATTGGCGCAGATGACTACATCACCAAGCCATTCAACCCGCGTGAATTGACCATTCGTGCACGCAACTTGCTGTCCCGTACGATGAATTTAGGCGCTATCAGCGAAGAGCGTCGCTCCGTTGAAAGCTACAAATTCAACGGCTGGGAGCTGGACATCAACAGCCGCTCACTGGTTAGTCCGAACGGTGAACAGTACAAGCTGCCGCGCAGTGAATTCCGTGCGATGCTGCACTTCTGTGAAAACCCGGGCAAAATTCAGTCTCGTGCTGAACTGCTGAAGAAAATGACCGGTCGCGAGCTGAAGCCGCATGACCGCACCGTCGATGTGACTATCCGCCGTATTCGTAAACACTTCGAATCCACGCCGGATACGCCGGAAATCATCGCCACCATCCACGGCGAAGGTTACCGTTTCTGCGGCGATCTGCAGGAATAAGCGAGAAACATTACGAAAAGGGCTGACCAGCGTCAGCCCTTTTTTATGCCCGTCATTCAGCGAGCAATGCGTTCATCCCAGTCGCGGGTAAAGACCGTCTCTTCGTTGTGTTTAACCGTCATTTTTCCGCTAACGATAAAATGCGTCAGGTCACTGCGCATCTCCAGCACAATATCTGTGTCCGTCCACCAGCCTTCCCGGCCGATTTTCATGTTCTGAGTCAGTAGATAATGCGCTGAAAGCGGATCGGCATTCTGCACGGTCAGCTGACGTCTGAGACTATGATCGACGGTGGTATTGATATCGTCAAAGCGGTACACGCCCTCGCCAAAAACACCGCCCACGCCCTGAGTAATGCTCTGCCAGCTGTCTTTCACCACGTCATAGCGCAGCTCGCGTTCGACGCGCCCCGGAGAGAGAATCGTCAGAGGCGTATTGGCCGCCGTTTCAGGGTGAGGGTTCGGGCCAGCAATCGGCTTCACTTCCCGACAAACCGGCAATTGCAGCTGGGCTCTGGCCAGATCAACGCTAAGCGTCGCATTTTCGGCCATCGGCCAGATCATCGGCCAGAACGTGGTCGCGAGAGAAACCCGCAGCCGGTGCCCGGCCGCAAAGCGCCAGGCTATGCCGTCCAGCTGCACGGTGACGTTGACCTTTTCGCCGGGCACCAGCGCGACGTTCTGCTCTTGCCCCTGCAAATGACTCAGGTTTACCCAGCCGTGGCTAACGCGGGTCGATGCGCCATCGGGCGCAACGTCAGATAAGCGGACATACAGCATTGCTGCCGGTTTATCGCTGGAGAGCGTAACGTCAAACTGCGGAAAACCGTAGATCGCCAGGCTTTCGTCCAGCGGCGCACTGTCAAAGCTTTCAGCAAGGCCTTCGTCCATCCGCTGGTCGCCCGGGCTTTCACCCAGCACGCCTGCCCCCATCCATTCTCCGGCGAACAAGCCATGATTCTGTACGCTACGGATATCCTGCCAATATTCATCGGCTAATGGCGTTGTCGTCATCCGGCCTGGCTGCAAATGCCAGCGCTGCGGGAGTGTCACCGCATCCGTATCATCTTCGATAGCAATCCACTCCCCAAAGGCCTGCGGACGCTGCGAGTCGGGCCGCTGGCTGTCGTTGAGCCAGGCCTGAACGCGCGGGCCGTCCAGCACGCCGTTATCAGCCTGCTTCAGCCAGCGGTCCCACCAGCTCACCGCCTCCTGCAGAAAACCGATGGCCGGCGTAGGTGAGCCATCCTGAGGATAAATATGCGCCCACGGGCCGAGGATCGCCTTACGCGGGACGTTAAGGTTGTCCATCAGACGGAAAACCGCGTTGCTGTAAGAATCCGCCCAGCCGCCCACCGCCATTACCGGACAGGTAATGGCCTGCCAGTCTTCGCCGACCGAGCCGTGCTTCCAGTAGGCGTCTTTCAGCGGATGTTCCATCCACAGCGCCGGGAAGAAAGGCATGTTTTCAAGACGATTCAGCCAGGCCTGATACCAGCTCTCTCCCACCAGCTCCGGGTCCTGCGGACGGCTTTGATAAGCCAGCATAATGCCGCCCCACCAAAGGTTGTCGTTCAGCAGGCAGCCACCTTTGTAGTGGATATCGTCGTTGTAACGATCGTCTGTCGAACAGACGGTGATAATGGCTTTCAGCGCAGGAGGACGGCGAGCGGCAAGCTGCAGGCAGTTAAATCCACCCCAGGATTTCCCCATCATCCCTACGGCGCCGTTACACCAGCCTTGACGGCTGATCCAGTCGATCACCTCCAGTGCATCTTCCTGTTCCTGCAGCAAATACTCGTCGGCCATCAGTCCGTCAGAATCGCCGCTGCCGCGCATGTCCACACGCAGTACCGCATAGCCATTCCCGGCGAAGTAGCCGTGCATCGGCTCATCACGGGTACGTGTACCGTCGCGCTTGCGGTAGGGAATGTATTCCAGAATAGCGGGCACCGGCTGCTGCGAGGCCGACAAAGGCAGCCACATACGTGCGGCCAGACGCGTGCCATCTTTCAGAACGATCCACAGGTGTTCCGTTACGCTCACGCTGTGGGAAAATTGCGTTATAAGAGTTTTCATGAGGCTCCTGCCATCGCATTTAGCTGACGCTGACCCAGCACCTCATCCAGCCAGGAAGGGCGCATTTCCGGCACGGAGGTCAGCAGTTTTTCGGTATAGCTGTGCATCGGGGCGCTGAATACCTGCCCGGTCGGTCCCTGAGCAACAACGTTCCCCTGATACATCACGGCGACCTGCTGGGCGATACGCTTCACGGTACTCAGGTCGTGGGTAATAAACAGGTAAGAAAGCCCCAGCTGTTCCTGCAGGTTTCGCAGCAGTTTCAGAACCTCTTCCGCGACCAGCGGATCGAGCGCCGAAGTCGCCTCATCACAGATGATCAGATCCGGCCGTGCGGCGAGCGCACGCGCAATACATACTCGCTGCTTTTGGCCACCGGAAAGCGAACCGGGATAGCGGTCAATGAGGTAATCGGGGAGTTCGGTCAGCTTCAGCAGCTCAAGCACTCGCGCACGAACCTGCTGTTTATCGAGACCAAAATAGAACGCCACCGGGCGACCAATGGCCTCGAGCACGGTTTGCCTTGGATTGAGCGCCACGTCGGGCAGCTGATAGATCATTTGAATACGCCGCAGCGTCTCTTTATCGCGCTGCTGGTAGCGGTTAGCCAGCGCCTTGTCAGCGAAAGTGACCGTTCCCCTCGTGTCGCTCAGCAGGCCACACAGCGCGCGAGCCAGCGTGCTCTTCCCGCTGCCGGACTCGCCGATAATGGCCACTGTTTCCCCTTTGGCGATACTGAGTGAGACGTTGTGGACGACAGTTTTGCCGTTGTAGCCCGTAGAGATATTTTCCAACGCCAGGAGCCGCCCCTCTGGTTTACTTTCAGCATGAACCGGCGTTAAAGCATGAGCACGTTCCGACACCAGCCGCTGCGTATAGCTTTCAGCTGGGTTTTGCAGAATATCGGCGGTGCTGCCACTTTCCACCTCACTTCCCTGCCGCAGGACCATAATGCGGTCGGCAATTTGGGCCACGACCGCCAGATCGTGGGTGATGTACAACGCGGCGGTATTAAACTCTCTGACCAGCTTACGCAGCATCACCAACACCTCGATTTGGGTGGTGACGTCCAGGGCAGTGGTAGGCTCATCCAGCACCAGAATATCCGGCTTGCAGGACATCGCCATCGCCGCCATCGCGCGCTGGAGCTGGCCGCCGGAGAGCTGATGCGGATAACGCTGGCCGATCGTTTCAGGCTCGGGGAGATCCAGCGCTTTAAACAGCGTCACGGCCCAGGCCTGCGCCTCCTCCGGATTCATCAATCCATGACGAAGTGGCCCTTCGCAAACCTGCTTACCGATGGTCAGCGCCGGGTTAAACGCCGCGGCGGCGCTCTGCGCAACATAGGCCACGCGCTTACCACGAAACGCCCGTTTCTCTTTGCTGGAAAGCGCCACAATGTTTTGCCCGGCTACCAGCACTTCGCCGCCCGCAATACGGCAACCCGGCCTGGCATAGCCCAAAGCGGCAAGGCCAATGGTCGATTTACCCGCGCCGGACTCGCCAATAAGTCCCAGCACCTCACCGGGCATCAGGCTAAGGGAAATGCCGTTCACCAGCGGCAGCCCCTGCTCGGTTTCAATGCGTAAATCACGCATCTGTAATATCGGTTGTGTCATCCCTCTTCTCCCAACGAAAGGTTATTACGCACCAGCAGCCAGTCGACCACCAGGTTGACGCCAATCGTCAGCAGGGCAATCGCCGCGGCAGGGTAAAGAGGAGCAAACTGACCAAAGTTGATGGCCTGCGCGTTATCGCGCACCATGCTGCCCCAGTCCGCCCAGGGCGGCTGAATACCCAGCCCGAGGAAGCTCAGTCCGGCAATAAACAGGAAGGTAAAACAGAAGCGCATGCCAAACTCCGCCAGCAGCGGCGGCATGGCGTTAGGCAGAAACTCTTTGCGTACGATCCACCACAGCCCTTCTCCACGCAGGCGTGCCGCCTCCACGTACTCGAGACAAACAATCCCCTGCGCGACAAGTCTGGCCAGACGGAAAACTCGGGTGGCGTCTAATAGCGCAATCGTCCCGACCAGAACGGGAATGGATGTTCCCAGCACGGACAGCACGATCAGCGCCAGAATCAACACCGGTATCGACATCAGCGTATCAACGATGCGGGTGAGCACGACGTCCACCCAGCGCCCGTAAATGGCGGCGGTAAACCCGGTAATAATGCCCACCACAAACGAGATAGCGGTGATCGCCAGCGCAATGGCAATGGTGGTGCGTGCGCCGAAAAGAATGCGCGAAAGCATGTCACGCCCAAGGCTGTCGGTGCCGAACGGCATCGAGCTGGACGGCAGCATCCAGATGTCACCTACCTGTGCCGTTTCGCTGTGCGGCGCCAGCCAGGGAGCAAAAAGCGCGGCAATCAAATTGATGGCAATAATGACCAGGCCCAATATTGCCGACAGCGGCACCGTGCGAATTTTGATATTTTTCATAGACTACCTCGCATGTCGCAGTCGTGGGTTGCACCAGATAGCCAGCAAATCCGCCGCCGTATTCAGCAGGATATAGGTTCCGCCAAACAGCAGCCCGCAGGCTTGCACCACCGGCAAATCGCGTTTCGTTACCGCGTCCACCATTAGCTGCCCAATGCCCGGATAGACAAAGACCACTTCAACCAGGATCACGCCCACCACCAGATACGCCAGGTTAAAAGCAATGACGTTGATGATCGGCGCCAGCGCGTTTGGCAGCGCGTGACTGAGCACGATGCGCCAGCGGGAAAGCCCTTTGAGCAGCGCCGTTTCGATATAGCTGCTGGACATCACCGCCCCGACTGACGCACGCGTCATACGCAGCATATGCGCCAGCACCACCAGCACCAGCGTCAGCATCGGCAACGTGCAGGCGTAGAGCCGCTCAAGGAGGCTGGCATCCGGGTCGACCAGCGCCAGGCTTGGAAACCAGGCCAGGCGAATAGCAAAGAAGATAACCAGCACGTAGCCGACGAAAAACTCCGGCACCGAAATGCTCATCAGCGTCAGCGTATTTGCCAGGCGGTCAAACCAGGAGCCGCGCCATACCGCAGAGGCAATCCCCAGCACCACCGCTAACGGAATCGCAATCAGCGCGGCATAAACGGCGAGGAACAGCGTGTTCGCCAAACGAGGCAGCAGCTCTGCGCCGATAGGCTGGTTATTGGCAAGCGAAGTGCCTAAGTCTCCGTGCAGCACGCCGGACAGCCAGTGCAGATAACGATAAACCGCAGGCTGATCGAGGCCAAGCTGCAGGCGCAGCGCGGCGATAGTTTCCGGCGTACCGTTTTGCCCCAGAATGGCGCTGGCTACGTCACCGGGCAAAAGCTCGGTGCCAACGAAGATCAGCACCGAAACCAGCCACAGCGTCAGTACGCCAAGCAATAAGCGATGAAGGATCTGTTTTTTCATTACGACTCCAGCCAGACGCGTTCGGCCAGACGGCCACCCATGAAGTTGAACAGCGGATGCGGTTTTACGCCGCCGACTTTTTTGCTGGCGGCATCAAGGTAATCGCCAAACAGCGGGATCATTGCGCCGCCGTCATCGCGGGCAATGCTTTGCAGTTCGCCGTAGATTTCCGCACGTTTCTGCTCGTCAAGCAGCGAGCGGGCCTGAATGAGCAGGCTGTCGAACTTGTCGTTCTTCCAGTGGGTGTCGTTCCATTTCGCCGTGGACTGCCAGGCGGTGGAGAACATCTGATCTGCGGTTGGACGCCCGCCCCAGTACCCCATGCTAAACGGCGCTTTCATCCAGACGTCATCCCAGTAGCTGTCTGCCGGCTGGCGTTTGATGCTGACCTGGATCCCGGCCGCGGCGGCTTCGCCCTGGAACAGCGCGGCCGCATCAAGTGCCCCGGCAAAAGCCGCGTCCGATGAGGACAGCTCGATCGGCAGCGCGCTAAGCCCGGCTTTTTTCAGGAAGAACTTCGCCTTATCAGGATCGTAGGCACGTTGCTCCAGGCTCTTATTGAAGAAGCGATCGGTTTTCGGGATCGGATGATCGTTGCCGAGCGTGCCGTAGCCCCGAAGGACAGTAGCCAATAATTTTTCACGATCGATGCCGTATTTAATGGCAGTACGTACATCGTTGTTATTAAACGGTGCCACCCGACAGTCCATCAGGAAGGTAAAATGTTGCCCCCCGGCCGCACGCACGATGTTCAACGCCGGACTGCGCTTCAGGAAATCAACGGTTTTAAAATCAACGCGGTTGATGGCGTGTACCTGGCCTGAGATAAGGGCGTTGGTGCGGGCCGTAGCATCGTTGATAACCAACACTTCAACTGCGTCTACAAACGCGCGGTTAGGCTTCCAGTAATTTGGGTTACGCTTGAAGTAGGAGCGCACGCCCGGCTGGTACTGGTCAAACACGAAGCCGCCGGTGCCAATCGGGTGTTTCCAGTCGGTAAATCCGTCCGGCACCACTACGAGATGGTAGTCCGCCAGCAGGAACGGCAGGTCGGCGTTGCCGCTGTCCAGGGTTAAGGTAATTTCGTTGTCACCGCTCTTCTTCAGCTCTTTGATGGCCGCCAGCTGAGTTTTGATCGCGCTGCGCGACTGGTCGCCACGGTGCAGGTTAATCGAGTAGAGAATGTCTTCGACGGTGAGCGTTTTACCGTTATGGAAGGTTACGCCCTGGCGCACTTTAAACGTCCACTCCTGCGCGCCCGGCTTCGCCACCCAGCTTTCCAGCAGCTCCGGCGTGGCCTGATTGGTCTCATCAATTTCCACCAAACCGTTCATCAGCATGTACGCCTGGTTAAGCGGCACCCAGTCGCTAAAGAGCGTGGGATCCAGAGAATCGCTGGTATTGCCTCCCGACATTCCGAGCTTCAGCACGCCACCTTTTTTAGGCGTGGCCTCGGCGGCAAAACCCGCCAGCGGCGAAAGCGACAGCGCGCTGCCCATCCCAATCAGCGCCGCCGTGTTGATAAATGAACGGCGGCTCATGTTCACGCCTTGCAGGTATTTATTTTCGTCTGAACGATCGTCTTTCATTTATTTTTCTCCGTTATTATTTGTTTGTCTGACCACCGGCCAGATGCCATAGCACATCTATTTATGATTTATATCAAAAGCGCTAAACACTGATGCATGAGTTTTTCGTATCAGACTATGAAAAAAACGCGCAGCAGAGCCGCGGCAAAAAAGATAATTTCCCGATCACGGAGTCACACCAGGAAAGAAAATGTGGAACTGCATACCCTTGTAGGTTTAATTGGCGTCTTTTGTTACCTGTTGGCCTATGCACTGGTTCAAATGCGAAGGCTATCAATAGATTCAAATGGTTATGCTTGTCTTAACATCGCGGGATGCGTCGGCGGGCTGTATTCACTGAGCCATGATTTTAATTTGGCATCGGTAATATCACAGTCGATGTGGTTGGTCTTCACGCTGGTAGGTATGCATACTTCTTATCGCCGCCGCGGTGAGATAAAAAATAAAATACCGCCTCTGGATTTAGACACGATAAATAAACCAAAGGATTAAGATGTTTTAAATTTTTCTTTTCTTCTATTTTATATAAGAAAAGGTTATGGCTAAGGGGAAGGATAAATAATTTATTGATAGTGACAATAATAAAATAATCGTCTTTTGTGATTAACGTCTATTTTCTGCTTATTCCACCGAAGGCTGTCGCTGCAGCCAGTTCATGACATGGCGAACAATCGGCTTCACATAGCGATCCTGAGGGATAAGCAAGAAACATTTACTGGCGGCCGCCAGCTTTCCAGGGTGCGCCGCAACCAGCTCGCCCCGATTAAGATAATCCTGCACCAGCCCTTCCCAGCCGAGTAATATCCCGTCCCCGCGTACCGCCGTCTCCACCAAAAACGGATAGTTATTGGCCCGCCAGGTTTGCCGGGGCACAAAGCTCAGGACATTCTGCGAAGCAAACCAGTCGCTCCAACCGGTCCATTCTCGCTGCGGGTCATCCTGAATCAGCAGCGTATGCTGCAGCAGGGCTTCTGCGGGAGCGTCAGACCCGATGTGCGACAGAAACGCCGGCGAGCACATCGGATAGCAGACCTCGTCGAAGAGCGGCGTGGCGTGAAAGCCCACCGGAACATCCCGCAGGTAAAAAATAGCCAGATCAAATTCCGATGAACGCAGTTCAGAGAAGTTGTCGGTGATTTTCATGCGAACCTGTAAATCCAGCAACTCGCGGTGCAGCGCCGAAAGGCGCGACGACAGCCACAGCGAACTCATGGCGCTGGTACAGGCGATGGTCACCTGCGGCAGCCCCGTCCAACCCATCACTTCCGCCGTGGCATGTGACAGTGCAGCCAGCTGCTGCCGCACGCGAGCGGCGTACGCTTCACCGCGCGGCGTAAGCAATACGCGCCGCTGGGTACGGGTGAAAAGCTTACAACCCAGCATTTCCTCCAGCTGCAGGATCTGGCGGCTGGTCGCGCTTTGCGTCAGGTTTAGCTCTTCCGCAGCACGAGAAATATTGCCGTAGCGGGCAACGCATTCGAAAGCGATAAGGGTATTGAGGGGCGGTAGCGGCTCAATCTGCATCAATGAAGCCTTAAAAGGCGGCGGAACGGTTTCAACACACTAATAAGGAAGGCAGAAGCTGACAAGCCTGATGCGTCAGAAATACATCAGGCTTCTCATGGCGGCGACGCGTGAGCGCATCCGTTCAGCGTCAATAGAACCGATTATTTACTCCACGGAATAATCGGCACCGCGCTGATGGCGTTCTTCGGTGAACCCTCGACAACTCTGTCAGAGTAAGCAAGATAAGCCAACGTATTGCGCTTCGCATCGTAGAAACGTACCACTTGCAGCTTTTTAAATACCAGCGAGGTCCGTTTCTGGAACACCACGTCGCCCTGTGCTTTGCCGGCTTTTATTTTGTCGCTCAGCTCAACCGGCCCAACCTGCTGGCAGGAGATTGCCGCATCAGAAGTGTCTTCGGCTAAGCCGAGGCCACCTTTGATACCGCCGGTTTTGGCACGGCTGATATAGCAGGTCACGTTCTTCACGTCGGGATCGTCAAAAGCTTCTACAACAATCTTGTGATCGGGGCCAAAGACTTTAAACACCGTATCGACCGATCCAATCTGCTCCGCGCTCGCGCCGAAGCTCGCGGCCAGAATCGCACTGCAAAATGCTAAAGCTTTATATTTCATATTGTTACCATTGTCTAAAAATTACCCTACGGGACTATTCAACAGTAGGCTAAAAAATCGTTGAATATCACATTATTAGAAAAACCTGTCTCCATAATCGGCAAATTTGGCACAACTTGTTAAAAAAAAACGGTGAATGCATAAAGTACAAAAATGCTATCATCCGCTACCTTAGTAAACAGGCATTCGCTTGTATGGATGAGGATATTTTATGGATCAGGCTGGGATCATTCGCGATCTGCTTAGCTGGCTGGAGGGCCACCTCGATCAGCCTCTCGCCCTTGATAATGTGGCGGCAAAGGCAGGTTATTCCAAGTGGCATTTACAACGGATGTTTAAAGAGGTTACCGGGCACGCCATTGGTGCCTATATTCGCGCCCGCCGACTCTCCAAATCTGCCGTTGCCCTGCGTCTAACCGCAAGACCGATTCTCGACATTGCGTTGCAGTACCGCTTTGACTCACAGCAGACGTTTACGCGCGCCTTTAAAAAACAGTTTGCTCAAACGCCTGCGCTTTACCGACGCTCTCCTGACTGGAGCGCTTTTGGTATGCGTCCACCGCTGCGTCTCGGCGAATTTACGCCTCCGCAGGCCCATTTCATTACCCTGCCGGAAACGCATCTGGTTGGCGTGACGCAAAGCTACAGCTGCACGCTGGAACAAATCTCCGACTTCCGCAATGAGATGCGCATCCAGTTCTGGACCCAGTTCCTGGGCAACTCGCCGACGATTCCTCGGGTATTGTACGGCCTGCATGAACCTCGCCCAAGCTCGGAAAAAGACGACGAACAAGAAGTCTTCTACACCACGGCGCTCACCCCGGAGCTGGCCAATGGTTTCCTGCCGGATTCTCATCCGGTGGTGCTGGAAGGCGGTGACTATGTACAATTCAACTATGAAGGGCTGGGCACAGGGCTGCAGGACTTTATCCTGACGGTGTACGGTACCTGCATGCCGTCGCTAAACCTGACGCGCCGTAAAGGTCAGGATATCGAGCGTTTCTATCCGCAGGATGAAACACGGGATCAGGATGTGCCGATGCAAATCCGCTGTGAATACCTGATCCCGGTACGCCGCTAACGCTGGATTTCATCCAGAGCAGGAGCATCAAGATGCGAGATGTCTCCTGCTGTCTCAACCACCCATCCAGATGCCAGCCACGGGCTTTGCTGATAATCCACGCGGGATATCGAACAGTTGCGCAGACGCAGGCGGCGCTCGGCCCATGCCGGTAACCCAAGAATAGTACTGACAAGCCCCCCAAGTGCCATACCGTGGCTCACCAGTAACGGGCGACTTCCGGCCGGCAGCTCGCGGCAGGCATTTAGCGCCTCATGCATGCGGTTGCTTAGCTCCAGCATGCTTTCGCCCTCAGGAATACGCCCGTCCGGCGTGCCGTCCACCAGACGACGGCGCCAGCCCTCTTCCTCTTCAGTCAGCGAGTCCATTTTACGACGTTCAAGCACGCCCATGTTTAGCTCGCGCAGGCGGGCATCGAGGATAATCTCGCAGCCGCAGGCTTCGGCGATGATCTCTGCGGTGCGGCGAGTGCGGCCTAAATCGCTGCTGATGATGTGGGTGATGCCAAGGGCCCTGGCCCGCTCGGCCACTTGCCAGGCCTGGCGTTCTCCATTATCAGTCAGTGCGCTGTCTGACTGCCCCTGAATGCGGCGCTCCGCATTCCACTGCGTTTCGCCATGACGAACAAGGTATACCTGTAACATGCGTTTTTTCCGTTATACTCCGGTCACGAAATATCGAGAGTTCTGACTTATTATGAACCATGTCGTTGCTGCAACAACCAATCCCGCCAAAATTCAGGCGATTCTGCAGGCGTTTAGCGAGATTTATGGTGAAGGATCCTGCCATATTGAGTCCGTGGTCGTCGATAGTGGCGTGCCGGAGCAGCCCAACGGCTGTCAGGAAACGCGAACTGGTGCACGAAACCGCGTGGTAAATGCCCGTGAGATCAGACCAGATGCCGACTTTTGGGTCGCCATTGAAGCGGGAATCGATGAAGGCAGTACCTTCAGCTGGGTGGTGATTGAGACCCATCAGCAGCGCGGTGAAGCCCGCTCGGCCACCCTGCCGTTGCCGGACATTATTCTGCAGAAAGTCAGCGCCGGAAACGCCCTTGGGCCGGTGATGTCGGACTATACGGGCATTGATAAGATTGGACGTAAAGAGGGAGCGATTGGGGTGTTCACCGCCGGAAAGCTCACGCGCAGCAGCGTTTACCATCAGGCGGTGATATTGGCGTTAAGCCCCTTTCATAACGAGATTTATCGCCGGTAGCGTCGTTAACGGGATGGGATACCGCCCTGAAGCAGTTCTTTTTCAAGCCATGCCCGCAGTTCGGTCGGTGCTGCCTTCAGGCTGTTAGAACCGCGGGTAATGGTTGCAATACCCGCACCCAGTTCGTTCTTCAGCTCACGCTGGCTGAGTTCACCGCGCAGTAATTCCTCAATAATCCGCACGCGTGTCCCTAATGCAGTACGCTCATCCGGCGTTAGCAGCAAGGTCATCAGCGGCATGTGAAGCTCCTGCCCGAAAGCTTCCTGTAATAGCCCCACAAAGCGGAGCCACTCTTTATTACTTTGCTCGGCCTGTTCTGCCGAATACTGAGAGAGCTGAGTCATGTCAGGCCACCATACTCTTTAACTAGTACGGCAGCATAACATACTCTCCGCGCAATCAATAACGCCGCTGCCACTCGCTATCGGACAGGATTTTGTCAGGCTGACCCATGAAGTAGCGGTAATAGGCATCGTAAGCCAGCACGTTTTTCACGTAGCCGCGCGTTTCTGAGAACGGAATACTTTCAACAAACGCGATCGCATCAATACGCCCGGCGCTGTTACCAAGCCAGGTCCGCACGCGCCCCGGCCCGGCGTTATAGGCGGCAGAAGCGAAGATACGGTTGTTCTCAAACTGCTGGAACACGTATTGCAGGTAGCTGGTGCCAATATTGATGTTGGTTTCAGGATCCAGAAGCTGCACGGTGCTGCTGTAGCCGGGGATACCGAACATCTTAACGGTATGAGTGGCGGTACCCGGCATGATTTGCATCAGGCCGCTTGCCCCTACCGGAGAACGCACCTTCGGGTTCCAGGCACTTTCCTGGCGGGCAATCGCCATCGCATAGCTTTGCGGAACGGTTTTGCCGCTCACGTAGCGGGCAAAAGTGCTTTTATAGGCCAGCGGGAAACGTTCTTCCAGATTATCCCACAGCTTTCCGGCAATGGTTGCCTGCACGCTGAGATCCCACCAGTCCTGCTCAAAGGCATAACGCGCCAGGCCAGCCTGCTCTTGCTTACTGCGGCTGGTGACCAGATTTGCCCATTCGCTGCGCGCGGTGTTATCCATATTCCAGTACATCAGCTCGCGAACGCGTGCCATTTCCGGCCCCTGCACCAGCGCAGGGTTCACGGCATCGGCTTTATCAACACGAAGGGGATATTCTTCCCCAAGTCGCTGTGCGGCCACCATAGGGTAGAAACCTCGCTGCTGCATCAGCGCACGCAGGATCCCTTTCGCTTCATCATCCCGGCCTCGCTCCAGCAGCAAATCGGCCTGCCAGTAACGCCACTCGTCTTTTTCTTTGGCGTCCATCGGCAGGCGAGCAAGCCAGGTATTCAGGCCTGATCGGTCGCCAGTCCCCAGTGCCATACGCACACGTCTTTCAATCAATGAAGTGGACTGCGAGCGCATAATGGCGTCGTCGCGCCAGCGGGCCTGTTCATCCGTCACGTCACTTCCCATGAGTCGCCATGCCACCGTATCGCGCAATTCCTGAGCCTGCTCGTCGGTGAGCTTTTGTGCCTGAACCAGAGACGGGATCATCAGACGTGCATTCTCGACATCCTGACGGGCGACGCTCGCAAAAGCGATGGCCGCAGCCTGGCGAGTGAAGTCCGTTGCACCCACCGTATTGGCGAAAGTCAGCACTGTACTCGGGTTATTTTGCAGGTTTATCAACGCGCTGGAGATAGTCTGGTAGTCCGCAGGCATCTGATTAGCCAGCGCGTTCACCAGCGAGGTGTTGCCCTCTTTCATCGCCAGGCGAATACGCTCAAGGTAAGCCAGCGGATCCTGGGTGCCGGAAGCGCGCCATGCGGAAAACAGCGCATCACAGCTCGACGGCTGGCTCTTTCCCGTTAGCCATAGCTCTTTCGCACCTGCCCAGGCAGCCCCTGTTTGCCCGGTATTCCACTTGGCAAAATAGTAATTACATTTGGCTTCATTGGTCGCGGGTGGTTCAGGGCTAAAAGCCAGCAGACCGCGCCAGTCCTGGCGTCTTGCCAGCTCGTTAACAAAGCGGGAGCTTAAATTTCGCGCCGGAGGCAACGTTGGGTTAGCCTGAATAAACTGAGCCACCGCAACGCTCGGCTCGTTCATCAGGTCGTCGGTGAGCTGGCGATATTCGAGATAAGGATAAAGAGGATAGGTTTGCAGCCCAGGCATCAGCTGCTGCACCACGTCCATTTGCTTGTTATCCCAGGCCTGTTTGATTTGCGCGTAGCGGCTGCGTTGCTCATCCAGAGAGTCCGCACGTACCGCGCCGTTTAACATCACCAGGCTAATGCCCGCGGCAAGCAACTGCCATGCGACTTGTTTGGCTTTTACCACACCTTCTCCTCACTATTTTCCTGACGGCATCATGCCAGCGCTGCAATAAGCGAATGAATTCATGCTAACCAGGGGGAGCGCATTACGCCATGTCCGGAAGGTATATTTTGGTCATTAAACGTATAAAGGCGCCACGCGCGGTAGAACCGCGATACCCCGCTGGGATTAGGCCGGGAAAACGGCTACACTTCGCCTTTGTTATGTACCATCTTACATCACGATAAAAGAGGCAAAGTCGCACTGTGGCTCAATTCGTTTATACCATGCATCGTGTCGGCAAAGTTGTCCCGCCGAAACGACATATTCTGAAAAATATTTCGCTCAGCTTCTTCCCCGGCGCCAAAATCGGCGTGCTGGGTCTGAACGGTGCCGGTAAATCCACCCTGCTGCGCATCATGGCCGGCATCGATACCGATATCGAAGGTGAAGCCCGTCCTCAGCCAGGCCTCAAGATTGGCTACCTGCCGCAGGAACCTAAGCTGAATCCGGAGCACACCGTACGTGAGTCCGTAGAAGAAGCCGTTTCCGAAGTGGTTAACGCGCTGAAAGGGCTGGATGAAGTCTACGCCAAGTACGCCGAGCCGGACGCGGACTTCGACAAGCTGGCCGCGCAGCAGGGCAAGTATGAAGAAATTATCCAGGCGCACGACGGTCATAACCTGAACGTGCAGCTGGAGCGCGCCGCTGATGCCCTGCGTCTGCCAGACTGGGATGCAAAAATTGAGAAGCTGTCCGGGGGTGAACGTCGCCGCGTCGCGCTGTGCCGCCTGCTGCTGGAAAAACCGGACATGCTGCTGCTCGACGAACCAACCAACCACCTGGATGCAGAATCCGTGGCGTGGCTGGAACGCTTCCTGCATGACTTCGAAGGGACCGTTGTGGCGATCACCCACGACCGTTACTTCCTCGACAATGTCGCCGGCTGGATCCTGGAGCTTGACCGTGGGGAAGGGATTCCATGGGAAGGTAACTACTCCTCCTGGCTGGAGCAGAAAGATCAGCGTCTGGCGCAGGAAGCCTCAACGGAAGCGGCTCGCCGTAAATCCATTGAGAAAGAGCTGGAGTGGGTTCGTCAGGGCGCGAAGGGCCGTCAGTCTAAGGGCAAAGCCCGTCTGGCGCGTTTCGAAGAACTGAATAACACCGAATACCAGAAGCGTAACGAAACCAACGAACTGTTTATCCCGCCTGGTGCACGCCTGGGGGATAAAGTGGTGGACGTTAGCAACCTGCGTAAATCTTACGGCGATCGCCTGCTGATCGACGACCTCAGCTTCTCCGTACCGAAAGGCGCCATCGTGGGCATCATCGGTCCGAACGGCGCGGGTAAATCCACCCTGTTCCGCATGATGTCCGGTCAGGAACAGCCTGACAGCGGCTCCATCACTCTGGGTGAGACCGTGAAGCTGGCCTCCGTTGACCAGTTCCGTGACGCTATGGACAACAGCAAAACCGTGTGGGAAGAAGTCTCCGGCGGCCAGGATATCATGCGCATCGGCAACACCGAGATGCCAAGCCGTGCCTACGTGGGCCGCTTTAACTTCAAAGGCGTCGACCAGGGCAAACGCGTTGGCGAGCTGTCCGGCGGTGAGCGCGGTCGTCTGCACCTGGCGAAGCTGCTGCAGGTTGGCGGCAACGTTCTTCTGCTCGATGAACCAACAAACGACCTGGATATCGAAACCCTGCGCGCGCTGGAAAACGCCCTGCTGGAGTTCCCGGGCTGCGCGATGGTTATCTCGCACGACCGTTGGTTCCTGGACCGTATCGCTACCCACATTCTGGACTACCAGGATGAAGGTAAAGTGGAGTTCTTCGAAGGTAACTTCACCGAATACGAAGAGTACAAGAAGCGTACCCTGGGTTCAGATGCTCTGGAGCCAAAACGCATCAAGTACAAGCGCGTCACCAAGTAAATGCGAAAGGCACCTTCACGGTGCCTTTTTTATGCCTGGCACCCTCTTCATGGGAGCCGTTTCTTAATTACAAATACCCGAAATTATGCCAAGCCCGGCAGAGGTTCCGTTCACTTCCAGCCCTGTTTTATATGCAGTCACCGTACCGGTGAACGACTCGGGGAAGTCACCGTCACTTCCCCGAGGCCCCGGACTTCCGGCTAAATAAATCGACCGCTGAAGCGGCAGACCTCCGTTTTATCTCCCAGTCCTGGGTCGGCTGAGATGCGTTCCCGACGCTCTCAGCCTCCGGCCGTTCCCGACGTCCGGACCCTGGCCAGTCGGAGAGAAAACGGAGGCGATTTAAGCCGGAACCGAGCCTTGCTTCATGCTCATCGCCACGCTGAGCGTTAAAGTTGCTGCAAGCCCTACAGCGACGCCTTTGTTCCCGGCTCTCATCGCCCCCGGTTATGACCCAACTCAGGCGGGGTTGAGCTGCCGGGAGCAGCGAAAGAGAGCGATCGTCGGGAACGAATCGCGAACGACCCCGAATGTTGGGGTGATAGCCGGTGGGTTTACCGCTTCAGCGGCGATGAGCTCGCCGGGCGCCGGGGGTTGTCAGGGGGCATGGCGTAATACCCCATGACACGTTCACCGTGCTCTGAACATGCAGGGGTAACAAATGTACGAGTGAACGGAATCAGAACCACTCCTGCATAACCGTAGGAATTCGAGACTAATCTACCGCCCCAAACGAGAGCGCAGAACTGAGGGCATCAAGCCCCACAGCCCATTCTTTATCGCTGCTCACCCATCATCTCTTTCACCAGATCCACGCAGCGCAAGAAGCGCGAGTCATAGTCTGACTCCTCAACGTGAATAAAGTCGATGTTGTTCTCTTTGAGCATCTCCACCAGCAGGTTCTGGAACGATTTCCTGTCCGCGTCGCTGCCGAGGCTACGTAAACCGTCCGCCACCCACGGCGTATTGTTCTCCAGCAGAATAACCAGGTCGAAGCGGTATTCGTCGATCAATGCCTGCACAAAAGGATGTTCGCGCCCCTCATACTTCTTGCAGAAAGCCTGAGTGGTCACAAAATCGGTGTCGATAAACGCCACTTTATTGGCGTATTTCACCGCAAAATCGACGTACTGCGCGTGGCCGATGGCAATTTTATCGTAGTCGGAATACTGCAACGCCATTTCGTCTCCGCCAAGATGAGAGAAGACGTAGTCGCGGCCGTATTCCCAGGCGCTGGTGGTATTGAAGATGTTGGCGAGCTTGTTCACCATCCATGACTTACCGCTCGACTCGCCGCCTAATATCGCCACGGTGCGCACGAAGAACGGTTTTACCTCGGTAGGAATGTATTCCCAGTAGCGGAAGGGGTTTTCGCGGATTTGCGTTCCGCTAATGTTCATAAAGGTACGCTTAGGATCGACAACCACCGTTTCGATGCCGAGATGCTCGGTAAACTTCGCGGCATCCCCTTCTTCCGAAGTGTAAATTCTGTCGGGAGAAATCCCTTTGCTGTCCATGAAGGCTTTAATTCCGCGGCTCCAGACGTCCCAGCCGTGCGGGTATGGCTCCATCCCCTCTTCGTTAAAGGAATGGATACGAATATTCTTCTGGTACTTAAAGGTTTGCAGCAGCCAGCGCAGACGGTCCCCGGTGGTGGGCTGCTGGGACATCGCGCTATCGTCAAATAACGCGCGGTCGCGGGGCTCATCGTAGCCCATGATGATATGCAGCTCGTCCACCTGGCTACAGGCACGCTGAATCAGGTAGATATGGCCGGTATGCAGCGGATAAAACTTCCCGAAAACCACACCGACTTTCTTTTCACGGCGCGGAAATTCCAGCCCAAGAAAGCGGTGCAGCGCTTCCAGTTTCTGCGCGCTGGGGCTTTTGATTTTCGCATTCAGTAACTGGCTCAGGTAGCCTTTAGTCATGCCGCTGGCGTCCGCCACCTGCTGTAAGGTACAGCCCTGCTGACGAATGGCCGTTTTAATATAGTCGAATGACGACACGCGCTGCCTCCTGCACAAAGCGGGAACGATTCCCGCAAGTTACTCAATTATAAGTCGTCAAATACAGAAAGCGCATCAGCAAGTTTTTTCACGCCGAAGACCTGCATTCCCTCAGGGACTTTTTTCGGTACGTTGGCCTGCGGCACGATGGCTCGCTTAAATCCGTGCTTGGCGGCCTCGGAAATACGTTCCTGACCACTCGGCACGGGACGGATCTCGCCTGCCAGCCCGACTTCACCAAACACCACTAAGTCCTGCGGCAACGCCCTGTCGCGCAGGCTGGAGACCATTGCCAGCAGGAGCGCTAAATCGGCGCTGGTTTCGGTGACTTTGACGCCGCCGACCACGTTAACGAACACGTCCTGATCGGCCATTTGCAGGCCACCATGGCGGTGCAGAACGGCCAGCAGAATCGCCAGACGGTTTTGCTCAAGGCCAACGGCCACGCGGCGAGGGTTGGACATCATCGACTGATCCACCAGCGCCTGAATTTCAACCAACAGCGGGCGCGTACCTTCCCAGACCACCATCACCGAACTGCCCGGCGTCACTTCATCTCCGCGGCTCAGGAAGATGGCTGACGGGTTGCTCACCTCACGCAGCCCCTGCTCGGTCATCGCGAACACCCCCAGCTCGTTCACCGCACCAAAGCGGTTTTTATGGCTACGCAGAGTACGGAAGCGGGAGTCAGCATCGCCGTCCAGCATCACGGAACAGTCGATACAGTGCTCGAGGACTTTTGGCCCCGCCAGGGAGCCGTCTTTAGTCACGTGCCCGACCATCACAATCGCCACGCCTTTGGTCTTCGCAAATCGCGTCAGGTAGGCTGCGGTTTCACGTACCTGCGCCACGCTGCCCGGCGAAGACTGCACGTCCGCCATGTGCATCACCTGGATGGAGTCAATCACCATCAGCTTAGGCTGTTCTTCATCGGCAATCATGCAGATCTGTTCGATGCTGGTTTCTGACAGCATATTGAGGTTTTGCGTCGGCAAACCAAGACGGTGCGCGCGCATCGCCACCTGCTGGAGCGACTCCTCACCGGTGACGTAAAGGGTTTTCATCTGCTCACTCAATTTGCAGAGCGTTTGCAGCAGTAGCGTTGATTTCCCGGCGCCAGGATTGCCGCCAATCAGGATAGCACTGCCCGGCACCACGCCACCGCCCAGCACGCGGTCGAACTCTTTAAAACCGGTGGAAAAACGCGGCAGCTCTTCAAGGCTGATGTCCGAGAGCTTTTGAACACGGCTGACGCCTGCGCTCCCGGCGTAGCCGGAAAGGCGTTCGTTGCGGGCAACCTGAGGAGAAGCGGCGATGCGCACTTCGGTAATGGTATTCCACGCGTGACAGGCGCTGCACTGCCCTTGCCAGCGCGGGTAATCCGCACCACACTCGTTACAAACAAATGCGCGTTTTGGAGCTTTCGCCACCTTGTGACCTCTTAACGTTCTTCCTGAATCAGGCTGCCGGAAAGGATGCAGAACACGCCCATCAGATCCGCATGACGGATGCTGACTTCGCTCTTCTCATTCACCTTCGGCTTAGCATGATAGGCAATGCCCAGGCCTGCGGCGTGGATCATCGGTAAATCATTGGCCCCGTCGCCGACCGCTACAGTCTGCGCGGCGGGAATATCATATTTTTCGGCAAGGCGCGTCAGGGTTAACGCTTTAAATTTAGCGTCCACAATCTGCCCCAGCACTTCGCCGGTCAGCTTACCGTCGCAAATTTCGAGCTCATTCGCCACGACCGTCGTGAGGTTCAGCTTATCGCGCAGGTATTCCGCAAAGAAGGTGAAACCGCCGGAGGCAATTGCCACTTTCCAGCCCAGCGTGTCGAGATTTTGCACCAAAGACGTCAGCCCCGGCATCAGCGGAAGTTCATCGCGTACCTGGCGCAGGATATTGGCATCCGCCCCTTTCAGGGTTGCTACGCGCTGACGCAGGCTAGCGGTGAAGTCCAGTTCGCCACGCATTGCGCGTTCGGTAACTTCCGCCACCATTTCACCCGTTCCCGCCAGTTTGGCTATCTCGTCAATGCACTCGATCTGAATAGCGGTAGAGTCCATATCCATGACCAGCAGGCCAGGCGTTTTTAAATGCGGGATTTTGCCAAGCGGTGCAACGTCCAGCCCGGCTTCATGAGCAAGCTTCGTCGCACGCGGTGTCAAGGAACCCGCCAGGCGAATAACCTGATAGTCTTCCACGCACCAGGCGGTCACGATCACCATCGCCGCACCCAGCTTGCGCTGGTATTTGGTCAGACACTGCTTGTCCAGATTACGCCCGTACAGGAGCCAGCCACTGCGGCCGGCGCGGTAGTCCAGCGGCATCACTTCGTCACCGCTCAGGGAAAGCGGCAACCCAGGCCAAAGTGAAACATCGTTAGGCAAATCGCACCAGGTCAAACTGTTTGGCATTGCGGCTCCAGAATCAATTAAATATACCCTTTAGCATTCGAATTTCAGGCAAACGATAAGGATCTTTATCCAGGCGCTGCTGGAAGCCTGCGAGTGCAGCCAACTGTCTGCAATTTACAGGATGAAGGGTATCCGGGTAAAAACAACGCATGAGGCTACCTTGTCCGCCTTGCTTCTGGCAACATTAAAGTACGCAATTTTCCAAAGGTACATCATGGTTCGGGTAAAATTTAAATTTCGGCTCCACCGCGCAGTGATTGTGCTGTTCTGCCTCGCGCTTTTGGTGGCGCTGATGCAGGGTGCATCCTGGTTTAGCCGCGGTAGCCAGCAGGCACGAAACGTCCAGCTAGAAGAGCTGGCTCGCACCCTCTCCCGCCAGGTGGCGTTTAATCTGGTACCGGTGATGAAAAGCGAAAATCCCGATGAAAAACGTATCTCTACCGTGCTTAGCCTTCTGACTAAGGATAGTCGCATTCTCGATGCAGCCGTGTATGACAGCGAAGGCGATCAAATAGCCCGCGCGGGTGAAAACATTGAGGTTCGTGACCGCCTGGCGCTGGACGGCAAAAAAGCCGGTAGCTACTTCAACCGGCAAATCGTCGAGCCTATTGAGGATAAAAGCGGCCCAATCGGCTATCTGCGCATCACGCTGGATACGCATACCCTTGCTACCGAAGCCAAGCAGGTAGACAACACCACCAATATTCTGCGCCTGATGCTGCTGCTCGCGGTCGCTATCGGCATCGTTCTAACGCGCACGCTGCTGCACGGCAAGCGCACCCGCTGGCAGCAGTCGCCTTTCCTGCTCACCGCAAATACGAAGGTAAAAGAAGAAGACGACGAAACGAAGTAAAGCTCCCGCGGTAAATTTGCTGCGGTACCGGCATGTTAAGATGGCGCCATTCTTCTGGGAAAAGGATCTTTATTATGTCGACTTTGCGTTTGCTTATATCTGACTCTTACGACCCGTGGTTTAACCTGGCCGTTGAAGAGACTATTTTTCGGCAGATGCCCGCCACCCAGCGGGTTCTGTTTCTGTGGCGGAATGCGGATACGGTCGTAATAGGTCGAGCCCAGAACCCATGGAAAGAGTGTAATACCGGACGAATGGAGCAAGACAACGTCCGTCTCGCGCGCCGCAGCAGCGGAGGCGGCGCGGTCTTTCACGACCTCGGCAATACCTGCTTCACCTTTATGGCCGGTAAACCGGAATACGACAAAAGCATTTCTACCGCCATCGTGCTCAACGCGCTGGCAAGCCTCGGTCTTAACGCCACCGCATCCGGACGCAACGACCTGGAAGTCGAAACCGCCGAGGGAACGCGTAAAATTTCCGGCTCCGCCTATCGCGAAACCATGGACCGCGGATTCCATCACGGCACCCTGCTGCTGAATGCCGATCTTAGCCGTCTGGCAAACTACCTCAATCCCGATCCGAAAAAGCTGCAGGCGAAGGGCATTACTTCGGTGAGAGGCCGCGTTGCGAACCTCAGTGATATCAAGCCGGGACTGACCCACGAGCAAATCGCCGACGCCATTACGGAAGCTTTCTTCGTCCACTATGGCGAGCGCGTTGAAGCTGAGCATATTTCCCCGGAAGCGTTCCCTGACCTGCCAGGTTTTGCCGACACCTATGCCCGCCAGAGCAGCTGGGAGTGGAACTTTGGCCAGGCGCCAGCCTTTACGCATCTGCTGGACAACCGCTTTAGCTGGGGCGGCGTCGAGCTGCATTTTGACGTGGAGAAAGGGCATATCACCCGCGCGCAGGTATTCACCGATAGCCTTAACCCGGCACCGCTTGAGGCCCTTGCCGTCCGGCTAAAAGGCTGCCTGTACCGCAGCATTTTGCTGCAACAGGAGTGCGAAACGCTGATCTACAGCTTCCCGGAGCAGGAAGCCGAACTAAAAGAACTCTCGGCGTGGATTGCCCAGGCGGTTCGTTAAGCGAGCCGCCGAAGCCGCTCGCTCACATGAATAGATATCTGGCATAAAAAAGGCGCCCTAAGGCGCCTTTTAAACGAGAAGCAAAACTTACGCTTTGTCGCCCAGCAGGACGGATTCCAGCGCAATTTTAATCATGTCGTTGAAGGTGGTCTGACGCTCAGCGGCGGTGGTCTGCTCGTGAGTACGGATGTGGTCAGACACGGTGCAGATGGTCAGCGCTTTTGCACCGAACTCAGCCGCTACGCCGTAGATACCGGCTGCTTCCATTTCCACACCGAGGATGCCGTATTTTTCCATCACGTCGAACATGGACGGGTCTGGCGTATAGAACAGGTCTGCAGAGAAGATATTGCCCACGCGAGCGTCAACGCCCAGCGCTTTAGCCGCATCTACCGCGTTGCGAACCATATCGAAGTCAGCGATAGCCGCGAAGTCGTGATCTTTAAAACGCAGGCGATTAACTTTAGAGTCAGTACAGGCGCCCATACCGATAACAACGTCGCGCAGCTTAACGTCGGCACGTACCGCGCCGCAGGAACCTACACGAATGATTTTCTTCACGCCGAAGTCGGTGATCAGCTCTTTCGCGTAGATTGAACAGGATGGGATACCCATACCGTGGCCCATCACGGAGATCTTACGGCCTTTGTAAGTCCCGGTGAAACCGAGCATGCCGCGCACGTTGTTCACTTCACGCACGTCTTCCAGGAAGGTTTCCGCGATGTGCTTAGCGCGCAGCGGGTCACCCGGCATCAGTACTACGTCAGCGAAATCGCCCATTTCCGCATTAATGTGTGGCGTAGCCATTGTGTATTCCTTGATTTAAAAAGTTAGCAATCAGGCGGGCAAACGCCCGCCCAAAGGGATCACAGCATGTTTTTGCCGTAGTCCATGTCGGAAAGACCGAAGTACTTCGCTACCGTCTGGCCGATGTCCGCGAAGGTTTCACGGTGGCCGAGAGAACCGGCTTTCACTTTCGGGCCGTAGATCAGCACCGGAATGTGTTCGCGAGTGTGGTCGGTACCTTGCCAGGTTGGGTCACAGCCGTGGTCAGCGGTGAGGATCAGGATATCGTCCTCTTTTAGCAGCGACATCAGCTCTGGCAGACGACGGTCGAACAGCTCAAGGCCGCCCGCGTAGCCCGCCACGTCGCGACGGTGGCCCCAGGAGGAGTCGAAGTCAACGAAGTTGGTGAACACGATGGTGTCGTCGCCGGCTTCTTTCATCTCTTTGATGGTCGCGTCAAACAGCGCGTCCAGGCCGGTGGCCTTCACTTTTTTGGTGATGCCGCAGTTGGCGTAGATATCCGCAATTTTACCCACGGAAACTACCTGGCCGTTTTTCTCATCAACCAGCTTCTGCAGCACGGTTGCCGCCGGTGGTTCAACGGCTAAATCGTGACGGTTGCCGGTACGCTGGAAGTTGCCAGCTATATCGCCAACAAACGGACGCGCGATAACGCGGCCAATGTTGTAGCCGCCTTCAGTCAGTTCTTCACGCGCGATTTCGCACAGCTCATAAAGCTTATCCAGGCCGTAGGTTTCTTCGTGGCAGGCAATCTGGAACACGGAGTCAGCGGAGGTGTAGAAAATCGGTTTCCCGGTTTTCATGTGCTCTTCGCCCAGTTCGTCCAGAATCACGGTCCCGGAAGAGTGGCAGTTACCGAGGTAGCCCGGCAGATTGGCACGCTTGACCAGTTTGTCCAGCAGTTCCTGAGGGAAGCTGTTTTCGTGATCGCTGAAATAGCCCCAGTCGAACAGAACCGGCACGCCGGCGATTTCCCAGTGGCCAGACGGGGTGTCTTTGCCGGAAGAAAGTTCGTGTGCCCAGCCGTAGGCACCGATAACTTCTGCGTTACCGTCCATACCTGCGGCCACTTTGCCAGTGGAGCCTTCATGAGCTTTGACCAGCCCAAGACGAGTCAGGTTAGGCAGGTTCAGGGGACCTTTACGGCCTTTGTCAGCTTCGCCTTTGGCACAAGCCTCCGCGATGTGACCGAGGGTATCAGAGCCGACATCTCCGAAGCGCTCTGCGTCTTCGGTAGCACCGATGCCGAACGAGTCCAGCACCATAATAAACGCACGTTTCATATTATTCTCCGTACCTTGTGCTCTATAAAATAGGGATCAGATCAGTATACCGTTATTCAGTGATTCGGCGATAGACCGTTGGTGTTTCCTGCGGTGCTTTTTCGTCAATCCTGATTGCCGCTTTCACCGCCTTCGCCGCGTCCTGCCAGCTGGCTTCGTCTTTCGCGTGTATAACGGCCAGCGGACGTTCGCCGTCGATTGATTCCCCCAGACGCGCCATATCGGTAAAACCGACGCTGTAATCGATAGTGTCGGAAGCCTGGCGACGACCGCCGCCCATCGACACCACCGCCATGCCCAGCGCGCGGGTATCCATCGCGGAAACAAAACCGGACGTTTCGGCATACACCGCTTTGCTCAGCATTGCCGTCGGCAAGTACTTCGCATAATTTTCAACGAAGTCACTCGGGCCTTTCTGTGCGGCAACCATCCGGCCAAACACCTCAGCCGCTTTACCGTTATCCAGCACCGCCTGAAGCTTCGCGCGGGCTTCCGTATCGTCTTTGGCAAGCTTGCCGGAAATCAGCATTTCCACGCACAGCGCCATCGTCACGTCGAACAGACGCGGGTTGCGGTATTCACCGGTCAGGAACTGCACCGCTTCACGGACTTCCACGGCGTTACCCGCGCTGGAAGCCAGCACCTGATTCATGTCCGTCAGCAAGGCGGTAGTCTTCACGCCAGCGCCGTTGGAAACACCAACGATAGCTTCGGCCAGCTGCTCTGAAAGCGCGTAGGTCGGCATAAATGCGCCGCTGCCTACCTTCACATCCATCACCAGCGCGTCCAACCCTTCGGCCAGTTTCTTCGCCAGGATTGAAGCGGTGATAAGAGGAATGGAGTCCACCGTCGCGGTAATGTCGCGGGTGGCATAAAAACGTTTGTCCGCCGGTGCCAGAGAGCTGGTCTGGCCAATGATGGCCACGCCTACGTCCTTAATAATGTCGCGGAAGCGGTTATCGTCCGGGAAGATATCGAAACCCGGAATCGCCTCCAGCTTGTCGAGCGTCCCGCCGGTATGCCCCAGGCCACGGCCTGAAATCATCGGCACATACCCGCCGCATGCCGCCACCATTGGGCCGAGCATCAGCGAGGTCACGTCGCCCACGCCGCCGGTGGAGTGTTTATCCACAATCGGGCCGTTGAGATTAAGGCTTTTCCAGTCCAGCACGGTACCGGAATCCCGCATCGCCATGGTCAGCGAGACCCTTTCCGGCATGGTCATGTCGTGGAAGAAAATGGTCATCGCCAGAGCAGCAATTTGCCCTTCAGAGACGGTGTTGTCGCGAATACCGTTGATAAAAAAGCGAATCTCTTCATCGCTCAGTACCTGGCCATCACGTTTTTTACGAATAATTTCTTGTGCGAGAAACACGGCAACCCCCTGGGAAATGCGGGTAAAGAGCGGCGGAAATCCCGCCGCAATTAAAGATTACTCTAGATAATTCGAGTCGCAGGAAGGCGGCAAAAGAGCTCATCCCCAGGAGCTTACTAGAGTAAGTGACTGGGGTGAGGGAGTGCAGTTTACGCACCTGCGGCTTGAAGTATGACGAGTAATTAGTAGCTGCTGGCGCTTTTACCGTCCCCGTGGCCCAGCGCTTTCAGCAGGCTGGCCAACAGGCTGGACGCCCCGAAGCGGTAGTGGCGGGAGTCGGCCCAGTCGGCGCCGAACAGATCGTCCGCGATAGCCAGGAACTGCGCGGCATCTTCAGCGGAGCGAACGCCACCGGCTGGTTTGAAGCCCACGGTTTTTTCCACGCCCAAATCGCGGATCACTTCCATCATGATGCGTGCGCTTTCTGGCGTCGCGTTCACCGGCACTTTACCCGTGGAGGTTTTGATGAAGTCTGCACCTGCTTTAATGGCGATAGCAGAAGCTTTGCGGATCAGTTCTTCGGTTTTCAACTCGCCGGTTTCGATGATCACTTTCAGCAGCACGTTAGCGCTGGCACAGGCCTCTTTACACGCTTTCACCAGGTCAAAGCCCACCTGCTCATTACCGGCAATCAGCGCACGGTAAGGGAATACCACGTCCACTTCGTCTGCGCCGTAGGCGATAGCGGCGCGGGTTTCTGCCAGCGCGATGTCGATATCGTCGTTACCGTGTGGGAAGTTGGTGACGGTCGCAATACGGATGTCCGGCGTACCCTGCGCTTTCAGGGTTTTACGGGCAATGGGGATAAAGCGTGGGTAGATACAGATAGCGGCAGTGTTACCTACCGGCGTTTTCGCCTGATGGCACAGAGCGATGACTTTCTCGTTAGTGTCATCGTCGTTCAGGGTAGTCAGATCCATCAGTTTCAGCGCACGCAGGCTGCTTTTGGTTAAATCGGTCATAACGCTCTCCAACAAAAGGTAAATAAGTCTCCGGCCCGAAAACTCAACACGTTGGAGCGGACTTGGTTCCTTGAAGAGGAGTGGTCACCAGGGTCACCCTCACGTTGAGATCCGTCTCACCGCACATTGCCGGTAGCAATGTTATAATTCTAACACCCACCACCGATGCAATTTTGTGTCTCGCCTCACAAAAGCCAAAGAGTGAATTGCAAGCTTTCATAGAGTATATGTGATTAAAGAAACAAAATAACGCGCTAAATTGCGCCAGACAGCAAGAAAATGGCTGGCAGGGCGCCAGCCATCGGTTACCGCGAAATGTTATTATTATAACATTTTTATTGCAGCTTACAGCGCCAGGAACAGCCCGGCGATGGTGGCGCTCATCAGGTTAGACAGCGTCCCCGCCGCCACAGCCTTCATGCCCAGCTGGGCCACTTCATGCCGACGGTTTGGCGCCATGCTGCCCAGACCACCGATCAGAATGGCGATTGAGGAAAGGTTAGCAAATCCGCACAGCGCAAAGGAGATAATTGCCTTGGTGTGGCCGGAAAGTACCTGCAAACCCGCCGCCGCAACCTCGGCATCATCTTTCAGGTAAGCGCCAAAGTTGAGGTAGGCGACAAACTCGTTGATGATAAGCTTCTGGCCGATAAACGATCCCGCCACGGTGGCTTCGCTCCATGGCACGCCAATCAACCAGGCCACCGGGGAGAACACCCAGCCGAGCATCAGTTCCAGCGAAAGCTGCGGGTAGTTGAACCAGCCGCCAATCCCGGAGAGCATCCCGTTCAGCAGGGCAATCAGCGCAACAAACGCCAGCAGCATCGCCCCGACATTCAGCGCCAGCTGCATCCCTGAAGCTGCACCGGAAGCCGCGGCGTCCAGCACGTTAGCCGGGCGATCCGGATCGTTTTTCATCGACTCCAGCTCCGGCGTGTCGTTCGGGGTTTCCGTTTCAGGCAGCATGATCTTGGCAAACAGCAGTCCGCCCGGTGCGGCCATAAAGGACGCGGCGATCAGGTATTCCAGCGGCACGCCCATTTGCGCATAGCCCGCCAGCACGGAGCCAGCGACGGAAGCCAGGCCGCCGCACATCACGGCAAACAGCTCAGAGCGGGTCATGGTGGCGATATAAGGACGCACCACCAGCGGCGCTTCGGTTTGGCCGACGAAGATATTCGCCGTCGCCGACAGCGATTCGGTACGGGAGGTTTTCAGCACCTTACGCAGGCCACCACCGAGCACGCGGATCACCAGCTGCATGATGCCCAGGTAGTAGAGGACGGCGATAAGCGAGGAGAAGAAGACGATGATCGGCAGTACGCGGAGCGCGAAAATAAAGCCGCCGCCGCCGAACACTTCAAACATTTTATCGGAAACCAGCCCGCCGAAAAGGAACGAGATCCCGGCGTTACCGTAGGCAATGACGTTCGCCACACCTTCCGACATGGCGAGCAGCACTTTACGCCCAACCGGAACATAAAGGATCAGCGCGCCGATACCGATTTGAATAAGCCATGCGCCGATCACAGTACGCAAATTGATGGCTTTGCGATTGCTGGAGAGTAAAACGGCGATCAGCAACAAAACAACCATGCCAATCAGCCCCATGAGGATTTGCATACAGATTCCCTGTGTATCAATTAGAAGATTCGGGCCTTGCCAGCCCGCTTTTTAGCGCGCGGATTATAACCACAGGGGGGTGAAAAGTGCCGGAGCAATCACGTATACAAGGAAATATATAGAAACATTTACGCAGCAAGGTGAGCTACATCACATTACTGAGGCAAGCAATTAGAAGGTAAATAATTCGTCTGCGTTGTTTTTCAGGGTGTTAGCGATGATTTCCGGCGGTTCGGCGCGCAATTCACACAGCGATTCGAAGACATTCGCCGCGCGTTCCGGGCGGTTTGGCTGCCCCTGCTGGCCGTTGAGCGGCATATCCGGCGCGTCCGTTTCCAGCAGCAGCGACGAGAGAGGCAGGCGAGCCATCACATCACGGGTTTTACTGGCTCGTGGATAAGTGATGGTGCCACCTACGCCGATGCGGTATCCCATAGCAATGAAGCGCTCAGCCTGCTGAAGGCTACCGGCAAAACCATGAACAACACCGGTTCTCGGCAAATTGTGGCGTTTCAAATGCAGCGCCAGTTTGTCATGCGTGCGGCGGGAATGCAGGATAACCGGCAGATCATAGCGCTTAGCCAGCTTTAGCTGTTCGCTCAATATAAACGCCTGCCTGTCGAACTGCGGCTCTTCCATATAAAGATCCAACCCGATTTCGCCGATGGCGATAAGCTTTTCCGGCTTTTGCCGCAAATGCTCCTCAAGCGCTGCCAGCCCGGCTTCGTCATGTTTTTGAATCACGATCGGGTGCATTCCAATGGCGGCATAAAGCGCCGGGTAGTTCTGCGCCAGCGCAAGTACGCGATCGAAACGCCCTGCTTCAACTGCGGGCACAATGATTTTACGAACCCCGGCCTCGGCGGCAAGCTCGAGGCTGTGGGCTTCATCACCGGTAAACGGGGGGAAATCAAAGTGGCAATGGGTGTCGTAGAACGTAAAACTCACGCAAGATCCTCATTATCAAACGCGGCATCATTGGCCTGCAGGCCAGAACTAATCGGTTTGACCCGTGATTCATTGGCCGCGGTCACGGGAGGTATAACCAGCGGACCCGGCGTATTAATACGCGGCAAATGCCGCCTTAAAGGTGGCTTGGCGACCAGCAGCTTGCCAATGGTCGCCAGGAAATAGCGACCGCACAGGCGGCCCGTTTGATAATCAGCCGTCAAGGAAGGCAGCCGACTGCCGAGGGCGTTGCTTAGCAGCGGTTTTGGCGGATAAATTTCAAACACGCGCAGTTTGCCCGGTGGTTTTTCAATAAAGCCCTGGATTTCGCGATAACTCGCTTCGTGGTGCTGTACCAGATTCAAAAGCGGCTGCAGGCTGCTGTCACCGAGCCAGCGTTCCATATGTTTGAACCATTGCGGCGTATAGTACATCTGTGAAGGCACGGTACGAATAACCACCAGCGTATCCGCACCACGTTTTGCCGCTTCCCTTACCGGCACCGCATCGCTGATACCCCCATCCTGATAGCTGACGCCGTCAATCTCCACGCCCGAGCGGTAGAACCCCGGAATGGCACTTGAGGCCTTCAATAAATTTAGCCAGGTATCTGCGGTGGGTGAAAAGTAGTTCGCCGCATAGTCATCGCTACGACAGGCACACATAAAGAACGCTTTTCCCTGCTCAAAAAGCGGGTCCGCGCTGGACATCGAAAGCGGTAATCTTGCAGACGTAGACTCAATCAGCCAGTCGAGGTCAATCAGGTTTCCACCGCGAGCAAAACGCAGGGGATTAAAAAAGTCCCGGGTCGTGGTAAAGCGAGTGATCACTCGCCGTGCGTATCCCGGCTGGTTACAAACATAAGCGGAAAGGTTTTGCGCCCCGGCAGAAGTGCCAAAGAACAAATCAAAGGGGTTGAAGTCCGCGCGCATAAATTCGTCCAGAACCCCGGCCGTAAAGATCCCGCGCTGCCCGCCCCCTTCACAAATTAGAGCGAGTTTTCCAGGACGAAAAGGTTTGATCGCAAGCGGCGCAATATTGCCGAGCGTAACGGGTATACGATGTCCCACCCTGCTTTCCTGAATTTCTGTTGTTGTGAGTTTCTACCCTATACCCATAGCCCGCTAAGTAAAACGGCGAAAGCCAGTCACAAGGACTGGCTTAAGGTTGCTGACAAAGAGGGAAAAGCGTGATTTTTCCCTCTTTGTGGTGAGCAGCCGAAAATCAATGAATTGATTTTCCTGTTTTTTTTAACGAGCCGTCTGGTATTTCTTTTCTATCGACAGAGAGTTGTCGCCAGTATAAAGCCAGTCACGAGGACTGGCTTTTCTTTTGTATCGGTATGTTACTGGTTAATGTGGCTAAGGGCGTCTGCGCCCCATAAACAGGCTTACCAGGAACAGGATAATACCCACTATAAAGACAATTTTCGCAGCCCCTGCAGCGGTACCAGCCAGACCACCGAAGCCCAGCGCCGCAGCGATCAACGCAATAACCAGAAAAATAATGCCCCAACGAAACATAGACTCTCCTTAACCATAGTGAATCTTATCGCTTCTTAACGAGCGCCGGATGGCAAACCCGCAGGCGATAATCTGTAATGGTGGTGCTTACCGCCTTCCGGGCTAAGCCCGGAAGAAAGTTTCGTGCTGCCGTTACTTCACTTTCAGATCGTTTTTGACGCTTTTCACGCCTTCAACGGCTTTGGCAATGCTTTCAGCACGCTCGGACTGAGCGCTTGATTTCACTTCACCGGACAGCTGAACTACACCGTCAGTGGTTTCCACTTTTACATGGCGAGAAGGAACAATACTGTCGGCCAGTAATTTAGCTTTGATCTCGCTGGTGGTTGCCGCATCGCCGGTATACCCCTTAACCGATTGCGTTTTAGCATCCCGCACGTGAAGTTTGTCGCTTACCGAACTCACGCCCTCAACTTTTTTCGCCGTGGCGACAGCCTGTTCAGCCTGAGCCTGGCTCTCAACAAAGCCACTCAGGGTGACCACTTTTTTCTCGGTCTTCACCGAGATGTCGGTACTTTTAATGTTTTTGTCGTCGACAAGTGCTGCTTTAACTTTCGCTGTGATACCGCTGTCATCCATGAAGTTACCGACTTTATTCATAGAGCTATCGATTTTTTTCCCTGCGGAGTCGGCGGTAGATTCCGTCTTGTTGAGCAGGGACTCTTCAGCAAGGGCAGAACTGCTTGCCAGTACTGAACCCAACACAACTGCCAGCAGAGTTTTTGAAATCTTAGTCGTAGTCATCGATTAATTCCTGTAGGTTTGCTCATCATTTGAGCTTTCTCGCTTCCTCTTTACGCCGAAAAGACTCAGCAATTAATATCGCAATAACCTGGGAAGCGTTAATAACAAACCAGAAAAACATAAGTTTCCGGTGCTTTCATCCAATTAAATGGTCATCGCTTTGTTAAATATAGATCACAATCATAAAAGTGCATGACGTGTTGATGGAAAAAGCAGCAACAACGCAGGATTAACGGGAAATTAAGACGATTCCGCAAGGGATTCAAAAGACAGGGAAAGTGAGAAGAACGCGGTGAGCGCCGCGTTCTCAAGACAGTTAACAAAGGTCATCGTTTTTAAAATGACTGACTGCGGGCCTAAAGAAAAACGATGAATAATGTTCTCTGGTTTACCTCAAACGGTCGAAAACCACGCTTTTCGGCCGTTTGTCACCAATGTGAAGAACGCGGCGAGCGCCGCGTTCTGTCAGGCGATTAGTGCTCGCGGGTTTTACGGAAGGTGACGTCAGGGTAACGTTCCTGAGTAATGTTCAGGTTCACCATCGTCGGCGCGATATAGGTCAGGTTATCCCCGCCATCGAGCGCCAGCTGAACTTCGTTTTTACGTTTGAATTCTTCAAATTTCTTAACGTCGTTCCCTTCAACCCACCGCGCTGTCGCCACGTTGACCGACTCGTAAATCGCTTCCACGTTGTATTCGCTTTTCAGGCGTGCAACGACCACGTCGAACTGCAGCACGCCGACCGCACCCACGATCAGATCGTTATTGGCAACAGGGCGGAATACCTGCACCGCGCCCTCTTCAGAAAGCTGCACCAACCCTTTCAGCAGCTGCTTTTGCTTAAGCGGATCGCGCAGACGGATACGGCGGAACAGTTCAGGGGCAAAGTTCGGAATACCGGTGAACTTCATCATCTCACCCTGGGTAAAGGTATCGCCGATCTGGATCGTGCCATGGTTATGCAGGCCGATGATGTCGCCCGGATACGCTTCTTCCACGTGAGAACGGTCACCGGCCATAAAGGTCAGTGCGTCAGAAATAATGACGTCTTTACCGATACGCACCTGACGCAGCTTCATGCCTTTCTCATATTTGCCAGAAACGACGCGCATAAAGGCCACGCGGTCGCGGTGTTTCGGATCCATGTTTGCCTGAATCTTAAACACAAAACCGGTGAACTTCTCATCCGCGGCCTCAACCAGACGCGTGTCGGTTTTACGCGGCATGGGTGCCGGAGCCCATTCAACCAGACCATCCAGCATATGATCTACGCCGAAGTTACCCAATGCGGTACCAAAGAACACGGGGGTTATCTCACCGGCCAGGAACAGCTCGTGATCGAATTCGTTAGAAGCTCCCTGCACCAGTTCCAGCTCGTCGCGCAGCTGCTGAGCAAGATCTTCGCCCACCGCCGCGTCGAGATCCGGGCTGTTTAACCCTTTTACGATACGCACTTCCTGAATCGTATGCCCTTTACCGGTTTGGTAGAGGTAGGTTTCATCTTTATAGAGATGGTAAACCCCTTTGAACAGCTTGCCGCAGCCGATGGGCCAGGTGATTGGCGCACAGCCAATCTTCAGCTCACGCTCAACCTCATCCAGCACCTCCATCGGGTCGCGGATGTCGCGATCCAGCTTGTTCATAAAGGTGATGATCGGCGTATCGCGCAGGCGGGTCACTTCCATCAGCTTGCGGGTACGATCTTCTACACCTTTCGCGGCGTCGATAACCATCAGGCAGCAGTCAACGGCGGTCAGCGTACGATAGGTATCTTCAGAAAAGTCTTCGTGCCCGGGGGTGTCCAGCAGGTTAACCAGGCTATCGCGGTACGGGAACTGCATTACCGAGGTGGTAATCGAGATCCCACGCTGTTTTTCCATTTCCATCCAGTCGGATTTAGCGTGCTGGCTTGAGCCACGGCCTTTTACCGTTCCGGCGGTCTGAATCGCCTGTCCGAACAACAGCACCTTTTCGGTGATGGTCGTTTTACCGGCATCCGGGTGGGAAATAATGGCAAAAGTGCGGCGTTTTGCCACCTCTTGCAAATATGGAGACAAAGTCATAATTACATCTTCTGTAAATACGCGCGGCCTTAAACCACGCGTCGAGTGAACGTTATTTGGCGGCTATTTTACCCATCACTGCGGGTTTAACAATCAACAATCATGGCTTACACAGCAGTTGCTCCAGTTCACTTAGCGAGGTGACCTGCCAGGTTGGCTCGATCCCTTCCGGCGCAGTGCGCCCGTGGGCGTTAAGCCAGCAGGTGGCTATCCCGGCGTTAATGCCGCCAAGAATGTCGGATTCAGCCGTGTCGCCTACCATCAGTACGCGGTCACGCGGGGGCTGTTTCATCTGCTCAAAGGTATAGTCGAAAATGCGGCGGTCAGGTTTTGCTACACCCACCTGCTCGGAAATAACCAGCAGGTCGAAGTAATCACGCAGGCCGGTGCGCTCAAGGCGGATTTGCTGCAGCGCGGTAAAACCGTTGGTAATGATGCCCAGTTTGGCTTTGCCTTTCAGCGCGTTCAACAACGAAACCGCGCCCGGTAGCGGGGCACAGATCTCCGCCATCGCGGATAAAAAGGCGTTATTGAGCTCAGCTGACGGCACGCTAAGCCGTTCGGCCCAGCCTTCAAAACGACGCAGCTGCAGCTGCAGCGCGGTAATGGCTCCGTTCTGGTAATCCACCCACAGTGGTTTATTCACCGCCTGATAGTCCTGGAAGTCATCGTCGGTAAAGGTCACGCTGTAGTCGAGAAACATCCGCTGTAATCCGCCGAACGCGTCAAAGGTAAACAGCGTTTCGTCCGCATCAAATAAAATCCAGTCCCAGTTCATCCATACACCTTTTAAATATTAACCGAGGGGTAACGCCATGATGATGGCGTCTTCCCGACCCTCTTTTGTCGGGTAATAGTTGCGACGAATGGTCGCTTCGTTAAAACCCAGGCTTTCGTACAGAGCTCTCGCCGCGAGATTGGAGGCACGTACCTCCAGCCACAGCGTAAAGACATCCCGCTTCTCAAGCTCCTCGATAAGATGCTCAAGTAGCGCTTTCCCAAGCCCCTGCCGCTGGTATGCCGGATCGACCGCGATGTTAAACAACGTGGCCTCATCAAGAATGACCTGCGTCACCGCAAAAGCGGCAAGCTTGCCGTCAACGTCGAGCCGCAAATTGTAATAGCGTTCGCCCTGGTTGCTGGCAAAGGTTTTTTCACTCCAGGGAAAAGCATGACTGCGTAGCTCAATGGCATACGCCGCCGCCAGATCATTTGGCGTCAGGGAAGAAATCTTGTTCATGTTCACAAATTTGTCGCCACAGCGCCTGTCGCGCGTTGCCATTATGATAAAGCTCGTCCAGCGCCGGGGAAGCCAGCTGCGCGCCATCAAGGGTCAGCGGCTGCTCCACGCCTAGTCGCCAGCTATTGCAGCGGCTGTCCGGTGGCATCATCGCCACGCGCTCAGGGGTCAGCTGCATGACTTGCTCAGCGCTCAACGCCATGCTGCGTAAAATGTCCTTCACCAGCGGATCGTTCAACGCAGGTGGCTCTTCAGCAACCATGACCAAACGTACGCCCGTGGGCAAAGAAACCGCAATTTCACCCTGCAAGACCGTCGGCCGGCGCAGCACCCACTGGGTGATACCCAGTTGCTGTAACTGCCAGTCACGTCGGGAGGGGGAAGTCATAGCGAAACCTGTTGAGCGCGTAATTAGGGCCGCAAATATAGCAAATTCATCGAATCCACGCCATTAAAGCTCTATAATCCACGCTCTGATTTTCCAGGAGCAATTTGATGAGTGCGTTTACCCCGGCGAGTGAAGTACTGCTGCGCCACAGCGATGATTTTACCGAGAGCCGCGTGTTGTTTGCCGGTGACATGCAAGACGATCTGCCGGCGCGTTTCGACACCGCCGCCAGCCGCGCCCACACCCAGCAATTCCACCACTGGCAGGTACTAAGCGCGCAAATGGGCGAGAACGCACAGTATGGCCTGGTGGTCGGTGCGGATGATATTGCCGACAGCAATACGCTGGTTTACTACTGGCCCAAAAACAAGCCTGAAGCCCAGTTCCAGCTGATGAACATCCTGTCGCTGATGCCGGTGGGCACCGACGTCTTTGTCGTCGGCGAAAACCGTTCTGGCGTGCGTAGCGCTGAGCAGATGCTGGCTGATGTTTGCCCGTTGACCAAAATCGACAGCGCCCGCCGCTGCGGTCTGTACCACGGCCGCCTTGAACAGCAGCCTGCGTTTGATGAAAACAGCGGGTGGGGCGAATATCTCCATGAAGGGATGACGGTTAAAACCCTGCCGGGCGTCTTCAGCCGTGACGGACTCGATACCGGCAGCAAGCTGCTGCTTTCTACGCTGACGCCGCACACCAAAGGCAAAGTGCTGGACGTGGGCTGCGGCGCAGGCGTGCTGGCAATTACCCTCGCCAGCCACTCACCAAAAGTTCGCCTCACGCTGAGCGACGTCAGCGCACCAGCGGTTGCTGCCAGCCGAGCAACGCTTGCGGCCAACGGCATTGAAGGCGAAGTGGTTGCCAGTAATGTCTACTCGGAGATCAATGGCCGTTTCGACATGATTATCTCCAACCCACCGTTCCACGACGGTATGCAAACCAGCCTTGATGCGGCCCACCAGCTTATTCGCGGTGCCGCACGTCATCTGAACATGGGCGGCGAGCTGCGCATCGTGGCGAACGCCTTCCTTGCCTACCCTAACGTGCTGGACGAAGTGTTTGGCAGCCATGAAGTTATTGCCCAAACCGGCCGTTTCAAAGTCTACCGTGCCGTTCTGACCCGTGCGGGTAAAAAGCGCTAATTGCGCCATGGTGCCGCTTTTTGCATCAGTTGGGAAAGCGGCACCAAATTAACTGTTGACGAAGTTCAGAAAACATCTAGAATGCGCCTCCGTGGTTGTGATACTTCGGTATTACAGGTATGCGAAGGTGGCGGAATTGGTAGACGCGCTAGCTTCAGGTGTTAGTGTTCTTACGGACGTGAGGGTTCAAGTCCCTCTCTTCGCACCAACACAACCACGAAAGATATCGTTCGCACTGCGCGAAGGTGGCGGAATTGGTAGACGCGCTAGCTTCAGGTGTTAGTGTTCTTACGGACGTGAGGGTTCAAGTCCCTCTCTTCGCACCAATGCGAAGGCGATATCAAAACACTTCAGGCAAAAGTCTGAAAACTGTGCGAAGGTGGCGGAATTGGTAGACGCGCTAGCTTCAGGTGTTAGTGTCCTTACGGACGTGAGGGTTCAAGTCCCTCTCTTCGCACCACTTCTTATGAAGTGACCCCGGTACTCTCCCCCTGTTTTTTATCTCACTGTTCCAAAATTCATCACAATCAGCATTAACCCACCAGCAAAAGCTACGCACGATGGCAGCAAAACAAAGTGCCGTAATTTCTTGTGGTACAGCATTAACGCCGTTGCCAACAGCCCCACCACCACCAGCACTCGCCACTGACTGAAAGACAAATCCAGACAGGCAAACAGCGTCACCGCAAGGCCTGCCACCATCACACTCCAGCCACCTTCGAGTCGTCGTTGCAGCATGTTAGCGCCCCAGTTCATGATAATGATAACCAATATCATATGATAAAATTTCTCAATTGTCAGTGAGAAAACACATCAGGGCTATTGCTGAAATCGTTGGGGTTTACACGTCTTTTAATGACAGATTTTCAGTGAGGTGATATATTGAGCTGCGGCTTTAGTTATCCCTATAAAAACTCCAATAGTTGCCAGAAAGGCAGATGAGCCGTTTTTCATTTTTACGACACACACAACACCTGACGTTCTTACCCAAGACATAATCGTTCCTATGACAGCCCAATCCTGGCGAGCATTACTCAAAGCAAAACACGTGCTTTCTTTACGTCTATTTTTGCTACTCAATGCCCTTGCGGCAGCATTTTCTATGCTGTTTCCACTCAATTCGTTGATGCGATTCACGCCGCCGCTGGTGGCGATTCTGCTCGTCAGTGTGGCGCTGCTGGGCTGGCAGTTAATAAATAAAAAGCTGTTGATTAACCTGAATATTTGCTCTTTATTTATTGGAATTTTATGGGCACTACATATCTTTATTAAACATCACGCCATCGGCGATATGGATGCCTCTTTTCTGGTAATAAGCCTGATCTCGGTGCTCTTTATTGGCGCCATTTCATTTATTAATAATATTGTGGCTTTCCTGCTGCACAGCCTGCCGGTCGCGCTTGTTGTACTGTGGTTAGGCAGCGTCGATCACTGGCTACGAGTGATCTACTCGATTGCTCTGCCCGCCATCGGCATCACCATTCAGCATATTATTCAAAAGCGTAACGACAGATTTACCCAGCGGCTGATGAATAAGCTGCTCGAAGAGAAAGAGACGCTTAGCGACCTCAGCATGCTCGATCCCTTAACCGGCCTGTATAACCGCCGGGGCTTCCAAAATCGCCTCGAACATATCCAGGCCTCCGGGGCAGGTAGCCACTACGTCCTGCTGCTGGATATCGATTATTTTAAGTCCTACAACGATCATTACGGCCATGCGATGGGCGATCAGGCGCTGCTCCGCGTGTCAGCCGCGATTCGCGATGCCGTCCGTTCAAGGGATATCGTCACCCGCTACGGCGGTGAAGAATTCATGGTTATGCTTACGAATATCGACGCTGAACGCGCGCTGCAGTCTGCGGAAAGGATCCGCCAGCGCGTTTTCGATCTGGAAATCCCCCATATGTTTAATAACCAGGTCGCGACGAACGTCACCGTAAGCATAGGGCTTGCCCCCTTTGTCGAAGGCAGTATTGGTGATGCCCTTAGTCTGGCCGACAAGGCGCTCTATCAGGCGAAAAACCAGGGGCGAAACAGCATTCTGACCAACGAAATGGTCACCGCAGGTTAGCCTTTTCCTCAGAAATAATGTGGTTGCGTACCGGCAGCATATTGTTCATATTTCAGACAATAAAAACATGCCGCTTACGGCAATACTTTGTATCTCTGAGGAATAATAATGGCTAACGTTTTTCCTGCGCTCGTCGTACTTCCCGTACTTCTTCTCACCGCCTGTGCCAACAATAACGCCGGCAGACTGCAGGTCAAAGGCCAGCCGCTGACCAGCGATCCAGCCTATGTTTTGCAGCACCTTATCCCGATGCTTCCTATCACCAGCGGCTGCCGGGACAAACCAAAATCCGTCTCCGTAGACCTGGTCAGTAAATCGGATGATATCCGCACTAATGCCGCCGGAACGGCGCTGATTTCAGGTTCAGCGAAAGAAGCCTGGAAGTTTGACGCCTGCGGCCGCACGATCCCAATGTACGTGACCTACGCTTTCTTCCCTGACGGCAAAACGGCTTACAAATTCGCCGCAAAATAGCCTGCCGATAAACGCGTCAGATCGCAAAAGCCGCCTTCAATTTGCGATGGCGGCGAAATCATCTTGCCAGTGAGAGTTCGCATAGTTAGGATTGCTAATCATTATCATTTAGATTAACTCCTGACGAGGACATGGCGCTTCAATTCCTCCAGCTTAGCGATGACAGCGGGTGTTTAACGATCCCGTGGCCTCCGGCAGCACCTCCGCTGGCGGAAGCTCTGCGCGATTATTTCGCAGCCCATCGCTCTTACTTTAACGACATCATTAAGCTAAATGAGCCAGCTCCTGCCAATGCCATGCCGCTAAACCTGTGGCGTCAACCCGCGGTACTGACTTCGCTGATGGCAGCCTATGGCGACTACATCTATCGCAACCAGCCGCAGCAGTCTCGTGAGCACAAGCCGCTGAAATCGCTCTGGGCGCAGTGGTACATCGGCCTGCTGGTGCCGCCGATGATGATGGCGCTGCTGACCCAGCGCAAAGCGCTTAACCTCGACCCGGGACGGATATACGTCGATTTCCATGAATCGGGCCGCGCCGCAAGCTTCTGGATAAACGCTGAAGAAGACGTGGAGGCAAGCTCCCTCGCTCCGCGTCAGCGCATGGAAAAACTGATTAGCGATGTTTTAATCCCGGTTGTGGATGCGCTGGAAGCCAGCGGAGATATCAACCGCAAACTTATCTGGAGTAATACAGGCTATCTGGTGAACTGGTTCTTAGGGGAACTCAAGCCGCTCATTGATGACGACACCCACACCCTGCTGGTTGACGCCTGCTTCTTTGAAAAACAGCTCTCCTGTGGCCAGGACAACCCGCTATACCGCACGGTAATCCCGCGCGAAGGGATTCTGGTTCGCCGCACCTGCTGCCAACGCTACAAGCTGCCCGACGTCCAGGGCTGCGGTGACTGCACCCTAAAATAGAAAACGGCGGGTTTCCCCGCCGTTCTTTGTCTGTCTCGCGATATTAAGCCAGCTGTTGGTTCCCTTCTTCGCTCGCTCTTTGCGCCTCTTCTTTTTCCTGCTCCAGCAGCTGCTTCTCGTAAACTTTGAAGAACGGGAAATAGATGATGGAAGAAACACAGGCCAGCAGAATCACCAGGATTGCCGCGCGGAAATCCCAGCCCAGCGCCCAGGCTGCACCGATTGGCGCTGGAGCAGTCCATGGCACAACGGAAATCACACGGCCAATCAGATCCAGCTTCATGGCACCCCAGGCCAGTACGGCATTAACCATTGGCGCCAGCAGGAACGGAATGAAGAATACCGGGTTCATTACAATCGGCGTTCCGAAGATAACCGGTTCGTTAATGTTAAAGCAGGTTGGCACGATACTGAGACGCCCGATTGAGCGCAGATGCGCAGATTTACTGCGCAGATAGCAGATAACCAGGCCCATCGTCGCACCAGAACCGCCGACCACGATAAAGAAGGTCCAGAACGCTTCCATAAAGATATGCGGCAGCGGAGCACCGGCAGCCAGTGCGCCCTGGTTAAGACCAAGGTTGGTCAGCCAGAACATCTGCAGCATCCCGGAGACAATCGCCGCGCCGTGAATGCCAGCAAACCACAGCAGGTGGGCAATCAGCACCGCCAGCAGAATCGCCGGCAGGGAATCCGCAGCGGAAACCAGCGGTTTGAACAGCGCCATAATGGCCTGTGGAATCAGCATATCGAACTGGGACTGAATAAACAGGCTCAGCGGGTACAGCGTCAGCACAACCACCAGCACCGGGATCAACAGATCAAAAGAGTTTTTGATCATCGGTGGCACCTGGTCCGGCAACTTAATGCCGATATTGTGTGCCTTCAGGAAACGCATCATCTCTACGCAGTAAATCGCCACCAGAATCGCGGTGAAAATCCCGGTGCCGCCCAGGCTATCCACCGGCAGCGTTCCTTTGGTTTTTGGTGCAGCAACCACGAGGAACGCCATCAGCGACAGCATGGCGCACATGAAAGGATCCAACCCGTGCGATTTGACGTAATGTTTGCCCAGGTTGTAGGCAATGGCCGCACAAATATAGATAGACATGATGCCCATCGTCATATCAAACGGCGTCAGAATCTGCCCTTCAAACTGCTTAGCCAGATCGAGCCAGGCACGAGCAAAGCCCCACGTGGTGGTTGGTGAGAATGGCGGATAAGCAAATACCAGCAGGAACGAGCCGACAATCATAAACGGCATCGCTGAAATAAACCCGTCGCGGATCGCCATCACATGACGCTGTGAGGAAATACGACCAGCAACCGGGCTTACGTAGTTTTCAACAAAGCGAAAAATCAAATTAAAAGCAGCATGGTTGGAAGACATAGTGGCTCTCCTGTCAGGCTATCAACGCGAGTGCATCGGCGAGAATTCTGTCGCCGCGCATCATTCCGTAATCCATAGAGTTAATGACCGTGACCGGGATCCGTTTGGGCGCGGCCTGAGCCTTAAAATCTTCCAGACGGTATTTGATCTGCGGACCGAGTAAACAGCAATCAAATTCAGGCATAACATCCGTGAACTCTTCGATACCAACCGCTCTGATCTCAACGTCAATCCGTTGGTCTTCTGCGGCTTGTTTCATCCTGTTCACGACCATACTGGTAGACATACCAGCGGCACAGCATAAAAGGATACGTTTCATAGACGACTCTAATTATTAGGTACAGGGGGGTTACAGGATCAGTATTCCTCGCGGAATTTATTACTGCAACCGGTTACTGCAACCGGTTTCAGTGATTGTGAAGGAGATCCAGAAATTTCTGACAAGGAGGGTGTGAGATAAGTATAAGCGGTTTACAGAAAGCACAAGCTTATGCGAAATTATTTGCCACCTGGATCAGGAGAAAATCATGAGTTTGCAGTCCGTGCGGCAATTCTTCGCCGATCATGCCCCCGATATTGATATTATAGAGCTAAACCAGAGCACCGCGACCGTTGCCCTTGCCGCAGCAGCCCACAACGTGGAGCCGGGGCAAATCGCCAAAACGCTCTCATTAAAAGTAAAAAACGATATTATCCTGATCGTCGCGAAGGGCGATGCACGTCTTGATAATAAGAAACTTAAAGAAGCTTTTGGCGCAAAAGCGCGCATGCTCAGCAGCGATGAAGTAGTGAACTGGACCGGGCATCCGGTCGGCGGCGTCTGCCCGTTTGGGCTCGAAAATCCGCTGGCGGTATTCTGCGACGTTTCGCTGCGCCAGTACGATGAAGTATTGCCCGCCGCAGGCGCTATCCACAGCGCCGTCCGCATCTCCCCTGAACGTATGGCCGAATTAACTCAGGCTAAATGGGTGGACGTCTGCCTGTAATTGCGGCTTAAGTGACGCAAAGCTTGATCTGACGCGACTAACGAAGCGATGCGCTCATGTTAAATGGATAAACGTTAAGTGCATTTCATTCTCTTTCGTCAGGATAAGCATGCAGCCAGATGTTGTTCCCCAGCGGGATGTCACTCGTTTATGTATTCAGTGTGCGCTCTTTTTGCTGCAGCACGGGGCAGAAAGCGCGCTGGTAGAAGAGCTTTCCACCCGCCTCGGCAAAGCGCTGGGCATGGATAGCGTGGAAAGCTCAATCTCCGCCAACGCCATTGTGCTCAGTACCATCAAAGACAACCAATGCCTGACGACCACGCGTAAAAATATCGATCGTGGGATCAATATGCACGTGGTGACTGAAGTGCAGCACATCGTGATCCTTACCGAACACAAGCTGCTGGATGCCAGAGATGTGCTTAAGCGCTTCGAACACATCACGCCGCTGCGCTATCCGCGCTGGCTGGTGGTGCTGATGGTTGGCCTCTCTTGCGGCTGTTTCTGCAAACTGAATAACGGCGGCTGGGACGGCGCGTTTGTGGCCTTTATCTCCAGCTCGCTGGCGATGTATGTGCGCCAGCTTCTGACCCATCGCCAGCTTCATCCACAGATAAACTTCTGCATCACCGCGTTTGTGGCTACCAGCGTCTCCGGCCTGCTGATCGCCAAAGGCCCGTTTGCCGCCACCTCCAACATTGCGATGGCCGCAAGCGTACTGCTGCTGGTCCCCGGCTTCCCGCTGATTAACGCCGTGGCCGACATGTTCAAAGGCCACGTCAACACCGGCCTGGCCCGCTGGGCGATGGCCAGCCTGCTTACGCTTGCCACCTGCATCGGGGTGGTGATGGCGATGTCGGTATGGGGGCTGCGAGGATGGGCATAATTGAGTTTGTTCTGGCCCTGCTCCAGGATATGGCGCTGTCTGCCGTTCCGGCGGTGGGCTTTGCATTAGTCTTTAACGTGCCTCAGCGCGCCCTGCCATACTGTGGCCTCCTCGGCGCCATCGGCCACGGCTCGCGTATGGCGATGATGACGGCGGGTTTAAACATCGAATGGAGCACTTTTCTGGCTTCGATTCTGGTAGGCATCATTGGTATTCAGTGGTCACGCTGGTATCTTGCGCATCCAAAGGTCTTTACGGTTGCGGCCGTCATTCCTATGTTTCCGGGGATCTACGCCTACACCGCGATGATCTCGGCGGTAAAATTGACGCACTTTGGCTACAGCGACCCGCTGATGATCCAACTGGTGACTAACTTCTTAAAAGCGTCATTTATCGTGGGTGCGCTGTCCATCGGGCTCTCGCTTCCGGGGCTGTGGCTGTATCGCAAAAAGCCCCGGGTATGATCGCGCAGACCAAAACGCTCAAAATAAAATTTGCTATTTAATCGCGCACTACCTATATTGAGAGCCATGAAGAAGACATCGACCGAAACGAACGCCCTGCTGCTGGACAACCAGCTTTGCTTCGCGCTCTACTCCGCCAACCTGGCGGTGAATAAGCTCTACCGCCAGCTGCTCGCGCCGCTGCAGCTCACCTATCCGCAATATCTGGTGATGCTGGTGCTATGGGAGCAGGACGATGTCACGGTATCGCAAATCGGCGAACGCCTGTTTTTAGACTCAGCCACCCTGACGCCGCTGCTAAAACGCCTGGAAAGTGCGGGACTGCTGTTACGTCAGCGCTCCCGCGAAGATGAACGTCAGGTCGCCGTGACGCTGACCCAGGAAGGGAAAGCGCTGCAGGAAAAAGCGCTGGGTATTCCAGACTCCGTCCGCTGTGCTTCGGCCTGCAGCGTGGACAGTATGCTGGCGCTCAAGGCGCAGCTGGAAACCTTGCGCAGTAATGTAAATACGTAATAATTAACCGTCGATATTGTCGGCGGTTTTTAAAACACCACATAAATCGCACGCTATTTTATAGCGTAAATGCAATGTAAGATGAGGAACCTGCCATGTCTTTAGAAAAAGTCGTTTATACCGCAAAAGCCAAAGCTACCGGTGGCCGTGAAGGCCGCGCAACCTCTTCCGACGGCGTGCTGGACGTCAAGCTAGGCCTGCCAAAAGAGATGGGCGGCGCGGGTGGCGAAGTCACTAACCCTGAGCAGCTGTTCGCCGCAGGCTATTCTGCCTGCTTCCTGGGCGCGATGAAGTTCGTCTCCGGCCGCGACAAAATCTCCATGCCGTCTGACGCTTTCATCGAAGGTGAAGTCGGCATCGGGCCACTGCCGAGCGGTTTCGGTATCGAAGCGAAGCTGAACATCCACCTGCCGGGTATGGACGCTGCCGAAGCGAAAAAACTGGTCGACGCAGCACACATCGTTTGCCCTTACTCCAACGCGACCCGCGGCAACATCGACGTGACCCTGAACATCATCAACTGATGTGAACTGATGTAACGAGCCGGGGAAACCCGGCTTATTGTTGCTGACAAAGAGGGAAAAAGCGTGGTTTTTCCCTCTTTGTGGTTATCAGCCGAAAATCAATGAATTGATTTTCTTGGTTTATTTTAATAATGCTGTCTGCTATCTCTTCTATCACTATAGGTTTGTCAGCAGTTTGAAGCCGGGGAAACCCGGCTTTTTCATCTGAATCCCCGGTTTAAGACAACTCTCAATCCCCCTGCTTGCGGCCAAAGCGCTATACTCTCGCCTGAAATCTCCTGCACTGCAGGCAAACAAAGCGAGTATCACAAGATGAAAGCAAGGAATAAAACTCTCTGCGCCATGGCGCTGGCAGCGGCCTTTTTCACCGGCCAGGCTTCTGCTACAAGCTGGCAGGATCAGCTTTCCAGCGCCGCAAACGAGCTGAGCAAAAGCAACGGCACGACCGCCAGCAACGGCGCTCAAAATGGCGGTCTTTCCCTCTCTTCATTGACCAGCCTGCTTAACGGCAACAGCAAGTCACTTAGCTCAAGCACGATGACCAATGCGGCCGGCGTCATGGAATACTGCGCGAAGAACAAACTGGCTTCCGTCACCAATACCGACAACATCAAAAACCAGCTGATGACCAAGCTGGGGCTGGAAAGCAGCACCAAGCCCGCCGACAAGCAGGACTACAACCAGGGTCTGATGGGCCTGCTGAATACGGCCAACGGCCAGAAGCTGGATCTGAACAGCATCGGCAACTCGCCGCTAGCCGAAAAAGTGAAAACTAAAGCCTGCGACCTGGTACTCAAACAGGGCATGAATTACCTGTCGTAACGGCAGCAAAGAAACGGCCCCTTGAAGAGGCCGTTTTTATTTAGTTTGCCAGCGAGCAGCTGTAGTCCAGCATCTCTTCCGCCGAACCCTGATTCCCGCCCAGCAGCTGGCGAGGATTGGCCAACAGCACCACATCCCCTTTCGCAGTCACCACGCGCGCCAGGCCAAAGTTCTCCATTTCGTCATCCTGCGCCTTCGCATACTCCGCCAGCACGGTAAACGGATTCGCGTCTGCAGGAACTTTTATTGCCAGATATTTATGCCCGAGGATCTCCGCGCCAAACGGCTGCCACTGGGTACCCACTTTATCGGCAAGCTGGTTAATGGACTGGTACACCTCAGGACGCAGGCAGGAGAGATGAATATGTAGCTGGTTCTGGGAGCGCCCGTAGCGGGAATTGATTGCCAGCACTAAATCGTCATCTCGCACCGCTTTTGTGGTTTCATCCAGCAGGTAATGGCGGTTATCCCACGCGTCCTGGAAATAGTTTGGCGCGCCGTTTTCGAGAATTTTAGGGCTTTCAATGCCGGTAATTTTGTCCGTCGGCATCAGCAGAGTATGCAGCGGGCCTTTCGCATCTTTGAACACCAGGTAGCGCTGCGCCAGATCGACCTTCAGGCAAGGCGCTGGCGAGTTGTTCTGCTGCTGGTTAGGAATGCACTGCTGGCTGATGATATTCCAGAGAGCATCACTGTGGCGATGCAGCAGCCACAGGCGGATTGCGACGGCGGCCAGCAGCAAAATCAGCAGCACAACCACCACGCGCAGGATCGTTTTCATGTCAGGTTTTCCTTGTGAAATCAGGGTACTTTTCGTTGTTGTAATACGCGAACAATAAGCTGGAAGCAGGCTTCAATTTGCGGTGCAAACGGTTCGGTGCTTCGCATCAGCGCCACGGTGCGGCTGAGCGAAGGCTGCTGCAAATGAATCACTTTCAGCTCGGGATCCTGCAAAAAGGTGGTGTAAAGCTGCGGCAAAATCGCCACCGCCAGCTGCGAGCGCACCAGCCCGTAAAGCGTTTCAATAAAATCGACCTGATAGCGTGCATTTAGCGTCAGCCGCTGGCTTTCGGCCATCGCCGCCACCAGCCGGCTGATATTACCTTTTGAAAATACGGCGATGTCCCGCTTCACCAGGCTCCGCCACGGCGCATGGCTGGATTCTGCCAGAGGATCGTGACAGTTGACTACCGCCACAAAGGGATCCTCCTGCAGCGGATGGATTTCCAGCGTTTTAGGCACCGAACTGTCCAGCGCGCCCAGGCCAAAGTCCAGCTGACCGCTTTCCAGTTGGGCTATCAGCGCATCGTTGGTGCGATCGTGAAACTCTACGCGCAGACGAGGAAAAGCTTCGGCGATCAATTGGGGAATATCGGGGAACAGCAGGCTACCTACCGACGGCACCAGGCCTATGCGAAGCGTGCCGTCGCCTCCGTCCTGCACAATACGCTGCATATCGTCAAAGGCGCGCTGTGCGACGTTGAGCACGCGTTCGGCATGAGGCAGCAGCGCCGCACCTAAGTCCGTTAACGTCACTGCGGCCGCGGTACGATTTACCAGCTTGCCGCCCAGCACGGACTCAATCTGCCGTAGCGCGCTGCTCAGCGCGGGCTGACTGATGGCCAGACGATTGGCGGTATCCGTAAAGTGACGAAGTTTCGCCAGCGTCACAAAATACTGAATCTGTTTTAACGAGAGTGCGGGAAGGCGCTGCCAGGGTTCAGCCATTGGGGTATCAGGGTTGCCAGGTAAACGTTTGCCACAGGATAAACGTTTCTTATCGGCTGATAAATTAAATCATCTGGGCAAAGCGTATTCCCCTGCCTAGAGTAGCCGCCAGAGCCTCTTTTTTGGAACCCTGCCATGACCTCTGCTGATTTACGACGCCGGGCGGTAAAAGCCGCCCTCGGTGAAGCGCCTTTCGACCTGCTGCTCATTAATGGCAGAGTCGTTGATATGGCAACCGGCGAAACACGTGAAGCCGATGTCGGTATCGTCGGCACGCTTATCGCCAGCGTACATCCTCGCGGCAGCCGCGAAGATGCTGCCCAGACCCACGATCTTGCCGGCAATTATCTCAGCCCAGGGCTGATGGATACCCACGTCCACGTTGAAAGCTCCCACCTGCCGCCCGCGCGCTATGCCGAAATCGTCGTCGCTCAGGGCACCACAACTATTTTTTGGGATCCGCACGAGTTGGCGAACGTGCTCGGCATTGAGGGCGTGCGTTACGCCGTTGACGCCAGCCGCAATCTACCGCTACGCGTGATCTGCGCGGCGCCGTCCAGCGTGCCTTCAACGCCGGGGCTGGAGATGTCCGGCGCAGATTTTGCCGGGAAAGAGATGGAAACCCTGCTCTCCTGGCCTGAAGTGGCGGGCGTAGCCGAAGTGATGGATATGCACGGCGTGCTCAACGGCAGCGAGAGAATGCTGGAAATTCTTAACGCTGGCCTGGAGAGCGGCAAGCTGATTGAAGGGCACGCGCGTGGTCTCAGCGGTGCCGGACTGCAGGCCTACCTGGCGGCTGGCGTAACGTCCGACCATGAACTGACCTCCGCGGCAGACGCGCTGGAAAAACTGCGCGCCGGGCTGACTTTGGAAATTCGTGGTTCACACCCTTATCTGTTGCCGGAGATCGTCGCCGCGCTGAACGGCCTGCCGCATCTTTCCTCGCAGGTCACCGTCTGCACCGATGACGTGCCGCCGGACATGCTGCTGGCAAAAGGCGGTATCGTGGCGCTGCTTAACCTGCTGATTGAGCAAGGCATGAAGGCCACGGATGCTTTGCGCCTGGCCACGCTCAATGCCTCGCTGCGCCTGCAGCGCCCGGATCTCGGTCTGGTTGCCGCAGGGCGCACCGCCGATCTGGTGGTGTTTGATTCACTGGAAAAACTGAGCGCCAGAACCGTTTACGTTGCCGGGAAGCTTGTAGCCGAACAGGGGAAAATGCTGGAGCCCGTCGCGGCGCCGTCTATCGTTCCTCCGCGAGATACCGTTCAGCTGCAGCCGCTAAACCCAAACGATTTTGTACTCAAAGTACCGGTCAACAATGGCCGCGCACGCCTGCGCCACATCAAGGGCGCTCGCTTCACCCAATGGAGCGAAGTCGAGGTGGAAGTCCGGCACGGTGAAGTCCAGCTGCCAGAAGGTTTCAGCCTGATTTGGGTTCAGCATCGTCACGGCCGCCACGAGGCAAAACCTCAGCTGGCGCTGCTCGAAGGCTGGGGAGAACTTCGCGGGGCCATTGCCACAACCTATTCGCACGACTCGCACAATCTGGTGGTGCTGGGCAGAGATCCGCACGACATGGCGCTGGCCGCCAACGAGCTTATCGCCTGCGGGGGCGGGATGGCGCTGAGCCAGAACGGGCAGATGCTGGCGAAGGTAGAAATGCCGATTGCCGGAATGCTCTCCGATCTTCCCGCCGCCGAGCTGGCACAGCAGTTTGCTCAATTACGCGAATTGAGCAATAAAGTCGCCGACTGGGAGCCGCCGTACCGCGTGTTCAAGGCTATCGAAGGCACCTGCCTCGCCTGCAACGCCGGGCCACATTTGACCGATCTGGGCCTGACGGATGGCAGCACTCGCCAGATTGTCGACCCGCTTATTGAATGCCACGAACATCCGGCAGACGCACACACAACACATTAATCCGGAGAGCCAAATAATGGCCGAAAATTCAGTGACTCAGGCAGCCAGCGAAAGCTGGCTGGAGCGGCGGTTCCAGCTCCGCAGCCGCCAAAGCAAAGTGAAAACCGAATGCCTCGCAGGCGTAACCGGTTTTCTCGCCGCCGCCTACCTGCTGGTGGTTATTCCCGGCCTGCTGGCCGTGGGCGGCATGGATAAAGGTGCGGCAACCACCGGGACGATTATCGTCTTCGTCATCGGTACCCTGCTGATGGCGTTTTACGGCAACCTGCCGTTTATCGTCGGGCCAGGCATCGGGGGTTCGGTGCTGGTCGGCGTAACGCTCGCCGGGAGCGAGCATATTGGCTGGCAGATTGGCCTCGGCATCGCCTGCTGGTCCGGCATTCTGTTCTTCGCGCTTACCCGCCTCGGCCTGCGCGAAGTGGTCACGCGATCGGTACCGCAGTCGATAAAACTTGGGCTTACGGCCTCCATCGGGCTGTTCGTCGCGGTGCTGGGCTTCCGCAACGCTGGCCTGGTGCTGGCAAACGCGAAAACCAACGCGCTGGCGCTCGGCGACTTTACCTCTGCTGGCGCGATAGTTGCGCTGTGTGGCCTGTTCCTGGCGATTGCCCTTCAGGCTCGCCGCATACCGGGCGCCATTTTGTGGGCTATCCTGTTTGCCACGCTGGTCGGCATTCCGCTGGGCGTCACCCATCTGCCGCAAAGCTTTATCGCTATGCCGCACTCGCTGGCACCAGTCTTGGGCCACGTTGATATGCTCGGCGCGCTGAATATCGCCTTCCTGCCGTTCCTGTTTGTGTTCTTTGCTTCAGAGTTTTTCTCCACCATGGGCACCACGCTGGCGGTGGGCGGTGAAGCCGGGCTGCTGGACGAACATGGCAACATGCAGCACATCAACCGTCCGTTTATGGTGGATTCCATTGCCGCAGCGCTGGGCCCGTGGGTCGGTATTCCGGCCGCCACCGCGCTGATTGAGTCTTCGGCGGCGGCAGAAGCGGGCGGTAAAACCGGCCTGACCGCGCTGGCGGCGGCGGTGATGTTCCTGCTGATGCTACTGTTTACGCCAATCGCACTGATGATCCCGAAAGAAGCAACCGCACCCGCGCTGATCCTTATCGGCCTGAACATGTTCAGCGGCCTGCGCAAAGTGGATCTGGGGAACTTTACCGACGGCCTGCCGGTACTGATGATGGTGATGATCACGCTTATCGCCAACAGCTTCGGAACCGGGATCGCCGGCGGTCTGCTGTTCTACATCATCATTAAAGTGATTGCCGGTAAGTGGCGTGAAATTCCTGTGGGGCTGTACCTGCTGGCCATTCCGCTGGTTTACTACTTTGCAACGTTGGTGAAGCACTAGAAACAAAAATGCCCTCTTACGAGGGCATTTTCTCCAGGCGACTAATTTAGCCGTTGGTCTGGATCTTCTTGATGATATTGGTGGTAGAGCAGCCATCTTCGAAGTTCAGCACCATCACTTCCCCGCCGTTGGCCCAAACTTCTTTGCTGCCGGCAATCTGTTCAGGTTTGTAGTCGCCGCCCTTCACTAAACGATCCGGCAGGACCTCACCAATCAGGCGCTGCGGCGTGTCTTCTTCAAACAGCACAACCCAGTCCACGGCTTCCAGCGCCGCCAGCACGATCATGCGCTGATCCTGCGGGTTAACCGGGCGAGTTTCGCCTTTCAGGCGTTTGGTAGAAGCATCGCTGTTTACCGCCACAATTAAACGGTCACCCAGCTTGCGGGCGTTCGCCAGGTAAGACACGTGGCCCGCATGCAGAATATCGAACACGCCGTTGGTCATCACTACACGCTCACCGCGCTTGCGCGCAGCGGCGACGGCAACTTTCAGCTCGGCTTCGGTCATTACGCCAAAGCCCGTTTCTGCGCGACCACGTACCGCGTTTTCCAGCTCGACCGGAGAAACGGTTGACGTTCCCAGCTTGCCAACGACCACGCCCGCCGCAGCGTTGGCGAAGTAGCAAGCTTCTTCCAGAGAGTTTCCCGCCGCCAGCGTCGCCGCCAGCACGCCGATCACCGTATCACCGGCCCCGGTAACGTCGTAGACTTCCTGCGCCTGGGTTGGCAGATGGAATGGCTCAATGCCCGGCTGCAGCAGCGTCATGCCCTGCTCGGAACGCGTCACCAGCAGCGCCGACAGTTCATAGTCGGCAATCAGCTTCATGCCGCGCTCGACCAGTTCCGCTTCGGTTTTGCATTTCCCGACGACCGCTTCAAACTCGGAGAGGTTCGGCGTCAATAAGGTTGCACCGCGATAGCGCTCAAAGTCGGTGCCTTTCGGGTCGATGAGCACCGGGACTTTGGCTTCCCGCGCGAGGCGAATCATCTGTTGCACGGTTGCCAACGCGCCTTTGGCGTAGTCGGAAAGCACCAGCGCGCCAATCTGCGGCAGCGCCTGGCTGATACGTTCGTGCAGCGGCTCAGGATCTACGCCCTCAAACCCTTCTTCAAAGTCGAGGCGAATCAGCTGCTGGTTACGGGACAGCACGCGCAGCTTGGTAATCGTTGGGTGAGTCGGGACGGACACGAAGTCGCACTTCACGTTGACGCCGGCAAGGCTCTGGCTGAGCGCACGAGCCGCATCGTCAATACCGGTCAGGCCGACCAGGCGAGAATTAGCGCCAAGCGAAGCAATGTTCATTGCCACGTTAGCCGCACCGCCAGGGCGTTCTTCAATGGTATCCACCTTCACCACCGGCACCGGGGCTTCCGGCGAGATACGGCTGGTTGGGCCGTACCAGTAGCGATCCAGCATCACATCACCAACCACCATGACGCCTGCACGGCTGTATTCGGGCAGCGTTACTTTCATTCCTGACTCTCCAGCGAGGGATAAAATTTTGCGCGGGATGATAACATAATTACGCCCCGGCGTGCGTTTGCGGCTCGCCCAGCCAGGTTTGCCAGCTGCGGCGCACCTGCTCACGTTCTTCAACGAAAGCGTCCAGCGCAACGTTCCCAGGCAATTCCTGTAACGCCAGATGGTGCAATTCATCGCGCAGCGTGACATACGCGTGGGTCAGGGCCTTAGCCTCGGCCTCTGGCATAATGTCGTTTTGCGCCATCAGCTCCAGAATGCGGACGTTATCAGACCAGCGGGTAAGCTTCGGCGCTTCGCTGGCATAGCGCAGCACCAGATATTGCGTAATAAATTCGATGTCAGTGATACCGCCTTCATCGGCTTTAATATCAAAACGATCGCGGTGTTTATTGCCCAGATGCGCGCGCATTTTTTCACGCATCTCGCGCACTTCAACCTGCAGAGCCTCGCCTTCACGCGGCGTGCAAAGGATCTCGCGACGAATGGCATCAAACTGGCGGTTAAGCGCCGGGTCACCGTAAACAACGCGGGCCCGGACCAGCGCCTGATGCTCCCAGGTCCAGGCTTCATTTTTCTGATAATCGGCAAAGGATTCTGCCGTAGTCACCAGCATACCTGCCGCACCGGATGGCCTGAGACGAGCATCGACTTCGTACAGAATACCGGTCGAGGTTCGCGTGCTGAACAGGTGCATAATGCGCTGGGCAAGGCGCAGGTAGAACTGGCGACCATCGATTTCCCGCTCACCGTCCGTCATGACTTCCATCGGGCAATCGTGCAGGAAGACCAAATCCAGATCGGAACTGTAGCCCAGTTCCCAGCCGCCCAGTTTCCCGTATCCCAGCACGGCAAAGCCACGGCCTTCTCTGTCCTGCAGATGCCGGGGCTGACCGTAGCGCGCCACCATTTGCGTCCAGGCTCGCTGAACCACCGCATCCAGAATAGCCTCGGCAAGCCAGGTCAAATGGTCGCTGACCTTCATGACCGGCAAGGTTCCGGCGATATCGGCTGCCGCCACGCGCAGCATCTGGGCCTGTTTGAACTGGCGTAACGCTTCGAGCTGCTGCTCTTCGTCTTCGTCCGGCACGCGCAGCAGGTACTGACGGAGTTCGTCGCGATAAGCATCCATTGCCGTTGGCTGGTACAGCGTATTGGGGTCAAGCAATTCATCAAGCAGCAGCGGGTAGCTGGCAAGCTGCGCGGCAATCATCGGCGAGGCCGCACAGAGTGTGATCAGGTGCTTGAGCGCGCCGGGGAATTCGCTTAGCAGTTCCAGATAGGTCGTGCGGGTGAGAATGCCAAACAGCAACGGCGTGAGTCGCGAAAACGTCAACGGCGCGTCGGCCCGGGAACAGACTTCGCTCAGCAAATGCGGCAGCAGCTGATCCAGCACCTGGCGGCCACGTGGGCCAATGGTGCGTTTGTCGATTTCCTGGCGGAAATGGCTAACTTGCTTGAGTAATTCGGCCCGTGCCTCAGCAGTTAAATGACTTAGCACCGCCGTATTTTCATCGGCGTCCAGGGCGTCAATCCATAGCTCACGCCATGCCTCAGAGACTTTATCCTCCCCGGCTTCGGGCTCATCGTCGCCAATCAGGTCATTAAAGACCTGGCGCACGTCGTTCATATGCAGCAGCAGCGTCTGCTGAAGCGCATTCCAGTCTGCGGCCTGCATCGCCCAGGCCAGGCGAGCACGATTAAGATCGTCCCCCGGCAAGGTTTGCGTCTGCTCGTCGTTGATACTTTGCAGCAGGTTTTCCAGCCGACGCAAATAGAGGTAGGCCGCGCGGAGTTTCTGCGCATCCTCTTCCGGGAGCAAATGAAGCTGCTGGATGGCGTCGAGGGTAGGCAGCAGAGAGCGGGACTGCAGCGCAGGCTCTCGCCCGCCGCGGATGAGCTGGAAGACCTGAACGATAAACTCGATTTCACGGATACCGCCCGCCCCGAGCTTAATATTGTCCGTGAGCCCCCGGCGGCGCACTTCGCGGGCAATCATGCCCTTCATGTTACGCAGGGACTGGATCACGCTAAAGTCGATGTAGCGGCGGAACACGAACGGGCGCAGCGTGTTGCGCAGCTCCTGGCTCCACACGTCGTCGTTGTCACCCATGATGCGCGCTTTCACCATCGCGTAGCGCTCCCAGTCGCGCCCCTGCTCCTGGTAATAATCTTCCAGCGCGGCAAAGCTGAGCACCAGAGGGCCGCTGTCGCCAAACGGACGCAGGCGCATATCCACGCGGTAAACAAAACCGTCCTGCGTCGGCTGGTCGAGGACTTTAATCAGGCGCTGCCCTATGCGGGTAAAGAACTGGGCGTTATCCAGCTCGCGTCGCCCGCCCTGGGTTGAACCGTTCTCCGGCCAGGCAAAAATCAGGTCGATATCGGAAGAGAAATTCAGTTCGCCACCGCCGAGCTTGCCCATGCCGAGGATCAGCAGCGGCTGAGGCTCTCCGGCTGCGTTACAGGGCGTGCCCCACTCGCGACAGCAGGCGGCATAGAGCCAGTCGCGAGCGGCCACGATAAGCGTTTCAGCCAGCACGCTAAGCTGTTGCAGCGTGCTTTGGGTATCCACCTGCTCCAGCGCCTGCACCCAGGCAATGCGCACCATAATGCGGCGACGGAAAAAACGCAGCGCTTTCATCAACGCCGCTTCGTCGTGTACATCCTGCAAATCATGCTGCAGCCAGGCGGCATAATGTTGCCATTCGTCAGCCTTCGGCGCGTCCTTCTGCAATGTTTGCAGCCAGGCGGGATACGCCACCACGCTGTCACCAACAAAATCACTTATCGCCAGCACCGCGCGCGCCTCGTCGCTCAGTGTCCGGGAGTCAATCTCTTGCGGCAGGCGCGGCAAAAACGCCTGCAGGTGCTGCTGTAATAAAGGGGTCAGCGACATCATGGTGGGTATCCGTTGCCAGTCTATTATTTCCCGCTATGCAGCCAGAAAGGCGCCTGCGAGATCGCTTCGTTTCGGTAGTGCTCAATTTCAACGCGCTGGCGAGTCACGATAGCGTGGCGCAGCCCCTGCCAGTTCTCCAGCCACGGCTGAGTTTGCGCATCGCTGTATACCCCGGCCAGCAGGCGAATAGAATCCGTCTCACGCGCCAGACGCGGCAGCTGATCTGCATAGCTGTCGCCCAGCGGGCGCTGGAAGGCTTCTTTCAGCTCGGCCGCATGGCGAGAAAGGTGCGTGTCGGCAAAACGTTTAAAGGAGCCATCAAGCTTGACGCGGCCTTTCTCATCAATGAACGCCTGCCACTGACGTTCTACCAGCCAGCGGGTCAGCGCCAGTTTGGCGCTGCTTGCCTGCGCGCTATAGCCGATAGCTTCTGGTTTTTCATCCCCCGCGAGGCGCGCTTCAAGGGAGATCAATTGCTCACGTAAGTGGGTACTCGCTTTTCTCGGAATAATGCCGCCAAAAAGCGCCAAAGCATGGCGCACCAGCCCCACGGCATCAATGACCTGCTGCCTGGCGGCTTTCACGCCGCTAAGCCACAATTCTTCATGGTAAAGCCAGTGACCCAACGCCAGCTCAATCGAACCTTCCAGACCTTGCTCAACGGTGGCTTTAGCCGGTGGATAAAGTACGCCAAGCGGTTTCACTTCCCGGGCCACATTCCCCTGTGCCAGATGATAGCCCCGCGCCGCCTTGCTCAGGCTGCCCTGACGCAGGCCGGGCTCAGTGACCAGACTTTCCGCCAGAGCCAGTAAATCGGCCGTCTCACCGCTTAACAGCTCAAGTTCGAGCTCGCAGATCGGCGTATGGTGCTCCCCGGCTTTCACTTCACCTAAGTCCAGTGCAAGTTCAATACGGCTTGCCCCGTGAGTAATCACCCACTTTTCACGCGCAAAGTCGGTGCTGAACAGCGGCTTAACGTCAGCCTGCAGCGCCGCCACGTCCAGCCCTTCGGGCCACACTTCCGCCGGCAGCAAAGCGAGATCCAGCTCGGGCTTGCTTAGCTCTACGTTGTATTCAGGGCGTTGGTGCAGCCCCCCGGTTACGCGCCCGGCGACTTTCATCGTCATTTCATAACGCCCGGCATCGCCGCGAATACGCAGTCCCATATCATGACGACGCAGCTGGTTATCCGCGGTTTCATAATAGATATTGAGCAGCGGACGGGGATCGCTATGCTCGCCCGGCAGGGCATTCAACTTGTCGCGCAGCGCCTCAAGCGCGGTAGGGTTAACGATAAATTTGAGTTCGATTTCCTGAGCCATGTCTTATTTACTTTTGTTTACGTCACGCCAGGAAACATCCTGGCGAACTAAATAGCGTCGATTAGGTCTGTAATAGTACGACAAAATACCCTGTCGGGTAGCGAATTTGCGGTAGTGCTGCAACACCTGATGGTCAAATTGACATCAGGATGATTCTCATTCAGGTTTACGGATTGCACCGTCAGACTGTTGCCACTACTATCGTTCCACACTTTATGAAAATAACGATGAACTAATGCAGAAATTACGCCTGATTTGCCTCACTTTGCTGTCTCTTAGCGTTTCCGTAGTGGCCCATGCCGAAGAAAAACGTTATGTCTCTGATGAATTGAACACCTGGGTCCGCAGCGGCCCCGGCGATAACTACCGCCTGGTTGGCACGGTCAACGCAGGGGAAGAAGTCACGCTGCTGCAAAGCAACGAAGAAACCAAATACGGGCAGGTGCGCGACAGCAACGGGCGCACCTCCTGGATCCCTCTCGCGCAGCTAAGCACCAATCCAAGCCTGCGTACTCGCGTACCGGACCTGGAAAACCAGGTCAAAACGCTGACCGATAAGCTGACTAACATCGACACGACCTGGAACCAGCGCACCGCAGAAATGCAGCAGAAGGTTGCCCAAAGCGATACCGTGATTAACGGCCTGAAGGACGAAAACCAGCAGCTTAAAAATCAGCTGATTGTTGCCCAGAAAAAGGTCAATGCCGCCAATGTGCAGCTGGACGACAAGCAGCGCGCCATCATTATGCAGTGGTTTATGTATGGCGGCGGTGTGGCAGGCTTTGGCCTGCTGATTGGCCTGCTGCTTCCGCACATGATCCCAAGCCGTAAGAAGAAAGACCGCTGGATGAACTAACGGCAACACATTAGCCGTTGATTCCCCCTCGCATCTACACTTACCATTCGTGGTTAAATAACGGTGCCTGGGGTGTAAAGCGTGAAGATTTATCTGGTCGGTGGTGCAGTACGTGACGGGTTATTAAAGCTACCGGTTAAGGATAAAGACTGGGTTGTGGTGGGCGCGACGCCCCAGCAAATGCTGGACGAAGGCTACCAGCAGGTTGGGAAAGATTTCCCGGTGTTCCTGCACCCGCAATCCCACGAAGAGTATGCGCTGGCACGCACCGAGAGGAAGTCGGGCCAGGGCTACACCGGCTTTACCTGCTATTCCGCGCCGGACGTGACGCTTGAGCAGGATTTACTGCGCCGCGACCTGACGATCAACGCTATTGCCCAGGACGAGAACGGCGGCCTTATCGACCCGTATAACGGCCTCGCCGACATCGAGCGTCGCCTGCTGCGCCATGTTTCACCGGCTTTCAATGAAGACCCGCTGCGCGTCCTGCGCGTGGCGCGTTTTGCTGCACGCTACGCCCACCTGAATTTCCAGATAGCGCCAGAAACCCTCGCGCTGATGCGTGAAATGACCGACAACGGTGAAATCGCCCATCTCACCGCCGAACGCGTCTGGAAAGAGACGGAAAGCGCGCTGACCAGCCGTAACCCGCAAGTCTTTTTTGCCGTGCTGCGCGAATGCGGTGCCCTTAAAGTTCTGTTCCCTGAAATCGATGCGCTATATGGCGTACCCGCTCCGGCGAAATGGCATCCAGAAATAGACACCGGCATTCATACGTTGATGACCCTGTCGATTGCCGCGCAGCTTAGCCCGGAGGTTGACGTGCGCTTCGCTACGCTGTGCCACGACCTCGGTAAGGGGCTGACGCCAAAAGAAAAATGGCCCAGCCATCACGGCCACGGTCCGGCGGGGGTCAAGCTGGTAGAACAACTCTGCGCCCGACTGCGTGTGCCAAATGAGATTCGCGATCTGGCCAGGCTGGTCGCCGAGTTCCATGACCTGATCCACACCTTCCCCGTTTTGCAGCCCAAAACGGTTATCAAGCTGTTTGACGCCATTGATGCCTGGCGTAAGCCGCTACGCGTTGAGCAAATCGCGTTAACAAGCGAGGCAGATGCTCGCGGGCGAACCGGCTTTGAAGGCAGTGATTATCCACAGGGCAGAATGTTACGCGCGGCCTGGATTGCGGCCCAGAGCGTAACCAATAGAGAGGTTATCGAAGCAGGGTTCAGCGGCCCGGCGATTCGGGAAGAGCTGACGAAGCGGAGAATTAAGGCGGTTGCGGCCTGGAAGGAAGAGCGTTGCCCCCAGCCGAAAGGCTGAGGGCATCAAAAACTAGGTAAAGATGAAGAACACTGCTGCGGCAACCACGAAGCGATAAATCGCAAAGGGAATAAACGAAATACGCTTGATGAGCTGCAGGAATGTTTTGATGGCAATCAGGGCGACAATAAACGCGGTGACAAAGCCGACAGCAAACATCGGCAGGTCGCCCACCGTCAGGAAACCGATACTCTTATAGAGATCCAACACGGTAGCGCCCATCATCATTGGCACCGCCAGCAGGAAAGAGAACTCGGAAGCCGCGTAGCGGCTCACGCCCATCAACATACCGCCTGAGATGGTTGCTCCAGAACGAGAGAAGCCCGGCCATAGCGCTAAGCACTGGAAGCAGCCGATGATAAACGCCTGACGGTAAGTAATATCATCTACCCCCTCCGCGCGCGGTGTTTTCGGCTTCAGGCATTCCGCCGCAATCAGCAGCACGCCACCAACGACCAGAGCGTACATCACGTTGATAGGGTTAAATAGCGACTTGATGGCATCGTGGAAGACAAGCCCCAGCACCACCGCCGGCGCCATGGCGAGCAGAATATGAAGCAGAGAAAGACGCCCGGTTCCGGTGCCTTCATGCTGAGGTGGACGTCCGAAGTGAATACCAATCAAACCAAACAAACGACGCCAGAACATCACGACAACAGCGAGAATAGAACCAAGCTGGATAACAACTTCGAAAGTCTCAGCCGTCTGGCCTTCAAAGCCTAAAAGATGCCCAACAATGATCATGTGCCCGGTAGACGATACCGGTAAAAACTCGGTTAACCCTTCAACAACGCCAAGAATGGCGGCAATCGCCAACGTTGGTAGATCGCTCATCACTTAACCCTCATCCCCAAAAACAGACACAAAAAAACGGCCTACGCAGGACGTTAGCCGCAAAAGATACGTTGATAAGACCTGTCGGTCACCGTTTGGTTTAACGCTCCGGTAATTATTTGCTTTGTTTCGGATTACCGCCACGCTCGATGATAACGCCGACATTGGCGGCCTGAGCGACGGCCCCCGGCTTACTGACCTTCAGCCGGATCCACGGCGAGTTAAAGCGGGACAGCAGCAGGTCGGCGACCTCTTCCGCCACGCGCTCTACCAGGGCAAAACGCCCGCCGCTGACGTGCTTAATGACAGCTTCGCTTACGTCCGCATAGCTCAGGCAGTCACAGACGTCGTCGCTGCTCGCAGCTTTACGGTTGTCCCACGCCATTTCGATATCGAACACCAGTTTCTGTTCAATGGTCTGTTCCCAGTCGTAAACACCGATAGTGGTGATTACCGTAAGTTGTTCTATAAATACAATGTCCATCACGCCCTGCCCGGTTTTTAGTCATGCCGGATACCACTTCCGGCGAAATATGCGTATTATCCACAGATGCAAAGAAGACTTCGACACTTTCAACATGGAACAGCGTTATGAGTGCAATCGCGCTTGGTATGATCCTCCTCGCGTATCTTTGCGGCTCGATTTCTAGCGCCATTCTGGTTTGCCGCATTGCCGGTCTCCCCGATCCACGCGAGAGCGGCTCCGGTAATCCAGGAGCAACCAATGTGTTACGCATTGGCGGTAAAGGTGCAGCCGCAGCGGTACTGATTTTTGACGTACTGAAAGGTATGCTGCCGGTCTGGGCAGCGTGGGCGTTGGGCGTAACGCCCTTCTGGCTCGGGCTGATTGCTATCGCCGCTTGCCTGGGCCATATCTGGCCGGTGTTCTTTAAGTTTCGCGGTGGGAAAGGCGTGGCAACGGCGTTTGGTGCGATTGCACCTATCGGCTGGGATTTAACCGGCGTGATGGCGGGTACCTGGCTGCTGAGCGTATTATTAAGCGGCTACTCTTCCCTCGGCGCCATTATCAGCGCGCTTATCGCCCCGTTTTATGTCTGGTGGTTCAAGCCGCAGTTCACCTTCCCGGTCGCCATGCTTTCCTGCCTGATTTTGATGCGCCACCATGACAATATTCAACGCCTGTGGCGTGGGCAAGAATCGAAGATTTGGTCGAAGCTGCGCCGCAAGAAAAAAGGCACTACGGCAGACGAAACAAAAAAGGAGTGATTCCTCACTCCTTTCACTTTGTAACCCCTCGTTCGGCTAAGGCTTCCAGTAGTTATTCGCCGCCGCAATTGTCTGATAGTGAATCGCAATCACCTGTGAGGAAGCAATCAGCGCATCCGCGTCATTCGCGTAGACCGGTCGCAGTTTCTTCAGGACGTCTGGGTCCGGCTGTACGGTTTTCACCCCACGACGGCTCAGCGTGACGGCCAGCTCATACCCTTCCTGCGGATCGTTAGTGACCAGCGTTGTTAACCATTTATCGCTCATATTGCCCCACTCATTATCGTTATTGTATAAATTGCATTTTTAATACACCTTAAGGTGTGCGACAGTTATCAACATAATCCTGCCAAAAATCAATAAAAAAGCCCGCTATCTCAGCGGGCTTTAGGCCTGGTTTAACAATCGCTCTACCGTTTACCGGCCTGGGAAAAACATCGCGGCAAGCTCTTTTCCCGGCTCATCTGCCCGCATAAAGGCTTCACCGACAAGGAAGTTATTCACGTTAGCTTCGCGCAGGCGAATCACATGCTCGCGCGTAGAGATACCTGACTCGGTCACAACCATGCGATCCGCCGGCAGCTGTGCCAACAGGCTGATGGTGGTTTCTATCGTAGTCTCGAAGGTACGCAGATTACGGTTGTTGACGCCAATAAGCGGCGTGGTCAAGCGAAGCGAACGTTCCAGCTCATCGGCATCGTGAACCTCGACCAGCACCGCCATGCCCAGCTCGTGGGCCTGCGCCTCAAGCTCCTGCATCTGGCCGTCTTCAAGCGCAGAAACAATAAGCAGGATACAATCCGCCCCCATCGCCCTGGCTTCCAGTACCTGCCACGGATCGACCATAAAGTCTTTACGCAAAACCGGCAGCTCGCAGGCGGCACGAGCCTGTTGCAGATAGGCCGCGCTGCCCTGGAAGAACTGCACGTCAGTCAGTACCGACAGGCAGGCGGCGCCCCCCTGTTGATAAGAAGCCGCTATCTCAGCGGGATTGAAACGCTCACGAATCACCCCTTTCGACGGGCTGGCCTTTTTCACTTCGGCAATCACGCCGGCCAGGCCTGCATCACGCTTGTGGCGCAGCGCGGCAACAAAATCACGGTGGTTCTGTGCGGCCGCCTGCTCGGCAAGCTGGCTTAGGGAAATTGCTTTTTTGGCGGCGGCAATCTCCTCGTGCTTAACGGCAATAATTTTGCTGAGGATATCGGACACGGTGTTCTCCAGATTCAGTCAGGTTGGGCAATAGATTGCCGGATTGTGCGCCGAAAGTACCGGGCAAATTCCGCTTTGGTTTGTTGCAGAGTATTACGTGAGAGATAGAATTTCAGGCACAAAAAAGGAGCGGTTAAACGCTCCTTTTAGTTTGCTTATCAGGCGGCAGGCAATTCCGCCAGCGGCCAGCGCGGTCGGACGCTAACGCTAAGTTCACCAGCCGTACCGGCTTTCAGGCGAATCATCCCGGCATAGGCAATCATTGCGCCATTATCGGTGCAAAACTCCGGGCGAGCATAAAACACTTCGCCGCGGCGTTTGGTCATCATCTCGGCCAGTTTTGCGCGCAGAGTACGGTTTGCGCTCACGCCGCCCGCCATCACCAGCCGCTTAAAGCCGGTATGATCGAGCGCACGTTTACATTTAATGGCCAACGTATCCACCACCGCATCTTCGAAGGCGCGGGCGATATCTGCGCGAGTCCGATCGTCAGCGTCGTTATCGCGAATGGTGTTTGCGGCAAAGGTTTTCAGACCAGAGAAGCTAAAGTCCATCCCCGGACGGTCGGTCATCGGGCGTGGGAAGGTAAAGCGCCCCGCCGTACCCTGCGCCGCCATTTTGGACAGCAGCGGCCCACCTGGATAGTCGAGCCCCAGCAGCTTGGCGGTTTTATCAAATGCCTCACCGGCCGCATCGTCGATAGACTCGCCCAGCAGTTCATATTTACCAATGCCGGTGACGCTTATCAGCTGGGTATGGCCGCCGGAAACCAGCAGCGCGACAAACGGAAACTCGGGCGGATTGTCTTCCAGCATAGGGGCCAGCAGGTGACCTTCCATATGGTGTACCGGCACGGCTGGCACATCCCAGGCAAACGCCAGCGAGCGGCCAATCGTGGCGCCAACCAGCAGCGCGCCCACCAGACCCGGCCCGGCGGTATAGGCTACGCCGTCGATATCTTTTGCGGTTAATCCGGCTTCTTTCAGCGCGGCCTGGATAAGCGGCACGGTCTTGCGAACGTGATCGCGGGAGGCCAGCTCCGGCACCACGCCGCCGTAGTCAGCGTGCAGTTTCACCTGACTATACAATTGGTTGGCTAATAACCCTTTCTCATCGTCATAAATGGCGATGCCGGTTTCATCACAGGATGTTTCGATTCCCAGTACACGCATGGCTTGTTTTACCTCTTTGGCCCGGCGCGAAGTTTAATCCCGGTGGCTTCCTTTGTAAAACTTTGCTGCCCCTGGAGGCGCCTAATGGTGTATAATCTGCGGCCCTGGAAGATACCGGCCCTAAAAGCCAGGTTTCTGGTCGTTCGGTGCTTTACAAAGCAGCAAGAGTTGCAGTAAAATTCCGCACCATTTTGAATTAAGCTGGCCTGTATGCCAGCGGCAAACCGAATTATTAAAGGTGAGAGTTACATGCCGGTAATTAAAGTACGTGAAAACGAGCCGTTCGACGTTGCACTGCGTCGCTTCAAGCGTTCCTGCGAAAAAGCGGGCGTTCTGGCTGAAGTCCGTCGTCGTGAGTTCTATGAAAAACCAACGACCGAACGTAAGCGCGCTAAAGCTTCTGCTGTGAAACGCCACGCGAAGAAACTGGCTCGCGAAAACGCACGCCGCACTCGTCTGTACTAATCTTCTGAGGATTCACTCCTCAACTTCAGACTGAGTAGTAGTTATAAGGCCGTGCTTCCGAAAGGAATGCGCGGCTTATTCTCGTTTATAAACTGACATATCCCTGAGCTTTTAGGCCATCGCCTGAGAGATGACGGATATAGCATGGGGCCTATGGCTGGACGAATCCCGCGTGTTTTTATCAATGACCTGATCGCTCGCACCGATATCGTCGACCTGATCGATGCTCGCGTGAAGCTGAAAAAGCAGGGCAAGAATTACCACGCATGTTGTCCATTCCATAACGAGAAAACCCCTTCTTTCACCGTTAACGGTGATAAACAGTTTTACCACTGCTTTGGCTGTGGTGCACACGGTAACGCCCTGGACTTCCTGATGAACTACGACAAGCTTGAGTTTGTCGAAAGCGTTGAAGAACTGGCGACTATGCACAACCTTGAAGTGCCGTACGAGGCTGGCAACGGCCCAAGCCAGATCGAGCGACACCAGCGCCAAAGCCTGTATCAACTGATGGACGGCCTGAACGCCTTTTATCAGCAGTCCCTGAAGCAGCCCGCCGCAGAACCGGCGCGCCAGTATCTGGGCAAGCGCGGCCTGAGCGATGAGGTGATTAGCCACTTCGCCATCGGCTATGCGCCACCAGGCTGGGACAATGCGCTTAAACGCTTTGGCGGCAACAGTGAAAATCGCCAGGCTCTGACGGACGCCGGCATGCTGGTCACCAATGACCAGGGCCGCAGCTATGACCGCTTTCGCGAGCGCGTCATGTTCCCGATTCGCGATAAACGCGGCCGGGTCATCGGGTTTGGTGGACGCGTGCTGGGCGATGCCCTGCCGAAGTACCTGAACTCCCCGGAAACCGACATTTTTCACAAGGGCCGCCAGCTGTATGGCCTGTATGAAGCCCAGCAGAGCCAGCCGGAACCGGCGCGTCTTCTGGTAGTCGAAGGATATATGGATGTGGTTGCGCTGGCGCAGTACGGCATTTCTTACGCCGTAGCGTCCCTTGGCACCTCCACAACCGCCGATCATATTCAGCTGCTGTTCCGGGTAACGGATAACGTGGTCTGCTGCTATGACGGCGATCGCGCAGGACGAGACGCGGCATGGCGGGCGCTGGAAACTGCGCTACCTTATATGACGGACGGTCGTCAGCTGCGCTTTATGTTCCTGCCCGACGGCGAAGACCCGGATACGCTGGTGCGTAAAGAAGGAAAGGACGCGTTCGAAGCGCGGATGGAGCAGGCTCAGCCGCTCTCCACTTTCCTGTTTAACAGCCTGATGCCTCAGGTTGACCTGAGTACGCCAGACGGAAGAGCGCGGTTAAGCACGCTGGCTCTGCCGCTGATTAGCCAGGTCCCCGGCGAAACGCTGCGTATCTATCTGCGCCAGGAGCTGGGCAACAAGCTCGGTATCCTGGACGACAGCCAGCTTGAAAAGCTGATGCCCAAACAGGCTGAAGGTGCTACACCTCGCCCGGCACCTCAGCTAAAACGCACAACCATGCGTATACTGATAGGGTTGCTGGTACAGAATCCGGAACTGGCACCGCTGGTCCCGCCACTTAGCGGGCTGGATGCCACAAAGCTGCCGGGTTTAACGCTGTTCAGCAGCCTGGTTGACGCCTGTCTGGCGCAGCCGGGGTTAACTACCGGACAGCTGCTGGAACAATATCGTGGAACAAATGAGGCCACGACCCTTGAAAAACTCTCGGCGTGGGACGATATAGCAGATAGGGATATTGCTGAAAAAACGTTCACCGACTCGCTGGACCATCTTTTCGAGTCGGCGCTAGAGTTAAGGTTTGAAGAATTAATGGCACGTTCCAGAACGACGGGGCTGACCCCGGCGGAGCGTGAAGAAGTTCGCGTGATAACGCAATCGCGCGCCAAAAAATAGATTCGCGGCTTAATTGCCGAACATTGATCGGGTCACCCCCGAACGCCGCACTGACGGGCTGCGGCATAAAAATAAATCAGCCCTCGTACGTTATTGTTGGCGGCAACGCCTACCGACACAACCCTAATACTGAAGTGTGGATACCGTCTTATGGAGCAAAACCCGCAGTCACAGCTCAAGCTTCTTGTCCAACGTGGTAAGGAGCAAGGCTATCTGACCTATGCCGAGGTCAATGACCATCTGCCGGAAGATATCGTCGACTCCGATCAGATCGAAGACATCATCCAAATGATCAACGACATGGGCATTCAGGTGATGGAAGAAGCCCCTGATGCCGATGATCTTTTGCTTGCTGAAAACTCTAATAATACCGACGAAGACGCGGAAGAAGCGGCCGCTCAGGTACTGTCCAGCGTGGAGTCCGAGATCGGACGCACCACCGACCCGGTGCGTATGTATATGCGCGAAATGGGTACCGTTGAACTGTTAACCCGTGAGGGTGAGATCGATATCGCGAAGCGTATCGAAGACGGTATCAACCAGGTGCAGTGCTCGGTTGCCGAGTATCCGGAAGCGATCACCTATCTGCTGGAGCAGTACGATCGCGTAGAAGCCGAAGAAGCGCGGCTGTCCGACCTGATCACCGGCTTTGTCGACCCGAATGCTGAAGAAGACCTCGCGCCAACCGCGACTCACGTAGGCTCCGAACTCTCTCAGGAAGAGATGGACGACGATGAGGACGAAGACGAAGAGTCTGACGACGATAGCTCCGACGATGACAACAGCATCGACCCGGAACTGGCGCGCGAAAAATTCGGTGAACTGCGTAAGCAGTACGAAGTCGCTCGCGACACCATCAAAGCGAAAGGCCGCAGCCACGCTGACGCCGCCGCGGAGATCCAGCAGCTGTCTGAAGTCTTCAAACAGTTCCGCCTGGTGCCGAAGCAGTTCGACTACCTGGTTAACAGCATGCGCGTCATGATGGACCGCGTTCGTACTCAAGAACGTATCATCATGAAGCTGTGTGTTGAGCAGTGTAAAATGCCGAAGAAAAACTTCATTACCCTGTTCACCGGCAACGAAACCAGCGAAACCTGGTTCAACGCCGCCATTGCAATGAACAAGCCGTGGTCTGAAAAGCTGCACGATGTGGCAGATGACGTTCACCGCGGCCTGCAGAAACTGCAGCAGATTGAAGAAGAAACCGGCCTGACCATTGAGCAGGTGAAAGACATCAACCGCCGCATGTCCATCGGTGAAGCGAAAGCCCGCCGTGCGAAGAAAGAGATGGTCGAAGCCAACTTGCGTCTGGTTATTTCTATCGCCAAGAAATACACCAACCGTGGTCTGCAGTTCCTTGACCTGATCCAGGAAGGCAACATCGGCCTGATGAAAGCCGTTGATAAGTTTGAATACCGTCGTGGTTATAAGTTCTCAACTTATGCGACCTGGTGGATCCGTCAGGCTATCACCCGCTCCATCGCCGACCAGGCGCGTACCATCCGTATTCCGGTGCATATGATTGAGACCATCAACAAGCTCAACCGTATTTCGCGCCAGATGCTGCAAGAGATGGGCCGTGAGCCAACGCCGGAAGAGCTGGCCGAGCGTATGCTAATGCCGGAAGACAAAATCCGTAAAGTGCTGAAAATTGCCAAAGAGCCTATCTCCATGGAAACGCCAATTGGCGACGATGAAGATTCGCATCTGGGTGACTTCATCGAGGATACTACCCTCGAGCTGCCGCTGGATTCTGCTACCTCCGAAAGCCTACGTTCCGCGACGCACGACGTTCTGGCTGGCCTGACAGCGCGTGAAGCGAAAGTCCTGCGTATGCGCTTCGGTATCGACATGAATACCGACCACACGCTGGAAGAAGTGGGTAAACAGTTCGACGTTACCCGTGAACGTATCCGTCAGATCGAAGCGAAGGCGCTGCGCAAACTGCGCCACCCAAGCCGCTCTGAAGTGCTGCGTAGCTTCCTGGACGATTAATCGTTTACGCGAAAACAGCATAACGCCACCCTAATCGGTGGCGTTTTTTTGTCTCAAAACCGCCCGACCAATTCCCCTCATACGTAACGGTTTGCCTATCAGGTTTGAGTTGGAATAAACATCAGTAACGGGGATAAGGGTGCCAAAAGGGCAGAGACGCCAGTGAAATTTGCCTTTCACGATGCTTAATTAGCGTTCGAGCTCGGAAGGGGTTTCAGGTAACGTGATTTCTGTTGGGATGTTGAGCCAGTCGGACTTGCCGTAAAAGACGGCATTGATTTGCGTTTTATAAAGTAAATGGGTACGAAAACGCCTGAATAACGCTTTGTCGGGGACAAAATCCGATTGCCAGAACTGGTTCAGCGTTCCCTGCCAGGTTAATCCTTCAATATCATACAGCGCCTTCCCCATCACCTTGAGCGGCTTGTTATGGATCAGCGCCGACAGTCCTGCGGTGCTGTTCACGGTGATCACAGCCCGGGTATGGGTCAGCAGTGCGGGTAGAGAAAGATCGTGAACGTATATCACTCTGCCGGTAATACCGTACTTTTCAGCCAGCTTGTTGATCAGGGTGCCATAATAGCGGTGGCCACGATCCATGGGATGATGCTTGAACACCAGATGGCGCGCTTTCGACGCATGGCGGGCAAACGAGTGGATCACGGTTTCAATATAGTCGCGCACGTCTTTATATGGGCTATGGTGAATAATCTGGCTATCGTTGTACACCTGCAAAATGGCCAGATAGTACTGGTTATCAAGTTCACCGGTAATATGGCTCAGCAGATGGCGCTGCTGCCAGCGATACCACTGTTTACGGCAACCTGCACGAAACCAGCAGCGCATCTCATACCATGGAGAGAACGACTTGTGGTGGCGATAGCCCCGGTAACGATAGCGGCCAAACCAGCCCGCTGCATAATAGAGCATGGCGTGTGAGGCACGATTGAAGGCGTTCGGTTTCCACGGCGTCGGCGTTTTCAGCTCCGGCAGGGGTTGCTCGCGATAATACTTCGCATCGATGGGCATCGATGAGAAGGCATTCACCCCCCCTTTTTCCAGGGTGATATAAAACGGGCGGAAATAGCCCTCTTCAAACACCAGGAAATCGATGGATTTGCTATGCGCCCACTTCTTCGCTTCGACATGCATCGGTCGGCAATCGCCAAAACAGACGAGGGTGTCGAACGGATAATCCTGGTGTAGCTCGTGCAACCAGAAGGCAAAGTTTTTCACCGGGCCGGTGTAGTGCAGCGCGGTCTCCTTCGCGGCATACCATGCATCTCCGGCATTGAAGCAGACCTGCTTTACTTCACGGCGGCGGTGTTGCAGCCATTTTGCCAGACGTGAAAAACAGGGCCCCATCGGTCCCTGCAATAAAAGATATCGACGGCCATTATGCAAATGGCTGATAGCTTGCTCTTCCATTAGTTTTCCCGGATCGGATTCGTTGATAAAGCCGGTGAGTCACGGCCTGATGACCGCTTTTTTGTGGGTCAGGATGATGAGTGAGTTAGCGAAGCGTCTCTACCAGATAGCTCAGCTTGCGCTGCCAGCGCTGCCAACGACCGGTTTTTTGTGATGAGATACTCCCTTGTGCTGCAAGCAGGTGAATCAGCTGTTCCGGGCTCATCCACAGGCCACTTTGCCAGTCGATATAGCGCGGATAGGCGACCAGCGTCAGGTAAACCAATGCCGCAAGCGGCAGGGTACGCTGACGGCGCTCAGCCGGGTGGATATCTTCCGTCAGCCCCCAGCCGCTGTAGAACGGCTGGCCCCAGGTAGTGACCCTGACACCCTGCACCAGCGCTTCAAACCCGCTAAGGGAGGTCATCGTGTGCAGCTCATCGACATGGGGATACAGACTGGTCAGGCCGAGATCCAGCACCAGGCTGTCGACGCAGGCCGCCAGGCATTCCGCAGAGATCTCCCCTTCCCGGTTTCCGGCCACCACGTCCGGATGCGGTTTAAACATGATATGCGCGTCTGGCCGGGCAGCGCGTACCGCCCACAGCAGCTGTTCATTGCTGCGAATGACGGGGCTGCCGGTCAGGATCGAGGCATCGCCATCGACCTGGCCCACCACCAGCACCAGCGAACGTCCGTCGCCAGGCGGCGTGAACGGTTGCACGGTACCAACGTTATACTTGCTGACCCCATGCTGGCGGAGCAGCTCGACCAGCGCCGTACCCCGCGCCAGCGCCTGTTCACTTAGCCGCTGTTGGTTAAGCAACTGCTCCAGCCCGCTCGGACGACGGCTATCGAAGTAGATCCCCATAGGGTCGATGGAGAGCGATGAAGGGCGGCACAGGTTCGAGCCCAGCCCTCGGGAGCGGATAAAGCCATCCTCTACCCGGATCGCTCCCTCGAGTTCGGGATGATGACTTCCCCACACCAGCACCTGCTCGTCAGAGGCCAGCTGTTTAGGGAGCATGCGGACAAAGCGCAGCTCCTCAGCCAGTGGCTGACAGAAGACTCGCATAAATGCACGTTTCCACAACGAGAAGCCCACCATATACAGGCGGCGATAGCGTGGCGCCGGGCTCTGCTGTTGGGCAATGATGTCCAGTACCTGCTCCACCTCGCAACGCTGGCCCAGCACCGGGTCCAGATAGCGTGGATAGAGGATCAGTGCCGCCGCCACCAGCTGAGGCAAGGCGATCGGCCCCTGGCGACGTGGGCAGGTTTTACTGTCGTGAGTAAGCCCCCAGCCGGCGTAAAACGGCATGCCGAAGCAGTGCACCGTTTTGCCCAGCAGCAGGGCTTCAAAGCCCATCTGCGAGGAGACAGTATAGACCGCCTCCACCTGATTCAGCAGAGCATGGGGATGGCAGTGATCGGCCACCACTTCCACGTCATCCAGCTGCAAACGCGCCAGCACGCCGCGCTTCTTTCCCAGACGGGTATCCGGGTGCGTGCGCAGCAGCAAACGGGCTCCAGGGTGGTTACGCCGCGCCGCAGCGACCATCTCGACAAAATCCGCTTCGCTGGCCAGGGCGCCCGGAATGGAGAGATCCCCCGCCACCTGGTCTATCAGCAACACCTTAAGACGGCTGTCATGCTGCAGGCGCGCGGCGAGCACGTCGGGTAAAGCGCTGCCCGCGGCATAACAGTTGTACTTGGTGATGCCGAGGCGTAGCAGCTCGCCGATGAGCGCCCCGGCACGCGCCAGCATGCTGGCATCACACGGCGTGGCAATCAGTTCTTCAAGCTGGCTGGGCTGGCGGGCATCGTAGTAAATGCCTACAGAGTCGGCAATCAGAGAAACGGCCTTGCCCCCCCTTGCGGGATGGCCAATATATCCGATAAAGCCATCTTCCAGTTGCCAGTAAGGCAGCCCGAGCTCATGGGCTTTCTGTTTGATCTGACGAGTATTGGATTTTTGGCCCCAGCCGACCAGCGCATCATCCTGCGACAGCTTCATGCTGGCCTTGAAGGCATGTAACGGGTGGCCGAGCATCGGCTCGAGCTGCGCTGTTCGGGCCAGGATCCCGGCTGAAACTGTATAAAATTTCATGTGTGCTCTGTGCATCAGAAGACACCTCGCGTCACGACGGGGTGTGTGACTCAGAAGTACTCTGCGTCAGGGAAGGATTTGGCCGTGCTGTCTTTGCTGGAGGTGAGGATCTCGCCGTCGATTTCCGGCCATGCAATCGCGATAGCCTCATCATTCCAGCGGATGCCACGGTCGCTGTTCGGGGCGTAGTAGTTGGTGGTTTTATACAGGAATTCCGCCGTGTCGCTCAGGGTCATAAAACCATGGGCGAAACCTTCCGGGATCCACAGCTGGCGTTTGTTCTCGCCAGACAGGTGCACACCCACCCACTGTCCAAAGGTCGGGGAGCGTTTACGGATATCCACAGCCACGTCGAACACTTCACCCGCCACGCAACGTACCAATTTACCCTGGGCATACGGCGCCAACTGGTAGTGCAAGCCTCGTAATACGCCTTTCGAGGATTTAGAGTGGTTGTCCTGCACAAAGCTCACGCTGCGGCCAATGGCCGCTTCAAATTGCTGGTGGTTAAAGCTTTCGAAGAAAAAACCACGGTCATCGCCAAACACTTTTGGCTCAAAGATGAATACATCGGGAATTGCGGTCTGAATAACGTTCATAATTACGGCCTGATTCTTTAAGGAGCAGCGCGCTCCTGGCATACTGGAGTCAATGACGACTACTTGAGCATTTTCAGCAGATATTGCCCGTAAGCATTCTTCGCCAGCGGCGCGGCTAATTTGCTCACCTGGTCACCATCGATAAACTTCAGGCGGTAGGCAATCTCCTCGGGACAGGCTACTTTCAGCCCCTGACGGGTTTCGATAGTTTGGATGAAGTTGCTGGCCTCAATCAGGCTCTCATGAGTACCGGTATCCAGCCAGGCATAACCGCGGCCCATCATCGCGACCGACAGATCCCCCTGCTCAAGGTAGATGCGGTTAACGTCGGTGATCTCCAGCTCGCCTCGCGGCGACGGTTTCAAGCTTTTGGCGATCTTAACCACGCGGCTGTCGTAGAAGTAGAGCCCGGTTACCGCATAGTTGCTCTTCGGCTCCAGCGGCTTCTCTTCCAGAGAAATCGCCGTGCCATGGCAATCAAATTCCACCACGCCATAACGCTCAGGATCGTGCACGTGATAGGCAAAAACCGTAGCGCCAGCCGGTTTGGCCGCGGCGGCTTCGAGCTGTTTCTGCAGGTCGTGACCGTAGAAGATGTTGTCGCCCAGCACCAGCGCACAGTCGTCATCGCCGATAAATGCTTCACCAAGGATAAAGGCCTGCGCCAGACCGTCCGGGCTTGGCTGCACTTTATATTGCAGGTTGATGCCCCACTGGCTACCGTCGCCCAGCAGTTGCTCGAAGCGCGGCGTATCCTGAGGGGTGCTGATAATCAGAATCTCGCGGATACCTGCCAGCATCAGGGTACTTAGCGGATAATAGATCATTGGTTTGTCATAGATCGGCAGCAGCTGTTTGCTCACTGCCATCGTGACCGGATAAAGACGCGTCCCTGACCCACCGGCCAGAATAATACCTTTACGTTTGCTCATAACCCTTCAACTCTATCTGTTTGATTGCTGTAAAAGGGGGCGAAACGCCGCCCCCTGACAAAGGTCCGTGTCGATAAAACATGGAGGACTTTGCCTTGCTGCGTTTACTTCCCAAGTATTTCTGCCAGCATGCGATCGACGCCGATAGTCCAGTTCGGCAAGCGCATCCCGAAAGTACGCTGGAACTTGCTGGTATCGAGGCGTGAGTTAAGCGGGCGTTTTGCCGGTGTCGGGAACGCGCTGCTCGGGACGGCTTTCACCTTGGTCACCGCCAGCGCAACGCCCGCCGCATCTGCGGTGGCGAACACCCGCTGGGCATAGTCGAACCAGGTGGTCGTGCCGGCGGCGATCAGATGATAAAGTCCGGCAACCTCGGGTTTATCCTGCGCGATACGGATAGCATGGGCCGTGCAGTCGGCCAGCAGTTCTGCTCCCGTCGGCGCACCAAACTGATCGTTGATGACCGATATTTCGTTACGCTCTTTAGCCAGGCGTAGCATGGTTTTCGCAAAGTTGGCGCCGCGGGCGGCATAGACCCAGCTGGTGCGGAAAATCAGGTGACGCGAGCAGAGAGCGGCAGCCAGTTCGCCAGCCAGCTTGGTTTCGCCGTAAACGTTCAGCGGAGCGGTTGGATCTGTCTCCACCCACGGTTTCTCACCGCTGCCGTTGAAGACGTAGTCGGTGGAGTAGTGCACCAGCCAGACCCCCAGCGCCTCGGCTTCTTTGGCGAGGGCGGCAACGCTTGTGGCATTGAGCCGCTCGGCAAAGTCGCGTTCACTCTCGGCTTTATCCACCGTGGTATGTGCGGCGGCATTGACGATCACATCCGGCCTCAGCAGACGCACGGTCTCGGCCACGCCTTCCGGGTTACTGAAGTCACCACAGTAATCGGTCGAGTCAAAATCCACCGCCGTAATACGACCCAGCGGTAACAACGCGCGCTGCAGCTCCCAGCCCACCTGACCATTTTTGCCGAACAGTAAAATATGCATCAGTGGCGCTCCTGGTAGTTCCTGGCGATCCAGTCCTGATAACTTCCGCTTTTGACGTTGTTGACCCAAAGCGGGTTATCCAGATACCACCGCACGGTTTTACGGATGCCGGACTCGAAGGTCTCCTGCGGCTGCCAGTTCAGCTCGCGGCTCATTTTTCTGGCATCGATAGCATAGCGACGGTCATGGCCAGGACGGTCAGTCACGTAGGTAATGTTGTCACGGTAAGAACCGGCTTTAGGCACCATCTCGTCGAGCAGGTCGCAAATAGTGTGGACCACGTCCAAGTTCTGCTTTTCGTTGTGGCCCCCGATGTTATAGGTCTCGCCCACCACGCCGGTGGTCACCACGGTGTAGAGCGCACGCGCATGATCTTCGATATACAACCAGTCGCGTATCTGATCGCCTTTTCCATAGACAGGCAGCGCTTTCCCTTCCAGAGCATTGAGGATCATCAGCGGGATCAGCTTTTCCGGGAAATGATACGGGCCGTAGTTGTTGGAGCAGTTAGTGACGATAGTCGGCAGGCCATAGGTACGACGCCATGCGCGCACCAGATGATCGCTGGAAGCTTTCGACGCCGAGTACGGGCTGCTTGGCGCATATGGGGTGGTTTCGGTAAAGAGCGGCAATTCCGTATCTTCGCTCACTTCATCCGGGTGCGACAGATCACCATACACTTCGTCGGTGGAAATATGGTGGAAACGAAATGCCTGCTTGCGGCCTTCGTCCAGCTCGCTCCAGTAGGTACGGGCCGCTTCGAGTAGCGTATAGGTGCCCACGATATTGGTTTCGATAAAATCTGCAGGGCCGGTAATAGAGCGATCCACATGGCTCTCTGCGGCCAGATGCATCACCACGTCCGGCTGATGGGTGGCAAAAACCCGAGACAGCTCCACACGGTTGCAGATATCCACCTGCTCAAAAGCGTAACGATCGCTTGCTGCGATGTCGGCCAACGATTCCAGGTTGCCCGCATAGGTGAGCTTATCAAGGTTGATTACCGCATCCTGAGTGTCACGGATAATATGACGAACAACGGCGGATCCGATAAAACCGGCGCCACCTGTTACAAGAATTTTCATAAACGATTTTTACTTTTCTATGGAATGAAAGGGCCAGAAGAGCAGAGTCTCTTCTCTTCACTATGACCCTGTTTTGTTGAGGTTGGGATATACACAACTGCAGATTGAAAATAAATAATTTCTCTTAACGCCTTGTTTTACCGCATTAATGAGTACATATGTTTTCTGGCATTATCCGCCAACACTTGGCGTTTTTGCCTGGAATTGACCAGCATCGATAACGTCTCGACCCACTTTTGCGGATCGCTGTTCAACAGCACGCCATTGATATTTTGTTCAACAAAGCCACTGTACGGGGCACAATTGCTGTAGACCCCCACCGCGCCCATGCGCACGAAGTCATAAAATTTTACCGGCCCGCGCGCTCTATTAAATTCCGACTCCAGTAGCGGAGCTAAACCAATATCGATACGGTGATGCCGGGAGTACTCCAGATAATTCTGCCAGCTCATCGGATGCAGTACCGTTACACGAGGCAGGTCGCGATAGAGTTTGTAGATTTCATGCTCGCCAAAAATTTCAAAGCTTGCCTGTGGGCACCGTGCCAGCACGCCTTCCACCACTTCCCGCAGCCAGTATTTCTCGGCCTGATGCGAGCTTGAACCGTGGTAGGCAATTTTTACCGGCTGCTTAGCGGTTAACAGCAACGGCGTAGGTTGGGCAGGTACCACATCGGGGTTAAGGTGCGCGTATTTGTCAGCCAGATACGATGTCGATACCCAGATTGTGTCGCAATGCGAGGTGATCCAGCGATGCTGAGCCGCCGAGCGACGAATAATTTTTGTCCGGTAGGCCTTAGGCAACGCCCTTAAGGCTGAAGGATCGAACAGATCGTCATCCATGAAATAGACAACCTGAGAGAGGTCATCGATATTGCGCGCTATCTCACGCTGCCATTGTGTTGAAATAAAACGGATAACCACAATGGCAGCCCCTTTATCCACTTCGATGGACGGGCTGGTTAAGGTATCCACAAGCTGGCAGCGCGCACCGGGAAAACGGTTTCGAATGGCGGTTTCAAAATAGGCCAGCGTTGGTGAGTTACCCTCGTGCAAAATCAGTAATGAATGGCACTCAGTCCCGCTGTCTAAAGGCGCTTCACGACTTTGCTTATTCAGTTTCAGGTACGGCTTGAAAAGTGCCTTTCTGATCAGTTCATCCATGGCAACACCACATCAGGAGTATGACTCAACGAGAAATCGGGTCGGTCGTAGCTCAGGTTAGGATTGTAGGCAGGATCGTGTTTGAGCCGCCGCATCCAGCGTTTTTTCATATAGCGCAGCTCCCTCTGGGACCGCGCCAGCTGCTCTGGCGAGACATCTTTGCCTCGGGAGACGGATTCATGGTGATACAGCTCAGCAAACGGGGTCCAGACGATCCGCCAGCCTGCCTCGCCGACCCGCAGACAGTAATCCACGTCGTTAAAGGCGACGGGCAAATTGACTTCGTCCAGACCGTTGAGAGACAAAAAGAGCTGACGGTGGGTGAGCAGACAGGCCGCCGTCACCGCAGACAGCTCCTGGGCACTCACCGCTCTGCGCTGATAACCGGGTTCATCGGCAGCCAGGCCACTGTGAAAATGATCCGCGCAACCGCCCGGGCCGACAGCATCGCCCGCATGCTGAACCCGACCATCACCGTAAAAGAGTCTGGCCCCCACGACCCCGATGCCAGGGCGCAGCAAGTGGGAGACCATTTCATCGAGCCACAACGGGTTGATCACCTCGGTGTCGTTGTTAAGCAGACAGATAAGCGAGCCCGTGGCCTCGTGTACCCCGGCATTGTTGATAGCAGAGTAATTAAAAGGGCGATCCCAGGCGATAACCCGAACCCCATACTTTCGGGTGATATGGCCAAAATAGGCCAGCGTTTCGGCGTCATCGCTCTGATTATCCATCACCATAATTTCGATATTCGGATAACGGGTGTGCTGCACCAGGCTTTCAATACACGGCCTGAGGTGAGCAAGGCCGTTGCGTGTCGGAACGATCACCGTAACCCGCGGCAACTCAGCAGGAAGCGGCCAACGCCAGCGGCAAATCCCATGCGGAGCGGGCTCCAGCGTCACCCCAACAGGCAGGTTTTGCGGCATACTGGCCAGCGTTTCGTAGCTATCCTGCCGAGGGAGCGCATCCGGCACATGCATCAACAAGACGGGGACGTGCGCAATCTCCTTTGGCGCATACTGTTGAGCCAGCTGTAACCACCAACGATGGCTTTCTGCCCCATCCTGAGGGATAGCGGATGTACCCTGCTCCCGCCAGAGGGCACTCCAGCAGATATAGTTCTGGCTATGCAGCAGCGTTTCGTTCCAGTCTGGCTTGAAGTCAGGCGAGTGACGTTTACCTTTATCATCCAACAGATCATGATCGCCGTAGACCCATTTTACGTCTGGCGTCTGGCGCACCTGGTGCGCCAGCCATACTAGCGCGGCAGGTGCGAGTTGCGATCCAACCGGAATGGCCCATTGCCATTCTCCCACCGGCCTGATAGCAGCAGAAGGTTGCTCCAGCACGGTGATATGTGTTGCCGGGTAACAAAGTGCCGTAATACTGGCGAGCGTACGCTGGCGCGCCGCCTCATCACCACCGTTCACCAGGTGCAGACAGATGTGGGGCAGGTTGTCCCAACGGGCCAGAAGACGATCGATTAACCGGCGTTCGCCGGGCTGCACGGTATCGAAGTTAGCCAGCCAGTGTTCATAAGCGTGTAGAGGCCTGTCGTCGCGGATCTTGCCCACCAGCTCATAAGCCTGCCGCAAATCGGTAAACCACAGATGCCATGACAGCCCCAGGCGCCTGCGCTTTTGCGTATTCAGACGCGGATAAAAAGGCCATACCCGGCGCAGACGGCGCCAGACGCTATTGGTCGCCGACACCTGAGCAAAACGGCTAACATTAAGCTGATATTCTGCCCCTTCGCTGCTGGCGAGCAGCCCCACCTGGCAGGCCCCAGCGGGTAACCAGACCAGTTCCTGCAGGGTGCCGCGCCGGGTGACAGGCAGGATTTTCTCATGCCAGACGCCCTGGCAGCGCCAGCGCAACCTGGTTTCACCGCGCGACTGGCGGGTGTACAGGGTGCCCTGAATCAGGAACCAGCCCGCACGCAATAAAAAAGAGTCCGGCAGCGCAAGAGGATGCCAGTGATAGTCGCTATGCATTAGAGGATTCACATTCCAGAAGCGGGAAAGACCGTTTCTGACTCCGGGGAAAGATGAATAAAGGTCGATTAGCCGATGAGTTTTTTAACTCTGGAAGCCAGCCAGGAGCCGCTTTTCTGCGGGCTATCCTCTTCTGGCAGAGCACCCAACTGCGCCTGTATTGCTGCCATTTCTGCTTTGACTTTAGGGACCAGGGCCGCCGCCAGCAGACAGGTCTCATCATTGCGATCGTGGGCTTTAAAATAGGCTTGATGTTTTACGCGATTTGCCGTGGCGGCACTGCCGCGCAGGTGTTTACCGAGTAAAAACTCTTCCAGCGACTTAACAACATAATGATTTACTCGCACCCAACTCCAGAGCACTTCGGCACTGACGCCGTTGCCATGCTTCGGATGTAAAACTAGATCGTTGCCTTGCGTGTCGATATAACGCCCAAAGCGCAGCTCAGCAAAATGTGGGTTATGAAAATGGCTTATGCGATTAGGCCTGACGATGCTCTTAAAATTTTTATTCGCGTTAAATTGCTGAGAAGCACGCCGGGTAAATCGCTCGGTCACTAATCCTTCTCCGGCAAATAGCTCGCCGTTAGATCCAAAATTAGACCAGTTAAGAGCCATAGCGCTGACGCTTTCATCCGCAAAATGCGCAGCGAAAAAGTCAACGACATTTAAATCGGGTGATAACGGTAATAAAAACTCATCAGCATCAATAAAGGCCAGCAGATCAATATCACGGGAACAGCTACGTAAAATACGTTCATAAGCCGGAAGCTGGGGTTTTTGTCCTTCAATAGTCGGGAAATCAAGCACAGTAACGATGCCCAGTTTCTCCAGCCCATCAAGTAAAGCACGTGAACCATCATTGCTGCCGTTATCCGCAATAATAAATCCACTGACCCCGACCACCCGATGATAGGCAACCCATTCCAGGAGGGCATCCATTTCATTTTTAATAATTGCCGCAACAAATAATTTCAAAATACATTCTCAGTCAAATACGAATATCTCAATCGGAACCAAACAGATCGCGGGTATAAACCTTGCTATCGACATTGGCCAATTCACTTACCATGCGATTACAAAGGATTACATCACTAATTTCTTTAAATTCCTTGAGATTACGAATGACTCTAGAGTTGAAGAAAGTTTTCTCTTTGATGGTAGGTTCAAAGACAACGACCTCTATTCCTTTAGCTTTTATCCTCTTCATGATCCCCTGAATCGCAGAGGAGCGGAAATTATCAGAACCCGCTTTCATCACAAGGCGATGAATCCCCACAACGTTCGGCTGTTTGTCAATTATACTATCGGCAATAAAATCCTTACGGGTGGTATTCGCATCGACAATCGCACGAATCAAGTTATTAGGAACGCCTCCGTAGTTTGCCAATAATTGTTTGGTATCTTTAGGCAAACAATAGCCGCCATACCCGAATGAAGGATTGTTGTAGTGCGTACCAATACGCGGATCCAATCCAACACCTTCAATGATCTGTCGGCTGTCCAATCCATGAGCTTGGGCGTAAGTATCAAGTTCGTTAAAATACGCAACCCGCATGGCGAGATAGGTGTTAGCAAACAGCTTGATGGCTTCAGCCTCAGTACTGCCCGTTAACAACACCTGTATATCCTGCTTTATGGCACCTTCCTTGAGGAGATCGGCAAAACGCCGGGCACGCTCGCTGCGCTCTCCGACGACGATGCGAGAAGGATGTAAATTGTCATACAGAGCACGGCCTTCACGTAGAAATTCGGGTGAGAAAATCAGATTGTCCGTCCCAAACTCCTCACGCATTCGTTCCGTAAAACCTACCGGGATAGTGGACTTGATAATCATGACAGCCTGCGGGTTAATGCTTATCACATCGCGGATGACGGCTTCGACGGTGCTGGTATTAAAGTAGTTAGTCTTAGGATCGTAATCAGTCGGCGTTGCAATAATAACAAACTCCGCGTCTTGATAGGCTTCGACTTTGTCCAGCGTGGCACGAAGATTTAGAGGTTTATTGACTAAATAGTCCTCAAGTTCTTTATCTGCTATGGGAGACTGACGTTGATTAATTTTATCGACTTTCTCAGGAACGACGTCTAGCGCAATAACTTGATGATGTTGGGAAAGTAAAACAGCATTAGAAAGACCAACGTAGCCGGTACCGGCTATAGAGATTTTCATGAGATTACTCATTAAGCATTATATTCAAAAAGATTGTGGTAAGGCATAGTAATTTAAAAAGAGAACACCACGTCACCTCCACCCATATGTGACAATGTAAAATACATCGATAAACACTTCAAATTATTAGCCTGCCTATGATATAGAAACTCTTTTTTTAGTTTATTTTTTAACTTCATTTCACAGTGGGAAGCTATTAACAATATCACACACTTCCTCTACATTAATATGCATTGAGCCATTTCTATTTTTTTCCGGACCTTGAGTTTCACATCTAAACTCGTTATACGCTTGATTTTTATGCACTGAAATAAAATGAAAAAAAGTATCAGGCATAGATGCCGGAGAAATATTAAGTATGTTTGCAAATTTATTTGCATACACAATATTTGTCATTTCAGCCCCCATTACACCGATGACAGAATCAGCATCTTTAATTGCAGAGATTTGCTCATTAAAACTAAGCCTGCCTGGATTAATGGATAAGAAACCTAATTTACTGAGACTTGATGACAGATGTTCAATATTGCTAATACGTCTATGAGGAGAATCTCTTAAGAGTAGGACTTTTTTTAAACCGGCACCTTTAACTTGCTTTCTTAATTCATCATGAAACTGAACTGCTTGTGGTGCCATATAAGTGCCATGATGAGTTATCCCCTCAACAATCACAAGCGTTTGAAAAAACTTTATATTATCTTTGCTCATCCTCATTATCATTACATTTTGAGAAATACCAGATAACTTTAGAGATGCATCAATAACAAGATTCATTTGGCTGCTTACATTTGGAGCAAGAACACCGAAATCATTATCAAGATAATTAAGATAGTTGATCTTTGGCAGGCACTCAATAAGCCAGTGACCATAATTTTGCTCACCTCTTTTTCGAAGATTTAAAAATTTCCCCTGAACATACTCAATATGAGTTGACGCTTTAACTTTTTTAATAAAACGCTCTATTTCTGCGACGGAATGTTGTGTTATAGTTTCTTTTATCACTCTAAACTTAGAGTCTAAAACCAGCCCTTGCTCTCCCACAAATACGTTATTAAGTTTTATAACTCTAATTTCCCTGCCTGATATATCAATTGAATCCCATCCAATTGACATTGACCTTCTTATTTTCTCAGGAATAAGATGCTCATTAAAAATAGTAGGCTTTCTGTTATTATAACCATCATTACTGAGAGTAATCACATTAAAGCCCACGTCCAGGGCAGATACTATTTCAATGTCAGTTGCGGAGTTTACACTATCAACCATGAGGAACCTTTATAAACATTTAAATTTCAATTGACAATCATACCCTCTGGCACACTAAAGTTATGCTTGATGAGAGTAATATATTTTTTATATCACTGAAACTCAAGAAACACATAACCTTTCATACAAAGAAATATACTGCTCGCTCATCCATTTCGTTGTATTATCCACACCAATACCTTGCTGCCAATCATTTACTTTTGATATTTTTTCATTGTAAACACTACAATTCATCACTGCATCTATTATTGATAACTTACACTCATAAGCATTAATATTACTGCTAACAAGCCATCCTGCTCCAGTTTGCTTTATTCTATTACCTACGGCCCCCAAATCTACGCCCACTACAGGAATACCAGCAGCCCACATTTCGGTCAGTGTATGACAGAAGGTTTCCGGCCACAAAGATAGCACCACACCTATATGAGGTTTAATTTTTTTAATTTTTTCTACAACATCGTCTCGAGTATAGGTGCCATGATGAATCCCAATCTCATTCAATTCAGATGAAACCTTGCCTAAAAAATGGAATTCAAATAAATCATCATCATCCTCCTCTATTATTTCTTTAATAAGCAAAGCCCCTTTAGCTATAGAGATATTACCAGGCACGAGCACCTTAATTTTTTCAGGCCGAGACTCCAGCATTTCACCAGAATACATTAATGGGAAATCGCGTCCATGAGGAATAACAGAGAACCGACTTTCAATTTCCGGAAATATTTCACATATCTGTTTTTTCGCGGAATTGTCTGTTGTGACAACAGCATCACAATATGATAAAAATTTTCCAAACTGCTCACGCCACCGATGAATATAATTATTTTTTAAATTAACAACACTGCCTTCTTCCCACAATGCAATCCTACAATCTTTCTTTTTATTATTACATATTCCAGCACAATATTTACCTGACTCATTGCTTAACGTTACCGTCGGACAAACAGAATAAAAATCATGCAGCGAATAAACAACCGGAATATTCATGGATTTTGCAATAAAGGGGAGATTCAAACTATGCCAGGCTATGTGCCGAATATGCAACATCTCTATTTTATACTTAAACAATATTTCAGCAACTGTGACATCATATTCCTCAGAGTGATGCTCTAAAATATTAATGGAGGTACTAAGGGGTATTTCATCTACGGTTTGTAACTTGCCATTAATAAGTGCAGATAAGTAAATAACTGATTTATCACATCTTAATAAATAACAACTGTACTTATCGGATATGGCGCACATTAAATCAAGATTTGTCTGTGGGGTGCCTCCCGTAGTGGTAGATATGACAAATAAAGCTCTAGGCAACACAGTACTATCTTTCTCAAGTGCGACACGGATATTTGAACGTAAAAGATTAAATTCAACATCGTTAAATCTTGCCGTTAGTTTTTTATACTCTGGATAATCGCTACGGAGTTGTTTAGCACCATCTTCCATTAATTTAATTTTATCATCTTTAAAGCTTTGGCTACGTTTGTGGTAAACAAATGATTTATCGCAAATCAGATTACTCCAACCGGCACGGAAAGCCCTCATGCATAAATCATTTTCCTCTCCATATCCTATTGGATATTTTTTTTCATCAAACAAGCCAAATTCATTTAAAAAATCACGTCTAATATAAAAGCAGAAACCATTTCCTGTAGGAACTGGCATATGCTTACCAGAAGTATTTTGAGTAATTAAACGCGCATGTTCCTCATAATTTAAACCCGTTTTGATCTCATTGAACTTGCCAATATTGGGAACAGAAAATGCCCCCGAATTATCAGAAAGAGCAGTAACTGTCGCAACTTTAATTCCTGAGTATGCTACATATTTTAACGAGTCTAACCACCTATGCGTCGTTACCGTATCACTATTGAGCAATACAACATCATTTTCATTACTTAATGCTATTGCTTTGTTTACTGTTTTAGTATAACCAAGATTGCGGGTATTGATAACATGTATAAAACCATGCTTTTTATTAAACCAATCAAGCAATTTTGGTATATCCTCATCGGTGCTACAGTCATCAATCATTAATACTTGTACTTCGCTGCTCAATGTTCTGGCAAGAGAGTGCAAACAGTCACTGACAGCTTCATAAGCATTATAAATAGGGACAATTACAGTAACACTCCGTATTCTTTTAGAGTTAATAAAGTCTATATATCTTGAGTTTATAATATTTTTACGTAATTCAGACTTGTAAATTTTTTTACTTTTATTAAGTGATAAATTTGTTCCAGCAAATTTTAAATCAATAACACTACCATTCTTTATAAGCCCCCCCTGGAATGAGAGTGTGAATCCAGCACGCTGTCCAGGAATACCTTTTCTGATAAGATCACCACGGTTTGTATCCGTTTTAATCTGCATAAGAAAAACATCATCAACGTAAATATCTATAGATACCGACTCTCCAGGACGCATTTCATCTATTGCCCAACCACGCAATCCTGTCGTCGACAAACCATCAAAATAACCTCGATAACAATTTTTATATTTTAGCTGTGAGTTATTGTTATTTTTAATTAAATTAGATTCATTACTCTCATCAATTATGGCGTCACAAAGTTCTTGTAAACCAGGCACGCCTTCATACTTAATAAGATCAAAAGTAGATGAAGGTTTCCTCTTAAGAAAAAAACCATATTTGATATAATGTTCTATAGGGTCCATGCATGTTTTAGCAACATCAGGATATTCTTTAGCATACCATCGTGAGTCAACTAAACCAATTGACGACACATATTTAAATAATTCAGAGTAACTCATTACATTGCTCATTAAACATTACCCACTCGGTTTTCTTTAATCCCCATAAAAATATAATGCTCCAATGGGTTAAACCCATCTTTCTTTACATCAGGATGAAGTTTTAAATACATTTCACTTGAAAACATATTGGATGGATCTCTATTTTCAAATCCACCAAACAACAAATAGTGCCTTGCTGGATCAATACCTGAATCTTTAACATCTGGATTATTAGACAAATACCACTCAGAATCAAAGTATATTGAATCTCTAATCACCTTAACTCTTTCATTTAATATTTCTTTATTGGTTTTTTTATAGTTTAATAAAAAACTTAATGCGCGAATAGGGGATGTTATTTTCCATGAAAAACTTTTTTTGACACTCTCATATTTCTCATTAGAAGAAGACAGATTACTCTGAAGTGTCGCGATATCTTTATTTGTTTTTTCAAGCATATTAGTTAACACTGCCAGTTCATTAAACCTGCAGCTTAGTAATTTTTTAGTATCTTTTAGCTCCCTACGTAATTCAATAAGTTCTTCCTGATATTTTTTGCTGGAAACATTTCTCGAATTTGTTTTCATTTGATAAGTTTTAACATCCTGAATTTCATAAAGATATGAAGCTGCGACATTACTTCTTTAACCGAAGAGAAGTATTTTTATAACCGCTACTCCGCTCTATTTTTCCTGGCATACCATATATGCAGGCCAGACGTTTTATTTCTTCAATTGAAGCAAAACCAAAAGTATTATTATGTCAATCCTGATGCTCACGCAAAGTAGCTATACCCATCACGCTCAGCCCATACAGCAGGCAAAGCAGAACGCCGGTGGTCAGGAGGTTATAAAGACGGCGGGGATACTCCGCGTCTTCTGCAAGGGTCGGCTGGCTGATAACCAGCAGATGTTTAAGTTTGCGGTATGCCTCTACGCGAGCTTGCTCCAGGCTAATCAGGCCGGTTTTATAGAGGTCCGCCGCCAGGGTCGCCTGGGTTTGCACATCCAGGTAGCGAGCGGTGACCTCGTTCATCGCCTCCTTATTGGCACCTGTAAGCCTGGATTTCTCCTGGGCCAGTTGCTGCATTAAGGCATCAACTCTCGCCTGAACGGAAACAACAGCAGGTGCAGTTTCCTTCATATAGCTTTGTAACTGTTTTAATTGTGCCTGCTGCTGCGCCAGTTGAGCTTCAATCTGACTCACCACACCAAGGCGGGCGCTGCTGGTCGATTCAGGGCTGATAAGATGATGACTATTTTGAAAATCGAGTACTTTGGCTTTCTCAGTCTGTACCCGCTGATAGGCGCGATCGACTTCTTTCCCGACAAATGCTAACTGTTCCAGGGCCACCTGATGTCCCAGTTTATTGATAAAACGATCAGATTCCTGAAGCATCAATGCCACTACACTCTGACCATAAACAGGGTCAAACGCCTGTAACTCAATCGTCAGCACGCCGGATAATTCATCCAGGTGTAATGACAGGTGTTGACGATAATATTTAATAAACGCTTCCCGGCTCACATCGTTCGGCAAGCGAGAGAAGTAATCGATTTTGTGACTCTGGTAATGGGCTTTAAGGTCCAGCGCTTTATCCAGTTTGGTAAGTAGGTCAGGAGATTTAAGATAGTCCTGAATTATCAGTATATCTTCATGGTTGCTGCCTCCAATTCCCAGCATCGACAAAGCATCAGGCAGCATTTTAATCTGGTCAGCCTGTTTCACTACCAGCTCTGCCTGGCTTACATAGCGATCGGAAACAATGACGCAAAAATAAAGTGCAGCAATGGCAAAACACGCAACCACCCATAAAAAACTGCCGAGTTTAAGACTCTTTTTCCAGGAGCGGTGAGCAAGTTTGAAACCGCTGGAGTCAACAATGAAATGTTTGGGTTTAGTTTTTAATTTGTTTAGCTTGCGCATCAAACCGGAGGATTTGTTAGAGCGGATTAACTGGGTCATGATTTTTTAGGCTTGTTATAAGTTCTGATAAATGCGGATGGCATCTTCGATATTGTCGAACATCTCAAGGGTGCTGTTGCGCAGCAAAATTCCCATGTCGCATTGCTGGCGTAAGTTCTTCATATCATGCGAGACCATGATCAAACTGGCGGTCTCACGTTTTTGGTTAAAAACATCAATGCATTTTTGTTTAAATCGGGCATCCCCTACCGACATAATTTCATCGGTCAGGTAAATCTCGAAATCAAAAGCCATGCTGACGGCAAAGGAAAATTTCGATCTCATCCCGCTGGAATAGCCTTTTATGGGGAGTTCAAAATGCTGGCCGATTTCCGAAAACGCTTTTACCCACTCTTCGATAGCTTGCGTATCCCGTACGCCATGAATACGGCAGACAAAGCGGGTGTTTTCTCGCCCGGTCATGCTGCCCTGAAACCCTCCATTGAGGGCCAGGGGCCAGGAGACGCGGCAGTGACGCGTTAACTTGCCTTTACTGGGCATATCCATTCCGCCCAATAATCGCAGCAGGGTCGATTTACCTGCTCCGTTGACACCTAAAATACCGATATTACGATCGCGAGGTAAGGTGATACTCACGTCACGTAATACGTAGTTGCGTCCAAATTTGGTGGGGTAAAACTTCGAGACGTTATCAAGGACGATCATGCTTATTCTCCTTTAGCTGGCAATCAGTCGCCGGTGGCTCAGGCGATAACAGCTCATTGCAAACGTCAGAAGGACTAACGTGACAAAAGATAAATACATTTCACTGACATTCGGGCTGACATAGCCGGAGATCCAGCTGCTTCGAATTAACTCAACGGCATGCACCAGCGGGTTCCATAAAAACCAGTATTGATAGTTCGCCGGTATAGTCGCCAGGGGATACATTACGCAGGAGATAAACATCAGCGGCATCATCAGTAAACCAAGGAATTTATCAGCTTCTTTAAATAAATTACCTACCACACAGAAAATGATGCCCAGTGAAAAAGAAAAGATCATTAACAGGAAATAGATAAGAACGACTTCTAAAGGATCGCTGGGGATGGCATCAAAGCCAAACCACAGCAATCCTAAAACTAATATGCAGCCTACAACCATGCCAATTACCGTTTCGAGAATAAAGCGGGAAACAAAGGTCGCGAAAGGAGTAACCTGCCTGTAGCAAAACAAACCTTTGTTGGCATTAACAGCTGACTGCAGCTTACTCACCACATTCCTGAAAAAGAGAAAGGGCAGGTAACTTGCAGTAATAAACAGTGGCGCCGGTGCCCCACCAAAACCACTGTGTCCGCGCATACCAAAAATCAAACTAAATGCGCTAATCATCAACAATGGATCCAACAGCGCCCAGGCATACCCCAGCCTGTAGCTACCAAATCGGGTTTTCAGTTCACGAATAAGCAGGCCAAACGTGACATCCCGCAGTACCTGAAACGAACTACGGGGCATTTGATTGAGAACAGGTTTAAGCATGGAAAGTCAATATCGTAGGACAGGCTCGCCCTGAAGCGAGCCTGTCTGTGGGAGTTAATTCAGGACAACGTTGGCCGCCACGGCAACCTGATAGATAACCTGAGTAATATCTTTGATGGACTGCATCATTTTGCTGTCCACTTTCGGCATAACCAGAATCTGATCGCCCGGCATCACATTGCCCTCGCCTTTAAACTCCATCAGTCCGTTGGCATGCACCACAGCGATGCGCTTGTCGTTTGCACGGTCGGTAAAGCCGCCTGCCCAGGCGACATAATCGTCGAGTTTAGCACCTTTGTTGTAGACAACCGCCTGCGGCATCATCACTTCGCCCCCCACCTGAATCAGGTCGGTCTTGTTCGGGATCACAATCTGGTCGCCCTGTTCCAGCAGGATGTTGGCAACCACGCCCTTATCCGACACCACCACTTTACCCAGCGGCTGGATCTTGCGGGCTTTTTCCACGAACCGCATCACCAGCTCGGCTTCTTTGGTACGAATGGAGGCCTCGCCGTCGGAACTGGCTGGGGCGGTAAATACGCTGCGTTCCAGACGGTTAAGGGAATCCTCCAGCATCTCTTTTTGCCGTGCAGCCACGCTCTTACGCATGATGTAGATCGAGCCGTAATCCGCCATATTCGGGTCAATCGGAATGTGGTTCAGCAGATCGTGCAGACGGGTCTCTTTCCGCACGGTGAAGTAAGACGGGCCACGGTAGCTACCCATCACCTGCACGTCATACACCTGCGCGTGCATATCATCGTTAAACAGCACTTTGTCGCCGTCGCTCAGCTGAATTCGGTCAAAATCTTTATACGGCATATACACCGAGAACGGGCCGGTGGAGCGATCGCCAATCACCCCCACGTGGCTCACCTTGGCGAGCGGCAGTGCGTAATCGATAAGCTCGGAACCCAATGCCGTACTGTCCTTTAACTCGAAGCGGAACGGGTTACGCACTTTACCCGCCACGTTGATCATCGGCCCCTGTGGTTCAACCAGGATAACGTCCTGATCTTTCAGGGACAGCGTCAGCATTTTTCCCTGCTGCATAAATTCGTACAGGTCGATCTGCTGAATAACCCGGTTCTGGCGTAACACCTTAATATGACGATAGCTGCCACGATCGGAGTCGATACCGCCAGCACGTTTCAGGAAATAGAGCACACTGTCGGAAGACTGTCCGGCATATTGTCCAGGGCGGATCACCGGCCCGGTCACATATACGCTGACCGGTGTCGCGGTAAGTAAATTGACGTAGACATTAACGTTATTGGTGAATACTTCGCTGACATGACTGGTGACTAAGTTATTGACCTTACTCGCCGCCACATTTTTCACATTAATCGGCCCAACATCAGGAATAAAAATATGCCCCTGATTATCAACGGTTACCACGTTGGAGAAATTGACTGCGCCCCAGATCCAGATATTCAGCTTATCCCCGGGTGCGATCAGATAATTATCATTTAACCCGTCGCTGCGCTCGGTTTCATAGCCACCGGCAAACAGGTTGGCACCGTAAGGAGGAGGCAGCCCGGATTCGGATTGCGGGAGTAATTTACGCACATCGGACTCGCCCGGCAGTAACATGCCCTGGCGGTTTTGCTGCGCAAAGGTACCAGTGGGTACGTTCGCCTGGCCGCTCATCGCTTGCTGGCCGCCAAGCTGCAGTCGACCATCGCCGTTATCAGCCAGGGCATTCATACTAAACGCCTGTACTTCTTCCGTAGTGGGGGCGGCAAAAGCCGCGCAAGAGGCGCACACCAGCAACAGAATGGCACTCAATTGCCGAAGTTTCGTTATCTTCACAACATTTCTCTTCAAAATTATTGTACAGCAAGCAGGTTGCTGATGGACGCCTGTTCCAGTTGCGGCATCAGATACCAGTCGTCACCTTTCTTGCAGGTCACGCCGCGCTGAGGGTGGTTATCGTTACGATTACGCTGTAGTTCTATGCATTCCTGCCCCAGGGCAGAGACATAGCGTTGTCCGAGGATAAAAGTGGTGCCATTGGCACTGAGGGTGGCGCCCTGCGGTAGGGTGCTCAGAGGTTGCTGAAGGTTGGCTGCCATGGCCTGAAGGTCGGTAGAAGCCGCTTGATTTACAAGCGGCCGTGAGGCTTCAACCTGCTTCGGTGAATATGCACATCCACTTAATATGAAGGCGAGCGAAATCACCAGAAGACGAGTTGCGTTGTTCATAGATCGGTTTTTTCCAACAGGTTAAAATCTGAGTACCCTAAAGATCATCCAGGGCCCACAGGTAACCAGGGCGATATTTGCCAAAACGCGTTTTGATTTCCCGCAGGAACAGCGCCATAACGGCTGCTTTCTGCACGGTAAATCCACTTCTGACCATATAAACGTCCTGTTGCGTTCAGGCACGCTACCGCCCCTGGCTGTAGCAACCACATGGCTCGATGCGTAGCAAATACGCCTGATTTTTTCGCGATTAAGTAGAATTAAATAAGGCTTTAAGCCTTGTTTTCGGAGGGAAATTGTAACGAGGTTGTAAGAATAGAAATAAACAGAAAAGCCGCCAGAAGTTTCCACAATTCGAATTGTGAAGCAGCTAAAAACGGTAACGTATTGAAAGGTATCCGATTAAAATATACTCAGCCATTTGCATGAAAGGAATTAGCCTCAGTGATGAGGCTTATTAGCTAAATTACAGAACATAAATTACCGCCCACGTGCCGCCAGCGATTCATCCAGCTCTTTATAGGCTTCCGTCAGCTTATCCAGCGTTGCCCGATTTAGCCCGCTCGGGTTTGGCAAAATCCAGACCTCCGTCTCACCTATCGTAATATCCTGCCTGCCCCACTTCGCCCCTCGCTGGTTAAATGCCTGCTCAAACGCCTGCTTGCCCAAAATGGCCAGCACGTCCGGCTGATAGTCCAGCATCTTCTGCACCAGCGCCCTACCACCGTCGCGCAGCTCCTTCAGCTTCACTTCGCTCGCCTGTACCGTTGGGCGCTCCACCAGCATCGTAATGCCGCAACGGGTATCCAGAAGATGCTGCTCCTCTTCTGGCTTGAGCAATTGCTCGGTAAATCCGGCCTGATGAATCACCTTCCAGAAGCGGTTACCCGGGTGGGCAAAATGAAAGCCGGTATGGGCCGAGGACTTCCCGGGGTTGATACCGCAGAACACTACCCGCAATCCCGGTGCCAGAATGTCGTGAATCATATCTATTTCCCGAATTTATGAATACGCAGCAATATAAGAGTTTGATTCGTCATTGTTTATAAAAGCAGCAGATGTAATTTAAGCGCTGGATTGCCATCGACAGTTACATTATAATTCAGCGCCACGGCCCCTTAGCTCAGTGGTTAGAGCAGGCGACTCATAATCGCTTGGTCGCTGGTTCAAGTCCAGCAGGGGCCACCAAATACAAAAAGGGCTGACGATTTCTCGTCAGCCCTTTTGTTTTGTAGATTACGGGTATTCAGCTCACACCAGCGCCCGGAGCTCTTCCTTCATATAGGTAGAGAAGTATTCAGGGTTTTTAATAATCACGCGGCCGCCGGACTCGATTCTCTCCGCCCATTCGGCTACTTTTTTCGTGAAATCGGCGTTCCATCCCTCCTGAACGCCTCGTGCGGTGACTTCAGCTGCGCTAGCCGGGACGCCCAGCTGCTTCAGGTACCTAAACATTCCCTTCGCTGTACTTTCGTCCATAGGATGTGGCACGGATGCCGAGGTGTTCATACCACCAATGAAGTCTAATGCTTTATCAATCGCTGTTGTCATAATTTATCCTTAAAATCAACCGCTTAATAAATAAGACTGTGACACGCGAGATCAAATGTACCATTAATCAAACTTCATTTTTTCAGGGTCAGTCACGTTTAAAGCCTCTGACGCCTTATCAGTATCTGGATGCGGCTGCTCTGCACCCGGCAGGCAGCCGCTGAAGATTAGAACTTCTCCCAGTTATCTGAGCTACCGCCGCTCACGGCAAGCGCGGTTTTACGCGTCGCTAAAACGGGTGCAGCCTGAACCAGCCGCGCGTTAGCGGCCGCTACAGCCTGCCCGGTATTGAAAATACTCATCAGTTGCACAAGCCTGGTGGCCTGATCGCGGAGGCTCTCGGCGGCGCTGGCTGACTCCTCCACCAGCGCAGCGTTCTGCTGCGTCACCTGATCCAACTGAGTGATAGCGACGTTGATTTGGACGATGCCCTGTCCCTGCTCTTCCGTGGTCACGCCAATCTCAGAGATCAGCCCGGCCACGCGGTGGGACTGCTGTACCAGGTCATCGATCGTCGTACCGGCAGAGTTAACCATATCCGATCCTTTTGTCACTGTTCGCATACTGTCCTCAATCAGGGTTTTGATCTCACTGGCCGCAGAAGCTGAACGCTGTGCCAGAGAACGCACTTCCCCGGCGACGACCGCAAAACCGCGTCCGGACTCTCCCGCACGGGCGGCCTCAACGGCGGCATTTAACGCCAGAATGTTTGTCTGGAAGGCAATACCGTCGATAACGCCGATAATATCGCCAATTTTCCGCGAACTGTCGCTAATCTCCTGCATCGTCAGCACCAGGTTATTCACAGCATTGCCGCTTTGGGTCGCCGTTTCGCTTGCCGAGTTTGCCAGGCGAGTCGCGGTGCGTACCGTCTCGGCATTCTGCTGAATAGTCTGGCTCATTTGTTCCATCGAGGCCGCCGTTTCCTGCAGGCTGGCCGCCTGCTCTTCGGTACGCTGGCTAAGATCGGTGCTGCCGGCCGCAATTTCGCTGGCACCAACAGAGATAGAATGGCTGCTATCACGCACTTCACGGACGATGCCTAAAAGGCGGTTGCGCATATCGTCCATGGCGGCAAGCAGGCTTCGGGTATCACCGTTCCTCAGCTCGACGGCCGTATTGAGCTGCCCCTCAGAAACCTGTTTGGCAACGGACACGGCATAAGCTGGCTCACCGCCAAGCTGGCCTTTAACCGCTCGCCCGATGCCCCAGGCAATCAAAGAGCCAATCACCGCGCTGATGATAGTAATAAGCAGCAGCAGGTTGCCCGAGAAGTGCGCTTCATCGACATAATTGCGCGACATTGCCACCGTGGTGCCGGAGTGATCGCCAATCATCTCACTCAGCGCGTCCAGTACCCTGGCCTGCGGGCCAACCACTTCATTGATAACCAGCGATCGAGCCGCATCGTACTGCCCTGCCGCGCTAACGCTCATCACCTTGCGCAGCGCCTGGGAATAGGCCGGGCGAACGCTATTCAGATTGTCGAACAGCTCACGAGAACGTTTAAGTTTTAGCGCCTTATCCAGCTGTTTTAAAAGGGTATTGTTATCGGTGATGCGCTTTTCCAGTACCAGGTTGGTTTTTGTAATGTAGTCCCGGCTCTCTGCTTCGGTATGCGGCAGTGTCGTAAACAACGCCATATCACGAATATCGTGGGCGTTGTCCGTAATATTGTCCTTAATTTTTACGATCAGCAGTAAATTCACCAGGCGGACATTCGCTGCGTAATTAAGGTTATTTCCAACAGAAACCAACTGCATTCTGGCAAATAATGCGACAAAGAATCCAATGGCGATGACCAGCGCAAAGCCAGCCCCAAGCATGGTACTAAGGCGCATATTCTTCAGTTTGTTCATAAATCCCTCTGAGCTTTTATGGTTATATCGCAGGCAATAAGAGGAGGTAATCGGTAGAAATCACATCAACGGTTGCGACAGTATATTTTGAATTATCGGATTTTTATCGGCAGCTTATGAGACTTCTTTAGCTAATATTCATCAGGAACTTACAACAAGAAACAATGACAGAAAGATGACAATAAATGGTCACTACTTATATTTTTGATAAAATTAAAACTACTATATTTAGGAGGGGCAGCCCCGCCCCACTTTATGGTTAACGGAGCTGAAATTGATGAGTCCCTGGCAGAATAATTATTTATCCGCAATAAAGTGGTCGTCATCGCCTACCGGGATATAAACGCGAACCCACTCCTTCCCGTCGACAATATCCCAACTATGTCCTTCGCCTGCCGTATCGGCCGCAAGCAGCACCGTGCCTGGCTCGATGATGAACGTTGAGCCGTCGCTGACCTTAAACTTCAGCCTGCCTTTAAGGGTCACCACGTACTGTTTTTTCGGCGCCGGATGCACGCCTTTCTGCCACTCTTCAAAAGTATTACTGAAGTAGAGATTCTCGGAAGAAAGTTTTGCCAGGGAAGGAATAGAGCCTTTTACAAATGCAGAGTGATTATCCGCGGTGTTAATCAGTTTCACGGCTGGAATACGGTGCTCGCTAGCGTCTTTTTTAGGCTCTTCTGCATGCCCAACCATTGCCATCAACAAACCTGCGGTCGCCAGCAGAAGTCGTGTTATTTTTTTCATGATAATGTCCAGAGTTAATTTCACCCAGAGATACTCTGAGTAACAGATCGCGAGGTTAAGAAATAAATGTCGGATTAGTACATCAGAGGCGATGAATTTCGTCAACAGCTTACAACACAAGTTTATTTAGTTAATAAATTAAATATAAATAAAGAAAATAATTCAGCCCTAAAAAGGGATTCTCTTCGTCACAATTAATTTAATTCGAGCATAAACTCACTTATCGTTAAGCTAAAAAAGAATGACTGAGAACCAAATAAACTAAATACAGGCAGTGATAACCAGAATTTGGCTTATGGCCAGGGATAAACGTTATTCGCCTGATTCGTTCAGCAACGAGTCCGTTCTCAAAAAGGCAACGCAATGCACCATTTTTGCTGCTTTAACGATGCCGCCGGGTATGGCAGCTTGAAGGAAAAGGAGACACCCTATGAAACTGCCCTCTTCCCCCTGGTGGTGGGATCTTTCCACCCGCGAATTCAGCGAGCTGGAGATGCACAATATTGTCGCGGTGCTGCCCGTTGGCGCCGTGGAGCAGCATGGCCCCCACCTGCCGGTGCGGGTCGATGCCGCCATCAACGCCGGTATTATCGAGCGCGCGGTACAGCTCCGATCCGGTAATCTACCCGTGCTATTTATGCCCGCTTTGCCCATCGGTAAGTCTGACGAGCATCTCGCCTATCCGGGTACGCTCACACTGCCTTACGAAGTGCTCGGTCAGGTGTGGTTTGAAGTGGCCAAAAGCGCCTGGCGGGCAGGTATCCGCAAGATAGTGTTCTGGAACTCGCACGGCGGGCAGCCGCAGCTGATGGAAATGGTGTGTCGCAAGCTGCGCGTGGAGCTGGATATGCTGGCGGTTGGCGCCAGTTGGTTCCGCACCATTGATACCTCCGATCTTTATAGCGAAGCGGAACGTCAGCACGGCATTCACGGTGGCGAATCAGAAACCAGCGTGATGCTGCACCTTCACCCGGAGTTAGTGCACATGCAGCATGCGGATAATTTTGTCTCAGCCTCGGTAGCCATAGAAGCCAAGGGGGGCATACTCACACCGGAAGGCGGCGTCAGCTTTGGCTGGATGGCTCAGGATCTCCATCCTTCAGGCACAACGGGGAATGCTGCAGCCGCCGATGCCGAAAGGGGTGAAATTGAGGTCGAACGCGCCGCCCGCGCCCTGCTTCAACTCATAGAAGAGGTCAGTAAAGCCGACCTCAGCCTGCTGACCCCGCACACTGCCTTTAGCCGTTGAAGACTTCGCCCGGCTCCCGGCGGGCGCTACTCCATTTGCAACATCATGCCTTTAAGCGTTTCGGCCAGCACGCTGCCGATGGCGCTGGTGCCGCGATCGTGGCCTATCAGCATCAGCGTTTGCGTTTGCTGACCCAGTTCCCGCACCGGAATATAAACCAGCCGCCCGCTCCGCAGGTCGGTTTCGATATCAAACGGCGTCAGGAACGTCAGCGCCTGGTCCATCATCGCCGACTGGCGCATCACCTCGATGGAGTTGGTTTCGATAACCGGCTGCAGCGCCACCATCGCACGGGCAAATACGTCGTTCAGGTAGGGGCGAATCACCGTGGAATCATCGGCGATGACCATAGGATGCGGCATACAGTCGCTCAGGCGCAGGCTGCTTTTGTCTGCCAGCGGATGCCCCGGCGCAACGACCGCGCCCAGCCTGCCCGTCACGCTGGCAATGCTGCGCAGCGCTGAGCGCATTTCAAAATCAAAACCAATCCCCAAATCCACGTCGCCGGAAGCCACCGCGCTGGTGATATCCTCGCCGCGTGTCATCTGCTGCAGATGCAGCTTTACCCGTGGGTTGGCACGGCGGAAATCAGCTGCCGCCCTCGGGATCAGGTTAGCCGCCAGCCCGCTCATCATTGCCACCGTCACTTCCCCACGCCGCAGTCCTTTTAGCTCCTCAATTTTAATCTGCGCCCATTCCAGCTCTTTAAAGCTCTGGCGCACGTGGTGAATCAGCGTTTCACCCGCGGCGGTGAGGATCATTTTACGCGGCAAACGCTGGAATAAAGGCGTGCCCAGCTCTTCCTCCAGCGCCAGCAGCTGGCGGTTGATAGCCGAAGCGGAAATATGCAGGCGTTCCGCGGCCTTACGAATCGAACCGCTGCGCGCCACCTCATCGAGATAAACCAGTAAACGATATTTCAGCATCGGGGCTCCTGCGTTGCCTAAAAGGCATCGGTCAGTACGAAAATACGTGCTTTTAAGATATCGCTAAGCGCGGCATAACTGAAGCCATCAATCATCCTCCATCCACAATCCTGGGAGAGAAAAGATGGCAGGCATCACCCGCAGAAACTTCGCAAAAATGCTGGCAGGCGCCGTGGTACTCCCCGCGCTTGCCCCCGTAATGTCACGCTCTGCTCTGGCGGCAACGAAAGAGTTCAAGGTGGCGCTGCTGCTGCCGGGGACCATTTCCGACGGAGGCTGGAATACGCTGGCGTATCAGGGCCTGCAAAGCCTGAAAAAATCCGGCATTAAGGTGTCCTGGAGCGAAAGCGTGCCGCAGGCACAGATGGAACAGTCGATTCGCGGCTACGCGGACGATGGCTACAACCTGATTATCGGCCACAGCTTTGAGTACGGCGCGGCGTTCACCGAAATCGCACCGGACTACCCGGATACCGACTTTTTCGCCTCCACCTTTAAACCTGCGGAAGCGGCACCGAAAAACGTGGAATACATCAATCTGGCCTACATTCAGGCCGCGTATGCCGCAGGCGCGCTGGCCGCGCTGATTTCCGACAAAGGCAAAGCCGTGGGCTTTGTGGGCGGCGGCGATAACCCGACCCAGCAGGGCATGATGCGCGCCTTTATCCTCGGGGCGGAAAAAACGCGCTCGGGCATTAAGGGCCTTGGCGTCGTCACCGGCGACTACGGCAACGCGGCAAAAGGGCGTGAGGCCGCCACGGCCATGATAACCAACGGCGCAGACGTTATCTGGCATGCCGCCGACGTCACCGGCCTCGGGGCGCTTCAGGGTGCGATTGCCGCGAACGTCAAAGCCATTGGCTGCTACACCGATCAGAAAGAGGTCTCCCCCAGCCACATCGCCTGCAGCTTTAAGCAAAACCTGGACTGGGTTGTGGAGCAGGTGGGCAGCGCGGCGGCAGGTCATGCCTTTAAGGGCGGCGAAGAGTGGTCGCCGAGCGTCGCCAAAGCCTGGTCGGTTATCTACGGCAGCTCATCCCACAACGCAAGCTTAGTGAGCGACAGCGCCTGGCAAGCCTTCCAGAAAATCTGGCAGCAGCTTGATACCGGCGCGTTATCCGCCACCGCCTGACCCGGAGCCAAAAGATGAACATAGCTGCGCCTTTGCCGCGTGTAGCGTTGAATCGCATCACCAAAAAATTTGCCCGCGTCACCGCCAACGACAACGTCTCAATGACCATTGAAGCCGGTGAGATCCACGCTCTGCTGGGCGAAAACGGCGCAGGAAAAAGTACCCTGATGCAAATCCTCTACGGCCTTTATCAGGCCGATGAAGGCGATATTGTGGTGGCGGGAAAAAACGTGAAGTTTCGTGACCCGAGCGACGCCATCGCCTGCGGCATCGGCATGGTTCATCAGGAATTTATGCTGGTGCAGCCGATGACGGTCGTCGAAAACGTGGTGCTCGGCCTGAAAGAAAATGCCAGCGGCGTGCTCAACCTGAAGGCCGCCGCCGCCCGGCTGCAGGCGCTGTCGGATAAGCACGGCCTGGCCATCGATCCCTGGGCGCAGGTGCAGCATCTTTCCGTTGGCGTTCAGCAGCGGGTTGAGATCCTCAAGCTGCTCTACCGTGACGCGCAGGTGCTGATCCTGGATGAGCCCACGGCGGTGCTCACGCCGAAAGAGAAAGAAGGCCTGTTTGCCACGCTGAAGTCGCTCTGTGCCGAAGGACGATCCGTGGTGATCGTCACCCATAAGCTTTATGAAATCATGGCGATTGCCCGTCGTGTTTCCGTCATGCGGGCCGGAAAAATGGTGGAAACCGTGGCGGTGTCTGACACCTCCGAAACCGATCTGGCTCGCCGCATGGTTGGCCGTGATGTTGTATTGCGGGTCGACAAAACGCCCAGCAGGCCTGGCCGCAACGTGCTGCACGTGGACAGCATTGCCCTGCGCGACGAAACCGGCCAGCAAAAAATTTGGCGTGCTTCGCTTAAGGTCGCAGCGGGCGAGATCCTTGGCATCGCCGGCGTGGAAGGTAACGGCCAGTCGGAGCTGGCAAGCGCCCTGCTCAACCTGATGCCGATAGAAGCCGGCCGTATTCTGCTGGAAGGGAAAGATATTTCGGATGCTACGCCCGCTCAGCGTCGCCAGAAAGGCATCGGTTTTATTCCCGCAGACCGCCGGGAAGTCGGCTCATTCGTCACCCTTTCGCTGGAAGAAAACGCCATGCTCGGCTCCCAGCGCAGTTTCACCAAAGCCAAAGGCTGGCTGCTGGCTCGCCTGAAAATAGCCCGCCATGCCAAAGAAATCATGGCGCGTTTTGACGTTCGTGCCCCGGACGCTCAGTTCGAAGCCGGCAAGCTTTCAGGCGGCAATCTGCAAAAACTGATCCTCGGGCGCGAAGTCGCGCAGAACCCGAAATTACTGATCGTTGAGCAACCCACTCGCGGACTGGACGTGGGCGCGGTTGAGGCCGTTTGGGCGGGCCTGCTGGCGGCACGAGACAGCGGCTGCGCCATCGTGCTTATCTCCGCTGAACTCGAAGAAATTCTCAACCTCTCGGACCGCATTGCCGTGATGTACAACGGCCAGATCGCGGGCGAGATGGAGACGGCACACGCCACGCCGACCCTCCTTTCTGAACTGATGGCCGGTGGCAGCCCGACTCACGCGGAACCGCAGCATGACAAAGTGGCTTGAACGACGCCTCTCCCCGGCACAGTCGCCCTCAGCGTTGGCGTTGACCAGCTTCGGCGGCATTCTCGGCGCATTTATCGTCGGAGGGCTGCTGTTTTTACCCTTCGGCGCGAACCCTTTAACCGCTTATGGCTTTCTGTTCAGCGAGGCTTTTGGCTCCGCTCGCGGGTTTGGCCTTAGCCTGGTGCAGGCCACGCCGCTGATGCTTATCGCGCTGGCAACGCTGGTCATCTGGCGCGCGGGGCTGGGCTACATCGGCTTTGAAGGCTGCTTCCTGGTCGGCGCGGCGGCGGCAAGCTGGATAGCGCTTTCCGGCACGCCGCAGGGCCTCCCCTGGAAACTGTCGGTCGAACTTTACTGGCCGATAGTGCTGCTGGTGACGTTTATCGCCGGCGCGCTCTGGGCAGGCTGGGTGGGTGCCCTGCGCGTTCGCTTTGGCGGCAACGACGTCCTGATTTCTCTGATGGCGAATTATGTCGCCATCTTTTTAGTTCAGTACCTGGTTTCTGGGCCGATGCGTGCGCCGGGAGATCTGCCGCAAACGCCCCGCCTGCCGCAGGAAACCTGGCTGCCGATAGTTCTCAGCGGCATAAAAACGCACTGGGGTATCGCTATCGCGCTCATCGCCACGCTGTTCACCTGCTGGCTGATACGCAGCACGCCTGCAGGCTACGAAATCAACCTGGCGGGGCTGAATCCGAAAGCAGCACGCTACGGCGGCGTGGATGTTGCCCGTCGCCAAATGAGCGCGGTTTACCTGGGCGGCGGCTTTGCGGCTCTCGCCGGGCTGTGCGCGGTGCTTGGCGTACAGCACCGATTAATGGACGGCATTTCCGGCGGCGTTGGCTTTATCGGCGTAGTTGTGGCGCTGCTGGCGCGGCTGAACCCGCTGCTGGTGATCCCTACCGCCATTATGTACGGCGGGCTGCAGGTTGGCGGCGGCGCCATGCAGCGTGAAACCGGCCTGCCAACCTCGGTGGTGCTGATTCTGCAAAGCCTGGTGGTCATGATGATTCTGGCCGGAGACGTGCTGCGTTATTACCGCCTGCGCTTGCCAGCCCGGACAGTCGTGCAGGATGCTTTAGTGGAGAAAAAATCATGAGCGCAATGACCCATCTGGATGCCGCCTTTTTCATCGGCTGGCTGGCAGCGGCCATCCGCCTTGCAGGCCCGGTATTGCTGGCTGCGCTCGGCGAGATCTACGCCGAACGCGCGGGCGTGCTCAACATCGGGCTGGAAGGCACTATTTTGCTGGGGGCGCTCAGCAGCTATCTTGCGGCCGCGTATACCGGCTCGACGCTGCTCGGCTTTTTTGCCGGCGGCGCAGGCGGGCTGCTCGTTGGCGTGTTGCTGGCCGCGCTTTATTTACGCGCCCACGCCAGCCAGATTGTGGTCGGCATTGTCTTTAACATTCTTGCGGCGGGCCTGGCCTCCTGGATTTATTCCCTGGCAATAGGCAGTACCGGGACGGCGGCAACAATTCCTATGTTTGCCGCCTGGCCCGTACCGCTGCTGTCATCCTTGCCCTTCATCGGCCCGGTGCTTTTTACCCAGCCCTGGCCACTCTATCTCACCCTGGCTCTGGTGTTTATCGCTCACTTTGGCCTGTTCCATACCCGCTTTGGCCTGGCGCTACGCGCCGTGGGTGAAAACCCCAAAGCGGCCCATGCCGCCGGGCTTAGCGTGCTGAAACTGCGTACCTGGGGCGTGCTGTTTTCCTGCCTCGGGGCTGGCCTTGCCGGCGGCTATCTGGTTACCGCGCAAATCGGCCTGTTCCGCGACAACGTGGTCAGCGGCCAGGGGTTTATTGCTTTAGCTATCGTGATTTTTGGCCGCTGGAGCCCGCTAAAAGCCCTGCTGGCCGCCTTTATTTTCGGCGCCGCCGACGCGCTGCAGCTCTCTTTGCAAGTCTTCGAAAGCTCGCTGCCGCCGCAGGTTCTGCTGGCGCTGCCGTACCTGTTAACTATTCTGGCGATGTCCGGCGTGGTGGGGCGAACCCTCCAGCCCCGCGCCCTGACGCAGCCTTATCGCAAGGAGTCATAATCGATGAAACATTTCCGCCTTACCGACGTGTCCAGCGCCCAGGCTTTTCGCATCAGCCCAACGGACAGCAACTACTTTGCCGTGCTGTTCGACAAACATCAGGACGATATCGAAAACGTGTTTGTGGTTGAAATATTTACCCCCGGCGGCGCCACACCTCCTAATGTGCATGCCGAAGCGCATGAATTTTTCTATGTCCTCGCGGGGGAGGGTATCGCGCGCTGTAACGATGAGGAGACGGCAATTCGTAAAGGCGATGCCCTGCTGCTGCATCCGGGCAATGAACACGCCATCCGCAATACCGGCAAGGGCAAGCTGTATACGTTAACGGTAATGACGCCAAACGAAGGCTTCGCCGAATTGATCCGCCGCGGGAGCCCGGTCTCGCTGGACGAAGAAGATCTCCTGGTGCTGCAAGGAGAAGCAGAGTAATGGCTGGTTATCCCCTCGGCAGCGCCCGGCGCAATCAGTGGCTGGTGACACCGCAAAGCGTGAACATGGTTCGTGCGGGCCGCCCTTCACGGCCGGTATCTCTGGAAAGCCGTGGGCGCGAGATCACGCTCGATCTGGAACATAGCGCACTGATCGTCATTGATATGCAAAATGACTTTTGCCATCCGGGAGGCTGGCTGGCGCATATTGGCGTGGACGTCACGCCCGCCCGCGCACCAATTGATCCGCTGCGTAGGCTGCTGCCGTCGGCACGTGCGGCCGATGTGCCGGTGATTTGGCTTAACTGGGGCAACCGCCCGGACAGGCTCAACCTTAGCCCCGCGCTGCTGCATGTTTATAACCCGGACGGCACCCAAACGGGCCTGGGCGACCCGCTGCCGGAGTCCGGCGCGCCTGTACTCCAGGCAGGAAGCTGGGCGGCAGATATCGTGGAGGAACTTGCTCCCGTCCCGAGCGATATTCGCATCGATAAATACCGAATGTCCGGCTTTCAGGACACCGTGCTGGACAGCGTGCTGAGAAATTTGGGCGTAACCACGCTGCTGTTTGCGGGCGTGAACGTTGATCAGTGCGTGCTGTGCACGCTGCAGGACGCCAACTTCCACGGCTACGACTGCCTGCTGCTGGAGGATTGCAGTGCCACCACGTCGCCGGAATATTGCGTGGATGCCACCTTATATAACGTACAGCAGTGCTTCGGTTTTGTGGTCAACTCCGGCGAATTGCTGGCGAAGCTGAAATAAAAAAACGCTGGTTTTTAAGCCAGCGTAAGATTGATGACAAACAGTCGAAAAACGTGGTTTTCGACTGTTTGGGGCAAACCAGAGAACATCATTCATTGCTTATAGCAGACCGAGGTTCAGGCTCTGATAGAATAATGAACTTTGCCCAGACTCTACGCTGGTTTTTAAGCCAGCGTTCATTCAGTTAACCACGAGTATTATCAGAGCTTTTCGCCGTTGCTCTCGATAACGTCCTTATACCATTTGAAGGACTTCTTGCGGCTGCGGCTCAGGCTACCGTGGCCTTCGTTGTCTTTATCAACATAGATAAAGCCGTAGCGTTTTTTCATCTCGCCCGTTCCGGCGGAGACCAGGTCAATGCAGCCCCAAGGGGTGTAGCCCATCAGGTCCACGCCGTCTTCCACCACCGCTTTTTTCATTTCCGCGACGTGAGCAGACAGATAGTCGATGCGGTACTGGTCATCCACGAAGCCGTCATCCTGCGCAACGTCAATCGCCCCGAAGCCGTTTTCCACGATGAACAGCGGCAGCTGATAGTGGTCCCAGAACCAGTTCAGGGAGTAACGCAGGCCCACCGGGTCAATCTGCCAGCCCCAGTCTGACTTCTGCACGTACGGGTTAGAGACCAGGCTCTTCGATTCGTCGTAGTCGAACTGCGGGTTGTCGGCGCTGGCCTTGGTGGCAAACGACATGTAGTAGCTGAAGCCGATGTAATCGACGCAGCCTTCGGCAAGCGCGGCCAGATCTTCGTCGGTGATATCCAGCTCAAAACCACGGCGCTCGAAGTAGTTCAGCAGGTGCTGCGGATACTTGCCGCGCACGTGCACGTCGGTGAACCAGTAGCGGCGGTGCATCGCGTTCATCGCCATCATCATGTCGCCCGGCGCACAGGTCAGCGGGTAGATTGGGCACATGGCAATCATGCAGCCTACCTGCAGCGCTGGGTTGATTTCACGAGCGGCGCGAACCGCCAGGGCGCTGGCAACCAGCTCATAGTGAGACGCCTGGTACATCACCGGCTCACGGTCTTCGCCCGGCTGATACTTGAGGCCCGAGTTGGTGAACGGCGCGAAATCTTCGTGGTAGTTCGCCTGGTTATTGATCTCGTTAAAGGTCATCCAGTACTTCACTTTATGCTGGTAGCGGGTGAAGACCACTTTTGAGAAGCGCAGGAAGAAATCAATCAGCTTACGGTTGCGCCAGCCGCCGTACTCGGTCACCAGGTGATAAGGCATTTCGAAGTGCGACAGCGTAATCACCGGCTCGATGCCGTGCTTCAGGCACTCGTCGAACAGGTCGTCGTAGAACTGCAGGCCAGCTTCGTTTGGCTCCAGCTCGTCACCCAGCGGGAAAATACGCGTCCAGGCGATGGAGGTGCGGAAGCATTTGAAGCCCATCTCGGCAAACAGCTGGATGTCTTCTTTATAGCGGTGGTAGAAATCGATCGCTTCATGGTTGGGGTAATTTTTACCCTGCAGCACGCCGTCGGTAATTTCACGCGGGACGCCGTGGGCGCCGGCCGTCATCACATCGGCAACGCTAATGCCTTTGCCGCCTTCCTTCCATCCGCCTTCCAATTGATGCGCCGCAACCGCGCCGCCCCACAGAAAACCTTCTTTAAATCCAGACATATTCTCTCCCTTAATTAGAGATCGCATGCTGCGACCGATAGTGCTGATTAAAATGGTAGACCGCGCCAATGAGCCCGGCATCGTTGCCGTGGCTGACGGTGTCGATATAGTCGTCGATGGTGAACCAGGCCAGGTGTTCGCGCAGCAGCTCAAGGAAGCCAGGGCGTTCCACAATGCCGCCGCCGAGCAGAATTTTTTCCGGGTCGAACAGATTGACGAGGTTATACAGGCCGGTGCCGAGGTCGTTGAAGAACGCGGTCACCATGCGCTGGCAGGCCACGTCGCCCGCATCAAAGCGGTCGAAAATCTCTTCTCCACTGACTTCTTCAAGCGGCTTGCCGACGTACTCAGCGTAGTCTTTGCGTAAGGTTCTCAGCGTGCAGGTATCGTTCATGGTGTAGCGGCGAACATCGCGCGGGCCTGGGCGCTCGGTCAGCATGTAACCAAACTCTCCCGCCCGGAAGCGTGCGCCGTGTACCAGCTGGTTATTACAGAAAATTGCGCCGCCGATGCCGGTGCCAATGGTGAGCACAAGAAAATTGCTCATCTCTGCCGCTTTGCCCTGCCAGCGTTCGGCCAGCAGTACGCAGTTGGCGTCATTTTCGATGGCGACGGGCAGCTGCGTGCGCTCTTCCAGCCACGCTTTGATGGCGAAATTGTCAAAACGGCGGATAGCGCCGCCCATTTCGATAAATCCGGTATGCGGGTTCACATAGCCAGGCGCGCTGATCGCCACGCCTTCGCAGCCGGGGTGAGCGGTTATCCACGCCAGAATAGCCTGTAAGATTTGCTCGCCGTCGCTGTCGTTAATCGTCTCTTTGCCCTTGGCCAGGATCTCGCCCTGTGAGCTGACGATCCCCATTTTTAAGGCGGTACCACCGATATCAAATGCGGCGATATTCATACGTTACTTTCTCCCAGCTATTCTCGCGATGGCGTATTTCTTGCCGACAATGATTCAAAGCTTAATCAATCGAAAGCCTGTCAGGCAAGCAGGGAGAAAACACGAATTGAACAACTTTTGAACCTGTTTAAATGCATTATTTACATAGAGTTAAACAGATTTTTAACAGTACTCGGGGAACAGGTTTATTTATCAGATGATTAATGAACCTCTTTTTTGCGTAGAACTGTGACCCGCCTTACGCGGCAGATAATACTTCACCTGAAATTCAAACACGTTGGTGTAGAGGATAGAATAATCAATAGGACTGTGAGTTTCGTCAACCGACTGAGTTTCCATACGAATAATCGGATCGCGTACGCTGATATGCAGTAATTTAGCAATGTCGGCCGGCGGCAGCAGCGGCTGGAATGACTCATAGCAGCCATGAATTTCTACGCCACACTCATCCTCGATGTAGGAAAATTTCGATCGCTTCATGTGGTTAACCGTCAGATCCGGGAAGCGATTAACGGACAGCCAGGTTTCCTCCACCTGCATAGGGACATTGTCGATATGGCGCAGCCTTTTGGCGTAATACACCGGCTCGCCGATGGCCAGCTGCAGGCGGCTGGCTATCTCCTCGGAGGCTTGCTGCAGCTCAAATCTCAGCACCTGGCTGGAGGGTTTTTTACCTTCACTTTTAGCAATTTCCGTAAAGCTATCCAGGTGAGTTACCGAGGCCTGAAAGTGCTTGTTTCTCACGTAGGTACCGGAGCCGTGCCTGCGCTCGATCAGAGATTCATCTTCCAGCACCCTCAAGGCTTTGCGCAGCGTATTGCGCGACACGTTGTAGAATTCAGCCAGCTCTTTTTCGGACGGGAGGCTGTCGCCGATATTGCAGGTTGGGCTACTGATTCGGCTTTTTAGTAAGTTAACAACATCTTTATAAACCACTTTTGAACCTCCTTAATTCATTTAAAAACAATCAATTACTATCTCATTAGTGCCGAAAGTTCAACACAGGTTCATTTTCATTCTGTTTTTTGCACCACTCGGTACTCACTAACTGTGATCGAAATGGCAGATGAATAAATTGATATTCATTAAGTTAGCCGCTGACTGATTATCGACAAAATAGTTAAGGGTAAAAATGAAGAACATATTATTGGTTTGCGCGGCTGGGATGTCCACCAGCATGCTGGTTAAAAGAATGCAGGATCATGCTGCAGCGGGAAATATTTCGGTCAATATTAACGCACTGGCGATTGCTGAAGCGAAAGAAAGAATAAAGAAAAATGAAGCGGACGTGGTCCTGCTGGGCCCTCAGGTTCGTTTTCAAAAAAGCGAAATCGAGGAAATTGCTCAGGGAAAAATTCCTGTGTCGGTAATCGATATGAAGCATTATGGGCAAATGGACGGAAAGTCCGTTCTGGATACTGCGTTAACTCTGCTTGGCGGCCATTAATTCTTTCTGGTCGAAATAATAACTCACTGATTAATTGATTAGATTTATCGTCACGCCTCCTGATTAGAGGAAGGTTTTTTATCGATAAATTTAAATCACCAGTCAATATCTCTCTAATTATAAAGGGCGCATCATGAGTATAATGAATGCCTTTGAACGCGGTATGGAAAAACTTCTTGTTCCTATTGCGATTAAATTAAACTCTCAGATACACGTCTCGGCCATCCGTGATGCTTTTATTTTGTCGTTCCCGATCGTCATGGCCAGTTCGCTGATCGTGCTGATTAACTTTGCCATTCTTTCTCCGGATGGTTTTATTGCCTCACTGCTTCATCTTGGAACTCTGTTTCCTAATTTAGCCGAAGCTCAAAAGATATTCTCCCCGGTGATGAACGGGTCGGTGAATATTATGTCGATAATGATAGCCTTCCTGGTCGCACGTAATATCGCCATCAGCTATCAGCAGGACGACCTGCTGTGCGGTCTGACCGCTATCGGCGCGTTCTTTGTGGTCTATACCCCTTATCAAATGATGGGCGGACAGGCATACCTGACGACCCAGTATCTGGGGCCTCAGGGACTGTTTGTTGCGGTGATTGTCGCGCTGATTACCGGGGAAATTTTCTGCCGTCTGGCGCGCAACCCAAAAATTACTATCACCATGCCGGACGCCGTACCGCCGGCGGTTGCCCGCTCCTTTAAAGTACTGATTCCTATCTTCTTCGTGATGATTTTCTTCTCGGTGCTGAACTACTGCCTGACGAAAATCTCCCCTAACGGCCTGAACGAGCTGATTTATACCCTGATTCAGGCGCCGCTGAAAAACATGGGCACCAATATCGTCGCGGTGCTGGTGCTTGGCCTGGTCACCAACTTCCTGTGGGTGCTGGGTATTCACGGGCCAAACACCACGGCAGCTATTCGTGAGACTATTTTCTCCGAAGCTAACCTCGAAAACCTCTCTTTCGCCGCCTCCAACGGTACCACGTGGGGTGCGCCATACCCTATTACCTGGGGTAGCATCAACGACGCCTTCGCCAACTACGGCGGCTCGGGGATGACGCTCGGCCTGCTGCTGGCTATTTTTATCGCCTCCCGCCGCGCCGACTATCGCGATTTGGCAAAAATGGCCTTCGTGCCCGGCCTGTTTAACATCAACGAACCGGTGATTTTTGGCCTGCCAATCGTCCTGAACCCGATTCTGATAATTCCATTTATTATGGTGCCGTTCGTAAACTCGCTGGTTGGCTACACCTTCGTGACTCTGGAGATTATTCCGCCGATTGCCTACGCCGTTCCGTGGACAACACCGGGGCCGCTCATCGCCTTCTTCGGCACCGGGGGGAACTGGATGGCGCTGTTTGTCGGGCTGCTGTGTCTGGCCATCTCCACGTTAATCTATTTACCGTTCGTTATTGCCGCCAATAAGGTAAATGCAGCGCAGGCGGCGCAGTAAACATCTACCGATGATAGCAATGTAATTTTCACCCGCCTCCGGTTATTCAAACCGGAGGCAAATAATAATTATACTTCTGGGACATTCTATGAATTCAAGTTTATTGAAGGTTAGCTTATTGTCTTCATCCATCCTTCTGGCGTTATCCTCAACCAGCGTAATGGCGGCAAAATTAACGGTTGAGCAGCGTCTGGAATTGCTTGAAAGACAATTATCAGAGAACAAATCCGAATTAAATAAAACGCAGAAAGAGTTAGCCGTATATAAAGACAAGGTCGCTCAACTGCAGCCAACCGGCAACAACGTTCAGTCCACAACGGCGCAGGTTAACCCGACGGTCTATTCTCTGGTAGCCGACAACATCGAGAATGAAAATAATCATCTCGACACCAAATCGCCACCAACGCCGGTTAAAGGCACGCAGAAAGTGGCCGTTGTAAATAATGAAGGCGGCAAAACCAGCGTACAAAACGTCACCCTGAAAGACATCAGCAAATACATTAAAGACGATATTGGCTTTAGCTACGAAGGCTACTTCCGCTCCGGCTGGGCGGCGGCAAACCACGGGTCAGCGCAAACCTACGCCGCCGGGTCGCTCGGGCGTTTCGGGAACGAGATGAGCGGCTGGTTCGACTTAACGCTGAACCAACGCGTCTACAACCAGGACGGCAAGACCGCCAACGCCATCGTGACCTACGATGGTAACGTCGGCGAGCAGTATAACGACGCCTGGTTTGGCGATAACAACGGCAACGAAAATATCATGCAGTTCAGCGATATTTTCCTGACCACCAGAGGTTTCCTGCCGTTTGCGCCGGAAGCTGACTTCTGGGTGGGTAAACACAAGCTGCCAGAATACGAAATCCAGATGCTCGACTGGAAGTCATTAACGACCCAGGTGGCCGCCGCCGTGGGTATCCAGAACTGGAACCTTGGCGTGGGCCAGCTTGACGCCTCTCTCAGCCGTAATGACGTCGACGTTTATTCCCGCGACTTCAGCCACACCACGCAGATGAACACCAACTCGGTTGACCTGCGCTACCGCAACATTCCGCTGTGGGAAAAAGGCTCGCTGTCGCTGATGGGCAAATACGCCTTTGCCAATAAAACCGACGACCAGAAAGACAACGAAAATAACGGCTCCTTCTTTAAGCTGAAGGATACCTGGATGGCGACGGCCATTGTGCGTCAGGATCTGCCGCGTGACACCTTCAACGAGTTCACCCTGCAGGTGGCCAATAACTCTTATGCCAGCAGCTTCGCGAACTTCTCGGGGGCCAGCAACTCAATGGCACCGGGCCGTTATTACTATGGCGACCAGACTGACGGCGTGGCGTGGCGTTTGATTTCGCAGGGCGAAATGTACCTCGCGGACAGAATCATCATGGCGAACGCGCTGGTTTACTCCCAGGGTAGCGATGTCTACAGCTATGAGAGCGGCGCCCACAGCGACTTCAGCAGCATTCGAGCCGTTATTCGCCCGGCGTGGATTTGGGATACCTGGAACCAGACCGGCCTGGAGCTGAGCTGGTTTACCCAGAAAAACAAAACCGAGCAGGGCGTGAACCTGAAAGAGTCTGGCTACAAAACCACGCTCTATCATGCTCTGAAGGTTGGCCCAAGCCTGCTCGGCTCGCGTCCTGAGATTCGTTTCTACGGCACGTACCTGAATATCCTGGATAACGAGCTGTCTGACTTCCGCTTTAACGAAAACAGCAAAAACGAGTTTATGGCCGGGGTACAGGCCGAGGTTTGGTGGTAATTTCCCACTCCGTGTTAAAAAGCCCGTCCGCCAGAACGGGCTTTTTATTTATCGGTACGTCCACTTTTGGCACGCGATTAAATACCCCACCAAGATAAAAACGAAACATTATATTTAGGCGATTATTCTCATAAAGCCACCTCGATATAACCGAGAAAATAAAATACGCAAATAACACCCCACCAAACATTCACGGTGTAAATATAATGAATTCAATTAAATTTTAGCCTCAATGATTTGTGTTAAAAGTAAAACCATGTTAAAAATTATCTTATACAAACCCCTCATAACTTTAATTAACCCTCAATGCTCTGGTGGATGAATCCCCCCATCAAGGGGGAATGGCTTTATTTAGTATTTACGCTTGTTTATTGCATAGAGAAACACCGTTAGAAAGGTGACCCGTTTCGTTATTAATTTATTGCTCTGCTACATGCTTAACGGAAAAACATCACTCAAAGGAATGTAAATGACGGAATATAATCAGGCTGCAACCTCTTTGGACTTAATGCAGTCAACGTTCATTAAAGTGGTACGTGATACGCTTATTCAACAGGGGCAGGCGCTATTACACATCGCACAGCAGTTCGAGCCAATACAGTATGCCGCAGCGCTTCACCTGATGCAGGAATGCAGAGGGCACGTTATTACATCTGGGATGGGGAAATCGGGGCACATTTGCAGAAAGATCTCTGCCACGATGGCGTCAACGGGCACACCCAGCTTCTTTATTCATCCGGCAGAGGCCTTCCACGGCGATTTAGGCATGATCACGCCTTCAGACCTGTTGCTGCTCATCTCGGCGAGCGGTGAGACCGATGAAATACTAAAACTGATCCCTTCATTAAAAAGCTTTGGTAACAAGATTATTGCAATAACCAATAACGGGCAGTCAACGCTGGCTAAGCATGCTGATGCAGTATTAGAACTGCATATGATCAGTGAATGCTGCCCTAATAATCTGGCACCCACGACGTCCACCACCTTAACGCTGGCAATAGGCGACGCGCTGGCACTCGCACTCATGCAAAAGCGAAAATTCAAACCAGACGACTTTGCGCGCTATCACCCAGGCGGCTCACTTGGCCGCCGCCTGCTTACCCGCGTCAGTGACGTGATGAATCTTCAGGTTCCACAAGTCGATGTTAAGGCTGATTTCCGTCGCGTTATCCAGGAGATAACGAGTGGCCGCCAGGGCATGGTAATGGTCACAAAAGACGGCCTGCTTGCGGGCATTATTACCGACGGCGATCTCAGGCGCTATATGGAAAAACATGCCGACTGCCAGACCGCAATTGCCGAGCAAATGATGGTGTGCCAGCCCCTGACAATTCCAGCCTCGACGATGCTGGTAGATGCGGAAGCACTCATGCACCAGCGCCGTATTTCCGCAATTCTGGTGACGGAAGAAAGTGGCCAGGCGGTGTTAGGGCTGGTGCGTATTTTTGACTAAGCGCTGAGCGACTCTGACAAAAATCACAGCGACGATGACCATTGCCCCTCAAAGGGCCGATACCATTTCTGTAAGTGACGATAGCTGTATGTTGATTAAGAAAATAAAAACCTGGTTATCCCTTGCCTCAAAACGCCTGCCACGGCTCAAGCTGGCTGTTATTCAGCACCATTTGGGCAAAATTATTGTGATAGCCCCGATGGCGTTGCTTACCGTTTATCTGGTTATGTTTAGCCAGCCTCGCTACATGAGTGAATCAAAAGTTGCTATCAAGCGAGCCAGCGAGATAGACAGCAGCAATCTCAATGTTGGTTTGCTTTTGGGTGCTTCAAACCCAGGCTCCGCAGAAGATGCCCTCTATCTCAAGGAGTATATTAACTCTCCTGACATGCTGACTATTTTGGATAAACAGCTTAATTTCCATGAGGCTTTCAGCCACAGCGGGCTGGATTTTTTCTATTACCTGCCGAGGGAAGTAACGGTTGAGCGGTTTCTTGACTACTATCGCCATCGTCTGTCCATCCTCTGGGACGATAAAAATGGACTGTTAACCATTCAAACTCAGGGCTTCACGCCGGAATTTGCCCTGGAATTCAATAAAGCCATCCTAAAAGAGTCCGAGCGTTTTATTAACGAGCTTTCACACCATATCGCTCGCGATCAGCAGCAGTTCGCTGAGAGTGAAATGCATAAAGCACTTGAGCGCCTGGACGATAGCAAACAGGCGCTACTTGCCTACCAAAACAAGAATAACGTTCTCGATCCTGAAGCTTCTGCATTAGCCGCAACAACGCTGGTCAACACGCTGGTAGGGCAAAAAATCCAGATGGAATCAGAGCTGCGTAATTTACTGACTTATCTACGAGAAGATGCATCACAGGTTATTAGCGCCAAAAATGCCATTTCCTCTCTCGCCTCTCAGATAGAAGAAGAAAAAAGCAAAATCACCGCCCCGGAAGGCGACAGACTCAACCGTATGGCGGTGGATTTTGAAGAACTCAAAGCACGGGTGGCATTTAACACTGACCTCTACAAGATGGCCTTAACCTCGATAGAAAAAACACGTATCGAAGCCGCCCGTAAACTTAAAGTTTTGTCCGTAATCAGCTCTCCACAAAAGCCTGAGGAATCGAGTTACCCCAGAAAACTCTACTTATTAGCAAGCTGGCTTTTAGTCTGCGGTTTGTTATTTGGTACAGCGAAATTGCTGCTGGCCGTCATCGAAGACCATAAAGATTAAAACCTATTAGAGAGAACGACAGAATATACTATGAGACAATTAAAATGGATGTGCCTCGCCGTTGTCGGCTTTACCATACAGGTATCAGCCGTTGATATTTCTGCCGATCCGAACCTAACAAATACGCCAATGCCGGATATTATTTCAGGGCAAACTCAGGGCGCAATTTCAAGCAGCGGATTCGACAATACACCTCCCCCACGCGTCGCAGCGGTAATGAGCAGGATGTTTGGTGCGCAGCTTTTTACCCCCACCACCGCAGATAGCGGGACAAGCATAGGCTTTAACCCCGGTTATATTATTGGCCTGGGTGACATCGTCCAGGTGCGCCTCTGGGGTGCATTTTCCTTTGATGGTGCGCTGACGGTCGATCCAAAAGGAAACATTTTTTTGCCAAACGTGGGGCCTCTGAAAGTCTCAGGCACCAGTAACAGTCAGCTCAACAATCTGGTTACCCGCAAAGTAAAAGAGGTTTATCAGTCTAACGTCAGCGTTTATGCCTCACTGCTCCAGGCACAGCCCGTCAAAGTCTTTGTCACAGGTTACGTGCGCAATCCCGGCTTATACGGCGGCGTCGCGTCGGACTCTCTGCTCTCCTACTTGAGTAAAGCGGGCGGCGTCGACAGCGAAAGAGGAAGCTACGTAAATATCACGGTGAAACGTGGTTCTCATCAACGTACCCGGGTAAACCTGTACGACTTCCTGCTGGACGGAAAGCTTGGCCTGTCGCAATTCGCCGATGGTGACACTATTGTTGTTGGCCCTCGTCAGCACACCTTTAGCGTCGAAGGCGATGTCTTCAATAGCTATGAATTTGAGTTTCGAGCCAACACGATACCGATCGCTGAGGCGCTGAGCTGGGCTCGCCCGAAGCCCGGAGCAACTCATATGACCATCATTCGCCAGCAGGGAAGTGCAAAGCGCAGCGAGTATTACCCGCTACTTTCCGCTGCGGGTCGCTCGCTTCAGGACGGGGATAAGCTGATTATCAGCACTGACCGCTATGCCGGTACGATACAGGTACGTATCGAAGGGGCGCACTCCGGTGAACACGCCATTGTCCTGCCGTATGGCGCAAGCATGCGTCAGGTGTTGGCGCAGATTAGGCCAAATAGCATGTCTCAGATAAGCGCCATTCAGCTCTACCGCCGTTCCGTTGCCCTGCGCCAAAAAGAGATGCTGGATCTTGCGTTGCAGAAGCTGGAACAGGCTTCGCTATCCGCCCAATCCTCTACACAGGAAGAATCACGCCTGCGCCTGCAAGAAGCGCAGCTGGTGAGTCGTTTTGTTGCTAAAGCCCGCCAGGTTGTACCCAAAGGTGAAGTGGTGCTTAGCGAAACAACTATCGATTCAGTCCTGCTGGAAGATGGAGATGTCATCACCATTCCGGAAAGAACGTCACTGGTAATGGTACATGGTGAAGTGTTGTTCCCAAATGCAGTGAGTTGGGAAAAGGGGCTAAAGCCGAAGCATTACATCGAAAAATGCGGTGGGTTAACGCAAAAATCCGGCAATTCGAAAATCATCGTTATTCGCCAGAACGGCGCAACCCTGGATGCTGACGATGCCGGAACGCTTCAGGCCGGGGACGAAATTATGGTGCTGCCGAAATATGAATCGAAGAACATCGAAATCACTCGCGGGATCTCCACCATCCTTTACCAGCTTGCCGTTGCGGCAAAAGTCATACTGACGCTCTAACCGCCCGCCTTACTTTTCTGGAAATAAAAGTAAGGCATATGCAGGAGTTTAACTGACAAGGTGTTAGGTATATTTTCAAGCGGCATCTGGCGTATTCCGCATCTGCAACATTTCTTACCGATGACATGCCAGAAGCTCTCATCACGGCAACCGATGCCGGGCTCTGTAACGGCGGTTGCCGTGTGGGGACATCGCCCAAGCGGCAGGAAGCCGGTTTCTCTGGCCAGTAAGGCCGGGGTGCCTGTCGTCCGTCTGGAGGACGGTTTTATTCGTTCCTTTGGATTAGGCATCCATGGCCACCCGCCACTTTCGCTGGTCGTCGATTATAAAGGCATTTATTACGATGCCTCCGCTCCCAGCACGCTGGAACAACTTATCCAGGATACCGAAGGTAATGCCGAGTTTGCTTCTCAGGCCAGCGTGGCGATTGACCTTATCGTGAAAAACGATCTCTCAAAATATAATCACTCGGCCACGTTTTCCCCTGAAAATCCCATGCTGGATGGTGCGGTACTGGTGGTGGATCAAACCCTGGGGGATGTTTCCGTTGAGTACGGGAACGCCGGAGAAGCCGATTTTAAAAGAATGCTCGAAGACGCGGTCCGGGAAAATCCTGATGCTGAAATTTGGCTCAAAGTGCACCCGGACGTGTTGAGCGGAAAGAAAAAGGGCTATTTCACCGAATCGCTCTCACATCCGCGGATAACGCTACTTGACCACGATGTTAGCCCACATTCGCTGTTCCGCTACATTAAGCGCGCTTACGTGATGACATCGCAATACGGTTTTGAAGCTCTTCTGTCGGGTGTTCCTGTTAGCTGCTATGGTCAACCCTGGTACGCCGGCTGGGGCTTAACAGACGATCGCCACCCTCAGGCCCTCCGGCTGGCTTCTCGCAGAGGAAAGGCATCGCTTATCGATTTGTTCAGCGCCGCCTATTTTCGCTATAGCCGCTATATCCATCCCTTAACAGGCAAGCCGGGAACGCTTTTCGACGTGCTATCAGGGCTGACTTGTCAGCGCCGCTTTCATCAACAGCGTAAAGGTAACCTCTGGCTTCCTGGCTTAACCTTATGGAAGTCTGCAGTTGTCAGGCCTTTTTTAACCACCGGAGACAATAAGCTATTCAGCTCACGCGTCCCCAACCGCATCGCGACTGTGTGCATTGTTTGGGGCGTGCATGGTGAGCAGCGATGGCAGAAGAAAGCTGTACGCCACAATCTCTCTATATGGCGTATGGAGGACGGTTTTTTACGCTCTGGCGGTTTAGGTTCCGATCTTCACCCACCGCTCTCTCTGGTGCTGGATAAAAGCGGTATCTACTACGATGCCAGCCGACCCAGCGACCTTGAAACCCTGCTACAACAGAGCGATCTGGAGGAGAGCCAACGCCGACGAGCCATCAGCCTCCGCAAGCAATTGGTAGACAGTAAGCTCAGTAAATATAACCTGGGAGAATCCTGGTTACTTCCTTCGGCGGCAACCGGGAAACGAGTACTTCTGGTTCCCGGACAGGTGGAAGACGACGCCTCGATAATCACCGGAACACGTTCCATAAAAACTAACCATGAACTCCTCCGCACGGTTCGGGAACGTAATCCAGATGCATTTATCATTTATAAACCGCATCCAGATGTATTGGCCGGTAATCGGCAAGGACACGTCTCTTCTGAGGACGTTGCTCGATGGGCGAATATCCAGGCTCTGAATGCAGATATCATCACCTGCATCCAGCAAAGTGATGAGATCCATACCCTAACATCATTGTCCGGATTCGAAGGGTTGCTGCATGGCAAAAAAGTCTTCTGCTATGGCTTGCCGTTCTATGCCGGCTGGGGTCTGACGGTCGATGAGCATAAGAGCCCTCGTCGCACTAAACGTCTGGGATTGGATGAATTGATCTATCACAGCCTCATTGCCTACCCAACTTATATTCACCCGCACTACCTGCACCCCATTGAGGTAGAAGATGCCGTTCATTACCTGATCTCAGTACCGAGAGGAAAAATCAATCCCGTCTGCAGCAGATATGACTGGTTGCTCAGGCTCTACCGAAAACTAAGCATGCTTTACAAAGTAAGATTTAGTTAGTCTTCTGAAACACAAGGATGTTTATGCAGAACAATGCGGTAAAAGCGCTACTGTCAGGAAGGCGGTACCTCCTCTTACAGGGCCCCATGGGGCCATTCTTTAGTAAACTTTCAGCCTGGCTGGAGACGCTTGGCCGTGAAACCGTACAGGTTGTATTCAACGGTGGAGATCGGTTCTATTGCCGCAACGGCAATTACAGAGTGTTTAATCAGTTGCCAAAAACATTCCCTGCCTGGCTGGAGGATCTCTATCAGGAGTACCCTTTCGACACGATCCTATGTTTTGGCGACTGTCGACCGCTGCATCAGCTTGCTCATCGCTGGACGGATTTAAAAGACGTGCGCTTTCTTGCTTTTGAGGAAGGATATCTGCGTCCACACTTCATCACGCTTGAGGCCGGTGGTGTTAACGCTTACTCGGCAACGCCAAGGGAGCCTGAATTCTATCATCACCTGGAGGAAAGCCCGGCGGCCACGGCTGAGGAGCTCAGGCTTAAGCCATCATCCCTGAAACGAATGTGGCATGCGGCCTGGTACTATCTGGTAAGCTGGTACGTTCACGAAAAATACCCGCATTATCAGCACCACAAGTCTTTTTCTCCATGGTATGAGGCACGCTGCTGGTTTCGGGCCGGCTGGCGTAAGGTATGGTACAAATATCAGCAGCGTAATGTCCTTGGCGCTCTACAAACGACATTCAGTGAACGTTATTATCTTGCCGTTTTACAGGTTTATAACGACAGTCAAATTCGAAATCATAGCCACTACGATGATGTTCGTGATTTCATCAATGAAGTTATGCTCTCTTTTTCACATCACGCACCACCGACGACAATGCTGGTTTTCAAGCATCATCCAATGGATCGCGGCCATCGTCTTTATAAACCTCTCATTCTCCGCCTGGGGAAAAAGTATGGTATTCACAAGCGAGTTATATACGTCCATGATATTCCCGTACCTGAATTACTGACTCATGCGAAAGCCGTTATTACCATCAATAGTACCGCAGGGCTTTCAGCATTGATCCATAATAAGCCATTAAAAGTAATGGGAAAAGCATTGTATAATATCCGGGAGATAACTTATCAGGGCGATCTTAATCAATTTTGGAATTCAGACTTCAAGCCTGATATAAGACTCTTTAAAAAGTTTAGAAATTGGTTATTGAAAAATACTCAAATCAATGCGGTTTACTATGGAAAAAAACCTCATGATGATTTTAGCTCAACCATTGCAACCTCTTCATTCAATAAAATTGCCAGCACTTATTCCATGACAAACAAAAAAGCATCTGATGTATAATCAGATGCTTTTCAAATATAACCAAGCCCTCTCAAAACCATTGTATATATATTATAACCATATATCCATCATTGAATAATGATACTGCCTTTGTCATCGAGAGTCACCATCTGATTCAAAGGATAAACAAACTCCTTGAAATCATAATAGACATGTAGTTTCATTTTATAGGTACCAGGGCTTAGGTGTCTTAGTATATCAAAGCCGTATCGCCAGTAAACGTAGATACATCTATTAAAAATTTGATTTAACGAAATAGAGTAGGACTCATCTTCTTTCGTGAATTCAACTTCAGAATATATTTTACGTAAATCATCATGATGTTTAAATGCACCAAGGGCTCTTCTCAAATAAAGGAAGCCGTCTTTTACCTCATATTTCATATCTATCGGTGCTCGCATGATCGCCCCAGATTCATTCATGAGCTGAATAACCTTGGTGAATTGTTTTTTCACAAATTCCATCGCAGAGCCTGAGTGTTTCATATCTTTTAGCATTGAGACGGTTAAACCAGAAAACGACTTCATAGGTAAACCACATGAGGCATCTAAATCTTGTTCAGCGAAGGAGTAACAAACACGTCGATTATTGATCTGTGGCAAATACTGTAAGAAGTTATAGTAATTTCGCGTATCCACACCTAAGCTGTATCTCATAATTGCATTTTGTGATTGATAATTAAAAAGATCAAGCTGTGGTATGTCTATAAAAAAGTAAGAAGACTGAAATCTTTCTATATAGTCAATGGCAATAGAGCCACCTTTGGAGTTACCATAGAATATGATATCCTCTTCTTTTATCCCATGACGAGAACACAGCCCACTAATCAATCCGATGGCTATCGATTTAAGTGGGTAACCATTTTCAGTGTGATGCATGTAGTTTCCATACGTAGCCTCACGGTCCTGAAAAGCAAGGATGAGCATATCCTTTAAGTTACTTTGCAAAGATGTCATAGCACTTAGGCGATAATTGACATTATCAAAATTACTCACCCCAGGAAAAGTGACCAGTATTTTACGAGGATTAATAGTATTACCCGATATTGCGTAGTATATATCCTCACCTTGCAAAGAGTGCTTCTGTATATGATAGCGCTCATCAAAATTCACCTGGTCGGGATGAAAAAGCTTTGCCGCACTCACGACTAAAGAAATATTTTCATTATCACTTTTGAGATTGACCTTTCCTCCTTCCGGCAATGGTATATTTGTCAACCACTTGCCTTTTTTCCCTGCTACTGGAATTTCATCGTCATCAACCACTAGTACACCTTTGGCTAACCCTTCAAACTCACCAAATTTTAAATGTGCATATTTCATTATATATATTCGCAATAATGTAGCTTAAATAAACTAATATAAATTAAGGACGAGTGAGTTATTTAAACTCATACTACTTCAGTTACTAATGACTTTCTTTCATAAAAATCTCGCTCACAGGACATAGCGTAATTTAAGCGCACCTGTAAATTTTTATCTACTTTCGGCAAATTCAACAGACTGGCACGTTTAAATGAGTTAATGGAAATATCGAATTCATCATTTAACAATGCCATTTCACCTAATAGCGTTAAGCCTTTAATTGACAATTCATCGAAGGGAATAGATTTCAACATCTCATAACAATATGAAACTCTTTTCTCCCGGCATAATATAGTGCAATAGTTCTCAAGCGTGACCGTGTTGATTTCACGAAAATGCCTGGCAATAATGACATCTACATTCTTGTAGTTTTTAATAAAGAAACAATAATAAAGAAAATCTTTGATGGTACTAAAATCTATGTTTTCCACGTCGCTTAAAACATAATCGAAATCTGAAAAATTGGGTGCTATTTTTTTATTACACCGCATAGCATATAAATATGCAGAGGCGAAACAATGAATCCCTGTCCGTCCCTGTAAAACATTTGTCTTTGCAAAATCGATGATTAAAGCCCATTTATTTAGCGCTCTAAGCGATCGCATATAAATAGCTTTATTGACAATGAATTCACGATCCTTACTGTCCATCGCGTTGTAACACACAATCGCTGAAGAATATTTCCTCTCTATCTCTAATATCCTCAGGTTGACAGTATCATCACTAATAAAGGAATGGATGAAATCACTTCCCTTTCTTCGAGTAGAACGATAATCACAATCCGCAACATGCAGTGTATCAATGGGGTGATGAGTTTTATCCGTCTCTTTAGCTGTCGATTCTGAAATAAAACTATTAATATATTCATAATCGTCACAACTAAGTGATTTTATGACCACCGAATCTAATGGATGAAGATGGGTTAATGAACGGATTATGTTAGATTTGATATAGAATAATTGGTTTTCTTGCTCATCCTTTTCAGTGGCGCTGAAAAATGCTTGCGCCCTATCAAAATCACCATGATGGAGAAGGACGTTGCAATAATTATGATGATGCCGACGATCGACATTGCACATTTCTTCAGGAGACATTTTCTGAAAAATTTGATGATAACGGTCATATGCAAAACGGATTTGGTCAAAAATAACGGCTTGTTCAGCCCAATCCTCGGGTGCAATCGAAGAGGAGTGAGAAGTCTTTTCATCAAGCTGGAGTATTGCATTAAGAACGCGCTCGCAACATTTACCATCCCTGAAGGGAAAGAAGTTTTTTACTCTTTCCGCATAAAGTGGATAACTCTCGCACTGGTTACTAATTATATCACGGACAAATTCAATGGTGTTATTCTCCGAAGTAAATACTGGACCAAAACCATCATTTCTATAATCGAAATACCCTTTATTGTAATGACCTTTTTGGAAAAAATCCTCTTCATCAAATTGATAGTAACATACCGGCTTATTCAAATAGGCCATCTCAAACGCAACCGAGGAATAGTCAGTCACCATTACACTTGCTTTTAAGAATAATTCCTGAATGCTACCAGCCGCATGGCTAAGCACTTTAACGTGTTCGGGGAGGATATATTCATCAAGGTACGGCTGTATATTTGCATGAGGGAAAAAAACAATCTCATAGCCAGACTCAGCAGCGAACATTTTTAGTCTTTCATTACTAAGAAAATCTCTCCATTTGTTCGCATACTCACTTTCAATGAAATCCGGAAGTAATTCTCTTGTCGTACCCTCGAGCACTTTCCCCAACAGAGCGGGTCGCCATGTTGGCATAACAAGGATCATCTTCTGCTTCTGCACATCTGAATGTATTAATGCATCATGACGAGGTAAACCGGTTAGTGCGACCTCTTTCGCCGTAAATTTATAAGCACTATGTTCCCCCGCGATAGATTGGTATTCATCATGAGATGAGGTCAGAAACAAGTCAAATTTTTTCCAGTCTGGTTTAAATAAAGCTGACTGATCGTTGTGAATGACACCATGCTGGAGAAATACAAATTTTTTACTTAACATCCTTTTATCTTTAAAATAATCAGTAGCAAACTGTGCGGCATGAGAACTAATAACACGTGAACAAGACTCGAGTGCAGCCTCATGTTCAGAGCTACCAAATGCTAATAAATTAAAACCGTCATCCTCCAGCCGCTCCCAGTCATGAGATTCGTTAGAGATAACAAAATATGCTGGAATGTCAGGACGATTTTTCTTTATATATCGATATAAATGCTCTGCGTTATCATCGGCCTGATTATCACGATCCATTAAAATCCATGCATTATTATACTTTCTACTTACTTTAAACTTTGGTTTAAGTTCATTATAATGATTGATAATATCTCCTAAGGTTATTGTAGCAACAACTTTTTTATTTAACCCTCTAAACTTTATCGGACCATTATTTATGTTAACAATAAGCTTTGATGTGTTATTCAAATCATCCAAACACACCCATATTCTTCTTTCGTAAAAAAACGTATTAAAAAAAAGATTGTGGCTAACGGTTTTCATCTCAACCGGCACTATTTCCCCACTCGCACATCTAAACGACTCAAAATAGTCGGTAGCAGAAAAATAACGAAGCAGCACCTGATTTTTATCTTCGTCATACTGTAATATATCAACTATACTATTAAATCGTTCTATATCTATTTTATTCAATGCGCCTACTTTCAGTTGTTCAGCACATGCAACATTAAACGTTGAGATGATTTTTTCACCAATAATCGATAGTGCCTTAGCAAAATATTGATGAAATAGTTCTGCTTCTTTCAGAGAACACCCATCAAGAAGAGATTGGTTAGCCAGCCCTTTTTTAATATATTTTAAGAGGAAAAAGAAAAGCGAACGTTTAAGCAATGGCGTCCACACATTCTCAATAATAATATTATTATAAAATATATCTATGACACCCGTGAAATCCGCACCAAACAATTCGACCTGAGACCATTCGGTTCCCGAAAAGGGAAGATGAATCAACTCTTCGGAAACTAAATATTTTGATTGACGAGAAATATAAATAACAGGTTCACTTTGCTCATCACCTAATACACTGCAGAGTAATCCCAATCCGTCAAAATTTAACCAAGAGTAACCCTGGCACTCAACCAACTGCTGTTTTACCAGATTTGTTGAAAAAAATGTGCCATAAATTGAATCAACTATCATTGAACTTGCCGTCACTTTCAACGGCTGTATTTTATTATAGATAGCGGTAAAAGGATGATAGTTACGAGGTAATTGTGTTATTGATGAAGACTTAAATTTATTAGTAACAATGATGTTATTATTTTTATTGTGCTTCTGCAGAATACGGTCTGCATTGAATATGAAATTCACATCCAGTAAATCCTGGCACCAAATAAACAGTGTATACTCATTGCTCAATGCTGCCTCAAATGAGCAATTCTCAAGACGTTGACCATGACGATAAACAGTGACATCCGATTCTGGTTCATCTTTATTAAGTATAATTACATTGATATTCTCACTGGCCTTTTGCGCCAAAACCGAATCAAAACATTCTTTATAATTATTCAAAACTGAACTGGTGACGATTACAATATTATAACTAAGGCCTGCAACAACTTTACCAGAAGCTACTGTTCTTAGTGCCATTTGTTTTTTTGACACCATATCCTTAAAAAATAACCCAGGATTGTTGATTAACTTTCTGATTTTTTTATTCATATTAAATTTATACCATTAAACAAGTTTATCGGGATTTATTAATTCGTCAATTTCATTATCAAAATGATACTTCATGTTATCTATCAGTATTTTTTTATAGTTTTTAATTGTTATGCTTGTAGAGTTGAAATCATTAGCACAAATAGAATGAGGCATCTCATTGTTAGTTTTACAAAAAACCAAATGATTATAATAACCAGGCGCAGCGGAAGATCTTATATTGAAATAATGACATATATCTCTGGACTGCACCGCCGCCCCTTTTAAATAGGTAAACCAGGGAACAAAAAACGTTGCTAAATTTAGATCATGATCGGTTCTAAACTTATTATTAAGATAAGATTCAATGTCATTTTTATATAACACCCAAACTTTATTGAACATGCTTTTTTTCAAGGGAAAGTACGTATGCGCCAACGGCGTATCTATATTGACTGAAAATTTATTTTCGAGAATTGATATCGAGCGTAGTGATGCACTAAGCGTTGGTGTATTCACCCCACGGCCTTTCATATGCTTAAGGCTTTTGTTAGATAAAAATAAGGATGCAACCCCGTTGCTACGAAAGAAATGCGCGGCAGGCAAGGGTCTGCCAACAAAGACATCATCGTTAAAATAAATAAAATTTTCAGATAAAGAAGGTATTTTATGAAGATGGGCTTCTATTACATGAGAGTTAAATGTAGGGAGATACTTCTCATCTATAATATCTTTATGATCAACAAGTTTTACTTTTGGCGATATATTGCCAAACTTCAGGTCCTGCCCGTCGGTGACGACATAGATATATCTTACCCACGGGAGATTTTTTAATACGCTTTTTATTGAGTAAAATATTTCATCATGATTACTGAAGCGCGCCTGGTCCTTTGCAGCATGACCAAAATCAACCGTATCTATTCCCAGATAAGCATCAAGCTTACTCCGCCATACAGCATCATTACTATTGACCCATGTATAGACAACGTCAATATCAAAATTTGTAGGAATTATACTTTCAAGAATAAGGTCGTGTTTTATTAAAATACTCTCTTCATTTTCAGGGCATCCAACTTCATTTCTTATAATAGGATGTTTTTTATTAAAGTAGTCTCTTAAAAAAACTCCCGGGGATTTCAATAATTTTTTTGTTTTCTTAGCTATAGCGTTCATCTTGAAATACTTACGTTATTGTTAATCGATGAGCTAATATCTAATATCATGAGATATCTTTGATATACCAATATATTGCCTCATTAATGTTTTCGTAATATCTTACAACATTATTCCTCCCGATAAGTAACGCAACATCGCAATACTGTTTTAAAGAACTTAAGCTATGAGAAACCATTAATAAATTTGATGTCACTCTTCGCTCATCAAATAGCTCAGAACATTTATTTTTAAACCTGGCATCACCGACAGAAAGGACCTCATCAACCAAATAATAATCAAAATCAAAGGCCATACTCAGACCAAAACCTAACCGAGACTTCATTCCTGAAGAGTATGTTTTAATCGGCATGTCAAAATATTTCCCCAGTTCAGCAAACTCTTCTACAAACCGAACCTTTTCCCGATACTCATTTTTTTCAGCATAAAGGCGAGAAACAAATTTTACATTTTCTCGTCCCGTCAAGCTTCCCTGGAACCCTCCCGCCAGGCCTACGGGCCATGAGATTGAGTTATTGGTAATGATTTTCCCTTTGTCGGGCCGATCTATTCCACCGATCATGCGTAGAAGCGTCGATTTTCCTGCGCCATTTCGACCGATTAGCGCCACACTTTTCCCGCTGGGTATCTCAATAGTGAGATCTCTGAAAACATAATGTCGTCCCTTCGGGGTACGATATGATTTAGTTAAATTTTCAATTTTAATCATGAGGTTAACATGGCCTTTTCACTCGTCCGATAAAGCGCCAGCCCAAGAAAAAGAGTCACTAATGTGCAGATAAACAAGTAACTTAAACTGACCCCATCACATTCATAACCTGCGACAATAGCGTTGCGGCTTAATTCGACCGCATGTACGAGAGGATTCCATAAAAAATATGGCCAATATTCATGGGGAATGCTATGTAAAGGAAACATAATGCAGGAGATAAAATAGAGGGGCTTAAGTATAATAGGTAGAAATTTTTCTGTTTCAGGAAACATCTTTCCTACGACCATAAAAATAAAACCAACTCCACAAGAAAAAACGACAAGAAAGAACCAGGTAACAACGAATAGAACTAAATTACTGATAATAATACCGTCGTCAAGAAAACTCACTGCAATCATTAAGATCACATAGACAATGGCATAGATTAACACCTCAAGCAAAGCCCTTGAAACAATAGTATCGAAGGGTCTTACGGGGCGGTAATTAAACAAACCCTGATTTGCTTCAATCGCTCCAATTGATCGCCTGGCGATATTGTTAAACAAAAGAAATGGAATAATGCCATTAAGTAAAAACACCGGAAAAGAAATATCGGGCATGGTTCTATGCATGATAAAACCAAAGATCGTCAACAATATCAATAAATGAGAAGTGGGCTCCAGTATGGCCCAAAGATATCCTAATCGGTACTTCCCGAAGCGGGTTTTCAGTTCACGCAGGAATAACGCGTTGACCGAGGCTAATTGAACATCAAAACCACTTCTTGCCATAGTTTATTTCCAGTACGTTAAAAGAGTGATACACACGCTACCGCCCATGGCTCACAGCAACCAATACGCTGAATAACTAAATAAACCTTACAAAAGGCGTTTTACATAAACGAATGGGATGCAAAAACGTGAAGGGCATTCTGAGAACAGCAAACCGGGCCAAAAACTAATACTTCAGAAAATCAGAAAAGCTAAGCTATGGTGAAATTACCCTGCTCAGCAGCAGAAGTTCGAAGATACCGCTCCCTGTTAATCCCACACATCCGTTTAATGTTCGCAACGTTACCGGAAGAGCAGATCCATCCATAATAGGTAACAGCAATTAATATGAGGCCGAAATAGCAAAAACATTCTTGTCCAGCCAACGCTGCGCTCTCATAGCGCTGCCTTCAGTGGCGGTCAAAATGATTATGCAACCCCGATATCAGCGGCATTGGGATAGTTCACGTTGAATCCTCAAGGTGTTATGCAGAAGAAAGGAGAGATGGCGTGGATTAATGATAAAAAGGGAACAAACGCTGAGAGGCCGATATTTCTTCCGCCGGTATCAGAGCAACTTTCGGACTTTATCTTTGCACTTTTAGGAATTTGGTCGCACAGAAGCGGCATGGTAGGTGGCGTACTCTCCCGGCACCTGCATGCTCATCTGCAGGCCAGGCACCGGAAGTCATGTTCTTTCCGTTCAGCCTGCAGCCACGCAGCTATCCGGCACGTTATTCAGCCCTTCTGCTCCACGGCTAAAGGATTTAAAGCGCTGTTTATCATCCAATTTGATGATGTAGAGCGAATCAAAATCGCTGCCTGGCCACTTCGGCACCACGGCCGGGTCGCCACCGGTTTCCTTCACCAGCTTTTGCGCCGCTATCACCAGGTTTTTATGCTCCCATGAGACAAACGTCAGGCGACCGCTGCTTTGGTTTTTCAGCAAATCGTCCACCAGCCCGTCCGTCTGCTCGGCGTGATAATGCAGGTCGATAGCCTGAGAAAGGCGGATAGCGGTCGGCGTGATGGTCGTTAACGGGCGCAGCGAGCTGCCTGTTTTGTTCTCTTTCGGCGCAGCGGCGTAGATGGCATCCGGTTTGCCGTACTGGCTTAACAGAACCGATGGCAGCTGCAATGCGCGGTTCAGCCCTTTGCAGGTGAGCTGCCCGCTATTATTAGCTGGTTTCTCGCCGTGGCGCAGGAACACTATCGTGCTATCGGCCGTCGCTATCATCGGGGTCAACAAGGCACTGCTCAGCAACACAACAAGCGCTTTCTTGATCATGCTTTTCTCGTTTTTATCAGGGGATGAAGCTTCTACTATAGAGAAAAAATCGAGGGAAAAAACAAAACATTGGTAAGCAGAAATCATCCCTGCCAAGCCAACTTCACCGATTAACAACCGCCCGCCGTTTTGCTATTCTGACGCCCGTTAACGTGATGATATATTCTACAAAAACCAGTAAAAACAATTAATAAGGAACAGCCGTGAGCACCCAGAGCGAGATGTTTAATAAAGAGATTGCGTGGTCCACCCGCCACATGGTTCGCACCCTTAAGCAGGTTCAGGCGCTGCCAGACTTAAGCCACGTCCGTATCGCCTGCAATATGCATCTCGACCTGAAAATGATCCCGCTGGTTGAAGGCCTGCTGAAGAAAAACGCCAAAGTCTTCCTCACCACCTGCAACCCAACCACCGTGCAGGATGACGTTGTCGCTTACCTGGTCGCTGCCGGAGCGGAAGCCTGCGCATGGCGCAATATGAGCGGCGCTGACTGGCGCGACTCGTGGGAAAAAGCCATTGCCTGGCGCCCAACGCATCTGTGCGAAATGGGCGCGGACATCACCACGCTGCTGCATCAACGCGGCGAGTTTGGCGACGTGGTCGCCTGCCTGGAAGCGACCGGTTCCGGCGTTAACCGCCTTGCTAGCCTGCGTCCGGGCTACCCTATCTTCAACTGGGACGATTTGCCGGTAAAAGAAGGCCTGCATAACCGCCATATGGTTGGCCTCACCGCGTGGCAGACCTTCTTCCAGACCACGCACCTCACCCTGCACGAGAAGAAAGTGCTGGTGATTGGCTACGGCCTGGTCGGCCAGGGCGTTGCCGCCGCCGCCAAAGCTTACGGTGGCCAGGTGATGGTTGCCGAATTAGACCCGGCTCGCCGCCTGCAGGCCGCCTACGACGGCTGGCACGTGGTTGATATTCATGACGTGATTGCCACGACCGACGTTGTCGCCACCGCAACCGGCGCCAAAAAAGTCGTCAGCGCAGCGGTGCTGGATAAAGCCAAAGATGGCGTGTTCGTGCTGAACGTGGGCCACGTTGCCGAAGAGATCGACTGCGGCTACCTGAAGCAATATCCGAACGAAGAAGTGATGCCGTTTATCAATGCTTACAAGCTTAATGGCAAGACGCTTTACCTGATGGCGAACGGCTCAATGCTGAACCTGACGGCTGGCTTCGGCGACAGCCTGAACGCCTTCGACGTGACGCTGGCCGTGATGGCGAGCGGCATCAAGCACATCGTGACCGACGGCCAGCACGCTGAAAAAGCGGTGTATCTACTGCCGCAGTCCGTCTGGGAAAAAGCACTGTAATGCTGCGGTAAGTCTCCATAAAGTCAGGCGCTTGCTGGACGCCTGACTTTTTTTTCATCCCCACCGAATAATTTCCTCGTCCCGATTGTTTACTCCTTACTAGAACCTGAGGAAGAGACAATCATGAGTTACCTGCCCACCGACGCTACGCCGCCCCGTAAGCGCTACGATGCCTTTAGCATAGCCCTCCACTGGGTCACCGCCTTTTGCGTGATATTTCTGTTCGCCAGCGCGCATGTCTGGGAAGCCCTTGAGCGCGGCACGCCGCTGCGCAAAAGCCTGCAATCCCTACATATTTCGTTCGGCATTTTGCTTGGCGCGGTGATTGTCGTTCGGCTGGTCTGGCGCATTAGCACCGCTTTTTCGCCATCGAGAAAGTTGGAAAAAGTGCCGATGCCGGGTGCGTTCCGCATCGCCGCCCATGCCACGCACGGCGTGCTTTACATCCTGCTGCTCACCCAGGCCACGCTTGGCTTCCTGTTCCGCTGGGCGCAGGGCGAACCGTTCTGGTTCTTCAACCTCTTTGAGGTCCAGGACGTGTTCAACATCGATCCCACGCTGCGCCATACCCTGGCAATGCTGCACAACAACGTGGCCTGGGCGCTGATCCTGCTGGCGAGCGCACACGCCGTCGCCGCTCTGCTCCACCACTATGTTTTGCGTGACGGCACGCTGCGCCGCATGCTTCCCGCCTGCAAAGGCAACTCTCGCTAACCTACAGGACGACACCATGAACACGCCTTCAAGCCGTAAACTGCTGCCTTTGCTGTGCCTGGTTGCCAGCGGACTTTTCTACTCCGCCGCCGCCAGCGCCATGGGCGACGATGACTCTAAAACGCCGGACTGCCCGAAAGGCCAGGTGTACGACAGCAAAACCAAAACTTGTACCGTGGAAAAGAGCAGCATGTTAAGCGACGGCGATAAGACGCAATATGCTTATCATCTGGCAAAATCTGGCCGTTATCAGGATGCGCTCAACCTGCTGGATACCCTGCAGCAGCCCAACACGCGTGAAGCCTGGAACTACCGGGGCTACGCCACAAGAAAACTGGGGCGCACCGACGAAGGGATCGGCTATTATCAGCGTTCTATCGCCCTGGATCCGCACTACGCCAAAGTGCGCGAATATCTTGGCGAAGCGTGGATGATTAAGGGCCGCCCGGACCTGGCGAAGGCCCAGTTAGCCACCATTAAAACGCTCTGCGGAACCGGCTGCGAGGAGTATCGCGATTTAAAAGCCGCCATTGACGGGCACCCGGAGTCCTAAGTTTGAGGACATAAAAATCACCGTCAACGAAGTTCGTTTACAGCTGGCACAGCACCTTGCCCGTCTCTGGCGCTACGGCATGGTGCTATCCCGCAATCGCGATGTGGCTGAAGATTTGGTTCAGTCCACCTGCGTGCGCGCTTTAGAGCGCTGCAGCCAGTTTCAGTCCGGTACCCGCATCGACCGCTGGCTGTTTGCGATTTTGTACTCAATCTGGATCAATGAAATTCGCGCCCTGCGCGTTCGCCAGGGCCAGGGCTTTGTCGACAGCGACGAACTGAGCCAGCTGGCTGACAGCGAAAGCACCGAAGACAAGCATCAGTATCACGCGCTACTGCAGCAGGTCAGCGAACTGCCTGAAGCCCAGCGTAATACCGTGTTTTTAGTTTATGTCGAAGGTTTCACCTATCAGGAAGCGGCCGACACGCTGGCCATTCCCATTGGCACCGTGATGAGCCGCCTGGCCGCCGCGCGCCTGACGCTCGCCAAACACCTGATGCCGACGATGAAGAAGGAGCTCAAATGACGCGTCAATCCTTCTCCGCTCCGTGGAGCGATGAGGCTATCGTGGCCTGGCTGGACGGTGAGATGCGCGATGACGAACGCCGCGCCTTTGACCAACAGCTTAATGACGATCCCACTCTGGCCGCTCGCGTTGAACAGCTAATGCAAAGCAACCAGCCCTGGGAACAGGCTTTTGCGCCTCTGCTGGAGGAAGCGCCGGTCAGCCGCATGGAGCAAAAGTTGAATGTCCTGCTTCATCAGCCGGTGAACGTGAAGCCGCAGGCGAAAGGCGTCAGCCGCCGCAATCTGATAGCCGCTTCGCTGAGTTTTCTCGCCGTCGGCGTGCTGGCCGGGCGCTTTATTCGCCCTGGTGAACAAAAGCTCAGCGGCGAGCCGGAAATTCGCGACCTCATTGCGCAGTACATGTCGCTCTACAGCGCCGAAACGCTGGCCGACATCAACGTCACGCCCCAAGGTCTGCAAAGCGGCCTGAACCGTATGCAGCAGGATATCGGCCTGACGCTCACTCAGGCGGCCGTTGAGATCCCTGAAGCAGAGCTAAAAAGCGTGAGAATGCTGCGCTACGACAGCACCTCCATCGCGCAGATGGCTTATCTGCACGCCAGCTTCGGGCCGATGGCGCTGTGCATTTCCCGCAGCAAAACGAGCGACAGTACAGCGCTAAAGCATGAAGTCCGCCGTGGGCTAAACCTGGTCTGGTGGCGTAACAAAGGGTATGAATATGTGCTGACAGGCCGCAATCCACAGCAGGATTTACAGCAAAGCGGGGAGCTGCTGCAACAGCGGCTCGTGTGAAGCTGGCGGGGTTAACGCCCAGGCTCATTCAGCGGCCAGGATTCAAACAGGTAGCCGTCGAAGTTAATATCATCGATGTCCGACAGCTCCAGCAGCCGGTTTTTGACGTTTTCCAGGTGCTGCCACATCGCGTGTTTTGCCGCTTTGGCATCCTTCTTAATCAGCGCGGCGAGGATCTGTTTATGATCCGTAAGCCACTCCTGGCGATAGTGGTTGTTCTCCAGATGGCTGTGCAGCTGGATCCACATCGGGTTATTTTCACGCCACTGCCAGGATTGTTTGAACAATTCCACCAGCATGCTGTTGTGGGTGGCCTCGGCAATAGCGAGATGAAATAGCTTATCACCGCTTTCGTTATCCCCGGAAACCAGCTCCTGCTCTTCTATCTGCAAGGCCTGACGCATTTTCATAATGTCTTCCCGCGTGGCCTGCTGGGCGGCAAACTCAGCGATATTGCTTTCCAGTAGCTGGCGCGCCTGCAATAGCTCAAAGGGCCCGGCGTCGTTGCACTGGCTCGCCGGCACGTTAGCCGTCTTATTGGGCATCGCCACCACAAATATGCCCGCGCCGCGACGCACCTCCACAAGCCCTTCAATCTCCAGCATGATCAGCGCTTCGCGCACCACGGTGCGGCTGACCGCCAGCAGTGCCGCAATTTCTCGTTCCGGCGGAAGCCTGTCCCCCAGGGCATACTGCTGGCGTGCGATCATGTCACGCAGCATCACGCCAACTTCCTGATAGGGACGCTGCGGCTGAGCAGACGGTTTTTCATGGATTTGCAGTTTCATTTTGACTCACAAGGGCCGGGACCAGGCTGGACTATAGCATAATGGGTTGACCCATTCCCTGGCCCGGCGAGTGCTATTTACCAAAGAACGCGCGCTGAATCGCCATCTCAACGCCGCGCACTTCCGCCAGCCCTTTCAGGCGACCAATCGCGGAATAGCCTGGATTCACCTTTTTATTCAGGTCATCCAGCATTTGATGGCCGTGATCCGGGCGCATAGGAATCAGCTCGCGCTGCCCGTTCGCCTCGCGACGCTGCTCTTCCTCGACGATCGCTTTCACCACTTCATACATATCCACATCGCCGTAGAGGTGCGCGGCTTCATGGAACGTCTTCGGATTATCTTCCCGCAGCGTCGAGCGCAGGTGCGTGAAGTAGATACGCGGCCCAAAGCGTTTAATCATGCCGACCAGATCGTTATCTTCCCGCACGCCGTAGGAGCCGGTGCACATCGTAAAGCCGTTTGCCGGGCTGTTGACCGCATCCACCATCCACTGCATATCTTCCACGGTCGAAACAATGCGCGGCAGGCCAAGGATTGGGCGCGGAGGATCGTCCGGGTGCACCGCCATTTTAATTCCCATCTGCTCGGCGACGGGGATGATGGCCTCAAGGAAGTACGCAAAGTTTTCGCGCAGCTTCGCTTTATCGATGTCTTTGTAGGTGTCCAGCTGAGCACGGAACTGATCCAGCGTGTAGCCCTCTTCCGTCCCAGGCAGGCCGGCAATGATGTTGCGGGTCAGCCGCGCTTTTTCATCCTCGCGCATTTCAGCGAAGCGCCGGTTTGCCTGCTCGATTTCTTCGGCGCTGTAGTCAGCTTCGGCCCCTTTGCGCATCAGAATATGCAGCTCGAAAGCGGCGAATTCGATTTGGTCAAAGCGCAACGCTTTGGAGCCGTCCGGCAGCGGGTATTCGAGATCGGTACGCGTCCAGTCCAGCACCGGCATAAAGTTGTAGCACACGGTGTAGATACCGCATTCCGCCAGGTTACGCAGGCTTTGACAGTAATTGTCGATCCATAAATCGTACTGCCCGCGATGGGTTTTGATCTCTTCGTGGATAGGCACGCTTTCCACCACCGACCAGACCAGCCCGGCGGCCTCTACCACGGCTTTGCGTTTCAGTATTTCTTCGACCGACCAGACTTCACCGTTCGGAATGTGGTGCAGCGCGGTAACGATGCCCGTCGCCCCCGCCTGCCGGGCGTCGGCCAGAGTGACCGGATCGTTTGGACCATACCAGCGCCAGGTTTGTTTCATGATGTCCCCTTACAACTCAAATTGGTTGACCACCTAACCGTTTCGATTAAGTGCAGATATTTATTCGCTCATGCGTATAAACTCGGCCAATTTGCCAAACGTGTCAATCAGCACGCGCAAATTGGTTAACCAAAATCACAATTTAACACACAGCATTGCGAGGGTAAGGGCAAAAGCTATAGGACATCTCTAAACCACAGGCACAAAAAAACCCGCCGTAGCGGGTTTCTTTCACTTCTGAAACGTCAGGCTGAATTACAGCGCAACAACGTTAGCAGCAGCTGGGCCTTTAGCGCCGTTCTCGATAGAGAACTCAACTTTCTGGCCTTCGTCGAGAGTTTTGAAGCTATCGCTCTGGATTGCAGAGAAATGTACGAATACATCTTTGCTGCCATCGGTAGGAGAGATGAAGCCGAAACCTTTCTCAGCGTTGAACCATTTTACCAAACCAGTCATTTTGTTAGACATAGATATTACCTTTTCAGTTTCTTGAGCCACTAAACGCGGCGAACATGGTCTGTTCAGCAGAGTTGGACTTATTCGGGCACTTAGGAGGAGACTCGAGAAGAAGGGATATCTAAGATAGCGCTTGAACTGAGGACTGCTTTACTAAAACTGCTTTCATAAGGTCTGTGTTCCAAACCGGGTGCTAATCTCTCACGTCCGCGGTGATTTAGCAAGGGTTCAGGATAAATAAAAAAAATTCTCATTTAAGGAGGCGATTTAAGCCGGAACCGTGCCTCGCTTTTAGCCCACAGCCACGCTGAAAATCATTGTTGCTGCAAGACCCGCAGCCACGCCCTTGTTCCCGGCTCTCATCGCCCCCGGTTATGACCCAACTCAGGCGGGGTTGAGCTGCCGGGAGCAGCGAAAGAGAGCGATCGTCGGGAACGAATCGCGAACGAGCCCGAATGTTTGGGTGATGGCCGGTGGGTTTACCGCTTCAGCGGCGATGAGCTCGCCGGGCGCCGGGGCTGTTCGGGGGATGGCGTTATCCCCCGGACACGTTCACCGTGCTCTGAACGTGCAGGGAAAACAGACCTACGGGTGAACGGAACAGTTACGGGGCTAAAGATATACCCCGACACTCAATATACTGACGACGAGCCTAACCCCTTACTCCGCCACCTTCACAATCAACTTGCCGAAGTTCTTCCCGGACAGCAGCCCCTGGAACGCCTCCACGGTATTCTCCAGCCCGTCCACAATATCCTCACGGAACGCAATCTCTCCTGCGGCGATCCACTCGCTCATCTGCTTAAAGAACTCCTCGTAGCGGTGGCTGTAATCCTGGCTGATGATAAACCCTTCCACGCGCATGCGTTTTTTCAGAATGGTTGCCATCAGCTCAGGCAGACGATCGTGCTCAAACGCGCTGCTGCCGCCGTTGTACTGGCTGATCATGCCGCAAACCGGGATACGCGCTTTGGTATTCAGCAGCGGGAAGACTGCGTCAAACACCGCGCCGCCGACGTTTTCAAAATAGACGTCGATGCCGTTCGGGCAGGCTTTGGCCAGCTGTGCAGCAAAATCGCTGGCGCGGTGATCGAGGCACTCATCAAACTTCAGGGTCTCTTTTACATAGCGACATTTATCTTCACCACCCGCAATGCCGATGATCTTAGCGCCGCGCAGGCGAGCCGTTTGCCCCACGATGGAGCCCACCGCGCCGCTGGCGGCAGCTACAACTACGGTTTCACCCGGCTGCGGGTTACCGATATCGGTCAGCCCCATGTAGCCGGTAAAGCCCGGCATGCCGAGCAGCCCCAGCGCCCAGGAAGGGTGAGACATATTTTTATCCAGCTTCCGCAGGCCTTCTCCATTTGAAATCGAATAGTCCTGCCAGCCAGAATCAGCCAGCACCAGGTCACCCGGCTGATAATCAGGATGCTGCGAGCTTTCCACCCGGCTCACGGTTCCGCCGACAATCACTTCGCCGATGGCAATCGGCGCCGAGTAGGATTTGGCGTCGCTCATGCGTCCGCGCATATACGGGTCGAGGGACAGGAAAAGCGTGCGCAGCAGCACCTCGCCTTTACCGGGCGTTGGAACAGCTACTTCTTCGAGATGGAGATCTTCGCGGGTCGGCATTCCCTGCGGGCGTTTAGCCAGCACAAAGCGACGGTTTTTATCTGCGGTCTGAGCCATGAGGTACTCCTTTTATTTTCCAGAGTGGAAACATCATCCTGGACAAAAACCTGCAACACTGGCATGAAATTCGTGCTGGATAGCCGTTACACCACAATTTTCGCTAAAACGACGCTGACCGCCAGCAGATCTGCACTTCCGCCGGGGCTAAGATTGCGGGCGATAAGGTCGGCATCCATCTGCCGAAGATGGTCCTCGTGCCAGCCCTGCTGCAGCAAGCGGGCAGCATAGCGTTGCACATAGCGAAGCCCGTTTAGTCCGCCACGCGAAACCAGATTAGTGTCCGGGTTAGCGGCCATCAGGCGCAGCATCGCATTAAGCAGGCGACGTTTCGGGCAACTCTCCGTCTGCCAGTAAGGCAGCACGTGCTGGCGCACCGTCAGGAATCCGCTTTCCGCCTCGCCGCGTGCGCCGGTCAGGCCAAACTGCTGATAGAGCCTTTCACCAACCGACGAAGCCTTACGGGCCGCGAGCAGCTCTCTTTCCACGATACCACTGCATATCTCACTCACGCTGGAACATAAAGCCAATGCGCTGAGCGCTTTGCCTTGCCCCTGCAGGCGGCCGGCGGCGGTTGAAAGCAGCCCCAGCGAAAACACGCCGCCTTTGTGCGTATTCACCCCTTGGGTGGCCTGGTACATTGCCTGCTCGCAGGCGATGCCCGCCGGACGGATCAGCCGCAGCATCTCGCAGGCTCCGCGCCCCGCATGTTCACGCCCCAGAGCGTGGAACGTGCTGAACCAGGGGCCAATGGCGGCGATGCTGTCGAGAAACATCGGCAGATCCATATCGCGGTGCGAGCCGCTGTTGGCGCCGTCCACCAGCCCCGGCTTTGGCGTCAACCAAACTTCGTCCAGCAGCGCCTGCCGCACCAGATTTGGCACATCCTGTGCGGCGACAGAAGCTGAGTTAATCCCTGGCAAACCAGCCATCTATCAGCCTCTCAACGCGCGCGGTGACTTCATCCATGGGGTGGCGGCGAGAACGCGCGCAGGCATGCGCGGGCTCGTTGCACACCAGGCAGCGCCGCCCCGACAGGTCCAGCGAGGTTCGCCCCACCGGGCCGTTTTGCGGGCAAATCACGTCCGCATCCCACAGCCTGCCGAGCGGATGGGTTTGCTCCAGCTCGACCGTGGCCGCTTTAAGCTCACTGGCGGAGTGCGCCACGCTCCACATCGCTTCGGCTCCGGTCGGCAGCCACAGCACCTGCCGCTCGAGAACCGGCCAGCGATAGCGCCACAGCAGCTGGTCACAGGCCTGCAACGCCACCGCCATGCAGTTACGATAGCGAATACTGTCTTTCTGCGGGCCAGGCGTTACCAGCGTCAGGGAAAGCACCGGCTGGCTATGCTTAAGCAGCCACTCGTGCTGCCGGTTCGCCCGTCGCTCTTTGGCCTCAAGCAGGGCGGCAAGGGTAACGCCCTGCACCTCCAGAAGCGTTTCACTCATTTGGCTTACTCCTCTTTTACCTGGCGCACCACGTCGATCACGCTGCCGTCGCGGTAGCGGATCACACCGACGATGCGCGGCGTAAATTCGATCGGCTTCGGTTCGCCGGTCAGGGAAATGGCGCGCTGATAAAGATCTTCGATGTTGACGATCTTCATCCCCGCGCTTTCAAGCCGCGCGCGGATCTCCGGGCGGGCCGGGTTAACCGCCACGCCGTGATCCGTCACCAGCACGTCAATGCTTTCACCCGGCGTGACTTGCGTGGTCACCCGTTTGACGACGGTCGGAATTCGGGTCCGCAGCAGCGGAGCAACCACAATCGTCAGGTTTGCCGCGCTCGCCACGTCGCAGTGCCCGCCGGATGCGCCACGCATCACGCCGTCCGATCCGGTTATCACATTGACGTTAAAGTCGATGTCGATCTCCAGCGCGCTGAGGATCACCACGTCAAGCTGGTCGCAGCTCGTGGCCTTCGCGCCGGGGTTGGCGTAGACGTTGGTGGAGATCTCAATGTGGTTAGGATTGCGCGACAGCGAGGCCGCCGCCTGACCGTCAAAACACTGGGTATCAAGCAGTTTTTCGATCAGCCCTTTTTCGTGGAGATCCACCAGGCTGCCGGTGATCCCGCCGAGGGCAAAGCGCGCCACCACGCCGTTGCGCTCCATTTTTTCCTCCATAAAGCGCGTGCAGGCGGTGGCCGCCGCCCCGGAGCCGGTCTGCATGGAAAAGCCGTGGCGGAAGTAACCCGAATGTTCAATGACTTCGGCTGCGGTGCGGGCAATCATCAGCTCGCGCGGGTTGCTGGTGACGCGCGCCGCCCCGACGCTGATTTTGGCCGGGTCACCCACGGTATCGACCTGAACGATGTAGTCCACCTCGTCCTGCATCAGGCTGGCGGGCATGTTGGGGAACGGCACCAGTTCTTCGGTTAACAGCACGACCTTGCGGGCAAAATGGGCGTCCACTTTGGCGTAACCCAGCGATCCACAGCAGGATTTGCCGTGGGTACCGTTGGCGTTGCCGTATTCATCGCTGCACGGCACGCCGAGAAACGCCACGTCGATTTTCAGCTCGCCGTCCTGCAGCAGCTTCACGCGCCCGCCGTGGGAGTGAATCTGTACCGGTTCGGCCATCAGGCCGTGAGAAATCGCTTCAGCCAGTTTGCCGCGCATGCCGGAGGTGTAAATACGGCTAATCACGCCGTCGTGAATGGGTTCGATCAGCGCCTCGTTGCAGGTCATTAGCGAACTTGAAGCCAGCGTCAGGTTTTTAAAACCGAGGCGGGCCAGCGTGGCAACCACGTGGTTAATCACCCGATCGCCTTCCCGGAAAGCATGATGGAAAGAGATGGTCATGCCGTCCTTCAGCCCGCTTTGGGCAATCGCCTGCTCCAGCGTGTCGCAAAGCTTGCGGGTTTTCTTCGCGTCGGCATCCGCCAGCCACGGCGTGGTTTGATGTGCCCCGTCAAAGCTTCGCAGGTGAGAAAGGTGCGGGTACTCAAGGTGTAAAAGTTCGGTCATTTTGCTCATTGTTTTTATCCTTAGCGACGCACGCCGGAAGCCGCGGCGCGCTCAAGCACCACCTGCGCATGGTTAATGATCGGCGCGTCGATCATCTTGCCGTTGAGCGACACCACGCCCAGGCCGTTGCGCCCCCCTTCATCGGCGGCGGCAATGACCCGGCGGGCATAGTCGACTTCGTCCTGCGTTGGCGCGTACGCGTTATGCAGCAGCTCGATCTGCCGGGGGTTGATCAACGATTTGCCGTTGAAACCCATTTTGCGGATCAGCTCGACTTCCCGCAGGAACCCGGCTTCGTTATTCACGTCGGACCAAACCACATCGAACGCGTCAATGCCGGCGGCGCGTGCGGCGTGGAGTACCGCGCAGCGGGCATAGAACAGCTCCGTGCCGTCGCCACGCTCGGTTTGCATATCCATCACGTAATCAAAGGCCGCTAGCGCAATACCGATAAGGCGCGGGGAAGAACGTGCGATGGCGACGGCGTTGATCACGCCCACGGCGGATTCGATCGCCGCCACCAGTTTGGTGGAGCCTGGCTCGCGTCCGCACGCTTTTTCAATGCGCTCAAGGTGAGATTCCAGCAGGAAGATATCTTCCGGCGTGTCGGTTTTCGGCAGGCGCACCACGTCCACACCTGCGCGCACCACGGCCTCAAGATCGTCCAGGCCAAACGGCGTATTCAGCGGATTAATACGCACCACGGTTTCGATGTCGCGGTACATCGGGTGCTGCAGGGCATGGAACACCAGCACGCGGGCGGTATCTTTCTCACGCAGCGCCACGGCGTCTTCCAGGTCGAACATGATCGAGTCCGGGCGGTAGATAAAGGCGGTGGAAAGCATGGCGGCGTTGGCGCCGGGGAGGAACAGCATGCTGCGACGGAGTTTTTTCATTGTAGTTTTTCCCAGTCAATTTTTTCGGCATCGGCGCCGCGCAGCACCGCGCTTTGCAGGCGGGCGCGGATCACGCAGTCCAGCGCCCCCTTGTCTTCCAGAATAAAAATCCCTTCTTTCACGCCGAGCTGGGCAAGGGTTTGCTCCGCCACCCGGCGAATCTGGTCGCCAAACTGCTTTTGTACTTCACTGTGGATCATCAGGCTGAACTCGCCTTCGGCGGGGGCCACTCTCACCAGCAGATCGCTGGACTCCAGCGTCCCGGCTAAGGCTTGCTTTACGATTCTCATAATGCTTTGTCCTGGTTAAAGAAATCAGGCCATATCCAGCGCGTAGTGCCGCTGAAGATGGCTAAAGGTACTGTCCGGGACAATTTCCCGGATGCGGGCCATTTGCTGGCTCTTGAGTAAGGCACGGACTTCAGAGGCGGAAATCTCTCGTCCGGCGGCATGGCATTTACGCGGCAGCTCGACCACCTGAATCGACGCCGCGCTGTGGTGGCGATGCACCTCCAGCCAGTAGCGCATGGCCTGGTTGTACTCGCGGGTGACGGCGCAGAACGGCTCGTTGCCGACAAACCGGTGGGTCACGCCCAGCGCCGGAGCGACATAGTCACGGAAAATCATCAGGTCCATTGCGCTCCAGGTTTTGTCGATAAGCCCGCTCTCTTTCAGGAAATAACCCGGAAAGGTGGCGCGGGAGATCAGGTAGTCAGAGCCGGGATGCACAATCACGTTGGGTAAGTGAGCCACTCCCTGGCGAACCATCTCCCACCGCTCCTCGAACGGAAAAAATGAAGCGTCCTCACGCACCACAAACAGATGCAGCCAGTCGCAGCGCGCCGCCGCCTGTTCGGCCAGGTAGCGGTGGCCGAGGGTGAACGGGTTGGCGTTCATCACGATGGAGCCGATCCGATTTCCCGGTTTGCGCAATTTCTCCAGCCCGGCGCAGTAGCGGCTGATGCCCACGGGCGTGTTTTCCATCAGCACCGCAGCCTCGTCGACCTGCACCAGCGGCCAGAAACCGCTCTGGCGAAACCGGTCAAGGTTGTACGGGCGGGTAAACAGGAACAGATGCGCCTGCCCGCGTTCCATCGCGATATGCTGAATTTCCCCCAGCAGCCGCACGCTAAGGTTGTCCCCGCGCCAGGCTTCATCCACCGCCACGCACTTGATGGTGCGCCACGCCAGCCCCGCACAGCCGACGATATTTACCCCGGCAAGGGCGACGACGAACAGCTGAATGTCGCCGTCCAGCCCGAGCTGGTTACGCCCCAGCAGATCCCGTATGGCCGCCAGCGCCTGCGGCTGGCGCTGCGGATCGACGGTACTGAACTCGATAGGGTTGGACTGGAACATAGCGTTAGTGGGCCACCGCCTCTGAAACCTGCGGCACGCGGGACTCAACGATCACGTTGCTGAGATGGCCGATGCGTTCAATTTCAACCTCGATGCGGTCTCCCGGCTTCATAAACAGCGGTGGCGTGCGCTTTTTGCCAACGCCGCCGGGAGAGCCGGTAATGATCACGTCGCCCGCGCTGAGCGAGGTGAAGGTCGAGATGTATTCGATAAGCTCGGCGACCTTGTGGATCATGCTGCTGGTGTTGTCCTCCTGCACCATGCGGCCGTTCAGCCAGGTGCGGATCGCCAGATCGTGCGGATCGCGAATTTCATCCGCCGTGGTCATCCACGGGCCAAAAGCGCCGGTCTGCGGCCAGTTTTTCCCGGCGGTAAACCACGTGTGCTGCCAGTCGCGCGCCGAACCGTCCATATAGCAGCTGTAGCCGGCCACGTGGCTCAGCGCATCCGCCGCCGCAATGTTCACGCCGCCTTTGCCGATGATCACCGCCAGTTCGCCTTCGTAGTCAAATTCGCTGGAATGATGAGGTTTCACCACCGGGGAATCATGTCCGGTCTGGGAGTCAGCAAAGCGTACAAACAGCGTCGGCGCCGGGTTGTGCTGGTCGAACTCTTTACGCTTGTCGGCGTAGTTCATGCCAACGCAGAGGATTTTCTCAGGGCGTTCGATGACCGGCAGCCAGCGAACGTCTGCGGCTGCGACATCGGCCTTCAGCCCGGTAAACGCCAGCGCTTCATGCACGGCATCTGCCGCCAGCAGCGCTTTCAAGTCCGCAAAACGCGAGCCTAAACGGCGGCCCAGGTCGATGATGCCTTCCGGCGTCACCACGCCGTAGCTCCGCTGACCCTGAAGTAAATAACTTGCGAGTTTCATAACAGTTCCTGGTTAATCAAAAATCAGACAAGAAAGTTGCCAAGCACCAGCAGCGCCACCGAAACGTTGATCGCCCCGCCGATGCGGGTAGCAATCTGGGCGAACGGCATCAGCGACATGCGGTTGCCGGCGGTAAGAATGGCGACGTCGCCGGTGCCGCCCTGCCCGCTCTGGCAGCAGGAGACGATGGCCACATCGATAGGGTGCATGCCGATCTTTTTCCCGACGAAAAAGCCGGTCGCCACCAGCGCGCTGACGGTGCTGACGATGACCAGCAGGTTGGTAAGGGTGAAAGCGTCAACCAGCTCGTTCCACGGGGTGATCGCCACGCCCACGGCAAACAGAATCGGATAGGTCACGGCGGTCTGGAAGAATTTATAAACCACCTGAGAGCCCGCCAGCATGCGTGGGGAAACCCCGTGGCAGAGCTTGATCAGCACGGCGACAAACAGCATCCCTACCGGGGCTGGCAAGCCAATCAGTTTATGCAGCAGCATGCCCACCATGTAGAGCAGCACCGCCAGCAGCGCGCCGGAAGCGATAGTGGTAACGTCCGCTTTGCCGCTGAACAGGGCTGCGGTTTGTTCTTTTTCGCCACCGTTGGTTTTGCCCGGCATCAGCTCGCCTTCACCGGTCAGGTGCGGGAAGCGTTTACCCAGCTGATTCAGGCAGCCGGAAATGACGATAGCCGTCAGGCTGCCCAGCATCACGATAGGCAGAATGCGCCCCAGCGCTACGCCCTGGTCCATGTGCAGCAGCGCGGCATAACCAATGGACAGCGGGATCGCTCCTTCCCCCACGCCCCCGGCCATGATCGGCAGGATCAGGAAGAAGAAGATTTGGAACGGCTCAAGGCCTAACGCCAGGCCAACGCCCATGCCGACAACCATGCCCACCACTTCGCCGCACAGCATCGGGAAGAAGATGCGCAGGAAGCCCTGAATCAGCGTGGTGCGGTTCATGCTCATGATGCTGCCGACGATGATGCAGCAGATGTAGAGGTAAAGGATGTTGGTGGATTTATAGAATTTGGTGGTGGACTCCACCACCGCATCCGGCAGCAGGCCGTAATAGACCAGCGCGGAAGGGATGAAGGTGGCGCAGATGGCGGCGGCGCCCATTTTACCGATCACCGGCAGGCGTTTACCAAACTCGCCGCAGGCAAAGCCGAAGAAGGCCAGCGTCGCTACCATCACCACGATATCGCTCGGCAGCTTACCGCCGAGGCAGTCGATGGCGATCAGCGCCCCGGCCAGCACAAACAGCGGCAGCGGGATGATGCCCACCTTCCAGCTGTCGAGAATATGCCACCAGCGCTCCTTGAGCGTCGGCTTATTAATATCAATAGATTCAGGAATGATGTTGTAGGAATCATCGGTCGTGCTCATATTCAAGCCCCTTTTTTAATTTGTCGGGGCAGACTAAAAGATTAAATACCCATGTAATGTGAGGACTGACAGATTAAAACCGTTAATTTAAAGGCATCTATGGTGTTAATGGTTTCTATTTCGGCGTGGTTTTTATGGTTTTTATTCCCTGACTTAGATAAATCTTAAGGGGAAGAAAAAAATCATCAGAAATTAACGAAAAGTGCCGTTGCGTGAGGTTGTTCAAACTTTCGCTCAAAGCCGCGCAGCCAGCGGTTTATAGGTGTTAAGCTGCCGTTTTGCCTCACTGAATACACGCTGGCCTATGAAAGTCTCCTTTCAAATACGCTTATTTATCTATCTGGTTGCTTTCTTTTCCGTGCTATTTGCCATGCTCGGCACCTATTACTATTTCGACGTTGGCCGCCAGCTTTATCAGGAAATGAGCACCCGGGCGAGAATTCAGGCGGAAGATATTGCCTTAATTCCTACCCTGCAGGAGTCGGTGGCAAAAAAAGATATTCCGGCAATACACAACTTTATGCAAAAACTGGTCGTCCATAGTGATGCCAGCTTTATCGTCATCGGTGACGAGCAGGGCATTCATCTCTACCATTCGGTCCATGCCGACCGCGTGGGCAAAACTCTCGTCGGCGGCGATAACGAAGAGGTGCTGCAGGGCAAAAGCATCACCACGTTACGTAAGGGTGGTCTCGGCCTGTCGCTGCGCAGTAAAGCGCCGATATTCGACCAGCACGGTAAAGTGATCGGTATCGTGTCGGTGGGCTATCTGAAGAGCTACCTGGATGACGTCACGTCCGGCAAGGTGATCAACATCCTGCTGGCGGCGGTGATCCTGCTGCTGGCGCTGTTTGTTTTCTCCTGGTACTTCACGCGCAGCATCAAGAAGCAGATGTTCTCGCTGGAGCCACGGCAGATCAGCCTGCTGGTGCGCCAGCAAAAAGCGATGATGGAGTCGATTTATGAGGGCGTGATCGCCATCGACAGCCGCTCGCAGATCGAGGTGATCAACAAAGCGGCGAAGAAACTGCTTGGCCTGGAACAGCCTTCGCGCGAGATCCGCGGCAAGCAAATCTCCGAGGTGATCGAGCCGGTAACGTTTTTTGATCCGCAGGTAATGCTGGCGCGGGATACCCACGATGAAATCTGCGCCTTTAACGATCTTAGCGTGCTCGCCAGCCGGGTCCGCATCGAACTTGAGGGTGTTTTGCAGGGCTGGGTTATCACCTTCCGCGACCGTAAAGACATTGATAGCCTGAGCTTCCAGCTCAGCCAGGTTAAGCGTTACGTGGACAACCTGCGCATCATGCGGCACGAGCAGCTTAATCGCATGGCAACGCTTGCCGGGCTGCTGCATATGGCCCGCTACGACGACGCCAAACGCTATATCAAGGCGCAGTCCGAGCACGCACAAGAGGTGCTGGATTTTGTCTCCGCGCGTTTCTGTTCCGCCACGCTGTGTGGCCTGCTGCTGGGCAAATACGCCAGGGCTCGAGAGAAAGGCGTATCGCTGGCGTTCGACCCGGCCTGCAGTATGACGAGAATGCCGTCTAACGTGCCGGAATCAGAGCTGATTTCCATCATCGGTAACTTGCTGGACAACGCGATTGAGGCAACCCAGCGCTCTGAGGGTGAACATCAGCCGGTTGAAGTCTATATCGTGATGAACGACCGGGAGTTAGTCATCGAGGTCGCCGACCACGGTGTCGGCATTGCGCCTGAACTGCGCGACCATATTTTCACGCCGGGGGTCACCACCAAAACCCACGGCGACCACGGGCTCGGCCTGCATCTTATCGCCAGCTATGTGGCGTTAGCGAAAGGCACAGTCGAGGTTTCTGATAATCTGCCGAGCGGGACCGTTTTCTCGGTATTTATTCCCGATGTTATCGCTGCGGGCAGTAACCTCGACCCAACGTAAGGCTTTGAGTATGCAAAAAGAAATGATTGATGTGCTTATCGTAGAGGATGAGAGTGAACTTGCCTCACTTCACGCGGAACTGATTGATAAGCACCCCCATCTCAATCTGGTGGGTATCGCCAACAGCCTGGCGGCCGCTCAGCGCCTGATGCTCGAAAAACAGCCGCAGCTTATCCTGCTGGATAACTATTTGCCGGATGGAAAAGGCATCACGCTGTTTGGCAGCGACCTGCTAAAACAGCACGCCTGCTCGGTTATTTTCATTACCGCCGCCAGTGACATGGATACCTGCAGTCAGGCAATTCGCAGCGGCGCGTTTGACTATATCCTCAAGCCGGTGTCATGGAAGCGCCTGAGTCACTCGCTGGAGCGCTTCGTCCAGTTCAGCCAGCAGCAGCGCGAATGGAAGGTGGTGGATCAGCAAAACGTCGATAAGCTGTATGAACTCCAGGCGCGAAACGCCCCGCTGGACGCCGGGAGCAAGGGGATTGAGGAGAATACGCTGGAGCTGGTGCAGCGCCTGTTCCGCGAAGGCGAAGCCCAACGCTGTTTCTCAGTTGACGACGTGGTCAGTGAAACGAAGCTAAGCAAAACCACCGCCCGTCGCTACCTGGAACACTGCGTTGAAAAGGGGTTTCTCAGCGTCGAGATGCTGTACGGCAAGATTGGTCATCCCCGTCGTTTGTATAAGCGGAGTTGAGCGGATAGCGCAGGCTACCCGCTCCGAACACTTTACCCCAGAACCGTGACCGCATCCTGCAGGCGAGTCGCGCGGTGTTTAACCATCGCCGACACCTGGGCCCCCTCTTCCACCAGCTCGGCATTTTTCTGCGTGATGGCGTTCAGTTCCGCCACGGCACGGGTAATGTCCGCCAGGCCATCGGCCTGTTCTGAAGTGGCATGGCTTATCTGCCCGAGAAGCCGGGTGACGTTCTGCACCTGCGCCACGATGTCCTGCATGGTGCGCCCCGCCTCGTGAACCTGCACCGTGCCGGACTGCACCTTGCTGGCGCTGGCGTCAATCAGCTTGCGGATGTCGTTGGCCGCGCTGGCGCTACGCTGCGCCAGGTTACGTACTTCCCCGGCCACCACGGCAAACCCTTTGCCCTGCTCACCGGCACGGGCGGCTTCTACAGCGGCATTAAGCGCCAGAATATTGGTCTGGAAAGCGATATCGTTGATCAGGCTGGTGATGGAACCGATGCGCTGGGTGCTGTCGGCAATGTCGTCCATGGTGGTCACCACGGTTTCCATAGCCTGGCCACCCTGCGCCGCCGCATCACTGGCGGAGCTGGAGAGTTTGTCTGCCGCCGACGCGGTTTCCGAGTTGGTTTGTACCGACGCCGCCATTTGGTTCATGGTGGCAACCGTCTGCTGCACGTTGGCCACCGTCTGGCGGGTACGCTCATTGAGATCGTCATTCCCTTTCGCCATCGCCTCACTGCCGCTACGTACGTTGGCTACCTGACTACTGACATCGTTAATCAGCCAGCGGCACATCAGCCCGAGCTGACCGATGGAGCGCAGGATAATGCCGATTTCATCGCTGCGCTGAAGGTGCTTCACGCGGTGGCTGTTGCCGGTCGCCACTTCCAGCGCCTGGCGGGCAACGTTTTCCAGCGGGCGAGCAATTTGCCATTCCAGCAATGCGCAAGCTAAGGCGGTAAACGCCGCGATGGCGAGCATTTGCAGCGGGCTTTGCCCCAGCACGAACGCCGAGGCCATCAGCAGAATAAACAAACCGCCCATTAGCCCGCGGATACGCCAACGCAGTGACAGAGTCGGCAGCTTGCCAAACAGTCCCTTACGCAGCACCAACCCTTTGTAAACGGTTTTGTTACTGCGCCCTTCGTTCAACGCCTTGTAGAGCGGCTCTGCGGTGGCAATCTCTTCCGGCGAGGCTTTGGTGCGAATAGACATATAGCCGGTGGTTTTGCCATGTCGAACTACCGGCACCGCGTTGGCGCGCACCCAGTAATGGTCACCGTTTTTACGGCGGTTCTTCACGATGCCGGTCCACGGCTCGCCCTGCTGGAGGGTAAACCACATATCGGCGAAAGCCGCCTTTGGCATATCGGGATGTCGCACGAGGTTATGCGCAGCGCCGCTTAGCTCATGAAGCTGGTAGCCACTGACCTGCACGAAGGTATCGTTCGCATGCGTGATGTAACTTTTCAGATCGGTGGTGGACATCAGGGTCGTATCGTCATCGAGCGTGTATTCACGCTGGGTGACCGGCACATGGGCGGACATAGCAACTCCCTTTGAGAGGTTATCCAGATGTTAATTCTTTGATGGTATGCATGTTATGTCGGCGGGGCAAAATTTTACTTTAGTGAAAAAATTTGATATTGATCACAGTTATGAATATTGACCACAATATTTATAAGCCTGAGTAATTCTTTCAAATTCAAATAGTTCACAAGAGAAATTACTCGTCCCTCACTTCTAACGCAGTTATGTTTGAGTGCTGCAGTTTTAGCCAGCATTTGTCGTCTGGCCCACTACACTTACAGAGGGAATTTTTACCCCCGCAAGGAAAACTCGAGGATAAAAAATGCTAAAAAGGAAAAAGAAAGTCAGACCGATCAAGGTCAGTGACGTCACTATCATTGATGATGCGCGTCTGAAAAAAGCCATCACTGCCGCTTCGCTCGGTAACGCGATGGAATGGTTTGATTTCGGTGTTTACGGTTTTGTTGCTTACGCACTAGGTAAAGTCTTCTTCCCGGATGCCAGTCCGAGCGTTCAGATGATCGCCGCGCTGGGGACCTTCTCTGTTCCTTTCCTGATTCGTCCACTGGGCGGCCTGTTCTTCGGGATGCTAGGGGATAAATACGGTCGTCAGAAAATCCTGGCTATCACCATCGTCATCATGTCGCTCAGTACGTTTGCTATCGGGCTGATTCCGTCCTATGCCACCATCGGCATCTGGGCACCTATCCTGCTGCTACTGGCTAAAATGGCTCAGGGCTTCTCGGTAGGCGGCGAATACACCGGGGCCTCTATCTTCGTGGCGGAGTACTCGCCTGACCGTAAGCGCGGCTTTATGGGCAGCTGGCTGGACTTCGGTTCGATTGCCGGGTTCGTCTGCGGCGCGGGCGTGGTGGTGCTTATCACCGCTATCGTCGGCGAAGAGAACTTCCTCGACTGGGGCTGGCGTATTCCGTTCTTCCTCGCGCTGCCGTTAGGCATCATCGGCCTCTACCTGCGCCACGCGCTGGAAGAAACTCCGGCGTTCCAGCAGCACGTTGAGAAAATGGAACAGGGCGATCGCGAAGGTCTGGCAGACGGTCCAAAAGTTTCGTTCAAAGAGATTGCCACCAAGCACTGGCGCAGCCTGCTGGTCTGTATTGGCATTGTTATCTCGACCAACGTCACCTACTACATGCTGCTGACCTACATGCCGAGCTACCTTTCGCATAACCTGCATTATTCGGAAGAGCACGGGGTGCTGATCATCATCGCCATTATGGTGGGGATGCTGTTTGTGCAGCCGATGATCGGCCTGCTGAGCGACCGCTTTGGCCGTCGGCCGTTTATCTTCATGGGCAGTATCGGCCTGTTCCTGCTGTCGATTCCGGCCTTTATGCTGATTAACAGCAACGTGATTGGGCTGATCTTTGCCGGGTTACTGATCCTGGCGGTGGTGCTGAACTTCTTTATCGGCGTGATGGCATCCACATTGCCGGCCATGTTCCCGACCCATATCCGCTACAGCGCCCTGGCCAGCGCCTTTAACATTTCGGTGCTGATTGCGGGCGTGACGCCAACGGTTGCCGCATGGCTGGTCGAGAGTACACAAAACCTGATGATGCCGGCTTACTACCTGATGGTGGTGGCGATTATCGGCTTTATTACCGCTGTCACCATGAAAGAGACCGCCAATAAACCGCTGAAAGGCGCAACACCGGCGGCATCGGACATTGCGGAAGCGCGTGAAATTGTTCAGGAGCACCACGACAATATCGAGCAGAAAATCGAGGACCTGGATAAGGAAATCGAAGATCTGCAGGCGAAGCGAACGCTGTTGGTGCAGCAGCATCCAAGGATTAACGAGTAGTTTTCCCCTCACCCTGACCCTCTCCCCATGGGGGAGAGGGGATAAATAGAGAGCTTTCACCTGCGCGTGAGGGCTTTTTTTTGCTCTTTTTCCAGTTCTGCCTCTTCGTGGCAAATATCCACGATAATGCAGGGGCAGATGAGATTCCGTTCACTTCCAGTCCTGTTTTATATGCAGCCACCGAACCGGTGAACGACTCGGGGAAGTCACCGTCACTTCCCCGAGACCCCGGACTCCCGGCCAAATAAATCGACCGCTAAAGCGGCAGACCTCCGTTTTATCTCCCAGTCCTGGGTCGGCTGAGATGCGTTCCCGACGGCCGGACCCTGGCCAGTCGGAGAGAAAACGGAGGCGATTTAAGCCGGAACCGAGCCTCGCTTCAAGCTTATAGCCACGCTGAACATAAAAGTCGCTGCAAGTCCCACAGCCACGCCCTTGTTCCCGGCTCTCATCGCCCCCGGTGATGACCCAACTCAGGCGGGGTTGAGCTGCCGGGAGCAGCGAAAGAGAGCGATCGTCGGGAACGAATCGCGAACGACCCCGAATGTTTGGGTGATAGCCGGTGGGTTTACCGCTTCAGCGGCGATGAGCTCGCCGGGCGCCGGGGGTTGTCAGGGGGCATGGCGTAATGCCCCCTGACACGTTCACCGGTTCGGTAGATACAAGTAAATACGTACTTGAAGTGAACGGAACTTAAGCTAACGCTTCATAGAGGTGCTCTGCCGCCTCCCTGCGGAAGGCCCCCCCCCCGCCTCAAGTTTTCATCACTTTATCGCATTGGATATATCGTATATTTATATGCAAAGCGCAATTTTGACTTTGTGAATTGAGATAACTCACCTAACGTAAATACACAGAGAAAAACCGATAAAAAACACCATTACAGGGTACACACATGCAAAAGAAAGTCCTGCCATTACTGCTGCTGGCTGCGCTGTCTGCAGCTTCTCACGCTGCCACGCCACCGGATACCCTGGTGGTTGCTCAAGGCCTGGATGACATCGTCAGCCTTGATCCGGCCGAAGCCAACGAACTCTCAAGCATCCAGACCGTGCCAAGCCTGTACCAGCGCCTGGTGCAGGCAGACCGTACCGATCCGGCCAAAGTTGTGCCGATTCTGGCGGCAAGCTGGCAGGGCGATGCGGCGAATAAGAAGCTGACCATCAAGCTGCGCCCGGACGCTAAATTCGCCTCCGGCAACCCGCTGCGCCCGGAAGACGTAATCTTCTCCTACACCCGCGCGGTGACGCTGAACAAATCCCCGGCCTTTATTCTTAACGTGCTGGGCTGGCAGCCGGATAACATCGCCAGCCAGCTGAAGAAAGTGGATGACCACACGCTGGAAGTGCACTGGACCGCGGACGTAAGCCCGGCGGTAGCGCTGAATATTCTTTCCACACCGATAGCTTCTATCGTCGATGAAAAAGCGGTCACGCCAAACGTTAAAGCAGGCGACTTCGGCAACGAATGGCTGAAAATGCACTCTGCCGGCAGCGGCCCGTTCAAGATGCGCGTCTATCAGCCGCATCAGGCTATCGTCCTGGATGCCAACCCGACATCTCCTGGCGACGCGCCAAAAGTGAAGAACATCATCATTAAAAACGTGCCCGATCCGGCCGCTCGCCGCCTGCTGATTCAGCAAGGTGACGCCGATATCGCCCGCGATTTGGGTTCTGACCAAACCAGCGCGCTCGAAGGCAAACCGGGCGTGAAGGTGCTGAGCATTCCTTCCGCCGAGCAAAACTACCTGGTGTTTAACGTCGGCAACAATGCCAACCCGCTGCTGAAAAACCCTGCGCTGTGGGAAGCGGCCCGCTACCTGGTTGATTATCAGGGCATCACCAAAGATCTGCTGAAAGGCCAGTACTTCGTGCACCAGAGCTTCCTGCCGGTCGGTTTCCCTGGCGCACTGGAAAACACGCCGTTTAAATTCGACCCGGCGAAAGCGAAAGAGATCCTGGCGAAAGCGGGCATCAAAGACGCCCATTTCTCGCTGGACGTGGAAAACAAACCGCCGTTTATCACCATCGCGCAGTCGATGCAGGCGAGCTTTGCCCAGGGCGGCGTGAAGGTGGATCTGCTGCCTGCGGCAGGTAGCCAGGTTTACGCCCGCGTTCGTGCGAAGCAGCACCAGGCCGCTATCCGCCTGTGGATCCCGGACTATTTCGACGCCCACTCCAACGCCAGCGCCTTTGCCTATAACGACGGCAAAGCGAGCACCGTGGCCGGGCTGAACGGTTGGCAGATCCCGGAACTGAACAAACAAACGCTGGCCGCCGTGGCGGAAGCCGATCCGGCCAAACGCAAAGATCTCTATACCAAACTGCAGGAGGAGCTGCAGCGTAGCTCCCCGTACGTGTTTGTCGACCAGGGTAAAACCCAGGTTGTGGTGCGCGATAACATCAAGGGCTATCAGCAAGGCCTGAATGCGGATATGGTGTATTACGATAACGTCACTAAATAACTGAACGGCCTCTCGCCCTGCCCTTTTCACCATCAAAGAAACGGGGCGAGAGGTTAATCACCATCAGCGCATAAAAAGAGTTACCCATGTCCGAAGTTTCTCCCTCGTCGCATCGCCTACGGCGCCCGCTGCTTACCCTGCTTCAGGGAATATTTACCCTTGCTCTAACCCTTATTGGCCTGCTGCTGATTACCTTTGCTTTGTCCGCGCTTTCCCCGGTGGACAGAGTGCTGCAAATCGTCGGCGATCACGCCAGCCAGTCCACTTACGATCAGGTTCGCCACCAGCTTGGGCTGGATCGGTCGCTGCCCGTACAGTTCTGGCATTACCTGGTTAATCTTGCCCACGGCGATTTGGGCATAGCCAGCTCAACCGGCCAACCGGTGCTGCATGATTTACTCTCGGCTTTCCCCGCCACGCTTGAGCTTGCCACCCTCGCGCTCATCATCGGCAGCGTGCTGGGCGTGCTTTTTGGCGTGCTTTGCGCCCGCTTTGCCGGTTCGCCGTGGGATCTCGCGGTACGCACCTTTACCCTGCTCGGTAACTCGGTGCCTATTTTCTGGCTCGGCCTGCTGATGCTTGCGCTGTTTTATGCCCGCCTGCAGTGGAGCGCCGGGCCGGGAAGGCTCGATGATATTTACCAGTACAGCGTCGAGGCCAAAACGGGCTTCGTGCTGATTGATACCTGGCTTTCCGGCGATAAAGGCGCGTTCCTCAACGCCGTTAACCACCTGATTCTGCCGGTATTGCTGCTGGCCTATTATTCTCTCGCCAGCATCACCCGCCTGACGCGCACGGCCTGCCTGAGCGAAATGAACAAAGAATACATTACGCTGGCTCGCGCGAAGGGTGCGGGCGACATGGCGATTCTGCTGCGCCACGTTCTGCCGAACATTCGCGGCACGCTGTTCACCGTAATCGCGCTGGCTTACACCAGCATGCTGGAAGGTGCAGTGCTGACGGAAACCGTCTTCTCCTGGCCGGGCATTGGCCGCTATCTCACCACCGCGCTGTTTGCCGGTGATACCACCGCGATTATGGGCGGCACGCTGCTGATCGGCGTGTCGTTTGTGCTGATCAATAACCTGACCGACATACTGGTGCGTGCCACCGATCCGAGGATCCGCTAATGCCGTCTTCTCTTTTCCTGCGACGCATGCTGCGCTCCCCGGCCGCCCTCAGCGGGCTGATTATCATTGCCGGGCTGGTGCTTATTGCGCTGTTTGCCCCGCTGCTGGCCCCGTTCGATCCTAACTGGCAGGACGCCGCCGCACGCCTGCAGGCACCCAACGCTCACCATCTGCTGGGCACCGACAGCTACGGTCGCGACCTGCTTTCACGCCTGCTTTACGGTACCCGCCCGGCGCTGGGCCTGGTGCTGCTGGTTACGGTCATTACCCTGCCGGTAGGGCTGCTGATTGGCATTCTTTCCGGCTATTACGGCGGCTGGCTGGAGCGTATTCTGATGCGCTTTACCGACGTGGTGATGTCGATGCCGCGCCTGATCCTGGCCTTCGCTTTTGTGGCGATGCTTGGCCCAGGGTTGGTTAACGGCGCGCTGGCGCTCGCTTTGACAACCTGGCCTGCCTATGCGCGCCAGGCAAGAAGCGAAATACAGCGGCTGCGCCACAGTGATTATCTTGCCGCCGCAGAAATGATGGGGATTAAAGGCATTCGGCTGCTGGGCGGCCACATCCTGCCGCTGTGCCTGCCTTCAGCCATCGTGCGTCTGGCGCTGGATCTTGCCGGGATTATTCTTGCCGCTGCCGGACTCGGGTTCCTGGGCCTCGGTGCCCGTCCGCCGATGTCTGAGTGGGGCGCTATGATTGCCGACGGAATGCAGGTCATTTTCGACCAATGGTGGATTGCCGCCATTCCGGGTACCGCCATTCTGCTGAGCAGCCTGGCCTTTAACCTGCTGGGCGATGGCCTGCGCGACGTGCTGGAGCCGCAACATGACTAACAGAATTACCGTTTCCGGGCTGAATATCGACTACCCCGGCAGCCGGGTGGTCAGCAACCTTTCCTTTTCGCTGGGCAATGAACGCCTGGCGCTGGTGGGAGAGTCCGGCTCCGGAAAATCAATGACGGCACGAGCCCTGATGGGACTGGTGCGTAAGCCGGGCAAAGTGAGCGCGGAGCAGCTCAATGTGCTGGGGCACGACCTGCTGGCAATGAATGCCCGGAGCTGGAACCAGCTGCGCGGCAGCGACATCGCCATGGTACTGCAGGATCCGCGCTATGCGCTGAACCCGGTGAAAAGCGTCTTTCAGCAAATTGACGAGGCGCTCCGCCTGCACCAGAAGCTGTCCTCTGCCGAACGCCGCGATCGCTGCCGCGAACTGGTGCAGTCCGTGGGTTTGCCGGACGCGGTACTGTTGCGCTACCCCGGCGAGCTGTCCGGCGGCATGGGCCAGCGCGTGATGATCGCGGTTGCTCTCGCCAATAATCCCAAGGTGCTGATTGCCGACGAACCGACCTCGGCGCTGGACGCCCGCCTGCGTAATCAAATCCTTGAACTACTGGTAGCGCAGTGCGAGCAACGGCAAATGGCGCTGCTGCTGATTAGCCACGATCTGCCGCTGGTGGCGGAACACTGCCACCGCGTGCTGGTGATGTATCAGGGGCAGAAAGTCGATGAAATGGCGGCGAGCGAGCTGGCGCAGGCCACACACCCTTACACGCGAACGCTCTGGACCTGCCGTCCAAATGCCGACACTTACGGGCAGATGCTGCCGACGCTGAACCGCAGCGAATTCCAGCCAGGAGAGACTCATGGCGATCGTTAACATTGAAAATCTGAGCGTCGAGTTTGCCGCAAAAGGCGGCATCAAAACCGCCGTCGCCGGGGCCAGTTTCGCGATTGAGCAGGGTGAGACTTTTAGCCTGATTGGCGCTTCCGGTTGCGGGAAATCGACCATCCTGCGCGTGCTTGCCGGGCTACAGCGTGAGTGGAAAGGCCGCGTGGAACTGCTGGGCAATAACATTGTTGCAGGGAGACGTTTTCAGGGGGCGCTGCGTCGAGAAGTGCAGATGGTGTTCCAGGATCCTTACGCCTCGCTGCACCCAAACCACACGATTTGGCGCACGCTGGCTGAACCGCTAAAAATCCACGGGGAGAGCTCTATCGAAGCCCGCGTGGAAGAAGCGTTAAGCCAGGTTGGGCTGCCGGCCGATGCGGCAAAGCGTTACCCGCACCAGCTTTCCGGCGGCCAGCGCCAGCGCGTGGCGATTGCACGAGCATTGCTGCTGCGCCCTAAGATCCTGCTGCTGGACGAACCAACTTCCGCGCTGGATATGTCGGTGCAGGCTGAGATCCTCAACCTGCTCAATCGCCTGAAACAGCAGCACGGCATGACCTACCTGCTGGTCAGCCACGATGCCGACGTGATTGCCCATATGTCCGACCGCGCGGCGTTTATGGCGAACGGCGTTATCGAACGCAGCTTCGATCGGGCTGCACTGGTTAACGGTGAGCACAGGATGGCGCACGCGTAACGCGTTATTCCAGCGTTACCATTCCTTCGTCAGACAAAGCCAAAATGCAGCGATTACGGCCGGTATTTTTACCGTAATACAGGGCTTTGTCTGCGCGCACAATGGCGCTATGCAGGGAATCATGCGACATAACCTGGAAAGGCCAACGGTGATAGCCCTTCCTTTTGCACCATTCCAGGGCAAATTGCCTGTTTATAAAGCAACATCCCCTATTTCCTTTCAAAGCACGGCGCCGCCGCCAGCATTAAAACACGCAAAATGTAATCTATTGTGATTAATTATTGCACAGGCGTAGTCCTGCGGGCGTTTATCTCGATTTCACTTACGGAAGGCTACCTGGCGCAATCCCTGCAATACTTATTTTGTGTATCGCGTGATACGCCACATCCAGGAGCACATTTTGAACAGGTTACCTTCCAGCGCCTCGGCACTTGCCTGTACGGCGCACGCACTGAACATAATCGAAAAGAAGTCACTGAGTCATGAGGAGATGAAGGCGCTAAATCGGGAGGTTATCGATAGCTTCCAGCAGCATGTAAACCCGGGTTTTCTTGAGTACCGCAAGTCCGTTACCGCCGGCGGGGATTACGGAGCCGTAGAGTGGCAAGCGAGCAGTCTGAATACGCTTGTCGACACCCAGGGCAAAGAGTACGTCGACTGCCTGGGTGGATTCGGTATTTTTAACGTGGGGCACCGTAATCCAGCTGTAGTTTCCGCCGTCCAGCATCAGCTGGAAAAGCAGCCCCTGCACAGCCAGGAACTGCTCGATCCTCTAAGGGCGATGCTTGCTAAAACGCTTGCCACGCTCACTCCGGGTAAACTCAAATACAGTTTCTTCAGCAACAGCGGCACCGAATCCGTTGAAGCAGCCATAAAGCTGGCGAAGGCATACCAGTCGCCGCGAGGGAAATTTACCTTTATTGCCACCAGCGGCGCGTTCCACGGAAAATCGCTGGGTGCGCTTTCGGCCACGGCGAAATCCACGTTCCGCAAACCGTTTATGCCTCTGCTGCCGGGCTTCCGCCATGTGCCGTTTGGCAATATCGACGCGCTGCGTACCCAGTTCAGCGAATGCCGCAAAACCGGCGATGACGTGGCGGCGCTGATCCTCGAACCTATCCAGGGTGAAGGCGGCGTGATCCTGCCTCCGCCGGGCTACCTGCCTGCGGTGCGTCAGCTTTGCGACGAATTCGGCGTGCTGCTGATTCTGGATGAAGTACAAACCGGAATGGGGCGTACCGGCAAAATGTTTGCCTGCGAACACGAAAACGTGCAGCCGGACATTCTGTGTCTGGCAAAAGCGCTGGGCGGCGGCGTAATGCCGATAGGCGCCACGGTCGCGACGGAAGAGGTATTTTCCGTACTGTTCGATAACCCATTCCTGCATACCACCACTTTCGGCGGCAACCCGCTGGCCTGTGCGGCGGCACTGGCAACCATCCACTATCTGCTGGAAGAAAATCTGCCCGCACAGGCAGCCCAGAAAGGGCAACTGCTGCTGGATGGCTTCCGGGCGCTGGCCCGTGAGTTCCCGGACCTGATCGTGGAGGCTCGCGGCCAGGGGTTGTTAATGGCGATTGAGTTTCGCGACAACGACATCGGCTACAACTTTGCCAGCCAGATGTTCCGCCAGCAGGTGCTGGTGGCCGGTACGCTGAATAATTCAAAAACCATTCGCGTAGAGCCACCGCTGACCCTGACGATTGAGCAATGTGAGCACGTGCTGGAGTGCACTAAATGCGCGCTTTACCGGCTGAGAGTGACGCAGGATGAGACGGCAGAGGCGCAGGAAAGCTGACTGGCCCTCCCCCCCCTCTCCCTAAAAGGGAGAGGGAGTTTTCCGTGCCTGCTATTCACCTTCTGTTGTTTTATCACCTTCTGCAGTGCAGAAAGCATTATTCCTATTCACGCCTTTGTTTTTTCCCCTCTCCCCACTGGGGAGAGGGCCAGGGTGAGGGGCAATATCTACGGCAGCAGCCCGATAAAACTCCGCTTCTTACGCGGCTCAGACATCATCTCATCCAGCTTCTCAACGCAGGCGAGGTAGTGCGGCGTCTTCTTGTGCGCCAGCACGGCGGCCTCATCCAGATAAGCCTCGTAGATAAAAAATCGCGTCGCAACATCCGGGTCCTGCAGCACGTCGAAGCGTAAATTGCCGGGCTCCCTGATAGCCCCTTCGTGATTCGCCTGAAACACCGCCAGAAACTCGTCGACGCGCTCTGGCTTAATGTTTATCTCCACCAGCGTTACGTTCATGCCTTACCTCCCTGATGTTTCGCTTCAAGCCAGAACTGATAAGCCTCGCGGGCCGACATATTCTCGTGCACGACTTTTTTCACCGCCTGCAGCATCGCCAGCGGCGCTTCAGACTGGAAGATATTGCGCCCCATATCCACGCCGGACGCCCCCTGGTCTATCGCCTTAAAGCACATGTCCAGCGCTTCCTGTTCGGGCAGTTTTTTGCCCCCGGCGATGACAATCGGCACCGGGCAGCTGGCGGCGACTTTCTCAAAGCCTTCCTCGACGAAGTAGGTTTTCACAAACTGCGCCCCAAGCTCGGCGGCAATGCGGCTTGCCAGCGAGAAATAGCGAGCATCACGCGCCATCTCTTTACCGACGCCGGTCACCGCAAGCGTAGGGATGCCGTAGCGCGTACCTTCATCCACCAGCTTGATGATGTTGTTGATTGACTGGTGCTCATATTCGCTGCCGATATAAATCTGCGCGGCCACCGCACAGGCATTGAGGCGCAAAGCATCCTCCATCGTCACCGCGACGCTTTCACGCGAGAGTTCACTGAGAATGGAGTTACCGCCGGAGGCACGCAGCACAATCGGCTTGTTGGTTGCCGGAGGCACGACGCTGCGGAGGATCCCACGCGTACACATCAGTACGTCGGTTTCGGGGAACAGCGGCGCAATCGAGAGATCGATGCGCTCAAGCCCGGTGGTTGGCCCCTGAAAATAGCCGTGATCGAAGGCCAGCATCACGGTACGCCCGGTGTCCGGGTTAAAGATCCTCGCCAGCCGCGACTGCATGCCCCAGTCCAGCGCTCCGCTGCCCTTCAGGTAAAAAGCCCGGTTCTCCTGCGGCTGACCAATACCGAAGTCTTTTCCGTCTTTAATATCATCCAGATCTGCCATGACGTCCTCTCCCGGATCCGTGTGTGAATAAGAGATAGTGTTCAAAAAGTTAGTCAGGGATCGGCGATTGCAACCGTGCAGCGATCACAAAACACCCAAATAGATCGATCGGATCGCCAGCAATGAATAAGAGTTTATTTATTGAACGGACGACGGAAGAGGTCTGCTGATGAGCTATTTACTTGCGCTGGACGCCGGAACGGGGAGTATCCGTGCCGTGATCTTCGACACCAATGGCCGCCAGATTGCCGTGGGCCAGGCCGAGTGGAAACACCTGAGCGTGGAGAATGTACCGGGATCGATGGAGTTTGATCTTGCCGTCAACTGGCAGCTCGCCTGCCGCTGCATCCGCGAGGCCTTGTATAAGGCCAGCCTTTCTCCTGCGGCGATAAGCGCTATTTCCTGTTGCTCGATGCGCGAAGGAATTGTGCTTTACGACGGTAGCGGCGAGCCGATTTGGGCCTGCGCCAACGTTGATGCTCGCGCCAGCCGCGAGGTCAGCGAGCTTAAAGAGATCCACGACTTCCAGTTTGAGTCCGAAGTCTACCACGTATCGGGTCAGACGCTGGCGCTCAGCGCCATGCCGCGCCTGCTTTGGCTGGCGCATCATCGCCCGGATATCTACCGCAAAGCGGCCACTGTCACCATGATCGGTGACTGGCTCGCCGCGAAGCTTTCCGGTGAGCTGGCGGTCGACCCGTCCAACGCCGGGACAACCGGTATGCTGGATCTGGCCACGCGAGGCTGGCGACCTGCCCTGCTTGATATGGCAGGGCTGCGTGCCGACATTCTCTCCCCGGTAAAAGAAACCGGCACCGTGCTGGGCGGCGTAACGCACCAGGCTGCCGAAGAGAGCGGCCTGGTGCAAGGCACGCCGGTGGTGATGGGCGGCGGCGATGTTCAGCTGGGCTGCCTGGGGCTGGGCATCGTCCGCGCCGGGCAAACTGCGGTGTTGGGCGGCACGTTCTGGCAGCAGGTGGTGAACCTCCCGGCGATCAAAACCGACCCTGAAATGAACATCCGTATAAACCCGCACGTGATTCACAACATGGTGCAGGCGGAATCGATCAGCTTCTTTACCGGCCTGACAATGCGCTGGTTCCGGGACGCCTTCTGCGCGGAAGAAAAGCTGCTTGCCGAGCGTCTCGGCGTAGATACCTATGCGCTGATGGAAGAGATGGCAAGCCGCGTACCCGCAGGCTCCCACGGCGTGATGCCGATTTTCTCCGACGCCATGCATTTCAAGCAGTGGTACCACGCCGCGCCGTCGTTTATTAACCTCTCCATCGACCCTGAAAAGTGCAACAAAGCCACGCTATTCCGCGCGTTAGAGGAAAATGCGGCGATTGTGTCGGCCTGTAATCTGGAACAGATTTCCGGCTTTTCGGGCGTGAAGTTCGACTCGCTGGTCTTTGCCGGCGGCGGCTCAAAAGGCGTGCTGTGGAGCCAGATCCTCAGCGATGTGACCGGCCTGCCGGTACGCGTTCCCGTGGTGAAAGAGGCAACGGCGCTGGGCTGCGCCATTGCGGCGGGCGTCGGAGCCGGGCTTTTCGATTCATTGGCCAATACCGGCGAACGCCTTGTGCAATGGCAGAGAGCGTTCACGCCAAATCCGGCGCACCGCGAGCTTTACGACGAGATGAAGCGCAAGTGGCAGAAAGTGTATGCCGACCAGTTAACGCTGGTGGACAGCGGCCTGACGACGTCGATGTGGCAAGCGCCGGGGCTTGCACCAAGGGCGGTCTCTTAGTCACAAATACGCTCTATGAAGGATCGGCTAAAGTTCCGTTCACCTCCAGTCCTGCTTCACATGTCACCACCGAACCGGTGAACGTCTCGGGAGAATCACCGTCATTCCCCCGAGACCCCGGACTCCCGGCCAAATAAATCGACCGCTAAAGCGGCAGACCTCCGTTTTATCTCCCAGTCCTGGGTCGGCTGAGATGCGTTCCCGACGCTCTCAGCCTCCGGCCGTTCCCGACGCCCGGACCCTGGCCAGTCGGAGAGAAAACGGAGGCGATTTAAGCCGAAACCGAGCCTGGCTTTTAACCCGCAGCCACGCTGAACGTCACCGTCGCTTCAAGACCAGCAGCAACGTCCTTATCCTCGACTCTCATCGTCATCGGTATAACATGCATCAAAGAAGCATCCCCCTCTTACGCTTTGTATCACACTGTATCCACGACTCCGCCAGATACGCCACCATGCAAAAAGGGCGGTTTGGAAAACACGCCGCCTACAATCCCATGATGTGATAGCCGAACACTTTATAACGGCTTCGGAGAAAACATCATGTTCAACAAATTCACCCTGTCTGCGCTGATTGCTCCCCTTTCCCTGTCCGTCGTTTTCGCCTGCCAGGCGGAAGCTGCGGGTTTTGATGTTAATCAGATAAAACAGATTAACGCGGGTGTGCTGAACGTCGGCTATGTCGATCTCGGCCCAAAAGACGGGCAGCCGGTCATTCTGCTGCACGGCTGGCCTTACGACATCAACAGCTTTGGCGCCGTGGCGCCTGAGCTGGCAAAACAGGGTTACCGGGTTATCGTGCCTGAGCTGCGTGGCTTCGGCAGCACCCGCTTCCTTTCCCCTTCCACGCCACGCAACGGCGAGCCTGCCGCGCTGGCTCAGGATACGGTTGCGCTGTTGGACGCATTACATATCAAACAGGCCATTTTCGGCGGGTATGACTGGGGCGCACGCACGGCGGACATTGTGGCGGCGCTGCACCCCGACCGAGTGAAAGCGCTGGTGTCGGTCAGCGGATACCTAATCAGCAGCCAGGAAGCCGGGAAAAAACCGCTGCCGCCGCAGGCCGAACTGCAATGGTGGTATCAGTTCTACTTCGCCACTCCACGCGGCGCGGCAGGCTACGAGAAGAATACCCATGAGTTCGCCAGATTGATCTGGCAGCAGGCTTCGCCGGGCTGGAAGTTCAGCGACGAAACCTTTAACACCAGCGCCAAATCGCTGGATAACCCCGATCACGTCGCCATTACGCTGAGCAACTATCGCTGGCGCCAGGGGCTGGAAAACGGCGAGCAGAAATACGCGGCGGATGAGAAAAAGCTGGCCGCACTGCCGGACATCACCGTACCGAGCATCACGATTGAAGGCGACAATAACGGCGCGCCACATCCGGCACCGGCAGCGTATGCCGCGAAATTTACCGGCAAATATGAACACCGCACCTTCAGCGGCAATATAGGCCACAACCCACCGCAGGAAGCGCCGGAAGCGTTTGTGAAGGCAGTAGTAGATGCCGGTAAGCTGTAGTAAAAAAAGAAGCGCAGCCGTTCACTAATGAACGGCTATGCTAGTTTTACCCTTCATTTTTAGCGCCGGGAGCACCAGGTGGAACACATCGATCATATTCTCGTGGTGGACGACGACCGCGATATTCGCGAGCTTATCGTCAGCTATCTGGAAAAATCAGGCTACCGGGCAAGCGGCGCGGCAAACGGCAAGGAGATGCGTGCCGTGCTGGACAAGCAGCACGTCGACTTAGTGGTGTTGGACGTGATGATGCCCGGCGATGACGGGCTGACGCTGTGCCGCCAGCTGCGCAGCGATAAACATAAAGACCTGCCAGTCCTGATGCTAACCGCCAGAAACGAAGATACCGACAGGATCCTCGGCCTGGAGATGGGTGCAGATGACTACGTGGTTAAGCCTTTTGTCGCCCGCGAGCTGCTGGCGCGGATCAAAGCGATCCTCCGCCGCTTCCGCGCGTTGCCGCCCAATTTGCAGGTGACCGAAGCGGGCAGGATCATCGCTTTCGGCGAGTGGAAGCTGGATACTTCCGCTCGCCACTTGATTGATTTACAGGGCACGATCGTTGCGCTGAGCGGCGCGGAATACCGCCTGCTGCGCGTGTTTTTGGATCATCCGCAGCGCGTGTTGACGCGCGATCAGCTGCTAAACCTGACGCAAGGCCGCGATGCCGAGCTGTTCGAGCGCTCTATTGATTTGCTGGTCAGCCGCGTGCGACAGCGCTTAAACGAGGATGCACGTACCCCGGCCTACATCAAAACCGTGCGTAGCGAAGGCTATGTGCTTTCCGTTCCCGTCACCATCGTTGAGGCGCGAGAATGAGGCTGTGGCCCCGCTCCCTGCTGTCCCGGCTGTTTCTCATCGTTCTCGTCGGCCTGCTGCTGGCTAACGGCCTGACCCTGGCGCTGACCACTCTTGAGCGAATGAACAGCGCCCGCAGCGTGATGCTGGATAACCTGCAAAACAACGTTTCCACCAGCGTGGCTATCCTCGACAAGCTAGCGGCCAATGAGCGCCCCGCCTGGCTGGACAGGCTTGCCCGGGAAAACTATCACTACATTCTTGGGCAAGGTACGCCAGGAAAGCCGCCTGCCGACGAACGTTCGAAAGATGCCATTGCTTCGCTGAAAGAGGCGCTGGGCGAGCGCTACAGGCTGACTTTCACCGCCATTCCCGGCATGCGTTCCCATATTCAGGCCCATTTGACGCTGGCCGACGGCTCGCCGCTGACCATCGACCTTACGCCGCGTATGCCGCCGATTGAAAGCTGGCTGCCGGTGGTGATTGCTATTCAGCTAGTGCTACTGGCGCTTTGTGCCTGGTTTGCCGTGCGCCAGGTGGTACTGCCGTTTACCCGCTTTACCCGCGCCGTTGAAGCGCTGGAGCCGGCCAGCACAAGTCCGACGGCGATGCAGGAAAGCGGCCCGATTGAGGTTGAACACGCGGCAAAAGCATTTAACGCGATGCAGGCGCGAATCCAGGGACACCTGAAAGAGCGCACTCAGATCCTGGCGTCTATTTCACATGATTTGCAGACGCCCATCACCCGCATGAAGCTGCGCCTTGAGATGAGCGATGAGCCGGAGCTGCGCGACAAACTAATGCAGGATCTGGATAACATGACGCATCTGGTACGCGAGGGAATCGCCTATGCGCGGTCGTCAGAAAGCCTGGAAGAAACGCCGCAGCGCCTTGAGCTTCGGGCTTTTGTGGACAGCATTGCCTGCGACTATCAGGACGTCGGTAAAGCGGTGGCGTTTACTGCCCCGGAGGCGGCGCTTCCTCTTTCAACTCGCCCCCAGGCGCTGCGCCGCATCCTGACCAATCTGCTGGATAATGCGCTGAAGTTTGGCACCGCCGCTGACGTCAGCCTGAGCAAAGAAGCAAACCAGGTCACGCTGACGGTTACCGATAACGGCCCGGGGATCCCCGAAGAGGAGCTGGGCGCCGTTTTACAGCCTTTTTACCGCGTGGAAAGCTCCAGAAACCGCGACACCGGCGGCACCGGGCTTGGTCTGGCGATTGCCGCCCAGCTTGTCGGTCAGCTTGGTGGAAAGTTAACGCTCACCAACCAGCCGCAGGGCGGGCTGAAGGCCGGCATCACGCTGCCTGTCTCCTGATTGTATCGCTCTGTATGCGGCTAAGCGGCCGACAAACAAACTGACAATCAGGGCGGTTTTCCCACACATCACGAACACATCAGGCGGGTTAAATAGCCTGAAATCATCCTGTAACCGTGAGGTGTGTTATGCCCGTTCTGATTGCCTTTCTTGGCGGTATGCTCAGTTTATTAAGCCCCTGTACGCTGCCCGTCATTCCCTTGCTTTTCGCCGCATTTCGCGGTCAAAAACGCCAAATCATCGCCCTGCTTGCCGGCATGGTGGTCATGTTTACCGCCGTCGCTTTGCTGGTTGGCGCTGCCGGGGAGTGGATCGTGAAGGCCACGCTGGTTGGCCGCTGGATTGCGCTGGCGATGCTGGCGCTTGCCGCGTTGACGCTTATCTTCCCCGTGCTTGCCGAACGCCTGATGCGGCCTGCGGTGCAGTTGGGGAACGCAATCAACAACCAAAGCAACCGCGCTCGCGGCATGCTGTCCGCTTTTTTGGCGGGGCTTGCAGTGGGGCTGCTCTGGTCTCCCTGCGCCGGACCGATTTTGGGGGCCATTCTCGGCATCAGCCTGTCCGGCTCTTCGGCGGTAACCACCGGCCTGCTGCTGGCGGCCTACGGCAGCGGCTGCGCGCTGATGCTGGCGCTGCTGTGGTTCTGCGGTCACCGGCTGCTGGCTCGCCTGCGTGAGAAAATGGCGCTGATGGCGCAGCTTCGGCGTGTGGCGGGCGTAGCAATGCTGGCCACCGTGGCGTTTATCGCCTCCGGCACCACGGCGGTGCTGCAAAATGCCAACGGCTTCGGCGCGAAGCTGGAGCAGCACCTGCTGGCGCTTTCCCCAACCGCTGCGTCAGCACCGAAGCTACAGCCCATCGCGGATACCGCACCTACCAGCGCGATGCCGCCGCTTTCCGGAGGAACAGCCTGGATTAACAGCCCGCCGCTGACGCCAGAGGCGCTAAAAGGCAAAGTCGTGCTTATCGATTTTTGGACCTTCGACTGCATTAACTGCCAGCACGCGCTGCCGCACGTCCGCGAATGGGCCAACAAGTATAAAGATCGGGGCCTGGTGGTGATTGGCGTGCATACGCCGGAGTACCCGTGGGAGAAAGATCTCGATGCGGTGAAAAAGGCGGTGGGCAAATGGCAACTGCCTTACCCGGTCGTCACCGACAACAACTATCAGATCTGGAACGCCTTCGGTAACCAGTACTGGCCAGCCCATTATTATTTCGACGCTCGCGGACAGCTGCGCAATGTCTCCTTCGGCGAGGGCAACTACGAACAGCAAGAGCAGGTTATTCAGAAGCTGCTGAAGGAGGCTCGCGCCTGATTTTGCCTTCGGGGAGGCGGGAATATGACTCTCATCACATTCGCCGCACTCCCCTTTTCCCTTTTGCTCCGCGACGGCTAAATTAGAACTCATCCGACCACATAAAAATAATTCGTTACCCTAGATAATTCGAGTTGCAGGTAGGCGGCAAGTGAGTGAATACCCAGGAGCTTACATAAAGTAAGTGACTGGGGTTCAGGAGTGCAGCCAACACCCCTGCAGCTTGAAGTATGACGGGTATACATTTTGGAACCGATTATGAGCTACTCGTCGCTGCTTGCCCCGCTGGATCTTGGCTTCACCACTTTGAAAAACCGCGTGCTGATGGGCTCGATGCACACCGGGCTGGAAGAGCTGCCGGACGGTGCTGAGCGCCTCGCGGCTTTCTATGCCGAGCGTGCCCGCCACGGCGTGGCGCTGATTGTCACCGGCGGGATTGCCCCTTCGGCCTCCGGCGTGACCATCGCCCACGGTGCGGTACTGAACGATAAAAGCCAGCTGGCGCATCACCAGATTGTGACCGATGCGGTTCACCGTGAAGGCGGCAAAATTGCCCTGCAGATCCTGCATACCGGTCGCTACAGCTATCAGCCTAAGCTGGTCGCGCCTTCGGCCATTCAGGCGCCGATCAACCCGTTTAAACCTCACGAGCTGAGCCACGAAGAAGTCTTAACGCTGATTGAGGACTTCGCCCACTGCGCGAGCCTTGCGCGGGAAGCCGGGTATGACGGCGTGGAGGTCATGGGTTCGGAAGGCTATCTGATTAACCAGTTTTTAGCGGTGCGGACTAACCAGCGCGACGACGAATGGGGCGGTGACTACGAGCGCAGAATGCGCTTTGCCGTTGAGGTCGTCCGTGCCGTGCGGGAACGGGTTGGCAAAGAATTTATTATTATCTATCGCCTGTCGCTGCTCGACCTGGTGGAAGGCGGAGGCAACTTTGACCAGGCCGTGACGCTCGCCAAAGCGATAGAAAAAGCAGGTGCGACGCTGATTAATACCGGCATCGGCTGGCATGAAGCCCGTATTCCTACCATTGCTACATCCGTGCCGCGCGGCGCGTTTAGCTGGGTAACCAAAAAACTGAAAGGCCACGTCGCGCTGCCGCTGGTGACGACCAACCGAATCAATACCCCGGAAACCGCCGAGCAAATTCTGGCCGACGGCGATGCGGATATGGTGTCAATGGCGAGACCTTTCCTTGCCGACCCTGAATTTGTCTCCAAGGCCGCTGCGAACCGGGCCGATGAAATCAATACCTGCATCGGCTGCAACCAGGCCTGCCTCGATCAGATTTTCGCCGGCAAAGTCACCTCCTGCCTGGTGAACCCACGCGCCTGCCATGAAACCAAAATGCCGGTTGTACCAACCACGAGGCCGAAGCGTCTTGCGGTTGTCGGCGCAGGCCCTGCCGGGCTGGCTTTTGCGGTCAACGCCGCCGGACGTGGCCATAACGTCACGCTGTTTGACACCGCGGCGGAGATTGGTGGGCAGTTTAATATCGCCAAACAGATCCCCGGCAAAGAGGAGTTTTTCGAAACGCTGCGCTACTACCGCCGGATGCTGGACATCACCGGCGTGGACGTTCGCCTTAATCAATACGTTGAGCCCGAGAAGCTGAGCGGCTACGACGAGGTGGTACTGGCCTGCGGCATTGAGCCGCGCCTGCCGGAGATCGAAGGCATCGGGCACCCGAAGGTGCTGAGCTATATCGAAGTATTGCGCGACAAAGCGCCGGTGGGCAAACGCGTCGCGGTGATTGGTGCGGGCGGCATTGGCTTTGATACTTCGATGTACCTGAGCCAGGAAGGGGCGTCCACCAGCCAGAGCATCGCCGAGTTCTGCGTGGAATGGGGGATTGATACCAGCCTGCAAACCTCTGGCGGCCTGCGCCCTGAAGGGCCGAATCTGCATAAAAGCCCGCGCAGTATTTTCCTGCTGCAGCGTAAAACCAGCAAGCCGGGCGAGGGCCTGGGCAAAACCACCGGCTGGATCCACCGCGCCACGTTGCTGGCGCGCGGCGTGAAAATGCTGGCGGGCGTAAGCTACGAACGCATTGACGATGCCGGGCTGCACATCACCGTTGGCGGAGAGCCACAGCTGCTGGAAGTGGATAACGTGATTATTTGTGCCGGGCAGAATCCTCGCCGCGAACTGGCTGAACCTTTACAGGCTATGGGTAAAACCGTGCATTTGATTGGTGGGGCCGATGTGGCAATGGAGCTGGATGCCCGGCGCGCGATTGCGCAGGGTACCCGTTTAGCGCTGGAAATTTAGTACGTTTCCCGCTTTCACTGCCCGACCTGGGCAAAATTAATATACCAGGTTGTGGCAGTGAAGTTGTCGAATGTTATTTCTGATACTGGAAACATTAAATTACTTTTCGTCAAGCCTTTATCAAACCCGCTACGTTACCGCTTCCTTATCCCATAAGTAGATCCTGCTCACAATAATATTCCTTCGCCAGCAATATATACCTGCCACCGCAACTTTATATCTCTCCATCCCCTTCCTATAGTCAGGCGCACAAACCACATCGGCAGAATTTAAAACCATAAAAATTTATATATCAAGACCATGCATCTATAAATAAAACATTTGTCGATATATATATTCAAAAAAAAATAAAATCAGTAGGATTCAGATCCTGAAAATTCGTTTCATCCGTGCAATTATAAAAATAGCGTTTACGTGGCACGGGTGGATGAAAAGAAAAAGGACAACAAGGAGCGACAATGAATAACAATGGAACACTTCTGCATAACCACATTACGATCATGACGCAGAACAACTTTTTGCGTCATGGTGTAATCTCTTTTATGAGAGATATTCACGCATCAGATATACATACCGACGTTAAAAAAATCGTTTTTATTGATGTTTGTAGCCTGAAGTTTATCTCTGATCTCGGTGTGATACTTAATAATGCCTACATTAATGGCTGCTCGGTCATTCTGGTCTGCTCCGGAGGCGAAATGTCAATGGTGTTAGGCAGGCTTCCGCATATTAATGCCGCCCAAAGCCTTTCCTCATGGGAAATGAAAATCAGAACATTACTATGCCCCAATCTTATACCTTATTACTTAAAAGAGTTTAACGAATTACTGTTCCTGAAAAAGCTAGGCGTTATTCGCTTGTTGATTATTTTCATGATCAGTAAGGGAATTAGCTTTAACGGTATCGCCCAGACACTCTCACTGCCTGATAAAACTCTTTATCGTTATATTGGTGGATTGGTTTCATATTTTAACATGAAAAACTCCAGCTTTTTGTTCTTCTTTCTGAAGACCCGATTCCCGCCATCCTATTTTGACTCATGGCTACCCGAAGAATATACAGAAAAAAAAACTCACACCCAACAATAACGCTGCAGTTCACTAGCCCAACAGTATAAATATAGCCCCCATTTACCGGGGGCGGTTTTACCATTGTTTTGTTCATTTGTTCTTTGTTAAGGAGTTACATCTCATGATTGTTCGCACATCCCTGGCTATAGGTGTTATTTGCCTGCTGTCCGCCTGCTCTTCTCAACCCGCTAAAAAAACAGCGGCTACGGCGAGCGCTGCAACGACCACCGGTTACCAAAGCCACAATGCCCCTACCGACAGCTATATCACCAAGCGCGTCGCTACGCTTGCGGGCTTTACTCTGGCATCGACAAATAACCTCTGTGTCGATCACTTTAACTTCCTGAAAGAAGCAAAATCATCTAAGTATTCAAAATTCACTCAAGATTATGGCGATGTTGGGAAGGGGTATCGATTCCTTAATATAAACAAAAACATTATGGATAAAGATGCCAAAGAGGTTTACACCATGATGCTGGAAATGAAGCTGGATACATTATGTTCCAAAGTCCAATACACGGGTTATTCCGTAGTTAAAGAAAAGATCAAAGAACTCTCCAGCATTTAACTTCACGCGACATATTAATTTTAATAAAAAGCCCTTTTATAGATTGGGCTTTTATTGCTCCTGTATCATTAAAATCGGTGATCACTATGAACTCAATAACCTCTCCGAGAGGAGTGAAAGTTATCTCGTGGGGAATGATAGTTATTCATGCAATAACGCCAATATTATTTTCAGCAAGCGTTGTAGCGAATACATTGCCATTAAACAATATAGAAGAAACGATTATCGGTCTTGATTCGGTTATCGAGAACAGCGAACAGCTAATTCGCCAACCTGCCGTGAATTCACCATCACAACAACAAGATGCAGTATTATTCTCCCGGACGGGAGCGTCCGGTGAACCTACCGTTGATTCCTCTTCCATTACCGCGACGGAAAAACATTCCACGTTTCTTCTTCCTTCGTTGGGCAGCGACAAAACCCCCACAGAGCCAGCATCAAGCCCGGACGCTTCCATGGCCGCCCAGGCTATGCAAGCCGGGCGGATCTTATCCGATAAGAATGCCGCTGACGCCTCCATGAACTATATCAGAAGCGTAGGTGAGGGATTTATTAACCAGCAGGTCAATGACTGGTTAAACCAAAAGGGCTCGGCACGTCTGACCCTTGACTCCGATGCCAAAATAACCGGCGATGTTTTGTTACCTGTGGCGGAAAGCAATGACAGCCTGCTCTTCACCCAACTAGGGATGCGCCGCACTGACGATCGTAATACGCTTAACCTCGGGGTTGGCTACCGCCAGTATATTGACGACTGGATGTACGGAGTAAATACCTTTTACGACTATGATTATACAGGTAAAAACTCCAGGCTTGGGATCGGTAGTGAGATCTGGAAAGACTACATCAAGTTCGCCGCTAACGGCTATTTCGCACTGACCGACTGGCATCAGTCTCGGTTTTCCGACATGCGGGATTATGATGAACGCCCGGCTAACGGCTTCGATATCCGGGCTAATGCCTGGCTTCCTTCATTTCCCCAGATCGGCGCTAGCCTGAAATACGAACAGTATTTTGGAAAAGGTGTTGATTTAGCAGGGAATATGAATATAGATGATTTGAAAAAAAATCCCAGAGCTCTGACCATGGGCATCGACTATACCCCTATTCCGCTGGTGACCCTAAAAGGCGAGCATTCCGTCGGCGATAAAAATGAAACCAGTGTAGGCGTAGATTTCAATTATCGCTTTGGCATTCCATGGGAGCAGCAGATCAGCACCGAATCGGTGGGGATGTTGCGCAGCCTTATGGGAAGCATGCGCGAATTTGTCGATCGTAACTACAACATTGTCATGCAGTATCGTAAGCAGGTGCTCTTGAGCATTAGCTTGCCGAAAAATGTGCGTGCGCAAGCCGCCGAAACAATAACCCTACCGCTGACCGTCACTAAGGCAAAGTATGGTCTGAAAGATGTTGAGTGGACGGCCAGTGCGGCGTTTTACGCCAATGGGGGAACCCTGCGAAAACTGTCACTGACCCAGTTAGAGGTGAAATTACCGGCCTTCGTTTACGGCCAGGTCACTGCCCCGACCCAGGAATATGTGATTAAAGCCGTTGGGGTTGATCAATCGGGCAACTACTCGAATGTCGCGACCAGCACCCTCAGCATTACCCCCTCCAGAAATATTATCAGCGCACTGACGATTACTCCGGCTGACACCGTACCGGCTAATGACAGCGATTACTTTACCGCCACGGCCGTCGTTCGCGACGAGAACAACCAGCCGATGGCGACCCAACCGATCGTCTTCGAGATAGCTAACCTGAATGGCGCTGAAGGCAATTCGGGGGCGACGCTATTTATCAATGGAAATGCTCATGATAAACGCCTGATGGTAAACACCGACGGCGCCGGGAACGCGGTGATCAACGTCCGCAGCAAGGTGGCAAAAGAAGGCTTGCTGACTGCCACAATGAACAACGGTAACTATAAGACAGGCAAAGCCACCTTTGTTGCTGATGCGAGTACCGCCCGAATAGGCACGCTGGATGTGATTAAAAACAAAGCGCTGGCCGATGGGCGCAGCACTAACCAACTACAGGTTACCGTAAAGGATCTGCACAATAACCCTGTAACCAGTGCGCAAGTTGAGCTGGAAACGACCCATAATGCGGTACTGGTGAACGGCAACACGGTGAACACCGACACGAACGGACAAGCGCTTCTGTTAGTAACCAATACCACCATCGGCGACAGTACGATTACCGCCAGAATTAACGGCAACGCAAAAATCCAAACCGTCACCTTTGTGGCCGATAGCTCAACGGCCCAAATCAACGATGCGGACATCTCAGCGACCCAGGATGCGCTAGCTAACGGCAGCGCGACAAATATCGTCACTGCCATCATCACCGATGCTAATCACAACCCGGTACCCGGGGTAAACGTGCATTTTTCGGTGGACCGGGGAGCCAGAGTGACAACCCTCACCGGCGTGACAGGAAATGATGGCCTGGCTAAAGCCAGCGTAACCAGCCTGCAAGCCGGGAGCTATCTCGTTACCGCGCGGATTCAGGAGTCCGGTAATAGCACTTCGGTCAGCACCCGTTTTATCCCGGATCCTTCCACAGCCACTATCACTGAAAATAATCTGGTCATTAACCCTAACGGAGTGGTGGCTAACGGTACCGCTACGGATGGTGTTGAAGTGACGGTCACGGATGCCAATGGCAACCTGCTGCCTGATATGCATGTTGCCTTCGCCGTTGCGCCTGGTGCAACGCTCACTGTACGTTCGCCGCTAACGGATAGCGAGGGAAAAGCTCGGGCAACGGTCACCAGCACCACTGTCGGAAGCTATAACGTTACGGCCACCGTAAACGGCCACTCCATGGTAAAAGCGGCAACATTTATCGCGGATAACTCGACCGCCATCCTCACCAATGGAAGCCTGCGGATCACCGCGGATAACGCCGTCGCTAACGGCAACGCGACCAACGCGGTTCAGGCCAGAGTGACCGATGCCAACGGCAATAATGTGCCCGGCGTTACCGTGAGCTTCAGGGCCGATAATGGAGCAACGATCGCTAATGCCGCTGCCATCACCGATGAACAAGGCTTAGCAAGCACCACATTGACCAACGCCAGGACAGGCATTGCGAATGTCACCGCCAGCCTCAATGGCAGCAGCCAAAACGTTGCCACAACCTTTATTGCCGACAACTCAACGGCCACCATCACCGATGGTGCTTTGACAGTGACGGCCGACGGAGCGAAAGCCGACGGACGTGAGAGCAACCAGGTCGAGGCTAAAGTGACGGATGCCAACGGCAATGCCGTTCCGGACGTGGCGGTCAGCTTCACGGCCACTAACGGTTCAACGGTAGCCAACTCCCCCGCCCACACCAATGCGGAAGGGATCGCCAGCAGTTCACTCACCAACCTTACCGCCGGTGTGTCGAAGGTCACGGCAAGTATCAATGGGGCCAGCCAAAGCGTTAACACTACGTTTATTGCCGATGACTCAACCGCGACCATCATCAACGGTAACCTGACGGTCATTGACGATCTCGCCAAAGCAGACGGAAAGGCGAAAAATCGGGTACAGGCCAGGGTAACCGATGCTAACGGCAACCCCGTTCCGGCAGCCACAGTCAGTTTCACGGCGACAAACGGCGCAACAATTGCTACCGCAGAGGCAACAACCGGTAGCGATGGGTTGGCCAGCACGACGCTAACCAATACCACGGCCGGTATAGCCAACGTGTCCGCCACTATTAACGGCAGTAACCAGAATGTGGATACGCTCTTCATACCGGATGAAGGTACGGCAACCATCGTTAGCGGTAACATGCGCGTGGTTTCGGACAATGCCCTCGCCAACGGCACGGCTATCAATACGGTGCAGGTGAAAGTGACCGACGCCAACGGCAATACCGTGCAGGGTGTCACAATCAGTTTCTCCGCCAACAACGGGGCTTCGCTGGCTGAACCCTCCGTTATCACCAACGGAGAAGGTTTGGCGCAAACCGCTCTGACAAATACCTCCGCTGGATTAACGACCGTAACGGCAGCACTTAATAACAGCCGCCAGAGCGTCCAAACGGCCTTTATCGCCGACGGTAGCACCGCGACGCTTACCGGTGCCAATCTGACGGTCACGGCGGATAACGCTATCGCCAACGGTATCGCCACCAATGCCGTACAGGCGAAAGTCACCGACGCCAACGGCAACCCGGTTCCCGGTATCACCGTCAGTTTCCAGGCCGATAACGGGGCAACGATCGCTAACACCAGCGTCACCAGTAATCCGCAAGGGATCGCCACCACCCCTCTGATCAGCGTCACCGCCGGGAATGCGAAGGTCACGGCCACCGTCAACCAGACCAGCCAGCAGGTGACGACCCACTTCATCCCGGATAGCAGCACCGCCACGCTTATCAGCGGTAACCTGACGGTCACTGCGGATAACGCTATCGCTAACGGCACCGCCACCAATGCCGTGCAGGCTAAAGTCACCGACGCCAACGGTAACCCTGTTCCCGGCATCACCGTCAACTTCCTTGTCGATAACGGAGCAACGATCGCTAACGCCACCGCCACAAGTAACGCGGAAGGCATCACTAGCACCACGCTGACCAGCCTCACCGCCGGAGCGGCAAAAATCACTGCCACCGTCAACGAGACCAGCCAGAGCGTCAATACGGTATTTACCGCCGACGGCAGCACCGCCACGCTTATCGGAGCCAACCTGACGGTCACGGCGGACAATGCCATCGCCAACGGTACGGCCACCAATGCCGTACAGGCGAAAGTCACCGACGCCAACGGTAACCCTGTTCCCGGCGTCAACGTCAGCTTCCGTGCCGATAACGGAGCAACGATCGCTAACGCCACCGTGACAAGCAACACGCTGGGGATCGCCACGACCACGTTGACCAGCATCACCACCGGGAATGCGAAGGTCACCGCCACCGTCAACGAAACCAGCCAGAGTGTGAATACGGTATTTATCGCCGATGGCACCACCGCCACGCTCATCAACGGTAACCTGGCGGTCACCATCGACAATGCCATCGCCAACGGCGTCGCCACTAATGCCGTACAGGCGAAAGTCACCGATGCCAACGGCAATAGTGTGCCTGGCATCACGGTGAAATTTAGCGCGGACAACGGGGGGACGATTGCCAATGCCACCGTCATCAGCAACGCACAGGGAATGGCCAGCACCACGCTGACCAGCATCACCGCCGGAGCGGCAAAAGTCACCGCCACCGTCAAAGATGTCAGCCAGCAGGTGACCACCACTTTCATCCCGGATGACAGCACCGCCACGCTCATCAGCGGCAACCTGAAGGTCACTGTGGACAATGCCGTCGCCAACGGAGCCGCCACCAACGCCGTCGAGGCGAAAGTGACCGACGCCAATGGCAATAGCGTGCCCGGCATCACGGTGAGCTTCCAGGCCGATAACGGAGCAACGATCGCTAACGCCACCGCTGCCACTAACGCACAGGGAATCGCCAGCACCACGCTGACCAGCATCGTCGCCGGTACCGCGAAAGTCACCGCAACCGTTAACGAGACCAGCCAGAACGTGAATACGGTCTTTATCGCCGATGTCACAACGGCTCGTATCGTCGAGGTCAAACTGGACGATGCAACTGAAGTTAAAATCGCTAATGGAGTAGACTTCTTTACCTTTAGCTCGCTGGTTAAAGATGCCAAAGGCAATCCTGTTCCAAACGCGGCGGTGAACTGGTCACAGAACAAAGGGAGTGCGGTAGTATTACAAGCCGAAAGCAGCCAGTCGGACAGCAGCGGCAAGGCGACCAACGTATTAACCAGTACCACGGCTGAAGCTCTCGAGGTTCAGGTATCCGCAGCCTTAACATCCGGTAGTCCGGTAAATGCCGATAAAAAGGTGGCGTTTAAGGCTCAACTGGTGCAACTAAAGGGGAAAATCACCAACGGGGTAAATAACGCCCTGATAGCGAATGCCGCAATTAAGCTGTACCGTTCCGCAAGCGACACCACGCCGGCCTTCGAGACCACAAGTGGGAGCAACGGTACCTACGCTATTGCCGATGTTCCTCAGGGAACCTGGCTGATGAAAGTGACACGCTCAGGATTTTCCAGTTTTGAGCAATCGCTGGATATCCAGGATGTGACTGTCTACGAACAGAACGCAGTACTCTCCCCCGATCTGAACGGAAAAGCTGCCCGCGTCATTTTAACCTGGAGCTCAACGCCTCTGGATTTGGACTCCTATCTATGGGTTCCTGCAGCTGGGGCACCAAACTCATTAATTAAAGTGAACTATCAAACGAAGGAACCTGCTGGCGCAGATGCCAATCTTGACGTCGATGCACGACAAGGTTACGGCCCTGAAACGATAACCATCAGCAGTCTGCACCCGGGGGTATACTGCTACGTGGTAAACAGATATACAGATTTACCACAATCCTACGGAAGTGCAGTGGTTAAACTTTATTTATCAGATGGTACAAATAAAGAATACAAGATAGAAAGTGCAACGCCAACGGTAACCAATATGCTTAACTGGACGGTATTTAAATTAGACACGACGGAGGGTGATATAAAAGTCATACCTACCAATACCATGTCTGCTAGCGGCGCCAAAGGAAGCTGCGCTTAACGCTATGATCAAAAACAGCCTCCTTCAGAGGAGGCTGTTCAGTTCACTTAAAGATTTTTTTATCACCCATAACAAATAGCACGATGCAGAAAATCCCGGACATAAGTCATGCCGGGTTTTTCTTTTTATTACGCCATACCGCGCCGTTAGTCAAAGCGATACCTTACTTTTCCCCATTGATAAGCCTCACTCATCCAAAGGATTTACTGTCCGCTCTCTGATAAAAATATTTACCACCTCCTGCGCCAGGTACGGGCAACCATTCAGCAAGGAAATGAGTTTTAGCGGGGGATAGTGCGTTGATATTGCAGTATGAGTGCAAAAGCGGGCGGGTTACGTAACAAGGAGGAGAAAACCCAAACCGAAAACGGCCCTGTTAAACCTAAATGATGAGAAATGAAGGCCTTCAGGGAGCATCAATGTAGGCTAAAAAGATTGCCGCCTGTTACCAGGGCGGCATTATTACTGGATTATGAAACTGAAAAATGCACATACAAAACTGTCTAGTAACCACTATTTATACGTTTTTATGGTAAACCACTCGTCACCCTCTATATATCAGAAAAACTTTTACGCTTTTCATTGACTAAAATAAAACTTGAATATTGTATCTTTGCACAGAGTGTTTCAATCTTCATCTTTAGTTCCATAATGTATATTCGCTTCGCACTGTCATCCATGATATTCTTATTCGCATTAAGGAAGGCATAACCGTCTGTAATTTTGGTGTACTCTTCGGAATATTTTTCAAACTGCCCGGACTTCTCCTCTTTGAGCAAATTGAAATTATCGATACATTTATTATTCGTTGAAGCGACCGTCATCCCTTCGGTTAAACCCCGAATAAAAGTCGCATCACTCTCCTGAGGTGCAACCTGATTATTGGCAGTAAAAAAATTATCTGCCGGATACGCCTGCACGGGTGGCATCCGCGCGGAATCATTACTGACACATGAAGAGATAAAAAAAGTACAGGGTAACAGGAGTGTTAGTGAGATTATTCCGTTCATAAATATCCTTATGAGTATCATAGAGAATCTGTATCTGGAGGGGCGCGCTGGCCTGCAGTAACCGGCTCTCATAAATTTTATATCGTGCACGAAAAAACGATTTTATTTTCTCGCCCAAAAAAGTAGGTGTTATTATTTTTATTTATCACAATCGTCAACTCCATTAATTCCTTACCGCGAAAAAAAAGAAAATCGAGAAAAGGATCGGGGATAAAAGTATTATTGACTGAGTCGCTTGCGTATACCGTGCCGTAGACACCATAAATAACCAATGTCTCAGGAGACATAACGCGATATTTAAAATCCACACTGCGAATAACATCATAAAGCAGCTTATCCTTTTTTAAATTGCCTACGATCTCCGCACTGCCGCTAAAATCATCTCTTAATGTTATTGATATATTCCCCTCGAAACGCTCATTTTTCATTTTATCAATATAGACAAAAGCATCATTACAGGAAAATCCATATGCCTGAGCATAGATTGAGTGCAGATAAAAAACGCTGCCCATCAGTGCAAGAAAGATATAAGAAAGAATGACTAGTCTATTATTCATTTAATATAGTATCCTTTGCAAAAGGCGTTTTCATTACTATTTATACCGTGAGTGCACTCAGCAAGAAACTCTCTCCCCTGGCCACGAAAATCCAGATCGGTAATAAATACCTTACCTGAAATGCACGCTGCGGAAACTTCTTCTATTAATGCACTGGCGCGCTCAAGCACAATATCATTCTTTTCACGAAGCGCAGAACCAATCATATAAACATCACAAACATGGTATTTACCAACATAGAAAAAACTTTCTGCCACGCTATTTTCATCGTTATGTAAGAAGTAATAAAAGAGCAGAAAAAAAATTAATAGTACCAGGGTGAAAACCAGCAGTTTTATATTTATTAATCGTTTGCCTGTTGCCTTATCAGAAGAGATTTCTTGATCCCCTGGTGTGCTATCACTTTCTTTCTCGATAACTACATATTTATTTAAGCGAAAACCAGTGCGTGGAACAGTGATAATGACATCATCTTCTACTCCCAGTAAAGAAATAGCCCTTCTGGAAATAGATATATATTGATTGAGCGTGTTATTAGATGAACTTAACCCTTGTTTATCCCAGATGTCCTCAAGTATCGCTTCGCGAAAAAGAATAGCTCCATCACTGTCCAGGATAAACTGAAGAAGATTACTATTGGTGATCGTTAAGTTTATCACATGCTCAGGATCGTCTATATTCCAAAGCGTGCCATCCGCCGGCTTAAACTTCACCACTCTATTAATTATATAAATCATATTTACAATACATTCCCTTGCTGCGTGCAGAAATACATAAATTATTTAAAAGAATATTAAACACCAACTACTAATATAAGTTTTCTGAAATCGACGGCAGCTTAGCATAAAGGTTTATATAGTTAATAAGTGCAGGTATTTTTTAGGATAAAGACAGCACAATTATAAAAAACACAAGACATCCTCTCTTATAATACATAAGAGATAATTAATTTTTATAGCCTAAATATAAAGTCATGCAATTTTTAAAATGACATTTTTTCAATAAAATCATCCACAGGGCAGCAATAGACTAACCTCACTACTTGAGATTTCATTATCAAAGACGTTGGGAATATTGCAGGGTTAAGAACGGGTACAATGAAATGAAGGATGGATATCCGACGTGCTATCGCGCCGGATATCCGTCTGACGATACGGCGTTAGCTACGGCGGCCTAATTTGACGGCTTTAAGCACCACGAACTTGCTATTAGTCGCAACCGTGGTGCAGTTGCCGAAAATTTTCTTCAGCTTACGGAAGTAGTCGAGGTGGCGGTTGGCCACAATATACAATTCGCCGTTGATCTTCAGGCAACGGCGAGCGTGATGGAACATTTCCCACGCAATCTGGTCAGTTAGCGCATGCTGTTGGTGGAACGGTGGGTTACACAGCACGGCGTTGAAGCGGAACGGCTCCACGCCGGACAGCCCGTTATTGATCATAAACTCGCAGCGGTCGATGTCACCCGGCAGGTTTGTTTCAACGTTCAGGCGGCTTGAGGCGACCGCCATCGGCGACTCATCCACAAACACCACCTGAGCCTGCGGGTTTCTTTCCAACAGCGTTAGGCCAATCACCCCATTGCCGCAACCCAGATCGACAATTTCCCCTTCCAGGTCAGAAGGCAGGCTCTCAATGAAGAAACGCGCACCAATGTCCAGCCCGTTACGGGAGAAAACGTTCGCGTGGTTATGAATCGTCCACGGCGTACCTTCCAGCTTCCAGGTCAGGGTTTCTGGCGCATCGGCCAATTCTGGCTTGGTTACCGTCGGGTTAATTAAACGCGCTTTTTTCCACGCCAGCGTGGTCGTAGTCGGCCCCAGAATTTTTTCAAATAGCTCAAGCGTGGAGTTGTGAATATCACGCGCCTTCGCACCGGCGATGATGCGGGTTTCCGGCGTAACCACTTTACGCAGAGCGCGCAGCTGCTGCTCCAACAGCGCCAGCGTTTTAGGCACTTTAATCAGCACCAGACCCGGCTCTGGCGGATAATCCGCGGTGCTGTCGAGGAAGGTGACGCTGTTTTCCGGGATTTCGTTCTCGCGCAGATTTTCACGGGTTGCCAGCTCGCTTAAGTAAGAGTCGCCGATGCTGTAAGGCTTATGTTCGGCCAGTACGCAGGCCAGCGTACCGAAAGTATCGTTAAGAACAAGAACGGGGCCGACTGGCTCAAGTTCGTCTACCTGCTGCAACAGGTAGTCATCTGCCGCTTCCCACGCCTGCAGCGGGTTAACGTCGTCCGTTTCCGGAAAACGCTTCAGCGTCAGTGAACGAAAACCGTTGTCTAATTGGCTCATCGGCCCTCCTGGATGGTAAAGTTTGGTGATATCCCCGTAGTGGGGGCGAGAGTATACCTTTTTTTCCTTCAACCTGAGACAAGCATGAGCGAACTGATTTATTTAAGCGGCTATCCGGAGCATTTGCTTTCGCAGGTTCGCACCCTGATTCGCGAGCAGCGCCTCGGCACAGTGCTGGAAAAGCGCTACCCGCAGGGGCATAACATTGCGACCGATAAAGCGCTTTATGCTTATACTCAGGATCTGAAAAGCCAGTTTCTGCGCAACGCGCCGCCGATAAATAAAGTCGCTTATGACAGCAAAATCCACGTGTTGAATAACGCGCTGGGGCTGCATACCGCCATTTCACGCGTGCAGGGTAATAAGCTGAAAGCCAAAGCGGAAATTCGCGTTGCGACCGTGTTTCGCGGCGCGCCAGAAGCCTTCCTGCGCATGATTGTGGTTCATGAACTGGCGCATCTTAAGGAGAAGGATCACAACAAAGCGTTTTACGCCTTGTGCTGTCATATGGAACCGCAGTATCACCAGTTAGAATTCGATACACGGCTTTGGCTTACCCAGTTGGCCCTTAGCGGTACGGCCTGATTAAGCGCCAAAATTTTTGATTATCGACTTCCGGAGAACGCACCCGTCTATGATACGTTTCGCTGTGATTGGAACAAACTGGATAACCCGCCAGTTCGTGGATGCCGCCCATGAAAGCGGCAAATATAAGCTGACTGCGGTTTACTCCCGGAGCCTGGAGCAGGCGCAGACTTTCGCCAATGATTACCCTGTAGAGCATCTGTTTACTTCGCTGGACGAACTGGCAAAAAGCGAGGTTATCGACGTGGTGTACATCGCCAGCCCGAACTCGCTGCACGGCCCTCAGAGCCTGCTGTTCCTCAGCCACAAAAAACACGTTATCTGCGAGAAGCCGCTGGCCTCTAATCTTGCGGAAGTTGAAGCGGCTATCGCCTGCGCACGTGTTAACCAGGTGGTACTGTTCGAGGCGTTTAAAACCGCCAGCCTGCCAAACTTTATCGCGCTGCAGCAGGCGCTGCCGAAGGTCGGTAAAATCCGCAAAGTGCTGCTCAACTACTGCCAGTATTCTTCGCGCTACCAGCGCTACCTGGACGGCGAAAACCCGAACACCTTTAATCCGGCGTTTTCTAACGGCTCAATCATGGACATCGGCTTCTACGTGCTGGCCTCCGCGGTCGCATTGTGGGGCGAACCGTACTCCGTTCACGCTACGGCTTCCCTGCTGGACAGCGGCGTGGATGCCCACGGCACGGTACAGCTGAACTACGGCGATTTCGACGTCACCCTGATGCACTCCAAAGTGAGCGACTCGGCGATCCCAAGTGAAATTCAGGGCGAAGCCGGGGCGCTGGTGATCGAGAAGATCTCCGAATGCCAGCGCCTGACCTTTATCCCGCGCGGCGGTAAACCACAGGATCTGACGCTGCCGCAGCATATCAATACTATGCTGTACGAAGCGGAGACGTTCGCCCGGTTGGTGGAAGAAAACGTGGTTAATCACCCAGGGTTGGTGACGTCGCGCAGCACTTCAGCGCTGGCGACCGAGATTCGCCGCCAGACCGGGGTTAAATTCCCGGCGGATGATGTGAGCCAGCAGACAACGGCATAAGGTATTTTGCATAAAAACAGGTACCAAATATTGACCAAAGCCATTGCTTGTCATATTTTGTTACCTGCAAAGGGGAGTAACTTCATTGCCGGTTAATCGTCATTACGATGCGCAAGCATCCGGTTGCCGGGCGACGTGAAAACGTCGTAAGTGAGACCTTGCCGGAAGGCGAGATCCCTGTTGCAAGCGAAAGCGGCTGGCGTCTTCTGATGTTGGCCGTTTTTGTTTTCAAGGAATCTTATTATGCATACTGTCGGTACTCCGCTGCTCTGGGGCAGTTTCGCCGTCGTGGTCGCCATCATGTTGGCGATCGATCTCCTGGTTCAGGGCCGCCGTGGCTCGCAAACCATGTCAATGAAGCAGGCCGCTATTTGGTCGCTGGTCTGGGTTTCTCTCTCCCTGCTGTTTAACCTTGCCTTCTGGTGGTATCTCAGCGGAACCGCTGGCCGCGAAGTGGCGGACACTCAGGCGCTCGCCTTCCTCACCGGTTATCTGATTGAAAAAGCCCTGGCGGTCGATAACGTCTTCGTCTGGCTGATGCTGTTCAGCTACTTTGCCGTGCCTGCTGCGTTGCAGCGCCGGGTGTTGGTTTACGGCGTGCTGGGTGCGATTGTACTGAGAACGATCATGATCTTCGGCGGCAGCTGGCTGATTACCCAGTTTGAATGGCTGCTGTACGTGTTCGGCGCGTTCCTGCTATTTACCGGGATCAAAATGGCGCTGGCGAAGGAAGACGACACCGGCATAGGCGAAAAGCCACTGGTTCGCTGGCTGCGCGGCCATCTGCGCATGACGGATAAAATTGAGAACGAACGTTTCTTCGTGCGCCATAACGGCCTGCTGTACGCTACGCCGCTGCTGCTGGTGCTGATTCTTGTCGAGCTGAGCGACGTGATTTTCGCGGTAGACAGCATTCCGGCAATCTTCGCGGTCACCACCGACCCGTTCATCGTGCTGACGTCTAACCTGTTCGCCATCCTTGGCCTGCGTGCAATGTACTTCCTGCTGGCCGGCGTGGCAGAACGCTTCTCAATGCTGAAGTATGGTCTGTCGGTGATTCTGGTGTTTATCGGCGTGAAGATGCTGATCGTCGATTTCTACCACATCCCTATCGCCGTTTCGCTTGGCGTGGTGGGCGGTATCCTGGCGGGTACGCTGATTATCAACGCCTGGGTGAATCACCGTAACGACCAGAAGAAGTCGGCGGAATAAGCCAATATCTCATCACAAATAAAGGGGCGTAATGCCCCTTTTACGTTCTGGCAAACGACCATCTTCCCAAATTGCTGAATATGTCACACAGATGTTAATCATCAGTTATGAAACCTAACGCTGAGCGCAATTCCAGCGCAAAATGCTTTTTCCTTCGCCGCTTTTCCTTATACTCATCGGGCAAACACATTTTCTTACAACCGCACAGACGTAGCCCACTACGCGCGCGGAACGGCACGACATCACTGAAACACAGGAAGGTATTCATGAGTTCGCAAGCTTCTGGACTACTGCAGCGCTTTGCCCGCGGCAGCCTCGTAAAACAAATTCTCGTTGGCCTGGTGCTGGGCATTCTGCTCGCGCTGGTCTCCAAACCCGCCGCCATTGCAACCGGCCTGCTCGGCACGCTGTTCGTCGGCGCGCTAAAAGCCGTGGCGCCGGTACTCGTCTTTACGCTGGTAATGGCCTCCATCGCTAACCACCAGCACGGGCAAAAAACCAACATTCGCCCAATACTGGTGCTTTACCTGCTGGGTACCTTCTCCGCCGCCCTGACGGCGGTCGTCGTGAGCTTCATGTTCCCTTCTACGCTTCACCTGACCAGCAGCGCCACGGACATAACTCCGCCGTCAGGGATCGTCGAGGTGATACACGGCCTGCTAATAAGCCTCATTGCCAACCCGATAAACGCCCTGCTGAACGCCAACTACATCGGCATTCTGGTCTGGGCGGTGGGTCTGGGCTTTGCCCTACGTCACGGTAGCGAAACCACCAAAAGCCTGGTGAACGATTTGTCTGACGCGGTGACCTTTATCGTGAAGGTGGTTATCCGCTTTGCGCCCATCGGGATCTTTGGGCTTGTGGCCTCAACGCTTGCCACAACAGGTTTCTCTACGCTCTGGAGCTATGCCCAGCTGTTGCTGGTGCTGCTGGGCTGCATGTTCGGCGTGGCGCTTATCATCAACCCGCTGCTGGTGTTTATCACGACTCGCCGCAATCCGTATCCGCTGGTGCTGGCCTGCCTGCGCGAAAGCGGCGTCACGGCGTTCTTTACCCGCAGCTCGGCAGCTAACATCCCGGTAAACATGAGCATGTGTCAGAAAATGAACCTGGATCGCGATACATATTCGGTGTCGATTCCGCTGGGAGCAACCATCAATATGGCCGGGGCCGCTATCACGATTACGGTGCTGACGCTCGCTGCGGTACATACGCTGGGCGTGCCGGTAGACCTGCCCACAGCGCTGCTGCTGAGCGTTGTGGCTTCGCTGTGCGCCTGCGGTGCTTCCGGCGTGGCGGGCGGCTCTCTGCTGTTGATCCCGCTGGCCTGTGGCATGTTTGGCATTCCGAATGAAATTGCCATGCAGGTCGTCGCCGTAGGTTTCATCATCGGGGTACTGCAGGACTCCTGCGAAACCGCGCTGAACTCCTCGACGGACGTTATCTTTACCGCAGCCGTTTGCCAGGCAGAAGATGCTCGTCTGGCGAAGGCCGATCCGCTGCGTAGTTAATCCCGACACTCCCCGCTCTGTGCGGGGAGATCAGAGCGTTACGCCACTTTTAAACAGCGCCAGCTCGCGAAAATCATTTTTCTCGTTACAGGTTGGCGCGCCGTTCACTTTCTCAACAATCACATCAATAAACTGCTCCAGCAGCTCGGGCATCGTGCTACCGTGCAGCAGTTTTCCCGCATCAAAATCTATCCAGTGCGGTTTCTTCACCGCCAGCTCGCTGTTAGTGGCAATTTTCACCGTCGGTACAAAGCCGCCGTATGGCGTACCGCGCCCGGTGCTAAACAGCACCATGTGGCACCCCGCTCCCGCTAAAGCGCTGGTCGCTACCGCATCGTTACCCGGCGCGCTCAGCAGGTTTAATCCCGGCTGTTTTAACCTTTCGCCATAGCGAAGAACGTCAACGATCTGGCTTTCACCGGCCTTCTGCGTGCAGCCGAGCGATTTTTCTTCGAGCGTCGTGATCCCGCCCGCTTTGTTGCCCGGCGATGGGTTTTCGTAAATAGGCTGGTGGTGTTCGATGAAGTAACGCTTGAAGTCGTTGACCATCGCCACCGTTTTATCAAACGTGGCTTCGTCACGGCAGTGGCTCATCAGCAGCCTCTCCGCGCCAAACATTTCCGGCACTTCCGTCAGCACCGTGGTGCCGCCGTTCGCCACGATATAGTCGGAGAAGCGGCCCAGCATCGGGTTCGCGGTAATGCCGGAAAGACCGTCCGAACCGCCGCATTCGAGGCCAAATTTCAGCTCGCTCAGCTTGCCCGGCTCACGCCTGTCATGGCGCATCACCTCATAAAGAGCATGAAGGTGCTCAAGCCCCGCTTCAACTTCATCGTCCTGCTGTTGCAGCGCCATAAAGCGAACGCGACTTTGTTCGTACTCTCCTAAGGTTTCGCGAAAAGCCTCAATCTGGTTATTCTCGCAGCCCAGCCCCACCACCAGCACCGCCCCTGCATTAGGATGATGTACCATGTTTTGCAGCATGGTGCGGGTGTTGAGATGATCGTCGCCAAGCTGAGAACAGCCAAACTGATGGCTGAAAAGCCACGCGCCGTCGACATCTGGCGCATTGCCCGTCTGCTGCAGGAAACGGCTCAGCATCTGGCGCGCAATGCCGTTAACGCACCCCACGGTGGGCAGGATCCACAGCTCGTTACGTACGCCAACCGCGCCGCTACTGCGGCGATAGATGTTCACCTCACGATCGCCGAAAGGTTTACTCTCCTCAGCAATATCGGGCTGATAGCGATACTCATCCACATCGCTAAGGTTGGTGCGCAGGTTGTGGGAGTGCAGATGTTCCCCGGCTTCTATACCGCAAAGCGCATGGCCTATTGGCAGGCCGTACTTCACGACGTTTTCACCTTCAGCAATGCCACGAAGCGCGAACTTGTGGCCACGGGCGATCGGCTGGCGCAGCCTGAAGCTGTCCGGCAGAGTACCAATCCCTTCGCCCTCCTCCATATCCACCAGAGCGACCGCAACGTTATCCTGTTTATGGATCCTGATATAGCGCATTTCAGCCTCAGTTCAACTCAATGGCAAAGTAGTCCTGGGCGTTGTTGAAGCAGATGTTTTTCACCATCTCACCCAGCAGTTGCAGATCCTCTGGCACTTCACCCGCCTGGACCCAGTGCCCTAACATGCGGCATAAAATGCGGCGAAAATATTCGTGGCGCGTGTAGGAGAGGAAGCTGCGGCTGTCGGTCAGCATCCCCACGAAGCGGCTCAGCAGCCCGAGCTGAGCAAGCTGTGTCATCTGCCGTTCCATACCGTCTTTCTGATCGTTGAACCACCAGCCGGAACCAAACTGCATTTTCCCCGGCCTTCCTTCCCCCTGGAAGTTACCGACCATCGTGCCAATCACTTCGTTATCCCGGGGGTTCAGGCAGTAGAGAATGGTTTTAGGCAGCAGATTCTCTACATTCTGCTTGCTCAACAGCTTCGATAGCGGCTCGGCCAGCGGGCGATCGTTAATAGAGTCAAAGCCCACGTCCGGCCCCAGCAGGTGGAACTGCCGCTGGTTATTATTGCGCAGCGCGCCGATGTGGTACTGCTGCACCCAGCCTCGACGGGCGTATTCGCTACCCAGCCACACCAGTACGGCGGTTTTAAACTGCGCCACTTCGGTTTCATTAACTGCGCCACCGGCCAGGCGGCGGGCAAGAATGGCATCCAGCGTCGACTCATCCGCTTCGGCAAAGACCACCACGTCCAGCGCGTGGTCGGCAACCTTGCAGCCGTGGGCGGCAAAATGATCGAGTCTTTTACCCAGCGCAGCCTGGAGATCGCTGAAGCGGCGGATGTCAGTATCCGAGACCGCTGCCAGCGTCGAAATGTAGTCGCTGAACGTCGCCAGCTCGATATTGAAGGCTTTATCCGGACGCCAGCTCGGCAGCACTTTGATGTTAAAACTGCCGTCTTTGGCCACGGCGGCATGATGTTCAAGAGAATCCACCGGGTCGTCGGTAGTCCCCACCATTTTCACGTTCATCTGCTGCATGATGCCGCGGGCGGTGAACGCCTCCTGCTCCAGCAGCGAGTGGCACTGGTGCCAGATTTCATCCGCCGTTGCCGGGGAGAGGAGCTTGCCGGTAATACCAAACGGGCGGCGAAGCTCCAGATGGGTCCAGTGATACAACGGGTTGCCCAGCGTATGCGGCACCGTTGCCGCCCAGGCATCAAATTTCTCACGGTCGCTGGCATCACCGGTACAGAGCCGCTCTGCAACGCCGTTAGTGCGCATGGCGCGCCACTTGTAATGATCCCCTTTCAGCCAGATGTCATACAGGTTTTTAAAGCGATAGTTGTCGGCAATTTGTTGCGGCGGCAGGTGACAATGGTAGTCAAAAATGGGCTGTGATTTCGCGTAGTCATGGTACAGGCGGCGGGCGAATTCGGTATTAAGAAGAAAATCTTCGGTCATAAACGGGGCCATAGTTGGGCGTCCTCTGCAGATAACGGTTCTATGCTTGTGCATGATGGGACAAAGTTATCACACCAATTTTCATGCAACGACCTCAATTTTGCGTTAAAGGTCACAAAACGAACACTCCACTGGCGGTAAATTTTGCCTTAACCCAGCCCAACCCCGCTCTCTATCTGGCCTGCAGGCGAGCGGTAGCAGGAAGTTAAGCAAAAATGCTTTTGTGATATCACTCAACTTTTAAAGCTGTATGACAAGTTATCTTTCAAGCCGTCGCAGTACCGCTTGCCTCAGGGCTTGGGTGACGAGAGCAGGAACGGATGCCGGTCTACCTGGAACAACGTTCACAATAAAGACGGGATGGGGTTAGAAATGCGAAAGATAAAAGGTTTACGCTGGTACATGATAGCGCTGGTGACGCTGGGCACCGTGCTGGGCTATCTGACCCGTAACACGGTAGCCGTCGCGGCGCCCACGCTAATGAGTGAGCTGAATATCACCACGCAGCAGTATTCATGGATAATTGCTGCTTATTCAGCCTGTTATACCATTATGCAGCCGGTTGCCGGCTATCTGCTCGACGTGCTGGGCACTAAAATTGGCTACGCGGTGTTTGCCGTGGCCTGGGCTATTTTCTGCGGTGCAACCGCGCTGGCAGGCAGCTGGGGCGGCCTGGCGCTTGCACGGGGTGCAGTCGGTGCCGCCGAAGCGGCCATGATCCCCGCAGGATTGAAGGCCAGCAGCGAGTGGTTCCCCGCCAAAGAGCGTTCTATTGCGGTTGGGTACTTTAACGTAGGCTCTTCCATTGGGGCGATGATAGCGCCGCCGCTGGTAGTCTGGGCCATTGTGATGCACAGCTGGCAGATGGCGTTTATCTTAACCGGCGTGCTGAGCTTTATCTGGGCGATGGCATGGCTCTGGTTCTATAAAAATCCGCGTGACCAGAAAAAGCTGTCCAGCGAAGAACGTGAGTACATCATTAGCGGCCAGGAAGCTCACCATCAGACCGGTAACACCAAAAAGATGTCGGCATGGAAGATCCTGCGCAACAGGCAATTCTGGGGCATCGCTCTGCCGCGCTTCCTGGCAGAACCCGCGTGGGGCACGTTCAACGCCTGGATCCCGCTGTTCATGTTTAAAGCCTACGGCTTCAACCTGAAAGAGATTGCGATGTTCGCGTGGATGCCGATGCTGTTTGCCGACTTTGGCTGCATCCTCGGGGGCTATTTACCGCCGCTTTTCCAGCGCTGGTTTGGCGTTAACCTGATTGTTTCCCGCAAGCTGGTCGTCACGATGGGCGCGGTACTGATGATTGGCCCAGGCACAATTGGTCTGTTTACCAGCCCTTACGTGGCGATTGCTTTGCTCTGCGTTGGCGGGTTTGCACACCAGGCGCTGTCGGGTGCGTTAATCACTTTGTCTTCCGACGTGTTCGGTCGTAACGAAGTGGCGACCGCCAACGGACTGACGGGAATGGCAGCCTGGACCGCCAGCACGCTGTTTGCCCTGGTCGTTGGAGCACTGGCCGACACGCTAGGCTTTAGCCCGCTCTTTGCCGCGCTTGCCGTGTTTGATCTTCTCGGTGCCGTTGTTATCTGGGCTGTATTGAAAAACCAGCCCGCCAGCGAACTTGCGGCCGAAGGCATTTCGCCAAAAGCAGTTACGCAGTCTTGATATCTCTGATGCCGCCTACGGGCGGCATTTCTCACCCTGGTTGCTAGAGCGCTATCGGAAAAAGTGGTATAACAAATTTACTCACGCGCAGCCCTCTTCCGGAGCAAATTATGGACGTCATCGAACCTCGCCGCCTTTACCAGCAGCTTGCAGCCGAACTTAAACAACGTATTGAAACCGGTGTCTACCTGGTGGGAGAAAAGCTGCCTGCGGAGCGTTATATTGCAGAAGAGAAAAACGTCAGCCGTACCGTTGTACGTGAAGCAATTATTATGCTGGAAGTGGAAGGCTACGTGGAAGTACGAAAAGGCTCCGGTATCCACGTGATTTCTAACCAGGCAAAACATATGACCGTGCCGGACGAGCGCTTTGAGTTTGCTAATTACGGCCCTTTTGAGCTTCTGCAGGCGAGGCAGCTCATTGAAAGCAATATCGCTGAGTTTGCCGCGACTCAGGTCACCAAACAGGATATTGTGAAGCTGATGGAAATTCAGGAAAAAGCGCGAAAGGAACAAACATTCCGCGATTCTGAATGGGATCTCCAGTTTCATGTGCAGGTTGCGCTGGCGACACAAAACGGGGCGCTGGCAACGATTGTAGAAAAAATGTGGAGCCACCGCATTCACAACCCTTACTGGAAAAAACTGCACGAGCACATCGACATGCGCCCGGTAGATAACTGGTGCGACGATCATGACCAGATTCTTAAAGCCCTGATCCGAAAAGACTCTCATGCGGCTAAACTGGCTATGTGGCAGCATCTCGAGAATACGCGTCAAATGCTGTTTAACGCCACCAGCGACGATTTCGAATTCAACGCCGACCGCTATTTGTTCGCTGAAAATCCGGTCGTTCATCTTGATAAAGCTGCAAACGGTCAAAAATAGTCATTTTCCCGGCCGAGGGTAAGCAAACCATAAATAGTGTCAGCGTTTGTAAATACCCTCGCCAGCCTCCCTCCTGGTAAGCAAAATCATTCATCAACAAAACGCAAATACTGTGACGCACAACGCGTAGTTTTGTTACAATTAGATGCAATTTCGCCGTCTGTGTTGATTTCGCGCCCCCGGGCCGTTGTTTCACAAGGTGTTGTTCCAGAAGACCAGCACGGGCAGCGGATTGTAGTCAGCAAATGATAATAAAAACCATGCTGCATTCTGCTCATCCGTTTACACCGGCGGCCTAAACGAAGTGCCAGGAACCTTGAATGGAACTACTGACTCAACTGCTTTCCGCTCTCTGGAGCCAGGATTACGAAACGCTCGCCAATCCCTCAATGATTGGCATGCTCTACTTTGTGTTGTTCATGATTTTATTTCTGGAAAACGGGCTGCTTCCGGCGGCCTTTTTGCCGGGCGACAGCCTGCTTATTTTAGTTGGCGTGCTGGTAGCCAAAGGTTCAATGGGTTTCCCGGAAACGCTGGCACTACTCACCATTGCTGCCAGCCTCGGCAGTTGGGTTGGCTACATTCAGGGACGGTGGCTCGGGAATACGCGCATCGTACAAAACTGGCTTTCGCATCTCCCCGCGCATTATCACCAGCGTTCGCACCAGTTATTCCATAAGCACGGCCTGTCAGCGCTGCTGATTGGCCGTTTTATCGCTTTTGTTCGCACCCTGTTGCCAACTATTGCCGGATTATCGGGTCTTAGCAGCGCGCGCTTTCAGTTCTTCAACTGGATGAGCGGCCTGTTGTGGATACTGATTCTGACCTCGCTGGGCTATTTGCTGGGCAAAACACCGGTCTTCCTGAAATACGAAGATGCCTTAATGTCATGCCTGATGCTGATCCCGGTGGTTCTGCTGGTCATCGGTCTGGTCGGTTCGTTAATTGTGCTTTGGCGTAAAAAACGCAGCCAAAACAGCTAGAGGGATTCGATGAAATTAGCTTTCACACGCCGCCTGCGGGCGGCGCTGCTTGTTGGAGCGCTGGCGATTGCATCGCTGATGGTGTGGTCCGGCATGCAGACCCAGGATTCTACCCTCGAAATTCGTGCTTCACGGCAGGGCGGGAGTATTCCTGACGGTTTTTATGTCTGGCACCATCTTGATGCCAACGGCATTCGCTTCAAAAGCATTACGCCGCTGAATAATACGTTGTTAGTGACTTTTGACTCCAGCGCCCAGAGCGAGGCCGCGAAGGAAGTGTTAAACCGTACGCTGCCGCAGGGGTACGTAATTGCCCAGCAGGACGGCGACAAAGACGCACTCGCCTGGCTCTCTATCCTGCGCCCCGATCACAATCACCTCGGCTAATCTCCTTTCTTTCAGTCTGAATTTGTTATTGCCCCCTGGGTTTTTAGTCGATTCATGACTATGCTTTATCTGTTTTTACCGCTATTTGTGAGCGCTTTTTTCAACATTCGGGAACGACGCATAGAGTATGATCGCTGATACTTTTATACCTCGTCTGACAATGGAAGGTTTCAACCATGAATTACCGCACCGTACTGGCACTGACTTTACTCACCCTGACTTCTGCCGCACAGGCAAATTCCCTTTGCAGTGAAAAAGAGCAGGATATTCAACGCGAGATTGGCTATGCGGAAAAACACAACAATCAGCACCGTATTGATGGCCTGAAAAAAGCGCTGAGTGAAGTTCGTGAAAACTGCAGCGACACCAGCCTGCGCGCTGAGCACCAAAAGAAGATTGCTAAGCAGAAAGCAGAAGTTGAAGAGCGCAAAGCCGATCTCAACGAAGCCCGCCAGAAGGGTGACCCGGAAAAAATCACAAAACGTGAGAAGAAACTTGCAGAAGCAGAAGATAACCTCAAAGCTTTAGAGAAGCGTGATTACTGATTTTGTAGTCGCAGACTTTAAGGATCCATCTCAAACACTCGGAGAGAATTATGTCAAAAGATACTACGTCAGAACATTTGCGCGCTGAGTTGAAATCCCTGGCAGATACGCTTGAAGAAGTCCTGAGTGCTTCCACGGACAAGTCAAAAACTGAACTGGACAAACTGCGCAATAAAGCTGAAAAAGCGCTAAAAGAGAGCCGCGATCGCCTCGGTGAAACCGGCGATGCCATCGCGAAACAAACCCGCGAAGCTGCCGCAAAAGCGGATGATTACGTTCGCGATAACCCGTGGACCGGGGTCGGCATTGGTGCGGCGGTTGGCGTCGTGCTGGGTGTGTTACTGGCACGTCGTTAAGATGGCTGATTCTCACCAAAGCCAGGGGCCGGGCAAAAGCGTGCTTGGCATTGGCCAGCGGCTGGTCACCATTTTGGTTGGCATGGTTGAAACCCGGGTACGCCTTGCCGTGGTTGAACTGGAAGAGGAGAAAGCACATCTCGTCCAGCTGCTGCTGATGCTCGGTCTGACCATGCTGTTTGCCGCGTTTGGCTTAATGAGCCTGATGGTACTGGTTATCTGGGCCGTTGACCCACAGTATCGCCTTAACGCCATGATTGCGACAACGGTCGTACTGCTGTCTCTGGCGCTAATTGGCGGTATCTGGACGCTGCGTAAATCCCGTCAGTCCACGCTCTTACGCCATACCCGGCGCGAGCTGGAAAACGACAGGGAATTGCTGGAAGAGGATAAGTAATGAGCGATGCGGAACGTGCGAAGCGTAAAGCGTATCTGCTCAGCCAGGTTCAACAGCAGCGGCTTGATCTTAGCGCCGCAAGGCGCGACTGGTTACAGGTTACCAGCCCGTACGATCGCGGCTGGAACACGTTACTAAGCCTACGCACCTACGCCATGATCGCCAGTAGCGTATTGGCTATCTGGACGGTGAAGCACCCGGGGCGGTTTATGCGCTGGGCAAAGCGAGGTTTTGGCGCCTGGAGTACCTGGCGGCTTATCCGCAATACGCTTACTCAGCCACCGCGCTGACCCAGAACACCGCCCCAGGGCGGTGTTTTTTATTGTGCCACGAACGCTTCCCTTATCTTCTACTACCGTCATGCCCTGACATCACATTCGCTCCGTGTTTTTACTTTCCCCGCTTAGTTCACTCAGGATATTTGAAGAACTTAGACAGTTTTCCTTGCTAACAATCTTTTTTCACCCCGTCTATTATCCTCCCCATCAACAGCAAACACCGGTAACCACTGGGGTTTGCGCCCTTTTTAAGCCCTGGCAGAGTAAGCCGGAAAAAAGAACCGCTGGAGAGTAAAATGAAAAAATTAGAAGATGTTGGCGTACTGGTTGCTCGTATTTTAATGCCAATCCTGTTTATTACCGCTGGCTGGGGCAAAATCACCGGTTATGCAGGCACTCAGCAGTACATGGAAGCGATGGGCGTCCCGGGCGCACTGCTGCCGCTGACCATCCTGCTTGAATTTGGCGGCGGCCTGGCCATTCTGTTTGGCTTCCTGACCCGTACGACGGCGCTGATTACCGCACTGTTTACTCTTCTGACGGCGTTCCTGTTCCACAGCAACTTCGCTGAAGGCGTAAACTCCATTATGTTTATGAAAAACTTCACCATCGCGGGTGGCTACCTGCTGCTGGCGGTCTTCGGCCCGGGCGCCATCAGCCTTGACCGCGTACTGAATAAAAAATGGTAAGCGTTCTATACTGATGAACACTGAGAAAGCGAAGACACCGTCTTCGCTTTTTTGCTATTGAGGAGGAGAAAAAATGGGACAACTCATCGACGGCGTCTGGCACGACGTCTGGTACGACACCAAATCGACCGGCGGCCGCTTTAAACGTTCGGAATCCGCCTTCCGCAACTGGCTTACCGCCGACGGCGCGCCCGGCCCAACGGGAAAAGGGGGATTTGCCGCGGAGAAAGACCGCTACCATCTTTATGTTTCTCTTGCCTGCCCGTGGGCACACCGAACGCTGATCGTTCGCAAGCTAAAAGGTCTTGAGCCGTTTATCTCCGTTTCCGTCGTCAACCCGCTGATGCTGCAGAACGGCTGGACGTTTGCCAAAGATTTCCCGGATGCAACCGGTGACAGCCTGTACCAGCACGATTTTCTCTATCAGCTCTACCTGCAGGCCGATCCACACTATACCGGCCGCGTGACGGTTCCCGTGCTGTGGGACAAGAAAAACCAGACGATTGTCAGCAATGAGTCCGCTGAAATTATACGTATGTTTAATACGGCCTTCGATGCCCTCGGCGCACGAGCAGGCAACTATTACCCTGACGCCTTAAAAAGCGAGATTGATGAGCTGAACAGCTGGATTTATGACACGGTGAATAACGGCGTGTATAAATCAGGTTTTGCCACCGCCCAGGAAGCCTATGACGAAGCCGTGGACACGCTTTTCATCTCGCTGGAGCGCCTTGAGCAAATTCTTGGCCAGCACCGCTATTTAACCGGTGACCGGCTGACCGAAGCGGATATTCGCCTGTGGACAACGCTGGTACGTTTTGACCCGGTGTATGTCACTCATTTCAAATGCGACAAACGGCGCATCAGCGACTACCTCAATCTTTACGGCTTCCTGCGTGATATCTATCAGCTGCCGGGAGTAAGCGAAACGGTAAGCTTCCCGCACATTCGCCACCATTACTATCGTAGCCACAACACCATTAACCCAGCCGGTATCATTTCCACCGGCCCTGCACAGGATTTAGACGAACCGCACGGGCGTGATGAACGGTTTAGGAAGCGTTAGGAATATTCAGCACAACAACGATTTACGGCCAATGCATTCACGACTATTCTTGAATCGATCGCTTACCGTTCAGGTGATTGTCGGATAATAAAGGCAGGCCTTAAATGGATTGGTATTTCAAAGTATTAACAAATTACATTGGCTTTGGCGGACGTGCGCGCCGCAAAGAGTACTGGATGTTTCATCTGGTGAACTTTGTTTTAGCAGCGGTACTTAGCGTGCTGGATAAAATGCTTGGGCTGCACATTTATAAAGACGAAGGGGCGCTCACCACGATTTACAGCGTCCTGGTTTTCCTGCCGCTTTGGGCAGTACAGTTCCGTCGCCTGCACGACACCGATCGCTCTGCCTGGTGGCTGCTGTTGCTGTTAATTCCGATTGTCGGCTGGTTGATCATCCTGGCATTCAACTGCCAGGACGGCACGCCGGCAACTAACCGTTTCGGGCCAAACCCAAAGGCCCCGGAGCTCTACTAAAGAAAAAGGGCGTACCTCAAGGTACGCCCTTTTTGTATCAGGCAGACTCGCTTAAAAAGCCTGTTCGTTCTGCTGTTCCGCTTTCTTCGCCAGGCCATCCAGCAGTTTCTGGTGAATACCGCCGAAACCGCCGTTGCTCATGACCAGAATGTGGTCGCCCGGCTGTGCCGTTTTCACCACCATTTCCGCCAGCGTGTCCACATCTGCGCTCCAGTGTGCTGGCTGTACGCAGGCCTCAGCAACCTCCGCGACCTGCCACGGAATATGCTGCGGCTGGAGCAGGAAGACTTCATCTGCACGCCCTAATGACGGAGCCAGGTCATCTTTGCAAACGCCCATTTTCATGGTGTTTGAACGAGGCTCCAGAACCGCCAGAATGCGAGCAGTGCCGCCCACTTTCCCACGCAGGGCTGCCAGCGTCGCCAGAATAGCCGTTGGGTGGTGAGCAAAATCGTCGTAAACCGTGACGCCATGCGCTTCGCCGCGCAGTTCAAGGCGGCGGCGTGCGTTAACAAAACCATCCAACGCCTGAGCGGCATCGGCCGGGGTTACGCCAACATGGCGGGCTGCGGCAATCGCCATCAGTCCGTTATGCATATTGTGTTCGCCAACCAGCTGCCAGTTGACGGTACCAACGCACTCGCCGTCCAGGTAAACCTCCCACTGGGAAGCATCGGTCGTCAGCTTTTTCGCCTGCCAGTGGCCCTGATCGCCCACCAGCTCCTGCTCGCTCCAGCAGCCCATCGCAAGGGTTTGCTTCAGATTGACATCGCTTTCCGGCCAGATAATTTTGCCCTGGCCCGGCACAATGCGCACCAGGTGGTGGAACTGCTTCTGGATGGCTTTCAGATCGTCAAAGATATCCGCGTGATCGAACTCAAGGTTATTGAGGATCAGCGTTCTTGGGCAGTAATGGACAAACTTAGAGCGCTTGTCGAAGAACGCACAATCATATTCATCAGCTTCGATCACGAAGAACGGGCCGTCGCCCAGGCGAGCGGAAACGTCAAAGTTCCCCGGTACACCACCGATAACAAAGCCTGGATTATAGCCACACGCTTCCAGAATCCAGGTCGCCATACCGGCGGTTGTCGTCTTACCGTGAGTACCCGCAACCGCAATCACCCAGCGGTCACGCAGGACAAAATCATGCAGCCACTGCGGGCCGGACATATACGGAATGCCCTGCTCCAGAACGGCCTCAACACACGGGTTACCGCGCGTCATCGCGTTGCCGATAATCACCAGATCCGGGTGCGAAGCCAGCTGACTGGCGTCATAACCTTCAATTAGCGAGATACCCTGCTCTTCAAGCAGCGTGCTCATCGGTGGGTAAACGTTGGCGTCGGAGCCGGTCACTTCATGCCCTAAAGAGCGAGCCAGCATCGCCAGGCCGCCCATAAAGGTGCCACAGATCCCTAGAATATGAATGCGCATAGGAATTTTCCTTTCTTGGTTTGGCGCACATTCTAACCGCATGCCTGCCGCGGGCGAAACGCATTTCAGGATATTCCTTAACGTGCTGGCGCGATTCACCTGTGCGCGACTTTTTGAAAGTTTGTTAAGATTGTTGCGATCGCTTTATCCAACATAATGATGCAGGGAAAGTGTTATGAAAACGTTAGGTGAATTTATTGTCGAGAAACAGCATGAGTTTTCCCATGCTACTGGTGAGCTCACGGCTTTACTGTCGGCAATAAAGCTGGGCGCCAAAATCATCCATCGCGATATCAATAAGGCCGGACTGGTCGATATCCTGGGGGCGAGCGGTGCTGAAAACGTGCAAGGTGAGGAGCAGCAAAAACTCGACCTGTTTGCGAATGAAAAACTGAAGGCAGCGCTTAAAGCACGCGGCATAGTTGCGGGTATCGCCTCCGAGGAAGAAGACGAGATCGTGGTCTTCGAAGGCGCCGAGCAAGCCAAATACGTTGTGCTGATGGACCCCCTTGACGGCTCTTCTAACATTGATGTTAACGTCTCCGTTGGCACCATCTTCTCTATCTACCGCCGCATTACGCCGGTCGGCACGCCGGTTACTGAGGAAGACTTCCTTCAGCCGGGCAATAAGCAGGTTGCCGCGGGCTACGTGGTTTATGGCTCGTCGACCATGCTGGTTTACACTACCGGCTGCGGCGTTCACGCCTTCACCTACGATCCTTCACTTGGCGTATTTTGCCTGAGCCAGGAGCGCATGCGCTTCCCGGAGAGAGGCAATACCTACTCCATCAACGAAGGCAATTACATTAAATTTCCAAACGGCGTGAAGAAGTACATCAAGTTCTGCCAGGAAGAAGATGCCGCCAGCAAGCGCCCGTATACTTCGCGCTATATTGGCTCACTGGTTGCCGACTTCCACCGCAATCTGCTGAAAGGCGGGATTTATCTTTACCCAAGCACCGCAAGCCACCCGGAAGGCAAGCTGCGTTTGCTGTATGAAGGTAACCCGATGGCATTCCTTGCGGAACAGGCCGGCGGTAAAGCCAGCGACGGTAAAGAGAGAATTCTGGATATCATCCCAACCACGCTGCACCAGCGCCGCCCGTTCTTCGTCGGCACTCAGCATATGGTCGAGGACGTAGAGCGCTTTATTCGCGAATACCCGGACGCCTGATTTATCCTGCACAATATGCCTCTTCCCCAGGGAAGAGGCATTACTCGATTAATAACGGAATGACGCCATCGCGGCCACCAGCTGCTGCGACTGCTCTTCCAGCGAATGCGTGGCGGCGGTGGACTGCTCAACCAATGCCGCGTTCTGCTGCGCCGCCTCATCCATCTGGCTTACCGCAATATTCACCTGCTCAATACCGTGGCTCTGTTCGTTAGACGCGTTGGCGATTTCGCGAACCAGTTTGGTCATACGCATAATTTCTTCGGCGATTTCGTCCATAGTTTCCCCGGCCTGCTGCGCCAGCTCGCTGCCCTCACCCACGTGAGTTTGCGAATCGGAAATCAATGTGCGGATCTCTTTTGCTGCCTCGGCGCTGCGGCTTGCCAGAGTACGCACTTCACCGGCCACCACGGCAAAACCACGGCCTTGCTCGCCCGCGCGGGCGGCTTCAACCGAGGCGTTAAGCGCCAGAATATTGGTCTGGAAAGCGATGCCGTCGATAACGCTCAGAATGTCGGCAATACGGCCTGCGCTACCTGAGATGTCGCGCATTTTTTCAATCACGTAGCAAACCATTTCGCTGCCACGGTCGGCGGTATCGGAGACCACTTTCGCCAGCTTGTGCGCCTGCTCGGCGTTATCGGCGTTTTGTTTCACTGTAGCGGTAATTTGCTCCATGCTGGCCGCCGTTTCTTCAAGCGAAGTGGCCGTTGATTCCGTTCGCTGGGAGAGATTGAGGTTACCTGCCGCCAGCTCGCGGCTGCCGGTATCAATTTGGGAAGAGGCATCACGCACGCGGCTTACCGAGTCTACCAGGGACGTTCGCATCGCCACAATCGCGCCGGCAAGACGGCCAAATTCGTTATTGCCCGTTTGCGGCAGCGGCTGGGTTAAATCCCCTTCCGCCACAAACTCCAGCTGATGAATAGCCTCATCCAGCGGCTTCAGCAGCAGGTGGCGCAGCGCCAGCCAGACCAGCACAATAATGGCGGCGGTCAGCAGCGCGGCGAGAATAATAAAGCCCAGAACGATTTTTTTGTGCAGCTGTACGGCTGCAACTTCGCTGTTACCACGCGTTTCACCCCAGCGCTGGAACGCCTGAACATCGTTATCAAATTTCAGTCCCAGCGGGATCAGGCTTTTTTCCAGCAGATCGTAATAATCGTCCGGGCTTTGTTTTTGCAACGCGGCCAGCATCGGGGTAATCCCCTGTACCTGATAGGTGCCAAAGCTTTGCGCCAGGCTGGTAAGCAGGGCGTTGCCCTGGTCGTCGTCAACGCCGCTGTCGATAACGGACTTCAGGTTTTTCTGCGCCAGGCCAACTTCACCGGCAATGTTTTTCGTGGCTTTTGTCGCGTCGTCCAGCATGCCGATTTCCATCTGGCGCACCGCCTGGCTTGCCTCATTGCGGGCACGAAGCAGCAGAATATAACCATCGCTAAGGCGTACCATTTGCTCTCCCTGCAGGCGGTTAATGCGCTCAAGAGAGGAGGAACTTTGCTGCAGGGCATAAATGCCGATGCCGCTTACAACCAACAGCAAGAACGTCATAACCGCTAACAGCGTCAGCAGCCCCGTACGAATCGACAAATTTCTCAACATGCTACATTCCCGGTTAACGATGGCTCATGAATAAAGTAGTGAGCGGGTTATCGGCAATTTTCGGAAAATGTTTAATCAATTTGCGTTATTTATACTCGTTAAGTGCTTGTTGCGCTGATGTTTACCTCAATCATGACAATGCCGTGACTCAAGGCTTCTGCAGCCTAAAGCGGCGGGTTTGGCGGCGAGAAGGGCCGTGGTCAAAAAACAGCAAAAGACATTTAACCGCAGTTGGCTATAATATCGGGCACTTGAAATACACCAGGTTAAAGGAAACAGACATGAGCTTACTCAACGTCCCAGCGGGTAAAGATCTGCCGGAAGATATCTACGTTGTTATCGAAATCCCTGCTAACGCTGACCCAATCAAATACGAAGTAGACAAAGAGAGCGGCGCGCTGTTTGTTGACCGTTTCATGTCTACCGCGATGTTCTATCCATGCAACTACGGCTACATCAACCACACCCTGTCTCTGGACGGTGATCCGGTTGACGTGCTGGTCCCAACGCCATACCCACTGGAGCCAGGTAGCGTTATCCGTTGCCGCCCAGTTGGCGTGCTGAAAATGACCGATGAGTCTGGCGAAGACGCGAAGCTGGTTGCCGTGCCGCATACCAAACTGAGCAAAGAGTACGATCACATCAAAGACGTAAACGACCTGCCAGAACTGCTGAAAGCGCAGATCACTCACTTCTTCGAGCACTACAAAGATCTCGAGAAAGGCAAATGGGTGAAAGTTGACGGTTGGGACAACGCCGAAGCCGCTAAAGCTGAAATCATCGCCTCTTTCGAACGCGCTAAGAAGTAAGTTAGCCCGGAAGAAAAAACACCGCCTGAGGGCGGTGTTTTTGTTTCTTCTTCTCGCTCACCAACTAGCTGGCAGGCAAAAAAACGGCCACGTGTTGGCGTGGCCGCTTAGGATGTGCTTAATACTTTTCTCGATCCAGCCAGTTACCGTTATCGATACGGGTTAACCCCTCCACCGGACGCTGGTAAACGTACATCCACGCGCCGCCGTAAGGTGTCTGAATCAGCTGACGGCTGTACTCCCCCCCTTTGGTGCGCAGCGCATCAAGCTCGGAAAGCGTGGAGGCGTCTATTCGGTAAACTTCACCCAACACCACACCATCACCCGGCACGGCGCCTGGATAATGCCCAAGGCTATACAACACGTAGTTTTCCTGCGTGTGGTCACCCAGCCACTGGGCGTTGGTCATCCAGTGGCTGTTGCCTTGTTTGCGTCGTAAACTGCCGTAAACAAATATTCGCATTGCTAAAACTCAAACTGATAGAGCAGATCTAGTGCCTGATCTACGCCAGACACCGCTTCCAGATATAGCTTAGGCATCAGACGATAACGCAGAGTTAACGTCGCCAGAGAGTCAAAAATACCTACGCCATATTTAACCTGTAGACCCGGCAGTACATAGCCGCTAACCACCACCTGAGAGGAATCCCCCACTCCTGCGGTGTCGAGCGCCAGATTGCTTACGCCAAACGTCTCGCCGATTTTACCCACAACCTGACCACTTTGTGCAACCCCCAGACCCACAAGCATTGACGTCATCGCGTCGCCATCGTTGCCGGAGGTATCTAAACCCTGGCCACGAAGCAGGTAGGACAAGGCTTCCTGCTGCGACATCGCCGGGTCAGAGAATATTTCAGCTTTTGGCTCATCTGCAGGCCCCGTCACACGAACGCCCGCCGTCACGCTGTTTTCGGTAGAGTCAGGGTTACGAATAGCTTCAATATTCAGGTATGGGTTATCCGGTGGACCAGAGAACAGCAGCTCACCTTTGCGGACGATAAGATCCTGGCCGTACGCGTGGAAGCGCCCTTGTGGAATGTTTATCTGCCCGTTAAGCCCCAGGCCCTGCTTGTCCTGAACCATTTTCAGATCGCCGGTCAGGCGTGCTTTCAGGCCGAACGCATCCAGCCGCACATTATTACCGACGTGAATTGTCAGGTTGCTGTTGATAGGGATCCCGGCGGACTGTGGATTAACCGGTTTAAGGTCTTTATCCAGCATGACTTCGTCGCTGGATACGCCCACGGCACTCTCCGGCACGTCATGCACCACGATACGCGCCCACGGCACATCAACATTCCCGTTAAGGGTAAACAGGCTCGGCGTCGCCACAAACTCGATATCCGGAGACACATCCAGACGTACCATCGGCGGCACGGTAATACGCACTTTACTGCCCTTCGCGGCAACTCGCGCGCGCCAGTTGTCGATTTGCGTCCAGTCGGCATCGCCGCTTAACACAATCTGCCCCTGTTTTGTACGTACCACACCCTGTAGCGTTGAATTCATCCCGTTGAAGTTCATGGCAATCTGGCTTGGCTGCATGTCGAACGGCATAAAGTTGCCTTCGACGTCGACGCCATTAAGCTGCATTTGCCCGAACATCTGCGGCCGCTCAAGGTTCCCTCCCAGGCGTAGGTTCGCGTTCAGCGTCCCGTCGGCCTTTTCGCCCTTCGAGAAGATAGCGTTGGCAATGGCCAGAGAGAAGTTACGAACGTTGACGTTGCCGCCGAGGTTGCGTCGCCCCTGCGGATCGGTGATTTGCACCTGGCCATCAAACTGCCCATTATTCGCTACCTTCACCAGCCAGCCAAGCTGGGCGCGGTTATTTTTTAGTTCGGCGTTGAGGTTCAGCGTGTCGAAAGCAACCGGCAGGGTATTGCCGTTCACCACCTGCGCCACCTTCACGCCGCGCCCGCTGAGCGTCACCTGGCCCTGCGGCAGGCCTCCGGCCTCGCTGTCCCAGCTGACGTCTGCCTTGCCGGTAAACACGCCGCTGGCCTGCGTATCCGCCGGCATCACCGGTTTCAGCATGGCAAGATCGAAGCGGTTGAGGTTAACCACCGCCCGACCTTTCGCTCCGGCGTCGATGGTTTGCGGTACGCAAAGCTCGGCGTTCGGGTTCACCCAGCAGTGCGGGCCAATCGCGATTTTCTGTTCTTTGTTACGGAAGTCCAGCGTCAGGTCACGGTTAAGCGCCCACGGCCCCACCGGAGTATCAAAACGCGTGTCGCTTAGCTTGCCACGCCAGCGTTCTTCGTTGCGATCGAAGCTACCGCTCAGGTTGAGACGCCCGGAAACCGGCTCTCCCTGAACGCGCAGCTGAAGCTGATGTTGTTTCTCATCGCCTTTTGCGTCCAGGGTGACCAGGTCAACCTTCACGCCCGGTTGAGCCACTCGCTCTACGCGCAGGTTGAGGTTACCGGCGATTTGGTCGCTCGATTTCACATCGCCTTTAAGCAGAACCCGGGCGATCGTCAACTCCTGCCAGCGCAGGCTGTTTGCGGTCAGGTCAGCCAGCAGCTGCGGGGCTTTCACGTCACCGCGAACCTTCACGATACCTTTCGCCGTGCCGCCAAGCCCCGGCAGGGCGTTGTCCAGGTTCGGGGCATTAATATTGGCGTCCAGGTTCAGCTCTTTCTCACCCAGCTCCCCTTTGACGTCCACCGTATTGCGACCCAGTTCCAGATGCAGACCCGGAACCTTCCACTGCATATAATTGTTGCCCTGCAGCGTGCCCTGAACGTTGACCTTATTCTGCTTCACGTTACCGGCAAGCTTCAGCTCAGGAATATCCAGCTGCCAGCTTCCACCATACAGGCTGCCGCGGGTTTTGATATTGCCGTCAAGCTTCGCCGGCCAGTCCGGGAACTGTTTCGCAGTATTGATCCCGGCCAGCGTTAATTCGCCGCGCCAGCTGATCGCTTTGCTCCAGTCCACCAGCGCTTTCAGGTCGGTGTTGCCCTGCAGGGCAGCCACGCGCAGCTTATCGAGGCTAAACTGCTGCTCGTTGCCTTTGCCGTCCAGCGTGATGGTGGCAGGCGGCACCTGTTCTCCCTTCACGGCGGTACTGAATGCGAGCTTGTAGTCGGTCATTTTGCCGGTCAGGCGTAACTTAAGATTATCAGCCTGATATTGCTTCGCGCCGGTCAGCGGCCAGTAAAGCTGCTTGCTGTCTACCTCGACATTCAGCGGCAGTCCGGCTTCGGCAAGCCGGGTTTGGGCATTCAGCTGCATCCCCACCGGGCCGGAAAGATTGACGCCCACTTTCAGCTCATCCCGCAGCGCGCCGCCCACCGTCATCTTCACCTTTTCGCCTTTCAGCGGCTCAATGTTCAGCGTGCTGTTGAGCGTTAAATCAACCGGCCAGTTGTCGCGCAGCTGGGCGCTGCCGGTGGCGTTCACCAGCCCCTGAGAGGAGTCCACATCCAGCGCATCCAGCTTCAGGTTGCCGTCGATGCTGCTCACTTTCAGCAGCAGCGAGTTGACCATCAAATCCGTATCGCCGGTCAGGCGCAGGCGCGCTCCGCGGAATTCCTGAATATTCAGGTTCACCGGCAAATTAACGTCGGTCATTTCCGGCAGCAGCGGCTTCTCAAACAACTTTTTGAGCGTTTCACCCAGCGGCGCTTCTTCCGGCTGAGGGTTCTGGATCTTCGGCTCAACAATCTCTTCTTTTGCCACCTGCGCCGCCTTCGGCAGGGCAATCAGCAGCCCTTCAAGGTTAGTTGGCGTCAGCGTCAGGTTGCGCTGCTCCCAGGTCAGGCCGCTGGAGAAATCCATCACCGAAACGGTAGTGTCATCAATTTTCACATTGACGTTGTTAAGCGCCACGCGGCTCAGGGTAATCGGGTACGGCGTAGAGAGATTCAGCGGGCCGCTGTCCTCTTCCTGCACCGGGGCAGACGGCGGCATTTTTTTCGTGTCGACCGCGACATCCACATCTTTCAGCGAGAAATCATTCACGCACAGGCTGCTGTGCCACAGGCAGTTAAGCTCAACGGCGAGATGAACCTCGCCCGCACGTACCGCGACGCCAGGCTGCTCATAGCGCAGGTTTTTCAGCGTCAGATTGCGCCACCCGCCGTCAACCTGAGCGATATTCAGCCCCGGCACCCAGCGATTAGCGCCTTTAAACAGCAAATGCAGGCCAGGCGTAGTCCCTACCAGGAAACCGACTGTCGCGATCAGCAGCACAATCACAGCCAGCACCGCGAGGCTTATTTTCTTCCAGCGACTCATAGTTCAGGCCCCAAACCGATGTAAAACTGTAAACCGTGCTCTTCCTTGTCACCCACCGGTACCGCGAAGTCGAGCTTGATAGGCCCAACCGGGGACTGCCAGCGCACGCCAACGCCTGCGCCGGTTTTGAAGTTGCTTCGTTTGATGTCGTTCACCGCTTCACCGGAGTCAACGAACGCCGCGCCCCACCATTTGCCGGTCACGTTGTACTGATACTCCAGCGAGCCGGTCGCCAGTTTGGAGGCCCCGGTTAACTTGCCGTTGCTGTCCTCCGGCGAAATAGATTTGTATTTGTAGCCGCGAATGCTGCGGTCGCCCCCGGCGAAGAAACGCAGATCCGGCGGCACTTTTTTAAAGTTGTTGGTTTCAATCCAGCCGAGATTGCCGCGTACCACAAAGCGATGTTTTTCATACAGCGAGCGGATCCAGACGTTTTGCGCCTGGAACACGCCAAAATCGACGTCGGAACCCCAGGTCGTATTGGAGACATCAATCGAGTAGCGCTGGGAGTCGCCCCATGTAGGCATCAGGCCGCCGCGCGAGCGAGTGCGGTTCAGGCTGACGCCAGGATAAAGCAGCATCGTCGTGTTAGTGACGTCTGCCTGGGTAAAGTGGTCCAGGCTCCAGCGCAGGTTAACCGCGCGCTGCCAGCCGCTCGACATATCCCAATAGCGGGACAGCGCCACGGTGGTGGAGTCTGATTTGGTGTCGTTGAGATCGGTGCGCTTAAAACCGCCCTGCACCAGGTAATATTGCTCCAGCGGGCTTTTCAACAGCGGCACTTTATAGCTGAAGTCGAGCGTTTGCTCAGGCCCGGAGAGGCTGGTGCTGGTCGTCAGGCTGTGGCCATACGAGTTCATCCACGGCTTTTTCCAGCTCGCCTTTACGCGCGGGCCAACGTCCGTGGAATACCCGACCCCAGTTTCAATGGTATTTTCGGTTCGCGGCGTCACCACGCCCTGCAGCGGCAGGACTTTAGTCTGGCGGGACTTTTCAAACTCGGGCGCCACCACCACGGAGTTAAACCAGCCCGTGGCCGACAGCCGGCGGTTCAGCTCGGCCAGATCGCTTGACTGGTAATAATCGCCCTGCTTAAAAGGCACCAGATTTTGCAGGTACTCTTCGCGAATCTGCGAGCCTTCAAAAGTCACCGCGCCAAAACGGTAGCGCTCACCGCTGTCATAATCGATATCCCAGAAAGCCTGATGTCTGTCGAGAGAGACGCCCAGCTGGCTTTTACGGAAATCGCTGTCGAAGTAGCCCTTACGCAGCGCAATACTGGAGAGGCTTTTCTTGAAGTTATCGTAATCCGCATGGTCGAGGACGGTGCCGATTTTTGGCCGCTTGGGCAGCAGCGCCAGATAGTCTTTATCGGCACGCGCGCCTCCACGTAAAATCACGTCTGTGCCGCCAATTAACACCGGCTGCCCGGCATCTACTTTGGCAAGCAAAACCTGGCGCCCCCCGTTTTGCGGGGGAGGGTTGAGCGTGAAATTAATGGTCGGTTCGTAGTAACCCAGCGCTTTGAGCCCAGCACGAATAGCGTCATCGACGCGCGCCTGGAAGCGACGGTCCGGCGTCACTTCATCGCTTTCAATGGTTGAAAGCTGGGCACGTACGTTCTTTTGCAGGTCACCGCTGAGCCCCTCAACCTGCAAACGTACGTTCGCGGCGTTTGCCCATGTGCTCGCTACACATAGGCTCGTAATACATAAAATACGGATTCCTGGCACGTTTTCTCCTGAATATCCTTGTTCCCACCCCTGGAAGGAAACGTCATTACCGCTCCGCGGATTAACAAAACCCTAACAACGAGGGTTGAAAATATCTCACTAGCCTAAATATTTCTTATAAGTAATGTAGTCTTATAACTCGGGTGTATTGTCTGCAATTGCAGCGCCGATGACAACCGCTCGCTTTTTTACCGATTTTCGGGAGAATCAACACCATGCATCTGTTCGAAAAAACTGATCCTGTAACCCAGGCTGACGCGCTTCCAGGCCGCAATACACCTATGCCTGTCGCGACGCTTCATGCGGTGAACGAACACTCTATGACAAATGTACCAGATGGGATGGAAATCGCCCTGTTTGCAATGGGTTGTTTTTGGGGCGTAGAGCGCTTGTTCTGGGAAATTCCGGGCGTTTACAGCACCGCAGCTGGCTACAGCGGCGGCTACACGCTAAACCCAACCTACCGCGAAGTGTGCAGCGGCCAGACCGGTCATGCGGAAGCCGTGCGCGTGGTTTATGACCCGCGCGTTGTCAGCTATGAGCACCTATTACAGGTGTTCTGGGAAAACCACGATCCGGCACAGGGCATGCGCCAGGGCGGCGACGTCGGTACCCAGTACCGCTCCGCCATTTATCCCCTGACGCCGGAGCAGGACAAAGCCGCTCACGCCAGCCTTGAACGCTTCCAGGCCGCCATGGATGCCGCCGGTGATAAGCGCAAGGTCACCACCGAAATCGCCAACGCGGGTCCGTTCTATTACGCAGAAGATGACCACCAGCAATATCTGTATAAAAATCCGCACGGCTACTGCGGCATTGGCGGCATCGGCGTCTGCCTGCCGCCTCAATAATCTTCACGATAAGAGCCAGTCAACCGACTGGCTTTTTCTTTAGCGTCGTTAACCAAAGCCCACCCACGCCTTCTGATTATTCACGTCAAGCGTTGCTGAGGTATGTCCGTTTCCGAGGCTTGCCATGCTGATATTGTTTGCCACGCCGTGTTTGTTCAGCGCTGCCAGCATCGCCCGCACATTACCCGCCGAACCCTGATCGTTCGCCCCTACCAGGAACACCTCGGTTTTCCGCGCCGACGGCTGCAAATGCCGGGACAGCATATCCTCAAGAGGAATGCCGCCTGAGCCGCTGCGCTGCGGGTTGTCCATATGTAAAGCCAGGCTTTTCCCATCCTGCACGATCATTGCCGCCAGGCAAGGCGCCAGGTCTGTTGTGAACAGCGCGGTTTTCTGACGGGGCGGCTGCTGAATCACCTGAGCACGGTTATTTCCCTGGGCGAAAAACTGCAGCTTGTATCCCTCATCCGCAAAACGTTCGTGCGAGCGGCGAAACGGCACGCCCTGGTTTTGCTGATTCATCGCCAGCTGCAGCGTTTGCAGGGAACCAAGCTGTAACAACGCTTTGGCCGGGAAAGCTTGCAGCGGGTTACCGGACACATTCAGATGTTTGAGGTGCGTCAGCGCGCCCAGCGACTCGGGTAATGCCGTCAGCCCCCGTTCACTCAGATCTAATGACTCGTTGCGGCACTGAAAGTTATTCATTATTTCGCTGCAGGCGGCCGCTCGTGCCTTCCCCTCTTCGACGGTGGGCGCAGCGGCAGCCCAGCTTTTAAGCGCGCCATGCAAATCGCTTGTGTGCAGGCCGGACGAAGCGGCTTTAACCGCCGCCGTTGAAGGTACGCTGGTGGAAGGCGACATGCCCGCAGGACGTAGCGCGCCAGGATTAATATGCATAGTTTGACTCCAGAATGGACTGCCAGTATGTGGACGTAATAGACCGACCTGTTCCCCAGAACAGAGCCATCGTTACACCTGCTGCTCTGCTGCATTCAGGGATGTCGTCGGTTGCCGGTTTAATGCTGCCTGTAGCTGATGCCCAACCCACCCCGCCGCCGAGTTCACGGCCGCTGGCACCTTTTCCTGAAGCGCCTGCGTCATTTTGCCTGCCGCTGCGTCCGCGAGAATTTCCGCCGCAGGAACGGCGAAGAATACCGGAGCAGAAGCCACAACGTTTGCAGCATGGCTAATGGCGCTTAGCGAGGCGGCATTAATTCTGGGGCTGGCGCTGGCAATTGCGCCGCCGATGATGCTGCGCAGAGCAGTCACGCCCGCAAAACCCCCGGCAAGCATCGCGGTTTTACCGAGACCGGGCGCAGAAAACACATTCCTTACCGCCCCCAGGCTATCGGTTGCAATATCCAGCGGCAGCCTTACCATGCGCTGAGCGGCATTTTTTGCCGTATCGCTCACCACATGCGTATTTTTAAGCTCGGTAAATTTCTGCTGCCAGTCGTTGCGCCCCAGCAAATACTCTGGCCCCGTACGCCCCTTACTTTCATCCACCGCATGCAAAATGGCATTCATCGCGCCCCCCGCCACCAGCCCTCCCGCAGCGGAAAGCCAGGTATCGGCCTCCCCGGCCACTTTCGCCCCCGCTAAATGCGTGAGCGTTGCCGCCGTAGCCAGGCGCGCCAGGTTGCGTGCTGAATAGGTCTGAATTGCCAGCCCGGTTTCCGCCACCGTCGTCAGCAGCCCGGGCTTTGTCTCTTTTACGGCCTCACGCATCGCCGGATGCAGGTCACTGTCTTTGGCTGAAAGCCAGGGATTCGTCGCCGTTGCTCGGTTAAGCAGCGTGGTGCCAATGGTGTCGGCAATGCTGGACTGCAGGCCTGCATGGAGGCCAATTTCCGCGGCGGTATGGGCAAAAGTGCTCAGTAGCGGCACTTTATCGTAGGCGACCGACGCTACCGCAAACGGGATCGCCCGCACGGCCCCTCGCGCCACTTGACCTAGCCTGTCCAACTGATGGCCTTTGCCCAGCACAGCCTCAATGGATGCGGGCGTTTCCCCCATTTTGTGGAGCTCACGGGTTCTCGACTCGATCAGGGCGTGCATTTCAGCATGATTATCGCCGCTAATGTGCTTGCCAAATAGCGCACCAAGCTTGTGATGAATAGCAGCTTCGTTTGCAGAACCATAAACGCTATCGCCAACAAAATGCAGGCTTTCGTGCGCGCTAACGGCGGCAGAGGTGGCAACAGACGCGCTGGAAGCAATCGACGCAGGACGCTGGCCGCTATGTTCCGGTAAGAGAGGAAGCTCCGCAGCATGCCTGTGCGCGGAAGTAACGGAATTGACCATGTGAACGCTCTCCTGATATTGGGCTAACCAGTCAGGTGGGTGGAAAAAGGAAGGAAAGAGTTCCGGGGTACCGAAGATGCCGCTAATCGCTCACAAAGCAGGCTAAATGTTGCGTGCCTTTTATCAAAAATCTTATTAAGAAAAATGCAGCTTCCGGCAGGTTAAATTACACCCTCTGGCAGCATATCCCTTCCTTACGCTATACTACCCGTTGAATTTGCTGGCTCGTTCACAAAAGCGGCCAGCATTTCTTGTGTTTGACCCCATAGATTTTTCAACTTTCCCTTCCGAGGATCTGGCCACAACAGCCGGATAAATTATGTTAAACAGTATTTTGATAATACTTATTCTTATTGCTATCAGTGCCTTCTTCTCTGTCTCTGAGATCTCGCTTGCCGCCTCCCGTAAAATCAAACTTAAGCTGCTGGCCGATGAAGGCAACGTTAACGCGCAGCGTGTGCTGAAGATGCAGGAAACGCCGGGCATGTTCTTTACCGTGGTGCAGATTGGCCTGAACGCCGTGGCTATTCTCGGCGGTATCGTCGGCGATGCGGCATTTTCACCCGCGTTTAAAATGCTGCTGGAACGCTTTCTGTCTCCGGAGCTTGCCGATCAGCTCAGCTTTATTATTTCGTTCACCCTCGTCACCAGCCTGTTCATTCTGTTTGCAGACCTTACTCCGAAACGCATCGGTATGATTTCGCCCGAAACGGTTGCTTTGCGAATCATCAACCCGATGCGCTTCTGTCTGTTTGTCTTCAGACCTCTGGTGTGGTTCTTCAACGGTCTGGCGAACGTTATCTTCCGCATCTTCAAGCTGCCGATGGTGCGTAAAGACGACATCACGTCCGACGACGTTTATGCGGTATTTGAAGCTGGTGCACTGGCGGGCGTGCTGCGTAAGCAGGAACATGAATTGATCGAAAACGTGTTTGAACTTGAATCACGCACCGTACCGTCTTCCATGACCTCGCGCGAAAACGTTATCTGGTTCGACTTACATGCCGATGAGCAAAGCCTGAAGTCCACCATCGCCGAGCATCCTCATTCCAAGTTCCTGGTGTGTAATGGCGATATCGATCACGTCGTCGGCTATGTTGACTCTAAAGAGTTGCTGAACCGCGTTCTGGGTAACCAAAGTATGGCGCTCAACAGCGGCGTGCATTTGCGTAATGCGCTGATTGTCCCGGATACACTGACGCTGTCCGAAGCGCTGGAAAGCTTCAAAACCGCCGGTGAAGACTTTGCGGTTATCATGAATGAGTACGCGCTGGTGGTGGGTATCATCACCCTGAACGACGTGATGACCACCCTGATGGGTGACCTGGTTGGCCAGGGAATGGAAGAGCAGATTGTTGCCCGTGACGAGAACTCGTGGCTGGTTGAGGGCGGTACGCCAATTGATGACGTGATGCGCGTGCTGGATATCGACGAGTTCCCACAGTCCGGCAACTACGAAACCATCGGCGGGTTCATGATGTTTATGCTGCGTAAGATCCCGAAACGTACCGACTCGGTGAAATTCTCCGGCTACAAGTTTGAGGTGGTGGATATCGATAACTACCGTATCGATCAGCTGCTGGTGACGCGCATCGACAATAAGCCGGTGTCGCTTACGCCAAAACTCCCTGACGGCGAAGAACCACAAGAACAGTAATTCCCCAGAAACACTAACGGCCCCTTTTGGGGCCGTTTTATTTTACGTTCATCTATGGGACTAGCCCATATCCGCCTGCAAACGCATTACCTGGCGGTTCACCTCGGACATCACCGAGTAGTGCTGCTTATCCTTAACCTTCGGGATAAGGATTTTGCCCTTATCAAATTCGAAAGCGCCAACGTCCTTGATATACAACCGTCCACGAAACAGGATCTTCACGTACTTCGCCACCTGAAGGGGGTTGTAACGTTGGAAAATTTTCATTGTTCTTTACTCCTGCATGTTAACGCCTCTGCGAGCTACATTTGGCTCGACAAGATGAGGCGAAAAATTTTGGTGCTCGAAAACTATAGTCGAGATACTGAAGGACACCTAGTGTGTATAAGTTTTTTTACTAAAAGATTACAAACTTTCAGAGTAATCGTTTAAATTGTAAAAAATATCAGCGTAAGCCTTCAAATTTCAGGGTTATGTGCGTCAGCCCGCAAACTGGCACTTTGATTGCGGGACAGAGCCTTATTCAGCACATATGCTTAATGCATCGACTGAAGTGGTCGGATCACCTGCCAACAATAATAAGGAGCCACCTATGACCCTGCGCAAAACGCTGGCGCTGTCTCTGCTGTTGCTGCCGTTTATGGCCTCAGCCCACAACTTTGAAAATAACCAGCGAGTCTCCCCGATTGGTATTACCGATAAGGGCGAGCTGGTGCTGGATAACAGTAAGTTTAGTTATAAAAACTGGAATAGCGCGCAGCTCCCTGGGAAAGTGAGAGTCCTGCAGCATATTGCCGGCCGCTCCAGTGCGAAAGAAGAAAACGCGACGATGGTCGAGGCCATCAAAGCGGCAAAGTTCCCGCACGATAAGTACCAGACCACAACCATCGTCAATACCGATGACGCAATCGTCGGTACCGGCATGTTCGTGCGCAGCAGCATCGAAAGTAATAAGAAGGCGTTTCCTTGGTCGCAGTTTATCGTCGACGGTAACGGCGTAGCGGCCAAAGCCTGGAAACTTGAGCAGGGTGGTTCAGCCATCGTGGTGCTGGATAAAGAAGGCCGGGTTCAGTTCGCCAAAGATGGCCCGCTAACCCAGCAGGAAGTGCAGCAGGTGATTAACCTGCTGCAGGGGCTACTCAGTAAATAGAAACCCGGAAGCCGGGGTTAAGGAATGATTCGCGCGGGGTATAATCAAGCGGCTTGCCCTGCCAGTCATGAACGTGCGCCCCGGCGGCCACCGCGACAGCATGCCCCGCGGCGGTATCCCAGATATTGGTTGGCCCAAAGCGCGGGTAAAGCTGGGCCTGGCCGTCGGCCACCAGGCAGAACTTCAGCGATGAACCAATGGCCGTGGTCTGATGCTCTCCCATCTGCTGAAGATACTCTTTCAGTTCGGTGTCATTCGCAGCATGCGAGCGGCTCACGACGACCCGTGGCGGGCGGGCGTCACGAACGTGAATTTGGTTACGCACGCCGCACTCTTCCTTCCACGCCTTCCCTTCCGCCGCGCTGTACATAATTTTCAGCACCGGCGCATAGACCACGCCCATCACAGCCTTACCTTGTTCGATAAGCGCGATGTTAACGGTGAACTCGCCGTTACGCTTGAGGAACTCTTTTGTGCCGTCCAGCGGGTCAACCAGCCAGTAGCGCTGCCAGCTTTGGCGAGTTTCCCATGACTGCGGATCTTCTTCCGACAGCACCGGTATGTCTGGCGTTAACGCCTGCAGCCCTTTAAGAATAATTCCATGAGCGGCGAGATCCGCCGCCGTGACCGGCGAGTCATCTGACTTATGGGTAGCTTCCAGCGGCTTCTCGCCTTCATAGACCTGCATGATGGCGGCGCCCGCTTCCCGCGCCAGTTGGCAAATTTGTTCTAACATTCTCCACCTCATGTTGTGTGGCTACACGCTGCACCGAGCGAATAACTTATTGTTTTACTTATATCTCATTGCACCACGATGCGCTATCTGTGAAGCATTTCCGGTTTAGTACTCCATATTTCTGGCAGACTTCACAAAATTGTAAGCAACAGTCTGTATATACATTGCCCTTTGTGGCGTACCTCTAAAAAGGACATTTAACATGATTAAGTTTAGCGCAACGCTTCTGGCGACGCTGATAGCCGCCAGCGTCAATGCGGCAACCGTTGACCTGCGGATCATGGAAACGACCGATCTGCACAGCAATATGATGGACTTCGATTACTACAAAGATACGCCGACTGAGAAGTTCGGTCTGGTACGTACCGCAAGTTTAATCAATGCCGCACGCGGCGAAGTCACCAACAGCGTGCTGGTGGATAACGGCGACATTATTCAGGGCAGCCCGCTTGGGGATTACGCGGCGGCAAAGGGCCTTAAAGCGGGAGAAATTCATCCGGTCTATAAGGCGCTGAATACGCTCGACTATACCGTCGGCAACCTGGGTAACCACGAGTTCAACTACGGCCTGGACTTCCTGCACAAAGCACTCGCAGGCGCGAAGTTCCCGTACGTTAACGCCAATATCATCGACGCAAAAACCAATAAACCGATGTTCACGCCGTACCTGATTAAAGAAACCGAAGTCAAAGACAAAGATGGTAAAAAACAGACGCTGCGCATCGGCTACATCGGCTTCGTTCCGCCGCAAATCATGACCTGGGATAAAGCGAACCTGACCGGAAAAGTGACGGTGAACGACATCACCGAAACCGCACGGAAATACGTGCCGGAAATGCGCCAACAGGGTGCGGATGTCGTGGTAGTCATTGCCCACTCGGGGCTTTCCAGCGATCCTTATCAGGCGATGGCCGAAAACTCGGTTTACTACCTCAGCCAGGTGCCCGGCGTGGACGCCATTATGTTCGGCCACGCTCATGCCGTGTTCCCGGGGAAAGATTTTGCCAATATTAAAGGGGCCGACATCGAAAAAGGCACCCTCAATGGCATTCCTGCCGTGATGCCGGGCATGTGGGGCGATCATCTCGGCGTGGTGGATCTGGTGCTGAACAACGACTCCGGCAGCTGGAAAGTCACCGGCAGCAAGGCCGAAGCACGGCCGATTTATGACAGCGTAGCTAAAAAGTCGCTGGCCGCAGAAGACGAGAAGCTGGTGAAAGTACTGGAACACGATCACAACGCAACTCGTGAATTTGTCAGCAAGCCGGTCGGCAAGTCAGCGGACAACATGTACAGCTATCTGGCGCTGGTGCAGGACGACCCTACCGTTCAGGTGGTGAATAATGCGCAGAAGGCCTACGTCGAGAAATACATTCAGGGTGACCCGGATCTTGCCAACCTGCCGGTACTCTCCGCCGCAGCACCGTTCAAAGTGGGCGGACGTAAAAACGATCCGGCCAGCTTCGTTGAAGTAGAAAAGGGCCAGCTGACCTTCCGCAATGCCGCCGACCTCTACCTTTACCCGAACACCCTGGTGGTCGTGAAAGCGACCGGTAAAGAGGTTAAAGAGTGGCTGGAGTGTTCCGCCGGACAGTTCAACCAGATCGACGTGAGCAGCGCTAAGCCTCAGGAATTGATCAACTGGGACGGCTTCCGTACCTATAACTTCGACGTGATCGACGGTGTGAACTACCAGATTGACGTTAGCCAGCCGGCCCGTTACGACGGCGAATGCCAAATGGTGAACCCGAAGGCCGAGCGCATCAAGGGGCTGACCTTCAAGGGCAAACCTATCGATCCGAACGCGGTCTTCCTGGTGGCGACCAATAACTACCGCGCTTACGGCGGCAAGTTTGCCGGGACTGGCGACAGCCACATCGCCTTTGCTTCACCGGACGAGAACCGCGCGGTACTGGCCAACTGGATAGGCGCTCAGGGCGAAATTCACCCTGCCGCAGACAACAACTGGCGCCTGGCGCCGATAGCCAGCAAACAGCCGCTGGATATTCGCTTTGAAACCTCGCCAACCGACAAAGCCGCCGCCTTTATCAAAGAAAAAGGGCAATACCCAATGAAAAAAGTCGCTAACGACGACATTGGCTTTACTATCTACCAGCTTGATTTAAGCAAGTAAGTCTCAGGCGTCCCGTTTTTCGCGGGACGCCATCACCTGCGGCAAATTCTCTTCTATCCAGTCGGCCAGCGCGGCCACTTTATCGGCAATTTCATGCCCCATCGGCGTCAGCGTGTACTCCACGTGCGGCGGCACAACCGGGTAAGATTTGCGATCTACAAAACCGTCCGCTTCCAGCCATTGCAGCGTCTGCGCCAGCATCTTCTCGCTCACGCCGCCCATCTTGCGCCTTAAATCGCTGAACCGATGAGTGCCGTCCTGTAATGCCACTAGAATTAAAACACCCCAGCGGCTGGTCACGTGCTTCAGCACGTCCCGCGACGGGCATTTATCGCTAAACAGGTTGCCGTTGCGCAATTGCTCGCCCAGCGTCATGGGCGCTTCGCTGATTTCACTCATTTAACACTTACCTTTTTGTGCATACTTACTAAAAGTTAGTTATGGTGTTAGTGTGACACAACTTGTTCGAAACATCACCCAGGAGATTGATCATGATTGCGATTACCGGCGCATCCGGCCAGCTAGGCCGCCTTGTGATTGAAGATTTACTGAATACGGTGAAAGCCGAAGAGATTGTGGCCGTGGTGCGTAACCCGGCCAAAGTAGAAGAGTTTGCCCGCCGAGGCGTGCAGGTTCGTGCGGCGGATTACGGCGACGTGTCAGCCCTGGCGAAGGCTTTCTCCGGCGTGGAAAAAGTGCTGTTGATCTCCTCCAGCGAGGTAGGTCAACGAGCCGTTCAGCACAGCAATATTATTGCCGCAGCAAAACAAGCGGGCGTTAAGCTCATCGCCTACACCAGCCTGCTGCATGCCGACAAATCGCCGCTGGCCCTTGCCGAAGAACACATCGTCACCGAGCAACAGCTTAAAGAGTCCGGCGTACCGTTCGTGCTGCTGCGTAACGGCTGGTATACCGAAAACTATCTGGCCAGCGTACCGCCGGCTATTCAGCATGGCGTGTTTATCGGCAGCGCCGGGGAAGGCAAAATCGCCTCCGCTACGCGAGCAGACTACGCGGCCGCAGCGGCTAAAGTACTGACGCTGGATAACCAGGCGGGCAAAGTTTACGAGCTGGCGGGCGATCGCGGCTGGACGCTGGCCGAGCTGGCGGCGGAAGTAAGCCAGCAAAGCGGCAAACCTGTGGTTTATCAGAACCTGGACGAAGCCGATTTTAAAGCTGCACTTCAGGGCGCTGGCCTGCCGGAAGGTTTCGCGGCGCTGCTGGCAAACTCCGATGCAGGCGCGGAAAAAGGCGGACTGTTTGACGACAGCCACCAGCTCAGCAAGCTGATTGGCCGCCCAACGACCTCGCTCAGCGACAGCGTCAAAAGCGCCCTGTAGTTGTTAAAAACTGGTTAATAACTAGCCCTACACGCGGACATCTCTATAATAACGGGAGAGTCCGCGTGGAGAGAAAGAGCGTGCAGGGAGTTCCCGAGCAGTTTAGCGATGAGAGAGACAGCGCCCAGTTCCGGCATTTGCCGCAGCTGCCAGGCGTTGAGCTTTATCACGCCCATATTGCGAAGTACGCCTTCGAGCCGCACACCCATGAAGCCTTCGGCATCGGGGCAATCACCTGGGGAGCGGAGCGCTTTCGTTACCGCGGGGAACAGCTGGTTGCGCCAACCGATTCGCTGGTTCTGATGAACCCGGACGAGCTGCATACCGGCGAAGCCGCCAGCGAAGACGGCTGGCAATACCGCATGATTTATCTGGACCCTGAGCTGCTGGAGTCGCTAACCGGGGAGAGAAGCTGGTGGTTTAACGCCGCCGTGAATCACGACCCTGCCCGCGCCCGCCAGGTTTCACAGTTTATCGCGGGCCTGTGGCAGGCCGAAGACACGCTGACCCAGCAGGGGCTGCTGCTGAACCTCGTCGAGGCTTTTCGCCCCTATGCCCGACATCTGCCCGGACTCCAGGAGGCGGCCAACCGCTTCACCCTGGTGCGCGAGTTTCTCTACGATAACTATATGCACACCATCACCCTTGAAGATTTAGCGTCGCTGGTTTCCCTTAGCCCTTACCATTTTCAGCGGCAATTCAAAGCCTGCTATCACGTCACCCCGCATCAGATGCTGATGGCTATCCGCCTTTGGCACGCCAAGCAGTTCCTCACCGGCGGCATGCCTGCCGCTCAGGTTGCCGCCGCCAGCGGCCTGACGGACCAGGCGCACCTGACCCGCGCGTTTGCCCAGCGCTACGGCATTACCCCCGTTCGTTACCAAAAGCAGGTCACCCGCTAACAAGACAGCAACCTGGTACAATACGCCGTCGCGCAGCCCCCCTACACTGCCGCTAAATTGTGTTGTTGCAGGAAATGAAGATGTTAAGTGGTGTGCTGTATGCCCTGCTGGCGGGGCTGATGTGGGGATTAATTTTCGTTGGGCCAATTATTGTCCCGGACTACCCGGCGGCCCTGCAGTCGACCGGGCGTTATTCAGCCCTTGGGCTGATTGCTCTTCCCATCGCCTGGCTTGGGCGTAAACGCCTGCGCGAGCTGAGCCGCCAGGACTGGTTTACCGCCCTGAAGCTCTCGAGCGTGGGTAACCTGATTTATTACGTTTGCCTGGCGAGCGCCATCCAGCGTACCGGGGCACCTATCGCAACCATGATTATTGGCACGCTGCCGGTGGTTATCCCTATTTTTGCTAACCTGCTGTACAGCAAAAGGGACGGCAAGCTGCCGTGGCGGCGTCTTGCCCCGGCGCTGGTGGTGATTGCCGCCGGGCTGATCATGGTGAATACCGCCGAACTTCGCGGCGAGCAGGCCGATTTCAGCTGGTGGCGCTACGTAAGCGGTATTCTGCTGGCGTTTGTTTCGGTTGCCTGCTGGGCCTGGTATGCCCTGCGCAATGCCCGCTGGCTGCGTGAGAATCCGGAGAAAAATCCCATGATGTGGGCAACGGTTCAGGGGCTTTCAACGCTGCCGTTTTCGCTTATCGGCTATATCGGCGTCTGTATCTGGATGGGCAGCCACGATGCGGGCTTTACCCTGCCCTTCGGCCCGCGCCCGGAAGTGTTTATCACTCTGATGCTGGCGATTGCCATTCTCTGTTCGTGGCTGGGAAATCTGTGCTGGAACACGGCCTGCCAGCGCCTGCCAACGGTGATTGTCGGCCCACTGATCGTCTTTGAGATCTTAGCCGGCCTGGCTTACAACTTTATGATTCGCCAAAGCTGGCCGCCGCTGCTAACGCTGTGCGGGGTGTTATGCCTGACAATTGGCGTGATACTGTCGGTACGTTCCAAACCGGCAAAAACGACGGTAGTTCAGGTTTCCGAAGTATAAAAAAGCCGGACTTAGCCCGGCCTGAGAGAAAAAGCTCCCGGCTTAAGGTTGCCGGGAGCTTTTTAGAAGGTTTCCCAGTTCGCTTCCGAAACCGGCATCACCTGTTTTGTTTTCAACTGCGGCGCTTTCACCTGGGTGGCTTTCACCAGCACCGGGGAACTGCGATTAATTTTAAACACCGCGACCGCCTCGTTAAGGCGCGAAGCCTGCTCCTCAAGCGCAGCCGCTGCGGCCGCGGATTCTTCTACCAGCGAAGCATTCTGCTGAGTCACGCGGTCCATCTCAGCCACGGCCTGCCCAACCTGATCGATACCCCGGCTTTGTTCGTCAGACGCAGAGGCAATCTCGCCCATAATATCGGTGACTCGGGTGACGGCGCTGACGATTTCCGCCATCGTTTTACCGGCCTCATTCACCAGGTCAGAACCCGCATTCACGCGCTCACCGGAGTCATCAATCAGGGCCTTAATCTCTTTTGCCGCCTGCGCGCTGCGCTGAGCAAGCGTACGCACCTCACCGGCCACCACGGCAAAACCGCGCCCCTGCTCCCCCGCACGGGCGGCTTCTACTGCGGCGTTAAGCGCCAGAATGTTGGTCTGGAAGGCAATACCGTCGATCACGCTGGTGATTTGGGCAATTTTACTTGAGCTGGTGGCAATTTCGTCCATCGTCCGCACCACGCCTTCCACCACGTTACCGCCTTTCTTCGCGGTCGTTGAGGCGTCCAGCGCAAGGCGCGAAGCCTGACGGGCGTTGTCGGCGTTTTGCTTCACCGTGGCCGTCAGTTGTTCCATGCTGGCCGCCGTTTCCTCCAGCGAAGCCGCCTGCTGTTCGGTACGGGAAGAGAGGTCATTACTGCCAGCGGAAATTTCACCGGCACCGGTATAGATGGTATCGGCACCGTCACGCACCACGCCGACCGTATTCGCCAGCGCGGCCTGCATCTCTTGCACGCTGTTTGCCAACAGCGCCATTTCGTTTTTACCTCCAGCATCAATAGACTGAGTCAAATCACCTGCCGCAATGGCGCGTATATGTCCCATAACCTCATTCAGTGGCAGGAGCAAAACCCGGCGCATCGCCACCCAGCTCACTACAATCACCCCAATCACGCCGAGCATGACGACGCCGAGGATCCACAGAATCCGCTGGTAGTCGGCCTGATTATCGCGAACACCTTCGCTGGAAAGCTCCGCCTGTTCATCACGCCATTCACGGTAGACCTTCTGCATCGCAACCTGTTTCTGTTCCGCATTCTGTTTGAACATCTGCTCCAGGTTGCCCTGCGCGAGGAAGGTGTTCATTTTGGCGAGCGTGGAAGAGTAGTTGCGGTACTGCTCTTCCAGTTCATCGCTCAGGTGTGGGCGTAAACCTGGGGTATCCGGCAGCGCCTGGTATTTCTCGAAATGGCTTTGTGCCTCCGCAAGCAACGCATTGGCCGTTGCGACGAGTTCCTGGAGCTGCCCGCCGTTAATCTGGTTCGCCATGCTGCCCTGAATGCGCAGCATGCCGCGGTTCAGCGTCACACGTGCCTGATTAAGGCCGATCCAGGCATCGGTAAACTCGGCAACATTCTGGCTGGAAAGCTGGGAAACGGTGAAGTTGTTCTTGTCGTTATTGAGGGCATTGATGAAAACCGTGGCTGAGAGGAGCTGCATTAAGCCCAGCGCAATCAGTACGGTGATTAACAAGGTAATGACTTTCATTCTTTTAAACATGTATTGCCTTTTCTTATACAGGTATTGTCCAACGTCTAACTATCGGCAGCGTCCCCTGCTTATTTATGCTGCTCTTCCCAACAAACCACCATTTCTGGGGATTTTTTGTAATCATTCAGTATGTTAATGCGAAAACTTTTTTGTGATAAATGTCTCGTTATCCTTCGTGCCCCAAAAGGGTTATAGTCCCCCGATAAAGATGCATTTAAGATACACCTTATATTTCACTATGAGGACCCTGCTATGGCCTACCGCGATCAACCCCTGGGCGAACTGGCGCTGACGATTCCCCGCGCCTCGGCGCTGTTCCGTAAACTGGACCTGGATTTTTGCTGTGGCGGCAAGCAGACGCTGCTGCGCGCGGCAACACGTAAAGAACTCAATTTAGAAGAAATTGAAGCGAAGCTGGCCGCGTTAGCCGAAGAACCGGCGGAGAAAGACTGGCACACAGCCCCGTTGGCAGAAATCATCGATCATATTATTGTCCGCTTCCACGACCGCCACCGTGAGCAGCTGCCGGAGCTGATTCTGCAGGCAACCAAAGTCGAACGCGTCCATGCCGATAAGCCAAATGTGCCGAAAGGGCTGGCGAAATACCTCACCATGCTGCATCAGGAATTGAGCAGCCACATGATGAAAGAGGAACAAATCCTGTTCCCGATGATTAAGCAGGGCATGGGCACTCAGGCCGGTGGGCCAATCAGCGTGATGGAAAGCGAGCATGATGATGCGGGTGAACTGCTGGAGGTTATCAAACACACCACCAATAACGTGACGCCGCCGCCGGAAGCCTGCACGACGTGGAAAGCGATGTATAACGGAATTAATGAGCTGATTGACGATCTGATGAACCACATCAGCCTGGAGAATAACGTCCTGTTCCCAAGAGCGTTAAGTGGCGAATAACTAAGATTTTTCCCTCACTAAACCTCTCGCCCCAAAAGGGAGAGAGGTTTTTTAGCGCGTATTCTAACTCGTCTATTTCCGGATATTCGCCAGGCGTTTCTTACCGACAAACAACCAGCCAGCACCCAGCACAACGAACCACAGCGGCGTCACGATCAGCGCCTGACGGGTATCGTCTTCCAGCGTCAGCAGGACAATCACAAACACGAAGAACGCCATACACACCCAGCACATCAGCTTGCCCAGCGGCATTTTGTAGATGGACTTCTCGTGCAGGTGAGGACGCTGTTTGCGGTACACCAGGTACGAGCAAAGAATAATGGTCCAAACGAACATGAACAGGATCGCCGATACCGTCGTTATCATCGTGAACGCCGCGATCACGTTTGGATTGACGTAGAGCATTACCACGCCGCCCAGCAGGCAGATGCAGGAGAAGGTCAGCCCTTTTGCCGGCACCGCACGTTTGGAGAGCTTGGCGAACGCTTTAGGCGCTACGCCGTCCTGTGCCAGGCCGAACAGCATGCGGCTGGTCGAGAACACCCCACTGTTAGCGGAAGAAGCCGCAGAGGTCAGCACCACAAAGTTGATGATACTTGCCGCCGCAGGCAGACCCACCAGCACGAACAGCTCAACGAACGGGCTCTTATCCGGCACAACGGAGCTCCACGGCGTCACCGACATGATGATAATCAGCGAGAAGACGTAGAACATGATGATACGCACCGGGATCGAGTTAATCGCGCGCGGCAGTGATTTCTCAGGATCTTTGGTTTCAGCCGCGGTGGTCCCCACCAACTCAATGCCGACGAAGGCGAAGACCGCTATCTGGAACCCGGCAAAGAATCCACTGATGCCTTTAGGGAACCAGCCGCCGTCATTCCAGAGGTTGTTGAAGGAGGCCTCAACGCCTGACGGGGAATGGAAGCTGGTCAGCACCATCACCAGGCCAATGACGATCAGCGCGACGATGGCGACGATTTTGATCATCGCAAACCAAAACTCCATCTCACCGAACATCTTCACGGTGGCCAGGTTCAGGCTCAACAGCACCAGCACAACCGCCAGAGAAGCGACCCAGTCAGAAAGCCCGGGGAACCAGAACTGGGCGTAGGCGGTTATCGCTACCACGTCCGCCATGCCGGTCACCACCCAACAGAACCAGTACGTCCAGCCGGTGAAATACCCCGCCCACGGCCCTAATAAATCGGCGGCAAAATCGCTAAACGACTTATATTCAAGATTAGATAACAGTAACTCTCCCATCGCTCGCATCACGAAGAACAGCATAAAGCCGATTATCATGTAGACGAAGATGATGGACGGCCCCGCAAGGCTGATGGTTTTCCCTGACCCCATAAACAAGCCGGTGCCGATGGCACCCCCAATGGCAATAAGCTGGATATGACGGTTTGTTAAATTACGCCGCAGCGACTGCTCGGTCGGAGCCTGAGCTTCGTCCGCGACTTTGACCTGATCTACCATGTTTGTATTTTCCTGTACCTGTCTGTTTTTTCAGGCTCTACTGGCCCGTGAACTGTTTTTACGTGATGTTGTTTGCGTGATACGAGGTAAGAATCGGCGGGATAAATAATAAGCACAAGGGTAATGTTAATTTTTTGTTTTATTTGAGTGTGAAATCGCATTCACAGCGGGATATAGCTCACAAAAACACCCGTAAAACGGGTTAATGCAAGATAAAATCACGCCAGTTTATTATCAGGCAATGCAAAACCCCGCGCTCGGCGGGGTTCTGAGGACTTTACAGAATTTCCAGCAGCTCGACTTCAAAGACCAGGGCGCTGAATGGCGGGATAGAGGCACCGGCACCGCGCTCGCCGTAAGCGAGGTTGTGTGGAATAGTCAGTTCCCATTTGGAGCCGACCGGCATTAGGGTCAGCGCTTCGATCCAGCCAGCAATAACGCCGCTTACCGGGAATTCTGCCGGTTCGCCACGCTGTACGGAGCTGTCGAAAACGGTGCCATCGATAAGCTTACCGGTATAATGCACGCGCACGTGATCTTTACGGGCAGGGATCGGGCCGGTGCCCTGAGTGATAACGCGGAACTGCAGGCCGGATTCGGTGCTGCTCACGCCCTCTTTCTCTGCGTTCTCAGCCAGGTATTTCTGACCTTCTACGGCCAGCTCTTTCTGGCGCTCGCGACGCACTTCGTCCGCGCGCTCGTGAACTTCACGCAGAGCGCGGTGTACAACGTCAACAGGAACGGCCGGGGCATTCCCTTCCAGCGCGTCACGGAGACCGGCGACCAGCGCTTCTGGCAGTAAACCTTGCAGGCCGGACTCGCTCAGCTGCTGGCCCACCTGTAAACCAATACCGTAACTTGCTTGCGCTTCGACGCTGTCAAAAGAAGGGGTTGTCATGGATTTTCCTTTCATGATGTTTAAAAGCAAGCCCGAAGCATAACAGCGTCAATCCGCAGGGTAAATGGCAATGGAGGAAAGGTGACAAATGCAAACGAAACGGGAACAATAGCTTATACGGGCGCGAAATTGCGGTTTACCGTCACGGAAACCAGGATTGCTTCAGGCATCAAACAGTTAGCGCTTATACTCTACATAATTCGAGTTGCAGTAAGGCGGCAAGGCCAGGCATCCTCAGGAGCATAGCTAACGATGTGGCTAAGTGAGCGGATGCAATCAACACAGCTGCAGCTTGAAATATGACGAGTCTATACTGGAAAAGTATTACTTCGAGGAGGGTTGCCAATGCAATTCGCAGTTAAACCATGGCTTACGCGGATTTGGCATGCACCTGATCATTTCCGCTTGATGGATCCGTTACCTCCCCTGCACCGCCGAGGCATTATTATTGGCTTTGCGCTCGTGATTCTCGGCTTCCTGTTGCCTGGCGCAGATGATACCCACCGTCCGGTCACGCGTGACGCACAGCTTTCCGTACAGTCCCAGTCGCCGATGCAGGCCGAACTCACGCCCCCTTCAAATAGCAATAATGTACCGGCCACGCCGGTTGAGCCTCAACGCCTGGAAGAGCAACCCCAGGCACCGGTGGCGAACGATAATAATGATATCGAGCAGCAGTGGCGCTCCTATCGCGTAGCCTCCGGCCAGACAATGGCCCAGCTGTTCCGCGACCATAATCTCCCGCCCGCGGATGTCTATTCCATGGCTCAGGTTGAAGGCAACAGCAAACCGCTGAGCAACCTGCAAACCGGGCAGATGGTACAGATCCGCCAGAATGCTAACGGCGTGGTGACGGGCTTAACGATAGATATAGGCAGCGATCAGCAGGTGCTGTTTACCCGCCAGCCGAACGGTAGCTTCATTCGCGCGCAGTAAACGCGCCGAGTCTCAGAAAAGCAAAACGCCAGCACAAGGCTGGCGTTTTTAGACTGGTGACAAACACCCGAAAAACGTGGTTTTCGGGTGTTTGGGGTCAACCAGAACATATTCTTTATCTTCTTATTCAGCCCGCATTCAGAACGTTGCGTCGAGATGAACTTTGCCGCCAGCCTCAGGAAAGCAAAACGCCAGCACAAGGCTGGCGTTTTTACGAGCAGTGAATAATAAATTATTCAGCTACAACGTTTACAGTCAGTTTAGCGAATACTTCGCTGTGAACCTGGAAGTCCACTTCGTGCTCACCGGTGGTGCGCAGAACGCCGTTCGGCAGGCGAACTTCGCTCTTGGCAACAGCAACGCCAGCTGCAGTAACAGCGTCAGCGATGTCGCGAGTACCGATGGAACCGAACAGTTTACCTTCGTCGCCAGCTTTGGACGCGATGGTTACGGTTTCCAGTGCGTTGATTTTCTCAGCGCGAGCTGCAGCTGCAGCCAGAACGTCAGCCAGTTTAGCTTCCAGTTCTGCACGGCGTGCTTCGAAGAACTCAACGTTTTTCTTGGTAGCAGGAACAGCTTTACCCTGTGGTACCAGGAAGTTACGAGCGTAGCCCGCTTTAACGTTAACCTGATCACCCAGGCTACCCAGGTTTGCTACTTTATCAAGCAGAATAACTTGCATTACCTTATCCTCTCAAAGTCGTATTAATGGACCGTGACCGATTACTGATGACGATCAGTGTACGGCAGCAGAGACAGGTAGCGAGCGCGTTTGATAGCGCGAGCCAGCTGACGCTGGTATTTTGCACGGGTACCGGTGATACGGCTTGGGACAATCTTACCGCTTTCGGTGATGTAGTTTTTCAGCGTAGCGATATCTTTATAGTCGATCTCTTGAACGCCTTCCGCGGTGAAACGGCAGAACTTGCGACGACGGAAATAACGTGCCATATGGCTAGTCTCCAGAATCTATCAATTCAATCTGCTCGGCATGCAATACCACTTTGTTCAGGCCATTTTTCATCTGATGACAAGTAATGAACCCGTGAACCGTGATTTGCGTACCGACCGTTATACTGTGAGTAATGGCCTGGTTCGCGTGCCCGCTAACAATAACTGGCATTCGGCACCATGCCTGCCGGTTAAGACCGGCTTCCTCTTGCACAGAACGATGCTCAAGCACGAACTGGCAGTGAGGAATTCCTGAGGGGCTGACCTTGCGAAGGGGCGTCTTGCACACAGTGCCAGACAGCGCCAGGCGGTTGGCCATCATCAGAATTACTCTTCAGAATCCCCAGCATCTGCATCATCAGCGGTTTCGTTAGCGAAATCATCGCGACGCTCGCGGCGCTCGTCTTTCGCTTTAACCATTGGAGATGCTTCGGTAACCGCGTGCTTAACGCGCATAACCATGCTGCGGATAACGGCGTCGTTGAAGCGGAAGTTAGTTTCCAGCTCATCGATCGCTTCCTGCGGAGCTTCAACGTTCAGCAGAACGTAGTGAGCTTTGTGCAGTTTGTTGATCGGGTAAGCCAGCTGACGGCGGCCCCAGTCTTCCAGACGGTGGATCGTACCTTCTGCTGCAGTGATTGCACCAGTGTAACGTTCGATCATACCCGGAACCTGTTCGCTCTGGTCAGGATGGACCATAAAAACGATTTCGTAATGACGCATCGAATTGCTCCTTACGGATTATTCAGCCTCCTGTCAGGGTCAGCCGCGGCCCATGGAAGCAAGGAACGTGTTTGAATTGCGGCTGAAAAATTGACGCGTAATCATACTTACCCAGCCCACTAAACTCAAGGCCGTGAGCAAATAAATTCTCTTTATTTCAGGGGAGGTAGCTAAGCGTGTGAATTACAAAACAAACCCGCCGATCGCCTAAATATTTTGAAAGAGACCATCAGAAATGGTCACTTTTTATTCAGCCATCAGGGATTACACTTATTGATAACAGGCCGCCACAGCCATTAACAGGAGCGACGACCACTGATTACACATCTGTTGTAGTGGAGCGCATCATGAAAAACATCGTAATTGCCCTTGCCGCAGTACTGTTTTTAAGCGCCAGCGCATCGGCAGCCATCAAAATCGACAGCCGGCAGGCCAGAAATATGGACGACGTTCAAAGTCTTGGGGTTATTTACATCAACCATAATTTCGCCACCGTTGCTGAAGCAGAAACGGCCATTAATCAGGATGCAGACCAGCACAACGCTAAGTTTTACCACACGATTATCATGAGAGAACCCGGCAGTAACGGCAACATGCACGTCAGTGCAGATATCTACCGGTAGCCTAAGAGTACGCGTAGACACCAGAGAAGACACCACGACCTAAAAACCCATGTTTGACTTGCCCCCGCTCGCGGGGGCTTTTTTACAGATGCCGGGTGAAAAACTGGCTCATGGCTTCCAGTGCCTCGTGCGTGATGCGATGCTTGACGCCCGGCTCCCATACGCAGGTCAGGTTTTGATCCAGCTTGTTAGCCTTTAACGCCTGCTGCAATCTGAGCGTTTCTACGGCGGGCACAACGTCATCATCCTCTCCGTGCCAGAGCAGCAGCGGCCTGTCGCCCAGTTCTGCAAGCCGTTCGCCGACATCGTAATCCTTCAGGCTTACAATAACCTTTTCACGCACATCCGCCGACGGTGGGAACAGCGTTTGCGCCAGCGTCGTAAAATACCCCGATCCCATAAGGCAAGCCACGCAGCGCACCTCCGGGGAGCGAGCCATGATCCCCAGCGCCGTCATTCCTCCCATGGAAGCCCCGCCCACCGCAAGCCTGCCATCTGCAACGCCGCCCGTATTTAGCAGCGCCTGATAGAGAGCCGGGAACTCATCAATACTGTTTTTTAAAATCGGCCAAAACTGCTGCAGACGAGTATGAGCATCGCCGCTGTAGCGAGCCCCGTGGTCGAGAGCATCCGGCATAACAACGCGGAATCCCTGCTGTGCCAGCGCCACCGCAAAATAGCTGTACACCAGCTTTGAGGAGGTAAAACCGTGGTAGAAGATAACCGTCGGCAGCGGGGATTGTTTCATCCCTGTCGGCACCGCATGCAAAACGTCTACGTCGGCTAACTGCTCATTATAAATTTCGATCATCTACTCTTCTCCTACGGTGAAATATCAGGGAAAGTAACGCACGTTAGTGATTATTGTAACGATGAGATCCAGCTATCGATTTTCATTCGAAAGTCAGCCAAAAGCGCGCCTGAGATAACAAATCGGGAACATTCCCCCTTTTCAGGGCCAAACCCGGAACTACACTATGACTGTCAAGAAACGAGAAACCATCATGCTACGGCTCTCCGTGCTATTTCTGGCGATGTTATTGAGCGCCTGCAGCGTACTTCAGGGTACACCGCAGCCCGCCCCGCCGCCGAAGAATTACCCGCAGGAAATACAGCGCCCTCAGACTGCGGAGTTAACAAAAATAGGCACCGTGACCGCCGTAGTACGCGGCTCTCCAATGGACTCCGAAGCCATTATTAAGAAGAAAGCCGCAGCAGCGAAAGCCGATTATTATCTCATCGTGATGAATGATGAGACGGTCATACCGGGCCAGTGGTACGCACAGGCTATTTTGTATCGAAAATAGCCCGCCCCGATAGCCGTTATTTATTGATATTTACACAGCTTTTCGCCGCTTGATCGTTTCTTATGCACAATGGACCTCGCCCTCAGGAAGCGGGGTCAGCGTTGAGTTAGCGAAGGACTGCCCTGTGACTTCGGGGTAAATTGATAAGGAACTGACAATGAAACGATCTCTTGCCTTAACTACACTGCTGTTATCTGTTGGCCTTATTCCGACTCTGGCGCAGTCCGCCGAGTTTGCCAGCGCGGATTGCGTGACAGGCCTTAACGAAATCGGATTAATTTCGGTGAATGATATTGCCGGCAGCCCGCAGGACGTCGAGCGCATGATCGCGCTGAAAGCCGACGAGCAGGGCGCGTCCTGGTACCGCATTATTCAGATGCAGGAAAACTCTCTGGCCGATAGCTGGCGAGCACAGGCTATCCTTTACGCCTGATGGCCCGCCTTTTTATTAAGCCACGCCTCCCGTTGCCCGCAGCAGCACATCACTGATGACCTGCTCGGGCAAAAGTGATTCTCCCCTATCGTCCAGCATCATCCGGCACCAGGCTTCGGCCGCGGGTGGTGAAAGAAATTTAAGTAATTGCGCTCCACAGGCGAGATTCACCAGCTGATGAGTGATTTCTCTCCCCCGCGCCTCCTGTGGTTTGCGTAATCGTTGCTGAAGCTGCCGCCAACTGCGGTCAAAATGCCGGCTCTGCCCTTTTACTTCATCAAATTCAGCATGCAGCATCTCCATGACAGCAGGCTGCTTAGCCAGCACGCGCAGCACATCAAGACTCATAATATTACCCGATCCCTCCCAAATACTGTTCACCGGCATTTCACGATACAGGCGCGGCAGCTCGCTCTCTTCGCAGTAGCCCACGCCCCCCAGCACTTCCATCGCTTCGGCCACAAAAGGGATCCCAGCTTTGCAGATGCTGAATTTCGCAGCCGGGGTAAACAATCGGCTGTAAGCCAGTTGCTGAGCATCGCCCGGTGATTCCCAGGCACGCGCAAGGCGGAAGAGAACGGCCGTCTGGCCTTCAAGACGCAGAGCCATTTTGCCTAATAGCTGGCGCATAATTGGCTGCTCAATAAGATTCTTGCCAAATGCCTGCCGCTGAAGGGCATGATACAGAGCCACCGACAGCGCACGCCGCATCAGACCGTGGCTCCCCAGCGCACAGTCGAAGCGGGTAAATCCGCCCATCTTCAGAATATGGCGCACACCCTCACCTTCTTCGCCAATAAGCCAGCCGGTCGCATCACAGAACTCCGCTTCACTGCTGGCGTTAGAGCGGTTGCCTAACTTGTCTTTCAGTCTTTCAAGACGAACCGCATTACGCTGCCCCCCGGGTAAAAAACGCGGCAGGAAGAAGCAGGATAAGCCCCCCTTAGCCTGAGCAAGAACCAGGTGAGCATCGCTTTGCGGCACGGAGAAGAACCACTTATGCCCAACCAGACGGTAGGGCTCACCGGAGCCACGGCTCGCCTGCGGCTCGGCTCGGGTAGTGTTACTCAGCACGTCGGAACCGCCCTGCTTCTCGGTCATTCCCATGCCAATCAGCAAGCCACGCTTTTGAGCTCCCGGCAGCAGATGCGCATCGTAGCGATCGCTGAGCAACGGTTTCCGCCAGGCTTCAAAGGATTTGGGTAAGTGCAGCAGCAGCAGCGGCGTCGCGCCAAAGGTCATGGTAATCGGGCAAAGGGTGCCGGCTTCAACCTGAGCATGCTGGATAAACCGGGCTGCACGGGCGACGAACGCCCCCTGCCGCGCGTCCTCCTGCCAGGCAAGGTTATGTACCCGGTTTGCGAACAGCCCCTGCATTAACAGATGCCAGGCGGGATGAAAGCGAACGTCGTCAAGCCGCTCTCCGCTCGCATCAAAACGTAACAGCTCGGGCAGATTGACGTTTGCCAGTCGGCCAAGCTCCAGAGATTCCGCTGACCCCAGCTGCTGGCCGATGCTGGCCAGAAGCTCAACGTCCCAGCCGGCACCTTCGCGGAGCACGGCTTCCCGCAGCGGGATGTCTGAAAGAAAGAGATTGCTGTTGCTGAGGGGGACGGGTTGATTAAAAACGGTGTGGGTCTGCCAGTCCATATCGACTCCCTCCATTTGTGGCAATGCCTTTAAGTATGGACGGATATCGGGGTTATGCTTCGAGGGGGATCACAAACGGGGTTTTCCCCCGTTTGTGCGAGAGAATTAACCGCGCTGGCGCACGATTTCAAACAGGCAGACGCCGGTTGCTACGGAGACGTTCAGGGAAGAAACGGTACCGGCCATTGGAATGCTCACCAGCTCATCACAGTGCTCGCGAGTCAGGCGGCGCATACCTTCACCTTCTGCGCCCATTACCAGCGCCAGCGGGCCGGTAAATTTGCTCTGGAACAGAGTATGGTCAGCTTCGCCAGCGGTGCCAACGATCCAGACATTTTCTTCCTGCAGCATACGCATGGTGCGAGCAAGGTTGGTCACGCGGATCAGCGGAACATTTTCCGCCGCGCCACAGGCGACTTTTTTCGCCGTCGCGTTCAGCTGTGCGGAACGATCCTTTGGCACGATAACCGCATGAACGCCGGCAGCGTCTGCGCTACGCAGGCATGCACCGAGATTATGGGGATCGGTAACGCCATCTAAGATCAACAGGAACGGACGCTCATGCTCGGCAATCAGATCCGGCAGATCGTTTTCCTGGTATTGACGGCCCGGTTTCACGCGGGCAATGATGCCCTGATGCACCGCGCCTTCGGCTTTCTCGTCGAGCCACTGGCGGTTTGCGACCTGCACGGGGATCCCCTGCGCTTCAACAGCGTGGATCAGCGGCATCAGGCGCTTGTCTTCGCGACCTTTCAGGATAAAAACTTCCTGAAAACGCTGCGGAGCACGTTCAAGCAGGGCCTGGACGGCGTGAATGCCGTAAATAATTTCACTCATCGATATCACTCATTGCGGACGAGGGTTCGCCCGTGTTGGTTTGTTCATGGTCTGGATTTAGCCCCTCACCCCGGCCCTCTCCCCAAAAGGGCGAGGAAGAAAATACGCCAGGGTGAGGGTAATATCAGCTCGCCTGCTTTTTCGTGGCGCGCTTCGCCTTCGTTGCTGCCGCTATTTTACGGGTTTTGTCCGACGGCGCTTTGGCTTTCTTCGGTTTCTTTCCGGTCTTCTCTTTCTTCGCTTTCGCGCCGTCTTTCTCTTTACGGAAAGCATTGTCCGGCTCGAAGTTTACGCGTTTGCCAGCCTGGCGACGTTTGGAAGGTGCGCCACCATGCCCGCCTCGCTTCGCCTTATCTTTCGCCGTTTTACCCACGCCGCGCGGCGCGCGTGAGCTTGAGATCAGCGCGAAGTCGATTTTACGCTCGTCCATGTGAACAGCTTCTACCCGCACTTCAACGCGATCGCCCAGGCGGTAAGTCTGCCCACCGGATTCGCCGATCAGGCGCTGACCAACCTGGTCGAAGCGGTAATAGTCGTTATCCAGCGTCGAGACGTGAACCAGCCCGTCGATAAACAGGTCATCCAGGCGCACGAAGAAGCCGAAGCCGGTTACGCTGGCAATAATGCCGTTGAATACCTGGCCCACCTGATCCTGCATGAAGTCGCACTTCAGCCAGTCCGCGACGTCGCGCGTCGCTTCGTCGGCGCGGCGTTCGGTCATCGAGCAGTGCTGACCCAGCTGCAGCATCTCTTCCATGCTGTAGTGCCAGCCGCCGGATTCGGTGCTGTTGCCGGTATGACCCTGCTCTTTCGCCAGTAAGTATTTAATGGCGCGGTGCAGGGACAGATCCGGGTAGCGACGAATTGGCGAGGTAAAGTGCGCATAGGACTGCAGCGCCAGGCCAAAGTGACCGCGGTTTTCCGGATCGTAGATAGCCTGTTTCATGGAGCGCAGCAGCATGGTTTGCAGCATTTCATGATCGGGCCGATCGGCAATGGACGCCAGCAGATCCGCATAATCGCGCGGCTCGGGCTTCTGCCCACCCGGTAATTCCAGCCCAAGCTCTGCCAGAACAGAACGGAACGCGGTAATGGCGTCGTTGCTTGGGCGGTCGTGATCGCGGAACAATGCAGGTTCATTGTTCTTCTCAACAAAGCGCGCCGCCGAGATATTCGCGAGGATCATGCATTCTTCGATAAGCTTGTGCGCATCGTTACGCACGGTCTGTTCGACACGCTCGATGCGACGCTCGGCGTTGAAAATAAACTTGGCTTCTTCGCTTTCAAACGAGATGCCGCCGCGCTGGGCGCGGGAGACTTCCAGCACTTTATAAAGGTTATGCAGCTCTTCGATGTGCTTAACCAGCGGCGCGTACTGCTCGCGCAGCTCCCGGTCGCCCTGCAGCATATGCCAGACTTTGGTGTAGGTCAGGCGCGCGTGGGAGCTCATCACCGCTTCATAGAATTTATAGCCGGTCAGACGACCTGCAGCTGAAATGGTCATCTCACAAACCATACACAGGCGGTCAACCTGCGGGTTCAGAGAACACAAACCGTTCGACAGCACTTCCGGCAGCATCGGAACGACCTGCGACGGGAAGTAGACCGAAGTCCCGCGGTTGCGTGCTTCGTTGTCCAGCGCGGTTGGCGGGCGAACGTAGTAGCTCACGTCGGCAATCGCCACCCAAAGACGCCAGCCGCCACCGCGCTTTTTCTCGCAGAACACGGCATCATCAAAATCACGTGCGTCTTCGCCATCAATGGTGACAAGCGGCAGGTCACGCAGGTCAACGCGGCCAATTTTGGCATCGTTCGGCACTTCTTCTTTCAGACTTGCGACCTGGGCTTCAACCTCTTTCGGCCAAACGTATGGAATTTCATGAGTACGCAGCGCCATATCCACGGCCATGCCGGTGCCCATGTTGTCACCGAGCACTTCAACAATTTTGCCGATAGCTTTGGTGCGACGGGTCGGACGCTGGGTCAGCTCAACCACCACCACAAAGCCCATACGGGCACCCATTAGCTCTTCAGGCGGGATCAGGATGTCGAAGCTCAGGCGGCTGTCGTCAGGCACCACAAAACCAATGCCCGCATCGGTAAAGTAGCGGCCAACGATTTGACCGGTTCTTGGCTCCAGCACGCGCACAATACGCGCTTCACGGCGGCCTTTACGGTCTGCGCCGAGCGGCTGTGCCAGCACCAGGTCGCCGTGCATGCACATTTTCATCTGTTCGGACGAAAGGTAGAGGTCGTCTTTACGGCCTTCTACGCGCAGGAAGCCAAACCCGTCGCGGTGGCCAATGACTTTGCCTTTCAGCAGGTCCAGACGTTCCGGCAAGGCATAGCACTGGCGGCGAGTAAAGACCAGCTGACCATCACGCTCCATCGCACGCAGGCGGCGACGTAAGGCTTCAAGCTGTTCTTCACCGGTAATTTTTAATTCATCCGCCAGCTCATCGCGGTTGGCCGGTTTTTCACGTTTTGAGAGATGATCGAGAATAAACTCCCGGCTTGGGATCGGGTTTTCGTATTTTTCGGCTTCTCGTTCCTGAAAAGGATCTTTTGACATTTCGGGTCCTCCGTTGTCATCCACAGATGGAATAAGCGTTACTCCACCAGCAGTAATTTGTAGAGCGGTTGGTTTTGGTCCACCAGGTCGGCCAGCGTGTGCTTATCAAGCTCCTTCAGGAAACTTTGCACCGCCTCAGCCAGAGCCTGTTTGAGTCGACAGGCAGGGGTGATATGACAAAACTCACTGCTACAGTTCACCAATGAGAGCGGCTCCAGCTCACGCACCACGTCGCCTATGCGAATAGTCTCCGCAGGCTTACCAAGGCGGATGCCGCCGTTTTTTCCTCGCACGGCCATGACATAGCCCGCGCGGCTGAGTTGATTGATGATTTTCACCATATGATTTCGGGACACGCCGTACACCTCTGTCACTTCAGAAATGTTGGTCATTCTCCCTTCGGGGAGAGAAGCCATATAAATCAAAGCACGTAAACCGTAATCAGTAAAACTCGTTAACTGCACATCAACCTCATGGATGGGAGGGGAAACGCTTTGCACAAGGCAAGGTGTACCTTAAAACCAGGTACATATTGATGATAAACCAGCCATAAGGCTGCCAGCTAATTTATTTGGCGAGAATAGCGAATAAAGCGGCGGGAAACGAGCAATACGGGGTGTGGAGCCACACCCCGTCACATCATTATGCGTCGAACGGATCGCGCAGAATCATGGTTTCAGTACGGTCTGGGCCGGTAGAAATGATATCAATCGGCACGCCGGTGACTTCTTCAATACGTTTGATGTAGTTCAGGGCTGCCTGCGGCAGGCCGCTACGCTCTTTCACACCAAAGGTCGTTTCGGACCAGCCTGGCATCACTTCGTAAATCGGCTCGATACCTTCCCAGTCATCCGCTGCCATTGGGGTGGTAGTCACTTCGCGACCATCAGGCATGCGGTAGCCCACGCAGATTTTCACTTCTTTCAGGCCGTCCAGGACGTCCAGTTTGGTCAGGCAGAAGCCGGACAGGGAGTTGATCTGCACGGCACGACGTACGGCAACCGCATCCAGCCAGCCGGTACGACGACGGCGACCGGTAGTGGCACCGAATTCGTTACCCTGCTTACACAGGAACTCGCCGATGTCATCAAACAGTTCGGTCGGGAACGGGCCTGCACCCACACGGGTGGAGTAGGCTTTAATGATACCCAGAACGTAATCCACATAGCGCGGACCAATGCCAGAGCCGGTCGCCACGCCACCAGCGGTGGTGTTGGAGGAGGTTACGTACGGATAAGTACCGTGATCGATGTCCAGCAGCGTACCCTGAGCACCTTCGAACATGATGAAGTCACCGCGTTTACGCGCCTGATCCAGCAGATCAGACACGTCCACCACCATGGAGGTCAGGATATCGGCAACCGCCATCGCATCATCCAGCACTTTCTGGTAGTCAACCGCTTCAACTTTGTAGAAGTTAACCAGCTGGAAGTTATGGTATTCCATCACTTCTTTCAGCTTCTCTGCAAAGGTGGCTTTGTCAAACAGGTCGCCAACGCGCAGGCCGCGACGGGCCACTTTGTCTTCATAAGCCGGGCCGATACCGCGACCGGTTGTACCGATAGCTTTCGCGCCGCGAGCTTTTTCACGCGCAACATCCAGCGCAACGTGGTAGTCAAGGATAAGCGGGCAAGCTTCAGACAGCAGCAGACGCTCACGTACCGGAATACCGCGGTCTTCCAGCCCTTTCATCTCTTTCATCAGTGCCGCAGGAGACAGCACAACGCCGTTACCGATGATGCTGGTGACGTTTTCGCGGAGAATACCTGATGGAATAAGATGGAGAACGGTTTTTTCACCGTTGATTACGAGAGTGTGGCCTGCGTTGTGACCGCCCTGGTAGCGTACAACATATTTAGCCCGTTCAGTCAGAAGATCGACGATCTTTCCTTTACCTTCGTCACCCCATTGGGTGCCCAGTACGACGACGTTGTTACCCATTTTTCAAAATCACCGTTTGCTTAAAAAAGGATTCTACCATCGGTTTCTCAGATGAACAGCCCTTTTAGTAGACAAAATAGGTTTCTGCCGGATAAATTTCACTCAGCTGCTGGCGCGACTCAACATGTAGTAGATGACGATGCCGGCAACCACAAGACCACCGCCAAAACGGCGAAGCAGCGTGTCCGGTAATTGCGCCATCGCCAGAATCATGCGCCGCCAGATACGCGGATAAAGCATTGGCCCCAGCCCTTCGAGCACTAATACCAGGGCAAGCGCCAGCCAAATTGTTGAATTCATAATCATCCTTTACGGGCATAAAAAAAGAGCCGGTAATGGTAAACCGGCTCTTTCACACTGCTCAGCAATTAGCGGGAGCTATTTGCTGGCGTCTTCATGTAGCGGAAGAAGTCGCTGTCCGGGCTCATAACCATGATGTCCTGGTTAGACTGGAAGCTCGCTTCATAGGCACGCAGGCTACGAATAAAGGCATAGAAGTCTGGATCCTGACTAAATGCATCTGCAAACAGTTTCGCTGCTTCTGCATCACCTTCACCACGAGTCATACGGCCCTGACGCTCAGCTTCTGCCAGCGTACGGGTCACTTCGTAGTCAGCGGTAGCACGCAGTTTCTCAGCCTCTTCCTGACCCTGTGAACGGTGGCGACGGGCAACCGCTTCACGCTCGGCGCGCATACGGTTGTAGATAGCCTCGGACACTTCGGTCGGCAGGTTGATCTGCTTGATACGCACATCGACGACTTCAATACCCAGCGCCGCCATACTGTTAGGGTTAACTACAGGTACTTTACCGTTGGTTTCCTCAGTAATACGCGCCGCTGCGGAAGCAATCGCATCATCCGCTGCAGGGGTGGCGACTTCATCGTCGTTACCCGCTGAACCGGAGTTCAGGGCATCGCGTACGTCAAGCGTCAGGCGACCACGGGAGTCGGTCACGATGTCTTTCACATCCAGACGACCAATTTCAGAACGCAGACGGTCACTGAACTTACGCTTCAGCAGCACTTCAGCCTGAGAAACGTCGCCACCGCCGGTGGCCAGGTAGTAACGGCTAAAGTCGCTAATGCGCCACTTGATGTAGGAGTCAACGATCAGGTCTTTCTTCTCTTTGGTCACAAAGCGATCGGCCTGGTTGTCCATCGTCTGGATACGCGCATCCAGCGTTTTCACGGTTTCAATGAATGGGATCTTGAAGTGCAGACCCGGTTCGTATACCACCGGCTTATTCTCGTCATCACGCAGGACTTTGCCGAAGCGTAATGTAATGCCACGCTCGCCCTCATGCACCACAAACAGCGAGGTGTAAATCACGACCAGCACGATGATAATTACTGCAATGAAAGACTTACGCATCGTTATTCACTCCCTACGCGCTGGGTATCGTTGCGCTGTGCGTTAGCACGACGGCTATCCATGACATCGCCACTCGAGGAGGACGAAGAAGTGCTGGCACTGCTGTTTGAGCTGGACGCTGGCGGCAGACGCAGCAGATTGCTCGCTGCGCTGTTATCGCTCTTCGCGGCCGGCTGCTGAGCGCCGCCCTTCAACATCTGATCCAGCGGCAGCACCATCAGGTTGCCACCTTTGTCGTTGACCAGCACTTTACGGGTGTGGCTAAGGACTTTTTCCATGGTTTCGATATACAGACGCTCGCGGGTGATTTCCGGTGCGGCTTTATATTCCGGCAGCAGTCGGGCAAAGCGAGAAACTTCACCTTGCGCTTCCAGTACGGTCTGCACTTTATAAGCACGAGCCTCTTCCAGAATACGCTGAGCCTGACCGTTAGCACGCGGCTGAACTTCGTTGGTGTACGCTTCAGCTTCACGGATGTATTGCTGTTCGTTTTCACGAGCAGAGATAGCATCATCAAACGCGGCCTTCACCTCTTCCGGCGGGCGCGCCGTCTGGAAGTTGACGTCCAGCAGAGTGATCCCCATATTGTAAGGCTTGATGGTTTCTTCAAGCTCACGCTGGGTATCGCTACGAATCACAGTACGACCCTCGGTGAGGATCTTATCCATCGTGTATTTCCCGATAACGCCACGCAGCGCGCTGTCGGTGGCCTGACGCAGGCTGTCATCCGCGCTGGTCACACTAAACAGATAGCGTTGTGGATCGGTAACACGGTACTGCACGTTCATCTCAACGCGCACTACGTTTTCGTCAGAGGTCAGCATCACGCCGGACGCTGCCAGTTCACGTACCGATTCAACGTTCACCGCCTGAACGCTGTCGATAAAGGTCGGCTTCCAGTTCAGGCCTGGCTCAACCAGGTGGCTGAATTTACCAAAGCGGGTCACAACACCGCGTTCGGCTTCTTTAATGGTATAGAACCCGGTCGCTGCCCAGATAATGACCGCCGCAGCGGCAACAATACCGACCACACGTCCACCAATAGGATTACCCGGCCCCTGCGATGCATTACCACCGCCGCTACCGCCACTTTTCCCGCCGCCAAGGCCGCCGAGCTTTTTGCTCAGCTTGCGGAAGATATCATCCAGATCAGGTGGCCCCTGATCGCGCCCTCCTTTGTTACCCCCAGAGTCGCCGCCAGGCTTGCTGCTTCCCCACGGGTCGCGGTCCTGTCCGTTATTACCGGGCTGATTCCACGCCATGTTTATGCTCCATATTTGTTGTGCGGTGATATCCCCCGAGGGGGAAATAGTCTTCAGGACATTTATGAGCCGGCTTAATTGCGTCTAAACGATGTAATCCGCGAGTGCCGGTTCTTGTTTACAAAGGCGACGCCAGTCAACGATAGGCATACGAACTTCTAATCCCACGCAACCGTCGTCCTCTGTCCACTCTTTTTCTATTGCCTGAAGCTGATAAAAACGGCTCCGCAAGCGCCCTGCCTGGGGAGGTAAACGCAGCGTATGCTGCGCAATTTCACCCGACAAACGTTCTGTCAGAGCCTGGAAAAGCAGTGGCACACCGGCACCGGTCTGTGCGGAAAGCCAGACGCGGATCGGCACATTCTCGTCGTTCCTGTCGATACGCGGCTCAAACTCGTCCAGCGCATCGATTTTATTCATGACCAACAGAGTGGGGATTTCATCCGCTTCAATCTCTCCCAGTACGGTATCGACTGCTGCAATGTTTTCCTGCATCCGGAAGTCGGCTGCGTCAATCACGTGTAACAACAGCGTGGCCTGACGTGTCTCCTGCAAAGTGGCTTTAAACGCCGCGACCAGGTCATGCGGTAGGTGGCGAATAAAACCGACAGTATCTGCCAGCACGGTTTCGCCCACATCGGCGACGTCAATACGGCGCAGCGTAGGATCGAGTGTGGCAAATAGCTGATCCGCAGCGTAAACATCTGCCGCGGTAATTCTGTTAAACAGCGTGGATTTACCGGCGTTGGTATAGCCCACCAATGAAACCGTCGGCACGTCTGCTTTATTACGTGAACGGCGTCCCTGCTCGCGCTGTTTTTCTACGCGTTCTAAGCGCGAGAGGATCAGCATAATACGGTTGCGCAGCAGGCGACGGTCAGTTTCGAGCTGGGTTTCACCCGGGCCACGCAAACCGATCCCGCCTTTCTGACGTTCAAGGTGGGTCCAGCCACGCACCAGGCGAGTAGCCAGATGGCGTAGCTGAGCCAGCTCAACCTGCAACTTCCCTTCGTGGGTACGTGCACGTTGGGCAAAAATATCTAAAATCAACCCCGTGCGGTCGATAACACGGCACTGACACAGGGCTTCCAGGTTACGTTCCTGGGCGGGGGATAACGCATGATCGAACAGCACAACCGACGCCCCAGTGGCTTTAACAGCCTCGGCAATCTCAACGGCTTTGCCTTCACCAACGAAATACTTTGGGTGCGGGGATTTGCGGCTACCGGTCACCACCTGAAGTGCTTCGACACCGGCTGAAGAGACCAGGGATTCAAACTCCACCAGGTCTTCCATGTCTTTGTCTTGCGAAAAATAGATGTGTACCAGCACCGCCTGCTCACCGGCATCATAACGGTCAAACAAGCGTATAACCTCTCAAAAAGACCAGCGGGGAACACAGTTGAACTGGTCCCCCGACCGGGAAAACAGCAAGCGACCTTATTCGGTCTCTTCACCGTCTTGTTGCGGCGCAGAACCAGCCTGCGCGCTGCCGCCGTGATGATAGCCGCCAGAACCGCCGGTACCGGTGTTATTGCTATGATGAGAAACCGGACGAGACGGAACAACGGTAGAAATCGCGTGCTTATAGACCATCTGGCTGACCGTGTTTTTCAACAGGATCACGAACTGATCGAAAGACTCAATTTGCCCTTGCAGCTTAATACCATTCACCAAATAAATAGAAACTGGAACACGTTCACGACGCAGTGCGTTCAAGAACGGATCTTGTAAAGATTGCCCCTTAGCCATTCTATCTTTTCCTTATATGTTTGTTGTTTGTCACTCAAGAGCGATTAGCTCTGAAAAACTGCGTAAAAATTTGCGCACGCTGACGCTTCAATTGTACACATTCACCCATGCTTCGCACTAACAACCTGTAGCACTTCGCTGTATGCCTGTTCTGGTTTTTCACTGTCTAACCAGTGAACGCCTTCCCAGCCACGCAGCCAGGTCATCTGGCGCTTAGCCAATTGACGCGTCGCGCAAATACCTCGATAAACCATCTCGTCGTATGAAGTTTCACCGGCCAGATAAGACCACATCTGGCGGTAACCGACACAACGGATAGAAGGCATCTCCGTATGCAAATCTCCGCGAGCAAAAAGCGCCCGCACTTCTGCTTCAAAACCTGAAGCTAACATCTGATGAAAACGCTGCTCAATTCGCTGATGGAGCAGTTCACGGCTCGCCGGGGCGATGGCGAACTGATGCACCTGATACGGCAGAGCCTCTCCTGACGTTTGCGTCAGTTCCGTTAAAGTTTTACCCGAAATGAAAAAAACTTCCAGTGCCCGGGAAAGCCTTTGCGGATCATTTGGATGAATCCGGGCGCTCGCAACCGGATCGATCTGTTCCAGTTGACGATGCAACGCACCCCATCCTTGCTCTGCCGCCTGTTGCTCTATCTTCGCTCTGACTTCAGGATCCGCCGACGGTAATGGCGAAAGTCCTTCCAGCAGCGCCTTAAAGTAGAGCATTGTTCCACCTACCAGCAGCGGAATACGCCCGGCGGCGGTAATCTCAGCCATCTCGGCCAACGCATCACGGCGAAAATCCGCCGCCGAATACGCCAGCGCCGGGTCAAGAAGGTCCAGTAGCCTGTGTGGCGCCTGGGCGAGTTCCTGCTCCGTTGGCTTAGCGGTACCGACATCCATTCCTCGATAGATGAGGGCCGAATCTACGCTTATCAACTCTACCGGCAAAGTTTTACGCAAATTAATGGCAAGTGCCGTCTTGCCGGAGGCCGTTGGCCCCATTAAAAAAATCGCCTGTGGCAGTTTTTTATTTTCAGTCATCTTTCAGGGCGTTCATCGCCGATTGTAAATCAACAGGTTGTAACAAGCCGCCGGGCGGTGATTTCACCAGCTGCGGACAAAGACGTTCAACATCCGCCAGCAGGGCAATCGCCTGAGACTGGGTCCACTGTTCGTGATCGCTCGCCAAATGGCGGGCAATCCACATAGCCAGTTGGCCCGGCGAAACTTCTGCCTGTTGCGCCAGGTATCCTGGCAGTTCGTGAATCAAGATTTGTAAATTTTGTTTCCGTAAAGGTAAAGGTACCGTGCGAATTGTTATCTGCCGGGCATCGGTATCAAATTCGATGCCCATTTCTTTCAAAAGCGCTTGATATTTAACCAATACATCGTGTTCTTCACGGCTGACTTTAAGCCGCAGCGGAATCAACAGCGGCTGAGCGCGCAATCCTTCGCTTCCCGGCGCCAGCTGCGCCTGTTTTAGCCACCGCTCGGCAACCACCAGTGAAAGAAGAGAAAGTTTGCCCTGCCGCTCAAGTAAGGCCTTATCCGGTGGTAAAACCGTTAAAACCCGGCCAAAGCTTTGCGAGTGGCCGTCAAGCGCCGCGGGTTCTTCAGCGCGAACTGCGGGGGTGGGATCAACTTCCGGAGTATCTAACAGCTGGCGGTATAGTGCGCCTTGCTGCTTCTGGTAGCCCGGAGCCGCATGTGGCCAAAGCGGCGTGCCACCCGTCTCGGCAGAACGACCGCCGCTCGCCGGAGAGGATGAGGCCTGGCGTGGAGCAGTATCGCGCGGCTCCCTCGCGACCGCTGGCGTCGCAAACTGGTTACGCCCGGCAGCAACGCGATTTTCCGGCTGCCAGCGTTCAGCAGGGATTTCGGCCGTTTCTTCCAGCACCAGCGCGTTCTCACTTTGCTGCTGCAGGACGCTAATCACGCCCTGGTAGATAAAGTCATGCACCAGCCGCGACTGATGGAAGCGCACCTCGTGCTTGGCTGGATGAACGTTAACGTCTACCTGATGCGGGTCAATCTCCAGGTACAGCACAAAAGCAGGTTGCTGATCCACGCCCAGCTTGTCCTCACAGGCCTGGCGAATCGCATGGTTAATTAAACGGTCACGCATCATGCGCCCGTTAACATAGCAATACTGGATCTCCGCTAAAGCCGAGGTGGTCGCTGAAGGTTCGGCGACCCAGCCACGCAGCGTTAAATCGCCATGCTGCCACTCAATAGCCAACGCCTGCTCAAGGAATGGCGTACCGCAAATCGCCCCCAGTCGACGCTCGCGGGGCGCCCCGTTCTGCACCGCACGGTACTGGCGGATCATTTTACCGTTATGATTGAGGGTTATAGAGACGTCAAAGCGCGCCAGCGCAATACGCCGTACCACTTCATCAATATGGTTGAATTCGGTTTTTTCGGTGCGCATAAACTTGCGGCGTGCAGGGGTATTGTAAAACAGGTCCAGGACTTCAAGCGTCGTACCTACCGGATGCGCGGCAGGTTTCACCGTCACATCCTGGTCGCGCCCTTCGGCATAGGCCTGCCAGGCTTCGTTTTGTTCAGCCGTACGCGAAGTCAGAGTCAGGCGAGAAACCGAGCTGATACTTGCCAACGCTTCACCGCGGAAGCCGAGGCTGATAATCGCCTCAAGGTCATCCAGCGAGGCGATTTTACTGGTGGCGTGGCGAGCCAGCGCCAGCGCCAGCTCCTCCTGCTTAATGCCGCAGCCGTTATCGCGAATGCGGATAAGCTTCGCACCGCCGCGCTCGATATCAATATCAATCCGCGTGGCGCCGGCATCAAGGCTATTCTCGACCAGCTCTTTTACTACCGACGCAGGACGCTCTACAACCTCGCCAGCGGCGATCTGGTTCGCAAGCTGCGGCGGCAGAACCTGAATCGGCATGTCATCTCCTTAGTTAGTAATTGCAACCTGCTGCGGCGACCCTGCTTGCGCGCGGGCGGTTTGCTCATGAGCCGGTGCCGACTGCAAAGGATGTTCCTGGAAATAGTTGCGCAGCCCCTCATAAATCGCCTGTGCTATTTGCTGCTGGTAACTATCGCTGCCCAGAAGACGTTCTTCGGAACTGTTGCTGATAAAGCCCGTTTCAACCAGTAGCGAAGGAATATCCGGCGAGCGCAACACGCCAAGGCTCGCATGTTCAGGGCGGCGTTTGTGCAGAGAGCCGACGCGTTGAAGCTGTGCCAGCACTTTTGTCGCGACATCATACCCGACGCGCTGAGAATGGCCGAATTGCAAATCCAGTACGGCCTGGCTGAGATACGGATCGGCCTGATTATTGGCCAGCACATCACCCGCTCCCCCAAGCAGTTCGGATTGTTTCTCGTGCTGCTCCAGCCAGCCCGCCATCTCGCTGTCAGCACGGCGGTTAGAGAGCACCCAAACCGAAGCGCCTGTCGCATCACGGTTAGGTGCGGCATCGGCATGAATGGAGACCAGCAGGTTAGCATTCTGCTTACGCGCCACATCGGAGCGGCCCATCACCGAAATGAAGTAGTCGCCATCACGCGTCAGCACACCCCGGAACATCGGATCGTCGTTCAGCAGCACCTTCAGCTTACGGGCGATAGAAATAGTGACATTCTTTTCCTGGGTTCCACCAGGGCCAATGGCACCGGGATCCTGGCCACCGTGTCCGGCATCAATAGCCACTACGACGGTATCCGACGGACCGCCGTTGTTAACGCGAGCGGACGGACGAGTCACGGTATTCGAGCTTATCACGCCAGTGACCTGCTGCGGCTTAAAAGGGTTACGCGCCGGATCGGGTGCCTGAGCGGGAGCCGCTGGCTCAACGCGCTTAGCAACAACCGGCGGCGGAGGGGGTGGGGCATCCGCGTTAATGGTAAAGATGACGGTATAGTTGGCACCATTTTGCTGCTTCACGGCACGGGTTTTACCGGGCTGGGTTAAATCAACCACCAGGCGCAAAGACTGCTCATCTTTCGGCTGCCCTGAGCTAATGCTTTTCACCAGATTATTGCCGCTAAACTGCAGCGGCAGCCCGCGAATCACACCGGTTTGCTTAATATCCAGCGCGACGCTTCGCTTGCTATCCTGCGAAAAGGTATATTCCGGGTCGCCCATAAAACTGAAGGTGATACGGGCCTGGTTTTCACCGTTAGAAACCTGAATATCCGAAAGCGCTGCCGCGCCCGCTTGTGCACAGCACAGCAGCAGGAAACCGGCCATCAACCAACCTTTTACGCGATAGATCATCCCGTCATCCTTGCTATTTGGCTAACCGCGCCAGTAACGCTTCACCAGATGAGGAAACGGCAGCAAGACGTGCCTCACGCCCTTGCGCCTCGTAGCTCAGGTGAATTTCGACATCCGGTTCCGGGAGCACACCTGTCCCCTGCTGCGGCCATTCCACCAGGCAAATCGCGTCGTTGGTGAAATAGTCGCGGATCCCCATAAACTCAAGTTCTTCCGGGTCGGCCAGACGATACAAATCAAAGTGATAGACCATCAGGTTCTCAAGCTGATACGGCTCGACCAGCGTATACGTTGGGCTTTTTACGTTGCCCTTGTGCCCCAGCGCCTGCAAAAAGCCGCGGCTAAACGTGGTTTTGCCCGCACCAAGATCGCCATAAAGGTAAATCACCGTCGCGCCTTCACAGGCCTGCGCCAGGCTCGCACCCAGCTGTAATGTTGCCGCTTCGTCAGGTAATGCAATAACACGATTCATCATGGCTTCAGGTATTCAAATCCGGGTTAACAAACAGATAAAGCGTTGAAAGCAGGTCGCTTGCCAGCATACCGCGCGTGCCGCGTTGACTGGCCAACACATCAGCCGCCCCGCCGTGGGCCACGCAGCCTGCACAGGCTGCATCATAAGGGGTAAGCTTCTGTGCCAGCAATGCGGCAATGACGCCTGACAGCACGTCCCCCATTCCTCCGCTTCCCATCCCGGCATTGCCAACGTCGATAATGCTCAAACGATCGTGGCTGGCGACCAGCGTGCCGGCACCTTTTAAGACCACGGTTCCGCCATAACGTTTAGCCAAACGCCTTACGGCAAGTAAGCGGTCACTCTCAATTTGTGACACAGCGCAATTAAGCAGCCTTGCGGCTTCGCCAGGATGAGGCGTAATGACGCGATTCTGACGTTTATCCGGGTTGATTGCCAGAAGGTTAAGCGCGTCCGCGTCCCAAAGCATCGGTTTACGGCTGTTTTCAACTTTCTGCAGCGCCTTCTTGCCCCATTCCTGCTGCCCAAGTCCAGGGCCAATCGCCACCACGTCCGCCCATTCAAGCGCATCATCTAACGATTCTGGCGTCAGTTCATGGACCATTAACTCAGGGCGAGCGGTAAGCAACGGTGCTACATTTTCCATGCGGGTTAACACCCGAACCAAACCGGCTCCGGCACGCAAAGCGGCCTCCCCAGCCATACGGATAGCGCCGGCCGTGCCGCTATCGCCGCCAATCAGCACCAGCCGCCCGTTATCCCCTTTATGCGAGGTTGGGCGTCTCGGTTTGATCCAATCGGCAAGCTGCTGAGCGTCAAAACGGGAAATCGGCGCCTCCTGCCCCTTCAGCCAGGGTTCAAGTCCCAACGCAGCAAAATGCAGCCTGCCAACAACATCCCGCGCCTTGCCCGTTAGCAAACCGGGCTTGAGGGCGATAAAAGTGACCGTATCCGCCGCCTGAACCACCGCGCCGGGCACCGCACCGGTTTCTGCCAGCAGCCCGGACGGAATATCCAGCGCAACGACCGGTGCAGGATGCTCATTCATCTGCTTGATAAGCTGAGCGATATTTTCGCGCGGTGCGCTGTTTAGGCCGATGCCCATCAGGGCATCGACAATTAAATCGATTTCCACAGGCCAGACTTTACCGGGATCGTGCGGAACGCCGCCCGCATTAAGCCAGGCTTCACGAGCCTGGCTCGCTTCTTCAGGTAAGGGCTTATCGGTTTCGACAGCCAGCAGCGTCACCTGAAGACCCGCAGCCTGCGCCAGACGAGCAACAACATAGCCGTCACCGCCGTTATTCCCGTGCCCGCAGACGATCAACCAATGATGAGCCTCCGGATAACGCCTTCGGGCAATCTGAAATGCGGCGTCACCGGCACGCTGCATCAGCTCATAAAGCGTGATACCGAGACTATCGGCGGCCTCCACTTCGGCTTTACGCAGCCAGTCCGCTGGCCAGACCGAATGTGGTATACTTTTGGCGTACTTTTTCAGGTTATGGTCCGTCATGTCACAGCCCCTCGATTACAATCAGTTAGCGCAAAACATTAAACAGTGGGGCAAAGATCTTGGCTTCCAGCAGGTCGGCATTACCGATACCGATCTCACCGCCAGCGAGCCAAAACTGCAGGAATGGCTCGATAAGCAATATCACGGTGAAATGGACTGGATGGCACGTCATGGCATGATGCGCGCACGGCCACACGAACTGATGCCCGGCACGCTCAGGGTCATTAGCGTACGTATGAACTACCTTCCGACTAACGCCGCTTTCGCCTCAACGCTGAAAAATCCACAGCTGGGCTATGTCAGCCGCTACGCGCTGGGCCGTGACTATCATAAAGTCTTGCGTAACCGCTTAAAAAAGCTGGGAGAAATGATTCAGACCCACTGCTCCACGCTGAATTTTAGACCTTTTGTCGATTCCGCGCCGCTTCTTGAGCGTCCGCTGGCGGAAAAAGCCGGGCTGGGCTGGACTGGTAAGCACTCACTTATCCTCAATCGCGAGGCTGGCTCGTTCTTCTTCCTCGGCGAGCTGCTGATAGACATTCCGCTGCCGATCGACGGGCCCGTTGAAGAGGGCTGTGGCCGCTGTGTAGCCTGCATGACGATTTGCCCGACAAACGCCATCATCGAGCCTTATACGGTGGATGCACGGCGCTGTATTTCCTATCTGACGATTGAACTGGAAGGCGCAATCCCTGAAGAATTCAGGCCGCTTATCGGCAATCGCATTTACGGCTGCGACGACTGCCAGCTTATCTGCCCGTGGAACCGCTACTCGCAGCTCAGCGAAGAGGATGACTTCAGCCCGCGCAAAGCGCTCCACTCCCCGCCGCTGACCGAACTGTTCGCCTGGAGCGAGCAGCACTTCCTGCGCGTGACCGAAGGCTCGGCTATTCGCCGTATTGGCCATCTTCGCTGGCTGCGTAACATCGCCGTTGCGCTGGGCAATGCGCCATGGGATGAAGCCAACCTGGCCGCACTTGAGCAGAGAAAAGGTGAGCACCCACTTCTGGATGAGCATATTGAATGGTCGATTGCGCAACAATTAGCCAGGCGAAGCGAGCAAGCCGTAGAGGTTCAGTTGCCGAAGAAACAGCGGCTGGTGAGAGTGATCGAAAAGGGACTTCCACGCGACGCATGATATGTCCACAGCGTGTGCATAAAATTCAAA
>WJYK01000039.1 GCA_009668225.1 Enterobacteriaceae bacterium RIT693 | reverse complement strand
TTGCGCGTTCTGGTGCAGCTTTGTCAGGTAACTTTTTTCACTCACCGCCAGCAGCCCCGCCAGCGTCTGATTGTGCCGCTGCAACGCGTGTATCGCCTGCGTCTGCTCCCGGCTCTCGTTCACCGTCAGCACCAGGCAGCGGTTAAGCAGCTCTTCGTCCACGTCCGATGCGGTGGTGGTGAGCATCAGCATCACCGGCCCCTGTACCTTATACTCCCGTGTTACCAGGTCGCCGCTCGACTCATCCTTGCCGGTGCTGGCGATTTTCAGCTCGCCATCCGATTGCAACAGCTTCAGCGCATACGCCGCCTGGCGAACACCTTCCTCTTCCGCTATCGCCAGGATTTTATGCTGAAGGGAGGTTTCCCCCAGGTAGTACAGGCTCTGCCCGGTCATCGCGCTGTACTGTACCCGTTCTTCCTCCGGTATCAGGCCCAGAACGGCATCCATCAGCGAGGATTTGCCCGCCGCCGAACTGCTCTGTATCAGCACCGCCAGCGGCCTGTCCAGCTTGCGCGACGTCGCCGCCAGATAGCCGGTTAACAGGTTGGTGGCTTCACCCACCACGCCGCACGCCGCCAGATCATTGACGATCCGTTCTGCCAGATCGGGGGATTTCAGCAGCTCAAGCGCGACCGCTTCCTCTTCAGCCGATACCGTCACGGCGGCAGACGTTTCCACCGCGTCATGCTGCTGTGCCTGTTGCTGTTCCAGGCACAGCAGCACCCGCCCGCATTCACGCTTTATCACCGCCGGTTCGCATTCCAGCTCTGACGCCGCCGTGCTTACATAGCCCTGCCGCTGCTTCGCGTGGTACATGTCGAAGCTGTCCACATGGAACGCCCCGGTGGACTCATCCAGCACCTGAACGTTGACCTTCATCACCTCACTGAGCGTATTTTTCTGCCAGCCCCGCACCCGCCACACGCGCGGCCCGGAGCGTAACAGCAGCTCGCCGGAGGGCGTCACATCATGTACCACAGCTTCCACCTGTGAGGCTGGCTGGGCAGCTAAAGAAGGGATGTTTTCACCGCTGACCGTCACGGTTTCGGAAGCGGCTCCGATCCGGGTAGAAGCCTCCAGCGCCAGGCCCAGCGCATGTTCCGGGTTGCCGCTTTTCAGCGCGTATTCATTCGCATCCAGCCCGGCCGGGAACCGCACCCGCCACGCCTCGATCCCGCTGACTGCCAGCCGTTCAGCGATGGCCTCCGCACCCCGATCCCCGGCTTCGTCCCGATCGAAGGCGAGCAGTACCCGTTTCACGCCGTGATACTGTAGCGCCGCCAGATGATCGGCGGTAAAGCCATTCACCCCGAAGCTGGCTACCACATGGCGGAACCCCGCG
>WJYK01000038.1 GCA_009668225.1 Enterobacteriaceae bacterium RIT693 | reverse complement strand
CTGCGCGTTCTGGTGCAGCTTTGTCAGGTAACTTTTTTCACTCACCGCCAGCAGCCCGGCCAGCGTCTGGTTATGGCGCTGCAACGCGTGTATCGCCTGCGTCTGCTCCCGGCTCTCGTTCACCGTCAGCACCAGGCAGCGGTTGAGCAGCTCTTCGTCCACATCGCTGGCGGTGGTGGTCAGCATCAGCATCACCGGCCCCTGCACCTTATACTCCCGCGTCACCAGGTCGCCGCTGGACTTGTCCTTACCGGTTGAGGCGATTTTCAGCTCACCGTCCGACTGCAACAGCTTCAGCGCATACGCCGCCTGGCGAACACCTTCTTCTTCCTCTATCGCCAGGATTTTGTGCTGAAGCGAGGTTTCTCCCAGGTAGTACAGGCTCTGCCCGGTCATCGCGCTGTACTGCACCCGTTCTTCCTCCGGGATAAGCCCCAGAACGGCATCCATCAGCGAGGATTTGCCCGCCGCCGAACTGCTCTGTATCAGCACCGCCAGCGGCCTGTCCAGCTTGCGCGACGTCGCCGCCAGATAGCCAGTTAACAGGTTGGTGGCTTCACCCACCACGCCGCACGCTGCCAGATCATTGACGATCCGTTCTGCCAGATCGGGGGATTTCAGCAGCTCAAGCGCGGCCGCTTCGTCTTCGGCCGACACGCTGACCGCCCCGGAAGCCTGCTCTGTCTCCGCCGTCCGGCGCTGTTCATCCTGCTGCTGTTCCAGCGCCAGCAGCACCCGGCCACACTCGCGTTTTATCACCGAAGCCTCACAGGCCAGCTCGTTAGCGGCACAGCTGATATACACCTGACGCTGCTTCGCGTGGTACATATCGAAGCTGTCCACGTGGAACGCGCCGGTTGATTCGTCCAGCACCTGCACGTTGACCTTCATCACTTCAGACAGGGTATTTTTCTGCCAGCCCCGCACCCGCCACACGCGCGGCCCGGAGCGTAACAGCAGCTCGCCGGAGGCGGTTACTTCACCGGCGAGGGTTTCAGCCGCAGAAGGTGCCGCCTGAACGCCCGGTCGGGCAGCTAAAGAAGGGATATTCTCCCCGCTGGCCATTACCGTCTCCGCTGCGGCCACCGCAGCGCTGCCCATCCTGACAGCCGACTCCAGTGCCAGACCCAGCGCACCTTCAGCATTACCGCTTTTCAGCGCGTATTCATTCGCATCCAGCCCGGCCGGGAACCGCACCCGCCAGGCGTCGATGCCGCAGCCTGCCAGTTGGTCAGCCACCGCTTCCGCACCCCGATCCCCGGCCTCGTCCCGATCGAAGGCGAGCAGTACCCGTTTCACCCCGTGATACTGTAGCGCCGCCAGATGATCGGCGGTAAAGCCATTCACCCCGAAGCTGGCTACCACATGGCGGAACCCCGCA
>WJYK01000037.1 GCA_009668225.1 Enterobacteriaceae bacterium RIT693 | reverse complement strand
GTTGTTGTTGAGAATAATTATCTGAGCAGCCAGCAGATAGATAACTGGTCTGCAGAAATGAAATCCTGCCAGGCCAGCGGCGGTGACTGTGGCGGTATTATCAAGAAGTATGAAGAGTTAAGCACCGCTCAGCAGCAACAGCTAATCAGTGATTGTGCGAGCAACCCGGCCTCCTGTCAGCAGAAATACGGTGATGTCCTGACCGACAGCCTGGCAGTGAAACAGGCAATAGATCATGCATTGGGTGAAGATATCCCGATCAAGATGGTCTACGATCTGACGGCGACGTTTGCGCAGCAGATGCAGGCCGAAGGTGTTGTTGCCACTCAGAAAGTCTCGGAAGCACTTCAGAAAGAATACGGTCTGGATGAGGTTCAGGCGGGTATTGTAGCGAGTGCTGCGGCGTCAGCGTTTGGGGGGATTAGTAAGGCAGGAAAAGGTAGTCCATTGCCTACACCTAAAGCAACCACTGCAAAAAATGGTCTGAATTATCAATCTAACCCGAAACATACACCGGGGCAGCAAGGTTATAGTTTCAATGCCGGAACCGAACCAACAAACTCAATCGACCTATTTGGATCATCAGTTGTTAGCGGGAAAAAACGATATTCAATTGATAGCCAAGGAAATGTCCATCAATTTACAAATACAAATGATGGGACATGGCACTGGTCTGGTAGCACAGGAGATAAAACTGTTCCGTTGAAGAAAAGCGATATCCCTAATAGTGTTAAAAAAGAGTTCGGCCTACCTGGAAAATGGAGATAGATATGATTTTTGGTGATCCATATCGTTTTGCTGTTTGGGTAGATCATGTTCCGCAATGGGGAGAGCCTTATAAAAACGGGCTTTTCTATTTAGTCATAAATGGAAATTTATATCCGGGAGATGTCAGGACTTCAACACTATCCACTGACCTTTACGAGATTATTGATAACGATTGTGCTTTGATGTCACGACCTAGAAATGATTACATTTTTCAATTATCTACCGAAGAGGCTTTTAAGCAACTGTTTGACTTAGCTTACCCGGAACCTTCTGAGGAAGATGAATATCCTGAACAAGTTTTTGACTATTGCATTCCATCGTCAAGCGTCAGTAGTTTTGGTGGGTATTTTTTTGCTGTTGCAAGTGATACTTCTTTGAGAATTATTGGTGGTGTAACAGAACACCTTGTTAAAGATAAGAATGAAGATAGAAATATATGGGAAAATATTAATAAACCATTACTGGAAGATATCACTATACCAAAAGATGAAATAATCAAAATCATGACTAATGTAATAGAGTATGCGGACTCTCTTTTAAAATAAAGAATCCCGACCATCTCGCCGGGATTTTACTTTATATACCAGTCAGTTACCGCTTCATCGGCTGAGCAATCACCTGGATAAACTCGGTGACCTGGCGCTGCTTGCGGGCGGAGAGCTTACAGACCTTGCGCAGCGTCTGCATAATCTCCGGCTCAGGTGGCGGAGCGGGCAACGGCTCCTGAGCCGTGAGGATCAGGCAACCCGGCATCACGCGGATCTTAAGCGGT
>WJYK01000036.1 GCA_009668225.1 Enterobacteriaceae bacterium RIT693 | reverse complement strand
TCTATCAGACAATCTGTGTGAGCACTACGCGGGTTGTATCTTTTAGGTAAGGAGGTGATCCAACCGCAGGTTCCCCTACGGTTACCTTGTTACGACTTCACCCCAGTCATGAATCACAAAGTGGTAAGCGCCCTCCCGAAGGTTAAGCTACCTACTTCTTTTGCAACCCACTCCCATGGTGTGACGGGCGGTGTGTACAAGGCCCGGGAACGTATTCACCGTAGCATTCTGATCTACGATTACTAGCGATTCCGACTTCATGGAGTCGAGTTGCAGACTCCAATCCGGACTACGACGCACTTTATGAGGTCCGCTTGCTCTCGCGAGGTCGCTTCTCTTTGTATGCGCCATTGTAGCACGTGTGTAGCCCTACTCGTAAGGGCCATGATGACTTGACGTCATCCCCACCTTCCTCCAGTTTATCACTGGCAGTCTCCTTTGAGTTCCCGGCCGAACCGCTGGCAACAAAGGATAAGGGTTGCGCTCGTTGCGGGACTTAACCCAACATTTCACAACACGAGCTGACGACAGCCATGCAGCACCTGTCTCAGAGTTCCCGAAGGCACCAAAGCATCTCTGCTAAGTTCTCTGGATGTCAAGAGTAGGTAAGGTTCTTCGCGTTGCATCGAATTAAACCACATGCTCCACCGCTTGTGCGGGCCCCCGTCAATTCATTTGAGTTTTAACCTTGCGGCCGTACTCCCCAGGCGGTCGACTTAACGCGTTAGCTCCGGAAGCCACGCCTCAAGGGCACAACCTCCAAGTCGACATCGTTTACGGCGTGGACTACCAGGGTATCTAATCCTGTTTGCTCCCCACGCTTTCGCACCTGAGCGTCAGTCTTTGTCCAGGGGGCCGCCTTCGCCACCGGTATTCCTCCAGATCTCTACGCATTTCACCGCTACACCTGGAATTCTACCCCCCTCTACAAGACTCAAGCTTGCCAGTTTCGAATGCAGTTCCCAGGTTGAGCCCGGGGATTTCACATCCGACTTAACAAACCGCCTGCGTGCGCTTTACGCCCAGTAATTCCGATTAACGCTTGCACCCTCCGTATTACCGCGGCTGCTGGCACGGAGTTAGCCGGTGCTTCTTCTGCGAGTAACGTCAATCACTAAGGTTATTAACCTTAATGCCTTCCTCCTCGCTGAAAGTACTTTACAACCCGAAGGCCTTCTTCATACACGCGGCATGGCTGCATCAGGCTTGCGCCCATTGTGCAATATTCCCCACTGCTGCCTCCCGTAGGAGTCTGGACCGTGTCTCAGTTCCAGTGTGGCTGGTCATCCTCTCAGACCAGCTAGGGATCGTCGCCTAGGTGAGCCATTACCCCACCTACTAGCTAATCCCATCTGGGTTCATCCGATGGCAAGAGGCCCGAAGGTCCCCCTCTTTGGTCTTGCGACGTTATGCGGTATTAGCTACCGTTTCCAGTAGTTATCCCCCTCCATCAGGCAGATCCCCAGACATTACTCACCCGTCCGCCGCTCGTCAGCGGAGTAGCAAGCTACTCCCTGTTACCGCTCGACTTGCATGTGTTAGGCCTGCCGCCAGCGTTCAATCTGAGCCATGATCAAACTCTTCAATTTAAAAGTGTTTGATGCTCAAAGAATTAAAACTGTTTATAAAATCAGTAGTCACTCTTCAAGACTTGATATTTTGTTGCATCCGAAGATGCTGAGATATCAATCCTGCGAGTGCCCACACAGATTGTCTGATAAATTGTTAAAGAGCAGTG
>WJYK01000035.1 GCA_009668225.1 Enterobacteriaceae bacterium RIT693 | reverse complement strand
ATTGCTGTTTGCTGAAGACGATGAGATAGCCAACGCCGCCAGGGACGGCGGCCACACCCCGGCCCCGAACGCGGCGGCGCACGCCATAATGCAGATTATACGCATACAAGCGCATGAGAAGGGTTATGTGGTGTTCTGAAGCTGACCGCGAGAGTGCGGATAATCTCCCGCATTATGGTTAATGGATGTGCTGCGGCTACACCTGACCCGCATATTGCACCTGGTTCGCGCCGCTGCACGGCCATTGACCCCGCGCTGCACCGGCGTTGATGAAGGCAGATCGTGCCACGGACGGCACGCTCTGCCGGGCACAGAACAACTCCGCTCACAGATGGCTTACGGGCTGTCCGGCTCCGCGAACAGGCTGATAATATCCCGTGAACCATGCAGCAGCCTCTCTATGCGTACTTCAGTATCAAGTACCCTGAACACGATCAGGTAGCGCCCATAAGCGCAACTTCTGACGCTTTGTCCCAGCTCGGGCCTTTCCCTGTAGATAACCGGTGACTCCGCTATCAACAGGCACTGCTGGTAAAGTTCTTCCGTGAAGCTGACTGCACGTACCGGATTGTCCTGTGCGATATAGTCGCCGATAGCTTCCATATCCTGTTCTGCCAGTGGCGATATGCCGAGTTTCATTTCGTCTGCTTACCTTCAGCCATACGCTGGTATTTGCGTGACAGACGCCCGAACACCTCTTCCGCGCTTTTGCTTTCACCGCTGTTTATCCCTGCGCTGACCGCTTTTTGCAGTGTCTCAAGTTTCATCTGCTGCTCCCGCTCTTCCAGGGCGCGAAGGCCTGCCCGGATAACCTCACTGGTGTTGTTGTAACGTCCGCTGTCTATCTGTTCGCGGATGAACGCTTCGAAGTAGGGACTCAGGGCTACGCTGGTTGGCATGGTGGTTTCTCCGGCTGGATTACTATCAGTTATTAACTGTTAGTATACTGTGTCATTTTTCATCGGCAACTTCCGACGCATCATTCCCCCGCTGCTCCGCCGGATGCGTACTCGCATGCACCGCCTGAAGCGCCCGGATACTCACCTGGGTGTATATCTGCGTGCTCTCCACGCTCCGGTGGCCCAGCATCGCCTGTATCCACCGCAGGTCCGCGCCGTTCTCCAGCATCTGGGTGGCCATCGCGTGCCGGAACAGGTGACAACTGCCTTTGTCGATGCCCGCCGCTCTCAGGTACGGCACCACCGCCATTGTGATACCGCTCGCCGTTAACCCCGCCACGCCATCCATCGCCAGGAACAGCGCCTTGCAGTCCGGGCTGACCAGCACCTCCGGGCGCACATGATGCAGATAACGCTCCAGCCACCACAGCGCCCGCTCGCCCACCGGCACTATCCTGTCCTGCTTTCCCTTGCCCTGCACGATGGTCAGTATCTTCCGGCTGAAGTCCACGCTGTATATCTCAAGCCCCGCCACCTCACCGCGCCGGATACCCGTCGACCACAGCAGCTCCAGCAGTGCCCGATCACGGATGCCCTGATGCGTCGTCAGGTCGCACAGGCTCACGATGTCCTCCACCTGCTCCACGCTCAGGATGGTGCGCGGCAGGTGCTTCTCCAGTCTCGGCAGCTCCAGGTCGGCGGCAGGGTTGGCGAGGATAAGCCCCTGCTTCGCCATCCAGGAGAACCACACCTGAAGCGGCTGCAACGCCGTGCGCTGTGTCCGGGAGCTGAGCGGTTCGCCGTTGCTCTTCCTGTAGCCATACAGATAACGCTGCCAGCTCTCCAGCACCGGCCGGGTAACTTCCCCTGCATGGTACAGGCCCCGCTCTGCGGCCCAGCAGATAAAGCGGTAGCTGTGATGCGTCTGCACCTTCAGCGTCGTCTCCGACCAGTTACGCTCCCGCCGCCACTTCACGAACCGCAGCAGCAGCGCGTACAGGCTTTTAGGATGTGTCGCCGGGCCAACCGGCTGGCGGTAGATGTCATCCACGGTGAGAAGTCGGTTTGAAGCGGGTTTTCGGTTTGACGGCGGTCTGCGGTAAGCCATGGTGACGCTCCGGTGTCAGGGCTGGCGGGTCAGGAAGAGGGTTCAGATAACGAGGGCGATGGCGGC
>WJYK01000034.1 GCA_009668225.1 Enterobacteriaceae bacterium RIT693 | reverse complement strand
ACATCTTCGGGTTGTGAGGTTAAGCGACTAAGCGTACACGGTGGATGCCCTGGCAGTCAGAGGCGATGAAGGACGTGCTAATCTGCGATAAGCGTCGGTAAGGTGATATGAACCGTTATAGCCGGCGATTTCCGAATGGGGAAACCCAGTGTGATTCGTCACACTATCGTTAAGTGAATACATAGCTTAACGAAGCGAACCGGGGGAACTGAAACATCTAAGTACCCCGAGGAAAAGAAATCAACCGAGATTCCCCCAGTAGCGGCGAGCGAACGGGGAGCAGCCCAGAACCTGAATCAGTTTGTGTGTTAGTGGAAGCGTCTGGAAAGTCGCAGGGTACAGGGTGATACTCCCGTACACTAAAATGCACATACTGTGAGTTCGAAGAGTAGGGCGGGACACGTGGTATCCTGTCTGAATATGGGGGGACCATCCTCCAAGGCTAAATACTCCTGACTGACCGATAGTGAACCAGTACCGTGAGGGAAAGGCGAAAAGAACCCCGGCGAGGGGAGTGAAAAAGAACCTGAAACCGTGTACGTACAAGCAGTGGGAGCCTCATTTATGGGGTGACTGCGTACCTTTTGTATAATGGGTCAGCGACTTATATTCTGTAGCAAGGTTAACCGTATAGGGGAGCCGCAGGGAAACCGAGTCTTAACTGGGCGTTAAGTTGCAGGGTATAGACCCGAAACCCGGTGATCTAGCCATGGGCAGGTTGAAGGTTGGGTAACACTAACTGGAGGACCGAACCGACTAATGTTGAAAAATTAGCGGATGACTTGTGGCTGGGGGTGAAAGGCCAATCAAACCGGGAGATAGCTGGTTCTCCCCGAAAGCTATTTAGGTAGCGCCTCGTGAACTCATCTTCGGGGGTAGAGCACTGTTTCGGCTAGGGGGCCATCCCGGCTTACCAACCCGATGCAAACTACGAATACCGAAGAATGTTATCACGGGAGACACACGGCGGGTGCTAACGTCCGTCGTGAAGAGGGAAACAACCCAGACCGCCAGCTAAGGTCCCAAAGTCATGGTTAAGTGGGAAACGATGTGGGAAGGCACAGACAGCCAGGATGTTGGCTTAGAAGCAGCCATCATTTAAAGAAAGCGTAATAGCTCACTGGTCGAGTCGGCCTGCGCGGAAGATGTAACGGGGCTAAACCATGCACCGAAGCTGCGGCAGCGACGCTTATGCGTTGTTGGGTAGGGGAGCGTTCTGTAAGCCGTTGAAGGTGAACTGTGAGGTTTGCTGGAGGTATCAGAAGTGCGAATGCTGACATAAGTAACGATAAAGCGGGTGAAAAGCCCGCTCGCCGGAAGACCAAGGGTTCCTGTCCAACGTTAATCGGGGCAGGGTGAGTCGACCCCTAAGGCGAGGCCGAAAGGCGTAGTCGATGGGAAACAGGTTAATATTCCTGTACTTGGTGTTACTGCGAAGGGGGGACGGAGAAGGCTATGTTAGCCGGGCGACGGTTGTCCCGGTTTAAGCATGTAGGCGTGAAGTTTAGGTAAATCCGGACTTCTTTAACGCTGAGGTGTGATGACGAGGCACTACGGTGCTGAAGTAACAAATGCCCTGCTTCCAGGAAAAGCCTCTAAGCATCAGGTAACATTAAATCGTACCCCAAACCGACACAGGTGGTCAGGTAGAGAATACCAAGGCGCTTGAGAGAACTCGGGTGAAGGAACTAGGCAAAATGGTGCCGTAACTTCGGGAGAAGGCACGCTGGTGTGTAGGTGAAGTGACTTGCTCACGGAGCTGAAACCAGTCGAAGATACCAGCTGGCTGCAACTGTTTATTAAAAACACAGCACTGTGCAAACACGAAAGTGGACGTATACGGTGTGACGCCTGCCCGGTGCCGGAAGGTTAATTGATGGGGTTATCCGCAAGGAGAAGCTCTTGATCGAAGCCCCGGTAAACGGCGGCCGTAACTATAACGGTCCTAAGGTAGCGAAATTCCTTGTCGGGTAAGTTCCGACCTGCACGAATGGCGTAATGATGGCCAGGCTGTCTCCACCCGAGACTCAGTGAAATTGAAATCGCTGTGAAGATGCAGTGTACCCGCGGCAAGACGGAAAGACCCCGTGAACCTTTACTATAGCTTGACACTGAACATTGAGCCTTGATGTGTAGGATAGGTGGGAGGCTTTGAAGCGTGGACGCCAGTCTGCGTGGAGCCAACCTTGAAATACCACCCTTTAATGTTTGATGTTCTAACGTAGACCCGTAATCCGGGTTGCGGACAGTGTCTGGTGGGTAGTTTGACTGGGGCGGTCTCCTCCTAAAGCGTAACGGAGGAGCACGAAGGTTAGCTAATCACGGTCGGACATCGTGAGGTTAGTGCAAAGGCATAAGCTAGCTTGACTGCGAGAGTGACGGCTCGAGCAGGTGCGAAAGCAGGTCTTAGTGATCCGGTGGTTCTGAATGGAAGGGCCATCGCTCAACGGATAAAAGGTACTCCGGGGATAACAGGCTGATACCGCCCAAGAGTTCATATCGACGGCGGTGTTTGGCACCTCGATGTCGGCTCATCACATCCTGGGGCTGAAGTAGGTCCCAAGGGTATGGCTGTTCGCCATTTAAAGTGGTACGCGAGCTGGGTTTAGAACGTCGTGAGACAGTTCGGTCCCTATCTGCCGTGGGCGCTGGAGAATTGAGGGGGGCTGCTCCTAGTACGAGAGGACCGGAGTGGACGCATCACTGGTGTTCGGGTTGTCATGCCAATGGCATTGCCCGGTAGCTAAATGCGGAAGAGATAAGCGCTGAAAGCATCTAAGCGCGAAACTTGCCCCGAGATGAATTCTCCCTGGGTCCTTGAGACCCCTGAAGGGACGTTGAAGACTACGACGTTGATAGGCTGGGTGTGTAAGCGTAGCGATACGTTGAGCTAACCAGTACTAATGACCCGTGAGGCTTAACCTTACAACACCGAAGGTGTTTTGCGAGACAAATCGATTTTCAGCGAAGTTCAGGATTGAACTGATGGTCACGAAGTGACGGTCAGTAAACAGAATTTGCCTGGCGGCCGTAGCGCGGTGGTCCCACCTGACCCCATGCCGAACTCAGAAGTGAAACGCCGTAGCGCCGATGGTAGTGTGGGGTCTCCCCATGCGAGAGTAGGGAACTGCCAGGCATCAAAT
>WJYK01000033.1 GCA_009668225.1 Enterobacteriaceae bacterium RIT693 | reverse complement strand
ATCATCAGCGATGACGGTGTGACAGAGAAAGTGAATTTCTCCGCCAGCACCAGGGGGGATAACGTTGCTTCAGCAACGGCCCTTTAGGGCGAGCCTTCGGCGAGTCATCCTCCCGGATGCACCATATCTCCTCTGTACGTCTTTTGAAATTTCCCATCGGCATCTCTATTCTCCAATTTTTAATACTCCTTTTTCGCAACGCCCCCCAGACCACAGACAGCGACAATTTCAGCCATTTACGCTAAAGTAACGCCTCGACATTCAGCGAAGTGAGGGTGAGATGTACGATCGCTATGATGGTTTAATCTTTGATATGGACGGCACGATTCTCGATACGGAGCCGACTCACCGCAAAGCCTGGCACGAAACGCTTGGCCGCTATGGTATGAGCTTCGACGAGCAGGCGATGGTTGCCCTGAACGGTGCGCCAAGCTGGAAAATTGCCGCCGCTATTATTGAAAGCCACAATGCCGATCTCGATCCTCACAGCCTGGCAGCCGAAAAAACCGCTGCTGTACGCGCGATGTTGCTCGATACCGTGCGCCCGCTGCCGCTGATTGACGTGGTGAAAGCGTGGCATGGTCGTCGCCCTATGTCGGTCGGTACGGGCAGCGAAAGCGATATCGCTGAAGCCCTGCTTAAGCATCTGGGTCTTCGCCACTATTTTGCGGCGGTCGTGGCAGCAGATCATGTTAAACACCATAAGCCTGCACCTGATACCTTCTTACGCTGCGCCGAGCTGATGGGCGTGGCACCACAGAAATGCGTGGTGTTTGAAGATGCAGACTTTGGTCTCCAGGCTGCACACAGTGCGGGAATGGACGCCGTAGACGTGCGTTTGCTGTGAGCGACGCGCTGTCGCTCCTGTCACTGTTCACCAGCAGCTTTCTGAGTGCCACTCTGCTGCCGGGCAGCTCAGAAGCCGTTCTGGTAGCGTTGCTGGTTGCCGGTAGCGGTCCGGTATCGCTTCTTGTGATAATAGCAACAATCGGTAATAGCCTTGGCGGTATGACTAACGTTATTCTGGGGCGCTTTTTCCCGCAGCGTATACACTCTCGCTGGCAGGGAAAAGCGACCGACTGGTTGACTCGTTTTGGCCCAGCCACGTTGTTACTGAGCTGGATGCCGCTGATAGGCGATCTGTTGTGCCTGCTGGCAGGGTGGTTACGCCTGAGCTGGGGGCCGGTGATATTCTTTTTATGCCTTGGCAAAGCGCTACGCTACATCGTTGTCGCGGCTGCAACGGTACAAGGCATGGCGTGGTGGCACTAATTGCGTGGGATGAGTCTTCATCACCGGCGAAAACAATTATGCTTATTAAAATAAATTCGACAGGCGGGAGGTCAATTTGATCCCGGACGTATCACAGGCATTGGCCTGGCTGGAAAAGCACCCTGAAGCAGTAAAAGGCATTTGCCGTGGTCTTGAGCGTGAAACACTGCGCGTGACGCCAGAAGGCGATCTGGCCACCACCGGGCACCCGGAAAGCCTTGGTTCAGCGTTTACTCATAAATGGATTACCACGGACTTCGCAGAAGCCCTCCTGGAATTTATTACCCCGGTTGATGGTGACATTGACCATATGCTGACTTTTCTGCGCGACGTTCATCGCCATACGGCCCGTGAGCTGGGCGAGGAGCGCATGTGGCCGTTGAGTATGCCGTGCTATATCGACGACGGTCAGAACATCGAGCTGGCGCAGTACGGCTCTTCTAACGCGGGCCGTTTTAAAACGCTCTACCGAGAAGGGTTGAAAAACCGCTATGGCGCGCTCATGCAGACCATCTCCGGCGTGCATTACAACTTTTCTCTACCGATGGCTTTCTGGCAGGCAAAGTGCGGCGTAGAGGATGCTGAAAGTGGCAAAGAGGTGATTTCTGCCGGCTATTTCCGCCTGATCCGCAACTATTACCGCTTTGGTTGGGTTATTCCTTACCTGTTCGGTGCTTCTCCGGCTATCTGCTCTTCGTTCCTGCAGGGCAAAGAGAGCGCTTTACCGTTTGAGAAAACCGAATGCGGCATGTATTACCTGCCGTATGCCACTTCGCTGCGTTTGAGCGACCTGGGCTACACCAACAAGTCGCAGAGCAATCTGGGCATTACCTTCAACGATCTAAACACCTATGTCGATGCGCTGAAGCGGGCGATTAAAACCCCGTCGGAAGAGTACGCTAAAATTGGTTTGATGAAGGACGGCAAACATTTGCAGCTCAACACTAACGTGCTGCAAATTGAAAACGAACTCTATGCGCCGATTCGTCCAAAACGCGTGACGCGTGACGGCGAATCTCCGTCGGATGCGCTGCTGCGCGGCGGCATCGAGTATATCGAAGTGCGTTCGCTGGATATTAACCCGTTCTCACCAATAGGCGTGGACGAGCAGCAGGTTCGTTTTCTCGATCTGTTTATGATTTGGTGCGTGCTGGCCGATGCGCCGGAGATGAGCAGCGACGAGCTGCTGTGTACCCGCACCAACTGGAATCGCGTGATTCTGGAGGGGCGTAAGCCAGGGCTGACTCTGGGCATTGGCTGTGAAACGGCACAACATCCGCTGTCAAAAGTGGGTAAAGACCTGTTTGCTGACCTGCGCCGCGTGGCGGAAACGCTCGACGGCATGACCGACAGCCAGGAATACCAGCAGGTTTGCGACCAGCTGGTTGCCAGCTTTGACGATCCGGAATTAACGTATTCAGCGCGTATTTTGCGTTCTATGATTGATAACGGGATTGGCGGCACCGGCCTGGCGCTGGCCGAGCAATACCGTCAGCAGCTGGTTCAGGAACCGTTGGAAATTTTAACCGCGGATGCGTTGCAGAAGGAGCATGATGTTTCGTGGCAGCGTCAGCGGGATATCGAAGCGGCGGATACAGAGTCGTTTGATAGCTGGCTTGAGAAGAAGGCCTGACAAAAAAGAAAATGGCCACATACTTGTGGCCAAATATTCATCTCTGAATAACAGGGATGATGATAACAAATGCGCGTCTTTCACATACTCAGACTCGCGTGCGTAAAAATAGTTTCAATTATTTTTAAAAAAAATCATTTTATCGGAGGTGACCAGATGCCGTTGTTGGATAGCTTCACAGTCGACCATACCCGTATGGGTGCGCCAGCCGTTCGTGTAGCCAAAACTATGCACACGCCACACGGTGACACTATTACGGTGTTTGACCTGCGCTTTTGTGTCCCGAACAAGGAAGTGATGCCGGAAAAAGGGATCCATACGCTGGAGCACCTGTTCGCCGGTTTTATGCGTGACCACCTGAACGGGAACGGTGTTGAGATTATCGACATCTCCCCAATGGGCTGCCGCACCGGGTTCTACATGAGCCTGATCGGCGTTCCGGCAGAGCAGCGCGTAGCGGATGCCTGGAAAGCGGCAATGCAGGACGTGCTGAAAGTGAAAGAGCAGAACCAAATCCCTGAGCTGAACGTTTACCAGTGTGGGACGTATCAGATGCACTCTCTGCAGGAAGCGCAGGATATTGCGCGCCACATCATCGAGCATGGCGTTAGCGTCAACAGCAACGATGAGCTGGCTCTGCCGAAAGAGAAGCTGCAGGAGCTGCACATCTAGCGGTG
>WJYK01000032.1 GCA_009668225.1 Enterobacteriaceae bacterium RIT693 | reverse complement strand
GGGCCGGTTAATCCGGCCCTTTATAGGTTGCTGACAAAGAGGAAAAAAGCGTGGTTTTTCCCTCTTTGTGGTTATCAGCCGAAAATCAATGAATTGATTTTCCTGATTTTTTAACGAGCCGTCTGATATTTCTTCTCTCGCCAGAGGTTTGTCATCAGTCTGAAGGGCCGGTTAATCCGGCCCTTTTTACATCTGGTCATAAATATGTCATCCCCGTCTCTTGTTTTTCTTTTCAGTGCTAATGATAATCACAATCGTTATGGTTTACTTTTCTTTACGTCAATTGACTTGTATTCACATCTGAGGTGTCAGGCATGTTTGTTCCGTTTCTCATCATGTTGCGTGAAGGGCTGGAGGCGGCGCTCATCGTCAGCCTGATTGCCAGCTACCTGAAACGTACCCAGCGCGGCCAGTGGATCGCCGTGATGTGGATTGGCGTCTTCGCCGCCGCCGCGCTCTGCCTGGGCCTTGGGATCTTTATCAATGAAACCACCGGCGAGTTCCCGCAGAAAGAGCAGGAGCTGTTTGAGGGGATTGTGGCGGTGATTGCCGTGTTTATCCTCACCTGGATGGTGTTCTGGATGCGTAAAGTGTCCCGCAACGTCAAAGTGCAGCTGGAGCAGGCGGTTGATAACGCGCTGCACAGCAAAGGCAACCACGGCTGGGCGCTGATCATGATGGTCTTTTTCGCCGTGGCGCGCGAAGGCCTGGAGTCGGTGTTCTTCCTGCTGGCGGCTTTCCAGCAGGACGTCGGCATTTGGCCACCGCTGGGCGCGATGCTCGGCCTGGCTACCGCGGTTGTGCTTGGCTTCCTGATTTATTGGGGCGGTATTCGTCTCAACCTTGGCGCATTCTTTAAATGGACCAGCCTGTTTATTCTGCTGGTGGCCGCCGGACTTGCCGCAGGGGCGGTTCGTGCATTCCACGAAGCGGGGCTGTGGAACCACTTCCAGGATATCGCATTCGATATGAGCAACACGCTCTCCACCCACTCGCTGATCGGCACCTTGCTGGAGGGGATTTTTGGCTACCAGGAAACCCCAACCGTGAGCGAAGTGGCGATGTATTTCATCTATCTGATTCCGGCGCTGGTGCTGTTCTTTATGCCGCCGCGCGTGAACCACCAGGCGACCAATACGGCTCGTTAATTGATTTCCGGCGGCCCGCCCGCCGTTTAGTGATAACTACTCATTGCTTAATAGGGATAGGTCATGACCAAACATTTTCGTCTGAAGGCACTGCACGTTGCGCTGCTCGCGCTTGTCTCTTCCTCGTTTGCCGCACAGGCGGCGGATATTCCCCAGGTAAAAGTCACCGTCACCGATAAACAGTGTGAGCCGATGAGCGTCACCGTGAATGCCGGGAAGACCCAGTTCATCATCCAAAACAACAGCCAGAAAGCGCTGGAATGGGAGATCCTGAAAGGGGTGATGGTGGTGGAAGAGCGTGAAAACATCGCGCCGGGCTTCTCCCAGAAGCTGACCGCCAACCTGCAGCCGGGTGAATACGACATGACCTGCGGCCTGCTGACCAACCCGAAAGGCAAGCTGGTGGTGAAAGCTTCCGGTAAGCAGGAAGCGCCTAAAACCGATCTGCTGGCGCTGACCGGCCCAATCACCGAATACAAAGCCTATGTGACCGCCGAAGTCGCCGAGCTGGTGAAAGGCACCAAAGCCTTTACCGACGCGGTGAAAGCCGGTGATTTAGAGAAAGCCAAAGCCCTGTATGCGTCAACCCGCCAGCATTACGAGCGTATTGAACCGATTGCCGAGCTGTTCTCTGACCTCGACAGCAGCATCGATGCGCGTGAAGACGACTTCGAGAAAAAAGCGGACGACCCGAAATTCACCGGCTTCCACCGTCTGGAGAAAATCCTCTTTGGCGATAACACCACCAAAGACGCCGCGCAGTTTGCCGACAAGCTGAACGCCGACGTGCTGGATCTGCAGACCCGAGTTTCCGAACTGGCCTTCCCGCCGAGCAAAGTGGTTGGCGGCGCTGCCGGTCTGATAGAAGAAGTGGCGGCCACCAAAATCAGCGGGGAAGAAGATCGCTACAGCCACACTGACCTGTGGGACTTCCAGGCGAACGTTGACGGCGCGCAGAAAATCGTTGACCTGCTGCGTCCTCAGCTGACCAAAGAGAACCCGGCACTGCTGGCGAAAATAGACGCCAACTTCAAGAAAGTTGACGCCATTCTGGCGAAATACCGTACCAAAGACGGGTTTGAAACCTACGACAAGCTGACGGATAACGATCGCAAAGCGCTGAAAGGGCCAATCACCACGCTTGCGGAAGACCTGTCCCAGCTGCGTGGCGTGATGGGTCTGGACTGAGCATCATGAGTGATAAGGACAACACCGGCGCGCACCAACCGGCGCGCCGCCAGCTTCTGAAAACACTGGGCGCCCTTGGGGGCGCTTTTGCCGTGGGCGGCGGTTGCCCGATGGCGGCTCACGCGGCAAACCCAGCCTCTTCTCCCGGCACGCTGCCGCCGGACGGTCGCCTGGAAAACCAGCCGCTGTACGGCGAACACCAGGCCGGGATTCTGACGCCTCAGCAGGCCGCCATGATGCTGGTGGCGTTTGACGTGCTGGCCAGCGACAAAGCAGAGCTTGAGCGCCTGTTTCGCTTGCTGACCGCCCGTTTTGACTTCCTGACCAGCGGTGGCCCAGCGCCGGATACGCCCAATCCACGGCTGCCGCCGATGGACTCCGGCATTCTTGGGGCGGAAATCTACCCGGATAACCTGACGATCACGGTCTCCGTCGGCAGTTCGCTGTTTGATGAGCGTTTTGGCCTGCAAAAACAGATGCCGAAAAAGCTACAGCAAATGACCCGCTTCCCGAACGATTCGCTGGATGCCAGCCTGTGCCACGGCGATCTGCTGCTGCAGATTTGTGCTAACACCAACGACACGGTGATCCACGCGCTGCGCGACATCATCAAGCATACGCCCGATCTCCTCAGCGTGCGCTGGCGGCGGGAAGGGTTTATCTCCAACCATGCGGCGCGCAGCCGTGGCAAAGAAACGCCGATTAATCTGTTGGGCTTCAAAGACGGTACGGCCAACCCGGACAGCCATGATAAGCCACTGATGGATGACGTGGTGTGGGTGACGAAGCAGCAGCAGGAGCCTGCCTGGGCTACCGGCGGCAGCTATCAGGCGGTGCGCATTATTCAATTCCACGTTGAGTCCTGGGACCGCACGCCGCTGAAAGAGCAGCAGACTATTTTCGGGCGTGACAAACATAGCGGCGCGCCGCTGGGCATGAAAAATGAGCACGATGTGCCGGACTATGCCGCCGATCCTGACGGCAATGTGATTGCGCTGGATGCCCATATCCGTCTGGCAAACCCAAGAACCAAAGAGACGCAGTCGGGCCTGATGATGCGCCGGGGCTACAGCTATTCACTCGGCGCGACCAAATCCGGCCAGCTGGATATGGGGCTGTTGTTCGTTTGCTACCAGCATGACCTCGAGAAAGGGTTCCTGACGGTGCAGGGCAGGCTGAACGGTGAGGCGCTGGAGGAGTACGTGAAGCCGATTGGCGGCGGGTATTTCTTCGCGCTGCCCGGCGTGCCGGATAAGCAGCATTATCTGGGGCAGGGGATGATGGAGGCGTAATGATTGCTTTGGATCTCCTTAAGGGGATATCTGTTGCTTACCATTGTTCCGTTCACCCGTGAAACTTTTCCACCTGCACGTTCAGATAACGGTGAACGTGCCAGGGAGAAAGCGCCATCTCCCTGGCAACCCTGGCGCCCGGCGAGCTCATCGCCGCTAAAGCGGTAAACCCACCGGCTATCACCCAAACAGTCGG
>WJYK01000031.1 GCA_009668225.1 Enterobacteriaceae bacterium RIT693 | reverse complement strand
CTGATACGAATACCAGGTCGGGAACGGATTTGCACAGCCGGAGGCTGCCCGCAGGGTGACGGGCAGGACAGCCCGGCATACAACTGCCAGGCATCAAATGCGATAAAATAAGCATCAACCCCGACCGCAAGGCCGGGGTTTTTTGCTGTATGCGTTATACCGAGACAGGCAAGCCAATCCCGGCAGGATCGGGTAAACTAATTGGGTTAATATTCCGGAAAATGGCTGACATGAACACCTCTCTTAAACCCTTCAATACCTTTGGTATTCAGGCAACTGCTGCGCGTGTTGTCATCGCTGAATCTGTACAACAGCTTACTGAAGCATGGACCGCCGCGATGCATGCTCAGCAGCCGGTTCTTATTCTGGGTGAAGGCAGTAACGTCCTTTTCCTCCAGGACTTTGAGGGGACGGTGATTGTTAATCGTATCAAAGGGATTCAGGTGACTGAAACTGACGATGCGTGGTTACTGCATGTTGGCGCCGGTGAAAACTGGCACCATCTGGTGGAATACACCCTGGAGCATGGCATGCCGGGTCTGGAGAATCTTGCTTTGATCCCTGGTTGCGCTGGCTCCTCGCCAATCCAAAATATTGGTGCATATGGGGTCGAAATAAAAAAGGTCTGTGATTACGTCGATTGTGTTGAGCTAAACAGCGGTCGCGCGTTGCGGTTAACAAACGAAGAGTGCCGCTTTGGCTACCGTGACAGCATCTTCAAACACGATTACCAGGATTGCTTCGCGATAGTTGCTGTCGGTTACCGCCTGCCGAAAGCATGGGTGCCTGTGCTCAACTATGGTGATCTGACTAAATTAGATCCGGCTACCGTTACGCCTCAGCAGATTTTTGAAAGCGTCTGCACTATGAGAACCTCGAAGCTGCCCGATCCAAAAGTGAATGGTAATGCCGGCAGTTTCTTCAAAAACCCCGTTATTAGTGCCGAACAGGCAGAAAAACTGATTTCCAACGTGGCGGACGTGCCTCATTATCCGCAACCTGACGCTAGCGTTAAGCTTGCTGCGGGCTGGCTGATCGATCAATGCCAGCTCAAGGGCCATCGCATCGGTGGCGCAGCGGTTCATCAGCAGCAGGCCCTTGTTATTATTAATGAAGATGAGGCAAGCAGCGCGGATGTAATTGCCCTCGCTCATTATATTCGCCAGCGAGTCGGAGAAAAGTTTGATGTCTGGCTTGAGCCTGAGGTTCGTTTTATGGGCGGTAAAGGTGAAGTCAGCGCCGTGGAGACTATCGCATGAAAGATAATCGAGTTCCGTTAACGTTAATCAGTATTCTTGCAGACGGCGAGTTTCATTCCGGCGAGCACCTGGGTGAGCAATTAGGCATGAGCCGTGCCGCGATTAATAAGCATGTTCAAACGTTGAGAGACTGGGGTATTGATGTTTTCACCGTTCCGGGCAAAGGCTACAGCTTGCCGGAGCCCATCCAGCTGCTGGATGAAAGCTTCATTAAGTCGCAAATCGATAGTGGTACAGTAGCTGTGCTACCGGTGATTGATTCGACCAATCAGTATCTGCTCGATCGCCTCAGCACCCTTCAGTCCGGTGATGCCTGTATAGCCGAATACCAGCAGGCTGGGCGTGGCAGACGAGGCCGCCAGTGGTTTTCCCCCTTTGGGGCAAATCTTTATCTGTCCATGTACTGGCGTCTGGAGCAGGGACCAGCGGCGGCAATTGGTCTCAGCCTTGTTATTGGCATCGTAATGGCCGAAGTATTGCAGAGGCTTGGTGCCGAAGAGGTCAGAGTTAAATGGCCAAATGACCTCTATCTCAGCGATCGCAAACTTGCCGGTATTCTGGTTGAGCTCACGGGCAAAACGGGGGACGCTGCACAGATAGTAATTGGAGCAGGGATTAATCTCGCGATGCGCAGCGTAGCTACAGATGTGATTAACCAAGGCTGGATTAACCTGCAGGAAGCCGGTATCCGTATTGACAGGAATACGTTGGCCATAACGCTTATTCAGGAGCTTCGTGCGGCGCTGCAGCTATTTGAGCAGGAAAGTCTGGTACCGTTTCTGCCTCGCTGGGAAAAGCTGGATAATTTTATTCATCGTCCGGTAAAGCTCATTATCGGTGAACGTGAGATTTATGGTATTTCTCGCGGCATTAACGAGCAGGGTGGATTATTGCTGGAACAGGATGGCGTAATAAAGTCTTGGGTTGGCGGTGAAATTTCCCTGCGTGGTGTGAATTAAAGAGAGGGGGATTTCCCCCTCGCCTTATTATTTTCTCAGCTTAACGCAGTCAACGGCATGATTAGCACTTTTTGTCATTATTAAGCTTGCGCGATCGCGTGTTGGTAATATGTTCTGCTGTAAATTCAATAGATTAATCTCTTTCCATAACTGCATGGCAATATTCACAGCTTCATCCTGAGAAAGTTTTGCATAGCTATGGAAATAAGAGTTTGGATCGGTAAAAGCGCCTTCCCGGAATTTCAGGAAACGATTGATATACCAGTTTTGTAATAACTCTTCCGGCGCATCGACATAAATAGAAAAATCTACAAAATCCGAAACAAATACATGATGCGGATCGTGCGGGTAATCCATCCCGCTTTGCAAAACGTTCAACCCTTCCAGGATTAATATATCCGGCTGGGCAACTATCTTGTCACCGTCAGGAATCACGTCATACACGAGATGTGAGTAAACCGGTGCTGTCACATTGGTTGCGCCAGATTTGATATCAGAGACAAACTTCACTAGGCGATGCATATCATAGGATTGCGGGAAGCCTTTCTTCTTCATCAGGTTGCGCTCTTTGAGCACTTTATTGGGATGAAGGAAGCCATCAGTGGTAATCAGCTCAACCCGGCGATGCTCAGGCCAGCGGCTCAGCAAAGCCTGCAGTACGCGAGCTGTAGTGCTCTTCCCGACCGCCACACTGCCCGCAATACTAATGACATAGGGAATGCGTTGTCCGTTTGTGCCAAGGAACTGCTCGAGTACCGCCTGGCGCCGCAGGTTTGAACTGATATAAAAATTGAGCAGGCGAGACAGCGGCAGATAAATCTCGGCCACTTCTTCCAGGGAGAGGTCTTCGTTAATGCCTTTTAACCGGGCTATTTCCCCTTCGGTTAGCGTCATGGGGACTGAGTCACGCAAAGCCGCCCACTGGCTCCGGTCAAATTGTAGATATGGGGTCGTTGCCAACATTTGCTCTTTATTACTCATAAGCATGCTTCTGCCTGTAATTCAGGACAAAATTTACGCACTGCATTCTCTAACGTATGAAATCAAACGTAGTGCATCAAAAGTATGCAGCGTATTTAACTTTTCAATAGTGGGCAGGAGGGTAACACCGGAATGGAGAGAACGATAAGAAAAAATCAACAGCAGTGACGTATTACGGCGAATACATCACGTTACGCTTAGGTAAAAGAGAGGTCTGCCAGTAATCGTTGCATAACTAGCCCCTTTCAGGACTCACGATTGCCATTCTACAATAACAAAACGTCAGGTCAGGCAATATGGCAGGCGGTAATGATGGAAATTTGTTCTCAATTGGTGCTTTAGCCATCATATTTTCGAGATCTAGCACAAAATGTGAGCGGTAGTGCATTTTATGCAATTTTTTTGTTGCATGCGCGGCTCTGTCTTCCTAGAATGCGCGCTACTTGATGCCGGCTTAGCTCAGTAGGTAGAGCAACTGACTTGTAATCAGTAGGTCACCAGTTCGATTCCGGTAGCCGGCACCATCAAGTACCCCAGGTGGGGTTCCCGAGCGGCCAAAGGGAGCAGACTGTAAATCTGCCGTCATCGACTTCGAAGGTTCGAATCCTTCCCCCACCACCATATTAGACCTGAAGTACTGGGTCACACCGAACGGTAATGCTGAGTTTAGCGCCGCTCGGGAAGGGTAAGAACCTTCAACAAGGTTCGAGTCCACGCAGTGGACAACGCGCTTTAGCGCGGCCCGCAGGGTGAGGAACGAAGTGACGAATAATCCTTCCCCCACCACCATATTCGGCAACGCATTGCGAAGCCCGGGACGATAAGCTCCAGCTTGTCGGCTCGAATGCTGAGAGACCTTCTCTCGTGTTCACTACAGAAAGATTCAGGTAGCCGAGTTCCAGGATGCGGGCATCGTATAATGGCTATTACCTCAGCCTTCCAAGCTGATGATGTGGGTTCGATTCCCACTGCCCGCTCCAACAAGATGTGCTGATATAGCTCAGTTGGTAGAGCGCACCCTTGGTAAGGGTGAGGTCGGCAGTTCGAATCTGCCTATCAGCACCATTTCTTTATCTCCTTCCTGTTTCTCTTCTGTTTAATGCATTCAGCTAATTCAGGCATATGCCTGGTTGATGTGGTGATACCACCGATTTATCCGTGTCTTAGAGGGACAATCGATGTCTAAAGAAAAGTTTGAACGTAAAAAACCGCACGTTAACGTCGGTACTATCGGCCACGTTGACCATGGTAAAACAACGCTGACCGCTGCAATCACTACCGTTCTGGCG
>WJYK01000030.1 GCA_009668225.1 Enterobacteriaceae bacterium RIT693 | reverse complement strand
TGCCGCCCCGACGCTTACAACCCCTCCAGCCACGGGTGCAGAACCAGCAAAGTTGTAGGTGACCCCATTAATTGTTCCGGTGGCGGTGGGTACTGAGGCAGACACAGTAGAGTTATTGCCCAGTACTACGGAGCCATCCAGACCTGTAGGTATACTGATGTTATTACCTAACACAAAAGCATTATTGGATATAATTGAGTTATTATTACCTATAGAGTATGAATTATTTCCAGATATGGTACTGGGGTCGCCGATTGCTCCAGAGTTATTTCCTGAAACAGTATTTCCAGTACCAATGCTTATACTGGCTGAACCTGACGCGCTGGCCCCATGGCCAAAAGCAATTGCATTGGCACCCGCATTCGCGCCGTCCCCAGCCGCCAACCCAAATGTCCCCGTAGCAGAGCTCCCTCGTCCAATTGCGATACCTGAAATTGCGGATACTGTTGATTGCCCACCTATTGCAATCGCGTCATTCGCGTTTGTCTGTGCTCCTCGCGTTGCATTGCTACCAATAGCAATGGCGCCAACTCCAGACGCCGTTGTTGAATTGGCAGGCGTTAGCGGCGTTGTGCCATTTCCCCCAGCCCCACCTATCGCAACAGAGCTGTTACTCAGTGCCCGGGCACCAAATCCCAGGGCAGTACTGGCTACACCTGTTGCCGTGCCTGATAATCCAAAAGCAGAGGCCCACTGAGCCGCAGTTGAGAAAAAGCCAAATGTAGAAGCACCGGAGCCTGTGCCCTGCGCATAGGTTCCAAAAACTGACACCCCATCCTGACCATTACCACTTGCGTTACATCCAATAACGTTTGAAAAAGTACCTGAACCGTCCGCCGGGAGAGCGGTTGTACCCGGAGCCGTTACTTGCCCAACAGTGAGGCTCGCAGGGGTAGAGACACAGTTCCCTACGCTTGGAGAATAAGTATTTGCTTCTACTTTTTTAACGCTGTTAGCAATAAAAAATATAACAACTAATGAAGTAACGACGCAGCCTCTTGTTAAAACCCCCTTTGCCTTTTTCCTCATGCTATAAACGCTGTTCAAATGAATTATATCTTCAAGGATTTCAATAGAATGATTATATATCTTCATTTTAATCCCACCATCTCTCTAAAAAAGATCAACACGCTGGGAGCCCTGAGGAATAAACAGGGCACTGTCAAAACACCGTTAATTTTAGAAATGAGAATCATTTATTAAATTCCAGCCCCACAAGGATTAAAATGCGGGGATCCTTCCATGACTCAAAGAACAAACAAAAGATATAATAAGCACGTTAAGATTATTTATAATTTTTTGATAAAAACCTCAATCATCATACACATAGCTTATTTCACCTGCGATAACCCTCCGTTCTTGAATCACAAATCTTTACATAACACATACAAATCTAAACATAGATTTGGTTCATTGCATTTTCAATAATGATAAAAAAATTACTCGAAGGCCACTGGCCCGAGAACCCACCCTATTCATAAACATAATTCTGCATATTTGATGCATCTCTCAGCAGAGATGAAAAAACTCGTTTCACCGAAGAAAAATTACCTATGCCTCTTAGGCCGGCTTATTAGTCGGACGTCTGCCGCAATCTGGCCATTACCGACACCATTTTCTATGCGTGACGTAAAGAAGCGCTGAGGGCTTACGTCACCAGGAGAAGTGATAAAATGCGACCAAAGAGGTGGATCGCCAATCAGAGACTCAACAAGACAATCTGGCAGGATAATCTGAAAAAAACTGACTCTGCCGCGCGACAGAGCAAGCGGTAACAGGCATGGAATGGCCCCGAAAAACAACAATTCGCCTTTGTACAGCAGGCAAGTTGCAGTCTCAGGGCCAGAATCTCAATCATGTCTGGGTGCATATACGACCGAACAAGCTACGAAGAGACTCAACAGCATTGAACTCAGACACCCACATTTTGCATCTCAGAGAGATGCCCCCGGCAGAATTGTCAGAGAAATCTGCCAGGGACCAGGGCACGGCACCAACTTAAAGCCGATGATGCCCGATCACGGTTAGATGATTATTCAAGATTTCAAACTCAGTAGTAATCAACCTTTCAGGATACGATCTTAGACAAAATAATGATTAAGATGAATTAACTGTATCCGCACGCTCCATATTAAAAATATCTAGCAGTGGAACTGAATATTTCTTATCATATTCAGTGCATTGAATAGTTCTACATCACTTATACAATGGGTTTTTTTCTTGAGTTTCTGTTTAAAATAACTGACGCGTTTATTGCTCATATTTGTCAATCTGGCTATTTCAATAAGTGATTTACTGGCGGACAAGTAGTCTCTGATTTCAACTTCACGCGGGGTTAGATTAAAACAGCCATATTTTCCAGGCAGACTCTGTTGCTTAGCACCTTCTGAAAAGAAAGCATCCAGTATATGAGTGACTCGATGAGGCCGAGAAACATGTCTAAATAAGTAATTAATTGAACCAGCCGGAGTTATCAACAATAAAAAAGCACTTCTCAATGCGCCATCTATAATTAAAAAATCAAAGTCCATTTCCAACAAAACACTCAAGTTATAACAATGTGTAACTTCAAACAAATGTCTACAGGAAATAGTTTCAAAAATCAAATGATTCATACCTGTTAAAAGATATAAATTCTCTGTCATAATGACGACTTTGATACTAACGTTTTCAGTCGCCCGCGAAAAATCAATATTTTTTTTAATGATAAAATGCATATCGTGGGACTCCTTCCCAAACATTCTTTCCAACAGCACTCTCCATGAACTACAAAACCATATAAAGTCTCTTCATACAGGCAGAGCACCCACTTAATCATCAATCTTGATGAAAAATTTTATATCACGAAAGTATATCGCAATATCCTCTAACAATGACTTTGTAGTATGTGAAAGCAATTGTTCTTCACCCAGCATACTCAAAACCCTTTCTTCCAGACTCACAATCCCACAGGAGTAATTCATTATGGCATTCTCAAGCAACCTTAACCGCTTGATATCCAACTCATCGTTCATAATATTTTCGCCTAAAATAAAATTGAGCCACTCAGTAGACCCGTGCTTAATGGGTAAGAAAACAGGGTGTAAGTGGAATCGTCATTATATAAAGCATAGGCGTTTTTTATGACACCTTGCATATTTGATCATTACCAAAAAAAATGCCAACAATCAGCACACAAAGATATTAGCCATGATGTAACGACAGAAAAAATCACCAATATAAAAATGCAATCGAGGTCAAATCTGCTATATATCGAAAATAAATAAACTCACAAACGCTATATTTGAGATGTATACAAATTTCCACATTTTATCTAACTTAACCAAAAAGCAGCGTTTTGTTTGTAAATGAATCAGAAGATACTCTTGTATTGGCGTACAGTAAAAGCATCCCCTTTGCATCTGTAAAACCACAGATGACGCTAAGTCTATAAACAAAGTCCTCCAAAGTAACATCAAGGGCAATCAGCATCCTTATTAACATGGTTAATGTTAGGTGATTTACTCCCCTTTCGTATCTTGATATTTGTTGTTGGCTTAATCCAACCATACGGCCAAATTCAGCACCAGTAATTTTTTTTTCTTTGCGAAAGAAACGAATTGTTTCACCAGCACATGAGTTAATCATACTGAATCTTTTTAACGCGGGCGTCACTATCTCTTCAGGGAAGAAATGGCTATCCCCAATGAAAAACAAAACATAACCGATTCAGTGTCTTTATTGAATCGAGATCGTTAATTTCCTGACGTAACTGACCATACGCTTTTATTCACAAGTAATTTAACTAACATTATCTTGCTTGAAGTCAAAAATGTGATGCGTGATTTTCTGTAGTATGTTTAACCGAATGTATGTTTCCGAGTAGCCACATTTTAGATGTGATGATTATCACAATGCAATAGTCGTAACGGTTCGCATTAATCACTATACGAAACTGTTACCAATGTTAATGTTTTCGATAAATTGATAAAAACATCCCTGTAATCAATGCGTTATAACACCTGACACTCACTTTCCATATCGGCCATTATTTACTTTAATTCGATATTTTTAGCTAAACCATCATCAAAAATTGAATTAAAAAGGTTTTTAAATCCAAATAATCCATGTTTACACAAAACAAAACAATTTGACTCAAGTTTAGTTACGAATATTAATTCTTTCTATAAAAATTGATGTAAGCATCTGTTATTTATATAGTTATCCATATCACCATCCAAAATTAAACTCTCATAGCGAGTATTTGCCTGTTGGTGCTGTAAGTCTCCCCGTTTTAATTCCCCACACTTTTTGAGAGTTCCGATTTTTCAGCCACCAGCTGATACTCTTCCGGTGTCAGGGATTCATGGGACCGATCGTCGTTATAGTCCATCAGTCAGCGCTATGTAATTTCCCGTGTTTCATTCAGAGGGCTGATCAGGTTTCTGCCCGGTATGGCCGATGAAGCCAACGCCAGTGAGACCCGTTCTGGTTCCTTCTCCATCCGCATCTTCAGCGTGTAGCCGCAGAATAGGCAGGTTTGCAGGGATACTTACACAATATCAGGGGGATGAAGTAGCACTGTTCGGCAAAGATACCCCTTATCCTCTATCCAGACTGCCCTGCTCGTGATTCCCCCTTGATCTTTGCTATCAACATACAATACTGTATATAAATACAGTATTAATCAGCGATGATCATAATGCAGCTTTTCACACCTACTGAGCGACACCAGATAGTCGCTCACCCGATGTGCAATGCCCCTGTTCCCTGCGTCTTTCCAGGTCCGGCACAGGGCTACATTGAGCGTCGTATCGCTCTGAATGAACCGATGATTCAACACCTCAGTGTGACCTGTATCATGGCCTCTGCGAGATGAGCATGTTTGCACTGTGTGATGTGAACGCTTTCTATGCATCCTGCGAAACTGCTTTTCGTCCTGACCTGAAGGGCCGACCCGTCGTGGTTTTGTCCAATAACGATGGTTGTGTCATCTCTCGTTCAGCGGAAGCAAAACCTCTGGTGAAGATGGGGGAACCGTATTTCAAACACAAAGAGCTGTTCAGGCATCATGGTGTGGTGTGCTTCAGTAGTAACTATGAACTTTATGCTGATATGTCCAACCGGGTTATGACCACGCTTGAAGGGATGTCCCCTCGTAGCGAAATATATTCAATTGATGAGATCTTTTGCGATCTTACCGGCGTACGAAACTGTCGCGATCTTTCCGAATTAGGCCGGGAGATGAGAGCGACCGTTCTGCAGCACACACACCTGACAATCGGCGTAGGGATAGCACCAACAAAGACCCTGGCTAAACTGGCAAATCATGCAGCTAAACGATGGCAACGGCAGACGGAAGGCGTTGTTGAGTTGTCAAATGTGGGTCGACAGCGAAAATTGATGGCTGTACTACCGGTAAACGAGGTCTGGGGGGTAGGACGACGCATCACGAAGAAACTTGAGATGATGGGGATAAAGACAGTCTTGCAACTGGCAGACACTGATATCCAATTCATCAGAAAACACTTCAATGTCGTGCTGGAAAGAACCGTCCGTGAATTACGGGGTGAACCCTGCCTTGAGCTGGAAGAGTTCGCCCCGGTAAAGCAAGAAATCATCTGCTCTCGTTCGTTCGGCGATCGCGTCACCGAATACGAGGATATGCGTCAGGCTATCTGCAGCTATGCGGCTCGGGCTGCAGAGAAACTTCGTTTGGAACATCAATACTGCCGATTTATCTCGGCGTTTGTGAAAACATCCCCCTTCGCGGTTAGCGAGCCCTGTTACGGCAATAGCGCATCGCTAAAGCTGCTCACGCCAACCCACGACAGCAGAGATATCATCGCGGCGGCAACACGCTGTTTGGATGCAATCTGGAAAAGCGGATATCGGTACCAGAAAGCTGGCGTACTACTGGGCGATTTTTATAGCCAGGGCGTCGCGCAACTTAATCTGTTCGATGACAATGCTCCAAGAAAAAACAGCAAAAAGTTAATGGATGTATTAGATCATCTGAATGCTGAAAAAGGCAGTGGGACGCTCTACTTCGCTGGTCAGGGCATTCAGCAACAATGGCAGATGAAACGGGAAATGCTTTCACCTCGATACACAACACGATTTTCTGACCTACTTACCGTTAAGTAATGCGTGGAACCAAAACGAGTCTGCTTCCCACCACCGGCTTTCCGGCTAAATCCGGGCGGAATGCCGTTTCACACGAGGCGTAAAAGCTATTCACATCCACCAGCGCAAACATGCTTAGCTCGCCGCTTTGATGATAAAAGTGACGATGCCGAAAATATCGAGTTCGGCTTCATCGGTGACGGGAATCGGTGCCCAGGCACTGTTCATCGGCAGTAGCATCACCGTGGGGCGAAGCTGGAGGCGCTTCACGGTGAAGGCACCGTCAATGGCCGCAATCACAATATCGCCCTGCGACGCCGTTCTTGAGCTGTCAACGATAAGCAAATCTCCTTCGCCGATTCCCCCTTCCACCATCGAGTCCCCCGCCGCCTTCACGAAGTAAGTCGCGCCGGGATTGCGCACCAGCAGCTTGTTGAGGTCGATACGCTGCTCAACATAGTCCTGTGCCGGTGACGGAAACCCGCACTGCACCAGGTCGCCAAAGAGAGGTAAAGAAGAGTCGGGGCAATGCGCCGCAGGTTTGAGAAGGTTCATGATACCGCCAATGCAAATACTGTTTATATATACAGTATCAGGTAAAAAAGACACTTCAAGCAAGAAAACACGCACTTTTGCTAAGCCATTTGTTTTGCAAACGAAAAAACTCTAGCCCGCAGACAGAATCCATAAAAGCCTTAAGGTGTAATGAAAAAGAGCATAGTGATATGGTCAACAGCAGGCCCGTTACCCAACAAAAGGATGCGTGATGACACAGCCAGAGATTCAGGATTTGCTTAACCAGCTCGAAACCCCGGAAGATGCCGCGGCGCTAAGCTGGGTGGAAAAACAAAACCAGCGCACCACGGACAGGTTCGCCAAAGGAGAGCGTTTTCAGCAGATGCGGGGCGCCATCCTGCAGTCGCTTGATGATAAAACCAACATTCCCTGGGGAAGTCATTACCGCGAAAAGGTCTATAACTTCTGGCAGGATGACGAGCATCCTCGGGGTATCTGGCGCCGGACGTCTGAAGCCTCTTATCTGACGGCCACGCCGGAATGGGAAACGGTGCTGGATATCGATCGCCTGAATGAAGACGAAGGCGCGAACTGGAGCTACCACGGCGCAGACCTGCTTCATCCTGACTATTCGCGGGCGCTGATCTTTTTATCCAGCGGCGGCGATGCCTGTGAAATACGTGAATTCGATCTGGTGAATAAAACGTTTATTCGCGACGGATTTTTCCTGCCGGAAAGCAAAAGCTCGGCAAGCTGGGTGGATGAAAATACCCTGCTGCTGGCGCTGGACGCGGGTGACGACACGCTCACCACCTCCGGCTATCCACGCTGCGCTTACCGCTGGGTCCGTGGCACATCGCCGCAGGATGCCGCGCTGATTTACGCTGGCGAAGCTACGGATATGGCCGTTTCAGCCTGGCATGACGACACCCCCGGTTTTGAGCGCGATTTGGTGCACCGCAGCAAAGACTTCTACCGCGGGCAGACCTGGCTATTGACCGGGCAGGACACGCTGACGCTTATCGCCGTCCCGGAGGATGCCTCCTGCGGATTTTTTAAAGACTGGCTGCTGGTCACGCTAACCTCCGACTGGCCAATAGCTGAGACAACCTGGCCCGCAGGTGCCCTGCTGGCTATTGATTTAGCTGATTTTCAGCGAGGTGAGCGCAATTTCATTCCACTCTTCACGCCCAACTCGCGCACCACGCTGCAAGGCTACGGCTCGACCCGTGATTACCTCCTGCTTAACCTGAGCCAGGATGCTGTCGAAAAAGTCGATTTTATAAAAATCGAAAACGGGCAACGCCACTGCGTGAAAACGCTGGAGCTGCCTGATTTTACCAACGTCTCCGCCGGCGGTATTGATGATGAAAGCAACCGCTACCGGCTGGTCAGCCACGGTTTTTTACAGCCGAATAGCCTGAGCTATGGCGATCTGGACAACGATACGCTCGGCCTCGTCAAACAGGACCCGACCAGCTTTGACGCAGCGGAATTTAGCGTGACTCAGCACTTCGCCCTGTCTGAGGACGGCACGCGTATTCCCTACTTCCAGGTCTCAGCCAAAGCGCTAACGCTTTCCGGTGATAACCCAACGCTGCTGTACGGTTACGGCGGGTTTGAGGTCTCTTTAACGCCTCATTATCTCGGTTCGAAAGGCGTGACGTGGCTGCAAAAAGGCGGCGTCTACGTTGTCGCTAATATTCGCGGCGGCGGTGAATATGGCCCGGCGTGGCACCAGGCCGCGCTCAAACAGCACCGCCACCGAGCCTGGGAAGATTTCACTGCCGTCGCAGCCGACCTGGTGGCGCGCAAAATCACCAGCCCCGCCAGGCTTGCGGCCCAGGGCGGCAGCAACGGCGGTCTGCTGATTGGCAATATGCTCACCGACTATCCCACGCTCTTCGGCGCGCTGGTGTGCGAAGTCCCGCTTCTGGATATGCTGAACTACCACAACTGGCTGGCAGGCGCTTCATGGATTGCCGAATATGGCGACCCGGAGGTTGCCGAAGAGCGAGAGTGGCTGCTGCGCTACTCGCCGTTCGACAAGGTGTCCGCCGACGTGGATTATCCCCCCACGCTGTTTACCACCGGCACTCAGGATGACAGAGTCAGCCCGGCGCACGCCCGCCGGATGGTGGCGCGTATGCAGCAGCAAGGGCACGACAATGTCTGGCTGTATGAGGAAACCGATGCGGGCCACGGCAGCGCGCCGGAAAATAGCCAGACGGCGTCTCATCAGGCGATGATAGAAGAGTTTCTCTGGCAGATGCTGAGCGAGAAATAAATAAGCCAGGGCGGTGCATAAAGGGCGCACCGCCTTTTCATTAGATGTACTAATCCATAAGCATATTTTTTAATTTTTATTTATCGTTCAAACGCTATTTAATCCGTCTTCAATCACCTGAAGGAGACCGATACATGTCTGGCGAAAATAACCTTGAAATCCTGCTGAGCAATGCCGCACCCGAGCTTAACCCCGGGAAATATGTCTTTTGCACTTTAGCCTCACCTTCTGCGGAAATAAAAGATGCCGCCATTGTGACCGTGCGCGAGGCTGAGGGCGTGACGCTGGTTCTGCCGCAGGATCTGGCGGATAAACATGCCGTTAGCTACGACTACGTCGCCAGTTGGGTAACCCTGAAGATTCACTCATCCCTCGCCGCCGTGGGCCTTACCGCTGCATTTTCACGCGCGCTGGCAAAGCAAGGAATCAGCTGTAACGTGGTGGCCGGGTATTATCACGACCATATTTTCGTGGCCCATAAAGACACCGAATCGGCGATGGCGGCATTGTCGTCTCTGGCATCGGGTATATAAGCAGGCAAATATAAATCAGGGGATGCCTTTCGCCTCCCCTGACAACAGGCTATTAGCTGCGGATAAATTTCAGGATATCCGCATTGATGGTATCGGCATGCGTGGTATGCATTCCGTGAGGATAGCCGGGATAGATATGCAGTGTGCCGTTGCTGAGCAGCTTGTCCTGCAGAATGGCAGCATTTTTATAAGGCACAATCTGATCGTCATCGCCCTGCAGCACTAAGACGGGAACGGTGATGGCTTTCAGATCGTCGGTCTGATCGGTTTCTGAAAACGCTTTAATACCGTCATAGTGCGCTTTTGCGCTGCCGGTCATGCCCTGCCGCCACCAGTTCCGGATGCTGCCCTCGGCGACTTCTGCCCCCTGGCGGTTAAAGCCGTAGAACGGGCCAGAGGCTACATCAAGGTAAAACTGCGCCCGGTTTGCCGCCAGCGCTTTACGGAAGCCGTCGAAAACGTCGAGCGGCGTTCCGCCCGGATTGTTCGCCGTTTTCACCATCAGCGGCGGAACGGCACTGACTAAAACGGCTTTCGCCACGCGCCCCTGAGGCTGCCCGTATTTGGCCACATAGCGAGCTACCTGCCCACCGCCGGTTGAGTGCCCCACGTGCACGGCATTTTTCAGATCCAGATGTTCCGCTACCGCCGAGGCATCCGCAGCATAATGATCCATATCATGCCCTTCACTGACCTGGTCTGAACGGCCGTGCCCACGACGGTCGAACGCGATAACCCGGAAGCCTTCGCCTAAGAAAAACAGCATCTGGTTATCCCAGTCATCGGCGCTTAACGGCCAACCATGATGAAAAACAATCGGCTGAGCCTCTTTCGGCCCCCAGTCTTTATAGAAGATATTGACGCCATCTTTCGTCTTTACGAAGGTCATAAACCTCACTCCTCGTCGCTATGAATTGCATTTAACCCAGTAAAGCATAGTCGATGGGTGTGGCATGTCCGTAAATCCTGCTGGCATTCGATGAATAGAGAACGTTGCCAATGGTCTAAGAAAGGACTAAATTAAGACCAGTCTATTCACCAGGGATATCTGATATGAAAGTTGAAACCATAAGCTTCATTAAAAAGAACGCTGCCTCTCTCAATCTGTCCGAACCAATACTGGTAACGCAAAATGGCGTTCCTGCGTATGTCATTGAGTCTTATGACCAGGCGCAAGAGCGTGAGAATGCCATCGCACTTCTGAAGCTGCTTACCCTTTCAGAGAAGGACAAAACCGAAGGTAAACTGTTATCAAGAGAACAGTTACTGGATAGTCTTTGATGAGCGTGCGCTGACAAAAGGATTGGGGAATGCAAAAAGTTCGCATCGAATACACCCTTACGCTAAAAACTTGCGTAGATCATATAGCCGTTTTTCTTCGCCATACAGGAGTAGAACCAAAGGGTGTAATCGCGAATATTTTGGATGAATTTGAAGGGAAAGTCAGTGCCTTCCCGCTTGGCTGTCAGGTGTGCCCCGAGCTGTTAAACCTTGGCGTTTCAAAGTATCGCGAATGCAATTCCTCAGATGGATATCGTGTCGTATATTCAACAGAGGGTTCGACAGTAACAGCCCATGCAATTTTATCGCACCGCCAGGATGTTAAACAACTGCTGTTCAAACGTCTTATTCAGGCCTGAAATATTCCTGCTTAGGCGCAAAAAGCCTCGCACTTCGTTTTATATATCGAGTGCATAAAAGCGAACAAGTAACGTATTACCGCATATTTCACATCGAGGGCTAATCGGCTCTGCCGTAAATCCTGCTGACATTCGCCGCCGGAATCCGCACCCTACAAGTCAGCATGACACGCTATGCGTGTTGTATTCAGAGCCCGGGATTTTCATGACCTACCTTTTAAATGCCTTTTATTGCCCCTAAAAATAATGATACCCGTTCACTGAAATGCGTTACATTTGATGCTGGGATGGAACACCCGGCTATCTCCATCATGGGGTGTCGGAGGGTGAGGTTAAAACCCTCTTACGACGACCAAATAAACATTTAAAAACAGTATGTTATTGCTTTTTTATATCTTCATTTTACCTGGGGAATTGTAGAGCCCGGCGTGAGGATTTACCTCGCCATGGCGAAAAGCTCCCGGTTCCGTCTGCTGCTATGCGCACTTTTGCGATTAAAGGAGCTTCTGGTGATCGTTGCTGCGTTCTTGGGTTCTGGGATGTTAAATGGCGGGTTTTGTCTCTGCCTGAGTATGAGAGTTCAGGAAAGGTGATTATGGCGACAGCCAGGCAGGGAAAGCTGGGCAACCATCATCAGCGGCGTGGCTGCTGTTTGTAAGCGGTAGCGGCTACGACTCTTGATTTACTACGTCTGGAACGCCCAAAACAAGCCCATTGCATAGCTGGCTATACCAAGGTATTATTTGATTGAACTACGCTCGTAAAAATTATCTGACATCACGGTTTACGGCATGTTCAAGAAGATGTTCATCACAAATAATGGAGTATTTTATGATTGAATTTCATATTGTTAGCTACAATGAACGCTCCGTAAGAATAAATGATTTATTCAAATTACGGAAGATCACTTTTAAAGACAGGCTTAACTGGGATGTAATATGTATTAATGATTTTGAATGCGATGAGTACGATAATGAAAATGCAACTTATTTAATAGGCGTTAAGGATAATAGTATTATATGCAGTAACCGCTTCATACCCATGTCGAAACCAAACATGATTGAAAACACATTTTCATTATGTTTTGATGACATCTCAATGCCAATTAAAAACCAGATTGAATCAAGTCGTTTTTTTGTTGATAAAAAAAGGGTGAGTAAAATAAAAAACAAAGATTTGATTTGCACCTTACATTTTATCGCAATGATGAGCTATGGAATTATGCATTCTTATAGAGGTATATATACTCTTGTTAGTCACCCAATGCTAAAGATATTACAGCGTTCCGGGTGGAAAATTGATGTAATAAAAAAAGGGAAAGCCCCTGACAAAGATGAATATATCTATATTGTTTTCATGCCAACTACCGAGTTACACAAACAGCCACTTATTGAGCGAATTGACGAAAGAATCCAGATGAGTGATTTATACAAATGGCCACTATCATTTAAGCTCACAACAATGGAGCACTGATAACTCCCGACTCAATCGCCAGGCTAATGGCATGCTTGGCATTGAGTGCGCCTATTTTATTAACAATTTTACCCATATGGAACTTAACAGTTGGGGTTTTTATATCTAATATGGTTGATATTTCCATATATGTTTTCCCCGTACTTGCCCAGTATAAAATTTCATTTTCTCTTTTAGTAAGGAAAGTTTTTTTCTTCGAATCTTTTTCTTTTATTTCTTTATATAAAGAGACCATTTCATCATGAGTTTTTATCAGTAACATTTGGATATCTTGTTCATGATCATTGATGTTCTTTACCAACTTGTC
>WJYK01000003.1 GCA_009668225.1 Enterobacteriaceae bacterium RIT693 | reverse complement strand
CCCCCATAAAAAAGGTGAGTTAGTGACTGATGCTTGCAACACAATTGGATCTATCCTTTGATATCCATTTTCTTTATAAGAAGAAACCCACTCAGGTGGGTAGTTTGATAAAATAGATATATCAGACATGTTTCTCTTATTTAGTATAGTATATGCAAACTTTAGCGGGCCATAGTTAGCAAGAGCATTGGCTAAGCTCCTTGTTATCACTGAATTAATTATTTCACTTTCAAAAAAAGACACTGTTCTTTACCTCGAGATATCTAACCAGCAGGCAATATTTTTTCATTAAACTTGCAGCAGCATAATGTTACCACCGTCAATATTAGCACATCCCCCTCCGCCTTTAAAATACCATAGTATGGTCAATCATACTTTTATACCTAAATCTATGTAAACGCGATTTATCTGCTTATTGTAAAGATAATCCCACACTGCAACTCTGACACCAATTGGCGATTATGATCGCTGTAGTCACAATGTGCCCCTGTAGAGATTTCAACTTGATCAATTAAAACTAAGCGGAAAAATAAAGTTCTGCATCCATGCGCTCGTTCGGTCGCCAGCCCTTTACGGCGTCGTCTGCGTTCAAGCGCCAGCTCAGTGATACCCCTGATAAATGTGCATCAGCAGATGGACGCTGAGCGTCATAGCGGCAGGTCGAAAGGGGCATGCGGCAGAGTTCCCAGGCCGAAACCCCGGCTTCGGCTTCGGCTTCGGCTTCGGCTTCGGCTTCGGCTTCGGCTTCGGCTTCGGCTTCGGCTTCGGCTTCGGCTTCGGCTTCGGCTTCGGCTTCGGCTTCGGCTTCGGCTTCGGCTTCGCGGAGAATACTAATAATCTGTTCGTCGGAAAAACGCTTCTTCATACGGATGCCCTCACGTTACTGATTAATGCATCACTAACATCGCGGTGTATTAATCAACGGGGAGCAGGTCACTACAACCCATGTCTACAATCACGTTTAACCGCCGCGAATATGGCCGCCCGAAACCGAGCCTGTACGCTTCGTTTTCATGCCTCGCATGCGTAAGGGCGAGCAAAAACCATATTACAACGTATCGAGCTTTGGTGACCGTTGGGACGCCGCTGTAAAACGTGCTGGAATTCGCCGCCGGAATCCGTACCATACACGCCACACTTACGCATGCTGGCTGTTATCGGCCGGTGCGAACCCCTCTTTTGTTGCAAATCAGATGGGGCATGAAAACGCGCAGATGGTTTACGAAGTCTATGCTGCATGGATTGAAGAACTGAGCGGCGATCGGGTGAACATGCTTAACAGCAGATTGGCACTTTAAAAAACTTGCCCCTTATATGCCCCTTTTGGTTTCAGAGACAGTAAATAATGCAAGAAAATCAGCAAGCTACAAAGAAAGAACAGTACAACCTGAACAAGTTACAGAAACGCCTGCGTCGCAACGTGGGTGAAGCGATCGCCGATTACAACATGATTGAAGACGGCGACCGCATTATGGTTTGCCTTTCCGGCGGCAAAGACAGCTACACCATGCTGGAAATCCTGCGTAACCTTCAGCAGAGCGCGCCAATCAGCTTCAGCCTGGTAGCGGTAAACCTCGACCAGAAACAGCCAGGGTTCCCTGAGCATATTCTGCCGGCTTATCTGGACAGCATCGGCGTTGAATACAAGATTGTGGAAGAGAACACCTACGGCATCGTTAAAGAGAAGATCCCGGAAGGCAAAACCACCTGTTCACTGTGTTCTCGCCTGCGCCGCGGTATTCTGTACCGCACCGCGACCGAGCTGGGTTGTACCAAAATCGCGCTGGGCCACCACCGCGACGATATTCTGCAGACGCTGTTCCTGAATATGTTCTACGGCGGCAAGATGAAGGGCATGCCACCGAAGCTGATGAGCGATGACGGCAAACATATCGTTATTCGCCCGCTGGCCTACTGCCGCGAGAAAGACATAGAGCGTTTTGCCATTGCCCGCGAATACCCAATTATTCCGTGTAACCTGTGCGGCTCGCAGCCAAACCTGCAGCGCCAGGTGATTGCCGATATGCTGCGCGACTGGGATAAACGCTATCCGGGCCGCATTGAAACCATGTTTACCGCCATGCAGAACGTGGTCCCATCTCATCTGTGTGATACCGAATTGTTTGATTTCGCGGGTATTACCCACGGTTCAGAAGTGGTGAACGGCGGCGATCTGGCGTTCGATCGCGAAGACATTCCGATGCAGCCGGTTGGCTGGCAGCCGGAAGAAGACGGCGCGGATGTCTCTCTGCAGCGCCTGGATATTCTGGAAATAAAATAAGCTTACTTCCCTCTCCGCCCGGAGAGGGAAAACCTCAATGGTGTGCTGGTGGGTCGATTATCGGCCTCGGATCCGGGTCGGTCGGCGGGTCTGGAATCGGCTGCGGTTTGGGGATCGGGTCAGGTACCGGCACGGGTTCGGTGGGAAAAGCCGGGTCGCTCATCATCAGGCTGTCGCGATACAGCATCGTCATCTCCTGGTCAGTGAATCACCCTTTAAAGCATAGTCCACAAATCACAGGCAAAAAAAAGCCGACTCTTAAAGCCGGCATTGTACGAATCAATTGTGCTATGCAGTAATTCTAAAAAAAGGAAGTAAGACAATATGGAGCGCAACGCCCATCGCTTGACGTTGCATTCACCTGCGAGAGAGAGTTTGCCCCTATGCGATTTTTGGTTTCTTGATTTTGCTCAATAACAATGCCGTTTTAGGGGACCAACGCAGATAGAATAATTTAATTTTACAGCCATTTACTGCGGTGTAACCACCAGGCAACACCACCAATCATAACCACCAACATAATGCAGAACAGGCTGAAGCCAAACGCCCAGCCACCTCCCGGAATTCCCCCGAGGTTAACGCCAAACAGCCCGGTTAAAAATGTACTGGGTAAAAACACCATTGCCATCAGCGACATGGTGTATGTTCGCCGGTTTAGCGACTCCTGCGTGACCTGGGTAATCTCATCGGTCATCACCGCCGTGCGGGCGATACAGGAGTCAATTTCGTCCAGTCCTCTCCCCAGCCTGTCGGCAATGTCCTGCATGCGGCGGCGCTGATCGTCGTTCATCCAGCTAAGCCGTTCGCTGGACAGGCGAGCGTAAACATCCCGCTGCGGAGACATGTAGCGACGCATCACGATAAGCTGTTTACGCAACAGCGCCAGCGCGCCGCGAGGGGGAACCTGCTGGTCGAGCAAATTGTCTTCCAGGTCGATGATTTTATCGTGCATTTGCTCAATAAACTCACTGGCGTGGTCGGTTAACGCATCGCAAGCATCAACCAGCCAGCTGCCGCAGTCGGTCGGGCCAGTGCCTTCGTTAAGATCGTTCACCACATCATCCAGCGCCAGCACCTGCCGCCTGCGGGTAGAGACAATCAGCCGCTCATCGATGTAAAGCCGCACGGCGACGAGTTGGTCCGGGCGTTCATCGGTATTGCCGTTGATACAACGCAGCGTAATTAGCGTGCCGTCACCCACGCGAGAAACTCGGGGACGCATGCTTTCACCGGCTAACGCCTCCCTGACATAGTTCGGCAGCAGCGGCGTGTTGGCCAGCCAGTCCGCGCTGTCGGCGTTGGTATAATTCAGGTGTAGCCAGCAGGGATGCTCGCTGTCGATAATTTCATTGCTGTCGAGGGGCTTTACGCCGCCCCTGCCGTCCAGCTGCCAGGCAAATACCGCATCCGGCACGTGCAGCTCGCTGCCTTTAATTACATCCACTGCGCAATCCTCAAGCTGAGTCAGTTCTTTCTGTCAGTCTAGTCATCTCTGATACGAAGGCAACCGCAAGCAGTTATCAAAGGCGCTGAAATTGCAGAGAAAAGCGTAAATAAACCTTAATGGCAGACGTAAAAAAACCGGGCGATGGCCCGGTTCTTATTAGCGCAACTGGCTGTCTTTCGAGCCACGGCGGTTATAGCCTGAGAACGTGGCCCGGTGCACATCTTCCGCCTGCTGGCAGTTAATACACAACCTCACGCCCTGAATCGCTTTGCGCCGTGCGTCTGGAATGCGTTCACCACACTCTTCGCAGTATTCGAGACTTTCGCCCTTCGGCAGTTCGCTGCGCGCTCTGGCAACGGCGTCGTCCACGGTACTGTCGATTTGCTCCTGAACGGCGCCGTCATTGGCCCAACCTGATGCCATCTCGTCACCTCCGCAATTGCTATGCCTGAGGTGACTATAATAGCACTTTTACCGCACAAATTTTAGCCAGCACTAATGCTTGATAATATACATCGTCCGGCTGTAAGCCACGTCTTCCGGGTTGTTAATCGGGTAACCTTTCAGCCACGGTTTAATCAGGCGACCATTGGTGTACTGATAGATAGGCGCAATAGGCGCTTTTTCCTGAATGATTTTTTCCGCTGCATTGTAATCCGTATTACGCGCTTTATCGGTGGTTTCCAACGCAGCCTGGGACAGCAACTTGTCGTATTCCGGGGAATTGAAGCGTGAAATATTGCCGCTGTGGGCCGAGGTTAACAGCGACAGGAAGGTCGAAGGTTCATTGTAGTCCCCCACCCATGAGGCTCGAATCACGTCGAAGTTGCCGGTATTACGGCTATCGATGTACGTTTTCCACTCCTGGTTTTGCAGCTTCACGTCAACGCCCAGATTTTTCTTCCACATTGAGGCGACGGCAATCGCTATTTTCTGGTGGTTTTCGGAGGTGTTATACAGCAGCGTCAGCTTCAACGGTTTGGTATCGCCGTAACCTGCGGCCCGCAGCAGCATTTTCGCCTGAGCGTTCAGCTCCTGCTGACTCATCTCTTCAAACGGTGAAGGGTCCGGCTTAAAGCCTGCGGTGACGTCTGGCGTAAAGCGCCAGGCTGGTTTCTCCCCCGTACCCAGGACTTTCTCCGCCATCAGGCGGCGGTCGATAGTCATGCTCAAGGCGAGGCGAACCCGAGCATCCGCCGTAGGCCCTTTTTGCGTATTAAACGCGTAATAATAGGTGCCAAGCTGCGGCGGCGTGTAGACCTGCCCCGGAATGTCTTTCAGCAGTTTCTGGTAGAGATTTTTCGGGAACGACTCGGTGATGTCGATATCGCCGGCCAGATAACGCTTGGTTGCCGCCGATTCCTGGTTGATCGGAATAAAGGTCACTTTAGTCAGCACCGTTTTCCCGTTATCCCAGTAATTTTTATTCGGCACCACAACCAGCTTCTCGTTCACCACGCGGTCCTGCAGCGTAAATGCGCCGTTGCCCACGAGGTTGCCGGGTTTCGTCCATTCGCTGCCAAGTTTCTCAATGGTGGCCTTTGGCGTTGGATAGAAAGCAAAGTTTGCCGCCAGGCTTGGGAAGAACGGCACGGGCTTATCAAGCTGAACGCGCAGCGTTTTGGCATCCACGGCCGTTACGCCAAGCTTATCGGCTGGCATTTTTCCGTCGATAATGGCCTGAGCGTTGGTGATACCCGCCAGCGCGGCAAACCAGGCAAAGGAAGAGGTGTTTTTCGGATCAACCAGGCGCTGCCAGCTGTAAACAAAGTCCTGCGCCGTTACCGGTGAGCCGTCGGACCAGCGGGCGTTATCCCGTAACGTAAACGTCCAGACGCGGTTGTCGTTGCTTTGCCATTTGGTCGCCACGCCGGGAACCAGTTCGCCTTTTTCGTTTTGGTTAACCAGGCCTTCAAAAAGATCGCGAATGACCTGAATTTCCGGCAGGCCGACCGCTTTGATCGGATCAAGGCTCGCGGGTTCATCTTTAATATGTCTGACCAACTCCTGACTGCTTGCAAGCTTTGTCCCTGCGGGCACATCCGCTGCCCAGGCGCTTTGCAGCATGGCGGCAACGGCCAACGCACAACAGCTAAAACTGAGGCTTTTTTTCATCGCTTTCCTTCCGTGTTTTTGCATTCAGGAGATTTGTGTAAGTTACTGTAGCGTAATTTATTCTTTTGATTCCAGGAAAAAGCTCACATCTGCGGATTAAGGTGAGTTTTCCCTAAAACATTGCTATTAATGATGTTAATAGCCGTCTGACTCAGTGAGAGGAATATCATGCCCACGACCCGCCCTCGCCCCCAGCGCGGCCATTTGCCGCCGGGCTGTGAACGCTACGGAAAATCGGCATTAGGCGCGCCGCTGCTCTATTTCCCTGCAACAGCAACGGAAGAGCGCAGCGGATTGATCATTGCCGGGACTCACGGCGATGAGAACGCCGCGATGGTGGCGCTTTCCTGCGCTTTAAGGACACTCGAACCGCAATTCAGGCGGCATCATGTGGTACTGGCGGTGAACCCGGACGGTTGCCAGTTGGGGATGAGGGCGAACGCTCACGGCGTGGATTTAAACCGAAACTTCCCTGCAGCAAACTGGAAAGAAGGCGACACGGTTTACCGCTGGAACAGCAGCGCAGATAAACGAGACGTGGTGCTTTCTACCGGGCAAACGCCGGGTTCCGAACCGGAAACTACCGCGCTGTGCCAGCTTATTCATCAGCTGCAGCCCGCCTGGGTAGTCTCTTTTCACGATCCGCTGGGCTGTATTGAAGATCCGCACAGTTCAGCCCTGGGACATTGGCTGGCAGAAGCCTTTGCGCTCCCACTGGTGACCAGCGTCGGGTATGAAACGCCGGGGTCATTCGGTAGCTGGTGTGCTGATTTAGGCCTGCCGTGCATTACGGCTGAATTCCCGCCAATTTCCGCAGATGAGGCCAGCGAGCGCTACCTGCGGGCGATGACCGACCTTTTGCACTGGCACAGGTAAACATTAGGGATAAAGTTTTCCTGTCTCAAAATGCAGCGATGGCTCCACGTCTACGGCAAGCCAGGTGGGGCCATCGAGATCGGCAAAGCGTACCTTAGCCGCCAGCGGTAAAGCGGCGGCAATCGCGCGTGACGTGCAGAGCATACAGCCAAGCATGACGTCAAATCCCTGCTCCCGCGCAGCGTTGGCTAACAGTAATGCCTCTGTCAGGCCGCCGGTTTTATCGAGCTTAACGTTCACCATCTCGTAACGCCCGGCAAGTGCAGGCAGGCTGCTACGCGTGTGGCAGCTTTCGTCGGCGCAAATCGGCAGCGGGTGGATAAAATTGGCCAGGGCGCTGTCGTCCCCGGCGGGAAGCGGCTGCTCCAGCATCGCCACGTTGAGGTCTGCCAGCAGCTGACAGCGCGCGGCCAGACCATCGCTGCGCCAGGACTCGTTGGCATCCACAATCAAAATGGCTTCCGGTACCGCTGCCCTGATGGCAACCATGCGCTCGGTAATAAGACGATCGTCAAGTTTGACCTTAAGCAGGCGTGCGCCCTTCTCCCACAGCAAAGCCGCTGAAGCGGCCATCTGTTCCGGGGCGGCAATCGTGACCGTTTGAGCCGTGGTCACCATCTCCGGTAGTTCGACCGCATTCAGGGCTGATATCGTCGTGTGTTTCAGGCGGGCTTCCAGGTCCCAAAGCGCGCTATCAATGGCGTTCCGCGCTGCCCCAGGCGGAAGCGCCTGCTGTAATTCAGCACGCGTCAGCCCACGTTCAAGCTGCGGCAAGAGGGTTGTGATCTGGGCAAGCACTGAGGCATCGCTTTCGCCATAGCGTGGGTATGGCGTGCATTCGCCGACGCCTTTCACGCCGTCCTCTTCCAGCTCAACCACCACGACAACCGCTTCGCTGCGCGTTCCCCTTGATATAACAAATGGCGTATGGAGCGGCCATGCTTCCTGGTAAACTTTCACTGTTCTCATCGTCAGCCTCCCCTGGGTTATCGCCTGAGTATAGCGAGCCCACGCTTTTACGTGCACTTTCAGTTTTTTATGTTCATCACGGATTTCCTGGAATACACTGTCCCGGGCGTTAATTTTATGTAAAAGGAAGATTAAACATGTCACAAACCGTTCATTTCCAGGGCAACCCGGTCAAGGTTGCAGGTCAGATCCCACAGACGGGCAGCAAAGCCGCCGCCTTCTCTCTGGTCGCGAAAGATCTTTCTGACGTTGCGCTGAGCCAGTTTGCCGGCAAACGTAAAGTGCTGAATATTTTCCCAAGCATCGACACCGGCGTATGTGCCGCGTCCGTGCGCAAATTCAACCAGCTGGCTACCGAGCTGGATAACACCGTTGTGCTGTGTATTTCTGCCGACCTGCCGTTCGCTCAGTCCCGTTTCTGCGGTGCTGAAGGCCTGAACAACGTTGTCACCCTGTCCACCCTGCGTAACCCTGAGTTCCAGCAGACTTACGGCGTCAGCATTGCCGAAGGCGCGCTGAAAGGCCTGACCGCCCGTGCGGTAGTGGTTATCAATGAAAACGATGAAGTGATCTTCAGCGAGCTGGTGAATGAAATCACCACCGAGCCGGACTACGCTGCGGCACTGGAAGTACTGAAGGCTTAAGACTCAAGCCTGTATGAAAAGAAAACCCCGGCTTGCCGGGGTTTTTTATTTTTACTCTTCGCTTTTCTTCTGGCTCAGACCATATTCGCGCAGCTTGTTGGCGATCGCGGTATGGGAAACACCTAACCGTTTTGCCAGCTTACGCGTGCTTGGATAACTCCGGTAAAGCTGCGTTAATACCGAGCGTTCAAAGCGACTGGTAATATCGTCCAGCGAGCCTTCCATCGCCTCTTCCCCCACCGCCAGGCTGGCCGAGTCAAAGTCCGGCAGCAGGATGTCCTGCGGACGCAGCTCGTAGCCTTCCAGCTGGGTTAAAGCACGGTAAATGGCGTTTTTGAGCTGGCGAACGTTACCTGGCCAGCCGTAGCGGGTCAGCACGCTGCTTAAATCGTGAGACAGCTTAGGCCGCGGCACGCCCTGCTCGTCGGCAAAGCGCGCCACGAACAGTTCGGTCAGCGGCATGATGTCCTGCGGGCGATCGCGCAGCGGCGGCAAATTCAGGGTCAGCACGTTGAGACGATAATAGAGATCCTCACGGAACTCGCCTTTCTGCACCAGCTCCACCAGGTTTTTTTGCGTCGCGCAAATTACGCGAACATCGACATGCACCTCGTGTTCTTCGCCTACGCGACGGAAAGTGCCGTCGTTCAGGAAGCGCAGCAGCTTGGTTTGCATGCGCGGTGACATTTCGCCGATTTCATCCAGCAGAACCGAGCCGCCGTTAGCCTGCTCGAAGAAGCCTTTTTTACCTTCGACGGCGTTGGCATAGGCTCCGGCCGCATGACCAAACAGTTCGCTTTCGATAACGTCATCCGGGATAGATCCGCAGTTCAGCGCCAGATAAGGCTTCTGCGCTCGCGGGCTGCTCAGGTGGCAGGCGTTGGCCAGAAGGTCTTTGCCTGTACCGGTGTCACCCACAATCAGCAGTGGGGCATTCAGCAGCGACAGTTTGCGAGCCTGCTCAACCACGTGACGCATTTTCGGGCTGACGGCAACAATCTGGTCAAAGGCGCTGAAATCGCTGCTGGAGAGGTTCTGCAGCTGGCGCCCCATGCGAACGGTAGAGCGTAGCATCACCACCGCGCCAACCAGCAGCGGCTGTTTATCTTCACCATCCAGGTGAACCGGTGTGATTTCCAGCAGGAAATTTTGCCCGTGGATCACGACATGTTCGGTATGCGAGTCGTGCGGTTCGCTCTCCAGCCAACGGGTGAAGTTAAAACCGTTAATCAGCGTACCCGCATTATGATTACGCAGGCGGTCTTCGCTCTGCCCGAACAGCGTGCAGCTCGCCGGGTTCGCCAGTTCAACTTTGCTACGCATATCCAGCGACAGCACCGGCTCCGGCAGCGCCTCAAGCAGTGCGCTCAGGGCACGATGCTCGCGCTCGGACGGCATCCACGGTACTTTGCGCACGTCGGTAACGTCGGGGATACGGCGAATTTCAGCCATCAGGCTGCTGAAGGATTCAAAATCAAGGGAGGAAAAATTAAGGTAAATACGCCCAATCGGGTCAATTTCGATACCGCGCAAATCAATGCCGCGCAGCACTAACAGATCGAGCAGTTCGCGAGTGAGACCAAGGCGGTCCTGACAAAAGACTTCCAGACGCATGCAGGTGACCTTATTTTACGGTAAACGGCCTATATGCCCCTCAGCCGAGCTGAAGGACCTCATAGAGTTGGGAAGATGATAACCCAGTTAGCCGTTAGCAAGAAGAGACCTGTCATGAAATGTTGACACCAAAAGGCAAACCATTGGTCAACGTGGCAATTATTTTTACGCCTGAGTGTAAACGCATAAAGGCAGCTAAGGCCGCCCTTATGCGCTCGCCTTATCCAGCCGTTTTACCTTTCCCGGAGGCCAGGGTTTCTTTGAGCTGGACCAGAAGCTGTTTGCGGAAATCGCCCAGCCGGGGTTTGTCACCCTCCAGCCACGGCAGCGGACGGCACAGTTCCATGGCCTTGATCCCCAAACGCGCGGTCAGCAACCCGGCTCCTATGCCCTGCGCGGCACGGGCCGAAAGCCGGGCGGCGATATCCTGCGACATCCAGTCCATACCGACTTCACGCACCAGCTCGCTGGCCCCGGCAAAAGCGATATTCAGCAACACCAGGCGGAACAGGCGAATGCGGCTAAAGTAGCCCAGCTCAATGCCGTACAGCGTGGCAATGCGGTTAATCAGGCGCAGGTTGCGCCAGGCAATAAACGCCATGTCTACCAGCGCCAGCGGGCTGACGGCAATCATCAGCGTAGATTCGGCGGCCGAACGGCTGATTTCACGCCGGGCCTGCGCGTCCAGTACCGGCTGAACAAGCTGAGCATAAAGCGCCACGACTTCCCGGTCGTTGTGGGTTTCGTGAATGGAAGCGTACCAGCGCTGCAGTGCCGGATGGCCTTTATCCAGCCCGGCCTGGCTGGCTAATTTTTCGCAGAACGCTCGCCCTTTCCCGGTGCCGTGGCTGGCAAGCAGCTCCCGGGCCTCGTCGCGCTCTTCTGCACGCTGGCGCAAACGCCACAACCGCCGCCATTCGCTGGCAATCGAGCCGACGCCAGCCGCGACGATAAGCCCCCCGGCTACGCCGCCGCCTAGCGCGATCCAGTCCTGAGTCACAAAAGCGTTGTGGGTCCACTGCACGCCCTGCGCCACGACGCTGACGCCAAACAGCGCCAGCCCGGCAGTCACCATTTTGCGCCACAGGCTGCGTTTCGGCCTTAAAGCAGCCTCAATAACAGCCTCAGCCTGCCCTTCTTCTTCGGCAAGCGTTTCAGTGCTGGTTGCGACGGGCGTAAACTTTTGAGCTTCTGGTTCACTGAAAGCATGAGCCGCTTTCCAGTCCTGCTCTTTTTCCACGTCCAGCGGCTGCGCAAAATCGATGCGCGGTTTAATAGGATCGCTCATCGCAATTTATCTCCAATCAAGAATTCCAGCGCCGAGTCCAGTCGAATGTGCGGCAGCGGACGGTCAACGTCCATCACCTGCGGGCGGAATTGTTCAAACTGAAAACCCTGGTTCTGCCAGAAAGCATTGCCGGGCAGGCGTGAAGGGACTTCACCCGGATAGACCGTCAGCGGCTCACCATCGCTAAGGCGGTTGCCGCGCAGCGCCGGAATTTGCTCGCCCTGAACTTCAACGATGCCGCTCTGCGTGGCCTGAACCGAAGCCAGCCCCATGCAGTCCATAGTGATACCTTCGAAGGCTGCATTTTGCCAGGCGTCCTGCACCAGTTGCTGCAGCAGTGAGACCATGTTGGCGTGCTGATCGACAGTAACGTGGTCGGCTTTGGTCGCGGCAAACAGCAGCTTATCGATCACCGGTGAAAACAGGCGACGGAACAGCGTACGCTGACCGTAATGGAAGCTTTGCATTAGCTGGGTTAACGCCAGCCGCATGTCGTTGAACGCCTGAGGCCCGCTGTTGAGCGGCTGCAGGCAGTCCACCAGCACGATCTGCCGGTCAAAGCGCAGGAAGTGGTTTTTATAGAACCCTTTCACCACTTTTTCGCAGTAGTAATCAAAGCGCGCGCGCAGCATGCCGATGTTGCTGTTTTTATCCGCCTGCGCGAGCTTCGACTCGCCATAGCCGTCGACGTCCGGCCACGGGAAGAACTGCAGGGCCGGAGCTCCGGCCATATCTCCGGGCAGGACAAAGCGCCCCGGCTGAATAAAGTGCAGCCCTTCTTTTTTGCAGCGCATCAGGTAGTCGGTCCACGCCTCAGAGATAGCGGCGAGACGGTTTTCATCGGCGGGCGCAAGGGGATCGAGCCCTTCACAAAGTCGACGCCATTGTGCAGACCATTCGGCACGCTGCCCCTGCAGCAGGCCGGTCATCTGACGTGACCAGCTCAGGTAATCCTGGGCCAGCATGGGCAGGTCGAGCAGCCATTCCCCCGGATAATCCACGATTTCCAGGTACAGCGTTGAGGTGTCTTTGAAGTGGCGTAACAGAGAGTCATTGGAACGGTAGCGCAGCGCCAGGCGCATTTCGCTCACGCCGCGAGTCGGCGTCGGCCAGGCCGGCGGCGTCCCAAAAAGCTGCGCCATGCCTTCATCATAGGTGAAACGCTGAATGCCCAGGTCACGCTGGGGGACGCGCTTAATGCCCAGCAGTCGTTCTTCACGCGCGGCGCTAAGCATCGGCAGGCGTGCGCCGGTATGAATACCCAGCAGCTGGTTGACCATCGCAGTGATAAACGCCGTTTTACCACTGCGGCTCAGCCCGGTCACCGCCAGGCGTAAATGACGATCGACGCCCCGGTTCACCAGGGCGTTAAGTTCATTTTTGATTCGGTTCATAAGCGTCCTGATTGCCTTCCGTTTCGGGAAATACCTTCATTGATAATATCAAATGGGGCGAAATGCCACGAATCAAAGCGTTATGGCGAGAATTCTTACCGTTGTAGGAGGCTATTTTGCCATGCGGCGGTCGTAACGATCGGAAACGTTACGCAGGATGCGGGTCAGTAACGGCTCCAGCACCACGGCCAACACCATTTTAAGCGGACGACGGGCAACGGATTTTATTGCCCACGCGGCAAAACCGGCCGGGCCGAATCGCAGTGCGGCAAGCAGAGCCAGCTTACCGGCGAGTTTCAGGCCAGGTTTGGCTTTTTGAGAGACGGACTGAAACTTAGTCATGTTGACTCCTCACAACGGCGGGATTACTCCCGCCTGATTTCGAATTAAAGCTGACGAAAACGACTGCGAAGCGTGAAGGTATCAGAGGTGATGTAACGTTCCATAGAACGCAAACGTTGTTCACCCGCTGCCAGCTCCGCATCCACCTCGTTAAGCAAATCACGGCTGGTGGGCTGGGCGTTTTTTTCATCTGCGCCGTAGGGCATCGGATCCAGAACAAAAGTCATCACGATGTAGGCCACCAGCACAAAAAACGACAGGCCAAAAAATATCGATAAAATCGCAATGGCGCGGACCAGCTTTACCGGGACATCAAGATACTGCGCAATGCCCGCGCAAACCCCTTTCACCATCCCTTTCTCAGGGATGCGCCACAGCTTACGACCGGAAAATGAATTGACCATTAGTTGTTTCTCCAGTTCGGGTGTTCGGCATCAAGGATCTGTTCCAGAGACTGAATACGCTCCCGCATCTGTCGCGCCTCATCGGTCAACTGGGCGAGGCGCTGCTGTTCACTCTGTGAAAGCTGCTCCCCGTTAGGACGGTTGCTGTAGTGAAGCCACAGCCAAATCGGCGCCACAAACAGCACAAAGATGGTCAGCGGGATAGCAAGAAAAAGCGCGGTCATGTGTACTCCTTACCGTTCAGGCTTGATTCGCGGTACGCCCTGCGCACCGCGGCCTGGATTATTATTGACGATCCTGGTTCATTTTTGCTTTCAGCGCCGCTATCTGAGCGCTGATTTCATCATCGGCTTTCAGTTCGGCAAACTGGGTGTCCAGCGATTTTTGTTTGCCAAACCCGTGGCTTTCCGCCTCGGACTCCATCTGGTCGATGCGGCGTTCGAAAGATTCGAACCGCGCCATGGCTTCGTCCAGTTTACCGCTGTCCAACTGGCGGCGAACGTCGCGTGAAGAAGACGCAGCCTGATGACGCAGGGTCAGTGCCTGCTGGCGAGCACGCGTTTCGCTCAGCTTGTTTTCCAGCTCACCAATTTCTTTCTTCATGCGCGCCAGGGTTTCATCCACGTGAACCACTTCATTTTCCAGCGTCACAATCAGGTCGGTCAGCTTCTGTTTTTCAATCAGCGCGGCACGAGCCAGATCTTCTTTTTCTTTACGCAGCGCCAGCTCGGCTTTTTCCTGCCATTCGGCCTGCTGGGCAGTAGCTTGTTCAACGCGACGGCTCAGCTGCTTCTTCTCGGCCAGCGCGCGAGCTGAAGTGGAGCGAACTTCCACCAGCGTGTCTTCCATTTCCTGAATCATCAGGCGCACCAGCTTCTGCGGGTCTTCCGCTTTCTCCAGCAGGGAGTTGATGTTCGCATTCACGATGTCGGCAAAACGAGAAAAAATACCCATAATTCAATCCTCTTAGTCATTATCTCAGGTGCCAGGCACTCTGCTCTGGCAAGATATTGCAGCATCCGTGCCAACTTTTTATTTCATTGATTAATAAGGATTCATGTAAATTTGACGTTAATATAAAAACCGCTATAGTGGTTAAATTAACTAACTATTAGGGAATTTAACCATGTCAGAAAACAAGGACAGCCTCATTGGAGAGGCCAATAGCTTCCTTGAGGTCATGGAGCAGGTTTCCCGCCTGGCCCCGCTGAACAAACCCGTGCTGGTCATCGGCGAACGTGGTACCGGGAAAGAGCTGATAGCCAACCGTCTGCACTTCCTGTCACAGCGCTGGCAGGGGCCATTTATCTCCCTTAACTGCGCGGCGCTGAACGAAAACCTGCTCGACAGCGAGCTGTTTGGCCATGAAGCCGGCGCATTTACCGGCGCACAAAAGCGCCATCAGGGGCGTTTCGAACGCGCGGAAGGCGGTACCCTGTTCCTTGATGAGTTGGCCACGGCCCCGATGCTGGTGCAGGAAAAACTGCTGCGCGTGGTGGAATACGGCGAACTCGAACGCGTTGGCGGCAGCCAGCCGCTGCAGGTGAATACTCGCCTGGTCTGCGCCACCAATGCCGATTTGCCGGAGCTTGCCGAACAGGGGAAATTCCGCGCCGACCTGCTCGACAGGCTGGCGTTTGACGTAGTGATGCTTCCGCCCCTGCGTGAACGGCGCTCTGATATCCTGCTGCTGGCGGATCACTTTGCGATTCAAATGTGCCGGGAAATAAATCTGCCGCTGTTCCCCGGCTTTACCGGGAGGGCCTGCGAGACGCTGCTTAACTATGGCTGGCCGGGTAATATTCGCGAGCTAAAAAACGTGGTCGAGCGCTCGGTGTACCGCCACGGCTCCAGCGATGAAGCGCTGGATAACATTATCCTTAACCCTTTCACCCATAAACCCGCCCCGCTCCATCAGGCCAGAAAAGAGACTCCAGCGAGTCTGCCCGGCCTGCCGCTCGATCTGCGAAGCTGGCAGAACGAGCAGGAGAAAAACCTGCTGGAACAAAGTCTGAAGCAGGCGGCTTTTAACCAGCGTCGGGCTGCAGAACTGCTGGGCGTGAGTTATCATCAGCTACGAGCGATGCTGAAAAAGCATCAGTTAAGCAGCCTGACGCCGGACTGAACGGCGTTTTTTTCATCGCCCTGCGCAGAAAATTGCCGATCGTCACCAGTTATTTTGGGGAGAAGGCAAGAGTGCGATACACTTTGCCTATCACCTGAGATAACTCAAAAACTTATGCGCGGAATGCTCTCCTCCCTGTTACTGGGTTTATGCTGCCTGAGCGGCGCGGCGCGTGCCGCAGCGCCCGCTGAAAAACCGGCAGATATTCGCCGTAGCGGGTTCGTTTATTGCGTCAACGGGCAGGTCAATACCTTTAACCCGCAGATGACCAGCGGCGGCCTGACCGTTGATACGCTGGCGGCGCAGCTTTACGATCGTCTGCTGGACGTTGACCCCTATACCTACCGTCTGGTACCTGAGCTGGCGGAAAGCTGGGAAGTGCTGGATAACGGCGCGACCTATCGCTTCCACCTGCGCCGCAATGTCCAGTTCCAGACCACCGCATGGTTTAAGCCCACCCGCACGTTAAACGCCGATGATGTGGTGTTTACCTTCGAGCGTATTTTCGACCGCCACCACCCGTGGCATAACGTTAACGGCGGCAGCTACCCTTATTTCGACAGCCTCCAGTTCCCGGAAACGGTGAAAAGCGTTCGCAAGCTGGATGACAATACCGTTGAATTCCGTCTCAATAAGCCGGACGCCTCCTTCCTCTGGCATCTGGCGACGCATTACGCCTCGGTGATGTCCGCCGAATATGCCACGCAGTTGACCAAAGCCGATCGTCAGGAACTGATGGACAGGCAGCCGGTCGGCACAGGCCCGTTCCTGCTGAGCGAATACCGCGCGGGCCAGTACATTCGCCTGGCGCGCAACCAGCACTTCTGGCGTGGCGTCCCGCTGATGCCGCAGGTAGTGGTAGACCTTGGCTCCGGCGGCACGGGGCGACTTTCCAAACTGCTGACCGGCGAATGCGACGTGCTGGCCTGGCCTGCGGCAAGCCAGTTGACTATCCTGCGTGACGATCCGCGTTTACGCCTGACGCTGCGCCCCGGCATGAACATCGCTTACCTGGCATTTAACACCAATAAGCCGCCGCTGAATAACCCGGCCGTGCGTCATGCCCTCGCGTTGGCGATCAATAACCAGCGCCTGATGCAGTCTATTTATTACGGTACCGCCGAAACCGCCGCGTCGATTCTGCCTCGCGCTTCCTGGGCCTACGATAACGACGCGAAAATCACCGAATACAATCCGGCTAAGGCCCGCGAGCAGCTTAAAGCGCTGGGCGTGAATAACCTCGAGCTGCGCCTGTGGGTGCCAACCAGCTCTCAGGCCTGGAACCCAAGCCCGCTGAAAACCGCCGAGCTTATTCAGGCCGATATGGCGCAGATTGGCGTGAAGGTAATGATCGTACCTATGGAAGGCCGTTTCCAGGAAGCCCGGCTGATGGACATGAACCACGATCTGACGCTGGCAGGCTGGGCAACGGACAGTAACGATCCGGACAGCTTTTTCCGCCCGATGTTGAGCTGCGCGGCAATTGGCTCACAAACCAACTATGCGCGCTGGTGTAACCCGCAGTTCGACAGCGTGCTGCAAAAAGCGCTTTCTTCTCAGCAGCTTTCCGCCCGAATTGAAGCCTATAACGAAGCGCAGGATATTTTGTCTGCCGAGCTGCCGGTGCTGCCGCTGGCCTCGTCGTTAAGGCTGCAGGCCTACCGCTATGATATGAAAGGCCTGGTGCTGAGTCCGTTCGGCAACGCCTCGTTTGCGGGCGTATCCAGGGAAAATGAAGAGGCGAAAAAATAATGATTATCTTTACGTTACGCCGCCTCTTGCTGCTGCTGATCACCCTGCTGTTCCTGGCGATGGTCGGATTTAGCCTCAACTATTTCACCCCGCACGCGCCGCTGCAGGGCGCCTCGATGTGGAACGCCTGGGTGTTCTGGTTTGAAAGCCTGCTGCACTGGGACTTTGGCGTCTCCAGCATTAACGGTCAGTCGATTAATGAACAATTACGCGATGTATTCCCGGCGACCATGGAGCTGTGCATTCTGGCCTTTGGCCTGGCGCTGCTGATTGGCATTCCTGTCGGTATGCTGGCGGGCATCATGCGCAACAAGTGGCAGGATAAGCTGATCAGCGCCCTGGCGCTGGTGGGCTTTTCGATTCCTGTGTTCTGGCTGGCGCTACTGCTGACGCTGTTCTTCTCGCTGACGCTGGGCTGGTTCCCTGTCTCAGGTCGCTTTGATTTACTCTACGAGGTGAAGTCCGTCACCGGCTTTGCGCTGGTGGATGCGTGGCTCTCTGATTCCCCTTACCGCAGCGAAATGATCGTCAGCGCCCTGCGCCATATGGTGCTCCCGGTCGCCGCGCTGGCCGTCGCCCCGACCACCGAAGTTATTCGCCTGATGCGCATCAGCACCATCGAAGTGTTCGATCAGAACTACGTCAAAGCGGCCGCCACGCGTGGGCTTTCTCGCTTTACTATTTTGCATCGCCACGTGCTGCACAACGCGCTGCCGCCGGTGATCCCTCGTCTGGGCCTGCAGTTTTCAACCATGCTAACGCTGGCGATGATCACCGAAGTGGTCTTTAGCTGGCCGGGCCTGGGCCGCTGGCTGATTAACGCCATTCGCCAGCAGGATTACATGGCGATTTCCGCCGGGGTGATGGTGATTGGGTCGCTGGTCATTATTGTTAACGTGATCTCCGATATTTTGGGCGCTATGGCCAACCCACTGAAGCATAAGGAATGGTATGCCTTACGATAGCGTCTACCGCGAAAAGCGACCGCCCAGTACGCTGCGCCTGACGTGGCGAAAATTCTATGGCGATACCACCGCGATGATTGGCCTCTATGGCTGCGGCGGGCTGGTGTTGCTGTGCCTGTTCGGCAGCCTTTTTGCCCCTTATCAAATCGACCAGCAGTTTCTGGGCTATCAGCTTCTGCCGCCTTCCTGGTCCCGCTACGGCGAGGTGTCGTTCTTCCTAGGTACCGACGATCTCGGTCGTGACGTGCTGAGCCGCCTGCTGAGCGGCGCTGCCCCAACGGTGGGAGGCGCGTTTGTCGTCACGCTTGCGGCGACAATTTGCGGCATCGTGCTCGGCGTGATTGCCGGGTCGACCCACGGCCTGCGTTCGGCGGTGCTGAACCATATTCTCGATACGCTGCTGTCGATCCCTTCGCTGCTGCTGGCGATTATTGTTGTGGCTTTTGCCGGCCCGCATCTCAGCCATGCGATGTTTGCCGTCTGGCTGGCGCTGCTGCCGCGAATGGTGCGTTCGGTCTACAGCGCGGTGCACGATGAACTGGAGAAAGAGTACGTGGTCGCCGCCCGCCTTGACGGCGCCTCTACGCTGAATATTCTCTGGTTTGCCGTCATGCCCAATATCACCGCCACGCTGGTAACGGAAATTACGCGAGCGCTGTCTATGGCGATTCTGGACATTGCCGCACTCGGTTTTCTCGATCTTGGCGCGCAGCTGCCTTCCCCGGAATGGGGCGCTATGCTTGGCGATGCGCTGGAGCTGATTTACGTTGCGCCCTGGACGGTTATGCTGCCGGGTGCCGCAATCATGATAAGCGTCCTGCTGGTTAACCTGCTTGGCGACGGCCTGCGCCGCGCGATTAATGCGGGGGTGCAATAATGCCGTTACTTGATATCCGCAATCTGACCATCGAATTTATGACGTCCGAAGGCTGGGTGAAAGCCGTTGACCGCATCAGCATGACGCTTGGCGAAGGCGAAATTCGCGGCCTGGTCGGCGAGTCTGGCTCGGGGAAAAGCCTGATCGCCAAAGCTATCTGTGGCGTTACCAAAGATAACTGGCGGGTCACCGCCGACCGCATGCGCTTTGACGATATCGACCTGCTGCGGCTCTCGCCGCGTGAACGCCGTCGCCTCGTCGGCCATAACGTGTCGATGATTTTCCAGGAGCCACAGTCTTGCCTGGATCCTTCAGAAAGAATTGGCCGTCAACTGACCCAAAACATTCCCGGCTGGACTTATAAAGGCCGCTGGTGGCAGCGCTTTGGCTGGCGTAAACGCCGGGCCATTGAACTGCTGCACCGCGTGGGGATTAAAGATCATAAAGACGCCATGAGCAGCTATCCGTACGAGCTGACGGAAGGCGAATGCCAGAAGGTGATGATCGCCATCGCGCTGGCAAACCAGCCGCGCCTGCTCATTGCGGATGAGCCCACCAACGCCATGGAGCCGACCACTCAGTCGCAGATCTTCCGTTTGTTAACGCGGCTCAATCAGAACAACAACACCACCATTTTACTGATTAGCCACGACCTGCAGATGCTGAGCCAGTGGGCGGATAAAATTAACGTGATGTACTGCGGGCAAACCGTGGAGAGCGCCACCAGCGAAGAGCTGGTCACAATGCCGCATCACCCGTATACCCAGGCGCTCATCCGCGCTATTCCTGATTTTGGTAGCCCGATGCCGCATAAGAGCCGCTTAAACACCATGCCGGGCGCAATTCCGCTGCTGGAGCAATTACCGATGGGCTGCCGCCTTGGGCCACGCTGCCCTTATGCCCAGCGCAAATGCATTGAAGCGCCGAGGCTCGAAGGGGCTAAAAACCACCTGTATGCCTGTCATTTCCCGCTGAATATGGAGAGTCAGTAATGGTCGAAACGCTGCTGGAAGTTCGCAATTTAAGTAAGACGTTTCGCTACCGTACCGGCCTGTTCCGCCGCCAGCATGTAGAAGCGGTCAAGCCGCTTAACTTTACGCTGCGCGAGAAACAGACGCTCGCCATTATTGGCGAAAACGGCTCGGGCAAGTCTACGCTGGCAAAAATGCTGGCAGGGATGATTGAGCCCACCACCGGCGAGCTGGTGATTGACGATCACCCTCTTCACTTCGGCGACTACTCCTGGCGCAGCCAGCGGATCCGCATGATATTTCAGGATCCGAGCACCTCGCTGAACCCGCGCCAGCGCATCTCGCAGATTCTGGACTTCCCACTGCGGCTGAATACCGAGCTTGAGTCTGAGCTGCGCCAGAAACGTATTCTGGAGACGCTGCGCATGGTCGGCCTGCTGCCGGATCACGCCAGCTACTATCCGCACATGCTGGCGCCGGGGCAAAAACAGCGTCTTGGCCTGGCCCGCGCGCTGATCCTCAGGCCGAAGGTGATTATTGCCGACGAAGCACTGGCCTCGCTGGATATGTCCATGCGCTCACAGCTGATTAACCTGATGCTTGAGCTGCAGGAAAAACAAGGGATTTCTTATATTTACGTGACCCAGCACATTGGCATGATGAAGCACATCAGCGACCAGGTGATGGTGATGCACGAAGGCGAAGTGGTGGAGCGCGGCAGCACGGCTGACGTGCTGGCCTCCCCGCTGCATGAATTGACTAAGCGGCTGATTAACAGCCACTTCGGCGAGGCTTTAACCGCTGACGCCTGGCGCAGGGATCGTTAATTTAGACGACTTCGTCACGGCCATTTTGCCCCAGCTTCCACTAGATAATTTGAGTTGCAGCCAGGCGGCAAGGGCGCAGTTTTCAGGAGCTTACTGAAGTAAGTGACTGAGAAATGGGCGTGCAGCCAACACCCCTGCAGCTCAAATTATGACGTGGAAAAGTGGTCGGATTAACGCTTGCGTGGGAGTCATGTTAGAATCGCCCGGTCTTAACGTCGGCCTGCCTGTTTTTTCACCTGCTGGCCGCAACAACAATGACTATTAAGGATTAAAGCTATGGGTTTTCTTACCGGTAAACGCATTCTGATCACTGGCGTCGCCAGTAAACTCTCCATTGCCTACGGTATCGCACAGGCGATGCATCGCGAAGGCGCCGAGCTGGCTTTCACCTACCAGAACGAAAAGCTGAAAGGCCGTGTGGAAGGTTTTGCTGCCGAGCTGGGCTCAAGCCTCGTGCTGCCATGTGACGTGGCTGAAGATGAGAGCATCGAAGCGCTGTTTACCGAACTGGCGAAAAGCTGGCCGAAATTTGACGGTTTCGTTCACTCCATCGGCTTCGCGCCTGGCGATCAGCTGGATGGCGACTATGTGAACGCCGTTACCCGTGAAGGCTTTAAAATTGCCCACGACATCAGCGCATACAGCTTTGTGGCAATGGCTAAAGTTTGCCGTGAAATGCTGAACCCAGGTTCCGCCCTGCTGACCCTGTCCTACCTGGGCGCAGAGCGTGCTATCCCTAACTACAACGTTATGGGCCTGGCAAAAGCGTCTCTGGAAGCTAACGTTCGCTACATGGCTAACGCTATGGGTCCGGAAGGCGTGCGCGTTAACGCCATCTCCGCTGGCCCAATCCGTACTCTGGCCGCTTCCGGCATCAAAGACTTCCGTAAAATGCTGGCCCACTGCGAAGCGGTTACCCCAATTCGCCGTACCGTAACCATCGAAGACGTGGGTAACTCCGCAGCCTTCCTGTGTTCCGACCTGTCTGCCGGCATCTCCGGGGAAGTGGTTCACGTTGACGGCGGCTTCAGCATCGCTGCCATGAACGAGCTGGAACTGAAAGACTAATTTCAGCTTCAGAGTGAAGCGGGCTTCGGCCCGTTTCGCTATTTCCCCCAGCCTTTCCCGCCTTACTCCTAATTAGTTATACCTTTCCGATATTTATTATCACCGATCATTCTTTTGTCACCTCCCAAGCTTGCGCCAGGATAAAACAGCGAACCAGGCCCGGCATCCACGTTGTATCCGGGTCTGCAAACTTTTTGACCAAGGAACGACCATGGAACAACGCCGCTTTTCTGGTAAAAGCCACTGGTATCATGAAACCCAGTCCAGTCTGTGCCCGGCGGATGTGCTGCCTTTAGTTCCCGAAGCGGCGCAGGTTGAAGACCGCTTTCTGCTTGATTTAACGCTCTCTGAAGCGCAGCTGATTGTCGAAGCCCCGTGGCTTGATGCAGCCCGAGCCGCTTCCGACGTGCTGCTCCCGGACAGCATCCCCGTTACGCGCCTGCATACCCTCAGCAGCTATGACCGCCTGAGCACGGCGCTGACCGTCGCGCAGGTTTATGGCGTACAGCGGCTTTGTAACCACTATGCCGCTCGCCTGGCGCCGCAGCCAGGCCCCGACTCTTCCCGGGAAAGCAACCGCCGCCTGACTCAAATCACCCAGTTTGCCCGCCAGCTTGCCAGCCACCCGACGCTTATCGACGACGCCGCGCTCGCCCAACTGGACGAATGCGGTCTCTCTGTCGACGATATCGTTTCATTTACCCAGATTATCGGCTTTGTTGGCTTCCAGGCTCGCGCCATTGCCGTCTGGCAAGCCCAGCAGGGCCTGCCCGTTCGCTGGCTGCCGGGGATTAACGGGCAGCAGGACGCGGAGCCCGAGCTGTTTACGCCGCATCCTGCAAGCTGGCAGCCGGGCCTGGCGCCCGTTGAAATGCGCTATGCCCGCCCGGAACAGCTAGAAGTCTTGAGCATCAGCCAGCCGCTTCGTACGCTGCGTGATATTGCCTGGCTGCTTGCCCACGATGAGCGGGCACTTTCTTACCTCAGCCAGCTTACCCGTTTGTTCTGGCAGACCACATCGCAGCAACCAGACGATGCGCAGCTTGTGGTGATGCTGACGTCACGGATTAACGGCAGCGCCGCCTGCTTTAGCGATGCCGTGGCAGCCTGGCAGGGAGATGCCGGGTTGCCGGATGCAATGCGCAACGGCGAGCGTGCGCTTAACGCATGGAGTCACAACCATCCTCGTGAAAAAGCAATTATTCAGGCCGTGCAGCTGTTAACCCGCGCGCCGGACAGATTTAGCGCCGCGCAGCTTCAACCTTTGTATGAGCAAGGTTTTAGCGAACAACAGGTGCTGAAATTACTGGTTAGTGCCGGGCTGGCCGGGTGGATAAACCGCCTGAAAATTGGCCTGGGAAATACCGCTCAAGCGCTGAATCCATAAGCCTTCCCGGCAATCAGCGCTTGCCGCAAGGTACGGTTTCGCGTAAAACTGTCAGCCGCTCTTTTGGCCACGAAAACGAAACGATATGCTTCAGGATAACCCGCTGCTCGCGCAGCTAAAACAGCAACTGCATTCCCAGACTCCACGCGCTGAAGGCGTGGTGAAAGGCACGGAAAAAGGGTTCGGCTTCCTCGAAGTCGACGCGAATAAAAGCTACTTTATTCCGCCGCCGCAGATGAAAAAAGTGATGCACGGTGACCGTATCAGCGCCGTCATTCACACCGATAAAGATCGTGAATCCGCCGAGCCGGAAACGCTTATCGAACCTTTCCTGACGCGTTTTGTTGGCCGCGTTCAGAAAAAAGACGACCGCCTGTCGATTGTGCCGGATCATCCTCTGCTGAGAGACGCGATTCAGTGCCGCGCGGCACGTGGCGTCAGCCATGAATTCCAGAACGGTGACTGGGCGGTGGCTGAAATGCGCCGTCATCCCCTGAAAGGAGATCGTGGGTTTTATGCGGAATTAACGCATTTTATCACTTTCGGCGACGATCACCTCGCGCCATGGTGGGTGACACTGTCACGTCACAACCTTGAACGCGAAGCACCGGACGGCGTGGCCACCGAGATGCTCGACGATGGTCTGGTACGTGAAGACTTAACGTCGCTTGATTTTGTCACCATCGACAGCGCCAGCACCGAAGACATGGACGATGCGCTGTACGTTGAAGAACTGGCCGATGGCAAACTGCAGCTTACCGTGGCCATCGCCGACCCTACGGCGTGGATCGCTGAAGGCAGCAAGCTCGACGGCATCGCCAAAATTCGTGCTTTTACCAACTATCTGCCTGGCTTCAACATTCCAATGCTGCCGCGCGAGCTGTCGGACGACCTCTGCTCCCTGCGCGCCAACGTTGTCCGCCCTGTTCTCGCCTGCCGCATGACCATTGAGCAGGACGGCGCGATTGCCAGCGACATTCATTTCTTCGCCGCCAACATCGAGTCCAAAGCCAAACTGGTTTATGACGAAGTGTCTGACTGGCTGGAAGAGAAAGGTGACTGGCAGCCGCAGAGCGAAGCAATTGCGAATCAAATTCGCCTGTTGCAGCGCGTTTGCCTGGCTCGCGGGGAATGGCGTCATACCCACGCGCTGGTCTTCAAAGACCGCCCGGACTACCGCTTTATTCTGGGTGAAAAAGGCGAAGTGCTGGATATCGTGGCCGAGCCTCGCCGCATCGCGAACCGCATCGTTGAAGAGTCGATGATTGCGGCTAACGTTTGTGCGGCCATCGTGCTGCGCGAGAAGCTGGGCTTCGGGATTTATAACGTTCATACCGGCTTCGATCCTGCCAATACCGAACAGCTGGCCGCTATGCTGCAAACTCACGGTATCACCGTGGATGCACAGGAAGTGCTGACCCTGGACGGCTTCTGCAAGCTACGCCGCGAGCTGGACGCGCAGCCAACCGGGTTCCTCGACAGCCGCATTCGCCGCTATCAGTCGTTCGCTGAAATTAGCACCGAGCCAGGCCCGCACTTCGGCCTTGGGCTTGAGGCTTACGCGACGTGGACTTCACCGATTCGTAAGTTCGGCGATATGGTTAACCATCGTCTTTTGAAGGCGATCATTAAAGGTGAAACCGCTGTTCGCCCGGCAGACGAAACGACGATCCAGATGGCAGAACGCCGCCGGCTGAATCGTATGGCCGAGCGCGACGTAGGTGACTGGCTGTATGCCCGCTACCTGAGTCCGAAAGCCGGTACCGATACACGCTTTGCGGCGGAAATTATCGACGTCAGCCGTGGCGGGATGCGCGTGCGTCTGGTGGATAACGGCGCTGTCGCGTTTATCCCTGCGCCGTTCATTCACGCGGTGCGTGATGAGCTGGTCTGCAGCCAGGAAAACGGTACCGTGCAAATCAAAGGCGAAGCCGTTTATAAAGTGACCGACGTTATCGACGTAACCATCGCGGAAGTTCGCATGGAAACCCGCAGCGTTATCGCACGCCCTGCGGCCTGATTCTGATATAACCCTTTAAAGCCGGGCGGCCCTGCCCGGCTTTTTTCTTGCCGTCCTCTCAATGTGCCGCTATTTTCGACATCCTCTGCAAAAACAAGATCTTTTCCTCTTAACCGGGGCTTTAACATCGGCTTTCTATTGCTACTATAAATAATAGATTTAGGTGATATTTTTCCCTGAGGCTCAGGAGCAAGAATGAAAGACGATTTGGAGCAGAACCTGCTTTATCGTTATCTGGGAACAACAAGCCCATACTGGCGTTTACCGGCAGACAGCAATGCCTTGCAACTGGCAGCCAGCGAAGATTCAGACACTGGTCAGGTGGTGGCGCTGGAAACCGCGCAGGCCGACGAGATTCGGCAGATGACGGTGATCACCTCCAGCTTAACCATGACGCTGTCGCTATTCGGTATAGAAGTTCCGGTACACATGGTTGGCCGCAAAGTGTCTAAACGTGAATGGGCAGGCACCGCTTCGGCCTGGCACGATACCCATTCTGTCGCACGAGACCTGGTGCAGGGGCTCTCCTTTGCCGAGCAGGTTGTCTCTGAAGCCAATTCAGTGATCGTTATTCTCGATAAGCAGGGAAACATTCAGCGCTTCAACCGGCTAAGCGAAGAGTACACCGGGATGAAAGAGCATGAGGTTATCGGCCAGAACGTCTTTAAGCTGTTTATGAGTCGTAGTGAAGCCGCTGCGTCCAGGCGTAACATCAGCGGTTTTTTTCGCAACGGCAGCTCCTATGAAGTTGAACGTTGGGTAAAAACACGCAAAGGCCAGCGGCTGTTTTTGTTTCGCAATAAGTTTGTCCATAGCGGCAGCGGCAAAAACGAGATCTACCTGATCTGCTCCGGCACCGACATTACCGAGGAGCGGCGCGCTCAGGAGCGACTGCGGGTGTTGGCCAACACGGATACCATTACCGGATTGCCTAACCGCAACGCCATTTACGACCTGATCTCTGAGGCCATTGAAAAACGCGAAGACACCCAGGTCGGCATCGTCTATCTGGATCTCGACAACTTTAAAAAAGTGAACGATGCCTACGGCCACATGTTTGGCGATCAGCTGTTGCAGGCCGTGTCGTTAGCGATTTTAAGCTGCCTGGAAGAAGGTCAGGTGCTGGCGCGCCTCGGCGGTGATGAGTTTATTGTGCTGGCAACCAACACCTCGCAAGGGTCGCTTGAGGCGATGTCTTCACGCATTTTAACCCGCCTCAAACAACCGTTCCGAATCGGTCTGATTGAGGTCTACAGCGGCTGTTCGCTGGGAATTTCCCTTGCCCCACAGCATGGTGAAGAGCGCGAGAACCTGATTCGTAATGCCGATACCGCCATGTACACCGCAAAAGAGAGTGGACGCGGCAAGTTTTGCGTTTTCTCCCCGGAAATGAACCAGCGGGTATTTGAGTATTTGTGGCTGGACACTAATTTGCGCAAAGCGCTGGATAACGATCAGTTGGTTATCCACTACCAGCCAAAGATGACCTGGCGCGGCGAAGTTCGCAGTCTGGAAGCACTGGTTCGCTGGCAGTCCCCTGAACGCGGCCTGATCCCACCGCAGGGCTTCATCTCTTACGCGGAAGAGTCTGGCCTGATTGTTCCTCTTGGGCGCTGGGTGATGGTTAGCGTCGTTCAACAGGTGGCGAAATGGCGGGATAAGGGGATTAATTTGCGCGTGGCGGTTAACGTTTCCGCCCGCCAGCTTGCCGATCAGACGATCTTCAGCGATCTCAAGCAGGCGCTCAAAGATCTTAATTTTGAATACTGCCCGATTGACGTTGAGCTGACCGAAAGTTGCCTTATAGAGAACGAAGAGCTGGCATTATCCGTTATTAAACAGTTCAGCCAGCTCGGCGCGCAGGTTCACCTGGACGACTTCGGCACCGGCTATTCGTCGTTATCCCAACTGGCACACTTCCCTATCGATGCCATCAAGCTGGATCAGTCATTTGTGCGCGATGTGCATAAACACCCGGTGTCCCAGTCACTGGTCAGGGCCATTGTCGCCGTGGCGCAGGCGCTGAATTTGCAGGTGATTGCGGAAGGGGTTGAGAACCAAAAAGAAGACGCCTTTCTTACCAAGAACGGCGTCAACGAACGGCAGGGTTTTCTGTTTGCAAAACCAATGCCCGCAGCCGTATTCGAGCGTTGGTTTAAGCGCTATCAGTCAAGAATAAAGCGCTAGCCAGCTTTACGTAACGCCGTCGAGGTATGGCGGTTTTGCAGCTGCACCAGTCGTTCCATGTAGGCAATGTCTTTAGCCTCCAGGCTGAATGCGGCATCCACCCAATCCTCGGTGATGTCCATCAGCTCCGACCTTGGCAGCTGTAAAACCCGCTGACGCGCGCGCAGCATGGCCTTCACGCCGTTGAGCTTGGGCTGCAGGGTATCGATAAACGTGCGTGTTGCCAGATACCCATGCCCCGGCTCAAACAGCTGATCCACTAAACCATGCTGGTGGTACCATTCCGCCGTGTGGGACTCGCCTTTATAAATCAGCTCCTCCGCAAGCTTCATCCCGGACCGACGGGCTACCAATGAATAGGCACCCATGCCGGGAAAAAGGTTAAACGCAATTTCCGGGAAACCCAGCCTTGCATCACGCTGTGCCAGCAGGAAATGGTGCGCTAACGCCGCCTCAAACCCACCGCCAAGCGCACTGCCTTCAACCATCGCCAGACTGATGGCGCCGGTATCAAAACCGCGAGACGCGGCATGAACGCAATCAACGCATGCCCGTGCGTAGGCGCGCAGCGCCTCACGGCGCCCGTTACGGATAGTTTCGACAAAGAAGTCTAAATCACCGCCGGTATTGTACATTCCGGGGACTAATGAGCCGGTGACCCAGAAATCAACTTTAAATCCGGCATTCTGGACGATATATCCCAGATTCATAATTTCCTCGATGAGTCCGTGATTAAAGCAGGGACGTGGGCGGGAACGAAGCATCATCCAGACGGTACGGCGCTCTTCTTCGTAATATCCAGACAGTTGTGTAAAACGTGCAGTATCGGTAAAGAGCTTGCAGGTTGGTTGGTTGATAACTGTCATAGCCAGATCCTCATAAAATGAATGTGCGGTAGTCGCAGGATCAGACTAATCCACGGCCGTTGTTTGATGAATGTGGAGCCGTGATTAATAATTATTGCTTATATGTTGTGCGATAATTTATTGAAGGATAAGGCGAAGAATTCATCGCTCGCCCTTCTCTTTAGCGGCTATTTTTTGCATTATGGAATAATGATTCATTCGCTAACACTGACAGGATTAACAATGCCAACACTGGATCCGCAGCAGCTTGCCAAACGTATTGATACCGTGCTGGATATTTTGGTTGCCAAAGATTATGCCTCAGCGATAAACAACCTTGAGATCCTCAAGGCCGAACTGCTGAGTTTAAATAACGACGGGAATAAACCTGGCGGTGAGCAAAAAAAATCACCGTGGGAAATTTAAATCTCCTCTCTCGATAAAAGCAGCCTTAAGGAAAGGCTGCTTTTATCTTTAACGGGCCTCTGATTCCGGCCCTTGTTTTAGTCTAAAGGGTCAGTGACCCAAACGCGCCCTGCCAGTCTTTTTCAAACCCACCGATCGCCGCCGTCACCGCAGGCGTCACCAGGATTTTCTCGACCACATCAATTGGCAGCGTGATGGCTTCGCAGCCGGCCAGCAGGCATGACATCGCCTGATGAGGGGTACGGAAACTTGCGGCCAACACCTTCGCACCTGGAGCATGTAGCGTTAAGAGCTGCTGAAGATCCTGCACCATCTGAATACCGTCCCCGCCCTGCGCATCCAGGCGGTTCACATACGGCGCAACATATTCAGCCCCCGCCAGTGCAGCCAGCAAGCCCTGTGCCGCGCCATAAACCGCCGTACCAAGCGTTGGGATACCCAGTGCATTTAGCTGTTTCAGCGCCGCCAGGCCTTCCGACGTGGTCGGAACCTTTACGACAAGTCCTGGTACGCGAGCCGTCAACAGCTCCGCTTCTTGCACCATTTCATCGGCCTGACAGGCAATAACCTGCGCGAAAAGTTTACCTTCGCCGCCCAGTGCATCCTGCAGCGCGGGAAGCACTTCCCACAGGGAAATCCCGGCTTTAGCGACGATCGAAGGGTTGGTCGTCACGCCCTGCAGCGGCAGAACCCGGGCAAGACGCTTAACGGCGGCAACATCAGCGGTATCTAAATACAGTTCCATTACGCTCTCCAGAATTAGAGTCATCTCTCACTGACGGCATCATAACCTGACTGTCGATTGTTTAACTGATCAACATCAATATAACTTTCATTCGAAAGTAATTTAATTTACGAAAGAAGAAAATAGAGGCTACCATGCTGTTCAATATTCAGCGTTATTCAACTCACGATGGGCCAGGGATCCGTACGGTCGTCTTCCTTAAAGGCTGTTCCCTGGGTTGCCGCTGGTGTCAGAACCCGGAAAGTCGCGCCCGGGAATGCGACGTCCTGCTGGACCGCCGCTTGTGCCTTTCCGGCTGCGTTCTCTGCCAGCAGGCCGCACCAGATGCCGTTTCTCGTGTTGGAGATGAGTTGATCATCGCTCGCGGCAGGCTTAACGAAGGCACGGTAAACGCGCTCCGGGCCTGCTGCCCAACGCAGGCCTTAACCGTCTGTGGCGAAGAAAAAACGGCGGACACCATTATGGCTACCGTTCTGCGCGACAAACCTTTTTATGCCCGAAGCGGCGGCGGCATAACGCTTTCCGGCGGTGAGCCCTTTATGCAGCCAGGGCTGGCACAGGAACTGTTGCAGCGCAGTAAAGAGGCTGAACTGCATACCGCAGTGGAATCCTGTCTGCATGTTCCGTGGAAATATATTGCGCCTTCACTGCCCTTTTTGGATCTGCTGCTGGCAGACCTGAAGCACGTAGACAAAGCGCGTTTTCAGCAGTGGACCGACGGCAATGCCGAACGCGTGATGGATAATTTTCGCAGGCTCGCGGCTCACAATGTAGAAATGACGATTCGTGTACCGCTCATTCCCGACTTTAATGCTGATGAACGCTCCATTCGCGCCATCAGCGATTTTGCCGCCGACGAGATTGGCGCAACGTCCATCCATTTTCTGCCCTATCACACCTTAGGGATTAACAAATATCACCTGCTGGGTCAGCCCTATCTGGCCGCCAGCAAACCGCTTAATGCGCCAGAACTTCTTCATTTTGCCGAACAGTACGCCAGCCAAAAAGGCATGACCGCCTGGATTAGAGGATAACCATCATGACCGCACTGAACCTGAACTTGCTTAGCCCACGTATCAAGGCGCATAAAGAGGCGTTGATACATATCGTTAAACCCCCTGTCTGCACCGAACGCGCCCGCCACTACACCACCGTTTACCAGCAGCATCAGGACAAGCCGCTGCCGGTTCGCCGTGCGATGGCGCTTGCTCATCACCTGGCCGAACGTACTGTCTGGATTAAACACGATGAGCTTATCGTGGGGAATCAGGCAAGCCACGTGCGAGGCGCGCCCTTCTTCCCGGAATATACCGTTGGCTGGATTGAGAGTGAAATAGACGAACTTGGCGATCGTCCGGGCGCTGGCTACTCGATTTCCGAGGCGGATAAAGCCGTGATGCATGAAATTTGCCCGTGGTGGCGCGGCCAGACGGTACAGGATCGCTGCTACGGGATGTTTACCGACGAACAAAAAGCGCTGCTGGCCACCGGGATCGTTAAAGCCGAAGGCAACATGACTTCAGGCGATGCTCATCTGGCGGTTAACTTCCCGCTGCTGCTGGAGCTTGGTATTCGCGGCCTGCGAGAAAAAGTCGCGGAGCGCCGTGGGCGACTACAGCTAACCGACTGGGACGACCTGCATAAAGAGCAGTTCCTCAAAGCTATCGATATGACCTTTGTCGCTCTGAGTGACCATATCCTGCGCTACGCAGAGCTGGCGAAGAAAATGGCCGCTGAAGAAACGCGAGAGGCACGCCGGGATGAGCTGCTGGCGATTGCCGATAACTGCGAGCATATCGCCAGCAATCCGCCGGTCACCTTCTGGCAGGCCCTGCAGCTGAGCTACTTCATTCAACTGGTGCTGCAGATTGAGTCCAACGGCCACTCCGTTTCCTTCGGGCGTCTGGATCAGTACCTTTATCCGTGGTACCGCCGGGACGTTGAGTTGCAGCAAACAGCCAGCAGGGAACAAGCCATCGAACTGCTGCAAAGCTGCTGGTTGAAGCTGCTTGAGGTGAATAAAATTCGCTCCGGCTCGCATTCAAAAGCCTCCGCCGGCAGCCCGCTTTACCAGAACGTAACGATTGGTGGGCAAACGCTGGTACACGGCGTGGCGGTTGATGCCGTCAACCCGCTCTCCTACGCGATTCTCGAGTCCTGTGGCCGCCTGCGCTCCACGCAGCCTAACCTCAGCGTTCGCTACCACGCGGGCATGAGCAACGATTTCCTCGATGCATGCGTGCAGGTTATTCGCTGCGGGTTCGGGATGCCGGCGTTTAACAACGATGAAATTGTTATCGATGAATTCATTAAAATGGGTGTCAGCCGGGAAGATGCCTACGACTACGCAGCTATCGGCTGCATTGAAACCGCCGTCGGAGGGAAATGGGGCTACCGCTGCACCGGCATGAGCTTCATTAACTTTGCCCGCGTGATGCTGGCTAGCCTCGAACAGGGTCGCGACGCGACCAGCGGTAAAATATTCCTTCCTCAACAAAAAGCGCTGTCTGAAGGCAACTTCACCTCGTTTGACGAAGTGCTGGATGCATGGGATCGGCAGATTCGCTACTACACGCAAAAATCTATCGAAATCGAGTGCGTTGTCGACACCGTGCTGGAGGAAAATGCGCACGACATTCTTTGCTCGGCACTGGTGGATGATTGTATCGAACGAGGAAAAAGCATTAAGCAAGGTGGCGCAAAGTATGACTGGGTTTCAGGCCTTCAGGTTGGTATTGCCAACCTTGGCAACAGCCTTGCTGCCGTGCGTAAACTGGTCTTCGAACAAGGGATAATGGGTCAGCAACAACTTGCGGATGCATTGGCCAATGACTTTGCCGGGCTGAACGGCGAGCAGCTCCGGCAGCGGTTAATCAACGGCGCGCCGAAGTACGGTAATGACGATGACGAAGTGGATATGCTGCTGGCCCGCGCCTATCAAACCTACATCGACGAGCTTGAGCAGTATCACAATACGCGTTTTGGCCGCGGCCCAATCGGTGGGACATATTACGCCGGAACATCGTCCATCTCGGCTAACGTGCCGTTCGGCGCAGCCACTATGGCGACACCTGACGGGCGCAAAGCCCGTACTCCGCTGGCAGAAGGAGCAAGCCCGGCGTCAGGCACCGACCACCTTGGCCCGACGGCGGTCATCAGTTCGGTCGGAAAACTGCCCACCACTAAGATTCTTGGTGGCGTCTTACTGAACCAAAAACTGAATCCTTCAACGCTGGACAACCCACGTGACCGTGAAAAGCTGATGTTTATGCTGCGCACTTTCTTTGAAGCACATAAAGGCTGGCACGTTCAGTACAACATTGTTTCACGTGAAACACTGTTGGAGGCAAAACAAAACCCTGATAAATACCGTGATTTAGTGGTCAGGGTAGCAGGATACTCGGCCTTCTTTACTGCCTTATCTCCTGACGCTCAGGATGATATCATAGCCCGCACGGAACATACTCTTTGACGAGAAGGCGGTGGTTAACCCCACCGCCTGACTACTGGCTGACATGAACTCAAGACAACAAATTATTCTGCAAATGGTCATCGATCAGGGCCGGGTTAGCGTGGCCTCCCTGGCGAAAACAACCGGCGTTTCAGAAGTCACCATTCGCCAGGATTTAAACCTGCTGGAAAAAAATAATTACCTGCGACGCACCCATGGTTTTGCCGTCCCGCTGGATAGCGATGACGTTGAAACCCGTATGATGAATAACTACACCCTCAAACTGCAGCTTGCGCAATATGCCGCATCGCTGGTGAATGACGGTGAAACGGTATTTATCGAGAACGGCAGCAGTAACGCCCTGCTCGCCCGCACGTTGGCGGAACAGAAAAACGTTACGCTGATCACCGTCAGCAGCTACATCGCACATCTGCTGAAAGATACCGACTGCGAAGTAATCCTGGTCGGTGGTATCTATCAGAAGAAAAGTGAAAGTATGGTCGGCCCGCTGACCCGCCAGTTTATCCAGCAACTGCATTTCAGTAAGGCTTTTATCGGCATCGACGGCTTCTTGCCTGAAACCGGCTTCACCGGTCGCGATATGCTACGTACAGATGTGGTGAATTCGGTGCTGGAGAAAGGCAGCGAGGCTATCGTGCTGACGGACAGCAGCAAGTTTGGCAACATGCACCCTTATACGCTAGGCCCAATTGCACGCTTCAACCGTGTGATTACCGACGCGGCGATTAGCGAGGAAACCCTGGCGCAGCTTAAAGCGGCCAATCTTCAGGTCGATATCGTCGATCCTTACGCCGCCGTTTAAAGCCTTTTGCCCGTGTCGGACACGGGCTTTTCCTCTCTCAGAATTATCCCACGCTGTAATTAAGAGTTTTTACCTGTGTTAATCTCAGGGGAGATTTAGAATAGAATTTAGCGATATAACAGGGAGTAATAAACACACCTGCTGTTTTTTGAGCTTATATCGCGACATCGTTTCACGACCCGCCCGGTAAAGTGGTGAATTGTTACTATACTTAACTGAGACTGGCTTCCGTGAATCAATTATTCTGGAGAAAGTATGATGACCTTAAATAACAAAAAAGTGGCCGCTGCAATGCTGGCTATAACCCTCGCAATGTCCCTAAGTGCATGCTCTAACTGGTCTAAGCGTGACCGCAACACGGCAATCGGCGCAGGTGCCGGTGCGCTGGGTGGCGCAGTGCTGACCGATGGCAGCACGTTGGGAACCCTTGGCGGGGCGGCGGTAGGCGGTATTATCGGTCACCAGGTGGGTAAATAAGGCAGGACGCCGGCAAAAGCTAACCCGCTTTGACGAATTCATTACGTGTTAATTTTTCAGGTCTGACTAACAGCAGTTAAAATAAAAGGCCACGGTATTTACCGTGGCCCATTAATTAATATTTTAAACGGATTAACCACCCGCGAGTTTAACCTTCATTCCCTTCGCTTCCAGCAGTGACTTTATCAAATCACGCTTGTCGCCCTGGATTTCGATTACGCCGTCTTTTACCGCTCCGCCGCAGCCGCACTTCTTCTTAAGCTCGGCCGCAATGCTGGCAAGCGTCGTATCATCGGCATCGATACCGGTAATCAGGCAAACGCCCTTCCCCTTACGCCCGCTGGTTTGCTTCTGGATACGAACGATCCCGTCGCCTTTTGGACGCTGGACTTCGGTTTTAGGCTCATCAATACGGCCGATTGCCGTGGAATAGACAAGACGGCTGTTATCGTCTTTCATTATGCCTCCAGCGCCAGAGATGCGCGGATATCACGCAGCGTTCGAGCAGGATCGGCGGATTGAGTGATCGGACGCCCGATAACCATAAAATCTACGCCTGCCTGCTGAGCCTGCTGCGGCGTCATAATGCGGCGCTGGTCGCCGGCATCACTGCCTACTGGACGAATACCCGGCGTGACCAGCTTAAACTCGTGACCTAATGCAGCCTTGAAGCGAACGGCTTCCTGCGCGGAACACACTACGCCATCCAGACCGCACTCTTTTGTCAGGGTAGCCAGGCGCTCAGCATAATCCGCCGGGTTGGCATTAATGCCTAAATCAGCCAGATCGCTGGCTTCCATGCTGGTGAGAACGGTAACGGCAATCAGCAACGGAGCATCTTCACCAAAGGGAGCCAGCGCTTCTTTTGCAGCACGCATCATACGTGCGCCACCGGTAGCATGAACGTTTACCATCCACACGCCCATTTCCGCCGCGGCCGCAACCGCACGCGCGGTGGTGTTAGGGATATCGTGGAATTTCAAATCCAGGAAAACGTCAAAACCACGCTGATGCAAATCCCCCACCAGCTGCGGGCCAAACAGCGTGAACATCTCTTTGCCCACCTTCAGGCGGCAATCGCGGGGATCGATACGGTCAACGAAGGCCAGCGCGCTATCGCGGTTATCGTAATCAAGTGCAACGACAATCGGTGATTCAGTGGCAACACGGGAGGAGGATGACGCAGTTGAGTTCATGGCAAAACCTTCTGACTGTTGGGCACCAGCGCGGCGCAAAAAAGTTAAACGGCAGCATTCTACCCGCCAGACCGACAAATTCACAGCCGCGATTGTGCCCTGCTAAGCGATAGTTGCACTGAGGTGAGGTATGGGGATAATCAGAACACAATAGTATGTTGTAACTAAAGTGCAGTGTTTTAAAAAATACCGTGGACGACTACTGCCCGTCCAGCCCACGGATAGGTTTGACCGTCGACCACGCGCGGCACGATGGGCAATGCCAGTACATGGTGTAGGCGGTGAAGCCGCATTTCTGACAGCGATAGCGTGGCTTGGTGCGAATTTGTTCGCCGACCATGTCACGCAGTACCATCAGGCTCTCTTTTGCTCGCCCTTCCTCCGCCTCGTGCAGGTGGTAGTCCATCAGGCGATGGAACACTCGCATCGTAGGATGACGCTGTAGCTGACGGTTGATGTACAGCTGAGCCGTTTCTGCGCCCTCTTTTTGCTCGAGAATACTCGCCAGCATGAGTTCGCCCACCGCCCCGCTGTTTTCTTCCACACAACGTTTGAGGAAAGCTTCCCATTCATCAGGCTTGTCGAGCTGCTGATAGCAAACCTGCAGCATCTCAAGCGTTTCACTGACCAGCTCGCTGTCCTGCTCAATTACGCGCTTCAGCGAGTCCACCGCTTTTGCATACTCGCTCTTTTCCATGAAGATTCGGCCCATCATGATGGAAACCCGAGCGCAGTTTCTGTCCGCCGCCGCGCCCTTCTTCAGCAGCGACATGGCCTTATCTGAATCATCATTGCCGATATTTTGCAGCGCAAGTTCGCAGTAGAAGTGAGCGATTTCCACACGCTGCTTATCTTTACCGAGTTTCACCAGCCTTTCAGCAACGTCGATAGCCTTCTGCCAGTCGCTGGTTGCCTGGTGAATTTGCAGCAGCTGCTGCAGCGCGCTAACCCGGAAGTCGGTCTCGTCGATAAGCTGGCTGAACATGTCTTCCGCGCGATCATAAAGCCCGGCGGCCATGTAGTCTTTGCCAAGCTGCTGAACGGCAAGCAGGCGCTGGTCATAGTTCAGCGACGCGCTTTCCATCAAGGACTGGTGGATACGAATGGCGCGATCAACTTCGCCACGCTGGCGGAAGAGGTTGCCTAGCGTAAGGTGGGCTTCGACGGTGCCGGTGTCCTCTTTGAGCATATCGAGGAACAGATCGACCGCTTTGTCCTGCTGGTTGGCCAGCAGGAAGTTCACCCCCGCCACGTAGTCGCGAGAAAGGCGGCTGGCTTCCTGCTGTTTGTCTTGTAACGCACTTCTGCGCCCCATGTACCAGCCATAAGCGGCCGCAACGGGTAACAGCAGAAACAGCAGTTCCAACATAGAGGCTTATTCCTTCACAGCCGGCACAACGGGTGCCGAAACATCAGCGGCGGGAGTTACCTGCTGCTCAAGACGTTTAATTTTGCGCTCGGCACGGGCCAGCGAAACGCGGACTCGCAGCCAGAACAGACCGCAGATCAGCCATCCAATGATAAAGCCTGCGGCAAACAGCGTGGCCAGCAGAGTTGAAACACGATACTCGCCCTGCGCCAGCAGGTAGTTAAAGTTCACCACCTGATCGTTTTGTGCCCCCAGCGTGACGGACACCACAAAGATGGCAAGTACCAGTAAGAAAATGAATAAATATTTCACATTACATCCCGTTATGTGGTCACAGAGGACTCAGCCAGGCCAAAAGTGAATCCCGGAGGTATAAATTACCATTTCAGGCGAAACCGGGGAATCCAAAAACCACCGCCAATTCATAAGAAATGGGGGTTAAAACACTATTCTCAAGTTTTTTCGCTTCGTTCGGCTATTTCCTGGGCTTCTTCAACCTGTGGCGTAAGCGGACCACACCAGCGCTGAGCAAGCCAGGTCGCCAGTATCACCAACAGAGCGGAGATAACCGTGGCCACGGCTAAATCACGCGGCCAGTGCATTCCAAGCATCAGACGGCTTCCCATAACACCCGTTGCCCATACTAATAAAACCACAAGGGTAAACGTCCGCCTGCGAGGCCAAAGCAACCCTACGCCCAAAAGCGCCCAGCTGGCAGCGAACATCGTATGGCCCGAGGGAAACGCAAACCCGGTCTCAAACTGCCAGTGATTACGCAACCAGACGGGGATCTCTTGCTGCCCATCAAGCTGTTCCTTGACCAGTTCAGCACGCTGTGTTCGCTTTAAATTGTAGAACTCGTCGGTGGGGATATGGTGAGTTTTTTCGAGCCACGCGACAAACGGGCGAGGTTCCTGCACTTTATTCTTAATAACAGACTTAATGCCCTGACCGATAAGGATAGCAGCCGCGAGGATAGCAAATAACATCAGCGCAGGTTTAAGCCGATAACGCAGGCACCACAGAAACCACACGCACAAAACAACATGGGTAATTACTCCCCAGGGCTGAGTCACGGTTTCAGTGACCCAATAAAGCATCTTTAACAGGCTTTCATTGCCACCTGGGGTCCATTGCCAGCCGCTGAACCAGACGATTAACGGCATGATTAACAGAAGAATTGTGCCTGCTGCGATGCGTTGTGCGATTGCCTGCATGAAGACCTCATGGTAATGAAAGCCCTTAAAGAATAACCGAAAAATGTCCGCGATGGCTAAACCGCTTCATGATAATTGGCAAAAATGGCTTTTTAATCCGCCAATGAAGCGAAGTACTGCGCGTTATGGCAAAATGTCCGGCAGTAACGTACAGGCCAGACCGCTGGCAGACACTGCGGTGTCGATATAAGTACCTGGAGAATCACATGCAGCTTAAACGAGTGGCAGAAGCCAAACTGCCAACCCCATGGGGCGATTTCCTGATGGTGGGTTTTGAAGAAGTGGCAACCGGGCAGGATCATGTTGCCCTGGTTTTCGGTGATATTAGCGGGGAACAACCTGTTCTCGCGCGCGTTCACTCCGAGTGCTTAACCGGTGATGCCCTGTTCAGCCTGCGCTGTGACTGTGGCTTTCAGCTTGAAGCGGCGCTGACGCAAATTGCCGAGCAGGGTCGTGGCGTGCTGCTTTACCATCGCCAGGAAGGCCGCAATATTGGCCTACTGAATAAAATCCGCGCCTATGCGCTGCAGGATAAAGGCTACGACACGGTAGAGGCTAACCACCAGCTCGGCTTCGCGGCCGATGAGCGCGACTTCACTCTGTGCGCCGACATGTTCAAGCTGCTGGGCGTAGACGCTGTGCGGTTGCTGACCAATAACCCGAAAAAGGTCGAGATACTCACCGAGGCTGGGATCAATATCGTTGAGCGCGTGCCGCTGATCGTTGGCCGTAACCCGAAAAATGCGCACTACCTGGACACCAAAGCCGCCAAAATGGGCCATCTGCTGTCTGAGTAAAACCGCTGGTTTAATAAAAAAGCCCCTTCCGGGGCTTTTTTATTTCTTACTTCAGCATGTTTCTAATCACGTAGTGCAGGATGCCATCGTGGCGGAAATAGGTAAGCTCATTACCGGTATCGATACGGCAGCGGCAGTCAATAACCTGCTTACGCCCATCGTCAAAGGTCAGCGTGACGGGGACCTCCATGCCAGGTTTCAGCTGATTTAACCCGTTAATATCCAGCTTTTCCTCCCCCGTTAAGCCAAGTGTTTTACGCGTTACGCCCTGAGGGAACTCAAGCGGTAAAATGCCCATACCGATAAGGTTAGAGCGGTGAATGCGCTCGAAAGATTCGGCGATAACGACCCGAACCCCCAACAAACGAGGCCCTTTCGCCGCCCAGTCACGGCTTGAGCCGGAGCCGTACTCTTTACCGGCAACTACGGCCAACGGCACTCCCTGCTCTTTATAACGCATCGCCGCGTCATAAATGGAAAGTACCTCTTCGCCCGGCAGCAGCCGCGTCATACCGCCTTCAATACCCGGCACCATTTCGTTACGAATACGGATGTTGGCAAACGTCCCGCGCATCATCACTTCGTGGTTGCCCCGGCGCGAACCGTAGGAGTTAAAGTCCCCGCGCTCAACGCCATGCCCCTGCAGATAGCGCCCTGCAGGACTGTCAGGCTTGATGCTGCCAGCCGGAGAGATATGGTCAGTGGTGACAGAATCCCCGAGCATGGCGAGCACCCTGGCACCATGAATATCTTCCACAGGTTTAGGCTCTGCGCCCATATCGTCAAAGAACGGCGACAGCCGGATATAGGTTGAGTCATCCTGCCAGCCGTAGGTTGCCGAGCGTTCTACTTCGATACTGCGCCACTCCTCAGTGCCTTCGAATACCTCAGCGTACTCTTTGCGGAACATATCAGTGGTCACCTGCGCGACGGCGGTGGCAATTTCCTGGCTACCCGGCCAAATGTCTTTCAGATAAATCGGGGCGCCGGTTTCATCATGCCCCAACGGCTCTTTGGTCAGGTCAATATTCATGTTCCCGGCAAGCGCATAGGCCACCACAAGCGGCGGAGATGCCAGCCAGTTCGTTTTTACCAGCGGATGAATACGCCCCTCAAAGTTACGGTTACCAGAGAGCACCGCGCCAACGGTGAGATCGCCTTTTTTAATCGCCTGCTCGATAGGATCCGGCAACGGACCCGAATTACCGATGCAGGTTGTACAGCCGTAGCCAACCAGGTTAAAGCCTAACTCATCGAGATACGGTGTTAATTTCGCTTTCGCCAGGTAGTCAGATACCACCTTCGAGCCCGGCGCAAGCGAAGCCTTTACCCATGGCTGCGGCTTCAGCCCGAGTTTGACAGCTTTTTTCGCCAGCAGCCCCGCGGCCATTAGCACGCTCGGGTTTGAAGTGTTGGTACAGGAAGTGATTGCGGCAATCACTACCGCGCCATCCGGCAGCGGGTATTCATGGCCGCCCAGGGTGTAATTAACCGGGTTACGATCTTTATGGGAAGCATTCACTTCCAGTTCGTTGCTGGCGGCGAAGGCTTGAGGGACGCCGCCAAGTGGGACGCGATCCTGAGGCCGTTTTGGCCCGGCAAGACTCGCCTCCACGTCGTTCATATTCAGCGCCAGGGTGCTGGTAAATACGGGCTCATCGCCGGTGTTACGCCACATGCCTTGCGCCTTCGCATAGGCCTCAACCAGCGCAACCTGCTCTTCGCTGCGCCCGCTGAGGCGCATATAGTCGAGGGTCACGCCGTCAATCGGGAAGAAGCCACAGGTAGCGCCGTATTCTGGAGACATGTTGGCGATAGTCGCCCGGTCAGCAAGCGGCAGTGAGTCAAGGCCATCGCCGTAAAACTCAACAAATTTGCCGACCACGCCGTGCTTGCGCAGCATCTGGGTAACGGTCAGTACCAGGTCCGTGGCGGTGATCCCCTCACGCAGTTTACCGTCAAGCTTAAAGCCGACAACATCGGGGATCAGCATAGAGACAGGCTGACCCAGCATTGCGGCCTCGGCTTCAATACCCCCGACGCCCCAGCCAAGTACGCCAAGGCCGTTGATCATCGTCGTGTGGGAGTCGGTGCCCACCAACGTATCCGGGTAAGCAATAAACTCCCCGTTCTGTTCTTCGCTCCAGACGGCTTTGCCCAGGTACTCAAGGTTCACCTGGTGGCAGATGCCGGTGCCGGGTGGCACTACGCTGAAGCGGCTAAAAGCCTGCTGTCCCCAGCGCAAAAAGACATAGCGCTCGTGGTTACGCTCCATTTCAAGGCGAACGTTTTCTTCGAAGGCGTCATTGTCGCCAAAATGGTCCACGGTAACGGAGTGGTCAATAACAAGATCGACCGGGGAAAGCGGATTTACTTTTGCCACATCACCGCCGAGACGCTTCACGGCTTCTCGCATGGCAGCAAGGTCAACAACTGCCGGCACGCCGGTAAAATCCTGCATCAGCACGCGGGCAGGACGATAGGCAATTTCGCGGTCGGCGTGGGCCTGTTTTAGCCAGTCGGCCAGCGCCTGAATATCCTCCCGGGTGACAGAGTCTTCATCCTGCCAGCGCAGCAGGTTCTCCAGCAAAACTTTTAGCGACTTAGGTAAACGACTGATATCCCCAAGCTGTTTTGCGGCCAGCGGCAGGCTGTAGTAATGCCAGGTTTTATTTAGCGCCCGTAGAGTGTCCTTACTGGCTTCGCGTAGGGTTAACGACATAGCTCCTCCTTTATGACAGGGATAGCGAGTGCCCTGATTATCAGCAGGGTCACTATTAAAGATAACACAAACTTGTCGTAACGATTTGATAACAACCCAAATTGATAAATGACGCGAAGAGGCTTAACCGTGAATAAACAAAAACGCCCCGGGGGTTAGCCAGGGCGTGATACAAAGCATACAAGATTATCTGCTGATGCTATTCGTGCTTAACAGTACATCGTTAATTACTGAACATGTCGTTAGCGGTATGACACCCGGCGGCTAGCCACGCGGTGCAGAGATTAATTAGCAAGAGAACGAAACATCTCTATCCAAAACAAAGCAGACAGAGCAAACGCTCCCATCCAGGACCAGTATTTAATGGCGCTGTGGTTATTCATAGACTTCACTCGATGTTGCAATATGCAATAAGACTGATTAATTAATCAGTCGCCAGTATGAATTGCTGCGTGTAATTATCAGTAAATAACTTGTTTCCCTACGGTAAATAAATTGAACTCGTTGTCCGTAGAGAAAATAAACAGTTTAATAACGAATTTATTGTTTTTTGCTGTCGTCTTCAGAAAACAAATCTATAAAAGCCTGCTGCTGTGTGGTCAACTCCCAGCCTTCAGGCGCCGTGTTTTCGCTTTTTTTCTCAACCTTTTGTGGTTTTCCGCTGTTGCGGGCAACGACTTTTTGTGAAGGAACCCTATCCCGAGTAGACATGGCTACCCCCAAAATTTCCAGGCAACCAGCGCCACGACCAGCCAGAACAAGGCTGAAACCAAAAACACCGCTATCCACGCCTTGCGTTTCAGCGCCGGATCCCTTTGCGGTTGTTCACTTCCTGATGACATTGCTAGCCTCATACAATCGACACCACTTATCGTAACATTTCCAAACAATCGGTATAACTAATCGCCAGTTGGGATTAATCCTAAAGAAACTCTAGCTCAAAAGCCAGAAAAATTGCGCAATGAGAAGGAGAAAAGATTTAATCTTTTGACCTGAAATAAATAATCGAAACACAAAGTTTGCACAACTACGAATTATTTACTAGCTGTGTCTCTTAATTGCGACACAATAACCATTGGTATAATGTGGCTTATTAGAAAGAAATGGGAATAGATGAGGAAATGCGTTTAATTCTTGTTTAATAAATAGCGAGGGTATCTTCGGATTTACCGAAGATACCCTGGGGAATTATTTGGCCGGTAATTTTATATCTTTAAACATCGCTTCAATATCTTCATTTGAGCGTAACGCTACCGCGGTATCCACTACGTCACGAGTTAAATGAGGGGCGAAACGCTGAATAAAATCATACATATAACTGCGAAGGAAGGTACTACGACGGAAACCAATTTTCGTCGTGCTGTGACTGAAGACACCCTGGGCTTCAATGCGTACCAAATCCGGGTCAGAAATCGGGTCCACCGCCATGCTCGCAATCACCCCTACCCCCAGGCCCAAACGAACATACGTTTTAATGACGTCGGCGTCGGTTGCGGTGAAGACAATGCGCGGCGTTAATCCTGCACGATTAAAGGCGGTGTCCAGCTCCGAACGCCCGGTAAAGCCGAAGGTATAGGTCACCAATGGATATTGCGCCAGCTCTTCAATCGTCACGGACTCTTTTGACGCCAGCGGGTGATCCGGCGTCACGACAATGGAACGGTTCCAGTGGTAACAAGGCAGCATCACCAGGTCGTCATAGAGGTGCAAAGCTTCTGTTGCGATGGCAAAGTCCGCATTTCCCTTAGAAACGGCCTCTGCAATCTGCGTAGGCGAGCCCTGGTGCATATGCAGAGAGACACGAGGATAACGCTCAATAAAGCCTTTAATCACGCCAGGCAACGCATAGCGTGCCTGGGTATGGGTTGTCGCGACATACAGCGAGCCTTTATCCGGCCAGGTATGCTCACCGGCAACGGACTTAATAGCATCCACTTTAGAAAGTACCTCGCGGGCAATGCGGATAATCTCTTGCCCGGCCGGCGTCACCTGGGTCAGGTGTTTTCCGCTGCGGGCGAAGATCTGAATGCCCAGTTCGTCTTCCAGCATACGAACTTGCTTACTGATCCCCGGCTGGGAGGTATAAAGCCCCTCGGCCGTGGAAGAAACATTAAGGTTATGGTTGACGACTTCAACGATATAACGAAGCTGCTGTAATTTCATGACTTACCGTCCAGGGTCAAAGGCCCCGGCACGAAAATGGCGGGGGTTAAGACGTAGAAAAAACGAAAATTGACATTGCTTTACTCACTATATCAGTTATAGCTACTTTGTATAGATGCGATGAAAAGATAATAAACGAGTTATATAAAGCAGTATAAAAAAACCGGAGCCAGGCTCCGGTTTTCTCATCTTCAGGCAGGCTTATTTCTTGCCGACAACCCACTTGCCGTCGACGAAGAAGGCGGACCAGCCGGTCGCTTTACCCTCTTTTTCGGAGGCAACGTACTGCTGCTTCGTTTTACGGCTGAAACGCACAAAGGCTTTATTACCTTCAGGATCTTCCTGAGGGGCATCGGCCAGATAGCGCAGTTTTTCCGGCAAACGGTCCCGGAAGCGGTAAAGCTCTTCGACCAGCGGCGCACGCGTTTCACGAGATTTCGGGAAGGTGTTCGCCGCCAGGAATACGCCAGCCGCACCATCGCGCAGCACAAAATAGGCATCCGACTTCTCACACGGCAGTTCTGGTAACGGCACCGGATCTTCCTTCGGCGGTGCAACTTCCCCGTTACGCAGGATCTTACGGGTATTCTTACACTCGTCGTTGGTACAGGCCATGTACTTCCCGAAACGCCCCATTCTCAGGTGCATTTCTGAACCGCACTTCTCGCATTCCACGATCGGGCCGTCATAACCTTTGATACGGAACTCGCCTTCTTCGATTTCGTAGCCGTCGCAGGTCGGGTTATTACCACAAACGTGCAGCTTACGCTTCGGATCGATAAGATAGCTGTCCATCGCCGTGCCGCATTTCTGGCAGCGACGTTTGGCGCGCAGGGCGTTGGTTTCCGCGTCATCTCCTTCCAGCACGTTAAGAACTTCATTCTCTGGCACCAGATTGATGGTGGTTTTGCAGCGCTCTTTCGGCGGTAAGGCATAGCCTGAACAGCCAAGGAAAACGCCGGTACTCGCGGTGCGGATTCCCATCTTACGACCACAGGTCGGGCAATCGATGCTGGTCAGCACCATCTGATTCGGGCGCATACCGCCCTCTTCCGGATCCTGCTCAGCTTTCTCAAGCTGACCGCTGAAATCACTGAAGAAATTATCCAGTACGCCTTTCCACTCGGCCTGATTGTTCGCAACCTGGTCGAGGCTGTCTTCCATTTGCGCGGTGAAGTCGTAATTCATCAGCTCACGGAAATTTTCTTCCAGACGGTCGGTAACGATCTCACCCATTTTCTCGGCGTAGAAACGGCGGTTTTCAACGCGCACGTAGCCACGATCCTGGATGGTAGAGATGATCGACGCGTAAGTTGATGGACGCCCAATCCCGCGTTTTTCCAGCTCTTTAACCAGGGAGGCTTCACTGAAACGTGCAGGCGGCTTGGTAAAGTGCTGAGCCGGCAGCAGTTCAACCAGAGACAGCGTTTCGCCAGGATTCACCGCCGGCAAGGTCCGGTCTTCATCACCTTTACGCAGCGCAGGCATCACTTTTGTCCAGCCATCAAAGCGGAGAGTACGGCCGCGTGCCTTAAGGCGGTACTCACCGGCTTCAACCGTCAGCGTGGTAGAATCGTACTTCGCAGGCATCATCTGGCAGGCAACAAACTGGCGCCAAATCAGCTGATAGAGCTTTTGTGCATCAGCTTCCATGTCCTTCAACGCTTCAGCGTGAACGGTCACATCAGAAGGACGAATTGCTTCGTGCGCTTCCTGAGAGTTGTCTTTGCTGGCGTACTGATTGGCATCCGCTGGCAGATATTTTTTACCGAAGCTCTCTTCGATATAACCGCGCACCATGCTCACCGCGTCCTGGCTCAGGTTGGTTGAGTCAGTACGCATATAGGTAATGTGGCCCGCCTCGTAAAGACGCTGTGCCATCATCATGGTTTTCTTCACGCCGAAGCCAAGACGCGTACTGGCGGCCTGCTGAAGCGTGGAGGTGATAAACGGCGCACCAGGCTTGCTGCTGGTCGGCTTATCTTCACGATCCAATACGGTGTAGCGCGCTTTCTCAAGCAGGCTAACCGCCGCCATAGTTTGCTCGCGGTTAACCGGGCGGAAAGGTTTGTCTTTATGATGGCTAACCTGAACAGGCAGCGCATCGCCTTTCGGCGTGGACAGGTTAGCGTCAATTTCCCAGTACTCTTCCGGCACAAACGCTTTAATTTCACGCTCACGCTCGACCACCAGGCGAACCGCTACCGACTGAACGCGCCCGGCGGACAGGCCTCGCGCAATTTTTTTCCATAGCAGCGGCGAAACCATATAACCCACCACGCGGTCCATAAAGCGGCGCGCCTGCTGGGCGTTAACACGGTCAATATTCAGCTCGCCCGGCTTTTCAAACGCCTGACGAATCGCATTCTTGGTAATTTCGTTAAATACCACGCGGCTGTAGCGCGTGTCGTCGCCACCGATCACTTCCCGCAGGTGCCATGCAATGGCTTCCCCTTCGCGGTCAAGGTCGGTTGCGAGATAGATGTGGTCTGCTTTTTCTGCCAGAGATTTCAGCTCGGAGACCACTTTCTCTTTGCCCGGCAGCACTTCGTAGTGAGCATCCCAGTTATGCCATGGATCAACACCCATGCGATTGACGAGCGCTCCGCGTTCATCCTTTTTGACCTTTTTGGTCCCTTTGGCGGCAGCAGAGTCAGCGCTCTTCTTGGTGGTTGATCCACTGGTCGGCAAATCGCGGATGTGACCGACGCTGGATTTAACCACGTAGTCATTACCGAGATATTTGTTGATCGTTTTGGCTTTTGCCGGGGACTCAACGATGACGAGAGCTTTACCCATTTTCACCTTTACCTATTTAATTCTTCCAGGAATACGTCGCAAATTTTCACCTTCCACCGGCGACGCGCTTTTTTATATTGCGGCAGTGTAGAAGGAGATCAACTCTTTTTTTCAATAACCTGCATCACCAGCGGCTCACACGCCGGTTATTGAAAGCCAGAATTTTCGAGCAAGTGGCATAGCACGACGGAAGTTTGGTCGAATGTCAAGCAATTCTGTTGCCAGATTTGCGAAAGCGTCACACTCTACCTGATAAAATATGTTACGCAACTTTATTAGCATGCAATACCGGATCCCGCCAGCACGGTTAACCTTTTTAAGGCCACAGGGTTTACAGGGAAAATTTGCCCTTTTCCATTAAGCGGACGTAAACTAGCGCCAGTTTTTTAAGGAGAACATCATGCAAGAGACGACTCAGCCTATTGACCGCGAATCCCTCCTCGTGGAGGCGAACAAAATTATTCGTGAACATGAGGATTTCCTGCACGGGATGGAAGCCACCGGCGTGGAACAGAAAAATGGCGTACTGATATTTAGAGGGGAGTATTTCCTGGACGAGCAAGGTCTGCCAACGCCGAAGAGCACCGCGGTGTTTAATATGTTTAAACACCTGGCCCACGTGCTTTCAGATAAGTACCACCTGCAAGACTAAACGAAAAGCGAGGCTCAAGGGCCTCGCATGAAACTGCTGACAACGTTCATTTACCTTCCGACGACCAGAAGCAATGAATGATGTTCGGTGGTTTACCCTAACCCGCCGAAAACCACGTTTTTCGGCGAGTTATCATCAACTTATAGCAGCGGCTTTTCGCCACGCTGCCACCAGCGCAACAACAGGCGATCGAAGCTGTTCGCTGCGCTACCGGTGAAACGGTCCATCACTTTTTTACGCTGCAGATAGCGCACATTAATAGCGTCAAAATCTTTCATCATGCCAAGCAATAGGTCATCGCTGGTTGCAACGTCATCCACCAGTCCTTTTTCCTTCGCCTGAGAGCCGTACCAGTGCTCTCCCGTAGCAACCGCTTCGATGTCCAGCGTTGGACGCATACTGCTGACAAATTGCTTGAACAGGTGGTGCGTTTCGTTCAAATCTTCCCTGAATTTCTCACGCCCCTGCTCGGTGTTTTCGCCCAGCAGCGTCAGAGTACGCTTGTACTGCCCTGCGGTATGCAGCTCAACATCAATGTCATTGCGCTTGAGCAAGCGATGGAAGTTAGGGATCTGAGCCACCACGCCAATTGAGCCGATAATAGAGAATGGTGCGGCCACAATACGCTGCGCTACGCAGGCCATCATGTAACCCCCGCTGGCCGCGACTTTATCCACCGCGACGGTTAACGGCACCTGCTTTTCACGCAGGCGCTGCAGCTGTGACGCTGCAAGTCCGTAACCATGTACGACGCCACCAGGGCTTTCCAGGCGCAGTAAGACTTCATCCTTCGGCTTCACCACGGACAGCACGGCTGTCACCTCTTCGCGCAGCGAAATCACTTCGTGAGCGTCCATGCTGCCTTTAAAATCGAGAACATAAAGCGTTGGCTTGCCCGAACTGGCCTTTTCGCCACGTTTTGCGCGTGCTTTAGCCTGTTTCGCTTCCAGCTTAAGTTTTTTCTTTTCCTCTTTATGCCACAGTTTCTGCTGGTGCGGGTCGAGCATCGCAACCTGCATCTCCTGCTGCATATCCTGATACTGTTCGCTTAGATTCGTCAGCCGTAATTCACCGCGCGCCTGTTTCTTACGTTGCGCAATGTTAACTAAAATGATGGCAATCGCGGCAATCGCAACCACAAAGGTCACCGCTTTAGCCAAAAAAAGTCCATAGTTAGCAATCAGATCCACATTTACCGCCTTTATCACTGAGCCTTGTTAATGTCGTTCAGTGTACCCGAGCAGGCACACGTTCGTCTGTAAGTAACTATAAAGGCAGCAAGCGTGCTTCTTTAAGAGATTTGCCGCGGGGAAATTTTTGCAAAATGTTAATCCTCAACATTGTCTCTTGCTGGCTGATTGAAATGCGCCCACCTTTCAGGCATAAAGCCGGGTAAACCAATGAGAAATAAGACGTGAGCATATTGCATCACGCGAGGAGCAAAACCATGCACTACCAGCCGCAAGATAACTTACTGCAAAACCGCATTATTTTAGTGACCGGTGCCAGCGACGGTATCGGCCGTGAAGCCGCACTCACCTACGCCCGCTTTGGAGCCTCGGTGATTTTGCTGGGCCGCAACGAGCAAAAGCTGCGCTCGGTCGCCAACGAAATTCAGTCACACGGACTGCTGCCCGCCCACTGGTTTACGCTTGACCTGGCGACGGCTACGTCGGAAGCCTGTCACACTCTGGCAAGCAAACTTGCCGCGCTTGTCCCCCGTCTCGACGGCGTGCTGCATAATGCAGGTATCCTCGGTGATATCGTCCCAATGGATAAGCAGGACCCACACACCTGGCAGGCCGTGATGCAGGTGAACGTCAACGCCACCTTTTTCCTGACCCAGGCTTTGCATCCTCTATTACTGAAATCTGAATCCGGCTCGCTGGTTTTCACCACCTCCAGCGTCGGCCGCCAGGGGCGCGCGGGATGGGGCGCTTACGCCGCCTCAAAATTTGCCACTGAAGGCATGATGCAGGTGCTGGCGGAGGAGTATAAGCAGCACAATCTGCGCGTGAACTGCATTAACCCTGGCGGGACACGTACGGCGATGCGTGCCAGCGCCTTCCCAACTGAAGACCCGGCTAAACTGAAAACCCCACGAGACCTGATGCCGCTTTACCTGTGGCTGATGGGCGACGACAGCCGACGTAAAACCGGCATGAGTTTTGACGCGCAGCCGAATCGTAAACCGGGGATATCTGAATGAGCGAAGATCGTTACCAACAGCGTCAGCAACGTCAGAAAGAAAAAGTCGATGCCCGCATTGCCCAGGCGCAGGAAGAGCGTGGCATTTTGATTGTGTTTACCGGTAACGGGAAAGGCAAAACCACAGCAGCATTTGGCACGGCAACACGCGCCGTCGGGCACGGAAAGAAGGTTGGCGTAGTTCAGTTTATCAAGGGGCAATGGCCGAACGGAGAGCGCAATCTGCTGGAGCCCCACGGCGTTGAGTTTCAGGTGATGGCAACCGGCTTTACCTGGGAGACGCAGAACCGAGAAACCGATACGGCCGCCTGCCTTGAAGTATGGGAACACGGCAAACGAATGCTGGCGGATGCCGCGCTGGATATAGTGATCCTCGACGAGCTCACCTATATGGTAGCCTACGATTACCTGCCGTTAGAGGCGGTACTAAACGCGTTGGCCAACCGCCCGGCTCATCAGACGGTTATTGTTACCGGACGCGGTTGCCACCGTGAGATTCTGGATATCGCCGACACCGTGAGCGAACTTCGCCCGGTTAAGCATGCTTTTGATGCCGGCGTGAAAGCGCAAATTGGCATTGATTATTAACAAAAAGCCCCTCATTTTAGGGGCCTAAAGTTAGTTGCCGTTACCGTTGCCGCTGTTACGGCTACTGGCTCGACGGTTGCCGCCCGTGGCCTGAGTGTGACGCTTAACGGCGCGGCGAATTTGGTTCGCCTTCATGCGGCGACGATCTTTTTCAACCGCCACTTTACTGCTGGTTTCTTCCGGTAGCTCAACGAGAGCACGCAGATAGTTCGTCTGCGCCAGGTCAAGCTCGGTGTAACCACCACGCGGTAACCCCTTCGGCAACTTGATATCACCGTAGCGCACGCGGATAAGACGGCTAACCTGGACGCCAACCGCTTCCCACAGGCGACGAACCTCGCGGTTACGACCCTCGGTCAGGGTAACGTTATACCACTGGTTAATGCCTTCGCCACCGGTAAACTTGATGGTTTTGAACGCCGCAGGGCCATCTTCGAGCTGGACGCCACGAGACAGCTGTTTGACCTTATCTTCATCGACCTGGCCAAATACGCGAACAGAATATTCACGTTCCACTTCACGGCTCGGGTGCATCAGGCGGTTAGCCAACTCCCCGTCGGTAGTGAACAACAGTAAACCACAGGTATTCACGTCAAGACGCCCAACGGCAATCCAGCGGGCACCCCGCAGTTTTGGCAGACGGTCAAACACGGTTGGGCGCCCTTCCGGATCGCTGCGGGTACACAGTTCACCTTCCGGTTTGTAGTAGGCCAGCACGCGGCAGATTTGTTCAGCAGATTCGCGAATCGAGATCAAATGACCGTCGATGCGAATTTTAAGCGACTGGGTAATTTCAACACGGTCACCAAGCGTGGCAATTTTGCCATCAACGCTTACGCGGCCAGCAGAGATAATGGTTTCGATCTCACGACGAGAACCATGGCCAGCACGAGCCAGCACTTTCTGTAACTTTTCGCTCATTGAGCTTCCTCGGGTGTCGCCTTCACAGGCGTCTCAGATACTTTGAAATCAAAAGGCATGGGCCTGATGAAGTATAAATACGGATTCGGATCGCTGCCCGGCCGTTGTCAAATAACGCAGGCAGCTTCGTGGCCGCACATAGTACACGAATTTTAACGTAAATGGAGGTAAAACCCGTCTCACGGATTTTACTGTTATTGCAGACTCAGGCTATCAAGCAGCGAAGCCCGGTACGCGAATGAATCGTCGCTATTTATTGCCACATCTCTTTGCCTTTTCACGGCTTCACTGCCCGCAAGGAAGACGGGAAATCCGCAGCTCAGCCAACTCTGATACCGTGCCTGTTGATCCGCGTCTAACGCTTTCTCTGCCCAAATCATAATATGGTCGGCGCTGATGCCGCTAAGATCCGGTAACGGAATTTCACGATCCAGCACTTCAACGCAGAACCCATCGCTGGCAAAACGAATGCCCTCCAGCCACAGCTCTACGGGATCTTTCAAAGAAAGTGCCAGAATAAACAGGCTGCCGCCGGGGCGCTTACGACCGCTTGCCAGGACGAACGTAGCGTATTCTATCAGCGCCGTATCCAGCAAGGCGCGGCTCATGGCCATTTCCTGCTGCACATCGGCGTTGAGCCACAGTCTGAGCGGACGAATAATTTCATCGATAAAAATGGCCGGAGGCACTTCACGACCATAGCGCCAGATAAGCCCCCGCAGCTTCGTGGGCTGCATCGCCTCGCACTGCGCCAACAGAGCTTCCTGAACCTCCAGCCAGCCGGAGAGACGACGGGTTTCTTCACCGTTCAGCAACGCCAGCATATCCGGCAACGCGGCGCCCTTTTCAAGCCAGCCGACAATAGTCGCGACCCGTGAACAGTGGGTAAAATTGAAGAAACGGTGCCCGTTCTCATCCACCTGCGGTTTGATTAAACCGTAACGCTGCCAGCTACGAATATTGGCTGGCGTCACGCCGCATTGAGAAGCCAGAACATCAATGTTAAATCGGGCCATAGCCATGTCCTTACAGGAAAGGTTTAACGTCCCCTACGCCCTCGCGCATTACCACCGGCGCGTCTTCCGTCAGATCGATAACCGTGGTGGGTTGCTGCCCCAGATAGCCGCCGTGGATAACGAGATCCACAACTTTTTCCAGGCGATCTTTGATCTCTTCCGGATCGGACTCGGTAAACTCACTGCCCGGCAGCATCAGTGACGTCGACAGCATAGGCTCATTCAGCGTTTCAAGCAGCGCCAGCGCGATCGGGTTGGACGGCACGCGCAGGCCGATGGTTTTGCGTTTTTCCTGCAGCAGACGGCGCGGCACCTCTTTTGTACCCTTAAGGATAAAAGTGTAGTTGCCCGGCGTGTTGTTTTTAATCAGGCGGAACGCGACGTTGTCGACAAACGCATAGGTCGAAAGCTCGGACAAATCGCGACACATCAGGGTGAAATTGTGGCCATCGGGAAGTTGACGGATGCGGCAGATACGCTCCATGGCGGCTTTATCTTCCAGCTTACAGCCGAGCGCGTAGCCGGAATCCGTAGGGTAAACAATCACTCCACCTTTACGAATGATATCTACCGCCTGGTTAATTAAGCGCGGCTGCGGGTTATCCGGGTGGATATAAAAAAACTGACTCATATTGCCCTCTCTTTCGCGATGTGGCTTTGCTCCCAATGCTGCCAAACGGGCTCAACGCCCGCCGGAAGCCACAGCTTGCGTCCCAGCTCAATCCAGGCGCAGGGCAGATGGAAATCTGACCCCTGCGACGCCAGCAGATTAAACTGCTTCGCGTAGCTCGCAAGCTGGGTTCGTTCGTTGGGAGCCTGCTGGCACTGTGCAACTTCCATGGCATCGCCACCCTGTTCTGCAAACTGCGCCAGCAGTCGTTTTAGCCATTTTGCGGTCAGGCCATAGCGCCCTGGATGCGCCAGCACCGCCTGCCCGCCAGAATGATGAATGACATCAATAGCTTGTTCTATTGTACACCACTGTGGCGGAACATATCCGGTTTTCCCCTTCGCGAGATACTTCTTAAACACGTCGCCCATATTGTTGGCCATACCCTGCTCAACCAGGAAACGGGCAAAATGACCGCGAGTTATTGCCCCCCCGTTAGCGTGCCGCATTGCGCCTTCCAGGGCGCCAGGAATACGAGCCTTGTCCAGGCGCTCGGCAATCATCACCGCACGATGGTTTCGGCGTTCGCTTTGTTGTTCGAGAAAAAGTTTCAGTGCCGGATGTTGTTCGTCAATGCCAAGGCCGACAATATGGATCTCATGGTTTTCCCATACGGTCGATATTTCGACGCCACTGATTAACTGTAGCGGCAACTGCAGACGTTCGATCTCTGCACGTGCGGCAGGCAAACCCGCCACGGTATCGTGGTCGGTAATCGCCAGAACCGTCACGCGCATATCAACCGCGCGACTGACTAATGCTTCAGGAGACAACAGGCCATCCGAGGCGGTGGTGTGGCTATGCAAATCGTGGATAGTGGCCAGGGTGGGCTCGCTCAAAATGGCTCCAGGGGTGGATAAACAGAAATTTAGCGCCCCATGATAGCGATATTCCACTATTTTAAAAAATCAGTATTGACAACACACGCCTGAACCAGTTTACTAGTACGCAAGTTCACATGACGAGGTATCTGAAATGAAAGCGATAAATTCCCTGCACGGTTGGTGGCGTACTTCCTGAATTCGGGCGGTGCGATCGCGTACGCTGTTTAACAGCACAGATACCAGGCCCGCCAACGATGCGGGCTTTTTTTTGAACAAAATTTGAGAACCAACATGCAGACACAAAAACCAGCACTTGAACTCCTGAGCAGCAACGCTGACTACCGTGAAAACCCTACGGCACTCTTCCACCAGCTGTGCGGCGCCCGTCCGGCAACCCTGCTGCTGGAGTCGGCGGATATCGACAGCAAAGACGATTTAAAAAGCCTGCTGTTAGTCGATAGCGCAATGCGTATTACCGCCCTGGGCGATACCGTCACGTTACAGGCTCTCTCAGCTAACGGCGCCTCTTTACTGCCGCTTCTGGATGCGGCTTTACCGGCGGGCGTCGAAAATGAACATTTCCCCGATGGCCGAACCTTACGCTTCCCGCCAGTCAGTGCGTTATTAGATGAAGATGCGCGCCTGTGCTCGCTGTCGGTCTTTGACGCTTTCCGCATCATGCAGGAACTGGTGAGCGTCCCCGCTGACGAACGTAATGCCATGTTCTTCGGTGGCCTGTTCGCTTATGACCTGGTGGCTGGCTTTGAAGACCTGCCGCAGCTGAAACAAGACAACCGCTGCCCGGATTACTGTTTCTACCTGGCCGAAACATTATTAACCATCGATCACCAGAAAAAGCAGACCTGCATTCAGGCCAGCCTATTTACGCCTTCCGTGAGCGAAAAACAGCGCCTGTTAAAGCGCACCGAACAACTGCGTCAGCAGATTAGCGAGCAGCCCGCGACGCTGCCGGTACAGAAGGTTGAGCACATGAGCTGTGACGTTAACCAGAGCGATGAAGAATTTGGCGCGGTTGTCCGCCAGATGCAAAAAGCTATCCGCATCGGCGAAATCTTCCAGGTGGTGCCGTCCCGCCGCTTTTCACTGCCTTGCCCCTCGCCGCTGGCCGCCTATCAGACGCTGAAAAAGAGCAACCCAAGCCCGTACATGTTCTTTATGCAGGATAACGATTTCACGCTGTTCGGGGCTTCTCCGGAAAGCTCGCTGAAATACGACGCCACCAACCGCCAGATCGAGATCTACCCGATTGCCGGAACCCGCCCTCGCGGCCGCCGCGCCGACGGTTCGCTGGACCGCGATCTGGACAGCCGCATCGAGCTGGAAATGCGCACCGATCATAAAGAGCTCTCAGAGCACTTGATGCTGGTTGACCTGGCGCGTAACGACCTGGCCCGCATCTGTACGCCGGGTAGCCGCTACGTGGCTGATTTAACTAAAGTAGACCGTTATTCCTTTGTGATGCACCTGGTCTCCCGCGTCGTTGGCGAGCTGCATCATGACCTTGACGTGCTGCACGCCTATCGCGCCTGCATGAATATGGGCACCCTGAGCGGCGCACCTAAAGTACGTGCGATGCAGCTGATTGCCGGTGCCGAAGGCGTTCGCCGCGGCAGCTACGGCGGCGCAGTGGGTTATTTCACCGCCCACGGGGACCTCGATACCTGCATCGTTATCCGCTCTGCCTATGTTGAAGACGGAATCGCCACCGTTCAGGCAGGTGCCGGTGTTGTCCTGGATTCAGACCCGCAGTCAGAAGCCGACGAAACCCGCAACAAAGCCCGCGCCGTTTTGCGCGCAATTGCTACCGCGCATCACGCGAAGGAGACTTTCTAATGGCTGACATTCTGCTGCTCGATAATATCGACTCATTCACCTATAACCTGGCAGACCAGCTCCGCGCGAGCGGCCACAACGTGGTGATTTACCGTAACCATGTTCCGGCGCAGACCTTAATTGAACGTCTGGCCACCATGGATAACCCGGTACTGATGCTTTCACCAGGCCCCGGGGCACCAAGCGAAGCGGGTTGTATGCCTGAATTGCTGACCCGCATGCGCGGCAAGCTGCCGATTATCGGTATCTGCCTGGGCCACCAGGCCATCGTTGAAGCTTACGGCGGCTACGTTGGCCAGGCCGGAGAAATCCTGCACGGTAAAGCGTCTTCTATTTCCCACGACGGCGAAGCGATGTTTACCGGGCTGCCTAACCCGCTGCCGGTGGCGCGTTATCACTCGCTGGTCGGCAGCAATATTCCTGCCGGGCTGACCATCAACGCGCATTTCGACGGTATGGTGATGGCGGTTCGTCATGAGGCTGACCGGGTTGTTGGCTTCCAGTTCCACCCGGAATCCATCCTGACCAGCCACGGGGCTCGCCTGCTTGAGCAGACGCTCGACTGGGCGCTGCTGAAGCTGAAGCAGGCCAATACGCTGCAGCCGACCCTCGACAAACTTTACCAGGCGCAAACTCTGAGCCGTGAAGAGAGCCACCAGCTGTTTTCCGCCATTGTTCGCGGTGAGTTGAAGCCAGAACAGCTGGCGGCCGCGCTGGTCAGCATGAAGGTGCGCGGCGAACATCCGAACGAAATCGCCGGGGCCGCTTCCGCCCTGCTCGAACACGCCGCGCCGTTCCCAAGCCCGAGCTACGAGTTTGCCGACATCGTCGGTACCGGCGGCGACGGCAGCAACAGCATTAATATCTCCACCGCCAGCGCCTTTGTCGCCGCAGCGGTAGGGCTGAAGGTCGCCAAGCACGGCAACCGTAGTGTGTCCAGCAAGTCCGGTTCATCGGATCTGCTGGCGGCATTTGGCATCAACCTTGAGATGAACGCCGATGCCTCCCGCAAAGCGCTGGACGAGCTGGGCGTCTGCTTCCTGTTTGCGCCTAAGTATCACACGGGTTTCCGCCACGCGATGCCGGTTCGCCAGCAGCTGAAAACGCGCACCCTGTTCAACGTGCTGGGGCCGCTGATTAACCCGGCACACCCGCCGCTGGCGCTGATCGGCGTCTACAGTCCTGAACTGGTGCTACCGATTGCTGAAACCCTGCGCGTCCTCGGCTACAAGCGTGCGGCAGTGGTTCACAGCGGCGGCATGGATGAAGTATCGCTTCACGCGCCGACGCTGGTTGCCGAACTGAACCATGGCGAAATCAAAAGCTATCAACTGACCGCCGCCGATTTCGACCTGCCTGCCTACCACCAGGAAGCATTGGCGGGCGGTACACCGGAAGAAAACCGTGACATTCTTACCCGCCTGCTACAAGGTAAAGGCGAAACAGCACATGAGTCTGCGGTCGCCGCGAATGTGGCAATGCTGATGCGACTGCACGGCCATGAAGATTTAAAAGCTAACGCACAGAAAGTGCTGGATGTATTACGTAGCGGTGCTGCATACGACCGCGTGACCGCGCTCGCGGGGAGAGGATAAGGCCATGCAGGAGACCGTATTAAACCGCATCGTGGCTGACAAAGCATTGTGGGTTGAAGCCCGCAAACAGCAGCAGCCGCTGGCGAGCTTCCAGAATGACATCGTACCGACCACGCGCAACTTCTATCACGCGCTGCAGGGCGCGCGTACCGTGTTCATTCTTGAATGCAAAAAAGCGTCCCCGTCTAAAGGGGTTATCCGCGACGATTTCGATCCGGCTCGAATTGCCGGAGTATATAAGCATTATGCTTCTGCGGTGTCGGTGCTGACCGACGAGAAATACTTCCAGGGCAGCTTCGATTTTCTGCCCATTGTGAGCGGGATTGTCAGCCAGCCGGTACTGTGCAAAGACTTTATTATCGACGCCTATCAGATTCATCTGGCGCGTTTTTACCAGGCAGATGCCTGCCTGCTGATGCTCTCTGTGCTGGACGATGAACAGTATCGCCAGCTGGCCGCAGTGGCCCACAGCTTGAACATGGGCGTGCTGACCGAAGTCAGTAACGAAGAAGAGCTGGAGCGGGCCATCGAGCTCGGCGCCAAAGTGGTCGGCATCAACAACCGCGACCTGCGCGACCTGTCTATCGATCTGGATCGCACTCGTCAGCTGGCGCCGCGCCTGACCCACGGCGTGACGGTTATCAGCGAATCTGGCATCAATAATTACGCTCAGGTTCGCGAACTTAGCCACTACGCGAACGGCTTCCTGATTGGCTCTGCGTTGATGAGTGAGGATGACCTGAACGCAGCGGTACGCCGCGTGCTGCTCGGGGAGAACAAAGTCTGCGGCCTGACGCGTGGCGAAGATGCCCGCGCCGCTCAGGAAGCCGGGGCTATTTACGGTGGACTGATCTTCGTGCCCGCTTCACCTCGCTTTGTCACCGATGATAAAGCCGCCGCGGTGATTGCCGCCGCCCCGCTTCGCTACGTGGGCGTATTCAGAAACACGCCGGTAGCCGAAGTCGTGGCGAAAGCAGAGAAATTCACACTTAGCGCGATTCAGCTCCACGGCGCTGAAAATCAGGAATACATAACTGAGCTGCGGGCGCTGTTGCCGGAGAAAACGCAAATCTGGAAGGCGTTGAGCGTGGCTGACTCGCTGCCGGAGCGTAATCTACAACACGTGGATAAGTACGTCTTCGATAACGGCCAGGGCGGCACCGGGCAAAGCTTCGACTGGCGACTGTTAGCCGGACAAAAGCTGGAAAACGTGATTCTGGCAGGCGGCCTCGGAGCGGATAACTGCGTGGAAGCGGCAAAAGCCGGCTGCGCAGGACTGGATTTCAACTCTGGCGTGGAAAGCGCGCCGGGAATAAAAGATGCTAACAAGCTGGCTGCGGTCTTCCGGACCCTGCGGGCTTACTAAGGAAGAGATACCATGACTTTACTGAACCCTTATTTTGGTGAATTTGGCGGCATGTATGTGCCGCAGATCCTGATGCCTGCGCTGCGCCAGCTTGAAGAAGCCTTCGTGGCGGCGCAAAGCGATGCTGAGTTCCAGGCAGAGTTTACCGACCTGCTGAAGAACTACGCGGGTCGCCCAACCGCCCTGACTAAATGCCGCAATCTGACAGCTGGCACCAACACTACGCTTTACCTTAAGCGTGAAGATCTGCTTCACGGCGGCGCGCACAAAACCAACCAGGTACTGGGCCAGGCCCTGCTCGCCAAACGCATGGGCAAAACCGAAATCATCGCTGAAACCGGCGCGGGTCAGCACGGCGTAGCCTCTGCCCTCGCCAGCGCCCTGCTCGGCCTGAAATGCCGCATTTATATGGGGGCCAAAGACGTTGATCGCCAGTCGCCAAACGTCTTCCGCATGCGCCTGATGGGTGCCGAAGTGATTCCGGTACACAGCGGTTCAGCCACCCTGAAAGATGCCTGTAACGAGGCGTTGCGCGACTGGTCTGCAAGCTATGACACCGCGCACTACATGCTCGGTACCGCTGCCGGCCCGCACCCGTTCCCAACCATTGTCCGTGAGTTCCAGCGCATGATCGGCGAAGAAACCAAAGCGCAGATTCTGGAAAAAGAAGGTCGCCTGCCTGACGCGGTGATCGCCTGTGTGGGCGGCGGCTCCAACGCCATCGGCATGTTTGCTGACTTTATCGACGAAACCAGCGTTGGCCTGATTGGCGTAGAGCCTGCCGGGCATGGGATCGAAACCGGCGAACATGGCGCGCCGCTGAAGCACGGCCGCGTGGGCATTTACTTCGGCATGAAGTCGCCGATGATGCAAACCGACGAAGGCCAGATTGAAGAGTCTTACTCTATTTCTGCCGGGCTGGACTTCCCGTCCGTTGGGCCGCAGCACGCTCATCTGAACAGTACCGGTCGCGCCGATTACGTGTCCATCACCGATGACGAAGCGCTGGACGCCTTTAAAACGCTGTGCCGCAGCGAAGGGATTATTCCTGCGCTGGAGTCCTCCCACGCCCTCGCCCATGCGTTGAAAATGATCCGCGAGAACCCTGAAAAAGAGCAGCTGTTGGTAGTGAACCTCTCTGGCCGCGGCGACAAAGACATCTTCACCGTCCACGATATTTTGAAAGCACGAGGGGAAATGTAATGGAACGTTATCATCATCTTTTTGAGCAGCTGCAGGCACGCAAGGAAGGCGCATTCGTTCCCTTTGTGACGCTGGGCGATCCGAATCCTGAACTCTCGCTGAAAATTATCGACGCGCTGATTGAAGGCGGTGCGGATGCGCTGGAATTAGGGATCCCGTTCTCCGATCCGTTGGCAGATGGCCCAACCATTCAAGGTGCAGCGCTGCGTGCTTTCGCCTCTGACGTAACGCCAACCCAGTGCTTTGAAATGCTCACGGCTGTCCGCAAAAAATACCCGGAAATTCCAATCGGCCTGCTGATGTATGCCAATCTGGTGTTTAACCGCGGCATCGACGAGTTCTACGCGTTGTGCGCTAAAGTAGGTGTGGATTCAGTGCTGGTTGCCGACGTGCCGGTTGAAGAGTCCGCAGCGTTCCGTAATGCAGCGCTGCGTCACGGTGTAGCGCCTATCTTCATCTGCCCGCCAAACGCCGACGACGCGCTGCTGCGTGAAATTTCGTCCCATGGCAGAGGTTATACTTATCTGCTGTCCCGCGCAGGCGTTACCGGCACGGAAACGCGCGCTCAGCTGCCGCTGAACCACCTGATTGAGAAGCTGAGCGAGTACCATGCCGCTCCGTCTCTGCAAGGCTTTGGTATCTCTGAACCTTCTCAGGTACGCGATGCCATAGCCGCCGGGGCGGCGGGCGCAATCTCTGGGTCTGCGGTGGTGAAAATCATCGAGAAGAACCTGGCACAGCCGGACGTGATGCTCAGCGAGCTGAAGCGTTTTGTACAAAATATGAAAGCCGCAACGCGCGGTTAAGCATTAAAAGGCCGGGGAGACCCGGCCTTATCGTTTTCTCTCCATTAAAAATTCTCTGAAATTTCCTCACGCAGCACTCCTTTTGAGACCTTAGCTATTTACCGCATTTGAAAATCACAAAAATGTGAATTTTTGATGAGGATTTCTGGAGTAATTTATCTTTATTCTCTTCCTGCTTCGGCGATGCAACTTGCGCACAGATGCAGGCAAACCTGAAGTCACCACAACAACTCAGAACCTAAGATGGTAGATCAGATGAAAAAAACGATAACATTTCTCGCAGGACTGCTTTCTCTCACTACCGGCATATTGCCAGATGCTCAGGCTGCTCAAACGCCTAATCAAATTACCTGGGAATCGCGCTGGCAGCACTTACCCGCTACGCCCGCTCCTGTGGCTGGCATTAAATCGGCCTACGCGGATGTCAACGGCATCAAACTCTATTACGGCATACTTGGCCACGGCTCTCCGGTTATCCTGGTCCACGGCGGTCTCGCTAACTCGGACTATTGGGGTAAACAAATCCCCGTGTTAGCGAAAAACCACCAGGTCATTATTGTAGATAGCCGGGGGCACGGGCGCAGCACCCGCAACAGCCAGGAATACGGTTACGATTTAATGACCGATGACATCCTCGCCCTTATGGATCATTTAAAGCTGAAAAAGGCGGATATCGTTGGGTGGAGCGACGGCGGCATCATCGGTATTGATATGGCGATACGCCATCCGGATCGCGTCAACAAAGTCTTTTCCTTCGCGCCTAACACCAAAACCATCGGCGTAAGGCCAGGCGTTGAGAACGATCCGGTCTTCGGGGCTTATATCAAACGGGCGGGAGATGAATATAAAAAGTTGTCTAAAACGCCGAAAGAATATGATGCGTTTGTGGAGCAAATAAGCCACATGTGGGCCTCACAGCCAAACTGGAGTGATGCTGATCTACAGAAAATTAAAACGCCGATTCTGATTGTGGATGGCGATCATGACGAAGCTATCGTGCGCGATCACCTTGAGTACATTGCAAAAACGATTCCGGGCGCAGGTCTGTTGATTCTGCCAAACAGCAGCCACTTTGCCTTTATTCAGGCACCAAAGGAATTTAACGACGCGATCGTTAACTTCCTGGATAACTGATTTTATACATCCAAACTGGCCGCCAGGCGGCCAGTTTTGTTTCAGGCTATCAGAAGCGGTAGCCTGCGGAGAACATAAACACCCACGGGTCGATACGCGTCTTGATATTTTGCTGCTCACCCGCGGCTTTAAATTTCACCTCGGTGTCGATGTCCATATACCAGACGGACATGTTCAGCAGCCAGTCGTCGTTCACCATGTAATCCAGCCCGACCTGACCCGCCGCGCCCCAGGAATCTTTTACTTTCAGGTCGCTCAGGCCTGCACTTTTACCGGTGTCGTTGAAACTGGCATCAAAGAAGGTCGTGTAATTAACACCAACCCCAACGTAAGGACGCACTTTGCTACCCGCATCGCCAAAATACCACTGCGCCATCAGCGTCGGCGGCAGCTGATGTACGGTCGCCAGATCGCCGGTTGGACCAAGGCCAACCTTGTGACGGAACGGCGTAGCCGCCAGTAACTCGATCCCGATGTTGTCGGTGACCATGTAGTCGAAGGTCAGCCCCATCTGCGTGTTGTTGTCGACCTTAAAGCTACCCATTTTGAGCACATCGTCCGATCCAGCGGTTGGACGAACCGTTGCAGTACCCGCGCGCATAAAGAATTCACCCGCCTCATGCGCCGATGCCGCACCGGACAGACACCCCATCGCCAGTAATGCCAGTGTGAGTTTTTTCATAGCCCTTCCCTTGTTATGGTTTTTAACAGCGGGCTGAATATACTTAGAAAGAAGTACAAAGTGATCTAACACCGATCACACTTTGCCCTCTAATTTAACATTCAATGATCTGGATTAATTTTTAGTGATGCCATGAAAAACAACAAAGTGAAATCAGATCAATTTTATTGAATTATCAGCTTTCGTAAATTTTTGTCATATTTGTACGACCTGCAAGCTAATCGACACAATTCAACCGCTTAGTGAAAGTCTTTGTGGTGCCACGGCGCCTACATCCAGGGTACAATTGCCCGCAGATTGATAACCGTTAGCAACACCAAGGAGAGTGCATGTCTATCACGGCGGGTTCGGTATACCGTGACACGGGAAATTTTCTTCGTAATCAGTTTGTTACCATCTTACTGATTGCGTTACTTTGCGCCTTAATTTCGGTGATAATCGGCCGCGCGTTCTCGCCCAACGAAGAACAAATGGCGATTTTGAGTGAGGGAGATAACCTGGCGGGTAGCGTTGGGTTGTTTGATTTAGTGCAAAATATGTCGCTGGAGCAGCAGCAAGTGTTACTGAAAGCGTCTGCTGCCTCAACGTTTTCAGGCTTGATTGGCAACGCCATTCTGGCGGCCAGCATGATGGTGCTGATGCAAATCGTCTCTGCAGGTCAGCGCGTTAGCGCCCTGCGCGCGATTGGCGCCTCCGCGCCGGTGCTGCCAAAAATGTTCATTCTGATCTTCCTGACCACGCTGCTGGTGCAAATCGGCATCATGCTTGTGGTTGTGCCGGGCGTACTGCTGGCCATCCTGCTGTCGCTTGCGCCGGTAATGCTGGTGCAGGATAAAATCGGGATTTTCCGCTCTATGCGCAGCAGCCTGCGGCTGGTGTGGGCGAACATGCGCCTTGTCGCCCCTGCGGTCGTCGCGTGGCTGGCGGCAAAAACGGCGTTACTGCTGCTGGCCTCAAGCTTTGCCACGCTGTCGCCGGAAGCCGGAGCCGTGATTGCGAATACCATAAGCAACCTGATTTCTGCCGTGCTGCTTATCTACTTATTCCGCCTGTACATGTTGATACGTCAATAACCTTCCCCGACTCCTGACCGCGCGTTATAGTCAGGAGTCACCTCTTTACGGAACAGATTATGAAGCAGTTTCTCGACTTCCTGCCCCTGATTGTCTTCTTTGCCTTCTACAAGATGTACGACATTTTTGTCGGCACCTGGGCGCTGATCATCGCCACCGCCCTCGCGCTGGTTTACAGCTGGATTAAATACCGCAAGCTGGAGAAAACCACGCTGGTGACCTTCGTGATGGTTGCCGTCTTTGGCGGGCTGACCATTTACTTCCACAACGCCGAATTCATTAAGTGGAAAGTCACGCTGATCTACGGCCTGTTCGCAGCGGCGCTGCTGTTTATGCAGTTCGGCATGAACAAGCTGCTGATTCAAAGCATGTTGGGTAAAGAAATCACGTTGCCGACCGACGTGTGGTTTCGCCTTAATATCGCCTGGGCGCTGTTCTTCATTGCCTGTGGTTTGCTGAATATTTACGTGGCGTTCTGGCTCCCGGAAAGCATCTGGATTAACTTTAAAGTCTTCGGGCTGACCGCTATCACGCTGGTCTTTACCCTGCTGAGCGGCGTCTATATCTACCGTCATATGCCAAAGGAAGAGCAGTAATGCCGAACGAATTACCGCAAGGTGAATTAGTGCTGCGCACCCTGGCAATGCCAGCGGACACCAACGCCAACGGCGATATTTTTGGCGGCTGGCTGATGTCGCAGATGGATATGGGCGGCGCCATTCAGGCCAAAGAGATCGCTCATGGCCGCGTCGTGACCGTGCGCGTGGACGGCATGACCTTCCTGAAGCCGGTGGCCGTAGGCGACGTGGTGTGCTGCTACGCCCGCTGCGTTAAGCGCGGGACAACGTCCATCACCATCAATGTGGAGGTCTGGGTGAAAAAGGTCTCTTCCGAGCCTATCGGCCAGCGCTACAAAGCCACGGAGGCGATATTTATCTACGTCGCCGTGGATAAAGAAGGCAAGCCTCGCGCGATACCTCAGACAGATTAATGCTTAAGAGAAACCCGGCAATGCCGGGTTTTTTATTCACCAGACCTTTAAAACTGCAGAGAACTAGCCGGATTTAGTTATAAATAGTTATTACAATCCAGGCAATATAGGTAAATCGCGACAGCAAGAGAAGTACATCCGCAAAAGAAAAACCAATCTTAGTCAGGAATACTTTGATGAAAAAAAAGGGTTTTATCATCAATAACGCCCCGATATAAATACTTCCCGTATATACCGAAAAGCAAAATTGACAGGCTCCCGGATGCATTCGCCAACAGTAGTATGATACCTGCACCTTCCCGAAACTGAGCAAAAGCTTCAGCCATATAGGCCAGCACAAGAAAGATCAATGCCAGCCCTGATAAAATATTACGCCTGAAAAAAATGAAATTAAAAAAAGAAAAGAATCACGTCCAACCTTTGGGACCACCGAGCACCTTATAAACAAAAATGAAAAAACACCCTGCGAACATAATTAGGGAAAATAACATCATCACGGACAGCACGTTACATACAATATCATTTTAAATCATAGTGATAGATTTCCTTAGTCGTATCGCCATTCATTTCATTTTTTTTACTCTGATGTGAAGTTGTGGATGTTTTAATCCGATACCAGGACCGACGCCAGAATATATTGTAATTTTAGCATCCTAATTCAGCGCATCACCCCGATCAACCATCCCAGATATCCGATCCGACTTAGCCATAAAAATGGGCTCGCAAATCCATACCCTTTGATATTAGTTAATTCCCTCATCGGTGCCAGACCATCATGCTTGATAACGACATGCTTTGCACCATAGCGGCAATGCAGTATCAGAAAGAAAATCCCGGCGATCCCTAAACCAAAATAACTTTCGGAACTCCCCCAAAAATGAGGTTTCAATTTTAAATAAAAGATACCCCACAGGCTTAGTAAAAAGATCAAGAAAGAACAGACAGCAATATTCATCTCGTTTTTTCTTCCAAGCCCAAAAAAAAGCGCATCAAAAAAATGTATTGTTGTTACGGGAGACTGAAGATTTCTTTCCGTTATCTTACCAAACCGATAGAATATGACTGTTCCAACAGCAAAAGCAATCAGAGCAATACCTAACAGCAACAGCATCATTTAGTTAGTCCTTTTTGATAGGCCACGACATTATTTCGGCACTACCGGAACCATTAAGCTCGGGCTGATTATTGCAGTTTTCAATTTTGTCGGAAACTTGCGCCAATTCCACCGTCAAATCTGAAAGAACCATCAATACCGTCTTTACCTATAGACCCTCAACAGAAATAATACCAGCCGATATGGAACCTGCATAATCATATACAGGGCTGAAATCTTTAATCGGAAAGACCCAAAAGTCAAACCTACAGACGCATCTGCTCGCCAGCAGATAACCTTTGTCATCCCTGCATTGATCGCGAATTTATTATCGGAAAAAACACCTTCAGGATACCCTCCTGCACCAACACCTGCCACCATTCGTCTTTTCATATCACCTTTAATTTTTACTACATCCCCGAGTGTCGGGTTGAGATGTGATGTTTCTATTGCTTTGATTATTTTGCCGCTGCAACGCCTTTATCTCCCAGACTGAAAGCCAACGATGCATCTTGTTGTGTTGCACTCGGACCAACGCTCCCCAGTGTGCAGCAGCAGGGCATCTACCTGATCGTTACCTTCCTTATAGACGCGCGCCATGTTGACGGTGTACTGACCATCGAGTTTCACATCGCCGCCCGCTCCTGCCAGCACGCAAATAATGATGCCGCAGCCCACAATTACACCGCTTGTTGTGTCCTGCTTTGGTTGGCCACCATGCTGCTCATCACACGCCGAACAACAAGACTACGAATAACAAAAAGGCCGCACATTCCCACGTGCGGCCTTGTTCGACTAACAGACGGTTAAAGCTTAATCCATACTTGCGCCGCCGCTAATGCGGAATTTGATGTTAACGGTAATGCCCTGACCAGGCTTACCGCTTTCGTAGCGCCACTTCTTCATAGCCTGCTTCACTTCACGCTCGAACATGTTGGCAGGCTGGGCGGAGAGGATCTCGACGTTATTCACGCGACCATCGGCATCGACATCAAACTTCACGCGAACGTTACCGTCCATGCGCAGCGCAAAGGCGCGCGTTGGGTACTGCGGCCTGTCGCGGCTGATAACGCGCGGCCCGGTATTTACAGACGGTGCAGGCGCTGCTGGTGCCGGTTTTGCTGCCGGTGTCGGCGATGGCTGCACCGGGGCGTTGTTTTCAAACGGCGAAGCCGTGCGAGGCTGCTCAACCGGCTTTACTTCACGCTTCGGCTGTTCGACTTTTTTGACCGGTTTAGGCTTCGGTTTTGGCTTAGGTTCCGGCTTGTGAATCACAACTGGCGCCTCTTTCGGCGGCTCAGGAATAGGTTCCGGCTCAGGCTCGGGTTCCGCAACCGGCTGTGGCGGCGGCTGAACAACTGCTGGCTGCGGAGGCTCAAGGTCGGCTGGGGCGACCATCGTGACGCTGATCGGCTGCGAGGGCGCCGGGGACTCAATAACCTGATGTACCGAGGTGTAGAGCAACCCGGCCACAACGGCACCATGAATCCCGACGGAGAGAAGAGTCGGCCACGGAAAGCGGCGAGGTAAATCGAGGGTCATTGACGTCATAATGGCTTCAGTATCTTTAAGAGACGACAATTTTAAATGCAAATAGCAATCATATTCAACAACGCATCGTTCAAAGGTGCACATTTTCCTGCTATCTGAGCTAATTTCCCGCAACTATCTCAAGGTTTTAACATCCTGTTTATCTTTCAATTGCAGTCTTCACGGCATTCACTTACCGTGGTTTACAACCCAACATCAAGAAGGAAGTGTACACGTGTTGTATGTCATTTATGCTGAAGATATTGCCGACTCGCTTGAAAAACGCCTGTCGGTCCGCCCTGCCCACCTGGCTCGCCTTCAGCTGTTACGCGATGAAGGCCGCCTGCTTACCGCAGGCCCGATGCCAGCGGTCGACAGCAACGATCCCGGCGCCGCGGGTTTTACCGGCTCAACGGTGATTGCCGAGTTCACGTCGCTGGAAGAAGCAAAAGCCTGGGCTGATGCCGACCCGTATGTCGCCGCTGGCGTTTACAGGCAGGTTGTTGTTAAGCCGTTCAAGAAAGTCTTCTGATTTGTGCTATAGCGAGTCTGGCCGGTACAGGCTCGCGATTGATTCAGGCATCCTTCACCAGCAGGTGCTTATGACGGAAGCTTTCCCGGTCCAGTGGCCGGGAAAACAGGTACCCTTGCGCCATCCTGACATTGTTATTAAACAGCATCTGCATTTGCGAAAAGGTTTCGACACCTTCGGCGATCACATCAACTTCACTGTCCTGCGCACGTCTGACAATACGCAGCGTTTCCTCACTGCACGTCGCCTTGAAACAGGAGCGGTCGAGCTTAATGAAGTTCGTATCCACCTGGGCCAGCCTGTCCTGCAGCTGCTCAACGCTGTGAATATCATCCCACGCCAGCAAGAAGCCAGCCTCGCGAAGGCGAACGGCATTTTCACGCCCGGCGTCATCTAACGGAAGATGGTTATCCGTTATCTCAAACACGATGCGCTGCACGGGCACAGAGCGCTGCACTGCGAGGGCAATCACCCGTCCGGCGAAACCGACGTCATTCAACTGCACGGGTGAAAGATTAAGGTGCATTAAATAGCTGCTGTTATGCGGCATGATGACGTCTTTCATGTAGCTAAAAGCCGTGCCGATAATATGCTCCCCCAAAGAAACGATGCCGCCATTGTCTTCCAGACGGTGAATAAACAGATCCGGGGCGACAAGGGCCCGGCGATGCACGCCCCGGATGAGCATTTCGGTTCCGACACACTTAAAACTTGATGTGTCGAAAATAGGCTGTAGCAACGACTCAAAAGCCATGCTGAAGTTATTCTTCATCACGCGATTAATGATGAACTCAGCGCTTTTCTCCATGTAACAACTCCTTAGTGCAGGCTTTTCTTAGCTGGTCGCGATAACCACTTTATTTTTACCGCTGGATTTTGCCTTATAAAGCAGCCTGTCAGCTTTCTCGATAAACGCCTCGTAGCCCTCTCCGCGCCACGGGCAAATACCGCCGCTGAAGGTGACGACCAGTCCTTGCTCACGCCAGATTTTGTTCTCCACCTGCCTGCGCCAGCTTTCCATAATTTCCATGGCTTTAACCTGATTATCGGAGAAGTAAATAAAGGCAATTTCTTCCCCGCCGTAACGATAAAGCTTAGCGTAATCGTCCAGCAGCCCCATGCCCATATCAGCGATAACTTTCAAAACCGTGTCGCCAACAAGATGACCGTATCCGTCGTTTATTTTTTTGAAGTTATCAATATCGATAATTCCGAGGCTAAAGGGAGCTTTACGGGTTAATAAATAATTAATATCATTATCAAAGCTTCGACGATTAAGCAGGCCGGTGAGACCATCCGTTAGTGAAGCACTTTTCGCACTTTTAATTTGCTGACTGCTTTCATTAATCTCATTTAAAATTTGCTTATCTACATCATTCTTTAACTCAAGCCGGCCAAAGCGCATCATCGAAACGATATCCACGATCATCGATTTGATCGAATGGCGCATAAAGATCCACAACAATGAATAAATTGTCAGGCAGAAGGCGAATGCCACCCAAATAACCCAGACATAGTAGAAGGTGTGCTCATCTATCACTTTATCCTTAACGGTAAAGACGACAAACCAGTCGGGGTTAGAGAAAGAATAATAGTAATAACGCTTGCTGGTGACGTTGTCGTGAAATGAACCAAGTCCGTTGGTCATTCGCTCAATGGCTGCCTGCGGAACAGTCGGGGTACCTATTGCATCGCTGTCTGCATCCAGGATGGCTCGCCCCTGGCGATCGACAATCGAGAAATGCCCTTCACTCGGGCTCTCAAGCTGGCGCAGCACGTAGCTCATCTCGATAAGATTCAGATCCATAGCAAATACGCCATAGCGCTCGCCTTTATCGTCATGCAGCAGTTTGGCTATCGTCACCACCGGCGATTGATCAACCGCGTTGGCATAAATTTCCGAGTAATTAACAAAAGAACTCTTCACGCTGAGGCGTTCGTACCAGGTACGACCCAAAAGCGTATAATTACTATCGACGTAGGATTTGGGGATACTGTTATAGCGGCCATCGCGCGTAGCAATAATATACCCTGAAACGACAGGCAGCATTGAGATTGACGTCGTGAGTTTTTTCTCCAGTTCTTCGTCTTCAGACTTGACCAGTGCCTCAACGTAATTGTTATTCAGCATAATAGAGTTTTGCCATAGCGCATTCTCTAAGGTTTTTAGCTGCTGCTCCAGGTAGAACGTTGCAATATTGTGTACAAAACCCTCGCTCTCTTCATTTAACGTGGTTTTCTGGTGATTATAACTTACAAAGGAGATTATTGAGCTAAAAACAATTAGCACGGCAACAATAATAACAAACAGAAAGTTAATTCTCCTGGAGTAAGAGAAATCCTTTTTAATTAAATCACTAATCACTTATTCAGACATCCTGGAGATATAAGAAAAATCGCGAGAATTATGCCGATAAATTTCACTCAGAGGATGATCATGATCATTTTAAAAACAAATTTCCGCCGTCTGGAACGATAATTTCCGGGCCAGGGGAAGCGTTGCTTCCTTATTTACTACGATAAAAAAGAAAATAATTGATGGGCACCGCAATCGGTGCCCTGGTCTTATGCCCAGCGGTCGTGGATGGCAAACAGCAATGAATTACGCTGCTGGTTAACCAGGCACTTACGAATGGCATGGATGCGCATGTTGCGCCGGGACTGACTTTCCAGCCAACGCGCCCTGCGTTTTTGCGTCTGACGCTGCATCCGCCAACGCCCAACTTCCGTTCTGCTACGTCTCATTTCTACAACTCAACTTTCCAAAAAAGACGCGCCATTATAGAACCTTCTGCCGGGCAAACCATCCGTTTTGCGTATACTTTTAGTGTTAAGCGATGAAAGTTCTGCGTACACTCTCAACTATTCGGTTTCAAAAGGATTTTTAAGGCATGACAACCTTCTATACCGTGGTGAGCTGGCTGGTTATTCTCGGCTACTGGCTGCTTATTGCTGGCGTAACGCTACGTATATTGATGAAACGCCGTGCCGTTCCTTCGGCTATGGCCTGGCTGTTAATTATCTATATTCTGCCGCTGGTCGGAATTATTGCCTATCTCTCCGTGGGGGAATTGCACCTTGGTAAGCGCCGTGCTGAGCGCGCTCGCGCCATGTGGCCTTCTACCGCCAAATGGCTAAAGGACCTGAAGAACTGCAAGCATATTTTTGCCTCGGAAACCAGTGAGGTGGCGGATTCGCTGTTCCAGCTATGCGAACGACGCCAGGGCATTGCCGGCGTAAAGGGGAATCAACTCCAGCTTCTGACCAGTTCAGATGACACTATGCAGGCGCTGATCCGAGATATTCAGCTAGCACGCCACAACATCGAGATGGTGTTCTATATCTGGCAGCCTGGCGGTATGGCCGACCAGGTGGCTGAATCGCTGATGGCCGCCGCACGTCGCGGTATTCATTGCCGGTTGATGCTCGACTCAGCCGGCAGCGTGGCCTTTTTCCGCAGCCCGTGGGCAAATATGATGCGCAACGCGGGTATCGAGGTTGTTGAAGCGCTGAAGGTTAACCTGATGCGTGTTTTCCTGCGCCGCATGGACCTGCGCCAGCACCGTAAAATGGTGATGATCGATAATTACATTGCCTATACCGGCAGCATGAATATGGTCGACCCTCGTTTCTTCAAGCAGGATGCCAACGTTGGCCAGTGGGTCGACCTGATGGCACGTATGGAAGGCCCGGTCGCCACCGCCATGGGCATCGTTTACTCCTGTGACTGGGAGATAGAGACCGGCAAACGTATTCTCCCGCCGCCGCCGGATGAAAACATCATGCCGTTTGAAGAAGCCAGCGGCCATACCATTCACACTATCGCCTCAGGGCCAGGCTTCCCTGAGGATTTGATTCACCAGGCATTACTGACTTCCGTCTATGCGGCGCGTGAATATCTGATAATGACCACCCCCTACTTCGTGCCAAGCGATGATTTGCTGCATGCGATTTGCACCGCGGCTCAGCGTGGCGTTGACGTGAGCATCATCGTCCCGCGTAAAAACGATTCTCTGCTGGTCGGCTGGGCAAGCCGTGCGTTCTTCACCGAGCTGCTCGCCGCAGGCGTGAAGATTTATCAGTTTGAAGGAGGCCTGTTGCACACCAAGAGCGTGCTGGTCGATGGTCAGTTGAGCCTGGTGGGTACCGTAAACCTGGATATGCGCAGCCTGTGGCTCAACTTTGAGATTACGCTGGTCATCGATGATGAAGGTTTTGCCGGTGATTTAGCGGCAGTACAGGATGACTATATTTCCCGCTCGCGGCTGTTGGACGCGCATTTGTGGGTAAAACGCCCGCTCTGGCAGCGTATGGCTGAGCGACTGTTTTACTTCTTTAGTCCGTTGCTGTAAAACGTGGCGCATCAGCACTCGATAAGTGGATGTAGAGATGGAAATGGATCTGAATAACCGCCTGACCGAAGACGAGACTTTAGAACAGGCGTACGATATTTTTCTCGAGCTGGCGGGTGATAACCTCGATCCTGCCGACATTATTCTGTTCAATCTGCAGTTCGAGGAACGCGGCGGCGCGGAGCTGTTTGACCCGGCCGAAGACTGGCAGGAGCACGTCGATTTCGACCTGAATCCGGACTTCTTCGCCGAAGTGGTTATCGGGCTGGCGGACACCGACGGCGGCGAGCTGAACGATATCTTTGCTCGCGTGCTGCTGTGCCGTGAGAAAGACCACAAGCTTTGCCACATCCTGTGGCGTGAGTAATCATCCCTGCGCGGCCCTCAGGCCGCGCTGTTACTTCTCATTGGGCGGAAGATGCTCCCCGCAAGTTTTGCAGTAATGCGCGTTAGCGGCATGATCCTGCTGATGGCAGCGCGTGCACTCTCTCACCGACCGTCTTCTTTGCATATCCTGCGACATCTGAGACGTTAAAATCCCGGTGGGAATGGCTATTACCGAATAACCAATCAAAATCAGTAATGAGGCAACGAAGCGGCCTAAAGCGGTATGCGGCACAATGTCGCCATAACCGACGGTTGTCACCGTCACAACCGCCCAATAGACCGCCACACCCAGGCTGGTAAAGCCGTTGGCCTTCCCTTCTATGCCGTACATCAGCGCGCCCGCCGCGACCATTACGATGGCAATAAACGAGTAGAACAGGATTAACTGATTGCTGGCGTTGAGCAGGCTCCGCCACAGGCTTTTGAGCGCGGGCATGTAGCGCAAGAGTTTGAGAATGCGGAGCACGCGGATGGCGCGCATCGCTCGCCAGGCAAAATAATAGTGAATAGCGAACTCTGGCCACAGCCACAGCACATACAGCGGCAGCATGGTCGCCAGGTCGATAATACCCCAGACGCTAAACACATAGCGGACGGGTTTAGGCCACGTCAGCACTCGCAATACGTATTCGCAGGTAAACAACAGCGTGAAGATGATTTCAAGCCAGATAAAGAGCTGCCATTCATCGAACGTCAGCCTCGGGTCGCTCCCTACGCTCGATTCGGTAAAGACAACGGCAACGCTAAGCAGCGCCAGCAGGCCGCAAAACGCCTCAAAGCGGCGCCCGGAACGGGTATTTTGATCAAACAGAAAGCGGTAAAGCAGCGCTCGAAATGAAGAGATGTTCCCTGACACGGCAATCCTCGCATAAAGAAAGGGCCAGCGCGGTGCTGGCCCCTGGCGAGATTATAGCGGGTCGACCTTCAGACAGGAAACCGCATGGCGGAAACTCCCTTCCAGTACAGGACGCGTTTTCGCGCACTCCGGGCCTGCAATCGGGCAGCGGGTACGGAACACGCAGCCTGAAGGCGGGTTAATCGGCGACGGCAGCTCACCTTCCAGCAGCTGGATGGTTTTGTTCTTTTCCAGATCCGGGTCAGGGATCGGCACTGCCGACATCAGCGCTTTGGTGTAAGGGTGCAGCGGGTTGTGGTAAACCTCGTCATAGGTGCCGAGTTCTACCGCATGCCCCAGATACATCACCAGCACACGATCGGAGATGTGCTTCACAACCGCAAGGTCGTGGGCGATAAAGATAAGCGACAGGCCCATCTCGCGCTGCAGTTTTTGCAGCAGGTTAACCACCTGCGCCTGAATGGAAACATCCAGCGCGGAAACCGGCTCATCACAGATGATGAGTTTAGGTTCCAGAATCAGCGCGCGCGCAATACCGATACGCTGGCACTGGCCGCCGGAAAACTCGTGCGGGTAGCGGTTAACCAGGTTCGGCAACAGGCCCACTTTCATCATCATCGCCTTCACGCGGTCGCGAACTTCCTGCTTAGGCATTTTGGGATGATAGGTCAGCAGCGGCTCGGCAATAATATCGCCGATGTTCATACGCGGGTTCAGCGAGGCCAGCGGATCCTGAAAAATCATCTGAATATCGCTGCGCACGTTGCGCCACTCTTCCGGCTTCATGCCCAGAAGATCTTTCCCAAGCCAGGCAACACGCCCATCGGTCGCTTTCACAAGGCCAATGATAGCACGGGCAAACGTCGACTTACCGCAGCCGGACTCGCCCACCACACCAAGGGTCTCCCCTTCGTACAAACGCAGGGTAACCCCATCAACGGCTTTCAGGGTTTTTGAAGGCTGCCAGAACCACTGCTTGCCGTCTTTGATGTCAAAGTGCACCTTCAGGTCAGCGATTTCTAACAGCACTTTTCTTTCTTCTGCAACGGTGCTCATGCTAATTCCTCCACCGGTCTAAAGCAGGCACGCAGGCGGCCATCACCAAACTGCTCCAGTGGCGGAGCACTGTTACACGCTTCCATAGCAAACTGGCAGCGAGGCTGGAACGGGCATCCCTTCGGTAAACGCAGCAGGTTCGGCGGGTTACCCGGGATGGTAAGCAAAGACTCACCTTCCGCATCCAGGCGCGGCACCGCGTTCAGCAGGCCGATGGAGTACGGATGGACCGGCTTGTAGAACACGTCACGCGCGTTGCCGTATTCCATAGTACGCCCGGCGTACATCACCAGTACTTTGTCGCAGATACCGGCCACCACGCCCAGGTCGTGGGTGATCATGATGATCGCGGTGTTGAACTCGCGTTTCAGCTCGTTCAGCAGCGTCATGATCTGCGCCTGAACGGTCACGTCCAGCGCCGTGGTAGGTTCGTCGGCAATCAGCAGTTTAGGCCGGCACAGCAGCGCCATGGCAATCATCACGCGCTGACGCATACCGCCGGAGAATTCGTGCGGAAACATGCGCATACGCTTGCGCGCTTCCGGCATCTTCACCGCATCCAGCATCCGCACAGACTCTTCAAACGCTTCCGCTTTTCCGAGTTTCTTGTGCAGCATCAGCACTTCCATCAGCTGATCGCCCACGCGCATGTACGGGTTCAGCGAGGTCATTGGATCCTGGAAAATCATCGAGATTTGCTCGGCGCGCAGGCGGTTAAGCTGCGCTTCCGGCAGGTTCAGGATCTCTTTGCCGTTGAATTTCGCGGAGCCGCCGATGCGGCCGTTGGCCGCCAGCAGTCCCATCAGGGCAAAAGCAGTCTGCGATTTGCCGGATCCGGACTCGCCAACAATGCCGAGGGTTTCACCCGCACGCAGGCTAAAGTTGAGGTCGTTTACCGCGGTGACGTCACCGTCCGGCGTGCCAAAGGTCACGCGCAGGTCTTTAACGTCGAGCAGAACCTCTGATTTGTTCAGTGGAGCGGCCACCGGAGAAGTTTCAATAGTACTCATGGAGGTACTCCTTAACGATCTTTCGGGTCGAGGGCATCACGCAGACCATCGCCGATAAAGTTAAAACAGAACAGCGTAATCACCAGGAAGCCTGCCGGGAACAGCAGAAGCCAGGGTGATACCTCCATGGAGTTCGCACCATCACTTAACAATGCGCCCCAGCTGCTCAGAGGCTCCTGCGTGCCGAGGCCCAGGAAGCTCAGGAAAGATTCGAACAGGATCATGCTTGGAACCAGCAGCGAGGCGTATACCACCACCACACCCAGTACGTTCGGCACGATGTGACGCAGAACGATGTTCATCGTAGAAACGCCGCCCACATGAGCCGCTTCGATAAACTCTTTACGCTTCAGACTCAGGGTCTGACCGCGCACGATACGCGCCATGTCCAGCCATGACACCATGCCGATAGCCACGAAGATAAGCAGGATGTTTTGCCCGAAGAAGGTCACCAGCAGAATGACGAAGAACATGAACGGGAAGGAGTTCAGGATCTCCAGCAGACGCATCATCACGGAGTCGATCTTACCGCCGAGGTAGCCGGCCAGACAGCCGTAAAGCGTTCCTACAACCACCGCAACCAGCGCAGCAGCAACACCAACCATCAGGGAGATACGCCCACCGATGGCCACGCGAACCAGCAAATCACGTCCTGAAGAGTCGGTACCGAAATAGTGCCCGGACGCCATATCAGGCGCTGCCGACATCATGCCCCAGTCGGTATCAAAGTAGGTAAACTGCGACAGTACCGGAGCAAACGCCACGAACAGAGCAATTACCGCCAGGACGAACAGGCTGGTGATCGCCGCGCGGTTATGGATAAAACGGCGGCGCGCATCCTGCCACAGACTACGGCCTTCAACTTCCAGTTTTTCACTGAAGTTTTCCAGCGCCTCGCTGTTTTTCTTAGTCAACATTATGGCCACTCCAGCTTAGTAACGGATTTTCGGGTCGATGACGGCATACAGCACGTCGACCACCGCGTTGAACAGAATCGTCAGCGCACCGACCAGAATGGTCAGGCTGAGAACCAGTGAATAGTCACGGTTCAGCGCACCGTTAACAAACAGCTGGCCGATGCCCGGCAAGCCATAAATCGTTTCAATAACCATTGAGCCGGTGATGATCCCAACAAAAGCAGGCCCAAGGTACGACAGTACCGGCAGCAGTGCGGGTTTCAGGGCGTGGCGCAGCACAATACGGCGCATCGGCAAGCCTTTAGCGCGTGCGGTGCGGATAAAGTTAGAGTGCAGGACTTCAATCATTGAACCGCGAGTAATACGCGCAATGCTGGCGATATAAGCCAGAGACAGCGCGATCATCGGCAGTATCATGTACTTCGGCGCGCCCCCGTTCCAGCCGCCTCCGGGCAGCCACTTCAGGGTGATGGCGAATATCAGTACCAGCAACGGAGCCACCACGAAGCTGGGGATAACGACCCCCGTCATGGCAAAGCCCATTACCGTGTAATCCCATTTGGTATTTTGATTCAGCGCCGCAACCACGCCCGCCGTGACACCCAGCACAATAGCAAAGATGAAGGCGGCTGCGCCCAATTTAGCGGAAACCGGGAAGCTGGAAGCCACCAGGTCATTCACAGAATAGTCTTTGTATTTAAATGACGGCCCGAAATCCCCGTGTGCCAGCTGCTTTAAATAGCTGAAATATTGGGTGGTGATCGGATCGTTCAGGTGATACTTCGCTTCGATGTTCGCCATGACTTCTGGCGGCAGCGTACGTTCGCCGGTAAAAGGACTCCCCGGAGCGAGACGCATCATAAAGAAGGAAATCGTTATAAGAATAAAGAGTGTCGGAATTGCTTCCAGACAACGACGTAGAATAAATTTCAACATTGCCCGTACCTTCTGGCCTGTGCCTTTGCAGTGCGATGTAAATAAGACACGATGGGGCACGACTCAACCACCGGCCGAAGCCGGTGAGCCCTGCCCCACGAATTGCCATTAATGTTTGATAATGTACAAGTCTCTGACGTAGACATTATCCAGCGGGTCTTTACCGGTATAACCACCAACCCACGGCTTAACCAGACGGGCGTTAACGTAGTAGTAAACCGGAACGATTGCTGAGTCTTTATCAAGCTGCTGTTCAGCTTTGTCATACAGCGCGGTACGCTGGGCTTCGTCAGTCACCTGCAAAGTATCGGCGATTATCTTGTCGAATGCCGGGCTCTTATAGTGCGCGGTGTTGTTCGAGCTGTCGGACAGCATGGTGTTCAGGAAGGAAGTCGGTTCGTTATAGTCCGCACACCAGCCTGCACGCGCCACGTCGAAGGTACCCTGATGACGGGTATCCAGGAAGGTTTTCCACTCCTGGTTTTCCAGCTTGACGTTCACACCCAGGTTTTTCTGCCAGATAGACGCCACGGCGATAGCCAGCTTCTTGTGCAGATCGGAGGTGTTATACAGCAGGTTGAAGGTCAGCGGTTTGTCTTTGGTGTAGCCCGCTTCAGCCAGCAGTTTCTTCGCTTCTTCGTTACGTTTTTCCTGAGACCAGGTGAACCACTCTGGTTTGGTCAGTTTCGCGCCATCGGTATACGGTGGGGTGTAGCCATAAGCCGGCAGGTCACCCTGGTTTTTCACTTTATTTACGATGATGTCACGATCCAGGCCCAGTTTCAGCGCGGTACGTACACGTGCGTCGGTAAACGGTGCTTTCTGGTTGTTGATCTCGTAGTAATAGGTGCACAGATACGGATCGGCGTGTACTTCAGTTGGGATCTCTTTCTTCAGCTTCTGGAACAGCTCAATCGGCAAGTTGTTATAAGTCATGTCGATTTCGCCGCTGCGGTAGCGGTTTACGTCGGTAACTTCAGAAGAGATTGGCAGATAGGTGACCTGGTTGATAACGGTTTTTTTGTTATTCCAGTAGTCGGTGTTACGCACCAGAACAATACGTTCGTTAACTACCCAATCTTTTACTTTATAAGCACCGTTGGTCACGATATTGGCTGGCTGAGTCCATTTGTCGCCGAATTTTTCAATGGTTGCTTTAGGAACCGGAGAAACGGACGGGTGAGTCAGCAGCTTGTAGAAATAAGGAACCGGCTCGCTCAGAGTCACTTCCAGCGTGTTGGCGTCGATGGCTTTTACGCCCAGATCGCTGGTCGGCTTCTTACCGGCGATAATATCGTCGATGTTAGCGAGGTGGCCGTACTGCAGGTAGCTTGCGTATGGGGAAGCGGTTTTCGGGTCAGCCAGGCGCTGCCAGCTGTAAACGAAGTCCTGAGCGGTTACAGGCTCGCCGTTTGACCATTTAGCATCTTTACGCAGGTGGAAGGTCCACACTTTAAAGTCTTTGTTATCCCATGACTCGGCAACGCCGGCAGTGGGGTGACCCTGCAGGTCGGTAACCAGCAAACCTTCAAATAAATCGCGGCTAATGTTGGACTCCGGCACGCCTTCAATTTTGTGCGGGTCCAGAGACTGTGGTTCTGAACCGTTGTTACGAACCAGGTCTTGTTTCTCTGCCAGTTGAACACCAGCCGGGACGTCCGCCGCCATAGCGACATTGCCGGCAATCAGCGCAGTTAAAATGCCTGCTGCAATCAGGCTTTTTTTAGTGATATTTGTCATTGTGTTGGTACTCCACTCATTATAATTACTGACCCGAAAGTCAGCCTCTTCCCCTTGGGGTCCCTTACAGCGCAGGAGCGTTAAGCGTCCGTACGGGATACTGCTTTACTTCTCGCTATCACCGACTTTATTTTCGGGCCGTTCGATACGACAGCCTCATTACGTCGATTCTGGTATGCCGCCGATTGCGTGGTCGACGGGCAGTAATCTCTATTTCGCAGGACATGATTACTCTGCGAAATCATTCTCATCTACAAAAGAAACTTTTTTCAGCGAATTGTTTTGCCCGGAAAGTATCAAAAGCTTCAGATACCCGCCAATACAATTTGCAAATTTGTTAACCATTTCTCTTTTATGGAGAGATTGTGGGGAGCGCGATGCGCAACACGCCAATCAATTAACTTACACATAATCTTTATAATCATGGAGTTACTTGGGCATCACCGCACGGGAAGGGAGGACGATTTCTCACTCGCTTCATCACTCACAAAAAATTAACAATTGATTATTTTTTAGCACATTCCTCTGCGGGAAGGCATGAATTACTAATATCATCTCAATAAATTCGCAGCAAGCCTGATTGCATAACGGCAGCTAAATATAATTTCGATTGCCACTTTTCTGTACAACTTGTTACACCGTCAACCGCTAATCTACGGTTTTCCAAAGTATTTTCTTATGAAAGATTCGCATTTGTTTTTGCAAAAAAGGAACAACGGATAGATGCATTTTTCATCTATTAAGAGAAGAAAAGCAGAATAAAGATTCTGCTTTTTCATTTGAAAGTAGCAGCGGAATTAACTTAATAATCCAGGAAAGATAGCCTTCACTCCGGTGACGATAAATTCGATGCCGAGCGACATCAACAACAGCCCCATGATACGGGTGATCACGTTTATGCCGGTTTGCCCCAATATGCGCACAAGCCAGGGCGCAATACGGAACAGCAGCCAGCAGCAGAAAGCAAACAGCGCAATGGCGATAGAAAAGCCCAGAAGGTGGCCCCAGTTATGGTAGCGACTGCCCCAAACGATAGTGGAACTGATGGCCCCAGGCCCCGCCATCAGCGGTAATGCAAGCGGAACAACACCTACGCTTTCGCGGATGGCGCTCTCTGACTTTTCCTGCTTGTTTTGTTTATCCTCACCCAGCTTGCCGCTTATCATCGACATGGCAATGGTCACCACCAGAATGCCGCCGGCGATGCGGAATGAGTCTATTGAAATACCAAAGACTTGCAGAATGCCGTCGCCAAGAAAAAGTGAGGTCCAGAGAATAATCGCAACCGAGAGATTGGCGGTAAGATTGGTTTTATTTCTTGCGGCCGCACTCTGGTAACTGGTCATGCTAATAAAGACGGGAATAATCCCTACCGGGTTGACCAGAGCAAACATCCCGATAAAAAACTTAATATAGGTTGGCAAGTCGAAAAAGGATTGAGCCACGCAAAACTCCGCAAATGAACAAAGCAAAAGCAGGCGTAATGTAATGGAAAAACACCCCCGCCGCTACGCTATTTCCCTGGGTAATCGACCGCGACAGCAACTAATTTTAGCATGGTGGTGAACTGTTACCTTAATGTTGAATTTGTGGTACTTTGTTTTGTCATCGCTGTGACTAAATTTTTAAAGATTTATCAATCACCTGAGTAGCGCCTGCTGAATGGTGTCAGCATGAGATAGTTGTGATTTAGATCACGAAAAACCTACTCAGAAGTGGGTACTCTTGGTCACATCTGAAAAGCAGAATTTTCCTCTGAAGCCGCTTGTTCAGGTGAGGCTCTTTTAGTAAATCAGCGCATGAAATCAGGTATTTTGTACGGCATCGTTTCGTCCTAAACACGCATTCTGTTGCTGCTGACTATACTGTCGACTCGCGCAGCTTATTTACTAAAAGAGTTTAACATTATCAGGAGAGCATTATGGCTGTAACTAATGTCGCGGAACTGAACGCCCTCGTAGAGCGCGTAAAGAAAGCCCAGCGTGAATATGCCAACTTTACTCAAGAGCAAGTCGATAAAATCTTCCGTGCTGCCGCCCTGGCAGCTGCCGACGCTCGAATCCCCCTGGCTAAATTAGCCGTTGCCGAATCCGGTATGGGTATCGTCGAAGATAAAGTGATTAAAAACCACTTTGCTTCCGAATATATCTACAATGCCTATAAAGATGAGAAAACCTGCGGTGTGCTGTCTGAAGATCACACCTTCGGTACCATCACTATCGCTGAACCCATCGGCATCATCTGCGGTATCGTCCCTACCACCAACCCGACGTCTACCGCCATCTTCAAATCTTTAATCAGCCTGAAGACCCGTAACGCCATCATCTTCTCGCCACATCCGCGTGCTAAAGATGCAACCAACAAAGCAGCGGATATCGTGCTGCAGGCTGCAATCGCTGCCGGTGCACCGAAAGATCTGATCGGCTGGATCGATCAGCCTTCCGTAGAGCTGTCTAACGCTCTGATGCACCACCCGGATATCAATATGATTCTGGCTACCGGTGGTCCAGGCATGGTTAAAGCGGCTTATAGCTCTGGTAAACCTGCTATCGGCGTTGGTGCCGGTAACACCCCGGTTGTGGTTGACGAAACCGCAGACATCAAACGTGCTGTTGCTTCTATTCTGATGTCCAAAACCTTCGATAACGGCGTGATCTGTGCTTCTGAACAGTCCGTTATCGTTGTCGATTCTGCTTATAACGCAGTGCGTGAGCGCTTCGCTACCCACGGCGGCTACCTGCTGCAGGGCAAAGAGCTGAAAGCCGTACAGGACATCATCCTGAAAAATGGCGCGCTGAATGCCGCAATCGTTGGTCAGCCAGCAACCAAAATTGCTGAACTGGCAGGCTTTACCGTACCCGCAGACACCAAAATCCTGATCGGCGAAGTGTCCGTAGTGGATGAGTCTGAGCCGTTTGCTCACGAAAAACTGTCTCCGACCCTGGCAATGTACCGTGCCAAAAACTTCGAAGATGCCGTGGTGAAAGCGGAAAAACTGGTTGAGATGGGCGGTATCGGCCATACCTCTTGCCTGTATACCGACCAGGACAACCAGCCTGCGCGCGTTAAATTCTTCGGCGACAAAATGAAGACCGCACGTATCCTGATTAACACCCCGGCTTCTCAGGGTGGCATCGGCGACCTGTATAACTTCAAACTGGCCCCTTCCCTGACGCTGGGCTGTGGTTCATGGGGTGGTAACTCCATCTCTGAAAACGTGGGTCCGAAGCACCTGATCAACAAGAAAACCGTTGCTAAGCGAGCTGAGAACATGTTGTGGCATAAACTTCCGAAATCTATCTACTTCCGCCGTGGCTCCCTGCCAATTGCGCTGGACGAAGTGATTACTGATGGCCACAAACGTGCGCTGATTGTGACTGACCGCTTCTTGTTCAACAACGGCTACGCTGACCAGATCACCTCCGTGCTGAAAGCAGCAGGTGTAGAAACCGAAGTCTTCTTCGAAGTTGAAGCTGACCCGACGCTGACCGTTGTACGTAAAGGCGCAGAGCTGGCGAACTCCTTCAAGCCAGACGTGATTATCGCGCTGGGCGGCGGCTCCCCAATGGATGCTGCGAAAATCATGTGGGTGATGTACGAACACCCGGAAACCCACTTTGAAGAACTGGCGCTGCGCTTTATGGATATCCGTAAACGTATCTACAAGTTCCCGAAAATGGGCGTGAAAGCGAAGATGATTGCGGTTACCACCACGTCCGGTACCGGTTCAGAAGTCACTCCGTTTGCGGTTGTAACTGATGATGCAACGGGCCAGAAATATCCACTGGCTGACTACGCATTGACGCCGGATATGGCGATTGTTGATGCTAACCTGGTTATGGACATGCCTAAGTCACTGTGCGCCTTTGGTGGTCTGGATGCCGTCACTCACGCGCTGGAAGCTTACGTTTCCGTACTGGCGAGCGAATTCTCTGACGGTCAGGCTCTGCAAGCGCTGAAACTGCTCAAGGAAAACCTGCCAGCTTCCTATAATGAAGGGTCTAAAAACCCGGTTGCCCGTGAACGTGTTCACAACGCAGCGACTATCGCCGGTATCGCGTTTGCTAACGCCTTCCTGGGTGTGTGTCACTCAATGGCTCATAAACTGGGTTCTCAGTTCCACATCCCTCACGGCCTGGCGAACGCCCTGCTGATTTCCAACGTTATCCGCTATAACGCGAATGACAACCCAACCAAGCAGACCGCTTTCAGCCAGTACGATCGCCCACAGGCACGTCGTCGCTATGCTGAAATCGCTGACCATCTGGGTCTGACCGCTGCGGGTGACCGTACCGCGGCTAAGATTGAGAAACTGCTGGCATGGCTGGATTCTATCAAGGCTGAACTGGGTATTCCTAAGTCCATCCGCGAAGCAGGCGTACAGGAAGCAGACTTCCTGGCGCACGTTGACAAACTGTCTGAAGATGCGTTTGATGACCAGTGTACCGGTGCAAACCCTCGCTATCCGCTGATTTCTGAACTGAAACAGATTCTGCTGGATACCTACTACGGACGTGAGTTCGTTGAAGGCGCGGTGGCTAAAGAAGCGGCGCCTGCAGCAAAAGCTGATAAAAAAGCGAAGAAAACGGCTTAATCGTTAGCTTTCAAATACAAAACCCGCCTTTCGGCGGGTTTTTTTATGCCTGATTCACGCGCTCAGGCCACGACAACGCGTTTAATACCACGAGGGCATAGGCTGCCCTGCTTCTTAATTAACGCCCCTGAATCTCCTGCAGAGAGCCTTTAATTAACGCTTCTTTATAATGCTTACGGCAAACTGAGATGTAGCGCTCATTGCCGCCAATCACAACCTGCTCACCTTCATTATAAGGACGCCCATCCTGATCGAGGCGTAACACCATGCTGGCCTTGCGCCCGCAGAAACAAATCGTCTTCAACTCCACCAGCTTATCGGACAGCGCGAGAAGGTACTGGCTACCGCTGAATAATTCGCCACGAAAATCCGTACGCAGGCCGTAGCACAAAACCGGTATATCTAACTCATCCACAACGTCAGATAAAGCATAGACCTGCTCTTTAGATAAGAACTGGCTTTCATCTACCAGCACGCAATGTACCGGCGCAGACTGCTGCTCTGCGCGAATATCGGCAAACAAATCCGTCGCCTGGTTATACAGTCTGGCAGGGGATGACAGACCAATACGTGAACTGACTTTACCGACACCAAAACGATTATCTATCTCCGCGGTATACACCAGCGTGCGCATCCCTCTTTCCTGGTAATTCCAGGAGGACTGAAGCAGTGCTGTCGATTTTCCTGCGTTCATTGCAGAGTAGTAAAAATAGAGTTGAGCCATTGCACCTGTAGCCTGAATCAGAATGTAAATAATGTTGCTGCGGATTGTACCACAGCGATGCGAAGCAGTGGATTACCGATTACCTCTCTAAACACAAGGGTTAATTTCATCAGATATATTAATAAATCACGCTTATACAGTGAGTAATAGCTGCCGCCTTCACCGGTGAAACAGCCGTAGCAGAAGCTGTTGTGCCACGTTTATACCTCCTCCAGGAAATTGTTCACTTGCTCAATTATTATAAATTGTAAACAGCCTGTATCAGCCACAGGCATTAATAGATTCAATTGATATTTGATGATTAATGCGAAATTTTATCTTTTTTTCCCCACCAACAAACCCTTTTGACCTCAGGGTTGTTGTCTAAAAATTGAGTCTTAAAGTGCCATTTGGTGTGGTCTGGCAGGCCGAAATTAAGTTAACCGTATTTAAACCACCGCATATATATCAGCAAATTTTGAATTCCTTACATTCACGGCTATTGCAGAACTTAATATAACGCTCTATTATTAGCTCAAACGTCACCCCCCAATAATAAGTTTGAGATTACTACAATGAGCGAAGCACTTAAAATTCTGAACAACATCCGTACTCTTCGTGCCCAGGCAAGAGAATGCACCCTGGAAACTCTGGAAGAGATGCTGGAAAAATTAGAGGTTGTGGTTAACGAACGTCGCGAAGAAGAAAACGCGGCAGCGGCTGAAGTTGAAGAACGTACTCGTAAACTGCAGCAGTACCGTGAAATGCTTATTGCTGACGGTATCGATCCTAACGAGCTGCTGAACAGCATTGCTGCTGTTAAATCCGCAGGCAAAGCGAAACGCGCTGCGCGCCCGGCTAAATACCAGTACATCGACGAAAACGGTGAAACTAAAACCTGGACCGGCCAGGGCCGTACCCCAGCAGTTATCAAGAAAGCAATGGACGAGCAAGGTAAGAAACTGGAAGACTTCCTGCTTTAATCCTCTCAGTGCTGCTTATTAAGATCCCGCTTCGGCGGGATTTTTATTTTAAGCCCCCAGCATGTTAAGTTCCTCCCCGCCCCCAGTAACGCAATCATAAAACCGCTTACTTTTCTTATTAAAGAAACTGGACCAATATTTTTAGATACAATACCTGATCTTTAGTACAGCTAATTTCGCTCCTTAATCATCACGTTAACCGTAAAACTGATTTATCTTACCGTGTGGTAATCCTTTTACCGGGTTCATATACCCCATAAGCGTTATCAACAGAACGTAGAGTATTACTACAAAGATTTGAATTACAGGCCTGAGTAGTGGCTAATCAAGCCAACAATTCTTACTGCTGTGATTATTGAGGAGACGCGTTACGTTTCGTTTTTATCTCCGCTAACATAAGCACCGCTGGAATGAGTCTGCCTGGCTTGCTTAACCAACGTATGATTCCAATTATTATCGACACCTTTAACGCTAATATTCAGGATCAAGAAAATGGCGTTTGCTTTTAGCCCACCACGTTTTGTTCTGACGCTGCAACGCCTGAGAGGTCAAATAATGAACGTATCTCTGATTGTTTGGGATCGTTATAAGTGGCTTACGCCTGGCGCAACTGGAAACAGAAGCCAGCAACGGCTGGTATTACGCACAGAAACAGTGTGAGGGGATTTAGAGCGTGACCAGAAGGAGAAATACCGGCAGCATACAGGCCTGTTAGATGCGCTGTCGTGCCGGTAACAATACATAACGACAGAAGGTTGTTACTCAGACAATATTGATAGATGCACCGCGGCCAATGGCATAATAGACAAAACCACGTTTGTTAAGCCTTTCAGGATCATAAAGGTTACGACCATCAAAGATAACCGGCTGCTTCAGGGATTTCTTCATCAGGTCGAAATCTGGCGCTTTGAAGCTTTGCCATTCCGTGCAAACAACCAGCGCATCAGCGCCCTGTAACGCAGCCTCTTTGGTTCCCATCAACCTTAAGTCGCTGCGGTGGCCATAAATACGCTGAGTCTCATCCATTGCTTCCGGATCGAAAGCCTGCACTTCAGCACCGCGTTCCCACAGCGCTTCAATCAACACGCGGCTCGAGGCTTCACGCATATCATCGGTATTCGGCTTGAATGAAAGCCCCCAAAGAGCAAAGGTCTTCCCTTTCAGATCCTGACCAAAGTGGCGAGTAATGAACTCTGGCAGCTTTTGCTTCTGTGCGTAGTTGACCTCTTCTACCGCCTGCAGAATACGTGGCGTGTAGCCAATCTGTTCAGCAGTACGAATCAGGGCCTGAACGTCTTTCGGGAAGCAGGAGCCACCGTAGCCGCAGCCAGGGTAGATAAAGCTGTAGCCGATACGGGAATCTGAACCGATCCCCATACGCACTTTCTCGACATCCGCCCCCAGGCGCTCGGCCAGGTTTGCAATTTCGTTCATAAAGCTGATTTTGGTCGCCAGCATGCAGTTAGCGGCATATTTGGTCAGCTCTGCACTGCGGATATCCATCAGAATCATACGATCATGATTACGGTTGAACGGCTCATAGAGCTCGCGCAGCAGTTCAATAACCTCTTCGTTATCCGTACCGATAACAATACGCTCAGGGCGCATACAGTCGGCAACCGCGGCGCCTTCCTTCAGGAACTCAGGGTTAGAAACCACGTCAAACCCAATCTCAAGCCCACGCGACTTCAGGGTTTCTGACATTACCGCTCGCACTTTATCTGCCGTGCCAACGGGAACCGTAGATTTGTCGATAACCACTTTATGCGAGTCCATATACTGCGCGATGGTGCGCGCTACGGCAGTCACATATTTCAAGTCAGCAGAACCGTCTTCATCCGGCGGTGTACCCACGGCAATATAGTGCATTTCACCGTGGTGAACGCCCTGCTCAGCATCGGTGCTGAACTGCAGGCGTCCTTCCTCGTAATTCTTCTTTACCAGGGGAGCAAGGCCTGGTTCAAAGATCGGGATTTCGCCTTTTTTAAGGTTTTCCACTTTCTTTGCGTCTACGTCGATGCACATAACATCGTGCCCCACATCGGCCAGTACAGCAGCCTGTACCAACCCAACGTAGCCAATACCAAATACGGTAACTTTCATCTTACCATCCTGCGTTGAATAGAATTATTTCTTCGCGCCAACGGTGGCTTCAAGCCAGGTTTTGAAGTCTTCACCCAGCGTTTTATGACGAATACCGTACTCAACAAACGCCTGCATATAGCCCAGTTTGTTGCCGCAATCGTGGCTCACGCCCTTCATGTGGTAAGCCTCAACGGTCTCTTTATCCATCAGCATAGCGATAGAGTCGGTCAGCTGGATCTCATCACCCGCTCCCGGAGGCGTCTTAGCCAGCAGAGGCCAAATATCTGCGCTCAGTACATAGCGCCCGACGACCGCCAGATTAGATGGCGCAACGTCTGCTTTTGGTTTTTCAACAATGCCCACCATCGGCACGCTGTCGCCGGCAGAGAGCGCGGCACCTTTACAGTCAACGACGCCGTAAGCGGTAACATCGGCAACCGGCTCAACCATGATTTGGCTGTGGCCCGTGGTGTCAAAGCGGCGGATCATTTCAGCCAGGTTATCCTGGGAAAGATCGGATTCGAATTCATCGAGGATTACGTCTGGCAGAATAACGGCGACCGGCTCGTCACCCACAACCGGGTGCGCGCACAGCACGGCGTGGCCAAGGCCTTTAGCCAGCCCCTGACGCACCTGCATAATGGTGACGTGAGGAGGACAAATAGACTGAACTTCTTCCAGAAGCTGACGTTTAACGCGCTTCTCCAGCATCGCTTCCAGCTCAAAACTGGTATCAAAATGGTTTTCAATCGAGTTTTTTGAGGAGTGGGTGACCAGCACGATTTCAGTAATACCGGCAGCGATACACTCATTAACGACATACTGAATCAGCGGCTTATCAACCAGCGGCAGCATCTCTTTTGGAATTGCCTTTGTTGCCGGCAACATGCGCGTTCCCAATCCCGCAACAGGGATAACAGCTTTCGTTACTTTAGAATTAATAGCAGCCATTGAAAAAACCTCCAGGACTGTTCAAGTTTCACACTTGTCGTCAATTTAAAAACGCGATTGAGTATATCAGCTTAAAAACGAAAACCGCCCCCTGTTTACTCCGGCAGCGGTTAATTTAAGACAAATACGATTAGGTTGGTCGCGATATTACCACCGCCCGAGTTCCAGGAAAAAAGCTAAATGTAATCAGTTGTTCCGTTGTTTATTCTGCAGACAACATGAGACGCAAACGGCCACCGGAGCCCCACACCTGGCACTGCCACGCTTCGCATCGCTGGCTGATTTGATTCAGGTAGGCGTTACCCAGCGTACCCAGCGGCACACCATTGCTGACCTGGATTTGGTGCTCACCCGTATTTAACGTTGCATTAAGCCCGGCGGAAACAAGTATGAGGTTTTTTAATCCGCTGTGATAATAACCAACTATTAGCGGAAATTGCCCGCTAAGGTTGGCCTGTCGCAATAGCTGATTAACTTGTTTTAGTAAGTTTCCCAATTCAGGTAAACGCTGCCCTTGATGTGAGAGTTGTTCCTGTAGCAAACCGTTGAATAAAGCCCGTAACAACAGCGCCGCTAATACACCGTTCTCACCGGCACGGGTAACATCCAGGCAATAAAACGCTAAGTCATTATCTGAAAGGGGTGCAATATCGAGCACGAGGCCCGGCTGATCGACCGAAATTAACTGGCGATAATTTATCCGGCAGCGCGAGATAACCTGCTGAACCGGCGGCTGCAGTTCTTGTAATAATTTAGAGGCCGCCTGCGGGTCACGCGCCAGCGCATCCCAGTCCTGAAACAGTCGTTCTTCCTCTTCTACCCGTGAATTAAACATGGCGGGGTAGATGCAGGATAAAACCGTCTCTTTTAATCGATTAAGATCGTTAATTGGTTTCAGCAGGACATCCTGCACGCCAAGCCGCAAAGCCTGGGCGATATCCGACATATTTTCGGTCGCTGAAATCACTAAAATTGGCGTTTGATTACCGTCATTCCGAATATGTTCTACCAGCTCAAGGCCGTTCATCCTGGGCATTGCAAGATCGCAAATCAGCAGATCAGGAACGGACTGCGCAAGCTTTTCCAGCGCATCCATGCCGTCCCACGCAAGCCTCGTCACAGCACCAAGTGAAGTGAGATAGCTGTCCAGCAGAGAGCGGAAAACGGGCTCGTCTTCAACAATAAGAATGTGTTTTCCTTCCAGCGGGTAACTCATGCGCTTTCCTCTGCCTGGCAATAACTCAATAGTGGCACGGTATCGCAACGAGCGCCTGTCAGAAACGGTTTAAGTATTAACTTAAACATGAGTACGAACCAACGGTAACAACTCATCCATTTTTTTCTCAACCGCCAGGCTTCCCGCCGCGATAGCTTCTGAAGCACGGTGAAAGTCGAGCGTAGATATTTGCGGGCAGAACGGCTGCAGAAGAATGTCGGGAGGATCGCCCGCCATACGGTTACGTTTGAGGCGGTTTTCCAGCACCTGAATAGAGGTCGTCATGATTTCCATCGCCGTGGGCGTCACATTCGCCCGGCGGTTAGTCATTTTTCCCAGCCGCTCACGCAGACGGCTGCGCCAGGATGTTGCCTGCGCCAACGGCTCATCCGCCGATGGCGTCATATTGACCGACAGCAAATCCTGCTGCATCAGATGTGCATCATGCTGTAAATCAACCGCGATAACGATATCCGCGCCCAGTGCACGGGTTAGCGAGATTGGTACAGGGTTAACAATCGCCCCGTCCACCAGCCAATAACCATTGTGTGCAACCGGTGACAAGAGCCCCGGCATGCTGCAAGAAGCACGGATGGCTTGGTGCAAATCCCCCTCGGTGAACCACAGTTCTCGCCCGGTACTAAGGTTGGTGGCCACGGCGCCAAATCGCAGGCCGCAGCCTTCAATAGCCGTTTCTGGAATGATTTTACGAATATTATTAAACACGCGTTCGCCGCGCAGTAGCCCGCCGCGACGCCAGGAGAGATCCATCAGGCGCAGGACATCCCAGTAGCTAAAGGACCGAACCCACCGCTCCATCACCGGAAGCCGCTGACTGGCATAGGCAGCACCGACCAGCGCGCCTACAGAGCAACCTGCCACGACATCAATCTGGATCCCTGCCTTTTTTAACGCATTGATAACGCCAATGTGCGCCCATCCTTTTGCAGCACCCGACCCTAATGCCAGGCCGATCTTTACCTGTCTCATCACGCCTCGGTCAATCTTCCCCGGTAATCACTCCGTGACGCCAACGCCACTGCTCAGTTAACATAAGCGCTGCCGTAGTGTTATTGACGCCGTTTATTTTTTCCTGGAGATGCAATGTTGCAACTTTGTCCCTGTGGCAGCGGTTTGGAGTATAGCTTATGTTGTCAGCCTTACCTAAGCGCTGGCCAGCATCCGCAACGCCCGTCACAGCTTATGCGCTCTCGTTATACCGCTTTTGTGATGCGGGATGCGGACTATCTGGTATCCAGCTGGCATGAGAGCTGCCGCCGCCCCGGCTTAAAATCAGAAATATCCAACAGCTTTGGCACCACTGAATGGCTTGGCCTGACCGTATATGAAGAGGCTGATGGCAAAGATGCAAACGAAGGATATGTAAGTTTTGTTGCCCGTTTTCGAGAAAATGGCCATCAAAGTGCGATAATTGAACGTTCCCGTTTCGTCAGGGAAAGCGGCCAATGGTACTATATCGACGGTCTTCGCCCGCAGTTTGGTCGTAACGACCCCTGCCCTTGCGGCTCAGGTAAAAAATATAAAAAATGCTGCGGGTGATAGCCTTCGCTTCGTAACAGCATTATTGTTTCGCAAACACCGTTCAACAGGATTTATCTCTTCATGCAGGCACTACAACGTAAAGTTCTCCGCACAATCTGCCCTGATCAAAAGGGTCTCATCGCGCGAATCACTAATATTTGCTACAAACATGAACTCAATATCGTTCAGAACAATGAATTTGTCGATCATCGTACCGGCCGCTTCTTCATGCGCACCGAACTCGAGGGTATTTTTAACGACACCACGCTGATGGCTGACCTCGACAGTGCGCTGCCGGAAGGCTCAATTCGCGAATTGACGCCAGCCGGACGTCGCCGCATCGTTATTCTGGTCACCAAAGAGGCCCACTGCCTTGGCGATCTGCTGATGAAAGCCACCTACGGCGGCCTGGACGTAGAAATTGCCGCCGTTATCGGCAATCACGAAACCTTGCGTACTTTAGTGGAGCGTTTCGATATTCCGTTCCAACTTGTCAGCCATGAAGGGATGACGCGTGAAGAGCACGATATGCAAATGGCCGATGCCATTGATGCGCATAAACCGGATTACGTGGTACTGGCAAAATACATGCGAGTCCTGACGCCTGAGTTCGTGGCTCGCTTCCCAAACCAGATTATTAATATCCACCACTCGTTCCTGCCGGCCTTTATCGGCGCACGCCCTTATCATCAGGCCTATGAACGCGGCGTGAAGATTATCGGCGCGACCGCGCATTACGTTAATGATAATTTGGATGAAGGCCCAATCATCATGCAGGACGTGATTCACGTCGACCACACCTACACCGCAGACGATATGATGCGTGCAGGGCGTGACGTAGAGAAGAATGTGCTCAGCCGTGCGCTATACGAAGTACTGGCACAGCGCGTCTTTGTTTACGGTAACCGCACGATTATTCTGTAATCATCCGGAAAATGAATTGCTTAGCTTTACGCCGCTACGCGTAAAAAAACGGCAAACGATTCATTTTCTTAGATTGAAAGCTTTACAGCGGCGCTTCATTTGATATGATGCGCCCCGCTTCCCACAAGGAAGCAGGCCAGTAACAAGCAATACCCCGTGGTGGGGTTCCCGAGCGGCCAAAGGGAGCAGACTGTAAATCTGCCGTCATCGACTTCGAAGGTTCGAATCCTTCCCCCACCACCATTATTCACCACAGCGATGTGGTAATACCGATGAGATGAGGCAATGCTTTCGCTTATCGGGAAGGGTGAGAACCTTCGACTAAGGTTCGAATCGAGCGAAAGCGAGATAACGCTGCTGAAGCAGCGGCCCGAAGGGTGAGGAGCGAAGCAACGAATAATCCTTCCCCCACCACCATCTGACAATTCAAAGCACTACCCCTGGCGGGGTTCCCGAGCGGCCAAAGGGAGCAGACTGTAAATCTGCCGTCATCGACTTCGAAGGTTCGAATCCTTCCCCCGCCACCATTTTCCAGAGCAAATCCAAACCTTCAAAATCGCATAATCTTTCAGATTCCCGTAGGGGAAGGATGAGAAGCTTCGATTAAGGTTCGACTCGAGCAACAGCGAGAGCGCGCTGCCGCAGGCGGCGACCCGAAGGGTGAGGAGTGAAACGACGAATAATCCTTCCCCCGCCACCATTTTCCAGAGCAAATCCAAACCTTCAAAATCGCATAATCTTTCAGATTCCCGTAGGGGAAGGATGAGGAGCTTCGATTAAGGTTCGACTCACGCCAGTAAGAACGCGCCTGCGCGGTCATCCTTCAGGCCGAGTTAAGGTTTCAGTCTCCTCCCTTGTCTATCCACTACCTGCTCGCCGTCCTCTTTGCTGAACGCGCCCTGCTGCACCTCAGGCAGAATATCCAGCACGCATTCCGAAGGGCGGCAAAGTCTCGTCCCCCGCTCAGTCACCACGATCGGCCGGTTAATTAACAGCGGGTACTGCACCATAAAGTCGATCAATTGCTCGTCGCTGAATTGCCCTTCCTCAAGCCCTAACGTCTCATAAGGCTCAACGTTTTTACGCAGTAATTCGCGGGCGCTAATCGCCATGTCGGCCAACAGACCGGCAAGTTCCTTGCGGGACGGCGGCGTTTCCAGGTAATAGATAATCGTGGGCTCCGTTCCGCTGTTGCGGATCATGGCCAGCGTATTACGGGAAGTGCCGCATTCAGGGTTGTGGTAAAGGGTAATTTTGCTCATAGTCGGTGGCTCAGTGAGAGAAAGAGAGACGCAGGGCAAGCGCGGCCAGCGTGACCAGCAGCACCGGAATCGTCATCACAACGCCGGTGCGGAAGTAGTAGCCCCAGCTGATTGTCAGCTTCTTCCGGGCAAGAACGTGCAGCCACAGCAGCGTGGCCAGACTGCCGATTGGCGTGATTTTAGGGCCGAGATCGCAGCCGATAACGTTGGCGTAAATCATCGCCTCTTTGATAACGCCGCCCGCGCTGCTGCCCTCAATGGATAAGGCCCCGACCAGCACCGTGGGCATATTGTTCATCACGGACGACAGGAACGCCGTGATAAAACCCGTGCCCAGCGTCGCCGTCCACAGTCCCTGCCCGGCAAGTGTACTCAACACGCCAGAAAGCTGCCCCGTCAAACCGGCATTACGCAGGCCATAAACCACCAGGTACATCCCCAGCGAGAAAATAACAATCTGCCAGGGCGCTCCGCGCAGAACTTTGCCGGTATTAATCACATGCCCTTTTTTCGCCACCGCCAGCAATATCAGAGCCCCTACTGCGGCAATCGCGCTGACCGGGATCCCCAGCGGCTCCAGGGCAAAAAAACCCACCAGCAACAGCACAAGTACGATCCAACCCGCCTTAAACGTGGCCGGATCTTTGATGGCGCTGGCCGGCGTTTTCAGCAGCCCAAGGTCGTAGACCCGTGGAATATCTTTGCGGAAAAACAGATGCAGCACGACAAGCGTCGCGGCAATCGCCGCGAGATTGACCGGCACCATCACCGATGCATATTCGCTGAACCCAAGCTGGAAGAAGTCTGCGGAGACAATGTTAACCAGGTTAGAGACGATCAGCGGCAGGCTTGCCGTGTCGGCGATAAAGCCGGCGGCCATCACAAACGCCAGCGTAGCCCCAGGGCTGAAACCCAGCGCCAGCAGCATCGCGATAACAATCGGCGTCAGAATAAGCGCCGCACCGTCATTCGCAAACAGCGCCGCCACGGTTGCCCCAAGCAGCACAATCCAGGTAAACAGCAGCCGACCATGCCCCTTTCCCCAACGTGCAACGTGCAGCGCCGCCCACTCAAAAAAGCCCGACTCGTCCAGCAGCAAACTAATAATGATCGCCGCGATAAACGTCGCGGTAGCGTTCCAGACAATCGCCCACACGACGGAAATATCGGCCACCTGAACCACGCCGGTGGCTAACGCCAGCCCGGCCCCCAGCATTGCACTCCAGCCAATTCCCAATCCGCGCGGCTGCCAGATAACCAGCACAATGGTGAGAAGAAATATTGCCCCTGCTAAAAACATATAAACTCCCGTCCCCATCAATATGGCAAAATTCACATTCGAAAAAACGAATGTGTTTAATCAAATTTTTTACTGACAGAGCGTCATCGCCCCGCTCGCTTCGATGCGTTTCAAACGATCCAGCACGTCATGTCCCTGACTTTGCCATGCCTGCTCAATGACCGCTGCTGCCCACGCTGGCATGTGCGGAGAGAGACGATAGTAAATCCATTTTCCCTCCCGTCTGTCCTGCAGTAATCCCCCCTCACGCAACATCGCAAGATGCCGGGATACCTTAGGCTGTGGCAGCTGTAGAGCCGCAGTCAACTCACACACACAGAGTTCGCTTTTCGCTCTCAATATCAGGGTGATGGAAAGCCGGGTTTCTTCGGAAAGGTGCTTAAAAAGCTGTAAAGCCGTTAGCGCAGTCATGGTTTAGCCCCGTTAATTGACCCTGCCATGGTAAATCCTGAATTCTCAATGTCAATCAACATATTCGAAAAAACACATCTGTCAGACACTAAAAAACCCAGCCTAAACCGGGTTTTATATTCTGACGCAGAAAGGTTAGCGGCGGGCGCGTACAATCTGATACTTGCGCGTCAGGTACTCTACCGGCGCGCTCCAGATGTGCACCAGTCGGGAGAAAGGGAACAGCAGGAACATCGTCATACCCAACACCAGATGCACGCGGAAAATAAACGCCACGCCGTCCAGGTATTCAGATGCGCCGGTACGGAAGGTCACGACGTGCTGTGCCCAGTTCACCAGTTTCATCATTTCGCTGCCGTCCATATGCTGAGCGGAGAACGGAATGGTGCCCAGACCCAGCGCGCACTGGACCATCAGCAGGCTCAGGATCAGAATATCGGCCCCGGTGGTGGTGGCACGAATGCGCGGGCTGAACAGGCGGCGCTTCAGCAGCAGCAGGCCGCCCACCAGCGTCATCACGCCGCTGGCACCGCCAGCAAACATGGCCATTTTCTGTTTAATTTCCAGCGGTAAAAACGACTCGTACATCCAGTGCGGCGTCAGCATACCCAGGAAATGCCCGGCGAATATCCCCAGAATACCGAGATGGAACAGGTTCGACGCCAGCATCATTCCCTTGCGATCCAGCATCTGGCTGGAAGCTGCCCGCCAGGTGTACTGGCCGTAGTCATAGCGAAGCCAGCTGCCAATGAGGAAAACGGCGCCGCAAAGGTACGGATAGATATCAAAGAAGAAGACGTTGAGAAAATGCATTATTTCCCTCCTGCTATATTCAGGTACTGCGGAGCCACCGCCCCGGCAAAACGACGCTGGTGCGCGGTAATTTCAGTCTCTCCACAGCTGTCATCGGCCATAAATTTCACCTGCTCCTCTTCCCACACTGCGTCCAGCGCCTGCGGGGTGTCATCACGTGCTTCATTAGCAATCTGCTGGCGGACGGTCTCCACGCTGACGCTGCTTTCAGAAAGGGCAATCAGCAGGTCGAACAGCAGCGCATAGTCGCTTTCACGCTGCTTCAGACGGGCGCTGAGCAGGGCAAGGATTGGCGCGATGTCCTGCAGCCCGCCCTGTGCTTCTGCCCGCGTGCGCTGGGACAGATATTCCAGATAGAGCGGCAGATGGTCGGGCAACTCGTAACTGTCCATTTCCAGCCCCGCCTGCTGATACTGGTTCATCAGGTTAACCATCGCCTGGCCACGATCGCGCGATTCACCGTGAACGTGTTCGAACAGCAGCAGAGATGTTGCCCTGCCGCGGTCGAACAGTTCGCCATAGCTTGCCTGAACATCCAGCAGTTCACGGCCACACAACCTGCCGATAAAGGCCGCCAGATCGCTACGCTGCAGGTCGTTCAGCGCGGTCCCTTCCGACAGCGCTTCGGTTAGCTCATCATGGTGCTGCCACAGGTCAGCATCCGGGTACTCCATCAAGCGCGAGATAATCAGCAGTTCAATCATGGGTGCGGCTCCGTTTTACCGGACACATCAATGGCGTCGATGCGGCGGCTGTTGAACAGGTTAAATTTGGTGTCGCTCCCGTGGCAACCATCACCAAAGCTGAAGCCGCAGCCGCTGTGTTCCTGGAAGGCATTCTCAGCCAGTTCACGGTGGCTGCTCGGCACCACGAAACGATCTTCATAGTTGGCGATAGCCAGATAGCGATACATCTCCTGCGCCTGTGCCTCCGTCAGCCCAACCTCTTCCAGCGCGCTGATGTCGTGAACGCCTTCCACGGTTTCCGCACGTTTGTAGTGACGCATCGCTATCATCCGCTTCAGCGCGCGCAGCACCGGTGCCGTATCGCCTGCGGTCAGCAGGTTTGCCAGGTACTCCACCGGAATACGCAGGCTTTCTACATCAGGCAGCACGCCGGTATGCGGCAGTTGACCCGCATCGGCGGCTGACTGAATTGGCGACAGAGGCGGCACATACCAGACCATTGGCAGCGTGCGATATTCCGGGTGCAGAGGCAGCGCCAGCTTCCAGTCCATCGCCATTTTATAAACCGGCGATTTCTGTGCAGCTTCGATAACGCCCTGCGGGATCCCGTCTTTCAGCGCCTGTTCAATCACCGCCGGGTCGTTCGGGTTCAGGAACACGCCGAGCTGACGCTCATACAGATCCTGCGCGTTTTCAGTGCTCGCGGCCTCTTCAATGGCGTCGGCATCGTAAAGCAATACGCCGAGGTAACGAATACGCCCCACGCAGGTTTCGGAGCAGATGGTCGGCATGCCCGCTTCGATACGTGGATAGCAGAAGATGCACTTCTCAGATTTACCCGTCTTCCAGTTGAAGTAGATTTTTTTGTACGGGCAGCCGGTGACGCACATGCGCCAGCCGCGACACTTGTCCTGATCGATAAGCACAATGCCGTCTTCTTCACGCTTATAGATGGCTCCGCTCGGGCAGGTTGCGGCACACGCCGGGTTAAGGCAGTGCTCACACAGGCGCGGAAGATACATCATGAAGGTGTTTTCGAACTGGCCGTACATCTCCTTTTGCATGTTCTCGAAGTTCTGATCTTTAGCACGTTTTTCAAACTCACCGCCGAGCAGTTCTTCCCAGTTCGGGCCCGCTTCAATTTTGTTCATGCGCTGGCCGGTAATCAGCGAGCGTGGGCGGGCAACCGGCTGGGCTTTACTGCCCTCCGGCGCGGTATGCAGGTTCTGGTAGTCGTAATCAAACGGCTCATAGTAATCATCAATCACCGGCATATGCGGGTTAGAGAAGATTTTACCCAGCAGCATCGCGCGGTTACCCATGCGCGGCTGCAGCTTGCCGTTGATTTTACGGATCCAACCGCCCTTCCATTTTTCCTGATTTTCCCAGTCGTTCGGGTAGCCAATACCGGGTTTGGTTTCCACGTTATTGAACCACGCGTATTCCATCCCTTCGCGGCTGGTCCAGACGTTTTTACAGGTCACGGAACAGGTGTGGCAGCCGATGCATTTATCAAGGTTCAGCACCATGCCGACTTGTGAACGAATTTTCATTTTACGCTCTCCTGTTTCTGGTCGTTACCTTCGCCGTCTAACCAGTTAATGTCTTTCATCTTACGCACCACCACGAATTCATCGCGGTTTGAGCCGACCGTGCCATAGTAGTTAAAGCTGTAGGCCAACTGCGCGTAGCCGCCAATCATATGAGTAGGCTTCAGGGTGATACGGGTTACCGAGTTATGAATACCGCCGCGCTGGCCGGTAATTTCGGAACCCGGCAGGTTCATAATGCGTTCCTGAGCGTGGTACATCATGGTCATCCCGGCCGGGACGCGCTGGCTCACTACCGCACGCGCCGTGAGAGCACCGTTTTTGTTAAACACTTCAACCCAGTCGTTATCCGCGATACCGATCTCTTTCGCATCCGCTTCGCACAGCCAGATAATCGGGCCACCGCGGCTTAGCGTCAGCATCAGCAGATTGTCGCTGTAGGTTGAGTGGATCCCCCACTTCTGGTGCGGCGTCAGGAAGTTGAGCGCTTTTTCCGGGTTGCCGTTGGACTTATGGCCCATCATGCCGTCTACGGAACGGGTATCGATTGGCGGACGGTAAACCACCAGGCTCTCGCCGAAATCGCGCATCCACTGATGATCCTGATACAGCTGCTGGCGGCCGGACAGGGTACGCCATGGGATCAGCTCGTGTACGTTGGTATAGCCCGCGTTGTAGGAGACGTGCTCATCTTCAAGGCCGGACCACGTCGGGCTGGAGATGATTTTGCGCGGCTGAACCTGAATATCCCGGAAGCGAATCTTCTCTTCTTCTTTTGGCCGCGCGAGGTGCGTATGGTCGCGACCGGTAAACTCGCCGAGCGCGGCCCAGGCCTTCACGGCAACCTGACCGTTAGTTTCCGGCGCCAGGCTGAGCACCATCTCCGCTGCATCAATAGCGGTTTCAATACGCGGCTGGCCTTTCGCTGGTCCTTCGGTTTTCACGTAGTTAAGCTTGCGCAGGAACTCGACTTCTTTTTCGGTATTCCAGCTGATTCCTTTGCCACCATTGCCGATTTTTTCCAGCAGCGGACCGATGGAGGTAAAGCGCTCATAGGTCGCCGGGTAGTCACGCTCAACCACCATAATGTGCGGAGCCGTTTTGCCCGGGATCAGGTCACATTCGCCTTTTTTCCAGTCCTTCACGTCATATGGCTGTGCCAGTTCGGCAGCGGAATCATGCTGAATAGGCAGCGTAACCACGTCGGTTTCTTTACCGAGGTGACCTACGCAAACTTCAGAGAATTTCTTCGCGATACCTTTGTAGATTTCCCAGTCGCTTTTCGACTCCCAGCAAGGGTCAACGGCGGCTGAGAACGGGTGAATAAACGGATGCATATCCGACGTATTCAGATCTTCTTTCTCATACCAGGTCGCCGTTGGCAGCACGATGTCGGAATACAAACAGGTGCTCGACAGGCGGAAGTCCAGAGTCACCACCAGATCCAGCTTGCCGTCCAGGCCGTTATCGACCCATTCGACCTCTTCCGGCATCAGGCCGCCTTCCTGGCCCAGGTCTTTGCCCTGAATACCGTGCTCGGTACCCAGCAGGTATTTGAGCATGAACTCATGCCCTTTCCCGGAGGAGCCCAGCAGGTTTGAACGCCAGATAAACATGTTACGCGGGTGGTTATAGCCGGAGTCCGGCTGCTCTGCCGCAAAACGAATGCCGCCAGATTTAAGCTGATCGACGGTGTAATCTACCGGCGACATCCCGGCCTCTTTCGCCCGGTCAGCAATGCGCAGCGGGTTGGTACCCAACTGCGGCGCAGACGGCAGCCAACCCATACGTTCAGCCCGTACGTTAAAGTCGATAAGATGGCCGGTATAGCGTGATTTATCCGCCAGCGGAGAGAGGAACTCATCCGCGGTGACCGTCTCGTAGCGCCACTGGCTGGAATGGTTATAGAAGTAGGAGGTGCTGTTCATGTGGCGCGGCGGGCGCTGCCAGTCCAGGGCAAACGCCAACGGCATCCAGCCGGTCTGCGGACGCAGTTTCTCCTGGCCCACATAGTGGCCCCAACCGCCGCCGCTCTGGCCAATGCTGCCGCAGAAGATCAGCATGTTGATCAGGCCGCGATAGGTCATATCCATGTGGAACCAGTGGTTCACACCGGCACCGACAATGATCATTGAGCGACCGTGGGTTTTATCCGCATTATCGGCAAATTCACGCGCGATGCGCACGATATCGTGACGTGAAACACCGGTGATCTGTTCGGCCCAGGCTGGCGTATACGCCTTAACATCATCATAGCTGCTGGCGCAGTTTTCATCGTTCAGGCCGCGTTCCAGGCCGTAGTTAGCCATGGTCAGGTCGTAAACGGTGGTGACCAGCACGCTTGAGCCGTCCGCAAGCTGCAGACGCTTCACCGGCAATTTGTGCAGCAGAACATCTTTCAGCTTAACGTTTTTAAAGTGCTCGGTACTTTCACCGCCAAAATACGGGAAGCCGACCTCGGCCACTTCGTCATGGCTACCCAGCAGGCTCAAACGCAGCTCGGTTTCAGTGCCGTTACCGCCGTCGCGCTGCTCAAGATTCCATTTTCCTTTCTCGCCCCAGCGGAAGCCGATGGAGCCGTTTGGCGCAACCAGATCGCCCGTGGCATCGCTTAGAGCAACGGTCTTCCACTGCGGATTGTTTTCCTGGCCAAGGTTATCCACCAGATCGGCAGCACGCAGCATATTACCGGGTGCATAAAAGCCGTCTCGCGCTTCCAGCGTTACCAGCATTGGCATATCGGTGTAGCGACGAACGTAATCGGTAAAGTACTGGCTTGGTTTATCCAGGTGGAACTCGCGCAGCATCACGTGGCCCATCGCCATCGCCATCGCGGAGTCAGTGCCCTGTTTTGGGGCCAGCCACTGGTCACAAAGTTTAGAGATTTCCGCGTAATCCGGCGTAACGGCAACGGTCTTGGTGCCTTTGTAGCGAACTTCGGTGAAGAAGTGGGCGTCCGGAGTACGGGTCTGAGGCACGTTGGAGCCCCAGGCAATGATGTAGCTGGAGTTGTACCAGTCTGCGGATTCCGGTACGTCGGTCTGTTCACCCCAGGTCTGAGGAGAGGCTGGCGGCAGGTCACAATACCAGTCGTAGAAACTCATGCAGGTCCCGCCAATCAGCGACAGATAACGGGTACCGGAGGCGTAGGAGATCATCGACATGGCCGGAATCGGCGAGAACCCCGTAATGCGGTCCGGGCCATAGGTTTTGGCGGTATAGACGTTGGCCGCAGCAATCAGCTCGTTTACTTCCTGCCAGCTGGAGCGAACCAGGCCGCCGCGGCCGCGCGCCTGCTTGTAGCTTTTCGCTTTTTCCGCATCGTTAACGATGGAGGCCCACGCGGCAACCGGATCGCTGTGCTGTGCTTTCGCCTCACGCCACAGCTTAAGCAGGCGTTTACGCATCTGCGGATACTTCAGACGGTTTGCGCTGTACAGGTACCAGGAGTAGCTGGCGCCGCGAGGGCAGCCACGCGGCTCGTGGTTTGGCATATCAGGGCGGGTGCGCGGGTAGTCGGTTTGCTGGGTTTCCCAAGTCACCAGGCCGCTTTTGACATAAATTTTCCAGCTGCAGGAGCCGGTACAGTTTACACCGTGAGTGGATCGAACGACTTTATCGTGCTGCCAGCGTTGGCGGTAGCCCTCTTCCCAATCGCGGTTAGTATCAAGTAGCTGGCCGTGCCCATTGGCAAACGTTTCACCCTTCTGTTTGAAGTAACGAAACCGGTCAAGGAATTTGCTCATCGGGGATCTCCTGATGTGGAGCCTGGAGGCTCTTCTGGTGAAGTCGACATTGCTGAATGGCGGAGACGTTAACGCTTAGAAAGATTGGGATATTTGATGATGATCAACTGCGCCTGGTAAGGCCTTTCCCCCTACATCGTCGATATACCACCAAAGGGTCATTCATAGGTTTTATGTAATGCACTGTATTTCAATAAAAAAAATAAGACTTCGTTACGCCGGGGTTAGGTATTTCCCGCCTTCAGGTATTAAGGGGTAGGTAGACAAGCGCCAGCAGTCGGGTGAGCCTCAGACAAAAAAAAGCGCGACCGAAGCCGCGCAAAGGGATAACCAAAAGGTCAAAAAGTTAACGTGAAGATTTACGACCGTAGACCGCCCAGGTGATAACCACGCAGACGATATAGAACACCAGGAAGACTTTCATCGCTCCGGCCGGTGAGCCGGTTAAATCCAGCGACGTCCCAAATGCTTTAGGAATAAAGAACCCTCCGATAGCGCCAATGGCCGAGATAAAGCCCAGCGCGGCTGCGGTATCGGTCGCCGCTTCCCGCGCCGCATGTTCTTCACTGCCGCCCTCGGCCTTCACGCGATCCATCGTCAGTTTACGAAAGGTAACCGAGATCATCTGGAAGGTTGAGCCGCTGCCCAACCCGGCCGTCAGGAACAGCATCAGGAACACGCCGAAGAAGGCGATGAAATTACCGCCCTGCCCGTTAGTCGGCAGCGTGGTGAACAACAGCGCGCTGAAAATAGCCATCAGAACAAAGTTATACAGAGAAACCCTCGTCCCGCCCCAGCGGTCGGAAATCGCCCCACCAGCAGAACGTGCCAGCGCGCCAAATAGCGGGCCGAAGAAGGCAAAGTGCAGAATATTCACCTGCGGGAACTGGGTTTTAGACAGCATGGCAAACCCGGCTGAGAAACCGATAAAGGAACCAAACGTCGCCAGGTAGAGTACGCCAAGGATCCAGAGATGACCCCGCTTAAGCACCGGCAGCTGCTCTCGCAGCGAAGCTTTTGATGCGGAAAGATCGTTCATTCCAAACCAGGCGGCCAGGGTAAAGACGGCCAGGAAAGGCACCCAAATCCAGGCCGCATTTTCCAGAAACAGCATCGTGCCGTCGCCCTGCTGGACGCCCTGGCCACCGAATACCGCAAACATCGACACGGTGATCACCAGCGGAGCCGCCAGCTGCATCACGCTTACGCCCATATTGCCCAGCCCGCCGTTGATCCCCAGCGCACCGCCCTGCCTCGCCTTCGGGAAGAAGAAGCTGATGTTCGCCATGCTGGAGGCGAAGTTTGCTCCGGCAAAGCCGCACAGCAGGGAGATAATCATAAAGGTGGAGAACGGTGTGCCGGTGTCCTGAACCGCAAAGCCCAGCCACACGCAAGGAATAATCAGGATCCCGGTGCTGAACGCCGTCCAGCGACGACCACCAAACAGCGGCACCATAAAGGAGTAAGGCACGCGTAAAAGCGCGCCGGAAACCGACGGCAGCGCGGTTAACATAAACAGCTGATCGGTCGTGAAGGTAAACCCGACCTTGTTAAGATTGACCGCTACAGCGCTGAACAGCATCCAGACGCAAAAGGCCAGCAGCAGGCTGGGAACCGAAATCCACAGATTACGGCTGGCAATACGATGACCTTTTTGCTGCCAAAACTGTGGATCTTCCGGCCGCCAGTCAGTAATCAGCGCGCCCGAAGACTTCTCTGTAACGGGAGACTGTGACATAAACACCTCATTTTGTGTGAGTAACTGCCGCAACCTTAGGGTTATGGTGTGGAGATTAGTTGATGTAAATCAAGGGATAATCTATCTCTCCGGCGTGCAAAAAATGGCTATTATTCTTTATGAGTAAGCAATAGCGTCAAAAAAGATGTGGTTTTTCACATCCCTGACTACCGTTATGGTTAACCGAATAGATCAACCTGCCACCTCCGGCAATTTATAGGTAATACTTAGGGGGTATGGGTATACTCCAGGGGATGGCCGAAAATAGCGCCACTTGTCAATGTCCCCCCTTCAGGAGCCACCGCGCTAATGCTGAAACGCCTGCTTTCCCCTCTCTCACTGGTTAACCAACTGGCGCTGGTCGTGATGCTGCTTGCACTGCTGAGCGTAGCCGGTATGAGCGCCGCTGGCTGGCTGGCACAGGGGATCTCCGGTAATGCGCACGCGATCAATAAGACCGGTTCAATGCGCATGCAAAGCTACCGTCTGCTGGCGTCCGTTCCTCTGACGGCAAAAGATCAGGTGCTACTCCATGAGATGGAGCAAACGACCTGGAGTAATGAGCTTAACCTCGCCGCCAGGCGTGACGGCCAGTTAGCGCGGCTTCAACAGTTGCAGAATGACTGGCGCGACACGCTTGAGCCCGCGCTAAGGGATGCCCGAACGCCCCAGCAGGTTAAACCTGCTGTTGAACACTTCGTCGCCAGCATCGACGAGCTGGTAAGTTCTTTCGATCGCACTACCGAGATGCGCCTGCACCACGTTATCCTGCTCCAGCAAGGGATGGCTCTGCTGCTCGGACTGCTGATCGTCTTTACTCTGATTTGGTTACGGAGACGGCTACTCCGCCCATGGCGAAAACTACTGGCGATGGCCACTGCCATCGGCCAACGTGATTTTACTCAACGTGTTAACGTTCGTGGCCGCGACGAAATGGCCACGCTAGGGATCGCGCTGAACAGCATGTCCAGCGAGCTCGCCCAGAGCTACGCCGTTCTCGAACTCCGGGTCAGAGAGAAAACCGCCGGTCTTGAGCAAAAAAATCAGATGCTCTCTTTCCTCTACGAGGCGAATCGCCGCCTCCACGCTCAGGCCCCGCTGTGCCAGCGAATCTCCCCCGTGCTGAGCGAGCTACAGGTATTAACGCCGCTGCTGGGCATCGTGCTGCGGGTTTATGAGTACGAAGATGAAGAGAATTACCAGGAATATACCTTCCAGCCGGATGCGCACTGCGATGCCCAAGGCTGCCAGCTTTGTCCGGATGCCGGTGCGGCGCTGCCGCAGGAAACCACAACGCTGAAATGGCGGCTCACGGACAACCATATTCATTACGGCCTGGTGCTGGCTCAACTGCCTTTTGGCAAGGTACTGACCGAAGACCAGCAGCAGCTTATCGCCACCCTGATGGAACAGCTGACCTCCACGCTCGCCATGGAGCGCCAGTACGAGCATCAGCAGCAGCTGGTGGTGATGGAGGAGCGTTCCGCCATCGCCAGGGAACTGCACGACTCCATCGCCCAGTCGCTCTCCTGTATGAAAATGCAGGTCAGCTGCCTGCAAATGCAGGGCGAAGCGCTGCCGGAAGAGAGCCGCACGCTGCTGGAACAAATTCGCGGCGAGCTGAATACCTCCTGGCGGCAGCTGCGAGAGCTGCTGACGACGTTCCGCCTGCAGCTGACCGAGCCCGGCCTGCGCCCGGCACTGGAAGCCAGCTGCCGGGAGTTTAGCGATAAACTCGGCTTCCCGGTCGCGCTGGATTACCAGCTGCCGCCACGTCTGGTGCCCTCTCATCAGGCCATTCATTTAGTGCAAATCGCTCGTGAGGCGCTAAACAATAGTTTGAAACACGCCGCCGCCAGCGCCTGCGGCATTAGCGTAACCCGCCAGGAGAATCAGGTTCGCCTGACCGTCTGGGACAACGGCCGCGGTATTCCTAAAAATGGGGAACGTAGCAATCACTACGGCCTGATTATCATGCGCGATCGGGCGCAGACCCTGCAGGGGGATTGCCAGGTGCGAGCACGCCCCTGTGGCGGCACCGAAGTGGTCGTTAATTTTATGCCCGAATCAGCACAATCTTCCGCAACCAGGAGTGAATAATGAGCAACCAGGACGCAGCAACTATTTTGCTGATTGACGACCACCCAATGATGCGCACCGGCGTGAAGCAGCTGATCAGCATGGCCCCAGAGCTGGCCGTCGTGGGAGAAGCCGGTAACGGTGAGCAAGGCGTTAGACTGGCGGAATCCCTTGATCCGGATCTTATTCTGCTTGATCTGAATATGCCGGGCATGAACGGGCTCGAGACCCTCGACTGCCTGCGCGAGAAGGCGCTTTCAGGGCGGATTGTGGTATTCAGCGTATCCAACCATGAAGAAGATGTGGTGACGGCGCTCAAGCGCGGTGCAGATGGCTACCTGTTGAAAGACATGGAGCCGGAGGATCTCCTGAAAGCCCTGCATCAGGCCGCCGCGGGTGAAATGGTACTTAGCGAAGCGTTAACGCCAGTACTGGCCGCCAGCCTGCGCGCCAACCGCTCTACGTCCGATCGGGACGTTAACCAGCTTACGCCGCGCGAGCGCGATATTTTGAAACTGATTGCCCAGGGGCTCCCTAACAAAATGATTGCTCGCCGCCTGGACATTACCGAAAGTACCGTGAAAGTGCACGTCAAACATCTTCTGAAGAAAATGAAACTTAAATCACGCGTGGAGGCCGCAGTCTGGGTTCACCAGGAGCGTATTTTCTAATTCCCGGCGTTTTCCGGCAAAAGCGAATAACGTGGATCGCTTTCCGGGTTGATCAGCAGAGGTGCGGCAGGCTTGAGGGTGATCCAGTTCGAGGTCGCCCGCTGCCCCTTCTCATCCTCAATAGTCACCGACAGGCGATATTCATTTGCTTCCCCTTCCTGCCACGCTGGCAAAATTACGCTCCAGCCTTCCGTGCTGCGGGACTGCACCGGCGACGTCAGGCTAAGCGACCGGGTATCCCCCTGCCACGAAATGTTACGTATGCCGTCAGTGGCACGTACCTGCAACTTAAGCGCCACGGCTTCACCCGGCTGCGGCTGCCAGGGCGGCGTGGCAAGAAATACCGACAAGGTTCTACGTTGCCGATACTCCATCACCGGGACAGACGCCCGGTCGACGCTGTCGTAGCGGCTTCCCCGCAGCGAGCTGGTTGTCGCAACTTCATCAGCCGAAAGCTGTTTTTGTAGCGGTACACCAAAGCGATAGTTCAGCTTCAGGCCCAGGTTCTCCTGCGCCGTGCCGCTTTCTCCCTGCTTATGCTGCGCCGTCAGGGTAATCAGCGGTACCGGCGTATAGTTGATGCCCATCGTCACCGCTACCGGATTACGGTAACCGGTATCGTTATTGAATAGAGTGACACTGTCACCAAAATATTGTTCAAAGCTCAGGCTGGTATTAATGTGGCGGTAAAACGGCAGCCAGGCCTGAGCAGTGACGTCGTAGCCGCGTGCCAGACGCTGCTCCAGGGTTTCACCGTGGGTTTGCCAACCGCTTAACGGCTGATAATAGTTAGCGGAAAGCCGCAGGTATTCCCCCCAGGCTTCGGCCCCAAGTCCCGCTCGCTGAAGCTGCGTTGTGAGCTGATTATCGTAGAAAGTGTTGTACCCCAGCAGCCAATGCCCGGCGACCCAGCGCTGTCCTATGCCCAGGTTGCCCACCGCGCCCTTCTCCTGTTGGCTAAACCCTAGCTGGCTCCAGGTCAGATAACGATTATTATCCTGCCAGGGCGTGAACAGTGAGCCGGTGCTGCCCTTCCAGCTACCGTGCTGATCAACCTGCAAATTGAAACTGGCTTTGCCCCAGGGCGAAAGTAAAGACTGCGCCTGGTCGGTCACCTTGTCGGCAAGCAGGTCACGTAAGCCGGTAAAAGCAAACAGGCGCGCCTGCTCGCCGGTATCCAACCCGTTATCGGTCATGCTGTCTTCACCGAACTTCTTCGCCACCTCGGCAATATGGCGGGCAGCGGCATCGGTTTCCGGGGCAAGTCCCATGCCTGGCAGGTCATCGGCGGGCCGTTGAACGGGATAAGTAGGGCTGTTTGAGGTGACCACCGCCCCTCCCACATCAGGGAGCAGGCATAGCAAGGTCAAAAGCGGAACGGCAAATCTACGCATTTGTAAATTATAACATACTGGTTTTGCAGTTTGCCCGGCCCATACGGCGCGTGAGGGCGACTCCAGGACTAATCCTGCGTTTACGGGCATAAATCATACTCGCTCAGCACTCAGGGAGATACACTGGTCGCCTCGCTCATCATTATCATCAAGGAGAAGCACGTGCAGAAGATCGTTATTATCGCTAACGGCGCGGCGTACGGCAGTGAGTCACTGTTTAACAGCCTGCGCCTGGCTATCGCCCTTCGCGACAGGGAGCCCCAGCCAGAAGTGAAGGTATTTTTAATGTCCGATGCGGTCACCGCTGGCCTGCGTGGGCAAAAACCGGCCGAAGGCTACAATATCCAACAAATGCTGGAAATCCTGACCGCGCAAAACGTGCCGGTGAAACTCTGCAAAACCTGCACCGACGGGCGTGGGATCAGCACATTGCCGCTGATTGATGGCGTTACTATCGGTACGCTTGTTGAATTAGCCGAGTGGACGTTAGCCTCGGATAAAACCCTCACTTTCTAATTATTTCGGCGCGAGAATATTATTTGCTTATACTCTCTCTCGCGCCATCAAGTTACCTGTATATGTTGCCGATATTTTACTTAGGACAACACAGCAGGATAATAATTATGGTTAGATCGATTCGTACGCGTATTCTTTTAGTCACGGCAATTTGCCTGGTCTCCGCCTTATGTCTTAACACCTTCATCAACTACACCGTCACAAGCCGGGATAACCAACAATCCATCAGCGACACCTTAACCAGCACCAGCCTCAGTCATTCCGTCGCTATCAGCGACTGGGTCAACGGTAAAATGGCGATAATTAACTCGCTCGAAAACGCCGCCCTGAGTGAAGATCCCATCCCTGTCTTCACCCAATTGGCAAAGGCTGGACGGTTCACAAATATCTACGTGGGTTATGCCAATAAAACCGCAAAATTCTCTGACCCCACGGGAGTGCCCGCTGATTTTGACCCCACCGTTCGCCCCTGGTACCAGCAGGTGGTGAAAGATGATGCTCCGGTCGTCACCGCTCCGTATGTTGATGCAGGCACGGGCAAGCTTGTTGTCACCTTCGCCGTGCCGATTAAGCAAGATGGCAGCCTTAAAGCCGTGGTCGCAGGCGATGTTGCGATGGACAGCGTGATTGCTAACGTTCGAAGCATCCACCCAACCCCGAACAGCAGCGGACTGCTGATGAACAGCGACGGCACGTTGATTGCAGGCCAGGATCCTGCATTGACGCTGAAGCCATTTACCGATGCGGTTAAGCAGGCCGATCTAAAACAGCTGCTGGGGGAAAATCACCGCACCACGGGCACAATTGCTGACCAGGGCAAACAGTTAATGGCAACCCCAATTGCCGGAACCCATTGGTACCTGGTCGTGGCTCTGGACGAAGGCGATGCCACATCAGGCATGCGCTCTTTGCTGAAAGCCTCGGCCGTTGCCTTGCTTGTTCTGGTACTGGTTTCCGCTGCTGTAGTGCATGTTCTGGTCAGTAAAGTCATGAGCCGTCTGGGCAGGATCCGGGATGGCATGCGCGCCATCAGTAACGGGACAAATGACCTGTCACAGCGACTGCCGGAAACCGGTCACGATGAAGTGACAGAAATCGCCCATGCCTTTAATGCCTTCAGCGACAAGCTCGGGCTGGTGATGAAACAGCTCAGGGATGCCAGTGCTTCGGTGAAAGTGGCGGCAAATGAGATTGCTGCGGGTAATCAGGATCTCTCAGCCCGCACCGAACAGGCGGCCTCAAGCCTGCGGGAAACCGCCAGCGCCGTTGAGCAAATTACGGCATCCGTCGCCAACTCTACTGCATCGGCAGCACAGGCAAACACACAGGCCCATAGCGCCAGCGAAGCGGCTGAACGCGGGGGTGAAGTCGTCTCGAAAGTGATCACCACAATGCAGGCCATTGAGCAAGCTTCCGGCAAGATTGGCGACATCACCAGCGTCATTGACAGCATCGCCTTCCAGACCAACATCCTGGCGCTGAATGCCGCGGTTGAGGCCGCCCGGGCCGGCGAGCAGGGTCGCGGTTTTGCCGTCGTTGCCGGAGAAGTACGCAATCTTGCCAGCCGCAGCGCCCAGGCGGCGAAGGAAATTAAAAGCCTGATCGACTCCACTACCGCCAGCGTAGCCGACGGTTCGGTTTACGTTCGTCAGGCCGGAGAGGCGATGGACAAAATCGAGCAAAGCGTTGGGAGCGTGTTAGTCATCATGCGTGAAATTACGCAATCAACCGATGAGCAAATGAAAGGTATTCAGGAAATTAACCACGCAATAACTCACCTGGACAGCATGGTGCAGCAAAATGCCGAGCTGGTAGTGGAATCGGCCGCAGCCGCCGGGGCCCTGCAAAGCCAGGCCGGGGAGCTCGCGGAAACCGCCGGGCATTTCCGTATTTAATGATGAGTCGACGGGCGTTTGCCAACGAAATGCCCGTTAGCTGAAAGGATTCAGGAACAATGTCATTATTGTTGAATCGTTGCGGCATTTTTTGATCAGAATCAGCATTTGCCTCCCGCGGCTCTGGTGTGATGCATCGAGTGATTTATGAACAACATCACTTACCAGTGCAGCACCTTTGGGGGCTTCAGGCCATGTTTGATGCAGGAGTGGAGTGAAAAATGCCAGTAGTAAAAGCCAGTCTTAAACTTTTTGGGGGCGATACCGTGGTGGTTCGCTGTTCGAATAACTGCCATATCCATTTGATGTGTGACTCAGACAAGCGCGGCAGTGCAAAGGCGGACGTTTTAAGCGTGCAAGACCGTCAGTCTGCCTATATTGCCGTCCCCTACAGTGGCACATGGAAAGTGCTAATCGACAGCCATACTCAGTCGCTTGAGCACTCCATCAGCTATGTTCCGGCATAAAAACTCAGGCCACCTCCCAGTGGCCTCAGATTGATGACAAACAGCCGAAAAACGTGGTTTTCGACTGTTTGGGGCAAACCAGAGAACATCATTCATTGTTTTTATTAGACCTGGGTTCGGACTTTTTTAGAGCAATGAACTTTGTCAGCAGTCTCAGGCCACCTCCCGGTGGCCTCAGATTGATGACAAACAGCCGAAAAACGTGGTTTTCGACTGTTTGGGGCAAACCAGAGAACATCATTCTTTGTTTTTATTAGACCTGGGTTCGGACTTTTTTAGAGCAATGAACTTTGTCAGCAGTCTCAGGCCACCTCCCGGTGGCCTTTTTCTTACTATGCAAAACCGGGCTGCAGCCCGCTTTCATCCCCATGCCCGCTAAGCCAGGCGCGAACCTGGTTTGCCAGCTCGGACATACGATCGTCCTGCATACCGTGCTTTTTCATCTCCTGCTCGAGAGAAAAAAGATACTGTGCATTGGTACCCAGCGGGCCGCTCGCGGCAGCAATTAACGGCGCGATGGTTTCTGCCCGTGTATCCGCCTCATAAAGCGGGTGACGGGGATCCATAATGAACACCAGCGCGTTGACCGTGCGGCCGTCATCCAGTGCAAGCTTGCACCATGTTGGCAAATAGCACCCGGTTATCATCTCTCGCTTCCAGACAAGCGTCAGCTCCTCTTCCAGAATCGCTTCCGGCAGCCGGTAAGCAAGCCCGGTGGTTCTGCCACCCTCTTTAAGCGCGAGCATACGTCCTGGGCGGCAGGCCGTACCGCGCCCCGCCGTCAACCGCAGGCAAAATGCACGATGCCAGCCCACCAGCATGCCGGGGGCTGACTCTTCAAATTCAAAAGCCGGGTTCCACATTAATGAACCGTAACCAAAGAGCCACACCGGGCTATGGTCTGGGCGACAAGCAAGCGTCGCGGCAAGAGAAGCCGAGCGCTGCTCAGGGGTCCACAATAACGATTCCTCAATGGCACCAAAAGCCGTCTTACAATCCGCTTTCATTAAGAAATCACGCGTTAACACGATATACCTCCGCCACTGCTTGCTTCCATGCGACGACACACGCTGCGCCTTCCCGGCTTTTATTGACAACTTTTGCCTACTAATAGAGCAACATATCAAGACCATAAGCAATTCGTCGCGCGCTGGCAAGCTTGATGACGATCACATAACAGTAAAATTGTCATTTTTTCTTATCAGAGTGCAGTGTTGTGCAGGGAATCAAACAAATAAGGCACACATAATGGAGGGTTTATTTCTTATACCAGCGCTCACCGTCACCTTTCTCGTATTGATGTTTAACCGCCGCCCAGGCGACTTTATGCGCCGTCTCTTCGCGGCTGGCATCATCCCGACGATCGGCTTTATCTTTATACTCATGCCAGGCGCTATTAAAGGCCTCTTTATAGATATCCTGTGCATGGGCAGGCAGAACGTTTTGAACGCTTTCCGGAAGGTCTGTTCGACTTTTATAAGGCATACTGTTTTCTCCGTTACGGGTGTCCTTTAAGTGTGTAACAGGATCCCAGATGCAGCCACACAAACTAAGTTATTTTATTTATACAAAAAGATATCACTATGTTTTTTATGAAATAAAAAAAGAATACTTATTATTATGATGCACTAAACTTCATTTAATACAAACGCCGTAAAACTAAGTAAATTTTAACCAAAAGTAACGATTTTTTGCTAACTTATACGGGTTCAAAAACCTGACTATAATGATCAAAACAGGTTATCGCCTGCAGAGATGGAGAAGTTGAATGACAAAAACACAACATGAGGCGGTAAAAACCCGCCACAAGGAGAGTTCTCTCATTTTCCCGGTACTCGCGCTGGCGGTACTGGCGATGTGGGGGTCAAGCCAGTCCCTGCCGGCGGTTGTCGGCATCAATATTTTGGCCCTGGTAGCCATACTCAGCAGCGCCTTTAGCGTTGTACGCCACGCGGACGTGCTGGCGCACCGTCTGGGTGAACCCTACGGCTCACTGATTCTGAGCCTGTCGGTCGTTATTCTTGAAGTCAGCCTGATTTCCGCGCTGATGGCCACCGGCGACGCCGCGCCAACCCTGATGCGCGACACGCTCTATTCCATCATCATGATTGTGACCGGCGGCCTGGTAGGCTTCTCTCTGCTGATGGGCGGCCGTAAATTTGCCACGCAGTATATGAACCTGTTTGGCATCAAGCAGTACCTGATTGCCCTCTTCCCGCTGGCGGTGATCGTGCTGGTGTTCCCGATGGCGCTGCCGGGCGGCAATTTCTCGCTGGGCCAGTCCCTGCTGGTAGCGTTGATTTCCGCTGCGATGTACGGCGTATTCCTGCTTATTCAAACGAAAACGCACCAGAGCCTGTTTGTGTACGAGCATGAAGACGAAGGCGACGGCGATGACCCGCATCACGGCAAGCCGTCGGCGCACAGCTCCGCGTGGCATACGGTCTGGCTTATCGTTCACCTGATTGCGGTTATCGCGGTCACCAAGATGAACGCCAACCCGCTTGAGCACCTGCTGGACGCCATGAACGCACCGGCCCAGTTCACCGGCTTCCTGGTCGCCCTGCTGATTCTGTCTCCGGAAGGCCTCGGCGCGCTGAGAGCGGTATTGAGCAACCAGGTACAGCGCGCGATGAACCTGTTCTTCGGTTCGGTGCTGGCCACCATCTCGTTGACGGTTCCTGCGGTCACGCTGATTGCCTGGTTCACCGGTAACGACCTGGTCTTTGCGCTGGGCATGCCGCAGATGGTGGTCATGCTGGCGGCGCTGGTGCTGTGCCAGATTTCATTCTCGACCGGCCGTACCAACGTGCTCAACGGCACCGCGCATCTGGCGCTGTTCGCCGCCTACCTGATGACAATCTTCGCCTAAATAAACAGTAAGACAGCCTGTACAGGCTGTTTTTAGTGTGTGCGCCCTCTCCACGTAGGAGAGGGTCGGGGTGAGGGCATCAGGCCACGACTGACTCATTTCCCTCTCTTCCTTGAGATAAAGGGAAACAAATATAAAAAAACCCGCCGCAGCGGGTTTTGTTTTTTGCAGCAATTAGTGGCTGGTATCCAGCGGCGCGAAGTTCTTCACCAGATCGTCAATCGCTTTAATCTGGGTCAGGAAGGCTTCGAGCTTCGCCAGCGGCAGCGCGGAAGGACCGTCGCAGCGCGCGTTGTCCGGGTCCGGGTGCGCTTCAATAAACAGGCCGGCCAGGCCAGTCGCCATCCCGGCACGAGCCAGTTCGGTGACCTGAGCACGACGGCCGCTGGACGCCGCGCCAAACGGGTCACGGCACTGCAGGGCGTGAGTCACGTCGAAAATCACCGGCGCACCGTTAGAAACCTGCTTCATGACGCTAAAGCCCAGCATGTCGACCACCAGGTTGTCGTAGCCGAACTGCGTGCCGCGATCGCAAAGAATAATTTTGTCGTTGCCGCCTTCCGCGAACTTATCCACGATGTTGCCCATCTGGCCAGGGCTGACGAACTGTGGCTTCTTCACGTTGATCACCGCGCCGGTTTTTGCCATCGCTTCAACCAGATCGGTCTGACGCGCCAGGAATGCAGGCAGCTGAATAACGTCAACCACCTCGGCAACCGGCTGGGCCTGGCTGGCTTCGTGAACGTCGGTGATGACTTTCACGCCGAAGGTCTGCTTCAGCTCCTGGAAAATCTTCATCCCCTCTTCCAGGCCCGGGCCACGGTAAGAGTGAATAGATGAACGGTTGGCTTTATCAAAAGAGGCTTTGAACACGTACGGGATACCCAACTTCTGGGTCACGGTGACGTAATGCTCGCAGATACGCATCGCCAGATCGCGGGATTCCAGCACGTTCATGCCGCCAAAAAGCACAAACGGCAGATCGTTTGCGACGTTGATATCGCCAATGTTAACCACTTTTTGTTTCATATGTTCGCCTTATCAGGTGTGAACTTAATGCAGGGTAATCTGCTTATGCGCAATCGAGTTGATTTGCGCCTTAATCATTTCGCTAATCGGATCTTCCGGGCACTGCTCAACAAAGTAGCTTAAATCGTTGAGCGCCACGTGTTCACAGTCCAGCTGCGCATAAATCAGGCCGCGGTCGCGGATCTCATAGGGGTCTTCCGGATTAAACTGCAGCAGCACTTCGCTGGCGCGCAGCGCCATCTCCATCTGCCGCTCTTCCATCAGCGCAGACTTGAGCGTGTCGAGCAGCTTGCGGATTACTTCCGCATTGTCGGACTCATCGAGATCTTCGTCGAAAAGCTCAGCCGTAGGGTTAATATTGCCCTTGATCCACACTTCCAGCGTGTGCTCGTCAAGCGTGTCGCCGTTAAACGGATTGATGAGCCACATTTCGCCATCCATCCAGTCCGCACGCAGAATAAGCTGCGTCGGGAATATCACCGGCATCAGCGGAATATCAAGCTGCCCGGCAACCCACAGCAATATCGCCCCAAGAGAGACGGCGCTCCCCTGACGGCTTTTTAAAACATTATCCAGCCACAGGGCATCGGACAGACGGTAAACACCCCCTGAATCCTTAAATCCCCATTCGCCGTAAAAGAGTTCAAGCAGTTTTTCTAACTGCAAATCGGGATGCGTACCCTGGCAAATTTCTTCTTTTGCCAGGCTGACTAACTCCCCGAGCTGAGCTTCAACTTCAGCGGTCGGAAAATCATCCCGGATCAGTTGCGAGACTAAAATCATGCCTTCACAGAGCGGTGCCTGATTAAATTCGAAATCGGCTAACGACCTCATACTTACCCCAATATCGGTATTTTAGTGGTGGCGAGTTTAATGATGATGTAGAGCACCACCAGCCCCAGCAGAAAAGCAAACCAACGAACCTGCTGGCTGCGCGGGCGTTTACCCAGCGCGATAAAACCTAAAGCGATATAGATGATAACGCCAAACAGCTTTTCAGTCAGCCACGTTCCCTGCGGCGTAAACGGATAGAAATGCGTGATCATCACCAGCGCAAAACCGCTGACTAACAACAGCGTATCATTAACGTGGGGCAGGATGCGCACCCAACGCTTGCCGGACATCGCAGAACCGCGATATTGCCACCAGTACCGTAATACAAACAGGCTGATTGAGATTGCGACGGTAAAAATATGCAGATATTTAAGTGAGAAATAAGCCGCCAAAATGTCTTTTCCTTAATGATTCAAAGATAGCGTCCTGACGTCAGGCGATCGTTGCCGCCATAATCTTTGCTGGTTTCAATAGCGGAAAAACCCGCTTCGCGCAGAAGCTGTTGCACAGGTTCACCCTGGGTCCAGCCGTGTTCAAGCACCAGCCAGCCGCCGGGCTCGAGAAAGCGGCGCGAATCTCTGACCAGGGTTTCTAAATCTGCCAGACCATGATTGTCCGCCACCAGCGCGCTTTTTGGCTCAAAGCGTACATCGCCTTCGCTGAGGTGCGGGTCATCTCCGTCGATGTACGGCGGGTTGCTGACAATCAGCGTAAAACGTTGGTTATCAAGCGTATCAAACCAGTGGCTTTGCATCACTCTGACGTTGGTTATGCCAAGATTTTTGGCGTTTAATTGCGCCAGCACCACGGCCTCAGGAACCACATCCAGTGCCGTCACCCTGCAGTCCGGGCGTTCGCTTGCCAGCGCCAGGGCGATTGCGCCGGTACCGGTACCCAGATCCAGTATTTCGCATGGCGTGCCCGGCAGCTTTGTTAACGCATGCTCGACAAGGCATTCGGTATCGGGGCGAGGAATAAGTGTGACCGGAGAAACACGCAGCGGCAGAGACCAGAACTCCCGCTCACCAACGAGATGCGCCACCGGCTCGCCGCGCTCGCGACGAGCCAGCAAAGTCTCAAGCTCGGCTTGCTGAGCGGTTGTCAGCTTCGTTTCACCAAAGGCAAGAATGTAGGTACGGGCTTTACCGGTGACGAACCCGAGCAGAATTTCCGCATCCCGTTTTGGGCTTTCGCTCTGCGCCAGGCGCTGCACGGCCTGGCGAAGCCATAACTGAAACTCCATTAATCCTGCTCGGACAGCGCCGCGAGCTGGTCAGCCTGGAACTCCTGGACAATTGGCTCGATCAGCGCATCGATTTTGCCTTCCATCACTTCATCCAGACGGTAAAGCGTCAGGTTGATGCGGTGGTCGGTCACACGCCCCTGCGGGAAATTATAGGTACGGTTACGGTCAGAACGATCGCCTGAACCCAACAGGTTACGGCGGGTAGAGGCTTCTTCCAGCTGACGCTTTGCCACTTCCGCAGCGCGAATACGCGCGCCCAGTACAGAAAGCGCTTTCGCTTTGTTTTTATGCTGGGAACGTTCGTCCTGGCACTCCACCACAATGCCGGTAGGCAAGTGGGTAATACGGATTGCAGAGTCGGTGGTGTTAACGTGCTGACCGCCCGCGCCCGAGGAGCGGAAGGTATCGATACGCAGATCCGACGGGTTAATATCCGGCAGTTCCGCTTCAGGAATTTCAGGCATCACCGCCACGGTACAGGCGGAGGTGTGAATACGCCCCTGGGATTCCGTGGCCGGCACGCGCTGCACGCGATGACCGCCGGACTCAAACTTCAGGCGACCATAGACGCCGTCACCGCTGATTTTGGCGATAACCTCTTTATAGCCACCGTGTTCGCCCTCGTTAGCGCTAATAATCTCAACGCGCCAGCGGCGGGCTTCCGCGTAGCGGCTATACATACGGAACAAATCACCGGCAAACAACGCCGCCTCGTCCCCGCCGGTACCGGCGCGAACTTCGACAAACGCATTGCGCTCATCATCGGGATCTTTTGGCAGCAGCAGCACCTGAAGCTGCTGCTCAAGCTCTTCACTGCTGGCTTTGGCTTCCGCAAGTTCTTCCTGCGCCATTTCGCGCATTTCGGGGTCACTGAGCATGCTTTCTGCGGTTTCAATGTCTTCCTGTACCTGGCGCCATTGCAGGAAACAGCGCGATACATCGCTTAACTGGGCATATTCGCGGGACAGGGCGCGGAAGCGATCCTGATCGGCAATGGTCGCGGCATCGCCAAGCAGGGCCTGAACTTCTTCATGGCGCTCCTGCAAGGCTTCCAGTTTGGCAACAATAGAAGGCTTCATGGGCGGTGGTTCACCTTGTAATAAGAGTTGTGTGTGCTAATCCAGCCCGAGGCTGTTACGTAAGATTTGCAGGCGTTCATCGTCCCCGTCACGGGCGGCCTGCGTGAGCGATTTGGTTGGTGCATGGATCAGGCGATTAGTCAGTTTCCAGGCCAAGTCCTGCAGAACGGATTCCGCGTCGCCACCCTGTTGTAGGGCAGCCAGCGCTTTGGCAGCGAGGTCGTCTCTGACCTGCTCTGCCTGGCTACGGTATTCGCGAATGGTCTCAGAGGCGCTTTGCGCGCGCAGCCAGGCCATGAACTCGCTGCATTCTTGCGCCACGATGGTTTCAGCCTCAACCGCCGCCGCTTTACGCTGCGCGAGGTTGCTCTGAATAATGGCCTGAAGGTCATCCACGCTATAGAGATAGGCGTTCGCAAGTTTGCCGACTTCAGGCTCGACATCGCGCGGTACGGCGATATCCACCAGCAGCATCGGCTGGTTGCGGCGCGCTTTTAGCGCACGCTCCATCATCCCTTTGCCAATAATAGGCAGCGGGCTGGCGGTCGAACTGATGATGATATCGGCATCCGCCAGGCGTTCGTCAATGTCGCTCAGGCTAATGACTTCCGCACCGACCTCGTCGGCCAGTACCTGAGCGCGTTCACGGGTACGGTTAGCGATAATCATCTTCTCAACTTTATGCTCCCGCAGATGGCGAGCAACCAGTTCAATGGTCTCCCCGGCGCCGACCAGCAGCACGGTAACCGAAGAGAGGGATTCAAAGATTTGCCGTGCAAGAGTACAGGCTGCGAAGGCGACGGAAACAGCGCTGGCGCCGATGTCGGTTTCGGTACGCACTCGCTTAGCAACGGAGAAGGACTTCTGGAACATCCGTTCCAGCTCGCTGGAACGCGAATGCCCTTTTTGGGAATCGGCAAAGGCTTTTTTGACCTGACCGAGGATCTGTGGTTCGCCGAGGACCAGCGAGTCCAGACCGCTCGCCACGCGCATTAAATGGCTGACGGCGTCGTTATCATGGTGCCAGTAGAGACTTTTACGCACTTCCTCTTCGTTGAGGTTGTGGTATTCGCACAGCCAGCGCACCAGCCGTTCGTGCAGATTTTCCTGTTGCTCAACGCTCAGATACAGCTCGGTTCTGTTACAGGTTGACAGCACCACCCCGCCCTGAACCATTGGCTGCTCCAGCAAACTGCCCAGCGCCTGGTCGAGCGTGTCCGGCGCAAACGTAACACGTTCTCGCAGCGATATTGGGGCCGTTTTGTGGTTAATTCCTAGCGCTAACAGGGTCATGGAGCGGTCTGAGTAATACCGATGTTGATAAGGATTTCTGGTCGCATCATACAGGATGAGCCGAATCAATAAAAGAGAGCTTCCCCTTGCGGAGTATGCGGATGATTTATCAATTAAGATAACTTGACCGTAGACGCCCTGCCGACTGCCCGCTAGCATGAACGGTTGACCACAAAATGAATTTAAGGATTTGCTGCCGCTATGTTGATGCCAAAAGCCCGTCTGATGCGCCTTCTGCCCCTTGCCAGCCTGGTTCTGGCCGCCTGTTCAGTCCACCAGCCGAGCGGTCCGGGCAAGAGCCCTGACTCGCCGCAGTGGTTAGAACACCAGCAACAAGTGCAAAAAATTACCCAGTATCAGACCCGTGGTGCTTTTGCTTATCTTTCCGATAGCCAAAAGGTATATGCCCGCTTTAACTGGCAGCAAACCGCGCCCGATCGCTACCGTCTGCTGCTGACTAACCCACTCGGCAGTACCGAACTTGAGCTCAATGCACAGCCGGATCAGGTGCAGCTCACCGACCGCGACGGCAAGCGTTACATCGCAAAAGACGCAGAAGAAATGATAGGTAAACTGACCGGCATGCCTATTCCGCTTAACAGTCTGCGCCAGTGGATACTTGGCCTGCCGGGTGACTCCACCGATTACAAACTCGACGACCAGTATCGCCTGCGTGAAGTGAACTACACGCAAAACGGTAAAACCTGGAAAGTGGTGTACAGCGACTACGACAGCAAAACCCAGCCCTCCCTGCCTTCCAATATGGAACTGCGCGAAGGCGACCAGCGCATCAAGCTGAAAATGGACAGCTGGACGGTGAAATAATGATCTCTCGCTGGCCTTCCCCTGCAAAACTGAATCTGTTTCTTTACATCACCGGTCGTCGCCCGGACGGCTATCACAACCTGCAGACGCTGTTTCAGTTTCTGAACTACGGCGATACGATAACAATAGAACCTCGCGAAGACGGCATAGTTCGGCTGGTGACGCCCATTGACGGCGTACCTGATGAAGAGAACCTTATCGTTCGTGCCGCTCGCCTGTTGGTGGAGTATGCCTCAGGTAAAGGCACCCTGCCCATCGGTGCAGGCGCTGACCTGGGGGTTGAGAAAACGCTGCCGATGGGCGGTGGCCTGGGCGGTGGTTCCTCCAACGCGGCCACCATACTGGTTGCACTCAACCATCTCTGGGATACCCGCTGCAGCGAAGATGAACTGGCTGCGCTTGGCATTCGCCTTGGCGCCGACGTACCGGTGTTTGTCAGGGGTCATGCGGCCTTTGCTGAAGGGGTCGGTGAAATCCTCACGCCGGTTGAACCTGATGAAAAATGGTACCTGGTTGCTCATCCGGGCGTCAGTATTCCGACGCCGATCATTTTTGGCGATCCTGAGCTGCCGCGCGAAACCCCGGTCAGGTCAATTACGACGTTGCTAAAATGTGAATTTGGCAACGATTGTGAGGTTATCGCAAGAAAACGTTTTCGCGAGGTTGATGCGGCGCTTTCCTGGCTGTTAGAATACGCGCCGTCGCGCCTGACCGGCACCGGCGCTTGTGTGTTTGCTGAATTTAACACCGAGCAGGCCGCCCGGCAGGTGCTTGAGCAAGCCCCGGAATGGCTGCATGGGTTTGTTGCGCGAGGCGTTAATAGATCTCCGCTGCATCAGGCCATATCCGGGCAAGCTGGGCATTGGTGACAACGTCACCTCGTTTCAGACGTTGCATCGTGCTCTTTAATACACCGCCTGGATGGGGGCTACCCTGCCCGCACATATTGCGGTAGCAACCATCCGCCACTGGACGCATGCCTGAGGTTCTTCTCGTGCCTGATATGAAGCTTTTTGCTGGTAACGCCACCCCGGAACTAGCACAACGTATTGCCAACCGCCTGTACACCTCCCTTGGTGACGCCGCCGTCGGTCGCTTTAGCGACGGTGAAGTAAGCGTACAAATCAACGAAAATGTACGCGGTGGTGATATTTTCATCATCCAGTCCACCTGTGCCCCAACGAACGACAACCTGATGGAATTGGTTGTTATGGTCGATGCCCTGCGCCGCGCTTCTGCAGGCCGTATCACCGCTGTTATCCCTTACTTTGGTTACGCTCGTCAGGACCGCCGCGTGCGCTCCGCTCGTGTGCCAATCACTGCGAAAGTCGTTGCTGACTTCCTCTCAAGCGTAGGGGTTGACCGTGTTCTCACCGTGGACCTGCACGCTGAACAAATCCAGGGCTTCTTTGATGTCCCGGTAGATAACGTCTTCGGTAGCCCAATCCTGCTGGAAGATATGCTGCAAATCGGCCTGGAAAACCCAATCGTGGTTTCCCCGGACATCGGCGGCGTAGTACGTGCCCGTGCGATCGCTAAGCTGCTGAACGATACCGATATGGCTATTATCGACAAGCGTCGCCCGCGCGCTAACGTTTCCCAGGTTATGCATATCATCGGTGACGTGTCCGGCCGTGATTGCGTCCTGGTTGACGACATGATCGATACCGGCGGTACGCTGTGTAAAGCAGCAGAAGCGCTGAAAGAACGCGGCGCGAAACGCGTATTCGCCTACGCGACTCACCCAATCTTCTCCGGCAACGCGGTTCACAACCTGCGCAACTCGGTGATCGACGAAGTGATTGTTTGCGATACCATCCCGCTGTCCGACGAAATCAAAGCCCTGCCAAACGTCCGTACCCTGACCCTGTCCGGTATGCTGGCAGAAGCCATTCGTCGTATCAGCAATGAAGAATCTATCTCTGCAATGTTCGAGCACTGATCGACGTAGCTTTTAAAACCCGCTGCGGCGGGTTTTTTCGTTTTTGCACTACTCTTTTTCAATGCCTCCTTCACCTGCCTGAATGACAGATGATGCGCTCACGGATGGAATCAAAAGTGAAAACCGTATCCTCTACTCACGTAATGCCTTTCCGCGCCCTGATTGACGCCTGCTGGCGCGAAAAGTACACCCTGTCCCGTCTTAGCCGCGACGCTATCGCCGGCGTGACCGTCGGAATTATTGCCATTCCTCTGGCTATGGCGCTGGCCATCGGCAGCGGCGTTGCGCCGCAATATGGCCTGTATACGGCCGCCGTCGCCGGGATCGTTATTGCCCTTAGCGGCGGCTCGCGCTTCAGCGTGTCTGGCCCTACCGCCGCCTTCGTGGTGATCCTCTACCCTGTAGCGCAGCAGTTTGGGCTGGCGGGACTGCTGGTCGCCACCCTGATGTCCGGGGTCTTCCTGATCCTGTTTGGGCTGGCGCGCTTTGGGCGACTTATCGAGTACATTCCACTGTCGGTGACGCTGGGCTTTACCTCCGGGATAGGCATTACCATCGCAACGATGCAGGTGAAGGACTTCTTCGGCCTGACGCTCGAGCACGTGCCGGAACACTATCTGAATAAAGTTGCGGCGCTGGCGATGGCGATGCCCACGGTGAATATGGGGGATGCCGCTATCGGCATCGTGACCCTCGCAGTGCTGATTTTCTGGCCTCGCCTGGGGATCCGTCTGCCGGGCCATCTGCCTGCGCTGCTCGCGGGCTGCGCCGTGATGGCTATCGTTACTTCGCTGGACGGTGAAGTGGCCACCATTGGCTCACGCTTCCACTATATTCTCGCCGACGGTAGTCAGGGCAACGGTATTCCACAGCTGTTGCCTCAGCTAATGCTGCCGTGGAACATGCCAAATTCAGACTTTACGCTGAGCTGGGACTCGCTGAGCGCCCTGCTGCCAGCCGCATTCTCTATGGCCATGCTTGGCGCAATCGAGTCGTTGCTGTGCGCGGTGGTGCTCGACGGAATGACCGGAACAAAACACAACGCCAACAGCGAACTGGTGGGCCAGGGACTGGGAAATATTATTGCTCCGTTCTTTGGCGGTATTACCGCCACCGCGGCCATTGCGCGCTCCGCCGCTAACGTGCGTGCCGGTGCGACCTCACCGGTTGCCGCCATCATTCACTCCCTGCTGGTGATCCTGGCGCTGCTGGCGCTCGCCCCTCTGCTTTCCTGGCTTCCGCTTTCGGCGATGGCCGCCCTGCTGCTGATGGTGGCCTGGAACATGAGCGAGGCGCATAAAGTCGTCAACCTGCTGCGCCGCGCGCCGAAAGACGACATCATCGTGATGCTGATTTGTATGTCGCTTACCGTACTGTTTGACATGGTGATTGCCATCAGCGTGGGTATTGTGCTGGCGTCGCTGCTGTTTATGCGCCGCATTGCCCGAATGACCCGCCTCGCGCCGCTCAGTAATGTTAATGCGCCTGAGGATGTCCTTGCGCTGCGCGTGACGGGGCCGCTGTTCTTCGCCGCCGCCGAAGGGCTTTTCACTCAGCTAGCCCTGCAGGTGCCGGGCCATCGCGTGGTCATTTTGCAGTGGGATGCGGTGCCGGTACTCGACGCAGGTGGCCTTGATGCTTTCCAGCGCTTTGTGGCGAAAATGCCTGAAGGCTGTGAGCTGCGGGTGACGAACCTTGAATTCCAGCCGCTGCGCACCCTCGCCCGGGCTGGCGTGCAGCCGATCCCTGGCCGCCTCGCGTTCTTCCCGGACGTTCAGGCTGCGCTGGCCGCTAGCTAATTAGCGGCCAGTTTCACAATGACTGAGCGGCCTCGCGCCGCTACCTCTCTTTGCGGGTCAGGAGCCCGATTGGTTTCTTGGTCCGGCGGCCTGGAACATAGCGCCAATCGCCTGCTGCAGCCAGGCCAGAACCTCCGGCGTCATCCATGTTCCTCTGGAGAGTTCAGGCTCCTGAGCCATTGCGGTGCGGAATTTTTGCTGGGTCTGTGGCGAGGTGCCTGCAAACGACTGAAACAGTTCAAGCCAGCGGCGAGCAAGCTGCTGCGCCTGGTCTGAATCAGGCCTCACGCCCTGTGCGTTTGCTTTCCTTACCGCGGCCACCAGCGGCGGCCACTCCTGCATCCGATCAAAGTAGTGGGCGCGGGTGAAAGCAAACTCCTCATCGTTCAGGTAGCGGCGGTAGATATCCAGCTTGCCCTGGCCAAATGCGCGGGTCACATAGTCGATCATCTCCGGGGAGATCCCTGTCTGTCGGGCCATCTCCGGCTCGGCCTGATGCATTGTATTCAGACGCACCAGAAAATCAGCTTCACCCGCCGTATCGCGCTCCAGCATTTCCATCCATTGCGTTGCCAACTGCTGAGCCCGCACATCGTCAGGCGACGCACCCTGCTCATGCAGCGCCGCAACCTCTTCTACAAGCTGTTTCCACGCCTCGTCACGGCGGTTATCGGGCTGCGCAAAAGGCAGGCGCTTTAACTCTTCTTTTGAAAAATAGCGATCGTACATCGTCATTAACTCCAGCGTAGTAAGCCATTCCTTGAGGTCAGGTTCTGCGCCGCTGCGCAAAGTTTCCCGCAGCGTGACCAGACGCTGGCGCAGCTCGGCGATTTCCGCGAGCTGGCCATCCAGCATTGAGATCTGTGAATCCAGGACCTCATTCAGCGACAGAGCCTGACGCTCAAGACAGTCGCGCACCTCGCTCAGACTCATGCCCATTCGGCTTAGCGCCTGAATATGATGCAGCCTGGTGATATCCTGCCGGTTATAAAGACGATAACCGGCGGCGGTGCGGGCAGAAGGCAGCAGCAGGCCCATCGCTTCGTAGTGGTGCAGCGTGCGTACCGTAATACCGGCACGTTTTGCCAGTTCGCCTACTTTAAACAACATGTCCTGCTCCTTTTGGCTTCTGCTGATGCGGAGTTTGCAGCCTCACGTTACGTAAGGGTCAACCCGGTAAGCATAAAAAAAACGGCCCCTGAACAGGAGCCGTTTTTTTAAATATGCTAAAGATTAGCTGTGGCGATGATGCTCATCCCGACGGCAGCGCTTGTCATAGTGGCGCACCCACCAGTAACGATCGCAAACCTGCTCGCGCCCGCCGATACGCGCCCCGGCAAGCCACAGTACGGCCCCGACGAAGATGCTCAGCACGGCACCGTGCGCGAAAAACTGCGGCAGGTTTAGCTGCGGGAGCTGGTTCAGAATCGAATAGCCCACGCCGACCACCATCACAACCAGTCCCAATCCCATGAGGACATTACCGAGTAACGAAGCGTTTCTGCGTTTCATATTTCACCTCCGCAAAATTACGGGTCGGTGGGGAACATCCCCTTTCCTTGTGACTAAAGTATAGACAATGCCCTTAAAGAACATGTGCGTGAGCGATCACAATTACGAACGAAAGCTCTACAAAAGTTTACAAATAAGCATCTGAGTTGCTTGAAATTCTAATGGTTCACTTCTTCAACTATTCGATAATGCGCCCACGCCGGGATTGCGCTTTGTCAACGCCGCCCCGGCACAGTAAACTACGCGGCTGTGAACGGTTTTCAGGAATTTAAACGTGAGCATTAAACTAATTGTCGGCCTGGCAAACCCAGGCGCTGAATATGCCGCGACCCGCCATAACGCCGGCGCCTGGTACGTGGATCTGCTGGCCGAGCGCCATAATCAGTCGCTGAAAGAAGAAGCGAAGTTTTTTGGCTACACCGCCCGCATCAACCTGGGTGGCGAAGACGTCCGGCTACTGGTCCCAACCACGTTTATGAATCTTAGCGGCAAAGCGGTCGCGGCGATGGCCACCTTCTTCCGCATCGCACCGGATGAAATTCTGGTTGCGCACGACGAGCTGGACCTGCCTCCCGGCGTGGCTAAGTTTAAGCTTGGCGGCGGACACGGCGGACACAACGGCCTGAAAGATATCATCAGCAAGCTGGGCAATAATCCGAACTTTCACCGGTTACGCGTCGGGATTGGTCATCCAGGCGATAAAAACAAAGTTGTCGGCTTCGTGCTGGGCAAACCGCCGGTCAGCGAACAGAAGCTGATTGACGACGCCGTTGACGAAGCGGCGCGCTGCACCGAGATTTGGCTGAAAGAAGGCCTGACCAAAGCCACGAATCGTCTGCACGCCTTTAAAGCACAATAATCCGTTCTTCCGCCCGACAGGAAAGGATTTCCGCGCCCGCTGACGGCGGTTTAAGTGTATAATGGGCAAAGTTATCTACATTTTTTCAATGAAAACGTAAAAAATCATTGATTATCAAGCAATTAAGGTGATTTAAACCATGGGATTCAAATGCGGTATCGTCGGCTTGCCGAACGTTGGTAAATCCACTCTGTTCAACGCGCTGACCAAAGCGGGTATTGAAGCGGCTAACTTCCCGTTCTGTACCATCGAGCCAAACACTGGCGTTGTGCCGATGCCAGACCCGCGCCTGGACAAACTGGCTGAAATCGTTAAACCGCAGCGTATTCTGCCGACCACCATGGAGTTCGTAGACATCGCCGGCCTGGTGAAAGGCGCGTCTAAAGGTGAAGGCCTGGGTAACCAGTTCCTGACCAACATCCGTGAAACCGAAGCTATCGGCCACGTGGTTCGCTGCTTTGAAAACGACAACATCATCCACGTGAACAACAAAGTGGATCCGGCTGACGATATCGACGTTATCAATACCGAGCTGGCGCTGTCTGACCTTGATACCTGTGAGCGCGCCATTCACCGCGTGCAGAAGAAAGCCAAGGGTGGCGATAAAGACGCTAAAGCTGAACTGGCCGCTCTGGAAAAATGCCTGCCGCAGCTAGAAAACGCCGGTATGCTGCGCGCGCTGAAAAACCTGACCGAAGAAGATAAAGCGGCAATCAAATACCTGAGCTTCCTGACCCTGAAGCCAACCATGTACATCGCCAACGTTAACGAAGACGGTTTTGAAAATAACCCGTACCTCGATAAAGTTCGTGAAATCGCGGCAGCTGAAGGTTCCGTCGTGGTTGCCGTGTGTGCCGCGGTAGAATCCGACATCGCCGAGCTGGACGACGCAGACCGTGACGAGTTCATGGCCGAGCTGGGTCTGGAAGAGCCAGGCCTGAACCGCGTAATTCGCGCAGGCTACGAGCTGCTGAACCTGCAAACCTACTTCACCGCTGGCGTGAAAGAAGTGCGTGCGTGGACCATTCCTGTCGGCGCTACCGCGCCTCAGGCTGCGGGCAAAATCCACACCGACTTCGAGAAAGGCTTCATCCGTGCGCAGACCATCGCCTATGAAGACTTCATCACCTACAAAGGCGAGCAAGGCGCGAAAGAAGCCGGTAAAATGCGCGCAGAAGGTAAAGACTACGTCGTGAAAGACGGCGACGTGATGAACTTCCTGTTCAACGTCTAATCCCTTTTCCTGGCATAAAAAAATCCACGCTTCGGCGTGGATTTTTTATTATCGGAATCAGATTACCTTGCTGCACTGTTCGGAAAAACCGTCGCCGCAGGCAACGCGCGTTTATCCAGCCGGCGCAGGCAGTAATAGAGAATGGCGGTACCGAACCAGCCGATGATCCACGACACGTCGTTCCCGTCGAAGAGCCAGGTCAGCGAGCCATGGAAAAGCGGGTTTTCAATAAACGGCAGCTGAATAAGCACGCCAACGATATAGACGCCAATACCAAACAGGTTCCAGCGGCCATAGCGCTTGTCAGCATCAAACAGCGCGGGAATATCGACGGCACCTGAGGAAATAAGGTAGTAGTCGGTCAGGCCAATGGCGCTCCAGGGTACAAAGAAGGCCAGTAAGAACAGCAGGAAATGGGTGAAGTGCTTCAGGAATGCGGGTTCACTAAGCAGCGCAATGACGCAGGAAGCCGCGACCATCAGCACCACAAACAGAACGCGATTTTTTGGGCTGAGGGTGAGCTGTTTGCGGAAACCGGAAACAATGGTCGTCAGCGACATAAAACTGCCGTAGGCGTTGAGCGTAGTAAAGGTGATTTTGCCGAAGCAGATGGCGAAATAGATCAGCATCGCCATGGTTTCGGTTTTGCCCAACCCTACAATATAGCCAACCTCGTGGCCGGAAAAGGCGCTCCCCGCAATTGCCGCAGTAATGACGCCCAGCGTCATAGAAGCCTGAGTCCCCAGCACGGTGCCGCTAAATACCGAGAAAAACACTTTCGGGCCTGAGACGTCTCGCGGCAAATAGCGCGAGTAGTCCGAAACATAGGGGCAAAAGGCGATTTGCCAGGAGGACGACAGCGACACCGCCAGCAAAAACATCGGCATAGAGAAATGGTTGTTTTGCAAGATGGTCGCAAGATCGGTTGTGAACAACAGCGATCCAAACAGCCAGGCAAAAGCCAGCACGCCAACGATACTTGCCACCTTTCCGAGCTTATGAATCACGCGATAGCCGAGTACGGCAATCACGATAATAATCGCGCTGAACAGAACCATTCCGCTGACGTCACTTATCGACAGAAGGCGTGCCATCGCCTGCCCCGCGAGCACCGTCCCGCTTGCGGAAAAACCGATGTACATAATGCACACCAGCACCAGCGGTATCACCGCGCCGTAAACGCCAAACTGTGCGCGGGTGATAATCATCTGCGGTAAGCCAAGCCGAGGCCCCTGCAAAGCGTGGAAAGACATGACTGACGCGCCCAGGATCTGCCCGACGAACAGCCCTATCAGCGACCAGACAACATCGCCGCCCAGAACAACGGCCAACGCCCCGGTGACGATAGCGGTGATCTGCAAATTACCGCCGAACCAGAGGGTAAACTGGCTAAAAGGATGCCCGTGACGCTCACCGTCAGGGATGTAATCGATAGAACGGGACTCGGTGAGACGCGAGCCCTTCTTTGACTGTTCTTCTGCGGATGAAAAGGAAGACATAACGACCTCGCTAAACCTGATTAAACCCCCGAATAACCACCAGACATCAAATGATCACTCATGTATATACAAGCAAAAAGGCCAATCCACACCCTGCTGATAATGAATTTGCGAACTAAGCCATAGATTTTATGTAACCAAATTGATGTGGAGGAGTGCCAATATGAAATAATGATGGCTGGAACGAGACGGATTAGCCTGTCGTGGTTTGCTGATTATAAGGCGGGGCTGCTCCCCTTCGGGTTTCTCCCTGGAGAAACGGGACGAACATAAGAGATCCACGCTGACGGTGGATGTCTTATGTCGTAGATCTTTCACTTATCTTTGGCTCGAACTTAAAGAGCCTTGCTTGTTTACAGTCCGGCTGGCCGAGGCACCTCTATATAATTGCCGTCAATATCCTTCTGATAATAGCTTCCGTTGCGTACGTAATAGCGCTTACCGTTGTAATCCAGAACATTAACGCCTGTGCCTGATGGCGTTTCAACCCGAATATATTCCGCTCCCTGACGCTGATAGTATATGCCGTTGACCACATAATAGGTCAGCCCGCCGACGATAATAGCCGTTGCCAGCCCAGGCAGCACGGTCAGGCGCGGCCCCGGATAGAAGTAATGCGGCCCGGGATAATAACGTGGCCCGGGATAGAAGCCAGGACCATGGAACCAGGGGCCGGGGCGTGCCATCGCCAGGGATGGCATAACAATCAGCGTAGACACGGCCAAAACATAAAGGTGCTTTTTCATTTAAAACTCTCCTGACCTGCGGCTGAACACACGCTTAAGCCTGCTTGATGTCGATTATAATCCCGCACCCACAGGCTTTACCGTAGGGGAAAAGTAAATCCCTGAAATCTCCACAATCTCGCTTTGGCCACCTTTATTTATCCTTAAATGTAAAAAACCCACGCTAACTCGTGGGTTTTTTAAGCAATTTCTTGCGGCGATGTTATTCGAAACAGACGTCCGGGTTGTCCGCCAGAGAAATAAAGGTCTTGCTGTTTTTATCCAGCGTGCGAATTTCACCGCTTTCGATGTCATACACCCAGCCGTGCAGGCGTAGGCCGTTGTTACGCAGACCTACCGCAACGGAAGGGTGCGTTTTAATGTTGTTCAGCTGCGCAATAACGTTCTCTTCCACCATGGCGTTGACCTTGTCGGTCTCGTTATCCCAGGTTTTCTTTTCAACAACCGCTTTTGCAGCGTCGGAATAGTGCAGCCAGTGGGCTACGGCAGGCATTGGATCCAGGCACTGGCAGGAGGCAATGGCTTTCATCGCGCCGCAGTTAGAGTGCCCGCAAATCACAATATCCGTCACGCCAAGTGCCACAACCGCGTACTCGATGGTCGCGGATACCCCGCCCGGCTCCGGGCCAAAGGAAGGAACGATGTTACCGGCATTACGAATGACAAAGAGCTGCCCCGGCTCCTGCTGGGTCACCAGCTCCGGCACCAGGCGGCTGTCGGAACAGGAAATAAAAAGCGCTTTAGGATTTTGGCTGGAGGCCAGGCTGCGAAAGAGCTCTTTGCGCTGCGGAAAAATCTCTTTCTGGAAGTTAAGGAAACCTTCGATGATATGTTGCATAGCACATTCTCTTGTTCTGTAGTGACCACGATATGATAGAGATCACATTGAGTTAGTCCAGTCCCAACCATCCAAAAGACCGTTTTTCTCTCCTTGCAGCACATTCTCAGCCGCAGCAGGTTTTAATCGCCGTGACGTTTCTTTCGAGGTTCACGGGATCGTACTCTGCCAGTTGGAAATGGAAGCCATGGTTCTTGCGTAAATCAAGGCGCTCCGGACGTACCATTCGGGTTGAAGGTTTATTCACGCTGCGTGGCCGACGTTCTTGCGATGCGACTCTGCTGGCTATTTTGCGCCTGCAGACGCGGATCTGACTGTGTGGGACGGAAGCTATTAAGGATGTTCCTCATCTGAGAGTATTCCACTCGTTGGCTGTTGAGGCTGAGTGGTAACGACGAGATGCAGGTTCCCGGTGGTGGCAAAAACCCACGCCGAAGCGTGGGCTGGAGGGATTATTTCAGGCTAAGGGCCCCAGGCGATTTCAGGCGAATATTGTCCGCCAGCAGATCGACTTTCTTTGTCTCTTCCTGGTCGTACGGCGTGCGTTTCTCATTCATTAAACGCGCCGCAAGGTAGGTCTGAACATACTCGGAGCTATGGATCGCGCTGCTGGTTTCCACGCTCGCCAGTCGGCCCTTTTTGAAGTCCAGGGATGTCTGGGTCGAACTTTCCTCACTGATCATATGATAAGTGTAGTTCTGCGAAGATTTTAGCCCCGTGAGTTCCAGCTTCGCGCCGGGGATCAGCGACTCGTGATAGCTGGCCTTGAGGCTCGCCCTGCTGTTTTGAACCAGCTTGCTCAGGTCACCTTTGCTGTCGTTGCTTGCCCGGGTAGTCTGGCTGAAATCGTAGGCAAAGGTATCATTTTCCTCTGGCATGTAAGGGTTAGAAGAGACGTCAGCCTGCCTGAAGGAGGCGGTGAAATCAGCCAGGCCGCTCAGGTGCGAACGCGCTTTATCCATCTCCGTCACGGTGATGGCCTGTTTTGTCGCGTTGGCTTTGGTCTCATTAGCACCATAATCGCTGTTTAGCGCATGGAAGGCGCTTTTGAACAGCGCCACCTGCGCCTTGTTCGCATGGCCGCGTGAGCTGGCACTATCCAGCTGCTTTTCATAGGCGGAAAGCGCCTGTGCCTGCTGGCTTTTACTTCCCAGTGCGCCCGGACGGCTAAGGTCGGTGCTCAGGTCGAAGGACGCGTTGCTGTCTTTATAGCTTAATGTGCGCTGGGTGCTGTCGCTCTGGAAGCGCAGGGACTGAACAGAGCTGCCCGCCTCGCTGACATCGGTGCTCAAATCCACGAACTTAAGCACCTTGCTGTCAACGTTAAGTAATCCGTTGATTTTTATGGCAGACTGCTGCTGCGACAGGCCGTCAAGGGCTGACTGGAAGCCGTCTGCAAGCCCTGAGATCGCCGTAATTTCATCGTCAGTCAGGTCGCCACCGCTGGTCTGGACTTCCGCCACCAGCCCTTCAGCCTGGCGGGATAGTGAGACGCTAACCTTAACGCCGCTTTGTGTCTCAATGTTCAGCGCCACCGCGCTGTTTTTGTCCTGAACGGCGTTGCCTTCCGCCGTGGTAGGCGCTGCCACCGCCAGCGAGAAGCCTTTCGGGTTGTCCTTGAGGGCTGCCAACAGCGCTTTACCTAACCCCTGGAACGACACGGATGTCGGCTGAGTCAGGCTTGCCCCCATCAACATCGACAGCTGGCTACTTGCGCCCACGGCGTTGGCCCGCAGTTTTTGGGCGCTCATGGAATAGATAGCGCTGATGCTATCATTCGCGCCGCTGAGGGTAACGCGCGTTGAGGCCTGGATAACCGCAGCAGATGCTACCGTCGGTTTGACTCTTGCTGGATTGTTCGTCACCACAGAGGGAACAGAAAAACCAATGCTTCCTATCTGACCTGTCATTTAATTCATCCCATTTTGTTGGTCTGTCATTAAATATCGGCCACGCCCAGGCTAACTTGAGTAAAAAAGCACCTACCAATAAAGGCGTTAGCCCGAACGTATAAAGACGGTCAAAACATTGGCTGCCGGGGGTTATGCCGTTAACTGCTTCAGCACCCTGGCAAAATCGCCCTTAATTTCTTCATCCCTGGCATGGCGTCCGTCGCGTATGACCCATTTCCCGCCGGTCATCACTTCTTTTATTGGGTTAGAAGAGCAGGCAAAAATCCAGCGGTTCAACAGTTCATTGTCTTTCGCCGTCGCCAGGAACGGATCGTTGCCGTCCAGCACCAGCCAGTCAGCTCTTGCCCCCACGGCCAGCTCGCCAATGTTTTGCCCCAGCGCCATTCGCCCGCCGTGCAGCGCCCCCTGATAAAGCACGTTGCCGACATAAGGCTCGGCCTCGAGATGAAGCAAGTTGCGGCGGCGGTTATTGAGGCGCTGGCCATATTCAAACCAGCGCAAATCCTCGCTCACGCTAACGCTAATATGGCTGTCGGAACCGATCCCCCAGTTACCGCCCTGCTGCAGGAATGCTTGCCCTGGGAAAATGCCGTCACCCAGGTTCGCCTCGGTGGTCAGGCACAGCCCGGCTACTGCGCCAGACTCAGCAATAAGGCGGGTTTCTTGTTCGGTGATATGGGTGGCATGTATCAGGCACCAGCGCTCATCAACCCGCATATTTTGATACAGCCATTCGACAGGCCGCAGGCCGGACCAGGCCATACAGTCCTCCACCTCCTTGCGCTGCTCGGAGATATGAATATGCACCGGCTGAGGCTGCGGCTGGCTTTCCAGCACGATGCGCATTTGCTCCGGCGTGACGGCGCGCAGCGAATGGAAGCACAGCCCGGCACGCTGCATCGGTTCTGCGGCCAGCGTAGAAGCGATGTTATCGTACAATTTCAGGTAGCTATCGGTATCGTTTATAAAGCGGCGCTGCCCTGTCGAAGCGGGTTGCCCGCCGAACCCGGAGTGCGTATACAGCACCGGGAGCAGCGTCAGGCCAATGCCGACACTTTTTGCTGCCTGAGCGACGCGCAGCGCCAGCTCGGCAGGCTGCACGTAAGCCTTACCGTCAACATCGTGGTGCAAATAGTGAAACTCGGCGACCGAGGTATAGCCGGCTTTTAACATTTCGATATACAGATAGCTGGCGATAGTCTCCAGCTGTTCCGGGGTGATTTTGCCCACCAGGCGGTACATCAGGTCACGCCACGTCCAGAAGCTGTCCGCCGGGTCGCCAACCACTTCCGTCAGCCCCGCCATCGCCCGCTGAAAAGCATGTGAATGCAGGTTTGGCATGCCCGGCACGACAATCCCGTCGAGCCGGATATCGTCGGCCCCCGGCACGCTGTTGCATTCCAGGGAACAGATCACTCCCTGCGACGAAACGCCCAGTTTGACATTTTCCGCCCAGCCCTGCGGCAGAAGCGCTTTTGCCGCGAAATATACCGCCATATCAGCACCCCGGTTTGATGTTAATCAATTGTATATACATGCATGTATATATACATCCAAATAGGGGTAGAGTAAACTTTAAAGGATACCCGGGCGAGGAATGATGAATGGCACAAAACGACGTATATAAAGCAGCGGCAGAGACCGAAAATCTGGACCAGCCGGCCCCTTTTTATGAAAGAGTCAAAATCATTATTAAGACCAACATTCATAGCGGGCAGTGGCCGGTGAATTACCGCGTGCCATCGGAAAGCGAACTGGTGAATCAGTTCGGCTATAGCCGCATGACCATCAACCGCGCCCTGCGCGAGCTGACCGCCGAAGGCCTGCTGGTTCGCATGCAGGGTATCGGCACCTTCGTTGCCGAGGTTCGCGGGCAATCCGCGCTGCTGGAAATCAACAACATTGCCGACGAAATCGCCAGCCGCGGCCACCGACATCACGCTCGCGTGCTGGAACTGACCCAGGTCTATGCCGACGCGCAGCAGGCGATGGCCTTCAATTTACCTAAAGGCAGCCGCCTGTTCCATTCGCTGATTTGCCACTACGAAAACGGCGTGCCGGTGATGCTGGAAGACCGCCTGGTGAATTCGCTGATCGTGCCGGATTACTTCCAGCAGGATTTCACCCGTATCACGCCCAACGCCTATCTTTCGTCCATCGCCCCTATCGTTGAAGGTGAGCATATTATTGAGGCGGTGAACGTGCCTCGCGAAGAGTGCGCGTATCTGGAAATCGACGAACACACGCCCTGCCTACAGGTTAATCGCCGCACCTGGACCGGGCGGCAGAACAAAAAAATCGTCACCAGCGTGCGCCTGGTTTACCCCGGCTCGCGCTACCGCCTCGAAGGAAGCATGCATAAATGATCCAGCTTCTGCCGTACGAGCAATGCCCGGAAATGCTCTGGAAAAACGGCCAGGGCGTCACGCGGGAGATTTACCGCAGCCCGGCAACGGATGACTACGACTGGCGCATTTCGGTGGCGACCATCCGCCACGACGGCCCCTTCTCTCGCTTCCCCGGCTATCTGCGCAACATCAGCGTGCTGGAAGGCGAAGGCATGTATCTCACCGTCGACGGTGAGCCAAGCGCGCTTATTCCGCCGTTCCAGGCAACGGATTTTAGCGGCGACAGCGAAGTCAGCTGTGCGATTGTCGGCGGACCGCTGCTGGACTTTAACGTCATCTATAAGGCAGACACCACACAAGCCACGGTAAGCTGGCTGCGGGAAGGCACCTGGACGCACCAGCAGGGCGCGCAACTCCTGTTTAATGCGGGCGAATCGCTGGAGATTGACGTCAACGGGGAACGACATGTTTTACAGCACTACGACAGCCTGCTGATTAGCGCCCCGGCCACCATCAGCGTGGTTTCCGCTGCCCCTTCCTTTTTTGCGCGCGTCACTCTTACAGCATAAAAAAACCGGCAGACTGGCTGCCGGTTTCACCTCTACTTCACCTCATCGCCCCTTAAACTCAGGCGACTGCTTATTTTTAAACGCCGCCAGCCCCGCCGACCGGTCTTCGCTGTCGGCGATTAACGCAGAGAGCGATCGTTCATAGGCCACGCCCGCACTCAGCGGCATTTCGTAGCTCGCCGCCACGGCTTTTTTAATCATCATCGCCGCCAGCGGCGCGGCTTTAGCCACCTGATTAGCCAATATTAACGCCTGCTCCTCAAGTGAATCCGTCACGCGGCTGACTAGCCCGGCACGCAGCGCTTCCTGCGCGTCAATTCGTCTGCCGCTCAATAACATGTCCATTGCCAGCGACTTGCCGACGGCGCGCACCAGCCGCTGCGTACCACCCGCGCCGGGAATAATACCGATGTGGCTTTCCGGCAGGCCGAAGACCGCGCTTTGATCGGCGATAATCATGTCGCACAGCAGCGCCAGCTCCAGCCCGCCGCCGAGGGCGTAGCCGGAGACGGCGGCAATCAGCGGCGTTTCGATCTCGGCGACCCTGTCCCACTTCTCGCTAAACCCACTGCGCCACAGCGTGGTTGCCGAAGCGGAAGCCAGCGTGCCGGTATCCGCTCCGGCAGAGAAGGCTTTGGGGGAGCCAAACAAAACTATCGCTCTGACGTCCGCTCGCCCGTCCAGCGCCTTTAGCGTGCTGACCAGCTCATCCAGCATTTCAGCGGTTAGCGCGTTATATTTTTGCGCCCGGTTGAGGGTGACCACGGCAACCGCGCCGTCCACGCGGGAGAGAATATCACTCATGCTTATCGCTCCCGGTCAGGTGCCTGACCGTTTCATCACGCTTGCGCATTGCGGCTGAGGCTGCCTCAGCGGTCCAGGCATAAAAGCCCTCGCCGCTTTTTACGCCGAGTTTGCCGTCGGCCACCTTCTCTTTCAGCCAGGCAGGTAATTGGCTGCTGTTATCCAGCACAGGCAGCAAGATCCCGGCGACTTTTTCCACCGTATCCAGCCCGGCAAAATCCATCAGCTTCATCGGCCCCATCGCCGCCCAGCGCGGAGCAAGGGTTCTCTGCACCGCACGGTCGACATCCTCCACGGAGCCAATCCCGGCATCCACCAGATAAAGCGCCTCGCGCAGCATCGCGTACTGCAGCCGGTTGATAATAAAGCCCGGAATATCCTGATTAACGACGATCGTCTCTTTGCCCAGCTGCTGGCAAATATCCCGCACCCGCTGGCAGACCTCGTCCGTCGTGTTTTCACCGCGCACAATCTCGATCATCGGCATGGTGTCCGCCGGATTAAACCAGTGCATGCCGATCAGCCTCTGCGGCTGGCTCAGGGCCGACGCCAGCAGCGTGATGGACACGCTTGAGGTGTTGGTGGTTATCACGCAGTCAGCGCTAACCTGCTGTTCGATGTCATTCAGCACGCGCTGTTTCAGCGCCACGTCCTCGGCGACGTTTTCAGAAACAAGGTCAGCGTCGGCCAGGCAAGCCTCCAGCGACGTCGTGAATGCCACGTTTTCGCTGGCAGCGAGCGAGTCCACAATGGTCCGCGCTTTGTCGAGCGTCGACTCAGAGCGCGACCACAGGCTAACGCGGTAGCCCGCCCGCGCCATCACTACGGCAATACGTGCGCCCATCGTTCCGGCCCCGACTACCGCCACTTTTTTTATTTGCACCATTTACGTTCTCCGCCGGTTAAATTACGCCCTGCGCCTTGAGCTGCGCCAGCGTTGCCTCGTCGATCGCCAGTAATTCTTGCAGCACGCTTGCCGTATGTTCGCCCAGCGCAGGCGGCACCAGCGCGGGCTCTGCCGTCATGGCGCTCATTTTCACCGGCTGCGGAACAATAGAGATGTTGCCTGCCGTCGGGTGTTTCACCTGCTTAACAAGCTCGCGCTCTCGCGCATAATCACTGGTAAGGATTTGATCGAGGCGCAGAACAGCGGAGGCCGGAACGCCTGCGTTGTCGAGAATGGCCTGCGCATCGTGGACGGTTTTATCCGCCAGCCAGCGCTCTATTTCTACGCGAAGCGGCTGCTGGTTAGCCAGGCGCAGCGGGTCCGTGAGATAAAGCGGATCGCTTGCCAGCTCGGGCTTGTCCATCGCCGAGCAAAGCTGACGGAACAGCTTGTCGTTGGCGACCGCAATCACGATGTGGCCATCCTGAGCCGGATAGCTGTCCATCGGGGCGCTGATAGGATGCGCGTTCCCGAGCCGCCCGGCGGGAGGCTGGCCGCCAATCCACTGGGTCAGGGATACCATTTGCATCGTCACCATGGTATCCAGCATCGAGACATCAAGATGCTGCCCCTTGCCGCCGATCCCGCGCTGCAGCAGCGCGGCAAGCACCGCCCAACTGCCGTACAGCCCGGCGACCACGTCGCCTATCGCGTCCCCGACGCGGGTTGGCTCCCCTTCCGCCCAGCCGGTGACCTGCATAATGCCGCCATAGGCCTGCACGATGTGGTCGTAAGCGGCTTTGTGCGCCATCGCCCCTTGCTGCCCAAACCCGGAAATGCTGGCATAAACCAGCCGCGGGTTAATCTCCTGCAGCGTCGGGTAATCAATGCCGAGGCGTTTGGTTACGCCCGGCCGGAAGTTTTCCACCAGCACGTCGGCCTGCGCCACCAGCTGCTTGAGGATGGCTAACCCCTCCGGGGCTTTTAAATCCAGGGTGACGCTTTTTTTACCGTGGTTAAGCTGCATGAAGTAGCTGCTTTCCCCGGCAATGTGGGGGGTAAAGCTGCGGGAGTCATCCCCGCTGCCCGGCATCTCAATCTTGATGACTTCGGCCCCCAGATCGTTCAGTAAGGAAGCGCACCACGGGCCGGCCAGCACGCGGGATAGATCAAGCACTCTGATGCCTTTTAGCGGCTGCAAAGCTTCACTCATGTTCTGACTCCTCAATCAGGGAGAACAGCCTTTGGCTCAGCTCGCCTTCGGCAATCAAATCCCGCACGGCATGCATGTCCGGGTACAGCGCGGTGTCCGTCTCGCGGAACGGCACAAGCTCGCGCACCATGCCCAGCGTCAACTCCGCGCCGACGGAGGCACGCAGCGGACGATGGAACTCCAGCGCCTGGCTGGCACACAGCAGCTCGATGGCAACGATATCCACCGCATTGCTCACCGCCTGCAGCGCCTTGCGAGCCGAAGAAACGCCCATGCTGATATGATCTTCCTGCCCGGCGCAGGTGGTGACGGTATGCACGCTGGACGGCGCGGCCAGGCTGCGGTTATCCCCTGCTAGCGCGGCGGCAACGTAAGGCGGGATCATCATCCCGGAGTTAGCGCCGCTTCTGCCAACCAGGAACGCCGGCAGGCCGCTCAGGTGCACGTTGGTAATACGATCGGATCGAGCCTGCGACGCCGTGCTGACCTGGGCAATGGCTATCGCCAGAGAATCCAATGCCAGCGCCAGCGGGGCACCGTGGCCGTTGCCGCCGGGAAGAATAACCAGCGCGTCATCTTCGATCAGGAAGACCGGATTATCGGTGACCGAATTCAGTTCGATGGTGACAATCTGGCGGCAATGGGCGAGCTGGTCGCGCACCGCGCCGTGAATTTGCGGAATGCAGCGCAGGCTCAGGGCATCCTGTACGCGGTGGTCGCGGTAGCGGGCAAAGATCTCGCTGCCGCTCAGCAAGCGGCGCAAAATCGCGGCGGTTTTTTGCTGCCCGTCGTGCGGACGCAGGGCATGCAGGCGGGCGTCATAGCCCCGAGTATTCCCCTTCAGCGCCTCCAGACACATACCGCCGGCCATATCCGCCACCGGCAGCAACCGCTCAAAATTATGCACGGCCAGGCACGCCAGGCCGGTGATTTCATAGGTGCCGCTTATCAGGGCATGACCTTCACGCGGGCCAGGGATTCGAGGGGCGATGCCCGCTTTTGCCAGGGCTTCGGCGGACGGCAAAAGCTCTCCCTGATACCAGCACTTCCCTTCGCCAAAGAGAGACAGGCCGATATGCGCCGTCGCAATTAAATAACCAACAGAGCCGCTGGCCGGCGACCACGGCGTAACCTGGCGATTCAACATTTCGGCCATGCGTTTCGCCAGCTCGGCACTGACGCCGCTGTAACCCTGCAGCAGCGATTTCAGCATCACTGCCATCATCGCCCGCACTTCGCGTACGGACAAATCTGGCCCCATTCCACAGGCGTGGCTGCGCAGCATATTGAGCTGCACGCTGGCAATCTGGTCGGCGGAAAGGCGTTCCGTGACCAGGTCACCTACCCCGGTGGTCAGCCCGTAGATCACCTGCCCTTCATCTATTGCTCGTCGAATATACCCGCTGACGTGGTCCATGTTCGCCAGCGCTTCTTCGGCCAGCGCGACCGGAGCCCCGTCGGCAATGCGCACTAACTCTTCGAGAGTGGTCTGCGCTCTGCCCAGGGTCACGGCCTGATGCAGGTGAGCGGAGGAGCCAGTTTGTCTTGTCATTGTGCGCCCTTACTTGCTCAGGCCATGTTTAACCAGCCACTGATGAGCCACGTCATCAATGCTGGCGAATTCGGCAAGCTGCCCGTTCATGGCAATCAAATCTGCGGTGGTTAGCTGCGCAGACACTTTGTTCAGCGTGTTCTCAATCGTCGGGTTCAGCGTGGCGGTGGCGACAATCGGGACGATGTTTTGTGCCGCAAACAGGTTTTTCGGATCGGCAAGCGCCACCAGATGATCTTTCTGGATTTCCGGCGTGGTGGACGTCAAATCCGCCGCCTGGATTTGGTTATTTTTCAGCGCGGTCAGCGTTAGCGGGCCCGCCACGTCCAGCACTTTGAAGCTTTTGAAGTTCAGGCCATAGACTTCTTTCAGCCCCGGCACGCCTTCATGACGCGTTTTCCATTCGGCCGGGCCGCCCAGGATGAGTTCTGCCGCATGCGGCTTCAGGTCATCAATGGTTTTGAGCTGGTATTTATCCGCCGTTTTTTTGGTCACGGCGATAACATCGCTGTTTTGCGCCACGGCGGTGTTCAGCATCTTCACTTTTGCCGGCAGCTTCGCCGCCAGCGCGGTGGCCACTTCGTCAGAGCTGTGTGCTTTATTATTGGCGTCCAGGTAGCTCAGCAGCGCGCCGCTGTATTCAGGGATAACGTTAATGGAGCCGTCGAGCAGCGCCGGAATGTAGACTTCGCGGCTGCCGATATTCAGCTTCTTCTCCACCGGGATGTTTTGCGCTTCCAGGGCTCCGGCATAAATCGTCGCCAGCAGCTGGTTTTCCGGGAAATCAGCCGAGCCAATAATCACCTTCTGGCCCGAGTCCGCCGCCCACGCGGAGGAAACAACGGACAGCATCGCGGCACTCAACAGCGTCAAACAACGTTTCTTCATATTCATCGCGTTCACCTTGTGTAATTAACGGGCTCAACATCACTGGGTTTTGATACGTCGGGAAATGCCGTGGGACACCACGTACTTCACCGAAAGGGAAAAGAACACATCTACGAGCAGCGCCAGCACGGCAACCAGCACCGCGCCGGCGGTCATCTGCGCAAAATCGTTGGCCGCACGACCGTCGATAATTAATCGGCCAAGACCACCCAGCGAGACATAGGCCGCGATGGTGGCGGTAGAGATAATCTGCAGCGTGGCGCTGCGAATGCCGGAGAGAATGAGCGGCGTGGCGCACGGAAGCTCAACCTGCGTCAGCACCTGGAACGGCGTCAGGCCAATGCCTTTGGCGGCATCATGCACGCTCGGGTCAACGGAGCGGATGCCCGCATGCACGCCGAGCGCTATGGGCGGCAGCGCCAGCACCACCAGCACGATGATGCACGGCAGAATAAAGGCCATATCCGACTCGAAATAGCCCGCCATCAGGATAACCAGCAGGATAATCAGGCCAAACGAAGGCAGCGAGCGCAGCGCGTTGGTGGTGCCAATCAGCAGCGCTTCGCCCTTACCGGTATGGCCGGTGTAGCAGCCCACCGGAAAAGCAATGGCAATCGCTATCGCCAGCGCCACGGCGCTGTAGCCAATGTGCTGTGCCAGCAGCGGGAGAATACCGTCATCGCCATACCAGTGGCTGAGCGTAAAGAACCAGTCAGACATACATTATCCCCTTATTGGCTGCCAGCGGCTTAAAGAGCGGGTGACGGCGACGACCACGCAGTCAAGGACGAAAGCCAGCACGATACACAGCACGATGCCGGCAATAATCGGCGTCAGAAACTGCAGTTGAAACCCCTGGGTAAACAGCGACCCCAGCTGCGGGGCACCTATCAGCGCGGCGACGGAAACAATACTGACGTTGGAAACCACGGCCACGCGCATCCCGGAACCAATGACCGGCACCGCCAGCGGGAGGTCAACCTGGAAAAACTGATGTATCGGCTTATAGCCGAGGGCAAAAGCGGACTGCCGGGTGTCAGTGGGCACCGAGTCCAGCCCGTCACACACCGTTCTGACCAGCAGCGCAAAGCTATAAATGGTCAGCGCCACCACCACGTTAATCGGGTCAAGGATTTGCGTATTGAGCAACGGCGGCAGCAGCACAAACAGCGCCAGGGACGGGATGGTGTACAGCAGCCCGAACAGGTTAAGGATGACGCCCTTTACGCGCGGCATGCTGCACACCAGCCAGCCAGCGGGAATAGCCAACAGCAGGCCAATCAGGATTGGCGTGACCGAGAGGTAGAGGTGCCACAGCAGTAAATGAAAGATTTTGTCGCTTTGCGCCCACAGCCAGTCAAATTTCATACCGCCTCCCGCGCCATGGATTTACACGCGTCCAGCACGTGATCCAGCCCCAGCGTGCCCAGCACTTCGGCGCGGTCGTCAATCACCACCGCGCGGTGGCACGGTGAGCTGAGCGCGGAGTCCAGCATCTGGCGCAGCGTGCCGCTTTGCGGGTAAAAGGTGGCGCCCAGATTAATGTGCTCAGGGACAACGGCTTCGACCTGCTGATGCGTATCAAACCAGCCGCAGGCTTTGCCTTCGCGGGTCACCAGCAGCCAGCGCTGCACCGCAATGTTGCGCGCCATGTCAATCGGCGTGCCGACCTCGGCAGTCGGCTCCGTCTGCATCGACGCCAGCGGCCCCGAATTGTAGAAGCTCAGCTTGCGGTATCCCCGGTCGCGGCCAATGAAATCGGCCACGAAATCACTTTGTGGCGCGTTAAGCAGCTCGCCCGGCGAGGCCATCTGCCCCAGCTTCCCGCCGGGCTTCAGCACCGCCACCAGGTCGCCCAGCTTCATCGCCTCATCGATATCGTGAGTCACCATAATGATGGTTTTGCTGACTTCTTTCTGAATGCGCAGGAACTCTTCCTGCAGCTGATCGCGCACCACCGGGTCCACGGCGCTGAAGGGTTCATCCATCAGCATGAACTCCGGGTCAGCGGCCAGCGCACGGGCAACCCCCACGCGCTGCTGCTGGCCGCCCGAAAGCTGCCACGGATAGCGCTTTGCCAGCTGCGGCGCCAGGCCAACGACCTCTAGCAGTTCGCCAGCTCTTGCGCGGGCTTTGGCCTTAGCCATGCCGTTGAGGATCGCCGTGGTAGCGATGTTGTCGATAATGTTTTTGTGAGGGAACAGGCCCGCATTCTGGATAACGTAGCCAATGCGCCGACGCAGCTGCACCACGTCCATTTCTGCGGTGGACTCGCCGTTAAGCAAGATCTCGCCGGAGGACGGCTCAATCAGCCGATTAATCATCCGCAGTGACGTCGTTTTCCCGCAGCCTGAAGGGCCTACCAGCACGGTGATTTTGCCGCCGGGTGCGGTCAGGTTCAGTCCATCCACCACGACCGTTCCGTCGTCGTAAAACTTGGTCACATTGTTGAAAGTAATCATCGCTACGCCTCATGGTCATCTGGCTGCCGAAGAAATGAACGGCTGCGTAAAAAAGCTATGTATAGCATTGTATGTACAATCTGCAAAGCCTGTGCCATAACAAAAACGCAACATTGAAATAAAGACAATTTATTGTTTAAAAACAAATATATGATTGTTTTATTAAATTTTAAATGTGATCTAACCGTGATTTTTATCAGGATTAAACGGTGCCTTCCGAGCGGTTTACCAGCTATCTGAACTGCTCTTTTTGCCCTAAAAAGGATCAATCGCTTTGTAAAGAGCGCCAAAAGAGTGCATCCAGGCGAGTTTTTAGCGGGATATATGATGTAACTATTAACACAAAACACAATAACCCATTGATTTTAAATATAAATAAATTCAATGTCGCGCCTGGCATCAAATATGCTAATCATGTATATACAAGCAAGCGAAAAAATGACATGGTATTTTTCGTGAGCATTTCTCCGTTATCTCAAAACAAGGTGAACCCCCATGAAGAGTGAGTTTTCTCGTTATCGTGATGTTGAAATCAGGGCGCCACGCGGCACAACGCTGAATGCAAAAAGCTGGCTGACGGAAGCCCCGCTGCGCATGCTGATGAATAATCTCGATCCGGATGTGGCTGAGAACCCGAAAGAGCTGGTGGTCTACGGCGGCATTGGTCGGGCAGCGAGAAACTGGGAATGCTTCGATAAAATGGTGGAGGCGCTGAAAGCGCTGAATGAGGACGAAACCCTGCTGGTGCAGTCCGGCAAGCCTGTTGGCGTCTTTAAAACCCACGCCAACGCGCCGCGCGTATTGATTGCTAACTCAAACCTGGTGCCGCACTGGGCAAACTGGGAACACTTTAACGAGCTGGACGCTAAAGGTCTGGCGATGTACGGCCAGATGACCGCCGGGTCGTGGATTTACATCGGCAGCCAGGGCATCGTGCAGGGCACCTACGAAACCTTCGTCGAAGCGGGCCGCCAGCACTACAACGGCTCGCTGACCGGGCGCTGGGTGCTGACCGCAGGCCTGGGCGGCATGGGCGGCGCACAGCCTCTGGCCGCCACGCTGGCCGGTGCCTGTTCGCTGAACATTGAATGCCAGCAGTCACGCATCGACTTCCGCCTCCGCACCGGTTATGTCGACGAGCAGGCCAAAGACCTGGACGACGCCCTCGCCCGCCTCAAACGCTACACCAGCGAAGGTAAGGCCGTTTCTATCGCCCTGCACGGCAATGCGGCAGAAGTTCTGCCGGAGCTGGTAAAACGCGGCGTTCGCCCGGACATGGTGACCGACCAGACCAGCGCCCACGACCCGCTCAACGGCTACCTGCCCGTGGGCTGGAGTTGGGAAGAGTACCGCGAACGCGCCGCCGTTGAGCCTGCCGTGGTGACTCAGGCGGCGAAAGCTTCGATGGCAGAGCACGTGAAGGCGATGCTCGCCTTCCAGCAGCAGGGTATCCCAACCTTCGACTACGGCAACAACATTCGCCAGATGGCGAAAGAGATGGGCGTGAGCAACGCCTTTGATTTCCCGGGCTTTGTTCCGGCCTATATTCGCCCGCTGTTCTGCCGCGGCATCGGGCCTTTCCGCTGGGCCGCGCTTTCCGGCTCCCCGGAGGATATCTACCGCACCGACGCCAAGGTCAAAGAGCTGATCCCGGACGATAAACACCTGCACCGCTGGCTGGACATGGCCAAAGAGCGCATCAGCTTCCAGGGCCTGCCGGCGCGTATCTGCTGGGTCGGCCTGGGTCAGCGCGCCAAACTGGGGCTGGCGTTTAACGAAATGGTCAGAAGCGGCGAGCTGTCTGCGCCTATCGTCATTGGGCGCGATCATCTTGACTCCGGCTCGGTGGCAAGCCCGAACCGCGAAACCGAATCAATGCAGGATGGCTCCGATGCGGTGTCCGACTGGCCGCTGCTGAACGCCCTGCTGAACACGGCAAGCGGCGCGACCTGGGTTTCCCTGCACCACGGCGGCGGCGTCGGCATGGGCTTCTCGCAGCACTCCGGCATGGTTATCGTCTGCGACGGCACCGACGAAGCGGCGGAGCGAATCGCCCGCGTGCTGAATAACGACCCGGCAACCGGCGTCATGCGCCATGCGGATGCGGGCTATGATATTGCTATCGAGTGTGCAAAAGAGCACGGTCTGAACCTGCCAATGCTGGCGAAGTAGTTCCTCTGTGGCGCGGCACTCGCCGCGCCCTGTCCTGATGAGAGAGATCTTATGCGGATTTTATGGCGCAATTGCCACATCACCACCATGGTCAACGGCCATTACAATCTTATCGAAGACGCGGCGTTGCTGACCGAAGGCGACAAAATTGCCTGGGTTGGCCCCTGTAGCCAGCGTCCCGACCAGCCTTATGACGAAGAGCGCGACCTGCACGACAAACTTGTTACCCCCGGCCTTATCGACTGCCACACCCATAGCGTATTCGGCGGCAACCGCAGTCAGGAATTTGAGATGCGCCTTAACGGCGCAACCTACGCTGACATTGCCGCGGCGGGTGGGGGCATCGCCAGCACGGTGAAGGCCACGCGTCAGGCGAGCGAAGCCGACCTGCTGACAAGCGCCAGCCGCCGCATTAATGCGCTGCGCAAAGACGGCGTAACCACGCTGGAAGTGAAATCAGGCTACGGCCTCAGCTTTGAAGACGAGCGCAAAATGCTGCGCGCGATCCGCCAGCTGGCGCAGAGCCTGCCGCTGACGATTTACAGCACCTGCCTGGCCGCGCACGCCCTGCCGCCGGAATACAAAGACCGCAGCGACGACTTTATCACCGAGGTGTGCGAACGCTGGTTACCCGCTTTGCATAACGAAGGGCTGGTCGACGCCGTGGATGCCTTTTGCGAACACCTGGCGTTTTCCGTCCCGCAGGTTGATCGCGTGTTCACGAAAGCAAATGAACTCGGCCTGCCGGTCAAGCTTCACGCCGAGCAGCTTTCGCTGTTGCACGGCGCAGGGCTCGCCGCACGCCATAATGCGCTTTCTGCCGACCATCTCGAATATCTCTGCGAGGAGGATATTCGCCTGATGGCAGAGCATGGCACAACCGCCGTCCTGCTGCCGGGAGCGTTTTACTTCCTGCGTGAAACGCAAAAACCGCCGGTTGCGCTGCTGCGTAAACATCACGTGCCGATGGCTATTTCCAGCGATCTCAACCCCGGCACTTCGCCGGTGCAGTCGCTGCGACTGATGATGAACATGGCCTGTACGTTGTTTGGCCTGACGCCAGAGGAAGCGCTGGCGGGCGTCACGCTGAATGCGGCGCGGGCGCTGGGCATTAGCCAGACAACGGGCTCGCTTGAAGCCGGTAAAGAAGCAAACTTTGTCGCCTGGGAGGTAGAACATCCCGCCGAACTCAGCTATTGGCTGGGTGGCACGCTCTCCAAACAGGTTATCTATCACGGTAAAGAGGTGTGGAATGATTAAAGGCTTTGAGCTTCACCAGGGCAAACTGCCGCTGCTTATCAGCATGCCGCACCCCGGCACGCATTTGACGCCGGAAGTGGCCAACGGGCTGACCGAACGGGCAAAAAAACGGGAAGATACCGACTGGCACATTCCAAAACTTTACCAACCGGTACGCGAAATGGGCGCCAGCACGCTCAGCGCCAACTACTCCCGCTACGTGGTTGATTTGAATCGCCCGTCGGACGATAAGCCGCTTTACACCACCGCCACCACCGGGCTGTATCCGGATATTTTTTTCGACGGAGAGCCGCTGTTTGAGCCAGGAAAATCCCCCGACCCGCAGGCCAGAGCCGACATTCTGACCAACATCTGGCAGCCGTATCATCAGGCGCTTGCTCAGGAACTCGCCCGACTGAAAGAAACCTTCGGCTATGCGATTCTGTGGGACGCGCATTCCATCAAGTCCGTGGTACCTCGGCTGTTCGAAGGTCGCCTGCCGGACCTTAACTTCGGTACCGCAGACGGAGCCAGCTGTGACCCGGCGCTCAGCGCCGAGCTGTTGAAAACCAGCGAGCATTTCAACGGCTACAGCAAAGTGCTGAACGGGCGCTTCAAGGGCGGCTACATCACGCGCCACTACGGCGCGCCGGAGCACAACATTCATGCCGTGCAGCTGGAAGTGGCGCAGTGCTGCTATATGGATGAAGAGAGTTTTGCATGGTCAGACGATAAAGGCAGCCAATTCCAGCAGTTGCTGACTCAGCTGATTGAGACGGCGCTCGACTGGGGAAAACGACACTACGGCTAGCCCTATTGACTTAATTTGTTAAAAGCGTACTTTTCAGGACATGAAAACTATTCTGGTTATTGTCCCTGACGGCGGCATGCTGTTCGAAGCCGCCGGTATCGCCGATATTCTGATGCAGGCCAACCGCCTGCATACGGAGGCGCTCGCCGAACCTCGCTACCGCATCAGCATCGCAACCACGCAGCCTCATCACGTTGTGCACGGCATGTCCGGGCTCAACCTGCTGGCCGACCACCGGCTGGCAGACCTCGATCCCGACGAGCCTCGCGACACCATCATGATCACCGGTAAAGGCCTGAGCGAGCCCGAAGGCAGCGCCGTGGTGGAGTGGATACGCCGCGCGTCGCCGCATACCGAACGCATTGCCTCCATCTGTGGCGGTGCCATGTTATTAGCCCAGGCCGGGCTGCTGAATGGCCGCAGGGCAACGACCCACTGGCGGATGCTTGAGGAAATGCAGGCCAAATGGCCGCAAATTAAAGTCGAAGGCGGCCCGCTGTACATTCAGGACGGGCCGGTATGGACTTCGGGCGGCGTGAGTTCCGGCTTCGATCTTACGCTGGCGCTGGTGGAGGCCGATTACGGTTTCACCCTCGCCCGTGACGTCGCTCAGGATTTAGTGATGTACCTGCACCGCCCCGGCGGCCAGCTGCAGTTTAGCCGCTATCATCTGCGCCAGGCCGCCAATACCGGGCCTATAGGCCAGCTTCAGGACTGGCTGCTGGATAACCTTGCGGACGATTTGTCGGTGGAAAAACTGGCGGAGCGAGTTGCCATGAGCCCACGGAATTTTACCCGCGTCTTTACCCGCGAAACCGGCGTTACCCCCGCTCGCTACGTGGAAGAGGCCAGGCTTGCCGCCGCGCGCCACCACCTTGAACAGTCAACCGACACGCTTGAGCGGGTCGCAGCGGCAGCAGGCTTTGGCAGCGCCATTAACCTCCGCCGCGTTTTTGAGCGCCAGCTCCACCTTACCCCGGGAGAATACCGCGAACGCTTCCACTGCCGTAAGTTGGCGTGAATTGATCCTTTTTTGTCATTTACGCCATTCCCCCCTGAGCATACTCTGACCCCAGACATTCAAGAGAAGGAGTGAATCATGGTTAAGGTCGGGATTAATGGTTTTGGCAGGATCGGGCGTAACGTGCTGCGTGCTGCCCTGGGTAACCCCAATATTGAGATCGTAGCAATCAACGATTTGACGGACAGCAAAACGCTCGCACACCTGCTCAAGCACGACTCGCTGATGGGAAAACTGCCCGCGCCGGTGGAGGCCTCCGAAGGGCTGCTCCACGTTGACGGCAAGCCGGTTCGCGTCTTCAGCGAAAGAGACCCGGCGCAAATTCCGTGGCGTGACGTCGGCGTAGATATTGTTATTGAGGCCACCGGTTTTTTCACCAGCCGCGAAAAAGCTGAAGTTCACATCACCCACGGCGGCGCAAAACGCGTGATCATTTCTGCACCTGGTAAAGACGACGATCTGACCATTGTGCTGGGCGTAAACCACGAAAGCTACGATCCGCAGAAGCACTTTGTGGTTAGCAACGGCAGCTGTACTACCAACGGACTTGCCCCTGCCGCTCAGGTCCTGCATCAGGCATTCGGTATTGAACACGGCCTGATGAACACCACCCATGCCTACACCAACAGCCAGGCGCTGCACGACCAGCCGGAAAAAGACCTGCGCGGGGCGCGTGCGTCAGCGTTGTCGATAGTTCCCTACTCCAGCGGCGCGGCAAAAGCCCTCGGTAAAGTTATCCCTGAACTGGACGGCCGCCTGACCGGCTACTCGCTGCGCGTGCCGGTGCCGGTGGTATCTATCGTCGATTTAACCGTGACGCTTAAACGCGATGTGACCGCAGAGGAAGTGAACACGGCGTTCCGTAAAGCCGCAGAATCAGGCCCGCTGAAAAACATTCTGGGCTATAGCGATGAACCGTTGGTGTCCAGCGATTATCAGGGCGACCCACGCTCTTCGATTATTGACGGGCTGTCTACGCTGGTGATTGGCGGTAACCTGGTCAAAATTCTGGCCTGGTACGACAACGAATGGGGCTTCTCGAATCGCCTTGTTGACCTTGCCTTACTGATGGATAAACGCGGCCTGTAAGACCTAAAAAAAGTAAAAAGCCAGCCTTTCGGCTGGCTTGTCTGTTACTTAAGCGAATTCGCGATGGCGTTAAACATCAGGGACGCCTCCAGCGGCTGGGCGCTGAAAGACGGCTCCGCCTTCGGCCAGGTCGACCACTGGACAATCACCAGCTTCTCTTTCTGGTTCACCATGATCAGCTGCCCAAAAATCCCCAGCGCCCACATGGAGTCTTTGCTTTCCAGACCGTGTTTCGGCCCTACATCGCTCGCATTCGCCGGAACGCTGTTGTTCCACCATTCAAAACCGTAGCTGCCGTCCGGATGCGCGGCGGTGACGGATTTTTGCGCTTTATTCCAGCCACGAGCCTGTGACACCCAGCCATCAGGCAGCATTTTCTTGCCGTCCGGCAGCACGCCGTTGTTCATGATAAACAGGCCAAATTTACCCCAGTCTTCGAGCGTGGCGTTGAAGCCGTGCGCGCCGACATCATGCTTCCCTTTCTGATAGCTGTGCCACACGCCGTCGTGCGTCATGCCGTATGGCTGCCAGATGGCCTCCTGAAGGTTTTGTGCCAGAGATTTGCCGGTCGCTTTCTCCAGCGTATCGCCCAACAGCCAGGCGCCGCCGGAGGAGTAAGACCAGGCCTCACCCGGCTTCGCGTAGGCTTTACGCTGCGGATCTTTCACCAGCTTGTTCACGCAATCATAGGTATCGCTGTTCGCTTCGCACTGCGTCAGCCTGGCAAAGTCGGACTTCGGATTGGTGTAATCCTCCCCCCAGCTAACGCCCGAGGTGTGCTGCAGCAGCTGGCGTACCGTGACGTGCTCCCAGGCGGTGCCTTTTACGTCCGGGTTATATTTCACAATCTCGTCGTCCAGCGAGGTGATTTTCCCCTCTTTTACCGCCACGCCCACCAGCGTGGAGACCACAGATTTCCCAACAGAGCGGGATGTCCAGAGCGTAGTCGGCGTGTTGCCTTCCCCGTAGTAATCCCAGACGATTTTGCCGTCCTTAATGACCATCATGCCGGTCACGCTGTTTCGCTTGAGGTATTCCCCCAGCTTAAAATCGTGTCCGTCGTACTGATAGCTTACGCCCGAGAGATCTTTTGCTGCGCGTGGGACAGGCACAGACTGCCCGGCTTTGAAAACATCGCCCTCATAGGAACGGTAATCATTACGAAAGCCCACGACGCGCTGCTGCTGGTTCCAGGTCAGCATGTCTTTTACGTCAGGCAGTTTCGTGTCCGTGGGAGCGGGACAAGTTGCAAGCTGGAGCGTCTGGCAATCCGCAGTTACAGGAGCGGCGTTCACCTGCAGGGCGGCACCAAGGCAAAGGGTAAGCAGGCAAATTCCGGTATTCAGTTTAGTCATCGTGTTTTCCTTGAAAGTGGCGTTATCGCCTGTCAACACGCGGACTGTAGGGCAGATCGCTCAATAAGAGATATCGGTTAGCGGGGGAATATCCCCCATTAGATAAGAAGGCGGCATTTAATACGCAAAAAAAAGCCCCTGCGCTGGCAAAGGCTTTCTTACTTATTTAACGCGTGAAGCTTACAGCGCCATATCGTGCTGTTGAGAGGCTTCAGCTTTGCTTTCAGCAGGTTTAGCGACCGGCGTAGCGCTCTGATCGTTCATTTGAATGACCGGCGGTTTGGTCAGCTGCAGCGTGGCCGCGGTGTCATCCCAAACTTTCTGAGTCAGCGCCGCATTGCCGTTCATCTCCTGACCGTAGCTTGGCACCACGGCACGGATCTTGTTCTGCCATTCCGGAGAGTTGAACTGCTGCGGGAACATCTGCTTAAGCACGTTCAGCGTGATTGGCGCAGCGGTAGAAGCCCCAGGCGATGCGCCCAGCAGCGCAGAGATGGTTTTCTGCTGGTCAACAACAACTTCGGTACCCAGTTTCAACACGCCGCCTTTGTTCTCATCTTTCTTGATGATCTGTACACGCTGGCCGGCCTGAATCAGCTTCCAGTCCTCTTTACGCGCCTGCGGATAGTACTCTTTCAGCGCTTCGAAGCGGTCTTCATCACTCAGCATAACCTGACCAATCAGGTATTTAACCAGGTCGAAGTTATCCAGCCCTACGTCGGTCATCGGCATAAAGTTGCTGGTCGTGGTGGTGCTCAGCAGATCGAAGAAGGAACCGTTTTTCAGGAACTTAGTAGAGAAGGTCGCGAACGGCCCGAACAGCACTACGCGTTTACCGTCGATAAAGCGAGCATCAATGTGCGGCACGGACATCGGTGGCGCCCCTACGGAAGCCTGGCCGTACACTTTTTCAAGATGCTGGCTGGTTACCGCCGGGTTTTCGGTCATCAGGAACGAACCACCCACCGGGAAACCGGCGTAGTTTTTCGCTTCCGGGATACCGGTTTCCTGCAGCAGTTTCAGCGCACCGCCGCCGGCACCAATGAAGACATATTTGGCATCGATAGCCTGCTCTTTGCCGCTATTCACGTCTTTAATGGTAACGTGCCAGGAATTATCGCCGTTGCGTTTGAAGTCGGTGACTTCAGAAGAAGTTTGCAGGGAGAAGTTCTGGCTTTTTTTCAGGCTACCGATCAGCTGACGGGTAATTTCACCGTAGTTGACGTCGGTACCAACCGGCGTCCAGGTTGCCGCCACTTTTTGATTCGGATCTCGTCCAGCCATGACCAGCGGAGCCCACTGCTTAATTTGCTCATGGTCAGTGGAGAATTTCATGCCCTGGAACAGCGTCGTTTTCTGCAGCGCATCATAACGCTTGGTCAGATACTCAACGTTTTTATCGCCCCAGACAAAACTCATGTGTGGCGTGGAATTAATAAATGAATGAGGGTCGTTCAAAATACCGCGCTGAATTTGCGCAGACCAGAACTGACGAGAAATCATAAACTGTTCATTAATTTCCAGCGCTTTACTGACATCAATAGAACCGTCCGGGCGCTCCGGCGTATAGTTCAGTTCCATATTTGCCGAGTGACCGGTACCGGCGTTATTCCAGCCGTTAGAGGACTCAAGCGCCACGCCGTCGAGCTTCTCAACCATGACCTGTTTCCAGTCCGGCTGCAGCTCCTGGAGCCACGTCCCGAGAGAGGCGCTCATGATACCGCCGCCAATCAGCAGGAAGTCGGTTTTTTGCGTGGAATCCGCGTTAGCGTAGCTAGCAGAGCTTACGAATAACGCCAGTGTTGTCAGAGAAATAATTGTCTTTTTCATTGCAGGCATAATAATTATATTGCATCGCAGGTGAATGAAGTGTCTCTATGTTAACCTACTTTCACGATATTTTAAAATCTCATTCACATCTTTAATAATCCATACAATTAATGCCAGTGTTTTTTTAATTAAAAAAACCAAATAACAACAGAATCTATGAATTAATCATTCTGGATAATTTCAACGGCAATGGTTAATTATTTTAGAGAGTTACGGCCACCGGTGCACATTATTCGCAGCAAAATCACCTTGAAGGCGATCCTGCTGCGGTTTATTTCTGCCTGAATATCAGTCAAAACGAGCGGCACAAAAAGACTAATTTGTCTGCTCCTGCAGCAGATGATTTGATCTGAACGTACTTACTCCCTTACGTCGGATTGCGTCGATCCATAAATCTGCCGCCCATGCCCCCACGCCAAAACACTGAATGGCAGTTTCACGTATTACCCTATGTTCATTCGCGATCGTCGTCGGCATCAGCGCGCAATCATCCGTATTGATGCAAACGGCCAGCGGGCCTGAACGCAAACCATAGCGGTTAAACTTCTCTCCGGGTTTGAGCCACTCTTGCTGCGGCGGGTTCCAGCGAAACAGCGGGTGCTCATGGTATTTTTCAAAACGTCCAATATAAATATTGGATGTGGGGCAGGCTTCGACGATCAGTCCTTTTCGACTATATTTCTCCATCAAGAAATCCTGAATGGCTTCATACAGACGTTGTTCTCCCTGGGATAATACATCTTCATTGTCGTGAATGTCAGGCGCGAAAAGCGCCCCCGCTTCAGGCTGACAATTCACTGAAATAATACGATTGAAAGGGTTGTTATCTTCTAAGCCACTGTTCAAATAACGCTCCCAAAACTGCGTGGCTTTTTGCAGCACTTCATCCTTGTCATCTTTGCGCAGCCACTCATGATCGGGCGCCCATTCGGTAACATTGCTGATGTCGGACTGCATCTCTTCAAAATCAGGCCAGTTGCGCCTGAGCAGCCACGCACGATAAAGCAGATCGGGCGTGCAGATCTCGTTATAAAGCCGTTGAGACCAGCGATGTATTTTATCCCTTAGCTCATGCATCACGGGAATATGCTCAGTGGTGTGTTGAGATAGCTGAACAGCCTGGTGATAAGCCCAGACTAAATTATCCAGATGCTGACCCGCGGTGAGCCAGGCCCGGCGCTGCCGATTTGCCCACTGGCCGACATCCACGCCCAGAGCCAGCCCGTGCCCGAGCCGGTCCCCTTCCCTGAGTTGGCAAAACTCTACGGCTTCGTCCATCGCGCGCAAACCGCTTAACAAATGGCTGTAGTCTTCGCCGCAGTGCACGGTAATAAAAGGCCGCTGCAATCGCGTCGACATCGGCATGCCGCCGGGATGTTTTGCTGCCCGAAGAACCCTGAGCACCGGAGCAAATATTTCAATCGGCAAATCATTTTCATTTCCTGCCACATCATATCCGCGCACCAGGCGGCGTAAATCCACAGGCTGTGGCTCAGCATCTATGCTGCTGACATGCTCACCATTTTTCAGCGTGACGGAGGCGTTGAAATCCTCAAGCCCTCTGACCTGCTGCAACAGTTCATCGCGACGCTTCTGGACCCTTCGGTCATGAGGCTTCTCCTGGTCCGGCAACTCACGGGTAAAATGGATGACCAGATGGGCCTGTTCAGGTAACGCCTGTTGGTGATGATTGGCGTAGAAGTCACTAAGATCGTGATGGTAAATATTCGGCCTGTCTTTTTCTCCCAATATAAAGTTGGGGGACACACGATATTCTCGGGAAGTATGCTTCCCAAGGTCATAACGCACCGCCTCACGCCGGAATAAATCCTTATCCGCCCGACGAGCGCCAAAGCTGAAATATTCCACAAACTGGCCGAGACCCACCGCAGAGACCACCATATAGTTGCGTAATATGTTACTCACGCGGATGAGGTTTCCGAGACAGTGTTCATATCCGGCAGCGTGCTCTCCCAGCATCAATCCACAGCAAAAAAGCATCCAGCGTTTATGCCCCTGCTCGTCGGACTGGATTGCAATCTGTAAAATACGTTGCTGCTGTGTAACGGGTTCGTGGAGGCTGGTCCTGTCCAGAAGTCCCCACCGCTCATCGACGGACGTTGACACAGCAGTCGCATTATTGAGCTTTGTAAAATCAATATCTTTGTTTGAACCTGTTCCTGACGGCGCGGCATCGTTATAAATAACAGGCAATAAACAGGCAACATAGGTTGAAAGCCAGTGAGGGAGATTATTCTTATCGAGGTGCTCACTTTCAAAAAGCGTATATTCTTCGCGGTGCGGCCAGCTCAGCCCTTCTTGAAGCTTAAAATCCCCATCAATAAAACTTAACATGGACAAAGAGGAATAGCCGTGGCCGTTAAAATGCACATGGTTATCGGCATATTCAGCATCATTGCGTTCACCGGGAAAAGCGAAAGCACATTGCCGCCCGATAACGGCAGCAATAAACTCATGCTCAGATAAAATATTCTCTTTCAGCAGCCGAACATAAGCGCTGGCAATGATCCAGGCGGGATCGACGATAGAACAAAGCATGACCCAGGACTCAAGCTTTTCACGCCGAACCTCAAAGCAATCTCCCTGCCAGATAAGAAAGTGGTCAACGTATTTCTCAAGTAATTTATGAATGCCCAACTCTACGGAGGGAAGACGCCAGAGCTCTGCATTATTTTTAATGTCTTCTTTTCTCAGGCGACCACCAAAATAAAACTGATAGTCCTGAGCGGCCAGCAGCAAGGCATCGCGTTCGCCTTCCCTCCCATCCTCCTGGAAAAGTACACCGCCGACATGCTGCTGCAGGCAGCGATTAAAAATCCTGTCGGAAGCCAGATAAGCGCTGGGTATTAGCCAATAAGGGTCCTGGTTGTACATGGGCTGCCCTTATTCTTCTTTGCCTAAGCCACGGGCCAGGCCTTTATACATCCATTCAACCTGGCCACCAGAATATATATCAAGACTTATATATTCATCATTCTTTATTTTTTCATATAACAAACGAGCCGCATCCATATTTGAAGCAGCCCATATTGCTACTTCCCTAACCCTGATGGTTTTATGACCCGACCTGGAATAATAATAATCTCTAACACCACTAAAGTTTAGACTATTTATTTCAACCCTCAACGCCTCCATATTCAAATCGTTTTCTGCACGGCTATTACCAATGAGATACTGCTCATTTTCACCCCAGAAAAAAACAGGATTTTGAGACATTGCAACGATTAACTTAACATTATCACTTTCATTTTCTATCAATACTTTCCTATTATCACTCTCGATAATCCCCAGCATATGACCAAGGTTTCTTGAAACTGTTCTGTCATACTTATTGAATTCATCAAAACTCCTAACCGAGTTAGATCTTGCTCCAGTCGCCACATTGGTATTGATGACAATTCCATCACGCAAAAATGACGTCAAGGCATTAATAAAAATGTATTCAAATCTATTTGACAAATCAGAAAGATGTTCATCGCTAAACTTTTTTCTATCTGTAACAATATTTTTTCTCAAAACACTAAGCTGAGAAAATGTTTTGTTAAACACAACGGACAATAACGGAATTAAGTTCTTCCCCCTAAGTGATGAAATTTCATAATCACACCACCAGTCATATATTTCATCACCAATTTTATCAATCTCGGCGGCATATGAAATTGAACCATCAAAATCCAATGCGTCTTCTCCATCTTCATCGATGATTCTTGTCGGATTTAAAGCAAATATTGAATAAAACGGCGCTCTCATGAACATATTTTTAATTTGTTCTTTGAACACGTTTTTATCATCAAATGTCGATGAAAGATTACCAGTAACAGCCAGTAGTGACCATGCCAAAACCTCAAAGGCGCGGCTAAAGAAAATATGATATCGCCTATTGTGCTGACGACTATAATAGTTATTATAAGTGTATATAGCCAATAACCTCTCATTCCGCCCTTCTTTATTTTCAGCAATTTCCTTACTGAGAAATAGTGGCTCCATTATTAATTCAAGCGGTGGTAAACTGCGTAACGTATAATCTCGACTGTCTAAGATACTGTCACTCCGCTGAGAAAATACTGTATCCAATATTCCTTTATTAGTTTTATGTGCTTTTAAATCTGCGATGTTATTGGCTTGCTGATCGTAAAAATCCTTTTTAGCCCAGTTATAACGATTTTTCTGCAGCAGCGGGTTAAAAGCAATCAGCGAGTTCAAATCCAGCGCCTCAGACGGTTGCATCGTGCTCACCTTAAGAAATGACTCGGCGTTAGTCAGTGCAATGCCGTCCTGCTTTTCTTCTGCCCAGATTAAAAATCTCCGCCACAACTCGTCTGCGGTTTTGTCTTCATCAAGCTGTGAAGGTGTTAACAAACGGACCAGCTGCGTCACTTCGCGGGCGCTGTCAGGCTTTGGCCAGTCGGTGCTGCGCTCCTGCCCGTTACATAACGGATAGAACACACGCTTGATTTTATTCTCATATTCAGAAAATGTGTAGGGACCTTTTTGCGCCTGGCTTTGAATTTTGAGTTTGGAAAGAAGCTGGCTGATGGGCACCAGAGGTAAACGAGTATGGTTAGGGAAAACCTTGGTCAAATATGCCTTTGACAGACGCTCTGCCATAATCTTGCCTTCGTTAAAATTACCGGCATGGTTGCTTTTCGCCAGTGAACTTTCAAACTGCATGGTTGTAATATGCCGATAAAGGTCGTCATCTCCACTGACAAGGGGCAGGATCAGTGGACAAGAAAGGATGCAGCGAATATCGTCCAGCACGCCAAAGGCATTGTCGATCTTCATATCGACGTCATCAATTGGCAACACTAAGGCATCACAGCCGAGGAGATCGACGCTGGCGATAAGAAACTGGTGGAAATATTTTTCAAGGTGAATGCCGGAGCGGTATTTTTGCAACCGATCGATACCTCTGTACTCATCAAACTCTGATGCAACCCCTAAAGCCCCTGACAGAGTTTTCAACGCGCCGTAGAAAGTGTCTTTTTTTGATTGTTCAATATTAGGGAGTTTCAGTTTCTTTTCGACGGCTGCATAAACGGAAGCAATAATCACTTCTGAAAAACGATCGTGTATATTAAGCAAGGTCGGATCTATTGCATCGATAAAATAAAGATCTGGCAAATCGCTTACATTTTCAACATGCCGTTTTTTGTTAGTCTCCCAGACTGCCTGGATATTCCGTAAGAAAACCGTCTTACCTGTGCCCCGTGCACCGCTGATAAAAATCGCATGGTGATAACTACTTAATTTGGTAGCTTGATTTTTGCATTGATTGACATTCTTTTTATAATCTTTTGCCGCCCTACCCATTTTATCCAGATGGCTGACCAGCGTTTTGTTAGCCTCTTGCTGCCAAAGTCCATTTGGCTCCCCGCCGTCTTTCGAAGAAAGAAAATCATCTTGATATTCGGGCAAATCAAGATTCAGAATAATTTCGCCAGCCATAATTCCCTCAGAGATACGTAAAATTGGATGTTTAGCTCAGGCAGGACCCTTCTGAGCAACAGTATAAATAGTGATGAATTTCACATTAAAGCGGATACGAATAATTAACACCGATGTAATAACGGATGGCAATTAATTCAAATATCATCTGGGAGCTGATATTACCACGCCACGTTATTTTGATCCCAGCCTTAACCGGGGGACTATTTATGCCTGAGGAATTATTTGCGGATTATTTAAACAATTAAAGGTGGGCCAATAACACGGGTGGCCTATGATATGGGCTATCAAAGCGCCAGCAGTTTTACCACTGCCTTTACCCGCATTATCGGTACGCCACCGGGGCGTTATCTCAAGGGCACCTTCTCACCGGACAAAAGCTGACGCCGGGTGACTGCCGCCGCCGCAAGCGCCAGCATCATCACGATCTCCGCCGCAAGGAAGCCCATCATCGCCAGTGAGTAATCGCCACTTTGGCGCTGCAAATGCAGGAACAATGCCCCCAGCACGGCAGGACCAAGCCCCAGGGCCGATTGCTGCAAGGTGCTCAGTATGGCGCTTGCCGCTCCGGCATCGTTCAGATCGATATCGCGCATCCCGATACGGTAGAAGCTGTTCACAATCAGCGCCTGCCCGTAGCCGGTCACCAGCGTGGCAGGCGCGATAGCCAGCGGGCTGGCGTGGGTGCCAAAATGGTAGAGCGTAAATATCAGCCCCAGGAGGCCCACAACCTGAATCGCAATCCCGCTCAGCAGAATTGTGCTGAGCGAATGGCGCACGATAAGCCTCGGCGCAAACCACGCTGAAACAAAATAAGAAATGCCCATCGCAATAAAGCTGTTCCCGGACTGCCACGGCGCCATGCCCATGCCCGACTGCAGCGTCAGCGCCATGCAGAACATAAAGCCCGACCAGCAGGTAAAGAACAGCAGCGCGATCAGCAGGCCAAAACGTATGCTGCCCAGCTTCAGCAGCCTCGGCGGCAGCAGCGGCTGTAGGCCGCGCTGTTGCTGGCCCAGCGCTCCGACGCGCATCAGGTAACCCAGCGGCAGTGTGGCCACCAGCATCAGCTGCATCGGCCACGGCCAGTGCAGGTCGGGGCCAAGCGCCATCGGGAACAGCAGGCAGCAAAGCATCAGGGCAAGCGTGACGGTGCCCTGCCAGTCGATGCGCGAATGGCTTTCACTGCGCGTTTCTGGAATATAAAAGCGGCTCAGCACCAGCACTAACAGGCAAATAGGCACGTTGATAAAGAACGCATTACGCCAGCCCAGGCCGGCAATATCCGCCGATACCAGCCAGCCGCCGCCCATTTGACCGATAATAAAAGCAATCCCGCCAATGCCGCCGTACAGGCTGATGGCGCGGGCGTGAGCGGTGCCCTTGAGCGTGACGTGCAGCGTGGCGAGGATTTGCGGCACGATGAGCGCCGCGCCAACACCCTGCAGGGTCCGCGCTGCCAACAGTTCGCTAACTGAGCCGGCAATACCACAAAGGAATGAGGCGATGCCGAAAAGCACCACGCCCCACATCAGGATCCGGCGGCGGCCGTGGTTATCACCCAGCTTGCTGCCCACTGCAAGGCTGACGGCAAAGGCAACGCCGTACAGCGCAACGATAAGCTCCAGCTGGGTGGGCGTCGTGCCAAGTGACTGCGTTATTGAGTCCAGCGCGACGTTGGTGATAGATGTGTCGATTAACGGCAGCATCTGGCCCGTTAACAACAGCACCAGGCCAGCACGACCGGGTGAAACAGGCGAATTATTCATCAGGGACTCCATTGCATAGTTCAGGATACCGACGTAGCATTCCTGATAATTTAACCGGGTACCAGTTCCTGCTTATACGGGTATTGGCACTACTATACTGGAGTAGTTGTGATGCTCATCACTCAGTCTGAACTGCGAACCGGCCCGCTGGATGACAGCCGTAAAATGCTGGCGCTTTTTTTACGTACCCGACGTGAAAGCCTTGACCCTCAGCGTCTTGGCCTGCCCCGCAGCGGACGGCGCCGCACGCCTGGCCTGCGCCGTGAAGAGGTGGCGTTACTCGCCGACATTGGCGTGACCTGGTATACCTGGCTCGAACAAGGGCGAGAGGTGAATCCCTCAGCGACGGCAATGACGGCGATTGCCAGCGCGCTGCAGTGTTCCCCAGCGGAGACTCGTCATCTGTTTATCCTGGCCGGCCTTCCGCCTTCCGAGGCCCCGGCTGCTGCTCAGTGTGAGGGGCTAAGTCCCGCCGCGCGCCGCATGCTTGATGCGTTAATGCCGAATCCGGCCAGTATTCAGAAGCCCAACTTCGACATCCTTGGCTACAACTCGCATTTTTGTCAGCTGATGGGCGTTGATCTTGATAACGAGCCGCCAGAACACCGCAACTGCATCTATCAGTACCTGACGAATGAAACCTGGCGCAGCCGGGTAGACTGTAACGAAGACGTATTACCCAAGTTTGTTGGCTGGTTCCGCGCGGGGATCACGGAGCATCGCGGTGACCCACGCTGGGAAGCTTTACTTGAATCGTTTTTCGCCGCCTCTCCGACTTTTAAAACGCTCTGGGAGCAGCGCTACGAAATTCGCAATATAGAGAACCATATTAAGCAGTATACCCACCCGCAAATTGGTACCTTCGGCATGCAGCAGGTCAACTGGTATTCCGCGCCGCGAGATGGTTCCCGACTGCTGGTTTATTTACCCATTGATGAAACCGGAGAACGCGCGCTGAGGCTGTTTTCACAACAAAGTGGGAACTGATGTCATCGCATGCGGCCCGGCAGCTTATGGACAAGCTGCACTATTTTTCTTTGATTTAAGAATTTCCTCAAAAAAAACCTGTGCGGCTTAAGTATTGACCGGGCAATGAAAATAAGACTTCGTCGAAAATGCTGAATTTTTCAAATAAATTCAAAAAATTAGACATATCTTCCTATTTTTCAGCACCGCCGACCGCCGCGCAGGTTACTTTTGCATCAGGCAAATTTTCGCCGGCGCAAAGCCGCCATCAAACATACATGCGTGTTATCGGTTATTCAGGTGTTATATCGCCATTGAATTGTTAACCAGGCTATGTAAAATCACGCTACTATACTGAAACCACGCGAATTCCTTTGTCGCGGTGAGCCTGGCAGGCCACCGTACTGTTTTGCGTGGGCGTATCTCACGTCGTGGACCATTTTCCTGTGCGGCGCTCCTCGCATTCCGCGGCGGTTGGGTTTTAACCTTTTTCTCAGGGAACGTCTCAATGAAATTGCGAAGCCTGTTAGTCCTTCTTGTTGTCACCACGGTTGTCGGTTGTAAAGCGCCACCGCCGAAGATGACTGACGACACCATTGTGACCAGCACGGTAAACGGCGTCACCCTGACCCACCGCTATGCTGTTGAGGCACCACAAGAATTTACGCCTGTGGATGCCAGCTACCGGGCACTTTATCCTGGCTCAATTATGAGTAAACCTGATTTTGGCGGCAAAGTGATAGCCCAGTTGGAGAATGGTCAGAGCTATACGGTGCTTGGTGAGGTAGAAAATCACTGGCTTGCTATTGCTGAGCAGGATAAGCAAGAGCTACTGGGCTATGCCCCGTTAAGAGCGCTGGTGAAGAGTGAACTTTATAATCAGGCGCTGAAAAAAGACCGCCCTCGCCCTCGTCGTGCGGCTAAAAAATCCACCTGCGTTGCGGTAGATAATAAAAGCAAAGCTTGCCAGAACGCTGATAACGGAACGTGGATCATTAACTAAACTTTCCGATAGGGAAGTTTATAACAAGTTATTACCGTGAGAGCATGGCAACGGTCGGCCCGGCAACCTGTGCAGGAGTTGATTTTAGCCCTCCACTTTACACACAGGCTAACAAGGATTTTTATGAAACTCTGGCTTTCGGGTATGGCGTTGCTGCTGGCATCAACTACCGTCTGGGCAGGGAACTACCGCATCGTTCAGTCGCCTTCCCAGAAGCTGGATGTGTGGATAGACAATATTAAAAGTAACGCCCCGCAAAACTGGTGTGCTGCCGAGCTGCCGGTGCGTATTGTGGCGAACGGTGATAAAAACCCGCTCATTCTCAAAACCTTCATGCCCCGCCTCGGTGCACTCCTGGAAAACCAGTGCGGCGAAATTGAGCGTGTAAACTGGCAGCTTGAAGATACCGCGGGTGCTTCGCTTGCTCGTGGCTCAGCCACTAAGGCCAGCGACTGGGACGTTGCTATTGAATCTCCGCTGTCATCCGTTGCGACCCGTAACGAACGCCCGGAAGACCTTTCCACACCGCTCGATCGTACCCCATGGCTGGAATTTACCTTACAGGACGGCTGCCATCTGCGAACGTTCTGGCAGGGCGACGCCAACAGCACCGCGCTGTTTATTCCCAGTAAACAAAACGGCAAATGCGAAAAAGGTGGCTGGCTGAACGGCAGTAGCGAAGTGATTCAGCGCGGCACGGGTGGCGAGAAACGCATCACGATGTCTTTCGTGCACGGTTTCCCGGTCAGCGGGCTGAACCCTGCTGCCGACGCCGATACGCTGCTTATCACCAGCGTGAATAACGAGCGTATGGTCGTCAGCAATGAACAGGCGCCACAAAGCTGGTTAATTTTACCTTATCACCCGGAAATAAACGGCTGGAAAGCCAGCGGCACAATCGCCGTTGAGGTGCCACGCGACATGGCGCTTGATGAGCCGCGTCTTCAGGCACGGCTAAACGAGGTGCGCAAACTCTGGTCCGGTTGGCTGACGCCGAATACGGCTATTACGTTGCTGTTGATCGAGTCACTGCACCCGCAGTTGCGCGATCCTGCTGCCGGTGCGTGGCGCGCCCAAAAATAAATATTTCGCATGTTGCACGATTTCGCGCAGAGAACATCATGACAGATAACGATTTTATTCCGAGAGTGCCCAACGCTCTGCCGCCTGGCTACCGCTTTGATGAATTCGAGATTCAGGAAGCTATTGATGCCAGCACGACCAGCATCGTTTATCGGGCCTGGGATCACCAGCTCGAACGCCTGGTGGCTATTCGTGAATATATGCCTAAAGCCTACGCCATGCGTAATGACGTTATGGAGTTGGTGCTGCACAGTGAACGCGATCATCTGGTGTACACCACCGGCCTGAACGGTTTTATACAAGAAGCGCGTCAGCTGGCTCATTTCAACCACCCCAACTTACCTCAGGTGCTGCGCGTCTGGAGCGACAACAATACCGCCTACGTTGTCACGCTATTCTATAGCGGCATTACGCTTGATGAGCTGCAAAAGCAGCAGCCGTCGCTTATTGATGAAGCCTGGATCCGCCGCATGCTGCCGATGCTCTGCGGGGCGCTGGCAACGCTGCATGCGGCAGAACATCTCCACCGTAACCTGTCGCTGAGAAGCATCCAGATTCAGGACAACGGCCTGCCTATCCTGCTCAATACCGGTGCCGCACGTCGCAGCCAGGGGTCGCTTGATGAAGGCAACACCCTGCTCCATCCGGGCTTTGCTCCGCTCGAGCAGTACACTGGTGACCTGGCAAGCCAGCTTGGGCCGTGGACCGATATCTACGCGCTGGGTGCCGTGCTGTATACGCTAATTACCGGAAATGCGCCGCCGGCAAGCGTCGCGCGCAGCATTCAGGACAGCTGTATTACGCTTGCGGAAAGCCAGCCTGAAGGCTATTCCCTCAACCTGCTGCAGGCGGTAGATAAGGCGCTCTCCCTTAAGCCAGAGGACCGGCCACAATCCGTTGATGACTTCGCCGAGCGGCTTAATATCCCCGTAGAGGATGTACGGGAGCTGGTCAGCAACAAAAAGACCGGAACCGCGCTGGTGCCGGTGGAAGAGCCTGAAGACACCGCGACTCTCCCGCTCTGGAAGCGCTGTCAATCCGCCCTGCAAATTGCCGCTGGCGCCCTGGCTGGCCTGATTGTCGGCGCGCTGCTGTTTGGCCGGGGAAGCTCGTCGGCACCCACTCCAGAGACTGGCGCCGAGCCGGTTGTCGCCAGCAAAAGCACTCCTCAGGTGGGCGGAGCGCCCGCAGCGGCCAGTACCGACAGCGCCCTTGCTCGCGTCTACATCCGCATGAACGAAGGCGAGCAGCTGACGGTCAATGGCAAAGCGCAAAAGGTAACGCCGGCAGCCAACGGATTTGCGTCGCTCCAGCTTCCTGCAGGAAAATATCTGCTAACGCTAAGCGGTGGCGAGCAGTCCCGCAAACAAACCATTGTGGTGGCGAACCCAGGCACGTGGCTGGTGAATCCGCAGGGGTAAGGACGTACAAGCAGGACCAGAATGTCGACTTTGACAGCAATTCTCCAGCCTCATTATTTCAGCCCCGGCACGCGGGGCTTTTTTACGCCGGTAAATTGTCTGGTTTTTCCATTTTTATTATCAACCGCACACGAAATTCGGAAAATTCAACTAAGGTTTTCAGGGAGTTGATCGCAACGTAGCGTGTTGCGTCCAGTCAAAGGAGAATAAATGATGATAAAACCCGTTTTGCACCGGCCTCATGCACTCTGTCTTGCGGTCCAGATAGCCGTTACCGGTGTCGTTTTTGGCTTCGCGCCGCTTGCTTCATTTGCAGCCCAGGAAACCGTTCGCCCTCCCCAGCCTCAATCACCTGATGAGCTTTTTGGACCATTGTTTATTGATGTTCAAACGGCAAAGCTTTTCCCCGATCAGAAAACTTTTGCTGATGCGGTGCCCAAAGGCGACCCGCTGATGATCCTCGCCGATTATCGTATGCAGCGCAGGCTCTCAGGGTTCGATTTGCGCCACTTTGTTGACGTGAACTTTATTCTGCCCAGGGACGAGGATAAATATGTGCCGCAGGAAGGAGAAAGCCTACGCGAGCATATCAACGGGCTGTGGCCTGTACTGACACGCACCACCACCGACAGCACAAGTAAATGGGACTCGTTGCTTCCGCTTCCGAAGCCTTACGTTGTGCCCGGTGGCCGCTTTCGGGAAGTCTATTATTGGGACAGCTATTTCACGATGCTCGGTCTGGCTGAAAGTGGCCACTGGGATAATGTGCAGGACATGGTGGACAACTTCGCCGATGAGATAGACACCTGGGGCTACGTTCCAAACGGCAACCGCAGCTACTACCTTGGCCGTTCGCAGCCGCCGTTCTTCGCCATGATGGTCGAATTGCTGGCGCAGAACAAAGGGGATGACGTCTACAAAACCTATTTGCCGCAGCTAAAACAAGAGTATGCCTGGTGGATGGACGGTAGCGATGCACTGAAGACAGGCGATGCCCACAAACGCGTGGTTAAGCTAAAAAACGGCGCTCTGCTCAATCGCTACTGGGATGACAAAGACACGCCTCGCACGGAGTCATACCTGGACGATGTGGCCACCGCGAAAAGCACACCGGCCCGTGCGGCAACCGATATTTATCGCGATCTGCGAGCCGCAGCCGCGTCCGGCTGGGACTTTAGCTCACGCTGGATGGACAACCCGGCGCAGCTCGGCACCATTCGAACCACAAGTATTGTACCGATCGACCTCAATGCCCTGCTTTATCAGCTAGAAAAAACGCTTTCTCACGCCAGCAAGCTTAGCGGAGATGACGCAGCGGCAGAGCGCTATAAGCAAGCCGCTGATGATCGCCAAAAAGCGATTGAGCAAAATCTGTGGAATGCAAAAGAAGGCTGGTACGCGGACTACGATCTTAAAAGTAATGCAGTTCGTAACCCGCTGACCGCTGCGGCTTTATTCCCGCTTTATGTTCATGCCGCCTCGCAGGACCACGCGGATAAAATGGCAAAAGCAACACGCCAGCATCTGCTCAACGCGGGTGGACTCGCCACCACCAGTGTGAAAACCAGCCAGCAATGGGATGCGCCAAACGGCTGGGCGCCGCTGCAGTGGGTGGCAACCGAAGGCCTGCAAAATTACGGGCACAAAGACCTTGCGCTGGAGGTCAGCTTCCGTTTCCTGAACAACGTGCAGCACATCTACAACAAAGAGCAGAAGCTGGTCGAGAAATACGATGTCACCACCACCGGGGCGAGCGGCGGTGGCGAATATCCGCTCCAGGATGGCTTCGGCTGGACGAATGGCGTCACGCTCAAAATGCTGGACCTGCTCTGCGATAAAGAAAAACCCTGCGACAATGCGCCGGATAAACTGCCTTCTGCAACCCCCGGCCCCGTGACCGACACGGTTAAACCGGCGGCAGCGAAAACAGCCCCACCGCCTGCTGACAATAAATCAGCTGAATAATATCTTAGCGGCTACGGCCGCTTTTTTATTTCCTGACCAGCCTGCACAAACGCCATTACCGGCGAAGCCATATAATCCAGAAATAAAACATCACTCACCCATTCCTTAAATGAATACATTCAATAGAGATCCGGCTCTACTCTTTAGAGGTAAATAGCACGTTAAACGTCTATAAATTGACCCCAGACAATTAAATAGACGATATATATGTGAGTATATAACGAACTTTATTCAGGATTTTATTGGAAAGAATAAATGTCGCTGACAAGAAGGATGTTTTTACAGGCGCTGGCCACCGGCGCACTGTTACCCACAACTTCACTGTTTGCCTCTGCGCCACTGAAGCAGACAATCAATACGCTTCCCGCGCCGGGGGCGATTCGGCGCGTCGTGAGTGCGGGGTCACCGGCCGATGTTTTAATGATTGCCGCTGCGCCAGAGAAACTCCTCGGCCTTTCTTCTTTCGACTTCAGCCGTAAAGCGAACGGTCTGTTGCCAGAAACTATTCGTCAACTGCCTAAATATGGCAGACTTGTCGGCGGTGGAAGCACGCTCCCGCTGGAAACACTATTATCACTTAAACCCGACGTTATTATCGATTGTGGCAGTGCGGATGAAACATGGCTCTCTCAGGCAAAACGCATTAGCGACCAGACGCAAATCCCCTGGGTTTTAATTAACGGAGAATTAATTCATTCCGCACGGCAATTAACTACCGTGGGTGAAATTCTCGGCGTTGAAGAACGAACGCATAATCAAGCTGAACTGGCACAGCACTTTATTTCTGATGCATTAACCTTCTCGCGCAGCGCTGCCGCTAATCTTCGTTTTTATGCTGCGAGGGGGCCGCGTGGGCTGGAAACTGGCCTGCAAGGCTCATTGCACACCGAAGCAGCAGAACTATTAGGATTAGAAAACGTGGCACGTATTGCAGGCCGCAGCGGGCTGACTCAGGTTTCGATAGAGAACCTGCTGCTCTGGCAGCCGGATATTATCCTGGTTCAGGATAAAACTACGCTGACGAGCCTGCTGAACGACCCGGCGTGGCGGGGCGTTTCCGCTGTCGCCCACCACCGCATATTGCTGCTCCAGGGCCTGCCCTTTGGCTGGCTGGATGCGCCACCGGGTATTAATCGCCTGCTCGGCATGCGCAGACTGCAGGCCTGGATTGATCCAACCATTCGCCCTCAGTTCCAGAGCGACATGCAGCTTTACAGTCGGCTTTTTTGGCATAACGAGCTTAGCGAACAGCGATATAAAACGCTCGTGGATGCATGATGAATCGTTTCCCGCTCCCTGCTTTTCTTTGCCTGAGCCTTCTTGGGGCTATCGTGGTTGCCACACTTTCGGGTCCCTGGCATCTCAGTCTGCCGCAAATTGCGGAACTGATTTCTCCGTTTGGCGAAACCAGCGTTTCACCACAGGCACAAATAGTCTTCTGGCAAATTCGCCTGCCGCGCATGATGACCGGATTACTGATTGGCGCTGCGCTGTCTGCCGCGGGTACCGCTTACCAGGGCATCTTCCGTAACCCATTAGTCTCACCGGACATTCTTGGCGTTTCCGCCGGTGCAGGGTTAGGCGCAAGCGTGGCCATCTGGTGCGGTATGCCGATGTGGATAGTTCAGTTTTTTGCATTCAGCGGCGGGTTATTAGTTGTAGGCGGCGTATTGCTTGTCACCCGAGCCAGCACACGTCACGATCCGGTATTGACCCTGGTACTTGTTGGTATCGCGCTTGGCACGGTAGCCGGTGCCGGGATCTCACTGATTAAAATCATCGCCGACCCTTATACCCAGCTGCCGTCAATAACCTTCTGGCTGCTTGGCGGCCTTTCTACGGTTACCCCTGCTGATTTACTGCTCTGCGCACCGCTCATCATTTTGGCAACGCTGCCACTCCTGCTGCTGCGCTGGAAGATGAACCTGCTGACGCTGTCTGATGATGAGGCTACGTCTCTCGGCGTCAACGTAAAACAACTGCGGCTAATGCTTATCATCTGCGCCACGCTGATCACGGCCAGCGCCGTTTCCGTCGCGGGGATTATCGGCTGGATTGGTCTGGTGGTTCCCCATATTGGCCGCCTGATGGTCGGCAGTAACCACCAACGCCTGCTGCCGGTGTCCATGTGCCTTGGGGCCACATTGCTGCTGACAACCGACACGCTCGCCCGAACGCTTGCCGGTACGGAAATTCCGTTAGGTATTCTCACCGCTTTTATCGGTGCCCCCTTCTTTTTGAGCTTGCTGCTAAGGCGGCATAAATGACGCTGCTTAACGTGAAGCAGGCGACGCTGTGCTATGCCGGCAGGCCTGTGCTGCGCCACCTCTCTTTTTCGCTCAATGCCGGTACATTTTGCTGCCTGCTGGGTAGCAACGGCTGTGGAAAAACCACCCTGCTGCGCAGCATTCTCGGCGTGCTTCCCCTTCAGTCCGGCGAGATAAGCATTAAGGGTGTCGCGCTCGCCGGCCTTTCAACCCGCGAAAAAGCGAGGCTCGTTGCCTGGGTGCCTCAGGCCCATGAAGGCGCATTTGCTTTCAGCGTCATTGAAATGGTGATGATGGGGCTGAATCCACAGATGAATACCTTCTCCACTCCCGGTGCAAACGAACACCAGTTGGCAATGAAGCAGCTAGAAACCATGGGCATTGCGCATCTCGCCCTACGCCACTGGACAGCGCTTAGCGGTGGAGAGCGTCAGCTGGTACTGATTGCCCGCGCCCTGGTACAGCAGCCTCGCCTGCTGCTTCTCGATGAACCGGCCTCCAGCCTCGACTTTGGCAATCAAATCAGGCTACTGGATACCCTGATACAGCTAAAAGAAGCAGGTACCACGCTGCTGATGGCGACCCATCACCCCCTTCACGCCAGGGCGATAGCCGATAGCGTGATACGTATCGAGCCGGATGGATGCCTTACCCATGGCTCGCCTGAAACTCAACTCGGCGCCGACAGTCTCGCAGATCTTTACGGCCTGACTACCGGGCAAATACGCAGCCACCTCGGACATGTTCTGCCATAAGGACGCATTATGCTTATCGACGAAATTGATTTCTCAGCACTCTATCAACAGCAGCTACGGCTCGCACATCGCTCGGAGAAAAAGCCCGAGCACTGGGATGCCAAAGCAGAAAAAATGGCGGCTAATTGCACTTCGCCCACCGACAGCTATCTTCAGCAACTGCTGCAAAAAATCGACCTGCGGGGCGCTGAAACGCTGTTCGATATGGGCTGCGGCCCGGGAACAGTGGCGCTGGCGCTCGCTAACCGCTTGAGCCACGTTTATGGCATAGACTATAGCCAGGGCATGCTTGACGTCTCCGCCCGCCGTGCGGATGAACTTGGCACCATAAATGCCACCTGGGTAAAGCGAGCCTGGGAGGATGCCTGGGACGATTTGCCACAATGTGATATCGCCGTAGCGTCCCGCTCAACGCTTGTCGCCGACATGCATCAGGCCATGAGCAAGCTAAACCGCCAGGCAAAGCGGCGCGTTTATACCACTCACCTGGTCAATCCAACCTTTATGTCCCCCGTTATTCAACGGGTAATGGGCCGGGAAGTGGTTGAACTTCCGACCTATATTTATGCGCTGAATGTACTTTACCAGCTGGGTATACGTGCACGTGTAGATTTTATTAACGGGCATAGCCAGCGCCACGATAACAGTACCTTCGCATTATTCCTCGATAACGTAATCTGGACTCACGGCGAACTCACGGAAGACGAACGTCTATGCCTTCGTGACTGGTACCAGCAGCAAGATCCGAGCGCCATTGCCTCACCGTCCCGCGACTGGGCGTTGCTCTACTGGGACACTGTGCCCCCAGGAGAGCGGGGATGATCTTTATCCCGCAGGCACAAACTGACGCCTGGCTGCTTGAGGATATCGCTCAGGGTGACCTGACTACCCGGGCGCTGGGTATTAGCTTACGTCCGGGAAGAATGACGTTTGTTCACCGGGACGGCGGCTGTGTAAGCGGGCTTGCGGCGGCCACCCAAATGCTCCATAGCCTGGGCCTTACCGTGTGTACTTCATTCCGCGACGGCGAACACGCTCAGCCCGATCGGCTCCTGCTCACGGCTAGCGGAAGCGCGGCTGCGCTCCATCAGGGCTGGAAGGCCGCGCAAAATATCATCGAGTGGAGCTGCGGCGTCTCAAATGAAATGGCCAGCATGCTGGCTATCCTGCACAAGCGCCACCCCAATGGGCACATCGCCTGTACGCGTAAAACAATCCCCGGCACGAAGCTTCTGGCAACCCAGGCCGTTCTGGCTGCCGGTGGCTTGATTCACCGGGCTGGCTGCGGCGAGACGATTCTTCTGTTCGCTAACCATCGCCGTTTTGTTCATGACGGTCATGACTGGTTCGGCCTGATAAGCAAGCTAAGGCAGGCGGCGCCGGAGAAAAAGATCGTTGTTGAGGCCGAAACGCCGGAAGAAGCCCTGTCGGCGCTGGCCGCTGAGCCGGATGTTTTACAGCTGGATAAATTTACCCCTGAGCAGGCCACCGATATCGCGGCCCGGGCTTCACGTCTTGCACCAAATTGCAAACTGGCGTTAACGGGCGGGATAACGCGTACCTCGCTTGAACGCTATCTTGACTGCGGCATCACGCTGTTTATCACCTCCTCCCCTTACTATGCGCCACCGGCCGATATTCAGGTCAGGCTAGGGCCGGATACCGCTGAATAACCCTCACACCATGGAAGACAAAAATGAAAACAGGAATGACACCCCTCTGCATTTCAATAGGCCTCGCGCTGGTACAGCCGGCGATCGCGGATCAGGAAGCCGACAGAATGACCGTCTGGTCAAGCCCGGCCTCTGCAACCACCACCATTCTCGGGCAGGAGATGATGGAAAAACTGGATAAACAGAACGTGGCCAGCGCCCTGGCAACCGTACCCGGCGTTACGCTACAAAAATCAGGGGGACGTAACGAACTGCAGGTCAAAGTGCGCGGTTTCGATAGCCGCCAGATACCCATCTTTCTCGACGGCGTGCCTATCTACGTTCCCTATGACGGAAACTTCGATTTAGGCCGTATCTTAACCTCTGATATCGCCTCTCTTGAGGTGTCGAAAGACTATTCATCCCTGCTGCTGGGACCCAACCAGATGGGCGGAGCCATCAATATTACCACTCAGAAACCGAGTAAACCGCTGGAAGGAGGGCTGGGCTACCGCCAGGGCTGGAGTCGTGGGAGCGATAATGCCAAAGATATGCATGCTTCTCTGGGTCTTAGCAACGATCGGGGGTTTATTCAGCTTAACGGCAGCAAGTTAAAGCAGGATTATCTCGGCCTGCCGCACGGCGTAAGCAGCGATACTGTCGGGACACATGGCAGGATGATCAACTCATCGGCAGAGGATACTAATGGCGTAATCAAAGTCGGCTTTACGCCACGGGTTAACGACGAATACACCTTTACTTATATTAATCAGAACGGAGAAAAGGACAGCCCACCTTATGCTGGAACCCTGCAAACGCCACGCTACTGGCAGTGGCCGCAGTATGACAAAGAGAGCTATTACTATCAGGGCACGACGCATTTAGGTGAACGCTTTACGCTGAAAAGCCGTCTCTATCACGACAGTTTTAAAAATACGCTGCTGTTGAACAACACGCTGGAAGATTTACAGAATAAGCGTGGGGGCTACAGCCACTATGCGGACTTCAGTACCGGCGGCGGTCTGCAGCTCTCAGCGGATGTACGTGAAAGCGATCTCTTGTCTTTTGCCATTAACTGGAAAAACGATACCCACAGGGAGAAAGGCGCTCCGACAGCACCGTACGACCGCTATCGGGATCGAACCTGGTCCATTGCCAGCGAATATCAGTGGGCTGCTACCCAGAATCTGGACATCGTCAGCGGCATAAGTTACGACTGGCGTGACAGCGTTCAGGGTATGAAGCATGAAAAAAATGGCAGTCTGACCTTCTATGAAAACAACAGCAAGTCGGCATTTAACTGGGAAACATTGGCACGCTATCATCTTAACCATCAGGACTGGCTGTCACTCTCGCTATCAGATCGTACCCGCTTCCCGACGCTGAAAGAGCGCTACACCACCATGAAACCGGCGATGAACCAAATTGCGTTGGTCAACCCCCAGCTGAAGGCGGAGCGAGCACAAAACATAGCGCTGACCTGGAGCGGGCATATCAATGGAAGCTGGCGCTATGAAACCAGCATCTGGTACAACCGCGTCAGCGACGCTATTGTGTCAAAGTCCATCAGCGACAGGCTGACGCAGAACCAGAACAGCGGTCGCATTAATTATAGCGGCGTGGATATCGGCATCAACGGCAGTCCATTGGATATGCTCGACGTTGGCGCCAGCTACGGCCTTATTCACGCGGATATCAAATCCCGCGAAGCGGGTAAACCCACCGGCCAGCCAACCCAAACGCTAACTTCATGGCTAACGTTCAGACCGCTGGACTCCTTACGATTTACTCTCTCGGAAGAAGCTCGCTCATCCAGTTACAGCAACAGCAGCGGCACCCAAAAAGCCGCTGGCTTCGCCGTCACGCATCTGCGTGCCGACTACAACGTGGGCTATGGCATAAGCGTTAATGCATCAGTTAACAACCTGTTCGACAGTAAATATGCACTAAGCGAAGGGTTTATTGAGGAAGGCCGCAACGTTTGGGCCGGTATCGAATATAAATTTTGATCCTAAGTCAACCCCCCTGCGGATCTGCCGGGCCGTAGGGGTCAGTTACTGCGCATTTATTCCTGCCTGAATGGTTACATCCGGAACAATCAACAAACTAAATCACTCATTATTTCATGGACTTTCACGCATAAAAAAACATAACAACGCTTGTGTGATGTAATAATAACGATAATAATTCGCATTCGAAATCGCATGTAGATTCACTGCGCTTTCCCGTCGCCCAGTCCGACGGAGGAATTCCATCAGGATGATGACCTCAATACTTCCGGACCCCTAAAATGATAAAGGCTTTTACCGTAAAGCGTTCTGCTTTGTTCTGCGCGCTTGCTCTCATCGCACCTATTTCCGCATCGGCTGAAGAAACGCTGGTTGTCACCGCCAAACCGGCTGATACCGCAACATCCCCGACGATTGGTTACACTGCCACCACCACACGCGGCGCAACAAAGACTGACCAGCCGCTGATTACCACCGGACAAAGCATCTCCGTCGTTACCCGCCAGCAAATGGAAGACCAGGGCGCGCAGACCATTAACAGCGCGCTGAACTACACGCCTGGCGTGTTTACAGGTTTTGCCGGCGGTGCAACCCGCTACGACACCGTTGCGCTGCGCGGTTTCCACGGTGGCGATGTGAATAACATCTTCCTTGATGGCCTTCGCCTGATGAGCGACGCGGGAAGCTTTAACGTCGTGCAGGTCGATCCGTGGTTCCTGGAGCGCCTTGATGTGATCAAAGGCCCCTCTTCCGCACTTTACGGCCAGACCGTACCGGGCGGCCTGGTGATGGAAACCTCGAAACGCCCGCAGTTTGTTGAAGAAGGCCACGTGCGGACGATGTACGGCAACCATAACACCAACGGCACGGCGTTTGATTACACCAATGCGATTAACGACCAGTGGGCCTTCCGCATCACCGGCCTGACCAAAAATAGCGATACGCAGTATGAAAACACGCGCGACGAGCGCTACGCCATTTCGCCTTCTCTGCTGTGGCAACCTGACGACGCTACGTCTCTGGTGCTGAGAGCTTACCTGGAAAAAGATCCCTCCGGCGGCTACCACGGTTCCGTTCCGGGCGACGGCAGTCTTTACAGCACCACGGGACGCAAGCTGGATACCGGGTTCTCTGACGTGCAACCGGGCGATGACGCCTTTAAGCGCCACCAGCAGATCTACAGCTACGAGTTTGCTCACGCCTTCGATGATGTCTGGTCGTTCCGCTCGAACGCCAGCTACACCCACTCTAACGTCGCGCTGCGCCAGGCCTATCAGATTGGCTGGGCGGACACCGCACACAACGAACTGTCACGCTATTACAGCAGCGAAAACTCCTCGCTGGATGCCTGGGCCATCGACAATCAGCTTGAAGCCGACTTCGCGACCGGCGAGCTGCAGCATAAAGTGGTGCTTGGCGGCGAATATCACCGGTTCACCAACGATCTGACGGACGGGACTGGCTATACCACCAACCTGAATCCGTGGACCGGCGTTTCTGGCGGCATTGGCGGCTACTATTACTTTGACCCGCGCGACGATAGCTACCAGACCATCAATCAGGGGCTGCTGGTTAAAGCTGGCCGCCGCCAGTATGAGCAAACCGGGGCGTACCTGCAGGACGAAATGAAGTGGGACCGCTGGCATATGACGCTGTCTGGCCGCTACGACCATTTGGTCACCAAAAGCCACCTGGTGGCGACGGCTATCGACAGCGACGTGACGGACAACCGCACAGATAACCACTTTAGCGGCCGCGCTTCCCTGCTGTACGCCTTTGATAACGGTATTTCTCCGTATGTGAGCTACAGCCAGGCCGTCACGCCGCAGGTGCTTTCCGATGCCGAAGGCAAGCTGCTGAAACCTACGACCGCTGAACAGTACGAAGCCGGGGTTAAATACCAGCCGGCCGGCACCAGCGATTTGTATAGTGCCGCCGTTTACGATCTGACCCAGAAAGATGTGGGCAACCGTAACGTTCAGGGCGGATATTTTGAACCCGCGGGCAAAGTGCATTCCCAGGGGCTTGAGCTGGAGGCGCGTACTCAGCTGACGCCACGCCTGTCGACCATCGCCAGCTATACCCTCAACCGTGTACGCTATAAAGACGCGATTGACGGTAACGACGGCAACACGCCATACGTCACGCCAAATCAATTGGCGAGCCTGTGGAGCACGTTCAAAGCCGATTACGGCATCAGCCTGGGCGCAGGGATTCGCTACATCGGCAAACAGTGGGCCGACAACGAAAATACCCTGCGGGTACCTTCCGCAACGCTGCTGGATGCCATGGTTCGGGCAGATCTGGGCGCATGGACACCGTCGATGAAAGGCGCATTTGTACAGCTTAATGCCACAAACCTGACCGGCCGTGATTATGTGGCGGGCTGCTATGGGACGGGCTATTGCTATTGGGGTGCGGAACGTTCGGTTATTGCCACCGTAGGCTATGACTTTTAATCGCAAAGCTTAAAACGTAAAAACGGCCCCGAAGGGCCGTTTTTTTAATCAATGACTTTCTACCGTCGTACCATCCTGAAAATAGCCAGCACAATAATGGCGCCAATCACCGCCACAAAGAAACTTGGCCAGTTAAAGCCGGTTACCGGCCCGCCAAGGTGCAATGCCGTTGCCACCCAGCCGCCTACCACCGCGCCCACGATCCCCAGAATACAAGTGAGGATAATGCCGCCGCCGTCTTTGCCAGGCATAATTAACTTAGCAACCACACCCGCGATGAGACCAAAAATAATCCAGGCCAGGATACCCATTTTAGAACGTCCTCTTCTACATTGTGAGCTTTAGCAGGCTCGCCGGGCGCCTTCTGCACCCAAGTCAGCGGCCTACTGTCAAAAAGAGTATAGCCCGGTTGCGTAAAAACGTGATGAATCTCACCCGGTTATACTCATTTTCAGGCAAAAAAAATCAAAAATTTGTATTAAGTTTTGTCCGGTTTTGCCGATAAGCTTCGATACCACAACCTGAAAAAACAACAAGGACTTGAGCCTTGAGTCACTATAACGAGCAGTTCCTTAAGCAGTCTCCTCTGGCAGTATTAGGTGTGCTACGCGACTTACACAAACAGCAGGTTCCCGTCAGGCTGGAATGGTCTAACGGGCAGTTCATTAGCAAAATACTCGACGTCTCAGCGGATCGTTTAATTCTGGACTTTGGTAGCCAGGCGCAGGAAAACCTTTCCGTGCAGAAGGCAAACCACATCGACTTCATCGCTGAAACGCAGGGCGCAAAAGTAGAGTTCACGTTACCCGGCCTGAAAGCGACGGAATATCAGAACCTGCCGGCGTTCACGACGCCGCTGCCGCCGTCGCTGTGGTTCGTTCAACGTCGGGAATATTTCCGTATTACCGCGCCGATGCAGCCGCAGTACTACTGCCGTACCGAACTGGCCGATGGCTCCGAGTTTGCATTCCGACTCTGCGACCTGTCGCTTGGCGGGATGGGTGCGTTGGTTGACGGCTCGTTACCCCCAGGCCTTGCGCCCGGCCTGCGTTTTGGTCGCGTGGAGATGGACCTGGTGGAATGGGGTAAGTTTTATTTTGATATGCAGCTGGTGATGGTTTCAGAACGTAAAGTGGTGGACAGCAAAAATGAAACTATTTCAACGCCGCGCTTAAGCTTCCGCTTCTTAAACGTCAACCCGGCAGTGGAGCGCGAACTGCAAAAGATTATTTTCTCACTGGAGCGGTCAGCCCGGGAAAAGGCCAACCGCGTGAAATAATCAAATAGCGTTCATGGCCCGCGTCACCTTATACAGGTAGCGCGGTGCCTGCGGAGCCGGGTGATTAGTCGCAATATGCTGGTAAAATTCGTCCGGACTCAGGCGGTTGATTTTATCTATTGCATCCTGCCTGTCAGAATCAAAGGTTCTTAATAACGCCCCCGCTCCGTTCACGTAAGAGACAATAAGCGCGTATTGCATTACCTGCGGGTCGTTGATTCCCCGCAAAATACCGTGCTCAAGAATACTCAGATAGGCCGTACCGATATCAATATTGCGCGCAGGGTCTCTCAGTTCACTGTTCGATGGCTGTCCGCTGAAGCCCTGATTGCGGTATACTTCTCTTCCTGCCGTAGAGGCCTTAATCTGCATAAGCCCAATGGCGTTCGAGGCGCTAACCAGCTGTGGGTTGCCTCCGGACTCCACCGCGATAATCGCGGTTACTAGCCTTGGGCTCACGCCCCATTGCTGCCCGGACTGCTCGGTGATTGGCATCCAGTTCAACGCTCTCTGAGTGGGGATAGTCGGGTCCCACGGTGCCTGCTGCTGCTGCGAATGGCTGGAACACCCGGCCAGAAATAGCACCAGAACGATAAACCATCTTAATTTCACGCATCTATCCTTAATTAATGTGGCTCGCCTCGTAACGGCGATGACAAGCACTCTCGAGAGCGGCATGATAACCAAATCATATTCAGCAAGGAAATACCATGTCTCTGATTCATTTAATTGCTCCATCTGGCTATTGCGTCAACCAGCAGGCCGCCGCGCGCGGTATTCGTAGACTGGAAGACGATGGGCATCAGGTGGTCAATCAGCAGGCAGTGACGAGGCGTTTCCAGCGTTTTGCCGGCACGGACAGCGAGCGGCTTGCGGAGATCAATCATCTGGTAACGCTGCCTGCTGAAACTGACATTGTGCTCGCCGTGCGCGGGGGCTACGGCGCAAGCCGCCTGCTTGAAAACATCGACTTTTCACGTCTCGGTGCCGCGCTCCGCGCACGCCCGCAAATCATCTGTGGCCACAGCGACTTTACCGCGTTCCAGCTCGGTCTGCTGGCGCAGTGCGGTGCGATTACCTTTAGCGGGCCGATGCTGGCCGGAAATTTTGGCGCTGAAGAGATGGATGAATACACCTGGCACCACTTCTGGAAAGCGCTACGTGAACCCGAATTCACCGTCAGATGGGAAAGCGACGCCCCCGCAGTGCATGCCAGCGGTACGTTATGGGGAGGGAACCTGGCGATGCTGGTGTCGCTGATTGGTACGCCCTGGCTACCGTTAATAGAGGGGGGGATTCTGGTGGTTGAAGACATCAACGAACACCCATTCCGCGTGGAGCGTATGCTGCTGCAGCTTTACCACGCGGGTATTCTGGCGCGCCAGAAAGTGATTGTTTTAGGAAGTTTTAATGGGGCAACAACGACAGATTACGATGCAGGATATACCTTCGATGAGATGCGAAAAAACCTGCAGCAACGCCTGAAAGTGCCGATCCTTTCCGGTCTGCCGTTTGGCCACGAACCGCAAACTGTCACCCTGCCTGTAGGCGCCCTCGCACAATTGCAGCATGACGGTAAGACAGCCTATCTGACGGTAAGCGGTCACCCGGTTTTGCGCGAAAGAAGATAACTTTAAGCGCCCTTTTTGGGCATTTAACCTGCAGGTTACATGTTAAAATTCCACAACATAGATAAAGGAGAAGAATGATTTGGACGCAGGGGCGATAGTCAGTTTGTTTATTTTGGGTTCCGTTCTGGTAACTTGCAGTATCTTATTAAGTTCATTCTCCTCTCGTCTGGGCATTCCCATTCTGGTTATCTTTTTGGCTATCGGCATGCTGGCCGGTATCGACGGCCTGGGCGGTATCCCGTTTGATAATTATCCCTTCGCCTATCTGATCAGTAACCTGGCGCTGGCGGTTATCCTGCTTGACGGCGGCATGCGAACCCAGGCCAGTTCATTTCGTGTTGCGCTTGGCCCCGCGCTTTCACTGGCAACCGTTGGCGTATTAATTACCTCCGGCTTGACCGGTGTTGCAGCCGCCTGGCTGTTCAATCTCAACCTCATTGACGGCTTGCTTATCGGTGCCATCGTCGGCTCGACCGATGCCGCAGCGGTCTTTTCGCTGCTCGGCGGTAAAGGCCTTAACGAGCGCGTAGGCGCAACGCTTGAGATTGAGTCGGGCAGTAATGACCCGATGGCGGTATTTCTCACCATTACGCTGATTGAGATGATCCAGCAGCACCAGACCGGTCTGAGCTGGATGTTCCTGGTGCATATCATTCAGCAGTTCGGGCTGGGGATCGTGCTTGGCCTCGGCGGCGGCTATCTGCTGCTGCAGATGATCAACCGTATCACCCTGCCTCAGGGGCTATACCCGATGCTGGCGCTGAGCGGCGGTATCATGGTGTTTGGCGTGACAACGGCGCTGGACGGCAGCGGTATTCTGGCGGTTTACCTGTGTGGCTTCGTGATGGGTAACCGCCCTATCCGCAGCCGCTTTGGTATTCTGCAAACCTTTGACGGGCTGGCCTGGATGGCGCAAATCGGCATGTTCCTGGTGCTTGGCCTGCTGGTGAACCCTTCCGACCTGCTGCCGATTGCGGTCCCTGCACTGCTGCTTTCAGCGTGGATGATCTTTTTTGCTCGTCCGCTTTCCATTTTTGCCGGCCTGCTGCCTTTCCGCGGTTTTAACCTGCGAGAACGTGTGTTCATCAGCTGGGTTGGGCTGCGTGGCGCCGTGCCTATCATTCTGGCGGTCTTCCCGATGATGGCCGGGCTGGATAACGCCCGCCTGTTCTTCAACGTCGCCTTCTTTGTGGTGCTGGTTTCCCTGCTGCTTCAGGGAACCTCCCTCGGCTGGGCGGCCAAAAAAGCAAAAGTCGTGGTGCCACCGGTCGGCTGGCCGGTTTCCCGCGTAGGGTTGGATATCCATCCTGATAACCCGTGGGAGCAGTTTGTCTATCAGCTGAGCGAAGAGAAATGGTGCGTAGGTGCCGCCTTGCGTGACCTGCATATGCCGGAAGAGACGCGCATTGCCGCACTGTTCCGCGATAACGAGCTGCTGCACCCGACGGGCAGCACCCGGCTTCGCGAGGGCGATGTGCTCTGCGTGATCGGTCGCGAACGTGACCTTCCCGCGCTCGGTAAGCTGTTTAGCCAGTCGCCGCCCGTGGATTTGGATCAGCGCTTCTTTGGCGACTTTATTCTGGAGGCCAGCGCCCAGTTCTCCGACGTGGCGACCATTTACGGCCTGACGCTGGATGAAGAGGTCAATACCCAGCAGTCGCTCGGTGATTTTGTGCTGGGGATGCTTGGCGGCGCGCCGGTTGTCGGTGACCAGGTTGAGTTCGCCGGGATGATTTGGACGGTGGCGGAGAAAGAAGACAACCTGGTACGTAAGATTGGTGTCCGGGTGGCCGAGGAAGAAGAGGAGTAGCCTCTTCTCGCCTCAACGGGCGCTGTCTCTTATACCTATTTTTCTTTCAAAATCTTCCGGGAGTTATCTTTCGCTCTGCAGTTATTCCGTTCACCCATAAATCTGTTTTCCCTGCACGTTCAGAGCACGGTGAACGTGTCCGGGGGATAACGCCATCCCCCGAACAGCCCCGGCGCCCGGCAAGCTCATCGCCGCTGAAGCGGTAAACCCACCGGCCATCACCCAAACAGTCGGGGTCGTTCGCGATTCGTTCCCGACGATCGCTCTCTTTCGCTGCTCCCGGCAGCTCAACCCCGCCTGAGTTGGGTCATAACCGGGGGCGATGAGAGCCGGGAACAAGGGTGTGGCTGTAGGTCTTGAAGCGGCTGTAACGTTCTGTGTAGCTGTGGGTTTGAAGCGGGGCTCGGTTCCGGCTTAAATCGCCTCCGTTTTCTCTCCGACTGGCCAGGGTCCGGACGTCGGGAACGGCCGGAGGCTGAGAGCGTCGGGAACGCATCTCAGCCGACCCAGGACTGGGAGATAAAACGGAGGTTTACCGCTTGCGGCGATTTATTTGGCCGGGAGTCCGGGGTCTCGGGGAAGTGACGGTGATTCTCCCGAGACGTTCACCGGTTCGGTGGCTGCATATGAAACAGGGCTGGAAGTGAACGGAATATCCGCCAATCTTTTATGGGCTGTATTTATGACGACGAAACAGCTTCTCTAGAGAAACAGGAACATTAACTCACCACCACCGGCACTCGCGGCGCTAACGCACACATCAGCTCATAACCAACCGTACCTGCGGCGCTGGCGACATCGTCAATTTTGACGTTTTTGCCCCACAGCTCGACCGGGCTGCCGATACCGGCTTGCGGGCATGGCGTCAGGTCCACGGTAATCATGTCCATCGACACTTTTCCTACCACTCTGGTCATCACGCCGTCCACCATCACCGGCGTGCCGTCCGGGGCTATGCGTGGATAACCGTCCGCGTAGCCACCCGCGACGATGCCGATACGCTGTTCACCGCTTGCCATATAGCGGCTGCCGTAGCCTACGGTATCGCCCGCTTTCAGGGTCTGGATGCCGATAATTTCGCTGCCGAGCGTCATCACCGGCTGTATACCGCTGGTTGCCACATCCTGCCACTGCCCGCTCGGAGAAGCGCCATAAAGGATGATGCCCGGGCGAACCCAGTTAAAATGCGCTTCAGGATGCCACAGCGTAGCGGCCGAATTTGACAGTGAGCGAGGTGCATCAATGCCCTCCGCGGCCTGCTCAATGCGTTTCATCGGCTCAACAATGCCTTCTGGCTGCTCAGCATCGGCAAAATGTGCCATCAGCGTCAGTTGACCCACATTCGGGATAGAACGGAGTTTTTGCCAGATGCCGTGCACCCGATCGGGCGTAAACCCGAGACGATTCATCCCGCTGTTAATTTTGAGATACACATCCAGCGGTGCACTCAGCTTCGCGTTTGCTATCGCCTTAACCTGCCAGTTGCTGTGCAGGCTGGTGGTCAGCCGGTATTTGTCGAACAGCGCCAGCTCATCGGCGTGGAAGAAACCTTCCAGCATCAGGATTGGGCCTTTCCAACCGCGCTCTCGCAGTAAAATGGCCTCTTCGAGATTCAACATCGCAAAACCATCTGTCGCGCTGAGCGCCGACCAGACGCGATCCAGGCCGTGGCCATAAGCGTTGGCCTTAACGACCGACCAGACGCGAGAATGCGGTGCGGCTCGGCGCACCACGTCGAGATTATTGCGCAGCGCGCTGAGATCCAGCGTCGCTACCACAGGACGGGACATGACGGCTCCTTTTAGTTATGTGCGCCATGAAGATGGCGAGCGCTCAGGGGCGTAAAGCCTGGCGTGTAGCGGGCAATACCTAAATCCTCGCTCGGTATCGCCGGCGTGCGACCGGAGATCAGGTCGCTCAACATCTGGCCTGAGCCGCAGGCCATTGTCCAACCCAACGTGCCGTGTCCAGTATTCAGCCAGAGATTCTTGAACGGTGTCCGCCCAACAATCGGCGTACCGTCCGGCGTCATTGGGCGCAGGCCGGTCCAGAAAGTCGCCTGCTCCACGTGCCCACCGCGCGGATAGAGATCCCTGACGACCATCTCCAGCGTCTCGCGACGCGGCTGCAGCAGGTCGGTATTGAAGCCAACGATTTCCGCCATTCCACCGACGCGAATACGGTTATCAAAGCGGGTAATGGCAATTTTGTAGGTCTCGTCGAGAATGGTCGAGACCGGCGCGCCCTGCACATCGGCAATCGGGATAGTCAGCGAGTAGCCTTTTAAAGGATAGACAGGAATATCGGCAATGCCCTTGAGCAGGCCGGTGGAGTACGAGCCAAAAGCCACCACGTAAGCATCACCCTTCACCACTTCCTGGCCGCACTGCACGCCGCTGATTTGCTGATTTTCGTACAGCAGGCGATCGACCGGCGTATTGAAGCGAAACTCAACGCCCGCTTCCGCCGCCATGCGCGCCAGGTTTTGGGTAAACAGCTGGCAGTCACCTGTTTCATCGTTAGGTAAACGCAGCCCGCCGGTCAGCTTATGGGCAACGTCCGCCAGCGCTGGCTCTACGCGATTGAGCTGGCTGGCTTCCAGAAGCTCATACGGCACTCCGGCATCTTTCAACACCGCGATATCTTTTGCCGCGCTTTCATACTGCTGCTCGGTACGGAACAGTTGCAGAGTCCCGCCCTGCCGTCCTTCATACTGAATCCCGGTAGCGTGGCGCAGCTCTTTCAGGCAATCGCGGCTGTATTCGGCCAGGCGCACCATGCGGCCTTTGTTTTCCATGTAGTGGCGGGTATCGCAGTTGCGCAACATTTGCCACATCCATTTTAGCTGGAACTGGGTGCCGTCCAGGCTGATGGCCAGAGGCGCATGGCGCTGGAACATCCACTTGATGGCTTTTAACGGGACGCCCGGTGCCGCCCACGGCGCAGCGTAGCCCGGTGAGATCTGCCCGGCGTTGGCAGCGCTGGTTTCCTGCGCCGGCCCTGATTCGCGATCGATAACGGTGACTTCATGCCCGGCCTGACGTAAATACCAGGCGCTTGCCACGCCAACGACACCACTTCCCAGCACCACAACACGCATATCTGCTCCGCAATTAGCTAAAAGAATAATCTTCTGATTACATATTGATAACTCAGTTGAATATGTTATTCAACATATGGCTTTATTATGGTGACTAACCTCACAGGTTTGCCCGCCAGCACTGGCCCGGAATAATTAGCATCTCCTGCACGGGAAAACATTTTAACCAAAATAAAATGCTAGATGGCGGGCAAAAAGCCGGGTATCGGAATCAATAAATCGCGAATAAAAAATTTTACTTGTCGGCGCTATCTTTCAGGAGTTGTCTATTCTTGAAAGTGAGGCTTTCCATTCAGAGAGAGCCGAAAACAATGAGGGCGCGCTGATGGCTACCGTAACTGATTTCGCCACAAAGGATCCCAACCGTCTGAGCGACGGACCCGACTGGACGTTTGAGCTACTGGATATCTACCTGGCTGAGATTGACCGGGTAGCAAAGCTCTACAGGCTGGACACCTACCCCCACCAGATTGAGGTCATCACCTCAGAACAGATGATGGATGCCTACTCAAGCGTGGGGATGCCGATTAATTATCCGCACTGGTCTTTTGGCAAAAAATTCATCGAGACCGAGCGCCTGTATAAACACGGGCAGCAAGGGCTGGCGTATGAAATCGTCATCAATTCGAATCCCTGCATTGCCTATCTGATGGAGGAGAACACCATCACTATGCAGGCGCTGGTGATTGCACACGCCTGTTACGGGCATAATTCCTTCTTTAAAAATAACTACCTGTTTCGCAGCTGGACGGATGCCAGCTCGATAATCGACTACCTTATTTTTGCCAAAAACTACATTACCCAGTGCGAGGAGCGCTACGGTGTGGATGAAGTAGAGCGGCTGCTGGACTCGTGCCATGCCCTGATGAACTATGGCGTGGACCGCTACAAACGCCCGCAGAAGATTTCGCTGCAGGAAGAAAAAGCGCGCCAGAAAAGCCGCGAGGAGTATCTGCAAAGCCAGGTAAACACGCTGTGGCGTACGTTGCCGCGTAAGGAAGAGGAAAAAACCGCGGAGTCCGCCCATCGCTTCCCTTCCGAACCGCAGGAGAATCTGCTGTATTTCATGGAGAAGAACGCTCCGCTGCTGGAGCCGTGGCAGCGTGAGGTCCTGCGCATTGTGCGCAAGGTCAGCCAGTATTTTTATCCGCAAAAGCAAACCCAGGTGATGAACGAAGGCTGGGCGACATTCTGGCATTACACTATTCTCAACCATCTGTATGACGAGGGAAAAGTCAGCGACCGCTTTATGCTGGAGTTTCTCCATAGCCACACCAACGTGGTGTTTCAGCCGCCGTATAACAGCCCGTGGTACAACGGCATTAACCCTTACGCGCTCGGGTTTGCGATGTTCCAGGACATCAAACGCATCTGCCAGTCACCGACGGAAGAAGACCGCTACTGGTTCCCGGATATTGCCGGTAAAGACTGGCTGGAAACGCTGCACTTTGCCATGCGCGACTTCAAGGACGAGAGTTTTATCAGCCAGTTTCTGTCGCCTAAGCTGATGCGAGACTTCCGCCTGTTCACCGTGCTGGATGACGACCGTAATAATTTCCTGGAGATTTCGGCCATCCATAACGAAGAAGGTTATCGGGAAATTCGCTCCCAGCTGTCCGCCCAGTACAACCTCAGCAACCTGGAGCCAAATATTCAGGTCTGGGATGTGGATCTGCGTGGCGACCGCTCTTTAACGCTGCGCTATATTCCGCACAACCGTGCACCGCTGGATAAAGGGAGGAAGGAGGTACTGAAGCATGTGCATCGCCTGTGGGGATTTGACGTGATCATGGAGCAGCAAAACGCGGATGGCAGCGTCGAGTTGCTTGAGCGTTGCCCGCAGAAAAACACGCTATAACGGAAAAAATTAAGCGCAAAAAAAAACGCTTCCTGAAGGAAGCGTTTGAAACTGCTGATAACGTCCATTGTCCTGGAAAAGTTTATCGCTACTCGCACAAAACAATGAATGATGTTTTCTGGTTTGCCCCAAACAGTCGAAAACCACGTTTTCGGCTGTTTGTCATCAATACAACGCTTCCTGAAGGAAGCGTTTGAAACTGCTGATAACGTCCATTGTCCTCGAAAAGCTTATCGCTACTCGCACAAAACAATGAATGATGTTCTCTGGTTTGCCCCAAACAGTCGAAAACCACGTTTTCGGCTGTTTGTCATCAATACAACGCTTCCTGAAGGAAGCGTTTGAAACTGCTGATAACGTCCATTGTCCTGGAAAAGTTTATCGCTACTCGCACAAAACAATGAATGATGTTCTCTGGTTTGCCCCAAACAGTCGAAAACCACGTTTTCGGCTGTTTGTCATCAATACAACGCTTCCTGAAGGAAGCGTTTTTTATTCGGGCTTAGCGGCTATGCATCGCTAAATCGCCCGGCAGGTTTTTCTGCATACGGTGCCAAATCTCGCCGCTTTCACGCCCATATTTACGTACGGTATCAAAGACCTGATCGTAAAGCCCCTGCTGGCAGATTTCCGCCAGGCGATGGTAAAAACCGAGCGCCAGGCTGCGGGCTTCAGGATTTGAAAAATAGTGACGCCCGATACGAGTATAGAGACCTTTCATGCCGTTAAGGATCAGGCCATAAATTGGGTTGCCCGAAGCAAATGCCAGGCCACGGAAAATGTTATAGTCCAGCTCAGCAAAGGCATCTGCGTGATCTTCAACTTTACCGGCCGTTGCCAGCACTTCCTGCGCTTTATCTGGATACTGACGAATAGCGGTGCGAATAAATATCGTTGAGATATTAGTGCGAACGGAAAGCAGGTTATCAATCAACTGCGGCACGCTATCGTGATCGAGACGCGCCAGCGTTTCAAGAATATTTAGGCCTGATGTTTCCCAAAAATTGTTAACCCGCGTCGGTTTTCCGTGCTGAATAGTCAACCAGCCATCGCGAGCAAGGCGCTGAAGCACCTCACGCAAGGTAGTGCGGGTTACGCCAATAAGCTCTGATAATTCGCGTTCAGCCGGAAGGATAGAGCCAGGCGGGAAACGACTATTCCAGATACTTTCTATAATGTATTCTTCCGCGAAACCCGCTGGGCTCTGCGCCTTAATGACCATAGTAAGATTTCCATTACTCAGGTTTTGCAAATTGGACTCATCATACCAGATGCCATGCGCGCCAGATAGCGGGGGCGGCGTGCAAATGCGGGATCGGCGTTGAATTTTGACAATAAATGCCTTAACTCAGGATTTCCTGCGGCTTGATCCTCTTAGCGTTATGCGAGTACCCTGAAGGTTTATATTTTTAAACATCAACATAATACAACGGATAATGGTAATTTTACGATGGAAATGTCCTCTGGGCGGGCGCTGTACCGCAATTTTTTGGGTCAATCACCTGACTGGTACAAACTTACGCTGATTGCCTTTTTAGTGGTTAATCCGCTGGTCTTTTGGTTTGTCAGCCCATTTATCGCGGGCTGGATGCTGGTTGTTGAGTTTATCTTTACACTGGCGATGGCGCTTAAGTGTTATCCACTACTGCCGGGCGGCCTGCTGGCCATAGAGGCAGTGATTGTCGGGATGACCAACGCCGAACACGTGCGTGCCGAAGTCGCATCTAACCTGGAAGTTCTGCTGCTACTGATGTTTATGGTGGCTGGCATCTACTTTATGAAGCAGCTATTGCTGCTGTTATTTACCCGCATGTTGCTGGGAATTCGTTCAAAAACCGCCCTCTCCCTGGCCTTTTGCATTGCTGCGGCTTTTCTCTCCGCATTTCTCGATGCCTTAACCGTGGTCGCGGTGGTTATCAGCGTGGCCGTTGGCTTCTACAGCATCTATCACCGCGTGGCATCTGAGGCGCAGGATGACGGCAACGTCCAGGACGATAGCCATATTCAGACCGACAGCCGGGAGATCCTTGAGCAGTTCCGCGCTTTCCTGCGTAGCCTGATGATGCACGCCGGCGTGGGGACCGCGCTCGGCGGCGTGATGACCATGGTCGGCGAGCCACAGAACCTGATTATTGCTAAAAATGCCGGCTGGCATTTCGGTGATTTCTTCCTGCGAATGATGCCGGTAACGGTACCTGTGCTGATTTGTGGCCTGCTGACGTGTATCCTGCTGGAGCGATTTAAAGTGCTCGGCTACGGGCAAACGCTGCCGGAAAAAGTTCGCGGTATCCTGCACGACTTTGACGCTCAAAGTGCGAAAAAACGCACGAAGCAGGACAAAATGAAGCTGCTGATTCAGGCCCTGATTGGGGTCTGGCTGATTATTGCCCTTGCGCTGCATCTGGCCGAAGTGGGTTTGATTGGGCTGTCGGTGATTATTCTGGCAACTTCGCTTTGCGGCGTGACCGACGAACATGCTATCGGCAAAGCCTTTACCGAAGCCCTGCCCTTTACCGCGCTGTTGACCGTCTTCTTCACCATAGTGGCAGTGATCATAGACCAGCATCTGTTTAGCCCGATTATTCAGTACGTGCTGAACGCCTCCCCACATGCTCAGCTGTCGCTGTTTTACATCTTTAATGGCCTGCTCTCTTCAATATCGGACAACGTCTTCGTCGGTACCGTTTATATCAATGAGGCGAAAACCGCGCTGCACAATGGCGCTATCAATATGCAGCAGTTCGAACTGTTAGCGGTGGCGATCAATACGGGCACTAACCTGCCGTCCGTTGCCACACCAAACGGGCAGGCGGCGTTCCTGTTCCTGCTGACGTCCGCGCTGGCACCGTTGATCCGTCTGTCCTATGGACGCATGGTTGTGATGGCGCTGCCCTACACCCTGGTTCTGACGATTGTGGGCCTGCTATGCGTTGAATACACGCTTACACCTGCAACGGAATGGATGCTTGCCAGCGGCTGGTTAACCACGCCGGACGCTCTGGTTGCACCGCATTAAGGTAATTTGGCGGGAAGTCCGCTTCCCGTTACAATTTTTTTCCTTATAAACATCCGATTAGTACGTTATTTTCATCTGCGCTACTGGCGCAGATAGGGAATTGGTTTACACTGCCGATTCTACGCATGCTGCAGGGAAACTGATTATGTTGCGATATTTAAACCAATGCTCCCAAGGACGTACCGCCTGGCTGCTTCTGGCCTTTACGGCGTTCGTGCTTGAAATGGTGGCATTGTGGTTCCAGCACGTTATGGGGCTGAAACCTTGTGTGATGTGTATTTATGAACGTTGTGCGCTGTTCGGCGTAATGGGTGCAGGTTTGATTGGCGCCATTGCCCCTAAAAGCCCGCTACGTTACGGCGCGCTGGCTATCTGGCTGTACAGCGCAGGGAAAGGCGTTCAGCTGGCCTGGGATCACACCATGCTCCAGCTTCATCCGTCACCGTTCGTGACCTGCGATTTCTTCGCCCGTTTCCCGAGCTGGCTGCCGCTGGACAAATGGCTGCCGCAGGTGTTTGTTGCCAGCGGTGACTGCTCCGTGCGCCAGTGGGAATTCCTGTCGCTGGATATGGTGCAGTGGCTGCTGGGGATCTTCGCCGTGTTCCTGGTTATTGCGGTACTGGTGCTGATTGCCCAGTTCTTCAAGCCAAAGCGTCGCGATCTCTTTGGCCGCTAATTGCATCAGCCCCGCTAAAAAAATAGCCCACCTTAGGTGGGCTATTTTTTTATGGGTGGTCGCGTCGGAACAGCGCCCACTCGTCAATTTTTTCACCACCCGGTAACAGGCAGTCAGCACGCTCGCCCTGCGGCGTTTTCACCAGGAGTGATTTACCACCCTTTTGCTGGCAATAGACCGATGCGGGATTCGCCATGCCGATCGTTTGTGGTGGTGTTGGTGCATCGCGCTCTGCGGTCGCACAGCCGCTTAACAGCAGTATGCCAATAATTAACTTCAGTTTTTTCATTATCCCTCCTGTGAGGAAGGGATATTAACAGCGTGGCTGAGATAAAGGCAAAGCCTGTTGTGCCAGCAGCGTAAAATCTGAGAAAGTCGCATTGGACGGACGATGAGCGGAAACCTGCATGACCGATTTGCAAAAGATACAGACTGCGCCATGGGGATTTGATTCTCGGACATCGTAGGAGGAAGTGCGATACTGCGATCCGCCGCATGACGGACACTGGAATGTTAAATTCAGGATAAAAACTCTCTTATTTTGGTTATGGGAAATCAATCCTATCACAAAATCAGTTATAAGAAGGACTTATTTTCACCATCAATAAAGGTCTGGAACAGAAGAGACGTCAACGCATCAATCCGCCCATTCAGGCTTGTTGAGGATATGGTCCTGCCAGTCGCGAACTTCAGACTCTTTCACCGCAATATGGCGCACCGAAATACGCTCCCCGTGCATCGCAGCTTTCGACCCGCAGATCAGCGGGTGCCATTCCGGCAGCGGTTTGCCTTCGGCCAGCAGACGATAGGCACAGGTGTGCGGAAGCCACTCAAAGGTCGGCAGGTTGTCGCGGGTGAGTTTGATACAGTCCGGCTCGTATTCAAAGCGGCGGGCGTAGTTCTTACACTGACAGGTTTTGATATTAAGCTGCTTACACGCGACGTTGGTGAAGTAGATCTCGTCGGTATCTTCGTCCATCAGCTTATGCAGGCAGCATTGACCGCAGCCGTCACACAGTGATTCCCACTCGGCGTCGCTCATTTCGTCGAGAGTTTTACTTTGCCAAAAGGGAGTGGGTGTCATAGCGGTTCCTGCATTTAAAAATTAAGCTGCACCTTATAAACAGTCTGACACTCGGATGCAAGTTTTGCCGCCCTGAAGCGGCAAATTGTTTATAAAATGCGCGTGTTCAGGCTGTGGCCGGCAAAGCTCACTTCCAGCTCATCGCCGCTGTGCAGCGGGCCAACGCCTTCCGGCGTTCCGGTCAGGATCACGTCTCCCGCACGCAGAGTGAAGAATTTGCTCATGTAAGCAATCAGCGGCACGATCTTGTGGATCATATCTTCGGTATTGCCCTGCTGGCGAACTTCGCCGTTGATCTTCAGCTCAAGAGGCGTGTTTTGCGGATCGTGCGTAAACTGCGCCGCAGGGATAAAACCGGAGATCGGGCATGAGTTATCAAACCCCTTCGCTTTTTCCCACGGCTGGCCAGCTTTTTTCAGTTTGGCCTGCAGGTCACGCAGCGTGAGGTCCAGCGCAACGCCATAACCGGCAATCGCCTTAAGGACGTGCTCTTCGCTTGCCTGCTTAAGGGTGGCGCCGATCAGGATAGCCAGCTCCACTTCATGATGTACAGAGCCAAACTCCTGCGGCAGTGCCAGCGGCTGGCGAATGTCACACAATGCGCTCTCGGGCTTGATAAACACCACCGGTTCGTCCGGCGTCGCGCTGCCCATCTCTTTAATATGTTTGGCATAGTTGCTGCCAACACAGACTACCTTGTTTACCGGAAAATCCAGCAGTGCACCCTGCCAGTTATGATGTTGATACATGCCTTTCCTCTGTGTCGTTTGTGTTAACTGCCTTTGATACTAGATAAAAAAATCCCCGCTGAATACCGGGGAAGTGTTTCTAAGCGTGCCTTATTTATTCGCGATAGCGTCCGCCATCTTGCCGATGCTAATGGCGAAATAATAAGAGCGGTTCCAGTGCATCAAGGTGCGGAAGTTGTTGTAGACCAGGAACGAACGTCCCAGGCCATCGTCTGGCTTCACCAGCCAGGCCGTTTTTGAGGAGGCAGGGAGATGGGTTCCTCCCGGCAGCGTTATCCCTAGTTTTTTCCACCGGGCCACAGGCTTGCCCTGCCCCGGACTGGTGCCCAGCAGTGCAGTATTAAAGCCTGCCGGCAGTTTCACCTCATAGCCCCACGCCCCGCCACGCTGCCAGCCCTCTACCGCCAGGTAGTTTGCCGTGGAAGCAAAAACATCGCGGGTGTTATTCCAGATATCAATTTTACCGTCTCCGTCACCGTCTTTGCCGTAGCGCAGCAGCGAACTCGGCATAAACTGATTTTGCCCCATCGCCCCAGCCCATGAGCCTTTCATCTGTGAGGCGCTAACGTCACCCCGCTGGATGATTTTCAGCGCGGCGATGAGTTCATTGGTAAAAAATGCTTCGCGGCGGCCCTCAAAAGCGAGCGTCGCCAAAGCAGAAATGATGTCTTCTTTACCCTGAAGCTTGCCGAAGTTACTTTCCATTGCCCAGAGGGCGACGATATAGCGGCTTTGAACCCCCGTATTCGCACTGACTTTTTCCAGCTCAGCCTGATGAAGCTTCGCCAGGCTACGCGCCTGTTTTATTTTTGCGGGGGTGATAACGCGGTTTAAATAGTCATCAAGCGTTATTTTCTTTTCCAGCTGATTGCGGTCGGATTGAATGACCCGATCAACAAAATGAATATTGGCAAAAGCTTTTGTCAGCGTTGCATTGCTGATGCCCTGCACTCTGGCTTGTTGCTTTAATTTTTCGACGTAAGCCGGGAATTCAGCCGGGTCTCGCCCTTGTTCAGCGAGCGTTGTGGTTTGAGGTACTGAGGCGGCAGAGGCCGCCTCTGCGGGGCTGAGATAACCGGCCCCGTTGGCGAGAATTAAGGCGCTGAAGGTATAACGCAGGGCTGCATTTTTCATCGTCTTTTCCGCAATAATGTGTTTTACACATTTTCAGGCTGAATACCTGGAAAAGATTGGCCTTCAGTCCGAAAATTATTTTTTAGGACTCTTTTCCAGATGCACGGTGAGCAAGCTTTCTACCGGAGGTGGGATCTGTAAATAATAACCCTCAGTTTCCAGCGCCTGTTTCACTTTATCCAAATCGGCATTAGCCAGTTTTTTACTGCCGTCCAGCGGCAACAGCATCGACAGTACGGGTTTGCCGAAGCCTTTCATCAGTTCTTCCGGCACTCGAGAGAAATCGTCTTTTTTTTCGACATAAAGATATGTCCGATCGCGTTTGGTACTTCTGTAGATCACACAAAACATTTTTTTTACTCTATTTTCGCCAGCGAGTGGCTTGCCTGAATATAAGCTGGACTATAACATGCCTGATGTACTTCGGAATATCGTCCCACAGTTGTGGGGATTGAAACTGAATTGAGTAAGGTCAGGATGTCAAACACGCCAATCGAGTTAAAGGGCAGCAGTTTTACCTTATCTGTGGTTCATTTGCATGATGCACAACCTGAGGTTATTCGCCAGGCTCTGGAAGATAAAATCGCCCAGGCTCCCGCATTCTTAAAGAATGCCCCGGTGGTCGTTAACGTCGCCAGTCTCGATGGTTCCGCCAACTGGAAGAAAGTACAACAGGCCGTCACCGCAACCGGCCTGCGCGTGGTGGGTATCAGCGGGTGTAAAGATGAAGCGTTAAAAGCTGACATTGAGCGTGCTGGCCTGCCCTTGCTGACCGAAGGGAAAGAAAAGATTGCCAGAGCGCCGAAAGCCGCGCCCGTTGAGCCCGTGGTCGTTGCCGCGCCGGATGTTAGCCCGGTCACAAAAACGCGTTTAATTGATACCCCGGTCCGTTCCGGCCAGCGCATTTATGCGCCAAACTGTGACTTGATTGTGACCAATCACGTCAGCGCCGGTGCAGAACTGATAGCAGATGGTAATATTCATATTTACGGCATGATGCGTGGTCGTGCGCTGGCTGGTGCAAGTGGCGATCGTGATGCACAAATATTTTGTACTAACCTGGTAGCAGAGCTTGTTTCTATTGCGGGCGAGTACTGGCTGAGTGAGCAGATCCCAGCCGATTATTATGGAAAAGCGGCTCGCCTCAATCTGGCGAGTGGTGCGCTCTCCGTTCAATCTTTGAATTAAGCCCTTTTAACAAGGAAATCCTTTATGGCACGCATTATTGTTGTTACATCGGGTAAAGGGGGCGTTGGTAAGACCACGTCCAGCGCGGCCATCGCCACGGGTCTGGCCCAAAAGGGAAGAAAAACCGTCGTTATTGATTTCGACATCGGCCTGCGTAACCTTGACCTGATCATGGGCTGCGAGCGCCGCGTTGTGTACGATTTCGTTAACGTTATTCAGGGCGATGCCACGCTGAATCAGGCGCTTATCCGTGATAAACGCACTGAACAGCTCTATATCCTGCCTGCTTCACAAACCCGCGATAAAGACGCCCTGACCCGCGAAGGCGTGGCCAAAGTGCTGGAAGATCTGAAAAACATGGACTTCGAATTTATCGTTTGTGACTCCCCGGCAGGTATCGAAACCGGCGCGCTGATGGCGCTGTACTTTGCAGATGAAGCGGTGATTACCACCAACCCGGAAGTCTCTTCGGTGCGTGACTCAGACCGTATTCTCGGCATTCTGTCGTCGAAATCACGCCGCGCTGAAAACGGCGAAGAGCCGATTAAAGAGCATTTATTGCTGACCCGCTACAACCCTGGCCGCGTCAATAGGGGCGATATGCTGAGCATGGAAGACGTGCTCGAAATTCTGCGCATTCCTCTGGTTGGGGTTATCCCGGAAGACCAGTCGGTGCTGCGCGCGTCCAACCAAGGCGAGCCGGTTATTCTTGACGGTGAATCTGACGCGGGTAAAGCCTACGCCGATACCGTGGAACGCCTGCTCGGAGAAGAACGCCCTTTCCGCTTCATTGAAGAAGAGAAGAAGGGTTTCCTGAAACGCCTGTTCGGAGGATAAGTTATGGCATTACTCGACTTTTTTCTGTCACGAAAAAAGAACACCGCCAACATCGCGAAAGAGCGTTTACAGATTATTGTTGCTGAGCGTCGCCGGAGCGATGCAGAACCGCATTACCTGCCTCAGCTGCGCAAAGACATTCTCGACGTGATTTGCAAGTACGTGCAAATCGATCCGGAAATGGTCAGCGTTCAACTTGAGCAGCGGGATGGGGATATTTCAATTCTGGAGCTGAACGTCACGCTCCCGGAAGCGGAAGAAGCCAGTAAGTCGGCCTGAATAAAAAGCCCCCTGTATTTACAGGGGGCTTTATTTTTACGCAGTCACTTAACGTTTATTAAGATCTTTCTCGTTGCACTCCGCTAATATATTTCAACCTGAGAATAATACTGTAATTATTCCCAGGTCATATAAGCAATCAGTATTCCGCCAGTAATTTCGTTAACGCTTCTGCCATTAATTCTGCCCGCCAGCCGCTAATTAATTCCGGCATCACGTTCTGTGGCTTCAATTTCCAGTGCCAGTTTAACAGCTGATTGATTTGACGACGGGAGGCCAATAATTCGGCACTCAGCCCCTGGGCCTCACTCACCTCCTGCACCAGCGCTTTAATTGCCTTAAACACTTTACGGTAACCCGGCATATCCACCAGGTTTTGCAGCGGCTGGGGCAGCTCGCTTTCAGGCAGCGCCTGTGCCTCCGCAACCAGCGCGATCAGCGTTTTACCGTGGAAACGGATTTCACTGCCGCTCAGGCCAAGCGAATCCAGTTCCCCGAGAGAGCCAGGCATATATCTCGCCACCTGCCACAGGTTTTCTTCACGAACGACAAAATTCACCGCCATATCGCGCTCACGCGCTTTACGCAGGCGCCACGAGGCCAGTTTCTTCAGGCAGGCCAGCTGACGGGTGCGAAGCTGCCACGCGTTGCCAATTTCACGCCAGGCCTCTTCCGGGTCGAGCTGGTCACGGCGGCGGGAACACATCAGTTGGCACTCGTCTAAAGCCGCGTTGATCCAGCCGGCCGCTTCGGTCTCGGCCATCAGCTTTTCAGCGATAGGCAAGAGATAGAGCACGTCTGCCGCCGCGTACTCGCACTGCCGTTCTGTTAACGGACGTGCAAGCCAGTCGGTGCGGGATTCACTTTTATCCAGCGCAATACCGGTGTAGGACTCAACGATGGTGGCAAAGCCGCAGGACAGCGGGCGGCCGGTAAACGAAGCCAGAATCTGGGTATCGATAAACGGATCGGGCAGCATGCCAAAAGCATTAAGGAAGACTTCAAGATCCTCACTACCCGCGTGCAGATATTTGATGGTATCAGGATCCTGCAGCAACGCCTTAAACGGCGACCAGTCGCTAATGGCTAAGGGATCGATCAGCGAAGCCTGCTGGCCATCATAAAGCTGGATCAGTCCCAGCTGAGGGTAATAGGTTCGCGTACGGACAAATTCGGTGTCCAGCGCCAGCGCGGGGAACTGACGAGCGGCCTGGCAAACGGCGGCCAGCCCTTCATCGGTGGTAATCATCTGGTAAGTCAAATTCAGTTCTCTTAGGTTGCGCCCATAAAAAATGCCGGCGAACCGGCATCAGGACGAGTGACTTGGAGCTCAGGCGTTATTGTTGCCTGTCTTGCCTGCTTCGTCACGCAGTTCTCGTCGTAAAATTTTCCCGACGTTGGATTTTGGCAATTCCGTACGGAATTCTACCAGTTTCGGCACCTTATAGCCGGTTAACTGGCGGCGGCAGAAGGCGATAAGCGCTTCTTCCGTCAGAGCAGGATCTTTCTTCACGACGAAGATTTTCACGTGCTCGCCGCTAACGCCGGCTGGAACGCCCACTGCCGCCACTTCCAGAACGCCTTCGTTCTGCATCACCACGTCTTCAATTTCGTTGGGATAAACGTTAAAACCGGAAACAAGGATCATGTCTTTTTTACGGTCAACGATGTTCATAAAGCCTTCGTCGTTCATCACCGCAATGTCGCCGGTGCGCAGCCAGCCGTCTTTCAGAATTTCATCGGTCTCTTTCGGGCGCTGCCAGTAGCCCAGCATCACCTGAGGCCCTTTAACGCAAAGCTCACCGGGCTCGCCCGGAGGAACTTCATTGCCTTCATCATCAATCAGCTTCACATCGGTAGACGGCACCGGCAGGCCAATAGAGCCGCTGTGGTAATCCATGTCATGCGGATTCGCGCTGACCAGCGGCGCGCACTCCGTCAGGCCGTAGCCTTCCAGCAGGAAGCGCCCGGTTAATTTTTCCCAACGTTCAGCCACGGCGTGCTGAACCGGCATGCCGCCGCCCGCGGAGAGGTGCAGGCTTGAGAAGTCCAGCTGCTGAAACTCTTTGTTGTTCAGCAAGGCGTTAAACAGCGTGTTCACGGCGGTCATGGCGGTGAAAGGATATTTCGCCAGTTCCTTTACCAGGCCGGGAATGTCGCGCGGGTTGGTAATCAGCAGGTTCTGACCGCCCATATCGATAAACAGCAGGCAGTTAATGGTCAGGGCAAAAATATGGTAGAGCGGCAGCGGGGTGACCACCAGCTCCTTGCCTTCATGCAGCAGCGGGCTATAGGCTGCCCTCACCTGCTCAAGGTTGGCCAGCATGTTGCGGTGCGTCAGCATCGCGCCCTTCGCCACGCCGGTCGTGCCGCCGGTGTACTGCAGGAAGGCCAAATCGTCGTTGATAATTTCAGGCTTGATGTACTGCATGCGGTAGCCGCTTTGCAGCGCGCGGCGGAAGGAGATAGCGTTTGGCAAATGGTATTTAGGCACCAGCCGCTTGATGTATTTGACGACAAAGTTAACCAACGTGCCTTTCGGGCCGGAGATCTGGTCTCCCAGGCGGGTCAGGATCACGTGCTTCACCTGGGTTTTATCGACCACTTTTTCCAGCGTGTGGGCAAAGTTCGACACGATGACAATCGCGCTGGCTCCGCTGTCGTTCAGCTGGTGCTCCAGCTCGCGTGGGGTATAAAGCGGGTTAACGTTAACCACCACCATTCCGGCACGCAGTATGCCAAAGAGCGCCACCGGGTACTGCAGCAGGTTGGGCATCATCAGCGCAACGCGGTCGCCTTTTTTCAGCCCCAGGCCCTGCTGGAGGTAAGCGGCGAATGCACGACTGCGCTCTTCCAGCTTACGGAAGGTCATCACCTCCCCCATATTGATAAACGCAGGCTTATCGGCATAGCGAGTGACGGCCTGTTCAAACATATCAACCAGGGATTGATAGCGATCGGGATTTATTTCAGCCGCAACGTCGGCCGGGTAGCGGTTAAGCCAAACCTTATTCAAGGATCCACCTCTGAAATTATTATTTGTCGTCATCACAACCCCAGGCTACACATTTCGTTAACATAATATTAACTCAGCGTACCAGTTTATTAATTAACCTGATTAAAGGTTGCGAAGCGCATCACTAAATTTTTTCATCCGTCCTGGATAAAAACAAACAGCGGCCAGGCCGCTGTTTGAAAATATTAAAAAACAACAGATTATTCGGTTACGACGGTTTGTACCTGTGCGGGTCCCGGATTATACCAGCCGCCCCACATATCATAGTGATGACGGTACGGGTACGGGCCGCCCCAGAACCACGGATCTATGGGCTGCGGCGGCATCACGACCTGCTGAACCACGTTCCAGCGCTTATACCCTGTCGCCTGCATGGTCATGAATTTATACGGTGTCTGGCCAATTTTACCTTCTGCGGTGCCGGTGATTGGCCCCACAACGGTGACTAGCTGATTACGAAAATCAACCGGGTCCAGGAAACCGTTCACGTCGGCATAAATACGCCCGTGAGAAGGTTCATTCAGCGCCGGGCGGGCACCTTCGTCCAGGCTGACGGTGGCAATCTCCAGGCGAGTTTTGCCCTTCAGGTTATCCACGTTCACCACCCGGCCGCCAAAACGCGCTTCCTGCCCAACGTAAAGCTGGGGAGCATTCATGACGACCGTCAGATCCTGCTGCGGCGTCGCCGAGGTTCCTTTGATGGCGTCCGGCACGCTCACGCAGCCGCTCAGCACCAACGCCGCGGCGGCTGCAAGCAGCCAGCTGCATTTTTTGACATTACAAACAGCCATACCTCATCTCCTTAACCTCCACTCCGTTCGGAGCGGTGGGTATTACTCTCTGCCAGGAAGCTTTTTCCAGGTGACTTCATTGCGCAGGTAGACCGGTTCAGCGTGTTCCACGGCGACGGTTTTTCCGGCGTTAAAAGCCTGCAGCGCCAGCGGCAGCATGTCTTCTGCTTCGGGCAGCGTGGTTTCGCCGTCCTGCAACAGAAGCCCGCTATCCTGCGCCATATCAGGCCAGGCCTGCCAGCCTGTACCGACTGTAGTCCAGCTGCCGCTCAGTTGCTTCAACCGTCCCGCAACGCCTTCCGGCTTCAGTACGGCTTCGGTTTCTTCGCCATGCCAGACGCCCCGATCGTCACGCTGATATTCGGCCCAGTAGACTTCGCCCATACGAGCATCTATGGCGGCCAGTACGCGGGTTGCCCCGGTACGACGCCATGCCCCCTGCGCCATCGTCGCAAGCGTTGAGACGCCAATCATTGGCAGCTCAGCACCCAGCGCCAGCCCTTGCGCAATGCCGATACCAATTCGCACGCCGGTAAAACTACCCGGCCCACGCCCGTAAGCGAGTGCGTTCACATCAGACAAAGTAATCTCGCCCTGGTTCAGGATGTCCTTCACCATGGGCAAAATTCTTTGCGTATGCTCGCGCGGGCAGAGTTCAAAATGGGCGTAGGACGCCGCGTCGTTTTGCAGAGCAACAGAACAGGCTTCTGTTGCGGTATCGATGGCTAAAATTCGCATGAGCTTGCCAACCTCTGGCGGAGATAAGGTCAAAAAACGGCGCGCATCATACCATAGCCTGGCACAAATTACTGCGCGCCTGAGGCATTGAGGAACTCAACTGCCCGATTTATATCCCGGGTACGCGGCGTTGGCGGCAGGCTATTAAGGAAAACAGCGCCATAAGGCCGCATGACCAGACGGTTATCGCAGATAACCAATACCCCACGGTCTTCCACATCTCGTATCAGGCGGCCGACGCCCTGCTTGAGGGTAATCACCGCGTCGGGCAGTTGCACCTCGTCAAACGGGTCGCCGCCGCGGATACGGCAATCCTCCATTCGGGCCTTGAGCAACGGATCGTCCGGGGAGGTAAAGGGCAACTTGTCGATGATGACTAGTGAGAGCGTATCACCGCGAACGTCAACGCCTTCCCAGAAGCTGCTGGTCGCCACCAGCAGGGCATTACCGGCCTCAACAAACTGCTGTAGCAATTGCCCCTTGCTGGTCTCCCCCTGCAGCAGCACGGGGAGCGTCATGGTCGCCCGAAACTGCTCTGCCAGGTCACGCATCATGGCGTGGGAGGTACAAAGCATAAAGCAGCGCCCGTTGTTGGCTTCAATAAGCGGGCGAAGCAGGTTTGCCAGGTGACGGCCAGCATGGGGTTGATTTGGGGTTGGCAGCCCTCTCGGCACGCACAGCAGCGCCTGCTTAGCGTAATCAAACGGACTGGCAAGCAGCAGCGTTTCCGCCTCGTCGATACCCAGTCGCTCGGTGAAGTGGCTCATTTTGTCATTCACCGCAAGCGTGGCCGAGGTAAAGACCCAGCAGCCCGCTTTTTCACGGATAACGTCCTTAAACTTGTCGGCCACGGACAGCGGCGTCAGGGCCAGCGTGAAGTGGCGGGCGTTGCATTCATACCAGTAGCTGTAGCCCGGCTGGTTAATCTCTTTCAGCCTTTTGATGCGTCCACGGTAAATCACCGCGCGTTCAAAAGCAGCATCCAGCAGCGCAGAGCGGCCAAGGGAAAGTTTCGCCACGTCGTAGCAGAGCTCAAGGGCATCATCAAGCAGCAGCAGTGAACGCTGGATATTGGCGTCGGCAAGCAGCTCCCGTAAATTACCGCGGTAGCCCGGGTCGCCTATTTGCAGGCGAAAATCCTGCGTACGCTGGGCAAGGCTGTCGGCGCTTTTTTGCAGCTGCTGGGCGTCCCGCACCTCTGTGCGATAGGCAATAGAAATGTCTTTGGCGAGATCAAGCAGCTGGCGGCTGGAGATCGACTGGCCAAAATACTGGCTGGCAATGTCAGGGATCTGATGAGCTTCATCGAAAATGGTAACCTCGGCCTCAGGGATCAGCTCGGCAAAGCCGCTCTCTTTGACCACCATATCGGCAAGATAGAGATGGTGGTTCACTACCACTACGTCAGCATCCATCGCCTTCTTACGCGCCTTCACCACAAAACAGTCCTGATATTGTGGGCAATCCTGCCCCAGGCAATTATCGTTGGTACTGGTGACCATTGGCCAGACGGTGGAATCTTCGGCGACGGTGCCACAGGTACTGATATCGCCATCCACGGTTTCACTGGCCCAGCCGCGCAGATGCATCACGTCGCTTAACGCCTGCACGGGCAGGTCGCCGCCTGCCAGCGACTGCTGCTCCAGCCTTTCCAGGCAAAGGTAGTTAGAGCGACCTTTCAGTAATGCCACCCGCCCGGTAAATTTCAGCGCGCGTGAGATAGTGGGTAGATCGCGGGAAAACAGCTGATCCTGCAGCGCTTTCGAGCCGGTAGAAATAATGACTTTTTTGCCAGAACGCAGCGCGGGGGCAAGATAAGCGTAAGTTTTCCCTGTGCCGGTGCCGGCCTCTACCACCAACTCTCCTCCGGCTTTAATCGCCCGGGTTACCGCCTCCGCCATTTCACGCTGCGCCTCACGCGGCCGGAAACCGGGAATGACCTGAGCCAGTTGGCCGTCTGCTGCAAAATCGTCCGTCACGTTACCCCCTGGTTAAATTGCCAGTGATTATGTCAGCCCCGGCCAGGTTTATCCAGCAAGCCGGTGGAACCGTGAGTCGGATTGTGGCAGGCTGTGCCGCACATATCGTTTGTTGTTAAGGAGTTGTCATGAGTATTGCGCGTATAAAACCCGAAGCCCGCTGGTCTGATGCTGTTATCCATAACCAGACCGTGTACTACACCGGCGTGCCTGAAAACCTGGATGCCGATGCCTACCAGCAGACGGCAAATACCCTTGAGCAGATAGACACCCTGCTGGCTGAACTTGGTAGCGATAAGACACGCATTCTGGATGCCACCATTTTCCTGCCGGACGGCGAGGACTTTGCGGCGATGAATAAAGCGTGGGATGAGTGGGTTGTGGCGGGTAAAGCGCCGGTACGCTGCACCGTACAGGCTAAATTGATGAACCCGCGTTACAAAGTGGAAATCAAAATCATCGCAGCGGTGTAACGCAGAGCCGTTGAGGCCCGGCTAGTCCTGCGGGTCTTCCTCTCCGTCGTCGTCTTCATCTTCAAACCGTGCGACGACGTTACCGCCGGTATGGGAGGCACGGATCTCACTGGCAACCAGGGCGATAGCTTCGCCGCTGCTCATGCCATCGGCCATCAGTGCATGAATACGCTCGACGGCCTGCTGCTGCTGCTCGTGACTAAGCGCCGGTAATCCTGAAATCATTTTGAACTCCTGTTACAGTGCTGAAGCCGCTACTTTACTCTGCTCCTGACGATGCTACCAAGATGAATGTTATAACCACTCCCGTTTTTTGCGAACTCCACTGGCAGCCCGACGCTATTCAGCATTATTTCCGCCCGATTTCAGGCCAGCCGTGGGCCATGCTGCTTCACTCGGGGTTTGCCGAGCACCCCCATAACCGTTTCGACATTATGGTCGCCAACCCGCTGGCTACGCTTGTCACGCGAGGGCAGGAGACCGTAATTGAGCGCGACGGCAATTTGACCTACCACGAGGATTGCCCGCTCGGGCTGCTGCAGCAAACGCTGGATAGTTATGCCCTGCCGGCAACGCCCGATCCTGACCTCCCCTTCTGCGGCGGTGCGCTGGGGTTGTTTGGCTACGATTTGGGGCGCCGTCTTGAAAAACTGCCCGCAACAACAAAGCAGGACTTAACCACGCCCGATATGGCCGTTGGTATCTATGACTGGGCGCTGATCGCTGACCATCAGCTTCAGCGCCTGACGCTGGTCTGCCGTGGCGATCTTGCGACCCGTCTGGCCTGGCTTAATGCACTAAAACCACAGAAACCTGTTCAGCGTTTCAGGCTCACCAGCGAGTGGCGTGCCAATATGTCACGCGAAGCGTATGGCGAGAAATTCCGCCAAATTCAGGCCTACCTGAGAAGCGGTGACTGCTACCAGGTCAATCTTGCCCAGCGTTTTAGCGCGAGCTATCAGGGCGACGAATGGCAGGCTTTTGAGGCGTTAAATCAGGCTAACCGGGCGCCATTCAGCGCTTTTATTCGGCTTCCCGAAAGCTGCATGCTTAGTCTTTCACCTGAACGCTTCGTGCTGCTTAAAGGAAAACAAATCCAAACGCGACCGATTAAGGGCACCCTGCCTCGTCTGGCCGATCCTGAAGCCGATGACGCACAGGCAATTCAGCTGGCAAACTCCGCTAAAGATCGCTCAGAAAACCTGATGATTGTTGATTTACTCCGTAACGACATTGGCCGGGTGGCGGTGCCGGGCAGCGTCCGGGTCCCGGAGCTGTTTGTGGTTGAACCTTTCCCCGCCGTTCATCATCTGGTGAGCACGATTACCGCCGAACTTCCCGAGACGCTCAGCGCCTGCGATTTGTTAAAGGCAACGTTCCCCGGCGGGTCGATTACCGGTGCGCCAAAGGTGCGAGCGATGGAAATAATCGAAGAGCTGGAGCCGCAGCGGCGCAACGCATGGTGTGGCAGCATCGGCTACATTAGCTTCTGCGGAAATATGGATACCAGCATCACCATCCGCACGCTAACCGCCGAAGGCGGAAAATTATACTGTTCTGCCGGTGGCGCGATTGTCGCCGACAGCAACGAAGCGGCGGAATATCAGGAAACGTTTGATAAAGTTAACCGTATTCTGCCCCTACTGGAGAGTTAATGCATGGCCGTTTCGTCCCTGACGCTGAATGATTTCCTCACCCGCTTTCAACTACTGCGCCCGGCAGAAAGCGGGCCGGTAAGCAATAAGCGCCAGGCGGCAGTGCTGGTTCCTATCGTCAGACGCCCTCAGCCCGGGCTATTGCTCACCCAGCGTTCCATTATGCTACGCAAACACGCAGGCCAGGTGGCTTTTCCCGGCGGCGCGATGGATAACACCGACAGTTCACTGATTGCCGCCGCGCTGCGTGAGGCCCAGGAAGAAGTCGCTATTCCCCCTGACGCCGTCGAGGTTATCGGAACTCTTCCCCCGGTGGACAGCGTGACCGGGTTCCAGGTCACGCCCATTGTCGGCATTATTCCGCCCGATTTACCGTGGCGCGCCAGCGAAGATGAAGTGTCGGCGGTCTTTGAGATGCCGCTTGCCGAAGCGCTTCACCTCGGACGCTACTATCCTTTAGACATTCATCGCCGCGGCAACGCGCACCGAGTCTGGCTTTCCTGGTATCAACGCTATTTTGTCTGGGGCATGACGGCGGGCATTATTCGTGAACTTTCTTTACAAGTGGATAGCGATCCAGCCGACACTTTACAACGCTGACAATGGCTATATTTAAGAGATAGAAAGGCCATAAATCACCTGCTATTAGGTGGTTTATGGTTAAGCATTAGTTTAATTCATGTGAATAGTTTCCTGGTGGAACCAATAAATTTTTAAACTAGCGCTTAGCCATTTCAAAGCATCATGTTCCATGAAACAGGGTGCTATCAGAGGAGTTTTAGAGTGATTAGCATATTCGACATGTTCAAGGTCGGCATCGGGCCATCCAGCTCCCATACCGTCGGGCCAATGAAGGCCGGGAAACAGTTTGTCGACGCACTGATCGAGCAAGGGCTGCTGGACAGTACCACCCGCATCGCGGTGGACGTCTATGGTTCCCTTTCCCTGACGGGGAAAGGCCACCATACCGATATCGCGATTATCATGGGTCTGGCGGGCAACCAGCCGGATAACGTGGATATAGACTCTATTCCTGCTTTCATCCGCGACGTGGAAACCCGCGGCCGCTTGCTTATCGCTCAGGGCCGCCATGAAGTCGATTTCCCGCAGGATAACGGCATGCGTTTTCGAAGCGACAACCTGCCGCTGCATGAAAACGGCATGCAGATCCACGCTTACAACGGCGATAAAGAGATCTACAGCAAGACTTACTACTCCATCGGCGGCGGCTTTATCGTTGATGAGGAGCACTTTGGTAAGGACGCGGTAAGCGAAGTCTCAGTGCCTTATCCGTTCCATTCCGCGCAGGAGATGCTGCAGCACTGCAAGGACACCGGGCTTTCCATGTCCGGCATGGTGATGCAGAACGAGCTGGCGCAGCACAGCCGCCAGGAAATCGAAGACTACTTCGCTAATATCTGGCAGACCATGCGTGCCTGTATTGACCGTGGAATGAACACCGAAGGCGTCTTGCCTGGCCCACTGCGTGTGCCCCGCCGTGCATCTGCCCTGCGCCGTATGCTGGTTTCCAGCGACAAGCTCTCCAATGACCCGATGAACGTGGTTGACTGGGTGAATATGTTTGCGCTGGCGGTAAACGAAGAGAACGCCGCCGGTGGACGCGTAGTGACGGCACCGACCAACGGCGCCTGCGGTATTGTCCCGGCGGTTTTAGCCTACTACGACCACTTTATCGAGCCGGTTACGCCAGACACCTGGATCCGTTACTTCCTGGCTTCCGGTGCCATCGGCGTGCTCTACAAGATGAACGCGTCCATCTCTGGCGCAGAAGTCGGCTGTCAGGGTGAGGTTGGCGTAGCCTGCTCAATGGCGGCAGCCGGCCTTGCGGAAATACTGGGCGCAAGCCCGGAGCAGGTTTGCGTCGCGGCGGAAATCGGCATGGAACACAACCTTGGCCTGACGTGTGACCCGGTTGCCGGGCAGGTTCAGGTACCGTGCATCGAGCGTAATGCTATCGCGTCGGTGAAGGCGATTAACGCCACCCGCATGGCGATGCGCCGTACCAGCGCACCTCGCGTCTCGCTCGATAAGGTTATTGAAACTATGTACGAGACCGGAAAGGACATGAACGCCAAATACCGCGAAACCTCGCGAGGCGGCCTGGCCATCAAGGTCCAGTGCGACTAATCCGTCATACAAAGCGCCGCTCACGCGGCGTTTTGTTTACTGACGAACAGCCGAAAAACGTGGTTTCGCCGAATTGAGGTCATCCAAATAACATTATTCATTGTTTTTATAAGGCCACAGTGACCGCTTTTGTAAGCAATGAACGTTATCAGCGCCGTGAATTCGGCGTTTTTTATCTTATGCATTTTTATTTTTTTGCCACCCTGATATGTCACTACACTTTGATGATAACGTTACGCCTCACTTCTTGCGGCGAGAAACAGGGACACAGGGATGCAAACGGCACAGCGGATTATTTCTGACTATCGCCGCAGGCGAGTTATTGTCTGCGCTGCGCTCGCCATTTTAGTTTTAATCGTCACGCTTAGCGTCAGATACGCCATCGAGCGCAATCTTAACGAGCACCGCGTCGTCCAGTTTAACCAGCGTATTATTACCACCCTCGATACCCTGCTCGCCCCGCTGAATACCGTTAGCGACGACATTATGCAGCTCGTCGGCACCTCGTGCGATGATGCCCAGTTAAAAATCCGCGAACATGCGGCAAAAATGCAAACGGTGCGTGCTATTGGGTTAATTAAAGACGGTATTCTTTACTGCTCCAGTATTTATGGTTCCCGCAATGTGGGTATTCACCAGCTCCATACGCGCCTGCCGTCCCCTGAACCACTATTATTCTTGTCGCGTGACAGCTCGCTGCTGAAAGGCACGCCGGTACTTATCTTCTGGCGTCCTCAGTCCGGAAAAACCAATGACGGCGTCATGCAGATTGTCAATATACAGATGCTTACCGGCCTGCTGCTCAAGCCTGAACATCCCTGGGTTACGCGGGCAGTGCTCAACGTCGGGGACGATCATCTTGAGTACGGTTCCGGTCTGCTGGCAAAGGTTAAGATCGAAGACGATCGGGTTGTTCAGGTAATGGCATCGAAGCTTTATCCCTATTCCATCAGCGCCATTGGTCCATCTGCCGACCAACTGACGCTGCAAAACTTACCGGCACAGCTTCCACTGGCTTTACTGCTCAGCATGCTGTTGGGCTACATTGCCTGGCTCGCTACCGCCAACCGAATGAGCTTTTCCTGGGAGATAAACCTCGGTCTCGCCGCCCGGGAATTTGAAGTTTTTTGCCAGCCGCTGGTCAGCGCCAGAAATTTACACTGCGTTGGCGTGGAGCTGCTGCTTCGCTGGAATAATCCCCGTCAAGGCTGGATTTCCCCTGATGTGTTTATTCCCCTGGCGGAGCAGCAGCAGCAAATCGCCCCGCTCACGCGCTTCGTGCTGGATGAAATGGTGCGTAACCTTGACATTTTCCCCAAAACAGCCGGTTTTCATATCGGCCTTAACGTTGCCGCAAGCCATTTTCACGATGGAGCCATTATTCATGACCTGAAACGTTACTGGTTCCCGGCTAACCCTAAACAAAAGTTAACGCTTGAACTTACCGAGCGAAATGCCTTACCGGCAGTAGACCACAGCGTAGTACAGGAGCTACACCAGCTCGGTATTGACCTTGCGATAGATGATTTCGGCACCGGACACAGTTCGCTTGCCTATCTGGAAATGCTCAATCCCAACGTTCTGAAGATAGACAAATCCTTTACCGCCGCCATCGGTACGGACGCGGTTAACTCAACGGTAACGGATATTATTATTGCCCTTGGGCAAAGGCTGGGTATCAATTTGGTTGCTGAAGGGGTGGAAACACAAGAGCAGGCAGAATATCTGCGGCATAACGGTGTGACGGTGCTACAGGGCTTTTTATTCGCAAAACCGATGCCGCTACGGGATTTTGCTCACTGGCTCGAGGGCAACACCCCGCCACCCCCTCGCCATGAAGACCGGGCTATCCCGGCCTTCCCGATGCGCTAATTTACTCTTCTTCATCCTCGTGTGGGGAACGTTCTTTTTCCACACGAACCAGATCGACACGGTAATCGTTCGCTTCAACTATCTGAATACGCAGCGGCGGCACGTCGATAACGTCTCCCACTTTCGGGATATGACCCTTTACCGAAATGACCAGACCGGCTATGGAAGCGATGTCTTCTTCATTGTGCATCAGACGATGAATGTCCAGACGCTGCTGCAGTGCGTGCAGGTCAGTTGAGCCTTTCACCAGCCAGCCTTCGCCGTCGCGCACGATCTCCGGGGTTTCATCCGCATCCGGGAATTCACCCGCAATCGCTTCCAGTACGTCCAGCGGCGTGACCAGCCCCTGCACCACGCCAAATTCGTTGTTAACGATAACGAAGCTGCCGCGAGCGCGGCGCAGCACGCCGAGCAGGTTAATGGGATCCAACGTTTCCGGCACCACAATAGCCGGTGACTGCGCAGCCATGGCCGCCACATCAACACCTTCGTCCAGAGCAACCAGCAGCTCTTTAGCGCGAACGACGCCAATGATTTCGTCCAGCTCACCGCGGCAAACCGGGAACAGGCTGTGCGGCGACGTCAGCAGTTGTTCGCGGATTTCCGGAACACTTTTCACCGCATCCACCCATGAGATCTCACCGCGCGGCGTCATGATGCTGCGCAGAGAACGAGAGGCCAGCGTCAGCACGCCATTGATCATGTAGCGTTCTTCTTCAGCAAAAGATTCGGCCTCAATAGGCGTCATGGCTTTGCTGTCTTCGCTACTTTGCAAACGCTCCTGACGTTTGCCGCTCATCATGCGCAGAATTGCATCAGCGGTACGGGCACGTAGCGGCTGACGTGACTGATGGCGAATAAAGTTACGGCGCGCGATCTGGTTAAACAGCTCGATGATGATCGAGAAGCCAATTGCCGCGTACAAATAACCTTTCGGAATATGGAAACCAAAGCCTTCGGCAACCAGGCTCAGACCAATCATCAGCAGGAAGCTCAGGCAGAGCACAACCACGGTAGGATGCTGATTAACAAAGTTAGTCAGCGGCTTCGAGGCCAGCAGCATCACCCCCATAGCAATGACGACCGCGGCCATCATTACCGGCAGATGATTTACCATCCCCACTGCGGTAATCACCGCATCCAGCGAGAAAACGGCGTCGAGCACTACAATCTGCAACACGACCACCCAGAAGCTGGCATAGCCTTTACCGTGCCCGTCATCGTGTTGGCGGTTTTCAAGCCGCTCGTGCAACTCCGTGGTGGCTTTAAACAGCAGGAAGATCCCCCCCACCAGCATAATCAGGTCACGACCTGAGAACGTGAAGTCCGCGATACTGAACAGCGGCGTCGTCAGCGTGACCAGCCAGGAGATCAGCGACAGCAGCCCCAGACGCATAACCAGCGCCAGCGAAAGGCCTATCAGGCGGGCCTTATCACGCTGCTTCGGCGGCAGCTTGTCCGCCAGGATGGCGATAAACACCAGGTTATCAATACCCAGTACGATTTCCAGCACGACCAGCGTCAGCAAACCGGCCCAGATTTGCGGGTCCATTAGCAGTTCCATGTTGGACTCCCGCTCAAGGTGCAGCAAATCGGCATTCCGTAGGTTACGGACGCAAAGTGGCTAGTGAATCGTATTTGCGGGCGTGAAACGCCGCTGAGAAGGGGGGATTTAGGCATCCCGGCAGTGAAAAGACGTCGGTGACGGTCCATAGGGTGGGCTACTGCCCGCTACTCCTGAAAGTGAATCGGACGCTAACATTATCAAAGGAAACCAGGGGTTGGCAAAGATTTACCTGACTTTGCAATTTTTTTGCAACTTACGCTGCCCCTATTTTACAGCGTAATTGCTTGAATAAGTAACAAAGTTGAATTACGGATCTTCATCACATAAATTATTTTTTCACTGTCTAAAATAATTCCGGCAAATGATGAGTTCTTTCTTGAACATATTATCTGAATCGATTCGCTAAAACCGATACCGATACACCACCGCACCCTTCGAGGGGTGACGTAATGACAAAAACAGGAGGTAGCAAGTGACTATTGCTATTGTCATAGGCACACATGGCTGGGCAGCGGAACAATTGCTGAAAACCGCCGAAATGCTATTAGGCGAACAAGAGAACGTTGGCTGGATAGATTTCGTCCCGGGTGAAAATGCTGAAACCCTGATCGAGAAATATAACGCACAGCTGGAGAAACTGGACACCAGCAAGGGCGTGTTATTCCTCGTGGATACCTGGGGTGGCAGCCCATTCAATGCGGCAAGCCGTATCGTTGTGGATAAAGAACATTACGAAGTGGTCGCCGGGGTCAATATCCCGATGCTGGTCGAAACCCTTATGTCGCGAGACGACAACCCGACCTTTGATGAGCTGGTTGCACATGCTGTCGAAACCGGCCGTGAAGGCGTGAAGGCACTGAAGGCCAAACCGGCAGAAAAAGCCGCCCCGGCCCCCACCGCGACGCCAAAGGCTACAGCACCGGCCAAACCGATGGGGCCAAACGACTATATGAAGATCGGTCTTGCACGTATCGACGACCGTTTAATTCATGGTCAGGTCGCTACCCGCTGGACGAAAGAAACCAACGTTACCCGCATCATCGTGGTCAGCGATGAGGTTGCGGCAGACACCGTCCGTAAGACCCTGCTGACTCAGGTAGCGCCGCCAGGCGTCACCGCGCACGTTGTTGACATCGCGAAAATGATCCGCGTTTACAACAACCCAAAATATGCTGGCGACCGCGTTATGTTGCTTTTCACTAACCCAACCGATGTCGAGCGCATTGTCGAAGGCGGCGTAAAAATCACCTCTGTTAATATCGGCGGTATGGCTTTCCGCCAGGGCAAAACGCAGGTCAACAACGCTATTTCCGTTGATGATAAAGATATTGAGGCCTTCAAAAAACTGAATGACCGCGGTATCGAACTCGAAGCGCGAAAAGTGTCTACCGATCAAAAACTGAAAATGATGGATCTGATCGCCAAAGTTAAATGATTGTCATCACTAATAATATTGCTCAGATTTCACACATAAGTCATCGTCAATAGGAGAAGTACAATGGAGATTACCACTCTTCAGATTGTGCTGGTGTTTGTCGTAGCCTGTATCGCCGGTATGGAATCGGTGCTCGATGAATTTCAGTTCCACCGTCCGCTTATCGCCTGTACCTTAATCGGCGCCGTGCTCGGCGACATGAAAACCGGCATCATCATCGGCGGTACGCTGGAAATGATCGCCCTGGGCTGGATGAACATCGGTGCCGCCGTGGCCCCAGATGCCGCCCTCGCCTCAATTATCTCAACCATCCTGGTTATTGCCGGACACCAAAGCATCGGTGCAGGTATTGCCCTTGCCATTCCTCTGGCCGCTGCGGGCCAGGTACTGACTATTATCGTGCGTACTATTACCGTGGGCTTCCAGCACGCAGCGGATAAGGCGGCCAATAACGGCAACCTGACGGCGCTCTCTTGGATCCACGTCTCTTCGCTGTTCCTGCAGGCAATGCGTATCGCGATTCCAGCGGTTATCGTCGCCATCTCCGTAGGCACCAGCGAAGTCCAGAACATGCTGAACGCCATTCCTGAAGTGGTGACCAGCGGTCTGAACATCGCCGGCGGTATGATCGTGGTTGTCGGTTATGCGATGGTCATCAACATGATGCGCGCAGGCTACCTGATGCCGTTCTTCTACCTCGGTTTCGTTACCGCAGCGTTCACCAACTTCAACCTGGTTGCCCTGGGTGTGATTGGTGCAGTGATGGCTATCCTCTACATCCAGCTGAGCCCGAAATATAACCGTAGTGCGGGCGCACCGGCGCAGGCTGCCGCCGCTAACGATCTTGATAACGAACTGGACTAACAGGTGAGCGAAATGGTTGATTCCACTAAATTAGCGACTGAGAAGAAAATCACCCAGAGTGATATCCGTGGCGTATTCCTGCGTTCTAACCTGTTCCAGGGCTCATGGAACTTCGAACGTATGCAGGCGTTAGGCTTCTGCTTCTGTATGGTGCCGGTTATCAAACGCCTGTACCCGGAAAACAACGACGCGCGCCGTCAGGCCATCAAGCGTCATCTTGAGTTCTTTAACACCCATCCTTACGTTGCTGCCCCTGTACTTGGCGTTACGCTGGCGATGGAAGAGCAGCGTGCTAACGGCGCAGAGATCGATGACGGTGCCATTAACGGTATCAAAGTCGGCCTGATGGGTCCGCTGGCCGGCGTGGGCGACCCTATCTTCTGGGGCACCGTACGTCCGGTATTCGCCGCACTGGGGGCGGGTATCGCCATGAGCGGTAGCCTGCTTGGACCTCTGCTGTTCTTTATCCTGTTCAATGCAGTACGCCTGCTGACCCGCTATTACGGCGTGGCCTACGGCTACCGCAAAGGCGTCGATATCGTTAAGGATATGGGCGGCGGCTTCCTGCAAAAACTGACGGAAGGGGCGTCAATCCTCGGCCTGTTTGTCATGGGGGCGCTGGTAAACAAGTGGACGCACGTTAACATCCCGCTGGTGGTGTCAAAAATCACCGACCAGACCGGGGCCGTTAAAGTCACCACCGTGCAGACCATTCTTGACCAGCTGATGCCGGGCCTGGTACCGCTGCTGCTGACTTTCGCCTGTATGTGGCTGCTGCGCAAAAAAGTCAACGCGCTGTGGATCATTATGGGCTTCTTCGTCATCGGTATTGTGGGTTACGCTATCGGCCTGCTGGGTGTGTAATTTGTTCTACCAGCCGGGGGCTAAACGCCCCCGGCTTTTTTATCTTTAACGGGAGGTTTCATGACGCTGACGGATGCCGTGCTGGTTGTTTTCATCGGGCTGCTGCTCGCTTTTGCCATCTACGATGAATTCGTAATGGACAAAATCAAGGGCAAAACCTTACTTAAAATCACCCTGCTCCGCCGTAACCGCGTCGACAGCACTATCTTTGTTTTTCTGATTGGCATTCTCATTTATAACAACGTCACCTCTCACGGCACCCCGCTGACAACATGGTTATTATCTGCTCTGGCGCTAATGGCCATTTATGTGTCATGGATAAGACAGCCTAAGTTATTGTTCAAAAGCCATGGTTTTTTCTTCGCCAATGTTTGGGTGGAATATAACCGTATTAAAGAGATGAATTTATCTGAGGATGGTGTGCTGGTGATGCAATTAGAGCAGCGTCGCTTATTGATACGGGTAAAAAATATTGACGATCTCGAAAAAATATACAAGTTAATGGTTGTAACTCAATAAGTTATAATTATAGCAAAGTCTATATTATTGGTTTATTTTTCACCATATAAAACATAGCCTTTGCTATTTCATAAGATTTACATGCCTTTATTTTAACGTTTTATTTGCATATGCAGTTAAATGAAAATCGTTATCAACTAATTATCCGAAAAATAGACTTCAAAGATTGTTTTAATTTAAAAAAATATGTTAAGGTTGCGCCCGTCGTTGGGGAGTAGCCGATTTCTGCCATAGGCAGAGATGTACATGTCAACATACTCGTTATATCCGCAATTGAGATTAACGTGGCATGTACGCCTCAGAATTCTGAGTAGGCGAGACCATAGGCACGCGCCATCGTAAAGTTGGGGATGGTTTGCGTGTATATGGATATCCCCAACTGAGGCACAATGATGAATCTCTCCGCAACTATCCTCCTTGCTTTCGGCATGTCCATGGACGCATTCGCCGCTTCCATCGGTAAAGGTGCCACGCTCCACAAACCCAAATTTTCCGAAGCCCTTCGTACCGGCCTTATTTTTGGCGTTATCGAAGCAATTACTCCGCTCATCGGTTGGGGACTTGGCCTGCTGGCAAGCCAGGTCGTGCTCGAATGGAACCATTGGGTTGCCTTCATATTGCTGGTATTCCTTGGCGGGCGTATGGTACTGGAAGGTTTCCGCGGCACAAGTCAGGAAGACGCTCCGAAAATTCATCGCCACGGATTTTGGCTGCTGGTGACAACCGCGATTGCCACCAGTCTTGACGCCATGGCGGTCGGCGTCGGCCTCGCCTTCCTGCAGGTCAATATTATTCAGACGGCGTTGGCTATCGGCTGCGCTACCGCGATTATGTCAACACTTGGCATGATGGTTGGCCGCTTTATTGGCCCCATTCTGGGTAAACGCGCCGAGATCCTGGGCGGTATTGTCCTGATTGGTATTGGCTGCCAGATTATGTACAGCCACTTCGCTCCGTTTAACTGATCAGTCGCGCTGCCAGACACGCACCACAAAATCTGTTTCACAGCTAAACGCCGTTTCTGCCTTCAGCGCATCCCAGACTTCTGGGCGAGCGCGCCAGGCGAACGGCGTCATTTGCAACAGGGCAATGGCTTCATCACCCTGCAGGCTCATCGGCCAGGCGGGCTGAAGCGTTTGTTGTAGGGTAAAGCCAGGCATCGCTTCAACCTCTTCGCTATGCAGCATGACATCCTGATAAATCAACCCCTTTAGCTGCATCAAATGACGTGGCCCCGGCGTGGCCGTCACCACTACGCCGCCACGTTTCACGACTCGCGCCAGCTCTTCGGCCTTGCAGGGAGCAAAAATACGTACGATCGTGTCCATACTCTCATCGGCAAACGGCAGGCGATGGCTGGACGCCACGCAGAACTTAACCTCGCGGTAACGTTTGGCCGCGTAGCGAATCGCTACTTTTGAAACGTCCAGTCCCCAGGTCTCACCGCCCTTCTTTGCCACTACCGCTGCAAATCCCGCCGTGTAGTAACCTTCCCCACAGCCAATATCCAATAGCGCAGAGGGCGCCAGCGCTTTTAACAGCTGGCAAAGGGTATCTCGCAACGGTTGATAATGTCCGGCATCGAGAAATGCCCGGCGGGCCTGCATCATTTCCGCGCTGTCACCCGGGTCTTTCGAACGTTTATGCTGAACGGGCAGCAAATTGACATAACCTTCTTTGGCGATATCAAACTGATGCCCCTGAGGGCAGCGATAGCTGTTCGCATTGGCGCTTAGCACGGAATGGCAGAGTGGGCAAAGCCAGGACATAGAGAACTCCGGAGGCAATAAAGGGCGCAAGTGTAACGCCAAACGCCCCGTTTGCGAAACCGCTACATGGCGGCGTGGTCATTCTCCATTTTGTTCAGCACCATCATGCTGTTGTCTCCGGCGGGCAGTCCATCCGGCTCAATATTTTCGAGCCGTAAAACATCGCCCATGATTTGGCTGAAAACGGGGGCGGAAACCGCTCCCCCATAGTACTTGCCATTGGACGGGTCGTTAATCACCACCACCAGCGCATAGCGAGGATTGCTGGCCGGTGCCACACCCGCGGTGTAGGCAATGTACTGATCCACATATTTACCATCGGGGCCGATCTTTTTGGCCGTACCGGTTTTCACCGCCACGCGGTAACCATGCACCGCCGCCTTAACCCCGCCGCCGCCGGGCAGCGCCACGCTCTCCATCATGTGTTCCACTTCATGCACGATTTCTTCAGGCATCACCCTTTGCCCTTCCACCGGCGGATCAACGCGCGTGATGGACAGCGGGCGTGAAATACCGAAGCTACCGATAGTGGCGTAAACATGGGCCAACTGCAGCGGGGTCACCATCAGGCCATAGCCAAATGCAAAAGTGGCCCGATCCAGTTCCCCCCAGCGCTGACGCACCGGCAACAGGCCACGGCTTTCACCCGTCAGGCCGATGGCCGTTGGCACTCCAAAGCCAAATTTATGATAAGTGTCCCAAATATTCTGCACGGGCATTGCCAGTGACAGACGTGACACACCGGTATCACTCGATTTTTGCAACACGCCTGTCAGGGTCAGTTGCGGATAGTATCCAACGTCGCGGATGTGGTGCCCATCCAGAGTAAACGGGTGGGTATCTATAACGCTGTCAGGCCGGACAATTCCCTGCTGCAGCGCCGTCATCACTACCATCGGTTTAACCGTCGAGCCGGGTTCGAAGGTGTCGCTTATCGCGCGGTTACGGAAGTCGTCCAGCTTTGCATTATCGCGGTTATTCGGGTTAAAGGTTGGGTAGTTGGCCATCGCCAATACTTCACCGGTCTGCACATCGATGACCACCGCAGCACCGGACTCTGCTTTGTTCCAGGACACGGCGTTGCTAAGCGCATCTTCCGTGACGGTTTGCAGGCGTTCATCAATGCTGAGCTGAATGTTATGCGCGGGGCTGGCGGGGTTCTCGGTAATATTTTCCACTACGTGACCGTAGCGGTCTTTACGTACCAGGCGCTCGCCTTCTTTTCCGGTGAGCTGTTGATTGAAGCTTTTCTCGATCCCTTCGATGCCCTGATCGTCAATGTTGGTAAATCCTATCAGGTTCGCCCCTACCCGGCCCGCAGGATAAAAACGGCGGGACTCGTCACGCAGGGCGATGCCAGGGATATTTAGTTTGTCGATGTACTGTGCCTGCTGGGGGTCCAACTGGCGGGCAAGGTAGATAAAACGGCCGCGTTCGTTGCTGTGGATCTTTGTGGCAATGTCGCTGAGGGGAACATGCAGCGCGGAGGCCAGCGCTTGCCAACGGCTGTTAACCAGAACACCGCCCTTCTCCATCACCGTTTTCGGGTCAGCCCACACGGCTTCCACGGGGACGCTTACCGCCAGTGGCTTCCCGTTGCGGTCCTCTATCATGCCCCGGGGAACATCTATCGGCTCCTCACGCAGGGAACGCATGTCCTCCTGCTTAACCAGATTATCGGGAGAGATGATTTGCAGCCAGGCGATACGCCCAAGCAGGAAAACCAGACTGCCGGTGATGGCCACGCACAGCAGTCCAAAGCGCCACTGGATAAAATTACCGGTTAATGCGGGAACACCCTTCTTCACAACCACTCCTTGCACGGCCTAAGCGATTGAAAGATTTAACCAGAATCGGGCATTTTTACCGGGATAACAGTGCTAAAACCTTCGCAGCTTTGCAACAAGAGGCAACAAATGATTCAATTTGTTAATAACCTGCAAAGCATTAAATTGGCCGCAGACATGAAAAAGCCCCGTCGAGACGGGGCTTTTATCACAATTCGGCGTTATTCGCGCCTGAGCTCTAATCCAGAAGAATTAGATGGCAGTCACGTTAACTGCAGCAGGGCCTTTCTGGCCGTCCTGGATTTCGAATTCAACGTTCTGGCCTTCAGCCAGAGTTTTGAAGCCGTTACCCTGGATTGCAGAGAAGTGTACGAATACATCTTTGCTGCCGTCAGCTGGAGTAATGAAACCAAAACCTTTAGACTCGTTGAACCACTTAACTTGACCTTTAATCTTTGCCATTTTGCAAATTCCTTAGATTGTATTCTTCGCCCGCAGGCATAACTTAGATAAAACAGAGACATTACTGCATGAGGCACTAATATAAGGCTCGGCAGAGAAGCGGTATTCAACGACAACGTGTTTACTCAGGTCTTCTTTACTGAAAATGCCACACATAAACAGAACTGTACCTCGTTTAACCCAACGTGTTATCACACACAACGTAAACAATGGCAAGCCATTTTTAAGCATGTGTCGATCTGCCGCACAGATTCAGAAAATTACACGATTACTCTGATAAAGCAATTCGCGTTTTTTGAATTAAATACACACTATCAAAAGTTGTCGCAACAGACTGTGTTTCAAGAAAATTTTGACAACTTTTGAACCTTAGCGCAAACCGTAGTTTTCGTCCAGATGTTAGCTTAATAAAATCCTGTTTTGAGGATATATCTTTATGATTTTTTATGCATACCTATGCACAAATTAACCTTAAGCCAATCATGACGAAGCGCTGAGGGATTCTTTTACTGTATTTTTTATGTTCAACAGAATAACGCCTGCACAGCCGGGTTATTATAATGCACCAAAATAATGAAAGTTTAATGACAGATTGCCCCACGATAAGGCAATAAAAACGTTTCGCTGAATTAATGCGAGTTACCGGCGGTGTTTAATTTGTCCAAAAAGAATAGTCGTGCGGAGCAATAATAATTAATTCTTATTTTTTCACCATGGGCAAACTTTGTCCAATGCGAAGCGGTGAAAACGCCTCAGTGCACTCGCTCCGATCGTGGAGAGCGGCGAGCAACTCCTGCGGCGGCTTATCCAGCGATTCATCAGCAAGCTCAAACACGCCCCAGTGAATAGGGATGGCCATAGGCTTCCCGATTTCCTGCCATAGCGTTACAGCCTGCTGCGGATCCATATGGTGATCCCCCATAAACCAGCGTGGCTCGTAGGCACCGATTGGCAACGCCGCCATATCAAACGGCCCCAGTCGCCTGGAGATTTCTGCCAGCGATTCGCTATAGCCAGAATCACCGCTGAACCAAAAACGCAAAGCCCCCTGTTCTATCACCCAACCGCACCACAGTGAACGATTACGATCCCAAAAAGTCCGCATACTCCAGTGGCGAGCCGGCACGGCGGTGAAAACCATCCCACACCAGTTAAAGCTTTGCCACCAGTCCAGCTCCGTGACCTGCTCTATCCCACGCTTGCTGAACCACGTCTTCAGGCCAAGCGGCACGAAGAAATGTACATCAGGGAAACGTCTAATTAGCCGGCGTACGGTTTTACTGTCCAAATGGTCGTAATGGTTATGGGAAATCAGAACCGCATCCAGCCGGGGAAGCTGTTTAATATCTAGCGGAACCTCTGTTCGACGAGCGGGCCCGACAAAAGAGAGGGGGGATGCACGACGGGAAAAAACCGGGTCAGTGAGCAAGTAGCAGCCGTTTAGTCGTAATAACAGACTGGCATGCCCTAACCACCATACACGGTCATCGTGGCCGCTCAGATCGGCTTGCTGCCACCAGCGTTGTATAAACGCGGGGTAGCCGTCACCGGGAGGATGAGGCAGCTGTTGCGCTTTACGCGCCTTCTGCCAGCGTTTTACGTCGCCGGGCTGACGCACAGCGGGTTCCGTGTTACAGAACCCGTCAGGTAGATGGTGGGATAACTGCGGATTGTACCAGGGGTTTTTCCAACGCATCCCACCTCCCGCTTGCTTAGCGTTCCGCTACCAGACGCACAAAGTCGTCTTCATTATCTTCTTTCGCAGCCGCAGCAGGTTTTTGCTCCGACTCCGGTTCATTTGCTTCGCACAGGCGACGCAGCAAAGCATTTTGACGCTTTTGTAGATCGACCAGTTCTTCAAGCAGTGCAATTTGATCGTTTGCACGACTGCTGGAACGATTCACAAAAAACCACAATACAAGACCAACAATCAGTGTCACCAGCGAGAAAGCCAGCGGCATGATATTCAGAGCACTAAAACCCAATTCGTTCATCTTACCACCTCAATAAAAAAGGCATTCTACACCTGAGGCAGGCAGAGAAAAATCACTACCAGGGGATAAATTTGTTGATGGTACAAATGCCGCTGAAAAATTGCACATCCTGGTCGCACATCACATTTATCATTTGAGTCCATAACAGCAGGCAGGTAACGACAATCACTAACACAATCACCCATCTGTACTTTCTCACTACAATGCCACCTCTTGACCATAGAATTTCGCTAATTTAACACTATCCAACTAAACCATAAGTAACGATTCCTGCTTTTTTATTTCAGAATCATCAGATTGTGCCGTTAACTATTAAAGGTATGCTTGATAAAGAGATTATGTGAGGTATGAGGTAGATATGCGTTTGATTGTCCGTACGGTTGTTGTTATCGCCATCATCTGGATTGGCCTGTTGCTCTCCGGATACAGTGTACTTATTGGCAGCAACGAAAATGCTGCAGGGCTGGGGCTGCAATGTAAATATCTGACGGCGCGTAATACCGTTACTGCGCAGTTTATTCATACCGACAGCGGGATTATCGGCCTGACCAACTGCCCGTTACTGCGAAAAATCGATACGCCGATTGATAACGGCTAATTTTCTCCGGCCGCGGGCGACGCGCGACAGGCCACCCCGCTAGAAAGGATAGTGGTTATAACCCATCTGCCGGGAGAGCGTGCGGGCCGCTTGATGAAGAATGTTCACGTATTCTGCCAGCCCCTCTTCAGTGTAGCGTAGGGTTGGAAAAGAGATGCTCATCCCGGCAACAACCACGCCAAAACGATCGAATACCGGCACCGCTACGCAGCGAATACCTTCTTCCTGCTCTTCATTGTCCTCACCAAAGCCCTGCTCACGTACACAATCCAGCGCTGGCAATAATTCATCCGTGCTGCATATCGTCCGCTCGGTGCTGCTAACGTATTCAACATCAGAGAGGATCTCAAGAACCTCTGCACGCTCGCGCCACGCCAGCAGAACCTTACCAATTGCCGTGCTGTATAACGGATTTCGACGCCCGACACGGGAGTACATCCGTAAATTATAGAGTGAGTCGATTTTATGAATATAAACAATACTGCTTTCGTCCAACGCGCCGAGATGAATTGCCTCTTTCGTCAGACGGGAAAGCTCGCGCATCTGCACATCCGCGCTGCGGATAAGATCAACATTCTGTAAAGCACCGCTGCCGAGCTCAAAGAGTTTCAGCGTAAGCGAGTATTTTTCTGACTCTTCCTCCTGCGCCACGTAGCCCAGCGATTTCATGGTTTGCAGGAAGCGATAGACGGTGCTTTTTGACATCATCACACGCTGAGACAGTTCGGTGATCCCTATTTCTTTCTCTTCGCCAAGCGCCTGTAAGATACCGAAGACTTTCAGCACGGAAGAAACGGAGTCGGGCTGCTTATCGGGGTCTGCAAGTGCCATTCATCACCTCGGGCGTCATTGTTTTATAAAAATTGGAACCGTTTTTTAGTATATGGATGCGCCGCCTGTGCCGCAATCGAAGCCTGCTGATTCGTTACAAATCTGCGGCATCCCGGAGATTGTTTAATGATAAAATCATTACCCTCCTAACGACTTCGCACAGCAAATTTAAAGTATGGATAAATTAGTGTCCGACGGCTTACCTACGCCCCAACGTTATGGCGCCATTTTTACCATTGCGCTCGGGATAATGATGGCCGTTTTGGACGGCGCTATCGCTAACGTCGCCCTGCCGACCATAGCTCACGATTTAAATGCCAGCCCGGCGGAATCCATCTGGGTCGTTAACGCCTACCAGATTGCTATTATTGTCTCGCTTCTGTCACTCTCCTTCCTTGGCGATATTTTTGGCTACCGCCGTATCTATCAGAGCGGCCTGGTGCTGTTCTGCCTGACATCACTGTTTTGCGCAGTTTCAACGTCTCTGCCAATGCTGACATTTGCCCGTGTACTGCAAGGGTTTGGAGGGGCAGCGTTGATGAGTGTCAACACCGCGCTGATTCGCCTTATTTACCCTCAGCGTTTTCTTGGCCGCGGTATGGGCGTTAATTCGTTTATTGTTGCGGTGTCATCAGCGGCGGGCCCTACGGTTGCCGCCGCCATTCTTTCTGTCGCGTCATGGCAGTGGCTGTTTTTAATCAACGTGCCGATTGGCATTGTTTCGCTGGTTTTGGCCCTGCGCTATTTGCCGCCGAATCAGCAGAAATCTCAGGGTCAGCGCTTTGACATTCCGAGCGCAGTAATGAACGCCCTGACCTTCGGCCTGCTGATTTCGGCCATCAGCGGCTTTTCGCAGGGACAGCCTGGCTCAGTCATTATTGGCGAGCTGCTCGCGCTGGTGGTGATTGGCTATTTCTTTATTCGCCGTCAGCTGCGCCTTCCGTTCCCGCTTCTGCCGGTTGACCTGCTGAGGATCCCGATTTTTTCGCTGTCCATTGGCACCTCAATATGTTCGTTTGCCGCCCAGATGCTGGCGCTGGTCTCCCTGCCCTTTTTTATGCAAACCGTGCTGGGGCGTAGTGAAGTTGAAACCGGACTGTTGCTAACGCCATGGCCGCTGGCCACGATGGTGATGGCGCCGCTTGCGGGCTACCTTATTGAACGGGTTCATGCCGGTCTGATGGGCGCCGTGGGGCTGGCCGTTATGGCTTGCGGATTATTCGCCCTGGCGCTGCTGCCGCATAATCCGTCCGATATCGATATCATCTGGCGCATGGTGCTTTGCGGGGCGGGTTTTGGCCTGTTCCAGTCGCCTAACAACCACACCATTATCTCTTCAGCTCCTCGTCACCGCAGCGGCGGAGCCAGCGGAATGCTGGGCACCGCGCGCCTGCTTGGCCAGAGCTGCGGCGCGGCGCTGGTGGCGCTTATGTTCAACCTGTTTACCACCGGCGGCACTCACGCTTCGCTGGTGCTGGCGGGTATTTTTGCCACCATTGCCGCCATCGTCAGCGGATTGCGAATGTCTCAACCCCGCACGCAGGCATAAAAAAAGCGTGCCGCTCAGGGCACGCTTTTTGCTTCAATACTTCGTTTATTTCAGGTATTCGCCGCTGCGCAGCGCTTCAATACGTTTGTCCAGCGGCGGGTGCGTCATGAACAGCTCGCTCATTGATTTTGCCTTACCGTTGATGCAAAACGCCATCATGCTGCTGGCTTCCTGTGGCTCATAGCTGGTTTTCAGACGCTGCAGCGCAGCAATCATCTTCTCACGGCCAACAAGCTTCGCTGAACCGGCGTCAGCGTGGAATTCACGATGACGAGAGAACCACATGGTGATGATGCTGGCAAGAATACCAAACACCAGCTCCAGTACCGTAGCCACCGCAAAGTAAATCAGCGGGTTGCCATTGCTGCTTTCGTTATCATCACGGTTCCCGGACAGGAAGCCGGAAGCCACCTGAGCGATGATACGGGAAATGAAGATAACAAAGGTGTTCACTACCCCCTGAATCAGGGTCATGGTCACCATGTCACCGTTGGCGATATGGCTAATTTCGTGGGCGATAACCGCTTCTGCTTCATCACGACTCATATTCTGCAGCAGACCCGTACTCACTGCGACCAGAGAAGCGTTGCGGCGTGCTCCGGTGGCGAAAGCATTGATGTCTGGTGCGTGGTAAATCGCGACCTGTGGCATAGCGATGCCCGCCTGCTGTGACTGCTGGCGCACGGTTTCAATCAACCAGCGCTCAGTTTCGTTACGAGGCTGCTCAATCACCTCGCCGCCTACTGAACGTAACGCCATCCATTTTGACATCAGCAGGGAAATAATTGAGCCGCCAAAGCCAAACAGCACCGCCATGATCATCAGACCCTGAACGCTGCTTGACTGGATCCCCGTCAGGCTTAGCACCAGCCCGAAAACGACCATTACCGCAAGGTTGGTCAGCAGGAAAAGCCCGATACGCATCATAATTTTCTTTTTACCTCGGTTAAAAACACGCTCTTTGCGCTCCACAACATCGTAGGGGCGCGCCGCCTATTTTCAAGCATCTGACGCCGCCAAGTGATTAATAATACATAACTTTACATTTTGTATGCATTTGTCTTACATCGCTGGAGACAGGTAAAAAAATGGGCACCGTTTCGGGTGCCCATCCGGGAGAGTTATTTCGCCGGAGCCGGCTGCTCCGCCGGTCTCCCCTGCTCCATTCCGGCAAGATCGATAGCGATATGAACCGTTTCATCAAGATACGGATCGGGCTCCTGGTAATCCTTCGGCAGATCGTCGAGTTTCTTAATCGGCGCTTTGCCTTCACGCTTGAAGCGGTCGTTGATTCGGGCCAGGCGCGTGGCGTCGTCTTCCAGGTTCTCTTTTTCGCGCTGGGCGTAATTAAGAGAGACAGCGTTACGCTTTTCCTTCAGGGCATTGAAGCGAGCAATGTCCTTCATGATGTACTGGAACTCCGGATCTTTCACGATACGATCCTGATGCAGCTTCAACAATTCTGGTTCGAACGGCGTTAAATCACCGGTCTTCACGTAGGTTGCCGCGTTGATGCTGTCCCAGGGTAGCGCGTTGTCTTCAAACTTTTCGCCGGTCTCGGTTTGCTCGGTACCGGTAGGCATCATGATGTCCGGGGTCACACCTTTACGCTGCGTACTGCCGCCGTTGATGCGGTAGAACTTCTGGATGGTGTACTGAACCGACCCCAGAGCAGGCCATTCCGGGCGCAGCATCTGATCGTATATACGGTTCAGCGAACGGTACTGTTGAACCGTACCTTTACCGAAGGTCGGTTCACCGACAATCAGCGCGCGGCCATAGTCCTGCATTGCCGCAGCAAAGATTTCAGATGCTGAGGCGCTGAAGCGGTCAACGAGCACCACCAGCGGTCCTTTGTAATAGACCACCCCATCGGTGTCGCTATCTTCACGGACTTTACCGTTGTTGTCACGCACCTGGACGACCGGACCGCTTGGGATAAACAGACCGGACAGCGATACCGCTTCCGTCAGTGCACCGCCGCCGTTAGAGCGAAGGTCGATAATCACGCTTTTAACGTTCTGTTTTTCCAGTTTCTGCAGCTGAACCTTCACGTCATCGGTGAGGCCAACATAGAAGCCAGGAATATCCAGCACGCCGACCTTTTCTTTGCCGACTGTTTTCACAGACATTTTGACCGCGCGGTCTTCAAGACGAATGCGCTCGCGGGTTAGCGTAACGGTACGCGTTTTAGTGCCTTTGCCCGCAGGCAGGATCTCAAGGCGCACTTTGCTGCCTTTCGGCCCTTTAATCAGCGCCACAACATCGTCCAGACGCCAGCCAATAACATCAACCATTGGCTTGCCCGTCTGGCCTACGCCAACAATTCGGTCACCTACGGTAATGGCTTTGCTTTTCGCCGCCGGGCCACCGGCTACCATGGAGTTAATCAAGGTGTAATCATCATCCATTTGCAGTACCGCACCGATCCCTTCTAAAGAAAGGCTCATTTCGGTGTTGAACTGTTCGGTACTGCGCGGGGAGAGATAATTGGTGTGCGGGTCTATCTCATGAGCAAACGCCGTCATCGCCAGCGAAAACACGTCTTCGCTGTTGCTTTGCGTCAAACGACGAATAGCAAACTGATAGCGTTTAGTCAGCGTTTCGCGAATTTCCTGCTCGGTTTTACCGGCCAGCTTCAGGCTTAACTCGTCGTACTTCACTTTTGCATCCCAGAGTTTATCCAACTCTTCGACGCCTGTCGGCCACGGTGACTTGCTGCGATCCAGATTAATCGTGTCGTTGCCGGTGAAGTCCATCGGCTTCGCCAGCACCTTCAGCGCATACTGATAGCGCTCAAAACGGCGCTTCTGGCCCAGGTTGTATAAATCATAAAATACGTCGAGCTTGCCAGACCGCAGCTCATCGCCAATCTGCCCTTTCTTCGCGGCAAATTGTGCGACGTCGCTTGCCAGCAGCACGTTATGGCTGTAGTCCAGCAGATTCAGATAACGATCGAAGATTTTTGCCGAGAAGTTGGCATCCAAATCGAACTGGCGGTAATGAGAACGCGTAAAACGAGAGGTTACACGTTCACTCACCGTTGCGTGCTGAGCCTCTTCCTTTAACTGCGGAATTTGGTCAGCACGGGTAATGTTGTCCAGGGCCAGGGCACTGCCTGCCATGAACAGCAGGCTGGCGATAGCCGTAAGCTTAAAGAGTTTGTTCATGCCTGAGTCAGGCCTCCGTTTCAGAACTGCAAGTGTTCTGCGCGTACGATCATTGCCATACCAGAAGTCAGCTGTACACGGACGCCATCTTTGGTAATTTCCAATACGGTAGCATCCATTGCGTTGTTACCCGCTTTGACTTTAATGGCCTGTCCAACCTGCAGAGCTGCAATATCGGTCACCGGTGTACGGCGCTCTTCACGAGGAGCCTTAGGTGCCGGCTTTTCTGCGCGAGGTTTGCGCTCTGCCCCTTCTTTACGACGTGGTGTAGCTGCCGGGCGAGGTTTACGTTCGCGACGTGGCGCCTCTTCCGTTACGCCAGCGGCGGCGGCGGCAGCTTCACGTTTTTTCGCCTGCTGTTCAGCGCGTTGCGCCTGCACTCGAGCTTTTGCTTCCTCAAGCTGCTGGCGAGCATGTTCTACATGCTGTTCGTCCAGCTCACCGCACGGATTACCATCAAGATCAACGCGAGTCGCGCCAGCTTTGATGCCGTACAGGTAACGCCAGCTTGAAGTATAAAGACGTAATGCCGAACGAAGCTGAGTTTTGCTGAGGCTCATTTCGCCTTCAACGCGGGAGACTAAATCCTGGAAGATACCAATCTTCAACGGACGAGCTTCACCTTCAGCACTAAAACAGCGTGGAAAACGCTCGGCCAAAAATGCGATAACTTCTTTACTGCTATTCAACTTAGGTTGATTTTCCATGAAATTTCCTGATTACAACGGAATTGCCAATAAGCCGCAGGCATGAACAGGCGACATTATAATGACGCCATCGCTAAATGCCACGTTATCCGTTGCTTATCATGCTATCGAGGGAAGAATTTTTTAAAATCAGTGCCGCCAAGCACCTCTGAAAGCCGCGAAACCAGGGTTTTTAAACCGATTTCGTCTTCTTCTGAAAAACGACCGTACTCGGTGCTGTCAATATCAAGCACGCCGATAACCTGGCCATTTACCGCTAACGGCAGCACAATTTCAGAATTACTCGCCGCATCGCAGGCGATGTGGCCGTCAAAGGCATGTACATCTTCGACACGCTGAACTGACGCGGTGGCGACAGCCGTACCGCATACGCCTTTGCCCACGGGGATACGCACGCACGCGATTTTGCCCTGGAAGGGTCCCAGCACTAGCGTCTGTGCCTCAAGGAGGTAGAATCCCGCCCAGTTAACACCGTCCAGGCGTTCAAACAACAAAGCACTGGTATTCGCGAGTGTTGCAAGGAAGCTGGTTTCACCTGCCATTAACGCACTAAAATCGCGGTTTAGATCCGCGTAAAATTGTTCTTTGTTCATTAAATAACCGTCATGTTGTCTTACTTTACTTCGTAGCATACTAAAATAAGCATTAAATGCGCTGTGCCACAAGGTGTATCATTTTATGAATTACGATAGGCTAAATGAATAATTCAGATAACAACGCTCCCGGCTTACGACGCACCATGAAAATACACGCCATCAGTCAGGTCCTGCCCCAGGCACGTTATCAGCGTTGTCCCCAATGCGATACCCTTTTCTCGCTGCCGCCGGTCAAATCAACACAAAGTGCCTATTGCCCTTGTTGTGAGGCCAGGGTACACCATGGCCGCGACTGGTCACTAACGCGCCTGGGGGCGATGGCTATTGCGATGCTGCTACTGATGCCGGTCGCCTTCGCCGATCCCTTACTGAGGATTTACCTGCTCGGCTCGCGTATTGACGCCAACGTCATGCAAGGGATTTGGCAGATGGCAAGCCAGGGGGATGTGCTTACTGCCGCAGTGGTGCTTTTCTGCGTTGTAGGGGCTCCTGCGACGCTGGTCGCGGCGATTGCTTACCTCTATTTTGGCAATATTCTCGGTATGAATCTGCGCCCGGTGCTGCTGATGCTGGATAAGCTCAAAGAATGGGTAATGCTGGATATCTACCTGGTGGGTATCGGCGTGGCCTGCATCAAAGTCCGGGAGTATGCCTTTATACAGCCAGGCCCGGGCCTCGTCGCCTTTATTGCGCTGGTGGTTCTGAGCCTGTTGACCATGATCCATCTCAATATTGAGCAGCTGTGGGAACGTTTTTATCCACAGCGCCCTCCGCGCGCCTTCAACGCGCAGCTGCGGGTTTGCCTGGGCTGTCATTTCACCGGTGTTCCCGACGATCGGGGCCGCTGCCCACGTTGCCATGTACCGCTGCACCATCGCCGTAAGCAAAGCTTACAAAAATCCTGGGCGGCGCTGATTGCCTCGCTGGTGTTCCTGCTCCCGGCTAACCTGCTGCCTATTTCTATTATTTACGTGAATGGCGCACGGCAAGAAGACACCATTATGTCGGGCATTATCTCTCTCGCACACAGCAACATTGCCGTTGCCGCCGTGGTATTCATTGCCAGTATCCTGGTGCCGTTTACTAAAGTTATTGTATTGATTACGCTGCTTATCAGTATTCATTTCAAATGCCAGCAGGGACTAAGAACCCGTATTTTGCTGCTGCGCTTTGTCACCTGGATTGGCCGCTGGTCTATGCTCGATCTGTTTGTCATTGCATTGATGATGTCACTGGTTAACCGTGACCAGCTGTTAGCTTTTACGATGGGGCCCGCCGCGGTATTTTTTGGCGCGGCGGTTATATTAACTATTCTTGCCGTCGAATGGCTGGATAGCCGACTACTTTGGGACGCACATGAGTCAGGAAACGCCCGCTTCACCGACTGAGGCGCGAATTAAAACGAAACGCCGGATCTCTCCTTTCTGGTTGTTACCTATTATTGCGTTGCTGATCGCCGGCTGGCTGATCTGGACGACTTATCAGGAGCGGGGCAACACCGTTACCATCGACTTTATCTCTGCCGACGGTATCGTTGCCGGCCGCACGCCCGTGCGCTACCAGGGGGTTGAAGTCGGTACCGTGCAGAACATTAGCCTGAGCGATGACCTGCGTAAAATTGAAGTCAAAGTCAGCATCAAAAGCGACATGAAGGACGCTTTGCGTGAAGACACGCAGTTCTGGCTGGTTACGCCAAAGGCTTCGCTTGCCGGGGTGTCAGGGCTTGATGCGCTGGTTGGCGGTAACTATATCGGCATGATGCCGGGTAAAGGCGAGCCGCGCGACCACTTCACCGCGCTCGATACCCAGCCTAAATATCGGCTTGATAACGGTGAACTAATGATTCACCTGCATGCACCAGACCTGGGTTCGCTGAACAGCGGTTCGCTGGTCTATTTCCGTAAAATTCCGGTTGGCCGCGTATATGACTACGCCATCAACCAGAACAAACAGGGCGTTACCGTCGACGTACTTATCGATCGTCGCTTCACGAACCTGGTGAAAAAAGGTAGCCGCTTCTGGAACGTATCCGGCGTTAAGGCGGATGTAGGCCTGAGCGGGGCCAAAGTTCAGCTTGAAAGCCTGGCAGCGTTAGTGAACGGAGCCATCGCTTTTGACTCCCCTGACAACTCTGAGCCAGCGAAAGCCGATGATGAGTTTGGTCTGTATGAAGACCTGGCCCACAGCCAGCGTGGCGTCATCATTAATCTCGATCTCCCAAGCGGTGATGGCCTGAAGGCAGGGTCGACGAAACTGATGTATCAGGGGCTGGAAGTCGGCTCTCTGACCAAGTTGAACCTGAATCCCGGTGGGGCGGTAACCGGTGAAATGACCGTTGATCCAGGCGTTGTTAGCCTGATGCGCAGCGGAACGCGTATCGAGCTACGCAGCCCTAAAATCTCGCTCGATAATCCGAGCATCAGTAGCCTGCTGACGGGCAGCACTTTTGAGCTCGTTCCAGGCGAGGGCGAGCCGCAGGCTAAATTTACCGTAGTGCCAAGCGACAAAACGCCGCTGCAGCAACCTAACGTGTTAACGCTTTCCCTGAGCGCGCCGGAGAGCTACGGCATCGACGCCGGGCAGCCCATCATTCTGCACGGAATACAAATCGGCCAGGTGGTGGAACGCAATCTCTCGGCGAAGGGGGTCACCTTCTCCGTTGCCATTGACCCGCAGTATCGCCACCTGCTGCAGGGCGACAGCAAGTTTGTCGTTAACAGCCGCATTGACGTGAAGCTTGGTATGGACGGCGTAGAGTTCCTTGGCGCCAGCGCCAGCGAATGGGTAAACGGCGGCATCCGCGTGCTACCGGGCAGCAAAGGCGAGATGAAAAGCAGCTATCCGCTTTACGCCAACATGGAAAAAGCCATTGAAAACAGCCTGAGCGACATTCCGACCACTACGTTAACGCTTACCGCCTCCAGCCTGCCCGATATTCAAACAGGCTCCGTGGTGCTGTACCGCAAATTCCAGGTGGGGGAAATTATCTCCATTCGCCCTCGCGCCAATAACTTTGATATTGATGTCCATATCAAGCCGGAATACCGCAAGCTGCTGACGCCAAACACCGTGTTCTGGGCTGAAGGCGGTGCGCGCGTGCAGCTTAACGGCAGCGGGCTTACCGTTCAGGCTTCTCCGCTTTCTCGTGCCCTGAAAGGTGCCATCAGCTTTGACAATATGACAGGCGCAAGCGTGGGTCAGGTGAAAGGCGAAAAACGCGTACTTTATGCTTCAGAAACCGCAGCGCGGGCGGTAGGCAGCCAGATAACGCTGCACACGTTTGATGCCGGGAAGCTTTCAGCAGGCATGCCAATCCGCTATCTGGGTATCGATATTGGTCAGCTTGAATCGCTGAACCTGACGCAGTCGCGTAACGAAGTTGAGGCGAAGGCGGTCCTGTACCCGGAATATGTTTCCACCTTTGCACGGGGCGGCACCCGCTTCTCCGTTGTGACGCCGCAAATCTCGGCGGCGGGCGTCGATCATCTTGATACGATTTTCCAGCCTTACATCAACGTTGAGCCTGGCAACGGCAACCCGCGCCGTGATTTCGAGCTACAGGAGGCGTCAATCACCGACTCCCGTTATTCCGACGGCCTGAACATCGTGCTCGAGGTGCCGGAAGCCGGTTCTCTGAGCATCGGCACGCCGGTGCTGTTCCGAGGGATTGAAGTTGGTACGGTGACCGGCATGACGCTTGGCAACCTCTCAGATCGCGTAATGGTTGGCCTGCGCATCAGCAAGCGTTACCAGCATCTGGTGCGTGAGAGTTCGGTATTCTGGCTGGCTTCCGGCTACAGCCTGGACTTTGGCTTAACCGGCGGCGTGGTCAAAACCGGGACCTTTAACCAGTTTATTCGCGGCGGCATTGCGTTTGCCACCCCACCGGGGATCCCGCTCTCGCCGAAGGCCGAAACGGGCAAACACTTCCTGCTGCTGGAAAGCGAGCCGAAAGAGTGGCGCCAGTGGGGAACCGCCCTGCCACGCTAACCCTCAAGCCCGGAGCGGTGCGCCGCCCGGGCAATTCCGTGTTAAACTGCGCCCCTTAATTTTTCCAGGGGCGTTTTTCATGGCTCAATCTACTGCCGTTTATCTTCCGCAACCTTTCCTCGACGCTATTCGCGATGCGCTTCCCGCAGACCAGACGCTGGAAAGCTTTATCGAATACTGCCAGCTGCCGCTGCGCCGCAGCCTGCGCGTAAATACGCTGAAGATCTCCGTGGCCGAGTTTCTCACGCTCGTCGCCCCTTATCACTGGCGCCTGACGCCGGTGCCGTGGTGTGAAGAAGGTTTCTGGATTGAGCGAGATGATGAAGAAACCCTGCCGCTGGGCAGTACGGCCGAACACCTGAGCGGCCTGTTCTACATTCAGGAAGCCAGCTCGATGCTGCCCGTCGCCGCCCTGTTTGCCGACGGCAATGAACCGCAGCGCGTGATGGACGTCGCCGCCGCCCCAGGCTCAAAAACGACCCAGATAGCCGCTCGTATGGGTAATACTGGCGCAATTCTGGCGAACGAATACTCCGCCAGCCGGGTGAAAGTCCTGCACGCAAACATCAGCCGTTGCGGCATAAGCAACGTGGCTCTTACCCATTTTGACGGCCGCGTATTTGGTGCCGCCCTGCCGGAATCCTTCGACGCCATTCTGCTGGATGCGCCCTGCTCCGGCGAAGGCGTGGTGCGTAAAGATCCGGACGCCCTGCGCAACTGGTCACCCGAAAGTACGGCGGAGATAGCCAATACCCAACGGGAACTGATCGAAAGCGCTTTTCACGCTCTGCGCCCAGGCGGCACCCTGGTCTACTCAACCTGCACGCTTAATCGCCAGGAAAATCAGGAAATCTGCCAGTGGCTGCTGGATACCTGGCCGGACGCGGTAGAAATTGCGCCTCTCGACGAGCTTTTCCCTGAAGCAGCTCGCGCGCTGACGCCGGAAGGTTTCCTGCACGTCTTCCCGCAGATTTACGACTGTGAAGGCTTTTTCGTCGCACGTTTACGCAAAACGGCCTCCATCGAGCCGCTTCCAGCTCCCGGCTATAAAGTGGGAAAATTCCCCTTCGTGCCTATGAAGGGAAAATCGGCGGCAGAAGTCACCGCCGCCGCGGAAAAATCGGGTCTTACCTGGGGCGATGAACTCCGTCTGTGGCAGCGTGATAAAGAAATCTGGCTGTTCCCGACCGAAATAGAACCCCTTATCGGCAAAGTTCGTTTCTCCCGTATTGGCCTGAAGCTTGCCGAACAGCACAACAAAGGCTTCCGCTGGCAGCATGAAGCCGTGGTCGCGTTGGTAAAAAGTGACAACTCGCTTTGTTTCCCGCTGAGCGAAGCAGAGGCCGAAGAGTGGTACCGTGGGCGGGATATCTACCCAGAAGTGACACCGTCACGTGATGAGGTTGTTGTCACTTTTCAGAGTCAGCCGCTTGGTCTGACGCGTAAAGTCGGCTCACGCCTGAAGAACAGCTATCCGAGAGAGCTGGTCCGTGACGGCAAGCTTTTCGCCGCACCGCAGGCTGGCTGAAGAAATAAGCACGTTTTTAAGTTGGCAATTTGTGCTGCCTTGACTACGCTGAAAATGGGGTGACTTACTGGTCATACCACCTACTGCAGCTAACAAGGAGCCAAAGATGACAAAAACCAACGTCCGGATCGGCATCTTCGAAATTGACGATGCCGAATTACACGGTGAACAACAGGGGGATCGAACGTTAAGCATCCCCTGCAAGTCCGACCCTGACCTGTGCATGCAGCTTGATGCCTGGGATGACGAAACCTCCATTCCCGCCGTGCTGGACGGCGAACACTCCGTCCTTTACCTACAACATTACGACCAGCACCGTGATGCCTGGGTGATGCGCCTTGCATAACTCAAGATGAACCCGTCCACGAGACGGGTTACATAGATGACAAACAGCCGAAAAACGTGGTTTTCAGCTGTTTGGAGTAAACCAGAGAATATTATTCATTGTTATTGTTGGATCAAAGTTCAGGATTTTTAAATCAAGGAACTTGTCAGTATTCTCTCCCGTCCACGAGACGGGTTATATTTGATGACAAACAGCCGAAAAACGTGGTTTTCGACTGTTTGGGGCAAACCAGAGAATATTATTCATTGTTATTGTTGGATCAAAGTTCAGGATTTTTAAATCAAGGAACTTGTCAGTATTCTCTCCCGTCCACGAGACGGGTTATTTATTTCCCCCACTCCCTTTTGCTCCCCTACACTTAAACCAAACGAAGCGGTTCTGAGGCGCTAATGTTTGCTTTGGTTTTATTTGTTTGTTACCTGGACGGCGGCTGCGACGATTTGGTGCTTGAGGTGTTTACCAGCAAGCACCGGTGCCTGAGCGCAATGAGTGAGCAGCGCATGCGCCACGGCGGGTGTTATCCGGTAGAAGATTTTATCGACGGGTTCTGGCTACCTGCCCGGCAGTACAGCGACTTCTGAGCAGGATGCCTTAAAGCTAGCGGTTACGCGGGCGTACCAGCATTCTTACCTGCTTGCCGTGGTATTCGACATAGTGACGGAAAGCAAAACCAAAGCGCTCTGCCAGTCCAATAGAGCGCTGGTTATCGTCGTCGATAATGCAGCACACCGGCCCATCGAAGTTTTCATCCGCCCAGCCTATAACCGCATTGAGCGCTTCAGCCGCATACCCTTTACCGTGTACAGCCGGAATCAGCGACCAACCTGCCTCAGGGTACTCCAGCGCTGGCGTGAGGCTGCGTTTAGCGTCCTGGAAACCGAACGAACCGACAAATCGCTCGCTCTGTTTCTCAAATAAAGCCCAGTAGCCATAGCCCAGCGCCTGCCAGTGACCGATGTAGCGCATCAGCCGTCCCCAACTCATCTCGCCGTCCTGCGGCTTCCCGCCGCCGATAAATTTGACCATTTCCGGATCGGCCCAGCAGGCGACCAGCGCATCGTAGTCGTTCAGCGTGAAGTGGCGCAGAACGAGACGTTCCGTTTCAAGGCGTGGTGCTTCAGTAACCATCTTAACTCCGCTCAGTTTTACTCTTGTAACCGTTGTTTTAGGCCGGATTTGCAGGCGTAGATAATAGCGCACAGCAGCAGGCTAAACAGCATGGTTCCCAAAAAGACGCCGGCCCCCGTCAGGGTCAGCATTACGCCGCCAATCAGTGGCCCCAGGGCAACGCCCAGCGTGGTCAGCGTAGAGGCCCCAAGATAAGCTCCCCGGTGCTCATCCGGCGCCAGCTGATCCAGCAGAATATTCAGGTTTGGCATCAAAATCGCCTCACCGATGCTGAAAATAATCGTGACGCTCACCCAGAGCAACGCATCCGGCGTCCGCACGGACCAGAACAGAAGCTGTGAAATCGCAAAAATAGCGCCACCCAGCAAAATACGGTTAGGCAGGCTAACCTGCGACAGAAAACGAACCAGGAACAGCTGGGCTATCAATACCGTACAGGCGTTCGACACCAGAATCAGCGTAATCAGTTTCACCGCGGCTTCGGCGTTCAGCGTCAGTAAATAAAGCGGGACCACGGACTCATAATGAACAAAGACGACTGCGCATAATGTGCTGCATAACATCGCCGCTACAAACAGTTTATCGCGCGCGATAATCAGCATAACGTCGCGCAATCTCACTGCGGATTTATGTTCGCTTCCATTTGCCACCAACTTCCCGGCAGGAATAAACAGTAAGGTATAAACCAGCAACGGCAAATAACTGATGGCGGTTATCACGAACGTCCCCTTTTGCGACGTCAGCCCAAAAGCAATACCGACCACCGGCCCGGTAACCGCTGCGACGTTCACCAGATAGTAACGAATTTGCAGCGCCAGGGCGCGGCGACGGCGGTCACCCAGTAAGTCGCTCATCAGGGCACGCGTTGGCGGCTCAACCCACGCAAAACAGACGCCAACGATCATTAGCCCAATGATAAACAACGTCATTCCTGTCGCCAGCCCGAGTAGCGCATATCCCACGAAAGACAGAGCACAGCCCAGGGCTAATACGCCACGGCGGCCTAATTTATCCGACAGCTGCCCGCCATACATCCCCAGCACTACGGCTAAAAGCGCGCTGCTGGTCATCGCCACCCCAACGGAGATCGGCGAGAGATGGTAATTACGGGTCATGATCACCGTCATAAACGGCCAGGCCATAAAGTAGCTGAAGCGGATGACCAGGGTGAAAAACAGTAGCGCAATTACCGTCGCCGGGAAGGTTTTGACCGTCGGCCAAAAGCCGCGCGCAGCGTCCTCACGGACGGCATCGTTTGTCGTCATAAAGTGTCCTGTTATTTATCGTTATAGTGGAGGCGGGGCCGCTTAATATCACTAAGCGGTTAAATAGTAATAAGTTATTCCGTTATGGCTGGCAATGGAAATGTTGCGAAAATGTTTATTTCCCCAGCTTGTAATTTAAACAGTCAGTCAGACAGATAAAAGTAGTGGGAAATTGTGACCGCGCGCTCAAAAAGCGGCATTTCATGCTGAGAGAGATGGGGAGTAGCCGGCAGCCGAACGCTGCCGGAAAAAAGACTAAAGTTTGCCGCTCAGGCGTTGATGGAAATCCGCGCTGTGGGTATCCAGGCCAACAATCTCAACGTCTGCCTGGTAGCGCTGATAGCGCGTTTCAATGGCGTCCAGTACGGCAACGGTGGAGGCGTCCCAAATTTGCGCATAGGTGAGATCGATAATCACCCGCGGCGGATCGTCGGCATAATGAAAATGCTCCACCAGATCGTTGCTGCTGGCAAAGAATAACGGACCACGCACCGCATAAGTCACAGTGCGACCATCCGCCGAAAGCTGACGCTCAGCACGTACAACGTGGGCAATACGGCGAGCAAACAGCATCATCGCGAAAATAACGCCGCCCAGCACGCCAAGCGCCAGGTTATCGGTATAGACCGTTACGGCAACGGTAACGAGCATCACTAACGTTTCCGGAAGCGGCATCCGGCGCAGCGTGCGGGGCGAGATGCTGTGCCAATTCAGCGTTTTCACCGCCACAATCATCATGATCCCGGCGAGCACCACCATTGGGATTTTGGCCATCACCTCGCTCAACGCGGTCACCAATAGCAATAACACCAGAGCAGCCGCCACCGTCGAAAGCCGCGTACGCCCTCTTCCCAGCTCGACGTTGACGATGGTTTGCCCGATCATCGCGCAGCCGGCGATACCGCCATAAAAACCGGCGAAGATATTGGAAACGCCAAGCCCCCAGCATTCACGGCGTTTGCTGGATGGCGTATCGGTCAGGTCATCCACCAGCTTTGCGGTCAACAGCGATTCCATTAGTCCGACAAAAGCAATGCTCAGGGCGCAGGGCCAGATAATGCGCAGCGTCTCAAGGTTCAGCGGCACCTGCAGCGCCGTTAATCCCGGCAACCCTGCCTTCATTGGCCCGCTGTCGCCGACCGTAGGCAGCGTCCAGCCCATTGCAGCACTCAGGCCGGTCACCAGCACGATAGCCACCAGCGGTGAAGGTACTGATTTCAACACCCTCGGCAGCAGCAGTACGACGCCAAGCGTCACGGCAAACAGCCCCCAAACCCGCGGTGATTGCCCCCAGACATGAGGCACCTGAGCGAAGAAAATAAGTATGCCCAGGGCGTTAACAAACCCGGTCATCACTGAAAGCGGTATGTAACGCATCATACGCGCCAGTCCGGTCACGCCGAACAGGATCTGGATCCCCCCGGCCAGTACCACCGCGGGCAGGATATAGCCGATGCCGTACTGGTGGACCATCGGCCCAATCACCAACGCCACCGATCCGGCTGCGGCGGTAACCATTGCGGGACGGCCGCCCAAAATCGACATGGCAAAGCAAAGCACGATAGAGGCTATCAGGCTGACTTTCGGATCGACGCCGGCAATCAGGGAAAAGGAAATAACTTCGGGGATCAGCGCCAGCGCGGTCACAACCCCGGCAAGCACTTCTCGCTGGATTAGCCGGGGGGAACGGAGCACGGCGCGCAGGCTATTCTCGTGAGCATGTTGAGCGGCAAGCTCGGTTTGATTTGTCATAGTGGGATGCAGGCTTATTGTCATGGGTGCTGCGTCTCTCAGGGAACGCAGTCAGCAAGGCCGGAATTGTAGCGTTGTCGCAGGTGTGATGCGAATTTTTGTGATCTGTATCACCAGCTACGGTGAGATGTCCGCGCGACACCGCATGTTTGCGCAACAAATAATTAACAATTTCCGCAAAAAACGCTGGACGGCAAGCCATCAAGGTGTGATATGGTTTTAGCGCACTGGTAGAGCCAAAGCGTTATGGGAAACGCTTCACGCCCAGGCGGGCTCGCCGGTTCCCGTGCAAAAAAAAGACCGAACACGATTCCTGTATTCGGTCCAGGGAAATGGCTCTTGGGAGAGAGCCGTGCGCTAAAAGTTGGCATTAATGCAGGCTAAGTCGCCCTGCCTCTTAAGAATAGATTACCGACGCAGGTTTTCCAGTCCGCAGCAAAAGTGGTCAGAAAAAAGCCGCGTTTCAGGTGACTTTTTATGCAAAAACAGCAATATCCTGTTGAGGCTATTGCTGTTTTTTTATGGCAAAAAATTGTGTAGCTTTTACTCATCGCACAGTTTTTGCGCACGCTCAATGAAAGGTTCGAGGCTCATCTTCTGCCCCGGATGCTGCGGGTCGTCGACCTGAATCACGCTAATTGGCTGCCCGCTTGTCTTGCCGCTCTTCACCTGCTGCTCGGCAATAGCATTTAGCGGATACTGCATCAGCGTACTTGGGTTAATGGCGAATAACGCATCGCCTGCACGGCAGCTCAACATCACCTCTTCGCGGTTGAACGCCCATTTGTCTTTACCCACCTCAAAGCGACTGACGGTAATAATTTGCGGGGCAGCAAGTGCAGAGCCAGCACAGGCCAGCAGCAGTAAAGTCAAAATACTCTTTTTCATGAGTCTCTCATATAACCAGTTTGTTGCCGTCAGAACGGCTCCCAGGTGGCGAATGTACTGACAAGCAGCAGTACCGCTACCGATAAAATCACTTCCAGCCAGGTGAACTGAATAAAGCGCCGCTGCGCCCCGGCCTCTGCAGAATCAAAACGTGGCACCAGCAAATAACGATTAACCAGCGCCAAAACCACCATGACAAGCACCAGCGCGACTTTCAGCACCAGCAAACGGAAATAGCCGCTTTCCAGCGGCAGAGACCAGCCGAGGATCAACAGGCTGTTGACAACGCCGGTCACCAGCACCGCAGCCACGGCAAGGTGCCCATAGCGCGAGAAACGCATCATCGCCGTAATCGCCGGACCACGCCAGCGCGGCTTATGCGCCATATGCATACAAACCAGGAGCGGCAGCAGGCCGCCAACCCACCAGGCTGCGCTCAACAGGTGAATGGCATGGTTAATACGCTGGAATGTGCCGAGCGCACCGTCATGCATCGCGGCGTGCCCTACTCCGGCGAGAACAATCAGCTGAGCTGCAGCAAAGAGCATCAGTAATCCCTGCATCGCGCGTGGCCCAATAAGCACCACCGCCAGCGTCACCACGGCCAGCAACAGCTGCCATATCCAGACGGATCCAAAGCGTGTGGACAGTACAGCCTGCCATACGTCCGGGGAAATCACGTCGCGCCAGCCGTCGCCCATTAGCCCGGCCTGGGCCATAAACAGCAGGCAAGCGCTGACCAGCGATAGCCAAACGGCAGGCCGCCACTGCGCGCGGAGTCGACGAACCAGAACGGGTTTAAAACGTTGCGGCGCCAGCAGCGAACAGCAGATCGCGCTGCCAAGCAGCACCATCAATGCGGTGAAATGGACAAAACGCAGCGCGATGTAAAACGCCGACAGCACGGCGCTTACTTCACGGAGAAGTGATAGTTACCCTTGGTTTTGTGCCCGTCTACCGACACGACATGCCAGTCAACAGAATAGTCACCCGGCTTTAAGGCCTCTTCTACCGGCACAATCAGCTGTTTGTTGTCGGCACCGGCAACCTTCACTTTCCCGGTCTTCACCGCTGATTTCTGCGGGCCAGTCACGGCCACGCCGCTGAAGCCAGGCTCAACGCCTTCGGAGAAGCTCAGGGTCAGCGCCTGCGGGGAAGCGGTCACGGCAGAATCTGCCGCCGGGGACTGCTGCTTCAGGTGGGCGTGAGCGAAAACGGCTGGAGAAACGGCCATAGCAGCGACAAATGCCGCGACGGTTGCGATGCGGGAGGAGATGAACGCCATATTAACTATTCCTTTTTGTTATGTGATAAGGCAGAAAGGATAACCCCGCTCCGGTATCAAGTCGAGACGGGATAAGCTATTGTTGCTTGTCATCCGCCTCGCAAAACAGTAACGTCTGCGCTGACTTTGCAGGAGGATATGATGAGCTACAATCTCGCCGATTTACCCCAAGAAGAAATGGACAAAATTAACGTCGATCTCGCTGCTGCCGGGGTTGCGTTTAAAGAGCGCTATAACATGCCCATCGTGGCCGAAGTGGTGGAACGGGAACAGCCGGAGCACCTTCGTGGCTGGTTTCGTGAAAGACTCATCGCCTATCGCTTGGCCTCGGTAAATCTCTCGCGTCTGCCGTACGAACCGAAGCAAAAATAAAAAATTAAGAATTTTCACACTATTGCAAAAGTGATGCTACTCTCTTCCTTGTTCAGTTGACCACAAGCTTTGGCTCATCCGTAACGATCGCAGGATGCAATCGTTGGATGAATGGATTAAGGAAGAACATATGCCACGCTGGAATGTTGCCGCTGCGCAATACGGTGTCGTTTCCGGTGATTACCGGGCTAACATCGCTCATCATCTTGATTTCATATATTGTGCTGCCGTAGAAGAAATCGATCTTCTGGTTTTCCCCGAGCTCTCATTAAGCGGTTTACGCCCTGATGCCAACCCCCCAGCGTTCACCGATATGCTGTTCGATCCCCTGCGAGATGCCGCTAACCGCTATCATATGACCGTGATAGTGGGCCTGCCGCTGGGTGGAGAGGAACGCTGCGTGACGGGTATGGTTGGCTTTCTGCCGGATGGGTCGCGTATCGCTTGCTGTAAACGTCCCCCGGAGGATAATCCCATTGACGCTCAGCCCCCCGTCACCCCGCTTTTAGGACAACGCTCTCGTAATATCGCCCTCGCCGTCAGTGCCTGGAGTCACGATGAGGCCTGGCCAAGGAGCGCGGCGGAAATTGGCGCCGACCTCTATGCCACAGGCGCGGCCATGACTGAACTAAGTTATCAGCAGGATGAAATGTACATGCAACGCTGGGCACATAAGTACGGGTTAACCATTTTGCAGGCCAACCACGCCTGGTCAGGCACGGAACCGCGTTCCGCTGGCCGCAGCGCCTGCTGGGATAATCTCGGCCAGCTGGTTGTCAGAGCCGATCAGGGTGAACTACTGGCGATTGGTCGTCGGGACGAGAGAGGTTGGCACGGCGAGGTCATTCCTTTACGCTAGTCGCCTGAAGTCTGTTAACGGAGCCCAAAATGCTGCGCATTATTGATACGGAAACCTGTGGATTGCAGGGTGGCGTGGTGGAAGTGGCGTCGGTCGATATCCTCGACGGCCAGATTGTGAACCCGATGAGCGATCTTGTTCGCCCTGACCGCCCGATTAGCCATCAGGCGATGGCCATCCATAAAATTACCGAAGAAATGGTGGCCGATAAACCCTGGATTGAAGACGTGATCCCTCGTTATCACGGGAGCCGTTATTATGTTGCGCACAACGCAAGCTTTGACAGCCGCATGCTGCCAGAAATGCAGGGTGACTGGATTTGTACCGTGAAGCTGGCGCGCCGCCTGTGGCCGGGCATCAAATACAGCAACATGGGTTTGTATAAGTCACTGAAGCTGCACGTGGACACGCCCGCCGGACTTCATCATCACCGCGCCTTGTTCGACTGCTATATCACCGCGGCCCTGCTGTTGAGAATTATGGACGTGTCGGGCTGGACCCCGGAGGAGATGGTCACGATCACCGGCCGTCCTGCGCTGGTGACCACGATGATGTTTGGTAAATACCGGGGCAAGCCTATCGCGGAAATCGCCGAGGACGATCCGGGTTATCTACGCTGGATGCTCAACAACATCAAGGAGCTAACGCCGGACCTTCGTATGACCTTAAAGCATTATCTGGCGGCCAACGCGGCAGATTAATGTACTCGCCCTGGCAACGTTCCCTGCGCCAGGGCTATCAGGAATGCAAACTCAAGCGCCACGCCTTCATAAGCCTTGAATCGCCCCGATTTCCCTCCATGCCCCGAATCCATATCGGTACACAGCAACAGCAGAGAGTCATCTCGTTTATAGTCGCGCAATTTGGCTACCCATTTCGCAGGCTCCCAGTACTGCACCTGTGAATCATGCAGGCCGGTAGTGACCAGTAGATGGGGATAGGCTTGCTCGTGAACCTGGTCGTAAGGACTGTATTGCTTCATGTAGTAATAATACTCTTCGTCCTGAGGATTGCCCCACTCTTCAAATTCACCGGTTGTCAGCGGGATCGACTCATCCAGCATAGTCGTCACGACATCAACAAACGGCACCTGAGCCACCACGCCATGAAATAACTCAGGGCGCAGATTGATTGCCGCCCCCATCAACATTCCGCCCGCACTTCCCCCCATACCATAAAGCAATTTCGGGTCGCCATATCCCTGCTTAAGCAGCTCGTCGCAGACGTCCAGATAGTCGTTAAAGGTATTCATTTTTTTCAGGTACTTACCGTCTTCGTACCATTGCTGCCCCAGCTCTCCGCCGCCGCGCACGTGGGCAATGGCATACACAAACCCTCGATCCAGCAGGCTAAGACGGCTGCTGCTGAAATCCGCATCCATGCTGCTACCATATGAACCATAGCCATAGACCAGCAGCGGACTTTTCCCCCGGCGGAAATGCTTGCGGTGGTAAACCAGCGAAACCGGCACCTGCACACCATCCCGCGCCGTAATCCAGAGATGTTCGCTGCGGTAGTTGCTGGCGTCAAAACCGGCCACCCCGGTTTGCTTGATAACCTTGCGTTCACCGGTATCCATATCCAGCTCAAAAAGCGTATCCGGCGTGGTCATTGAGGAGTAGCCATAGCGCAGATGAGAAGTCTCAGGCTCGGGATTGTAGCCAAGCCAGGTGACATAAGCCGGGTCATCAAAAGCAATGCCGGTGGACTCGTGCGTATGGCAATTAATCTGGCGCAAGCTGGTTAACCCCTGCTGCCTCTCTTCAATCACCAGCCAGTCGCGAAACAGCGTGAAGTCCTCGAGCATGACCTGCTCCCGCGCAGCAATCAGCGTTTCCCACTGTTTCTCATCGCGAACCGTACTGCGGAACAAACCAAAATTTTTGCCGTCTTTGTTAGAACGAATGTAGAATCCGTGCTGGTAATGATCGAGCGTGTATTCATGATCTTTACGCCGAGGCACAAATACCTGTGGCTCGGCATCTGCAAGCTCCGCATCTAACAGCAAAGCTTCAGTGGTGGTCGCGCTGGCGAGATGGATAACAATAAAATGCTGTGAGGTCGTTTTATGTACGCTGACATAGAAAGCATCATCTTTCTCCTCATATACCAGCCGATCCCTCGTAACCGGGTGGCCAAGCGTATGGCGCCAGACCTGATAAGGCAGCAGGGTTTTAGGGTGTTTCCGAACGTAGTAAAGCGTTGCGGAGTCATTTGCCCAAACAAAACTACTTGAGACATTATCCAGCAACTCCGGATACCAGTTCCCGGTGGTTAAATTACGCAGGCGAATACCGAACTGACGGCGAGAGAGATAATCCTCCGCCAGCGCCATAACGGCGTTATCCGGCGAGACAGATAACCCGCCCATGGTATAGAACTCGCTGTGGGCGGCACGTTTGTTAGCATCCAGCAAAACCTCCCAGGCGTCCCACTCCTCCTGAATGACCGATTGCCGCTGGTAAACGGCGTATTCATCGCCTTTCTCATAGACCTGACGGTAGCGAAAGCCATTCTTAACATAGGGCGCGGAAACATCATGAGGCGGAATACGGGCGATCATCTCTTTTAGCAGTTGGTCCTGCAAAGCACGTTGGCTCTCCATGATCCTTTTACCGTAGTCATTTTCCTGGTGAAGGTATTCCAGTACGTCAGGATCGGCGCGTTCGTCATCTCGCAGCCAGTAGTAGTTGTCCGTGCGGGTATCGCCATGAAGCGTCATAGCGTGGGGGATCTTTTTGGCTTTTGGCGGCATCACTTTCTTCATTTTCCGTTTAACACCCTGTAAGGGTGGCAAATTCAGCCAAGCTTGCAAGCGGAACGTGAAGGATAAAAAGAAAATGCCGGGAGATCCCCGGCATAGTAGCGGTACAGGATGATTAAACCGGGAGCGATTGTTTTTGCTGTTGAATATCCTGCTCGATGCCGACTCTCACATCCTGTGGAATGTTCAGCGCATCGCCAAGAGCGCTCAGGTAGCTGCGTTCCATGAAGTGATCGATATCGATAGCGGTACAGCTTAGGTAATAAAGCTCCAGCGCTTCTTCCTCATTTTTTACATCCTGCGCAAGCAGTTGAGGATCCAGGGGCCTATCGATCGCCCGCTCAATTAGCGCTTTACCTTCGCCCTCGATGCCCACTTCACGCAACTGCTGTTCGATAAACTGACGTTCTTTGGCATCAATATGACCGTCGCTTTTGGCGGCAAATACCAGCGCGGTAATCAATCGCTCGGTACGAACATCTACCGACGAGTGTTGCTGACCGTAGCCCGAAGCGGCTGGCTGGCTCTGGCGAACCCGGTCTTTGTATTTGTTCCAAAGCACACTACCGGCGACGGCCCCGCCGCCAACCAATAAGGCGCTGGTGCCGTATTTTGTTAACAGTTTGCGCGAGGATTTGCTTGCCAGCAGTAACCCGGCTAATCCGCCCAGCGCTCCCGGCACCAGAAGTTTGCTAAGCCCTTCCGGGCCAGTACCGGCCGCCGGCTGCGAAGATTGTGGGGAGGAGGTAGATTGCCCCAGTAACGACTGAAGCTGCTGTAACCAGTTATTCATGACGACCACCTTTTATTGGCTTAACGCGTCGAGAGTAGGCCACGGGACGTCAAGAAATGTCGGACGGCGCTAAAGATGGGAAAAGAATCGCGCCGGTAGCCCGGCGCAGGCAGCGCGGTTATGCCGCTTTAGTACGTTTACGCCCGGGATGTTCGCTTACGTTGTCTTCCGCCACAGCCGTTTGCTCAGCCACAGGGGCCTCTGTTTGTGGCTCAGATTCGGTCAACTCCGGCGCCGGCAATTTGCCATTTTTCAGGACGCCCGCCAGCAGATCCTTGTTTTCAGCCATCCACATCGCCAGGGTATCGCTCTGCCCTTCATCAAGCGCTAGCGGGCTTTGCTGCAGCCATTCGCCAAGCACTTCAGCCAGATCCAGCATTTTGTCGTAAGCGTCAGCGTCCTTTTTACTGGCAAAGGCCATTTTTTCTTGTCCCTCTCTCACTACAACATATTTAATCTCGACCGCCATTTTGCAGCTCCGTTTACCTGTTTATTTATCCAGTATATCGCCATTCATTTTATCACACAAGCCGTAAAGCCGCTGCCAACGCAAACGTTTTCGTTTATACTGCCGCGGTCTTTTTTTCTCTGTTAAGGCTAAATCACATGTCAACGTTGGGAACAGCTCTGCGCCCGGCAGCTACGCGAGTCATGCTGCTGGGTTCCGGTGAATTGGGTAAAGAAGTGGCTATTGAGTGTCAGCGCCTCGGAGTAGAAGTTATCGCCGTCGACCGCTACGCGAATGCGCCCGCGATGCACGTCGCACACCGCAGCCATGTTATCAACATGCTGGACGCTGCGGCGTTAAAAGCGCTGGTTGCGGCCGAAATGCCTGATTTTATCGTTCCTGAAATTGAAGCTATTGCTACCGACGCTCTGCTGGAGCTGGAAGCGCAGGGACAACGCGTGGTGCCGTGTGCGCGCGCAACAAAGCTGACGATGAACCGCGAAGGGATCCGCCGACTCGCGGCAGAAGAGCTTCAACTGCCAACCTCCGCCTACCGCTTTGCGGATAGTGAAGAGGCTTTCCAGCAGGCCGTACAGGAGATTGGCTTGCCTTGTATCGTCAAACCGGTGATGAGCTCATCCGGCAAAGGCCAGAGCTTTATTCGCACCGCCGACCAGTTGCCAAACGCGTGGGAATACGCGCAGCTTGGCGGGCGTGCCGGTAAAGGCCGGGTTATTGTTGAAGGCGTGGTCAATTTTGATTTTGAAATTACCCTACTGACCATCAATGCCATAGATGGGGTGCATTTCTGTGCGCCAATCGGCCATCGTCAGGAAGAGGGTGACTACCGTGAGTCCTGGCAGCCTCAGCAGATGAGCGACATCGCCCTGGCAAGATCAAAAGAGATTGCTGAGAAGGTGGTTACCGCCCTGGGGGGGCATGGCCTGTTTGGCGTTGAGCTGTTTGTCTGTGGCGATGACGTTATTTTCAGCGAAGTCTCTCCTCGCCCACACGATACCGGCATGGTGACGTTGATTTCGCAGGATCTTTCTGAGTTTGCCCTGCATGTTCGTGCCTTCCTCGGCCTGCCAATCGGTGAGATTCGCCAGTACGGCCCGGCCGCATCGGCGGTGATCCTGCCTGAATTGCAAAGCGATAATGTCACGTTCAACAATGTCGCCGGTGCGCTAGGCGGCGGCTTACAGGTTCGCCTGTTTGGCAAGCCGGAAATTGCGGGTAAACGTCGCATGGGTGTGGCGCTGGCAACGGGAAGCAACGTTGATGACGCTGTCGCAAGAGCCGTCGTGTCTGCTGCGCAGGTGAAAGTCGAAGGCTAAAAAAATAGCCCTCGATTAAGGGCTATTCACTCATTCAGCCCCGTGAACAGACGGGGCTTTTGAATGCCTTACAGCTTCGCGCCTTCAATGGCTTCACGGGCAAGCTTAGTGATGCGGTCGTAGTCCCCGGTTTCCAGCGCATCGGCCGGTACCAGCCAGGAGCCGCCGATGCACAGCACGCTTTTCAGCGCCAGGTAGTCACGGTAGTTAGCCGGGGAGATACCGCCGGTTGGGCAGAAACGCACCTGAGAGAACGGGCCAGCAATCGCCTGCAATGCTTTGGTGCCGCCGTTAGCTTCCGCCGGGAAGAATTTAAACTCTTTCAGACCGTAGTCCATGCCCAGCATCAGTTCAGATACGGTGCTGATGCCCGGGATCAGTGGGATGCTCCCTTCAGTGGCGGCTTTCAGCAGCGGCTCGGTCAAGCCCGGGCTGATAGCGAACTGCGCGCCGGCTTCAGTCACTTCTGCCAGCTGCTGTGGGTTCAGTACTGTACCCGCACCGATAATGGCTTCAGGCACTTCTTTCGCAATCGCGCGAATCGCGTCGATGGCACATGCGGTACGCAGCGTTACTTCGAGCACGCGCACGCCACCGGCTACCAGCGCTTTTGCCATCGGCACCGCATGTTCCAGCTTGTTAACGACGATAACCGGAACGACCGGGCCAGTTTTCAGGATCTGTTCTGCTGTTGTTTTCCAATTTTTCATCTGAGTGCCTCTTAGCCACTTTTAATCTGTTTTCCGCGGGGCATATACCCGTCGCGGGCTTAAAATTTAATGCAGGTTGCGCCTTGTTCAGCGCCCGAAAGCTGTTCGCGCAATGCGCCGAATAGCTCGCGTCCGGTTCCTGTGCGCTCGGCGCTGAGATCCGGGTGATAAGCAGTGCGCGCCGCAAGTACGGCTTCATCGACAAGCAACGTTAGCTCGCCGGTCTGGCCGTTGACGCGAATAATGTCGCCATCCTGCACTTTCGCCAGCAGCCCGCCGTCATACGCTTCCGGGGTAACATGGATTGCAGAAGGCACCTTACCTGAGGCGCCGGATAGTCTTCCATCTGTCACCAGAGCAATTTTGAAACAGCGGTCCAATAATACTCCAAGCGGCGGCATAAGTTTATGCAATTCTGGCATGCCGTTGGCTTTTGGCCCCTGGTGGCGTACCACAACCACGCAGTCGCGGTCGAGTTTACCTGCTTCAAAGGCAGGTAATACGTCGTGCTGGCTTTCGAAGATAACAGCAGGGGCTTCAATCACCTGATTCTCAGCCGGAACAGCAGAGGTTTTCATCACCGCACGCCCCAGGTTTCCGCTAAGCACTTTCGTTCCGCCGTGGCGGGAGAACGGTTTTTCCATGGTGGCAATCACGTCACCATCCAGCGGCTGGCTGGCACCTTGACGCCATGCCAGCTGGCCGTTATCCAGCCACGGTTCCATGGTGTAATGATGCAGGCCAAAACCAGCAACGGTATTGACGTCTTCATGCAGCAGCCCGCCTTTCAGCAGTTCACGCATCAGTACCGGTACGCCACCCGCCGCCTGGAAATGATTAATATCCGCCGGGCCGTTCGGGTATAAGCGCGCCAGCAGCGGCACTATCTCGGAGATGTCGGAGAAGTCGTCCCAGTTAATGATGATCCCGGCGGCACGAGCCATTGCGACAAGGTGCATGGTGTGGTTAGTGGAGCCCCCGGTTGCCAGCAGCGCGACGATGCCGTTTACCACGACTTTCTCGTCAATCATTTTCCCTATCGGCATCCATTCGTTTCCGTTGCCGGTCAAGCGGGTCACCTGACGCGCCGCGGCATCCGTCAGCGCATAGCGCAGTTCAGCGTCTGGCTGGACAAACGAAGATCCCGGCAGCTGCATACCCATAAACTCAACAACCATCTGGTTAGTATTCGCCGTACCGTAAAAGGTGCAGGTTCCCGGCGCATGATAAGAAGCGGCTTCCGCTTCCAGCAGCGCGAGCCGGTCTACTTTACCTTCAGCATAAAGCTGGCGAATGCGAACTTTTTCTTTGTTAGGTAAACCACTGGCCATCGGGCCCGATGGCACAAAGACCGCCGGTAGATGCCCAAAGGACAGCGCGGCCATCGTCAGCCCCGGAACAATTTTGTCGCACACGCCGAGGTAGAGCGCGCCGTCAAACATGTTATGAGATAGACCAATAGCGGTAGACATGGCAATGATTTCGCGGCTCAGCAACGACAGTTCCATACCATCCTGCCCTTGGGTTACCCCGTCACACATCGCAGGTACCCCGCCTGCAACCTGCCCTACCGCGCCCACGGCGTGCAGCGCTTTACGAATCTGTTCAGGGTAATGTTCATACGGCTGATGGGCAGACAGCATGTCGTTGTAGGACGTGATGATCGCAATATTGTTACGCAACATGCTTTTCAGCGCCGCCTTATCGTCCGGCTGGCAGGCAGCAAAACCATGCGCCAGATTACCGCAGGCGAGCTCCGAGCGGTGAACGGTCTTACTCCTGGCCTTTTCAATACGTGCCAGATAGGCTTCACGCGTTGGGCGAGAGCGTTCGATAATACGCGATGTTACCCGTAACAAATTTGGATTCATAAAAATTCCTCAGAAAGTGGCTGTTCTCCCGTTTTCTCTTAGTCATGTCCGGAGTGGGTGATAATACCCTCACAACCCGCTAACCTTGACCTCGGGAGCAAAATCGCTTCAGCTAGTGTAAATAAAAAAGCCCCGCGGGTGAATCCACGCGGGGCTTTTATTCATAAAAAACTATGCCACTTCTGTGTTAGATCATGTTACCGGTAAAATAAAGACGGATTTGTTATCACCTGTTTACCGACAACGTTCTCCCGTGTTACTCAAATTCGTTCCACGAGTGCCCGTCACGGGTAATCATTGCCACGGAAGCTACCGGCCCCCAGGTCCCTGCCTGATAAGGTTTCGGGGCGTCGTTATCCGCAGCCCAGGCTTCGGTGATGGAGTCGACCCATTTCCACGCCTCTTCAACTTCATCGCGACGAACGAACAGCGCCTGAATGCCCCGCATGGTTTCCAGCAGCAGGCGTTCATAGGCATCTGCCAGATGAGACTCGTTGAAGGTCTCGGAGTAGCTCAGATCCAGCTTGGTGGTTTGCAGGTTATGCTTATGCTCCAGGCCCGGCACTTTATTCAGGATCTGAATATCCACGCCCTCATCCGGCTGAAGACGGATGGTCAGCTTGTTCTGCGGCAGCTCCTGCCAGGAATCTTTAAACAGATTCAGCGCAGGATTTTTGAAGTAAACCACGACTTCTGAACATTTGGTTGGCAAGCGTTTACCGGTACGCAGGTAGAACGGTACGCCCGCCCAGCGCCAGTTATCAATATCCACACGAATCGCCACGAAGGTTTCGGTCGCGCTGGCTTTATTAGCGCCCTCTTCTTCCAGGTAGCCCGGCACTTTTTTGCCCTGAGCAAAGCCTGCGGTGTACTGGCCACGCACGGTTTTATCACGCACGTTGGTACGGTCAATGCGGCGCAGCGACTGCAGTACCTTCACTTTCTCATCACGGATATGGTCTGCGGTCAGATCGGACGGCGGAGACATGGCAATCATGCAGAGAATTTGCAGCAGGTGGTTCTGGATCATGTCGCGCATCTGCCCGGCCTGATCGAAGTAACCCCAACGGCCTTCAATCCCCACTTCTTCGGCCACGGTAATTTCTACGTGGTCGATAGTGCGGTTATCCCAGTTGTTGGCAAACAGGGAGTTCGCAAAACGCAGAGCCAGTAGGTTAAGAACGGTTTCTTTGCCCAGGTAGTGGTCGATACGGTATACCTGACACTCTTCGAAGAACTCACCGACCTGGTCATTGATCTCCTGGGAGGTTTCAAGGGAGGTACCAAGCGGCTTTTCCATCACGACACGCGCGGGTTTGGCGTTCAGCTTTGCTTTACCCAACCCTTTGCAGATGGCGCCGAAGGTGCTTGGCGGCATCGCGAAGTAGTTTATGGTTACGCGATTCTGCTGATCGAGCATTTTCCCCAGCTTGGTGAACGCGGAGGTATCGTTAACGTCGAGGTTACAGAAATCCAGACGACCGCTCAGTTTGTCCCACAGGCTCTCGTCAATCTTCTCTTTCATGAAGGTTTCGAGGGCTTCGCGTACCACTTTGGTGTACGCCTCTTTATCCCACTCCGCACGGCCAACACCAAGAATTCGGGTTTCCGGGTGGATTTGACCCGCTTTTTCCAGCTGATACAGGGATGGCAACAGTTTCCGGCGCGCCAGGTCGCCTTTTGCACCGAAAATGACCAGATCGCACGCCTGGGCTGTTTGCGTTACCGCCATGTTTGTCTCCTCGTTTCGGATATCCCGGCTGTTACCGACCCCGGAGGGCACAGATAGCATTAAGCCAGGCAAGTCTTGTAATTTTATTACGCTGCAATGTACTGCTTTTGCTGAATTGACGACAACCGTTAACCCCGGTTTGATCGCCTCATTTGCTAACTTTTCCCACAATGCCGCACTAAAGTGTCATTCCGTGCCGTTTTTTTACGCGATGTAACCGTTGCCAAAGTTAGACACCGATCATGTAATGAAAAAAAACAACAACATTAATGCAGTGACTCGCCCTTTCACATTTTAGCGAGAGTATATTCTTGCTAAATCGGCCCACGATTTCTTCTTTTGCTGAAATCGCTAAAACCCATGAGTGCCCGTCTTTATGAATATGCTGGAAAAAATCCAGTCTCAGCTGGAACACCTTAGCAAATCGGAACGCAAAGTCGCAGAAGTGATTCTCGCCGCTCCTCAGGATGCCATTCACTCCAGCATCGCTACGCTTGCCCGCAGCGCTGACGTCAGCGAGCCTACCGTTAACCGCTTCTGCCGCCGCCTCGAAACCAAAGGCTTCCCGGACTTTAAATTACACTTAGCTCAGAGTCTGGCGAATGGCACGCCGTATGTAAACCGGAATGTTGATGAAGATGATAGCGTCGAGTCCTACACCGGCAAGATATTTGAGTCCGCAATGGCGAGCCTTGACAGGGTTCGCCAGTCGCTGGATATGTCAGCCGTCAATCGCGCCGTCGATCTGCTCACCCAGGCAAAGAAAATTGCCTTCTTTGGCCTGGGCTCTTCAGCCGCGGTGGCCCACGACGCCACAAACAAATTCTTCCGCTTTAATGTACCGGTCATTTACTCAGATGACGTCGTTATGCAACGTATGAGCTGTATGAATTGTACCGAGCAGGACGTTGTGGTGCTTATCTCCCACACTGGCCGCACCAAAAATCTGGTTGAACTTGCGCAGTTGGCGCGTGAAAACGATGCCATTGTCCTCGCCATCACCTCTGAGGGCAGTCCGCTTGCCCGCGAGGCCACGCTTTCATTGCTGCTTGATGTCCCTGAGGATACCGATATCTATATGCCAATGGTGTCTCGTCTCGCGCAGCTAACCGTCATTGACGTGCTGGCAACGGGTTTTACTTTGCGCAGAGGGGCAAAATTCAGGGATAACTTGAAGCGAGTCAAGGAAGCGCTCAAAGAATCGCGCTTTGATAAAGAACGCCTTATCTCTGGCGATGAACGTTAAATTTTGATAACAAAGTTGTAACTTATTAGTCTATTCGGTTACGTTGTCATGGGTGCTCACAGCGTCCCCTGACCCACCGAGTTTTGTTCACGCAACACCAAGTTGTTTCAGTCAACGGAGTAATACATGTCCAGACGGCTACGTAGAACCAAAATCGTTACCACCTTAGGCCCGGCAACCGACCGCGATAATAACTTAGAAAAGATTATTGCCGCCGGCGCTAATGTGGTGCGTATGAACTTCTCCCACGGCTCACCAGAAGATCATCAACTTCGTGCGGATAAAGTTCGTGAAATTGCCGCGAAGCTGGGACGCCACGTGGCGATCCTCGGTGATTTGCAGGGCCCAAAAATTCGCGTTTCCACCTTCAAAGAAGGCAAAGTTTTCCTCAACCTGGGCGACAAATTCCTGCTGGATGCCAACCTGGGCAAAGGTGAAGGCGATAAAGAGAAAGTTGGCATTGACTATAAAGGATTACCGGCTGACGTTGTCACCGGCGATATTCTGCTGCTTGACGATGGTCGCGTTCAGCTTAAAGTGCTGGATGTTCAGGGGCTGAAAGTATTCACCGAAGTGACCGTGGGTGGCCCACTGTCCAATAATAAAGGAATCAACAAACTGGGTGGCGGTCTATCTGCCGAAGCGCTGACCGAAAAAGACAAAGCGGACATCATTACCGCCGCCAAAATCGGCGTGGACTACCTGGCCGTCTCCTTCCCTCGCTGTGGCGAAGACCTGAATTATGCCCGCCGCCTGGCGCGCGATGCGGGTTGCGATGCGAAAATTGTAGCGAAAGTTGAGCGTGCGGAAGCCGTCTGCGATGAAGCGGCAATGGACGATATTATCCTCGCCTCGGACGTTGTGATGGTGGCGCGTGGTGACCTTGGCGTTGAAATCGGTGACCCGGAACTGGTCGGTATTCAGAAGACCTTAATCCGCCGCGCCCGTAAGTTGAACCGTGCCGTGATCACTGCCACGCAGATGATGGAGTCGATGATCACCAACCCCATGCCAACCCGTGCGGAAGTCATGGACGTGGCAAACGCCGTGCTGGATGGTACCGATGCGGTCATGCTGTCGGCAGAAACCGCCGCGGGCCAGTACCCTGCAGAAACGGTAGCGGCTATGGCTCGCGTTTGCCTGGGTGCAGAAAAAATCCCAAGCATTAACGTTTCCAAACATCGTCTCGACGTGCAGTTCGATAACGTCGAAGAAGCTATCGCAATGTCCGCGATGTATGCCGCTAACCACCTGAAAGGGGTTACCGCTATCATCTCGATGACAGAGTCCGGGCGCACCGCACTGATGACATCCCGTATAAGCTCCGGCTTACCTATCTTCGCCCTGTCCCGCCACGAACGTACGCTTAACCTGACTTCGCTGTACCGGGGCGTAACGCCGGTCTACTTTGACAGCGTGAACGAAGGCGTGGTCGCCGCGAATGATGCGGTAAACCTATTGCGTGATAAGGGCTACCTTATCTCCGGCGACCTGGTTATCGTGACCCAGGGTGACGTCATGAGCACCATCGGCACCACCAACACCACCCGCATCCTCTGCGTTGAGTGATGTTTAGCGGGCACAGATAGCCTGAAACATCTTCACAAAGTTAGCGGTGGGTGCCCTGGGGCATTCTCCGCTACGCTCACATTATCCCCTTCCATCGCCCTCGGGAAGTTATCACAAATTTGTTAACTTTCGACGAGGATTTAGTAAGCATTCTCTGTGTAAATTGACAGCATCCTTCGCAAATAAGGCTCGGCGTCTTTTGCGAAATATCGACCGATGTCGCGGCTATATTTGTCGAAACATCCTTCTCATACCCTCACAGGGACATTGACGATGCTGGTAATTATTCTTGCTTATCTGGGCGGCCTGTTAACCATTGCCAGCCCTTGCATCTTGCCGGTGCTGCCGTTTGTATTTGCCCGCTCCGACCAGCCTTTTGTTCGTGCCGGACTGCCGCTGCTGGCCGGTATGGCATTAACCTTTACGTTGTTTGCAACCCTTGCGGCCGTTGGCGGCGGCTGGGTGGTGGCGGCTAACCAGTATGGCCGTGGCATCGCATTAGTCCTGATGGCGCTGTTTGGCATCACCCTACTGTTTCCTCGCCTTGCCGATCGGATAATGCACCCGCTTGTTACCGCCGGTAATTCACTGTCCAACCGGGTAGCACCGGGCCAGCCCGCGGGGCCAGGTGGTTCATTTTTAGTCGGCATCGCTACCGGTTTACTGTGGGCGCCATGCGCTGGCCCTATCTTAGGACTGGTACTCACCGGAGCCGCGCTGCAGGGCGCTAACGTGGGCTCAACGCTGTTGCTGTTAGCCTATGCTGCAGGCGCAGCTACCTCGCTTGCGCTCGCGCTGCTGATTGGCGGCAAAGTCTTTAGCGCGATGAAGCGCTCTCTTGGCGTGGGGGAATGGATCCGCCGTATCCTGGGTGCCGGCATGCTGCTGGGCGTGGTCGCGATTACCTTTGGCTTAGATACTGGCGTTCTGGCTCGCCTGTCTACGGCATCCACCGGCGGGATTGAACAGTCTCTGGTTAAGCACCTGTCCCCGGACAGTACGACAGCGAACGCCCCCTCGCCCGCCTCCGTGGTGAAAACGTCTGACGATGACGCGATCCCAACGCTGACCGATGCGGGCGCAATGCCGCCACTTAATGGGGCGACCCGATGGCTTAACTCTCCACCGCTCACTGGCGAATCGCTGAAAGGCAAAGTCGTGCTGGTTGATTTCTGGACCTACTCCTGCATTAACTGCCTGCGCTCACTCCCGTATGTGAAGGCCTGGGCTGAGAAATATCGCGACCAGGGCCTGGTGGTCATCGGCGTGCATGCCCCAGAATTTGCCTTCGAACGCGACATAGGCAACGTCACCAAAGAGGCGAAAAAGTTGGGCGTTACCTACCCCATCGCCATTGATAACGATTACAGCATCTGGCGGGCATTTAATAACCAGTACTGGCCTGCGCACTACTTTATTGATGCCAATGGCCATATTCGTTACGAGCACTTCGGCGAAGGGGATTATGCGCAATCAGAGCGCGTCATTCAGGAACTGCTGCGCCAGGCTGGCGCAAAAAATGTTAATAGCAACATCAGCGCGGTTTCTGCCAGCGGCGTAGAGCAGGCAGCCAGTGGCCAGAATGATATTTCACCGGAGACCTATCTCGGCTACATGCGTGCGCAAAACTTTGCTTCAGGTGACGTAACCGGAGATAAGCCCGCAGACTACCGTCAACCTTCCGCGCTGCCGCTTGATAGCTGGGGGCTCGAGGGAAACTGGACAATTAGCGGCGAGAGCATCGCGCTTAATCACGCTAATGGCCGGATTTTCTATCAATTCCATGCCCGCGATTTGCATCTTGTTCTCGGCCCGGGGACTGAAGGTAAACCGGTTCGTTTTAAAGTCACTATCGATGGCCAGGCACCGGGCAGCGTTCACGGCTCAGACGTCGCGCCAGACGGCAGCGGCACGGTGACCGAACAGCGCCTGTATCAACTCATTCGTCAGTCAAGCGGCAGCGGCGAGCACACCTTCAGCATCGAATTTGAAGATGCTGGCGTCAACGCCTATGCCTTTACGTTCGGTTAACCGGGAGGTTTGAGATGAAAACCACGATTGTTTCCTCCGCTAAGCGCAGCTTAGCGTTATTCAGCGCGCCTGTTCTCATTATCGCCGCGCTGGTTTTCCAGAACACCGCATGGTCTGAGGCGGAACCGGCGGTTGCTATTCCTGCGCCCTTGCAGGACGAGTCACCCACGGGCGCACACCTCGAAACCGCCGTCTTTGCCGGCGGCTGTTTCTGGGGCGTTCAGGGCGTTTTTCAGCATGTTAAAGGCGTGACCAGCGCAATATCCGGTTATACGGGTGGCAAGGCACGTACGGCGAATTATGAGACGGTGAGCATGGGGATGACCGGGCACGCTGAGTCCGTGCAGGTTATCTTCGACCCGGCAAAAGTCACCTATGGCCAGTTGCTGCAGGTTTACTTTTCCGTGGCGCATAACCCAACGGAGCTGAATCGCCAAGGGCCGGACTACGGTACACAATATCGTTCGACCGTTTTCCCGCTCAGCGACTCTCAGGCGAAAGTTGCAAAAGCCTATATTTCACAGCTTAACGCCAGCCACCGGTTCAGTGCCCCGCTGGTGACAACGGTGGAAGAGCATGCCCAGTTCTACCCCGCGGAGAAATACCACCAGAATTTCCTTAACGACAACCCGAACTACCCTTACATCGTTATCAACGACCTTCCTAAGGTTGAACAGCTTAAACAACGGTTCCCCGCGCTGTGGAGCAAAGAGCCGGTACTGGTAAAATCCTGAAAAAAAACCGCGCCTGCTGTGCAATGGCGCGGTTTTTCCTTTAAGCAAAGTAAGCTACTTCTTCGTCTTCGGGAACAGTTCGTCCCGGCAGTAAGGCTCTATCTCGCCCTCTTTGCGGGTCTTTAAGAGTTTCAGGATCCAGGTGTACTGTTCCGGATGCGGGCCAACCAGCAGCTCCACCTCTTCGTTCATCCGGCGGGCGATGGTATGGTCATCGGCTTCCAGCAGATCGTCCATCGGCGGGCGGATAAAAATATCCAGCCGATGCGTTTCGCTGTTATAGACCGGGAACAGCGGAATGACTCGAGCACGACACACTTTCATCAGCCGGCCAATCGCCGGCAGCGTCGCCTTATAGGTAGCAAAAAAATCGACGAACTCACTGTGTTCAGGCCCGTGATCCTGGTCCGGAAGATAGTAGCCCCAATAGCCCTGACGTACCGAACTGATAAACGGTTTGATGCCGTCGTTGCGAGCGTGCATACGGCCACCAAAGCGGCGCCGGACGGTATTCCAGACATAGTCAAACAGCTGGTTGCCCTGATTGTGGAACATCGCCGCCATTTTCTGGCCTTCAGAGGCCATCAGCATCGCAGGGATATCTACCGCCCAGCCGTGGGGCACCAGGAAAATCACGTTTTCCCCTTGCGCACGGATCTCATCCACGATTTCTTTGCCGTGCCAGTCCACACGCGTCATCACTTTCTTCGGATCGCGCAGGCCCAATTCAGCCATCAGGACCATTGCCTGCGGCGCGGTGGCAAACATGCGGTCAATGACGGCCTCGCGCTGGTCTTCAGGCATTTCAGGGAAGCAGTAAAGCAGGTTGATTTGCGCACGGCGTCTGGCGCTTTTTCCCAAACGGCCCGCTAAACGCCCAATTTTACCCAGCAAAGGATCCCGGAGCCCCGGAGGCAGAAGCGCCAGTCCGGCAAAAGCGCCAACGCCAAGCCATGCTCCCCAGTAGCGCGGATGTAAAAAGGCTTTTTGAAATTCGGGGATAAACTCACTGTGGTTTTTTTTTGCTTTTTCCATGCGGCTCTCAATAGTTCGCCAGCGGCCTGGCGAGACGAATTTATCGTTATTTTAGCGGGGCGACGGGCGACAGACAAAAGAAAAAGCCGGTCACGAGTACCGGCTTTTCATTATGAGGCAGAATTAGTCAACGCGCAGCTGCGGCACGACAGCTTTCACCTGTGCCAGGTAATCACTGCGATCGGACCCGGTCAGACCTTCAGAACGCGGCAGTTTAGCCGTCAGCGGATTAACCGCCTGCTGGTTAATCCACACTTCGTAGTGCAGGTGTGGGCCAGTAGAACGCCCTGTGTTACCAGAGAGCGCAATGCGATCGCCGCGTTTCACTTTCTGCCCAGGTTTCACCAGCAGCTTCTTGAGGTGCATGTAGCGGGTGGTATAAGTGCGGCCGTGGCGGATAGCAACAAAGAAACCAGCGGCACCGCTGCGCTTCGCCATGACGACTTCACCGTCGCCAACGGCCAGCACAGGTGTACCCTGCGGCATCGCGAAATCGACGCCTTTATGAGGAGCAACACGGCCGGTTACCGGATTGAGACGACGTGGATTAAAGTTCGACGAGACGCGGAACTGCTTCACGGTTGGGAAGCGCATAAAGCCTTTCGCCAGGCCGGAACCGTTGCGGTCATAGAATTTACCGTCTTCTGCGCGAATCGCGTAGTAATCTTTGCCGTCGCTGCGCAGACGTACGCCAACCAGCTGACTTTGCTCACGCTTGCCGTTCAGCATTTCACGGGACATTAATACGGAGAACTCATCGCCTTTTTTTAGCTTGCGGAAGTCCATTTGCCACTGCATCGCTTTGATAACCGAGCTAATTTCAGCGCTAGTCAAACCAGCATCACGTGCGCTGGAAACAAAACTCGCGCCCACCGTACCTTTCAACACGCTATTAACCCAATCGCCCTGCTGGGTTTCGCTGCTCATTTTGAACGCGTTACCCGTACGGTCATAGGTTCGCGTTTCACGACGCGACATTTCCCAGGTCAGGCGCTGTAGATCGCCGTCGGCATTTAGCGTCCAGGAAAGCTGCTGGCCAATCTTCATATTACGCAGATCTTTATCAGCGGAAGCAAGCTGGCTAATGTCGCCCATGTCGATGCCGTACTGATTAAGGATACTGCTCAGCGTATCGCCGGTTGATACCACATATTCATGGACGCCAGCCTCACCGGAGGTCTTCTCGTCCAGCTCATCCTGCGGGATAGTGTCATCCTCAGCGTCGGGAGACTGGTCAAGAGGTTCACTGGCTTCCGGCAGCAGCGAATGAATCTGGCTTTTCTCAAGCTCGATAGTTTTGATTATCGGGCTGGACTGCGGATGGTAAATGGACGGTCGCCATACCGCGACCGCAAGCGTAAGAACCGTCAGGGACCCCAGCATAACGCGGTGGGGTCGTGACAAATTGTCAAATGCCATGGCGACAGAGCGGGCTATCTGTTGCACGTATTCACTTCCTCGTTAATCTCCTTTCAGGCAGCTCGCATACTGGTTCGCAAGTGCGGTCATAAACTGCATATAGCTGTTTTTACCCAACGCGACTCCCATGCCCAGAGGATCTAAAGTGCCGGAGCGAATGTTAGTGCCTCTGGCAACGGCGTTAATTACCGCTGGCCTGAATTGTGGTTCAGCAAAAACGCAAACCGCTTTATGCTCAACCAACTGTGTTCTGATTTCATGTAAACGCTGCGCACCGGGCTGTATTTCAGGGTTCACGGTAAAGTGGCCAAGCGGCGTTAAACCGTAGTGTTTTTCAAAGTAGCCATAGGCGTCATGAAAAACGAAATACCCTTTTCCTTTCAGCGGTGACAGCACGGAACCAACCTGCTTATCGGCGTCGGCTAAGCCTGACTCGAAATCTTTCAGGTTGGCGTCAAGTTTGGCTCGATTTTCGGGCATAAGTTCCACTAATTTATCGTGGATTGCAACCGCCGACAGCCGCGCCACTTCTGGGGAGAGCCAAATGTGCAAGTTGTATTCGCCGTGATGGTGATCTTCGTCACTCTTTGCAATGTGAACCGGTTCGTCACCGTGGTCATGGTCGTCGTCTTCGCCGCCTTTCATCAGCAGCGGTTTCACGCCGGCGAGTGCTGCCAGCTCAAGCTGTTTTGGTTCAGGAACCTGACGCACGGATTTTTGCATAAAGGCTTCCATCTCTGGCCCAACCCAGACAACTAAGTCCGCGCCCTGTAAGCGTTTTACATCGGACGGACGCAGCGCGTAATCGTGTTCAGAGGCGCCATCAGGCAGCAATACTTCTGTGCTAGTCACCCCGTCAGCAATGGCGGAGGCGATAAAACCCAGCGGTTTAATGGAGGCAACGACGGCGGCGTTGGCGCCGGTAGCGGCAGAGCCCCAAAGGGCGGCGGAAAATGCAGCGAAAAGAAGTGTCTTTTTATGTAACATAATGCAACTTATCATCGTGATAACCAGAATAATTGTGATATTATAACATCCGCTAACTTATGCAACCCCTGAAATTGTCATGACAAATTTGGTTGAACTCGAAAATATCTCGGTCTCTTTCGGCCAGCGACGCGTGCTGTCCGATATCTCACTTGCGTTGAAGCCCGGGCGCATTCTGACCCTGTTGGGGCCAAACGGTGCCGGGAAATCAACGCTGGTACGCGTGGTGCTTGGCCTCGTGACGCCTGACAAAGGCATCATCAAACGCGATCAAAATCTGCGTATCGGCTATGTGCCGCAAAAATTACATCTGGATGCCACCCTGCCGCTGACGGTCAGCCGCTTTTTACGCCTGCGTCCTGGTGTAAAGAAAGCCGATATTCTCCCGGCGCTGAAGCGTGTGCAGGCCGCGCACTTAATTGATGCCCCAATGCAAAAGCTGTCCGGTGGTGAAAATCAGCGCGTATTGCTTGCCCGGGCGCTGCTTAATGCCCCGCATTTACTGGTGCTGGATGAACCGACTCAAGGCGTTGACGTTAACGGTCAGCTGGCGCTTTACAATCTGATAGATCAATTACGCCACGAACTTAACTGCTCGGTGTTGATGGTCTCTCACGACCTGCATCTGGTCATGGCAAAGACCGATGAGGTGCTGTGCCTTAACCACCATATTTGCTGCTCAGGTACGCCAGAGGTGGTGTCGACGCACCCGGAATTTATTTCAATGTTTGGCCCTATCGGCGCTGAGCAGTTAGGCATTTATCGCCACCACCATAATCACCGTCACGATCTGCAGGGTCGCATCGTTCTGCGCAGAGGGAATGGACAGTAATGCTTGAATTGTTGTTACCCGGCTGGCTGGCCGGGATTTTACTTGCCTGTGCGGCGGGGCCACTGGGTTCATTTGTGGTCTGGCGCCGTATGTCCTACTTCGGCGATACCCTGGCACATGCTTCGCTGCTGGGCGTGGCGTTTGGCCTGCTGCTTAACGTTAATCCGTTCTATGCCGTTATCGCGGTAACCTTACTGCTTGCGGTTGGCCTGGTGTGGCTGGAAAAGCGCCCTCACCTCGCTATTGATACCCTGCTCGGCATTATGGCGCACAGCGCCCTGTCGCTCGGGCTTGTTGTGGTGAGCCTGATGTCGAACGTGCGCGTTGACCTGATGGCCTACCTGTTTGGCGATTTACTGTCGGTCACGCTGCCGGACATTGTGTCCATCGCCGCAGGCGTAGTCGTGGTGCTTGGCGTGCTGGCGTGGCAGTGGCGCAGTCTGCTGGCGATGACCATCAGCCCGGACCTCGCCCACGTCGACGGCGTGAATCTGCAGCGCGTGAAAATGCTGCTGATGCTGGTAACGGCGTTAACCATCGGCGTCGCAATGAAGTTTGTCGGGGCGCTGATCATTACCTCTCTACTGATTATCCCGGCGGCAACGGCACGTCGTTTCGCGCGTACGCCTGAGCAAATGGCCGGCTTTGCGGTGTTAATCGGCATACTGGCCGTCACCGGCGGGCTTGCCTTCTCGGCGTTTTACGACACTCCGGCGGGTCCGTCCGTTGTGCTGGCTGCTGCGGTGCTGTTTATTCTCAGCATGGCAAAAAAACAGCCCGCATAAGGTTTGCTTAGTCACAAAAAAGGCGCCCAGGGCGCCTTCAGATTGATGACAAACAGCCGAAAAACGTGGTTTTCGACTGTTTGGGGCAAACCAGAGAACATTATTCATTGTTTTTATTAGACCTGGGGTCGGACTTTTTTAGAGCAATGAACTTTGTCAGCAGTCTCTAGGCGCCCAGGGCGCCTTTTTTATTAGGGTGAAAACTACGGCTGAGCCGGTGGCACAATACCAAAGTGCGTCCAGGCACGAGGCGTGGCGATGCGCCCACGTGGCGTACGCTGCAGGAAACCCTGTTGGATCAGGAACGGCTCCAGCACGTCTTCAATCGTCTCACGCTCCTCACCGATGGCTGCGGCAAGGTTGTCCAGCCCAACCGGGCCGCCAAGGAATTTGTCGATAACCGCCAGCAGCAGCTTGCGGTCCATGTAGTCGAAACCTTCGCTGTCGACGTTAAGCATATCCAGCGCCTGCGCCGCTATTTCTGCCGTAATCGCGCCGTCGTGTTTCACTTCGGCAAAGTCACGCACGCGGCGCAGCAGACGGTTTGCAATACGCGGCGTACCGCGAGCGCGGCGGGCAACTTCCAGTGCCCCCTCCTCGCTCATCTCCAGCCCCAACACGCTGGCGCTGCGCCCGACGATATGCTGCAGATCGGCAACCTGATAAAACTCCAGCCGCTGCACAATGCCGAAACGGTCGCGCAGGGGCGAGGTCAATGAACCCGCTCGCGTGGTGGCACCAATCAGGGTAAACGGCGGCAGATCGATTTTGATCGAACGCGCAGCCGGACCTTCGCCAATCATGATATCGAGCTGATAGTCTTCCATCGCCGGATACAGCACCTCTTCCACCACCGGAGAAAGACGGTGAATCTCATCGATAAACAGCACGTCGTGAGGTTCAAGGTTGGTCAGCATCGCCGCCAGGTCACCCGCCTTTTCCAGCACCGGCCCGGACGTGGTGCGCAGATTAACGCCCATTTCATTGGCCACAATATTGGCAAGCGTGGTTTTACCAAGCCCCGGCGGCCCAAAGATCAGCAGGTGATCGAGCGCGTCGCCGCGCAGCTTCGCCGCCTGAATGAAGATTTCCATCTGCGAGCGCACATGCGGCTGGCCGACATACTCTTCAAGCAGTTTCGGACGGATAGCACGATCGATTAATTCGTCCTGGGTGATGTTTCCTGGCGATACCAGGCGGTCTGCTTCAATCATCCTCTACCTCATAGCGCCGCGCGCAGCGCTTCGCGGATCAGGGTTTCGCTGTCGGCACCGGCCCGGCCCACTTTGCTCACCATACGGCTGGCTTCCTGTGGTTTATAGCCCAGAGAAACGAGCGCGGCAACGGCTTCCTGCTCCGCATCATCCGCCTGGCCGCTTTCCGGAGAGGTTAGCACCAGGTCAGCTGCAGGGGTAAACAGATCGCCATGCATGCCTTTGAAACGGTCTTTCATCTCAACAATCAGACGTTCTGCGGTTTTCTTACCGACGCCCGGCAGCTTGATAAGAGAACCAATCTCTTCGCGCTCAACGGCATTCACAAACTGCTGGGCAGACATGCCGGAAAGAATAGCCAGCGCCAGTTTTGGCCCAACGCCATTCACTTTAATCAGCTCGCGGAACAGCGTGCGCTCCTGCTTATTATTAAATCCATACAGCAGTTGAGCATCTTCACGCACCACAAATTGCGTAAACACCACCGCTTCTTTGCCGATTTCCGGTAGTTCATAGAAGCAGGTCATTGGCATGTATACCTCGTAACCCACACCGTTAGTTTCCAGCAATACCAGCGGAGGCTGTTTTTCCAGCACGATGCCTCTCAGTCGACCTATCACATTCTGCTCCTGCGTTTTAGCGTTGATGCGCGAATTATTAAACCTATGATATAAAAAAGGCTGGATAGATATCCAGCCTTAATTATTTTAATCGCCCCCGCGCCAGATTGAGCCTTGATTCGCTCATCTGCGTCGCGTTTTGCGTCACGTGGCAATGCGTAATGGCTATCGCCAGTGCATCTGCGGCATCCGCCTGCGGGTTGGCCGGAAGCTTCAGCAAGGTACGCACCATGTGCTGTACCTGACTTTTCTCCGCGCTGCCAATACCCACCACGGTTTGTTTGACCTGACGCGCAGCGTATTCAAACACCGGCAGGTCGGCATTTACCGCAGCAACAATTGCCGCGCCCCGAGCCTGCCCCAGCTTGAGCGCGGAATCCGCATTCTTCGCCATAAACACCTGTTCAATAGCAAAATACTCAGGCTGAAACTGGGTAATGATTTCGCTTACCCCCGCGTAAATTAGCTTCAAACGCGAGGGCAAGTCGGCGACCTGCGTTCGGATACAGCCGCTGCCAAGATAGGTTAGCTGCCGCCCGGTCTGACGAATCACGCCGTAGCCGGTCACGCGTGACCCCGGGTCGATGCCGAGAATAATCGCCATCACGCGTCTCCTGAACACAGGTCAGGGTTAGGCTGCCCCATTACAGAGTAGCCGCCACCTCATCGGAGATTTCACCGTTATGGTAAACCTCCTGCACATCATCACAATCTTCCAGCATATCGATCAGACGCATCAGCTTAGGTGCGGTATCCGCGTCCATATCCGCTTTGGTGGAAGGGATCATGGAGACTTCCGCGTTATCAGCCTTCAGGCCAGCCGCTTCCAGCGCGTCTTTCACGGCGCCCATTTCTTCCCACGCGGTGTAAACGTCGATTGCGCCATCGTCGAAGGTCACAACGTCTTCAGCACCCGCTTCCAGCGCCGCTTCCATGATTTGATCTTCGTCGCCGGCTTCAAAGGAGATAATCCCTTTTTTGCTGAACAGGTAGGCTACGGAACCGTCGGTACCCAGGTTGCCGCCGCACTTGTTGAATGCGTGACGAACTTCGGCAACGGTACGGTTACGGTTATCACTCAGGCATTCAACCATGACGGCTGAACCGCCAGGACCATAACCTTCATAAATGATGGTTTCCATGTTCGCATCATCATCACCGCCTACGCCGCGTGCAATCGCGCGGTTCAGGGTGTCACGCGTCATGTTGTTTGACAGCGCTTTATCAATAGCGGCGCGCAGGCGCGGGTTTGACCCTGCGTCTCCGCCGCCCAGACGGGCCGCGGTTACCAGCTCGCGAATAATTTTGGTGAAAATCTTACCGCGCTTGGCATCCTGTGCTGCTTTGCGGTGTTTCGTGTTGGCCCACTTACTATGACCTGCCATAACAATCTCCAAAAGCGCCTTTATCAGGCGGCATCAATTACAAACTCTTCAATCGCCTGCCGGTTGCTCCATGACTTGGTCATCAGGGCCGCCTCTTCGGCGGGCACCCATTTCCAGGCCAGATGTTCCGTAATGGTAATCTGGCGTTCATGAGGCAGCGCAAGACAGAACCATGATTCCGTATTACGCGTAATCCCCGGCGCATAGCGATGACGCAAATGAGTAAATATCTCAAACTCCACGCGGCGCTGGCAGTCCACTAAGGGAAGTGGCTCTTCGACCACGTCGATAGCGACCTCTTCCTTTACTTCGCGCTGAGCGGCCTGCAGCGCGCTTTCCCCTTCCTCGAGGCTGCCGGTAACCGACTGCCAGAAATCAGGATCGTCGCGCCGCTGTAACATCAGCACCCGTTTGGTATCCTGCGCGAAAATCACTACCAGAATCGAAACGGGACGCTTAAAGGTCATCAGTTTTTCTCAGCCTTTTTCACCACGTCAATGCCCAGCTCGGCGAGCGATGCCGGGTTAGCGAAGCTTGGCGCTTCGGTCATCAGGCAGGCTGCCGCCGTGGTTTTCGGGAAGGCGATAACGTCACGGATGTTGTCGGTACCGGTCAACAGCATGGTCAGACGGTCAAGGCCAAATGCCAGGCCCGCGTGCGGCGGCGTACCGTACTTCAGCGCGTCCAGCAGGAAGCCGAATTTCTCACGCTGTTCCTGCTCGTTAATGCCCAGAATACCGAACACGGTCTGCTGCATCTGGCCGTTGTGGATACGCACGGAACCACCGCCCACTTCATAACCGTTGATAACCATATCGTAGGCGTTGGCAATCGCGGTTTCCGGCTGCGCCGCCAGTTCATCCGGCGTCATGTCTTTCGGCGCGGTGAACGGGTGGTGCATCGCGGTCAGGCCGCCTTCACCGTTATCTTCAAACATTGGGAAGTCAACCACCCACAGCGGCGCCCATTTGTTTTCATCGGTGATCTGCAAATCTTTACCGATTTTCAGACGCAGCGCACCCAGCGCGTCTGCAACCACTTTCTTGCTGTCCGCGCCGAAGAAGATCATGTCGCCATCGGCCGCACCGGTGCGCGCCAGGATACCTTCCACGATGTCCGCGTTCAGGAATTTCGCCACCGGGCTGGTGATTCCTTCGATGCCTTTCGCACGCTCGTTAACCTTGATGTACGCCAGGCCGCGAGCGCCGTAAATTTCAATGAACTTGCCGTAGTCGTCAATCTGTTTGCGGCTGATTTGTGCGCCACCCGGCACACGCAGCGCGGCAACGCGGCCTTTGGCGTCGTTCGCCGGGCCGGAGAAGACTTTAAATTCAACATCTTTCACCAGGTCAGCCACGTCCACCAGCTCCAGCGGGTTACGCAGGTCCGGTTTATCGGAACCATAACGACGCTCGGCTTCGGCGAAGGTCATCACCGGGAAGTCGCCCAGGTCAACGTTAATGATGTCAGTCCACAGTTTACGCACCAGGTCTTCCATTACTTCACGCACCTGCGGCGCGGTCATAAAGGAAGTTTCAACGTCTATCTGGGTAAATTCTGGCTGACGGTCAGCGCGAAGATCTTCGTCACGGAAGCATTTAACAATCTGATAGTAGCGATCGAAGCCGGACATCATCAGCAGCTGTTTGAACAACTGAGGAGACTGCGGCAGCGCGTAGAACTTACCTTTATGCACGCGGGAGGGCACCAGGTAGTCACGTGCGCCTTCCGGCGTGGCTTTGGTCAGCATCGGGGTTTCGATGTCGAGGAAGCCGTGGTCGTCCATAAAGCGACGCACAAAGCTGGTCACTTTAGCGCGGGTTTTCAGGCGCTGAGCCATTTCCGGACGACGCAGGTCCAGGTAGCGGTACTTCAGGCGCGCTTCTTCCGTGTTGACGTGGTTAGAGTCGAGCGGCAGTACGTCGGAGCGGTTGATGATGGTCAGTTCGGTGGCGAACACTTCCACTTCACCGGTGGCCATGTCTTTATTTACGTTACGCTCGTCGCGAGCACGCACGGTGCCAACAACCTGAATACAGAACTCATTACGCAGTTCAGAGGCGAGCTGGAACGCTTCCTGACGGTCCGGGTCGAAAAACACCTGCACGATGCCTTCACGATCGCGCATATCAATAAAGATAAGGCTACCGAGGTCACGGCGACGATTGACCCACCCACTAAGCGTTACTTGCTGTCCCACATGGGATTGATTGAGCTGCCCGCAATATACTGTACGCATGAGATATCCCTTAATTAGCTGCACGCGACCCGCCACCTGCGACGGCAGGCGCTTTGGTGGCAGCTATTTCGACTGTCACAACTGGATGAAAAAAGGGGGCTATTATACTGGAAATAATGGCTGGCGATAACCCCGAAACCGCCGACTGGCGCGAATCGCAGCGCCGGTATTGCAGATTCTCACAAAAATTAACAAAATTTGTAAACTCAGTAACCTGGCTTCCAGCGTAAGGTATTGACCTTTAATCCTTCTCAGAACCGGAGTCACCATGACAGAACTCAACGCATCCCGCACCGCCCTGGTGGTCATTGATTTGCAGGAAGGTATTTTACCGTTTGCCGGTGGTCCACACAGCGCCGAAGATGTTGTAGCACGCGCCGCGCGGCTGGCCGAGAAATTCCGTGCTAACGGTTCGCCGGTAGTGATGGTGCGCGTGGGCTGGTCGGCGGACTATGCCGAAGCGCTGAGACAACCTGTTGATGCCGCCCCTCCCGGCCATGCCCTGCCCGCTAACTGGTGGAGCTACCCGGCTGCGCTCGGTAAAAAAGAGAGCGATCTCGAAGTCACCAAACGCCAGTGGGGGGCCTTCTACGGTACCGATCTGGAGCTACAGCTACGCCGCCGCGACATCGACACTATCGTACTTTGCGGTATCTCAACCAATATCGGCGTTGAGTCCACCGCACGTAATGCCTGGGAAATGGGCTTCTCATTGGTTCTGGCGGAAGATGCCTGCAGCGCGGCAAGCGCCGAACAGCACAACCATAGCCTGAAGTTTATCTTCCCGCGCATCGCCCGTATTCGCAGCACCGACGACATTATCGCTGCGCTATGATTTATATCGGCCTTCCGCAGTGGCAGCACCCAAAATGGAACCGGCTCGGCATTACCTCGCTTGAGGATTACGCTCGCCATTTTAACTGTGTGGAAGGCAATACCACGCTGTACGCGCTGCCAAAAGCAGAAACCGTACAGCGCTGGCGGGAAATGACAGGCGACAGTTTTCGCTTCTGCTTCAAATTCCCCGCCACCATTTCCCATAACGCCGCTCTGCGCAACTGCGGCGATCTCAGCGCCGAGTTTTTTGACCGCATGTCGCCGCTGGCAAATCGCATCGGGCAATACTGGCTCCAGCTACCGGCAACGTTTGGCCCGACAGATCTTCCTGCGCTGTGGCATTTTCTGGACACCCTGCCCAAAGAATTTACCTATGGCGTTGAAGTGCGACACCCGGCCTTTTTCAGCAAAGGGGCTGATGAACAGGCGCTGAATCGCGGTCTACACGAACGCAACGTTAACCGCGCCATTCTCGATAGCCGCCCTATTCACAGCGCCGTACCGCACAACGAAGCGGTGCGTGAAGCCCAGCGGAAGAAGCCCAAGGTTCCGGTTCATGCCATCGTGACCGCATCAAATCCGCTGGTGCGATTTATCGGCAGCGATAACATGGAGCAAAACGCCGCGCTGTTCGACGTCTGGTTAAAAAAGCTGCCTGAATGGGCGACGAAAACGACACCTTATCTGTTTCTTCATACCCCGAACATAGCCCAGGCGCCTGAGCTGGTACATACGCTGTGGCCCGCGCTGCAACAGGCGTTTCCTGAATTAGGCGCACCTCCTGAAATCCCGCAGCAGGCCACACTTTTCTGAGCACTAGCGACAGCATCCCTGTTGCAAGCTATGATAGCGGGAGCCGTGACTGTTTCGACATGGAGTTAATATGGTAAGCGCGCTATATGCGGTGCTGGCTGCCCTGCTGTTAATTAAGTTTTCGTTCGATGTCGTCCGCCTGCGCATGCAGTATCGCGTCTCCTACGGCGACGGGGGGTTTAGCGAACTCCAAAGCGCGATTCGGATTCACGGTAACGCCGTAGAGTACATTCCCATCGCCCTTCTGCTTTTGTTGCTTATGGAGATGGACGGTGCCGAAACCTGGATGGTGCATCTTTGCGGTATTATGCTGCTGGCCGGACGCCTGCTCCACTACTACGGTTATCACCACCGGCTGATCCGCTGGCGTCGCTCCGGCATGGGTGCCACCTGGTGTTCACTGCTGCTGATGGTGCTGGCTAACTTATGGTATATGCCTTGGGAGTTGGTTTTCTCGCTCCATTAACGCAAAATACGCCCCTTTCGAATTTCCGGATTTAACGTTATGTCTGACCGCGATACGCTGTTTTCCGCCCCAATTGCCAAGCTGGGCGACTGGACCTTTGATGAGCGGGTAGCCGAAGTGTTCCCCGATATGATCCAGCGCTCGGTGCCCGGTTACTCCAATATCATCTCCATGATTGGTATGCTGGCGGAGCGCTTTGTGCAGCCACATAGCCAGGTTTATGACCTCGGCTGCTCTTTGGGCGCGGCAACATTATCGGTGCGTCGTAACATTCATCACGATAGCTGCAAAATCATCGCCGTCGACAACTCTCCGGCAATGGTAGAACGCTGCCGCCGCCATCTCGATGCCTTTAAAGCCCAGACGCCGGTCGACGTTATCGAAGGCGATATTCGCAATATTACGATTGAAAATGCCTCAATGGTGGTACTCAACTTCACCCTACAATTCCTCGAGCCTGATGACCGCCAACTGCTGCTGAACAAAATCTGGCAGGGCCTGAAACCGGGCGGCGCCCTGGTGCTGTCAGAAAAATTCAGTTTTGAAGACGCTGAAGTCGGCGAGCTGCTGTTTAACATGCACCATGACTTTAAGCGTGCGAACGGCTACAGCGAACTCGAAATCAGCCAGAAACGCAGCATGCTGGAGAATGTCATGTTGACGGACTCGGTTGAGACGCATAAAAAACGCCTCAAACAGGCGGGCTTTGAACACGCAGAACTGTGGTTCCAGTGCTTTAACTTTGGCTCTCTGGTGGCCGTCAAATCCGGAGAAACCGCGTGATTGATTTCGGAAATTTTTATCAGCTGATCGCCAAAAACCATCTTGCACCGTGGCTGGAAACACTCCCTGCACAAATAGCCAGCTGGCAACGCGAGTCGCTACATGGCCAGTTTAAGCACTGGTACAACACGGTTAACTATCTGCCGGACATGACGCCTCACCGCCTCGATCTGCTTCACAGCGTAACCGCTGAGCCGGCGGCACCGCTGAGTGAAGGCCAGCGTCTTGGCATTGAAAAGCTGCTGCGTAACCTGATGCCGTGGCGTAAAGGTCCGTATTCCCTCTATGGCGTAGACATCGATACCGAGTGGCGCTCAGACCTTAAGTGGGATCGCGTTTTACCGCACATTTCCCCGCTTGCCGGGCGAACCATTCTCGACGTGGGCTGCGGCAGCGGCTATCACCTGTGGCGCATGATCGGCGCCGGCGCGCAACTGGCTGTAGGTATCGACCCTATGCAGCTGTTTATTTGCCAGTTCGAAGCGGTACGTAAACTGTTGGGTAACGATCAGCGTGCGCACGTTCTGCCGCTCGGGATTGAGCAGCTTCCCGAGCTCAACGCCTTTGACACCGTATTTTCAATGGGCGTGCTTTATCACCGTCGCTCACCGCTGGACCATCTCTGGCAGCTAAAGAATCAGCTGGTGAAAGAAGGTGAGCTGGTGCTGGAAACGCTGGTTGTGGAAGGCGATGAAAATACCGTGCTGGTACCGGGTGAGCGCTATGCGCAAATGCGTAACGTTTACTACATCCCGTCAGCGCTGGCGTTGAAAAACTGGCTGGAAAAATGCGGTTTTGTTGACGTGAAAATTGTCGATCGCTGCCTGACAACGCAGGAAGAACAGCGCCGAACCTCGTGGATGATAACCGAGTCGCTGGGTGACTTCCTTGACCCGAACGACAGCAGTAAAACCCTCGAAGGCTACCCAGCCCCGTTAAGAGCCGTTCTGGTAGCGCGTAAGCCATAATCTTTAAATAAAAAACCCGGCGCTGAATGCCGGGTTTTTTATCGTCGCTATTGGTTAGCGATATACCTGAGCGCTCCCGCTCCACAGGCTGGAGTCGCCCGGCGTTCCAAGTCCTACTATCTGAATTTTGCTGCCGCCGATTTTTTGGGCTTTTTCTCTTAACTGATTGATTGCATCATCGGTGCTTCCCGGTACGCCGCTGACTGAAACCACGCCAATGCGCTCCTGACCTACAGCGCTGCTATTAATGAGTTCAGGCAACGGCGCAGCAAAAGCGGCTGAAGCGAAAACGGAAGACAGAGCAAGAATCACGGTTGCTGTTAATTTTTTCATTTTTTAAATCCCTATAACGTTGATAGTTGTCGGGAGTGATTATTGCTAACAGGGCGTTTGGGAACGTAAGTGACTGGAAAACGAAATTAAACAATGTGTACAAAAAATGCAGGAGACGTTACATAACGCTTCGCTGGTTACAGAATAAAAAAAGCCCCGGCAGTCCGCCGGGGTTAATGAATAATGGCTTATTACATTATCGAAAAAAGGCTTCGGAGTGATGGCACACCTCGTTATCGCTGCACCGTCGGCGTCAAGGCTGGGAAAAACCTTCACAGAGAAAACCTGCCGTTGACGAAGCAAAGCCTGACAAAAGCAAGGGGTGTCAGAGGGCGCAGGTTCAAATCATCACGTTCCAACCCAATAAATATTTAAAACCAGCTTCTTACGGCTATTTTTGCTCCTTCGTTTTATCCGGGGAATTGTTGGGGGAGAAGTGGGGGGTAAAACCGAGGACGGAAAACCTTGAGAGCTTCGAGTAATCGCAGTTGAAAAACTGTGTTTATACAAATCAAAAAAGCCTGGCGAGGTAACGCCAGGCGGGCAGGCTTGCTTTAACAAAGACCTTTGAAGTTTACGCCATCATATCTACACGCTGGGCGGAGAATAAAATTGCGTTATTTCACCGGCTCCCAGGCTTGCTGGCTTGCTACTGTTGCCATGTTTTTGCCTCCGGGCTCGTAAGCTGGATGATTGATGTTACACCATCCTCCCTGAGGGAATTCGCGGCAACGCCATTTCTTACCATCCGTGCCTTTAACCACTGTTTTGCCTGCGAGATAGGTACCAATACCGTTTGGCCATACCTTGTCCGCATCCGGGCCGGGTTTATCTGCTGCGATCACCGACAATGAACTGCTGTAGCGGGAATCTTTTACCCAGACCTGGTTCTGATGAATACGATCCGCACCGCTTTCGAATTGGATACTGCCGTTCTTTTTCACGCCAACTTGTACATATTTTTCCTGGGTGTCATTCAGCTCACTGGCCAGTTCTTCTGCCCAGCGGTAGTTATTTTTATTTCCAGCAGTGATCTCTATGCTCAGATCGACAACTTCCAGGCCGCGGCTCCCACTCCCACCCAATAACCGGAAACGAACACGATCGCCTTCATCAGGGGACGGGATGCCCGGTTTCACGAACGGCTGTTCTTGCAGCCATCCATCGTCGGGGACAGGAGGCTTGGGATCAACCCCACCTTCGAAGGAAATATCGCTACAGTTAAAGAAGCCTTCATTTCCAGCATCTTCACGCTGCCAGACACTGTACAGAATTGCATTTCCTGTACGATTGGCTGGCAATGTCACCGGTATTTTGTATTGTGGATAGGGTGATGCCTGGATGGCATTGGGCATTTGACCGGTTGCAATCTGCGTCAAGTCTTCCCACTTCAGCGCTCGATTTTGATAATTAACACCGGGTTTAGTGATATATACGGTATACCGTGCCGGGTTATGCGCTGCAGTTGTATCCCACGTCAGGTTGATCTTTGCCCCAGCCTGGACAGAGGTAAGCTTCCATCCGGCACTTTGCGGCTCATCAAGCCCTCTTTTCTTCGGATCTCCGGCTGCACATAATAATCCGTCAGGAACGGCTTTTTTGATTGCGTCCAGATCATTGCGAGGGCTCGGGTTTGCAGCCACTTCATTCCACTGAACCAGCGGGTATTGCTCGGATTTTGCCACAGCGGCGCGACACCCACTATTAGGAATATTCTCGAGCGGCCCCCAGAAGCCCCCCTCCCTGTAACACTGGAGCTGACGAGAGACAGGCCAGGAAACAGCACCGTGCCCATAAGCCAATGGCGACAACGATGTGCAGGCCATGACCACCGCCAAACTAATAACAGTATTCGTTATTCTTTTCATAAATACTTATTCCTTGAAAATAAAGATATCGTGTAATTAAAAAAATATTTATCACTTCGGGAAAGTACAGCCCAAAAATATTTTCAACTAAAGAAAAAGCCTTAACCATCTCACCAGAGAGAATCTCAGATATTACATTTCGGTTATAATTAAATCTTTCAGGGTGGTGACATTAAGGGTGCAAATGTGGATGCAGGTTAAAATGTAAAACATAGTAACTCATATATCCAAAAAGCAGCAAAGCAATCGATGTTATTATAAAACCAACGGTACTGGTCATCGCCGTACGGAAGATGAAGGTTTTACGCGGCGTCAGTAATACGGCAACCAGCGGAATTATGAACAGGAAGTGGCCGATGAAATCCGTTAAACCAAAAGGAATGAATGCCAACACTACAATGGTGGCAAGAACGCCGATGCTCGCATAACCCGCCAGTTTTCCGGTGTAGATATGCCAGGCAAGGCATAATTCAACAAAACCGCAGGCTCGGACATAAAACTCCCAGTCCAACCCCATCGCCAGATAGCTGTGATCTTCCAGAAGCTGATAGAATAAATCGGGCTGCATAAATTTCTCTATGGCGCCCCACAGGAAGGAATAGCAAAGCACGAAACGCAGTAGTTCCAGTTCCGCGCCATAAGCTCTTTTAGGTAATATTGTCTGAATAATTAAATAAACGCCGGTGCCGATAAAAATAAAGTAATCCAGCATATGAAATACGCCATACAGCTGAACGGCATAACTGTATAAAAACAGGATCCCAAAACCTGCAATAAGACTGGTTCTTCTCGAGAAGGCGGTGACTGCAATGGCGTAATGGATATATTTCAGCCACGGATTTTCAATAAGCAGTTCTGGAGTAAGAATAACATGGGGGTAAAAAATCCCCAGAATCAGAAAGAATGCACCCGTTCCCCAGCGCATAATTACCGGTACGGCATTATGCGATTTATCTAACCATCCGTTAAACTGCGGGCGGTCGGTAAAGGAGGGAATTTTGCGATCCAGTACGGAAGTAGCAAAAACTACCGCAATAGAAAAAATCAGCAATGCCCAGAAGTCCAGGGTGCCAGCCATCTGAGCCAGCGATTCAGGGGCTTTCGTGGTGTCGAAATCGACAAACCATTTAACATGTGCTGATGCCACCAAAGGCACGCCCAGTATGCTCGCGGCAGCAATACGAATTTTATTTATCATATCCATAGTATTTCGGGTGCAACGTTCTCATATAAATAATTGTCAGGTAGTGTAAAGAATGGTTAGTAGAGACACCATTAGAGGGCAGCCTGACAAGCTTGAGTAATTTCTTATGGAGCTCAGATAAGATGCCGCTGGGGCGGTAACGTATGTATGTCACGCCTGGGAAATTCTCGAGCGTTGCAAGAAAGGGAACTATTTGATCAGATGAAAGCTAACTGAAAAAATCACCAGCAAAAAAGCCTTTTTGGGGTTATCTGAACTTATTAGGGCTTTTAAATTGCCTGGTTCAGCCCCCCAAAACACCGGAATGCATTGATATAGATAAAAAAAGCCCCAGCAATCCGCCGGGGCCTGGTACGAGCAAGCATCATATTGGGCGACATGATGCGCGGTAAAAATCTTTTCAGCGCGACGGGTTTGTCACCGCCAGCGCGTTTTTCATTGCCGCCACTACGTCTGCATCCACGCAGTAACGATTAAACTCATCGGCTTCGGCATCGGCGCTCATGGAAACGCCCGCTTTGCGATAGCGCATCGGCGAAGGAACCGAGTGCCCGGCAGAGCTGTGAAGCTCTTCAATACCGTTTGCAACAAACTTGCTAACGTTGCTAAGACGCACGCCTGCGCCCGCCATAATGATTGGAGCACGAGAATGCTGTTTTAGTTCCCGAAGAAGTGAGATTCCCGTTTCGGCCGTTTGCTGCTGCCCTGAAGTCAGTATTCTCGCAACGCCTAATGCCGCCAGCTGTTCGAACGCCTGCAGCGGATGATGGCACATATCAAAAGCGCGGTGGAACGTCACGGCCATCCCTTCGGCGGCCTGCATCACCTTCTCCATTCGCGGCAGATCGATATTGCCGTCCTCATCAAGCATACCGATCACCAGCCCCGGAAAACCGAGCTCACGCACGAAGACGATATCTTCCAGCATGGTGGCAAATTCGCCGTCGGTGTAGCAAAAGTCACCGCCGCGCGGGCGAATAATCGGGTGTACGGGGATCGACACTTTTTGTCTGACCTGCCGAAGCACGCCAGCGGAAGGCGTCAGCCCGCCTTCTTTAGGCGCAGAGCAGAGTTCAATTCTGTCCGCGCCGGCTTGTTCTGCAGTGACAGCACAATCTATTCCATAACAGCATATTTCAAGCAAAGCCATTGATTACTCCTAAAAAACCTGCAGGTCGCCGGTTGTTAACCTGTTTCTGGATGATAATCTGAAAACAAGCTCACAAAAAGGTAGCGTACTATGGCATTCAATTTTGATGAATGGATCGACAGACGTCACAGCGATAGCGCGAAATGGAATAAATTTTCTGACGCGGTGCTGCCAATGTGGGTCGCCGATATGGATTTCCGCTCGCCGCCCTGCATCCTTGAAGCGCTGCAAGCGCGTATTCAGCACGGTGTATTTGGCTATGGTGCGCGCCCGCATGCGCTGATTGACGTCATCACCGAAAGACTCGCCGCCCGCTATCAGTGGCGCATTAAACCCGAATGGCTGCTCTTTTTGCCCGGGGTAGTGGCAGGCCTGAATTTATGCGTTCGCGCCTTTACCACTGCCTCAGCGTTGACGATTGCCCCCACGCCGATTTACCCGCCGTTTCGCAAAGCCGCTCTGTTTGCCCAGCGTAATCAGATAAATGCGCCGCTCAGGCTGCAAGAAAAACGCTGGGTTATCGATCTTGATGCGTTAACAGCCAGCATGACGGGCAACGAAAAACTGTTTATGCTCTGTAACCCACAAAATCCTGGCGGCACGGTTTACCGCCGCAACGAACTGGAACAGCAGCTAGCCTTTGCCCAGCGCCACGATTTAGTCGTTTGTTCCGATGAGATCCACTGCGATTTATTGCTTGAACCTGGCGCAAAACACATTCCTTTCGCGACGTTAGGCGAAGACGCGGCGCAGCGTTCCATTACCCTGCTCTCTCCGTCCAAAACCTTTAATATTGCCGGGCTTGGTGCCTCGGTGGCCGTTATTCCCAATGCAGAACTACGCCGTAAGTTCAAAGCGGCTCGCACAGGCATTGTGCCTGAAGTCGATGTCCTTGCTCTGACTGCGGCGCAAGCGGCCTGGCGAGACGGCGAGGCGTGGCTGCAGGCACTGCTGGTGTATCTGCGCGCTAACCGTGACAAGCTGGTCACCTCGGTAAACAGCATTCCCGGTTTGAACATGCAACCTCCGGAAGCGACTTATCTCGGGTGGGTTGATGCGGGCGGATTAGGCGTAGAGAACCCGGCTGAGTTCTTTCTTGATGCCGGTCTGGGTTTCTCGCCCGGAGCAGATTTCGGCGAGAAGCAGTTTGTAAGAATTAACTTTGGTTGTACGGCGGCGGTGCTTGATGAAGCCATCCGCCGCCTGCAAAACGCGGTCAAGCCGCGTTAATCAGTCAGCCCGTTCGCTGGCGACGATCTGCTCGATGGTCCAGGGATGGAATTTAATCGTAACTTTGCCGTCGGTTACCGCAAGCGTGGGGTTAGGCAACCTTTCGCGCTCGCCTTTTGGCGAACTGGTTTTCACCGAAATACCTGTTTCACGCAGCCCGGCGTCGGACAGCAGATCCAGCGCCCGTGCATTGAGCGTTTCCGGCTCGCCCGGCAGCACAATTTCAATATGTTCCCAGCCTTCGTGCGGGTAACGCTTCTCGCCCGGCCAGGGAAGTTCCACCACCGTAAACCGCCAGTGCTCTACACACACCGGTTCATCCAGCTTGAATAAACAAATCGGGCGACCGTTGATGATATTTTCACTCAGTAACGTGCCGCATTTTTTCAACCCCGCGCGCCAGCGGTCGGCGGTCGCGTTCTGATGGCAGCGCAAAGAGATGTGATCGGCATCAAGCGGCGCAACCTCGAGCCCAAGCCGGGTGGCAAGTTCTGTTAACGCTTTCGTAAATCTCGGCAGATCTGCCGAAATATCATGCAGTTCATCTACCGCCTGCCAGTTTGCCATGCCGCCATCCTCTTTTTCAGAAAGCGCGTAATCTACCCTGTTCCTGGGAGCGAGCCAACTCCCCGCCGGGGCCAAAATCAGATGAATGGTTATTCATTGCGCCGTTAATAATAATTGCGCCGCCGGTAGGCAAGGCTTTTGCTGACGCCAGGCCGCAAATAACGTTATACTCACGCCCTGTTTCGTTCCTCATTTTCAGGCTGCCCTTGATGCGGCGGCCCAGTACAAATTGTAAGGTATCCCGGTGAATATTCAGTCTCTTCTCTCAGAAAAAGTCAGTCAGGCACTGATTGCTGCAGGCGCGCCAGCGGGCTGCGAGCCGCAGGTTCGTCAGTCGGCAAAAGTCCAGTTCGGCGACTATCAGGCTAATGGCGTGATGCCCGTTGCTAAAACGCTGGGCATGCCGCCGCGACAGGTCGCAGAGAAGGTCATCGCTAACCTCGATCTGACCGGGATCGCCAGCAAAGTTGAAATTGCAGGCCCTGGCTTTATCAATATTTTCCTCGACCCGGCGTTCCTTGCTAAAAACATCGATGATGCCCTTACGTCCGATCGCGTGGGCGTTAGCGTGTCTAAACCGCAAACTATCGTTGTGGACTACTCCGCGCCTAACGTTGCCAAAGAGATGCACGTTGGCCATATCCGCTCCACCATTATCGGTGATGCCGCTGTACGTACCCTCGAATTCCTCGGTCACAAAGTGATTCGCGCCAACCACGTCGGTGACTGGGGTACCCAGTTCGGCATGCTTATTGCGTTCCTGGAAAAACAGCAGCAGGAAAATGCGGGTGAAATGGCCCTGGCCGACCTGGAAGAGTTCTATCGCGCCGCCAAGAAACACTACGACGAAGACGAAGCCTTTGCCGAACGCGCTCGCGGTTACGTGGTTAAGCTGCAGGGCGGCGACGAATACTGTCGTGAGATGTGGCGCAAGCTGGTCGACATCACCATGACGCAGAACCAGAAAACCTACCAGCGCCTCAACGTAACCCTGACCCGCGACGACGTGATGGGTGAAAGTCTCTACAACCCAATGCTGCCGGGAATTGTTGCTGACCTGAAAGAGAAAGGTCTGGCGGTAGAAAGCGAAGGCGCAACCGTAGTGTTCCTGGACGAGTTCAAGAACAAAGACGGCGACCCGATGGGCGTTATCATCCAGAAGAAAGACGGTGGCTATCTGTATACCACTACCGATATCGCCTGTGCGAAATACCGCTACGAAACCCTGCATGCCGACCGCGTGCTGTACTTCATCGACTCCCGCCAGCACCAGCACCTGATGCAGGCGTGGACCATCGTGCGTAAGGCAGGCTACGTGCCTGAGTCCGTCACGCTGGAACATCAGATGTTCGGCATGATGCTGGGCAAAGACGGCAAGCCGTTCAAAACCCGCTCCGGCGGTACCGTTAAGCTGACCGACCTTCTCGATGAAGCTATGGAACGCGCACGCATCCTGGTTGCAGCGAAAAACCCTGACATGCCGGCGGATGAACTGGAAAATCTGGCGACAGCGGTAGGTATTGGCGCGGTGAAATACGCTGACCTGTCCAAGAGCCGCACCACCGACTACATCTTCGATTGGGACAACATGCTGGCCTTCGAAGGGAATACCGCGCCGTATATGCAATACGCCTATACCCGCGTGCTGTCCGTATTCCGTAAAGCCAATCTCGACGAAGCCGAACTGCTGAAAACGAAGGTCGTGATTACCGAAGACCGCGAAGCACAGCTGGCCGCTCGCCTGCTGCAGTTTGAGGAAACGCTGAATGTGGTTGCCCGCGACGGCACGCCGCACGTGATGTGTGCTTACCTTTACGATGTAGCAGGCCTGTTCTCTGGCTTCTACGAGCACTGCCCTATTTTGAGCGCCGCCGACGAGGCCACCCGCAACAGCCGCCTGAAGCTGGCATTACTGACCGCGAAGACCCTGAAGCTGGGTCTGGATACGCTGGGCATTCAAACCGTAGAGCGCATGTAAGCGTAAAGCGTTTCACGCTCAAACCCGGCTAATTTGCCGGGTTTTTTATCGCTAATCAGAAGTAGCTGCGCAGGTATTCCGTCATACACAGGATTCCCATCGCCTGGCCGTAAGGCATTGAGGTCAGCGGTATCTGGCGGTAAAACTCAAGATTGCTGCCCATTCCTGTCCCAAACGACGTTTGCAACAATTCCCCTCCCGGCGAGATATTGGCCACGATACCGCGTATCGCTTTTTCTCCCGCATCAGCATACTCTGCGCTGACGTAACGCTTGCGTACCGCCTTGAGAATGCCGTAGGCAAAACCCGCCGTCGCCGAAGCTTCCGGGTAAGAATCCGGGTCGTCAAGCAGGGTGTGCCAGAGACCATTTTCATTCTGGCATTTTACCAGCGCCTCAACCTGCCTGTTCAGCACCTGCAGCAGATAGCGGCGTACCGCGCTGCTTTCAGGCAGGTCGATAAGCTCGAGGAAGTCCGGGATAACGATGGTCAGCCAGCTATTGCCACGTGCCCAGCGGGCGTTGGCAAAATTGTGGCAGCCTTCGTAGCTCCAGCCGTGAAACCACAGGCCGGTCTCCCGGTCCATCAGGTTCTGAACGTGAAGCAGAAACTGATAGGCCGCCTCTTCCACATACTCTTCGCGGCCAAGCAGTTTGCCGATTTTCGCCAGCGGCAGCACCGTCATCATCAGCGTGTCATCCCACATCTGCTGATGGTTCTCCTCCGCCAGCGTGATGTGCTGCATCCCGCCAAAGTCCGTGCGCGGCATCTCGTGCATCGCCCATTCGGCCCAGCTTTCCAGCCACGGTAGCCAGGCCGGATCCTTGCTCTCTTCGTAGCGGTACGCCAGCGTCAGGAAAGGCGCCATGGTATTAACATTTTTGGTCGTAGCGCCTTCGGTAAAGCGCGCGGCAAACCAGCTATCGATGATATCCCGCATCGCGGTATCGCCCGTCAGGCGGTAATACTGCCAGATCCCATACAGCCCGATACCGTGCGTCCACTCCCAGCCAGCCCAACCCTTGGTGTCTATCACCCGGCCGTCGTCCAGCCGCAGCAAAAACTCACCGCTTTCATCACGAATACTCACCAGGCTTCGCGTAACGTTCTCAATCAGCGCTTTAAGTTCATCCCTCGCGATAAAGCGCTGAGGCTGGCGAAGCAGCTGGCTATGCTTAACAGGCCAAACCTTCATAGTATTAACCTCCATGGTATGTTGAATTCAGCGGCACGTCGGCTTTAAGCGTGGGCGCAGGCGGCTTATTGCGGTTGAGATAACCAATGTTGTTATTGCCCCACAGGGCTTCGAAAGGCATCCCGGCCAGCATTTCTACCGTTGCGCGAGCTTCCGGCGAGCTGGCCTGCTCAATTGCGCTGCCAAACTCGCGCATTTTGGCCGTCTCTTCACGCAGCGTGCTGTGGGTTTGTAAGTTGAGCCTGAAATGCAGGGAGACCAGGAACCCGCAGGCCAGCACCAGCAGCGTACCTACGCTCAGGATGGTCAAAATAGTGTGGCTCACTTCCACCGGCTGTATTTTTTGCCCGCTGACAAAGCCCGACATTTGCATCACCACGCCGACCAGCATCACCGCCCCCGCCTGAGAGGCTTTGCGCGTCAGAGTCATTATCCCGGCAAATATCCCTTCCCGGCGCTGGCCGGTTATCACTTCATCCACGTCGGCGATGTAGGTATAGGTATTCCACGGAACATAGTTGATGCCGCCGCGCCCTAGCCCGGCAACGGCCGAAACCAGCAGCAACAGCGCATAAACATCGCTGAGCCCGGCATAATAGAGCACGGCGTAGGAAAACGAGCTCAGGCCAAAAAGCACGACAACCATGCGATACGAGGGCGCGGGTCCAAAGCGGATGCACAGCGGGATCATCGCGATAACCGCAATAAACTGGAAGATAGCCATGGTGCCCAGCAGATTGGAGGCCATCGACGCCTCCTGCATCAGCACGAACACCACGTAATAAGTGAAGACCGCGTTAAAAACGTCCTGCGCTATATAGCCGCCAAGGTACATGCCCAGATGCTGGCGAAAAATCCTGACGCGCAGCGTGGAACTCAGTTCTACGAACAGGCGGTTCAGGCTTTGCCCGAGGCTTAGCTGCTGCCTCTCTGCTTCCGCCCTCAGCGCGGCTTCCGTCCACTCTGCACGCGGGCGCTCCCAGGTGAAGCACCAGACAAACGTCAGCATCAGCGCGCACAGCACCGAAAAGACCAGGCTCGCATAGAAAAAGGAGATGGCATTGTCTTTACCGAACTGGGTCAGCAATATGCCCGGCAGGAAAGAAGCCAGGATGGCCGACATTTGCGCCATAGAAATACGCGCGCCTGAAAACTTGGTTTTCTGTTTAAAGTCGTCGGTCATTTCCGGCACCAGCGTTTCATAAGGCACCAGAATCATGGTGTAGACGACGTCAAAGATCAGGTAGGTGACCAGGTAGTACCAGAAATCCATCTCCCCTACCCACATTAGCGAGTAGCTGAATACGCAGGGAATGCCGAGCAGGATAAAGAACTTTCTTCGTCCGAAGCGCTTGCCGAGCCAGGTGGAACCGAAGTTATCGGTCAGGAAGCCCATTAGCGGGCTGACTACCGCATCCAGCACCCTGGCCGCGGCAAAAATAAAGGTGGCCTCAATAGGAGAGAGCCCGCAAAACGTGGTGTAAAAATAGAGCAGCCAGGCCGCCGTTAGCGCCGTGGTCCCTGCTCCCAAAAAGTCGCCTGAGCCATAGGCCAGGTAGTTCGTTAGTCCAATTTTCCGTGTTTTCATCGCCGTCAGCCCTTATGGTTTTTGGGAGACTCCCTGATGACTGCTCCTCGCTCCGGGAGTAAGTACACGGTTAAAAGTAAAAGCATCGCCGCAGTGATACCTTTCCGCTTCTGCCACCGGCAAACGAAAAATGGCAAAAATGCAAAGGGGACCCGTGCCTGAATCACTGATTGATAAAACAAATTAGCTGGAGGAAAAACGAGGCGTCGACCACCGGATGAGCCCGATGGCCGAAAAGGAGAGCTTACTGGACGTAATTAACGATAACCTGATTGCTGCGCACCCGCAGCGGCGGGTACATAGCCCCGCCGCCCGGCACTTCCCAGACGAAACGCAAAGGCTGATTCGCGTCGGTATTGGTCAGGCCGCGCGTGGTGCCGTTATCGCCTTCCAGAGGCGTACAGTTGGTTGGCGAGCAAAGCTTGACCGTCAGTCCCGCAGGCGTCGGGCCATCCAGCACATAGGTCCAGGCAATCAGCGTCATCCTGCCGCTGACGGGCTGCATCGGCTTCAGTGGGCGGGACGAGGCCGCCACGCCACGGTTACTCAGGGTCACGCCGATGCTGCTGTCCTGCCATGAGCCCTCACCTAACGCCAGCGCGCCAAACGGCACCAGCAACATCAAAAGTAACGCTTTCATTATTTCGCTCCGATCGTTGCCGTCATACGAATGTTGCGGTTGTCCGACAGCTCAAGGCTCGACAGGACCACCAGCTGCGGCAGCGTTCTGCGTAAGAAACGCGCCAGCAGCGGGCGCAGCGCATGGTTCACCAACAGAACCGGCGGTGCGCCTAACATTTCCTGACGCTGAAGGGCATCCTGGGACTGCTCAAGCAGGCGATCCGCAAGACCTGGCTCAAGTCCACCGCCACCTTGTAGCGCCTGGAGCAGCAGGCGTTCGAGCGCCGCATCCAGACCGATAACCTGCACCTCCCCCGTCCCCGGGAACCATTGCTGGGTAATCGCCCGGCCCAGTGCCACACGAACCACGGCGGTAAGCTCATGCGGGTCGTTCTGAATAGGCGCGTGCTCGGCCAGCGTTTCCAGAATGGTGCGCATATCGCGAATCGGCACTTTCTCTTCCAGCAGGTTCTGCAGCACTTTATGCAGCGTGGTGAGCGTCACTACGGCAGGGATCAGATCTTCGGTCAGCTTCGGCATTTCCTGGGTCACGCGGTCAAGCAGCTGCTGCGCTTCCTGACGGCCAAACAGCTCCGGCGCAAACTGCCCGATAAGATGGTTAAGGTGCGTCGCCACTACGGTACTTGCTTCAACCACGGTGAAGCCCTGAATCTGCGCCTGCTCTTTCAGCGCGCTCTCAATCCAGATGGCGGCCAGACCAAAGGCCGGATCGATAGTCGCCTCGCCCGGTAAGGTACCCGCGGCGGTGCCGGGGTTAATCGCCAGCCAGCGGCCCGGGTAGGCATCCCCGCTGCCGATTTCAACGCCTTTCATCAAAATGCGGTAGCGTGCTGGCGGCAGATCCATATTGTCGCGGATATGCACCACCGGTGGCAGGAACCCCATTTCCTGAGCGAATTTTTTACGAATACTGCGAATGCGCCCGAGCAATTCGCCATCCTGCTGGAAATCCACCATCGGGATCAGGCGGTAGCCCACTTCCATGCCGAGCGGATCTTCCAGCTGAACGTCATTCCAGGTGGCTTCCACCGCCTGAGTATTTTCCGGCATTTTCACCGGCTGAGGCGCTTCGGGCGCGGCCATCTGGCGGCCACGCATCCACCAGGCTAAGCCCAGTAACGCAGCGGTAAACAGCAGGAAGACAAAGTTTGGCATTCCCGGCACCATACCGAGCAGCCCGAGTACGCCAGCGGCCAACAACATCACGCGCGGGTTATTGAACAGCTGGGTGACCATCTGTTCGCCAACGTCCTGATCGGTCGCCACGCGGGTAACGATAACGCCCGCCGCCGTGGAGATAACCAGCGCGGGGATTTGAGCGACCAAGCCGTCACCGATGGTCAGCAGGGTATAGCTTTGTGCCGCCGCGCCCATCGCCATATCGTGCTGGATAACGCCGACCATCAGGCCGCCGACTACGTTAATCACCATGATGATAAGCCCGGCAACGGCGTCGCCGCGCACGAACTTACTCGCACCGTCCATGGAGCCGTAGAAGTCCGCTTCCTGGGTCACTTCCGAACGGCGCTTTTTCGCCTCCTCTTCACCAATGATCCCGGCATTCAGGTCGGCATCGATGGCCATCTGTTTACCCGGCATCCCGTCCAGCACAAAACGCGCCCCAACTTCGGCAATACGTCCCGCACCTTTGGTGATAACCATAAAGTTGATGATAACGAGGATAATAAACACCACGATACCGATGGCGAAGTTGCCGCCGACCAGGAAATGACCGAAGGCTTCAACCACTTTACCCGCCGCTGCCGCACCGGTATGGCCTTCAAGCAGGATGATACGGGTAGAGGCGACGTTCAGCGCCAGGCGCAGCAACGTGGTAAACAGCAAAATAGTCGGGAACGCGGCGAAGTCCAGGGTACGTTGAGTGAACATCGCCACCAGCAGCACCATGATCGACAGCGCGATGTTAAAGGTAAACAGCAGATCGAGGACAAACGGCGGCAGCGGCAGCACCATCATCGAAAGAATCAGCAGGATCAGTACCGGACCGGCAAGAATTTGCCATTGCCCGGATTTCATGTTGCCCGGCAGGCGCAACATCGCAGCCAGATTAGCCATCGGAGTCCTTCTCGTTTGCAAAGTCCAGTGCCTCAGGCACCGGAAGATTTTCAGGTTTCTTCGGAATTAAGCCGCCCGCCACGCGCCAGCGTCGCAGTTGCCATACCCAGGCCAGCACCTCTGCTACGGCCGAATAGAGCTGACCGGGGATCTGCTGACCAATCTCAGCGTGGCGGTACAGCGCACGCGCCAACGGAGGCGCTTCCAGCATCGGGATGCGGTTTTCATTACCAATTTCTTTAATACGCTGAGCCACCAGTCCGGCCCCTTTGGCCAGCACTTTTGGCGCGCTCATTTTGTTTTCGTCGTATTGCAACGCCACCGCATAGTGGGTCGGGTTCGTCACGATAACGTCAGCCTTAGGGACATCAGCCATCATGCGGCGGCGCGCGATCGCCCTCTGCTGCTGGCGAATACGCCCTTTAATATGCGGGTCGCCCTCGTTCTGTTTGTACTCGTCGCGAATATCCTGGCGGGTCATTCGCAGCTTTTTAATATGGCTGTAGATCTGGAAGAAGACATCAAACCCCACCATCGGGATAAGTCCCAGGATCACCAGCAGGGCGCAAAGTGCTACCATGTTCAGCGCGTTAGCCAGCGCGGTTATCGGGGATTCGCTCATCAGGCGCATCATCGCCGGCCAGTTGTGCCACAGATACCAGGCGGCAACGCACCCTACCAGAATCGCCTTCAGCATTGCCTTCAGCAGCTCCGCCGCCGTCTGCATGGAAAACATGCGCTTAATCCCGGCGATCGGGTTGAGTTTGCCAAGGTTAAACTGGATTGATTTTGCGCTGAAATTCACGCCCCCCAGCAGCATAGGTGCGGCTATCGCCACAATCACCAGCCCGGAGATCAGCGGCAGCAGCGCCATCACGGCAAGCTTTATCAGATGACTGATCTGATGCACGATAAGGCTGGGGTCGTTGACAATCTTATGGTCAAAGTGCAGGCCGTCAGACAGCATCGCGCCAAGCATCTTGCCAAGTGACGCGCCGCCCATCCAGATAATGCACAGCCCCACCAGCAGCATCAGCAGTGAAGTCAGTTCTCTGGAGCGCGGGATCTGTCCCTCTTCGCGCGCCTTTTCAAGTCGGTGGGCCGTGGGGGCTTCTGTTTTTTCCTGATCGCTATCTTCAGACACCGCAACAATCTCGTGGCCGCAATTTCAAGGACAGCATGCCAGAGCACGGTTGGGCTAATAGAGGAATTACAAACGTTTTTGTACGTTTATTTTGGCGTTAAGAAGCCGCCTCCCCCGCGCACGCAGGAGAGGCGACAAGTAAGTTAGAAGCCTAAGCTGTCGAGTAAATCGTCAACCTGGTCCTGGCTTGCCACTACGCCTGCGGCGGTTGTGTCAAGCTGCGGGCCATTCAGCAGGCCTTCATTCACGCGTTTGGCGCGCGCGTCCGGCTCCGGCATGTTCTCCAGCAACACCATCAACAACTGGCGTTCAATCTCCTGAATAACGTCCATCATGCGTTTGATAACCTGGCCGGTAAGGTCCTGGAAATCCTGCGCCATCATGATCTCGAGCAGCTGGGCGTTGGTGAAGCTGGTATGCTCCGGGACCCCTGACAGGTAACTGCGGGTATCGGTCACCAGCTCACGCGCATCTTTCAGCTCGATAGGATTCTCAAACCATGCATCCCAGCGGCCGCTCAGCGCTTTCGCTTCGCTTTCCAGCTGGTTCTGGTGAGGCTGAGACAGCTCCACGCAGTTCAGGGCGCGCTCGGCGGCCTGGGCGGTCATCTGCACTACATAGTCCAGGCGATCACGGGCGTCAGGAATGGCTTCAGCCGCTTCGGCAATCGCCTGGTCGAGCCCCAGTTCACGCAGGCTGTCTCGCAGCATGCGGGTCAGGCTGCCGATACGTGCAATGATATCGGTCGGTGAATGCTCGTGTATCTCTGTTGCCGGGTTTGTTGATGAGTGCATTTGCGCCTCCTTACATGCCGAGCTTTTCGAAAATTTTGCCCAGTTTCTCTTCCAGTGTTGCCGCGGTGAATGGCTTCACTACGTAACCACTCGCCCCGGCCTGTGCGGCCGCAATGATGTTTTCTTTCTTGGCTTCCGCCGTCACCATCAGCACCGGCATGGCTGACATAGCCCCATCAGCACGGATGGTTTTCAGCAGTTCCAGGCCGTCCATGTTCGGCATGTTCCAGTCAGAAATCACAAAACCAAAACCACCTGCCTGCAGTTTGTTCAGTGCATCTACGCCGTCTTCAGCCTCTTCAACGTTATTAAAACCCAGCTCTTTAAGCAGGTTACGCACGATACGGCGCATGGTTGAAAAGTCGTCTACGACCAGAAACTTAAGTTCTTTGTCCGCCATAAAATCCGGGCTCCTTCAGTTAAATACGTATTGCCTGTCCGGCACTAATTTTCGCCAGCATCTGCTGGCTAACCTGGCTTAAATCGACCACTTCGCTGACGCCACCAGAATTGATGGCCTCACGCGGCATGCCGAACACCACACAACTTGCTTCGTTTTGGGCGATGGTCCACGCCCCTGCCTGGTGCATCGCCAGCATCCCGGCGGCACCGTCATTACCCATCCCGGTGAGGATCACGCCCACGGCGTTACGCCCCGCATGCTTCGCCACCGAATGGAACAGCACATCCACGGCCGGGCGATGCCGGTTCACGGGTGGGCCGTCATGTAATTTGATTTGATAGTTCGCCCCGCTTCTGGCGAGCTCCATGTGCTTATCCCCCGGGGCGATGTAGGCATGCCCCGGCAGCACGCGCTCGCCGTCTTCCGCCTCTTTCACGCTTATCTGACAGAGCTTATTCAGGCGCTCGGCAAACGAACGGGTAAAGCCAGGCGGCATGTGCTGGGTTATCAGCAGCGCCGGGCTGGAAAGCGGCAGCGGCTGCAGCACGTGGCGAATCGCCTCGGTGCCTCCGGTAGAGGCGCCAATGGCAATCAGTTTCTCCGAGCTCAGCAGCGGCCCGGCCTTCAGGGTCGCAGGCACGGCGGCCGGTGCATGAGCGGCAATCTTCGCCCTGGCGGCGGTACGCACCTTTTCGGCAATCATTTCGCTGTAGGCCAACATCCCTTCGCGGATGCCGAGCTGCGGCTTGGTCACGAAGTCGATGGCGCCCAGTTCCAGCGCCCGCAACGTAACCTCAGACCCTTTTCCGGTCAGCGAAGAGACCATCACCACCGGCATAGGCCGCAGGCGCATCAGCTTCTCCAGGAAGTCGAGGCCGTCCATACGGGGCATTTCGACGTCCAGCGTTAGCACATCCGGATTAAACTTTTTAATCAGATCGCGCGCCACCAGCGGGTCCGGGGCGGTAGCAACCATTTCCATATCGCTATGACTGTTGATAATTTCCGTCATTATCTGCCGCATCAGCGCGGAGTCATCGACCGATAAGACACGTATTTTCGTCATGTTCTTTCCTTACTCAGGCCATAGACCGTCTGGCCACGCAGCCAGAAGTCGCGACTGAGGTTACTGAAATTCTCCGAATGCCCGGCAAACAACAATCCGCCGGGTTTCAGCAGCGGAACAAAGCGCTGCAAAATCGCCTGCTGCGTTGGTTTATCGAAATAAATCATCACATTCCGACAGAAGATTGCGTCAAAAGGCCCCGGCACCGGCGCCTGCTTGTCCAGCAGGTTAATCGGCGCAAAATCCACGTGACTGGACAATTCGCTGCGTACCCGAACCAGACCTTGATGCGGCCCCGTTCCGCGCATGAAGTAGCGCTGCATCTGTACCGGTGACAACGTTTTCAGCTCTTCCTGCCGATAGACACCACTTTGCGCCTTCTCCAGCACCTGGGTATCGATATCGCTGGCAAACACCTTCCAGCGCCCCGCGCCGCCGCCCAGTACATCGGCAAGCGTAATGGCGATGGAATAGGGCTCTTCGCCGGTCGAAGCCGCGGCGCTCCAGACCTTATAATCTCCGGCGCGCTTGCGGGCGTGTTCCGCCAGGATCGGGAAGTGGTGCCCTTCGCGGAAAAACGCCGTCAGGTTAGTGGTCAGCGAGTTAATAAAGGCCTGCCATTCGGCAGTACTGGCGTTCGCCTCCAGCATGCCCAAATAACGGCCAAAATCATCCAGCCCCAGCAGACGCAGGCGGCGAACCAGACGGTTGTAAACCATGTCTCGTTTATGGTCGGCCAGCACGATTCCCGCGCGCTGGTAGATCAACTGGCATATCCGACGAAAATGCGCGTCGGAGAGCGGCAGACGCTGTGTCATCTGTAGCATTAATGACTGTTGCCCCGTGGGCGTTGGTGATGTCATAGCGCCTTCTTCATTCCATTCAAGATGTTACCCATTCTCCGGAAGCGACAAATTCACTGGCGGAGGGCTGAGGTTCGGCACCGCTCAGGTTAAATACGGCCACCACGCCGGAGAGATATTCGGCCTGGCCCGCCAGCGCATCGGTGGCACTCGCCGCCTCTTCAACCAGCGCGGCGTTTTGCTGTGTCACCCGATCCATCTGACTTACCGCCTGGGCGACCTGCTCGATGCCACGACGCTGTTCATCAGATGCCGAGGCGATTTCGCCCATAATGTCGTTAACCTGCGTCACCGAACGGACAATCTCGGCCATCGTGGTCGCCGCCGTATCAACCAGCTTTGACCCCTGTTGAACGCGGTCAACGGACTCCTCAATTAATACCTTGATCTCTTTTGCCGCCTGCGCGCTGCGGCTGGCAAGGTTACGAACCTCACCGGCGACGACGGCAAAACCCCGCCCCTGCTCACCGGCGCGCGCCGCTTCGACCGCGGCGTTCAGCGCCAGGATGTTGGTCTGGAATGCAATGCCGTCGATAACGCTGGTGATATCGCTAATTTTCTGCGAGCTGCCGGCGATATCGCGCATGGTGCTTGCCACGTTGGCCGCCTGCTGCCCGCCCTGCTTCGCGGTATCGGCCGCGCTGCGGGAAAGCTGCGCGGCCTGGCGCGCGTTGTCGGCATTCTGACCCACAGTTGCCGTTAGCTGCTCCATGCTTGCTGCGGTCTCGGCCAACGAGGCGGCCTGCTGCTCGGTACGCGCCGAAAGGTCGTTATTTCCTGCGGCAATCTCACCGATGCCGGTATGCATCGCGCTGGTGCCGCTGCGTACCTGGCTTACCGTCTCTTTTAATGCGGTCTGCATGTTCTTCAGGCCAGCAAAAATTTCCGAGATTTCATTGCGCCCGTAGACCGTAATCGGTTTTGCCAGGTCCCCGGCGGCGATGCTGTCGAAATAGCTGCGTACAATCGCCAACGGCTGAACGATCATTTTGCGTGACCAGGCAAGCGAGCCGAGCAGAAGCACCACGGCGATAATCGTGACTACGACGAAAATTACCGCAGAGATATGGTAATTTTTCTGGCTGTCGCCGCTGGCGGTCGCCACTATTTGATTAATACTTTGCTGCCAGGCATTGAAGTTCGCATCAAAGACATCCTGCGATTTCTGTACCGGTGCACTCATGAAATCGGAAAGTTGGTTGTTTTCAAGCCACGTAGCCTGATGCTGCAGGTCGTCACGAAAAGCGGTGAAGCTCTGTTTCGTAGACGCCAGCATCTTCTCGCCCTCGTCCCCTTTCTGTGGGATCCCGGCGAACTGGTTAAACAGCATATCCGCCTGCTTCAGGCTGCTGCGGGCGTTGGCCATCAGACGTTTAATATCCTCAGGCGGATAGCTTAGCGCCGTGAGCGTTCCCGCCCGGTTTAAGGCGTTACTTGCCTGCAATAGCGCGGCGCGGCTTTGCGTTAACGTATCGCGCTGCTGATTGCCAGCCTCGACCATTTTGAGATTCTGAAAATCGTCACGAAAAGCCCAGAAAGACAAACCATTACTGCCAATCTGCAGCACGCCGCAGACAATCAAAATCAGGAAAAGCGTGGTCGAGATTCGGATACGGTTTAACATCAAAGCTTCCCTCTGCCGGCCATTTGGCCGGTATTCATCTGATCAGAAAGTTTCCCAGTTATCGTCATCACCGGCCCTGGCCGGAGTACGCGGGGTGTGTACCGCAGGGCTTTGCGCCGTCGGCGCGGCCGCTACAGGTTTTTTACTGCCCGCATTCCCTTGCAAACGGAACGTCGCAACCGACTGAGTCAGGCGGCTAGCCTGCTCTTCCAGCGCGGCGGCCGCGGCAGCAGATTCTTCCACCAGGGAGGCATTCTGCTGCGTCACTCTGTCCATTTCAGAAACGGCCAGTGCAACCTGGTCGATACCCCGGCTTTGCTCATCAGAGGCCGAGGCGATTTCCCCCATGATGTCCGTGACCCGCGTAACGGCGTTCACAATATCACTCATGGTTTCCCCTGCGCTTTCAACCAGTACGGAACCGGTGTCGACACGTGAAACGGAATCTTCAATAAGCGTTTTAATCTCTTTCGCGGCCTGTGCGCTGCGGCTGGCGAGGTTGCGCACTTCACCGGCCACCACCGCAAAGCCACGCCCCTGCTCACCCGCACGGGCCGCCTCTACCGCGGCATTGAGCGCCAAAATATTGGTCTGGAAAGCGATGCCGTCGATGACGCTGATAATGTCGGCGATTTTTTTCGAGGAGCCGGCGATGTCGTGCATGGTTTTCACCACACCGTCCACAACCTTGCCGCCACGCTGTGCGGTTTCAGAGGCGTTAAGCGCCAGCCGGGAAGCCTGACGGGCATTTTCGGCATTCTGCTTAACGGTGGCGGTTAACTGCTCCATGCTGGCGGCGGTTTCTTCAAGGGAAGCTGCCTGCTGCTCGGTCCGTGAAGAGAGGTCATTGTTACCGGCGGCTATCTCAGTCGTGCCGCTGTAGATGGCGTCCGAACCTTCACGTACGCTACTGACAGTGGTACTCAGCGCTTTCTGCATGTGCTGCACGCTGGAGGCCAGCTGGGTGAGCTCGTTTTTACCCTCGACGATAATATTTTCCGTCAGGTTACCGGCGGCAATTTCGCGAATATGGCCAATCACCACGTTCAGCGGCTTGAGCAGGATCCGGCGCATACCGACCCAGACCAGCAGAATGACCGCGGCCAGCGCCAGGGCTAAAATCCCAAGTTGCCAGATGGCGAAGGTATAACCGGCTCGGCTGTCGACGTAAGAGGCTTCGTACATGCGGTCGTTCAGCGCCAGATAGCCGTCATAGGCTTTTTCGAGCGCGTTTTGCATGCCCTGAGTTGACTGGCCAAAGTAGGCGTCCATATTGCCGCTTTCCAGGTAACCGATAAGTTCTGCCAGCGCCTGATGGTAGGCCTGGTAGTCACCGTCGATGTCTTTCACCACGGCGTTCATTTCGGCGGAAATCGGGGCGACCTGTTTAAAGCTGTTGTAGTGCTGTTCGGCGCTGGCGAGAGATTTCTTCGCATTGTTCAGCAGGTCGGTCCTGGCGGCGCTCTGGCTATTGGCCGGATCCATCATCATTCGCGCGGCTGAGCGGCTAAGGTTGATACGCGTGTGCAGCATCAGGATCCAGGCCTGGTTTAATTCAGCCTGCTGAACGCGTAATTCTCGAGAAACCTTGAAGTTGTCATTATTGTTTTTTAAAGAATTAAAGAACATTCCACCGGAAATGATTTGCAGCAGCGCGAACACCACCAGCACCATCATTAGCATGGTGACAACGCGAATACGCTTTAACATAGGACGCCCTTTTAACGACTTGTTCCCGAAGTTATCGGCACAGGCCGCGGGAACTTTACGTTAAGTCACAGGGAAATTAACCGGTTGCGCTACAGCAACCGGCTATGGGTAAGACGTGGCGGCGATCAATAAGTTACGGTGATGGTCACCGTATCGGCGTAATCATCGGGGGTATAGTTAGTGCTCGGGATGGTGACATAGACCGGGTACGCCTGGGCGCTGCCGGTCCCCGTGCTGGAACGATAGTTTGATGCCGTGTTCCCCCACACGGCACCCGATGCCCCGGACGCCTGCCGGAGCTGATAAGGCACCTGATCGGTATTCGCCCCGGTGCCTTTTAGCGCCCCGGTACCACCGGTGTTGTTATTCGAAGGAGTAAGACCCACGGTGTAAAGTGTGCCGTTGGTACAGGCAATGCCGATGGTGTTGTTTGAAGCCAGATTACTTTGCATAGCAGCCACTGCCCCGAAGCTCACATTATTGGCGTAGCTGACGCTGCACTGCTTGCTCACGTTTGCCACCACGTTGAAGGGAAAGTTTGTTGCGACGCCCGTGCCGCAGTTCGCGGGCGGCGCCAGCAGGCCGGTATTGAGCGTAACCGTGGTCATACCGCTGGTGTAAATATCCTGATAGCCCCCCGGCGCCGCGGAGGCTTGTGGCAGCGTCATTTGGGCGTAGACCGTCAGGCTGCCGGTGACGGGCGTCAGATTAAGCAAATTGAGCTGCACCACCGGGTAGGTTGTTCCCGACTGGAACTGGCTCCCCCATGCCCCCCCGCTTAATGTTCCCTGATAAAGCTCATAGGACAGCGTGCTGGCAGGCGGCCCGGCAAAAGACATTTTGTGGTTCCCCACTCCGGCCCCGTCAATATTAAAGCAGAGCGTCACCCCGGCCAGCAGATCCCCCAATTGTTTGGAGCAGCTGTAATCGAAGGTCATCGATGTGTTGGGGGTGCCTGTCGCCAGCGGGTTGACGGTGCCAAAGTTAACCGTTTGTACATTGCTCACCGAGCAAACCACCGCATGGCTAATCCCGGGGGACAGCAAGAGCACCGCCAGCAGCAATAATTGTTTTAATCTCACGCGGATAACTCCTGTTTCAAAAGGCCACAGATTCATTAGCGGCACAGTATCGGCCCGATATTCGTTACGCTTTTCTGGTTCTCGGGGTAGTCAAACTCGGCGATGCAAATGCCGTTTTCCGTGGTCACTCTTAGCTGATTGTGCAGCTCAAGCGCGTCGAAGTAGGCCAGGCCATCAAACCCGACTACAGTGTCCTGCCCAGCGCCCGCCATCAACCTGACGGGGCTGCCTTCCGCAATCGCGTTTCCTTTTACGTCCACCAGGCTTACCTGCGCGGCGCGAACCGGCTTGATATCAAAATTCACCAGCGTACCGGAGCGGTCTGCAGGCGTGGCGTTCAGGCTGACGCTGCGGATCCGCATATTGGCCGGGAGGTTCATCGGATCGATACTGATCAGGTTGTTCTGGTAGCTGTTGAGCGGCGTCACCAGCAGTAGGCCACTGCTGTCGCTGGTGCCCACCAGATTATGCTGCAGCTTAACCGGGACATCCGGGATCCCGTCCGTAGAAACCACAGCAAAACCGTTGTTGATCTCCCGGGCGGCGAACACACCGCCGCCCATCATCACCAGCGACCCCGTCGCCCCCGCATAGCCGTAATTGTTGTCAGGAATGCTGCGGAAGCCGCTATATACGCGGCCATAGCGCCCCAGGTAGCCCACTTCGCCCTGCCCGGTTTGCTGTGAACTCTGCTGGCTGGCAGCCATGTTCCAGCCCACCCCGCCTTCGGACGGCGGACTCTGGCTGGCATTAAGCTGGTAACCCATCTTGTCGCCGGTACGCTGCACCGTCGCGCCGGCAGTCAGGCTATTGCTGGTACTGACGGTCAACATCAGATAAACGCTGCGGTCGCGGGTGTTATCAATATTTTGGTTAAAGCTGGCGCTGAGGGAGACGTTTTCGGTGATGGATTTAAACCAGCTGGCGTTGGCGTAACGAATAGCGCTTTGGTCAGGGTAGCGAAACTGCAGGTAACTCAGACTGAGATTCCCGCCCACACCAAAGTTATATCCCACCACCGCGCTGCCGCTGAAGGCAGGCGGCGGGGCACCATACCTCGTCGCAACATCGTGATAGTCACCGGACGTGGCCGTCGCGCTGGAGCTAAAGTTGAAGCGCCCGCCGGACCAACGGTAGCCCAGGCTATACAAATAGCCGTTCTCCCCGGCATCAGAACTTGCCGCCAGCGCAGTTGAAATCGTTCCGGACTGGCTCCAGGGGATCCAGTCACTGCCGATCCCGCCGTTGACCAGACTGTCGCTGGCTTCCAAATGGCCGCCGGCGGTCAGGCTGTTACTGAAGCCCCGCCGCCAGGTGCCGCTTAGGGCAGGCTCACTGGCGTAGTCGAAGGAGGAATAGCCGTAGTTTTTTCTCACCACGCCCAGCTCGAGGGACCAGTCCGTCAACCCCTGCCGCAGCAAAAGCTGATCGTTATAAAAGGAGAAGTTCTGCACGCTGCTTCTGCCCAGCGCATCCGTCATCATCACCTGAGCATTCCCTGCCCCGGTGATATTTGGCAGAGTATTCAACTGGAAACTGCCCGCAGGCACTTCGCCGTTATAATATTTCACTCCATTGACATACAGCTCAACGCTTGACGGCAGCGTTGCCGAGCCGAGAAAGGCCGGCAGCGGCGTTGTAGGCATGTAGGGTTTTAGGCCAAAATCAGTACCTATTTTTATCCCGGCGATTCGCGTCTGGCGGGACCACGAGAGCGAGCTTGTTAATGTATCGCCGAGGGTAACCGCCAGCATTTTGTCAGGGAATGAGGTGCGCCAGCTGGTATCCAGGCGGCTAAAGGAGTCGTTATCGTTTTGCTCCGTAGAATAACGTGTCAGCTGGGTTGAGCTCAGCACACCCGCAGCGTTAAATGCACGGAACTCGCTGAATGAGTTGACGTTACTTTCTTTTCCACTGTCCGCATAGAGATCGTAGTTCAGCAACGCCCCGAAGGCGTTTGAGGCCGTGGGAGAGGACATATCTGACTGATTAAGCTGGGTGGTTTTCAGATCTAACAGGCTCAGCGGCGCGTTCAGCGCCAGGGTTTGCTGCTGAACGTTATAGTCAACCGTAACCTGCGAAATGTCATTGAGGTAAAAAGGCGGCAGCGCTTTTTCTGGCAGGCGAAATCCCAACTGACGCAGGGCCATCGCGTCGCCGTATAATTTCCCTTCAGCGTAGCCAAGATGAACCAGACCCACGGGATTACCATTCACCGTCGTGTCGAGATATAAATCAACGCCTACAGACTGAGCTGTGTCATTCGTGGCCGCATTCTGAGGTAAGTCATTATTAGTATCTTGTGCTGCTGTCATGCCTGAGAAAAATAAACCATTAAGCAATATAATTTTTACCAAAGAATATGGCCAGTCATAGATCTTGTTCTGTTTTTTGACCATTGATAGTGACTTCAACTTTTCCACTATGGTAAGTATCGCTGGCAGACGAAGATATTATCCACCGCATAGTTGAACCGGGAAGAACATAACCTAGCAGACCTGAAGTAATTGTTTTTCGCGCACCATTAGATTGAATAAACGTCATGGCTGAAAGCTGAGCGTGGCTGTTACCCTGATTGCTCACATCGACAAACGTTTTGCCATCGATATTCATTAATGCCCATTTTAGCTTCGCCGTGTTTTCCGCCTGCCCAACGGGCTGCAAAAACACCGGAACGGAATAGCGCATCACAAACTGAATTTTATTTCGTTGCAGTTTGGCCGGTGGAAGTTCATCGATAAACAAGCGGTACGCCTGTTCCACCTGATTGGAGGCAGGCCCTGTACGGATAACACGAATGAGCTGGCGCTCGCCCGCAGGCAGCGTCACGATAGGCGGGCTGATAACCAGCCCCTGAGACGTCGACAGCTTGTCGGCATAGCCGCTTTGCTGCCAGTTAAAAACTCGCACCTGCGCGTTGAGCGGCGCATCACCTTCATTACTTAACCAGATACCATCGGCGTTTTGTGCCGCCTTTAACGTCAGGTTAACCGGTGATATTTGCAGGCCACCGGCTACCGCATCTCCCCCCGCCGCCAGCGCCAGCCACAGGCACGCGCAGGCAGATAGTCCACCTAATTTCAATTTCATCCGCTGTCCTGAAATCAGTAGTTAACGTTGACGGTAACCGTATCCGCATAGCTGTCTGGCGTGAAATTCGCACTCGCCGCCGTCGCATAGACGGTATAAGTCTGCGCGGCCCCTGACCCCGTGCCCGCCACGCCGTTACCCACTACGGTTGTGGTAGCGGTGTTCCCCCAAACCGGCCCGGTAGCCGAGGTTTGGTTCAATTGATAAGGGACTTTGTCGGTGTTAGTCGCGGAGTTAGCAACGGACGACATGGCACCCGAACCTGTGGTGGTTCCCCCATTCGCTGCGGAAGGTGCAAGGCCGATAAAATAAGGCGTTGTCTTTGAACAGTTAACGGTAAACGTATTGCTTTGCGAGGTATTTACTGCACTGGCGTTAACCGTCCCCAGGTTAATATTCGAGCCGCTGCCGGCGGTCACCGCACAGGACTTTTGAATAGTAATCAGGACCTGAAACGTACCGTTTGCCACCGCCGCATTAGCCGATGGAATAATCGAAAACGCAGTACAAGAAAGAATTAAGCGTGCTGCAGTGGCTGAATTCATATCCTTAACCTTATTCAAATGACTCAAACATGCTTCGTGGATACACAGCGAAGCGGCACGTGATGATTTAACGTTTTTAATACAGGCAGCGGACTCCGTAACTTGTCGTTAATATAATTTACCCTGAAATCACATACGCTGTTCATAAAATCGCGTCAACAATGCCGAAACCCATATTTCCGGAACCGTTTACACCTGATTGTTCATTTTACAGTCAGGCAATACGGTTTCTTCTCGCGACATTCATAAGCGACGGGTTAGAAAAAAAATCAGTACGTTACGTCATCACTTAGTTGAAATTTAGTTTAGAGATCCGGAAATAACCAACCGCGTGGTCAAATTCAGTGAAACGGTGGATTGACGATTTATTCTCCTTTAAAACAGCAAGTTAACCTCACCCCCTCGTACCTCACTGCAAACTGAAAGAAATATATCCGCAAATTTGTGACATCAATCACAAATAATAATTAAGTGCTACTTAATTAACAATTTACAGAATTTATAAAAAAGAGTTGTATATCGGCGCCGTTTGATTCAATTTATGCTCCGCATATTTACTGCCCGTGAATAATAATTATATAGGGGTCAGTAAGTTACAAACAGACACACATTAACTACAGTCAACTACGGGGTTACTAAGTCAGTGGCAAGTTCAAACAAACTCACGCTATTCATCATTTTGTTCATGATAGCGGGGATCTTCACCGGCGCGGCCATCCACGAATACGCCGCCGCCGACGTCATCAAAGGCTATGCCGATAACATCACGTTATTTACCGATATTTTCCTGCGCCTTATCAAGATGGTGATTGCACCGTTGGTGTTCAGTACCCTGACGGTGGGCATCATGAAGCTTGGCGAGACCTCCACCATTGGCCGCGTAGGCGGCAAAGCAATGGTGTGGTTTGTCTCTTCTTCGGTGCTGTCGATTCTGGTCGGCCTGTTTATCGTTACCCTGGCGCATCCGGGCGCGGGCATGAACCTGGAAGTGCCGACGGAAGCCGTTCAAACCGGCCTCGCCGTTAGCGGCATGACCCTGAAAGCCTTTATTTCCCACACCATTCCAACCAGCATTGCTGGCGCGATGTCGGACAACGAGATCCTGCAGATTGTGGTGTTCTCGATGTTCTTCGGCATAGCCGGGGCTTCTTTGGGTGAGAAATTTAACGCTCCGCTGGTCAGCGCGCTGGATGTGGTTTCCCATATCATGCTGAAAGTCACCGGCTACGTCATGTACGTTGCGCCGCTGGCGATTTTCGCCGCTATCTCTTCGGTGATTGCCACCCAAGGCCTTGGCATTCTGCTGAACTACGCTTCATTTATCGGCGGCTACTATGTGGCTATCGTGCTGACCTGCGTGGTGCTGATTAGCGTTGGCTATATGGTGCTGAAGCGTGATGTCTTCCGTCTGCTGGCGATGCTGAAAGATCCGGTTCTGGTGGCTTTCACCACCAGCAGCTCTGAAGCCGCTTATCCAAAAACGCTGGATCAGCTGACCCGCTTTGGCTGCTCGCGTAACATCGCATCGTTCGTTCTGCCTATCGGCTATTCCTTTAACCTGGTCGGGTCGATGGTGTACTGCTCCTTCGCGTCGATGTTTATTGCCCAGGCCTACAACATTCACCTCTCCTTCTCTGAGATTGCCGTACTGATGCTGACGCTGATGCTGGCGTCGAAAGGGATTGCCGGGGTACCGCGCTCCGCGCTTGTTGTGCTGGCCGCGACCATCCCAAGCTTCAACATCCCGGTTGCCGGGATCCTGCTGCTGATGGGTATTGATCACTTCCTGGATATGGGCCGCTCGGCCATCAACGTGCTGGGCAACGGCGTGGCTACCGCGATGCTGTCCAAGAATGAAGGCATGCTGGAAGAAACCGACACCGTGCCGCTGGAAGACGTTAAGGCATAAAAAAAGAGGGGAAAACCACGCTTTTTCCCTCTTTGGTAAAAAATAAAGGGCTACCTTCGGGTAGCCCTTCTTATTTTAGCAAACCGGATTAAGCAACCGCAGAATCCAGCAGCTCCATCTCTTCGCTGTTCAGCAGCTTCTCGATGTTCACCAGAATCAGCATACGCTCGCCCAGCGCGCCCAGGCCCGTCAGGTATTCAGTAGACAGCGTCACCGCAAACTCCGGTGCAGGACGAATCTGGTCAGCGGTCAGCGACAGCACGTCGGATACGCCGTCAACCACGATCCCGACCACGCGCTTCTCAAGATTCAGCACGATAACCACGGTATTGTCGTTATATTCCACGCCGTCCTGCTCGAACTTCAGGCGCAGGTCGATGATCGGCACAATCACGCCGCGCAGGTTGGTCACGCCTTTGATAAACGCAGGCGTATTCGCGATACGCGTTACCTGGTCGTAACCGCGGATCTCCTGCACTTTCAGGATATCAATGCCGTACTCTTCATCGCCAAGGGTAAACACCAGGAACTCCTGGCCTACGTTTTCCCCGGTCAGTTTTGTCACATTCGTTAGTGCAGTCATTTGCGTACCTATTTTCTTATGCGGTTAATCAGGCGACGGTAAGCGCCAGACGTTGTTCACGGTTTAGCCCCTGCAGCGCAGAAACATCGACGATCAGCGCCACGCTGCCGTCACCCAAAATGGTGGCAGCAGAAATTCCCGGCACCTTGCGGTAGTTGCTTTCAAGGTTCTTCACGACGACCTGGTGCTGACCAATCAGCTGATCGACCAGCAGCGCATAGCGGCGTCCTGCGCTTTGCAGGATAACAACAATGCCCTGAGTCGCTTCGGTCTTCGCCCCCTGCACGTCAAAGACTTTCCACAGTTCAACCAGCGGCAGGTATTCACCACGCACTTCCAGCACGCGCTCGCCGCCCGCCAGCGGATGCAGGTCCTCTTCCTGCGGCTGCAGAGATTCCATTACCGCGTTCAGCGGCAGGATGAACACTTCGTCGCTTACCTTAACCGACATGCCGTCAAGGATAGCCAGCGTCAGCGGCAGCAGAATACGGATAGTTGTACCGGCTCCGGCCTTCGACTGAATTTCAACGTGGCCGCCCATCTCCTGGATGTTACGTTTCACCACATCCATACCGACACCACGGCCGGAGACATCGGTTACCTGCTCAGCGGTAGAGAAGCCCGGCGCAAAGATAAGCATGCCAACTTCATCATCGCTCATGCTTTCGCTGACCGGCATCCCCTGAGAGAGAGCTTTGGCGAGGATACGTTCGCGGTTAAGTCCCGCGCCGTCATCGGTGACTTCAATGCAGATATTACCGCCCTGGTGCTCAGCCGAGAGAATCAGGTTACCGACCTCAGACTTCCCCGCCGCCCGGCGTTTTTCGGGCGACTCAATACCGTGATCGAGACTGTTACGCACCAGGTGCGTTAACGGATCGATAATGCGCTCAATCAGGCTCTTATCCAGCTCGGTGGAGCTGCCCATCAGCGTCAGCTCTACCTGTTTATTCAGCTTACCGGCGAGATCGCGCACCAGCCGCGGGAAGCGGCTGAACACATACTCCATCGGCATCATTCGAATCGACATCACCGACTCTTGCAGATCGCGAGCGTTGCGCTGGAGCTGCCCCATGCTGGTAATCAGGTCGCCGTGGTTCACCGGGTCAAGTTCGTTAGAGCGTTGAGCCAGCATCGACTGCGTAATCACCAACTCGCCAACCAGGTTAATCAGCTGGTCAACTTTTTCAACCGCCACACGAATACTGGTTGATTCTGACGCACGGGCAGCAGGCTTATCCCGTTCAACGCGCCCCGTTGCAGGCGTCAGTGGTTCAGGAAGACCGGCTTTTTGTACCGCCACGGCGGTTTGAGCAGGCGCATCAGCAACGGCAACCGACGTGGTTTCCGCCACCGCTGGGGCGCTGGCTACGGTGACCGGCACAAAGCTGATTTGCTCGGGCTCAATGACGAAGCAAAGCACGGCGGTAATGTCATCTTCGCTGACGCTGGTTTCAAGCGTCGCGGTAACGGAAGCCGTGTCTTTAACCACATCACTCAGGGTGCCAAGATTACCCAGCTCTTCCAGCATCAGGTCGCGTTCAGCTTCTTTCAGCCCATCAATCACCACCCGCAGTTTGCCGCCATTATCGGCAGGCACGGACGCTGGCTGCTCCGATTCAACTACGGAAAGTTTGGCCGGTGCCGTAGGGGCTTCCCCCTTGGCCTCCAGGGCCAGCTGGCGTAATGCTTTGCAGATGTAGTCGAAGCTTGCAGCATCCGGCTCTTCAGAGTTTTTATAAGCGTCCAACTGTTCCTGCATAATATCCTTGGTTTCCAAAAACAGGTTGATGATATCGGTGTTAAGCTGCATCTCACCGCGTCGCGCTTCGTCCAGCAGGTTCTCCATCAGGTGCGTCGTTTCCTGCAGCACGGAGAAGCCAAACGTTCCGGCACCGCCCTTAATGGAATGGGCCGCACGGAAAATCGCGTTCAACTGTTCAGAGTCAGGCGCCTCAGGCACCAGATCCAAAAGGTGCTGCTCCATATCGGCCAACAGTTCATCGGCTTCGTCAAAAAATGTCTGATAAAAATCGCTAATATCCATGCTCACGCTATCACCTCATACCTGGTTGTGGCGCAACTGTGTTATTCGCCGGAGCCGCCGTAGGATCCTGCTGCAGAACACCGATCGGCTGGTTATCGCTCTCTGAGTTCTCGTGCATGATGGCGTCTTCGGTCTGTTTATTAAGCACCAGCAAACTGATGCGACGGTTAATGGCGTCACCGCCTCCGCGTTTGGAGAGGCTCATCTGCGAGGACATCCCAATGACGCGCAGCACTTTGCCGTCGTCGAGACCGCCCGCTACCAGCTCACGACGGGAAGCGTTCGCGCGATCGGCGGAAAGCTCCCAGTTGCTGTAGCCGCGTTCGCCGTTGGCGTAAGGCAAATCATCGGTATGGCCCGACAGACTGATTTTGTTTGGAATACCGTTCAGCACCGGGGCGATTTTGCGCAGAATATCGCGCATGTACGGCTCCACTTCCGCGCTGCCGTTTTTAAACATTGGGCGGTTTTGACTGTCGATAATCTGAATTCGCAGACCTTCCTGAACCAGGTCTATTTGCAAATGCGGGCGCAGCGCGCGCAGCTTAGGATCCGACTCAATAAGCTGGTCCAGATCGCCTTTGATGCGCTTCAGGCGGTTGGTTTCCATCCGCTTGCGCAGCTCTTCAATATTGGGCTGTTTTTTCACTTCGCCCTGCTGCTGGGTGACGTCATCGCCGCCGCCGGGGATCGGGCTTTCGCTGTCGGCAATACGCTGACCACCGGTAATCGCCTGGGCTAGCGGCGTGCGGAAATAGTCAGCAATTTGCGCCAGCTCTTTCGGGCTGGAGATTGAAATCAGCCACATGACCAGAAAGAAAGCCATCATTGCAGTCATAAAGTCTGCATAGGCAATCTTCCAGGAGCCGTGAGCCGCCCCGCCGTGTCCCTTGTGCTTGCGGCGCTTTACGACAACGATGGGATGGGCCTGATTTTTCATACTTCTTCTTCCGTCGCGCGCTGCGCGTTCGGCGAACGTACCGCCCGGACATGCTCTTCCAGCTCAATGAACGACGGACGTTCGCTGGAATAAAGCGTTTTACGGCCGAACTCCACCGCAATAGGCGGGGCATAGCCATTGAGGCTGGACAACAAAGTGACCTTAACGCACTGCATCATTTTTGTTGTTTCAGCGCTTTTCTGGCGCAGCACGCTCGCTAATGGGGAAATAAAACCGTAGGCCAGTAAAATACCCAGGAACGTCCCCACCATTGCGTGCGCAATTAACGCGCCTAATTCAGCAGCAGGACGGTCAGCAGAAGCCAGAGCGTGTACCACCCCCATAACCGCCGCAACGATACCGAATGCAGGTAATGAATCGCCCATTAGCGCAAGGCTGTTCGCCGGTATTTCCGATTCGCTTTCATGGGTCTCGATTTCTTCATCCATCAGGGCTTCAATTTCGAAAGTATTCATATTTCCGCTGATGATCAAACGCAAATAATCGACAATAAAATCAAGCATCATGGTGTCCGCTAAAATACGCGGATAGCTGGCGAAGATTTCGCTTTCCTTAGGGTTTTCGATGTCTCTTTCAAGCGAAAACATACCCTGTTGGCGAGATTTAGCCATCAGGCGATAAAGCAATGCCATCAAGTCCATATACATGCTTTTGGTATATTTTGAACGCCTGAAAAGCAGCGGTAATGCTTTTAAGGTGCCCTTAATCGCTTTACCGTTATTCCCTACGATAAACGCACCAATACCCGCCCCACCAATGATCACAAACTCAGCAGGTTGATAAAGTGCGCCAAGGTGGCCGCCGGTTAACATGTAACCGCCGAACACTGTCCCTAAAACAACCAGGTAACCTATTAAAATCAGCACGAGATCATCCTTACGCCGTTGAGTGTAGCGAGGATGCCCAGGAAGGCAGAAGCAGCGTTATGTTTGGGCATAAAAAAAGCAGCGGTAATCTCTTACCGCTGCTGGAATGCGCAAACACAGAATCTGTTAAACAGCCTGTTCCACCTGGTCATCCAGCAGTTGTGGAATAATATCGGCAGCGTTCAGGGAAAGTTTACGTCTTTTTACCGCCCTCGATGGCGGCTGGCACAGACTGCAGGCAAAGCTGCCGACCGGCTGGTGTGCGTGGGTAATAAAATTGCCCCCACAGCAGTTACACTGGCTAAGCTGGAGCATCCCACTCTCAACAAAACGAACCAGCGTCCACGCGCGAGTCAGCGCCAAAAGCGGGCCGTCAGACTGAGAAGGACATTGTTCAAGATAGAGGCGATAGGCTTTAATGACCGCATCAACGCCGGTACACAGCCCACTACGAAGTAAAAACTGCCAGGCATTACAGAACATGGAAGCGTGAATGTTTTGCTCCCAGGTCATAAACCAATCAGTAGAGAAAGGCAGCATCCCTTTTGGAGGAGGACTTCCACGGAGTTCTTTGTAGAGTTTGATCAGGCGACCACGGCTCAGCTGCGTTTCGCTTTCCAGCATTTGCAGTCGGGCCCCCAGTGTTATCAGCTCCATAGCAAGCTGAATGTCGCGAGCTTCCTGGACAATACTTTTCTCGCTCATTTGTTATGCCCTTTTTTTCTTAGGTGCCTCGGCAGGCGTCGACACCTCATTCAGTAAACGGGTAGATAACAAAATACCGGTATGGATTTGCTGTAAATCATCCACACGGGAGTCTTGCGTTAAGCGAGTAATCGCCTGACTTTCGTTAAAACGGAACTGGCAAACTAATTGGTTAGTTTCAGCCAATTTCACCATCTGGGGCAGCGTGAGTTCCCCTAAAGTATTTGCCATATCCTCAGCGATGCCTAAGCGAAACATTGCTGAAGCTTTATCCTGACTAATAAGACGCTGTGCAAGCAATAAATACGATAAATTAATGTCGTAAATATGTTTTAGCAACTCGGAAGTATGCATTTTTTCCATCCCGAATAACCAACTATTATTGTATGCGGCCTAGCCTAAATATTTCGGATGACAGTAGCGTGTCAACGTCCAGAATTTCTCCAGAAACTTACGGCTGTAAGAAACCGAAGCGAACCTGTCGCACGAAAGCTGTTTTCTGAACTATTAGGGGGTTGTTACCGCACCCCGCGATGTCGCCGGGTCGCCCCGGTTAAATTAAAACAATCGTTACGGCCAAAATGCACGGATAAATCTTGCGCTCTGACTTAACCCCTCCGCATACCGCGGTAGAGGCCACTTCCCTGACAAAGCCTGAACGCCTGTTGTCGTTCATCATTTTATTACAAAAAACTAAGATTTTTCCTAATTCGGGCAAACTCTACTCGCAGCCCCTGGCACATACAATGCGGCCATCTGCGATTTTGGAATTTATGTGACGCAGATCACATAAATACATCATCCTTCGGAGTGAAAAGCATCAGAATCGCTTTTCATTTGCTCGCTTTTTCATCTAATCGAGAATTTTCAAGGTGCCGGCAGACGAATAGTGACACTTAAACATCACAACGCCATGAGTTGTCATTGCTTTTTATCCGATACGGGCTGCCAGGAATGCCTGAGCGATCACACTTTACAAAAGCGGTTAGGAGTAATTCACTGTTATTCATAGACTTAAGTTAAATTATAATTGAATTTTAACCGACCGTTATGATTTTAAAAGGACCCGTTACTGAAAGTTATCACGCGATCCAGGTTCGCAAATTAATCGGTTAGACTTATGGCAAATTTTCACCAATCGTCTACCGAACAATGTTGCAAATTCGTTTCATAAGAATAACTAAACAATTTCTATGAGTGGCTTCACATTTCGTATGGCGGAATACGTTGCGCCAGCGCAACAAGTGGTGTAAGAAAATGTTAACAATTCACACTAAATGTGGAGAGAAAGAATGAGCTATCGCCATGTGCTGGTTGCCGTTGCCATCACGCCTGAAAGCCATCAACTGGTTCAAAAGGCCGTCTCCATCGTCAAACCCGGTAACGGCAAAATTACCCTCGTCACGCTTGCCTCCGATCCGGAACTGTATAACCAGCTTGCCGCACCAATGCTTGAAAACCTGCGCGAGCTAATGCTGGAAGAAACCCGCCTTTTCCTCGATGAACTAACAGAGCAAGCGCATTATCCTATTGAAAATGTAATTATTTCCACTGGGGAACTAAGCGAACACATCCTTAGCATCTGTGAGAAACACGATGTTGATTTGGTACTGTGTGGCAATCACAACCAGAGTTTTTTCGGCAAGATAATGTGCTCAGCCAAGGCAGTCGTGGCCTCAAGCCAGGTTGATGTACTGCTGGTCCCTCTGTAACAAGCTGCCGGCAGGAAGCGGGGCTGACGCCGCTTCCTTGCCCCCGGGCTCTCTACTTTTTAAGTTATTCCATAGCGACTAATTACGCCATTCTCTGCAAATTCAATTTTTTATCCTGCCGATCCCGACAAAAGCCAGAACGTGCTACTAGACAACCCTATTTTTGCGGCAGGTGTTGAGCATCGTTGATACAAACCACGATGCCCCCCTTTTTCCCCGCCGAACAAGTACCAGGACAATCGCGCAGTAAAGCGCCAACGCGCCCCCTTCGTGGTCATAAGGATTTACGATAAGCGTAAAAATCAATTCATTAGCGGTAACGGCACATTTTGCAGTCCTGAACCGACCATAACCGTTCTATTTTTATGCTTCTCGCGCGTCAGTACACAAAGACTGGCGGCGGCAAGCCGACGGTTACTTTACCTCTGATGGAGAGATTTCTTGCTTGCAACGCAAATGATGAAATGGCTCCAGTATTCCCTTGAAGGGTAAATATGATCTCATTCGGCGTTAGTGGAAAATGAAAATGTTTAACCATAAGACAAAAAATGATTAACATAGACATTTATATGACCGGGATTAGTGACATATTTGATACTGGCCAAAAAAGGGGGGTACGTATCGCACGAAAGATATATTCTATATCAAATACAGCAAGTTACAGATCACCACATAAAATTCAGCATTTATTTATCTTTCTCATTAAAAAAAATCAAAGAAGCGAAAATAACAATAATTAGGACTTTTCTCTTATTGAATTGCAGCGTATGTTTATTTTATCTCTTCGTGAAATCGCTCCTGGAAATAAGGATATTAATATGCCTGTGGCAAGCATGATCCAGAAACTTAATGCGCAAATTAATCGTGAGTTCTATGCGTCTCATTTGTGCCTGCATCTGAGTGCGTGGTGCGCGCAACAGAGCCTGACCGGTAGCGCGAATTTTTTACGCAGCCAGGCACAGAACAACGTCACGCACATGATGCGGGTATTCAATTTTATGAAGCAGTCCGGCGGCATGCCAAGCGTCGGCACTATGCCCCCGCCTGAGTGTCATTGTATGACCCTTGAAGAGCTGTTTCAGCAAATGCTGGATGATTACCACCTTCGGCATCAAACGCTGGCAAACCTTCAAGAAGAAGCCAGGGCGATAAACGCAGGTAAGGTGGTAAATTTCCTGGTGGCATTAAGTGAAGAGCAGGATCGCGATGGCGAACGTTTGCAGACGATTCTTGAAGAGGTGCGCAACGCTAAAAAAGCGGGCCTGTGCATGAGCCAAACCGACAGACATCTGCTGGACTTTGTTGAGCGCCAGTACCATTGATCCGCGCCCCTTTTCGATAAAATTCACCCGGCAGCCGCCGGATGAATTTTATTCCCCTGTCTCCACGACAAGTCACCGTTGTCCCGCAATGGAAAGACGGCTTAGTGCGCCTCTTTCTGCTGAGTAAATTTCAGCTCAATCAGGGCTATCGCCTTTTGAATCGCGCGGCGCGTTACCGGATCAACGGCGGCAGGATGGCTGGTAAAGTCGATGGTTTTCAGCTGTTCTGACATCTTTTCACGGACTTCAACCGGCGCAATCACATCAATCACGTCGAGAATTTGTTTAATCACCAGCTGGCACGCCACGACGTCAGAAACCAGTTCCTGATCGGCAGAGAGTTGTTCGGCCATTTTAATCTCCTGTTTTATTTGCGCGATAGTCTACCCGTCCGCCTCGGCGCGAGGCAACAGAACATTCAGCGGAACGCCCATAAGGCTCCTTTTCAACGATAAAACGGGAGCAACAGCCCCCTGGATTTACTTCTCAAACTGCCAGCAGGCCACGCGGTGCCCCGGTGAAATCTCCTGCATTAGAGGGGACTGCTGATGGGATGTGCCGGTTCACTGTACAGCGTCCCGGCCGGTGCCTCCTCAACCAGCGTGCCCAGATACATCACCCCAATACGGTCAGAAATATGGCGAACCATAGACAAGTCATGAGCAATAAACAGATAAGTCAGCCCCAGAGCCTGCTGCAGATCCTGCAAAATATTTACGACCTGAGCCTGCACCGACACATCAAGCGCGGTCGTTGGCTCGTCGGCTATCAGCAAAGACGGATGACACGACAGCGCGATGGCAATCATCACCCGCTGGCGCATCCCGCCGCTAAACTCGTGCGGATATTGATGCAAGGTCCCACTCAATTTTATCGCCGTTGTAGCTATACAGCGTAGAGTACAACGCCTGCATAATGGTCAACGTAGTCCGATCGCTGGCGTACAACGGGTTCATTGCCAGCGGATCGCCGGACGTGATACCGATAATCAGGCTGCCGCCCTGTTTGGTTTCTTTTGCCGGTGCAGATGCTGCAGCGGTCTCTTTTTTGGCGTCATCACAGCCGCTTAATGCCAGGGCCAGCGCGGCGACCAGCGCAGACAATACCAGAGGTTTACGCATTGCTTCAGGAACGCCTTGCTCAATAAGAGCCCGCATAGTGCGACACTCGCAATCGCTTATAAATGTTCATAAAAAAGCATAATCTTAGCTGAAATCTGACTAACCGTGTGTCGTCAAAGTCTGCGGGCCGAAAGGCGTATTATTTACCCCCTGTGCATCACATAATTTTTCCGTCTCCGCCGTATTCTGGCGTAAAAAAAGCAGCCTTTCGGCTGCCCAGCTCAGCGTTAGCGATTTATCGGTTTCAGCGTGTGATGCTCCCCAGGCGGAACATCGCCACCACATCATGCAGGTGGTGTGCCTGCTTTTCCAACTCACCGGACGACAGCACGGATTTCTGCACCAGGTTCACGTTTTGCTGCGTTACGCTGTCCATCTCCCTGACGGCTACGCCAACCTGGCCAATCCCCTGGCTTTGCTCAACGGACGCGCTGGCAATCTCGCCCATAATATCGTTGACCTGCTTCACGGCTTTGAGGATCTCATCCATGGCTTCACCCGCCTTTTTCACCTGCTGTGAACCAATATGAATATTGCTAACCGACTCGTTCAGTAAGGTTTCAATCTCCTTTGCTGCCCCGGCACTCCGGCTCGCCAGGTTGCGCACTTCACTGGCCACCACGGCAAACCCCTTCCCCTGCTCCCCTGCTCTCGCGGCTTCCACCGCGGCGTTCAGCGCCAGAATATTGGTCTGAAACGCAATGCTGTTAATCACCGTCGTGATATCAACAATTTTGTTCGCGCTGCTGGCAATAACATCCATTGTCTTCACCACCTGCTTCACCGAGGCTCCCCCGTTAACCGCCGTGTTAGTAGCGTTTTGCGCGAGATGGCTGGCGTGGTTGGCATTGTCGGCGTTTAACTTCACGGTGCTATTAAGCTGCTCCATGCTGGCGCTGGTTTGTTCCAGCGCGGCGGCTTGCTGCTCAGAGCGAGATGACAGATCGGTATTGACCCCGGACACTTCCGTTGCGTTAGCGCGAATAGCATCGGCGCTATCGCGAATGCTGCTGACCGCCTTTTCCCAGTTATCCTGCATTTTCTGAATCGGCGGAACCATCAGGCCAATACAGTTACGGCCTAAATCCGGTAGCGTCGCGGCAAGTTCGCCGCGCGCCAGGACGTGCATATGGTTGCGGATTGTATTCACCGGCTTCACCAGGCAGAACCACAGATAGCGCTCGGTGAAGAGAGCAATCGCAACGCTGATAGCGATTGAAAACATGAGCATAAACTGAGCCGTGCTTATCCACTCAGACTGGCTAGAACTAAGCGTGAGCTGTTGCTTCAGGTTGTGCAGCAGCCAAAGCGTGCCCCCCGCCACGCTCGTCCATGCAAGGCTTGAAAAGATCTGTATCAGCACCACCATTGCGCGGATTTTGATATTACGAAGTACATTCATCTGTCTGATTCCCCGGTCAAAAGTAAAAGGCACGTCCTGTGCTATTTCAAACGGTGCACGTCCTGATTTATCCACTTGTATGTCTGCATAAGTGAAATTAAATCGCGCCGTAGCGCTATTGTCGGCACGTTTCAGCAAAACTTGACGCGCATTTGATCAAAAAATCGCCACGCGTTTTATGGTGAATTTCCGTTAGGTAAAATGCATTCATGTCGTAATTTGAATTAAGGCTTATTTAAAATTCGAAATTCACGAAATCCGCTGCCCTTTGTATTGAATACGCTTTTCTGCAGGCTGCGCGTGCTAACATGTCAGCGGTTAAGCACGAGGTATAAATAAAGATGAAGCGCATTTATCTGGCCGCTACCGCCCTGTTACTTGGCGGATGTACAGTAAGTAAAACGCCTGTACCGCTCAATGCCAACGAGCCTTCCGGTGTCGTTCGCCTTGCCTATAACCTGCCACCGCTGCAGACGGCCAAAGTGGACAAATTCCTCGCGCAGTCGACGGCCACTCGCCAGTGCCAACAGTGGGGATATGCCAGTGCCTTGCCCTATGGCAGCGACATAAAAACCTGTACAACCTATAGCGGCAGCCTGTGCCTGAATACCCAGGTTGTACTGGAGTATCAGTGCCGCGGAGTCAGCGGGCCACAATATGCTGGTGTCACCAGTAACTGGTAATTCCGGCAATTTCATCTATGTTGATTGCATCTGGTTAAAGAGAGTCCTGCCGCCAATGTAATGCGTTCCTGACGATAAATATCTCGCGCCGCCGTTTCCAGAACGGCGGCTTGACTCTATTTGTTAATCAGGAACCTATCATGATCCTTTTATTGCTGCGCACCCTGCGCCAGCACCGCTGGTTCACGCTACTCGGGCTTGCACTGCTGTTTTCCTCCATGGGCAACGGCCTGACTTATGTCCTGGTCTTTAGCCAGCTGTTAAATAGCCATGCTACCCCCACCTGGCTTTCTCTTGCTTATGTTCTCGCGCTGGCTCCCGGCTTGCCCGCAAGCTTTCTTGGCGTGTGGCTGCTGCGCCGATGGCCTGCATTCTCTGTTCTACTCCTGGGTGAAACACTCGGTCTGGCAGGCCTGATTCTTCCGTTCCAGGCGCTGCAGGGCGATCATCCAACATTGCTGCTGTTAAGCCAGGCCGCGGCGGCTTTTAGCACGGGTATGACGGTGCCGGTACTCAGTCAGCTCTTTAAGCAAGGGTTATCAGAAGACCTGATGCCCGCTGCCGCAGGTATTGAAACGCTGGTTTTTGCGGCTAACGTCATTTTTGGCGTAGGGGCAGGCACTCTGCTGTATGGCCACGTCAGCCTCTGGCTGCTGCTTTTTCTGGATGCGCTCAGCTTCGTGGCCGCGATAGCTTTGCTATGGCGTGCCGCCACCTTCTTTATTTTGCAAGGTGAAGAAGAACCAACCTATATCGACAATGAGAGGTTTAGCTGGCGTAGATTGACGCCGCAGCAAAAACGTAGCCTGCTACTGCTGCCCAGCCTGGCGCTGGTCGGGGCGCCGGTAATGGCTTTGCTTCCCGCCCTGGCTCCCGCTCTGCCCGGCAATAATACGGACAACGGGCTGATACTGCTTTTTGCCCGCAGCGTTGGCCAACTTTTAGCGCCCCTGGTACTTAGCGAGAGACAGGTGCGCTATCGCGCCAGCGCCACTCTCCCCTTAACGATAGCACTGCTGCTCTTCACGCTCTGCTATTTCGCCGTGGCGCAGTCCGGTAGCCTGTGGATTGCGGTACCGCTTATTGTCATCGCCCATCTGTTCAGCAACTGGTTCTATCTGGTGGCAACGCTCAACGTCATGGACAGTTTCCCCTCGCGCCACGTTGGCCCGGCAATCGCCTCAAGCTGGCGATTACAGCTTGGCATCACGCTGCTCGTGCCGCTGATAACCGGCGGGATTGCCGACAACTTCCCGGCGCAGTGGGTACTTCTGGGAAGCGGGATGAGCGGGATTATTCTTGCCCTGTTGATGCTGGGTGACTTGCGAAAATTATGGAATTGTAATTTGATAGCGCGTCGGAATAATTCCGCGCTTAATTTTAATAATGATGATGACAGTAAGACAGGTGGATAATGGTATTTTATAAAGCAACACTTGCAGGGGCATTAGCCCTGGTACTGGCGGGCTGTGTCGCGCCGGCTAAAACAACAACGGCGGTTACCGCACCGGCTAAGCAGTGCCAGGTTGGCGACCCGATGACGCAAACCACGCTCTACTTTGGCATCAGCCGTCCGTCAGGCGCGGAAATCACCGCCAATGAATGGCGTAGCTTTGTCGATAAAGACGTGACCCCACGCTTCCGTGAAGGGCTGACCGAATACGACGCAAAAGGCCAGTGGCTGAATGCGAAGGGCGAAGTCACCCACGAACCGAGCAAGGCGATTATGCTGATCCGCGGTAGCGACGCTGAGAGTAGCAAGAAAGTCGACGAACTGCGTGCTATCTATAAAACCCGCTTTGCGCAGGAATCCGTCATGCGCGTTGACCAGCCGGTCTGCGCGGCATTCTGATAAAGCAGCGTTAAGAAAACGGCGGGGAAACCCGCCGTTTTTGTTTTTTTACAGAACTAACCCGGCAAACGCCGCCGACAGCAGACTGACCAGCGTCGCCCCGTACACCAGGCGAAGACCAAAGCGAGACACCACGTTCCCCTGCTTTTCATTCAGTCCCTTAATGGCGCCAGCAACAATGCCGATTGAGGCAAAGTTAGCAAACGACACCAGGAATACCGACAAGATCCCGAGACCGCGCGGTGACAGCGTTGCCATGATTTTTTGCAGCTCAATCATTGCCACAAACTCGTTGGCGACAAGCTTGGTTGCCATAATACCGGCCGCCTTCAGCGCATCCGCCGGAGGAATACCCACCAGCCAGGCAAACGGATAGAACACGTAACCGAGAATTTGCTGGAAGCTCAGGCCGAAGATCGTGGCAAACAGTGCGTTGATGGCGCTGATGAGGGCAATAAAACCAATCAGCATCGCCAGGATAATCATCGCGACTTTGAAACCCGCCAGAATGTATTCGCCCAGCATTTCAAAGAAGCTCTGCGACTCGTGCAGCTTCTCTAATTTAATTTCTGGCTCAGCGCCCGGACGAGTCGGGTTAATGATCGACAGGATAATGAAGGTACTGAACATATTCAGAATAAGCGCAGCCACCACATATTTGGGTTCCAGCATCGTCATGTAGGCGCCTACAATCGACAGCGAAACGGTAGACATCGCCGTCGCAGCCATGGTGAACAGGCGGCGGGAACTGAGGTCACCCAATACGCCTTTGTAGGCAATAAAGTTTTCAGACTGCCCCAGAATCAGCGAGCTAACAGCGTTAAACGACTCAAGCTTACCCATGCCGTTCACTTTGGAAAGCGACGTACCGACGATACGAATAACGATCGGCAAAATACGGAAGTGCTGGAGAATACCGATAAGCGCCGAGATAAAAATTATCGGGCACAGTACGCCAAGGAAGATAAAGGCCAGACCCGCCTTACTCATTCCGCCAAAGACGAAATCACTGCCCTGCCCGGCAAAGGTCAGAAGGTGACCAAAGAAACCAGAGACACCATTAATCACCCACAGCCCGCTGTCGGAATGCAGGAAGAAGAAGGCCAGCAGGCCCTCAATAACGATAAGTTGTAACAAATAGCGGATACGGATGGTTTTGCGGTCAAAGCTCACCAGCCACGCCAGTCCCATAATGACAACAAGTGCGAGTAGAAAATGAAGAATATTCATGTGCAATCTAATTTTGAAAGAAACGTATTTAGCCACAGCTACTGCGTCAGGTAAATGGCGCCTATAAGAATATTTAGCCATAAGTTTTTCCAATGGCAACATAAGCTTACAGTTAGCATGGTTACTATTTCAATCAAAAATATTCGCGTTTTATTACCGCCAACCAGGCCCATTAAATAGAAAAGCGGAACAAGATTAATTCTCATTATTAATTTATGTTGTCATAAATAAAATAATAGTAACAACCATTCTCATTACACTAATATAATTAACAATTCCTTTGCATTCAGAAAAATAAATAATTAAAGTAGCGCCATATTAACGCCCCCCAAAATTATGGAGCCTGTGATGCTGAAGACGGAAATGATTGAAAAACTGAACGAGCAGATGAACCTTGAACTCTACTCCTCCTTGCTCTACCAGCAGATGAGCGCCTGGTGCAGCTATCACAGCTTCGAAGGGGCAGCCGCTTTCCTGCGTCGCCATGCCCAGGAAGAGATGGAGCACATGCAGCGCCTGTTTGCTTACTTAAATGATACCGGGAGCATGCCGCGTATTAACGCTATCCCGTCTCCTTATTTAGAGTACGCTTCGCTGGATGATTTATTTAAAGCGACCTACGAGCATGAACAATTAATTACTCGTCAGATTAATGAACTGGCGCACTCTGCAATGACCTCGCAGGATTATCCAACCTTTAATTTCCTGCAGTGGTATGTTGCCGAGCAACATGAAGAAGAAAAACTGTTTAAATCCGTACTGGATAAACTTAGCCTGGTGGGCAAAAGCGGCGAAGGCCTGTACTTCGTCGATAAAGAGCTGGCAACCCTGGATACCCAGGCTTAATTGCTCTCAGTCAGCAGGCCATTGCGGCCTGCTGCTTTCATTTTAGTGCAGCGCCCCGCCGTCACGCTGACTATGCCAGTAACCGTATAGATCCAGTGCCGCAGGTTTAATGGCCTCAATGCTCCCCCAGAATGCTTCCGGCGACATGCTTTCAAATTTCGCCTGATTTTCTTCAAGCCCGTGCAACGCAATCGCAGCCAGCGCCGGTTGCAGCGCAGACGGCAACGCAGGCCACTCCTCAAGAGCTACGCCACGCATATAGCCGTAGCACCACTCTTCAACGATAGTGATTTCGCGGTTATCCACTTCACGGGTGCCGAACAGCGGTTCAAACTGCTCAGGGTACTCCGCGAGGCGTTCGGCAATATCATTCATATGCTGGAATACCAGTACGCTAAACCGGGTGAGCGCTTCTTTGGTCTCCCACTCGGGTTCAACATCCCCGCCCCATACGGCGCGCAGCACGGTGGCAGGCTCGGTCACTTTTGGCCCGGAGAGAATAGCCGTGAGTAGTCCGTCCAGCTCAGCCACATCAATCACTGAATGGTCCGTGCCATATTTCATCAGCACATCATCAAGCCATACAATTTCATCTTCGTTCAGCGGTCCCTGGGTCATCAGCGGGCTCCTCATATCGCGTTTTTTTTAAAATGTAGCGTATTGTACCCGTTCCGGCTCCGAAGAGTTATGCCGCATTACGAATCAGACAGGCATTCCGTCAGTAATTGACAAGTCTTGTCGTAGAGCCGCCTGTTATGCTGCAATTCCTGCCATACGCTGTTGTGACCGGCATTTGGGATAGTCAGCAACGCTTTATTTATCTGACTGGAAGCCGAATCATAAAGCCGCCCGGGGATCCCGGCGGGGATCACTTGATCCTCAGCGGCGGCAATCACCAAAGCATTCCCGCTAAATTCAGAGATAATCTGCCACGCATCACTCTCCGCCCAGCTCAGCGGCTTGCGGATAATCGCAGAAAATTCAGGCCCAAAATTTACCCGATATGCCGAAGGATGATACACGCCGGGTACCATCAGGACCAATGAGCGCAGGGGTACGGAGCGGCTTAGCTGCAAAGCGTTATATGCCCCCATGCTCACGCCCATACATCCCGTTAACCGGGAGCCCAGATGTCTGGCGATTGCCTCTGCCTGCTCGGTGCGGCTGGCCAGCGAAGAGTGAGAAAGTTCCCCGCCGGTTTCCCCGTGCCCTATGCAATCAAACGCCGTGCTGCCAAAGCCCAGTTCAGCCAGTAAGTTGCGATAACGCAGGCCTGCCTCACGGTCTTTTGCCCCTCCGTGGATCATCAGCACGTGTCCTTTGCTGCCGAAGATGCTGTCAGCATAAAGCCTGTGGCCCTGAAAACTGACGTCAAAATAGTGTCGTGAAGAGATGTTCATATTCACCTGAGCGTGGTGCTAATCGATGGCTCAGCATGGCATTCTTTTAGGGGAACAGGCAAAGGACGAAGGCGTAAATTTCTGGAAGGCAAATAGCAGGCAATAAAAAACCACCCGAAGGTGGTTTACACGACACTGCTTATCATTGATTTTATTCTTTTATTCCCATGGTACCCGGAGCGGGACTTGAACCCGCACAGCCATAAGCCGAGGGATTTTAAATCCCTTGTGTCTACCGATTTCACCATCCGGGCTCGGGAAGAAATTGGAGGCGCGTTCCGGAGTCGAACCGGACTAGACGGATTTGCAATCCGCTACATAACCGCTTTGCTAACGCGCCAAAATCTTTTGCCTTTTCAGGCCGCAACAGACAAGGTCTATTGCTTAAATCTGGAGCGGGAAACGAGACTCGAACTCGCGACCCCGACCTTGGCAAGGTCGTGCTCTACCAACTGAGCTATTCCCGCATTTTATACAAGTGACGGTTGGTAACCGTTAAGCTAATCACTTGATTTTGTTATCATCCGGCAAGCAATGCTGCCTTTCGATGCGTTGCATTCTACTTACCTGACGCACTGAGTCAATGAAATTTTCTAACAGTACGAATCGTTTGCTGAATTTTGCGCCGGATAGATCACGGTTCGAGCAAATCACCGCGTGCAGCAGCAAGATACTGGAACATAGACCAGAACGTAAGTACTGCAGCAACAAAGAAAAGCGCAATACCGGTGTACTCTATCCACATATTCGGGCGCCACAGCATCCCGATCAACGCGAGCATCTGTGCCATGGTTTTGGTTTTGCCAATCCAGGACACCGCCACGCGGCTGCGCTTGCCAATTTCCGCCATCCATTCGCGCAGTGCGGAGATGATAATTTCGCGGGCGATCATCGTTGCCGCGGGCAGAGTGACCCACCAGGCGTGATAGTGTTCCGCTACCAGCACTAAGGCCACCACCACCATCACCTTATCAGCAACCGGGTCGAGGAATGCGCCAAAGCGCGTACTCTGGTTCCAGCGCCGCGCCAGGAAACCGTCAAACCAGTCGGTTATCGCCGCCAGCCAGAAGATAAAAGCGCAAAGGAACGGAGCCCAGTTGAACGGCAGATAAAACGCCAGCACAAAGAACGGGATAAGGATGACACGAAACAGCGTGAGCAGTGTTGGGATATTGAATCGCATAGTGCCGGTTAACTATCTGTCATAAGTGGAAATTGTCTCTATGTTGCTACAGAGCCCTTAATGTTTCAACGAGTAGTAGATCTTTTCTGCCAATGCCTGCGAGATGCCCGGCACTTTTGCTATTTCTTCAATGGACGCGTTGATTAACGGTTGCAATCCGCCCATATACTTCAACAACATCTGGCGGCGTTTTGGGCCGATCCCTTCGATAGTTTCCAGCGAACTGGTACTTTTTACCTTAGCACGTTTTTTACGGTGCCCGGATATCGCATGATCGTGCGAGTCATCACGGATATGCTGAATCACGTGCAACGCCGGCGAATCCGGTGGTAAAGAGAATCCCTCGCCTTCCGGCTCAAAGAACAGCGTCTCAAGTCCCGCCTTACGATCGCTGCCTTTCGCTACGCCGAGCAACAAAGGATGGTGCTTATCCCAGGAGACATCCAACTCGGCAAACACGGTCTTCGCCTGCCCCAGTTGCCCCTTCCCGCCGTCGATCAGAATCACGTCAGGTATTTTGCTTTCTTCTATTGCTTTACCGTAGCGGCGGCGCAGTACCTGGTTCATCGCGGCATAATCATCACCCGGCGTAATGCCGGTAATGTTGTAGCGTCGGTACTCCGAACGAAGCGGACCATTGCCGTCAAAGACGACGCAGGAAGCCACGGTTTGTTCCCCCATCGTATGGCTGATATCAAAGCACTCCATACGCTTCACTTCAGGCAGCTTCAGCACCTCTGCAAGCGCTTTCAGCCGCTGCTGAATGGTTGACTGCTGGGAAAGCCTGGTCACCAGCGCTGTTGCCGCATTGGTACGCGCAAGCTTCAGGTAACGCGCACGGTCACCCCGCGGTTTGGTTTGCACATTCACTTTGCGTCCCGCCAGTTCGCTGAGTGAGTCGGCCAGCAGCGATTTGTCCGCCAGCGCAAAATCGAGCAGGATTTCTGAGGGCAGCGTGCGCATCTGGCTGCCCTGCAAATAGAACTGACCAACAAATGTTTCGACGACTTCGCTCAGCTCGGTGCCTGCCGGGACTTTAGGGAAGTAGCTGCGGCTACCAAGCACTTTCCCCTGACGAATAAACAGCACGTGCACGCAGGCCATACCGGCATCAAACGATACGCCAATGACATCAAGATCGTCGCCGGTATTGGAAACAAACTGTTTCTCGGTAATACGTCTCACCGCCTGAATCTGATCGCGGATCCTGGCGGCCTCTTCAAACTCCAGGTTTTGGCTGGCTTGTTCCATGCGAGAGATAAGCTGAGTCAGAACCTGATCGTCCTTACCGGCCAGAAACAGGCGGACATAGTCGACCTGGCGAGCATAGTCCTCTTCCGTGACCAGACCGGATACGCAAGGGCCAAGGCAACGCCCGATTTGATACTGGAGGCAAGGCCGTGAGCGGTTGCGATAAACGCTGTTTTCACACTGGCGAATCGGGAACACCTTTTGCAGCAACGCCAGCGTTTCACGCACGGCGTAACCGTTAGGGAACGGACCAAAATATTCGCCCTTCGCGTGCTTAGCACCGCGATGCATCGCCAGGCGCGGGTGGCTGTCTGCGCTCAGGAAAATAAAAGGATAGGATTTGTCGTCACGCAGCAAAACGTTATAACGCGGCTGATAGAGCTTAATGTAATTATGCTCAAGCAGCAGCGCTTCGGTTTCCGTGTGGGTAACCGTGACGTCAATATGGTGGATCAACGCCACCAGCGCCTCGGTTTTGCGGCTCGCCAGATTCGCGCGGAAGTAGCTAGACAGGCGCTTTTTTAGGTCTTTGGCTTTGCCGACGTAGATAACCGTGCTGCCGGCATCGTACATACGGTAGACGCCGGGCTTGCTGGTCACCGTCTTGAGAAAAGCCCGGGAATCAAAGGTCTCACTCACTACTGATTAACGTCTCCGCGTTGAATAACCCGTGGCGAATCGCCAGGTGCGTCAGCTCAACATCACCGCTGATATTCAGTTTACTAAACATCCGATAGCGATAGCTGTTCACCGTTTTAGGGCTGAGATTAAGCTGCTCAGAGATCTCGTTGACCTTCTGGCCTTTGGTGATCATCAGCATAATCTGTAATTCACGCTCAGACAAACTGGCAAAGGGCGATTCCGCCTCTGGTTCAATCTGGCTCAGGGCCATCTGCTGGGCAATGTCAGAGGCGATGTAACGCTGCCCCGCATTGACGGAGCGAATAGCGTTCACCACGTCCTGTGGAGCGGCACCTTTGCTCAGATAACCCGCCGCACCGGCCTGCATCACTTTGGCAGGCAGCGGGTTCTCCGTATGGATAGTCAACATGATGACTTTGATATCTGAAGAGTAACGGGCAATTTTACGGGTGGCTTCCAGCCCGCCGATCCCCGGCATATTCATATCCATTAACACGACATCGACCGGGTTGCTGCGGCACCATTTAATGGCGTCCTCACCGCAGTTCACTTCACCCGAGACTTTGATGCCTTTAATCTCTTCCAGAATGCGTCGTATCCCTGCGCGCACCAGTTCGTGGTCATCAACAAGAAGAACGTTGATCAAAGGGCTATTCTCCAGAAAGGGATAACGCTGCTGATAGCTAATTGGTCATATATTAACGTTTTTCGGGCAACATTAAAATCCAAATTGCAGTAAGCACGCCGTGCTAACTAAAAAGGAGAATATATCTTTACTTTCGGGAGGGAGTCTGCGGTACGCATCAACATTTTAGAATCGACAAAGCCCCTATTATCCTCTGATTAAAAAACAGCTAATTACCGAAATGCTGCCCTGACAAGAATAAAAAACTAATTGCTCCGCTTTATTTAACGTTAGTTAAACGAGAACGAAACAAAATGTTTTTAACCACTACCCTCACCGCGACTAATAACCCCCCGAGGGGTATCGTTTATTACCGTAAACACCCGCGCGCATCCGCCCTGCCTTAACATGAATAATTTTACTGAATGTTATGCTATACTCCGCCGCCTTATGAATATCACTGTGCATAATGGCAGCGTACTAACTAAGCATTGAGGAAAGTAAATGAGCACTCCTGTTTTTTCCACCGCCGAAAACACCAGCGAACTGGCACAAGAAGTCACCTGTCTGAAAACGCTGCTAACCCTGATGCTTCAGGCTATGGGCCAGGCTGATGCGGGCCGCGTTATCCTGAAAATGGAAAAGCAAATCGCTCAACTGGAAGACCAGTCTCAGGCTGAAGTATTCTGCAACACCGTTAAGCAAATTAAACAGGCTTACCGTCAATAAGCCGGGGCGGCTGGCAGAAACCTGTTTCGCCAGCCGTCAGTGTCTGACGGAATATCCTCTTTTCAGACTCAGATAATCCCCATTGCTGCCGCGTAACACGCTATTTGCGTCTTGTTTGGCGCATTAAATTTCTTCTGCATATTCTTCTGGTGAAAGTTCACCGTGTTCTCAGAAATGGACAGTATAATTGCAATTTCCGCTGACGTTTTGCCTTCTCCCGTCCACTGCAGGATTTCGCGTTCACGCTTGCTAAGCCTCATATCCATCATTTCCATTGACGGGTCTTCAAGCCGGCTCAACGTAGATAAACTCAGCTCGGCAAGGTAACTAATACGCAGTCCCAGCTCGTCCTCCGGCAGAATGTCTGAACGCACGTTTGAGCGGGACACGGACAGGAAGCCCGCCGCGCGATTCGACGCCATCACGCAATACGTTCTTCCCGCAGCCAAACCATGGTCGCGCGCAGCGTCCCAAAGTTCACGAGACTCGGCAAATAATGCGTCACTCCAGATTATTTCACCGCGCATGAAATTAGACTGTTTCAATACCGGGTCGATAGCAAAGTAATTTTCTGTGACGTACCACTCCAGCCATTTTTGCGGATAAGAACTTTGCAATGATAATTTGGGCCGTGTAAAAGGCACGGGGTGCCGAACACACAGCGAGAAATAATCAAATTCCAGGCATTGAGTTTGTTGTTGAACTAAAGTTTGTAATTCGCTGGCTTCAGTAATTGACAGGAAAAGTTCGAGGGCTTCCCGTCGCCAGCTAAAAAAGTCACGTTCCAGCATTATATCTGGCGTTTCTCCTGGCGCTAAAAAAGTATTCATTAATAGACTGTAATAAGCTAACACATTTATTAAAGTAATTGATGAGATTTATTGCTTTTCCGCCATAATTATTCGGTTTTAACATATGTCAGGAAAAATTTACTGGAGCTCAGTATGGTTAACCTCTCGTTTTCCGCGCTTCTTGCCGCAATGATTCAGGATCTGGAGCTTAGCGAGCCCTTGCGGCAGATAACCGTCCGTCGCGAAGGCGAACTCGACGCCTGCTTTCCCGTCACCGGGCTCGCAACGGCGAGCATGGCTAGCGCGGGCATTGCGCTTCAGGCGCTGCTGTCTCGCCAGAATGCCCCTCTCTCCGTAGACCAAAGACTGGCATCGTACTGGTTTTCAGCAAGCCATTTCCCCCTCAATCGCCCATCTGCAGCGCTATGGGATGAATTCGCCGGGGATTACGCTACGCGTGATGGCTGGATCCGTCTGCATACCAACGCACGGCATCATCGGCTGGCGATGGAGCACGTTCTGGGTATCAGCAAAGACAAATCCGAGCTTGCGCAGCGCGTGGCCGACTGGGGCAAAATCGAGCTTGAAGACGCGGTCGTTTCTGCGGGCGGGTGCGCTGCCGCAATGTTGAAACACGACGAATGGCTGGCGCATCCACACGGTAAAACCGTCGCGGCGGAGCCGTTATTCTGGCAGCAGTATCATGCTGAAGCCCCTTCCCCGGCATACGCTCTGCCGCCCGCTCGTCCGCTGGCGGGTGTTCGGGTATTGGATCTTACCCGAATTATTGCCGGGCCGGTCGCCACACGCTTTCTTGCAGGACTTGGTGCTAAGGTATTGCGACTGGATCCTCCCGGATGGGAAGAACCAACGCTTGTCGAGGAGATAACGCTCGGTAAACGTTGCGCCAGGCTCGACCTCAAATCTTCGGCGGGCAGAGAGCTGTTCAAAACCTTGCTCGCCGGGGCAGATGTCCTGGTTCACGGCTACCGCGCGGATGCCCTGGACGCGTTAGGGTTTGATGCCGAAACCCGGCAGATACTTTCCCCTGGGTTGGTAGACGTTTCACTTAACGCCTGGGGATGGCGTGGGCCGTGGCGTAATAAAAGAGGCTTCGACAGCCTGGTACAAATGTCCAGCGGCATTGCCGAGGCTGGACAGCGCTGGAAGCAAGCCGAACGCCCTCACCCGCTTCCCGTCCAGGCACTGGATCATGCAACGGGCTATCTCATGGCCGCGGCGGTGCTAAAAGGATTAAAGGTAAGGCATGAACAGCATCGAGGCTACAGCGCCCGACTGTCGCTCGCCCGCACGGCCGCCTTATTAATGGCTCACCCGGCCGGAGAGCCTACATCCCTTGCGGCGATCGATCGTCATGATTTCCAGCCGCTTATCGAGTGGTCCGAATTTGGGCCAGCAAACCGGTTGAAGTTTCCGCTCATGCTGGCAGGTACACCGGTTACCTGGGAAACACCACCGGCAGCACTCGGTTCAGCCACGGCAGCCTGGTGGTGAAATAGCCCCTGAAAGGGGCGTTTATTGCGTCAGGAACTTCTCCAGGAATTGACGAGTGCGCGGCTGCTGTGGATGAGCAAAAAGCGCTTTTGCCGGCCCCTGTTCCACGATCTTTCCCTGATCCATGAAAATAGCCCTGTCTGCAACGTCACGTGCAAAACTCATCTCGTGCGTCACAATAACCATGGTGCGCTTCTCCTGCGCCAGCTGGCGAATCGTGTTCAGCACTTCCCCCACCAGCTCAGGATCCAGCGCCGACGTGGGTTCATCAAACAGAATAACCTCCGGGCGCATTGCCAGCGCCCGGGCAATCGCCACACGCTGCTGCTGCCCGCCGGACAGGCGACGTGGGTAGCTGGATTCTTTCCCGCTGAGCCCCACCTTCACCAGCAGCTCTCGCGCCCGGGCAATGGCTTCTTCTTTCGGCTCCCCCTTAACGATGACCGGGCCTTCAATAATGTTTTCCAGCACCGTGCGGTGCGGAAACAAATTGAAGTTCTGAAACACAAAGCCGACCTGCTGTCGCAGTGCCCGGATTTTTTCTTTCTGCTTTGCCAGCGACTTCCCGGCATCAATCGTGATATTCCCGACCTGAATGGTGCCGCTCTCCGGCTCTTCAAGCAGGTTTATGCTGCGCAACAACGTCGTTTTGCCGGACCCGCTGGGACCAATAATCGCCACAACCTCTCCCGGTTTGACGTCAAGGTCAATGCCGTGCAGCACCGTCTGACCGTGGAATTTTTTCACCAGTTTTTTTACGTCAATGGCGCTCATTTCGGCTCCCTGTCCTGGCGATTAAGCTGATTTTCGAAGTAATTTTGCAGCGTGGAGAGCACCGTCGCCATCACCCAGTACACCAGCGAGGCGGCGAGATACATGGTAAAGACTTCCAGCGTGCGCGACGTAATCAACTGCGCCTGGCGGAACAGCTCAGGCACCTGGATGGTGGCCGCCAAAGACGTGTCTTTCACCAGGCTGATGAAGCTGTTTCCGAGCGGCGGCAGCGCCACGCGTGCAGACTGCGGCAAAATAGCCCTGCGCAGCGCCTGCCAGCGCGTCATACCGATGCTCGCAGCCGCTTCCCACTGCCCTTTGTCGATAGAAGAGATAGCTGCGCGCAGCGTTTCGGAGGCGTATGCCGCCGTATTTAACGACAGGCCGATCATCGCGGACGGGATCGGATCCAGCTCAATACCAAACTGCGGTAGCCCGTAATAAATCATAAAGAGCTGGGCGATTAACGGCGTACCGCGAAAAATGGAAACATAAAAACGCGACAGCAGAGAAAACGGTAAAAACGACGACAGGCGCATCAGCGCCAGCATAAAGCCGAGGATCAGGCCGAAAAACATTCCGCCGATACTCAGCTGCAGCGTAAAGACTGCGCCTTTAAGCAGATAGGGTGCTGAGTCCAGCACCAGTTGCAGGCTTTCTTGCATTATAAACCCTGATTAGTAACGGTTTGGTCCGCTAAAGATGCGGATGGTAGGCAAACAGAGCCGGTGCGCCGCCGGTATGAATAAAGGCAATGGGACCCTGATCTTTAAATCTCTTTTGTGCTATGCCGTCGATAAGCCCGGCCATCGCTTTGCCGGTATAAACGGGATCGAGCAGGATCCCTTCCAGCCTGGCGAGCAGTTTTACCGCCTCCATCCCTTCATCGTTCGGCGTACCGTAGCCTGGGGCGAAATAGTCGTCCCAGAGGATGATATCGCTGGTTGCGCTGACCTCGAGTGACTGGGCTACCGCCTGCTGCAGAGCAACAACTTTTGGCTTTTGCTGCGCAACAGTTCTGGAAACCGTCACGCCAATCAGTTCAACATCCGGCATCAACTGCTCAAGGCCCACCGCCAGGCCGGCGTGGGTTCCTGCGCTGCCAGAGGCCACCACGACCGATGACAAGCTCACCGCATCTTCACACTGCTGGGCAATTTCCAGCGCGCTTTCGACATAGCCCAGCGCACCCAGCGCGTTGGACCCGCCCACCGGAATCACATAAGGCCGGAAACCCTGCGCTTCCAGACGCGTAGCGACCGCTTCAAGCTGTTTATCCGGCGCATTTAGCGCCTCACACATTTCGACTTCAGCGTTAAGCAGATCGAGCAGCAGGCGATTACCGTTGGTCAGGTAGTTAGCGGCGCGGGTGCCTATAGGGTTCTCAAGCAACGCCACGCAATGCAGCCCAAGCTTCGCGGCAACCGCGGCCGTCTGGCGAACATGGTTCGACTGAATAGCGCCAGCGGTGACCAGCGTATCGGCCCCTTCCCGCAGCGCATCGGCCGCCAGAAACTCCAGCTTACGCAGTTTATTTCCCCCCATCGCCATGGGTGTCACATCGTCGCGTTTAATGTAGATTTCACGTCCGAGATAGTCGGAGAAACGCGGCAGATACTCCAGCGGCGTGGGTGCTCCGATAAACTCCAGCCGCGGGAAACGCGTTAAGTGATGCAGTGACATAAGGCCTCCTGAGCCGCGTCAATATTTAGTTTTATTATGCACCAGACAAACTATTTTATTTGCCGCCGGAAGATCAAATAAAAAAGGTGCTGAAATCAGCACCTTTTTACTTTTCAGCATCGCTACTTAGTGACGTCGGCGCCGAACCACTTATCGGACAGCTTCGCAAGCGTTCCATCTTTTTGCATCTCTGCAATCGCGGTATCGATGGCTTTCAGCAGGTCTTCATTGCCTTTACGCAGCGCAACTCCCGCTTCCTGGCGGGAGAATGCGTTCCCGGCCAGCGCCAGCGTGTCGTTGGTTTTCTTAATCAGATCCAGCGCCGCCAGGCGATCGACCAGAATAGCGTCAATACGGCCTACGCGCAGGTCCTGATATTTGGTCGGGTCATCATCATAGGTGCGAATATCTACGCCAGGCACGTTTTCACGCAGCCACTGCTCGTAGTTACTGCCGAGGCCAACACCAACTTTTTTACCCTTCAGGTCGGCTGCGGTTTTAATTCCGCCTTCATTGCTTTTTTTCACCAGCGCCTGAATACCCGAAATAGTGTAAGGCGTGGAGAAATCGTATTTTTTCTTTCGCTCTTCAGAGATAGTGACTTGGTTTATTACCACGTCAATACGTTTGGAATCTAAAGAAGCCAGCATGCCGTCCCACTTGGTAGGCTTCAGTGCCGCTTTAACGCCGAGGTGCTGAGCCAGCTGCTCGGCAAACTCAACCTCAAAACCGGTCAGCTTGCCGTCATCACCCTGGAAGCTGAACGGAGGATAAGTTCCTTCCAGTCCAACCAGCAGCGTGCCGCGCTCTTTCACTTTATTGAGAAGATTTTCAGCCGCGAAGGTTTTTATGCTTGTACCGGCTACCAGCGTCACAGCCAGCACGCCCATCAGCGCCTGACGCCCTATCATTGCTAGTTTCATATTTACCCCGATTATTTACTTTTTTGTAGTGTAGCGGGCCGGTTCGGGATATATCAAAACCAGTCCGCTACAACTTATGCAAATTTAGTATATATCGGAGGTTGCGCTAATTTCCTGGCGCGGGATCGCGTGGCCCTGAACCTGGAATTGCCAATATTTGCGTAACGCAATGCGGTAATTATTCGTGCTGGTGCGAGGCAGCCAGGCGTCCAGCGTTTCATCCAGCAGGCCTTGCAGCGAACCGGGAAGCGGGACTTTGTGCTCACTCAAATGATTACCAAGGCGGCGTAGACGAACGACGTATTCGCGAATCGTCCCGTGACTCATTTCTGTTTGCTCAAACAAATACTGTTTGAAACCAATAATATCGAAGTAATTATTTTGTTCTTTGCAATGCAAATCGCCACAAAAACGGCACAGCGCCATCCACTCTTTTTGTTCGATAAGCCACGTGGCTTCGTCAATAAGCGTATCAAGTTGAGCGATGGTGGCTTTATTGATAATGACCCCGCTGCGCGTGAGCGTGATGCGGTCAAGCAGCTTACTGCAATGTGCACAATGTGTCTGGGTGTGTTTGAAATCTTTGAGATAGCGGCTTAATGGCCGTCTTTTTGACTGCTGCACCGTCATGATAATTCCCAGGTCGTCAGATAATTGTGCGGCACTCCCTACAACTTACCCAGCTTGGTACGCAAACGCTTGATCGCCTGGCTATGCAACTGACTTACCCGGGATTCACCCACATCAAGCACCGCACCAATCTCTTTGAGATTCAGCTCTTCCTGGTAATACAGCGTCAGCACCAGTTGTTCGCGCTCAGGTAAAGCGTCAATCGCTTCCATCACACGCTGGCGTAGATTACTGTCCAGTAATTGCTGTAGCGGGTTTGCCTGCTGGTGCTCCTCGGTGACCAGTTCGATACTATCGCCATGCTCTTCACGCCACTCATCATAAGAGAAGAGTTGACTGTTATTAGTGTCGAGCAGCATCTGACGATACTCGTCGAGCGGGATGTCCAGCCGCTCCGCGACTTCCGTCTCGGTCGCGTTGCGCCCCAGCTCTTGCTCCAGTTGACCAATCGCCTGTGCCACGCCGCGGGCGTTACGCCTGACGCTTCGCGGCACCCAGTCACGGCTGCGCAACTCATCAAGCATCGCCCCACGGATGCGCTGCACCGCGTAGGTAGTAAATGCCGTTCCTTGCAGGGCATCGTAACGTTCGACTGCATTCAACAACCCGATGCCGCCTGCCTGTAGCAGATCGTCGAGCTCCACACTCGCCGGCAGACGTACCTGCAGGCGCAATGCTTCGTGACGCACAAGCGGTACATAACGCTGCCACAGCGAGTGTTTATCCATTACACCTTCAGCGGTATACAGTGAATTCACGATAAACAGCCCTGCGTTAGTTGAGTTATCGGCATGATTATCCGTTTCTGCAGGGGTTTTAATCGGATGAATAGTGGTAAAAATGGGGGGTTATTTAGGGGTTATCATCAAAAAGCTGCAATTCTGATCGATTATCGGTTTGATTAAGCTTTTTTTTACCGAATAATATTACTTGCAATTACAAAGTGTTGGCCAAATTATTATGTTCACATCAGCTTGGGTTAAATATGTTTTGGCATCATTCATTAATGGTCATCACCGGCGTGTTGCAAGGTGCAGTACCATCATTGGGAATAGCATTCCCCCTCCGCGTTATCTCCTTTACCGCACCGTTCTTCCCCAAAAAAACGCCGAGGTAAGCGAGAAATGCGTCATCAACGGATTAGCAAATTTTCCGCGGGCAGGCGACTCACCGGTGCCTTATCCCTGGTGAAATTATCGATGAAAAATCTCACTTTCGGATCGGCGTCATTCACCTGCCGGGCCAATACCCGCCCTTCTCTCCACGGCCTAATGGCACCTGAAGGCCCCGGCCTTATGCCACATCATCCGCCACGTCAGCCGCTAAAAAGGTATTTTCCGGCTTAGCGATCGGCTGGCGAATCAGTTCAACAATTCGTTTCAGATCGTCCTCTTTCAGTCCCGGGAATATCGGCAGGCATAATATTTTTTCCGCGGTAGCACTCGCCACCGGCAGACTATCCGGATGAGCGGAAGGTAAATGGCGATACATCGAGAATGTACTGATTAGCGGATAAAAATAGCGTCTGGCATAGATATCATGCTGTTTCAGATAATCATATAAACCATCCCGGCTCAGCGGATAGCTATCATTAACTAATACTGGGAAATAGGCGTGATTCCATTCGACGTTATCCTGAGCACTAAAAATGCTGATTTCAGGCACATCGGCCAACAGTTCACAGTAGCGCTGATAGATATGCTCCCTTTCACTCAGGGCCCGATCGATATGCTGTAACTGTACAAGGCCAAATGAAGCCTGAACTTCATTCATTTTAGCATTGATGCCCGGTGCAACAACCGTCGTCTCACCGGCAAAACCAAAGTTCTTCAGGTAGTCAATGCGCTGCTTCATTTTGGCATCCGGGCAAATAATTGCCCCGCCTTCAAAGGTATTGAACACCTTAGTCGCGTGGAAACTTAAAATAGATAAATCGCCGCAACGCAGCACACTTTGCCCATTCTGCTTAACACCAAAGGCATGGGCAGCATCGTAAATAACTTTTAACCCCCAGGCGTCGGCAATCCCCTGGATTCTATCCACGTCACAAGGAATACCGTAACAATGGACGGGTAAAATTGCCGATGTCGCCGGCGTAATAAGCTGCTCGATTTTATCCGGATCTATATTGCAGGTGACGGGGTCAATATCGGCAAATACCGGCGTTAACCCGTTCCATAACAGGGTATGGGACGTTGCAACAAACGAGTATGGCGTCGTAATCACTTCTCCAGTAATACGAAGAGCCTGCAGCGCGGTTAACAGTGCCAGCGTGCCGTTAGAGAACAGACACAGGTGTTCTACGCCTAAATACTCGGCCAGCTCTTTTTCCAGTCGCTGATGAAAAACGCCTCCATTTGTCAGGTTTTTGTTTTCCCAAATCCGTTCAAGATAAGGAATAAACTCTTCAAGAGGAGGAAGAAGTGGGCTGGTGACGTAGATATTCTTGCTCATAAAGCAACCTGTTACGTAAAATAGCGCTATCTACAGCATAATGAAGCCGATAAAAAGCTATCGGCCTAATAAGCGCTATTTCTTGCCGCAATTTTCCTGACGACAACCCCTTTTAGTGGGTTGATAACAGGCGAACAAAGGCCTCTATTTTCAGTTCGCTGAATGCATAGGAACCCCGGGTGGTTTCCGCTAAAATCCTCGCAGCATCAGGCTCATGGGTTGATAAGAGACGCTCGAAAGCATCCTCCAGGGGATTAAGGGTGGTATCAAGATTCAGTGTCGGTATACCGCAGGCAGCAAACTCACGCAGGGTTCTATGGTTAGCCGCACTCCACTTCTCTCCCTGTTTCTGGGGTAAGACCAGAACATCGGCGCTCACGTCATGAATTTGCGCCGCTGAAAGCGTGACGCCCTGAATTCTCCGGGTCTCTTTAACCCATGGAAGCCACTGTTTTGGATGCTCGCCTAACAGGATCCAGTCAATTTTTTCAGCCGTGGCTTCAATTAGCCGCGCCATAAACGCGCTTTCATGACGGTCTAACCGTGCAGGCATACAGAGGGCAGCTTTCTTGACGCGTTTCTTTTCACCGCCTTCGGGCATAACAAACCAGCTTTGCACCAGCGCTGCGGGTAAAAGCTGACTGACATGGCCTTTCCCGGCCAACCGTGCTTGCTGTTCAGCATTCTCTGCCAGCCAGCTATCCACAATGTGCATCGCCGGTGCCGCATTCTCGTCAACAGAGTCGTCATCTTCACCTGCCAAATATTTTACGCTGCATTTTGACAGCGCTTTGTACTGGCTAAGCGTCAGACATATTTCATTGTTAACGCCGCCGAAGAGAACAATACCCTGCGGAGATAAGCGCAACATTTCAGGGAGCGTAGGGCAATCAGCCAGGATGCAGAAATGGGCTTTCCCCTGCAGTTGGGTGGCTTCGCACAGCTGAATAAATCGGGCCACATGTCCCGCATAAGGCTCACCTCCTACCACTAAAAATGTTGGTACCCCGGTATCCTTCAGGGGATTCCAGCTCTGCGCGAGATGACGGTCTTCAGTAAACAGGGGAAAGCACAACGACAGCTTTTTGTTGTAGGCCGGATCGTCGCTGAACAAACTGGCGTAACGGGCAATAATACTCTGCTTTTCCTTACCGTAGCGTCTGTCGGCAAAACTCGCTGCGTTTCGGTCAGAAGCTACAATGCTGAAAGGTGTCCAGACAGCAAAATAGCCGCGCTCGCGAAGCGCAAGACAAAAAGCCGTGGTCGCGAGTTCGATGGAAGAAAAAGCATCACTGAATCCACCCACGCTTTCCCACGCGCTCTTTCGGAACAGCATGCACAGGTGACTTAGCGCCGAGTAGTTTTGGTCGCTTTGCAAACGTGCCATATAGCCGTCATCTTTCAGATGGGCTCCCCACCCAACCTGACCAATCCACTCATCGCCCCCAAGAACCAGCCCTGCACTAAACACCTGCTGGCTGGTATTAATGATTTTAGGGCCTACCAGGCCCACTTCCGGGCGAAGCGCATGGTTAAGAAGCTCTGTCAGCCAGTTGTCTAACACAAACAGCATAGTGTTATCTATTAGCAGCAACTGGCTGCCATGGGCGGTGTGAGCCGCATGGTTCAGCATCGCTACCGGGTGTTGCGCACCGTTCACCAGCGCGCTTCGGACACGATCCGGATAACGCTCTACCAGGTGACGTATCACCTGCTGCATAGCCTCACTCACCGCATCGGGTTGAGCGATGATGACCTCATAATACAGCCACTGCGTAGTATGAATAAGACTGGTCACGCAGCGGTTTAACACGGCAGGATCGTCGCCGGCCAGTATCAGAATGCTAACCATTTCTGTTGTGGGTGAGCCATAGTTCAGCCGCCATACTCCCGCGGGTTTGCGCGTAGCCTGCGGTGAAACAAACCCGCGCTGGCGCAAGTACGCCTCAAGGATCTGCTGTTCTTCATGCTCATTTGTCATTTCAAAAAGCGCGTCGGGGACGATCGAGACCAGCTCGCTAAAGTGGCCCAGCGCGGCAATATCAAAGCGGCTAAGCAGTTTGATCGCCAGGTCAAATTCATAAGCCTCACCAAATACCGTAGAAAGGCCACCGACATCCAGTAATGCCTGGCGTTCAATAAACCCTCGACGCAAATAGCGGTGCGGCGAGCTTAAAAAAAGATCGAGATTGAAGTCTGGTTTAAAGGCAGGCTTATAGACGCCACCGGGCGTCATCAACGCTTCATCAGGGTATATCGCTTTACAGTCTCCCGCCGATGACAGCGCGCTCGCGCACAGGGTTAATCCTTCTGCCGCGTAAGTCACGCCGGCATCAATACAGTGCAGCCAGTCAAATGCCGCACGCTCGGCATACCGCTGCACACGACGTTTCCAGTCGTGCACAGCCACAAACTCCACGGATTGATCTTCACTGCCGATTTCCGGGTTCTTCCCCACTACCCATACGCGGCTTCCCGGGCAAGATGCCAGCTGGGGCAGAAGAGAATTCAGCGTTTCGCTAACGGCCTCTGTCGTGTGTTCGCCTTGATTTATTACGACAAGAAGCCGCGGCACTGCCCTACCTGGCCACAGCGTATCGGGCAATAGCGGCAACGTTCGATATTTTGCCCAACCCGTTAAAGTATGGCGGTGCTGGCGCTGTGAAAGCTTTTCAGCTGCGTGCTGAGAAACCTGAAGGAAGACCTCAAACTGGCGGTCCGTCACCGCTCTTTGGGAGAGGAAACTTTCACGAAACGCCCCCATATGTTGACGAACGAGATTAAGCGCTTCGGGCGTGTCATGTTTGGTAAAACTATGCTCGCCATAATCCAGCAAGAACCGCGCGTTTAGCGCGTAGACTTCATACCCCTTCGCTTCAAGCCCAATAACCGGGCACCCGCACAGTAACGCCAGTATGCACGTTCCCGAAGACTCATAGGTATACAGTCTGCGCCCTCGCTTTAACACGGCGGCAAGCTGTTCAAACGTCAGAGGCTTGCGCATGGACAGCACGGTGATGTTGGCCGGCAGACTGGCCCAGTCAATTTTGTCTTCCGGAACGCGGTTGATGTACAGAAGATCGAGATCTTTTTCCCCGCCATCATCCTGAAAAAGAGCGATGTCATAGCTCTCAATTTTCAGCAGCTTAGGGTTTGCATCTTTCTCTGCAAACTCATCGCGATACCAGAAAAAGAGGTCATCAGGGCCGGCATCAATCGTGTTGCCCGCAATCACGCCTTCCCGATTGAGCATGTAGCGGACGCAAATCGGGGCAGACAGCGGGTTACCCGAAACCACCTCAGGGTAGACCGCAATCCAGGGTTGATTGCCCGCTAACAGCGTTTGATACGCTTCATTGGTTAACGCCGGGGTATTCCAGCGTGGATTAACCGTACAGCCCACCATCCATGCGCGTCCCCCCGCTTCGTTAATCATGTGGCAAAGACGATGCATTACCTGGATCCCCAGGGAAGACTCTCGGTAGTCGGGGGCAACAAGCAAATATGGATATTCAAGCGAAAGTGACATCTTAATTCCCTGAAGTACCCAGGCAGCATTCACTGTTAGCCAGCTGCACAGGTAAAACTTAGCGGCGCATATCGCGCTGGAGTAGCCTTCATTGTGCCCCAGGCCAGGCGTAATAAGGGGAGAATTACCGGAGAAATCAGGCCTTATATTCCGGCATTAAACATGCCCCAGCCGGGAAGTGGGGCATGTTACAGAGCGCAGAGTCACTTACCCCAGCCAGGCCTGTTTCCAGTCGTTGAGCCCTTCATCTTGCAGCAGCCAGTCCTTGTGGATAGCCGCTCGCAGCTCATCGCCGTGCTGGCTTAACGCCTGCCGGTCAGCAAGTTGCTCTCGAATAGCACTTAACCATGTTGCAAAGCGGTTCGGTAGCCGGGTCACCGGTAAATCGCCCCGGTAAGGCTCAATATCGGTACAGATAATCGGCACGCCACAGGCGCCCAGTTCCAGCAGGCGAAGGTTGCTTTTGCATTCGTTAAATACATTATTCTCCAGCGGCACCAAAGCAAGATCCAGGTCCAGGGTGCTGAGTTTTTCAGGATAAAGTTCAAACGGTACTGCGAGATGGAACTCGCAGCGTACCCCTTCGGGCTTCATCCCCATAAAGACCCAGTCCACCTCGTCCTCAAGCGCTTTCATAAGCGGCAACAAAAGTTCAAGGTCGCCCGTATGGCTACTGCCGCCGGCCCAGCCTACTCGAGGTTTTTTTCCTTCTCGTCTGCGACTCTTCAGGTGCGCCCACTGCTCAACATTGAGGCGGTTTTGCGCCACACGAATATCGCTGTGGAACGCGCGGTAAGCATGGGCCAGTGGCTCCGTTGAAACCACCATCCAGTCAGCTTGCGCAGAAAGCAGCTGCAGGCGGCGCTGCATATCTTTTGGCAAACTTGACGCCATGGCATTTTTTGCCGAGATGTTTAAGTAGTTATCATCATACTCGATCGCCAGTTTAGCCGAACTCACCTTGCGGTACTGCCGCATCATATCCGGTAAACGGTCGTCGAGTGGAAGCTCTAACAGCAACATATCCGGCTGAACGCTGGCCACTTCCATGACGGTAGGAAAACCGTGTATCACGCCCCCTTCCAGGCACAATGCACGCTCCAGCGCCTGCCAGGGCTTCATGACCCGGTAGTTACCGCAGCCGGTCCAGTTAACGTGAGATGCCATCACGATTGGCAACGGTTTACCCGGCAGCGGCGGCTGAATACGGGAGGTTCGCGTTCCCAGGCGGAACAGCGATCCCACCCGCGCCAAATGGCCGCTGTAAAACGGATCTTTGGCCAGCGTTTTCCCCCATTTCTCCTGCAGACGAACGAAGACGTCGTCATCCGGATGAGCCGCAACGCCAAATTTCTCGGTAAACAATCGCGTCGCACCGCCCAAATGCCTGACACGAGAGTCCGGTGTCCAGACGGTTAAATAATTAAGCTCGCGAATGCGCAAACAAAAATCGACATCGGCAAGATAAACCGGGAAGTTCTGCTCATCAAACCCGCCGACCTCCGCAAACACATCCGCGCGGACCATCATGCAGGCAGCACTTAATGCCGCTGCTCCACGGGTCGTTTTCAGCCGCAACAAGAAGCCAGCGTCTTCGGCGCCTGCCCCCTGGTTTGCCACCTGCGTCCCCTGCCCGAGGCCATTGATAAACCCGCCGTGCTCCACTCGCCCGTCAGGGTATTCTAAACGGGCCCCCACGGCCCCGACCTCAGGGCGCAGAGCGTGTCGAAGCAGGCTGGTCAACCAGTCTGTTTCCACCAGCTGAGTATCATTATTTAAGAAGAGCAGCACCTGACCACGCGCCTGCGCTGCCGCAAGGTTATTCATCGCCGAGAAATTAAAAGGTTTGTTCCAGCGAAGGACGCGGATACTGTCAGGTGAGAACTCAGCCAGCTGATTAAGATAATCGCGGCAGCTTTCATCCTGTGAGTCATTATCAACGAGAATAATTTCGTAGTGCGGGTAGCGAGTCACCTCAACCAGCGACTCTATACATTGCCTGAGCAACGGCAGTTGGTCTCGCGTCGGGATAATAATGGAAACCAAAGGCTCAACGGAGAGTGGATAAACAATACGCAGTGCGCCATTGTAGCCGTCTGTCTCAGCATGGGCAGCCAGGCGGCAGCGTTGCAGATGCGCAGTCGTCATCCGCGCCATCTCCGCACTAATTTCCGGCTGTTTGATCAGGCTTTCTACTGTATACGGCACATTAATTAGCACGTCATTGATATGACCCAGGCTTGCAGGCCCCTGCTTTTCAATAATCCGCCAGCAGAGATCCAGTCCGGCAAACAGCGGATACGCCTCCGACAGCCCGCCGTTCTCCCGCCAGCTGTCCGCGGTAATAAACAGGGTGCTGCCGATATAGGGAATGCTACGCAATAAATCGATATCGCAGTCCGGCTTTAAGCAGATCTGGGATTCACCGCTTTCATCAACAACATGTTCGTCGCAATACCAGGCCGGTACCTGCGGTTCTCTGAGGCTGTATTCGGCGTAAATTAATAACGCATGCGACTCGAGGGTTGCACCGGCATTAAGCATTAAAATTCCGCGGGCATCCGTTTCATTTGCCAGCTGGTTAAGGGCTTTATTGACGCCCGCTTTGCTGCTGATGAACCCTAAGCCCGCGGCAGCGGAGGCAGGTCTGTCGCCAATAACGGTGATGCTGTGTGCGGCTAAGTGCTGCACGCTTAACGAGTTAACCGTTTTCGCCAGGCTGGCCGTGTCACCATGAGTATCGATAACGGCAACCGCAATTTGCCCAAACTCCGGGTACGACTGAATAAAGGAGTGAAGAATGGCCATACGGGTTGGCGAAGGCTTTCTGTCGGCCAGCCAACCTTGTATGGAGACACTTTCATGATCCAGCCCTTCCATCACCTTTCTGTGCAACTCCAGGCTGCGGCTTTCTTCGTCATTAATGAACAGCGTTCCTGGCTGAGGAAGTCCTTCCACAATGCCTTCGAGCAACCGATCGAGGTTGCACTGGTTATTGACCCGTTTCTGTAATTCCCGCGCCCACTTATTCGCGCGTGGATAACCTACTGCAACGGCACCTGCCCACTCAGCCGGTTCGGTAATTGCTACGCCGTCTCGGACGCTGAACGCGACGTCGGCTAACTTTGGGTAATTGGTCTGGTTCAGGTATCCCGACGTCGAATAACCATTGGAAAGCACCACCGGTATGCCCAGACTCATTGCCTGTACGGCGAACCTGCCCGTGGTGATAATCAGCTGATAATTAGCCATCAGCTCCGCGCTGACGGGGCCAACGGCAAAATCGAGATTAAAATAGTGAAGCTCAATACCACGAGCTTTGAAGGCGGCAATCTGGCGCTCGCTATCAGGAATGATCCCCGAGTGGATCACCAGCGCGGTTTTCAGCGCATTTTCCTGGCGTGGGGTATGGCTACTCGCCCAGTATTCATGGGGCACCGACAGCGGAAGCGGCCTGAGTTTATTGGAATGTATGCCTTTGTCCGCCAGCACAAAATGCATCTGTGCAGAGCAATAAAGGCTTTGCCAGGCTAAATGGTTTTCCAGACCCGCGCCGTAGGGTAAATCAATATCCGCATAATAATCAAAGTGCTGGAAAACAATTTTGCCTTTAATCGCGCCCTTGCGCATCGCAAGATTCAACTGCTCGCTGACATAGCCCTGAAAAATCCAGATAAGCCCGTATTCAGCATGCAGCTCATGTTCTGAAGGGAGAACAAAACGGATATGTTGATGCTGTGCATGGGTTTCCAGACGCGTCAACCAGTAGCGCCCTACCTTATTGGCAACAACATCGACCCGCCAGTTTTGCTGGAGGAAGTATTCGATAACATCACAGAACGTCGTTTCGATTTGATTAAAATGTTCGAATTTATCAATGCAAATCAGGATGCTTTTCATAGTTTCCGTTTTTAATCATAAGAACGATGTCGCGAGTGTGAAACAAAAACCCGGCAGATGCCGGGTTTTTTCTTAGAACTGCGTCTGGCGTTAAAATTAACGCAGCAGGGACAGCATCGCCTGTGGAACCTGGTTTGCCTGAGACAGCACGGAAGTCCCCGCCTGCTGCAGGATCTGCGCGCGGCTCATGTTGGAAACTTCGGTCGCGTAGTCAGCATCCTGAATACGGGACTGTGCGGCAGACAGGTTGGTGATGGAGTTGTTCAGGTTGTTGATAGTAGACTCGAAGCGGTTCTGCAGCGCACCCAGGTTAGAACGTGCGTTGTTCACTGCGGTCAGAGCGGTATCAACAGCTTTAGTTACATCGCTTGCGCCACCGGAGGTAGCAATATTAACGGTACCGGTCAGAACGGTGCCAGAAGCCAGGCCGCTTGCGCTGGCGTTGATCAGGGAGTCGCTACCGATAGAGATACGGTCGTTAGCCGAGGTGTTTGCGCCAACCTGAATGCTCACGCCGCCGGTTGCAGAACCGTCCAGCAGGTTTTTGCCGTTGAAGTTAGCGGAGCCAGAGATACGGTTGATTTCCTGCAGACGCTGGTTGATTTCCGTGTTGATGGAATCCAGGTCGCTCTGCTGGTTCGTGCCGTTCGCTGCTTTAACAGACAGTTCACGGATACGCTGTAAGTTGGTGTTGATTTCGTTCAGGTTACCTTCGGTAGTCTGAATCAGGGAGATACCGTCGTTGGTGTTGCTGGAAGCCTGAGTCATCCCTTTGATCTGAGCGGTCATACGGTTGGCAATCGCCTGGCCTGCTGCATCATCTTTAGCGCTGTTGATTTTCAGACCGGAAGACAGACGCTCGATAGCAGTACCCAGTGCAGACTGAGATTTGTTCAGGTTGTTCTGAGTGCTCAGGGACAGCAGGTTAGTATTGATAACTGACATAGTTTTAATTCCTTAAAAATTTGGGGTTTAGGTTCGGTGCCTAACACTCACGGCGTCTCTCACCGTCAACAAGGTTATCGACGTCCTCTGTTCCAACTTTAGAATTAATCATAAAAAAATTTCAACACAATGATTTTAAAGGAATTAAAACTTCAAAGAACGACTTTATCAACAAGGTACTGTGTCGGACTAATATTAGAAACAGGATACGAACGGAACGTCTGTGACAATATATTTCGTCCGCCAGGGCAAGTAGACATATATTAAGGCAAGAAGATGACACAATCGCTTTATAAGCCTCAATCCCACCCGCCTATTCCGCTGATTATTTTTTTTATTTCACAGTAAACTTTTTCATCAGCTCGCCGATAACTGACTGAAACTACCCATCGACTTTGAGGAAGACATGTATGGCTGGAATCAGTAATCTCAACGCAGGGAACAGTCTGGGATTGTCCGATCTCTACGACAAATTGGAAGCTGCTGAAAAAACCAAACTGACCACAATTACCAATCAGCAAGCGACCTATAATGCCCAGTTGAGCGCTTATGGGAAACTGCAGAGTGCATTGCAAAGTCTGCAGACGGCGACCGCTGCACTGGGCAACAAAGACACCTGGAGCTCAACAACTGTCAGCAGCACCAATACAGCGTTTAACGTCACGACAGACAGTAGCGCTACGCCAGGCAACTTTATCGTCAACGTAAATCAGATTGCCAAAGCACAGGTGCTGACGTCCGGCAGCTACGCTACCGGGACCGAGCAGCTGGGCAGCACAACCGGCGGTACGCGCACGCTCACCATTACGCAACCGGGAACCACTACCCCGCTGACGGTAAACCTGGCCGATGGGGATACCTCCCTGAACGGGATTGCTGGTGCCATTAATAAGGCCAACGGCAACGTCACCGCGAGCGTGGTAAAAGCCAGCGACGGCGATTACCGCCTGATGCTGACCTCAAAAACCACGGGTCAGAACAGCGATATGACGGTCAAAGTGACCGGGGACGACACCCTTCAGGGCAAAATTGGCTACGACTCTACCAGCAAAACTGGCGCGCTGAACGTCTTAACCAATTCACAGAATGCCGTGGTAACGGTGAACAATATCAAGATTGAACGTCAGTCAAACACCATTTCTGACGCCTTCCCTGGTATGACCTTCACCCTGAAATCACAAAGTACTGCAGACGAAACGCTGACCGTTGATCGCGCAACAGACGCAAACAAAAAGGCCATCAATAACTGGGTCACCGCCTACAACGCGCTGCAGTCAACCATTACCAGCCTGACTAAGTACGTCAAGGTCGATCCGGGCAACGATCAGTCTTCCAACAACGGCGCGCTGCTGGGCGACAGTACCGTACGTTCGGTTCAGTCTCAGCTTCGCAGCCAGCTGACCAACGTACAAAGTGGCGCCATAGCTATCATGAGCCAGATTGGCGTGAACCAGGACACGATGACCGGCGCAGACGGCACGCTGGGCAACCTGAAAGTCGACGACGCGGCATTAACCAAAGCGCTGTCCGACAACCCTCAGGCGGTACAGGCCTATTTTATTGGTGACGGAAAAACCACCGGCTTTGCAACCCAAATGAATAACACGTTGACCGCCATGTTAAGCACCACGTCAGGCAGCAGCGGCGTTATCCAGAACGCAAAAGACGGGATCAACAGTACGCTGAAAACCCTGAGCGACAACTACGACAAAATGTCGGCCTCGATTGATGCCACCATGGCTCGCTACAAGGCTCAGTTCACCAGTCTTAACACGTTGGTCAACCAGCTGAACAACACGTCAAGCTACCTGACTCAACAATTTAATAAGAGCAGCTAAGGAGCTGGTATGTATAGCAACTCTGGTGTTCAGGCTTACCAAAGCGTAGGGCTTGAAACGGCGGTCTTGAGCGCCAGTCCACATCAACTGGTGGTCATTCTTTTTGATGGGGCACTCAGTGCCCTGATCAGGGCACGCCTCTTTATTGAGCAAAATGAGACCGCTGCCAAAGGGCAGGCCATCACCAGGGCAATTAACATTATTGATAATGGGCTAAAGGCTGGGCTTAACATGGAAGTGGGTGGTGAACTTCCGCACAACCTCTCGGCGCTTTATGAGTATATGGTTCAACGCCTGCTGCAGGCGAACCTCTATAACGACGTCAGCATCATCAATGAAGTTGAGGCGTTGCTGAACAATATTGCGAGTGCCTGGAAGCAAATTGGCCCTGGAACCTCACCCACGCAGGATTCTTTCTGATGAATGATTTCATCTCATCCCTTAATCACTGGCAGGCGCTTCAGGCGCTAAGTTACACGATGCTCAACCTGGCTCACTCCGGGAAATGGGATGAGCTGATCGAACAGGAAATTAAGTACATTACGCTGGTGGAGGAGATTGCCCGTCATCCTCTTTCTCCGGGTAATACTTATTATCAGGATAAGGCTAAAGAGATCCTCGCCAGCATTCTGGCGAATGAAGCCGAGCTAAAGGTTCTCCTGAAGGGACGAATGGAAGAATTACGCGAGTTGATAGACCAATCCGGAAGGCAAAAATCACTGACCAGTGCCTATGGAGAACTCTCCGGGAATGTTCTTTTCCCGCTGGATTTTAATCAATAGACTACGTTTTTGATGATTTGCACCATACTCCAGAGGTCAGCTAAATGACTTCTGGAGCACGGACGAGATGACAAACCCCACCCTATTACAGTTTTTCCACTGGTATTCCCCCGGCGACGGTAAGCTTTGGTCAGAAGTGGCAAACCGGGCAACCAGCCTCAGCGACATCGGCATCAATATGGTTTGGCTCCCTCCCGCTTATAAAGGAAGCGCGGGCGGCTATTCGGTTGGCTACGACTGTTATGATCTTTTTGACCTGGGCGAATTTGACCAAAAAGGCAGCGTGGCCACCAAATACGGCGATAAAGCCCAGCTGCTGTCGGCCATTCAGGCCCTGCGGGAGAACAATATCGCGGTACTGCTGGACGTCGTGGTGAATCACAAAATGGGCGCTGACGAAAAGGAGAAGATTCGCGTCAACCGCGTCAACGAAGAGAACCGAAACGAGATCTCATCAGAGGTCATCGAATGCGAGGCCTGGACACGCTACACCTTCCCCGCACGGGCCGGACAATACTCGCAGTTTATCTGGGATTACAAATGCTTTAGCGGCGTCGACCATATTGAAAATCCCGATGAAGACGGCATCTTTAAAATCATCAATGATTACACCGGCGAAGGCTGGAACGACCAGGTTGACGACGAGCTCGGCAACTTTGACTACCTGATGGGCGAAAATATTGATTTTCGCAACCATGCGGTGACTGAAGAGCTGAAGTACTGGGCGCGCTGGGTTATGGAGCAAACCCATTGCAGCGGTTTCCGACTGGATGCGGTCAAACACATTCCCGCCTGGTTTTATAAAGAGTGGATTGAGCACGTGCAGCAGGTGGCGGAGGAGCCGCTGTTTATCGTCGCCGAATACTGGTCACATGAGGTGGACAAACTGCAGGAATACATTACCCAGGTTGAGGGCAAAACGATGCTGTTTGACGCCCCGCTGCAGATGAAATTCCACGAAGCATCAAGGCTTGGGCGTGACTATGACATGAGTCAGATCTTCACCGGCACGCTGGTTGAGGCCGATCCGTTCCACGCCGTCACGCTGGTGGCTAACCACGACACACAGCCGTTACAGGCGCTTGAAGCCCCCGTCGAGGCCTGGTTTAAACCGCTGGCCTATGCGCTAATCCTGCTGCGTGAAAACGGCGTTCCCTCGGTGTTCTACCCCGATCTCTTCGGTGCGAGCTACGACGATGAAGGCGGGGACGGCCAGAATTATCACATTGATATGCCGGTCATTGAACAACTGGATGACCTGATTCACGCCCGCGAGCGCTTCGCCCATGGTGTACAGACGCTGTGGTTCGATCATCCTAACTGCATCGCCTTTAGCCGCAGCGGTACTGCTGAGGCGCCGGGCTGTGTGGTCATCATGACTAACGGAGATGACGGCGAAAAAACGCTGACCTTAGGCGAAAACTTCGGTGAGAAAAGCTGGCGTGATTATCTCAGCAACCGCGAAGAGAGTGTTGTCACCGATTCAGCCGGCACCGCAACCTTTACCTGTAACGGCGGCAGCGTCAGCGTCTGGGTACTTGAGGATGTGCTGTAAATAACCCCTCACCCCGGCCCCTCGCCCGGAGGGAGAGCGGGTAATCAGGCCTTCGATAAATTCCCTCTCCACTTTGGGGAGAGGGTTAGGGTGAGGGGCGTTCTTCTCTTACTCTTTGGTTAACTTACTGTCCAAAGGGTGTTTGGCGAGGAAATCAGCGCACTCCGTCGTCAAACGATCAACACGCTTTAACGTCATTCCAGCGTACTCCAGCGTATCGCCGTTACGCCCAATAGCATAAATTTCACGCTTAACGGTTACGTTGCGCAGGTCGCCAGACAGATGCGTCAGTTTTCCTGGAACCGCAATCACCCGCTGCCACTGGCGACAGTCAAGCGTATCGCCTTCCGCCGTCACCACCAGCGAGGCAATCGCCTCCGGGCTAACCAACTCGCTCTGTGGGCCGGTTGACTGCCAGAAACCTGCCAGACCAGCAGGCGCTTCGGTGCGCACGACCTGCCCATAATCTCTAACCTCGACGCAGCCACTCAGTGCTACCAGCGCTGCCAAAAGTAAAACCTTCTTCATCGTCTATCCTGACTGCGGAGAAAAAATAATTTTGGCATTAAAGCCCTGCCCTCGCCAGCTATTCCTCCCGGGGTATGAAAATTGATCCAGATTGTTTTTTCATCTTTTCAGCCTGTTAAGCTAAAAAGATGGGCGTATGATTGCGCCTTCTTCTGCCCATAGCGGCACGTTCTTCTGAGTTCAGAGGCGAAAACCATGACCTGGCACTCCTTTAAACAGCAATACCTGGTAACCTTCTGGAAACCAATGCCCGCCGTGATTGCGGCCGGGATCCTCTCCACCTACTACTTCGGCATTACCGGCACGTTCTGGGCCGTCACCGGGGAATTCACCCGCTGGGGCGGCCAGCTCCTCCAGCTAATGGGCGTTCACGCCGAAGAATGGGGTTACTACAAGCTGATTCATCTCGACGGCAGCCCACTGACCCGCATCGATGGCATGATGATTATCGGCATGTTCGGCGGCTGCTTCGCCGCGGCGCTGTGGGCCAATAATGTAAAACTGCGCCTACCGCAGCACCGCATTCGCATCCTTCAGGCCGTACTTGGCGGCATTATTGCAGGCTTTGGTGCAAGGCTTGCGATGGGCTGTAACCTCGCGGCTTTCTTTACCGGGATCCCTCAGTTCTCACTGCACGCCTGGTTCTTCGCCCTTGCGACCGCCATCGGTTGCTGGTTTGGCGCGCGCTTCACGCTGCTGCCGATGTTCCGCATTCCGGTCAAGCTGCAAAAAGTCTCCGCCGCCTCCCCGCTCACGCAGCAGCCAGGACGGGCTAAGCGCCGCTTCCGCATCGGAATGCTGGTGTTTATCGGCATGCTCGGCTGGGCGGGCCTCACCGCCATAAACCAGCCGAAACTCGGCCTCGCCATGCTGTTTGGCGTCGGCTTTGGGCTACTCATTGAACGCGCCCAAATTTGTTTCACCTCGGCCTTCCGCGATATGTGGATAACCGGACGAACCCACATGGCCAAAGCCATTATTCTGGGGATGGCGGTCAGCGCCATCGGCATTTTCAGCTATGTGCAGCTTGGCGTGGAAGCCAAAATCATGTGGGCAGGGCCGAACGCGGTTATCGGCGGCCTGCTGTTTGGCTTTGGCATCGTGCTGGCAGGCGGGTGTGAAACCGGCTGGATGTACCGCGCGGTTGAAGGTCAGGTGCATTACTGGTGGGTTGGTCTCGGCAACGTTATCGGCTCAACGCTGCTGGCCTGGTTCTGGGATGATATCTCCCCTGCGCTGGCGACCCGCTGGGATAAAATAAACCTGCTGAATATCTTTGGCCCGCTCGGTGGGCTGCTGGTCACCTATCTGATGCTGCTGGCCGCTTATCTGCTGATTGTCGGCTGGGAAAAACGCTTCTTCCGCCGTAAAAACCAGGCCATTAACGCCACAACAGGAGAAATCGTATGAGCCAGAATATCGTCCCTGACTACCGCCTGGACATGGTGGGGGAGCCCTGCCCTTACCCGGCCGTCGCCACGCTTGAGGCGATGCCTCAGCTGAAAAAAGGCGAGATTCTGGAAGTGGTGAGCGACTGCCCGCAGTCTATCAATAACATCCCGCTGGACGCCAAAAACCACGGTTATACGGTGCTGGATATTCAGCAGGATGGCCCCACTATTCGCTACCTTATCCAGCGTTAATCATCCAATCGGGGGGCAAATTAATGCCCCTCCCATGGAGGATAAACGGCCGTTTTATTAGCTCACCGGCTTCAGCCACGCGCCCGAGTCCAACAGGAAACGTTCCGCGCTGGCAATCTTCTCCACCGCCCTCTCACCGTGTTTAGCCACCAGCATGGCCAGCAAACATTCAGCAATGCCCATCGCCGACACCACGGAAGGAAAGAACGACGGGCTATGCGCGGAGAAATAAAGCGTACTGGCGGCATGTTCTGCAAGTGGAGAAAGCGGGGAATCCGTCAGCGCCACAATTTTGCTACCCGCCTGTCGTGCGGCACCCAGCACATCAAGCGACTCACGAGAATAAGGGGCAAACCCTATCATTAATACCACATCTTTTGGCGTCAGCTCACGGGTGAAAATCTCGTAGTTACTCGCCTGGCCGTCGATAAGCGACACGTTCTTATTAAACAGGCGATAGATATAAAACAGCGTGTAGGCCACCGAATAGCTGGCGCGGAAACCACAAACATAAACATGTTCGGCCGCATCCAACACTTCCACCGCTTTTCCAATCGTTTGTTGGTTTTCCGCCTCGGTATGGGACAGGTTGACCGCATGGGCATCAAACACTTCCTGATAGAGCGAAGCCGTGCTGCCCTTATCCACCAGCTTTTCCGCTCTGGCCTGATGTGTTTCATGACTCAGCCCAAGCTGCTGGATAAAAGCGGCTTTAAATTCCCGCCAGCCCACATACCCGAGACGCTGGGCCAAACGCAGTAGCGTTGCCGGCTTGACCCCAATGCGGGACGCAAAAGCACGCATCGACAACGCAACCAGGTCCCTGGTGTTGTGCAACGTTAAATCGGCAGCACGCTGCAGCTCGGGCGTTAATACATCGTAATTGTTTTCTATCGTCTGTTGCGGGGTCATAGGCTGATAAGATGCTCCCAGTTTTGACCGGAAATCCCTTCCGGTATCTTAACGGTATCATCCTGATTTTGCAGTGAGATTGCTTTCGTCGTCAAACAAATGCGCGCATCATGCTGATGTTACTGGCAAAAACGATACTTCGCTCAACAAACGGAGATATATGTCTCAAAGATCCGTGAGAGCCAGAACATCAGACCCGCACATATTCCCATGATCAGGCACGTTGACAGAATAAACATGAAATAGGATCGCATCGCCACTCTCTATAAATAAAGCCTGCTCAGAGGCTTTATCCGTTTATATCACCACTGATAAGCAGCACCTGCGCCTATAACAAAATTCTGCTGCGAATCATCCGATACAGAAGCTTTGATGATCGTGCTTTCCGTAGCACGAGCGGAGAAACCAACGGCCATAGCGCTTTCACCATCTGTTGTACCCGCCCCTGCGCCTACGGAGAAAGTGGCCCCCTGAGTGACTTGTGGGATATTAGCCATCGCAGCAACGCCTGCAATACCCGCGGAAGCTCTCTGACGATTCTCATCCACCTGGCTTTTAAGTCTGGAAAAACTGTTGCTGTTAACAGCCTGGGTTTCAAGGGCATTAATTCGCGACTCATGATTAGCCAGCTCGGCCGTATGGGCTGCTACAGCTTGATTTGTTTTCTCCAGCGCCATTTTATTGGTTTCGGCGTTGGCGATTGCGGCATCGGCCCTGGAGCGAGCATAGGTGCCTGTATTTTTTGCTACCTGTACATCTGAGTGCATGAATGTCATCGCGTTTTGATTCGCACTGACGTCTGAGCCAAGCGATTTCATCGCGTTTTGATTCGCGCTGACGTCTGAGCCCAGCGTGTTAATCGCGCTTTTATTCGCGCTGACGTCTGAGCCCAGCGTGTTAATCGCGCTTTTATTCGCGCTGACGTCTGAGTCCAGCGTGTTAATCGCGCTTTTATTCGCGCTGACGTCTGAGCCCAGCGTGTTAATCGCGCTTTTATTCGCGCTGACGTCTGAGCCCAGCGTGTTAATCGCGCTTTTATTCGCGCTGACGTCTGAGCCCAGCGTGTTAATCGCGCTTTTATTCGCGCCTAAGCCTGAGCCCAGCGTGTTAATCGCATTTTGATTCGCGCTTAAGCCTGAGTTCAGCGAGGTAATCGCGCTTTGATTCGCGCTGACGTCTGAGCCCAGCGTGTTAATCGCGCTTTTATTCGCGCTGACGTCTGAGCCCAGCGTGTTAATCGCATTTTGATTCGCGCTTAAACCTGAGTTCAGCGAGGTAATCGCATTTTGATTCGCGCTGACGTCTGAGCCCAGCGTGTTAATCGCGCTTTTATTCGCGCTGACGTCTGAGCCCAGCGTGTTAATCGCGCTTTTATTCGCGCTGACGTCTGAGTCCAGCGTGTTAATCGCATTTTGATTCGCGCTTAAGCCTGAGTTCAGCGTGTTAATCGCGCTTTTATTCGCGCTGACGTCTGAGTCCAGCGTGTTAATCGCATTTTGATTCGCGCTTAAGCCTGAGTTCAGCGAGGTAATCGCATTTTGGTTCGCGCTTAAGCCTGAGTTCAGCGAGGTAATCGCATTTTGGTTCGCGCTTAAGCCTGAGTTCAGCGAGGTAATCGCATTTTGGTTCGTGCTAATATCCGCCTTTGTTGCAAGCAACCCTGCCGCATTTCTTTTTACATCAATATTAAATTGTTCAAGACTATAGATACCAGGCCCCCCCGCCACAGTATTTCCATCGAGAGTATCTGCGACTAAAGTGAAATTACCATTATTGCCCTGTATTTCATAAGAAGTTTCGTTAGCATAGGAAAGATGGCTAATAAAAACACCAATAACTAACGCCAAAGTTGCCTTTTTCATACTAAAAACCTACTATATATTTGCTTGTGAAGATTTAGTAAAATCCGATCAAATTGATAGTTAACCGGCTGCAACCGGTTAACTATCGCCTTCAGTCCTTTTTATCAATCACCACCAGATCTCGCCAATTAATAAAAAAGCCATCAATAATTTCATATGAAATTAATAATCCAATTCTCACACCTCTCTAAAAAACAAAAAAAACACCACAAGGGTAACACCTTGAAGTAATACGCCTTTTATTAAGGCGCTTTAGTTTATTTAATTATTATAATCAACAGATTTCATCTGCGAACAACTATCTCGCAGTAACAAAATGAAATAGTAATATCGTGTGATAATTGATGCGCTGAATATGCATTGCAAGAAGGGAAAGAAATTTGATCTACATCATGCAGTTTAGCGTTTATTTAACTTTAAGCAGGAATATTCTTAATGAGTTTCATATGAAACGAGGAGTTGTTAATTTAATATTATTGAAAGGTTTTGTTGTAGGCCATAAATGAAATTGAAATAAGAATGATTATTACATTTAATCGTTTTACCAGAATCAAGTAAAAGGCCTTTCACCTGGCCTTTCACTCGCCATGCGCTACACCTGCATGTTCATGATTTCCTGGTAGGCGGAAACCAGCTTATTACGAACCTGCACGCCCATTGCCAGAGAAACGGAAGATTTCTGCAGATCGACCATCACATCATTCAGCGCCACGCCGGGGGTACCCAGAGAAAATTTCTCTGCCTGAGTACGCGCGGTAGTAGAAGTTTCACTGATGCGACCTAAAGCGGCCTGCAGCTCACCGGCAAAACTTACCGTCGGCGCAGCGGCAGCCGATGCCGCGGGATTGGTCGCCGACAGCGCGGTCGCCTGAAGTTGTTGCAATACGCCTTCGATACCCTGAATAGCCATTTTTTAGCCCCATTTGTGTTAAGCGAATGAAGATTACCACCTTGTCAATAGGATAAAGGCGCTAAATAGACGTAAAAAATAGAGCTAATTCAGCCATCGAAATTTCCCGAAACGAAAATAATGACACTGCCATCCATATGGAACTTTTGTCGTGTTTGTCGACCCGGGAGTCTGTCTTGTTCACTCTTTACTCAGAATATTTTGTCAACGCTAAGCCGCGAGGTGTGGAATGACCACTGCTGCTCAGGCACAAACGCCGCAAAACAAGACTCTTGAGTGGTTGAATCGCCTTCGTGCAAATCCAAGAATCCCGCTGATGATGGGCGGAGCCGCCGCCGTCGCCGTGCTGGTGGCCCTGGTACTGTGGGCAAAATCTCCGGATTACCGTGTGCTTTACAGCAATCTCGCCGATCAGGACGGTGGCGCGATTGTGACTCAGCTTCAGCAAATGAATATCCCCTACCGCTTCTCCGATAACGGTAGCGCCATTATGGTGCCGGCAGATAATGTCTATGACCTGCGCCTGCGCCTGGCTCAGCAGGGCCTGCCAAAAGGCGGGGCCGTGGGCTTCGAGCTTCTGGATCAGGAAAAGTTTGGTATCAGCCAGTTTAGCGAGCAGGTTAACTACCAGCGCGCACTTGAAGGCGAACTGGCCCGCACTATTGAAACACTCGGTCCGGTGAAAAGCGCCCGCGTTCACCTTGCTATGCCAAAACCTTCGCTGTTTGTTCGTGAACAAAAATCGCCTTCCGCTTCCGTTACCCTCAGCCTTGCGCCTGGCCGCGCGCTGGATGAAGGGCAGATCAACGCCGTTGTGCATATGGTTTCCAGCGCCGTCGCTGGTTTACCGCCGGGTAACGTCACGCTGGTCGATCAGGGGGGGCATCTGCTGACCCAGTCCAATACCGCAGGACGCGACCTTAACGACGCGCAGCTGAAGTACGCAAACGACGTAGAGAGCCGCTACCAGCGCCGCATTGAATCGATCCTCGGCCCGATTGTCGGCAACGGTAACGTTCACGCCCAGGTCACCGCCCAGATTGATTTCGCCAATAAAGAGCAGACCGAAGAGCAGTATCGCCCGAACGGCGATCCCGCGCAGACGGCCATTCGTTCCCGTCAGCTGAACCAGACGTCTCAGGTTAACGGCCAGTTCCCTGGCGGCGTGCCGGGCGCGCTATCCAACCAGCCTGCGCCAGCGAACACGGCGCCGATTTCCACGCCGCCGCAGAACAACCCAAACGGCCAGGCTAATAACGGCCAGCAGAACCAGACCAGCACCTCCGGCCAGAACGGCAGCAGCAACACCTCACGTGACGAAACCACCAACTATGAAGTGGACCGCACCATTCGTCATACCAAGCTGAACGTCGGCGATATTCAGCGCCTGTCCGTCGCGGTGGTCGTTAACTACCGTGCGCTTGCCGACGGCAAGCCGCTGCCGCTGACGGCCGACCAGATGAAGCAGATAGAGAACCTGACGCGTGAAGCGATGGGCTATTCAGAAACCCGTGGTGACACCCTGAACGTGGTCAACTCGCCGTTCACCGCCACCGATGACGACAGCGGCAGCAGCCTGCCATTCTGGAAGTCCCCGGCCTTCTTCGACATGCTGCTCTCCGCGGGGCGCTGGCTGATTGTGCTGATTGTTGCCTGGCTGTTGTGGCGTAAAGCGATTCGTCCGCAGCTGACTCGCCGCGCGGAAATCCTGAAAGCCGCTAACGAGGCTAAGCAGAGCGTGAAAGCCGAGGAAGAAGCCGTGGCCGTTACGCTTAGCCGTGACGAGCAACAGCAGCAGCGCAAAGCTAACCAGCGCCTGAGCGCCGAAGTCATGAGTCAGCGAATTCGTGATATGTCCGATAACGATCCTCGCGTAGTTGCGCTGGTGATCCGCCAATGGATGAGTACTGAAATATGAGTATGACCGGAACCGAAAAGAGCGCCATCCTGCTGATGACCATTGGCGAAGACCGCGCCGCTGAGGTGTTCAAGCACCTCAGCCCGCGTGAAGTGCAGCATTTAAGTGCGGCGATGGCAAACACCCATCAGATCTCTAACAAAGTCCTGACCGAAGTGCTGGCGGAATTTGAACAGGAAGCCGAACAGTTCGCGGCGCTGAGCATCAACGCCAACGACTACCTGCGTACCGTATTGATCAAAGCGCTGGGCGAAGAACGCGCCTCCAGCCTGCTGGAAGATATTCTCGAAACGCGCGACACCACGAGCGGCATCGAAACGCTCAACTTTATGGAACCGCAGAGCGCCGCGGATCTTATTCGCGACGAACACCCGCAGATCATCGCCACCATTCTGGTTCACCTCAAGCGTGGCCAGGCGGCGGATATTCTGGCGCTGTTCGACGAGCGTCTGCGCAACGACGTAATGCTGCGTATCGCCACCTTTGGCGGCGTCCAGCCTGCCGCGCTGGCAGAGCTGACCGAAGTGCTGAACAACCTGCTCGACGGCCAGAATCTCAAGCGGAGCAAAATGGGCGGCGTAAGAACCGCAGCGGAAATTATCAACCTGATGAAAACCCAGCAGGAAGAAGCCGTTATTACCGCCGTGCGCGACTTCGACGGCGAGCTGGCGCAGAAAATCATCGACGAGATGTTCCTGTTCGAAAACCTCGTTGCCGTGGACGACCGCAGCATTCAGCGTCTTCTACAGGAAGTGGAGTCCGAGTCCCTGCTGATTGCCCTCAAAGGCGCAGAGCAGGCGCTGCGCGAGAAGTTCCTGCGCAACATGTCCCAGCGCGCTGCGGATATCCTGCGCGACGACCTTGCCAACCGTGGCCCGGTGCGTCTGTCGCAGGTCGAGAACGAACAGAAAGCCATCCTGCTTATCGTACGCCGCCTGGCCGAAACCGGCGAGATGGTAATCGGCACCAGCGAGGATACCTATGTCTAATTCGCTGCCATGGAAACGCTGGACGCCTGACGACCTGGCCTTCCCGACGCCGGTTTTCGAAGAGATAGTGATGCCGGAAGCCAGTTCGGAGCAGGAAGAACAAGAAAGCGAGCCGGACCTTCAGCAAACGCTGGCGATGATGCAGGCGCAGGCTCGGGAACAAGGCCACAGCGCGGGCTTTGCCGCCGGACACGATCAGGGCGTAGAAGAAGGCCGCAAGGCAGGGTTCCAACAGGGGCTTGAGCAAGGCATCAACGAAGCCCGCCAGCAGCAGGCGCCGGTTCACGCACGTATGCAGCAGCTGGTCAGCGAGTTTCAGTACACGCTGGACGCGCTGGATAGCGTTATCGCCTCCCGCCTGATGCAGATGGCGCTGGAAGCGGCACGCCAGGTCATCGGCCAGACGCCAGCCGTTGATAACAACGCGCTGATCAAACAGATTCAGGGGCTGCTGATGCAGGAGCCGCTGTTCAGCGGCAAACCACAGCTTCGCGTACACCCGGATGACTTGCAGCGGGTAGAAGAGATGCTGGGCGCCACGCTAAGCCTGCACGGCTGGCGTCTTCGTGGTGACCCAAGCCTGCATCAGGGCGGCTGCAAAGTCTCCGCCGATGAAGGCGATCTCGACGCCAGCGTGGCGACCCGCTGGCAAGAGCTTTGCCGCCTGGCAGCCCCGGGAGTCCTCTGATGACCGCCCGCCTCACCCGTTGGCTGAACACGCTCGATAATTTTGAAGCGCGGATGGTAGAACTGCCGTCCGTGCGCCGCTACGGCCGCCTGACCCGCGCCACCGGGCTGGTGCTGGAAGCCACCGGCCTGCAGCTGCCTCTGGGGGCAACCTGCATCATTGAGCAGCACGACCGTGAAGTCGAATGTGAAGTGGTCGGCTTTAATGGCCACAAGCTGTTTCTGATGCCGCTGGAGGAAGTCGAAGGTATTCTGCCCGGCGCCCGAGTTTATGCCCGTTCGGCAACGGCGGAAGGCCTGCATAGCGGTAAAAAATTGCCGCTTGGCCCGGCACTGCTGGGCCGCGTGCTTGACGGCAGCGGCCGCCCGCTCGACGGCCTGCCTTCTCCGGATTCCGACCTGATGGGCGCGCTGGGTGCAGCACCGTTTAACCCGCTCCAGCGTACGGCGATTGAACATGTCCTCGACGTTGGCGTACGCCCGATTAACGCCCTGCTCACCGTAGGTCGTGGCCAGCGTATGGGCCTCTTTGCAGGCTCCGGCGTCGGTAAAAGCGTCCTGCTCGGCATGATGGCGCGTTATACCCAAGCCGACGTCATTGTCGTGGGCCTGATCGGCGAGCGCGGGCGCGAAGTAAAAGACTTTATCGAAAACATTCTCGGTGCCGAAGGCCGCGCGCGTTCGGTAGTGATTGCCGCTCCGGCGGACGTTTCCCCGCTGCTGCGCATGCAGGGCGCCGCCTACGCCACGCGTATCGCAGAAGACTTCCGCGACCGCGGTCAGCACGTGCTGCTGATCATGGACTCATTGACCCGTTACGCAATGGCGCAGCGTGAAATTGCTCTCGCCATCGGTGAGCCACCGGCCACCAAAGGCTACCCGCCTTCAGTGTTCGCCAAGCTTCCGGCGCTGGTTGAACGCGCGGGCAACGGCATTCACGGCGGCGGCTCGATTACCGCTTTTTATACCGTACTCACCGAAGGCGACGATCAGCAGGACCCGATTGCCGACTCCGCACGAGCCATTCTTGACGGCCACATTGTGCTGTCGCGCCGCCTGGCAGAAGCGGGCCACTACCCGGCCATCGACATCGAAGCGTCTATCAGCCGAGCCATGACATCGTTGATTACCGAGCAGCATTACGCCCGGGTACGTCGTTTCAAACAGCTGTTATCCAGCTTCCAGCGCAACCGTGATTTGGTCAGCGTGGGGGCTTACGCCAAAGGCAGCGATCCGATGCTCGATAAAGCCATTGAACTGTGGCCGCATCTGGAAGCATTCCTGCAGCAAGGCATTTTTGAACGTTCAAGCTGGGAAGAAGCCTGCTTCGCACTGGAGGCGCTCTTCCCGACGGTTTGATAAGAGGTGACCATGAACCAAAACAGCGCACTGGATACTTTGCGTGAACTCGCCGCCCAGGAAGTAGAGAAAGCAGCGATTCGTTTAGGTGAGATGCGCCGGGGCTGCCAGCAAGCGGAAGAGCAGCTCAACATGCTGATCAACTATCAGTTTGAGTACAGCAACAGCCTGAATAACAACATGAGTCAGGGTATTGCCAGCACGCGCTGGCAAAACTACCAGCAGTTTATACGCACGCTGGAAAAAGCCATCGACCAGCATCGTCAGCAGTTGATGCAGTGGACCAATAAAGTCGACCAGGCATTGAGTTTCTGGCAGGAAAAACAAAAGCGCCTGCAGGCATGGCAAACCCTGCAGGACAGAAAGGCAGCGGAGCTGTTGCTCGCGGAGAACAGGCTCGATCAGAAACAGATGGATGAATACGCCCAGCGGGCCACATTGAGGAAAGGCGAATGATCACATTGCCACAAATTCTGTTAAACAACGGGGCCGATACCGCTGCGACCGGGGATGTAAAAGGTGCGGATGGCAAAGGCTTCAGCGAAGGCTTTTTGGATCTTCTTAGCAAAGCGCTGCCGGGCAAAGTCGAGCTGGAAGACGGCAAATCTCTGCCTTTGGGCGCGGCCTTAAGCAAAGTCGCCGCCACTAACGCAGCCAAAGGCGACGCCAAAGACGGCCAGGCGGTGCTGAATGAATTGCTTAATACGCCGGAGCAGCCCGAGGCACTCTCCACCCTGCTCGCCTCCATTGGCAAAATCGACGCGGGCAACAAGCCAGACCTGGAGGACAAAGACGCCAAAAGCGACAAGCCGCTGAGCGACGCCGAGCTGCAAACGCTAAGCGCATTGTTTGCCATGCTGCCGCAGCCGGTCACCGCCACGCAGCCCGTGACGCTGAATAAAACCGGCACTGATTCCTCACCGTTATCTGCCCTCAGCACGGCAAGCAATGCCGCAGGTAAAAGCGCGCCAGACAGTCTGTTGACTGCCGACGGCAATGCGAAAAAAGCAGCGCCAGCGGCCTCCACTACACTTGTCGATAGCAAGATAGCCCCCGCAGCGGTCGCCCAACAGCACGTTGACGATAAAGCTCAACTGGCAGCCAACAACAGCGGTGGCGACAGCCGCGACATCCCTGCGCCACAGGTGAACAATACCGCTCCGGTCACCGCTCAGATGACGCCCGCTATTAGCAGCGTGACCGTTGCCGCCCCAACCACAACGCACATCGCCACCCCAACGGCACCAACGATCAGCGCCCAGTTGGGAAGCCACGAATGGCAACAGCAGATATCTCAGAACGTGACGTTGTTTACCCGTCAGGGCCAGCATAGCGCCGAGCTGAGATTGCATCCGGAAGATCTCGGTCAGGTGCAAATTAGTCTAAAACTAGAAGATAACCAGGCGCAGCTACAGATGATGTCGCCCCACGGCCACGTGCGTGCCGCGCTGGAAGCCGCGCTCCCCACGCTCCGTACCGCACTTGCGGAGAGCGGTATCCAGCTTGGCCAGAGCAACATCAGCAGCGAAAGCTTTGCCCAGCAGCAATCCGGACAGCAGCAACAGCAGCAAAGCGCCCGCAGCGGAGAGCGTTTCTCTCTTAGCGGCAGCGATGCCGAACCGCTGCCGGTGGCCGATAGTCTGCAGCGTCTGGCAAGCAGCAACGGCGCCGTGGACATTTTTGCCTGAGCCCCCTTTACGGGTAAACGCCAGAGCTAGCGACAATAAACGTGTGTTTTCCGGGCTTTGACCGCCCGCAGACACGGGATAATTGCTTTTCAGCAGTACCGATACAGGAATAAAGCGTTCAATGACTGATACCGCTATCACGAAAGGCCGTAAGCGCGCCATCTGGGTGCCGATACTGGTTCTTATCACACTCGCCGCGTGCGCGACCGCAGGCTATAGCTACTGGCGCATGCAGCAAACGCCAGCCACTGCCCAGGCCAAAGCGCCTGAGCCACCGCCTGCGCCTGTGTTCTTCGCTCTGGATACCTTTACCGTCAATCTGGGTGATGCGGATCGCGTCCTGTACATCGGCGTGACGCTGCGATTAAAAGATGAAGCGACTCGCCAGCGCCTGAGCGAATTCCTGCCGGAAGTCCGCAGCCGTCTGCTGCTGCTGTTCTCTCGTCAGGATGCAAACCAGCTGGCAACCGATGCCGGTAAGCAGAAGCTGGTGGAAGCGATTAAAACTACTCTGGCACCCCCTTTGGTAGCCGGGCAACCTCAACAGGTAGTCAGCGACGTGCTGTATACCGCCTTTATTTTGCGGTAACTCCATGGGCGACAGTATTCTTTCTCAGGCCGAAATCGATGCGCTGTTAAACGGCGACAGTGAGAATAACGACGAGCCGAAGGCAAGGGCGACGGGCGAAAGCGATATTCGTCCCTATGACCCGAACACCCAGCGCCGCGTCGTGCGCGAGCGTCTGCAGGCGCTGGAAATCATCAACGAGCGTTTTTCTCGTCAGTTCCGTATGGGGCTGTTTAACCTGCTGCGCCGTAGCCCGGATATTACCGTCGGGGCAATCCGCATTCAGCCGTATCATGAGTTTGCCCGCAACCTGCCGGTGCCGACCAACCTGAACCTGATCCACCTGAAGCCGCTGCGCGGTACCGGCCTATTCGTCTTTTCGCCTAGCCTGGTATTTATTGCGGTAGATAACCTGTTCGGCGGTGACGGGCGCTTCCCGACCAAAGTGGAAGGCCGCGAGTTCACCCACACCGAGCAGCGCGTCATTAACCGCATGCTAAAGCTGGCCCTGGAATCCTATAGCGACGCGTGGAAGGCGATTTATCCGCTGGACGTGGAATACGTTCGTTCGGAAATGCAGGTCAAGTTTACCAATATTACCACGTCGCCTAACGACATCGTGGTTAACACCCCGTTCCACGTCGAAATTGGCAACCTGACCGGTGAGTTCAACATCTGTCTGCCGTTCAGCATGATTGAGCCGCTGCGCGAGCTGCTGGTGAATCCTCCGCTGGAGAATTCACGTCAGGAAGATCAAAGCTGGCGCGACACCCTGGTGCGTCAGGTGCAGCATTCCGAGCTGGAGTTGGTGGCGAACTTCGCCGATATCCCGCTGCGGTTGTCCCAAATCCTAAAACTGAAACCTGGCGATGTGCTGCCCATCGAAAAGCCAGATCGTATTATCGCGCATGTCGACGGCGTGCCGGTATTGACCAGCCAGTACGGCACGGTCAACGGCCAGTATGCCCTGCGCGTCGAACATTTGATCAACCCGATATTGAATTCGCTGAATGAGGAACAGCCCAAATGAGTGATATTAATCAACCGTCCGATGACAATGCAGGCTCAGTGGACGATCTGTGGGCTGATGCGTTAAACGAGCAGAAAAGTTCCGGAAAAAGCGCCGCGGACAACGTATTCCGTGCGCTGGAAGGCAATGATATCGCCGGTAACGTGCAGGATATCGACCTGATTATGGATATTCCGGTCAAGCTGACCGTCGAGCTGGGCCGCACCCGCATGACCATCAAAGAGCTGCTGCGCCTGACGCAGGGTTCCGTGGTTGCGCTGGATGGTCTGGCCGGCGAGCCGCTGGATATTCTGATCAACGGTTACCTGATTGCCCAGGGTGAAGTGGTGGTGGTGGCCGACAAATACGGCGTGCGTATTACCGACATCATTACCCCATCAGAACGTATGCGTCGCCTGAGCCGCTAAATGAAAACCCAGGCCACCGTTGCCCAACCGACCGTTAACGCCAGCTCGCCTCTTGTCCAGGTGAGCGGGGCGTTAGCCGGGATCGTTATTTTTATTCTGGTGGCCGCCTGGCTGGCAAAACGCTTTGGGTTTACCGGCGCAGGCGTCGGCGCAAAAAAGTCGCTGAACATTAGCGCCAGCGTAAGCGTAGGCCCGCGCGAGCGCGTGGTGGTGGTAGATGTTGAGGATGCGCGTCTGGTTCTCGGCATTACCTCCGCCCAAATCACCCATTTGCATACGCTACCGCCTGTGTCCGCGCCAGACGTCACTGAAAAAGCGCCCGCCCCTGCCGATTTCCAGAAATTGATGAAGAACCTGCTTAAACGTAACGGGAAAGATTGATGAAACGTTTGCTGCCGCTCTCGTTACTTAGCGCATTATTGCTGATCCCTGCCGCCGCCTTTGCACAATTACCTGGCCTGATAAGCCAGCCCCTCGCTAACGGCGGGCAGAGCTGGTCGCTGCCGGTGCAAACGCTGGTCTTTATTACTTCATTAACCTTCCTGCCGGCCATTTTGCTGATGATGACCAGCTTTACGCGCATCATCATCGTCTTTGGCCTGCTGCGAAACGCCCTCGGTACGCCTTCTGCACCACCGAATCAGGTGATGGTCGGCCTGGCGCTGTTTCTGACCTTTTTTATTATGTCGCCGGTGTTCGACAAAATTTATACCGACGCTTACCAGCCTTTCAGCGAAGATAAAATCTCAATGGACGTGGCTATTGATAAAGGCGCTCAGCCGCTGCGGGAGTTTATGCTGCGCCAGACGCGCGAAGCCGACCTTGCGCTGTTTGCTCGCCTTGCCAATACCCAGCCGCTGCAGGGGCCGGAAGCCGTTCCTATGCGCATCCTGCTGCCTGCTTACGTCACCAGCGAGCTGAAGACGGCGTTCCAGATTGGCTTTACTGTCTTTATTCCGTTCCTGATTATTGACCTCGTTATTGCCAGCGTACTGATGGCGCTCGGGATGATGATGGTTCCCCCCGCGACCATTGCCCTGCCCTTCAAGCTGATGCTTTTCGTGCTGGTAGACGGCTGGCAGCTGTTAGTGGGTTCATTAGCACAAAGCTTTTACAGCTAGCGGAGAAAGTGAATGACGCCAGAATCGGTCATGATGATGGGCACCGAAGCGATGAAGGTCGCCCTTGCCCTTGCGGCCCCTCTGCTACTGGTCGCGCTGATAAGCGGCCTGATTATCAGCCTGCTGCAGGCGGCAACGCAGATTAACGAAATGACGCTGTCGTTCATTCCCAAGATTCTGGCCGTGTTCGTCACCATGGTCATTGCCGGGCCGTGGATGCTCAATTTGCTGCTTGATTACATGCGTTCTTTACTGACCAATCTACCGAATACCATTGGATGATCCACGTTGACAGCAACCAGTGGCTTGACTGGCTAAGCCTCTATTTCTGGCCACTGCTGCGGGTGCTGGCGCTAATTATGACGGCCCCTATTCTGAACGAGCGCACGATTCCCAAACGGGTAAAAGTGGCGCTTGGGCTCATGATAACCTTCACCATCGCGCCTTCGCTGCCGTTAACCGGCGTGACGATTTTTTCCGCCGCTGGCTTTTGGCTGGCAATACAACAAATTCTTATCGGTGTGGCCCTGGGCTTTACCATGCAGTTTGCCTTTTCCGCCGTGCGTACCGCCGGCGAAATTGTTGGCCTGCAGATGGGGTTGTCCTTTGCCACTTTCTTTGACCCGGGTAGCCGCCTTAACATGCCGGTGCTGGCACGCTTCCTTGATATTCTGGCGATGCTGCTGTTTCTCACTTTTAACGGCCACTTATGGCTTATTTCGATGCTGGTCGATACTTTTCATACGCTGCCCATCGGCGGCCACCCTATCAACAGCAATGCGTTTATGGCGCTGACGCGGGCGGGCGGACTCATCTTCCTGAACGGCCTGATGCTGGCACTGCCTTTGATCACTTTGTTACTCACGCTTAACATCGCGCTTGGCCTGCTAAACCGAATGGCACCGCAGCTATCCGTATTTGTTATCGGTTTTCCGGTAACCTTGTCGATCGGTATGCTAATTCTTATGGCACTCATGCCGCTTATCGCCCCTTTCACCGAGCATTTATTCGGCGAGATTTTTGATCTGCTTGCAGATATAGTCAGCGAAATCCCCACAAATTAATAACCATACCTTTTATGATACCTCTTTGAGGATATTCCTAAAAATAATTTCAAATATCATTCGCCAGGATATATCTGGCGCGGAATATATGATTTTACCTGGTTCACAATACACAACATTCACTTTACTTTAAGAACATTCCTGGCAAATTATAGGCAACTTTACGGGATAGTGATTTCGCCTTTTAAATTATTAATAATGGGTTACCCCAAATAATTCGAACTGCGGAAAATGCGGCGGTCTGGCTTTGCCTGGGACTGACACGGTCAATCACTGGTTAAACCAGTACGGCTTTCAATCTGCGCTCCGGGCTATTACGGGTATAACGCGCTTAGTGAGGGTTTGCTATGTCAACGATTATTATGGACTTATGCAGCTATACCCGGCTGGGGCTTGTCGGCTACTTAGCCAGCCGCGGGGTTAGAAAACGGCATATTACGGATGTAGAGACGGTGGAACAGCTGGCACAGGCATGCCGGGTGCAGGCACCCAGCGTGGTGTTTATTAATGAAGACTGTTTTATTCATGACCCGCAAAGTAGTCAGCAAATAAAGCAGATCATTAATCAACACCCAGGTACGCTCTTTTTAGTCTTTATGGCTATTGCCAATATTCATTTTGATGAATATCTGCTGGTCAGAGAAAATCTCCTGATCAGCTCAAAATCCATCAAGCCTGAATCTTTAGACGATATTTTAGCGGAATACTTAGCAAAAAATGCACAATGTATTGGACATATTAATTTGCCCACGCTTTCGCTAAGTCGCACAGAGTCCAGCATGCTGAAAATGTGGATGTCAGGACAGGGAACGATTCAAATCTCCGATCAAATGAACATCAAAGCAAAAACCGTTTCATCGCATAAAGGGAATATTAAACGCAAAATCAAGACCCACAACAAACAGGTGATATATCATGTAGTGCGCCTTACCGATAACGTCACCAACGGTATTTTTGTCAATCTTCGGTAGTTTTTTTACTTGCGTCCCGTCCCCTACGCCTTTTTGGCCGTGGTATTTAATCTCTGACGGCTGTCAGAGATTAAATACAAGCTCAACGACACCCACAACCGTAACAAAACCGCAACCTTTGCAAAAAAAAGCAGAAAAATCTCACTAAACTTACTCCGTACATTTATACATGGAGAGATTTGTCGCTATGGTAGCCGTTATTATTCTTGGCATTTTCATTATCAGCGTCTTCTACGCCCACTCCCGCGGCGTCGAAAAACAAAAGTTTTCACGCCAGCTTTTTGACCACTCGACCTTTATGGCTCCGGTCAATATGTTCATGACGCGTTTCTCGCGCCTGCCGCCTGAACAGCCTTATTTCCCGACCAGTGACTTCCCGGAACTACAAAAGCTGACGGATAACTGGGAAGTCATTCGTGAAGAAGCGCTGCGCCTGCAGGGTCATATCAAAGCGGCAGAAAGCCACAACGATGCCGGTTTTAACACCTTCTTTAAGCGTGGATGGAAACGCTTTTATCTTAAGTGGTATAGCGATGCGCACCCTTCCGCGCACGAGCTTTGTCCAGTCACGACAAAGCTGGTCAGTGAGATCCCTTCCGTGAAAGCGGCAATGTTTGCCGAATTACCGGCGGGCGCTTATCTGGGTAAGCACCGCGATCCCTATGCCGGATCGGTGCGTTACCACCTGGGCCTGGCCACGCCAAACGACGATCGTTGCTTTATTGAGGTCGATCGGCAACGCCATAGCTGGCGTGACGGCGAGGCGGTTATTTTTGATGAAACCTATGTGCACTGGGCCGAAAATAAGAGCGAACAGACCCGAATCATTCTGTTCTGCGATATTGAGCGGCCGATGAAATGGCGCTGGGCGCAGGCCGTGAACCATTGGGTAGGCACCACCCTGATGTCTGCCGCCAGCTCGCCAAACAGCGACAGCGACCGTACCGGCGCCCTGAACCGCGTATTTAAGTACGTTCACGCGCTGCGCGACAGCGGGCAAAATCTGAAGAAACGCAATCGGAAGGTGTATTACGCGATGAAGTATTCGGCGATCACGCTGATTTTTGCGGCGATTATCGTACCAAGCGTGGTGTAGAAGATTGCCCCTCTCCCCAAACAGGAGAGGGGACTGTCCAGAGCAAGTCTCAGCCTCAAAAGCCTACTCTTCGCTCTCGACAAAAATCCCGTCCGGGTGACCGGACTCATTAAAGAACCAGATCCCCAGCGGATAATCCTCCAGCGAGACGAGATACATCGTCCCCTCGTTAAACGGCTCTACCGCCAGAACTACGCCCGAACGTCGCGGGCCGCCATCGGTCTTCACGGTCACCCGATCATTGATTTTCATGGTTATTTCCTCCAAAGATATTGCTTGCCATTGTAGATCAAAAACCCCCTGAACGCCCTTACTCCGGGCAGACTGGCGCATTATCTGAAACGACTATACTTAAGGGTGGTAGTCAGCGAGGGCAAAGTGATGAAGACCGTGAAAATCAGCGGCAGCGCGGCGCATCAGGAAACGGAGGTTGATGTTGACGCACTGCTGGCCGCGATCAATGAAATTAGCGAAAGCGATATCCGCCACGCCAACAGCGATGAACATCCGCAGCGAGTGAGCGTGGATGGCCGAGAGTGGCATAGCTACAAGGAACTGGCGGATGCTTTTGAACTGGATATTCGTGATTTCAGCGTGAACGAAATTAACCGCTAAGAAAAGCATCCCGGCCGGGGAGCCGGGATGAAAACTTGCTAATGCAAGAAGCACTTGAAATTCGTTACATCAGGAAATCTGATGTGTTGACCACATTACCCTAAATTTTATTGAACACAAGGATATATTCTTTTGAAGAATGAGCCTAGGGGTAGGTATTGATGCAGGGAATTTGATGCCAATACCTTATGAAATGTATTCTTTTTGGTTCCGGGCCGTATCCTGAAGGAATGGCAGGCCTGATAAAAATAAGATTTATCCTAAACCAAAGTCGCCCTGTTCTCCCCTCGGACCAGGCCGAAGACAGAAAATCCGATCGCATTTTTACCCTCAAAGCACGGAAAAACTTTATGCGTACGTTACCCGGCAACGCCACGATGCGCACCATAAAAGCATCAGCAATGCTTATATGATATAGCGGAATTGCCCTGGTGGACCGATCGGTCCCGCGTATAGACCTGGTTACGACCGTTCTCCTTGGCTTTATATAATCGACCGTCCGCAATCGACTGCAGGTGTTCAAAGTCATAATCATGGCGTTCATGCGCGCAGCTTACGCCAAACGAGGCGCTGATTTTGATGGTTTGTCCGGCCACCAATAACAGTTCCTTCGTGTTGATACGCACCCGGATCCGCTCAGCAATGCTTGCGGCTTCAGCAAGATTCGCTCCCGGCAGCACGACACAGAACTCCTCTCCCCCAACGCGCCCGGCCACATCTTCCTCTCTTATGACAGAACCGAGCAGCGCCGCCGCGTGGGAAAGAACTTTATCGCCAGCGTGATGCCCGTAGCGATCATTTATGCCTTTGAAAAAGTCGAGATCCATCTGGATAACGGAGAAAGGCTGCTCCTTGCGCTGGCAATCCTGCGCAAGGTTGCGGGCAATGTCGAAGAAGGCACCACGGTTGTAGAGGCGGGTCAGGGTATCGTAGTTTGCACGCCAGCTCAGCGTTTGCTGTAGGGTCAGCATATTGCTCACCAGGCGACGAATAACTCGCCATGATATCCCCAGCATCAGCGTGAAGAGCAGCCAAAGGATCGTCAGTACAATGCTGATACGACCAAATTCACCCTGTACGCCCTCACTCAGGGTGTGCACCTTGATCAGTACGCCATCAAAGTTCATCAGCTTCGCCCAGGTCACAAAACGGCTGTCCATCCGCAGCTCTCCCGCTTCTCCACTTTCCATGGAGCGGGCAATCTCAGCCTGCTGTTTCACGTCAAACACCGGCGCCCGCGAAACGTGTTCTGCCGCACTGGCAATCAACGTAAACGTCTTATCAAAAAGCATAACGGTGCCCTCATAGCGGTCATGAGACTGGCTTTGAAGAAACTGATGCATCGCGTTGACGGGAAAATCCATCGCCAGTACGCCATACCAGCGATCGTTCAAATCCAGCGGTACCGCCGCGGTGATAATCTGGCCGCTGCGGCTGCCAGGATTATAGGTATGAGTCCACTGCACGCCACGGTCTGGGTTGTTTTCCGGCGACTGGGCAACAAAATAGGGCTGATCAATCAGGCGATAATAGAGAGAAACAATCCCCGGATCGTTTTCCGGGGGCGTGCTGGAGAGGAAAAAGCCGGCACGTGAGGCGTAGAACATGCGCCTTTGTAGATCGCGTTTACCGTCAGCAAGCTGCATGATGTAACTAAACTCCAGCGCGGCCCCCAGCTCCGGGTAGAGCAGACTCTTGTCGCGGTCGAGGAGGGAATTATGGGTGACAAACTCGTCAGACACGCCGTTAATCGGCATTCCACGGTTAAGATCGAGCCGCAGCTGCCAGTAAGGTTGCGTCCGCTGAATAGCAAAATCGGCCAGCGCTTTGCGGGAGACATCGGTTGAGATTGGCGACTGCAGCGCATAATGCATGGTGTTGCGATAAAACAGCAGGTTATCAATGCTGTGCTGCAGCTGTCGGTCCAGGGCGGTGGCGACATTGTCCAGGCTGTTGCGCTGGTTGGAGATATAGGCCGACTCCAGCACCGCCACTTCACGCCAGGTCAGCAGGGTTGAGAAAATAAAAACCACAATAAAACAGAGATTTACCACCCACTGCGGTCTTTTATAGCGGCTTAAGAACCGTTCAAATGCGTTACCGATCAATGGGGATGCTCCCTGGCGGGCGACCCTGGCCGCTGTTATCAATTCTCCCCGCAAACACCCGCAAGGATAAGGTCATGACAGATTTTGCCACCACGCGGCGACGTTGTCGAAGCCGAGTTGCCCTGAATACCTCTTCTTCGGGGCATAAAAAAACCCGGCGCAACCGGGCTCAGGTAAATAACACACCCGAAAAAAAATATTTCCGGGTGTGGGGTAAACCAGAAACCTCACGCCTGGTGAGGCACTCTGGTTTCTACTGGCGCCAGATCATCCTCGCGGAACGCCTCACGCTTTACGCCGTACCCGTCGTACCACCGGCACTCCACCATGCCACTGGAATAACCCGTGACAATCATGCGTGGACCACCGTTTTTACGCCGGACTTCATCGCTGACCACATAGACCATTGCCGCCTCCGGTATCAGGGGTGAAAACCTCTACAGTTATAGCTAATGGTCAGCGTTTTTTCCTGACTAAAGCGAGATTTTTCTTTTCACGCTGAATGAGAAGCGCCACCACGAAGGCGATTTATGCCGTTGACCGCCAGCAGCACCAGACCGCCAACGATAAAGCCCAGCACCAGATTCACAAGCGTCGGCCCGACAAGCTGAACAACGCCGCCAAACTGCCCTGTCCAGTGCTCAATACCATGATGCAGTACCGGGATGCCGTGCACCAGAATGCCGCCCCCCACGAGGAACATTGCCAGCGTCCCGACGACGGTGAGTATTTTCATCAACCAAGGGGCGATGATCAGCAGCGCTTTGCCCAGCGCCTGAGCCACCGCCGCGCGCTTATCCGCCAGCCAGTAGCCCAGGTCGTCGATTTTCACGATCATCCCGACCAACCCGTACACACCTATGGTCACCAGAATCGCAATACCGGCCAGAATTAACACCTGATTCAGCAGCGGCGCTTCGGCCACGATGCCGAGTGTAATAGCGACGATTTCCGCCGAAAGGATAAAGTCGGTACGCACCGCGCCTTTCACCTTATCTTTTTCAAACGCCATTGGGTCCTGGGCGACGATGGATTCCAGGCGTTCCTGTTTCTCTTCCGCGCTCTCTTTATGCTTACGGGCATGCAGGCTGTGGATCACTTTCTCAACGCCCTCGAAGCAGAGAAACGCCCCGCCCACCATCAGCAGCGGCGTAATCGCCCAGGGCGCAAAGGCGCTAATAATCAGCGCCAGCGGCACCAGAATCAGTTTATTGAGAAACGACCCCTTTGCCACACTCCATACCACGGGCAGCTCCCGGTTTGCACGCAGGCCGGAAACCTGTTGAGCATTGAGCGAGAGATCGTCACCCAGAACGCCCGCCGTTTTTTTTGCCGCAAGTTTGCCCATAACGGAGATATCGTCCAGCAACGTGGCAATATCGTCGAGCAAAGTGAGTAAGCTACTTCCAGCCAAAATATCCGTCCTTATCGATTTAGTTACCCAAGAGTATGAAGCAAAATCGCTGCCGCGAAAATTCCCCGTCTTTGTCAATGTAAATTAACATTCTATCAACAAGTAAAAGACTCGCTATCCTCCGCCTTTTGGCGTTAACTATCGGCCTGAAATTAGCATCTGGTGAGGGATTATGCGTGCTCGTTCTGGTCAATTAGTGCCGCTGATAGCGGCGCTGTTTGCGTTGTATATCATCTGGGGATCAACCTATTTAGCGCTGGCTATCGGGGTGAAAACCTGGCCACCGTTTATCCTCGCCGGTACGCGCTTTATGCTTGCAGGATCCTTGCTGATGGGCATTCTGCTTATTCGTGGCCACAAGCTTCCCCGGCTGCGCCCAACCCTTAACGCGGCGCTTATCGGTGTTCTTCTGCTCGCCGTGGGCAACGGCTGCGTAACCGTGGCCGAGCACCAACATGTTCCTTCCGGCATTGCCGCGGTGATGGTCGCCACCGTGCCGCTGTTTACCCTTTGCTTCAGCCGCCTGTTTGGCATTAAAACGCGCAAGCTTGAGTGGCTCGGCATTGCAATTGGTCTGGCGGGCATTGTGCTGCTGAACAGCGGCGGCAATCTCAGCGGCAACCCCTCCGGCGCGATTTTAATTCTGATGGGTTCCCTGAGCTGGGCGTTTGGTTCGGTTTACGGGTCACGCATTGAACTGCCCGAGGGCATGATGGCCGGCGCGGTTGAAATGCTGGCCGCAGGGATTGTGGCCCTGAGCCTCGCGGCGCTAACCGGTGAACGCCTGACGACGATGCCCGACACCTCAGGCTGGCTGGCGCTGGGCTACCTGGCGCTGTTTGGCTCGATGATTTCTATCAGCGCCTATATGTACCTGATTCGTAACGTCTCCCCGGCGGTGGCGACCAGCTATGCCTACGTCAACCCGGTCGTCGCGGTGCTGCTTGGCACCACCTTCGCGGGGGAAAGTCTTTCGTCGATTGAATGGCTGGCGCTGGGCGTCATTATTTTTGCCGTGGTGCTGGTCACGCTGGGCAAATATCTGTTCCCGGCCAAACCCGTTATTACGTCCTGCGAAGTGGAAAAATAAGCGACTCTGCGGCCAGTGTTTGCTGACCGCCATCATGACGTTGATGGATGCCGGTAACGTTGATTTCTGCGCTGCGTCCACCGCTGCAAACCCACTCTTCTAACCGCTCGCAAAGTGCCAGATCGCTCATTTTTTTGCGGCCCCGCAGCGCACATTCCCAGACCACCAGCACTCGCCAGCCCTGCTCCAGCAGCAGCCCGATATCGCGCTTGTCTCTTTTAACATTGCTGCCAATTTTACTCAGCCAGAAATCAGTGCGGGTGGCCGGAACCTTAAACAGATAGCAATCATGATGATGCCAGAAACAGCCGTGGGTAAAAATAACGCAGCGGTACTCATCCACAATAAAATCGGGCTTCCCCGGTAGCGCGGCATCCTGAACGCGGAAGCTAAACCCGCATTCGGCCAGAAGCGCGGAGAGGCGTTTTTCAATGGCGGTATCGCGGGTGGCAATCGCTCGCATGTTTTTACTGCGTATTGCTTTACTGTGTACGTCCGCCATTGCCGCCTCCGCTTAGCGCTTTTTGACCACGTGTTTAATGGTTGGCTCCAGCAGTTTTGCCACCGCGGCAAAAGCAGGAACCACGACGGAGTTACCAAACTGGCGATAGGCCTGGGTATCGGACACGGGAATGCGGAACGCTTTCCCCTGAGGGGATTCAAAACCCATCAGCCTGGCACATTCACGCGGCGTCAGGCGGCGCGGCCTGTTCAACTGATTATCGGGATCGTTAAAGTCGGCCTCTCCCAGCGCCTTATCCCAGCCGCGATCGACCAAAATTTCCGCGCCATCTTTAAAGTAACGCGCCGACAGGGTTCTCGCCACGCTTGCCGGATTGGTTGGGTCAACCAGCCCGTAGCCGAACCCATTCCCTTTGGCCTGATGTTTTTTTGCGTAGTTATAGAGATATTTCCACAGCGTCGGGGTCAGGACATACTTCGCATCGACTTCGTCATCCAGCAGTTCACCAAAGGTTGGGCGACGGGCAGGATAGTAGTCGCTGAGTCTTGTCAGCGTCACCGCCGAGCCCAGGTTCAGGTCGCGGCGCGTGCCGACCAGCACAATGCGCTCGCGGTGCTGCGGCAGGAAATTTTTACCATCAACAATTTTAGGATCATCACGCCCGGAGATAGCAGCATCAGCCACGTCATAACCCAGCTCATCCAGCGTCTGCATAATAATGCGGAAGGTATTACCTTTATCGTGGCTCTTCAGGTTCTTCACATTTTCCAGCACAAAAACGGGCGGACGTTTTGCCGCGATGATCCGTGCCACATCAAAGAACAATGTGCCCTGCGTTTCACAGGCAAAGCCGTGCGCGCGCCCAAGGGCGTTTTTCTTCGACACGCCAGCCAGTGAAAATGGCTGGCAGGGGAACCCGGCAAGCAGCACATCATGATCGGGCAGCGTGGCCTGGATGTGCGCCGTCGCTTGCTCATCCGTAACGTCACTGCGATGACTTAACGTCACATCGCGGATATCTTCATTAAACTGGTGCTGAGCCGGATCGCAATACCAGTTTGCTTTGTAGGTTCTCACGGCGTGCTTATTCCATTCGCTGGTGAACACGCACTGCCCGCCAATTGCCTCGAAGCCGCTGCGAATGCCGCCGATACCGGCAAACAGGTCAATAAAGCGAAAGGCATAGCGGCCATGGTGAGCCGGTGGCGACGGCAGCATGCTTTGTAGCATCTGCACCTCAACCTCAGTTAATCCTCTTGGCGCAGATTTGCCGTTATACCAGCGGTTCAGGGACTCGCGCGTCCAGTCACCTCCAACCTGTCGCAGGCGCAGGGCAACGGTTTTCTGATCGTAGATTTCAAGTAAGCGACTCACCAGCGCATGGTCTTCTTCTTGCTGAGTTTGTTTGTGGCGCTGTGCCTGGAGGGAGAGGTGTTCTGCAATCGCGTCAAGATCGTTCATCGTGAACCATATATGGGAAAAGGGAGTGAAACTGTATCACTGATTTGACCCAGAGAGAACGGAAACAGCCCGCAGATGCGCGGGCTGAAAAGATTAAGCCTGTGATTTAAAACGCTGCAGGACCTGCTCATCCACGTTCAGGTAGTCACCTTTCAACTCGGCGCACAGTTTTGCCATATAGCCAACGAGGAAGTCCGCATTGTGGTGCGCCAGCGCGCGCCCCGCTTCAGTTTGCATTGAGTCCGGTAGACGCAAAAGCTTTTTCTGGAAATGATCCACCGAGTACAGCGTGTCGTCCAGCTCACGGCGCTCGGCGAGCGGATCGTCACTGTCAAATAAGGAGCGCCCAAGCGCGCCCGACACGTAAAACACCCGCGCAAGGCCAATCGCCCCGAGAGATTCCAGCCTGTCGGCGTCCTGTACGACTTTGGCTTCCAGCGTCTGCGGCACAATGGCGGCGCTAAAGCTGTGGGCTCGCACCGCATGGGCTACGTCGTCATACCGTTCGCGGGGAAAGTCCGGGAAGTGTGTTTCCAGAATGTGCAGCGTTTCCTGTGCGGCCTGCGTCGAGGCAAGATGCCGCTCCGGGTGGTTTTTGGGCAGGTTAACGATGTCGTGGAAATAGCAGGCGGTCAGCACTACCAGCCTGTCCGCCTCCGTCCCTTCCATAATATGCTGAGCGGTTTTCCAAACGCGCCGAAAATGCGCCACGTCATGGGCTTTGTCATCCTGTGCCCAATTTTCAATCAGGTACTCCTCAAACTGCTTCTGCCAGCGGGCAATCGGCATACACATACTCCCCTTCTCGTGAAAAGCGCATGTCTGAGTATAACCAGATTTATGACAATAATATGACCTCTTCCCGCAGCAGGTTCACCATCTCCCGCGGCGTACCCGCCCCCATCAGCCTTTCACGGAAAGATTCGTGCATCAACCGACGGGCTAAAACTGAGAAAATCCGCATATGCTGCGCCTGCTCATGCTCGCTGAGGGTCAGCATAATAACCAGCTTCACCGCCACGCTATTGCCCCAGTCCAGCGGTTCGTTCAGCCGCAGGACGGAGATGCTGCTGCGGGCAATCACCGCCGACTGACAGTGTGGAATAGCAATAGAAAAACCCAGCGCAGTCGTGAACACGGCTTCGCGCTGCCAGATGGCGTGCTCGGCAAGCGTGGCTGAAACCGACCGCTGCTGAACGTCGAGATTGTCCGTTAGCCGCTTAATCACCTCGTGTTTATCACCCAGCGTTTCGTCGAGAAACACCAGGGACTCAGAAATCATCTCCTCATCTGCTCGACTGGGCCCGCCAGCAGGCATACTACGCTGTTTAACGCTCTCAAGCGCCAGCCAACGCCGCGCTACCTCATCCGGCTCCGACAGCAGTAAACCGTGGCTGGCAGCCAGGAGAAACGGGTCGGCGCCAGCAGCAAATAACGCGTCCGTAGAGGCAAGACACAGCAACGGCGTTTTAAACCTTCTGGCCAATATTGCGGTATGGGAGGTTTCGCCGCCGTCGGGCATAACAATACCCAGCAAATGCGGCCCGCGAAGCATCAACAGCTGACCGGGCGTAAGAACATTCTGGCAAATAACGATTACCGCCTCATCCAGGACCGGCATCCAAAGCCGGCTCTGCCCGGTGAGCTGGCTGGCCAGCCGTAGCCCCAGATCGTAGACATCCAGCTCGCGCTGGCGCAGGTACTCGCTGCCGCTTTGCCGGAAAGGTTCACGCAGGATATCGATAGCCTGCGCCAGGGCGGCCAGTGCATTCCGGGCCGGGTGATCCTCCCGCAGGCATTCGTCGATAGCCTCATCCTCCAGCAGCTGGCTTTGCGCATCAAGGATCTGCGCCACCTCGCCTTTGTTAAGGACAGCTTCTTCCCGCAGCCTCCGCCTGGCTCCGCTCAACGCCGCGGCCAGCTGCCGTTGCTGAACGGCAGGCGGCGTCTCATCGTACTGCCGCGCAAGGTCGTGAAGATCTACCCGCCCGACATACACCGCCTTCGCCAGGGCGCTCCCTTCGCTGACGCCATTCCCCTGCCAAACCGGCGAAGTACTTCGGGAGAGAAACACCGGTATTGGCTGCCGCTCGTTCCCGGTACTGTCGACCAGCGGTGTATCGCTGTGCTCAAATTCATGTTCAATAAAATGCCGCAGCGCCTCCAGCGCCTCCTGCTCATCCGGCCCCTCGATCAGCAACTGGCATTCATCCCCCGCGGCAACATCAGCCCCCACCAGCGCCAGCACGCTTTTCGCGTTGCCCTGCCGCGACTTGCTTTGATTGACCAGGGTGACCGTCGCGCTGAAGCGGGCTGCCCGTTGCTCAAGCTCGCAGGCCGGTCTTGCGTGGAGCCCATTGGCTAACCGGCAACGAAATAAAAGTGTCTGCATAGTGATTACGCCTTATTCAATTTAACCGATGAGCCAGGAGACAGGCGTACCTGCCGCCACGGTGCGGGCCGGGTGGGTGCAGCGTGTTTCCGCCAGCGTGACCTGCTGAAGCTCGCCGTCCGTTTCCGGGGGACGGTTATCCAGCGGGACAAGGCCCGGGTTCCAGCCCCTGAGCAGCAGAGCCTCTTTGTTTTGGGCTTTTTTCAGCGTGCTGAAGTGCAGTTGGCTTTCCCAGTTAAGTACGCTGAAGTGCGACGGGAAACGCAGAGCGTGCGCATTGGTACGGAAGCGGGACCAGCCGGAATCAAGGTAACCAGAAGCGGGCGTGCGCCACTGCTCAACCGCGTCCCAGAACGCCGGGCTTTGCCCGTTGCTCATCGGTAACACCGCGAGGTAGAAATGATGGCGGCCCGGTATTTGCGAGTCTGGCGACGGCAGAACCATGCCGGATGCCCGCCCCGGCCGCCACGGGAGCGCGGGCTGCCCGAGCCACCCTACGCTGCGGAACAAGGTAATCGCCAGAGTATCAGGCTGCCCGACGGGAATTTCGTATTCCCGTAGCCCGGCGGTCACCACGCCGAGACCGCGCTGCCGGTCATGCATCAGCACCAGGCTCTGCATCGGCCAAAGCGATGCAGGGGCTTCGGTCCAGTTTTCCTGCTGCCAGACGTGTAACGCCGCCGGGATGTTTTCGCGCTGGATCAGGCCGAAAGGCTGGTCGGCAAAGTGAAACGCATGGCGGATATCCGTCGGCAACTCAACCTGCAAACGGTGGTCGCGCAGCGTATTATTGACCTCTATTTCCACGTCCAGCCACGCCCTGTCGTGCGGCAGAGAAACGGTCATCGTCACCTCAAGCATTGCATCCAGGCGACGGGCGCGACGGGAGGCCGAGTCCGCCGGTGCGGGAATACGCCAGTCCAGCAGCAGCGTATCCTTCAGTGGACCACGTTCAAGCGCGCTGTGATGCAGGCAGCCGTTGTTGCTGATTTTCCAGTCGACCTCGGGCGGCGAATAGTTGTAGTTATCCCCCGCGTCTTCGCCGTCCACCAGCCGCAGAATGTGGGGATAAACCTCGCCGGAACGCTTATCGATAAGCGTCAGCGTTCCGGCATTAACGTCCAGCCGCAGCCATTCGTTTTCCAGGCGCTCGATCTGCGCCTCCGGTGGCACAAACCCGGGGGATTTGCCTTCCTGAAGGTAAAAGGTTTGATAGCCGCAGGCCGGAAGATCCCTCGCCGCCAGTAGGATGTGGCACTTGCGATACCAGATTGTGCGGGTGCTGTTTGACAGCTCCTGAACCACCAGCGACATATCCTGCGGCTCTTCATGCAACAGCTGCCAGATGCAGGCGTTGCCGTCCTCGTCGACGATGCGGAAATCCTGCTCCGGGGTATACAACGTGAGGCTGAGCTGGGCATCGCGCTGGCGGGGAAGCGGGTTGAAGGCAATGATTTTTTTACCTTTCTGACGCGCGTCGATCCCTTCGGCCAGCATTTTCATATTCAGGTCGAACAGCTGCTGCGCGCTTTCTTTCCCGGACTGTAAACGCCCTTTCACTCTCTGGTTAACGTGGTCGGCATTACAGCCGCCAATGCTGTCATGGGCGTGGGACTTCATTGCCTCCCGCCAGATGCTTTCAAGCGCATGCTGCGGATAAGGCAGACCAAGACGCCAGCCCAGGGTCAGTAAAGGCTCCAGCGTCTGGCTGACAAACTGTTCCAGCGAGGCATTGAGCTGCTTGATGTCGGCGCGGGTGGAGAAAATACCGCGGTGGATGCGCATGTATTTGGGGCTGAGCAGCTCGCCGCTCCACGCCGGTAAACGACGCTCACTGGCGCGCAGCGCGTCAAAGAACTCGCTAAAGCTGCTGCGCTTAAAATAGTACGCATGCTGACCGGCGTTAAGCTGTGTCAGCGCGCCGGGGACAGCATATTCGAACGGGGACTGGTCGTTACCGTTCGGTAGCAATAGATTGTCCGTAGCGGTAAAACGTCCCTGCTTTTCAAGAATGGGCACCAGCGTTTCCGCCAGCGTATTTGGCTCGGTCGGTAACCACTTCGCGCAGCCGTAGCCCCAGGGTAAAACTGCGGTAAGAACCTGCTGGCCCCCCTGCGCATGCCAGTAGAATTCGCTGCTGGCGACGTCGCGCTCACACCATCCGCGCCAGATAACAGCGTTGTCGATGGCAAATTCATTTAGAAACATCGGTAGCTGCGCGCTTTGCCCGAAGGAGTCAGGCACATAGCCAACCGGCATGTAGCTCCCCCATGCTTTGCAGTCCGCCAGACCGAACAGCAGGTTACGCGCTATGGACTCTGCGCCGACCACTAAAAAGTCAGTTTGCGTATACCACGGGCCGATAAGTACTCGCCCATCGGCGATCAGTTGTTGCAGGCGCTGACGTTGCTCAGGAGCGACCTGCAAAAAATCCTCCAGCATCACTGTTTGCCCGTCGAGAATAAACGGCCCCAGCAACGGGTCTTGCTCCATACGCGTCAGTAAATCCAGCATAAAATAATAGAGTACGATCTTTGAATCGTTCTCCGTGAAATACCATTCTCTATCCCAGTGCGTGTGTTGAATCAAATGTACGGTCTTCATTACGCCACCTTACTTACGGCAGTTTGGATAAATTTTGGGTGCAGGATCCCCCGGCATAAAATACCGTGGTTAATAAATCCTGAACTGCTTTAAATTAATTAGATGCGCCTTTAACGCCCGGCTTTAAATTTCGGCGTTGGTGCCACCACCTTATTTTCAACGAAATTTTCGCCACGAAAAACTAATAAGGAACCGACGGCGATAATGGCCGAACCGGTGACGATAGAAAGCACGTAAATCGGCCATTTATCTACCGCCAGCCAGCCGTAAAAGCCAGAAATTGGCGCGTGATTTACCGCACCAAGCCCAACGGCCATCGCCGCGCCGGTTGCGGCCCCCAACACGTTGATGATGATGATTTTCGGGTTAGCCAGCGCAAAGGGGATCGCCCCTTCCGAAACCCCAATAAGCCCCATCAGCGTGGAAGCTTTGCCCGCTTCACGCAGCGACGGTGGGAAACGCTTCGCCCATATCAGCGTGGCAACGCCAAGACCGATCGGAGGCACGATGATAGCAACCTGCGCGGCGGTGTTAGGATCATAGATTCCGGAGGCCAGCAAGGCCATCGCAGTAGTCACCGCCGCTTTGTTAACCGGCCCCCCCAGGTCAAAACCCACCATCCCGCCCACGACGGCAGCAAGAATAATTTTGTTGGTGCCGGACATCGCCAACAGCCAACTTTCCATGCCGTGATTCAGCGCCGCCAGCGGACTGCCGATGATAAAAGCCATCACCATACAGGTAAGCAGCGTTCCACCGACCGGCAGAATGAAGATCGGCCCCGCAGAAGCCAGGGCTTTAGGCAACGTGATATAGGTTGCAAGCCCCCGCACGATGTACCCCGCGACAAACCCCGCCGCCAGCGCGCCCAGGAAGCCGGTACCGAGGCTGCTGGCCAGTAAGCCGCCCACCATTCCCGGCGCAAGCCCCGGCTTATTGGCGATGGCAAAGCTGATGTACCCGGCGACAATCGGCAGCATCAGCGACAACGCCAGGCCACCAAAACCGTCAAACTTATGCAGCACCTGCACGACGATGCTCGTCGCCTGCGCATGGCTGGCATCCCAAATATTATCGATGCCGTACAGCGAAGCCCCGATACGTGCGATGCCCATGATAACCGCCCCGGCAATCACAAACGGCAGCATCCATGACACTCCGGTCATGATGGCGGTCTTAATTTCGGTCCCGGCCGGGGCTCTCCCCTCAGGCTTAAATTTAGCCATTTGCTATCTCCGACTCTATCGCTTCAAAAACGGCATCGCCGAACTTGATCGGATCCGCCACGCTGCATTCAAGTTTTATCATGCCGTCGAAGCGTTCTTTCCCGGTGATGGCTACATCGGCGGCAATAATCACCGCGTCTGCACGGGCGAGATCGTCGGCGCTGATTTCATTCTCAACGCCCATGCCGCCCTGGGTCTCAACTTTGACGTTATGCCCGCGCTGTTGACCAACGATTTCAAGCGCTTCGGCAGCCATGTAGGTATGGGCTACGCCCGTAGGACAAGCTGCAACACAAACGATATACATAACAACTCCTTATCAGGCTGAATTGAGGCAATAAAAAAAGCACAATGGCTGAAAAGCGCATTGTGCTTCGCGGTAGAACAGTCTCCTGCATACTGGCGTCTCCACAGTCGCCGCTGGCGTGGAGGCACATCAGCAGCTGATGCAGGCTGGAAATACGGAACAAGAAAGCAAGTTCATAGCGTTTACGGATGGCCAGGCGGCGCGGACGTACAACGCTATGCCTCGCTTTTAATAATGGGAAATGCGGATGCCGAAGCGAATGATATAGATCCTCTGCGCTACACCAGAGCCGGGACCAATTTACGACACAGACGTTATCCAGCGAATCGGAATAAACGGAGTCGTCTTTTTCCAGTTCGCTCACGCTATTAAACCAGCAGCTATTATTCAACCAGACGCGCGCCCTGCCGCCGAACATCAGCAGCATAAAGCGATAAAGCGTTATGATTCGAACAATATAAACGTGCATAGTTCCCCCCATAAATCTCCCAGCAGTGTAGACAGTTCGAAAAATAACAAACGTGACTTTACGCACAGTTATATAAATACTAAAAACCCTCTTTTTTATGAGGATAAAATAGCATTGAAGTGCACAGGGAAAATTAAATGATGCCAGGAAAAAACATGAGATAAATAGGATGAGTTCAGCGGAAAGTTTTAAAGCTGGAAGGTATACATCCTGAGCCACGCAAAGACTGGTGGCTCATCGGACAATCTGGATTCAACGCAGTCTATTTTCCCTGGCGCGAACGGGATAAGCACGCGGCCTTGTGTACCAGGCTACCCAGCCCAGCACTGCCGCCACGGACCCGAGCACCAGTAACCCCATCAGCGCCCCGAGGAGTTTCCCGCTGAAGGTGCCTAAATCGCCGCTGGTGACCCCGCTAACGACCCAAAAGTAACGCACCATCGCCCAAACGATGTACAAACAAAAAGCATAAAACAGCCACAGCGCAATTTTTCCGCCGGGGCTGCGAGTTGGTTTCGCATCCATAACGTTCGACCTAACTTTCTTTCAACTGGAACTAAAACGGGTGTCGACGACAGTTCCACTGCCGCCTGAATGTGATTTTTATCACACTAACGCATTAGGCGAACCGCTATAAGCGTTAAATTTTGTTTCAAATCAAAGCCAGTGGGGCATAAATCAGCTTTGCCAGTGGGGTTTGATTTAGCTTAAGGAAAATTCTTAATCGGGGGAGGTGCCTCCCGCCGGAGGGTTCGTTTATCTTTCTCTCTGTCTCTTATCCCACGTTCTTTCAAAATCTTCCGGGAGAATTCTGTCGCTCCGCAGTTATTCCGTTCACCCGTAGGTCTGTTTTCCCTGCACGTTCAGAGCACGGTGAACGTGTCCGGGGGATAACGCCATCCCCCGAACAGCCCCGGCGCCCGGCAAGCTCATCGCCGCTGAAGCGGTAAACCCACCGGCCATCACCCAAACAGTCGGGGTCGTTCGCGATTCGTTCCCGACGATCGCTCTCTTTCGCTGCTCCCGGCAGCTCAACCCCGCCTGAGTTGGGTCATAACCGGGGGCGATGAGAGCCGGGAACAAGGGTGTGGCTGTGGGACTTGCAGCGCCTGTGACTTTCAGCGTGGCTGCGGATTTGAAGCGAGGCTCGGTTCCGGCTTAAATCGCCTCCGTTTTCTCTCCGACTGGCCAGGGTCCGGACGTCGGGAACGGCCGGAGGCTGAGAGCGTCGGGAACGCATCTCAGCCGACCCAGGACTGGGAGATAAAACGGAGGTTTACCGCTTGCGGCGATTTATTTGGCCGGGAGTCCGGGGTCTCGGGGAAGTGACGGTGACTTCCCCGAGTCGTTCACCGGTTCGGTGGTGACATATGAAACAGGACTGGAAGTGAACGGAACCTTTACCGAACCTACATAAAACCCGGTATTTGTGACCAAGAGACAGCCTCTCGCTTAAGAAAAGAAACTGCTCGGGAAGAGAGATAAAAATACCCTTTATTCCCTTCCCTCAATATTTCCTCACTGAAATATAAACGAACGAATTTAATTTCCATTGCCGGGTTGACAATAGTATTGCTCATGGGTAGATTTCACGGGCCGAAGTTGCGGCCTTTCCTAACCTGACATAAGAGACTAATGGATACTGAATTTAGTAGCTGCCCGAACATGGCCTTAATGGCGGTTCGGGAAAGTAAACATGAAATCGATTGTGATCACTTCTTCGTTTTGGTGTGTCTCGCCGGAGCCTGATGCTCTCGTGTTGTCCCACCTCGACCAGGGTTTTCACGGTCCCGAGGTGTGTTATGAACTTCAAATCTACCCTTTTTCCTGGTGTCAAAACAGTGACATCAACGTTGCGTGTCCGGCCGCCCCGCGATCGGGTGTTGTCCGCACGCAAAAAACAGTCAAACTCAATTTTCTCTTCGAAAATCAGTGAGTTGAATCAACGCATAACTAACTGGCGTGTCAGTCCTGTCACCGGCCAGCTGGAGCGCCGTTGCAGCTTCTCCGATAGCGAAGACCCACAAAGTCGACCCTTCGTAGCCTGATTCAGCCGTTACGCCGTAGGTTCGTCTGCGCGCTATGCCGCAGCCCGCTTCCGTGCGCCACGCTGAGTTACGTCACTATTGGTAGCTGTTTATTCCCTGATGTATTCATCCCTGTACATCGGCAGGAATAACCACGTCCAAATAAAAGAAAATATAAATTTCTCGCCTGTTTATTTTTAAAAATAAATAGCGGGGAGCCCTGTGCGAAATTAATTAAAAACCGATCGCTGATGCGACATCGGGCTATTTTCGGCCGCCTTTAATCCGGCATTCACCGTGAAAAGCCTGCTGCCGCCCGGCGACAGGAGCACCACCATGACTGTACAAACCAAGAACCGTAATAAAAAAAGCACGCTGTCTATGCGTGCGGCCCAGGAAGCCAAAAACGGCATCGCAGAAACCCTGGTCAACCTCAATACTACCCGGGAAGGGCTGCAGGAAGCTCACGCCAGTGCCCGGCTGGAGCGGGATGGCCTGAACGAAGTCGCGCACGACAAGCCGCCTCACGCGCTGATCCAGCTGCTGATGGCGTTTAACAACCCGTTTATCTACGTGCTCGCTATTCTCGCCAGCATCAGCTTCTTTACTGACTACTGGCTGCCCACCAGCCACGGCGAAGACGGTGACCTGACGACGGTAATTATCATCGGCACCATGGTGGCGCTCAGCGGCCTGGTGCGTTTCTGGCAGGAGCACCGCTCGGCTAAATCCGCCGAAGCGCTGAAAGCCATGGTGCGCACCACCGCCACCGTCGTTCGCCGCGAACACGCGGGGCAAAAAGGAACCCCGCGTGAGATCCCAATGCGTGAGCTGGTCGTAGGCGACATCGTACAGCTCTATGCGGGCGACATGATCCCGGCGGACGTTCGCCTGATCGAATCCCGCGACCTGTTTATCAGCCAGGCCGTGCTGACCGGCGAAGCGCTGCCGATTGAGAAGTACGACACCCTGGGCGACGTGGCGCAGAAATCCGCGCACGACAAGGCGGTCGACAGCGAGAACCTGTTGGATATCCCCAACATCTGCTTTATGGGTACCAACGTTGTCAGCGGCACCGCGCAGGCGGTGGTGGTGGCGACCGGGCCACGGACTTACTTTGGCTCGCTGGCAAAAGCCATTGTCGGCACCCGGGCGCAAACGGCGTTTGACCGCGGCGTGAACAGCGTCAGCTGGCTGCTGATCCGCTTTATGCTGGTCATGGTGCCGGTGGTGTTCCTGATCAACGGCCTGATGAAAGGCGAATGGTGGGATGCCCTGCTGTTTGCCCTGGCGGTCGCCGTGGGACTGACGCCGGAAATGCTGCCGATGATCGTCAGCGCCAACCTCGCCAAAGGCGCGGTGGCCATGGCGAAGCGCAAAGTGGTGGTTAAACGTCTCAACGCGATTCAGAACCTGGGCGCAATGGACGTGCTGTGCACCGACAAAACCGGCACGCTGACGCAGGATAAGATCATCCTCGAGCACCACGTTGGCACCAACGGTCAGAAAAACGAGTCCGTGCTGGGGCTGGCCTGGCTTAACAGTTACCACCAAAGCGGCATCAAAAACCTGATGGACCAGGCCGTCATTTACTTCTCTGACAATGAGCCAAACTTCGTCAAACCGCAGGGCTACAGCAAAGTCGACGAGATGCCATTTGATTTCGTCCGCCGCCGCCTGTCGATTGTAGTGAAGGACAGCCAAAGCAATCACCTGTTGGTGTGTAAAGGCGCGGTAGAAGAGATGCTGAGCATTGCCACCCACATGGAAGAAAACGGCAAAGTTATCGCCCTGGACGAGCAGCGTCGTGAGGCGATGCTGGCAATGACCAACGACTACAACAAAGACGGTTTCCGCGTCCTCGTGGTGGCCACCCGTGACATTCCTAAAGCCGAGGCGAAAAAGCAGTACGGCACCGACGATGAACACGACCTGATTATCCGTGGCTTCCTCACCTTCCTCGATCCACCGAAGGAGAGCGCAGGCCCGGCGATTGCCGCCCTGATGGACATCGGCGTGGCGGTGAAAGTGCTGACCGGCGATAACGCCATTGTCACCACGCGTATTTGCCGTCAGGTTGGGCTGGAGCCGGGCGAGCCGGTGCTCGGCCCGCAGATTGAGCAGCTGAGCGACGCTTCCCTGCAGCAGTTAGTGGAAGAGCGCACCGTGTTCGCCAAGCTGACGCCGCTGCAGAAGTCTCGCGTGCTGAAGGCGCTGCAGGCTAACGGTCATACCGTCGGCTTCCTCGGCGACGGGATTAACGATGCCCCTGCCCTGCGTGATGCCGACGTCGGTATCTCGGTCGACAGCGGCACCGATATTGCCAAGGAATCTGCCGACATCATCCTGCTGGAAAAGAGCCTGATGGTGCTGGAAGAAGGCGTCATCAAAGGCCGCGAGACCTTTGGCAACATCATGAAGTACCTGAACATGACCGCCAGTTCCAACTTCGGCAACGTGTTCTCGGTGCTGGTTGCCAGCGCGTTCATCCCGTTCCTGCCGATGCTTGCCATTCAGCTGCTGCTGCAAAACCTGATGTACGACATCTCCCAGCTCGCGCTGCCGTGGGATAAAACGGACAAAGAGTTCCTGAGCAAGCCGCGTAAATGGGATGCCAAAAACATCGGCCGCTTCATGGTCTGGATTGGCCCAACGTCGTCCATTTTTGACATGACCACCTTCGCGCTGATGTGGTTTGTGTTCAGCGCCAACAGCGAGCACATGCAGACCCTGTTCCAGTCCGGCTGGTTCGTGGAAGGCCTGCTGTCGCAGACGCTGGTGGTGCACATGCTGCGTACCCAGAAGATCCCGTTCATTCAGAGCACCGCCGCCTGGCCGGTGATGATGATGACCGGGCTGGTGATGGCGGTCGGTATTTACGTCCCGTTCTCCCCACTCGGGCCGTTGGTTGGGCTGCAGGCGCTGCCGTGGCAGTACTTCCCGTGGCTGGTCGGCACCCTGCTGGCCTACTGCTGCGTGGCCCAGGCAATGAAAACGTTCTACATGCGCCGCTTCAAACAGTGGCACTAACTCTGCGTTAAGTACGGTAATTCGGTGCCGCTTCGGCGGTGCCTTTCAGGCAGGCAACACAAGCTGGAAAGCATCATGGAAAAGCGACATTCCCTTATTTTCCTGATTAAAAATAAGACCATCGCGTTGGTTGTCTTATTTTTAATGAAAATAACCCGCGTCCTTCGCGTCCGTGCCCTGGCAGGGTTCGCCGGAGGGAAAATTAACTACCGACACGCTAAAGCATTACTGAACCTCGCCAGCGCCATACATCGTTTTTCGATCAGGTTACTGCGTTTTGTTACACCACCCGCCCTTAAGAGGGGGAATTAATCATGTCCGGAACTACTCTGTTAATTAACCTGGCTGGCGCCATCGCGTTGCTGCTCTGGGGCAGCCATATGATTTCAACGGCGCTGCAGCGCGGCTTCGGCACGCCGCTGCGCAACTGGATGGGACGCCACCTCACCAACCGCTGGACCGCCCTGCTTGCCGGCATTGGCATTACCGGCATTCTGCAAAGCAGCACCGCGGTGAGCATGATGGCGACGTCATTTACCGCTGCGGGAACGCTAAGCCTTGCTCCCGCTCTGGCGGTGATGCTCGGCGCCAATATCGGCTCCACGCTGGTGGTACAGCTGATGAGCTTTAACATGGAGATAGCTATTCCGCTGCTTCTGCTGGCCGGTTTTGGGGTCTTTAAGCTGCGCGATCATTCCAACTTTGAGAGCGTGGGCTGTGCGCTGATTGGCCTCGGCCTGATGCTGCTTGCGCTGCATTTGCTCAGCGGAACGCTGGCGGACATTGAGGTCACGCCGGTATTTCATGCCGTCATGCAGGGGCTAGAGGGGGACGTATTAATCGCCCTGCTGGTGGCAGCTATCCTGACGCTGCTGTGCCACTCCAGCGTGGCGATTATTTTACTGATAGCCTCCCTCGCCGCGACCGGCACGATGACGCCAGCTACCGCGCTGGTGCTGGTGCTTGGGGCGAATATCGGCGGTGCCTTACCGCCGGTACTGAATGCCGGGTCCGCCGTGGCTCGCCGCCTGCCGGTGGGCAACCTGATAGTTCGCCTGTCCGGCTGCGCGCTGGCATTAATACTGCTGCCGCTGCTGACGGATCTCGCACAGAAATCAGGGCTGAGCACGCCGCAGCTGGTGGTGTGGTTCCACACGGCCTTCAGCGCGGTGCTTGCGCTGCTGTTTATCGGCCTGACCGCGCCGATGGCCCGGTTCCTTGAGCGACTGTTCCCGGAAGAAGAGCGCGTGGGCGACCCCGGCATGCCGATGTACCTCGACGATGCTGGCCTGGAAGTCGCTTATATCGGCTTGTCGAATTCGGTTCGAGAGTCGCTGCGCGCCGCCGACATGCTCACCATCATGCTGGATCGCCTGCTGGTGCTGTTTGTGACTCAGGAAAAACAAGCCGCCGATGAAATTCGCCAGCTTGACCAGTCGGTCGATCTGCTCAGCGCGGCGGTTCGCGCCTATCTGGCCGACATTGGTCAGGACGGGCTGAATGATGCGGATGCCGATCGCGCCCAGGAGATCCTGATGTTCATCATCAACTTTGAGCACGCGGGCGACATTCTCTCCAGCAATCTGACCCAACTGGCAACCCGCCGCGCGCGCCGGGGCGAACTGTTCAGCGACTTTGAGCTACACAATATTCGCCTGCTGCACGCGGAAATCCTCACCAGCCTGCGTCTGGGGATCGCCGCTTTTATGCGGGAAGATTTATCTGCTGCCCACCAGCTGGTGCAGCGCAAAGAAACCATTCGCCAGCTCGAGGCTTCCGCCAGCCGCGAACACTTCAAAAAGCTGCGTGAGGACAAAAATGCCTGGGCGGAATCCGGCGATATTTTCCAGCGTGTACTGCGGGACTACCGGCGCGTGCATCATCATATTGCCGCCGTGGCCTACCCGGTGATTGATCGCCTTGGCGATAAGTCGCTGCGGTTTATCGACACGTCGCCGGACGTTTAAAAAAACAATAACCGCCGTCGTGCGGACGAGAGTTTTTTCAAGGAAAGCAACGTTAAGGTACAGAAAAGTGAGAGTTTTAATCTGCTCAGGTCGGTTTTATGCCGACACCCATACCCTCACCCACGTGCTGGATTTATATGCCCGCACGCAAACGATCAACGTGCTGATTCACGGGGGGCATCAGTCGCTCGGCGGCGCCATTGAAACCTGGGCACGCGGCACCGACGTGCACGTCATCCGCTACCCGGCCAACTGGGCGCTGCACGGTAAATATGCGGAAACCAGGCGCAACCTGTTTATGCTGGAAGACAGCCGCCCTGACGTTCTACTGGCTTTTCCTGGGGGAGAAGACACGGCGGAGTGCATAAGAATGGCGCGCAATTCCGGCGTGAAGGTGATCGAGATTTAATGCAGACGGGCTGCGGCATGTTTCAGCTACCGCAGCCCGATTGTTTTATGCCACGACGGGCGCAAGGTTGACGTCTTTCAGGAACTCGGTAATACGCGGATTCTCTCCGCTGCGCAGCGCCTGCGGGGAGTCATCGCAAACCACGCGTCCTTTTTCCATAAACACAATTCTGTCCGACACGCTGAACGCGAAGTTCATTTCGTGGGTGACGATCACCATCGTTATGCCCTCGCCCGCCAGGTTCTCGATCACCTGCAGCACCTCATTCACTTTTTCAGGATCGAGCGCCGAGGTTGGCTCATCGAACAGCATAATTTGCGGGCGCATCATCAGGGCCCGGGCGATAGCCACCCTTTGCTGTTGCCCGCCGGAAAGCTGATGAGGATATTTGTGAGCGTGCTCCAGCATGCCGACCTTGCGCAGCAATACGCAGGCCTCACGCTTTAGCTCTGCATCCGTCGCCAGGCGATGGTAGTGCGGCGCCAGCATCAGGTTTTTCATTACCGTTAAGTGCGGGAACAGGTTAAACCCCTGGAAAACCATGCCAATATTCAGCCGGTGTGCGGCGTTTTCCACGTACTGAGGCTTCTGAGCCCCCTGTTTTTCCAGGCGAATAAACGGCTGCCCGTTAATCAGGATCTCCCCGTTATCCAGCTGTTCCAGGCCATTCAGCAGGCGGATAAGCGTCGTTTTCCCGGAGCCGGACGGGCCAATCACCGACACCACTTCGCCAGGCTTTATATCCAGGTTAACCGCACCAAGCACCTCCACGTTGTTATAGGCTTTATGCAGCTTACGAGCCTGCAGCGCGGGAACGTCTGATGCCAACGGCGCGCGTGATACCTGCCCGCTTTCCTGGGCGGCCATCGCTTCCAGTTCGACTTCCGGAAGGCGGACGGTTTTACGCTGGGTGACATCCAGCCGTTTTTCCAGCAGCTTCAGCAAGAAGTCAAAGACCGTCACGATAAACACATAATAGAAAGCCACCGCCGCCATGGTTTCCATCACCAGGAAGTTTTGCGAGTAAAGCCGCTGCCCGACCATCAGGATCTCGGTCAGCGAAATCACCGAGACCAGCGAGCTAAGTTTCACGATGGAGATGTACTCGTTGGCCAGCGACGGCAGCGCCACCCGCAGCGCCTGCGGCACGATAACCAGCCACTGAATGCCGGCGTAACGCAGCCCCAGGGCATGGGCAGCCTCACGCTGGCCGCGAGGAATTGCCAGCAGGCCGCCGCGGTGGATCTCCGCGATATAGGCCGTTTCGCTCAACACCAGCGCGATAAGCCCCGCCCAGAAAGGATCGCTCAGCAGGGCCGAACTACCCGGCAGCGCCTGAGGCAGGTTGTAGACAAAGATAAGCAGCACCAGCAGCGGCAGGCTGCGAAACAGCCAGATATAGGCCCGTGCCGGTAAAGAGAGCCAGGGAGAGGCGGCCTGTTTGCCCAGCGCCAGAAGAAAACCAAAGCCAATACTGATTATCCAGCTCAGCAGGCTCAGCTTAATCACGGTCCAGGTCGCCTGCCAAAAATCAGCGTTGCTAAACAGGCTGAATAAATAGTTCCAGTCAAAAGACATATCCGCACTCCCCGGCGATGGTGATTACAAACTGCTGGCCTGAATTTCGGCTTCGGACGGCTCCGCCAGGTGATACTTTTTCACTAAGGCCGAGTACTTGCCGCTGGCCTTAAAGGCCGCAATCCCGTCGTTCAGCGCTTTTTTCAGCTCAGGGTTGGTTTTGCTCACCCCCAGGCCCACCAGCACCGGGTACAGTAGCTCCGTGGAGGTCACGACCAACCGCCCATTCATTTTATCCACCACCTGGCTTGCCACGGCGGCATCGGTCATCTGCACTTCTACCGCATGGGAAAGTAACGCCTGGGTGGTCTGCGGGTCGGTTGAAAACTCGCTCACCGCAATCGGCTTCAGCCCCTGCTTGACGCAGTAATCGGCCGACAGCGTGTGCAGTTTTTCCAGCCAGTAGGTGCCCTGCATCGACCCGACTTTGTGTCCGCAAAGCTCCTCCGGTTTGGTCGGCTTAAAGCTGGCGTTGCTGAGGGTCAACAGCGACTCGCCGGTTTTCAGGTACGGCACCATGTCGATAACCTTCTGGCGCTCGGGGGTGATAAACAGCGCGGAGGCAATCAGCTCGAAGCGCTTCGCCTGCAGGCCGGGGATCAGGCTGGTAAAGCGGGTATCCACATAATTAGGTTTGAGCTTCATCGCCTCGGCAACGCCGTTGATAAATTCAATATCAAACCCTGCGGGCGTTTTGCCGTCGAGATATTCGTAAGGCGGGAAGGTGATGTCGCTGCCCACCGTAAGCTGGCCGGGGGTCATCACGGCGGCCTGAGCCCCGCCGCTGAGCAGTAAAGGCAGCGCCGCCGCCATGCAGGTAAATAACGCCTTGCTATGTGAAGATGTAAACATGCGATGACTCCAGTGCAGGTGATAAATCATTTTTTATTGGCTCCGTAACGGAGGCGCTTTTCACAGCTTATGGTTTCCCCCTGGCTACTGCCTTGCAATATATTCGCCAGGACGATAATCATTCGGTGAGCGTTTGCGATTGAGCCATGCTGCAGGAGAAAGGCACGGGGATAAAGGACGAAAAATATGCCTTACCTCTATAAAAAATTGTTTTAAGGCAATGGCTATTTTTTTGCACCAGCGCAGCGCAATACTTAAATTCCCAACAGGAAAGCGAATAGAGACATATTTCAGGCAGATAATAGCGACATAAAATACTTATCCGCACCAAAAAAGTGCAGCTTATTTTTTATTGCCACTTTTTGGGGATAATTCGTGACCAATAAAAATGAAAATATTTTTTCTGAGCATCATTTTTACCGTTAACGCCTACCACGGCGGCATTTGGCACAGGCTTTGCTACTAACAGAAATAACTGGATAGCCTGAAACTATCTTGCAAGGTCCACTGCCAATAAAAAACCGGGGTTAGCACCATGACACATTTCACGCTCAAGCAGCTCAAGTACTTTGTCACCGTCGTTGAGGCGCAAAGCATCGCCGAAGCCTCAAGGCAGCTGCATATCGCCCAGCCTTCGGTTTCCATTGCTATCAAGAACCTGGAGGACACCTTTGAGCAGCAGTTCTTCATCCGCCACCACGCCCAGGGCGTCTCGCTCACGCCCGGCGGGCTGCGTTTTTATGAAAAAGCCCGCGAGCTGCTGCGGCTTTCATACCAGTTTGAGCAAAATGCCAAAGCGGATAACGACCTTGTGTCCGGCACCATCGCCATCGGCTGCTTCGAATCAGCGGCGCCGCTTTACCTGCCGAGGCTCATCGCCGGGTTTCGCAAGATTTACCCTGAAATTACCATCCGACTGTACGACGGCGAGCAAAATGAGCTGACCCACGGGCTGCATCGCGGGCGCTTTGACCTGGCGTTTATGTACAACCTCGAGCTGGAGAGCACGCTGCATACCGAAAAGTTGAACGCCCCGCAGAAACCTTATGCCCTGCTGCCTGCGGCTCATCCGCTGGCGAAGAAAACGTCCGTGACGCTGAAAGAACTCAGCCGTGAACCGATGATCCTGCTGGACGTCATCCCCAGCAAAAGCTACTTCATGAACATTTTCACCGACAAAGGCCTGCACCCTGAGGTGGCCTACAGTTCGCCATCGATAGAGATGGTGCGCTGCATGGTCGGCCAGGGGATGGGATTCTCAGTGCTGGTCACCCGCCCCTGCACCGACGTGACCTATGACGGCCAGCGCGTTACGCAGGTGGAAATAGTCGATGAAATGGCCGCCTCAACGCTGGTGATGGCTTATTTACGCCATAACGAACCGACGCGCCCGACGCGTTTATTTATGGATTACTGCCGTACTTTTGAACTGATGCCGGAGGCCGTGATTGAAGAGTAAAAAAACGTGAAACACAGCCTTAAAATACAGGTGATTCATAGCCTGTATATTGAGGCTACTTTATTTATTCCTTATCCCTAGATTTATAATATTTTACGGAATGGCTGCTGCCAAATAACCTTGTGCCATAGCGAAGCTGCGCTGAATCTTATTTTCCCGGCACCAAGGAAACAGACATGACCGTAATAAAAACACAGACAGATACCCTCGTGATAGGCGCCGGTCAGGCCGGGATCGCCATGAGCGAGCACCTGACGCGCCTCGGTATTCCCCATCTGGTGCTGGAGAAAAACCGCATTGCCGAAGCCTGGCGCAGCGGACGCTGGGATTCGCTGGTGGCGAACGGCCCGGCCTGGCACGACCGTTTCCCTGGGCTGGAATTCAGCCAGGCCGATCGGGACAGCTTTATCCCTAAAGACGAGGTAGCTAACTACTTCGAAGATTACGCCCGCAAGTTTGAGGCTCCGGTAAAAACGGGCGTAGAGGTAAAAAGCGTGACGCGCAATCACGGCAGGCCGGGGTTCACCGTGGAAACCAGCGACGGCGTCGTAGAAGCGAAGCATATCGTCGCCGCAACGGGGCCTTTCCAGCGCCCGGTCGTGCCAACTATTGCCCCGGAAGAGGGAAAGCTCTACCAGATACATTCTGCTGCGTATAAAAACCCGGCCCAGCTGCCTGCCGGAGCCGTATTGGTGGTGGGCGCGGGTTCATCCGGGGTGCAAATTGCCGACGAGATCCAGCGTTCGGGTAAGCAGGTTTATCTCTCCGTCGGCGCGCACGACCGGCCGCCTCGCGCTTACCGCAATCGTGATTTTTGCTGGTGGCTGGGCGTGCTAGGGCTGTGGGATGCGGCGGCCAATCAGCCCGGCAAAGAGCACGTCACCATTGCCGTGAGCGGCGCACGCGGCGGCCACACCGTTGATTTTCGCGCCCTGGCGCATCAGGGCATTCACCTTGTCGGCCTGACCCAGCGTTTTGCCGAGGGGAAGGTCTTTTTTGAAGATAACCTCGCCCATAACATCCGCCAGGGCGATGAAAGCTACCTTGCCCTGCTGGACGCCGCCGATGCCTGGATTGCCCGCAACGGGCTTGATCTGCCGGAAGAACCGCAGGCCCGCGTCTTCCCGCCGGACCCGCTTTGCGTCACCCAGCCAACCCTTGAGCTGAACCTTACCGAGACCGGTATCACTTCTATTATCTGGGCGACCGGGTACGCGCCGGATTACGGCTGGCTGCAGGTGGACGCTTTTGATGCCCAGGGCAAACCCCGTCACCAGCGCGGCGTTTCCAGCGAGGCTGGCGTCTATTTCCTGGGGCTGCCGTGGCTGTCCCGCCGGGGATCAACGTTTATCTGGGGCGTGTGGCATGACGCGAAATACATTGCCGACCACATTGAAACCCAGCGCAATTACAGCCGCTATTCCGACGCTGCCCAGCGTTAACCCTTTTGCCGATAAGGAATTGACCGATGCCTACCCATACGCGTATTCGCATGTTTAACACCAAAGAAACCTACCCTAACCAGTCGCTGAACAACGACCTCTGCCAGGCGGTTCGCGCCGGAAACACCGTCTATGTTCGCGGCCAGGTGGGAACCGACTTTGACGGCAATCTGATTGGACTTGGCGACCCACAAGCTCAGGCCGAACAGGCAATGAAGAACGTCAAACAACTGCTGGAAGAGGCCGGAAGCGACCTTTCGCATATCGTTAAAACCACCACCTATATTATCGATCCCCGCTACCGTGAGCCGGTGTATCAGGAAGTGGGCAAATGGCTGAAAGGCGTATTTCCAATCTCCACCGGGCTTGTGGTGTCCGCCCTCGGCCAGCCGCAGTGGCTGATGGAAATCGATGTTATCGCGGTGATCCCCGACGATACTGAGGGTGGCAAATGACATTTTCTATCGCCGCACGCTGCCGGGAAACCGGCCAGCTTGGCATCGCCATTAGCTCGTCCAGCATCGCGGTCGGCGCACGCTGCCCGTGGCTGTTGCCGGGCGTCGGCGCGGTGTCGAGCCAGAATATCACTCTCCCCGCGCTGGGGCCGATGGTGCTGTCAAAGCTGAGTGAAGGTGTTGCGCCGCAGGAGGCGCTAAAGCTGGTCGTCAGCGAACATCTGCACGGCGACTACCGGCAGGTCACGGTGATAGACCACAACGGCAAAACCGCCTGCCACAGCGGCGAGAAATCACTGGGCATTTACCATGCCGTACAGGGGGATAACTGCGTTGCGGCGGGCAATATGCTGGCCGATAAGACGGTGATTAACGCCATGATCGAGCGCTTCGAAAAAAGCAGCGGCCCGCTGGCGGACCGGCTGCTTGCCGCGCTTGAGGCGGCGCTGGAAAAAGGCGGCGAAGCCGGGCCGGTACATTCGGCGGCGCTAAAAGTGGTGGATACCGTCGCCTGGCCGGTTATCGACCTGCGCGTGGACTGGGCGGACGAGAGCCCGATAGCCGAACTGCATTCGCTATGGCTGGCCTACAAGCCGCAAATGCAGGATTACCTTACCCGCGCCCTCGATCCGAGAGAAGCCCCTAAATACGGTGTGCCGGGAGATGAATAGCCGACTGATTTCCCTGCTGGACAAACTACTGAGGCGGGACACGACCAGCCGCGAGTCGAACCTGGCGCTGATCCATGATATCCGTGATTATCTCGCTGAATGGGGCATTCACTCGCAGCTATTCCATAGCGAAGACGGTAGCAAAGCCAATCTGTACGCCGTGTTCGGCCCTGCCGGCGGCGGTGGCGTCATGCTGTCCGGCCATACCGACGTGGTACCGGTGGACGGGCAGGAGTGGACGTTTCCTCCGTTTCAAATGACTCAACAAGATGGCCGCTATTACGGACGCGGAGCCGCCGACATGAAGGGCTTTATCGCCTGCGTGCTGGCATCCGTTCCGGCGTTTCTCGCACAACCGCTGAGAATGCCGCTGCATCTCGCCTTTTCTTATGACGAAGAGGTTGGCTGCCTTGGCGTGCGTAGCATGGCGGACTACCTTCGCGCCTCAACGGAGAAACCTGCGCTCTGCATTGTGGGTGAGCCTACGGAAATGCGCCCGGTTTACGGGCATAAAGGCAAAATCGCCCTGCGCTGCGAAGTACACGGCCACGCCTGTCACTCCGCCTATTCGCCGCAGGGCGTGAACGCCATTGAATATGCTGCCCGGCTCATCGGCAAGCTGGGCGAGGCTCGCGAGGCGTTAACGCAAACGACCGATGCCCGCTTTGATCCTCCGTTCAGCACCCTGCAGGTGGGAACGATCCGTGGCGGCAGCGCATTAAATATTGTCCCCCAGGAGTGCCAGTTTGATTTTGAAATCCGCTACCTGCCGGAGGTTGATGCCGCCGCAGTAGTGGATGACATTCAACGCTATGCGCGGCAAACGCTGGAACCCGCCATGCAGAGCGTTTCCCCGACAGGCGCGATTCGGTTTGTTCCCCTGAGCCACTATCCCGGCCTACTGACGGATGCTCAGTCCGAATTTGCCGGTTGGCTGGGGCAATGGTGCGGGAGCGATGACTACAGCACCGTTGCGTTTGGCACCGAGGGCGGGCTTTTTGACGAAGCCGGTATTGCCACCCTGATTTGTGGCCCTGGCAGTATGGAGCAGGGACATAAGCCCGATGAGTTTGTTACGGCAGAACAGCTGCAAAAGTGCATGATGATGCTGGATAATCTTTGCCAGTGGATGCAGGCTCGTTCGCCCGATGGCTGACCCCGCCGCCGATAGCATTCACGCACCGGGAGAGACGCATGTTTCACCGGGAGAGTAAGCGCGGGCGTCCCCTCCGATGGGGTAACGCCCGCGGAGCGTGTACCATGGAAAGAAAAAATAAAATACTTAAATCTATAATTTTAAAAATACCAAGAATTAAAAACCATAAAAAACAAAATTTAAAAGATAAAAAACCAGAAAAGCATTTCATCTGCGTTACGTACCAGTATAAATTCATCTTTTCTTGCCAATACCGAACCTTCGCCCCCCTCGTTGACCTTATATTTATCCGCAAAGTGGATGATCTACACGCGTCAACAAAGAAAAAACTCGCCTGACGATCTCTTAACTTACAATGAATTAACCATAATTAACGCGATACGTTGGCTAAGTTGATCATTGATTTTCCCTATTCACCGATGCACGGTCCCACTGCCGGTAGGACATCGTGCTGACGACAGGGATAGCCGTATTTGTATCGAGGATAGACGGGATGTCGAAGTTCAGATTAGGTATTTTTTCCTTAAAGAAAGCCGCCAGGCGGCTGCTCTTTTTATCAAGCACCCTGCTACTTTGCCTGCTGGTCGCGCTGATGGTCGCCGGGGGAACCTGGATCGCACCCCCGGCTGGCGGCCTACAGGCCAGCATTGGTTTTCAGGCAAAAGATGACGCGACTGCGCGGCTGGTCCGTACCTGGCTTGCCGACGCGAGCACAACAAAATCGCAAAATATGATTCTGACTGCCAAACTGTTTGCCAATGCCCAGACCAGAGCAGATATTCTGCTGATGGTCTGGAGCGTTAAGCCCTGTCTGTTGGCGGGAAAAGTGTCGGTCTCATCAATGCCGGGGCAAATGCTAAAATGGATGCAAAAAGGACTGAGAGAATCTATGCGTACTGCCCTGATACCGTCACCGGCCTCTCGGTGTTTACGCCCGGGTGAAGAAACCGGGCCAAATCTCTACCGGCAAAACATTGCCGCTGAGACTCACCCGCAAGAAGGAACACCCGGCCCCGGGATCATCGACATAAACGAAGAAGACAGTCCCATTCTACGAAGCGGCGCAGGCACCGTTCGCAGCGTGTTGATGGGAAAAATTGACCCTCGCCATGCGGCCTGACGCACGACGCCGCGGCTGACTTTGTTTTTCAGCGAAGGATTGTTAGGATTTATAGACGCTGAATAATCAGTCCAGGATAGACCAGATACCGATAAGGCAGCGCTTTGTGCCTCGGTCGCTGCGTATTTTCTCTTAATCACACCAAATGGACGAGAAATGAAAACCTATTTCCCCTCGTGGCTGCGGCAGACTTTTAGCGTGCTCTTGTGGGGGCTAACTTTTTATGTCTCCGGTCTTATCTCATTAAAGTTTGATGACCCTGGCTCGTCCATCGCGATAGTCTGGTTTCCGTCAGGGGTCGCCGTGGCGGCCTTTCTTTGCGCACGCTGGCGCGACTATCCGATATTAATCATGACCTTCGCTCTGATGACGGTCCTGCAGGAGGAGGCCTGGCAAAGCGGAACCCTCTTTGTGACCGCGCTGGGATATGCCCTGCTGGCCATGCCGGCGAACGTGCTCATCGCCTGGATTGTTCGCCGTTTCTCACGCGTAAATGATGACCTTCACGTCATTCTACTGTGGGTATGCGCAACCTTTGCTATCAGCCTGCTGGACGCGCTGCTTGTCGGGGGTGGCTACGCCATTATCCACGGCCTGCCGGTACTCAACACATTCTGGAATGGTTTCGTTGCCGACGTCACGGGGATTTTCTTTGCCACAACCGTCGTGATGGGATTTATGAATAAACGCAGTTCCCGCATCGCGGGTACGCTGTCAAACCGTCTTCTGGGAGGGCTGCTGCTGGTGCTGCTGGGCGGCGCCACTTGGTTCATCTTCGGCTACGATGCCCCCTGGCTGATGACTCACGCTACGGCGCTCTATTTTGCCCTCTCCTGCCTTCCGATTGTGCTGGCAATGATGCTTGCCATCGTCTGGGGCAATCGGGGGGGATCTATCGGCTTGTTGGTGACCGGCCTGATTGTTATCCATTTTACCGACCAGCATAGAGGCCCGTTTTTCATCAGCGGACTCAGCTTTACCGAGTCTTTGCTGCTGGCGCTAAGCTACCTGTCTGCTGCAGCCTTACTGACCGTCTTTATTCGGGTTATCAGGCGCTCAACCAACCGTTTTAATCCAGACACTGGCCGCCTGGCGGGCAATGGCGTGCTCTATCGCCTTGAGCCGAACGCGGGTATCTTCGTCTGGGAAAACGACCTCTCCTCGCTGCTGGGTGTCATTGCCCCTGAGGAGTTTAGTCGCGTGGAGCAAGTGCTTCGCCGCGTCCATTTAAAAGACAGGGAAAGGCTGCGCCAGCATTGGCTGGCGCCGGAGCCGGGCAGAAACCGTTCGCTGGTTTTCCGCATTAAAGCCCCAGACGGGGAGTGGCTCACCCTTGTTGATAGTGGAGGCATCGCCATGTCAAACGCGGGGGAACGTATTATTGTTGGGAACTGGCAAGCCAGCCAATACCACCTGGCTATCCAGGAATGATCATGATGACTTTATCAGGAGAGACCGGTTTGTGATCCAGATAGCCCTGTTATTGTTCGGCGTCGATTTCATGCGCTCGCGGGTCAAATACCTGATGCTCCTCGGCTGTGTCTGGGGCATGTTGGGGCTGGCGATTTTTCTGGACGGGCTGGACGGCGTAACCTATTTCCCGTTGCGGGTATTTGGCCTGCTGTTACTGATGGAAAGCGTGGTGACGCTCAGCATTGCTTCCGGCGGCGTCGGGGCGCAAAAAGCCGTACTCTACTTTAAGGGTGGCGTCTTTTGTTTCGTCTCGCTGTTGATTTTATCGAATCAATCTTACAGCAATTTGCTGCTGGCCATTGTGTTCGGCTTTGCGTACTTCGTGATTGGCCTGTTTGTGATATTTTCCGCATGGATCGTGCGTTTCCCGCACTGGAAGAGTTCGCTGGTCACCGGTATAGCGCAAATCGTGTTCGCAATTTTTATGTTCAGCCCCTACCCAACCCATTACAAAGCCACTGTCTCCTTCTTCCTGGGAACGCTCATGATCTTCAGCGGTATCCATACCGTCCGGCTTGCGCTCCGTGTGGCACGACTGCGGGAAGGCACCTCTGTATTTGAGCTTTTGGTGCCAGCAGGAATAGGTTTTGAAGTGAAGAAAGGGGCTGAAGCAAAGCAAAAGGTGGCAGAACCGCCCACCGCTGATTTTAGTGAACCATTAACCGTGCATATCTGGACACCGGAAGGAACAGCCAGCGCGTCGACGATCCCCCGGCCGGTGATCAACCGTTATATCGCCGCAGTGGACGCCGAGGGTGTAATTTCAACCGGCCATGCCGCCCTTGAGGTCCCTCCCGGCATTTACATCAGCCTTTACCCGGCAGAAGACATCGATCGATCGCCGTCCGAGTTTTTGAATACACTCAAGGCAACACGCGATAACGACGTTCCAGGCACTTTCCAGCCAGACTATGCCACCGAGGCAGCAGAATGGTGCCATTCAGATCGCAAAATCTATTTCCACCACTACAACGGCAAGGCCTTACAGCGCTTCTGGAGCGCCTACAAGATAACCAAAACCTATAACCTGACCTATCGCAATTGCTCAAGCAGCGTCGCCTACGCGCTGGAAGCCTCACTGGACGGCGTACTCTCGGCGCGCGGCAAAAGCGGGTTATCAATACTCAGAACGCTGGCGATGCCCGAACTTTGGATAGCGGCACAGGTGCGCAAGCGTGCGGTATCTATGGCCTGGACTCCGGGGCTGGTAATGGATTATGCCAGAGCGCTACGCAGTATCGTTCATCCTGTCCCCGAGCCCTGGTATCAGCGCGTTTCCTACAAATGGCGTGATGACAGAAAGACAGAGAAATAAGCGTGCCGAAGGCGCCTGCTGCCGGTGTCAATCAGTGGGTAACGGACTTCGAGAACAGTTGGATAATCATGATGCCCACGGCGATAAACACCATGCCAGCTATCGCTGGCAGATCCAGCTTCTGCTTATAAATAAGAAACGACATCACTGAAACCAGGAAGATCCCCATCCCCGCCCATATGGCGTAGGCGATGCCGATATTCATGGTTTTTACAACCTGCGACAGGCCATAGAAAGAGATAGCGTAGCCCACCACCACAACGATGCTGGGTATCAATCGACTGAAACCGTCAGAGGCTTTCATCATGGTGGTAGCCAGCGTCTCTGCACAGATAGAAATCGCGAGAATAAGATAAGTATTAGGCATTATTTTTCCTGTTATTGAACGGTCTGGCTGAATTATAGAACGTTATGCCGGCCAAACATTCAACAACAAGGCAATAATACGCGACTGATCCACAGATAAATCGTTTCCGTCCCCCCGTCCGCCCTCTGAAGAGAGAGTTAATTCCCGGCAGATGGAGATATTTCTCTATTTCTGCTTTCCCTGTTCCCTGGTCACAGGGCGCTTCAGCAATATTTTGAAATACGTCCTCTCGTTATAGTTTTTATCTTCTATTACGAAAGGATATCTGTAATGCGTTTAAAATATCTGGCCGCTGCGGTGGCGTTATCACTTCCTGCGGTAATGGTGTTTCCCCAGGCAATGGCGGGAACCTCCGTTTTTCTTGATGAAAATACGCTAACCAATAACTTGCAGGGGTCGCTTGCAGGTAGTATCAAATTTGCACAGACCCACACGATTGACGCCACGGGAAACAGCGCAAAGGAGATGCCACGATTAACCAGCACCCGCGATACGTTGGTGATGCTAATTCCCTCCGGTCCAGCGGTAAAATCATTAACGCTGAAGGCCAGAAACAATAAAGGTGAATTGCTGGGTACGCTTGAAATGCGCACGCCGGCGATGCTCCCGGGTGCAGACCGCCCCGCCAACAGCCCAAATCCGGATGTGCGATATAGTGATAAAGCCTGGAGTCAGATATTGCCAGGCGACTGGATCCAGCCGGGGCTGACGCTCGAATTCAACACCACAGATAACCGTTCAGGAAAAATTGATTCCATCGATATTGGCGGTGAAACGCAGGTTGTACTGCAGAATATCCGCATCGGCATGCTGACCGCCCCCGGCAGCCTGGACAAAAACCCGCTGGAGAAAACCTCGCAAAAACTGGCGGATGACTATTTCCAGAAAATCCCCGTCTCCGAGCTAATTGTCGGTAACTACTCGCCGGTCGAACTGCAGGAAGTGGTGCTCTCATCCGGTAAAAAATACACCACCAGCAGCGATGATACCGGCGGCGTCTATGACGGCGATATGCGTGAAAATATCGGTAAAGGCCTTATTTCTATGGGCATTGATAACGCAAACTTTGGTATTAACTCATCAAAAGGGGAAACACAGTGGCAGCCAGGGCTGTTCCACCAGGTTGCCGTCCATCAGTCCTGGGGGCGCTATAAAAATGGCGTGGTTCAGCATGGGCTTAGCGGCGGCAACGGTATGGCAACCCTTTACGATACGGTTGGCAACGAGTTTAGCCATGAAATTGGCCATGGTTATGGCATGGGCCACTATCCAGGCGGCGGAAAGTGGTCCATCCACAATCGTCATTCCGGTTGGGGATGGGACAGTATTCAGCATCGTTTCATCGCGAACTTCTTCTGGAACAAGGGCGGAGATACGCCAGCAGAAGAATCCGGTGATACGCATGTTACGCCGCCCTTCCTCGGCATCTACAAATTTAACCGCGATACAATGGGTGGCGGCGAGGCGAGTTCTCCTCTGTCAAAATACACGCTGCACACCGGTTACACGCAAAAGCGTATTCAACAATGGCTTGAAGATAAAGCCGTTATTGCCGCGCACTCCCCCTCCGGTTATTTAATCTGGGATCGGCAACAGAAAAAAATGGTCGCCCCAACAGGGCCGCTATACCGCAAGCCGGACGCCTTTGGCATCCCCGTTGTGACGCTGGTAGGTTATTACGACCCGCAGGGGGAACTTGAGAGCTATATCTACCCGGCACTGCACGGCAGCTATGGTTACACCTATAAATCTGAGCCGTTAAAAAATGGGCAATGCTGGGCAGAGGTCAGCTACGCGAACGGTAGCGAAGAGATCTTTGCGCTCGATGGCATGCGCCTGCAGCCTGGCCATATGAATAAATTCCATATCAACGTCCCTGAGAATAAAAAGCCGCAGGCGGTGAGCATCGCCTGCCCGCAGCAGAATATGGACGCGGCATTTACGCAATGGAAGCTTAAAAAGTTTGGCGTCGAGAAGTTTTATCACTGGGATACGGATAAAAACGAGGCTATCGGCTCGGTCTATTATTATCCGCAGCATGACTTCTACTTCCGTCTGAAAAGTAAGCCCTTCTGGTACTTCCCAACGACCCCCGTGGACAACCAGTACTGGACCTACCTGACGGATGAAGCGTCCCTGAGGCAGGAGTATCAAAGCCAGCCGGTTACGCTGGGAAATGAATTTAAACTGGCAGAGCGCAGTATTGAACCTGCCGCGATAGCACCACAGCCAGCCGCAAAAACAGGTCACCTGTATGAAGAGAAAGAGAGCGAGGCACCGGCACCAGAGGTGACGCTGGACCGTTCCGTTATCAACGTCGTTGGCACCACGGACAGCGGATGGGGTTACCCGGTCACCGGAACCAGTAATCAGAAGGACGTTAGCTGGACGTGGCATCGCAGCGAGGGAAACAGCCTTATCTACCTGAAATCCTATGATAAGGCCTCGGCAGAGGTCGTGGTCCCGAAAAACCTGTTTGATACCGCAACCCGCTTCTGCCTGACGGCGACAAACCGCGATAAAAAATCCGGTGAGGCCTGTGTCGCCATTAACGTGACCAGACCAGCAGTCACCATTACCGGCCAAAGCACAATGCCCTCCGCCGCACCAATAAAACTGGAAGCCAAAGCTAACTTTGATCAGGTGACGCTGCGCTGGTCGCTAAAACGGGGAAACCGGGTGATTGAAAACGGTATAACTCAGGACGGTCAGCTACAGTCCGGTCTGGCTGCGGGTGAGTATATCGCCGAGGTGACGGCAAGCAGTTCACGAGGGGGGCGCACCGCCACCAGTCAGCATAAATTGACGGTTACCCAGGCGGAACAAAATAACGATCAGGCCTTTATCTCCGCACTGACGCTGACGATACAGCCAAAAGAACAGGATAAGGCTGTTATCTTTAGCGGTAGCGTACAATCGTCACAAATACCGACCAGCACACCTGATTACCACTGGACGCTGCCTGTGGGTGCAGATAATGGCAGCAACGGCCAGCCACAGCAGCAGTTCACCCTCGCCAAAACCAGCCAGGTGCAACACCTGAAGGTCGCGGTTAAGGTGACAGCGGGTAAAGCATCGGGCGTTGTGGAGCAGGCGATTACCGTTCCTGCCCTCACCGCTGGCGACGTCTGGCAACAGTGGGTGTATGGCACCCGCTACGAGAATGGCCAGGTCGTGCAGCATAACGGTAAATTGTTCGAATGTACGGTAGCAAACTGGTGTAGCCAGACGGGGCAGTGGTCACAGCTGCATTACGAACCGGGGGTTGGCATTAGCTGGACTCAGGCATGGAAGTCTTACAGTAAATAAGCATTTAATTTAATTCCCCCGAAAGCCGCAATGTGAAATACGTTGCGGCTTCTTTTGGTTATCCTTCCCCCCTATAATATTTACCCCCTGACTGCCGTTTATTTTCATATTCCACACTCCCGCTGTCAGAATCTGCTTACCAAATATTTCTCAAATGAAGGCAATGGCGCGTTTGCACGTCCGCCTCGCTCTTTTACCCCATGCCCATGCTCCATTTTTTCCAGTCCATTCTCTTAAGAAAAATGACGCCGCGTTAAGAATAATCTTAATTCAAACTTCCTTAATTCTCGATCCTGACAGCCTTATTCACAGATACCTCATTAAAATACCATGAGTAAATTCAGAAGAACGGTACTCCCCGCGCCATCAATCAAGACTTATCTTATTGATTTCAATTCCTTTAGACCTGCCTCACAACAATATCCTTAGTAAATTGATCAATAGAGGTAATATGATACATCCAGAAATCGACGGTTAATGTTCGGGATCAAAAAATGCGTTTATATAATTAATCACCGTTACAAACTATTTGATGGAAAACAAAAAAGCAGGTTGCTGACATCTTAGATAAAAACCAACAGCGTGACCTGCTGATAACCCCAAAGACATCATGCTCATGCCTGAGGCAGGCCTGTTTTTAGCGCAATACAGTACCGGAGTGAACGGAATTAACGGCATGCAAAGGGAATTAACAGGTTCACAGAAAAAGGCTATCGACTGAACCCATGGAGAAAAAGAAAGGCACTCTCTGCCCGTATATCACGCAGGGTGATTTATTCAACATTGGCCTTTTTCATTGACACAACCTGGCCACTAAATGCCATCGCGGCGGTCAGGCATTGAATAGCATTGTTATATGCTGCACTCTCCGACGTCAGCGCCAGGGCATTTTTATCTTCAGTGTGAGAAATATTATGAACGGTAAAAATATGACTACCTTCAACGCAGATCCCCGAGTAAGTAGAGATCACACAGACCACCCGAAAAATTATTGCTTGCTTATCTTTGTCGCTAAGAAGTTCGTTCCATTGGTACTGAACGGTTTTAATCAAACACTCTACGCCGTTTGTTGCTTGCATCATCCACACCCATAAATTTTCATGTAATAAAGGAAAACTCAACCTTCAGCATTTTATGACAAAGGACATGAAAATTGTTATTGAAATTTGGTTAACAACTTATTCATCAATTATTTCGCAGGGATGTCACCAGTCTAAATAAAATAGCCTTACGACATTAATTACTTTTCGGCAAATATTTAAAAAAACTGCTATCGCTGTGTTTTTATACAGCAAAGCACAAGACGGATGGAAGTTTCATATTCATTAGGGATTGATATGCCTCGTACCGACCTCAATTTATTAATCGTTCTGGACTCCTTGTTAGAAGAGTGTAGCGTCAGTAAGACAGCACGCAAGCTCAACGTCACGCCTCCGGCGATCAGTAAGTCTCTCAATAAGCTGCGAGATTCCTTTCAGGATCAGCTGCTGGTGCGTTCCGGATCAATACTGACATTAACCCCGCTGGCCATGCAGCTGCGTCCCCAAATACGTAATTTGATCGATAACATTGAATCTGTTCTTAATCAAAATCTCTCTTTCGATATCGGCAAAACCCCCTTGACCTTCAATATCGCCTCAAACGATGTGATGATCGCTCTGCTTAATTCAGGGCTGGTACAGGAGTTGATTGAAATTGACCACCATGTGGTCCTGGATTTTTATTACGATCACGGTTCCGTTGACTTCCTTCGTCAGGACAATATTGATCTATATATTGGAGAGTCACGCCCGCTGAGCCCTGAGATTAAGATCAGAACAATTCATCGTGACAAATGTCTGGTGATTGCTAAAGAAGGGCATGATATTTTTTCGCAACCGATAACCATCGACACCCTGGCCGCTTATGATTTTATCAGCACCAAAGGAAAACTTAACGATGATGTCGATACCTTATTCAGTCAGTTTGGCTTCCGGCGTAAAGTCATTGGCTTTTGCCCTGGCTATTTGACGACGATTGAAACCGTATTACGTACTGATACCCTGGCCATCGTCCCCGGTTTTTTCAAAAAAGTTGCCGGCGTAATTCCGCCGAATATGGTTGCCTTCCAGCCCGACATTTGCCTGCCGGAAGTGAGCCTCATTCAAGCCTGGCATCCTCGTCACGATAATTCCCCTTCTCACAAATGGCTGCGTGACTGCTGCCGTAACTACCTTAACCGAGGTATAGGTTGCGCTTCTGCAGAATAAAACAAGCTCTACCCTTCGTGTCAGAATGACCGCAGTGGTAGAGCTTCTTCTTTGCTGCTAAACCTCACGCAAAAAAAATCGGCTCGCAAGCGAACCGATTGTCTTACTCCAGGGCAAGCGTTACTTCTTTTGCATTGCGTTGAAGAAATCCATCGCCTCCTGAGGAAAGCCTGCTTTTGCAGCCCCGGTCGCTTCAGATTTGCCCGCGCTCGCCTGCATGTCCATATTCTGCTGCATGTTTTTCATCATGTCGCTCATACCCGATGAGGCCTGCTCATTCATACTGCTCATCATCGACATCATTTTTTCCATTTCAACTCCGCCATCCATTTTCATTCCCGCCGCACCGGACATAAAATTCTGCGTGAGCGATTGCTGGGTGGTCTGACTCATTGAGGCCAGATTGGTTAACATCTCTATCAGTTTATTGGGATCTAACATAACTTCTCCTTTATCTACCTTTTCACACTTGGGCAAGAAAACTGGCTCAACGCTTTTGACCACAGGGGGAAATCCTGCATGGTGGATCGAATTTCCAGCTTGAATAATCCACTTAATGTAGAGATACCCATTGTTAACTCCTGCCGATCTCGGTCGAGGGCCAGCGGGTTACTTTTGTCATAGAGATGGAACAGCGCCCAGGGGCCATTAAAATTGACGGATTCAATCTTGCCGTTGGCATCTTTAAACGATAAACGCACGTAAGCGCCGCCGTTTTTGCCGGGCCACTGTACGCTAACGGGCTGCGTACTGCCGTGGCTGTAGCGAATCACTTGACCATCAATGTCCAGCTCCGCTTCCATGATGTTAGGCGACAGCGACAGCGGGCGCAGGAACATAGAGAACGCGACGTTGTCACTGGCATTGCCAAAGAAGGTGTCGCTGATGAGCATGGCGTTCTCAAAGTTTTTAAGCGTCGCCGCACTGAGCAGACCGCGGCTACTTTCCCGAATGCGCAGTTTGCCTGCCGTGTTATCCACATAGGGTGCCAGGTGCTGCTGGAAATAACGTTTGATAGAACCGGACGGGCTGAACATCCTGGCAAAGTCCCCGATCCCGACTTCATCGCGTGCGCTACGATTAAACGGATAAAGTCCGGCAATCATGCTACGACAGACGTCAGAGGTAAAAGACGCGGCGCTGCTGTTCAGGTTCTGACGGCTCTGCTGCAAACTCTGGGTATTACCGACATCAAGCAAATCCTGCATGATGCTACGAACGGGCTCCGGTTGCTGAGCCGCCGCGATGCGCAGATTATTCATTGAGTTCTGCGGTAAAACTTCCCCTCCGCGTAACGCAATCGCCAATGTTGAGAGCTGGTTGTAAATTTCCTCGAAGCGACGAGCCAGCGGATCGCTGTTCACGCCGGGCGCCTGCATCAGCAGTGAACCAAGACGACGAACGGGCTCAAGGCGGTTTTCCAGCTCCTTTTCCGGTGTAATGCGGTAATAGCTGCGATTTCCGGAGATCTCACCGAGAATATCCCGCTGCGACGTTTCCAGGGCCGCCTTGCTCTTGTTCAGCCAGCCCGACACATTGTGGGTGTCCGTACTGGCAAGACTTGTCTGGCGGGTGACAAAGCGCAGCAGGTTTGACAACGGCGATGACGGCGAAGAAAGCTGACGTGCCAGCTGAGCCGCATCGTCCAGGCTTGCTACCGGCCGCACCCGGATATCTTTAAGGAAGTTATCCCAGCGATCCGCATACTCCAGCAAATAGAGTTTGCGGACTTCGTCGGTCAGCTTCTGACGAAACTCAAGCGTACGCAGCTTATCGAGCTTGTCGCTACCGTCGCGCAGTACCCACGCCTCGTCCTTGATCATTCGATCCACCGCGCCGCTGAGCTGCGGGCGGAAAACATCGTGATAGCTGGCCAACGTATAAAAGGCCGGTACGGCCATATCCGTCACCGTCGCAGGCCCTTTACGGCGGAGCATCAGTGAGACGTTGGTTCCAGCCGCGGTAGCAAGCGAAACGTTCTCAATACCCGGCAGCATATGCTGCTGCAATTCCTGCAGTACACGCATCGGAATAGGGATTGCCATCGCCTTCACGCGCGCCATACGCACGAGTTCAGGGTTCAGTTTGGTGACCGGCGCCTCCGGCTTCAATTCGGGTGAGAACATGGTGCGCAGATGCAGCAGGAAAATGCGTTTATCGGCATCGGAATAGCCCTGCGGCGCAAAACTGTTCCAGCGTGTGGCGAACCAGCTTTCCAGCTCGCTGGCCTGGCGATGCTGCGGTTCCCCCATCATCAGGTAGACCTTAAGGGTGTTATAAACGTCGCGATCGTCGCTGGACGTAATATCCAGCTCCAGCTGTTCCAGCACATAGCGCTCCAGCGCAGGCCAGAAAAACTTAAACAGATGGCGGTGATAGGTCTGCTGAGCCTCTTTATTGATGATTGAGTGCTCAAGATAGGGGTTGACCAGCGGCCATTCGTTGCTGTTCATTTGCACCGACATATAGCCAAGCTGCTCATAGGCCGAAACCAGATCGTCGCTGACGCGGTTGGTTGCCGGGATCTCACGCACGATCCGCCGTGTTTCATCGAAACTGGCGGTCATAAAGGCGATGTAATCCTCTTCCCATTGATAGCGGGAGGCCAGCGTCCAGGCCGCGAAAGAGAGAATGCCGCAGACAAAAGCATAGCGCAGCGTGGTCAGCACACGCTGACGCAACGGCATGCGCCGTGAGTTCACGATGCCGCGCTCTTTCACCAAAGAATCCAGCATCGGCCCATAAAGATGCCCGGCCGGACGAAGCTCCATGTCACCCGCCCACTGCTGCTTTTGCAGTACGCGCGTACTGCCAAGCCAGACCTGACGAATCTGCCCCGCATAACCCGCCGGAAGCTGAGGAAAAATCTGCTCCAGCAAGTTAAACAATGGCTTACGTAAACTGCCTACCGACTCGGTAAAAAACAGCAGCTGCTGGCGCTGTTCGGCAGAAGGGGCGTGCTGCAGCAGCTCTTGCACATAGCTGCTGATCCTCGAGGCAAAACGGCTATACTCCGTGTCGCTGCGCCCGTAGTCGACCTGATGCGCGTTGGCATAGATCAGCGGAAAACCAATCCCTTTGCTGAGCATCTCTTCGCTCATTTCAGAAAGAAATGCTTCGCCGCCTGGCAGGGCATCAATGTTGTTCAATGCGAGGTACACCGCCATATCAGAACGGAAAAAGGCCGCTACTTCGAGCATTCTCGCGCAGAGTGCGTCCGCAAGCGATTTGCGGTCGGTCAACGGCGCATTGAGCAGCCAGCAGGCATCGAGACAGAGCAGCACCCCGTCAACGCCGGGGTGGCGCCGGTAGCGACGAATCAGCGGAAAAAGCTTACTCTGTGCCTTCCCGGCCTCTTCGCTAAGGCCATGGAGTTGAGTCCACTCCCCCGCCGTATCGATATAGACGGCCTTGTCCGTTAACCACCAGTTGCAGTCGCGGGTAGAACCTACGTCAACTGTGTGACGAATACCGTACTGTTCGGAGAGCAAAAAACGCTTACCGCTCTCGTTAATGAGCGAGGTTTTACCGCTGCCTGAAGGGCCCAGTACCAGAAACCAACCTTTATCATTAAGATAGTCTCTGCGCAGGCGGTAAAAAAACCGCCGCAGCGGCGACTTCTGCTCTGACACGCCGACATGCTTCAGGGTGCGGATCGCATCATAAAAGCGTGAAGTGACGCGATCGAGCTGGCGACGAGTGCGGGAAACATTCTTTGGCGCACGGATCTGGTTGACGAGCCAGCCAAGGAAAGCGGCCGTCCAGGGCCAAAGCGCGACCACCATGATAATCGCTATCAAACTCCAGCGAACCCATTGTGACGACATGGGGCGCAGCGAGCCAATAGCAACCAGTGGCCCTACCCACCACACCAGCAGCGATAAAATTACTGCCAGTAAAAGAATAAACGTTCTGCGAATCATACCTGTTGAAATTCCTTATCAGCGCGAAGAGCCGCTGTGACCTTTGTTCAGCAACGCTGGCATTCCCTGGCTGTTTTGCGCCTCTGGTGTCGCCTTATTTTCTGCGCGATCGCCCACCTTCCAGAGAATGTCCACGCGGCGGTTTTTACGCCGCCCTTCTTCGGTGGTGTTATCGGCCAGCGGTTCGCTGTCGCCTTTGCCCACCGCGGTGATGTTGCGCTTGTATTTGCTGTTTGCGAGCATCCCTTCCTGGATCCTGTCGGCAACCGCCTGGGCACGCGCCTGCGAAAGCTCCTGATTCGGATCTTTGGCTTTACTGTTACGGAACGGCTGCGCATCGGTGTGGCCTATCACCTCCAGATCGCCAGGCCAACCCGCCAGCGCTTCACCCAAGCGTTCGATGTTGCGCTTTTTGACGAACTCCGGCGACAGCACCGACTTGCCCGTCCTGAAGGCACCGTCCGAAGTGAACAGCAGCAACCAGCCGCGTGGGTCTTCCCGCACTTCCAGCCAGCCTTCGCTGAGAATGGTTGGCAGCGGCTGTGGCAGCGTCTCCATGATGTTAATTTTGCGCGGCACCGGGGGTTCCCAGGCCATGATGGCGTGGCGAATGACCCGTGATTTATCGTGCAGGTAAAACGACACGCCTCCCCAGCCCATCAGGCACATCAATGTGCCGACCACCAGCAGCCTTGACGGCGTTAGACGGCGGCGGCGTAACGTCGTCGCTACCGGCTTAACGTCATTCAGGGTTTCCGTCACGCCACGCTCATAGACCATGGCATCAAGGCGCTGCATCAGGTCAGCCAGCAGCACCTCGCCGCGTTCCAGCACGTGATATTTGCCTTTGAAACCCATCGACAGGATCAGGTGATAAAGTTCAAGGATTTCGCGGTACTCATGGGGATTCCCCATGTAGCGTTCCAGATCGGTAAAGCACGCCTCTCCACCCCATGAATCGCGGTGGAACTCAATCAGCAGATTAAGCGGCGCCCCCCTCTGCTCTCGCATTTCCGAGAAGTTCCAGTCAATGTAGGTGCAAAGCAGATAGGACATGCTGCGCACATCCTCCGGCAGAAACTGCTGGCGCAGAAGCTGCTGGCGAAAATGCTGAAGTTCGCGCACGAGCTGAGCCCTCAGCGCGAGACTGTCGACGCCGTGCTGATCGCGGAAACGCTCCACGATCAATAAGGCCGGCATTGCCGCCGCTTCACAGCGGTTTCCCCAGCTGCCCGTCAGCGTGCCCGCTCGTGCCCAGACCACCGGCTTTGCTGCCGCCTGTGGAAGAGAAATCTGTGCTGGCGTGTAGGACGGTTCCGGGTGGCGGATAGTGGCCGCGAAGGGGGCCGGCGCCGGTATATGAAATTCACCAGCGCCTTCTTTGGATTCTTCTGTCGGTATCGCGCTCTCCCCCTTGCGCTGGGCGCTGAACGCCAGCGGGGCCATACTGCTGAGCGTGACCTGAGCCGGCGTGGAGTTCAGCAGGCTGCCAACCTGCTCCAGGCCGGATCGGGAGCTGGACACCATATTACGGATCTGATCGCCAAAATCCCTCATCGTCCCCTCCCGGGTCTCAGTCCCCATGCGTCAAAGCGCAGTGATGGGAAATCGCCCACAATGCTTAGCGCCATAGCCGCGCAGTTCATCATCTCCTGGCACAGCGGATCTGAGGGATCGACCTCAAAGTAGATGCTATCCGGGTAGTACGGAATATGGCGAGGTGGCGCGGACATGGCGTTTAATCGCGCACCTGGCAGCTGGAAGTCAACCAGTTGAGCAATCTTTTCTACCGGACCGAGCTTTATCTGCGCCGGGAAATCGTTGCGCAGCACTTCACCGGGCACGTCAGCGCTGACGGCAAAGATCAGGCGCTCAAGGCGCAGCTGAGCATCGGTCTGGCACAGATAGAAATTGTTTCCGTTGCTTTTAAAGGAGAGTGCCACGGCCGGGGACTCAATCACCAGCGACAGCGCCCGGCGCAGGGCAGCAAACAGCGCGAAAAAGCTCTGGCCCGGCTGCTCATGAAGATAGCGAAGATCGTGACGGTCGTGGAATGATTCGCTACCCGGAATAATGCATAATCGCCCAAGCAGACCAAGCAGCATCTGAAAGAGCTGCTCAGGGTGAACTTTCGGACGCGCCAGCAGATGGCGAAGACGCAGGTGATACTCGCTGAGCAGCTGTAACAGCATCAGCTCAAGCACTTCGTTCATACCGCCGCCGGAGTAGTGCGCATCCGGCAGCCGCACCATCATCAGGCGCTGTGAGATAAGCCCCAGTAATTCACTGGTCACGTCATACAGCCAGCCTGCCGCGCGGAAATCAATCATCACCGGCAGGACTTTACTGTCCAGCATCATTCCGCCTTCAGGACGCCGCTCCCCCAGCATGGCAATCGGCAGCACGGACTCTGCGCTGCTGCAGCTCTCTTTCAGACAGAGGCGGCTTTGTAGCGCCCCGAGCTGCAGCATCGCGTGGCGCGTGTTACCTTCGGCAAACGCCGGTAACAGGTTTCTGTCCTGAACTTCCATATCCACAGCACGGTAGCGGCTGCTGCTGCTGCTGGCGGTAAGATCTATCCAGGCGTTCCCCGGCACATCTAAGGGGATCGCGAGGCAAATCATTTGGTTCTGATGATGGTCGCTAAGCTGCAGCGGCGCGGGTAGCGGTTCGTTATCAGGCATCGAAAACACCGTACCATCCGGAAAAACACCTTTGGCACGGCGAATTGCAAATTTTCCCTGCGCAAGAAGCTCATTATCAATTTCAAGCTCGCTTAATCCCCAATTCCAGGCACCCAGCTCGCTGGTTCTGGCATGGATCATATTCTCAAGATAGCGCTCCTGCTGCTGGAAATGCTGAGGCTCCATCAGCATGCCTTCAATCCATGCGACCCGTTGTGTTGGCAACATACTACTTCCCATATTTTGTCTTTATAAAATTGTTAGCGACGTATTCTCAGCCATGATTTCCATTTTAAAATCAGCACCAGGTACAATCATTTTTTCAATTAAAGAATATTCACCAACCCCTTTTTGAAACTCAGCGCCGATGACAATCCAGCGAGTATAATTATCAAACTGCTGTGTGCTTGTTCGATATACTCGCCGCTGACCCGGCGCCATAATATAGTTTTCAAATGTCACAATATCTGCCGACCCGGACAAATTACTGCAAATCTTGCCTTCATATAATCCCGGCGGTAACCAGCCGGAACGTCGGGTTTCAATAATGCATATTTTCACCGGTTGAGAATCATTATCTTTATCTGGATTCACTCGCCAACTGGTATTGAGCTGAATTTCAACAGCCTGCTCAGGTCGCTGAGTTGTCCCTGAAGAAAATAGCGAGCATCCAGAAGTGAGTAACACTAAAGATATAACACTCCAGCGACGTATATTAATAACTGACATGAACCGTGTATTGGCTCGGCACGCTCTGAACACAAACGGTATTACAGGTATTGGCGGTCCCGCAGCATCCAAGGTAGGTCGCTCCATTTCCTTTCACAATAAGTTTTTGAGATGCGAGTAATAACTGCCCTTTACCAGAGTTGGTTCCTGAACAAACGCCGACCCCCGCATTATGCGTACATGTACTGTAATACGACGTAGAAAGCGTTTGAACAAAACCACCGCAAATTAAAAAATTGGGCACATTAATAACGCCCTGGCAATTACTCATAGTATTTGGGCTTACAACAACGATCAGCCCAAGGCAAAGTACATCGTTACCGGACTGGCAACAGCCCGATGCACTGGTATTAACTGGTGGCATTAGTTACCCCATATGAATCTGACTTCCATCAACCTTAACAACCGTTGTGCCGCGGATGGAGGTTAAATTTCCTTTAAGCGACAGAGACTCTTCAGCTTGATAGTTTATATTTTTCGCCTCCAGTTCTTCGTTATTTTTTATTTTACGGTAGGCATCATCTGCCTGCACAAACCAGTGCCGGGAAATTTGATTCATTCGCTGTGAAACCCAGCGGCTAAACCGTGCGTGTAATGAAATACTTTCCGCTTTAATTTCCAGGCTTTCTCCGGCCTGCAGGCTCATTTTTTCTGCCTGAATTTCTAACGCTTGCTGACCGCAATGGATTTGCAGCGGGCCTTCATGATTCCGGACTAAAATATCGGTCACATAGAGCTTTTTTTGATCTACCGTCGCGCGAATGCGATCCCCTTCCTGAGGGACAATCAGGCAGCTGGTCGCGACCCGTAGCTCATAGCTGGCGTAAGAAGCCAGGTAGAGGCATCCCATCACATCGCGCTTAATTTCGGCTACCACCTGCGTCCCACTCGGCAAACGCCCCTCGCTGAGATAGTCATTTCTCAGTACCTGACCTCTCTCATATACCGTCCCGCTGGCCGGCAGTGCTCTAGACATAACGACTCCCTCCTCCTGCAGGGCGGGGAAGCGAGGGTAATACAGCTTCCGGCACGCCCGGCTGATTTAGCTGATACCAGCTATCAATGTGTAATAGCAGCGGCTCCGGCGCAGCACTGCTCCATCCCTCTCCCTGAACCTGATGCAGGCGAACCCCGTCGCGGCAGGCCACATCATGAAACGAGCCGTCAGTCAGGCGCGCAGACCGAAGATCGGCACCGCTGAAGTTTCCTCCGGTCATCGCCGTAGACGTGAAGGAAACGCCGTTAAGTCGGGCATTCTGCAGGCCCGCCTGCCGAAGGTCGCAGCGGTTAAACGTCGCGCTTTCTGCCTGGCAAAACGTCATATCCGTTTGCGACAGTACACAATCGTTCAGGGTTGCCCGCGTCAATACCGCATTCGAAAGGTTACTGCGCGCCAGGTTACAACCATTGAGCGTCGACCCTATCAGGCTGGCGCCGTTCAGCGGCAGCCCGGCTAATGTCATCCCGGTAAGCTGGCAATCATTCCAGACGAAATGGCTACCTTTTACCTGCACATAATGGCAGTCACTGAGCCGGCAGTTACTCATCGCCTGGCGGTAGATCTCGCTCTCGACATATTGACTGTCCGCCAGCGAGCAGTTGTACCAGCTGGCGTCGCTCAGGGTGCTTTTCTCCAGCGTCAGTGCATGCACGCTGCTGTTGACCGCCACCCAATGTGATAGTTTTAGCGTCTCAAGCTGCAGCTCCTGAACCTGTACCTGATTCAGGGTTAACCCCTCGACAAAGCTGTTGTGCAGCCCACTTTTTGCCAGCGCACCAGCCTGAATCATGCACTGGTTTATTTCACTGTTCTTCACCACAACGCCGCTTATTTCACACCCGTCCAGCGTCAGTTCGCTGATATTACAAGCGATAAGCTGCACGCTGTCGATTACACAACGCTCAAGGTGTATTTTCCTGAAATGACATCTCTCCAGCGCCAGCTCCCGGAAGTGACAGTCAACAAAGCGCAGTTCGCTCTTCTCCTGGCCTATCAGGCGCACACCCCTGTAGTCCCGCTTGTCGCGTACCGCAGGGGCCTCCGGGATGTCGTTGTTGCACATATCCAGCGAAGCACCGGCCACTATCGGATTAAGCGCACGGGATTTCCCTTTTGCTTCAGGCATCATTTTCCTCCTGCATTTGTTCCTGCCAGAGTGGATACCAAACCGCCTCATCCAGCAGACAGCGGTCAAAGCGACTGCCCGTATTGCGTCGAATGAGCGACAGGGTAGCCGTCACCAGGTTGCAGCCGTCAAAGGTCGCATCCCGCAAGTCGGCATGGTAGAGCACGGCCCCCTGCAGGCTTGACTGTTGCCAGGCGCTATAGCGAAGCTGGCTCTCTTTTAGATTACAGCCCGCCATTTCGCAGCGAATCAGGCGGCTGTGGCGCAGGTCGGCCCCCTCGAAGCTCACCTCCGACATCGTGGTGCAGGTAAAGGTGCTGTTGTGCAGCTCAACGGCACGAAAACCTGTCTGCACCAGCAAACACTCGCTAAACCCCACCATCGCCAGGCGACAGTCGTCGCGCAGGGTTGTGCTCTCAAGCCGGGAACGTCGCCAAACCGTATGGCGGCAGTCGCAACCGAGCAGCGATCCCCGGCAAAAATCAACATCCTCCAGCACGCCGTTTTTCCACTCGCACTGATTAGCGATACAGCCCGTCACTTTGATGGCCTGCCAGTGGCTTCCACTCAACAGGCTGTCGATAAACGAACAGCTGTTCATCTCTCCGCCGACCAACTGCGACTGACTGAAATTAGATTTTTCAAACTGCCCTTCCTGCCAGATACAGGCCGTCGCCCGCAGCCGACGAACGCTACTCTCGTTAAACCCGACCTGCATCAGGTTGCACTCCCCGAGTTGAACATCGTCAAACTGGCATTGCGTAAAACGGCTTTTGCTGAGCGTACATTGGCTAAACTGGCTACCGTTTAGCGTGCAGTTCTCAAACTGGCAGTATTCGAACAGGCAGCCCGATAACACGGCCTCCGTTAAGCTGCAGTCAACGAACTGGCACTGCCGGAACGTCAGGTTGGTCAGCACGGCCTTCTCCACCGCCTGGCCGGTGTAAATTTCCCCTTCAATAACGTTCGGCTCACGGCCACCGGCAAGCGTCGCCAGCGGGTGGCGGCAGGTATGGGAGAATGCCTGCCAGTCGATTTTCTCAAGCGCCGGCGCGGCTATCTGACTCTTCTGCTGATGCTCCACTACCTTTTGGCGCAGCATACGGTAATGTTCGATGCTGTCGTGCCGGACGCCCTGCTTATAGCGAGGGGACGTGGGGTTGTGCGCTTTGGTGTGGATGGCGTTCATCCCCGCCCCCTGGGGCATTAAATCCGGATCGTACAGAGAGTCGAACTCACTGCCGCTGCTCGCGCGTCTGCGGGTAATCACTTCATGGAACCAGACGTCGTCGCGAGGAGCATTCAGGCCGTCCAGCGCCAGCGTCAGGCTCGCAAGCGGCTGGTCCATAAGATGGCTGATGGCGAGCTGGCCGGTGAAAATAACCAGCCCGAGGTCACTGTCGGGCAGCAGCCACAGGGTCTTGCGCGTAAGCTGCAGCGGCATGAGCTTTTCCGGTTCGGCTCTGGTACTGCAGAAGGCGCGCGCCTGCACCTTCGGAATGCTCCCCTGAATAATCTCCCCGTCCGGTAAGAAACCGCTCAAGGCGTATGGGACATCATCAGGCCATCCTTCCTGGCTCAGGCGTTGAGACGGTGGCGCCAGCTGGAAATAGCGGCGATCCAGACTCTGCGGAAAGCCGGGGAAAACATTCTCCAGATAGGATTTGCCGTTCATTTCGGCGGCGACCTTCTCCAGCCAGAATTTGCGCACGGCAAAATCCTGCGGTACCGGTACCGGCGCCGCAAGAGGTGACTGCCGCTGCAGCTCGCCGTTTTCCAGGGTCATCAGCATGGGAGAGAGGCCGTCCTGATGGCCGCGCCCCAGCGGATTATCCTCACATCCTTCGCCCCCGTAGCTCTGAGTATGGTCCAGAGGCATACGCGAAAACGGCGTCACCTGAAGCGAAGTCCGGTCAGACTCCCCGACCAGCCGCCACTGGCGCGACAGGCCGCCAACGCTGACGCTGGCGTCAGCCACTTTTTCCGCCTGCCCGGTCTGTACATGCCCTGCCAGCAGAAACTCGGCCAACGGTTTAGGCTCTGCCATATCCAGAACGCGAAAGGACATTGGCGCTTTTTCCCAGCCCGCCCAGATATCCGCCTCACAGGCGAAATGGTCAGGATTTGAAAGATAAAACCCCGCCACTGCGCTGATACCCAAATAGCTTTGTCCGCCTATCTGATAACGCCCGTTCAGGAAAATAAGCTGTTGTGGCTTGATTATCTGCATAGAGGTCCCTAGTTAATCAGCAGTAGGCCCACGGTTCGGTTTTCGAAGCCCGTGTTGTTAATCGTGGTGCCAGTGTTATCAATACGGACGCCCATGTTGCCCACATAAGAGCCGTAGTTTTCATTGCGCACTCCCACAATGCTCACTTCTGCTGCATTCAGGTTCAGGAAGTTGCCGGTTCGGATGGTGTTGATGCCGTACAGCTCGGTATTCACGCCGACAATATTGTTATTGATCCCCACCAGGCGGTTGCTGTTCACCACCGCGGCGTTATCCATACCAACAAACTCATTATTCAGCGCCGTGAAGCTGTTCCGGTTGGCCTGCAGCACGTTCTCCATCACCCCAAGCTTGTTTTTCATACCAAACAGCTCGTTGTCGATACCGGTCATTGACGTCTCAAGCGCCGTCAGATTGGTTTTCAGCCCGGTAAGGTGCGTGCCAATCATGTCCGTCGTGGTGTTGATGCCGGTAAACGAAGTGCTCATACCGGTAAACAGGAAGTCCACCATCGTGTTGCCGCAATGCAACGCGGTGAAATCCTTCTTCAGGGTCGTCAACTGCACCGCAAGTCCGGTGACGCTATAGCGGATATTCCCCGTGTAGTAGTGAAGATTCAGCTCTTCATGATGCAGGTTACGCACGTAGTCGTAGCGGTTGTTCTGCACCAGGATGTTAAGATCGCGTTCCACGCTGTTGGTTTGATCGCGTTCGGCGTGGATCAGCACTTTTTCGGCCCCCCGATCGTCGACCAGGGTTATCTCGCTGTAGTTTTGCGGACTCCCGTGTTTCAGCGATCGTGACTTTATCCCCGTGTGGCCAATCTCACGCGGCAAATCGTAAGGCGGCGGGTTTTCGCCGTTGTAGACAATCCCGGTCACCAGTGGGCGATCCAAATCGCCGTCCACATAAGTAATGAGCACTTCCTGCCCAACGCGCGGCATGGCGATAACTCCCCAGCCTTTGCCCGCCCAGGCCTGCACTACCCTCACCCAACAGGAACTGTCTTCTTCACGTGTGCGGTAACGGTCCCAATGGAAGTGGACTTTAATACGCGCATGTTCATCGGTATAAACCTCTGAACCAGGCGTTCCCACCACCGTCGCACTTTGTAGCCCCGGCACTTCCGGTCGCGGCGTGCGGAGCTGCGGCCGGTTCGGTACATCGTCGTTCAACGCGATAAAACTGCACCATGCCTGGTTACGATGCCGCCCACCTTCATTGTCACCGGGGTCCGCACCGCCCCTATCCATCACGAAGTTGTAATGCACTGACAGCAACTTATAGCGCCGGTTAAGCTCCCCGGTACCATGGTTAAACATCGAGAAGCCATAGCCGGGGACCAGCCCAATCGCCGTTGCCTTACCGCTCAGCATCTGCCGCTCACTCTGCATCAGCTGCAGGCGAAGACGGGCAATTTTCTCCCCACGATCGATGCTCTGATAGCCAGCCGCGTAGTCGTACCACTCTAGCTGTACGTTCGGCAGCCCGCCGTCGGGCAACTCCTGGTCGACCTGCAGGTTGTGGCTCGGGCGCAGGTAGTCGTAGTCGCGCAGAATGACCTCGTTTGGGCGGACCTTGCGCGAGCGGCGCATTTCCTGAATGCCTTCGGTGGTGGCTTTTGTGCGTGAACCACTGGGCTGCCAGGGCAGCGAGTTATAGCCACCCGGCATTTCACCAAACTGTTGCTTGTCGGTGATGACCATGGTGTGTTTATCCCACTCATGGCGGAAGTAGTACCAGATCCCCTCTTCTTCCAGCAGGCGGTTGATGAAGTTAAGATCGGTTTCACCAAACTGCACGCAGTACTCGCGATCGGGATAATCCTCCGCGATATCCAGCTCGAATTTGGCAATTTCACTGTAGCGCGAGAAGGTCTCCTGGATAACGCCCAGGATATTTCTCTGCTGGAAAATGCGGCTATTACGGTTCTGCCCCAGGAACCACAGCCAGGTGCTCATCTCAAGCTTGTAGACGTAGTAGTCGCCATGCTGGTGCAGGTCATACCCTGCCGTGACATAACCGTAGTAGTGCCGAATGTAGTGCGGCTCTATCTCGAGCGCCTCCATGGCACCATCAACGATTTCGCCTGCCGCAAAAGGCAGAATATTGCTGCGATAACGGGCATAAATGTGCACGCCCTCACCGAGCAGCTTGTTCAAATCTACCCAGGTGTCCTTGTGGACCTGCATCTCCAGGTAAAATTTCTGGCTATCTGAAAGCTCTTCTTCCGTGCGAAAGCTGATGGGCTGGGCTCTCAGCTCTCCCTGTAGATAGGGGTGATCTATCATCAGTTCGAAGATGCGGTCTGGTTCTTCCTGAAAGGACATAACAACCTCTCTTTAATCAAAATAAACAGGTTCCCCGTTTCGCACGGAGACATAAGCACTATTCACATCCCCTCACTGGCTAAACGCCATACTGAGTTCTTCCCCTTCGATGATCAGATGGATACTTTTCGTCACTTCCTCTTTTTTCTTGCGGCGCAGCAGCTCATTGCCGATTGCCGGGAGTACCGTCTGGCAGAGCAGATCCTCCACCGCTCGTCCACGGTGTGGATGGTCCACTACCCGACTCGCCACCCATTTGCATACCTCAGGATCCCAGGCAAATTCCGCACCGACCTCCTCTTTCAGTCGCTGTTGGAGGCTCGTCATGTATTTGGTAGCGATCTGCTCCAGGGCTGCTTCATCGAGCGGCAGATAAGGAATCAGCTTCATACGCGCCAGTAGCGCGGGTGCAAATTTACGTTCCAGCGCGCTGTGGACACGGGGGCGTAGCTGCGCCATAGGGATTTCCGGCTCCGCTTCCAGCGTGCGTTCGATCTCCTCCGCCCCCTGGTTGCAGGTGATTAGAATGAAGCAATGGCGGAAACTGATGATTCGCCCCTCCCCATCCTCCATCCAGCCCTTATCAAACACCTGATAGAACAGGTCGTAGACGTCCGGGTGCGCTTTATCGAACTCATCCAGCAGGATCACGGAATAAGGTTTACGGCGCACGGCTTCGGTGAGCTTGCCGCCCTTGCCATAGCCAACGTAACCGGGAGGTGCGCCTTTAAGAGTGGAGACGGTATGCGCCTCCTGGAATTCGCTCATGTTGAAGGTGATGAGGTTATGGGCACCGGCATACATCGCCTCGGCTAGCGCCGCCGCGGTTTCGGTCTTACCGGTACCGGTCGGCCCCGCCAGCAGGAAGACGCCAAGCGGGCGTTCAGGGTGCTGGATCCCCGCGCGGCTAATACGCACCGCCTGGGCAATTTCACTGATGGCAGAACGCTGCCCGAAGACGCGTGCACCGAGGTGTTTCTCCAGCTGCAATGCGTTATCAAGATCGTCCTGGATCATGCGTCCGGACGGAATACCGGTCCAGTCGGAGAGCACTTCAGCAACCACCATTTCATCCACCCAGGGGTGCACCAGCGGATCGCCCAGCTGCAGGGTATTCAGCTCATCCAGCACCGGACCGATTGCTTCACCCTCCTCGCGCCCGGCCTCCTGCAGACGCGTCACCAGCGCCTGTTCCTGCGTGTGTCGCTCCCCCAGCAGCGCGCGCGCGTCGCGGGCCTCACTGATGTTCTGCTCCAGCCAGCCCAGGCGCTCGCTGACGTTACTGCCCAACGGAATTTCCGCATGCAGAGCATCCATTTCCGCCTGGCGGGCATTCAGCGTTGCATCCAGCTGCGCGACGCGCTGCGGGGTCACGTGGTGGCTGAGTGAAACCCGGGCGCAGGCCGTATCCAGCAGGCTGATGGCCTTATCCGGCAGTTGGCGAGACGGGAGATTACGCAATGACAAGCGCACCGCGGCGCGGATGGCGGAGTCACGGATGGTCACACCGTGGTGGCGTGAAAAAGCCGGAGCAATCGCGCGCATCATTTCAACCGCCGCTTCTTCTGTCGGTTCTCCGATAGGCACGCTCTGGAAGCGGCGGGTCAGCGCCGCGTCAGGTTCAATAAACTGTTTGTATTCCGACCAGGTGGTGGCGGCAATCATGCGCAGCGAACCGCGGGCCAGCATCGGCTTCAGCAGGTTAACCGCATCACCGGTGCCCGCCTGCCCCCCGGCGCCAACAAGGGTATGCGCCTCATCGCAGAAAAGGATAACCGGCGTCTCAGCGTGGGTGATGGCGTCAATCAGCGCCTTCAGGCGTGATTCAAACTCCCCTCGCATGCTGGCTCCCGCCTGCATGCGCCCTAAATCCAGCGATAACAAACGCGCACCTTTCAGCAACGGAGGGACATCGCCCGAGGCTATCTTGCAGGCCAGCGCTTCCACCACGGCCGTTTTCCCCACGCCAGCCTCGCCGACCAGAATGGGATTGTTCTGCCGCCGCCGGAGAAGAATATCGATGGTCTGGCGCAGCTCAGCGTCGCGCCCCACGACGGGGTCGATTTCCCCCTCAAGCGCCTGGCGAGTCAGGTCGCTACACCATTTATCCAATGTTGTAGCATGTTCTTTGCCGCCCGTAGCGGCGAGCGAAGCCTCCGCGGTTACTGGCTCTTCGTGCTCAACGGAAGCCGCCAGCAGCGTGCTGAAGTTCTCCATGACCTCCGGAATCGGCAGCTTTTTGAACTCGTCGCTGAGACGGTAGAGCCAACGCTGCAGGCTGCTGTCCTGCAACAGCCCCAGCAGAATATGGACCGTGCGCACGGACTGACTGTCGTCGAGCATCTGGCTCATGAGTAAACCACGCTCAACGGCCTGCTCCAGACGGCCAGAAAGATCCTGAGCCACCACGCTGCGGGTGGTCATATGGCTAAGGATGTGATCCAGCTGGTCGGTGAGACGCGCCAGGTTGACGCCGTAATGCGCCATTAGCTGCGGTACATCGCCCCGCGGCTCTTCCAGGACCCCCCTGAGCCAATGCTCCAGCTCCACGTATTCATGCCGGTAGGTCTGGCACAGCTTGGTGGCTTTAACAACAGACTGATACGCAAAGTGGCCCAGTCTGGAAAATAAACGCTCGCGTTGATACACCGAAAATCCCTCAAATTAGCAAGATTGTTGAAATACGTTCTGCTTGTAGGTACTGCTTTCCGCCTTCAGCCAGCCGTCCCTGCTGAGCCGGGTTTGTCCCAGACGGGACGACATATCCGGTCGGTTAATAATGTGCAGATCCACGTCAAACAGGATCTGCTGCCCCGCATAGTCACGGCAGATGGCAAGCAACGCGGCGAGTCGTTCACTGCCGGACTGCCAGCATAAATAATCCGGGGGGCCCAGCGGCCCGAGGGTAATGCGGGCCGCATGCTCTGTGTCGTAAAAACGCCTGCCCAGGCGCGTCTGCCCCAGCTTTCCCATACGCTGGCGAGCCTCATCACCCAGCATCCAGCGGGGATGACGCCCCTGAATAGTGATGGGCACGGCGAAGTAGTGCTGCAGCATCTGCTGTAGCGTCGCCCACCCTGTTCGCCCCGGCAGCCATGCCCCGGCAAAGCGGGAGCGCAGCCGCTTGACGTGAATATTGCCCGCGCCGGTATCACACACGCCGCTAAGCTGGTTGATCCGATGAAGAAAAGCATTTTCCCGCTGGCGCTCATGGCCCAACGCCACGTTAGTTTGGGCCCAGGCTCGGTAGTGCCAGACCGCAAGCCGCTGGCTTAACAGCGCGATAAACTCCTGAAAAGCGCGGTTATTTAGGGTGAGCATCTCCTGACGAGCATGCTCCGTAACGTGGATCGGCAGCGGACCATACGGGGCAAACATGCCAAAGTGGCGGCAAACCACCACCAGCGAAGGCGGCTCTGCATTTCTCGCCGGCCGCTGCGTTACGCTGACAACTTCGCGCGGGGCAAAAGCAAGATCGGCAGGCTGGATCACCTCAAGCCCGATAACCTGTCGCTCGCGTGCGCTTCCGGGCCTCACGCCAAGGCGGCCATCGCGCTCAAGACGTCTCAACAGCTCAAAAAAATTCAGCTGGTTTGAAAGTCCGGGAAACGCGACTGCAGGCGATTTTGCCTTTAGCAGGCGATAGCCGGGCGCAGGGCTCAGGGTGGCGTTTCTAAAAATCATGCGACGGCTCCCACTCGGCGAACGGCTCACCGTCCATCAAGAGCACGGTGCGCAGCGTCTGATTGAGCTGGCAGTAGTCGCTCAGCGCGGAATGGAGCAATCGGCCAAACAGCAGCCCCCCCTGATCGGCATGATTCTCGCTACAGAGATTGATGCAGGCCTTTACCCCTCGGGTCCATGTCATCGGGCCGGGGCGGGTATCACGCTCAAAACTCGCGGTAAAGGTGGCGCTCTCAATGCTGCTGATACACCGCCGTTGGCTCGCCTGTGCCGTAGTGGCAAAAAGCGACAGCCAGTTACGGATGAGCGGAGCGGCATCCTTTACCTCGGGGGCCATATAGCGCAGCGGGTTGACCGTCACCCGACCGATCGCCTGCCAGGCCTGACGAATCTCCGGTACCGGGCGAGGTGCTGAAGGCATGCGCAGCAATGAAATCGACGTCAGGGGCAGCGCCAGTGAAATCTGCAGCATCGGCTGCTGAAGCTGGTCAGGCAGGAAAAAACGATCGCAGACCATCGCCGATACGGAGAGCGAGGAGATCTCATCAAGCTGTGTCTCTGTTGCCCCCGGTGAAAGGGTAATAAACAGGTCATCATCTCCAAACAGCGACCGCCCGGCTGACTGGGGCTGCGGCGAGGAGCAGCGGCGCACGGCATAGCCTGCCCGTGGCTGCCCGTGGCCAAAAGCGACATCTTCGGGCAAACGAGAAAAGGTAACGGCCTCAGTGCTACGGGTCAGCCCCTGTACGCTTTGCAGATGATGGACTTCGTAGAGCGCCGGATTTAGCCTGTCGACCACAATGTGATGTTCGGTACGCTGTTTATCCAGCTGCACCGGATCGCAACGGCGCGAGTAGAGGTTGATGACCGGCGTGGCAAACAGGTGAAAATCTTTGGAGCTCACCTGCTCAAGCAGCTGCGGGTTCGCCGCGTCCAACGCAAAGAGGAGCTCACACTCCTGCTGCTGCCCGCAGCGGGCAAGAAAGTCGTTAATACCGTGCAGGTCGACGCTGTAAAAACGCGACGGGGCAGCGAAAAATTCGCGCATCAGTCTGCTACCGGGCAGTTCACCAATCCCCTGAGGCAGCAAGGCTTCCTCTTCACTGAGTCCCCCCTGGCGCAGCTGGCTTTTGTCGAGCACGGTCACTAATGGACCTGCCGCCTGACGCGCCCAAAGCACCACCTTCTGGCAGCCATTGGTCAAGGCCGTCAGCAGTTGGTTTGCCCGCACGGCACTCCCGGTCAGGGTGAGGTGTAAAGGGTCGAACGTTGTCTGGCTGAGTGGCTTGACGCCCTGAGTGGTCAGCCGCAGGCGCAGGCAGGACTGCGCGCTGTTCAGATGACGAGTAACGGCCTCTGGCAGTTCGGCAGCAAGGCTGGCGCTGCATTCGGCCATGCTGATGGCGACCGGCTGGATCGCCAGCTCACGTCCGGTAACAAAAGTGGCGTTTTTATTGCGCAACGACGTGTCCGACAAGGTCACCTTGCTGCCTTTTGGCAGCACTACCGGAGCCTGCCACAGCGGCGAGGTAAAATCCGGCGTCAGCCCGATGGTGGCAATCGACGGCATAGGCGTGTGCCAGTACGGGGCCAGTCGCTCCAGCATTTGCAGCGCAAATTCGGGATATTCATTTTCAATACGTTCATGGACGCGGGCGCTGAGAAAAGCAGAACCTTCCAGTAAACGTTCAACGAAAGGATCCTGAACCCCGTCTTTATGCATCCCGAGATGCCGGGCAACCTGCGGATGGCGCTCAGCGAACTGCATCCCGCATTCGCGAAGATAGCGCAATTCCTCATTGTATAATCCCAGGAAACGTTCACTCAGCATGACGTTCTCTCATCCTTGTTATTCAAGTACTTTCACCGCCCCACAGGAGTAATCGAGGGCAATGCGTAAATTCACTGTTTCCGGTTCTCCGGAAAATAAGCAGACGCCAAAAATATCGAATAAAATTGCCAGTACATGTGCCTGATCGGTGTCCAGAATAGGCACTACGCGAATACTCTCAGGCTCAAGTCGCGGCTCGAAAGTGGCAATAATATTCTGGATATGCCGTGCCAGAATCATGGGGTCAGTATTAATCGGTATACGTTTGCTTAATGAAGGTAAACCATAATTGAGGACCGAACTCATGCAAAATGAATGTTGTTTAAGTTGTAGTTGAGCGCTACGAGAAGCGTCATTTAGTAAACATTCAATATCGCGAAGAATCCATTCACGCCAGGCGGATTTCTTATACCCATGATGGCGCAAAGTTAATTTATCAAATAATGCAGGCTGTATTTTTTTCATTATCACCATTCATTACAGGGATTGCTGTTTTCAGGAAAAAAATAACAGGCTATCCGCAGGTAGCCTGTTAAAAAAAATCAATTAACTATAACGGTTAGTAGCAAGATCATAGTGCGTAGTGACAGCCGCACCCATCGTGCCGTCATCGTTCTGCTCGCGATATTGAATTTCAATTTTGCTGAAATTCAGCTTCATTATTTCGCCCGGCATCACTGAATTGGTGTTGGCCACCTCATTGACGTTATGCGGCATGTTCCCGGCAATATCGTAAGAAGAAATCAGACAGTTGGAGAAGGTCATGGTCAGGAAGTCCTGCTGACCTGAACCGGCCTTACGGCACACCAGTTTCACTTCACTGATATGCTTACCATTAGCACAGTAGTTAAAAATTTTCGGTGTTGCTTTGTTTGACAACATACGGAATTCAATATCGTTCATATTGATTTTACCGGCACCACCGCCGCTGCCTTTACTCCAGCGAGCGCCATTTTCCTGCGACCATTTCCAACCCTGAAGCTGGATCCAACCTTTATAATCCTTGTCCTTTGATTCTCCTTCAATACCTTCAATTTTTAAAAAGAAATCAGCCAGACCCGAGGTGCTTGGATCATACTTAGTTGCTGTCGACATTAATAACTCCTTATTTAAGTTTAATACTCAAGCTAAATCACCATTAGCTACAATGGATATAACAATCACATGGATTTACAGCGTCTTTGTGATTAATCAATCAACACACTTGCAGGTTACTTCTTAGTTATTACCATCGGTCCTTGCGGAAGGCAGTTTCGATACCAATCGCAGTGATACCGTCATACCTTCCAGCTGGTAATGCGGTCGTAAATAAAAATGTGCGCGATAATAGCCCGGATCGTCGGCCACTTCCTCGACCTGAACTTCCGCTGCAGAAAGCGGGCGACGCGCCTTTGTGGCCTCTGAAGAAACAGATGGGTCGCCGTCCACATAGTTCATTAGCCAGTCGTTAAGCCAGCGCTGCATTTCATCCCGCGAGCGGAATGAACCAATTTTGTCGCGCACGATACATTTCAGGTAATGCGCAAAGCGACAGGTAGCGAAGATGTACGGCAGACGCGCGGAAAGTCGGGCGTTAGCGGTGGCATCTGCGTCATCGTAGGTGGCTGCACTGTGCAAGGTGCAGGAGCCGATAAACGCCGCAAAATCGGTGTTTTTACGGTACACCAGCGGCAGGAACCCCGCCTCGGACAGCTCATGTTCGCGGCGGTCAGAAATCGCTATCTCCGTTGGGCAGATAAGCTCATAGCCTCCTTCATCTGACGGGAAGGTGTAAGCCGGAAGCTCTTCAACGCCACCGCCGGATTCGATACCGCGAATGCGTGAACACCAGCCGTATTCGCTGAAGGCACGGTTAATGTTGGCCCCCATTGCATAGGCCGAGTTAGCCCAGGCAAAGTCGTTAACCTGGTCAGGACGGACACACTCTTCAAACGCAAACTCCTCCACCGGATTGCTCTTCGCGCCGTAAGGCAGGCGGGAGAGGAAGCGCGGCATCGTCAGTACCAGATAACGGGAGTCGTTACTTTCACGCAGGCTGCGCCAGGCGGCATATTCCGGCGTGGAGAAGATCTTGCCGATATCACGCGGGTTGGCCAGCTCGTTCCAGTTACTCATCTGCATCAGCGACGGTGAAGCCGCGGAGATGAATGGGCAGTGTGCGGCAGCGGCAATTTTCGCCATTTCAGTCAGCAACGAGACGCTCTGCTGACTGTGGTCAAACTCGAAGTCACCAATCAGGCAGCCAAAGGGTTCGCCCCCGAATTGACCGTATTCATGCTCATAAATCTGTTTGAACACCGGGCTTTGATCCCAGGCAGCTCCGCGATAGCGACGCAGTTCCCGCGCCAGTTCGTCCTTGTTGACGTTCATCACGCGAATTTTCAGGTGCTCATTCTCATGCGCGTTGTCGATGAGATAGCTCAGGCCACGCCAGGCGGACTCCAGCTTCTGAAACTCATCGTGATGCAGGATATGGTTAACCTGCGCGCTGATTTTTTGGTCAATTTCGGCGATAAGCGACTCGACGGTTAATACCACGTCCCGACTCACGCGGGTCTGCTGGCTACCCGCATACTCCATTAGCGTACAGACCGCACGACGAACGGCATCGCCAGCCTCGTCGGTGCGCGGACGGAAGGAGCGCTTGAGGATCTCATCCAGCGCGCTGTTGTTTTCATCCTGGAACTGGAGTTCGCCCTTACGGCTGAGGGCCGCGTCTTGCATCATGTCCATCAGGCATCCTCCCCTGGGTTCTCATCGTTCTGTGGGTTCAGAAACGCGTTGTTCTTCTCATTCACCTGGCGATGGAGGAAATCCGGGTCTTCCAGCAAACTTTTAATCACCTCTTCCGCGCTCGCTTTGCCGTCCATATAGGTAATCAGCTCCGCCAGGCGAGAGCGGGTTTCCATCAGACGCGACAGCTCCGGTACGTTTTTGGCAATCGCTCCGGGAGAAAAGTCGTCCATCGAGGTAAAGTCGAGTTCCACATTCAGCAGCGAATCATCGTCGCTCAGCGTATTATCGACACGCATCGACAGGCGCGGGGTAATAGCGCGCATGCGAGCATCAAAATTGTCTTTATCAAACGTTAAAAACTTGCGCTCGGCGATCGGCATCAGTGGTTCAGCGCGATGGCCAGATAAATCAGCCATCACCCCGGTTACGAACGGTAATTCCACCTTTTTTTGTGAACCGTATATTTCAACGTCGTATTCAATTTGAACTCGCGGTGCATTATTTTTGCCTATAAATTTTTGCGAGCTTGTATCTCTGGCCATTAGACTCTCCTGAAAAAACTATTAGCCTGACTTCCCAATAAAGGTTCCCAGAGCCCCACGGGCATCCGGCATTAATTCCTCGACAATATCTTCAAATTCCATACCAATCAGTTTTTGCGCCCGCCGAATAAATATTGGCGCGGGATGGCTTGGCTCATGAGCCTTAAAATAATCGATGATGCTATTCATCATTAATACAGCATCCTGGCGGCTGCGAATTTGACCGTCTCGCCGAAGCGTACTGTTCTCATCAGGCACCTCGGTTACCACGCCCGCGTCGTCCACGGGAGGTTGCTCCAGCCCGGCCAGTTGAGCGGCCATTTTGCTTAATACCGCCCGTAGATTACGGCAGTCCAGCTGATAGCTGTCGCTATGCTGATTGGCATATTGTTCAATACGCGCCAGCGCCTCCACGACAAATGAGCACTGAAATTGCAGCGCCGGGCAGCCCTGCGCCTGGTATCTGACGGCACTTTTCCCAAGAATAACAATCAGCTCTGACCACGTGAGAACCGAATCATCCTGCAACATGCAGCGCTGCAGTTCTTCAATGGTAAGCGTACTGTCCGCCATTAATCGGGCTTGTTTTATTTCCGACAGGCAGGAGGCGGTTGCCATCCAGCCCAGTGCGGCCGCGTGGCTACTGCCCTCCGGCTCATCCGGCATATGTGGAAAAACGGTCTCCCCGCTGGCCAGCGCTTCATCAATTCGACGGATATCATGAAACAGCGCAATAATGCCCTGCGTGTGCAGCGTTGCCCGTAAATGCCAGATCATAACGCGCAGATCTTTACAGGCAGTTAATAACCGCTCACATTTCTCACAAATATCCACCCAGTCGACTGACTCACTTTCTTCAGAATTAATAAGTGGGTCAGCAGAATTGTCATGATCGGAAAGCGCCAGCAGTATTTCGTTATACAGCGGGTCATATTCAACGCCGTCTATTTCGTTAAATACGATAGCATTCATATTTACGTCCTTTTAAACACAACGATACTAAAATGCTTATCGTTAATTAGCCTGGTGCTGGTGCTGCTGAGCAATATAATTATCAGGTGTCTACGAAGTAATGGCTATTAAAAGCGAGCTAATGACACTTTAACGTCTGGAAATTCTGATGGTTACTGATAGCTAAGCGTAAACGTGGCGCTGGCCTCGTAAGGCCCCCCCACGACTTTTGACGCATCGTTCGTCTCCACCCGGACGAAGAAATTCAACGCATTGCTGCCGTCGACCAGCGTTATCGGCAGCGATTGTGTATTAATATCCAGGTTTGACAGATCCTTATTGAGCAAACGGAGCGCGACCCCTTTTGCCGTTCCCGTGGTCTGCAATAGTCCGGCCATATCCGGGTCTACCTGACCGTTAAACATCACCCGGACGGTATCCTTTACGCTGGTTTTGCAGCCTGAGAGACCGATAGAAAAGGCGTTATCCGCCCCTTTCCCGCCGTTCGCCACCAGCGTTTTAACGTTAACGGGCTCAAGGGGAACCGTCATATCCAGTGACTCGGGATTGACGGTGCAAGGCTGCGGTACCAGTCTTCCGAAAAATGTCACCTCACCGCCCACTGAGTCGATAGCCAGAACCGAGCCACTGAAGCTGCCGGCGAGCAACACCAGACTCATCATTGCACTACGCATGCCGTAATCTCCTTTATTGAAAACTCGCCACCACGGTGGCAGAAGCGGTAAAGACCCCCTCTCCCAGAGAGGCGTCGACTGCCGCCAGCGGCGCGGCGGTCAGGTTCCAGCTTCCGCGGTTCCCGGGGCTTGTGACCGGCTCGGCAACGTTGGGCTTCACCAGATTCCCCTGACGTTTAACCAGGATGCTCAGATCGGCCAGGTTGGTCGCAAAACTGTCGCCGCTGGTACCGTTTTGCTTAAGCGCCAGGCTAATAGGTACGTCGCCTGCATCAAAACGCCCACCGGTACAGACAAAGGTAATATCAACGTTCTTAACATAGCGACTGCCGTCCAGATTGTCGGTCCCGATATCGCCAAAATCGACGTTGATCGGGCTGCCGTTATTAAAGGTGCATTTTTCCGGGGTAGCCTCGACATCCGTGCGGAAAGTCATCCTGAAGATAGGATCACTGCCAAACCCTACGCCATTGGTTAAAAAGCCAAAGACCTCAACAGTGTGTTCGGATTTAGCATCGCTATTTCCATCCAGGCTTTTGCGTAGCCTGAAGGTCGCCGTCCCCTTACTGGCGGTATAAAACATTTTGTGTTCACCCAGCGGAGTGCCATTCTTGTCGGTGGGGTAACAGACATAGTCACTGTCGGTGCCGGTTTTCGCCGGGAATGGAACGACCACGTTGTCTATATTGGTCCCCGAACCACCAGCACCGTTTCCCACTGACATAACCACTTTCACGTCAAAGTAATCATTGAACTTATGCCAGCTGTCACTGCCAGGCAATAAATCAGCAAAACGGGCATTATAGGTGATGGTGCTGCGCTCTATTGGCCCGGACGGGCAGTAGGATTTTCCTAAATAGACTGGCGTGTAGCCCCATTTCACTTCAAACTCTGCCCCAGGTACGTTACTGGTGACTTTATCCTGGGTTAAAATCACCTCCGGAGGCGTGATAACGCCGTCTAAGCCCTGGATCTCTCCCTGCACCTCAGCCCGCGCGAGCCCGGAAAGCGTGAGAAGCGCCAGCGCCAGCGTAAGGCGGTTTAATGGGTAAACGCTCAAGACTGCCCCCTTAGAAATAGTAAACATTGACGTTGACGACAGCGTCAAAGGCGTCGGCCATCACGAACCTTTGTGTCGCTTCAAGATTCGCGCTAAATCGTAATTCGTTGTTGCCCGCGTTCAGGTACTGATTGCGCATCACCCTGTTGAGCGGGATTTGTGTCCCTCTGGCATCGCTTAACCGGATACCCACGCCCCGTGCACCGTTGAGTTTCAGCAGGTTCGGGTTGGCGATGTCCGTCTCTCCCGCGAAGGAAAAGGCGACAACCTGCTCACCGGTGACAAAGCTGTTGTCTCCGCTGTAGCGCGTGCTGTCGATACCGTCTTCAAACGCATGCGCTCCCATCAGGCAGTCCTGAAAACGCAAAGTGAAGGTGACATCCGCCGAACGGTCCCCTACTTCGCGAAAGCTTTTCGCACTAAGCTGCCCGAGATCGACCCGCTGAAAAGCAGAGTCCACCGACAGCGCGCAGGGCGTGCTGAGCAAGCCGCCAACAAAGTGAATTTGAGCGACGTCTGGTATCTCGTTACGCGGCTGGGCAATGGGTTTCGAATCGCGCGCCTGGCTTGACGTGCAGACGAGTAAACAGGCCGTCAGCAGCATTCTTTGTAACGTGGTGCGTGGTGCATGGTGTCCCATAAATTTTCTCCTTCAATGGCCCTTACTGGTCGCCAGCCACACGGCAGCCGGTACTCCCCTTGCAGCTGAACTTGATCTCCGGCTGACCGCCGTAGTCGTTGATGTAGCTCACTACAAACTGATTAGGCAGCCCCTCGGGCAGCGAGACGTTCTCACTCGCCTTTGGCGCAATCATGACCGGCGTGAAGCCCTTGATAACGCCCCCACCGTCCTTATGAAAATTCCGCGAAATCCTGCTTAGCGTGACGTAATAAGGCGTAGGGTTTTCAATACGCAACCCGCCTGCCTGCTTGTGGAATATCAACTTGTCCTGCCAGACGGCCCCTCTTTCTGGCTTGATCGCCTTCGGGCGATAGAAGAGTTTGATCTGCGACTGGAGCGCTATCTGCATGACGTTGCTCTTCTCCGGGCGCGGCGGTACCTCCAGCAGGTTAAAGTAGAATAAGGACTCTTTGTCCGCCGGCAGCGTGGCGATGGCCGGAGAAGCCACGATGCGCACCAGGCTTTTTTCACCGCCGTTGATACGCTGCAGCGGCGGCATCACCATCAGCGGTGAATGCACCTTTTTGTGCCCGGCATCCTCCAGCCAGGATTGGGCGAGAAACGGCAGCTGTTTGTTGTCGTTGGTTATCATGATGCTGACCGAACGGTTATCCTCATCAAAGACGATGCGGGTTCTGTCCGGCGTCAGCGCCGCAAAGGTGGAGAGACTGATCAGCGCACAGGCGATAACAACGGTCAGCGCCAGCGTAGTTTTTAAAGAAAAGAGAGACATAGTTAATCGATTTCCTGTCAATTATTCACACGGTAAAAGGAGCTGGGAAAGACTCTGATAGTTGCCCGGTACCTTGATTCGGCACTGCCTGCTGCCGCCCCAGGCAACGTCCAGCACCTCTTCTTTCTGTACGCCGGTGAGATAGACGCTGCCGTCATCGTTCACCACCGAAACTTCACGTCCACTCTGGTTCAGAACGATGGCGCCAAACGGGGGAGCTTCGCCGTTAGCGGTTCGCAGCGCGGCAAACATTTTCTCGCCGCGTACTACCGCAAAGTTGCGATAACCGATGGCTCCCTCAGTCAGAGTGCCCTGCACGACCGCGCGGGTCGCTTCAACATCGTTTGCCAGCTTGTTGACGTCGATGCTGGTGGTTGTGTCGAAATAGCTCGGTACATCGGAGACCACGCCTACGCCAAATCGGTTAGTGGTCGTTTTGCCATTGTTAATCGGCACACCGCTGACATTGCCGGTATTGACCATAATGCGCGATCCCCCGCCAAAGCCGTTGCGGTGCAGTGCCGCTCCCTGCGCTGTCGCCGTTGCGCCCCCTCTCATCGACGCGCTAAGCGAGGCATAGCTGTCCTGCTGGTATGAGGTGTTGGCGGCAAAGGTGCCGTAAGGGGATTCATGGGTGTAGTAGCCACTGCCCAGCGCTTTCCCTTTGCGGTTCATCCCCGAATTCAACTGCCAGTTGTTATTCGGATCGGAATAATCGCTGTAGGATCCCGTCTGAGTGATGTCGCTGTTTTGTACCTGCATGTTGTAACCACCCCGACGTCCCTGCCCCAGCGGCAGAGAGATATTCAACGAGCCACCGTAGTCGTTGCGGGTTTCGTGATATTTCGATTTGTAGGCACTCAGGGATACCGACACCCCCTGTAGCGACCCGATATTCATCATTTTGCTCACCGAGAAATCGATGCGCTCCTGTGTGGGCCGGTTCCAGTACTCCAGGTGGTTGTAGTTGATATAGGTGGTAAAGGCCTTCGAAGGCGAGTCGGCAAAGAACGTTTTGCTGGCGCTGACGGTGTAGCTCTGCTTTTCCCGGCTGCCATAGTCTTCACGCTCGCGCTCATAGCGCGCGTCAAGATACTGAGACATATCCATGTATTTACGCTGGGAGAAGCGGTAGCCCGCGAAGGTTATCTGGCTGTCATACTCATCAAAACGTTTGGAGTACTGCACCTTCACCGACATACCGTTATCCCGCCCGCGTCCCGGCAGCGAAGCAAAAGACTGGGTCACGTCCAGAGACACAGCCCCCAGCGCATTGAGATTGACGCCGACGCCCGCGTTGACCGCGTTATAGCTACCGCCGAGCAGCGCACCGCCATACAGTGACCAGTTATTGCTCAGCCCCCAGGAGATATCCGCCAGGCCAAATCCCTGCCCGTAAACCCGGTGGTTGGTGTTAGAAGGCATCCCCATGGCCAAGTTATAGCGTACCGATCCAGGACGAGTCAGATAGGGAACCGACGCGGTGTTGACGTCATAAGTCGACACGCTGCCGTTGTCCTCTTCAATACGGACATTTATCTTTCCGCGCACCGAACTGTTGAGGTCCTGGATGACAAACGGCCCCGCCGGCACGGTGGTTTCATAAAGAATGCGCCCGTCCTGGGAAAGGGTGACTTTGGCGTTGCTTTTGGCGGTACCACGGACTTCCGGCGCAAATCCCTGCAGGCTAGGCGGCAGCATTCTTTCGTCACTGCGCAGGCTTGCCCCGGTCATTCGGAAGTTACTAAAAATACTAGAATCGTGGTAAATCTCGCCCACGGCAAAGCGGGCCCCTTGCTCCGGCAAGGGGACAAAACCATAGATCTGGTTCCAGGCAAAACCGCCTTTATCCCTTAGCTTGTTGCGCGCAGACCAGGCCTGATAATCGGCACGCAGGCGCAGGCTTCCTACGTTAGCCCCAGCGGTACCATAACTGCTGAAACTGTTATAGGAGCTGTGCACATCATTCTTACCGTAGCGCTTACCGATTTGCCCCGTCAGGTTGTAGTCCACCAGCAGGCCGGGGATCCCCCGGTCCCACTGTTCTGGTGGCGTCCAGTTGGCGTCTTTGTATTTCATCCATGCCTGAGGAATTGTTATTTGCAGGACGCCCTGACCAATACGATTAGATACGGTAGCCCCCTCAATACCGCTGATATCCACGCACTGGTTGCCATTCCAGTAGCGGATCTTTTCCGCGGCTTCCGGCTTTAGCGCCATCATGCCGACAAGATCGGCAGGCAAACAGGCGCGGGATGCATCAGGGTTTTGCGGATCGGTGATGAACCGAATGGTGCGCTGGCCTATCATGGCGTCATTAATTTTGACATCCAGCAGATATTCGCCCGGCATGACGTAGCCATCGTTAGAGAAACGGCTCAAATCAACACGGTCGCGATCGTTGACATCCAGTATGTAGGTATTAAATTCCGTTGCCGCGGCCGCTTCATCGGGCTTATAAAATGACAAGCCAATACACACCGCCAGCAATTTTTTTTTCGTATCCAGGGATATCATAGAAATTTTCGCTTATTCCAGATAACACGCGGCAAACCGCCATGCGTTAAATAATCAACCGCCCGTTTAGCTTGCAATAATCAGAAATACCGCAGCAGTATTTGTGCCGTGCTATTAAACTCCCCGGCGCCGACTCGTTTACCAAAAATATGCAGGCTGGTATTAAAAGTTAATTCATTGTCACCCGCGATCAATGTAGCGACATTAACGGCGATGCCCGGAGGAATAATACGGTGGCGGCTGTCAGCAATTTCAATGGCTATTCCTTTCGCATCACCATCAACGGCCAGCATTCGCGGATCGTACTGGCTGGGGATTCCCGTGAGCAGCACGTCGACAGACTGATTCTTTAACAGCTGAAGATCGCAGTTCACCAGCCGGAGAGTGAACGCGGTTTGGCTGCTGGCGACACGGCTGGTGCTATCTTCTGGCCTGGCGGCCAGCTGGCCGAAATCGACGGTCTGATCGCGACTTTCGCTATCAATATTGCAGGTCGGCGAAAAGATTGAGCCACTCAATGCCAGCTTGCCCTGCAGTATATCGTCCGCCCTTGAAGCGCCGGTCAGTAAAAACGTAAGAAGGGCTATGCCAACTTTCCATGCCTTAAGCATCGTATTCACCTTTGCGATTAATATTGAGTGATGGAAACCATCACTCAATGGAACAGAGGGGATCAACAAAGGTGTTAGTTGTACGCCAGGGTGAAGTTCGCGATGCTGGTAAAGTCACCCGGAGTCACGGTGCCGGTACCCTGCAGCGCAGCCTGTAAACGCAGGGTGTTAGTGCCAGGCTGGATCGAAATATTGCTCGACGCAGTACCCAGCGCAATTTTATTTTCATTGCTATCCATCAGCTTGATGGCCGCCCCTTTAGCGTGGCCGCCTTGCAGCGCCAGCAGCGTTGCATCGACGCTGTCCGCGGTGCCGTTGAAGGTAACATTCACCATATTTTTAGTGCCGTCACAGTCAACAAGGTTAATGTCGAACATGACCGGAGATGACTGACCACCGCCGTTAAGCACGTTGGAGGTGATGCTGCCCATTTGCACGGTCTGGTCAACGGAATCCGGGGCGATACTACACGCGCCGCTGTTGATCTCACCGGTGAAGGTGACCTTGCCGCCCCCTTCGCTGGCGTTCGCCTGAGAGGCAATGACGCCGACAGTAAACAGTGCTGCCACAATTGATTTCATTCGCATTGTCATAATCCCATATTAAAAAAAATACCTACGGTTATTTCCCGTTCCGTAACTCAGCGCGGTTCTGCAGAGAGCCTTTACATAATAGTTGGCAACTAAGAAATTTGAATTTCCATTTGAGAAATGACTTATTACCAGCAACAAGTTAACTGGTAGTAAACATATTATTTACCGAAGTTCATTTCATGTTTTTAAATTAAAAAAGCACGCTAGTTAGTTGAGATTATTTTATTTTCCCGTTGTTAGTTATACGGAGAGGTTACACATGTCGTTCCGACCTGAAATACTGCCAGTGCTGGTGCTGCTAGCGCTGCCCACCCTGTGCAAAGCAGACAATTTTTCATGGACTCAACCGCAGTCGAATGTTCCGACCGGAAATTTTGATGAATCGCGTTTTTTACCCGCCCCTTCGCCGCAGGGTAGCAGGCCAGCCCCACCGCCTCCTAAACCCGCAGCGGTTCCCCGCAGGAGCCAGAAGCCCCCTGCGCCGCGCAAAGAGAACCAGCTTACCGTGTTAAAAAGAGAGCTTAGCGGGCAAAAGCAGGAAGCCAGCCTGCTGAAAATACGTATTGCCGAACTGGAAGCGCAGCTTGTTTCCCATCAGCGCAATTCGCTTTTCTCCTCCTTCACGCCCGCGGTATCTGAGGCTTTGCGCAGCACCGTCGCACTGCTTCTTCCGCCAACGAAGAGTGTTTATCTGCGGGCCGACCCCAGCTCTTCAATGTCTTCCGTGGGGGAAGACAAGCTAACCGACTACGCCACCGGCGTGATGATTGGCAAAAACATCGCCATGATGCACCAGCGCAATAAACTGCTGAACATTTCCACCGACAACGACGCCGTAATCACCGGCATCGAGGACTACCTGAACAACCGCATCCGAGTGCCGGAAAATGAGCTTCGCGAGCGCATTGAAGAGCGGGAGTCGAGTTTGCAGGAAGCTACCGAAGCCTACGCCTGGCGCCACCGTCAGGATGGCGCAAAATATACCGAGCAATTTGTGAAACGCGCCGGTGTACACCGTTCACCGGGCGGGTTTTATTACCAGCTGGAAAAGAAAGGTCAGCGCAGAATCGCGGCCACCAGTACCGTTGATATTCAGGTAACAGAGAAGCTTATCGATGGCACGGTGGTGAACGACATGAAGCGCACCGGAGCCGTGATTTCACAGAAACTTAGCGAGTTCCCACCGATGTTTAAAGAGGCCATTGAACTGGCGGGCAATGGCGGCGTAATGACGCTGGTCGTGCCGCCAGAACTGGCTTATGGTGACCGCGGGCAACCCCCGCAGATCCCGCCAGGTGCAACCATGATTTATCAGCTTAGCGTGGTGGGCGTCAGGGGCTAAAAATATCGCCGTAAACCGTACCTGACTTTCCGCAAAGCGTTCCGTCGGACGGCCAGGTTCTGGCTATACTCTTATTCACTTCTGGTTAACATTTTCCCGACGGGCTAAGGGTCAATCATGTCAGTGAAAAAGAAAACGTCATTGTCAGCAATGACAATGGCCGCCGTGGGTGTGGTATATGGCGATATTGGCACAAGCCCCTTGTATACCTTACGGGAATGCCTAAAAAGCGTGGGCAATGCGGCCAACGATCCTGCGGCTTTATTTGGTTTTTTGTCGCTTATTTTCTGGCTGCTGACGCTGATTGTTTCGATTAAATACATTGTCTTTGTGATGCGGGCTGATAGCGAGCGCGAGGGTGGGATCCTGACGCTGATGTCGCTCGCGATACGGCAACTCGGACCGAGAAGCACCGGCATAATCATCCTGCTGGGGCTGATTGGCGGCAGCTTTTTCTACGGTGACGGTGTCATTACCCCGGCAATTTCCGTGCTCTCTGCGATCGAAGGAATGGAAATTATCGCCCCTTCTCTGTCCGGGTATGTTGTGCCGCTGTCGATCATTGTGCTGACCGTCCTCTTTATTATTCAGAAAAAAGGAACCGGGCTGGTCGGTAAGTGGTTTGCGCCGGTGATGATTCTCTGGTTTGGTGTGCTCGCGGTATTGGGGATCAGAGGCATTCTTCATTACCCGGCAATACTGCAGGCATTGAACCCGCAGTGGGCGTTTCATTTTTTTGTCACCTATCACGCCACCTCTTTCACCGCGCTGGGCATGGTCGTTCTGGCGGTCACCGGTGCCGAAGCCCTGTATGCTGATATGGGGCATTTTGGCAAACCCCCCATTCGAATTGCCTGGTTTTCGTTAGTCATGCCAGCACTGGTGTTGAATTATTTTGGCCAGGGCGCGCTGTTGCTGCGCGACCCTGCCGCTATTCAGAACCCCTTTTTTTTACTGGCGCCGGGCTGGGCTCTTGTTCCTATGCTGGTGCTGGCGACGCTGGCGACGGTTATTGCCTCGCAGGCCGTTATCTCGGGCGTTTTTTCCATGACGCGTCAGGCTGTTCGCCAGGGATATCTCCCCCCAATGCGCATTATTCATACTTCTGAAGATGAGTCGGGGCAAATTTATATCCCGGTGGTGAACTGGCTTTTATTTGCGGCCGTGCTCGTTGTTATCGTCTCTTTCCGGCAGTCCGGCGCGCTGGCTTCAGCCTATGGCATCGTCGTGACGGGAACAATGGTACTGACATCGGTACTGCTGTTCATTGTTGCCCGCCACTGCTGGGGCTGGTCGCTCGTTAAGGCAGGGATCATGCTGTGCCTGATGATGCTTATTGATGTGCCGCTGTTTAGCGCGAACCTGTCTAAATTGTTTACCGGCGGCTGGTTACCGGTCATTCTTGGTTTGCTGGTGCTTTCGGTGATGTTGACCTGGAAAACAGAACGCTCTCGCCTTCTTGGCCGCCTGAGAGAGGATGAAGAAGGGCTGCATGCGCTGATTACCGCTCTTGAGAAAGACCCGCCGCAGCGGGTTAAAGGCACGGCGGTGGTGATGGTCAGAGCAAGCAGCGCCATTCCTCTTGTGCTTCTCCACAACCTTAAGCACAACAAAATACTCCATGAGCGGGTGGTTCTGTTGACCGTGGTGACCGAGAATGTTCCCTACGTACACCGCGTCAGACGTCTTGATACGGAACGGCTGTCTGATTCTTTCTGGCGCGTCACCGCGCGATATGGGTGGCGTGAAACGCCCAATATGACGGATATTCTCTATCGCTGTGGCCTGACGGGCCTCAGTATGTCTCTCAATGAAACCTCATTCTTTCTGTCAAGGGACACGCTGGTGATGGGGAAACGCCCGTGGTATCTGAGAATGCGGGGCCGGGTGTTCCAGGTCTTCCAGCGGAACGCGCTGCGAGCCCCTGACTTATTCCAGATCCCACCGAACCGTGTCGTGGAGCTGGGCGGCCAGATTGAATTTTAGCGTGGCTCTCCTGCACCCCGCTCGCAGGACAGGCGGAATGATGGGCAATCGGCAAGCCTGGCAGAACGCCCGGCGCGTTGTCCTGCCCGCGATGCGTAGTAACCCAGTATGAAGGCAAAATGTGGAAAATTAGGTTGTTCCGGGAGTGAAGCCGGCATATCAGGTATAGATGCATCGACTTAGTTCACAGAATTAAGGACATAGTCGCAAAGCGCTATTCAAATATGCTGGCTAAGTGGTAACTTGCGTAGCGAAGATTTGTCCGATGTAGCCTAATGCCATCAAACAAGCCGATCGCGCATGGCATACCCGATATCAAATCAATAAATAGCATTCAACGATATGAAAATGAATGGCGGAGAGAGGGGGATTTGAACCCCCGGTAGGGTTGCCCCTACTCTAGTTTTCGAGACTAGTCCGTTCAGCCGCTCCGGCATCTCTCCGTTCTGTGGTTGCCATCATGCCAGGTTATGCGGCATTTTAACAGCCTGCGCCCTTTCGTTTTAGTTCGAACGATGACTTTGCGAGCAAGTAACATGATTAAGTGGCCCTGGAAAGCAAGTGATTCAACCGCTGCCCCGGCTTTGCCGTGGGAGCAGGCGTTAGCCATTCCCGTGCTGGCGCCACTCAGTGAAACCGAGCAGCAAAAATTAATTCACCTTGCCGAGCGTTTTTTACAGCAAAAAAGGCTGGTGCCGGTGCAGGGTTTTGAACTGGATGAACTCAAGTCCACACGAATAGCGCTGCTGTTTTGCCTGCCGGTTTTAGAGCTGGGCATCGAATGGCTGGACGGTTTTCATGAAATACTGATCTACCCGGCCCCGTTTATCGTCGATGACGAATGGCAGGACGACTTTGGTCTGGTACACAGCCAGCGCGTCGTGCAGTCCGGGCAGAGCTGGCAACAGGGGCCGATAGTGCTGAACTGGCTTGACGTGCAGGACTCTTTCGATGCGTCCGGTTTTAACCTGATTTTCCATGAAGTTGCCCACAAGCTTGATAGCCGCAACGGCGATCGCGCCAGCGGCGTGCCGCTGATTGCATTGCGCGACGTCGCGGGCTGGGAGCATGACCTCCATGCAGCCATGGACAGCATTCAGGATGAAATAGACATGGTCGGTGAAAATGCCGCCAGTATTGACGCCTATGCGGCAACCGATCCGGCAGAGTGCTTTGCGGTGCTTTCCGAATATTTCTTCAGCGCCCCACAGCTTTTCACACCCCGCTTCGTGTCACTTTACCAACGTTTTTGCCAGTTCTACGGACAAGATCCGTTACAACGGCTGGTAGAGAGTGAAAACACACCCGGTTCAGCGGGAAATACGGTGCATTAAACCAACAACCCGATGCAAAATTAACCATACGAATTAATGCGTTACTTTTACTGTTGACAGTTTTAACGGCTAACGCTACCATGCGCCCCGTTGAAACAATTCCTCTGTAGTTCAGTCGGTAGAACGGCGGACTGTTAATCCGTATGTCACTGGTTCGAGTCCAGTCAGAGGAGCCATATTTAGAGAAGCCCGCTTAAGGAAACTTAAGCGGGCTTTTTGTTTCCCGACAGGCACCAGGTCCCTGTCCGTTTTTTCCCCTGGTCACCTTCTCCCGGCTAACTAAGGCTCCCCCGCCGCCGCGTTGGCTGACAGCCAGTTTTTAAATGCATCAACCGACAGTGGCCTGGAGAAAAAATATCCCTGATAAGCGATATCGCCCTGATGCCGCAGAAAATCCACCTGCGCTTCTGTTTCTACGCCTTCAGCAATGACTGCCGCCCCAATGCGCGTTGCCAGATCGGTAATATTGCCGATGATATCGTTACATAAGCGATGAACGCCTATTCCAGACGTAAAAAGCTTGTCGATTTTAATAATATCGACCGGCATCTGATGAAGTATTTCCAACGTGGAATACCCGGTACCAAAGTCATCGAGCGCGAAGCGCACCCCCCGGGCTTTGAACCGCTCGATATTGTTCAGCGCAGTGTCATTACCCGTTAACATTTCCCGTTCGGTAATTTCCAGAACCAGGTTGATATTGCTCCCGACCCGACGCAGAAAATAGTCGAAGTCATCCTCAATGGATGCAGACTGCAGATGCCGGGCGCTGATATTGAAGCTGATATAAAACGGGGTGGAGGTTTGGTAATGTGCCGCAAACTTGTCGGTGACATCAATAATCAACTGTTGCGTCAGGGGAATAATTAAACCGGTTTGTTCAGCCATAGGAATAAACTGGTCAGGAGGAATAATGTTCCCCTTATGCAGCCACCGGACCAGTACCTCACAGCCAACCGGGGCAGGATGCTCACCTTTAACAATCGGCTGGAAGTACGGATGCAGTTCGCGATTTTTCATTGCTTCCGTCAGAAGCTTTTCAGGCGTCCTGGGCCGCCCGGTCCAGAGATAGCTGAACAGCGCAGCCGCAGCAGAAAGCAGGATCAAAATCGCTATCATTAACCGCCCATCTTCCAGGCAGGTCTGAATAACATTTCCGGAGTGAATAGCGGCCGCCAGGCTGAACGGATAGCTTCCTGATTGAATGACAATAGCCTTGTCACTCGCGGTGTATGTCGACGGATGAACTTTCCCGTCCTGCGACATCCATCCCCATGCCGTACTCAGAATAACAGGGACATGCTCTGAGGCAGACTCGAGGATATTACGGATATAGTAGCCATCCGTGCTGGTGTAGAGCCCATAATTTCCGTTTTGTAGATGAAATAGTACGAACGGATGACCATTTAACGCTTTAATGTCTGATGCCAGATAGAGTTGATATGATTTTCGCCGATCGGCCCCACGAGGAACCTCTCCCTGGAGTGAGGAGCAATAGACTTCTCCAGAAGCGGCAAGCTCAATATTCCCAACGTTAGGCGTAATGGCCAGCTGGCGCCGGAGCGCTTCAATGGTTTGCGTTGTACAGGGCGCACCGGCCAGGCCGTACATCGACTGGGCCGAGCGCTGAACATGTGAAAACAGGGAATTAAGCTGATTTTTGGCCAGAGCCATCGCATTTTGCTGTTGAGCGTTTAGCCAGATGCTGGTTTGCACGTAGAGGAACAAGGCTGAGCCTGACAGACAGGCAATGAAGATTATTGCCGATAAGGCTATGCGCCTACGCTGGTATCTGGGTTGTTTGTGCATGCTGTGACCAGCCGGTAAGGGTTTTACTGAAAGCCTGGCACATAATGTCATTATGCACTAAGCAGAAAATTATTTACTGCGGGCTACCTTGCGTTTTATCAGTTTGTTACAGGGTGAAGCCCCCACTCCGCGCGGCCAAATACTGAAAAATACGTATTTGCAGGCGTGATGCTTTTGGCTTGCGGGCTACAGCATTAAACCGTATTTTGAACATCCTTCTCCGCTCCCACTTTAATTGCTTTGTACGATGAGGAAAAATGGAATCTCTGTTTGTCTACGGTACGCTTCGCCCCGGTCACGCTAATGCGCATATTATGGAAAAGATCGGCGGTGAGTGGCTACCGGGCTACGTGACCGGTACATTTTACGAACGAGGCTGGGGGGCCGCCGCCGATTTCCCCGGGATCGTGCTGGATAACGAGGGGCCTGAGGTTCACGGCTATCTGTTTTTATCCAGCAACCTGAGCGCACACTGGCCGATGCTGGATGAATTCGAGGACGGCTACGATCGCGTCGAAGTCGATGTCACCACGCTCGATGGCAGAGCCGTGACCGCCTGGATTTATCAATTACAGCCGCAGGGCGAGCTGTAGAGCAAAGAGAGGCCCACCGGGCAAAGCAGGCTCTTTTTCTCCTGTGGGCAAAAGCGCACGCCCATAATACAGTACGCAATTAATTGACGGCCAGACGCAGAGCTAAATACTCCGGATAGGGATTAAAATAGTTCTGCGTTAATAGATAGTCATCCGGATATTCGGCCAGGTAATGTTTGAGTAACGTCAGGGGGGCAAGTATCGGTAATACCCCGTCGCGATAGCGGAGGATCACATCGCGCAGCTCGCAGCGCTGACGGGCGTTCAGCTGGTCACGAAAATATCCCTGAATGTGCATCATTGCATTAGTATGATTTTTCCGCGAGGCCGGCTTCTTGAGGATCGCCATCAGTTTTTCACGGTATGCCACGAAGAAACTGTCCAGGTCTTCCCATTTATGCAACGAGGCGACGAACGGCCCAATCTCACGGTAACCCGCCTGGTGGTGTGCCAGCAGCTGAAGTTTATAGCGGCTATGGAAATTCAGCAGCGCACGTCGGCTAAGACCATTGGCCCGTAGCGTGTTCAGTTCATGCAAAGCAAAGATGCGCTCAACAAAGTTCTCGCGCAGCACCGGATCATGCAGTCGGCCATCTTCTTCAACCGGTAACCACGGGTATTTCTCAAGCAACGCCCCGGTGAAAAGGCCCACGCCCTCTTTACGCCCACGATTGCCCATTTCATCGTACAACCGCACGCGCTCCATGCCGCAGCAAGGCGATTTGGCACACACGATGAATCCCGAAAGCTCATCGTTTCTGGAGACATATCCTGCGGCGAAATCAGCCATTTTCTCCGTGATATCGTCGTGCGGCGCATGGCTGAAGCGCATCCGGATCTCCCCTTCACGCGCTTTCACCAGCCGTAACGCCGGGCGCGGCACGGGCAACCCAATGGCCACCTCTGGGCAGATGGGTTTGAACGCCACCACCAGAGCCAGCGCCTCCATCACAAAGGCCATCCGTTTATGTCCGCCGTCAAACCGTACGGCCGAGCCGGTTAAACATCCGCTCACTCCAATGACGGGTTGAATGTTCATGGCGCTCTCCTCTTTACTGCGTTGCCCGGGTGAAGAAAAGCGTCACCGTGCCTACGGTAATGCCAAATTTCTTCATCGCGGTTTTATTAAAAAGATGCGTGCCGTCCTGCAGGTACATCCAGTCATCAAAGTGCAGCAGCCATGTATTGCCGTTGGCAGTCACATTCATGCTGTAGCGCCAGTTGAAGGCGTTGCCTGCTGCCCGGCCTGTCGCCACGCCGTCAATATCCCCGGCGGTGCCTTCGTAGCGCTCAGGGCTGACGCGACGGATATGCCAGATCCGTTGCTGCTTCTCGCCATCGTCATAGATGAAGTGCTCGTTGAGCGTCAGCGTGTCACCCACCACGTCACCGTCGATATCCACATGGAAACGGCGCAGCTGTTTACCGCTGCGATCCTGCACCATTCCCCACGCCGCTGTTTTTCCCTGGAAGTAATGGAATATGTCGAGCGTTGGCTGCTGGTTACGGTAATCGGCAACCTCTGTGCTACAGCCTGCCAGCAGCAACAGGGCTCCCATAACGAGTATCAGGATGCGTTTCATTTCTCACCTCCGATCAGCCGCTGTCGCAGCTCAGGATATTGCGTGCGAGGGCCAAGCCAAATGGCCAGAAAGGCTGCGCTGAAGGCTTCTGACTGACGTGGCCCTAGTGGGGTAAAGGTTTTTTGTGCCGCCGACGCGCGATACCAGAACTGCCCCTGCCGGTCGGTAAGCACAAAAGCCAGCTGGGTGCCCGCTGTCACATCAGGCCAAAGCGCCTGTAGCATGTGCAGCCATGTTTCACTTTGCGGACTCCTGTCCAGAATGCCCTGCGCCCGCCACTGCTCACGCGTGGCATCAACCAGTTCCTGGCGGCCAATGTCTCGCTTATAGGTAATAATCAGCGCCTGATCCTGCGCCGGACCGGCATAACGCCCATCCGGCGTGCGCAGCTGTGAGGTATAGACGGTAAACGGCCCCCAGCTGAGGGTCGCGTCCCCCACTTTGCGCCAGCTCAGCCAGTCGGCGGCATGGGCTACCGGCGTGATAGCGGTAAGCCAGAGCAGCAACAGTAAAGTGCCTCTCATCGTTGCTTCCCCATCAAAAGGTGGAAAAACAGCATCAGAATCAGCCAGCCTGATGCCATCCAGCCGACGACGATAAACGTCGGCTCCAGAAAAGTGATAGCGCCCACGCGTTTGCCGATAAGATAGGCCAGCGGGCCACCCAGCGTGCCCAGCAGCGTGAGTATCCACCCCGGCAGCGTTGAAAGGCGGGTCAGCCGGGTCCAGACAGCTGAAAACATTAGCCACAGCGCCATCATCCACAGGGGCAACAATGTATCCCCATGAAAGGTGATAAGCCCTGTCAGCGCCCACAGAGCATCAAGGCCGCTGCCCGCTACGGTAAGCGTCAGGGCATAAATACGATGTACCGATGGCAGCATCAGCCAGGCAAAAATCGCGAGAGCGAACCACAAAAACAGGCCCCGCTCGCGAAACACCACCACCAGCGCCCAGTACAGGTCGAAGGCGATGGCCATCAGAAAGATTTGTGCAGAGCTTTTCATACGCGCTCTGCGGTCAATTGCACCACGCTAATGGTGCGGGCGTTAAACCCTGCCTCGCAGTAGCCGAAGTAATAAAGCCACATGCGGCGGAAGCGGTCATCAAATCCCAGCTTTTCAATGTCCTGCCAGGCGTGAACAAAACGTTGCCGCCAGAGTGCCAGCGTGCGGGCGTAATCAGGGCCCATATCGAACAGATTGCGGACCACAAAATCAGTGTGGCGGGTCATCAAGTCACTCATCACCGAGATGCTCGGTAAAAAACCGCCGGGGAAGATGTAGCGCTGAATGAAATCGACGCTTTTGCTGTAGTCGCGGTAGCGCTGGTCCTGAATGGTGATGGCCTGAATCGCCATTTTTCCCCCGGGACGCAAACGCGCCTGACAGGTGCGGAAGAAAGCGGGCAGATAGCGCTGACCGACCGCTTCAATCATCTCTACAGACACCAGCTTGTCATACTCGCCGGTCAAATCACGGTAATCGCACAGCAGGACCTCTACACGTTCCTGAAGACCCGCGCGGGCGATGCGCGTTTTCGCCCAGTGATACTGTTCCCTGGACAGCGTGGTGGTGGTGACCCGGCAGCCGTAGTGGCGTGCTGCATACTCCGCCATCGCCCCCCAGCCGGTGCCAATCTCCAGCAAATGGTCGCTTTCAGTCAGCGCCAACTGTTCGCACAGACGCGCCATTTTTGCCTGCTGGGCCAGGCTAAGATCCTGAGCGCCTGCGGTGAACAACGCGCTGGAGTAGAGCAGTTCCTCATCCAGGAAGTGCGAATAAAATTCGTTACCCAAGTCGTAATGAGCGGCAATATTCTCCCGCGCCTGCTCCCGGTGATTACGCCGCGTCCAGTGCCGCAGGCGCTCGACGGGCTTACCGAGCAGGCGAAACCCTCTTTCCAGCCGTCCCAGCACGTTACTGTTGAGCGCCAGAATTTGCAGTAATGGCGTGAGCTGCTGCGTCTCCCACTCACCGTCCATCCAGGCTTCAGCGGCCGCAAGGCTCCCGCCGGTCAACACTCGCCAGTAAACCCCGGAGGAGAGAATTTGCACGTCGGCATGCAGGAGGGAGGACGCGTCACCAAAATGAAAAGTCTGCCCCCCCTCGCGAAGGGTTAGCGCCCCTTCCCGGATGCCACCAAGAAGGCGGAAGAGTAGCCAGCGCGCGATGCGAACATTGCGCGGAAGAGCGGGTTCAAGCGCAAAGGCGGGGTCGGTCATGAGCGTTCACTCCTGCTGGCGGGATGGTTGTAACCAGGCACACGTTTGAGCCACAGCCGCAGCGCCTGCCAGTAAATGGCGATGGCAGTTTTCAGCGTCATCAGCGGGAGACGTAGCAGCAGTGACGTCAGGTTTTTGCGCGTCAGCGGCTCGCGGTGCAGCGCCAGCGTGGCGTCAAAAACTTTAGAGGCCTGATGATTTTCGATGTGCATATGCAGCGTTTTGCCAGGGCTGTTAAAGCGCCAGTGATACACCATGTCCATTGGGTTAAACGGGGAAACGTGGAAGGCTTTTGCCAACGGGCGCGGCGCCAGGCCATCCACGGCATAATAATGACGCTCGTTCCACGGGGTGTTCCGCACCTCAGCAAGCACCCAACGCAGTCGGTTATCGCCGTCATAGCAGTAATAAAAATTGACCGGATTAAAGTGGAAACCGAAGTAACGGAGCTGGGTCAGAAGCATCACGCGGCCATCAGGGCGCTCGCCCGTCAGACTTTCGAGGCGCTCAAGGGCCTTCTCTTTTAGCGGCCAGCCCAGCGGGTAATCCACATTGTGGAAAGCCGCCGCGGCGAAACGGTTATGACGGATCCCTACGGACGGTAGCGCACTAAGCTCATCTAAATCGAGCCACGCCATAAACACGCGATAGGTAAAATTGTGCGTTTTCGGCTGAAAGCGACGGTGGCGCAATCCCCCCTCATACAGGCAACTGTTCATCTTCTTGCCCTCCTTCGGCTGCAATGCCTTTCACCACATCCAGGGCGCTACGTACCCCGTCTTCATGAAAGCCGTTGTACCAGTAAGCGCCGCAGAACCAGCTTCGCTGATGACCGTTAATTTCGCCGCGACGCGCCTGAGCACGCCAGCTTTGAGGGTTAAAAAGCGGATGCTCATAGACAAAGCGCTGCCAGACGTAGCGCTCCTCGACGGGCGTTTCCGGGTTCAGGGTCACACAAAACAGCGGCGCTCCCGCGGGCAACCCTTGTAAAATATTCATGTTGTAAGTGACGCAGGCACGAACGTTATCCTGCTCGCTCAGGCGATAGTTCCAGCTTGCCCAGGCACGTTCGCGCCTCGGCAGCCAGCGCCTGTCACTGTGTAACACCACCTCGTTACGTTGCCAGCCAATATCCCCAAGCACTTCGCGTTCAGCCTGAGAAGGGTTGTCGAGCATCGCCAGCGCCTGAGAGGAATGGCAGGCAAAAATCACCTGATCGAACGTCTGTCTTGCGTGCTCAAGCTGGACAGTGACGCCCTCGCGGCTACGAATAACCCGCTGCACCGGAGTGTTCAGATGCACGGTCAGACGTTCGCCCAGCTGAGCCAACAACGCACGGGTATATTCCCGCGAGCCGCCGGGCACCACGTACCACTGCGGACGATGGGTAATATCCAGCAGCCCATGGTGCTCAAAGAAGCGCAAAAACAGCGGTAGCGGAAAACGGCGCATCTCCTGCAGCGATGAAGACCAGATAGCGGCCCCCATTGGCAAAATGTAGTGGCGTGCAAAAAATGCGCTGAACTTATGCTGTTCAAGGAAGTGCTGCAAAGTGGCCCGGGGATCGACATCGCCCGCAAGAGCCGCTTTCGCCAGGCGGTTAAAGCGGACAACCTCTTTCAGTAGCCCCCAGAAAGCCGGATTCACCAGGTTACGTCGCTGGGCGAACAGCGAGGTAAGCGTGTGTCCGTTGTACTCCAGCCCGCTCTGCGGGTTGTGTACCGAAAAACTCATCTGTGTTTTTTGTCCGCTGATACCCAGCTCGCTCAGCAGCCCCATAAAGCGCGGATAGGTCCGATCGTTATAGACAATAAACCCCGTATCGATGGCATATGTTCCCTGAGACGTGGCGATATCCACCGTGGCGGTATGCCCCCCAATCCTGGGATCCGCTTCAAACAGCGTGACCTGATGATGCCCGGCGAGCCGCCAGGCACAGGTCAGCCCGGCAATACCGCTGCCGATAATGGCGATGTTCATGGGCGTACCATCCTGCGCAAAAAGAGGCGTTGGAGACCTGCTGGCAGCCCTGCCAGCAGGCGCATAATCAGACTGAATCCCGCCGGGAAAGCGATGTGGTTTTTTCCTTTCGCCAGACCGTGACGAATGGCTTTCACCGCCCGATCCACGCTGACCTGCCCCGGCATCGCAAAGTCGTTTTTACGGGTAAGAGGGGTATCGACAAACCCCGGTGAGACCACGGTGATAGCAATACCTTTCGGCTCCCAGTCCAGGCGCAGGCTATTGGCAAACCAGGTTAATGCGGCCTTGGACGCGCCGTAGGCTTCTGCTCGTGGAAAATGCAGCCAGTGGGCCATCGAGCTGACCAGCACCACGCGGTTACCGGAAACAAGCCGCGGCTGAAGGGCCGCCAGACAATTTATCGGCCCAAGGAAATTAGTGGTCATCACCCGCGCCACCAGAGCGGCATCCACCTCACCGTTCTCCAGATACTCACAGGTGCCCGCGCAGAGAATAACCAGATCGGCCGGACAGTCCGCCAGCGCCTCTCGGCTGGCATTCTGGTCGGTCATATCGAACAGGCGCACCGTGATATTTGGGCTGTGCTGCTGTAAAGACGCCAGCCGGGCCGCATCACGCCCACAGGCAATGACGTGCCAGCCGTCATCGGCCCAGGATTTTGCAAGTCCGGCCCCAATACCTGAACTTGCTCCGGTGATGAGGACAGTCATCATGCGCGTACCCTTCTTTTCACGCCACGGACCGCCCAGCCCAACAGCGGAAGATGTTCATAGAGCATCTCTCCGGCATCGTAGTAGTCGCGCTGGTGAATAATCAGGTCATTCTGAATATCCACGAATGAGCATCCCGGCAAGGACAGCCTTTCTCCTCCGGCAATCCGCGGATGGGACCAGTGCATAGTCCAGGTCACGGCAAACCGTGAACCGTCGCAGAGCGGAGGGTCTATGGAGAAGCGGCAGTAGGCCACCCTGGCCAGCAGGTGGGTGAAGTAGCGTTGGATCTCAGCCAGCCCCTGATGCTGGCCAAACGGATCGATAAGTGTGGCATCCGTCTCATAGAGACCGGCCAACGTCGATGGCGGCTGTTTGTCCAGCCCGGCGTAATAATCAACAAATCGCTGAATAGCGGATGGCGTTGCGCTCATGAATCTCACCCTGGCGGTGAAGCGTGTGGCGTTATCGTATAATTAAAACTTGCACAATTAATTATATTTGTCCAAGTTTTGGTGGGTTTATTTTTTAAAATCCAGTATATTCAGTGCATTAACAAATAAATTATTGTGCAGAATATTTTTTATTTTTGAAGACCACGACCCACCCACCGCGTTTTCAGCGAGTGGGTAACGGTGCGCGTTGTGAAGGCGGAAGAAGAAATTACAGAGGAATGATCTCGAGGGAAGCGCCCTGCTGCTGCCAGAGGTCAATCTGCTTTTTGCGTGCGGCGGTGAGTTTGCCGGTGGTGACCAGCAGCCATTTTCGTTCGGGGAAGATTTCCGGCGCCAGGGCGGCAGGCGGAACGGGAAGCACATCAATGCGATGCCCCTGGCCGGTGCGCCTGAGGGCTTCAAGCCAAATTTCGCACGGATCGGTCAGATGCCAGCCGGTGATCAGGCAGTTATCACCGGGTGCCCTTTTGTCCCCCTCGAGGCAAAACGAGGTGTAGGCGATGATAATGCCGTCGAGAATTTCGCGCAGGGTCATCATGGCAGGTACGTTGGCTGACACTTTACTGCGCAACGGGCGCAATACTTCCGTGACCAGCTCAGGGCGAGGATACTCGCGACCTGAATCGTAGAGCAGCTGCCGCAGGGACTCGATTTTTCCCTCATTCAGCCGCTGCAGCATGCCCTCCTGCAGAGCAAGCCAGTTGTTTGTTCTGCGTGTCTCAGGGCGCGCCAACAGGGGCTTCACCTGACTGACGGGTACCCCTTTTTTCACCCAGTCGAGGATTTTCAGCGCCTGCTTAATATCCTCATCGCTGTACAGGCGGTGCCCACCATCGGTGCGTAACGGTTTAAGCAGGCCGTAACGGCGCTGCCAGGCACGTAGCGTGGTCGCGTTTATTCCGCAAAGCCGGGCAAATTCACCGATGGAGTAAGACATGAAGAACACCTGATAACAAACAATACTCTCAATATACTACGAATCATGTCGCGTTGAATGAAGTGTGAAATGTTTGCACTACACTTTACTTCCAGTGCGCAAATGAAAGGAGTTCTCATGAAGCTATGGCCTGTTGTGACCGGTATTGCCGTCGCGCTGACCCTGGTTGCCTGTAAATCCCCCACGCCTCCGAAAGGCGTTCGGCCCACCGGCGGCTTTGACGCAAACCGCTATCTGGGCAAATGGTATGAAGTGGCCCGCCTGGAAAACCGCTTCGAACGTGGCCTTGAGCAGGTCACCGCCACCTACGGTAAACGCGGCGATGGTGGTATCAGCGTGCGTAACCGCGGCTACAATCCGGTCAAGAACACGTGGAGTGAGAGCAAAGGAAAAGCTTATTTCACCGGTGCGCCGACCACCGCCGCGCTGAAGGTGTCGTTCTTTGGCCCGTTTTATGGAGGCTATAACGTGATTAAGCTGGATGACGATTATCGGTATGCGCTGGTCAGCGGGCCAAACCGTGACTATCTGTGGATCCTGTCACGTACCCCAGCTATTCCGGAGTCGGTCAAACAAGACTACCTTAAAACGGCACGCAGTCTGGGATTCCAGGTCGACCGGTTAGTCTGGGTAAAACAGCCCCGAGAGTAAGAGGCGAAGATCTCATTGCCCGATAGCCGATGAAAAAAAAGCCCATCAGACACGTCTCTGGTGGGCTGTTGACCTGCTAAACACCGGACATTTAGCTTAAATCGTGCAGGTCTTTATCCAGCGCTTCGCTCAGCACAATCCCGTCGAAATTAACCACCAGGCCACCGCGCTGCGGAGTGCAGCACATGACCCCGACCGTGCATTTTTCGGCAGTGGGGAAATGCGCCAGCCGCAGCAGCGGCCAGGTGCTGCCGTCGGCGGAATATTGCAGACGCAGGCTGTCGCCTTTGCGGGTAAGACGCATCCAGAACAGATTCGCGTTGCCGGGGAAGAGGCCGGTTGCCCAGTCAGAATGCCCGAACGTGAGCACGCTGCCAATGGCCGGGGCGCCGTCGTTAAACTCGATCCCCGCTTTTAGCCAGTGGGATTCATCCATCAACAGCATGATACCAGCCTGATCGTAGAGCGCGCTAAAATCCGCTTTTACCTTCACCTGGAAGGTAAAATCCCCGCTCACATCGCAGCCATAAAAATGGCCGGAGAAGCGCTCAAAGCCGTACCACGTTTTGCGCCAAAAATCGGTTTGTTCGTCGGTGACGACAGAAAGCACGCCGTCGCCTTCACGCCAGACTTTTGGCGCATTAATCCAGTAAAAATCCGTGTTCATGGCATGACCTTTTTCTTGGTGGATTTAGCGCCAGCCCAGCGCTGGCGCAACGTGCTTCAGAATCGAGTCGATTACGTGCACGTTATAGCCCACGCCTAGCTGGTTTGGCACGGTTAACAGCAGCGTGTCGGCTTCAGCAATCGCTTCATCCTGCGCCAGTTGCTTAATGAGCAGTTCCGGCTCAGCGGCATAGCTGCGGCCAAAAATGGCCCGGGTTTGTGGCTCGATATAGCCGACCTGGTCGCCTTCTTTACCGCTGCCGCCAAAGTAGTTGCGGTCACGCTGGTCCATTAACGCGAAGATGCTGCGGCTAACGGAAACGCGTGGCTCACGCGCGTGACCAGCTTCTTTCCAGGCAGCGCGATAAGCGCGGATTTGCTTCGCCTGCTGAATGTGGAACGGCTCGCCGGTTTCGTCATTTTTCAACGTTGAGCTCTGCAGGTTCATGCCAAGCTGCGCCGCCCACACCGCAGTAGCGTTTGAGCTGGCTCCCCACCAGATGCGCTCGCGCAGCCCGTCAGAAAACGGCTCCAGGCGCAGCAATCCCGGCGGATTAGGGAACATAGGCTGCGGATTCGGCTCGGCAAATCCCTGCCCCTTCAACGCTTCGAGAAAGACTTCAGTGTGGCGCCGCGCCATATCGGCCTCGGTTTCCCCTTCGCCGGGAACGTAGCCAAAATAGCGCCAGCCGTCGATCGCTTGTTCAGGAGAGCCGCGGCTTATCCCAAGCTGCAGGCGGCCACCGGAAATCAAATCCGCTGCACCGGCATCCTCCACCATATAGAGCGGGTTTTCATAGCGCATATCGATAACGCCGGTGCCGATTTCAATACGTTTAGTTTTTGCCCCAATGGCCGCCAGCAGCGGGAAAGGCGAGCTTAGCTGGCGAGCAAAGTGGTGCACGCGGAAATAAGCGCCGTCCGCGCCAAGCTCTTCGGCGGCAACGGCAAGGTCGATGGACTGCAGCAGCGTGTCCGCCGCAGAGCGCGTGCCTGACTGAGCGGCAGGCGACCAGTGACCAAACGAGAGAAAGCCAATCTTTTTCATCGGATATCGTCCTTAGACTCGAAATCACTGGCTTACAGTGACAAAAATCAGGCCCCATGCGCCAGCAAAATCTCGCTAAAGCGCACTAAACGGAACACTGCCCATCGCCGGGCAGGAAGCTTCGACCGACGATTGTAATCAAAAAGTAAATGTCGTATAACAGGCACCTCCGAGGGGTGTCCTGTATGGGCTGAGATGGTGAAAGCCGAACCCTTTGAACCTGATCTGGGTCATGCCAGCGAAGGGACGGTCGGCAATAATGCCTCGGTTATTGCCTGTTCATACCTCTGCGCGCCCGGATCTCCACTCACACAGGAGGTCCCATGTACACCCCACTTTTCGAAAACGGCCTTTACGGACAACTGCGCGAGCAGGCCGGCCATCACTGGCAGGATTACGTCAATCATCCTTTTTTGCAGCAGCTCGCCGCCGGAACATTGCCTGAAGCCGCGTTTCAGCGCTATCTGACGCAGGATTATCTTTTCCTGATTCACTTTGCCCGTGCCTATGCATTGCTGGTCAGCAAACTCCGCACGCTGCCGGAAATGCGGGCCGCGACCGCTTCGCTGAATGCCATCGTCTCTGAGCTGCCGCTCCACGTTGCTTATTGTGCAAGCTGGGGGTTAGACGAGGAGCAGATGGCCACCCAGGCAGAAGCACCCGAAACCATGAACTACACACGCTATGTGTTGGATATTGGCCATTCCGGTGACGCGCTCGATCTGCTGGCCGCCCTGCTGCCCTGCGTGGCCGGCTATGCCGAAATCGGTCTTGGCCTGCTGCACAGCCCCAGCACCGTGATGGAAGATAACCCCTACGCTACATGGATCCGTAATTATGGCGATGAAGACTATCTCACCGGCGTGCAGGCCGCCATCCAGCTGCTGGAAAACCTAGGCCGTCAACGTGGTGCACAGAGTCGCTTCGCCGAACTTTCGCAGATATTCACCACCGCGACGCAGCTTGAATCCGCGTTCTGGCAAATGGGGCTGAATGCCTCATGACCCACTGCGCTACCTCGCCGGGTATTCAGGTTCGCGATCTCAGCCTGCGGTTTGGCCAGCAGACCATTTTTGAGCGCCTGAATTTTGATATTCCCGGCGGCAGCTTCGTTACCCTGTTGGGCGCGAGCGGTGCCGGTAAAACCAGCCTGCTCAAAATTATTGCCGGGCTGGCGCCGGCCAGCTTCGGAAGCGTGATCTGCAGCGACGGCAAGCCTGTCGGTGGACGCATCGCATGGATGGGGCAGAAAGATTTGCTCTACCCGTGGCTTAGCATCGAGCAGAACGTTGCCCTGGGCTCGCGCCTACGCGGGGAGCCTGTCGACCGCCGGTGGACGGAGCATTTGATCGAACAGGTCGGATTGGGAGGGTATGCCAAAGCGCTGCCAGCCGCGCTGTCTGGTGGGATGAGGCAGCGTGCTGCCATTGCCAGAACGCTCTACGAAAAGCGCCCGATAGTGCTGATGGACGAGCCGTTTTCGGCGCTGGACGCCATCACCCGGACGGCGATTCAGGATCTTGCGGCTGAGCTGCTGGCAAGGAATACCGTGCTGCTGATCACCCACGATCCCATGGAAGCCTGTCGGCTCAGCCACCGCCTGCTGGTGCTGTCCCGCTGGCCTGCGGGCATAGACGATACGCATGTTATCGCCGGGCAACCGCCTCGTGCGCCGGACGATGTTTATCTGCTGAAAAGCCAGGCCAGCCTGCTGCAACAGCTAATGAAGGCCGCAGTATGAAGCCACAATCAGAAAGTCATGCTGTACGCCTGCGACGCGGGCTGACCGTCTTCGCCGGATTGCTGCTGCTTTGGTATCTGCTCACCCTCGGCAATATTCCGGCCTTTCTTTTGCCTTCACCTTCGGCGGTGGCGCTGGCGTTATGGCACGGCCGTGACTACCTTGCCTGGCACACGCTGGTCACCGCCTCAGAAATTATCAGCGGGCTTGTGCTCGGGGTGCTGCTCGGCGCAGGCCTGGCACTGGGAATGATGTTTTCGCCCCGCCTGCAGCGGTGGCTGATGCCGCTGGTGCTGACCAGCCAGGCGATTCCGGTCTTTGCCCTGGCACCGCTGCTGGTGCTGTGGTTTGGTTTTGGCATGAGCGCCAAAGTAGCGATGGCCGTGCTGGTTATCTTCTTCCCGGTGGTGTCGTCGTTCTTTGACGGACTGCGTCGGGTGAATAACGACTATCTGGATCTGGCCCGCACCATGGGAGCTTCGCGCTGGGCGCAGCTAAGGCACGTGCGGCTGATGGCGGCACTGCCTGCTTTTGGCTCAGGGCTGCGCATGGCCGCTGCCGTTGCTCCCATCGGCGCAATCATCGGCGAGTGGGTCGGATCTGCCGAAGGGCTGGGCTACGTCATGCTCAACGCCAACGCCCGTATGCAAACCGACGTCTGCTTTGCCGCGCTGTTTATTTTAGTCCTGATGACCGTTCTGCTTTGGCTGGCGGTAGATACCCTGCTGCGGCGGCTGATTGCCTGGTCGCCGGAAAACGATGAATAATCGTCTGAATTAAGGAAGAAATAGAATGAAAAAAACGTTGTGTGGTCTGTTGCTCACCGCTACCTTTGTCGCCCAGGCCTCTGCCGCCGAAAAGCTGACGTTGGTACTCGACTGGTATATCAATCCCGATCACGCCCCGATTATGGTGGCAGAACAGATCGGGGCATTTAAAGCGGAAGGACTGGATGTGAAAATTATTCCACCGTCCGACCCTGCACTCCCGCCGCGGCTGGTCGCCGCAGGCCAGGCCGATCTGGCCATCACTTACCAGCCGCAGCTGCACTTCTTTGCCGACCAGGGTCTACCGCTGGTGCGCGTAGGAACGCTGATTAACTCGCCGTTAAACACGGTGATGACGTTGGATCACAACATCAAATCACCTGCCGACCTCAAGGGAAAGAAAATCGGCTACTCGGTCAGCGGTATTGAGCAGGCGACGCTTGCGACCATGGTTGAACATGAGCACATCACGCCGAAAGCGATGAAACTGATAAACGTTAACTTCCAGCTGACCAGCGCGCTACTGGCGGGCCAGGTGGACGCGGTGATCGGCGGCTATCGCAATATTGAAGCGCTCGAGCTGAAGCTTCAGGGCAAAGCGCCGGTGGTGTTTAATGTCGAGGACTACGGTGTTCCGGCCTACGATGAGCTGATTTTTGTAGCTAATCGCAAAACGGCAAATGAGCCGAAAATCAAAAAATTCTTCGCCGCGCTGAAAAAGGGCAACGAGTACCTGCAGGCACACCCGCAGGAAACCTGGCAGGCGTTTGCTAAAGCCCACGCGGAGCTGAATACCGAGCTCAATAAACAGGCATGGCAGGCGAGCCTGCCGCTGTTTGCTGCCGACCCGGCAAAACTCGATCGTGCGCGCTACCAGGCCTACGAACAGTTCCTGTTTGATAATAAGCTGATCAAGAAAATCACCCCGGTGGGCGACTATGCGTTGGAACTCCGTTAGTCCCGGCTCTCTCCGCTGGCGGTTTTCATAAAAGCAAATAAGGGGGAACATAACGCCCCCTTTTTAATCACCTGGCGCTATTCTCCACGCAGTTCTTTCACTTCAGAGCGTTTCGTTGAAGAAGGCAGCCGCGAAATTCTGGCCTCATCTTTTGTCGTTCCGGATTTTTTTATTCTGGCAGCAGAAGGGACGTTACCTTTGTTATAGGGGATTACCTCAATAGGCTCAAGGTTGTCAGTGGTCGGCAAAGCCGCAGTAATTCTCTGCACATAGCTCCCTTTACCCGCGCCATCAGACTGAAAGCCCCGCCTGAAATTGCCGCTGTAATAACATGAGAAAGCGGCCAGCGCTGCCTCCCGGGGACTGAATCTGGGCAGCGCCCTTTGCAGGCATTCCGTGTAAATTCCCGCGGCCACGCGCAGGTTATGGCATGGTTCAAATACGCTCTCATAATCAAGTCCATATTTGGCCAGGTTATAGCGATTGATCTGCCCTAACCCCATAGAAAAATTCCAACCGTCTTTATGTAACGCGCGTGCCGTTACGGTCGCCTCATCTTTATTTTTAGGCTGCCTGGCCAGCCGTCCCCCTACAACGCCAATGGCATAGGGGTTATGTGAGGATTCCACTTTGATAATACGTTCCAGTATATGTGGTGCCACTTCCGGCGCACACTGCTCAATCATTCCTGAAAAATCCATCCCCTCTCCTATACACCTGGCGAATTGAGCAGAACGTCCAGACCAAGTGTCTGCTCTACCCGTCCCTGTTTCTCAAAAAGCACATTTTCCTGGCTGTCTAAAATGGCGAGGTAAGGCATTCCAGCCTCCGTCTGACCAGGCATTTTTAAACCAGAGATACGGCCTGCATTGATAACTTTTTGACAGTTAACGCTTCCGCTTCCGGCTATGGCATAAAAAAGAGTATTCACAGAATTTCGACTACTCACATTTTGCCCAAACGATTTAGCAATAACGTCTGAGACATCATCTCCGGGGCAGATATCTACTGGCAGCGACGAAAGGGTGAGTTGTTCAGATTTAGAATCGAAAATAATCTGCGCTAAATGCAAACCGGGCTCTGCAAACTCGGCGTCAAGAAGAAATGAAGGACCATTAACAGAGTCTTGCCCGGCAGAAATGAACTTTACGATCTGCACCGGTGGTATAGAGGGGTTGAGGATATTGAGCTTATCCCAATGAATTAAATTAGTAACACGGAGTTTTTCACGCAGTTGATTTGCGCGCTCAATGGACAATGCAGCCGAGGGATCGGGGTTAATTGCAATAGAGGTCGTTGTTTGTGATATCGCGCCATAGCGAGGCGTTCTTCCCGCCAATGATCCACTGTAATAGCAAAAGGCATCGTTTTCTTTCTTGAGAGCGGGTGCCAGGGTATGAATCTGTACGCAACTATCCAGCCACAAAAAAGCCATAGTATTGTTAATGACAGAGGACAGGTAAGCTGCCGGCGTCATCGAGGTGGAAATTATTGAGCGAGGGCTACTGTACCAAATTTCATTAATTTTACCCGTTTCCTGATAGGTAATCAGCACAGGGTATTTAATACGTCGTTCACCTATAGAAACTTGCATGGTGTCAGGGGATACGGCAACCTCCGGTGGCATTGATGGGTACCCCCAAAGTATTTCATCAATGGAAGCTCTCCAGGAGAGTAACCGACGATTGAAAGCCTCCATACTGCCGAACGTTTCAAGCAGTGTTTTTTCACTACCGTTAAGATCCCTGCCCAATCCAAGCGATGTCGAGCCAAAGTTTAAGTAACCCAGCAACGTTGGCGTGATATCAAGTGTCGTCCCAGGTCGGGTGACGGTTCCAGGCTCACGGCCTGGGTCAATCACCATAAACAGATTTTTGCGATCGCCTTTTTCAAGCAAAGGCGTCGTGATTGTCGCTGGAGGTGCCAGATGGTCGGATGCCAGCACAATCAATGTATTGGTAAAGGCTGGCTCGGTTTTAATCCTGTTCAGAAAATCTCCGATCAACTTGTCGGTACAGTGCACGGCATTAAGATGCTTATTCCTTCCGTTGCCGTAGCGAAACTTCTCACATGATCTGGCTATATAACCTTGAGGCTGATGGGTGCCAACATTAATGGAAAAAAGGGCAAAAGGCTGAGATTGCTGCCCAAGCAGGGTAAAACGCTGAGCAAGTAAATCGTAAAGCGTATCATCATGAAGGCCCCAGCTGTTGACATAATCTGGCTCCTGCAGCAGATCCTGAAGTCCATCAATACGGCTGAAACCATGGCTACGATAAAATAGCCCTTTCCCGGCGAATTCAGATTTTGCCCCGCCCATATATTCAAGACGATACCCTTGCTCTTGCAACATGTCTCCAAGGCAGCGAGCATTTGGAATAAACTCGTTCAGGCTGAAATCGTAGTTGGTAAACAACATCAGCAAGGGTAGACCGCACTGGCTACTCACCATACCGGCTATAGTCCATGAGGCGCCCAGGGGTTGATCAACGTGTGTAAAACTCACGCTCTTTTCTTCCAGCACACTCAAATTCGGCAGCAATCCCGGAAAAATCGTTTTATCCAGATAGGTTCTTTCCAATCCTTCCAGGTAAAGATAAAGCACGTTCCTGGGAGACTTAACTGAAACGACTTCAGGCCCAGCATGGAAATAAAGTGGAAAATCCTTTTCAATTTGGTTTAAATAAAAATAGCCAAAAAGATTATGTACGGCAGGATTTACTGCGTAGGAAATCATCAACAATATGATGCTAAACAATACTTCCTTTACTGAAACACTTATTCCAGAGCATCGCTTACATAAATAGTAGTACAGTCCAGAAATGACGACACCCAGAAAAAAAATAAAAATAAAAATGAGTATTTGTGGAGTAAAGTCACTTATCCCTGCCCCTTCCGTGCCGAAGCGAAGATGATAAAAAACAGAATCATCGAATCCGCAACCTGTAAACCAGTCAGCAATGATCCAACAGGCCACAACCAGGAATATCAAAATGGGCTGAAGAATAAAAAAGGACTTAATAATAAAAGAAAATCGTCCTTTAAGAGATAAAGTCAAATACATAGCACGGGCAAGTGCCAGAAAGGACAGACCCAAAAACAGTGTTTTCATAAGCTGATATTGTAATAAGTTACCAACCATTTCAAATGAAAAAGCTTATACGAAGAAACGGTAAAAGTTAATATGACATTAAAATACAAAAAAGCATTTAACGTACAATACACATTCCATGACTGTATATTGTACGCTCTGCAGTTTGCTCGCTACGCCTTTTAGTCTCTGTCATTGACAAAATGTAGAGACTCTTTTTGAACGATACCGGTCAAGGTATCAATTAGCTGCTGATATTTTCGAGCTGTAAAAGCATGATCGGCCCCAACACAGTTATCAGCCCAGTATTTAACCCTACTTGCCCCAGTAGTCAGAGAAATAAAATAAAGATCGACAGACGTAGTTTCAGCCGCAGAGTATTTTCGAAGTCCTGTTCTGATTCTGTCACAAACTTTGTGGGTTTTATGGAGAGTATCAGCAACTTTTTGTGGCTCGGCTGTATCATCGCCATCGGATATAATAATAATGATTTTTCTAGGATTAACACCTTTAGCAATGACAGGCAGTGCACGTAAAAGTCCACTGCTACTGTCAGTCCAGGCACTGACTGCATTATCAGTAATATCCATCTGGGCGAATTCGTCTAAAACTGCTGGGTCAGATGACAACTCGATCAAATAGGAGCCTGTTTTCTTACCAAACTTAATAGATTTGATCACTTGCGAAGAATTATTAACCGTTGAAGGCGCAAATGCAGAACCACACATATATCTGAATGGTCGCTTACCTAAATAAGTATAAAAAAGTGGGTGTGTTTTTACAGCAGCATCTGAGAATAAATAACCTTCGTCAGCAAACATGGCGTCAAAATCAAGTGTATCATTGGTTAGATAGGTATAAGGTGAACTATCTGTAAGATCCATAAATTTTTGAGCAATAAGATAGGTGTCGGTAAATTCAGCGGTGTTATTAAACATATTTGTTCGAGGTGATGCATCGCAGCTATATTCCGCCCGGCCAGGGCCATTTCCTGTTGAACTATTTTTTACACACCACCCTCTGTCAACCATCTGCTCAAATGTTAAACCTAACCCCTCAGTAAGAATATTTTTATAATAGTCATACAAACTTTCATCATAGCGTTTCCTCTGGGTCATTTCAGTTGTGCCAGGTGTACCATTTTTATTATACCAGAATTCAGGGTTAAATTTCCGAAGATTAAGGGTTGTCTCAGAGTCTAAATTATAATCAGTTCGTAATTCCCCAACCCATGAACATTCAAGTTCAAAACCACCAGGCATATCATTATTGTATCGGGTAGATTTTACCGGCACCCCGATAGAAAAAGGAACAAACCCTATCGTCGTGTCGGGATTATCGTCAAGAACTTTACGCCCAAAATCCTTAACAACCTTATGTAGCAGCTGTATTCGGTTCATACCAGGCTCAAGTGAGCCAGAACTCATAGACCCAGAAAAATCGACAACAAAAACATAGTCGGCTGAACCTGCGAATTTCGCTAACGTTTTCCTAACAACCCCGCTACCGTGGCCTGCCCCGCTACCAACACGCGTGCTGATATCTTTACTGTAGCCAATCCCCTGGGGCTGGACGGTCTTATTGGTAAATACAGGATGCATGACGGCAACGCCAGAAACCCCGTAATCGACTGATTTAGGCCTTTGCTTAGCGTCATCAAAATAGTTAATGCGAGCCGTGATACTGAGGCCATCGTCGGGAATATCTGCACCAGGAAGGTAATACTGAAGATAGTCGCGAACCAACTGGCGGTCAGAGGGTGTTGTTTGATCGCGATTATCGGCAAACGCTACGGCGAGCGCCGCCTGGTTCATTCCATCGGCTAGCCTGGCGTTTTCGCGCTGTACTTTTGCGCTATCAAAGGCCATCGAATAAAAAAGTAATAGCAACGGAAGCATGAGTGCAAACATAACAAGAATAGCACCCGACTCATTGCTTATTTTATCTGAAACGTAATGAAAAACCTTTCTTATACGATGCATAAATATCCCTATATATACAGTATCAAGAATTTAATTTAGGTGAAAAAAGGAAGCGACTATTTTATCGAGGCACGACGGCATTACTAACAGAAAGATCACTCATTGTAATACCTGCAGTACCGAGAGCTTTCTTCAACATATTTTCACCACCAGGCACACACAACGTGACCTGATATACAGGTAGCCAGGCAAACGAATCGCTGTTCCAGGCGGACAATAAAGAAAGAGTATTGTGGTCGGGACGGGTTAAATCGCATGTTTTCGCCGGGCCGCTTGTAAATGATTTAGCCAACTTCACAGATTTATTTTCTGAACTCTCCCCTTCAAAGGTAAGTACATCGACAATTAATAGATAGTCTCTTCCCAGGTTGTCACCTTCAAGAAGTTTCCCGGCAAATGTAGAAAGATTCTCAACATCAGCAGGATATAACTCTATACGATCATTATAAAACCGACTTCTTTCTCGCAGCACGTTAGCCAGAGAATTGTTAACTCGCTCCAACTGACCTTTATTGATAAACACATTATTAAAATCAAGCAATAACATGCATAAAGCAAAAAAAATTATTGAGTAAAAACCCATCTCAACCATAACTGACCCGCGACCGTTTTTTGTAAACGCCGAAATTCGCTTTTTCAACATCAGCCAACTCATGACACCCCCGATCATTGGAATTCCTGAACAAGCACAATTTTCCGGCTTAACTTATTAGTGACAGTTTTTTTAGGGAAAATGAAAAAAAGGGGCTCGTAGCTTACGCTTGCGCTGTAGACAGCCAAAGGCCTTCCAATCGCCGTCCCGGCAGTACACCGCTCTGCAATAAATTCCGACATATTGGTGCAATAAACAACCGACGTCTGTACCCTTGTATTTTTCGAAAACAAAGGGCCTCTTCGGATCCTTTCATTTATTTCCTCTGAGAAATAACTTTCATAATTGGCATGTGAGGTACTGGTTGATGCAATGTTGGCCGACTGTGCCAGTGCCAGGTCAAGAGTAGCCGAAAGGTGCGCAACACGACACATTTCTGCTATGAATAACACAGACATAATAAACGGGATTATTGCAGCTGAAAATTCCAGAGCAATAGTTCCCTGCTCGTCAGATGAGAAACATCGCCATTTTGAAAAAAACTTCTCAATCATACTTTTCCTTTTTAGTTATTAAAAGTAATTGGCGAGATAAAACCATTGCAACCAGTAACCTAAGCTTATCGCCACACCATAGGGAATAGTTGCTTTCTTTTGTGGCATTAAAAAACGATAGTGGAGAAATACAATCAACGTTAATGGGATGCCTGCTAATCCGATGAACGTCAGAAAACTCGCCGCCTCCTGAGGAGATAGCGCAACAGCTAATGCACTCACCAGTTTAATATCGCCTGCACCAACTAATCCCATCAGTGAGAAAGCGAACCCCGTGAGCAAGATAAGGGCAGGGATTAAAACTGAGACACCGGTCTCCCTGTAACATCCGAGAACCAGGGAGAGTAACAGTATCACAAGAGAATATTTATTCGATATACGACGCCATCTGATATCTGTATAGCAAGCATAAATTAAACTAACGCTGATAAATATCTCCAGAAGCACATCTATTTTCATAAAGGTAAGCATTTTTCAGCGTCTTTTCCTGCGTTTCCCACCAGAGCGACTTGTTTTAGGCGTCGCCTTTTCACGAACTTCAACTTTCTCCATATCAGCAATACATTCTTCCTGGTCATCAGCACATGCAAGTGGAAAACTGGCAAGAAGAAGACTCATATACATTTTCAGCTTTTCAAATATTTTTTCATTCCTATCATATAACACGGGTGCAATAGCGATGACATCACAAATAATATCCGCACAGGTAAGGCTTACCGCCTGTTCTATGAAGACATTTTTTATATCAGGATCGGCGATTTGAATGTCGGTAAGAACCAATAATTTCTCACTGTACCATTTGAGACGTTGAGTAATTTGTTCATTACGATTGCCCAAAACAGGATCTACAGAAATATAGCCACAACTCATGTCTGCGCTGCATAGTTTTACAGCCAACATCATTCTGAATGAATCATCCATTTTCATCACCATAGGTTTCAGTTAGAGTAAGAGCGTCACTGCAAATTTTCTTTATAATACCGGAGGCTTGCCGCTGTAACCAAAATAACTGTCCAAGAGGAACGTCTTTACTGGCAATGGTAGTCAGACATAATGTAAGGTGTGCCGTTCTTATTTGGTTGAATATAATATTTTTATTCTCCCCCTCCAGCGTTAAAGCGTGCTGAGCACCGCCGCCTGTTTCATTAAGCATTGCCTCCCCCAAACCAATCATAGAACTGGTCATCGCGGCCAGTTTATGAACATATTCGAGCGCTTTGTCTGTGTTATTTGTTGCAACTTCAAATCCATCTTCAGTTGCAACAAAAAGCTCCCCAACTTCAGGATGTTCTTTGGAGAATGTTACAAGTTCATTCTGGATAATTTGATATAAGCTTTCAGGGCCTGATTCATTTATTTCGCTAATAGCGAATGGAAGTAAAGAACTCATTTTTTCATAACCTCATTGTTTCTTTGGCGCTCTAATCGACGAAATAAAATTTTGAGAAGCAGCAACACGCTATCTGCGCACCTGGCATCCAAAACAGCCGCTTCAAATGTAAACCCTTCATCCCATAAAAGCCGGCGATAGCACTCAATATCAGGAGAAGGCGATAAGTCATATTTGACGATACCTACTAGCGCAACAGCATGGCTGCCAGTAAGCTTATCCTTATGCGCTTTTAAATACGCACGCGTATCTTCAAGAGCATCCGGTAATGTATTGTCAACCAGAAGAATAAACCCCGTGCTACTTCGATCAAGAATATCCCACATGAAAGAAAAACGTTGCTGGCCCGGCGCACCATATAGACGCATACGGTTTATGCCTCCAGGAATAGTCACTTCGCCATAGTCAAATGCTACCGTCGTTTTTTCTTTTCCTGGGCAACTGCTATCCGTAGCGAGGACTTCTGTTGAAACAGGTGAAATTTCGCTAACGCTATTAATAGCCGTTGTTTTGCCCACCCCGCTACGGCCTATAAAAATAACTTTGTAGTCTTGCATTATTGGTAAGCCTCTTGCCAGAGCTGCCCGTTAAACACGGGCAGTAACACCGGGCGAGTTCGCGATGAAAGTATGATAATTACAAAGCTATTATTGACTGTTCAACTTCCATGACTTTACGTCGTGCAAGAGCGAGGTTACCGCTACGCCGGTCCAGAATCGTGTAAACAAAAACGCCTTCAACAGCTTTAATAGGGCGAATGATATGATATTGTCTCTCTTGCGTGATAAGAATATCTTCAATCGTGTCACTGCTTGCAGTCAGGCGCAGCATTTTCATATTTGCCTTTAACACATCAGTAATACCCGCTGCCGCAATCTCGATATCAACACCCGCCGATCCGATACTGTTCAACATCATTCCATTACGAATATCAACTAATGCAGTCCCGATTGCACCGTCAAGTGCAGCCAGTACATCTAATAATTTTTCAACATCTGCCATAATCTGCTCCTTAGATAAAGACATAGAATCCATTATTTTTACGTCACCATTAGTAATACATCTATGATTTTTATGATGTCAGTACTTCATGCAAAATGTCCTTGACGCTCGAAAGAAGAATATTATCAATGGAAAGCCCATCTATTTTTAGCTTCAGAACCTGACACCAAAGCATCACACCAGGAGTATAACAACTCACGACAACATGAACTTCCGATTTTAAACAACGCTCCTCATCATCGATTAAAAGATGGATTGGATATTTATCTCCTGTTTTATAGCGCTGCGTTCCCGCAGGAGCTGAAACATGAAAGACTAAAGGTGCATACTCACGCAGGGAAGCCGTTGAGCAAGTACTTTTCTGCCAGTTAAGAATGGTTGGAATGATACTTTTATCGTCTTCCCAGTGGGGATCAGAGTGAGTATCAAATTCCCCTCTCCATGCCCGCAATACACCATCTGCATCTACTGAAAGATGAGTGACATCATCCGGGACCTGAACAAGTAAATCCTTGTACTCATATATTTTCATTACTGTCGCCTG
>WJYK01000029.1 GCA_009668225.1 Enterobacteriaceae bacterium RIT693 | reverse complement strand
CTGCCAGCAGCAAAAAGGAGCCTTATGGCTCCTTTTTTTACCCCTGCCGTATGCTATCGTCATCTTTTTGCTCGCGAAATAAACTATGTCCACCAGCCTGCAGTTCAGCTTTGCCACGCGCCCGCTGGTTCCGTTTGCTCATGACTATACTCATGGCGCAACGGAGCCGTGGCACAGCCATGACTGTGCGCAGCTATTGCATACGCTGAGTGGAGTGGTGCGAGTCGAAACCGGGCAGGGGATTTGGGTTGTTCCGCCAGGGCGCGGCGTCTGGTTGCCGGCGGGGACTCAGCACCGCCTACAAATCACCGGCAACGTGGCGGCGCGCACGCTGTTTATCGACCCGTTCGCGCGTGCTGATCTGCCTGCTGTTTGCCAGGTTGTGCAGATCTCGACTTTACTGCGCGAGCTGATTATCACCTCGCTGCAGCTGCCGGAGGCGTACCCGGCGGGAAGCCGGGCGGAGCGGATTTATGAGCTGATCCTCGATGAAATCAGAGCGATCGCCGTGCTGCCATTTAATCTTCCTGAGCCGCAATCTCCCGGCCTGCTGGCTTTATGCCGGCAGATTCAGGCCGAGCCCGGTAAGCCATGGACAAACGCGCTGGCCGCTGAGCGGCTTAACATCAGTGAACGAACGCTGCTGCGCCATTTTCGCCAGCAAACGGGGCTGGCGTTTAGCGAATGGCTGCGTAGGGCAAGACTGATGGAAGCCCTCAACCGCCTTGCCCTGGGGCAGTCCGTGTTGCGCGTTGCGCTGGATCTGGGGTATGAAAGCCACAGCGCCTTTAGCGCCATGTTTCGCCGTACGCTCGGCGTATCACCGAGCGATTACTTCTCCTCCGACTAACCCGCCGGCAGCGCATTTAGCAGCGCCTGGAGTGAAGCGCGCGAGACGTCGTTATCGATGCCGGTTCCCCAGCGGCTCATGCCTTGCTTAAAGGTACAGCGGATATAGGCTGCCGATCGGCTTTCGCTATGCCTGCCTAACGTATGCTCATGATAATCCTCAATAGAAAACGCCAGAGCAAAGCGAGACTTGATGGCGTCCGCTGCAGCGGAGAGTAAACCGTTGCCTGTGCCTTGCAGAGTGATAACGCCGTCCTGCGTCTGAACGCGGGCCCAAAGCTGAAGCGAGCCATCGGCATGGCTCTCCGTCCGGTAATCCAGCAACTGGCGTGGGGCGGTTTGATGCGGGCCATAAAGCTCGCGGAACAGCTGCCACAGGGCGCTCAGCGTCATCTCACTGCCGTCTCTGTCGGTTTGCGCCTGCACGTGGCGGCTAAAGTCCTGCTGTAAACTGCGCGGCAGCACCAGGCCGTGGTTTTGCTCCAGCATCCAGGCGGCACCGCTTTTCCCGGACTGGCTGTTGACGCGGATTACCGCCTCATAGCTGCAGCCAATATCATTCGGGTCAACGGGAAGATAGGGCATCTCCCACAACGCTGAACTGGATTCTCCACGCGCGGTAAAACCTTTCTTGATGGCATCCTGATGTGAGCCGGAAAAGGCGGTAAATGCGAGCTTCCCTGCATAGGGATGGCGCGGATGCACCGGTAATTGATTGCATTGTTCGACCAGTTCAACCACCTGCTTCATATCGCCGAAGTCCAGCCGCGGCGAAATCCCCTGGCTATAAAGGTTCATCGCCAGCGTGACCAGGCAGACGTTGCCGGTGCGCTCGCCGTTCCCAAAAAGGCAGCCTTCAACCCGGTCTGCTCCGGCAAGAATGGCAAGTTCTGCGCTGGCAACGCCGCTGCCGCGATCGTTGTGTGGATGCACGCTGATACAGACCGCATCGCGGCGGGAAAAGTGGCGGCAGAAATACTCAATCTGATCGGCATAGACGTTGGGGGTGTTCACCTCCACGGTAGCGGGCAGATTGATAATCATTGGGCGCTCGGGCGAGGGCTCCCAGACGTCTGCCACCGCCTCACAAATTTGCAGGGCAAACTCTGGCTCGGTAAAGCAAAAGGTTTCCGGGGAATATTCATATCGCCAGCGCGTCTGTGGATTTGCCTCGCACAGCGTTCGCACCTGGCGCGTGGCGGTCACCGCCAGTTGAATAATCTCTTCTTTACTCTGGCGGAATACCAGCTTGCGGAACAGCGGCGCCGTGGCGTTGTACAGGTGCACAGTCGCGCTGTGGGCCCCTTCCAGCGCGGCAAAGGTACGCTCAATAAGGTCGTTGCGCGCCTGGGTCAGCACCTGGATGGTTACGTCTTCGGGAATACGATTTTCTTCAATCAGTTGACGCACAAACTGAAAGTCGGTTTCTGAGGCGGAAGGGAAGGCGACCTCTATCTCTTTAAAACCGCACTTCAGCAGCAAATCCCAGAAGCGTAGCTTGCGTGCGGCGTCCATCGGCTCGGCCAGGGCCTGATTGCCGTCGCGCAGGTCGGTGGAGAGCCAGCGGGGAGCCTGCGTCAGGGTTTTGTTCGGCCACTGCCGGTCTGGTAGTTGAATCGGCGCATGGGCGAGGTATTTTTGCGATGGGTTGGTCAGCATCAGGATTCTCCAGGTCATGAGGTCTGTTTATCCTGGAGAAGAACGACGTTTGATACTGGCGCAAAGCTGACAACCTGTATGGCGAAACCGCCAGGTTCGGGCAAAGAAAAAGGAGCCCGAAGGCTCCCTTATAAAGTGCTCTAGTGCGCGCCACCGCCTCCGCCGCCCGCCCCGAAAGGCGGTTTGGCAAACCACACCAGCCCAAGCAGCAGAATAAACACCCCTGCCGAGAACCAGAAAATCTCGTTGGCGGAGATGATCAGCCCCTGGTTGGTTATCTGCTGGGCAATGTAGCCGGAAGCCTGCTGCTGCGACATGCCTAAGCCCTGAAGCTGGTTATAGGTTTCAACCGAGTTCGGGTTAAACGGCGTTATCGACTCCGTCAGCTGCGCATGGTGCAGCGACTCGCGGTTCGTCCACAGCGTGGTGGTTATCGAAGTGCCAATCGAACCCGCCAGCGTACGGGTGAAGTTCGACAGGCTCGACGCCGCGGCAAGGCGCTCCGGCGGCAGACCAGACAGAGTAATTGTGGTCAGCGGCATGAAGAAGCACGCCACCGCAAAGCCCTGAATAAACTGTGGCCAGGCCGATGCGGCAAAGTCCATCCCCGGCTCAAAGGTATACGCGCGCCAGTAGAAGCACACCGCATACATAATGAAGCTGAAGGTCACCAGCCGGCGCATATCGAGCTTGTGCGCGAAGCGGCCGATAATCGGCGACAGTAGCACCGGGATTATCCCGACAGGCGCGGACGCAAGCCCGGCCCAGGTCGCGGTATAGCCGTACACTTCCTGCAACAGCTGCGGCAAGAGCACAATCGCGCCGAAATAGAGCATGTAGGCGAGACTGATACACAGGCAGCCGATGGTAAAGTTTCTCGACTTAAACAACGACAGGTCGACTATCGGGTTATCGTCGGTCAGCTCCCAAACAATCAGGAAGCTGATGGTGACCACCGCCACGACCGTCAGCACGATGATTTCCGTCGAGTTAAACCAGTCCAGCTCTTTACCGCGGTCGAGCATGATCTGCAGGCTACCAATCCCCAATACCAGCAACGCCAGGCCCACGCCGTCAATGCGGCGCTGCTCGGTGCGGGTTTCGCGGCCTCGCAGGGCCTGCAGACCCATCAGCACCACGACAATGCCGATCGGCACGTTGATGAAGAAGATCCAGCCCCAGTGATAGTTATCGCTGATGTAGCCGCCCAGGATCGGGCCACAAATCGGCGCCACGATAACCGTCATCGACCACAGCGCCAGCGCAATGCTGCGTTTGGCGGGAGGATAGTTGCTCAGCAACAGGCTCTGCGACAGCGGGATCAGCGGCCCGGCAACGATCCCCTGGATAACGCGGAAGAAGATAAGCATCGTCAGGCTGTTCGACATGCCACACGCCCAGGAGGCGATAGCAAACAGCACGGTTGACCACAGGAACAGCCTCACTTCCCCGAAGCGTTTTGCCAGCCAGCCGGTTATCGGGATTGAGATGGCGTTGGCTACCCCAAACGAGGTGATAACCCATGTCCCCTGGCTCAGGGATGAGCCCAGGTTGCCGGCAATGGTCGGGATAGCCACGTTAGCGATGGTGGAGTCCAGCACCTGCATAAAGGTCGCCAGCGACAGGGCGATGGTCATAATGACCAGCTGGGCGCCTTCTAGCGGTTTTTGTTGTGCCATACACCCTCCGCTTTATTAACCCGCATTGGCCTGAATAATCTGGTCAATAAGCTGGTTAGCCGGCGTCAGATTCAGCTCGCGGGCGTTACTTTCGTAAACCGGCGTGGTGCGGGTCTGGGATGACAGCACGCTCCCGTCGCGGTTGCTGGTATCGACGTTCACCAGCGTGGACAGGCCGATACGCAGCGGATGCTGTTCCACCTGTTTGGCGTCCAGTTCGATACGAACCGGCAGGCGCTGAACCACTTTGATCCAGTTCCCGGTGGCGTTCTGCGCTGGCAGCAGCGAGAAGGCGCTGCCGGTGCCCATATCCAGGCCGACAACTTTACCGGTGTACTTCACTTCGTCGCCGTAGATATCGCTGACGATGGTTGCCGACTGCCCAATGCGCATATGCGCCAGCTGGGTTTCTTTAAAGTTAGCGTCCACCCACATCCCGCTGGCCGGCACGATGGCCATCAGCGCCGTGGACGGGCTAATTTGGGCGCCAACCTGCACGGCACGGCGGGAAACATAGCCGGTCATCGGGCTGACGATGGTGGTGCGCTGCAGCGCCATCCAGCTGTTACGGACTTCGGTGGCCGCCTGCTGAACGGCAGGCTGCTCTTCCAGTTTGGTGCCGAGGATCATCGCCTGGTTGGCGTTGTATTGTTGCACCGCCACGTCTAACTGAGCCTGAGCGCTGGTGACTGCATCACGGGCGTGCTGCAGCTCTTCACGGCCAATCAGGTTGGCGCTGCCCAGCGGAATACGGCGGTTCAGGTCGCTTTGTGCCTGCGCGAGCGCCGTTTTTTGCAGTTCGATGTTCGCCTGATACTGCTTGCTGTTGATCATCAGCTGGCGAGTCTGGCGCACGCTTGAGGCCAGCTGGGTTTTGGCCTTCTCAAACGCCTGCTCGGCATCAGCACCGTCGAGGCTGACCAGTACATCACCCTGTTTTACAAAATCGGTATTGTCTGCCCAGACTTTGGTCACGCTACCGGAGACCTGAGCCATGATCTGTACCTGGTTTCCTGCCACATAAGCATCATCGGTCTCTTCAAAGTGACGCAGCACCAAAAACCAATAGATCCCATATGCCACAGCAATAATGACAAAGAGCAAGGTCAACAAGATCAGGGCACTCTTACGTTTGCCTTTCTTGTTAGCCGGTTGCTGCGGGGCTTGAGTCTCCGCATTCGCGCTCATGCTAATCTCCACCTGTTTATTATTATTTCCGGTCAGCTGAGCCGACCTGTTAGACCTGACAGGCCAGCAAGGAGATTGCTGGCCTGAGAGTAGTTGTGAAATCGGATTGTAGTCGGACGTGCAGACGGTGAAAGCTTAGCTCAGCGCTTCGAGGATCACTTTGTCCTCTTCCATCTGGTCGAGGCGGTTGAGCAGCTTACGGGTGATCGTTTCCAGCTGCGCTTTTTCGTCGGCGTCGAGCGCAGACCACAGCTGATGCAGGCAGTTATGCTGCGGCGGCAGCACCTGACGCAGGAATTCGTGACCTTTTTCGGTCAAATGCAGATGCAGGCAGCGGCGATCGTTATCGCTTTCACGGCGTTCGATCCAGCCGCGTTTTTCGAGTTCATCGGCAATACGCGTTGCGTTTGTGCGGGACGATCCCAGCGCACAGCTCAGCTCTGAAGGCTGAATGCTGTGGTTTTCCTGGGACTCCAGCGTAATGAGCGCCATGAATAAGGTTTCGTTGATCCCCTGCGCCTTCAGCATCTTATTGCGGTTTTCCAGCAGTTTACCCTGCATGTGCATACAAAGACGCGTTAACAGAACTTCCTGGTACGGGAATTCCTGGTAACGTTTGGCGCGGAACTTCAGCATTTGTTCTATGGGCGTGAACGAACTATCCATTTTGGCATAACCTCATTAGTTGCAGCCGATATAGTAACGATGGTGACAAATAAAGTAAATGCATTATTTATACGTTTATATACGTTTATATACGTTTGGTTGATGCCACCATCGGCGTAAACCACGCTGAGCCATAGCCCAGAGCGCTAAGCAGCGTGGAGGAAGAAAATGGGTTTCGAGTGGGGTAACGGCATTTAGCGGCATCGAAGCCGGAGGCTAATGCCTTGACGATAGGAGGGGTAGCGATTGGAAAGCTGCTTTTCAGTCTTACGAACAGTGCCACGCTGCGGTGATTGTCGGCTGAAACAGTTGCGGGTCTATCCATATACGGTGTTAATAAATAACCTGCGTTAATGTCACTCGAATTAGTAAACGGGGACAACCTTAACAGACTGTCCCCGCTATTACATCTTCAATTTCCCTTACGGACGGCGGTGAAAACCCGCTAATCGGCCTGCCGCTGGTATCCCCGCCACCACACTACCAAATTTAGTAGGGCAACGCTGGCACCGGCGATACACACGCCATTCCACCCTGCATGCTGGTAAGCGCTGGCTGAAATTAATGACCCGGCTGCGCCGCCGATGAAGTAGCTGGTCATGTAGCCGGCGGTCAATCGGTTACGTGCTTCCGGCATCATGCGGTAAATCAGACTTTGGTTGGTGATGTGGACACCCTGAACGGTCAGGTCCAGCACCAGGATGCCAACAATCAATGCGATGGCGGAGAACTGACCGAAGGCGATTGCAATCCATGAGAGCAACAGCAACAGCAGGCCAATGGTGGTGGTGTGGTGACCTTTGCCCTTGTCAACCAGCCCGCCAGCGGGGCGAGCACCCAGTGCGCCCGCGGCGCCTGCAAGACCGAACAGGCCGATAACGCCTTCGGAATAGTTAAACGGCGGTGAGGCCAGCAGGAAGGCCATTGACGTCCAGAGGATGCTGAAGTTGGCGAAGGTCAGGCAGCCCAGCAGGGCGCGGGTGCGCAGCAGGCTGTTTTTAATAAACAGGCTAAAGATAGACGTCAGCAGCTGCGGGTAGTTGAGATGGCTTTCCTGCTTCACCTGCGGCAGCCCGCGCCACAGGGCAAGTGCCATCAGGGCCATTAGTACGCTGGCTACCCAATATACGGTACGCCAGCCGCCAAGGCTTGCCAGCAAACCGGCCACGGTTCGCGCCAGCAGAATGCCAAGCAGCAGTCCGCTCATGATAGTCCCGACAACTTTACCGCGTTTTTCCGGTGCCGCAAGCGTTGCGGCGAACGGCACGAGGATTTGAGCAACCACGGAAAAGAGCCCGGTCAGCGCGGTGCCCATAATCATCATCCACAGGGACTGGCTGGTGGCGGTGATCAGCATCCCGCCTGCCGCAAGCAGCGTCATAAAAACGATGAGCCCGCGGCGCTCGAACATATCCCCAAGCGGTACCAGCAGCAGCAGGCCAGCCGCGTAGCCAAGTTGGGCTGTGGTCACGATGAAACCGGCCTGGTTTACCGAAAGTGAAAAGGCGGTGGCGATGGTATCGAGCAGCGGTTGCGCATAGTAGTTGCTGGCAACGGCGAGGCCGGTCGCGATGGACATCAGAACGATCAGCGCCGGGCTGAGTTCATGCGTATTGTTTTTCATTATTATCTTCAACTTGCCAAAGAGAGGTCTGAATAATAGCGAAAAATGATGTCAGCAGTAGGGAAGGCGGGTGTCGGATCGTGCGGTTATTGACCCTCACCCCGGCCCTCTCCCTGGAAGGGAGAGGGGAAAAGAAGGAGAAGAGAAAAGATGTTTGTCTGTTTATCTTCCCTTCCTTCTGGGGAGAGGGTTAGGGTGAGGGGCGTTTATTTCGCCGCCAGCGCCTCTTTCACCCAGCCGTCAAACTGCGCCTGGTGTGCCTTGATCCAACCGTCAACGTGGCCGTTAATGTCGTCTTCGGAAGACTTACCGTTATGCATCATTGCATTCTGGGCATTAATATCCGTCAGCGGCAGTTTCATGACGGCAAACAGTTTTGCAGCCTGCGGATTGTTCTCGGCCCATGCCTTGTTGGCAACAATATGCATGGTGTTCACCGGGAAGCCGTAGTTCGCACCGTTAGGCAGTTTAGTGTCGATATCCTTCTGCTCGCCCGGCAGAGAAGAGAACGGCACCTGCAGCCACACCACGTCTTTACCCGGTTTCAGCACATCGCTCACCCAGTACGGCGTCCAGGTGTAGTACAGCACCGGTTTGCCCTCTTTAAAGCGAGCAATGGTATCGGCCATCATCGCCGAATAGTTGCCGTGGTTAACGGTGACGGTATTAGCAAGTTTATAGGCTTCGTTCTGGTGGTTAATTACCGCTTCGCAGCCCCAGCCCGGCGTGCAGCCCATCATGTCGGCTTTGCCGTCGCCGTTGCTGTCGAAGAGTTTGGCAATTTTCGGATCTTTAAGCTGTTCAATATTGGTGATGTGATACTGGTCAGCGGTTTTTTTATCGATAAGGTAACCCTGAGCCGCGCCGGTCACAAAGGTGCCTTCGCGATAGAATTTCTTGTCACCGCCCGCGGCTGCGTACATATCGTCATGCAGCGGCTGCCAGTTGACGGCGGTAAAGGTGGCGTCGCCGGAGGCGATAGAAGTGTAGCCGACGTTGTAGTCCACTTCGCTTGGCTTGTTAACGGTGTAGCCCATTTTTTCCAGCGCGCGGCTGACCAGCAGCGTCTGGAAGGTTTCTTCGGATATGGTGCTCTGGATTGGCTGAACGGTGATGCCTTTGCCCGGCAGGTCTGCCGCAAAAGCGCTGGTGGTAACGAGTGTCGCAAGGGCTGTGGCTAAAATAGCGTTGTGTCGCATCGTTATTCCTTTTAATAGTGATGGGGCGAGGGGCGGCCTGAGGCCGCCGCCAGGCTTATTTAATGAAGGGACGGGTCAGCAGACCCAGCGGGCCGGTGGTGTACCAGCGGCGGTTGCCACGGGAGCGTGAATCACGCCCGATGGACTGGGTCAGACGGTCGAGGATAATGGCAAGGATAACAATCCCCACGCCACCGACCGTCGCCAGACCCATATCGAGACGGCCAATGCCGCGCAGAACCATCTGACCCAGGCCGCCGACGGCGATCATCGAGGCGATAACAACCATCGACAGCGCCAGCATCAGGGTCTGGTTAACCCCGGCCATGATGGTCGGCATCGCCAGCGGCAGCTGTACTTTGAACAGCATCTGATGCGGGCTGGCCCCGAACGAACGGGCTGCCTCGACCAAATCTTCCGGCACCTGTTTAATACCGAGGATCGTCAGGCGCACAATCGGTGGCAGAGCGAAGATAATCGTTACGACCACGCCCGGCACGTTGCCGATGCCGAAGAGCATTACGATGGGCACCAGGTAGACGAACGCCGGCGTCGTCTGCATCGCATCCAGCAGCGGGCGAATAATCTTCGCCGCCCGTTCGCTACGCGCCAGCCAGATACCCAGCGGCAGACCGATAACCATACAGAACAGCAGGGCGGTCAGCACCAGCGCCAGCGTGACCATGGCCTGGGACCAGGCGCCAATCGCGCCAATGGCAACCAGGGAAACAAGCGTGGCGACGCCCATGCTGAGGCTGGACATCTGCCAGGCGATCAGCGCAAAAATGATAATCGCCACCGGAGCAGGCATGCCTAACAGCAGCTGCTGGAAGCCGCTAAGAATGTAATCCACCGGCACGCGGATCCCCTGGAAAACCGGGCGGAAGTGGGTGACCACCCAGTCGATCCCCTGCGTTACCCAGCTGTCGAGCGGGATCAGCGTTTTGTGGAACGGATCGAGAATACTAAAATGCTCAGGCGCCGCCGCCGGCGCGGAGTTCAGCCAGTCGGCACCCCCGCTGGTAGCCGCGTCCGACGCCGGTGCGCCCCATGCGTCTGCCGAACTTGCTGCCTGATTGGTTGCGGCGTCGGTCGCCGCGCTGCCGGTATCCCACGGATTAGTTGCGTCACTCATTGATTTGTCCCCTCACGATCTAATGCCTGAAGCAGTACCCCTTTTGAGATGATGCCCACGTACTGCCCCTCTTCACTGACCACCGGCACCGCGCACGGAGCCTGGCCGACATGAGAGAGCAGATCGCTCAGTGAGGTTTCGGCGGAAACCGCCTCCGGAGAAGCCAGGAACGCATTATCCAGGCCTTCACCCGCAGCCAGCGCCGCTTTCAGCGAGTCGGTGGAGACAATGCCGAGAAATTTCTGTCCACGTTCAATGACATAGCCATATTCGCGGTCATCATCCTGCAGCAGCTTAAGCGCCGAGCGTGGTCCAAAGCCTGTGGTTTTACGCAGCAGGCCAGCCGGGCTACGGCGGGCAATATCTTTGGCGCTAAACACCTGGCTGATGTCTACGCCGCGGAAGAAGGTGCGCACATAGTCATTGGCCGGATTATTAAGAATTTCATCCGGCGTGCCGACCTGCACCACTTCACCGCCCTGCATAATGGCAATGCGGTCGCCAATACGCATGGCTTCATCAAGATCGTGGGAAATAAACACGATGGTGCGCTGATGTTTTGCCTGTAGCTTAATTAATTCGTCCTGCATTTCAGTACGGATTAACGGATCGAGGGCCGAGAAGGCTTCATCCATCAGCAAAATATCCGGATTAATTGCCAGCGCACGGGCTAAACCAACGCGCTGCCGCATACCGCCGGAGAGTTCATCGGGATAAGCGTTCGCGTAATTCTCAAGCCCAACCTGACGCAGGGCATCCAGCGCTTTTTCCTGGCGCTCTTTGACCGGCATTCCGGCGAGTTCCATGCCGAATGCGGTATTATTTAACACCGTCATATGCGGCATGAGAGCAAATGACTGGAAGACCATTGAGATCTTATTTTTGCGCACCTCACGGAGTTCAGGTTCTGATATTTTTGCAATATCAATACCGTCAATCAGTACCTGTCCGCGGGTAGGTTCAATCAGGCGATTGAGAAGGCGAACCATGGTGGATTTCCCTGAGCCGGATAACCCCATGATGACAAAAATCTCGCCTTCTTCAATGGCCAGACTGGCGTCTTTTACGCCAAGCGACAGACCCGTTTTTTCCAGTAATTCGCTCTTGGAAATGCCTTTTTCGATGTATTTGAATGCGCGCTGTGGATGTTCGCCAAATACTTTATATAAATTCTTTACTTCTAATTTAATTGCCATGCAATAAACAGCTTCCTGTATTTGATTTATTTATAGATGATTCCTGGTGGAAATATTGACCTGTATATACCCTAACATACTAAGAATCTGAGGCAACCCTCGGTTTTGTGATGTGAAAATATCCGCGCGCTCATTGTGGGTGAAATTTCCCATGAGCGCTGGGCTGAGCGCGAATTAATGCGGTGCGATATTTTTTTGTCAATGAGGGAAATGTTTGGCCTGAATGGAGATAATTCAGGCCAAAATGACAAGAATATTACGGAGAAGATATTAAATTTATAACGGCCGTTTTATTGCGGTTGCGTAGCCATTTGGTCTTTTCCTGAAGGGTATTATTTTCCCGCCATATATGTGCTGCGGTGACGATACTTTCCAGCGCTTCATCAGGCTTAAAAGGCTCGATATTTGGATAGGGCCACGGTTTTTGGCTATCGACAAACTGCGCAATATACAGGTAGCCATTTTGCAGGCTGTGCTCGCCGCTTTTCGCCTGCCAGACGTTAACGCCGACCTTATCACCGAGCACTCCCAACGGGTTCCAGGCATCAAGAATAAAGTTGCTGTAATGCCAGGATCGCGTGCGGCCAATTTCCGTTACCGGCACGCCGTTTGCGTCAAACTGTACCGGCACACGCTCTGTAGCCGAAATCAGTCGCTGTTTTGCTGCGTTTTTATCCCCCAGCCACAGGGCGATCGCGGCGGCCTGAACGTCATACCAGGTGCCGTGGTTATTTTCAGCGGCGGCCTCTTTTTTGCCGTTTTCGCTGGTGGTGAGCCACTGATAATAGTCGCGATACCATTGCCTGAGCCCGTTCCAGGTTTTATCGTCCAGCTGGCCACCGTCATGCAGCAGCTCAATCGCATCAATAACCCGGACTAAACCCCGGCCATCAAGAATGCCCGTACCGCGTACGCCTTTCCGCCCTGGAATGCTCTGGGCGTTGGCGAGGTTGGGGGTCATTCTGGTGTCCGGCGTAATAAACCAGTTCACTAACTGCTGCCGGGCTTTTTCTGCGTATGCCGTCTTACCGGAAAGTTGCCATGCCAGCGCCAGGTTCCAGACATCATCAACCATGCCGTTCAGCCGCGCTTTATCGCTTTGCTTGCCTACGGCGGCAGGGTTTATCTGACCATCTTTTCGCACCCACGGCAGGCCGTCGGGGGTTTTGGGGTCAGGCCACCAGTAGTCCGAAAAGCTGTAATATTCATGAGGATCGCCCGCCGGAGAGCCGGGGCTTTTTTGGGTGATGCTGTAGAGCGGATGAATAAGCGCCTGGTCAGCTTTATGCTGAAGCGCTCGCCAGGCGGGCATGAGATCGGGGTTTTGCTGGCTAATCTCTTGCTTACTGTGCGCAAGCTGTTCCATATCCAGCAGCAGCGGTGCGCTAAAGGCTAACGGTGCGCTGCCGCAGAGCAGCGCGAAAAGAGAAACACGAAATAACGACATAGGCCACCTCGCAAAAATACTCAGCGGCCAGACTACTAGAAATCCCAGTCTTCGTCCTCGGTTTCTACGGCTTTACCCATCACGTAAGAAGAGCCCGAGCCGGAGAAGAAATCGTGGTTCTCATCGGCATTCGGCGACAGCGCGGCGAGGATGGCCGGGTTAACTTCCGCCATTTCTGCCGGGAACAGCGCCTGGTAACCCAGGTTCATCAGCGCCTTGTTGGCGTTGTAGCTCAGAAATGCTTTCACCTCGTCTTCCCAGCCCAGCTCGCGGTAGAGCGTTTCGCTGTACGCCAGCTCGTTATCGTAGAGATCCATCAGCAGGTCGAGGGCAAAATTTTGCAGCTCGGTCTGGCGTTCTGCACTTTGCTGCGCCAGCGCTTTCTGATACTTGTAGCCGATGTAATAGCCGTGCACCGCCTCGTCGCGAATGATGAGCCGGATGAGATCGGCGGTGTTGGTCAGCTTGCCACGGCTGGAGTAATACATCGGCAGCCAGAAGCCGGAATAGAACAGGAATGACTCGAGGAACACGCTGGCAATCTTCTTTTTCAGCGGATCGTTGTCCCGGTAATGTCCCAGAATAATCGCGGCTTTACGCTGCAGGGCTTCGTTCTGCTCGCTCCAGTCGTAGGCGGCGTCCACGTCTTTGGTCTGGCAGAGCGTGGAGAATATAGAACTGTAGGAGCGGGCGTGCACCGCCTCCATAAAGCTGATGTTCGACATTACCGCCTCTTCGTGCGGGGTCAGTGAATCGGCCATTAGCGCGGGGGCGCCTACAGTATTCTGAATGGTGTCCAGCAGCGTCAGCCCGGTAAACACACGGATAACGAGCTGCTGTTCCTGGCCGCTGAGCGATTGCCAGGCCGGAATGTCGTTAGAGAGCGGCACCTTCTCCGGCAGCCAGAAGTTGCTGGTCAGGCGGTTCCAGACCTCGAGGTCTTTCTCGTCCTCGATTTTGTTCCAGTTGATGGCGCTTACGCGCGTCAGTTGCGTCATTTTCTTTCCTTGTACTTTCGCGTGGTACTTCGCGTTATAGCGCGCAGGACACGCAGCCCTGCACCTCGGTGCCTTCCAGCGCCAGCTGCCGCAGACGAATGTAATAGAGCGTCTTAATGCCTTTCTTCCAGGCATAAATTTGCGCTTTATTAATGTCGCGGGTGGTGGCGGTATCGCGGAAGAACAGCGTCAGCGAAAGCCCCTGGTCAACGTGTCGGGTGGCCTCAGCGTAGGTGTCGATGATTTTTTCCGGGCCGATGTCGTAGGCGTCCTGATAAAACTCAAGATTGTCGTTGGTCATAAACGGCGCGGGGTAGTACACGCGTCCGGTTTTGCCCTCTTTGCGGATCTCAATTCGCGACACAATCGGGTGAATGCTCGAGGTTGCGTGGTTGATATAAGAGATAGATCCCGTCGGCGGGATAGCCTGCAGATTCTGGTTATACAGGCCGTATTCGCGCACGTCGTCGCAGAGCTGCTGCCATTGCTCACGCCCCGGAATGGCGATGCCCGCCTGGGCAAATAACGCCCGGACTTTCTCCGTTTTCGGCTCCCACACCTGCTCCAGGTAATGACGGAAGTATTCGCCGCTGGCATAGCGGGATTGTTCAAAGCCTGCGAAACGCTGGTTCCGCTCACGGGCTAATGCGTTGGAAGCACGAAGCGCGTGCCAGGTGATGGTGTAAAAATAGATATTGGTGAAATCCAGTCCTTCAGTGGAGCCATAGGCGATGCCCTCGCGTGCCAGATAGCCATGCAGGTTCATTTGCCCCAGGCCAATGGCGTGGGAGGCGGCATTACCTACCTCAACCGACGGCACCGAGCGAATGTGGCTCATGTCCGACACCGCCGTCAGGCCGCGAATGGCCGTGTCTATCGTGCGGCCAAAATCCGGTGAGTCCATGGTATGGGCGATGTTCAGCGAGCCGAGGTTGCAGGAGATATCTTTGCCAATCTGCGCGTAATCGAGGTTTTCGTCATAGGTCGAGGCGCTGTTCACCTGCAGGATTTCCGAGCACAGGTTGCTCATGTTGATACGCCCGGCAATTGGATTCGCCCGGTTGACCGTGTCCTCAAACATGATGTACGGGTAGCCTGACTCAAACTGGATCTCCGCCAGCGTTTGGAAGAAATCACGGGCGTTAATCCAGCTTTTACGGATACGGTCGTCGTCCACCATTTGCTGATAAAGATCGTTGACGCTGATGTCGCCAAACGGTTTGCCGTAGATTCGCTCTACGTCATAAGGCGAAAACAGCGCCATCTGCTGATTGGTTTTGGCGAGCTGGAAGGTGATATCCGGGATCGTGACGCCAAGCGACAGCGTTTTAATACGGATTTTTTCGTCGGCGTTTTCCCGCTTGGTATCGAGGAAACGCAGGATATCCGGGTGGTGAGCGTTGAGGTAAACCGCGCCTGCGCCCTGGCGAGCGCCAAGCTGATTGGCGTAGGAAAACGCGTCTTCCAGCATTTTCATTACCGGGATCACGCCCGATGACTGGTTTTCAATGCGTTTGATGGGCGCCCCTGCTTCACGCAGGTTGGAGAGCAGGAACGCTACGCCGCCGCCGCGCTTGGAAAGCTGAAGCGCAGAGTTAACCGCGCGGCCAATCGACTCCATATTGTCTTCGATGCGCAGCAGGAAACAGGAAACCAGCTCTCCCCGCTGCTTCTTGCCGCAGTTGAGGAAGGTCGGCGTGGCGGGCTGAAAACGGCCGCTTAGCATCTCGTCCATCAGGCGTGCGGCGAGTGGCTCGTCCCCCTGGGCGAGAGTCAGCGCCACCATGCAAACGCGATCCGGAAAATGTTCCAGATACTGTTTCCCGTCCCAGGTTTTCAGCGTGTAGCTGGTGTAATACTTCCACGCGCCTAAAAAGGTCTGAAACTGGAAGCCGCTGCCGTGGGCGCGGTCAAACAGTTCAAGGACGAACTGGCGGGAGTAGCGGGTCAGCACGGCTTCGTCGTAATACTGCTCGGTAACCAGGTAATCCAGCTTTGCCTGCAGGTTGGGGAAGCTGACGGTGCGTGGCAGCACATGCTGCTCGAAGAAGCTGGCTACGGCCTGTTTGTCTTTATCAAACTGGATATTTCCCTCTTTGTCATAGAGGTTGAGCATGGCGTTGAGCGCGTGGTAGTCCACGCTCTCCGTCGCTAAACGGACTGCTTCTGTCGTTGCCAAAATTCGCTTACTCCCTTACGCACGTTGTCGATGTCTTGCGGGGTGCCCAATAGCTCAAAACGGTAGAGGTAGGGCACCTGGCATTTTTGTGAAATGACGTCCCCGGCCCGGCAAAACCCTTCGCCAAAGCTGCGGTTGCCGCTGGCAATCACGCCGCGGATCAGCGCGCGATTGTTCGGGTTGTTCAGAAAGCGGATCACCTGAGGCGGTACCGCTCCGGCAATGCCGCCGCCGCCATAGCTGGGCACGATTAAAATGTAGGGTTCCGTCACTTCCAGGCGCGCTTTGACTTCCAGAGGAATGCGCAAGGCGGGCAACCCAAGGCGTTCGATAAAACGCAGGGTGTTTTCCGACTCGCTGGAGAAGTAGACGAGGGTGCTCATACGCTGGCGGCAACGCAGAGGCGATTGATCATATCCGGGCGAAAGCCGCTCCAGCTTTCCGCTTCGGTGACCACCACCGGCAGCTGGCGAAATCCTTTGGCTCTCAGGTCATCTGCCGCTTCCGGATTGAGGTCGAGATTGATCATCTCGAAGGCAAAACCGCGGCTCTCCATTGCCCGTTTTGTGGCATGGCACTGAACACAATCATCTTTAGTGTAAATGGTAATGCGCATGATTCGTATTTCCCTTTAGAATAATGGAACGCCGCAGTTTGCTGCCCACGGGTGGTGTGTTCTTACTGAGAGAAATACTAGATGTTGATTTAAAAATTTGCAACCACGCAACATATAGTGTTTTTGATGAATTCTGTAGGGGGTTGAAATGTGTAGGGGAAGGGGGGAAGATTCTTCGGCATAAAGAGCCTTTGTCTATGAAAGATAGGTTAAGGTTCCGTTCACCCGTGATCCTGTTTCCCCTGTACGTTCAGATCATGTGAACGTGTCAGGTGGCATTACGCCATGCCCCCTGACGACCCCCGGCGCCCGGCAAGCTCATCGCCGCTGAAGCGGTAAACCCACCGGCTATCACCCAAACAGTCGG
>WJYK01000028.1 GCA_009668225.1 Enterobacteriaceae bacterium RIT693 | reverse complement strand
ATTTTGCATGAATAAATTTTTTGATTATCACATGGAGTTAGAACCTCAGATTAAAGCCCTGGCGGCCACGGATGTAGATATATTAATAGAAGGTGAAACCGGGACAGGTAAGGATACAATTGCCAGAAAAATATTTGAGTACTCATCATGCAAAGGTGAATTTGTTGCCGTTAATTGTGCAGCCTTTCCAGAATCTCTTTTTGAAAGTGAACTATTCGGTGTTGTCTCTGGAGCTTACACCGGAGCATCTAAATCTCGTGCGGGTTATATCGAAAAGGCAAACGGTGGTATTCTTTTTCTGGATGAGATCGACAGCACCAGCCTGAATATACAGGTGAAACTTTTGAGATTTCTCGAAACCAGAATTATTAGCCGTTTAGGCAGCACCGAACATATCCCGGTAAATTTGCGAGTGCTCACTGCTTCACAGACCCGACTTGAAGATTTAATATGCAAGGAAATGTTTCGCCGCGACCTTTTTTTTCGTATTTCCACCTTTGCCATACAAATTAAGCCATTGCGTTACCAGCGCGAATATATAATGACATTATTTCGTCGATTTGCAGCCGAATTTTCAGATAAATATGGAATACCGATGTCAGAGATTGATAGCAATTTGATCATCACTTTATTACATCACCCGTGGCCAGGTAATATTCGCGAACTGAAAGGTGCGGCACAACGGTTTGTATTGGGGGTAGCCCCCGTTTCCGATCACCAAAAGAAAATGATATGTACTGACTCATTGGATGCCTGGCTACGGGATGCGGAGACACTTTTCATTGAAGAATGTCTGTCGCGCACCGCTTACCACGTTGAATCTTGCGCAAACCGGCTTGGTATTTCCAAGAGAGCACTGTATTACAAACTGAAAAGACTCTCGATTGAATTACCCTGATTGCCTCGTTTTTAAAAGAGTTTACCGATCGAACGTCGACTCTCTTTATATCTGCTATGAGTTTTCCAAAAACAGCGTATGTTTCTTAACATGCATTAACTTCAATAAATAACAAGGAGTCTATATTGAATATATCTAAATACTTTCTGGCTATCACAGGGTTATTCTTTTTCGGCTTTGGGTCGGCATTGGCAGATAACCCATTCGGGGATGATACATTCTGGCAACAGTTTAGCGCCCCTGAAGCGTTCAGAGCTATTCCGTTAAATCGACATACACCCCCGGCCCCTTTTAGTAAAAATTATCCAGGCTTTACACGTTCTATTATTCATTTCCCCGTCTCTGGCAGTCAGCCTGTCATTACTGAGACTCAGCAAAAGTTGCTTATTGAGGCTGCGGGGAAAGCAAAATGGGTCGGCATCAGAGGCTACAGTGACAGCACCGGACCTCAGAGGGTAAACACGATACTTTCCAGGAACCGGGCGAGTCGCGTTAAGGCTTTTCTCATGGCACACGGAATTAGTGAGCAGAAGATTTCTTGTACAGGTCGGGACGAAGAATTTATCACAACAAATAGCACAGCGCAGGGTCGGCAGGCTAACCGGCGGGTAGAAATTGATCTGGCTGATTATCGCTTCCCGTAATTTTTATAAAATACTATCTGTTCAGGAAAATTGGAATTCGCGCTTCTTTATTGTAACAACCTTATTTATTTATCAGTTCACTGTGTGTTAAAAAGTCCTGCCTGGACTTATCATCCGTACGTTAAAAACCCCCGTATTTAAATCGAGAGGAGACTATATATGGGATTAGGTCTAATTAGTAGTTTCGGCTTTCAGGCTGGAATGGAGGCTATTCAGGCGCAAATGCAAAAGGATGCGCTCATTAAAGCCAAACATGATGCAGATAATGCAAAGATAAACGGTATCGCTGATAGTGCTGTAAAAGCCGGTTCAGCCGCTGCGCAAATTAAAGTCCGATATTAATCCGGGAGAAGTACCCTTCCCTTTCGCACGTTAACTACTAGAGTCGAGGTTTATTATGGGTTTAGGAGCTGCCAGTAGTATGGGATATGCCGCCGGTATGGAAGGTATTCAGGCCCAAATGCAAATGGATTCCCTGATGAAAGCCGAACAGGATGCTATTAACTCTAAAGCAAACGGTATTGCTGATAGTGCAGTTAAAGCAGGTTCAGCTTCGGCACAAAATAAAATCAGATATTAACATAAATATCTTAACTAAGAGGCAATACTATGGATCCAATATCATCGGGTGGAGGTATGGAGGCTATGCAGGGGTTACAAAGCCTTATGCAAGGTCTCCAGGAAGGTAAGAATTCAGGCTCAGCAAAAGACGCCGGGGGAAACGCTAACGAGGGTGAAGGCTCAGCGATTTCTTTTTCTCCTCAGCAAAATGCTTCCCCTGTTAACTTTTAATAAGCACGACTAGCGGCGGTAATTATTATGTGTGGTATCTTCGGGTACCACACTTTACGCTGCCGGTTTATATCTCTGGGCGAAATAAACACTACGCATATCGACTCTTTAAGGGAGGCGCCGCGTTTAATGACTATATCCACAGTAAATAATTTACTTTCATTGCAGGTACTTCCGGCGAGTGTTGAAACCAATTATATTCAGACAGGCGGTATGGGCAGTGAATGCAAAAATACTATCGAAACACCTTCCTGCTTAGCACCGTCTGAAAGCCGCAGCCTGCCGACAGCGAATGAAAACAGCGTTGAATTTCTGCTGAAACTGCTGCTGGGGATGCTTCTTCCGGACGATAAAATAGGGAGTAAAAACGCTTATTGCAGTGGCGTGCCACCGGACAATGGATTACGGGCGGAAAACTGTACATGCCAGGCTTCCCGCCCCGTAGATTTCTCTGCACTCCGTTCCGACAACCTCGTGTCTTACGGTTCCCAGTATCAGCCAGGGTCCGATCCTGAAAAAAGATCCAATGATATTATTTCCGGGTTTCGACAAGGCAACGGAACCCAAAATTGCGTTACCATTTCCGCTATTAAAGCAGCCATGCAGAAATTCGGTACAGATCCTGAAGATATATTCTCGCACGTAGCCAAAACCTCAGGCGGTTACGATATTACAATGCGTGATGGGTTTGTATTGCATCTGACTCACGCAGAACTTCGTCAATCAACCAACTCTGCCGGGCTCGTCGGGAGCGATCGTCAATTAGTCCGCAATGCGAATTTCTTATATGCAGCTTCGGTCAAAAGAGCACATTTTGAGAATAACGATGGGCACGCACGCAGAAGTTTTTCACATGCATTATTGAGTGTGAATGACAGAGAAAATGCTGGTGAAGGGTTAAAACGGCTGGGGCTGAAAAATCATATGCGAACAGTACATGTTCACGCACTGGCAAACGGCATGACAGGCACTGTCCTCAGAAATGGGCATGATGTCGCGGTCATTAATGGAAGAGAAGAAATATATGGGAGACAGGGAAAAATCCCAGGCCATGGATATGCGATTGCGCTTACCTGACCGCGACTTAAGCGGTACACGCCAGTAATACATCATTAGGTCCGATCATGCTGTATTTCGGACAACAGCGTTTCAGAAACCCATAAAGGAGGTTGTATGAGTGTGAATGAAATCAGAAGTACGCAATCTGGCTACACCGCAGGCACATCGGCTAGCGCCGAAATGAGCGCTCCCCAGGAACAAAATAGTCAAAAAACACAGCTACCTCATACCGGCTCCGTCAGTGGTACAAATAACAAAGTCTCCTACACCACGAACGAGAACGTGGCACAGCCGATAAGCAGTAATCAGCAAAAACAAGAGGAAATGATTCAGCAGTTTCAGACCAACTTTTCAATGCTACAAAAACTGAACAATATGCTACAGCAGGTCATTCAGGGATATATTGATGGCATCATGTCAAGTTTTCAAAATAGCCTTAAAAGCTTTCAGCGCTTCATGGCGGGTGGGTAACGCTATTTTTAATAATGTTTTTTAAGTGGAGTCGCCAGTCGGCGACTCCAGAAAAGGGGGGGAAGCATTTATCTCCACCGGTGATTTGTTATAGCCCGCTCAAACATTAATAAAGTATTTTGTCTGACTGGGGCTAATCTGAGTGGCATAGGTGTTCCCGGCATTGGTCAAGCTGATGTCGCCAAGACGCGTTGCAGGTAACCCCTGAATAAAATATTTACTCGACCCCTGAAGCGGCTGCATATACGCAGACGCTGTACCCGAGAGAGCCCCAAGGATGCCGCCAGTGCTTATACTTGTGGTCCTGATGGTACCGGTATTTTGCTCATTTCCCCCGCAGCAAAATAAATTTGCGACGTTAGGGATCCCTGTTACATTCAAAGCCATGTTGGAGCCGGAAACCGGCACCATGGGTTCAAAACCGGAAAAAGCATACCCTCCACTGCGGGTGTTAGCTGCTGTCATGTTGATCATCCCATGTGGATCTGATTGCCGTTGATCTTAAGTACGGCTGACGATTTTATTGAGCCAATCTCGCTGCTAAGAGAATAACTCTGCTGAGCATCATGAATAATATGCCTGGCCCTGGTTATATCGCTTTGTTCCGTCTGGCGGTAGGAATGACGGGCACGAAAGAAAAAAAGCTTCGTCGCCTGATGGATCGTATCAGAAACCAGTGTACTAATTCTGGACGTCAGGGAAATATCGGGTGCGGTACAGTGAATGTGTTTACTGCCCGTTATTTCAATCTCCGCAGCCTGCAGAATAATTTTTTTATACTGTTTCCCTCCAAGCATCAGCGTTTGATTCATCGATGCACTGAAAATGATGTCAGTTACGTACAGGATATCGCCATCAATAATAGCTTCGACGCGGTCCCCTTCAGCAAGCCTGGACTGGCAACGCCATGCGTTCTTTATCTTGTGCCGCGGAAACGCTTTGACAACAAGCTCGCCATCCTGCGCTGACTCAATAGTGACGAGAATTCGCTGGCTTGGCCGAACATCTGTTGTAGGAATGGCCGTTTCAGTCGCGTTTGTAGAATAACGGTTAGTTGAGTCATACATAGTTGATTACTCCTGTTTTTTTGCTGTCTGCACCACTCTTCGGGCCGGGATGATAAGTCTGATACCAGTGAGCAATATCCTCGAGGAGCGTATCTTGCTGATAAGTACCCGCGAGATGATCCATAAAATTCGCTCCATGTAGCCGACAGTTTTCCAGCGCGGTAGATTGCAAAGGCTGGTGTTGAAAATTTGCTGCCCGCAGATCGGCACCCGCTATAATTGCTGCCCCCAGGTCGCAATGCGCAAACGTCGCTGCCACCAGGTTTGCCTGCGTGAAATCAGCATAGCGTAGGTCACAGTGGCTAAAATATGATTGCTCACCCTGAATACTTTCCAGACTAGCGTGGTTGAAATTTGTATATAGAAACTGGCATTCACACAAAACAGTACCGCTCAAACGACTGCTTTTAAAGGAACATGCCTGCAGCACAGAACGATGAAAACTGCTTTGTTCAAGCGACAGATTGATAAATTCACAGGATTTAAGCTGGCAATTAAACCAGGTCCTATTGAGACCTTTAATCTCAATAAACTGACACCCGTCAAGTGTGCAATCCCCCATCACCTGGCGAGTTAGCAATACCTGCTGCCAGGTATTATTGATAAAATGACACTGGTACCCACTGAAATCTCTTAGCTCTCCTTCTTTTAAAATACAATTCTGAGCCTTAAGGTCGCACGCGATAAACTGACTGATAACATTATTTATAAATCTGCCGCTATCAATACAGGTGTGATGCATGGTTATCTCTTCAAGCGTACTACAATGACTTTGCAACGAATTAAATTGACATTCGTGGAAGCAAAGTTCATATCCCTTACTGTCGTTTATCGCAATATCGAGCTGGCATCGGGTAAATATTAGCTTCTCGCAGAGAACATTCTTCAGTGAGAGATGAGTCATGGTACATTGTTCAAATCTTAATTCATGAAAATGGCAGTGACTTAAAGAGATATTTTCAAAATGACATGATATAAACAGGATGTTACTCGCACCTGCCGCCGAAAAATCATTATCTTTGAAAATCTTATCCTTGATCACCCTGGGAACTGTAAAAGCAAAATTATCTGTTCCTGCCATGCTGGACATTTCTTGATTTTCCTCAGAAACAGTCATTTTACACCACCGGAGTCACGTTGGCGTTCGGGTAGCCAGCTCACCTTATCCAGCAAACATTTCAGGAAAGTGGTGGTGCTATTTTGTTTTATCATTGCTAAATTAGCGCTTACCAGGTTGCACTCCTCTATAATTGCCCCCTGTAAATCAGCGCCGTAAAGAATGCCTTGTTGCAGGCTGGATTTTTGCCAGCAAGAGTCAATCAACATACTCTCCCGCAAATTTATTCGCGTCAACTCGCAGGCGATAATAACGCCAGCATTAACATTCGCTTTTTCAAGAGAAAACTCACTAGCCGTACAGCGTATTAACTTACAGTATGGGAGATTAACCGCAGTCATTCCCGTTTTAGATATTATACAGTCAACCATATTTAACTCACTCAGATCAGCTTTATCACCCACGGTCAAGCAGGAAATCTGGCACTGTTCTATATTTAATGCATACCAGTCTCCCCCGGTAATAGAATTTTTTTCAAGCTGGCTATTCTCTATTCGAACACGCCTGGCATTACAGGCATTCATAATACACTGGCATAAAGCACTTTTAGTAAAATACGCAGAGTGAATACTCGAGCGATTAAATACGCAGTTATTTAACTCACTCTCGCTTAATCGTAGCCGGGAAAAATCACATTCAGGAAACAGAGAGTTTTTGAGCGTAGAATTTTCAATGCAAAGATCCATCGCCTGTACCGCTTCACAGGTGATGAAATCCCCCTTGAATTCATTAAAAGATGACTGCTCAAAAGTACAGCAATTAAGATTGCAGTGCTCCATTATGGTATTATTAAGCACCGCACCAAAAAAGCGCACATGACTGAACGTACAAGAAAAAAACTGACAATCGTCAAAGTAAATACCTGAAAAATCACAGTGACTAAACTGACACTGTCGAAAGACTTTATGTGCAACAGAAGCGGGAAACATTACTGCCCTAAAGATTTCGTTTTCGAGGGTTTGGCTTCCAGGGGGAAGAGATGCCCATTCTGGATCGCATCTGAAATGGGGTAATGGGCATGACGGGATTGGGGCGTTTAAATCGTGGCTGTTATGCAATGCAATAGCCTCGCGGACCCGCTGATAAAAGGCAGGCGCTGTGCTTTGCGCGTTGCCATCATAGCGTGCGGATCCCGGGTGCCGGGACACAGTATCAATCGTGCTTAGTGATGCACCTTCAGGCATCAGGTCTGGGTCATAAAGAAACTCAAAGGGAGATGCCTTCTCGCTGGTGCGCCGATGAATAACATGCCGATAATGCTCCAGAGAGCGCATGCCCTGCGCGTTATCCAGCGCGATGGTTAACGCGGCAAAGGGCTGCTCCAGTAGATGGTTAAGCGCAATTGATCCTGTAAAAATCACCAGTCCAATACTGCTGTCAGGCAGAAACCACAGCGTCTTACGCTCAAGCGCAACCTCTGTCAGAGATGACGTCAGAGATTGAGCAAAAGCCCTCCCTGTGACGGCAGGAATCATCCCCTTCACCCGCTTGTTATCACGCTCAAACCCCTGCAGTTCATACATGACAGTTTCGGGCCAGTGACGGTTATGCGCCCACTGCTGCGGTGGAGCTAGCTGAAAATAGTGTTCATCGAGCGCGGGCGGGAAGCCCGGGAAGATCGTTTTACGGTACTCCTCAGGACTCAATTGCGACATAGCCTGCTCAATGTGGCGCTGGCGCAGTGCATAATCTTGTGGGACCGGTGCTGGTGCGGTTATTCCAGCGTTGTCCTCATCATAAGGCAGCAACTGGGCAAGATCTTTAGCTAGCCCGAGCGGATTGTTGGCGTTTACCGGCGCCTGTGCGTGAGTAAGCGGTACACAACACGGCTCCTCCACGCTGGTCGGATCGCTGCGCCTGACCCGCCATTGCCGACAAAACTGCCCTACCTTGATCGAAATTATTTTCTCCTGCGCTCCCGCTGCCAAATGACAGTGACCGGTTATTAGATATTCGGCAAGCGGTTTAGATTGAGCAAAATCAAGCCCGGAAACGCTGTTTTCCGCTGTCTGCCAGGCACTCCAGATCTCGGCTTCAGTAATAAGCTGTGACGGATTTGTCAGATGAAACCCGGCAACCACACTCACGCCCAACTGGCATTGATTACCCGTTTGATAGCGATTCTGGATTAGTGCCAGCTGCTGCGGCTTGACAATTCTCATGGTTCTTCCCTTTTAATTCTTACTCTGCATACCTACAGATTTTAAATCCACGCCCAGCTGAGATAGACCGACGCCGGTATAGCTTAACGCCATGCCGGTAGTACTAATACTGGAGCCCGTTGCGCTGACGCTGGAGCCAGTATTATTGATCGCTGAGCCTGTGGTATTCATTGCCGAAAGCGTTTGGCTAATACTGTTACCGGTGGTACTGAAGGCGGTGCCGGTAACGGAGGTGTTTATTCCGATAAAACTGGTATTATCTGCAATATAACCAAGATTAGAGATAATGCAGGTATTATTGCTATCGATAAAATTATTATTAATACCCGTAATGGCGCTATTGACGCCTGTGACACTATTGTTTGAGCCGGTCAGGAAATTGGCTACCGGCTTTAGCTCATTCAGCACACCAATGAAATGATTCCCGGTTCCCATCATCATCAGCTGAATACCCGTCATAATATTATTCGAAAATGTGTAACCACAGTTCACGGAAGTAAATGATGTATTTACACCCGTAACGCCAGTATTCGCCGCGGTAAAACCAAAATTAGCGCCAGTAAATGCAACACTGCATCCCGTAAAGCTAAAAGTATAATCTTTCAGCGCAACATGATCGGTAAACCAATCGTAGGTTACGCCATTGACTTTAGTTAAACGATCGCTACCTATATGACGAAATTGCTTACCTTCAACCGTTTCGTGAAAATCCCGTTCGGCATGCAGAATAATACGCTCCTCACCGGCCTTATCGTCTAAGGTTAGGTGATTAGCCTGGTGTACAGTTCCGTTATTCAGTGAGCGCGATTTAATTCCAGTGCAATGACTTTGTTCTGGTAGTGAGTAGGGAGGTAAGTTAACCGCGTTATACACCGTACCGGTCATGATTGGGCGATCAATATCACCATCAATATAGGAAATTAATACTTCCTGACCTGCCCGCGGCAAAGTCAATATGCCTGAGCCATTGCCAGCCCATGGCTGGCTTACGCGTATCCAACAGGAGCAATCAGCTCCGGTATCGTGTTCGCGATCCCAATGAAAATGTACCTTAATACGCGCAAGCCGATCGGTGTAGACCTCAACGCCCGGGGGACCGACCACCGTAGCGCTTTGCAGCGTGGGTGCTAACGGCCTTGGTGTTTTCTTGGGTGGACGCCATGCTATCTCCTTTTTAACAACGCTAAACTGACAGAGAATCGCATCACTATGGCCAGTATTCATTTCATCATCACAGGAATAGCGGTAAGAGCATTGACTCACTTTATAAGACTGATTCAGCTCCTCATCAGGATGATGGCTGAGGATAAACATCTTGCCGGGATAAAGCCCCAAAACGTTTCCCTCCCCCTGCAACTTGAAAGCGTGACTGACCACGCTTTCAAGTTGCATTTTGGCCAGACGTTCGCCCCTGCCTGATTCGGTGTATCCGGCGGCATATTCATAGCGAGTCAGTGATTGAGGCACGCCCTCTTTATCCAGGCTGGCATGGACCTGCAGATTTTTCTCTGGTGCTAAATAATCGTAATCACGGAATATAATTTCATTGTAATCGAGCGCAGATTCCCGACTAAGAGAAAATATCCCCTCGCGACGTAAATACTTTTCAGCTTCACCATCCGTAATAAAATCGATGTATTTATAGGGTACTTCAAAAGAGGGAAATTGCTGTTGATCGGTGATCACCAATTGATGTTTATCAGGAGAGTGACAAAAATAGTACCAGACCCCTTCATTTTCCATAATCCGGTTAAGAAAATCGAAGTCGGATTCCATATACTGTACACAATATTCCCGAGGTTCATAATCGGCAGAAAATTCAATTTTATATTCAATGAAACTGTAGTTAATCAAAATCTCGCCGATCAGCTCATTCAACGTTAGCTGTTGATAAATCTGTGAACGATGGTTTTTCTTTAGAAAAACCAGAGATGATTGAATTGTCAGTTCGTATTTGTGCTGTTCCTGGATCACCTCCATATCGGTAATGTGAGAGATATAACCATTAAAGTAGCGACCATGCCCATCATGATGAGTAATAGAAACAGTAATTAATGTACCCAGTAAATCTTTTGCCTCCAGCTTTTGGTTGCACTGCAAAAGCAATGTATTACAAAAATCAGACGACAACCCCTCATTTGTCGTAAAACTAAGAGGGCGGCTCAACTCTGCGCTAATTAAAGGATGATCTATACTGAGATATGCCATAACATTGCCCCGCTAAATTATATCTTCCAGATAAAACTATCTAGCAACAATTATAGTGAAGACAAATAAATGCAAGTTGAATAATAAGACAGGATACATTTACCAGACGTCGACAAATCGTCTGAGATCCCTCATAAGAAAAACCAGAAAATAAATACCCGGACAAGACAAACAGGATGAGTCAATTTCCCCCTTGCGGCGCAACACCCGCGAGATTCTGAAAAGCGCATCTTGCTGCCAGCCTGCTATCGGTGAGAACATTGAAGTCGAAGGCGGGCGAAGAAATTAACGCCCGGGTGGGTGATGTCGCTAAAGGCGGCAGTGGACCGCGCCCAAAAATGACGAGCATGATGTGTCACATGCACTTCCGGCATCAACGGCATCAACGGCATCAACGGCATCAACGGCATCGCGAAAGCCTCAAATTTTCCACGACCAGGCTTTCAATTGTCGAACTGATGCGATGAAGGACATAGCGCGTTTTCGCTATGCCCTTGAGGGATCCCTGTCTCAGATTATCGACAGGGAAAAGATCATCAGAAATAGCGAACGTAGAACTGAGCACTGCCTGCGAAAGCGACTTCCTGAGCGTTGGTAATTTGAGACTTCCTGTTAATCTGTGGGACGACGTCAAAAGTAAAGGTGAATGTGTTAGCAACGGCCGCCTGGTTTGTGGTGGTATCCAGCACGGTCCAGTCTTCCGCGAAACGATATCCCCAGCCAAAATTGGTGATGGCGAAGGACTCAACACCACGCCCACCATAGCCAAATTTGGCGCTATTCTCGGTACCATCATAGGAAGACGTTTTACCGACGAGGGTAAAGTTGCCAATTTTATTGTTTGTAACCGGATCCAGACCAATGCCAAAAATACGGTCGGCGGCATTACCGTTATCCAGGGTTGTGTCTGGCACTTTCACACCGGGAATGGCACTGGCAGCATTAGCATCCGTCGCCCAAAAAGCAATATGGGTCTTGAGGCCATCTTCACAGGTTACACTTAACGTTGCTGCCTTAGCGGTCAGTGGTGTAAAGGTGGTATTACTCAGGTTATTATGGCTAATCGGATCCCAGACCAGATTTTCACCGCCGCCGACAATGCTCGCGCTACATGCCGGTGGGGTAATTTTCCCGGAGACATTAATGGTTGGGTTAGCCGCGTGGGCAGAACCTGCCACCAGCAACGAAGTCATTAAAAATAATTTAGAATAACGCATGATAAAACTCCATTTTAAATATTCAAAGGTAAATTATATTGCCACTGCTTTTTTAAATCATGACAACCAAATTGATAAATGCTTTGTAATTAGAAATAACGCACAAAGAACTGGACAGAACCTGAGAATGGAACCTCCTGAGAGTTTGTTATTTGTGATTTCTTATTAATTTGTGGCACAACATCAAATGTAAACGTAAAACTATTGGCGACGGCGGGTTTTTTGGTTGTAACATCCAGGACCGTCCATTCCTGAATAGAGCCTAATCCCCAACCTGCACTAAAATTTGCAACGCCAAAAGACTCGCTGTTATGGCCACTACCATTATCCACATAACCGATTGTCTGATCATTTTCGGTGCCATCATACGATGAGGTTTTACCGATTAGACTGAAATTGCCAATCTTATTATTTGTTACCGGGTCTAAGCCAATACCATAAATACGGGCCGGGTTTGCCCCATTGCTCCCACCGCTGGTCCCTGGAACATTAATGCCGGGTATGGCACTGCCAGCATTCGCATCGACTGACCAAAAAGCCATACGTGTGTTTAAACCACTTTCACAAGTAACCTGCAGCGTAGCAGGCTTCGCCGCAAGCGCCGTAAAGGTTGTATTGCTAAGGCTGTTATGGCTAACCGGCTCCCAGACCAGAGTGCCGCCCCCAATAATGCTCGCATTGCACGCGGGCGGGGTAATCTTCCCAGAAACATTAATTGTCGGGTTAGCCGCCAGAACAGAGCCCGTAACCATAACAGTGCTAAGAATTGCTAACTTATAACGATGCATAAATACACTCCATGTTATTTTCCACGTAAAAATACACTTCACTAAACATTTCTAATGAATCCTGCGCCCATAAAAACCATCAATAACAACTGGCTCGTTATTTATTTCTACGAATGTGGTTTAACGTCCTGAGCAATAACAGACTGGCGATTATCAAGAATATATCCATAATCCGTTACGGCAGAGAAACTCACTTTACTGCCAGCGGCCACTTGTGTCCCTGCCGGTAATTCGCCGCAATTCTTTGAACCCGGTAATGCATATGCTTTTGGCATTGTCACCGGCGTTTTTCCCGGTGCCAGTACGACATTGTTGACAAAACGGATAGCATATTTAGTGTCATTATTAACGCACAGCTGATTACCTGTGATTCGCCATTTCAGGAACGCCCATTTATTCTCTACCGGAACATAGCCCGCCGGGCGAATGACCACCGGTAAATCCTGCCCGACCATGAAACCAACATGAGCGCCCTGCTGCTTCTTCTCCGGCGGGATCCCCATGAATAAAATACGAGCAAGATGCTCTTTATCGAGCTTTTTGTTACTCCGATACAGCAAGCGTACCGTCTGGGTCTCTCCGGGCTGAACCACCACGGCCTGCGGGCTTGGAATCAATGCAGCATCGAGGTCTTCATCGTCCAGGCGCTGAATTTTGCTGTAAAGCAACACAGGTTCTTTATTGGTATTTTTAATCCCAATGGTGCCTTCGCGATCGTTTTCTTCAATAATCAGCACTGAAGTGGTGGGCAGAACCGCTGATGCCAGCGCATTGCCGCATCCCGCACACAGCAGTAGCGCTAACATTGTCTTTCTATATTTCTGCATGTTTTTCTCCACACGTTACCGGAACGTCTATTAATCCATCGGTTAATTCCGGACTGAACAATCCTTTTTTGATATAGCAGGTTACCTGGCTGCTGCTGTTGATCCTGCCATGACTTTCAGCCAACTTATTGGCCTTCTCCTGGCTGAGCATCAGGATATTTTCGTCAATGGCGTAACCAAGCAACTCAGCATTTTCATTTAATAACTTAGCGCCATATGGAAAACTATTTCCGACGCTCACCAACCTGATTAGATACACACGCTCCTGTTCTGAAGAAAAATCGATCTTGCCTACCGTACCGCGCCGGACATTAATTTCCTGATGCGGATTCTTGACATAAGCACCTTCGGGAAGTGTTTTAGTTACAATATCAACTGAATTCGACCGCCCCTCAAATAGCTGGGGTGCAATCGCTAAACCATCATAATTTGTCCTTACCCGTGAAGTGGGTGTCGTCAGGCTTGTATATCCCTTCACGCCGGTATTAATCACTGCAAAGGTGTCCTGTACTGGCACAGGGGAAAACACAATATTCTTCCCTGTACTGACGACTGAACCGGACAAATTCGTCGAATAATTACGGCTATGCCGATCGCTGGCAGAATAATACGTAGTAGTATTCACATAAGGCGTTTGCCAGAATGCCTGAGCATAATGACGCGTGCTATTACCCTGTCCGCTGTAGCGATCAACCCCCACACCAACATTTAAATTATCGGTGACCGTCTGGCTGGCGCTGGTGCCTAATACCGTGTTCTTCTGATAATGATTTACATAGGATGATAACGAACCTGATTTCCCCCTATTTTTAAATGGCACTCGCAGATTAAGCATTGTTGACCACGAATTTTGTCGGTCATTCCCCAGCTGCCAGCCATAGGAAACATTAGCGCTGAGCGTGTAATAACGCGCAGAATATGAGCCAAATACCGATACAGAATTCATCGCCGGCATATTCCACGACGTGTAATGGGAAAAAGAAATTCCGCTGCCAACAGGCCCGAAAGGTTGGCTTATTCCACCTGACACAGAATAATGTGGGCTATAGCGTTCATCCGGATAATTTGGATCGAGCGTTTGCTGGCTTTCGCCCAAATCTCGGTAGTTATAGCTCTGCCAACTCAGTGACAGATACGGCGTGGCCGTTTCCCATTGCCCTGATAAATTGGTACTAATCTTTTGCCCTAACTCGCTATCCTTACCGCTACGGGAGAGGCTGAAATTCATATCACCCTGAGTGTGGTAAGGGATTAGATTGGCGTAGAGCCCCGCCCCCAATCCGGTGTAGTGTTCAGCCAGCAGCGTTCCGGCAAAAGGTTGCAAATAGTCATAAAACGGCAATCTGTACTCCGCCCCTAATACCGGTACATTGCCCACGCCGCGTGAGGCCTCTGTCTGTCCGGCAAACAGAGCGAACCGGGAAACCATCTGGCTACTGACGCTGAACGCCGCCCGCGGAATTGTGTGTCGCTGCTCACCCCCACTGTTTTCACGAACCACCACCTCGGCATCTGAATATGCCGTGTACAGCGGAACGGCATCAAACAGAAATGGGCCGGCCGGAACAGGGCGTGAGAAGATCATTTTTCCCTGTTGATAAACCTCCACCTGGGCGTAACCTGGTGCAATGCCACTGACGCTAACAGTGCTGTCACCACTGTGCATTCCGACATTGTTATCAAGAGTAAAACCATTAATCTGCCCTGCACCAAACAGCGAGTTGCCTACGCTGAGATAACCGCCCCGAAAGCGAAAAGTATTCGCGATATCCGTCTCCAGCCAGGCGCTGTTCAGGCTTTTCTGGCTGTAACTTTTTCCCCACGAGGGGCTGTAGTGCGCATACGAGAAATTCGTACGCAGCAGGAAATTCTTAAAATTTGCCCCCCAGCCCATCAGTGCATTGACATTATCCGTACGTGAACCGGCCCCGGTACTGCGATTCGCGTTCGCATTATAATTAAAAAACGTCCCAAAACCGCCCGACTGGATATTATGAAACTGCGATTCCTTTTCCAGATAGAAATCAGGAATATTGATGGTTAGCGCATTTTTACTATGGTCGTAATGAATCTCAAGTAGCGATATTTTTTGGCGATCAAGACATTCAGTTCCCGGCGTCAGCACAATTAAATCGGGCTTAAACATAAACTCGCGCAACTGCTTTTCTGATAAGCAGGCATTACCGTTAATATCAAAATCAACTTCCTGTACGCCGTTATATCGACCATTCAGATAAACACCAGCATTGATTTTTCCATAAGGTTTATCTGCTTGTTTTATGGCGTTCCTGGCCTCGTCGCTGTTGAGTCCTAATGACTCAATAGCGTTCATGTTAAAACTAATAGGCTCAGCCACAGCTGACATATTAATAAAGATGGTCAAAAAAAACGCAGAACCACAATGATAGTTAAGATATTTCATATCCAATCCAATGCTGTTGCTGGAGCCTTTTTATATTGGCGATAAAGCCTTTTATTCAGACTGGATAGAGAAATAGCATCCTGCCGGGAGATATAACATCTATTTCATCTTCTGAATTTGATGATGACAAGACTACAAAAACACATCGGAATAATCCTAATGACATATTTATGATTAGATATAAAAATGTTTAAAAACAATGCATTGCATCCAAAAACACCTATGAATACATGCATTTCCCTGAGATATTCCTCATAACGCGAAACTGATTTTCACAAGAACACATCCATCTCGTATAAGAAATAAGGAATATTCAATTAAGAAATGTCTTAGTCGTAGCATTTAGGGTTTTGAATACATTTTTTATTGAATGTTTAACGACAGCCGATCGCCGACAATGATACCGGGAAGCATATCCATCGCCATGCACACGGACCTGTATTGATAAGTTATCGGACCTGGAATTATTACGACCTGTCGGCTCACATTAGCTTCAAAAACACTCAGCCTGCGAATACCTTTAACGCTACGGGTATTCCCTTCTCTTCCCGATATAGGATGTGTGCCAGGGTTAGCCCACCGTCGATAAAAGGATTGAGAGGTTTAGGCCTGCTTGCCGGCGTCAAAATTGGGTGGTTTGGTGGTACGAGAGCTTCCCGTTGCTGCAGGAGTGAACACAACAACCTATCCACGCGTTTGGGAAAATGTTGTGGGCCAGCAGGAAAACCTTATCACGCCCGATGTGTTCACCGGGCGTTTTGTATTCCTTCAGCGCGATATTGTCGATAAAGAGATGAAGTCCGTCCTCTGACGGACTATGAGCCCTCTACTTGTCTGACGACAAAAGCTCACTGATGGCATTAACTGCATTGATATCAGCGGACACTGAGAGTCCGTTCTTATTATTGTCCTTTTTACTGCCGGTCGCCGCATTTTGGGAAGCGTAATAATTACGGTTAGCAACGTCCATTTCGTCCCTATGAATAGCAGTTTTCTGCATACACTGTGCAAAAGCATCTGTACCTGGCGTAAAACCAAAATTCGAGCACTGTGTGCGGTCCATTGATGCCTGTTCTGCCGGTGAAACACAACCACTTAAAAGGGCAACCAGACAGACCGTCATTGCGGATAATACTTTCATTGTTCTCGCTCTCTCAACTCAGCAAAGTTTTAAGACGAACGCCTGCGGGGTTTCGCCTTAGACGCCAGTCAGCATAAAGGGGTATGCCTGCCTCGAATATCTGACTTGTAAGATATTCGAGGCAGGTTCCGGTGGCTCTGCTGGTGACGGGCTGGTGGTCTCTGTGCGGCGCTGGGGAGTTTCATGTCTCCTTCAACACTGACAGATACTTCGGGATAACACCGCGGGAGGTCGGCTGCCATGGTTTGAGTGTCATTACAGCAGGCACCTGAATACACAAAAGGCCCTCCGCAGGGTGACCTGGGAAAAGGTTCATCATTTAACGATGGCATGTCTCATGAGAATTCTGATTTAGCCATTAGGATCTACCTACCGTCTTTACAGGCTGCAACCCTTGCACTAGCTTAATTAATGTTAAAGGTATATTCATTGGCACTTAATCATCCTTATATTTATGTTGTACGGCCCTCTGTTTATTTTGCCCTTTGGAAACACGGGGCATTTTTATGACGTTTTTCAGACCTGCAAGCATAAAAAAAGCGAGATGATTTTCATCATCGGATTCACTATGCCTGCACTTAGCCGCGCGTAAAAACAAACCCAGCTGTATTCATGCTTTGCTAACAAAAATCCGCAAATGAAAAATCAGAATTATAAAAGAAGATTTCCCCTCGATGCTTTACAGGCGTTTATATTCGCACTAGATTTATTGGGTCAAGGACAGGACTGAACACTTGTTTTTGATATGCATATGTTGAAATTGAGATGTTCCAAAATGTCGCTTTGGCCCTTTGCTAGCAAAGGGCTTTTTTTTCGCCATTGAAATATAAACAATAAAAAAACCTATTTGGAGGCAAGATTCATGAATTCGTTCAGCAAGGAGACATCCTTCACTCTGCGCGGGATGGCACATGCTGGAGGATTAACCGTAAAGACGATAAGTTAAAATACACCTTTGGTGATGTTTAGTGGTGCAGGTGGGCGCGGCATGTCCTCCCCACCTGCAGCCCCATATCACTTCATATAGGTGTCTGATAATTTCTTGCCGGCATCGCCTGAGAGAATATTGACTTCATTTGCCTGAATGCTAATCGACTCCCCGGTTGAAAGCGTCATCGTGACTTTAGCTTTCCCCTCGAAATTCATCACAGTGTCGCTCATATTGTTTTTTTGCCTGTCCGCCTCGACATCTATTTTTGCCCCAGCGGGAACGTTAATTGCCATCACCGGTTTTTTGTTATTAATTATCACTATCTTATCCGGAAGCGAATGAGCCAGGGCTGACATGCACGACACACAGAGGATACCGGCGACCATCGTTTTTAATTTACTCATGATTAAATTTTCCTTAGGCATTCATGGTTTTTGTATAAAAACTAAAAGCGGTATAGTCTCACAACCCAAAGTAAAATTTACTGAGTTTACCCTGACATCTTCATGATGCCACATATAGCGACAACTGATTTTTCCATTATTTCACCTCAGTGAGGCGAATAATTTAAAAATGCAAGAAAGATAATCATACCCCCTGTCTTTTTACCCCCACTACGCGCTGCGGCATGCCCATTAAGCATTATCTTTATTAATGACCTGCCGTGCATACAAATTAAACCTCGCTCCCGGCGGATACCCCCCCCTGAGAAACATCATTTTTTCGTGATTTTACTGCCGTCTCGCTCTCTTCCCTTCAATTATTCTTCTACATTCTCATTAATTTATTTTAAAAACACACCTTTCCAAAGTAAGCAACCGTTTCTTCGGCTTATTTTGGCTTTTTTAAATGATAAGGATTAATAGATATGTCAATAGAAGCAAAAGTAACACCAGAAGGCGCTAATGCGGTTATCGGAAGTGCATCCAATCAAGTCATTACCAATGGTACATTGACCCTCGCAGAAAGTAGTAATGTTGCACTTAATATTCATCCTGCAATGGTATCGAGTTATTCAAAAGAGGGGACGGATCTCACCCTTATCCTTAAATCGGGTGAAACAATTAAAATCATTAATTTCTATCCCGAAAATGCCCCGGCAAGCCACCTCTTTTTAGTCAACGATGAAGATAAGTTGATTGCGGTGGATTTTCCTGCCACGGCTTCAGATGGCCCATTGGTAGCAAGCTATACACCTCAAAACAATAGCGCGGGCTTTTTATCATTAACCGAAAGCGAGGGAAAAGAGAGTACGCCAGGCGCGATGGCGGCGCTACTGGGCATCGCCGCGGTAGGCGGAGGAATTGCAATCGCTGACCACCATTCTGGCAGCAGCGATTCAGACAACTCAGCCTCTCCCCCACCATCAGAAGATAGCACGCCACCTGAAGCTGTCTCTGATTTAAAAATTGCCTCCGACGGCAGCAGTATCAGCGGTAAAGCGGAACCCGGGGCAACCGTTGGCATTGATACCAATGGTGACGGTCAGGCAGATGTCACCGTCATAGCGGCACCTGATGGCAGCTTTAATGCCCCGCTTACCCCTCCCCTCACCAATGGGCAGACCGTTGGGGTGACGGTGACCGATCCGGCAGGTAACACCAGCCCTGTGATTTCAACACAAGCGCCGGATACGACCCCACCCGACCCCGCAGGCGACTTACAAATCGCTCCCGACGGCAGCAGTATCAGCGGTAAGGCGGAGCCCGGGGCAACCGTTGGCATTGATACCAATGGCGACGGTCAGGCAGATATCACCGTCATAGCTGCGCCTGATGGCAGTTTTCATGCGCCACTTACTCCTCCCCTCAACAATGGGCAGACCGTTGGGATAACCGTAACTGACCCGGCGGGCAATACCAGCGCCGTGGTCACAACGGCAGCGCCTGATACGACATCTCCGGAAGCTGCAACCAATTTACAAATTACGAGTGAGGGTACCAGTATCAGCGGTAACGCAGAGCCTGGGGCCTCGGTGGGCATTGACACTAACGGCGACGGCAAGGCGGATATCACCGTCATAGCTGCACCTGATGGCAGTTTTAATGCATCGCTTAATCCCCCCCTCACCAATGGGCAAACGGTTGGGGTTACCGTGACCGACCCTGCGGGCAATACAAGTCCAGAAACCACTATTCAGGCACCTGATTTCGTTGAGATCCCCCTCATTCATCCAACGAATGGTACGACTATCAGCGGCAGCGCTGAAGCCGGTACGACAATTATCTTAACGGATGGCGAGAATAACCCTATCGGGCAAACGACCACGGATGTTAACGGTAATTGGACGTTTACTCCCACGGCACCTTTGCCTAATGAAACGGTGATCGTTGCGATTGCACAAGATGGTGCAGGAAAAAACAGTGCCCCCGCCACCATAACCGTTGATGCCATTGCCCCCGAGTCTCCTTCCATTGATCCCAGCAGCGGAACAACGCTCAGTGGTACGGCAGAAGCCGGGTCAACGCTTATCCTGACCGACGGGAACGGTCATTCCCTCGGCCAGACAACCGCCGACGCTGACGGCAACTGGAGCTTTACCCCGGCTACGC
>WJYK01000027.1 GCA_009668225.1 Enterobacteriaceae bacterium RIT693 | reverse complement strand
TTAGCTCTTCTATATTTTTACTAGTAATGGATTTTTGTTTTTCATTCTCCATAAATAGAAAATTAAAGTCAATATTATCATCCTCATCACACTCAATAGATTTTAACCTTTCCAACAACGAACAGTCTTTTCCATTAAGTATATTAAGTACTTTACAAATTGTTGACTTCCCCGCACCATTATTACCATAAATTAAATTTAATAGCCCAAATCCATGATCGGGAGGTGATACATGATTTAATTGCTTAATATTATTTAGTTTGACGATTTTGTGAAACATACAGCGCTCCATACTTAAATTAGATCACATACAAAATAGTAAGATACCATATACAGTCAACGAGGATCGTAAAAGAGATCCATCTCAAAATTTGTCCAGTCTAACTTTCCAATTTAACAAAGCGGATCAATATCCAAAAATCAATAATAACCACGTTAGAGCGCAAGGCTATGCTTTAAGCATCTCGGCAAAACGAACCATCCACTCTTAATGTCCTTCCAGCCCCCAAAAATAATGCCTATCAACCCCCTCCTCACGCTCAAAAACAAAACCCTGAGAGAGATAAAATGCATTAGCCGGGCTTTCTTTTAGGGCGATCAATCGGATGGGTTTCGCCGAAGCGCTGGCTTGTGTCTGCAGGTCTTTCATCACAATGCTTCCGATTCCTTTCCCCTGAAATTGGTTTTTGATATAGAAGTGATCCAGATAGAAATATTCAGGGTAGGTTCTGAGCACATAGAAACCCGCAATTTCATCCCCCAGGGAAAGGATGAAGGTATCATTTTCTTCAAACGTCGAAAGAAAACGATCTCGCGCTCTGACGGGATCAAACCTGTTCAGCGCTTCCAGGCTGGGCCGCATTGATTCAACGCGTATATCAGCCAGCATCTGCGCATCGTCGTGGCAAGCGGGGTAAATATTCAGATCTGTTAGCGACAAATTAACCAAGAATGCACCTGTTTTTATCAATGATTAACAAGAGCCGAAGAGAAGAAATAATAAGCGAATAAAAGATATTTTCCCCCTACCATTTTTTGGGAGCCGCATTCCATTTATCCGACCCTTTTCCCAGCCAATCCCTACCGAGCGGTATAATACCCGCATGAAGTAAGCAGTTTTCAGCAGTAAGAGTAGAAGTAAAGAACAGAAGAAAAGAAGTAAAAGAAGCGCGATTAAGGCAGGCGGCAACCCGCCCTAACCGCTAATCACAACCAACTACTGAGGAGTTGACCATGACTGACGAGCATAGTAAGCCAGAGAAGCACATCCCCACAACAACAAGGACTTATACTGTGGGCTACATTCGAGATTCGAAAAAACTCCAGCCCTCACCCGCCATAACGTTAAATGGGTTCTGGCTTGCGGAAGCGGGTTTTGATACGGGCACAAGCGTGGAGGTGCGGGTTCTGCCGGGCTGCCTGATATTAACGGCCAAAGAGCCGCAGCCGCCGGTGGAAGAGCCGGAGATCATGCAGACGCTGCGCAAGGTGTGTAAGCTTTCCACCCGCAGGCAGAAGCAGATCAAAGCGTTTATCGAGGACGTTATCGCGCCGAAGCCGCGCGGAGTCTAGCGGATGACGCCCACCCCGGTTTCATCGCCGGGGTTTATCGTCGGGTATAAGCCAAAGCATAAAGCGGGTTGCCCGCGCGGAGAAAGCCTCAGGCTCCATAGCGGTTCCCGTCGTGCGCCAGCTGCCTGCGCCACACGCCCGGCGCAATACCGTACTGGCGCTTAAAGCTGCGGTTGAAAGACTGCTGCGAGTCAAAGCCCAGGGAGATCGCCACGTTCAGGATCGGCTCTTCGGTGTGGCTCAGGCGCTCGGCAGATTTCTTCAGCTTCTGCGCGCGAATGTACTCCCCCAGGTTGTAGCCGGTGTGCTGCTTGAAGATCCGCTGCAGGTGCCACTTCGAGTACCCTGCCCGCTCGGAAACGGTGTTGATGTCGAGGCGGCTGTCGAGGTGGTTGTCTATCCAGCCGAGTAAATCATGCATGAAGGCATCGGTGCTCATTGTCTCTCTCCCCTGCGGGCTTGTTAAAAGCATCTTTATCAGTTGCATTTAAAGTTGACCTGCTTTGACAAAAATTGCAAGTTTTATTGTTACATTAAATCCTCGTTACAAATGGGCCTTTTCGCAAAGTCGCAAATAGCACAGAAAGTGCAACAATTATTCTTGCACTTAGTTCTACGCCTTCCTACAATCGCCGCGATATTGTATTCGTAATTGATACACATTTTGTGCCGATGAGCGACACAAATGGCCTCAGGTCAGCCCGGACAAAGGAAGTGGCGCGGCACCCTCCGCTGCGTCTTGCCCGGCCGACTTCAACTATCGGAATAAGAATAATGAGCCTGCAAAAACATTGGGTTAGCCTTCATCTGCGCGTGTTAGGCCCGGTACTGCTTGCCGCGCTGCTCGCCGGATGCGACCGGGGAGTCGCACAAAACGCCGTGCCGCAGGCACCTGCCGTCAGCGTGGCCGACGTGGTGGTGAAACCCGTCAGCCAGTGGGACAGCTTCAACGGCCGCATCGAGGCGGTGGAAAGCGTTCAGCTCCGCCCCCGCGTCTCCGGCTACATCGACAAAGTGAACTACACCGACGGCCAGGAAGTGAAGAAAGGCGAAGTGCTGTTCACCATCGACGACAGAACCTACCGCGCCGCGCTGGACCAGGCGCAGGCGGCGTTGATGAGAGCCAAAACCCAGGCCAGCCTCGCCCGCAGCGAAGCCAGCCGCACCGACAAACTGATCGGCACCAACGTGATTTCCCGCGAAGAGTGGGAACAGCGCCGCTCTGCGGCCACCCAGGCCGATGCCGATATTCGTGCCGCGCAGGCGGCGGTTGACGCGGCGCAGCTTAACCTCGACTTCACCAAAGTCACCGCCCCGATCGACGGCCGCGCCAGCCGCGCGTTGATCACCAGCGGCAACCTGGTCACAGCGGGCGACAGCGCCAGCGTGCTCACCACCGTGGTGTCTCAGAAGACGGTTTATGCCTACTTCGACGTGGATGAATCCACCTATCTGCACTACCAGAACCTCGCCCGCACCGGCCAGGGCGCGTCCAGTGACCATAAGGCACTGCCGGTAGAAATTGGCCTGTCCGGTGAAGAAGGTTACCCGCATCAGGGCACCGTGGACTTCCTCGACAACCAGCTCACCGCCAGCACCGGCACCATCCGCATGCGTGCCCTGCTGGATAACGCCCAGCGTCAGTTCACGCCGGGGCTGTTCGCCCGCGTTCGCCTGCCGGGCAGCGCGGAGTTCCAGGCCCTGCTGATCAACGACAAAGCGGTGCTGACCGACCAGGACAGAAAATACGTTTACATCGTGGATAAAGACGGCAAGGCACAGCGCCGCGACATCACGCCGGGCCGCCTGGCTTCCGGGCTGCGCATCGTGCAGCAGGGGCTGAACCCTGGCGATAAAGTCATCGTCGACGGGCTGCAGAAAGTGTTTATGCCGGGCATGCCGGTGAACGCGAAACCTGTCGCCATGGCCGCCACCAGCGCTGCCGTTAACTGATCCCTTACCAGAGAATCCGACGCATGGACTTTTCCCGCTTTTTTATCGACAGGCCGATTTTTGCCGCGGTGCTGTCGATTCTGATTTTTATTACGGGGCTTATCGCGATCCCGCTGCTGCCGATCAGTGAATACCCGGACGTCGTGCCGCCAAGCGTGCAGGTCCGGGCGGAATACCCTGGCGCCAACCCGAAAGTGATCGCTGAAACCGTGGCGACGCCGCTGGAAGAAGCGATCAACGGCGTCGAAAACATGATGTACATGAAATCGGTCGCCGGTTCCGACGGCGTGCTGGTGACGACCGTGACCTTCCGCCCGGGCACCGACCCGGATCAGGCACAGGTTCAGGTGCAGAACCGCGTTTCCCAGGCCGAAGCTCGCCTGCCGGAAGACGTTCGCCGCCTCGGCATCACCACCCAGAAACAGTCGCCGACGCTCACCCTGGTGGTGCATCTGTTCTCGCCGAACGGCAAGTACGACTCGCTGTATATGCGTAACTACGCCACGTTGAAGGTGAAGGACGAACTCGCGCGCCTGCCAGGCGTCGGGCAGATCCAGATTTTCGGCTCCGGCGAATACGCTATGCGCGTGTGGTTGGATCCGAACAAAGTGGCGGCGCGTGGCCTGACGGCTTCTGACGTGGTCACCGCGATGCAGGAGCAGAACGTGCAGGTTTCTGCCGGTCAGCTCGGGGCTGAGCCGCTGCCGAAAGCGAGCGATTTCCTGATCTCGATTAACGCCCAGGGTCGCCTGCACAGCGAAGAAGAGTTCGGCAACATCATCCTGAAAACCTCGCCGGACGGCTCGCTGGTTCGCCTGCGCGACGTGGCGCGTATCGAGCTGGGTTCCGGCAGCTACGCCCTGCGCTCCCAGCTGAACAACAAAGATGCGGTCGGGATCGGTATCTTCCAGGCGCCCGGCGCCAACGCCATCGATCTGTCTAACGCCGTGCGCGCCAAGATGGCCGAGCTGTCCACGCGCTTCCCGGAAGACATGAAGTGGGCCGCACCTTACGACCCAACGGTCTTCGTGCGCGACTCCATCCGGGCGGTGGTGCAAACCCTGCTGGAAGCCGTGGTGCTGGTTGTGCTGGTTGTGATCCTGTTCCTGCAAACCTGGCGCGCGTCGATTATCCCGCTGATTGCCGTCCCGGTTTCGGTGGTGGGAACGTTCAGCATTCTTTATCTGCTTGGCTTCTCGCTTAACACGTTGAGTCTGTTCGGGCTGGTGCTCGCCATCGGCATCGTGGTGGACGACGCCATCGTGGTGGTGGAGAACGTCGAGCGTAACATTGAGGAAGGGCTTGCCCCGCTGCAGGCGGCGCATCAGGCCATGCGCGAGGTGTCCGGGCCGATTATCGCTATCGCCCTGGTGCTGTGCGCGGTGTTCGTGCCGATGGCGTTCCTTTCCGGCGTGACCGGGCAGTTCTACAAGCAGTTCGCGGTGACGATCGCCATTTCGACGGTTATTTCGGCGATTAACTCCCTGACGCTCTCCCCGGCGCTGGCGGCCCTGCTGCTGAAGCCGCACGGCGCGCCGAAGGACATGCCGACCCGGCTGATCGACCGCCTGTTCGGCTGGCTGTTCCGGCCGTTCAACCGCTTCTTCCACCGCAGTTCGGAAGGTTATCAGGGGCTGGTCGGCAAAACGCTTGGCCGCCGTGGCGCCGTGTTCGCGGTGTACGTGCTGCTGCTTTGCGCCGCCGGGGTGATGTTCAAAACCGTACCGGGCGGGTTTATTCCTACTCAGGATAAGCTCTACCTGATCGGCGGCGTGAAGATGCCGGAAGGCTCCTCGCTGGAGCGCACCGACGCGGTGATCCGCAAGATGAGCGAAATCGGCATGAACACCGAGGGAGTGGATTATGCGGTGGCGTTCCCCGGCCTCAACGCACTGCAGTTCACCAACACGCCGAATACCGGCACGGTGTTCTTCGGCCTGAAGCCGTTCGGCGAGCGGAAACATACCGCCGCGCAAATTAACGCCGAGATCAACGCTAAAATCTCGCAAATCCAGGAAGGCTTTGGCTTCTCTATTCTGCCGCCGCCAATTCTTGGGTTAGGCCAGGGTTCCGGCTACTCGCTGTATATCCAGGACCGGGCGGGCTTAGGCTATGGGGCGCTGCAGACCGCGGTGAACACTATGTCTGGCGCGATCATGCAAACGCCGGGGATGCACTTCCCGATCTCCACCTACCAGGCGAACGTCCCGCAGCTGGATGTGCAGGTAGACCGAGACAAAGCCAAAGCCCAGGGCGTGTCGCTGACCGACCTGTTCGGCACGCTGCAGACCTATTTAGGCTCGTCCTACGTGAACGACTTTAACGAGTTCGGCCGCACCTGGCGCGTGATGGCCCAGGCCGACGGGCAGTTCCGCGACAGCATCGAGGACATCGGGAACCTGCGTACCCGCAACAATCAGGGCGAAATGGTGCCGATCGGCAGTATGGTGAAAATCACCACCACCTACGGGCCAGATCCGGTGATCCGCTACAACGGTTATCCGGCGGCGGACCTCATCGGGGATGCGGACCCACGCGTGCTCTCTTCCGCTCAGGCGATGACAAAACTGGCCGCAATGTCCGGCCAGGTGCTGCCGAACGGGATGAACATCGAATGGACGGATCTGAGCTATCAGCAGGCAACCCAGGGCAACACGGCGATGATCGTCTTCCCGGTGGCGGTGCTGCTGGCGTTCCTGGTGCTCGCCGCGCTGTATGAAAGCTGGACCCTGCCGCTGGCGGTGATCCTGATTGTGCCGATGACCATGCTGTCCGCGCTGTTCGGCGTCTGGCTGACCGGCGGCGACAACAACGTGTTCGTGCAGGTCGGGCTAGTGGTGCTGATGGGCCTGGCCTGTAAGAACGCCATCCTGATCGTCGAGTTCGCCCGCGAGCTGGAGATGCAGGGCAAAGGCATTATGGAATCTGCGCTGGAGGCCTGCCGCCTGCGTCTGCGTCCGATCATCATGACCTCCATCGCCTTTATCGCCGGGACTATCCCGCTGATCCTGGGCCACGGTGCAGGCGCAGAAGTGCGCGGCGTGACCGGGGTGACGGTGTTCTCGGGCATGTTAGGGGTGACGCTGTTTGGTCTGTTCCTGACGCCGGTGTTCTACGTCACGCTGCGTAAGCTTGTTACGCGCGGCAAAACACAGGCCAAAACTATCGAGGCGTGAAACGAATAAAACGGGCGGTGCATGACCGCCCGATATACTCGTCATACTTCAAGCCGCAGGTGCGTTAGCTGCACCCGCTCACCTCAGTCACATAGTTAGCTATGCTCCTGAGGATTCCCGGCCTTGCCGCCTTCCTGCAACTCGAATTATCTAGAGTATCTACAATAAAAAAAACCGCCTTTCAAAGAGGCGGTTTCTTTATTTCTGCGAAAAGGTGATTGCGGGGCTTAGTGGCCTTTTTTGTACAGCGCCTCAAGCTCGGGCACCGGCTGGCAGCCGCTGGTATCGCTCTTTTTCACTTTCTCTAACGCACTTGCCACGGTATGGCGAGCCAGCACCGCCAGCGAAGCCTCTTCGGCTTCTTCTGCAATCGTTTTGAAGTACCAGCAGGCGTTGGCGCTGACCACGCAGCGGGCAGGCACGTCCGGGCGAGACGCCCAAATCTTTTTGTCTTCAATCACCGACAGGTAAATATCTCGCAGGGTTATCTCTTCGGCCGGGCGGCCAAGATGAATGGAACCGTTGCGCCCCAGCGTCGAGACAATAATGCCGTCGCGCGTGAGGGGAACCATCAGTTTACGGATAAAGCTCGGGTTAGCTTCCAGACCATAGGCCAGGATGGCGCTGGTCGAGCGTTCACCCATTTGCTCCGCCATCGCTACGCTGAGAACCATCTGCAAAGCTGTCGGGAAGCGGTAATCTAACATTTCATTTTCCTGGGTCGCGGTGAATCTTGTTCTTTTTGGCACCGCTAGGTGAATAATCAATGAGCAACAATATAACAAATGTAGCGTTTTTTTTGAAGCAATCTGAGCTTTAGCTGGGAGCCAGCTCAAAATAACCGAAAGCTCAGTTTTAATAAGTTACGGAACTAAACTATTCAAAAAAAAATTCTGTCAGGCCGGTTAATTAATTCAAGTATTTGCCATACTGAATAATAAGTCATGTCACAGAAGATCAAATAGATCGCTTATTGATGCTCAAATAATTTCTCAATCGAGCGGGTCGGATAAAAAAGCGAATTGTTGTTTTTTCCCACCAGCGGAATAAACCCTAATTTTTGATAAAAGCGCTTCGCATTGTCGTTAATGGCATCGACAAAAATCCCATGAACGCCCACCGCTTGCGAAGCTAAATAAACCACCTTCATCGCATGCGCCACAAGCGTTGAACCCCATTCCCGGCCCTGCAGATCTTTGTGGATCGCCAGCCGCCCCAGCGTTACGCTGGGGACATTGGCATAAGGGATTTTTCGCTTCTGGGTGTTTGACGGCAGCGCCTCTTTTTCAAAGCAGCTGCCGGACAAAGTGTAGTAACCCAGCACTTTGGGATTGGCGTCCTTTGTCACAAGAAGATAGCCGCGTAAAAAGCGGCCATTATGCTGCCGGACAAAATGATCGGTGAGAAACGCATTCAGAGAAGCTTCACCGCAGTCGAAGCCGCGAAAATCATACGCAGTTTGTTCTGAAAATAATTCAATCATCAGGTCTGCCACGGCTCACTCCATGTCTTTCAGACGCCTTGCTGCACGTTTTAGCCTGTCATCCGGTTCAGGCGGGTTGCTGATAGCATCCATCACACAGTTCCACGATGCTTCACTGAGCACCAGACGGCGATGTTGTTCGATCACTTCCGCAGCGCGTTCCAACGCACAGGCAACCATAAACTGAGTGATCGTCAGGTTAGACATGGCCGCGGCCTCTTCGATCATGCTTTTGTCGTCGTCGCTTAATCTAAGATCGATACGCTGTTTTTTCAGAGCTGACATTCTATGTTTACTCCCGCACTGCTGAAGGTTTTAGCAGTCACGATAAAATCAATTCACAGCTTCAGGCATGCCAACCCAAATCTGTACGGAAAAATTCCGTACAAAGACGGTATGCTCATTGGCGCAAATTTTCAACAAATAATCTCGACCGTCCTCAAATCCTGCCAGATCGTCGCACCTAAAAATCCCGTTATCACCGCCCCACCTTCCCGCAACGGGCCTATACTTATCGGCGACACTTTTCCGCACGTTCTGTTCTGCATGCACCGATTTATGCGAGATAACGCTATGGAATTAAAGGATTATTACGCCATCATGGGCGTGAAACCGACGGACGAACTCAAAACCATCAAAACCGCCTACCGCCGCCTGGCGCGCAAATATCACCCCGACGTCAGCAAAGAGCCCGACGCAGAAGCCCGCTTTAAAGAAGTGGCTGAAGCCTGGGAAGTGCTGAGCGACGAGCAGCGCCGCGCCGAATACGACCAGATGTGGCAGCATCGCAATGACCCACAGTTTAATCAGCAGTCCCGCCAGGGCGGCGAACAGAGCTACAGCGCCCAGGACTTCGACGATATCTTCTCCTCTATGTTCGGCCAGCAATCCCGCCAGTCGCGCAGGCCGCAGGCCGCCCGCGGGCATGATTTAGAAATCGAAGTCGCGGTATTCCTCGAAGAAACCCTCGCTGAACATAGCCGCACCATCAGCTACGCGCTACCGGTGTACAACGTGTTTGGCATCGTCGAGCGGGAAATCCCTAAAACGTTGAACGTGAAAATCCCGGCGGGCGTCGGTGACGGGCAGCGCATCCGCCTAAAAGGCCAGGGTACGCCCGGTGAAAACGGCGGGCCAAATGGCGACCTGTGGCTGGTTATCCACATCGCTCCTCATCCGCTGTTCGATATAGTCGGCCACAACCTGGAAGTCGTGGTGCCGCTCGCGCCGTGGGAGGCCGCGCTGGGTGCGAAGGTCGAAGTACCAACGCTCAAAGACAGCATTCTGATGACCATTCCGGCTGGCAGCCAGGCCGGGCAGAAGTTGCGCATCAAGGGCAAAGGGCTTGTCAGCAAACAGCACACCGGCGACCTGTTCGCGGTAATTAAAATCGTGATGCCACCTAAGCCGGACGAAAATACCGCCGCTCTCTGGCAACAGCTGGCAGACGCCCAGTCGGTATTCAACCCACGTAAGGACTGGGGGAAAAATAATGGCTAACGTCACCGCCACTTTTACCATCACCGAATTCTGTCTGCATACCGGCATTCAGGAGGATGAACTTAATGAAATCGTCGGGCTGGGCGTCGTCGAGCCCTACGATTTTGACATCAAGCCGTGGCAGTTTGACGACCATGCGATTAACGTGGCGCAGCGTGCGTTACGGCTAAGACGAGAGCTGGCGCTGGACTGGCCGGGCATCGCCGTGGCCCTCACGCTGCTGGAAGAGAATGAACGTCTGCGTCAGGAGAATCGCCTGCTCATGCAGCGAATCGGGCGCTTTATTCGCCATCCATAAACGTGGCTTGCGGTGGAATATTCAGCAGAATATATCTCTTAACCGGGAATATCCTGATTCATTTAGGATAATTACCTAAGGCATCCCCCGCTTCGCTGTGCCAGGCTTATACACGGTCATAAGGACTGATAACGTTTGTTGAGGATATTATGAAAAAAACGATCATCGCTTTATCTGCAATTCTGCTGGCTGCCCCTGTTTTTGCCGCGACCACTACACACGCAACAGATGAGACCGTCGCCGCGGCGCACGAAGGCGCTAACACCGCCAAAGAGAAACTGCACCAGGCAGAGAACAAAGGCGAAGAGCTGAAGCTCAAGTCTAAACATGCCGCCGAAGGGAAGAGCAACACGACGGGCAGCAAGATAAGCGAAGGCTCCCAGAAGGCGTGGAATAAAACCAAAGAAGGCACCGAGAAAGGTTGGGACGCAACCAAAGAAGGCGCTGAAAAAGGCTGGGATAAGACCAAAGAAGGCGCGTCTGACCTGAAGAAAAAAGTCAGCGAATAATTCGCTTCCTGCCTGAAAAAGCCGCGTTAGCGGCTTTTTTTTATGCCCGCGGCCCTGGCCTTCTGTCATAAGAAAATCGAATACGGCCCGTTCTGAACCCTCGCTATACTTTGAAAAAAACTCATTGCCAGGGATTTCAATGTTTAGCATAACCTCCGTTTCTCCCTCTTCACCTGCCCTGCAGGCGCTGGTTACCGAGCTGGATGCATTCCAAGAGCAGCTCTATCCGGCCGAAAGCAACCACTGCATCGAATTGACGGCCGTTGCTGAAGACAAAATTAGCTGTCTGCTAGTCCATAACCAACAGGCCGAAGCCGTCGGCTGCGGCGCGATTCTTTTACAGGATAACGGCGAAGCGGAGCTTAAACGGATTTTCATCAGGCCATCTTACCGGGGCTTTAAACTTGGCGAGAAGATTGTTAGCGAGCTGGAGGCTGTGGCGCGCCAGGCCGGCTGTAGTACATTGCGGCTGGAAACCGGTATCCACCAGCAGCCTGCCATCAGGCTTTACCAGAACTGCGGCTACACAATATGTGAAGCCTTTTCTCCCTATCAGCCCGACCCGCTTAGCGTTTTTATGGTGAAGCGCCTATAACGCTCGTCAGCCGCCGAGAAAGAATGCTTTCACATAACGTGAAAGCATTACCGGCCAAACGTCAGTTATGCAGCGTTACGCTTTCGTCCACGCTCTGACGCCACATGCGTACGCCAGCGGAAGGTGCATCCGGGTCAGCATAACCAAAAGAGATGCCGAACAGCAGGCGATAGTCGTCCGACACGCCCAAAATTTTTCGCGTTTCGTCAGCATGGAAGCCCAGCAGCGTTTGCGGAATGCCGGCAAAGCCGCGTGCGGTGAGCGACAGCAGGAAGCTCTGGCCATACATCCCAATGTCTGATGCCACGCGGACGTTATCCCCAAAGGACGGCATAAACAGAAACGCGACGTGCGGTGCGCCGAAAAAATGATAATTACGCAGATAAGCTTCCCGACGTCTCTCTTTATCCTCACGAGCAATGCCCAACGCGTCATAGTAAATCTTCGCCTGTCGCTGACTGCGGTCGTAGTAGTCCCCGTGGAAATCGTCGTAGCTGAATGAAAAGTCCGGGGTCGCATTGCCTGCACTGTCGTTCTCTATCATCATCTTTTGCAGCGCGTCTTTGGTGGCGCCAGAGGCAATATGCACGTTCCATGGCTGGGTGTTGCAGTTAGACGGCGAATATTGCGCATCCTGCAAAACGGCGCGAATTTGCGCGTCGGTCAGCGGTGTTGGCAGAAACGCGCGTGATGAAAAACGCTGGCGAACCGCCTCATCAAAAGCCAGAACCTGGTTGCTCATACTATCCTCTCTGTTTATTGCCCGGCCCGGTGCCGGGAAGATCTGCTGCGAAGGATGTTAGCGCTGCCGGACATAGCAAAAAACCGTATAATTCCGCAAAGACCTTTGCGGAAATTGCATACATGAAAGATCTGAGCCAGATAAATGCCCGCTCGATGCGCCTCTTCCTTGCGGTCATTGGTGAAGGCAGTTTTTCCGAAGTGGCCCGCCAGGAAAATCTCTCGCCCTCGTCCGTTTCACGCACCGTTTTCCAGCTCGAGCAATCTCTGGAAACGCAGCTGCTTTATCGCAATACGCGGGCCGTTGCCGCAACCGATGCAGGAAATATCTACGCCGCAGCGTTCAGAGAGATGCTGCTCCAGCTTGAGCAGGCGCAGAACCAGATAGGCGAGCGCCGTCAGGCGCCCGGCGGCGTATTGCGTTTCAACGCCCCGATATCTTTCGGGCTACGTCATATCGCGCCCTGGGTGGCCGAATTCAGCGAGCGCTACCCGGCATTGAAGCTGGAACTTAATCTTACCGACAACTACATCGATCCGCTGGCGGACGGCACGGACCTGCTGTTGCGTATCGCCCCGATGCAGGACAGCTCGCTACACGGGCGATTTATTACCCGCCAAAGCGCTTATCTGGTTGCCAGCCCGGCCTACCTCACGCGCTACGGTTATCCGCAAACACCGGAAGATTTGCATCGCCACAGGCTGCTGGCCTACCGTGGACTGATGGGCCTCCAGCGCTGGTACTTCACAAAAGGCGAAGAGAAGCAACAGCTGATGCCGGAGCCTAAAATCGTCTCCTGCAATGCCGAGCTGCTGGTTAAAGCGGCTGAAGAGGGGGCAGGGATTGTGCTGTTCCCGGACTGGCAGATAAGCGACGCGCTACGGGCAAAACGTCTGCTCCCGCTGATGACCGATTACACCGCGTCCTACAGCGCCACCGATCATTCACTCTATATGCTATACCCCGGGGGACACTTTCCCTCGTTGAACACCCGCACCGCGATCGATTTCTTTATGGCGAAGTTCGGCTCACCGCCTTACTGGCAGAACGTTTAGCGGTCCTGCCGGTAAGGCGGATGGCTAAACGTCCCACGCGAACGGCAGGCTGAAAGCGCTCAAGGCGCAAGGTCTGATAACCCGGCAGCGCTACCAAACTCGGCCGGATCGCCACGAATACCTGCTCACCGAAAAAGGTCGCGATATTGGTCTGGTGCTGATGAGCATGATGCAGATCGGCAGCCAGTGGAATTTGCCGGGTCTGGAAGGGCCTGCGCTTTACCTGGTGGACGGCAGCAGCGGGCACAAAGTAAAGGTGGCCCTGGTAGATACCGAGACCGGGCAGCAGGTTTCACCGCAGGATGTCATGGTGACGTTAGGGCCCGGAGCCGACGAGCTCACCCGCTGGCGATCGGCGGGTCGAATCAGAAAACCTGAACCCAGCGAAAGCGAAACCGGGCACGATCAACGTAAAACGTAGCGAGAAATGTGATGAAAATACTGGTGGTTGGAGCAGGAGCAATCGGTGGTTATTACGGCGCGAGGTTAATTCAGTCGGGCGCCGACGTGACCTTTCTCGTTCGGCCAAAGCGCGCTGAACGGCTGGCAACACTGGGGCTACGTGTGGAAAGCAGCCTGGGCGATTTTAACGCGCCGGTTAACGCTGTGATCCGAGACGATCTGCGCCCGGACTACGATCTGATCCTGCTTAGCTGTAAAACTTACGATCTGCAGACGGCGATCGCGGATATTACGCCCGCCGTCGGGCCATCCTCCGTCATTCTGCCTTTTCTCAACGGCCTTTCGGTTTACGACGAACTCGACGCCCATTTTGGCCGCGACCGGGTGCTGGGCGGCGCGGCGTATATTGCCACCACGCTTAACGCCGACGGCGAGATAAAACATATGGGTGCGGCAGATCAGGTTGTTGTCGGCGCGAGGTCAGCGGCAACGCGCGACGCCGCTAACGCTTTTTATACGTTGTTAGCCTCGTCAGCAGGCGTGCGCGTGCTGTCGGATAACATCATGCAGGCGCTGTGGAATAAGTGGGTCATGCTGGCCTCCGGGGCGCTAATGAACTGCCTGATGCGCGGCAGCATCGGCGACATTCTGGCGACGCAGGACGGAGAAGCGCTGATGAAGCAGGCGCTCTCAGAAAGCCTCAGCGTGGCCGCCGCGGAAGGCTACCCCTTGCCGCCTGAGGAAATCACCAGCATCGAAAAACGCCTGCTGGATCCACAGTCCGCCTGGGCAGCCTCGATGATGCGCGACATTGCCAGCAACGCACCTCGCCTTGAAGGTGATGCCATCGTCGGCGACATGATTACGCGCGCGGCCCGGCACGGCCTGCACGTTGCGCTTTACCGGGCGGCATATTGCCATCTTCAGGTTTACGCCCACCAGCACACGCCGGGCGTAACGGCACAGCAGCCGTTTAAATAACGAGGCTGCCGGGCGCGAGGCGATAGCGCTTATTTCTCCAGCAGGCCCAGGCGAATAAAGCTTTCGGCAGTGGCGACAATGGCCTCTTCCGGAGAGCGCGGCGCCCAGCCGAGCAGGTTCACCGCTTTCGCGTTGGTGACGTTCATGTCCACCCCCAGCAGGGTCAGCGAACCTTTCATGCCCGGATTGTTGTGCGCCGCAAGGCGCACCATCCAGTCGGGAAGCGCAAGCGTTGAGACCTTACTGGCGGCTTCAGCGAGGTGTTTTCGCAGTATTTTCGCCACCTCAACCATCAGCAGGCTTTTGCCGGCGCTGGCCAGGAAGCGCTCGCCGTTTGCTGCGGAATGCGTCATGGCCAGGATATGTAAATCAGCAACGTCACGCACATCCACAAAACAGGAGTTGATGTTCGGGTTACCTTTTTGCCCGTCCAGCATGTTTTTCACCAGCCGCGTGGAGTGAGAAAAATCAGGCCCCAATACCGGCCCCATCACCGCAACCGGGTTAACCGACGACAGCTCAAGGCCACGCCCTTCATGCTCGATAAACGCCCATGCCGCTTTTTCCGCCAGCGTTTTCGATTTCTGATAGGGCCAGACTTTACCGGACACGTCGCTCCAGTCCGTTTCATCGAACGGGCGACGGTAGCTTGCAGGATGCCCGACGCCAACGGCACCAAAGGCGGAGGTCAGTACCACGCGCTTAACGCCCGCAAAGCTCGCGGCACGGAGCACCCGGAGATTTCCCTCCACCGCGGGTTTAATCCAGTCATCGTCGGTGGCGTGGTTGCCCGAAGGCGTCGGCGAGGCGCCATGCAGCACGTAGCGGCAACCGGCAAGGGCATCCGCCCAGCCTGCATCCACCATTAAGTCGGCAACGAAAAAGGAGAGACGATCGCCTGGCTCACAGCCCCCCTCCTTCAGATTTTTGAGCACTTCCGCTTTGCGGTCGGCGGTACGTACCGTGGTGCGAACTTGATAGCCTTTCGCCAGCAGCGCGATGATGCAGTGCTGAGCAATAAATCCGGTTCCGCCGGTAACCAATACGATCTCTTGTTTCATGCTCTCGTCCTCTGTGGCCTGGCAACCAGGCAAAATGCGTTTACTTGCTGCGCAGAGTAAGGCGCGCCCCCCGGATTGTGAATGCTTGAAAGTACGTTCTACTTGCGCGATAGTACGAAAATGCACACCGATCCGTTTTCTGAAATCCTCAAGTTTGCTGACGCCGAGTCGCTGGTTACCGGTGGTTTTACCGCGGGCGGCGACTGGGCGCTGCACTTCCCGCCGCCGGACAAAATCAAGTTCTTCGCCATCGTCAAAGGCAGCTGTTGGGTAATACTGGAAGGCCACCCGGCCCCCATTCACTTCAACACCGGCGATGTCGGCCTGCTGAACGCAAAGCGCGCGTTTACTGTTGCCAGTTCGCCGGAGATTCAGCCGCTAGATGCCATGCGCGTTTTTAAGACCGGAAAGCGGAACTACGCCGCCCTGGGGGAAGGGAAAGAGTTTGAGTATATGGGCGGCCATGTGCTGCTGGACCCCAACCGCGGGCAAATGCTTGCCCAGGTGCTGCCCCAGTGGATCCACATTCCGGCAGTCTCACCGCAGGCGGCTTCGTTCCGCTGGCTGCTCGATAGGCTGATAGCCGAAAGAGAAACGGCACAGCCCGGTACGCAGCTCGCCTCCGCGCAGCTTTCACAGCTGCTGTTTATTCAGATCCTGCGCGCCCATTTGCAAACCAGCAGTTCGCTGCCGGCAGGTTTACTGCGTGCGCTGGGAGACACCCGCCTTGCTCCGGCGCTACAGCTCATTCACGCAAACCCCGCGCATGGCTGGCATCTCGAGGATCTGGCAAAATCCTGCGCCATGTCGCGCACGACTTTCGCGCAGTATTTCCGCACCGTGTCAGGGATGACGCCGGTGGCCTATCTGACACAGTGGCGAATGCGTTTGGCTGAAAAAGCGCTGCGCGAGCGGGGAGATCAAATCGCCATGGTTGCCCGGTCGCTGGGCTATACCTCAGAAAGCGCCTTCAGCAATGCCTTCAAGCGCGAAACAGGCCTGTCACCAAAAGCGTGGCGTACTGCCGCCCGCCGCCCGGTCAGTTAAAAACAAAAAACGCCGCACAATGGCGGCGTTGAAGTAGCCACGGTCCTGGCCACTTTGCTTTTGCGATTAAAAACCGTATTTCACGCCAATCATCGCCGAGGTGTCGTGGTAGCCTTTGTCACCCATTTGCTGCGCGACGCCACCCCACATGTTGAGGTCATGAGAAATCTGCCCCTGCACGCCCAGCTTCAGCTGGCCGATATTGCGGGCGCCCTCTTCATTCAGCAGCTTATCGCCCATTCTTACACCAAAGTTTTTGGTGTTATACAGCCAGTTCGCTTCCACATAAGGCTTGAACTCGCGCCCTTTGCCGTCATCTTCTGTGCGGTGGCCGCGCAGGTACAGACGTACGCCGAGACGGGATTGCAGATTACCCTGCCCGCGGTCCTGAATGCGGGTGCCGTTAGCCTCGGTATGTTCTGAGCTGTGTACGCCCATCCAGGTCAGCTGAGCCTGAGGCTCAAGATAAACCGCCTGACGTTCGCTTTCGCTAAGCAACACGTTATAGCCACTTTCCAGCGAAGCGGTGAAACCCCGGCTCTTGTAGTCCTCGTTCGGCAAATCGTCGCCGCTGACGCGGTTGTTAAACCAGTTGTACATCACCCAGCCGTCGACATAGATCCCTTCGCGGGACACGGCGTTCTGATACCAGGTACCGTATGCGCCGACGCTGTAGCCGTCCATCTCTGATGCAGAGCGATAGCCGGTCAAATTTGAACGTGAATTGCCGCTAACGTTACCATAACCGCCCATCAGGCCAGCACCCCAGCGGTCGGTCTGATTGCTGGAGCCGTGTAAGAACTCATTGCCCATCTGCGCAACATAGCGATTGGCGCTGGATTTAATTTGGCCTTCCCCGGTATGGAAGCGGTTCTGTCCGCCTTCCTGGCGCAGCCAGAAGGTGCTGCGGGTCAGACCGCGTTCGTCCAGCGGAGCACGGTACTCGCTGGCGCCTTCCCGGTCGTCCAGCGTCAGGTTGAACAACGTATTCGCCGCCGTCAGGTTAACCAGATAGCTACCCGCCTCAGGGCGATAAACCGGAACCGGATCAGGTGTCGTCGGTGGTGTGACGGGCCCCACAGGCGGATCGATCGGATTAACCGGCGGTGTTACTGGCGCAACCGGCGGATCGATTGGGTCAACCGGCGGTGTTACTGGCGCAACCGGCGGATCGATTGGGTCAACCGGCGGCGTTACCGGGTCAACGGGAGGTTCCGGTGGCAGGTTGCTCATTGAGGTCAGATACCAGTTCTGCCCTTTCTGCACCAGGCTATAGTCCCATGCCCCGGCAACGATACGCCCGGCCTGGGTAAACGCCCCCGACGCGGACTGACCGCCAACGTTTACCACTTCAATGCCCTGCTGAGTTTCAGCCCCCTGGCCGCCAACGTTGTTGACCGCCAGTACGGTCGCCCCTGAAGTCCCGCCCTGAATCACCAGCTTGTCGGTTACGGAAGCGTCATCGCCCAGTACGGTGTTCACGTTGAGTGCGCTATCCGCTCCGCCTGCATAATCACCGCTTACGTTCAGGCGGTTGCCGCTGATCCCTGTGCTGCGGAAAAGATTAATGATGCCGCCGTTATTCAAGTCGCCATTCACGGTAAAGCTGGCTGCATCCTCGTTACTTTGCAGCGGACTGCCTACGGTTAAAGTGCTGCCTGTTTCCAGCGTGGCCGCGCCAATGCTGCCGGTCCCGGAAAGCTGCGTCAGGTTCTTCGCCACCACATCACTGACCAGCGAGCCGGTTACATCAAGGCTGCCTTCCGCAAGCGTCGTGGTGCCGGTATATGTGCTGTCGCCGGTCATTGTCAGCGCGCCGCTGCCGAGCTTGGTGAGGTCGCCGCTGCCCGTAACACGTTGGGCAATGGTGGTGTTGTATTGCCGGGTATCGAGCGTGCCCCCGTTGCTTTCCAGCACAATGGAACGGTCCAGATCGAAGCTATTGTTAAGCTGCAACGTACCACCATCAAAGGTCAGCAGGCCTGAAGTTGAGCCCAGTGCGCCGTTACTCACCACCTGTAGAATTCCGTCATACAGCGTCCACGGTGTTTCGGCATCGGTCGTGTTGCTCAGTACCCACCTGCTGGCACCCGTTTTGTGGTAATGCTCGAAACCTTCATACTGCGCGCTATCGCCGATAGTAGCGGCATCAAACTGGCTATTCGCATCACCGCCGAGGATCAGCGTATCGTCGCCGACACTGGCCTGCACGTTACCCAGAATGTTATAGCCGTCGCGCAATTCCAGTGAGTTTGTCCCACCGGTAAACAGAACGGCCTGAGCGCGATTCTGCCCGTTAAAGTCCATACCACCACTGAGAGTACCGCTATTAACGATAGTCATATCGCTACCGGTAAGACCGATACCGCCCACGCCAACATTCCCAACGCCGTTATTCCCGCCCGCCGTACCCGGCTCACCGCCGTTGCCACCGGAAATATCTCCGGTGTTAATCACGCTGCCGCCACCCGATGAAATACTGATACCCGCGCCGCCGGCACCGCCAGCATCGTTACCGCCACCGCCCCCCCGGTTGCCCGTGCCGCCGTGAAGCGTGCCGTGGTTAATAACCTGCCCGCCGGAGCCGATCAAGACACCGCTTCCCCCTTCGCCGCCGCTACCGCCGTGGCTTGCATCACCGCCGCTACCACCGCCGGTTCCGCCCAGTCCGCCGGTAATACTTGCACCGGCGTCGTTGGTTAGCCTGCCTTGCCCTTCAATCGACAAACCGTTACCGCCCTTCGCGCCGACCCCGCCGTCGGAGGTCGGACTGTTGCCATTGGCACCCGCGCCACCGTTGCCGCCAACAAAAGTGCCATGGTTAGTGACGCTCCCGGAGCCGATGATGGAAACGGCATCGCCGCCGGAACCGCCAACACCGCCGCCGCCCGCGGAGTCATCACCGCCTTTACCGCCGGTAACCACACCGCTAGCCTCGTTGGTCACGTCGCCACCGCCATTGATTTCAATCCCGATGCCGCCTGCGCCGGAGTCGCCGCCGCGCGACGTACTCAGATTACCGCTGCCGCCGCCGCGATTTCCGAGGCCACCGGTCACTTCACCAAGGTTATTGACGCTACCACCGCCGTCAAGCGCGATACCGCTGCCCCCTTTACCGCCGTCGCCACCGTCACCGCCGCTAAGATTATCTCCGCTACTGTTCGAATTACCGCCGCCGCCGGTCCCGGCGTTACCGCCTATGATGTGACCACCGCGTTGGTTTATCACCTCGCCGCTGCCCATAACGGTGATCCCGCTGCCGCCATTGCCGCCTGCGGAGCCATAGCCAACGACGCCGGTTCCCTGGCCGGATTCAACCGCACCACCGTTGCCGCCATCGCCACCGTTGCCCCCAAGAATTTCACCGCTGTTGGTGATTTTACTCGTGTCGCTTAGCCAGACGCCGCTGCCACCATCTGCCGCCTCGCCTCCTGTTCCGCCAATACCGGTAACGTCAGCATTCGCTTTGGTATCCGCATTGGCGGCCAGGCCACCGGTCGCACCGCGCCCACCGCTAATTTTACCGGTGTTGGTGATACTCCCACCTTGTGTTGCCATGACGCCATTCCCACCTGCGCCACCTGCGCCACCGCTGCCGCCGTGTAACACTTCACCCGCCGAAGTGGTATCGTTTGCCGTTGCGCTTCCGGTGTTCCCGCCTGTTCCCCCATCACCGCCGGTGATTGAACCGCTGTTACTATAGCCGCCGGAAGTCGTTATCAGCACGCCAGCCCCCCCTTCGCCGCCGTTCCCCCCGTTACCGCCATTGCCGGCATCCGCGACGTCGGTTGTATTACTGCCGCCGTTACCGCCGCGACCACCGTTGCCGCCAAGAATGCTGCCGCTGTTATCGCTTTGGCCGTCGCTGTCGAGCACGAGTCCGGCCGAGCCACCGCCGCCGCCGCCGCCGGCAGATCCACTGCCGTTAGTGGCTGTGCCGTCAGGCTGCTGGCCGGAACCGCCGGTGGCCGTCCCCGCCGGGAGCGAATTTGTTACGCCATCAATGCTTCCCGCGCCCCCATTCTCCCCCTGGCTACTCCCTTGCCCACGCTCACCGGAACCGCCGTCACCGCCGTTACCGCCAATGCCCGTTGTAGTATCCATGGTGCCACCACCACCGCCCTGCGCACTGTCAGAAACGGTTGAGGGAGCACCAGCCAGACCATCTGCGGCGAGAGCTTGCTGTGGAACAGCGCTAAACAATGCGGCACCGATCGCGGTGGCAATCAGACGTCGTTTACCAGGGGCTTGTAATAAATGGGGCATTTCCGTCCTCTTTAACTCTGCGGAGTTATGTTGATTCGAAATATCAGAAACAGGCGCGCAACAATTTATTTAAATTGCCTAAGGGATTTAAAGGAAGAATAAAAATTACTTTCAAATGAAATTTTCATTCATTTGAAATCAACTTTCAGTGTTAAAATAATGTAATAACAAAGACACCCAGGTGGTGATTA
>WJYK01000026.1 GCA_009668225.1 Enterobacteriaceae bacterium RIT693 | reverse complement strand
CCCCGATTTTCAGGATTTTTTCTCTTTATCGAACCGGCTAATTTGTGAAGTCATTCACTGTTCCGTCTCGATGGAGGCGCATTATAGGGATCCCGATTTTTAGCACAAGTACTTTTTCGATCTTTTTTTCTGAGTGTTTAGATTTCACACTTTTCGCTGAGATCCTGTTCGATCTGCCCTCTTTTCAGCCCTTTACTCCCTTGCCATTGCTCAAGAAAGCGGCCACAGTCTATTCATGCAATGAATTTACCTGAGGTATTTATGTCTGCGGTACTGCGTGCTTTTCAAAAAACTTTTCCCCAACTTGGCGAACGGGTCATGGTTGATCCCACCAGCGTGGCGATCGGTGATGTAAAACTGGCAAACGATGTCAGTATCTGGCCGTTGGTTGCCATTCGCGGCGACGTAAACACCGTGACGATTGGCGCACGAACCAACATTCAGGACGGAAGCATCCTTCATGTTACCCATAAGTCTTCCTTTAAGCCTGAAGGGAATCCGCTGATCGTTGGTGAAGATGTAACGGTAGGACATAAAGTCATGCTGCACGGCTGCACGATTGGCAACCGTGTATTGGTAGGGATGGGATCGATTCTGCTGGATGGTGTAGTAGTAGAAGATGATGTGATGATTGGTGCCGGTAGCCTGGTGCCACAAAACAAATGCCTGGAGAGCGGTTATCTCTATTTAGGCAGTCCGGTAAAACAAATTCGCCGTCTCACTGAAGCGGAGCTGGCTGGCTTGATCTACTCCGCTAACAATTATGTCCGCTGGAAAGATGAGTATCTGGCTCAGGACAGCCAGTACCATCCCTGATCGCCTTCCTGCTCATCCTCGATAAGGCTTTCGACTTCTTCTTCAATATCCCAGCGATGCTCCCGGAATAAAGAGAGCCACTCTTCTACGCAATTGCCACCAAAGCGAGCGGCAATTGCCTCTGAGGTCATAGCGCAACCCACCTGAAAGCCATTAACCAACGCCGGAAAGCAAACAGCCTGGCGTTCTTCATCCCAGACTTCACGATCCGGAAACTGAATGGCCTGGTTCACGCCGTCATTTCTCTTTTCAACGCCTCAATAACCGGTGCAACGTCCGGCATTACGCTATGCCAAAGCATAAAGGCATGTGCGGCCTGCCCCACCAGCATGCCCAAACCGTCCGCATAGTGGACTACGCCGTGCCCGACGGCCCAGTTCAAGAAGGGCGTCAGTCCTTTCTGGTAAAACATGTCATAACAGCTTACGCGGTGCGAAAGGAGAGAAACCGGCAACGCGGGAATGTCGCCGCCAATCCCGCTGGACGTTGCGTTAATCAGAAGATCAAACTCATGCCCTTCAAGCTGCTCCAGTGCGACAGCGCTAACGCTGCCCGTATGGCTAAAAAGTGTGGCTAACGCTTCGGCTTTGGCAAAAGTCCGGTTGGTTATCGTTACCGCGCAGTCCAGCGACAGCAGTGGCAGCAATACTCCACGTGCGGCACCGCCAGCCCCCACCAGCAGAATACGATCGCCGGGTTTGATCAGTTTCAAACGTTCAAGATCGCTCAACAAACCTATGCCGTCGGTATTGTCTCCAAGCAAACGGCCATCTTCCAGGCGCTTGAGCGTATTGACCGCGCCCGCAAGTGCCGCGCGCTCCGTCAGTTCGTCCGCATGGGCAAAAGCCTGCTCTTTAAAAGGCACCGTGACGTTGGCGCCTCTGCCCCCTTCATTAAAGAAAGCATCCAGCGTTTCAACAAACTCGTCCAGCGGAGCAAGCACGCGTCCGTAAAGATGCTCAATGCCTGTTTGCCCGGCGAAAAGGCGGTGAATAAGAGGAGACTTGCTGTGTTGAATAGGGTTCCCGAAGACGGCGAAGGTTTCCATAATTACCCCTGACGGAAGAGTTCGCCGGTTAAGGCATCACGGATTTCTGAAGGATTAAGCCGCCCACCGGTCTCCCCTATCAGTACAGGGAAACTTTGGCCAAACTGCTGCTGAACTTCTTGCGAGGTACGGCACGGTGGCAAGCCCGTAAGGTTCGCACTGGTAGACACCAGAGGTTTACCGTAGGCAAGACATAACTCTTTCACTAGCGGATGATTGGTTACACGCACCGCCAGAGAATCAAAACGCCCGGTCAGCCACTTTGGGGTGGAAGGCAAGGCCGGGAAAACAAACGTAACTGGCCCAGGCCAGTTTGCAAACACCACAGAAAGCTGTGCTTCATTAAGCGCAGCGGCATCTATATAAGGTTTCAGCTGCTCAAAATTCGCGGCGATAAGGATAAGTCCCTTCTCAACCGGACGCTGTTTCAGCTCAAGCAGGCGAGTAACCGCGAGTTCACTGTCGGGATCGCAACCAACGCCAAACACGGCTTCGGTTGGGTAGGCGATGACTTGTTGTTCTTTCAGGGCCGCTACAATCTGCGCGAGCTGGCCTTCAGGCAGGTTATTATTCACTGGCTTGTTCCGCCGTTACCGGCTTTCCACATTGTTTATTGGCACAGAAGCGTTTCACGCCCTGGGCCGTTTTCTTTTCAATAAGCAGCGGGTACTGACAGTCAGAGCAGATGCCCGCTACCGGTTTAAAATTAATGACAAACTGACAGTCCGGGTAGCTGTTACAGGACCAGAACGTTTTCCCGTAGCGAGAACGACGCTGAACCAGTTGCCCTTTTTGGCATTGGGGGCACGCTATTGCCGTCTCATCGGGTTTATCAATGATTTCCGTGTGTTCGCATTCAGGGTAATTGCTGCAGCCGATAAACATACCAAACCGCCCTTGACGCAGCACGAGCGTTGACTGACAAACCGGACACTGCTGGCCATCAAGCACTTTAACAATATGCCCATCAGCCTGGCTCTTTAGCGGGCGAACATAATCGCATTCCGGGTAATGGGAGCAGCCCAAAAACGGGCCGTGTTTACCGGAACGTATTGCTAACTCTGCCCCGCATTGGGGGCAGGGTTCATTTTTTGGCACCGAAAACAGTGCTGACTTGGCCATAACATCTCATGCTGCAACTCAATTTAGTGCAGCATACCTTCATTTGCCTCGAAGAGTAATTCTTCCATTTGCTGGTAGGCGTTTTCACACCCCGGAATGTTGAACAACACCATCAGCACAACCCACTTCAGATCTTCCAGTTCGAATTCTGCTGTGTCCAGCGCCAGCACGCGCTCAATCACCATTTCGCGGGTTTCGAGATTTAACACCTGAATCTGTTCAAGGAACAGTAAAAAGCCCCGACAGTCTGCATCAAGCCGCTGGCTCTCTTCTGCGGTGAAAATACGCATGGAGAGAGGATCGGCAGCAAGCTGCATCGGCTCGGTCAAACCATCCTGGTAGTCGGCCAGCTTTTCAAGCCACACTAACGCGTTAAAAATGTCCTCACGATCAAAACCCGCGTCGGTGAGATCGCTCGTCAGCTTATCCTGATCAACGCGCATTTCTGCTTCGCTGTGGATGTAGGTTTCAAATAAGTACATTAGTACGTCGAACATGGCATGCCCTCCTCAATCGGACATAGCCGCCGGGTACAGCTGCGATCCATCCTGCTAACTCCAGTTCGAGTAGCTGAGCTACCGTCTCTGGCACAGGTTGGCCGGCACGTTCAGCGACGACGTCAACAGGTGTAACCTCATCTCCTACGTTAGCCAACAGATGGGGAAATGGCAATGCGCCGTCCTGTTGATTTGGCGAATATATTGACACATTGTGCGAAGCGGGAAGCCAATGGAGTTCAGAGGAGAGATAATCGAGGATATCCTGCGGGCTTCGGGCCAGATTTGCACCCTGCTGAATCAGCCAATGTGGGCCTTCACTGCCTGGGCTACCAACCGTGCCTGGCAAGGCAAACACCTCTCTTCCCTGCTCAACGGCATAACGAGCGGTAACCAGAGATCCGCTTCGCTCCCCGGCTTCCACCACAAAGACAGCCCGACTTAATCCGCTGATGACACGATTGCGCCACGGAAAGTTCGATGGCCACGGCGTGCAGGAAAGGGGAAATTCAGACACTACTGCCCCGCCCTGTTCCATAATTTGCCTGGCCAGCATCAGATGGCGTTTAGGATGAACGCTGCCTAAACCATTACCCAGCACGGCAATTGTTTTACCTTGAACACTCAGGGCAGCACGATGAGCAACACCGTCAATTCCCAGAGCCAGACCACTGGTTATTACCAGCCCTGCCTGAGCAAGTTCCTCACAGAACTGCCGACAATTGCGTTCACCGTAATCGGAAAGATTACGACTGCCGACAACTGCAAGCTGGTTCTGGCTAAGTTGCGAGGGATCCCCGGCGACAAAGAGGGCTGCAGGATAATCATTTATAGCGCGAAGCTGTTCCGGATAATGAGCATCTTCCGCCGTCAGCAAGTAGTGCCCTGGTTTATCAAGCCATCTGAGACTGGCTTCCAGCTGACGCTCATCAAATGCATTAAACAGTGCACATTCGCGGGCACTTAATCCCGAGCCAGGCAAGCTTGCTCTCTCTATTGCAGGGCTGCGTTGCAGGAAGTGGGCTATTTTTAGGAACTTATCACCACTTAGTCCTTTAACAGCCATAAGACGTAACCAAATCTCCTTTCGCAGCACCATTTCCTCCTGCCATAGGCCATAAAAGCAATCCTTGCGATTGGTCACTGATGCTGTCAATCAGCCGGGGAAATGTCTAGAATAGAGGGAATAATCCTTTCTACTACTGAACACAGCTCTGGATATTTATGGCAGTTTTGCAAGTATTACATATTCCCGACGAGCGCCTTCGCAAAGTCGCTAAACCGGTCGAAAAAGTGAATGCGGACATTCAGCGCATCGTCGATGATATGTTCGAAACAATGTATGACGAAGAAGGTATTGGCCTGGCCGCTACGCAGGTTGATATTCATCAGCGCATCATCGTTATTGATGTTTCTGAAAACCGCGACGAGCAGCTGGTGCTGATTAACCCAGAGCTGCTGGAAAAAAGCGGCGAGACCGGTATCGAAGAAGGCTGTCTGTCTATTCCGGAACAGCGGGCGCTGGTGCCACGCGCGGAGAAAGTGAAAATTCGTGCGCTGGACCGTGAAGGTAAAACGTTTGAACTGGAAGCGGATGGTCTGCTGGCTATTTGTATCCAGCACGAAATGGATCACCTGGTCGGTAAACTGTTTATCGATTATCTGTCGCCGCTGAAACAGCAACGTATTCGTCAGAAAGTTGAAAAACTCGACCGTTTGAAAGCGAAAGCTTAAGGACAACAAGCAACGTGTCAGATTCTCTGCGTATTATTTTCGCCGGAACCCCCGATTTTGCAGCGCGTCATCTTGACGCGCTGTTGTCTTCTCAGCACCAGGTTGTCGGCGTCTTTACTCAACCAGACCGCCCTGCAGGCCGTGGTAAAAAACTTATGCCAGGCCCGGTAAAAGTGCTGGCTGAAGATAAAGGCATTCCGGTCTTTCAACCCGCTACGCTTCGTAAGGCGGAAAATCAGCAGCTTGTTGCCGATCTCAATGCCGATGTGATGGTTGTGGTCGCTTACGGCCTGATCCTCCCTCAGGCTGTGCTCGATATGCCTCGCCTGGGTTGCGTAAACGTACATGGTTCGCTGCTGCCTCGCTGGCGCGGCGCGGCGCCAATTCAGCGTTCCTTATGGGCTGGGGATGCAGAAACTGGCGTCACTATCATGCAAATGGACATTGGCCTCGATACCGGCAATATGCTCTATAAGCTGTCCTGCCCTATTGAAGCGGAAGACACCAGCGGCATCTTGTACGATAAACTCGCCGGGCTAGGCCCGAAGGGCCTGTTGGACACACTTCAGCAGTTAGCCGCCGGAACAGCAAAGCCAGAAGTACAGGACGAAGCGTTGGTCACCTATGCTGAAAAACTCAGCAAGGAAGAAGCCCGTATTAACTGGAATCTTTCCGCCGCTCAATTGGAACGCTGCATTCGCGCCTTTAACCCGTGGCCAATGAGCTGGCTGGAGATTGACGGGCAGCCGCTGAAAGTCTGGCGAGCTTCAGTCATCAACATACAGGCAAACTCTGCGCCCGGCACCATTGTTGCCACCAGTAAACAGGGCATCCAGGTAGCGACCGCTGACGGCATTCTGAATCTTGAAGAGCTGCAGCCAGCCGGCAAAAAAGCCATGAAAGCACAGGATCTCCTTAATTCGCGCCGTGAATGGTTCGAACCCGGAACGGTCCTCGCCTGATCAAGCTGTACTTATACGCCCAGGGTAACCTGGGCATTTTTGTTTATAGCGCTGGAAAAACCAGAGCACGGTAATGAAAAAAACACTAAATCTTCGCAGCCTGGCTGCCCAAACAATTGAACAGGTTGTCGAACAGGGACAATCATTAAGTAATGTACTGCCTGCGGTACAGCAGAAAGTCTCTGATAAAGACAGAGCGCTGCTGCAGGAGCTGTGCTTTGGCGTTTTGCGTACTCTGCCGCAGCTGGAGTGGCTAGTTGGCAAACTCATGTCGCGCCCGATGACCGGCAAACAGCGTACGATCCATTACTTAATTATGGTCGGCTTCTACCAGATTCTGTATACCCGTATTCCTGCGCATGCTGCGCTGGCTGAAACCGTTGAGGGTGCAATCGCCATCAAACGTCAGGCATTTAAGGGCTTAATCAACGGCGTACTGCGGCAGTTCCAGCGCCAGCAGGAAAGTCTGATGGCGGAAGCATCTAAGCATGAAAGCCGTTTTCTGCATCCAACCTGGCTCCTGCAACGCCTGAAGAAAGCTTACCCCGACACCTGGCAAAGTACTGTCGATGCGAACAATCAACGTCCCCCAATGTGGCTACGTGTAAACCGTCAGCATCATACACGCGAAGCATGGATGGCATTGCTGGCTGAGGCTGGTCTAGAAGGCCACGCACATCCCAAATACAGTGACGCGGTACGTCTTGATGCCCCCGCCCCCGTTCAGGCTTTACCTGGATTTGAACAAGGTTGGGTCACGGTTCAGGATGCTTCTGCGCAGGGAAGCGTCGATCTTTTAGATCCGCAAAACGGCGATACCATACTGGATCTTTGTGCAGCCCCTGGCGGCAAGACGACACATATTCTGGAAGCTGCACCGGATGCAAAAGTCATGGCCGTCGACGTTGATGCGCAGCGCCTGAAACGCGTGCATGAAAACCTCGATCGGTTAGGTATGAAGGCAGAAGTGAAACAGGGGGACGGTCGTTTCCCGGCACAGTGGTGCGGTGATGCTAAGTTTGATCGCATTTTGCTCGATGCGCCGTGTTCGGCAACCGGTGTGATTCGCCGCCATCCGGACATCAAATGGCTACGCCGTGACAGGGATATCCCAGAGCTGGTTGCTCTACAAAAAGAGATTCTGGACGCTATCTGGCCCCATCTCAAATCCGGCGGTACGCTGGTTTATGCTACCTGCTCTGTTCTACCGGACGAAAACAAAGAACAGGTCAGCGCGTTTCTGGCACGCCATGCCGATGCAAAACTGGTTGAAACCGGTGATGCCAAGACACCTGGCATTCAAAATCTGCCCGCAGCAGATGACGGTGACGGCTTCTACTACGCTAAGCTAATTAAGAACTGACTCTCCCAAGGGCGAGTCGTAAGTTTCATCACTCGTGAAGCGATAAACGATGAAAATAATCATTCTGGGTGCTGGCCAGGTTGGCGGTACTCTGGCGGAAAACCTGGTCGGTGAAAACAACGATATCACCGTCGTCGACACCAACCAGGCTCGCCTGCGCATTTTGCAGGATAAGTTCGACTTACGCGTAGTTCAGGGCCATGGGTCTCATCCCCGGGTACTTCGCGAAGCTGGGGCGGATGATGCCGATATGCTGGTTGCGGTAACCAGTTCTGACGAAACGAACATGATAGCCTGCCAGGTCGCCTATTCGCTGTTTAATACGCCGAACAGGATTGCCCGCATTCGCGCACCTGACTATGTTCGCGATGCGGAGAAACTGTTTAATGCGGAAGCGGTGCCCATCGATCACCTGATTGCTCCAGAGCAGCTGGTCATCGACAATATTTATCGCCTGATTGAATACCCTGGCGCGCTTCAGGTTGTGAATTTTGCAGAAGGTAAGGTCAGCCTGGCCGTAGTGAAAGCATACTACGGCGGCCCGCTTGTGGGTAACGCTCTCTCTACAATGCGAGAGCATATGCCCCATATTGATACTCGCGTAGCCGCTATCTTCCGTCACGACCGTCCTATTCGTCCTCAGGGCTCAACTATCGTGGAAGCCGGTGATGAAGTTTTCTTTATTGCTGCGTCACAAAATATTCGCGCGGTAATGAGTGAACTTCAGCGTCTCGAAAAACCTTATAAGCGTATCATGCTGGTTGGCGGCGGTAATATTGGGGCTGGTCTGGCACACCGCCTGGAGAAAGATTACAGCGTAAAACTGATTGAACGGGACCAGCAGCGGGCTTCTGAACTTGCTGAAATGCTACAAAATACCATCGTATTTTATGGTGATGCTTCCGATCAGGAATTATTGGCAGAAGAACATATTGATCAGGTCGATCTCTTTATTGCGGTAACCAATGACGATGAAGCTAACATCATGTCGGCAATGTTGGCCAAACGGATGGGAGCCAAAAAAGTCATGGTGCTCATTCAGCGTAATGCCTACGTCGATTTAGTCCAGGGTAGCGTAATTGATATTGCAATCTCTCCCCAGCAGGCAACCATTTCGGCTCTACTTGGGCATGTTCGTAAAGCCGATATAGTGGGTGTCTCATCACTTCGCCGCGGCGTTGCTGAAGCCATCGAGGCCGTTGCCCACGGGGATGAAAGTACCTCGCGCGTTGTAGGGAGAGTGATCGACGAGATAAAACTACCACCGGGTACGATCATTGGCGCTGTCGTTCGTGGAAATGATGTCATGATTGCAAACGACAATCTGCGCATCGAACAGGGCGATCATGTCATTATGTTCTTAACGGATAAGAAATTTGTCAGCGATGTAGAACGGTTGTTCCAGCCAAGTCCCTTCTTCCTCTAAACTAAACAGGGCAGAACTCTTTTTGCCCTGTTTGAATGCAATAAAACCACTTTATTATTATGGAATTAACAAAATTCTTATTTTCTACAGCAATGGAAATTAAGACATCCTTTGTTAGAATTATTACTGTCAGCCGGCACAAGGAGAAATAAATGAGTATTTTAAAAGAGTTTCGCGAATTCGCGATGCGCGGAAACGTTGTTGATTTGGCAGTGGGTGTGATTATTGGTGCAGCATTCGGGAAAATTGTTTCCTCACTGGTTGCGGATATTATTATGCCGCCACTGGGTCTGCTGATTGGTGGCGTTGATTTTAAGCAGTTTGCTTTAACATTGCGTGATGCACAGGGCGATGTGCCAGCGGTAATCATGCACTACGGCGTATTTATTCAGAATATTTTTGACTTCCTGATTGTCGCTTTTGCTATCTTCATGGCCATCAAAGTGATCAATAAACTGAATCGCAAGAAAGCGGAAGAGCCGGCGGCACCTCCAGCACCTTCTAAGGAAGAAGTTTTGCTAAGTGAAATTCGCGATCTGCTGAAAGAACAGAATCAGCGTAATTAATCCAGGCAGCGAAAAACAGAAGGCCAGTGGTAAAAAAGCTGATTGCTTGTTTGCCACTGGCCTCCCAGTTACCCCGCTTACCGTGCTTCTCATTACGTTGATAACTGCCTTTCCCCTTCTTATTCTTCTCAATTCTTTGCCTGAACAGCGGGTCATGTAGCAGTGCCTCAATGGCATTATCTTTAATTTGCCCTTTTTGGTGGCGATATTTTGTGCTCATAGTAGCTCCAGATGGGTTAAATTAGCGCCGCGAGTCTATTCCTCGTTAAATAAAAGATCAAGCAGCTATTTCTTACTGCTGGCTCCCTGCTCCAGCGCTTCAAGAATAGAACAATAAACGCTACTGTGTGCGCTACCGCAGCAAGCATCATTCAAACGCTGCAGGGAACGACGCATATTCTGCAGCTCTTTAATCTTGGACTCAACCTCACTCAACCTGCTCTCTACAATACCCTTTGATTCCTGACAGGTATGATGCTCAGGATCGATACGGATCGAAAGCAGCTCCCGGATTGCCTCCAGCGTGAAGCCCAGCTGCTTGGCATAGCGAATAAATTTGAGGCGCTGCAAATCGCTGTCGCTGTAGAGCCGAAAACCGCCTTCAGTACGAATTTCATGCTCCATCATATTTTGCTTTTCGTAGTAGCGGATAGTATCTGGTGTCACATCCGCAAGCTTAGCCAATTCACCTATGCGAAACATCACTTCTCCTCATCAATTTGTTGCATCAGTTTTTCTGCATACTCGCCACGCAAGAAATCCGTGTTCACGCCCGCTTGTCGAAGCTTAAGCTCAAGAAGGGCAAGCTTTTTGCTGATTACCTGATAATCCTCACTCTGAGCATGCACGGTTTTGAGCAGATCAACCAGAGCAAGCGCATCTTTACGTTGCTGCATCTCCAGCGGTAAGCAACCCGCATTTTTTAGCAGGCGATATCCGGCACGAAGTTCAGGAGGAACATGACTATCATCGTCGAGCAATATAGGTTCACCGCTGCCAGGCAGACTATCAAAATCACCGTTACGCTGGGCATCAACGATATGCCGTTCTGCCCACTGATCGAGCAACCACATAGCGACCTCAGTTCTATAAGGAGTATGACAAGAATACGAGGAAAGTATCGGGAAGGAGATATTCTGGATATAAAAAAACCGGGCAAGCCCGGTTTTTCTACGTTACTACAGATTACTCTGCAGCAGCTTCTGTTTGAGACTCGGCGCGATCAACCAGCTCGATGTAAGCCATCGGAGCATTGTCACCAGCACGGAAGCCACACTTCAGAATACGAGTGTAACCACCTGCACGGCTCGCAAAACGCGGACCCAGTTCATTAAACAGTTTTGCCACGATCTCGTTATCACGAGTGCGGGCGAATGCCAGACGACGATTAGCAACGCTGTCAGTCTTGGCAAGAGTAATCAGCGGCTCAACTACGCGACGCAGCTCTTTCGCTTTAGGCAGGGTCGTCTTGATGATCTCATGACGAACCAGTGAACCTGCCATGTTGCGGAACATAGCCTGGCGATGGCTGCTGTTGCGGTTCAGTTGACGACCACTCTTACGATGGCGCATGACCTTATCCTTCTCAGTAAAACCTTAACCTGTGATCCGGTTACTCGTCAGCGATGCTTGCCGGTGGCCAGTTTTCCAGGCGCATGCCCAGAGACAGACCACGGGAAGCCAGCACGTCTTTAATCTCGGTAAGAGATTTTTTACCCAGGTTAGGCGTTTTAAGCAGCTCAACCTCGGTACGCTGTACCAGATCACCGATATAGTGGATAGCTTCTGCCTTGAGGCAGTTAGCAGAGCGGACAGTCAATTCCAGATCGTCAACAGGGCGCAGCAAGATCGGATCGAATTCTGGTTTCTCTTCTTTAACTTCCGGCTGACGAACATCACGTAAGTCAACGAAAGCTTCAAGTTGTTCTGCCAGGATGGTTGCCGCACGACGAATCGCCTCTTCAGGATCGATTGTGCCGTTGGTTTCCATTTCGATGACCAGCTTGTCCAGGTCGGTACGCTGTTCTACACGCGCTGCTTCAACATTGTAGGCAATACGCTCTACAGGGCTGTAACAGGCGTCGACCAGCAGACGGCCGATTGGGCGCTCATCTTCTTCCGAATGAATTCGGGCAGAAGCCGGCACATAACCGCGGCCGCGCTGAACTTTGATACGCATGCTAATAGCGGCGTTCTCATCGGTCAGGTGGCAGATCACATGCTGCGGCTTGACGATTTCGACATCACCATCATGGGTGATGTCGGCTGCGGTCACAGGGCCAATGCCAGATTTATTCAGGGTAAGAATAACTTCATCTTTACCTTGAACTCTTACCGCCAGCCCTTTCAGGTTGAGCAGGATTTCCAGGATATCTTCCTGAACGCCTTCTTTGGTGCTGTACTCGTGCAGTACACCATCAATCTCAACCTCAGTCACCGCGCAACCCGGCATCGATGAAAGCAGAATACGGCGCAGTGCGTTACCAAGAGTATGGCCAAAGCCACGCTCTAACGGCTCAAGGGTCACCTTGGCGTGCGTCGAACTCACTTGCTCGATATCTACCAGGCGTGGTTTTAGAAACTCTGTCACAGAACCCTGCATTGTGTCCTCTCTTTGGTACTAAGCTTTACTTGGAGTAAAGCTCGACGATCAGGTGTTCGTTAATGTCCGCAGACAGATCGGTACGCTCAGGCTTACGCTTGAACACACCTTCCATCTTGGCAGCATCAACTTCCAGCCAGGTTGGCTTTTCACGCTGCTCAGCCAGCTCCAGAGCGGCCTTAACGCGAGATTGCTTTTTGGCTTTCTCACGGATGCTGACTACGTCATTCGGAGTTACCTGATAAGAAGCGATGTTAACAACGCGACCATTTACCATAATTGCTTTATGGCTAACCAGCTGACGTGCTTCTGCACGAGTGGCGCCGAAGCCCATACGGTAAACTACGTTGTCCAGACGACCTTCCAGCAGAGCCAACAGGTTTTCACCGGTGTTGCCTTTCAGACGAGCTGCTTCTTTATAATAGTTACGGAACTGACGCTCCAGCACACCGTAGATACGGCGAACTTTTTGCTTTTCACGCAACTGCACACCATAGTCAGACAGACGCGGTTTACGCGCACCGTGCTGGCCAGGAGCTTGTTCAATCTTACACTTGGTATCGATCGCGCGAACGCCAGACTTAAGGAATAAGTCTGTGCCCTCACGACGGCTCAGCTTGAGCTTAGGACCCAAATATCTTGCCATTTTCTTTCTCCAACAATCCTAGAAAACGAACGCGTTATACGCGGCGTTTTTTCGGCGGACGACAACCGTTGTGAGGGATCGGAGTCACATCAGTAATATTAGTGATGCGGAAACCAGCGGCGTTCAGAGCACGAATAGTTGATTCGCGGCCTGGACCCGGACCCTTAACCATAACTTCCAGGTTCTTGATACCGTATTCTTTCACGGCTTCTGCGCAACGCTCTGCTGCAACCTGAGCTGCAAACGGAGTGGATTTGCGAGAACCACGGAAACCGGAACCACCGGCAGTTGCCCAACCCAACGCATTACCCTGACGATCGGTAATAGTAACGATGGTGTTGTTGAAAGAAGCATGGACATGAGCCACGCCGTCAGAGACTGTTTTTCTTACACGTTTACGTGCACGAATTGGTGCCTTTGCCATTATTCAATCACCCCGATTATTTCTTGATCGGTTTGCGCGGACCCTTACGGGTACGGGCGTTGGTCTTAGTACGCTGACCGCGCACTGGCAGACCACGACGATGACGCAAACCGCGATAGCAACCAAGGTCCATCAGACGCTTGATGCTCATGCTCACTTCACGGCGCAGATCACCTTCAACGACAAATTTGGCAACTTCGTCACGCAGCGTGTCAATTTGTTCTTCAGACAGCTCACTGATCTTAACATCTTCAGCGATACCCGCCGCAGCGCAGATGGCCTTGGAGCGAGTCTTGCCGACACCGTAGATCGAGGTTAACGCGATCACGGCATGTTTTTGATCAGGAATGTTAATGCCTGCTATACGGGCCACTATGCACTCCTACTATTAAGATTATGCGTCCCATGCTGAAAAGCCCGTTTTCAGGATACTCAAATGGAAACGCATAGACATACAAAAGATTGGCTGGCTAATCTAGCCAGCTCAACCCAACTTTGCAAGAAAAATATGCGAGATAATCAGCCTTGACGCTGTTTATGCTTCGGTTCTACGCTGCAAATCACGCGAATAACACCGTCACGCTTAACGATTTTGCAGTTACGACATAATTTCTTGACGGAAGCACGAACTTTCATTTTTACTCTCCGTAACTTCTCAAGCGACAATTAACGGCCGTAGCCTTTCAGGTTCGCTTTCTTCAATGCAGACTCATACTGACTGGACATCATCAGAGTTTGCACTTGAGCCATAAAGTCCATGATAACGACAACAACGATCAACAGTGAGGTCCCACCGAAGTAGAACGGCACTTTCATTGCATCGCGCATGAACTCCGGGATTAGGCAAATAAAGGTAATGTACAGCGCACCAACCAGAGTCAGGCGGGTCATTACTTTATCGATATACTTCGCCGTTTGTTCTCCCGGACGAATTCCTGGTACAAATGCACCGGACTTCTTCAGGTTATCTGCTGTTTCACGCGGGTTGAAAACCAACGCCGTATAGAAGAAACAGAAGAAGATGATTGCAGACGCATAGAGTAACACATAAAGCGGTTGCCCAGGCTGCAAATACAGCGAAATTGTTGTCAGCCAGTTCCAACCGGTACCGCCCCCGAACCATGACGCGATGGTTGCCGGGAACAGAATAATACTGGAGGCGAAGATCGCAGGGATAACCCCGGCCATGTTCACTTTCAGCGGTAAATGTGTGCTCTGCGCAGCATAGACACGACGACCCTGTTGACGTTTAGCGTAGTTGACCACAATGCGGCGCTGGCCACGCTCAACAAAAACAACGAAGAAGGTCACTGCAAATACTAATACTGCAACCAACAGCAACAGGAGGAAGTGCAGGTCGCCTTGCCTTGCTTGCTCGATGGTATGGCCAACGGCCGGCGGAAGACCCGCAACGATACCCGCGAAGATTATGATTGAGATACCGTTGCCGATACCACGCTCAGTAATCTGTTCGCCCAGCCACATCAGGAACATTGTCCCGGTAACCAGACTTACAACAGCGGTGAAATAGAATGCAAAGCCCGGGTTTAACACCAGGCCCTGCATACCAGGCATATTCGGTAAACCGGTAGCAATACCGATTGACTGGAATATTGCCAGCACCAGAGTGCCGTAACGGGTGTACTGGCTGATCTTACGACGACCAGACTCCCCTTCTTTCTTCAGCTCTGCCAGCGCGGGGTGAACCACGGTAAGCAGCTGAATGATGATCGATGCCGAAATGTACGGCATGATACCCAGCGCGAAGATAGAAGCACGGCTGAGAGCACCACCAGAGAACATGTTGAACATTTCAATGATGGTGCCTCGCTGTTGCTCAAGCAGTTTGGCAAGTACAGCGGCATCAATACCAGGGATCGGAATAAAAGAGCCAATACGAAACACAATCAGCGCACCGATAACAAACATCAGTCTGCGTTTCAGCTCGCCGAGGCCGCCTTTAGCACTTTGAAAATCTAATCCCGGTTGCTTTGCCATCTGCTACTTATTCCTCGATTTTACCGCCAGCAGCTTCGATAGCAGCACGAGCGCCTTTGGTCACACGCAGGCCGCTAACAGTTACCGGACGAGTTACCTCACCAGACAGGATCACTTTCGCGAACTCAATCTGAATACCGATAATGTTTGCTGCTTTCAACGTGTTCAGGTCAACTACGTCGCCTTCAACTTTCGCCAGATCGGACAGACGAACTTCTGCCGTGATCATTGCTTTGCGAGAGGTGAAACCGAATTTCGGCAGACGACGGTACAACGGCATCTGACCACCTTCGAAACCACGACGTACGCCACCACCAGAACGAGAGTTCTGACCTTTGTGACCACGACCGCCGGTTTTACCGAGGCCAGAACCGATACCACGACCCAGACGCTTGGAAGCGTGCTTAGACCCTTCGGCCGGAGACAGAGTATTTAAACGCATCTCTTACTCCTCAACTTTAACCATGTAGGAAACCGCGTTGACCATACCGCGTACAGCAGGAGTATCCTCGCGCTCTACGGTGTGGCCAATACGACGCAGACCCAGGCCAAGCAGCGTTGCCTTGTGTTTCGGCAGACGACCGATTGCACTGCGGGTTTGAGTGATTTTAATAGTCTTTGCCATGGTCAATTACCCCAGAATTTCTTCAACGGATTTACCACGCTTGGCAGCGACCATTTCTGGAGACTTCATATTCGCCAGGCCATCGATAGTTGCACGAACCACGTTAATCGGGTTAGTGGAACCATACGCTTTAGCCAGAACGTTATGAACACCAGCGACTTCCAGAACGGCGCGCATTGCACCACCGGCGATGATACCGGTACCCTGAGAAGCCGGCTGCATGAACACACGAGAACCTGTGTGCACACCTTTAACAGGGTGCTGCAGGGTGCCGTGGTTCAGCGCGACGTTAATCATGTTGCGACGGGCTTTTTCCATCGCTTTCTGGATCGCTGCTGGAACTTCACGCGCTTTACCGTAACCAAAACCAATACGACCGTTACCGTCACCTACCACTGTCAGAGCAGTGAAGGAGAAAATACGACCGCCTTTAACGGTTTTAGATACGCGATTTACCGCGATCAGCTTTTCCTGCAGTTCGCCAGCTTGTTTTTCGATGTGAGACATCTTACACCTCTACCTTAGAACTGAAGGCCAGCTTCACGGGCAGCATCTGCCAGTGCCTGGACACGACCATGATATTGGAAACCCGCACGGTCAAAAGCAACAACGGTGATGCCTTTTTCCAGAGCGCGCTCAGCAACAGCTTTACCTACAGCTGCAGCGGCGTCTTTGTTCCCAGTGTACTTCAGTTGCTCAGTGATAGCTTTTTCTACAGTAGATGCAGCTACCAGAACTTCAGAACCGTTTGGTGCAATAACCTGTGCGTAAATATGACGCGGGGTACGATGTACCACCAGGCGAGTTGCACCCAGCTCTTTGAGCTTGTGACGTGCGCGGGTCGCACGACGGATACGAGCAGATTTCTTATCCATAGTGTTACCTTACTTCTTCTTAGCCTCTTTGGTACGCACGACTTCGTCGGCGTAACGAACACCCTTGCCTTTATATGGCTCAGGACGACGGTAGGCGCGCAGATCAGCAGCTACCTGGCCGATCGCCTGCTTATCAGCGCCTTTCAGCACGATTTCAGTTTGAGTCGGACATTCAGCAGTGATACCTGCAGGCAGCTTATGCTCGACAGGGTGAGAGAAGCCCAGGGCCAAATTCACCACGTCGCCTTTAACGGCTGCACGATAACCTACACCAACCAGCTGCAGCTTCTTAGTGAAGCCTTCGGTAACACCGATAACCATTGCGTTCAACAGCGCACGAGTGGTACCCGCCTGGGCCCACGCGTTTGCAAAGCCTTCGCGCGGAGCGAAAGTCAGAGCATTTTCAGCGTGTTTAACTTCAACAGCATCGTTGATAGTACGAGTCAGCTCGCCGTTTTTACCTTTGATCGAAATAACCTGACCGTTGAGTTTTACCTCTACGCCTGCAGGAACAACGACCGGTGCTTTAGCAACACGAGACATTTTATTCCTCCAATTACGCTACGTAGCAGATAATTTCGCCACCAAGACCAGCCTGGCGCGCTGCACGATCAGTCATAACACCTTTAGAGGTAGAAACGACAGCAATACCCATGCCGGCCATAACTTTAGGCAGCTCATCTTTTTTCTTATAGATGCGCAGACCTGGGCGGCTGACTCGCTGAATGCTCTCTACCACAGCCTTGCCCTGGAAATACTTAAGAGTCAGTTCCAGTTCAGGCTTGATGTCGCCTTCAATTTTAAATTCTTCAATATAACCTTCTTCCTTCAGCACGTTGGCGATTGCCACTTTCAGCTTGGAGGAAGGCATGGTGACCGCAACTTTGTTCGCGGCCTGACCGTTACGGATACGGGTCAGCATATCCGCGATCGGATCTTGCATGCTCATCTGTCTCTACTCCCGTGATTCAATTGGTGACAATTACCAGCTAGCCTTTTTCAAGCCAGGCACTTCACCGCGCATGGCGGCTTCACGCAGCTTGATACGGCTCAACCCGAACTTGCCCACATAACCATGTGGACGACCAGTCTGGCGGCAGCGTTTACGCTGACGGGACGGGCTGGAATCACGCGGCAGAGTTTGCAGCTTGAGAACAGCGTTCCAACGGTCTTCGTCGGTCGCGTTCACATCAGAAATGATAGCTTTCAGTTCTGCGCGTTTAGCGAAGAATTTTTCAGCCAAAGCAACGCGCTTTACTTCGCGTGCTTTCATTGATTGCTTAGCCATGAAGTAACCCTACCTTACTTGCGGAACGGGAAGTCAAAGGCAGCCAGCAGAGCACGGCCTTCATCATCAGATTTCGCAGTAGTGGTAATGGTAATATCCAAACCACGGACGCGATCGACTTTGTCGTAATCGATTTCTGGGAAGATGATCTGCTCACGGACACCCATGCTGTAGTTACCACGGCCGTCGAAAGACTTAGCGGACAAGCCACGGAAGTCACGGATACGCGGTACAGCAATAGTGATCAGACGCTCAAGGAACTCCCACATGCGTTCGCCACGCAGAGTTACTTTACAGCCGATCGGATAGCCCTGACGGATTTTGAAGCCTGCAACAGATTTGCGTGCTTTGGTGATCAACGGCTTTTGACCGGAGATTGCTGTCAGATCTGCTGCTGCATTATCCAGCAGTTTCTTGTCAGCGATCGCTTCACCAACACCCATGTTCAGGGTGATCTTCTCGACCCGAGGGACTTGCATGACAGAATTGTAGCTAAACTCAGTCATGAGTTTTTTAACTACTTCGTCTTTGTAGTAATCATGCAGTTTCGCCATCGTACTACTCCAAATTACTTGATAGTTTCGCTGTTAGACTTGAAGAAACGGACTTTTTTGCCGTCTTCGAATCTAAAGCCTACACGGTCAGCCTTGCCGGTTGCCGCGTTGAAGAGAGCAACGTTAGAAACCTGAATTGCAGCTTCTTTTTCAACGATGCCACCTGGTTGGTTCAGGGCCGGAACCGGCTTCTGATGTTTCTTAACCAGGTTGATACCTTCAACAATGACCTTGCCGGAAGACAGGACATTTTTTACTTTACCGCGCTTACCTTTATCTTTACCGGTTAACACGATAACTTCGTCATCACGACGGATTTTCGCTGCCATGATTCGCTCCTTAGAGTACTTCTGGTGCCAGAGAGATAATTTTCATGAACTTCTCATTACGCAGTTCACGAGTTACCGGCCCAAAAATACGCGTGCCGATTGGCTGCTCGCTGTTATTGTTTAAAATAACGCATGCATTGCCATCGAAGCGAATGACAGAACCGTCCGGGCGACGAACACCCTTCTTGGTGCGCACCACTACCGCTTTCAGCACATCGCCTTTCTTCACCTTACCGCGAGGAATTGCTTCCTTGATGGTAATCTTGATGATGTCGCCGACGCCTGCGTAGCGACGGTGCGAGCCACCCAGAACCTTGATACACATTACGCGACGCGCGCCGGAGTTGTCGGCCACGGTCAGCATAGTCTGTTCTTGGATCATTTCAGTGCTCCGCTAATGTCAACTACTACTTCGGGACCTGGATTCAGGTCGTTAAAAAGCCCCATAAACGAGGGCGCGGCATTATAACACCGGTTCCTGTGAATGGGTAGAAAAAATAAACGGCTCATCGCTGAGCCGTTTATTTGTTTGAGAAGGCTTACTGTATTACAGAACCGCTTTCTCTACAACGCGAACCAGCGTCCAGGACTTAGTCTTGGACAGCGGACGGCATTCGCGGATTTCAACCACGTCACCGATACCGCATTCGTTGTTCTCGTCATGTACGTGCAGTTTGGTCGTACGCTTGATGAATTTCCCGTAAATCGGGTGCTTCACAACACGTTCGATGGCAACAACAATGGATTTCTCCATTTTGTCGCTGACAACGCGACCTTGCAGAGTACGGATTTTATCGGTCATTACGCACCCGCCTTCTGAGTCAGTAAAGTCTTAACACGCGCAACATCACGACGAACCTGCTTCAGCAGGTGAGTCTGTTGCAGCTGGCCACTTGCAGCCTGCATGCGCAGGTTGAACTGCTCACGCAGCAGGTTCAGCAGCTCGGTGTTCAGCTCTTCGACGCTCTTTTCACGCAGCTCTTTTGCTTTCATTACATCACCGTCTTAGTTACAAAGGTGGTTTTGATAGGCAGTTTTGCTGCTGCCAGCTTGAAGGCTTCACGGGCCAGCTCTTCAGGTACGCCGTCCATTTCATACAGGACTTTGCCCGGCTGGATCAAGGCAACCCAATACTCCACGTTACCTTTACCTTTACCCATACGCACTTCAAGCGGCTTTTCGGTGATCGGTTTGTCCGGGAATACACGGATCCAGATCTTACCCTGACGCTTAACTGCACGGGTCATTGCACGACGTGCTGCTTCGATCTGACGGGCAGTCAGACGACCACGGCCAACAGCTTTCAGACCGAAAGTGCCGAAGCTAACATCCGTACCCTGCGCCAGACCACGGTTGCGGCCTTTGTGCACTTTACGGAATTTTGTACGCTTTGGTTGTAACATCAGCGACTCTCCTTACTTACGGCCTTTACGCTGCTGCTTTTTAGGTTGAGCAGCCGGTTCCGGTTGTTCAACAGCAGCCATACCACCCAGGATCTCACCTTTGAAGATCCATACCTTAACGCCGATTACACCATAAGTGGTGTGCGCTTCAGAGGTGTTGTAGTCGATGTCAGCACGCAGAGTGTGCAACGGCACGCGACCTTCACGGTACCATTCGGTACGTGCGATCTCGGCGCCGCCCAGACGGCCACTAACTTCAACTTTGATACCTTTAGCGCCCAGACGCATGGCGTTCTGAACAGCACGCTTCATAGCACGGCGGAACATAACGCGACGTTCCAGCTGAGAAGTGATGCTGTCAGCAACCAGTTTTGCGTCCAGTTCAGGCTTACGCACTTCGGCGATATTGATCTGTGCAGGAACGCCAGCGATATCCGCTACGACCTTACGCAGTTTTTCTACGTCTTCGCCTTTCTTACCGATAACGATACCAGGACGAGCGGTGTGAATAGTCACACGGATGCTCTTAGCTGGACGCTCAATAACGATACGAGATACAGACGCCTTAGCCAGTTCCTTAGTCAGGTACTGACGTACTTTAAAATCGCTGTCCAGGTTGTCAGCGAATTCTTTGGTGTTCGCAAACCAGGTTGAGTTCCATGGTTTTACAATACCCAGGCGAATACCATTAGGATGTACTTTCTGACCCATTGCTAGTCTCCAGAGTCTCAGCGATCGGACACAACCACAGTAATGTGGCTGGTGCGCTTCAGGATGCGATCTGCACGACCTTTTGCACGAGGCATAATGCGCTTCATGCTAGGGCCTTCGTCTACGAAGATTTTCGCGACTTTCAGATCGTCAATGTCAGCGCCATCGTTGTGTTCAGCGTTAGCAATGGCAGATTCCAGTACTTTCTTAACCAATACAGCCGCTTTCTTATTGGTGTAGGTCAGAATATCCAGAGCCTGCGACACTTTCTTACCGCGAATCAGGTCAGCAACAAGGCGAACCTTCTGAGCAGAAGAACGAGCATGGCGATGTTGAGCTAAAGTTTCCATCTCTTCCTCCTACCTTATTTCTTCTTCGCTTTTTTATCAGCAGCGTGGCCGCGATAAGTACGAGTCGGTGCGAATTCACCCAGTTTGTGGCCGACCATTTCATCGGAAACAAAGACTGGAACGTGCTGACGACCATTATGGACAGCGATGGTCAAACCGATCATGTTAGGAAAGATCGTTGAACGACGGGACCAAGTGCGCAGGGGCTTCTTGTCACCGCTTTCCACCGCTTTCTCTACCTTCTTCAGCAAGTGCAGGTCAATAAAAGGACCTTTCTTGAGAGAACGTGGCATGGCTTATCCTCTAAAATTATTTGCTACGGCGACGTACGATAAATTTATCAGTACGCTTGTTGCTGCGGGTCTTCTTACCTTTGGTCTGAACGCCCCACGGAGATACCGGGTGCTTACCAAAGTTACGACCTTCACCACCACCATGTGGGTGATCGACTGGGTTCATCGCAGTACCGCGAACGGTAGGACGAACACCACGCCAGCGAGCAGCACCTGCTTTACCCAGAACGCGCAGCATATGCTCAGCGTTGCCAACTTCGCCCAGGGTAGCGCGGCAGTCAGCTTCGACTTTACGCATTTCACCAGAACGCAGACGCAGGGTAACGTAAGCACCATCACGAGCAACGATCTGCACGTAGGTACCAGCGGAACGAGCCAGCTGACCGCCTTTACCTGGTTTCATTTCTACGTTATGAACAGTAGAACCAACCGGGATATTGCGCATCGGCAGGGTGTTGCCCGCTTTGATTGCAGCATCAACGCCAGACTGAATCTGGTCGCCAGCTTTCAGGCCTTTAGGGGCCAGGATGTAACGGCGTTCGCCATCTTTGTACAGAACCAGCGCGATGTTCGCGGAACGGTTCGGATCGTACTCAAGACGTTCAACAACTGCCGGGATACCATCTTTGTTGCGTTTGAAGTCAACAATACGGTATGCCTGCTTGTGACCACCACCGATATGACGGGTAGTGATACGACCATTGTTGTTACGGCCACCGGATTTGCTGTTTTTTTCCAGCAACGGAGCAAAAGGCTTGCCCTTGTGCAGCTCAGGGTTAACCACTTTAACTACGTGGCGACGACCCGGAGATGTCGGTTTACATTTAACAACTGCCATTGTCTTTCTCCTCCGACTTACTCAGCGCCGCCGACGAAGTCCAGATTCTGGCCTTCCTTCAGGGTGACGTAAGCTTTTTTCCAGTCGCTACGACGACCAACACGCTGTCCGTGACGTTTAGTTTTCCCTTTAACTACCAGGGTGTTAACGTCTTTAACTTCAACTTCGAACAGCTTCTGTACAGCAGCAACGATCTCTGCTTTGGTCGCGTCAGTCGCAACTTTGAGTACGATGGTGTTGGTTTTTTCCATCGCGGTAGACGCTTTTTCAGATACGTGCGGCGCGCGCAGTACTTTCAGCAGACGTTCTTCACGGATCATGCCAGCATCTCCTCAACTTGCTTAACTGCTTCCGCAGTCATAACGACTTTGTCGAAGGCGATCAGGCTAACTGGGTCGATTGCTGCTACGTCACGCACGTCAACCTTATGCAGGTTACGAGCGGCCAGGAACAGATTCTCATCCAGTTCACCGGTCACGATCAGCACATCTTCCAGAGCCATATCTTTCAGTTTCTGAGCAAGCAGCTTGGTTTTCGGTGCTTCAACAGAGAACTGCTCAACAACGATCAGACGATCCTGACGTACCAGTTCGGACAGAATGCTTTTCAGCGCGCCGCGGTACATCTTTTTGTTAACTTTTTGACTGTGGTCCTGCGGGCGAGCAGCGAAGGTTACGCCACCGGAACGCCAGATCGGGCTCTTGATAGAACCTGAACGCGCACGGCCGGTACCTTTCTGGCGCCACGGCTTTTTGCCGGAACCAGTTACTTCAGCACGGGTCTTCTGAGCACGAGTACCCTGACGGGCGCCTGCTGCATAAGCAACAACAACCTGGTGTACCAGCGCTTCGTTGAAGTCACGACCGAAGGTAGTTTCGGAAACAGTCAGCGCGCTTTGCGCGTCTTTCAATACTAATTCCATTGCTATCCCCTTACGCCTTCACAGCTGGTTTAACGATCAGGTCGCTACCGGTTGCACCCGGGACCGCACCTTTCACCAGCAGCAGGTTGCGCTCAGCGTCAACACGTACTACGTCCAGGCTCTGAACGGTTACACGTTCGTTACCCAGCTGGCCTGCCATTTTCTTGCCTTTGAACACTTTGCCCGGAGTCTGGTTCTGACCGATAGAACCCGGAACGCGGTGAGACAAGGAGTTACCGTGGGTAGCGTCCTGGGTACGGAAGTTCCAGCGCTTAACGGTACCTGCGAAACCTTTACCTTTAGAGGTACCGGTTACGTCAACTTTTTTAACTTCAGCAAACAGCTCAACGCTAATGTCCTGACCTACGGTGAACTCTTCGCCTTCAGCAAGACGGAACTCCCACAGACCACGGCCAGCTTCAACGCCAGCTTTAGCGAAGTGACCAGCTTCCGGCTTGGTTACACGGTTAGCTTTTTTAGCACCAGTGGTCACCTGAACAGCACGGTAGCCGTCGTTAGCCAGGTCTTTAACCTGAGTAACACGGTTTGCTTCTACTTCGATTACGGTTACTGGGATAGAAACGCCGTCTTCAGTGAAGATACGGGTCATACCCACTTTTTTACCGACTAAACCAATCATTGTTTCAACCTCTCAATCGTCAATGACCTGATTAACCCAGGCTGATCTGCACGTCTACACCGGCAGCCAGATCCAGACGCATCAGAGCATCAACGGTTTTCTCAGTTGGCTCAACGATGTCAACCAGACGCTTGTGAGTGCGGATCTCGTACTGATCGCGCGCGTCTTTGTTGACGTGCGGGGAGATCAGAACGGTAAAGCGCTCTTTGCGGGTCGGCAGCGGGATCGGACCACGGACTTGCGCACCAGTGCGCTTAGCAGTCTCGACGATTTCCGCAGTTGATTGATCGATCAGACGATGATCAAACGCTTTAAGGCGGATACGGATTCTTTGGTTCTGCATGAGACCAGAGCTCCAATTATTTTATAGACGAAAAAAATTACTACTCGCACCCATTACGATTGATGGGGGAGTGTAATCGTTCATACATAGTCCCCCAATTGGGGACATTGTTTGATAGCAACTGAATTTCTTCTACTGACTGCCATCAGGGTTCATATTGAACCAGCTGTCTATTAAGACAGCCCGCGCATTATACGGGTTTCAAGCCAGCTTGCAAGCAGCACGGGTCGAAATTTCATCGACACACTCTATTTAGTTAGCAAAAGGCCCGTCTCCCCCTATTCTGGCATCTTTGGAAGACGCTACGCAGAGTCGGGTTTTGTATTGAGACGTTTATTGGTGCGTTCGCCACACCGGGGTAGCATCCATTCACCTTAACCTTGAGGAACGGAGGAGGAGATGCCAACCGATGCACAATTTGCCTGGCTACTGCCAGCAGCTATCACGCTCTACTTCTGCTTTGCGCTGACGCTTAGCATTATCGATTTCCAGACTCTGCTGCTCCCCGATAAACTCACCCTCCCCTTACTCTGGTGCGGGCTACTTTTTCATTGTCTGGTCAATCCTCACAACGTTATCCATGCAGTGTACGGTGCGATAGCGGGCTATGGCTTCCTATGGGTAATTTTCCAGATATACAGGCTCCTCACCGGCAAGCATGGATTAGGCTACGGTGACTTTAAACTGTTAGCAGCAATCGGGGCCTGGAATTTCTGGCAAAATCTACCGGCTGTCATCATAGCGGCCTCCCTGCAGGGAATGATTTTTGCCGGATTACTTTATCTGGTCAAACGCAGTAGGGTGATGCAAATACCGTTTGGGCCCTGGCTTGCAATCGCGGGATGGGGGAATTTTGTCTGGCAGATTTTTGGGTGACGAAATGGAGGAAGACAGAGAGTATTCCCCTCTGTCTCAGCAGCACAGGGGTTATTCGTCGCGTATCTGCGCCTGAAGATAGTTCTGGATACCCAGTTTTTGGATTAAATCCAGCTCCGTTTCCAGCCAGTCGATATGGCCTTCTTCATCGGCAAGGATTTCAATCATCATATCGCGGCTAACGTAATCATGAATAGTATCGGCATACGCTATCGCTTCACGCAGATCTTTTGCTCCTTCAAGCTCAAGCCTGAGATCGGAACGCAACATCTCCTCTACGTCTTCGCCAATTCCGAGCTTGCCAAGGTCCTGCAGATTAGGCAGCCCTTCGAGGAAAAGGATACGCTCGATGTATTTATCGGCGTGTTTCATTTCATCGATAGACTCGTGATACTCGACGTCATTAAGACGCTTTAATCCCCAGTTTTTAAACATGCGGGCATGAAGAAAATACTGGTTAATCGCGACAAGCTCGTTTCCCAATAATTTATTGAGATAATTTATTATCTTAACATCACCTTTCATTTTGACATCCTCCGCTTCCACTTATTGAAGCGTAGATGCCGCAAGGAGTAAGTCAAAAAAATGGGTGTGTTTTAAGCGATCTCTTTAAATTCCGGGATCTGCATCAGTTCATCTTGCATAATCTCGCGGGCCTGACGAACGCACTTACCGCACTGATTCCCGACCGGGATAAACTTCCTAAGCTGCTGAAAAGACTGTGGATGGTGCTGCCGCACCGCCTGGCGAATTGTCTTATCGCTTACGCCGTTACACAAGCAAACGTACATGGTCACTCCCGCTCAAAAACTGTGCAAAGTGTAAATGAGAATGATTGGCTTTACAAGGGGTGCCGTGTAGCAGAATGCGAAGAAGAGTGACTAAATGCAAAACAGAACGCGAACGGATATTCAAAGGGGTATTTGAGGCATAAAAAAGGGCATCCGAAGATGCCCTTTTCACGTACATTGCAG
>WJYK01000025.1 GCA_009668225.1 Enterobacteriaceae bacterium RIT693 | reverse complement strand
ACGCAATGCGCAAGAAAAGGGCATCATTTGATGCCCTTTTTGTACGCTTTCGAACCAGAACCTGGCTCATCAGTGATTTTTTACCGATAATCATTGCTGAGACAGGCTCTGAAGATGGCGTTTATGCCGGATAGCGCCTGAAAAGAGCAATTCGGTTTGGTTTGCCTCGCCTGCGCGGGGCAAAAATGTTTGTCTGATTTATTGTGACAGGTTGGTTTATGAGTGCGAATACCGAAGCTCAAGGGAGCGGGCGTGGCCTCGAAGCGATGAAGTGGCTGGCAGTAGTCGTTTTGCTGCTCGTGGCAATCGTGGGCAACTACATTTATCGTGATATCACTCTGCCGCTTCGTGCACTGGCTGTGGTAATTCTGATTGCGGCGGCAGGTGGTGTTGCGCTGCTGACGGTAAAAGGCAAAGCAACCGTGGCCTTCGCTCGTGAAGCGAGAACTGAAGTACGTAAGGTTATTTGGCCTACTCGCCAGGAAACTCTGCACACCACTTTAATCGTGGCAGCGGTTACCGCTGTGATGTCACTGATTTTGTGGGGGCTGGATGGTATTCTGGTCCGCCTGGTATCTTTTATTACTGGCCTGAGGTTCTGAGATGTCTGAAGCCCCTAAAAAGCGTTGGTACGTCGTTCAGGCGTTTTCCGGTTTTGAAGGTCGTGTAGCGACTTCGCTACGCGAGCATATCAAACTCCATAACATGGAAGAGCTGTTTGGCGAAGTGATGGTTCCAACCGAAGAGGTTGTTGAAATCCGTGGCGGCCAGCGTCGTAAAAGCGAACGTAAATTCTTCCCTGGCTATGTTCTGGTCCAGATGGTGATGAACGATGCAAGCTGGCACCTGGTGCGTAGCGTTCCACGCGTAATGGGTTTCATCGGTGGTACTTCCGATCGTCCTGCGCCTATCAGCGATAAAGAAGTGGATGCGATCATGAACCGCCTGCAGCAGGTTGGTGACAAACCGCGTCCGAAAACGTTGTTCGAGCCGGGTGAAATGGTCCGTGTTAACGACGGCCCGTTTGCAGACTTCAACGGTGTGGTCGAAGAAGTGGATTACGAGAAGAGCCGCCTCAAGGTTTCCGTATCAATCTTTGGTCGTGCAACACCGGTTGAACTGGATTTTGCTCAGGTCGAGAAAGCCTAATAATTTGATCGTTTAAGCAGCGATTATTCATTGCACAGGGCGCGAAATTGACATACAATTTCGCGCCTTTTGTTTTTATGTGTCTTGTACACATAAAACGTTTTATTCACGGGGAGCCTTCTTGAGGCGCTATTACCCAATCAGAGGATTTTAGAATGGCTAAGAAAGTACAAGCCTACGTCAAGCTGCAGGTTGCAGCTGGTATGGCGAACCCAAGTCCACCAGTTGGTCCAGCTCTGGGTCAGCAGGGTGTTAACATCATGGAATTCTGTAAAGCGTTCAACGCAAAAACTGAATCCCTGGAAAAAGGTCTGCCAATCCCGGTTGTTATTACCGTTTACGCTGACCGTTCTTTCACTTTCGTTACCAAAACCCCTCCAGCAGCAGTTCTGCTGAAGAAAGCGGCTGGTATCAAGTCTGGTTCCGGTAAGCCGAACAAAGACAAAGTGGGTAAAGTTTCCCGCGCTCAGCTGCAGGAAATCGCGCAGACCAAAGCTGCCGACATGACTGGTTCCGACATTGAAGCGATGACTCGCTCCATTGAAGGTACTGCACGTTCCATGGGCCTGGTAGTGGAGGACTAAGAAATGGCTAAACTGACCAAGCGCATGTCCGTGATCCGTGACAAAGTTGATGCAACTAAGCAGTATGACATCAACGAAGCTATCGCTCTGCTGAAAGAGCTGGCCACTGCTAAATTCGTAGAAAGCGTTGATGTTGCCGTTAACCTCGGCATCGACGCTCGTAAATCTGACCAGAACGTACGTGGTGCAACTGTACTGCCGCACGGTACTGGCCGTTCCGTTCGCGTAGCCGTATTTGCCCAGGGCCCTAACGCTGAAGCAGCTAAAGCTGCTGGCGCAGAGCTGGTAGGTATGGAAGATCTGGCTGACCAGATCAAGAAAGGCGAAATGAACTTCGACGTTGTTATCGCATCTCCGGATGCAATGCGCGTTGTTGGCCAGCTGGGCCAGGTTCTGGGTCCACGCGGCCTGATGCCAAACCCGAAAGTGGGTACCGTAACCCCTAACGTTGCTGAAGCAGTTAAAAATGCTAAAGCGGGTCAGGTTCGTTACCGCAACGACAAAAACGGCATCATCCACACCACCATCGGTAAAGTGGACTTTGACGCTGACAAACTGAAAGAAAACCTGGAATCTCTGCTGGTTGCGCTGAAAAAAGCAAAACCATCTCAGGCGAAAGGCGTGTACATCAAGAAAGTTAGCATCTCTACCACCATGGGTGCAGGTGTTGCGGTTGACCAGGCTGGTCTGAACGCAGTGGCGAACTAATAATCGCCTTTACGCGGGCGAAAGATTAGTCTATTATCTTACGCCCGTTGTTCTGTTTATACAGGACACAAAGAATTTTCGGTTGGAGCCTGGCCTTATCCAGGCCTCCGTCCAAGACCGCAGGTGTTTCGCAAGAGACTTAATTCCCTGCGTAGACGGTGACAGAACCTGAAGAATATTTTTAGATAGTCTTTAGCTTGTTTCTGCTCACCGTATGTAGACGCGCTTTTCCATTGTGGTTAAGTGCGAAGTGAGTTTCGGGACGTTATGTCCCGGCTAAAACCCAGGAGCAAAAGCTAATGGCTTTAAATCTTCAAGACAAACAAGCGATTGTTGCTGAAGTCAGCGAAGTAGCCAAAGGCGCGCTGTCTGCAGTAGTTGCGGATTCCCGTGGCGTTACTGTAGACAAAATGACCGAACTGCGTAAAGCAGGTCGCGAAGCCGGCGTTTACATGCGTGTTGTTCGCAACACCTTGCTGCGCCGTGTTGTTGAGGGTACTCAGTTTGAGTGCCTGAAAGACGCGTTCGTTGGTCCGACCCTGATTGCATATTCTATGGAACACCCGGGCGCTGCTGCTCGTCTGTTCAAAGATTTCGCTAAAGCGAATGCAAAATTTGAGGTCAAAGCCGCTGCCTTTGAAGGTGAGCTGATCCCGGCGTCGCAAATCGACCGCCTGGCAACTCTGCCGACCTACGAAGAAGCAATTGCACGCCTGATGGCAACCATGAAAGAAGCTTCGGCTGGCAAACTGGTTCGTACTCTGGCTGCTGTACGCGATGCAAAAGAAGCTGCTTAATCGCAGTTGTCTTTATCAAGTATTCGCTTACGTATAAACTTATTCTGATATTCAGGAACAATTTAAATGTCTATCACTAAAGATCAAATCATTGAAGCAGTATCCGCTATGTCCGTAATGGACGTTGTAGAGCTGATCTCTGCAATGGAAGAAAAATTCGGTGTTTCTGCTGCTGCTGCTGTAGCTGTTGCTGCTGGCCCAGCTGAAGCTGCTGAAGAGAAAACTGAGTTCGACGTTATTCTGAAAGCTGCTGGCGCTAACAAAGTTGCCGTAATCAAAGCAGTTCGTGGCGCAACTGGCCTGGGTCTGAAAGAAGCTAAAGACCTGGTTGAGTCTGCACCAGCTGCGCTGAAAGAAGGCGTGAGCAAAGACGACGCTGAAGCTCTGAAAAAATCTCTGGAAGAAGCTGGCGCTGAAGTTGAAGTTAAATAAGCCAACCCTTCCGGTTGCAGCCTAAGTAATTAGGCTGATGGCTGGTGACTTTTTAGTCACCAGCCTTTTTGCGCTGTAGGGTACCAGTAGCGTTTCACACTGTTTGACTGCTGGTTTCCATTCAATGCATGTCTCTATCGACGCCTTAATATACTGCGACTTTCTACACCGGGAGTTCCGGCGTAAAGCGTAATGAAATGGTTTAAGAGTGATAGAAACAGGTATTGCGGGGAGTGTTCCACTTTCCGGTCCACAAAATAGTGTTGCATAAACTGCCCCTTTCGACGGGCAGATGGGTCGACTTGTCAGCGAGCTGAGGAACCCTAATGGTTTACTCCTATACCGAGAAAAAACGTATTCGTAAGGATTTTGGAAAGCGTCCGCAAGTACTGGACATTCCTTATCTCCTTTCTATCCAGCTTGACTCGTTCCAGAAGTTCATCGAGCAAGATCCCGAAGGACAGTACGGTCTGGAAGCGGCTTTCCGCTCCGTATTCCCGATTGCAAGCTACAGCGGCAATTCTGAGCTGCAGTATGTTAGCTATCGTCTGGGCGAACCTGTATTTGACGTTAAAGAATGTCAAATCCGTGGCGTGACGTATTCTGCTCCGCTGCGTGTAAAACTGCGTCTGGTGATCTACGAGCGCGAAGCGCCGGAAGGCACCGTAAAAGACATTAAAGAACAAGAAGTCTACATGGGCGAAATTCCGCTCATGACCGACAACGGGACTTTCGTTATCAACGGTACTGAGCGCGTAATCGTTTCTCAGTTGCACCGTAGCCCGGGCGTGTTCTTCGACAGTGACAAAGGTAAAACCCACTCTTCAGGGAAGGTACTGTATAACGCACGTATCATTCCTTACCGTGGTTCCTGGCTGGACTTCGAATTCGACCCGAAAGATAACCTGTTCGTGCGTATTGACCGTCGCCGCAAACTGCCTGCGACTATCATCCTGCGCGCATTGAACTACACCACTGAGCAGATCCTTGACCTGTTCTTTGAGAAAGTTAATTTCGAAATCCGTGACAACAAGCTGCAGATGGAACTGGTGCCGGAACGCCTTCGTGGCGAGACCGCATCCTTCGACATCGAAGCTGACGGCAAAGTGTACGTTGAAAAGGGCCGCCGTATTACCGCGCGCCACATTCGCCAGCTGGAAAAAGACGATATCAAGCATATCGAAGTTCCGGTTGAGTACATCGCGGGTAAAGTTGCGGCTAAAGACTATGTTGATGCATCGACCGGCGAACTGATTTGCCCGGCGAACATGGAGCTGTCTTTGGATCTGCTGGCTAAACTGAGCCAGTCAGGCCACAAGCGCATCGAAACGCTGTTCACCAACGATCTTGATCATGGTGCATACATCTCCGAGACCGTACGCGTCGATCCAACCAATGACCGCCTGAGCGCGCTGGTTGAAATCTACCGTATGATGCGTCCTGGTGAGCCACCAACGCGTGAAGCAGCGGAAAGCCTGTTCGAGAACCTGTTCTTCTCCGAAGACCGCTACGATCTGTCCGCGGTTGGTCGTATGAAGTTCAACCGTTCTCTGCTGCGTGATGAAATCGAAGGCTCCGGTATCCTGAGCAAAGATGACATCATCGAAGTGATGCGCAAGCTGATCGGTATTCGTAACGGCCAGGGCGAAGTGGATGATATCGACCACCTCGGCAACCGTCGTATCCGTTCCGTAGGCGAAATGGCGGAAAACCAGTTCCGCGTTGGCCTGGTACGTGTTGAGCGTGCGGTGAAAGAGCGTCTGTCCCTGGGCGATCTGGATACCCTGATGCCTCAGGACATGATCAACGCCAAGCCTATCTCTGCCGCGGTGAAAGAGTTCTTCGGTTCCAGCCAGCTGTCTCAGTTCATGGACCAGAACAACCCGCTGTCCGAGATCACGCACAAACGTCGTATCTCCGCGTTGGGCCCGGGCGGTCTGACCCGTGAGCGTGCGGGCTTCGAGGTACGTGACGTACACCCAACCCACTACGGTCGTGTGTGTCCAATCGAAACCCCAGAAGGTCCAAACATCGGCCTGATCAACTCCCTGTCCGTGTACGCACAGACTAACGAATACGGCTTCCTTGAGACTCCGTATCGTCGCGTTGTTGACGGTGTTGTGACCGACGAAATTCATTACCTGTCTGCTATCGAAGAAGGTAACTACGTTATCGCTCAGGCGAACACCAACCTGAACGAAGAAGGCCGTTTCGTAGACGACCTGGTTACCTGCCGTAGCAAAGGCGAATCCAGCTTGTTCAGCAACGACCAGGTTGACTACATGGACGTTTCCACCCAGCAGGTGGTTTCCGTCGGTGCGTCCCTGATCCCGTTCCTGGAACACGATGACGCCAACCGTGCATTGATGGGTGCGAACATGCAACGTCAGGCGGTTCCAACTCTGCGCGCTGATAAGCCGCTGGTTGGTACCGGTATGGAACGTGCTGTAGCCGTTGACTCCGGCGTTACCGCCGTAGCCAAACGTGGCGGTACCGTTCAGTACGTTGATGCTTCCCGTATCGTTATCAAAGTTAACGAAGACGAGATGTATCCGGGCGAAGCGGGTATCGACATCTACAACCTGACCAAGTACACCCGTTCTAACCAGAACACCTGCATCAACCAGATGCCGTGCGTGTCCCTGGGTGAGCCAATCGAACGTGGCGACGTGCTGGCAGACGGTCCGTCTACCGACCTCGGTGAACTGGCGCTTGGCCAGAATATGCGCGTAGCGTTCATGCCGTGGAACGGTTACAACTTCGAAGACTCCATCCTTGTCTCCGAGCGTGTGGTTCAGGAAGATCGTTTCACGACTATTCACATCCAGGAACTGGCCTGTGTGTCTCGTGACACCAAGCTGGGGCCAGAAGAGATCACCGCCGACATCCCTAACGTGGGTGAAGCTGCGCTCTCCAAGCTGGATGAATCCGGTATCGTTTATATCGGTGCCGAAGTGACCGGTGGTGACATTCTGGTTGGTAAGGTAACGCCGAAAGGTGAAACCCAGCTGACGCCAGAAGAGAAACTGCTGCGCGCTATCTTCGGCGAGAAAGCGTCTGACGTTAAAGACTCTTCCCTGCGCGTACCAAACGGCGTGTCCGGTACCGTCATCGACGTTCAGGTCTTCACCCGCGATGGCGTGGAAAAAGACAAACGTGCGCTGGAAATCGAAGAGATGCAGCTGAAGCAGGCTAAGAAAGACCTGTCCGAAGAACTGCAGATCCTCGAAGCTGGTCTGTTTAGCCGTATCTATGCTGTGCTGGTTGCCGGTGGCGTTGAAGCTGACAAGCTCGACAAACTGCCACGCGATCGCTGGCTGGAACTGGGTCTGACCGACGAAGATAAGCAAAACCAGCTGGAGCAGCTGGCAGAGCAGTACGACGAGCTGAAGCACGAGTTTGAGAAGAAACTTGAAGCCAAGCGCCGCAAAATCACTCAGGGCGATGACCTGGCACCTGGCGTGCTGAAAATCGTGAAAGTGTATCTGGCCGTTAAACGTCAGATCCAGCCTGGTGACAAGATGGCAGGTCGTCACGGGAACAAAGGTGTTATCTCCAAGATCAACCCGATCGAAGATATGCCATACGATGAGAACGGCACGCCGGTAGACATCGTACTGAACCCGCTGGGCGTACCATCTCGTATGAACATCGGTCAGATTCTGGAAACCCACCTGGGTATGGCTGCGAAAGGCATCGGCGAGAAGATCAACGCCATGCTGAAACAGCAGCAGGAAGTCGCCAAACTGCGCGAATTCATCCAGAAAGCGTATGACCTGGGTACAGACGTTCGTCAGAAGGTTGATCTGAACACCTTCACCGACGATGAAGTGCTGCGCCTGGCTGAAAACCTGAAAAAAGGTATGCCGATTGCTACTCCGGTATTCGACGGTGCAAAAGAGTCGGAAATCAAAGAGCTGCTGCAACTGGGCGGTCTGCCATCTTCTGGCCAGATTACCCTGTTCGACGGCCGTACCGGTGAGCAGTTTGAGCGTCAGGTAACCGTAGGTTACATGTACATGCTGAAACTGAACCACCTGGTTGATGACAAGATGCACGCGCGTTCTACCGGTTCTTACAGCCTGGTTACTCAGCAGCCGCTGGGTGGTAAGGCTCAGTTCGGTGGTCAGCGCTTCGGTGAGATGGAAGTGTGGGCGCTGGAAGCATATGGCGCTGCCTATACCCTGCAGGAAATGCTGACCGTTAAGTCTGATGACGTGAATGGCCGTACCAAGATGTATAAGAACATCGTGGATGGCAACCATCAGATGGAACCGGGCATGCCGGAATCCTTCAACGTACTGTTGAAAGAAATCCGTTCGCTGGGTATCAACATCGAGCTGGAAGACGAGTAATCGTTGCTCAAAAGGTCCAGGGTGCCCGGCTAACGCCGGGCATCACAGAGTGCTAACTCCGACGGGAGCAAATCCGTGAAAGACTTATTAAAGTTTCTGAAAGCGCAAACTAAAACCGAAGAGTTTGATGCGATCAAAATTGCTCTGGCTTCGCCAGACATGATCCGTTCATGGTCTTTCGGTGAAGTTAAAAAGCCGGAAACCATCAACTACCGTACGTTCAAACCTGAGCGTGACGGTCTGTTCTGCGCCCGTATTTTTGGGCCAGTAAAAGACTACGAGTGCCTGTGCGGTAAGTACAAGCGCCTGAAACACCGTGGTGTTATCTGTGAGAAGTGTGGCGTAGAAGTTACCCAGACTAAAGTTCGTCGTGAGCGTATGGGTCACATCGAGCTGGCTTCTCCGACTGCCCACATTTGGTTCCTGAAGTCTCTGCCATCTCGTATCGGCCTGCTGCTGGATATGCCGCTGCGTGATATCGAGCGCGTACTGTACTTCGAATCTTATGTTGTGATCGAAGGCGGGATGACCAACCTCGAGCGTCGTCAGATCCTGACTGAAGAGCAGTATCTGGATGCGCTGGAAGAGTTCGGTGACGAATTCGACGCGAAGATGGGTGCGGAAGCTATTCAGGCCCTGCTGAAGAGCATGGATCTGGAGCAAGAGTGTGAAACTCTGCGCGAAGAGCTGAACGAAACCAACTCTGAAACCAAACGTAAAAAGCTGACCAAGCGTATCAAGCTGCTGGAAGCGTTCGTTCAGTCTGGTAACAAACCAGAGTGGATGATCCTGACCGTTCTGCCGGTTCTGCCGCCAGATTTGCGTCCGCTGGTACCGCTGGACGGTGGTCGTTTCGCAACTTCAGATCTGAACGATCTGTACCGTCGCGTGATCAACCGTAACAACCGTCTGAAGCGTCTGCTGGATCTGGCTGCGCCAGACATCATCGTACGTAACGAAAAACGTATGCTGCAGGAAGCGGTAGATGCCCTGCTGGATAACGGCCGTCGCGGTCGTGCCATCACCGGCTCTAACAAACGTCCTCTGAAATCTTTGGCCGACATGATCAAAGGTAAGCAGGGTCGTTTCCGTCAGAACCTGCTGGGTAAACGTGTTGACTACTCCGGTCGTTCTGTAATCACCGTAGGTCCATACCTGCGTCTGCATCAGTGCGGTCTGCCGAAGAAAATGGCGCTGGAGCTGTTCAAACCGTTCATCTACGGCAAGCTGGAACTGCGTGGCCTCGCGACCACCATCAAAGCTGCTAAGAAAATGGTTGAGCGCGAAGAAGCAGTCGTTTGGGATATCCTGGACGAAGTTATCCGCGAACACCCGGTACTGCTGAACCGTGCACCAACCCTGCACCGTTTGGGTATCCAGGCGTTTGAACCGGTTCTGATCGAAGGTAAAGCCATCCAGCTGCACCCGCTGGTTTGTGCGGCATACAACGCCGACTTCGATGGTGACCAGATGGCGGTACACGTTCCGCTGACGCTTGAAGCTCAGCTGGAAGCGCGTGCGCTGATGATGTCTACCAACAACATCCTGTCCCCAGCGAACGGCGAGCCAATCATCGTTCCTTCCCAGGACGTTGTATTGGGTCTGTACTACATGACCCGTGACTGTGTTAACGCCAAAGGCGAAGGCATGGTGCTGACTGGCCCTAAAGAAGCTGAGCGTATTTATCGCGCTGGCCTGGCCTCTCTGCATGCGCGCGTTAAAGTGCGTATCACCGAATACGAAAAAGATGCTCAGGGCACATTCGTTGCGAAAACCAGCCTGATCGACACGACCGTTGGCCGTGCGATTCTGTGGATGATCGTACCGAAAGGCCTGCCTTTCTCCATCGTCAACCAGGCGCTGGGTAAAAAGGCAATCTCTAAGATGCTGAACACCTGTTACCGTATTCTGGGCCTGAAACCGACCGTTATTTTTGCGGACCAGACGATGTACACCGGCTTTGCTTATGCAGCGCGTTCAGGTGCATCCGTTGGTATTGATGACATGGTCATCCCGGAGAAAAAACACGAGATCATCAGCGAAGCGGAAGCTGAAGTTGCTGAGATCCAGGAGCAGTTCCAGTCCGGTCTGGTTACCGCGGGCGAACGCTATAACAAAGTTATCGATATCTGGGCTGCGGCGAACGATCGTGTATCCAAAGCGATGATGGATAACCTGCAAACTGAAACCGTGATTAACCGTGACGGCGTCGAAGAGCAGCAGGTTTCCTTCAACAGCATCTACATGATGGCCGACTCCGGTGCGCGTGGTTCTGCAGCGCAGATTCGTCAGCTGGCCGGTATGCGTGGTCTGATGGCTAAGCCAGATGGCTCCATCATCGAAACGCCAATCACCGCGAACTTCCGTGAAGGTCTGAACGTACTCCAGTACTTCATCTCCACTCACGGTGCGCGTAAAGGTCTGGCGGATACCGCACTGAAAACGGCGAACTCCGGTTACCTGACTCGTCGTCTGGTAGACGTTGCCCAGGATCTGGTCGTCACTGAAGACGATTGTGGCACCCTGGAAGGCATCACCATGACACCGGTTATCGAGGGTGGCGACGTTAAAGAGCCGCTGCGTGACCGCGTACTGGGCCGTGTGACTGCTGAAGACATTCTGAAGCCGGGCACTGCTGATATCCTGGTTCCACGCAACACGCTGCTGCACGAACAGTGGTGTGACCTGCTGGAAGCTAACTCTGTTGACAGCGTGAAAGTCCGTTCCGTAGTAGGTTGCGAAACTGACTTTGGCGTGTGTGCACACTGCTACGGTCGCGACCTGGCACGTGGTCACATCATCAACAAAGGTGAAGCTATCGGGGTTATCGCGGCACAGTCCATCGGTGAACCTGGTACACAGCTGACGATGCGTACGTTCCACATCGGTGGTGCGGCATCCCGTTCTGCTGCTGAATCCAGCATTCAGGTTAAGAACAAAGGTAGCATCAAGCTCAGCAACGCGAAGTCGGTTGTGAACTCCAGCGGTAAACTGGTTGTGACCTCCCGTAACACCGAGCTGAAGCTGATCGACGAATTCGGTCGTACCAAAGAGAGCTATAAAGTGCCTTACGGTGCTGTTATGGCGAAAGGTGATGGCGAGCAGGTTGCCGGCGGTGAAACCGTAGCAAACTGGGATCCACACACCATGCCGGTTATCACCGAAGTAAGTGGTTTCATCCGCTTCACTGACATGATCGACGGCCAGACCATTACTCGTCAGACCGACGAGCTGACCGGTCTGTCTTCTCTGGTCGTTCTGGACTCTGCTGAGCGTACTGCTGGTGGTAAAGACCTGCGTCCTGCTCTGAAAATCGTTGATGCTAAAGGCAACGACGTTCTGATCCCTGGCACCGATATGCCGGCTCAGTACTTCCTGCCGGGTAAAGCGATTGTTCAGCTGGAAGATGGCATTCAGATCAGCTCCGGTGACACCCTGGCGCGTATTCCTCAGGAATCCGGCGGTACCAAGGATATTACCGGTGGTCTGCCGCGCGTTGCGGACCTGTTCGAAGCCCGTCGTCCGAAAGAGCCGGCAATCCTGGCTGAAATCAGCGGCATCATTTCCTTCGGTAAAGAAACCAAAGGGAAACGTCGTCTGGTTATCACCCCGGTAGACGGTAGCGAGCCGTACGAAGAGATGATTCCGAAATGGCGTCAGCTTAACGTGTTCGAAGGCGAGCGTGTTGAACGTGGTGACGTAGTTTCCGATGGTCCAGAGTCTCCGCACGACATCCTGCGTCTGCGTGGCGTGTACGCTGTAACTCGTTATATTACTAACGAAGTACAGGACGTTTACCGTCTGCAAGGCGTTAAGATTAACGATAAACACATCGAAGTTATCGTTCGTCAGATGCTGCGTAAAGCAACCATCGTTAACGCAGGCAGCTCCGACTTCCTGGAAGGCGAGCAGGCTGAATACTCACGCATTAAGATCGCTAACCGCGAACTGGATGCGAACGGCAAGATCAACGTGACTTACATGCGCGATCTGCTGGGTATCACCAAAGCCTCTCTGGCAACCGAGTCCTTCATCTCCGCGGCATCGTTCCAGGAGACCACTCGAGTGCTGACCGAAGCAGCCGTTGCGGGCAAACGCGACGAACTGCGCGGCCTGAAAGAGAACGTTATCGTGGGTCGTCTGATCCCGGCCGGTACCGGTTATGCGTACCACCAGGATCGTATGCGTCGCCGTGCAGCGGGTGAAATCCCTGCGGCACCTCAGGTGACTGCTGAAGACGCTTCTGCCAGCCTGGCAGAGCTGCTGAACGCAGGCCTGGGCGGTAACGACGAGTAATCGTGCTATACGCCTGAAATAAAAAACCCGCTTCGGCGGGTTTTTTTATGCCTGACATCGGTAAAACAGCGCTTCTATTTTGCACCATGGCGATTTAATTCTCTGGAAGTCATCGCCTTCAGCTCTGTTAACACCTGCGTATGACGTTTATCTCAATTTATTACTCATGCTATTAACACTTTATTCTTCATTGCTCATCAATTAATTAACCTCCGATTTCCAACATCCTTTTTTCTTTTTGTCCGTCGTTATTGATGAAGAAAAACTCTACATGTATCAAAAAATAAACAATCCAAAATCGATATAGTCAAAAACCTAACTAATTGATTGATAACTAATCATGTCACATTTCGGGTCATTAACGCCGAGGGGATCGCTTTGTCTAAAAGCGGACGGGCGGGAACGGCAATAAAGTCTCATATGCGGATCTTGGATCTTATTTAACGGATAGCTTCTGGGGGTTACATGGAATTTGCTCTACAACTGATTATTATTTTAATTTGTCTGTTCTACGGCGCAAAAAAAGGAGGTATTGCACTTGGGCTGCTAGGGGGAATTGGCCTGGTCATTCTGGTCTTTGTTTTTCATCTTAAACCCGGGAAACCGCCCATTGATGTGATGCTGGTTATTATTGCAGTAGTTGCGGCCTCTTCCACGCTGCAGGCTTCTGGTGGGTTAGACGTCATGCTGCAGATTGCCGAAAAATTGCTGAGGCGCAACCCCAAATATGTCTCTATCGTCGCTCCCTTTGTTACCTGTATTCTGACGATACTCTGTGGTACGGGGCACGTAGTCTACACAATCCTGCCAATTATTTATGATGTTGCCATCAAGAATAATATCCGCCCTGAGCGACCTATGGCGGCAAGTTCTATCGGTGCCCAAATGGGGATTATTGCCAGCCCGGTTTCCGTCGCGGTAGTGTCGCTGGTCGCCATGCTCGGCAATGTGACCTTCAACGGTAATCACCTGGAATTCCTCGATCTCCTTGCCATTACTATTCCGTCAACGCTATTGGGTATTATGGCCATCGGTATTTTCAGCTGGTTTCGCGGTAAGGATTTAGATAAAGACGAGACATTCCAGGCTTTTATCTCTATTCCGGAAAATCACCATTATGTTTATGGCGACACGGCGACTCTGCTGGATAAAAAATTGCCAATGGCTAACTGGATTGCAATGTGGATTTTCCTCGCATCGATTGCAGTTGTAGCCTTATTAGGCGCTTTTTCAGAGCTTCGACCGATGTTTGAGGGTAAGCCACTTTCGATGGTGTTGGTTATTCAGATGTTCATGCTGCTTTCGGGCGCGCTGATTATCATCATCACTAAAACGAATCCCGCCGCCATTTCCAGGAATGAGGTTTTTCGCTCCGGGATGATTGCGATTGTGGCGGTCTATGGTATCGCATGGATGGCGGAGACCATGTTTGGTGCACATATGTCGGAGATTAAAAGCGTACTAGGGGAGATGGTGAAAGAGTTCCCGTGGGCATATGCTATCGTTCTGCTGCTGGTTTCTAAGTTTGTCAATTCTCAGGCTGCGGCGCTGGCGGCGATAGTCCCCGTTGCTCTGGCGATCGGTGTCGACCCTGCGTATATCATTGCCTCTGCTCCGGCGTGTTACGGCTACTATATTCTGCCAACTTACCCAAGTGACCTCGCGGCTATTCAATTTGATCGGTCAGGCACCACGCACATCGGTCGTTTTGTAATAAACCATAGTTTTATTCTGCCTGGATTAATCGGCGTGAGTATTTCGTGTGTTTTTGGCTGGATACTTGCCGGGTTATACGGTTTTTTATAACAGACAACAGGCGCCCCGGAGGCGCCTGTCATTAAAAGCGACTATTTCACCAACGGCAGGCGGCGGTAAAGCTCAATCATATCGGTCGCCAGATCCTGAATAACCATCGCGTTCATCAGGTGATCCTGAGAGTGTACGGTAATCAGGTTGACCGGCAGCTTGCCGGAGCCTTCATCCAGGCCAATCAGCTGGGTCTGGATTTTATGGGCGTGTTTAACGAATTCGTGTGACTCTTCCATTGCCTTCTCGGCACCGTCAAAATCACCTTTGCGTGCCAGCTGCAAAGCAGTCAGGGCCTGGCTACGTGCGCTGCCGGCGTTGACCAGCAGTTCCATAATAATTGATTCTAAATCTTCCACATCTTACTCCATCATTTTCAGGGCTTTATCAAGCACCACGTCGCCTTTCATCAGGCCGTAATCCATCATGTCGATAACGACGACTTTTTTACCCAGAGGATCGGCAAGGGCCTGAAGTTTGGCCTGCTCGTATTTCACCTGCGGACCGAGCAGAACGATGTCGGCGCGTTCGATATTCTCTTTAAACTCTGCAACAGGCACAGCCTTGATTGAGACCTCGATGCCTTTCTTTTGTGCGGCGTCAACCATACGTTGCACCAGGATGCTGGTCGACATACCGGCAGCACAACACAACACGATATTTTTCATAGTTCGCTCTCAATGTCCGAAGGATACAGAGATATTTATCCGGCACAGGGGGCGGCAACAACCGCTTTAACCCGATTGTGTGTCAGGTATCACAAAAGAAACCACAGAAAACTGAAACCGGTTACATTTTTGCTTTTTCTCGAAGAATCAAGACGGCAGTTGTGAAGGCGGAGCGGCATGAGGAAGCGTTTGCTGCCGCTCCGGTCAGATATCTGAACTGACCAGAGGACAGTATTTGGACGGCAGAGAAGCGACAACGACAGATTGCCGTTCTTTCGGTAAACACCGAAACTTATCCTTCACCTTGCTGTGTGTTACATCAGGATTGCGCGTTCCTTCCCAGATAGCTATCCCAGTCCTTCCAGACCGGCTGTAAACCTGACTCGCGAAGCACGGCGGCAACCTCCTGCGGCGTTCTGCCATCGTGCGGCGCAAACTGTTCCAGTTCGGGGTGGTTATCGGCATAGCCGCCCGGCTGAGTTTTAGAAAACGCGCTGACGTTATTAATCGCCAGCGGGATCACGTGGTCGCGGAACCACGGTGATTCTCGGGTAGAAAGCGACAGTTCCACGTCCGGCGCAAGCAGGCGGAACGCACAAATCACCTGTACCAGCTGTTGTTCAGTCATGATTGAGGCTGGTTCTACGCCGCCAGTGCACGGGCGCAGGCGTGGGAAGGAGATGGAATAGCGGCTTTGCCAGTAGCGCTGTTGTAGCCAGAGTAGATGTTCAGCCACCATAAAACAATCGGTGCGCCAGCTGTCCGACAGCCCAATCAGCGCGCCCAGCCCAATCTTATCTATGCCCGCGCGCCCAAGCCTTTCGGGCGTTTCCAGCCGCCAGAAAAAGTCCTGTTTGTTGCCTTTCAGATGATGCTGGGCGTAGGTCGCAGGGTGATAGGTTTCCTGGTACACCATCACACCATCAAGCCCAAGGGTTTTGAGTTCGGCATACTCATGCTCGTCCAGCGGCTGGACTTCCATGTGCAGCGAACTAAAGCGGCTGCGGATAGCCGGCAGATGCTGGCGGAAATAATCCATGCCGACTTTGGTCTGGTGTTCGCCGGTCACCAGCAAAAGGTGTTCGAACCCCAGCGCCCGGATTGCCTCACATTCACGCTCAATCTCCGCTTCATCCAGCGTTTTGCGTTTCAGCTTATTACTCATGGAAAAACCGCAATAGGTGCAGTCGTTGGCGCACAGGTTAGAGAGATAGAGCGGTACGTAAAAACTGACAGTGTTGCCGAAGCGCTGACGAGTAAGCTGCTGCGCCCGCTGGGCAAGAGGCTCGAGGTAGCGGCTGGCGGCAGGGGAAAGCAAAGCCATCAAGTCTTCTCGCGTCAGGCGAGGTGTGTTAATCGCGCGTTCGACATCTGCCGCCGTCTTAGCGTTAATGCTCAGAGTGATATCGTCCCAGTCCAGCTGCCGCCAGCGGTCGGTAAAGGTTTCTGCCATCAGGCATTCTCCTCGCTAAACTGCAGGAAACTGGTCAGCGGGCTGGAGGCCTGAGCCTGCTGGTGGCGAGAGCCTAACCCGGCCTGTGCCGCAAGGCTTCCGGCTTCCACGGCCAGACGAAACGCCTGAGCCATTTGCACCGGGTCACGGGCGACGGCTATTGCGGTATTCACCAGCACGGCAGAGGCACCCATTTCCAACGCTTCGGCTGCATGGCTTGGCGCGCCGATCCCGGCATCTACTACCACCGGTACGTGGGATTGCTCAATGATTATCTCCAGCAGCGCACGGGTTTGCAGGCCCTGATTTGAGCCGATGGGCGCGCCGAGCGGCATCACGGCCGCGCAGCCGGCTTCTTCCAGGCGTTTGCACAGCACCGGATCGGCGCCGCAGTAGGGCAGCACCACGAATCCCTGCTTCACCAGGGCTTCAGCGGCTTTCAACGTTTCAATGGGATCCGGCAATAAATAGCGAGCGTCGGGATGGATCTCCAGCTTCACCCAGTTTGTTCCCAGCGCTTCGCGGGCAAGCTGTGCCGCAAAAATCGCTTCTTCTGCCGTTTTCGCCCCGGAAGTATTTGGCAGCAGATGCACTCCCGCCTGCTGCAGTGGCTGAAGAATGTCATCACGATGACCACGTAAATCCACGCGTTTCATGGCCATGGTGACAAGCTGTGAGCCAGAAGCGCGAATCGCGTCGATCATCACCTGGCTGGAAGAGAATTTCCCGGTGCCGGTGAACAGGCGAGAGGAAAAGGTTTTATCGGCAATCTGTAACATGTCAGCCCCCGGCAATCGCCTGAAACAGCAGAATAGTGTCGCCCTCGCGCAGCAGATAATTGCTCCACTGTTCGCGCGGGATGATGGTTTGGTTAACGGCCAGAGCCGCGCCAGCTTTGCCCTGCTCAAGCTGAGCCAGCAGGGCGGCAAGCGTTATGCCGGCAGTACACTCCAGAGGCTCATCGTTAAACTGAATACGCATCGTGACCTCCGCAGACCGGGCAGGTGGCTGATTTTTGCATCGCCAGCGTGCGCCAGCTGTGTTGTCGGGCGTCAAACAGGCGCAGAGAGCCGGTTGCAGGCATCATGCCGGTAAGTAATTTGATAGCCTCCAGCGCCTGAAGGGTGCCCATCACGCCCACGACCGGGCCGATGACGCCGGAGGTGCGGCAGTTGCGTTCAGGTTCACTCTCGTCAGGCCAGACGCAGCGGTAACAGCCATGTTCCCAGGGCGGGGTCAGTACCATCATCTGGCCGCCAAAACCGACGGCGCTGGCGGTGATAAGCGGCGTATTCCCGGCCACGCAAGCGGCGTTGACTGCCTGGCGAGTTGCCATATTGTCGCTGCAGTCCAGCACCACATCGGCCTCGCGCACGACTTTGGTCAGCGAGGTACCCGCCAGCCTTTCCGCCAGCGGAACAATTTTTACGCCTGGGTTCAGGCGCTGCAGATGCTGGTGGGCGACGGTAGATTTAGGGCGATCGATATCTTCAGAAGTGAACAAAATCTGTCGCTGGAGGTTGCTGATATGTACCTTGTCATCGTCCGCAACGATAAGCTTGCCTACGCCAGCGGCGGCGAGATACAGCGTAGCAGGCGAACCTAACCCGCCAAGCCCGACAACCAGCGCCGTGCTGAACAGCAGTTTTTCCTGCCCTTCAATCGCCACGTCTTCCAGCAATAGCTGGCGGCTATAGCGCATAAAATCTGCGTCATTCATCGCCGGTTCCTGCCAGTTCGAGTAATTGCCTGGTTGCCGCTTGCCAGTCGGGAGCCTGCGTAATGGCGCTGACGACGGCCACGCTGCCAACCCCGGTCGCTAAAACGGCTGGTACGCGATCGATACTTATCCCGCCGATGGCAACGGTGGAATAGTCGCCCAGAGTTTGAATGTGTTCCGCCAGCTTGTTCAGCCCCTGCGGGGAAGAAGGCATTTGCTTGGTTTGGGTGGGAAAGACATGGCCCAGCGCGATGTAAGACGGATTCGCGCTTAAGGCACGATCCATTTCCATGTTGTCGTGGGTAGAAAGCCCAAGGCGAAGCCCGGCTTCGCTTATCGCCGTCAGGTTAGCCACGTCCATATCTTCCTGGCCGAGATGCACGCCGTAGGCACCGTGTTTGATCGCCAGTCGCCAGTAATCGTTGATGAACAGGCGGGCGTTATAGCGTTCCCCCAGCGCAATGGCTGCGATGACGTCAGCTTCAACCTCTTCGTCACGCTTGTCTTTAATGCGGAGCTGAATAGTTTTGACGCCCGCGCCCAGCAGACGCTCGATCCATTCCACGCTGTCGACGACCGGGTAAAGGCCAAGCCTGCGCGAAGTTGCCGGAAAATTGAGTTTTGACATTATGCTTCCTCCTGTCTGAGATAAATTTCACCGCCTCTGGCACGGAAGTGCTGAGACATATCTTCCATGCCAGCGTTTATCGCCTGTTTGGCGGCGTAGTCCCGCACTTCCTGCGTGATTTTCATGGAGCAAAACTTAGGGCCGCACATGGAACAGAAATGCGCGACTTTGCCGGATTCCTGCGGCAGGGTTTCATCGTGGTAAGCGCGGGCGGTGAAGGGGTCGAGCGCCAGGTTGAACTGGTCCTCCCAGCGGAATTCAAAGCGTGCTTTGGACATCGCGTTATCGCGGATTTGTGCGCCAGGATGGCCTTTAGCCAGGTCAGCGGCGTGAGCGGCAATCTTGTAGGTAATCAGCCCCTGCTTAACGTCCTCTTTGTTCGGCAGGCCGAGATGCTCCTTCGGCGTCACGTAGCAGAGCATGGCGCAGCCAAACCAGCCGATCATGGCGGCGCCAATGCCGGAGGTGAAGTGGTCATAGCCCGGTGCGATATCGGTCGTTAGCGGGCCGAGGGTGTAGAAAGGTGCTTCGTGGCAATGCTCCAGCTCTTCGGTCATGTTGCGGCGAATCATCTGCATCGGTACATGCCCCGGGCCCTCAATCATCACCTGGACGTCGTATTCCCAGGCGATTTTGGTCAGCTCGCCCAGCGTATGCAGCTCGGCAAACTGTGCTTCGTCGTTGGCATCCTGAATGGAGCCCGGGCGTAAGCCATCGCCCAGGGAAAGCGATACGTCATAGGCGGCGCAGATTTCGCAGATTTCACGGAAGTGTTGATACAGGAAATTTTCCTGATGATGGGACAGGCACCACTTCGCCATAATCGAACCGCCGCGCGACACGATGCCGGTCAGGCGCTTCGCGGTCATCGGGACATAGCGAAGCAGCACGCCCGCGTGAATGGTGAAGTAATCCACGCCTTGCTCTGCCTGCTCCAGCAGCGTGTCGCGGAACATCTCCCAGCTCAGGTCTTCGGCGATACCGTTCGCCTTCTCCAGCGCCTGGTAGATTGGCACCGTGCCGATGGGCACCGGGCTGTTGCGCAGGATCCACTCCCGCGTTTCGTGAATGTAGCGGCCGGTTGAGAGGTCCATCACCGTGTCTGCCCCCCAGCGAGTGGCCCACACCAGCTTCTCTACTTCTTCTTCAATGGAGGAAGTGACCGCCGAGTTACCGATATTGGCATTGATCTTCACCAGGAAATTGCGGCCGATAATCATCGGCTCTGATTCAGGGTGGTTGATATTGGCGGGAATAATCGCTCGCCCGGCGGCGACTTCATCACGGACAAACTCCGGCGTGATGTTTTCCGGCAGGCGGGCCCCAAACCCTTCGCCGGGATGCTGGTGGCGCAGAACGGCATCACGAATACGCTCGCGCCCCATATTTTCGCGAATGGCGATGAATTCCATCTCTGGGGTGACAAGGCCTTTGCGGGCGTAATGCAACTGAGTGACGCATTGTCCGGCTATTGCCCGGCGAGGTTTCGACAGTGTTTCAAAGCGCAATTCGTCCAGGCCGTCGTCGGCAAGGCGTGCTTTTGTGTAAGCGGAGCTGCGGTCATTCAGCGTTTCGCTGTCACGCCGGTCGGCAATCCAGGCGCTGCGCAGGGGATATAGCCCGTTTAACACGTTTATGGTGATGTCGGGATCGCCATAGGGGCCGGAAGTATCGTAGACGGGAACCGCGCCGTTCGGCTGATATTGCGGGGCATCTTTGCTCCCGCCGGTGAGCGTCGGGCTGAGCTGGATTTCGCGCATTGGGACGCGGATATCTTCGCGTGACCCGGTCAGATAGATGCGCTGAGAGTTGGGGAAGGCGGTGCCTTCAAGCGTATTGATAAAGTGTTGGGCGGCAGCTCGCTGTTCGCGGCGGCCTGGTTTTTTTTCAGATGCAGACATAGCTCATTCCAGGTTTAATCAGGATATGGCTTGTCAGGACTACGGAAGGAGTAATGGATATGGGCCGCCCGAGAACGGGTGCACCCAAAGACAGAATTACTCTTGTTCCCTTCGCAGGTTCTAACCTGATCAGGTTCCGCGGATCCCGAATTAACGGTCTCAGCCGGTGCATAACGCACTCGGCACTCCGACAAGAATGATCCCACCTTGCGGTGGGAAAGTTGTAAATTACTCGTTAATAGCTAACAACTCAAGCTGGACTTGCCAGCCCGGCAGCATCGCTGGCGCTGCCGTCAAGGTTGTTATCAATAGCCAGGAGGACTAGCTTATCCTCAAGGGTGAAGCGAGCCTCAAGGCACTCGCCAATCTCCGACAGCGCCTGCTGAAACTCGACCCAGCTGTCGCGGCCGATGGCGTTTTCCAGATGGGAGTCGTAGAGGTCCATGATTTGCTGGGTATTAGCTTCCAGTTGAGGGTAGAGCTGGGCTGCACTTAGCAGCGGGCTGCTGCCTTCCAGGTTGCTGATTATGCGCTCGTAAATACTAAAATGACCGGACGAGAGGTAATCCACCAGGCCGTGGCAAAAATTGTCTAACGCTTTTTCGTCGAGCGCGGTGTGTGATTCCTTGTTAGGCTTGATCCCGACCATGTTGTAATAGGCAACCAACAGGTGTTTACGGGCCTGCAGCCACTGGTCGACTAACTCATTACTACCACCAACGCGCTCAGTCAGATTGGCTAACTGGTTCAGCATGATTGAGACTCCGTGAGTTAAAAGATTGAACGCAAACTAACCCAAAAAAGTAAAAACTAATTGTTTATATCAGTGAACACGGGGATGTGCACCAGGTTATGGAACGTGTTATTCAAAACTTAGATCATGGTTGGTGGATAGTCAGCCATGAGCAAAAAATATGGTTGCCACAGGGTGACTTACCTCACGGCAGCGCGGAAGAATTTCAGCTCGTAGGCACCCGCGCCCTGGATATCGGTGAGTGGGAAGGTGAACCCGTCTGGCTGATTCGTGAAAACCGCCGCTCTGACATGGGCTCGCTGCGCCAGCTCCTGGATCGAGATGTGGGCCTGTTCCAGCTGGCTGGGCGAGGCGTTCAACTGGCTGAGTTTTACCGCTCGCATAAGTATTGCGGCTACTGCGGCCATGAAATGCACTTCAGCAAAAGCGAATGGGCGATGCTCTGCGGGCACTGCCGCGAGCGCTACTACCCGCAAATCGCCCCCTGCATTATCGTTGCTATCCGTAAGGACGATCATATCCTGCTGGCTCAGCATACGCGCCACCGCAACGGCGTTTACACCGTGCTGGCAGGATTTGTCGAGGTGGGTGAAACACTGGAGCAGGCGGTGGCTCGCGAAGTCATGGAAGAGAGCAGCATCCAGGTGAAAAACCTGCGCTACGTGACTTCCCAGCCCTGGCCTTTCCCGCAGTCGCTGATGACCGCATTTATGGCGGATTACCATAGCGGCGAAATCAAAATAGACCCCAAAGAGCTGCTGGATGCCGGCTGGTATCGCTATGACCAACTGCCGCTATTGCCGCCGCCGGGCACCGTGGCGCGTCGCTTAATTGAAGATACCGTCGCCCTGTGTCGCGCGGACTATGAATGATAGACTGCGGCGATACAGCTAAAGGAAAGGTAAAAATGACTGAACTGAAGAACGATCGTTACCTGCGCGCCCTGCAGCGCTTGCCGGTAGATATCACTCCTGTGTGGATGATGCGCCAGGCCGGGCGCTATTTGCCGGAATATAAGGCAACGCGCGCTCAGGCAGGCGATTTTATGTCGCTGTGCAAGAACGCCGAGCTGGCCTGCGAAGTCACCCTGCAGCCGCTGCGCCGCTATGCGCTGGACGCGGCGATCCTCTTCTCGGACATTCTGACCATCCCGGACGCAATGGGGCTTGGGTTGTACTTCGAAGCCGGTGAAGGCCCGCGTTTTAGCTCGCCAATTAAAAGCCTGGCCGACATTGAAAAACTGCCCATTCCGGACCCGGAAGGCGAGCTGGCTTACGTGATGAACGCGGTGCGGACTATTCGCCGCGAGCTGAAAGGCGAAGTGCCGCTGATTGGCTTCTCCGGCAGCCCGTGGACGCTGGCTACCTACATGGTGGAAGGCGGCAGCAGCAAAGCGTTTACCGTGATTAAGAAAATGATGTTTGCCGAGCCGAAGGCGCTGCATTTGCTGCTGGATAAGCTGGCACAGAGCGTGACGCTCTACCTGAACGCGCAAATTCGTGCGGGCGCGCAGTCGGTAATGATCTTTGACACCTGGGGCGGTGTGCTGAGCGGGCGTGATTACAAAGAGTTCTCGCTCTATTACATGCACAAAATTGTCGATGGTTTGCTACGTGAAAACGATGGCCGTCGTGTGCCGGTGACGTTGTTTACCAAAGGCGGCGGGCAGTGGCTTGAAGCCATGGCGGAAACCGGCTGCGACGCGCTGGGCCTGGACTGGACAACGGACATCGCTGACGCTCGCCGTCGCGTAGGTCACAAGGTTGCACTGCAGGGCAATATGGACCCTTCCATGCTTTACGCTCAGCCTGCACGTATCGAAGAAGAAGTTGCCACTATTCTTGCCGGTTTCGGCCAGGGAGAAGGGCACGTCTTTAACCTGGGCCACGGTATTCATCAGGATGTTCCGCCGGAGCATGCGGGCGTCTTTGTGGAAGCTGTTCACCGCTTGTCAGCGCAGTACCACCGTTCTTAACGGAGGAAAGAGAGATGGATCTTGCGACATTACGAGAGCAGCAGTTAGATCTGGCCGCAAAGGTGATCCGCGAGGATCGCTTTGAGCAGGATCCACCGCGTTTGATCGCCGGAGCCGATGTCGGCTTTGAACAGGGTGGGGATGTCACCCGCGCGGCTATCGTTTTGTTGAGTTACCCGTCTTTCGAGCTGGTCGAGTACCAGGTGGCGAGGATCGCCACCACCATGCCTTATATCCCCGGCTTTTTATCCTTCCGCGAATATCCTGCGCTGCTTGAGGCGTGGGGCATGCTGTCACAAAAACCAGATTTGGTATTTGTGGACGGGCACGGCATCTCGCATCCCCGTCGTTTAGGCGTAGCCAGCCATTTTGGACTGCTGGTGGACGTGCCAACTATCGGCGTAGCGAAAAAGCGGCTGTGTGGGAAGTTTGAACCGCTGGGCGATGAGCCGGGCGCTCTGGCGCCGTTGATGGATAAAGGCGAGCAGTTGGCCTGGGTCTGGCGCAGTAAAAAACGCTGCAATCCCCTGTTTGTTTCTACCGGGCACCGCGTAAGCCTCGACGGTGCGTTAACGTGGGTTGAGCGCTGCATGGCTGGTTATCGTCTGCCTGAGCCGACCCGCTGGGCAGATGCCGTTGCCTCCGGGCGCCCGGCTTTTAAGCGCCTGCAAGCAATTGGCAGGTGATTCAGGTAAACTGCCGCTAATTTTCCGTCTTTGAGACACCGTCATGTTACAGAACCCAATTCATTTACGCCTGGAGAAGCTGGAAAGCTGGCAGCACGTCACCTTTATGGCCTCTTTATGCGAGCGTATGTACCCGAACTACGCCATGTTTTGTCAGCAAACCGGCTTTGGTGATGCCCAGCTTTATCGCAAGATCCTCGACCTGGTTTGGGAAACCCAAACGGTGAAAGACGCCAAAGTGAACTTTGATAGTCAGTTAGAGAAACTTGAAGAGGCAATTCCTGCGGCTGACGACTATGATATTTACGGTGTCTATCCGGCGATTGACGCGTGCGTGGCGTTGAGTGAGCTTATTCACTCGCGTCTCTCGGGTGAAACGCTGGAGCACGCAATCGAAGTCAGTAAATGTTCAATCACTTCGGTGGCGATGCTGGAAATGACTCAGGCCGGTCGTGAAATGACCGACGAGGAGTTGAGAGCAAACCCGGCGGTAGAAGAAGAATGGGACATTCAGTGGGAGATTTTCCGGCTGCTGGCGGACTGCGAAGAACGCGATATTGAGCTCATTAAAGGGCTTCGTGCTGACCTCCGTGAGGCCGGCATCAGTAATATCGGTATAAATTTGCAGCAGTAAGACAGTAAAACGTGACATACAGTCTGATTTGTCCTCCCTGGAGGCTTCCAATTAACCCCCCGTCTGGTCTACATTTGTGGGGCGAATAAAAGTGGCTATCGGTGCGTGTATGCAGGAGAGTGCTTTTTAGGCATTTCCGTCGCACTCGATGCTTAGCAAGCGATAAACACATTGTAAGGATAACTTATGAACAAGACTCAACTGATTGATGTAATTGCTGACAAGGCTGACCTGTCTAAAGCACAGGCTAAAGCTGCTCTGGAATCCACTCTGGCTGCAATTACTGAGTCTCTGAAAGAAGGTGATGCTGTACAACTGGTTGGTTTCGGTACCTTCAAAGTGAACCACCGTGCTGAGCGCACTGGCCGCAACCCGCAGACCGGTAAAGAAATCAAAATTGCTGCTGCTAACGTGCCGGCATTTGTTTCTGGTAAAGCACTGAAAGACGCGGTTAAGTAAGTTAACGCGTGTCGGTGAACAGTTTTAACAGAGGGGCGTTTACGCCCCTTTTGTCCGTCTGGCGCCCGCTACTGGCGCTGGCGGGTGTACTGGCGCTCACGGCTTGCAGCAGTAACAAACTCCCTCCTTTTACCGCTACCGGCTATGTTGCCGATCAGGGCGTAGTGCGCATCTGGCGTAAAGACAATGCCGATGAGTCTACCCATATCCTTACCGCGTTTAGCCCGTGGCAGCACGGCGCCACCACCACCGGTGAATACCGCTGGCAGGGTGACAAACTGACTTTTATCGAACTCAATATTCAGGGCAAGCAGCCGGAGCATGTCAAAGTCCGCTTTGACGACCACGGCGACCTGAGCTTTATGCAGCGGGAAGTGAATAGCCAGAAGCAGCAGCTTTCTAACGATCAGGTGGCTTTGTACCAGTTCAACGCCAATCGTATTCGTGAGACCAGCGAAGCGCTGCGCATCGGCCACGTTGTGTTGCGTCAGGGGCGCTGGCACCAGAACGGCACGGTAACCACCTGCGAAGGGGAAACGCTATCGCCTAAGCTTGATAGCGCCTCCCTGAGCCATATAGCGCGCCGCCAGAGCAACTCATCTCTCGATGTCAGTATTGCCTGGCTGGAAGCCCCGGAAGGTTCGCAGCTGCTGCTGGTGGCAAACCAGGACTTCTGCAGCTGGCAGCCTAAGCCGGGCGATTTCTAGGCAAAAAAAACCGCCACGAGGGCGGTTTAGTCTGTGCTGTCTATATTACTTCGTGTTTTCACGCGCAATGGCACGATAGCCGATATCCGAGCGGCTGAAGCTGCCATCCCAGTGAATATCCTTTTTCAGCTCCAGCGCGCGCTGTTGAGCTTTGGCAACCGTCTCGCCTAGCGCTGTCACGCATAACACGCGTCCGCCGTTTGTGAGCACCTGGTCGTCTTCGCTGAGCGTAGTGCCGGCATGGAAGACCTTGCCGTCGGCCACTTCTTCCAGCGGCAGACCGTGGATAACGTCGCCGTTGCGATAATCAGCCGGATAACCACCCGCCGCCAGCACGATGCCCAGTGCCGGACGCTCGTCCCACGTAGAGTCTTTCTCATCAAGCTTGCCGTCACAGGCGGCGAGGCACAGCTCGACCAGGTCTGACTGCAGGCGCAGCATGATTGGCTGCGTTTCCGGATCGCCAAAGCGGCAATTGAACTCAATCACCTTCGGATTACCCTGCTTATCGATCATCAACCCGGCGTACAGGAAGCCGGTGTAGGTGTTCCCCTCGGCTGCCATGCCGCGCACGGTCGGCCAAATCACGCGTTCCATGGTGCGCTGATGAACTTCATCCGTAACAACCGGAGCCGGGGAGTAAGCACCCATCCCGCCGGTGTTCGGGCCCGTATCGCCGTCGCCAACTCGCTTATGATCCTGGCTGGTGGCCATCGGCAGGACGTGCTCGCCGTCAACCATCACGATAAAGCTGGCTTCTTCGCCGTCGAGGAACTCTTCAATAACAATGCGGTGGCCCGCATCGCCAAACGCGTTCCCGGCCAGCATATCATTCACGGCGGCTTCCGCTTCTTCCAGCGTCATCGCCACAATAACGCCTTTGCCCGCGGCCAGGCCGTCGGCCTTAATCACGATTGGCGCACCTTTCTCACGCAGGTAAGCCAGCGCAGGCTCAACGTCGGTAAAGTTCTGGTATTCCGCCGTCGGGATGTTATGGCGCGCCAGGAAATCTTTGGTGAACGCCTTTGAGCCTTCCAGCTGTGCGGCGCCTTCGGTTGGGCCAAAGATTTTCAACCCTGCGGCGCGGAATGCATCCACGACGCCAATCACCAGCGGCGCTTCCGGGCCGACGATGGTTAAGTCAATTTTTTCGTTCTGGGCAAAACTCAGTAGAGCCGGAATATCCGTGGCGCCGATGGTGACATTCTGCAACGTAGGTTCCAGCGCGGTGCCCGCGTTGCCTGGCGCAACAAACACCGTGCGCACTAATGGAGACTGGGCGGCTTTCCAGGCCAGCGCGTGTTCGCGCCCGCCGTTACCAATAACTAAAACTTTCATCTATAAACGCTCCGGGAATTAATGGCGGAAGTGGCGCATATCGGTGAAGATCATTGCAATGCCATGCTCGTCGGCGGCCGCGATAACTTCATCATCACGGATTGAACCGCCCGGCTGGATAACGCAGCTCACGCCAGCTTCAGCCGCAGCATCAATCCCATCGCGGAACGGGAAGAAGGCGTCAGAGGCCATGGCGGAACCTTTCACTTCCAGGCCTTCATCGCTGGCTTTGATGCCGGCAATTTTGGCGGAGTAAACGCGGCTCATCTGGCCAGCGCCTATGCCGATGGTCATATTGTCACGGGCGTAGACAATGGCGTTGGATTTAACGAACTTCGCGACCTTCCAGCAGAATAGGGCGTCATGCAGTTCTTGCTCGGTCGGCTGGCGTTTAGTGACAACGCGCAGATCGCCTGCGGTCACCATACCCAGATCGCGATCCTGAACCAGCAGGCCGCCGTTCACACGTTTAAAGTCGAGGCCAGCCGTGCGTTTCTGCCATTGGCCACAAACCAGAACGCGGACGTTTTGCTTGGCTGCGGTTATCTTCAGCGCTTCTTCGCTGGCGGAAGGGGCGATGATCACTTCGACGAACTGGCGGGAAATAATCGCCTGTGCGGTTTCAGCATCCAGCTCGCGGTTGAAGGCGATGATGCCGCCGAAGGCAGACGTTGGATCGGTTTTATAAGCCAGGTTGTAGGCTTCAAGCACTGAACCGCTAACGGCAACGCCGCAAGGGTTGGCATGCTTAACGATAACGCAGGCAGGTTCCTCGAACTCTTTCACGCACTCCAGCGCCGCGTCGGTATCCGCGATGTTGTTATAGGAGAGCGCTTTACCCTGCACTTGGGTCGCGGTAGCCACGGACGCTTCTTTAATTTCTTCTTCTATATAGAAGGCGGCCTGCTGATGACTGTTTTCACCGTAGCGCATATCTTGCTTCTTAATGAAGTTCAGGTTCAGCGTGCGCGGGAAGCGGCCGGCAGGATCTTTGCTCTCGCCGTGGTAAGCAGGCACCAGGCTGCCGAAGTAGTTGGCGATCATGCTGTCGTAGGCGGCGGTATGCTCAAAAGCTTTGATCGCCAGATCGAAGCGGGTCTCCAGCGTCAGCGATCCTTCATTAGCATCCAGCTCGGCAAGGATCGTCGGGTAGTCACTGCTTTTTACTACGATCGTCACATCTTTATGGTTCTTGGCGGCGGAGCGAACCATGGTTGGGCCACCGATATCGATGTTCTCGACAGCATCTTCTAAAGAGCAGCCTTCACGAGCAACGGTCTGGGCAAACGGATAAAGGTTAACGACGACCATATCAATAGGAGAGATGGCGTGTTCCGCCATGATGGCATCGTCCTGACCGCGACGGCCCAGAATGCCGCCGTGAACTTTCGGGTGCAGCGTTTTGACGCGTCCGTCCATCATCTCCGGGAAACCGGTGTAGTCGGAGACTTCGGTTACCGGCAGGTTTGCTTCTGCCAGCAGGCGGGCGGTTCCGCCGGTGGACAGCAGCTCCACTCCACGTTGGGAGAGGGCCTGAGCGAATTCGACGATACCGGCTTTGTCAGAAACACTGAGCAGTGCGCGGCGTACAGGACGACGTTGTGACATGGTTTTATCCCTTGGCTTTGGTTCGCATATAGAAGAGCGTTAGCTGAATTTTAGTCTTCACCTTCGTTCTGGCGGCGCAGAAAAGGGAAAATAAGGAAAAGAAGAGACGAAAACTCAGCTAACGCCCCCATCGGGGGTGTCCATTTTATCGCGGTGCATTGTAGCGAAAACGTTTGCGTCGCGCTCGCGAATTTTAAGTTCAAATCCGGATTGTGGATAAGTCTGTGTGCAAATGGGTATAAGGCGGGGTTTTGCTGTGGAATGCAGCAGTCAGTCATTTTTCTGTCATTTTAGTGTTGCAGCGCCGGGAGAACTCCCTATAATGCGCCTCCATCGACACGGAACATGTGAACAACATCACAGAGTAACGGCGGCGATGAGAGTGAAAAATCCTGAAATTAAGGG
>WJYK01000024.1 GCA_009668225.1 Enterobacteriaceae bacterium RIT693 | reverse complement strand
CTCGAAAGCTGGCCTTTTCTAAAGTGGTCGGCGAGAGAGGATTCGAACCTCCGACCCACTGGTCCCAAACCAGTTGCGCTACCAAGCTGCGCTACTCGCCGAAATACTGCTCTTACTGCGGCTCTCAACGTGCCTGTGACCTTTTACGGTTCGGTGTTGAAAGCAAAAACCCTTCTTCAGAAGGGCTTTTTAAAATTGGTCGGCGAGAGAGGATTCGAACCTCCGACCCACTGGTCCCAAACCAGTTGCGCTACCAAGCTGCGCTACTCGCCGAAATACTGCTTTTACTGCTGATTAATTTAGGTGTGGTGCGAAGAGAGGGACTTGAACCCTCACGTCCGTAAGAACACTAACACCTGAAGCTAGCGCGTCTACCAATTCCGCCACCTTCGCATACATCTAAATTAATGGGGTGGCTAATGGGACTCGAACCCACGACAACTGGAATCACAATCCAGGGCTCTACCAACTGAGCTATAGCCACCACTGTAAAACTTTCACGCGGTACATATACCACCGCAGCTCAAGCGCCCTCTTAAATGGCGCGCCCGACAGGATTCGAACCTGAGACCTCTGCCTCCGGAGGGCAGCGCTCTATCCAGCTGAGCTACGGGCGCGTAGCGCCGTTGCGGGGTCGGATAATACGGGCTTCGTGCTCAGCTGTCTAGTGCTTATTTCAATAAAATACTCGCAAAACTGCGCGTTTGGTTATGCTTTGTGCATCCTGATGCTTATCCGTTCAGTTTTTCACTAACGGCATACTTATTCAGGCCAAATACCTTATAAACCAGCGTCACGGCAGCCAGGAAAATCACCCCAACCGTCAGCGACATTCGCGTATCTTCATTCAGCCCCATTCCCACCAGCACACACACCAGGAACGCCATGGTCAGGTAGTTCGCCCACGGGAATAAAATGGAGCGGAACGGATGGCTGGCAATAGCCTCGCGGTGTGCCTTACGAAAACGAATCTGGCTAATCAGGATGACAAACCACGGCACCATCCCGGGGAGTACGCTGGCGCTGTAGACATAAACAAAAACGCGCTGCGGATTAGGAATGATGTAGTTCAGGCAGGAGCCAAGCAGCAAAATACCGATAGAAATAGCCACGCCCACAACCGGCACGCCACTGCGGGAAACGGTGGCCATTTTAGCCGGGAGCTGACGGTTTTTGGCAAGGGCATACAGCATGCGCCCGCAGCTATACATCCCGCTGTTACAGCCCGACAGTGCCGCCGTCAGAACAACGAAGTTAATAATCCCTGCCGCCGCCGTAATACCAATCTTCGCAAAGGTCAGCACAAATGGGCTGCCGGTGGTGCCAATCTGGTTCCATGGGAAGATAGTCACGATAACGAAAATCGCCCCCACATAGAAAATCAGAATACGCCACAGCACTTTACCCACGGCGCTACGCAAGGTGACCTGCGGGTTTTTCGCTTCACCGGCGGTAATACCGATAAGCTCCACGCCTTGATAAGACGCCACAACAATACACAACGCGGTCAGGAAACCTTTCCAGCCTCCGGCAAAGAAGCCCCCGTGCTCGGTCAGGTTGCTAAAGCCGATTGCCTGCCCATGGTTGCCAAAACCGAAAAAGATAACGCCCAGGCCCACGACGATCATCACGATGATGGTGGTGACTTTAATCATCGCAAACCAGAATTCTATTTCGCCGTACAGGCGCACCGCGGCAAGGTTCGCTAACGCCACAAGCCCGACGGCAAGAATGGCGGGCAGCCACTGCGGCAGATCGGGGAACCAGTATTGAACATAAACCCCAATCGCCGTTATTTCTGAGATACCGACCGCCATCCACATAAACCAGTACGACCAGGCCGTAAGGTAACCGAAAAAAGGACTCATATAGCGGTGCGCGTAGACGGCAAAAGAACCGGCTACCGGCTCAAGGAATAACATCTCCCCCATTGAACGCATAATGAAGAACACGAACAGGCCTGCAACAATATACGCCAGCAATACCGACGGCCCGGCCCATTTCAGGGTACTGGCGGCGCCCATAAACAGGCCGACACCAATGGTCCCTCCCAGGGCGATAAGTTCGATGTGTCGAGCTTCCAGCCCGCGCTGCAGCTCTGCTTTTTTCTCTGCCATAAATCCTCTGTATTGTGTTTGCTTTACTCCGGTTTTTACCGGTTATTGTGATGGTCAAAGCCATAGCTCAATAACAGGCCATGCAGCGTCGGCAATAGATTTGCTGGCGCAACATCACTACGGCACTGCATCGAGTGGGCGCAATGGTTCCGCATTTTTTGCAAAATTACAAATAACTGCGTAACAAATTGGGCTAAGTCTGGTGGAAAATCGCGCAGGAAAAGAAAAACGCGCCCGATGAGCGCGTTAGCGGGATTAAAGCTTGCCGGTGAGATGCCAGCGCTGGTAGCGCAGCAACCGAAGCTGACGTTTAATACGAGTCGGCTGTGAAAGCAGGCGATATAGCCATTCGAGACCGAGGTTTTGCCAGACTTTTGGCGCTCGCTTTACGCGCCCGGTAAAGACGTCGTAGGTGCCACCAACGCCCATATACAGCGCCTGAGGATGCACTTGCCGGCACGCCTGCATCAGAAGCTCCTGGCGCGGGGATCCCATCGCCACCGTGACAATAGCAGCCCCGCTATCACGAATGCGCTCGAACAATGCCTGCCGCTGCTCGTCCGTAAAATATCCATCCTGACTGCCGACAATATTGACCTGCCAGAGCTGGCGTAATTTAGCCTCAGTCTGCGCCAGAACCTCGGGCTTTCCCCCCACTAAAAATACCGGCGTCCCCTCCTGACCTGCGCGCTGCATCAACGCTTCCCACAGATCGGCACCGGCTACGCGGTTCACCACGGCTTCTGGGTATTTTTTACGGATAGAGCGAACAACGCTTATCCCGTCAGCATATTTGTATTCTGCGGCGGCAATAAGGCCCCGGATTTGCTCATCATCTTCGGCAGTAAGGACTTTTTCGGCATTGATTGCCACTAACGTGCCCTGACGCAAGTTGCCCCCCGCATAGAGATAATCCAGCGCATGCTGCATATCTCGCCACCCCAGCAGGTTCAGGCCACGGATGTTATAGGAAGGGGCTTCAGTAGAGTTGTTCATGAATATCCTTGTCATGCATTTTGCGTGTCGGCAGCAGGAGCAGGCACGCGGCGCAGGCGCTGATGAATAAGCCCTGCGCTTTCAAAAAGCCAGTAAAGGAGTTTTGCCACGACCAGGCAGGCGCCAAAAATGACGAGGAAGAACACCACCCGTGAGACAAAGGAGTCCAGCCCCTCACGGGCCAGAACGATCATATTGAAAATCGCGCCAAAACAGAACGCGTAGATTATCGCGGCTTTATAGCGGTTGCTTTCCCCGTTCGCCAACTCATAGAGCCAGTCAAACCATTTGATAATCAGCCCGACGACAACCGCGCCCAGAGGAATAAACCACGCGCCTCCCATCACCACCAGCGAACCAATTAATGTCGGGGAAATCGCCAACCCTGAGTGATTATTCAGTACCTGCCAGGTGAAGTAGTTCGCGGTGTTGAGTACGGTGCCCGGGCGGTCCGGCCATACCCAGCTTGGGATGAATACGTAGAAATCGCGGATAATCGGTGCCAGTCCCTGGAACTCGATCTTGTCGTAGTTTTGCAGCAGCAGACCAAGGTTTTCCCACGGAGAGAACGTATCGCGAGTCAGGTACAGGAAAGTATAAAAGGCTTCGTCTCCGCTGACGTTCAGGCCGTAACGCTTAAGCGCCAGCCAGAACATGCCCACAATCCCCAACACGCCTGCGGCTGCCAACATCCACAACGAGATCCAGCCGCGAATGATGCCGATGAACAAGAAGATGGCAAAGGCGATGATGATATTAGCGCGCGTCCCGCCAACAATCATGTACGTCAGCAGGCCGAAGGCAACGGTGCTAACCAGGAAGAAGATCCAAGCCCGGCTGTCCTGACGCAGGAAGTACACCACCAGCATCGCTGGAATAAAGAAATAGAAGAAGCGCTTGAGCGCTACGCCTGACACTTCGCTGGAGAAAATTTGGCTGTACGAATGCAGCTTAAACAGCAGGAAGCCATTATGGGCGAAGAAAATGCCGACGCTGACCAACGCCACCAGCACCAGCATCAGCCAGGTCAGGTGCGTCTCCACCCGGTTCATGGTAAACAACGGCCGCCGCGCTTTATGCTCAACCTTCGCCCTGACCCGGGTTTTATAGGTCACATAATAAATGCCGTAGAAGCAGGCTGCCGCAAGCTGAGCCTGCAACAGCACGTCTGCTGGCACCACCGATACGCCAAAACGGAACACCAGGGTACAGGTAAACGGAAAGCCGAAGAAAAAGGTCAGCAGATAAAGCAGCGAAAAGAAGACGTTGAAGTTAAACCGCACGCGGCGAAATTCCTGATACGTCAGCAGCCCGATAAACCCGACCGACAGGAACCAGACGACAAATAACCCGCCAAATTGTGCCAGACTCATTTTTGCTCTCCTGCCGCGATGCTCAGCGCGTGATGCCACCCATCGATATAGTTAGGGTTAAAGAAAGCGATGTTTTGTTTATCCAGTAAGCGTAGCTGGCGCTGAGCTTCCCGCACGGTCGCTTCATCAAGCACATCCCCGGTAAATAGCACCGGAACATGCTGCTCGACCATATCCTGCCAGAACGGATTTTTGCGGTTCAGCACGCAGGGGATCCCAGCCTGAATCAGCAGGCACAGCGTGCCGATACCCTGCTGGCGTTCAAAAATAAAATAGCCGAGATCGCACCGGCGCAGCAGCGCCAGGTATTCATTGAATTCAATTTTTTCCGTCAGTAGCCGGAGGTTTTCCGGGCTAAACAAAGCGCGGCCGGCCTGTTGCACCTCAGCAATATAAGCTTCGTTATTCGCCGGGTAGCCCATTGGCACAACAACGCGCACCGTGTCGCCAAATTGCTGGTGAATGGCTTTGAGGGCATCAACATGCCGGTTACTGCGATCGCCGGAATTCCCCACCAGCAGCGTTAGCTTCTCGCTATGTTGTCGATCGCCAGCCATCGTGTTGAGGCTCGGATCCATGCGGGTTGGAAAATACAGCAGCTCGCCGGTCACTCGTGGATGACGCTGATGAAAATAGCTTAAATCCCCGCGCGTGGCGAAAACGCGCCCTACGCGCCCTTGGGCAAACCGGCGCAGTTGATAGAACAAACGAAACTTAATGCTGCGCGAAACTTCATACAGATCGGCCCCCCAGATATGCCAGTTCGTCTGCTCTGGCTTCAGACCACCGGTTAACAGCGCAATCCAAAGGCTGCCATTAAACTGCCCGTGGAAAAAGAAATGCTGCTGCCGGTTCGCTCGCGCTTTAGCCAGAACTTCAGCGGCAATAGCCTGCTTTGAAGGACAAAGCGTGATCGACAGCGCCGGAAAAGCGGACAACAGGGATTGATCCCCGGACACCACGATAAATTCTCGGGCATGGGGAGTCGTGGCGGCCAGAACGTCGTTAAAGAAACGCAATACCGTCTGATTATGATGCGGGATATCAGATCCCAATACGTGAATCAGTGTTGTCATGCTCGTCTACGATAAATAAGGAAAACACCACAGCAGAGCGCAAAATAAACAATATAGGTGGCCATATAGGCCTGAGCTGCACCCAGCGCGCCGTGGGCTGGTATCAACCAACGCGAGAAGCCGGTTAATAGAGCAAACTGGCTGATTTCAGTCAAAATATAAAAGCGTAGCGACGCCTTTGCGATGACCAAATAACCAAACACGTAGGCCCCCACTTTCAACACATCACCGACCAGCTGCCAGGCAAAAAGATCCCGCATGGCAATAAACTTTGGTGAAAACAGCAGCCAAATTGCAAAATCACGCAGCAGCCACACGGTCAGGCTTGCCGCCGCCACGGCCGGGAGAACAAACTTTAGTGAACGCACGATTTCACGCGTAATGTCGCTTTTCTCTTTCAGGCGGGCAAGCGTAGGGAGGAGGTACACGCTAAAAGAAGCCGTAATAAACTGCAGATAAGCATCTGAAATACTGCTCACCCCTTGCCAGATACCGACTTCGTCCCAGCTGTAGTGCGCCGCCAGAAGGTTTCGCATCATCACGTAGGCCACGGGGAGCGTGACTGAGGTGATCAGCGCCATAATAGTAAACTTACCAAGATGGCTGGCCAGCAGCTTATCCCAGCTCGGCTTCATATAGCTCAGCGGAACGTGTTCACGCCTGACGAGCATGATGACGGCAGGGATAACGAGCAATGCAGGCACCAATGCCAGGCCTAACAGCGCCCCCTGGTAACCGCCAAAATGATAGCAGGCATAATAAGCCAGCACGCCGATGACGCTGCCGGTAATCAATGCAAGAGCGTTACCTGCGGCGTCACGAAAACCCTTCATGACGGCCAGCGACAGGTTTGCCCATGCAATCCCCATCTGGACCAATGCCACCAGGCGCACCAAATTCTGGTAATCAGCATGGCCGAATAGCCCGACGCTGATTGGCCGCGCGGCCAGGACAAAAATCACCGCCAGCAGCGAAGAAAAGCCCAGCACCATCGCCGAGGATGTGCCGAGCACCCGCTTCAGCTGTTCCGGGTTGTCATGATGCTCAGCAACGTATTTGGTGACGCCGTTAAATATACCCGCCCCGGCAAGCACGCCCAGCACGGTAATCATTTGGCGGAAGTTACCGGCCAGCCCCACGCCAGAAGGGCCAAAAGCAACGGCCAGCATTTTGACTACCAGTAAACCGGCACCAATTTTTACCAGCGTGGACCCTGCGGTCCACACTGAAGCTTTAGCTAACGACATATCAGGCGAAGTAGCTTTGCAGCGTATTGATGACGGTGCGTTGGTTCACCGGCGACAGGTTATAAAAAAGCGGCAAACGCAGCAGGCGCTCGCTTTCGCGGGTCGTAAAGCGGTCTTCCCCGTGGAAGCGACCAAACCGCTCACCCGCAGGGCAGGCATGCAACGGAATATAATGGAACACTGCCATGATCTCCGCCTCTTTCAGGTATGAAATCAGCGCGCTGCGGTCTTCAATATCGCGCAGTTTGATGTAAAACATATGGGCGTTCTGCACGCAGTTTTCAGGGATATCCGGCAACTCTATGCGCCCGGCTTTTGCCAACGGTGCAAGGGCATCATGATAGGCTTGCCACAGCTTCAGGCGCTGTTGGTTAATCTTCTCTGCCGCCTCAAGCTGAGCCCAAAGATAAGCGGCCTGCAAATCTGCCATCAGGTAGCTTGAACCGATATCACGCCAGGTATACTTATCCACCTGCCCACGGAAGAATTGGCTGCGGTTGGTGCCTTTTTCACGAACGATTTCCGCGCGCTCAATCAGCGCAGGATCGTTAATCAGCGTCGCGCCACCCTCACCGCCCGCGGTGTAGTTTTTGGTTTCATGAAAACTAAAACAACCGATGTGCCCAATAGAACCTAACGCACGGCCTTTATAAGTGGACATCACACCCTGCGCGGCATCTTCCACCACGAAAAGGTTATGTTTTTTCGCGATAGCCATAATGACGTCCATTTCACAGGCTACGCCCGCGTAATGCACTGGCACGATAGCGCGTGTTTTTTCGGTGATAGCCGCTTCAATTTTGGTTTCGTCGATGTTCATGGTGTCAGGACGCACGTCCACAAACACAATGACCGCCCCCCGAAGCACGAAAGCATTAGCCGTCGAAACAAAGGTGTAGCTCGGCATAATCACTTCATCGCCAGGCTTGATATCCAGCAGGATAGCGGCCATTTCCAGCGACGCGGTACAGGACGGCGTGAGCAGAACTTTCTTGCTGCCAAAACGCTGTTCCATCCACTGCTGGCAGCGACGGGTGAAACCACCGTCTCCGCACAGTTTGCCGCTGCCCATGGCAGCCTGCATGTATTCGAGTTCTGTACCTACGACCGGCGGAGCATTAAATGGGATCATTTTTTCACCTGTATAACCAGAAGGCGGTGCTTTCTATCGTGGCACCGCTTTTAATATAGCGACGCAGCGCGGCGGTATTGCTCACCTGAGTCGCGACACGCAGGGTTTGCAGGCCACGCTGTATACACCAGTCTTGTGCCGCAGCCATCAGTTCCTCGCCTACGCCTCGTCCGGCGAGCAGGCCAATTCGGGCCTCGACGTCATTCAGTTGCCGCAAGGTCACAAAACCCAGATTCTCGTCACGGCTTTTAAGCAGCAGGCACTGATGGTCAAACGTGCCAAGCACGGCATTTTCAATCCACTGGGCGTAGAAACGGCCACTGTCACCGTTCTTGTACCACGGTGCGCGAAAGCGGCTCTGCGTGAACACCTGCGAGGCGGCCAGGCGAAGCGCGGGAATATCTTCGGGCTGCGCGATGTCGACAGGAATATCTGCATTTTGCGTGCCAGGAAAAAGCGCCAGATCGACTTCGCCTTCAACAAGCTGGAAACCAAGCCGCTGAAGGCCATCCAGCCAGTCGGTACGATGGGTAGGAATTTTTGCCTGAACCCGGGACCAGCGATTTAGCTGCTCTTCCTGCAGCGCAGGAGCGTCTTCAGAAAAACGGACCGCGCTGCTGTTCACGTCAAAGAAGCGATTTTCCCACTCCAGCGGGGCCAGGGTTGCATGAATCAGGCTCATCGCGGGTTACCGCCAAACGCCTTTGGTGTCGATAATCCACGGCTGGCGCACATTTTCGGCAGGGATAGCTTTAAACTCTTTATGATCGACCAGCATGACCAGCACGTCGGCCCGCTTAAGCGCGGCATCCACCGAAGTTAATTCGCAGTGCCCGGCAAGCTTCGTCGGCAGCGTGTGGATATTAGGCTCAACGACAAGCGTTTTACCGCTGTGCCATTCGGCCAGCAGCTCAGCAATTTCCATCGCCGGGCTTTCGCGTAAATCGTCGATGTTAGGCTTAAAGGCGAGGCCAAAACAGGCAATCGTTAACTCACTGGCGCGGCGGCCCGTCTCAGAAAGGCAGTCGGCAATTGCGGCTTTCACCTGGCTAATCACCCACAACGGCTTGCCGTCGTTAACTTCACGCGCGGTGCGGATAAGGCGGGCTTGCTCAGGATTCTGCGAGACGATAAACCATGGATCTACCGCAATACAGTGCCCCCCAACGCCCGGCCCCGGCTGCAGAACATTCACGCGAGGGTGGCGATTGGCCAGACGAATCAGTTCCCAGACGTTGATCCCCTGATCGGCACAGATCAGCGATAATTCATTGGCGAACGCGATATTAACGTCGCGGAAGCTGTTTTCCGTCAGCTTGCACATTTCGGCGGTGCGGGCGTTGGTGATAACGCATTCCCCTTCGAGGAAAATACCATATAGCTCGCTGGCGCGTGCGGAACATACCGGCGTCATGCCGCCCACAACGCGATCGTTTTTGATCAGCTCAACCATGACCTGGCCCGGCAAAACTCGCTCCGGGCAATAGGCGATATTGATATCCGCCTGTTCTCCCACCTGGTGAGGGAAGCTCAAATCCGGGCGCAGGGCAGCCAGCCATTCGGCCATTTGCTCGGTCGCGCCAACGGGAGAGGTCGACTCCAGCACCACCAGAGCGCCTTTTTTGAGCACCAGGGCAATGGACTCTGCGGCGGCTTTCACATAAACCATGTCCGGTTCATGATCGCCTTTAAAAGGCGTTGGTACGGCAATCAGATAAGCATCAGCCTCAACGGGCTGTACGGTGGCGCTCAGGTATCCATCCTCAACGGCGGACTTCACCACCTTATCCAAATCAGGCTCAACAATGTGGATTTCACCACGATTGATAGTATCCACCGCCCGCTGATTAATATCCACGCCGATGACTTTCCGTTGACGGGAAGCAAACGCGGCGGCGGTAGGTAAGCCGATATAGCCAAGGCCAATGACGGAGATGGTGGAAAAACTCATGATTTCACCTGATTTTGTTTTAAAGCATTCAAAATTCGGCTACAAGCGTTGCCATCACCATAAGGGTTATGGGCGCGGCTCATCGCATTATATTCCTGCTCATCACAGAGCAGTCGGGTGACTTCTGCCACAATTTTCTCTTCATCCGTCCCTACCAGGCGCACGGTGCCAGCGGCGACCGCCTCAGGACGTTCTGTGGCTTCACGCATCACCAGCACAGGCTTGCCAAGAGAGGGGGCCTCCTCCTGAATTCCGCCAGAGTCCGTCAGGATAAGCCATGCGTGATTCATGAGATAAACGAACGGCAGGTACTCCTGCGGCTCAATCAGAATCACGTTGTCGACGTGCCCCAGGATGCGTTTCACCGGCTCACTGACATTAGGATTCAGGTGAACCGGATACACAATCTGTACATCGCTGTTTTGTTCGGCGATTTTTGCCAACGCGTGGCAGATGCGCTCAAAACCATCGCCAAAGCTTTCACGGCGATGCCCGGTAACCAGGATCATTTTTTTGCTGGCATCAAGGAAGGTATGTTTGGCCTCAATCTCCCGACGCACGGCATCCTGAGTCAGCACACGATCGCGAACGGAGATCAACGCGTCGATAACGCTATTGCCGGTAACAAAAATCTTTTGCTCGCTGATGTTTTCTTTTAGCAGGTTCTGACGAGCGTTTTCGGTTGGTGCAAAATGCCAGGAAGCAAGGTGTCCAGTTAAGGTACGGTTTGCTTCCTCCGGCCACGGGGAAAAGAGATCGCCGGTGCGTAATCCCGCCTCAACGTGGCCGACAGGAATCCTCTGGTAGAATGCCGCAAGGCTCGCCGCGACGGTTGTAGTCGTGTCGCCATGAACCAACACGACATCTGGCTTAAAGGATTCCAGAATAGGCTTCAGCCCTTCAAGAATGCGGCAGGTAATTTCCGTCAAGCCCTGCCCCGGTTTCATAATATTTAAGTCGTAGTCTGGCGTAATGGAAAAGAGGTGTAATACCTGATCCAGCATCTCGCGATGCTGAGCCGTTACACATACTTTTGCGTCAAAAAACGCGTCTTTTGCCAACGCATCCACCAACGGGGCCATTTTTATAGCCTCCGGGCGCGTGCCAAAAACTGTTAACACTTTCACGGTGATTCTCTTATGTTGAGTAAGGCGGAGGCATTCCATCGCCCCTCCACCAGCAAAGGGCTTACGCTGCCCTCGGACGACGGGCTAGCGCCACGCCAGCACCGATAAGCGCCCCGACCGCACCCCACATAATCAGCAAGAATGCACGACGAGGACTGTCGCGCTTAACCGGCTCTTCTGGCGTGCGTAAATAGCGGTAAGTTTGGAAGCGAGCATCAACGGTCGGCCCGACGTTTAGCGTATTAAGCATCGCCCGGTTCTGATCGTAATCGATGTCAAAGTCAGGGCCGACGGCCTGAAGACTTTCCAGCCGCGCCTGTAGCATAGGGCGGCCCAGCATAAACATTTCTGAATCAGGAAGTTCTTCAGCAGGGACGTTAGTTTCGCTGCGGGTAATATTTTGCTGTTGAGCAATTTTCAGCGCCTGCTCGACGCTTTTTATTTTGCGGTCGTAGATGGACTGCGCCACCGCTTCCTGCCGTTTGACCTGCGCCTTCATCTGAATGGTTCGCGCAGCCCACGCCCCCGTCAGCTCTTCATTAAGGTGGCTGGCCGCACGCTGGCTTGCAAAAGCCACATACTGACGCAGGAGGTTGTTAGCATCGGCGGCGGTTTCAGCAACAAGCTTAACGCTGTCACTGATATTGCGCGCGCTGTCGCCAGAGGTGTACTGGATGTTATCGACAATTTCATCCAACAGCGCGGCATCGACTTTACTGTTGCCGACCTGACGCTGCTTGTAATAATCCGTCTGAAGCCAGAAATCCCTGCGGGTATCGTAGGCGGAGAGCTGCACAATGAACTCTTTGTAGGCTTCGTCCATCACCGAAGGCTGATCGGCCGTCGCCATATTGGATTTAACATCGAGGTTACGTAAGAACTGCTGTTGAGAATAGTAGCCCCCCAACATATTGACCGTTGGGCGGTCGGTTATCGCCGTTGAACTCCACTCTTGTTTCGCTAAAAAAGTGTAAATCAGCGCAATAAGGGCAAACACAAAGGCAATTCCGATAATCCAGAATTTGCCCTGCCACAGCGTACGAAATAAGCCGCGAATATCCAGCTCGTTCTCCACTGCCGGGTAACTGCCTGGCACATTCTCTTTCATCGCTTCCCCAATTCAAGTCAGACTAAATGTTTACGTTGTTGTTTCTGCGAACGCGACGTTTATGACGTCTGATAAAGCGAGCCACTTTCCAGGCTCGTTTAATACAAAAATCGTATAGTACAAATGCAAGCAAGAACAATGCCAACATTACCCACTCTGGGATAAAGTGCAGATATTCAGCGGCAACGCCAATAGCTGCAAGCAGTGCTGCGGCGAGCGTAATCAACACAAAAGCCTGCCGTGAAGTAAAACCTGCGCGCATGATTAAATGATGGATGTGCTGCCGGTCCGGAGAGAATGGGCTCATGCCCTTACGCAAACGACGATACATAATGGCAATCATGTCCATCAGGGGAATCGCAATGATCCACAGCGCGGTCACCGGGCTTATTGGATGTGTTTGTCCCTGCGTCGTCTCCAGCAGGATCCATATAACCGTAAAGCCAATTAAGGTGCTGCCAGCATCCCCCATAAAGACTTTATAGCGACGCCCAAGCACGCCCAGGTTAAGAAGGATGTATGGCAAGATGGCAACGATCATCGCAAAACACCACATCGCGAGACTGTACTGGCCATCAAAGAATAGAATAATGCCGATCGCAGCAAACGAAACGGATGAGAGCCCGCCAAGCAAGCCGTCAATCCCATCCACCATATTGAATGCGTTGATCGCCGCCCATACGGCAAACAATGTCAGGAAATAGCCAAATGGGCCAAGTACCAGCTCCCATGAACCAAATATGTAGCCCAGACTGCTAAGATGCAGATTGCCATAGAACATCATAACGATGCCTACAAGCGCTTGAATTGACGCGCGAATTTTTACTCTTACATCATAACGATCGTCAAGCGCCCCCACTAAAACAAGCACGCCTGCACAGGTTAAATAAAGCCAGCCATGGGGAATGTAGTACTTCCCTAGTATGAATGAAAAACAGATGCCTGCGTAAACAGAGATTCCACCAACCAGGGGAATCAACCCCTGATGGCGTTTACGGAAATTCGGTTTATCAACAAGACCAATTCTCTTCGCTACCTTACGTGCAATAAAAAGAAAGACGGTAGTAAAGATGAAAATTAGGAGTAAGTCAGTTACGGCGGTGACTAAATTCACAGTGAAAGTTCTCTGCAAGATTTATGGGCAAAGTCAGCATAGTCGAAATATGCAACTGTCCCGAAGAGATTAAACATAATTCCTCCCTGAACAAACTGTTAGCTATAGATTATTTCCATAGCAAAAGGAATTTTGAATAGATAACGATAGCGAATACATTCATCGTCTGTATATCGTATCTAGCAGAAAAGAAAAACGCCACGACTAAGCGTGGCGTTCCCCGAGTTTTTGTGACTTACGAGCGCTTCATCATGTCAAAGAAGTCATCGTTGGTTTTCGTCATCGCCAACTTGTTGATGAGGAATTCCATGGCATCAATTTCACCCATTGGGTGGATGATTTTGCGCAGGATCCACATTTTCTGCAGCTCTTCTTGCGTGGTGAGAAGCTCTTCTTTACGGGTACCGGAACGGTTGTAGTCGATTGCCGGGAAGACGCGTTTTTCTGCAATCTTACGGGACAGATGCAGTTCCATGTTACCCGTACCTTTAAACTCTTCGTAGATAACTTCATCCATTTTAGAGCCTGTATCGATAAGCGCGGTCGCGATAATGGTGAGGCTACCGCCTTCTTCCACGTTACGCGCGGCGCCGAAGAAGCGTTTTGGACGGTGCAGGGCGTTAGCGTCCACACCACCGGTCAACACTTTACCGGAAGCCGGCACGACGGTGTTGTAGGCGCGAGCCAGACGGGTAATGGAGTCCAGCAGGATGATAACGTCTTTTTTATGCTCAACGAGACGCTTAGCCTTCTCGATAACCATTTCGGCTACCTGCACATGGCGGGAAGCTGGTTCGTCAAAGGTAGAAGCAACCACTTCGCCTTTAACCAGACGCTGCATCTCGGTCACTTCTTCCGGACGCTCGTCAATCAGCAGTACCATCAGCACGCAGTCAGGATGGTTGTAGGCGATGCTCTGCGCAATATTCTGCAGCAGCATGGTTTTACCGGCTTTTGGCGGTGCCACAATAAGACCACGCTGGCCACGGCCGATTGGCGAAGCCAAATCCAGTACACGCGCCGTTAAGTCTTCAGTAGAACCATTACCACGTTCCATGCGCAGACGAGAGTTGGCATGCAGCGGGGTTAAGTTTTCAAACAGGATTTTGCTACGCGCATTTTCCGGTTTGTCATAGTTCACTTCGTTTACTTTCAACAACGCAAAGTAACGTTCGCCTTCTTTCGGCGGACGAATCTTACCGGAGATGGTATCCCCTGTGCGGAGGTTGAAACGGCGGATTTGGCTGGGAGAAACGTAGATGTCATCGGGACCGGCGAGGTAGGAGCTGTCTGCTGAGCGGAGGAAACCAAATCCATCCTGCAGTATCTCCAGCACACCGTCACCAAAGATATCTTCGCCACTCTTAGCGTGTTGCTTCAGGATGGAGAAAATGATGTCCTGCTTGCGCATGCGGGCTTGGTTTTCCAGCCCCATATTTTCGCCGAGAGTAATCAGCTCAGAAACCGGCGTATTCTTTAATTCGGTAAGATTCATAATGGTGGGTTCTTAAACTCGGGGTAAATCTCGAACTTAGTTTCGTGAATGGTATGGCAGGGTCATCCGTGCCTGTTTAATGGCTACCACACATGTCTAATCGCTGCCTGGTCATAGGAAAAACTCAGAACTGAAACGACACGACGGAATGAGTGATAAGCCCGAAATCGGTTATGCGTCCGTTGTGATTGCTGTAAAAGAGAGTTGATTAAACAGCGAACGGGAAGCATTAGGTATTACAAAGATTCAAACTAAAAGGCAAGTTCAAAGCGAAGTCAAAGTTAAGTTAGCATGACTGACGCCGGGCGTCCAGCAGCTCACAAAAAAATGCAAGCCCGGTACGCACCGGCTGAGATCCCGTTATGCCAGATTAGCGTCGAGGAACTCTTTTAACTGGCCTTTGGACAACGCACCGACTTTGGTGGCAGCCACTTCGCCGTTTTTGAACAGCAGCAGAGTTGGAATACCGCGAATGCCGTATTTAGGCGCAGTGCCCGGGTTCTGGTCAATGTTCAGCTTAGCCACGGTCAGTTTGCCCTGATATTCATCAGCGATCTCGTCAAGAATCGGGGCAATCATTTTGCAAGGACCACACCACTCTGCCCAGAAATCAACCAGAATCAACCCGTCAGATTTAAGCACGTCCGTGTCGAAACTGCCGTCAGTCAGGTGAATAATTTTATCGCTCATGTTCTACTCCACAGGATTGTGTCTACCTTGTTGGTGTAGCATTAACCAACTTGGGGTGACTTTATTTCACCCGGTTTATTTCAACGGATGTGCTTTCGTAAAGCAATAGTAAACTGATATTCTACCACACTATGAGCAAAACACATTTGACCGAAAAGAAGTTTTCCGACTTCGCCCTGCACCCTAAGGTGATTGAAGCCCTTGAAAATAAAGGGTTCCATAACTGCACCCCAATTCAGGCACTGGCACTTCCGCTGACACTGGCGAATCGTGACGTTGCAGGGCAGGCGCAAACCGGTACAGGCAAAACGATGGCGTTTCTGACGTCCACGTTCCATTATTTACTCTCCCACCCGGTTCCTGAGAACCGCCAGGTGAATCAGCCGCGCGCCTTGATTATGGCGCCAACCCGCGAGTTAGCGGTACAGATTCACTCGGATGCAGAACCGCTGGCTCAGGCAACAGGCCTGAAGCTTGGCCTTGCCTATGGCGGCGACGGCTATGATAAACAGCTAAAAGTGCTGGAAAGCGGCGTTGATATCCTGATCGGCACTACCGGTCGCTTGATCGACTACGCAAAACAAAATCACATTAACTTAGGTGCCATTCAGGTTGTGGTACTGGATGAAGCCGACCGCATGTACGATCTCGGCTTTATCAAAGATATTCGCTGGCTGTTCCGCCGCATGCCGCCGGTGACCCAGCGTCTGAACATGCTGTTCTCTGCGACCCTTTCCTACCGCGTACGCGAGCTTGCTTTCGAGCAAATGAACAATGCGGAATATGTAGAAGTTGAACCGGAACAGAGAACCGGCCACCGCATCAAAGAAGAGCTTTTCTATCCTTCTAACGAAGAGAAAATGCGCCTTCTGCAAACGCTTATCGAAGAAGAGTGGCCGGATCGCGCCATCATTTTCGCCAATACCAAACACCGTTGCGAAGATATTTGGGGCCACCTGGCCGCAGATGGTCATCGTGTCGGGCTGTTAACCGGCGATGTCGCACAGAAAAAACGCCTGCGTATTCTCGAAGAGTTTACCCGTGGCGATCTCGACATTCTGGTCGCCACCGACGTTGCGGCTCGCGGCCTGCATATCCCGGCGGTAACCCACGTCTTTAACTACGATCTGCCTGACGATTGTGAGGACTACGTTCACCGTATTGGCCGTACAGGCCGTGCCGGGGCAAGCGGTCACTCCATCAGCCTCGCGTGTGAAGACTACGCCCTAAACCTGTCGGCGATTGAAACCTATATTGGCCACTCGATTCCAGTGAGCAAATATAACGCCGAAGCACTGTTAAATGAGTTCCCACCGCCAAAACGTCTGACCCGTAGCCGCCCAGGCAACGGCCCACGTCGCGGTGGCGCTCCCCGTGGTAATCGTCGTCGCGCAGGTTAAAAATCTATGCTTAGCACCACCTCACTGTATGCAGCAATTGATCTGGGTTCTAACAGTTTTCATATGTTGGTTGTGCGTGAGGTGGCGGGAAGCATACAAACCCTGACCCGCATTAAACGAAAAGTTCGCCTCGCTGCTGGCCTTAACAGCGAGTGCGTACTCTCCCCGGAAGCCATGGAGCGGGGCTGGCAATGCCTGCGCTTATTTGCTGAACGCCTTCAGGATATTCCTCAGAACCAAATCCGCGTTGTGGCTACTGCCACGCTGCGCCTCGCCGTCAATGCCGATGTTTTTCTGCAAAAAGCACAGCAAATCCTCGGCTGCCCGGTGCAGGTTATTCGCGGTGAAGAAGAAGCCCGCCTGATTTATCAGGGCGTCGCCCACACAACCGGCGGAGACGATCGACGTCTGGTGGTGGATATTGGGGGTGCGAGTACCGAGCTGGTGACCGGCACCGGCGCACAAACCACCTCGTTATTCAGCCTTTCAATGGGCTGCGTGACCTGGCTGGAGCGCTTCTTCAGCGACAGAAATCTCGCCCAAGAAAACTTTGCTGCGGCAGAAGCTGCAGCAGCAGAAGTCCTCAGCCCGGTGATTAACGAGCTGAAAAGCCACGGCTGGAAAATCTGCGTCGGTGCTTCGGGTACCGTGCAGGCGCTGCAGGAAATCATGATGGCACAGGGGATGGACGAACGTATCACCCTCGCAAAACTCCAGCAATTAAAACAGCGCGCTATTCAGTGTGGCCGCCTGGAAGAGCTGGAAATTGAAGGCCTCACGCTGGAACGTGCGCTGGTTTTCCCAAGCGGTCTTGCCATTCTAATCGCCATATTCGAACAGCTCAGCATTGAATGTATGACGCTTGCCGGCGGTGCGCTGCGTGAGGGATTGGTCTACGGCATGCTGCATCTTGCGGTTGACCAGGAGATTCGCCAGAGGACGCTGCGCAACGTTCAGCGCCGCTTTATGGTGGATACGGGCCAGGCGGCTCGCGTAGAGCAGCTGGCACAAAATTTCGCATCGCAGATAGCAGAGCCGTGGGGCCTTGACACACTCAGCCAGCAAATGCTGGCAAGCAGTGCCCTGCTGCATGAAATTGGTTTGAGCATTGACTTCAAGCATGCGCCACAGCACGCGGCCTATCTGGTGAAAAATCTGGATTTGCCGGGCTATACGCCGGCGCAGAAAAAGCTGCTGGCGACGCTGCTGCTCAACCAGACCAATCCTGTCGATCTCTCTTCGCTCCACCAGCAAAACGCGGTCCCGCCGCGTGTGGCAGAAAGGCTTTGCCGCCTGTTACGCCTGGCGATTATTTTTGCAAATCGCCGCCGGGACGACATTCTTCCCGAAATTAAGCTGCAGGCCGACGGCGAAACGCTGCATCTGGAGTTACCGGAGACCTGGCTTGCCTGCCACCCGCTAGGTGCCGAACTGCTGGAACAGGAAAAACTCTGGCAGAGCTACGTTCACTGGCCACTCAGCGTCAACTGATCTAGCTTTTACGTGCTTTTGCCAGCATTTCGCGAATGTTGGCCACATTACTCTGCCCTTTTTGCATCCGCTCTTCGGCAGAAACCACCTTCCGCTCGGTTTCCCAGCTTAAATCATCCTGCGGCAACTCCAGCAGGAACCGGCTTGGTTCAGGGCGTACCAGCTCGCCATACTGCCGGCGTTCCCGGCAAAGCGTAAACGTCAGCTCTTTTTGCGCTCGGGTAATCCCCACGTAAGCCAGGCGGCGCTCTTCATCCACGTTATCTTCGTCGATGCTGCTTTGGTGTGGCAGAATCCCTTCTTCCATGCCGACGAGGTAGACATAAGGGAACTCCAGTCCCTTAGAAGCATGCAGAGTCATCAGCTGAACCTGATCGGCCTCTTCTTCACTCTCACCACGCTCCATCATGTCGCGCAGCGTAAAGCGCGTCACCACCTGGGTTAAGGTCATTGGTTCGTCCAGATCGCTGCCTTCAAGCATTTCCGTCATCCAGCTAAAGAGCTGATTAACGTTTTTCATGCGCATTTCCGCAGCTTTCGGGCTTGGTGAGGTCTCGTAAAGCCAGCTTTCGTAGTCAATACCGTGAATAAGATCGCGTACTGCCGCCACCGGTTCGCGTTCAGCAAGCGCAGCTACGTCCTGTAACCAATGGGTAAACCGCTGTAGCGACTCAAGGCCGCGTCCGCTTAGCGTCTGGCTCAGCCCCATATCGAAACTGGCGGTAAACAGGCCTTTATTACGCTGCATCGCCCACTCGCCGAGTTTTTGCAGCGTTGCCGGGCCGATCTCGCGCTTAGGCGTATTCACAATGCGCAGAAAGGCACTGTCGTCATCCGGGTTCGTCAACACGCGCAGGTAGGCTAGCAGGTCTTTAATCTCCGGGCGGGAGAAGAAAGATGTGCCGCCCGAGATACGATACGGGATGCGGTTTTGCATCAGCATCTTCTCAAACACCCGTGACTGGTGGTTACCGCGATACAGAATGGCGTAATCTTTGTAGTTGGTTTTATTGATAAAGTGGTGTGCGATCAGCTCGCCGGTGACGCGTTCGGCTTCATGCTCTTCGTGATTCGCCGTCACCACTTTTAACTCCGCGCCGTGCTCCAGCTCGGAGAAAAGTCGTTTCTCAAAAACGTGCGGGTTATTGGCAATCAGAATGTTTGCCGCATTCAATATACGGCGGGATGAGCGGTAGTTCTGCTCAAGCTTGATCACCTGCAACGCCGGAAAATCTTTGCTCAGCAGCACCAGATTCTGCGGGTTCGCCCCGCGCCAGGAATAGATAGACTGGTCATCGTCGCCCACAACGGTGAAACGCGCACGCGCGCCGACAAGCAGTTTCACCAGCTCATACTGGCTGGTGTTGGTATCCTGATATTCATCCACCAGCAGATAGCGGATGCGGTTTTGCCAGCGTTCGCGAACCTCTGCATTGCGCTGCAGCAGCAATGTTGGCAGCAGAATAAGATCGTCAAAATCCAGCACGTTACAGGACTTCAGGTGCGTATCGTAAAGGCCATAGCAATGGGCAAAAATACGATCCCGCTCGCCCTTCGCCTGCGCGGCGGCCTGAGCCGGAGATAATAAGCCGTTCTTCCAGTTAGAGATCGTCGAAATCAGCTGCTGGAGAAGCACCTTGTCATTTTCCAGCAGGCCTTCGGTTAACTCTTTTAACAGCGCGGTCTGATCGGTATCGTCGAACAAAGAAAAGTTAGATTTCATCCCAAGCGCCGCGTACTCGCGCTTAATGATCTCCAGCCCCAGCGTATGGAATGTAGAGATCATCAGCCCACGCGCTTCTTTGCGTCCCAGCGTTTGCGAGACGCGCTCTTTCATTTCGCGCGCGGCCTTATTGGTAAAAGTGACCGCCGCAATCTGGCGCGCCTGATAGCCACTTTCGCGGATCAGATGTGCAATTTTATTGGTGATTACGCGCGTTTTACCCGAGCCGGCCCCGGCCAATACCAGGCAGGGTCCGGTGACAAATTCGACGGCTTGTTGTTGGCCAGGGTTTAAACGCATACGGTCACTCAATGAAAGTCAGGAGGGGACAAAAACAGCGTGGTAGTATAGCGAGCGTAATCAACATGACTCAAGGCACTATCATGGCAAAAACCGCAGCAGCACTGCATATCCTTGTAAAGGAAGAAAAACTGGCTCTGGACCTTCTGGAGCAGCTTAAAAACGGCGGCGACTTCGAGAAACTGGCGAAGAAGCACTCCACCTGCCCGTCCGGCAAAAAAGGCGGCCATTTAGGTGAATTCCGTCAGGGCCAGATGGTTCCTGCGTTCGATAAAGTGGTGTTTTCCTGCCCGCTGCTGGAGCCTTACGGCCCGCTGCATACCCAGTTCGGCTACCACATCATCAAAGTGCTGTACCGCAACTGAGTTAAAGGCCGGGTTCCCGGCCTTTTCTTTACTCTTTATTTCGTCGACTGCAAAGTTTGCTGGGCTTCATGCTTCAGCAAGTGTGTACCGACTGCCATCTGGAACACTTTAAAAATAATGCCGTTTACGAAGGTGGTCAGCGTGAGGGTAATAAAAGCCGTCATAATCCAGTCGATCACCGGCATCCCGCTGTGCAGCAAATAGGGACGGTAAATCAGCATCCCGGCAAACACCACCCAATGGCTAAGACAGTAGAAACATTGAAAGAGATGGCCCAGCATCGCATGCTTTTTTGCCGTCCAACTGCGCAACCCTGCAAACAGTTCAGTTTGCGTAATCGTCATCGAAATACTGGCTGCAGCCAGGGCGATCATCAGACAGACTGGCAGATCCGTGGTTAAGGTTGAAATCATTCCTCGTGCCCCTTTTCATTGAAATAGCTAATAAATTCGCTACCGATATCTTGTAATGTCAGGCTTTTAAACCGCGCCAGCACTAAATCTTCAGCGGCGGCAAAAGTCTCGGACATCACTCGATTGACTCCCTGCTCCACCAGGCATTGCGGGTTTTCATTGCGATTGCCTAGCGCAAATAGCCCCGGAGATCCCAGTGCCAGATAAATATCCAGTAACGTCACCTCGCTGGCCGGGCGGCATAGCCTCCAGCCGCCGTGGTGGCCTTTGGTCGAGCAGACGATGTTGTTCTCGCGCAGACCGGCGAGCACTTTACGAATAAACGCCGGATTGCCGTCAATAAAAGCGGCCATTTGTTCCGAGGTTAGCGGTTTGTCCATCTGCTCCAGGTGAAGCAGAATGTGCAGCGTTGCTGAGAAGGAGTTATTTATTTTCATGTAACTTACAATATTACATAAAAAGAAAGTCGGCAAGACGACGGGCACAAAAAAAGGCGCCTGGGCGCCTTTTTCGTATTGCTAAATAATTAGCCAGCAACAGCAATGCGTTTCATATCAGTCATATAGCCACGCAGTTTCTTGCCCACTTTTTCGATTTCGTGATGACGAATCGCTTCGTTCACGTCACGCAGCTGGGCGTTGTCTACAGCGGCAGCCGGGATCTCTTTACCCAGGTCGCCCGGCTGCAGAGTGGTCATGAACTCTTTCAGCAGCGGAACGGCGGCGTAGGAGAACAGGTAGTTACCGTATTCGGCGGTATCAGAGATAACCACGTTCATTTCGTACAGGCGCTTACGTGCAATGGTGTTAGCAATCAGCGGCAGCTCGTGCAGGGACTCGTAATATGCAGACTCTTCGATGATGCCGGCATCAACCATGGTTTCGAAGGCCAGCTCAACGCCCGCTTTCACCATCGCGATCATCAGCACGCCTTTATCGAAGTACTCCTGCTCGGAGATCTTGCCTTCAAACTGCGGTGCGGTTTCGAAAGCAGTCTGGCCGGTCTCTTCGCGCCAGGTATGCAGTTTCTTATCGTCATTCGCCCAGTCTGCCATCATGCCGGAAGAGAATTCACCGGAGATGATATCATCCATATGCTTCTGGAACAGCGGAGCCATGATGGTTTTCAGCTGCTCGGACAGCGCGTAAGCACGGATTTTTGCCGGATTGGACAGACGGTCCATCATCAGCGTTATACCGCCCTGCTTCAGCGCTTCGGTGATAGTTTCCCAGCCGAACTGAATCAGTTTTTCTGCATACGCGGCATCGGTACCTTCCGCCACCAGCTTGTCGAAGCACAGCAGAGAACCCGCCTGCAGCATACCGCACAGAATAGTCTGCTCGCCCATCAGGTCAGATTTCACTTCAGCAACGAACGAAGACTCCAGAACACCCGCACGGTGGCCACCGGTTGCCGCAGCCCAGGCTTTGGCGATTGCCATACCTTCGCCTTTCGGATCGTTTTCAGGGTGAACCGCGATAAGCGTTGGCACACCAAAACCACGTTTGTATTCTTCACGTACTTCGGTACCTGGGCACTTCGGTGCTACCATCACAACGGTGATGTCTTTACGGATAGTTTCACCCACTTCCACCACGTTGAAGCCGTGGGAGTAGCCCAGCGCCGCACCGTCTTTCATCATCGGCTGTACGGCATGAACAACTGAGGAGTGCTGTTTGTCTGGCGTCAGGTTAACCACCAGGTCTGCCTGCGGGATCAGCTCTTCATAGGTGCCGACTTTGAAGCCGTTTTCGGTAGCTTTACGCCAGGAAGCACGCTTCTCAGCGATGGCTTCAGCACGCAGGGCGTAGGAAACATCCAGCCCGGAGTCACGCATGTTCAGGCCCTGGTTAAGGCCCTGAGCGCCGCAGCCGACGATGACGACTTTTTTACCTTTGAGGTAGCTTGCTTCATCGGCGAATTCTTCGCGCCCCATGAAGCGACATTTACCCAACTGCGCTAACTGCTGACGCAGGTTCAAAGTGTTGAAATAATTAGCCATCGTAGAACTCCGTATGTGTCGTGTTGTGCTTATTGTAAGGGCTCTGCAGCCGTGTCGTGCTGCGAAGAATGAACCCACTATATGACAGGAAATGCGTTGCTGAAATTGATATATTAACAACGTCGCGTTGCAATTATTGCAATGCAAAAACGAGGCCTGATGACCATGGATTTACGCGATCTGAAAACCTTTCTGCACCTGGCCGAAAGCCGTCATTTCGGGCGTAGCGCGCGAGCCATGCACGTCAGCCCTTCCACGCTTTCGCGCCAGATCCAGCGGCTTGAAGACGACCTTGGGCAGCCTCTTTTTTTACGTGATAACCGCACCGTAACGCTGACAGAAGCGGGCGAGCAACTCCGCCAGTTTGCCCAGCACACGTTGCTGCAATATCAGCAGATGCGCCACACGCTCGGCCAGCAGGGCCCTTCCCTGAGCGGAGAGCTGCATCTTTTCTGCTCGGTGACCGCCGCCTACAGTCATCTGCCGCCCATTCTTGACCGCTTCCGGGCCGAACATCCCTCCGTTGAGATTAAGCTGACCACCGGTGACGCCGCGGATGCGGTAGAAAAGGTCGACTCCAACGAAGCCGACCTCGCGATTGCCGGAAAGCCTGAATCCCTGCCGCCTGGCGTAGCTTTCTCAATGCTGGAAAACTTATCCGTTGCTTTAATCGCCCCCGCACTGCCTTGCCCGGTGCGCGCGCAGGTGAGCCAGCCGGAGCCAGACTGGGCCAAAATTCCGTTTATCATGCCCGAGCAAGGGCCGGTACGCCGCCGTATCGAACTGTGGTTCCGCCGCCAGAAAATCAGTAATCCGGTGATTTACGCCACCGTCGCCGGGCATGAAGCCATGGTGTCAATGGTGGCGCTGGGATGCGGCGTTGCGCTGATCCCGGAAATCGTGCTGGAAAACAGCCCCGAACCGGTACGCAACCGCGTCCTGATTCTCGAGCGTAACGATGAGAAAGCCCCGTTTGAGCTGGGCGTTTGCGTACAAAAAAAGCGGCTCAATGAGCCGCTTATCAGCGCGTTCTGGAAGCTACTGCCGGGTAGCCACTAGCCTGCCAGGAAGAAACGGAACGCCGGGTTTTGAGTTTCGTCGTGACATTCGTAGCCCAGCTCATTGAGTCGGGTTTCGAAGTCCGGCTCATTTTCGCCAAGCTCAAATGCCGCCAGCACTCTCCCGTAGTCGGTACCGTGGCTGCGGTAATGGAACAGTGAAATGTTCCAATGCGTCCCCAACGTGCTTAGGAACTTCAGCAGTGCGCCCGGTGATTCCGGGAATTCGAAGCTGTACAGCCTTTCACGCAGCGGCTTAGAAGGCCGCCCGCCGACCATGTAGCGAACGTGCAGTTTCGCCATCTCATCGTCGGAGAGATCTACCACGCCGTAGCCACCCTCGCTCAGCTGAGCAATGATCTCTTTACGCTCTTCCAGACCACGAGTCAGGCGCACGCCGACAAAAATGCAGGCATTGTCAGAGCTGGCGTAGCGGTAGTTGAACTCGGTAACCGAGCGCCCGCCCAACAGCTGGCAAAACTTCAGGAAACTGCCTTTTTGCTCAGGAATGGTAACCGCAAGCAACGCTTCCCGCTGCTCGCCCAGCTCACAGCGCTCGGAGACATAGCGTAATCCGTGGAAATTCACGTTTGCACCAGACAGCACGTGCGCCAGACGTTCGCCGCGAATGTTGTGCTGCTGGACGTATTTTTTCATTCCTGCCAGCGCCAGGGCGCCGGATGGCTCAGCTACAGCTCGCACGTCTTCGAACAAATCCTTCATCGCCGCGCAGATAGCGTCGCTGTCCACGGTGATGATGTCGTCGAGGTACTCCTGGCAAACACGGAACGTTTCGTCGCCGATGCGCTTAACCGCAACGCCTTCGGCAAACAGCCCCACTCTCGGCAGCTCTACCGGCTTTCCGGCATCCAGCGCCGCTTTCAGGCAGGCAGACTCTTCCGCCTCAACCGCGATCACTTTGATCTGCGGCATCAGCTGTTTGATCAGAACCGCCACGCCTGCCGCCAGGCCGCCGCCGCCAACCGGCACAAATACGCGATCGAGATGCGCATCCTGCTGCAACAGTTCCAGCGCCAGCGTGCCCTGCCCGGCAATCACCGCCGGATGGTCGAACGGAGGCACATAGGTGAAACCCTGCTGCTGCGAAAGTTCGACGGCCTTAGCTTTTGCCTCATCGAAATTCGCGCCGTGCAGCAGGACTTCGCCGCCAAACGCACGCACCGCATCGACTTTGATATCTGCAGTGGCTACCGGCATAACGATCAGCGACTTAATTCCAAGCCGTGTGGATGAGAGCGCAACGCCCTGAGCATGATTTCCCGCAGAAGCGGTGATCACGCCGCTGGCTTTTTGCTCGCTGTTCAGGCCAGCAATCATCGCGTAAGCACCGCGCAGTTTGAAGCTATGCACCGGCTGGCGGTCTTCGCGCTTAACCAGAATCACGTTATCCAGACGCGAAGAAAGTTTCTCCATTTTCTGCAGCGGCGTGACCTGCGCGACTTCATAAACCGGTGCACGCAGTACCGCTCGCAGATACTCGGCCCCGCAGGGGGCATCGGGTAGCGGTTGTGACTCAGCCATGATTAGCCTCCAAGCTTGCTTTTATCGCGCACAGCACCTTTGTCTGCACTGGTGGCGAGGCTTGCATACGCACGCAGGGCAAAGGAAACCTGACGCTCACGATTGCGAGGAGTCCATGCCGCTTCACCGCGAGCTTCCTGCGCTTCACGACGCGCCGCCATCTCCTGGTCGCTGAGCTGCAGCTGAATACCACGGTTAGGAATATCGATGGCAATCATGTCGCCGTCTTCAATCAGGGCAATGTTGCCGCCGCTGGCCGCTTCCGGGGAAACGTGACCAATCGACAAGCCAGAGGTACCACCGGAGAAACGCCCATCGGTGACCAGCGCGCAGGCTTTACCCAGTCCCATCGATTTCAGGAAGGTGGTTGGGTAGAGCATTTCCTGCATGCCCGGCCCACCCTTCGGCCCTTCATAGCGAATGACAACCACATCACCTGCCACGACTTTACCGCCGAGGATAGCGTCTACCGCGTCGTCCTGGCTTTCATAAACTTTGGCTGGGCCCCGGAATACCAGACTGCCCTCATCTACGCCGGCCGTTTTAACAATACAGCCGTTTTCCGCGAAGTTGCCGTACAGAACGGCCAGACCACCATCTTTGCTGTAGGCATTTTCCAGTGAGCGAATGCAACCATTGGCGCGATCGTCGTCCAGCGTGTCCCAACGGCAGTTCTGCGAAAAGGCCTGGGTGGTACGAATGCCTGCCGGACCCGCACGGAACATCGTTTTCACCGCGTCGTCTTTGGTCAGCATCACATCGTATTGCTCAAGAGTCTGCGGCAGCGAAAGACCGAGCACGTTTTTCACTTCGCGGTTAAGCAACCCGGCGCGATCCAGCTCTCCGAGAATCCCGAGCACGCCACCTGCACGGTGCACGTCTTCCATATGGTATTTCTGGGTGCTTGGTGCGACTTTACAGAGCTGAGGAACCTTGCGGGACAGCTGGTCAATGTCGGTCATGGTGAAGTCAATTTCGGCTTCCTGAGCCGCGGCCAGCAGGTGCAGAACAGTGTTAGTGGAGCCACCCATGGCGATATCCAGCGTCATGGCATTTTCGAACGCCGCTTTGCTGGCGATGCTGCGCGGCAGCGCGCTGGCATCGTCCTGTTCGTAATAGCGTTTGGTCAGTTCGACAATGCGTTTCCCGGCGTTCAGGAACAGCTCTTTACGATCGGCGTGCGTCGCCAGCAGTGAGCCGTTTCCTGGCTGAGACAGGCCCAGCGCTTCGGTCAGGCAGTTCATGGAGTTGGCGGTGAACATTCCGGAACAAGAGCCGCAGGTCGGGCACGCAGAACGTTCAACCTGCTCGCTTTGCTCGTCAGAAACTTTCGGGTCCGCGCCCTGAATCATCGCATCCACCAGGTCGAGCTTGATGATCTGGTCAGAAAGTTTCGTTTTGCCGGCTTCCATCGGGCCGCCGGAAACGAAGATCACCGGAATGTTCAGGCGCAGTGAGGCCATCAACATCCCTGGGGTGATCTTGTCGCAGTTAGAGATACAAACCATGGCATCGGCGCAGTGAGCGTTGACCATGTACTCCACCGAGTCGGCAATCAGCTCGCGGGACGGCAAGGAATAGAGCATGCCGCCGTGCCCCATCGCGATACCGTCATCCACCGCAATGGTGTTGAACTCTTTCGCTACGCCGCCGGAGGCTTCGATTTGCTCGGCAACAAGTTTACCCAGATCGCGCAGGTGAACGTGGCCTGGCACGAATTGGGTGAAGGAGTTAACCACCGCAATAATCGGTTTGCCGAAATCGGCGTCGGTCATCCCCGTTGCGCGCCACAGCGCGCGGGCACCCGCCATATTACGGCCGTGGGTTGTGGTAGCGGAACGATACTTAGGCATGCTTTATTTACTCCAGTCTGTCGGGTAGCAGGCGGTCAGTTGCCGCCCGCCTGATTATATTTTTTGTTTAAGACTTATGGGTTTACCTGATCTAACCAGCCCCATTTGTCTTCGGTTTCGCCGGTGAACAGGCCAAAGAATGCCTGTTGAATACGTTTGGTGACCGGGCCACAGCGGCCCTCGCCCACCTGGATGCGGTCTACGCTGCGTACCGGGGTGATTTCCGCGGCAGTACCGGACATAAAGACTTCATCGGCCAGGTACAGAGATTCACGCGACAGCACCTGCTCGCGCACTTCGATACCCAGGTCTTTTGCCAGCTTGATAATCGCGTCACGGGTAATGCCCGGCAGCGCTGAAGAGGTAAACGGAGGGGTATAGATCACGCCGTCTTTCACTTCGAACAGGTTTTCGCCCGCACCCTCAGACAGGAAGCCATTCACGTCCAGCGCGATCCCTTCCTGATAACCGTGGCGGCGTGCTTCACTACCGACCAGCAGGGAAGAAAGATAGTTACCGCCCGCTTTTGCCGCCGTTGGAATAGTATTTGGCGCCGCGCGATTCCAGGAAGAGACCATTGCATCAATCCCCTGATCCAGCGCTTCGGCGCCCAGATAAGCGCCCCACGGGAAGGCCGCAATGATCACGTCGGTGGTGTACCCGTCCGGCGGGTTAACGCCCATGCCTACGTCGCCAACAAAGACCAGAGGGCGGATGTATGCGCTGGTGAGGTTATTTTTACGGATAACCGCCCGGCAGGCTTCCATCAGTTCATCAACGCTTTGCGATACCGGGAAGCGATAGATTTTTGCTGAGTCACGCAAGCGCTGCATGTGTTCACGATGACGGAACACCACTGGCCCTTTGTGCGAGTCGTAGCAGCGGATACCTTCGAAGACCGAAGTACCGTAGTGCAGCGCGTGGGACATTACGTGTACTTTCGCCTCTCCCCACGGAGTCATCTCGCCATTGAACCAGATGTAATCAGCTTTCTTGGTCGTCATTGTTCTCTTCCTTTTGCGCTCAGGCGCGGATTTGTTGTGATGTTGGTTGCTGGATTTCAACGCAGGCAACGTCAACCAGCTTGCTTAATTGGGTAAACAGTAATTCGACTGGCCGCAGGCTAGCAACGGTCAATTCAATATTAATATTGTCGGTATTCGCCGCCGTGGCCATATTCATGGCGCAGATCTGAAAGCCGCGATGGCGCACCACGCGTAAAACACGTTCTAACGTTTCCGGGCGGAAGCGAGCCTGTACTGCGAGCTGATGTTGCATCATGATAATTTCTCCAGCATTTGCGAGTTACTGGCACCGGGCGGTACCAACGGCCAGACGTTTTCGTACTCATCAATCGAGACGTGAAGCATGTACGGGCCGTCGCTGTTCAGCAGGGCGTCTAATGCGGCTTCTACCTGGTCTTTACGGGTGATGTGCTGGCCAGGGATGCCAAAAGCGCTGGCCAAAGTGAGGAAATCTGGGTTGTCGGTCAGGGTTGTTTCACTGTAGCGCTCTTCAAAAAACAGCTGCTGCCACTGCCTCACCATGCCCAGGCGTTGGTTATCGAGCAGCAGGATTTTGACCGGTAACTGCTTGCGCTTGATGGTCCCCAACTCCTGAACGTTCATCATGAAAGAGCCATCGCCGGATACACAGATCACCGTATCTTCCGGCCTCGCAACCTGGGCGCCAACGGCGGCGGGTAAACCAAATCCCATCGTGCCCAGCCCGCTGGATGTGATGAAGTTTTCCGGGCGAGTAAAGGTCATGTGCTGTGCGGTCCACATCTGATGCTGGCCTACGTCGGTGGTCACAACGGCTTCTGCTGACTTGCGCTCGGAAAGCTGCTTCAGCAGCAGGGGGGCATAAATAGCCTGGCCTGGATGGTCATAGCGCCACTGATGCTCTTCGTTCAGAGCAGCAATATGCTGCTGCCATGCAGCAATCTGCAGCGACTGCTGCAAAGCCGGTAACAGCTGGTTCAGCGGCCCCTGCAGTGCAACGTGCGCCTGACGCAGCTTACTCAGCTCCGCAGGATCGATATCCATATGAATAACTTTGGCGTGGGGCGCAAAGGTGTTCAACTTGCCGGTGACGCGGTCGTCAAAGCGGGCGCCAACGGCCAACAACAGATCGCATTCCTGAACGGCGAGGTTTGCCGCTTTGGTGCCGTGCATCCCGAGCATGCCGGTATAAAACGGATGATCGGCCGGTACAGCGCCCAAGCCTTTCAGCGTGACCGTCGAAGGCATTCCAGTCACGGAGATAAATTCACGAAGTGCCGGAACGGCCTGCGCCATGCCAACCCCACCGCCAACGTATAGCATCGGTTTTTTGGCGTACGTCAGCATTTCGCGCGCTTGCTGCAGCTCGGCAAACGGCAGATCCGCCTCATCCTCAACGGCAGAGAGCCATGCCTCAGGTTCGCCGCTGGCAAGCTGAATATCTTTTGGAATATCAACCAACACTGGGCCAGGACGACCGGAATTGGCGATCTCAAACGCCTCAGCAAGGACGCGAGGTAATTCATCAAGGGATTCAACGAGGAAGCTGTGTTTGGTGCAAGCCAGTGACAGACCCAGGACGTCAACTTCCTGGAAAGCATCGGTGCCCATCAGCGGTGCGGCAACCTGCCCGGTGATAGCAACAACAGGGACAGAATCTAACAGCGCGTCCGCAAGACCGGTTATCAGGTTGGTTGCACCTGGGCCGGAAGTGGCAATACAAACGCCGGTTTTTCCCGTTGCGCGGGCATAACCGATGGCAGCCATCGCCGCCCCTTGCTCGTGGCGACACAATAGATGTTCCACACCGCCGTCGTACAACGCATCGTACACCGGCATGATCGCGCCGCCAGGATAACCGAAAACTGTTTCAACACCCTGCGCTCGCAACGCATGTACTACCCACTGTGCACCATTCATAGTTAGTTCCCCGTCTCATTACCGGAGAAACAGCATTTTATTCTGCAACACATGCTCTGTTCCTCACTTCACATTCTTCATGTCAACAAAAAACCCCCGGACCTTTCGGTGCGGGGGTTCTTTTCGATTCAGGCTTGATTTTTAAGCCTTTCTTTCTCCAAGTGCAGCCCCGCACGGTGGGATAATAATCACCACCACGCTAATCACGACCAGGCTAATCACTCGTAGAAGGGCTGTCATTTTCTGTATGTTCTAACGTCTAGTTCGAAGTAATGCCTACAGAGTTATCACAGAGTTTATGCGAAGCACAATATTTTTTTATGACTAAAAGATCGATGCATAAATTAATTAGCATAAAAACTATTTAATTTCAGTGGATAACAGGAACGTGAAAATAATTCATAAAACTGGTCTGCTGAGGCTATTTTCTGCGTAATGCCAGTAAAAAGTTATTGTTCTGGGATCGCTATCGCAGAGATGATTGTAAAAAATTGAACGAAAAAAATAGTCCGGGGGATCTCTCCCGGATAATCAAAAGAACAATATTTAATCATCCGCTGGTCCGGCAAAATGGCGTTTTTCACGGAGGAAAAATGTCACTGTCGGTTGTCTATACCAGAGCAGCGCTCGGTATTCATGCTCCCCAGGTCACGGTTGAGGTGCATATCAGTGCAGGATTACCCGGGCTTACCCTTGTTGGTCTACCAGAAACAACCGTTAGGGAAGCCCGCGACCGTGTCAGAAGCGCGCTGATCAATAGCGGTTACGCCTTCCCGGCGCGCAAAATCACTATAAATCTTGCACCCGCAGACCTCCCTAAAGAGGGCGGACGATACGATTTACCTATTGCACTTGCGCTACTGGCTGCGTCTGAGCAGCTAAACACATCAAGGCTGACACAGATAGAATTTATCGGTGAGCTCGCGTTAACAGGCGAATTACGTGGTGTTTCAGGCGCAATATCCTCGGCCATGGAGGCATTAAATATAGGCAGAGAAGTCGTTGTTGCCGCAGAAAACGAGGATGAGGTAGGCCTGATCGCTAAACCGGGCTGTTTCGTCGCCACACACCTGACGGAAGTCTGTGCATGGCTGGAAGGAAAAAGCGAACTCCGTGCACCTGTCAGTCCTGCATTATGGCAAGCCGATTACGCTGAAGACATGAACGAAATTATCGGGCAAAGTCAGGGAAAGCGAGCCCTGGAGATTGCCGCTGCTGGCGGCCATAACCTCTTGTTGATCGGTCCACCTGGAACCGGTAAAACCATGTTGGCGAGTCGGCTCAATACGCTTCTTCCCCCGTTGAACGATGCTGAAGCGCTACAGAGCGCTGCTATCCTGAGCCTGGTACAATCATCGATCTTGCAGCGCCATTGGCGTCAGCGACCATTCAGAGCGCCCCACCACAGCGCCTCATTAACTTCCGTCGTAGGGGGAGGCGCTATTCCACAACCGGGGGAGATTTCACTGGCGCACAACGGCGTGTTATTTCTGGATGAACTACCCGAGTTTGAACGCCGGGTACTGGACTCGCTCAGGGAGCCAATTGAGTCCGGAGAAATTCATATCTCCCGTACTCGAGCCAAAATTACCTATCCAGCAGATTTTCAACTTATCGCGGCCATGAATCCCAGCCCGACCGGGCACTACGAAGGCAACCATAATCGCTCCACACCGCAACAGACCCTTCGCTATATGAATCGCCTGTCTGGCCCTTTTCTCGACCGCTTCGATCTCTCCGTAGATATTCCACTTCTTCCTGCCGGGATGCTCAGCAAAACAAGTAATAACGAAGAGAAGAGCGAGGTAATAAGAGCAAGGGTCATGGAGACACGTAACAGGCAGTTCTTAAGGCAGGATAAGCTTAATGCGCGGCTCAGCAACCATGAGATCCGCAAACACTGTGCGCTTGTTCAGGATGATGCGATTTGGCTGGAGGAAACGCTGTTGAAGCTGGGATTATCTGTCAGGGCATGGCAGCGTCTTTTGAAAGTCGCACGCACCATCGCGGACTTACAGCATTGCGAGCAGATAACACGCACGCATCTCCAGGAGGCGCTAAGCTACCGAACCATCGATCGCCTGTTGCTGCATCTGCACAGGTTAACGGAATAAAAAATGGGGCTTTCGCCCCATTTTTTAATCATCGCTGTCGGTGTAGTCTTCAACGGTATCCATCTGCGGTTTGCCGCCAGATAAGGTATGAAAACGTTTTGGACGTTTGATACGTGCCATGTACTTGCTCCAGACACGTTCCGCCTCCGTAGCAGGCTCACGTACACCGCGGCACACAGCTACAAACTGCACTTCTTCTTCAGTACCGGGTTCGCGCTTGCCGAGATCCAGCTCATTGAACGCAAAACCATGGCGTTCTAACAGCTGCGCCTCTTTGATGGTGAAATCACCATGGCGAGCAAACCCGCGCGGATAATGTTTATTGTCGAAAAACCGATTAGTCGTCGTAAAGCTTTCCGCCATCCTACACGCTCCTGATTTTCTTGGCCGAGCTATTTATGGCGCGGAGTATTAGTTACGCTTGACAGAGTGTAAAACAAAACATTTAAATCATAACGACAAATTATTTTTTGGAGTAAGGCGTGGACACCGAATTACTAAAAACCTTCCTGGAAGTTAGCAGAACACGGCATTTTGGTCGCGCTGCAGAAGCACTTTATTTGACGCAGTCTGCGGTAAGCTTTCGCATCCGGCAGCTCGAAAATCAGCTGGGCGTAAACCTTTTTACCCGCCACCGCAATAACATACGGCTGACAACTGCCGGGGAGCGTCTGCTGCCCTACGCGGAAAATCTGATGAATACATGGTTAGCGGCGAAAAAGGAGGTATCGCACACTTCTCAGCACAATCAGCTAACGCTTGGTGCCAGCGCATCGCTTTGGGAGAGCATGCTTTCTGAATGGTTAATTGCGCTTTATCAACAGCATAATGGCCTACAGTTCGAAGCACGAATTGCACAGCGCCAGTCACTGGTCAAACAACTTCATGAACGTCAGTTGGATCTGTTGCTCACAACTGAAGCCCCCAAAATGGATGAGTTTTCCAGCCAGTTGCTGGGGTATTTCAGCATGGGGCTTTACGCTCCCTCGCAGGAAAGCCGTAAAGATTCACTCAACTATTTACGCATTGAATGGGGGGCGGATTTTCATCAGCACGAAGCCGGTCTCATCGGTAACGATGACATTCCCGTGTTAACCACCAGTTCGGCAAAAATAGCCTGCAAGCTGCTCTCTGAACTTAATGGTTGTACCTTCCTCCCGGTTGAATGGGCAAAGGAACAGTCCGGGATCTGGCCAGTAGCTGAAAGTGCTACGCTTTCCAGACCGCTGTATGCCGTCTGGCTGCAAAACACTGATAAGCAAAATATTATTAAAGAGTTATTAAAGACACCATTAATGGCGCAGTAATGCGCTTTTAATAGCAAAGAACGTAAAGGAGAGGGGTATTTTGGACAAAAAAAATCCTTTGCATAAGCAAAGGATTATATATGGCAGGGGCGGAGAGACTCGAACTCGCGACACCCGGTTTTGGAGACCGGTGCTCTACCAACTGAGCTACGCCCCTAAATTTTTCTACTATTAAGCCTGCTTAATTAGCAGGCTTAATTTTAATAAGTGGCGGAACGGACGGGACTCGAACCCGCGACCCCCTGCGTGACAGGCAGGTATTCTAACCGACTGAACTACCGCTCCACCGAATTTTTCTACAACCACTGATTTTCACATCAGC
>WJYK01000023.1 GCA_009668225.1 Enterobacteriaceae bacterium RIT693 | reverse complement strand
CTACTTTCTCAGTAGCGCGGGCTGTGCATATTACGCTTTCCCGCTGCGTAGTCAAGCATTTATTTTTCGCTTCACTTCGCCTGACACGCCGCTTTGCAAGCCGTTGTTCCGTGTCAGTGGAGGCGCATTATAGGGAGTTCTTCGGCGGTGACAAGCGTTTATTTAAAAAAACTTTCTGACCGCATTCTTTTTCGCCAACCCGCTTATTTACAACACTATTTGATGCTTAACTGCTCAATTTCATGGGCAAACCGGGTCACCTGCTGCCAATCGGTGTAAACCACTTCTTTACTCGTATCGGTTTCGCCATCGGTCATTTTCATAATTAAACGGATCATGAAGCGGTCCAGCCAACCATAGCGCGGGTAGCGTAGTGCCCCAGCAAATACCGCGCAGTGATCGGGACGCCACACTGAGTTAAGCAAGAACTTACGTGTATAGGCGTTAGTTTGAGGAGAACGCTTCTCCGGTTTACGCGCAACCAGGTTTACCGAGAAGAAAGCGCTGGCTCGCTCATTCAGCTGCTGCTGGTGCTTCTTCACAAATGTATCGACAGAAGCATGGAAATGCCCGTAGCGGATAGAAGCCCCGATCACTACCCGGTCGTAGTTAGCCCAGGCGATATCTTCGCAGCGATGAAGATTCACTACATCACTCTCAATGCCCAGCTCTTTCAGCTCAGAAGCTATATAGGAAGCAATTTCACGAGTTTGACCATCTCGGGTCGAAAACAGAATTAGGGTTTTCACACAGGCTCCGGTTACTCGCGCCAGAAGGTTGGCGTGAACAGTACTAATAGGGTGAAGACTTCAAGACGGCCAAACAGCATATTCACGATCAGGATCCATTTGGCGACAGGATTCATACTGGCAAAGTTATCCGCCACTACACCAAGACCTGGGCCGAGGTTATTGAGCGTTGCCGCAACGGAAGCAAAAGCCGAGAAGTCATCGACGCCGGTCGCAATGATGGCCAGCATACTGACGATAAATACCAGCGCATAAGCAGAGAAGAATCCCCATACGGCTTCGAGGATACGTTCCGGCAACGCACGGTTCCCAAGCTTGATGCTATAAACCGCGTTCGGGTGTACCAGGCGTTTTAGCTCACGGTTCCCTTGTTTAAACAGCAGCAGGATACGAATAACTTTCAGGCCGCCACCGGTAGACCCTGCACAACCACCGATAAATGCAGAGCAGAGCAGCAGTACCGGTAAGAATAGCGGCCAACGGGCAATGCTGTCTGTGGTAAAACCCGCAGTTGTTGCCATCGAAACGACCTGGAAGAAGGCCTGGTTGAGCGTCTGCAGGGCAGACTGGTAAGTATTGTGGAACCAGAGCACCAGCGTGCAAACCAATACTAGCGTTAGCTGCACGCCGATGAACATACGGAATTCAGGGTCGCGCCAATACACTTTCAGGCTCCGCCCGCTGAGCAAAGAGAAGTGCAAACCGTAGTTACACCCAGAAATCAGCAGAAAGATAGCGATGATGGTATTGATTGTTGGGCTATTGAAGTAGCCAACGCTGGCATCATGGGTAGAGAAGCCGCCAATCGCGATAGTGGAGAAGCTGTGCCCGATAGCATCGAATGCTGGCATACCCGCAAACCAAAGCGCCAGCGCACAAGCAACCGTCAGCAGAACATAGATAAGCCACAGCGTCTTTGCCGTTTCGGCAATACGCGGGCGCATTTTATTGTCTTTTAGCGGCCCCGGCATTTCTGCCCGATAAAGCTGCATTCCCCCGACGCCAAGAATAGGCAGTATCGCAACAGCCAGCACGATGATCCCCATCCCGCCAAACCACTGCAGCATTTGGCGATAGAAAAGAATGGCGTGAGGTAAGGAGTCAAGCCCTACCAGCGTGGTTGCTCCGGTAGTTGTCAGCCCGGAGAAGGATTCAAAGAAAGCATCGGTAACCGTCAGATTCGGCCGCTCGGCGAAGACAAAAGGCAGTGCCCCCACGCTCCCCAGCACGGTCCAGAACAGAACGACTATCAGAAATCCTTCCCTCGGCTTCAGCTCCCCCTTCTCTCTGCGGTTAGGCCACCACAGCAGGGAGCCTATTGTCAGAGCAACGAAAAACGTTTGGGTAAAGGCACGGCCGGCACCATCGCGATAGATTAGAGCCACTAAGCCGGGGAGTATCATGGTTCCGGAAAAGAGGATAACCAACAGACCAACGATTCGGGTTATGGCGCGAAAATGCATTTCAGCCGCTTCCTTAAATATCTATAAATAACGAGGTGGGATTATTGTTCAAACGGCAATAAATGCAATGCACCGCGGCTAAAATCACTCAGCCTGGCGCTGAAGGCTACCACCTGGGTTTGCGGCAACGCTACGTGCAAATCAACGGCAACCTGGAAGTCGCTTTCCACGATAAGACCATCGCTTTGCTTGAGCAGCGCTTCCACACCCGCCAGCTGCGAATAGTCGCACTGCAAAGTATATTCGGTTAACGGCACTTTGAGCACTGTCGGAAGCTGGTTTAACGCCAGCTGTACGCCGCCGCCGTAGGCTTTCACCAGGCCACCCGTGCCCAGCTTCACCCCGCCATAATAGCGCACTACAACCGCCGTGATTTCACCAATGCCTTTACCCATCAACTGAGCCAGCATGGGTTTCCCTGCGGTGCCGGCAGGTTCGCCGTCATCCGAGAAACCGAGCTGCTGCGAGTCATCCGGCGCTCCGGCGACCCACGCCCAGCAGTGGTGCCGGGCGTCCGGGTGTTCAGCCCGGACCTTCTCAACAAACGCTTTAGCCGCTATTACCCCGTCCGTATGAGCGACAAGGGTAATGAAGCGGCTTTTCTTAATCTCCTCGCTAACCGTGACGGGCTCTGCGGGGATTGGCCAGCTTTCCATTACGCGAGCTTCAGGTTACGCGTCATGTTTTCGGTGCTGTTTTCATAGATAACGACGTTATCTTCAATACGAATGCCGCCAAACGGCTTCAGGGCTTCAATGCGCTTCCAGTCGAAGTGCTTGCTGTATTGCCCTTCACGCCACGGTGCCAGCAACGATTCAATGAAGTACAGGCCAGGCTCGATGGTCAGCACCATGCGAGGTTCCAGCACACGGGTACAGCGTAGATAAGGATGCTGGGAAGGCGCTGCCAGATGCGTCCCGGTATCGTCCTGCATAAACCCGGCTACGTCATGAACCTGCAGGCCCAGCGGATGCCCGATGCCGTGAGGCATGAACGGCGTGGTGATCCCGGCTTCCAGCATCGCCTCTTCACTGATGTCGTTCACCAGCTTGTGGCGGTGCAGCAGCTTAGCCAGCCGCTGATGGAACTGGATGTGGTAGTCGGTGTAGCGCACGCCGGACTTCATGGTGTCAATAAGCGCCAGTTGCTCTTCGTTGACATCTTTAATCAGGTGAGCAAAGTCGCTGTCACCGTGGGTGGTCCAGGTGCGGGTCAGGTCGGCGGCATAGCCGTTATATTCTGCCCCGGCATCCAGCAGGAAACTGCGGATTTCGGCAGGTACGCGGTGATCCAGCTTGGTGTAGTGCAGCACCGAGGCATGCTCATTGAGCGCTACGATATTGCCATAAGGCACGTCAGTATCGCGGTGGCCGGTTGCCGTCAGATAAGCGATGTTAATATCGAACTCGCTCATACCGGACAGGAAAGCTTCATGCGCAGCACGATGGCCCACGACCGCCGTTTTCTGCGCTTCACGCATGCAGGACAGTTCGTAGTCCGTTTTATAGGCGCGATAGTAATGCAGGTAATCGATAACCCCTTTCGGGTTGATATTGGCTGGCGTGATATCTAGCTGCAAAGCGCGCTCTGGCACCGGGCCAATGTAGCCGATATTGCCGCGAGCGGCAGGCAGTTGGCTACCAATGCCGTCGGCTTTTGGCAGCGCTATCACTTCAATATCATCGGTCCAGAAGGATTCCGGCAGCGGCTCTACGTTATGCCAGTAATCCACCGGCAAATAGAACCACAGCTTCGGCTTATTCACGCCGTCCACCAGCAGCCAGCAGTTTGGTACCTGAGTGACCGGCACCCACGCCTTAAACTGCGGGTTAACTTTAAACGGATAGGCATGGTCATCAAGGAAGACGTTGAACAGCTCCCCGGAGTGAATAAGTAATGCATCAAGGTTAAAACGCGCCAGAACGTTGCGGGTACGCTCCTGTAGCGTTGCCACATGATCTTTGTAAAGCGCGGCCAGTGATTCCATAATTTATCCTTCTGTTTTTGTACCTGTTCGCCACGCATCTTAGCATACCGCACAAACCGTCGAGTTATTTCCGCCGCCTGTGATCGAGTTTGCAAATATTTAAAGAGAAATTTGCATTTCGTTAACATCAATTCCACACTCCGCTTCATCTGGTACGACCAGATCCCATTGCTGGATTCAGGAGACTGACATGCTCTACCAAGGTGAAACCCTACATCTCGACTGGCTGGAAGACGGCATCGCCGAACTGGTGTTTGATGCCCCCGGCTCCGTCAACAAGCTGGATACGGCGACCGTCGCCAGCCTCGGCGAAGCGCTGGCCGTGCTTGAAAAGCAGCCGAACCTCAAAGGCCTGCTGCTGAGCTCCAGCAAGTCCGCCTTTATCGTTGGCGCCGACATTACCGAATTCCTCTCGCTGTTCCTGGTCCCTGCCGAACAGCTGACCCACTGGCTGCAGTTCGCCAACAGCGTGTTTAACCGCCTGGAAGATCTGCCGGTCCCGACCATCGCAGCCGTGAATGGCTATGCGCTGGGCGGCGGATGCGAATGCGTACTGGCGACGGATTACCGCCTCGCCACAGCAGATGCCCGCATTGGCCTGCCGGAAACCAAATTAGGCATTATGCCTGGCTTCGGCGGTTCCGTTCGCCTGCCACGTTTGTTGGGCGCAGATAGCGCGCTTGAAATTATTACCGCAGGCAAAGACGTCGGTGCGGCAGAAGCGCAAAAGCTGGGCCTGGTCGACGGTGTAGTGAAAACCGAAAAGCTGCGCGACGGTGCGCTGGCGATTCTGCGTCAGGCAATCAAAGGCGAACTGGACTGGCAGGCTAAGCGCGAGCCGAAACTGCAGCCGCTGAAACTGAGCAAAATTGAAGCCGGTATGAGCTTCACCATTGCCAAAGGCATGGTGGCGCAGATCGCCGGTAAACATTATCCGGCCCCGATGACCGCGGTAAAAACGATTGAAGCCGCCGCTGGCCTTGGTCGCGATGAAGCTCTGAAGCTGGAAACCCAAAGCTTTGTACCGTTGGCTCGCTCCAATGAAGCCCGCGCGCTGGTCGGTATCTTCCTGAACGATCAGTTTGTTAAAGGTCAGGCGAAAAAGCTCACTAAAGATATCGAAACGCCTAAACACGCGGCCGTACTCGGCGCAGGCATTATGGGCGGCGGGATTGCTTATCAGTCCGCCTGGAAAGGCGTGCCGGTATTAATGAAGGACATTAATGAGAAATCGCTGGCGTTGGGGATTAATGAAGCCAGCAAGCTGCTGAACAAACAACTCGAGCGCGGCAAAATTGACGGCATGAAGCTGGCGCAGGTTATCTCAACCATCCAGCCAACGCTGGAGTATGCAGGGTTTGACCGTGTCGACGTCGTTGTTGAAGCCGTTGTTGAAAACCCGAAAGTGAAAAAAGCGGTACTGGCAGAAACAGAAGATAAGGTTCGTCCTGACGCCGTACTGGCTTCCAACACCTCTACTATCCCTATTAGCGAACTGGCAAGCGTGCTGAAACGCCCGGAAAACTTCTGCGGCATGCACTTCTTTAACCCGGTTCACCGTATGCCGCTGGTTGAAGTCATTCGCGGGGAAAAAACCTCGGACGTGACGATTGCCAAAGTGGTGGCGTGGGCGAGCAAAATGGGCAAAACGCCTATCGTGGTAAACGACTGCCCGGGATTCTTTGTGAACCGCGTGCTGTTCCCCTACTTCGCAGGCTTTAGCCAACTGCTGCGCGACGGCGCAGACTTCCGCCAGATTGATAAAGTGATGGAAAAACAGTTCGGCTGGCCAATGGGCCCGGCTTACCTGCTGGACGTGGTCGGGATTGATACAGCTCATCACGCTCAGGCAGTGATGGCCGCAGGCTTCCCGCAGCGCATGAGTAAAGATTACCGCGACGCGATCGACGTTCTGTTCGATGCCGGGCGCTACGGCCAGAAAACCCAGCAGGGCTTCTACCGCTTTAAAGAAGACAGCAAAGGCAAACCGCGCAAAGAGCAGGACGAAGCTGTTGATATCCTGCTGGCAGAAGTTAGCCAGCCTAAGCGCAGCTTCAGCGAAGAAGAAATTATCGCCCGCATGATGATCCCGATGGTCAACGAAGTCGTTCGTTGCCTCGAAGAAGGCGTGATTGCCAGCCCAGCGGAAGCCGATATGGCGCTGGTTTATGGCCTCGGTTTCCCTCCGTTCCACGGCGGTGCCTTCCGCTGGCTGGATACGCTGGGCAGCGCGAAATATTTCGATATGGCGCAGCAGTACCAAAACCTCGGCCCACTGTACGTCGTGCCTGAAGGCCTGAAGGCCAAAGCATCACGCAATGAGCCATACTATCCACCGGTTGAGCCCGCCCGCCCGGCCAGTGACCTGAAAAGCGCCTGAGGAGTGATTATGGAAAAGGTTGTTATCGTTGATGCCATCCGTACGCCGATGGGCCGCTCTAAAGGCGGCGCGTTCCGCAACGTTCGCGCGGAGGATCTGTCGGCGCACCTGATGCGCAGCATTCTGTCCCGCAACCTGGCACTCGAAGCCGCAGCGCTGGATGATATTTACTGGGGCTGCGTGCAGCAAACGCTGGAGCAGGGCTTCAATATTGCACGCAACGCGTCGCTGCTGGCGGAAATCCCTCATTCGGTCCCGGCCACCACGGTGAACCGTCTTTGCGGATCGTCAATGCAGGCGCTGCACGATGCCGCACGCATGATTCAAACCGGTGACGCGCATGCTTGCCTGATTGGTGGCGTGGAGCACATGGGCCACGTGCCGATGAGCCACGGCATTGACTTTCATCCAGGCCTGAGCCGCAACGTGGCAAAAGCCGCCGGCATGATGGGCCTGACGGCTGAAATGCTCTCCCGCCTGCACGGCATCAGCCGTGAAATGCAGGATCAGTTTGCCGCTCGCTCGCATCAACGAGCCTGGGCCGCAACGGAAGCCGGACACTTTAAAGCCGAGATTATGCCTACCAGCGGTCACGATGCCGACGGCGTTCTGAAGCGCTATGACTTCGACGAAGTCATTCGCCCGGAAACCACGGTTGAAGGCCTGGCGGCGCTGAAACCCGCTTTCGACCCGGTCAACGGCACCGTAACCGCAGGCACATCGTCTGCGCTGTCCGATGGCGCATCCGCAATGCTGCTGATGAGTGAATCTCGCGCCAAAGAACTGGGCCTGAAAATCCGCGCTCGCGTGCGTTCTATGGCCGTCGTCGGCTGCGATCCGTCCATCATGGGCTACGGTCCGGTTCCGGCATCAAGGCTGGCGCTGAAAAAAGCAGGCCTGACGGCTCAGGATATCGACCTGTTTGAAATGAACGAAGCGTTTGCCGCTCAGATCCTGCCGTGTATTAAAGATCTGGGGCTGATGGATAAGATCGACGAGAAGATCAACCTGAACGGTGGCGCGATCGCGCTGGGTCACCCGCTTGGCTGCTCCGGCTCACGCATCAGCACCACGCTTATCAACCTGATGGAGCGACGCGACGCGCAGTTTGGCCTGGCCACGATGTGTATCGGTCTGGGTCAGGGCATCGCGACCGTATTTGAACGCGTTTAATAAAAAACGAAACTGGGTTTAGTTGCCGTGTTTCCCGCCTGTCAGGGGCGGGTTTTTTTATTTATTCGGCATAAAAAAACCACCGACGATGCGGTGGCTTATTCTGACGACGGACGGCCTTAGATAAAGGAGAACGCGTCGCCGAACATGTGATCAACCAGTGCACCGCGCTCGTTGCAGAACAGGTCACGGGCGATTTTCGCCATTTCGAAACGGCCGGCGATATAAATATCGTGCCCGCTCAGTGAACTGTAATCCTGCATAACGGCGGTCAGTACTGTCCCGCTACGCCCGCGCCAGCCTTCTTCCGGCTGCTCAACCACGGCTTCAACACGGAGATTCTGGTGCTGTAAGGTCAGCCCTTCAAGCTCGGCCAGATCGTAAAGATGCTTCTCTTCACGACCGCCCCAGTAAATGGCAATTTCACGCTGCGGATTACGCGCCAGCGCCGTCAGCAGAATGGAGCGAACGTAAGAGAACCCCGTTCCCCCGGCAATCAGAATGAGCGGGCGGTCTTCATCTTCACGCAGCCAGGCATCGCCGTGTGGCATATCAACCACAATTTCCTGCTCTTTCAGAATACGGTCCATGACCGCCATGGCGTAGAGGTTGAGCTCTGAGGCACCGATGTGCAGCTCAATGAACTCATGCTCGCTCGGCGTGGATGCCATAGAGAACGGGCGCTTATCCCGCTCGTCCATCACCACCATCAAATACTGCCCGGCCTGGAATGAGAAATCGCCTTCCGGCAGCAATCGAACGCGATACACCGTGTCGGTTATCGCTTCTACCGAGTTCACTTTACAGCTTAAGGTTGTCATGCGTCCCCTCTGTCGGGTCAATAATGCTAAACCGTAAAGGTCGCCGCTCAGGCGCCTTTGTCGTTATCAAAAATAGCCAGTTCATCCCAGATTGCATCAATACGCGCGCATACCTCAACATCTTTCTTGATTGGGCGCCCCCATTCACGCTGGGTTTCGCCCGGCCATTTATTGGTGGCGTCCAGTCCCATTTTAGAGCCCAACCCGGAAACCGGGGAGGCAAAGTCCAGATAGTCTATCGGTGTGTTATCCACCAGTACCGTATCACGGGACGGATCCATGCGAGTAGTGATCGCCCAGATAACATCGTTCCAGTCGCGCGCATTCACATCGTCATCGCACACGATAACGAATTTGGTGTACATAAACTGGCGCAGGAAGGACCACACGCCCATCATCACTCGCTTAGCATGCCCGGCGTACTGCTTTTTAATCGTCACCACCGCCAGCCGGTATGAACACCCTTCCGGCGGCAGGTAGAAATCGATAATTTCCGGGAACTGCTTTTGCAGGATAGGCACCAGCACTTCATTGAGCGCGACGCCCAGCACCGCTGGTTCATCCGGCGGGCGACCGGTATACGTTGAATGATAAATCGCATCCTGCCGCTGGGTAACGTGAGTCACGGTAAACACCGGGAAGCTGTCGACTTCATTGTAGTAACCCGTGTGGTCACCGTAAGGACCTTCCGGCGCCATTTCGCCAGGCTCAATGTAGCCTTCGAGAACGATTTCCGCGCCCGCTGGCACCTCAAGATCGTTGGAGATACACTTAACGACCTCGGTTTTTGTGCCACGCAACAGCCCGGCAAAGGCGTATTCTGAAAGCGTGTCAGGCACCGGCGTCACGGCACCAAGAATGGTTGCCGGGTCGGCGCCCAACGCTACGGAAACAGGAAAACGTTCGCCCGGGTGAGCCTCACACCACTCCTGGAAGTCAAGGGCACCACCACGGTGGGATAACCAGCGCATAATGAGCTTATTCTTGCCAATCAGCTGCTGGCGGTAAATACCCAGATTTTGGCGCTCTTTATGCGGGCCACGGGTCACCGTTAGGCCCCAGGTAATCAGCGGAGCGACGTCCTCCGGCCAGCAACGCATAATTGGAATACGATTCAGGTCGACTTCATCACCTTCCCAAATCTGCTCCTGACAAGGCGCGTTACGCAGACGTTTGGTTGGCATATTCAGAACTTGTTTAAACTGCGGCAGCTTATCAAACAGGTCACGAAAACCTTTTGGTGGCTCCGGCTCTTTGAGGAAAGCCAGCAGTTTTCCGACTTCACGTAAGGCGGTGACATCCTCCTGCCCCATGCCCATTGCCACGCGTTTCGGCGTTCCAAACAGGTTGCACAGCACCGGCATGGTGTAGCCTTTCGGATTTTCAAACAGCAGCGCCGGGCCACCGGCTCGCAGAGTGCGATCGGCAATTTCGGTCATTTCCAGATTCGGATCGACGGGCAATGCGATACGTTTGAGTTCGCCCTGCTGCTCTAGCAGCGCAAGAAATTCGCGTAGGTCGTGGTATTTCATGCAATTTATCATGACGTCGGATTTTGCCACCATTATACGGACTTCACTGCCGCCATGCTGTATTTTTGTTAAATTAGCGTGAAGCTGGCCGCCTACTCCCATCCCGGACCTGGTTATACTGAAGCTGTCTATCTCTGGGGAAGTCGTTTTGGTATTCTGACGTGCTCAAGCGGATGAAAAGAGAAATTATGGAATCCTGGTATCTTCTGTACTGTAAACGTGGCCAATTACTGCGCGCAAAAGAACATCTTGAGCGCCAGACGGTAAATTGCCTTACGCCAATGATCGCGCTGGAAAAAATAGTGCGTGGCAAAAGAACTACGGTCAGTGAGCCCCTGTTCCCTAATTATATGTTTGTTAAGTTCGACCCGGAATTCATTCATACCACCACAATCCATTCAACTCGTGGCGTCAGTCATTTCGTGCGCTTCGGCGCCCAGCCGGCAACGGTTCCGGAGAAGGTGATTGGCGAACTGGTGCACTACCAGGATGAGAATATCACCGATCCTGAGACACCTTATGCGGGTGACAACGTGGTCATCACCGAAGGCGCCTTCGAAGGGCTCCAGGCAATCTTCGCCGAGCCAGACGGTGAAGCGCGCTCAATGTTACTGCTTAATTTATTGAACAAGCAGGTGCGGCAAAGCGTCAGGAATACCGACTTCCGTAAGGTTTAATACAAAAAGGCCAGCAAATGCTGGCCTTTTTAGTTTGGTGACAAACAGCGGAAAACGCGGTTTTCAGCTGTTTGGGGCAAACCAGAGAACATCATTCATTGTTTTTATCAGGCCTGGGTTACGGCTTTTAAGGATAATGGACCGCGTCAGAACCTGAAAGGCCAGCAAATGCTGGCCTTTGAATAACGTCAATGCGACTAGCGCTGCATCTGCTCGTCGTGCAGCCACTGGGCGACACGTTTTGAGAAATACGTCAGCACGCCATCGGCTCCGGCACGCTTAAAGCACATCAGCGATTCCATAATTGCAGGTTTCTCTGCCAGCCAGCCGTTCTGAATAGCCGCCATGTGCATGGCATATTCACCGGACACCTGGTAGGCAAAGGTCGGTACGCCAAAGGTATCTTTCACCCGACGAACAACGTCAAGGTAAGGCATCCCTGGTTTCACCATCACCATATCAGCCCCTTCCTGCAGGTCCTGCGCCACTTCCTGCAGCGCTTCATCGCTGTTGGCAGGGTCCATCTGATAAGTCTTCTTGTTGCCACCTTTCAGGTTACCCGATGAACCAATTGCATCACGGAACGGTCCGTAGTAGCAGGAAGCGTATTTTGCCGCATAAGACATAATCTGGGTATTCACGAAGCCATCCGCTTCCAGATGATCGCGGATCGCGCCAATACGTCCGTCCATCATGTCGCTGGGCGCAACGATTTCTGCGCCAGCTTCAGCATGAGATAACGCCTGGCGAACCAGAATTTCGCGTGTCACGTCGTTCATAACATAACCATCGGCATCAATAACGCCGTCCTGGCCGTGCGTGGTATACGGATCCAACGCGACGTCGGTCAGCAAGCCAAGCTCAGGAACCGCATCTTTAAGTGCACGCACGGCACGCTGCACCAGCCCGTTAGGGTTATATGCTTCCTCTGCATGCAGAGATTTACCATCGCTTTCGATAACCGGGAACAAAGAGAGCACCGGCACACCCAGCTTCGCGACCGCCTCTGCTTCTTTCAGCAGCCGATCGATAGTCATGCGATAAACGCCCGGCATTGACGGCACTTCCTGCTGCTGGTTGTGGCCTTCCATGACAAACACAGGGTAGATGAGGTCGTTTACCGTGAGTTGGTTTTCAGCCACAAGGCGGCGGCTGAAGTCATGGCGGCGTACGCGACGCATACGACGACCGGGAAACGTACCGGGAAATGCATAGCTCATTTAACTTTCTCCTGATTAAAACCCAGTCGGAATAACCGACGAGCGTTGTCATCTGTTACCTGCGCAAGCCAGGCCGGGTCTTCACCTCGCCATTCAGCTACCTTATTCAGGATATGGGGCAGATAACAGGGTTCGTTGCGGCGGGACGCAGGTTTTGGTTGTAGATCCCGGGGCAACAAATAGGGTGCATCGGTTTCCAGCAGCAACTGCTGAGCGGGAATTACCGGAAGTAACTCTTTTAAGGCCAGCCCGCGACGCTCATCGCAAACCCAGCCGGTAATGCCGATAAACAGTCCGCGCAGCAGGCAGTCGCGCGCTTCGGCTTCAGTGCCGGTAAAACAGTGCAGCACCACGCCAGGCAGTTGCTCAAGCCATGGATCCAATAGTGCCAGGAAACGCTCATGTGCATCGCGACAGTGTAAAAATACCGGCATCATTAGCTCAGCGGCCAACGCCAACTGCGCGGTAAAAGCGCGTTCCTGCTCGGCCGGGGTAGAAAAGTTGCGGTTAAAATCAAGGCCGCATTCGCCTATGGCGACGACCTGAGGTGCTGCGGCTAACTGGCGGATGGCGTCCGCTGTTGCGTCATTCCACTGGCTGGCATAGTGCGGATGTACCCCCGCCGTCGACCAGCAGTTGTCATACTGCTGCGCCATGAGCAACGCGTGTTCACTTTCATGGAGGTTGGTACCGGTCAACATCATGCCGCTCAGGCCAGCCTGCCACGCTCGCGTGACCACTTCCGCATGGTCTTTCGCGAATTGCGAACTGGTTAGATTCACGCCAATATCAAACATCTCACCCTCCAAACGACAACCGCCCCTGAGGGCGGTTATTTAGTTACTGCTCTTTTTCAGAGCGCGTTTCTTCAGGTTCAGACTCATCATCTTCATCGCCATTACGCCCTTTACCGACGTAGAAGCGGGAGAAGAAGACGCCAACCTCAAACAGGCAGTACATTGGCACCGCCAGAAGGGTTTGCGAGAAAACATCCGGCGGCGTCAACAGCATGCCGACAACAAAAGCGCCCACCAGAATATAAGGACGTTTCTGTTTCAGCGACTCCGGTGTCGTCACGCCCATCCAGCACAGCAGAATAATGGCGACGGGCACTTCAAACGCCACGCCAAAGGCCATAAAGAGCGACATCACGAAGTCGAGATATTTCGTTATGTCCGTTGACACCACCACCCCTATTGGCGCGGTTTTCGTCAGGAAGCCAAACGCGAGCGGGAAGACAACAAAGTAAGCAAAGGCAATGCCGATATAAAATAGCAGCGTGCTGGAGAACAGCAGCGGCATCACCATTTTACGCTCATGCTTGTACAGCGCAGGCGCGATAAAGGCCCAAATCTGGTAGAGAATGACCGGCGCTGCCAGGAACACCGAAACGTAAATCGTTAATTTAATCGGCGTAAAAAACGGTGATGCGACATCGGTCGCAATCATCGTTGACCCCAACGGCATGTGTTTTATCAGCGGTGCAGAGACTACCTGATAGATGTCGTTGGCGAAATAAACCAGCGCCAGGAAAATTACCAGCACGGCGATCATGCTGTTCAGCAGGCGCTTACGCAGCTCAATCAGGTGGCTGATGAGCGGTTGGGTATCTTCAACAGCCATGGTTACGATTTTTCACTCGGAGATTGCGTTGAGGTCGTGACGGGTGCAGCTTCAGACGCGGGTTTCACCTGCTGTTCAATAACAGGTTCCGGTCCCCCCCCCTGCGAGGCGGCTTGTTCCTGAGGAGCGACATCAGGCGAGCTGGCCTGATGCGCAGCGCTGGCAGGCGTCACGCCTTCATGGCTTTGCAGCTCATCCTTCACCAGAGGGTTATGGATGGTATGCGCCTCGTCACTGTTCTTTTCGGGATCGTTCTGAGTATACGAACGTTTCATCGACTCGGCGGCCTGGCGCAGTTCGTCCATTGACGCCTTTAGTTCTGGCGTCAAATTATCCATACTGGCTTTCTCGACCTTTTTCAGGCTGTCCTGCAGCTCCTGCAGCTTCAGTTCCTGAGCGAGTTCGTTCTGCACCGTGGTGGCGAGAGAGCGCAGCGCGCGTACCCAACCAACAACTGTTTTTACCGCAACCGGTAAACGCTGTGGCCCCAACACAATGAGGCCAATCACGAAGACCAGCAGCAGTTCGCCAAAACCAATGTCGAACACGGTTTATACCTGCTCTTTATCGTTGCTTTTCGCTTCGTCTTTTTTCACGTCGCTCGGTTTTTCAGAGAGGGATTGCGCGGTGAAATCGGCATCCTTCTCACCCTTTTCTTTCTCTTTACTGTCATCGTCACCCATGGCTTTTTTGAAGCCTTTAATGGACGCCCCAAGATCTGAACCTAAAGAGCCCAGTTTCTTGGTGCCAAACAATAAAACAACGATAACAACAATAATTAGCAATTGTGGCCAACTGATGCCCATACCTACTCCCGCATAAAGATGTTAAGGCAATGAGAACCGCTATTATACGGCAATCACCCGTTAATTCCGATTAAAGTTCAGGCAGTACGCCGCCAGCCAATGAGCCAAACAACGATTCCACCCGCCATCAACCAGGCAGGCATAAAGTCCCACTCAGGTTTGTTGATCAGCAGCAGCGTGCCACTCAATATGAGCGTGGCACCCATGCCGAACAGATAACGCGACTGTCCCTGCCGCACGTGATGAACTTGCAGGTCGCGCTGAATTTTATCAACGCTCTGCTGTAATTGCTTGCCCTGGCGCAAACTGTTGTACACCAGTTCCGGCAATTCCGGCATTTTTTCCACCCAGAAGGGGGCTTTTTCTTTAAAAGCTCGAACCAGGGCAGGGATACCAACCTGATCTTTGATCCAACTTTCCAGGAAAGGTTTCGCCGTTTTCCACAAATCAAGTTGCGGATAGAGCTGACGACCAACCCCTTCGACGTATAAAAGGGTCTTTTGCAGTAAAACCAGCTGTGGCTGCACTTCCATATTGAAACGGCGCGCGGTATTAAACAGGTTCAGCAGCACGTGGCCGAAGGAGATTTCAGCCAGCGGCTTCTCGAAAATAGGCTCGCAGACGGTGCGAATGGCAAACTCAAACTCTTCGACGTTAGTGTCCGGCGGTACCCAGCCGGAATCCACATGCAGCTCGGCGACTTTGCGGTAGTCACGGTTGAAGAAGGCGATAAAGTTTTCTGCCAGATAGCGCTTATCGTCTTTGTTCAGTGAGCCCACAATGCCGCAGTCGATGCCAATGTATTGCGGATCTTCCGGGCGATCGTAGCTCACGAAAATATTGCCCGGGTGCATATCGGCATGGAAGAAACTGTCGCGGAAGACCTGCGTAAAGAAGACCTGCACGCCACGCTCGGCAAGAAGCTTCATATTTGTGCCCTGAGCTTCCAGCGCGACGGTGTCGGACACGGGAATACCGTAAATTCGTTCCATCACCATCATATTTTCACTGCAGTAGTCCGAATAAACTTCCGGCACATATAGCATCGGGCTGTTTTCAAAGTTGCGACGTAGCTGGATGGCATTGGCAGCTTCACGCAGCAGGTTTAGCTCGTCAATCAGCGTCTTTTCGTACTCACGCACCACTTCCAGCGGACGTAAACGACGACCATCTGGCAGCAAACGAGGCACCCAGCGGGCAAGGCGATAGATGAGCTTCATATCAGCCTTAATCACCGGAAGGATGTCCGGCCGAATAACCTTAATCACGACCTCTTTGCCGCTCGCTTTCAGCCGGGCGGTGTGCACCTGAGCGATAGATGCAGAGGCCAGAGGTTTGATTTCAAAGTCATCGAACCAGCTTTCAACCGGGATGCCGCCCATCGCCAGCTCAATTTGCTTTTTCGCCAGCGCACCGTCAAAAGGCGCAACTCTGTCCTGCAGCATCGCCAGCTGATCGGCAATCACCGGCGGGAAGAGATCCCGGCGGGTGGAAAGCATCTGGCCGAATTTAATCCATACCGGCCCCAGTTCCTGCAGCGCAAGGCGAAGACGTTCCCCCAATGGCTTCTCACGATGACGGTTAGGCATCCAGAACAGACAGCGCCGCCAAATGCGCAGCGGCAGCGTAATACGAATTTTAGGGATTAACTCATCGAGGCCATAGCTGAGGAAGGTACGGACAATGAAATAAAGGCGACGAAGTTCTCCTGGCGTCATTTGCCCTCCAGCTTATCCAACCGGTCGCTGAGCGTGGCCACCGAGCGAGCGAGCGCTTCGGTTTCCTCTGCAAACCAAGCCACCTCCAGTGAACCAGGAGCAACGCGCCACTCTTCAGTGAGCGCTTCGCCGAGGTACTGCTGATTGCGGATAAATCCTTTTTTCAACAGGCTCCCCCCGCTGCGAACGACTTTACTGATGCTTTCCGAGGCAATATCACCAATATAAGGCGCCAGTAATTCTGCCGGGTCAAACTCCGCGAGATCCATCAGGGATGCCAGATTTTGTACAACCTGAATGTCACCTTCGACTTCCAGCTCGCCGCTACGGATAAGCGCAGTGAGCTGCTGGCGGTCCCGCAGCTTTGGTAATACACCAATGCGCGTCGTAACATTACAGTCCGCCTCACCTTCCCACTGGCTCAGGACATCCAGCTGCTGTTCACTGAACACCAGCACCAGCGGTGCGGAAAACTCTTTCAGGCTAACACGTAGCGTTTTGCCCTGCAGGCGCTGACGCGCAGATTTCAGACTACGGTCGCGCCAGAGGAAGGTGTTCAACACACCTTCAATTCCGGCAGTCATAAGCGGCATAAATGGCATCGCGACTCCCTGGTTAAAATTTATAGCCACGGTGCAGGGCGACGATCCCACCGGTCATATTGTAATAGGTGGTGTTTTCAAACCCTGCGTCTTCCATCATCCCTTTTAGCGTCTCCTGATCCGGATGCATGCGGATGGATTCTGCCAGGTAGCGGTAGCTTTCGCCATCCTGAGCCACCATTTCACCAATGCGCGGCAAAATGTGGAAGGAGTAGGCGTCGTAGGCTTTGTTCAACGGCTCGAAAGCCGGTTTGGAAAACTCAAGCACCAGCAGACGGCCACCAGGCTTGAGGACGCGGAACATTGAGCGCAGCGCGGCGTCTTTATCTGTGACATTGCGCAGGCCAAATGAAATGGTGATGCAGTCAAAGGTGTTATCGGGGAACGGCAGCGCTTCGGCGTTGGCCTGCACGTATCTCACGTTCCCAACAATGCCGATGTTGCGTAGCTTTTCGCGCCCCATTTTCAGCATTGAGTCATTGATGTCCGCCAGCACCACTTCACCGGTTTCACCCACCAGGCGAGAGAATTTCGCCGTCAGATCGCCCGTGCCGCCCGCAAGGTCCAGCACGCGCTGGCCGCGACGTACGCCGCTACAGTCAATCGTGTAACGTTTCCACAACCGGTGGATACCAAAAGACATCAGGTCGTTCATTACGTCGTACTTCGCCGCAACAGAGTGGAACACGTTCGCCACCATATCGACCTTCTGCTCTTTGGCTACGGTACGGAAGCCAAAGTGCGTTGTTTCCTGGGATCCGGACTCCTGGGATTCATCAACCATCTCAATGCCTGCTTAATCAAGAAAATGTTCGGGAAGTGTAACAGAATGGGCGCGAAAGCCCTATGATTCAACCGTGCGGCTAAACCTTAGCTCAACGCCCTTCTCCTGAGCGTTATGAAGCAAATTCATCAAATTCGGGCGCTGATTCTGCGCTCTCGTGGCCCAGCCGTGCGGAATCATCTTCATCTTCCTGATGAGCACGTTCGACCAGATCTGGGTTAATCTCCCGCTTCACTTCTACCCCGAGCCCGCGAAATGCCTCTGCCTGAACGAGGATATTCCCGCGCCCCGACGAAAGCTTTTTCATCGCCTGGCGGTAGTTATCTTGTGCCTTATCGAGGCTTTGGCCAATCGCGGACATATCATCCACGAACAGGCGCATTTTGTCGTACAGACGCCCAGCGCGCTCGGCGATTTGCTGGGCGTTACGGCTTTGATGCTCATAGCGCCACAAATTGGCAATGGTACGCAGCGCCACCAGCAGCGTCGTCGGGCTCACCAGCATAATGTTGTTTTTCAGCGCTTCACTAATCAGCTCGGGCTGGCGGTCGATTGCCAGCAAGAAGGCGGGTTCAACCGGGATGAACATCAGCACGTAGTCCAGCGAACGCAGCCCCGGCAGTTGCTGGTAATCCTTACGGCCCAGAAGGCGAATATGGCTGCGGATAGCGGCAATATGCTCATTCAGCGCGCTTTCACGCGTGAGTTCATCTTCACCGTTGAAGTAGCGCTCATAAGCCACCAGCGTCATTTTCGCGTCAATCACAACATCTTTGCCCTGCGGCAGGCGAACAATGACGTCCGGTTGCATGCGGCTGTTGTTCTCAAGCTGGATGTTCACCTGGGTCTGGTATTCATGACCTTCGCGCAGGCCAGAAGCTTCAAGCACGCGGGTTAACACCACTTCCCCCCAGTTGCCCTGGGTTTTGTTGTCACCCTTCAGCGCTTTGGTGAGGTTCAGCGCCTCTTGCGCCATATGGGCGTTGAGCTGCTGCAGGTTGCGGATTTCGTGCGTTAGGGTATGTCGCTCGCGCGCCTCCTGGCCAAAACTCTCCTGGACCTGGCGACGGAAGCCGTCGAGCTGTTCGCGAAGTGGCGAAAGGAGCACATTCAGGCTTTGGCGATTCTGTTCTTCTACCTTGCGCCCGCTCTGCTCAAAAATACGGTTTGCCAGATTCTCAAACTGCTCGTTAAGGCGCTGCTCGCTGTTGAGCATTTGACGGTGCTTATCTTCGGCATTGAGCCGCGTTTGCTCCAGCAGCGTGGTTAATTCACGGATGTCCGCTTCCTGCCCGCTGTTAATTTCCATTTGGGCACGGACTTCACGGTTAAGCTGCTCGCACTCTTCCCGCCAGTGTTGGCTTTGCTGAAGCTCCTGGCGCGCGGCGGCAAGCTCCCCGTAGATTTCACGCTGTTCTTCGTGCAAAGCCGCCAGCCGCTGAGCCGCACGCAGGCTGGCAATAAGCCAACCGGTCAGTAAGCCCACCAGCCCAATGCCCAGCCCAAACAACAGTGAAATATCCATGCTTCCCCCAAAACGATACCAACAGCGGCAAGATAAAATTCTGCTGTATAAATGTCCAGATGAAAAGGGATTTTCCGGAAGGCGCTACGCAAAGCATAAAAAAAGCCGGCGAGCGCCGGCTTCGAATTGAAAACAGGGAAAACTACAGCAGGCGACGGGCCGCCTCGACCACGATTTTCACCGCGTGGCTTTCCGTTTTCTTCATGGTTTCCGCGTTAGGGATCTCTTGCTGGGTACGGTTCACGATAACCCCGGCAACCATACCCGCACGCAGGCCCTGGCTGGAGCACATGGTCAGCAGCGTGGCGGATTCCATTTCATAGTTCATCACGCCCATCTCCTGCCACTCTTTCATCGAGCCCTTGAAGCGGCTAACGACGCGGCCGGACAGCGTGTCGTAACGCTCCTGCCCCGGGTAGAAGGTGTCTGAAGAGGCGGTTACGCCAATGTGGGTCGTGGCGCCTACGGCTTTTGCCGCCTCGACCAGCGCGGTGGTACAAGCGAAGTCTGCTACAGCCGGATATTCCATTGGCGCGAAGTGCAGGCTGGCCCCGTCAAGGCGAACGGATGCGGTAGTCACCAGCACGTCGCCCACGTTGATGTTCGGCTGAATCGCACCGGTAGTCCCGACGCGCAGGAAAGTACGGATGCCAAGCTGCGCCAGTTCTTCAACCGCAATAGAAGTAGAAGGGCCACCGATGCCGGTAGAACAGATGATAACCGGCTTACCGTCCAGCTCAGCACGCCAGGAGGTGAATTCACGATGGGCAGCCAGCTTAACCGGCTTGTCCATCAGCGCGGCGATTTTTTCCACACGCTCAGGATCGCCAGGGACGATGGCGAGCGTAGCCCCTTGCAGGTCATTTTTAGTGAGGCCGAGATGGAAAACATCAGACTTGGACATAACAGACTCCTCTGTTGAGTAGGTTTCAGGAGAAGCAAAGCGACACTCTACAGAACCCCTGAGCATAATTTCGTGATGACGCTCACTTTGAATGAAACAAATTACATTATTTGTATTCACATAAGTGATCAAAGTCACACATACGAATCGATCGGGCTATTTTTTGAACTTCATCTGCGTTTTTTGGCGACCAGATTTGCTACTAATCCTGGCTATAGTTATCACACTGCGCTAATGCTGGTTCGGAGAAAACCATGAAACAAAAGCAAACAACACATAACACACCGGGCGAAGGCTTCGCACCGGCGGCCTCACCCATCGCCTCCACCGTCGTGCTAACCCCGGACGAGGCTATTCTTTCCGGGGAAACATCTATACCAAGCCAGGGCGACAATATGCCGGCTTATCACGCTCGGCCTAAAAATGCCGATGGGCCGCTTCCTGTGGTTATCGTCGTTCAGGAGATTTTTGGCGTACATGAACATATCCGCGATCTTTGCCGCCGACTGGCGCTTGAAGGGTATCTGGCCATCGCGCCAGAACTTTACTTTCGCCAGGGCGAACCGGGAGACTTCGCCGATATCCCAACGTTGCTGAGCGGGCTGGTTTCAAAAGTGCCGGACAATCAGGTACTGGGCGACCTTGACCATGTGGCCAGTTGGGCTTCCCGTAACGGAGGCGACGCGCATCGCCTGATGGTGACCGGTTTTTGCTGGGGCGGGCGCATTGCCTGGCTGTATGCCGCGCACAATCCACAGCTTAAAGCCGCGGTGGCGTGGTACGGCAAGCTGGTAGGAGACAAAACATTAAACTCTCCGCATCATCCCGTAGATATCGCCGTCAACCTTAATGCCCCGGTGCTCGGCCTATATGGCGGCCAGGATACCGGGATTTCTCAGGAAAGCGTCGAGACGATGCGCCAGGCGCTGCGAGCGGCAAATGCCAATGCGGAAATCATTGTCTACCCGGAAGCCGGCCATGCTTTTAACGCAGATTACCGCCCGAGTTATCATGAAGAGTCGGCCAAAGACGGCTGGGAAAGGATGCTGGCCTGGTTTAAGCGGTATGGCGTGAGGAAATAACGCCTGTCGGATGCCTGTGGCCTGCACACTATGACGGGCCGTGGTATAGGCGGCTACGTCACATTTTTGACTGATTCAGATATTTCTCGCAATTTTCCACGAGTAAAAATTTAATTTAAGGAGTATGACGAAGTTTTGACCAATGGATGAGGTCTCGCATGATACGGGAAATGAACGATATAGATCGAGGCGGGTTAAGAAGGTTAACGCTCGGTGAGGTTAACCTGGCCCGCACACTCTACGCTTTCACCCTCCGCTATAACGAAGTTTGGATCCACCGCAGCAGCTACCTACCGTTTAATCTACAAAATAACAATTATGCCATGTCACCAAACGGCGAATTTTACTTTCAGGAAGGAACTTATGAACCTGATTTTTCGCACCCGTATTTAAATAATGATCGCGTGGGCGGACAACATCTATTTTTACATGAAATGATGCATGTCTGGCAGCACCAGAAGGGAATGATGGTGAGAATGCGAGGCTTGTTCTCTTGGGCTGTCGATTACAACTACACGCTAGATAAAGCCTCTCTTTTAGACTACGGGTTGGAGCAGCAAGCTGCAATGGTCACTGATTATTGGCTGCTTAAAACGTATGTATTCGGCAATCGCTCGGATTTGTATCGCCTCAAAGATTACGATCCTTCTGAGTCTGCTCTTAGCCTCATGGCCCGCTATGAGAAGGTGCTGGGGAGGTTTCCGAATTGAAACGATTATTACTCATCCCTGTCTTGTTCACGCTGGCTGGATGTGGCACTGGAGACCGGGTGCCTCCTTGGCGTAGTTTTCCTATCATGAATAATTTACTTTGCTTCTCCGTCAATAAGTCTGACGTCCTGAGCCGCTACGGCGTCTATTCAGAACAGGGCAGCGACTACAAGATATTAGCGGAGAGGTCACGTGTAACATTCTCCTATCCTGAATCATGCCTAAAAGTGCCGCTGACACCGGGCTACATCTATGCGACGTCATACACGCTGAACGGAGAGAACTACCGCTACAACTTCTTTATTGACAAAAACGGAAAAATACTAAGTACAACAACAGGAGATCGATAATGTCATTACCAGCCTACATGTATATTTACGATGAGAACGGGCAACAAATTAAGGGAAGTTGTCTGTCACTGGGCCGTGAGGGCTCAATAGAAATCATGAATAGCGGTTACAGCATGAACCAGGTGACTTGTTCAAGTACTGGTAAACTTATTATCGAGTGGTTTTACATCGACGGGAATATTAAATATGACGATGACTGGAGTCGCCCGGTTGGCTACAATCGCCAACAGCAGCAAAAACGAATCACTACCGCAGTGAGTGGCTACCTCAGCCACTCACTAAGCACCTCATAAATTGCCTTTTTGTCGACACTCCTAACAGTCAGCAGCTCAAGTGTATTTTGATATTCCCGGCATAAATAACCGCAACAGCGTACGGGAGTCATCAGCTACCAAGTGAAAAGACGGAGGCTCTCGCCTCCGCGGCCAGACTCAAGCACTACGCAGGTTCTGCGCCGCCTGCACCATGTTCGCCAGCGCCGCGCGAGTTTCTGGCCATCCGCGCGTTTTCAGGCCGCAGTCCGGGTTAACCCACAGGCGCTCTGCCGGCACGGACTCCGCGGCTTTCTTCAGTAACGCTTCAATCCACTCCACATCCGGAACGTTTGGGGAGTGAATGTCATACACGCCCGGCCCGATTTCGTTCGGGTATTCGAACTCTTTGAACGACTCCAGCAGATCCATATCGGAACGAGAAGTCTCGATGGTTATCACGTCCGCATCCAGCGCCGCGATAGAGTCCATGATGTCGTTGAATTCGCAGTAGCACATATGGGTGTGGATCTGGGTGTCGTCACGCACCACGGCGGCGTTCAGGCGGAAGGCCTCAACGCCCCACGCCAGATAAGCCTGCCAGTCGGACTGACGCAGCGGTAAACCTTCACGCAGAGCGGGTTCATCAATCTGGATGATACCGATACCTGCGGCTTCCAAATCCGCCACTTCATCACGCAGGGCCAGGGCAATCTGCTTCGCGATAGTTTCGCGAGAAACATCTTCGCGCGGGAAGGACCAACAAAGAATCGTCACCGGGCCGGTCAGCATGCCTTTAACAGGTTTGTCGGTCAGGGACTGTGCGTATTTGGCCCACTCAACGGTGATCGGCTCAGGGCGGCTGATGTCACCGATAACAATCGGCGGCTTCACGCAGCGGGAACCGTAGCTCTGCACCCAGCCATTCTGAGTAAACACAAAACCATCCAGATGTTCGCCGAAGTACTCAACCATGTCGTTACGCTCGGCTTCGCCGTGCACCAGCACGTCCAGGCCCAGGCGCTCCTGCTCGGCAATCGCCTGTTTAATGTGTTCGGCGATGCCGGTGCGGTAGTTGTTGGCATCCAGCTTCCCTTTCTTGAAGTCCAGGCGCAGGCCACGGATTTCGGTCGTTTGCGGGAAGGAGCCGATGGTCGTCGTTGGCCACGCCGGCAGATTGAAACGTTCACGCTGTGCCGCCGCACGCGCGGTATAGGAACTCTGGCGCTGGCTGTCCTGCGCGGTGATTTTCGCCAGGCGTTCGCCCACTGCGGCATTGTGCACGCGCTTAGACTGACGGCGAGCCTGAATCGGCGCACTCCATTCGGCAATTTTCGCAGTATCGCCGCTGTTCAGCGCTTCGGTCAGTAAGGACAGCTCGGCACACTTCTGCAGGGCAAAGGCAAACCAGCTTTTAACTTCAGCATCCAGACGAGTCTCTACGCTCAGGTCAATTGGGCTGTGCAGCAGGGAGCAGGAAGAGGCTACCCACAGCTCACGTTTACCCCCCAGGTCTTTCAGTTGAGCATATTTCTCAGTCAGGTCGGCACGCCATACGTTACGGCCGTTGATCACGCCCGCAGACAGCAGCCAGTTTGCAGGCAGCTTCTGATGAATCTCTTTCACATCATCTTTGCCGTGAACAAAGTCTACGTGCAGGCCCTGTACCGGCAGCGCAGTGATGGTCTCCAGGTTCGGGCCAACGCCTTCAAAGTAGGTGGTCAGCAACAGCTTAACCTGGCCGGTCAACGCGTCGTAAGCTGGTTTGAACGCATCAAGCCACGCCTTTGGCAGCTCCAGAACCAGCGCAGGCTCGTCGATCTGCACCCATTCAACGCCGCGTTTCGCCAGCTCGGCCAGAACCTGCTGGTAAACCGGCAGAATGTCTTTCAGCAGGCTCAGGCGGTCAAACTGCTCGCCCTTCACTTTGCCCAGCCACAGGTAAGTCACCGGCCCCAGCAGGACAGGTTTCACCTTGTGGCCCAGCGCCAGCGCTTCGTCGACCTCTTCCAGCAGCTGAGTCCAGGTCAGTTTGAACTGCTGACCTTTGGTAAATTCCGGCACCATGTAGTGGTAGTTGGTATTGAACCATTTGGTCATTTCTGCGGCGGCGGCAGGCTCGCCGGTTGGCGCACGACCACGACCGATGCGGAACAGCGTATCGATATCGACGCTGCCGTCTTTGTTCTGATGACGAGCCGGCACGTTACCGAGCAGCAGGCTGGTGGTCAGAACATGGTCGTACCAGGCAAAGTCGCCCACCGGCAGTAATTCAACGCCGGCCTGTTTTTGTTGGTCCCAGTGGCGGGCGCGCAGCTCGCGGCCAACCGCCAGTAATTCTTCACGGGAGGTATTCCCTGCCCAGTAGCTTTCCTGTGCTTTTTTCAACTCGCGCTTAAGGCCGACGCGAGGGAACCCCAGGGTGTGATTATGGATTGTCATGGTCTTTCCTCTATTCGGTGCGATGTATTTAGACGTCCAGATGTTTACACTTCTATAATCCGCAGGTACTGTATATTCCTCAAGCGCAATTTGTTCATGCCGAAGTGAAGGACTTTCATGATCGAGATTAAACACCTGCGGACGCTGCAAGCGTTACGAAACTGTGGCTCGCTGGCCGCAGCGGCCGCCGCACTGCATCAGACCCAGTCGGCCCTCTCCCACCAGTTCAGCGATCTGGAGCAACGGCTTGGCTTCCGCCTGTTTATCCGTAAAAGTCAGCCGCTTCGCTTCACGCCACAGGGGGAGATCTTGCTGCAGCTTGCCGAGCAGGTGTTACCGCAGATTGGCCGCGCGCTGCAGGCCTGCAACGAACCGCACCAGACGCGGCTGCGTATTGCGATTGAGTGCCACAGCTGCATTCAATGGCTGACCCCGGCGCTGGAGCAATTCCGCCAGCACTGGCCGCAGGTGGAGATGGACTTTAAGTCCGGCGTGACATTTGATCCGCAGCCCGCGCTACAGCAGGGTGAACTGGATATCGTATTAACGTCCGATATTCTGCCGCGCAGCGGGCTACATTATTCGCCGATGTTTGATTTTGAAGTTCGCCTGGTGATGGCCACCGACCATCCTCTGGCGAAGAAAGCGAGCATCGAGCCCGAAGATTTAAGTGACGAAACGCTGCTGATCTATCCGGTACAGCGTGAACGCATGGATATCTGGCGTCATTTCCTCCAGCCAGCGGGCGTTAGCCCATCGCTGAAAAACGTCGATAACACGCTGCTGCTGATTCAGATGGTGTCGGCGCGCATGGGCATTGCCGCGCTACCGCACTGGGTGGTGGAAAGCTTTGAGCACCAGGGCCTGATCGTCACAAAGACCCTGGGCGAGGGATTATGGAGCCGACTGTACGCCGCGGTCCGCGATGGCGAACAGCGCCAGCCGGTGACCGAAGCGTTTATTCGCTCGACGCGCCAGCACGCCTGTGACCACCTTCCGTTTGTGAAGAACGCGGAGCGACCCATCGGCGATGTACCCACAGCGAGGCCATTATCACCGTTCCCCCAATGATAAAGCTCGGCCAGTGCGGCTGCTCCTGCCAGATGGCGAGGTTAACCAATAGCCCGGCGGGCACGTGAACGTTATTCATGATGCCGAGCGTACCGGCGTCCACCTGGGTTGCACCGTAGTTCCACATAAAGTAGCCCAGCCCGGAAGCCACTACGCCAAGCCAGACCAGAATCCCCCACTGTAGCGTAGTGGTGGGGAGCTTTTGTGGATTACCAAGAACAAACCAGGCCGCTGCGGCAACGATAAATGCCCCAAGATAGAACCAGGAAAACGCACAATGCTGCGGCATCGGGTGCGTTTCCATCAGGCGCTTGTAGCCAACCATCCCAATGGCGAAACAAATATTTGCCCCCTGCACCAGCAGCAGGCCAACCCAGAAATGGTCGCTCACTTTGTCGTAGCGGATGATCGCCGCGCCGATGACCGCCAGCCCCGCGCTTAGCACATAGCCCCAACGTAGCTTATTGCCGCTTAGTAAATCGTAGATAAGCGTGACGTACAGCGGCGTCATCACCGTGAACAACAAGAATTCGGAGACCGTTAGGTATAAATAGGCGCGGAAGCTAAGCAGGTACATAACGCCCAGTTGAAGCGCCCCCACCAGCATATACAGCAGCAGCGTTTTTAGCTGATACCCCTTAACGCGCAGAAACGGCAGAAACACCAGCGCGGCAAGCCCGACACGCATCAGCACCGAGAAGTAGCTGTCCACATGCCCGGCAAGGTATTCGCCTATCAGGCTAAAAGAGAAGGCCCACAGAATCGTGGTGATGATAAGTAATGGCACAATGAGCAGTCCGCAACGAACAAGATTACGCCATTGTACCCAGAGGCCAGAGCATCAGCTTAACTATTTAGTTGACGAGTGGTCACGAATAAACCACTCGTCATTGTACCTGTTATTCAGCCTTAAGGAACAACCTGCGCAGGTAGTGCGGCACGGCGTTATCGCCGTTGGTGCCAATCACTTCAAGCTCCGGTAGCAGGTCTTTCAGGCGCTGGTGAGCGTTGCCCATGATGCAGCCCTTGCCGGCCATGCTCAGCATCTCAGCGTCGTTCATGCCGTCGCCGAAGGCGATGCACTCTTTCAGGCCGTAGCCCATTGCTTTCGAAACTGCTTCCAGCGCGTGCCCTTTGGAGACGCCGCCCGCCATCACTTCCAGGCAGGTAAGGGTAGAAAAGCTCACGTTTACGCGGTCACCCCAGCGGGCGTTAATCGCCTGCTCCAGCGGCAGCAACGTATCGTGGTCGTCACAGGTGAAGAACACCTTGCTGACGCCGTCTGCCTCCAGCAGGCCCGGCTCAAACAAGGTGTAGCTGAATTTGGCTTCCTGGAAATATTTCATCTCTTCCGGGCGGTGGCGGTTCATAAACCACTCGTCGCCCCGGTAGACGTTGGTCACGATATCCGGGTTGTTATGCACCACGCCAAACAGATCCTGAGCAATATCATGGTCGAGATCGTGAGAGAAGAACAGATTGCCGTCGGTATCGTGTACGCGCGCCCCGTTAGAGGTGATCATGTACGCCTTGATCTCAAGGTTATCGCGGATTTGCGCCACATCGATATGGTGACGACCGGTAGCAAAAACAAAGTTAACGCCTTCAGCTGTGAGCAGTTTTAACGTTTCTTTCGCGTAAGCGGAGAGAAAATGATCGGGAGACAGCAAGGTGCCATCTAAATCTGAAGCAACGACGTGGTACATAGAGACCTCTGGTAATACTCGTCATACTTCAAGTTGTAGGGGTGTTGGCTGCACTCACTTACCCGAATCACTTACTTCAGTAAGCTCATCGGGATAAGCTCTCTGGCCGCCTACCTACAACTCGAATTATTTAGAGTAAATTAATGAATTATGCCGGTCGAAAAACTCAAGCACGGCAGACAATGCTCTGGCACGCATAGCGTCCTTCTCAAACAGGATCTCGTGATACGCGCCTTCAATAACGTAAGGTGTTTCCCCCTCACAAGGGTGGCCCGCCGCGGCCATAATTTCGCAGAATCGCTGGTGCGCGCGGTTATCAACCACTCGCTCCTCTTCTGCCTGGAGTAAAAAGATCGGCGTGGTGATGGCAGTGGCTCCTGCTAACACCTTTTCTCCGGCGAGGATCCCTTCGCGTACCCAATGGAACGTTGGCCCACCCACCCGCAATGCTGGCTCATCAGCATAAAAACGCAGGCTGCGGCGATACCGCTCTTCACTGTGGGTCAGGACGTTAACGCTAAACGGCAGCGCGCGCCAGCGGCCAGTCCCAATGGCGTATCCTTCCCGAATACGTGGATGCCCTTCGGCCCAGTCAAGAATGTGGCGCACCATCCATTCCGGCCAGCGCAGCGTAATGCCGAACATCGGCGCGCAAAGCGCAACCGCGTCAAAAGCATCAGGTGCTTGCTGTAGCCATAATGCGGCAATAGCGCCGCCCATCGAATGGGCCAGCAGATAGCGTTTACGCCAGTGCCCTGACGCGACTTCCTGCTGATAGAAGCGGTCAAAATCTTCGACATAGTCGCTAAAATTGACGACGTGCCCACGGTGAGAATCCGACAGCATCCGCCCTGAACGGCCCTGCCCGCGGTGGTCAATTATCAGGACATCAAACCCGCTATAAAACAGGTCATAGGCCAGCTCAGCATATTTCACATAGCTTTCAATTCTGCCCGGGCAGACAACAATCACGCGGTCATGCTGGGGCGAACAGAAACGAACGTAGCGAACCGGAACGTCATCCACGCCGGTGAACTCGCGCTCTTCCCGCCTGCGCCAGAAGTCCGTTAGCGGACCCGTAGCAAAAGCAGCAAATGCGCCTTCCCGTTCTAACCATCCATTTTTATGCTGAGATATAGGGGTCGGCATCAGGTATCTGTGATTTTTTTGTGGCTCATAGCACGCTTATCAACAATAGCGTATTGTGGCATAAAAGTGCGCGTTCAGGGAGTTTCGCATGACCTTCGAGTGGTGGTTTACCTATCTGCTAACCACAATAATTCTTAGCCTTTCCCCCGGGTCCGGAGCCATTAATACTATGACCACCGCCATCAGCCACGGCTACCGCGGCGCAGCGGCCTCGATTACCGGGCTGCAAACCGGGCTGGCGCTGCATATTGTGCTGGTCGGCGTGGGGCTTGGGGCGCTGTTTTCACGCTCGCTGCTGGCCTTTGAAGTGCTGAAGTGGGCGGGTGTCGCCTATCTTATCTGGCTGGGGATCCAGCAATGGAGAGCAGCCGGTGCGCTGGATCTGAACACGCTGGCAACCACCCAACCGCGCAGTAAACTGTTTAAGCGGGCGGTGTTCGTTAACCTGACCAACCCCAAGAGCATCGTGTTTCTCGCCGCCCTGTTCCCGCAGTTTATCGTGCCTCACCAGCCTCAGGCGATGCAGTACGTGGTGCTCGGCGTAACAACGGTGGTGGTGGATATCATCGTGATGATTGGCTATGCGACTCTGGCAAAACGCATCGCCGCCTGGATTAAGGGGCCGCGCCAGATGAAGGCGTTGAACCGGGTCTTCGGCTCGCTGTTTATGCTGGTTGGCGCGCTGCTTGCCGGAGCGCGCCAGGCCTGATTATCGGGAGATGATCAGGTGAATACCAAACCCGGTAAACAAAGCGCCCGCCATACCGTCGATCCATTTGGCGAGGCGCTGGTAGCCGCGGCGCATTTTCGGTAAGGCAAACAGGCTCGCCACAATCGTGAACCAGGCGAAAGTTTCAATCGCAATCAGCACAAACAGGCCCCAGCGCTCCGCGCTGCCCACGTCGTCGCCAACAAACAGCGAGAACACGCTGCCGAAGTAGATAATCGCTTTCGGGTTTGCCAGGTTCGTCAGCAGCCCTTTCACAAAGCTCTTCCCGCCGCTCGCCAGCTCAACTTTCGGGGCTTCTTCGCCTTTAGCTTCTTTCTTGAATGCGCCGCGCAGCATCTGATAACCCATCCAGCACAGATACAGGCCACCGCCGACCATAATGATGTTATGCAGCCAGGCCATTTTTTCGAGGATCAGGTGCAGGCCAAGCAGCGCTACGCCCGCCCAAACCATCACGCCAGCGGTAATGCCCATAACGCCCATCATCGCCTCTTTACGAGAGCGGCTTACGGCAGTCTGGGAAACAAAGAAAAAGTCAGGACCCGGGCTCATCAGGGCAACGATGTGCACCAGCGCCACGGTCAGGAATAGCATTAACATAGGGAATAGCTCGCGTGCAGATAATTTGAAGAGTCATTATCCTGCCACTTTTCATCGCGGCAGGCTACTCTTCATCCACACCATCGACATGGTCGCGAATCATCGTCATAAACGGGCGGCCAAAGCGCTCCAACTTGCGCGTGCCCACGCCGTTAATGCCCAGCATTTCACCCGGCGACAGCGGCATTTGTTCGGCCATCTCAATCAGAGTCGCATCGTTAAAGACCACGTAAGGTGGAATGTTTTCTTCGTCCGCGATGGACTTACGCAGTTTCCTGAGCTTGGCAAACAGCTTGCGATCGTAATTGCCGCCAAAGACTTTCTGGCTGGCGCGCGGCTTAATAGCCACGACGCGCGGTACCGCCAGCATTAGCGGCTCTTCGCCACGCAGATAAGGACGCGCCGCTTCCGTAAGCTGGAGGGCCGAGTGTGCGGCAATATTTTGCGTCACCACGCCAAGGTGAATGAGCTGGCGAATCACGCTGACCCAATGCTCGGTGGTGTGCTCGCGGCCTTCACCGTAAATCTTCAGCTTGTCATGGCCGAGGTCGCGAATACGCTGATTATTAGAACCACGCAGCACTTCAACCACGTAGCCCATACCAAAACGCTGGCCGACGCGGTAAATACAGGAAAGCGCTTTTTGAGCATCCATAAGCCCGTCATAACGACGAGGCGGATCGAGGCAGATATCGCAGTTGCCACAAGCCTGCTGGCGACCTTCGCCAAAGTAGTTAAGCAGCACCAGACGGCGGCAGGTTTGCGCTTCAGCAAAAGCGCCCATCGCGTTGAGCTTGTGGCGTTCGATGTCCTGAAGCTGCCCCGGCGCTTTCTCTTCGAGACATTTGCGCAGCCAGGCCATATCCGCCGGATCGTAAAACAGCATCGCTTCAGCAGGCAGGCCATCACGTCCGGCACGGCCGGTTTCCTGATAATAAGATTCGATGTTGCGCGGAATATCGAAGTGGGCGACAAAGCGCACGTTCGGCTTGTTGATGCCCATACCAAACGCGACGGTTGCCACCACAATCTGCAGGTCGTCTCGCTGGAATTTTTCCTGCACTTCCCCGCGTACCTGGTGTTCCAGGCCAGCGTGATAAGCGCCAGCGCTGACGCCCTTGCTTTGCAGACGAGCGGCGATGTCCTCCACTTTTGCCCGGCTGTTGCAGTAAATAATGCCGGATTTGCCGCGCTGCTCCTGAATATAGCGGGTTAGCTGATCGAGCGGCTTAAACTTCTCCATCAGCATGTAGCGAATATTGGGGCGGTCAAAACTGCTGATTTGTATAAACGGATCGTTTAGCCCCAGCAGGCGAACAATATCAAGCCGCGTGGTGTCATCTGCCGTTGCCGTTAATGCCACAAAGGGGACGGCAGGCAGCCGTTCGCGAAGCTGGCCAAGAGCGGCATATTCCGGGCGGAAGTCATGCCCCCACTGCGAAATACAGTGCGCTTCGTCCACCGCAACCATAGAAAGCTGCCAGTTGCTGAGATGGTCGATGAAGTTATCCATCATCAGGCGTTCAGGCGCGATATACAGCAGGCGAATTTGCCCGGTACGACAGCCGGTCATCACTTCCAGCTGCTGTTCGCGGGTCTGGGTCGAGTTAAGACAGGCCGCAGCCACGCCGTTAGCAAGCAGCTGATCGACCTGGTCTTTCATCAGGGAAATCAGCGGAGAGACCACCACCGTCAGGCCGCCGAACACCAGCGCAGGAATTTGATAACACAGCGATTTACCGCCGCCGGTCGGCATCACCACCAGGCAGTCACGCCCCTCCAGCACCGTATCGATGATGGTTTCCTGGCCAGGACGGAACTGTTGGTACCCGAAGGTTTCCTGCAGAACCTGCCTCGCCAGCGACGCCTGATTGATTACTTCCGCCTGTGTCACGCTATCCCCACTACCTAAAATCCAGGCGTCATTTTCAGCGCCTGGAAGAGAAACTGCAATGCTTTAGAAAAGATCGTTTAGCATAACGCCTACGCCAACCCGTGTCTGGTTAAAGTTGTAGTCGATCAGCGATTCGCCGTAACCGCTGTACACCTGGGTATAGAAACGAACGTTTTTCGAGACCGGGTAACTCACTCCAAACTCCGCACCACCGTAACCGCTGTTCCAGTTATATTGCCCCTTCACGCTGAAAATCGCGTCGCCGAGCTCGTATCCAACCTTAAGCTGGTAGTAGCCCATGTATTTGGTGATATCCGGGTTATCCTCAATGCTCCCCACGACATACCAGGGTTTCACCTCTACCTGCCAGTTGCCGTTCTGCGCCATCAGGCGGGTATAGAGGCGGTTCCAGCCGCGGGAAGTGGGGTCGGAACGACCGTTCGAGTCATGGTTATAGCCGAACTCCACGTCCCGCAGCGTCCAGCCGGCAAACGTGGCGTCAGTAGCAAAGCCGAGAAACAGCTGCGGTTCGTAGTTGGTTTCACGGAACGGTGAGGATTCATTGCGATTAGAAAGCTGCCACCAGGATTTCTGAGTATAGGAAGCGCCCAGTACCGAGTTTTCACCAAGAATACCGCGCCAGAGCGGGAACGCCAGGCTCAGCTGAAATTTCACTTCATCTTTACGCGCGTTGCTGGCCCAGTCGTAAGAGCTAATCGCCTCTTTATTCAGGTCGCTAGTCCAGGTGTACAACAAGTAGTTTGTGTCGTAAGGGTATAGCGTAAAGGGGTTATCGTGTTCCTGAAGTAGATTGGCGATGATACTGCCGCGTACAGCGGGTTTGTCGTGGATTTTATCGATGGTCGCTTCTTGTGCGAAAGCGCTAAGAGGCAGCATCGCGGCCATCCCCCAGCCCAGAGATTTCAGCATTGGTCCCGTTCTCCATAACAAAAAAGTTTCAAAATATTAAGCACAGATCATTCTACAGCGTTATGCCTTACACCGCGTCCTTACGGTTCCAAAAGTGGAAAGCAACATTTGAGAAGCATAAACTAAACATCCTGTTAACTTACTTCTTTTTTGTTCGAGGAATGAACCATGTCTTCCCCTGCACTGACTACAGAAGCCGCCCTCAAGCTGGTGGGTGAGATCTTCGTGTATCACATGCCTTTTAATCGTGCACTTGGCCTTGAGCTCGAGCGCTATGAGAAAGCATTTGCCCAGCTGAGTTTTAATAATCAGCCAATGATGGTGGGGAACTGGGCACAAAGTATTTTGCATGGCGGCGTTATCGCCTCCGCGCTGGACGTCGCGGCAGGCCTGGTCTGTGTTGGCAGTACGCTGACTCGCCATGACACCATCACGGAAGATGAACTGCGCCAGCGCCTGTCAAAAATGGGTACCATCGATTTACGCGTCGACTATCTGCGTCCGGGCCGTGGAGAGCGTTTCACGGCCAGCAGCAGCCTCTTACGCGCGGGCAATAAAGTTGCCGTAGCTCGCGTGGAGCTGCATAACCAGGATCAGATACATATCGCCAGTGCAACGGCTACCTACATGGTAGGGTGAAAAGGTAAACCCTGTTATTATTTGTTCACTATTTTTTTGGCTGAGTTCTCTTCATGGATCCGAAACAGACTCGTCAGGGTATTTTGCTTGCCCTAACGGCTTACTTCATCTGGGGCATCGCACCGGTATATTTCAAATTTATTCATTACGTACCGGCAACGGAAATCCTGACCCATCGCGTAATCTGGTCATTCTTTTTTATGCTGGCGCTGATCACCGTCTGCCGCCAGTGGCCGTTGGTGAAACGCGCCTGCCAGAACCGTAAAAAGATCCTCACGCTGGCGCTAAGTGCCGTACTGATTGGCGGTAACTGGCTGCTTTATATCTGGGCGGTCAATAATCACCACATGCTGGAAGCCAGCCTGGGTTACTTCATTAACCCTTTAGTTAACGTCGTGCTGGGAATGCTATTTTTAGCCGAACGCTTCCGCCGCATGCAGTGGCTTGCCGTGCTGCTGGCTACCTGTGGCGTGCTGGTGCAGCTGTGGACCTTTGGTTCGTTGCCTGTCATCGGTCTGGGCCTGGCCTTCAGCTTTGCTTTCTATGGCCTGCTTCGCAAGAAAATTGCCGTAGATGCACAAACCGGAATGCTGTTTGAAACGCTGTGGCTGCTGCCGATTGCGGGAATTTATCTGTTTGGCATCGCTGACAGTACGACCAGCCATATGGGGCTGAACCCGTGGTCGCTGAACCTGATGCTTATCGCCGCTGGCATTATCACCACCGTGCCGCTGCTGTGCTTTACGGCCGCCGCGACGCGCCTGCGCCTTTCAACGCTCGGTTTCTTCCAGTACCTGGGGCCAACGCTGATGTTCCTGCTGGCTGTCACGCTCTACGACGAAGTGGTGACTGAAGATAAGCTGATCACTTTTGGCTTCATCTGGGCAGCCCTGGCGCTGTTTATCGCCGATGCGATTTATACTCAGCGGCGCACAAAAATGAAGTCACTGAAACAGAAGTGAAAAAGGAGCCGAAAGGCTCCTTTTTTCTTACAACCAGTTTTTGCGCTTAAAGTAGAGATAAGGCGCCAGACCGGCGAGCATCATAAAGATAATCGCGCCAGGATAGCCGAAGCTCCACTTCAGCTCCGGCATAAACTCGAAGTTCATCCCGTAGCTGGATGCTACAAGCGTAGGCGGCAGGAAGACAACCGAAACCACCGAGAAGATCTTGATGATGCGGTTCTGCTCGATGTTGATAAAGCCCATCGCCGCTTGCATCAGGAAGTTAACCTTCTGGAACAGCGATTCATTGTGCGGGAGCAGGGATTCGATATCTCGCAGGATCTCACGGGCCTGTTCCAGCTGGCTGCCTGGCAAACGCGCCTTACGTACCAGGAAGTTCAGTGCGCGCTGGGTATCCATCAGGCACAGGCGAACCTTCCAGCCGATATCTTCCAGCTCCGCCAGCGTTGAGAGCGCGGCGTCGTATTCATCGCCCTGGTGCCCTTCCATAATCACACGGCTTAGCTGCTCCAGGTCGCTGTAGATATTTTCAATTTCATCCGCCAGCTGTTCGATTTTGGTTTCAAACAAATCAAGCAGCAGTTCCCACGCGTTGCCGTCCACCATCGACTGGTTACGGGCGCGCATGCGGTAAAGACGAAACGCAGGTAGCTCACGTTCGCGCAGCGTATACAGCCGGCCTTCGCGAATCGTAAACGCAACCGTGCTGTTGCCCGCGTGATCGTCCGCATCTTCAAAGAAGAAAAAGGAGTGGATATGAAGACCATCTTCATCCTCGAAGAAACGCGCGGAGGCTTCGATATCTTCCAGCTCTGGTCGGGTTGCCAGGCTTTGGCCAAGTTCCGTTTGCACACGCTCTCGCTCGCTCTCTTCTGGCTCGACCAGATCCACCCACACCGAGTTGGCCAGGGTATCTGTCTCGTCCAGCTCAAGGCGGGCAAGGCGATTATTTTCCAGTTGAAATGCGCTCAGCATGACCGGGACTCCCAATGCAAAAAAAGATCAGGGACAATTCGGTTGGCACACAGACAGAAACAATAGAGGTTTCAGACCATTAAACAGTCTGACTCAAGGGGCGACGGAATGAAAATACACGAGGTCGCTGACAACCACGAAGGCTATCAGCATCAGAGGATAGCCTTAGAAGTTGTACCTGGATGACAGGTTATTGAGCCAGTATCTACTGGGTGTGTCCAAGGCGAGTGTCCTCTTAGCGTAATCGTGCGCGCATGTTACGCCACCACCAATATGGCGTCAACACGCAACGGGACACGGCCGAACAAGTTCATGCCAGTGACATATTAAAGATAGCGCACACACATAAAATTGCTATTACTTTCTGTGGGTTACATCGTTTCCAGACGCGCGTAAGCGGCAACCAGCCACTTGATTCCCTGGCCCTGAAACGCCACCTGCAGGCGGCTGTGCTCCCCGCTGCCTTCAAGGTTCACAATGGTCCCTTCGCCAAACTTAGGATGGCGCACACGCTGCCCAAGGCTAAAGCCAGAATCGTTCTGCGCAATAGGTGTGCCCATACGCTGATGGCTTACCGGGCGGCTGATGCTTGCGCGCAGGCGCACTTCTTCGACGCAGTTCTCCGGCAGTTCGCCGATAAAGCGTGAAGGGCGATGGTAGGCTTCTTTACCGTACAGACGCCGCGTTTCCGCATAGGTCAGCGTCAGCTTCTGCATCGCACGGGTCACGCCGACATAGGCCAGGCGACGCTCTTCTTCAAGGCGTCCCCCTTCATCGAGGGACATCTGGCTCGGGAACATGCCCTCTTCCATTCCCACGATAAACACCTGCGGGAATTCGAGGCCTTTTGCCGAGTGGAGAGTCATTAACTGCACCGCATCCTGCCAGGTATCCGCCTGCCCTTCGCCCGCTTCCAGCGCGGCATGAGAGAGAAACGCCTGCAGCGGCATCAGGTCTTCGTCTTCATCGTTGTAACTGAACTGGCGCGTTGCCGTTACCAGTTCCTCTAAGTTCTCAATACGGGTCTGGCCCTTCTCGCCCTTTTCCTGCTCATACATCATAAACAGGCCGGAATCTTTAATCACCCGGTCGGTCTGGACATGCAGCGGCATATCCGCCGTTTCATGGGCGAGCGCATCAATAAGCTCCATAAAACGCTGCAGGGCCGAAGCCGCACGACCGGCCAGCACTTTTTCCTGCAGCAGCAAGCGGCAAGATTGCCATAGCGTTAATTGCTGGTCGCGAGCGGTCTGGCGCACTACGTCGAGCGTGCGATCGCCGATGCCGCGAGTTGGCGTATTCACCACGCGCTCAAAGGCCGCATCGTCGTTGCGGTTGGCCATCAGGCGCAGATAGGAGAGCGCATCTTTGATTTCCTGGCGTTCGAAGAAGCGCATCCCGCCGTAGATACGGTAAGGCATGCTTCCCTGCAGCAGCGCCTCTTCCAGCACGCGCGACTGGGCGTTACTGCGGTACAGAATGGCGCATTGCTCCAGCGCACCGCCGTTTTCCTGCCAGGTTTTAATGCGGTTGACCACGAAGCGGGCTTCGTCCAGCTCGTTGAACGCACAATAGATTGAGATAGGCTCGCCGTCGCTGCCGTCAGTCCACAGCTCTTTGCCGAGTCGGCCGGAGTTATTGGCGATCAGGGCGTTGGCGGCATTCAGGATATTGTTCGTCGAGCGGTAGTTTTGCTCCAGACGGATAGTCTGCGCGCCAGGGAAGTCATTCAGGAAGCGCTGGATATTTTCCACCTGAGCACCACGCCAGCCGTAGATCGACTGGTCATCATCGCCCACGATCATCACTTTGCCGGTATCTCCGGCCAGCAGGCGGATCCACGCGTACTGGATGCTGTTGGTATCCTGGAATTCGTCCACCAGGATATTGGTGAAGCGTTCACGGTAATGATTCAGGATGTGCGGCTTGTTCAGCCACAGCTCGTGTGCGCGCAGCAGCAGCTCGGCAAAGTCCACCAGCCCGGCGCGGTCACAGGCTTCCTGATAGGCCTGGTAAACCTTCTGCCAGGTTTGTTCCACCGGGTTGCCGTAGCTTTCTACGTGGTGCGGGCGCAGTCCTTCGTCTTTTTTGCCGTTGATGTACCACATCGCCTGGCGCGGTGGCCACTGTTTCTCGTCCAGGTTCATGGCTTTAATCAGGCGCTTAAGCAGCCGAAGCTGATCTTCGCTGTCGAGGATCTGGAAGTCCTGCGGCAGGTTTGCGTCCATGTGGTGAGCGCGCAGCAAGCGGTGAGCCAGACCGTGGAAGGTACCCACCCACATGCCACCCTGGCTGGTGCCCATCAGCTGGCCAATACGGTGGCGCATTTCCGCCGCCGCTTTGTTGGTAAAGGTCACCGCCATAATGGAGTACGGCGAGCAGTTTTCTACCGTCATCAACCACGCGATACGGTGCACAAGCACGCGCGTCTTACCACTGCCCGCCCCGGCCAGCACCAGCATGTTGCTGCGCGTGGCGGCAACCGCTTCGCGCTGTTTATCGTTGAGGCTGTCGAGCAGGTAAGAAACGTCCATTGGCACCGCCGAAAAAGAGAAAGAGTTGGCTCAGCCAACCACTGGTGATTTGTACAGAGTTACTGTTGATTATATCAGCGCGGTCAGGGATGCCAACCGCGAAATTTCCAGATGTGGTAGCAAACGGCTGTCATCGATTCGCATCAGGTCGCCTTCGCGCAGGTTAATCCAGCAGGCCTGCATACCGCAGCGCAGCGCACCTGCTACGTCAGTAGTCAGGTCATCACCTACGTGCAGGATTTGCTCCAGCGGAACGCCTAAGCGCTGGGCGGCGGTATGGTACATATCGCTGAAGGGTTTAGCGCGACCATCCGGCCCGGCGCGAAGGATAAATTCAAAGTAGTTATCCAGCCCAAACAGGTGCGGCTCTGCGTTACCGTTGGTGATTGCCACCAGCGGCCATTTCTTCGCAAGCTTTGCCAGCGTGTCGTGCGTTTCCTGCGGCACGTCGATGCGGCTACGCCACTGAGCAAAGTTTTCCATGGCGGCTGCCGCGCCGGAAAAAGCGTCTTCCGGGCTAAGTCCTGCATCCAGCATCATCTGCTCGACGGCACGTCTGCGCCACTCGGTGACATCATGATAGATATCCGGCTCGCTCAGGCGCAGCGCCTCGCGGCTGCGGTGGAAGTCCAGTGCAGTGAAAGCGCTAAGCTTCGGATGATAGCTCTGCACAAAGGCCAGAGACTCCTGAGTAGTACGCAGGATCACCGGATGGTTATCATAAAGCGTATCGTCGAGATCGAAGGTCAGAGCGGCAATTTGCCCGAGCGGACGGTAAAAATGCATTACGATTTCCCCCGTTTGGCGCGTGGATGCGCGGCATCATACACCGAGGCTAAATGTTGAAAGTCGAGATGGGTATAGATTTGCGTGGTGGAAAGATTGGCGTGCCCGAGCAGTTCCTGAACGGCACGCAAATCACCGCTGGACTCCAGCATGTGCGTGGCAAAAGAGTGGCGCAGTTTATGCGGATGTACGTGGCTGCTTAGCCCCTGCTTAATACCCCATTCGCCAAACCGCTTTTGCACGTTGCGGGCAGAGATTCGCTTTCCCGTCTTTGCCAGAAATAACGCATCGTCGTCAGGGCCAAACAGCTCGCGCAGATCCAGCCAGTGTTCAACCCAGGTGACTGCACTTCGGCCAACGGGCACGCGGCGCTCTTTGCTGCCCTTGCCCATCACCCATACCTCACCGGTTGAAAGATCGATGTGACCACAGTTCATGTTCACCAGCTCGGAAAGACGCAGGCCCGCACCGTACATCACTTCCAGCATCGCGCGGTCACGCACCGCCAGCGGATCGTTCAGATCGATGTCCAGCAGATGATTTACATCATCGACTTCGATGTTCTTAGGCAGGTGACGACCGGCTTTGGGCGTGGTAATGCCTTTGGCCGGGTTCGCTTTTAGCTCGCCCTGGCTGACCATCCAGTCGAAAAAGCTGCGCAGCGCTGAAAGTCTTAGCGCCAGGCTGGAGGCCTGGAGGCCTGCTCTGCGGCTGCGCACGGCCAGTGAACGCACGGCGGCGGCATCACATTGCAGCCAGCCGCTGAGCTTCATTTCTTCGGCAATGTGGATAATCGCCGTAAGCTGGCGCTGGTAGTTAAGTAGGGTGAGCGGGCTGAGCTGACGTTCAACCTTCAGATATCGAAGAAAACCATCAACGTGAGACGTTAATACGGAAGCGGTCATACACGTTCAACCCAGCGCTCCAGCAGGTCAGGCAGCATCAGCGCCAGCTCGTGCAACAGCTGAGTCCCCTGCCCCTGTTGATAGTGTTGTGGGTCGCGGCTGCTGAACAGCAGGACGCCAAGATCGCCGTCGCTGCCCATCAGCGACATAGCAACAGACCCAATCGCTTTCGCCTGCGGCAAAACCAGAAGAAGCTCCGGGCCATTAAGGGGGCCAAGATAGTGCTGGCTTTCGCCAAGGCGCTGAATACGCAGCGGCTCAAAAGCCTGACGGTTCAGCGCAAGATGGGTAAAGTCCGAAGGAGCGCCGATGCGCCAGCGGTCAGCAAAAAGACGGACATTCGCCCCGGCTAACCCAATCTCCCGCGCCCAGCGATGCAGCCGGTTCAGCATCTCTTGCAGGCTGGAGGCCGAGGCCAGTCGCCCCTGAAGTTTCAGCAGACGATAGAACAGGCCTTCGTTGGCGCTTGCCTGCTCCATCAACAGCGTCATGTTCTCTTCAAGGTGGTTGATATGGTTACGGCTCCTGGCCATATGCCATTCCACCAGCGAAACGGTGCCGCGCACCGGGTGAGGAACCTGCATGCTCTCCACCTGGTGGGCATTGCGAATAAAGAAGTCGGGGTTGCGCTGTAAGTATTCGGCAACCGCGAGATCGTTAAGCTCAAGAAGGGCTTCTTGCTGTTCCTCGGCATTCTTCATAGATGTATAAATCCATCATAGACGTGGGCCGCCGGGCCGGTCATGTACAGCGGAGAACCCGGCCCTTTCCAGGCGATATCAAGGCGGCCGCCAGGCAGTTCAACACGTACCTGTTCCGCCAGTAATCCTTGCAGGATGCCAACCGCTACTGCACCACAGGCACCGCTGCCACAGGCCTGGGTTTCACCCGCGCCGCGTTCATAAACGCGCAGTCGAATGTGTTCGCGGCTCACCACCTGCATAAAGCCAATGTTGGCACGTTCCGGGAAGCGCTCATGGCTTTCCATTACCGGCCCCAACGTTTCTACCGCTGCGGTTTCGATATCATCGACCTGAATCACGCAGTGAGGGTTCCCCATTGAGACAACGCCGCACATAATGGTTTGTTCGGCGGCACGCATAATATAGGTCTTTTCTGCTTTGTTTGCCCGAAACGGCACCTGAGAAGGTTCGAAGTTAGGCTCGCCCATATTGACGCGTACCGTCTCATCTTCCGTCACGCTAAGCACCATACGGCCATTAGCGGTGCTGACGCGAATTTCACGTTTATTCGTTAACCCCTTGAGGCGTACAAAACGGGCAAAACAGCGTGCGCCGTTGCCACACTGGGAGACTTCACTGCCGTCAGCATTAAAGATCCGGTAGTGAAAGTCGAGATCGGGATCGTACGGCGGCTCGACGATCAGTAGCTGATCGAAGCCAACGCCGAGATGGCGATCCGCCAGCCGTCGGATCAGTTCCGGAGAGAAATAAACATTCTGCGTCACCGCGTCGACGACCATAAAGTCATTACCAAGGCCATGCATTTTAGAGAACTGCATCTTCTGCTCCATTAGCGCGGTTACAAAGCACGGTTTAGCTAGTAAATAACCTGAGTCGGTGCGTCATCAATACCGCGGCTGTTGCGGGCTGGCGTCGACTGGATGGATTGTTCCGGGGTTGCGCTATGCGTTGTTGGGGTCGCTTTCTTATCGGCCGGCGGGAAATAAAGGGGCCCCTTCAGGCCGCAGCCGGTAAGGCTTACAAGCGTCAGTGCCAGAGCAAGAGGGCAGAAAATCTTCTTCATTATGAGGTTGCCTGTGATTCACTATTCTGCCGTCTATCATCGCAGGTGAACCCTGAAAAGCAATACTCTTCGTTATTCATACCGCTGAAAATCGCCTCTCCGTAAACCAGGCAAGAAAATAATCTCTGGTTTACGCTACTTATGGGGCATCCGTTCGGAAAATGCCGATCGCCGCCTCATCACTGCTCGTATCTGACGCTTGTTGTCTTTCATGAGGTGACGCAGATGAAACGGATTGGCATTACGGGTCTTGAACGTGAAGCAATGCAGAATTTAATAGAACAGGCCGCGCCAGGCAGATTTACCACCCAGCTGGTCAGCGACATGGATGCGGCAAACTACGTTAAGCGCGGTGAACTGCATTACACCATTGGCGCATTTCACTCCGGCATTGGCCCCGCTCTGGCCATTGCGGTCGCCGTTCTGGGCCCGGAAAAATGCTGTACCGTAGCCAGCCCCGGCTCACCAGCCAGAGAAGAGCAAATCGCCCGCTGGGTACGGGATGGAAAAGTTGCCTTCGGCATTGCCATCGAAAATGCATCACATGCGATTCCTCTGCTGGTGCACTACCTTGATGACGCCTGAGCCATAGTTTCTAATTCACGACGATGCTTTTATACTGCCCTGAAATCCCAACAGGAAGCAGACATGAACGACAGCGAATTTCACCTTTTAGCCGATAACCTGTGGCGTACCATTGAAGAGCGCCTGGATGACTGGGACGGCGATAGCGACATTGATTGTGAAATCAACGGCGGCGTGCTGACCATCAGCTTTGAAAACGGCAGCAAAATTATCATTAACCGCCAGGAGCCTCTGCACCAGGTGTGGCTGGCAACAAAAAGCGGCGGCTATCATTTCAATCTGAAGGGCGGCGAATGGATTTGCGATCGTAGCGGTGCGGAGTTCTGGCAGCTGCTGGAAGAAGCCAGCTCACAGCAGGCGGGTGAAGCGGTGAGCTTTCGCTGATTACTGTTGATACTGCTGCAGCAGCGGCGCTGAGTTATCGTCCGGATTAGCCGGCGCGGCTGTTGCCATTGACTGGGTGCGGAACGGAATGACCTGCATCCGGCCATCAACCTTCACTATCTGGTAGAACTGCGGCAGATTAAAGTTAATGAAGCTTGAGCCGTAGGTAAAGCGATCGTGGGACGAAGAGTAGAATCGGCTAACGTCGCGTACCAGCTCCTCTTTACTGCCCTCGCAATGGTGGTAAACCTCGGCGCGGTTGCTTTCATCCAGAATATAGATGTTGAAGCCCTGGTCTTCGCTGGCCTCTTCAAAGAAGAACTGAATAATCCCTTCGCTGGCAAAGCCATCCACCACCGCCGGCAGTTGAACCTGATTCGTGCCAACCTGCACTGACAGGCCGTGCAGTTTGTTGTGTGAAATAGCGCCATAAAACTCGACGGCATTTTCCAGCTTCTGCACGGAGACATTTAGACGTTCAAAGAACAGACCCCAGGTCTGGCCGGAAACCCGCACCGCTTTAAAGCGGCCAGGTTCCTGACGCGTGCTGGAAAGGCGGAATTCGATGCATTCAGACACCAGCTGCTGCACACGAGTACGGATCAGGCCGCGCAGGTGCTGGCTATAGCAGAAGACCTCGACACTATCCGGTGGCGCGGCATCCTGGTGCATTTTACCGAGAATGGTTTTTAACGCTTCGATCATCGCCTGCTCGCCGTTGAAGTGCAGGGTACGCACCTCATTCCACGAGTTGCGGTACAGCAGGTCAACGCTGCCAATCAGGCACTGCTGCTGTTCGCCGAAGCTGAACACGTCCAGCTTACGGAAGTCGAAGTGTACCACCTGATTGCGGAAGGCCGCCGTCGGGTCGTACTCAAGGTTGACGATAATCGCCAGGTGGCGAATCTCGCACGGGCTGTACAGCGCTTTCGGCGTCGGGGCCGGGAGACGCAGCGGGAAGTGATGGGAAACATCCGCCACCATTTCCTGCAGCTTAGGTAAGTCACAAATACCGTTGCCCTTAATAAACAGGCGGGTACGCGAGGTCAGCAGGCCGTTAAAGTAGGCCCATGCCACCAGCTTATTAAGATAACGGTTATATTCCAGCGGTTGATGGCTGACGATGGAGTCCATGTTTGGCGCACGGTTGTAGAGATACCAGCCGGAACGGTTGGCTCGGCCAAGCGGCACATGGATAAAGGTCAGATTCGGTTCAGAGAGATCTGGCGAAATTTGCGGGTTAACCAGCGTGACTTTACCCGGCAGCGCTTCAAACGCAGCATACAGCTTACGCGTTAACACGCCGATATCCTGCGGGCTGGCAGAAACGCTCAGGTTATTGCGGCGCGCAAAACGAATCAGGTTACGGTAGCTCTGCATCATCGCGTCGAGCAGCTCGTTATGTGCTTCACGTACCTGGTCGATTTTCCAGTTAGCCCGGTTGTCCAGCATCGCGAGACGGACATCGTCCCAGCCCCAGCTTTTCACCAGCTGGCTCAACACTTCACGGCGCCAGCCAACGCAGGCGCGTTCCCGCGAGAGTTTTTCGCAAACCTTCAGGTAGAAGCAGCGGCGAACCAGGTCCAGACGCGCATGATCTTCAATTTGCGTCAGGTACTCGGTCACGCGCTCCAGCATCATGCAGTACGGGTCAAGACCAAAGGAGACTATCTCGCCGTCGTGCAGGCGCTGTTTGATATCTTTCGCCAGCAGGCGGGTATTCGGATATTCCCAGGAATAGGCTTCCAGCAGCAGCGTTTTCAACACTGCCTTGTAGGGAGAATCGATGCTTTTATACAGCTGCCACAGGCTGGCGCCAAAGTACTCTTCGGCAGACAGCGAGCTTAAACCACCGAGATCGAGCCACTCGTTTGGCGTCAGCACGCCCTGGGCGTAAAGGGTCATTACGTAATCGTCGTAATGCTCTTCTTCATCACCGGGCACCATGTTCCATAGAATGCGCTTCCCGGCCAGGCGTACAGCCGTACGGTAAAACTCGTCCAGCAACAGGATATGCTGCGTGGAACCACAGTCTTCACCGCCCAGGCTGCCGCTTTCGTTATGGCGGAAGCGGTTTTCGTCAATCAGGAAGAAGCTAACCTCAACGCCAAGGGACGCCGCCCAGCTCTCCAGCAGGCTGCATTTACGCTGCAACAGCTGGCGCTCGTCGTTGTCGAGCCATGACTGGTGGCAAACCCAGATATCAAGGTCAGAAGAGCAACTTTGCCCCACCGAGGAGGTGCTGCCCATGGAATAGAGGCCGGTTATCGGCAGTTCGCCCGCTGGCGTCTCCTGAGGCGGCATGCCGCGCTGCAGTTCGAGCTCGTCCAGGTAGTGGCGTTGGGTTTCATCAGGCGTGTAGATGCAAATGCCACAGGGAACGTTACCGTCAAGGTAACCCGGCATCAGCGGGTGATGATAATGTAATAACGTTGGCAGTAGACTGTAGACCTGTTGGAAGGCAGGCCCCATAGCAGCAAGCGCGCGATCTACGCGCAGTTGATTGATGGCATCCAGTCTCTGTTTAAGTGTCTCAATATAGAGGTACAAGACGTATCGCCTGATGGTTTCAGTATTACGAAAAAACCCGTTTCCTGGTTGTTGTCCCCATTATTATAAACGATCGGGACAGCAATTGCTGGAAACGTGATCAATTTAACACCTTGCCAGTTGACCGTAAAGAAAGATGCGCTACCAAAGTGGTAGATGCCGCGGTCAGTGGCCGTTTCTTCCATAATGCGAATCACGTCCCTCTGTTGCCGCAAAAACCGCCGAACCTGACAGCCTTCCGCTAACAATGGTAGGATGGTCGGTGGACGATAATTACGGTAACAAGCATGTTAGACAATATACTCAGAATTGCCACTCGCCAAAGTCCTCTTGCACTCTGGCAAGCACATTATGTTAAGCAGCGTCTTGAAGCTTTTCATCCACAGCTGACCGTTGAGTTAGTGCCGATGGTCACGCGAGGTGATGTTTTGCTGGACACGCCGCTCGCCAAAGTGGGCGGTAAAGGGCTATTCGTTAAAGAGCTCGAGCTGGCAATGCTGGACGGGCGTGCGGACATCGCCGTTCACTCCCTAAAAGACGTGCCGGTGGCGTTCCCTGAAGGTCTGGGGCTGGTCACCATTTGCGAGCGCGACGACCCGCGTGACGCCTTTGTCTCCAATCATTATCAAACGCTGGATGCGCTTCCGGCCGGCAGCATCGTGGGCACTTCAAGCCTGCGCCGCCAGTGCCAGATAGCCGAACAGCGTCCCGATTTAGTGATTCGCTCCCTGCGCGGTAACCTTGGCACCCGCCTCGGCAAGCTGGATAAGGGCGAATACGATGCCATTATTCTTGCCGTCGCCGGGCTAAACCGCCTTGAGATGCAGGATCGCATTCGCTACGCGCTGCCGCCGGAAGTGTCTCTGCCCGCCGTCGGTCAGGGCGCAGTTGGCATTGAATGCCGCCTGAACGATGAGCGCACCAAAGCGCTGCTGGCGCCGCTGAATCACCATGAAACCGCCATTCGCGTCAGCGCAGAACGCGCGATGAATATGCGCCTTGAAGGCGGCTGTCAGGTGCCAATCGGTAGCTATGCCGAGCTGAAAGATAATGAACTCTGGCTTCGCGCATTAGTCGGCGCGCCTGACGGTTCCGTGATGGTACGCGGCGAACGCCGTGGTAAACCGGAAGATGCCGTAGCCATGGGCGTTTCACTGGCGGAAGAGCTGCTGGATAACGGTGCTCGCGAGATCCTCGCCGACGTTTATGATGGAGATGCTCCCGCATGACGATCCTTGTCACCCGCCCCTCCCCTGCCGGGGAAGAGTTAGTGAGCCGTCTGCGCGCACTCGGGCAGGTGGCGTATAGCTTCCCGCTTATCGAGTTCTCGCCCGGCCGGCAGCTGTCACAGCTTCCGGCCCAGCTTGCGGCGCTTGCGCCCGGCGATTTGGTCTTTGTTCTTTCGCAGCACGTGATTGACTATGCCGCCCCTCTTTTGCGCCGCAGCGGTATCCCCTGGCCGGATAAACTAAGCTGGTTTGCCATAGGCCGGACAACCGCGCTGGCTTTTCATACCGTCAGCCATTTTCCTGTTCGCTATCCACAAGATCGGGAAACCAGCGAAGTGTTGCTACAATTACCTGAATTACAGAATGTTGCCGGCAAACGCGCGTTAATTTTACGTGGAAACGGCGGGCGTGAACTGCTGGGCGAAACGCTTGAAGCGCGAGGCGCTGAGGTCAGCTTCTGTGAGTGTTATCAGCGAAGCGCTATTATTTACGATGGAACAGAAGAGGCCCACCGCTGGCATGCGCGAGGGATCTCAACGCTGGTGGTTACCAGCGGTGAAATGCTGCAGCAGCTTTACACGCTAACACCCGACTGGTATCGCAAGAACTGGCTACTTCGCTGCCAGTTGCTGGTTGTCAGCGAGCGCTTAGCGGACCTTGCCCGGGAAATGGGCTGGCAGAATATTCGGGTCGCCGCGCATGCGGACAATGACGCGCTGCTACGTGCGTTACAACACACCTAACAATAACAGGACGCCACAATGACGGAACAAAATAACTCCTCCGCCATGGTTGAGGAAACCACACCCGCGGTGGAGACGCCATCGCAACCCGAGCCAACGCCAAAGAAAAATCGTTCCGGCGTGGCGGGTATCGCGTTGGGGGCGATAGCCATCGCCATTGCCCTGGCGTTAGGCGGCGGGCTTTATAGCTATGGCAAGCACCAGGTATCAACTCAGACGGCGACCAGCGATGCGCTGGCTAATCAGCTGATTGCCCTGCAGAAGCAGCAGGAAGCGCAGAAGAGCGAATTTGATGCCACGCTGAAACAGCAGGCTACTGCACTCAGCGATGCCAATAAGCAGCAGGCAGCGCTGGCGCACCAGTTAGATGAAGTGCAGCAAAAGGTCGCGACAATTTCCGGCAGCGACTCGAAAACCTGGCTGCTGGCACAGGCTGACTTCCTCGTGAAGCTGGCGGGCCGTAAGCTGTGGAGCGATCAGGACGTTACAACAGCCGCGGCGCTGTTAAAAAGCGCCGATGCCAGCCTCGCCGATATGAACGACCCGAGCCTCATCACCGCTCGCCGTGCGCTAACGGACGATATTTCAACGCTGTCTACGGTGACCCAGGTCGACTACGACGGGATTATCCTCAAGCTGAATCAGCTCTCTAACGGCCTGGATAACCTGCGCCTTGCCGATAACGACAGCGATGATTCACCGATGGATTCTGACAGCGGCGAGCTGTCAGGCACGATTACCGAATGGCGTCAGAACCTGGTGAAAAGCTGGCACAGCTTTATGGATAGCTTTATCACTATCCGCCGCCGCGATGAAACCGCCGTTCCGCTGCTGGCACCGAATCAGGATATCTACCTGCGCGAAAATATTCGCTCCCGCCTGCTGGTCGCCGCGCAGGCTGTACCACGCCATCAGGAAGACACCTACAAGCAGGCTCTGGACAATGTGTCTACCTGGGTACGTGCCTATTACGATACGAATGATTCAGCCACCAAGGCGTTTCTTGAAGAGCTTGATGGCCTGAGCCAACAGAGCATTCATATGGATATTCCGCAGACGCTGCAAAGCCAGCCGCTGCTGGAAAAACTGATGCAAACCCGAGTACGCAATTTACTTGCCCAACCGGCAAGCCCTGCACTCAATAATGCTCAGCCAGAGGCAGCGCCAGCACAGCCTGCACCTGCCGCAAGTCAGGGAGAATAAGCATGATTAAAGTCTTATTGCTCTTCCTGCTGCTGATTGCAGGCATCGTACTGGGTCCCATGTTGGCGGGTCACCAGGGTTACGTGTTAATCCAGACCGATAACTACAACGTTGAAACCAGCGTGACCGGTTTAGTCATTATTTTGATCCTGACGATGGTGGTGCTGTTTGCTATCGAATGGGTGTTGCGCCGCATTTTCCGTACCGGCGCCCGCACCCGCGGTTGGTTCCTGGGCCGCAAGCGCAGCCGTGCCCGCAAGCAAACCAAAGCCGCACTGCTGAAACTGGCTGAAGGCGATTATCAGCAGGTTGAGAAGCTGATGAGCAAGAATGCCGATCACGCCGAACAACCGGTGGTGAACTATCTGCTTGCCGCAGAGGCCGCTCAACAGCGTGGCGATGAAATTCGTGCTAATCAGCATCTTGAGCGCGCAGCCGAACTGGCGGATAACGATCAGCTCCCGGTAGAGATCACTCGCGTTCGATTGCAGCTGGCACGTAATGAAAACCATGCGGCACGCCACGGCATTGATAAGCTTCTGGAAGTCGCACCGCGCCATCCTGAAGTCCTTCGCCTGGCAGAGCAGGCCTACCTGCGAACCGGCGCATGGAGTTCATTGCTGGATATTCTGCCGGCGATGGAAAAAGTGCAGATCGGTGACGACGCCCACCGTGAAGCGCTGCAGCAGCAGGCCTGGATCGGACTGATGGATCAGGCGATGGCCGATCAGGGTAACGATGGCCTGAAAGCCTGGTGGCGCAACCAAAGCCGTAAGACGCGCCATCAGAGCGTACTGCAGGTGGCTATCGCTGAACATCTGATTGAATGTGACGATCACGATGCCGCGCAGGAGGTAATCATTGACGGGCTGAAGCGTCAGTACGACGATCGCTTGGTGTTATTGATGCCGCGCCTGAAGTCCGGTAATCCAGAGCAGTTAGAGAAAGCCTTACGCCAGCAGATCAAAACGCAGGGCGATCGCCCTCTGCTGCAAAGCACGCTGGGGCAGTTGCTGATGAAACACGGCGAATGGCAGCAGGCAAGCGATGCATTCCGTGAAGCTATTAAGCAACGTCCGGATGCTTATGATTACGCCTGGCTGGCTGACTCTCTCGATAAACTGCATAAGCCAGAAGAAGCGGCAATCATGCGCCGTGATGGCCTGCTGCTGACCCTACAAAACCATCCCAATCCATAGCCGTTAAGGCGGCGTTTTGCCGCCTTCCCCTTTCCAGTATGCAAAAAAAAACACCTGCCAATTGGCAGGTGTTAAAACAGGTCTGTTTGACAACTAATTGGTGCTTCACTCAACGTTATGTCCATGGTGTTGGATGAGACCCCGCTGGGGCGACATCTGTGGGTGGACGATAAGCACCGTAATCGGCTCTGCGTCATTCCTGGGTTTATGAAGCCTAAGCAAACATAAGAAGTGGAATGAGCATCTACAGATTTATTATTGCACAATGCATGCCATGTTTGCATTTAGAAACTAAGCCAACCGCTAATATTAGTAGTTTCATAGCATTAACATGAGCAAAGTATTCCTTTCGGATACCCCGGCATTCCATTCATCATGAAAAGCTTTTGTCTCCTTAAGGAGACGCGTTATCACCTTATTTATAAATAACTTTAAAAACAAAGAACTAAATGTCTCCATTTGGAGACATGAAATGTCCCTATTGTCGCGTCTAAGCGACAAGGCAGCATGAAGCGTGAAAGAAGCGGCGTTTTCTTTGTGTGGTCGGCGAGAGAGGATGATTCCCCTGCGGGCCGTTGCTAAAGCAACGTTGTCTCGCTACGCTCGGCTCAAACCTCCTTCGGAGGTTCTCATCCTCTTTGAGCTTCAGATGCAAAAAGGCCAG
>WJYK01000022.1 GCA_009668225.1 Enterobacteriaceae bacterium RIT693 | reverse complement strand
GGTTCTCAGAGCCTGACAAGTATAAAATACAAAATAATTGCCGATCGCTCACTTTCCAGGCTAAGCGTCTAAATTCCGGTCGCGATTGATTCTTTTTCAAACAAAAACGAGCCCGAACGGGCTCGTTTTTTACGTTATGTGACTTACTGCACTGCCACAATATGGTTGTTTTTCACTTCCAGCTGAATTGTTTTCCCTGGAATCAGCTCTCCGGAGAGAATTTGCTGAGCCAGCGGGTTCTCAATTTGCTGCTGGATAGCGCGTTTCAGCGGACGCGCCCCATACACCGGGTCATATCCGTTTTCACTAAGCAGCTTCAGCGCCTCATCTGAGATATTCACCCCGTAGCCACGCTCCTCGAGCCGTTTGTACAAACGCTGCAGCTGGATCTGCGCAATAGAAGCAATGTGGCGCTCACCCAGAGGATGGAAGACAACGACTTCATCTATACGGTTAATGAACTCAGGACGGAAGCTTTGGCTAACCACGCCCAGCACCAGATCCTTCATGTGACCGTAATCCAGTTCGCCAAAACGCTCCTGAATTAAGTCTGAGCCAAGGTTCGAGGTCATAATGACAACCGTATTACGGAAATCAACGGTTCTGCCCTGTCCATCGGTCAAACGACCGTCATCAAGGACCTGCAGCAGGATGTTAAACACATCCGGATGTGCCTTCTCGACCTCATCCAGCAGAATGACTGAGTAAGGACGACGACGAACGGCTTCCGTCAGATAACCGCCTTCTTCATAACCCACATAGCCAGGAGGCGCACCCACCAGCCGCGATACGGAGTGTTTCTCCATAAACTCGGACATATCGATCCGCACCATCGCATCGTCGCTGTCGAACATAAAGTTCGCCAACGCTTTGCACAGCTCGGTCTTACCTACCCCGGTTGGCCCCAGGAACAGGAACGAACCGATTGGGCGATTCGGGTCAGATAGCCCTGCGCGGCTACGGCGAATAGCGTTTGATACCGCCTCGACGGCTTCATCCTGGCCAATCACGCGCTGATGAAGATCTTTTTCCATACGTAATAGCTTGTCGCGCTCGCCTTCCAGCATTCGGGCAACCGGGATCCCGGTCCAGCGCGCCAGCACTTCGGCAATTTCTGCATCCGTCACTTTATTACGCAGCAGACGCATGGTTTTCCCTTCGCTCTGGGTCGCCGCCGCCAGCTGTTTTTCCAACTCAGGAATTTTCCCGTACTGCAGTTCGGACATCCGCCCCAGGTCGCCGACGCGGCGCGCCTGCTCGATAGCAATTTTCGCCTGCTCAAGTTCAGCCTTGATGGTCTGCGTACCGGACAGCGAGGCTTTCTCCGCCTTCCACTCTTCTTCGAGCTCAGAGTACTGACGTTCTTTATCTTCCAGTTCTTCATTCAGCATGCTGAGTCGTTTCTGACTGGCTTCATCAGACTCTTTCTTCAGCGCCTGCTGCTCCAGCTTGAGCTGGATAATGCGGCGATCGAGACGGTCCAGCTCTTCCGGCTTGGAATCTATCTGCATACGAATGCTGGATGCGGCTTCATCAATAAGGTCGATGGCCTTATCCGGCAGTTGACGATCGGCAATATAGCGATGAGACAGCGTGGCTGCCGCCACAATTGCCGGATCGGTAATTTGTACATGGTGATGCAGCTCATAGCGTTCTTTCAGCCCGCGCAGAATCGCAATGGTGTCTTCTACAGTAGGCTCCGCCACGAACACTTTTTGGAAACGTCGTTCTAGCGCAGCATCCTTCTCTATATATTGGCGATATTCATCGAGCGTGGTCGCGCCAACGCAGTGGAGTTCACCACGAGCAAGCGCCGGCTTGAGCATGTTCCCGGCATCCATTGCGCCGTCGGCTTTACCTGCGCCAACCATAGTATGCAGCTCATCAATAAACAGAATGACGTTACCTTCCTGCTTAGAGAGATCGTTCAGCACGCCTTTCAGACGTTCTTCGAACTCACCGCGGTATTTGGCCCCTGCCACCAGCGCGCCCATATCCAGCGCGAGAACCCGACGACCTTTCAAGCCTTCTGGTACTTCACCATTAATGATGCGCTGTGCAAGCCCTTCGACGATGGCCGTTTTACCGACGCCCGGTTCACCAATCAGTACCGGGTTGTTTTTTGTACGGCGCTGCAATACCTGGATAGTACGGCGAATTTCTTCATCACGGCCAATAACCGGATCCAGCTTGCCTTGTTCGGCCCGCTCAGTTAAATCAACGGTGTATTTCTTCAATGCCTGACGTTGGTCTTCGGCACCCTGATCGTTCACGCTCTCCCCTCCACGCATTTGCTCAATCGCGGCGGTTACGTTCGCTGGCGTTGCGCCCGCTGCTTTCAGCAAATCGGTCAGAGTGCCGCGAGAGTCAAGTACCGCCAGAACAAACAGCTCTGACGAAATAAAGTTATCGTTTCGTTTTTGTGCCAGCTTGTCGCACAGGTTCAATACGCGTACCAGATCCTGAGAAGGCTGGACGTCGCCGCCGGTGCCCTCTACCTGCGGCAAACGGCTTAGCGCCTGCTCGATGTCAGTACGTAATTTGCCCGCGTTCACCCCCGCAGAGGTCAGTAACGGACGCACAGATCCCCCTTCCTGATTGAGCAAAGCGCTCATCAGATGCAGAGGTTCGATGAATTGATTGTCGTGCCCAAGCGCAAGAGATTGGGCATCGGCGAGAGCAAGCTGGAATTTATTGGTAAGACGATCCAGACGCATAACTCCTCCCATAAACAGGTCAAATTTGCTACTGGAGATTAAATGAGGTCATCCCTCAATTATTCAAGGTTAATGACCTGAAATATATGAAGCGCGAGCGACACGCACTGGATCGTCTTGATTCGATAGGTTATATCAGCCAGATGAAACTTGCCATACGACCTGTGGTTCTGTCGCGGCGGTATGAGAAGAAATCGCCGCTTTCGGTCCAGGTACAGCGGTCGCCGCCGTACACCTGCGTAACCCCCACGTTCGCCAGCCGCTGCCTTGCAAGCTGGTAGATATCAGCATAGTACTTTTCACCCGCAGCGCGGAAAGCGCTTGCCGCTTTTTCGTCCTTTGCCATAAAGGCTTCACGGACTTCCGGCCCGACTTCAAATGCCAGAGGGCCAATTGCCGGCCCAAGCCAGGCGCGAATGTTCTGCGGAGCGTCCTGGAAACAAGCTACCGTATCTTCAAGCACGCCGTCACACAAACCGCGCCAGCCTGCATGAGCTGCGGCAACTTCCGTTCCCGCGTCATTACAAAATAACACCGGCAGGCAATCTGCCGTCATCACCGCACAAACCGTCCCCGGCGTATTGCTATAAGAAGCATCCGCACGCTTTGAAGCGTACGGTTCACCCGTTAGCCTTAACACCGTTTTACCGTGAACCTGCTCAAGCCAGACTGGCTTCGAAGGCAAACCTGCCGCGGCGTAAAACAACCGACGGTTCTCTTCGACGTGCTCCAGGTTATCGCCACAGTGGGCGCCCAGATTCATCGAGTCGTACGGCGCGAGGCTAACGCCGCCGATACGGGTTGAGCTACAGGAGGCGACCCCTTGAGGAAGGGGCCACTGCGGGACGATCGTTTTGATCATAACCAGTCCAGTTGATCCTTGTGGATTTCAGTATCGACGCGCAGGGCTTCGATAAGTTCAACCATATCCTGCGGGATTGGTGCACTCCATTCCATCAGAATCCCACTGACAGGATGGTAAAGACGCAGCATGGTAGCGTGCAGGGCCTGGCGATCGAACTTGCGCAGTACGCTGACGAACTCTTCCGATGCGCCTTTCGGCGGACGAGGACGGCCACCGTACAGCTGATCGCCCACCAGCGGATGGCTGATGTGCGCCATATGAACACGGATCTGGTGAGTACGACCGGTTTCCAGACGCAGACGCAGACGGGTATGGACGCGGAAATGCTCCATAATACGGTAGTGCGTCACCGCTGGTTTACCCATCGGGTGCACGGACATATGGGTACGTTTAGTCGGATGACGGCTGATTGGCTCTTCCACCGTACCGCCACCGGTCATATGGCCGATAGCAACGGCCTCATACTCACGGGTAATCTCGCGCAGCTGGAGTGCTTCAACCAGGCGTGTTTGCGCCGGAACGGTCTTCGCGACGACCATCAGGCCGGTGGTGTCTTTATCCAGACGGTGAACGATACCCGCGCGCGGTACATCGGCAATCGGCGGATAGTAATGCAGCAACGCATTCAGCACCGTGCCGTCAGGGTTGCCCGCACCGGGGTGAACGACCAGATCACGCGGCTTGTTAATAACCAGAATATCTTCATCTTCATAAACAATATTCAGGGGGATATCCTGAGGTTCCCAGCGCGCTTCTTCTTCAATTTCTGCATTGATAGCAACGAGTTCGCCACCCAATACTTTTTCTTTCGGCTTGTCCCAGACAACGCCGTTGACCGTAACTCGCTGGTCAAGAATCCATTCTTTTATGCGCGAACGCGAATAATCCGGGAACAATTCGGCCAATGCCTGATCTAAGCGTTGACCCAGTTGTGAATCGGACACCGTTTCGGTGAGTTGTACTAGTTGTGCCATAGACAGCTTCTTTCGTTAACGTTGGGTTTTACGGCAATGCCGTTTAATATAATGTGCTATTGTAGCTGGTCTTTATCGGGAGCCGGAACACGAACTCTCCCGGAAATAACATTACTTAGGAAAGTCAAACGTCATGACGCGCATGAAATATCTGGTGGCAGCGGCCACGTTGAGCCTGGCTTTGGCTGGTTGCTCCAGTTCCAAGGATGAGGTTCCTGATAATCCGCCTTCTGAGATCTATGCGACTGCCCAGCAAAAGCTGCAGGACGGTAACTTTAAAGCGGCGATAACGCAACTGGAAGCGCTGGATAACCGTTATCCGTTCGGCCCGTACTCTCAGCAAGTGCAGTTGGATCTGATTTACGCTTACTATAAAAATGCGGACTTACCGCTGGCTCAGGCGGCGATCGATCGCTTCATGCGTCTTAATCCGACTCATCCAAACATCGACTACGTACTTTACATGCGTGGCCTGACGGACATGGCGTTAGATGACAGCGCGCTGCAGGGCTTCTTCGGCGTTGACCGTTCTGACCGCGATCCGCAGCACGCCCGCGACGCGTTCAACGACTTCTCGAAGCTGGTGCGCGGCTACCCTAACAGCCAGTACGTAACCGACGCCACCAAACGCCTCGTGTTTCTGAAAGATCGCCTGGCGAAATATGAGCTTTCCGTGGCGCAATATTACACGAAACGCGGCGCATGGGTTGCAGTAGTTAATCGCGTTGAAGGGATGCTGCGTGATTACCCGGACACTCAGGCAACCCGCGACGGCTTAAAGCTGATGGAAAATGCCTATCGCGAGATGCAGATGCCGGGCCAGGCCGACAAAGTCGCGAAGATTATTGCCGCGAACAGCAGCAATACCTGATCCACTACGTCATAAGAAAAACGGCAGCCTCGGCTGCCGTTTTTTTATCTGCCAACGCCAAAACTGAAACGGTTTAGCGTCAGGTCATCCCATCAAATATGGACGCGATTGTGGATTACCACAAGTGCTAAAAACACATATCCTGTCCTGCCTCACAAAAAGGCTTCCTTGACAAAAAGTGACAAAATAATGTGATTTAAATCACACATTCTGACATTGGGAGCGGTATGCTGGAGTTACCAAGACGGCAAAGACAAGAGGTAACTTTATGACAATGAACATTACCAGCAAGCAAATGGAAATCACCCCAGCTATTCGCCAGCATGTCGCCGACCGTCTCAGCAAACTGGACAAGTGGCAAACTCATCTAATTAATCCACATATCATCTTGTCCAAAGAACCTCAGGGTTTTGTGGCTGACGCCACGATTAACACACCGAATGGGCACCTTGTAGCCAGTGCCAGACATGAAGATATGTATACGGCTATCAACGAATTAATCAGCAAACTGGAGCGACAATTAAACAAAGTGCAGCACAAAGGTGAAGCACGTCGCACAGCAGGTTCAGTGAAAGACGTGTCCTTTGCAGAAGCAGAAGCAGACGAAGAGTAACAGGTTACTCTCCTTCCACTCACCGCAACGCGCCTCCGGGCGCGTTTTTTATTGACAGAACGAAAACAGAGCAGGTACTTTAACTCTTAGATTACTCAGGAAACCTGACATGAAACTTTTCCCGTTCTTCTTCGCATTCTTTTTTACCTTCCCCTGACCAGGAGGCAATTCGTCGTGTGATAAAGAATGCGAAGACGAACAAACAAGCCTCCCAACCGGGAGGCTTTTTTATGGATATCGAAAAGGTAGCGTTATGACCGAAATTAATCCGTTGCTGGACCTACGCGATAAAATCAGCGCACTGGATGAAAAGCTGTTAGCCCTGTTGGCAGAGCGTCGCTTGCTGGCAGTTGAGGTTGGCAAAGCAAAACTCGCTTCTCACCGCCCGGTACGCGATATCGATCGTGAAAGAGATTTACTGGAGCGCCTGATTACCCTCGGTAAAGACCACCATCTCGATGCCCACTACATCACGCGCCTGTTTCAGCTCATTATTGAAGACTCGGTTCTTACACAGCAAACTCTGCTGCAACAGCATCTGAATAAAACCAATCCTCATTCTGCTCGTATCGCTTTTCTTGGCCCGAAAGGTTCTTACTCTCACCTTGCTGCGCGCCAGTATGCCGCTCGTCACTTTGAGCAGTTCATCGAAAGCGGCTGCTCCAAGTTCCACGATATCTTCAACCAGGTGGAAACAGGCCAAGCGGATTACGCCGTTGTGCCGATTGAAAACACCAGTTCGGGTGCCATAAACGACGTTTACGATCTGCTGCAACACACCAGCCTGTCGATCGTTGCCGAAATGACGGTGCCGATTGACCACTGCGTGCTGGTTTCCGGCTCTACCGACCTTGAGCAGATCCAGACTGTTTACAGTCACCCTCAGCCTTTCCAGCAGTGCAGCCAGTTCATCAATCGCTATCCACACTGGAAAATTGAGTACACCGAAAGCACCTCTGCGGCAATGGAGAAAGTCGCGCAGGCTAACTCCCCTTACGCAGCGGCGTTGGGCAGTGAAGCCGGTGGTGCGCTTTACGGCCTGCAGGTGCTCGAACGTAACCTGGCTAACCAGACCCAGAACATCACCCGCTTTGTGGTGCTGGCGCGTAAGGCCGTTGAGGTTTCTGACCAAGTACCCGCGAAAACCACTCTGCTGATGGCAACCGGTCAGCAGGCCGGTGCGCTGGTAGAGGCGTTGCTTGTACTACGTAATCACAACCTGATCATGACCAAGCTCGAATCACGCCCAATCAACGGTAACCCGTGGGAAGAGATGTTCTATCTGGATATTCAGGCAAACCTGAAAGATGAGGCAATGCGTAAGGCGTTGCGCGAGCTGGGGGAAATCACCCGCTCCCTGAAAGTGCTCGGCAGCTATCCAAGCGAAAATGTGGTACCGGTCGATCCCATTTGATTAAAGTGCCCGCCCGACCTGTGTCGGGCGGGCGCATTACGCTTCGCGAAACGTCAATTTTTCCATTCCAGCCACGTCTACACGTAAAGTGAAGATAGCCCCGGAAAGCGGCAGACTTGCTACCTCGTCCTCGTCCATATTTTCCCTGGTGGTGGTGATAAATAGCGTTTTCATATCATCACCACCAAAGCAGACCATCGTTGGGCAGCGCACGGGCAAGCTGTGCTCTTCAACAATCTCCCCCTGAGGTGAAATACGCGCAATACGGTAGCCATCAAACAGCGCCGTCCAATAGTAGCCTTCGCTGTCCAGCGCAGCTCCGTCAGGAACACCCTCGTTTTTGGCAAATCGCTTAAAGACTTCACGTACGCCCGGCTCACCTTGCGCATCCAGAGGGGTGCGGTAAATCACGGCATTCGGCGTGTCCGAGGTATACATCCATTGTCCATCCGCGCTAAATGCCAGTCCGTTAGCGCCGTGAATATCATGCTGAATCACATGCGGCGTCAGATCGTTATCCACCCGACAAAGTAACGCGCCATTATAGTCACCAGGCCCCCAGAACGTGCCGGCGTAAAAACGCCCCTGCCTGTCGGTTCCGCCGTCGTTGAAACGTGCCAGATCCGGGTTACTCGGGTTATCGCAAACTTTGCCCACAATCAGCCCGGTGTTATTGGTCAGCCAAATCCCGCTTCGCATTGCCACAATAAACCCGCCGGTTTCGCGCAGAGCAAAGCAGCCCACCTCTTCGGAAAACTGAATAATGTCATGCTTGCCGCTGGCAAGATGATAGCGGTGGATTTCATTCTCAAGAATATCCGTCCAGTAGAGGCTACCTTCTTCTGCGCTCCACGTAGGGCATTCGGGTAAGTGACCGATATAGTCGAACAGCAGCTGAGGCTCAGCCATTTCAGGTATCCTTTTGGCAAACAAAAAAGCCAGCGGGTAAACTCCCACTGGCTTTTGATTATAAAACCTTTTGCCACTTACTGGCGGTTATCATTTGCCTGGCGTAACAGGACGCGGCTCTCATTCTGGAAACGTTGAGCGTAATCCCCGAACCAGTGCTCCACTTTACGGAAGCTGTCGATAAACGCCTGCTTGTCACCGTGTTCCAGCAGGCCAATCGCCTCGCCGAAGCGCTTGTAATAGCGCTTAATCAGCGCCAGATTACTTTCCGACGACATAATAATGTCGGCATAGAGCTGTGGATCCTGGGCGAACAGTCGGCCCACCATCGCCAGCTCGAGACGGTAAATCGGCGATGACAGCGCCAGAAGCTGCTCAAGCTGTACGTTTTCTTCCGCCAGATGCAGCCCATACGCGAAGGTCGCGAAGTGGCGCAGTGCCTGAATAAACGCCATATTCTGGTCGTGCTCAACGGCGCTGGAACGGTGCAAACGCGCGCCCCAAACCTGAATCTGTTCCAGCAGCCACTGATAAGCTTCCGGCTGGCGGCCGTCGCAGTAAACCACAACCTGTTTTGCCAGACTGCCGCTGTCCGGGCCAAACATCGGGTGCAGGCCAAGTACCGGGCCAGAATGTACCGCCAGCATCGCCTGCAGCGGGCCATTCTTCACTGAAGCTAAATCCACCAGAATGCAGTCCGCCGGCAGCGGAGGCAACTTAGCGATAACCTGCTCGGTGATGTGAATCGGCACGCTCACAATCACCATGCCCGCATCGGCCAACAGTTCCGGCGCTTTATCCCAGTCCTCTTTTTCAAGAATACGAACCCGGTAGCCGGAAAGCGTCAGCATTTTTTCAAACAGACGCCCCATCTGGCCGCCGCCGCCCACAATCACCACCGGACGCAGTGAAGGATGCAGGGTTTTAAAGCCCTTATCGTTCTCGCTGGAGTACGACTCGCGCATTACGCGGCGCAGCACGTCTTCAATTAAATCCGGTGGAACCCCTAAGGCTTCGGCCTCTTTACGGCGAGACGCCAGCATGGAGGTTTCTCGCTCCGGCACATAAATAGGTAAGCCGAAGCGGCTTTTTACTTCACCCACTTCCGCCACCAGTTCCAGCCGCTTAGCCAGCAAATCCAGTAGCGCTTTATCCACTTCATCGATTTGATCGCGCAGCGCGGTCAATTCAGCCACCATAGTAAACCTCTTATGCCTGACGAGCCGCCAGCACACCGCTCAGATCTTTGTGGATCTCACGCAGCAGGCTGTCCGTAGTTTCCCAGTCGATGCATGCATCGGTCACGGACACGCCGTATTTCATTGCGCTGCGCGGCTGCTCTGATGATTGATTACCTTCATGGATATTACTTTCAATCATCAGGCCAATAATAGAGCGGTTACCATCTTTAATCTGAGCAATGGCGGATTCTGCCACGCCCGGCTGGCGACGGAAGTCTTTATTTGAGTTGCCGTGGCTGCAATCTATCATCAAGGACGGACGCAGGCCTGCTTTCTGCATTTCGGCTTCACACTGGGCAACATCCGCCGGGCTGTAGTTAGGCGCTTTGCCGCCGCGCAGAATCACATGCCCATCCGGGTTACCCTGAGTCTGCAGCAGGCAAACCTGCCCTGCCTGGTTAATGCCCACGAAACGGTGCGGCATAGCGGCAGCGCGCATGGCGTTAATCGCCGTCCCCAGGCTGCCATCGGTACCATTTTTAAAACCAACCGGCATAGAAAGGCCAGAAGCCATTTCGCGGTGTGTCTGGGATTCAGTAGTGCGGGCACCAATTGCAGACCAGCTAAACAGGTCGCCCAGGTATTGTGGACTATTTGGATCCAGCGCCTCGGTTGCCAGCGGCAGCCCCAGGCTTACCAGCTCAACCAGCAGGCGACGCGCAATTTTCAGCCCTGCTTCCACATCAAACGAGCCATCCATATGCGGGTCGTTGATAAGCCCTTTCCAACCAACGGTAGTACGAGGCTTTTCAAAATAGACGCGCATCACGAGGTACAGACTATCGCTAACTTGTTCAGACAGAGCTTTAAAACGACGAGCGTATTCAATAGCAGCTTCCGGATCGTGGATCGAGCAAGGTCCACAAACCACCAGCAGACGCGGATCGCGACCGGCAATGATGTTGGAAATCGTCTGACGGGATTGCTCAATTTGCGCTTCCTGAGCCGCAGTGAGTGGGAATTCCGCTTTCAGCTGATCCGGCGTGATAAGTATTTGTTCGTCAGAGATATGAACATTGTTAAGCGCGTCTTTTTGCATGATGGCTGTCCTGTATTTAGCTCGTTTGCGATAGTCGTTTCCTCGTGGAGGAGGTCTTACTTTACCCGCCAGCAGTAAAGATTGCAATCCAATATACGTAAATTAATCGTTACACTAACGATTCAATAGCGCTTATAAACGCATCAATCGTAAAGAAAATATTACACTAGACATAAAAATGCGTGTTTTATGGACAAAAATGCAATAACAAACAAAACCGCGCGTAAAAATTCATTCCCCTTCTATGCTGATATTATCCAGGCGCGTGGTAGTTTTTCTTCGTGGAGGATATAGATAACGATTTGCGCCATCATTTCAGGGCTATTCTCTTTATTATTTTCAATAATCAGGAATATCATCACACCTGGGAATGAATGACGGGATAATGCGGGAGTGATATGCTCAACGTCGATACCATAAATAATAAAGGCCCGTTTCACAGGCTACGCGGCTTTTGGTCAGGTGGAGCGTGAAAACCATGCCTATTTCGCGCGTGCTAACTTTATTTACGGCGTTTTTCGTCTGCCTGATATTTATGTCCCGAACGCTGGCCTCTCAACCGGCTAGCCCGGCTCTGTCTGACAAGGTTCGTACCATTGTTGCCGGTATTGTAAGCTATACGCGCTGGCCCCAGCTTCAGGGTCTTCCCAGACTGTGTATCTTCTCAACCGCCGCCTATGCCGCTACGCTGAGCAATAAAAATAGCGATATATCCTTTCAGCCGCTGCTCATTAAGTCGGACGAAGAGGCATTACGGGCACAATGCGACGGGATCTATTTTGGTAACGAGTCACCACAACAGCAGTTGCAATTAATAGAACGCTATCAGTCTCGACCCTTATTGTTAATTGCCGAGCAAAACCCACAGTGCATAATTGGCAGCGCTTTCTGCCTGAATATTCATAAAGACGCAGTTTCTTTTTCGGTAAATCTTGATGCATTAACGCGAAGCGGCGTCAGGGTTAGTCCGGATGTATTACTGCTGGCTCGGCCTGGGAATAATAGTCATGAATAAGGATTTGACCATGCCGTCACGTCCGACGTTTAAAGGAACGTTACGCAGAATCAGCATTATTAGTGTGGTAATAGCCATGCTCATTGTCTGGCTGTTGCTTTCCGTCGCCTCAATGTTGACGCTCCGGCAATACGCCCAAAAAAATCTGGAGTTACTGGCCGTTACCGTTAGCCACAGCCTGGAGGCAGCGGTTGTTTTCCGCGATGGCGCTGCCGCAAATGAAACCCTCGCGATACTGGGCAAACAAGGGCAGTTTACCGCCGCAAAGGTTGTGGACGCTAACGGTAAAGAATTGACCCACTGGCAGGCCGATAAACCCGCTCAGCGCGATATGGTCGGTGGACTGGTCACGCAGTGGCTCTATCCCCATCCTATCAGGCAGCCCATCTGGCATAACGGTAAAATCATCGGCGAAATGCGCCTGATCGGGACGGATGCCACCGTTACCCTGTTCGTCTGGCTTTCATTAGGCGTACTGACGGCCTGTATTCTACTGGCCTCTGTTATCGCATTGGGTATTTCACGCCACCTGCATCAAGACATTGATGCCGCACTGCAGAATATTACCGACGTGGTTCACGACGTGCGCAGCAACCGCAATTTTTCCCGTCGCGTATCGCCGGAAAAAATCGAAGAATTCCACCTTTTTGCCCTCGACTTTAATAGCCTGCTGGATGAGATGGAAGAGTGGCAAAGCCAGCTACAGCTTAAGAACGCCTCGCTGCAAAAAACCGCACTCCAGGACTCTCTCACTGGCCTGGCAAACCGTGCGGCCTTCCGCTGTGCTTTGGATAAGCTGATTGAAGATGCAGATACACTGAAAGACAGTGCTCTGTTGTTTATGGACGGCGATAATTTCAAGTTTGTTAATGATACCTGGGGGCACGCTGCGGGAGACGCCGTGCTCATTGAAGTCGCAAAACGGCTACTGGCTTTTGCTAACACCCGCCATCTGGCCTTCCGTCTGGGCGGTGACGAATTTGCCATGCTGCTCCACTCTGTTAATAGCGATAACGAAGCAACTCTGGTGCTAAAGCAGCTAAAAGAAATTATCGAGCAACCCATTCTCCTCCCGGGAGGGCACTGGGTCACGATGACGCTTAGCGTCGGCGTTGCGCTCGCTAAAGATATTACGTCGGCGGAAAACCTGATGGAAACCGCTGACCGCAATATGTATATAGAAAAACACAAGCAACGTGAGTTGCTTACAAAACAGCACCAAAGGAATTCATTATGATAGCTTCGCGCTTATTCGCACCAGCAATGCTCTTTTCATTCCTGTTAACCGGCTGCCAGGCTCCACCCTCGACGTTCTCTCCTGAGCAAGTTGCCGCCATGCGCTCCTATGGCTTCTCTGAGTCAAACGACGGCTGGTCACTTGGGCTGTCCGACAAGATCCTGTTTGGTAAAAACCAATACAAATTGCAGCCTGAAAGCTATCAAACCATCCAGTCAATGGCCGCGAAGCTCTCAGCAACCGGCCTGAAGCACGCCCGCCTTGATGGCCATACCGATAACTACGGCGAAGACGGCTACAATGAACAGCTCTCTCTCAAGCGCGCGAATATCGTCGCGGATGTCTGGGCTGAAGGCGCTAAAATCCCGCGCAGCAATCTCACCACGCAAGGACTCGGTAAGAAATATCCGGTGGCCAGCAACAGTACCGGCGAAGGCCGTGCCGAAAACCGCCGCGTTGCGGTCGTCATTACGGCCCCATAATTTCAGCGAATTCCGCGCATAAAAAAGGGCTGCCAGATGGCAGCCCTTTCAGTCCGGTGACAAACAGCTGAAAAACGTGATTTTCAGCTGTTTGGGGTAAAGCAGAGAACATAGTTCATCTTTTTATTCGCACACCGTTCTGACCTTTTTACAGGTAATGCACTTCGACATTTACGCTATAAAAAAGGGCTGCCGGATGGCAGCCCTTTTATTTGGATGTCGCCTAAGCGAATCTTAGTTAAGACGCTCTTTGATACGAGCAGACTTACCGGTACGCTCACGCAGGTAGTACAGTTTAGCTTTACGAACGGCACCACGACGTTTAACAGTAATGCTGTCGATTACTGGGGAGTGAGTCTGGAATACACGCTCAACACCTTCGCCGTTGGAAATTTTACGAACAGTGAATGCAGAGTGCAGACCGCGGTTACGGATAGCGATAACCACGCCCTCAAATGCCTGCAGACGTTTTTTAGAACCTTCAACGACCCATACTTTCACTTCCACGGAGTCGCCCGGACGGAAGGAAGGTACATCCTGTTTCATCTGTTCTTGTTCAAGTTGCTTAATAATATTGCTCATAATTTAATCTCTTATCCTGGGTAAACTGATATATCCCCGTCATATTTGAAGCTGCATCTGCGCTGGCTGCTCTCCTTCACCCGAATCACTTACCAAAGTAAGCTCATCGGGATTCACTCGCTTGCCATCTTGCTGCAACGCCAACTATTTAGGGGCTTTGGGAAGGATTAACCTTGCCCATCATGTTTATGTTGCTGTTGCGTATGTTCTTTTTTGAACTCCGCCAGCAACCTTGCTTGCTCTTCAGTCAGAGCCAGGTTTTCCAAAAGTTCAGGTCTTCTAAGCCAGGTTCGGCCCAGCGACTGTTTCAGGCGCCAACGGCGAATCTCCGCATGGTTCCCCGACAGTAATACCGCCGGTACTTCCATGCCATCCAACACTTCAGGACGGGTATAGTGAGGGCAATCCAGCAACCCCTCAGCAAACGAATCTTCGGTTGCCGAAGCTTCATGTCCCAGCACGCCCGGAATAAACCGGGAGACTGAGTCAATCAGCGTCATCGCTGGCAGCTCACCGCCGCTGAGAACGTAATCGCCGATTGACCATTCTTCGTCAATTTCGGTTTGGATCACGCGCTCATCGATCCCTTCGTAACGGCCGCAAACCAGAATTAGCTTCTCGTTTGTTGCCAGTTCACTGACGCCCGCTTGATCAAGCTTGCGCCCCTGAGGTGAAAGATAGATAACCTTAGCACCTTCCCCTGCCGCCGCTTTCGCTGCGTGGATGGCTTCCCGCAAAGGATTCACCATCATCAGCATTCCCGGTCCGCCGCCGTAAGGACGGTCGTCCACGGTACGGTGCCGGTCATAGGTGAAGTCACGCGGACTCCAGCTTTGAATGCTCAGCAGGCCATTTTTTACTGCCCGGCCAGTTACCCCGTAATCGGTAATTGCGCGGAACATTTCAGGAAACAGGCTAACGACACCAATAAACACAAGCCAATCCCCACTATGCTAGCGACTACCGTATGATTTCGGAGTTTTAAAAACCAGGATCCCAATCTACTTCAATAGTTTGAGTAGCGAGATCGACTTTCTTGATAACCTGCCCATCGAGGAACGGAACCAGCCGCTCCTTGATGCCAAATGCATCCTTCAGGTTTGCCTTGATGACGAGAACGTCATTCGAGCCGGTTTCCATCATATCGATGACTTTACCGAGCTGGTACCCCTGAGTGGTCACTACCTGGCAGCCCATAAGATCTTTCCAGTAATAGTCACCCGCTTCAAGAGCCGGCAGTTGCGTTGAATCCACGACAATTTCGCAATTGGTCAGAAGATTCGCGGCATCCCGATCTTCAACGCCTTGCAGCTTGATGATCAGATCCTGATTGTGGTGCTTCCAGCTTTCCAGCTGTACTTGCTGCCACTGACCGCCGCGCTGGATGAACCAGGGCTGGTAGTCAAAAATGCTTTCGGCGTCTTCGGTGGAGGAAAACACTCTGAGCCAACCACGAATACCGTAGGAGGAGCCCATCTTGCCCAACACAATTGGGTTAACAGGAGCCTGTGCGGCGAGTTGCTTGCTCATCATGACCACCGTGACAGATTAAGCTGCTTTCTTAGCTTCTTTGATCAGCGTAGCAACGCGATCAGAAACGGTTGCGCCCTGGCCAACCCAATGCGCTACGCGATCCAGATCCAGGCGAACGCCTTCTTCTTTCTCGTTAGCGATAGGGTTGAAGAAACCAACGCGCTCAATGAAGCGACCGTTACGTGCATTACGGCTATCAGTAACGACAACCTGGTAGAACGGACGCTTTTTAGCGCCGTGACGTGCTAAACGAATAGTTACCATAACATCCTCTTTAGTGAATAAAACGCCGGGCCCCATCGAGGGATGGAGCCCGGTGTCATATTAAAAGCCCGAAAATTTTACTGATTTCTGGGGAAAATGCAATCAGCAGTTAATCACTCTGCTATAAAAGGCCGTTGGCGTTGCAGCCAGTTTTGTGTCGGCGTACGCGCAGTCACCGGAGCGTACACGCAGTACGTGAGGATGACGAGCACACCCCGGCGCAAAAATGGCAAATAAGCCAGGCCTCTAAAAATTAGCGGCCAGGGAAGCCAGGCGGCATCATGCCCTTCATGCCACGCATCATTTTGGCCATTCCGCCTTTCTTCATTTTCTTCATCATGCGCTGCATGTCGTCAAACTGCTTCAGCAAGCGGTTAACGTCCTGCACCTGCATGCCGGAACCCTGCGCGATACGGCGCTTCCGGGAACCTTTAATGATCTCCGGCTGCGCGCGTTCTTTCAGCGTCATCGAGCTGATAATCGCCTCCATGCGCACCAGCACCTTGTCGTCCATCTGGGATTTGACGTTGTCCGGCAGCTGGCCCATGCCCGGCAGCTTGCTCATCATGCTCGCCATACCGCCCATGTTCTTCATCTGCTTAAGCTGCTCGAGGAAGTCAGTAAGGTCGAAGCCATCGCCTTTTTTCAGCTTGCTGGCAAGTTTCTCAGCCTGCGCACGGTCAACCTTGCTTTCAATATCTTCAATCAGCGACAGCACGTCGCCCATGCCGAGGATACGGGAAGCGATACGGTCCGGGTGGAACGGCTCCAGCGCTTCGGTTTTCTCGCCAACGCCAAGGAACTTGATTGGTTTGCCGGTGATATGGCGAATCGACAGCGCCGCACCGCCGCGGGCATCACCGTCCACTTTCGTCAGCACTACGCCGGTCAGCGGCAGCGCTTCGTTGAACGCCTTCGCGGTATTTGCCGCATCCTGACCGGTCATTGCATCGACCACAAACAGCGTTTCTACCGGTTTAATCGCGGCATGAACCTGTTTGATTTCGTCCATCATCGCTTCATCAACGTGCAGACGGCCGGCGGTATCCACCAGCAGCACGTCGTAGAACTTCAGCTTCGCTTCCTTCAGCGCGGCGTTAACGATGTCGACAGGTTTTTGCTGCGCGTCGGACGGGAAGAAATCCACCTCAACCTGCTGGGCCAGGGTTTCCAGCTGTTTAATCGCCGCAGGGCGATAAACGTCCGCCGACACCACTAACACTTTTTTCTTCTGCTTTTCGCGCAGGAACTTACCTAACTTACCGACGCTGGTCGTTTTACCGGCACCCTGCAGGCCCGCCATCAGCACAACGGCCGGCGGCTGTGCCGCAAGGTTAAGGCTGCTGTTCTCTTCGCCCATCGCAGAAACCAGTTCAGCGCGAACGATTTTGACGAACTCCTGGCCCGGCGTCAGGCTTTTGTTAACTTCATGACCAACCGCTTTTTCTTTTACGCGGTTGATAAAATCACGCACCACCGGTAGCGCAACGTCCGCTTCCAGCAGCGCCATGCGCACTTCGCGCAGCGTCTCTTTAACGTTTTCTTCGGTTAGCCGCCCACGGCCGCTAATATTGCGCAGGGTACGCGACAGACGGTCTGTTAAATTATCAAACATGGTATTTTGCCTAACGTGGTAACTGGGGCCGCAGCTCGCGACACAAAACTGAATTTGGCGGATTATATCATGAAGCCGCCTCGGGTGTGATCCAACGGTTGGAGCAGGCGACAGGTAACGTTATACTGACTTTTTCGTTCTCTGGCCAATTTGACCGACATCTTAATATGCCCGTTTTCGCCATTCTTGCGCTTGTAGCCTACTCCGTCAGCCTCGCGCTGATCATTCCCGGTCTTCTGCGGAAGAACAGCGGATGGCGTCGCTTTGCCATTTTGTCCGCAGCCATTGCGCTGGTTAGCCATGCGCTGGCGCTGGAAGCCAGATTCTTCACCGTTGACGGTGGGCAAAATCTTAGCTTGCTGAACGTGGGTTCCCTCGTCAGCCTGATGATTTGTACGGTGATGACAATTGTCGCCTCCCGCAATCGCGGCTGGCTACTGTTGCCTATAGTTTACGCCTTCGCGCTGATAAATCTGGCACTGGCGACCTTTATGCCCAACGAATTTATCACCCATCTCGAAGCAACGCCGGGAATGATGGTGCATATCGGTCTGTCGCTCTTCTCCTATGCGACGCTGATTATCGCCGCGCTCTACGCTTTACAGCTGGCGTGGATTGACTACCAGCTGAAGAACAAAAAGCTGGCGTTCAGTGCAGAAATGCCGCCGCTGATGGTGATTGAACGTAAGATGTTTCATATCACTCAGGTCGGCGTTGTGCTCCTGACGCTGACGCTATGCACTGGCCTGTTCTACATGAAAAATCTCTTCAGCATGGAGAACGTCGATAAAGCCGTCCTGTCGATTCTCGCGTGGTTTGTTTACGTCATTTTGCTGTGGGGGCACTATCATGAAGGATGGCGCGGTCGCCGCGTTGTCTGGTTTAACGTTGCCGGGGCGGGTATTTTAACCCTCGCCTATTTCGGCAGCCGTGTCCTGCAACAGTTCGTTAGCTAACCTCTTCTCTTTAAAGGAAACTGCTTTTGGAACACATCTCAACCACCACGCTGATCGTTACCCTGATCATCATGGTGGTGGTGTCCGCGTACTTCTCCGGTTCGGAAACTGGCATGATGACGCTAAACCGCTACCGCCTGCGCCACATGGCCAAACAGGGTAATCGGGCAGCGAAGCGTGTCGAAAAACTGCTGCGTAAGCCGGATCGCCTCATTAGTCTGGTGCTTATCGGTAACAACCTGGTCAATATTCTGGCTTCCGCCCTGGCAACCATCGTCGGTATCCGCCTATACGGCAACGCAGGTGTGGCGATTGCCACCGGCGTGCTGACCTTCGTGGTGTTGGTGTTTGCCGAGGTTCTGCCAAAAACCATCGCAGCGCTCTATCCGGAAAAAGTAGCGTATCCGAGCAGCCTGCTGCTTGGCCCGCTGCAGTTCCTGATGATGCCGTTAGTCTGGCTACTGAATACCATTACCCGCCTGCTGATGCGCATGGTCGGCATTAAGGTCGATAACATCATCAGTACAGCGCTAAGCAAAGATGAACTACGCACCATCGTGCATGAATCTCGCTCGCAAATGTCGCGGCGCAATCAGGATATGCTGCTCTCGGTGCTGGATCTGGAAAAGGTCAACGTCGACGACATTATGGTGCCGCGTAACGAAATCGTCGGCATCAATATTAATGACGACTGGAAATCTATTGTCCGCCAGCTCACCCATTCTCCGCACGGGCGCATTGTGCTTTATCGCGATAGCCTGGATGACGCCATCGGCATGCTGCGCGTACGTGAAGCCTACCGCCTTATGACCGAGAAGAAAGAGTTCACCAAAGAGGTGATGTTGCGCTCCGCCGACGAGATTTACTTCGTGCCAGAAGGCACGCCGCTCAGCGTGCAGTTGGTGAAGTTTCAGCGAAACAAAAAGAAAGTCGGCCTGGTGGTGGATGAATACGGAGATATTCAGGGGCTGGTCACGGTAGAGGATATTCTGGAGGAAATCGTTGGCGACTTTACCACGTCGATGTCCCCGACGCTGGCTGAAGAAGTCACGCCGCAAAACGACGGTTCAGTCATTATCGAAGGCAGTGCTAACGTACGTGAACTTAACAAAGCCTTTAACTGGACGCTGCCAGAGGACGATGCGCGAACCATAAACGGAATGATTCTGGAAGAGATTCAGGAGATCCCTGCTCCGGGCACTCGTCTGCGCATCGATCAGTACGATATCGATATTATCGACGTGCAGGGCAATATGATTAAGCAAGTTCGCGTCACGCCCGTGAAACCCCTGCGCCAGAGTGTGGAACAATAATTCTCGGGGTAAACTCTGAAACTGATTGTCGACTATTTTTTAAACGGTTAAAAACACATACACTTCTCTGCGTAAAGGATGATGACTGCTGCGCAGGCAAGCCTGAATTTCAGTGCCTCAGCATTTGATGCGGCTCACCGGAATTTGGGCTTTTTTATTGCCTGAGTGGGACACTATCAACAAGGAAAAGCTATGGACAGAACCCCCCCCCCGCTTCTGCTGGCGACTTTGCTCAGCTCAGCGTTATTCAGCTCGCCACTCTTGGCATGGGAAAAAGATCGCACCTACCCTATCACGCTTCTTCACACCAACGATCATCATGGCCACTTCTGGCAAAACGAGCTGGGGGAATATGGGTTGGCTGCACAGAAAACCCTGGTCGACGAAATCAGGAAACAGGTTAAAAATCAAGGTGGAGTCTTGCTCCTGCTTTCAGGAGGGGATGTCAACACAGGCGTGCCGGAGTCAGATCTGATGTTTGCAGAGCCGGACTTCAAAGGGATGAGTAAGATTGGCTACGACGCAATGGCAATAGGTAACCATGAATTTGACCATTCACTAAAGACACTGCGAAAACAGCAAAAATGGGCCTCCTTCCCTTTTATCTCCGCCAACATTTATAACAAGAAAAGCGGTAAACGCTTGTTCAAACCTTACGCCTTATTTACGCGTCAGAAGATCAAGATTGCCGTTATTGGACTCACCACGCAGGACACGGTGAAATCTGGCCGCCCGCGTCATTTCGACAATATCACCTTCACTTCGCCCACAGATGAAGTACGGCACCTGGTTGAACACCTTAAGAAAAACCAAAAACCAGACATTATCATCGCCGCCACGCATATGGGACATTATGCCCCCAGCAGCGGTGAACACGCAGAAGACGATGTGGACCTGGCTAAAGCGCTGCCGCCCGGCACTCTCGATATCATTGTTGGCGGCCATACCCAGCAAGCACTGTGTATGAACGACTACGGCAAAGAAATTACCGACTACGTGCCAGGAATGCCCTGCAAACCCGATCGCCAAAACGGTACCTGGATTGTTCAGGCAAATGAATGGGGAAGATATGTCGGTCGGGCAGATTTTACCTTCCGCAACGGTGAACTGAAGCTGGTGAATTATCAACTCATCCCGGTGAATCTCAAAAAAGCGGTCAGACCACAGAATGGCGAAGCCCGGTATGCGTTCTTTACCTCAGAGATTCGACAAGATCCTGGAATGATAAAGCTATTAGGGCCGTGGCAGGAAAAAAGTGAGCGGATACTAATGCAGAAAATAGGTGAATTAAAGGGCGAGTTAGTCGGTGACCGTCAGCGCGTGAGAAGCGAACAAACCAACCTTTCTCGGCTTGTACTGACCTCACAGATGGCGCTAACAGGCGCTGACTTTGCGGTGATAAACGGTGGAGGCGTGCGTACCACGCTACATGAAGGAGATATCACGCGAAGAGATACGCTGTTGGTTTTACCGTTCCGAAACCAGGTTGCTTATATCGATCTCACGGGCAAAGAAGCGGCCGACTATATCTCCGCCGTGGCGATTAAGCCTTCAGGAACAGGTTATTACGCCCAGTTTGCCAATGTAACTTTCACGCTTAAAGGGAATAAGGCAAGTGACATCGCCATTAAAGGCAAGGCGATACAGTATGACAAGGTCTATCGTCTCGCCACGCTTGATGCGATTGCAAGCGGGGGAATTGGCTACCCAAGGCTTGATGACAAACCAGGGTATGTCAATACAGGAAAGGGAGATGCCGATACGCTGGCGGACTTCATCCAAACGCATTCGCCAGTCAACAGCGAACAGTGGCAACCCGGCCGCATTCTTTAGTCGAGCACCTGACCGCCCCGATAGCGCCGGGGCGGTCAGTCTCTGCAATGGTTACGCTTTCGCTACGGAAACCATCGCGGCACGAATGGTACGGCCATTCAGGGTATAGCCTTTCTGCATCACCATCAGCACGTTATTTGGTGCAACGTCGGCAGATTCAACCATCGCAATCGCCTGATGCACGTCCGGGTTAAACGGCACGTTAGTCTCGCCCACCACTTCCACGCCGAACTTGCGAACCACATCCAGCATCGACTTCTGGGTCAGCTCAATGCCTTCGATCATTGGGGCTAAATCCGGGTTGGACTTGTCGGCCACTTCCAGCGCGCGATCCAGGCTGTCGATAACCGGCAGCAGTTCGTTCACGAATTTCTCTAGGGCGAACTTGTGCGCTTTCTCGATATCCTGTTCAGTGCGGCGACGCAGGTTAGCTAAGTCAGCCTGATGGCGAGGCTCAATCTCGCGCTCGCGCTGCTTCATTTCAGCCAGCTGAGCCTGCAGATTTGCAATCTCTTCGTCGCGCGGATCCACGACATCGGCACCTTCTACGGCCTCGACTTCTTCGTGCTGGTCCATGGCGATATCTTCCGGGGCTTGCTCGTTAGGTGTTTTCTGTTCTTTACTACTCATGAAATTCTCCGCGTTTTTAGCATTCATCTCGCTGCTTCGCTTATTATGGGGATCAGTTTCAGGGTTTCAAGGGAACCTGTCATATTGTCGCAGGAACGTCTGCGAATAAGGACCACCAGGATAATGAACAAACATTTCAACTGCATCGGTATTGTCGGGCACCCGCGCCACCCTACCGCACTGACCACGCATGAAATGCTCTATCGCTGGCTGTGCGCCAAAGGCTATGAAGTGATGGTGGAACAGCAAATCGCCCAGGAGCTTAATCTCAAACAGGTAAAAACCGGCACCCTGGCGGAGATTGGCCAGCAGGCTGATTTGGCCGTGGTGGTTGGCGGAGATGGCAACATGCTGGGCGCGGCACGAGTACTGGCTCGCTATGACATCAAGGTTATCGGCATCAACCGCGGTAACTTAGGCTTCCTGACCGACCTCGACCCGGACAACGCCCAGCAGCAGCTGGCGGACGTCCTCGAGGGACACTACATTACCGAACGCCGCTTTTTGCTGGAGGCACAGGTCTGCCAGCATGACACCCCCACGCGCCTCAGTACGGCGATAAACGAAGTGGTGCTGCACCCCGGTAAAGTGGCACACATGATTGAGTTCGAAGTTTATATCGACGAAATCTTCGCATTTTCACAGCGCTCTGACGGGCTGATTATCTCTACGCCGACCGGCTCGACCGCCTACTCGCTGTCCGCCGGAGGCCCGATTCTCACGCCATCGCTGGATGCCATTACGCTGGTACCAATGTTCCCGCATACGCTTTCGGCACGGCCGCTGGTGATTAACAGCAGCAGCACTATACGACTGCGTTTTTCCCACATGCGCAGTGATCTTGAAATCAGCTGCGACAGCCAGATTGCGCTGCCCATTCAGGAAGGCGAAGACGTACTGATCCGCCGCTGTGACTACCACCTCAACCTGATTCACCCAAAAGACTACAGTTATTTCAATACATTAAGCTCGAAACTCGGCTGGTCAAAAAAATTATTCTAAAAAATCACCAGGCCACTTTACTGTATATAAAACCAGGTTATACTGTATGAAAACACAGTAACCAAATCGTACTCTAAATATTTCACGTGGCAGGTCGACGGTAAGAGACCGGGGTAAGTGAGAGCAGCCAACACGCCCTGCAGCTTGAAAGATGACGAGTACATACAGGAAGGTGGCTATGCTCGCTCAACTCACCATCAGTAACTTCGCTATCGTTCGTGAACTTGAAATCGATTTTCATCACGGTATGACGACCATCACCGGGGAAACCGGTGCCGGTAAATCTATTGCTATAGATGCGCTGGGCCTGTGCCTCGGCGGTCGCGCGGAAGCGGATATGGTGCGTTCTGGTGCAAGCCGCGCGGATCTCTGCGCCCGCTTCTCTCTGAAAGACACTCCGGCGGCGCTGCGCTGGCTGGAAGAAAACCAGCTGGAAGACGGCAGTGAATGCCTGCTGCGCCGCGTCATCAGCAGCGATGGCCGCTCCCGTGGTTTCATCAACGGCACGGCGGTTCCCCTTTCCCAGCTGCGCGATCTCGGCCAGTTGCTTATCCAGATTCATGGCCAGCACGCCCACCAGCTGCTGCTCAAACCCGAGCATCAAAAAACGCTGCTGGACGGCTATGCCGGTGAACAGGCGCTGACCCTGCAAATGGCAGAACGCTACCGTGAATGGCACCAGAGCTGCCGCACGCTGGCGCAGCACCAACAGCTGGCGCAGGAGCGCTCAGCCAAAGCGGAACTGCTGCACTATCAGTTGAAAGAGCTGAACGAGTTTTCCCCCGTCGCCGGTGAGTTTGAACTGATCGACGAAGAGTACAAACGCCTCGCCAACAGCGGCCAGCTGCTCTCTACCAGCCAGCAGGCGCTTGACGTGCTGGCCGACGGCGAAGAAACGAATTTGCAAAGCCAGCTGCACACCGTGCGCTATCTAATGGGCGAGCTGGTGAGCATGGACGATAAGCTCTCTGGCGTACTGAATATGCTGGAAGAAGCCGCGATTCAGATCTCCGAAGCTAGCGACGAACTACGTCATTACTGCGATCGGTTGGATCTGGACCCCAACCGCCTGTACGAGCTGGAACAACGTATTTCTCGCCAGATCTCCCTGGCGCGTAAGCACCACATCACGCCAGAAGAGCTACCGGCCTTCCATCAGAAACTGCTCGATGAACAGCAGCTGCTGGATGACCAGACCGGCTCGCTGGAGGAACTGCTGCAGGCCGTTGCCTTGCACCACCAGCAGGCGCTTTCCGTTGCTCAGACTCTGCACCAAAGCCGTGTAAAACATGCGGCAGAGCTCTGCCAGCTGATTACCGAAAGCATGCATTCGCTGTCGATGCCGCACGGCAAGCTGGCCATTGACGTCGAATTTAATGAAAATCACCTGACCGCCGAAGGCGCTGACCGCATTGATTTTCGCGTCAGCACAAACCCTGGCCAGCCGCTGCAGCCGCTGGCGAAAGTGGCGTCGGGCGGTGAACTGTCCCGCATTGCGCTGGCCATTCAGGTCATTACCGCCCGTAAAATGGAAACGCCAGCGTTGATCTTTGATGAAGTGGACGTTGGGATCAGTGGCCCTACCGCAGCGGTAGTCGGTAAGCTACTGCGCCAGCTGGGGGAGTCCACTCAGGTGATGTGCGTTACCCACCTGCCTCAGGTTGCCGGCTGCGGCCATCATCATTTCTTCGTCAGCAAAGAAACCGACGGTGAAATGACAGAAACCCATATGCAGCCTCTGGACAAGCGCTCTCGTCTGCAGGAGTTAGCGCGTCTGTTGGGCGGCAGCGAGGTCACTCGTAATACGTTGGCTAACGCGAAAGAGCTGCTGGCAGCCTGATGTTTCCCGATGCGCGGTGCATACCACGCCGCGCATCGTGCAAAAAACAACCACCCACTCAGTAATCTGCCCTTCTGCCACCTTTTCAACCAACTTTTTTATGCTCCCACTGTCAGAGTTGAGCGCCTTAAGGTTTTAAACTGCTTAAAGGTCTATTATCATCGGCATAATACGAATGAGCCACGTACTACTCGGGCCCGAAAAGGAATCAAATCACTATGCGTTGTAAAATGCTGACTGCTGCCGCAGCGGTTCTTCTGATGTTGACCGCAGGCTGTTCCACTCTGGAGCGAGTGGTTTACCGCCCTGACATCAACCAGGGTAACTATCTGGCGCCGAATGACGTGTCTAAACTTCGCGTCGGGATGACGCAACAGCAGGTTGCCTACACGCTGGGAACGCCAATGATGTCCGATCCATTTGGCACCAATACCTGGTTCTATGTCTTCCGCCAGCAGCCAGGCCATGAGAACGTGACTCAGCAAACGCTGACCCTGACCTTCAACAGCAGCGGCGTGCTGACCAACATCGACAACAAACCGGCCCTGACCAAAGGGGAGTAAGGTTTACTCAATGGACAAAAAAAGCCGCGAAAGCGGCTTTTTTATGCTTAAAAGCAGGATTATTTCTGGGCAGAACGCTCCGCACGCTGGCGGCGTAGCTCTTTAGGATCGGCAATCAGCGGGCGGTAAATCTCAACCCGATCGCCGTCATTCACCTTATCGCCCAGCTTCACCGGGCGGCTGTAAATACCCACTTTGTTCTGCTTCAAATCGATATCGTCACGCAGCTCAAGCAAACCGGAGGCGAAAATCGCCTGCTCGACGGTGCTACCTTCTTCAAGCTTCACCTGCCGCAGGTACTGTTTTTGCGGTAGCGCGTAAACCACCTCAACCTGAATCTCACGCGACACGATAAACCTCTTTGGCCCGGACAGTGAACGCCTGAACCATGCTCCCTGCCAGCTCCTTAAAGATACGGCCAAAAGCCAGTTCGATCAGTTTATTGGTAAACTCAAAATCGAGCTGAAACTCAATGCGGCAGGCGTCTTCACTGAGCGGCGTGAACTTCCAGCCGCCCATCAGCTTTTTGAAGGGGCCATCCACCAGATGCATCAGGATGCTCTGATTGTCGGTCAGGGTATTGCGGGTAGTAAAAGTTTTGCTGATCCCAGCTTTTGAAACGTCGACCGCCGCCGTCATCTGATTAGCCGATGCGTCAATCACCCGGCTACCGGTGCAGCCAGGTAAAAATTCCGGGTACGAATTCACGTCGTTTACTAACTGGTACATCTGCTCGGCGCTGTAGGGCACCAAAGCAGTACGGCTAATCTGCGGCATAACAATTCCTGGGAGTCATAAATCGGACAAATAATAACATTTATCACCGCGCAAACAAAAACTCTCTGCCGCTCATGCTAAGATAAGCGCTTCCTCCTCGCACAGGCTGCGGGGTGTCTTTGAACTCCTGGATTACGTATACTGAGCAGCACTATGACTAAGAAAAAAGCACACAAACCAGGCTCAGCCACTATTGCGCTAAACAAGCGTGCCCGCCATGAATACTTTATCGAAGATGAGATTGAAGCGGGTCTTGCGCTGCAGGGCTGGGAAGTAAAATCACTGCGCGCCGGGAAGGCGAACATCGGCGACAGCTACGTTATCTTTAAAGATGGCGAGGCGTATTTGTTTGGCGCCAACTTCACCCCGCTGAACGTGGCCTCTAGCCACGTAGTCTGCGACCCAACGCGTACCCGTAAACTGCTGCTGAACAAGCGCGAGCTGGATAATCTGTTCGGCAGCGTCAGCCGTGACGGCTACACCGTCATCGCCCTGTCCCTGTACTGGAAGAACGCCTGGTGCAAGGTGAAAATTGGCGTGGCGAAAGGTAAGAAGCAGCACGATAAGCGTACCGATGCGAAGGATCGCGAATGGGCGGTAGATAAAGCCCGAATCATGAAAAACGCGGGTCGTTAAGACGCTTTTCGCTATTCCCCTCTCCCATGGCTCTTCTCCAGAAGAGCCATTATAAAAAAAACCACGCATTCTTAATTATCAGCTATTATTGCGCAAACAACGAAAGGCATACTATCGTTATTTAAGTCGTACTAAAGAATATATGCTAACGCTTTTCATAACAGCGTCTTCGTTAAACTATCGAATACAAAATATATAATATTTTATTTCCCTGGCGTGCTTTACCCAATGCCCCTCACAAAAAAAACAATCCCCCCTATTAATTTCTGCCTTGTATCAGAAACCGCCAGCCAAAAAAAGAGCGGAAACCCCTACACTTTACAGTGCTTTCACCTCCGGTAGCCACGACATAAATAACATAATACATCATCAAGAAACTTAACTTACCTTAAACTTTTCAATGCGATAAATTCATAGTCAACGCATAATAAGCCGAACGGTTGACCTCGCCTTTTTGCATGAACCATCGACAACCTCTGGTACTTTAGGGTTACTTACATACTGTTAAATATGGCTTAAGTTGCGCTTTCATTTTTTCCTGTCTATATCATCAATAGTCCCTTATCAATAAATGACGAGCTTATGGCCCTGAGAATTAACTAATTTCGATTCCGCAACGGAAACGCTCTATTTATTAATAATCACTATCATCATTTTTTTGATGCCAGGTTCTTTTCGCTTATTTGCCGCGAAGGAGCCCGCTCACTTAAACATTTTGCTTTCGGTAATTAACACTTATGCCGGGCATCTGACTACCACCACGTTCATCGCGAATGGAGTGATAACAATGCGTTCAATTTCAATTATCTCTAAATTAACCGGCGTAAAAAATAACGTCGAAGCCTCTGAAATTACTCTGAAAGGCCCCTCAATTGTTGAGCTAAAAGTTGAACGCGAAGAGGTCGCCAGCATCACTCGTTCAGGCCAGGACATGGTGATTAAACTCCATTCCGGCGAAACCATTACCATCAAAAATTACTACGCCTTTGCCGACCAGGGCGGTAGCCAACTGGTGCTGGAAGGCCACGATGGCGTGCTTTGGTGGGTGCAAGAGACAGGCACTGGTTTCCACTTCGAGCAAATTGCCAACATTGATGAAGTCATGGCCGCTACCGGCGCACATTCCGAGGGCGGAGCCGCGTGGCCGTGGGTATTAGGCGGGCTGGCTGTAGCCGCTGGTGGCGCGATTGCCGCCGCATCCAGCGGGGGCGGTGGCCATTCTGACAGCGGCAGCACCCCGGGTAACCCGGGCAGGCCAGACACCACGCCTCCAGCGGCACCTACCGGCCTTGCTGTATCCGCAGATGGTAAAACGATTACGGGCAACGCCGAAGCGGGCAGCACGGTCACCATCAAGGACGCCAACGGCAATGTCATCGGCACCGGCACCGCCGGCACTGACGGCAGCTTTACCGTTACATTAACCACACCGCAGGTGGGTGGAGAAACATTGACCGCCACGGCGACCGACCCGTCGGGCAACACCGGCCCTGGCACCACCATTACCGCCCCCAGTATCCCACTGCCCGCCGAGCCAAGCATTACCGGCATCACTAACGATCACCCGAATGCGCCTAACGGCGGCAGCATAGGCAATAATCAGGCCACCAATGACAACACCCCGACCCTTCAGGGTACTGCTCAGGCGGGGACAACCGTTCACATCTATGATAACGGCATACAAATCGGTACCGTGGTTGTGGGCGCGGGCGGCACCTGGAGCTTTACGCCTGGTACCGCTTTGACTGATGGCTCCCATGCTTTTACCGTTGTAGCCACAAACGACAGGGGGGAAAGCCCCCCTTCTCCGGCGTACACCGTCACCATTGACACCCAGCCACCAGCAGCAGCTACTGACCTGGCTATAAGCCCGGATGGCGAAACGCTGACGGGTCACGCCGAAGCGGGCAGCACGGTGACTATCAAAGATGCTAACGGCAATATTCTCGGCACCGGCACCGCGGGCAGCGATGGCAGCTTCACCGTTACATTAACCTCGCCGCAGCTAGGCGGGGAAACGCTGACCGCCACGGCGACCGACCCATCCGGTAATACCGGGCCGGGAGCCACCGTCACCGCCCCCAATATTCCACTGCCGGACGAACCAAGCATCACCGGGGTGACTAACGATCATCCAAATGCGCCTAACGGCGGTAACATAAACAATAACTCACCGACCAACGACAATACCCCAACGCTGAACGGTACCGGCCAGGCCGGAACGACCATCCACATCTACGATAACGGCGTGCAAATTGGTACCGTCGTGGTGGGTGCTGGCGGCACATGGAGTTTTACGCCGGGCAGCGCGCTGGCTGACGGCGCCCATGTTTTCACTGCCACGGCGAGTAACGAAAGGGGCGAAGGGGCACCTTCCCAATCCTGGACCGTGACCATTGACACCCAATCACCATCAGAAGCTACCGGTCTTGTCGTTAGCCCGGATGGGGAAGTCGTGACTGGCCATGCAGAAGCAGGTAGCACAATAACCATTAAAGATCCGAACGGCGTAGTCATCGGGGCTGGCACAGCCGATAACAACGGCAATATTAATATCACCCTGACAACGCCGCAGGTAGACGGTGAAACGCTGACCGTGGTCGTCACCGACCCAGCGGGCAACAGCAGCCCACCTGCCAACGTTGCCGCGCCAGACGTGCAGCCGCCGGTATTACCGGTGATTACCGGCGTTCTTGACGATGTGGCTCCCAACACCGGTAACGTGGGGAACGGCCAGTCGACTAACGACAAAACCCCAACCCTGCAGGGTACCGGGCAAGCCGGGGACACTATTCATATCTACGAAAGCGGAGTTGAAATCGGCACCGCCAAGGTTGACGTCAACGGGACATGGAGCTTTACGCCGCAAACACCTCTGGCTGATAACTCCTACACCTTCACCGCAATGGCCTCTAACGTCAGAGGCGACAGCGGAACCTCGGCCAGCTACACCGTTGTCGTGGACACCACCGCCCCTGACGAACCCACCGGCCTGATAGTCAGCGCTAATGGCGATACAGTAACGGGGCTTGCCGAACCTGGCAGCACCGTCACCATCAAAGATGCGAACGGCAACGTGATTGGCACCGGCACCGCCGCGCCTGTGACCGGTGTATTCAATATCACTCTGACCACACCGCAGCTTGACGGCAGCCAGCTCAAGGTCACGGCGACCGATGCGGCAGGCAACGTCAGCCTGCCTGGCGAAGCAACTGCGCCATTCTTCCCGCTACCGACGGTGCCGACGATCGCCGCCATCATTGATAACGCACCGCCAATCGTTGGCACAGTACCAAACAATCAGCCAACCAATGACCAAACGCCGACGCTGCAGGGTACGGGCGCGGCCGGCGAGACCATTCATATCTTTGATAATGGGATTGAGATTGGCACCGCTCTTGTCCTTCCGAACGGCAACTGGAGCTTCACGCCGGGTTCCATCTTACCTGACGGGCCACATAACTTTACCGCCACCGCCTCTAACATTCGCGGCGAGAGCGGTAATTCCGCATCCTATACCGTGGTCGTGGACACCGTGGTGAATCCACCTGTGCTCGATCAGATCCTCGATTCAGCGGGATCCATCACCGGGCCTGTCGGCAACAACGGCGTGACCGATGATAAAAAACCGGTCTTCAGCGGCACCGGGGAAGCAGGCAGTACCCTAACCATCTTTGATAACGGTATTCCAATTGGTCAGGTTACCGTCGGCAATGACGGGAACTGGACCTTTACCCCGACTCTCGATCTGATTGATGGCCCGCATACCATTACCCTGCAGCAGACCGATCTGGCTGGCAACGTCAGTACCATTACCGTTGGCCCAACCTTCACCGTCGATACCATCCCGCCACTTGCCGTCGTCGTTGACGCCGTTAGCCAGGACGGGACGACCGTAACTGGTACGGGGGAAATTGGCGCGACGGTCACAATTACCACCACGGGTGGCGTAGTGTTAGGCACGGCGCAGGTCGATGGCAGCGGCAACTTCACTGTCACCCTGACGCCTGCGCAAACCCACGGCGAAGACCTTATCGCTGAAGTTAACGATGCGGCTGGCAACAAGGGCCCGAATACGCCATTCGAAGCCTCAAACTCCGGCTTCCCGACCGTGCCGGTTCTGGTGTCAGTGACTGACGACGTCGGCCCTATCCAGGGTCCGCTGGCCAATGGTCAAGCCACGGATGACAGTCGCCCAACGCTAACCGGGACTGCCGAAGCGGGTACCACCAGCATCACTGTCTACGATAATGGCCTGGTGATTGGGTTCGCGACGCCTGACGCGAACGGTAACTGGACCTTTACGCCGTTACTGCCTCTGCTGGATGGTCCACATTCCTTTACCTTTACCGCCACAAATGACAACGGCACCAGTGGCGCATCCGCTCCGTTTAGCGTTGTGGTTGATACTGTTCCTCCGGGTCTGCCAACCGCGCTGACGGTCTCCGACGACGGGACAACGCTCAGCGGGACAGCCGAAGCCAACAGCAAAGTGACCATTACCGATGCTAACGGCAACACGCTGGGTAGCGCCACGGCGGATGGGACGGGCCACTTCACCGTCACGCTTAACCCGCCGCAGCTTAACGGCGAGATCTTAACGGCTAAAGCCACTGACGTTGCGGGCAACACCGGGCTGGGGGCGAACGTTCCCGCACCGGACCATACTGCACCGAATGCACCGACAGGGCTTGCCGTCAGCGCGGATGGCCTGCACGTGACCGGCACCGCAGAGCCAAACAGTACCATCACCATTTGGGATGGTAACGGCAACGCGATTGGCACCGGTGTCGCCAGCGGCACCGGCACATTTGATATTTTCCCGCTCGCGCCACCGCAGCTTAACGGCGAGACGCTGATGGTCACCGCCAGGGATGCCGCGAACAACACCAGCTCGCCAGCGGCCGTTATTGCTCAGGATCACACTCCTCCACTGGCACCAACCAACCTGCTGGTCAATGAAGATGGCACAGTCCTGACCGGTAAAGCAGAAGCGGGCAGCACGGTAAAAGTAACGGACGATCAGGGTCATCCGCTGGGCCAGGCCATTGCCGGGCCGGACGGCAGCTTTACTATCACCCTGACTACGCCGCAGGCTAACGGCCAGCATCTGGAAGTAAACGCCACGGATAAAGCAGGGAATATCGGCCCTGACGCCCCGGTTACCGCGCCGGATATCACTCCGCCAAACATTCCGGTCATCGGTTCAGTAGTCGATAACGTGCCAGACCATACCGGCAACCTGAGCAACGGTGACCTGACTAACGACGACAAACCGACGATCTCCGGCACGGCTGAGGCTAACTCAATCGTGAAAATCTACGACAACGGGACGTTGATTGGCACGGTGAATGCAGACGGTACCGGCGCATGGACATTCACGCCGACCACCTCTATTGGCCAGGGTTCTCATAACCTGACGGTGACCGCCACCGATGCCGCAGGCAACGTCAGCCAGCCTGGCGCCGCCTTTAACATCAATGTTGACTCCATCGCCCCGACTGCCCCGACGATCACCCAGGTCTATGACGATGTGGGCACAATAACGGGCCCGGTAAGCAATAACGGCGCGACCAACGACCCAACGCCAACCCTGAGCGGCAGCGGCGAGCCCGGCTCCACCATCACGGTTTACGATGGCCTGAACGTCCTGGGCACCACCACCGTGAACGGCAGCGGCACCTGGACATTTACGCCAGGCACCCCGCTGCTGGACGGGCCTCACGCCTTTACCGTCACGGCGTCTGATGCCGCCGGAAACGTCACCGCACCTTCCGCGCCGTGGAACGTTGAGCTGATCACCACCCTGCCAGACGCGCCGACGATCGGCGAGATAATAGATAATGTTTCTCCGGATCTTGGCCCGGTGCTGCCGGGTGGCTCAACCAACGATCCTCAGCCTGTTATTAACGGGACGGCGGGCGCTAATGCGGTCGTCCAGATATACGATGGCACAACGCTTATCGGCACCGTCACGGCAGACGGCAGCGGCGCGTGGACATTCAGGCCAACCCAGCCGCTGAGCGAAGGCTCGCATACCCTGAATGTTTACGTCACGGATGCGGCCGGAAACACCAGCTCTGCCACAACGCAGATTGTGGTTATCGACACCGCGCCTCCGGGGGCACCTTCCATCGACAGCGCGCTGGGTAACGTCTCCGGTTCGTCAGTCACGCTGATAAACGGCGGCAGCACCCAAAGTACCGAACCGGTGTTCTCTGGTAAGGGCGAAGTGGGTGCCACGATCAAACTTTATGTCGATGGCGGGACATCGCCGATTGGCACCACCACTGTCGATTCGAACGGCAACTGGAGCATCACCCCGGACGCTCCGCTGTTGAGCGGGACGCACACATTTACGACCACGGCCACGGACGCGGCAGGCAACGTCGGAGCTCCTTCAGCTGACTTCACGCTGTCCGTTTACGCGACGCCTCCGGCTCAGCCTGTCGCCCCAATTGTGACCGATGATGTGCCACCTGTAGTAGGCACCGTCGCCCCGGGCGGCAGCACCAACGACACAACACCAACCTTCAGCGGCACCGGCGTTGCGGGTTCGACCATCGAGATTTTCAACAACGGGAACGTATCAATCGGCAGCACAACCGTGCGCTCCGATGGCACCTGGAGCTTTACGCCATCGACCCCATTGGGGGAAGCGACCTACAACATTACCGTGCAGGTGACCGACCCGGCGGGGAACATCAGCCCGCCATCAGTGCCGATCGCCATTACCGTCGATACCACCGCGCCTGCGGCGCCGACTATTGGCACCGTGGATGACAACGTTGGCCCGGTTACCGGCGCTATCACCAACGGGATTACCGACGACCCGAAACCAGTGTTCCACGGTACAGGGGAAATCGGCGCAACCGTCACGCTGTACAACGGCACCACGGCGATAGGCTCTGCGGTCGTGGACGGCACGGGTAACTGGACCATCACGCCAGATACCGCCCTGGCCAATGGCGAAAATACCCTCACCGCCGTTCAAACCGACAAGGCAGGTAACGTCAGCGGGCCGTCAACCGATTATATACTGACCGTCGATACCGTGCCGCTTACCGCACCGGTTGTCGTTGAAATTCAGGATAACGTCGGTCCAATTCAGACGCCGCTGGTCAACGGCAGCGTCACCGATGACACAACGCCAACCTTTACCGGCACCGGAAAAATCGGCAGCACAGTTACGCTGTACGACACTAATGGCACAACCATTCTGGGTACCGGTACCGTAGGCCAGGACGGCAAATGGAGCATAACCACTTCCGCGCTGTCGGAAGGCCCGCACAGCATTACCATCAAAGCGACCGATGATGTCGGCCATAGCGTTGGGCCTTCTGCGCCAATTGTGATTGACGTCGATATCACTGCGCCAGGAAATCCTACGGTTCTGGTCATTGACCCGACCGGGACCCTGGTCTCCGGTACCGCTGAAGCCGGGGCGACGGTGATTATCAAAGATTCCGGCGGCAACGTCCTGGGTACGGGAGCCGCGGCGCCATTAACCGGTGCCTGGGTCGTAACGCTTTCACCAGCCCAGACGACTGGCGCACAGCTTACTGCCGTTGCACAGGATCCAGCGGGTAACCAAAGTGGTGGCGTGAACTTTAACGCAACGACCTCGATTATCCCTCACCCGCCGACCATCGATACCGTGATAGATGACGTCAATCCGGTTACCGGAAATGTCGGCAAAGGCGGCTCAACTAACGATACGCTGCCGACGTTGAACGGCTCAGGTGCGACTGCCGGAGCTGCAGTTCACATTTATGTCGACGGAGTGCTGATTACCACAGTATCGGCCGATGTTGATGGAAAATGGACCTGGACCGTTACCGATCCACTGCTTCAGGGCCCGCATACCTTTGCGGTCAGCCAGAATGTGTCCGGCATCGAAAGCGGTCTGTCACCTGTCTACAACATCATTGTCGACACCACGCCACCGCTACAGCCGATCATCGTCTCCGTCGTTGATGATGTGCCGGGTGGCGCTGTCGGGCCGTTGACCAGCGGCCAGGCCACTAACGACGCGAAACCAACCCTGAGCGGCACCGCAGAAGCCGGCTCGACGGTGAGCATCCTTGATAACGGTGTCGTTATCGGCAGCGCCACCGCCAACGCCCTCGGCATCTGGACCTTCACGCCGGGAACTAACCTTGGTGAGGGGGCACACAACCTGACCGTGACCGCAACCGACGCCGCAGGTAACGTCAGCCCGCCGTCCAACGGTTTTGTGGTCAACGTGGATACTATTGCCCCATCCGCACCGGTGATATCCGCCGTCACCAACGACATTACCGCGCAGCCAATCAACTCCGGCCAGCCAACTAACGACAATACGCCAACCTTCAGCGGCACCGCCGAGGCGGGGACTACGCTGACCTTCAAGGACGGGAACGTCGTTATCGGGACTGTCATAGTACCGGTGGGCGGCAACTGGACATTCACCCCAACGGCTCCGCTGCTGGACGGCAGCCATAACATCACCGTCACCGCGACGGATGCCGCTGGTAACGCCAGTGGTCCAAGCGCTGGCTTCAACGTGGTGGTGGATACCGTGCCGCCGATTGTGCCGATTATCCTCTCGGTAATAGATGACCAGACACAGCCTGGCACTAACCTGCCGCTGATCAACGGCCAGCTAACGAAGGATACGCAGCCAACGCTGAGCGGGACGGCGGAAGCCAATGCCATCATCACGGTGAAAGACGGTAATAACGTGCTGGGTACGACCCAGGCGGACGGGCTGGGCATCTGGACCTTCACCCCGACAACGCCTCTTGGCCAGGGGACGCATACCCTGAACGTCACGGCGACCGATGCGGCAGGCAACGTCAGTAACACGGCCTCGTTTGGCGTGAATATTGACTCCGTTGCGCCGAACCCGCCGGCGATCGTTACCGTGCTGGACAACACCGCGCCGGTGCTGGGGCCAATCACCAACGGCCAGGCCACCAACGAAACTCGCCCTTCCCTTAGCGGGACAGCGGAAGCTAACGCCATCATCAAGGTATACAGCGACGGCAACCTGATCGGCACCACCATTGCCAACGGGTCTGGCGCATGGAGCCTGACGCCGGTAGCGGCGCTCGGCAACGGTTCGCATACGTTAACCGTGACCGCGACTGATGCAGCCGGCAACGTCAGTAATCCGTCGAACGGCTTCGCGTTGACCGTCGACACTATCGCGCCGAACGCCCCGGCCATCAGTAACGTGGCGGATGCCGTCGGCCCAATCACCGGCAACCTGTCGAACGGCCAGGTCACCGACGATACCCGTCCGGTGCTGACCGGTACCGCCGAGGGCAACGCCACCGTCAGCGTCTACGACAACGGCGTTCTGCTCGGCACCGTTCAGGCCGATGCGGGCGGAGCATGGAGCTTCAGGCCAGGTACGCCGCTGATTAACGGCGGCCATGCGCTGACCGTGACCGCGACGGACGCCGCGGGCAACGTCAGCCTGCCGTCAACACCGTTTAACGTGGTGGTCGATACCATTGCGCCGACTCAGCCGATTGTGGTTCAGGCCTTCGATGACGTTGGCCCGGTTCAGGGTCCGCTGGTCAGCGGCCAGACGACGGACGACACTCAGCCGGCGCTCAGCGGGACGGCGGAAGCTAACTCCACCATCAGCATTTATGATAATGGCATCCTGATTGGCACCGCGACCACTAACGCGCTGGGTGCCTGGAGCTTCACGCCGGGCACGACGCTGACTCTCGGCCAGCACGTATTCACCGTCACCGCGACCGATGCGGCCGGGAATACCAGCGTGCCATCGGCAGGCTTTACCCTGACCGTCGCCAGCGGCGTGTCGAATACGCCGGTGCTGACTTCTGTGGTGGATGATGTCGTCGGCGGTACGGTCGGCCCGTTGACTAACGGCCAGGCCACGAACGATGCGCGTCCAACCCTCAACGGGACGGCAGATGCCAACAGCACCATCAAGATTTACGATGGCGGCAACCTGATTGGCACCGTGACGGCGAACGCCCTTGGCATTTGGGTCTTTACCCCGCCGACCGTACTGGCAAACGGCTCGCATACCTTTACCATCACCGCAACCAACGGTGCGGGCGTGGTCAGCAGCCCAACCGCTGGCTTCACCGTGGTTGTGGATACCGTGGCGCCTGGCCAGCCGGTAATTACCTCTGTGGTGGATGACGTCGGCCCGATCACCGGCCCGGTGGGCAACAACCAGCCGACGGACGACACTCGCCCAACCCTGAACGGGACGGCCGAAGCCAACGCCACTATCAATATCTTTGATAACGGCGTCCTGCTGGGCACCACGACGGCCAACGGCAGCGGCGTCTGGACGTTTACGCCGACGTTGCCGCTTCTCCAGGGCAACCATTCGTTTACCGTCACCGCAACGGATGCGGCGGGTAACGTCAGCGTCACCTCCGTGCCTGCCGGTATCGTCGTTGATACCGTGCCGCCGCTGGCGCCAACAGGCCTGACGGTCAACGCCACCGGCACCGTGGTGACCGGCCTTGCCGAAGCCAACAGCACCGTCACCATTACCTCCGCAACAGGTACGGTTCTGGGGACGGCGAAAGCAGACGGTAGCGGGAACTTCAGCATTACGCTCTCCCCTGCGCAAACCAGCGGCCAGCCGCTGCTTGCTTTCGCGCAGGATGCCGCCGGGAACACTGGCGTCTCCGCCAGCTTCACCGCGCCGTTCACCGGCGTGCCTGGGCTGCCGGTGATCACCAGCATCGTGGACGATGTCCTGCCGAAAACCGGCGTGGTGGGCAACGGCCAGAGCACCAACGACACCCGGCCGACAATTAACGGTACCGCCGAAGCCAACGCCACCGTGAAGATTTACGACAACGGTGCGTTGCTGGGTACGGTAACCGCCAATGCGAGCGGCGTCTGGACGTTTACCCCGACCGGCGCGCTGGGTGATGGCGTACACGCCTTTACCGCCACGGCAACCAATGCCAACGGTACGGGCGCGGCGTCTCTGCCAACCTCGGTGATTGTCGATACCGTTCCACCGCTGATCCCGACCGGGGTTATCAGCGCCGACGGGTCAACGATCACTGGCGTAGCGGAAGCGAACAGCACCGTAACAGTGACGCTGCCAGGCGGGATCACCGTCACCGGCACGGCGAATGCTTCCGGCGCGTTCAGCATTACTCTGCCAACTCGCCAGATTGAAGGGCAGTCGCTGTCGATATCTGCCGCCGACGCGGCCGGGAACGTTTCGCCGTCGCTGGCGATTACCGCGCCAGTCCTGCCGCTGGCCGCCAGCAGCAACGTGGTCGATCTGGCGCTGACCAGCAATGCGGAAATCACCACCGAGCACTACAGCGGCTATGGCACGCTGCTGGTGGGCGCGCTGGGGAGTGTGGGTTCGGTACTGGGCAGCAATACCGCCCAGGTTGGCTTCACCATCGGCAGCGGGGCAACCGGGCACATCACGATTAACGCCGCCGCCACCGGGGTGGTGCTGTCATTGCTGAATACGCTGGAAATCGCCATTCAGAAATATGACTCGGCCACCAACTCGTGGACCACGGTTGTCGATTCTTCCCTGCCGCAGTTCCTGAACCTGCTGACCCTGGGCGCGACCGGCGTCACCCTGAACCTTGACGGACTGGGCGAAGGGCAATACCGCGTGCTCGGCTACAACACCAGCCTGCTGGCCGTCGGGGCGACAACGAACCTTGCGGTAACCGTTGAGGAAACCGGTCCAGGCGTCGTGAGCGGCACCACCAGCTCGACCGGGAACGTGATTACCGATCCAGGCCCTGGCGGCGCAGTCGATAACGCCCCTACCGGCACCGTGGTAACGGCGGTCACCGATGCCAACGGCGTCAGTCACACCGTGGGCGCTGGCGGGCTGGATATTCAGGGTAAATACGGCACCCTGCATATCAACCAGGACGGCAGCTACACCTATACATTAACCAACACCTCGGCAGCGGTACTGGGCCGCACCGAGAACTTCACCTACACCATCACGCATCTGGGCGTCAGCGACTCCGCGCAGCTGATTGTCTCCCTCGGCAACGGCGCACCTGCCAGCACGGTCACCGCCACGGATAACACCGGTTCGCTGACCTTCGGCACCGATGTTGCCGCCGTTGACCACGGGGCTTCACAGCAAACGGGGCTGTCGGTGCTGAGCGTGGGCGTGGGTAACGTGGTCAACCTCAACCTGCTGGCTAACATGAGCAACCCGATCCTGTTTGATGTCGCGGACGGGTCGACTCGCACCATGACGCTGCAGGCGAGCGTTGGCGGCGTAGCCCTGCTCTCTACCTTTGACCTGTACATCTACAAGTTCAACGCGGCCACTCAGCAGTACGAGCAGTTCCAGGTGCAGAAAACCTGGCTGACGGCTCCGCTGCTGGGCGGTTCGTCTGGCCAGTTGACCGTCACCCTCGGCGGCGGGGACTACCTGTTCCTGCTGATGAACGCGAGTGGCGTCTCGCTGCTGACCAGCTACACGCTGAATATCCTCCAGGATCACACCTACGCGGTCGACAGCCTTGCGGCCACAACCACCGGGAACGTGATGCAGGATGATATCGCTCCGGCAGGCAGTCTGCTGACGGCGGTGAACGGCGTGTCTGTCTCGGCAACCGGCACCACCACCATCGTCGGCAAGTTCGGGACGCTGACCATTGATGCCCACGGCAACTACACCTATACGCTGAAAGCAGGCCAGGGTGCCGACGGTATTAATACGCCAGACAGCTTCGTTTACACCGTCACCGCACCAAACGGCGATACCGGTACCGCGTCGCTGAACATCACCGCCACGCCGCACACCGTGGATGCGGTGAACGACATCAGCTCGATTATGGCTATCACGTCGACGCAGAACACCGCGGCTTACGCGAGCGCCAACGTCGGTTCGGCTTCCTGGAACACGGCGCTGCTGGCCTCTACTCATGGCAACGGCAGCGGCACCTTTACCATTGCGGATAACACCGTGCTGAGCGGGGCTGCCATCGTGTTCAAAGTGGCTTCCGGGTTGGTGCTGGGTGGGCTGTCAGTAAGCTGGACGCTGAGCGACGGGCTGGGCCATACCTACACCGGTACTTTTAGCGGCAGCGCCCTGCTGGGCGGCACGGCCACTGTTCCAGTCACGGATCTGCATTCAGGCACCTGGACGCTGAGCTACGTCGGGAACATGGGGCCGCTGGGGCTGGGTACCATCACCATCACGCCGAACATCACCGGGACCTCGAACCTGCTGGATAGCTTCACGGCTCAAAGCACCATTGTCCACGGCAACCTGTACGACGGTACCGACTCCGCAGGCGCGGCTGACCAGCTTGGCAGCGTTCATACCCTGTTGACGATCAACGGCGCCAACGGCAGTACGGCGACCCTTAACCCGCTGACCAACAGCGACGCGGTGGCCACGATTCAGGGCCAGTACGGCACCCTGACCATCGGCATCGGGGGGAACTATACCTACACCCTGAACGCCGGGGTGGCGCCGGGGTCAATCACCAACAAAGAGGTCTTTACCTACACCCTGAACGATCAGAACGGGCATTCGGATACCGCCACGCTGACCATCAACATGAACCCGCAGATCGTCAGTACCGCCTATGGGGACATCATCAACGGCTCGTCGGCCTACGCCGATACGCTGGTGTACCACGTCCTTGCCGGCGGGGCGAACGACGGCACGGGCGGCAACGGGTCGGACGTCTGGAAGAACTTCTCGCTCACACAGGGCGACCAGATCAACGTCCACGACCTGCTGGTCGGCTGGAACGGGCAGACCTCAACGCTGGGTAACTACCTGAGCGTGGCCTCCGTTGGCAACAACACGGTCATCTCTATCGACCGTGACGGTACCGCCGGCACGTTCCACTCAACCACTCTTGTCACTTTGGAGAACGTACACACCACACTCGATGAGCTGATCCAGAACAACCACATTGTTGCCTGATAGTTGTAGCGAAAAATCCCCGGGCGCGCAGACGCCCGGGGAATAAGACAAAAACGCAGTGCCATTTATTAGGGAAAAAATATGGGAAAATTACAGCCTGTTGCGTTATGGCTGGCTTGCGGTCTGTTTTCACTCCAGGCCTCGGCCGACGACACGCCCGTTTCTATTACGACTCAGGGTCTGGCTCAACAACAAGAGCTGCCCTCACTCGATGGCTCCACCGCCCTCCCGCTCAATGCCCCTGCGCCCGGAATCTTAACGCTTAACGACGCGGTCAACCGCTCTGTCACCTGGCACCCCAGCATTCGTGAAGCTATCGGCAAACTGTCCAGCCAGTCCGAACAGATCAACGTCGCTAAATCTAAGTACTACCCGCAAATCAGCGCCGGGATGAACAACGGCTACACCAACACCTACAGCAACAGCGGCTACAGCCCGTCGCTGGTACTTTCTCTGTCCCAGATGCTCTATGACTTCGGCAAAGTGGCAAGCCAGGTACGCGCCGAAACCGCCGGGGAAGCTCAGGCGCAGGCCAACGTGCTGGTGAGCATTGATACCGTCGGGCACGACACCGCCTCGGCGATGGTGCAGGTGCAGCTCTGGCAGCAAATGGTCGACATCGCCAAAGAGCAGCTGGACGCGCTGACCGCCATTGGCCGCCTGACCCAGGAGCGTAACGACCAGGGCGCAACCTCGATGTCCGACGTGGTGCAAACCGATGCGCGTATCGAATCCGCCCGCTCGCAGCTCATTCAGTACGAGTCGAATCTCGACAGCACCCAGGCGACGCTGATGAGCCAGCTCGGCTGGACCAGCCTCAACAAAGTCAGCCCTGATTTTCCGAAAAAGCTGAACAACAGCTGCGACGTGGCGAAACCGGACGATCGCCTGGTGCCTGCCGTCCTCGCGGCCTGGTCGCAGGCCAACGTTGCGCAGGCCAACCTGGATTACGCCAATGCCCAGATGACGCCGACCATCTCGCTGGAGCCGTCCGTCCAGCATTACCTGAACAACAACTACTCCGGCAGCGAAGTGCTTAACCGGACGCAATACTCGGCGTATATCCGCGTCGAAATGCCGATTTACCAGGGCGGTGGCCTGACGGCGAGGCGTAACGCCGCCAGCCACGCGGTGGAAGCCGCGCAGTCCGGCATTGACCGGGTTCGCCTCGACGTTCGCCAGAAGCTACTGGAATCCCGCAGCCAGGCGCTGAGCCTTGCCACCGCGCTGCAGGTGCTTCAGCGCCAGGAACAGTTGAGCGCCCGCACCCGTGAACTTTATCAACAGCAATATCTCGACCTGGGTTCCCGCCCGCTGCTGGACGTGCTCAACGCCGAGCAGGAAGTTTTCCAGGCGAGATTCGCCCAACAACAAACGCTGAGCCAGCTCCATCAACTGCAGCTTAACTGCCTGTACAACACCGGCAAATTACGCAACGCATTTGGTCTGGAACACCGCAACATCCAGTCCCTGGAGATTCAGCCATGAGCCAGACAGCCTCTCCCGCCGGGGAGTTTTTAAGCGAACAGGCCCTGACCCAATGGGCCCACGCCATCAGTCACGTTGCCGGGCACTACCGCGTGGTTTGCTCGCCCGGCACCATTCAGGCCAACGCCCCGTGGTTCAAGGACAAAACCAAAGTCGCCGCGCTGACCCAACTTTCACGCCAGGCCGGTCTTTCCTTCCACCTGCTCGGCAACACCGAAAAAGCGATATCCCAGTGGCGGCTGCCGGTAGTGGTGGACTTAGCCAACGGCCAGATCGCGGTGATCGAGCAGTTTGACGGCGAGGACACCGTGGATATCTGCTACTTCGACGACGAACGCCACACCAACCGTCAGTCGCTCAGCAAGCTGCTGCCGGAGATCCGCTTTGTGGCCGCCCTGCGCCCGCTCTCGGCCCTGAAAGACAGCCGCGTCGACGCCTATATCTCGCGTTTTAGCCCGGACTGGATGAAAGAGCTGATCATGCTCGACGTTCGCCCTTATGGCCCGGTGATGCTGGCGGCTTTTTGGGTGAACGTACTATCGCTGGCCGGGATCCTGTTCTCGATGCAGGTCTACGACCGGGTGATCCCCGCCCAGTCGTACCCGACGCTGTACGTGCTGGCGACCGGCGTTCTGATCGCCGTGGTGTTCGGCTTCATCCTTAAAGTCACGCGCAGCAATATTATGGACGTGCTGGGCAAGCGGGCCGACATGCGCATTTCCGATCGCGTCTTCAGCCACGCCCTGCGGCTGCGCAACAGCGCCGTGCCCCGCTCCACCGGCAGCTTTATTTCCCAACTGCGCGAGCTGGAGCAGATCCGCGAGATGATCACTTCCTCGACCATCTCCACGATCGTCGATCTGCCGTTCTTCCTGCTGTTTGTTGGCGTGCTGGCGATCATCGCCCCGCAGCTGGCGTGGATCGCCCCGGTCGCCGCCATTGTGATGGTGCTGCCCGGCCTGCTGCTGCAGAAAAAGCTCGCCACGCTGGCCAACCAGGCCGCCCACGAATCCACCCTGCGCAACGCCGTGCTGGTGGAAAGCGTGCAGGGGCTGGAGGACATCAAGCTGATGCAGGCGGAAAACCGCTTCCTCCAGCAGTGGAACAGCTACATCCGCATTACCGCCGAATCCGGCCTGAAAACTCGCGAACTGACCCAAGGCTTAATCAGCTGGGGGATCACCATTCAGAGCCTGGTGTTTGTGGTGGTGGTGCTGTTCGGGGCGCCGCTGGTGATTGAAGGCGAGATGACCACCGGGGCAATGGTCGCCGCCTCCATGCTGGCCTCAAGGATGATTGCCCCGATGGCAAACCTGTGCGGCGTGCTTGCCCGCTGGCAGCAGGTCAAAGCCGCCAAACAGGGGCTGGACAGCATCATGCAGCTGCCGGTGGAAACCCAGCGCGATGAAAACCTCATCCACAAAGACATCTTCCACGGCCACTACCTGTTTGAAAGCGCCCAGTTCAAATACCACAGCGAAGATCCTCGCATTCCGCTGCGTATCGCTCGCCTTGAGATCCAGCGCGGCGAACGCATTGCCGTGCTAGGGCGCAACGGTGCGGGCAAATCCACGCTGCTGCAGGCGCTTGCCGGCGGCGTCGATCTGGCCAGCGGCGAAGCCCGGCTCGACGATCTGGCGATGACCCAAATCGACATGGCGGATCTGCGCCGCAACATCGGCTTCCTGAGCCAGAACGCCCGGCTGTTCTACGGCACGCTGCGGGAAAACCTCACCCTCGGTGCCCCGCACGCCAGCGATGAAGCGATCTTCGAGGCGCTTGACGTGAGCGGCGCGAGCAATTTCGTGAAGCACCTGCCCAAAGGCCTGGATCACCCGATCATGGAAGGCGGTAGCGGGCTTTCCGGCGGGCAGCGTCAGTCGATCCTGCTGGCGCGGATGCTGCTGCGCTCGCCCAACATCGTGCTGCTCGATGAGCCCACCGCCTCGCTGGATGACCATACCGAACGCGAATTTATTCAGCGGCTTAACCAGTGGCTCGGCCACCGCACGCTGGTCGTCGCCACTCACCGCGTGCCGGTGCTCGAACTGGTTGAACGCGTGCTGGTGCTGAAAGACGGCCAGCTGGTAATGGATGCACCGAAGGCCCAGGCGCTCGGAGCCGCAAGGCCGACTCAGGCTCAGGCCCCGGCCGCCACCCAGACACCACCGCGGGAGTGGAACAATGAAAACCAGTCAGCATGACGTCACCATGGATGACCCGGACATCCAGCGCGAAAGCGAATTTTCCGGGGCGAGCCGCATCATCCTGCTCATCACGCTGCTGTTTATTCTGTTTGGCGTTTGGGCATGGTTCGGCACGCTGGACGAAGTCTCCACCGGCACCGGGAAAGTGGTGCCCAGCTCCCGCGAGCAGATTTTGCAGTCGCTGGACGGCGGGATAGTCACCGAGCTGTTGGTGCACGAGGGCGATAAGGTGCAGGCCGGGCAAATCGTCGCCCGCCTCGACCCGACCCGCTCCGAGTCCAACGTCGGCGAAAGCACGGCTCGCTACCGCGCTTCTCTGGCCTCCAGCGCGCGGCTTTACGCGGAAGTGAACGACCTGCCGCTGAAATTCCCGGACTCGCTCAAAGCATTCCCGGACCTTATCGCCTCTGAAACCCGGCTGTATAAAACCCGCCGGGCGCAGCTGAACGACTCCGAATCCGAGCTGCGGGACGCGCTGACGTCGGTCAATAAAGAGCTGGATATCACCCAGCGGCTGGTGAAAAGCGGCGCGGCGAGCCACGTGGAAGTGCTGCGCCTGCAGCGGCAAAAAAGCGACCTGGGCCTGAGAATAACCGATCTGCGTTCGCAGTATTACGTGCAGGCGCGCGAGGCGCTGTCGAAGGCCAATGCCGAAGTGGATATGCTGGAAGCCATCATCAAAGGGCGTGAGGATTCGGTCACCCGCATGACCGTGCGCTCGCCGGTGCGCGGCATCGTGAAGAACATTCAGGTGACCACCATCGGCGGCGTTATTCCGCCGAACGGCGAGATGATGGAGATTGTGCCGGTGGACGATCACCTGCTGATTGAGGCCCGGCTCTCCCCGCGCGACATCGCCTTTATTCACCCCGGCCAGCGCGCGCTGGTTAAAATCACCGCCTACGATTACGCCATTTACGGCGGGCTGGAAGGCACCGTGGAAACCATCTCCCCGGACACCATTCAGGACAAGGTGAAGCCAGAAATCGTCTACTACCGGGTGTTTATCCGCACCAACCAGGACTACCTGGTGAACAAAGTCGGCCACCATTTCTCGATTTCTCCAGGGATGGTGGCGACCGTGGACATTAAAACCGGGCAGAAAACCATCGTTGAGTACCTGATTAAGCCGTTCAACCGCGCCCGCGAGGCGCTGCGCGAACGTTAATTGACCGCCTATCCCGCTGGTGCTGAAGGAATTTTGTACGCCTGGCACCCGGCGGGATTTCTCTTCAGACGGCTGGTCACGCGAGTAATAAATCTGTTATACTCGTCGGTACACATTGGGGCTGATTCTGGATTCGACGGGATTTGCGAAACCCAAGGTGCATGCCGAGGGGCGGTTGGCCTCGTAAAAAGCCGCAAAAAAATAGTCGCAAACGACGAAAACTACGCTTTAGCAGCTTAATAACCTGCTCTGAGCCCTCTCTCCCTAGCTTCCGCTCTTAAGACGGGGATCAAAGAGAGGTCAAACCCAAAAGAGATCGTGTGGATGCCTTGCCTGGGGTTGAAGCATTAAAACTAATCAGGATAGTTTGGTAATGGCGTGTCTGTCCGCAGTTGCCCGGCGAATGTAAAGACTGACTAAGCATGTAGTACCGAGGATGTAGAAATTTCGGACGCGGGTTCAACTCCCGCCAGCTCCACCAAAATCCTTTGTTGACGGTTACCAGAGCCCGATACGAAGTCCTGAAAGCCCGCATGGCGAAAGTTATGCGGGCTTTTTTGTGTCTGTTGCGTCTAGTAAGAATTGCTGAGAACCACTACTTATGACCCACTTTGGGGAAGGGATCAAAAGGTCCGGACCTCTGATTTAACCTGGCATCGATATTGGGAAGGGATCAAAAGGCCGGAATCTCTGATTTAACCTAGTATCAATATTGGGATAGGGTCAACGGAAGTCTCAAAAAGTGCGTGGAACTAAAACGGGTATGCTTACAGTGCTAGTGGCAGTAGCAACAACAAGACGCGAATTCAGCTTCCATTTTGGGAGTTGAATTCACGTCCGATAAAACTTGCTGTAACTCATATAGCCAAATCGCATGGCTATTTTTTAGCGTCACCTGATGACTTTTGAGAGTTAGACGAAGCCCCCGTACTCTGTGCTGGGGTTGGCTGCATCTTGGGTATTGTTGCACCATGTTTTTCAGTGTTCACTGACTGTGTTTTCACCATCTTAGGCATGATAGCGCCATCCCCAACAACCATGCGAATTGAATTACTATTTTTCTGGCTCATATATTTCCTTCTAACACATTGATATTAAGAAGAAGTTGAATTCTTTTGAGAGCTATTACCGTTTTGAGGGGCATTTTGACCAGTTGATGACGAAGCCTGTTGCCCAGTCGAAGGGATAGCTTGCATAGCAGGAACATTAGCCCCCTTGTCAACAAATACACGCTGCATTGTTGGGACGTTGTGCCCTTCCATGCTTGCTACAAGGTTCAAATTAGTGTTGTCTTTATCACTCATAACTTAACTCCAGAGGTTTTGTGTTGATTATCAAGGCGTTGTTTTCGTGGGGACTACAGGGGAGTTTGGTGAAACTACGGGATTAACCGGAGAGGGATTGGATGCTGGAACTTTTGGCATCGCAGGAATTGCAGCCCCCTTATCAATAGGAAGTTGTTGCATTCTTGGTACTACTTGCCCTTCATTAAGGTTACCTACCACGCATTTTTTTGAATTATCAGTGTCCACTACCGACCTCTTAGAAAAATTACTTAAACCGAATACAATCACCGAAATGATAGCCAATATGAAGAAACTACCTGAAAGCCAGTTCAACAGCGAAGTGAAATTTCCCCAGCTGTTTTTTTCACTGAACGCATTTTGATCCCCGTCAATATAATATCGTTCAGCTATTAATAACTGCTTTGTTAATGCCTTGTTACTAATGAGAAAACTAGCAATAGTTGATAGGATAGCAAGCCCAAAAAAAGTCCAAGACGAGTAAAGAAAAGCCACAAGTGTAGGCCCTTCCTTACTGACAATATCTTTTAGTAAGGTCAGCGATATAGCTAGCCCGGCTGAAGACAAAGTGAGAATATTTTTATCATAATTGTCGGTATTTGATAGTTCACGCTTATCAATCTCCGCTTTGTAAACCGCGAAAATCGCAGTAGCTTGCTTTATTTCCTCGTCAGTCCGACTCAACTCATTCTCCCTAAGAAAGCAACATACTCGAGTAATGTTGGGTATAAACGCTACAATTATTGTCTCATAAAAACTAGATGAAACAGAGTTTCAAGAGTCCATCACCAGTGATGTACTACTCAGCTCCTTTCACATTAAACAACAGCAAGTTGCTCGCAAAAATAAGTACTTAACTAACAACATTCGTATCATCTGTTAAAAGTGACTAACCTCACATTTTGTAAAAGAAGAGGAGAGATACAGCCCCAGCATCTTGAATGAAAAAGAAACCATACTCATATCAAAAGTACTGTTATTAACCCATGGGGTTTTTCATGTCGACCTGCCAAGCTCCCCACCGCTACCACACTATGTTTGCTGCACTTCCAGAGGACCAGAGTTATCCATTTCGCCACAAATGTGCTGGCTGTGCATGCGAACTGGGGTTTCAAGCGGGGATATCAAACCAAGAACCCAGCGCAGCTACGGCTATTGATTCCATCCTAAAAAGTCAAGCTGCAGAAGTTCGTCATCGAAGCCCACGTGTAGCCTACTACCAAGGATACACAGATGGTCTGAACGAGTATTACATCCAAAACCCTTGTGGTTAACCATCCACGCTCTGTAATTTTCATTAATTTCGCAAGGAATTCTAAATGATCATCTACGCCTCTGAGTTTAATGAAATACCTAATGCTTTGAGCAACAACGTTGAACTCAAAGACAAAATGTTATCCCTCATTTCCAGTAAAAAGATTGCAGGAAAAGCGATTGAGGGGGGAGACCGAGTAGAAGAGTTCATAGCAATTTTATCTCAGCTCACAAGAGGCGAATTACGCTTAGATGATGCCATTAGAGCTGTTGAGACTAACCTTCCACGTTATACATCAATCCATTCAGGGGATAATCGCGTCTTTGCGAGTAGCTGGGCAGAACGATTGACAAGAACACAATTTAGTCGGTTCTATAACCAAGCAGTGCTAGAAATCGAGATAGCAAAGGGGCGCAACGAATGCTTCGTTCCGCCATCTTCCCAAGAACAAGCATCATCTCAGTGCTCACAAGTTCTTGCAGGCCGTTCTCATGACGTCAGTCACTTACTTAAATTACTAGTTACTTCCTATGAGGATGGTAATTGGGACAAAGCGCCCAAGGTCCCCGATCATCCTCATTGCACCCACGTGATTAAACCGATGTCTTGATTTTTGTATTGAGCATTGACCTTGACCCCGAATATGCTCCAGTCATAATCAGGAATAACCGGCCTCATGACCTTGACCCCGAATATGCTCCAGTCATAATCAGGAATAACCGGCCTCTGACCTTGACCCCGAATATGCTCCAGTCATAATCAGGAATAACCGGCCTCATGTTGGCTGCATATTCTTGCAACCGACAGACTTCTCGGCAAATTCAGATGGCGTCATCCAGCCCAGCGCAGAATGGGGACGTCTCTGGTTATAGTGTATGCGCCAGGCCTCGATTTTGCACCGTGCATCCTCCAGGGACATGAACCAGTTCTCGTTCAGACATTCCTGCCGCAGCCTGCCATTAAACGACTCCACAGTGGCATTGTCCGTCGGTGTTCCCGGGCGTGAGAAGTCTATACGGATCCCTCGTTCATATACCCATTTGTCCAGCATTTTCCCTGCAAATTCAGAGCCATTATCGGTTTTCAGTAATTGTGGTAAGGACCGTCTGAGGGCAATGGTGTTCAGCATCTCTGCGACCTCCGTTGAGCGCAGATTCTGGCCCACGCAAATCCCCAGACATTCGCGGGTGTAGAGATCAATGACCGTCAGCAGACGTAACCGACGCCCGTCAAATAAGGCGTCAGAGACAAAGTCCATGCCCCAGATATGATTCGGATACAACCCCTGAGGCTGGGGCTGCCGACGCTGTGCCGATTTATTCCGGCGCGGGCGTTTGAGACGCAGGGACAGCCCCTGCTCACTGTAGAGTCGGTAAATGCGTTTATGATTATCCCGCCAGCCCTCCCGCCTGAGCATGACGTGAACCCGGCGGTAGCCATAGTGGACCCGTGTTTCGGTGATCTCCCTGATACGCAGGCGTAGCGCACTGTCGTCTGCTGCCACAGAACGATAGCGGAAAGAGCTGCGGCTGATCCGTAGCGCAAAACAGACCTGCCGCTCGCTGGCCCCGTAGCGTGCCTGCAAGTCCCGGACCCATTCGCGCAGACGCGCCAGCGTCAGGTCTTTTTTGCCAGTACATCCTGCAGCATGGCCTTGTCGAGGCTCAGATCGGCAACCAGCTTCTTCAGCCTGAGATTCTCTTCCTCAAGCTGCCGCATGTGCTTCAGCTCCGAAGGAGAAATCCCGCCGTATTTCTTGCGCCACGTATAAAACGTGGCATCGGAAATGCCCAGTTTGCGACAGACGTCCGGCACGGACGTCCCCAGTTCAGCCTGCTTCAGGGCAAAAACAATCTGCTCTTCGGTGAATCGTGATTTTTTCATCGGCACCACCTCCGTTCAGGGAGTGTAGATCATGCCGGAATTCTGTTTCTGAATGGAGCAGGATCTTGGGTCAGGGTCAGCATGTGACATAGTTGCGTGACATTGATTCCCGCTACATTGCTCAAAAATCAGACAGTTAGTATTTGGTGTCGCTTCAAGCCAGCTCCACCAAAATCTTTTGTTGACGGTTACCAGAGCTCGATACGAAGTCTTGAAGGCCCGCATGGTTCAAGTTTTTGTGCCTGCAATTTAAGCATGAAAGAGGCTTTTCCTCCCCAATTTTGGCAGGTGACGGCAGGTGGTTTGGAGGTTATGGTCTAATTTTGGATAAAAGCGCCCTGTTCAAATCAAGTCGTACAATATTTAGACTCTTACGACTAATATTTAAGTTTTTGCTCCAACTTGCTGTTTGATTGAGTGGCTGATTCTGAAACTCCTTCTTAGGATTTGAGTATTCGGTGGGTAAAGATAGATCTCGATACAAAAATCTGGACGATTACAGACGAACTGATGAAGGCTAAACGAGAGCATATAGTACTTCTATATCAATAAGAATTAGACATCCTCAAAGTAATAAAGCCAATCAGTGCTCACCAGGAATATGTTTTCCCGAGCATGAATGATCCAAAGCACTCGATGACTCTCCAACGGCCAATGCCGCTTTGAAATGTATTAATTATGTCGGAAAACTTATTGTTCATGGTGTGCGCTCTATCGCAAGTATTTCAATGAATGAAATTGGGTTCAATGCTGGTGTGATCAAGGCAGCTTTAGCCCATTGTGATAAAAAAGAGGTTGGACGTGCATATAACCGTTCAATTTATTTATTGCAAAGAACGGAGCTCATGTCTTGGCAGGGAAGTTATGTGAAAAAAACAATTTAACAAAGTGAGGCCTAGCCTCACTTTGCTTTGAGTTAAATACCGGTAATGAATAAAAGAGTATCTTTCGCTACAACATGTAACTCCTGTACATTTAACTCTCTAATCTTAGTATCAAAACCATCAGCATGGTGATAATTTTTCGAAAAATCATTGATTTGTGCAATTTTATCAAGACAACTTGAGCTATCAAAAAGTGGGCTATTTATATCGGTCTCGCCCCTAATAAGACTAATCATTTCGCCAAGCCAATGTCCCTCTGTAAAGTGATTAGGCAAATGCATCCTCATATAAGCCTCTAAAATAGGACGTATTAATCTAGCGATTGCCACCTTCATCTCTTCTGTCGGACACTTAACAAAAGCATGTAATGTTTTATATTCAAGCTCATATGAATGCTTAACATAGGAGTCAAAATCATTTTTATGAATTATTTTCGATTTAAAAACTTTAGAACTGTTGATATCGTACTCATTTAAATCACTGATATTAACAGATAATTCATAACACTTTGTGAAGGATGCGTTTCCTGAATACTTTTTCATATCAGTTAAAAAAGTAGCATCATGACTAAAAACAAAAACTTGTGTTCCTTTATTTAATATATAAGATAATTCAACTATCGTTTTATTTCTTCTGTGACTATCTAGTGACGACATTGGATCATCAAACACTATGATATCATTTTCATTAACTTTGCTTTTAAATTTAGAAAGGAAAAAGGCTAAAGCTAATGCTGACTTGTCTCCCATGCTCATAGCTTCAGTAAGTAAAAATTTACTTTCCTCTTCATTTTCTAAAGACAATTCTTTTCCTAGAAAAGCGATTTTAAATTTAAA
>WJYK01000021.1 GCA_009668225.1 Enterobacteriaceae bacterium RIT693 | reverse complement strand
TTGATTATTAATCAGAGATATAAAAAAGATGTTTTAGCCTCAACCGTGGAATACATATTAATAATTATGAATATATTACTTATCTCCGATGATCATCTCTTCTGCCTGGGCTTTGCTCAAAGTTTACCCAAGGAACCTGCCGGCAACAGGAAAATAAACATAAAAATCAGAAACTCTTCAAGTCATCGTCAATGCGATTTCATGGGCATTGACATAGCCATTATTGACTCAGCAAATGACATTTCTGATACAGACATACCCACTTTTTATGAAGGTGACTTCTTTCAAATTTGTGATTTAAACCCAGACTTCATTGCAGATAATGCATTTTTACTGTCAAAAAAAAACTCATATGCAAGACTGATTCAGAAAATGTATTCTGCCATATGCCCCATAAAGCCGGCAGTTAAAGCGCCTAAGCTTAAATCAAAAGATATTTTTGTTCTTGCTGCGATTAACCGCGGTTTTAGCATTGAATGCATTGCAGCTTTTTTAAATAAAAACTACAAGACAGTCTCAAGAATAAAAATGAAGACGATTTCTAAATGTGGTTTTTTGAAGCAGCATCCGCTCATTACCAGACAGTGCGAACAGTTTATTTTAAATAATTCAAAAAATCAGCGACTGGATCAGATGTTAAAGAGTGAAATAATAAATCTGGAGAAATTGAATCAAAAGAATGCCCCTCAGCTATGGCAGTAAAACCATGACTACAACAATGAAATCAGAATGCCAGTACCCCCTATTTCCGGAAGCGTTAGCGATTAATGCTGGTTTAAAGCAGCATCATGACATAAATCAAAAACCTGTTAGGTCCGCGCTCTGGTAATCGTCATTGCATTCCTCGTGAACGCTGTGGCCAGGCAGCAATCCCCCGGCCACGGTTACCACGATAAAAATAATCCTCCTCAGAAAATGCCTCTGAGTGGGGGCAACCTCACTCGCTATCGCTTATCCTTTACAACGATAAGCGGTTCGATATCGCTCTCTTTTTTAATCACTAAAGCATCATCCCCTCGCAGGCAGGTACCACCGTAGCTGCCACCAACAGTAAAGGTACACACCTGAATGTATTTGCCATCGACGTTTGGCAAACACCACAGCTGCTGATAGATATTCTTACGATCGGTAAATTTACCGCTGGTTTTATCCAGCAGTTCATCGTGGTGGCTTATCAGGTCGATGTTGCTGCCGCAGCGCCCTGCTATAGGTTTTACGGCATAGCCGGTTTTTGCCAGCAGCTCATTCACTTCGAAATCGGTATCCAGCAGGTAGCGGTGGTTAGGGAACAATTGCCACAGCACCGGTAGAATAGCTTTGTTACCAGGAATAACCGTCCACAGAGGCTCAAAGACCAGCACTTCCGGGCGCAACAGTACGTCAATCAGTCGGACCTCCTTCTGAGGGTGACCCGTGCGTATCGGCACAGCCGCATATTCGGTTTCGCTCACCTCACGAATTTGCTCAATCGCGGTTTCCCACGCCCAGGTCTTCCATACGCAGTTCACGGCCCGACCGTCACTATCAACAAGCTGCCCTGCACCGTCCCAGCATAGCTCACCCAGGCCGTGTAAAATTTTGGTATCGAACCCGGCCTGCATGAGCGAACGCTGCATAAACAGCGCGTGATAATCTTCCTCGGAGTCATTGTCCTGCATGATGTGCACAAACGGACGAGCACTGCTGTGCTTCCACGCCCCGGTAAGCTCTTCCAGCAAGCCTTCTGCAGGGTTATGCCCCGTTCCCCGATAGCCTTGCTTAACCCACTCTTCAAGAATCAACCCGCCTTCGGTATGGCAGGATGCAGAATCGGCGTTATATTCATAAACCTTCAGCCCGCGTTCATCCATGCAGAAATCCATACGCCCGGTGATCATCTGGTGACGACGCCACTGCCAGGAAAGACGCAGGCGCGGCCAGAGGATTTTGGGAATATCGAAAAGCGCCAGCAGATTGTCATCTTTTAGCACTTTGTCGGTCGCGTGCAGGTACATCAGGTGCAGCTCGTTGGTGGCCTTAATCAGCTCCTGCTCGGCGCTTTCGGTAATGGTGAAATACTGACAGGGATCTTTATTGATGATATGGCCGTTTGCCCGCACGTAGGCCCGCTGCAGTTCGTCTTTTTCATTCAACCATTTGCCGTCGAACTGGCGCTTGTTGGCAAGGCGAGCACCGCCAATTTTCATCGCCTCGCCGCCGATTTCCGGCTGCGGCAGGCTATGGGCCGTTTCCTCCGTCTGGATCATCCAGCCAAGAATCGAGGTGTCGGTAAAGGTATCTTCCAGCGTATAGCAGCCGTCCTGCTCGACCAGAGTCAGCTCACGCGTCCACTGTTGCCCCACGGGTAGCGGCGCATGAATCACGTTCTGCTCGGCAATACGTACTTTATTACCCACAAGCTGAGTAATGACCGCGACATGGCCGGTTTCATGGAATTCCCCGCCCTTTTGCCAAATGAGGAGCGCCCCGGCTTCCGGAGCACGCTTTGAGCCATTAGCAAAGGCCTGGAGCGGCAGAATATTATCGTTCACGACCTGACGTAAAAAGCGCAGCGAAAAGATCTCCCACGCCATGCCAACATCGGTGAAAACAAAGCCATAGTTAAGGAAAAGGAAGCGACGGGCAAACTCTACGCACTGCCATTTGTGCCCCATGTATTCGTTGCCAATGTAGCTGCGAAACTCGGCGTCTTCGGGGTAATTTCGTGGATCGAGGCTGCCGTAATTAGAAGAATAAATCGCTACGCCACCCGGCGCATAGCCCAGAAGTGTGCCGAAGGGCGAATCGTTGTCTGGTGTTCCTGTATGCATGTTTCCAACCTAAATCAGGCAGGCGGCAAAGGTCACGCTGATTGTCGTCTGCACGTTAAAAGTAACCTGACAGAGAAGGAATTATCATACACCCCTGCCGAAGGTTTTGTGCAGTCACGCTTCGCTTAAACAGCGCGGATCCCGGGAGGCCGCTCACCCAAACAAAAAGGCCGCCTCATCGGGCAGCCTTGATTAGCCTTTTGCCTGCTACTTCTGCTGAGCGCCGTACTCGCTGCCGTTGATCCAGGCGTGATCTTTCTCCCAGCTAAACATCCACTTACGCACCGGCCCCGCCATCACGTTCAGGTAGTAACTGTCGTACCCGGCCATCGTCGCGACCGGGTGGTAGCCTTTCGGCACTTTCACCACGTCTTTGTCGTACACCGCCATGCACTCATCCAGAGCGCGATCGTCGGTATAAACGCGCTGCATGCAGAAGCCCTGCGGCGGGTTGAGCCGGTGATAATAGGTCTCTTCGAGATAGGTCTCGTGAGGCGGGTTATCAACGTCATGCTTGTGGCTTGGCCAGGAGCTGGTGCAGCCCTCATTGGTATACACCTCCACCACCAGCAGGCTGTCGGCGGGCTTATCCTCCGGGAGGATGTTATGCACGTAGCGCCGGTTGTGGCCTTTGCCCCGCGCTTCGGCATCAATATCCTGCGGGGCGATAAGGCGGGTGGCATAAGTCCCTTTACCCGGCGCGGAGCAGACTGCCAGCTCAAGCGCGGTAAGCGCCTGAACCTTAACCGACTCACCGGAAGTGACGTACACGGCCCAGGGTTTACGGCGTTCAAACGGACTCATGCGGTCGCCTATTTCAGGAAAGCGAGCAAGCGGCGTGTCCACCGTAGCACGCCCGGCCACCAGCACCAGGCAGCGCTCTTCCTCCACGGCGGGCAGTTCCAGAACCTGCCCCTCCTCAAGCTGGTAAGCAGAAAATCCCACATATCTCCAGCCCGCGTTTTCCGGCGTAACTTGCTGCGTTTGCCCCTGCGAGTCCGGCTGCTGCCAGCGGGAAAGTAATTCGGCCATTCTCCCTCCTTAAATTAGCCCGGCTTCACGAGCAAAGCGGCTCAGGTTAGCGTAGCCCAGCCGCGCGTAGGTCATCGGATGCGCCACAGCAGGATCCTGCTCAGCTTCAACAACCAGCCAGCCCTGATAGCCCTGCTTTTTCAGCAGCGCCATGATCGGCGGATAGTTCACGCAGCCGTCGCCCGGCACGGTAAACACGCCGCTCAGCACCGCATCCAGGAAGCTGGTTTTACGGTTTTTCACGTCAGCCAGCACCCCAGCGCGCACGTCTTTGCAATGCACATGATTAATGCGTGAAATCCAGCGCTCGGCCACGGCCAGAGGATCGGCTCCCGCAAAGGTCAGGTGCCCGGTGTCCAACAGCAGTCCGACTTCCGGCCCGGTATGAAGCATCAAATTATTAACGTCGTCCGCGCTCTCAATCACCGTCCCCATATGGTGATGATAGGCAATTTGCACGCCCTGCTGCTGGGTATAACGGGCGAAGGCGGTAAGTTTTTCGCCGTATTCTTGCCAGCGCTCTGCCGGGAAACGAGGCCGTAAATGCACCGGGGTTTGTTGCTGCCCGTGAATACAGTGAGTTACCTCGGCAAAGACCAGCACCTTCGCACCCAGCTCGCGGAGCAGCGTCAGGTGCGGCTGCACGGCTTCAATTTCCTGCTCCACGGAGCGCTCAAGCAAGCGGCCGGAATACCAGCCGGAAACCAGCTTCAAATCATGCTTATCGAGAATCGGCCCCAGCACGCCGGCCTCTCGTGGGAATTTATTCCCCAGCTCAAAACCTTCAAACCCGGCCTCTTTGCCCTCGCTCAGGCAGGTATCCAGCGGCGTGTCGGCGCCCAGAGAAGGCAGATCGTCATTGGTCCAGGTCAGCGGGTTAATGCCTAAATGCACGGTCATAATGCTCTCCTTATTGTTTATGCTGGCCGCGCTCGCGCCACAGGGCGATCAGCCGCAGGTAATTGTCACGGATGCGTGCCACCAGCTGCGCATCGTCGATATCGCGTTTTAGCCAGGCCTGCGAGGCTTCGCCAAACAGCGTGCGCCCTACCGCAAAGCCTTTCACAATCGGGTAATTGGCTGCCGCGTTGAAACCGTCGCGCAGCACGTCGACCGGGGCATCCAGCCCGAGGATCACCACGCCGCGGCAGTGGGGATCGCGCTTCTCAACCAGCTCGCTCAGTGCGGCCCAGCCAGCGCTGCTCAGCGGCGGAAGCTTCCACCAGTCCGGGTAGATGCCAAGGTTGTAGAAGCGGGAAACGGCTCTGAGATAAAGCTCGTCGCTGCGCGGCATATTCGCCGGCAAGATAACCTCCAGCAGCAGCTCGTGCCCCGACTGGCAGCAGGCGCGGTACACTTCCGCAATCTTCTGCTCCTGCTCGAGACGCAAAGCATGGGCGTCTTCCGGGTGGAAAAAGACCAGGCACTTAACGATGTGTTCCTGCGGCCAGCTAATCAGCTGCGAGCCGATATTGCCGTGCTCCATTTCCAGCGGGCGTGAACCTGGGAGTTCAATCGGGCGACCAATCCACCAGCCTTCACCGGTGATCGAGTTCAGCGCGTCTTGCCCGAAGGTGCCGTCGCACAGCAGCCCGGCCTTGCCCTCCAGTTCGGCACGCTGAGCGGCATCACGGCTGGCCTGCAAAATCAGCTGTTTCAAAACTGGAATACGACGTAAATCCGCCCCGCTTTTGAGCGCCATCTCTTCCAGTTGACTGCGGTGGTCGAACGCCATCACGCAGAGTTCCGGCCACTGGCGGCGGCGAGTCGTGACGCGGTGCAGGTGATTCAAACGTGCATCGAGATCCGGGCGAGGCACCGTATGTTCACGCGATAGGTAATCATCCAGTTCGATTTTGCTCGGCATCGCCGGGGCGCAGCCGTGGCGTGAAACCACCAGCGCGCCGCAGGCATTGGCATAGCGGCAGGCCTGCTCCCAGCCTTCGTCATTAAGGTAGCCGCGCAGCAGCCCGGACATAAACGCGTCCCCCGCGCCCAGCACGTTGAGCACTTCCACACGCACGCCGCTGACGTTGATCCCGCCGTCCAGCGAGTCAGGAATCAGCCCGAGGAATACGGAACAACCTTGCGCCCCGCGCTTGCAGACCAGCGTTGCTTCGGTGTTCTGCCGCACTTTTTTCAGCGCCGCCAGCGTGTCGGTTGATCCACCGGCAATGTGAAATTCTTCTTCGGTGCCGACGATGACGTCAAAAAGATGCAGAACGGATTGCAGCTGTTTTGTCACTTGATCGGCTTCAACAAAGCGCGTTTCGCCGTCGCCGAGAGACGTCAGTCCCCACAAAACAGGGCGGTAATCGATATCCAGCACGGTGCGCACATCGTTCCGGCGGGCATAGCTCAGCGCGGTCAGCACCGCCTCGCGGGTACGTGGGTTTGAAAGGTGCGTGCCGGTAATCGCCAGGCAGCGAGCAGAAGCAATGTACTCCTCGCTGAAATCGTCCGCCGTAATTGCCATATCGGCGCAGTTGTCGCGGTAAAAAATCAGCGGAAAAGTGTCGCGATCTTTGATACCCAGCAGCACCAGCGCCGTCAGCCGATCTTTATCGGTGATTAAATGGCTGGTATCACAGCCGACCTGGCTAAGCTCTTCACGCAAAAAGCGCCCCATGTGCTCGTCGCCAACGCGCGCCAGCATGGAAGATTTCAGCCCCTGGCGTGCGGTGCCGTAGGCCACATTGCCGGACGAACCGCCAAGATAGCGGGCGAAGCTGCTGGCATCTTCCAGCCGCGCGCCAATCTGCTGGCTGTAGAGATCTACCGCGACCCGCCCCATGCAAATCAGATCCAACTGCTTTTCTTTCATGCTTCGTCCTCAGACAATGTCAGATACGTTGACCCAGCGCCCCTGCTGGTGAGACAGGGCGATAGCATCGAGAATGCGCGACACCTTCCAGCCCTCTTCAAAGTCCGGCCACATCGGCTTATCGGCGGCAATGCCGTCGATCAGATCGCGCACCTCCACCGTTTTTTGATCGTTAAAGCCGATGCCGTGCCCCGCGCCCATACAGAACGAGCCGTAATCCGGGTGGGCCGGGCCAACCAGCAGCGTGCGGAACCCCTGGCGGCCTTCGGGGTCGCTTTGCAGATAAAGCTTCAACTCCGCCATTCGCTCCTGGGTAAAGCTCAGCGCCCCTTTCGTGCCGGTGATCGTCCAGGTCAGCCCCATTTTTCTGCCGCTAGCGACGCGTGACGTTTCGATCACGCCCTGAGCGCCACCTTCAAAACGCACCATCGCGTGGGCCTGATCCTCGTTTTCCACGGCGATCATTTCGCTGCTGCCTGCCGAAGCCGGGCGCTGCGGCACCACAATTTTCAGGTCACCGCAGACTTCGCGAATATCGCCCACCAGGTACTGCGCCATGTTGACGATGTGCGCCGCCAGATCCCCCAGCGCGCCAAGCCCTGCGGTTTCTTTGAAGCAGTGCCAGTGGATCGGCGAAAGCGGATCGGCCATGTAGTCTTCGTTATGGGTGCCGTAGAAGTGGATCACTTCGCCGATCTCGCCGCGTTCGATGATCTGCTTTGCCAGCTGCGCAGTCGGGTTCTTCATGTAGTTGAAGCCGACCAATGTCTTCACGCCAGCCAGATCGGCGGCATCTACCATCAGCCGGGCATCCCGAGCGTTGAGCGCCAGCGGCTTCTCCGAATAGACGTGCTTGCCGTGGCGAATAGCCTCCAGCGCCATCTCTTTATGCAGGTGGTTTGGGGAGCAGATGTCCACCACATCGATATTTGGGTCAGCCACCAGCTCGCGCCAGTCGCCGGTGGAGCGATTAAAGCCAAACGCCGCGGCGCGCTTCGCCGCCAGCTCGGGCGTGACTTCCGCCACCATTTCACGGACCAGTTCGCCCTGCAGATCAAAGACCGTCGGCGCCTGCGCGTACGCTATTGCATGGGCTTTGCCGATGTAGCCGGTGCCGATTAAACCAATTCTGACCTTTTTCATGTGTTGTTCCTGAAGTCGTAACCTGCCCTTTACCCTCTCCCTGAAAGGGTGAGGGGCAACCCTTACAGCGCGCCGCGGCGGTTCTTGGCGTAGGTATCAAACGCCACCGCCAGCACGATAATCAGCCCGGTAATGATCTGCTGGTAGTAGGCCGAGACGTTCATTAGCACCAGGCCGTTAATCAGGATCCCCATGATGATGGCGCCGATAATCGTGCCGCTGATCCGCCCGTAGCCGCCCATCAGCGATGTACCGCCGATCACCACCGAGGCGATCACTCGCAGCTCAAAGGAGATCCCCGCCACCGCTTCAGCGCTGCCCAACCGGGCGCTGAGCACAAAGCCCGCCAGCCCTGCGAGGCAGCCGATAACGACATACACGCTGACCAGCACGCGCTTAACGTTGACCCCGGCGAGGCGAGCCGCTTCCGGGTTGCCGCCGATGGCATAGACGAAGCGTCCCCAGCGGGTTTTATGCAGCGCCAGATAGCCCAGAATCGAGACGATGGCGAAGATCCAGATAGGAATGGAGATGCCGAGCATCTCTCCGCGTCCCCACCAGCGGTAGCCCGCATCAAACCCGGCGATGGGCGCGCCGTCGTTGATCACCAGCGTCAGGCCGCGCCAGATGGTCATCCCGCCCAGCGTGACGATGAACGGCGGCAGGCGCAGGCGGGTGACGCCCAGGCCGTGCAGGAAGCCTATCAGCGTGCCGATAGCCAGGCAGATCCCCAGCCCCAACAGCCAGCTAAAACCGCCCCAGGCGTTGGGATCGACGGTGGTAAAGTTGTCGCCCTTGATCACATAAGCCGCGGTCATTGCGCAGACCGCAAGGATCGAGCCAACGGAAAGATCGATACCCGCCGTGAGAATGACAAAGGTCATACCTACCGCGATGATCCCGTAAATGGAAACCTCGGTCAGGATGTTGAAAATATTACGTTCGGACAGGAAGTTGCTGTTCTGCGACTGAAAGAAGATAAGCAGCAGGAACATGAAGATCAGCACCCCGAAGCGCTCGAAGAAAGCGATCGGATCGAAGCGCGAAGCGCTTTTTGCCGGAGTCTGGCTTTTGGTAATCATCTGCGTCATGGGCTCCCCCGTTATGCGGCGCTTAAGGCGCTATGGTTGATGGCCATCAGGGTCATCAGCCGTTCTTCGTTGGCTTCATCGCCGTGCAGTTCGCCGGTCACCCGCCCTTCGCTGAGGGTGATTATCCGATCCGACACCGCGAGAATCTCAGGCAGGTCGGAAGAGATAACGATCACCGCCACGCCTCGCTTAGCCATATCAAACAGCACCTGATGCACTTCCGATTTAGTTCCTACGTCAATGCCGCGGGTCGGTTCATCGACGATCAGCACCCGTGGATTCAACGCCATACAGCGCGCCAGGATCACTTTTTGCTGATTCCCACCGGAGAGCTTGCGCACCTCCTGCTCGGCGTTAACCATTTTGATTTGCAGCGCCTGCCGATAGGACTCGATCAGCGCGTCCTCTTTACGTGGGCTAACGAAATAGCGCCAGGTCAGCAGCGACGAGAGGCTGGACAAAGACAGATTGTCGCGGATCGACAGGCCCAGCACCGCGCCCTCTTTTTTACGATCCTCCGGCACCAGCGCGATCCCCTGGTCCAGCGCGTGCATAGGGTTTTGCGGCTGATAGGGTTTACCGTCCAGCTCAAAGCTGCCGGTGGTGAATTTGTCTGCGCCAAACAAGCAGCGTGCGACTTCGGTGCGCCCCGCGCCCACCAGCCCGGCGATGCCCAACACTTCTCCGGCGTGCACGTGGAAACTGATGTCTTTCAACGCGATACCGTGAGGATCGAGCGGCGGTTTTTCGCGGCTGAGCCCCTTCACCGCCAGGCGAATGGGCTTGTCAGCATGGTGCGTGAGGCTGGCATCGCGGCGGTTAAACACCACGTCGCGGCCGACCATCAGGCGAATAATTTGCTCCACGTTGGTGCCCGCCACGTCGCCGGAACCGGTATAGCGGCCATCCTGGAACACGGTGAAACGGTCACAAAGCTGGAAGACTTCATGCAGGCGATGAGTGACATAAATAATGCTGACGCCACGGCCTTTAAGCTCCCGCACCACGCGGTGCAGGCTCTCAACTTCGCTGTCGCTCAGGGCTGCGGAAGGCTCATCCATAATGATCAGCCGGGCGTTCAGCGTCAGCGCTCTGGCAATCTCAACCATCTGCTGCTGGGCGACGCTCAGGCGGGCCACGGCGGTCGTCGGCGCTACGTTGAGCTGTAAATAGTCCAGAATGACCTGCGCCTCCTGGTTCACCGCTTTGCTGTCGACGATCAGGTTGCGGCGGCGCGGCTCGCGGCCAAGAAACATGTTTTCCGCCACCGTCATATTGGGCAGCAGGTTAAATTCTTGATAAATAGTAATAATGCCTTTGTTCTGGCGCTCCACCGGCGAGTCATCTACGGGCAGCGTTTCGCCGTTAAACCAGATCTCGCCGCGCGTTTGCGGCTGTGCCCCGGCCAGCGCCTTCAGCAGCGTGGATTTTCCCGCGCCGTTCTCCCCCAGCAGGGCATGAATTTCGCCCTGCCCGACGCTGAGCTGCGCGCTGCTTAACGCCCAAACGCCGGAAAAACTCTTCGCCAGGTCGGTCACTTTCAGTAAAGGTTGCGACATCAGACTGCTCCTCATTTCAGCGAATATCCTATAGATTTCAAGCTGCAGCACGGCGGCAACTGAGGGCATCCCCGGGAGCATAGCTAACTATGTGACCGGGGTGCGGGAAGGCAGCCAACACCGCTGCAGCTTGAAAGATGACGGATATTATTTGCCTGCTTCGCCGATACGTTCTGCTTGATCCAGGTTATCTTTGGTGATCATCGTTGGCGCGTAATCAGCCCCGGTGATCGCCTTCTTCTCGCGAATGTTGGCCACCAGCTGGCTCATCGCCGTTTTCACCGCAAAGCCTGGGCGCTGATCCGCCGTTGCCGCCAGCCAGCCATCGCGCACACGGGCCAGCGCTTCCGGCACCGCGTCAAAACCTGTGACCAGCACTTCACCCGGCTTCATGCCCTGCCCCTGCAGCGCTTCAATCGCGCCGAGCGCCATATCGTCGTTGGCGGAAAGAATGACCTGAGGTTTTTTCGGTAGCGACGGCAGCACACTTTCGACGATGCGCATACCTTCAGAACGCATCCAGTTCCCGGTCTGATCGGCGACGATCTTGTATTTAGCGCCCCCGGCTTTCAGGCCATCGCGGATCCCTTTGGTGCGTTCGATATTGGAGGAGGAACCCGGCTGGCCGGTCAGCAGCACGATGTCCGCGCCGTCAGGGAATTTGGCCTTCACAAAGTCCGCCACCGCCTGGCCGCCTTTGTAGTTGTTGGCGCCGAAATGCGGCACCGGCTTGTCGCTGGCGACCGAGCGGTCGAGCGTCACCACCGGCAGCCTGGCATCCTGAATTTCCCCTACCGCGCTCGACACGGCGTTAACGTCATTAGGAGAGACGATAAATCCCTGAGCGCCACGGGTAATGGCGTTTTCCAGGTCGGCAACCTGCTTAGGAGAGCTACCCTGGCTGTCGAGCACCTGCAGCTTAACGCCCATCTCTTTAGCGGCCTGCACGGCGGTACGCTGCATATGCACTTCAAACGGCATCGCGAGGTTTGGGGTGCTAAAAACAATCTGTTCGTTTTCGGCCAGCGCCGGAGCCGTGGTCAGGGCGATGAGGGCGGCGAGGATCAGCTTTTTCATTGTTATCTCTCTTCTATGTGTAGGGTCTTCGGAGGTTACAAAGCAACTTCGCGCTGGCTACGCAGTGACTCCAGCGCCTTGTCGGCCAGGTACAGGGCGCGTTCACCGTCGTCGCCGCTGCACTCGGGTTTGGCCTCACCGCGCAGGACGGCAACAAAGTGCTGCCATTCGGCGGCGTAGGCATCTTTGTAGCGCTGGAGGAAGAAGTGTTCTGGCAACGCGCTGGTGTTCCCGCCGTCGCCGAAGAATTGAACCTGGTTTTCCAGGATATTGCCGGCGGTCAGCAGGCCCTTAGCGCCGTGTAGCTCCAGGCGCTGATCGTAGCCGTAGGCTGAGCGACGGCTGTTAACGATGGTGGCCAGTGCGCCAGAGGCATATTTCAGGACGATAAAAGCGGTGTCGATGTCGCCCGCCTCGCCAATCGCCGGGTCCACCAGATTGCTGCCCTGGGCATACACGGCAACAGGCTCTTCGCCCATGATGAAGCGGGCCATATCAAAGTCATGAATGGTCATGTCGCGGAACATGCCGCCGGAGACACGCACATATTCAGCCGGCGGCGGCGATGGATCTCGGGAGATAATCACCAGCGATTCCGGCGTGCCGATGCGCCCCTGCAGCGCTTCGTTTTTCAGCTTGCGGAACTGCGGATCGAAGCGACGGTTAAAGCCGATAAACAGCGGCACGTTATGTTCTTTCACCACCTTCAGGCAGTCGCGCACGCGGGCCAGATCCAGATGTACTGGTTTTTCGCAGAAAATCGCTTTGCCGTGTTTGGCGGCCAGTTCAATCAGGTCGGCGTGGGTATCGGTCGCCGAGGCGATCAGCACCGCATGCACCTCCGGGTCGCTCATCGCCTGGGCAACGCTCTGCTGGCGCGCCTGGTATTTTTCGGCAATGCGCGCGGCGTTTTCTGCATTAGGGTCGACAACGGACCAGAGGGTGGAATGGGGATGGGCGGCAATATTGGCGGCGTGGATTTGGCCGATACGGCCCGCGCCCAGTAAAGCAATGTTAAACATGGCGGCTCCCGAAAGTGGTGTTGCAGTAGGGTCATGAGCCGGGTCTTCCGGCTTTCACATGCAGCTGAATAACGACGCCTTAAATAAAACATTTATTTCATTTTAATGCAGAGTGAAAGTTTCATTTTTGCGCAGAGGTTAACATTTTGATAATTTATCGGCTGTATTTTGTTAGCAAAATCACATCACCGAGTGAATTAAAGCCTGCACAGAGAAGGGATTTGAGAGGGAGAGCGCACCCATGCTGAAGGACGAGAAGAAAAGAAGACGAAAATGAAATAAACATTCCGTCAGATGACCTGACGGAATGCTAAAGGGTTAGTACTGGCGAGCGTTTTTAAGCTTAGCGGCGGTTTGTTCCGCGGCATCGGCCACGGCACTCGAGCGCGAAACCTGAGCATCTCCGGTGCGCCACCAGGCTTCGTAGTCGTGGGTCATGGTTTTAGGCAGCACTTTGATATCCAGCAGCGTTGGCCCCGGCTCCTGACGAGATGCCTCCAGCGCGGCAAGCAGTTCCGCCTCGCTATTGACCCGCCAGGCTTTGCAGCCGTAGCTTTCGGCATTTTGGGCAAAATCAACCTTCACCAGCGGGCCATCCAGCCTGCCGCTTTGCGGGTTACGGTGACGGTTTTCGGTGCCAAAGCTGCCCATTCCGTGGCCCATTTGCAGGTTATTGATGCAGCCGAAACCGGCGTTATCAAACAGCAAAATGGTGATTTTTATCCCTTCCTGAACGGCGGTTTGCAGCTCGGAATGCAGCATCAGGTAAGACCCGTCCCCCACCATCGCATACACCGGCTGCCCTGGCTTCGCGAGCTTTGCCCCTACCGCCGCGGCTATCTCGTAGCCCATGCACGAATAGCCGTATTCGAGGTGATAGCTGTCCGGCGTTTTTACCTGCCACAGGCGCTGTAAATCCCCTGGCAGCGATCCCGCCGCGCCCACCACAATGGCGTCTTCTTCTATATGCTGATTCACCAGGCCCAGCACGCGGGTTTGGGTTAATGAGGTACCTAGCTCGCGGCTGTATTCCCGCAACGTTTCATCCAGATGCCCCGCCACTTCCGGGGCTTCACCCGGCTGCCATTGCCGCGTCGTCAGCCGCTGGCACTCGTCGCGCCAGGCCGCTTTAGCGTGAGCGGCTTCGTCCTGCCAGGCAGCGTGGTAGTCAGCCTGATGCAGGCCGGCAGTCAGTTGCTCAAGCCCAATCCGGGCATCGGCTACCAGCGGCGTAGCGTCCAGCTTCAGGGCGTCGAACTCGGCCACGTTCAGCAGCAGGAAGTCGGCCTCAGGTGAAAACAGCGATTTGGAACCGGTGGTAAAGTCGGTCAGCCGGGTGCCCACGCCAATAATCAGATCGGCCTGCGGCGCAAGCCGGTTAGCCGCCAGGCCGCCGGTGACGCCGAGGCCGCCGAGATTAAGTGAGTGCTCGCTTACAATTGCGCCTTTCCCGGCCTGCGTTTCGGCAAACGGCAGCCCGAAACGCTCAACAAAATCCTGAAATGCCTGATGTGCGCCTGAATAACGAACCCCGCCGCCGCAGATAACCAGCGGGCGACGCTTACCGGCAATCAACTTTAGCGCAGCCTGCAGCCGGTTTTCATCCGGCGGGCGCCTTTCAATATGATGTACTCGCTTCTCGAAGAAGCTTTGCGGGTAATCCCAGGCTTCCCCCTGCACGTCCTGCGGCAGGCAAATCGTTACCGCACCGGTATCCACGGGGTTAGTAAGTACTCGCATGGCACTAATCATGGCGCTCATCAGCTGCTCCGGGCGGTTAATTCTGTCCCAGTAGCGGGACACCGGCCGGAAGCAGTCGTTGGTGCTGATGCTGAGGTCATGAAACTGCTCGATTTGCTGGAGCACCGGGTCCGGCTGGCGGCTGGCGTAGATGTCGCCGGGCAAGAGCAGCAGCGGAATGCGGTTGGCGGTGGCCGTTGCGGCGGCGGTCACCATATTGGCCGCCCCAGGCCCCACGGATGAGGTCACGGAATAAATCCGCTGCCGACGGTGCTGTTTGGCAAAGCCAGTGGCGATATGCGCCATACCCTGCTCGTTACAGCCCTGATGCACTTTCAGGTGGCCGGGATCTTGCTCCAGCGCCTGCCCAAGACCGAGCACGTTGCCGTGCCCGAAAATGGTCATTACGCCTTCTATAAACGGCTGCTCATGCCCGTCGATTTCAACGTACTGCTGGTTTAAAAACCTGACCAGCGCCTGCGCCATGGTCATGCGTTGTGTGGTCATCTTTCCTCCCCTTAGCCCAGCGTCGGCATCGAGAACGCAGAGCCTTGCTGATGGCTGGTGTCCGGCCAGCGGGCGGTGACGGTTTTCATGCGCGTATAGAAACGCACGCCGTCGCTGCCGTGGACGTTAAGCGGCCCAAAGATGGAACGCTTCCAGCCGCCGAAGCTGTGGAACGCCATCGGCACCGGGATCGGGACGTTTACGCCGACCATGCCCGCCTGCACTTCCTCGGTAAAACGCCTTGCGGTACCACCATCACGGGTAAAAATCGCCGTGCCGTTGCCGTATTCATGTTTGTTAATCAGCGCCAGCGCGCTGGCGTAATCCGGCACGCGCACCACGCACAGCACCGGGCCGAAGATTTCTTCTTTATAAATAGTCATCTCCGGGGTGACATGGTCGAACAGCGTTGGGCCAACAAAATAACCGCCTTCGTTGCCCGCCAGCTTAAGGCCACGGCCATCCACGCGCAGCGTCGCGCCCTGCTGCTCTCCGCTATGAATATAGCCCAGCACTTTGGCCCGGTGCGGGGCGGAAATCAGCGGCCCCATATCATTTTCTGGTTCATGCCCAAGGCCTGGCCCAACGCGCAGCGTAGCGAGCTGTTTTTCCAGCCCGGCACACAGCGCGTCGGCGGTTTCATCGCCCACGGCAACCACAACCGACAGCGCCATGCAGCGTTCCCCGGCGGCACCAAAGGCCGCCCCCATAATGGCGTTGGTCGCCATGTCCAGGTCAGCATCCGGCATCAAAATACAGTGGTTTTTCGCCCCGCCCAGCGCCTGGCAGCGCTTACCGTGGGCAGAGGCGGTCTGGTAGATATACTCGGCAATCGGCGTCGAGCCCACAAAGCTGACGGCCTGAACTCTTGAGTCGGTCAGCAGAACGTCCACGGCTTCTTTATCGCCCTGCACCACGTTAAACACGCCGTCCGGCAGCCCGGCCTCTTTCAGCAATTGAGCAAGCCGCAGCGACAGCGACGGATCTTTTTCCGACGGTTTGAGAACAAAAGTATTGCCGGTCGCCAGCGCGATAGGGAACATCCACATCGGCACCATGGCCGGGAAGTTAAACGGCGTTATGCCCGCGCAGACGCCAAGCGGCTGCATCAGCGAGTGGCTATCCACGCCCGTCCCCACGTTGGCCGAATGCTCGCCCTTTTGCAGATGCGGTATCCCGCAGGCGAACTCCACCACTTCGAGGCCGCGAGTCAACTCGCCCACCGCGTCAGAATAGACTTTGCCGTGCTCTTCGCTGATAAGCTTCGCCAGGCCATCCATGTGTTCCTCAAGCAGGCTTTTAAAGCGGAACATCACGCGGGCGCGCTTGAGCGGAGACTGGCGGGCCCAGCCCGGAAACGCCTGCTGAGCGGCGGCGATGGCCTGCTCCGTCTGCCGGGCCGTGCTCATCGCGACCTGACGGATCTGTGCGCCGGTCGCCGGGTTGAAGATCGCCTGTACCCGCTGGCCTTCGCCCGCGACGCATTCACCGTGGATAAAATTCGCTACCGTCTCCATCTCTGGCCTCTTGCTGTTAGGGTTGTCTCCCGAACACTGTATATGAAATAAACATTCCATTTTAAGTCGAAATAAAATAAATGTTGATTATTGTGATCAACACTTCGTTTTTATGTTAACCTGCAGAATGAGGTGCAAAGACTGAGACGTCAGTGACGTTTCAGCCCCTGCCAGTTTTGGTGCATCTGTTTCATTTTTGCCGGTACTACGCTTAAATACGTTTCAGCGAATACTTTTGAGGATGGCAAATTGACCACGGCGACAACCCTGAGCGAACTCCAGCAGCAGATCCGCGACCGCTACGACAGCCTGAGCAAAAGGCTGCAGCAGGTTTCCCGCTACGTGCTGGATAACACCAACAGCGTGGCATTTGATACCGTGGCCGCCATTGCCGAGCGGGCAGAAGTGCCGCCCTCGACGCTGATCCGCTTTGCCAATGCCTTTGATTTCAGCGGCTTCAACGAAATGAAACAGCTGTTCCGCATGAATCTGGTGGAAGAGACGGCCAGCTACACTGACCGGGCGAGGCTGTTCCGCGAGCTGGGCAGCGAAGCCGTGCCGGAAACGCCGCTGGATATTTTGCAGGAATTTGCCCGCTCAAATGCTCAGGCGCTGCAGCAGCTGGCCGCCCGTACCGAACCAGAGCAGCTGCAGCGTGCGGTTGAACTGCTGGCCGAAGCAGACACGATCTACGTTGTCGGCCTGCGCCGCTCCTTTAGCGTGGCGGCCTATCTGACCTATGCCCTGAGTCACCTTGATTGCCGCGCCGTGCTGCTGGACGGGCTTGGCGGCATGCTGCGTGAGCAGGTCAACCGCGTAAAAGCCAAAGATATCGTGGTGTCGATAAGCTTCTCCCCTTATGCCGAAGAGACGTTGATGGTCAGTGAAGTAGCGGCCAAAGCGGGTGCCCGCCAGATAGTGATAACCGACAGCCAGATAAGTCCGTTTGCCACTTTTAGCGATCTCTGCTTTGTCGTCAAAGAGGCGCAGGTTGATGCATTCCGCTCTCAGTCAGCAACCCTTTGCCTGGTGCAGTCGCTGATGGTGGCGCTTGCCTATTATCAGGGAACGCCGCACAGCTCTCTTTCTCCGGAGGCCTGATTTTCGGATTGCTGAATACCTCCGTAGGGTTAAGATGGAAACAGCGTTTCAAAAAATAACTCTTACCCTAAGGAGACACTATGCCGTACGAGGCCAGCCCGTCACGTTATCAATCCATGCAGTATCGCTACTGCGGCCAGAGCGGCCTGCAGCTGCCCGCCCTTTCTCTTGGCCTGTGGCACAGTTTTGGCGGCGTAAGCCCGCTGGAGTCACAGCGCGATCTGCTGCGCACCGCGTTCGATCTTGGCATTACGCATTTTGATCTCGCCAACAACTACGGGCCGCCTCCCGGCTCGGCGGAAGAAAACTTTGGCCGCCTGCTGAAGCAGGATTTTAGCGGCTATCGCGACGAGCTGATTATTGCCACCAAAGCGGGCTACGACATGTGGCCAGGGCCTTACGGCTCCGGCGGCTCGCGCAAATATTTGCTGGCGAGTCTGGATCAGAGCCTGAAGCGCATGGGGCTGGAGTACGTCGACATCTTCTATTCCCATCGCGTGGATGAGAGAACGCCGATGGAAGAAACGGCCGGCGCGCTGGCTCACGCGGTGCAAAGTGGTAAAGCACTCTATGTCGGAATTTCCTCCTACTCCTCCGAACGTACGCAAAAAATGGCCGACCTGCTGCGAGAATGGAAAATTCCGCTGCTTATCCACCAACCCTCTTATAACCTGTTAAATCGCTGGGTCGATAAAAGCGGTCTGCTGGACACGCTGGCGCAAAACGGCAGCGGTTGTATCGCCTTTACCCCACTTGCTCAGGGCCTGCTGACCGGCAAATACCTGAACGGCATCCCGGAGGGCTCGAGGATGCAGGTGGAAGGCAACAAAGTTCGCGGACTGAATGAAAAAATGCTGACCGAAGCAAACCTGACCAGCCTGCACCTGCTTAACGAGATGGCACAGCAGCGAGGCCAGACGATGGCGCAAATGGCGCTAAGCTGGCTGCTGAAAGACCCGCGAGTCACCTCAGTGCTTATCGGCGCAAGCCGCGCAGAGCAGCTCAAAGAGAACGTTAAGGCGCTCGATAACCTGAGCTTTACGGCGGATGAGCTTGAGAAAATTGACCGCCACGTTGCGGATGGTGAGCTTAATTTGTGGCAGGCGTCGTCGGATAAATAAAAACAAAAGCCCCTGTTTAACAGGGGCTTAGTATTTAGTACTTTGCGCTACGAGAGAGCTTGTCGAGATAGCCCATCACGAACGCCGACAGCACAAACGTCAGGTGGATAATCACGTACCACATCAGCTTGTTGTCCGGCACGTTTTTGGCGTCCATAAAAATACGCAGCAGATGGATGGAAGAGATAGCCACAATCGACGCCGCCACCTTATTCTTCAGCGAGCCGGAGTCCATTTTCCCCAACCAGTTAAGCTTCTCTTTGCCTTCGTAAATATCCAGCGTCGAGACAAAGTTCTCGTAGCCTGAGAACATCACCATCACCAGCAGGCCACCGACCAGCGCCATATCCACCAGCGAGAGCAGCGTCAGAATGAGATCCGCTTCCGCAATTGAGAAGATATTCGGGAGAACATGAATGATCTCCTGGAAAAACTTCACCGTGAGCGCAAGCAAAGCAAGTGATAACCCGAAGTAAACCGGGGCCAGAAGCCAGCGCGAGGCGTACATCATATTCTCAATAAAACGTTCCATAATGTCCTGTCTGGAAATCCCAAAAAGAGCGTCAGTATAGCGAATTCAGGCGTTTTATGGAGGGGGAATCAACCCGCCAGCGTTAAGCGCCTGGCCGTTTCGTAACGGCTGGCCCAGTAGCGGTTATCCAGCGATGTGATAGTCACACCAATGCTTGTTGAGGCATGAAGAAACTGATTATTACCGACATAAACGCCAACGTGACGCAGTCCCGGAGAAGTTTTAAAAAACACCAGATCTCCGGCCTTCAGCTGCTGTCGGCTGATAGACTTACCGTGTCGGATCTGTTCGCCGGTGGTTCGGGGAAGGTGCGTATTGAACGAGTGACTAAACAGGTGCTGCACCAATGCAGAACAATCAATTCCGCGGCGCGAGCTGCCCCCCAGTCGATAACGTGTTCCTTTCCACCGCTGGTATTCAACCGCTAACGCAGACTTCACCGCATGAGGATTATTTTCCCCATTCAGGGACTTAGCGAGGGATTGGGTGCCCATAGACGCAAATTCCTTTGGCAAATTAAGGGCAAAGGAATTTGTGCTAGCAATTGATAATAAAAAACAAAATACAACTAAAGATAAAAACTGAACGAATTTCATAACCACATCTTTTAACGGTACGAGAAGTATTCCTTAACAGCTAAGGGAAGCATCAGAGCGGAGAGAATAATACCATGTGGTGTTTTTTTACTCAGCGCGAAAAGCCGCCATCACTGGCGGCATAAAGCAGGATTACCATCGTTGCGCTTCAAAAAATAAAGTAATCTATTGAATAATAATGATTATATGGATTCAAGGTTGATTTCCGGACGCTGATACTGCGGCCACACCAGCGCCACAAGCTCCGGATACGCTTCGCGGCTAAACTCATTAAAGCACTGGCGCAGGTTAAGGACTTCAATATCCGATAGTGGAACCTGTTCACCTTCGGCGCAGCGTTTTTTAATATTATCGTAATATTTATACACTGCAGAATTTAAATCGCTACAGCGGCGCTGAGCACTGAATAAAACGGGCTGTGAGGTCAGTTCATCAATACGCATTTTCTTAATCGTGGCATGCGTAAAGTCAATATACTCACTATTAATACGCCAGTAATAGCCTGGGGTAATTTTCGACATTAGCATACCGAAATAATCCTCCCGCTCTTCACTGGTGGTGGTTGGTTCTATTTCCCCTGATGTATGATTCTTTTTATTATTCGATAAGCTAAATTCTTTGCGCATAACTAACACGGCGCATAACAAAATCAAAATTGTGACAATAGAATAAAATATGCTGTGCATAAAAAACTCCTGTTTTTTTTATTTTAGAATTGAGGCATCATATCGCGAATCTCTGAACCTGAATATTGCACAGATATCAAAGGATCGCATTCGATGCTGCCTGAACACTTCTTACCACGGCGCTATCCTGTTGCCGCACCATCAACGCTCCCTACAGAGGCGGAAAATAGTAACACGCCCGAAGTCGTTCAGGATAAGATTTTAACGCTCGAAAAAAGCATCCTTAGCGGCAGCCATTACGCCGGGCAGGCCAAAAACCGGCTGCTTGAAGAAACCGATCGCCATATTAAAGAACGCCTGCTGTGTGCGGTAAGGATAGAGGCGCTGCACGCCCTGATTGGCGAACTGGTTGAAAAAGAACTTATTAATGCAGCCGATTTACAGATGCTTATCGAAGATAAAACCGCATGGGTGAGTAGCCAGCAAGAAGAAATTTGGGTTAATCAAATGACCCAGGAAAAACCCTGGCCATTATGCTATTCGATTGAGGATTAATGCCATGGCAGAACCTATAAAGAAACAGCCAGAATTAATCAGCACTGACGAGAATAAAGACCACGAATTTACGTTAAGTAAAAATATGGCCATTCTGGTTAGACTTAAAAATGAGAATATTACCCGTAATACGCAAAAAGTAACGGATATTACGTCGGCGCTGATCGACCTGAAATGGATGCACCGCCATGAGATTTACCCCTGGCGAGCCAAGGAAGAGGTGTACGGCGCGGTACTGGAAGAGATCCTGAACAGCCATCCAAAGCTTAAGGAGCAAATCCTCAGGCGGCTGGAGAGCCATTATCAGCGCCTGAAAGAGCAAGAGGCCCAAACGCTGTCGATGACCCGTGGCCTGGCGGAGAAGACGTGGAAGAGTTCCACTCTATGAGTGGGGTTTGCCTCTTTCCCTGGCCATCTCCCCAGTGGGGTGAGGGAATTTAAAGAGTAATAAAATTTAACGGTTGCTCTCTTTGGCTGTCTGTTAGTCACAAATACGCTCTATGAAGGATCAACTAAGGTTCCGTTCACTTCCAGAGCTGCTTCATATGCAGTCACCGCAACGGTGAACGACTCGGGGAAGTCACCGTCACTTCCCCGAGACCCCGGACTCCCGGCCAAATAAATCGACCGCTAAAGCGGCAAACCTCAGTTTTATCTCCCAGTCCTGGGTCGGCTGAGATGCGTTCCCGACGCTCTCAGCCTCCGGCCGTTCCCGAGGCCCGGACCCTGGCCAGTCGGAGAGAAAACGGAGGCGATTTAAGCCGGAACCGTGCCTCGCTTTTAGCCCACAGCCACGCTGAAAATCATTGTTGCTGCAAGACCCGCAGCCACGCCCTTGTTCCCGGCTCTCATCGCCCCCGGTTATGACCCAACTCAGGCGGGGTTGAGCTGCCGGGAGCAGCGAAAGAGAGCGATCGTCGGGAACGAATCGCGAACGACCCCGAATGTTTGGGTGATGGCCGGTGGGTTTACCGCTTCAGCGGCGATGAGCTTGCCGGGCGCCGGGGCTGTTCGGGGGATGGCGTTATCCCCCGGACACGTTCACCGTGCTCTGAACGTACAGGGAAAACCGATCTACGGGTGAACGGAATAACTACGGAGAGAATAAAGTTGAGTCGTTTTAACCCTCTCCCAAGAGGAAGAGGGCCGGAATGAGAGTCAGCCCCTCTTACTTCGCTTTAGTGACTTCCTGGCCGACCAGGCCAATCTTCAGATACCCTGCCTGGTGCAGCGTATCCATCACGTCCATCAGCGTTTCATAGTCCACCGTTTTGTCCGCGCGGAAGAAGATGGTGGTGTCCTTTTTCCCTTCGGTCGCAGCAATCAGCGCGTTGACCATCGACTCTTTGGTTACCGGATCGTTGCCGATAAACATCGAATGGTCCGCTTTCACCGACAGGTAAACCGGTTTCTCCGGGCGTGGCTGCGGTTCACTGCTGGAGGCCGGAAGGTTAACCTTCACGTCCACCGTTGCCAGCGGTGCTGCCACCATGAAGATGATCAGCAGAACCAACATTACGTCGATAAACGGCGTAACGTTAATTTCGTGCATTTCACCTGTGTCATCGAGGTTGTCGTTTAAACGCATTGCCATGGGGCATTAACCTACACGCAGTTGCTGAGTATTACGCACCGGACGCGGCTGGGATGTGCCATCCAGGTCAAGGTCACGGCTTTGCAGCAGCAGCACCTGAGCCGCAACGTCGCTAAGGCTTGCTTTGTAGCTGCCAATCATACGCGCGAAGATGTTATAGATAACAACCGCAGGGATCGCCGCCACCAGGCCAATGGCCGTCGCCAGCAGTGCTTCTGCGATGCCGGGAGCTACGACCGCCAGGTTGGTAGTCTGAGACTGGGCAATGCCGATAAAGCTGTTCATGATGCCCCAAACGGTACCGAACAGACCGACAAACGGCGAGATAGCACCGATGGTTGCAAGGAAGCCATTCCCACGGCCCATATGCCGCCCAACGGCAGCCACGCGGCGCTCAAGGCGGAAGCCGGTACGATCTTTAATACCTTCTTTATCTTCGACGCCAGCGGAGAGCTCCAGTTCATTCTGGGCTTCATTAATAAGCAGCGTGCTAAGGCTTTTGCTGTCGAATGCTTCAGCCACGCTACTCGCTTCATTAAGAGAGCGGACGTTCGCCAGCTGCTGCTGTTCGCGCTTGAGGCGACGTTTTTGGGTAATCAGCTCCACGCTCTTACTGAAAAAGATTGCCCAGGTGACGACAGAAGCCAGAATCAGGCCAATCATCACTATCTTAACTACGATGTCAGCATGTTGATACATGCCCCAAACGGACAGATCCGTCTGCATCAAATTACTCGTCACGTCTTACGCTCCAGCGAGAAATAAATGTCAAAACTGAGACTAATATATCAAAAAACTATCGAATTGATAGTCGTTCTCATTAGTATTTGCAGAGTGCCTGAAATTGTTGAAGCATTCCTTGCGCTTACGCAGGAAAAGCATCGCACTGGCGAAATGATGGCTTTTTTAGCCAACCTGAAAAAACGCCATGATGCCCTTTGCACATTTTGTGTTAATTTACGTCCAGACATCCAGATGGTTAGACGGGGAAGCGATAATGGCGGAAAAGCACATCGAAACGGCGCTGGTGAACGCCGGACGCAGCAAGAAGTTTACTCAGGGTTCGGTTAACAGCGTCATTCAGCGCGCCTCATCCCTGGTGTTTGAAAGCGTTGAGGCTAAAAAACTGGCCACCGCCCATCGCACCAAAGGCGAACTGTTCTATGGCCGTCGCGGCACGCTGACCCACTTTTCTTTACAGGAAGCCATGTGCGAACTGGAGGGCGGTGCAGGCTGCGCCCTCTTCCCGTGCGGTGCCGCCGCGGTTGCCAATACTATTCTGGCCTTTGTTGAGCAGGGCGATCACATTCTGGTCACCGAAACCGCCTACGAACCCACCCAGGACTTCTGCACTAAAATTCTCTCAAAGTTCGGCGTCAGCACCGGCTGGTTCGCGCCGGATATCGGCGCCGCGATAGTCGATCTGATTCAGCCGAATACTAAAGTCGTTTTCCTGGAGTCCCCCGGCTCCATTACCATGGAAGTCCACGACATTCCGGCAATCGTCGCGGCGGTCAGGCGCGTTGCCCCTGACGCTATCATCATGATCGACAATACCTGGGCGGCTGGCGTGCTGTTTAAGGCGCTGGAGTTTGGCATCGATATCTCTATTCAGGCGGGTACCAAATACCTGATTGGCCATTCGGACGCTATGGTCGGTACCGCCGTTTCCAATGCCCGATGTTGGGATCGGCTGCGCGAGAATGCCTATCTGATGGGGCAAATGGTGGATGCAGACACCGCCTATATGACCAGTCGCGGTATCCGCACCTTGGGCGTTCGCCTGCGCCAACACCATGAAAGCAGTCTAAAAGTTGCCGAATGGCTGGCGCAGCATCCTCAGGTAGAAAGAGTGAACCACCCGGCGCTTCCCGGCAGTAAAGGGTATGAATACTGGAAACGTGACTTTACGGGCAGTAGTGGGTTGTTCTCGTTTGTGCTGAAAAAACGGCTCAACGATGAGGAGTATGAACAGTACCTCAATCATTTTGAGTATTTCAGCATGGCCTATTCCTGGGGCGGCTATGAATCGCTTATTCTCGCTAATCAGCCTGATGAGCTGGCAGAGATCCGCCCCGCAGGCGGGATAGACTTCAGCGGAACCCTGGTTCGCCTGCATATCGGCCTGGAAAACGTGGACGATCTGATTGCTGATTTGGAAGCAGGTTTCCAGCGCATTCTCTAAATTTTCCGTTTAACGGTATGGGTGGAGCGTTTTTTTGCCATCATCGGCATTTTGTTGAGCCAGGGATCAAGGTGTCGCGGGCATTTTAGCGGTACAATGTGTAGAAATTAAGGTGAGCCTAAGTTGCGGGTGCAATACTCAGGGCGAACTCAATAAGCGGTTCCACAGGAATACCTATGGCTGTTATACAAAATATTGTCGAGGCGCTCTGGCATCACGATTTTGCCGCGCTTGCCGATCCCCATGTTATTGGCGTTGTCTATTGCGTCATGTTCGCGACGCTGTTTCTGGAAAATGGACTGCTTCCCGCGTCGTTTTTACCGGGTGACAGCCTGTTGCTGCTCGCGGGCGCGCTTATTGCTAAAGGCGTGATGGGATTTGTGCCAACGCTTGTGATTTTAACCATCGCGGCAAGCCTTGGCTGCTGGCTAAGTTATTTACAAGGGCGCTGGCTCGGCAACACCCGCACCGTGAAAGGGTGGCTCGAGCAGCTGCCAACACAATATCACGACCGCGCTACGCAGATGTTTGACCGACATGGCCTGCTGGCACTTCTTGCCGGCCGCTTCCTGGCTTTTGTTCGTACGCTTTTGCCAACCATGGCGGGAATTTCCGGCCTCAGCAACCGCCGCTTTCAGTTCTTTAACTGGCTTAGCGGGCTGCTGTGGGTGGGCGTTGTTATCAGCCTCGGTTATGCGCTCAGCATGATCCCATTCGTTAAGCGCCATGAAGATCAGGTCATGACTTTCCTGATGATTTTGCCCATTGCGCTGCTGATTTTTGGTCTCGTCGGTACGCTGTTTGTGGTGCTGAAAAAAAAAGTTAGCGCCGCGTAATCAACGTCGACTTAGCAAGAGCGGATAAGACTGGCTTATTCGCTCTTAGTATCCCCCCCTACATCACCCGCATCCGCGCCATATCTTCCCCCGGCGTCACGCCAAAATAGCGCTTAAACTCCCGGCTAAACTGAGAAGCGCTTTCGTAGCCCACGCGAATGGCCGCCGCACTTGCCTTCATACCGTCATGCAGCATTAACATTCTTGCCTTATGCAGGCGATAGCTTTTCAGGTACTGCAGCGGCGAGGTGCTGGTCACCGATTTAAAGTTATGGTGGAACGCCGAGACGCTCATGTTGGCCTCCGCCGCCAGCTGATCTACCGACAGATTTTCGGTGTACTGATTTTCAATACGGCGCAGCACCCGGCTAATAAGACTAAAATGAGTCTGGCGACTGACGAGCGCCAACAGTGCGCCACCGCTTGGCCCCGTCAGCACGTGATAAAGGATTTCGCGGATAATCTGTTTGCCCAGCACCCGGGCATCAAGCGGCCTTTCTAAAACGTCCAGCAGCCGCTCGGTTGCACAGAGAATTTCTTCCGACAGCTCGGCGGAGTTGATCCCATCGGTGCAGGACTGGGGCCGGAACAGGTCATCCTCGCCAATATCCATCAGCAGATCCTGCAGTTGCTGAATATCCACTTTAATGCGCATCCCCGCCAGCGGCACGTCGGCAGTCGCAAAGGTTTCGCACTCAAAGGGCAAAGGTACCGTCAGGAGCAGGTATTCGTTGGCGTCATAGCGGAATACGCGGTCGTTGAGATAACCCGTTTTATGGCCAGAAAAGAGAAAAACAATGCCCGGCTCGTACATTACCGGGGTACGTGCCATCGGTTTGGTGCCGTACATCAGCCGTACGCCATCAAAAAATACATCACTTTTTTCTTTTAAAATCAGCTGATTGATTTTATCCGTCAGCTGCTGGCAGATAGCCTGGCGGTTCATGCTTACGTCTCCACGGCGCTTTTTATCCGGCTTACAGTGTGCGATGAATCCTGCGGTTTCTCCAGCCGTTTGGAGAAACAGGCAAGATAAAGGCAGGAATATGCATTGAGAGAGACAGGGTGGCGGACCACAATAAGCGCCATCAGATTTAGCAATGTGACTCATCTAACGAACGGGAACTCCATCATGAATAACTTCAATCTTCATACCCCAACCCGCATCCTGTTTGGTAAAGGCTCTCTGGCAGAACTGCGTGACCAGATCCCAGCGGACGCTCGCGTACTGGTGACCTACGGTGGCGGCAGCGTGATTAAAACCGGCGTGCTGGGCCAGGTTAAAGACGCGCTGAAAGGCCTCGACGTGTTGGAGTTTGGCGGCATCGAACCTAATCCGTCTTACGAAACGCTGATGAAGGCCGTGGAAATCGCGCGTAAAGAAAACGTCACTTTCCTGCTGGCAGTCGGCGGCGGCTCCGTGCTCGACGGGACTAAATTTATCGCGGCTGCGGCTCACTACCCGCAGGATATCGACCCATGGAATATTCTGCTGACCCGCGGTAACGACGTGAAAAGCGCGATCCCAATGGGCTCCGTGCTGACGCTGCCGGCAACCGGCTCCGAGTCCAACAAAGGTGCTGTAGTTTCCCGCCGCTCTACCGGCGACAAACAGGCGTTTATGTCTGACTTCGTACAGCCTGTGTTTGCGGTTCTGGATCCGGTTTACACCTACACTCTGCCGCCTAAACAGGTTGCTAACGGCGTGGTGGACGCTTTCGTTCATACCATCGAGCAGTACCTGACCTACCCGGTCAACGCCAAGGTGCAGGATCGTTTTGCTGAAGGTATTCTGCTGACGCTTATCGAAGACGGCCCGAAAGCGCTGAAAGATCCGGAAAACTACGATGTGCGTGCCAACGTGATGTGGGCAGCGACCATGGCGCTGAATGGCCTGATTGGTGCCGGCGTGCCGCAGGACTGGGCGACCCATATGCTGGGCCACGAACTGACCGCGATGCACGGCCTGGATCACGCTCAAACGCTGGCGGTAGTACTGCCTTCGCTGATGAACGAGAAGCGCGCTGAGAAGCACGCCAAACTGCTGCAATACGCAGAGCGCGTGTGGAATATCACTTCCGGTAGCGAAGAAGAGCGTATTGATGCCGCGATTGAAGCAACCCGCAATTTCTTCGAGAAAATGGGCACCGCTACTCGCCTGTCCGCCTACGGCCTGGACGGCAGCTCTATCCCTGCTCTGCTGGTGAAACTGGAAGAAAAAGGCATGACTCAGCTGGGTGAACATCAGGACATCACGCTGGACGTTAGCCGTCGCATTTACGAGGCGGCTCGCTAAGAGAATCCAGGTTAGCGCTTTGATTGCCTGAGTTTCGACTAGACTTAATAAAAAACTTACACCGGGCTTGCCCGGTGTTTTTCGCACTATTAAGGAGGTACGTATGACTCATCCAACCTTAATCAAGCTCCAGGATGGCAACGTGATGCCGCAGCTTGGACTCGGCGTCTGGCAAGCCAGTAACGACGAAGTCAGGACCGCCATTGAGAAAGCGCTGGAGGTGGGGTACCGCTCCATTGATACCGCCGCCGCTTACAAAAATGAGGACGGCGTGGGTGCCGCGCTGAAGAGCGCAGGCGTTGCGCGTGACGACCTGTTTATTACCACCAAACTGTGGAACAGCGACCAACAGCGGCCTCGTCAGGCGCTGGAAGACAGCCTCGAGAAGCTGCAGCTCGACTACGTCGATCTCTACCTGCTGCACTGGCCGGTTCCGAGCAAAGATCACTATCTTGAAGCCTGGAAAGGGCTGATTGAGCTGCAAAAAGAGGGGCTGGTGAAAAGCATTGGGGTATGTAACTTCAATATTAATCACCTGCAGCGGCTGATCGACGAAACCGGCGTCAGCCCGGTTATTAATCAGATAGAGCTGCACCCATTACTACAGCAGCGCCAGCTGCATGCCTGGAACGCAACGCACAAGATCCAGACCGAGTCCTGGAGCCCGCTGGCTCAGGGCGGCGAAGGCGTGTTTGATCAGAAAATTATCCGTGACCTGGCGGATAAATACGGTAAAACCCCGGCGCAGGTGGTCATTCGCTGGCACCTGGACAGCGGCCTCGTGGTGATCCCTAAATCGGTCACACCTGCACGCATTGCGGAAAACTTCGACGTGTTCGACTTCCGGCTGGACAAAGAAGAGCTGGCTGAAATAGCGAAGCTCGATAGCAGTAAACGCCTGGGACCGGACCCGGATACTTTCGACGTGCTATCCATCTAGTTGATTTAACTTTAAATAAGCCACCTTTCACGCTAGCCGTGACGGGTGGCTTTTTCACATTTTAACCTTCCCTCCTCGCCTTTTCATCCGTTCCCCGGCAAGTAGCGCATCAGCATGATCGCTGAGTAAATTTTCACGGCGTTCATTATTTGTTCTTTTAGCCGTAATCAAAAAGTCACACAACACCACGATAAATAGGGCCAGCTTCGCTCACTCATTTGGAATGGTTATGAACAGATCCCTTGCCGTTGTTACCAACTCTGACCTGGAGTCTCTGCCGCAGTTTGCACCCGCTCCGGGACGTAAAGTACTGAGCGTTAAGAGCCTGAGTAAGGCCTACAACGCGCACCAGACCGTGCTGCACGACATTAACTTCGACCTGCATGCCGGTGAGCTGGTTGGCGTGATTGGCCGCTCTGGCGCGGGTAAATCTACGCTGCTGCATATTCTTAACGGCACGCATACTGCCACGTCGGGCGAGATCCTCAGCTTTCCGGAAGTCGGGATGCCGCACGATGTGTCTAAACTCAGCGGTCGCGCCCTGAACCAGTGGCGCACCGAATGCGGCATGATCTTCCAGGACTTTTGCCTGGTGCCAAGACTGGACGTGCTGACTAACGTGCTGCTGGGCCGCCTGAGCCAGACCTCCACGCTTAAATCCCTGTTTAAAGTTTTCCCTGAAGCAGATCGCGCCCGTGCGATTTCGCTTCTGGAGTGGATGAACATGCTGCCCCACGCCCTGCAGCGCGCCGAGAACCTTTCCGGCGGCCAGATGCAACGCGTAGCCATTTGCCGCGCACTGATGCAAAACCCAAGCATTTTGCTGGCCGATGAACCGGTAGCTTCCCTCGACCCGAAAAATACCCAGCGCATCATGAAAGTGCTGCTTGAAGTGTGTGAGCAAGGCATCAGCGTGATGGTGAACCTGCATTCCATCGAGCTGGTGAAAGAGTACTGCACCCGCGTTATCGGGGTTGCAAAAGGACATATCGTGTTTGACGGTCATCCGGCGATGTTAACGGACGACGTGCTGCATCTCTTGTACGGCGATGAAATCAATCAAGTGCATTAATTCTCTCTCCAATTGATACAACACAGGCAATGATAATGAAAAAGCAACTGACTGGCGCATTACGTTTATCTGCAGTGATTACTGGCCTTGTGATTGCAGGCCACGCTATGGCTGCTGACCAGCCGCGCGAACTGAACCTCGGGATCCTCGGCGGGCAGAATGCGACCCAGCAAATTGGTGATAACCAGTGTGTGAAGCAGTTCATGGATAAAGAACTGAATGTCGACACTAAACTGCGTAACTCTTCTGACTACTCTGGCGTTATTCAGGGCCTGATCGGCGGTAAAGTCGACCTGGTGCTGAGCATGTCCCCTTCTTCCTACGCTTCGGTGTACATGAACGACCCGAAAGCGGTGGATATCGTTGGCATCGCGGTTGACGATAAAGACCAGTCCCGCGGCTACCATTCTGTGGTGATCGTGAAAGCCGACAGCCCGTACAAAACCATCGAAGATCTGAAAGGGAAATCCTTCGGCTTCGCGGATCCGGACTCCACCTCTGGCTACCTGATCCCTAACCACGAGTTCAAACAGAAACTCGGCGGCACTGCGGACAACAAGTACAACAACTTCTTCTCCAGCGTCACCTTCTCCGGCGGCCACGAACAGGACATCCTGGGCGTGCTGAACGGCCAGTTTGCTGGCGCGGTGACCTGGGCTTCAATGGTTGGCGACTATAACGACGGCTACACCGCCGGGGCGTTTAACCGCCTGATCCGTATGGATCACCCTGACCTGATGAAGCAGATCCGCATCATCTGGACTTCACCACTGATCCCGAACGGTCCAATTCTGGTCAGCAACAAGCTGCCGGCTGACTTCAAGGCCAAAGTGGTAGATGCAGTGAAAAAACTGGATAAAGAAGATCACGGTTGCTTCGTGAAGGCGATGGGCGGCACCCAGCACATCGGCCCGGCGTCAGTGGCTGACTTCCAGCAGATCATCGACATGAAGCGTGAGCTGGTTAGCGCTCGCTAATTGCCGAACGTCGCATAAAAATCGCACCCCGGCGGCCTGCCTGGGTGCTTTTTTATCAGGACGGGGCGACCCGTCACCGGAAACAAACCGGATATTAAGTGATGATGTTGAATACGGAATTTGAGCGTTACTATCACCAGGTCAGAATGCGCCAGAAGCGCGACACGCTGATTTGGTCCCTGCTGTTGGTAGGTTTGTATCTTACCGCCGGTCATGTCGCTGAGTTCAGCCTGACCACCATCTGGCAATCACTGCCAAACTTCCTCGACTACATGTTCGAAACCCTGCCGACGCTGCACCTTCCGGTTCTGCTGGCCGACGTCCATACCAAAGGCTCGCTGGCCTACTGGGGATATCGCCTGCCTATTCAGCTGCCGCTGATTTGGGAAACGCTGCAGCTGGCGCTGGCTTCGACGCTGATTTCGACCTGCATTGCCGCCGTGTTGGCTTTTCTTGCCGCCGGTAATACCTGGACGCCGCCTGCCGTACGCTTTGGCGTGCGCGCGTCGGTTGCGTTTCTGAGAACCATGCCGGAGCTGGCGTGGGCGGTGATGTTCGTGATGGCCTTTGGTATCGGCGCTATTCCGGGGTTTCTGGCGCTGGCCCTGCACACCATTGGCAGCCTGACCAAGCTGTTTTATGAAGCCATCGAGAGCGCCTCCGACAAACCGGTGCGCGGGCTTGTCGCCTGCGGAGCAACGCCGATTCAGCGCATACGCTTTGCCCTGTGGCCACAGGTGAAGCCGATCTTCCTGTCCTACAGCTTTATGCGCTTTGAAATTAACTTCCGCTCCTCCACCATTCTCGGCCTCGTGGGCGCGGGCGGGATCGGGCAGGAGCTGATGACCAACATTAAACTCGATCGCTACGATCAGGTCAGCATCACGCTGCTGCTAATTATCGTGGTGGTTTCCGTCCTCGATGTCCTGTCCGGCAGGCTGCGCCGCTGGGTTCTGGAGGGGAAAAAATGAGTATTTCTCAGGCAACACCGGATATCGCTAAAAGTCGCGAGCAGCACCGCGAACTTTACCGCATGCAGGGGCGCTATCTGCGCCACATCGGCCTGCTGGCCGCCGCCATTCTCGGCTATTACGTCTGGTTCTTCTTCACCTTCGGCATCGACTCCGGGCAAATCCTCAGCGGTATGGTTCAACTGGGGCGCTACTTCCTGCGCATGTTCGTCTGGCATGACTTTGTTAACTGGCCGTTTGCCTATTACTTCTCGCAAATCGCCATTACGCTCGCCATTGTTTTTGCCGGGACGCTGACCGCCACGGTGCTGGCGCTGCTGCTGTCGTTCTTTGCCGCCCGCAATATCATGCAGGGCCCGGTAGCTCGCATAGTCGCGCTGCTGGTGCGCCGCCTGTTTGACCTGCTGCGCGGTGTCGATATGGCAATTTGGGGGCTGATTTTCGTACGCGCGGTTGGGCTTGGCCCGCTGGCAGGCGTGCTGGCGATTGTTATGCAGGATACCGGGCTGCTGGGCAGGCTGTATGCCGAGGGGCACGAAGCGGTAGAGCGCTCTCCGAGTCGGGGATTAACCGCCGTGGGCGCGGCGGGAATTCAGAAACACCGCTTCGGGATCTTCACCCAGTCGTTCCCCGCGTTTCTCTCCCTGAGCCTGTATCAAATTGAATCTAACACCCGCTCGGCGGCAGTGCTGGGCTTTGTTGGAGCAGGCGGTGTAGGCCTGGTGTACGCCGAAAACATGCGGCTATGGAACTGGGACGTGGTGATGTTTATTACCCTCATTCTGGTTTGCGTGGTGATGGCGATGGACGCTATTTCTGCGTGGCTGCGCCGCCGCTATATCACCGGAAAACCGGTACCGCTGTACTCCCCACAATAACGTCTAAAACGGGGCCCGGCTTAACCGCGCCCCAATATCTCATAAAGACCAGTTCAGCGTTTGCCAGCCATAGCGAGCCCCCTGCGCGGCCAGCTTCCGGCAAGGATTGACCATCAGCACATGGTCGGCCTCAAGGCATAGCGGTAAATCGTTGATGGAATCAGTATAGAAAGTTAGCTCCCCACTGAACGCCGGGTTCGCCTGTTGCCACTCCTTCAGACGGGTAATTTTACCGGTCTGGTAGCTCGGCACGCCGCTTATCACGCTGGTGTAGGCATTGTTGCCGGTCACCAGGTCGATGCCTATCGCATGTTTGATACCCAGCCGTGGCGCAATCGCCTTCACCAGCAGGCTGACGGACGCGGAGATAATCATCATCTGCTGGCCCTGAGCGTGCAGTTGTTCAATCAGGCGCGACGCCTCCGGGTAAACCAGCGGCAGAATATCGGTTTCTACACAGCGCGCTACCAGCGTGTCTACATCAGCGATAGTCATGCCGGCCAGCGGCGCAAGCGTCACGCCAACGTATTCATGAATGTTCATTTCGCCACGCTGATAGTCGAGCATCAGCTTGTGCTCTTTAGCCAGATAATCGGCGTCTTTTATCAGCCCTTCGCGGGAAAGGAAGCGGCTCCAGAGCGTGCTGCAGTCGGCGTCTATCAGGGTGTGGTCGAGATCAAAAACGTAAAGCGGGTTAGACATGTTCATTTCTCATTTCAGCAAAGAAGCCGCCGGGCAGCTTAGCGCAAGGCCCGGCGAACAAGGATTCCCTTCCCTCTTTGTCGCAGAAAAAAATGACAGCGGCATGATCGAACCTGCCGTTACTTCCCGAGCGGCTTCCTCTTTCCTGCTGCTGCCGGACGCCGCTGGTGCACAAGCGGCGTATGTTTCGTCAGCGCCGGGCGGGCGTGACGGGCACTTCTGCGGGCCTCACGCATCTCCTCAAGGGTCGGGGAAGGCACCAGGCATTCACGTCTGCCGCCGATCAGGTGCTTTTTACCCATCGCCTCCAGCGCCTCGCGAATCAGCGGCCAGTTAGCCGGGTCGTGGTAGCGCAACAGGGCTTTATGGAGACGGCGCTGGCGGTCACCGCGAGGCACGACGATGTCCTCGCTTTTGTAGTTCACCTTGCTCAACGGATTTTTGCCCGTGTAATACATGGTAGTGGAGTTAGCCAGCGGCGACGGATAGAAGTTCTGAACCTGATCGAGGCGGAAACGATGCTGCTTCAGCCACAGTGCGAGATTCACCATATCCTCATCGCGCGTCCCAGGATGAGCGGAGATAAAGTATGGGATCAGATACTGCTCTTTGCCAGCCTGCTTCGAATAGGTATCAAACAGCTCTTTAAAGCGATGATAACTGCCCATCCCCGGCTTCATCATCTTCGACAGCGGCCCCTCTTCGGTATGTTCAGGGGCAATTTTCAGATAGCCGCCAACGTGATGAGTCGCCAGCTCTTTGATATAACGCGGGTCCGCGACCGCCAGGTCATAGCGAACGCCGGAGGCGATGAGGATCTTCTTGATCCCCTTAAGATCGCGAGCTCGGCGATAGAGATCGATAGTCGGCTGATGGTTGGTGTCCATATGCTGGCAAATTTCCGGGTAAACGCACGACAGGCGGCGGCAGGTTTGCTCCGCGCGCGGCGACTTACAGCGCAGCATATACATATTGGCCGTTGGGCCTCCCAGGTCGGAAACCACGCCGGTAAAGCCCGGCACGGTATCACGCATCGCTTCGATTTCGCTGATGATGGAATCTTCGGAGCGGCTTTGAATAATGCGGCCTTCATGCTCGGTGATGGAGCAAAAAGAGCAGCCGCCGAAGCAGCCACGCATAATGTTCACCGAAAATCGGATCATCTCGTAGGCCGGAATACGCGCCTTGCCGTAGGAAGGATGGGGAACGCGCTGGTAAGGCAGCGCAAACACGCTGTCCATTTCTTCGGTTGAAAGCGGGATCGCCGGTGGGTTGATCCAGATATAGCGATCGCCGTGCTTCTGCATCAGCGCTCTGGCACAGCCGGGATTGGTTTCATGATGCAGGATCCGCGAAGCGTGAGCGTACATCACCTTATCCGCTTTCACCTTTTCAAAGGACGGCAGCAGGACATAGGTCTTCTCCCACGGTTTTGGCCGCGGTGGCTGCACGGTAACGGCTTTGGCTTCATCCGCCTTTTGGTCTTTTGGTTTATTGCCGTCGGCACAGGGGAGATCGTCGCCGTAAGGATGTGGGATCGGATCGATTTTTCCTGGCGTATCAAGACGGGTGGAATCTACACCTGCCCAGCCGGGCATCGCCTCTTTGCGCATGATGGCGGTATTGCGCACATCGGCAATCTCATCGATCCCCTCACCGTTCGCCAGACGATGCGCCACTTCCACCAGCGGGCGCTCTCCGTTACCAAAGATAAGCATATCCGCTTTAGCATCCACCAGAATCGAACGGCGCACGGTATCGGACCAGTAATCGTAATGCGCGGTGCGGCGCAGGCTGGCCTCAATGCCGCCGAGGATCACCGGCACATCACGCCACGCCTCTTTGCAACGCTGGGTATACACCAGAGAAGCACGATCCGGACGCTTACCAGCCACATTATCCGGCGTATAGGCATCATCGTGGCGCAGCTTACGATCCGCCGTATAGCGGTTAATCATCGAATCCATGTTCCCGGCGGTCACGCCAAAGAACAGGTTCGGCTTACCGAGACGCATAAAGTCCTGCTTCGAAGTCCAGTCCGGCTGGGCAATGATGCCAACCCGGAAGCCCTGCGCCTCCAGCATGCGGCCACAAATTGCCATCCCGAAGCTCGGATGATCAACGTAGGCATCACCGGTAACCAGAATGATGTCGCAGCTGTCCCAGCCGAGTTCATCCATCTCCTCGCGGGACATGGGTAAAAAGGGCGCCGGACCAAAACAGGCGGCCCAGTATTGTGGCCACGAAAACAGTTCTCGATCCGGCTGGATCAGACTTTTGACGCTCATAGGTTTTCCGAAAAGATGATGTAGAAATGAACAAGAGGGCGGCGATTATACGCCTATTAGCAGTATTTTTTGAAGGGTTATTCTGGGTTTTATGCCCCTCTCCCCAAAGGGGCGAGGGGGAAAAGACTCGGTGTAGGGTGAGGGTAAAAACTACGGCGCGGGCTGAACCAGCAGCTGACCGATAGAACCGCGGTCGGCAAGCTCCAGCGTCTGGCTGGAGTAAAGGAACGGGAAATGCTCCCAGGACGGCTGCCCGAAATATACCAGCAGCTCGACCTGCCCGTCGATCCACACGGTATCCTTCCAGCCACGATCTTCCCCAAATGGTGAAGCCCCGTTGACGTTGCGCACCAGGAAACTGACGCCTTCAATGTGGAAAGACTGCGGCGTGTCCGCACGCACCGTCCAGCGCTCCCAGGTTCCCTGCTGGGTCTGAATATCAATACGCTTCATATCCCACAGCTGGCCGTTAATACCGGGATCGTCACCGAGGGTGATTTCACGACTGCGCGTCGGGTTACCGCCAATAATCTCTTCCGGCAGAAGGCGCATTGGCAGCGTATCGGTGACCAATGGCAGCAGCCCTGTCGGGCGCAGCGTTAATACCAGCGTGGAGATTAAAATACTCGATGGCTCGAAGAAGCCGCGGATCCGATCCATAATCCCTGCGGCTTCACCACAGGTGATCGACACCTCTTTGCCTTCGGTCATGTCGATAAGAATTTCCCGCCGCTCTCCGGGAGCCAGCGACAGCTGCTTGACCGAGACAGGCGCAGGCAAGAACCCCTGATCGCTGGAAATCACGGCTATCGATCGCCCATCGCTCATTTGCAGCTGATAGCGGCGCGAGTTTGATGCGTTCAGCAGCCGCAGGCGCACCCAACCACGAGAAACCTCAACGTACGGACTTTGCACCCCATTCACCAGCAGCGTATCGCCAACAAAACCACCGCTGCCTGGCTCCTGGTACTCCGGGGCACCAAAGTTATCGAGCCGCTTGTCCTGGATAATAATCGGGAAATCGTCCACGCCATAATGATTAGGAATCGGCAGCGACTTGCTCACCTCATCCTCAATCAGCCACATACCTGCAAGACCGTTGTAAACCTGCCTGGCGGTACGGTTCGGCGTATTGGCGTGATACCAAAGCGTTGCGGCTCGTTGGCGAATGGGCAGCACGGGTGCCCAGTCCACGTTAGGCGACATCATGCGGGCTGCCCCACCGATCAGAGGCCCCGGTACCTGCAGGCCGGCAATGGTCATTGCAACGTTTTCTTGCAGGCGGTTGCTGTAAATCATCTTCACATCATCACCGCTCCAGACGCGAACGGTTGGCCCCATGTAACGCCCGTTAAGTCCCCAAACGGGTGCCTTCGCGCCGCCGGAAAATGACCAGTGTGCGCGCTGTAACGTCAGAAATAACGGCTGACCGCGGCGAGATTCAAGAAGAGGGGGAACCGGTAAAGGTTGCTGCTGTCCTGCCGCGTTTGCCCTCAGCGGCACCGAGCCAGCACAAAGCGCAGCTCCGGATGCCTGAATAAACTGACGCCGACTGAGTGACATAATTGCTCCATGTAAAACTGAATAACGAAAGGCGGTACAAACCGTACCGCCAAAGGCGGCGATGAGTGCGCCTGAGTTGCTGAAAAAGAGGGAAAAAACGTGGTTTTTCCCTCTTTGTGGTTATCTGGCGAAAATCAATAATTTGATTTTCCTGGTTTATTTCCTGAGGTTCTCTGTAACTTCACCAGGTTGCCTGAGGCTTATCACCCGTCTGGGGCGTTTAACGCGCCTGATTTTTTTCACTTTTACCAGCGGCTTCACGCGCGGCGACTTCTTGATTTAATTCGTCGATTTTCGCCATCATCAGCTCACGACAGTCAGTGGCCAGCTTACGCACCTGATCTTTCCCGTACGCGCTGATATCAACAGGCGGCAGCATTTCGACAATCACTAAACCGTTGTTCCAGCGGTTCAGCTTAATTTTATTACTGGTATTGGATACGCACACCGGAATAATCGGCACGCCAGCAGCGATCGCCGCATGAAACGCTCCGGTTTTAAACGGCAACAGACCGCGACCACGGCTGCGGGTGCCCTCAGGAAACATCCAGATAGAAACATTACGTTTGCGAATCTGATCGACAACCTGAGAGATAGTGCCGTGAGCTTTAGCCCGGTTGTCCCGGTCAATGAGCAGGTTGCCCGTCAGCCAGTAAAGCTGACCAAAGAACGGGATCCATACCAGGCTTTTTTTCCCTACCGTCACCGTTGGCGGCTGTACGATATTTGCGGCCGTTACCATATCGTAGTTGTTCTGATGGTTACCGATGTAGATCGCAGTAGGGTGATTTTCTGCTCCGGCAGGTAAACGAGTTTCTACCTTCAGGCCAAATACCGGTGCCAGACGCCCGAAAAGATGACCAAAGGTTGCTACATGACGCGGATTACGCGGGCTAAACAGACAATAGATCGAACCAAAGATGCATACGAGGATGCAATAAATAACGACAATAATAAAACGTACGATCGCTAACATAACTACCTCTTGAGCCGAAGCCGTTGATAAGTATACCGGCTTTAGCGTAAAACACACCGGACGGCGGCAAAGACGCCGCCGTACCCCGGATTATTCTTCGCTGTCTCCAGCGCCGGCTCGCGCAGGGGAGTCAACGTCTACGCGGTCAATACGCTGCAGGCCACGCATAAGCGTCCCACGGCGGCCGCGCTCACCGGTAATTTTCTGCAGCTCTTCAGGGCGCAGCTTAATTTTGCGTTTACCGACGTGCAGCGTCAGCGTACTTTGCGGTGGCAAGATAAACAGATGAGCCAGCTTATCTTCACCCTTAGCCGCTTCTGCTGCCGGGATAGAGATAATCTTATTGCCCTTACCTTTTGACAGCTCAGGCAAATCACTCACCGGGAACATCAGCATACGCCCGGCAGCGGTGATAGCCAGTAGCATGTCGTCCGTACTATGGATTTCCAGCGGTGGGAGTACGCGCGCGTTATCCGGTAAGGAGATGAGCGCCTTGCCTGCGCGGTTGCGGGACACGACATCATTAAAGGTGCAAACGAAACCATAGCCAGCATCAGAGGCCATGAGCAATTTCTGCTCATCCGCAGCCATCAGAACGTAGTCAACGGTCGCGCCCGGCGGTGGCGTAAGCTTGCCGGTTAAGGGTTCGCCCTGCCCACGAGCGGAAGGTAGGGTAATAGGATCTAATGCATAGCTCCTGCCCGTGGAGTCGATAAACGCCACCGGCTGATTGCTCTTGCCTTTTGCAGACCCAAGATAGCTGTCACCCGCTTTATAATTCAGGCCTGGTGCATCAATATCATGGCCTTTTGCACTGCGTACCCAGCCCATTTGCGACAGTACAATAGTGACCGGCTCAGACGGCACCATATCGTGTTCGCTCATCGCTTTAGCTTCAGCGCGCTCACGCAGCGGCGAACGACGCTCGTCGCCGTAGGTATCAGCGTCGGACTGCAGCTCTTTCTTCAGCAGGGCGTTCATTTTACGCTCGGAAGCGAGGATCCCCTGCAGCCGATCGCGCTCTTTTTCCAGCTCGCTCTGCTCGCCGCGGATCTTCATCTCTTCAAGCTTGGCGAGATGACGTAACTTCAGCTCAAGGATCGCTTCAGCCTGCGTTTCGCTGATATCAAAACGGGACATCAGTACGGGCTTCGGTTCATCCTCACTGCGAATGATATGAATCACTTCGTCGATGTTGAGGAATGCCACCAGCAAACCATCGAGGATGTGCAGGCGCTTGAGGACTTTTTCCAGGCGATAGCTCAGCCGGCGACGCACCGTATCACGGCGGTAAACCAGCCACTCGCTGAGGATCTCCAGCAGGTTTTTCACCGCCGGGCGACCGTCCAGGCCAATCATGTTCAGGTTAACGCGGTAACTTTTTTCCAGATCGGTGGTTGCGAAGAGATGGTTCATCACCTGTTCGACATCCACGCGGTTAGAACGAGGCACAATCACCAGGCGTGTCGGGTTTTCGTGGTTAGATTCATCGCGCAGGTCTTCCACCATCGGCAGTTTTTTAGCGCGCATCTGGTTAGCAATCTGCTCAAGCACGCGAGCACCTGACACCTGGTGAGGCAATGCGGTAATCACGACATCACCGTCTTCTTTACGCCATACCGCACGCATGCGGACTGAGCCGCGCCCGTTCTGGTAAATTTTACGGATGTCTTCCCGCGGCGTAATGATCTCAGCCTCGGTCGGATAGTCCGGGCCGTGAACGATGTCCAGCAGGCTGTCGAGCGTAGTGTTAGGCTGGTCAATGAGCGTAATGGCGGCCTGGGCAACCTCACGCAGGTTATGCGGAGGAATGTCGGTTGCCATACCCACGGCGATCCCGGTTGTCCCGTTAAGCAGGATGTTCGGTAAACGCGCAGGCAGCATCTTCGGTTCCTGCAGCGTACCGTCAAAGTTCGGGACGTAATCTACCGTTCCCTGACCGAGTTCCCCGAGCAGCAGCTCCGCGTATTTCGACAGGCGAGATTCGGTATAACGCATCGCGGCAAATGACTTAGGGTCATCCGGTGCCCCCCAGTTCCCCTGCCCGTCCACCAGCGGATAACGGTAAGAAAACGGCTGCGCCATCAGCACCATAGCTTCGTAGCAAGCGCTATCACCGTGCGGATGGTATTTACCCAGAACATCACCCACGGTACGCGCGGATTTCTTGAACTTTGCGCTGGCGCTTAGCCCCAGCTCAGACATCGCGTATACAATTCGACGCTGAACCGGCTTAAGCCCGTCGCCGATAAACGGCAGGGCGCGGTCCATGATGACGTACATGGAATAGTTGAGATACGCATTTTCCGTGAATTCGTGCAGCGCAAGACGCTCAGCACCATCATGAGTCAAATCACTCATTGCTCATTCATCCTCAAACTGACGAGCCGATTGTGGCCACAATCGGCGTAATTGCCGCCGATAGTACCTTATCTGGCCTATTGAGTCATAGAGATGAATAGCTTTATGCGCAGCGGCTGCCCGGGAAGGCTAGCCGCATTTCTACATTACTTCAGTTTGCTAATTTGCTTAACGTCGATTTCGACCGAGTTCCAGTCTTTATCAACTTTACCCTGAATTTCGACGGTATCCTGCGGGGTGACCGTTTGGCCGTTCCAGCGCTTGTGGTCAATGTCCACATTGATGCTGTCGGTCGCGTCACGGAAAATGTAGTCATCGCCACCAATGCGCTGTTCGATTTTGCCGGTCAGCGTTACCCAGGTGTCATCGGAGAATGTTTTTGCCTGCTTCACCGTGGTTTTACTGCCCGTTGGGCCAACAAAGCCGCCCTGCTGTACCGACTGAGTTTGTACAGCCGCATTCGAGTCAACAAAACCCCCCGTTTGCGCGGCAAAAAGAGGGGCGGAAGTTAAAGCAATAATAGCGAACAAAGCTGCGGTCTTTTTCATAATGTTATTCTCCTTTCGTTTCTTAGCCCCTATTAAAGCGCCCAAATCTTAGCGGGATCTTAATCCCTGCTGTCGACGCTCTTTTTATTGCGAATTTTCGGTCCTTGCCGGAGGTACGGGCTTTTCTGCTGTACACGTAAGGGGTTCAGGTATTTACTTCACACCTTAACGGCAGCAACAAGGAGTTCGCCATGCGCATACTATTAATTGAGGATGACCCGCTGATAGGTGACGGTATTAAAGCCGGGCTGATCAAGATGGGGTTTGCAGTTGACTGGTTTAGCGAGGGAAAACAAGGAAGCGTCGCGCTCGGCCAGGCGCCTTATGATGCCGTGGTATTGGATTTAAGCCTGCCGGGCATGGATGGCCTGGACATTCTGAGAACATGGCGTAAAAAGGGTCATAGTGAGCCTGTATTGGTATTAACCGCCAGAGATTCGCTGGACGAACGCATTGAAGGGCTCCAGCTTGGTGCGGACGACTATCTTTGCAAACCTTTTGCGCTTACCGAAGTGGCCGTCCGGCTGCAGGTACTCATACGCCGCGCACACGGCCACGCACAGCCTGAACTCACCCATGGGAATGTCGTGCTCTCCCCGGCTAACCTCACCGTTTCGCTCAGCGGCGAACCTCTACAGCTAAAACCCAAGGAGTTTGCCCTGCTGGAACTGCTGATGCGTAACGCCGGTCGCGTGCTCCCCCGCACATTAATTGAAGAAAAAATATACAACTGGGACGATGACGTGTCGCGCAATGCGCTTGAAGTGCACATCCATCACCTGCGTAAAAAACTGGGCAGCGGCTTTATTCGTACCGTACATGGTATCGGCTATACGTTAGGTGATTCATGCTGAGGACGTTGACCAAAAGCCTGCGTACACGCCTGACCGTGGGCTTTATCGTGCTTACCCTTGCTGCTGCTGCCTTTGCCAGCACCGCCGCGTGGTACGAAGCGCGTAAATCACTCAACAAGCTTTTTGACACACAGCAGCTGCTGTTTGCCAAGCGGTTAAGCGTGCTGGATTTTGACACCATGCCAAACGCTGAATCACAGCTTCCTCGCAGTAAAAACATGCTAAAAAAACATCGCGGTAAGCTTGATGATGACACGCTCGCCTTTGCCATTTTTACCGCAGACGGCAGGCTTGTACTCAATGATGGCGATAGCGGTAAGGGGCTGACTTACTCCTGGCATAGAGACGGGTTTGTTGATGGGCAACTTGAGCAAGATGACGACGTGTGGCGGCTGGTCTGGCTGACAACGCCGGATGGCCGTTTCCGAATTGTTGTCGGCCAGGAATGGGACTACAGAAACGATATGGCGCTGGACATTGTTTCTGCGCAGTTAACCCCGTGGCTAATCGCGCTGCCGTTAATGCTGGTGTTATTGATTTGGCTGGTCAGTGCCGAACTTGCCCCCCTGCGCAAGCTGGCGTTGAAGCTACAGCGTCGTCCTCCCGGCGATAACAGCAGCCTGGAGACGCAACCCCTGCCCCTTGAAGTGAGGCCGTTAGTCGAAGCATTAAACCAGCTGTTTGAGCGCACTGACGCATTTATGCAGCGCGAACGCCGCTTTACATCCGATGCCGCACACGAACTCCGCAGCCCACTCGCGGCTCTGAAGGTGCAGGCAGAGGTAGCCCAACTGGCAGAAAATGACGCTCAGGTCAGGGAACAGGCCCTTGATCACCTTCATCAGGGTATTGACCGCGCTTCTCGCCTTGTTGAGCAGCTGCTGACGCTTTCACGCCTGGATTCCCTGGCCGGGCTCAATGATGTGCAGGAAGTCTCACTGCAGGCGCTGCTTCAGGAAAGCGTGATGGAAGCCTGGCACGCCGCTCAACGCGAGCGCGTCGACATTCGGCTGCAAATGCAGGAGCAGCCGGTTATTCGCCGTGGCCAGCCGCTCTTGCTTGGGCTGATGCTGCGTAACATTTTGGATAATGCCGTCCGCTATAGCCCCGCTGGCAGCATTGTACAGGTCGTTTTACGCGAACATGCGCTGGAGATTATCGATAACGGTCCAGGCGTCAATCCTGAGTACCTGCCGTCACTCGGTGAGCGTTTCTTCCGCCCTCCCGGGCAGCTAAAAACCGGCAGTGGCCTTGGGTTATCCATAGTGAGCCGGATTGCCGCCTTGCATGGTATGCAGGCATCTTTCGGTAATGCTGAGGGCGGTGGTTTCAGCGTTTGCATCCGCTGGTCGTGAGCTGTTCACATCAGATTATTGCTTTTACAGCAAAAGTCTTTGCACATTTTGGCCATTTTTTCGTGATGCCGATCTCATTATAATGGTTGGCAAACGTAATTATTTAAGGGCTAACGATGAGCAATATCCTGATTATCAACGGCGGTAAAAAATTCGGTCACTCCAACGGCCAGCTTAATGACACCCTGACTGAAGTCGCGGAGAGCTATTTGCGCGACCTCGGGCATGATGTTCAGGTCACCCGTGCGGACAGCGAATACGACGTCAAAGCGGAAGTTGAGAAGTTTCTCTGGGCAGACACCATCATTTGGCAAATGCCGGGCTGGTGGATGGGCGCCCCGTGGACGGTCAAAAAATACATCGACGATGTGTTCACCGAAGGCCACGGTTCCCTGTACGCAAGTGACGGTCGTACCCGTTCAGATGCCGCTAAAAAGTATGGCTCCGGCGGCTTGATTCAGGGTAAAACCTACATGCTCTCCCTGACATGGAACGCACCTTTAGAAGCCTTCACCGACAAAGAGCAGTTCTTCCATGGGGTTGGCGTAGATGGCGTTTATCTGCCGTTCCACAAAGCTAACCAGTTCCTGGGTATGGAAGGGCTGCCGACCTTTATTGCTAACGATGTAATTAAAGAACCCAACGTGCCACATTATGTCGCAGAATATCGCAAGCATCTGACAGAGATTTTTGCTTAACTGTTGGCCGGACAACATAAGGAGTTAGTCATGCTGACAGTGATTGCAGAAATTCGCACTCGTCCTGGTTCACACCATCGCCAGGCAGTGATTGCTGCGTTTGAGAAGATTATTCCAACCGTATTGCAGGAAGAAGGTTGCCACGGCTACGCGCCGCTGGTGGATCACAACGCGCAGGTCGCGTTCCAGACCACCGCTCCGGATTCCATTTTCATGCTGGAAAAATGGGAAAGCGTTGCGCACCTGGAAGCCCACCTCCAGACGACGCACATGAAAGAGCACGGCGCTCGCGTGAAAGAAGATGTGCTGGAAGTTCATATCCGCATTCTTGAAGAAGCCGTGAAGTAACAGACTTCCTGGCATGAAAAAAGGGATGGCCTTAGCCATCCCTTTTACGTTTGGGGCAAAGGTAATCAACCCTCGATATCGGCCATATCGCCTTTTTCCTGCAGCCAGTTACGACGGTCTTCTGAACGTTTCTTGGCAAGCAGCATGTCCATGGTCGCCAGCGTACGCTGATCGTCTTCATCGCTGATGGTCAGCTGCACAAGACGGCGAGTATTCGGATCGAGCGTAGTTTCACGCAGCTGAAGCGGGTTCATCTCACCCAGCCCCTTAAAGCGCTGCACGTTTGGCTTACCTTTCTTGCGTTTAAGCTGTTCCAGCACGCCCGCTTTTTCTTCTTCATCCAGCGCGTAATAAACCTCTTTACCCAGATCGATGCGGTAGAGCGGCGGCATAGCCACATAAACGTGACCGCCTTTTACTAACGACCTGAAGTGGCGAACAAACAGCGCGCACAGCAGCGTGGCAATATGCAAACCATCAGAGTCCGCATCCGCGAGAATACAGATCTTACCGTAGCGCAGCTGGCTCAGATCTTCGCTGTCCGGATCGATACCGATCGCCACAGAGATATCATGAACTTCCTGCGAGGCCAGCACTTCGTCAGAGGAAACTTCCCATGTGTTCAGGATCTTACCTTTTAGCGGCATGATCGCCTGATATTCACGGTCACGAGCCTGCTTCGCGGAGCCACCCGCCGAGTCCCCTTCCACCAGGAAAAGTTCAGTGCGGCTCAAATCCTGTGCGCTACAGTCCGCCAGTTTGCCTGGTAACGCCGGGCCGCTGGTTAGCTTCTTGCGCACCACCTTCTTCGCGGCGCGCATACGGCGCTGGGCACTGGAAATAGCCAGCTCAGCCAGCTGTTCTGCCGCCTGCACGTTCTGATTAAGCCACAGGCTGAAAGCATCCTTTACCACGCCGGAGACAAATGCCGCACACTGACGCGAAGAGAGACGCTCTTTGGTTTGACCAGCAAACTGAGGATCCTGCATTTTGACCGACAGCACGTAGGCACAGCGCTCCCAGATATCCTCAGCAGAGAGCTTCACGCCGCGCGGCAGAATATTGCGGTATTCGCAGAATTCGCGCATCGCATCGAGCAGCCCCTGACGCAGACCGTTGACATGCGTACCGCCCTGCATGGTCGGGATCAGGTTTACATAGCTTTCCGTCAGTAGCTCACCGCCTTCCGGCAGCCAGAGCAACGCCCAGTCAACCGCCTCGGTATCCCCCGAGAAATTGCCGATAAACGGCGCTTCCGGCAGCGTAATCAGGCCATTTACCGCTTCGCACAGATAATCGTTCAGACCATCCTGATAACACCAGCGCTGCTCGGTGTTATTCACTTTATCGGTAAAGGTAATTTCTACCCCAGGGCACAGCACGGCTTTCGCTTTCAGCAAATGGCTAAGGCGCGAGACCGAAAAACGCGGGCTATCGAAGAAACTTTCGTCCGGCCAGAAGTGAACGCTGGTCCCGGTATTGCGCTTACCGCAGGTACCAATCACTTCCAGATCCTGCACCTTCTCGCCATTTTCAAAAGCGATGCTGTATACCTGAGCGTCACGGCGGACGGTCACTTCAACGCGTTTGGAAAGGGCGTTAACCACGGAGATCCCTACGCCGTGAAGGCCGCCGGAAAACTGGTAGTTTTTATTGGAGAATTTACCCCCTGCATGCAGGCGGCAAAGGATCAGCTCAATGGCCGGCACCTTCTCTTCGGAATGGATATCAACAGGCATCCCGCGCCCGTCATCAATCACTTCCAGAGATTGATCGGCGTGGAGGATGACATCCACGCGCTTAGCGTGACCTGCCAGCGCCTCGTCCACGCTGTTATCAATGACTTCCTGCCCTAAATGGTTAGGACGAGTGGTGTCGGTGTACATTCCCGGGCGGCGGCGAACTGGCTCAAGCCCGGTGAGCACCTCTATATCATCGGCATTATAGGATTGCGTCATGGTTTATTCATTCAGATAGCAAAACAGGAAATCGGCCGTCAGGCCTCAGCGCAAGCCGAGGAAGTCGACAATCTGTGTGAAATAATCTTCGAAGCCCATAAAGGCGTGATTGCCACCGGGAACCACCGTCTGGCGGCAGAGCGCGTAGTAGGCTACGGCCTGGCGGTAATCAAGCACCTCATCGCCCGTCTGTTGCAGTAACCAAATCAGGTCTGGTGACTCCAGCGGGTCAATCTGCATGACTTTCAGATCGTAAATATGGCGTGACTCTAGCACATATTGCTGCCCGGTGTAGGGGTTCTCATTCTTGCCGAGATAATCAACCAGTAGCTCAAAGGGGCGCACGGCTGGGTTGACCACCACCGCGGGCAGCGTGAAGCACTGCGAAAGCCAGGTCGCGTAATACCCCCCCAGCGAAGAACCCACAATGCCGAGCGGCTCACCGCCACGTGCCATAACCAGCGATTCCAGTAATTCAGTAGCGTCGGCCGGATAAGGGGGCAACTGAGGAATGATCATCTCAATTTGCGGATGATGCTGTGCAAGCCATGCCTGAAAGCAGGTTGCCTTAGCGGAGGCTGGGGAGCTGTTAAACCCGTGCAAATAAAGTAACGCCGGCATTAATACCCCTCAGAAGCCGTATCTGGACTAAATTTACCGCTTTGCAGCCGGCAAACTTCGGTCGTCAGGCTCCCGTCAGGGTAAAGGTCCAGCCAGCGCCAGCCTGGCTCGATAGTATCGAGTGTGAAATTAGCGCAATGCGGTTTGAACTGCACGCATGTCGAAGGCGTCGCCAGCATTCTGCGACCGTTCCAGTCGAGGTCCAGTTCCTGATGAATGTGCCCGCAAAGCAGGGTTTTTACCTTCGGCCAGGGCCGAAGAACTGCATCCAGCGCGGCGGCATTACGCAGGCTGTGCTGATCGAGCCAGCTACAGCCAGCAGGAAGTGGATGATGGTGCAACAGAAGTAGCGTATGGCGCTCAGGCGCAGCGGCAAGCTGGCGCTCGAGCCATTCCAGCTGATAATCGCTCAGCTCACCGTGAGGAACGCCAAAGACCTGGCTGTCGAGCAGCAGGACCTGCCAATGTTCACCGATATAGACTCGCTTTGCTGGCGAGATACCGGCTTCCTGAAGTGCGCCAAACATCGCCGGTTGAAAATCATGGTTACCTGGTAGCCAAACGCAAGGTGCAGAAAATCCGGAGATGCCTTCAGCAAAGTGCTGATAAGCCTCCACGCTGTGGTCCTGAGCCAAATCACCGGTTGCAACCAGTAAATCGCAGGTACGCTGTTCGGCGAGGATGGCGGCCAGCACCGCCTGATAGCTCTTCCAGGTATTAATACCGAGCAGCGTTTCGTTCTTTCCAGCGAACAGATGGGTATCGGTTATTTGCAATATCCTGATTCGGCCCCCATCGGCCACAGGAAGGGTTAACAGGCTTTCCAAATGGTGTCCTTAGGTTTCACGCACACTTACTACCCACCACACTTAAGCTGCCGATATTTTGGCTGCAGCTCGGATTATTTAGGGTATCAATACCATCCATTATTCAGGGCGTTGTGCCGTTAGCCGTCCTGGTCCCCAAAAAACTAGGTATAAACCGGAATCGCCATTGCTCCATGCGCTAAGCAGTAGCGCAGCCAATCAGCAAGAAACTGGTTAATTTGATGCTTTTCGTCGCGTTGATGCAACTTTTTATTCGGATAATCATAACGCGCTTTGAAGCGAAAGATCTGCTGACTTGAACACACTTCCGCTACCATCGCATCATGATACAACCTGACCGACATCGACGGCAGGCTCCAGTAGCTCACCGTAGGATGCGTTTGTTCAATTTCCACCAGCGTTGTATAACGGGTTGATTCTGAAATGGTTAACCGATATCTGGCGCTATTAACCTGATACGTTACCGTTTCACCCGCGGCATCATTCTGCGGCAACAGGCGGCGCAACTGTGCGAAATTGGTTTCGCACAAACGCATCATTTCAGGAAAGTCAGGGGTATAGCGCTTCATAGTTAGTGATTCCACTCTTTTCTCAATTGCTCATAATGCAGCTGCAGCCATTGCAAAGCGATGACCGACGCTGCGTTGTCGATGCTCCCCTCTTCTACACACTGGTAAGCGTGCTCCCGGCTTACCACATGAACACGAATATCTTCGTTTTCTTCCTCCAGACCATGAATACCTTTGGCCTGGGCGGCATCCACTTCGCCGACTAAGATAGACAGTCTTTCGCTGGTGCCCCCGGGGCTGGCTAAATAGCTCAGTACGGGTTTGGTGCGCCCCACAACCAGACCGGCTTCTTCTACTGCTTCGCGGCGCGCAACATCTTCCACGCTCTCGCCTTCTTCAATCATGCCAGCGACCATTTCCAGCAGCCATGGGGTTTCACTGGTGTCCCAGGCGGCGATGCGAATTTGTTCAACCAACACTACTTCATCGCGCACAGGGTCATAGGGTAGCAGCACCGCCGCGTGACCGCGCTCAAAAATTTCTCGCCTCACTTCACCGCTCATTTCACCGTTAAACAATCGATGCCGAAAGCGATACAGATCGAGTGAAAAAAAGCCGCGATAAAGCGTTTCACGTGCAATAATTTCTACATCCTTTTTGGCGAAAGTAGCCACTTGCTTTACTGACTTGTTCATAGATGATGTCCTGATGGCAAATGGGCGCTGGCTGGGCGATTTCAACCCCGTACAACTGCCCTTTCAATTTTGATGTGGTAGATTGGTGAAAATTAAGGTAGATGGCACTTTACGCCAACCTGCCCAGCTGGCGGAATCTGTAGAATTGGCGATCATTTTTGACTCCTGTCGGCGTTAAACAAAATAATTCTGCTTCACAACAAGGAATGCAAATGAAGAAACTGCTCCCCATTCTTATCGGTCTGAGCCTGGCAGGTTTCAGCGCCATGAGCCAGGCAGAAAACCTGCTGCAGGTTTACCAACAGGCCCGCACCAGTAACCCGGACCTGCGTAAATCCGCCGCCGATCGCGACGCCGCATTCGAAAAAATTAACGAAACACGCAGCCCGTTACTTCCGCAGCTGGGCCTGGGTGCAGATTACACCTACGGCAGCGGTTTCCGCGATCAGAATGGTGTTAATTCCAACGCCACCAGCGCTACCCTGCAGCTGACACAAACTATTTTCGATATGTCTAAATGGCGTGCGCTGAGCCTGCAGGAAAAAACCGCAGGCATCCAGGACGTCAGCTTCCAGACCGACCAGCAAGCCCTGATCCTGAATACCGCGACGGCCTATTTTAAAGTACTGAGCGCAATTGACGCTCTCTCCTACACCGAAGCGCAGAAACAGGCAATTTATCGTCAGTTAGATCAGACCACTCAGCGTTTTAACGTAGGCCTGGTTGCCATTACAGACGTACAGAACGCCCGCGCGCAGTACGATACCGTACTGGCAAACGAAGTGACCGCACGTAATAACCTGGATAACGCAGTAGAATCTCTGCGTCAGGTCACCGGTAATGACTACCTGAATCTGGCTTCTTTGAACGTTGACGGCTTCAAAACCACCAAACCAGACGCGGTAAATAGCCTGCTGAAAGAAGCCGAGAAGCGTAACCTCAGCCTGCTGCAGGCGCGCCTGAGCCAGGATCTGGCCCGCGAACAGATTCGTCTGGCTGAAGACGGGCACCTGCCAACCCTGAGCCTGAACGCGTCCAGCGGCGTATCTAACACCAGCTATAACGGGTCTAAAACCGCCAGCAGTTCGCAGTATGACAACAGCTATAAAGGGCAAAACCAGATTGGCCTGAGCTTCTCCCTGCCGCTGTACCAGGGCGGCCAGGTGAACTCTCAGGTTAAACAGGCGCAGTACAACTTCGTGGGTGCCAGCGAGCAATTGGAAAGCGCACACCGCAGCGTAGTACAGACCGTACGTTCTTCCTTTAACAACGTGAATGCCTCCATCAGCACCATCAACGCCTACAAACAGGCCGTTGTATCTGCGCAAAGCTCATTGGATGCGATGGAAGCCGGTTACTCCGTAGGGACTCGTACCATCGTTGACGTCCTGGATGCCACCACCACGCTGTATAACGCGAAGCAACAACTTTCAAGCGCTCGTTATAACTACCTGATTAACCAGCTGAATATCAAATCAGCGCTGGGTACGTTGAACGAACAGGATCTGCAGGTTCTGAACAGTGCCCTCGGCAAGCCGGTTTCTACGGCAGCGGACAGCGTCGCGCCAGAAACGCCAGATCAGGATGCCCGCGCCGACGGTTACAGCACAACGGCGGCCTCTGCATCCACTAAACCGGCCCATGCCACTCCGGCAGCAGCCACCAGCGGTAAAAAAGCGAACCCATTCGCTAATTAATCGCGAAAACATCAATATCCGGGGCGTGAATACACGCCCCTTTTTTTCGGCCTCACGTTTGAACGTAAGGCAACGTAAAGATTCCCTGCCAACAGGCCGACATCGCTTCAATTTCGACCATTCATCCCCTATCCTTAGCACCAAACCTACTGGGCTCAGGACTAAGTCAATGAAACGGACAAAAAATATAAATCATTCCTCGTTCCGCAAAAGCTGGAACGCACGCCATCTCACGCCGGTGGCGTTGGCCGTCACCGCCGTCTTTATGCTGGCTGGCTGTGAACAAAACGACGAAACCGTCTCCATGTATCAAAACGCGGACGACTGCTCGCAGGCAAACCCGAGCAAGAGTGCAGAATGTACCACCGCCTATAACAACGCGCTGAAAGAAGCCGAGCGCACCGCGCCGAAGTACGCCTCACGTGAAGCCTGTGTGGCCGAGTTTGGTGAAGGCCAGTGCCAGCAGGCGCCTGCTCAGGCAAGCCTTGCGGGTGAAAGCCAGGCTCAGGCCCAGCCGCAACAAAGCGGCAGCTTCTGGATGCCGCTGATGGCGGGCTACATGATGGGTCGCCTGATGGGCGGCGGCGCGGGCTTTGCTCAACAGCCGCTGTTCACCTCGAAAAACCCGGCGAGCCCGGCCTACGGCAAATACGCTGACGCCAGCGGTAAGAGCTACGGCGCAGCAACCCCGGGCCGCACCACCAGCGTGCCGAAGAGCGCTATGGCACCAAAACCCGCCACCACCTCCACCGTGACTCGCGGCGGCTTTGGCGAGTCAGTTGCTAAACAGTCCACCATGCAGCGCAGTAGCGCCTCCGGCACCGGCCGTTCGATGGGTGGCTGATAAACATGGAAAGAGTCTCTATTGTCGAACGCCCGGACTGGCGTGAAAAAGCGAACGAGTACGGCTTTAACTTCCACACCATGTACGGCGAACCCTACTGGTGCGAAGACGCTTACTACAAGCTAACGCTTACTCAGGTTGAACGTCTGGAAGAGGTGACCGCCGAACTGCACCAGATGTGTCTTCAGGTCGTGGAAAAAGTGGTTGCCAGCGACGAGCTAATGGCCCGCTTCCGCATTCCGAAACACACCTGGGAGTTCGTGCGTCAGTCGTGGCGCAGCCAGCAGCCGTCCCTTTATTCGCGCCTGGATCTGGCGTGGGACGGCATCGGTGAACCTAAGCTGCTGGAAAACAACGCGGACACCCCAACTTCACTGTATGAAGCGGCGTTCTTCCAGTGGATCTGGCTTGAAGATCAAATAGCCGCAGGCAAGCTGCCCGAAGGGGCCGATCAGTTCAACAGCCTGCAGGAGAAGCTGATTGAACGCTTCGCCGAGCTTAAACAGCAGCATGGCTTTAATCTGCTGCACTTTGCCTGCTGCCAGGACACGGTAGAAGATCGCGGTACGGTTCAGTACCTGCAGGATTGCGCGGCTGAATCTGACGTCGCCAGCGAGTTCCTCTTTATTGAGGAAATTGGTCTTGGAGAGAAAGGGCAGTTTACCGATCTGCAGGATCAGGTTATCAGTAACCTTTTCAAGCTCTACCCGTGGGAGCACATGCTGCGCGAGATGTTCTCCACCAAGCTGGAAGATGCAGGCGTACGCTGGCTCGAACCGGCCTGGAAAAGCATTATCTCCAACAAGGCACTGCTGCCAATGCTGTGGGAAATGTTCCCGGATCACCCTAACCTGCTGCCGGCTTATTTCGCCGAAGACAACTTCCCGCCGATGGAAAAATACGTCGTGAAGCCCATCTTCTCCCGCGAAGGCGCAAACGTGAAGATCATCGAAAATGGTCAGGAGATCGCGCGCGTTGACGGGCCATACGGCGAAGAAGGCCTGATCGTCCAGCAGTTCTATCAGCTACCCAAATTCGGCGACAGCTATACGCTGATTGGTAGCTGGCTTATCAACGATCAACCAGCCGGGATTGGCATTCGTGAAGATCGCGAGCTTATCACTCAGGATCTTTCACGCTTTTACCCGCATATCTTTGTTGAATAAAGCAGTAGAAAAGCCTCACAAAAGAGGAAAAGTGCCAGATAGCACCAACAAGTAAACAAGGAAAATCAATTCATTGATTTTCGGCTGATAACAACAAAGAGGGAAAAACCACGCTTTATCCCTCTTTGTCAGCAACCTAAAAAGCGCCCAGCGGGCGCTTTTTCGTTTATCCAACCACGACCGACAGCATACTCAGCGACCCCATTTCGATTCCGTCTATCGGAACCGCCACCGGCTCTTTGCCGTCCCACGCGCCCAGAATATAGAGCAGCGGCAGGAAATGTTCCGCCGTCGGATTCGACAGTGAGCCACCTTCGTGGTCAAGATAATTCACCAGCGGATGCTGCTCAGCAGACCCCTGCCAGGTCAGGTTAGCTTTCACATACTCATTAAACGACTCAGCCCAGGGGTACGGCGTATTTTCACCGTGCCAGCGTGCGGTGCGCAGATTATGCACAACGTTACCGCTCGCCACCAGCATAATGCCCTGGTCACGCAGCGTTGCCAGCCTGCGGCCAATCTCAAGGTGCCACGCCGCGGGCTTAGTGCTGTCGATACTCAGCTGCACCATCGGAATATCCGCATTCGGGTACATCTTGATCAGTACGCCCCATGAGCCGTGGTCAAAACCCCAGGCCTCTTTATCCAACGCGACCGGTACCGGGGCAAGGAGATCGACCAGCTGCTGCGCCAGTTCAGGCGAGCCGGGAGCCGGGTAATGCGTGTCATACAGCGCCTGCGGAAATCCGCCAAAATCATGGATCGTTTTCGGGGCTTCCATCGCCGTGACGCCTGTCCCCCGGGTGAACCAGTGGGCCGACACCACCACAATCGCTTTTGGCCGCGGCAGCGTTTCACCAAGCTGAGCCCAGGCACGGGTATAGCGGTTATCTTCCAGCACGTTCATCGGGCTACCGTGACCAAGGAACAGCGCGGGCATACGTTGGGTTGTCATGATGGTGTCCTTAAATGGCTAAGCTTTAATGAACACAGATTACGCCCAATTTTTACGGGAAGAACTCAGATAAGCGTGATGATCATCATCAGAAATTTTGAACAGGCGAAAAAACGTCGGAAGGGATGAAAAGCGAAAGCCCGATCGTGCGACCGGGCTTTATTTTTTTAGCTGGCTTTGCGCGCTTGCGCCTGGCGATACTCCACCAGATCTTCGATGGTCACAACGGCCATATTGTGTTTGCGGGCGAACTCGATGCACTCCGGCGCACGCGCCATGGTGCCGTCGTCATTGGTCAGCTCACACAGGACGCCAGCGGGTTTGAAACCGGCCAGAGAAACCAGGTCGATAGTCGCTTCGGTGTGGCCGCCGCGGGTTAACACGCCGCCCGGCTGCGCGCGCAGCGGGAATACGTGGCCTGGGCGATGCAGGTCGCTCGGCTTCGCGCCGTCGGCAATTGCCGCACGTACCGTGGTCAGACGGTCGGCAGCAGAAACACCGGTCGTCACGCCATGAGCGGCTTCAATGGTCACGGTAAACCCGGTGCCAAAAGCACTGGTGTTGTTTTCGACCATCATCGGCAGATCGAGCTGTTTACGGCGTTCGTCGGTCAGGCACAGGCAGACAATACCGCTGCCGTGGCGAATGGTCAGCGCCATTTGCTCAACGGTCATGGTTTCGGCAGGGAAGATCATATCGCCTTCGTTCTCACGATTTTCGTCGTCGAGAACCATAGCGCCGCGGCCTTCACGAAGTGCGTCAAGAGCACGCTCTACGCGCTCAGTCGGGGTGCCAAATGCAGAAAGTAGCGTCTGATTCATGGTAAAAAAACCTCATTAAAATTATGGTTACCAGAATCAGGGCAGTCTTAGGAGCTAAAAAAATAACGTGAGCAGGCCGGAGCCTGACATGATCGTTACTCTCTCCCATCCGGACTTTAACCGTCGGCCCCGGAATTACACCGGATCTGCTGACCTCCAGACAAAGCCTGAAGCGCTCGCGGGCTTTCAGCGTACGCTGATTTACCGCCGGTGGGGAGTTTCACCCCGCCCTGAGAATAAGCAGGTTCACTATAGCGCTAATCATTTTCGTGGGCAACGATTAAGCAGGTAACATTTCGGGTTTATCCCCTTTCAATCAGGCATTACAATTAGCCTAATCACCCGCCAGATAATGGAAGCCGCTATGATTGACCCGAAAAAAATTGAACAAATCGCCCGCCAGGTCCATGAGTCAATGCCGAAAGGGATTCGTGAGTTCGGGGATGATGTGGAGAAAAAAGTACGTCAGGTACTGCAGTCCCAGCTGACCCGCCTCGACCTGGTGAGCCGGGAGGAGTTTGACGTGCAGACTCAGGTGCTGCTGCGCACCCGTGAGAAGCTGGCTCTGCTGGAACAGCGCCTCACCGAGCTGGAAAACCGCGAAGCACCAAAAACCGCAGAGTAATGGATAACCTTCCCCCTAACGCTCCCGTAAAGGAAAGCGTTAGGGGAACATCCTCAGCGCAAAAATGCCTCGCTCAGCCGCACCCAGTAGGTTGCCCCTACCGAAATACAGGCGTCGTTAAACTGATACAGCGGATGATGCACCGAGTAGTCGTCCTTACCCGTCGCCGTTCCCAGCCAGATATAACAGCCGGGCACGTCTTCCAGCATAAAAGAGAAATCCTCGCTGCCCATCATGCTCTTGACCTGCTGCGGATCCTCTACGTTATCCGCGCCGAACGTGTCGCGAGCCACCTGGAGCGCGAATGCGGTTTGCGCTTCGTTGTTCACCGTCACCGGGTAGCCAAAATCCACCTCGATGCTGGCCTTCACGCCAAAACTTTCCGCCTGTGCGTGCACCAGGGTCTCAACCCGCTGTTTGAGCGCCTCACGAACCTCCTTTTTAAAAGCCCGCATGTTCAGCTTCAGCACGGCGCTATGAGGGATAATGTTGTGCGTTGTGCCGCTCTGCAGGCTGCCTACGGTGACCACCGCCGCATCCTGCGGATCGACATTCCGGGAGACGATTGTTTGTAACGCCATTACAATAGATGCCCCGGCGATGGTGGGATCGATGCAATGTTCCGGCATCGATCCATGCCCACCCTTGCCTTCCAGCGTGATCGTCATGCTGTCCGAAGAAGCCATCAGCGCCCCCGGCTTAGTGACGAACTGCCCGGCGGGGATCAGCGGGAAATTATGCAAACCGAATACCGCATCACACGGGAAGAGTCTGAACAAACCATCGTCAATCATACGTTTAGCCCCGCCGATCTTCTCTTCCGACGGTTGAAAGATCAGATGCAGCGTCCCGTTAAACGGCTTTTTCTCTGCCAGATAGCGCGCCGCAGAGAGCAGAATGGCACAGTGCCCATCATGCCCACAGGCGTGCATCTTGCCTTCCACCTGGCTTGCCCACGGTAGCCCCGTTTGCTCCTGCATCGGTAGCGCATCCATATCGGCACGGATGCCCAATTTTTTCCCGCCGTTGCCTACTTTTAGCGTGCCAACTACCCCGGTGCCGCCCAATCCGCGATGCACGTCATAACCCCATCCGGTCAGCAGCTCGGCAATGCGGTCGCTGGTGCGGAACTCTTCAAAACCCAGCTCCGGGTGTTGGTGGAAATCGCGTCGAATGGCGATCATCTCTTCTTCACGATCCAGGATCTCTTTAATCAACATAGATAGCTCCTTGTATTAGGCGTCAGGTAGCGTTTTCCGTTCCCGCCAGGCAAGCAGTGCCGCCAGGGAAACGAAAGAGCAGAAAATCAAATACCAGGCCGGGGTCATCGGCTGGCCGGTCGCTTTCAGTAGCCAGGTAACGTTAAATTGCGCAAAACCACCAAACAGCGTCACGCCAATGGCATACACCATGCTAATGCCCGAGGCGCGTACCGTTTTCGGAAATGCCTCGAGCAGCAGCAAAAACAGCGCCACCGTGCAAATATTCGCGAGTACCTGATCAACAGCAATTAACGCAATCGCGATCGCCAACGGCAGACCGTTGAGGATCGACGCAAAGATCGGCCAGATCAGCAATAACGACCCGACAAAACAGGCTGTCATGATCGGCTTGCGTCGCGGCAGGCGGTCCGCAAGCTTTCCGGCAAAAAAAGGGACCACAAGCGTCAACAGCGCCGCCGTCAGGCTTATCCAGTAGGAGGTTGCCGCCGGCATGTGCAGCGTGTTCACCATATACGCAGGCATGTAGTAAATGATGATGTAGAAGGTCGTCGTGCCTTTCATGATCAGCAAAATACCGAGTAACAGCGCGCGGCGATGTTCGCGCCAGAGCGTTTTTGCCGAATTTTCCCCCTGGGGAGCCGCTGCGGTGTGATGGGTTTCCGGGAGATGACGACGGATATACATGCCAATGGGCATGACCGCCAGGCCAAGAATAAAGGGTACGCGCCAGCCCCAATCGTACAGCGCTTCTTCGCTAAGATAGTGGCTCAGTCCTGCGCCCATTGCCGCGCCAAACAGCGCCGCACCGCCCTGGCTGGTCATCTGCCAACTCACGCGCTGCCCGCGCCGGGACTTATCCCCGGCTTCCATCAGCCAGCTGGTTGCTGCGCCGACTTCCCCTCCGGCGGAAAATCCCTGTAGCAGCCGACCGGCAATCAGCACCAGCGGACCGAAGATCCCAGCCTGCACGTATGTCGGCGCAAACGCCACCAGCATCACGCCAAGAGCCATCAAACCGAGGATCAGCGTCATACCCGCGCGGCGGCCGTGTTTGTCCGCATAGTTGCCAAGTACCAGGCTACCCAGCGGGCGCATCACGAAGCCGACCCCAAATGTCGCGACCGCCAGCAGTAGCGAAATATAGTCATTACTGGAGGGGAAAAACAGATGACCAATAATGACCGAAAAGAAGCTATAAACTGCAAAATCATAGATTTCTAACCCGTTTCCCAGCGTTACGGCCACCAGCGATTTAACGCTGGCCCGCTCTTCAACCGGGCGAGTTTCAGGCTGCAACGGGGCTATCAACCCGCTCACCGCTGAGGCAGGACTGGCAGATGATTTCATGCTCACTTCCTTCTAATTATATTTTGCATGTCGTGTTGTTACTCCAGGGAGTGATTCGACTATCTGCATAAAAAAAGAACATCGCAAACATAAAAATTGGTTATGCCTTTAGTTATATTCTTTGTATCCTGAGTGAGCGTTTTTTGCACTGCAGAGGCACGTGACGGCGAGGTAAGAGATGAAAATCAAGCTAAATCAGTTAGATGTATTACTGGAAGTTGCCGCACAAGGTAGCATTGGCAAGGCCGCCAGGGCGCTACACCTTACCCAACCGGCAATTTCCAAAACCATTCAGGAAATGGAAACCGAAATTGGCATGCCAATTTTGCAACGCTCATCACGGGGTGTGACCTTAAACGAGTACGGCCAGGTGCTGCTGCGCCATGCCAGAGATATCGACCGATCGCTGCATCAGGCGCGGGATGAAATAGACAATCTGCTCGGTAAAGCGATGCGCCAGCTGCGTATCGGTTTTACCTCCGCCGCCTCTTACGGCCCCTTCAGTACCACAATGAGCCAGTACCAGAACCGCTACCCCGGCGTGAAGTTAACCGCGATGGAAGGCAGGCCGCACCAGATTCTGGATGCGCTGGCTAACCAGCGGCTTGATATGGCGGTAATGACCAGCGCCAGCGGTACCCCCATCGGCACGCTGTATCACGAAACGCTCTACGCCCTGAGTAACACCATTATTGCCGGGGAGCACCATCCTGTTACCCACACCACTACCCTGAAAAGTCTGATGCAATTTCCCTGGCTTGACTGGGACGAGCCGGGAGAACACTCCATTCTGGGCCAGGTTTTCCGCCGCTATAATCTGCCGCTGCCGCCGACCATTGTTCACTGCTCCTCGCCGTGGATTATGGCACGCATGATGGAGCAAGCGCCGATTGTTAGCATGTGGACATCAGTGCGACTGCGCTTCCCGGGTTATGAAAAAAACCTGCGCCCGCTAACCCTAAAAGAGGTATTGCCAGCCACCAGCGTGAGCATCGTTTGCCCCAGTATTGGCCGGCTTTCCACCGCGGGTAATACATTTATGGAAATGCTGAGGATCAATTCACGCGACTGGCTACAAGATAGCGACGCGCTGGAGATGGTGGCGAGGGCGTAAAAAAGGCGGATAACCTGAGCTATCCGCCTTATTGTCAGGAGGCCTGGTGGATTAGAAGGTTTCCCAATTATCGTCAGAAGCCGCGGCAACGGCTTTACGCGGAGCCGAAACCGTGGAACTTAGCTTTGGCGCAGCGGTCTGCGCTTTAGCCTGGCGCTCCTGAGCGATACGGAACACGGAAACAGACTGCGTAAGGCGGCTGGCCTGCTCTTCCAGCGCAGCGGCAGCGGCGGCGGACTCTTCCACCAGCGCGGCGTTTTGCTGGGTCACGCGGTCCATCTCGGCGACAGCTAAACCAACCTGATCGATTCCCCGGCTTTGTTCATCAGAGGCAGAAGCGATTTCGCCCATAATATCGGTCACACGGGTTACCGCATTAACGATTTCCCCCATGGTTTCCCCGGCGCTTTCAACCAGCGTCGAGCCGGTATCCACTTTGCTGACCGAGTCTTCAATCAGGGTTTTAATCTCTTTTGCTGCCTGAGCACTGCGCTGTGCCAGGTTGCGAACCTCACCGGCCACAACCGCAAAACCACGCCCCTGCTCCCCCGCACGAGCGGCTTCAACGGCGGCGTTCAGCGCCAGGATATTGGTCTGGAAGGCGATACCGTCAATCACGCTAATAATGTCGGCAATTTTCTGCGAGCTGCCGGCAATTTCGCTCATGGTATGCACTACGTTATCCACGACTTTGCCACCGCGCTGTGCGGTTTCAGAGGCGCTGAGCGCCAGCTGGCTTGCCTGACGGGCATTTTCGGCATTCTGCTTAACCGTGGCGGTTAGCTGCTCCATACTGGCTGCAGTTTCCTCAAGCGAGGCCGCCTGCTGCTCGGTACGTGAAGAGAGATCGTTATTACCAATAGAAATCTCACTGGCTCCGCTATAAATAGCGTTTGCGCCGTTACGCACTTCACCGACGGTAATAACCAACTCATTTTGCATATGGCGCAGGTTTTCTGCCAGCTGCCCCATTTCGTTGGTGCCTTCAACATCGATTTTGCGTACCAGGTCACCGCCGGCAATATGGCGAATACTTTCAATCAGTCGGTTCAGCGGAGAAATAAGCGTCGTGCGGATCCCCTGCCAGACAACAATAATTACCGCCAATACCACGATAAGCACGCCAATCAGGATCCAGATGGCCATACTGTAAGCGCTATTGCTGCTGTCCACGGCTTCCTGGTAAAGGTGGTCATTTTGCTGGAGGTAGTTAACGTATTGCTTCTCAAAACCGTCCTGATACCCTTGGGTCGGCTGGTCGAAGAATTCATTAATTTTTCCCGCACCGAGCAGTTGAATCAGCTCCGCCAGCGCGCCGTGATAGATATCGTAATTGCGTTTGATTTCTTGAGCGGCGGCATCGTTCTGGCGAGGATCGCGGGGTAAGGCTTCATATGCCGCCCATTCGACTTCCGCCCGCTTCAGCGACGTGCTGGCAATTCCCATCAACTCTTCAACGGTGGCGCCGCTGCCAATTTTGTTGGCATCCATCATATAGCGAATGCCCGCGCGGTTCAGGGTATTACGGGTCTGCAACAGCGCAACCCAGCTGCCGTTCAGCGTTGACTGCTGCTGACGAATGGTTTGTAAAACGGTGAAATTTTCTTTGTCCTGCTTCAGCGCGTTAAAGAACAATCCGCCGGAAGCTATCTGCAAAATGCCAAACAACCCCAGGACTACCAGTAAGCTTGTAACGATCTTGATACGGTTTAACATTGCTTCTCATTCCCTGTAAGACACGTCTTAATCATCGGCGTAACAGCAGAAAACTTTACCCAAAGCGTTTTTTTGCCGCTTTTTCTGCTACTCCCAGGAAATGGCCTGGCAATAATTCATCCTCCACTACTGCGGGGTTAAGTCGTAACACATTCATAACCCGAGTTTTTTTCACTATTATTTTTTTAATAGTCAATCAGCCCGGAGGAAAGCATGCTTACCGTTGCTATCTGTGAACGAAATAGCCATTTTGCCCATGGCATAAAAATTATTATTCAGCAGCTCTGCCATCAGTTTAGCGAGACTTATCATTTCTTACCTTTGGCGCATCAGGATGTTGCCGACCTGGTTTTTGTCGCCCTCGACGATAATTGGCCGGCCGCCAACTGCTACAAAATACCGCAAACAACGCGCCACCAGCGGGTGATCCTCATCTGCCGCAGGCAGGACCAGGAAAACCTGATGTTCCGCCCTTGCCTGTATATGCTGCCGTCAATTTACCGTGAAGATGAGGTTGAAGATGTCAGACTCAAACTGGCTCCTTGGGTCGACCCGGAGCGGCGTAGAAAAAATGCCCTGCCGGTTCCCGCATCGATTTGCCACTATTGCACCACCCGGCATTTCAACATGCAGGAACGCGAGTTATTGAAGCTAATGGCCTGCGGCTACTCGCTGGTCGATGCCGCATTTATTATGCATATTGATGAAAATGCCGCACGGGATAAACGACTGTCGATTATGAAAAAACTTAATATCAAGAACCAATTTAAACTTCTGAATTATATAAAACTTAATTTGCCTTTTTTGTTGGATTGAATCATTCAATTAAGTCTTTTCTTATTATGCCAGGGAATTAATCTTAATCATCATAATTATTGCCCCGTCAACCATCAGGGTTGCGAATTTTCGCAACCTGGAATAAGCCATCTCCGGTATTCACTCATTCACAGCATTGAGAGAATACTTTCAGAATCGTCTCCAATTTTGCTGAAAGCACACCTTACACTCCTCTCAGGTCACTGATCGTTCAGCAATTTCGTAATAGCCGTCACAATTAGCGACAAAATAATGATAAATATTTCTGCCGATAACATTTTATTATCTGTTAACAAACATATATCCGGGCTCTGTTTTGAACCGATTGTTAATTTATTCTCCGGACAGGTTATTAGCCACGAAATCCTCAGTCGACTAACGCAGGATCGCGATCCTGAGGTTTTTTTTACACACCTTTCGGCTCAAGACAGCATGGCGCTCTTTTGTCACCAGGTTCGCTTGCTAAAGTCCCTACAAGTGCCAGGTAGATATTTCCTTAACTTGCCTCTGATGGCACTGATTGACGATCGGCTGTTTGCGCGACTGCTTGATGTTTGCGAACCATGGATAACAATTGAAATACAGGATGCCCCACTTTTTGGCACACTCTCCCGGCAGCATAAGCTGTGTCTTTGTGAGCGCATTAAGCTGTTACAGCAACAAAGGATATCGGTATGGCTTGATGATGTTACCGACACCTGTGTACAAAGCTTCCACCGCTACGCCATTGATGTCGGTGGAGTAAAAATTGATAAGCACGCATTCTGGACGCTCAGTAAAAACCACCGTGCACTTCGGCAATTGGTTGCACAATGCGCTGATATTTCACCTCAGATTGTCATCGAAGGAATCGAAGACTCGCTTCATCTCGAGCTGGCTCGCCGGGCAGGCGCCGGATTTGGGCAAGGCTATTTATGGCCACATAAGCGCTGGCTGCACGCTGAGGCATTGTCGTTGTGAGGGCTCCTATGTGCGCAGCTATAAGGCGAAATAAACAGCGCCGTAGTCGGACGGATTATTTTCTAAACCCCGCTAACTACACTGCACCACTTTTTTTCGACCGACTTGAATACCTTCAACAACAATTGATCGGGGGCCAAAAACCAAAGAAGCCCGATGCTATTCTGCTTTCTGCCGATAGCTTTCTCAGCAGCGCCATAACCGATAGCCTTTTTCACCATCTTAACATCCCGGTTTATTCCTCACTGGACGATGTCCTCACGCATCAGACACCGTCTCCGGCAGCGCGCCTGATTATCGATCTCGACAGTCTGGAAACCCCTACGCTTGAGGTTTTGAAAGTTATTCGACAACAAATAATCTCGACTCCGCAACACCAGATAATCCTGCTCAGCGCGCTGCGGAAACCTGAAATTGCGCAGTTTATTCGCCATGCGGTTGACTGCCAGATTGTTGAGCGCCGCCTGACGCCCGACGGGTTAAAGCAGGCATTAAGTAACACGACGCCGGCCCCGGATATCCTTTCCAGCTCGCCACGTTTTTCCATAAAAGAATGGGCAATTTTACTGGCCCTCAGCCGTGGGGAGTCATTGAAATCCATCGCCCTTTTTCTTGAGAAACCCTACCATCACGTCGTTTATCGCTTCAACGTTTTGCTCGGTCGACTGGCGCTGGAAAGCCGCAGTAAATTGCTTCATCTGCTTCATGAAATTTCTGTTGCAGGTAAGGTGTGATGCCGATCTAACTAACCTACTGAGCGGTAAGATATTTTAAGAATTTACTTAATTTTTATGTTTTACCTGAGTTAAAAATAAACAAAGTGATAACAATTACAACTATTCCTGGAAGCAATTTTTCCGCTTTAGCGCCATTCAGCACTTTTTGATCCAGAACAAATCAACAACATTCAGAGCTAAATGTCATTTTTTCTGCAATAAAAAGTCTTTTCAACCAGCCTAACTTAAAATTTAGGTTAGTTAATTCAATTTATAAAAAGGTCAATTAATTACACAGCATTTCGTATTGACGCAGATTTCCTCCAGGAACATCAGACTTTTCCCACAAGAACTGCGCTGTATAATCACCTCATCACATTTATATATTTGCGAAGGCATTTATAGCGCTAAATGTGAAGTTATTTAGGCATTACTTCTTCCGTCTTGAATAACGTATTTAAAAAGGGAAAAGTTTTAAAACAAACAAGGAGGTTCCCGCATAAAGACCGGCAACCGCCAACTCACTGTTTATCACTTTCGCTGCCATTGACGCTGCGTCAACGCGATGTTTTTATCAAACAATCGAGGCAAAAAAAATGAAACCGGCATCCGTAATCATTATGGACGAGCACCCTATTGTCAGAATGTCGATAGAAGTCCTGCTCCAAAAAAATAAAGATATTAATGTTGTTTTAAAAACAGATGATGGTCGGGAAGTTATCGACTATATGCGAGCGAATCCGGTCGATCTGGTGATTCTTGACATCGAACTCCCCAACACCGATGGATTTACATTACTCAAAAGAATCAAAGGCATACAGGAAGACACTAAGATCCTGTTTCTGTCATCAAAATCTGAGTCCTTTTACGCCGGGCGTGCGATTCAGGCTGGTGCAAACGGGTTTGTAAGCAAACGCAAGGAACAGGAAGATATATTTAACGCGGTTGAAATGTTGCTTTCCGGCTACTCATTTTTCCCGTCGGAGACGCTGCACTTTATCAGCAGCCATAAATCCCGGCGCGGAACGATGGATGATATGCCGCTATCCAACCGTGAAGTAACGGTGCTGCGCTACCTGGCAAATGGCCTATCAAATAAAGAGATCGCCGAACAGCTATTGCTTAGTAACAAAACCATAAGCGCACATAAAGCGAATATATTCTCTAAACTAGGTCTCACCTCAATTGTCGAGCTCATTGATTATGCCAAGGTGCATGAACTGCTATAAGGGACGAAGACGCAGAGGAAGCTGAAATACCGGGAATGCTCCTCCCGGTTATTTTCTGGAACCATTCAGGTGTTTATTTAATTATAATTAATCAGAAATGTCGCATCCGCGTTGGCCAGCCCGGCATCGGCATTATCCGCAGTAGCAATATAGTTGGCCCAAAACTTCATCGTCACATCACCGTTAGCATCAACCTGCATCGTTTTACTGGCGTTATCCAGCAACAGTCGAGACTTATCCTCATTAAGAAGCTCGATCGCCACGTTCTTCGCCGTACTGGCTGAGTTCAGCGCCAGTAGCCCGGTGCCGGTATTCTTACCGGAAAAGGTGATTGATGCCGTCCCACTCGGCGGGCAGCCCGTTAGCCTCAGGCTGAAAGGCATGGCCTGGGTCGTACTCCCGGCAGTGCGTAGTTGCTTCGTCGGCCACGATCCCATCTTCACGGTCTTGTTGTCGCCCCCCGTCTCTACGACGCAAGTATAATCCACAATGTTTCCACGCAGCTCAACGTTAATCTCACCCAGCGGTGAGGCAGCGTTCGCTGCGGGATGTAACCATAACGAAGCCAGCGTAAGCATGGCCAGGGATAACTTATTCATCCTCGCTCCCTTAATCGAAATCGACACGCAGATAGCCGCGGGCGGTGAATGGCCCTTCCTTCGGCTTGGCGCCCGTTACGCTAACTGGCCAGGCGCGAATGCCTACCCTGGCCGCCGCCGTGTCATCGAGCTGAAAATTAATTTTGCTGCCAAGATTATTTGGCGTCAGCGGTGTCCCGCTGGCGTTGGCCACAATAAAGCCCAGATCGCTGTTATCGGACACCATCATGTTGCCGCTGCTCTTCTCCGCCTCAAGGCGCAGCGTGAGGTAAGCCTGCGCATCAATATTGGTGCATTTGATGCCCACGGTTTTGCTCTGCGGCGTCACGCTTTGCGGGCGGTTACCGGCCCCGGCCTGGCTGAACAGCGATGCGCCGATACTGCCAAAGTCGAACTCAACCACCTGACCTGCGTTGATTTCACACGTCTGCGGCACTTCAACTTTGCCGCTGTAGCTGATGGTGTAAACCACGGTACTTAACGGGTCACCGGTGGTCGTCGTCACGTAGACACGAAACATCGTCTGGCGCGGAATCGGCACCATGTTGATAAAACGACGGGTAACTTTAAGACGGAACACCAGCTTCGAATCCGTGACCCCAAAAGGCTTATTCTTCGACACGTTAGGGTGCGAGCCCATTTGCATGTAGTTTACCGGCGGATAAAAATCACCGGCATAGCTGTCGTTGATCTTCATTGCGCCATTAAGATAGTCATTTATTTTTAGATACTTATAACTACCCACAACTTCCTGGATGGGCAAATCTGTCACATAGCTACGCTTGGTGGTATTCCCCGATGTCCCCTTCGGGCAAATCGCATTCACGCCAATCAGCCCCGATTTTTCGGACAGGGTAACGATCTGCCCGACATTGTTATTGCTGCTATTAAATTTGTCAGATAAGTCGTAAGAAATATCGGTCGGGGTACCGTTCGCATTTGAGCAAACCGTTGCCGCAGCGGGCCCCGCGCAGGCCAGCAGCAGCCCCGCGGTCATTAAATTGTTCAGTGTCATCTTCATCTTCCTGAATCTCCGCAGGCTATGAGCAGGTGGCGGTCGCCATGACGACAGCCTGCTTCAGGCTCTCTTCCGGCAGGGAGTAGCTGGCGCGACACTGGGAACCTTTCCCGTCGCCCCACTGGATCAACAATTTGCCCTTCAAAGGCAGGCCGCTGAGGTAGATCTGCCCGTCATCACCCACCATGCTGGTTACGCCGCTTTGTTCTTCCCTTACCACCGAGCCAAACGGAACCGGATGGTCGCCGCGTTTTACCGCGATAATTGCGCGTACGCCAATGCGTGCGTCGAAGGTGGCACGAACCAGCGCGCCTTCGGTCGGCACCACGCTGCTGACGTTATTTTCAATGTCGGTGTGGTTGTCCATCGTATTGGTATCCAGCGCCACGCGGTTGTAGCGATAAACCGTGGCGTACGGCATCACGGCATAGCCACGCCAGTCCGTTTTCACGCCGGTCTGGTTTTCAATGCTGACGCCGGAAGCGCCCGGTGCTTTAATCAGCACGTTGGTGTCACCCAGCGGCTGGCTGAAGGTCACGCCGTCCGCATGCCCTACCACGCCACCGGAAGCCTGCCAGTTGAAATCATGTTGATTACGGTCGTAGTTGTAGCCCAGCCCCAACGTGCCGTAAGTGGCCTGCCAGTTGGCGGTGGCGCTGCCGGAATAGCCGTTATTGCTGGTATGGCCCTGGGTGACGCTGTAGTTGAGGTTGCGTCCTTCCAGCAGCGTACCGCCGACCCCGCTTTGCCAGCTGTTTTTACCGTCAGAGCTGCGGCTTGTGGCCATCGTGGCATAGGCACGATCCAGCGCCGAATCTCGCGAATAGCCATGACCAAGCAGCGTGCTAAAGGGAACCGAGAGGTTAAACGCGACGATACGGTTGGTATCTGAAAGGCCGAGGGATTTGCTCCACGACCAGGAAAGTGAATAGCTGATGCCGCGCCAGCCGCTGGAGTAACCGAGCTGGTACCAGGTGTTATCCTGATCGGTTCCCCAGTAGGTTTGCTGGCTACCGGAAACATAGACAGAGCCATAATCCCCCAGCGACTGAGAGATGTTGACCTGAAATCGGCCCTTTTTGTTGTAACGCAGGTTGTGGTAGCTGGTCGCCACCAGCTCTTGCCGGTTACTGTCGTTGTTTTGCCATTCGTATTCATAGCCTTCCATGTTGCGGTAGGCCACGTCATCCAGCGTGTAAAAGCCTCGCGTGGAGTAGCGGTAGCCGAGCAGCTGAAAGTTGGTGCCATAGTCGCTCAAGGATTTTGCGTACAGGAAGCGCAATGACTGCCCCTGATGTTCACTGTCGTCAGCAAGTTTGCTTCGCGCATGGGTAAAATCGAGGGAGATAGCGCCCCAGTCACCGAGGTTTTTCCCGGCGCCCAGCGCTACGGCAGTATAGCGTTCTGCCAGCTGCGTTCCGCCGTATGCGGTATAGCCGTCTGGCAGACCGGCAATCAGCGTCCCCTGGGTAAAGAACGGCTTATCCTGCTGGTTATTCCCGCTGCGGAAGTCGCCCATAACAACGTCATACTTAAAACGCCCTTCACGCTGCAGCAGCGGAACGGTGGAATAAGGCACGGTATATTTCTGCTGGGTGCCGTCTTTCTCCTCAACCGTCACCTCAAGGTCACCGCTTGAAGAGGTCGGGTTAAGGTCGCTTATGGCAAACGCGCCCGGAGAGACATAGCTCTGATAAATCACATAGCTGTTTTGACGAATGACGATCTTGGCGTTGGTGCGAGCAATCCCACGCACGGTCGGGGCGTAGCCCTGCAGGCTGTCCGGGTACATGCTGTCTGAAGAATAAAGGCGCGCGCCGCGGAATCCGAGGCTGTCGAACACGTCACTGCCGGTGTTGCTGTCGCCCATGACCAGCTCACCCTTCAGCGGAATAATCGTGCGCTGCAGCGTGGTGCTGATGTTCTGCCACTGATTCTGATGATGGCCATCGCCGCTGCTGTAGTTCCAGGCCCCGTTATTACGCAGGCGCCACGGGCCGAAATTCAGGCCGCTTTGCAGGTTCAGATAATAGCTATCGTTGTAAGTCCCACGGTTGCCGGTAAAGGTGTAGTTCAGCAGCGCAGCAGGGATCCCTTCATCCCACTGATCCGGCGGAATGTAACCACGGGCGCTGTTGATAAGCGAAGCCTGAGGCAGGCTAATATCAAGGCGCAGGCGAGAAAAGTCGTAGCTAATCTCGGCTCCCGGCACCGCCGTCGTCACCGGCACGCACTCCCCGGACTTAAATTTTGCCAGCTCGGGATAGGCGAGCATATTCAGCCCAAGGCGCTTGAGCCATTCGGTGTCCAGGCAAGGCGTTAGTCCGCCGGATTTCACGGCTTCAGAAGCAGACAGTTTCTTATCCGCCGCAGCAAAGTTCACGTCTTCGGTGGCAACAAATTCATCGTTACGCCAGATGTCCACGCGGTAGACGCCCGGCGGCTGGCTGCTGCCTTTTTCGAAACGAGACAGATCCGCCACCGCCGCGGTATCGTCCGACAAGAATGCCGGGTTGAAATAGCTCTCGGCGACAGCGAGTCCAGGCCAGAGTGATGCCAGGATGGTCGCCGTCAGCGGCGCTAGCGTAAAAACCTTACGCGAGACTGATGTCTTCATGATTTACCTGCTTCCCTTTGCCAGCCCGGCTTTACTGCATGACACCCGCTTGTGCTTTCGTCACTGCACCGTAATCGTTCACGCTCTGGAAGCTCACGGCGTCCTGAACGCCAGACGGCACGGCAACCTGCACGCTATTTTTTGGTGCCACCATGGTGTTAGGCAGCTTCTCGTTGCCCATCTTCAGGTTGACCAGCGACACATAGTAAGGAGAAGGGTTGCTGATTTTCAGGTACTGGCCGCTGCGGGCGAAACGAATCTGCTTGAGGGCGTCTTCGGGCTGCATCTGCAGGTTTTTAGGACGTACAAACAGCTTAATGCGGGAGAGAACCGCCAGTTGGAGGACGTTCTTGCCCTCAACGCTGTTTTTATCCACCGAAGGAATCGCCTTAACGTTCATCCAGAAGATGGACTCACGGTCGCTCGGCAGCTGCGGTCCGGCATAGATAATTCGCAGCGTGTTCTCGCTTTTTGGCTCGCTGACAAACAGCGGCGGCGTGACCACGAAGCTTTTCTCTTTCTGCCCCAGATCGTTTTCAATCCAGGAGTTCACCAGAAAGCGTTCTTTAGGATCGCTATTGGTGATGGCCAGCGACGTTTGTTTCGCATCGGCCGGGTAAATAACGCGCGTGGCGCCCAGGGCAATACCGCCCGCAGCCTGCGCATTAAGAGAGGTAATCATTAAAGAGAGCATCAGCGCCGAAGCGGCTTTATATAATTTGTTCATCACGACAGGTACCATCAAAATAGCCAGAATGGAGAAGCAGAGGTTCAGGGATAAACCAGCGTGAACCAGACGTCGGAGCGAATATTTCCGGGCGACATGTGCTTAGAGACCGAACGATAACGCGCAGTAAAATGAAAGCTCATTTCCTGCGTGGTTATTGGCGAATATGAAGCCGGTTCGCTATTTGGAATAATCAACTGCTGCTGTTGGTCAAATAACGCCAGGCCAATCCCGCTGCTGGCGTCATTGCCGCTTACGCTGGACGTGGCCAGAAATACCTGAGGATCTTCCGCCGGGGTTGAGCCCTGGAACGCGATACCAACATGGTCATAAACCTCCGGGCGGCAGTCCGTCAGCCGAAGGGTAAAAGGGATGCTGGGCGGCGCGTAGCTGCCAACATCTTTAAAAGCGTTGCTGGGGTACTGACCCATTTGCACGGTCATTTCCTGGCTTTCAGGCGCGACGGCGCAGGCGCCGTTGACCAACTCGCCCTGCATGTGCACTTCACCGCCGTGGATAACCACAATGCGCTTTGCCTGAACGGGATTCACCGCTGCCAGAATAGCCAGGAGCAGGATTTTCCTTGTCATCATCGTCCTCTCTGGACTCACGTCGGACAAGCCTCGTCCCTGAGGCTGAATCATCCTTGTGCTATCAGCTGTCGCTGATTATTCGTATTTCATTACGAAGGTAGCGTCCGCGTTTGCAGCACCGGCAGTGGCGGTAGCAGCAGTAGCTTTATAGCGAGCGGTGAACGGAATGGTGTTCTCACCGTCGTTCAGCGTCTGAGCGGTAGAGAACACGGTCCCGTTTGGAGACAGCGTCTTAGAACCACGATCCAGGATCTCGATACCTACGCCTTTCGCGGTGGTAGCGTTACCGCCTGAGTTCACCGCCAGCAGGGTTGGATCGGTTGCATCAGTCTGGCCGGTGAATGCCACAGAAGCGGTAGCCGCAACGGTGCTATCGCAATCGGTCAGCACGATGTTGAATGGGATCTGGGAAGAGGTATCGCCCACTTTGGTGAAAGCGGCGGTACGGTACTGGCCCAGCTTAACGATCTGGCCGTCGGACTGAGTGCTTACTGCGCAAGCGGCGTTAACCAGCTCGCCCTGGAAATGCACGGTACCGCCATTAACGGTAACAGGATCGGCTGCGTTAGCGGCGCCGCTTACCAGAGCAACGGTTGCGATCAGAGAAGAGGCGATTTTGCTTAATTTCATGGGTATTCCTTCATATATAAAACGCACATCCGGGTAATGCATCCTTCATTAGTCCGTTTGAATCATCATCGGTCTTAAATGACCACACAACGCATTTCCCACATCCTGTGGGAATTCCTTAAAAAGCTCAGAAGTTTCATTAAAATTAAAGACAAACATTCCCACAGCCGGTTATTTCATGGCCGTAAAAAAATCATCATTAATAAATAAAAATGAAATTTATAAATATTCGTAGCGGGTTACGAAGTGTGGCTAAATTAAGCTAAATTTTAATTAAGTAATAGATGCCAATTCTTTATGTTATCTAAGCCTGGTCTTAATAATGCCTAAGAAAGCACCGGGACAACCTTTCGGGATTACGGGCCTAAAGTG
>WJYK01000020.1 GCA_009668225.1 Enterobacteriaceae bacterium RIT693 | reverse complement strand
GGCGGAAGTGTTCTTATCTTGTCGAGTCGAAAAACGTATAAGAAAAATTTTAAAGATATTATCATGGACGGAACGATATCTGCGAACGCAGCTATCGTTGTCATTCCTTCAAAAACTTGTGTTAACTCTTTCGTTCATTATGCAAAGAATTTTACATTGAATGGTCGTTACCATAAACCCAGTCACGTAGAGTTAGATGTAATTAAGAAACTTTGCCATGGTGATAATATTTCAGCGTTATCGGAACGCTTAGGTAAACCCTGTAAAGCCATTTATGGTATAAAAAACAAGGTATTAGAACGTACCAGTGGTGTAACCGGAGTGCATGGTTTGCTTCTCTGTCGTGATATTTTTGGGGTTTGAAGGGTTTCTCTTGTTAACATAATAACGCGTTATCGTAGTGATTTTATTTTCCCTTTTATAAAGTGAATCGATTGCGCACAGTGGTTATTGGAATGGCTGATTGAACGCTGGCCCCTAAGGGGGGAGCCTAATGGATGAGGCGAATACCAAAACGTCGGGAACGTTTTTGAACAGCGCTTGCGCTGGCCCCCTAAGGGGTGAGCCTCATGGATGAGGCGAATACTCGAACGTGTTTGATAGAGAGTCCGAACCCCAGAAAGCAAAAAACCAGCCCGTAGGCTGGTTTTTCTAAATGAGTGGTGCCCGGACTCGGAATCGAACCAAGGACACGGGGATTTTCAATCCCCTGCTCTACCGACTGAGCTATCCGGGCAACGGGGCGCATTAAACCGTAAACCCCATTCCGCGTCAATGGCTTTGTTGCACCGTACGGCTCGTTTGCGTGATTTATGTGCGGACTGTTACAGACTTCAGGTTGAACCCCATGGCAGAAGGTGCCATGATTGCGCCAATTTCTCATCCACTACGGGGCGCCTTGATGTTCACTCTCAATTCCCACGCATCTTTCGGGATGGCGCTCCTCCTTGCCGTGATTACCTTTCGAAGTCCCTTGCTCACCATGCGGTGAGGGCAACGTATGCTCGCTGCAGGATATCAGTAAGGTCAGGGATTGCCTGATTTTACTGATGTCTGGCGGTCGAAGTGGATTCACACCCTAAGACCCTCAGAACGCCTTCACCGGGGAATCTTCCCTTTGCCGTGCCGGTTGGCACTCACTCATCCTTGAAGACGGGGATTTGTGCTTATGAAATCACTGAAAATTGCCGCCAGCCACGATGTGGCTGCATTACTCTCAACGCATCGCGAAGTGGTCACGCTTGACGATACTGACTTCACCGATGTGGCGGCAGTTGTCATTTCCGTTGCGGATAGCCGCAGCGGTATTCTGGCTTTGCTTAAACGCACGGGTTTCAATCTGCCGGTGTTCATTTTTAGCGAAGTTGCCGTTGACGGCTTGCCTGCGGTAACCGGCGTGATAACCGGGAAAGCGCAGGATTATCTGGAGCTGGAAACCGCGGCCAGTGATTACGAGGAAGACCTGCTGCCGCCGTTCTTCAACACGCTGACAAAGTATGTTGCGATGGATAACAGCACCTTCGCCTGCCCCGGTCATCAACACGGTGAGTTCTTCAAAAAGCATCCGGCGGGGCGTCAGTTTTATGATTTCTTCGGTGAGAACGTGTTCCGTGCCGACATGTGTAACGCCGACGTCAAACTCGGGGATTTATTGATTCACGAAGGCTCCGCCAAGCACGCGCAGAAGTTTGCCGCTAAGATCTTCCATGCTGACAAAACCTATTTCGTGCTTAACGGCACCTCCGCCGCCAATAAAGTGGTGACCAACGCGCTGCTGACGCGTGGTGACCTGGTCCTGTTTGACCGTAATAACCACAAATCTAACCATCACGGCGCACTCATCCAGGCCGGGGCGACGCCGGTTTACCTGGAAGCCTCCCGTAACCCATTCGGCTTTATCGGCGGCATTGACGCCCACTGTTTTGATGAGAAATACCTGCGGGAGCTGATTGCAGAAGTGGCGCCCGAGCGTGCTCAGGAAGCAAGGCCGTTCCGCCTGGCGGTTATCCAGCTGGGCACCTATGACGGCACGATTTATAACGCCCGGCAGGTGGTGGATAACATCGGCCATCTGTGCGATTACATCCTCTTCGACTCGGCATGGGTCGGCTACGAGCAGTTTATTCCGATGATGGCGGACTGTTCGCCGCTGCTGCTGGAGCTGAACGAAAACGATCCGGGGATCTTTGTTACCCAGTCGGTTCACAAGCAGCAGGCCGGTTTCTCCCAGACCTCGCAGATCCATAAGAAAGATAACCACCTTAGGGGCCAGGCGCGCTTCTGCCCGCACAAGCGGCTGAACAATGCTTTTATGCTCCATGCCTCAACCAGCCCGTTCTATCCGCTGTTTGCCGCGCTGGACATAAACGCCAAGATTCATGAGGGGGAAAGCGGCCGTCGCCTGTGGGCGGAATGCGTGGCAATGGGCATTGAGGCCCGCAAGGCGATTATCGCCAACTGTAAGATGATCAAGCCGTTTATTCCGCCGGAGGTGGCCGGGCGCCCGTGGCAGGATCATCCGACGGAGAAGATCGCTCAGGAGCGCCGTTTCTTCAGCTTTGAGCCGGGCGAGCGCTGGCACGGTTTTGAAGGCTATGCGAAAGACGAATACTTTGTCGATCCCTGCAAGCTGCTGTTAACCACGCCGGGTATTGATCCACAAACCGGCAGCTATACCGAGTTCGGTGTGCCCGCGGCGATCCTTGCTAACTATCTGCGTGAGAACGGCATTGTGCCGGAGAAATCGGATCTTAACTCGATCCTGTTCCTGCTTACTCCGGCAGAAAGCGCCGAGAAAATGGCTCAGTTGGTGGCGATGCTGGCGCAGTTTGAACAGCACATCGAGGACGACACGCCGCTGGCGGACGTGCTGCCAACGATTTATCAGAAATACCCGGTGCGCTACAAAGGCTACACGCTGCGTCAGCTTTGCCAGGAGATGCACGACCTGTACGTGAGCTTTGAAGTTAAAGAGCTGCAGAAGGCGATGTTCCGCAAGCAAAGCCTGCCTGCCGTGGTGATGAACCCGCAGGACGCCAACATCGAGTTTATTCGTGGCAACGTGGAGCTGGTGCGCCTGAGCGAGGCCGAAGGACGTATCGCGGCGGAAGGGGCATTGCCTTATCCACCAGGCGTGCTTTGTGTGGTGCCGGGAGAAGTATGGGGCGGGGCGGCGCTGCGTTATTTCCTCGCGCTGGAAGAGGGCGTGAACATGCTGCCGGGCTTCTCGCCTGAGCTGCAGGGCGTTTACAGTGAGACGGATGCGGACGGTATTAAGCGGCTGTACGGCTATATGTTGAAGTAAGAGGGAATGCCCCCTCACCCCGGCCCTCTCCCCAAGGGGGCGAGGGAGAAAATAAGGTAAAAATCCCCTCTCCCTTTTAGGGAGAGGGTTAGGGTGAGGATAAACTAGCGCCGACGGTAACTCTTCTGCGCGGTATTCACCTTATACAGATAACGACGAGACTCAGCGGAAGGGTGCCGCGTTGTCAGCGTCTGGTAGACGTCTCCCGGCCCCATGCTGTTAATCAGGCTGAATGCCTGAGTTTTGTCGTTTGAAAACACGCGCAGGACGCTGCCAGCACCGCCGTTATAAGCGGTAATCACCGCATAGCGACGTGACGTTGGGTTATCAATCTGCCCAAGATAGCTGTTCTGCAGAATCGCCAGATAAGCCGTACCGGTATCGATATTGCTTTCCGGATCGAACAGGAAGCTGCGGCTTGGTTTACCCCATTTTCCCTGAGCCTTAAACACATCAACCCCGGCGCTGTGCTGGACGACCTGCATCAGGCCCAGCGCATCCGCATGGCTTACCGCATACGGGTTAAAGCTCGATTCCGTCTGCATGATCGCCAGGATCAGCGACTCTTCTACGCCGTATTTTTTCGAGGCTTTACGCACCATGCCAAGGTACTTATGGGCACGTTTGTCGAGGTGGTTAGGCACAAGATTGATGGTGACGCTGTAGACGATTTTCAGCCCGGTGCTGCGCTTCTGCAGACGTGTTTGCAGCAGGTAGTCAGCAAACTTTGTCGCCCGGCCTTCCCAGCGAATCGGCTGGCCTGTGTTATCCACGACCTGCCCATAAAGGAATGGCTCTTTGGAAATCAGGACGTCGTTGGCGTCAGAATAGAGGTCAATTGAGCCAGGATCGTCACCCATCAGCAGGGTGGTAACGATCGCCTGGCGCAGATGCGCGGCCGGATCGGTTCCCGCGATGGTCTCAACGGTGATGGTACCTTCGTCGAAGTTAATGTGGCTACGTGTCAGATACTGGTCAGTATATTTGACGTAATCTTTCGGGCCTGCGATCAGGACTTCTTTGATACCCCAGATATTTTCAATGTTATTGGCAAATTGCCCCATCAAAATATCGAACCCGTTGGTGTCCTTGATAAACGCGTCGTTATAGGCGTCGTCGTTTTTTTTACTGGAACAGGAGATCAGCAACGGGGCCACGAGAGCCAGCGCGAGAAATTTTTTCATCATTCCGTGTATGCGTGTTGTGTTTGCAAAAAGGTGCCGACGATTACTGTTTGTCTGGCGGGGTGAAGCCCTCGATATGGACCTCTTTCCCTTCAAACAGGAAGTTGACCATCTCGTTTTCCAGCTCTTTGCGGTGCTCCGGGTTCATCATGCTCATTTTTCTTTCATTGATAAGCATAGTTTGCTTGGCCTGCCACAGTGCCCAGGCTTCTTTGGATATTTCGTTATAGATACGCTTGCCCAGCTCACCAGGGTAGAGCTGGAAATCCTGGCCTTCAGCATCGCGCTGCAGGTAAGTACAAAAAATCGTTCTGCTCATGACTATTCCTCTTCTTCGGCGCGAACGGGAGCTAAGGTAACCGGTTCGGCACGTAATTGTTGTAGCAGGCGCTCTACGGGAGCGGCCAGCCCGACAGATTGTGGCTGGGCTAAGTTATACCAGAGAGCGGTGCCTTCATCCATGCAGCCACCCTGGGACGACACCGGAAGCCACATAGGCACAATATCCAGGTGGAAATGACTAAAGGTATGGCGAAAGGCGGTTAACTGCGTGAGATTATCAGCAGGAATACCGCGTTGCTCCAGCCAGTTATGCAGTTCCTGCTCGTCAGAGAATTGCGGGAAGCAAAATAACCCTCCCCACAGCCCCACCGCCGGACGCTGGGCGAGGAATACCTCATTGCCTTGCTGCATCATCAGCATATAGCCGGTGCGTTCCGGCAGCGTCACTTTTGGCTTTTTGCCTGGGTAGTTGGCCCAAGTGTGGTTAGCATAGGCTATGCAGCCGTTGCTCAGGGGGCAAAGCTCACACTTAGGTTTTGAACGTGTGCAGACCATGGCACCCAGATCCATCATGGCCTGGTTAAACTGGCTAACGCCCTGTGCGGGTGTGACCTGCTCACTTATCTCCCACAGGCGTTTTTCGACCTCTTTTTTACCCGGCCAGCCCGGCACCGCATAGCAACGGGCGAGCACACGCTTAACGTTGCCGTCGAGAATAGGGAAGTGCTTACCCAGTGAAAGAGACAAAATTGCGCCTGCAGTTGAGCGTCCAACGCCCGGCAAATCCGCGACTTCTTCATACGCTTGTGGGAAAACGCCACCGTGTTTATCGGCAACCTGTTGCGCGGCTTTATGCAGATTACGGGCGCGGGCGTAATAGCCCAAACCGGTCCACAGATGCAGCACTTCATCCAACGGCGCTTGAGCAAGATCGGTAACGGTGGGGAAGCGCGCCATAAAGCGCTCAAAGTAGGGTATAACCGTCGCGACCTGAGTTTGTTGCAACATCACTTCAGAGAGCCATACTTTATAAGGCGTTTTCTCCTGCTGCCACGGCAGGGTTTTACGCCCATATTTGTGGTACCAGTCGAGTACTTGTTGGGCAAATTGAGGTGCTTGCATCGTCAACGCGGGATATCCGGCAATGGTGTAATAAGGGTGCCGATTCCAGCACAGAGCCGTAAAGCTGTAAACCGGAACTTTCCGGTGCTTGCTTCTCACCCTTAACTTTGGATAATGCCCGTTTCCCGAACACTAAGCGAAGCGTTAAGAAAACCATGAAGAATGACGTCATTTCACCGGAATTTAATGAAGAAGGCCGTGTGCTGCGCCGTATCCGCAGCTTTGTCCGTCGCCAGGGGCGACTGACGAAAGGTCAGCAGCACGCGCTGGATAACTACTGGCCGGTGATGGGCGTTGAATTCCAGGCCGAACCTGCCGATTTGACCAAGATTTTTGGCCGCGAAGCGCCGGTCACGCTGGAAATCGGTTTTGGTATGGGTACTTCGCTGGTAGCCATGGCGGAAACCAATCCTCAGCACAACTACCTCGGCATCGAAGTGCACTCACCGGGCGTGGGCGCCTGCCTGAGCACCGCGCATGAAGCCAGCGTTGAGAACCTCCGTGTGATGTGCCACGACGCGGTGGAAGTGCTGGAAAACATGATTCCTGACAATTCTTTGAACATGGTTCAGCTGTTTTTCCCTGATCCATGGCATAAAGCACGTCATAATAAACGCCGTATCGTTCAGGTACCGTTTGCTGACCTTGTTAAGCGTAAGCTGAAGCTGGGCGGCGTGTTCCATATGGCAACCGACTGGGAACCTTATGCCGAACATATGCTCGAAGTGATGTCCTCTATCGAAGGGTATAAAAACCAGTCGGAGAGTAACGACTACGTACCGCGTCCGGACTCACGTCCGGTGACCAAATTTGAACAACGTGGCCATCGTCTTGGCCACGGCGTATGGGACTTAATGTTCGAGAGGGTGAAATAATGGCAAAGAATCGTAGCCGTCGTCTGCGTAAGAAAATGCATATTGAAGAGTTCCAGGAACTGGGATTCTCGATTGCCTGGCGCTTCCCGGAGGGCACTTCCGAAGAGCAAATCGATAAAACCGTTGATGAACTGATCGCCGAAGTGATTGCGCCGAACAAGCTGGCGTTTGACGGCAGCGGTTACCTGGTCTGGGAAGGCCTGGTGTGCATGGAAGAGATTGGTAAATGCACCGAAGAGCATCAGGCGCTGGTGCGTAAATGGTTAGAAGACCGCAAGCTCGAAGATGTTCGCATTAGCGATCTGTTTGACGTCTGGTGGGACTAAGCTTTAGCAAAAAACGGGCTGGTTAATTAACCGGCCTTTTTTTCAGGAGCTGATTTTTCAGGAGAAAATATGATCCGTAAGGTTCTTTTAGGCGCGCTACTGGTCACCGCTGCTTCTGCGCATGCTGACTACCAGTGCAGCGTAAATCCACGCGATGACGTGGTCATTAGCCCGCAGTCCGTTCAGGTTGTTGGTGAAAACGGCAATCTGGTGATTGCGCCTGACGGCAGCGTCAAATACAACGGCGCTCAGAAGACGTTGAGCGCCGGACAGCGCCAGCAGGCGTTGAATTACCAAAAAGCATTACGCACGGATTTACCGTGGATTGATAACGGTGCTCGTTCCCGAGTAGAAAAAAGCCGCGTAGCGCTGGACGGCATCATTGCGAAGCAGGTCGGGGAGAGCAGCAGCATGCGCGGCCGCCTGACCAAGCTGGATGCTCAGCTGAAAGATCAGATGAACCGCATTATTGAACATCGCCAGGATGGCCTGACGTTTCACTATAAAGCTATCGATCGGGTACGTGCTGATGGTCAACAGCTGGTGAATCAGGCGCTGGGCGGCATTTTGCAGGACAGCATTAATGAGATGGGCGCGCAGGCGGTGCTGAAAGGCGGCGGCAACCCGCTTCAGGGCGTGCTGGGAAGTCTGGGGGGCCTGCAAACGGCGATTCAGAATGAATGGAATAATCAGCAGGCTGATTTTGAGCAGTTCGGCCACGAGGTATGCAACCGTGTGGTGTCCCTGGAAAATCAGCGCAAAGGTCTTGTGGGCACGCTGAAGTAATTTTCCCCTCACCCTAACCCTCTCCCCACAGGGGAGAGGGTGCTACGATGGTTTTCTCCCTCTCCTTTCCAGGGAGAGTGCCGGGGGGAGGGTTAAACGACTCACGCCTCGTCAGCTAAAAACAGCTCCAGCAGGGAATTCAAAAACAGCTTCCCGTGCTCGGTTATCTGCCAGTACTCATCCGTCTCAGTCATATAGTTTTTTACCATCGCCTCATTCAGCTGCGGGCGAATCGTCGCTTCATCTAAGCCGGTATAGAGCGTGAACTCGCTGCGTGGCGCGGCTTCCAACAGGCGGAAGCGGTTCATAAAGAACTCGAACGGTTTATCTTCCTGCGCCACATCATGCTGGCGGTCGAGATATTTTCCTTCCATATAGCCGCGTGGGTGACGCGTTTTTGCCGTGCGCGTAATGCGCCCGTCCGGGAAAGTGATTTTACCGTGTGCGCCACAGCCAATCCCCAGATAGTCGCCAAAGCGCCAGTAGTTCAGGTTGTGCTGGCACTGGTAGCCCGGCTTCGCATAGGCGGAAGTTTCGTATTGCTGGTAGCCTGCTTCGGTGAGCAGTTTGTCGCCCTGCTCGAAGATATCCCACAATGCGTCGTCATCCGGCAGCTTTGGCGGACGTGAGCCAAAGAGCGTATTCGGCTCGATAGTCAGCTGATACCAGGACAGATGCGGAGGATTAAGAGCAATGGCCTGGCGCAGGTCGTCAAGCGCCTCTTCCAGGGACTGATCCGGCAGGCCATGCATTAAGTCCAGGTTAAAACTCCGCAGACCCAGGCTGCTTGCCAGGTTTGCGGCACGCTTAGCTTCACCTGAATCATGAATACGGCCAAGGCGCTTTAGTTTGGGCTCGCTAAAGCTCTGCACACCGATGGAAATACGGTTCACGCCCGCTTTCTGGTAGCCTACAAAGCGGTCAGCTTCAACCGTGCCGGGGTTGGCTTCCATGGTGATTTCCGCATCATCCGCAAGCGTTAAGCGCGAGCGTACGCCGTCCAGGAGCGTTTGCATTGCTTCGCTGGACAGCAGGCTTGGGGTACCACCACCAATAAAAATGGTCTTTATTTCACGTCCTTGAGCCAGCGGTACGTCGCGATCGAGATCGCGTAGCAGATGGCTTACATATTCGTCGTGCGGCACGTCGCCTTTTAGCGCGTGGGAATTGAAGTCACAGTACGGGCACTTCTGTACGCACCACGGGATGTGAATGTAGAGACTCAGAGGTGGCAAATTAGCCATTACGCATTGCTTCCAGTAACAGTTTCAGCGCTTGCCCACGGTGGGAAATCGCGCGCTTTTCATCACGGGTCAGCTCCGCCGCGGTTTTTCCCTCGGACGGAACATAGAAAATAGGATCGTAGCCAAAGCCACCTTGACCGGCGGGTGCGTGAGTAACCACACCCGGCCAGCAGCCGTGGAACACCAGCGGCGTTGGGTCTTCCGCGTGACGCATATAGACCAGTACGCAGTGGAATTGAGCCTGGCGTTTATCGTCCGGCACGCCTTTCAGCGCCTGCAGAAGCTTTTCGAGATTCTGCAGGTCACTCGCATCTTCGCCCGCATAGCGTGCGGAGTAGATACCCGGTGCGCCGCCCAGAGCATCGACCGCCAGGCCAGAGTCGTCGGCCAGCGCCGGAAGTCCGGTCACTTTAGCCGCATGGCGGGCCTTGAGAATGGCGTTCTCAATAAAGGTCAGGCCGGTCTCTTCTACCGACTCCACGTTTAGCTCGGTTTGCGCGACCACATCGAGGCCAAAATCCGCCAGTAAATCGGCGAGTTCACGCACTTTACCGGCGTTACCGGTAGCTAATACGACTTTTTGCATAGCCAGTCCTGTCGTTATTCGAGGGGTTCAATCAATGCCGCGACTTCCGTCGGGATCTGCTGTGGGTCGATAATTTTAACTTGCTTATGACGGCCAAGGTCACCTTTCTCGATAACCACCTGGCCTTTAGCGACCCGGAACTGCTTTGCCAGATATTTAACCAGGTGGGCGTTCGCCTGACCGTCAACCGGCGGCGCGGTGATGGCAACTTTTAATTCGTCGCCATGTACACCGACCAGACTGTCACGGCTGGCCTTCGGCTGGATATACAGCCGCAGCACCAGCCCATCGGGCAGTTGGGTCACTGGATTCAAAGCGCGTACCAGAGACCCGGGAACAGATCCATGCCGAGATAGTTCAGCGCGTAGAGGATCAGAATAACCACCATCGCCGAGAAATCAATGCCACCCATGGCTGGCAAAATACGGCGAATCGGCGCCATCATTGGCTCGGTCATCTGCATGAGCACGTATTCAATTGGGCTTCGGCCCTGGCTTATCCAGCTCATCAGAGAGCGGACAATAATCACCCAGAACACCAGTGTCCCGGCAGACTTCAGCAGCGACAGGACGCCAATCACTAAATTGAAGGGATCGAGCGACAGCCCGCCAGACTGGATCAGCAACAGGATCGGGAATTTCAGGGTGGTAAGGATAAATGCCACAAGAAGTGATGATGTATCGATAGGCCCAATTGACGGAAGCACGCGGCGAAGCGGCCCAACAACTGGCTGAGTGATTTTGACAATAAACTGGGCAAACGGATTATAGAAATCACAGCGTGCCCACTGCATCCAGATGCGGATAAGCAGCACCATTACGTACAGCTCAATCAGGGTTTTGACCAAAAAAGTCAACGTTAGCATGGTTTTCCTCAAAAATAATGGTGATTAACGAGCGGAATAATCCCGCGCGCCGAAAATAGCGGTTCCAATGCGCACCATGGTGCTGCCTGCGGCAATCGCGGCTTCCATGTCATCGGTCATGCCGAGAGACAACGTATCGACCGTTGTATAGCGGTCTTTGAGTGCATTCCAGGCCTCTGCCATTTTACGGCAAACGGCAAGCTGGCACTCATAATCCGGTTCCGGTGCAGGAATAGCCATCAATCCCCGCAGCGTCAAACCCGGTAAGGCCGCTACTTCAGCGGCCAGGGGGGCCAGTTCGCTTAACGCGATGCCGGATTTACTGTTTTCGTCGCTGATATTGATTTGAATCAGCACGTTTAGCGGCGGTCGCGTTGACGGGCGCTGCTCGCTTAATCTGCTGGCAATACGCAGCCGATCGACCGTATGACACCAGTCAAAATTCTCCGCTACCAGGCGACTTTTGTTCGACTGCAGCGGCCCGATAAAGTGCCATTCCAGTCCATCCACACCCTGCTCAGAGAAGTGGTGAATTTTATCCACGCCTTCTTGCACATAGTTTTCGCCAAAGGCACGCTGCCCGGCGGCGATCGCTTCTGCGATGGCGCTCGCAGGCTTAGTTTTGCTGACTGCAAGCAGAGTAACTTCTTCAGGACTTCTGCCGCAGCGTGCCGCCGCGGCTGAGATTTTCCCGTGAACCTGTGCCAGATTGTGCGCTATCTCATTCATGATCGTTGGAAGTGATATGGATATCGAAGAAATTGTGGCCCTTAGTGTAAAGCATAATGTCTCCGATCTACACCTGTGCGCACGCCAGGCGGCACGCTGGCGAAAGCGCGGCAGGTTGGCGCTGTGCCCGGAGGCTGCACCAGCAGTCGAAGAGGTGATTGACGCATGGCTTAATGAAGAGCAGAAGTCACAGCTCAAACGCGCCGGGCAGCTGGACTTTTCCCTTACGCTTGCGAGCGGCGTAAGGTTAAGGGGAAATGCCTTTTTGCACCGGGAAGGGCACTCGTTGGCGCTGAGATTGCTCGCGTCGTCTTGCCCGACGCTGGAAGCATTGAAAACGCCGGCTCATATTAACGGGTTGTTGCGCGAAAGCGAGGGGCTGATACTGGTTACCGGGGCCACCGGCAGCGGGAAATCTACAACGCTTGCCGCGATGATTAAGCACCTTAACCAGCAGCTTGATGGCCACGTGCTGACGCTGGAAGACCCCATCGAATTTATTCATTCCTCTGGCCGTTGCCTGATTCAGCAGCGTGAGCCGGGTCGCCACTGTGAAAGCTATGCCTCGGCTTTAAAAGCCGCTCTGAGGGAAGACCCTGACGTCATCCTGCTGGGGGAGCTGCGTGATAGCGAAACGATAAGCCTTGCGCTGACTGCGGCAGAAACAGGGCATTTAGTGCTGGCGACGTTGCATACGCGCGGCGCGGCTCAGGCCGTAGAGCGTCTGGTGGATGTGTTCCCCGCGCAAGATAAAAGCCTGATTCGCACCCAGCTTGCCGGGAGCCTTAAAGCCGTGCTGGCGCAGAAGCTGGTACCGTCTCGTGACGGTGGTCGGGTGGCACTTTACGAACTGCTGGTTAACACCTCCGCGGTGGCAAACCTGATTCGTGAAGGGAAAACGCATCAACTGCCTGGCGTGCTGCAAACCGGTCAGCAGCAAGGCATGCAAAGTTTCGCTCAAAGCGAGGCGCAGCGACTGCGTGAAGGCAGCATTGGCGAGGGCGACCTGGCAGTCATTGGGCCATGGGAGGTTCCACTTTGAACGCTCTTGTTGCTTCTGTGTGTATTGGTGTGTATATTCCTTATCAGCCAGGGAGATCATGATGACCTCAGCCGAGCTAATTAAGGAATTGAGGGCCGCAGGGTGTGAACCCGTCAGGCGTTCCGGGGGGAGTCACTGGATCTGGTGGTCGCCCGCAACCGGAAAAACTTTCCCCATTCCGCATCCCAAAAAGGATTTGCCCATCGGTACCGTCAAATCCATACGCAAAATGGCAGGGATTTAGCCTGCACAGCCGGAGGTTAAAAATGTTTTTTTCTGTTGGTGTAGAGTTACCGGCAACTGAAAACGAAGCGTTTGGCCTGGTTGTACCCGCGCTATGCAACGATGACTTTGGCTGCGTATCCGCGGCGGATAGCCAGGCTGATATCGCACCGATGGTGCAGGACGCAGTGCTGTCGATTGTCGATTTAATGGTAGAAAGCGGAAAAGATATTACGCAGCTTCGTGATGCCGGGCCTTTTGCTTATGCCGTCGACCCGGAGTACGCCTACTGCCAGCAATGGCTGCTGGTTGATGTCGATTTATCTGCGCTGGAAGGAAGACAGCAGCGATTAAATATCACGCTGCCGGACGCGCTGCTGCGCCGTATTGATTCCCGTGTAAAGCAGCCTTCATCAGGCTACCGGGACCGCAGCCATTTTCTGGCGATTGCCGCGAGGCATGAGCTGCTGAGTGCAGGAAGCGAAGCCCCCAACAGCTAATTCCTTTACGGGTGATATTCGAACCAGCTCTCGAGGATGATAACGGCCGAAGCGGAGTCAATGCTGCCTTTGTTCAGGGCGCGGAAACCACCGTGTTCGAACAGTCCTGTGCGGGCCTCAACGGTGCTCAGGCGCTCGTCCTGCAGAGAAACCTTCACCCCAAAGCGGCCGTGCAGGCGGTTGGCGAATTTGCGGGCGCGTGCCGTCAGAGGTTGCTCGGTGCCGTCCATATTGAGCGGTAAACCAACCACCACTTCTTCCGGTTGCCACTCTTTCAGGATTTTTTCTACCGCGTTCCAGTCCGGTGTACCGTCCTGCGCTTTAAGCGCGGTCAAAGGCCGGGCTGTGCCGGTAATGCGCTGGCCGATAGCGACACCGATACTTTTGGTCCCGAAGTCAAAGGCCATTAAGGTTCCGCTGCTCATCAGGCATGCCCCGCTTCGCTTGGCATATTATGAATGTCGATGCCAATAAGACGCGCGGCTTCACGCCAGCGATCCGCGATTGGTGTATGGAACAGGATCTCCGCCGAAGCCGGTGCCGTTAGCCATGAGTTTTCCAGAATCTCTTGCTCAAGCTGGCCTTTTTCCCAGGAGGAGTAGCCCAGTGCCACAATGACCTCTTTCGGCTGCTTCGCCGTACCTAAGGTTTCCAGCACGTCGCGGGAAGTGGTAACCACCGTATCGTCGGAAATACGAATACTCGAGCCGAAGCTGTCCGGCGGGGAATGCAGGATAAAGCCGCGGTCTTCTGCCAGCGGGCCACCAATAAACACGGGTTTATCCAGACGAATGGTGGTATCCCGAGGTTCGGGTTCAATTTTTAGCTTTTCAAGTACGCCTTCAACCTGAAGGTTTTCCAGCGGTTTATTGATGATAATCCCCATCGCGCCCTCATCGTTGTATTCGCAAATATAGACTACGGAGCGCTTAAATAAGGGGTCCTGAAGAGCCGGCATGGCAATAAGAAAGTGATGCTGTAAATTCATTGTCAGAGGTTCTGATCCCGGTTGATAAAAGCGGCAGTGGCTGCGCGAAGAGTAGCCAGCTTACCACTAATGAAGGAGGGTGGGCTACCCGGCCCGCCTGGAGCCATCGAAGGGTAGCGGCGGGTAATATGCTACCCGCCTTAGTGCTCTTAATGGGCGAGGCGTTTTTCGATGGCATCCAACAGCATACCGGTAATCGAAACCGGGAATTCGGCTTCGATTTCACGGATGCAGGTTGGGCTGGTGACATTAATCTCGGTCAGGCGATCGCCGATGATATCCAGGCCAACAAAAATCAGGCCCTTAGCCTTCAGCGTAGGCCCAACGCGGCGGGCAATTTCCCAGTCGCTTTCGGTCAGCGGACGAGGTTCGCCACGGCCACCGGCGGCCAGGTTGCCACGAGTCTCGCCGCCCTGCGGAATACGCGCCAGGCAGTAAGGCACCGGTTCGCCGTCTACAACCAGCACACGCTTGTCGCCGTCTTTAATCGCCGGCAGGTAGTTCTGCGCCATGCAGTAGCGGGTGCCCAGCTCGGTGAGGGTTTCGGCAATAACGCCGATGTTCGGGTCATCTTGTTTCACGCGGAAGATAGAGGCGCCGCCCATACCGTCCAGTGGTTTCATGATGATGTCGCCGTGCTGCTGCCAGAAGGCTTTAAGCTGCGCTTTGTTGCGGGTCACCAGGGTTTCCGGCGTAAGGTCGGCAAACCACGCGGTGAACAGTTTTTCGTTACAGTCTCGCAGGCTCTGTGGCTTGTTAACGATCAACGTGCCTTTCTCTTCCGCACGTTCAAGAATGTAAGTTGCGTAGATAAATTCAGTGTCAAACGGCGGGTCTTTACGCATCAAAACGACGTTAAGGTCGGCAAGAGCAATATCCTGCTCCGAGTCAAACTCGTACCACTTATCGTAGTTCTGCTCGACGCTGAGCAGACGAGTGCGCGCGCGAGCCTCACCGTTATTCAGATACAGATCGGCCATTTCCATGTAGTGCAGTTCGTAACCACGACGCTGCGCTTCCAGCAGCATGGCAACGCTGGAGTCTTTTTTGATGTTGATGTGTGCGATGGGGTCCATCACGATGCCGAGCTTGATCATTGTTGTTCTCCTTTAGCCCAGGTCGCCAAAGCGCACCTGCAGTGCGGTGATGGCGGTGAGCGCGGTGGTCTCAGTACGCAGAACGCGCGGTCCCAAAAGAATATCAGTAAATTGGTGCTCTGCGGTCATGGCAATCTCATCCGCCGACAGGCCGCCTTCCGGGCCAATGAGCAAACGTACTCGCTCGACCGGCTGTGGCAGCGTGTTGATGCTGGCGCTGGCTCGCGGGTGGAGGTTGAGCCTCAGGGCTTCATCTGGTTCAGCGCACCAGGCTTCCAGTTCCATTGCCGGGCGGACTTCCGGAACCCGGTTACGACCGCATTGCTCGCAGGCGGCGATAGCAATCTTCTGCCACTGCTGGAGCTTTTTATTCAGCCTTTCGGTATCCAGTTTTACCCCACAGCGCTCGGAAAACAATGGGGTAATGACATTCACGCCCAGTTCCACCGCTTTCTGAATGGTAAATTCCATTTTTTCTCCGCGCGACATAACCTGGCCGAGATGGAGCCAGAGTGGGGACTCCCGATCGTCTTCGTTACCCGCCAGCACTTTTACGCGCACGGTTTTTTTATCCGCCTGAACAATTTCCGCGTCAAATACCTGATTGCTGCCGTCGAACAGCTGAATAGCCTGACCTGCGCCCATACGCAGTACCCGTCCTACATGGTTTGCCGCGTCTTCGCTCAGGGCTACGTCCTGGCCAACGGAAAGATTTTCAGGATGGTGAATGCGGGGTATACGCATGAAGTTAGTTCCGATTAGTTGCGCTGCGATGCTCTTCCAGGAACGCCCTCTTCTTTTAAGGAGAGGGCGGGAGTGAGGATAAATCCTCGCAGCAAATAAAGAATTGCCGCTAGTGTAGGTTAGCTGTTTCGCGCCTGGCAAGCCCGTAGCACATATGGGTTATGGTTGCCCTGAACTCTCGCAATACGTTCATCTCGCTCGCACTCCCAGTCGTTAACCGGGTAGCGTTTGTCCCAGGCCTGGAATAGCTGGGTCTGCTGGCGCGAAAGCGAAAGCTGGTACTGGTCGCGCATATAGAAATAGGTACGGGCAATCGCGCCGCGAGCGCGTTCCGGCGGTTCGGCTACTTTATCTTTGAAATCAATCTTCATTGCGCACTGGCCATATTGCCCTTCACCGCCGTTCCACTGGCTGTACATGAAGTTATTTCTGTCGGCGTTAACCTCGCCGACGGCAGGCTGCAGGTTGTGCATATCACTTTCGATTTTGCGGTAGACAGGGTCTTTGGCGCAGTTTTTACGCCCGCCGTCCTGCCAGCATTGCAGCAGGTGCCCGAACTGCCAGGCCGGCATGACGTGCTCCCACTCAATGCGGGTGGCTCGGTTCTCGTTTTTCCGCACTTTATAGCCGCAGGATTCAAGATCCGGGATACCTTTTTTACCCTGCCAGCTGATTTTACAGCCGCAGTAGAAGTCGCCTGGAGCATCGGCGTTGACCTTTACGCCTGCGGTTTTGGCCTGGGCGAAGCTGTTGATGCCGGTGCTGAATGCGGGAAGCGAGCCGAGGGCTGCAACGAATGCAACAGCCCAATAAATTTTGCGAGACATTTCCAGAATCCTTACTAAAACGTGCCCGCACCCTACCTGATCGAATATCCAGTTTCAATCGGCGATGGCGTAAAAATTCCAGAAATAAATGATTAATTACATGGGGTTGTAACGTCGGGTTTTAATAACTGGCCGCAATGAGTGCAGCGATATTCGGCTTCGCCACGCAGAACCCGATTGTGGCGGCGCACGGTGAGCTGATGCTGTTGGCAGGGGCAGCGGTAGGGGAAGGTATTTTTGCGTACCGAATCGACTTCAAACTTATGCGTGCGGCGGGCCGGGACGCCAAGCACGGTTTCCATCATCCATTTCCACTCTCTGCCGTGAGGGGCAACGCGGCCAAAATGCTTCCAGACCAGCAGATGAGCCAGTTCATGGGGCACAACTTCGTCGACAAAGGCCTGCTGATTTTCCATCAACAGTACGGGGTTGAGGCGTATTTCGTAGCTTTCCAGCCAGGCGGTTCCGGCCGCGGTGCCGCGCTGCTGATAGACCATTTTGGGCTCAGGATAATGGGTGCCTAAATGCGAGTTGGCCTGCTGAAGTTTTTCACGCAGGCAGCGCATCACGGCTTGCTGGATGGCGATAGGGAGTCGGGGGGCTTTCATAAAGGCAGAGAATAATGGGGCGGGAAGCGGGGTGCAAGCCCCTCCCGCTACCGGGAAGGGCCATTCGGGCTTAGTTGTGCGCGCCGATTTCGCGTAATTTACGGCCTTTCATCAAGTTACGTTCGATGTGTTCCAGCGAGACGTGTTTTGTCTCAGGAATAAGCCACAGCGTCAGGACGATGAAGAACAGGTTCAGCGCTGCATAAACCCAGAAGGTGTTGGCGTTGCCCAGCGTGTTCAGCATGGTCAGGAAGGTGGCGCCGACGATCATATTGGCAATCCAGTTGGTGGCGGTGGAACAGGTGATGCCGAAATCACGCCCTTTGAGCGGCTGGATTTCGGAGCACAGTACCCAAATCAGCGGGCCTGCGCTCATGGCGAAGCCAACGATAAACATCAGCAGCATGGCAATCGCGAAGTACTGCGCGCCCTGAGAGTGAATACCGATGTGCAGCATGGTGCCCAACACGCCCATCCCAACGGCCATGACCAGGAAGCCGAGCACTAGTGTAGGTTTACGCCCCCAGCGATCCACCAGGCCGATAGCGATGAAGGTCGCCAGCACGTTAATCAGGCCGACGATCACGGTGCCCCACATTTGCTGCGTGGTGTTGGCAAACCCGGCAATTTCGAAGATTTTTGGCGCGTAGTACATGATGACGTTCATGCCGGTGAACTGCTGCATGACCTGCAGCAGCACGCCAAGAAAGACCGCACGACGGAAGTTAGAGTTGTCCTTAAACAGCGACCAGCCGCTCTGCTTGACCTTCAGGCTTTCGCGGATTTCTTCCAGCTCACGTTTCGCTTCTGCGCTGGTATCACGTAGGCGCAGCAGCACGCGTTCAGCATCGTGGAAACGGCGCTTGGCGGCAAACCAGCGCGGGCTGTCCGGCAGGAAAAACACGCCAACCAGCAGCAACAGGGCGGGAAGGGTGATCACGCCCAGCATCCAGCGCCAGGATTCGGTATAGCTGAAGGCGGTATCAGAGAGATAAGCCCCCAGAATACCTATTGTTATCATGAGCTGATACATGGAGATCATGCTGCCGCGGATTTTCTCCGGGGCAATTTCTGACAGGTAGAGCGGCGCGGTGTAGGAAGCTACGCCGACGGCCAGGCCCAGCAGAACTCGAGAAACGATTAACACTTCAACGTTGGGCGCAAAGGCCGAGAACAGAGAACCGAGCACAAACAGCACGGCACCGATCATCAGGCTGTATTTTCGCCCCAGTTTGAAGGAGAGCCAGCCGCTGCCGATGGCGCCGACGGCAGCCCCGAACATCATCGAGCTCACCACCCATTCCTGGGTGTGTGAGGTGATGGCGAAGTCTTTAGCGATAAACGGCAGCGCACCGGCAATGACGCCGATATCCAGGCCAAAAAGCAGGCCGGCGAGTGCGGCGAGGAAGCAGACGAAAAAGGTCATGCTTTTGTTTGAGCGCCCGGATTTTTTATTGTCAGGCATAACGCCCTCCACGTGGGTTATTCGGATTTGACGGTTTTAAGGGTAGGTCAGCGAAAGGCAAAAGTGTGTGATGATAATCACAGCTATGTAATCGGTTACACTGGCGATGCGGATTAAAAAGAGGCGGAATGATGATAAAACATGAGATTGATGGTGACTAAAGTCCATATCGCGGTCAAAAATCAGCTTAATCTGAAGCGTTATGTAACAAATGATGTATCTGAGCTGAAGGTGGATCAAAAGTGATAGCAGGAGTCTTTATTTACGAATGTAATCGGTTTCACGATGGCAGGGAGCGGCTCGGGGAACGGGAAAAAAGAGGCGTGCTGACGCAGCGCCAGAAAGCAAAAGGCCAGCATAAGCTGGCCTTTAAAGCACAAAGCGGTGGCGAGTTATTTCAGGCCAGCGGCTTCACGCAGCAGTGCGGCTTTGTCGGTTTTTTCCCATGGGAAATGTTCACGACCAAAGTGACCATAAGCGGCGGTCTCTTTGTAAATCGGGTGCAGCAGATCCAGCATCTGGATCAGGCCGTATGGGCGCAAGTCGAAGAACTCACGCACCAGCAGGGTCAGCTGCTCGGTAGAGATTTTCTCGGTACCGAAGGTTTCCACCATGATGGAGGTAGGTTCTGCCACGCCGATAGCGTAGGACACCTGAATCTCACAGCGGTCAGCCAGGCCTGCAGCCACGATGTTTTTCGCAACATAACGCGCAGCATAGGCAGCAGAACGGTCTACTTTAGACGGATCTTTACCGGAGAATGCGCCGCCACCGTGGCGAGCCATGCCGCCGTAGGTATCAACGATGATTTTACGCCCGGTCAGACCGCAGTCACCCATTGGGCCGCCGATAACAAAACGGCCGGTTGGGTTGATGTGGTATTTGGTGGATGCATTCAGCCACTCGCCCGGCAGAACAGGTTTGATGATCTCTTCCATCACCGCTTCCTGCAGGTCTTTCAGCGCGATGTCTTCAGAGTGCTGAGTAGACAGCACAACCGCATCGATGCCGACGATTTTACCGTCGTCGTACTGGAAGGTGATCTGGCTTTTTGCGTCCGGGCGCAGCCACGGCAGAGTGCCGTTTTTGCGCACTTCAGCCTGGCGCTGCACCAGACGGTGTGCGTAGGTGATTGGCGCTGGCATCAGCACGTCGGTTTCGTTAGTCGCGTAGCCAAACATCAGGCCCTGATCGCCCGCACCCTGTTCCAGAGGATCGGTACGGTCAACGCCCTGATTGATGTCCGGGGATTGTTTACCAATCGCGCTCAGAACGGCGCAGGAGTTGGCGTCAAAGCCCATATCTGAATGCACATAGCCGATTTCACGCACGGTTTTACGGGTGATTTCTTCGATATCAACCCACGCACTGGTGGTGATTTCGCCGCCAACCAGAACCATACCGGTTTTGACATAGGTCTCACAGGCTACGCGTGCTTTCGGATCCTGCTCGAGGATGGCGTCAAGGACGGCGTCGGAGATTTGGTCAGCGATTTTATCAGGATGCCCTTCAGATACAGACTCGGACGTAAAAAGGTGTTTAGCCATATTTTCTTCACCCTAAGAGGATTTATTTAGTTCAGGCTGCTGCTCTACGCCACAGCGGTGGCGAGATAGACCAACCCGGGAACTTATTGCCACAGATTGAAAAACAGGCAGTCTAACAGTTAATCAGTATAGATGGATTAACATCTGGACGGCCATTTTAGATTAGACAATCGGCAGATAGCCAGAATTTTTTAGGGTAACGGCAATATGTGATAAATCTTTAGTGGAAAGCGGGGCTGACACTGCTGGCAATTTACACATTTTGTTTTGCTTTTTACCCCTTATATCGGTATAAAGCGGCGCGCGCGGCTTAATCAAAAGCACACGATTCGTGTTGCCCACTTCCAGCCGGGTTGAGCAATTATTTAGAGCCTGTCAGGTACAGTGTTCGCAGCTTTGGCTTGTCGCATACATATTCAACGTGTGCGTGGAGGTGATACGAGTAATGAACCGCCGTCATTCAATTAACCTGGCCCGCCGTCCTGGCGCGCATATGCTCCTCGCAGCCTGCATCTCATGTTTTCAAACTTGCCGATGTTTTACCCATCTCGGCGCTTCTCAGGATCCCCGGGCCGGTCTGTAATCCGCCGTGGTCACTGAACAAGGGCGCTCTTGTAATACAAGAGTTTTCTCGAGGTTTCGCCGTCCTGTCATACAGGGTTCGGATACGTGTTTTACAATGATATGAAAATGAAACCGGTCGCACAGCCTGGCTGTCAGCGTCTTGTGCTGTCAATACGCGCTGTTAATGGGTTGTTATTGCAGGATACCCCTGCGATAGTAGTCAACTGTTTTGCACAATCGACAAAATTTGAGGTTCGCCATGACTGACAAAATCACTTCTGTTTCGGGTTCGTCAGTGGGCGAGCAGGATGTACATCGTTCCATTCAGGAGGTTGCCATGAGCTCCGAGGAAGCCAGCAAGATGCTGCGTACATACAATATTGCCTGGTGGGGCAATAACTATTACGACGTCAACGAACTGGGCCACATCAGCGTTTGCCCGGATCCGGACGTTCCGGAAGCTCGCGTGGATCTCGCCGAGCTGGTGAAAGCCCGCGAAGCTCAGGGCCAGCGCCTGCCTGCGCTGTTCTGCTTCCCGCAGATCCTGCAGCACCGCCTGCGTTCAATTAACGCCGCCTTTAAGCGTGCGCGTGAATCCTACGGCTATAACGGCGATTACTTCCTGGTTTACCCGATCAAAGTTAACCAGCACCGCCGCGTAATTGAGTCACTGATCCATTCCGGCGAGCCGCTGGGCCTGGAAGCAGGCTCTAAAGCCGAGCTGATGGCCGTGCTGGCGCACGCGGGCATGACCCGTTCTGTTATTGTTTGTAACGGCTATAAAGACCGCGAATACATCCGCCTGGCGCTGATCGGCGAGAAGATGGGCCACAAGGTCTATCTGGTCATCGAGAAGATGTCCGAGATTAGCATCGTGCTGGAAGAAGCCGAGCGTCTGAATGTGATTCCTCGCCTGGGCGTTCGCGCCCGTCTGGCTTCCCAGGGCTCCGGTAAGTGGCAGTCCTCCGGCGGTGAGAAATCCAAATTCGGCCTGGCGGCAAACCAGGTTCTGCAACTGGTGGAAATCCTGCGTGAACGCGGCCGCCTGGACAGCATTCAGCTTCTGCACTTCCACCTCGGTTCGCAGATGGCGAACATTCGCGATATCGCCACCGGCGTTCGTGAGTCCGCGCGTTTCTACGTTGAGCTGCATAAGCTGGGCGTGAACATCCAGTGCTTCGACGTTGGCGGTGGCCTGGGCGTGGACTACGAAGGGACGCGTTCCCAGTCCGATTGCTCCGTTAACTACGGCCTGAATGAATACGCGAACAACATTATTTGGGCAATCGGCGATGCCTGCGAAGAGAATGGCCTGCCGCACCCGACGGTGATTACCGAGTCTGGTCGCGCCGTGACCGCGCACCACACCGTACTGGTTTCCAACATCATCGGCGTTGAGCGTAACGAATACACCGAAGCGACCCCGCCTGCGGATGACGCGCCGCGCGCGCTGCAAAGCATGTGGGAAACCTGGCTTGAAATGCACCAGCCGGGCACGCGCCGTTCGCTGCGTGAATGGCTGCACGACAGCCAGATGGACCTGCACGATATCCACGTCGGCTACTCCTCCGGGGCGTATAGCCTGCAGGAACGTGCCTGGGCCGAGCAGCTCTACCTGAACATGTGCCACGACGTGCAGAAGCAGCTTGATCCAAGCAACCGCGCGCACCGTCCAATTATCGACGAGCTGCAGGAGCGCATGGCGGACAAAATGTACGTCAACTTCTCGCTGTTCCAGTCGATGCCGGACGCATGGGGCATCGATCAGCTGTTCCCGGTGATGCCGCTGGAAGGGCTGAACCACGCGCCTGAGCGCCGTGCCGTGCTGCTGGACATTACCTGCGACTCCGACGGTGCAATCGACCACTATGTGGACGGCGACGGTATCGCAACGACCATGCCAATGCCGGAATACGACCCGGAGAACCCGCCTATGCTGGGCTTCTTTATGGTGGGCGCGTATCAGGAAATTTTGGGCAACATGCACAACCTGTTCGGCGACACCGAAGCGGTGGACGTCTTCGTCTTCCCTGACGGTTCTGTGGAAGTTGAGCTGTCCGACGAAGGCGATACCGTGGCGGATATGCTGCAGTACGTGCAGCTTGACCCAAACAAACTGCTGACCCAGTTCCGTGACCAGGTGAAGAACACCGGCCTTGACGATGCGCTGCAGCAGCAGTTCCTCGAAGAGTTTGAAGCCGGCCTGTACGGTTATACGTATCTGGAAGACGAGTAAGTTATCGCTTTCCCTCTCCTCTTTGAGGAGAGGGGCAAAGACGGTTCGATAGCCTATACTCTCTTGAACCCGTATGAATTAGCGGCGATAATCCGCTCAATAAATAGCAGTCCCCCAATCCAATCCCTTCCTCGTCGGGTTTAACGACGCGGAGGGGATTTTTTTTAGGCTTTTTTAACCCCAACCGAGAGGTCAGACAATGAGCACCTTAGGCCACAAATACGATAACTCCCTGGTATCTAATGCCTTTGGTTTTTTGCGTTTCCCGCTGAACTTCCAGCCGTACGATAGCGATGCGGACTGGGTGATCACCGGCGTTCCGTTTGATGCGGCAACTTCCGGTCGTGCAGGCGGCCGCCACGGCCCGGCCGCGATTCGTCAGGTGTCCACCAACCTGGCATGGGAAGGAAACCGCTTCCCGTGGAACTTCGACATGCGCGAGCGTCTGAACGTTGTGGACTGCGGCGACCTGGTCTACGCCTTCGGCGATGCCCGTGAAATGAGCGAAAATCTCCAGGCGCACGCCGAGCGTCTGCTGGCTGCCGGCAAGCGTATGCTCTCCTTCGGTGGTGACCACTTCGTCACTCTGCCGCTGCTGCGCGCGCACGCTAAGCACTTCGGCAAAATGGCGCTGGTTCACTTCGATGCCCACACCGATACCTACGCGAACGGCTGCGAGTTCGACCACGGCACCATGTTCTACACCGCGCCAAACGAAGGCCTGATCGATCCGAATCACTCCGTGCAGATCGGTATTCGCACCGAGTTCGACAAAGATAACGGCTTCACCGTGCTGGATGCCTGCCAGGTTAACGATCGTGGCGTAGACGATATCATTGCCCAGGTTAAGCAGATCGTCGGTGATATGCCGGTGTACCTGACCTTCGACATCGACTGCCTGGATCCTGCATTTGCGCCGGGTACCGGTACGCCGGTGATCGGTGGCCTGACGTCCGATCGCGCTATCAAACTGGTGCGTGGCCTGAAAGATCTGAACATCGTGGGGATGGACGTGGTGGAAGTGGCTCCGGCCTATGACCAGTCTGAAATCACCGCCCTGGCCGCGGCGACCCTGGCGCTGGAAATGCTGTATATCCAGGCGGCCAAGAAAGGCGAGTAAGTCAAAGTAAAAGAACCGCCCCTCTTGGGGCGGTGAGGCTGCTGACAAAGTTCATTGTTCCAAAAGGCCTGAACCTCGGCCTAATAAAAACAACGAACTATGTTCTTTGGTTTGCCCCAAACAGCCGAAAACCACGTTTTTCGACTGTTTGTCATCAATCTGCAGCCCCTCTTGGGGTGGTTTTGCTTTATTGGATCCCGTCTGCCGCCATGCGGTCGCGGATATGCTGAGCACGAGCCGCTGAAGCAGGGTGGTCGTCAAGCATTGAGCTTTGACGCCCTTCGTCGAGCTTAGCCAGCTTTTCAAAGCTGGTGGCAAGGCCAGTCGGGTTGATACCGCGTTTGCGCAATAGATCGTAAGAGTAGTCGTCAGCCTCGGATTCCTGGCGCTGGGAGAACTGAGCGTTCACCAGTTTTTCGCCTAACTCCCCAAGCTGAGACTGCGACAGGTTGCCAATCACGCCGCCTGCAGATGCCGCTGCAACACGTGCTGCGTTAGCCCCGAGCGCGACCTGCATGCCCTTTTTCACGTGACCGAGCGCGACGTGCCCCATTTCGTGGCCAATCACCGCTTCGACTTCGTTGTCATCCATTATGTCCATCAGGCCGCTGTAGACGCGGATGCAGCCGTTCGCCATCGCGAAGGCGTTGACGTCCTTGGTGACGTATACCTTGTAGTTGACCGGCAGGCCGTTGATGTTATCGCCCAGCGCGGAGGCAATTTTGTTCAGCCGCTGGGTATAAGGGCTGTCTGCCGGAGCAATCGTGGCTTTGCTGTCCTGCTGCTTACAGGCGTCATCGCTCAGGGTTTTGACCTGGGCATCGCTTAGCGTGTAGGCCTGGAAAGCTTCGGCTCCGGAGGTAAGTAGCCCGTTGGAGTCCATTCCCTGGCAGCCGCTCAGCAGGGCCGCGACGCTCAGGCTCAACAATATTGGGCGCATCTTCATGGCCATTTTTCCTTTCTTTATAATAGGTAAAAACAGAATCGGATTTACCGCAGGCGAGGCGGCTCCACACTCAGTATAAAGAAGAATAAATAGCCTGCGCATCAGGTTGCGCAACTTGCGAGCGTTATCCAGAGATTTCTTACCCTGTCAACGGCGCACCGCATGTACATGACCATTCCCCTGGTGTACATTGTTGTCACATTTTCGGGCGTAGCCCATAACGCATCGTAGTCAAGGCGCGATCTTCAACCATCCGATCTGGAGTCAAAATGTCCTCTCGTAAAGAGCTTGCCAATGCTATTCGTGCGCTCAGCATGGACGCAGTACAAAAAGCCAAATCCGGTCACCCGGGTGCCCCTATGGGCATGGCCGACATTGCCGAAGTCCTGTGGCGTGATTTCCTGAACCATAACCCACAGAACCCGTTATGGGCCGATCGTGACCGCTTCGTGCTGTCCAACGGCCACGGTTCTATGCTGATTTACAGCCTGCTGCACCTCAGCGGTTATGACCTGCCGATTGAACAACTGAAAAACTTCCGTCAGCTGCATTCTCAGACTCCGGGCCACCCGGAAGTGGGCTACACCGCAGGTGTTGAAACCACGACTGGCCCTCTGGGTCAGGGCATCGCGAACGCGGTCGGTATGGCTATCGCAGAGAAAACGCTGGCGGCGCAGTTCAACCGCCCAGGACACGACATCGTGGATCACTTCACTTATGCCTTCATGGGTGATGGCTGCATGATGGAAGGCATCTCTCACGAGGTTTGCTCTCTGGCCGGTACCCTGAAACTGGGTAAACTGGTTGCGTTCTATGACGACAACGGCATCTCCATCGACGGCCACGTTGAAGGCTGGTTCACCGACGATACCGCGAAACGCTTTGAAGCCTACGGCTGGCACGTGGTGCGTGGCGTTGACGGTCACGATGCAGCCGCTATCAAACGTGCGGTAGAAGAAGCACGCGCTGTTACCGACAAACCTTCCCTGCTGATGTGCAAAACCATCATCGGTTTCGGTTCCCCGAACAAAGCGGGTACCCACGACTCACACGGCGCGCCGCTGGGTGATGCAGAAATCGCCCTGACTCGCGAGCAGCTTGGCTGGAACCACGCGCCGTTCGAAATCCCTTCTGACATCTATGCTCAGTGGGATGCGAAAGAAGCCGGTCAGGCTAAAGAAGCGGCATGGAACGAGAAGTTTGCTGCCTACGCGAAAGCCTTCCCGCAGGAAGCCGCCGAATTTATTCGCCGCGTGAAAGGTGAAATGCCGGCTGACTTCGATGCAAAAGCAAACGAATTCATCGCTAAGCTGCAGGCTAACCCATCCAAAATTGCCAGCCGTAAAGCGTCTCAGAACGCGATTGAAGCGTTCGGCCCGCTGTTGCCAGAATTCCTGGGCGGCTCCGCTGACCTGGCGCCTTCTAACCTGACTATCTGGTCCGGCTCTAAAGCGATTAACGAAGATACCGCCGGGAACTACATCCACTACGGCGTGCGTGAATTCGGTATGACCGCTATCGCCAACGGTATCTCCCTGCACGGCGGTTTCCTGCCGTACACTTCTACCTTCCTGATGTTCGTAGAATATGCCCGTAACGCGGTGCGTATGGCTGCGCTGATGAAACAGCGTCAGGTAATGGTTTACACCCATGACTCCATCGGCCTGGGCGAAGATGGCCCGACTCACCAGCCGGTTGAGCAGGTTGCTTCCCTGCGCGTGACCCCGAACATGAGCACCTGGCGCCCATGTGACCAGGTTGAGTCCGCGGTAGCGTGGAAATACGGCGTTGAGCGTCACGACGGCCCGACCGCACTGATCCTTTCCCGTCAGAACCTGGCTCAGCAGGATCGTACCGAGCAGCAGCTGAAAGACATCGCTCGCGGTGGCTACGTGCTGAAAGACTGCGCGGGTCAACCTGAGCTTATCTTCATCGCCACCGGTTCCGAAGTTGAACTTGCCGTTGGGGCATGGGACAAGCTGGCTGCCGAAGGCGTGAAGGCGCGCGTGGTTTCCATGCCTTCTACCGACGCGTTTGACAAGCAGGATGCTGCTTACCGTGAATCCGTGCTGCCGAAAGCCGTTACTGCTCGCGTGGCTATCGAAGCCGGCATCGCCGACTACTGGTACAAATACGTTGGCCTGAACGGCGCTATCGTTGGCATGACCACCTTCGGTGAGTCTGCGCCAGCGGAACTGCTGTTCGAAGAGTTTGGCTTCACCGTTGAAAACGTGGTGAAACAGGCTAAAGCGATTCTGTAATCGCGGGCTAGTTAAAAAAGGCGCTTCGGCGCCTTTTTTTATGCCGATTATTCCACTTATGCCCTGTTCTTTATTCCACCACTGCGGCGCTCAGTTGCAGTTATTCCACCAAAACTGTGATGTGCGTCAGAAGTTGAGCGGAGCATAATGGGGTATCGTTCCTTTTATTCCCGCTTTCGCTTAACATAGCTGAAGCGTTTCAGTCGAATAAATGTTCGACAATTAAGCAAACAAGTGCAGTTTCATGAGTGCGAGGATTCCCCTCAGGCGGTTGCTGGATTACTCTGTCAGCCACTTAATCCCAGGGATTCTGGCAGGAGAGATATGACCGTACGCATCGCTATTAATGGCTTCGGTCGCATTGGGCGCAACGTGGTACGTGCTTTGTACGAATCTGGTCGCCGTGCGGAAATTACCGTGGTAGCAATCAACGAACTGGCAGACGCTGCGGGGATCGCGCATCTGTTGAAGTACGATACCAGCCACGGCCGCTTTGCCTGGGATGTGCGCCAGGAGCGCGAAGTCCTGTTTGTGGGCGATGACAGCATTCGCCTGCTGCACGAACCGACCATTGAGGCGCTGCCATGGCGCGAGCTTGGCGTTGATATCGTGCTGGACTGTACCGGCGTATTCGGCTCCCGCGCTGACGGTGAAGCCCACCTCGCGGCAGGGGCGAAAAAAGTGCTGTTCTCGCACCCTGGCGGCAACGATCTCGATGCTACCGTCGTTTATGGCGTTAACCATGAACTGGTCGAAGACAGCCACCGCATCGTCTCCAACGCCTCCTGCACCACAAACTGTATTATTCCGATTATTAAACTGCTGGATGAAGCGTTTGGCATTGAGTCCGGGACGGTCACGACCATCCACTCGGCGATGCACGATCAGCAGGTTATTGACGCCTATCACCCTGATTTACGACGCACCCGCGCGGCGAGTCAGTCGATCATTCCGGTGGATACGCGTCTTGCAGCCGGTATCACGCGTATTTTCCCACAGTTCAATGACCGTTTTGAGGCCATTGCGGTGCGCGTGCCGACGATAAACGTCACGGCGATTGATTTAAGCGTCACAGTTAGAAATTCAGTAAATGCATGTGAAGTCAATCAGTTGCTGCAAAAAGCGGCACAGGAAGCATTTCATGGTATAGTTGACTATACGGAATTACCGTTGGTCTCGACTGATTTTAACCACGATCCGCACAGTGCCATCGTCGACGGCACGCAAACGCGGGTCAGTGGGCAACATCTGATTAAAACTCTAGTCTGGTGTGATAACGAATGGGGCTTTGCCAACAGGATGCTCGATACCACGTTGGTTATGGCTCAATGGATTTCAGGTAAGGCGCACGTTGCGTCTGCAAAACTTTAAGAATCAACGAGAGGATTCACCATGTCTGTAATTAAGATGACCGATCTGGATCTGGCGGGCAAACGCGTTTTCATCCGTGCCGATCTGAACGTGCCGGTTAAAGACGGGAAAGTCACCAGCGACGCGCGTATTCGTGCTTCTCTGCCGACCATTGAACTGGCTCTGAAACAGGGCGCTAAAGTCATGGTTACTTCTCACTTGGGTCGTCCAACCGAAGGTGAGTACAATGAAGAATTCTCTCTGCTGCCAGTGGTTAACTACCTGAAAGACAAACTGTCCAACCCGGTTCGTCTGGTAAAAGATTACCTGGACGGCGTGGAAGTGGCTGCAGGTGAACTGGTTGTTCTGGAAAACGTTCGCTTCAACAAAGGCGAGAAAAAAGACGACGAAGCGCTGTCCAAAAAATACGCGGCACTGTGCGACGTGTTCGTGATGGATGCATTCGGCACTGCTCACCGTGCGCAGGCTTCTACCCACGGCATCGCTAAATTTGCTGATGTTGCCTGTGCAGGCCCGCTGCTGGCAGACGAACTGGAAGCGCTGGGTAAAGCCCTGAAAGAACCTGCTCGTCCAATGGTTGCTATCGTTGGCGGTTCTAAAGTTTCTACCAAACTGACCGTGCTGGACTCCCTGTCCAAAATTGCTGACCAGCTGATCGTTGGCGGCGGCATCGCGAACACCTTCGTGGCAGCTCAAGGCCACAACGTCGGTAAATCCCTGTACGAAGCAGACCTGGTTGATACCGCGAAAGAACTGCTGACCCGCTGCGATATCCCAGTACCAACCGACGTTCGCGTTGCGACCGAGTTCTCCGAAACCGCGACTGCAACCCTGAAGTCCGTGAACGACATCAAAGACGAAGAGCAGATTCTGGATATGGGCGATGTTTCCGCTGAGAAACTGGCTGAAATCCTGAAAAACGCGAAAACCATTCTGTGGAACGGCCCGGTCGGCGTGTTCGAATTCCCTAACTTCCGTAAAGGGACCGAAATCGTTGCTCGCGCTATCGCAGACAGCGAAGCCTTCTCTATCGCAGGCGGCGGCGACACTCTGGCGGCTATCGATCTGTTCGGTATCGCAGACAAAATTTCCTACATCTCTACCGGCGGCGGCGCATTCCTCGAGTTCGTGGAAGGCAAAGTACTGCCAGCTGTAGCGATGCTCGAAGAGCGCGCTAAGAAGTAATTCCTACGGGCAGGGTATCCTGCCCGTTGATTTATTGCCGCCCGGCAAGATTCAGGACGGTGATTCGATTTTTCCAAGGCCTACAGGACACATCAACATGTCTAAAATTTTTGATTTCGTAAAACCAGGTGTTGTAACTGGCGACGACGTACAGAAAATCTTCCAGGTAGCAAAAGAGAACAACTTTGCTCTGCCAGCCGTTAACTGCGTCGGTACCGACTCTATTAACGCCGTTCTGGAAACCGCTGCGAAAGTAAAATCTCCGGTTATCGTTCAGTTCTCCAACGGCGGTGCTGCTTTCATCGCTGGTAAAGGCGTGAAAACTGATGTTCCACAGGGTGCTGCGATCCTGGGTGCAATCTCTGGTGCGCACCATGTTCACCAGATGGCTGAACATTACGGTGTTCCGGTTATCCTGCACACTGACCACTGCGCTAAGAAACTGCTGCCGTGGATCGATGGCCTGCTGGACGCGGGTGAAAAACACTTTGCCGCTACCGGTAAACCACTGTTCTCTTCCCACATGATTGACCTGTCCGAAGAGTCTCTGGAAGAAAACATCGCGATCAGCTCTAAATACCTGGCGCGTATGTCCAAACTGGGCATGACCCTGGAAATCGAACTGGGCTGCACCGGCGGCGAAGAAGATGGCGTGGACAACAGCCACATGGACGCTTCTGCTCTGTACACCCAGCCAGAAGACGTTGATTACGCTTACACCGAGCTGAGCAAAATCAGCCCACGCTTCACCATCGCGGCGTCCTTCGGTAACGTGCACGGCGTGTACAAACCAGGTAACGTGGTTCTGACTCCAACCATCCTGCGCGACTCTCAGGAATATGTTTCTAAGAAACACAACCTGCCGCACAACAGCCTGAACTTCGTCTTCCACGGCGGTTCCGGTTCTTCCGCTCAGGAAATCAAAGACTCTGTAAGCTACGGTGTTATCAAAATGAACATCGATACCGACACCCAATGGGCGACCTGGGAAGGTATTCTGAACTACTACAAAGAAAACGAAGCTTACCTGCAGGGTCAGCTGGGCAACCCGAAAGGCGCTGACCAGCCGAACAAAAAATACTACGATCCACGCGTCTGGCTGCGTGCAGCACAGAGCTCCATGATCGTTCGCCTGGAGCAGGCATTCAAAGAGCTGAACGCGGTAGACGTTCTGTAATTTGAGCTTTTTTGTTCAAGACTGAGCCCGCCTTGTGCGGGCTTTTTTGTTACTAAACGATCTCGATTTTGTGATCTATTTGGCAAAAGCACAGGTTTTTGTTTACCCTTTGCAGTTAAACTCCTCTTTCAGGGCATAGAGATTTGGCCCTGTGGGCATCTATCTGACAAGGAACAGTAAATGGAAGATCTCAACGTAGTAGACAGTATTCATAATGCCGGAGGCTGGCTGGTGCGAAACCAGGAACTCCTGTTGAGTTACGTGGTTAACATCGTCGCCGCAGTTGCCATTCTTATTGTCGGGATGATCGTAGCTCGACTGATCTCCGGCACGGTTAACCGCCTTATGCTGGCCCGTGGTATCGACAGTACCGTAGCCGACTTCCTCTCTGCGCTCGTGCGCTATGGCATTATCGCCTTCACGCTGATTGCTGCCTTGAGCCGGGTCGGGGTGCAGACCGCATCTGTTATCGCGGTACTGGGTGCTGCCGGTTTGGCCGTGGGTCTGGCGTTGCAGGGGTCTCTGTCCAACCTTGCGGCAGGCGTGCTGCTGGTGACCTTCCGTCCGTTCCGGACCGGTGAATATGTTGATCTGGGCGGAATTGCCGGTACCGTGCTCAATGTACAAATTTTCTCGACGACGATGCGCACCGTGGACGGCAAAATCGTGGTCGTGCCGAACGGTAAAATTATTGCTGGTAACATCATTAACTTCTCACGTGAGCCAGTACGTCGTAATGAATTTATTATTGGCGTCTCCTACGACGCGGACATTGACCAGGTTAAGCAGATCCTCACCGACATCGTTAGCCGTGACGAGCGTGTGCTTAAAGATCGCGATATCATCGTGCGTGTTAACGAACTGGGGCCTTCTTCCGTAAACTTTATTGTGCGCGCCTGGAGCAAGAGTGGCGACCTGCAAAATGTTTACTGGGACGTTCTCGAGCAGATTAAGAAGGGGCTGGATGCCAACGGCATCGGTATTCCTTACCCGCAGATGGACGTTCACGTTCGCAAAATTAAAGATACTGAAAACGCGTAATCCTCCGGGCCGGCTTTTGTCGGCCTTTCTTTTACCTTTCATAATTAGTTTTTCTTATTGGTTATTAAAATTATCAATTTCCTCTAATAATTTTTGCGCATTACACTCACGCACAACGATGAATATTTGAAGGGTACAGACCGTGTTATCTTTTTATTTTCAGGGTATTGCATTAGGGGCAGCACTGATTTTGCCGCTGGGGCCGCAAAATGCTTTTGTGCTGAACCAGGGGATCCGCCGCCAGTATCATTTGATGATAGCCTCGCTGTGTGCGTTGAGTGACATCATTCTGATTTGTGGCGGTATCTTTGGCGGTAGTGCGATCCTGATGCAGTCTCCCTGGCTGCTGGCGCTGGTCACCTGGGGCGGAGTGGCTTTTTTACTGTGGTACGGTTGGGGCGCATTGCGTACGGCGATGAGCAGCAATCTTGAGCTTGCGTCGGCGGAAGTGTTAAAGCAGGGGCGCTGGAAAATCGTCGTCACTATGCTGGCGGTGACCTGGCTCAACCCACACGTTTATCTGGATACTTTTGTGGTGCTTGGCAGTCTGGGGGGCCAGCTGGCTGATGAACCAAAGCGCTGGTTTGCTTTGGGTACCATTAGCGCCTCCATTCTTTGGTTTTACGGCCTGGCGATTCTTGCCGCCTGGCTTGCTCCGCTTCTGCGCACGGCGAAAGCCCAGCGTATTATCAATGGTGTGGTCGGCGTGGTGATGTGGTTTATCGCCGCTCAGCTGGCGTGGGACGGCATGCAACATATCGCGGCCCTCGTGCGTTAATTCGCCATAATCTGATAGACAAGTTACTATTACAGGCTAAGCTTGCTGGCAGACGCCGGAAGTTTATTTTCCGACGTAATCACAGTGGAACGTAGTACGGAGGAGTTACAGTGAAGTTTAAAATTTTAGCATTAGCCGCGTTAATGGGATTAGGTTCTGTTTCGGTTCAGGCAGGCGAGTTGCCAAACGGACCGCACGTGGTCACCTCCGGGACAGCCAGCGTCGATGCAGTTCCTGATATTGCCACGCTTGCCATTGAAGTGAATGTATCAGCTAAGGACGCGGCTTCCGCCAAAAAACAGGCTGACGATCGCGTTGCGCAATACCTGACTTTCCTGCAGAAAAATGGCATCGAGAAGAAAGATATCAATGCTGCCAACCTGCGTACACAGCCAGAATATGACTACCTGAAAGACGGGAAAACCCAGCTGAAGGGTTACCGCGCGGTACGCCAGGTAGAAGTCACCCTGCGTCAGCTGGATAAAATGAATGAATTGCTGGATGGCGCGCTGAAATCCGGTCTGAACGAAATTCGCTCCGTGTCGTTGGGCGTTGCGCATCCTGAAGAGTACAAGGACAAAGCTCGTAAAGAGGCGATTAACGACGCCACTCGTCAGGCGAAGCTGCTGGCCGAAGGCTTTAACAGCAAGCTGGGGTCGGTATACAGCGTGCGTTACCACGTTTCTAACTACCAGCCAGCGCCAATGGTACGCATGATGAAAGCGGATGCGGCTGCACCGGTTTCCGCCCAGGATACCTACGATCAGCAAACTATCCAGTTTGACGATCAGGTTGATGTGGTGTTTGAGCTGCAGGGCGCACAGGCTCCGGCGGCTCCCGCTCAGTAAGATTTGACTTCACCTACCCCTACCCCTCGCAGCTCGTTGGCGAGGGGTAAGGAAAAGCGTTACTCCGTATCCTGCCTCAACACTTTGTGTCCATAATCCAGTAAGGCATCCGTCACGTTGCGCATCATGCGGCTTTCCGGCGCAAAGCGGTGCCAGTAAAGCATGCGGCGCTGCAGCAGGCCCGGCGTCAGGTCGATCAATTCCCCGCTCTTCAGTTCTCGCTCGATTTGCAGGTGAGGGATCATACAGCAGGTTGTGCCCTGGCGAGCCAGCTGCACGAAAGCTTCCGAAGAGTTAACGATATGGCACGGCACGCTACCCGGCGACAGGTCGAAGTTCTGCTGTAAAAACGCCTGATGCATGTCATCGAGATGGTCAAAGGCGACTGCCGGCGCTTTCAGCAGCGCCGAACGCGTGACGCCGTTCGGGAAATAGCGCTCGGCAAAATCTTTCGACCCAACGAACAGGTAGTCCAGCGCTCCCAGGCGATCAACCAGACAGCTCGGGAGCGGCTGAGGCTGAATGGAAACCGCGCCGACCACTTCGCCGCGACGGAGGCGTTCCTGGGTCCGGGTTTCATCTTCAACCTGAAGGTTCAGGCGAATAGGGGAGTCGGCTAACACCGGAGCCAGGGCAGGCAGCAGCCACGTTGCCAGGCTATCGGCGTTGACGGCCAGAGACAGCAGCAGCGGCGTGGAGCCGGTTTGCTCGTCGCCCAGCCACTCTTCTTCCAGCAGCTCGACCTGGCGTAAAAGCGCCAGCAGCTTTTGGCCCTGTTCGGTGGGACGAGGCGGGACGGTACGCACCAACAATGGCTGGCCGAACATCGTTTCCAGTTGCTTAATACGTTGTGATACCGCCGACTGAGTAATGCACAGCTTCTGCGCCGCGCGCTCAAATCCTCGTTCACGAATTACCGCATCAAGCGCCTGCAGCGTTCTGTAGTCCGGGCGTTTCATTGTTGTTCATTTGCTCCCTGTTTCGTCGTGCAGTCACTATGACATAAATTTGCCGTTGATTCAGACCAAATCGGCAAACATCCATTACGTTCGAACGTGATGACGTCGGCATTGCCGCAATCCCGGGGACATTTTTCCGACGCATGCTCTATAATGCGCGTCAGTTTCCACATCACAGGCATAAAATTATGACGCAGGATGAACTGAAAAAAGCAGTCGGATGGGCAGCACTCCAGTACGTGCAGCCGGGCACCATTGTGGGCGTTGGCACCGGCTCAACTGCCGCACACTTTATTGATGCTTTGGGCACCATCAAGCACCAGATTGAAGGCGCTGTTTCCAGCTCCGACGCTTCTACCGCGAAACTGAAAAGCCTTGGGATTACCGTTTTCGATCTCAACGAGGTGGACTCATTAGGCGTTTATGTCGACGGTGCCGATGAGATTAACAACCAGATGCAGATGATCAAAGGCGGCGGTGCCGCGCTGACCCGTGAGAAAATTATCGCCTCCGTTGCAGAGACGTTTGTTTGCATCGCGGACTCGTCCAAGCAGGTCGATATTCTTGGTAACTTCCCGCTGCCGGTTGAGGTTATCCCGATGGCGCGCAGCGCCGTAGCGCGTGAGCTGGTGAAGCTGGGCGGCCGCCCGGAATATCGCCAGGGCGTGGTAACGGATAACGGCAACATTATCCTTGATGTGCATGGCCTGAGCATCATGGAGCCGATTAAGCTGGAAAATACCATCAACGGTATTCCAGGCGTAGTGACCGTTGGTCTGTTTGCGAACCGCGGGGCTGACGTGGCGCTGATCGGTACTACAGATGGTGTGAAAACCATCGTGAAATGATCTGACCGGGGCGCATTCCGCGCCCCAAAAATCCGTATAAAAAATGACAAATTATTTTAACGGCATATTTGGTGACATATATCACATTTTTGTAACAGTCCTATGATTCATTCCTGGTTATTCCTCCCTCCCAGCATTTTATTCTGACACCTGCCGTCTTATTCCCTCCTGACGAGACGGCGACGCAATCGTTCATATTGCCCCAAACGTAGATTTTGATATTTTGACAGAAGGGTAACTTATAGGCGGTGGCGCATCACCGCCCAGAAACGCACACAACAGCACTGAAATAGGGTCGGGGAAATGGCAAAAGTATCACTGGATAAAGACAGAATTAAATTCCTGCTTGTCGAAGGCGTACACCAAAAAGCGGTGGATAATCTTCGCGCGGCGGGATACACCAACATTGAATTCCATAAAGGCGCGCTGGATTCCGAAGCGCTCAAAGAGTCGATCCGTGATGCTCACTTCATTGGCCTGCGTTCCCGCACCCATTTGACCGAAGAGATCTTTGCCGCAGCCGAGAAGCTGGTGGCGGTTGGCTGTTTCTGCATTGGCACAAACCAGGTTGACCTGGATGCCGCCGCGAAGCGTGGGATCCCGGTGTTCAACGCCCCGTTCTCTAACACCCGTTCCGTTGCTGAGCTGGTGATTGGTGAACTGCTGCTGCTGCTGCGGGGTATTCCGGAGGCTAACGCCAAAGCGCACCGCGGCGTGTGGAACAAGCTGGCCGTGGGTTCTTACGAGGCTCGTGGTAAAAAGCTGGGCATTATCGGTTACGGCCATATCGGCACGCAGCTGGGGATCCTGGCCGAATCACTGGGGATGCACGTCTTCTTCTACGACATCGAAAACAAGCTACCGCTCGGCAATGCAACCCAGGTTCAGCATCTCTCCGACCTGCTGAATATGAGCGATGTTGTTAGCCTGCACGTGCCGGAAAACGCCTCAACGAAGAACATGATTGGCGCTAACGAACTGGCCCTGATGAAGCCGGGTTCGCTGCTGATCAACGCCTCTCGCGGCACGGTGGTGGATATTCCTGCTCTGTGCGGCGCGCTTTCCAGCAAACATCTGTCCGGTGCAGCAATTGACGTATTCCCGACCGAACCGGCCACTAATAGCGATCCGTTTAACTCGCCGCTGTGTGAGTTTGACAACGTGATCCTGACGCCACACATCGGTGGTTCAACTCAGGAAGCACAGGAAAACATCGGTCTGGAAGTGGCGGGCAAGCTGGCGAAGTACTCTGACAACGGCTCTACGCTGTCCGCGGTTAACTTCCCTGAAGTTTCTCTACCGCTGCACGGTGGAACGACCAGCCGTCTGCTGCATATTCATGAGAACCGCCCGGGGATCCTAACCGCGCTTAACCAGATCTTTGCCGAACAGGGTATCAACATTGCCGCCCAGTTCCTGCAGACTACGCCGCACATGGGTTACGTGGTTATTGATATTGATGCGTCGGAAGACGTTGCGGAGAAAGCGCTGAAATCAATGAAAGCAATTCCGGGCACCATCCGCGCCCGCCTGCTGTACTGATAGACCCGGTTGCCTCTTCCTCTGAGGGGGAAGGGGCACTACCACTGCCAGAGGCGCGACGGCGTGACCACAGCAGGTAAGGGAATATCCCACTGTTCAACCGGCAATATATCTACCTGCTGGCAATCATGCGCCAGGCCAACGGGGTAAAGGCCGTGCTGCTGCCAGTGCTGTAGCGTTCTGTCGTAGAACCCGCCACCCATCCCCAAACGTTGCCCGTTTGCATCAAAGGCAACCAGCGGCGCGATCAGTACATCCAGCTTATTCAGCGGCAACACGTCGCGAACGTCCAGCTTAGGTTCAAGAATTTTCAGGCGATTCGTCACCAGGTTACTCTGCGGCGTATAGCGCAAAAACAGCAGGTTGCCGGTGCTAAAAGGGTGAAGAACCGGAAGGTAAACCTCTTTTCCCGCCTGCCACAATGCCTTAATCAGCGGCGTGGTATTGAGCTCGCCGTCGAAGGAAAGAAAGAGTGCTACGGTTTGCGCGTGAATAACCGGCTCAAACGCCAGCATGCGTTCAGCTGCCTGTACGGCAAAGATTTCTTGTTCAGCGGGAGTGAGCGACCGGCGTCGTTGCCGGATGGTCTGGCGAATGTCCTGACGAAGCGTTGAAACTAACGGGGTATGCGTCATGATGGCCGGGTAGTAAAGAGGGAATCTCCGAGATGCCGCCGCAGGCTGTAACCCTTGAACCCTTGGTTCAAGGTGAGTGTGTCGTCATGGTCTTAAGGCTTCTCGGACGGACCGAGCATGCTCACCGACCGCGGAGCGCCACACTCTTGTGGTATGAAATATCGGCTCAGGGGACTGGCCCGCTTGCAAACATCTCAGAGAAATTTTGTCTTCGAAGTTACTCTACCATAGTCAACTGCGAAGTGTTATTCAAACTTTGTCCCCGGTCGGTCTGCAACGCGACCCTGTTCAAGCAAGGCTTGCTCAATGGTCTGCTGTAGCATCCGAATACGCTCTTCCATATTGGCGGCGTAGTCACGGGTTTTCGACTTTTCCTGAGCCAGTTCGTAGCAAATGTTCAGTGCTGCGATGAATACCAACTGCTCGGTATTTGTGACTCTAGTGCGAACTTTTAAATCTTGCAACCGCTGATTCAGCTCTTCCGCAGCCTGATTCAGCGCATCCTGTTGTTCAGGCGGACAATTCACGCGCAATGAACGACCGAAAATTTGAATATCGACTGGTTGTGCAGACATGCCACCTTCCTGCTGTTTACTCGCCTGCCTTAACGCTACCGGTCCAGGTAACGGAAGGGGCGCCACTATAGCCATCCCGATATCAAGATACAAGCCCTTTTCTGGTATCTGCGGGGGTCCTGGTGGTAGCATAACACACACTATTCCTGCCAACGATGACGAATGCGCATGTCTATACAGAACGCAATGCCTGGCTACGATGCAGTAGGCCAACTTTTGAACCAACAGGGTGTGGGTCTGACGCCTGCAGAAATGCACGGCTTAATCAGCGGCATGCTGTGCGGTGGTAACAAAGACAGCAGTTGGCAAACGCTGCTGCACGACCTGACCAACGAAGGCCTGGCTTTTAGCCAGAACCTTGCCGATACGCTGCGCCAGATGCACGGTGCGACGGGGGATGCGCTGGAAGACGAAGGCTTTTTATTCCAGCTCTATTTACCGGAAGGTGACGATGTTTCGGTCTTTGATCGCGCCGACGCGCTCTCTGGTTGGGTAAACCATTTCCTGCTGGGGCTGGGTGTCACGCAGAGTAAACTGGATAAAGTCACCGGTGAAACCGGTGAAGCGATTGACGATCTGCGTAACATCGCCCAACTGGGTTATGACGAAGACGAAGACCAGGAAGAGCTGGAGATGTCGCTGGAAGAAATTATTGAGTATGTGCGCGTTGCCGCTTTGCTGTGCCACGACACCTTTACTCGCGCGGTGCCGACGGCTCCCGAGGTACGCAAGCCAACGCTCCACTAACGATAAAAATGTCAGGAGGTGTGATGAATCAGCAGGCATTTCTCCGTCGCCGTCAGGCGCTACTGGCTAAGATGGTGCCGGGCAGCGCTGCGCTTATTTTTGCGGCCCCCGAAGTTATCCGCAATGCGGACAGCGAATACGCTTATCGACAGAGTAGCGATTTTTGGTACTTTACCGGCTTCAATGAGTCGGAAGCGGTGCTGGTGCTCATTAAAAGCGATACCTCGCATAATCACAGTGTGCTGTTTAACCGCGTGCGGGATAAGAGCGCTGAGATCTGGTCTGGTCGTCGACTGGGCCAGGAGGCTGCGCCACAGAAACTGGGCGTGGACCGTGCACTGGCTTTTACGGAAATCGGCGAACAGCTACACCTCCTGTTAAACGGTCTGGATGTGGTTTACCACGCTCAGGGCGAGTACGAATACGCGGATAGCATCGTTTTTGCCGCGCTGGACAAGCTGCGCCGTGGTTCGCGTCAAAACCTGGCCGCGCCAGCAACGCTGACGGACTGGCGCCCGACGGTGCACGAACTGCGCCTCTTCAAATCAGAAGAGGAAATTGCAGTTATGCGCCGCGCCGGGGAAATCACCGCGCTGGCGCATACTCGTGCAATGCAGGCCTGCCGTCCAGGCATGTTCGAATACCAGCTCGAAGGTGAAATTCATCACGAATTTACTCGTCACGGTGCGCGTTATCCTTCGTACACCACCATCGTCGGCGGCGGTGAAAACGGTTGTATTCTGCATTACACCGAAAACGAAAGTGAGCTGCGCGACGGCGATCTGGTGCTGATTGACGCCGGGTGTGAATACCAAAGCTATGCCGGAGACATCACGCGTACCTTCCCGGTGAACGGGAAATTCAGCCCGGCCCAGCGTGAGATTTACGACATCGTCCTGGAGTCCCTCGAAACCTCGCTAAAACTCTACCGCCCAGGCACCTCCATGCAGGAAGTCACGGCGGAAGTCGTACGCATCATGGTTAAGGGGCTGGTGAAACTCGGCATTCTGAAAGGCGAGGTCGATCATCTGATAGCCAATAACGCCCACCGTGCCTTCTTCATGCATGGCCTGAGCCACTGGCTGGGGTTGGACGTTCACGACGTTGGTTTCTATGGCCCGGACAAGTCGCGTGTGCTGGAGCCGGGTATGGTCATAACCGTTGAGCCGGGGCTTTATATCGCGCCGGATGCGGACGTGCCCGCGCAGTACCGTGGCATTGGCATCCGCATTGAGGACGACATCGTTATCACCAACGATGGCAATGAAAATCTGACCGCCAGCGTGGTGAAATCCGCAGACGATATTGAAGCGCTGATGGCTGCGGCGCGTCGGCAATGAGCGTAATCATTGTTGGCGGCGGGATGGCGGGGGCAACGCTGGCGCTGGCTATCTCAACGCTCACTCGCGGTAAGCTGCCGGTTAGCCTGATTGAAGCCGTAGCGCCTGATTCCACCGCGCATCCGGGGTTTGATGCTCGCGCAATTGCGTTAGCAAAAGGCACCTGCCAACAGCTTGACCGCATTGGTATCTGGCCTGCTATTGCCGACTGTGCAACGGCGATTAAAACCGTGCACGTTAGCGATCGGGGCCACGCTGGGTTTGTCACGCTCGAAGCTGAAGATTATAAGATTGATGCGCTCGGGCATGTGGTGGAGCTGCATGACATCGGGCTGCGCCTGTTTGGCCTGCTGCGTAAGGCGCCGGGCGTAACGCTGCACTGTCCGCAGCGTGTGGCGTCTTTCTCCCGGAATGAACATCGCGTAAACGTTGTGCTGGATAACGGCGTCGAGCTGCAGGGTAACGTGCTGGTCGCGGCGGATGGCACTCGCTCTAAGCTTGCCGCGCAGTGCGGCGTTACCTGGCAGCCGCAGAGCTACCAGCAAATCGCCGTGATTGCCAACGTCACCACCTCCGAGCCCCATCATGGCCGGGCGTTTGAGCGTTTTACCGGGCACGGGCCGATTGCCATGTTGCCGATGTCCGACGGGCGCTGCTCGCTGGTCTGGTGCCACGCGCTGGACGCCCGTGAGGAAGTTGAAAGCTGGAGTGAAGCCGAGTTTTGCCAACAGCTTCAGCGAGCCTTTGGCTGGCGGCTGGGGCGAATTACCCATGCAGGTATTCGACATCACTATCCGCTGGCGCTGCAGCAGGCTTCGCAGACCGTATCCCATCGCCTGGCGCTGGTCGGTAATGCCGCGCAAACGCTGCATCCGATAGCCGGACAGGGGTTCAATCTTGGCTTGCGCGACGTTATGTCTTTGGCTGAAGGGCTGGCAGAGGCGCATGCCACAGGTACAGATGTCGGCAGTTTCCCGGTGCTGGCTGCTTATCAGCAGCGCCGGGCCGCAGATAAAGCGGCAACTATCGGCGTCACTGACGGGTTGGTTCAGCTGTTTGCCAACCGTTGGGCACCGCTGGTGGCGGGCCGTAACCTTGGCCTGATGGCGATGGAACATTTTACCCCGGCACGAGACGTGCTGGCTCAGCGCACCCTGGGTTGGGTCGCGCGTTAAAGGAGAGTCAATTTGCAAAGCGTAGATGTGGCGATTGTCGGCGGCGGCATGGTGGGGCTGGCGGTAGCCTGTGGGCTCCAGGGCAGCGGCCTGCGCGTTGCGGTCATTGAAAGTCACCTTCCTCAGCCGCTTGCGCCTGATGCCGCGCCTGAACTGCGTGTTTCGGCGATCAATGCGGCCAGTGAAAAACTGCTGACGCATCTTGGCGTGTGGCCAAAAATTAGCGAGCGGGCCAGCTGCTATCACGGGATGGAAGTCTGGGAGCGAGACAGCTTCGGGCAAATCGCCTTTGATGACAAGAGCTTTGGTTTCAGCCATCTGGGGCACATCATCGAAAACTCGGTGATCCACCGGGCGCTTTGGCAGCGAGCGGAGCAATGCAGCGATATCACCCTGACGGCACCGGCGGAAATTAACCAGGTTGCCTGGGGTGAAAACGACGCGTTTCTGACCCTCAAAGACGGCGCGATGTTGACCGCACGGCTGGTCGTCGGCGCTGATGGCGCCAACTCCTGGCTGCGCGATAAAGCGGACATTCCGCTGACCTTCTGGGACTACAATCACCATGCGCTGGTGGCGACGATTCGTACCGCCGAGCCACATCAGGCCGTCGCCAGGCAGGCGTTTCACGGAGAAGGTATTCTGGCGTTTCTGCCGCTCTCGGACCCGCATCTGTGCTCTATTGTCTGGTCGCTGCCGCCGGAAGAAGCGGCGCGTATGCAGCAGGTGGACGATGAAGCCTTTAATCAGGCGCTTTCCGTAGCCTTTAATATGCGCCTCGGCCTGTGTACCGTGGAAAGCGAGCGCCGCGTCTTCCCGCTGACGGGTCGCTACGCCCGCAGCTTTGCCGGTCACCGCCTGGCGCTGGTGGGCGATGCCGCCCATACCATTCATCCGCTGGCCGGGCAGGGCGTCAACCTGGGCTTTATGGATGCCGCAGAATTAATTGCTGAAATTCGCCGCCTGCATCGTGAAGGTAAAGACTTTGGGCAGCATCTCTATCTGCGTCGCTATGAGCGCAGCCGCAAGCACAGTGCGGCGGTCATGCTTGCCAGCATGCAGGGGTTCCGCGACCTGTTTGCCGGCAGCAACCCGGCGAAAAAGTTGCTGCGAGATATCGGCCTGAAGCTTGCCGACACGCTGCCGGGCGTGAAGCCTCAGCTAATTCGTCAGGCGATGGGGCTGCAAGATCTGCCGTCGTGGCTACGTTGAATCTCTAAGTGATAACCCCGTCACATTGCCCTTCCCGATGACCGGGAAGGGCACCTTCGCCCTCGTTTGAAATATTCTAATCTCAGGACAAATCTCGGATTACATTTTCTAATCTTACAATTTTAGCGATGTAGTTAATTTGTTTCTGAAATGGTCGTAAATGTTAGCTAGTGCTAAATTCGACATTAAATACCTGCTGTTAATGTGGGGTGTATCGCATTTTTTCAGTGAATTACTCTGCACACTTCCTCTCCCATTTTGGTCATAAGCTAATGCAATGACCGTTTTTCGCTTATGGTTTACGCCCCCGTTCAGTGGTAAGTTCAGGCCAAAGGTAACGTTTGCGTCGCTATCGTGGAGCGGTGGCGGTGCCGGGTTTCGTCTGACGGTTGGCAAAGCCAAATCCGCTTTGCAACCAGATGGTTAAAGAGGAAAAGATGACTCAACAGACCCCCTTATTTGAACAGCACACGCTTTGTGGCGCCCGCATGGTTGATTTCCACGGCTGGATGATGCCGCTGCACTACGGCTCGCAAATTGATGAACACCACGCGGTACGCACCGACGCCGGTATGTTCGACGTTTCCCACATGACCATCGTCGACCTGCAGGGCAGCCGTACTCGCGAATTCCTGCGTTATTTGGTCGCCAATGACGTCGCCAAACTGACTCAGCCAGGCAAAGCGCTTTACACCGCCATGCTCAATGCTTCCGGCGGCGTAATTGATGACCTGATTATCTACTTCTTCACCGAAGACAGCTTCCGCCTCGTGGTTAACTCCGCCACCCGTGAAAAAGACCTTGCCTGGATTAACCAACATGCTGAGACGTATGGCGTGTCCGTTACCGTGCGCGATGACCTGTCGCTGATTGCCGTTCAGGGCCCGAACGCGAAGGCCAAAGCCGCCACGCTGTTTAGCGAAGAACAACGTAAAGCCGTTGAAGGCATGAAGCCGTTCTTTGGCGTGCAGTCCGGCGATTTGTTCATCGCCACGACCGGCTACACCGGCGAAGCGGGCTATGAAATTGCGATGCCTAACGAAAAGGCCGCAGAGTTCTGGGCGCAGCTGGTTGAAGCCGGCGTTAAGCCTTGCGGGCTGGGCGCTCGCGACACGCTGCGCCTGGAAGCGGGTATGAACCTCTACGGCCAGGACATGGACGAAGGTGTTTCTCCGCTGGCTGCCAATATGGGCTGGACTATCGCCTGGCAGCCGGAAGATCGTGATTTCATCGGCCGTGAAGCGCTGGAAGCGCAGCGCGCCAGCGGCACTGAGCAGCTGGTTGGCTTGATCATGACCGAAAAAGGCGTATTACGTAATGAGCTGCCGGTACGGTTTATCGACGCGCAGGGTAATACTCACGAAGGTGCTATTACCAGCGGCACCTTCTCGCCTACGCTCGGTTATAGCATTGCGCTGGCCCGCGTACCGGCCGGCATCGGTGAAACGGCGATTGTGCAGATCCGCAACCGCGAAATGCCGGTCAAAGTCACCAAACCTATTTTTGTTCGCGCCGGTAAGCCGGTTGCGCTTTAAATTTTGAAATCAGGTATCAGGAGAAAACAATGAGCAATGTGCCGAACGAACTGAAATACAGCAAAGAGCACGAATGGCTGCGTAAAGAAGCTGACGGCAGCTACACCGTGGGCATCACCGAACACGCGCAGGAACTGCTGGGCGACATGGTGTTTGTGGACCTGCCTGAAGTGGGTGCCACCGTTTCTGCCGGCGATGATTGTGCCGTTGCCGAATCCGTGAAAGCGGCTTCTGACATCTACGCCCCAATCAGCGGTGAAATCGTCGCGGTTAACGACGCGCTGAGCGACAGCCCGGAGCTTGTCAACAGCGAGCCTTACGGAGAAGGCTGGATCTTCAAAATTAAAGCCAGCGACGAAGCACAGGTTGCCGCGCTGCTGGATGCTTCTGCCTATGAAGCGCTGTTAGAAGACGAGTAATTTTTAAACCCCTCTCCCCGGCGAGAGGGGAAAACATTTCAGGAATCACCGCTCATGACCCAGTCTTTACGTCAGTTAGAGAATCACGAAGCGTTTATCGACCGTCACATTGGCCCGAACGCGCAGCAGCAGCAAGAAATGCTGGACACCGTCGGGGCGAAGACGCTCAACGACCTGATCGCCAGCATCGTTCCGCAGGACATTCAGCTTGCCGAGCCGCCTCAGATTGGCGCCGCTGCGACCGAATTTGCCGCGCTGGCTGAATTAAAAGCCATCGCCAGCCGCAATAAACGCTTCAAAACTTACATTGGCATGGGTTACACCGCGGTACAAACGCCGCCGGTGATTCTGCGTAACATGCTGGAAAACCCGGGATGGTACACCGCCTACACGCCTTATCAGCCGGAAGTTTCCCAGGGCCGTCTTGAAGCGTTGCTGAACTTCCAGCAGGTCACGCTTGACCTGACCGGCATGGACATCGCTTCTGCTTCGCTGCTTGATGAAGCCACCGCGGCGGCAGAAGCTATGGCGATGGCCAAACGCGTCAGCAAGCTGAAAAACGCTAACCGCTTCTTTGTGGCGTCCGACGTTCATCCACAAACGCTGGACGTTGTGCGTACCCGCGCGGAAACCTTCGGTTTTGACGTCATTGTTGATGACGCAGCGAAAGTGCTGGATCACCAGGACGTGTTTGGCGTGCTCCTGCAGCAGGTTGGCACTACCGGTGAAGTGCATGATTACACCGCGCTGATTGCCGAGCTGAAACAGCGCAAAGTGGTGGTGAGCGTTGCCGCAGACTTTATGTCGCTGGTCATGCTGACCGCACCGGGTAAACAGGGCGCGGACATCGTGTTTGGCTCCGCGCAGCGCTTCGGCGTACCGATGGGCTACGGCGGCCCGCACGCGGCGTTCTTCGGTGCACGTGACGAATTTAAGCGTTCCATGCCTGGCCGTATTATCGGCGTCTCCCGCGATGCCGCCGGCCGCACCGCGCTGCGCATGGCGATGCAAACCCGCGAGCAGCACATCCGCCGCGAGAAAGCGAACTCCAACATCTGTACTTCTCAGGTTCTGCTGGCGAACATTGCCAGCCTGTATGCGGTCTTCCACGGCCCGGCCGGGCTGAAGCGCATTGCAGGCCGCATTCACCGCCTGACCGACATTCTGGCCGCTGGCCTGCAGCAGAAAGGCCTGGTCCTGCGCCACAAGCACTGGTTCGACACCCTTTGTGTTGAAGTTGCCGATAAAGCCGCCGTGCTGGCGCGTGCCGAAGCGCGTGAAATCAACCTGCGCAGCGACATCCTGAACGCGGTGGGCATCACCCTTGATGAAGCCACCACCCGTGAAGACGTTGTGGCCCTGTTCGACGTGCTGCTGGGCGATGCTCACGGCCTGGACATCGACAAGCTGGATCGCGACGTTGCCAACGACAGCCAATCCATTCCGGCACCGATGCTGCGCGACGACGAAATTCTGACTCATCCGGTCTTTAACCGTTATCACAGCGAAACCGAGATGATGCGCTACATGCACTCTCTGGAACGCAAAGACCTGGCGCTCAACCAGGCGATGATCCCGCTTGGCTCCTGCACCATGAAGCTGAACGCCGCCGCCGAAATGATCCCGATCACCTGGCCGGAATTTGCTGAACTGCATCCGTTCTGCCCGGCAAACCAGGCTGAAGGTTATCATCAGATGATCGCCCAGCTGTCCGACTGGCTGGTGAAGCTGACCGGTTACGATGCGCTTTGCATGCAGCCGAACTCCGGCGCGCAGGGCGAATATGCAGGCCTGCTGGCTATCCGCCGCTACCACGAAAGCCGCAACGAAGGCAGTCGTAATATCTGCCTGATCCCAAGCTCCGCGCACGGTACCAACCCGGCCTCCGCGCAGATGGCGGGCATGGAAGTGATCGTTGTGGCCTGTGATAAACAAGGCAACATCGATCTGCAGGATCTGCGAGCTAAAGCCGAACAGGCTGGCGAAGCGCTTTCCTGCATCATGGTGACCTACCCGTCGACCCACGGCGTGTATGAAGAAACCATCCGCGAAGTGTGCCAGATTGTTCACCAGTTCGGTGGCCAGGTGTACCTGGACGGGGCGAACATGAATGCCCAGGTCGGGATCACTACGCCGGGTTATATCGGCGCAGATGTTTCGCACCTCAACCTGCACAAAACCTTCTGTATTCCACACGGCGGTGGCGGCCCGGGCATGGGCCCAATCGGCGTGAAAGCACATCTGGCTCCGTTTGTGCCAGGCCACAGCGTGGTGCAGATTGAAGAGATGCTGACCCAGCAGGGCGCGGTTTCCGCGGCTCCGTTCGGCAGTGCCTCTATCCTGCCAATCAGCTGGATGTACATTCGCATGATGGGCGCGGATGGCCTGAAGAAAGCCAGCTCCGTGGCGATTCTGAACGCCAACTACATCGCGACTCGCCTCAAGTCCGCTTACCCGGTGCTGTACACCGGCGCGAACGGCCGCGTGGCTCACGAATGTATTCTGGATATTCGTCCGCTGAAAGAAGAAACTGGTATCAGCGAGCTGGACATCGCCAAGCGCCTGATCGACTTCGGCTTCCATGCGCCAACCATGTCGTTCCCGGTGGCGGGCACGCTGATGGTTGAGCCGACCGAATCCGAAGGCAAAGTGGAGCTGGACCGCTTCATCGACGCCATGCTCTCTATCCGCAGCGAAATTGACCGCGTGGTAGCCGGCGAATGGACGCTGGAAGACAACCCGTTAGTGAACGCGCCGCACACTCAGGACGAAATCGTTGCCGAGTGGGCGCATCCGTACACCCGCGAGCTGGCTGTGTTCCCGGCAGGCCACGGCAACAAATACTGGCCAACCGTGAAGCGCCTCGATGACGTTTACGGCGACCGTAACCTGTTCTGCTCCTGCGTGCCGATGAGCGAGTACGAATAGTTTTAACAACTTGATGAGGGGCACTTCGGTGCCCTTTCTTGTTTCTGGAGAGTCGCATGAAGATAGCTCTGGTCACCGGCGGCAGCCGGGGAATCGGCAAAGCCACCTCGCTTTTGCTGGCCCGGCATGGCTATAAAGTTGTGGTTAACTACCTTCGCAATAAGCAGGCTGCGGATGAAGTGGTAAATACGATAATTGCCAACGGCGGCGAAGCGCTGGCGCTGCGGGCGGATATTGCCGATGAGCTTCAGGTGATGGCGATGTTTGCTGAAATCGATAACGCGTTTGGGCCGGTGACCGCGCTGGTGAACAATGCCGGGATCCTGTTTCAACAATCGACGATTGAGAACCTGACGGCGGACCGTATTAACCGCGTGCTGGCCACTAACGTCACCGGATATTTTCTCTGCTGCCGGGAAGCGGTGAAACGCATGGCATACCGCCACGGTGGAGAAGGCGGGGCGATTGTTAACGTTTCTTCTGCCGCGGCCCGTTTAGGGGCTGCTGGGGAATATGTTGATTATGCAGCGTCTAAAGGGGCGGTTGATACGTTGACCACCGGACTGGCGGTTGAAGTTGCCGCACAGGGCATCCGCGTGAACGGCGTGCGGCCTGGCTTTATTTATACCGAAATGCATGCCTCCGGCGGAGAAGCGGGGCGAGTCGATCGGGTGAAAACAGCATTGCCGATGCAGCGCGGCGGCCAGCCGGAAGAAATAGCAGAAGCCATTGTTTGGCTGCTGAGCGAGAAAGCTTCTTACGTGACCGGTACGTTTATTGATGCGGCAGGTGGGAAATAAGATCGCTACGCCAGAAGAGGGTGAGACTGGCGTAGCGTAAGGCTTATTGCTTGCTCATGCTGTCTTTAGCCATACCGTCTTTGGCCATGCTGTCTTTGCCCATATGGTCTTTGCTCATGCCGTCTTTCTTCATCCCATCTTTGGACATGCAGTCTTTCTTCATGCCGTCCTTGTTCATGCCGTCTTTACAGGTGTGAGTCATTTTGCCCATCCCGTCTTTGGCCATAGAATCTTTGCTCATCGAGTCGGCAGCGTTGGCACCGGCAATCCCGAACAGCATGGTGGAGCACAGCAGGGCAGCGTAGATCTTTTTCATTTTTTGATTCCTTACGTTCACAGTGAGAGACAGAGAATTAACTACCGCCGAACCAGTTATAGCCCTGGTCTTCCCAGTAGCCGCCGGGGTAGCGATTGGTGACTTCAATGACCTGAATATGCTTCGGGTTCTTGTAGCCGAGTTTGGTTGGGATGCGCAGTTTCATCGGGTAGCCGTATTTGCGCGGCAGGACTTTGCCATCCCAGGTTAAAGCAATCAGCGTTTGCGGGTGCAGCGCAGTGGCCATATCGATGCTGGTGTAGTAATCATCCGCACATTTAAAGCTGACGTATTTAGCCCGCAGATCCGCGCCAATACCTTTCAGGAACAGGGCAAAGGGCACGCCGCCCCACTTGCCGATGGCGCTCCAGCCTTCAACGCAGATGTGGCGAGTGACCTGGCTCACCTGTGCCATTTGGTGAAGCTGTGCCAGGGTCCACGGACGCTTGTCGGTAATCAGCCCGGCAAGCTCAAGGCGATAGCTGTCGCCGTTGATATCCGGCGCTTCGTCCTCGCCGTAAAAGGCGTTAAACGGGAAGTTAAGGTCGATCATGCTTTCCGGGTAAACCGGTGCCAACTGGCTGCCGTTAAACAGCCAGGCCTGAATTCGGTCGTTAAAACGTGAAATCTTGCCGAGCGAGCTTTCAACCGTGGCGTTATCGCTAATATCACAGCCGGTTAGCATCGCGACGCCGCCGAGCGTTAAGCCCTGCTTTAAAAAACGACGGCGGCCTTCCTGCGAGAGCTGCTTATTAATCAGCTGCGTCGCTTCTTTAATGATTTCGTTTTTATCGCTCATGTTTCTTCCTCAGCGGCCACGGAGCATGGCGAGCAACGTGCGGGGTACCAGCGCCACCATCAGCAGATGAATCACCACGAAACCGACCAGCGCGGACATAGCGTAAAAGTGGATAAACCTCGCCGTGTCGTAGCCGCCAAGCAATTCTCGCAGCAGGGCAAACTGCACGGACTTCCACACCACCAGGCCGGAAACAACCAGCAGCAGACAGTCGGTGATAACAAACAGATAGGCCGCCTTTTGCACCATGTTGTAATGGCTCAGGTCGGCGTGGGCTAATTTCCCCCGTAGCGCCGCCAGGGCATCCTGGAAGAATTCACGAGGTGATAAAGGCCAATATTTCTGCTTAAAGCGGCCGCTGAAGAGGTTGCACAGCAGGTAAATCACGCCGTTGACCGCAAACAGCCACATCCCGGCGAAGTGCCACTGCAGCGCGCCACCCAGCCAGCCGCCGAGGGTGAGTTCGTTGGCAAACTGGAAATGAAACAGCGGAGAGGCGTTATAAATGCGCCAGCCGCTGGTGACCATAATCAGTATCGCCAGCGCATTCAGCCAGTGGCAAAGCCTCAGCCATAGCGGGTGAATGAGCGTTGGGGCGGTATGCAGCGTTGAGCTTTCCATCGTCCGGCTTCCTCGTGATTCGATGCAGCGAGTATTGGCCGGATTTGTTCCCCATTGCCTCACGCAAAGTTAAATTAAATGTGACAACTTAACCGACGCGAGTTGTGTAAACTTTGGCTATGCCAGGCGTGTGGGGACGGACAAAGTGAATCAGGCAAAAAAAATCTTAATCGTGGAAGACGACGAAAATATCGCCGAGCTTTTGCAACTGCATTTGCGGGAAGAAGGCTTTGAGATTGTGCATGCCGCCGACGGCAATGTCGGGCTGGAAAAGTTGAGACAGGGCGGCTGGGATGCGTTGATTCTCGATCTCATGCTGCCCGGCGTCGATGGCCTCGAGATTTGCCGTTTTGCCAGAAGCATGACGCGCTACACGCCGATTATCATGATCAGCGCCCGCTCCAGCGAAACGCACCGCGTGCTTGGGCTTGAGCTGGGCGCGGACGACTACCTGGCGAAACCGTTTTCAATGCTTGAGCTGGTGGCCCGCGTGAAGGCGCTGTTCCGCCGCCAGGAGGCCATGAGCCAGAACCTTAAGATAGATGCCGGGACTTTGACCTTTGGCACTCTTTCTATTGACCCTCTGGCCAGAGACGTTCGCCTGAATCAACTACCGGTAGAGCTAACTCCGCGAGAGTTTGACCTGCTTTATTTCTTTGCCCGTAATCCGGACAAAGTGTTTTCGCGGCTGAATCTGCTCAACCAGGTTTGGGGTTACCAGCACGAAGGCTACGAGCACACCGTTAACACCCATATCAACCGCCTGCGCATTAAGATTGAAGACAACCCGGCGGAGCCGAATTTCATCCGCACCGTGTGGGGTAAAGGCTACAAATTTACCGCCCAGATACGTGAGTAACCCTATGCGAATCCTTACGCTTTCCCGGCGCCTGACGCTGGTTTTCGCCGTGCTGCTGCTGACCGCCTGCGCCTTTTTGGGCTGGCTGCAGGTCCGTACCAGCACGCAGTACAGCCAGGCCGTTATCCAGCAGCTTTCCGGTGACCTGGCTCAGCACATCAACCAAAGCTACCCGCTGCTTGGGCAGGACGGGCTGAACAAAGACTCGGTGCGAACGTTGTTTGATCACCTGATGGCGGTGAATCCCAGCGTGGAGGTTTACCTGCTGGATAAGCAAGGCAATATCATTGGTGACGCAGCGCCGGATGGGCATATAAAGCGTCACCAGGTCGATCTCACGCCGCTTCAGGCCGCGCTGAAAGGCGGTAAGTTCCCGCTTTACGGCGATGACCCACGCAGCCTCGATGGGCAAAAGGTATTTAGCGTGGCGCCGATGCTGCGCGACGGCAAGCTGGAGGGCTATCTCTATGTTGTGCTGCTGGGGGAAACCTATAATCAGCTCGCCAACAGCGCCCAGTTTGATGCTGTACTGAAGCTCAGCCTGCTGTTGTTGAGCCTGATCTGCGTGCTGGGGCTGGTGGTTGGCGGCCTGGCATTCCGTTGGATCACGCGCCCGCTACGCGAACTTTCGCAGCACGTTAAGGCCCTGGAATCGGGCGGTATGGCAGAAATGCAGGCGATGGCGGCGCTCCCGCAAAATCCACAGCAGAACGGTGATGAGCTTGCCCAACTCCGTCACGGGGTGATTGCCATGGCGGGGCGAATCTCCGAGCAGTGGCATAGCCTGACGCAGCAGGATCAGCTGCGGCGCGAGTTTATCGCCAATATTTCTCATGACCTGCGTACTCCGCTGACGTCGCTGCACGGCTATCTTGAAAGCCTGTCGGTAATGTCTGCCACCCTGAGCGAGGCCGATAAAAAGCGTTATCTGGATATTGCCCTCGCGCAAAGCCAGAAGGTGGGCTCGCTGGCGCAGTCGCTGTTTGAGCTGGCCCGCCTGGAATATGGCGTGGTGAAGCCGCACAAGGAGAGTTTCTCTATCAGCGAACTGCTGCAGGATGTTTTCCAGAAATTTGAGCTGCCGGCGCAGACTCGCCAGCTTGAGCTTTTGGCTGACATTCAGCCTGGATTGCCGCTGATTGAAGCCGATGTCAGCATGATTGAGCGTGTGTTGACCAATCTGTTGGACAACGCGATCCGCCATACGCCGGACAAAGGCGTGATTTCGGTACGGCTATGGAAAGAGCTGGATAAAGTGATGGTGCAGGTCAGCGACAGCGGGCCGGGTATTCCGCAGGAGCTCAAAGAAGGGCTGTTTGTAAGGCCTTCGATTGTGCATCAGTCCCGACTCAGGGTCGGCGGGCTTGGCCTGATGATCGTCAGACAAATGCTGCAACTGCACGGCAGCGATATTTCCCTGGTCGACCTGCCGCAGCGCGGAGCCTGCTTCCGGTTTGGCCTGCCTGTTTAAGTAAAAAAGGCGCCATAAAGGCGCCCTTAAGGTTGATGACAAACAGCCGAAAAACGTGGTTTTCGACTGTTTGGGGCAAACCAGAGAACATTATTCATTGTTTTTATTAGACCTGGGTTCGGACTTTTTTAGAACAATGAACTTTGTCAGCGGTCTCAAGGCGCCATAAAAGCGCCTTTTGCTTAGAGATTCTCGCCGTTGCTGGCTATCACTTCTTTGTACCAGTTGAAGCTCTTCTTGCGGGAGCGAGACATATCGCCGGTGCCGTCGTCGTGTTTGTTCACGTAGATAAAGCCGTAGCGCTTGCTGTACTGGCCGGTGGTAAACGACACACAGTCGATGCAGCCCCACGGCGTATAACCCATCAGGTCCACTCCATCGTAGGTCACGGCTTTTTTCAATTCTTCAACGTGAGCACGCAGGTAATCAATACGGTAGTCATCGTTGATGGAGCCGTCGGCTTCGACCTTGTCGTAAGCGCCAAAGCCGTTTTCTACGATGAACAGCGGCTTCTGATAACGCTCATACAGTTCGCACAGCGCATAGCGTAGGCCAACCGGGTCAATCTGCCAGCCCCAGTCGGAGGCTTTGACATGCGGGTTCGGCACGCTACCCTGGAAGCCGGAAAGTGCATCGCCGCTGCCGCCCTCGGCCTGAACGGCATTAGTCATGTAGTAGCTAAACCCGAGGTAATCGCAAACACCCTCGCGCAGGATCTGCTCGTCACCGGCTTCCATTTTGATGTTGAATTCGCGGCGTTCCCACTCGTTCAGCACGTAAGAAGGGTAATAGCCACGCAGCTGAACGTCGGTAAACACGTAACGCTCGCGCATCGACTCCTGGGCGTACATCTGATCTTCTGGCTTACAGGAGAAGGCGTACAGCGGCACCATCGCCAGCATGCAGCCAATCTTCATTTCCGGGTTGATGCGGTGGCCGATTTTCACCGCCATTGCGCTCGCCACAAACTGGTGGTGCAGCACCTGGTACATCACCTCTTCCGGGTTGTCGTGCTCGGTGTAAACCACGCCAGAGCAGCAGTAGCCGAACAGCGGCGCGCGCCAGTTACGCTGGTTGTTGATTTCGTTAAACGTCATCCAGTACTTCACTTTGCTCTTGTAGCGCTCGAACACGACCTCGGCGAAACGAACAAAGAAATCGACCACTTTACGGCTGGTCCAGCCGCCGTATTCGGTGACCAGATGGTGCGGCATTTCGAAGTGGGAGAGGGTGATGACCGGCTCGATGTTGTATTTCAGCAGCTCATCAAACATATCGTCGTAAAATTTCAGGCCAGCTTCATTAGGCTGGCGTTCGTCGCCATTAGGGAAAATACGGGTCCAGGCAATCGAGGTGCGGAAGCACTTGAAGCCCATCTCGGCGAAGAGCTTGATGTCTTCTTTGTAGCGGCCATGAAAATCAATTGCGTCATGGTTCGGATAATATTTACCGGGTACAACCTGCGGAGTAATCTCGCGTGGTACGCCGTGGGCGCCGCCCGTCAGTACATCACAAATGCTTGGGCCTTTACCGTCTTTGTTCCAGCCGCCTTCCACCTGGTGAGCGGCAACCGCGCCGCCCCATAAAAAGTCCTTCGGTAACTTCAGTTGTTTCATATTATTTCATCTCATCGTTAGCGCAGGAAATAATGTGCGTTGAATCACACTGTGGCGCTGAATTTATTATTTCTGTTTTGGAGTCTAACAAATGAAATGGGATTGTCACGATATAACAAATAGCGTGAATTGTGATTTGTCACAAATAAAAAACAGGGTGTTTTTTACAGCATTCTTTTCGCCAGGCGGCGGCCAATGGTTTCAAGAATATAAATAACGGGAATTTGTGTAGTGATGTCATAAACTCCGGCAATACGTACCGGTGGAATATGCCAGGAAATATTAAAGTCAGCTAACTTAGCCAGCGACGAGTTCTCATGGCTGGTGATAGACATCACTTTACAGTGATGGAGGCTGAACTGGCTGGCAAAGCGTAAGATCTCTTCCGTCTCGCCGGAAACCGAAAGTACAATAGCCAACGCGTTACGTGCCATATCGTTGGTAATCGGGAAATAAGGATCATCGATATGGTTACTGAATTTACCGACGTTAGAAAAGAAGCGTGCGCCGTATTTTGCTAATGCACCTGAAGTTCCCGCACCGACAAAAATAATACGCTCAGATGAACATATAATATCTACCGCGTGGTCGATGAGAGTATCAAATTCTTCGTTATTGGTGCTTTTAAAAAAGCTGATGATTTCGCTGCTGCCGAAATTAGCTGGCTGTGATTCCGTTTGCTCCAGATATAATTTAAAGCGAACGCGAAACTCGGAATACCCCTCACAGTTGAGCTTGCGGCAAAAACGCAGCACGGTGGTGGTGGAGACGCCTGCGGCATCTGCCAGCTCACGGATGGTCATGTACATCACTTTGTCTTTGTTTTTAATGACAAAGTTGTAGACCATCATTTCCAGACCGTTCAGGTTGGCGATTGCCGCGTGGGTAAACATACTCTCTCTTCCTGCTGAGTCGACTTTTGCTAACGGCCAGGGCTAACGCAGCCAGCCTTTCTCGTGTGCCAGATATAATTGGCGTTCGACATGTTGCCATAATTCCGGCCAGCTTTCTCCCACCTGTGCGTTGCGGGTTAATACCTGCTGCAGGGAAATATTATTCTCCCGCCAGCTTTGCCCTTCGTTATGCAGATTCAGCAGGATAGGCAAAATACGATCCAGCGCTCCGGCAAAACGCGCATCAGGGCTGGTGCCCGACTCATATTCTTCCCACAGCGCGAGGAATTGTGGCCCTTGTGGCGCGGGTAATAAACCAAACAGGCGGCGTGCGGCCGCGGCTTCTTTGTCGGCAATGGCTTCACGGGCGGCAATGTCGTAAACCAGTACATCGCCAACGTCGATCTCCACGATGTCATGCAGCAGCGCCATCTGAATCACTCGCTGGATATTCACGTCTTCCCTGGCCCATGGCGCAAGGCTCATCGCCGCCAGGGCAAAATGCCAGCTGTGCTCCGCGGAATTTTCATGGCGTTCATGGCCGATGATTTTGGTACGGCGCTGAACCAGCTTGAGCTTATCGATCTCCATCAAAAAATGGATGACCTCACTCATCTCGCCAAATGCCTGTTGCATCGTGTTTTTTCCTGTTTTTTACGCTGTCGTTTGATTGTAAAAGAAATCATCCAAACTGACGAACCGAGGTCGTCACAGGCGCTCACACATTTATTTTAGCTTACATGTGTTCACTGGAATCATTCTCAGTTAGGCTAGTGGTGCTGCTTTATTCTTCTATATCTCCGGGAGGAGCCAGATGGCTCGCAAACCACTTATCGCGCATGGATATTCTCTGGCTGAGGAAGTAGCCAACAGCATCAGCCACGGTATTGGGCTGGTGTTCGGCATCGTTGGCCTGGTATTGCTGCTGGTGCAGGCGGTTGACGCCAACGCCAGCGTGACGGCGATTACCAGCTACAGCCTTTACGGCGGCAGCATGATCCTGCTGTTTCTTGCCTCAACGCTCTACCACGCCATCCCGCACGAGCGGGCTAAACGATGGCTGAAAAAGTTCGACCATTGCGCCATCTATCTGCTTATTGCCGGTACCTACACGCCTTTTTTACTGGTGGGGCTCAACTCGCCGCTGTCAAAAGGGCTGATGATTGTTATCTGGGGCCTGGCGCTGGCCGGGATCCTGTTCAAGCTCACTATCGCCCACCGGTTTAAGGTGCTGTCGCTGGTGACTTATCTGCTGATGGGCTGGCTGTCGCTGGTGGTTATCTACCAGATGGTGGTCAAGCTGGCGCCGGGCAGCGTGACGCTACTGGCGATTGGCGGCATCGTTTATTCGCTTGGGGTTATTTTCTACGTCTGCAAACGCATTCCGTACAACCATGCTATCTGGCACGGGTTTGTGCTGGGCGGCAGCGTTTGTCACTTCCTCGCGATTTATCTCTATATCCGCTAAAACGCTCAACCCGCGATAAAACAAAGCCCCCTGTTTTAGGGGGCTGAGACTGCTGACAAAGTTCATTGTTCTAAAAAAGTCCGAACCCAGGTCTAATAAAAACAATGAATAATGTTCTCTGGTTTGCCCCAAACAGTCGAAAACCACGTTTTTCGGCTGTTTGTCATCAAGCTGAGCCCCCTGTTTTAGGGGGCTCAGCTTTCGATTAACTTTCTTCCAGAGAATAAGGCAGCGGCTCAAGTGCCAGCCTGCCGCTGGCATCATCACGCACGCGCAAAACGCTGTCCGGTTCGAGATCGTTATTCAACACTGCCTGCAACAGCAGGCGACCATCGTCTAACAGTCCGGCAGCAAGCACGGTGCCGGTACGACGCCAGTTCTCACCCATCTGCAGCTCAAGGTCTTCCCCGGCTTCCGGGACGCGGCCTGCGGTACCGGTCAACAGCCAGAGGGCTCGTTTGTTCGCCCCCCGAAACTTCGCACGGGCGACCATTTCCTGGCCAGTGTAGCAGCCCTTTTTGAAGCTAATGCCGCCCAGCGCCTGAAGGTTGGTCGCCTGTGGAATAAACTGCGCGCTGTTGGCGCTATCGATAACCGGCAAACCACCTTCGATTTCCAGCGTCAGCCACTGCTGGCTGTCATTGAGCTGGGCTTCTCCGCGCAGTTTTTCCGTCAGGCTCTGTGCCGTTTCTTCATCGGTAACAATCAGGAAGCGTTCCGCAGGCAGGTTCAGCCATAACAATGTTGTTGCGCCATGCTGAACAACTTGAGTCTGTTCGTCCGGCAACGTATCGAAAACGACAGCAAGCGCAGAACGTGCCTGGAAACCGGCCAATCCTAACAGGACGCTGGTGTCATCCGTGGTGAAGGTCACTTTGGAGAAGACGGCATATTTCTTCAGCTCCGTCAGTTGGGCATCCCGCAGGTTGCGGCGCTCAATAAAAGTGAAGCCTTCACCGCGGCGGAACAGGCGAAGGTTACTCCACATCTTCCCTTTGGCATCGCAATGGGCACACAGCAGATGCTGGCCCGCATCAAGCTTAGCCACGTCAGCGGTGACCTGACCCTGCAGATATTTCTCTGCGTCTGCACCTACGGCGGTGACGAGAGCCCAGTCATCAAGCGTCATCAGCGTCAGCGGCAGACGGGCTGCGGCACTGGGCTGGCGAGGAGGAAACGGATTAAAAGCCATAACAAAGATCCCGGGTTATCCAACGGTTTAATCTCTCAATGGTAAAAGAGCCAGAGGGCAATGCAAGCAGTTTGATAATGCCATTCGTGCGTTTACGAGCAACCCCGAGGAATCTTGTGCAATCGATGCTGTTACATAGGTTTGTGCCGGGAAAGTGCGCACAATGGAACATTCCGGTAATCCTGGTGACGAAAACACGTTACACTAACTCCGTACCCAACTTGATGGCTAAGCAGGAAAGAGCACATGGATATCAATAATAAAGCCCGAATTCACTGGGCGTGCCGCCGTGGAATGCGCGAGCTCGATATTTCGATTATGCCGTTCTTCGAACATGAATACGAAACGCTCAGCGACAGCGACAAACGGCTGTTTGTCCGCCTGTTGGAGTCTGACGATCCTGACCTGTTTAACTGGTTGATGAACCACGGTAAACCTGCGGATACGGAACTCCAGCGTATGGTTACCCTGATTCAGACTCGGAATAAAGAACGTGGTCCTGTGGCAATCTGATCTTCGGGTTTCCTGGCGAGCGCAGTGGCTTTCATTGCTCCTCCATGGCCTGGTGGCGCTACTTGTGCTGCTGATGCCGTGGCCGATGAGCTACACGCTCATCTGGATGCTGCTGCTCTCTCTTGTGGTTTTCGACAGCGTGCGCAGCCAGCGCCGTATTCACGCACGTCAGGGTGAAATCAAACTGTTGACGGATTTTCGTCTGCGTTGGCAAGGGCGTGACTGGGATATTGTCGGTAATCCGTGGGTGATAGATAGCGGCGTGATGCTAAGACTGCGTCGGCCGGGTAAGCACCGTTGCCAGCATCTTTGGCTGGCCGCTGACAGCATGGATATCGGTGAATGGCGTGATTTACGCCGCCTGCTGATGCAACAACAGGCGAGCAGAAGCGGGCAGGTTTAGGCGAAACGCTCGGCCATTTCGCCAAGAATTTGCTCGCACCAGGTTTCAATGCGTTCGTCGCTCAGGTCGTACTGGTTGGTTTCATCCAGCGCCAGGCCAACAAACAGCTGCCCGTCTGCAATAACCGGTTTGGGACTGGTAAATTCGTAACCTTCGGTTGGCCAGTAGCCAATAAACTGTGCACCGCGAGGCGCCAGCTTGTCGTGCAGCATACCAAGCGCGTCAAGGAACCATTCACCATAGCCAAGCTGGTCACCCATTCCGTACAACGCCACGAGTTTACCATCCAGATTCAGCTCATCTAACTGTGGCCAAACGGCTTCCCAGTCTTCCTGTAGCTCGCCAAAGTCCCAGGTCGGGATGCCGAGGATCAAAACATCATACTGCTCCATCATGGCCGGAGTATCGTCTTTCAGGTTATGCAGCGTCACCAGCTCCGGACCAATGATGTCGCGAATTTTTTCGGCCGCCATTTCGGTGTAGCAGGTGCTGGAGCCGTAAAAAAGACCAATGTTCATAACAGTAACAACTCATTTTAATAGCGTACAGATGGCCAAGTGTACCAGATCCCGCCCGCCATCATGCATAATGGACACAATTCGCCAAAGTGGGAGTCGAGAGTGGAGCAGGATAAGACCCGTATCGAACAATTTCTGGATGCGCTATGGCTGGAGAGAAATCTGGCTGAAAATACGCTCAGTTCTTATCGTCGCGATCTCACTATGGTGGCAGAGTGGCTGCAGCGTCAGCAGCGCAGTTTTTTAACCGTTCAGGCTGCGGATTTACAGGCGCTGCTTGCGGAGCGTATTGAGGGCGGTTATAAAGCCACCAGCTCTGCGCGGTTACTGAGCGCCATGCGGCGATTATTTCAGTATCTGTATCGTGAAAAAATGCGCGAGGACGATCCCAGCGCGCTGCTTTCATCCCCTAAACTGCCCCAGCGCTTGCCGAAAGATTTAAGTGAGGCGCAGGTCGAGCGGCTGTTGCAGTCTCCCTGCACCGACCAGCCCATTGAGCTGCGCGATAAAGCGATGCTTGAAGTGCTTTACGCAACGGGGCTGCGCGTGTCGGAGCTGGTTGGGCTAACGATGAGCGATATCAGCCTGCGGCAGGGCGTGGTTCGCGTGCTCGGTAAAGGCAATAAAGAGCGTCTGGTGCCGCTGGGCGAGGAGGCTGTTTACTGGATTGAGCAATACCTGAAGTATGGCCGCCTGGAAATGCTTAACGGGCAGTCGCTGGACGTTTTGTTCCCCAGCAGTCGTGCCCAGCAGATGACGCGGCAAACCTTCTGGCATCGCATTAAGCACTATGCCGTATTGGCTGGCATCGACAGTGAAAAATTGTCTCCGCACGTTTTGCGGCACGCTTTTGCCACCCACCTGCTGAACCATGGCGCGGATCTTCGTGTCGTACAGATGCTGCTGGGCCATAGTGATTTGTCCACCACACAAATTTATACACATGTAGCGACGGCGCGTTTACGTCAGCTTCATCAACAGCACCACCCTCGAGCGTGAGTGCCACAAGAGATAAAGGAATCCTCATGAAAAAAGGTTTTTGGCTGCTTTCGCTGCTGGCCGCTTCAGTTTCCGGTTTTGCCCACGCGGATGACGCCGCCATTAAACAATCACTGGCGAAGCTGGGCGTACAGGGATCAGACATCCAGGCTGCGCCGGTTGCCGGGATGAAAACCGTGCTCACCGACAGCGGCGTGCTCTACGTCACCGAAGACGGCAAGCATGTGATTCAGGGGCCGCTTTACGATGTGAGCGGCGCGCAGCCGATCAATGTGACTAACCAGCTGCTGGTTGGCAAGCTGAACGCGCTGGAAAAAGAGATGATTATCTATAAAGCGCCGAAGGAACAGCACGTGATTACGGTATTCACTGATATCACCTGCGGTTACTGTCACAAGCTGCACGAAGAGATGAGCGACTATAACGCGCTCGGGATCACCGTGCGCTATCTGGCCTTCCCGCGTCAGGGGCTGAAAAGCCAGGCTGAAAGCGATATGAAGTCCATCTGGTGCGCAAAAGACCGCAACAAAGCGTTTGATGCCGCAATGAAGGGCGGCGACGTTGCTCCGGCAAGCTGCGACATCAACCTGGCTAACCACTACAACCTCGGCGTACAGCTTGGCGTGCAGGGGACGCCGGCGATTGTCCTGAGTAACGGCAGCATGATCCCTGGCTATCAGGGGCCGAAAGAAATGAAACAGATGCTGGATGCCCACAAACAGCTGATGAAAACAGGTGGTTAATCTCGGGTGAAACAGCAAACGCAACTCCGCCGCCGGGCTATAGACAGCTCGGTGGCGCTTCCGGCTACGCTGCCTTCTCTGTTACAGCGGTTATATGCCAGCCGTGGCGTACGCGATGAGCAGGATCTCGAACGTGGTGTTAAAGGGATGCTGCCGTGGCAGCAGCTCAGTGGTGTCGAGCAGGCTGTCGCCATGCTTTACAGCGCCTTTCGCGAAGGGCTGCGCATTATTGTGGTGGGTGACTTTGACGCCGACGGGGCGACCAGTACCGCGCTAAGCGTCCTGGCACTGCGCAGCATGGGCGCTGAGAATATTGGTTATCTTGTACCCAACCGTTTTGAAGATGGTTATGGACTTAGCCCGGAAGTGGTCGATCAGGCTCACGCCCGCGGCGCGCAGATGATAGTGACCGTCGACAACGGGATCTCCTCTCATGCGGGCGTTGAGCGAGCCCATGCGCTGGGTATCCCGGTGCTGGTTACCGATCACCACCTGCCGGGGGAAACACTTCCCGCCGCCGAAGCGATCATTAACCCGAATCTCGCAGACTGCGAGTTTCCGTCTAAATCTCTGGCCGGTGTCGGCGTCGCGTTTTATCTGATGCTGGCGCTGCGCACGCATCTGCGTGATAACGGCTGGTTCGAACAGCGTGGGCTGGCCATTCCTAATCTGGCCGAGCTGCTCGATTTGGTGGCGCTGGGCACCGTGGCAGACGTGGTGCCGCTGGATGCCAACAACCGTATTCTGACCTGGCAGGGACTAAGCCGCATTCGCGCGGGTAAATGCCGCCCAGGCATTCGGGCACTGCTTGAAGTGGCGAATCGTGAACCGCAAAAAATTGCCGCCAGCGATTTAGGGTTTGCGCTGGGACCGCGGCTTAACGCCGCTGGAAGACTGGACGACATGTCGGTTGGCGTGGCGCTGCTGCTCAGCGAAAACATTGGTGAAGCGCGAATGCTTGCCAATGAACTTGATGCGTTGAATCAGACACGCAAAGAGATTGAGCAGGGGATGCAGGTTGAAGCACTGACGCTTTGTGAACAGCTGGAGCGCAGCAGCGAAACGCTGCCCTACGGGCTGGCGATGTATCATCCGGAGTGGCACCAGGGCGTGGTCGGTATCCTTGCTTCGCGCATTAAAGAGCGGTTCCATCGTCCAGTGATTGCATTTGCACCCGCCGGGGACGGCACATTAAAGGGTTCTGGCCGTTCGGTGCAGGGGCTGCATATGCGCGATGCGTTAGAGCGCCTCGACACGCTCTATCCAGGCCTGATGCTAAAATTTGGCGGTCATGCGATGGCCGCAGGGCTGTCGCTGGAAGAGGCTCGCTTTGAGGAGTTCCGCCAGCGCTTCGGCGACCTGGTTGGTGAGTGGCTGGACCCCGCGCTATTGCAGGGGGAAATCTGGTCCGATGGCCCGCTTTCTGCGCAAGAGATGACGCTTGAAGTCGCTGAGATGCTGCGCGATGCCGGGCCGTGGGGGCAAATGTTCCCGGAGCCGCTGTTTGACGGCAAGTTCCGAATTCTTCAGCAGCGGCTGGTAGGCGAGCGGCACCTCAAGGTGATGGTGGAGCCGATTGGCGGTGGTCCACTGCTTGACGGTATCGCCTTTAATGTTGATACCACCTGCTGGCCGGACAACGGCGTGCGTGAAGTTGAGCTGGCCTACAAGCTGGACGTGAACGAGTTTCGCGGTAACCGAAGCGTGCAGTTGCTCATCGATCACCTCTGGCCAATATAGTCTGCATTCTTGACGTTACCGCGGCGTTAACTGCTCTCGCTCTCCCGAATCACTTACACAGGTATGTGATTCGGGATGCGTCCATTGCCGCCTTGCTGCAATGCTAATTACTTGGCTATATGTCAGGGACAATGCTACAAAATGCGGCGTAGATCCGGTAAACTTTCCGGTTTACGACCGCATTTCGTCTTCTGAAATCAACATAAGAAATTAAGCATGTTTGAAATTAACCCGGTAAAAAGCCGCATCCAGGACCTCACAGAGCGCAGCGACGTTCTTAGGGGGTATCTTTGACTACGATGCCAAGAAAGAGCGCCTCGAAGAAGTAAACGCCGAGCTGGAACAGCCCGATGTCTGGAACGAACCTGAACGCGCACAGGCGCTGGGTAAAGAACGTTCCGCGCTGGAAGCGATTGTCGACACCTTAGATCAAATGGCTCAGGGCCTTGAAGATGTTTCCGGCTTGCTGGAGCTGGCGGTAGAGGCCGACGACGAAGAGACCTTTAACGAGGCCGTTGCCGAGCTGGATCTGCTGGACGCCAAGCTGGCACAGCTTGAATTCCGCCGCATGTTCTCTGGCGAGTACGACAGCGCTGACTGCTACATCGATATCCAGGCAGGTTCCGGCGGTACGGAAGCGCAAGACTGGGCGAGCATGCTTGAGCGTATGTACCTGCGCTGGGCAGAAGCTCGTGGTTTTAAAACCGAAATTATTGAAGAGTCCGAAGGCGAAGTCGCGGGTATCAAATCCGTGACTATCCGTATTCAGGGCGATTACGCTTTTGGCTGGCTGCGTACTGAAACCGGCGTGCATCGCCTGGTGCGTAAGAGTCCGTTTGACTCCGGTGGCCGCCGCCATACTTCGTTCAGCTCCGCGTTTGTTTACCCGGAAGTGGACGACGACATTGATATTGACATCAACCCGGCGGATCTGCGCATCGACGTTTATCGCGCGTCCGGGGCGGGTGGTCAGCACGTTAACCGTACGGAATCTGCGGTGCGTATTACCCACGTCCCAACCGGTACCGTTACCCAGTGCCAGAACGACCGTTCGCAGCATAAGAACAAAGATCAGGCCATGAAGCAGATGAAAGCGAAGCTGTACGAGCTGGAAATGCAGAAAAAGAATGCTGAGAAGCAGGCGCTGGAAGACAACAAATCGGATATCGGCTGGGGCAGCCAGATTCGTTCTTACGTCCTCGACGACTCCCGTATTAAAGATCTGCGTACCGGGGTTGAAACCCGCAACACGCAGGCGGTACTGGACGGCGATCTGGACAAATTTATCGAAGCAAGTTTGAAAGCAGGGTTATGAGGAACCAACATGTCTGAACAACAAGCACAGGGCGTAGACGCGGCAGTCGATCTTAATAATGAACTGAAAGCGCGCCGCGAGAAGCTGGCTGCTCTGCGTGAGCAGGGCATCGCTTTCCCGAACGACTTCCGTCGTGACCACACCTCAGACCAACTGCATGCTGACTTCGACACGAAAGAGAACGAAGAGCTGGAAGCACTGGGTGTAGAAGTTTGCGTTGCTGGTCGTATGATGACTCGCCGTATTATGGGCAAAGCGTCCTTTGTGACCCTGCAGGATGTTGGCGGCCGCATTCAGCTGTACGTTTCCCGCGACGACCTGCCGGAAGGTATCTACAACGAACAGTTCAAAAAGTGGGACCTGGGCGATATCCTCGGCGCCCGCGGTAAGCTGTTCAAAACCAAAACCGGCGAGCTGTCCATTCACTGTACCGAACTGCGTTTGCTGACCAAGGCACTGCGCCCGCTGCCGGATAAATTCCACGGCCTGGCCGATCAGGAAACTCGCTACCGCCAGCGTTACCTTGACCTCATCTCTAACGATGACTCCCGTAACACTTTCAAAGTGCGTTCGCAGATCATGGCCGGCATCCGTAAATTCATGGTTGGCCGCGACTTTATGGAAGTCGAAACCCCGATGATGCAGGTGATCCCTGGCGGCGCGTCCGCGCGTCCGTTCATCACTCATCATAATGCGCTGGACATCGATATGTACCTGCGTATTGCGCCTGAGCTGTACCTGAAGCGCCTGGTGGTGGGGGGGTTCGATCGCGTATTCGAGATCAACCGTAACTTCCGTAACGAAGGTATCTCTCCGCGCCATAACCCAGAGTTCACTATGATGGAACTCTACATGGCTTATGCGGATTACAAAGATCTGATTGAACTGACTGAATCCCTGTTCCGCACCCTGGCGCAGGACGTTCTGGGTACCACCGAAGTGAAATACGGTGAAGAGATCTTCGATTTCGGCAAGCCGTTTGAAAAACTCACTATGCGTGAGGCCATCAAAAAACACCGCCCTGAAACCAATATCGACGACCTTGACGATATGAACAAGGCCGTGGCGATTGCACAATCCATCGGTATCAAAATCGAGAAGAGCTGGGGTCTGGGCCGTGTTGTGACGGAGATCTTCGAAGAAGTGGCAGAAAGCCACCTGATTCAGCCGACCTTCATCACCGAATACCCGGCAGAAGTCTCTCCGCTGGCGCGCCGTAACGACGTGAATCCAGAAATCACCGATCGCTTTGAGTTCTTCATCGGCGGCCGTGAAATCGGTAACGGCTTCTCCGAGCTGAACGATGCGGAAGACCAGGCTCAGCGCTTTGCGGACCAGGTTGCGGCGAAAGATGCAGGCGACGACGAAGCGATGTTCTTCGACGAAGACTACGTCACCGCGCTGGAACACGGCCTGCCACCAACGGCGGGTCTGGGCATCGGTATCGACCGTATGGTTATGCTGTTTACCAACAGCCACACCATTCGCGACGTTATCCTGTTCCCGGCTCTGCGCCCGACGAAGTAATACCCTCATCCCTCCCCACCGGGGAGGGAATACTCTCTAGTTAACCGACGTTTCCGGGGACTGGTTTGCGCAAGGAAAGCATCTTTAAACGCTGGCACATAACGGCTTTGATTATCATGATGAGCCTGCTGCTGACGGCCTGCTCCTCCTCAAAATCGACGAAAAGCACCCGAAACGAAGGCACCTTCAGCGGCGCGGTTTACACCGTGAAACGGGGGGATACGCTCTCTAAAATCTCCCGAATGTCCGGCAGTAGCGTGGGCGAACTCGCCCGGCTGAACGGTATTTCTGCGCCTTATACTCTGCAGGTTGGCCAGCGGATTCGCGTGAAAGGTTCTGCATCGGCGAGCAGGCCTAAAAATACCGCGACGGCAAAAAGCACCTCTGCACCGTCACGTTCCCAAAACACCGCTATTGCCAAAGCTGCGCCGCCGCCGGTGGGGGCGCGTTGCTGGCTGTGGCCGACGAAGGGGAACATTGTTGAGCCGTTCTCAAGCAGCGATGGTGGAAACAAAGGCATCGACATTTCAGGCTCTCGCGGGCAGCCAATTTATGCCTCGGCTGCCGGAACGGTGGTTTACGTAGGCAACCAGCTGCGCGGCTATGGCAATCTGATAATGATTAAGCACAGCGAAGAGTACATCACCGCCTATGCTCACAATGATACGATGCTGGTCAATACCGGTGAGAAAGTCCGGGCCGGGCAGAAGATATCTACTATGGGTAACACGGGGGCGGACTCGGTTCGCTTACACTTCCAGATTCGCTATCGCGCCACGGCGATCGACCCGCAGCGCTACCTTAAACCGTCGTGTTAATACAAAAAGTGCTTGAAAAACCATCACCTGGAAGGAAAGGCACTTGCCAGCGCGGACTGAAAGTCTATAATGCCTAACGCACCTCAAAGCGGGCGTAGTTCAATGGTAGAACGAGAGCTTCCCAAGCTCTATACGAGGGTTCGATTCCCTTCGCCCGCTCCAGACTTTCCCTAACGTATTCATTCCTCTGCTTTTTTCTGATTCATACGTGACGGCGCTCGTGATCCTCCTACAACGGAGTGATACAGCCGATGGCTCAGCGTGATAATCTTTATCGACGTTCCAGTGGGATCTACGTTCTGCGGATCACCGTTCCGGTAATATCGGGTTCGTAGTCAATCAGAATTTATTCATGCAGTTAGTGTAAATAAACGCGGCTGAAACCTTACCGTCTTGTTTAGGATGGGCATACACGTAGTCGACGAAGCTTTTATAAAGCGCGATCATCTGGGGAGTGACATCTGATTTGCTATTCATATTATCAAGTCGCTGATAATACTCATTTTTGGTCATTCCACCGTTTCGGCCTTCGGTTACGTTTGCGGTGAATTGAGCCATACCCATACACATCTGCTCTGTTTGATTGGTTACTTTGGCAGGCCGAAGCGCACCTTCAAGCATTTTGTCTCCCGAGATAACGTGCTGCGCCCAGGTGGAATTGTTGGCGATAAACTTTTGAGACCCCGTGGCAATCGCATACTCAACGCGAATCCCCTTGTCGCGATAGCTGCCATTTGGGTCTTTTGTTGCCAGTTTTAAAGAGACACGACAACCGGGAAGCGTTTTGTGTTCTTGAACAGAAACGATAACCGTATCCACGTCACAATCAGCAAAACTGTATTCAGGATCGATGTAAGCATTTGTTTTAAGCAGCAGCCCGGTTAAACCGTTTTTGTATCCCTTTGCTGGAAGCGTTATAAATGCGTTGCGATCTCCTTTTTTGATCGCATCCCGAAAATGGTCCATACCGATGCGTGTCGCCAGTTGATCAATACTTTCGGCTGCGTAGGATGCTGTCGTTGTTGTGACGATCGCGACGGCAAGCAGCGACTTGCCCAAAAAGCCTGTTTGCTTAAGCTGTGTTTTTAACATCTTGCTATTTCCTCGAAATTCATCCCAGCGGTGTTAGTCACCGCATCATAGTCTCTTGATACTAAATATCACGAACAAAGCGAGGCTCCTCGGTGAGCATCTGCGCAAATTTAGCGGATAAAAGGGCCATTTTCAGCGCGTCTCTTAATGTTATTGAGGTGCTGTCAATTATTTGCGAGGCTTCATACAGGGTCGGTGATAAACCGCTCAGAACTGTTTGGTACCTTTTACGAAGCACTTGAATACTTCATCTCATGGCGATGACAACGTGTGTGGGCCTAATCCTGGTCGTCATTGTGGCATTGTATCTGCGGTCAAATGGGATAGGCTGAAGAGGGAATAGAGCAATGACAGTGAGTTGAACACAAATGACTCTGAGAATGAACGGTTGGCGGATGCGGTAAATGACAGCCCGTTTTATTTCGAGCTAATAACGATAAGCATTTCTGAAACATCGAAACACAGGTGTTTTTCACAGGCGTTACGGCGGCATTTCATCTTCGCCGGGGAGAGATATTTTGCAAAAAATCCATTCAATATCAGAGCATTTTCTAACCTCGTTGAGCAATCTCGAGTTATTGTCACTTCATTCCGAGATTTTAACGCAGCTGCGCTCAAGGGGCGTAATTCGCACGTTGAATAATCCTGTTGGAGATTATGCCGAGTGGCTAGTTTCTCACGCGCTGGGAATGACGCTGCTCAATAACTCGTCGGCAGGGGCTGATGCCATTGATGCTGATGGCATGAAAGTGCAGATCAAAGCCAGGAGAGTCACGCCGGAAAGTCCTTCCCGCCAACTTAGTGCGTTACGTAACTACGAGGCCGCCGATTTTGATTATCTGATAGCCGTGATTTTCGGTGAGCATTACAACGTTCTTGATGCTTACAAAATCCCCCATGAAGTGATCCGGGATTACGCTCGGCATAGCGATTACGTTAATGCTCATATTGTTATCCTCAAGGGGGCAATTCTTTCTGATCCCCGAGTCATTTCCATTAAATCGCACCTGATTGTCTGTCATTCCGCGCCAATAAATGAAGTCTCTACTGAAACCTCCTCGCTCGAAGCGATGACGGATGATTCGAACAAGCAAGAGAAGATAGCGAATGGCGCTGCCCTGACCGTGCTCCTCAAGGCTATCGGGATGACGTGTTTCGTTACCTACTACCCTCGTTTTGCCGATCCGCATTTATCTGATGCGGATATCATTGAACAACTGCATACGCACGAGGGATATACCGAGAAAAGTTGCCGGAGCCGTCTCAGTAAAGCGCGCAAAATAATCAGGGACGGCCTGAGTATTGAAGCATTGACGCTGATCGCGGCTTCCGGGCGAACACAAGATTCAGTCAGAGATGTTGCGCTTAAACTTATCAGCTCCCTTAGGTAATGCAGCTTTGTGGCTTTGTCGTGCCTCCTGCAAGACTCTCCTTCATTGGCGTCAATCTATAGGGTTACGACATTTCTGGCGCGGCAGAATGCTGATAACTTCCTCATACTCAAAATATTGGCGTTGCCCTGACGACTGTCAGATACGCCTGTACCGTAACGCAAGGCACCATGCGGTATGCCAATGAGCGGCAAGAAAACACCCAAAAAATATTTGGGTGTGGAGCGGTAAACTAGCGGGCGCGGATATTAAGCCATTCGAACAGCATGCTGGCGGTGGCGATGAGCTTGATATTGTTGTTGTAAACATCGTGTTCGGCGTTTACGGCAGCAATATGGTTGTTGTAACGGTCATTTTCCGCGGTGAGCACATCCAGCAGCGTGCGCTTGCCCAGGCGTAGCCACTGTTCGTAATAAATCTTACTGACCTCGTCCGTCTCATTGCTGAGTTTTTTATACTCCCTCGCTTGTACTTCGGCGGCGTCCCGACTCTGGGTCAGGTTCTGAATCTGATACTCCATATCAATACGTGATTGGGTGTACTGCGACTTACTGGCTGAGGCGCGGGCGGATGAAGCCTGAATCGCCGCTCTGTCTGAGCCGCCAGAGAAGAGGTTCCACTGCACGCTCAGGCCGGTGTACCACTGCTCATCATTGCCGTAGCTGTCTTTCGACGTATTCTTGGAAATTACCCAGTTAATTTGCGGCAGGCTACTCGCTTTAACGGCGGCAGCCTGGTGCTCTGAGGCGCTGGCCTCTGCCTGCGCTTTCAGCAAGAAGGGATGGTCCATAATCCTGCTCATCACCAGTGAGGGGGGGATTGGGCGCATGGTCCAGTCGAACTTTTCCGGTAGCGTCACGGCGTTTCCGGTCAGGCGAAAGAGCTTTATTTCCGACTGCCGAAGCTGCTCTTTGACTCTTTGCATCGTGGTTTCTGCCGCCAGCAGCTTCGCCCTGGCCTGCACCAACTCACTATATCTGCCCGCATCCGTTTCGGTGATGTCGCTCAGCATATTCACCAACTTACGCATACGTTCAACGTAATGCAGCGTAATGGTTTGGTTCTGTCTGTAGCGGCTGAAATCAATTAATTCGGTTACCGTGCTAAAGGCAATTTGCTGACGGGTATAGTCATATTGATGCATGGATGCCCTGGCCTGCTGCGTCGCGCTGTCAACGCTTTCGCTATTTCTGCCCCAGTCAAAAATGGGGGTGGTGACGCTAACGGCAAGGCTGCTGTCACCCGGGTGTTTTTGGCCCGGCGTCGAACCGCTGCCAAAAGAGGCCAATGGCGCGGTGGTGCCAAGCTGTACCTGCGGCCAGCGCTGTCCCTTAACCTGATCGATGTCGTAATGTGCCGCGCTGCTGTCCGCGCCTGCAACTTTCACTTCCGGGCTGTAAGCCAGCGCCTGATTGATCGTTTGCTCAAGGTAAGCGCGGGTAGCACTATGGATAAGAGTATCCCGGCTGTGCGGATCGTTTGCCGCCAGCGAGGCGGCGCAGTTGAAGCTCATCGCTATGAGACTTAAGACAAAAATGTTCTTTCGCATCGCATTATCTCTCCCTGAATGCTTCACGCGCTTTTAAAACTGGTTTTAGCAGGTAGGACAGAATGGTTTTCTCCCCTGTTTTAATCTCCACGCTTGCCGTCATTCCCGGGATAATCGGGAAGCTTTTGTCCTTAACATGCAAATTAGAGCCATGGGTTCTGATATACACCCGGTAGTAGGTTGTATCCTCACGTCCCGAGCGAGCTTTGGTTTCATCAATAATCGTATCCGGGCTGATGCTTTCAATCACCCCGCTAAGACCGCCATAGATGGAAAAGTCGTAGGCCGAGATTTTTACCGTTGCCGCAAGTCCCGGGTGCAGGAAAGCGACTTCTGAAGGCTTGATTTTGGTCTCCAGCAGCAAATTATCTTCTGCGGGGATAAGCGACATAATTTGCGTCCCGCGGGCGATAACGCCATCGATGGTGGTGGTTTTAATGCTGTTAATCGTTCCCTTAACCGGTGCCGTAATCAGCGCGTGCTTGATCACGTCCTTACGTCCGACCAGTCTTGCCTCAGCCTGTGCCAGGTCTGATTCAAGACGTGTCAGTTCGCTGTTGGCGTCGGAATGGTATTTGTTGGTGCGGTCCGCAATTTGCAGGCGCAGATCGTTGGCCTGACGGCGTAGACGTAAGATCTCCATATCGGAAATTAAGCCGCGCCTTGCCAGCGGTTCAGAAAGATTGACCTCCTTCTCCGCGAGCATCAAGTTGTGCGAGAGGGCGCTGATACTCTCATCCAGCAGTTTGCGGCGAGTTTGATAGGCTTTTGTCTCATCCTGAACGATGGTATGGAAGTCTTTGATCCCTTCCGGGAAGGTCAGCGGTAAATCATAGGCTTCAGCGCGAGCGCGGGAGATTGCGCCCTTAAGACCGTAGGTTTTTGATAGCTCCTCCTGATAGCTTGCCTCTGAACGGGTAGAGTCAAGTTTAAGCAGCGGCTGTCCTTTTTCGACGAGCTGGCCTTCTTTTACGAACAGCTTTTCAAGCGTGCCATCTTCAAAGCTTTCAATGATCTGTTCGTGGCTGGCGGGGATGACTTTGGCATCGCCTTTGGTTATCTCTTCTACGCGAGCAAAATGAGACCATACCAGCGTTGAGATAACGACGACCGCCATTAGCCACAGGACAATCATGCTCCTCGGGTGCTTCTGTATGACGATAGCGTTTTGCAGATCGTCGAGAAACTGCATGTCCCCTGGCTGTATTTTGGATTGATTACGCATTGGCTGCTGCCTCCTGCCTGGCAGTTACCCCAGAAGCGGCGTGGACTGGGGCCGGTTTACGTGGAGGCTGGCGAAGTTTCGCCATGATGGATTCCTTCGTCCCATCTGCCAGGATCTTGCCGTCTTCCAGCACGATAATGCGATCGACCAGCTCCAGCACCGCCGTGCGGTGGGTAACAATTATCAGCGTTTTGTCCTGGGTAACTATTTTAAGCTGGGCGATAAACCGTGCTTCAGAAGCCGTGTCCATCGAGCTTGTCGGTTCGTCCATCAGCAGAATAGTGGGATCCAACAGGAGGCATCTGGCAAGTGACACCTGTTGGCGCTGGCCGCCCGAAAGCCCTTGCCCCATTTCGCCTATCGGCATGTCATAGCCTGCTGGATGACGGCGCGCGAGTGCATCGATCCCCGTAAGCCTGGCGACTTCCAGGAAGCGTTCCGTGCTAACGGCAGGATCCCCCATCACAATATTGTGGCGTAGCGTGCCCTGAAATAGCCGATTGTCCTGGCATACATAGCCGCAGGCGGTGCGCCAGTCGGCGGGATCAATCTGATTAACGTCCAGCCCGTCCATTGTCATCTGTCCCTGAGTTGGCAGGTACAGGCGGGCCAGAATTTTTAATAGCGTCGACTTACCGCTACCAATACTGCCTAAAATTGCCACCCGTTCACCGGGGCGAATCTGCAAATTCAGGGCGTGCAGAATTTGCTGCGGCTCCTGGACACCGATTTTTGGATAGTGAAAACCGGTCTGATTAAGCTTAATTTCACCTTTAAGCGGTGGGGTCGGTAAAAAATGGGCCTGCTTGTCGCGTTCCGTTGGCATTGCCATCAGCTGATTAAGAGAGGTTAATGCGGTTTTAGCCTGCTGAAAGCGAATTGCCAGGTTAACCACTGCCGCCAGCGGCGACAGCGACCGTCCAGAGAGGATCACCATCCCGACCAGCGCACCCATAGTGAGTTCTCCGGCGTGGATGAGATAGACTCCCCACAGCACGATAAGCACGGTACACACCTGCTGAACGTAGCTGACAAAGTTGCTGGTCAGGCTGGAAAGATAACGTGTTTTCATTGATGACGCGGCGGCAAGGGCGCTGAAGTCATCCCAGCGTTTTTGCATCATGCCTTCTCCCTTCGCCGCTTTAAGGGTTTCAAGGCCAACGATGGTTTCGATAACCAGACCCTGCTTCTGCGAAATTTCGCTGATGTTTTCCTTCATGTATCGCGACAGCGGCCACTGAATAATGACCCCGGCGATAATGATTACCGGTACCGCCAGTATGGGAATGATGACCAACTGGCCGCCAATCATGAACATCACGCTCAGGAACAGCAGGCAGAAAGGGAGATCGGAGAGCGTTGCCAGCGTCGCTGAAGAGAGGAAATCCCGGACGGATTCAAACTCGCGCAGCTGGTTGGCAAAGGAGCCAGCCGAACGTGGTTTGCACTCCATTCTGATAGCGAGCGTCTTACGAAATAGCCGTGAGCCTACGAGAAGATCGGCTTTTTTGCCCGCAGTATCCACGAGGTATGTTCTGATCTGGCGGGAGATAAATTCGAAACTGATGGCGATGAGTACGCCAATCGCTAATGACCATAAAGTGGCATAGGCACCGGTGGGCACAACGCGGTCATAAACGTTCATGGTGAAAAACGTTGTCGACAGCGTCAGAATATTCGCCAGCAGCGCCGCCAGAGCGGCACTGTAAAAATATTGCCGGTAGCGCCAGAGGGTGGAAAACAGCCAGTGACCGGCCTGAGAGGCATCGGGCAAAATGTCGTCATCCGCTCGGGCGGATGGTCTAACAATTGTCTTTGATAATAGAGCATATCCGGCATAGCACTCGCTAAGTTCTGTGGACGTCAGGTGGTTTATTTCTTCTTCCACTGGATCCAGCAGTATGAAGCGCTCACCGTCTTTGCCGAGAAGAAGAGTGTAGTCACCTGCAGTGGTTGCAATAATTGCCGGAAAGAGGTCGTCCGGCAGCGTCAGAAGATCTCTCTTCATCCATCCGGCATGAATGCCTGTCTGCTCTAGCATCCTGACGGCAACAGCAGGCGTTAATATTTCACCTCGCGGCAACCCGGCATAGAGGACATCCTGGCTCACCGTTTTGCCATGCTCATTCACTAACCAGGTGACCGCGTTGAGCAGGGTGTCCTTCCCCGCAGGCGCGGCTGAGTGCGTGCTGTTGTGCTCTTTCATAATAGGATTTCGAATCTCTGAAGGTTGGTAATTCCGTTACCTTTATTTATAGGGCAACCCCTGGTAGTACTAATTAAAAAAGAAATAACATTAATGGTTTTTTTTCTTTAGCCGATTTATCTAATTGTGATTGAGAATGTTCTCTATCATTTTTGTTAGCAGTATTAAGATTTTGTTGTCCCGAAATAATTCAGAAGAGTAAAGATATATTTGCGGCGGCGAAATAATAAAGAATGCCTTGGGTTAATGCATGTGATTAATTTATGAAATCACTGTGAAGATCGTGATTTTCATTATAAGTGCTTATTAATCAATTGATTGTGTTTTCATTCTGAGGCGAGGGTCTGCGCTGCTCTGGTCGCAATCAGATATTTTTCATAGTTATAGTGGTTGAGAAATATATCAATGTTTTTATGCGCAATTTAGTATTAAGCGCAGGCGAGATGATTTGTCGAAACGCCTGATTTTGTATTTCTCTATGGGACTCCATAGCAAAATGATTGAAACTTGTAACCAGGGATAGATTATGACGACCTCATCACACAGTGAAAGTATGCTGACGCATGCTGCAAATATTATTACTGATAAAAGTAATGTTGTTATTGAAGTTGAACCATTAACGCAATTAACCATTCAGGCCCCAGCCCACGGAAGTATTATCCTTAAAAGCGGTGAGGGGCTTGCGGCTGTTAAAAACCTAAAATTCTCGCGCCATGGTGAAAATTTAGAGATCTCTACCCCGCACGGGCATCATCCCGCCGTGGTGATTGAAGGCTACTATGCACAAGAGCAGCCTGCTGACATTTACGGTATGGATGATAAGGATAATCTCTATACCTGGTCTGGCGTGGACAAAACTTCGCAGGCCAGCACCCTGGGCGATGGAGAGAGCAGTATTGCTCAGGCCGAACCTGCGCAGGACAGTTCTGTACCGGTGGGCGAGCCATTGGCAGCAGAGGTTGAAGGGCTGCAGGATGATGATGATGATGATGACAAAGGCGCTGCTGGCCTGTTTGGTATGTCCGGTTGGGCGGCGGCTGCTGCGGGTCTTGCCACTGCAGCCATTGCCGGTGGCGTCATTGCGGCTTCCCGGCACGACGGTCATTCAGACAGCGATGATAGCGCCACGGCTTCACGGCCCGACAGCGCGAGCAATCTTCAGCTTACGGATAATAAAGGCAACAGCGTTGCGGCTAATACCACGATCGAAGAGTCACACCTGTTGATAAGCGGGCAGGCGACGCCGGGCTGTTCAGTCGTCGTAAAAAACGGTGAAACCGTTGTTGGCACCGCTCCTGTGGATGAAAATGGTTATTGGGAGCTGCCGCTGGAACCGGGAAATGGCAGTCACCACCTTATCACTGAAGTCGTCGATACCGGCGGTAATATCAGCGACCCGACAGACCCCATCACTATTCACGTTGTGCCGGACCTGACCCCGCCGGACGTAGCGCACGATATTACGATTACCGATAAAGACGGTAATATTCTCGAAGGTTCAACGACCAACGACAGTACGCCGACTATCCACGGTAAAGCCGAGGCGGGCACCACGGTTACCATTAAGGATGGCGATCGTGTTATTGGTTCCGCTGACGTTGACCAGAACGGCGACTGGCAAATTACACCAGACCAAACGCTGCCCGAAGGGGGAAGCGACCTGGTTATTGAAGTGACCGACGATGCGGGTAACAGTGCCTCATCCGATCTAAACATCACCGTTGATACTATCCCTCCTCCTGGCCTCATCACGGACATTCAGCTCACCAACGACAGCCAACCGGACAACCCGCAGCCGATCGCGAATGGCATCAGTAACGACAATACGCCGGTGCTGAGCGGATCTGTTAGCGGTGCAGAAGTGGGCGATCGCGTCGTGATTAAAGACGGTGGTGTAACGGTCGGTCATGCTGATATTGGCGCAGACGGGTCCTGGTCATTTACGCCTGAGCTGCCACTGACTGAAGGCGCTCATCATCTGACGGCTGAACTGCAGGACAGCGTCGGTAATGTGGGCGACGCCCAGCCGGTTGAGGTAATCATCGACACCACTGCACCTGATGCAGTACACGATATTATTGTCACGGACCGGGACGATAACCTTCTCGATGGCTCCGCCACCAACGACAACACGCCGACTATCCACGGCAAAGCCGAGCCAGGCACCACGGTAACCATTAAGGATGGCGATCGGGTTATTGGCTCTGCCGACGTGGATCAAAACGGCGACTGGCAGATAACGCCGGACAGCGCGCTGGCTGATGGTGATAACAACCTGACGATTGATGTGGCAGACGACGCGGGCAATAGCACAACGTCGCATATGGTTGTGGTCGTTGATACCACGCCGCCTCAGGGCACAACGGGCGTAACAATCACTAACGATGCGGGTCTACCCATCGATGCCACCCATCCGACCAACGACAGAACCCCAACCCTCAGCGGCCACGTGGATGGCGCTGAGCCGGGGGATAAAGTGGTGATCAAGGATAACGGCACGGTGCTCGGCAGTGCCGCGATTGGCGGCGACGGCAACTGGACGTTCACCCCGGAAACCGACCTCACCGACGGGGCGCACAGCATCACGGCGACCGTA
>WJYK01000002.1 GCA_009668225.1 Enterobacteriaceae bacterium RIT693 | reverse complement strand
AAATGGTACCAATTGTCACTTCGTAACCCTGGCCTCGATAAAACTGTTGGCCGTTGTTTTGGATCGCGAATTGTGGATTGTCATGACAAAAAGCTTTTAATGTCATGCCCTCACCCCCCTTAGTTAACCACTTTGGCGCGTAGCCATTATCCAGGCTGGTTAATAAAGCTGAAATGTTATATCTAAATGGCTCATTATTTTTTTCTTTATGGGGGGCATTGGCAAGGTTAGAAAAATTACTGATATTATCTGGCAGTGTTTCATCAATAATTTCAGGAAAAATAAGAAAGATACGCTCTCTGTTTTGTTCGGTTGTATTAACGTTCGTAAAAAGTTTACCTATGCCGGGAATATCTCCAAGTATTGGAACCTTACTCTCGGTCTGCTGAGTTGTCCTTTTCTGCATACTGCCAATAACCAGCGCAGAACTTTCATCCATTACGGCTTGTGTACTGATTTCTCCTCTGGAAATGTTCACATTTTCAGCTATTGGACCGGCTTTCATCTTTCCATCTTCAATATCAATGTAGAGATAAATTTTCCTATTATTGTTTTCAGTAATAATACGTGGTGTCACCCGCAGGCTGGTACCTACAGAAATAGGCTTCAGATTAGCAACATTTTCACCTGTCAGCTTGACATACGCAGTGTCATTGAAATCGATAACTGCCGGATAATTATCTAATGTTACAAGGGAAGGGCTGGAAGACACCCGGGCATAGCCGGCTCCTTCGAGATAGTTAATATCAGCCAGCAGATTGGGTAAATTGTTAAGCCCAATCGTTCCACGGCGTCCCATCATCGAGGATATCGTTGTGTTACCAATTTTGGCGAGCCAGTTGATTGACAGTCTGTTCAGCTCATTACGATCGATATCAACAAGGAGTGCCTTGATACCTATGATTTTTTTGGGCTTATCCAGATTTTGTATCAATGATTGATATTCAAGACGCAAGGAGGGATCGTCCCGGACAATAATCGCATTATTAGCCATATCTGCAACAATGCGTCCGTTGCCCCCTTCGGGATAGGGGGCGAGTCCTGGAGGCAGATTTCTCTCTGCCAGCGTGCGCAGCGTTTTATCCGATGAAGCCTCCATTTCAGGCATCCACGATGAACTATTATCCCCGACGCCATTGCCCATCACGCTTCTCACCAGAGTGGCCATACCTGGAACCGTTAATTTCTGCTCCCTGTAGCCAATAACCCGATCGACCACTGACATATGTTTTACGGGGAAAATCATATTTCTTACACGGGAAGATGCCTTATCTTTAGGAAAGGACAAAAATTGCTCAACGAAAGAGACATATTTTTTGGGACCGGATATCAGCACCGCTCCCCGATTACCCATCTCCCCCCAGCCAAAGCGCGGCTCAAAAAGCCCGATATCAATCAGCGCCTGTTTGGCTTCGGCAGCACTCACGGCATCCGTCATGATTCGACGGCTAGTCTTGTCCTTTATATCATTGATGTACAGCGTGTCGTTGTATACAAACCATTGAAACTTGTATTGCATAGCCAGTCGATTGAGGAAGCTTTCAGCATCTGCTGCTCGCAGGGTTCCTTCAACGGGTAAAGTATAATTTTTGTCCTTTTCAATATTCACACCAAACCCGCGAGCAAAGTCGGCTAATACCGTATCGAGAGAGTTTTCCCCGGCAACATAGGCATAAGCACCTTGCTTCCAGGATTGTGGCACAGCGGCCTGAACGTCAGAATTTAACGTAGCATATAAACTCAGGAATAACGTACCATAATAACGAAGTTGCATTTTTAACAGACCCTGTTAATTAATTGCTTCCAGTGCGGATTTACGTATTGAATGGCGAAATTCAAGATATTGTGAGTTAACCCAGCTCGCGTTGGAGTAGTCCTGTAGCTTGAATTGAAAATTATACATATCATTGGGAGATAGAGATTTTCTGGTCTGGTTCGCAAAATTATAAATATCAATTTGAGAAGAAATCAGGTTAGCCCTGAGTTGGTGTTGTAGTAGATCAATGCTCATTATGTGATCTCCAGTAAGCCTGTTTGAGTTAGATCATTATCGCTGCTTTAAATTGTGACCAGCCGATCTCAAACTCACAATCATCGGTTATCAGCGTAAAGATGTCGGCAGCGAGACCAGTGCAGGGCAGTAATTTGATATCATACCAACTATGTTTGTCTCGCCAGCATTGAATGTCTTCTAAATGAACCACGGAAAATTTTAGTGTCATTTCCTGAGCATCAACGCTAGTGTAGAAGGTGCTTAACGCCTTAAGCATGAGGTTAATCTTGCTCATCGCGGTTAATTCATCAAGAATCTCGCCCAGGATATGGTTAATTATCCTGGTGGCGCTTTCAATAATTCTTTGCTCATCAAATAGCTTTTGCTTTTCCCATTTATAAAAAAATAACGCACATTTTTTTGAAAAGTCTTCAGAGAGATCATGGCGCTGTTTTTCACTATGATCCAGTGCCTCTTTTTTAGCGCGTTCAATGATTGAGGCAGCCTCTTTATGCGCACCGTCAATAATCTCTCTGGCAAAGGCTCCTGATAAGTGTAAAGTTTCATTAGCCATCTCCAGTGTCGCTTTTTTAATCAGACATTCACCGACTGGAATGGGGATGGTTAATAGCTTCAGATCCCAACCGGGGCTGGCTCCCGCGGCGGGTTTATTTTCCATACCACGGCCCTAAATACATTATCATAAACGTCCCTCTCAGTTTGATGATCGCAGCCGGAAAGCGTTGTACGTTGTATTTCCGGTGGAAAAAGGAGGTAGAGATAGCTTCTGCTCATCGGTTCAATAACACTCAATACACTCAGTGTAAACGCTGCCGGGTCCTGCTCTGCCCACACCGTTATAGCCAAACTGGTTCTCGTTCGAGCTATTCTTCGGCACCATATTTTACTGCTGCTGTCCAAATCATGATCATGGTTCCTTAATATGGCATCTACCAGCTTGATAAAGTGTTGGCGCTGTTCTGGTGAAAATTCAGAAAGTGTTCGTAAATAAAATGATATGACTGAAGGTATGACAGGTTCAAGCTTCAGGATTTTAAAAAATAGGGAAGGATAGTAACGCAATACTGACTTGCCTCGTCGCTCAATCGCTTTTATCCAGTGCGGATGCATTGCCTGATAAAAATCATCAAACAACCATTTAGCGGCATGCAGGTTTTCATCTTCGTTTAAATTTTCCATTAATTATCTTCCATACTAGCCAGCCTGACCCACACAGAAATATTAACAAGGTCAATATTTTTCTGATGAATGAAAACACTTCGCTGTTTTTTACTTCAGAAAGGCCTTCCTGAGCATTATCGCGGCTATTCTCATTAACGAAGATAACCGAAGTGTCCGTTGAGGCGTTTCGCATAAGTCCGGGGAGTCCGGTGATAATCAACTCTTTTATTTTGTTTTCATAAATATCAGGATCCAAATAGTCTCGATGTTTAATAAAAACAGCCGCAGAGGCGGGTTGGACAGGATCACCCGGCGCAATACGTTCAGCAAGAACGATGTGAACTCTGGCACTAATTACGCCATCGATTTGTTCCAGAGTTGACTCCATCTCCTGAGACAGAGCATAGATATAACGTGCCTTTTCCTCCAGAGGGCTGGACAACATAGTATCCTTGCTGAAAACCTCACCCAGATTCTCCTTAATATTCTTAGGGTAACCTTGTTTGTTCAGTTCTGAAATAGCGCTGGTAAAGTCTCGTGCATTAACAGTAACCGACACCCCCTGTTTGTTAATGACTTTATTTGCCTGAACGCCATTTTTATTCAAAATGGCGATCATTTCATTAGCTTCGTTCTCTGGTAGATTGTTATATAGTACCGACGATGAGTCGCAGCCCTGCATAAGCATGAGACCAATGAGTAGAAGTAAACGCCCATGATTTATATTCATCATTAGAGCTATTGTAAGTTAACCAGCTTCTCGATGCATTGCGTGCACTTGCTTATGATTTTTATTCCTGCCAGGTTTTTCAGGTACAGCTCGCTAAGGGCGGCGTTGGCATCAGAAAATGCCAGGTGGTTGGTTGCATTCGCGGCATTATTCAGGCCAAGCATAGCTTTTACTCTTGCAGACTCAATGGATTCCAGAGAGAGCGTTTTATCCTTGTCAGAAGCAGGTTTGGCAGCTGAATAAAAATTAAAGTTACTGATATCAGATAATGCTGCACTGTTGTCTGTAGCACTTGAGCGGAGGGCTTCTGCAGATAATGAGGTGTTGCCACTGGTTATTGCCTCAATCTTCATGAAAACATTCCTAATATGTAGTTTTTAATAAAATTACTCAAATGAATAATCTGTTTTTTTATCGGTGAGTTGGCAGCAGTGTCGATATAAATTCGATGCCAGATTAATCCACTCATCGTAGCATAACCTCTCAAGATCAAAATATTGGCTATCATTCTGGGTGGTGGAGAACAACAGTCTAATCTTATTATTATGTTTTTCTACCGATGTGAAGATTGCATAGCGACTACCATTTTCTTTAAAAAGAAATAACCGTGGGAGGCACAGGTTGTCCGTTATGATAAATCCTGAACAATGTGGGTAGATTATACCATCAACGCTTCCCGGTATTTCTTTAATATGTGACAGCGTCCATATTAATTTTTTACTACGGATTAACAAATAATTTAACTTCATGGTTACCTGACCATTTTGACGTTTGCAAGATAGTGAGCATTTTCATTTTTTCGTGATTTTCTCTCATGGTAAAGGGTGGTGTATATTTTACGGATTTTTTTCGCATATATTTCCCGTGTTCTTTTTTGCGACCTGGCAAAACCTGCATTATAAGAACCCAAACACTCCCAATTCCTTCCGCAAATATGTAAATGCTGCGATAATATTTCAGCAGCAATTTGTACATTCAGACACGGTTTATTAAGCAGGTCACGCTCAGTTTTGATTATCCCTTTCTTTTTAAGTTGCGGGATGTGCAGACTGTTGATCTGCATAAGTCCGTAGTCTTTGCTACGCTTTAACTTGTTACCTGATAAATTTATTGCATGTTGGTTTAAATTACTTTCCTGTATTGCAATGGACTTCAAAAGTAGAGGGTCAATTCTATTTTTCTCTCCAGCAATATTGAAGCAGTATGCTTCTGTTGGCTGAGAATGGAAGACGGCGGATAATAAAATTAATGCCATTAGTGAACGCATGATGTTATGTCGCTCCCGACAGTTGCTAATTTATCGGTGGTTTAAGGATAATATTTATTGGTGCTTTGGAATTGTCATAGCACATGACTTAATGAATTGTAGCTGACCTGTTATTCATTAAGTAAGATAGATGCCCTTTGAGTTCCCATTTTGGCTATTCTTTTCAAATGTTGACAATACAGACATTGGTTAAAATGGTCGCTGTGGGTAAATGTTATCTTGAATGCACGCTGGCGCAGCATAATGAATCATTCGTGATGAAAAAATTTGGGTGAGGGGATTGTATTTGCGCAATACTCTTATTCATCAATCCACCGATAAAGGTGGACTGATGAACTTCTGATGGTTCTGTACTTCTCTATAGCATCTTTTTCTTAATCAAAACCCTTGAGCGAGAGAGGCGTGAGCGAACTGTACCAATAGGTATTTTCATCACTTGAGCAACATCGTGGTAAGAGCTACCATCCTCCAGTAGGATCTTAAAAATTTGTCGGTTTTCCTCCGTAAGATTTTCTATTTCATTCAACGTCTTGCAAACAAGTTCATTCTGAATATAAACATCCTCTGGACAAAAGAACAAAGTACTATCCAGGTCGTTGCCAAATGAGGAGAAAATGGCACCTTTTTTCTTTTCTGCATAGTAGTTTCTAATGAGGTTAAGCGCGATGCTGAATATCCATGTGGCGGGTTTCGAATGCCCAGCATAGTTACAACGGCAGAGTAATGTTTTCAGGCAGGTCATCTGAAAAATATCATCAGCATCAGCATAATTGTTAACCCGGCGCCGGATAAAAGAATAAAGTTTATTGAAGATTTCCTCAAGAGTCTCTCCCCAGACTCGGTCACACTCTTTTCTGCAACCAGGCAATTGATTCTCTATTCCCAAATAACACATATCAGCCTCCGGCGGTATTGTTTGTTGTCCCATATGTATTATGGCAATTATCATGCCAGATATAATAATGTGATAAATCAGTTGATTAAGTTTTATGGTGGATGATTTTGTGCAAATGCTGGTTGATGAGGTCAATATATCGGTGAATGAACTTGCACAAAAATTTTCAGGAACTTTTTCTCTTGTTTTCCCACATAAACATAAAGACCGCTTGCAGTTGAAAGGAATCGATTAGATGAATACGCTACGGACTCTGCTGTCGGTATTATTTTTGCGTGCTGAAATTATTGGCGGCATCTTTCTTATTCTGATTGTACTCATCATCTTTGTCCCCGTCCCCCCCTGGTTGATAGACCTGCTGATAACACTTAATATTTGCATTTCAGCCTTATTGCTAATGGCCGCGCTTTACTTAAGGGATTCACTTCAATTATCGAGTTTTCCTTCAATTTTGCTGATCACCACTATTTTCAGAATGGGGATTTCCATTTCGACAACACGGCAGATTCTACTGCAGCAAAATGCTGGCCATATCGTCGAAGCTTTAGGGAATTATGTCGTGGGAGGGAGTTTAGCTGTCGGCGCCATCGTCTTTCTGATTCTCACCGTGGTAAATTTTATCGTTATCACGCGTGGGGCAGAGCGCGTTGCGGAGGTTGCTGCTCGATTCAGTTTAGATGCAATGCCCGGAAAGCAGCTTTCTATTGATAGTGATTTGCGAGCTAACCTGATAACCAGCGAACAAGCAAAACAGATGCGGTATAACCTGGCTAAAGAGAGCAAGTTATATGGCGCCATGGACGGCGCGATGAAATTTGTTAAAGGAGATGCCATTGCCGGCATTATTATCGTTATCGTCAATATTGTTGGCGGGCTATTTGTTGGTATTGTGCAGCATAACATGGACATGGCAGGGGCGTTGCAACTGTATTCTATTCTTACTATTGGCGATGGGCTGATAGCTCAAATCCCGGCATTGCTTATTTCGCTTACCGCCGGGATTATTATCACCCGAGTTCCAGATGAAGAGAATAAAAAGTTTCTCAGTACGGATATTTTTCAGCAAGTATTGATGCAACCACAGGCTTTAATCACGGCAGCAACCTTCATGCTCTGCTTTGCCTTTATACCTGGAATGCCATCTCTGTTATTTGTTGCCTTTTCTGCATCCACTTTTACCCTTGGTGCTTTTAATATTATGAAAAGTAAACGCATTCCTGCCCCGGTGGTTACGGAGATTGCTCCGCAGGATAATGCATTCGAAGATATTAAAGCGTTTAACGCAACCGTTCCCTATCTTATAACCTTTGCCGCGCTGCAGCAGAACAACGAAAGTGTCGTTCAGCTCATTGGTGAGTTGAGAAAGATGCGCAACACGATTGTCGATCAGTATGGATATATGTTACCGGTTTTTGAGATACGTTTTACGGGAAATGACCAGCCTGACTGCTTCAGATTTTGCGTAAATGAAATTCCGGTACTGACTTTACCTTTTTCTGCCGATCTTGTCGTGGTGGCAAAAGACGATTTGCCGGATACGGTTCGTCAGACGCTTATTGCGGCGGAGAATCATTATCCTGAGGATGATGAAAAAGCCTGGCTAACACGGGAGGTGATTATGCAACAGGCCCCCGACATAGTCTCTGTGCCTGCGCAGACATATATTGTCCGAGCCACTGAACAGACTCTTTTCGAGACATGCTCACAGTTTATCGGACTCCATGAAACCAGCGCTCTGGTGAAATGGCTGGAATTTGAGTCACCGGAACTTGCGCAGGAGCTGCAGCGCAGCGTACCCCTGAACATTATTACTGCCATATTGCACCGCCTGGTCAATGAAAGAGTCTCGTTACGCTCGGTACGACTGATTGTTGAATCCATCATTATGCATGGCTCCGATGAGTATAATGTCGACAAGATCGCCGCAATGGTACGTTTATGTCTTAAGAATATCATTTGCCACCAGTATGCCGTCTCTGGTGTGATCTCCGCATATGTATTTTCGCAGCAGAGCGAGGCGTTGCTGCATGAATATCTTGCAGAGGCAGATGATGTCGTTAGCAGAACCCGTTCTGAACAGCTTTATAATGCCTCAGCAATAATTTTTAAACGCTTTACAGAGCATCACTTGATGAGTGATTATTATGAAAATAAAACTGTATTGTTGGTCGAACATTCACTCCGTTCCCCCTTGTGCTCACTATTATCACAGAATAAATATTTTATTCCGGTGATCTCATACTCGGAAATTCCGCAGAGTATTTCCATTAAGATTATCGATCACATTATTTTATGAATAGTACAGGCAGAAATAAGAATTGTACGAACTACGAGTGTTATCTGGCCATCAATTTAGCGCGGCACTTCCTTTAACCGGAGAACGCTGGAAGATAGGGACGTCTGCAGGCAATCACCTCCAGCTCTCAGACAGTGGAATTCAATGCGAACATGCAATCTTATCCTGCGAGCAGCAGACGTGGAGTATCACCTTTTGTCAGACAGAAAGGCGTGTAGCAGTCTATCCCGGAGAGGCTTTTAACGTCGGCCCTGTGTGGCTCATCGTGTGTGATATCTCAGCCCCCTGGCAAGCGGCCCCCGGGCGCATATTATGGTCAGGGGCGGCTAAAAAAAGGATCGGGTATGCGCTTCCTGTGCTATTGATGTTGGCGACAATGCTCGTTATATGGCCCTTTGAGCCAGAGGGAAAGCTGCCGTCAGACAAGGTAAAACCCGAGCTCACTTTACTGACATCAGACAATATTACTCTCGTACTCAAGAATATGATCAGGGAAAGAGGGTTATCGCGCGAGGTGTTGATAGCGAAAAAAGACCACAAAGTGATTCTCACCGGCGTCCTCCCCCCGCGGGAAATGAATATCGTTGCCCGAATGCTGGATACTTTTACTTCCCGTTACCGCGCTCCTGTGCCTGTTATTAACGAAACGCAAGAGCTTATTAATACGCTGCCATTCCAGATAAAAATGGTCTCCAGAAATACGCCTCCGTATATTGAAACATCTACCGGGAAGATGTTGTTTATTGGTGATGAGTTACAGGGTTATCGGCTTACCGCTATTCAAGAGCATGAAATCGAATTACAGGGCAAAGAAACTGTGAGAATTAAATGGTAGCGAATATGAAAAATAATGATTTTCAGCGCTGGGTCTCCTGGAAACTGAGTTCCGGTATCAGGAAAAAATCCGTTAGCGTACGCGCTAAGGTCAGAGCCATTAAAGGCATGATGATTGAATGTCGGCTACCGTACTCCCGGATAGGCGATTTATGTGAAATTCAAAGCGGGGACAGAAGGTCACTAGCAGAAATTATCAGTTTCAGGAAAGGAACAACCTGGCTTGCCACGCTGGGGGTCGTTGAGGGGATGGGGGAGGCATCATGGGTCGTTCCTTTCTTCGAGCCGCATCGCATTTGCTGCCCGGAAGATCTACCCGGTAGTATTCTTGATGGATTTGGTCGCTCGCTGAGTCACAACCACAGGCAGGCTTTTGTGGTGCCGGGCGAGGACAACGTAGAGGGAATAGCGGTAATGCGATCTCCTGCTTTAGCCGTGACGCGTCCGCGTATTCACCATCCACTACCCACGGGGTTACGGGTTTTTGACGGGCTAATGACGCTCGGCAGAGGGCAGCGATTGGGGGTTTTTGCCGGGGCCGGCTGTGGCAAAACGACCTTACTGGCTGAACTGGCACGAAATGTTGAGTGCGATACTATCATTTTCGGTTTGATCGGCGAGCGGAGCAGGGAAGCTGGCGATTTTATCAATCACGAGCTCGACGAGAAACTTCGTCAGAAAACGGTGCTTATCTGTGCAACGTCCGATAAAAGCAGTATGGAGCGAGTCAGAGCTGCATTTTCTGCCATCGCGATTGCGGAGTTTTATGCCCGCTCAGGTAAGCATGTACTCCTGATCCTGGATTCTCTGACGCGCCTGGCGCGCGCTCAGCGCGAAATCGGCCTTGCTTTGGGAGAACCCATTAATGCCAGCGGGCTTCCCCCCTCTGTGTACACGCTGCTCCCGCGCCTGATCGAGCGGGCTGGTGAGTTTGGTTCTGGCAGTATCACCGGCCTTTATTCTGTGCTAATGGAAAAAGATATGCAGGACGATCCGATTGCGGAAGAGATCAAATCGCTTCTTGATGGACACATCATGCTTTCGCGTTCCCTGGCGGAAGCCGGGCACTATCCGGCCGTGGATACCCTGACCAGCCTGAGTAGAGTCATGCCTCAGGTCGTCGGCAGTCAGCAGCTTAAAGATGCCGCCCGTTTTCGCGAATTACTGGCAATCTGGCAGGAAAATGAAATTTTGATCCGCATGGGGGAATATCAGCAGGGGAGTGATGCAGAAATTGACTGCGCAATTTCTGCAAAACAAGCGTTGAACAGTTTCTTGCAGCAACCCTTAAAACATCCGGCCCCTTTCGACGATACATTAGCCCTTTTGCACTCTCTTGTGCAGCAATACCCGGCGAAGCATGATGAATAACCCTCGTTATATTCTTCAGCGCCTAATCCCGGTGCATCAGCAAAGAATGATGGGTTATGAACATACCCTGAAGGGGTATCAGCAGCAGTTGAACGATCTCATTAAAGATACTGAAGGTGAGCTGCAGAATATTCAGTCGCTAATGTTGGAATATCAGCAGAATGACAGCGCTTTTCAAATCGCGTCACAGCAGCGTGTGATGAGCTTTCATCTACTTATCAGCAAAAGATTGCATCTCAAAAGTCTGGCAGAAGATATTGCGTTGCATAACCAGAGCCTGCGGAATATTAATGCACGAAGAGAGCAGGTCTGCCAACAGATCACAGTGACCAGAGAACAGATTCTTTTCTATAACAAAAAACTTGAAAAGATTAGACAAACCCTCCTTTTAATTAAGGATTAACATGCGACCACTGCTGCTAAAAAGCCTGGCATATGCAGAATATGATCTTCGCCGAAGGGTCGGATGCGGCCAGCGTTACCCTTTCAAGCGTGAGGGCTTGTGCGGTTATATTGAGCTGACATTAGCTGAGGAGATGATATTCCCGGCTCCGGACTGGACATGGTGGCAATATGACAACGGCACTCTGGCGTTGGCCAATTCCGAACCCATTCTTAATGTATTCTCATCTTTTCCGGCATTAATAGATTGTGGTGATTATGGGGACTGGAAAATATATAACCACTACCTCAGCCTGGAGCTTAACGCGCTGTTTGGCAATATTCTGCCCGCAAAAGCCATACCTCTGCCACCCTTCATGACATTGAGGTTGCGTGTTTGCTGGCATGATATCGACATTGTCAGCTTATGTGCATCAGATATAAAGAGCATTGCCGGGTTATTAGATAACATCGGATGGCAACCGGTAAAAAATAATTTCAGAATTCCCGGCATTTTTGTTCCCATCCCGGTGGGGGAGGTGTTGCTGACGTTCAGCCAGCTGTCGGCGCTTCAGCGGAACGATCTGCTGTTGCCTCAGATCAAAAATTTTGCCTGTAACGGTGCCGGTTTTATCCGCGTTGGCCGCGCGATCCTGCGGGGGCAATTTCAGCGACAGCAGAATGCCGCAGTGACGGGTTTTCTCATTGATGAGGTTAATCATATGTCTGATTCTGAGACTAATTATCCAGATGCCGACGGTGCCACTGTTATCGGTGGAAATACTGTCGCGGGCGCAAATCCGGGCCAGTTAGATACTCTTCCCTTAACGCTAACTATTCAGTGCGGCAGTCTGGTTATTCCGTATGCGCACCTGCAGACGATCGCCGCCGGTTCAGTCCTGACGGTCAAAAATAGCAATCCCGGCACCGCAACACTCTGCTACCACGAGCACGTACTGGCAAGCGGTACGCTGGTTACGGTAAATGGTGATTTGGGCTTTTTAATCGGCAGTATTATTTCTCAAATTAAGGAATGAAAAATCCAAAACTTACCTTTTTTCAGTTCACCCATAAATATTACCCTGTCACTTGCGATATTATCGTTACTGCCAACGTTAATGATCGTTAGTACCTCATTTCTAAAGATTGCAATTGTTCTGTTTATTACCAGAAATGCGCTCGGGATCCAGCAAATCCCACCCAACATTGTGCTCTACAGCATTACGCTTGCGGCAACAATGTTTATTATGGCACCGACGTTCAATGATGTGAGCGACAGGTTAAGCCTGATGCCGCTTGATACGCACTCGCTTGAATCGACCAAAAGCACGGCCAGTCATGCGATTGAGCCGGTAAAAAAATTTATGCAATCTCACAGTGATAAAGAGATTGTGCAACAGTTCAGGAGAACTGCAGTGATGCTTTGGCCAGTGAAAATGAAGACAGAGATTAACGATGAAAATATCCTGTTAATTACACCTGCTTTTGTGCTGTCTGAATTACAAAGTGCATTCAAAATAGGCTTTCTTATATATATCCCATTCTTTGTTATTGACCTGGTTATTTCAAATGTGCTGTTAGTGATGGGGATGCAGATGGTTTCACCAATGACGCTGGCTATTCCAATAAAGATTTTGTTATTTATCAGCGTGGATGGATGGGGGCGGTTGCTAAATTCGTTATTCAGTAGCTATATGCAGAGAAATTAGTCATTATGATGCAAATTCTTAAGCAGGGGCTGCTTCTATCACTTATTCTTTCGTCACCATTATTATTAATAACGGTGACGGTCGGGTTAATTGTATCGTTGCTCCAGGCCATCTTGCAGCTTCAGGAACAATCACTGCTGTATACTATAAAGTTGTTCACTATTGCTGTTGTATTTTCATTTTCCGGAAACTGGATTTATGCAAATCTACTGGAGTTTACCAATATGATATTTAGTACGATCGGTCAGCCGGTGATTCGCTGATGGTTGATTCAGTTGGTTTGCTCAACACTGTATTACTGGCGGTTTGTTTATCAGTCGCCAGAGTGCTTGCTTTTCTATTGATATGCCCATTTTTCTCATTTCGCCATATAAAAAAGAGACTGCAGGTGGCGGTGGCGCTCTCCTTGTGCATGCTGATTGTTCCCGTGATGTACGAGCAACTCGCCAGCAGGACGATTACCGTTATCCAGATGATCCCTATCTTGTTTAAAGAAGTGGTAGCCGGATTTATGCTGGGATTCATTACTGGATTTCCATATTGGTTATTTCAGTGCGTAGGCTCGCTCCTGGATAGCCAAAGTGGCGTAATGATGGGAGGGCAGCTTAACCCTGAGATAGATAATGATTATTCCCCATTTGGGTTCATGTTGAAAGGATTGATGCGCGTAATGGTTATTATCGGCCCCGGCCTCTTTTCGATAACGCAGGTCCTCTGGCACAGCTATGATTTATGGCCAATCCTGGCATGGACGCCTCGCTTTTCAGCGCAAGGATTTATTCTTTTCCTTACGCAGATCGGTCATTTTTTCAGCTATGTTATTCTTTACGCCGCGCCGATATTATTTGTACTGATCTTAATTGATTTGGTACTCGGCATCGCTAATATAACCAATCAGCAGCTCCCTGCGACCAGCCTGGCAATTCCGTTTAAATGCCTGGCAGTAGCCTTTCTTTTTCTTTTATCTCACGCCTCGTTTACGCATTTGATGAACACCAGGATCGATCTTTTCGCAGATCTTGCTGATATGATGAATCTGATACTGACGAAATAATATGGCAGAAAAAACAGAGAAACCTACACCTTATAAGCTTAAGAAATCGAAAGAGCAGGGCGATCTTCCCAAAAGCCAGGAATTAGCAAAATTAATTATACTGGCTATGATAATGGGAATTGTTTGTTTTTCATGCACTCAATTTTATGTTTATTTTTCGCAATTATTTGACGTGGTTTTTATTATCACCAAAAAATCTCAACAAATACCGATGGCGGGTTTGCCAGAGCAGGTTATCAGGTCATCAATTCCTTACCTGATCGTTGCTATAACGTGCGTGTTATTGATCAATATGCTGGCATATTGGATTCAGTTTGGTCCTGTCGTAGTGATTAAATCGGTGATGCCAAAATTATCAGCCATCAGTCCAGTGAAAAACCTAAAGTCATTTTTTTCGATGCAAAAATTTTGGCTAATAATTATAACTCTACTTAAATGCCTGCTTCTTCTGATTTTGTTAATTAAACACATTGAAGCTGACATAAACACTCTGGTTACCTCGGTCATGTCCGCATCCATGCCGGTGCTGGTTTTTGGTTTAAAAAGCATGATGTATTTTATCTGGAAAGCCATTCTGATACTTTCCACCTTCGCGATATTTGACCTTCTAATCCAGAAGAAATTGTATCTTAAAAAACAAAAAATGAGCATGGAGGAGATTAAAAAAGAATATAAGGACAATGACGGAGACCCAATGATTAAGGGAATACGTCGTTCAATGGCGATGAGTCTGTTACAGTCGCCGCCATCGCCACGGCCATCACCTCCCGCTGATAAAGCTAATATGATTCTGGTTAATCCACTTCATTATGCCGTAGCACTTTATTATCAACCAGGCGAAACGCCGCTACCGCTGGTTTTGTATAAAGTTCGAGCCTGGCAGGCTCGTCAGTACTGCACGTTAGCCCAGCAGCAGGGAAAACCAGTTATTCAGAAGGTTTGGCTGACAAGGCGTATATTTTTCACCACTGATGTGGGGGAGTTTATTCCGCTCGAAACCATCAATCAGGTGGCGAAAATATACAGTTCGTTATCACACGCCGGAACGATAAAAAAATGAATATGCCGATATCCATCTGCCCTTATGCGAGATAAATAAGATGTTAACTTTATACATGAATTTTAATATCGGCCGGGCGTAATTCATCAAAAGTGATATGGACCTCTTTGAATATTAAGTCAGGTATGCAAAGAGATGTAAGGTTAAATAAATAACAGATTTCACAGGAACGATGAAATCTGTTATTTCTATCAGGTGCTCGTTATTTCTTACTGCATTGAATTGTATTGAACAGCGCTTTTCCTCTCCACATTCCCATTGCTTTGCCTTTGGCCTCGTTCTGACCCCCAGCATATACGGTTACTTTATTCAATTTTTCCCCTTTATAGCTTTTAGCCGAACAGGAATAGTTTGTCGGGTAGGCTGCATACGATGCAAACGAAACCGCCAGGAGCGCAGGAAGCCAGAGTAGATGTTTTATTTTATTCATAACATAAAAACCTTATTTGTAAATTAAAGGTAAGCGTTCACGTAATGTCAATAATCAATCAACATTCATTTTGAGAGTAACACTACTAAATTCAAAAAAACATATAGCAAAAGATGTTTTTTCCATGATAAATACATTTGATAAATTTCTGCGGCCTTATGAGTTGATGATTTTTTTATGAGCTGGGTGGCGCTATGCCTTATGATGGAAGTATATGGCAGGCTGGATATTAACAACGTTCATACAACAAAAATCAGAGTTATTCTCAGTTAAAAATCGATGTAAAATTAATGTTGCTACTCGTTTTATCTGTTAATTTATCGTTATTGATACGAGTTATTATGATGCGGTAATTACTCAACGTTTTCATCATGGTCGATGGCGAAGCTGCATTTTTGGTGGCAATCCTGCTCGCTTTCTGGCGCTTTTCTCCTGGCTCATCAGGGGCCGGCTGCACAGGCGTTGCATTGCTTATTGACACGAAAATATCAGTCAGTTCACGGAGGGAAAACTGAGAATGGAAATTTGTTAGCGGTAAAGGATAGATTCAGCAAAACATATAGTAGTTATCATTTCTGTTACTGTTTTAATTTAATGAAGGAGCTTTATGTGTAGTTTAAGGATTTTTATATTAGGGACGTTTCTCTTCATGGTTAGCATTCCTTCTTTTGCCAGTATTATTGGTTATCGGGGTGAGATTATCCATTTTACCGGGGATTACCTTGAAGATAAGAGTGCTTATCAACACTATTCTGACGGTATCCTACTGGTTGATGGTGGTAAGATTTTAAAAGCTGAAAACTATTCCAGTTTTAAAGATATTCATCTTTTGTCTGAATTGGTTGATTATCGTGGGAAAATACTTGTTCCCGGATTTATTGATACGCATGTTCATTATACTCAAATGGAGATGCTGGCTTCTTATGGTAACCAACTGCTGGACTGGCTTAATAAGGATGTGTTTCCTACCGAAATGAAATTTTCCAGCAGTACGCATTCTCAAAAGATAGCGTCATTCTTTCTCGATGAACTGGTTAAAAATGGCACAACAACCGCCCTGGTCTTTGCATCAACATATCCTCAATCGGTCGATGCATTCTTCATGGAGGCACAAAAAAGAAACATGCGGATGATATCGGGCAAAGTCTTGATGGATCGTAATGCGCCAGCAGCCTTACTCGATACACCTGAAAGCGCTTATCGCGATAGCGAAGCGCTGATCAAAAAATGGCATAATAACCGGCGGTTGCAGTATGCTGTCACGCCTCGTTTTGCTCCGACGTCTAGCGAGCAAGAGCTGCGAGTGGCGGGCGATTTACTTGCTAAATACCCTGATTTATATCTCCATACCCATATTGCCGAGAATCAACAAGAGACAGAGGTTGTTAAAAAGCTATTTCCCTACAGCGAAAGCTATCTTGATGTCTACGGCAAGTACGGTTTATTAACCCCCCGCTCTGTATTTGCGCATGCTGTGTACCTGAGTAATGATGATTTTAACTTACTGGCCAGGCATCATTCAGCCGTAGCTTTTTGCCCGATGTCCAATTTGTTCCTCGGAAGTGGTTTATTTAATTATGGTGATGCGGTGAAGAGTAAAGTCAAAATAGGGCTGGGTACCGATATGGGAGGGGGAAACGATCTCTCTATCCTGCGCACGATGAGTGAGGCGTATAAGGTGACCATGATGAGAAAGGCAGGAAGTCAGACGCCGGATAATATTTTACCTGTATCCCCGCTTGAGAACTTGTACCTCGCAACGCTCGGTGGGGCGAAAGCATTGGACCTGGATAATCATATTGGTAGTTTTTTACCTGGTCGGGAAGCCGATTTTATCGTGCTCGATCCGCAATCACGAAGTATTTTAGATCTTAGAGTAGCCGAATCAACGAGCCTCGAAGAGAAACTGTTCGCTTTTGAAATGCTGGGTGATGACCGGACAGTTTTACACACTTATATCATGGGGAAAAAAATGAAATAGCCGTGCCCGCTCGCCCGTACATACTGACTGGCTGAAAAGCCCGGCAGTATGCCCGGTGAATACTGCCGGAGGGCAAAACAATTCGTTAAACGGGAGTATCACCTGAATCACGAAACGTGCGAACCAGACCACATTCGCGGACTCGCTCATTCAGGTGAGTTGGAATGCGTCTGTGACAGTCAGGCAGTGCGATATTCTTACCCGTTCGGGCGAACACGGTGAATTCAATGCATCCTCTATCAACCGCCTGATTTTCGGTGGTCTGCTGTCAAACTGGGGCGCCTACACGCACTCGACCTTATTGGGCCGTGCAATATCAGCCGCCGTAGAATTTATCAGGATTTTATCAGAGTCGTCGTAACACGGTATGTTGTGCCGACCCTTATGGTCTGGCCCTGGCGGGCGTATATGTTAAGTTTTTCTTCACAAATAATGTGAACTTTCTAACGCAATAAGTCTTCATTCAGACAGCATGAGATAGCCACTGTGCCGGTCGACTCTAACCACACATTATACAAGCACGCCAAACCTTGCTGAGACAGAGTAGATCGCCATAAATGCGGCCGCTTACGGACACGCTGATAAATGATTTTTATGGGTTGCGCGATATTCAACCAATACATTACCTTAATTAAAGTATAGGATGCCATTGATTTATAGAGAAAGGAAATAGCTATGAAATATATTCTGAAGGGAATCCTGGCGGGGTTGTTACTGTTCAGCTTTCACGCCGTATCTTCCGTCCTGCCACTGGAAAAGCCGCGGCTCACGATTGCCGTGGGAGGGAAAAGCGTTTTATACAATCTGCCTCTGACAATTGCAGAACGGAAAGGCTATTTTAAAGAGGCTGGTCTACAGGTAGATATTGCGGATTTCGCTGGTGGTGGCAAAGCATTACAGGCTTTGATTGGCGGCAGCGCCGATGTAGTCAGCGGAGCCTATGAACATACAATTACCTTACAGAATAAGAATCAATATATTACCGCATTTATCATGACCGGGCAGGCGCCACAAATTGTGGTAGCGGTGTCACGAAAAACAATGCCGGATTATCATCAAATTAGCGATCTGAAAGGTAAAAAAATCGGGATAAGCGCACCGGGCTCCTCCACTAATATGGTGGCAAATGTGGTGCTTGCCCGGGCGGGATTGAAGCCAGAGGATGTTTCCTTTATTGGTGTTGGCACTACCGCTGCCGCAGTGGATGCCTTGCGCGCCGGGCGTATTGATGCCATTGCCAATACGGAACCGGTTATCTCTCTGCTTGAGAAAAGTAACGACATTATTATTGTTGCTGATACGCGCACAATCGCAGGTACAGAAGCCATTTTTGGTGGGCCCATGCCCGCTGGCTCACTGTACGCTAACGCGTCATTTCTGAAGAACAATCCAGCAACGGTTCAGGCATTAACATCAGCGATGCTGAGAGCATTGCGCTGGCTGAATACCGCTTCTCCTGAAGAGGTTGCTGCTGTGGTACCTGAAAATTATCTTCTCGGAGATCCCTCCCTTTATAAAATGGCTTTTACCAATATTCGCCCAGCTATCTCCCGGGATGGTTTGTTTACGCCAGAAGCGACAAAAACAGCATTACGGGCTCTTTCGACGTTTGATCCGTCTATTCAGTCTGAACGTATCGATCTCTCACGAACATGGACTAATCGTTACGTGATTGAGGCACAGCGCAATGAACAGAAATGACCCGCACAGTGAGACGGCACTGCAGTTGCATGCTGTTTCATATTGTTATGGTCAGACTCGTTCACAGGGCGAAAGAACGGTACTGGTCGAAACTAACCTGAAGATTTTAGCCGGAGAGTTTGTTTCTGTGGTCGGGCCAACAGGATGCGGAAAATCCACATTGTTGAAGCTTTGCGCTGGCTTGCTCGCACCTTCTTCTGGTCATATTGCGGTATTTGATAAACCGCTGGACGGCATTAATTCACACGCAGGCTATATGTTTCAGGATGAAGTGTTATTGCCCTGGCTGACTGTCCTGGAAAATGTGGTACTGGGATTGGGTTATCGGGGGATGCCGGCGACCCAATCTGATTCACTGGGCAGGGCCTGGTTAGCCCGCGTGGGATTAAGCGTTGTTGCAGATTATTATCCCTCTCAACTGTCCGGAGGCATGCGTAAACGCGTGGCCCTGGCGCAAACCTTGATTCTTGATCCTGACATTATCCTGATGGATGAACCTTTTTCTTCGCTGGATATTCAAACGCGGCAGTTAATGGAAAATGAATTGCTTGCACTCTGGGAAAAAAAACGCAGTGCGGTACTCTTTATAACGCACGATCTGGATGAAGCTATTGCTCTGGCCGACCGGGTTATTGTGCTGTCGTCCGGGCCAGGGACACATCCAATAGGTGAATTTTCGGTCCCTCTATCCCGCCCACGAGATGTAACCGAAATTCGTACCCATCCAGTGTTTATCGGGCTGCATAAGCAGATCTGGGATGTGCTTCGTGATGAAGTACTGAAAAGTTACCAACAGAATTTATCCCATCATGAGTAATAATCATTCTGAAATTAAACCCGCCTTGCTTGTGTTGGGTAAACTGTCTGTATTCTGCAGTGCGCTTGCCGTTTGGGAAGTCGTATCGTGGGATCCACAACTGGCATTTTTCTTTGGCGATCCGCTGCGTGTGGCTATCACTCTCTGGCAATGGTTTACCGAAGGCGAGGGGGTTCTGGACATTGCCTGGGGCGATCGTCTGCTCTATTCGTTGCATTTTCCGGCGCAAATTTATCCTCATCTGATTATTACCCTCGTGGAAACGTTGTTGGCATTTATCATCGGTACGGCGATGGGAATGGCGGCGGGACTTGTTTTAGGGATAAATCCGCTGTTGTCAGAAATTTTTTCACCGTATATCAAGGCATTAAACTCGTTACCGCGCGTGATCCTCGCCCCCATCTTTGCTATGTGGTTTGGACTGGGTATTTGGTCAAAGGTGGCGTTTGCCATCACGCTGGTCTTTTTTGTCGTCTTTTTTAACGTATGGCAGGGGGTTCGTGACGTTAACCCGGTTCTGCGGGACAATGCTCGTATGCTGGGCGCAAATAAACGCCAGCAGCTCATGACTATTTATCTTCCCTCTGCCACATCATGGGTATTCTCAAGTTTGCATATGGCGATTGGCCTGGCCTTCGTCGGTTCAGTTGTAGGGGAGTATCTGGGATCTTATCGGGGGGTTGGCTATTTAATTCTTCAGGCTGAAGGCAGTTTTGATATTAACACCATCCTTGCGGGAACGCTGTTGCTTACCCTGTTTGCTTTGCTATTAGACTCCGGGATTAATATAATCGAGCGCTATGCATTCAAATACCGGCAAGTTAAATAGGATGGCGTGAACAGGCAGCGCGAGCAGAATAACATTCCAGAGTTATGGTGGGGCCAGATCCTCCCCTGGCAGAACGCTAAAAAATAAACAGGGGATCGGCTCTCGGTAGCACAAAGTCATATATATGAAAGACATAGGCTTTTCGTTGCATAAATTTATGATACACGTGAGGGGCCAGAAATGTTATTCGATAAACCTGCTAGCGCCATAATTAACCCTGCGACAGAGTCTGGGTTATTAAGTAATACTTTTATTTTCTTGCTATTATCATTGGCAAAATTAATCCATGCTTGATCCAGTGATGTTGCAGACATGGCGTTGACGAAGGCATATCCTTCATCATCAGGATAATGTACCAGCTTTGAATTGCCGGTAGCCACCTGAGTATAGCTCTCGTTATTGGTCCTGTTTTTGACATAGAAATAATCCGGAGTCGAGAGCCCCGGTTGTTTAAGGTCGATAATACGTGCATGAGATGACTCATGTAATAATATATGGAGTCTTTTCATTCTGGTTGACTCAAAAAAACTATCATGTAATGCAATCTTATTTATCGAAGAGTAGTACGCTGCATCGCTCCCTGCAGGGCCCACTGCAACATCATTAAGAGACATGATGCTGTAATTAGAACTCCTCAACCAGAGCAGTGCGGATTGTAACGAAGTAATATTATTTCTTATCTCTTCCACTAATTTTGAATTAACCTCATGACCTGCAATACCAAAGTGTTCGGCAATGACGTGACGACTTTGCTCATGTAAAGGTAAGCTAATTTGATTCATCGAATTCACCAGGTAATTCTGCATATCTTGCATCGTCAATATTACCTTATTATATTTCGACAGATTTTTTGCTCGTAATTGCACTAAACCATCCGACTCTACAATATACCTGCCTCCTTGTATTGAGATCTCTTGCCCTGCTTTTACAGAGTCTGATTTTGAGCTATTATTTCTCCTGATTAACTCTTTTTTTATGTCTGGTTTTTTGAATGTATTGCCAAGTTTTTTAAGCATATTAGATGTATAGCGGTGTGGCTGAGTTATTAATATTTTCGTTTTCCATGTGCTGTTTTCTTTGTCATATTTAACCGGGTAATCAAGGCCGCTATTTGTTTTTACAACATATGAATCAATGTCAGTGTTATATTCAACCGGGTAAAAGCCGTAGACGCCTTTAATGTAATTATTGCCATCAATGACCGCCAGGCCGGTTTCCGAATCAGGTACGGCTATATCCAGAGGATACTGTTTAGTCGCTGATGATATTATTCTATGTTCCCAATCAATTCGTGTCTTTGCAGTATCTAATTTACCCTTTCTCCTTTGGTTAACCACCTGCCATTCATCATTTTTGCCAATAACCCGTTCGACTGGCACAGAATAGCCAGCATCATGGCTAACAATAAATGCATTATCAGGAATCCCTTGAGAAAATTCTATTGGGTAAAAGCGACCGTCTAATTTTATATGATTCTGTGAATCCAGCGACTTATAAATCCCATTTCCCTGATTGACAAACATTCTTTGAGGAACGCTATCATATTCCTCGAGTGGGACTTTCCATTCTCTTTCTTCCGCTGCCCCCTTTTTTTTATACCATTTTAACGGTAGTTCATGTGCCACTCCTCGTTGGTCTATAACGGTTTGTGTGGTTGTAAGTTGTTTACCGGACATGAATGCGTGTTGAGGGGGGGCGCTATAGTTCACCGAAAATGAATCATGTTTAGCAAGCGACTTTAGTGCATTTATATCATTTAATAAATCCATCAAGTCTTCGGTATTTAGTGGCTGACCCGGGCGAGATACCAATGCAGCAAATTTAAAAGGGATGCGCGAAGCACTGACTTGAGGGGATATGGCCGTTAAGCTATCAATGGCTCCGCCAATGCTCAGTAAAATATTTCTGATTTGAGGATCCACGCTGTTGTTGCTAATCATTTCGTGGATATCGATACTTATTTTCATTAAGGAAGTAAAGGGGGATGCGCCACCCGCGCCTATACTGCTTAATGTATCACGCCATGATTCATATTTTTTCAGGACAATATTGGGGAGTTTAGTAATTTTTACCTCATCATTCCCTTTTGACGGTTTTTCTGGAGATGAGTTGTATTTCCATTTAGGTGGTAGCGTTCTTTTCATTCTGCTATCACCCTCTGTGGAGGAGGGAGTAGTATCCAGGGACTGAGATAAAGCCGATTGCGGTTTTACAGCGTGAATGTTAGTCATAATGTAACTATTTTATCTATTAGTAAAATGAGAGCTGTGTATCGAGAAGATCCCCGCCGTGAACGGCGGGGATTAAATATTGATATTCTACAATTTCTTTTTTACCCAAACGAAACTTGCCTGCTGCTACGCTGATTATTCGGGGAGGATGGTGCTTCCTGCGTTTCCTTTTGGTTGCTGGTCTTGTTGTATTGTTCCAACGCCGCTAATCCGAGGTTGTATCGTGCGGCCATTGTTCCCGAGTGTCCGCGTAACATACCAAAATCTAATCCTGACATATATTTCTCCAGTTAACATGATGGATACCCTACGAGTGTAGTGGTATGGGGTGAATGACGATTATTAATAGCGAGGACTGCATCATTATATGTTTTAAAATTATTGTGTTTAGGTGTTTAAGAACTGCACTGCCATAAAACCTTGCCGCGTCGGGTTGTGGGAGCGTCACGATCAATATATTGCTCCAAAAATGACGGCGGTTGGGACTTAACGAATTTCTTAAAGTTATCGATATGATTTAATAAATCACTTTCGGCTTTTAAATATGTGTGAAGATATTTTTCTCGCAAATGCCGTAAGTTGGGGTTTTTAGTATCGAGCTGTGCAAGTTTCTTATAGTTTTCTTTTGCTGACAGATAGATACTTTGCAACTGTACTCGCTCAGCATAATTATCCTGAGCTACACTGTGCCGATACGCCAACTCCACCGGTCCATCGGCTTGATCAAGATAATACCCGTAGTCGCGGAAATACTCTTTAGGAGCCTGATTATTGATTAAATGATTAAGATCCAGACTTTTATTCTCAATGATACTCCACTGGTTTTTTAACAATGAAAGATTGCTGATTAGGTGAGACAGTGGGGCTGAATAGAATCCTTTATCAATCTCTACTTGTTGTACGAAATCTCTAAATTTACTCAGTGAGTTAATAGTCTCGGTGAGTTCTGTATTGAGATATTGACTGCCGTTTGAAAGTAATTCTTTTATCTTTTTGGCATCAATCGAGAATGGCTCAAACTGCCGAATCTGAAGTCTTTTATTCATTAACTTAACTAACTGGCAGTTAACCTTAATCCGTTTTGTTAGCAACGATCTTTTTTTATTTTTATCAACTTCGGATTCTATTTGCTTCGAAAGATTATCAGCCTCATTTTGCAATGAATCTATATGGGTATTGTATTGTGTCATGATGTTTTTAATAAACACATCTTGTGATTTAATGCTGTAGCACTGTGCTGTATCCAGCCATTTACTAAATTTATATACTGTATCTCTTATATTTGACATCCCCCCTTTCCAATTGTTGGTAGTGTTAACTATGTTTTTATTCAAACTTTCGCGGATATGTGTGGCTGAACTTTTTATGTTGTTTATTGAATCTGCTGGGTTTCTATTGGAATAGATATCAGGCATGATTGTTGGCATATGTTCTCCTCAGGGCTGGTGCTAATTTGGGCCGCTATTATTATCATAACTACCGTTACTATTTTTTCGAATAAACAGGGGAGATATAATTTTAGTACTGTTTTAAAGAATAGTGTTCCAGCCAAGGATATGAATACCGCGATAAAATATGATTTAGATCAATTTTCTCTTTTAGCGCCGATAAATAAAGCCAACTATGGTTTGGATAACCGTCAAATGGTTCTATTGCAACTACTGGCGTGGGCAAGTTTTCATCTCCACGCTTATACCTTAAAAAACTGCTCGCCAGAGGCATCCGGCTTGAGAATGGACACCGTTGCCCGACCTTTGCGAAGGCTGCGTCTTTTATCCAGAGAGCGGCTTCATCGATTCAACTCTCAGTGGGGCGTGATGACCCGTTTCAGCGTGCCATGCCCGCATAATGTCGCTCTGATGCTTAATCTGCCTGTGTCTGTCATTTTTTTTGATAAAGAATGTGATGCTGTAATGTGACTGACGCAGCGCCGTATGTGCTGGTGGAGATGATCTCAGTGAGGAGCACGATGGATGTGTGTTTCAGCTCTGGCTGTAAGCATAAACACTATTTCTGGGATATCCAGTGCCAGAAAGTATAAATGTTATTATTTTGTTGTCTGTTTTATGTGACTAAAGCCGTCCCGAGTCCGGCCAGTTGGGCACATTTAAATAATTCAAAATCATTCGCAGCACCTAATTTATTCATGGCACTTTTCTTTTGGCTACTGATCGTCTGCTTGGTCCGGTTGAGTAATTTGCTGATGCCACTGACAGTCATTCCACTGAGCAAAAGACGAACAACCTCTATTTCACGCTGCGTCAATGCAGTGCACATTTTGACAGTTGTTGATGTCGCTCGTAAGGAGCGATTTAATATATTTAACAGTTCATTTAGCATAACATTTTTAGTGAGGACTTTGACGCCGTAGCCCCTTAGTAATTCATGCAAACCTGTATTCGTAATCATTGTCACTACAACGATCAAACTGTGTGGATGGTCCCTTACAAGCTTTCGTACCATTGTCAATCCGTCCGGGAATTGGGTGCTTGGCATACATAAATCCGTAATGATGATATCAACGGGTGAGCAGGCCAACTTGCTCATCATATCATCTGAACTCATTGATTCATGCACAATATGATAAATATCCTTCCTTTGATTTAACAATGTCTTCATCCCCAGTAAACATATTGGGTGATCGTCTGCTATTAGTACTGTTCTTGACATAACATCATCCAAACTAAAACACTAACAATACCAAGTATTACCTGAGTCTTGTATTAAGAACATTCACATCAGGGTGCTGCGAGACATATCTGCAAAAAATAGAGACAGTTCTTATCTGGCTTGTTAAAAAATAGTGAAGTCAGTTTGAGTCCGGAGGCTGTCGGTGAGCTTAATCTTGGGTGGAAAGGGGGGGGGATAAACCGTCCTGCTTTAATGTGTGTTTAGTTAGAACAGTAAAAATGATTTTCTAAAATATAGCTTATAGTGCATGTGATAAATTTTCGGAATAAGCCAGGCTAACATAAAATGTTAAAGACCACCCGCAAATCGCAGTCATCTTAATCCATTAAAATCTTCGGTAGCAGCAATATTGCTTGTCGCCTGGATGATAACTGAGTGGATTTCCTTAGTGGTAACGTAGTCTTCGCCGTATTTACATTTTATCTGGCTATAAAGTAGTTGACGCCTGGCCCATGAGATTCCGTACCGCAGATAAAATCGTGTGTAACCCGGATGACGATAGTTTTGGTAAAGGCTGGTCTGCGTTAGTGAATGAGGGACTGGCCTTTTACTTGTGTCAGCCCTGAGCCAGCACTGAATTTGTGAAGGCTGTCTGGAAAATTCTACTTTCTTTGGAAGAATTTCTTAACGCTAAATTTAAAAAGCGGTGTTAAGATTATTGTCAAGATAAAGAACGTAAGTGCTTTTATCGCCACCCTCTAAATTGGGCCTTACCCTCCATAAGGCAAGTACGGAGCTGCTCCTACCAGGTCCGTCGAGTCCAGCCGTGCAGGACTTTAAATAACGATAACGGTGACTGTGGGGAAGTAGTCCCACACCTCTAAAGCTCTCGTTACTGAGGGCGCGTATATTGTGCGAGTACAGCTTGCCATATTCCGTTTTCTTTCACATAAATGCGCGTGTAAGCGAATACCCCACTTACATCACGCTCTCCACGATGCCCTTTGTTGATGGTCAGTCCTGTCACAACAGCCGTATTGCCATAAACGCGAATGCGCATATCTTTATGCTCCATGCTGGTGTATTTGAATCTCCCCGCAAATACGTCGGATAATACCTGCTTGCGAGTAGTGAAATGACCCTCGTTATTTATTGCATAATAATCCGTGGCGTGCAGCCCCTCCAGAGTTTTGTAGTCGCTCATTACCCAAGCCACCCGCCAGTCGTGCTCCCGCTTTGCGACTGCTGCTTCATCTTCGTTGCCCGCTTGCGCATTTTCTACCGTTAGCATAAGTATAAAAAAAATGGCTGAAAGTGCTTTACTAAAATTTCGCATAACCGTTTCCTTTTTTTGAATTAATAATATGAATGAAATAAACCTGCTTCTATGCACAGTGCAACCCTCCTGAAATGCCAGGGTCCTGATTTTTTCCGTGCTCGAAGATATTCAGCGCACGCGCTTTAGATACCTTAAGGCAGCCTCGAAGGGAAGTGTTTCACGAAAAACTCACGCATTTATCATGCCTGAATCGTTAAAAATAAAGGCGCAAATGGTTGGTAAGTCATACCTCATGATTCATTCAATTACAGCGACAGAGAGGGGAATTACCTGGTAGTGGAGCGACAGGATATAATTATTGGTGGGATATAAAAAAATCCCCTTGGGACACACAAGGGGAGGATAAATAACAAGGATATTATTATATTATGGGGTGATTATGTTTTGTCTCAGCACTGAAAAGTTTACCGAATAAGGGCGCCAGGAAAAAAGTCCTTTTGATGGTCATCATTCGTGCTTTACAGAGAAAGTCCTTACCGCATGAGTCAACATTTTTCTGCCGAATTGGAATATACCCCAGGGGGCAACAAGGCCCATCGCGATCATACTCTATGTCGGTCTCTCCGCGGCAATCATTGTTATTGGATGGCAGATGATGTTTTTTCATGGCTCATCTTGTTTGTAACAGATTATCCATGCATGAAACTCTGATGAAGAAATTGAGATAAATATGAAGGTTTCCTCATGTGCCTTTACAGGCATCAGCGCACTCACTAGAGTGAGTTTCGTTAAAGGCAGGCTGCGTAAGCATTTTGCTTTGACGTTTTTATATCCCCAATTTGGCTTTCAAATGATGATAGCCTCACTTCGGATCACTCCAACTTCGCCCTTGAAATACAGGGCTTTTTTTATTGATGCTGCGGTGACAAATTTTTCTCAATATTGAGGTTAAATCAATAATGCTCTTGTGCGAGGATAATCATATTTTTTAATGACAATGTTTTGTGGACAATTCTTTTACTCTAGCGCTATTACCTCATATTCCCCGCTCAGTATCAGTTTACAAAGAATTTTATAGCCATCATTATCAAACCCATCCGGTGGCTGACGGCGGTTTTGGGCTTCCTCAAGCCGTTGTACAGAGCCAAGGTAAAACCAGTGGTCGATAAGATGATACTGGGTCATCTCCGGGCTGCGTTCAACAATGGCGACGGCATTTTTCCACGGCCAGCAAATCAGGCGCACCCGCTCAAGGGCGGCGACCAGGCGGGCATGATGTTCGGTCTGACTCTCTTTGCCACAGCATGCCCCGGCGCAGCGTTTAAGCGCCGAGCGAAAACAGGCTCGCCCTTTGCTCAATGATTCCAGGCCCAGCAGGCCATAACAGAGCCGATATTCGTCTGCCAGGCCCTGCAGCGTTTGCAGCGCGGCGCGGCGATTGGCATACAGCCCGTAAAGACCTGGCTGGCTTGAGAAATCGACGTCTCTGGCGTACACCACCTGCGGCGTTTCGCCCTGTAGATAAAGGGAGCAAAGCTGGCGGTTACGGCGAAGGCGCTTGTTAAACAGGGGCTGCTGCTCTTTGATCATTTGCGCTTCGAGCAGCAAGGCACCCAGCTCGCCGGCGGTACGCTTGAAAGTAATGCGGCGCGACTGGCGCAAGAGAGCCGCTTCGTCAGGGGTTCGAAAGTGGGACATGACCCGTGTACGGATATTAACGCTTTTCCCGATATACAGCGGCATGACGTCGCTTTCACCGTGAAAAACGTAGACGCCTGGCCCTTTGGGTAGCCCTTCAAGCCACGGGCGGAGATGCTCCGGATATTCATAGACCGCCGCGCCTTCAAACTCCAGCCGCGACACGTTTGCACGCCTTACCACATCTGACTCCTGAGTACTGGTTATTTGGCCAGTATAGCAACCCATGATGTGGAGAGGAAATCGCCGTTAGCCGTAGCGGCGCGTGGCAAGCCAGCAAAGAAGGGAGCCGCCTACCACCATCAGTACGCCCTGCCAGAAAGCAAAGCCCGGATGCAGGCCCAACCATAGCGTGGCGAGCAGAGCCGATAACACCGGCGTGAAGTAGGAGGCCGTGGCAAGCATCGTCATGTTTCCCCGCTGAATGCCAAAGTTCCATGCCGAATAGGCAACGGCGGTCGATATCCCCATAAACAACAGCTGCGCGGTGCCGGACAGGGTGAAGTGCATCTCGGCCTGTTCTACGAAGGCGAACTTGATCCACAGTACTAAAGCGGTGGCGCAGAAGAACAGGCTGACGCCGCTTTTGCCCTCGCTCCAGCGCCGCGTCAGGTTGCAGTAAAGCGCCCAGATAATGGCGGCAGCAAAGGCCAGACCGTAGGCCAGAGGGTTATCGAGAATGTTGTGCCACATCACGAGCGGGGACCAGTCGCCGTCGCCTTTCATCACCTGCACAATCCCCGCAAGGGAAAGCGCGAGACCCGGCCACAGCCACAGATTGCTGCGCTGGCCGTTTATAAACAGGGCGAAAAAGACCGTCAGGCAGGGCCAGAGATAATTAATTATCCCCAGCTCGAGTGACTGAGCACGGGTATGCGCGAAGCCAATAGAAAGCGCGAGGCTTATCTCATAGCTGACAAAAAGCAACCCGCCGACCCAAAGATAGCGAGGAGGGAGTTCACCTATTTTGGGCAGTCCACGGGCGATGCAAAGACACAGTGAGCTGACGGTATAGAGCAGCGCAGCACCGCCTACCGGACCAAAGTGTTCGCTGATACTGCGCAGCAGGCCTACGGAGGTGCTCCAGAGAAGGATAGCGACCAAACCGGTAAGCGTTGCGCGTTGCGAGGAGGTGTTCATATGCATCCTGTAAAAAGGGCGGCAAGCGCCGCCCTGAAGTATTGTTTATCTGAAGCGATTTACGACTATTTTTTCCAGAAATCATCAAACACGGTAATTGGCGGCCGGCGCTTGTGTTCCGTCTTCAGATACCAGCCTTCGATGATTTTTGCGGTTTCGGCCGGAACGGTTTTTCCTTCCAGATAATCGTCTATTTGCACGTAGGTTACGCCCAGGGCCGCTTCATCCGGCAGAGAAGGGCGATCGTCTTCGAGATCGGCTGTAGGAGCTTTCAGGTACAAATGTTCCGGGCAGCCGAGCGTTTTCAGCAGCAGTTTGCCCTGCCGTTTGTTGAGGCGGAAAATAGGGTTAATATCGGTGCCGCCATCGCCGTATTTGGTGAAGAAGCCGGTGACGGCTTCGGCCGCATGGTCGGTGCCAACCACCACGCCTTTGGTCATCCCGGCGATGCTGTACTGCGCCTTCATGCGCTCGCGGGCCTTTTCATTGCCGCGAACAAAATCGCTGAGTTCGATACCCGCTTCACGCAGAGCCTGCTCGCTGGCAAGTACAGCGCCCTTGATGTTCACCGTTAACACGCGATCAGGCTGGATAAACGTGATGGCATCCTGGCAGTCTTGCTCATCAGCCTGCACGCCAAACGGCAGACGGACCGCGATAAACTGATAGCTTTCATCGCCGCTTTCTTCACGCAGTTCACCGATGGCTAACTGGCACAGTTTGCCCGTCAGGGTCGAGTCCTGGCCGCCGCTTATTCCCAGTACCAGGGACTTAATAAACGGGTAAGTTTTAAGATACGCTTTGAGAAAATCGATGCTAACGCGGATCTCCTGGGCGGCGTCAACCTGTGGCTTAACGCCCAGTGCCTGAATAATCTCTTGTTGCAGAGCCATTTAACCTCTCCAATAACCATGTACCTGCAACACGCAGGCGGCAAAATTTGACTGCCTTAAAACTTACCCTGTTGCGCTTTAAACGACAAGGCACAAAGGGTTACAGAGCCTACGGGCGGCGACTTTTCCCACAAACCAGTCTTTAATCTTATGGATACTCTCTTTGTCCGAATTTCAACTCATTCAGGGTAACAAGTTGAAAAATGTTCTTTTATATTCCAGGCTTGTTTAACACGCAGGATCAACACGTTGATTGATGAGGACTATTATGAATAATAAATTTGCAGGCTTTTTAGGCGCGGCAGCGGTAATGACTATGCTGGCAGGCTGTACGGCTTACGATCGTACCAAAGACCTGGTGACTGAACCGGTAGTGAAAGATGTGAAAAAAGGCATGACGCGTGCGCAGGTTCAGCAGATCGCCGGTAAACCTTCTTCAGAAGTGACCATGATTCACGCGAAGGGGACCTGCCAGACCTATATTCTTGGCCAGCGTAACGGTAAAGCTGAAACCTATTTTGTTGCGCTGGACGATGCGGGCCGCGTGATGAACTCCGGCTATCAAAGTTGTGCTGAATACGATACGGATCCACAGGCACCGAAAGCCTAAGGATCGGTACACTGTAAGGCCTGGCCGCAGTTTTCTGCCGCCGGGCTTTTTTTACCCCGCGGAAACTGGTTGAGAAGGGGCGACGAATGCGGGGTAAATCCGTTATCATGGTGATGTTGTTCACTAATCCAGTTTAAATCCCGTTGCCTATGAAACCACTACGTCAACCTAACACCCGTCCGATCATTACCTACACGCCTCGCGTGGAGCCAGCGCCGCCGGCACAAGCATGGCGCGTGGATGGGTTTAAAGATGTCTACCTTCTGCGCGGGCAGTATGTGGCGTTTGTCTTATTGGGCGATGCCTTCCGCCAGTCCCCGCCGTTTACGTTACCGGAGTCGGCACAGCGCTGGGCAAAGCAGGTGCGTCAGGAAAACGAAGTATAAAAAAAGGCCGCGAGTTATAGCGGCCTTCCGATCCAGACGAAATTGATTGTTTTTAACAGATGTGATTTCGCGCGAATAAAAACAATGAATGATGTTTTCTGGTCTGCCCCAAACAATCGAAAATCCCATTTTTCGGTTGTTTGACACAAATCAAGGCCGCGAGTTATAGCGGCCTTTTTGTTTCTTAAAGCAGATTAACGATGGGCTAATTCCACTTCATCGTCGCTGTTCAGAATCTCTTTATCCGTTTGTTTCATCAGCTGACTGGTGATGGTTCCGGCTGTCATGGAACCGCTTACGTTCAGGGCAGTACGGCCCATATCAATCAGCGGTTCAACGGAAATCAGCAGCGCCACCAGCGTAACTGGCAGCCCCATGGCTGGCAGCACGATCAGCGCGGCGAAGGTTGCCCCACCGCCCACACCGGCAACGCCTGCGGAGCTGACGGTAACAATGCCAACAAGCGTAGCAATCCAGACCGGATCCAGCGGGTTGATGCCTACGGTTGGAGCCACCATCACCGCCAGCATCGCCGGATAGAGACCGGCACAGCCGTTTTGACCGATAGTTGCGCCGAAGGACGCGGAGAAGCTGGCGATGGACTCCGGGACGCCAAGACGACGCGTCTGTGCTTCTACGTTCAGCGGGATGCTTGCAGCGCTGGAGCGGCTGGTAAAGGCAAAGGTCAGCACCGGCCAGACTTTACGGAAGTATTTCACCGGGCTTACGCCGTTGAACGCCAGCAGAACCGCATGGACGCCAAACATTATTGCCAGACCAAGATAGGACGCGACGACGAAGCTGCCCAGTTTAATAATGTCCTGAAGGTTTGAGCCTGCAACCACTTTGGTCATCAGCGCCAGCACGCCATAAGGCGTCAGCTGCATTACCAGACGAACCAGCTTCATCACCCAGCTTTGCAGTGTGTCGATAGCGACCAACACGCGCTCGCCTTTCGGTGCGTCATCTTTTAGCAACTTCAGTGCCGCCACGCCCAGGAAGGCTGCGAAGATAACGACGCTGATAATAGACGTTGGGTTCGCCCCGGTGAGATCGGCAAACGGGTTTTTAGGCACGAAGGAGAGGATCAGCTGCGGTACGGTCAGGTCGGCAACCTTGCCAATATAGCTCGACTGAATAGCGGCCAGACGTGCATTCTCGGCATTGCCCTGCACCAAACCTTCAGCGGTGAGGCCGAACAGGTTAGTGACCAGCACCCCGACCAGCGCGGCAATCAGCGTAGTAAACAGCAGCGTGCCGATGGACAGAATACTGATTTTCCCCAGCGAAGAGGCGTTATGCAGTTTGGCCACGGCGCTCAGAATAGACGCGAAGACCAGCGGCATAACGATCATCTGCAGCAATTGTACGTAGCCATTTCCGACCACATTAAACCACTGAATGGAATCTTTCAGCACCGCGCTGTCGGAACCATAGATCGTGTGTAACGCCAGGCCGAAAATCACGCCCAGCACCAGACCCGCCAGAACTTTTTTGGCGAGGCTCCATTGTTTATGGCGAGTTTGCGCCAGCAGCAATAGCAATACGACGAACACCACAATGTTCGCTACCAGTGGAAAATTCATCCCCATATCTCCTGATTTATTGTCACTCGGCAGCGCGTAGGCTGCCGTTATGTTGCAAAGCGTAACAGATGCTGAGCTGCGCACTTATATTCAAAAGGAATTGATTATTACCAAATGAATTATTCAGGCGAATTAATGCTCAGATTGGTGATTTAGCAGGCTATTGAAGGTGTTTTGCAGAGAATTGATTGCCTGCGACGACCAGCGGACTGCACTGTTTTCGGGCAGGCTTTGGGGCATCCATACCGCCAGGCCGAACAGCGCCATGCACAATGCGCGTTCCAGCTGGTTTCCTTTTTGCGGTCTGACGACGGGAAAGCGGAAGCGCCAGCGGCATGGCCAGAGCAGTGGAACGCCCGCTGGCGTCAGCATATCGGCGAGAATATGGCTTAAATAGCCTAAAACCATACCCTGTAATGCATCTGCCGGGATCACCCAGCTTTCCGGCACCTTAAGGTAAAACAGCGCCAGCCCGGCAAATACCGCAAACAGGCTATGGGTGAACCCCCTGTGTCCGCACATTCGTGCCACGGGCTTTGAAATCCAGCTTAGCCGCTGGCCCAGGAAAGATTTTGGGTGGTCAATGTCAGGCAGCAGGCAGGTCAGAATGGCGGACGGCACAATATGCCACCAGTCTCCCTGGGCGAGGACGGGCGTAAGCTCGGCGTTTTTGGCAAAAACTGCGCAGGCAATAGAAAAGAGCAGGTGGCCTTCCGCCGTCATGATACAACCCGAATGAAGAAAACTGTCGATTCATCCAGTATAGGGTTTTTGTACAGTATTCGGAAGCGGTGACGGTGTAACATTTTGTCAGTAAAGGGGGCGGCCTGAACCGCCCGATGGCTTAACCTTTAAGGTTTGCCTCGCTAAGCTCAACCAGCGAATGAAGTTTGGCGTCCGCCAGGCACCAGCGCGGGTCGGTGAAATTCTCTTCGGCAGGAACGACAATTGAGCGCATACGCGCCGCTTTGGTTGCAATCATGCCGTTAACGGAGTCTTCCAGCGTTACGCAGGCCAGTGGGTCCACGCCTAATTTTGCCGCTGCATCCAGGTAGACCTGAGGATGCGGTTTGCTGTAGGGCAGGTGTTCGGCGGAGGCGATAGCGTCGAAATACTGACGAAGACTGAACATCTCAAGCACTTTTTCCAGCATATGCAGCGGAGAAGCTGAAGCCAGCCCAACTTTCAGGCCAAGTGCTTTGCAACGTTTCACCGCGTCGACCACGCCCGGCAGCAGCGGACGCTGTTCTTCGACCAGTGAAATCGCACGTTCAATGACGCGCGCAGTGACCTCCTCGCATGACGGGCCGTTCCAGGGCTGGCGGGCATACCACAGCGCAACAACCAGGTCGATGCGTAGCCCCAGCGTGTCCGGCAGCTCATGGCGACGGGAAATGTCGACCCCAATACTTTGCAGGATATCCAGCTCCGCACGATCCCAAAGCGGCTCTGAATCAATTAATAGTCCATCCATATCAAAAATTGCCGCGAGGATCTGACGCGTTTCGGCCATAAAATGACTCCTTTCTGTTCGTCTACAAGAAATGTTTGTGTATCTTTAGCCGGAAACCATACCTGAAACCACCGCTTTTGCGAATTTAGCCTGCAAAGCTCAGGCTAAATGGCGATATACAGGGTAGACTTTGTACGTATAACGTTACGTCCTAAAAAGGGGAGTGCATGACGTATCAACAAGCTGGACGCATTGCGATTCTGAAACGCGTTGCGGGATGGGTGATTTTTATTCCGGCACTGCTTTCTACCGTCATTTCGGTTCTGAAGTTTATGTATCAGCACAGTGAAAAACAGCCCGGTATTGATGCCGTGATACTGGATTTTGCCCATGTGATGATAGAGATGATGCGCTTTAATACGCCGTTCCTGAATTTGTTCTGGTACAACTCGCCGCAGCCGGATTTTCACGGCCAGGCAAATATCTTGTTTTGGCTTATTTTCGCATTAATTTTCATTGGGCTGGCGCTGCAGGACTCCGGTGCGCGCATGAGCCGCCAGGCAAAATTCTTGCGGGAAGGGGTTCAGGATCAGCTGATTCTTGAGCAGGCAAAAGGGCCGGAAGGGCTCAGTAAAGCGCAGCTCGACGCTAAGGTTATTGTTCCTCACCACACCATTTTACTGCAGATTTTCCCACTCTATATCCTGCCGGTGATTGTCATCGTCGCGGGTTATTTCTTCTTTAAGCTGCTCGGCTTTTTATAAGACGATGAGCCACTCCATGCAGGAGTGGCCTTTCTCAGGCGGCTAACACCCGTTCCAGCGCTTTTTGCGCCGTGACCAGATGCTGGCCGCCGAACAGAATAGCCCGGTTAAGCAGCGTATAAAGTTGGTAGAGGGGTTGGCGATCAAGGAAGCCTGAAGGCAGCGGTGAAACGGACTGGTAACCGTCATAGATTTGCGGCGGTTGATCGCCGTGTAGCGGCAGCATAGCCAGATCGCATTCGCGGTCGCCCCAGTAGCAGGCCGGGTCGTAAATAAACGGCCCGTCAGGACCAAGCGCACAATTGCCTGACCAGAGATCGCCGTGCAGCAAAGAAGGCTGCGGCTGATGGGCGGCCAGCGCTTGCTGAACGACATCAACAATCAGATCGATATCGCCATAGTCGATACCTTTTTCCGCCGCCATTTCTAGCTGCCAGCCAATCCGCTGTTCGGCAAAAAAGGTTGACCAGCGGCGCTGCCAGGCATTCGGCTGCGGGGTGGTGGAGAGATCGTTGTCAAAATCGAGCCCAAACTGTGGTTGGTCACTCCATTGGTGAAGCCTGGCTAACTGCTGGCCGAGAAGAAAAGCATTATGGGCATCGAGCGGTTTAGAGGGCAGGTATTCCAGCAGTAGAAAACTGTAATCTCTGTCGCTGCCCAGCCCCCAGACTTTAGGCACTCTCACCGTGTTACTGCGCGAGAGCAGTTCTAACTGGTCGGCTTCGGCCGTGAAGATGGGCTGCATTTCGCGCTCATCACACTTAACGAAAATCTCATGGCCGCCATAGCGAATATGCCAGGCCGCATGGATTTCGCCGCCGGGTAGCTCGGTGCGTTGCTCGATTTCCGCTTCACCCAACTGCTCATTTAACAAATGACGGATGGCTTGCCACATGACTTTTCTCCCCAGGTTTGCTGGTAGACACTACAATCAATAGCTTATCGCCGTTTGCCGGGCAAAAACACGCGCTACCGCACAACCCCGGCCGGTACTTACTTTTGTTTTTGCCATGCTTCCCAGCGGGTGACGACGACCTGAGGCTCATTCCCCAGTGCCACGCTGCTCAGCCCTTTGGCCAGCGCCTCTACCTCTTGCTCACTCAGCGTACTTGTCAGCCCAAAGCTGCCTGGCCCCAGCTCATGGATCTTGCCGTCATCATCGGTGAGGGTAAGCGAGAAGCCGCCGCGGGTTAACTGATTATTCAGCTCATTGATTTCGGTCAGGCTCTGCTCTTTCAACTGCACCGTTATCACATAGCGGTTAATATCGCTCATAGTCACCCCATTGTTATCCTGAAGGTTTTAGCATAGTTCATGCTGCCGGAATGGCGATATTTACGCCATGCGGCAGCCCGCTTATTCTGAAACGAACCGTTAGCTCTGCAGCCAGCGATAAATTTTCTGCGTATTCTCAAACGAACAGAGGCGAGTGCCTTTATTCAGCGTAGCCGCGCTACCGGCCGCAACGCCATAGCGAACGATATCCCGCAGCGGTGCGTTTTCTGCGAGCTTGAGAGTCATGGCGCCCACCATGCTGTCACCGGCGCCGACCGTACTCTGGCTTTTCACCGGCGGCGGAACAACATGCACACACTCATTTGCATCCACCGCCAGCGCACCCTGTGGCCCCAGTGAAACCACGACGCGTTTTGCCTGGCCGCTGTTGACCAGCTGCTGCGCGGCGATACGTACGTCGTCCGGCTGCGTAAGTTCGCGCTGCACTAGCGTACTAAGCTCTTTTTGATTTGGTTTCACCAGTTCAATGTTGCCCAATGCCAGCGTAGCTTCGAGTGCCTTGCCGGAGCTGTCGACGATGCAGCGAATACCTTTTTCCTGTGCAGCTTTGACCAGCAGGCAGAGCTTTTTAACCTCAACGCCAGGCGGCAGACTCCCGCTGATCACAAGGATGTCGCCGCTGCTGAGTGCCAGGGCTTTTTGCGCCAGCGGGTGGAACTCATCATCCGACAGCGCCGCTCCGGGCATAACAAATCGGTACTGTTCGCCAGTAGATTCGGTGTGGACGTGCAGGTTTTGGCGGGTCCAGTCCTCCGCCTGAACCGTCTCGACCGCCACGTGTTCTTCAAGCAGTAACGCGCGAAGGTGCTGACCCGTTGCTCCGCCGATCGGGAAGATGGCCGTGGCGTGCCCGCCCAGATGCACTATTGCTCTGGCGACATTTATCCCGCCGCCACCGGGTTCAAATACGGGTGAGCTACAGCGAAGTTTCCCTTCCGGATAAATCTGTTCCGTGACGGTAGCGCTGTCCAGGGAAGGGGCGAGGGTGAGTGTATAGATAGCTGTCATGTCTCCTCCTTTTTTAGCCGTTGTCCTAAAGCGTAGCACCGAAGCGGTGACTGAAATGTTAATTAAAATCATGATTTATCAAATGATTACCCTAAAACCACAAGCTCCGTATCCTTATGAAAATAAAGATGTTTTAAGAGCGTTCTTATTCAAAAAATGAAACAAGAATCCATTGCTATGTTATTCGGGAGTTTTTATAATTTGTAACCTTTCCGGGACGATTTAGATTTGATCCCGAGGAAAGATTCCGGAACCTTGATGGTTTCTTTTTTGTGTTGTGCGGATTAATAAATGAAGCTTTTAAAGACAGTACCGGTTGCACTTTTACTCACCGGTGGAGCGTTCTTTAGCCACTTTGCAGTGGCAGATGACTCAGTATTTACTGTCATGGATGACCCGACTACCGCGAAGAAACCCTTCGAAGGTAATCTGAATGCAGGCTATCTTGCGCAGGCAGGCAATACCAAAAGTTCTAACTTGACTGCTAACACCAATATGACCTGGTACAACACCTCTACCGCATGGTCAATTTGGGGTAATGCCAGTAACACCTCTTCTAATGACGTGCGTTCTTCTGAGAAGTATTCAGCAGGCGGACGTGGTCGCTACAACATGACTGACTATGACTATGTATTTGGTCAGGCAAGCTGGTTGACTGACCGGTACAATGGCTATCATGCACGCGATGTGTTCACCGCAGGTTACGGTCGCCAGTTGTTGAACGGTCCGGTTCACAGCCTGCGTGTGGAATTCGGTCCTGGTGTACGTTATGACGAATTTGTCGATGGTGGAAACGAGACCCAGGCGCTGGGTTACGCATCTGCGACCTATAACTGGCAGTTGACCGACAACGCTAAGTTTATTCAGGGCGTGTCCGTGCTGGGCAGTGACGACACCACGGTCAACTCCGAAACGGCTCTGGATGTGGCTATCAGTGAGCACTTTGGCCTCAAAGTGGGCTATAACGTGACCTGGAACTCCGATCCTCCATCTTCCGCACCGAACCATACCGACAGACGTACGCAAATTACGCTCGGTTATAAAATGTAAGACTAAGAAGCCGGATGATGTCCGGCTTTTTTTTTCGCCCGCTCTGTTCTTCGTTTCTTTCGCCCACTATCGCTGCCGTTTCAAGGTGATTCTGGAAACAAGGGATGCATTCCCCTTTTCGTTAGTGTTACCATCGTCATATCAGATGAAATGGCAGCGATGCCATTTTTTCATTTGTGTACCAGACTGCGTACCAATTCGGCGATTGTTGGTCAAATGGTTACGCAACTAACTGTTCTAAATCCAATTTCTCTACTGTATGTGATCTTTCGTGTGGGTCACCACTGCAGATAAGGACTTAACATGCCTGTTATTACTCTTCCTGATGGCAGCCAACGCCATTACGACAAACCCGTTAGCCCGATGGATGTTGCGCTGGATATCGGTCCTGGTCTTGCCAAAGCGTGTATCGCGGGTCGCGTAGACGGTGAACTGGTTGATGCTTCCGATATTATCGAAAACGATGCGAAGCTCGCTATTATCACCGCAAAAGACGAAGCCGGTCTGGAAATCCTTCGCCACTCATGTGCTCACTTGCTGGGTCATGCCATCAAGCAGCTGTGGCCGCACACCAAAATGGCGATTGGCCCGGTTATCGACAACGGTTTCTACTACGACGTCGACCTGGACCACACCCTGACGCAGGAAGATCTTGAGCTGCTCGAAAAGCGTATGCACGAGCTGGCCGAGAAAGATTACGACGTTATCAAGAAGAAGGTGAGCTGGCAGGAAGCGCGTGAGACGTTCGTCAACCGCGGTGAAAGCTATAAAGTCGCCATTCTTGATGAAAACATCAGCCATGATGACAAACCGGGTTTGTATCATCATGAAGAATACGTGGATATGTGCCGCGGGCCGCACGTGCCAAACATGCGTTTCTGCCACCACTTCAAGCTGCAGAAAACCTCCGGTGCATACTGGCGCGGCGACAGCAACAACAAGATGCTGCAGCGTATCTACGGCACGGCCTGGGCAGACAAGAAGCAGCTGAATGCTTATCTGCAGCGCCTGGAAGAAGCCTCCAAGCGTGACCACCGTAAAATCGGCAAGCAGCTTGACCTGTACCATATGCAGGAAGAAGCGCCGGGTATGGTGTTCTGGCACAACGACGGCTGGACAATCTTCCGCGAGCTGGAAGTGTTCGTGCGCTCCAAGCTGAAAGAGTACCAGTATCAGGAAGTGAAAGGTCCGTTCATGATGGACCGCGTGCTGTGGGAAAAAACCGGCCACTGGGACAACTACAAAGATGCGATGTTCACCACCTCTTCAGAGAACCGTGAATACTGCATCAAGCCGATGAACTGCCCGGGCCACGTGCAGATCTTCAACCAGGGTCTGAAATCCTACCGCGACCTGCCGCTGCGCATGGCCGAATTCGGTAGTTGCCACCGTAACGAACCGTCGGGCGCGCTGCACGGCCTGATGCGCGTGCGCGGCTTTACTCAGGACGATGCCCACGTCTTCTGTACTGAAGACCAGGTTCGCGATGAAGTAAACAGCTGTATCCGCATGGTGTACGACATGTACAGCACCTTCGGTTTTGAAAAAATCGTCGTGAAACTGTCTACTCGTCCGGAAAAACGCATCGGTAGTGACGAAATGTGGGATCGTGCGGAAGCGGATCTGGCCGTTGCACTGCAGGAAAACAATATCCCGTTTGACTATCAGCCGGGCGAGGGTGCATTCTACGGCCCTAAAATTGAATTTACCCTGTACGACTGCCTGGATCGTGCGTGGCAGTGCGGTACTGTACAGCTTGACTTCTCTCTGCCGAGCCGTTTGAACGCCTCCTATATTGGTGAAAATAACGAACGTTTGGTGCCGGTAATGATTCACCGCGCCATTTTAGGCTCAATGGAACGCTTTATCGGTATTCTGACCGAAGAGTTTGCCGGGTTCTTCCCAACCTGGCTTGCTCCGGTTCAGGCTGTAGTGATGAATATCACTGACGGCCAGGCCGAATACGTTAACGAATTGACTCGTAAACTCCAAAATGCGGGCATTCGCGTAAAAGCAGACTTGAGAAATGAGAAGATAGGCTTTAAAATCCGTGAACACACGTTACGTCGTGTCCCTTATATGCTGGTTTGTGGTGATAAAGAGGTCGAAGCAGGCAAAGTTGCCGTTCGTACCCGCCGCGGGAAAGACCTGGGGAGCATGGACGTCAACGAATTGATTGAAAAGCTGCAACAAGAAATTCGCAGCCGCAATCTTCATCAACTGGAGGAATAAAGTATTAAAGGCGGAAAAAGAGTTCAACCGGCGCGTCCTAATCGCATTAACAGAGAGATTCGTGCCACTGAGGTTCGTCTGACCGGTATAGATGGCGAGCAGATTGGTATTGTCAGTCTGAATGAAGCTTTGGAAAAAGCCGAAGAGGCCGGGGTTGATTTAGTTGAAATCAGTCCAAATGCCGAACCGCCTGTTTGCCGCATCATGGACTACGGCAAGTTCCTCTACGAGAAAAGCAAATCTTCTAAGGAACAGAAGAAGAAGCAAAAAGTTATTCAGGTTAAGGAAATTAAATTCCGACCTGGTACCGATGATGGCGACTATCAGGTAAAACTCCGCAGCCTGGTTCGCTTTCTGGAAGAAGGAGATAAAGCTAAGATCACGCTGCGTTTCCGCGGTCGTGAGATGGCTCACCAACAGATTGGTATGGAAGTGCTTAACCGCGTCCGTGACGATCTGAGTGAACTGGCAGTGGTCGAATCCTTCCCAACGAAGATCGAAGGCCGCCAGATGATCATGGTGCTTGCTCCGAAGAAGAAACAGTAAGGCCATCAAGTAACATGCTGCGGGGCTTCGGCCTCGCAGATTTTGTTCGCCTACTGGTTCGTTTTATTAACAATGCGAAGTGGAAATTGAAATGCCAAAGATCAAAACAGTACGCGGCGCCGCTAAGCGCTTCAAAAAGACCGCCGGTGGCGGTTTTAAGCGCAAGCACGCTAACCTGCGTCACATTCTGACTAAAAAGTCTACTAAACGTAAACGTCATCTGCGTCCGAAAGGCATGGTCTCCAAAGGGGATCTGGGCCTGGTAGTCGCGTGCCTGCCGTACGCATAAGTAAACTTTTTTTAATTAATTCAGAATATAGAAACAGGAGAGCTAAATGGCTCGCGTAAAACGTGGTGTAATCGCACGTGCTCGTCACAAAAAAATCCTCAAACAAGCTAAAGGCTACTATGGTGCGCGTTCTCGCGTATACCGCGTTGCCTTCCAGGCTGTTATCAAAGCTGGTCAGTACGCTTACCGCGACCGTCGTCAACGTAAACGTCAGTTCCGCCAGCTGTGGATTGCACGTATCAACGCTGCAGCTCGTCAGAACGGTATCTCTTACAGCAAATTCATCAACGGCCTGAAAAAAGCCTCTGTTGAAATCGACCGTAAGATCCTGGCTGACATCGCCGTATTCGACAAAGTGGCATTCACTGCCCTGGTTGAAAAAGCGAAAGCAGCTCTGGCGTAAGCCAGTTTTAAGAGGGAGCTTGCTCCCTCTTTTAAATTATTGACTTTTAACGCCGTAGCTCGTTCAATAGTCAAAGCGAAATTCGTCAAAATAAGGTAACTGCAAGCATGAATGCTGCTATTTTCCGCTTCTTTTTTTACTTTAGCGCCTGAATCAGGGGGCTTTGCGCGTAAGAAAAGAAACGAAAAACAGCGCCGAAAGCCTCCTGTCCGGAGGCTTTTTTTTTGCGTTTTGTTTTCGAATCAGACCAACTACCCCGGCAGTTATGCCGGCATAAGAGGAATACCATGCCACATCTCGCAGAGCTGGTTGCCAGTGCCAAAGCAGCCATAAACGATGCCCAGGATGTTGCCGCGTTAGATAATGTACGCGTCGAATATTTAGGGAAGAAGGGGCACCTGACCCTCCAGATGACCACCCTGCGTGAACTGCCGCCGGAAGAACGTCCGGCAGCGGGCGCCGTGATAAACGTTGCCAAAGAGCAGGTTCAGGAAGCCCTGAACGCCCGTAAAGCCGCACTGGAAAGCGCCGCGCTGAACGAACGTCTGGCTGCGGAAACTATCGATGTTTCTTTGCCCGGTCGCCGTATCGAAAACGGTGGTCTGCACCCGGTCACACGCACCATAGACCGTATTGAAAGCTTCTTCGGCGAGCTGGGCTTTACCGTGGCGACCGGCCCTGAAATCGAAGATGACTACCATAACTTCGATGCGTTGAATATTCCCGGACACCACCCGGCGCGTGCTGACCACGATACCTTCTGGTTCGACGCAACCCGCCTGCTGCGCACCCAGACTTCCGGCGTGCAGATCCGCACCATGAAAGACAAGCAGCCGCCGATTCGCATTATCGCGCCGGGCCGCGTCTATCGTAACGACTACGACCAGACTCACACCCCGATGTTCCACCAGATGGAAGGCCTGATCGTTGATACCAATATCAACTTCACCAACCTGAAGGGGACGCTGCATGACTTCCTGAATAACTTCTTTGAAGAAGACCTGCAGATTCGCTTCCGTCCGTCCTACTTCCCGTTCACCGAGCCCTCTGCGGAAGTGGACGTGATGGGCAAAAACGGCAAGTGGCTGGAAGTGCTGGGCTGCGGCATGGTGCACCCGAACGTATTGCGCAACGTCGGCATTGATCCGGAAGTTTACTCCGGCTTTGCCTTCGGCATGGGCATGGAGCGTCTGACCATGCTGCGCTACGGCGTGACCGATCTGCGCGCATTCTTCGAAAATGATTTACGTTTCCTCAAACAGTTCAAATAAAGGCGGGATATCCAATGAAATTCAGTGAACTCTGGTTACGCGAATGGGTAAACCCAGCCAACAGCAGTGACGAACTGTCCAGCCAGATAACCATGGCCGGGCTTGAAGTTGACGGCGTCGATGCCGTGGCAGGGGCTTTCCACGGCGTTGTGGTCGGTGAAGTCGTCGAGTGCGGCCAGCACCCGAACGCCGACAAGCTGCGTGTGACAAAAGTTAACGTTGGCGGCGATCGCCTGCTGGACATCGTGTGCGGCGCACCAAACTGCCGTCAGGGCCTGAAAGTGGCCGTGGCTACCGTCGGTGCCGTTCTGCCGGGCGATTTCAAAATCAAGGCCGCTAAGCTGCGCGGTGAGCCGTCCGAAGGGATGCTGTGCTCCTTCTCCGAGCTGGGTATTTCCGATGACCATAATGGCATTATCGAGCTGCCTGCGGACGCGCCAGTGGGTACTGATATCCGCGAATACCTGAAGCTTGACGACAAGACCATCGAAATCAGCGTTACGCCAAACCGTGCCGACTGCCTTGGCATCATTGGTGTCGCCCGTGATGTTGCCGTTGTGAACAAACTGCCTCTGGTTGAGCCTGAAGTCGCTACTGTTGCCGCGACCATCAATGACACGTTGCCGATTCGCGTAGACGCAGCAGAAGCCTGTCCGCGCTACCTGGGCCGTGTTGTTAAAGGTATCAACGTTAAGGCACCCACGCCGCTGTGGATGAAAGAGAAGCTGCGTCGCTGCGGCATTCGCTCCATCGATGCGGTCGTTGACGTCACTAACTACGTGCTGCTGGAACTTGGCCAGCCGATGCACGCTTTTGACCTGAACCGCATTGAAGGTGGGATCGTGGTGCGTATGGCGGAAGAGGGCGAAACTCTGGTTCTGTTGGACGGCAGCGAAGCGAAGCTGAACGCCGATACCCTGGTGATTGCCGACCACGGCAAAGCGCTGGCCATGGGCGGCATCTTCGGCGGTGAGCATTCAGGCGTCAACGGCGAAACCCAGAACGTCCTGCTGGAGTGTGCTTTCTTCAGCCCACTTTCCATCACCGGTCGCGCACGCCGTCATGGTCTGCACACCGATGCGTCTCACCGCTACGAGCGTGGTGTCGATCCTGCGCTGCAGTATAAAGCCATGGAACGCGCCACCCGCCTGCTGGTGGATATCTGCGGCGGCGAAGTTGGCCCGGTTATCGATGTAACCAGCGAAGCGCACCTGCCAAAGCGCGCCTCCATCACGCTTCGCCGCAGTAAACTGGATCGTCTGATTGGTCACCATATCGAAGATGCACAGGTTAGCGACATTCTGCGCCGCCTGGGCTGCGAAGTGACTGAAGGCCAGGAGCAGTGGACTGCCGTCGCGCCAAGCTGGCGTTTCGATATGGAAATTGAAGAAGACCTGGTGGAAGAGGTTGCGCGCGTCTACGGCTACAACAGCATTCCAAACAGCCCGGTACAGGCTGGCCTGGTAATGGGTACCCATCGCGAAGCTGACCTGTCCCTGAAGCGTGTGAAAACCATGCTGGTGGACAAAGGCTACCAGGAAGTGATTACTTACAGCTTCGTCGACCCGAAAATTCAGCAGCTTTTGCACCCGGGCGAAGAAAATCTGATTCTTCCTAATCCGATCTCCAGCGACATGTCCGCGATGCGACTGTCGTTATGGAGCGGTCTGCTGACGACCGTGGTTTATAACCAGAATCGCCAGCAAAACCGCGTGCGTATTTTCGAGTCGGGCCTGCGCTTTGTACCTGATACTCAGGCAGACCTTGGCATTCGCCAGGATCTTATGCTGGCTGGCGCTATCAGCGGTAACCGCTACGAAGAGCACTGGGATCTGGCGCGTAATAGCGTTGACTTCTATGATCTAAAAGGCGATCTGGAGTCCGTTCTGGCCCTGACCGGCAAACTTTCGGACATCGAATTCCGGGCGCAGGCAAATCCGGCCTTGCATCCTGGGCAAAGTGCTGCCATTTATTTAGCAGGTGAATGCATTGGTTTCATTGGTGTTGTTCACCCGGAGCTGGAGCGTAAACTGGATCTTAACGGCCGCACGCTGGTGTTCGAGGTACTGTGGAACAAGCTCGCAGACCGCGTGGTGCCTGAGGCTCAGGAGATTTCTCGCTTCCCGGCAAACCGCCGAGATATCGCCGTTGTGGTGGCTGAAAACGTCCCGGCAGCAGATATTTTGGTCGAGTGTAAGAAAGTTGGCGCAAATCAGGTAGTTGGCGTAAACTTATTTGACGTGTACCGTGGCAAGGGCGTAGCCGATGGCTATAAGAGCCTGGCCATAAGCCTTATCCTTCAGGATACAGGCCGTACACTCGAAGAAGAGGAGATGGCCGCTACCGTTGCAAAATGTGTAGAGGCATTAAAAGAGCGATTCCAGGCATCATTGAGGGATTGAACGTATGGCGCTTACAAAAGCTGAAATGTCAGAATATCTGTTTGATAAGCTTGGGCTTAGCAAACGAGATGCCAAAGAGCTGGTAGAGCTGTTTTTCGAAGAGATCCGTCGCGCTCTGGAAAACGGTGAGCAGGTTAAACTCTCGGGCTTTGGTAATTTTGACTTACGCGATAAAAACCAACGTCCCGGGCGCAACCCGAAGACCGGTGAAGATATTCCCATTACGGCGCGCCGTGTGGTGACCTTCCGACCTGGTCAGAAACTAAAAAGTCGGGTTGAAAACGCGTCGCCAAAAGACGAGTAACCTGAGTTAACAAAAGGCCGCTAACGCGGCCTTTTTCTTTTCTTGTCCTCACAGGTAAACTCTCCGTAAAATCAGACGCATAAATGTATCAGGTGGAACCCTTAAGCGAATGCTGAGTTTTGTAACCAGACAACGCCGGTTTGAGCGGCGCTGGCTGATAGGGCTGTCCTTTGCGGCGGTGGCTATGCTGGCGCTAAGCCTGTGCGCAGGAGATGTCTGGTTTTCGCCGCTCTCCTGGTGGAGCGACGAGGCTAATCTATTCATCTGGCAAATAAGATTACCGCGAACGCTGGCGGTGCTGCTGGTCGGCGCCGCGCTGGCGGTCACCGGGACCATTATGCAGGCGCTGTTTGAAAACCCGCTTGCTGAACCCGGTTTACTCGGTGTTTCTAACGGCGCGGGCGTAGCGCTGGTCATCGCGTTGCTGCTGGGCCAGGGGATGCTGCCCGGCTGGGGGCTCGGGGTGAGCGCCATCCTTGGCGCATTGACGATAACACTTATTCTGTTACGTTTTTCTCGTCGTCATCTCTCCACCAGTCGTCTATTACTTGCAGGCGTCGCGCTCGGTATTATTTGTAGTGCGCTAATGACCTGGGCGGTTTATTTCAGCTCGAGCCTCGATCTGCGCCAGCTCATGTACTGGATGATGGGCGGCTTTGGCGGAGTAGACTGGCGGCAGGGCTGGTTGATGGTTACGCTGTTGCCGGTGGTGATTTGGCTGTGCCGCCAGCATGCGCCGCTGAACCTGATGGTGCTGGGTGAAAACTCGGCTCGTCAGCTTGGTCTGCCCGTCTGGCTGTGGCGGAATATTCTGGTGGTGGCTACCGGCTGGCTGGTTGGTGTAAGCGTCGCGCTTGCGGGGGCCATTGGGTTTGTTGGCCTGGTGATCCCCCATATGCTGCGGCTTAAGGGGTTGACTGACCACCGTGTTCTTCTGCCCGCCAGCGCACTTGCGGGCGCGGCGGTGTTAACCGGGGCAGATGTGGTGGCGAGGCTGGCTTTAAGCTCTGCTGAGTTGCCTATTGGCGTAGTGACCGCTACGCTCGGCGCACCGGTGTTTATCTGGTTATTATTGAAAGCCGGACGTTAATCCGGCTCACTGATGAAGAGGGTGATATGCAAAGCAACGTTTTGAATACCGAAGTCACCACCATTGAGGGTGAAAGCACCACGCTTGAAAACTGGCAGGGTAAAGTGCTGCTGATTGTTAACGTTGCATCGAAGTGCGGCCTGACTCCGCAGTACGAGCAACTGGAAAACCTGCAGAAAGACTTTGAAGCGCAGGGTTTTACCGTGCTGGGCTTCCCGTGCAATCAGTTTCTGGGCCAGGAGCCGGGCAGCAGCGAGGAGATTAAAACCTTTTGCAGTACGACGTATGGTGTGACGTTCCCGCTGTTCAGCAAAATTGACGTGAATGGTGAACACCGCCATCCGTTTTATCAGAAGCTGATTGACGCTCGCCCAACCGCCCTGGCACCCGAAGGCAGCGATTTTCTGGCGCGAATGAGCAGCAAAGGGCGTGGCCCGCTTTACCCTGACGACATTCTGTGGAACTTCGAGAAGTTTCTCATCGGCCGTGATGGCAAAGTGATCCAGCGTTTTTCTCCGGACATGACGCCAGAAGATCCGGTCGTTTTGGACGCCATCAAACAGGCCTTGGTTAAGTAACTTGTCGGTTTTGCAACTGGCAGGCATCACCGTCGCTGGCCGGCTTGGGCCGATTACCGCGACGGTGGAGCGAGGTGAACTTATCCATCTCGTCGGGCCTAACGGGGCGGGGAAGAGCACTTTACTTACGCGAATGGCCGGGTTAAGCACCGGGCCAGGAAGCTTGCGGCTCAATCAGCAATCGCTTGAGGAATGGTGTCCCGCGGCGCTTTCCCGCCGCCGTGCCTGGCTTAGTCAGCAGCAGCTTCCTCCTTTTGCTATGCCCGTCTGGCATTACCTGCAGTTGCATCAACCTTCGCCGGAGGCGGAGGCCGCAATGGTACGCCTGGCACAGTCGCTGGGGTTAACCGACAAGCTGGCGCGGCCGGTCAACCAGCTTTCCGGCGGAGAATGGCAACGGGTACGGCTTGCCGCAGTGCTACTACAGGTTGATCCGACGGTGAATCCTGACGGGCAACTCTTGTTGCTCGACGAGCCTATGAATAGCCTCGATGCTGCTCAGCAGGTAGCGCTGGACCGCCTGTTACATGCGCAGTGTGAGGCCGGTATTGCCGTGGTGATGAGCAGCCATGATCTGAATCATAGCCTGCGGCATGCCCACAAAGTGTGGCTTTTGCGGGCGGGCAACATGGTGGCTCAGGGGGCGCGGGATGAGGTACTGACGCCGAAAAATTTAACCGCCGCTTACCAGATGTCATTCCGTTTATTACGAATCGAAGGGCACAGTATGCTGATAAGCCCGCTATAACTCAGCGGAAAGCTTGCAATAATTCCGGACGACAGGCTAAATTACTGGAAACACTAATGCCTGGAGTTTTCTGAAAAATGCGTTTGTGGCTTATCGCAGTGGCATGCTTAGTATTGGTGGGGTGTAGCCATAATGCACCTCATCCAAACGCCCGGCTTTCCGACTCCATCACCGTCATTGCACAGTTAAACGATCAGCTGCGTAGCTGGCATGGCACGCCGTATAGCTATGGTGGCATGAGCCGACGGGGTGTTGACTGTTCCGGCTTCGTTCTGATGACCTTCCGCGACAGGTTTGACCTGATGCTGCCGCGTATGACCAGCGAGCAGGCGGAGATCGGCACAAAAATCGACAAAGACGACTTGCTGCCGGGCGATCTGGTGTTCTTTAAAACCGGATCGGGTGAAAGCGGCCTGCACGTTGGGATTTATGATACCGATAATACGTTTATCCACGCCTCCACCAGCCGGGGCGTAATGCGTTCCTCGCTGGACAACGTCTACTGGCGTAAAAAATTCTGGCAAGCCCGCCGTATATAGCTTTTCCCCATTAATTTTGCCTGAAAATCGTGACCTTTCCCGCAAATATGCGGGCGGCGTCAACGCGGTTTTCAATATCAGGTAATATCGGGATGCATTGTGCTTTTCCCGCTAAGGATTGTTTCATGGTTACCCTCGAAGATGTTGCAGCCCACGCTGGTGTTTCACGCGCCACCGTCTCACGCGTGGTGAATGGCGACACCAAGGTTAAATCGCAAACCCGTATTAAGGTTGAAGCCGCGATTGCCGAGCTGGGCTACTCCCCCAATCCTGCGGCCAGAGCACTGGCATCCAGCCAGAGTCACTCGATAGGGCTGGTCACGACCTCCTATACCGGTGGTTTTTTCGGGGCACTGATGGATACCGTACAAAGCGAGGCAGAGTCCAACGGTAAGCAGCTACTGGTGACTCAGGGGCGCGGAGTCGAAGAAAATGAGCGCAACGCTATTCAGCGGCTGTATAACCTCCGCTGTGACGGTCTCATCCTCCACGTCCGTGCCATTGCTGATGAGACGCTTATGCAGTTGGCTGAGCGTGGCAACCGGTTTATCCTCCTCGACAGAGACATCCCTGCATTAAGCGCACGGTGCGTGGTGTTCGATCATCGTCTTGCCAGCCATCTGGCAACCCGCTATCTGCTTGATGCCGGCCATACGGCAATTGCCTGCCTCCACGGGCCGACCCAGCGTTCATCGAGCCTTCTGCGCCTGCAGGGTTTTTTGGACGCAATGAAAGAGCAGGGGGTTACACCGGCTGCGGTGATGGAAGGGGAATACGATATGCCCAGCGGCTACAGGCAAACCTCTTCGCTGCTCGACCAGCATAAAATCAGCGCGCTCTACTGTTGTAATGAAGAGATGGCTGTGGGGGCGATGCTGGCCATTACCGAACGCGGTTTGCGTATTCCTCTGGATATATCCCTTATTTGTTATGACAGTGGAGATCGGGCGGCGTTTGTTCGCCCCGCGTTAACCAGCGTTTATTTTCCAATAGGAGATATGGCCCGCTACGCGACGCGCAAATTACTTGATGAGCACTGCGAGAATGAATCTTTTTTGCCGAGTATCATTGCCAGGGACTCCGTGCGTAATTTACGTTAAAAACTGGCTATGTACGGATATCCAGGATAAGCTGGAAATCATTAAAAGATAAAGCTTAAACGTTTCAGGGATGAGTGTGAAATTCACAGCGATAGCAGCTATCCGACTATTTTCGGATTGGCGCTGTATCTCTCTGCCGTCCAACCAGAAATCTACAGGGCTGGCAAAATGATTGTTTCACTAGATAGTGTTTATTGTTCTCATCTCTATTGTCGCCCTGCCGTGCGGCCGGATGACAGCGTTATGGGCGTCGAAATAGTCGCAAATTTTGTCGGCGCCAGTGCTCCGGTACGTATTCCAACCGAGTTGCTTATCCCCCACCTCTCCCCGGAGCAGCACCTTGAGCTGTTTAGAGAAAAATTAACGCTTATAGAAGAACATCAGCATTTCTTTATCAGTCGACAGCTTGTTGTCTGGGTTCATATTAACGAAACTATTATTGATACGCTAATTAACAACCAGGATTTATATATCCGACTAAAGGCCTTGCCGTTTATTGAATTAACCATCAGCGAAAGTTTCCCTGATTTAAATAGCGGTAAAGCTAATTTAAGGCTGGCCTGGATGGTAGAGCGTTTTGCGCTGGTGCTGGCAGACTTTGGTGCCGGAAATGCCACCACGAAGTCTCTATTCGACGGCATGTTCAGACGTGTGATGATGGACCGCTTTTTTATTCAAAAACAGCTGTCGGGCCGCACCTTTTCCCCCTTTATGCTTGCCATCATTGGGCAGGTTTCACCGTTTTGTGAATCACTGCTGGTGGCGGGCATAGACTCCGCTAACGCGCGGCGCAAAGTGCAGGCGCTGGGCTTTGCCGCGATGCAGGGCAAACTGTGGCCGCTGGTTCAGACGGAGGATTTGGCGTCAATTTTCCCGCCGCATGAAGGTCTCTCTCACTAAAGCCCCTGCTGCGCCACCGTGTTTAAAATCCATCACCGGGGCTACACTGTCGGGTGGAGGAACCATGACTAACACTTTAAATTTTCTGAATACCTGGCACGACGAGCTGCCGGATTTTTACAGCGAATTAAACCCAACGCCGCTGAAAAATGCGCAGCTGCTTTATCACAGCCAGCCGCTGGCCGATGAGTTGGGTCTCGAACGGTCTCTTTTTGATGCACAGCATCAGGGTGTCTGGAGTGGCGAAACGCTACTGCCCGGCATGCAGCCGCTGGCCCAGGTCTACAGCGGGCACCAGTTCGGCGTCTGGGCCGGGCAACTGGGGGATGGGCGCGGTATTTTGCTGGGAGAGCAGCAACTGGCGGACGGAAGCAAAGTTGACTGGCACCTGAAAGGCGCGGGCTTAACGCCATACTCGCGCATGGGCGACGGCAGGGCGGTACTGCGCTCCACTATTCGAGAGTTTCTTGCCAGTGAAGCTATGCATGCCCTCGGGATCCCAACTACGCGAGCCTTAACGATTGTCACCAGCGACACGCCCGTGCAGCGCGAAACGGTTGAGCAGGGCGCTATGCTGCTCCGGGTGTCTGAGAGCCACCTGCGTTTTGGTCACTTTGAGCACTTCTATTACCGCCGCGAGCCGGAGAAAGTGCGGCAGCTTGCCGATTACGCCATTCGTCACCACTGGCCGCATTTGCAGGGGCTTGAAGAACGCTATGAGCTGTGGTTCAGCGACGTCGTGGCGCGTACGGCAGCGTTAATTGCCAGCTGGCAAACCGTGGGGTTTGCGCACGGGGTAATGAACACGGATAACATGTCGATTCTTGGCCTGACCATGGACTACGGCCCGTATGGCTTCCTCGACGATTACCAGCCAGAATTTATCTGCAACCATTCCGACTATCAGGGCCGCTATGCGTTCGACAACCAGCCAGCGGTAGGGCTTTGGAACCTTCAGCGCCTCGCGCAGACGCTCTCCCCGTTTATTACCGCCGATAAGCTGAACGCTATTCTGGAGGGTTACCAGCCGGCTATCATGCGTGCCTTTGGCCAGCAGATGCGGGCTAAACTGGGGTTCTTCACCGAACAGCAGGCCGACAACCAAATCCTGAGTGAACTGTTTGCTTTGATGAGCAAAGAGGGGAGCGATTACACCCGTACTTTCCGTATGCTGAGTATGACGGAACAGCTCAGCGCGGCGTCGCCGCTGCGCGATGAGTTTATCGACAGAGCAAGTTTTGACGCCTGGTTTGGGCGCTATCGCGAGCGGCTTCAGGCCGAGCAGGTGAGTGATGCCGAGCGCCAGCAGAAAATGCAGGCGGTGAACCCGGCGCTGGTATTACGCAACTGGCTGGCGCAACGGGCAATCGAGGCCGCGGAGCAGGGCGATACTCGTGAACTGGCGAAACTCCACGAAGCGCTGCTCCAGCCGTTCTCCGATCGCGAAGACGATATGACGCAGCGCCCACCTGACTGGGGAAAACGGCTGGAAGTCAGCTGTTCCAGCTGATTACTGGCGCAGGCCGACCTGAGGAACCGGGTGTTCCGGATGCCGGAATACCCGCAGGTCCGCCTGATACCAGCGCTGCAACGTTTGTTCTTCCAGCACTTCATCGGGCGTCCCGTCCGCGACCAGTCTGCCTTTATGCAGCAGCACGATGCGGTCGGCCCACAGCGCGGCCAGATTTAAATCGTGCAGTACAACGCAAACTGACAGCGTCCCCATTTGTGCCAGACGCCTCAACAGGCGCAGCACGTGCTGCTGGTGGTAGAGATCCAGCGCGGAGGTTGGCTCATCCAGAAACAGCCAGCCGTGAGGCTGGCCGTCGCACCAGAGCTGAGCCAGCGCCCGGGCTAACTGTACCCGTTGCTGTTCTCCGCCGGATAAACGGCAAAAATCTCTGCCGCTCAGAGAGTCGCAGCCGGTTAGCGCCATGACTTCCGCCACAACTTTCGCCGTTGACGCCTGTGGCCAGGGCGCCCGGCCCATGGCGACCACATCTTCTACCGTCCAGCTAAACGCCATATTGCTTTGCTGTCGCATCACCGCCCGTTTGCGGGAAAGCGCTTCGTTGGACCATTGATTCAAATCATGACCCGCCAGCGCAACATGCCCGCTGTCAGGCTGTTGAAACCCGGTTAACAACCGCAACAGCGTGGACTTACCCGCGCCGTTTGGGCCAATCAGCGCGACCACTTCGCCCGGCTTCAGGCTGACATTGACGTTATCAATCAGATAACGATGGCCCAGCTTCAGCGAAATATCGTGCGTGGACAAAATGTCATTCATCTCGCGCTCTCCTTGCTGCGGAAAATCATCGCCAGGAACCAGGGGCCGCCAATCAGGCTGGTCAGCAGGCCCACCGGCATTTCTGCGGGTGCGACAATCGTTCGCGCCAGCGTATCGGCCACCAGCAGAAGCATCGCGCCTGCCAGCACGGAGCCCGGCACCAGCCAGCGATGATCGGACCCCAGCCACATGCGTACCAGGTGTGGCACCACCAGCCCGACAAAGCCGATAACACCGCTTATAGCCACCGCAGCAGCAACCAACAGCGCGCTCAGGATCAGCAGATGGCGCTGGGTTGTTTTGACATCCACGCCAAGATAGTGCGCTTCTTCATCGCCAAGCTGGAGCAGGTTAAGGCGCTTAGACAGCAGCCAGATCCCTGCGGCTGCGGGCAGGATAAGAGAGGCGGTGGCGAGCAGCGTTGACCACTGAGCCTGGCCCAGGCTGCCCATTCCCCAAAGCGAAAGCTGGCGGAGCTGGGTGTCGTTACTGATCCACGACAGCACGCCAACCGCCGCGCCGCACAGGGCGTTGATAGCGATGCCCACCAGCAGCAGGCGAGACAAACTGTTGGCGCCCTTACGGCTAAGCAGGAAAATCGCCAGCGTCACCGCCAGGCTGCCGACAAATGCAGCTAACATGGGAGCATAAAGTGCCAAAACCGCCGGCAGGGCTAGCGGCATCACGATAGACAGACCCACCGCCAGCGCGGCCCCGCTGCTGATCCCCAGTAAACCAGGGTCAGCCAGCGGGTTACGGAACAGCCCCTGCATCACGCAGCCGGACAGCGCCAGGGCGCCGCCAATCAGCGCCGCCAGCAGCACGCGAGGCAGGCGGATGTTGAGCCAGATATCGCGCAGCGTGTCGTCATGCGCCTGCCAAAGCACGGCAACCGACAGCCGCATGGCGCCGAGATTCGCGGCAATAAGCGCCATTGCCAGCAGAACCAGCCCCATCAAACACAGGGCGTGGTGAGGCAAAGGGCGGCGTATCACGGTAATTGCTCCGCTTTCTTACGCAGGGCGAGGATCGTCTGCGGGGTATCAATGCCAAAGCCGAGCAGCGCCATGTCATCCACCACCATCAGCCGTTTGTTTTTTCCCGCAGGGGTCTGTGCAAGGCCCGGTAATGCCCAGACCTTGTCCTCGCCGCCGAGGGTTTTCACCCCGTCGGTGGTGACCAGAATCAGGTCAGGCTTGCTGGCGATGACGCCTTCCTGGGACAGCGGCTGATAGCGCTTAAAGCCCTGCATGGCGTTGTCCAGGCCCGCAGCGTGAATCGCGGCATCCGCAGCGGTTTCCTGTCCTGCCGCCATAGCGGTCATGCCGCCGTGGCTCATAATGAACAACACTTTTTTACCCAGTGGCTGTGCCGGAATAGCGGCCAGCTGGTCGCGAAGCTCCTTACGCAGCCTGTCGCCTTCGGCGGTTTTACCCAGCGCGTTAGCCACGGCTGCCACTTTGGCGTCAATGCTGTCCAGGCTGTTTTCGGCCGGGACGGTAACAACCTTCACCTTGCTGGCCTCAACCTGTTTCAACGCCATTGAGGGCTGAGCCTGCGCGCTGACGAGTACCAGCGTCGGGCGCATAGCCAGAATACCTTCGGCGTTAAGCTGGCGCAGGTAGCCGACATCCGGCAGCTTTTTCACGGCATCGGGATGAAGGCTCGTGCTATCACGAGCCACCACATCCTGACCCGCACCCAGAGCCCAGGCAATCTCGGTGACGTCGCCACCGATGGTTACCACGCGCTCGGCCGCACCTGCCATTAACGGCAGGGCGAGGATGGCGAGCATCAGGCGTTTCATGCTGCCAGCCCTTTGCCGATTAACGCTTCAATCTGCGTGCGCCACTGCTCTTGCTCCGGCTGGCCTTCGGTCCGCTGGCCGTACAGCTGTGCGATTTGCGTGCCGTCGGCGGCAAACAGCTCGAGGCTGGTAACGTGGCCGTCGGCGGTGGGTTTGCGGGTTACCCAGCTCTCGGCGATGGTGTCACCCATCAGGTGCAGGGTGAATTCCGGGTTGAAGACATTGACCCAGTTCTCCATCGGCACCACCTTGCGGATTTCACCGGTGAAGATCTGCACGCAGCCACGGTTGCCGACGAAAATCATGATTTCGTTGCCGTCTTCTTTCGCCTGATTCAGCAAATGAGAGAGGGCTTCGTTATCCACGCGGCAGGCCAGGTCGTCTTTCACCAGGCGGAAAGCCTGCTGACGCGTCAACTGGTGGCGTTTCAGCAGCTGGAAGAACTGGTGAACGTCGGTCATCGCGCGCCATTCGGCATCCACTTTGTCGGCTTCGACGGTTGGGGTCATCACCGCTTCTTCAACGGCTTTGATGTCCAGAGCTGGGTTGTCGGTATGGATAAAGCGGGTCAGCACCTGGCTCCAGGCTTCAACATCCGTGTTGTCGGTGGTGTACACCTTCAGCAGCGCATCGCCCTGATGGTCGAAGAACTGGATGCTCTGGCGTTCACCGCGAGCCGTCTCTTCACGGACGTGGAACACGCTTGCCCACTGGTTCAGAAACAGGCGCAGATCCAGCGCGCGCGGGTTCAGTACCAGCCCGGCGTGGCCGTTCAGGTGTTGGTTCTCAAAGCGGCCCACCTGCTCGTGAACGGCATATTCGTTACGGCAGATGCATTTCGTTTCACCCACGGCTTCCAGCGCGGCGAAAATCTCTTTCACATCGCCGTTCAGGCGCCATGCGTCGTGCCCGACGCGGGCATGGGTCAGTTCCGCTTCGCTGATGTGCATCAGTTTGGCAATGTCCCGGGCGTATTTCTTCGGGTTGTCTTGTTTAAGCTGGATCCAGCTGTCGTAACGCTGACTCATGAATAACTCCTTTACCATTGATAGCTCACGAAAATTTTACCGTTACGGCCATCCTGCGGGAGACCCTGCGGTGACCAGTACTCTTTATCGAAGGCGTTGCCAAACACCAGCGTAGTGGTTAAACCGCGCAGCTGCTGCTGGCCTTTATAGCTGACATAAAAATCGCTGACCGCGTAGCCCGGCTGTTCTGCATAGGAGCTGCTGATGTGGGTGGAACGCTCGGCGAAGGTGCCGACCCAGCCCACTGAGAAGCCGCTGTGTGCAACGGGAATGTCCAGGGTAGTGGTCACGGTGTCCGGATTCAGGCTGGAAATGTACTCGCCGGTCTCTTCATCTTTGCCGCGGGTGCGGTTATAGGCAGTATCCAGGCTGAACAGATCGGCGGTGTACTTCGCGGTGACGTCCCAGCCCCAGATTTTGGCTTTCGGTACGTTGTAGGACATGGTGGTCGCTTTGGCGAAGTCCACGGTGGTGGAGATGTAATCTTTCGCTTTGGTGTCGAAGTAGCTGGCTTTGAACTCAAGGCCATCGTTGGCCATCGCCAGGTTGTCGAAGCGCAGACCGAAGCCGTACTCCTGAGTTTCGTTGGTCTCAGGGCGCAGGTTAGGATTGGGTACCCAGTAGTTGGTGTAGCGAGTGCCGATGGAGAAGTGTTTGGAGTCGTTGTACATCTCGCCCATAGTCGGCGCGCGGAACGCCTGCGCATAGGAACCAAACAGCATCAGCCAGTCAGTTGGGGTGACGGAAACCGCACCGCGCGATGACCATTTATCGGCATCCACGTCTTTATAGCCCTGGCTGCTGCCGCTGTAGTTGTCGTAGCGCGTACCGGCCAGAATAGAAATTGGCAGATCGCGCAGGGTGATCTCATCCTGCAACCAGCCGGAACCGAAGTTGATTTTCGCCTGTGGGAAACCGGTTGTCAGGCCGCCTGGAGCCTGTTCCTGACGGTAATATTCACCGCCGTAGGTCAGCAGGTTAGCCGCGAAGCTGTCGTTAAACAGGTGGCTGCGGTTCTCTAGCTTGCCGCCCTTTGTAGTCTGCTTGCGGAACTCACCGCCCTGGTTCGGGGTTTCTGCGTTAATGCGTGCTTCGGACCAGTAGGCCGTCGCGGTGGCGTTCAGCCAGTCGTTATCCTGCGGGCCGAGATGGTACTTCAGCTGTGCATCACGCTGGATGGTTGAGCGGTTGGTCATCGGGTTGCTTGAGGCGGTGGCATCCGGCGTCTGCGGATTCTTCGGTTCGCGCGCACTGTTGTTGTAGTAACGCAGGGAGCCGGACAGCGACTGGGTGGAATCGATATACCAGGTGCCTTTGGTCAGCAGGTTGCCAATGTTCTCGTCGTTGGGGGCCGTTTCGCCGTCGCTCTGGCGCAGGTTACCGCGGTCGCGGCTGGACCAGGCGACAACGCCGTCCAGGTTGTCGGTGCGGCCAAAGGCGCTGGCGCCCATGCCGATGCTGTGATCGCCGGTGCCGCCGGTGCCGAATACGCGGTAGCCACTGTTCTGGCCTTCGAACAGTAAATCTGCGGCATCGGCTGTTTCATAGGAGATCACGCCGCCCAGCGCGCCGCTACCGTAAAGCAGAGCCGCGGGGCCACGTACCACTTCAATACGTTTGATCAGCGCCGGGTCAAGGAAGGTGCTGTTCAGGTGACCGGTATCGGTACCCTGGCGAATGCCGTCTACCAGGGTCAGAACGCCGCGACGGTCGTAGCCGCGCATATTGATATCCTGGCCGTTGGTGCGCCCGGTGCCATCGATGGTAATACCCGGCACTTTACGCAGCATATCGGCGGCAGAGGTGGACGTCTGGCTCTCCGGCGAATTCGCGTCGATAACGCTGACCATCATTGGGGCTTCGAAGGTACTGCGCTGGTTACCGGTGGCAACCACGGTCATCTGCTCATCTTTAGCAAAGGCGGGCAGGGCGGTAAAAACGGCTAACGTGAGTACAGACAGACGAAAACCCGCTGTGTTGGTGCAAGGCATAGCGCAACTCTCCATAAGAATAACGAACGCGCTGGCTGCCTGGGGATAACCTGGGTGGCTGGCTAATTTGTTTTGGTTAGAGGTAAAAATTTATTTGGTCAGGATAAGCTTCCCGGCCTGAGTCTGGCGAAGCAGGTACTGTTGTCCTTCATGGACGATAACCACGCGGCCATCGGCACCAAGCAACGCTTTGCTGTCAACCTGGCGTGGCTCTGTGGTTGTCTGTGGGCGGGCTGGGGTGAATGGTTTTTCCATACGCTTCACTCTGTATACAAATAGAAATCAATGTAACAATGAGAATCATTATCAGAAAAAGGCGATTCAGCGGCAAGCATTATTTGTAAGAAATATGTGAATTGCGGAATTTTGCGACAAAAACGCTGTCGACGAGGATAACGCTATGAAATACGGCGGGTTATTAAAAAGCCCGCCGGAGAATATGGGCTAGAAGCGTCGGTCGGTGGCTTCCGCCAGCATCGCGATCAGCGCTTCGGTGTCTTCCCAGTTAAGGCAAGGGTCGGTGATCGACTGACCGTAGTTTAGCGGCTGACCGGTGACAATTTGCTGCGTCCCTTCTTTCAGGAAGCTTTCCGCCATGATGCCGGCAATCGCGCGTGAGCCGTTGCGAATTTGCGTGCAAACATTCTCGCAGACGTCTAACTGGCGGCGGTGCTGCTTCTGGCAGTTGCCGTGACTGAAATCAATCACCAGGTGCTCAGGCAAATCGAAGGCGCTCAGCGTATCACAGGCCGCGGCGATATCGTCAGCGTGATAATTCGGCTGTTTGCCGCCGCGCATAATGATGTGGCCATACGGGTTACCGCTGGTCTGGTAGATTGTCATCTGCCCTTTTTTATCAGGGGAGAGGAACATATGGCTGGCGCGTGCGGCACGGATAGCGTCAACCGCAATGCGGGTATTACCATCGGTACCGTTCTTAAAGCCTACCGGGCAGGAGAGTGCGGACGCCATCTCGCGATGGATCTGGCTCTCCGTGGTGCGTGCGCCAATAGCGCCCCAGCTAATCAGGTCAGCAATATATTGCCCGGTCACCATATCCAGAAATTCTGTCGCGGTAGGGACGCCAAGCTCATTGACCTGCAGCAACAAGCGGCGTGCCTGTTCAAGCCCGTAATTAATGCGGTAGCTGCCGTTCAGATCGGGATCGGAAATTAACCCCTTCCAGCCGACAACGGTGCGGGGCTTTTCAAAGTAGGTGCGCATCACGATCTCAAGACGATCCTGATGCTTATCACGCAGCACTTTGAGCTGACGAGCATAATCCATTGCCGCATCAAGGTCATGGATTGAACAAGGGCCGACAATAACCAGCAGGCGCTTGTCTTCACCGGTGAGGATTTTCTCTATGCGACGGCGTGCATCGGTTACGTGTTGTGCAACCTCGGTGGAAACCGGGAAACGCTCGGTGAGTTCAGCTGGCGTAACCAGACTGTCGATGCGCGCGGTTCGCAATTCATCTGTTTTGTTCATTGGGTGTCTCAGAAATTTTTGTCTTCTCTGCGGCAGATTTACCGGGAAGTGATGGGGATCACAATAAACCAACGCTGGCCGATTTCAACATTCGACCCGCTTTGACGTACGGATTACCCCAACGCAGTCTGTACACCCTAGCATACACGCTTGGTCTTTTGTACTAGTTTCTTAGTACATGCGGCGGTTCAGTCCCATAATGTCGAGAATTTTGGTCGCCATTTCTTCTACCGAGTAGTTGGTGCTGTTGAGGTAGCGAATCTGGTTTTTACGGAACAGCGCCTCGACTTCTGCGACTTCAAGCCGGCACTGGCGCAGAGAGGCATAGCGGCTGTTTTCACGGCGCTCTTCGCGGATAGCGGCCAGTCGCTCAGGATTGATGGTCAGGCCAAAAAGCTTGTGCTGCAGCGGTTTAAGCACGGCCGGAAGCTGAATATTATCCATATCATCGGCAATAAAAGGGTAGTTGGCGGCACGGATGCCGAACTGCATGGCGAGATAGAGGCTGGTCGGGGTTTTGCCACAGCGGGAGACGCCCAGCAAAATCACCTGCGCCTGATCGAGATTGCGCATCGAAATGCCGTCATCATGCGCGAGCGTGTAGTCAATGGCGGCAATACGCGCATCATATTTCGTCAGGTTTCCAGGGTTAAGTCCGTGGGTTCTGTGCGCTACGGGCGTTGGATCAAGTTTTAATTCCTGCTGCAGCGGCGCGACCAATGTTTGCACGATATCCTGACAAAAACCTTCGCTCTGCATGATGATTTCACGGATTTTAGGCATCACGATGGAATAAAACACCAGCGGGCGGACGCCGGTTTGCTGGTAAATCGCGTCAATTTGCTCTTTAACCGCCTTCGCCCGGCTTTCGTTTTCAACAAACGGCAGCGTGATACTGTTGATAGATACCGGGAATTGTGACATGACCGCATGGCCAAGTACCTCGGCGGTAATTGCCGTGCCATCGGAAATACAAAATACCTGACGATCGACTAAGTTATCCATTTTTATTCCTGAACGGGGAACCGGTTTTCCAAAGCATAAAGTAAAACAAGGCATTCCGAGTAGCGCTAATCTTAATTTAAAAAGTGAAATAGCGTTTTTAAATTTAATAAACCAACGCAAATATATTCAAATCAACATCATAACCATTGGTATTGTAAGGATTATATGATAATCAATGGTTTATGAAGTGAGCGGATCTATCCGAAAATGTCATATTTTATTTTGCTTGAACGATTCACTGGTTTCATTCTCCCCTCAGAATATGCAAAGCTAAATACGAAGTCTGGTGTTTCTTGTACCCATTCATTTAAAAAAGGATTGTTTCGATGTCCAATAATGGCTCGTCACCGCTGGTGCTTTGGTATAACCAACTCGGCATGAATGATGTAGACAGGGTCGGAGGCAAAAATGCCTCCCTGGGTGAAATGATTACCAATCTTTCGGGTATGGGTGTTTCCGTCCCGAATGGTTTTGCCACTACCGCCGAGGCGTTTAACCTGTTTCTCGACCAGAGCGGCGTGAACCAGCGAATTTATGAGCTGCTGGATAAAACCGACATTGACGACGTTAGCGAACTGGCGAAAGCCGGGGCGCAGATTCGCCAGTGGATTATTGACACGCCTTTCCAGCCTGAGCTGGAAGACGCTATCCGCGAAGCCTATCAAACGCTCTCTGCCGATGATGCCGAAGCCTCCTTTGCGGTGCGCTCTTCCGCTACCGCCGAAGACATGCCGGACGCTTCCTTTGCCGGGCAACAAGAAACCTTCCTCAACGTGCAGGGCTTTGATGCCGTGCTGGTGGCGGTGAAACACGTTTTCGCCTCGCTGTTTAACGACCGTGCCATCTCCTACCGCGTGCATCAGGGCTATGACCACCGTGGCGTGGCGCTCTCTGCTGGCGTACAGCGCATGGTGCGCTCCGACCTGGCTTCTTCCGGGGTCATGTTCTCCATCGATACCGAATCCGGTTTCGATCAGGTGGTGTTTATCACCGCCGCGTGGGGCCTGGGGGAAATGGTGGTGCAGGGCGCAGTGAACCCGGATGAATTCTATGTGCACAAGCCAACGCTTGCAGCGGGTAATCCGGCTATCGTGCGCCGCACCATGGGCTCGAAAAAAATCCGCATGGTTTACGCGCCGACTCAGGAACACGGCAAGCAGGTACGTATTGAAGACGTGCCGGAAGCCGACCGCGATCGTTTCTGTATTACCCAGGAAGAGATTCAGGAACTGGCTAAGCAGGCGGTACAGATCGAAAAACATTATGGCCGCCCGATGGATATCGAGTGGGCTAAAGACGGCCACACCGGCAAGTTGTTTATCGTTCAGGCTCGTCCGGAAACCGTGCGTTCTCAGGGCCAGGTCATGGAGCGCTACCAGCTGCACGCCCAGGGGCAAATCGTGGCGGAAGGCCGCGCGATTGGCCACCGCATCGGCGCAGGTCCGGTAAAAGTTATCCACGACATCAGCGAAATGAACCGCATCCAGCCGGGCGACGTGCTGGTTACCGACATGACCGACCCGGACTGGGAACCGATCATGAAAAAAGCGGCGGCGATCGTCACCAACCGCGGCGGACGTACCTGTCACGCGGCGATCATCGCCCGTGAGCTTGGCATTCCGGCCGTTGTGGGCTGTGGCGACGCAACCGAGCGCATGAAAGACGGCCAGAACGTTACCGTATCCTGCGCTGAAGGCGACACCGGCTACGTTTACGCTGAAATTCTCGACTTCACCGTGAAAAGTTCCACGGTTGACGCGATGCCGGATTTGCCGCTGAAAATCATGATGAACGTGGGTAACCCGGACCGTGCTTTCGACTTCGCCTGTCTGCCGAACGAAGGCGTTGGCCTGGCGCGTCTGGAATTTATCATCAACCGCATGATTGGCGTGCATCCGCGTGCGCTGCTGGAGTTCGACCAGCAGGAGCCCGCTCTGCAGGCTGAGATCCGCACGATGATGAAAGGCTATGACGATCCGGTTGAGTTCTACGTTGGCCGCCTGACCGAAGGGATCGCGACGCTGGGCGCGGCGTTCTGGCCGAAGCGTGTCATTGTGCGTCTTTCCGACTTTAAATCTAACGAATACGCCAATCTGGTGGGCGGCGAGCGTTATGAGCCGGAAGAAGAGAACCCCATGTTGGGCTTCCGTGGTGCAGGCCGCTACGTGGCGAACAGCTTCCGCGACTGCTTCGCGCTGGAATGTGCGGCCATGAAGCGCGTGCGAAACGAAATGGGTCTGACTAACGTCGAAGTGATGGTACCGTTTGTGCGTACCGTCGCCCAGGCGAAAGCGGTTGTCGAAGAGCTCGAACGCCAGGGCCTGAAGCGCGGTGAAAATGGGCTGAAAATCATCATGATGTGTGAGATCCCGTCCAACGCCTTGCTGGCGGACGAATTCCTGCAATACTTCGACGGCTTCTCCATCGGCTCTAACGATATGACGCAGCTTGCGCTGGGCCTGGACCGCGACTCTGGCGTGGTTTCCGAGCTGTTTGACGAGCGTAACGATGCGGTGAAAGCGCTGCTGTCGATGGCCATCAAAGCGGCGAAGAAACAGGGTAAATACGTGGGGATCTGCGGTCAGGGGCCTTCCGATCACGAAGACTTCGCGGCCTGGCTGATGGAAGAGGGGATTGACAGTCTGTCCCTGAACCCGGACACCGTGGTGCAAACCTGGCTAAGCCTCGCCGAACTGAACAAGTAACGCCCCTCTCTCATTAAAAAGAAAGGGAACCGCTCCGGTGTCTTCCTGTCGTGCATTGGGAAGCTCACCGGGGCGGCTATCATCCCCGCTTAATCAAATCCTTCACGCCGGTAATAATGGCCTCGCACCACGCCGCATAATCATGCCCGCTCGACCAGGGGGTAAAGCTTACCTCGTAGCCCTTTTCACGCAGGACGGCTTCAAGCTGTTGTGTATTACGGTAAATACCGCCGTCCGCGCCTTTGCTTTCAAAACGCCCCGCCTGCAGCCAGAAACGCACCGGTAAACGTGGTGACAGTTGATACTGCCGGGTTAGCCAGCCCGGCATTTCGCCCTCAGGCGCCCACCAGTAAGAGCCGGACAAGCTCAGCACGTTGCCAAACGTCTCGGGATGACGCAGGGCAACCCAGGCAGAGGCAAGCCCGCCGTAGCTTGAACCCGCCACAATGGTTTTCCGCGCCGTAGTGGTGATGCCCTGACGATTCAGCCACGGCGTCAGCTCCTGGGCCATAAAATCGGCAAAGTCCGGATTGGGCGGCAGCTCTTTCTCACGGCGTTCGCCGTCCAGGCTGTCGATAAACACGGCGTTCACCGGCGGCAGGGCATGGCGGGCAATCAGGCCGTCCAGCACGTTGGCGAGATGATAACGATCCTGATACATGCGGCCGTCAAACAGCATCAGCGTCCAGCGTGCGGGCTGGCTGCCTCGCGGCCGGTACACCGTCACTTCACGGCGGTTATTGAGCTTTTTGCTCTCAACCTGGTAACGAACCAGCGAGCCATGGCGGATGGGTTCCGAGGTAGCCTGCGGCGTAAAATAGCGGCGGGCGGTGAGGTCTAAAAGCGAGAAACGACTCCAGCGATCCCCATGGCCCGACGGGCTGAACTGCGGATTAAGCGGGTCGGCCTGAGCCGTGACCAGAATTGCGCGGCGCTGCTCGAGAGCGGTGCCTTCGGTAAGAGGGACATCAGGCGCAAGCTTGTACTGCATCAGCGTATCAGCCGGTACCACATAGCTGCGATACCAGACATCGGACTGCCCCAGGCGGAACATCGGGTCGTGATCGCCTGCCGGTGAGCCGAGCACAAAAACGTTGCCCTGCGCGCCACGCCACAGGAAGGTAACGCGCTTGTTGTTGGCGTCTATCGTTTCGACCAGCGGCGTACCTTGCTCGCGTCTTTCCTGCCAGAAGGCCTCGGTGCTGGCGCCGCGACTTAGTGCTTGCTCAAGCGCCAGCAGTGCCGGACTTTCCGGGGATTGCATTTCATTGCGTTTGAGTGGAACCGTCTCACGAATCTGCCAGCGAAACTGCCAGCGTTTACCGGGTTCACCGCGCAGCACCAGCGTTGACGCCTGGCCGACGGGCAGGGCAAAAAGCGGGTTGTGTTTGCCGTCCACCGGGCCATTTTCCACCAGCGCGCGCCAGAGCCTGCCCTTGCTGTCAATCAGGCTGGCGTCGGTCACGCCGCTCAGCCGGACGTTAGCGTAATTCTCCCGCAGGGCCGGAAGCCCAAAGCAGATTTCACCGCTGGCGTCGAACTTTCCCTCCTGCTCTCCCTGGCTGCCGGTAAAGGTGCAGGTCGCGGCCACCGCCGACGCTGAACAAAGCCCTAACATTAATGCGCTCCAGGCGGCTCTCATCGTGCCCATCGTATCCTGATAAAAAAGTGCATACACGCTAATGCAAATGAGATTGATTTGCAATAACATTGCGAGTCGTTGCGTTTTACGACAAAACGTAACTGGAGAGAAAGGCGAACTTAATTCACCTAATCACATGGGATGTTACGGTCATGCACTTTAAAAATAATAAGGTAACCCATAGCCTGTGGCTGATGGGGGTCAGTACCATGGGGATGGTGGGCGGCGTTCAGGCGCAGGAACGGCCGAGCAGCGAGGAGACTCTCATTGTGACCGGCTCGGTGAGCGAAGATCCTTCGGCGCCGCTGAAGGGGATGGTGGCGACTAAAACGCTTTCCGCGACGAAAACCGCGGCCGAGCTGGTGAAAACGCCGGTGAAACTCGCTCAAAAGGGCTTGAAGCAGAGATTCACTCAACGCTGTTTGACGCCCTTAACCTGATAGGCGCTTACACCTGGACGGATGCGGAAACCGTGAGTACTACCGTCGCAGGAACCGAGGGAAAAACGCCTGCGCGCATTCCTGCTCACATGGCTTCTGCGTGGGGCAGCTATACCATTCCTGAGGGTACCCTAAAAAACCTCACCGCTGGCGTCGGGGTTCGTTATATCGGCACCAGCTATGGCGATGCGAAAAATACGTTTAAAGTACCCGCCGTGGATCTGTATGACGTGATGCTGCGCTATGAGCTGGGTGAGGTGAGTCCTGATTTGAAAAGGGCCGCCGTGCAGGTCAACGTCAACAACCTGGCGGACACAAAATATGTGGCTTCCTGCGCGTCTGATTCGGCGTGCTTCTACGGCATGGGCCGCACCCTGACCGCAACCGTCAGCTATCGCTGGTAAGGAGAAAATTTGCGCTATCTGCTAATGGCGCTTATCGCACTTGCTGCCCCTTCTGGAGCGGCACTCACGCAAGATAAGCCCTACACGCTGGCTAATACCCTGGTACATAGCCTGAATTCGCCGGAAAACGGCGAGTATAAAATCATGGTTTCCTGGCCCGAAGGTCAGGCCCCGGCAGAAGGCTGGCCGGTTATTTATCTGCTGGACGGCGAATCCGTCTTCCCCGGGGCGGTGTCGCTGATGCAGCGCCTGACCTGCGAGCGCTGTCCGCTCACGCCCGGCGTCGTGGTCGCTATTGACTACCCGGGCGACAGCCGCCGGGAGCGAGACTACCGGCCAACGGTAGATAAAGTCGCGCTGGAACCTAACCCGGCAGGCGGCACTTACCCGCCCGGTGCACCAGGCGAAGCGCAGAAGTTCTGGCGGTTTATTGACGCCGAACTCAAGCCCTGGGTTGCACAGCGATGGCAAATCAACCCGCAGCGGCAGGCGTTGTTTGGCCACTCGTATGGCGGCCTTTTTACCACCTGGCTGTTTATGACCTCCCCTGGCGCTTTCCAGCATTTTTACGCCTCAAGCCCTTCGGTATGGTGGAACGACCGCTACCTGCTGCGAATGGCGCAAACCTGGCAATCGGATGAGGGGCATACTCAGCTCTCGGTTTCCGTAGGGGGATATGAACAATCGCTGCAGCCGCAGGAAGCCAGGCTGCCGGAGGCAAAGCGCACCGCGTTGCTAAAACATCGTGGACAGCGGGCAATGGTTGATGCTAACCGTGAAATGGCCAACGTGCTGATAGCGAAAGCACCGCACCGCGTTGATTTTACGCTGGTTGAAGGGCAGAGCCACCTGACCGTTGCGCCGCTGGTTCTGCATGGTGTGCTTATCAATCACTTTGCGAAATCAGAATAAAAAAAAGCCCATCATCAAGATGGGCAAAGACTACACACAGCAATTCGTTGTTTCACTCAGGGGATTTCGATGCTTACAAATCAACGTGTTGATTCATAACCGTGAGTTAAATAGTAGGCATCTGGCTAAGTGGCGTCTCTCAGATTCGTCTCAATCGTTAACGAAAGGTAAAAAACTTGAGACAGCATAGCCCGAAGCGGGGGCTTCAATAGCTGGAATAGCGAAGGAAAAAGCTGTTATTGATTAGCGATATTAACTATTTGCGTTAAGTCACTGTGTCAGGTGTTAGTTCTCGCCTGGCCATATTATGCTGGACGGATTAAGCTCCGTTCACCTCAAGTACATATTTATATGCAGCCACCGAACCGGTGAACGTCTCAGGGGAGCCACCGTCGCGCCCCTAAGAACCCGGACTCCCGGCCAAATAAATCGACCGCTGAAGCGGCAGACCTCCGTTTTATCTCCCAGTCCCGGGTCGGCTGAGATGCGTTCCAGACGCTCTCAGCCTCCGGCCGTTCCCGACGTCCGGACCCTGGCCAGTCGGAGAGAAAACGGAGGCGATTTAAGCCGGAACCGAGCCTCGCTTCAAGCTCATAGCCACGCTGAACATAAAAATTGCTGCAAGCCCCACTGCCACGCCCTTGTTCCCGGCTCTCATCGCCCCCGGTTATGACCCAACTCAGGCGGGGTTGAGCTGCCGGGAGCAGCGAAAGAGAGCGATCGTCGGGAACGAATCGCGAACGACCCCGAATGTTTGGGTGATAGCCGGTGGGTTTACCGCTTCAGCGGCGATGAGCTTGCCGGGCGCCAGGGTTGCCAGGGAGATGGCGCTTTCTCCCTGGCACGTTCACCGTGCACTGAACGTGCAGGGAAAACGGCTCGCAAGGTGAACGGAAAATCTGGGGCTTGTAAATATCATCCCCAGAAAGGAGCAAAGGGAGCTTTGGCTATGGAACACCACAAACCCTCCCATACCCTTATTTCTTCACACTCAGCGTCTCCTGCTCCTCAAGCAGTTCTACCACTTCTTGCGGATCGTCCTGCGGAGCCGGCGCCTCGTGCATCCAGACCGAAATCAGGCGATAAGAAACCGCCAGCAGTACCGGGCCGATAAACAGACCGATCATCCCGAAGGCGATTAACCCGCCGATAACGCCAGAGAGAATCAGGATCATCGGCAAGTCTGCGCCCATACGAATGAGCATCGGGCGAATGACGTTATCCATAGTGCCTACAACACAGCTCCACACCAGAAGCACCGTACCCCAGGTGGTATCGCCGCTCCAGTAAAGCCAGATAATGGCGGGCACCAGAATCACCAGCGGGCCAAGCTGAATCAGGCAGCTAAGCACCATCAGCAGCGTCAACAGCGCAGCATAAGGAATACCGGATACCGCCAGGCCAATGCCGCCCAGCACGCCCTGAACCAGCGCGGTAACGACAACGCCAAGGGCGACGGCGCGGATAGCCTGACCGGCCAGCAGCACGGCGGCATCACCGCGCTTGTCCGCTAAACGGAAGGCGAAATGGCGAATACCGTTGCCCAGCGTTTCCCCCTTCGCATAGAGCAGCACGCTGAACAGCAGCATCAGGCCGAGGTGCATCAACAGAGTGCCGATGTGAACGGCCTGGCCGAGGAACCAGCTGGTCGTCGAGCCGATATACGGGCGGACTTTTTCCATAATCGCACTGCCGCCGCTGCTTACCAGCGTGTTCCAGCCGCTGTAAAGTTTGTCACCGATAAGCGGAATGCTGTGCAGCCACTCAAAGGTCGGCAGCTCCATATGCCCTTTCGTTGCCCAGCTAATGACCGGGCCGCTGTTGTCCACCAGGCTATTTACCAGCATGGCAATAGGGATAACGAACAGCATCAGCAGGAGCAGCGTCATCACCAGCACTGCGAGCGAGCGTTTTCCCCATAGAAGGTTTTGCAGTTTGATGAGCAGCGGCCAGGTGGCAATCACGATAGTCCCGGCCCAGGCAAACCCTAAAACAAAGGGGCGCACGATCCACAGACAGGCGATAATCATCACCGAAATAAACAGCACGGACAGCAGGATCTGCAGCAGATCCTTTGGCTGACTGACTTTAACCATAGGAAGAATCACCTCAATAAAATGCACCCGCGCTAAATTCGCAAGGTGATAATTTAATGATGATGTATTTCTTGGATTTTTGACAGGCGCAATTCGCATCCCATTATCTTAAATAACAGCCGCAAATCCTGCCGGAATATGATAAAAACAAAACAGACACGCAAACGATAACTCTTACACGCAACACAGGGTCGACCCGTCAATGATCCCACAACTTTCTCAGGCACCTGGCGTCGTTCAGCTGGTGCTTAGCTATTTAGCATCACTGGAGCAACAGGGCTTTACCGGCGATACTGCCACCAGTTACGCAGACCGCCTGACCATGGCGACCGACAACAGTATTTATCAGCTGCTGCCGGATGCGGTGCTGTACCCTCGTTCAACCGCCGACGTCACGCTTATTACCCGCATTGCCTCAGAAGAGCGCTTTAACACGCTGGTGTTTACCCCGCGTGGCGGCGGGACGGGGACCAACGGCCAGTCGTTGAACGGCGGCATTGTGGTCGATATGTCCCGCTATATGAACCGTATTATCGAGATCAATCCCGAACAGGGCTGGGTGCGGGTGGAAGCGGGCGTCATTAAAGACCAACTTAACCAGTTCCTCAAGCCGCACGGCTATTTCTTTGCTCCGGAGCTTTCCACCAGTAACCGTGCCACGCTGGGGGGGATGATCAATACCGATGCCTCCGGGCAGGGCTCGCTGGTGTACGGTAAAACCTCCGATCACGTGCTGGGTGTGCGTGCCGTGTTGATGAACGGTGATATTCTGGATACCCACCAGATGGCGACGCCGCTTGCCGAAGAGCTGGCCCGCGAGGAGACAACGAGCGGAAAAATCTACCGCACCGTGCTTGAGCGATGCCGCAAACGGCGTCAGCTGATTATCGATAAATTCCCCAAACTGAACCGCTTCCTCACCGGCTACGACCTGCGGCACGTGTTTAATGACGATCTCAGCAAGTTCGATTTAACGCGTATTCTGACCGGCTCTGAAGGTACGCTGGCATTCATCACCGAGGCGAAGCTGGATATCACCCGGTTGCCGAAAGTGCGCCGCCTGGTGAATGTGAAATATGACTCCTTCGACTCAGCCCTGCGTAATGCGCCTTTCATGGTCGATGCCCGGGCGCTGTCGGTAGAAACCGTCGATTCCAAAGTGCTGAACCTGGCGCGGGAAGATATCGTCTGGCACTCGGTGAGCGAGTTGATTACCGACGTGCCGGATAAAGAGATGCTAGGCCTGAACATCGTCGAGTTTGCCGGAGATGACCAGGCGCTTATTGATGGTCAGGTGAGCGAATTGCGCGTGCGCCTTGATGCGCTGATGGCCGCAGGCGAGGGGGGCGTGATTGGCTGGCAGGTTTGCGATGAGCTTGCCGGCATCGAAAAAATCTACGGCATGCGTAAAAAAGCCGTTGGCCTGTTGGGGAACGCAAAAGGGCAGGCAAAACCGATTCCGTTTGCCGAAGATACCTGCGTGCCGCCGCAGCACCTCGCGGACTACATTGTTGAATTCCGTGCGCTGCTGGATAGCCATAACCTCAGCTATGGGATGTTTGGCCACGTTGATGCGGGCGTGCTTCATGTTCGCCCGGCGCTGGATATGTGTGACCCGCAGCAGGAGATGCTGATGAAAAGCATCTCCGACGACGTGGTGGCGCTGACGGCAAAATACGGCGGCCTGCTGTGGGGTGAGCACGGCAAAGGGTTCCGCGCCGAATACAGTCCTGCTTTCTTCGGCGAAACGCTGTATGAAGAGCTGCGCCGCATTAAAGCCGCGTTTGATCCGGAAAACCGCCTCAACCCCGGCAAAATCTGCCCGCCGCTCGGCGTGGACGACCCGATGATGCAGGTGGATGCCGTAAAACGTGGCACGTTCGACCGGCAAATCCCCATCGCGGTGCGAACCTCATGGCGCGGCGCGATGGAATGTAACGGCAACGGCCTGTGCTTTAACTTCGACGTGAAAAGCCCGATGTGCCCGTCGATGAAGATTTCAAGCAACCGCATTCATTCGCCGAAAGGACGCGCAACGCTAACCCGCGAATGGCTGCGCCTGCTGGCCGAGCGCGGCGTAGACCCGCTGCAGCTCGAAAAACAGCTGCCGGAACAGCGTGCCAGCCTGCGTGGGCTGATTGAGCGCACCCGCAACTCCTGGCATGCTAATAAAGGCGAGTATGATTTTTCCCATGAGGTGAAAGAGGCGATGTCCGGCTGCCTGGCCTGTAAAGCCTGTTCCACCCAGTGTCCGATTAAAATCGACGTGCCGGAATTCCGCTCTCGCTTCCTGCAGCTTTATCACACCCGTTATCTGCGCCCGCTGCGGGACCACGTGGTGGCCTCGGTTGAAAGCTATGCGCCGCTGATGGCGCGGGCGCCGAAAACCTTTAACTTCTTTATGAGCCAGCCGTGGGTGCAGAACCTCTCCCGCCGGCATATCGGCATGGTTGACCTGCCGATGCTCTCCACGCCGACCTTGCAGCAGCAAATGGTTGGCCACCGCTCCGCTAACACGACGCTGGAACAGCTGGAGCGCTATTCTGACGAGCAGCGGGCGAAAACGGTGCTGGTAGTGCAGGACCCGTTCACCAGCTATTACGATGCTCAGGTAGTGGCAGACTTTATTAAGCTTGCGGATAAGCTGGGCTTTGAGCCGGTGGTACTGCCGTTCTCGCCGAACGGTAAAGCACAGCACATTAAAGGCTTCCTGCAGCGTTTTGCCCGCACGGCGAGCAAAACCTCTGAGCTCCTTAATCGCATCGCGAAACTCGGCATGCCGATGGTCGGCGTCGACCCGGCGCTGGTGCTGTGCTATCGCGATGAGTATAAACAGACATTAGGTGAAGAACGCGGTGATTTTCAGGTTCAGCTGGTGCACGAGTGGCTCCAGACCGTGCTGAAAGAGCGGGAAGTACAGGGCGCAGGGGGAGAAGCATGGTACCTCTTCGGCCACTGTACCGAAGTTACGGCGTTACCGGCGGCCCCGAAGCAGTGGGCCGGCATTTTTGCTCGTTTTGGCGCGAAACTCGAGAACGTCAGCGTTGGCTGTTGCGGCATGGCTGGCACTTACGGTCACGAGGTAAAGAATCTCGCTAATTCATTGGGCATCTATGAACTCTCCTGGCACCAGGCGATGCAACGCCTGCCGCGCAACCGCTGTCTGGCAACCGGCTACTCCTGCCGCAGCCAGGTCAAGCGCGTTGAGGGCAACGGCGTACGGCATCCATTACAGGCTCTTCTGGAGATTATCGGATGATTTGGCGACGTGAAGCCACGCTTGCCGCGCTCAATAAAATGGGCGCGAACAATATGGTCGGCCATGTAGGTATCGAATTTACGCGTTTTGATGACAACGAAATAGAGGCCACCATGCCGGTGGACGAGCGCACCCGCCAGCCGTTTGGCCTGCTGCACGGCGGTGCGTCGGTGGTGCTGGCGGAAACGCTGGGCTCCGTGGCAGGATACCTGTGCACCGAAGGCGAACAGAAGGTGGTTGGCCTTGAGGTAAATGCCAACCACATCCGTTCAGCACGCGACGGCATTGTGCGCGGCGTTTGCCGGGCGGTACACGCCGGCCGTCGTCATCAGGTGTGGCAAATTGATATTTACGATCAGCAAGACCAGCTGTGTTGCACTTCTCGCCTGACGACGGCGGTGGTGTAAATCAATAGCTGAAATAAGCCCACGCTCAGCCATCAGGGGCGTGGGTTGTCCATTTGTAATTTCTTCATGTGATAATTTTCTTAAAAAACTATATATCCGCAGCTAATTTTGCTACAAAGCCCGCCGCAGGATGTTTATAAATTTAAGGACAAACTATGTGGATATTACTGGCTGCGGCCTTATTGGTTTTGCAATTTAATAAAAAGATTTCTCTCGGCTTATTATTGGCGACGGTGGTGTGGGGGGCCTTTGATGGCGTACTCGACTGGCGGGCGCTGGCTTCACTGGCGGTAATCACCGTGCTTGCCGTCGCTTATTTAAAAGCCGTAAACAGAAAACCCGTGCGCTACGCGCTTGAATTTTTGCTGGTTGTCGCCTCGGTAGCGCTGACCCTCCATGCTGTTCCCGGTTTCCATAATCCAAAGGTGCTGGACTCGGTTATTGCCGGGCCGCAAAGCGCGCCGTTCTCCATGTATTACAACTTCGACAAAGCGCTGGTGCCCTTTATTCTGCTGGTGGGGATGAAATCGCTGTTTGTCAGCGAGCCGAAATATCAGCCTGCGAAGTCCTGGTGGATCCTGCTGGTTGCATTGATCCCCGGTTTGCTGCTGCTGGCGGTGGCGCTGGGTGGATTGAAGATTGAACCGCATGCCCCGCAGTGGCTGCTGCCGTTCCTGTTTGCCAATATCTTCTTTGTTTCCCTGGCGGAAGAAGCGTTATTCCGTGGCTATCTCCAGCAACGATTATCCGGATTTATGCATCCGGTGATTGCCCTGATTATTTCTGCCGCGATATTTGGCGGGCTCCATTTTGCCGGTGGGCCTCTGCTGATTATTTTCGCTGCGCTTGCCGGTCTTATTTATGGCTTGGCGTGGATGTGGAGCGGGCGGCTATGGGTTGCAGTGGCGTTTCACGTCGGGCTGAACATTACCCATTTATTGCTGTTTACCTATCCGGTGCTGCGGCATGTGATGCCGTGATGGGTCGCGGCAATAATCTACGTGTTTTTTTATTGCCGCTATCACCTGTCATTTTATTGATATGAATTCAGGGCCGGCAAGTATCTATTTGGCGTTAGGCAGTGAGGAGAATTTCTCGCAGGGAAGGATCGGGATATAAAACTGGCATCGACAGGACAAGTATTATTTCCTGAGATTCAATGCCAGTGTATTAGTGGTATTTAATTAAAGAATAAATGGCGTTGTAACTTTAAGGAATTAAAGCGGCTTCTTCTCACAGTAGACTGCGAAAGGATTCGCCTGCCCGCTCCACATCAGAATGGCCTGGAGTCCTGCTCCATATTCAGTGAATGCCCTGACCTGCACGTTTGGTAGCGGCTCCCCGGTATTTTTATGCGTGCCTTTGCAGGTATAATCTGACATCCAAAAGAACGCATGGGAAGAGAATGAACATGTCAGCAATAAGGCACTTGCAGCCATCATGGTAAGTTTACGCATAATTGGTCTTTCCTTAGTTTGATTAACAAGATTGATAATAACCAGCCGACACTCTTTGTCAGCGGTCATATCCATATTAGAATTTAAGTCTCGACGCTGCGTGGAGTTTTTCCTGATAAATCTGCGTGATGATTTTTATTTTTGATTTTATTTTTGCGTCAATATAAATATTCAGCCCGCCACCTTGTGTCAATAATATACTCAGATGGTAGCGGCCCAAGTGTTACAATGAGCCCGTTATCACTGAATTTACTCATGGAAAAATACGGTATTTCTACCAGAGGCATCCAGGGGGCAGTGCTCTCCGGTGGGGAGCGTCGGCGTGCTCATTTTTCAATCAGTGAGCTAACGTTGATGTAACGTACGCTTTGCGGGCTGACAGCACCGGTGAGGAAAGTTCAACCGATTTGTGAACGCGACGAGAGCGAGGGATCTGATGGCGGTATGGCCTGCCAGCGCTGGCCGTAGGATGCATGGACGATTCGTCTGAAACGACTCAACTGCAATACGCGGGGATATTCATCATTACCGAAATGCACGACGGAATCATGGAGGCCTTCATTGAGCGAGACGATTATATTTGGTGGTGAATCTACGTATCAAATCCACGATCCCGTATACGCAGACCTTTAAATAGCATTCAGACGTCTTTAGCCCAGGCCTTGAGTCACCGCCTTAACAGCCTGACCACCAGCCATGCGCTCCCCACGATAGCGCATAAGAAAACAAGGGCGGGAAAGAACGGAATACCAAATAGTGTCCAGTTAAGGCCGAATAACCACGGCGTCATCACCATCATCAGCGCCGCTATCACAATGGCAAGTGCTAACGTTGATGCTGCCCGCTCCAGGGATTTGCCCAGTTGGCTAATGTTCTCAATGTTAATATCCGCGTGCAATTTGCCGTGGCGCAGCCTCTGCGTCACCAGCCGTAAAGTCTGCGGCAGGGCGTCTCCGCCATCCATAAGCTGATTGCCCAGTTTAAGCAGGCGTTTGCGGCTTCCGATACGGGTATAGCGTTTCCGCATCTCTTTTTTAATTACGGGACGCAGAATGCTGAGGATATCGAACTTCGGATCCATCCTCAGCAGCACGCCATCTGCAGTGATAAGTGCTTTAAAGAGCAGCACAAGATCGGGGGGCAGCGTCAGGTGGAATTCGCGAGCTGTGGTTAACATATCGGTCAAGGCTTTCCCCAGCTGCAGCCGGAGATTGCCCTGTTTTTGCAGGAAATAGTTGGCCGCCAGTTCCAACCCGGTGAGATTGAGTGAATCCTGGTTGCCCCAGGCGATAAGCGCATCGACAATACCGCCTGCGTCACGCTCGCCGATGGCGTAAATCAGAGACAGCAGCTCGTCGCGTCGCTCCTCGCTCAGGTTTCCCACCATACCGAAATCAATAAAGCCGACTCTGTTCCCCTCCAGCGCCATTATGTTGCCGGGATGGGGATCGGCATGGTAAATCCGGTGTTCAAACAGCATTTTTATAAATGCCGTCGCCCCTTTTCTTGCGAGGAGAGGACCGTCAAACCCGGCGGCAGCAAGCTGGCTGCCGTCGACGGGGGAGATGCCAGGCAAAAACGCCTGCACCATCAGCGTAGGGTTGCACCATTCCCAATAGATTTTTGGAATGACGATGTCGTCGGAATCGGCAAAGATTTGATAAATTCTTTCGCCATTGGCGGCCTCATGGCAAAAATCCAGCTCCTGGTTCAATGCATTTTCCAGGTAGCGTACCAGCATCACCGGTTGAAACCGTGCCAGCGTCTCGCTCTGTTGCTCAAGGCTTCCTGCAAGGTAACGCAGTAAGCGCAGATCCGCTTTGATAACATTTTCAATACCGGGCCGCTGGATCTTGACGATAACCTCGTTGCCATTTTTCAGGCGTGCCCGATGAATTTGCGCCATCGAACCGCTGGCAAGAGGCGTTTCATCAAATGAGGCAAAAACGTCGGCAGGCGCAGCGCCAAGTGTCGCGACGACCTGAGCTTCGAGCTGTGACCACGGGAGCGGATTGGCGCTGGAGTTCAGTTGGCTCAACGCTTCGGTCCATGCGGGCTCCAGCAGATCGCTGCGTGTAGAAAGAATTTGCCCGAGCTTCACGAACGTCGGACCCAATTCTTCGAGCGCGGCGCAAAGGCGTTGCGGCATTGGCAATGCATCATGGGCATTGCTGCCGCGGATTTTGTTATGCAGCGAGGATAACCCCAGCAGTTTTACGATGTCCTGCAAGCCATAGCGGATAAAAACGCCGGTGATTTCCTGCAGCCTCACGCGATCGCGGGCGGTGACCATTATCATTTTCAGCATCTGGCTAAACTCCCTTTTTCCCTCTCAGGAGGATAGCTGATAAATCGCTTTAAGTATCAACCTCCGGTTAAGCCTGGTACTTAGTGATACTTTGTTGGGGAGATTTCGCATTCAGTGCGTTTCCAATCACATAAATAGTTATTTTCGATACATCTTTTCCCTTGCCGGCTTCAGGCGCTTTTCTTCTTTGATATTTCCTTTTACACCAGTGGCTTAAACAGCTCTTTTCGCCATCTGCAAGAGTTTGCCGACGGTCTATCCTTAGTAAAGACGCGCAAAAAACCAGCGTTTCGCGAATACCCCTGTTTTCATAACGTTGTATTGATAATTGTTATCATTAACATAAGGGTATCGGCCTTCGGGCGCAGAGAATGATGAGGTGAAGAATGGATGTGCAAACCGGTTCCTTTGATCCCAACGATTTTGCCTGGCAGGGGCTGACCCTGACCCCGGCCGCCAGCGCGCATATTCGCGACCTGGCTGCAAAACAACCCGAGCTACAGGGCATACGCCTGAGCATCAAACAGACGGGCTGCGCAGGTTTTGGCTACGTACTGGACACGGTCACCGAGCCAAAGCCGGACGACCTGGTTTATGAGTTCGACGGCGCGCGCCTGTGGGTGCCGCTCTCCGCCATGCCTTTTATTGACGGCACCGAAGTGGATTACGTGCGCGAAGGCCTGAATCAGATCTTTAAATTTAATAACCCGAAAGCGCAGCACGAGTGCGGCTGCGGCGAAAGCTTTGGGGTATAGGCGGTACTATGTCTCGTAATACTGAAGCAACTGACGATGTCAAAACCTGGACCGGAAACCTCAATTATAAAGAGGGCTTTTTCACCCAGCTGCAAACCGAGCAGCTGGCGAAGGGCATAAACGAAGAGGTGGTTCGGGCAATTTCTGCCCGTCGTAACGAACCGGACTGGATGCTGGAGTTTCGCCTGAACGCGTTCCATGCGTGGCTGAAAATGGAAGAGCCGCACTGGCTGAAGGCGAATTACGACAAGCTTAACTATCAGGATTACAGCTACTACTCCGCGCCGTCCTGCGGCAGCTGTGACGATACCTGTGCCTCGCAGCCTGGCGCGGTTCAGCAGCCGCCAAATGCCTTCCTGACTAACGAAGTGGAAGAGGCGTTTAAACAGCTGGGCGTGCCGGTACGTGAGGGCAGTGAAGTGGCGGTCGACGCCATTTTTGACTCCGTTTCCGTAGCGACGACCTACCGCGAAAAACTCTCCGGGCAGGGGATTATCTTCTGCTCCTTCGGCGAGGCCATTCACGATTACCCGGAGCTGGTGAAAAAATACCTGGGTACCGTGGTGCCGTCAAACGACAACTTCTTCGCCGCGCTTAACGCCGCGGTCGCTTCCGACGGCACCTTTATCTACATCCCGAAAGGCGTGCGCTGCCCGATGGAACTGTCCACCTACTTCCGCATTAACGCGGAAAAAACCGGCCAGTTCGAACGCACGATTTTAGTGGCAGATGAAGGCAGCTATGTGAGTTACATCGAAGGCTGTTCCGCGCCGGTGCGCGACAGCTATCAGCTGCATGCTGCGGTGGTGGAGGTCATTATTCACCGCGATGCGGAGGTGAAGTATTCCACGGTGCAAAACTGGTTCCCGGGGGATAACAACACCGGCGGCATTCTGAACTTCGTCACCAAGCGTGCGCTGTGTGAAGGTGAGAACAGCAAGATGTCGTGGACGCAGTCGGAAACCGGCTCCGCCATCACCTGGAAATACCCAAGCGTGATCCTGCGTGGCGACAACTCCATCGGTGAGTTTTTCTCCGTGGCGCTGACCTCCGGTCATCAGCAGGCGGACACCGGCACCAAAATGATCCACATCGGCAAGAACACCAAATCGACGATCATTTCGAAAGGGATCTCCGCCGGTCGTAGCCAGAACAGCTACCGTGGCCTGGTGAAAATTATGCCAACGGCCACCAACGCCCGTAACTTCACCCAGTGCGACTCAATGTTGATCGGGCCGGACAGCGGGGCGCATACCTTCCCGTACGTGGAGTGCCGCAACAACACGGCGCAGCTGGAGCACGAAGCTACCACGTCACGCATTGGTGAAGATCAGCTGTTCTACTGCCTGCAGCGTGGGATCAGTGAAGATGACGCCATCTCCATGATAGTCAATGGGTTCTGCAAAGACGTGTTCTCAGAGTTACCGCTCGAATTCGCGGTGGAAGCACAAAAATTATTAGCCATCAGCCTCGAACACAGCGTCGGTTAAGGATTAAGGGAAAACTATGTTAAGCATTAAAGATTTACAGGTCAGCGTTGAGGACAAAGAGATCCTGCGCGGCTTAAACCTCGAGGTGAAGCCTGGCGAAGTCCACGCCATTATGGGGCCGAACGGGTCGGGCAAGAGTACCTTATCCGCCACGCTTGCCGGGCGTGAAGACTACGAGGTGACCGGCGGCTCGGTCCAGTTCAACGGCAAAGATCTGCTGGAGCTGTCGCCGGAAGACCGTTCCGGTGAAGGCATCTTTATGGCCTTCCAGTATCCGGTGGAAATTCCCGGCGTCAGCAACCAGTTCTTCCTGCAAACCGCTCTGAATGCGGTGCGTGAATACCGTGGCCTGGAGTCGCTGGACCGCTTCGACTTCCAGGATTTGATGGAAGAGAAAATCAAGCTGCTGCAAATGCCGGAAGATTTGCTCACCCGCTCGGTGAACGTCGGCTTCTCCGGCGGGGAGAAGAAGCGTAACGATATTCTGCAGATGGCGGTGCTGGAGCCGGAGCTGTGCATTCTCGATGAAACCGACTCCGGGCTGGACATCGATGCCCTGAAGATTGTCGCCGAGGGCGTTAACTCGCTGCGCGACGGCAAACGCTCATTCATCGTGGTCACCCACTACCAGCGCATTCTGGACTACATCAAGCCTGACTTTGTTCACGTGCTGTATCAGGGGCGCATCGTTAAATCTGGCGATTTCAGCCTGGTGAAACAACTGGAGGAGCAGGGTTATGGCTGGCTTACCGAACAGCAGTAACGGCAACGCCCTCCAGCAGTGGCATCATCTGTTTGAGGCACAGGGGACCGGGCGCTCGCAGGTAGCCCAGCAGCATATGCAGCAGCTGCTGCGTCTGGGGCTGCCGACGCGCAAGCATGAAAACTGGAAATACACGCCGCTCGACGGCCTGCTGAACAACCAGTTTGTGCTCGCGCCACAGTCGCCATTGAGCGCGCAGCAGCGTGATGACCTGGCTTTGCCTGTAGATGCGCTGCGGCTGGTGTTTGTTGACGGGCATTTCAGCGCTGAGCTTAGCGATAACGCGGCAGACAGCGGCTTTGCGATTAGCATCGACGATGACAGGCAAACGCTGCCGGCGCCGGTACAGGGTGAAGTTTTCCTGCATCTTACGGAAAGCCTGGCGGAGACGGTGACGCATATCCGCGTGGCGCGTAACACCCAACCTGCTAAAACGCTGCTGCTGATGCACGTTACTCGCGGTAGCGCAGGGCAGGAGATGGCGACGGCGCATTATCGTCACCATCTGGCGCTTGAGCAGGGCGCACAGGCCACGATCGTTGAGCACTTTGTTAGCCTTGACGATGCGGCGCATTTTACCGGCTCGCGGTTTACCGTCGAAGTGGCCGCCAACGCGCAGCTCAACCACTATAAGCTGGCGTTTGAAAATGCGGCCAGCTACCACTTTGCCCACAACGATCTGCTGATTGAGCAGGACTCAACGGTTCACAGTAACAGCTTCTTGTTGGGGGCGGCGGTACTGCGCCACAACACCAGCACGCAGCTTAACGGCGAGAACAACCAGCTGCACATCAACAGCCTTGCGCTGCCGGTGAATAACGAAGTGTGCGATACCCGAACCTGGCTTGAGCACAACAAGGGTTATTGCAACAGCCGTCAGCTGCATAAAACTATCGTGCGTGACAAAGGGCGCGCGGTGTTTAACGGTATGATCAAAGTGGCGCAGCACGCGATTAAAACCGACGGGCAGATGACCAACAACAACCTGCTGCTTGGCCGTCTTGCGGAAGTGGACACCAAGCCGCAGCTGGAGATCTACGCCGATGACGTGAAATGCAGCCACGGCGCAACTATCGGGCGTATCGACGACGAGCAGATGTTCTACCTGCGTTCGCGCGGCATCAGTGAGCAGGCTGCGCAGCAGATGATTATCTTCGCCTTTGCCGCAGAGCTTACCGAAAGTATTCGCGACGAGGCCTTAAAACAGCAGGTGCTGGCGCGTATCGCGCAGCGCTTTGCAGGGGGCGAGGCATGAGTTTTTCTATTGAACAGGTCAGGGCAGATTTTCCGATCCTGAGCCGCGAGGTCAACGGGCAGCCGTTGGCCTACCTCGACAGCGCCGCCAGCGCGCAGAAACCGCAGGCGGTGATTGACGCCGAGCTTGAGTTCTACCGTAACGGTTACGCGGCGGTGCATCGCGGCATTCACACGCTGAGTGCAGAAGCCACCACGCTGATGGAAAACGTGCGTAGCCAGGCGGCACGCTTTATCAACGCGCTCAAGCCTGAAGAGATTGTTTTCGTTCGTGGCACCACCGAAGGGATAAATCTCGTTGCCAATAGCTGGGGCAACGCCAATGTGGTTGCTGGCGATAACATTATCATCAGCGCTATGGAGCATCACGCTAACATCGTGCCGTGGCAGATGCTGTGTGAGCGGACCGGCGCGAAGCTGCGCGTTATCCCTCTCAATCAGGACGGCACGCTGCAGCTTGATGTCTTCCCAACGCTTATCGACGAGCGCACAAAGTTGCTGGCCATTACGCACGTTTCTAACGTGCTCGGCACCGAAAACCCGGTGAAGGAGATGATCGCCACGGCTCATCAGGCCGGCGTCAAAGTGCTGGTGGACGGCGCGCAGGCCGTGATGCATCACACGACCGACGTGGCTGCGCTGGACTGTGATTTCTATCTCTTCTCAGGGCACAAGATCTACGGGCCAACGGGGATTGGCGTGCTGTATGTGAGGGAAAGCATCCTGCAGGATATGCCGCCGTGGGAAGGGGGTGGGTCGATGATTGCTAACGTCAGCCTGACGGAAGGGACCACGTATGCCGCAGCCCCCTGGCGCTTTGAGGCGGGTACGCCGAACACGGCAGGTATCATTGGCCTTGGTGCCGCGCTGAGCTACGTTGAAGGACTCGGTATGGACGCGATTGGCGAGTATGAGCGCTCATTGATGCGCTACGCTCAACACGCGCTCAAGGCCGTTCCTGACCTGGTCATTTATGGCCCTGACGAACGCCGTGGCGTGCTCGCGTTTAATCTCGGTAAACACCATGCCTATGACGTCGGCAGCTTCCTCGATAACTACGGCATTGCGGTACGCACCGGGCACCACTGCGCGATGCCGCTGATGGCGTTTTACAGCGTGCCTGCCATGTGCCGTGCTGCTTTTGCCATGTACAATACCGAGCAAGAAGTGGATCGCCTGGTCGCTGGCCTGCAGCGTATCCACAAGCTGTTAGGATAACGGAGACGCTCATGGCAATGCTGCCGGATAAAGACAAACTGCTGAAAAATTTCAGCCGCTGCGCAAACTGGGAAGAGAAGTATCTTTACATTATTGAACTGGGCAGTCGCCTGCCGGCACTGGCGGCGGAACAGCACAAGCCTGAGAATATTATTCAGGGCTGCCAGAGCCAGGTGTGGATAGTGATGCACCAGCAGCCCGACGGCGTGATTACGCTTGAGGGCGATAGCGATGCCGCGATCGTTAAAGGGCTGATCGCCATCGTGTTTATTCTCTACCAACAGATGATGCCGCAGGATATTGTGGCGTTTGACGTGCGCCCCTGGTTTGAAAAAATGGCGCTCGCTCAGCACCTTACGCCGTCCCGCTCCCAGGGGCTGGAAGCGATGATCCGCGCTATTCGCAACAAAGCCACCAACCTCAGCTAAGTTAGCTAAACTTATTTATACCTATGGTCCTGTTTTGCGAGGCGGTTTTCTGCCTCGCTTGTCTTTCAGCCTGCTGGCGCTCGCCAGCGCGACTACAGGAATAAAAAGTATGAAATACGCGTCTTTACTCACACTGGCTATTATCGGCGCCCTCGGCGCTATTCATCCTGCTTTCGCTTTGGATTACCCGCTGCCGCCAGCAGGCAGTCGTTTGATTGGTCAAAACCAGACTTACACGGTGCAGGAAAGCGATCGTAATCTCCAGGCTATCGCCCGGCGTTTCGACACCGGGGCAATGCTGCTGCTTGAGGCCAATAACACCATTGCTCCGGTACCAAAACCAGGCACGGTGCTGACCATCCCCAGCCAGCTTCTGCTGCCTGATGTCCCGCGTGAAGGCATCGTGGTGAATCTGGCCGAACTGCGGCTCTATTACTTCCCGCCGGGCCAAAACATTGTGCAGGTCTACCCGATTGGCATTGGCCTGCAGGGGCTGGAAACGCCGCTGATGACGACGAAGATCGGGCAAAAAATCCCCAATCCGACCTGGACCCCGACGGCAGGTATTCGTCAGCGTTCGCTTGAAAAAGGGGTCAAGTTACCTCCGGTTGTTCCCGCAGGACCAAATAACCCGCTCGGGCGCTTTGCTATGCGCCTGGCGTACGGCAATGGGGAATACCTGATTCATGGGACGAGTGCGCCCGATAGCGTTGGGTTACGGGTAAGTTCAGGCTGTATCAGAATGAACGCGCCGGACATCAAGGCTTTGTTCGAGCAAACAAGAACCGGTACGCCGGTACGGGTGATTAACGATCCGGTTAAATTTTCCGTGGAGCCAAACGGTGTGCGTTACGTCGAGGTGCATCGGCCGCTCTCTCAGGACGAACAGCAAAATACCCAAACCATGCCTTATGTGCTGCCGGTCGGATTTACCGAGTTTCGTAACGGCGATGGGGTAGACAAAGCGGTGATTGAGAAAACGCTGTATCGACGTGCGGGCTATCCGGTCGTTGTGTCTGCGGGGCAAACGCCAGCGACGACACATGCCGTACAATCGGCACAGAATGGCGTGGTGAATGCAGAAGAGGCGACGAGCGTCATGCAATAGCGGGAAGGGCTAAACGACAGGCAAAAAAAATGGCGCACGGTGTGCGCCATTTTATACCAGTGACTCTTACTTACGGTAAGAGTGAGCCTGGTTGTCCAGACGCTGGTTAGCGCGAGCGGCGTCGTCTTTAGCAGCCTGAACGTCAGAACGCACTGCGTTCACGTCGTTGCTCAGCTGATCAACTTTAGCGTTCAGAGTCTGAACGTCAGAAGACAGTTGATCGATTTTAGCGTTAGAAGAACAACCTGCCAGCATAGTAGAAGCCAGGATTACCGCGCCCAGTACCAGTTTAGTACGATTCATTATTAATACCCTCTAGATTGAGTTAATCTCCATGTAGCGTTACAAGTATTACACAAACTTTTTTGTGATGAGAATAAATTTTTGTTGGGAATACCCTTAAATTTGATCGTTCGCTCAAAGAAGCACCGAACCGAGCCGGAAAGTTAAAAAAAACAGAGAAAACAGGGGAGTTTCATCGGATTCATCTTAATAAAAAGAAAGCTTAAATAGTAAAATTCGATTTGCTTTTTTATTAAGATCTGTTTGCTACGGATATAAAAAAAGCGCCCGAAGGCGCTTTTTGGCAATTAAACTTGTTAACAAGTCAATTACAGAACATGTACCGAGGCGGTGTTGGTGGTGCCACTTGGGACCAGTGCGCCAGAAACCATCACCACGATGTCGCCTTTGCGGGCCAGGCCGCTTTCCAGCGCCACTTCTTTACCCAGGCGGTAGAAGTCGTCGGTAGAGGCAATTTCTTTCACCATCTGCGTCACAACGCCTTTGCTCAGCACCAGCTGACGCGCGGTCACTTCGTTGGTGGTCAGCGCCAGGATGGTCGCGTTAGGGAAGTATTTACGCACGGCCTTCGCGGATTTACCGCCCTGGGTGGCAACCACGATCAGCGGCGCTTCCAGCTTCTCTGCGGTTTCAACAGCGCCACGGCAAACGGCTTCGGTGATGCGCAGTTTACGGCTGTCGTTGTTGTTGTCCAGACGGCTGGTCATCACGCGGTCGGTACGTTCGCAGATGGTCGCCATGATGGTCACAGCTTCCAGCGGGTATTTACCTTTTGCAGACTCACCGGACAGCATAACTGCGTCGGTGCCGTCGATGATGGCATTAGCAACGTCACCGGCTTCCGCACGGGTAGGGCGTGGGTTTTTGATCATAGAGTCGAGCATCTGGGTCGCGGTGATAACCACTTTACGTGCACGAACACATTTCTCGATCATCATCTTCTGCGCGAAGATAACTTCTTCAACCGGGATTTCAACGCCCAGGTCGCCACGAGCAACCATGATGCCGTCAGACGCTTCGAGGATTTCGTCGAAGTTGTTCAGGCCTTCCTGGTTTTCAATTTTGGAGATGATCTGGATCTTCTCGCCGCCGTGCGCCTTCAGGTGCTCACGAATTTCTACCACGTCAGAACGCTTACGGATGAAGGAAGCGGCAACGAAGTCAACGCCCTGTTCGCAGCCGAAGATCAGATCTTGTTTGTCTTTCTCAGCCAGCGCTGGCAGCGCGATGGACACGCCCGGCAGGTTAACGCCTTTGTTTTCGCCCAGGTCGCCGTTGTTCAGCACTTTACAGATTACTTTGTTACCAACGATTGCGGTAACTTCCATGCCAATCAGGCCATCATCGACCAGTACGGTGTTGCCAACGGACAGATCGTTGGTGAAACCTTCGTAGGTTACCGCAACGATTTCGCTGTTACCGACTACGGATTTGTCGGTGGTGAAGGTAAAGGTTTGACCGGCTTTCAGCGCAACGTCGTTACCGCCTTCCAGCTTGATGGTACGGATTTCTGGGCCTTTGGTGTCCAGCAGGATAGCGGCTTTTTTACCGGTTTTAGCGACTACATTGCGCAGGTTTTTGATGCGCTGACCGTGTTCTTCATAGTCACCGTGGGAGAAGTTCAGACGCATTACGTTCATGCCCGCGTCGAGCATTTTGGTCAGCATCTCTTCAGATTCGGTTTTTGGACCGATGGTGCAAACGATTTTAGTCTTTTTCATGACAGTCTTATCTATAAGTTGAGGAGGATTGTTAAAACTCGGTTCCGGAAGACAGGGCTGCCGGAGCTTAAAAGAATACTGTGGTGTTGAACGTGGCACCTGGTAAGGATAGGTGACAGAAATAAAGCGTGCAGAGGAAAGTGTGCTTGTGGTTCAGCCGGGGAAAGCGTCAGACAATGTTGTTGTATAAAAAAGGAGTCCAATGAGCTGAAACCATTCAAGTTAAGAACGCGCGTAGTATAGAGAAATCTGACCGGAAAAGGAACCAAAACCGCTGATTCAGCGATGGAGTGCACAGTTTTACAGCGAGTTGTTATCGGGGTGTTGCCAGGGATTTATAGACTATTGGAAGTAATGAAACAATATTAGGGAAGGAATGGTGCGTTCAATTGGACTCGAACCAACGACCCCCACCATGTCAAGGTGGTGCTCTAACCAACTGAGCTATGAACGCACAAGGTATTGCTGATAAAACAATAACTAACAAACTGAATTTGTTAATGTTTTAGCTTCCACGGCGGGAAGTGACGTTATTATGACTGGCGATTCGGGCGTTGACAAGCCCTGTTTTCGCTGTCTGATGAATGTTTGAGCTTTTTACTTATTGTTCTGGCTGGCTTTTTAATGGCGTGGCGGCTAAAAATGCGCATCGGGTAACTTTTGAGTACAAACGCTGTTTCGTAATGGCGCAGCGCTCGAGTAATCAGCAGTATCTGGCTTTCGCTCAATCTAACGAATGCTCCACTTACCGGCGCACGCCCAAGCGTGCCGTTTAATTATTGGGAGAGATGTACGTGTCTGACAGAGAAATTATTATGCCTGCTTCCATGCAGGCGTTGGCAGAGCGAGCGGGTTACGCCCCGGCCGTGGTGGTTGGCAATACGGTTTACTGCGCAGGGCAGGTAGGGAGAACGCCCGATTTACAGGTAATTACCGATCCGGAAGCGCAGTTCATCGCCTGTTGGGAAAACGTGCGTATTGTGCTGGCCGAAGCTGGCTGCAATTTTGAAGATGTGGTGGAAATGACGACTTACCATGTTGAGATGAAGCAGCATATGGACGTGTTTCGACGCGTGAAGGACGCGGTTTTCCCCCGCGGGCATTGCGCATGGACATGTATTGGCGTGAGTGAGTTGGCAAGGCCGGGGCTGCTGGTTGAAGTGAAGTGTATTGCAGTGAGAAGATCTGCCTGAACGGTTCGGGCATAAAAAAACCGGCTGAATAAGCCGGTTTCAACAATCAGATTTTGCAGGCGTCGCCGCAATCATCATCGGCAACAACGGCCTGAGCTTTTTTATCAGCATCTTCCTGACGCTCGGCGTTGCGCGCTTCGGCTTCATCTAATCCGGAAAAAACCAGATTCTCAAGATCGATTTCCATAGGTCACCTGTTGCAATTTAGTTTTTGGCTTTCTGAATGATATTCAACATTTCGCCGTCCTGCATCCCGCAATTCCCCGGAACGCTCAAAACGCTAAAAATGGTGCTTTCTTGCGCCACGCTCAGAAGCAGGCGTTTTGATTAATACGTTTGCCTACCGCATAAACTTTGTTGGTTTTAGGATCGATATTAAACACCACGTACCTGCGCTGCGGGCAGAACAGCTCCAGTGATTTCTTGCCGCACTGCAATACCGTGGAACGGCGTATCACATTTCCGATTTGCACCCGGACATCGGTATCAACGTAGTCATCGCACTCAAACCCGTCATGCTCGGCCTTAACTCGTGCTTCATCCATTGTCAGGCCAACGGCGTTTAATTCACGCACGTCTTCGGCATGACTTGCATCCGAAACACGGGTTAACGCGCAGCCGCTAAACATCATAGATGCTATCAGAAGCAGGGGAAGACGAAGCATGTTTGTCCTTCGGATAAGCCCGTTGATGAGGCGCGCAAAAACTTAACGGAGAATTTAAGCATGTTAAATCATAGCCTGGCAGAAGGGTAAATGGCTTGGTTTAATCAATCGAATGAAAGGTGAATGGATAAGGAAGGAACGGCGTTAACAAATATGGTGCGTCCGAGTGGACTCGAACCACCGACCCCCACCATGTCAAGGTGGTGCTCTAACCAACTGAGCTACGGACGCACTGAATATCTGAAAATGGTGCGTTCAATTGGACTCGAACCAACGACCCCCACCATGTCAAGGTGGTGCTCTAACCAACTGAGCTATGAACGCATTGTTGTCTTGGCGACAGCGGGGACGAATATTAGCGGCACACTTCGGGGCTTGCAAGGGGAATAACGCAATTTTATTCCAGATTTCACGCGATTGCCGAGCATCTGCACAGAGTGTTGATAAAGTAGCCGCCAGAGGGGCGGCTACTGGCTAATTAACGCGCAGCGCGTTGCAGGATAGTGACGGAAGGCTGACGTTGTAGCCAGCGCATGCGCAGCATCATCAGGATGGCGGCGGAGGTCAGGCCGATGATAAAGCCAATCCAGAACCCTGCCGGCCCCATCGGTTCAACTACCCAGTCGGTCAGCCCAAGGACATAGCCGCTCGGCAGACCCAGCACCCAATAAGCGATAAAGGTAATGAAGAATATCGACCGCGTATCTTTATAACCACGCAGCACGCCGCTGCCGATAACCTGAATGGAGTCGGAGATTTGGTAAATCGCCGCCAGCAGCATCAGGTGCGCGGCCAGCGCCACAACCGCCGGATTGTCGTTATACAGCAGCGCGATGTGTTCCCGGAAGGTCACGGTGAATAGCGCGGTGCACATCGCCAGACAAATCGCCACGCCAACGCCGGTGCGGGCGGCGACCTGCGCATCGAGGGTTGATCCCTGGCCAAGTCGGAAACCAACCCGAATGGTCACAGCGGCGCCTAACGAAAGCGGCAACACAAACATCAGTGAACTGAAGTTCAGCGCAATCTGGTGCCCGGCAACGTCAGTAATCCCCAGGGGAGAAACCAGCAGGGCGACCACGGCAAACAGCGTCACTTCGAAAAACAGCGCCAGTGCAATCGGTAGCCCGAGCTGGCTCAGACGTTTAACCACCGCCCAGTCAGGTTTGTTGAAGCCTTCAGGGTTTTTGATGTCGCGCATCGAACGAGCTTTCTTGATGTAAGAAAGCATGCTGAAGAACATCACCCAGTACACCGCTGCCGTCGCGACACCACAGCCCACGCCGCCTAGCTCCGGCATGCCGAAGTGGCCGTAAATAAAGACATAGTTAACCGGAATGTTTACCAGCAGGCCGATAAAGCCCATCACCATACCCGGCTTGGTTTTTGCCAGGCCTTCGCACTGGTTACGTCCTACCTGGAAGAACAGATAGCCCGGCGCGCCCCACAGCAGCGCACGCAGATAACGCACGGCTTTATCCGCCAGTTCAGGATCGATGTTGTGCATAGCATGAATGATATGACCCGCGTTCCACAGCACCACCATTACGAGCACCGAGACCATGCCAGCCAGCCAGAATCCCTGGCGCACCTGGTGGGCAATGCGGTCGCGACGCGCGGAGCCGTTCAACTGGGCGACGGTTGGCGTTAAAGCTAATAGTAACCCGTGGCCGAACAGAATGGCGGGCAACCAGATAGACGTGCCAATGGCGACTGCCGCCATGTCGGTGGCGCTGTAGCCGCCGGCCATGACGGTGTCGACGAATCCCATTGCAGTTTGTGCTACCTGCGCGATGATGACAGGTATCGCCAGGGCAAGGAGCTGGCGAGCTTCGGTGAGGTACTTCTGCATGTTTACACCTGATTATTTTTATATGTATGAGAGACTAAAAAAGCCGCCAAAATAGGCAGCAAGAAGATGAACAGGGGAAATAGCCAGTCTATTGTAGCGAGAGATTATTTATACGCCAGTCAAAAATATAGCGTCTGTGTGAGGATAGCTGGCAAGCTTATTTTCCAACTGCTAAAGTGCGGAAATGTCCGTTAACGGCGGTAGTGTTACCGCTGGTGAATTGCCAGGAGTTTTGAGATGTTTACAGGTATTGTGCAGGGCACTGCGACCCTGGTTTCCATCGATGAGAAACCAAACTTCCGTACCCACATTATTGATATGCCAACTGAAATGCTGTCAGACCTTGAAACAGGTGCCTCGGTAGCGCACAACGGCTGTTGCCTGACGGTGACCGAAATCGACGGTAATCGCGTCAGTTTTGATCTGATGAAAGAGACGCTGCGTATTACCAATCTCGGTGAACTAAGCGTTGGCGATAGCGTGAACGTTGAGCGTGCAGCAAAATTTAACGATGAAATCGGCGGCCATTTAATGTCAGGTCATATTATGACCACGGCTGAAATTTCTAAAATTCTGACCTCGGAAAATAACCGCCAGATCTGGTTTAAAATTCAGGACAAGGCGTTGATGAAATATATCCTCTATAAGGGGTATGTTGGCATCGACGGTATTAGCCTGACGGTAGGGGAGGTGACGGCCACGCGTTTTTGCGTGCACCTGATCCCCGAGACGCTTGAGCGTACTACCCTTGGGGCGAAAAAGTTAGGGCAGCGTGTGAACATTGAAATTGACCCGCAGACGCAGGCCATTGTTGATACCGTCGAGCGCGTACTGGCAAGCCGTGAAGCTGCGCTGGTGGCGGCCATTCCTGCCGGCGAATAAGCGTTATCAGTAATAAAAAATGGGGCCATTGGCCCCATTTTTGTTTGCTAGTCTTGCTCGTTAAAACCGTTTTCTGCGGCGGTTTTCATAAACCACTCGCCGCTTTTCTTGATGGTACGCTGCTGGGTATTGAGATCCAGTGACACAAAGCCATAGCGGTTTTTGTAGGCATTACACCATGACCAGTTATCAATAAAGGTCCACATATGGTAGCCAAGGCAGTTACTGCCTTCACTGATGCCTTTATGCAGCCACTTCAGGTGGTCGCGGACGAAGTCGATGCGGTAATCATCGTTGATCTGTCCGTTGCTGATAAAGCGCTGCTCATTCTCAACGCCCATGCCGTTTTCCGAAATGTAGCAGGCCGGGTTGCCGTAGTTTTCACGCAGGTTGGTAAGGATATCGTAGATCCCACGTTCATAAATCTCCCAGCCGCGGTAAGGGTTCATTTTGCGTCCCGGCATTTCGTAAGACTCAAAGAACCACTCCGGCATAAACGGACTTTCCGGGTTTACCAACGTATCGCGGCATTTGATACGGCGCGGCTGGTAGTAGTTAATGCCGAGCAGATCCACTACGCCTGCTGCCAGCAGGGCTTTATCTTCAGGCTGGCAGGCCGGCAGTTTATCGTGTTCTTTCAGGAACGCGACCAGCTCTTCAGGATATTCGCCGCGCAGCGCCGGGTCGAGGAAGCTGCGGTTAAACATCAGGTCGGCCAGATTCGCGGCCTTCACGTCCGCCGGGTTTTGCGAGCGTGGATAAGACGGCGTTAAATTAAGGATGATGCCAATCTGGCCGTCATCGTTATGCGCGTGGTAAGCCTTAACGGCCTTAGCATGGGCGAGCATGGTATGGTAGGCCACAGTCACCGCACGGTTGAAATCCACCACGTTAGGATAGTGGTAGTCATAGAGATAACCACACTCAACCGGAACAACCGGTTCGTTAAAGGTAAACCAGTGCTTCACACGGTCGCCAAACAGTTCAAAACAGGTATTCGCGTAGCTGGCATAAGCTTCAACGACTTCACGACTTTCCCAGCCGCCTTTTTCCTGCATCACCATGGGCATATCAAAGTGGTACAGGTTAATAAACGGCTTAATGCCCTGGGCCAAAAGCTCGTCAATCACCTGGTTGTAGAATTCCACCGCCAGCGGGTTTATCTCACCGGTGCCGTCCGGGATCAGGCGTGCCCACGAAATTGATGTGCGGAAAGTATTGTGGTTGAGTTTTTTAAGCAGAGCGATGTCCTGCTTCCAGCGCTGGTAAAAGGTTGAGGTATTTTGCGGACCTACGCCGTGGTGGAAACGGTTAGGCTGCTCGGCAAACCATCGGTCCCAGATGGTTTCAGACTTACCAAAGTTCAGCGCTTCACCTTCAGTTTGTGGGCCGGAAGCGGCGCTGCCCCACCAGAAATGCTCAGGAAATGCGTATTTCATCGTTATCCTCACGGTCTGACCTGCCATCTCCGACAGGCAATCATTTAAACAGTCAATGCCCCGATTGTCTGTGATTGATGAAACCGGTTTCTATGACGGGAAACGATATCTGTTAAGCAGATCAAGCCGCCACGCGCAGGCAGGTTTAAACCTGTGAGGTAAATCACATTGGTGCGCAAGGAGAGACAATTGGAAATGAAAAAACCCGGCGGATGCCGGGTTATTTTTAACGAGAAACGCGCAGACCGTGCTCAATACCGCGGCTGAAGACCACCTGCCAGAGTTGAATATCGCGTGCCCGGAAAGCACCAGCACAGGCGTTAAGGTAGTAGCTAAACATCCTTTTAAAGCGCTCCGGGTAGTTATCCGCGATTTCAGACCAGCAGGCAAGGAAACGCTCGTGCCACGCCATCAGCGTTTTATCATAATCAGCACCGAAGTTGTGCCAGTCTTCCATTACAAAATGCGGTTCGCTGGCGTCAGCAATCTGGCGCACTGACGGCAGGCAGCCGTTAGGGAAGATGTACTTGTTGATCCACGGATCGACGTTGTTATCGGTCTTTTTTGAACCGATGGTGTGCAGCAGGAAAATACCGTCCGGTTTGAGATTACGGTCGGCAACCTCGAAGTAGGTGGCATAATTTTTCGGACCAACGTGTTCAAACATGCCTACGGAGGCAATACGGTCAAACTGTTCGTTCAGGTCGCGGTAGTCCTGCAAAAGAATAGTGACATCCAGTCCTTTGCAGCGCTCCTGCGCCATTTTTTGTTGTTCCGCAGAGATGGTGACGCCGAAGACTGAAGCGCCGTAGTTGCGTGCTGCATACTCGGCAAGACCGCCCCAGCCACAACCGATATCCAGCAGCTTCATACCGGGTGCCAGCTGCAGTTTTTCGCAGATCATTTTGAGCTTGGCATCCTGGGCTTCACTGAGATTGGTGGCTTCTTTCCAGTAACCGCAGGAATACTGCATGTGCTTGTCGAGCATCCGGCTGAACAGATCGTTTCCTAGATCGTAGTGTTCTTTGCCGACTATCCAGGCACGTTTCTTCGATTGCAGGTTAACCAGTTTTGCCGCGGCGATGCGCAGGGTGTCCTTAAAGTGGTGGGGAAGCTGATTTTCCAGCCCGGCGCGCAGTACTTTAGTAAAAAAGATATCCAGCCGTTCGCATTCCCACCAGCCGTCCATATAGCTTTCGCCGAGGCCAAGGGAACCTTCCTGAAGAACGCGTTTAAAAAAGTCCGGGTTTTTAACCTGAATATCAAAAGGGTTGGGACCGTTGAGTGTAATACCTGCCCGACCCAGCATTTCATTTGCGATACGATACCATTCGTTATCTCGTACGCTCACTTCTTCTATACACGATGAACTCATAGCTTCTCCATCACCTTGTTGTGATCAGAACCTTAAAACAGCGTAGACGCTATTCACGGCTTGTGAGAACTCTCACGGAAAAATCCGCGTGCCTGATATCCGACGTAGAACAGAGAAAGGGTGACTCTCCCTTACTGAAAGGCCGTCCATGGAAAAACGGAAGCGCTCCGACTCCCGTAAAAATTGATGAGGCTTATAATAGAACCGCAATAACTATAAGCCTGTTTTATTGATGGTTCAATGGAATATTGTTAGCAAGCTAATCACATAATATTCACATTATCATTCATGTTACTGTGCGCGAGAAAACTCGCTGCGGCTGTTACTTTTAATCTCACGCCTGGCGGAGTGCTGTAGGGCATAACCCAGAACGGCAAGCAGGATAGTGGACAACATCACGCTGGTGGTGGTGATAAGCGGGGTGGTGACCAGCCAGGAGGCCATCAGGCTTGCCAGGAAGCAAAGCCCAAGCTGCAGAGTGTTTTGCAGCGCGGCGGCTTTCCCGGTGGCCTGCGGGAACGGCAGCAGGGCCGAGGCGACAACGACAGGATAGATTGCGCCGTTTGCCGCAGCCATGACGCAGAACGGGATCAACAACAACGTTAGGTCAGCATAGCCGCTCATCGCCACGCCCCAGGTTGCCACAACGCTCAGGGCATAAAGTGCCAACAGCCAGGGCAGCAGCTGTTTACCCTGCCATTTTTGCAGCGCGCTGCGACAGCCGTAGCCACCAATCAGGAAGGCAATGGTCTGCGGCATATAGCTCAGGCCAATAGCCGCCGGGCTGTAGCCCATTTCGTTCAGGATAAACGGCGAGCCGGTGAGCCAGGCGAAGAAGCTGGCGGAGCAGGCGGCGTAAATCAGCACGTTGCCGCCGTAAACGCGGGAGCGTAATAAAGAGAAGAAGCTGACTTTATTGTCTTCGGTTTGCTGGTGGTGTTGGGTGCGAGGCTTGAGACGTAGGGTAGGGATCATCAGCAGCAAAGCGATAGCGAACAGTACGGCAAAAATGGCTTGCCATTCAAAATGGTTCAGCAGCCAGCTTCCCAGCAGCGGGGCCAGCGCCGGGGACAGCCCAACCAGCGGCATGATGGTGGCGAAGATGCGGCCAGCACGATTAGCAGGATAATAGTCGGTCACCAGCGCCTGCCAGCTGACCGCTGCAGAGCAAACGCCGACGGCCTGAATGAAACGCAGTACCAGAAGGGTTGTGGCGTCTTTTACCCAAAGCATGCCTATGCAGCCTGCGGCAAACATGGCAAGACCAATCAGCAGAACGGGTTTACGCCCGAAGCGATCGGAAAGCGGCCCCCACATTAGCTGGGCAAAAGCGAAGCCTGCCAGAAACAGGCTCAGGCTGGCGCTAACCGCTGACGCATTTGTCCCCAGGTCTTGCTGAATGGCGGCAAAGGCAGGCAGGTACATGTCGGTGGCGAGGAAGCCCAACACGCTCAGCCCCGCAAGCCAGATAAGAAATCCCTTTGATGGTTGCATATTTCACTCTTGATTTTTGATAGCAGGTTAACGGGGCAGGAGTCTACGGAGTGCAAAACCGCTTGTGAAACGCTAATATTTGCACATTGCATTCAAATTTTTTGCAGGCAAAAACATGTGGTCTGAATATTCTCTGGAAGTTGTGGATGCCGTGGCCCGCAATGGAAGCTTCAGCGGTGCCGCCCAGGAGCTACACCGCGTGCCTTCTGCCATAAGCTATACGGTACGCCAGCTCGAAGAGTGGTTAGCTGTGCCGCTCTTCGAACGGCGGCACCGTGATGTTGAACTCACCGCAGCCGGGGCTTTTTTTTTGAAGGAGGGTCGCTCTGTTATCAAAAAAATGATGGCTACCCGACAGCAATGCCAGCAGATAGCGAACGGCTGGCGCGGGCACCTGTCCATTGCGGTAGACAATATTGTGAAGCCAGAGCGTACCCGCCAGCTGGTGCTGGATTTTTATCGCCACTTTCCGGATATCGAGCTACGGGTATTTCAGGAGGTCTTCAACGGCGTGTGGGACGCACTGGCTGACGGACGAGTAGAGGCGGCGATAGGGGCGACGCAGGCTATCCCCGTGGGAGGACGTTATGCGTTTCGGGATATGGGGGCGCTTAGCTGGCGCTGTGTCGTTTCGACCGATCATCCGCTCGCGCAACATGAGGGTGTTATTCCGGACGATATGCTCAGGGCCTGGCCATCTTTGGTTCTGGAGGATACATCGCGTTCGCTGCCCAAGCGTATCACCTGGCTTCTTGATAACCAGCGCCGCGTGGTGGTGCCGGACTGGGCTTCAGGGGCGGACTGCCTTAGCGCAGGCCTGTGCATTGGCATGGTGCCTACGCACATCGCTAAGCCGTGGCTGGACGGCGGAGAGTGGCAGGAGCTGACGCTGGAAAATCCGTTCCCGGATGCAGCTTGCTGCCTGACGTGGAGGCAGGATGACGCATCGCCTGCGTTAAGCTGGCTGCTGGAATACCTGGGGGACAGTGAGACGATGAATCAGGAGTGGCTTCAGGAGCCAGGCAACACATTCCCGGCTCCTGACAAGACTTAGCGGCGGTAATCGCGGAACGGGCCGTCGGCTACCGAGCGGCGTTCGATGAGGCGCGGATGGACTTCAATCGTCTGCGACTCTTCACGTTTGTTGATTATACGGTCGAGCAGCATATTAAAGGCCGTTTCGCCCAGACGTTCTTTTGGCTGGTGGATAGTGGTCAACGCCGGAGAGAAATAGCGGGCGTTGCGCACATTATCATAGCCGATGATAGAGATATCCTGCGGCACGCGCAGCCCCATCTCATCCGCTGCGCAGATCGCGCCCATCGCCATGATATCGCCACCGCAGAATACCGCTGTAGGGCGATGTGGCTGGTTGAGTAATTGCTGCATGGCCCGGTAGCCGGACTCTGGCTCGAAGTCGCCCTGAACTACCCAATTATCCGGTACTTTAATATTGGCTTCATCAAGCGCCTTCAGGAAGCCTGCATGGCGACCGCCGCCGGTATTACGTTCCAGCTGACCCGGGATCGCACCGATGTCGCGATGGCCGCGTTCAATCAGGTAACGGCCTGCGAGATAACCGCCGTGAAAAGCATTGTCGACAACGGAGTCGGTAAAGTCGGCGCGGGCTTCGCCCCAGTCCATCACCACCATGGGAATATGACGGTACTCTTCCAGCGTAGAGAGCAGGCTTTCCGGGTACTCGGAGCACATCACCAGCAAGCCATCAACGCGCTTTTGCGCCATCATCGACAGGTAGGCGCGCTGTTTCTCAAAGTTGTTGTGCGCATTGCCAAGGATCAAGGTGTAGCCTTTCGCGAAACAGCTGTTCTCGACCGATTCGATAATTTCAGCAAAATAGGGGGCTTCGCTTGAGGTAGCAAGCAGACCGATGGATTTGGTGTGGTTGACCTTCAGGCTGCGTGCAACGGCACTCGGTGAGTAGTGCAGCTCTTTAATTGCTGCCCAGACGGCGTTGCGCGTCTCTTCCGCCACAAAACGGGTCTTGTTAATGACATGTGACACAGTGGTAGTGGAAACGTTTGCGCGCTTCGCTACGTCCTTAATTGTTGCCATTAGATGTCACTCCAGACCATATCGTAAACTCCTGATAACTCATATGTTAAACGTTTGCCTTCGCTAACTCCTGGGGCAACACGTTGGTTGCAGGCCTGTCGGGAATGCGACATACAGCGGGAGGAGGGCGTTGCCGGGCGATACGCGGTAAATTAGCGAAGGATTTTGGCTTATCCCGGGGCAAAGTGGAAGAGGGAAAACCGAGATCTGTGCAAAACCAGCAGGATTTTTCTCGCCAATTGTGGGAAAATCATCCTGCTTACACTTTGTAGGGAAATAAAAGGAGCTTACGATGAGTACCGATCTGAAGTTTTCCATGGTGACCACGGTTATCGTACTGGGCCTGATTGTTGCCGGTGCGCTGACCGCCGTACTGCACTGATTTAATAAGGGCCGCTAATAGCGGCCCTTAGGCCGTAGACAAAGAGGGAAAAGCATGGCTTTTCCCTCTTTGTGGTTATCAGTCGAAAATCAATGAATTGATTTTCCCCGTTTATTTCCAAAAAACCTCAGGTAATCCTTCCATTCTCTGATGAAAAGCGGCTGCAAATCAGCCCGCCAGGTTTTGCGCAACAAATGTCCAGTTAACCAGCGCCCAGAAGTGGTCCAGATATGTCGGGCGCGCATTACGGTAATCAATATAGTAAGCGTGTTCCCAGACATCTACGGTCAGCAGCGGTTTTGCATCGGTAGTGAGCGGGGTTCCGGCGTTTGAGGTGGAAACTATTGCCAGGCTGCCGTCGCTGTTTTTGACAAGCCAGGTCCAGCCGGAACCGAAGTTTTTGATGGCGGCTTCGGTGAACTGTTTTTTAAATGCTTCTACGCTGCCAAAGGCGTTAGTAATGGCTGCCAGCACTTCCCCGGCTGGCTCTCCTCCTGCGTTTGGCGCCAGGCAGTGCCAGTAGAACGTATGGTTCCAGACCTGTGCGGCGTTATTGAAAATCCCACCGTCAGCGTGCTTAACGATCTCCTCCAGCGTCTTCCCTTCAAACGGACTGCCTTTTACAAGGTTATTCAGGTTAGTGACGTAGGTTTGATGGTGTTTACCGTAGTGGTATTCGAGGGTTTCGGCTGAGATGTGCGGTGCCAAAGCGTCTTTTGCATAGGGCAGGGCGGGTAGTTCGAACGACATTGCTTTACTCCTTGTTATTTTGATTCACAATATAACTACATTTTGTGTGGTTATAAGGTTAGCAAATTACGGGAGTGCAAAAAAGCGAAATGAAACAGCCCGTTGTCGGGCTGTTCAGACGGCAGACAAACTACCTGCAATGAATAGATACCAGATGGCGTTTTAAAATAAACAAGGAAAATCAATTTATTGATTTTCGACTGATAACCACAAAGAGGGAAAAACCACGCTTTTTCCCTCTTTGTCAGCAACAATTAACAGCCCGTTGCCGGGCCGTTAACATTTTAATCAGAATAAAACCGCCCGATGGGGCGCAGATAAGATTAGCGAATTGTCTTTGGCGTCATGACCCGGCGGGCACCGACGTAGTGGCGCTGCCAGTAATCCTCGCTCAGGGAGGTTATCTGGATATCACGGCCGCTGCGGGGAGACTGAATAAACTTGCCGTTGCCGACGTAAACGCCAACGTGGTCAGCGGTTCCGCGCCCTTGAGTGCGGAAGAAGACCAGGTCGCCGCTTTCCAGTTCGCTGCGATCAACGGAAGAGGCATCACGCAGGTGATACATTTCGTTGGCGGTGCGTGGAATACGGATGTTCACCAGATCTTTATAAGCGTAATAAATCAGCCCGCTGCAGTCGAAACCGGTGCGTGGAGAGGTGCCACCCCAGCGGTACGGTTTACCAATTTGCCCCATCAGCTTGTTCATGGCGGTTTTTTGCGCCTTCTGTACTCGCACTTTGTGCGCCTGAGCAATAGTCAGATTTTTTTCTGACTTCACCTTCACGCACTGTTTTTTATGCCCTTTACGATGGGTGCATTTTTCAGTGTAGGCGAGAGTGGCTGCGGCTGGCTGTACGGCTAACTTCTGGGAGGATTTTTTACTGCTGTTTTTAGCGAGGGTTTTGCTTTTGCCTGAGACGTTGTGTTTTACAACTTTGGCTTTTGCCGGTGAGGTCTCTTTTTTACCGGACTTCTTTGTGGAGGCTGTGCTGGCCTTCTGTTTTGCCTTTGCTTTCTCTTTACCCTGGTTGCTTTTACTGGTGGTTTTTGCCGGATGGTTTTTTTGTGCAACAGGATGGCGGACGTGCTCGGACGCCTGCGTCAAAGGTGTATAGGGCAAAGCAAATAGCAGAGCACAGAGCGTGATAGAAATTTTATTTATCCGCGCCACTCGTCAATCCCCTGATAAATGAAAGCACGATGCTAACCATCATGCCTGCGTATGATTTTTGCGAAACCCGACGATTCTAATGCATAAAAGCCGATGATGTTAATAGGCAATTACTATTTAACGGTCAAAAGTGGAAGCTATAGCTAAAAAATTAACCATTACCGCGAGTTATCCGCTGTTTTATTGATCGCCAATGGGGCAAATTGCTAATTTTCGCGCGCCATAAAAGTGTTATTCTTAAAGCATGTTTGCATGCCCACGGTGGCGCGGGAAAAACCCTGCTAAAAATGGTGTTTTCTGGCCGGGGTGCAACTGGCTACAATGGCAGGCTATTGCCGTATCAAGGTTTGAGGAAGCAAAACAATGAGCACTATTGAAAAAATTCAACGCCAGATCGCTGAGAACCCCATTCTTCTTTATATGAAAGGTTCCCCGAAGCTGCCGAGCTGCGGCTTCTCCGCTCAGGCCGTTCAGGCGCTATCCGCCTGTGGCGAGCGTTTCGCCTATGTTGATATTCTGCAGAACCCGGACATTCGTGCTGAGCTGCCGAAATACGCTAACTGGCCAACGTTCCCACAGCTGTGGGTTGACGGTGAGCTGGTCGGCGGCTGTGACATCATTATTGAAATGTACCAGCGCGGCGAACTGCAATCTCTTATCAAAGAGACCGCAGAGAAGCATAAATCTCAGGAGCAGGGCGCAGAGTAATCTCGCCGGCCATAAAAAAAGCGACCCTCGGGTCGCTTTTTTTATGCTTCGGATTCCGGCTCGTCGGCTAAGGGCAGAGGCCACCCGCCGAGGCGCTTCCAGCGATTGACGATTTCGCAAAATAGCAGGGCGGTCTGCTCTGTGTCATATAAAGCAGAGTGGGCCTGTGAGCTGTCAAACTTCTGCCCGGCCGCGATGCAGGCTTTTGCCAGAACGGTTTGCCCCAGCACCAGGCCACTCAGTGCGGCGGTATCAAATGTGACGAACGGGTGGAACGGGTTACGTTTTAACGACGCCCGCTCAGCGGCAGCCATCATAAAGCTGTGATCGAAAGTCGCATTATGCGCGACCATAATGGCGCGGCTACAGCCGCTATCTTTGATGCCTTTACGCACGGTTTTGAAAATGGCATGCAGGGCATCATATTCGCTGACTGCACCACGCAGTGGGTTATGCGGGTCAATACCGTTGAAAGCCAGGGCCTCAGGCTGAAGGTTTGCACCTTCGAACGGTTCGACATGGAAGTGCAGCGTTTCGTCGGGGGATAACCAGCCGTCTTCATCCATCTTGAGCGTAACGGCGGCGATTTCCAGTAACGCATCAGTTTTAGCGTTAAAACCTGCGGTTTCAACATCGATAACTACCGGATAAAAACCACGAAAACGGTCGCACAGGCCATGCAATTGCGTGTTGTCTGACATCTGATTCTCTTAATACGGGGAAAATGCAGCGCGCATTATGGCAAATTTCGGGGAGTGTTGCAGTAAGGGGGCGCAAAATGCGCTCCCTGTTTGACGCTAATCTACTGAATATCAGTGACCCAGGCCTTTGCCCGCGTGCTTCTCTTCGATCAGTTCGATTTTGTAACCGTCCGGATCTTCAACGAAGGCGATAACGGTCGTACCGCCTTTTACCGGGCCGGCTTCACGCGTCACGTTGCCGCCGTTGTTGCGAATACGCTCGCAGGCTTCTGCCGCATTATCCACGCTGAGGGCAATATGGCCATAAGCGGTGCCCAGGTCGTAGCTGTCTACGCCCCAGTTGTAGGTCAGTTCGATAACCGCCGTGTCGCTTTCATCGCCATAGCCGACAAACGCAAGAGAATATTTGTACTCTGGGTTTTCGCTGGTGCGCAGCAGTTTCATGCCCAGCACTTTGGTGTAGAAGTCGATGGAGCGTTGCAGATCGCCAACGCGAAGCATGGTATGAAGTAGACGCATAAAATCCTCGTCGAATAAGACAGTTATTTCTGGAGTCGTTGAGTATAGCGGCGTTTACGCGCCGCTATCAATGAAAGGGACTGCGGAGTTACAGGCTTGGGTAGTCGGTATAACCTTCCGCGCCGCCGCCGTAGAAGGATTCAGGGCGCTGCGGGTTCAGCTCGGCATTTTTATGCAGACGAGCGACCAGGTCAGGGTTCGCGATGAACGAACGGCCAAAAGCTACCGCGTCAATCAGGCCTTTGCCGATCAGATCTTCCGCTTTCTCCGGGGTATATGCCCCTGCGCCAACGATAACGCCGCTGAAACGCTCGCGAACTTTTTCACGGAATGCTTCGGTGTACGGTTCGCCACCGGCCCAGTCCGGTTCGGACATGTGCAGATAGGCAATGCCGCGTTTACCCAGCTCTTCAATCAGGTAAAGCGCGTCAGACTCTTCGTTCGGGCCGTTGTCCACGTTCTGGAAGGAACCAACGGGAGACACGCGGATCCCGATGCGATCGGCGCCCCATTCTTTGATCCCGGCGTCAACCACTTCCAGCACCAGCCGAGCGCGGTTTTCACGGCTGCCGCCGTATTCGTCGGTACGGTGGTTTGAAGACGGTGACAGGAACTGGTGCAGCAGGTAGCCGTGCGCTGAGTGCAGTTCAACCAGGTCAAAACCGGCGTCGCGAGCGTTACCAATCGCCTGACGGAAGTCATCTACGATGCCTGGAATTTCGCTGAGTTCTAGCGCGCGAGGCATGGAGGTATCTTCACGAACGGCATGACCGTTTTCGTCACGCAGCGAGGTACGCGTTCCGGCGCTCAGCGCGGAAGGCGCGACCGGAGCCTGCTGGTCTGGCTGAAGCGTAAAGTGAGAGATACGTCCGGTGTGCCAAAGCTGAACCGCCATATGGCCTTTTTCTGCGTGCACGCCTGCGGTGATCTTTTTCCACGCGGCAATTTGCTCTTCGCTATGCAGGCCCGGCGCCCCGGCATACCCTTTGGCCTGGGCAGAAATCTGCGTTGCTTCACTGATGATAAGACCGGCGCTTGCACGCTGGCGGTAGTACTCCCCCATCAGTGGCGTCGGGATATCACCCGGCTCGATACTACGCAGGCGCGTCAGCGGAGCCATAAAGATGCGGTTTGGTACGGTAATCGCGCCCACTTTGAGTGGCGTAAACAGTTTATCTGCTGACATGGTTTTTCCTCGAGTAGACCGGTCGTCTAGTACTTCAGTAAATAAAAAACCTGTCAGGCGACAGGTTCTGCCAATAGGGTTCGTACATGTGTTAATGCGCTTTCAAGCGGCAATGCGCTGCGTGAAATCTTTGCCTGCAGGCTGGCACCCAGCCAGAGGGCATAAAGCACCATGGCCTGGTCGAAAGCCTCGCCTTCAAACTGCAGGCTTTTTTCACTGCGTCCCTTTTCTAACGCATCCGCAAGCAGGGAGATAAGTTGTGATCCCCCGTTATTCAGCGCGCCACGCATATCTTCCGAAAGGTCGCAGACTTCCGCCGAAAGCTTCACCACCAGGCAGTTACTCAGGTTGCCGCTCTGGCAGAAGTAGCTCAGCATATCCTGATACCACTTCAGCAGGCGTTGGCGAAAATTGCCTTCACCGTGAGAAAAGTGATCCGCTACCCGCAGATTTGACGCCTGGTAATAGCGCTCAAGCATCGCCACGCCAAACGCCTCTTTAGAGCGAAAGTAGTGGTAGAAAGAGCCTTTTGGCACTTCTGCGGTGCGTAACAATTCGCTTAAGCCCATGCCGGTAAAACCCCGGGCAAGGCACAGCCGCTCGCCGGTGGCGAGAAGGTGTTCGCGAGTGTCGTGTTCAGGATGTCGATTCATGCGGTCAATGTAGTAGACCAGTCGGTCTAATGCAATAGGTGGCGGCCAAATTTTTATGGCCGCCACACGATTAACGCTTACGGCACTCCGCCAGAATATCCATATCTTTTTGATAAGTCTGGCTATTGATATTCATCATGCCCAGCACTGTTGAGAAGAGATTATCCTGGGATACAGGGTCCCTTTCGGCTTTGTGCGCCAGGCAATCTCTGTCCAGGGCAAAGTTTTGCTGGTAATCCTGCGACAGCCAGAACAGCAGCGGAATATGCGTTTGCTGCGAGGGAGCAAGCAGATACGGCGTGCCGTGCAGGTAGATGCCGCTTTCGCCAAGCGACTCACCGTGGTCGGCCAGGTAGATAAGCGCGGTATTAAGCTTGTCATGATGCTGCTTCAGCTTGTCGATTGTGCGGCTCAGCACATCGTCCGTGTGCAGGATGGTGTTGTCATAGGTATTAATCAACGCCTGGCGATCGCAGTCCTGAATCTGGTTGCTGTCGCAGGTTGGCGTGAAGCGCCGGAAACCGTCCGGGTAGCGCTGATAGTAAGCCGGGCCGTGGCTGCCCATCAGGTGCAGCACGATGACCGTATCCTGCTGCAGGCCGTCAATCACGTTATCCAGGCGATGGAGCAGAACATCGTCAAGACAGGCGCCGTCTTTACAGTAAACGTCCAGCTTCCACTGCGTCATGTCCGTATGCGGCATTCGGTCGCAGGCACCTTTGCAGCCGCCGTCGTTATCCCGCCACAGCACGTTAACCCCGCCGTGAGCCAGCACGTCAAGCAGCCCTTCCTGATGATGGGCAAGATCGGCATCGTAGGATTTGCGCGGCATGTTGGAGAACATACAGGGCACAGAAACCGCGGTTTCCGTCCCGCAGGAGGACGCGTTCTGGAAGTAAATCACATCCTGTTTTTTCAGCTGTGGATTCGTTTCACGGGCATACCCCCCCAGCGAGTAGTTCTCGGCTCTTGAGGCTTCGCCAACCACCAGCACCACCAGAGTTTTCTTTGGCTGCTGCTTAATCAATGGGCCTTTTTGCGCGTCCGCACCAATTTTGATCAGCGTCTGGTCCCCGGCAAACCAGCGTTCTTTGCTGTAGCGGCTAAGAGCGCTGATGTAGTTTGCCGGCGTGACCATTTTCACCACGCCTTTGTTGTTGCGGAACAGCGAGGCATAGTCCTTATAAAACACGGCGGCGACGAGGATGATGACCAGCAGCCCGGCCAGTACGCTAACGAGGCGGGTAAGGGCGGTATGCCACCAGCGAGCGGGCTGAACCTTGACCAGCGCAAGTATGAGGGCGGGAATAATGCCTGCCAGCGCAAGCCAGCTAACGAGCTGAGGCGTAACCAGCGCGACGGCCTCCTGAGAATCGGTTTCAAACACGTTGATCATCATGTTTTTATCGATGACGGCGCCGTAGGTAAACATAAAGTAGTTGCTGGCCGCACAGCCGATCACCAGCAGCACCAGCATTGGCTTACGCAGCCAGGGCAGGTTAATCGCGCTAAAAATCGTGAGCCAGGCGCAAAACAGCACCACCGGCACAGAGGCGGCAAACATCCAGCTATGGAAAGAGTCCGGGGCAATCAGCTGCCAGCTGCGGTGAATAAAGAGGGAGTTGATCAGCGTAAAGAAGAAAGCGCAGCACAGGTTAAATTGCGCATCGTTACACTGTAACTTTTTTAAGAGGTTCATATAAGCCGTGAATACTAAACAGAATATCCGCTATTCTGGAGAGAGAAGATTAGCTGAACCTTAATTTTCGAAAGCTTTTCGCCGGCAGGCGATTTTTTAGCCGTCCCGCTTGCATCCCGAACGGAGTCAGGCTTCAATTGATGCAAAGTCGTTAATGAGGTGGGCTGGTGTCTGAGCAGTTAGAGTTCTTCCCCATTCAAAGTCCCTGTCGCGGTATCTGCCAGTCGGATGAACGCGGGTTTTGTCGTGGCTGTATGCGCAGCCGCGATGAACGCTTCCAGTGGCAGCAAATGAGCGACGCGCAAAAACAGGACGTGCTGCGCCTCTGCCGTCAACGCTTATTGCGCAAGTTACGAGCAAATAAGCCAAATTCTCCTGAAGAACCCGAGCAGCCCTCACTGTTTTAATCATTCAGGGCCGTTATACTCGAGGCAGTTTCTCTCCTTACTGAGGTTATATTTTTATGGTACAGCGCATTACGATTGCCCCGCAGGGTCCAGAGTTTTCACGCCTGGTGATGGGCTACTGGCGTTTAATGGAATGGAATATGTCCCCGCGCGAACTGGCGAGCTTTATTGAAGAGCATGTCGAACTGGGGATCACCACGGCGGACCACGCGGACATTTATGGGGGTTATGCCTGTGAAGCGGCCTTCGGCGAAGCTATGCGCCTGGTTCCACATCTGCGCAGCAAAATGGAGATCGTCACCAAATGCGGCATCGCGACGACGGCTAAGCCAGAGAACGCCATCGGCCACTATATTACCGATCGCGACTACATTATCAGCAGTGCGGAAAGCTCCCTGAAGAAGCTGGCGACCGATTATATTGACCTGCTGCTGATCCACCGTCCTGATCCGCTAATGGATGCGGATGAAGTTGCAGAAGCGTTCACCGCGCTGCATCACAGCGGTAAAGTTCGCCACTTCGGCGTATCTAACTTTACCCCGGCTCAGTTTGCGCTCCTGCAGTCACGCCTGCCGTTTACCCTGGCGACCAACCAGGTTGAGCTTTCGCCGGTACACCAGCCGCTGCTGCTTGACGGTACGCTGGATCAGCTCCAGCAGCTGCGCATTCGTCCGATGGCATGGTCCTGCCTCGGCGGCGGTCGTCTGTTCAATGACGATGAGTTCCAGCCACTGCGCGCCGAACTGCAGAAGGTTGCGGAAGAAATCGGCGCGCAAACCATTGAACAGGTCGTTTATGCGTGGGTGATGCGCCTGCCGTCTTCGCCGCTGCCTATCATCGGCTCCGGTAAAATTGAGCGCGTACGTTCTGCCATCCACTCGCTGTCTCTGGAAATGAGTCGCCAGCAGTGGTTCCGCATTCGTAAAGCCGCGCTCGGCTACGACGTACCTTAATCGTTACTGACCGCCTGCCAGCGTTCCGGCGGGCGGTGCCTGTTCCAGCTGTGACAGCGAGCAGTAGAGCCGCCAGATAATGCCTGCCAGTTCCCGCGCCGCCGGGTCGTGATGATGCGCAAGCGCGTCGCACATTCTTTGCAACTCTTTCAGTGACTCCGCCAGCGGCCTTTGCAGCACACCGCGCTCACTCATGACGTCACGCAGTGTATGGATGCAAACATCCCTGACCATCGACAGTGGGTCAGAGCGAGTTTCCCAGCCGCGCAGCTGCCAGACTACATGCGAGCAGTTCAGCAGCACCACACCCCAGCGCAATAACCAGCGGCGGGCCGCCTCTTCTTTACTGCTGCTAAGCTGGCTGATGTGATGGTATACCAGCGACTCAAACTGGCTTTCGCTGTGCTGCGGCTTGCGGCTTAGCTGGTCGATAAATCCGCGCCGCAGCGCCCGGATATGCCGACGGCTTCGCCGGGTGTCCGAGCTTGGGCGCAACACTGAAAAGGCCAGCCACGAGATCCCCACGCCGAGCACTTTGGCGAGGTTGTCATTCATAAACCCTGCAAAGTCGTAAACCGGCGGGTTGCTGACCGCCAGAAACGATCCCATAAACACAATTAGCTGCCCCCAAAGCGCGGCGCGTTTCGCCTGCTGGAGTTTAAGCAGTTGCATGGTGGCCAGCAGCGGCAGCAGGAAAAGCAGGAATTGCCACAGCTGGGTAACCTGGATCATCAGGCCAAACTTCACCAGGAAACTGAAGAGCGATAACCACAGTAAGGTGCGCATCAGTAACGTCAGTGAGCCAAGCGGTGAGGCTACCGACGAATAAAGTACGCAGCTAATGGCAGCGAGCGACAGCGCGCCGCTGCCGGACTCCCACTGCGTGCCGATGCACCATGCGCCGGTTAGCGTGATCACCGCAAAAGTACGCAGGGCACTCCATAGCGCTTCGGCGTTATCGGTATGTCGGGCAAGCGGCGGGGCTTGTGGTGGCGTAATCACCGAAACCGGGCTGGCATTTTCCAGCTCGCGCAGCCAGCGGCTGCTATTCAGGTAGAGCCAGCAGAAATAGCGCAGCCGGTGCCAGAATGCCCGGTGGCGGTAATCGTCTTTTGACTTCGGCGCAATTTGCTGCAATAGCCTGGCGACGGTGTATTTATCGGCGTTGGGTTTTGCCAGCTCCCGTAACAAACTTTCGAGCACTGACCAGATATTGGCGGGCGCAGCCGGCCAATTGAGCAGCATTCGTCGCAGGCTGGAGATCACGCTGGTCAGGCGCAACTGCTGATGGAGCAGGTAGTTCAGCAGATTGTTCTGGCGGCGAAAGCGGTAGTGGCTCCAGAAAGCCTGAATGCGCAGCAGGTTCATGGTCAGGATCTGGCCGATAATCCCTTCGTGCGCGGTGCGAATGGCGTCGGTAGTTTCCGGCTGCCAAAGCAGGCTGGCGTGCTCTAGCAGCCGGGCGTGCATGTTTTTCAGCGCGGTCACCAACGCGCTGCCGTCCGATGTACTCGGCAACACCATCATCATGAAACCGCCGCACAAAATCCCGACGACGACCTCGCACACGCGGGCCTGGGCAATATCCCACAGCTCGGTCGACTCCACGGTATTGACCATCGGGAAGGCGATAATCGCGGCGGTATACCCCGCCAGCATAAAGGCGTAGGCAACGTTATTTTGAAAATGGCTGGAGGCCCAGGTACAGAGTGCCAGCCAGCTTGCCATGGCAAAAGTAAACAGCCAGGGATCGTTCAGCGCGTTGCCGGCAATCATTAACGACGCTGCCGCACCGATAAAACTTCCGGCTATCCGCCCCAGACTCTTACTGATCACACCGCCCACGGTAGGGAAGCTGACGACCGCGGCGGAAGTCATCGCCCAGTAGGGTTCATCAAGGTCCAGGGCATAGGCGATAGTGAGCGCCATTCCCATTGCAATGGCGTTGCGCAGAGCATAGCGCCATTGCCCGCCTGTCGCTTTACCCCACGGCGTATTGCGCCATTCGAGAAAACTAAGGTTCATCAGGGCTGAACGCTAACGGTGCAGGTGGTGCCGGACACCAGCGTGATGTCTTTGGGTATGGCATCGAGGCTAATGCGCACCGGTACGCGCTGCGCAAGGCGAACCCACGGTACGTTAGGTTTAATATCCGGGACCAGATCGCTGTCGCTTTCAATGCTTTGATCGTAGATAGCGCGCCCGATGCTTTCCACTTTGCCGCTCAGCTTTTGGTTGCCGTTGTACAGAACAATGTTCACGGCATCACCCGGTTGAATGCGTCGAAGCTTGGTCTCTTCGAAGTAACCAACCACGTAAAATGAGTGGCTGTCGACCAGTGCGAAGACCGGTTTACCGTCGGTGGCATAGTTGCCAGTACGTGACGTAAGGTTGGTTACCCAACCGTCTACCGGCGCGATGACGGTGGTTTGTGATAGCTGCCACTGTGCCTGCTCAAGGGTTGCCTGTGCGACCTTGACCGCCGCTTGCATGGCTTTGACGGTAATGTTTGCCGTGTCCATGTCCTCGGCGGAAATGTAATTCCGCGGCAGGTTATGGCGGCGATTCGCTTCATTGCTGGCTTTGGCCAGATCGGACTGCGCCTTTGCCAGCTGGGCTTCTGCGTTCAGAACCGCAATATGGTAAGGGGTGGCGTCGAGGGTAAAGAGCGGGGTGCCTTTACTGACAAACTGATTATCTTTCACATCCAGGGTGACGATAGTGCCGGAAACCTGCGGCGTAATGCTGACCTGTTCGGCACGGACTTTACCATCTCGTGTCCAGGGAGACTGCATGTAATAGTTCCATAGCAGCCAGCCTGCCAGCAGCGCAGCCGCAAGGACGATGAGGGTGGAAAAGTATTTTATTGTTTTGAGATTCATTATGTTACCACATCACCAAAAGAGCCATGCCGGCGCTGACGGACAGCGCGAAAAGGGATAAATCCATCAGCGTGGGGTGCCAGATTTCACCGGAATAGATCCAGTCCCGCAGCAGGCGATGGACAACCAGCCAGATAAAAAAACCGACAAATACGGCTTTAAACAGCGGGGGAAAGTAGATTGACGCCCCGACCACAAGATCCTGAAGCGGGAAGCCGGACGCGCTAAAAGTGAGACTCACGTGAGAAAATCCTTTAAAAAACGGGGATGACTGCCGTTTCCCCTCACATAGATGTAGAATAAAAGTATAGCTGTTTGCATAACTTCAGCGAAAGTAAGGGATTTGTTTTTAACATTCAATGCCTGCACAATAGTCTAAAATCAGTATAATAAGTTAGCAAGCTAATTATAAGGAGATGAAATTGGAATCGCCATCGCCATTAGGTTCGGATCTGGCCCGCCTGGTACGCATCTGGCGTGCGCTAATTGACCATCGCCTGAAACCTCTGGAATTGACACAGACACACTGGGTAACGCTGCATAATATTCATCAGCTGCCGCCAGATCAGTCACAGATTCAGTTGGCTAAAGCGATCGGCATCGAGCAGCCGTCACTGGTTCGTACACTCGATCAACTCGAAGAAAAGGGGTTAATCTCGCGTAAAACCTGTGCAAACGACCGTCGGGCAAAACGGATTAAATTGACCGAGCAAGCCACGCCTATCATCGAAAAGATGGAAGGTGTGATAAACGAAACGCGGGGAGAGATCCTAACGGGGATTACTCGCGAAGAGCAGGCGCTGTTAAGCAACCTGATTAGCCGGCTCGAGCAAAATATTATTGAACTGCAAAATCGCGATTAATATTGGCGGTTGAGCAAAAGCCTCGCGGGTTATACGGCGGGGCTTTTTTTATGCCCGAAGGTGAATCAACCGGCGATTTTTGGCTCCGGTAGCAAACAGTGAGAATAACGCTGAACTTTGTTTATCTCTTTTTCAGAAGACTAAATGTAAATTAATTGTTTCTCTACGGCGTCTCCCGCTTTTAATAATGAAGGCATGTTAATAAAAACGAGCCTGCATTATGTCTTATCGCATCAGTATTCTGGATAAAAGTCCGCTTGCACCACACGACAGTGCAACGGATGCACTCGCGCGTACGCTTCACCTGGCGCAGCAGGCGGAGGCGTGGGGATATCACCGTTTCTGGCTTGCAGAGCACCACAATACTGCCCAACTTGCCAGCCCGTCTCCGGAGGTACTGATTGCATGGATAGCCGGGCAAACGAGTCGTATTCGCATTGGGTCCGGCGGTGTGATGCTGCAGCACTACAGCCCATATAAAGTTGCCGAAAACTTCAACCTGCTGTCTTCACTGGCGCCGGGTCGCATCGATCTGGGCGTGGGTAAAGCGCCCGGTGGCTTACCGCTTTCGACGCAGGCCCTGCAGCAGGGGTTCTCGCAGGCCGCAAAAGGCACGTTTGATGAGCAACTGACCCAGCTCGACGGCTGGCTGTCACTGAACGATCCGGCAGAGGAAGATGGCATTCGCGCCACGCCGCTGCCGGCCCAGCGCCCGGACGGCTTTTTACTCGGCGCGAGCCTGCAAAGTGCGAGGCTGGCCGCAAGCCTTGACTGGAATTTTGTTTTTGCCGCGCATCTGAACGGCGATAAAGCGTTGTTACATGATGTGCTGAACGACTGGCGAGCGAATAGCCGCCGCGATGTGCTGGTGGCCGTACAGGCCATTGTTGCGCAGGACGCTGAACGTGCGGACGAGCTTGCCGGGCAGGTTGAGATTTGGGGCGTGGAGCTGGAAAACGGCCAGCGGGTGAGCGTGGCCAGCGAACAGCAGGCGCACAGCTTTGCCCGCCAGTCAGGCAGTGCGTTACGAAGCCTGACGCGCCGTGAACCTTCGCTGCTGAAAGGCACGGCAGAAACGGTCAGGGAAGGGCTGCAGGCGCTGCACGAAACTTATGGTATTGATGAATTTATTATTGATACGCCGATTGCCGAAGGCACTGAGCGCATTGCTTCACTGCGTTTGCTGGCAGAGGCTCATGCGGTTACGGAGGTTGCTTTATGACCTTTGCTCAGCAGTTAATCGACTGGCGCCGCGAACTGCATCGGTTCCCGGAGCTTTCCCTTGAGGAAGTTGAGACGACTTCCCGCATCCGCGACTGGCTGCAAAGCGCCGATATCCGCCTTCTCCCGTATTCGCTTAAAACCGGCGTTGTGGCAGAGATTGGCGAAGGTGAAAAGGCTATTGCCCTGCGGGCCGATATCGACGCTTTACCGATTGAAGAAACCAGCGGCGTGGCGTTTAGTTCACAAAATTCAGGCGTGATGCACGCCTGCGGGCATGATGTTCACAGTAGCGTGATGCTGGGTGCAGCGCTGCTACTTAAGCAGAACGAAGCGCAGCTAAAAGGGCGGGTGCGTATCCTGTTTCAGCCCGCTGAGGAACGTTTCGGCGGGGCAAGCACGCTGGTGAAGGCTGGCGTGCTGCAAGGCATCTCGGCTATTTTTGGTATGCATAATGAACCCGGCCTGCCGGTTGGGGCATTTGCTACCCGCGGCGGTCCGTTTTATGCCAACGTCGATCGCCTGGTTATTCAGGTGCGCGGCAAAGGGGCGCATGCCGCTCGCCCCCACGAAGGCAAAGACGCAATACTGCTTGCCAGCCAGCTGGTCAACCTGCTGCAAAATATTGCCAGCCGGGAGGTGAATACGCTTGAGTCGGTTGTGCTGAGTATTACACGCATTGCGGGCGGCAATACGTGGAATGTGCTGCCGGAAAGCGTTGAGCTGGAGGGCACGTTGCGCACCCACAGCGCCCGCGTACGGGAAGCGGTAAAAGCGCGGGTTCTTGACATTGCTGCCGGTCTTGCCAGCGCTTTTGGGGCGCAAATCGAGGTCAGCTGGCACGCGGGGCCGGACGCACTCGTTAATGACGAACGCTGGGCGGCGTTTTCCCGCGAGGTTGCGGCGGCGGAAGGTTATGAGACGCATCATGCGGATCTGCACATGGGCGGAGAAGATTTTGCGGTGTATCTCCAGCATATTCCCGGCGCTTTTGTCAGCATCGGCAGCGACAGCCGCTACGGGCTTCACCATCCGGCTTTTGATCCTGATGAAAAACTCATTGAGCCAGCGGCACGCTATTTCGCGCGTTTAGCCCAAACCGCCTTACAACAACTTTAATCATAATCAGCGATAGCGGATTTTAACGATCCGCATAAGGATGAGGCATGTCTGTAAAACGGCAATTACGACTGGGTACGATATTACATGGCGCTTCGGGAAATATGTCAGCCTGGCGCCATCCTGCTGCATTAGCCGATGCCAGTATTAATTTTGATTTTGTAAAACAAACGGCATTGAAGGCAGAAGAAGGGAAGCTGGATTTTTTATTTGTCGCCGACGGGTTATATATTAACGAAAAATCAATCCCGCATTTTTTAAATCGCTTTGAGCCGCTGACGGTATTATCTGCACTTGCAAGTATTACCCGTCATTTAGGGCTGGTAGGCACATTATCCACCTCCTATAGTGACCCTTTTACGACCGCCCGCCAGTTTGCCAGCCTCGACCATCTCAGCAACGGCCGCGCCGGCTGGAATGTGGTCACTTCGCCGCTTGAAGGGTCGGCAAAAAATTTCTCCAGAGCACAGCACCCCGAACATGCGCTGCGCTACCGCATTGCCGATGAGTACCTGGACGTTGTGAAGGGACTGTGGGATTCGTGGGAAGAAGATGCTTTTGTGCGCAATAAAGAGAGTGGGCAGTTTTTTGCGCCTGAAAAACTGCATGCGCTAAACCATCAGGGGGATTTCTTCCAGGTTGCCGGGCCGCTGAATATTGGCCGTACGCCGCAGGGGCGGCCGATTGTGTTCCAGGCCGGTGCCTCGGAAGACGGCAAAAAGCTGGCGGCGAAGCATGCTGATGCCATTTTTACCCACCATGAAACGCTCACCGAGGCGAAAGCTTTTTATCGTGACGTGAAAAACCAGCTCGAAGGGCAAGGCCGTGAGGCAGACTCCTTGCTCATCTTCCAGGGCGTTAGCGTCATTGTCGGTCAGGATGAGGAGGACGCCGAGCAGCAGTATCAAACTACCGCCGCGCTGGTGTCCATTTCCGATGCACTGAACTACCTCGGGCGCTACTTCGAACACCATGACTTCAGCCAGTACCCGCTGGACGAACCTTTCCCCGACATCGGTGACCTGGGCCAAAACAGCTTCCGCAGTACCACCGACGAAATCAAACGTAACGCCCGCGAGCGTGGGTTGACCCTGCGGCAGGTCGCGCTTGAAGCCGCCAGCCCAAGACCGCGTTTTTCCGGTTCGCCGGAACAGGTGGCGGACGGCCTGCAGCAATGGTTTGAAGCCCGCGCGGCCGACGGTTTTATCATCCAGGGCGGCACGCCTGATACCTTCCCCCGCTTTGTTGAACAGGTTGTGCCCGTGCTGCAGGCGCAAGGCCTTTTCCGCACGGATTACCCCGGCACCACGCTGCGCGAGAGCTTTGGTTTAGCGCAGCCCGAAAATCGCTTCGGCAAATAACAGAGAAACGATGATGCAAAAAACATCGCTATTGCTGGCCATTGCGCTGGCATGGGCCCCGCTTGCCCTGGCTAACGACGTCACCATCAACGGAACCGGCGTGAGTATTGAAGCGAACAAAACGCCGGTGAATACCGCTAAAAATCCGCAGGCCATCGCGCAGCTGCCTAAAGATTATCATTTTGCCGTTCCCGGTAAGTTTACCGTGGCAGTGGCGGCGCTCAACTCGCCGCCACTGACGGTTTTTTCAGATGATAATAAAACCTTGCTCGGCAGCGAGGTAGACATTGCACGTCTGGTGGCCGACAGCCTCGGCCTTGAGCTTAACGTTGTGCCAACATCCTGGGAGGACTGGCCGCTGGGCGTCGCTTCCGGGAAATATGATGCCGCGATCAGCAATATTACCGTCACCAAAGATCGCAAAGAGAAGTTCGATTTCGCCACCTATCGCAAAGACTCCCTGGGCTTTTACGTCAAAGCCAACAGCCCGATAAAATCCATCAGCCGCGCGGAAGAGATTGCCGGGCTGCGCATCATCGTCGGTTCCGGCACCAACCAGGAAGCTATTCTGCTTGCCTGGAACGCTGAAAACCAAAAGAAAGGGTTAAAGCCTTTTACCCCGGTCTACACCAAAGATGATGCGGCGCTAACGCTTGCGCTGCAGTCCGGCCGGGCGGATGCCTGGTTTGGGCCAAACGTCACCGGAGCCTGGAAAGCGGCGCTGACCGGGCAGACGAAGCTGGTGGGCAGCGTTGACGGCGGCTGGCCGAAAGCCGCGCACATTGCGGTAACGCTGAAAAAGGGCAGCGGCCTGGTTGAGCCGGTACAAACGGCGCTCAACGGCGCCATTCAGCAGGGTGATTACGACAAAGTGTTGAATCGCTGGGGGGAGGGGGTGGAGCGTATTTCCGCCTCTGAAATTAACCCTGCCGGGTTAGGTGATTAAGGAGACGAAGATGAACGAACATTTTCGCGTGTTGTCACCGGAAGCACCGGAGCTGCAGCCCATTATTAGCGGACTGTTTGGCGAGTACGCGGCGCGCTACGGTGATTTTTTCTCGCGTGATGCAGAGGTTGAACTTACCGAATGGTATCTGCCGCCGCAGGGCATTTTTATTGTACTGGAGCGGGAGGGCGAAATTATTGCTACCGGCGCCTACAAACCCTATGACCCGCAAACCGCTGAGATTAAACGCATCTGGACAAAAAGCACACTGCGTAAGCAAGGACTGGCCGGGCGCGTAGTACGCGAGCTGGAACGTTTTGCTCTGCACGCCGGCTACAGCCGTATCTATTTGACCACCGGGTTTCGCCAGCCGGAGGCGGTCAGGCTTTACCTGAGCGAAGGCTACGAGCCGCAGTTCAGTCTTGAGATCGACCCTGAAACGTACAGTCAGCCGCCCTACGACGGGCGACTGCGGTTCACCAAAATTTTATCGCTGGAAAGCCTGAGTAAAACGGCCTGAGGAGAGACGATGAAAGCTTCTGAAACCATTAAGGTGGTGCCCGCACGTTACCCTTTGCGCACGCTGGGGGCCGTCATTGCCCTGTTCGTGCTGGCGGTGGTGGTGCAATCCGTCGCGTTTAATCCGCGTTGGGAGTGGGCCGTTTTTGCCCGTTGGTTCTTCGACCCGGTTATTCTTGAAGGGCTGGGGCAAACCCTGTTGCTCACGCTGTTGGGTACCGCGCTGAGCGTTGTGCTGGGGGGATTACTGGCGCTGGCCAGACTGTCATCTTCCTGGCTGCTAAGCAGCCTCGCCTGGGGCTATATCTGGCTGTTCCGTTCGCTACCGCTGATTGTCGTGCTGATCGTTCTGTATAACTTCTCGTATCTGTATGACACGCTTTCACTCGGCATTCCTTTCACCAGCATTGTCTGGGGTAGCTACGACACGATTAACGTGCTGGGGCAGTTTTCAACGGCGGTAGTTGGGCTGACCCTGGTGCAAAGCGCCTATACGGCAGAGATCGTGCGCGGCGGTTTTTTGGGCGTGGATCACGGGCAGTATGAGGCTGCGGCAGCATTAGGGTTGCCTGCATGGCGGCGTACCGTGCGAATTATTCTGCCCCAGGCGTTACGCACGATCCTCCCGGCGGGGTTTAATGAAATTATCAGCCTCGCAAAAGGTACGGCGATGGTTTACGTGCTGGCGATGCCGGAGCTGTTTTATACCATTCAGATGATCTACAACCGCACGCAGCAGGTTATTCCGCTACTGATGGTGGCGGCCGTCTGGTACCTGGTTATCACCAGCGTACTGTCGCTTATCCAGCATTTAGTCGAGCGTTCATTAGCGCGCAGCGAGCGGCGCTCGGCCATCAACCACACGCGTATCGCCCGTAGCGCTGCGCCGTCCACAACCGCCGTATCGCAGGAGCCGGTTCATGCCAACCTCTCATAATGGCCACATCTCGATTACCGGCGTCAGCAAATATTTTGGCCGCCATAAGGCGCTGGACGATGTTTCACTGGAGATTCCACCGGGGACGGTAACCGTGATTCTTGGCCCATCGGGTTCAGGGAAGTCTACGCTGCTGCGCACCATCAACCACCTTGAGCGCGTGGATGAAGGCTTTATCCAGATTGACGGCGATTACATTGGCTATCGCCTGAAAGGGGACAAGCTGTATGAGCTTAAAGAGAAAGAGATTCTGCGCCAGCGCGCCAACGTGGGTTATGTCTTCCAGAACTTCAACCTGTTTCCCCATATGACGGTGCTGGACAATCTGATTGAAGCGCCGATTGCCCATAAGCAGCTCAGTCGCAAAGAGGCGGTAGAGCGTGCGTATGAACTGCTGGATGTGGTTGGGTTGCGCAACAAAGCCGAGGCGTGGTCACGCCATTTGTCCGGCGGGCAGCAGCAACGTATCGCCATCGCCCGTGCCCTGGCGCTCAGTCCGCGAGTGATGCTGTTTGATGAACCTACTTCTGCGCTGGATCCCGAACTGGTCGGCGAAGTGCTGGATGTGATCAAGACTCTGGCACGCTCAGGTACCACGCTGGTTGTCGTCACCCACGAAATCGGTTTTGCCCGTGAAGTGGCCGACCAGGTGGTGTTTATGGTGGATGGCAAAATTGTCGAGCAGGGGAGCAGCGACGACGTGTTGAATCGACCACAGCATCCTCGTACCCGGCAGTTTTTATCGAAGGTGCTGTGAAATGAAATGTGGCTTAATTGCGTTATTGATGTATGCCTCTGCGTCTTCAGCGCAGGTTAGCATTGACCTGGCCGCCAATGAAAAACCGCTGGACGTGGCGAAGGATGAGCAGGCCATTGCAAAAATTCCCACCGGCTATAAGTTTATCGAGTCCGGTACGCTAACGGTGGCGATTTCGGCGCTCAACTCCCCACCGCTGGCGTTACTGGCAAGCGACAACCGCACGCGCATAGGCAGTGACCCGGATATTGCCCGCCTGCTGGCGGGAAGCCTGGGCCTGAAGTTAAAGCTGGTGCCCACGGCGTGGGAGGACTGGCCGCTGGGAATAACGTCCGGTCGTTATGACGTGGCGCTGGTGAATATTGCCGTAACCGAGCAGCGTAAAGAGAAGTTTGATTTTGCTACCTACCGCGTGGATTCGCTCTCTTTCGCGGTGAAGGCCAGCAGCCCGATTCAGGCAATCGGCAACGCAGAGGATCTTGCCGGGCGAAAAGTGATTGTGGGAGCCGGGACCAATCAGGAACGAATTCTTTTGGGCTGGAATGCTGAAAACGAACGAGCAGGCCGCAAACCTGCGCTGCCGGTTTATGTCACCGACGATGCTTCTGCGAACCTGTACATTCAGTCTGGCCGGGCCGATGTGTTCTTTGGTCCTCAGTCTATTACAGCCTATAAGGCGGCTTTGACCGGCACCACACGTGTCGTTGGGCTGGGACCGAAAAAGGCGTATGTTGCCACGACGACGAAGAAAGGAAACGGGCTGGTGTATGCGCTGCAGGCGGCGCTTGATGGCGCTATTCAGCGAGGGGAATATCAACGAGTCCTGGCGAGGTGGGGAGAGCAGGGGGAAGCCGTTGCTCAGTCGGAAGTTAATCCTCCGGGAATAACCTACTAAAACAAAAGGCCCGCAATGCGGGCCTTATATTGATGACAAGCCCGCGAAAAACGTGGTTTTCGCGGGCTTGGGGCAAACCAGAGAACATAATTCATTGTTTTTATGAGACCGAAGTTCGGGCCTTTTAAGGTCAATGAACTTTGTCAGCAGCCTCAGGCCAGCAATGCGGGCCTCGTACTCTTTAGCGTTGTTTTAGCGTGGTGCAACAGTAATGTTGTTGCCGCTGCCGGAGATGGCAACGCGCTGGCCAACGGAGTAACGGCTGTCACCCTGTTTTTGCACAGCGATGATGGTCTGGCCGTCATCTTTACGGATTTCCAGCTCAACACCCTTGCTGTTGCCCATTGCTCCGCCTACCGCGTCGCCCGCCAGGCCACCGGCTACCGCGCCGCCAGCGGTGGCAAGGGTACGACCTGTGCCGCCGCCGATGGTGTTACCCAACAGACCGCCAAGTACCGCACCGCCAATCGCCCCGATGGTGCTGTTGCCATCGCCTCCCTTGATGGTAACAGCGCGCACGTGGGTAATGGTACCGTAGGTGACGGTTCTCACCTGCTTCGCTTCGGATGCGTTGTAAACATCACCTGACAACCCTTCGTTGGCACAACCCGCCAGGGTCAGAGCAACCAGTGAAACTGTCAAAATACGTGAAATCATTTGTACCTCTCCTGTTAACCCATCAATGCTCAGTGAGCATCCGTTATGGCTAAATTATATGGCAATTCCGGGCCATAGTTCATGTTTGTTCTACAACAATCCTGTAAAAATAGTAAATCAAATGTCTTTAACCGCAATTAAACCGCTGCGCTGTGCGAATTTTGCTTAAATCACAGGCGGTCTGTTGCGGTTAGTTACACAGATTATTAATAAAAATTATTAATAAATCATGATATTGCGTGCTAATTTAACAGTATCAATTTACCGCCCCGGCGAGAATAAGGAGTGACGGATGAAATCAGGTCGCTATATAGGCGTGATGTCAGGCACCAGCCTGGATGGCATCGATGTGGTGCTGGCCGCTATCGATGAACATCTGGTGGTTCAGCAGGCGAGCTACAGCCACCCGATGCCGCTGGCCATCAAAAACGCTATTCTTGCCGTTTGTCAGGGGCAGCCACTCACGCTGTCCCAGCTGGGCCAATTGGACAACCGGCTCGGTAAATTGTTCGCCGAGGCGGTGCAAATCCTGGTAAAACGCGAAGGGCTCCGGCCAGAAGACGTTACGGCCATTGGCTGTCACGGACAAACCGTCTGGCACGAACCGCACGGCGAAGCTGCCCACACGCTTCAGATAGGCGACAATAATCACATTGCCGCGCTGACGGGTATTACCGTGGTCGGCGATTTTCGCCGTCGCGATATGGCGCTGGGCGGGCAGGGCGCGCCGCTGGTGCCCGCCTTTCATCAGGCGCTGCTGGCTCATCCGGGTGAACGCCGGATGGTGCTGAATATCGGTGGTATCGCTAACCTCTCTTTGCTGATACCCGGTCAGCCCGTCAGGGGCTATGATACCGGGCCTGGCAATATGCTGATGGATGCCTGGATCTGGCGGCAGCGCGGGAAAGGCTACGATAAAGACGCCGAGTGGGCGAGCGGTGGTAAAGTCATTATTCCGTTACTGCAGCAGATGCTCAGCGACCCTTATTTCTCTACCCCCGCGCCTAAAAGCACCGGACGTGAATACTTTAACTATGGCTGGCTTGAGCGCCAGCTTGCCAGGTTCCCCGCGCTTGCCGGGGAAGATGTTCAGGCCACGCTCACTGAATTGACCGCCACAACCATCGCCGAGCAGGTGTTATTGAGCGGCGGCTGTGAGCGCGTAATGGTGTGCGGCGGTGGCAGCCGTAATCCGCTGCTGATGGCCCGTCTTGCCGCGCTGTTGCCGGGAATTGAAGTCACGACAACCGATGAGGCCGGGATCAGCGGGGACGATATGGAAGCTCTGGCCTTTGCCTGGCTGGCGTATCGCACGATGTCCGGCCTGCCGGGGAATCTTCCTTCCGTGACCGGCGCCTCTGAGCCAACGATACTCGGCGCCATTTATCCGGCAAATCCTCGCCATAATCAGAGTTAACTGAAATTAACTTCTTCCCGTAGCCGCTAAACTGATGGCGTAAAGGAGGGCGTAGGCCCTCCAGGGATAAGAAGATATTCAGGATACTCAGATGAAAAAACTGCTTGCTGTCACTCTTCCACTGCTGCTCGCCGGCTGCAGCTACTACAACGCCTTTCTCGAAAAAATGCATACCGATACGCTGGTCTACCAGTGCGACGAAAAGCCGTTGACCGTGAAGCTGAATAACGACAAACAGCAGGTGAGCTTTGTCTACGACAACCAGCTATTGACCCTGACTCAGGGGCTTTCCGCCTCCGGGGCGCGTTATACCGACGGCGTTTACGTTTTCTGGTCCAAGGGCGACGGCGCGACGGTCTATCGTAAAGACAATATCGTGCTGAATAATTGCCAACTGCAAACGGCCAAACGTTGAGATTTCTCCGGGTGGGGAGCACAATAGCTCCACCCGAGGATAGCCTGACGTAACGCCATGTCTGATAACGACTCTTTGCAACAGATTGCGCATTTGCGCCGCGAATACACTAAAGGTGGCCTGCGCCGCCACGATCTCACCGACACGCCGCTGCCGCTGTTTGAGCGCTGGCTGACACAGGCCTGCGAGGCTAAGCTTGCCGACCCAACCGCTATGGTCGTCGCGACGGTTGACGAAAACGGTCAGCCGTATCAGCGCATCGTGCTGCTCAAGCACTTCGACGAAAAAGGCCTGGTGTTTTACACCAATCTGGGCTCGCGCAAGGCGCATCACCTTGAAACGAACCCGCGCATTAGCCTGCATTTCCCATGGCACATGCTGGACAGGCAGGTTATGGTGCTGGGCACCGCCGAGCGTCTTTCCACGCTTGAGGTACTGAAATACTTCCACAGCCGCCCGAAGGACAGCCAGATAGGCGCCTGGGTGTCGAAGCAGTCGAGCCGTATTTCCGCGCGCGGCGTGCTTGAAAGCAAATTCCTTGAGCTGAAGCAGAAGTTCCAGCAGGGCGAAGTTCCGCTGCCGAGTTTTTGGGGCGGCTACCGCGTCAGCATCGAACAGATGGAATTCTGGCAGGGAGGCGAACACCGTCTTCACGACCGCTTCCTTTACCAGCGCGATGGAACTGCCTGGAAAATAGACCGCCTCGCGCCGTAAAGCCAGGATTTTCAGCTTAAGGGCTGGTGCTAACTGCGCCAGCCCTTTATTCTATGTGCCCTAAAAATGAATTCTTTCGCCAGTGGGCGAAAAGCCGTGTACCGGCAAAGGTGCAGTCGTATAGAGATGGAGAATTTGATGTCGAACATCAATTTGATAAAACAATTGCAAGAGCGGGGCCTCGTGGCCCAGGTGACGGATGAGGAAGCGTTAGCAGAGCGACTGGCGCAGGGGCCAATTGCACTCTATTGCGGCTTCGATCCAACCGCCGACAGCTTGCATTTGGGCCATCTGGTTCCGCTGCTGTGCCTGAAGCGCTTTCAGGAAGCAGGCCATAAGCCGGTTGCCCTTGTAGGCGGCGCGACCGGTCTTATCGGCGACCCAAGCTTTAAAGCCGTTGAGCGTAAGCTGAACACCGAAGATACCGTGCAGGAGTGGGTGGAAAAAATTCGCCGCCAGGTTGCGCCGTTCCTCGATTTTGACTGCGGTGAGAATTCTGCCGTCGCGGCTAACAACTATGACTGGTTCGGCAGCATGAACGTGCTGACCTTCCTGCGCGATATCGGCAAGCATTTCTCTGTTAACCAGATGATTAACAAAGAGGCCGTAAAACAGCGTCTGAACCGTGATGACGTGGGGATCTCCTTTACCGAGTTCTCCTACAACCTGCTGCAGGGTTACGACTTTGCCTGCCTGAACAAACTGCACGGCGTGGTGCTGCAGATTGGCGGTTCCGACCAGTGGGGCAACATTACCTCCGGTATCGACCTGACCCGTCGTCTGCACCAGCAGCAGGCTTTCGGCCTGACCGTGCCGCTGATCACCAAATCTGACGGCACCAAGTTCGGTAAAACCGAAGGTGGCGCGGTCTGGCTTGATCCGAAGAAAACCAGCCCGTACAAGTTCTACCAGTTCTGGATCAACACCGCAGATGCCGACGTTTATCGCTTCCTGAAGTTCTTCACCTTTATGGACATTGCGGAAATCAATGCTCTGGAAGAAGAAGACAAGCACAGCGGCGCTGCGCCTCGTGCTCAGTACGTGCTGGCAGAGCAGGTTACTCGTCTGGTTCACGGTGAAGAAGGGCTGACCGCAGCCAAGCGCATTACCGCCAGCCTGTTTAACGGCAACCTAAGCTCACTGAACGAAGCAGACTTCGAGCAGCTGGCTCAGGACGGCGTCCCGATGGTTGAAATTGAACGCGGTGCCGACCTGCAACAGGCGCTGGTGGACGCCGAGCTGCAGCCATCCCGTGGCCAGGCGCGTAAAACCATCTCTCAGAATGCCATTACCATCAACGGTGAAAAACAGTCTGACCCGGAATACACCTTCACCGAAGGCGATATTCTGTTCAATCGTTACACCTTGATGCGTCGCGGTAAAAAGAACTACTGCCTCGTTTGCTGGAAATAAGTTATCGGAATAGAAAAGCACGGCTTACGCCGTGCTTTTTTTTAGCAAGCACAACACCTGGCGATACCCGAGTAGAAAAATGAAAAACATTCTTGCTATCCAGTCCCATGTGGTATTTGGTCATGCCGGCAACAGCGCCGCCGAATTCCCGATGCGCCGTCTGGGCGCTAACGTCTGGCCGCTGAACACGGTGCAGTTCTCTAACCACACTCAGTACGGGAAATGGACCGGCAGCGTAATGCCCGCCAGCCACCTGAGCGAGATTGTGCAGGGGATTGCGGATATAGGGCAGCTGGAGCGCTGTGATGCGGTGCTGAGCGGTTATCTGGGCTCGGCGGAGCAGGGCGAACATATTCTCTCTATCGTGCGTCAGGTGAAGGCGGCTAACCCGAACGCCAAATATTTCTGTGACCCGGTGATGGGCCATCCGGAAAAAGGCTGCATCGTGGCGCCTGGCGTGGCGGAATACCATACGCGCTACGCCATGCCAGCAAGCGATATCATCGCGCCGAACCTGATTGAGCTGGAAATTCTGAGTGGCCACAGCGTGAACAACGTGGCCGAGGCCGTAGAGACGGCCCGCGAGCTTATCGCCCAGGGGCCAGAAATCGTGCTGGTGAAACACCTGGCCCGGGCGGGCTATCAGCAGGATCGTTTTGAAATGCTGCTGGTGACGGCTGAAGAGGCGTGGCACATCCATCGCCCGCTGGTGGACTTCGGCGAACGTCAGCCGGTTGGCGTGGGTGATGTGACCAGCGGCCTGCTGCTGGTTAAGCTGCTGCAGGGTGCGACGCTGCGCGAAGCGCTGGAGCACGTCACGGCGGCGGTATACGACATCATGGTTGTGACAAAACGCATGGAAGAATACGAGCTACAGCTCGTTGCCGCTCAGGACGGCATTGCCAAACCTGAGCATTACTTCACCGCGGTAAAGCTCTGAAATAAAAACGCCCTCGTTTGAGGGCGTGAGACTGCTGAATTCGGTCGAATAAAAGCAATGAATGATATTTTCTGGTTTGCCCCAAACAGTCGAAAACCACGTTTTTCGGCTGTTTGTCATCAATTTGACGCCCTCAATAGAGGGCGTTTTGCTTTTAAGGGATGGCTTAAATCCCTTCGGCGGTCAGTGCCGCAGAAACTGCCGGGCGCCCCTTCATACGTTCAACATACGCTTCGATATTCGTCAGGCCAGCCAGATCCAGCTTCAGGCCGTACGCCCAGCGCAGGACGGTAAACAGATAGGCATCTACCACCGTGAAGCGCGAGCCCATCAGCCACTGTTTGTCCTTCAGCGCTTCGTTCACGTACTGGAATTTCTTCTCCATCTGTTTGCGGACTACGGCCTTGAATTCTTCTGGCGTAGCCGGGTTGAACAGCGGAGAGAAACCTTTATGCAGCTCGGTTGCCACATAGTTCAACCATTCCAGGGTATGGTAGCGGGTCATGCTGCCCGCCGGTGCCAGCAGCTGGCGGTCCGGCACTTTATCGGCCAGGTATTGCACGATGGCGACACCTTCGGTTAGCAGAGAGCCGTCATCCAGCACCAGCGCAGGCACCTGACCCTTCGGGTTGATGGCGAGGAAATCGTCACCGTTTTCGGTACGTTTGGTCGCCAGGTCAACCTTAACCAGCGAGAAGTCCAGGCCTGACTCACGCAGGATGATGTGAGGGGAGAGGGAACAGGCACCGGGCTTGAAATACAGTTTCATGACTAACTCCTTTAGGGCGCTAAGATAACTTATGGTAGTGCGGTCTCAGTGAAAAAAAAAGCCGTCGGCTGTGAGGCCGACGGCTAAATCATCATTTTTCCAGGGAAAGTTACGCCGTAGCGGTTTCGTTAACCTTTTCTGCTTTGTCTTCGCTCAGCGTCATGCGGTTCAACTTAGGCGCCGTCAGCAGCATTAGCACGGCAATCACACCCGTCACGATACCGATCTGCATGAACACACGGCCGTAAACTTCCAGCGACTGCAGTGGGTCGGTGACGTTTTCCGGTACCGCCATCAGACCAGCGACTTTACCGGCGATGATTGCAGCACCTGCGGTCGTCAGGAACCAGCTCCCCATGATGAAGCCCATCAGACGCTGTGGAACCAGCTGTGCCACCATAGCGAGGCCCAGGCCAGAAATCATCAGTTCACCGATACTCTGCAGCGCGTAGCTCAGGATCAGCCAGTTCACGGAAACGATACCCGCTTCATTGGCAAACTTCGTGCCGATCGGCAGGACAAGGAAAGCGAAGGAGCACAGCACCATGCCGATAGCAAACTTGTGCGGCATTGGCAGACGGTCGCCCATTTTGTTGTAGATAGCGGCCAGAATTGGGCTACCAATCATGATCCAGAATGGGTTCAGCGCCTGGAACTGCTCGGCTTCGAAAGTGATGCCCAGGATCTCATGGCCCACGTTACGAATCGCGAAGAAGTTCAGGGACGTCGGCATCTGGCTGTACAGCACAAAGAAGACGATAGCTTCAACCATCAGGATGAAAGCCACGATCATCTTACGGCGAGCGGCGCCTTTCATCGCAAAGGCTTCTTTAGCGAAGATAAAGATAATACCCAGAGCCACAACGCCCAGTACGGCGCGAGCAATGCCCTGGTTGTGCAGCAGCCAGGTGGCAACGGCAATCAGCACCACGACGCCTGCGATGGTCGCCATCAGCTTGCCGAAGTGTACCGGCGCGAAGTCAGGTTTGGACCCGTAGTTTTTCACCCACTTCTTGCAGAAGATGAAGTTCACCAGGGTAATCAGCATACCGACGAAGCTCAGGGAGAACGCGGTGCTCCAGCCGTACTGCGCAGCAAGCCATGGAGTAGCAAGCATAGAGAAGAAAGAGCCGATGTTGATGGACATGTAGTACATGGTGAATGCACCGTCCAGACGCGGGTCGTCTTTCTCATAGCAGGTAGAGAGCAGCGAGGAAGGGTTAGCCTTAAACAGACCGTTACCTACCGCGATGGTTGCCATACCGATGTAAACCACGCTCACGTCGTGGCCTGAGTAGGCAACAAGGGCGTAACCAATAGCCAGTACAATAGTACCGAGCATGATAACGCGTTTTGTACCGAGCACTTTATCGCCCAGCCAACCGCCAATCGCAACCAGGCCATACACCAGGGCGCTAAAGGAGGAGAACAGCGTAATAGAGTCCGCTTCGGACATGCCCAGCATTTTGACCAAATAAACGGCCATGATGCCTTGCAGGCCGTAATAGCCAAAACGCTCCCAGAGTTCGATAGAGAAAATCAGGTAGAACGATTTAGGTTGCTTGAAAGCGTTAAGACTAACGTTTTCTGCTGGTTCTTTGTTTGCAGTCGACACATATACCTCTTTTTTTACATCCCGCTTTAATCAGGGGTTTTCTCATGCCTTACCGCGTCGGTAAGCATTTTTCTTGTTATAAGGAAGGAAAAACGGGAGGTAATGTTCACTATCCCGGGGTTGCAGGCAAGAGGTTTGTAATACTCTGTTACATATATCCATGGCGAGATAATACGCCATCAGGTGAATTGTTATTCAGCGTTAAATTTTACTAATTCTTTCATTAACGATTTTTTGTCTTTTTTCGAAGCGTTTTTTTAATGTTTTGGTTGTATATTCTGCTTTTAAGGGTTTCATGCAGTGTTAACAACTAGTGTATTCAATATATATGGCCTATTGTATTGCCCTTGATCCATTATCGCTAACGATAGCAAGGCGTTAGCTGTGTTTTTATTACCTTTTTGCAACCTCAAGTTATCAAAGTGATATAGATCACAAATTTATAGAAATTTCTTATCGCAAAAAAACGATTAACCTGGTTAACCGGTTAAAGGTCGAACAATATAAAAGTAGCTGCGGATTTAAGTGGAATAAATGAACACCGCGAAGGATTTTTTTAGGCAGGGTAGAGAATAAAAACGCTCGCCGATGATGCGAGCGCCAGTGTCAGACGTCAACCTTCTCTTTGAATTCGCAAAGATCTTCGATAATACACGAGCCGCAGCGCGGTTTACGCGCAATGCAGGTATAGCGGCCGTGAAGGATCAGCCAGTGGTGGCAGTCGACCTTAAATTCTGCAGGCACGACTTTAAGCAGCTTTTCCTCTACCTGTTCTACGTTTTTGCCTGCGGCAAACTGAGTGCGGTTACACACGCGGAAGATATGGGTGTCAACGGCTATGGTCGGCCAACCAAACGCAGTATTCAGCACGACGTTGGCGGTTTTACGGCCCACGCCGGGGAGGGCTTCCAGCGCCGCTCTGTCTTCCGGCACTTCGCCGCCGTGCAGCTCCAGCAGCATGCGGCAAGTTTTAATCACGTTTTCAGCCTTGCTGTTAAACAAGCCGATGGTTTTGATGTACTCCTTCACGCCGTCCACGCCAAGTGCCAGCATAGCGGCCGGCGTATTAGCGACAGGGTAAAGCTTTGCCGTCGCTTTATTGACGCTGACGTCGGTTGCCTGGGCGGACAGCAGGACGGCAATCAGCAGCTCAAAGGGGCTGCTGAAGTTGAGTTCTGTCGTAGGATTAGGGTTGTTGTCCCTCAGGCGGGTAAGGATCTCAACGCGCTTACTGTTATTCATGAAGCCTTCTCTGCATTCCCTTCCACGGCTGCGCTTTCGCGGGCGCGGCGTGCCTTCATTTTTTCGTCGATGAGGTATTTTATCGCCAACAGCATACCAAGGCCAATAAAGGCGCCTGGAGGCAGCATAGCGAGCAGGAAAGGCGTGTCGGTATGGAATACCTCAATGCGCAGTACTTTTGCCCAGTTGCCAAGCAGGCCATCAGCGCCGTCAAACAGCGTTCCATTGCCGATAATTTCACGTATTGAACCTAAAACAAACATCGCGCTGGTGGCGCCCAGACCGGTAGCAAAACCATCCAGCGCGGCATAAGGCACGCTGGCTTTGGCAGCGTAAGCCTCGGCTCTGCCCACAACAATGCAGTTGGTTACGATAAGCGGAATAAAGATGCCTAACGACTGATAGAGCCCAAAGGCGTAGGCGTTGATCAGCATCTGCACGATGCTCACCACCGAGGCGATGATCAGGACGTAAACCGGGATACGAATCTCAGCGGGCACCCAGCGACGCAGGGCAGAGATTGTGCCGTTGGTTAGCGTCAGCACCAGCGTTGTGGCAAGCCCAAGCCCCAGGGCGTTGGTTGCGGTTGATGTCACCGCCAGCAGCGGGCAAAGACCCAGTAGCTGAACCAGGGCTGAGTTGTTCTTCCACAGCCCGTTTATCAGAACGCGTTTTGTTTCGCTCATTGTTGATCTCCACAGGCAGGCAGTTCGTTGAGCTGTGCAGGCAGGGTCTCTGCGAACAGGCCTGCACGCTTAACGGCGTTGACTACCGCGCGGGGGGTGATGGTTGCCCCGGTAAACTGAGTAAACTGGCCGCCGTCTTTTTGCACCGCCCAGCTCGTGTCATTGCTGCCCTGAATGCGCTTGTTGGCAAAATGCGTTATCCAGTCGCTCAGACGCAGTTCAATCTTGTCGCCAAGGCCCGGCGTTTCATGGTGCTCGGTGACGCGTGTGCCGAGTATGGTGCCGTTAAAATCAGCGGCAACCAGAATTTGTATAGCACCAGAATAGCCGTCCGGCGCGGTGGCTTCCATGACCACGGCAACCGGCTTATCGCCTTTGCGCGCCACGTAGATGTGCCGTGTGCCCTTGCCGAGAGGGGAGTCCTTTACCAGCAGGCAGCTGTCCTGAATGCGGTTATCGTAAACGTCATCTGAAATCACCTGATCGAACAACATCTTTTGCTGCAGCGCAGACTGCTGCGCGATGGTGGGTTTGGTGAGTTCGTTGACCAGTGCCGTAAGTCCGGTAAACAGGGCGGCAAACAGCGCCAGGGCGATGCCATGCTTTTGCATTGTTTTAAACATAGCGTCTCCTTAGCGATGGCCGTACGCGCGAGGGCGTGTGTAGTAATCGATCAGCGGTACGGTAATATTGCCCAGCAGTACGGCAAAAGCTACGCCGTCAGGGTAACCACCGTAGGTGCGAATCAGCCAAACCAGCAGGCCAACCAGTGCACCGAAAATCAGGCGGCCACGGTTTGTTGTCGATGCGGTCACCGGGTCGGTCAGGATAAAGAATGCGCCCAGCATAGTCGCGCCAGAGAACAGGTGCACCAGCGGAGATACGCATTTTTCCGGGGAGATAATCCAGCCGAGCGTTGAACATATCACCAGAGCGGCCAGGAAACCTGCCGGAATATGCCAGCGGATGGTGCCACGCCAGAGAAGGAACAGGCCGCCCGCCAGATAAGCCAGGTTAACCCACTGCCAGCCAAGACCGGCCAGAACGCCGCCAAATATGGGCGCATTCAGCAACTGCTCAGCGGAGTGGCCCGCATGCAAACCGGTTTTAAAGGTATCCAGCGGCGTCGCCTGGCTGATGCCGTCTACGCCCATGCGTAGCGTATCCATAGTGCTGCCCGCGGTGGTTGCGCCGTGGAAAATTATCTGCAGGCTGTCTACAAAACCAGGCACGGTGGCGGCGATGGACTGCGGCGGAAGCCAGGATGTCATCTGTACCGGGAAAGCAATAAGCAGGACTACATAACCAATCATTGCCGGGTTAAACGGATTGTTGCCGAGGCCGCCGTAGAGTTGTTTGGCAATGATTATCGCAAACACCATACCGAGTACCACCATCCACCACGGCGCGAGCGGAGGAATACTGATGCCGAGCAACAGGCCGGTCAGCAGCGCAGAGTTATCCCCCAGATAGGTTTGCACCGGTCTTTTACGCAGGCGTAATACCAGCGCCTCTGCGGCCATCGCGCTGACGATCCCCAGCACAATCTGAGCGAGGGTTCCCCAGCCAAACCAGTACCACTGCATCGCAATGCCGGGCAGGGCCGCGAGAGAAACCAGCATCATAATCCGCGCGGTGCTGCGCTGGTTATGGGTGAACGGGGAGCTTGCGATTTTAAAAACCATTTATTCCTCTGGAGACATCTGAGCGGCTTTACGTGCCTGAACGCGGGCAATTGCCGCAGCCACTGCAGCTTTGCGTGGGTCTTGTTCTTCTTGTGGTGCCGGTTGTTCGGTTTCTGCCTTTTGCGCTGCTTTACGAGCTTTAGCGCGAGCGATAGCGGCTTCGACAGCGGCTTTACGCGGATCAACGGCTACAGGCTCGGCGCTTTCAGCATTCTGCGCTGCTTTACGAGCTTTAGCACGGGCAATGGCCGCTTCGACCGCGGCTTTACGCGGGTCGATAGCTTCCTGCTCTGCTGCTACAGGTTCAGCGCTTTCTGCGTTTTGGGCAGCCTTGCGAGCTTTAGCGCGGGCAATAGCCGCTTCAACGGCCGCTTTACGCGGATCCACCTCTGTGCTGACCACGGATTCAGCCTGTTGTGCTTTTTCCGCCTGGCGGGCTCGAGCTTCGGCCTTGCGGGCTTCACGGGCTGCGATCGCTTCACTGTTGTCCGGCACGCTGCCGGCTTTTACGATGATAGGTTCTTCGCAGGCCTGGGCGTTTTTGCTCTTCACGCGGGCAAGCGCGGCCTGAATCGCATTATTGTCCTTCGCCGTCGGCTGAACCGCCGCATTTTTGTGGCGCTCAAGGCGGGCGGCTTTCTCACGCTCAAGCCTTTCCTGACGAGCCTCAAAGCGGGCTTTAGCCTCAATGGTACGCTTAGCTTCCAGCTCAATTTCGCGGATTTCAGCCTTCTCCTGACGGAAGTACTGCACCAGAGGAATATTGCTTGGGCAAACGTAAGCGCAGGCCCCGCATTCGATACAGTCAGCCAGGTTGTGCGCGGCGGCTTTGTCGTGCTGCTGGCCTTTGCTGTACCAGTAAAGCTGCTGCGGCAGCAGGTCCGCCGGGCAGGAATCGGCACAGGCGCTGCAGCGAATGCAGCCTTGCTCTTCTTCCTGCTCGCCCATCTCACTCGGGGATGGCGCAAGCAGGCAGTTGGTGATTTTAACGACCGGCACGTCCAGCCACGGCAGGGTGAAGCCCATCAGCGGGCCGCCCATAATGACTTTCTGCTCCTGGCTCGGGCGGAAACCGGCAAAATTAAGCAGGTGGCTGACCGGCGTACCCAGACGTGCCCAGACGTTTCCCGGCTGGGTAATCGATTCGCCGGTTAAGGTGACTACGCGCTCGGTCAGCGGTTCACCGTCGATTACCGCGCGCTTGATGGCATACGCGGTGCCGACGTTTTGCATCAATATGCCGATGTCGGACGAGCGGCCACCGTGAGGAACCTGCTTACCGGTCAGAATTTGCGTGAGCTGTTTGGCGCCGCCGGACGGGTATTTCGTCGGGATCACCCGCAGCTGCATATCGTGGCTGTCTGCCAGCACCGCACGCATCATTGAGATGGCCTGAGGCTTGTTGTCCTCGATGCCGATAAGAATGCGCTGCGGCTTAAGAATATGGGCCAGGATGCGAACGCCTTCGACGATTTGGGCGGCGCAATCCTGCATCAGGCGATCGTCGGCGGTGATGTACGGCTCGCACTCTGCGGCGTTAATAATGAGCGTGTCAATTTTGTCGCCGCCGCCCTGCAGTTTACTGCCGGTAGGGAAGCCTGCGCCGCCCAGCCCGGCCACGCCGAACTGGTGAATACGAGCGATAAGCGCTTCGCGGGTCTGGCAGCGGTAATCACTCCAGCCGTCGCGCTCAATCCAGCGGTCTTCGCCGTCGGCATCCAGCACAACGCTGAGTTCCGCAAGGGCGGAAGGGTGCGCGGTGGAGTGGGGGGCTATCTCTTTAACGGTGCCGGAAGTCGGAGCATGCACCGGCAGCATTCTTCCGCGCCCGCGGGTCAGCGGCTGGCCGCGCAGCACATAATCGCCGGGCTTCACGCACAGCTCGCCTTCTGCACCAATGTGCTGTTTAAGCGGGATAACCAGCCGGGATGGCAGTGGAACCTGGCGCAGCGGCGTACCGTTAGACTGGGTTTTCATCTCGGGAGGATGGATGCCGCCGTCAAAGTCCCAAATTCTGTCTTTTTTAAAGCGATTAAAGATATTAAGCATGATTGTCCGCCGGGATCATACGCACCGGGATGGTCTGCAAATCCCATTTCCAGCTTTCGGTCGTGGGGCTGACGGGAATCAGTTCGATGCAGCGGGTCGGGCAAGGATCGACACAAAGGTTACAGCCTGTGCACTGGTCGCTAATCACGGTATGCATGGCACGGGTCGCGCCGACGATGGCGTCAACGGGGCAGGCCTGAATGCATTTTGTGCAGCCGATGCAGTTCGCTTCGTCAATCACGGCCAGCATTCGCACCGGCTCTGCGGCGGTGGCGTCGCCGTCAATCGGTTGAGGCTCAACGTTCAGGGCAGAGGCAATTTTCAGCATCACGGCTTCGCCGCCGGGCGCGCACAGGTTGATTTTTGCACCCTGATTACCTACGGCTTCCGCATAAGGGCGGCAGCCAGGATAGCCGCACTGGCCGCACTGGCTTTGCGGCAGCAGCTCGTCGATGCGATCGACAATGGGATCTTCTTCAACCTGGAAGCGGCGCGAGGCATAGCCAAGGATCAGACCAAACAGCAGCCCCATCAGCGTGACCGAAATAATTGCCATCCACAACGTTGTCATCAGAACTTCACCAGCCCGCTAAAGCCCATAAAAGCGAGGGCCATCAGGCCTGCGGTGACCAGCGCGATAGCGTTACCGCGAAACGGCGCGGGGATATCGGCCACGACCATACGCTCGCGAATAGCGGCAAACAGCACCATCACCAGCGAGAAGCCCAGCGCGGCGGAAAAGCCATACACCGCAGACTGCAGGAAGTTATGGCCGAGGTTAATATTCAGCAGCGCCACGCCGAGCACGGCGCAGTTGGTGGTAATCAGCGGCAGGAAGATACCCAGCAGGCGATAAAGCGCCGGGCTGGTCTTGCGTACCACCATCTCGGTGAACTGAACGACGACCGCGATAACCAGAATAAAGGCCAGCGTGCGCAGGTAAATCAAGTCCAGCGGCACGAGGATCAGTTCGTCAATTATCCAGGCAAAAATCGAGGCGAGCGTCATCACGAAGGTGGTAGCAAGCCCCATGCCGATGGCGCTTTCCAGCTTTTTGGAAACCCCCATAAACGGACACAGGCCAAGGAACTTCACCAACACGAAGTTATTGACCAGAACGGTACCAACGAAGAGCAGCAAGTAATCTGACATGATTCGACCTGAAACAAAAAAAGCCGCCTATTATCGACTAATCGGCGGGCGGCGACAACGGGCTATCTATAGGGTTATTACGGGTTAATGAAGGTCTGCTTCACGCGTTGAGAACGCTTCAGGTAAGGGACCAGTAACGCCGCGGCAAGCAGGGAAGGAAGCAGCAGCTGCACCGCTACCTTGTCACTCACCGGTGAGAATGCAAAAGATTTAATCGCCAGCAGCACGGTGAGCAAGAGCCACAAAATATAATGGCGCACCACATTCTTGCGTCGTTTAAAGAAGGCGATGGTCAACCATAGCGTGTAGCCCCACATAGCCAGCGCACTGCAGACAGAAAGGGTAAACAGCATCGTTGTTTTGGCGTCCGCATTACCCAGAGCCTGACGGGCTTCGGGAGAAAGAATCATCATCAGGAAACTTAACAGTGCCACGGAGCTGCTGAGTAACGACATCAGTAGCCAGGCCAGTGGCGCGAGCAGCCAGCCAGCGATACGCGGGGGTTGGGGCGTCGTCATGTTTCCTCCCGATTTAACAATATGGTGAATAAAGCGGGGGGATTATAAGGGATTTTACCGCTAATGCTACCGGCAGGTGGCTACAGAACGTAACGCCAGACCGTTTTAGGCACGCAGCCCAGGTCGAAAAGGCGCCCGCCGGAGGCCAGTTCAGCCCTGCGGTGGTCAGCTGCCCGGTACATATTAATGATTTCCCGGCTGTCCGTTAATGTGTAGTTGAGGTGATCAAAGAGTTTTTCCAGATTTTCCTGAGAACTGATTTTGCGGAATTTCATCAGATAATCCAGCGTACTTAAGGGGGAGGCATTTTCCATAGGGTATAAGAATAAATAATTATCGGCTGACGGAAGCAAACGATAATAATCGCAAATCAGGCACCGGCTTAGCGCTATTATTAACCTACGGGATAATTAGGAGTTTTCTTTGCACCGGCCAGGAATCGCGGGACATAAAATCTCCTTACTTTTAATTTATTAGCATCGGCAAGGGGCCAATAGCACTCCACAAAAGTCACAGTAAATGTCAGGTTAATTAGCAATAATGGCTGTCTGTTACCCGGTAGGTGCACAATCCAGAAACTTACGGTTGTCGGCCGCCGGGGGATAAGGTGAAATGCCGGTGTCCATTGAAGAGAGGAAGACAAATGAGTGATACCATCCGCGTCGGGCTTATCGGTTACGGTTATGCCAGCAAGACTTTTCACGCGCCGCTGATTTCCGGTACGCCAGGAATGATCCTCGCAGCAGTATCCAGCAGCGATGCTGAAAAGGTGCACGCTGACTGGCCGGGGATGACGGTAGTGTCAGATCCTCAGCGCTTGTTTAATGACCCTACTATTGACCTCATTGTGGTTCCCACCCCAAATGATACCCATTTCCCGCTCGCCAAAGCGGCGCTCGAGGCCGGGAAACATGTCGTCGTCGATAAGCCCTTTACCGTAACGCTGTCGCAGGCGCGCGAGCTGGATGCGCTGGCTAAAAAGCTCGGCCTGCTGCTCTCTGTATTCCACAACCGCCGCTGGGATAGCGACTTCTTGACGGTGAAAAACCTGCTGGCGGAGGGGAGCCTGGGGGAAGTGGCTTATTTTGAATCCCACTTTGACCGTTACCGCCCGCAGGTGCGTAACCGCTGGCGTGAGCAGGCGGGCGTTGGCAGCGGTATCTGGTTCGATCTTGGGCCGCATCTGCTTGACCAGGCCATTAACCTGTTTGGTCTGCCGATCAGCCTGACGGTCGACCTCGCTCAGCTTCGCGCAGGCGCGCAGGCGACCGACTATTTCCACGCGGTGCTGGCTTATCCTCAACGCCGTGTGGTGCTGCACGGCACGTTGCTGGCGGCGGCGGAAACCGCACGCTATATCGTTCACGGAACGCGTGGTAGCTATATTAAATACGGTCTGGATCCGCAGGAAGACCGCCTGAAAGCAGGAGAGCGCCTGCCTCAGGAAGACTGGGGCTACGATATGCGTGACGGTGTGCTGACGCAGGCCCAGGGGGAGCTCATGGACGAACAGACAGTGTTGACCGTACCGGGTAACTACCCTGCCTACTATGCGGCGATCCGAAATGCGCTGACCGGCAAAGGGGAAAACCCGGTACCGGCAGCCCAGGCGATTCAGGTAATGGAACTGATTGAACTGGGTATGGAGTCGGCGAAGAAGCGCGCCACGCTAAACCTCTCCTGATGATAACCCTCACCGCAGGCGGTGAGGGTTTCTTTTTTTAGTGCAGATTATTAAAGTTATAGGTGAACGTCAGGCTAAAACGGACGTCGCGTCGACTGCTGTCGCTGGGCAAATCGGCCAGCGGTCTTGCGGCCTCAACGGAAACAGAATAGTGGCGACTGTCGCCCACCATCACCCCGGTTGCGATTGATGCCAGGCGCTGGTGACGGAAGCCTTGCTGGTTGAACCAGGTCTGGGCGGTATCGGCAACAACATAGGGCTGTACCGTGTTGATCCAGACGCTTTTATCCAGATTGTGGAGATAGCGCAGCTCAACCTGCCCCCCGTAGCCGTAGTCGCCGCTTGCTTCACCGTCCGGGTAGCCTCGTCCGTAGCGCTGGGCACCAAAACTCACGCGTTCAGCTTCCGGCAGATTATTGCTCGACCAGTCCCCCTCCAGCGACGTGCTTAACTTCCAGCGTTCGGCCAGCATCCAGGCCGTATCACCATTGGCCTTCCAGCGCGTGAAGTTGAGGTTGGTGTTCGAGCCCGGCGTTACGCTTGCTCCAAACGCATCAATGCCTTTACGTAATGTCAGGCGTGCGCTCCAGTTGGCTTTCTCATATTCCCGGTAGCCCCATGCAGAGAACTCCGCTGCTGGATAGCGCGCCCGCTGGCTAACGGAAGGCAAATCAATGGTGTTGCCGAAGCCGCTGGCACGCAGCGCATAATCGTCACGTTTATCAACATAATCCAGCCCGCCGCTTACCGAGAACTGTTTCTTCCGTTCAAGCAGCAGCGGGTAGCTAAACGCGATGCCGCCGGTGTACTGCGTTGTTTTCTCTTTTGCCTCAATGGCAATGTTCTGCGGCAGGTAGAGCAGCGGCGTATAGTCGCGCGGATCTTCACGATAAAAGCTGCCTTTCAGCTGCATCAGCAGGCCATTGTCGGTGAGGTATTGCTGATAGTTGGCGCCAAAATAGGTTTTTTTAGTGCCGTTATCCAACGGGACTAAGGTCGCCAGACCCAGCTGATCGCCATGGCTGGTAAGGTTACTCAGGGTGCCGTTAACCAGCGCCAGGTTTGAGCCTTTGCGCGTATCTATCGTTGAGGAGAGATCCCAGATATGAGGCTGAGTGGCGTCAACTTTCATGTCGGCCGCACCGTAAATATTATTGGGCAATGCGGCGTTAGCCTCAACTTTGGTGGCCGGTGTACGCTGCATCAGCAGGCTATAGCGATCGAACGTGGCCTGGCTGAGCGGCTTTTCATTCATCATTAACGCCGACAGGCGACTTAAGCGCTCGCTGGTGCTGGCGTTGTCGCTGTTAATATTGCTGTGGGCGATATATCCTTCAACCAGCACGATGCGAACCGTGCCATCATGGAAATTGTCGCTCGGTAAATAGGCATAAGAGAGTGGCAGCCCGTCATGCTGATAACGTTGGGTAATGCCATTGGTTAAGGCTACCAGCTGTGCCAGCGGTACGGTTTTGCCCACCAGCGGCATAAACGGCTGAACCAGCGAGTCGAGTTTGTAACGCGTCCCGCCGATAAACTGCAGATGTTTCACCGTAATCGGCGTCTGCGGGGTGAGTTGTGGCACCGGCAGGGCGGTTTTCACCTCGGGCTGCTTTTGTTGAGCAACCGGGAGTGCAAGCGAGCGAGCGGCCTTAGCGGGATTATTAGGGTCGATAAGCGTGGGGGACATATCAGCGTAGCTGATACTCAGAGTTGCTCCGTACAGCAGCAGTATACCCAGACGGTTGTCCATAGTGAGCTCCCTTAACTGCGCAGCGAAGACGTTGCTGTGAAAAAAGTGCTCCCGCCGATACCACGGGAGCACGTGTGCCATGACGAGCACTATTTCGTTTTCAGAAGACCGTTGACCGCGCCGCTAAGCCCGGTTTGCTGGCCTGAACTTTGTGTCCCAGTGCTGGTGGCGCTGGCGCTGACATTCGTTGTTAACGAAGAGGTCAGGCCGCTAATGGTCGTGCCAAGATTGGTGACCAGGCCATTGCTTCCTACGCCGACTGAGCCGGAGGCGCCTGCGGAAACGGAGCCTGAGCTGCTACTGCCGCTGGTTTGCACCGGTTTTACCAGCGCGCCGCTATCCGTGACGGCCTGTCCGGTATTTTGAACCACCTGACCAAGACCGCCGAGGGAAGGGTTACTGCCGCTAATATTGGTGCCAAGCCCGCTGACCGTTCCGCCGGCGGAAGTCAGAAGATTACTTACCGGCGTACCCAGACCACTTGCTCCGCCAACGGCCTGGGTGGCTTTCTGGGTGTCTGCGAGCGTGGTGTTAACTACGCCCGTTGCGCCGGTCGTCAGGTTGGAGACGCCAGGGCTTTGCACCGTTTGAGTAAGTGCATTGCCTGCGCCGGTTACAACTTGCCCCGCCGTATTAACGAGACCGCCTGCTGCACCGGTTAACCCGCCGACTGGCGTATTAGCCGTTGAGCCAGCAAGGTGAGTCCCGATTGCTGATACAGTCGTACCGAGTCCTGAGACCGCATTGGTTGAACCAGTCAGGGTTGTGCCCAACCCGTTAGGGTTATTGGCATTGCCAAGCCCATTCGCAACACCATTCCCGACGGTGGAAATGGCACTGCCCGTGCCACCAACGGCAACCGCAACCGTTGAGGTCACCGGATTATTGACCGGTAGCTGAGAGGCGACGCCGCCGAGCGTGCTGCCTATGCCGCCCACGGCTCCACCCGCGTCTTTGATGACATTATTCCCGGCGCTGTTAGCAACGGTAGTGCCGCCACCGGTGCCCGTTCCGCCACCGGTGCCCGTTCCACCACCGGTGCCCGTGCCGCCACCGGTGCCCGTGCCGCCACCGGTGCCCGTTCCGCCACCGGTGCCCGTTCCACCACCGGTGCCCGTTCCACCACCGGTGCCCGTTCCACCACCGTCACTACCCGTGCCAGAGCCGCCACCGCCGTTATTTGCGGTATCAGTTCCGGTAGTGCCGGCAGATCCGGCCGTTTTCGCCGTATTGTGTGAACTTCCTCCTCCGCCGCTACAGGCGGATAGGGAGAATGCAAGAAGTACCGCCATCGCAATAGCGCTGAGGCGGCCAATGTTATTTGAGCGCATAGCAATACTCCACTATTAGCACGCCGGACGGCGTATTAATAAGTGTATGGCTTATTTTAATAGCCGCCACATCACGAGCTATTTAATATGAATTTAAATTTTCAAATGAGAGTCCTGTCGTCTTTTTATACTGCACCAATGCGCGGATATATGATTATGTTTTTTATAATCATGGTGTTGAAGTTTACCATTAGGTAAAAATATATTTTATTAAAACAACTTGATTTACGCGTGAAAGTCTTCTTTAAATACTTTTTAATTAAGCTTAGCTGTATTCATATTTTAGTTTTAGTTACGCTAAATTGCTTACGCTTCGCTTTGGAATAAATAGAAAGTGCGGTGCCGCTCATTTTTAGATGTTTTACAAAATTGTTAACTCGCCAGCACGGCAAAATTGTTGCAAAGTAAAGCCCGAACATTTTTGGGCAGGTAGAGGGATAGGATGGGTTGGCTTCAAAAACTAAAAATTGATAACTTTTTACTGATCATGATTGGTGTCGTGGTCGTCGCATCGCTGTTCCCTTGCGAAGGGATCGTGAAGACCGGATTTGAGTATCTGACGACTTTTGCGATAGCGCTTCTCTTCTTTATGCATGGGGCAAAGCTTTCCCGCGATGCCATCATGGCGGGAATGGGGCACTGGAAACTCCATTTAGTGGTGTTCCTCAGTACCTTTGCGCTGTTCCCGCTGCTGGGGCTGGCGATGGGCTTTCTCTCTCCGGCTATCCTTAGCCAGCCGCTTTATATGGGCTTCCTGTATCTTTGTGCGCTGCCAGCAACAGTGCAGTCGGCTATTGCTTTTACCTCCGTTGCTGGCGGTAATGTGGCTGCTGCGGTCTGTAGCGCGTCGGCGTCCAGCATCCTGGGGATCTTCCTCTCTCCAGTCCTGGTGGGGGCCCTCATGCAGACGCAGGAAGGCTCTACCGATACGCTGCACGCGATTGGCAAAATCATTATGCAGCTGATGGTGCCGTTTGTTATCGGCCATCTCTCCCGACCGCTGATCGGCAAATGGGTTGATCGCCATAAAAAGCTGATTGGCCTGACCGATCGCTCGTCCATTCTGCTCGTGGTTTACGTGGCGTTCAGCGAAGCGGTAGTCGAGGGAATTTGGCATCAGGTGAACGGTTTCTCGCTGCTGATGGTGCTGGTGTGTTCGCTGGCTCTGCTGACCATTGTGCTGGTGGTGAATACTCTGGCCGCGAGGCTGCTCGGCTTTAATACCGCCGATGAGATAACGATCGTTTTTTGCGGGTCGAAGAAAAGCCTGGCAAACGGCGTGCCGATGGCCAACGTGCTCTTTCCGGCAAGCGCGGTGGGGATGATGGTGCTGCCGCTGATGATTTTCCACCAGATCCAGCTGATGGTCTGTGCGGTACTGGCTCAGCGCTATGCCCGCAAAACGGCGGAAGAAAAACGGCAGCTGGAATCAGCGTCCTGACGCTAACTGCCGGTGTTTGTTACGCGGCCTTAACTTTAGCGATAAGCGCCTGTTTTTCGGCTTCGCTCAGGAAGGCTATCTTCAGGCCATTCTCTTGCGCGGTACGAATATGCGCCGCGCTGAGACCGGCCTGAGGCGCGGCAACGGTGTACTCGTGAATAATATCGATGCCCTGTACCGCTGGATCATCGGTATTTATGGTGGCCAGTACGCCATGATCGAGGAAGGTCATCAGCGGGTGCTTGTCCAGCGCGGCAACGGTGCTGGTCTGGATGTTTGACGTCAGGCAGGATTCGATGCCGATTTTATGCTCGGCCAGGAAGTCCATCAGCGCCGGATCTTCTACCGCTTTCACGCCGTGTCCAATGCGTTCCGCTCCCAACTCACGAATTGCCTGCCAGATGCTTTCTGGCCCGGCGGCTTCGCCCGCGTGGACGGTAATGCGCCAGCCCGCATCACGCGCGCGATTAAAGTGATTCAGGAACAGACTTCCCGGGAAGCCGAGTTCGTCGCCGGCTAAGTCCAGCGCGGTGATGCTGTCGCGGTGGGCGAGTAGGGCGTTCAGCTCGGCATCACAGGCGGCTTCACCGAAGGTACGGCTCATGATGCCAATCAGGCGCGCTTCAACGCCGAAATCACGGCAACCCTGGCGCACGCCTTCGATAACTGCTTCGACTACGCCCGCCACCGGCAGGTTATGGCTCATCGCCATATAGCCCGGAGAGAAGCGCAGTTCGACATAGTGCAGGCCGTTGCGGGCGGCATCTTCAATGTTTTCCCAGGCTACGCGGCGGCAGGCATCGAGGTCACCCAGCACTTTCACGCCCCAGTCAAGCTTCTGCAGGAAGCTCACCAGATCGGGTGCGGTTTCAACCACCTGAACGTGTGGACGCAGGGTGTCGAGGGTGTTTGCAGGCAAAGATAAATTAAACTGGCGGCCGAGATCGAGGATGGTTTGCGCACGAATATTGCCATCAAGGTGGCGGTGCAAATCGGTTAACGGCAGGGTGGTATCAATCATGGTCGCACTCTTTTTTTGATTAAAGTGCGGCGTATTATAACATGGGTCGGTAAGCTGTTAAAATCATTGGTAAATATATGAACTTAAAAGGAGAAAGGGGCATATAGGTGACATTTAGCCTAATTTCTCGTTCAGCATCTTTAGCTAAGTACGTCGAGCTGTTGAATGTCTGCGATCTGAGTATTGCTCCCGATTAGCTTATTGAGCGTGACGAGTGTGGATTTCAGATTGCGCAGCGATGCATACGACATCTCCAGTTCTTTAGCTTGGTAGTAGGCATCGCTCAGTTCTTTGAAGCCGCTAATCCTTAGCGTTGAAGAGAATTTCTTTGCCGCCTTTGATTCCGGAAACTGAGCAGCATAATCGAAGACGCCTAGCTGAATATCGCCGGTAACCTTTGCCCGCAGCTGGCCAGCCTTTTTTAGGTTGCCGTTAGTGACCTGCCATCCCTTCAATATCTCCCTGCAGCGTTTCCCTTTGTAGAGAAACCAAATCCTGATCTTGCCATTGTGTAACTCCACACCCGTCGGCATAGCCACGATTACGACTCCTGAACAAAGCTGTTTATTTTTGGTAGGTTGTACCAGAGTGTCGCCCTGGGTGACTTATCATCCCCCTCTGTTTGAGTGACTCTTTTGAAGTGAACGCCTTCAGCCCAGCGATGCGCCCGGTACCCGGTCACCTGCCGTTTCGACAGGCCTGTCCGTTCGCACAGCTTGGCTTCAACAACCCACTCTTCATTAAAAATTACCTGCGCCATAGGTAGCTCCTAACCGACGGGATTATAGTTTCGTCGGGTTCGTCATGTTGATTATTCGGAATCAGTTAAAAAGAAGCCCGGCGCAGGGCCGGGCAAAATGGGTAATGAGGGTTGGTGTCTTTCGCACCCAATAGCCAGCTCATAACTGGCTATCAGTTGCGTCATGTTTTGATGTGGAGGCGCGGCTCGCCGTCTTTCGGCTCCGGCCACTGACGAGCCATATTCACCTTCAGCTTTTCTTCCATAGCCGCGGTGATTTCCCCATCGCTGATAGACCAGGGAGGGTTCACTGTGAGCGAACTGAACATGATCCCCCACAGCATCGAAGCTGAGCAGAGTGTAATCGGTGGCCTGATGCTTGACGCTGGTAGTGAGCGCTGCCAGACGGTTATGTCCATGCTGAAGCCGGAAACGTTCTTCAACCGGGCTCACCAGGTGATTTTCGCTGAGATGCGCGAGTTGACTGCCAAACAGCACCCGATCGACCTGGTCACACTTTTTGAGGCGCTGGAAGCCAAATCAGTTTCCGACATCGCCGGCGGCTTCGCATACCTGGCTGAAATGTCGAACAACACACCAAGCTCAGCGAACATCGTTCACTACGCGATGGTTGTGCGTGAGAAGGCCATGGAGCGTTACGGCATCGACAAGCTCACCAGTGCAACGGAGTTGCTCTATACCCGTAATGGCATGAGTACTGCGCAGAAGTTTGAGGCTATCCATACGCTGTTTACCGAAATCACTGACTACTCAAAAACGGGCAGTCGCCGCGGCCTTCGTCAGTTCGTAGACGTGATGGACGACTGGGTTACCGAGGTGGAAGGGCGCTGGGAGAACACTGACGCTACACGAGGCCTGTCCACTGGCATTCAGTCACTCGATGACCTGCTTCAGCCTAAGGGCCTTGTGAAGGGTGCTTTGCTGGTTGTTGGTGCCCGTCCAAAGATGGGTAAAACCACACTCTATAGCCAGATGGCCGTGAACTGTGCTGAAAACGAAGAGCTGCCTGCTCTGATGTTCAGTCTTGAGATGCCTGACAAGCAAATCATCGAACGCATGATCGGGCAGGTCAGCCGGGTTAACACCGACGTGTTCTATGGTGACCGATACGACGACGTGCAGGTTTCTACCGCGTTCGCTGCCGGCGCCCGGCTTGCCGAAACGAAAAACCTTTATGTCGATGACACTCCGGGCGTTTCGTTATCCCACATCGTTGCAGAGTGCCGACGCATTAAGCGTGAACGCGGCACGGTGGGAATGGTGCTGGTGGACTACCTGACATTGATGACTGCCGAGAAGTCGGAGCGTAACGACCTGGCTTACGGACTGATCACAAAGGGGCTAAAGAACCTGGCGAAGGAATTGAACTGTGTTGTTGTGTTGCTTACCCAGCTGAATCGAGACCTGGAAAAACGCACCAACAAGCGCCCGCTACCGAGCGATTCTCGCGACACCGGCCAGATCGAACAGGACTGTGATTACTGGGTTGGGATTTACCGCGAAGGCGCATACGACGAAACGGCAGACCAGTCCGCTACCGAGCTGCTTCTCAGGCTTAACCGTCACGGTAAAACCGGCGTCGTCCACTGCGAACAGCGCAATGGCGCCATCTATGACTGCGATCAGATGGAAGCCGAAATGCGCCGTCGTGACCGTGATGAAAAACCTTATGCAGGGAGAGATTTCTGATGAGCAAAAGCACCCGTAATGCCAAAGAAATCATCGAACAGGAGTACCCGGAGTTCCCGGAAACCATCCTCCACGCCGAGCTGTGCCGTGCATGCGCTCGCGTAGACGGTCGCAGCATTAAGCAGGCCCTCAGAGCTTACGCGAAAGAGCGCATCGTGAAGGTGGACAGCAAGCCGCTAAAAGGCGCGCTGGAACAGATGGCCTCAAGCTTGTTCCCGGAAACAGAAATTGCCCGTATCCGCTCCTGCGTAGGCCGTATGGAGTCAGCACTGGTTAAGACATTTGGAGTGAAAAGAGCATGAGCAAACCAACTTACGAAGAGTTAGAAGCGAAGGTGCAACAATTGGCATCGGAAAATGCATACCTGCTGCCGAAGGCCGCTAGCGAGCTGTCAAACGCCTGGGTGCTTCACAAATACTGGGTAGGGATTCAGGTCGCGCTGATGCACGTTCATGAAGGCCGAATGCATGACGGCATGGTATGGCTGCAGAACACCGTAGCCGGGCCCGGAATTGAAGTGCCGCAGCTCAGTGAGTTTGCTGAAATCGAAGCATGGGCGGTAGAGCAGCAGAAAGACAGCATCAGCGCCGTTCGTGCGCTGGAAATCATCAAAGCAGAAACCCCGGCCACCGACGCCGCGCTGGCAGAGATGCGCAACGAGGCGCGGGCTGAGGGTTTGGATGGTTTTATTGCATTTATTAAGCAGAGAGCCAGAGAGTTTCCTCAGTCGGTGTTGGCCGATTACCTCGATGTAATCACTAACAATGCTGAGCAATACGCTTATTCGCAGCAACTGCGCAAGGAGCAAGGCAAATGAGCTTCGAACTGAACAAAAAAGCCCGTATCGAAAAGAAGATATCGAAGACGGCAAAAGGGCTTCTCCTGGCGCTAGTGCCATCACTGAAAGGCAATGCATTTTCTGTCGAATGCGACACCTTCGAATCATACCACGGCACAGTTTATCACGAGCAGCATGTGGTTTGGTTTGGGCCTGACTATTGGGGTGAGAGTGATTACGACGACTGCTACGGGCTGCTTTACTCCTGGCTTATCGATAACACGACAGACTTTGCAGGGATGTCGGATGCTGAGGAAAAAGCTGGCTGGCGGGAAGGTTTAGACCTGACGCTATTCTATTCTCCGTGGCGCGGCGCATCACGCGCGGAGGTTATCAGTCACTGCCGCGATTTGGTTCGCGCCGGTGTTTTCCTAGAGCGCATGAGATAAGGAGGCAGCGATGAGCAATAACACCGAATCACAGAACAAAGGCGGTGAAGTAGCTTGCAAGCGTTGCGGCGTGACTTATCCGGAATCCGTTGTAGCTGAGCAGCGCGGCCACTGCCCGGAATGCGGAGATTTTCTTTGGTATGACGAGGAATATAACGATGAGCAATAACACCGAAGCGCTGAACTACGACCCGGCAGACCCGGACAAAATGAGACTTCCGGTCAAGGTCACCTGTGGTTATTGCCGCTAACGGTGTCCTGTCGTTCACGCGTGACAGCAAAAAGACGTCGCCGGTTACTATCTTCAACCGGTCGAACACTAAGCCTGACGGATACTCATTATCATACGACATGACGCTTCCTGGCGGCTTTGACGGCGTTGAGGTTTTGTTCCGAAACCCGGATACCAATAAGCAGGACTATGTGAGATATCGGGTCGATGGAAACAGTATTGTTGAAGGTCAGCCGACAAAGGCTAAAAAGTTCGAGCTGCTGTATATCAGGAACCGTTTCCAGGCGAATGAACGCGCGTTGCGTGAGTGTCGCAGGCTCATTTACTCGCGCATGACGATGGCCGTCACCGCCCTAGCTGATGGAGAATGGGTGAATATCGGGGATATGGTCCAGGTTCCGGACACGTACGATACCAACCAACAGGCTGGCTATATCGTGTCGCGCACCGGGAATGACTTTGAAACCAGCGAGAGAATCACATTCTTCGGATCGATGTTCGTTCAGATAACCGACTCTATTGGGGCAACCACGACACGCTATCCGGCATCACCGCGAGCAGACACGCCGTTCGGATTCACCGCAGCAATTCCCTCTATCTCTCTCAACCTTTACGACGGTTTCGACGTTCAGTCACCTTCTCGGTACGCAATAGCTACTTCCGAGGAGCTGGACGCCGGACAATGGACTGTGACAGCTAAGCAACCGGATGGAAAAGGCAGTACCGCATTAACTCTCGCTGAGTACAGCGAAAAGATTTACGAATAATCCCACATTCAAAACACAACCCGGTCTGAGTGCCGGGTTTTTTATTGGAAAAATTATGGCGACCACACCAACAAACAATGCAGTTCCAAGTGAATCACCGCGAGACCTGAAGTTTAACGCCGGTAAAATTGACGAGTTCGTTACCTCTCAGGGTTGGACATATACCGATCGCTTTGGTGTCAAGCACTATACAATCGAAGGAATTAACAATCTCGCGCAGGAAGTGATGAGTGCCTTTGGTTATGTCACGCTGCCAGGAGTGACATTTACAACAGGCGCAACGGTGTCAAATCCTAACGAGGTGCTGTTCAATACTGCTGATAACTCTTATTACAAATGGACTGGCTCATTTTCAGCGGGCGACAAAGTTGTACCTCCCAATTCAACACCTGAGTCGACTGGTGGCGTTGGTCCAGGTAAATGGCTGAATGTTGGAGATTCCGCGTTGAGAAGTCAGCTTGCAGCAGCAGGCGGAGTAAATTTAGTGAATGGCGCGGCACACATAGAAGATGTGGAAAGGCTGCTATCTCAAAATTCTGCATTTGTGTATATAGATGATTATAAGTCACTTGCAGCTGATGGTGACTGGACGAATGCAATAAATTCGGCTTTAGCAACAGGAAAGACAGTCGTTGGCTCTGGTCCATATAATGTAAAAGGTATAATTAAATCTAGCGGTCAGAGGATAGTGGGTGAGTTTATAATTAACGCATCTAGATATTCATTTGGCGATATAAAAATATCAACCAGCGAACCCGACCTAACATATTTCAAAGGAATGTACGTTGAGTCTGCATATGATTTGTGTGAGCTGATGTATATTAAAAATATTGGCATCAATACCGTTCTGCACTACGGTAATTTTGCGGCCAGTTCACAAGATGCTGATGGCACCATACAAAAAGTTTTAGACAACTGCCAAACTGCTGGAATTAGATGTATTGTTGGTACTGAAGCTGGAGAGGCTGGGATTGATTTAAACTCTTTCATTGATAAGTATCGCAATCATCCAGCCCTTTTAGGATGGACTGCATACGATGAACCGATGTCACGCGGTATATCTTATGCTGCACAGCGAGAAAAAGTTGATTTAATCAGGGTAAGAACAAGTAAACCAATTGCTGTTGTCGATGCATGGTATGGAACAGATGTGATATCACCTTTGATTATAGATGATTATGATATTGTATTTGCTGATCCATACAGCGTCAGAAGGTCTAGCGGGACTTTATCAGAAAGAGTAGCAGCAGATCTTGATAGGATGAGGAGAAGTCACGGTGGAATGCAGGCTCACAGCAGAAGCAAAAATGTAATCCCTGTAATAGGAGCATTTACAACCAGTTCCGGAGCAGGCACTAGTGATGTCCAGCAAATACTTGGAGCAGCTGAGACATACATGAAAAGCGGGAATGGGTCATTTGCATGTTTTGTATGGGATGGTGCAGGCGACAAAACGATCACATCTGGAGTGAGAGGAAAACCTGATTTTTTATCCTTGATAAGGTCAGCATGCCAAATAAAATACCAGGTGAAATATGAAACCGAATCATTTGTTTTTGGTGGAAATAACATAATAAGTCATCAGCCACTCAACTTCATAATTGATAGGATAGTCCAGAAAGATTCATCAACTACCGATACGTTTATGGGAATAAATTCTTATCCAGTCCAGGTAATCACAGATACATCAGAGTCTGATAGGTCAACAACAGAGCCAGGATGGAACGTCTCTGGGATAGGATTTAAGAGCACCATTGGAACCCTTGTGACAAACATAAAGATAAGAAAGAATCTTCTTCTTTACGGTGAGTACAATACAATACTTGGAAATGTAAATGGCACTGTTTCCCTACTTGGAAGTTATGACGGAGGTTACTCTTTATTGCAAAGAGGAGCTCAGAATGTAAACGGGAAAAGTGCCGTTATTGATATGAGTATTACCACGCCAAACCAAAACGAAAGGCTTTGCATAAGGACTTCAGCGGCTATAGATTCAAACTATTACCGTAGATTCATTAAAGGATTGATTGTATCAACAGACTGGTAAATACAGCCCTCAATTGAGGGCTGATTTCTATGCTCTTTCTGGGGTGTTACTTGTTACTCTTACTTTCTCTAAAACAATTCGGCAAATATTAATTATCGGCCTTTCAATTAAAGAGTTAACAAGAGATGCACAGATTATACTGAATGAAAGTATTAATATGAATTTTGCTAATCCGGAAGAGTTGCTGTATAGAGGGATTTCTGGATTGTAGACATAAAGCAGAGCAAGTATCACACCATGGCAAAGATACAGAGAGTATGAAATATCTCCCAGGAAATTTAGAATATTGCTGGGTTTCATGTTGTTATTTGCCTCATATGTGAGGCATCCTGTCACTAAAATAACCGCCCAGAGGCCGAAATTTGTAGGTCCATAGGAGTACCTCCAACCAGATAAATAAGCAGAAATGAAGAAAGTTATGCATCCCAAGGATACTAGATTTGGGAATGGTATCTTAGAGAAAAAGCCTCGCATTTCATAAAGCAACATTCCATAAATAAACTCCAGTAGCATTGGTGAAGATAGGAATGAGATAAATGCAAAGTTTTGATTGTCTTTTGTTGGCAATGAATCTAAAGCACTTAATGAAAGTGAATTCATGAAAATGAATTGCAATAAAAATATAGACGACACTATAAATGCAGAGCAAATAAATGATCTATATCTGTGTGATATTGACGAGGATAAGAGAAACAATAAATAAAAATATATTTCGTAAGTTAATGACCACGCAGGAGTTAACACCCCGTAGCCGAATGTAGGAGCCTGCTTAGAGTAATCATCATGTATTAAAAAAACAGACTTAACTTGGCTTAATATGCTTACTTGTGGTGTGAATGTAAGCATTATCATTAGAGCAATGAAATATACCGGGTAAATTCTGAAGAATCTTTTAACTAGGAACGTCGAAGCCTTTGCGTTTTCAGGTTTAGAGGTTGAAAATGCTATAATAAAACCAGAGATTATGAAAAAAATATCTACACCTGACGCGCCTGATACAAAAGCCAGGTCACCAAGGTTGGCTTGCGCATAAACATTATTCAAATTTTCCCTGAGGTGGAAGCATACTACTAATAGTGCAGCAATACCTCTCAGGTAATGTATTGAATTTATTTTATGATTCATTGTTTTGCCGGTTAATTTAAAAGGTTGCCAATTCTAACACTAAATATGGCTTCTGCAAGGTTGGGATGATATGTGCAGTCTAGCTTTAGCCATTTTTATGGGGGGATTTTGACGGTGTGAAACAACTCAAAACCACGGATGGTGTCGATTCGTCTTGCGCTAATGCTCTGTTTGTATTGTTTTTGTGAGATAAATTTGAGGGGCATGGATGGGGGCATATGCTGACAAGGGGGCATGAATAGGGGCATTGAAATGTCAGATAATGGTCGATAATGCATCTAACAATTTTGATGTATCTGATTGAAAAGATGGTTGATTGTTGATTCTGGAAGGAATTTTTGAATGGTGTTATAAAGTGCGGCGTATTATAAAAAGAAACCGGGGGCAAATGCTACGGCTGCGATAACTTTGTTGCGCAAACGTCCCTGTCGCGACTCAGCGGATGAAAAATTACTTCAGCGTTAGCTTGTAACCGATGTGGGTTGCTTCAAAACCTAACTGGTCATAAAAGCGGTGCGCATCGGTTCGTGTTTTATCGGTCGTCAACTGCACGAGGTGGCAGCTCCGTTCTTTGCATTGCTCGATAGCCCACGCAAACATTTGTTTGCCAAACCCCGTTCCTCTCTGCGAACGCGCAATACGCACCGCTTCAATCTGGCCGCGCCATGCGCCTTTACGCGCCAGGCCCTGAATAAAAGTTAGCTGTAACGTCCCGATGACCTCACTTCCACAAACGGCCACGGCCAGCAGCTGATTCGGGTCGGAGTCAATGGCATGAAAAGCATCAACATAACGCCGATCAATGGGGGGGCCGGGGTCTTCTCTCAGACGGCCCAGTACGTCGTCGGCTAACAGGGTGATGATGGCGGGAACATCGGCAAGCTGTGCTTTACGAAAGAGTATCCTGGTCATTAATTGGCTTCCGTGATGATATCTATAATGTATATCAATTTCTATGTAATGTGGAATGGAAGCTTATTTGGACGATGCAGGGTGCGGGTTTTCCCGCGCCCGAATACTTAAGCCTGCGCGGCGCGTTTCTCATCAATCAGGCGGCGCAGCAGCGGGATCAGCAGCAGCAGAATAGCACCTGTTACCAACGAGCCCCAGCCCAGCTGATTGAAGACCTCGCTGTAACCCGGATCGGTCAATGCCGGGGTGGTGCCACTGTTTTGTGGCATACGGCCAGATACATAGCCTGCCAGGACGGAAGCGACCCCCGTCACCATCATCCAGCAGCCCATCATCAGCCCCTGGAGGTTGGCCGGTGCCAGCTTACCGATCATCGAGTAGCCAACCGGGGAAATCAGCAGCTCGCCGATGCTTTGCAGAATGTAGCTGATAACAATCCATTTCAGGGCAACCATACCGTCCGTTCCAGCCATGGAGATGCCCAACGGCAGCACCAGCATGCCAACCCCCATACAGAACAAGGAGGAGGCGAATTGCGCCGGGACATCGATGCGCACGCCGCGATCGCGCAGGCGTTTAAACAGCCATGCCATCAGCGGGCCGCCGATCACAATCACGATGGTGTTGATGTTTTGCAGCCACTGCGGGGAAACCTGCCAACCGAAGGCGCTCAGGGTCACGTTATGTTCGGCAAACAGCGTCAGGCCCATCGGCGCGAGCTGGTATAGCGACCAGAAGACCAGCGAACCCGCCGCCAGTAACAGATAGGCCACCATGCGGCGGCGCTCTTGTTTACGGGAGTGACGGGCCGTCATTACGCACAGCATCAGGAACACCAGCGCGCCCAGCACCAGCACGAAGCTGCTGCTGAATTCGGGATGTCCCAGCAGCAGGCGCAGCACCGGTACCAGCAGGACGAGGATCAGCAGACCGAACGCCATGCGCAGGTAAAAACCTCTCCCCTTAACGTGCTGTAGCGGGGTGCTGATGTCGGCCAGAACCGGCCAGCGGAGCAGGGTTATTACCACGGCGGCAACGTTGCCGAGGGTAGCGAACAGGAAAAGTGCCCGGTAGCTTTCGGTCAGCTGGTAGTAGCCCGCCACGGTAAAGCCGATAAAGAAACCCAGGTTCATCCCCGCGTAGTTCCACAGGAAGGCGGCCTCGCGGCGATCGTCATCCGGCGCAAAACGCTGAGTCAGCATCATGTTCAGGCAGGTGACGTTCAGCCCGCTGCCGCTCAGGAACATTGCCAGCCCCCACCACAGGCCGGTCAGGCCCGCATCCGCGATCAGGTAACAGCCAACCACCTGTAGCAGCATGCCGAGAACAAACAGGTTGCGGTTGCTCAGATAACGCCCGCCAAGGCAGCCGCCAAACAGGTGCAGGCCGTAGTTGAACGCGCCGAAGATGCCCATCATGGCATCGGCCTGGCCATCGCTGAACCCGAGGCGTTTAGTCACGTACAGGACGAGGGTGGAATACAAAACCGCGAAGCCGAGCGTGGCGAACATCTGGATGAAGAATAATGCACCGGAGCCGGGAGGGATCGCCTGCTGCGAGGCATGGCCGGAAGATAAACTCATACTGGTATCTCTCTGAACAACAAAAAGACCCGGGAGGCAGAGGCGTCACCGGGTCTTATTTCTATGACTATGATGAGTGAGTATTTTCGTCGCTTTTGCTCTTTTTATGCAAAAAAGATTGCCTAAATATTCACATTAAATAATTTCAAAATTTTACAAACGGCGATGGGGACAGCAACAACGTGCCGTTTTTCTCGTCGCTGACGGAGGAAAACTACACCTCTTCCGCGCCACGAGGGAAGGCCAGGTGCGCGGTGACATCTCCCCAGGTTGTGCCCACCGGTGCGGTGAAAAGGGGATGCTCCGCACAATAAATCGGGTTGATCATGCCCTCCAGCGTGCCGTCGCTGCGGCGAATGTCCCAGCGAATCCAGGCATGCTGCGCCATGTCGCAGTGAATATCCTGCGGAAAGATGCTTAGCGGGTATTCTGCCAGTATGCCTTTCTCTGACACCAGCTGGAGCTGGTAGCTTTGTTCTTCGTCGCGGACGGCCACGGTCAGGATTGCTGTTTTACCGTCGGCGGCCTGGCCCGGTAGCAGTTTGCCATCGTTCAGGCTGAAGCTTAAACCACAGCGGCGTTCAAAGTAGCAGTGGCCTCTCTTGATGGCCGCAAGAATGGCTTCTCCGCTGAGCGCCTCAGCATAAACCCAGGTGCTCGGGTCGCCGTAAATTGAGGGCTCCGTGGCCTGCGGGTAGCGTTCGTGGGGCTGCATATGGCAGTCGCTTCCTCCAACGGCATAAATCCGGTGTCCGGCGTTCCACAGCGTGTTGAATATCTCAACGACCTGCTCGTTGGCTGTAGTCGCATTTTTCCAGGTCGGATCGTTGAGTACTTCCAGCACGTCAATGTCTGCCAGCGGAATCTCGTCATACAGCCAGCTCCAGGGGTGCAGCATGGCGTGGTTCACGCTCAGCACGCTTTCCGGACGTTTGAGCGCAATACCCTGAGTAATCAGGCCGCGGCTTCTGTAGTCGGCGTTGTGCATATTCAGCGTGGTGGCCGGACCGTGAATATTAAGATGGCCTTTGTCGGAGGTGACCTCAATGCTCGGCAGCATCAGCACGCTGTCATGGCGCGGCAGGCAGGCGTGCGAAAGATTGTGTTCGGTCAGGAAGAAGAAATCCAGTCCCTGTTCCGCCATGATGTCCAGCGCCTGCAGCAGCGTATTGTTGCCGTCGGACAAAGTGGTGTGGCCGTGCAGGTCGCCACGGTACCAGCCCGGGCGGTCGCTCAGTGTGCGCTGGTAGTCAAAAATAACCTGATGATCGGTGCGCAGCACGTCCAGCTTCTCAAACTCAACCGGGGCGGCCAGCGCGTCAAAGCTGACGTCCAGCCGGTAGCTCATTGGCTGCGGCGAGCGGCTTTCACCGATGACGTTATAGACATGCAGCTGCCACTCTCCCGGTGGGAGTTCCCCTGGCAGCGCGCCTACTGACGCCCAGTCAGGGCACACCGTCAGCACTTTGTCAGGCTTTTGTAGCATCACGGAGGCCCGCAGCTGCTGGCGGCTGTCGTACAGATAACAATAAAGATGCCCGGTACGCAGCGTGGTGCCCGCCAGGCTAATCGCCGGAGTATTTGGGGCAACATGGAAAGTATGGACCGCATGACCGAAGGGAATTTCACCGGAAAAAACGTGCATGATTTGCTCCTGTTTTTAATGGACACGAGCTTAAGGGGAGCGGGTGAAGATAGTGTGTCGGTTGGGTGTCGGAAAGATGACGAAAGGATGAACGAGCAGGGAGAAGAAGGGGAGCAGGCTCCCCTTAAGGGTTATAGCAGTGACTGGATCCCGGCGATAAGCCGCTCGACGCCGGCCTCAAGCTTGACGCGCGGGCACCCGGCGTTCAGTCGTATAAAGCCGTTACCTTCAACGCCGTAGGTGTAGCCCGGCATGATGGCGACTTTTTGCTGCTCAATAAGCGCTTTCTGCAGGGCGCGATCGTCCAGCCCCAGCGGGCGTAAATCGACCCAGGCCAGATAGGTGGACTGCGGCGGTTGCCAGTTAAGCGCCGGGAATGCCTGGTTCAACCTGTCGGCCACGAACTGCAAATTATCCTGCAGATAGTCTCGCAGCGCATCAAGCCAGGATTCACCTTCGCGGTAGGCGGCAATATGGGCGACGATTGCCAGTACCGCCGGAGAAGAGAGGCCATCCTGTCCTTTAAGCACGCTCAGATACTGCTGGCGATCTTCTGCATCATTTATCAGCCCGTAGGCGCCGGTAAGCGCCGGGATGTTGAAGCTTTTTGAGCCCGAAGTGAACAGCGCCCAGCCGCCGCGGCCAATGTCGCACCATGGAATATGCTGATTTTCCCCCCACACCATATCCATATGGATTTCGTCGCTGATAACGCGCACGCCGTGGCGTTCGCAGAGTTCAGCCATCAGCTCCAGTTCTGCGTGAGTCCAGACCTTGCCGGTTGGGTTGTGCGGGCTGCACAGCAGCATGATTTTACATTCCGGGCGGGCGAGCAACGTTTCCAGCTCCGCCATATCACACCGCCAGCCGTCCGCCGTTTTTTGTAGCGAAGCGCTCAATACCTGACGCTTGTTGCCTTCAATCGCCTTGTAGAACGCATCGTAGGCCGGGGTGTGAATAAGCACGCCGTCGCCCGGCTGTGACCACTGGCGAATCAGCTGCGAAACCATATAAATCACCGAAGGGCCGTAGACTACGCTTTCCGGGTCGATGGTGCTGCCGAAGCGTTGCTGATACCAGTGGGCGATAGCGGAGAGAAAATCGTCGTTCTTCCAGCGGCTGTAGCCGAGCACGCCGTGAGCCAGGCGTTTTTGCAGGGCTTCAAGGATGCAGGGCGCGGTGGGGAAGTCCATATCGGAGATAGTAAAGGGCAGCAGGTCGGCGGCGCCGAAGCGATCGGCCACGAAATCCCACTGGGTGCACCAGGTCCCGTGGCGGTCTACCGGAACAGAAAAATCAAACATAAAACCTCACGGCAAAAAGGGCGCCGCAGCGCCCGTTTGTGAATTAAGCCTCGACGGTGCGCATCAGGCCGACCATCTCATCTTTGACCGACTGAACCTGTGGCCCGATGACCACCTGCAGGTTGTGCTCGTTAAGCTTGACGACGCCGATGGCGCGGTTGGCCTTCAGGGCTGCGGTATCCACCAGAGACATATCTTTGACCGACAGGCGCAGACGGGTGATGCAGTTATCCAGCGTCGAAATGTTGTCGCTGCCGCCCAGCGCCGCCAGAATAGCCGGCACGTTATAGCCGGATTTGCCCGTGTGGCCGCCAACGGGTTTTTCTGCGGTGGTGGTTTCAATATCACGACCAGGGGTTTTGATATTGAAGCGGGTGATGGCGAAGCGGAAGATAGCATAGTAGCCAGCAAACCAGACTGCTGCCACAATCGGCACCATGTACCACTTGGTGGACAGGCCATGCAGCACGCCGAAGACGAAGAAGTCGATAATGTTGCCGTCGGTGTTGCCGATAGTGACGCCCAGCACCGACATCATAGTGAAGCCGATACCCGTCAGCACGGCGTGAATAAGGTACAGTACCGGCGCGACAAACAGGAACAGGAACTCGATCGGCTCTGTGGTGCCGCCCACGACGCAGGCAATCACGCCGGAGATCAGCAGCCCTTTAATTTTATGACGGTTTTCTGGACGGGCGCAGTGATACATCGCCAACGCAGCGCCAGGCAGGCCGCCGAGGAACGCCGGCATTTTACCCTGTGACAGGAACTGGGTGGCGCTTTCCGAGAAGCCGTGGGTCGTTGGGCAGCTTAACTGCGCCTGGAAGATAGTCAGCGCGCCGCTTACGGTATGACCACAAACGTCCATGGTTCCGCCCGCTTCGGTGAAGCGAATCAGGGCCACCAGAATGTGCTGCAGGCCAAACGGCAGCAGTAAACGCTCCCCGGTACCGAAAATCATCGGCCCGAATACGCCAGCGCTATGGATCATATAGCCCAGAGCGTTGATCCCGGCGGCAAATACCGGCCAAATCAGTGGAATAACCAGGCCAACAAGGCCCATTACCACCGTGGTGATGATGGGCACAAAGCGGGTACCGCCGAAGAACGCCAGCGCATCCGGCAGGCGGATGTTATGAAAACGCTCGTGCAGCAGGTAAACGATGATCCCGGCAATCACCGCGCCGAGAATACCGGTATCAATCGACTGAACGCCGAGCACGCTTTGAATGTTGTTGGCTTTGAGGATTGCCGCATCGGTAGTCGGCAGAATACCTTTGGCGGTCAGCCAGAAGTTAACCGCCAGGTTCATCACCATATAACCGACGAAGCCCGCGAAAGCGGCAACGCCTTTGTTTTCACGCGCCAGACCAAGCGGGATGGCAATACAGAACATCACCGGCAGGAAGCTGAAGGCGAATGAGCCCATTTTGCTCATCCAGGTGAAGATAAGCTGTAATACCGGGTTGCCCAGCGCCGGGATCTCGGTGATGACGTCATGGCTGCTTAACGAACTGCCGATGCCAAGCATAATGCCGCAGAAAGAGAGCAGCGCCACCGGCAACATAAAGGTTTTGCCGAGGTTCTGGAAAAACTCCCAAAGCGATTTTTTTTGTGGTGTATTAGCCGCCATCACGACTCCTTAACCCGGTTGAAATGAGATGTTGAGTAACTAAAGTCCGGTGATGATAAAACGTTTTACCCAATTTTATCGTGAGGACGATCTCAGAATTACCGCGCATAATGAAGTTGAATATGCCAGCATAAGTAAAACGTTTTATCTTTATATTTATCGATTCACGGAGGATCTGACTTAACGATGTCGACGCTGACCAAAAGAATCACTATCAACGAGGTTGCCGAGGCCGCAGGCGTATCGGTGACCACGGTATCGCTGGTGCTCAGCGGCAAGGGAAGGATCTCTACCGCCACCGGCCAGCGGGTCAATGAGGCTATCGAAAAGTTAGGTTTTGTGCGTAACCGCCAGGCCGTGTCGCTGCGCGGTGGACAGAGCGGTGTTATTGGTCTTATCGTGCGCGACCTTTGCAATCCTTTTTACGCAGAACTCACTGCCGGACTGACGGAAGCGCTGGAGCAGCAGGGGCAGCTGCTGTTTCTGACACAAAGCGGAAGCAAAGGGCAGCATATGCAGCGCTGCTTCGACACCTTAGTGTCGCAGGGTGTGGACGGGATTATTATCGCCGGGGCGGCAGGACAGGGGGCCGATCTGCGGGAAATGGCGGCGCAGAATAAACTGCCGCTGGTTTTTGCCTCCCGCGCCAGTTATCTGGATGAAGTGGATATTATCCGCCCGGATAATATGCAGGCGGCACAGATGGTGACCGAGCACCTGATTAAGCGCGGGCACCAGCGTATCGCGTGGCTGGGCGGGCGAAGTTCATCCCTGACGCGAGCCGAACGGCTGGGGGGCTTCTGCGCCACGCTGATGCAGCACGGGCTGCCGTTCCACAGCGACTGGATCCTTGAATGCGAACCGAGCCAAAAGCAGGCGGCAGATGTGATTACCGAGCTATTGCATAATTTCCCGACTATCAGCGCGGTGGTCTGCCACAACAGCACCGTGGCGATGGGCGCGTGGTTCGGCCTGACCCGAGCGGGCTGGCAGATGGGCGGCGGCAGCGTCGACAGCTATTACGACAGGCATATTGCGCTGGCCGCCTTTGCAGAAGTTACCGAAGAAGAGCTGGACGATGTGCCGATGACCTGGGTGACAACCCCCGCAAGGGAGATCGGTCGCAGCGCGGCACAGCGTATTCTCCAGCGAGCACAGGAAAGCGACATTGTTTTCAGCAATCAAATTATGCCCGCGCGTCTGATAACTATTAAAAACTAACTTTTTCAGGATATATCTTTCGCTCCGCAGTTATTCCGTTCACCGGTCACTCAGTTTCCCCTACACGTTCCCAGTACGGTGAACGTGTCAGGTGGCATTACGCCATGCCCCCTGACGACCCCCGGCGCCCGGCAAGCTCATCGCCGCTAAAGCGGTAAACCCACCGGCCATCACCCAAACATTCGGGGTCGTTCGCGATTCGTTCCCGACGATCGCTCTCTTTCGCTGCTCCCGGCAGCTCAACTCCGCCTGAGTTGGGTCATAACCGGGGGCGATGAGAGCCGGGGACAAATCTTCCCCTCACCCTCTCCCTTCCAGGGAGAGGGTGAGGGTAAAAATAAGAAGCGAGGCTCGGTTCCGGCTTAAATCGCCTCCGTTTTCTCTCCGACTGGCCAGGGTCCGGGCGTCGGGAACGGCCGGCGGCTGAGAGCGTCGGGAACGCATCTCAGCCGAGCCAGGACTGGGAGATAAAACGGAGGTCTGCCGCTTTAGCGGTCGATTTATTTGGCCGGGAGTCCGGGGGCTCGGGGGAATGACGGTGATTCTCCCGAGACGTTCACCGGAGCGGTGGCAACATATGAAACAGGCCTGAAGTGAACGGAATCTTAGCCGACCTTTCATAGAGCGTATTTGTGACTAAAAGACAGATTTGCCATTGGCCGCCAGAAACTAAAAACCCCGCCTGCTGGCGGGGTTTTTGTAAGAGTTACTGCTGAGGAGCCGGTTCGGCGTCCGGAGAAGCATCATCCCCAGGCGCGTCGTCCTGCGGCTGAGGGATGGCATCACTGTCGTTATCCTGCAGCGCCGGGCCACCCATGCCTGTAGGCAGAGCGAACATGCTGAATAGTTCGCCCAACGACATCTGCTCACCGTTCAGGGCCGCTTTTCCATTACCGTACTGCAGGCTGGTGGTGATGTTGTCGCCGTCGACTTTGGTGACGCGGAACATCTGGCCCATGGCGGCAAGGCCTTTGATCTGCTGGCCGGCGAGTTTCCCCGCTTCATCCTGGTTGTAACCTTCCAGTTGGGCAACCTGGGTCATCATCTCGGTTGCCATCGGCATCGGGATAACCAGCTTCGCGTCGAGAGATTTCACGTAGCGATCCAACTGCTCTTCCGGCGTCCTGGCTGCGCCGGTTATGCCCTGAGGGTCTTTGAGGAACAGCGACAGGTTAAAGTTTGACTCGCCCTTATCATTTTTCCAGCTTAACGGTGCGACGGTGATAGTCGGGTTACCCTTCAGCAGCAGAGGTAGGTTAGCACCGATCAATTCAATAGATTTCTGCTGGTAGAGCTCAGGGTTTTGCTGCAATGCCGTATCGGCCATCAGCTGCTGTACGCCCGCGTTATATTTTTGCGTAAACTCACGCAGCGCGGCGGCATCAATATTGCCAAGCTTAAGGGTCAGCTTGCCGCTGCCCATGTTCTGGCTCTGAACTTTCAGCGCATCCAGGCTGTAGTCGAACTGCCCGGTAAAGTGCTTTTTATCGTCCTGCACGTCGGTTTTTGCATTCAGATTGAAGCCTTCTACCACGGCTATCTCTTTACCGTCGACGACCATTGAGAGCTTATCGATGGTCGCTTTTTGCGAACCAACGCGCTGGTCAAACAGGCTGCGTTTGCTATCGCCGTCGGTTTTAATCCCGTTGAATGACAGCTGTACGCGCTGGCCGTATTCGTTAACGGTATTGAGCAGTCCACTGTCTGCGGTGCCGGAAATAGCGATTTCATTGCCTGAACCGTCGACGTCGGCCGTCAACTTACCGCCGCTGAAACTGATTTTGTTTTCACCTTCGGTGGCATCAATGGCCGCCAACTCGATGTCAGAGGAGGTCGCTCCGCTGTATCCTACGCGGGTTTCCACGCTGACAGGTTGCTTATCTTTGGTCAGCGTAAAGAGATGTTTGGTCGTGTCGTTATTTACAAGTTCAGTATGGATCGATGCCATGCTCGGGATCGGATTGAATTTCTTCAGCTGAGCGAACGGGAAAGGACCATGATCGATGGTTTCGTTAAATAAAACGCTTTGCTCCGGCGTAAGAATGGCGTTTTTAGTGCCGGCAGCCTGCTTAATAACCAGCTGGACTGTGCTGTGGAAAACCCCGCGTTTATAGTCCTGATAGCTGAGTACCAATCCTGATTCCGGCGCCGAGTTTTTGATCTCCGCATTGGCGTTATCAATCATTTCGGCCATACGACCTTCGAACTGCTTACCCGTGAACCAGGCACCGCCGGTCCACACCACGCCCAGCGCCACAATTACCCCAACCGCAACCAGAGATTTTTTCATCGTATCATTTCCATGTTAAGTAGCCGGTAGCCGTCCCCCACCGGGCGAATGAAAAACGCCTGATAACAGGCGTTCCAGGTCATAAACAAAAGATTCCATGAGTAAAAGTACGCATTCGGTACGATTAAAAGGAAAGAATTTTGTCTTCTGATTTACCCCAAACGGTTCAAAACCGCGTTTTGGGCCGTTTGCCACCCATCAAAAACGCCTGATAACAGGCGTTTTCGTAAACGTGCTTACTAGCTTAGCAATACGCGCTAAAAAGATCAGTAAGTTAAAGTTTGTTAAAGACGCGAGCCACTCGCCCTACACCGCTAACGGCAATTGGCGATTCTGCGGCGCTAATGAACGCTGACTCGCCCGGCTTAAGCGCCAGACGCTGTTCGCCTTTGGTTAGCACGGCTTCACCTTCTACGCAGAACACAATGGCCGCGCTTTGCTGAGCGAGCGTGGCTTCCTGCGTGCTCAGGTCATGCAGCGAGAAGGCAAAGTCATCAACAGGAATAGGGAAGTCCAGCTCGCTGCCGTTTTTCTGCGGCTGTGTCAGCAGTTGGTTGGCTGGTTTCGGCTCAAACTTAACGTTGGCGACCAGTTCCGGGATATCGATGTACTTCGGCGTTAACCCGGCACGCAGGACATTGTCAGAGTTGGCCATGACCTCCAGCGCCACGCCATTAAGATAAGCATGTGGCGTTTCAGCGAACAGGAACATGGCTTCGCCTGGCTGCAGTTTGACGACGTTGAGCAGCAGCGGGGAGAAGAGGCCGCTGTCGTCCGGGTAGAACTCGGAAATCACGCGAATGGTTTCCCACGGCTCGCCCTGCTGGTTATTCAGGGCCGCTTTCAGCACGCCAAGCGCCAGGGATTTTTCCTCGCCCTGCATGTTAAGCAAACCGGCAAACAGCTGCGCCAGGCTTTCTGCCCCAGGCTTCTGCAGGAAATGAGCAATCAGCGGGTGCGCGCCGGAAACCGGCTGCAGCAACGACACAATGTCAGAGAACTCGCGGAAGGCATTCATCGCCAGGAAAGGCGTAAGGGCAAACACCAGCTCGGGCTTGTGGTTGGGATCTTTGTAGTTGCGCTCCGCGGCATCTAACGGAATACCGGCCGCGTTTTCTTTAGCAAAGCCGATTTCAGACGCTTTTTTATTAGGGTGAACCTGAATCGAGAGCGGCTGGGCGGCGCAAAGCACTTTGAACAGGAAAGGCAGCTCGCCAAAACGCTCGGCAACCGCTTTCCCCAGCAGCGCAGGCTGGTCTGCGTCAATCACATCACGCAATGCGTGCTGTTGCCCGTTAGCATCGAGCACTTTTGAGCTACTCTTTGGGTGAGCGCCCATCCACAGTTCAGCCATGGGCTTATGCTGCGGGTTGGCGATGCCGTACAGTTCCGTTAACGCCGTTTCACTTCCCCAGGCATAATTTTGTACCGCATTGATCAATTTTTGCATCTCAGGTCCCTGTCATCATTGAGTCGAAGTTTCAGTTATTAAACCAATTATCCGCCGGGAAGTAACCAGGGCAACAAAAAGTCGTATTAGTCTCAGTTTCTGTTAAAAAATTGTGTAGCATGTTATGACTTGTTTTGGAACGCAGCGTAAGATCCTGCGCTGAAATATAAAAATTAACGTTACTGTTGTCGCAAGTGAGAGAAATATGTCGAATAAACCCTTCCATTACCAGGAGCCTTTCCCGCTCCAGAAAGACCCGACCGAATATTACCTCCTGAGCTCCGACTATGTTTCCGTCGCCGAGTTTGACGGCCAGCAAATCCTCAAGGTTGATCCTCAGGCCCTGACGCTGCTGGCCCAGCATGCCTTCCACGACGCTTCGTTTATGCTGCGCCCGGCGCACCAGCAGCAGGTGGCGGACATTCTGAGCGACCCGGAAGCCAGCGAGAACGACAAATACGTTGCGCTGCAGTTCCTGCGTAACTCCGATATTGCTGCGAAAGGCATTCTGCCAACCTGCCAGGACACCGGCACTGCCATCATCATGGGTAAAAAAGGCCAGCGTGTCTGGACCGGCGGCGGGGACGAAGAAGCGCTGTCTCGCGGCGTCTATAACACCTTTATTGAGGATAACCTGCGCTATTCCCAGAACGCCGCGCTGGATATGTACAAAGAGGTGAACACCGGCACCAACCTGCCCGCGCAGATTGACCTCTACAGCGTGGACGGGGATGAATATAAGTTCCTGTGCATCGCCAAAGGCGGCGGCTCGGCCAACAAAACCTATCTCTACCAGGAAACCAAAGCGCTGATCACCCCGGCGAAGCTGAAAGACTACCTGGTTGAGAAAATGCGTACCCTGGGCACCGCGGCCTGCCCGCCGTACCACGTGGCGTTTGTTATCGGCGGTACGTCTGCCGAAGCCACCCTGAAAACCGTGAAGCTGGCGTCAACCAAGTACTACGACGGCCTGCCGACCGAAGGTAACGAATATGGCCAGGCGTTCCGCGACGTGCAGCTTGAAGAAGAGCTGTTGAAAGAAGCCCAGAACCTTGGTCTGGGGGCGCAGTTCGGCGGCAAATACTTCGCCCACGATATCCGCGTGGTTCGCCTGCCGCGCCACGGCGCGTCCTGCCCGGTTGGCATGGGCGTGTCATGCTCTGCAGACCGTAATATCAAGGCAAAAATCAACAAAGACGGCATCTGGCTTGAGAAGCTGGAGCACAACCCGGGCAAATACATTCCGGAAGAACTGCGCCAGGCGGGTGAGGGGGAAGCCGTGAAGGTTAACCTGAATCGCCCGATGAAAGAGATCCTCGCCCAGCTGTCCGACTTCCCGGTGTCTACCCGTCTGTCGTTAACCGGCACCATTATTGTGGCGCGTGACATCGCTCACGCTAAACTGAAAGAACGTCTCGATAACGGCGAAGATCTGCCGCAGTACGTGAAAGATCACCCAATTTATTACGCAGGTCCGGCCAAAACGCCGGACGGCTACGCATCCGGCTCATTAGGGCCGACAACCGCGGGCCGTATGGACTCCTACGTGGATCAGCTGCAGGCCAACGGCGGCAGCATGATCATGCTGGCAAAGGGCAACCGCAGCCAGCAGGTAACGGACGCCTGTCACAAACACGGTGGTTTCTACCTGGGCAGTATTGGGGGGCCGGCGGCGGTGCTGGCGCAAAACAGCATCAAGAGCCTGGAGTGTGTGGAGTACCCGGAACTGGGTATGGAAGCCATCTGGAAAATTGAAGTGGAAGATTTCCCGGCGTTCATCCTGGTGGATGACAAAGGCAACGATTTCTTCCAGAAAATTCAGGTCTCACAGTGCTCTCGATGCGTTAAGTAATACTCAAGCCGCCGCTCAATAAACGGCGGCTTTTTTTATCGCAAAGGAGAAAGGCATGACATCCAGTCGCAGTGAAAAAGACTCAATGGGCCCGATCGACGTACCGGCAGATAAACTGTGGGGTGCGCAGACTCAGCGTTCACTTGAGCACTTCCGCATCTCTACCGAGAAAATGCCGAGCGAGCTGATTCGGGCGCTGGCGCTCACCAAGCGCGCGGCGGCGAAGGTCAACGTAGACCTCGGCCTGCTGCCCGCAGATCGCGGCACGGCTATTATCGCCGCCGCCGATGAAGTGCTGGCGGGAAAGCATCCCGGTGAATTCCCGCTCGCTATCTGGCAGACAGGCTCCGGCACCCAAAGCAACATGAACATGAATGAGGTGCTGGCGAACCGGGCCAGCGAAATTCTGGGTGGCGTGCGCGGCATGGAGCGACTGGTGCACCCGAACGACGACGTTAACAAAAGTCAGAGTTCGAACGATGTTTTCCCGACCGCCATGCACGTGGCGGCGATTATCGCGGTACGCGAGCATCTGCTGCCGCAGTTAAACGTGCTCAGGCAAACGCTGGCGAAAAAGGCGGATGCCTTTAAAGATATCGTCAAAATTGGCCGTACCCACCTGCAGGACGCCACGCCGTTAACGCTTGGCCAGGAAATCTCCGGCTGGGTAGCGATGCTTGAGCATAACCTGAAGCATATCGACCACAGCCTGCCGCATCTGGCGGAGCTGGCGCTGGGCGGCACGGCGGTCGGTACCGGGCTGAACACGCACCCTGAATATGCCGTTCGTGTGGCAAAGGCGCTTGCTGACTTCACGAAACAGCCGTTCGTCACGGCACCAAACAAGTTTGAAGCCCTGGCCACCTGTGATGCGCTGGTGCATGCTCACGGTGCGCTAAAAGGGCTGGCCTCTTCGCTGATGAAGATTGCTAACGATGTTCGCTGGCTGGCTTCCGGCCCGCGCTGTGGCATTGGCGAGCTGTCTATCCCGGAAAACGAGCCGGGCAGTTCAATTATGCCGGGGAAAGTGAACCCGACCCAGTGCGAAGCGATGACGATGCTGTGCTGCCAGGTGCTGGGTAACGACGTCGCGGTGAATATTGGCGGCGCGTCCGGTAACTTCGAATTGAACGTTTATCGCCCGATGGTTATCCATAACTTCCTGCAGTCCGTTCGCCTGCTGGCCGACGGGATGGAAAGCTTCAACGAACACTGTGCGGTGGGAATTGAGCCTAACCGGGACCGCATCAGCCAGCTGCTTAACGAGTCGCTGATGCTGGTGACCGCGCTCAACACCCATATCGGCTACGATAAAGCGGCGGAAATTGCCAAAAAAGCCCATAAAGAGGGACTGACCCTCAAGGCATCGGCGCTGAAGCTCGGTTACCTGACCGAAGAAGAGTTCGACGCCTGGGTACGCCCTGAAGATATGGTTGGCAGCATGAAGTCGTAAGTTTTACGTTTCACAGTAAAGATGCAGCCGCGGGATAATCAGTCTCAGCGGCTGCGCTTCCGGCTTGTAGCGATGGCGAATATTATCCGCATCATAATTCAGCAGTTCCCCTAACTCAGGCGGGGTTTCACCGGTTTCCTGTCGACACAAAACAATCAACGGAGAAGGGCAGGCATACTGCACCTGCTTTTGCTGCGCCTGATACCAGACGCGGGCCACAGGCTGGACCTTGACCGGGCGTTTGATTTTCAGACGCGCGCTTTCCGGCAGACTTTGCACATCATTGATCTCCTGCTCCACGCGTCCGGCCCACTGTTCCTTCGTCCACGGCGGCACGGCGCGGCCGGCGTTAAGGCTTTTCTCAAGCATGTCCAGCACCTGCTGGCGGCTAAGGTTTTTGACTATTTGCTTATTGGCCCAGCCGAAGCGCACGGTATCCGGCGTTTCAGGCTGTGTGATGGCGCGGTAGGCGTTCAGAGTAAGCAGGCCGGGAATGTGGCGGTGCACCCATTCAAAGCGCTGGGCAGAGGGCAGCTCAGACTCCACGCTGATGATGTGCTCCAGCGTGAGCTTCAGTTGATTGATGCGTTCCAGAAGCGTGCTGGTTTGCTGGTATTGATATTCGGTAACCGAATAACAGAGCGCGCCAGGTAAACGTATGGCGGCCTTAGTGCTGGTTTTTTCTGACTGCTGCTGAATAAACAGCCGCGTAAAGTGGGCGACGGCAGCCTGATGCGCTTCATGGCCCACGCGCTGCACCACTTCGATAGAAGAGAGCGGATCGTGCTCTTTGCTTTTTTCAATCGTGGGCAGGGTAAAGACCCGCCCGCTCAAAAGCCGCAGTTGCCCGAGCTGCTCTCGTAAAACAATCAGCTGCTGTTCCAGCTCGCGGCAGGTAGACGTTAATCGTTCAATAAGATCGTAGCGTGGCATAGGCACTCTGTTTAGTTACAACATACGAATAAATTGTAGCAACAGAAACAAACTTCAGCAATCGCGCCGCCTTTGTTTAGCAGGGGAAAAATGGCCCGGTAGAACATGCCGGGCCGCACGATTTCAGGAAAGGTAAGTGGTGTTGACCGGCCATGAAAAACGGAAGCTGGCACCGCCCAGAGGGCTGCTGTCAATGGTAACGTGTCCGCCCATAGCAACGGCGATGGAGTGCACTATCGCAAGGCCAAGACCGCAGCCACCGGTTGCACGGTCGCGGCTAGGGTCGAGGCGAACAAAAGGTTCGAAAACGCGGGCACGTTCGTCTTCCGGGATACCGGGGCCGTCATCCTCAACCTGTAGATTTGCAATATCACCTTCACGCCACAGGCTGATGCGCAGCTGTTGTTGGCTGTAGCGCAGGGCGTTGTTGATCAGGTTGTCGGTGACTCGCTCCATCAGGCGAAGATCCAACGCACCATAGTCGATGGCGGTAGCGGTGTCGGTATCGAGGGCAATCTGACGCTGGCGATGAATAAGCTGCACGTCGGCGATATGGGTTTCCATCCAGGTGGCAAATTTCACGTGTGCAAGATGAAGTTCGGTCTGCGGACGGTCAAGACGTGCGTAGGTCAGCAGCTCGTCAATCAGTGCCTCCAGCTGGCCGATGTCGCGATTCAGCGCCTGAGACTCTTCCGCACTCAGATTATCACTCATTTCGAGGCGATAGCGCAGGCGAACGAGTGGGGTTCTCAGCTCATGCGCAATACCGTCTATCAGCTGCTTCTTGCTGGCTATTAACGCATTGATGTTATCGGCCATTTGGTTAAAGGCGATACCTAACCGCTCAAAGCTTGAGGCATTATCAAAGTGGATATGTTCATCAAGATGGCCTTTACCAAACCTCTGGGCGGCGTTTTCCAGCTTGAGCATATCCTGCCAGTGCGGGCGCATCCAGATAAACACGGGGAAGGCGAGTGAGATGGCAATAAAAGCAATCAGACCAATATCCAGCAGCCGCATTTGGTGCAGATAAAACAGATAAGGAATAGGGCCAACCGCCAACACATAGTGGCTACGTGGGATACGCTGGATAAACGTGTATTCCTCATCCAGCGCCACAATTTCCCCCTCGCGCAGGTGGCGGGCGGCAATATCATCAAGTTTAAACTTGCTCATCGGCTCGATATTGAGCTTAAACGAGAGGTTCAGGTCGAGATCGTTGATGGTTTTATTCCAGTCGCGCGGGGGAATTTCGCGCAGCTCGCTACGCATCAGGTAAAGCGAACTTTTCATTAAGTCATCAAGTGACTGCCGTCCAGCACGTTCTGCGGTGAATTTATACACCAGGCCAACCAGCATGGTCATCACCAGGAAGCAGACGAACAGCAGGAGATAAAACTGTACAAACAGCTTTTTCATTAAGCTTTACCGTAAAATCAATGGGTTGATTATATTACCTTCACCCTTGGGGGCGCTATGGGGGCATTATATCTACCGATGTGCTGATACAGGAATGTAATTCCATCCGGCGTGTGTCGAAGTTGGCCAAATATCTCCATGTTATATAAATAACCCCATGATATTAATGGTGTATTATGAGTTTTACATAGCAATAAATTTTCCCAAAAACAAAATTCTGGTAGTTTTAAAGTGAGATAAATCTGATAAATTGTCCACGCGTTAAATCACTATGGACTTAGAAATGAAAAGTAAATGGATATTGGGGGCCGTTGCACTCACCGCTTCGGTAGCTGCTATTTTGGTTATCCAACTCAGTTTTTTCTCGACTCCGCCTTTTGTTTCTGGCGCACAGGAAAGGCTTGAGTCCTACCTTTCATATAGTTATGGGCCACAGCACTGCTCCAGCGTGGAAGATACAGACGAGGGGTGGAAAATCAGTTGCGACGCCAATGATGGCAAACAGAGCTTTGTGTACATTGTGCATGATGCAAAAGAAGCGCCTTATGGCTTCTTCCTCACGGCTATTAATGATGCTGCCAGAGCGACCTACGACGTGGATTTGCTCTCATTCCTGGATATTAGAATAAACAGTTAACTTACCGCGCCTAAACCCGCTTCTGCGGGTTTATTTATATTAGCCTCCGGCAAACAACCGAAGGCGTTTCATCAGGCTTCACTTTCCCAGGCGTGCGGGGCGAACAGATAACCCTTATTACGTACGGTTTTAATGCGGAAAGGCTCCGTGGCGTTGTCAAGCAGTTTTTTACGCAGACGAGAAATCGCGACATCAACGCTACGATCCATTCCGTCATAGGTTACGCCGCGCAGATTTTTCAGTAGCGCATCACGATCCATTATCTGGCCTGCGTGGGTGGCCAGCTCCCATAGTAGATCGAAATCGGCAGTGGACAGCACCACGTTGTCATCCCCCAGCGTGACCTGGCGGTTAAGCGGGTCGATGCAAAGCGTGCCGAAACGGATAGCTTTGTGGGGTTTTAGATTGCCGGCCGTGGTGTCAGCCGTTTGTTGGGCAGAAACTCGCTGGCGGAGGTGCAGACGAAGACGAGCCAGCAGGACCGCCGGCGGCGTCGTTTTCAGAATATAGTCATTAGCTCCCATCTCAAGCGACAGGATATGGTTCATGTCACTGTCCAGCGAGGTTAGCAGCACAATTGGGCCATCCCATTGTGGTCGTAAATCCCGGCACAATGTCATTCCGTCTTTCCCCGGAAGCATTATATCGAGCAGCACCAAATCTGGCTGCTGCTGCTGGATAACCGCTTCGGCGCGATCGCCGCGAGTTTCGACAATAACATCGATGTCGTGTTTCCCGAGATAGGCGGCAATCAGGCCTCCGACTTCCGGGTCGTCTTCCACGTAAACTATTTTGCTCATAACCTGCCGCGTCGGCTTATAAAAATTGAACATACAATGATGCAATAGATTACACCATTAATGGCGAGTAAACAGTTTTAGCGAAGGTGGCGGCCGCCATCTACTGCGTGACTTCTGCCGGTGACATAGCGGCTGGTCAGCAGATACTCAACCAGACGCACTATCTCTTGTTCACCCGGAGCGATTTTCATCAGCGATTTATTTAGCGAACGCTGACGATACTCTGCATTGTCCCCGTCGTTAAACATAATGAGCGCAGGCGCAATAGCGTTGACCTTGACTTCCGGTGCCAGCTTCAGCGCGAAGGATTGCGTCATATTTTCAAGCGCGGCTTTACTGGCGGCATAGGCAATATGCTTATCGCTGCCGCGTTCGGCGACATAATCGGTAAAGTGGATGATGTCGCTGCCTGCCTGGCCATGACCCCGCAGCAGGATTTCCAGCTCATGATTTAGTAAGTAAGGTGCAGCGACGTGAATCTGCATCATTGCGTGTAGCGTGTCGCTCAGTGCGGTATCCCGGCTCTCCGGCTGCCACTCGCTGGCATTATGAATGACGGCCCGCAGCGAAGGCGTGAGTGATTTCACGCGTTCAGCAAATTCAAGAATACCCTTATCGCTCGAAAAATCGGCATAAAGGCAGGCCGCACCGGCTTGCTCAAGGGCGTCGATAGCACAGTGACGGGTACGGTAGCTGATAATTAATGGCTGTGACTGTGCGATAAAATGCTGTGCCAGCGCCAGGCCAATGCGTTTCCCGGCACCGGTGATAAGAATTGGACGGTTAATAGCGGTACTCCCCTAATCCTGCCGTAGAAAATAGCTGCCGGGGACGTCACTAAATTATCCCACCAGCATCCATGTTGCCGGAAATGCTGCCAGCAGCATCAGGCAAATAACGGTTCTTTCCTTTAAATTTAGCGATTTTTCGTGCGTATGGGTACGGCGCGCATAAATAAACACCAGCAATCCAGGAGCATACAGGACTACCGAAAGCAGCAGATGCATCGGGCCTGACGCATAAAGTAGCCACAGGCCGTAAAGACAGGCACCTACGCCAATGACTTTGTGCAGCGGACGGGTAGCAATTTTTAGCAGATAGGCGCCAACGAGGAAGTAGGGCACCAGAATCATTTCTGAAGCAATGGTCAGCAGCGTGTTGTAGTCAGACCCGGTAAGCCAGATAAGCACCAGGCACACCTGCACGCTGATATTCGTAAGCCAAAGGGAGGCCGACGGGGCATTGTTTTTATTCTGGCGAGCGAACATTTTGGGGAAGGCTTTATGGGTTGCCGCCAGCAGTGGAACTTCGGCCGCCATAATGGTCCAGCTCAGGTAAGCGCCACACACTGAAACAATTAACCCGGCGGCAATAATCACTTCGCCCCACGGTCCCATCATTTCGACCATCAGGCCTGCCATCGACGGATTACGCATTGCCGCAAGTTCCGGGCGAGCGACTACGCCAAGTGAAAGCAGCGTGACCAGCAGATACACGCCGAGAGCAGCAACCACCGCCAGCAACGTCGCTCTGCCAACATCTTTTTTATTACGTGCGCGGGCCGATACCACGACAGCACCTTCCACGCCGATAAATACCCACAGGGTAATCAACATGGTATTTTTCACCTGCTCCCAGACGGGAACGCCAAGCTTGATCCCGGTGAAATCGAGCGAGAAGGTCGACAGGTTAAAGGCCATCGCAGCCAGTACGACGAACATGCCTAACGGCAGGAGCTTGGCAAGCGTCGCAACAAGATTGATGCTGGCCGCGGTTTGTACACCGCGCAGCACCAGCCAGTGCACCATCCATAGCAACAAAGATGCACCAACGATAGACTGCCAGGTGTTGCCGTCGCCAAAAAGGCGTAATGCCGGCGTGTCGGTAAAGAAACTGAGCGCCGAGAAGACAATCACCAGGTAAGACACGTTGGCTATCACGGCGCAGAGCCAGTAACCCCAGGCGGAGAAAAAGCCGATAAGTTCGCCAAAACCTTCGCGGGCATAAGTGAATATCCCGCCGTCCAGGTCCGGGCGTAGTCGGGTGAGCACCAGCATCGCCAGAGCTAATAATAGAATACCTACGCCGGTGATTGCCCAGCCGATCAGCAACGCCGCCGGACTCGCGATGCTTGCCATATTCTGCGGCAGGCTGAATACGCCGGCACCGAGCATGGAGCTTAATACCAGCGCGGTTAGCGCGGCGAGGCCAAGTTTCTTTTCCATAGGCATCCTGTAGAGGTAGGAAGGGATCCAGCATAATTATTTTGCTTTTACGCATATAAATGGAGGATCACGCTAAGGCGCGGGATTTTACGGAGTGTGAACACTGCTTGCAATGCGCTGTGCTGTAAAATGAACTGAATGCTAAAAAAAAGGGCAGCTTTCGCTGCCCTCAGGTAATGGGTGTATCTTATTTGAACAGGTCAGCGCTGATGGTGATGTTGCCACCACGCTCCTGCCACTGGCGGGTGATGTGGTAGAACTTCGCCCCTTTCTTGGCGGCGCGTTTCGCTACCTGGTAAGAGATTTCGGTCATGTTGCCGTAGTTGCCTGTAAACTGAACGTTATCAAATGGCACCATCTGCGCGGCGGTGATTTTATTCACCTCTTCAATTTTAGTACCGTCAGGAAGAGTGACAGTGTAACGTCCACCTTTAGAAGACTGTGTCTCGAAGAAACGGCCAACATCGCTGGATGGCGCTTCGGAAGAGGCAATGCCAGGGATCTCTACCTGCTTAGCGGCTTCACCACCTGCGGCTAGTGCGGCTTTGCCAGCTTCGGAGTTGGCTGGCAGTAAATCAGGGCTTTGAACCGCACGCTCTTTGGCATCGGCTTTATAGATAAATGCCGTGACGCGCTGGTTACCCCCCTGGTTTGCATCTACCTGGCGTACGATGAAGAAGGAGGCAGCACCTTTATCTCGCGCGGCTTTAGTGATGGCGTCGTTGACTTCAGGCTGGCTGCGATAAAAACCCTGAACGGTCACCGTATCAAAAGGTTCAAGCTTGAAGGCCTGATCTTTTGGCAGTTCAACGATACCGTTAATCACGCGATTTTTTACCGCGTCGGCTTTTGGCGCATCGGCTTTGTAGACATCAGCAACAACGCGGGCGTTGCCGCTTTCGCCGATGAAGTTGGTGTCCAGGACATAAAACGACGCAGCGCCCATGTCGTCCGCACGGCGAGAAACGGCAGTGACAGCATCGCCGATAGCATTAAAGCGGCCCGTGACGGTAATACGCTCGTACGGCTTAAGAGCAGCTGCTTGATCTGGAGTCAGTTCGGTCGCAGCCTGAGCGGACAGCGAAGTTACGGAAATAAGAGCTGACGCCAGAAGGGTGTTCTTGATATTCATAAAAATAATCCTTCGCCTTGCGCAAAATGAGTACTAGTACTGCGTTCTCTGGTAAAGACCGATTAGTCGCCGATTATGGCTTGAAATAACGTCCTTGTCTGCGCCATTTTTCACGCCTGGTGCCTTCTTGATGGCAGGCAACGACGTGAAACGTTATTAAGTTAAAAAAATAGCCATTTAATCAGTAAAACTGATAAAGCTTATGACTTGTTTGGTTAATGTATTGTTAAATGTTGGTTTTGCAGCGGCGTAGAATCATGCCTTACCGCTTCGCTTAAGCGTATTATCAGGCTTCGGTGCGTAAACAGAGATTAAAATGACTGTTTGAATGTGCGATAGCTAAATTTTTGCAATAAAAATACAAATACCAGGATGCGGATGTAGATCACAGTCGTTATTTTCAGTAGGTTATAAAAAGTTTGTTACAGATGTATTTTTTGTTGAAGTGGTAATGGAACAGATATCTGCCGGCAGAGTGCGGGCGGATGCTTGCGTCTGGCCATGGCAAGGTCTGGCAAACCATCATCAAAAACAGATTGAAGGGAATACTATGCGTATTGGTGTACCAAAAGAGCGGTTGACCAATGAATCCCGCGTGGCAGCCACACCGAAAACGGTAGAGCAGCTGATAAAACTGGGATTCACTGTCGCCATTGAAAGTGATGCCGGAAAACTGGCAAGTTTTGACGACGAAGCGTTTGAACGGGCGGGCGCAAGCATCACCGATGGCGCAGATGTCTGGCAGTCAGACATTATTCTTAAAGTGAACGCGCCGCTGGAAAACGAAATTGAGTTAGCCCGCGAAGGGTCTACGCTGGTTAGCTTTATTTGGCCTGCACAGAACCCTGAACTGCTTGAAAAACTGGCCGCACGTCATATCACCGTAATGGCGATGGACTCTGTACCGCGTATTTCACGCGCGCAGTCGTTGGACGCACTTAGCTCCATGGCGAACATCGCCGGTTATCGTGCCATTGTAGAAGCCGCGCATGAATTTGGCCGCTTCTTTACCGGGCAAATCACCGCCGCAGGGAAAGTACCGCCTGCCAAAGTAATGGTGATTGGTGCGGGCGTTGCGGGGCTTGCTGCCATCGGCGCGGCCAACAGCCTCGGTGCCATTGTGCGTGCGTTTGATACCCGCCCGGAAGTGAAAGAGCAGGTGCAAAGTATGGGCGCCGAATTCCTGGAGCTGGACTTCAAAGAAGAAGCGGGCAGCGGGGACGGCTACGCGAAGGTGATGTCAGAGGCCTTTATTGAAGCAGAAATGGCGCTGTTTGCAGCCCAGGCTAAAGAAGTGGACATCATCGTCACCACCGCGCTAATCCCGGGCAAACCAGCACCGAAGTTGATTACTCGTGAAATGGTGGATTCCATGCAGGCGGGGAGCGTTATCGTCGATCTCGCGGCGCAAAACGGCGGCAACTGCGAATACACCGTGGCAAACCAGGTCACCGTTACCCCGAACGGCGTGAAGATCATCGGCTATACCGATTTGCCGGGCCGCCTGCCGACGCAGTCTTCCCAGCTTTATGGCACCAACCTCGTTAACCTGCTCAAGCTGCTGTGCAAAGAAAAAGACGGCAACATTGCTGTCGATTTTGATGACGTCGTGGTGCGCGGCGTGACGGTGATTCGCGAGGGCGAAGTCACATGGCCTGCGCCTCCGATTCAGGTTTCCGCCCAGCCTCAGGCGAAGGCAAAACCTGCTGCAGAACCTGTGCCAGAGAAAAAGCCAACCTCACCGTGGTTTAAATACGGCCTGATGGCGCTGGCGATTATTCTGTTCGGCTGGTTTGCGAGCGTGGCGCCAAAAGAGTTCCTCGGCCACTTCACCGTGTTTGCTCTGGCCTGCGTAGTGGGTTACTACGTGGTCTGGAACGTTTCTCACGCGCTGCATACCCCGCTGATGTCGGTCACGAACGCTATTTCAGGGATCATCGTCGTCGGCGCGCTGCTGCAGATTGGTCACGGCGGCTGGGTCAGCTTCCTGAGCTTTATTGCGGTACTGATCGCCAGTATCAATATTTTTGGTGGTTTCACCGTCACTCAGCGCATGCTGAAAATGTTCCGGAAGAACTAAGGGGTAACACATGTCTGGAGGATTAGTTACAGCTGCATACATTGTTGCCGCGATCCTGTTTATTTTTAGCCTGGCTGGCCTGTCCAAACACGAAACCTCAAAGCAGGGCAACCTGTTCGGTATCGCGGGGATGGCGATTGCGCTGGTGGCGACCATTTTTGGCCCGGAAACCGGCAACGTGGTGTGGATTATCATCGCCATGGTTATCGGCGGGGCGATTGGTATTCACCTGGCGAAAAAGGTCGAAATGACCGAAATGCCTGAGCTGGTTGCCGTGCTGCACAGCTTTGTAGGCCTGGCGGCGGTGCTGGTGGGCTTTAACAGCTACCTGGATCACGGCCCGGGTCTTGAGCCTATCATGGAGAACATCCACTTAACGGAAGTCTTCATCGGGATCTTTATCGGGGCGGTCACCTTCACTGGGTCTATCGTGGCCTTCGGCAAGCTGCGCGGTAAAATTTCGTCTAAACCGCTGATGCTGCCGAACCGCCATAAGCTCAATCTGGCGGCGCTGGTGGTTTCCTTTGCGCTGTTGCTGGTATTCGTGCGTACTGAAAGCGTCGGCATGCAGGTGCTTGCGGTACTGATTATGACCGTTATCGCGCTGGCGTTTGGCTGGCATCTGGTGGCGTCCATCGGTGGGGCAGACATGCCGGTTGTGGTGTCGATGCTTAACTCCTACTCCGGCTGGGCGGCGGCGGCGGCGGGCTTTATGCTCAGCAATGACCTGCTTATCGTCACCGGTGCGCTGGTGGGCTCTTCCGGTGCCATTCTGTCTTACATCATGTGTAAAGCGATGAACCGCTCGTTTATCAGCGTTATTGCCGGTGGCTTTGGTACCGATGGTTCCTCTACCGGTGAAACGGAAGAGGCCGGTGAACACCGTGAAATCAGCGCTGAAGAAACCGCTGAGATGCTGAAAAACTCTACGTCGGTGATCATCACCCCGGGCTACGGTATGGCGGTGGCTCAGGCACAGTATCCGGTAGCGGAAATAACCGAGAAGCTGCGTGCTCGCGGGATCAAAGTACGCTTTGGTATTCACCCCGTTGCCGGTCGTCTGCCTGGCCACATGAACGTACTGCTGGCTGAAGCCCGTGTTCCGTACGATGTCGTGCTGGAAATGGACGAAATCAACGATGATTTCACCGATACCGACACCGTGTTAGTTATCGGGGCTAACGACACCGTTAACCCGGCAGCACAGGACGATCCTCGCAGCCCGATCGCGGGCATGCCGGTACTGGAAGTGTGGAAAGCGCAGAACGTCATTGTGTTTAAGCGCTCAATGAACACTGGCTACGCAGGCGTTCAGAACCCGCTGTTCTTTAAAGAGAACACCCAGATGCTGTTTGGCGATGCCAAGGCAACCGTTGAAGCGATTCTGAAAGCGCTATAAGCGTCAGCTGTTTTGCGAAAGCCGTCCGAGAGGGCGGCTTTTTTTTGCCGCAGCCGAGCAAAGCGTTATTCCTGCGGTGATGAACAATGCGCTGACCAGATGAAACGCGTGCAGCGGAACATTCAGAAACAGAATGCTAAATGCGCCGCCGCTCAGTGGGATCAGGTGTGAGTAAATCTCACCGCGTGTGGCACCAATCGCCAAAATACCTTTGTTCCACAGCAGATAAGCCAGCCAGGAAGGGAAAATAACCAGGTAGGCCAGCCCGGATAAAAAACCGGCATTCAGGTAGTGTCCTGCGGGCGGCAGCGGTTGGTATAAAAGCGTGAACGCAAGCAATGGTATAAGCGCCAGTGCCCCGATTCCGGCGCTGACGGCAACGAAGGCATTACCGCCAATTGTTTTGGGCTTAGTCCGCAAAAATGCACAATAAAGCGCCCAGCTTGCCGCGGAACCCATTGTCCACGCATCCCCTTTATTCAGATTCTTCAGCGTTTCAAGATGCAGAAGATCTCCCTGCATCACCAGATACATCACGCCAAGGGAACTCAATAAGACGCCCGCTATGTTGCGGCGGGAAATGACTTCTTTGAATACCAGCTTATTGATGAGCAGAACGAGCGCAGGGGTAGTCGACAAATAAATGGCGGCGTTGAGGGACGAGGTGTATTGCAGCCCTATATATAAGGTCACCGGAAACAGCACCTGGCCGCATAGCGCCAGAAAAAATACCGTTCCTTTAGCCTTTAGCATCTCCGGCCACTGCTTTTTAACCTGTGAGGCGTAAAGCCCCATAAGCAGAACAGCGGTAAGCAGCCAGCGGGCTTCTGAGAGGACAATAGGGTCGGCCTGAGCCACCAGGATATGACCCACAACATAGTTACCTCCCCAGAACAGAGCGGCGAGGCTGAGCAGTAAATACGGCATAGCTTGATTTCCATAATGTCATGCGGGCAATCGTTATTCAGTCTGGTATCGCTTTTATCTATGAAGATGATGATCCATACTGCCAGCATGAAAGGTTGATGAGATGGTAAGCGCATAACGGCTCAACCTTTAGAGGGTTAGTCGCTTTGCTGTTGATGGGAAAATGATAAGTGCGTGGTCAATGCAAAGCTAATTCATCCTTTTTATTTAAAGGTATCGTTTTTATCTATGAAGTTTACTCTGCGGCAACTTGAATTTTTCATCGCGTTAGCACAGACGAAACAGATCTCTAAAGCGGCGTCACGCTGCCATATTTCGCAGTCATCAATGACGGTTGCTATGCGTAATCTGGAAGAGGCGCTGAATAGTCAGCTTTTTTTGCGTCAGCCCAAAGGCATCCAGCTTACGGCGGGCGGTGAGCGTTTTTTACTTCATGCACAGAAAATTATTAGCGACAGCCAGCATGCGATAGAAGACTTGCAGTACCAGCCTGAACTGACGCGCGGCGAGATAACTATCGGCATTGCTAAAACGCTTTCCGCCTACCTGCTGCCGGCAATCATTAGCGAGGTCGAGCAGCACTTCCCGCTGATGACCCTTCGCTTTGTTGAAGGCGATCCTGCGGAGCTTATCGAACGGCTTCATCATAAGACGCTGGCATTTGCCCTGGTGCTTACGTCGAATATCAGCCACGATTCCGGCCTGGAAATTGAAACTTTTATTCGCTCCCAGCGCCGACTGTGGGTGTCACAGGGGCATCCGTTGCTCAACCTGCCCGCGGTGAAACTGGCTGATATTGCAAATGTCGCTTTTATCATGCTGGATACCGATAAATACCCGGACGTTATTTGCGAGCACTGGCAGGCGAAAGGGGGGCGGCCGAATATCATCTTTACCACCACTTCTTTTGAAACCGTGCGCAGCCTGGTGGCAAAAGGAAAGGGCGTCACTATTTTATCCGATCTGGTTTATCGCCCCTGGTCGCTGGAGGGGCTACGCGTCATGAGAAAGACGATCGAAGATAGTTCGACCTATATGGATGTCGGCGCTGTCGCGCTGAAGGGGAAACCGCTGGCGGAGAGTGACAGGATGGTGCTTGATTATCTGCGGGGTATCATCATTCGTCTTGATGACCATGCCTGATGGGCTAAAAAAATCCCGCCGGAAATTCAGCGGGATTTTTACTGGTATTCTCAACGCCGTCAGTCGTCTTCCGGGTCATCCAGCTCAACCGGGGTCTGGTAGTCATCCGGTTTTATGACCAGTAAGTCGCAGCGCAGATGGTCAATGACCTGTTCCGCCGTGTTCCCGAGGAAAGCGGCGGACAGCCCGGTGCGCCCGACCGTGCCCAGCACCACAATCCCGGCCTGCAGATGCTCAGCCATGTCCGGGATCACCTCTTCAGGCAGGCCTTTTTCAACGTGAGTCATCTTTTCGTCAATCGCGTATTTTTGACGCAGCGCCTTCATGGCGACAAGGTGTTGACCGCGAATTGCGTCGTTATACACGCTGGGATCAAAGTCAGGGAGTTCAATCGCGATGTTGATAGGCGTAACCGGGTAGGCGCCGATTAAGTGAACTTCAGTATGGTTAACGTCATCGGCCAGTTTCAGCGTCTCTTTCACCAATTTTTCATTCAGTGCGTTATGGTACAGCTCTTCGCTGGCGAGGTTCACCGCCACCAGCGCCTTGCCCCCTTCAGGCCAGGGCTGATCTTTTACCATCCATACCGGGCAAGGGCATTTACGCAGAAGATGCCAGTCAGTAGGGGTAAAGATAACTGCTTCAAGCTTGTCGTGCTGGTGGGCCATTTTGAGCAGCAGATCGTGCCCGCCGGCGATAACTTCCTGAATGATGGCTTCAAACGGACGGTTATGCCACACCACTTTGATATCAATAGGAATGCCGGCTTCGATATAATAATGCGCCTGCTGTTTAATCCAGGCCGTACGCTGGCTGATAACCCCTTTGCGCATGGCGGTGCGTTCATCAGGCGACAGAAGCGTGGTCATTTCGTAGGAAAAGTCATAGATAGGCAGGAAGGCTTTGATTCTGCCGCCAATCCGTTGATGCAAATAAACAGCACGCCGCAGGGCAGGTTGATCGTCCTGGTTAGGGTCAATTGCGACAAGCATGTTTTGGTAGTTTGCCATACAGGTCTCCTTACAACTGCTTAACCACAGTCTGTGAAGTAAGATTAACCCATAAGAAAGGAATGAAACAGGTGGATAGTCCTTGCCGGATCAATTAAACAGAGAAAAGACGACCCGGCAAAGGGGAGGCGGTTATCAGGCGACGTTACGTGACTGGCCCGCCAGGTCTGACAACAGGTCGATGTTCTCGATGGTGATGTACTTGCCTTTCACCGCCAGCATACCGCTTTTCTGGAAGCGGCCCAGCAGACGGCTGATGGTTTCCACCGTCAGGCCAAGATAGTTACCGATATCGCCACGCGTCATGGTCAGGCGGAACTCGCGAGGTGAGAAGCCACGCTGCGCAAAGCGACGGGAAAGATTGTAGATAAACGCGGCAAGGCGCTCTTCGGCATTCTTTTTCGACAGCAGCAGGATCATGTCCTGATCGCCTTTAATTTCGCCGCTCATCAGGCGCATCATCTGCTGGCGCAGGCTTGGCATTTTGCCGGACAGATCGTCAAGGGTTTCAAACGGGATTTCACACACCATCGAGGTTTCCAGCGCCTGAGCGAAACTCGGGTGATGGCCAGAACCGATGGCGTCAAAACCTACCAGATCGCCCGCCAGGTGGAAACCGGTGATTTGCTCATCGCCTTGTTCGGTAATGGTATAGCTTTTGATCGTTCCTGAACGAATAGCGTACAGCGATTTCAGTTCATCACCCGCTTTAAACAGGGTCTGTCCCTTTTGAATCGGTTTTTTACGCTCGATGATATTATCAAGCTGATCGAGTTCATGCTCATTAAGCGTGAAGGGGATGCATAATTGGCTAATGCTGCAATCCTGGCAATGGATAGCACAACCGCCAGACTGAATTCGTCGAATAATACGCTTTTCAGGGATCATAGATATGCTCGGACCGTAATTGATATTGGTCAATTTTAACATCTTTTTTGCGATCAGGTAAGTCTGGCAGAACGCTATTCAGGCAATAATAAAGGCAGGGAACCAAAAATTAGTCCTCATCTCGTTGAATTCACTGAAACATTAAAGTGCAGCCTCTCTATTCTGGAATAAATAGCCGCACTTTTGGCACCATTTGGTTACAGTAATAAATAACCTTCATGACGTAGCAGCCACTCTTTCCGCGCCACGCCGCCCGCGTAGCCGGTCATCGTCCCGTTACGGCCGATAACGCGATGGCAAGGCACCACGATACTGACCGGGTTTGAGCCGTTAGCGGCGCCGACAGCGCGTGCCGCTCCGGCCCGGCCCAGCTGCTCCGCAAGCTGCCCGTAATGCATCACTCGCCCGCAGGGAATATCACGCAGCGCCTGCCAAACCTGACGCTGGAAATCCGTGCCTGCGGTGGCCGTAGGCAGAGCATCAATTACCGCCAGGTCGCCCGCAAAATAATCGCGTAGCTTATCGCTAAGTCCATTCGGGTTTCGGCTGCTAACGCGTTGAAATCCCTGTGCACCATAGTGAATGTTTAACAGTTGCTCCATGCGGTCGCTATGCTCTTCCCACTCCACGGCCCGCAGCCTGAACTGCTCATCGCACAGGATCCACAGTGGCCCGACGGGGGTGTCAATTTTATCTTCCAGTATTATCAGCACGGTATACTCCGTTTCTGGCTGGCACGAGCGGGTGCCCGGCCAATTCGCAGGCCGAAAAGATAGCATGTACTCAACGATGCCAGCCAGACCTCAAAAGGATTAGCGTAACGAGTGAATACGCTACCCGCAGAATGAGAAAGAATAAAAACCAGTGAGGGTGAAAGGAGGACGTTGCCTCGCGTGTTCATCACCCGAAATACGTCCAACGTTGCGGTCTTATTGGCGCGTCGATTATTTTTCTGCACTGGATAAAATTAATCACCATTATGTTTATTTATTTCACGTTTTTTTAACGCAAATGCAAAATATTTATTTTTAATTTAAAAGATAACGGCTAAATAATTAGCCATTATCTCCTGAAGGATGTCTCAGATCGCTTCCGTTGAGCGCCGGGCAGGGCGGGGTTATAGTAGCCGCAGATAACTCAGGAGGATTGACCGTGAACCTTGACGACAAATCGCTGTTTCTTGACGCCATGGAGGATGTCAAGCCGCTCAAAAATTGCGCAGACAGCCAATGGATCAAACCTCAAAAAGAGAACATGGTCACCAGGCCGGACACCACCCAGCTCGACAATTTTCTCACCACTGATTTTTTAGAGATTATCCCCATGGACACGCCGCTTGAGTACAAGCGTGAAGGGGTACAAACCGGGGTGCTGGACAAGCTCAGGCTGGGAAAATACAGCCAGCAGGCGAGTCTGAACCTCATCCGCCAGCCGGTTGAACGGTGCCGGCAGATGCTGTTTGCTTACATTTTGCAGGCGAAGCAGGATGGCCTGCGCAATCTGCTGATCGTTCACGGCAAAGGGCGGGAAGATAAGTCCCATGCCAACGTTGTGCGTAGCTTCCTTGCCCACTGGCTGGCAGAGTTTGAAGAGGTACAGGCTTTCTGTGTGGCGATGCCGCACCACGGCGGCAGCGGAGCCTGCTATGTGGCGCTAAAGAAATCGGACCAGGCCAAACTGGAAACATGGGAAAAGCACGCCAAACGCAGTCGTTAAGCGTGTCGCCGCGATCATCGCGGCGACAGAATTTACACCGGCATAGATTTTCGAATTGAAGACAGCAAAATTTGTGCTGCCGTGGAAAGTGGTTTATCCACGCGAGTCAGTATGCCGATAGGCTCTCCGGCACCAGGGATCGGAATAGGCAGTGCGGTCAGCGTGCCCTGACGCAAATCATCCTTCACCGCGCCCGATGGCACAAACCAGACGTAGTTATATTCCACGGTAAGCTGGCGCGACAGCGATGCAGAAAGCGTTTCAATGCAGGTCGACGGGAGCTTACATCCCTGAGCGGCCAGCAGTGATTCGGCGTTGTCGCGGGGAACCGTTCCCTGTGGCGAGACAACCGCAGGCCATTCCATCACCCGGCTCAGGGTAATATTTTCATGCAGCAGGGGATGATTAGGCCGTACCACCAGCTTGAGGGATTCCAGGAATAACAGCTCATAATTCAGGCCGGTCATCAGCTCCGGGTCAGACATGCGCCCAATCCCCAGATCCAGCTCGCCAGACTTCAGCCCCGCCAGCAGCATGGTGTTGTTCATGGTACCAACCTGAAGCGTAACGTCGCTCTGCTGCTTATGAAACTCTCCGATGACCGCCGGTAAAATACCCAGCGCCGCCGTGGGAAGCGCGCCAATGCGCACCACGTCGGAAGCCTGATCTTCTTTGCGAGTAAACGACTGCCCGGCATGATTCAGGGCATCAAGCACTTTGACTGCATGGGTCAAAAACTGCTCGCCCGTCAGGGTTAGCTGGGCGCCAAGCCGCCCACGCTCGAACAGACGGGTACCGGTTAGCTGCTCCAGCTCATTTAGGGTTTTGGAGAGGGCCGGCTGGCTCAGGTTAAGGGTTTCAGCCGCGCGACCCAGTGTTCCCTGCTGAGCGACGGCTACGAAAGTATGTAAATGGCGCAAGCGAATGCGCTGACTGAAAAGACCATTTTTTTCCATAACCTGATGTTAAAAACAGTCCGGCTACGCTGACAAGCCTGGTTGTTTGATTTTGATAACCTGATTGCAAAATATCGTTAACATTTTTCTATGGGTAGCAACATAAGCAATTTAAATCAGGCAAGATTTTGTCTGCGAATGCGGCGCTAATTCGCTGAAAAGTGATGCCAGTCAGCAGATTTCAATGCCGCCAGTATAAGTTGATTTTTTGTTAATTTATACTGTGATTGATAGCCATTCCTCATAACATCGCGTTATGTAATGTGCTGAAAAAAATTACTTTTTAGGCGCTGCAAAGCGGATCACAAAATGGAAATTCTTCCTGATGAGCGATCGACCAGCTTCTACGCTTTCAGCATTATCCACTGGAGGCATGACATCATGGCGAACACCCTCACGGCTGACGAGATTCGGGACAAGTTTTCGCAAGCTATGTCGGCGATGTACCAGCAAGAAGTGCCGCAGTACGGCACGTTATTAGAACTTGTAGCCGATGTGAACCTGGCGGTGCTGGAGCATAACCCTGAGCTGCACCAGCAGTTAGAAAATGCTGACGAACTGGCAAGGTTAAACGTTGAGCGCCACGGTGCGATTCGCGTGGGCAAGGCTGAAGAGCTTGCGGTGTTAAAACGGATATTCCAGGTGATGGGAATGCACCCGGTGGGCTATTATGATTTATCCCAGGCCAGCGTACCGGTGCATTCTACCGCCTTCCGCCCGATTGACGATCGGGCGCTGGCGCGTAACCCCTTCCGCGTATTTACTTCCCTGCTGCGTCTTGAGTTGATTGACAACCCACAGCTGAGGGCGCGTGCTGCCGGCATTCTGGATAAACGGGACATCTTCACCCCCCGCTGCCGTGAGATGCTGGATCTCCATGACCAACAGGGCGGTTTTAGCGAGGCGGAGGCTAACGCCTTTGTTGCCGAGGCGCTGGAAACCTTCCGCTGGCATCAGCATGCCACGGTTGACGCCGACACCTATCGTGCTCTGCACGACGAACATCGCCTGATCGCCGACGTGGTTTGTTTCCGCGGCTGCCATATCAACCATCTTACGCCACGCACGCTCGATATCGACCGCGTTCAATCGCTCATGCCGGAGCGGGGCATTACGCCGAAAGCAATTATCGAAGGTCCACCGCGTCGTGAACGGCCTATTTTGCTACGCCAGACCAGCTTTAAAGCACTGGAGGAGCCTATTCTGTTTGCCGGGGAGCACCATGGGACGCACACCGCGCGTTTTGGTGAAATTGAGCAGCGTGGCGTGGCGCTGACGCCTAAAGGCCGTGCGCTCTACGACGAGCTGCTACTGGAAGCGGGTAACGGCACTGACAATCTCAGCCATCAGCAGCACCTGCAGGACGTGTTCAGCCGTTTTCCGGACAGCGATGCGCTGCTGCGCCGCCAGGGGCTGGCCTATTTTCGCTACCGTCTGACGCCGGTTGGTGATATGCATCGCCTGTCCATTAAGCCTGGCGACGATCCACAGCTCCTCATTGAACGCGGGTGGCTCGTCGCACAGCCTATTATCTATGAGGATTTTCTGCCGGTTAGCGCGGCGGGTATCTTCCAGTCGAACCTGGGCTGCGAAGGCGGGCATCGGCAACACGGCCATTCCAGCCGCCTCGAGTTCGAAAAGGCGCTTGGCGCAACGGTTGCCGATGAGTTTAGCCTCTATCAGCAGGCGGAGGATCGCAGCAAACGCCGTTGCGGATTACTGTAAACGCGTTACTCTGCTGGGATGTCAGTCACAAGGAACAGCTGATGGAACACGTTGTTAACGTTGCTCAGGGTCAACTGAGCGGCGTCCTGCAGGGGGATATTGCGGTGTATCGCGGTATTCCCTTTGCCGCCCCCCCAACCGGAAATCTGCGCTGGCGAGCGCCTCAGCCACCGGAACACTGGCAAGGGATACGTGCGGCAGAGACTTTCTCCCCGGCCTGTTGGCAAAGCCTGGAATACTGTAAGGCCGTCGGCGGCGGCGATCCCGGTCAGTTCTCGGAAGATTGCCTGTATCTTAATATCTGGACACCCACCCGGCGAGATGACAAACCGCTACCCGTTATGGTCTGGCTGCACGGCGGCGGTTACACCATCGGCGCAGGTTCTTTGCCTCCTTATGATGGTGCGGCATTTGCTGCCCGAGGCGTGGTGTTGGTCACGGTGAACTACCGCCTGGGGCACCTTGGCTTCTTTGCTCACCCGTCGCTGGATGCTGAAAACCCGGATGGCCCGGTGCATAACTTCGCCTTACTCGATCAGATTGCAGCCCTAAATTGGATTCAGGAAAACATCGCCGCTTTTGGCGGGGATACCGCTAATGTCACATTGTTTGGCGAATCAGCAGGCGCGCGTAGCGTCCTTTCTCTTCTGGCTTCGCCGCTCGCCAGCGGACTTTTTCACAAGGGCATTATACAAAGCGCCTATACGTTGCCGGACATGGATCGCCGTAAGGCCTTAAAACGCGGGGTGGCAGTCGCCAGCCATTTTGGTCTACAAAATGCGAGCGCTGATGAGTTGCGCGCGCTCCCCGCCAATGCGCTTTGGGCGCTGGAGGCCCCCCTTAATATCGGCCCGACGCCCATCAGCGGCGATATTGTCCTGCCGGAGCCGATGCTGGACACCTTCTTTACCGGGCGACAGCACCGTATGCCGCTTATGGTCGGCAGCAACAGCGATGAAGCGAGCGTACTGAGCTATTTCGGAATTGACCCCGCCGGACAGGTTGCGCTGCTGCGCCGGGAAAGGCGTTTTGGCCTTGGGCTTATCAAGCTGTTATATCCCGGCGTCAAAGGGGATGGCGAGCTGGGGCGTCAGGTGTGCCGTGATATGGCCTTCACAACGCTGGGATTTGTTGTGATGCAGGCGCAGCAGCGGGTCGGCCAGCCCTGCTGGCGGTACTATTTTGACTATGTGGCGGAGGCCGAGCGTGAAACTTATGCCAATGGCACCTGGCACGGCAACGAAGTGGCTTACGTCTTTAACACGTTACCGCTAACTCCGCCGGCCAGGGAATATGTGAATGAGCGGGATCTTCAGTTCGCTGCTCAGGTAGGTGATTACTGGGTGAGCTTCGCCCGCAGCGCCGGGGCACAGAGCAAAGCGCTACCGGGACCGTTAAGCTGGCCTGCCTGTATCAAAGGGCGGGATCGTACTCTGCGTTTGGGGGTTCACCTGCGTGCGAAGTTTAAGGTAGAAAACCGCTTTATGCGCATGCGAATGCAGCTGTTTAAACGGGTCATGAAACACCACGTTACCCTGGGATAATGTTTTATGAAAAAGCGCAGGCCGGGTGAACCGCCTGCGCTTTTTTAGCGTATGGAGCGTCCCGGCGCCGCTCTGGAATAGCGTTTAATCAACCCTGAAATGCGGATGGAAATCTGGTCTATTCTGACAAAGAAGACGGAAAATAGCACCGAAAGCAGGGCGATCATGAGCGTTTCTGCCAGCGGATGATGGAAATTAAACCGATCAAACAGATTGGCGAAAAGCAGGATCACGCTCCAGTGCGTTAAATAGAGTGGGAAAGAGAGTTCACCTAATTTAACCAATGCTTTTGACGACAGCCAGGATTGCACGTATCCATTAAGCATCACCCCACAGACAATCATTATACCGGCAAGGAAATTGAGCGCTTCATAGACGTTATTCCCTAACACTGACGTAAATAGCGCATAGCTGCCGCTGGAAATATGAGCCCCGGCGAAATAGAGTCCGACAATGATCATCAGCGAGCTGATTTTATTATTCTCGGTCAACGGCATCCGCTCTTTAATGGCCATACCGACCAGGAAGCTCAGCATTCCCAGGAAAACATGCAGGTTAATCGCCAAAAACAGCAACGTCAGCAGCGACATGGTTAGCAGCGGTTTTCGTGTTTTATAGGCGATAAATATCAGCAAAGAGCCATAAAATTCAATCGCCATTGTCCACAGAACGGGGTTGTACTGGATTGCGCCACGCAGATTAACTATCGCTTTTACTGCCCCAAAATAGATCGCGTTAATCAGCCCCGGTTCCCTGATTTTAGTTTCGTTATTAATGAAGTTGCTTGCCTGCTGCAGGTTAAATTCCCGCACGATGGTAAAGACAATATAGGCCAGCAGGCATGAGGCGATAGCCGGAATGGCTAAGCGGGCATAGCGGGATAAAATATTCTTGGCTAGCGGATAATGATTTCTGGCGCTACTGAGGCTAAGTACGATCCCGCTCATCACAAAGAAGATATAAACCGCGGCGGTGCCTGAATAGAAAAAGCCAAAAGGGCTGTTATGGATCCAGCGCTGAACAGCGTGATCGTCGGTAATAGGCGCGTTACTGAAATTATGCAGGAACGGAAAATACATCAACGCCAGGTGGGAGAGAACGACGGCAAAGCTCGCTAGTCCCCGAATCGAGTCAAGATAAACCAGCTTTTTATTCGCCATCCACTCATTCTCAGTCATTTGATTTGTTTGGTTAAATGTTCGCATACCGATCGCAAAAAGTATAGAAAGGCATGCCATTCACGATTCTGCCAGTAATGCCCGACAGAGCGCCTCAAGTCCGGCGGCATTTTCGCTGCCAGGCTTCACCGCCAGGCGGTAACCCGCGCCGGTTTTTACGCTGCTGGCAAAGGGGCGCACCAGCCGCCCGGTTCGAATATCTTCTGCAACCAGCGTTTCATCAGCAATTGCTATGCCAAACCCCTGAATCGCCGCGCTGATAGCCAGATCCATCGTGTCGAAGTGCTGATGTTTACTCATTGTCTGCCACGGGGCCGCGTTATGCGTCAGCCACAGCGACCAGTCGGTACGATCGCGGGTTGGGTGCAGGAAGGTCAACCGCTCCCAGACGCTTCCGTTTTGCGGCAGCAGCCCCTGGCTGATGACCGGCGTCAGGGCTTCTTCAAACAGCAGCGTGCCGCTCTTTGCCTGCTGCCCGAACACGATTGCGGCATCAAACGGCTCATGTTTAAAATTGACGCCGTGCTCCACGGTGGTGGTCAGGGCCACCTGTATCTCAGGCATACGCTGTTCGAGCTGGATAAGCTTTGGGACCAGCCAGCGCATCGCACAGGTGGGAGCCTTGAGGCGGATAATCTCAGGTTTATGGCAGGCGCGGTCGGCAACGTCCAGCAGGGTGTTGAATGCGCTCTGAAGATCGGGCAGCAGGGCGCTCCCCTGAGGCGTAAGGCGTAACCCGCGTGCGTGGCGTTCAAATAGTGCAAACCCCAGCCACTGTTCAAGCGTGGCGATTTTGCGGCTGACTGCACCTTGAGTGAGGCAAAGTTCTTTTGCCGCTCTGGTGAGGTTCAGGTGCCTGGCGGTGACCAGGAACGCATCGAGAGTATTAAGGGGAAAGTTACGCCGGGTCATGATGCTCTCCGCTGAGCTATGCATTTTTTGCATGGCTATTATGACAACAATTCGATTGTCGTGGCAATCGCATCCGGATTGAATAGTTATGCAAATCGCATATTGTTCAGGAGCAGCTATGGCCATGCAAACCCCGGTACAACATCGTTCAAAATTGCCGGACGTAGGAACCACGATTTTCACGGTGATCGGCCAGCTTTCCGCGCAGCACCAGGCGATAAACCTTTCTCAGGGCGCACCAAACTTTCCGTGCGATCCTCAATTAATTGCGGGCGTTACCAAAGCGATGCAGGAAGGGCATAACCAGTATGCCCCGATGACGGGTCTTGCTTCCCTGAAGCAGCTCATCGCTGAAAAAGTGCTGAGCCTTTACGGTTCAAGCTACAGCCCGGCCGATGAGGTACTGGTAACCGCCAGCGCCAGTGAAGGGCTCTATTCCGCCATCAGCGGGCTGGTGCATCCCGGCGACGAGGTTATCTACTTTGAGCCGTCCTTTGACAGCTACGCACCGATTGTTCGCCTGCAGGGCGCCACGCCGGTTGCGCTTAAATTGAATCTGCCGGACTTCACCATTAACTGGGACGAGGTTCGGGCCGCTATCACGTCGCGCACGCGCATGATTATTGTGAACACGCCCCACAACCCAAGCGGGCAGGTATTTAGTGCACATGATCTTGAGATGCTGGCGGCGCTGACCCGTAACACCGATATCGTGATCCTGTCCGACGAAGTGTACGAACACATCGTGTTTGACGGTAAAAAGCATCACGGCATGGCGACGCATCCGCAGCTTGCCGAGCGAAGCGTGATTGTGTCGTCATTCGGTAAAACCTTCCACGTGACCGGCTGGCGCGTGGGTTACTGCCTGGCGCCTGCGGCGTTAATGGATGAAATCTGCAAGGTGCATCAGTTCCTGATGTTCTCTGCCGATACACCAATGCAGTACGCCTTTGCTGACTATATGCGCGACCCGCAAACTTATCTCTCGCTGGCGGCGTTTTATCAGCGCAAGCGTGATTTAATGCAGTCTCTGCTGGCCGCATCGCCGTTTGAACTGCTGCCGAGCGGCGGATCGTTCTTTCTGCTGGCCCGCTTCGGGCACTTCAGCGATGAGTCCGACAGCGAAATGGTGAAGCGGCTGATCACAGAATATGGCGTGGCGACAATTCCGCTTTCCGCGTTTTATACCGACGGTACCGATAACAACATTATCCGGCTCTCATTTGCTAAAGATGAAGCCACATTACGGGCGGGCGCGCAGGCGCTGTGCCGGGTTAAGCCACGCTGATAAGGGGTCATGATGAAAAAAATTTATGCGCTAAGTTTGCTTCTTGGGCTGTGTTCTTCGTTTTCTGCGCTGGCGGCCGGCGAGCTGCGTTATGGTCTGGAAGCGGAATATCCTCCGTTTGAGAGCCGCAACAGCGCGGGCGAGCTGGAAGGGTTCGATATTGAGCTGGGCAAAGCCATTTGCCAGGCTGCCAGCCTCAAGTGTACCTGGGTTGAGACCTCGTTTGATGCGCTGATTCCTGGGCTTGCCGCGAAGAAATTCGATGCCATCAACTCGGCGATGAACATCACCGCCCAGCGGCAGAAAAGCATTGATTTCACCCAGCCAATTTACCGCATTCCTTCTCAACTGGTCGGCAAAGAAGGCAGCGGTCTGGAGGCGACGGCGGAAGGGCTGAAGGGTAAAACCATCGGCGTGCTGCAGGGCTCTATTCAGGAAACCTACGCCAAAGAACATTGGGAGAAGCAGGGCGTAAGCGTCGTGTCGTATAAAGATCAGAACATGGCCTGGGCCGATTTGCTGAACGGCCGCATTGACGCCTCGCTGGTGATGTCCGCTGCGGGTCAGGCTGGCTTCCTGAGCACGCCGCAGGGCAAAGGCTTTGGTTTTATCGGCAAGCCGGTGAGCGACGATACCATTCTCGGCAGCGGGATCGGCTTTGGTCTGCGTAAAGGTGACGCTGTCACTAAAAAAGAGCTGGACGCGGCGATTGATAAAGTCAAAGCCGACGGCACCGTCACCAGGCTTGCGCAGAAGTTCTTCCCGGGCATCGACGTTAGCGTGAAGTAACCTTTCTGGCGGCCTGGCGACGGGCCGCCTGCTGAAATTTTTAGCGCTTTTTTCGCCAGAGTATTGTCCATTTTTCGGCAATATCTGGTTTCCTGAAAAAAAACCTTCGTTCCTCCCTCAAACGCCTTCACCGCCCATTGGATTCATTGTGAATTTTGTCTAGAGTGTGCGGTCGTACAGGTAGCAGTCTCTTGCCGCTGTTCTGCCCGAGGGCGGGACGAAACACATCGACATATAAGGACGATTTCTCAGGCATGAATCGCAGACGTTTTATCCAGGCCTCTATGGCTCTTGCCGCTGCCTGCGGCACGCCGACCCTTGCCACGCTGTTCTCCCGAAGCGCCTTTGCAGCCGAGTCCGGCATTGCGGACGGGCACTCCACTGCCTTCGATTTTGCAGTGCTCCAGGGCATGGCGCATGACCTGTCGAAAAAACCGTGGGGAGGCGCGCCGAGAGCGCTGCCGAACACACTTGCTAACCTGACGCCTCAGGCTTACAACGCCATCCAGTATGATGCTAATCATTCGCTGTGGAACAACATAGATAATCGCCAGCTCGACGTGCAGTTCTTCCACGTCGGCATGGGGTTCCGCCGCCGCGTCAGAATGTTTTCTCTGGACTCTGCCACCCATCAGGCGCGTGAAATTCATTTCCGCCCGGAACTGTTTAACTACAACGACGCGGGCGTGGACACCAAACAGCTCGAAGGCCAGACCGATCTCGGCTTTGCCGGCCTGAAGGTCTTTAAGGCGCCTGAACTGGCGCGCCGTGACGTGGTTTCATTCCTCGGTGCCAGCTACTTCCGTGCCGTAGACAGTACTTATCAGTACGGTCTGTCCGCCCGTGGCCTCGCGGTGGACACCTTCACCGATACGCCGGAAGAGTTTCCGGACTTCACCTCGTTCTGGTTTGAAACGCCAAAAGCTTCCGACACCACTTTTGTGGTCTACGCGCTGCTGGACAGCCCAAGCGTAACCGGTGCCTACAAATTTACCATCAACTGCGAAGCCGAACGGGTGGTGATGGAGGTGGACAATCACCTGTATGCCCGTAAAGACGTCAAGCAGCTGGGTATCGCGCCTATGACCAGTATGTTTGCCTGCGGCACCAACGAACGCCGCACCTGCGACACCATTCACCCGCAAATTCACGACTCCGACCGCCTGGCCATGTGGCGCGGTAACGGCGAGTGGATTTGCCGCCCGCTGAATAACCCGCAAAAGCTGCAGTTCAACGCTTTTATGGACGAGAACCCGAAAGGCTTTGGCCTGTTGCAGCTGGATCACGATTTTGCCAGCTACCAGGACATTATGGGCTGGTACAACAAGCGCCCAAGCCTGTGGGTGGAGCCGCGCAACAAGTGGGGCAAAGGATCCGTTGGCCTGATGGAAATCCCGACCACCGGCGAAACCCTCGACAATATTGTCTGCTTCTGGCAGCCGGAAAAACCGGTCAAAGCCGGGGATGAGTTCGAGTTTAAATACCGTCTCTACTGGAGCGGCCTGCCGCCTGTCACCACGGATCTGGCCCGCGTTTACGCCACCCGTACCGGCATGGGCAGCTTCCCGGAAGGTTGGGCGCCGGGCGAACACTTCCCGGACAAATGGTCCCGCCGCTTTGCTATTGATTTTGTCGGCGGCGACCTGAAAGCCGCCGCGCCGAAAGGCATTGAACCGGTGATCACGCTCTCCAACGGCGAAGCGAAGCAGGTTGAGATCCTCTACGTCGAACCGTTTGACGGCTACCGCATCCTGTTTGACTGGTACCCGACCAACGACTCCACCGACCCGGTCGAGATGCGTATGTTCCTGCGCTGCCAGGGGAAAGCCATCAGTGAAACCTGGCTGTACCAGTACTTCCCGCCGCCGGCGGATAAGCGTAAATACGTCGACGACCGCGAAATGCGTTAATCACCCCAGCCCCGCCGCGTAAAAGCCGCGGGGCTTTTTTATCGATTTCTCAAATGTTTTGTCAGTACATCAATGATGTAACTGTTAACCGACATTTGCTGCTCGGCCGCAGCAACACTCAGTCGTTCGCCAAAGGATTCAGGATAGCGCAGCGTGAACGTCTTCATTTTTTCTTCTTTTTCAAAAGGTTCAATACCCGCAGAATGGCAGTCCTCCAGGTAGTACTGTAAGGCGGTTTCACCCTCACGAAGAAGCCCCGCCGCGCTGTCGGCGACGAAGTCACAGTATCCGGTTAAGCCGAGAAATTTCCCGCGAAAGAGGTTTATTTCGGGAACCCAGGTGATCAACGCTGGCTGGCCGCTGACGATCATAATGTTTGGCAGTGCTTCCGCAGTGGTCATGGTGTGACTCCGATACTCTCAAACCATTCTTTCAGGTTGGCTATGGCCCCTTTATCGGTCTCAGGAGAAGGATGGGGACGATGAAAATGGGCGATGCTGCCGTTAAGCTGGAAGCGTATACGTGAACCGCGGCCGGGGTTGACCTCTCCCCGAGGGCAAGCACCAGCCTTTCTATATCCTGCCATTTCACTCCGGAGGGAACGGGCTTGATGAAAATTTGAATTAGCGTCTGACGATGTTTGTTTCTTAGGTATTCCTGTCCATATCCCATGATTCCTTCCATGATTCGACGTGCAATGTCATCGTAGCATATCGTTTTTTGACTTCAATATTTGAAGTCATTTTTCGCGAAGCATTCCATATTTTGATGAAAATTAATGCAAGGAATGAGCGGGGTATTGGTTTTTAGTATTGATTTTGCATTTATCCATAATGAATTTTTATTCATTACTGTTCTGTCGGTATAAATCGGAGTCAACTTCCTGGTAAAAGTGACATAAGATGGCTGTCACCTATAAGCAAAAACGGGAGCCGCGTGTGGAGCAGCATCAGAAATGGCAGGATGAAGTGATTGCGGTCAACGATGAAATCGAGCTGCATTCGGTGAACGAGCGGTTTGTTAAGGATGTTTTTGCCCTGGTGCAGCGCAACAAAAGCTGGCTGCAAAAAGCCATGAACTGGCCGCAGTATGTTGTTTCCGAGGACGACACGCGCAAAACGGTGCAGGGGAACTACGTTCTCCATCATAAAGGCTACGCGAAGATGTTTATGATCCTCCATCGCGGCGAGCTGGTGGGCGTGTTTTCCTTTAACCAGATAGAACCGACCAACAAAACGGCCTACATCGGCTACTGGCTAAGCGAAGATATGCAGGGGCAGGGCATTATTTCCGCCGTAATTGAGGCTGTGATTAGCAAATATGCACAGGAAGGAACGGTACGCCGGTTTGTCATCAAGTGCATCCTGACCAATCGGGCCAGTAACCGGGTAGCACAGCGCAACGGCTTCACCCTCGAAGGCTGCCTGAAGCAGGCCGAATTCCTGAACGGCGAGTACCATGATCAGAATATTTATGGGCGCATCGCCGATTAAAAAACGCCATAAAACGGCGTGCGGGTGATTCGCTGCTCGCCGTTAATATCCTTCATGCCGCGAAGATGAATGAGTTCGCCATCAATACCTTCCACCGCCGCCTCGTCATAAATTTGCACGTTGTTTTCTATTAGCACGTTGCCCATCACTTTAGCGTGGCCGTACACCTGCACGTTGTTGTCCAGCAGAATAGGGCCGCCGATAAGCGCCGCATCGCCGTAAACCTGAACGCGATGCTTTAGCACGCAGTCGCCCTCGATGATGGCGTTGCCGTAAACCCGTGAAGAATAGCGAATCGTGGGGATCTGACTGTCGCAGCTGCCGGCAATAATACGTGCGTTGCCGGACACCTGCGCACAGTCGCAGATCCAAACATTGTTCTCTTCGTTACCTTCGATGATCGCATTATCAAAGACAGCCGAGCGATGTTCGATAAACGCATTGTTCACTCGCGCATGGCCGTAGACCTGTGCCTGGTGAACTATGCGGGAGGCGCGGACCGTGGCGTTCCCGTAGATTTGCAGCCGCATTTCGGCATCTTCGGTCAGCCCCAGCACGGCAATCACCTCGCTCTGATGCAGCACGCGAGCCGAGCCGTAGATATGGCACTCTCCGCTGATGCGCGAGCCATCAACATGCGCATTGCCGCTAACTTTTGCACCCTGGCAAATTTCAGACTCGCCGCTAATTATCGCGTTCTCTTCGACTCGTGCATTGCCCCATATAAAAGCGCCAGGCTCAAGCCAGCAGTTTCCCGACTGACTCAGATTAGCCTCTTGTTCTACCCAGCCGCCGCGTTGTCCTATCTCGACATCGCCGAAAGTGTAAAGCGCCTCAATTTGCCAGAGCCGAACTTGCCGCAGTTCGCCCTCGTGCTGATAATCATGGTGCTGTGAATCGTTCGTTAGCCGGTATTTTTTCATCGCCATTTCTCGCAGTGTCCTGATGATAAACGTAGCAGGTAATTGAGCGGCGTAGCGTTACGCGGCGTAATCGCATAAAATGCATTTAAAATACATTTTAAAAAATAAACAAAATGAAGAAATCAACCACCGGCAGCTTTATTAATCTTCCCGCAGGCTACTTTGGGATGGTGCTGGGTACGATTGGCATGGGATTCGCCTGGCGTTATGCCGCGACTATCTGGCCGGTTCCGTCGTGTGTAGGAGAGGCGCTGGTTGCGCTTGCGGGCGGTATCTGGCTGCTGCTGGCGCTGGCGTTTCTCACCCGTCTGGCTCGCTACCCGCAAAGTGTGATTGCGGAAATCCATCACCCCTTGATGAGCAGTTTTGTTAGCCTGTTCCCGGCCACAACCCTGCTTGTTGCCATCGGCATTGCGCCTTATCTGCGGCCGCTTGCGGTGGTGATGTTTGCCTTTGGCGCCGTGGTTCAGCTGTGCTATGCGGCCTGGCAGTCAGCGGGATTATGGCGGGGGACGCATCCTCAGGATGCCACGACGCCGGGGCTGTACCTGCCGACGGTGGCGAATAACTTTATTAGCGCGATGGCCTGCGGCGCGCTGGGCTATCACGACCTGGGGATCCTGTTCCTTGGGGCGGGCGTCTTTTCCTGGCTGAGTCTCGAACCGGCTATTTTGCACCGTATGCGCAGCGCCGGGGAGCTTCCGACGCCGGTGCGCACTTCGCTGGGCATTCAACTGGCCCCCGCGCTGGTGGCCTGTAGCGCTTATTTGGCGGTGAACGGCGGCGTGACGGATTTCTTTGCGAAAATGCTGTTTGGCTATGGCCTGCTGCAGCTGCTTTTTATGCTGCGCTTAATGCCCTGGTATCTGGCGCAGCCGTTTAACGCCTCCTTCTGGAGTTTCTCATTCGGTCTTTCCGCGCTGGCCACCACCTCGCTGCACCTCAGCACCAGCAGCGCTGATGGTCTGTTCCATCTTATTGCTGTGCCACTTTTTGTTTTTACTAATGTGATTATTGGCCTGCTGTTGGCACGCACTTTTATCCTGTTAATGCAGGGGAAATTGATTGTGCGTACCGCACGGCCAGAAAAAAAGGATCTGTCATGACCGAGAAGTCTGAAAGCTACTACAGCGAAGAATACGGCTTAACCGCCACCCATTCTGACGTTTTGAACGCCGTAAAATATGTTGTTCCAGGTAAAGCACTGGATCTTGGCTGCGGCGGCGGGCGCAATAGCCTCTACCTGAATCAGAAAGGGTTTGATGTTACCGCATGGGATAAAAATCCGATGAGTATCGCGAATCTGAACAAGATTATTGAGGCTGAAGGGCTGAAAAACATCGTTACGGCGCAGGTGGACCTTAACCAACTGAGCTTTGACGGTGAATATGATTTCATTCTCTCAACCGTGGTGATGATGTTCCTCGAGCGCAGCACCATTCCGGGTTTAATAGCCAATATGCAGCGCTGCACAAAACCCGGCGGTTACAACCTGATCGTCGCGGCGATGGATACCGAAGATTTCCCCTGCACGGTAGGGTTCCCGTTTGCCTTCAAAGAGGGCGAGCTGCGAAACTACTATGAAGGCTGGGAGCAGGTTAAGTACAACGAGGACGTTGGTCAGTTGCATAAAACTGATGAGAACGGTAACCGCATTAAGCTGCGTTTCGCCACGATGCTGGCGCGGAAAAAGTAAAGGTTAACCCTTCCCCCCGGCCCTCTCCCTGGAAGGGAGAGGGGGAATTCAAGCGTTCTCTGTATGAATCCCCTCGCCCCTTTGGGGAGAGGGTTAGGGTGAGGGGAAATTACTTCGCCGCCAGCAGGCAAAGCTTCAGCGCCACATTGTAAGAAGCCTCAAACGCCCGCAGCGGTAAAAACTCAAATCGCGAATGGAAATTGTGCGCGCCGGTAAAGAAATTCGGCGTTAGCAGCCCTTTAGCCGAAAGCGCCGCACCATCCGTGCCCCCGCGCATTGGAATCACCTTCGGCTCAATGCCCAGTTCATCCAGGGCGGCAAAAATCAAATCAATCGCCCGGCGATCGTCGGTAATCGCGTTGCTGATATTGCTGTAGGTATCGCTGATGCTGTACTCCACGCGCGCGGTGGGGTATTGCGCGGCAATCTTCTGCGCCACTTCGCCAATCTGCTGCTTGCGGCGTTCAAAGTTGGCCTGGTCGAAGTCGCGAATATTTGCTTTCAGCAACGCTTCGCTTTGCGAGGCCTGGATGCCGTTAAACCAGATGTAACCTTCGCGGCCTTCAGTGTGCTCAGGCGTTTGCTTGCGGTCAAAGTGGCTGATGTAATCCATCGCCATCAGCAGCGGGTTCACCAGCACGCCTTTGGAGGACATCGGGTGGCTGGTCACGCCGGTAAACTTCAGCTCTGCGTGGGCGGCGTTAAAGTTTTCATAAACCACTTCACCCAGTTCGCAGCAGTCGATGGTCCAGGCAAAATCCACGTCAAAACGCGCCAAATCCAGCGCCTTCGCGCCGCACAGGCCAATCTCTTCATCCGGGACAAAGGCCACAACGATGTCACCGTGCTGATGTTCTTTCGTCAGGTTCTCCAGCAGCGTCATCACCACCGTTACGGCGGCTTTGTTGTCCGCGCCCAGCACGCTGGTGCCGTCGCTGAAGATAATCTCCTCGCCTAAGTAGGCGTTGATTTCCGGATGTTCCGCAGTGCGCAGCCAGATATTTTCTTTGGCGTTCAGGCACAAATCCTCACCGGTAAAACGCAGGATCTGCGGGTGTATGTCCGGGGACAGGCCGACGTCAACGGTGTCGATATGGGTGATAAACCCAACGCGCGGCGCACCTGGCACATTGCCTTTCTTCACGGCGGTAACCGTGGCGTGCTCGTCAAGAGTGATATTTTCAAGGCCAAGCGTTCTTAATTCTTCCGCCAACATGCTGGCCATTACATGCTGCCCGGGCGTGCTGGGCAGGGTGTTTACACGCGGGTCACTTTGGCTGGTCACCGCCAGATAACGGAAGAAACGCTGAATTAACCGATCGCTTAGCGACGAAGACATAGTGTTTCCTTATTGCTCGATGTTGTTTGTTAGAAGCCTGAATTTAATGTTATTTATTAAAACGCTTTGTACAAGCTTTATTCAACAGGACCAGGGTAAACACCACAGGATGACAGCGATGAAAACAAAGATTACAACGCTTGCACTTGCCATAGCGGCACTCTCTATCAGTACCAGCGTCTCGGCCAGCACGCTGGTTTACTGTTCTGAAGGCTCACCGGAAAACTTCAATCCGCAACTTTACACCTCCGGCACCAGCGTGGATGCCAGCGCGGTACCGGTCTATAACCGGCTGGTGGACTTCAAAGTTGGCACAACCGAGCTGCAGCCAAGCCTGGCGGAAAGCTGGGACGTAAGCGAGGACGGAAAAGTGTACACCTTCCATCTTCGTAAAGGCGTGAAGTTCCAGAGCAATAAATACTTCAAGCCTTCGAGGGACTTTAATGCCGACGACGTCATTTTCTCGTTTATGCGCCAGAAGGATCCCAACCATCCTTATCACAACGTCTCCAGCGGCAACTATTCCAACTTTGAAAGCCTGGAGTTCGGCAAGCTGATTACCGCCATCGACAAAGTGGATGACAACACCGTGCGCTTTACGCTGGCGCACCCGGAAGCACCGTTTGTCGCCGATCTGGGCTGGTATTTTGCCTCTATTCTTTCGGCCGAATACGCGGATACGATGATGAAGGCCGGCACGCCGGAGCGTGTCGACTCCGATCCTATCGGTACCGGACCGTTTGAGTTGAAGCAGTACCAGAAAGATTCACGCATTCTCTATACCGCCTTCCCGGATTACTGGCAGGGTAAGTCGAAGATTGATCGTCTGGTCTTCTCCATCACGCCGGATGCCTCGATCCGTTACGCAAAACTTGAGAAAAACGAGTGTCAGGTTATGCCATTCCCGAACCCGGCGGATTTGCCGCGTATGAAGGAAAACAAAAACATTAACCTGATGCAGAAAGCGGGGCTGAATACCGGATTCCTCGCCTTTAACACTCAGAAACCGCCGCTGGATAACGTGAAGGTGCGCCAGGCACTGGCGATGGCTATCAACAAACCGGCGATTATTCAGGCGGTGTTCCACGGCACGGGTATTGAGGCGAAAAATCTGCTGCCGCCGGGTGTCTGGAGCGCGGATGATAAGCTTAAAGACTACGATTATGACCCCGGGAAAGCCAAAGCCCTGCTCAAAGAGGCCGGGTTTGCTAACGGCATGAGCATCGATCTGTGGGCGATGCCGGTTCAGCGTCCGTATAACCCGAATGCTAAGCGCATGGCGGAAATGATCCAGGCCGACTGGGCGAAAATTGGCGTCACGGCGAAGGTGGTTACCTACGAATGGGGTGAGTATCTTAAACGCGTGAAGGGCGGTGAACATCAGGCGGCGCTGATGGGCTGGACCACGGCAACCGGCGATCCGGATAACTTCTTCGGGCCATTATTTACCTGCACGTCGGCCAACGGCGGCTCTAACTCGTCAAAATGGTGCTATCAGCCGTTTGATAAGTTGATCCTTGAAGCCCGCGCCGAAGGTAATCATGACAAACGCGTCGAGCTGTACAAAGAGGCGCAGCAGATGATGCACGACCAGATGCCGGCGGTGATGATTGCGCACTCCACCATTTTCGAGCCAGTGCGTAAAGAGGTGACAGGGTATGAAATTGACCCGTTCGGGAAGCATATTTTTTATCAGGTAGAGGTGAAGAAGTAATTCGTGTGGGCTCCGGGATTAACGGATATCTATGCTATTCATTGTTAGTTCCGTTCACTTCTAGTCCTGTTTTATATGCAGCCACCGTACCGGTGAACGTCTCGGGAGAATCACCGTCATTCCCCCGAGACCCCGGACTCCCGGCCAAATAAATCGACCGCTGAAGCGGCAGACCTCCGTTTTATCTCCCAGTCCTGGGTCGGCTGAGATGCGTTCCCGACGCTCTCAGCCTCCGGCCGTTCCCGACGTCCGGACCCTGGCCAGTCGGAGAGAAAATGGAGGCGATTTAAGCCGGAACCGTGCCTCGCTTCAGGCTCATAGCCACGCTGAGCGTTAAAGTTGCTGCAAGCCCTACAGCGACGCCTTTGTTCCCGGCTCTCATCGCCCCCGGTTATGACCCAACTCAGGCGGGGTTGAGCTGCCGGGAGCAGCGAAAGAGAGCGATCGTCGGGAACGAATCGCGAACGACCCCGAATGTTTGGGTGATAGCCGGTGGGTTTACCGCTTCAGCGGCGATGAGCTCGCCGGGCGCCGGGGCTGTTCGGGGGATGGCGTTATCCCCCGAACACGTTCACCGTTATCTGAACGTGCAGGGGAAATAGCTCTACGGGTGAACGGAACGATACCCAAATTTGCAGAGGTCAAACGTCCTGGGTGTTCACCTAATAACATATTGAGACAAAACAAGTATCAGACTGTACTCCTCTCACTCACCGCCTCAGCCGGGGCGCTGACCGCCGCCTGATTCGCCTGCTGCTCTTCGCGGAACTTCAGGTTATCCCAGACCCGGAAGAACGGGTAATACATCACCAGCGAGATAGCCAGGTTCACAATCTGCAGAATTGAGCCGGAAACGTGGCCGCCCGTCGCTAAATAGCCGCTGACGATAATCGGCGTGGTGAACGGCAGCGCAATCCCGGCAGGGGGCGCAACCAGGCCGGTTGCCATCGCCGTGTAGGAGACAATGACCAGCACCACCGGCGTCAGGATAAACGGCACCACCAGGTACGGGTTCATCACCAGCGGAATACCAAACACCATTGGTTCGCTGATGTTAAACAGGCTGCCAGGGGCGGCAATTTTACCCAGCTGCTTCATCTGTACGCTACGGCTGCGGATCAGCATGAAAATAACCAGGCCTAACAGCGCGCCGGTGCCGCCGGGTGCGATCCACAGGTCGTAAAACTGCTGGGTAATGATGTGCGGGATAGGCAGGCCGTTCTGGAATGCGGCCAGGTTCTCGGACATATTAGTCAGCCAGACCGGGCGGATAAACACCAGCACGATGGTGTCGCCGTGCAGGCCCAGCGTCCACAGAATGCCAATCAGGATCACCGACACAATCATCCCCGGCAACGAACCGCCGATATGGCTCATCGGGATGCCTACCAGATCGGTAATCATAGTGTTGATGTCACCAAACGGTGTGGCTTCCACCAGCAGGCGAAGCGCCAGCACCACCGCCAGCACGCAGAAACCGGGTACCAGCGCGAGGAACGATTTTGCTACCGCCGGCGGCACGCCCTCAGGCATGCGAATCACCAAATTACGGTTGCTGATAAAACGGTAAATTTCGGTAGAAAGCAGGGCGATAAGAATGGCAACGAACAGCCCCTGGCTGCCGATTTGCCCCATCGGCAGCACGCCCTTCACGAATTCCGCAGGACCGCCGGACGGCGGCGTGAACATGATGTTCTGTGGAATAGTCATGATAAAGGCCACCAGCGATACCGCCCCGGAGGTGAGCGGGTCGATAGTGCGGTACTTTTCAGCCAGGCGGTAGGCGATGCCGAAGCTGGAGATAATCGCCATGATGTCGTAGGTCGCTTTGACCGGATAAAGCAGCTTGCTTTGCCAGGTTGCGCCGAACAAATCGGTCATCAGCTGGGGGTAACCCGGCACCGGCAGATAGGCGAAAATCAGGAAGAATGAGCCGATCAGCATGAACGGCATATTCAGGATTATCCCATCACGGACGGAAAGCACATGCTTCTGCCCGGCGATTTTCAGTGCTACCGGCAGCACATATTTTTCAAGAAACGATTTCTTTGCAGACACGGTTACCCCTGTCCCGGCGCATGGCCGGGCATTATTGTTATTGATTTCTGTCATGGGGTGGGCGGCACACCAGCCCACCGATAAGCGGCGCTAATTAAACTGCGGCAGCCACGCCTTGTTGCTTTCAAGTACTTCGTCGAGCAACGCCTGAGCAATATTCACGTCGGCCACCAGCGGGTTCGCTATCAGCGCCAGGAGCGCCTGCTGCTTGTCGCCGTGAACCGCCGCTTCAATCGTCAGCCGTTCAAAGTCTTTCACCTGCTGAGTCAGGCCGTTCATTAGAGGAGGAAGTTTACCGAACGCGAGCGGATGAGCGCCAAGCGCGTCTATCACGCAGTTGGTTTCGATCACCGCGTCGTCCGGCAGCCCCTGAATGGCGCCGTTGTTAGCGGTATTCACCACCATCTGCCTGCCGAGGTTGTTGTGCAGGGCGTCGATAAGCTCCAGGGCAACTTCCGAATAGAACGAGCCGCCACGCTGGCTGAGCTGCTGCGGCTTTTTGTCGAGCTGCGGGTTGGCGTACAGCTCAAACAGCTCGGCCTCTACTTTCATCACCTGCTCGGCGCGGGTGCCTTTCCCGTTCGCGGCATCCGTCAGTTCATCCTTCAGCATGGTGCGGGTTTGCCAGAAGTAACGATGGTACGGGCAAGGGATCGCTTTCAGGGCGCGCAGCAGTGCGGGCGGCCACGGAATCGCTTTGATGTTGTTCATTGAAAGCTGCTCGCCGTCGCACAGCATTTCAATCACCTCGGCGGTCGCGTCACGGCCATCGGCAATCACCTCGTGCACCCACACCATGTGGTTGAGCCCGGCGAAGCGCAGCGTGACTTTGTCGTAAGGCAGTTTGAGCATGTCGGCGATGGTGTGGTGCATGGTCACCGGCACGTTGCACAAACCGACAATGTTGGCGGAACTGTATCGGGACACGGCCTCGGTGACAATGCCTGCCGGGTTGGTAAAGTTAATAATCCATGCATCCGGCGCAAGGCGCTCGACGCGCTTTGCAATATCCAGCATTACCGGAATGGTGCGCAGCGCTTTGGCAAAACCGCCGACGCCGGTGGTTTCCTGGCCCAGCAGCTCGTGGCTGAGCCCCAGGCGTTCGTCGGCGGCCCGAGCGGGTAGCTGCCCAACGCGCAGCTGGGTCAGCACGAAGCTTGAGCCTGCAATCGCGGCGTCAGGATCGTAATGCACCGACACGCTGACCTGCTCCAACCCTTTACTGTCGAACATGCGGCGCGCCAGCGCGGCGATAATCTCAACTTTCTGGCGCCCGGCTTCCACGTCCACCAGCGCCAGCTCCGTCATCGGCAGGGCGGCATGGCGCAGAATCAGACCTTCAATCAGTTCCGGGGTATAGCTGCTGCCCCCGCCTACAACGGTAATTTTCATCGTTTTCTCCCGCTCATCAGGCCATCAGGGTAAGAGCTTTATCCAGCACGCGGTCGCCGCGCATGGTGCCGTAATCCATCATGTCGATAACCGCCACCGGCTTACCTGACGGGGCAGAAAGCTCGGCCAGACGGGCCAGCTCAAACTGCACCTGAGGGCCAAGCAGCACCACGTCGGCGCTCTGGAGATGGCTTTCAATTTCTGCGACGGAGACGGCGTCAATTTGCACGTCCAGCGCACGCTTTGTGGCCTCGGCACGCATTTTCTGTACCAGCATGCTGGTGGACATCCCCGCGGCGCAACATAACATGATCTTCTTCATTACCTTTATCCTTCAAATTGAAAACGTGTTTCAAACAACAGCGCGTTTATTCAGCATGTATGAAAATTATTTTCATGACCGTGATCTGCGTTGGATTATTGGTTTCCTGAATATTAAAGGGGGTTCAGGAGGCTGTCGGGCTGGTGTAGCGAAAGTGAGAGGTATGACGGCAATGGTAATTGAAAAATAATTTCAAGGTATTATGATGGTTTATTCGCCCGTGACGCAGACGCAAGGAATCTTTCAGCGATGGATATTGTTTATCACCTGGTCCATGGGTTAGCGGACTCTTCTCCGCAGGAGACCCGGCTGGCACGCTTTTTTCTTGAGAATTTTTTCCAGCTACCGGATGCGACGATGGAGCAGCTGGCGGCGCGCGCGGGTGTCAGTCAGGCTACGCTCCAGCAATTTGCAAGAACCATTGGCTGCAGCGACATGAATGATTTTCTCGGCCAGGTTCGCCATCAGCGGCACGACAGCCGGGTACAGGAAGCGTTAGCCGCGCCGTCTCAGGTACTGGGGGATGCGGCATGGGTAGATAACGAGACGCTGCAATTTCTGGCCAGTCGTGGCGGCGTGGCTAAAGACGTGCTGGCGCGTTTTTCACACTCCATCGGGCGTGATACGGACGGCGATATTATCAGCCGCATTCGCCAGAAGCTGGCGGAGTTCAGCCAGCAGGAAGCCAGAGTCGCGCAGGCTATTCTGCACGATCCTGGCTTTGCGTCGTCGGCAACAATCGATCAGCTTGCACAGGCGGCGGGCGTCAGTCCGGCCACCATCACGCGCTTTGCCAGAGCCGCAGGCTGCGACGATATTCGCGATTTACGCATGAAGCTGGCGCAGGCCAGTGCCGCCATGCCGGGCAGCGAGCTGTCTGCTGCCTGGCAGCAGCGTTTGGGCAGCATCCAGCAGTCGCTGAGTCAGCAGCTGGAAACGTTGCCTGAGGCGAGCGTCACGCGTGCCGTGGCGCTGCTCAGGCGAGCCAATGCGATTCATATTTTTAGCGCCGGTGCGGCGGACACGCCTTTTGCCAGCCTGCTGCAGTATCGCTTGCTGACGCTGGGCCAGCCCGCCAGCGTCTGCTATGACCCGGCGCTGATGAGCTTCACCGCCTCGATGCTGAATGCGGGGCAGGCGATGATTGTCTTCGCCAGCTCAACGCCGGACAGCGCGCTTCTTGCGGCGGTGCAGCAGGCCAGGCGGCAGGGCGCGGCGATAATCATGGTGACCAAAGATCCCACCAGCGCGACGCAGGCCGGAGATGTTTGGCTTTCTCCCGGCGAGGGGCAATATGGCGCGTTACTGATTATCGACCTGCTGTGCGATGGCGTCGCCGCCGCAGGAGATGAGCGGCAGATCTGAGTTTTTGCATCAAAGCCGCTTTACCCCCACAGGACGTGTCGTTTTTTGCTATACCTGAAAGGCTTATATCCACTAACAGGAAAAAACGATGCGTACCACAACGTATTTTAAAGTGGCTTGTCTGGCAGGTTTATTCGCACTGACGGGTTGTGCTTCAAAAACCACCGCGCCGGAAAAATACTCTGGATTTCTAAAAGATTACTCTGGTCTGCAGGAAACAAAATCGGCGACCGGAAAAACCGTTATGCGCTGGGTCGACCCGAACTTCAAACCCAGTAATTACGACAGCCTGGTCTATAACCCGGTGGTTTATTACCCAACGCCTAAACCGACGACGCAGATTGGCCAGCAAACGCTGGATGGCCTGCTGGCTTATACCAACACAAAGTTGAAGGCAGCGGCACAGCAGCGCAAACCGCTGGTAACGACGCCAGGCCCACGTAGTTTAATTTTCCGTGGGGCGATTACCGGCGTGGATAGCAGCAATGAAGGGCTGCAGTTCTATGAGGTTATCCCGATTGCGATGGTAGTGGCTGGCACACAAATGGCCACCGGCCACCGCACGATGAATACCGATCTCTACTTCGAAGGCGAACTGATTGACGCGTCCACCAATAAGCCTGTCTTACGCGTGGTGCGTAAAGGCGAGGGGAAAACGCTGAATAATGAAAACGCCAAAGTCACCGTCGATACCCTGAAGCAGGTGGTAGATGATTTAGCCACCGACGCTACGATGTTTGACGTGCCGAATAAATAACTCCGGCCATGAAGGCAAAAACCGCAGCCCTGAACAAGCTGCGGTTTTTTATTACGCCAGTTTTCTACGCCACGGCAGCCACTGCTCGGGTTTGGCAAACATCACCAGGTTACCCAGCAGAATCATCACCAGCCCCAGCACCGCATTCGCGTGCCAGACGTAGCCCTCGTAAACCGTCGATAACGAGAGGGCCACCAGCGGGAACAACAGCGTACTGTAGGCCGCCTGGCTGGCACCGATTCGGCCAACCAGCGTAAAATAGGCACCAAAAGCGATCACTGAACCGAAAATGGCAAGGTAAAGCAGCGAACCGATGTAGCGCGAGGTGAAGTCAGGCATAAACGACTCGCCGCTCGCCAGCGCCACTACGCCCATAATCGCGGTGCCGTAGAACATCGCATAGGTATTGGTCGACAGCGTTTCCAGGCCCCGGCTTTGGTGACGGGCGCTGATCATATTCCCCAAAGAGAAGCCAAACGTGCCGAGTGCGCTAAGGCCGATGCCGATGAGCAGCGAGGGGGCCATTTGGGTCGCAACCAGATCGTGCCAGAACAGAGCGATAATTCCGGCTATCCCGAGCGCCGCCGCGGGCAATACGCGCGGAGAAGGCTTCTTGCGGAAGAACAGCAGGTTGTTGAAGGCGTTAAACAAGACCGCCATCGAGAAAATCACCGACTCCAGCCCGGAGCTGATGTACGCGGCGGCGTGATAGAAGCAGAAGAAGTTGAAACCGAACACACACGCGCCCTGCAGCACGCAAAACAGGTGGTCTTTGAGCCCGATGCGCTTCAGGCGACCCAGCGCCAGAAGGACTACCAGCATCACCACCGCCGCCACGGCAAAGCGCCAGAAGATAGACACCGGGACCGAAACCACTCCCTGTTGCATATAAATGGCAATCCAGGTTGTCCCCCAAATCACCACCACCAGAATATAAAGCAAAGCGTTCATTATTGTTCTCATCAGCCAAAATCAGACCACGAGTATCCGTTTTTGCTTTGCCTTCGGCTTTCATCCGAGGGGGGAAGACTTACATATTCTTGCGGTTTTTTTTCACCGTGACGCTGGCGACGGCCGAACGCAGTCCTTACACTAGCCAGTATGTTCCAGAAGCCAACTTCCCCTATGACCACGCCATATCACGCCTTTGAAAACCTGCAGCAGCACAAAGCCCGTCTGAACGGCAGCGTTCAGCTTGGGTCAGGTATTCAGCTCGCCGCCTGGTCAAACGGTAACGACTGTATTACCCAGCGTTGCGATCACCACACGCTCAGCCTTTACGTTACCGAAGGGTACGAAACCTACCAAAAAACGGCTTCAGGCTGGCGCAACGGCGGCGGCCCGGATCGCTTCTGTATCATGCCGGAAGACAGTGAATCGACGTGGGACGTGCGGGATGACTTCTCGTTTGTGCATCTGTACTGCACCGACGAACACCTCAAAGAGATTGCCGCGCAGATTTGGGATCGCAGCCCGGCGGCAATCAATCTTGATGAAAAAACTTTTGCCGATGATGCGCGCATCACCCAGCTTTATCGCCATTTCTTGCTTAGCAGCGACTGGCAGCAGCGGGCGAATCACCTGACGTTAAGCACGGCTTCCACGCTGCTGCTGACGCACCTGGTGCAGCATTACAGCAGCGTGCAGTGGAAGCTGCCGACGGTGCGCGGCGGGCTTGCGCCTGCGGTGCTGCGAAACGTGCAGGCATACATCGAACAGAACCTCAGCGAAGCGCTGACGCTCAGCGAGCTTGCCCGACTGGCAGATCTCAGCGAGTACCACTTTGCGCGCATGTTCAAGCAGTCGACCGGCCAGGCGCCGCATCAGTTCGTTATGCAGTGCAGAATGGCGAAGGCAGAAACGCTGGTACGCCAGGGGCGGTTACCGTTAACGGATATCGCCATGGCCTGCGGATTTAGCTCGCCCAGCCATTTCAGCAACCGCTTCAAAAGCGTCTTTGGCGCCACGCCGTCGCAGCTACGCGCGCTTAAGGCGTGAAAACGCGGTATAGCAAATCCCTCCGGCAATCACTCCCCAAAACGCAGAGCTGACGCCCAGCAGATTCACCCCCGAGGCAGTCACCAGGAACGTGACGATAGCCGCGTCCCTGTCCCGCTCGTGATTCAGCGCCTGGTGCAGGCTGCCGGCAATCGTGCCCAGCAGGGCCAGCCCGGCGAGCGTGTGGATCCAGGCCAGCGGCAGCGCGGTCAGCAGCGACGAAATCGACCCGCCGAATACACCGGCAATCAAATAAAACACGCCCGCAGCGGCGGCGGCAAGCCAGCGCTTGTCCTTGTCCGGATGGGCTTCTGCCCCCTGGCAAATGGCGGCGGTAATGGCGGCGATACAAACCGAAAACACGCCGAACGGCGCCAGCAACAGGGCAATTAAGGCGGTCACGACAATCAGCGGTGAAACCGGCACTTTATAGCCAGAGGCCGCCAGCGTGGCGACGCCGGGAGCATTTTGCGACGCCATGGTCACCAGAAAGAAAGGCACCCCGATGCCCAGCAGGCTGGACACATTAAACGACGGTGAGGTGAATTCCGGGACCGCCACAGAAACCGGAACGCTCCCCGTGTGAAGCTCGCCGGTGACGAGGCAAATCAGCAGGCCGATCAGCATGGCGACGACGACGGCATAGCGCGGGGCAAAGACCTTCGCCAGCAGCCAGCCAAGCAGCATGCTCCCGCCCAGCAAAAAGTGACCCTGTAACGAGGTGAAAGTATCCAGGCCAAACCTGAGCAGAACCCCGGCCAGCATGGCGGCGGAGAGCGTAGGGGGGATAAGGCGCATCAGCCTGGCAAACAGCCCGGTCACGCCGCAAATCAGGATCAGCAGCGAAGCAAAAATAAAAATGCCAATGGCTTCACTCAGGCTATGCCCCGGCAGGCTGGTGGCCAGCAGCGCGGCTCCCGGCGTTGACCAGGCTGTCAGGATCGGTGCGCGATACCACAGCGTCAGTCCCAGCGTGCTGATGCCCATCGCAATGCCCAGCATCGTCAGCCAGCCGGCTATTTGGTGGGACGTGGCCCCGGCGGCATCTGCGGCCTGCCAGATAATGGCGGCGGAGCTGGCATAGCCGACCAGCACGGCAACAAAACCGGCCAGCAGAGTGGGAAACGGCGGCAAAGAAAGGCGCATAATAAACTCGTTGTGCGTTATAACGTCCGCGAAATATAGCATCGTGCGTTATAGCGCACAAGGCGCTATACTTCGCCGTCAACAGGAGGAAGAAAATGGACATTGCGCTACATCTGGCGAACACCCTGAAAAGCCTGCGCCAGGCCAGAGGCTGGAGCCTGACCTTTGCGGCGGAGCAGACCGGCGTGTCGAAGGCCATGCTCGGGCAAATCGAACGCAACGAGTCCAGCCCGACGGTGGCGACCTTGTGGAAAATTGCCACCGGCTTTAACGTGCCGTTTTCGGTGTTTCTGGAAGCCGGCGTTGAACCCGTACGTCCGGTCTTCGACCCGCAGCACAGCGAAATGGTGGTGGTGCCGCTGTTTCCTTACGATCCGCAGCTGCGTTTTGACCATTTTTCTATTCGTCTGGCATCCGGCGCGCTGAGCGAATCTTCGGCGCACGACGCGGGCGTGATTGAGCATGTGGTGGTGATAAGCGGTACGCTGGAGATGAATGTCGACGGCGAATGGCAGATTTTGACGGCCGGAGAAGGCCTGAAATTCCACGGCGATCGCCCCCATGCCTACCGCAATTCAGGCGCCGATGAGACGCATTTTCACTCGCTGATCCACTATCCCGCGACGACCGCATAATCCCCCTGTTTTTGCGCGGGGGAAGTGACTACAATAGCCGCCTTTCGCCCATTACAGAACACGACAAACTATGCGCCTGCACGCGAATCAACTTGAATTACTCAGCCCTGCCCGTGATACCGCCATCGCCCGCGAAGCCATTCTCCATGGCGCGGATGCGGTTTACATCGGCGGGCCTGGCTTTGGCGCTCGCCATAACGCCGGCAACAGCCTGCAAGACCTGGCCGAGCTGGTGCCGTTTGCCCATCGCTATGGGGCGAAGATTTTCGTCACGCTGAACACCATCCTGCACGACGACGAGCTGGAGCCCGCGCGCTCGATGATTATCGACCTGTACGAGGCCGGTATTGACGCGCTTATCGTTCAGGATATGGGCGTGCTGGAAATGGACCTGCCGCCGATTGAGCTGCACGCCAGCACCCAGTGCGACATTCGTAGTGCAGAAAAAGCGAAGTTTCTGTCAGACGCGGGCTTCTCGCAAATCGTGCTGGCGCGCGAGCTGAACCTGCAGCAAATTGCCGCTATCCATCAGAACGTTGACGCGACGATCGAGTTCTTTATTCACGGCGCGCTGTGCGTGGCGTACTCCGGGCAGTGCAATATTTCCCACGCGCATACCGGGCGCAGCGCCAACCGCGGCGACTGCTCGCAGGCCTGCCGTCTGCCTTACACCCTGAAAGACGACCAGGGGCGCGTAGTGGCTTATGAAAAACACCTGCTGTCGATGAAAGACAACGACCAGAGCGCCAACCTGGCGGCGCTGGTGGACGCGGGCGTGCGTTCCTTCAAAATTGAAGGGCGCTACAAAGACATGAGCTATGTAAAAAACATCACCGCGTATTACCGCCAGCTGCTGGACGAGCTGATGGACGGGCGCAGCGATCTGACCCGCGCCTCTGCCGGCGTCACCTCGCACTACTTTATTCCGTCCCCGGACAAAACCTTCCACCGCGGTAGCACCGACTACTTTGTTAACCAGCGTAAAATCGACATCGGCGCGTTTGACTCGCCGAAATTCGTTGGCCTGCCGGTGGGCGAAGTGCTGAAGGTGAGCAAAGATCATCTGGATGTTTCTACCACCGACACATTGACCAACGGCGACGGCCTGAACGTGCTGATCAAGCGCGAAATCGTCGGCTTCCGTGCCAATACGGTAGAAAAAACCGGTAAAAATCAGTATCGCGTCTGGCCAAACGAAATGCCGGACACGCTGAAAAAGGTGCGTCCTAACCATCCGCTTAACCGTAACCTGGACCACAACTGGCAGCAGGCGCTGCTGAAGACCTCCAGCGAACGCCGCGTGGCGGTGGATATCGCGCTGAGCGGCAGCCAGCAGCAGCTGGTGATGACCGCGACCAGCGAAGACGGCGTCAGCGTCAGTAAAACGCTTGACGGCCAGTTCGACGTGGCGAATAACCCGCAGAAAGCCTTCGACAGCCTGCGTGACGGCCTGACCAAACTTGGGCAGACCATGTACTCCGCGCGTAAGGTCAACATCCTGCTGGAGGAGGCGCTGTTCGTGCCAAACGCCCAGCTTAACCAGCTGCGCCGTGACGCCATTGAGGCGCTGACCGAAGCGCGCCTGCAAAGCTACCAGCGCGGTACCCGTAAAGCGGTAAGCGTGCCGCCTCCGGTCTACCCGGACAGCCATTTAAGCTTCCTGGCTAACGTCTATAACCATAAAGCGCGCGAGTTCTATTATCGCTATGGCGTGCAGTTGATTGATGCCGCCTATGAAGCGCATGAAGAGAAGGGCGAAGTGCCGGTGATGATAACCAAGCATTGTCTGCGTTTCGCGTTTAACCTCTGCCCAAAACAGGCGAAGGGGAACATTAAGAGCTGGAAGGCTACCCCAATGCAGCTGGTACACGGTGATGAAGTGTTGACGCTGAAGTTCGACTGCCGTCCGTGCGAAATGCACGTCATTGGCAAGATGAAAAACCATATTCTGAAAATGCCGCTGCCGGGCAGCGTGGTCGCGTCCATCAGTCCGGATGACCTGATGAAAACGTTGCCGGGCAAGGCGAAGCGTTAATTTCTGTGCTAATTATTTAAAACCGTCTATATCAGGCGGTTTTTTTTTAATCAAATGAAAAGGCGTTAATATTATTTGTCACACACGTAATTATTCCGCGATTAAACAATGGTTCAATAAGCGTGACATTTAGGTGACAATTGTTGCTGTTGGCAGGGCACATTTCAGCAAGCGATGCTTAACTTCACGATTTTTCGTTATATCTCACTTTCTTAATACTGTTCTAAGATTTCTTTGTTAAATTCTTTTCATTGATTAGTTGTTTAGCTAAACAGGCCGTACTTCCTGAATGTTGTACTTTTATTTAATTAGCTTGATTCATTATCCCGTCAGCTTTTGGCGTTCAGCGATTTAATAAGGAATCCACGTAATGAGTGATTTTCTGCCTTTTTCACGTCCAGCGTTAGGTGCGGAAGAAATTGCAGCGGTAACTGAGGTCATGCAATCCGGCTGGATCACCACCGGGCCGAAAAACCAGGCGCTTGAGAAGGCATTTTGCGAATTAACCGGCAATAAACATGCGATTGCGGTGAGTTCCGCGACCGGCGGGATGCACGTTACTCTGATGGCCTTAGGGCTGCAGCCGGGTGACGAGGTTATCACGCCATCACTGACCTGGGTTTCCACGCTGAACATGATTGTGCTGCTTGGCGCGGAGCCGGTGATGATTGATGTCGATCGCGACACGCTGATGGTCACGCCGGAAGCGATAGAAGCGGCCATTACGCCACGCACCAAAGCGATTATCCCTGTGCATTACGCGGGCGCACCCGCCGACATCGACGCCATCCGTGCGATTGGCGAACGTCACGGTATTCCGGTGATTGAAGATGCTGCCCACGCGGCCGGCACCGAATACAAAGGCAAGCACGTCGGCTCTCAGGGGACGGCAATCTTCTCTTTCCACGCCATCAAGAACATGACCTGCGCCGAAGGCGGTCTGATCGTGACCGACGACGACCAGTTTGCCAACCGTATCCGCAGCCTGAAATTCCATGGCCTGGGCGTGGATGCCTTTGACCGTCAGACTCACGGCCGTGCGCCGCAGGCTGAGGTTATTTCCCCCGGGTATAAGTACAATCTGGCGGACATCAATGCGGCTATCGCACTGGTGCAACTTGGCAAACTGGAACAGTTGAATGCACGTCGCCAGGAGATTGCCCAACGTTACCTCAAGGAGCTGGCCGATACGCCATTCCTGCCGCTTTCCGTGCCAGAATGGCCGCATCGCCATGCCTGGCATCTGTTTATTATCCGCGTGGATGAAGAAAAGTGCGGTATTTCGCGCAGCGGCCTGATGGATGCCCTGAAAGAGCGAGGCATCGGCACCGGCCTGCATTTCCGCGCGGCCCATACCCAGAAATATTACCGTGAACGCTATCCGCAGCTTCAGCTGCCGAACAGTGAATGGAACAGCGATCGCATTTGCTCCATTCCACTGTTCCCAACCATGACTGACGATGACACTTCACGAGTCATTATCGCATTACGTGAAATAGCAGGACTCTAAGATGATGACCCCGGCTCCAATCAAAAAAGTTTCCGTTGTGATCCCGGTTTACAACGAACAGGACAGCCTGCCTGAACTGCTGCGTCGTACCTCGGAGGCTTGCCAAAAGCTCAACCGTGATTATGAAATTCTATTGGTCGATGATGGCAGCAGCGACGACTCTGCCGCCATGTTGACTCAGGCAGCAGAAGCCCCGGACAGCCACATCGTCGCGGTGTTGCTGAACCGCAATTATGGCCAGCACTCGGCAATCATGGCAGGCTTTAGCCACGTCACCGGTGACCTCATTGTCACGCTGGATGCCGACCTGCAAAACCCGCCGGAAGAGATCCCGCGCCTGGTTGAGAAGGCCGATGAAGGCTATGACGTTGTGGGTACTGTGCGTCAGAACCGTCAGGACAGCTGGTTCCGTAAACGTGCATCGAAAATGATCAACCATCTGATCCAGCGTACTACCGGCAAAGCGATGGGCGACTACGGCTGTATGCTGCGCGCCTACCGTCGCCACATCATCGACGCGATGCTGCACTGCCACGAACGCAGCACCTTTATCCCGATTCTGGCAAACACCTTTGCACGTCGCGCCATCGAGATCCCGGTGCACCATGATGAGCGTCAGTTCGGTGACTCGAAGTACAGCTTTATGCGCCTCATCAACCTGATGTATGACCTGATCACCTGCCTGACCACCACGCCGCTACGTTTGCTCAGCGTTGTCGGCAGCATTATCGCGCTCTCCGGCTTTGCTCTTGCGGTACTGCTGGTGGTGTTACGTCTTGCTCTTGGCCCGCAGTGGGCGGCAGACGGGGTGTTTATGCTCTTCGCCGTACTGTTCACCTTTATCGGTGCCCAGTTTATCGGGATGGGGCTGCTGGGTGAGTACATTGGCCGTATCTACAACGACGTGCGTGCTCGCCCTCGTTACTTTATTCAACGCGTAGTTAGCAGTGAAACCGCTTTATCTTCAGAGGAAAATCAATAATGAAAGCAGTTGTTTTCGCCTATCACGATATGGGCTGTGTGGGTGTTCGTGCCCTGGTTGAAGCAGGCTATGACATTGCAGCAATTTATACTCACCCGGATAACGCCGCTGAGAATAACTTCTTCGGCTCTGTGGCCCGCACGGCGGCAGAATTCGGGATTCCAGTTTTTGCTCCTGAAGATGTGAACCACCCGCTGTGGGTTGACCGCATTAAAGATGCTCAGCCTGACGTCATTTTCTCCTTCTACTACCGCAACCTGCTGAGCGAAGAGATTTTAGACTGCGCTTCCGTTGGGGCATTTAACCTGCACGGTTCACTGCTGCCTAAATTCCGCGGTCGCGCGCCGCTGAACTGGGTGCTGGTTAAAGGTGAAACCGAAACCGGCGTTACCCTGCATCGCATGGTGAAACGCGCAGACGCGGGCGACATCGTGGCTCAGGAACGCGTGGCGATTGCTGCAGAAGATACCGCGCTGACCCTGCATCACAAACTGTGTGAGACCGCTAAATCCCTGCTGGCGAAAAGCCTGCCGGTGATTAAAACCGGGCACTTCCCGCAGACCGCGCAGGACGAAAGCAAAGCCACCTATTTTGGCGGCCGTTCACCAAAAGACGGCGCGATTAGCTGGGAAGGTTCCGCAGCTGAAGCCAATAACCTGGTGCGTGCGGTAACGGAACCGTGGCCGGGCGCTTTCAGCTATGTTGGTGGCGGCAAATTTATTATCTGGAAAAGTCGCGTCCTGGAAAACAACAACGGCGCGAAAGCAGGTACCGTCATCTCCGTGAACCCGCTGGTCATTGCCTGCGGCACCGGTGCGCTGGAAGTGGTCACCGGCCAGGCTGAAAACGGCGTGTACATGCAGGGCTCCCAGCTTGCACAGTCCCTGGGCCTGGTGAGTGGCGCAATTCTGAGCAGCAAGCCAGTATCCGCGATTAAACGCCGCACCCGCGTGTTGATCCTTGGCGTGAACGGCTTTATCGGTAACCACCTGACTGAACGCCTGCTGCGTGATGATAACTTCGAGATTTTCGGCCTGGACATCGGTTCCGATGCTATCACTCGCTTCATCGGTAACGAGCGTTTCCACTTTGTGGAAGGCGACATCAGCATTCACTCCGAGTGGATCGAATACCACATTAAGAAGTGTGATGTTGTTCTGCCGCTGGTGGCAATCGCGACGCCAATCGAATACACCCGTAACCCGCTGCGCGTGTTCGAGCTCGACTTCGAAGAGAACCTGAAGATCATCCGCGACTGCGTGAAGTACAAAAAACGCATTATCTTCCCGTCTACCTCCGAAGTGTACGGCATGTGTACCGACGCCTCGTTTGACGAAGATAACTCCCCGCTGATCGTTGGACCAATCAACAAACAGCGTTGGATCTACTCCGTGTCCAAGCAGCTGCTTGACCGCGTTATCTGGGCATACGGCGAAAAAGAAGGGCTGCGCTTTACCCTGTTCCGTCCGTTTAACTGGATGGGCCCGCGTCTGGACAACCTGAACGCCGCGCGTATCGGCAGCTCCCGTGCGATCACCCAGCTGATCCTCAACCTTGTGGAAGGTTCGCCGATCAAGCTTATCGACGGCGGCAAGCAGAAACGTTGCTTCACCGACATCGGTGACGGTATCGAAGCGCTGTTCCGCATTATTGAAAACAAAAACAATAACTGCGATGGGCAGATCATCAACATCGGTAACCCGGACAACGAAGCGAGCATCAAACAGCTGGCAGAAATGCTGCTTGAAAGCTTCGAGCGTCATCCGCTTCGCAGCCAGTTCCCGCCGTTTGCCGGCTTCCGTGAAGTGGAAAGCAGCGCGTACTACGGCAAAGGCTACCAGGACGTTGAGCACCGTAAACCAAGCATCCGCAACGCGCAGCGTTTGCTGGACTGGACGCCTGAAGTGCATATGGAGAAAACCATCGATGAAACGCTGGACTTCTTCCTGAAAACCGTAGAGCTGACGGATCCTGCTTCATGAGAAAAGTCGGCCTGCGTATTGATGTCGACACCTGGCGAGGCACCCGTGAAGGGGTGCCAAACCTTCTGGAGACGCTAAGTTTACACTCGACTCAGGCAACCTTTTTCTTCAGCGTTGGGCCAGACAACATGGGGCGTCACTTGTGGCGCCTGATCAAGCCCAAATTCCTGTGGAAGATGCTGCGCTCTAACGCAGCATCGCTGTATGGCTGGGACATTCTTCTGGCGGGCACGGCATGGCCAGGGCGCGTGATTGGCACCGGCAATGCCGGGGTTATCGCGGCGGCGGCGGATCACCATGAGGTGGGCCTCCACGCCTGGGATCATCACGCCTGGCAGGCCTGGGCCGGCGTTTGGGAACAGGACAAGCTCGAACACCAGATCCGCCTTGGACTGGATGCGCTGCAGAAAATCGTTGGCCAGCCGGTAAGTTGCTCAGCGGTGGCTGGCTGGCGCGCTGACCAGCGCGTCGTCAAAGCGAAAGCCGCTTTCCCTTTCCATTACAACAGTGACTGTCGTGGTACGACACCGTTTATCCCGATGCTGTCTGATGGCAGGGAGGCGGCGGTACAAATCCCCGTGACGTTGCCGACCTGGGATGAAGTCATTGGTACCGAGGTCAGTAAAGAAAACTTTAACCGCTTTATCCTGGATAAAATCCATCAGGACAGCGGCACACCGGTTTACACCATCCATGCGGAAGTCGAAGGGATGGTGATGCGAGATTCCTTTAGTGAATTGCTGGCAATGGCCGCGGTGGAGGGGGTGCAGTTCTGCCCGCTTAGCGAGCTTCTGCCGGACGATTTATCCACGCTGCCGAAAGGCAAAATTGTGCGCGGGACAATTCCAGGCCGGGAAGGCTGGCTGGGTTGCCAACAACTTATAGAGTCGTGAACCGATGAAATCAGCAAAATATGGAATGGCCCTTGTGGTCTGTTTTGCCTTACTTTACCTCGTACCGCTGGAGTTTCGTCACCTGTGGCAGCCGGATGAGACGCGTTATGCGGAAATCAGTCGTGAGATGCTGCTGTCAGGTAACTGGATCGTTCCGCATTTCCTCGATCTGCGCTATTTCGAAAAGCCTGTTGCAGGTTACTGGATCAACAACATCAGCCAGTTTATCTTCGGGCATAACAATTTTGCCGTGCGTTTCGGCTCCGTTTTCTCGGTGACCCTGAGCGCGCTGCTGACTTCCTGGCTGGCGTTCCGCCTATGGCGCGATAAAACGGTTGCGGTGCTGGCAGGGGTTATTTACCTCACCTGCCTGCTGGTCTACGGCATCGGGACTTATTCCGTTCTTGACCCGATGATCACGTTGTGGATGACGGCGGCCATGTGCAGCTTCTGGTTAGCCAGTACGGCCAAAACCACCGGCGGCAGGATTGGCGGCTATGTTCTGCTGGGCCTGGCCTGCGGCATGGGCGTGATGACCAAAGGGTTCCTGGCGCTGGCGGTGCCGGTGATTGGCGTCCTGCCGTGGGTGATTGCCCAGAAACGCTGGAAAGAAGTTCTGCTGTTTGGGCCGATTGCGGTGCTGAGCGCGGTGCTGATCACGCTGCCCTGGGCCGTAGCGATCGCTAAAGCGGAACCTGACTTCTGGCACTATTTCTTCTGGGTAGAGCATATTCAGCGCTTCGCCGAGAAAGACGCGCAGCACAAAGCCCCATTCTGGTATTACATTCCGTTCCTGATTGCCGGCAGCCTGCCGTGGCTGGCGCTGTTGCCCGGCGCGCTGAAAAGCGGCTGGAAAGGTCGTGCTGAGCAGGGTGGGGCTTTTTACCTGTTGGGCTGGATAGTGATGCCTTTCCTGTTCTTCAGCATCGCGAAGGGCAAGCTGCCCACCTATATTCTGCCGTGCTTTGCGCCCCTGGCTATCCTGATGGCGCGTCATGCGGTTGAGCTGGCGAAAAGCGGGTCTGCCGTTTTGCGCGTCAACGGCTGGATAAACCTGGCGTTCGGTTCGGCCTGTGTGATTACCGTGGCCTTCTTCCTCGCGCCGTGGGGGCTGGCAAGACATCCGGTTTATGCCGCCAATGAAAGCCTCAAAGTCGTTCTTGCGTGCCTGGCGTTTGCGGTCTGGGGGCTGTTTGGCCTTCTGACCCTGAGCCAGACGGCGAAACGCTGGTACTGGGCGGCGCTGTGCCCGCTGGGTCTGGCGCTGCTGGTCGGTGTGGTGATCCCATCTAAGGTGGAGAACTCCAAGCAGCCGCAGGCGTTTATTCACGCAATGCGTCCGCAGCTGGAAGACAGCCGCTACATCTTCACCAACAACGTAGGCATCGCCGCCGGGGTTGCCTGGGAGATGAAACGCAGCGATATCAACCTCTATAGTCAGGCGGGCGAACTGCGTTACGGTCTCGACTATCCGGATGTAAAAGATCGCTACGTCGGCTCTGAGCAGTTCGAGTCCTGGCTGGCGGAACACCGCAAACAGGGCAAAGTGTCGCTGCTGTTGCTGGTGTCTAATAACAGCGATCTTAACGACCTGAATCTACCGACGCCGGATCATCGCGCTAACAGCGGACGCTTTGTTCTGTTTGAGTACGACGCTCAGCCATGAATATTGCGCTGATAATTCTGGCCAGCCTGCTTAGCTGCGGCGGGCAGCTGTGCCAGAAACAGGCGGCGCAGGGGGCGGGGCGCCGCCACCTGATGCTATGGCTGGGGTTTAGCGTGCTCCTGCTCGGGCTGGGGATGCTTGTCTGGCTGCTGGTGCTCCAGCACGTCGAAGTGAGCATTGCTTACCCGATGCTCAGCCTGAACTTTATCTTTATCACCCTTGCCGCGCGGTGGATCTGGAAAGAGAGAATTTCCGCTCACCACTGGCTGGGGGTGATTTTGATTATCCTGGGCATCATCGCGCTGGGAGGGCACGCCTGATGGGGTATATCTGGGCGTTAATGAGCGTATTGCTGGTGAGCGGGGCGCAGCTCAGCATGAAATGGGCGATGATTCAGTTCCCCCCGGCAACGATTAGCCTCGAGTTTGCTAAGGCGGTTCTGTTTGGCGGCTACGGCCTGCTGGCGCTGATTTGCGGCCTGGCCGCCTATGCGTTCTCCATGGGCTGCTGGTATATGGCGCTGAAGCGTATTCCGCTCAGCAAGGCTTATCCGCTTTTAAGCCTGAGCTACGTGCTGGTGTGGTTTGCAGCCATTAATCTGCCGTGGCTCAACGAAGCGTTTAGCCCGGAAAAGCTTATCGGCGTGGCGGCGATTTTTGTCGGCCTGGTGCTGATTTGCCTGCCACACAAGCGAAGCCACAAAAAGGAAAAGTAATGCGCTAATTGTTCAGGCAAACTGACGGCAACCTGATGAAAACTGGATGCGAAGTATGGACCCACATATCATTGAAGTTCCGTTAGAAAAGTCATACCGCCTGATCAATCACGGCCCAACGGTGCTGGTGTCTGCCCATCACAATGGCGTAGACGACGTAATGACCGCCGCCTGGGCCTGTGCGCTGGATTTCACCCCGTCAAAACTGATGGTGGTGCTGGATAAAATCACCGTCACCCGCGCACTTATCGAAGAGAGCGGCACCTTTGTTATCCAGGTGCCCTGCGCCGCCCAGCTCAAAATGACTCATTTTCTTGGCACCCACAGCCTGAAAAATATGCCCGACAAGCTCGAGCAGGCAGGCGTTGAGCTGTTCCGCGCCCCGGGGCACAACGTGCCGCTGGTGACCGGTTGCACGGCCTGGATGGTCTGCAAGCTCATTCCTGAACCTCATAACCATCAGGCCCACGATCTGTTTATCGGCGAGATTATCGGCGCATGGGCGGACAACCGCATTTTCCAGAACGGCCACTGGTCGTTTGAAACTTCGGCCCCTGAATTGCGCAGCCTGCATTACATTGCGGGTGGTCAGTACTACGCCATCGGCGAGTCGCTGGTGGTGCCGGACGTGGAGGCGTAATGAAAAAGATTGAATTACCCGCCGAGGACTACCGCAAGCTGAGCGACTTCATCACCGACTGGCTGGCCGACAAACACGACCTGCAAATTGGCCAGTTCGAATCCGAGTTTTTCCTCGATGAGCTGGTGAAAAGAATGGCGCCAGCCCTCTACAATAAAGGGCTGGACGATGCCCTGGCGGTGACACAGGGCAATATGCTGACGCTGGAAGAGCTGATCGATTTAGAGAAAGTCATCGACTAGTTTTGCCGTGGGCGGGAGACGGATCCTCCGGCCTGAGCGTCGCCAGCTGCCGGGCAATGCTATCGGCGATAGCGTCCGGTACTGCCATCGAAAATATCTGCACATCGCCTAATGGCAGATACTGTTCAAAACGCTGGCGGAATTTTTCTACTTCGCTTTCTCTTTTCAGGCCAAAGCCCCGTTTTAGCTGGCGTTCGACAATGCAGCTAAGCGCTTCGTGATAGTCACGGGAAGGGAGCAACAGTACTGAGAGACCGGCACGATGGACTTGCTTTCTGTTCTGCTCCACGATGTCCGGGCGAATATCGGTTGCCAGAAAGCCCGAAGAGAGAATAAAAACGGCACAGGCATCGGCTTCTTCGAGCAGCGTTTTCAGCAGCTTCGCATTCTCCTCAAGATAGCGCTCATAGCCGTTGAGCGTGATAAATTCACGTATATTGAGGATCCGGTCGCAGAATTCGTCGTCAAGATCGATTGCCGCGCAGCCAAGCCTGCTCGCCAGTAATTTACCCACGGTGCTTTTACCCGCACCGTCGGGGCCAATCAGAAACACAACATCTGCCATTCGTTCTCTTATTTATTCGCTGTTTGCTGAAGCGCTATCTTGCCTCTGCTGATAAATAAATTCGCTGATAAAATCCACAAAAACGCGGATCTTCGATGAAAGCTGCTTGCCGGAAGTCCAGACCATCTGTAAGTGACCGGGCTCCTTCAGGTCATTCCCCAGCAACGGCCAGTCCTGCAGCCTGGCGGAATTCACATAGCGGAAGCGAATTCCGTAATGCCCCTCCAGTTCACGAGGGGTTTGCGGCTCGCCGTGGCGGGCGCTGCTGGCAGAAGAAGCGACGTTGCACGGCGTCGTGCTGAAGGCGCCGATTCAGGGCAAAACGGCGATTATCGACATCCTCAGGGCGGCGATCCCGCTGTATGACTTCCAGCGTTTTACCTACCGGGATTACGTGAACGCGCGGTTTTTTATGGAGTCTAACCGCGCAAGCGTGGACGGCATGGCGGTGGAGTGCGCGGTGTGGGTGCATATTAACGAGCAGGGGCAGGCAGATTCGGTGATGGTTCACCACCATCCACTGCCGGCGGCGCTCTATTTTTCCCGGCGGATGTGGCAGCAGGTGGACGAGAAATATCGCGAGCTTTACCTCAGCCCGGATGAATATGCGGCGTTGACTCACGGATAAGAAGAAGAGGCGCATTGCGCCCCTCTTCTCTATTACAGGATTACTGGTTAACCGGCACAACGGCACCGTGATACTTCTCGTTGATCCAGTCCTGGATCGTTTTAGAGTGCAGGACTTTCACCAGCTCAACGATGTCATGCTTCTTCACGTCGGCGCTGTGCACGGTGATGATGTTGGCATACGGGTTACCTTCGGCACTTTCCACCGCAATCGGGTCTTTGATTGGGTTAAGGCCCGCATCAAGCGCATAGTTCGCGTTGATGACAACCGCATCACCTTCGTCATTGGCGTACATCTGTGGCAGCAGGGCGGCTTCAATATCGGCCTTGAATTGCAGGTGTTTTGGGTTAGTGGCGATATCGGTAATCCGCGCATTCACCGGCTTGATGCCCGGTTTCAGGGTGATGACGCCTTCGCGCTGGAAAATAGCCAGAATGCGGCCTTCTTCGGCAACGGAGTCGCGCATAATGACTTTGCCGTTTTGCGGCAACTCTTTCAGGCTTTTATATTTTTTTGAATAGATGCCGATCGGCTCAACGTGAATAGCACCGGCGCTGACGAAGTCATAGTTTTTATCACCTTTATGATCCTGCAACACGGAGTCCAGGTACGGCTGGTGCTGGAAATAGTTGGCGTCAATTTCACGCTCGGCCAGCGCGGTGTTAGGCAGGATATAGTCCTGGAAAGTTTTAATCTCCAGGTCGATACCTTCTTTCGCCAGAATAGGTTTTGCCTGCTCCAGAATTTCCGCATGCGGTACGTTAGATGCGCCAACAATCAGCTTTTCTGCCGCGTTGGCATTCAGGCTCAAGGCGGTTAAAGAAGCCAGTGCCAACATCATGAATTGTTTTTTCATTATCCCGTCCAGTAGTGATGAGTGATTAATAAAACATTGCCGTGTCACTCCGACAGGCAGGTAGCGCACCTGTCTGCCGAAAGATGAGGCGTCCGTTAACGCTTATCCAGCAGGTGGGTAATACGGTCGCCGATAAACTGAATAATAAAAACGATCGCCAGTATCATGGCGGTCGCCACTAAAGTGACGTCGTTATGGTTACGCTGGAAACCTTCCAGATAGGCGAGGTTGCCGAGGCCACCGGCGCCGATAACGCCCGCCATCGCGCTGTAGCTGACCAACGCAATGAGCGTCACCGTAATGCCGGAAACCAGCGCCGGAGAAGACTCGGGCAGCAGCACGCGGAAGATCAGGGTATGGATCTTTGCCCCCATTGAACGCGTGGCCTCAATCACGCCTTTATCTACCTCGCGCAGGGCAATCTCCACCAGTCGGGCATAGAAGGGCGCTGCGCCCACAATCAGCGCCGGCAGTGCCGCATTGGTGCCCAGAATGGTGCCGACCAGCGTTTTGGTAAACGGGATCAGCAGCACGATGAGGATAATAAAAGGGATCGAGCGGAAGACGTTCACCAGCACCGTGGCAACCGAATACACCAGGCGGTTCTGTAACAGCTGGCCGCGAGAAGTCAGGAACAACAGCACGCCAAGCGCGATACCCAACACCAATGTTGCCAGCCCGGACCAGGCCGTCATATACAGCGTTTCGCCGGTTGCGGCCCACAGTTTGTCGAGTTTTAAATGCGGAAAGAATTGCTCAATCATGTTGAATAACCTCTGTTTCTACCCGCTTTTGGTTCAGGTATTGCACAATATTGTCCAGTTGGCTGACATCATCGAAGTGGACATACAGCTCGCCAAACGTCCCGTCTACCGTCTGGGTGATTTTGCCGTGCAGGATATTCAGCGCGACGTTAAAGTGCTGAATGGCCTCGGCAATAACCGGTTGCTGTGCCTGGCCGCCGGGGAAAATAAGCTTCAGAATGCTGCCACTTAACCCCTTAACCCACTGCGGATTGAACGGCTCATTCGCTTCGCCGTGGAGTGAAACCTGGCGGACAAAAGTCTGCGTAATCGGCTGTTGGGGATGGGTGAATACATCCAGCACCGCGCCTTCCTCAACGATTTTTCCGTTTTCCATCACCGCGACGCGCTGGCAAATCTTGCGCACGACGTGCATTTCGTGAGTGATCAGCACGATGGTCAATTTGAGCTGGCGATTAATGTCGAGCAGCAGGTCGAGGATGGCGTCGGTCGTTTGCGGATCTAACGCGGAGGTTGCCTCGTCGCACAGCAGAACGTCGGGGTTATTTGCCAGCGCACGGGCAATACCGACACGCTGTTTCTGACCGCCGCTGAGCTGGGAAGGGTAAGCATTTTCACGTCCTTCAAGGCCCACCAGCTTGACCAGGTCGTTGACGCGCTGCGTTATCTGGCGCTTATTTTTCCCGGCAATTTGCATTGGGAAGGCGATATTCTGGGCTACCGTACGCGACCACAACAAATTGAAATGCTGGAATACCATACTGACTTTTAAACGTGTCTGACGCAGCTGCTCGCCTTTTGCACGGGCAATGTCCTGACCGGCAACAAGAATAGAGCCGGAGGAGGGGGTTTCCAGCCCGTTTAATAGTCTGATTAATGTGCTTTTACCCGCGCCGCTATAGCCAATAATGCCGTAAACCTGGCCTCTTTCGACGTTGAGGCTAATATTATCTACGGCGGTAATATCGCCGTTTTTTCCGGCAAATACCTTCGACACGCCCGATAGAACGATCATTATTCTGTTTCCTTAACTGCTTAAAACTTCCGCACCGCGGCAGCATAATTCGCTGTTAATAGCCGCCAGTGCGTTTTGTTCTGCGAGCTTAATCGCCGTTGTTTGGCCGATACTACCTGCTAACGCCGCATGGCAGAAGAATATAAAAACATGAGTTATAGCATTCAGGTCTATACGAGAACCGGGGGTATGCGAGCCGTTGTTATTTCATTTTTCTTTAGCAAATAATCAGCGTTGCTTATATGTAATCTGGCTATTGGTTATTGCCTGTGAATTTGATTTTATTTATGGCGGGGTTTTGGTTTTTTTATTTAATAAAGTCTTTTGGGGCATCTTTTTTTACTGAAAAATAAGAAATTTATGCGCCAAATGAACAAACCGTGAAGCACGCTCGGGAAATATATTGCCAGCTGCGCTATGTTGCCCGCGTTGTAAACGGAGAGTCTCTAAGCATGTATGAGTTCAATTTAGTGCTGCTGCTTTTGCAGCAAATGTGCGTGTTTCTGGTCATTGCCTGGCTGATGAGTAAAACCCGCCTGTTTATCCCGCTGATGCAGGTTACCGTGCGCCTGCCGCACAAGCTGCTGTGCTACATCACCTTCTCCGTTTTTTGTATTATGGGCACCTATTTCGGTCTGCATATTGAAGGGTCAATCGCCAATACGCGAGCGATAGGTGCCGTGATGGGCGGGCTGCTTGGCGGGCCATTGGTCGGTGGGCTGGTGGGCCTTACCGGTGGGCTTCACCGTTACTCGCTTGGCGGGATGACGGCGCTCAGCTGCATGATATCGACCATCGCCGAAGGGTTAATCGGTGGGCTGATCCACAGCTATTTAATCAAGCGCGGCCGGACCGATAAACTGTTCAGCCCGCTGATGGCCGGGGCGGTCACTTTTGTCGCTGAACTGGTGCAGATGCTGATTATTCTGCTGATCGCCAGACCCTTTAATGATGCACTCCACCTTGTCGGGAACATTGCAGCCCCGATGATGGTCACCAACACCCTTGGCGCGGCGATGTTTATGCGCATCCTGCTGGATAAGCGTGCCATGTTTGAGAAGTACACTTCGGCATTCTCCGCCACCGCCCTGAAAGTGGCTGCCTCGACGGAGGGGATCCTGCGCCAGGGGTTCAATGAAAAGAACAGTATGAAAGTCGCGCAGGTACTGCTCCAGGAGCTGGATATCAGCGCCGTCGCCATTACCGACCGGGAGAAGCTGCTGGCATTCACCGGCACGGGTGATGACCATCATCTGCCCGGCAAGCCGATTTCATCGGGCTATACCTGGCGGGCAATAGAGAATAACGAGGTTGTGTATGCCGACGGCAATGAGTTGCCTTACCGCTGTTCGCTGCACCCCAACTGTAAGCTAGGTTCGACGCTGGTTATTCCGCTGCGCGGTGAGAACCAGCGGGTGATCGGCACGATAAAACTCTATGAAGCCCGTAACCGGTTGTTCAGTTCGATTAACCGTACCCTTGGCGAAGGTATTGCCCAGCTGCTGTCGGCGCAAATCCTCGCCGGTAAATACGAGCAGCAGAAAGCGTTGCTGGCGCAGTCAGAGATCAAGCTGCTGCATGCTCAGGTGAATCCGCATTTCTTGTTTAACGCCCTGAATACGCTGAAGGGCGTGATCCGCCACGACAGCGATAAAGCCGGGCAGCTGGTGCAATATCTGTCGACCTTCTTCCGCAAAAATTTGAAGCGTCCGTCGGAAATCGTCACGCTCTCTGATGAAATTGAGCACGTTAATGCCTATCTACAAATCGAGCTGGCGCGATTCCCGTCGCAGCTGAAGGTAGAATTACAGGTTCCGGCGCGCTTTACCCACCAGCGTTTACCGGCTTTCACCCTGCAACCGATTGTGGAAAATGCGATTAAGCACGGGACTTCCCAGCTATTGGGGAGCGGCATTATCACTATCCGGGCCCGCAGTGAGGGGGATAATGTCTTTGTGGACGTCGAGGATAACGCCGGGTTGTACCGGCCAAAAATCGACAGTAATGGATTAGGTATGAATCTGGTAGACAAGCGCCTGCGTACGCGCTTTGGCGATGATTACGGTATTGCAGTGAACTGCAGTCCTGACTGCTTCACCTGCGTCACGCTGCGTCTGCCCGTTGAGGAGTCTGCATGTTAAGAGTTCTGATTGTTGATGATGAGCCGCTGGCTCGTGAAAACCTGCGCATCCTGCTCCAGGATGAAAGCGACATTGACATTATTGGCGAGTGCGCCAACGCGATTGAGGCGATAGGGGCAGTACACAAATTACGCCCGGATATCCTGTTCCTTGATATTCAGATGCCGCGTATCAGTGGCCTGGAAATGGTGGGAATGCTCGATCAGCGGCACCGGCCCCGTATTGTGTTTCTCACCGCGTTTGATGAGTACGCGGTGCAGGCTTTTGAGGCGTGTGCGTTTGATTACCTGCTGAAGCCGATAGAGGCGCTGCGCCTGCAAAAAACGCTGGCCCGCCTGCGCCAGGAGCAGAAAGTGCAGGACATTTCGCAGCTGCCGGAAAACCAGCAACCGCTGAAGTTTATTCCCTGCAGCGGCCACAGCCGTATCTGGCTGCTGCAAATGGAAGAGGTAGCCTACGTTAGCAGCCGGATGAGCGGAGTGTATGTGACCAGCCGGGATGGCAAAGAGGGCTTTACCGAGCTGACGCTGCGCACGTTGGAAAGCCGTACGCCTTTACTGCGCTGCCACCGGCAATATCTGGTGAATATGAATTATCTGCAGGAGATCCGCCTGGAGGATAACAACCAGGCGGAGCTGCTGTTACGAGATGGCCGCACCGTACCGGTCAGTCGTCGCTATCTGAAATCGCTGAAAGAGGCGGTGGGGCTATGACCCACCGCGTAATCAGCCCTGCCGTAGCCCGGCAAAAGCATGTCGGATCTCCGCTTCCGGCAAGTCGATACCGATAAACACCAGCGTGCTGCCCGGCGTTTCATCCGCCTGCCACTCGCGGTCCCAGTCGGCGCTGTAAAGACGCTGCACGCCCTGGAACAGCAGGCGGCACGGCTGCTCTTCAATCCATAACATCCCTTTATAACGCAGCAGATTATCGGCAAAGCTGGAAAGCAGCGTTTCCATTACCGACGACACTGCCGACAGGGCGACCGGATAATCAAGCGTGACGACAATCGAAGACACCGGGTTTTGCTGCGGGGCTATGTGGTGGAAGCGCGGTTTGGCTACCACCACCTCTTCTCCCAGCATAAAGCCTCGGGTATCAAACAGCCGGGCCAGCTCAATGTCACCGTGTATCACCGGGTAAACCGGGGCACGCGCATTGATGCGTTGCAGGCGTTCGGTCAGTGCGCCGCAATCACCGGCCACATCGGTTTTGGTCAACAGGATGCGGTCTGCATAGCCAATTTGGGACTGAGCAAGCTGGAACTGATCCAGCTGCGACGTGGCGTGTACCGCATCCACCAGCGTAATGACGCCGTCGAGCAAGTAACGCTCGCAGATAATCTCATGGGAGAAAAACGCCTGCAGGATAGGGCCGGGATCCGCCATGCCGGTGCACTCAACGATCAGCCTGTCAAATTGCACCTCGCCTTTATCCAGGCTGTCGAGCAGATCCAGCAGAGCGTCTTCCAGCTCGCTCGAACGCGTACAACAGATGCAGCCGTTGCTTAAGGTGGTGATGCGGGTGGCGCGATCGCCAATCAACTGGCTGTCGATGGGGACTTCGCCAAATTCATTTTCTATAACGGCAATCTTTTCATCCTGCTGCTTATGCAGGATCTGCCGTAAAAGGGTGGTTTTCCCGGCACCGAGAAAACCCGTTAAAACAGTAACTGCAATCGGTGTCATAGCATCATTCCTGTTAACAGCAGCGCATTCCGCCTTTACCGTCTCCGCCGTAGCGTGCCTGCTGGCGTTCGCGGAAGAACTCTTTATACGTCATGGCAGGCTGGTCCGGGTGATTAGTCTGCATATGCAGGACGTAAGTGTCATAGTCCGGGATCCCAACCAGCATCCGTGCCGCCTGGCCGAGATACTTTTTTGCTGCGCCTAAGTTATCGAACATCCGTCGCTCCTTTTGTGATGAAAGCCCCGCGTGGGCGGGGCAGTCAGATGAAACGATCAGTGGCCGGACGAAATCTTAATGCCTTCTTTCGGCACCGGCTGGTAAGGCGTTTCTTTATCCGTAGGTTGGTCGGTCTTACGCGCTTCTCTCCATGCTTTAATGCCGTAGAAGATAATACTGTAAACCACCACCAGGAACAGAATACTCAGGCCCGCGTTGGTGTAGTTGTTGACCACAATATGGTTCATATTGGCTATCTCTTGTGCCGTCAGGTCTGCACCGCCCGCGCTGATGCGCGCCTTATACTGGTTGGCCATGAAGAAGAAGCCTTCCATCTGCGGGTTGTTGCTGAACAACTTCAGGCCCAGCGCCCAGGTGGTACAGATAAGCAGCCAGACGGCCGGAACCACGGTTACCCAGATGTATTGGGTGCGCTTCATCTTCACCAGTACCACGGTCGCCAGCACTAACGCTACCGCCGCCAGCATTTGGTTGGAGATACCGAACAGCGGCCACAGGCTTTTGACGCCGCCCAGCGGATCGACCACGCCCTGGTACAGCAGGTAACCCCACAGGCCCACGCAGCCTGCGGTGCCGATAATCCCGGCAACCAGTGAATCGGTCTTCTTCAGGAACGGAATAAAATTACCCAGCAGATCCTGCAGCATAAAGCGACCGGAACGGGTACCGGCGTCCAGCGCGGTCAGGATAAACAGCGCCTCAAACAAAATACCGAAGTGGTACCAGAAGCCCATGTCGGCCACCGGCACAATTTTGTGAAACACGTGCGCGATGCCGACCGCCAGGGTTGGCGCGCCACCGGCACGGTTCAGAACCGAAGGTTCCCCGATGTCTTTCGCCGTTTGCAGGATCTGCTCCGGGGAAATCACGAAGCCCCAGGAGCTAACGGTCGCCGCCGCCTGGGCGGTCACATCCTTCAGCTGCGCCAGAATCATCGGCGCGTTCTCGCCGCCTAGTTCATGCAGGTTTGGCATGGTGATGCCCAGACCCGCCGGTGGCGTATTCATGGCGAAATAGAGACCCGGCTCAATGATAGAGGCCGCGACCAGCGCCATCACCGCCACAAAGGACTCCATCAGCATCGCGCCGTAGCCGATAAAGCGCGCGTCGGTTTCACAGGCCAGCAGTTTTGGTGTCGTACCGGAAGCAATGAGCGCATGGAAGCCGGACACCGCGCCGCAGGCAATCGTAATAAACAGGAACGGGAATAGAGCACCTTTCCACAGTGGGCCGGTGCCGTCCACGTACTGAGTAATGGCCGGCATTTTCAGTTCAGGGTTCAGAATAACGATACCGATCGCCAGGCCAACGATGACCCCGATTTTCAGAAAGGTGGCCAGATAGTCACGCGGCGCGAGGATCAGCCATACCGGCAGCAGGGCGGACACGAAGGCATAGCCAATCAGGGTAAAGGTGATAGTGGTATCTTTAAAGGTCAGCGCAGGGCCCCAGTACGGGTCATGGGCAATCACGCCGCCGAAGTAAATCGAGGCGACCAGCAGAACAATACCAATAATGGACACTTCACCGACACGGCCAGGGCGAATAAAGCGCATGTAGATGCCCATAAACAGGGCAATGGGCACCGTTGAGCAGACGGTAAACACGCCCCACGGACTTTCCGCCAGCGCTTTCACCACGATCAACGCCAGCACGGCCAGGATAATAATCATGATCAAGAAGCAGCCGAACAGGGCAATGGTACCCGGCACCGGGCCCATTTCCTCTTTGATCATTTCGCCCAGCGAGGCACCGTTACGGCGAGAGGAGATAAACAGCACCATAAAGTCCTGCACCGCGCCGGCCAGCACGACGCCCGCTAATAGCCAGAGGACGCCGGGCAAATAGCCCATCTGTGCAGCCAGAACAGGGCCAACCAATGGCCCGGCACCGGCGATAGCCGCAAAGTGGTGACCAAACAGGACGTTGCGGTTGGTAGGAACATAATTCAGGCCGTCGTTATTAATGACCGCCGGGGTTGCTCGCGTTGGGTCGAGCTTCATCACCTTTTGGGCGATATAGAGACTGTAATAGCGGTAGGCCACTAAATAGACCGAGACCGACGCGACCACTATCCACAGGGCGCTGATATGTTCGCCGCGCCGCAGGGCAACAACGGCCAGACAGCAGGCCCCGATAATACCCAAAATCACCCAGGGTATATGTTTTAAGTATCTGTTTTTATTCATAAGTCATCCGTTTTTTCAGACTGTCAACGTAATACCCGTCCCTGTATTCCTGAGTCTGCTGTTGGTAGAGAGAAGGGTAAAAATTTATGGCGGATATATCCTGGCGCGCTTTTCTGCCGAACGGGGGAAAGAGTGCTTTAGCGGTCATATGAAGAGATAAGCGGTTGCCGGGTGGGCTAAGCGGTTTAGCCCGAAGGCTAACCCACTGAAATTTGTGATTTAGATCTCACTGACCGGAAACCCAAAGCCTGCAGCAAGTCTGCATGGGCTGGGTTTCCGGTCAACGGACCGTGAATGTTTGATTAAAATCAATTAAACCATAATAAATACATTGCTTTACCTTTCTATACGTCCCGGGCTTTGACCTTCCCCCTGGGGGAAGGTGTACCTTTTCCGCCAGTGATTTCAGCACGCTTACTCTTAAAGGAAATATGATGAAAATGCGCATGATGACGGCGTTACTGGCTTTGACACTGAGTGGTTCTGCGCTGGCGACTACGCCGGAGGCCAATGCTTTTCTGGCGAAGCACGGGCTGGCGGGGAAAACCGTGGAGCAAATGGTTGAGGCTATTGACCAGTCTCCTCAGGCTCGCCCGCTGGGCTACAGCGCCGGGATCACCAGCCATGCGCTGGTGCTTTCTGAGGGGCAGCAGAAGTTTAGCTATCCGCTGGGGGACAAGTTCTACCTGTCGTTTGCGCCGTACCTTCAGCAAACGCACCCTTGCTTCAATCACAGCCTGTCCGGGTGCCAGGGAGAGCTGGCCAACACGCCTTTTGAGGTGACAATCACCGACAAGGCGGGCAAAGTCATTCTGAATAAAACGCTAACCAGCCATCAAAACGGCTTTGTCGGCGTGTGGTTACCGCGTAATACCGAAGGGACGGTCAGCGTAAGCTACAAGGGACGCACCGCGCAGTCGGCCTTTGCCACGTTCGACGACAGCCAGACCTGCATGACGACCCTGGCACTAAAACAGGCGTAATTTTTCTACGCGGCGGCAGGCCTGAGGGCAGCCGCCGCCTGAGCTAAGGGTAATCCTGCTCTGTGTGAGTAAAGATAAACAAGCAGGCTTCGTTAAAATTTGCCAGACCCAACCTCTCGTACAGTTCAGTCCGCCTGCGATACAGGCTTTTAAGCGAAGTATTCAGTTTTTCAGCCACGTTCTCCATCGGCAAGCCTTCCCTGAGCAGCTTCATCATCGTGCGCTCTTCGTTGCCGAGGCGCATTTCAAGAAACCACTCTCTGGCCTGGCGGTCGATATTCACCTTTTGCAGCAGCGAGAACAGAGCTTCAACATCCGGGTGCGGTATCGACATATCGAGGCTCCACTTTAGCCTCAGCGGAGAGAGCTCACTGTGGCGCATATCGAGAACGAGGCAGCAAACGGGTGTTCCCGCCCTCCCGGCACTGGTTATAATGTTTTCCCAAAGCACCAGCGGTAACCGGCTATCAACCAGTATGGCGTACCCTTCGGAGCCATAACTAAAGCTCCTTCTGTCGACCGAGCGCAGTTGTATGATGTCGGGGAAATAGCTTTTTATTCCCTGGTAAAGATAGTGATCCTGAGTGATCAAAATTGTCGCATTCACCGCAGCGTATCCCTTTAATACCACTTCAATCCAAAATGCATATCCATCGAAAACCAGGGGCATGCGTATGCACGGCATATTTCGACTATTTCATTGGAAATGAGCTAACTAACCTTTAGGTAAGTTAGACGTAATTAATGTTTGTCACTGCGTTAAATATTGAAGCGTTGGTTGTGTCCGTCTTTATTATCGGCGTGAAGAATTATAAATAAAAAGAAATAAGAAAAAAGGCAGTGGGATTAAAATTAGGATTCTTTGCCAGGAAACTTCCTGAATAACACAGGGAAATTCACCGTGCAATGCCAGGAATGACAATAAAAATAGCATATCCTCGCATTTGTTGTTTTTGTCTTTTCGATTTGAATCATGATGTTATGTGTCGGCCTCTTACGTTTGATAAATTATTAAAAAGCCGATGCGGAGTATTCTTAAAAGCATCTTTGCTGCCGCTCTGATGTATTCACAAAGTTATTGTTAGTGACTTATCATTTCTGTTGTCTGCTCTATTGTTCGATTGGCTGTATTTTGAGTTTTATCCTAAAGCTTAAGGCAAGTAACGGCGATAGATGAAGAATATCCATTGTAATAAAACCCGCTGAATAACAGAGGGGCATTTTACTGTGTAAGTTTTCTTCCGCTGATACCGATGCCCGGTATTCAAATGCGGTGGAAAGATCATGCTCATTCATAATGGAATAATAGATATTTATGGGACAACGGCTGAGTATCAACAAGTTAATCTTTTATCATGGCGCGAAACTCTCGCTATTTTTAGTCGTGCCAGGATTGCTCCCGCTTCAGGGGATGGGGGCGACATCGTTATATGACAGCCAGGTCTTGCAGGCTCGCAGCGGTAATTATCAGCCTTTGCTGGATGGGCTCAGGCTTGAGGAGCGGCGCAGGCCGCTTAATCCGGAGCAGGTGGCAGACTGGCTGCAGGTTGCTTCCTGGGCCGGGCATGATGATGAAGTGGTTAGCGTCTGGCAGCATTTTCAGGGGCGAGTTTCCATTCCGGCACGGGGCGTTGCCGCCGCCGCGCAGTCCTTGCGCAATCTGCGACGGTGGGCGTCGTCGCTTTCCCTCTGGGACGAGGCGCTACGGCTTTCACCCGGAAACGATGACTACCGTATGGGGAAAATTAAAACGCTGGCTGACGGGCGAAAAGAGTGGCAGGCGAGGGATGCAGCCCTGCGCCTGGTTAAAGAACATCTTAGCCCGGCGCATCTGCAGACGCTGTCTTATGTTTCTCTGCGACAGGGGAAGACATGGGATCAACTGCTGAGCGACACGCGGGCCCTCGCGCTTGTGCCGGAAGATAAAACCGTACGCCAGAACCTGATAACCAGCCTGACGCTGAACAGAGTCAGCACGCCCGCGCTTGCCCTGGCAGATGAGGTGGCGACGCGCTGCTGGAGCGAGATACGGCGGCGTATCTGGCCGCACCGCTGATCCAGCATCCCCACGTCGGGGCGGTCACCGGTAACCCACGTATCCGCACGCGATCCAACCTGATTGGCCGGATCCAGGTCGGGGAGTTTTCTTCCATTATCGGGCTGATTAAACGTACCCAACGCATCTATGGCCGGGTGTTTACCGTCTCCGGGGTGATTGCCGCGTTTCGCCGTCAGGCGCTGGCGGACGTCGGCTACTGGAGCCCGGATATGATCACCGAAGATATAGACATCAGCTGGAAATTACAGCTCAGCCACTGGACCATTTTCTTCGAGCCGCGGGCGCTGTGCTGGATCCTGATGCCGGAGACGCTAAGAGGATTATGGAAGCAGCGCCTGCGCTGGGCGCAGGGTGGGGCAGAGGTTTTCCTGGTGAATATCCGCCGCCTGTTCCGCTGGGAACACCGCCGCATGTGGCCGCTGTTTATGGAGTATGTGTTATCAACGGTGTGGGCATTTGCCTATGCCATCACCGTTCTGTTGTTTATCGCCAGCCAGTCGTTCGCGCTTCCGGCCAATCTTGTCGTCCAGAGCCTGTTTCCCCCGGCCTTTACCGGCCTGATGCTGGGCGTGATGTGCCTGATGCAGTTCCTCGTCAGCCTGTTTATTGAACGACGCTATGAGAAGCGCATTGCCGGTTCGCTGTTCTGGATCATCTGGTTCCCGATGATGTACTGGATGATAGGCCTGCTAACCACCCTGGTTTCATTCCCTAAAGTGATGCTAAAACGCAGACGCGCCCGCGCGCGCTGGGTAAGCCCTGACCGTGGAAAAGGAAGAGTGTAATGAACGCCAACGCATTGATCTTGACCGAACGCCGGGTTGGCCCGCGCATCTTTGATGGCCTGCTAACCTGCGTCGCCTGGGCCGGTTTTATCTTCTTCGCCTATAAAAATCTGCTGCTACAGCTGGTGGCCTTTCCCGACCAGCGTGGGGAGGTGATTACCGGTTCGCTTAACACCGTGCTGATCTATTTGCTGATGGCGGCGATCAACGGCTGGCTACTTATTCTTTGGTACCAGTACAGTCTGCGCAGGCACAGCGCGCGCTACCACAGCAGCCAGGCACCGCTGCACGTTAACGAGCTGGCGCAAAGTTTTAACGTGCCGCCGCAGCTGATATCGGAGATGAGCCAGCATAATTTGCTGACGGTGTACCATGACCAGATAGGGCAGATTGTGGATCTGAAAAGCAGCCGGGCGGAGAGCGAGCGGGCGTAGCCTGTTGCTTAGCGCCGCTGTGCTAAACGGCGGCGCTATATTCCAGGTGCTTTTTACCGGGGAAGGGGGAGCTTAATTCGAAGGTCTGTTTTGTGCCAGGAGCGGACATCATGACCCCACTTTATGTTCATCAACATGTTCCAGCCTGGCTTCAGAAGTGAATTATATTGACACTCAGGCGTCGCAGCGCTACTTATCTTTTCCATATTTTCTTCAGGTTCTATCGCTAAGGGGTAAAGGATGATCTCGTTTCGCTCAATGACTGCAGAAGAGTATCCGGCGTTTCTTCAATATTTTATTTCTGATTATGCTGATGAGATCGGGTCAAACTATGGGCTTTCCCCTACTGATTCTCTTGTAAAAGCGAATAAGGAAATATCGGAAGCGCTAACGGAGGGGGTCAATACTCCAGGACAAGTGTTACTGTGTATTTCTGAGCAGTCAGATCACACTGCCAGGCATATAGGTTATCTCTGGTATAAACCAGACTCCGCTATGGGGACTGTTTTTATTTATGATTTTCATATATTCAACGCCTGCCAGGGACGAGGGCTAGGTAAACAGTCTCTTCGTGATTTTGAAGCGTATCTGCGTGAAAAGGGTTTCAAAGAGATCAGACTGCGTGTTGCTGGCGATAATGTCCGTGCCCGGCATATCTACGAGACCAGTGGTTTTGGTGTGACGGGGGTCAACATGAGTAAGGCTATAGCGGACTGAGAGAAAAAATACCTGAGTAAGGGAATATTCATGTCTGCTCCTCGTAGCCTGATAGTTTTGCCTTAGCTGCCAGAATGGAGCATCTTTCAGGTTTGCGAAATGTGTCTAAGCAAACGTAACGATTGGAATATGCTGACCTGTGATTCTGTCGGGGTCACCCCCTTCAAACGACCTGATTGATTTTAGACAATGTCCACGCATATTCGTGAGGGTAATCTGGCGTGATTTTGGCTTTCCCAGGGGTTTCTCATGTTAAAAGTGTTATGTGGATTGCTGTTTTGCATCTCGAGTGCCACTGCTGCTTCACCTTCTGTAGAGGTTGGATTTTCATCCGGCAAAGACGGTCATTCAGCCCAAACAAGGGTGTTACGCCTGATTAATAGCGCCCATAAATCGATTGAAATGATGGCCTATGAATTTAAAGCACCGGATATTGTTGCTGCGCTGGGTAAAGCGGCTGAGCGTGGTGTGAAAGTTTCGGTTGTCATCGATCATCGCGCGAACAGGGCCAACAGACTTGCCCTCGTCGCTGTACCTGATGCGATAAGCCATGGCGTAGCCATTCGTGTGGATAGTCATTACCACATTCAGCATGACAAGGTGATGATTATTGATGGCCGCATCCTGGAAACAGGTTCTTTCAACTACACACCGACCGCGGAAAAGGCCAATAGCGAAAATATTCTGGTTCTCAGGCATGTACCGCGAGTGATCAAACTTTATCAGGAACACTTCGAGACACGATGGAAGTATGGTGTGCCTTACCAAAAAGGTGACCTTGTTTAAAACAGGTAGCCGACATGGGGACCGGGAAGGGCCATCCCTTTTTTGGGCGATTGGCGAAAGGCTTTTAACGACTAGATGATGACACCCTCCCGCTAAATGTGTCTTATTAACGCACAAACGATTATCCCGCCGCTTATGGCAAGTAAGGGTCTTTTTAGCAGCAGCATAAGAAGCGCCGTAGTCAGCAACGCCATTTGAGCGCCTTTGTCGCCCTCAGCGGCAACAGGGGCAAGAATGGCCACAAGCACAGACCCGGACATCGCCTGAATAAAGGTTTTCATTCGGTTGCTGAATGGCATTAATGACATTACGTATACGCCACCCCAGCGGGTTGCGAGCGTAACAATGGCCATCACCAGTACGATGGTAAGCGGGCCTGCCTGCATAAGATCACTGTCCATTTTTTCGCCCCTCCAGGAGAACGCCCATCATGCCTCCAGCCACGGCTCCGGCGATAACGTGGCTATTCTCTGCCAGCCACCCGTGCGCCAGCAGCGATGTTATGGCTGCAACGGTCCAGGTAGCAAACATCCGCAGGCTTCTCTCACCTTCAAATACCATCGAGAGAAGAAAACATCCCATAACCATATCCAGACCATAACTTTTGGGATCGCTCATCGCGCTACCGAAATAGAGGCCAATAGCCGTTCCGGCTACCCAGAATAACCAGAGCGCAAGCCCGCCGCCAAACAGTAAACCCAGCCCGGGCTGCTCGCGGCTAAAGGCTTTCATAGACATTGCCCAGTTAGCATCCGACGCGAGGGTCATGATCCCGTAACGTTTTGCCGGCGATAACAAGCGCAGCCATGGGTACAACGTCGCGCCCATAAGCAGATGTCTGGCATTAATGGCAAATACGGTCACTATCATTGTGAGCACAGGCATTTGAGCTCCCCAAAGATCGAGGACGGCGAACTGGGCATAGCCTGCAAAAACCAGTGAACTCATCATGACCGTGGTTGAGTGGCTCAAGCCTTTCTGCGTCGCGGCCAAGCCAAAAGCCGCACCGAAAATAGCGACAAAAATGGACACCGGCACAAGCTGGCGAAAACCCGAACCGATGAGACTCCTGTCTAACTGGCATAACCTGGTATTGTTGCTGGGCATTGTCATACCTCTGCTTAACCCTACAGCGATGAAGAGTTGCACTATGCCTTTACCAGTGGATTTAAGAAATCGCATAATAGTGATTTGTACTATTTGATAATCAAATAATGGGGCGAGAATGACGTATCAGGATCTGCAGATGGACTGGCTCAAATGCTTTGTGGCGGTAGTGAATGCCGGCTCGCTTTCTGCGGCCGCACCTGAAGTGCACCGGTCCCAGTCAGCGGTAAGCATGCAGCTTAAAAAGCTGGAGTCTGCTTTGGGATGCCAGCTCCTGATGCGGGGCCCCCGGCAGAATCAGCTCACGCCGGACGGACAAAAATTGTTGGGATATGCGCGGCGTATGCTGGATCTGCATGCTGAGGCTCAGGCCGCATTTCACGGCAAGGAACTCACCGGACGTATTCGCCTGGGCGTACCTGACGATTATGCCGCAAAATACCTGACGCCTGTGCTCAAGCGGTTTGCGCCAAATTTTGCCTCGGTAGAAATCGAGTTAAGCTGCGAGCAATCGACGTCGCTTATTCCCCGTATTGAGAGCGGCGATTTAGATTTGGCTTTGGTATCCAGGGAGCACCCCAACCAGGGAACGCTCTTATTTCACGAGCCTATGGTCTGGGTGGGTTCTCCGCAATTTGAAGTCTGGCGCCGGGACCCGTTGCCGATTGCGGTATATGAGAGCGAAAGCCTGGCAAAACGCAGTGCTATCAACTCGTTAGCATTGCAGGGGCGCAGATATAAAGTGGTTTATAATAGCTCGAGCCTCTCGGGGCAACTTGCCGCTGTAGAAAGTGGACTCGCCGTTGCCGTGCTGACCCAGTGCAGCGTGCCTTCCCACCTCGAAATTTTGGGCGGGGAACAAGCATTAGGGCCTCTCGAACCGATGGCGGTGTCCCTGTACCGAAGCCGCGCCTCAAAAGACTCTGCGGCAGTGGGGAGCCTTTATGAGCTTCTGCTTAAGACGCTGAGAACGGCGGCGATCGCTGTTCCGCACCAGGACGTTAACGACACGCTAATTGACCCGACGTAAAGTGGCAACGCATAGGTGAAATGAGTCTTTCCCTGGCGATCAAACTCTGTGAAATCAGTACATTATCAAAACCGCCCAGATGGCTCATCAGACGTGAATTTGGCGGCTATCTTGCATAGCCGTACAAATTAATTCTGCCAGACAAATATTCACCTAAATAGACTTCACTGATTTTACTGAAGCCTTGTTCCGCAATTTTTGCCTCTAACCATTCTTTATCTTTATTAATGATCTCAAGCAGATCATGGTTCGCTAAGCCATCTACTATTATTGGATAACGAATGTTTTCATCGCCGCTTTGGATAATCGTCAGTTGCCCATTTTGCTCGAGAACTACGCGTTTTAGCTGTTCCACTTCATAAATGCCATTGGCTCTTAATTTAAACATTAAGTCATTGGCAGAGACACCATTTCTTAAGCATTCCTTAACATCAACGCTGCCATTATGTACCAGAGTAATAGGTTTGCCATCAATGATCCGTTTTACGAAGCGATTATTCTCCTTTAAGAACTTAAGGACAAACACCAGCAGAGTCCAGATAATTAATACCAGCACAAATTGCAGTACCGTAATAGATTCATTGTAAATCACGCCGCCGATAATGCCGCCTAAAACATAGTTCTGAACCTGATCCATCGCAGACGACGGGGCCAGGTTGCCTTTCCCCATGAGATTTATTTGTACAATCAGACAAAGGATGCCCAGCCCCAATTTTATTATAATAGGTGTGTATATAATCATGTGGTTCCTCAATTCTTAATAATGGTGATATCCGGGTTCGTTAACCAGGTTTCCTCTAAGTTATAGGTCTGTTGATCTGCGCTTAAGTTTACACGATAATAGCGATCTTTGACTTTAACGATGACGCCATCCGACAATTGCACCGAGCTGGAAAAAATAGAGTTTATATCTGCATTTTTTTCTTTTGATAACAGCCTGACGAAATTTACCATTTGCGATGATTTTGAGTGTAGGTTTTGACTGTCGGTATAATCTGCATACTGCACGCCAGAAATGAAAAGCAAAAACAAGAAGGCAATAATCGTTAAGTCTCGATACTTGGTCTGCAGGCGGTGACGCATATACAAGCTGAAAGCAACGATTAAAACAAATAACGTGCTGAAAATAACAATGTATTTTAAGTAATCATTTAGATTAGACTGCGTTTGTAGATAATTAATCCCATAAAAATTCATATAGACACCATTCCTGGTTGTTTTAGATTTTCTGTTTTGCTAATTATAGTAAGTTATTATCAATCTGCTTTCTGATCTTGAATGATAATTATCTGATATCACTCGAGGTTTGTCATTGACTTTTTTCCCTGAAGCCAGGATAAGTAGGAGAGGCCTTAATGGGCAGTATATCTCGCGAAGAAGATTAAATAGTTAAAAAAGCAGAAGGGCAGCTATGCAACCCGTACGGTTAATGGGGAAGGGTATGAACCTCATGTGGAACAGCAGGGTGACCGGCTGACCTACTCACTGCCTGTCGATTCAGGTTTTATCAGCTATAGCTTCACGTTTCAGATCCGCCAGGCGGATCTGGACGTTCTGCTTGCGGATGATTACAGACGCGCCGTTCTCGAAACCACTGCCCACACATTGTTACAGCATTCAAAGATAAGCGGCAACGACCCGTTCACGCAAAGTGACTTCGATGATCTTGTCGCGAATACGCTTCACGCTACGTTAGATTTTTTGCAGGCGTTCATTGCGCAAGTAAGCAGGGAGAATCACATTGCTATTGAATATTATGTGAAAGAAGTAATGAAGCGGCGTTCAGCTTCACGTTAATTATTGCCGGGCTCTTAAAGCCAGTGCCGGTAGAGTAGTACATTTGTTAGACCTGAAATAACCCAGGACCAATCGGTTACAGCAGGGAGTCTCGCCGCTTTATCAAAAATACCGCAGTGGGCCACGGACGATTGATTCCATGTGCTGAGCGTTGTTGATGAATTACCCGCAACTAATAACGATGCTAAATATATAGCGCTGTGTGGACGGTAGCTGGCGGGATTTAAGGTATGACGAGCGCTATTAAATAATGACCTCATTAATAAGTTAACGGGGAAGAGGGGCAGCCAGAAGCGTTCCGCACCCCGGCTGCAACGGACTCAGGGACGCGGTGCCGAATGCCCGCGGGGCTATTAGGGTTGTTTTTGCCTCTGCTTCACCTTGCCAAAATGGAGGGCAAGATAGAGGCCCATCACTGCAAATCCGATTGCCGCCGGGATAAGATCATCGGCTTGCGCAAAATGGGCATCAGCGCTGGAGATCAACAGCAGGGCGATAAGGGCGTTGAACGCGCCCCAGACAAAATTTACCACCGGCGGGGACAGGCCAATGCCTCGTGGTCTGGCAAACGGCGTCGGGAAGCGCTCCCCCGTCAGGCCGCAAACCAGATGCGGAATCGCGTTGCACAGTAAAGCCCCAATAAACAGATTCATTGCGATAGGCATTTTTTTATTTCCCGGCGTGTCTTTTCATTAGGTTAGCGATGATCGGTCCGAAAGCGACCAGGATAATGAAGCGGGTCATCTGCATCGACATCACAAAGGCGATATCGATGTGTTTGCTGGACGCGGCAATGATCGCCACGGAATCCGCGCCGCCAGGGCTCATCGCTAAATAGGCGGTGAGCGGATCAACGTCGGCGATAAACACCAGGCAGGCCGACATCACCCCGCAAAGGGCTATCAGGATAGCAATGCTGACGGCGATGCGCGGCAGCACCTTTGCCGCATGTTTCAGTAACGGGCGGGTGAATTTAAGCCCGATCCGCCAGCCGACGATGGTATAGGCGAGCACCAGCACCCACTGCGGTAGCGCTATTTCCATCCATTGATTTTGTGAGAGCACCACGCCGGCAACCAGCGTGATAAGCAGGGCGCCAGCGGGAAGGCGTAAGACTTTGGCCGCGATACAGCTGATGATAATCAGCCCGAAGGTTTTTGCCAACGCGAGGTATGAGCCGTGAGCGAAGAGACTGACCGCCGCCGGAGAAGGAGGGACATGGGTACCTGAGACTTTCATTAACACGGATGCCACTCCCGCGACCATCATGACGCGCAGGTACTGCATGGCGGCCACCAGCTGCGCGTCTGCGCCGTTGGCTTCGGCCATCAGCGTCATTGCCGTTGCCGCGCCGGGACTTAGCCCCCATAACGCCGTGGTACCGGGCAGAATGCGCATTCGGGTCATGATCCAGCCGAGCAGCATGCACACAAAAATAACCGAAAAAACGCAGACGATAAAAAGCAGCCAGTGGGAGCCGAAGGTCGCGCTGAGGGTGAGGGGCATCTTACCGGCGATCATGCAGCCGATAATGCCCTGGGCAAGCAGGAACAGCGTGCCGTGCGGCTGAATTTTTGCGCCGTTAAGTGAGACGATGATCCCGGCTATCATTGGCCCCAGCAGCAGCGCGGCAGGAATGTTAAGCCAGCTGAGCAGCAGCCCGCACAGTCCTGAAGCTATAACAAGGCTGGCCCACTGCATGCGCTGGGGGGACAGCAGGCGTTGGCCGTTTGGTGTCTCCGGGTCTTTATTTTTCATCGTTCTCTAACCGTCAGCGGCGCGGAATAAAATTGAGTTTAAGCTGGCTCGCGCCCGAGCGCTGGCTTAAACTCATGGGGAGTTGAGATATGCGAGGATGTCCTCTCATAAAAGTAGATGATAGAGGATATCCTCGCATATCTCAATTGGCGTTATGCAATCAAATGTTAGCGGACTGAAACGAAATATTTTTATGACAAAACCAGCACCTTTAGCAGCAACTCAGCCTAAAAGGCTACGCGGCCATCTCCGCGTTGCGGCCATTACCGAAGCGGCGACCCGGCTTTTCGCCGAGAAAGGCTTTGATGCCGTCACTATGACGGAGATAGCCGCCAGCTCCGGCACCGCCATCGGCTCTTTGTATCGGTTCTTCCCGAACAAAGAGTCGCTGGCCGATGCGTTGTTGCTTGAGTACACCCGGGAGGTTATTGACAGGCTGGAGGCGCTTGAGAAGGATGTTGCCGGGGTTGACATCGCCACGGCGGCCGACTTGTTCACCCGATTTGTGCTTTCGCTTCAGTCGCAGCGAACGTTTGCCCTACGGTTGGTGGAGGAGCGCAGGGAGCATGAGGCTGCCCGCCTGCAGTTCAGGGATGCCATGCGCGGCGGGTTCTCCAGAGCGCTTCAGGTCGTTATTCCGGCTTTACCGTCGGCACGTGCCAGCCTGATGACCATCGTTATCCTGCAAGTGCTTAAAGGCGCAGCCGCCTCGAATCTTCAGAATGCAGATGAACGTAAAGCGGTACTTGATGAGGCACAGGCGCTGCTGGTTTTGTACCTTTCAACGGAAAGGGCGAAGACGAACCCCACGAAAATTTTACGCTGACTACGGTCAGTTTAGTTTTTGAGCAGCGAATGGCAGCACTTCAGGCGCTAAAGGAAAACATTGTTTATTTGGTGAGTGAGCGCAGCGACGAAGTGCTTTATCGTTCGCCCTGGTACGGTAAATGGGCAAGGGGGAGGATTATCTCTTTCAACACCTCACCCCCTTACGCGAATGCAAACGGCTAAATCAGAAAATGGGCAAAAGCGCATGATGTTAAATTATAAAGCGGTAAACTAAGATTGCTTCACCGGTTATTCACTAATTTTGGTAACCTGCTTTTTATGGGCAATCCAGAAGGTAAGGTTTTTATAAAGCAGGCTTTGCCACTCTTTGGTACTGACCTGCACTCGTCCCACCACGATGAGCTCGTCCTCCGGGGAAAAGTTGCTGAGTAACTCTTCGGCGAGGGTATTGATCGCCGGGGCGAAACGCTCCGTCTGTTTCTCTTCTGCAACTTCACCTTTCAGAGAGAAAAAGGGCTTTTTCGCTGTGGGAATCAATTTTGCAGCTGTCTTTACGGTAAGCAAGATGGCAACTGGGTGTTTAAGTTGGGCGGCTTTTTTAAATAATGCGGGATAACGTTGTTCTTCATAGAAAAAGTCATTCCATTGAATGTGCTGCTTATTAAACTCAATTTTCACCATTTCAGACAGCGCTTTTTTATCTGTGCTATCTTCAATCCTTGCGCGTATTTTGGCAATGCCCGCAGCGGAGTTAAAATAGTCAGAAATACGTTTTTGGGTGCTCTGATAGAGCGTACGTTTCCGCTCTTTGTCAGCGGGATCCTTCGCCTCCTCAAGGTTTTTCTCTGCACGACGCATTTCATGCTCTGCATCGACTAAGACATTCATTCTGAAAATAAATCCGTCGCTCTGCGCATGAAAAATATCATTAGCTTGTTCTGTATTGCGTGAGTCCGCAACCAGTTGTTTAACGGAGTCTTTCAGAACGTTCTTACAATTAATCGAGTGCTCCACGCCAGGCCATAATCTTAAATAGGCCGCAACGGTTCTTCCCGACCGCTGGTATGTATTAACGAAGGCCACTTTGGCTTTGCAGAACTGGCAAACAAGAAAGTCACGATCGCCAGGCCCTAAGGTTGCCACTGAAAGCAGCTGATTGTTTTTCGCCGTATGGCGAGCGAAGAACATTTTTAATCCTGAAGACATGTCATCCTCCCTGATTTACGTTTGTTACTTTATGGACCTGTATTCCTGTATATAAAGTTACGCAGGGTCACACAGCCATTCTCTGTATCACTATGACTTGATTTATACCGCATATGATGAGAAAAAATCAAAAATTGCAGTGCAATTCTCTTTATTCCTAATTTATTCTGGCGGTGTATCACCAGACGGTGGCCCGGTGACGCAGCCGACAGGCGTGCTTTAGCCGGACATCTCCCCGGCTATAAAGGGAAAATTTCCTGCACGTTAAGCTGCGCGTGAATAAAAATTAACGTCTGATTAATATTCAGTGAGACGCCGCATTGATTCACTTTCGTTAATGTACTGAAAGGGCAGCAGGCGTATTTTTTTATTTTCAAAAAACCATTCGCAATCGCGTCGTTGAAGGCTCTCGCCAGGGGGAAAGCAGGTGCCTGATTGCGCCCGGACGATGGCGTACTTGCCATTACCGAACATCACCCGGTGAATATAATAAGATTGCCTTTTCTCGCCGATCAACCGGTTGGCAAGGACATTTCCTTCGATAAAAACAGTTTCCCTGGTATTCATAATGTTCACCTTTATAAAAATACGGCAAGGGAGGGGGATCTATTGTACGCCTTTATTTCACAACATTCTGTTTACATTATTTTTATGTTCGCTTTTGTGCCGGGCTGGCGCGGGAAATCGGGGGTATTTATGATATAATACCCTTCCGTGAGAATTTTATGATGAAATCTGAAGACACCCTCGACTGGTACCCCGCCCAACTGCCGCCGGTAAAAATCATTCTTGGTGAAGCCGTCCTGGCCGTCAGCAAGCAGGAGCGCCCCATCAATACCCGCACGCTACTGGAATATTTGCAGGTGATGCAGGTCAGGCAAAAAGGCCGGGATGATAAAGTCGCCATGCAAACCGCGATTGACGTGCTCAGAGACAACCAGCGCATCAACGGCAGGCGTTAATGCGCGAGTGGCGATCCCGCCTCAGGGCTGAAGAATATCAACCCGATGGTTTTGCCCGTCATCCAGCAGCGGAATGCTGTCATTCGGCAGTATGAAGCCGTCCAGCGCGGCCCGGTAACCTCCGCCGTCACGCGTCACCGTTATCTGATACTGACCTGAGCCATGTTGATAAGTGATGCTAAGAGACGGCCAGTGATGCGGCAACTGTGCGTGAACGGTGAAGGCGGTGGCGTAGCATTTGATCCCCAGCAGTTCCTCCGTGAGCAGGCGATAGGCCCAGCCGGCTGAGCCGGTATACCAGCTCCACCCGGCGCGTCCGGTATGCGGCGCGACGCTATAAACATCCGCGCTCATCACATAAGGCTCCGCTTTATATCTTCCCATCTCGCTGGCATTCCGCGCGTGATTTATTGGATTGATAAGCGACCATAACTCCCAGGCTCGCTCGGTATTGCCCATTCGGGCAAAAGCCATTACCGCCCAGATTGCGCCGTGGGTGTATTGCCCGCCGTTTTCCCGCACGCCCGGCAGATAACCCTGAATATAGCCCGGGTTTGGCCCGTGACCGTCGAACGGCGGTGTTAACAGTTTAATCAAGCCGGCATCCTCATCCACCAGGTGCTTATCTAAGGCCAGCATGGCCTGCTCGCTGCGCGCCGGACTGGCGGCTCCAGCCAGCACCGACCAGCTTTGCGCGATGGCGTCAATCCGGCAGTCCTGCGAGGCTTTCGATCCAAGAGGGGTGTCATCGTCAAAATACCCGCGTCGATACCATTCTCCATCCCAGGCGGTGGCCTCAAGCTGTCTCTGCAAACGCAACGCTTCCGTGCGGCACAGGGAAGCGACACCTTCGTCCCGGCGCTGTTCCGCAAGGTCGGCGAAGCGCTGCAAAATGTCGTACAGGAAGAACCCCAGCCACACGCTTTCGCCTTTCCCTTCGATGCCGACCCGGTTCATGCCGTCATTCCAGTCACCGGCGCCCATCAGCGGCAGGCCATGCTGCCCGAACCGCAGCCCGTGCTGAATGGCTTTTACGCAGTGTAGCCACAGCGTCTCTTCGCAGGCGCTGGTGACGGGTTTATCGTAAACGGACTCTTCGCCTGGCTGGAGCGGGCGGCCTTCCAGATAAGGAATGCGTTGTTCCAGCACGTCGTTATCTCCCGTGGTTGCCACATAGTGACAAACGGCCAGCGGGAGCCAGAGGTAGTCATCCGAACAGCGTGTGCGTACCCCGTTGCCGTGAGGCGGGTGCCACCAGTGCTGGACGTCACCCTCAATAAACTGCCGGGATGCACAGAGTACAATTTGTTCGCGCAGCCGTTCCGGCGCGGCGTGGCTCAGGGCCAGCGTATCCTGCAGCTGATCGCGGAAGCCAAACGCGCCGCCGGACTGGTAGTAGCCGCTGCGCGCCATCAGGCGGCAGGCTATGGTCTGGTAGAGCAGCCAGCCGTTTACCAGTAAATTAACGCTGCTATCCGGCGTGTGGACCACGATCTTATCCAGCAGGTTGTGCCAGTAGCGGTGAACGTTGCTCAGCGCTTCGAGGGTGGCATCTTCATTCAGATAGCGGGCGAGCGTCGCCTGGGCCTGAACCTGATCCTCACCAACGCCCAGCACGAAAATAAACGTCTTTTGATCTCCATCGATTAACGTTGCCGCGGACTGCACCGCTCCGCAGGGATCGAACCCGGCACCGGTTTTATCAGACAGCCTGCGCAGGCGCATTGCCGCCGGATTTTTCAGGGAACCATTGCGGCCGATAAACTCGCGGCGGTCACCCGTCAGCGAACAATGGGGGCCGGTAACGGCAAAAAATGCCGTGCGTCCGGCACCGTTACCGCCGTAAAAATTATTCGCCATAATGCCGCAGCCGCCGGTGAGGCTGGTCGCCTGGGTCACGATGTGCAGAGCGGAGCGGGTACGAGATTCGCCGAGCGTCCACTCGACATAACCGGTGACGGACAATTTACGGGTGCGTCCTGAGTTATTACTGAGCGTCAGGATCGCGAGCTTAACCGGGGCCTGTTCGGCGACCAGCACCGTGAGTTCACTGTCTATGCCGTCCTCGCGGTGGGCAAATACGCTGTAGCCGAAACCGTGGCGGGTCAGGTAGTCCCCCTGGCCGCGTATCGGCAGGGTGGTCGGTGACCAGCACGCGCCGGTTTCTTCATCGCGCAGATAAAACGCTTCGCCGCTGCGGTCGCTGACCGGATCGTTTTCCCACGGCGTTAACCGGTATTCATGGGCATTTTCATACCAGCTGTAGGCTTGCCCGGCCTCTGACAGCACGCTGCCAAAATCAGGATTCGCCAACACGTTGGACCACGGTGCGGGCGTGGGCGCGTTTTCCACCAGCACTATCTGGTACTCGCGGCCGTCCGGAGAAAAGCCGCCGTGACCATTAAAATGCAGCAGCTGACTGGTATCCGGCGACCAGGGACGATGCTGATTGACGCCCGGAGCAACGTGCGGAATAAACGGCCTCGGCGCCGTTTTGACAATATGAATGCGGCGATCGAGCTGTTCATTAAGCCCGCCCGCGTGGTCATCCAGATACAGGTGCGCCACGCTTAGCAGCAGCAGTTTGTCTTCGGCGGAAAGATGCTCGCCATTGCGGACAAAAATCCCCCCCGACTTATCCAGCAGGCTGGCTTCGGATCCGGCATAAATCAGGTCCATAATTTGGTTTTGCAGCACCTGCTGATAGCCGCCAGGACCGTCATTCAGGATAACCAGATCCACCTCCAGTCCTTTTAGCCGCCAGTAGCGGTGAGCCTGAATCAGCGTGGTGATAGAGAGAATACTCTCTTCGCTGGTGACGCTGAGCAGCACAATCGGCAGGTCGCCGGAAATTGCCCAACCCCACAGGCCGGACTGGCCGCGTCGGTTGCGGCTGATGGCCTGGCCGTCAGCACGCAGTTCCGGGCTGGGGTAAAGCACCGCGCTGGCGAGCCGGTTAAACAGGGCGGCATCATCTTCGTTGGCGTTAATTTGCCGTAAGACCACCCGGCTGTGCGACCAGGCCAGCTCGAAGACGCGGTCGGCGATGGGGTGATCGCGGTATTTTTCCAGCAGCGCCAGGCTTTGCTGGCGGTTTTCGCTGATGCCGTAAACGATATCAACGGTGACCGGCTGCCCGGGCTGCAGGGTGATGGACTGGCGGATCGCCAGGATGGGATCCAGCACGGGGCCCGAGCTGTTACTCAGTGGCCCATTCGCTCCTGCAGCCAGGGCATCTGCTGTACTCCTGCCGCGCCCAAGAAATTTTGCTCTGTCGGTTTCAAACGACACGCTTTTGCGGTTACTGCCATGCACGACCATCATGTGGAACAGGCTGGGGCTTTTTTCGTCCGGGGAGCGTGGCCTGCGGTGGCACAAAATAGCGTCCTGGGCGGGTACCAGCTCGGTCTGGATAAACAGATTGCTGAACGCCGGATGCGCCAGATCGCTCGCGGCGGGAGCCAGCACCACTTCTGCGTAGGTTGTCAGATCCAGCGTGCGAGCCTGACGGCCCCGGTGCAATAGCGTGATCCGCCGTAGCTCAATATTGTCTTCGGGTGATACGACCACCTGCGTCCTGACGCCGAGCGTACCGAGGGTACGTTTAAATTCCGCGCCGGCATCGGTAAAGATCGCTTCATCGCTGGCGTTGGTGTCGCCCATGGGGTGCCAGGTGTTGCTCCACACCTCGCCGGTTTGCGGATCGCTGATGTAGCAGAATGCCCCCCAGTTGTCGCGGGTGCTATCGCTGCGCCAGCGGGTGAGAGCAAGGCCGTTCCAGCGGCTATAGCCTCCGCCCGCAGGGGTCATCATCAGGTGATAATGTCCGTTGGACAGCAGCTGAACCTCGGGCACCGGGCCGTCGGCCGAGGTGAAGATTCGCGGGTCATAGCGAACCGGTTTCACTCTCCCTTCATGGGACTCAAAATGGCGGCGTGGGCTGTAGAGGTCGACCGAATCCGGCACCCGCTCCTGAAGCAGCAGGCTTGCCGAGCGGAAAGCGGAGCTCGACATAAAGCGGTCCGCCATCGGGGCGTCAAGTAGCACATGGGCCAGCGCCTGAAAGGCCATGCCCTGATGGTGCGCCATCCATGACTGCACTACGGCGTACAGCTGCCCGGTCGCCAGGCGAGATGGCGTATAGTCCAGCGCCTCATAGAAACCGTACTCCCCGCGCGCGCCGTTTTTTTCCAGCCTGATCAGATTTTCACAGGCTTTTTGCGGGGCAATCATCAGCGCCAGCAGCGTGGCGTAAGGGGCAACCACCATATCGTCGGCCAGTCCGCGGCGAAGGCCGAGACCGGGTACGCCAAATGCCTGGTACTGATAGTTTTGCTGAACATCAAACGCGTGGTAGCCGGACTCAGATACCCCCCACGGTACGCCGCGCTCTTTTCCCCAGTGGATCTGGCGCATTACCGCCGACTGGCTCATTTCGGCAAGCAGGCTACCGGACCAGGTGGGCATCACCAGGTTGGGCATCAGGTACTCAAACATCGAGCCGCTCCAGGACATCAACGCGGTTTCGTTATCAATGGTGGTGAACAGCCGCCCCAGCGCGTACCAGCTTTTAAGCGGTAGCTGGTTAGTGGCGATGGCCAGAAAGCTGGTCAGGCGAATTTCAGAGGGCAACAGGTCGTAGTGGCTTTTATCCAGCGTATTGCTGTCGCAGTTGTAGCCGATGCTGAGAAGGCTGGTGACTTCGCTGTAGAGGAAGGTGAAGTCCATTCGTGCATGCTCGCTCAGCCGCTGCTCAAGCTCGGTAATGATGTCCAGCCGCATACGCGCCTGGGCGATAGCCGAGGCCGGGGGGGTGCCTTCGCCGGTAAATTTCGCCCGGGCAAGCCAGCTCAGAGACGGCAGCGCCCGATCGCCATAGCTCTGCGGTAACCAGCCCAGCAGGTGCGACCATTCATGGCTGAGCTGCACCAACTGGCGCTGTAAATGGTCGAGCCAGCGTAGCACCAGCGGGTTGTCCTGATGGTACGACGCAGACAGGTGATTGCTTTGACTGCGCATATTTTTGAGTTCGGTTAACAGCCGGGCGGGCGGCAAAGAGGCTGCGTTCAGGCAATGTTTGCGCAGCAGCCGCAGGCCGGTTGGGGCATTCTGGCCCCAGTGTTTTTCCAGAATCCCCAGCGTGTCGTCCAGCCCCGTCAGCAGCCGGGCCGGGTTTAATATCGGCTGATCGCGCATGGCAGACAGCCCTTCACGCAGCGTGAGTAAATGACCCGCCATATTGCCGCTGTCGACGCTTGAGACATAGCGTGGAGTAAGCGGGGCGAGGGTCCGGGTGTCGTACCAGTTATATAAATGGCCGCGGAAGTGCTCCATTTTATCCAGCGAGTCCAGCGTGAGGGTTATACGCTGCAGAACGTCTCCGGACGGCAGGTAGCCAAAATCCCAGGCGGTAAGATTAGCCAGTAGCGAGAGGCCTATGTTGGTGGGTGAGGTGCGGTGTGCAACTACCGGCTGAGGGATTTGCTGGTAGTTATCCGGCGGCAGCCAGTTTTCCTCCGCCGTCGCAAAGGTTTCAAAAAAGGCCCAGATTTCACGGCTGGTCTGGCGTAGCAGCAACGTCTGCTCTTTATTCGCTGAAAATGTGTGACGCACAGGTTGACGGCTCATCCAACTCAGCAACAGCGGCGCGAGGCACCAGGCAATGCTCAGCGGCAGCGCGATGATCGAGAGCGACGGGGAAAAATGCGCGGTCAGAACCGTTAAGGCTACGCCGCTGGTCAGGTTCAGCCACATGGCACGGTAAAAGCGCAGCGGGGAGATTTTTGACGGCTCATTGTCCGGACTGAAGCTGGCCCATTGGTTAAGGTTGCGCTTGCTAACCCCCAGCCGCCACAAGGTCACGGTAATAGCGTACAGCGAGTATCCGGCCTCATGTGGCAGCGTGACGATATTCAAGCCGATGCGGGAAAACCGCTTCAGCGCCCCGGTCGCGACCTGCAGCAGGTGCCGTCCCACAGGCCGGCGGGCCGGTTTACTGAGCAGATCCTGTCCGACGGCCAGGCCCGTTGGCAGGAGCCACGCCAGCGCCAGAACGCCCAGCCAGTAAAGCGGATTGGGTATCCACAACAGCGTGCAAAACAGCAGCGCCAGCAGTGAGGGGGCGACGAGGCTGCGGCGCAGGTTATCGAATAATTTCCAGTAAGAGAGGGCGGATAAGTGGTTTTTATCGCGGGTGCCATCTGCTTTCCTGACGCGCGGCTTCAGCCAGTTGAGCAATTGCCAGTCGCCGCGGATCCAGCGAGTGCGGCGCGCGACGTCCGACAGATAGTTATTCGGATATTGCTCATACAGCAAGACTTCGCTCAGTAGCCCCGAACGGGCATAGCAGCCTTCCAGCAAATCATGGCTGAGTACCAGATTTTCGGGACAGGTATTTTGCGTGGCCTGCACGAAAATATCGACATCGTAAATGCCCTTGCCGACAAACGATCCCTCTCCGAAGAGATCCTGATAGATATCTGATGACATCATCGAATAAGGGTTGTTACCCGGTACGCTGCTGCGCATGGCGGCATAGCGCCCCTGGCCGTTGCGCGGCATCTCTTCCGCCAGCCCGGGCTGCAAAATGCCGTATCCTTTGACCACCCGCTGGCGCAGCGGATCATACTGCGGGCGGTTCAGAGGGTGAGCCATCGTCGCGACCAGCTTATGCGCGGTGTCGCGGGGCAGGAGCGTATCGCTGTCCAGCGTAATGACATATTTGATGCGCTCCGGTAGCTGGTGGGCAGGCAGACCGGCAACGCTGGAAAACTGAGCCTCGGGGTGGCGTAGCCAACTATTTAGCAACGCCAGCTTGCCGCGTTTGCGCTCATAGCCCATCCACACTTTTTGCTGTGCGTTCCACTCCGGCGCCCGGTGAAGCAAATAAAAGCGCGGGCGGCTCGCCGGGTTACGCCGGTTGAGATCCTCTATCTGTGAGCGGGCCAGCGCAAGCAGGGCTGCGTTTTCCGGCGAGTCTTCATGCGTCGAATCCGTAAAGTCGGTCAACAGGGCGAAGCTGAGATTTTCGCTCGGATTGCCGATCCGGCAAACCTCAAGGCGGTTGACGAGTTTACTGATGCTTTCGCGGCTGGTCAGCAGGCAGGGGATCACTACCATTGTTGCGGAATCCGCCGGGATCCCGGCAGAAAAATCCATTCGCGGCAACGGCCGCGGGGTACGAAAGCGGGTGGTTGCCTCGCTCAGCAGGTCGCTTACGACCTGGCTTACCACCGCGATCAGCGGTAACGCCAGAGGGATAAGCAGCCAGCGCATTCCCTGCTGCGCGGTCTGGTGAAGGATGCCAGCCGTCGCCGCAGTGGTCATTAAACCCAGGCTGCCAAGCCACGAAAGCAGGGGGATTTGGGTGAAGCTGTGCCGCAGGCGGATGAGCAGTGAAGTATCTGCCGACAGCTGGATTTCCAGGCGCTGGCGGCCTTCTCCCATCAGAAAGTAGCCAATATGGTGACCCGGCGTGTTAGGTGGCGCTTGCCGGGTCAGGGCCAGCACGCGTTGGGCGACTTCCGGTTCGCTAAAGCGGCTGTCCCTGGCGAGGATCTCAATCACGTGGCGATAATGGTCGCGGGTATCAAAGTGCATCAGGGGATAAATACCGGCAGGATCCAGACGCAGCGTCTGTTCTACCACGCTCATGGCTTCGGCAAAATCCTCCCAGTTGGTTTCGCCCAGTAAACGTAAACCCGCAATGCTGTTGCTGACGGAGAGCTGGCTGGCGGCAAGCTGCTGATTGAATTTATGGATCAGTGTATCGGTTGTGACGCCCTGTTCGGCAAGACGCTGTTCAACCCAGCTCAGCGGGAGCGCCAGCATATTACCGCGCCCCTGCAGGCGGCGGACCAGCTCGGCGACAAAGGCGCTGCTCAACGGCGGGTGGGAACGCGCCATGTCGGCGACCACCATGATCACATCGGCGGGGGCATTTTCCGCACACTCGAAGATCCGGCTGACCCAGCCGTCGGCCAGGTTGCGTTCCTGCTGGGCTTTTATCACCTCGATACTGACCCGGCGCAGATTCTCGATGAGGGCCAGTCGCAGCATGCCGGGTAACGCCCAGATTTCCCCCAGCGTAAGCGGGGTTTCCTGCTGGTAGGCGGTGATATAGCTGGTCAGGCTGGCCGCATCCCAGCGCCCGTCTCCGTGAGCAATTGCCTCGGCCGCGATATCATAAATACGCGGACAATGATGCGGCGGCGCCAGCGCCGGAAGCCCCTTGCCAAAGTTTTTCGGCAGATGCTGGCGAACGATGCGGATCTGCTCCTCAATCAGGTAGTAATTATCCAGTAGCCATTCGCCGGCGGGCATCACGCTGGCTTTTTTCCCGGCATTGAGCAGGTAGCAGTTTTGCGTAATAACCGCCTCATTGTCGCCAAGGCGTTTTAGCAGGTAATAAGGCTGTCTGTCAGGGGACAACTTATGCGAACGGGCGAGTTTCTGCCCGTAGCGTTCCATTTGCGGCGTGGAAAAGAGTTCGGATTCAACCGCAGTATCGTTGGCCGGGAACGGGACGAGTCCGGGGGCGGTTGACTGGGTACGGGAGCGGCTAAGCCACGCCTTGGGGTTCATTTTCATAGGGTTGCTCTGATGCGACGTGAACGCGCAGGAGCAGTTGCGAAATCAGTTCAGAAACGTTCTCTCAGGATGGGCGTGAGGCATCAGGGATTCAACAGCTGCGGTAACGGTCTTTAAGTATAGACCACGGGTTTTGTAAGACGGCACGCCTGAGGATCAGCGGGGCGCGACAAACAGGGATTTACACCCGGGGCAAAGCATTGCCTGCTTCAGACGAATTTTTGAACGGGGCTGCGTGGACTTAAACCCGCATATCGGGCAGGCGATCGTGGTGGTTGCCGACCCACCAGCGATGAACTTCATTGCGTAATCGATAAAAGACATGATGATTAACCTTTCAATGAATGTGCTTTACCTTATCACGAGTGATTAAAAGTTGCGCAGTTAATCATGCTATTGCTGGCCGCGCGGGCTGATGACATGCACTGGCGACAATGCGCCGCTGAGCTTTACCCCAAAGCATAAGCAAACGCTATTATCCACTGCCTCTGACGTGATATAGCTTGTCGCCAGCGCCAGCCGACAGGTTCCTAACCATCTATTTTAAATCCATTTTTAGTCTGTTTTCGCGCTCTTTTTCTGTTCAGGATCTTTCCCCTGCAAGGATAAGCAGATGTACGGCGTCGTTAATCTTTCACGGCCTTAACGAGCCATTTCACCCACGGTTTCTGCATTCTTTCAGGCCAATTCTGTATGAGCGACACTCTTGTAAACTTCCCTGCTGCAAACGGCCTGAGTGCCGGGCAGCCGTTTAGCGATCCTATGGCTTCCACGCCGCGTAACCAGCTGCTTGCGCTGTTGGGGATGCAGTCTCTGTTGGTGCATTCCGTCACCGCCGCAGCACGCTTAAAGCTGGCGGATATGATTGGCGAGCAAACGCTGAGTCTGACCAGCCTGGCGCAGCAAAGCCAATGCCAGCCCGAGTCACTCCGGCGTCTGCTTCGTGCGCTCGCCAGCTGCGGGATCTTTTTTGAAACCGAAGCGGGCTACCGCAACACGCCGCTTAGCGCCATGTTAGTGACTGACCGGCCAGATTCCCTGCACGGCTGGGCCTGCTTTATGGGCTCGGAGCAGGTTAACCGCTGCTTTGAACAGCTTGACGTTGCGCTGGCGGAAGACGGCCCGGTGTTTGATAAACTCTACGGGCAGTCGTTTTTCGACTATCTGGGCCAGCAACCCGAGGCCAGAGGCGTGTTCGCCAGCGCCATGACCTCCTATTCTGCTTCAGGCATTGAGGATGCGCTGGCGGCGTTTGACTTCAACCAGGCCGGGAAGCTGTTTGATATTGGCAGCGGGCTGGGTAAATTCCTGTCGGGCATTCTGGACGCCAACCCACAGCTTGAGGGGACGATTTTCGACCTGCCGGAAGTGATTGCCGAGGTGGAGAAGCAGGCCGACAGGCTAAACCCGCGCCTGGCGTGGCAGGGCGGCAATTTCTTTAGCCATATTCCTGCCGGAGCGGATACCTACATTCTGCGGCACGTTCTGCACGATTGGTCAGATGAACAGGCGCTGCTGATCCTACGTCAGTGCCGCAAGGCGATGCACGCAGACGGGCAACTGCTGATTTTCGAACATCTGCTTACCGGCCGTAATCAGCCGGATTACGCTAAATTTCTTGATTTGGTGATGCTTACCTTCCTGACCGGCCGGGAACGCAGCGAAGCCGAATACCAATGCCTGCTGGAGCAGGCTGATTTACGTATCGATCGTCTGATAAAAACGCCGGGGTTCCATACCCTGCTGGTGGTTAAACCGCGCTAGCGCTAAACGGCAGGCCCGTCGCGTTGCAGGCCTGCCATACCCCTACCAGCCGACGATCCGCTGCCACAGTTCATGCCCCTGGCCATCTTCGCTGAGGACGTGGTACTGCGGGTGCATGGCGGCGGTGGCGCACGCGTGGTTGGGCAGAATACGCACCCGGCTGCCAACGGGGAAATTATCGACCTCAAAAGCTGACTGCGGCGGCAAAGTGATAATGCCGTGCTCCTGGTTGGTGGTCGTGACCAGAAGATTTTCGTACGGTTCACCGTTCAGGTTGCAAACCAGGCCGTAGCCATAGTCTTCGCTCTGGGGGGCGGTTCCCCGGTCTCTGGAAAGCGCCATCCAGCCCGCATCAATAAATACCCAGCCTTTCTCCCTGTTGTGGCCGATCACCGTGGCGACGACGCTAATCGCAATATCCTCCAGGCGGCAGACACCGACGTTTTTCATCACCAGGTCGAAGGTGGTAAACACCCCGGCTCTGACTTCACTGATGCCGTTAAGATCGTCCGCAAAGTGGGCCGTCGGCGTGGCGCCCACGCTTAACACCGGGCAGGCGTAACCGTGTGTGCGTAAGCGTTCACCGGCGGTTTTGATCGCGGCGCACTCGGCTCGGGCAGCGGCTAAAATCGCGTCCTCCGTGCGGCAGTTGTAGGATTCACCGGCGTGAGCCAACAGCCCGGTTAGCGTCGAACCGCTTTTTTCGATAATACGTGCCAGGTCTGGAAGGGCATCGCTATCCGGCGGTAATCCGCCGCGATGGCCGTCGCAGTCCACTTCAATAAACACCGAAAATTTGAGTCTATGCTCTTTACCAAATGCGGCCACGGCGTCGGCCTGCCGTTCGCTGTCGAGCAGAATATGAATATTCACGCCTTTGCTCATCAGCGCCGCAACGCGAGGGAGTTTATGGGGCGCAATGCCGACGGCGTAAAGCAGATTCGTGTAGCCCGCGGCAGCAAATGACTCAGCCTCGGCGAGCGTCGAAACCGTGGCCGGAGAATCACTTTGTTTAAGCAGGTAACGTGCGGCCTCAATGGAACGCAGCGTTTTAAGGTGCGGCCGGACCACGCTTCCCAGGGCGTCAACGCGGGAATAAAGCCGCTCAATGTTGCGCAGATATTTGCTTTTCTCAATCAGTAAAAAAGGGGTATCAAGGGTGGTTATCCAGTCAGCGGGCATAGCGGCTCTCCTGTTGTGTGAGAGGTTATGTTGCCATTCGTCTGATTAGGTATAAATTAATATAAAAGCAATGAATGATTAGGTTTCAGGTTAATGATAAGTAGCGACGATCTCTCTTTCTTCCGCACTATCGCCACCCACGGCACGCTGGCTGCCGCCGCAAGGGCGCTGAACGTCACGCCGCCCTCAGTCACGCAGCGTCTGAGAGGGCTGGAGCAAAGACTGGGCGTCGATCTTATTTTGCGGCCCTCGCGGCAGGTTTCGCTCACCGATGAAGGCTCGCTCTGCTGCTGAGCCGGGCGGAGAAAATTCTTACCGAGCTGGCGGGATTACAGGCGGCACTGGATGACCGGCGGCAGCAGGTAAGAGGCAAGCTGCGCGTGCTGGCCCCGCTGGGATTTGGCAATGACTATATCGCGCCGTTGTTGGGGGAGTATGCCGCGCAGCATGAAAACCTCGAAGTGGAGCTAACGCTGTCCGATGACCCGCACTGGGCCACGCTGCACAAGTGGGACCTGGTGATTTTTATCGGTGAGCTGCGCGACTCCAGCATGCACTGCATTAAACTTGCGCCGAACCAACGCTTCGTTTGTGCTTCACCGGATTACCTCAGCCGAAAAGGCAGGCCGCTGACGCCAGCACAGTTAGTGGAGCACGACTGTATTGCGCTGCGGGAAAACAGCGAAGACGTCACGCTGTGGCGTTTTTCCAGCCCACAAGGGGACTGCCCGCAGCGTATTACGCCAAAGCTGTCGAGCAACGAGGGGCGTGTGGTCAAAGAGTGGGCGCTGGCGGGCAGGGGAATCATCATGCGCTCCGAATGGGATGTGCTGCCGCAAATTCACCGCGGCGAGCTGGTGAGACTCCTGCCGGAATATACGCTGCCGGATGCCGACATCGTGGCGCTGAGCGGCGCGTCGCAGGCAGAAAGAAGCCCCAGGGCGCAAAGATTTATCGAGCTGCTTAAGGCGCGAATTTCTGGCAAACCCTGGGGCGAATGCGCTCATCCCTGTGCAGTCAGGGCATAGGAAGTAGGGCCCCCATCATCAACCCTGCTAAGGGTGGCAAACCCTGTCTGGTCCAGATGCATGCCTGCGATAAGCAGTTTTTCCCTTGCAGCCAGTTTCAGCACATTTTTCCGCGTTTGTTCGGCTTGCACCGGGTCAACGTCAAAGAGAATGGAGGCGGTGGGCTGCACCGACTGAATGTGGGGGTAATGAACGATGTCCCCCCATATGAGTAAGCTTTTATCATCCGCATCGATGCGAAAGCCGGTGTGGCCGGGCGTGTGGCCAGGCAACCAAACCGGGAGAATGCCCGCTGTGATTTCACCCCCGGTAAAAAAACGCAGACTTGATGCGTACGCCTCAAGTGTTTGGCGGGCCAGCCTGAAGTTAAGTTTTCCCCGCTCGTTAGCGCCTGTTTGTTTTTCATCATCCCGCCAGTAATCTGCTTCAAGAGGGTGCAGATGAAGTTCCGCCTGTCGATAGACAGGGTTTCCTTCAGCATCCAGCAGGCCACCAATATGGTCGGGGTGGCAGTGCGTTAACACGACCGCGTCCACATCATCAGGGCAGATCTCAAGAGCCGCAAGGTTGGCTCTCAGTTGCCCGCCCACATTGTTCCTCCCGCCAGTACCCGTATCCACCAGAAGAATTCGCCCCTTGCCGCGAATCAGGTAACAGTTGATATGAATATGGCCAGGCTCAGCGAGGCCAGCACTTTGCTGGATGGCTTCTGCTTCAGAGATGTCGATGCCAGAAAGTAAATCCAGGCTCGCTGGCATAGCGCCATCACTTAGGGCGGTAACCAGAAAATCGCCAATCTGGCAGGATGGAAAATATAAATGTTTCATACAGACCTCAGTGATTTTTTATCATGCTACCGGCTGTATTTTCGCGAATGAATCGATATTATTTCATCGCTCAGTGATATTTAGTCATTGAGCGTTCATTGCCCGTCCGGTTCCTGGAGGCGTATGCGTAGAAAAATTCCCAGCAGTACATCCCTGCAGGCTTTTGAGGCGGCTGCCCGTCACGGTAATTTTGCCCGAGCCGCCGAGGAGCTTTCGCTGACAGAAGGGGCTATTAGCCGCCAGATTGCACGCCTTGAATCTTTACTGGGCTGTCGATTATTTGACCGGGCAGGGAGCCGCGTAAAACTCAACCCTGTCGGGGCGCGTTATGCCTCTCATGTTCGCGAAACGCTTGAGCGAATTGAAAGAGATACTCAATACATAATGGGTATGCCCAGGGACAGCAGGAGCCTGGATATTGCCGCGCTGCCGACATTTTCGAGCCGATGGCTTATCCCCCGGCTGAGCCGTTTTACCGCCTTACATCCGGACATCACGCTAAATATTGCCGCCAGAACCGATCCTTTCGTTTTGAGCGGAAGCGGTTTTGATGCCGTCGTGCATTTTGAGCATGCCGCGTGGGCCGGGATGCGCGTGCAATTCCTCTTTGAGGAAAAACTGGTTCCCGTCTGCCACCCGGCTTTGTTAACAGGCCATGAGGGAAAGGGACAGTTGAATGATTTGCCAAGAATTCACCGACGATTGAACCCGGACGCATGGCATCACTATGCCCGGGAAACGGGAATAAGCCTTGATAATCTGGCGCAGGGCGCCCGGTACGATCTTCATGAGATGGCCATTGCTGCCGCATTGGCCGGGCAGGGCGTTGCCCTGGTGCCGCGCATGTACGTTGCACAAGAACTCGACAACGGAAGGCTGGTCGCGCCCTGGCCGGAATCGGACTCGTTGAATAAAAAATTCTGTTTTGTTAAACCGGCAGAAACGGGAATCAACGACTCCGCATTAAGAGATTTTGAACATTGGCTGCTGGCCGAAATAAATACGCAAACAGGGACATTCATCTAAGGTTATTCACGTCACCTATGATGTTCTGTTCATAACGTTTGGCCTGAATGAAAAGATCCTATATACGGTGTGGCAATGTCGACAAGCTCTAAGGACTCCAACATGAACCCCTTTCATCAACTCACCGCCACCAGCCTGACTGGCCAACAGATTTCTATGTCTGATTACGCCGGCAAGCTGGTTCTGGTGGTGAATACCGCCAGTCAGTGTGGCTTTACGCCGCAGTACGCGGGCCTTGAAGCGCTGTATAAGAAGTACGCCGCGCAGGGGCTGGTGGTGCTTGGTTTCCCCTGCAACCAGTTTGGTAAGCAGGAACCCGGCGATGCCGATGAAATCGCGCGGACCTGCCACATTAACTACGGCGTGAGCTTCCCGATGTTCGCAAAAGTCGAGGTCAACGGCACCGCCGCGCATCCTGTGTTTCGTTATCTGAAAAATGAATTGCCAGGCGTGCTGGGGGGACGTATCAAGTGGAACTTCACAAAGTTCATGATTGGACGGGACGGGAAGCCGCTCAAGCGTTTTGCACCGCTCACTACCCCGGAGAAAATGGAAGCTGCGGTCGTTGCTGCTCTTGAAATCTGAGAGTGCTTAAGCGAAGAACTGAGCGAGTCATAAAACCTGGCGATCTCTCAACCGCCAGGCTGGCAACATTAACTTCCGGTTATTTACCCAGAATCTCTCTGCGCACGATCTCGGCCCCTGCGCTTAACGCGTGCAGTTTGCCTCTCGCCACATGGCGCGGCAGCGGTGCCATGCCGCAGTTGGTGGAAGGGTAGAGATTTTCGGCATCAACAAACTGCAGCGCTTTACGTAGCGTGTTGGCCACTTCTTCCGGGGTTTCAATGGCGTGGTTGGCTACGTCGATGGCACCCACCATCACTTTCTTGCCGCGAATCAGCTCGAGCAGGTCCATCGGTACGTGGGAGTTGTGGCACTCCAGCGAGATGATGTCGATGTTCGAGGTCTGCAGTTTTGGAAACGCCTCTTCGTACTGGCGCCATTCGGAGCCCAGCGTTTTCTTCCAGTCGGTGTTGGCTTTGATGCCGTAGCCGTAACAGATGTGCACGGCGGTTTCGCACTTCAGGCCTTCGATGGCGCGTTCCAGCGTGGCGATGCCCCATTCGTTCACTTCATCGAAGAACACGTTGAAGGCTGGCTCATCAAACTGAATGATGTCCACGCCGGCGGCTTCCAGTTCTTTCGCTTCCTGGTTCAGGATTTTGGCAAATTCCCAGGCCAGTTTTTCGCGGCTTTTGTAGTGGTTGTCGTACAGCGTGTCGATCATGGTCATCGGGCCAGGCAGCGCCCATTTGATTGGCCTGTCGGTCTGTTTGCGAAGGAACTTAGCGTCTTCCACAAACACCGGTTTTTGACGAGCCACAGCGCCAACTACGGTCGGGACGCTGGCGTCGTAGCGGTTACGGATGCGCACGGTTTCGCGTTTCTCGAAATCCACGCCATCCAGGTGTTCGATAAAGGTGGTCACGAAGTGCTGACGAGTCTGCTCGCCGTCGCTGACGATGTCGATATCCGCCAGCTGTTGTTCGTGCAGCGACAGGCGCAGGGCATCCTGTTTACCCTCAATGAGTTCCTGATCCTGCAGCTTCCACGGCGACCACAGCGTTTCAGGCTGGGCCAGCCAGGACGGTTTAGGCAGGCTGCCGGCAGTGGACGTAGGCAATAATCTTTTCATGTCGAATAACCTTGTATTTGGTGTCTCAAAGAGGGTAGTTGGCAGACCACTGCTCTAAAATTGTTTGGTACGGTTTGATGAAGTGCTGTTCAGTAAACTTCCCTTGTTCGATGGCCAAACGGCTGCGTTCTTCGCGATCGTAAACAATTTGAGTAAATGAATGATCCTGGTGGTTCAGGCTTGGCTGGAAGCACAGCCCGGCCGGAGAATTCGCATTGTAAATCTCCGGGCGATAGATCTTCTGGAACGTCTCCATGGTGCTGATGGTGCTGATAAGCTCGAGGTTCGAGTAGTCATTCACCAGATCGCCCGTGTGGTAGAAGGCAAAAGGCGCCACGCTGTTTGGCGGCATGAAGTAGCGAGCCTTCAGCCCCATTTTGTTGAAATAGAGATCGGTCAGGGAAGATGAATCTTGTTCATATTCGATGCCGAGCACCGGGTGGCGGTTGCCGGTCTGGCGGTAAACGTTTTTGCTGGATACGCTCAGGCAAATCACCGGGGCTTTGTTAAAGTTTTCTTTGTAGGTATCTGACCCAATAAAGTGTCTGAACAAGTTCCCGTGCAGATCGCCGTAGTTTTCCGGAATGGTGAATTTTTCACGATCCTGGTTGTACTCTGGCAGCAGGACGCTGAAATCGTAGTCGCGAACGTAGGAGGAGAAGTTGTTGCCGACGATGCCTTCGATGCGCTGGCCGGTTTTCTTATCCAGCACGTGGGTTTTTAAGATCTCAATCGCCGGGAAGGTGTTGCCCTTGCCTTCGACATCCAGCTCAACGGAAATAATTTCAAGTTCAACGCCATAGCGGTCGGAGGTCGGGTTGTCCCAGTTCGCCAGGGAGTTGAAGCGGTTATCAATCATGATCAAAGCGTTACGCAGGTTCTCCTGACGCTTCTCGCCGCGGGCCAGGTTAGCAAAATTGGTTGTGATGCGCGTATTCCCTGATGGGTTGTAATTCTCATCAAAAACAATGCTCTTAAGAGTAAAAGTAAACGCTTTAGTCATGGTAATCCGGCACCTTAATTCTGTTTTTTGGCCTGTATCTACTGCTTGATTTCTCACGGATAACCTTCGGTTATCTGTGGTTTTACCTGTCAGTAATCTTCACATTGCATGTCGTTAACAATATTGCATCTTTTATGCCTGAGTCACAGTTTTAGTAAAAGTGATTTAATTTCATTAGAACATGAACGTCGTTCATGATTTGAAAGTGGTCAGGCGCGGAGCAGTTCAATCAGCTTTTTCAGCGCCGCTGGCACCTGGCGGCGGCCGTAGTAGTACAGGTAAAACTGCTCGGGAGGAGGGAGCCACGCCGTGAGGATTTCCTGCAGGGTGCCTGAATTTATCTCATCTTCAATAAGGGAGCGGTAAACATAGGCGATACCGTTTCCTTCCAGCACCTGGCTGCGGATCATACTTTCATGGCTCAGCGCCAGGTGCCCGGGTACTGCGACAGTAAACACTCTGCCGTCGCGCAGGAATTCCCATTGGTAGCATTTCCCCGAGGGAAAAACCCGGCCGATACAGCGATGGGACAGCAGCGCCTCCGGCACCTCTGGCTCCCCGTAGCGGCGGAGGTAATCGGCGGAGGCAACGACGGAAAACTGCTGCGCGTTGCCCACCGCAACGGCGATCATCTCAGGCTGCAGACTTTGTCCGAATCGGATCCCGGCATCGCACCCCTGGCGGACAATATCGGTCAGGCGGTCATCGGCGATGATCTCCAGTCTGACCGCCGGGTAAAGCCGATGATAGTCGCTCAGGATAGGGGCGATAAGCAGCTGCGCCGCGCTGTGCGGCATATTGAGCCGGAGCGTGCCGTACACGGCCCGTCCGCTGTTCTCCAGGTCGTTGACCGCCTGATGTATGGCGGCGATCGACGGTACTATCTGGGCAAAAAGCTGCTCCCCGGCGGCCGTCAGCGTCACGCTGCGGGTCGTGCGGTTCAGCAGACGTTGGTTCATCTGCTCTTCGAGCCCACGTACCGTATGGCTAAGCGCGGAGGCGCTGACGCCGCGCTCTTCAGCCGCCTTACGGAAGCTTTGGTGGCGCGCGACTGCCGCAAAGGCAGCCAGCACATTGAGATCCGGTATCTTATTCATGAATTTCACTCAGCAGTCCGTCAATTATTAACTATCTTATCAGCCATTATCAGAGCCGTCATACTCGCCGTACTTACAGAGGAGATGGACTATGAAAACACGTATTCTTGGCAAAAACGGGCCTGAAGTTTCCGCGTTGGGTCTTGGCTGCATGGGCATGAGTTTTGCCTACGGCGGTTCTGATGAAAAAACCGCGCTGGATACCCTGCGTCAGTCGGTGGAGGCGGGCGTCACTTTCTTTGATACCGCAGAGGTTTATGGTCCTTATGAAAACGAGGTCCTGGTGGGTAAAGCCCTGCGTCCGGTCAGAGATCGGGTCGTTATTGCCACAAAGTTTGGTTTTCATATCAAGGATGAGGGGCAAGGCCGGGAACGTATGGACGGCGTAAATAGTCGGCCAGAACACATCCGCCGGTCGGTGGAAGGGTCACTGCAGCGCCTGGGGGGGGAAACCATTGATGTGCTTTATCAGCACCGGGTGGATCCGTCCGTGCCTATTGAAGACGTGGTGGGTGCGATGGCGGATCTGGTTCAGGAGGGCAAAGTCCGCTGGCTTGGGCTGTCGGAGGCTTCCGCCGCCACGCTACGCCGGGCCTGCGCCGTTCACCCCATTTCTGCGCTGCAATCTGAATACTCTCTCTGGAGCCGCGAAGTTGAAGGCGACATCCTGCCTGTCTGCCGGGAACTGGGGGTAGGGTTTGTTCCGTATAGCCCAATCGGGCGCGGGTTCCTGTCCGGCAAGATGAAAGATCTGCAGGGACTGGCGGCTGATGACTTCCGCCGTTCTTTACCCCGCTTCCAGCAGCAGGAAATGGAGAAAAACCAGGTGCTGATTGCCGTCCTGGAAGAGATTGCGGCCGCGCATAGCGCCAGTGCCGCGCAGGTCTCTCTGGCCTGGCTACTGTCTCAGGGCGACGACATTGTGCCGATTCCGGGCGCGCGGCGTATCGGACACATCCGGGAGAATATGGCCTCCGCCGATCTTGCTCTGGCGCCGGAGCAAATTGCTCGCTTATCGCAGGCTTTTGCGCCGGTTAACGTTGCGGGCGACCGCTACAGCCGCGCCGAGCTTGGAATGGTTAATCTGTAAACCATCGTCGACGGTGCCTGAGGGTACCGCTATTAAAACAGCTGTAAAAAACGCTTCACCGAGGACGATCGCTCAAACTGCCGCCAGGCGAGGGCGACGTCCGTTTTCACCTGGTCACCGCGTAGCGCATGAAATGTGACGTTTGGGCAGGCGATGCAGGCCATGGATTGTGGTACCAGAGCAAAGCCGAACCCGGCGCTAACCATGCTTAGCGAGGACGAGATTTGCGAGGCCTGTCGCGCCCCTTTCAGTTCAATACCTGCCCGCAGACAGGCGTTGTACATCAATTCATAGAGTCCCGGTGCCACTTCCTGAGGGAAAAGCACCGGCGGAACATCGACCAGCGCCTGCAGCGCCAGTTCGCTCTCATCGGAAAGCGGATGATCCTGATGCAGGGCTATCACCATCGGCTCCTCGTCAATCAGCTTGAGGTTAAACCGCTTGCTGCTTTCACACGGCAGACGAACAAACGCCACATCCAGCACTCCTTCATCCAGTTCCTGCATCAACCCGGCCATATTGGTCTCTCGCTGGCAGAGCTCAATGGCGGGGTAGTGCTCCTGAAACTGGCGCAGCAGAGAAAAGATCTTCGGATTAAAGGCGTTAGAGCTGGCGATGCCCAGAGACAGCTTGCCGTTAACCCCACGGGCTATGCCGCGGGCCTTCTCAAGCGCGGCGTCGCTGTGCGCCAGAATCTGGCAGGCATCCTGGTAGAACGCTTCCCCTGCATCGGTTAACTCCACGCCACGCGTCAAGCGGTGCAGCAGTGGGGTACCCACTTCGCGCTCCAGGCGCTGGATTTGCTGGCTGAGGGGGGGCTGGGAGATACCCAGTAATTCTGCTGCGCGGGTGAAGTGCCGCGTCTGGGCGACGGCGACGAAATAGCGGAGATAGCGAAGTTCCATATCAAAAACGTCTCAAACCTGGGGGATATTTATATTGGAACTGTGAGCTGGATCGAGTCAACATCTTATTAACGTTTCTTAACCTTCCCAGTGCGAGGACAGACGCGATGAGCGACCTAACACTATGTTCCTGCGAGAAAAGTCTGCTAGAAATGGTTGAGACCTTCGCCGCAAGAAATAAAGAAAACATGATATATCAGACCTCGTTGATGAGCGCGCTGCTGAGCGGAGTCTATGAAGGGGAAACCACCATGGCTGACCTGTTGAAGCAGGGCGACTTTGGTCTGGGCACCTTTAATGAACTTGATGGCGAGATGATCGCCTTTAATAGCAAAGTCTACCAGCTGCGCTCGGACGGCAGCGCCAGAGCCGCCGATCCGAAACAGAAAACGCCGTTTGCCGTGATGACCTGGTTCCGGCCGCAATACCGCTTGACCCTCGATAGCCTTACCAGCCGTCAGAAGCTACATGAGATTATCGACGCCAAAATCCCTTCCGATAACCTGTTCTGCGCGTTGCGTATCGACGGCCATTTCCGCCATGCCCATACCCGCACCGTGCCTCGCCAGAAACCGCCTTACCGCGCGATGACCGACGTGCTGGACGACCAGCCGGTGTTCCGCTTTAACGCCCGCGCCGGTGTGCTGGTGGGGTTCCGCACCCCACAGCATATGCAGGGCATTAACGTGGCGGGGTATCACGAGCACTTTATTACTGACGACCGTCAGGGTGGTGGGCATCTGCTCGACTATCAGCTTGAGCAGGGGGTGCTGACCTTCGGCGAGATCCACAAGCTGATGATCGACCTCCCGGCAGACAGTGCGTTTCTTAACGCCAACCTGCACCCCGAAAACCTCGATGCCGCTATTCGTGCGGTCGAAAACTAGCGTTCCCTGAAGGAGAGATGAGCAATGAATAATAAAAAACCTCAGCGTCAGTGGGCGCATGGTGCTGACATGGTTGTTGGGCAGTTAGAAGCTCAGGGCGTGAAGCACGTTTTTGGCATCCCCGGCGCGAAAATTGACAAGGTTTTTGATTCCCTTAATGACTCGCCGATCGAGCTTATCCCGGTACGTCACGAGGCCAATGCGGCTTTTATGGCTGCGGCGGTCGGGCGTATTACCGGGAAAGCGGGCGTTGCGCTGGTCACTTCCGGCCCGGGGTGTTCGAACCTGATAACCGGCATGGCCACGGCGAATAGCGAAGGCGACCCGGTTGTGGCGCTGGGCGGAGCGGTAAAACGCGCGGACAAAGCCAAACAGGTACACCAGAGCATGGATACTGTGGCGATGTTCAGCCCGGTCACCAAATATTCTGTCGAGGTCTCTTCTTCCGATGCGATTGCCGAAGTGGTTTCCAATGCGTTCCGTGCCGCTGAGCATGGCCGTCCGGGCAGCGCCTTTGTGAGCCTTCCGCAGGACATATGCGACGGTCCGGCGACCGGCAATATTCTGCCTGCCAGCGGATCCATTAAAGCCGGTGCCGCGCCGGATGCTGCCATTGAGGAAGTTGCGAAGCTTATCGCGGGCGCTAAAAACCCGATCTTCCTCCTTGGCCTGATGGCAAGTCAGGATGAAAACAGCGCCGCGCTGCGCCATCTGCTTGAGAAAAGTCATATTCCGGTCACCAGCACCTATCAGGCGGCCGGGGCGGTTAATCAGCAGCATTTTTCCCGCTTTGCCGGGCGTATCGGTCTGTTTAATAACCAGGCTGGCGACCGCCTGTTACAGCTGGCGGATCTGATCGTTTGCATCGGTTACAGCCCGGTGGAATACGAGCCCGCCATGTGGAATACCGGCGATGCCACGCTGGTGCATATTGATGTGCTGCCAGCCTATGAAGAGCGTAACTATGTTCCGGACGTTGAACTGGTCGGCGACATCGCGGGGACGCTGGAAAAACTGACGTCTCGTATTGAAAAACCGCTGGTACTTAGCCCGCGCGCTTCCGAAATTCTTGTCGACAGGCAGCATCAGCGCGAACTGCTGAGCCGCCGTGGCGCGCAGCTTAATCAGTTTGCTCTCCACCCGCTGCGTATCGTTCGTGCGATGCAGGACATCGTGAATGACGACGTGACCTTAACCGTTGATATGGGCAGCTTCCATATCTGGATTGCACGTTACCTTTACAGCTTCCGCGCACGTCAGTTGATGATCTCGAACGGCCAGCAAACTATGGGCGTGGCGCTGCCGTGGGCGATTGGCGCCTGGCTGGTTAATCCGGGCCGCAAGGTGGTTTCGGTGTCCGGCGACGGCGGTTTCCTGCAGTCGAGCATGGAGCTTGAAACGGCGGTGCGCCTCGGCGCTAACGTACTGCACATCATCTGGGTGGATAACGCCTACAACATGGTGGCGATCCAGGAAGAGAAAAAATACCAGCGCCTGTCCGGCGTTAACTTTGGGCCGGTGGATTTCAAGGCTTACGCGGACGCCTTCGGCGCACGGGGCTTTGCGGTAGAAAGCGCTGAGGCGCTGGAGCCGACTTTACGTGCCGCAATGGACGTCAACGGTCCGGCGGTGGTAGCGATTCCGGTTGATTACAGCGACAACCCTCTGCTGATGAGTCAGCTGCATCTCAGCCAAATTCTTTAAATGACAGAAGGATATTGTGATGAAAAAAGTAGCACTGGTTACCGGTGCCGGTCAGGGGATCGGTAAAGCTATCGCGTTGCGCCTGGCCAAAGACGGCTTTGCCGTTGCCGTAGCCGACTATAACGCGAAAACGGCAAAAGAAGTGGCGGACGAAATCAACCGCAACGGCGGCCGCGCGCTGGAGGTGACCGTCGACGTTTCCAATCGCGATGGGGTGTTTGCCGCCGTTGAGGCTGCCCGTAAAGGGCTGGGTGGTTTTGACGTTATCGTGAACAACGCAGGGGTTGCGCCTTCTACGCCAATCGAAGACATCACCCCGGAAATCGTCGACAAGGTTTACAATATCAACGTGAAAGGCGTTATCTGGGGTATTCAGGCCGCGGTTAAAGCCTTCAAAGCGGAAGGCCACGGCGGGAAAATCATCAACGCCTGTTCCCAGGCAGGGCATGTGGGCAACCCTGAGCTGGCCGTTTACAGTTCCAGCAAATTTGCCGTTCGCGGCCTGACCCAAACCGCCGCGCGTGACCTGGCTCCGCTTGGCATCACCGTTAATGGTTACTGCCCGGGGATCGTCAAAACCCCGATGTGGGCCGAAATTGACCGCCAGGTTTCAGAAGCCGCAGGCAAACCGCTCGGCTACGGCACCGCCGAGTTTGCTAAACGCATTACGCTTGGTCGTCTGTCCGAGCCGGAAGATGTCGCGGCCTGCGTGTCTTACCTGGCAAGCGCGGATTCCGACTACATGACCGGCCAGTCACTGCTTATCGACGGTGGGATGGTCTTTAACTAAGACGACAGTTTTACTGTGGAGTACCTTTTGGCCTGACGGGGAACCGTTGGGCCTTTTTTATTTGCCGCTGTTTATCTGAAGTTTTTCATCCACCTCTATACTTTGTCATGGCAACTACCAGAAAAATCACAGAAAGGACTGTTCATGACAAACCAGCCGCAGACGGACGGTGCGGAAGCCTCCGGGACCTCGCCGCATAAGTTTATTCTCGCCGGGAGCGCGCTCGGCGTGGTGTTCGGCGATATCGGCACCAGCCCGCTTTATACCCTGAAAACGGTACTGTTGCTTTCCGGGAACAACCCAACCCCGTCGGTGATATTGGGGCTGCTGTCGCTGATTATCTGGACGCTTATCCTTATTACCTCGGTAAAGTATGCGATGTTCGCCATGCGCATCGACAACCACGGTGAGGGCGGGATTATGGCGCTGATGTCGCTGCTGGTGGCTCGGGACAAAGGCTCGCGCTGGGTGGTGCTGGCGGCCTTATTGGGCGCAGCGCTGATTTATGGCGACGGGGCGATTACGCCCGCTATTTCGGTGCTCTCCGCCATTGAAGGGCTGAACATGATCCTGCCGGAGGCAGAAACCTGGGTGTTGCCGATTGCGGTGACCATTCTGGTGCTGCTGTTTGCCGTTCAGCCATTTGGTACGGCGAAGATCGGCAAAGTTTTCGGGCCGATTATGGCGCTGTGGTTTATTTCTATCGCCGGGCTGGGGATTTGGGGCATTGCCCAGCATCCTGCCGTGCTGCTGGCTATCAATCCGTGGTACGGCCTGCAGTTCCTTGTGTCCAATGGTTTTGTCAGCTTTATGGTGCTGGGCGGCGTGTTTCTGTGCGTTACCGGGGCGGAAGCGCTGTATGCCGACATGGGGCATTTCGGCAAAAAGCCTATCTGGCTGGCGTGGTATGGCGTGGTGTTTCCGAGCCTGCTGCTCAACTATGCCGGGCAGTCGGCGCTGATCCTTTCCGGGGCCGATATCACCCAGAATATCTTCTTCCGCCTTTGCCCACCTGCGCTGCTGATCCCGCTGGTGATCCTTGCCACGCTCGCCACAATTATCGCCAGCCAGGCGATTATCACCGGGGCGTTTTCGATGACCCGACAGGCAATACAGCTGGGCTGGCTGCCGCGCCTGCGTATTCGCCAGACGGCAGCGGAGAGCTACGGGCAAATTTATATCGGCACAATCAACTGGCTGTTGATGGGCGTTACGCTGTTCCTGACGGTGTTCTTTAAGTCGTCTGAAAATCTCGCGGCGGCTTACGGGATAGCCGTTTCCCTCACCATGCTGATGACGTCCGGGCTACTGTACGTGGCAATGCGCCACATCTGGCAGTGGCGGCGGCTGACCAGCGCGCTGGTGGCGGGGGGCTTTTTAATTGTCGATACCTGCTTCCTTATAGCCAACCTGATTAAGGTGCTGGAAGGCGGGTATATTCCGCTGCTGCTGGCGGCGGTAGTCTGCACCACGATGCTGGTCTGGCACCGTGGCGCGACGGCGGCGTCTCGTGCGGTGAACGAAAAGGTTATCGACGTAAACACGTTTTTTGCCGCCCTGAAAGAGCGAGAAGTGCCGCGCGTGCAGGGTTCGGCGGTGTTCCTGACCAAAACCCGCAACGGCATCCCGCCGGTGATGCGCTGGCACGTGGCCCGCAACCACGCCCTGCAGCAGCAGGTACTGTCGCTGACGATTTCAATCATGAACGTGCCGCGCGTGCCGGCCGGTGAAAGGCTGATTATCGTGGAGCAGGCCCCAGGCTACTGGCGCGGTATTGCCCAGTACGGTTTTATGGAGCGGCCACATATTCCTGAGCTGATGGCGAGGTTAGGGGAAATGGCGTGCGCCTTTAGCGTTGAGGACGTGACGTATTACCTTGGCCATGAAACCATTGTTGCCCGGGAGGACGGCAACGGTCTGCCCGGTTGGCAGCGCAAGTGTTTCGCCTTTATGGTGAGAAACGCCACGCATGTGACGCATTATTACCGCTTGCCGAGCGACCGGGTTGTCGAGATAAGCCGCAGGATAGCGATTTAGCCAGCGCGCAGAACCAGGCCGATAAAACCGTCGATGTCGTCCAGCGCCAGCTGCCTGTCGGCGGGGGCTGAGGCGACGAGCAGTTTGTCGGCGTAGCCATTCAACAGGGCGCTGAACTGGCGAGTGGTTCTGGCTGCATCTACCGCCCTAAACACGCCGGCCTTAATGCCATCATCGACAATATCGGCCAGCACCTTTTCCCATTTCTGCGTCATCACCAGCGCCAGCTCGGCCCAGAGGCTACTGTGTGCCGCCTGGTGCCAGAGCGCGCCGTAAAGCTGCCAGACCGCGTCCGGCGCGTGGGGAAGGTAAATATGGATCAGGCGTTGAAGCTTATTTTCCGGAGAAAGAGCAAGCGTTTCGTCGGTAAACCTGTGCAGGTCGGCCATTAAAAACTCGGTCATGGCCTCAATGCACAGCGTTTGCCAGTCGCGAAAGTAGTGATAAATGTGGCTACGCGAAATGCCCACCCGCTCGGTTAGCTCGCGGGTGGTGACTTTCTCGACGCCTTTCTCAATGAACAGCTCAATGGCCCCGCTCAGGATTTTGCTTCTCAGCGTGTCCGGTGCTTCTTTCATGATGTATCCACAGTTATCTAAAACGCTAATGCGGCATCTTATCAGTTTTTAACTATCTGGCTGGATCGGTTTTGTGGTTGGCGCAGCACATATTTCAATACCGCAGTACTGACGGCGACCAGCGCGGCAGCGCAGATCACCACGGTCAGATAGGCCTGGCTGAAGGCGGTACGCGCCAGGTCCGTCAGCATCTCAGCGCTTGCCTTACTCATAGTGCCAGCAAGATGCAGCGCCTCGTCCAGGCTGTCATAGGCCGTATTTCCGGTGACTAACCCATTCGGCAGTACCAGGCTTGCGCTGTAGACGGCAGTCATCAGCCCACCCAGCAAGGTGACACCGAGCACGCCGCCCATTTCCCAGGAAACGTCCTCTATCGCCGCGACCATCCCGGCTTTCTCTTCCGGGGCGTTAAGCATGATTGAGGTCGAAGCCGCGGTAAACGCTACGCCTAGCCCCAGTCCGATGACAAATAGCGCGCCGAGCTGCGGCGTCAGGCTGTAATCGGCCAGCAAAGCCATGCCGCTCATGCCAATCGTCGTGACCAGCAGGCCAAAGACCATTAATTTTGCACCTCCCCAGCGCGGCAGCATGACGCCCGCCAGCGGTGAGGCAAGGGCGGAGCCAATCGGGATGGGTAAAATTGACAGTCCCGCTAATAGCGGCGTCAGGCCCAGTACCAGCTGTAGACGCTGGGTCAACACCAGCTCAATGCCGGTCAACGCGATCATGGTGATGATTGCCACGCTAATGCCGCTGGCAAACATGCGGTTACGGAACAAAGAGAAGTCGATCATCGGCTGTGCCGAACGCTGCTGGCGGCGGACAAACAGCGTTAAAAATACCACGCCAGCCAGCAGGGAGCCCACAACGATAAGCAGCGATGCGTCCATTTTGCTCAGTTCCTTCAGGGCATAAATAACGCCCACCAGACCCAACATAATCAGCAGCGATGCGGTGAAGTCGCATGGGCGACTCGCGTTTCCTGCATCTCGCGGGATCAGGAACCAGGCAAAGACAATGACCAGCAACACGACCGGCACATTAATAAGGAAGACCGAGCCCCACCAGAAGTATTCAAGCAATACGCCGCCGATAACAGGGCCAAGCGCGGCCGCAGCAGAGGCGACGGCAGACCAGATACCGATAGCCAACGCGCGCTCGCGTTCGTTGATAAAGACCTGACGCACGATGGCAAGCGTTGCGGGCATCATCATCGTTGCGCCAATGGCCAGTAATACGCGCGAAGCGATCAGCAGTTCAGCCGTGGGCGAATAAGCCGCACAAAGCGAAGCTATACCGAAAACCGGTAGCCCGGACATAAACATCAGTTTGTGGCCAAGACGATCGCTCAGCATACCCGCGCCGGGCAGAAGGCCTGCCGCCACGAGCGGGTAGGCGTTGATGATCCACAGCTTTTCTGACGCCGTTGCGTTTAAAGCCTGGGTGAGCCGCGGCAGCGCGGTATAGAGCACCGTCATATCAATAATGATCAGAAACAGGGTGCTGGTCAGGATCGCCAGAATCAGCCAGCGATGAGTGAAGCGCATGATGAATGCCTCTAAAAAGAACAAATTTGAGCGGTTGCTCAAGCGTGAAATATACTTGAGCAACCGCTCAAATACAAGCGTGGCTCGTGCGTCTGTTTCGCGGTGGTTTACTTGTTGTAGGGGGCGTGACCAGGATAAGGTAAGCGCCTGAGTAGCAGTAAATACCGGTTTCAGCAGAAGGCAGGGAAATGAAAAAACTGATCGTTATGTTACACGGCGTAGGAAGTTCAGGGGCGGATCTGGAAGGACTGGGACTCTTCGTTCAGCAGGTGATGCCGGAAGTGTTATTTGCTTCGCCGAACGGCACCGAGCCGTTTGACGGCGGCGGCGATGCCTGGCAGTGGTTCAGCCTTGCGGGCGTTACCGAGCAAAATCGGCCGCAGCGTGTGATTAGCGCCCGTAGCGCGTTTGACGCAAAGCTGCAGGCGATTTTTGAGCAGCATGATGTCACGCCGGGTAAAGATAGGGTCATTCTGCTGGGCTTTTCGCAAGGTTCGATTATGGCCCTGGATGTGCTGGCCACTTCGCGTTTCCCATTGGCCGGAGTGGTCGCGTTTTCCGGGCGTCTTGCTTCACCAAAACCGTACCACGTTGCGGCAGATGCGTCGGCGCTGCTGATTCATGGTATGGCCGACCAGGTGATTCCGTGGTCTGAAAGTGAAGCGGCAGCCGCGGCGCTGACGGAGGCGGGCGCAGAAGTCGAAACGCTGTTTGAGCCGGGCGTGGTGCATACCATCAGTGCGGATGGGGTGTCGCAGGCGCTGGGGTATATTGCGGAGCGTTTTGAGTTAGATCCAGAGTAGTTTTTCCCTTCATCCCTCAGCGGCTGCCTCTAAATCACAAATATCCTCGGCTATGCAGGGCCGGTTAAATTTCCGTTCACTTCCAGCCCTGTTTTATATGCAGTCACCGAACCGGTGAACGTCTCGGGAGAATCATCGTCATTCCCCCGAGACCCCGGACTCCCGGCCAAATAAATCGACCGCTGAAGCGGCAGACCTCTGTTTTATCTCCCAGTCCTGGGTCGGCTGAGATGCGTTCCCGACGCTCTCAGCCTCCGGCCGTTCCCGACGTCCGGACCCTGGCCAGTCGGAGAGAAAACGGAGGCGATTTAAGCCGGAACCGAGCCTCGCTTCAAGCTTATAGCCACGCTGAACATAAAAGTCGCTGCAAGTCCCACAGCTACGACCTTGTTCCCGGCTCTCATCGCCCCCGGTTATGACCCAACTCAGGCGGGGTTGAGCTGCCGGGAGCAGCGAAAGAGAGCGATCGTCGGGAACGAATCGCGAACGACCCCGACTGTTTGGGTGATAGCCGGTGGGTTTACCGCTTCAGCGGCGATGAGCTTGCCGGGCGCCGGGGTTGCCAGGGAGATGGCGTAATCTCCCTGGCACGTTCACCGTGCCGGGAACGTGCAGGGAAAACAGATCTATGGGTGAACGGAACTCCGCAAAGTAACAGAATCCCATCGTGGTTTGGATCCCCTCTCCCTCTGGGAGAGGGCCGGGGTGAGGGTCACAAGCTTCAAGACTTACTCATATCACTCAACAGCACGGCAATACTCTTGCCACCCTCCGTTTGTTCAAGCGCAATTTTTACCGCAATGGTCAGCGGAACAGAAAGCAGCATGCCTACCGGGCCAAGCAGCCAACCCCAGAAGATTAACGACAGAAACACCACCAGCGTCGACAGCCCAAGCCCGCGGCCCATTATTCGTGGTTCGAGGATGTTGCCGAACACCAGGTTAATCAGCAGGTAGCCCGCCACGACGATCAGCGCGTCATATAACCCGTTGAACACCAGAACCTGTACAACAGGCGGAATCGCCGCCAGCACGGACCCAATGTTTGGAATGTAGTTGAGCGCGAAGGCCAGCAGGCCCCAGATAAAGGCAAACCGGACGTCGAGTGCGGCGAGCATGCCCCAGACCACCAGCCCCGTGACGATGCTAATTGCCGTTTTAAGGACCAAATAATGGCTGACGCTATCCAGCGCGCGCTGAATGGCTCCCATGCCTTCTTCCGGACGGGACATCAGTTGCTGCAGTTTGCGCGGCAGCTGCGGGACTTCAATCAGCATAAACACCACGGTGAGCAGCAGCAGGAAGATGGAGGTCATCGCGTTAGAAAGCTGAGTGAGTAGGCTGGTCACCAGCGTCATCAGCGCGTTAGGATCAACGTACTTTATTAATTCGTCGACAGAAACCGAGATCCCTGCTCGCTGCAGCCAGGGCTCAATCGTCTTTAACGGTACGACCAGCGAAGAGCGGTACTGTGGCAGAGTGCGCGCCAGCTCGTTAAGCGAAGTGCCGAGGTAGGCAAGCAACAGCACCATACTCAGAATAATGACAACCACCACCAGGATAATCGCCAGCACGCGCGGCACCCGCACCCGTTCAAGGCGGTGAATCAGCGGGTTAAGAATAACGGCAATAAACAGGGCAAGAATAAAAGGCACAATGATATCTGCCGCGGCTTTAATGCCCACCAGAATAATGACCAACATACCCAGCATAATCACGGCTTTTAACGCTTTCAGAGTAATAATCGATTTAGCCATCGTTGCTGATTCTCCAGTTCGGCGGGTCGAAAAATAATACACCACTGTTAAAACATTCATCCATTAATTACGCTATTTTAAACGTTGAAAGCAGTTTAATACATTACTGTCAGGCTGCTGTGTAGCGTAAAGGAGTGTAAATATCAGGCGCCGATTTACCAAATTATGCTATAAAATTAGCGTGTTTAACTACCGAGGACAATTTTCTATCCGCAACTGACGAGAAGCAACACCGCGGATAAGTTGGAAAAATTATGGACAATATGTTCAGCACTTCTTTAAATCATCAATTCGTTTTTGTTATCTCCACATCTTCACTCTCCGGTGAGCAGCACTGGCGCAACGCGCTATAGTCCCTTTCTTCTGACAATTTTTTTGGTTTTTTAATTTGCTCTTGCTCGTCGTCTTGACGTGTCTTGCAGGCTTTTTGCAGCACTATTTTCTCTGTCAGGAGAGAAATCATGATTTACTGGATTTTACTGGGACTGGCTATCGCTGCCGAAATTACCGGCACTTTATCTATGAAATGGTCAAGCGTCAGCGAAAATAACGCAGGTTATATTTTCATGCTGGTGATGATCGCGCTTTCTTATATTTTACTGTCGTTTTCGGTGAAAAAGATTGCCCTCGGCGTGGCCTATGCCATGTGGGAAGGGATTGGCATTCTGTTTATTACCCTCTTCAGCGTCCTGCTGTTCGATGAATCCATTTCGCCATTAAAAATACTTGGATTGACCACGCTGGTTGTCGGTATTGCGCTGATTAAATCCGGTACGCGAGCGAAAAAAGCGCGCCCGGTGACGCCAGAGAAGGGGGAGCATCATGCCGTCGTTTGAGTGGGTTCACGCTCTGTGGCTGCTGCTGGCTATCGTTCTGGAAATCGCCGCCAATATATTATTAAAACAGTCGGATGGTTTCCGTCGCCCGCTGTACGGCGTGCTGTCCCTGCTGGCGGTTCTGGCGGCATTCAGCGCTCTGGCGCAGGCGGTTAAGGGTATCGAACTGTCCGTCGCTTATGCGCTGTGGGGCGGGTTTGGTATTGCCGCGACCGTCGCCGCGGGCTGGATCCTCTTCGGCCAGCGACTCAACCGCAAAGGTTGGATAGGCCTCGGTTTACTGCTGGTCGGGATGATTATTATCAAAATTGCCTGATCTATCACGCTGCCCGCTAATTATTCGGGCAGCGCTTTCCTCCAGGTGTATTACGCTTATTTTACGGTAAAAGAGCCTTCTCTTAATTAATAGCCGGTTATCTCAACGTTATTTCACTTAAAAGAGAGATGAAATTGCGTAATCCCATTAGCTGGAAAAGTACGCCCGTTGCCGGAACCCTGTTTGCCATGGTCTTTATGGCAGGGATCGGGCTGATCGTTTCTATTATCGCGTTGCTGTACCTGTCCCTTCACCTTATCAGTAGTAAAACCAACGAGATAGATGAGCATCGAAGCGCGATGTCGGTGCAGGGGGCTATTCAGACCTCGGTCAACCGCGTGTGGGCGCTGGTCATTGACAATGCCGTGTGGGATGACGCCGTGAATCAGGTTTATCGCCCGGTACTGGACGTGAACTGGCTGTATAACACCTGGGGCGCGGGCTACAAAATCAATAACCTTTATGACGGCGTTTACGTGCTGGATGAAGGGTTCAATATCCTCTGGGGCTCTTTTCGCGGCCAGCGAGTGGCGGGGCGGGATATCAGCCTGCTGGGTAAGGGATTTGAAGCTCTGGTTCATCAGAATGCCCAAACGCTGAGGGACGATAAAAAGATTTTCGCCGGTATCACCCAAACTGAATATGGCGTGTCGTTTATCGGCATTGGCCTGATTCGTCCGATGCTGGGGCGGCTTCAGGTGCGCGACGCCACGCGCCGCTATCTGGTGATTGGCCGACAGATTAATAGCGGCATGCTTAAAGAGCTGGGTAACACGTTTCAGATTGAAAACCTGCGCTTAACGTCCAGCCCGTCGGTTTCGTCCAGCGTACCGTTAGACAGTACGTCAGGTGAGACGCTGGGCTACCTGAGCTGGCGGCCAAGGCTGCCGGGCGCGGAGGCGGCACATGCGGCATCGGCCGACATTATGCGCATTGCGGTGCTTGCCGCGGTGCTGATTCTGGTGTTTATCGCCATCAGTAGCCTGGGGTTGTACAAGCTGGCGCGTGGTGAAAAGCAGGCCAGAACTATCGCGCTGACCGACTGGCTAAGCCATTTGCCTAACCGCCGGGCATTGATCGAGCGGCTGGAAACCATCAGCAAGCGCGGCGATACCGATGAGAAAAGCGTGGTGTTTATCGATCTCGACGGCTTTAAGGACGTGAACGATATTTACGGGCACGACATTGGTGACAAGCTGATCGTCACCATTGCTCACGAGCTGCGCGACAGGGTGCCGGAAAACGGCATGCTGGTCAGAATGGGCGGAGATGAGTTTGCCATGATGCTCGGCGGCGAGCACGCCGGGGAACACTCTTCTGCCTTTGCAGGCTCGGTGCTGGATTTCCTGAGCCAGCCGATTCCCGTGGGGGAAAGCACTATCCACATCAGCGCCAGTATCGGCATTGCCTGCGGTTCGCTGGTCGATTGCAGCAGCTCTGAGCTTTTCCGCCGTGCGGATATCGCCATGTACCATTCCAAAATTACCGGTAAAGGGCGCACCACTTATTATGATGCGGCGCTAAACAACGTTCGTGAGCGTCGGTTAATTATCGAAAATGATATTCGCGCAGGCCTGGCGCGGGATGAGTTTGAGGTCTGGTATCAACCTATTATTGATGCGCGTAGTCAGGTGATGACCGGCGTTGAAGCGTTGGTACGTTGGCCACGTCGTCCAGGGGGAGAGCTGTTACCGGATGCGTTTATCACCGTGGCCGAAACCAGCGGTCTGATTTACGCCCTGGGGCAGTTTGTACTTCGCCGCGCGTGCCGCGATTTACAGCCCTTTGAGGATTTACGGTTGTCGGTGAATATTTCCCCGGCGCAGTTCCGTGACCCTGAGTTTGAAGATAAGGTCGCCAGGGTATTGCAGGACACGCAGTTTTCGGCGCAGCGGCTGGAGCTTGAGGTTACCGAAAGCTACGTGCTGGAAAACCCGGAACGTGCGCTGGCGGCCATCCGTAATCTTAAATCTCAGGGGATGGCGGTGGCGCTCGACGACTTCGGCAACGGCTATTCGAGCATTGGCTATCTGCGCCGCTTTAATTTCGACACCATCAAAATAGACAAATCCCTGGCCGGGCTGGTGGACAGCGATGAGCAAGCGCTGGCCCTGGTCAGCGGCACGGTGCGGATTGCCAGCGCCCTGGGAATGGCGGTAACGGCGGAAGGGGTGGAAAACGACTATCAGCTAAAGCTGCTATGCCTTGCGGGTTGTGACCGGCTGCAGGGGTACTTCTTCAGCCAGCCGGTGCCGCTGGACGCAGTCTTATTGCTGCGCCAGCGGCATCAGGCATAGTGCTTACTGTGCCAGCGCTTCCAGCCGGTCGCGGAAGCCGGTGACAGAAATAGCCCGGTTATCCGCACGGTAGCGGTCTTTCGCCGCCGGTGCAGAGCTTTGCACTGCAATCAGCTGCCAGCCCTCGGCGGTATTCAACAGCAAGGGTGAACCGCTGTCGCCGGGCAGGGTATCGCACTGGTGCGACAGCACGGACGCTTGTGCCCAGCCGGTTATCAGGCAATTGTTATGGGTATACAGGTCGTCCAGATGATCCAGCGGATAGCCGGATTGCGTGACTTTGCGATCCTGCGTTTTTAACGCTTCGGTCAGGGCGTCCTTGTCGCCGGTAAACAGCGGCAGCGGCGTGATGCCTGACGGCGGATTGCGGATAATAATCAGGCCAAAGTCATAGGGTGCGGCGCTCGACGGTACTATCCAGCCGTCTCCGTCCGGCTTAAGGCGGCGACCCAGTGATTTATCCACCCGGCCTTCAATATCATGAATTTCATAGCGCCATTGCCCTTTGTGGGAAATAAAGCGCAGTGCAATCGCTTTATCCGCTTTACCGCGCGGCGGCTGCAGCAGGCAATGTCCGGCGGTTAAAGCCAGATGCGGGGAAATGAGTGTGGCGGTGCATAGATTGCCGCTGGCGGTTTCCAGCTGGCCGATGGCATCCCAGGGGGCATCCTGAGGATTGGTGACGCGAATACGGTCATCTTTACCGAAGAACAGCGTTTTAACGTTAGCCGGGCTATCGTCATCATCCGCATGACCGAGTTGAGGTAAAAGGATCAAAGCTCCTAAAAACAACACAACACTTTTGCGCATAGCTTTCTCTGAAGGGGCTAATAATTATGGTTTTTATAGATGAAGTAACTATAGTCGGAACGGACCGAAAGTGGGAGTAAAAACAGCAGACTACGCTATCAGAGCCAGAAGCTCAGCGTAATAATACCGCAGATGATCAGCAGGGCGAGGATTAACTCGAAACTGTAGCGTCGCAACATTATCCGCACTCCAGAAATAAGTACGTGCTAAAGGCTGTGCCTTATTCCTAAGAAAACACCCGGCAAGCCGGGTGTCTTTGTAAACGTTTTAAGGTAAACGCTTTAAGCTAACGGGTTACCCCGTCAGGCTTATGCTGCTGGCTGTGCAGCTGGTTTAGCAGCGGCTTTGTGATGTTTTTTCACGTGTTTTTTAGCAGCCTGAGCTTTCTGTGCAGCTGGTTTTACTGATTTTTTGTGGTGTTTTTTAGCAGCCTGAGCTTTCTGTGCAGCTGGTTTTACTGCTTTTTTGTGGTGCTTTTTGGCAGCCTGAGCTTTCTGCTCTGTCGCTGGTTTAGCGGCTTTTTTGTGTTTCTTTTTAGCAGCCTGCGCTTTCTGAGCGGCAGCTTTTTTGTGTTTTTTATGGTGAGTTACTTTTGCAGCTGGTGCTTTAGCAGCAGGTGCAGCAGCGGTGGTTGCTGGAGCAGCAGCTGGCGCGGTAGCGGTAGTGTCAGCAGCGAAAGCAGCAGAAGACAGACCCATAGCAGCGGCAACAACCAGAGCTAATACTTTTTTCATTTCGACATCCTCGAATTTGTTTATATGTAACCCCACTGCGGGGCCGTTGAAATGAACTATAGGCTGGGGAGACTAAGTCTTCAGTGAGTGATTGGTATCGGCGTGTAACGTAATGTACAACGCCGGGTACAGACGACCCGGCGTGAGGTGTTTACAGGTAACGTGATTCTAAATGCTTGCGGAAATACAATGGGTTGAGATCTTCGCCCGTCGCATTTGTTATCAGCTGTGAGGTGGTGAAACGGCTGCCGTGCTGCCAGATATTTTGTTTTAACCAGTCAAACAGCGCCCTGAAATCGCCACCGGCAATCTCCTGCTCCAGGTTTGGCAAGGCGCGAGAGGCGGCGCTAAACAACTGTGCCGCATACATGGCACCGAGCGTGTAGGACGGGAAGTAGCCGAACGCGCCGTCGGTCCAGTGAATATCCTGCATACAGCCGTTGCGATAGTTACCCTCGGTGGACAGGCCAAGCCAGGACTGCATTTTCTCATTCCACAGCGACGGGATGTCGTCGACTTCGATATCGCCGTCGATAAGCGCCCGTTCAATCTCATAGCGCAGAACAACGTGCGCCGGATAGCTCACCTCATCAGCATCAACGCGAATAAAGCCGCGCTCAACCTGCTGGTTAACGTTGATAAAGTTGTTTAATTCGAACGCCGGCTGCGGGCCAAAACGCTCAATCACCTTCGGCAGCAATAGCTTCAGGAAAGGTGCGCTGCGGCCAAGCTGCATTTCAAAGAACAGGCTTTGCGATTCGTGGATAGCGGTAGAGCGGGCCAGGGAAACGGGCTGGCCAAGCCATTCACGCGGCAGGTTCTGTTCGTAGCGAGCGTGGCCGGTTTCATGGATCACGCCGAACAACGAGCTGAACAGCTCTTCTTCGTTATAGCGCGTGGTGATCCGCACGTCCTCAGGCACGCCGCCACAGAACGGGTGTGCGCTGACGTCAAGGCGGCCACCGTTAAAGTCGAAGCCCAGTAGCGCCATGGTATCAAGGCCCAGCTGGCGTTGCGTATCCGTAGCAAAGGGGCCTTGTGGAACAAGCGTTTTCTCTTTGGCCTGCTTGTCGACCACGTTCTGCAGCAGGTTCGGTAGCCAGTCACGCAGGTCGCCAAACAGCACGTCGAGCTTGGCGCTGGTCATACCTGGCTCGTAGATATCCAGCAGCGCGTCGTAGCGGGAAATGCCTTTTGCCTCCGCCCGCAGACGGGCTTCCTCGCGGCTGACGCGAACGACCTCTTTTAGGTTCGTGGAAAAACCCTGCCAGTCGTTGGCCGGGCGCTGGGTGCGCCAGCCGTGTTCACAGCGGGTGCCCACCAGCGATTTTTCTTCAACCAGCGCGTCCGGCAGCAACACGGCTTCCTGATAATGGCGGGTCATTTCGCGCAGGTTAGCGCGCTCAACGTCATTAAGATCTTCCTGAGCGGCGGCCTGCAGCAGAGTAGCGATTTTTTTGTCGGTCAGGATCTGGTGCTTAAGCACGCTAAGTTCAGCGAGGGCCTCGCCGCGAGCCTGACTGCCGTTAGCCGGCATCATGGTGGACATATCCCAGCCTGCAATGGCAGACAGGTGATCAAAACGGGACAGACGCTGGAAGGTTCGGGTCAGGTGATTATAGTTTTGCTTTTCCATATGGCCTCGTGAACAGGTTGTTAACGCCAAAGAAAATAGCATTAAGCTTACCTGAACACGAGAGCGGCAGCAGGTTAGTGTGCTTTGTGGTGTAAACGCGAGGCGACAAGCAGAGCGACCAGCAGTAGCGAGCCGATAAACGCCGCAACGCCGTTCCAGCCGAACTGGTGCCAGAACACGCCGCCGAGGGTGCCTGCGAGACTGGAGCCAAGGTAATAGCTAAACAGATACAGCGAGGAGGCCTGGCCTTTTGCGCGGCGTGCGCGTGGGCCAATCCAGCTGCTGGCAACCGAGTGGGCGGCGAAAAAACCTGCGGAAAATAGCAGCATCCCGGCAAAAATCACGATAAGCGAGGAGAAAACGGTCAGCGTCAGGCCAAGGAACATAATGGCCGTGAAGCCAATCAGCACCGGCCCACGGCCATATTTAGCGGTCATGGCGCCCGCTTTTGGCGAGCTCCAGGTGCCGGTGAGGTAGGCCACGGAGAGCAGGCCCACAATGGCCTGGCTGAGGAACCACGGCGCTTCCATCATCCGGTAGCCAATGTAGTTAAACAGCGTGACAAACGCCCCCATCAGCAGGAAGCCCTCGGCAAACAGCAGCGGCAGCCCTTCATCACGCCAGTGCAGGCGGAAGTTAATAAACAGCGTTTTTGGCCGCAGGCTGGAGGCGCGGAAATGCCGGGACTGGGGCAATATTTTCCAGAACATCAGCGCCGAGGCGAGGGCAAAACAGCCGATAGCCGCCACCGCCACGCGCCAGGTAAAGAAGTCGGTCAGTACGCCGGTAATAAGCCGGCCGCTCATACCGCCGATGGAGTTCCCGCTAATGTATAAGCCCATCGAGAAGGCCACCACGCTGGGGTGCATCTCCTCGCTGAGGTAGGTCATGCCGACTGCCGCAACGCCGCTTAAAGAGAGGCCGATAAGGGCGCGCATAATAAGAATGCCGTGCCAGCTGGTCATCAGCGTCGACAGCAGGGTACAGCATGAGGCCAACAGCAGCGCGGTCACCATCACCTGTTTACGGCCAATGGCGTCCGAAAGTGGGCCGGTAAACAGCAGGCCAATGGCCAGCATGGCGGTAGAGACCGAGAGCGAGATACTGCTGCTCGCCGGGCTGACGCCAAACTCATGGGATAGCACCGGCAAAATAGGCTGGACGCAATAAAGCAGGGCAAAGGTGGCAAGGCCGGCGGAAAACAGCGCCAGCGTCACGCGCATAAACTGGGGTGTACCTCGTTTGATATAGCTGACAGACTGGGAAGAAGGGCGTTCGTCGGCATCCTCTGTCGGGGGAGTGCTGACGGTAGTTGTACGGCTCAAGATGAATCCTTACGCGGGTGTTAACTTATTCTTTACAGAGTAGAAAAGTGTAAATGTTCTGTCTAATATATTAATAATCTCAAATGATACTTTAAACATATGAATATTGAGCTGCGCCATCTTCGCTATTTTGTCGCCGTCGCCGAAGAGCTGCATTTTGGCCGGGCGGCCGCCCGGCTGCGGATCTCCCAGCCGCCGCTTAGCCAGCAAATTCAAATCCTTGAAGAGCAAATCGGCGCCCGACTGCTGGCGCGCACCAATCGTAGCGTTAACCTGACCGCGGCGGGGCAGCAGTTTCTCAGCGATGCCCGGCAAATTCTTAGTCAGGTTGATGCCTCTGCCGCACGGGCCGCACGCCTGCATCAGGGGGAAACCGGCGAGCTGCGTATCGGTTTTACGTCCTCCGCGCCGTTTATTAAAGCAGTTTCAGACAGCCTGTCCCGCTTTCGCAAGCGTTACCCTGACGTGCATCTCCAGATGCGTGAGGTGAATACCCGCGAGCAAATTGCCCCTTTGAATGAGGGCGAGCTTGAGTTGGGGCTAATGCGTAATACGCGCCTGCCGGATACCCTGAACTGGACGCTGATTTTGCGTGAACCGCTGCTGGCGATGGTTCATCGCGACCATCCGCTGGCCAGCAGCCGCTCGGTATCGCTTAAGCAGCTTGCGCAGGAGCCGTTTGTTTTCTTTGATCCGCACGTTGGTACCGGGCTGTACGACGACATTATCGGCTTACTCCGACGTCATCATATCGTGCCGTACATCACTCAGGAGGTTGGTGAGGCGATGACTATCATTGGGTTAGTGTCTGCCGGGCTTGGCGTGTCAATTCTCCCTGCTTCGTTTCACCGCATTCGCCTGAGTGATGTTGTATGGTTGCCGATTGACGAGCAGGAAGCGGAGTCTGAGCTGTGGCTGGTGTGGCCGAAGCACCGGGAATTATCGGCGGCGGCAAAGCGTATCTCGGCGCTGTTAACCGAGGCGTCTTCAGGGCTAAAATAGGGCGAATGTGGCGGGATTATGTGCGGTAAATCACAACCCTACGTAAATATTTGACGACCCCACTTGAAGTGTTTAACCATAGCCTAAAAGTTTATTTCGAAGCGCGAAAATAAAGGGAGTACCACGTGGTTGCTGATAGTCAACCGGGCCATATCGATCAGATTAAGCAAACCAACGCTGGCGTTGTTTATCGCTTGATTGATACCCACGGTCCGGTGTCGCGAATCGATCTTTCCCGCCTGGCGCAGCTGGCTCCGGCCAGTATCACCAAGATTGTACGGGAAATGCTTGAAGCGCATCTGGTACAGGAAACGGAAATTCAGGATCCCGGCAGCCGGGGGCGCCCCGCGGTGGGCCTGATGCTTGAGACGGAAGCCTGGCATTACCTTTCAATACGCCTGAGCCGCGGTGAAATCTCTCTTGGCTTGCGCGATCTTAGCAGCAAGCTGGTGGTAGAAGATGTCGTGGAACTGCCGATTACCGACCCGCAACCGCTGCTGGAACGTATTGTTTTCCAGGTCGACCAATTCTTTATTCGCCATCAGCAAAAACTCGAACGCCTTACCGCCATCGCCATTACGCTACCCGGAATTATTGATACCGTGCGCGGCATCATTAACCGTATGCCGTTTTACGATATCTGCGACATGCCGCTCGGCGAAGCGCTCGAAAACCACACGGGTGTGCCGGTATTTATCCAGCACGACATCAGCGCGTGGACCATGGCAGAAGGGCTTTTTGGCGCCTCTCAGGGAGCCAGAGACGTCATTCAGGTAGTGATTGATCATAACGTGGGTGCGGGGGTGATCACCGATGGCCGCCTGCTTCACGCCGGCAGCAGCAGCCTGGTGGAAATTGGCCATACGCAGGTCGACCCGTATGGCAAACGCTGTTACTGCGGCAACCACGGCTGCCTGGAAACTATCGCCAGCGTGGAAAGCGTGCTGGAACTGGCGCAGCAGCGTATGAGCCAGTCTATGGGCTCGATGCTGCACGGCCAGCCGCTGAACGTGGAATCACTGTGCGATGCCGCGCTGAGCGGCGATCTGCTGGCGAAAGACATTATTATCGGCGTTGGGCAAAACGTGGGGCGCATTCTGGCTATTATGGTCAACCTGTTTAATCCGCAAAAAATCCTTATCGGTTCGCCGCTTAACCGCGCAGCCTCTATCCTTCACCCGGCTATCACTGACTGTATACGTCAGCAGGCGTTACCTGCCTATAGCAGCCACACCATTGTGGAGGGGACGCAGTTTAATAACCGCGGAACCATGGCCGGAGCGGCGCTGGTAAAAGACGCAATGTATAACGGCTCTTTACTAATTCGCCTACTGCAGGGCTGATCTTACACCCTGATTCACCAAATATTGCGCTATCTCAATCTGGCTACAGCGCCATTCTTTTAGACTTTCCCGGGTTAATTTTTCTCTTTATTTTTTTCTTGCTAGCATTACCTCGGGAGACAGTCATGCTTAAGCGTTTCTTTATAACAGGTACCGATACTGCCGTAGGGAAGACGGTGGTTTCACGAGCCTTGCTGCAGGCGTTGTCGGCCAGCGGTAAAAGCGTTGTCGGCTATAAACCGGTCGCGAAGGGCAGTAAAGAGACGCCAGAGGGGCTGCGCAACAGGGATGCGTTGGTACTGCAAAGCGTCTCGACGATCAAACTGCCTTACGAAGCCATTAACCCCATTGCACTCAGCGAAGAAGAGAGCAGCATCAGCCATCACGGGCCGATTAACTATTCGCTGCTGTCGAGCGGGCTGCAAAGGCTTTCCGACCAAATGGACCACGTCGTGGTGGAAGGCACCGGCGGCTGGCGTAGCCTAATGAACGATCTACGTCCGCTGTCTGACTGGGTTGTTCAGGAACAGTTACCGGTGCTGCTGGTGGTGGGGATACAGGAAGGATGCATCAATCACGCCTTACTGACCGCCCAGGCCATTGCCAGTGACGGCCTGCCGTTTATCGGCTGGGTAGCTAACCGCATCAACCCGGGCCTTGCGCACTACGCTGAAATTATCGACGTGCTCAGTAAAAAATTACCGGGGCCGCTGGTCGGTGAACTGCCGTACTTGCCGCGCGCTGAACAGCGTGAGCTGGGGGCATATATTGATTTATCCCGATTGCGCAACGCTTTGGCGGTAGACAGACTGCGGGCGTAGCCAGCGTGACAGCGTTGAGGCAATAACGCAGGTCAGCAACAGGCCGGGGAGTAGCGTAAATTCCCCGGTCATTTCACAGATCATCAGCGTCGCCATAATCGGCGCGTGCGTTGTTGCCGCCAGCAAAGACGCCATTCCCGCCAGCCCCAGCAGGATAATCAGCGGTTCGCCCCCTCCCCATAGCCCACAAATCTGCCCAAACAGCATGCCCAGCGCCGCACCCATAAACAGCGTTGGCGTAAACACGCCGCCCGGTGCCCCGGAGCCGCTGCTTGCCATCACCGCCAGCAGTTTGCACAGCAATACGCCAGCCACAAACAGCAGCGCGGGTGGGCTGGTCAGAAACGACTGCACCACGCTGTACCCGTTGCCCCAGGCGGTTGGCGTCACCAGCGAAAGCAGGCCGACAATCAGCCCGCCGAGCGCCAGCTGTAACGGAGGAGACAGCTTAAGTCCGCGAAACAGCGTACTGCTCCTGGCCAGTAGCCACAGCATTAGCGGGCCAATGACGCCCGCCGTTAACCCGAGCAGCGCCATCAGCCCGTAGTGGGAAGGCAAAGGCGGGTCGAGCAGGGTGACGATGTAAAGCGGCGTCTGTCCGCCGTTCAGCAAGTGGGTCATCAGCAGGGCGCTGACGGCGGCAATCACCACCGGCCCCAGCGAGGCAAGCATCAGCGAGCCAAATAAGATTTCCGCGATAAACAGGCTTCCCGCCAGCGGCGCGTGGTAGGCGCTGGCCATTCCGGCTGCGGCTCCGCACGCGACCCATAGCTTCCACTCTTTGCCCGGGGTAAAGCGCTGGGCAAACACGGAGGCAAACACCGTTGCCAGCAGGATCATCGCCCCTTCACGGCCGATTGCGCTGCCGCTTGCCACGACGATCAGAGAAGCGGCGGACTTAACCAGGCTGGAAGGAACGTCCAGCCGGCCGTCGCCGGTTTCAATGGCTTCCATATAGTCGGTTGGCGCAGAAGGGCGCTGACGGGTTGCTCGCTGCCAGCCCCAAAGCAGAAGCCCGGCCAGCAGGCCGCCTGCCGCAGGTGTGAGTACGCGCCGCCAGGGGGCAAGCGCCGCCGCTGCCGCGACAAGGCTGCCGCCGCTATCGCCAAGGAAGGCGTTTTCAAGCAGATACATAGCCTGACGAAATAGCCAGACAACCAGCGCGGAGGCCAGGCCAATGAAGACCGCAATCACCAGGCGGCGAAGCATTTCTCTGATGTCAGGAAAGGCGTGTAAACGGTGCATAGCGCATAAAGTAGCGGGGGAATGGCGCTATTGTGTGGGAGAAAACGAATAAGCTCAAAAGGAAAATGCGCCACCCGTTGGCAGCGCATTAAGTTGATTAACTCTGCTGAATATTCAGCGCCCGACGCGTTCGGCCTGAGCTGAGGTAATCCGCAATATAATCCTGAGAAATTTCCCCGCTGTAGCGGCCATCTTCATCGGTGATCGGCATCCAGACCATATTGTGCTCGTAGAGCTTCGACAGCACGATACGCAGGTTTTCTTCCGCTCGCCCGGTTACGCGGAACGGGTGAATCAGATCGGAGCAGGTTCCGGTTGCGCCACGCGCTTCACGACGCTTAACGAAGCCCAGCGGTTTACCCTCGCCGTCAACCACCGTAATTGAGCGCATGTCGTTATCATCCATGGTGGCAAAGGCTTCTGCCAGCGGCGTGGATTCACGTGCGGTAATGGTCGGCTGCTGGTCGGTAACGTCACCTGCCTGCACCAAAAGCAGGCGCTTAAGGGTGCGGTCCTGGCCGACGAACGATCCCACAAACTCATTGGCCGGTTTTGCCAGCAGTTCATCCGGGCTGGCGCACTGGATGATTTTACCCTGGCGGAATACCGCAATACGGTCACCCAGCTTCAGCGCCTCATCAATATCGTGGCTGACCAGCATCACCGTTTTTTTCAGCTGACGCTGCATATCCAGAAACTCGTTCTGGATGGTTTCGCGGTTAATCGGGTCAACCGCGCCAAACGGTTCATCCATCAGCAGCACCGGAGGATCGGCCGCCAGGGCGCGGATCACGCCAATTCGCTGCTGCTGGCCGCCGGACATTTCGCGCGGGTAGCGGTTAAGAAAACGGTTGGGGTCGAGCGCCACCATGCTCATTAGCTCGCTGGCGCGCTCTTTACAGCGGGCTTTGTCCCAGCCCAGCATACGCGGCACGACGGTAATGTTTTCTTCGATCGTCATGTTCGGGAACAGGCCGATTTGCTGGATAACGTAGCCGATATTACGGCGCAGGGTGACGGTATCCAGGTCGTTAGTGTTCTGGCCATTGATTAGAATATTGCCGCCGGTCGGTTTTATCAGGCGGTTAATCATCTTCAGGGTGGTGGTCTTGCCGCAGCCGGAGGGGCCGAGCAGCACGCACATTTCCCCTTCGGGCACGTTCAGGCTGACGTTGTCGACGGCGTTAAAGGTCTGACCGTTTTTCTGTACAAATTGTCGTGTGAGGTTTTCAAGTTTTATCATTATTAACTCTCCTTTGAATACGGCTTCACGGCGTGGTTACCACTTCGTGAAATGCAGCTGCAGGCGATGCAGCAGCCAGTCGAGCACGATGGCTAACAGGCAGATCATCACCGCGCCGGCAATCAGCATGCGGATGTCGCTCCCGCCGATGCCGTTGAGCAGCAGCAGACCCAGGCCGCCTGCGCCGATGACGGCGGCAATCGCCATGACGCCAATGTTCATGACTACGGCGGTGCGGATGCCGCCAAAAATCACCGGCAGCGCCATGGGAATTTCCACCCAGCGCAAGCGTTGCCAGAATGTCATGCCGATGCCGCGTCCGGCTTCACGCAGCCCCGGTGGAAGGCTGTCCAGCGCGGTGTGGGTGTTGCGCACAATCGGCAACAGGGAGTAGAGGAACACCGCCGTGACGGCAGGCACCACGCCAATACCCTGACCGATCAGCGAAAACAGGGGGATCATCAGGCCAAACAGCGCCACGGACGGAATGGTCAGCAAAATCGTGGCAAAGCCCAGAATCGGCGTAGCAAGCCATTTATGGCGCACGATAAGAATGCCCAGCGGCACGCCGATGATGATGGCCAGGCCGACGGCAATCAGGACTAACCAAAGGTGGTGCAGGGTAAGAGAGCCAATATACCCAGCATTATCAATCATATAATGTAACGTTTCCACGATACCTCCTTAGAGCAAGCCTTTCTGCTGCAGGAATTCACGAGCGACCTGCTGCGGGGTTTCATGGTCGATATCAACTTTGGCATTCAGGGTTGTTATCACCTCATTATTCAGCTCGGACGAAAGGGTGTTCAGCGCCTCCTCAAGCCCCGGATGCGAGTCCAGCACGTCTTTACGCACGACGGGCGTGACAGCGTAACTTGGGAAGAAGCCCTTATCGTCCACCAGCGCTTTCAGGTCAAAGCCCTTCATCCGTCCGTCGGTGGTGTAGATCAGCCCGGCATCGACAAAACCGTCGCGGATGGCGTTATAGACCAGCCCGGGGTCCATCTGGCGGATCTGCGGGCGGTCCAGCGGCATGTTGTAAACCTGCTGCAGAGGCTTCAGGCCATCGCTGCGTCCGGCAAATTCGAGATCCAGGCCCAGCATCCAGTTATGTTTCGGATCGGTCTGGCGAATATGTTCGATGCGCTCCACCAGCTGTGACATCGTGGTGATGCCTTCTTTTTCTGCCCGCTCACGCTTCATGGCGAAGGCGTAGGTATTGTTCATCTCGGCCGGTTTCAGCCAGACGAGGCCCAGCTTTGCATCCAGCTTTTTGACCGTGTTGTACGACTCTTCCGGCGTCATGCGCTTATTAATATGGTTGAAGATAATCAGCGAGGTTCCGGTGTACTCCCAGGTCATATCAATCTGTTTGTTGATCATCGCATTACGGGAAATCACCGTCGCGATGTTGGTCTGGGGCGTAACCTGAAAGCCTTTTTTAGCCAGATACTGCGTGGTGATGGCCGACAAAATATGCTGCTCGGTAAAGCTTTTGGTGGCGAGAATCAGCGGCGCGGCCTGGGCCTGTGAGGCAATAAGTGATGCCGCGGCAAACGCCGCCGTCAGCACGCGTGAAAGCAGTCTCATAAACGCTCCTTATTGTTGTTATTTAGCGGTATGGGGGCTCAGCGCCCGGCCCAGGCTGGCGAGCGCCAGGTCAAGGATCAGGGCGAACAGTGCCGTCGCCACGGCCCCGAGGATCAGCGTCGGGAAGTCGTTCAGGTAAATTCCCGGGAAGATAAGCTCGCCGTAGCTGCTCGCGCCGATAAGAAAGGCCAGCGGCGCGGTACCGACGTTGATTGCGGTGGCAATACGTACGCCGGAAAGCATCACCGGCCAGGCGTTGGGGATTTCAACCTGGCGTAGCCGCTGCATTTTGGTCATGCCAATACCGTTGGCGGCCTCAATAAGCGATGCGGGGACGCTGCAAAGTCCGGCATAGGTATTACGTACGATGGGAAGCAACGAGGCGAGGAACAGGGCTATAATGGCCGGTTTGTCGCCGATGCCGATGATCACCATCGCCAGCGCCAGCACCGCAAGCGGCGGCAGCGTGTTGCCGATGTTGAAAATTTGCATCACGTACTCAGCCCAGCGGCGAGCCGCAGGTCTGCTCAGCAAAATCCCGCTGGGAATACCAACCAGCAGGGCGAGTGCCATAGAGCTGAAGACCAGAATTAAGTGTTGTTGCCCGAGGTAGAGTAAATCGACCTGGCGGGCTTTAAGGGTATCGAGGCCAATGCCCCAAACCAGTAGACCGAGCACTAAAATAAGCGCAAGCAGTCCGAGCAGGAACCGTGTTGCGAAGGATGCGTTTTGCATTGCAGTGTGTCTCCCTGGGTGCACGCGTTATCGCCGCCGGAGGGGCAGCCTGTTGTTATGCCATGTGTCGGCAGGGTGTCTGGAGCTATAGCAACGCAGCGGGAAGGATTCCAGCTTTGGCGACAATTAAGTGGCTAATGGTTTAGCGGATAAAGTAATGCCCAGGCCTTATGGCTTCTGGTCTGAGGGAGAAAAGTAAAGATTTGTCTTAAAAATGTTAACGTGAAGTGACGTTGTCACATTTGGTGGGGGGGATAAACCGGCGTTTTTTCAGAAAACCGGCGCTACCCGGCTTCCTGAGAGCCCAGGATTCTTAGAAGAACAGTTCTTTGCTGGCGACGGGCGTCAGCATGCCGTGTTGCCAGCCTGAAAGGGTGAGGCGGGTAAGCTCGGCAAGTCCGCGATAGAAATCATTAGCGGCGTTTTCGGTTAGTAAATTCAGATAACGCGTAGCCCAGGGAAGCAGGTGCCACGCAAGCAGTTCATCGAGCTGCCGCTGTTGCCCCTGTTCGGCAAGCCAGGCCGCCAGCATCAGCATTAGCCCAAAATGATCTTCAGGCTCGTTTTGCTCCGTTTGTGGGGCAAAGCCCTGCGCGCGCATCCACTGGCGAAGCTCAAGCATCGAGTCGCCAAACAGCACGTTTTCTTTATCCAGATAGACAGAACCCCAGGGCGGCGCGGGCAGCGCGTACGGGCCAATAAACAGGCGCTGATATTCTTCGCCTACCGGCGTGTCGCTGTCCGCCAGGCCTGTGGCCATCATCGAGGCTATTTCCGCAAGTTCGGGAGCCTGTACCGGCCATTCTTTTACCCACTCAGGGGCTGAGAGCATCCCGAGAAGCGAGGCACTGTCCGGATGGTCAGGGGTATGATAAAACAGGGCTCCGAGCACCCGACCGCTAAGGGCTACCGCCGACAGGCGTTGTTGTTCAGAGGTCATGACTGATTCCTTCTTAGATCTTTTTAATCTCAACGAGATTGGTGTGCTGCGGGTTGCCCTTTGCCAGCGGCGACGGGCGATGCGTGGTCAGCGTATTGATGCAGGCGCCGCGATCGATTCGGTCGCCGCTCATATCGGCGTCGTGCCAGGCGCCCTGGCCCATTGCGGCCACGCCAGGCATGATACGCGGCGTGACTTTTGCTTCAATATGAATCTCTCCGCGTCCGTTAAACACGCTGACCTTGTCGCCGTTGGTGATGCCGCGCCGTTTGGCGTCGAGCGGGTTAATCCAGACCTCCTGGCGCGCGGCAGCCTGCAACACGTCAATGTTGCCGTAGGTTGAGTGTGTTCTGGATTTGTAGTGGAAGCCAAACAGCTGGAGCGGAAACTCGCTGCGCTGCGGAGAGTCCCAGCCTTCAAACGTCGAAGCATACACCGGCAGCGGACTGATAGTTTCGTCTTTTTCGAGCTCCCAAGTGGCGGCGATATCGGCCAGTTTGCTGGAATAGATTTCAATTTTCCCGGACGGCGTTTTGATTGGGTTAGCCTGAGGATCTTCACGGAATTTTTTGTAAGCCACAAAATGGCCCGCCGGATCTTTACGCTTATAAATGCCCATTTTACGCAGGGCTTCATAGGCCGGAAGCGCCGGGTCTTTGGCCAGCATTTTAGCGTACAGATACTGTAGCCACTCGCACTGGGTTCGCCCTTCCGTAAAAGCCTGATGCACATCGGCGCCCAGCCGTTTTGCAACCTCACTCATCATCCAGTAGATAGGCTTGCGCTCAAACTTAGGCGCGGTCGCGGGCTGGATGAATATCAGGTAGCCCATATTGCCCGCGTAATCGTTAGGAATGATGTCCTCCTGCTCGACGGTCATCAGGTCCGGCAGCAGAATGTCGGCGTACTTTGCCGAAGAGGTCATAAAGTTCTCGATCACCACAATCATCTCGCACTGCTTGTCATCCTGCAGAATGGCGTGGGTCTTATTGATGTCGGAATGCTGATTGATGAGGGTATTGCCGGCATAGTTCCAGATGAACTTGATCGGGACGTCCAGCTTCTCTTTTCCCCGCACGCCGTCGCGCCTGGCGGTCATTTCCGGGCCACGGGTGATGGCGTTCGTCCAGCTAAAGCAGGAGATCTGCGTTTTTACCGGGTTTTCCAGCACCGGCATACGTTCGATGGTGATGGTATAGGTAGATTCACGCGCGCCGCTGTTACCGCCGTTAATCCCTACGTTACCGGTCAGGATCGGCAGCATAGCGATGGCGCGTGAGGTCAGCTCGCCGTTAGCCTGGCGCTGAGGGCCCCAGCCCTGGGAAATGTACGCGGGTTTGGCGCTGGCAATCTCACGCGCCAGTTTGATGATTCTGTCGGCCGGAATGCCGGTAATGGCGGAGGCCCACCGCGGGGTTTTCTCAATGCCGTCGTCGCCTTCACCGAGAATATAAGCCTTATAGTGGCCATTACGGGGGGCATCGGCCGGCAGGGTTTTCTCGTCGTAGCCGACACAGTACTTATCCAGGAAGGGCCGATCGACCAGATTTTCGCTAATCATTACGTGGGCGAGACCCGCCACAAGCGCCGCGTCGGTGCCGGGACGAATGGGGATCCATTCATCTTCACGGCCTGCGGCCGTGTCGGTGTAGCGCGGGTCGATAACGATCATTCGGGCATTTGAGCGCTCGCGGGCTTGCTCAAGGTAATACGTGATGCCGCCGCCGCTCATGCGGGTTTCCGCAGGGTTATTACCGAACAGAACGACCAGTTTGCTGTTTTCGATATCCGACGTGCTGTTGCCGTCATTGCTGCCGTAGGTATACGGCATCGCGCAGGCGATTTGAGCGGTGCTGTAGGTGCCGTAATGGCTCAGAAAACCGCCGTAGCAGTTCATCAGGCGAGCCACCAATGAGGCGTAAGGGGACGAGCGGGTAATGTTCCCGCCGACTACGCCGGAAGAGTAGTTAATGTAAACCGCCTCGTTGCCATGTTTTTCGACGGTTTGTTTCAGGCTGGCGCTGACGATGTCCAGCGCTTCGTCCCAACTGATGCGTTCAAACTTGCCTTCGCCTCGGGCGCCTACGCGCTTCATCGGGTAATTCAGGCGTTCGGGATGGTTGATTCGGCGGCGGATGGAGCGCCCGCGAAGGCACGCACGCACCTGATGATCGCCATAGGTATCCAACCCGGTATTGTCCGTTTCAACCCAGTAGACCTCTTCGTCGCGAACGTGCAGCCGCAGGGCGCAGCGGCTGCCGCAGTTAACCGAACAGGCCCCCCAGACAACGTTGTCTTTGATTTCCGGCGACAGGGCGTCAGCGACCGCGGCTGCCGCGTTACGCATGCCAAAAGGCAGTGAAATGCCGCCAGCGGCGAGCGCCAGGCCGCCAATTGCAGAAGATTTTACCAGGCTACGGCGGCTAATCCCGCCTGGATGATTGAGGTTCGACATCGCGCTCTCCATGACTTTTTGTCGTGTGGAAGACGTTATTATTTGTGTTTTGAGTTTTGGTGATTGCTAAGGCTGTCCCTTCGCGGGCGAGCCAGCCAGGAGGAGAGTGTTACTTATTTAGGCGTAGACGTTATTAACGCCAATCAAAGTTGCGGCTGTTGAAGGCAAATAGGCAGGTATCCAGGGGGAAGCAGGGCGCCAGGCACCCTGCCAACGTTTATTGCGGTTCGTTTTCCGGCGCGGCGCCGCCAGCAATGCGGGTATAGACAATTTTTTGCGTATCGTTAGCGCAGTGACCAACGACCTGACCGCCGGCTTTGTCCGCCTGATCGTTCGGAACGATGGTGAGTGAGAAACCGGACTCCGGCACGCCGTTATTGATAATTTTCTGCTGAATGTCAGCTTTTACCTTTTCGCAACTGCCCTGTGCGGACAACGCCGGGGCAGCTGCGATCAGCAGTATCGTGCTTAACCAAACGGTACGTTTCATCATCTCTTCCTTATGTTGAGGTGAACGATAAGCTTGATGTCAAACGGCCGAAAAACGGGGTTTTCGGCCGTTTGGGGCAAACCAGAAAACATTATTCATTGTTTTTATTAGACCATAAGCCGGACTTAAAGAAACAATGAACATTGCCGTTACCCTTTCTATAAGAATAGCGCTTTTAGTGTAAAGTGTTGTATTTGCTTATATCATGTTGTGACATGAAAACAAGAGAGCGCCAAAACGTGAAGAAAATCATTATCCTCGGAACGCTGGCTTTAGGGCTGGCCGGGTGTGACAACTCACAGTCGCCGCAGGCGTACTCGCCGGAAATGGCCAGTTTTTCTAACGAGTTCGATTTCGATCCTATGCGCGGCCCGGTCAAAGACTTTAGCCAGACCTTGATGAATGCGCAGGGCCAGGTCCTGAAAAGAGTCAGCGGCGTATTGTCAGAGGAGGGCTGCTTTGACAGCCTGGAATTCCACGATCTTGAGAACAACAGCGGTGCAGCCTTAGCGCTCGACGCTAACTACTATGTTGATGCTATCAGTCGTGAAAAGCGCGTAAGGCTGCAGGGTAAATGCCAGCTAGCGGAGCTGCCTGCCGCGGGTATCAGCTACGACACCGATGACAATGATTTCGTGACGACCGCGAAGGGCAAAGATGTCCTGGTAACCTATCGGTACGACAGCGAAGGCTATCCGCTGGGGAAAATCACTAAGTCGAAAGACAGCGAGCTTGCCATCGTGGCAAAAGCCGGCGTCGATAAAAAGAAAAAGCTGGATTACAGCGCGGCCACCACCCTGAACGGTAAAACCGTCGGCGCGGTTAAGCAAACCTGTGATTACGACCGCCATTTTAACCCGCTGTCCTGCGACCTGGAAATGACGGATGACTCAGCCACGCCGCCAACCGTTACGCACTACACCATTAAAAATACGGTGGAGTATTACTGATAGCGGCTGGTTTATCGGGAAACCTGCCGTGTCGTATTGCAAGGATTGAAGGCGCCTTCTTTCTTCGCAATACTTTGACAACGTCCCAGCGCAACGTTACAACCTTGCCATCCTTTACCGATTAAGGCTCTTCTCGTGGCTCAGCGCCTTGTCCCGATCCTCCGTTCATTACTGCTCTGTTTATGCCTGGGATTATGGCTGCCTCAAAGCGCGGCGCGCGCGGCGCAACTCACCGCGGCCCTTGAGCAGTTCAGCACGGCGTTAAGCCATGCCGTTCCGGCAGCGCAGGTGCCGTTGCAAACCCTGCAGCAGCTGGATGTGGCCTTGCTGAAGCCTGAGTCGATGTACCCTCAATTTCAGTCCTGGTCACTGGCTGACCTGACGGTGCTGTATCAGCTTGATAAACGCTGCGTGAATAATGCCTCATTGCCAGCGTCCGTGCTGCCCTTTGTCCGGGCGCTATGCCAGCAAGAGAGACCGTCTGCCGCCTGGTTCAGGGCTAATCCCATCTACCCTTTAGGCGGAAGCAGCGCGTGGCACTATATATTACGCCACCCTGACGCGACCGCAGCGTTAAGAAGCTCGCTTCACGTGCGGGAGAGGCCTGACGATCTGGGCGGCGTGGGGACGTTGTCCGATAACAATCTGGACGCGCTGCTCGGCGGCCAGCAATGGCTGCTGCAAAAGGGTGAGCTGTGGCACCTCAGCCGCCAGCAATGGCAGCGTTATGACGCTCAGGTCTGGCAGCCCCTGGCAAATCAGGCCGGGATCAAGCTGGTGAATGCCGGGGGGCGCTGCGATCTACGGCTGGGGGCGCTGTGCGCTAATGCCAGTGAGGGCTACCGCGACCTCTGGCGCTGGCTGTTTGCTCTGTTGACGGTTTTTGCCGCGGTGGGGCTTGCGTGGATGGGCTGGCAGCGCCGCCGCTTACGCGAACGGCAGCGTTTTATTACGCAAATGCTGACGCATGAACTGCGCACGCCTATCGCTCAACTGAGCAATGTCGTTGAGCATTTTCGCCGCGACTTTGATCGGCTTCCCGAAGGGGCACAGCTTAATTTTGTCGCGCTGGCCAACACGCTTCAGCGCATGCGCCAGATGGCCGAAACCAGCAAGCACTATCTGATAGCAGAGCATCAGCGCGAGGCGCTGGAAACGCCAACCCAGGTACTGCTCAGCGAATGGCTCGATCATCTTTGTGCTGACCGGGACGGCCTGACCTATTGCCTGGCAGAGGATATGACCGTTGGCGTCGCGCTTTACTGGAGCAGCCTTTGCCTGACGAATTTATTGGATAATGCGTTCCGCCACGGCGTTCCTCCCGTGCGTTTGACGGTACGAAAAAGCAAAACTCAACTGCTTTTCCAGGTGAGCGATGGCGGTACGATGAGCAAAAATCCGCTGCTAAACGCACGCCGCTTGCGCTGGTCAGACAGCAGTCTTGGGTTGGGGCTAACCATCGTTCAGCGGGTCTCCCACCGCCTGAACGGCCGGTTAACGTTCAGCCCTTCACCAACCACCTTTACACTGGAGCTTCCCTGTGATGCCGGTTAATGCTTATTCGCTGCTACTTATTGAAGACGATCGGGTGCTGGGGGAAGGGCTGGCGGCGTTTTTACAGCAGGAAGGGTTCACCTGCCGCTGGCTCCGTACCGGCGAACATGTGCTTGATTATTGGTATCAGGCGGATTTGGCTATCCTCGATCGTCAGCTTCCCGAGGGAGACAGCCTGCGATTACTGCCGCAATGGCTTGCGAAAAAAGCCCTGCCGGTGATTGTACTGACGGCAAAAGTGAGCGTCGAAGAGCGGGTTGCCGGGCTTGAGGCCGGCGCGCGGGACTACCTCAGCAAACCTTTCGCTCACGTCGAGTTGCTGGCACGCATCCGGGCTCAGCTTCGCCCGTTAGGGGAAGGGGTTCTGGTTTGTGGTGAACTCAGTTTGCTCCCGGCGCGGCAGATTGCATTGTGGCAGCAAAAGGAGGTGTCGCTTACGGCAACGGAGTTTGCGCTGCTGGCGATGCTGATGCAGATGGCCGGACGCGTGTTCACACGCGATGAGTTGTTAAATCAGGTCTGGGGGTACCAGCATTTTCCGTCAACCCGAACGGTGGATACGCATATTTTGCAGTTACGACAGAAGCTGCCTGGTTTGCCAATCGCGAGCGTGCGTGGTATTGGCTACCGGTTGGATCTGCCGCAATGAAACGATGCCTGTTAGCCGCTTTCATCATCGCGCCGCTAAACCTTGACGCCGCGCTACCACAAACGCCGCTGGAGCCGGTTTATCATCAGCTGTTTAACCAGCGCGATGATCTTGCCATCGGCCAGTTGATTGACGTCTGGCCGCGGCTGAATAGCCAGGCACAGCGCCAGGCGTGGAAGGAGGCGCTCAATGCCGTGGTCAGCAAGCAATGCGGCAAAGACCTTCCGCCGGCGGCGCCTGCGTGGCTTGATGGCATAACGTTAACGTTGATGCAGCGAGATATGCCGCTCAGCCGGATTTATCGTCTTACCCTGAGCGGCAAAAGTTACCGCCATGACCTCAAGGTTTCGCTGCAACTACCGGGCGGTAACGAGGTGCTTTCCGCAATACCGGTACAGTACGAACCAGAAAGTGAATTTCGCGTCGAGAGTGAGGAGTTTAACCAGCCGCTGAGTCCGGGCGTCTATTTGCTAACCGTCTCAAGCGACGGCCAACAATGGCAGCAACCTTTGGCCTTACAGGGTATCAGCGGGCTGGGACAAATCCAGCTGCATGGCCGCACGATTATCCTTAAGGCACCGCACGTTGCGGCAGCGTGCCCGGAGCCGTGGCTTGAGCAGTCGTTGCTTACCCGCGTCGACTATAACCAGATTTGGTGGTCGCGAAGCGACAAGATGCTGCTGACCCCCTGGCCCGCGCAGCCTGCCGACAACGTCTGGGCAACGGTTGCGGTGGTGAGCGCGGAGAATCGTGGAAGCGTAGCCGTACGTACTGAACATCGCCTTGCCGGACCATTGTCCACTCTGCAAAAGTAACGGCCGCGGGACTATCCTGACATTCCTCTGACAAATGCCTTCCGCTAACCGACAATAATGCTGTCTCTTCCGTTACTGAGGCATTTGCCATGAAACTTAAAGCACTTTTGGCGGGGCTGGTTTTGATTTCCACCTCATCGTTTGCCGTTGACAGCATCGCTTTCTGGAACTCTCCGCAGCACGGCGGTAACAGCTTTAACCGTCTGCCGCCTGACCAGGCCTATTTTTCTGCCCTTAAGGGTTACGGTGCGACCTGGGTAAGGTTGTCCTGGGATAAATGGCAACCGGCGCAGCGTGATTTTTTGATAGGGAACGCCGACAGCTATCAGGGGCTGATGAAACAGGATCTTAAAACGCTAAAAGAGACTCTGGAGCGGGCCCATGCCGCCGGGCTCAAAGTCGTGATTACGCCGCTTTCGCTGCCCGGCATGCGCTGGGCGCAGAACAATAATGGTCAGTTTGATGACCGACTGTGGCAGGACAAACGCTACTGGCAGCAAAGTGCGCAGTTCTGGCGCGACCTGGCTGAGCAATTAAAAGATAACCCGGCCATTGCAGCATATAACCTGGTTAACGAGCCTGCACCCGAGAAGCGGGGAGGGTTGCCGGAACATGCTTCGCTCGAGGAGATGAAGACCTGGTATAAAGCGCATCAGGGTACCGCGCGCGATCTGCCGGCATTTTATCAAACCGTGATCAAAGCGATACGTGAAGTGGATAAGACTACGCCTGTCATGGTAGATAGCGGCTGGTATGCCGCCGCCGACAGCTTCAGCTACTGGCCCACCGCTTTAAGCGACGGCCGCGTACTCTACAGTTTCCACATGTACGAACCCTACGATGCGACCAGCGCACCAAACTTCAAACGTCTCAAACCGTACGCATATCCCGGCGTCGTACCGTTTGGCGGTAAGCAAGAGGAGTGGAATGGCAGCCGCGTTGCCGGGTATCTCCAGCAGCCGTTCTGGTGGGCTAAGCAGCGTGGGATTGCAGAGAATCGTATGGTGGCCGGTGAATTCGGCTGTATGCGCCAGCTGGCCGGCTGCCGTCAATATCTTGAGGATGTTCTCAGTGCGCTGGATAAAACGCAGGCTCACTGGGCATTTTACAGCTTCCGGGAGGATGCCTGGGATGGGATGGACTACGAGCTGGGAAAAAGCAAAGTGCCCTGGGCGTACTGGAAAGCGATTGATGAGCATAAGCCGGATAATTTACCGCGCCATGCAACGCCTGAGTTTGAGCCGATAAGCCGTCGCCTGGCGCAGTCAATACGCTGAAATAAGTGTTACGCATTAGAGGTTTTTGATGATTATTTTGAATCGTATCTGCTAATTCGGTGATTTTAACCGGCTTTATTATGCTATGTTTTTTCACAGGAATTCCTATAGCGGCAATGAGGCAGGATGAGCAGCAAACTCGATCACTTTATTCAGCAGGCCGTTAGCGCGGTGCCCATCAGCGGCACCTCGCTAATTGTGTCTTTGTACGGCGACGCGCTGGCCCATCGCGGCGGTGAAATCTGGCTGGGTAGCCTGGCGGCGATGCTGGAGCCGTTGGGCTTTGGTGATCGTTTTGTGCGAACGTCGCTTTTTCGTCTTAATAAAGAGGGCTGGCTCGACGTGGAGCGGGTGGGGAGACGCAGTTTTTACCGCCTGACGGAAATGGGCCAGAGGATGTCGCGCCGCGCTGAGTCGAAAATTTATTGCGCCGGGCAGCCCGCCTGGGACGGAAAATGGCTGCTATTGCTTTCAGAAGGCCTGGAAAAAACCACGCTGCAGCAGGTGAAAAAACAGCTTGTCTGGCAGGGGTTTGGTGCGCTTGCGCCAAACCTGATGGCTTCTCCTTCGCAAAATCTGGCGGACATTCAAAGTCTGTTGCATGAGGCGGGCGTTGCTGAACAGGTTATCTGTTTTGAGGCCGAATCTCCTCTGCAAACGTCACGCGCGGCGCTGAAATCCCGCGTGGAAGAGTGCTGGCTGCTGACCGATAAAAATGAACGTTACGCCGAATTTATTCACTCCTTCCGGCCGCTGCTGCCGCTGCTGCGCGAGGCGGGTGGCGACGAGCTTACGCCGCAGCGCTGTTTTCATATTCAGCTGTTACTGATCCATTTCTACCGTCGCGTGGTGCTCAAAGATCCGCTGTTGCCGGACGAACTTCTGCCGCCGCACTGGCTGGGGCAGAGCGCCCGCCAGCTGTGCATTAATATCTATCAGCGGGTTGCCGCCGGGGCGCTTGCATACGTCAGTGAACTGGGCGAAACCTCGGTCGGCGATTTGCCTGCCCCGGTGAGCGGCTACCAAAAGCGATTCGGTGGACTCAACCCATAAGTTAAGGAGCCCGTATGTCCGTTTATCAGATTGATGGCCTGACGCCGGTCGTCCCGGAAGACAGCTATGTTCACCCGACAGCGGTGCTGATCGGCGACGTTATTCTTGGTCACCGCGTCTACATCGGCCCCAATGCCAGCCTGCGCGGGGATTTTGGGCGCATTATCGTTGAAGATGGTGCTAACGTGCAGGACAACTGCGTAATGCATGGTTTCCCCGAGCAGGATACCGTTGTTGAGCAGGACGGCCATATCGGCCACGGGGCTATTTTACACGGTTGCCGCATCGGTAAAAATGCGCTGGTCGGCATGAACGCGGTGATCCTGGACGGTGCGCAGATTGGTGAGAACTCGATTGTCGGTGCGGCGGCCTTTGTGAAAGGTAAAGCCGAGTTTCCGGCCAATACGATGATTATCGGCAGCCCGGCGAAAGCGATACGTGAATTAAGACCGGAGGAACTTGCCTGGAAAAAACAGGGGACGAAAGAGTACCAGGATTTGGTGATCCGCTGCCAGCGAACGATGCATCAGGTTGAGCCGCTGCGAGAGGTAGAGGCGGGGCGTAAACGTCTGGTGTTTGAGGATTTGCACCAGCCTAAGAAAAGCGGTTAATTCCCCTCACCCCGGCCCTCTCCCCAAAGGGGCGAGGGGGAAAACAGGTTTGGAGAATATTGTTTATCCCCTCTCCCTTCCAGGGAGAGGGTTAGGGTGAGGGTCAGTCACTCCAGGAAAAAATCTTACGCAGCAACGATGCTGTCGATTGCCGCTTTCGCGTCAGTCTGTGCTTTAGCCGCCACTTCCGGACCGTAACCAAAACCTTCAGCAAACACGTAGTTCACGTCGGTGATCCCGATGAAGCCCAGGAACACGTTCAGGTAAGGCACCAGCAGATCGGTTGGGGTGTCTTTGTGGATCCCGCCGCGGCTGGTCACAACCAGGGCACGTTTACCGGTCACCAGGCCTTCAGGGCCTTTCTCGGTGTAACGGAAGGTGACGCCAGCGCGAGCCACCAGGTCGAAGTAGTTTTTCAGCTGGGTCGGAATGTTAAAGTTGTACATCGGCGCGTTGAACACAATCACGTCGTGCGCTTTCAGTTCGGCAATCAGCTCATCAGACAGCGCGAGTGCTTCCTGCTGGCGCGGCGTCAGCGCAGCATCGGAAGGGCGCAGAGCTCCAACCAGTTCACCGTCCAGCACTGGAATTGGGTTTGCCGCCAGGTCACGAACGGTGATTTCGTCAGCGCTGTGTTTTTCACGCCATTGTTCAACAAAATAGTCGGACAGCTGGTTGGACTGAGAGTAACCTGCCAGGATGCTGGATTTCAGAACTAATACTTTGCTCATGGGGTGATTCCTTAGTGTTTGGTCAGTCGGACAATATGCCCGTTCGCTTGGACTTACTCTATTCACAATCTGATTACAGAGATAGCGCAATATATCGAACCCTATATTCGAATTTATTGAACAAGGCGTTAAAAACCGGGGTGTGATAAAATAGCTGAAATCAACGCCGTGACTTATCCGGTTGTGCCCGGTAGCGAAATAACGATAGATAAAATGGAAATGACGAAACCCTCGCTGTCCTCTTTGTTTGCCCGTCTTGACGGGCTGATGCTTCGCGACAGACAACGCTTTTCTCGCCGTCTGCACGGTGCGAAGAAAATTAAAAATGCTGATTCTCAACAGGCCTTATTCGACACGTTGGCCGCAGAAATAGACGCCGCGGCGGGTAAAGTGCTGCTGCGCGAAGCCGCGCGCCCGGCGATTACCTATCCTGAAAACCTGCCCGTCAGTCAGAAAAAACAGGACATTCTGAACGCCGTGCGCGACCATCAGGTGGTGATCGTGGCGGGTGAAACCGGCTCAGGGAAAACCACCCAGCTGCCGAAAATTTGTATGGAGCTGGGGCGCGGTGTTAAAGGGCTGATCGGCCACACTCAGCCTCGCCGTCTGGCGGCGCGTACGGTGGCAAACCGTATTGCGGAAGAGCTGCAAACCGAACCCGGCGGCTGCGTAGGCTATAAGGTTCGTTTCTCCGACCACGTCGGCGACAACACGATGGTTAAGCTGATGACGGACGGGATCCTGCTGGCGGAAATCCAGCAGGACAGGCTGCTGATGCAGTACGACACCATCATCATCGATGAAGCCCACGAACGCAGCCTGAATATCGACTTTCTGCTTGGCTACCTGCGCGAGCTGCTGCCGAAGCGCCCCGATCTCAAGATCATTATCACCTCGGCGACCATTGACCCGGAGCGCTTCTCGCGCCATTTCAATCATGCACCAATCATTGAAGTGTCTGGACGAACTTATCCGGTGGAAGTGCGCTATCGCCCGATGGTCGAAGATAACGACGATACCGACCGTGACCAGCTGCAGGCCATTTTTGATGCGGTGGACGAGCTGGGTCATGAAAGCGCAGGTGATATCCTGATCTTCATGAGCGGCGAGCGGGAAATTCGCGACACCGCAGATGCGCTAACGAAGCTGAATTTGCCGCATACCGAAATTCTGCCGCTCTATGCTCGCCTGTCCAACAGCGAGCAGAACCGCGTTTTCCAGTCCCACGTTGGGCGGCGCATTGTTCTGGCGACCAACGTCGCGGAAACCTCGCTGACCGTGCCGGGCATCAAGTACGTTATCGATCCGGGCACGGCGCGTATTAGTCGTTACAGTTACCGTACCAAAGTGCAACGCCTGCCGATTGAGCCGGTTTCCCAGGCTTCGGCCAACCAGCGTAAAGGCCGCTGCGGTCGCGTGTCGGAAGGGATCTGCATTCGTCTTTACTCCGAGGACGACTTCCTGTCGCGCCCTGAGTTTACCGATCCGGAAATTCTGCGAACCAACCTCGCGTCGGTCATTTTGCAGATGACGGCGCTGGGGCTGGGTGATATTCAGGCGTTTCCGTTCGTTGAGGCGCCGGATAAACGCAACATCCAGGACGGTGTCCGCCTTCTGGAAGAGCTGGGCGCCATTACCAGCGATGAAGATCATAGCGTTTACAAACTGACGCCATCTGGTCGCCAGCTTTCACAGCTGCCGGTCGACCCGCGCCTCGCCAAAATGGTGCTGGAAGCGCAGAAATTTGGCTGCGTGCGTGAGGTGATGATCATTACCTCCGCGCTGTCCATTCAGGATCCGCGCGAGCGCCCAATGGATAAGCAGCAGGCGTCGGACGAGAAACACCGTCGTTTCCACGATAAAGAGTCGGACTTCCTGGCCTACGTGAACCTGTGGAACTACCTCGGCGAGCAGCAAAAAGCGCTCTCTTCGAATCAGTTCCGCCGCCAGTGCAAGCTGGACTTCCTTAACTACCTGCGCGTTCGCGAATGGCAGGATATCTACACCCAGCTGCGCCAGGTGGTGAAAGAGCTTGGCCTGCCGGTGAACAGCGAACCGGGTGACTTCCGCTCGGTGCATTCGGCGTTGCTGACGGGACTCTTGTCCCACATCGGGCAGAAAGACACGGAAAAACAGGAGTATACCGGAGCGCGAAACGCTCGTTTCTCCATCTTCCCTGGCTCCGGCTTATTTAAAAAGCCACCGAAGTGGACGATGGTGGCCGAGCTGGTGGAAACCAGCCGCCTGTGGGGGCGCATCGCTGCCCGTATCGATCCAGAATGGATTGAGCCGCTGGCGCAGCACCTGATTAAGCGCTCCTACAGCGAGCCGCACTGGGAGAAAGCCCAGGGCGCGGTGATGGCGCAGGAAAAAGTCACGCTTTATGGCCTGCCGATTGTGGCAGCGCGTAAGGTGAACTACAGCGACATTGACCCGGCGCTGTGCCGCGAGCTGTTTATCCGCCACGCCCTGGTGGAGGGCGACTGGCAAACCCGTCACGCTTTCTTCCGCGACAACCTCAAGCTGAGGGCGGAAGTCGAAGATCTTGAGCATAAGTCTCGCCGTCGTGACATCCTGGTAGACGACGAAACGCTGTTTGAATTTTATGACCAGCGCATCTCCCATGAGGTGATTTCCGCGCGCCATTTCGATAGCTGGTGGAAAAAGACCCATCGCGAAACGCCGGATCTGCTGAATTTCGAAAAAAATATGCTGATCAGGGAAGGTGCGGAGCAGGTCAGCAAGCTGGACTACCCGAACTTCTGGCACCAGGGCAACCTGAAGCTGCGCCTGACCTATCAGTTTGAACCGGGTGCAGATGCTGACGGCGTGACGGTACATATCCCGCTGCCGCTGCTTAACCAGGTTGAGGAAGCCGGTTTTGAGTGGCAGATCCCGGGCGTACGCCGTGAACTGATTATCGCCCTGATCAAATCTCTGCCGAAGCCGGTGCGCCGCAATTTTGTGCCGGCTCCTAACTATGCGGAAGCGTTTTTAGGCCGGGCTACGCCGCTGGAGCTTCCGCTGCTGGACAGCCTTGAGCGCGAATTCCGCCGTATGGCGGGCGTCACGATTGACCGGGAAGACTGGCACTGGGATCAGGTGCCCGATCATCTGAAAATGACCTTCCGCGTGGTGGACGAGCACAACAAGAAGCTTAAAGAAGGTAAAGACCTCAGCGAGCTGAAGGGCGGCCTGAAAGATAAGGTTCAGCAGACGCTGTCCGCGGTGGCGGACGACGGTATCGAGCAGAGCGGTTTGCACATCTGGAGCTTTGGTTCACTGCCGGAAAGCTATGAGCAAAAACGTGGCAACTACCGGATGAAGGCCTTCCCGGCGCTGGTGGATGAAAAAGAGAGCGTGGCGATTAAGCTGTTTGATAACCCGCTTGAACAGCAACAGGCGATGTGGCGTGGCCTGCGCCGTCTGCTGTTGCTGAACATTCCATCGCCGGTGAAATACCTGCACGAAAAGCTGCCGAATAAAGCCAAGCTTGGCCTCTACTTCAACCCGTACGGCAAAGTTCTGGAGCTTATCGACGACTGTATTTCCTGCGGTATTGATAAGCTGATTGCGCAAAACGGCGGGCCGGTCTGGAGCGAAGAAGGGTTTGCCACGCTGCATGAAAAAGTGCGCGCAGAGCTGAACGACACGGTGGTTGAGATTGCCAAACAGGTCGAGCAGATCCTTACGGCAGTATTTAACATCAACAAACGGCTGAAAGGGCGCGTGGATATGACCATGGCGCTTGGTCTGTCTGATATAAAAGCACAGATGAGCGGCCTGGTTTACCGAGGTTTTGTGACCGGCAACGGCTATAAGCGCCTCGGCGACACGCTGCGTTACCTGCAGGCTATCGAGAAGCGACTGGAGAAAATGGCTATCGATCCGCATCGCGATCGTGCGCAAATGCTGAAAGTGGAAAGCGTGCAGCAGGCATGGCAGCAGTGGTTGAACAAGCTACCGCCGGCCAGCCGCGAGAACGAAGAGGTGCAGGAGATCCGCTGGATGATAGAAGAGCTGCGCGTCAGCTATTTTGCTCAGCAGCTGGGAACCCCGTATCCTATTTCCGATAAGCGTATTTTGCAGGCGATGGAGCAGGTAGCGCTTTGAGTTTCGTAGTATCCCGTATGTAAGCAACGCGACTTTTCCGTTCACCTTTAGAGCCGTTTTCCTTGCAAGCTAAGCAAACAGTGAACGTGTCATGGGGAATTACGCCATTCCCCCTGACAACCCCCCGCGCCCGGCGAGCTCATCGCCGCTGAAGCGGTAAACCCACCGGCAATCACCCAAACATTCGGGGTCGTTCGCGATTCGTTCCCGACGATCGCTCTCTTTCGCCGTTCCCGACAGCTCAACCCCGCCTGAGTTGGGTCATAACCGGGGGCGCTGAGAGCCGGGGACAAGGGCGTGGCTGTTGAACCGGAAGCGATTGTGATGTTCAGCATGGCTGCGGGTTTAAAGCGCGGCACGGTTCCGGCTTAAATCGCCTCCGTTTTCTCTCCGACTGGCCAGGGTCCGGGCGTCGGGAACTGCCGGAGGCTGAGAGCGTCGGGAACGCATCTCAGCCGACCCAGGACTGGGAGATAAAACGGAGGTCTGCCGCTTCAGCGGTCGATTTATTTGGCCGGGAGTCCGGGGTCTCGGGGGAATGACGGTGATTCCCCTGAGACGTTCACTGGTGCGGTGGTTACAGATAAAACAGGGCTGAAAGTGAACGGAACTTAAGCTGAGCCATCATGGAGAATATCTGTGAGCAATATCTCCTCCCTTGCGGGAGAGGGAATGTGATTCCCGATCAGGCAATTCGCTGCGTATTCTCCGCTTCGCTGCGGGAGATTTTCACCGGCACGGATTTCGACGTCGGCGTGCCCGTGCCGTCCCCGACGCTACCAAGCGGCACCAGAGGGTTGGTTTCCGGGTAATAGGCCGCGAGGTTGCCGCGCGGAATGTCATACGCGACCAGCTTAAAACCGCTGACTTTACGGGTAATCCCGTCGTGCCAGACGGTTTCAATATCGACTTTATCACCGTCGTTCAGACCCAGCTCCCCCATATCATCAGGATGAATAAACAGGACTTCACGCTGGCCGTAAACGCCGCGATAGCGATCGTCCAGGCCATAAATCGTGGTGTTGTACTGATCGTGTGAGCGCAGCGTTTGCAGCGTAAACGGGGCTTCCACACCTTGCCACAGCGAATCCGGCAGCGGGGCATCGCTGAACTCAGCTTTGCCGCTTGGCGTATTAAAGCGCAGTTCGGCCGCCGCGTTGCCCAGGTAGAATCCTCCCGGCTCTTCGCAGCGTTGATTGAAATCTTTAAAGCCGGGCAAGGTGGCGGAAATATGATCGCGAATTAGATTGTAGTCGTCGGCCAGCGCCAGCCAGTCCAGTTTGCTTCTGCCCAGAACCGCATCCGCTATGCCGGCAACAATCGCGGTTTCAGAACGTTGCGTATCCGCAATCGGCTTGCCGATGCCTTCGGAGGCGTGCACCATGCTGAAGGAGTCTTCGACGGTGACAAACTGACGTCCGGTAACCTGCATGTCCTCTTCGGTACGGCCCAGCGTCGGCAGGAGCAGCGAGGCTTTGCCCGGCACGAGGTGGCTGCGGTTCAGCTTGGTGCTGATGAACACGGTCAGGCCACAGCGGCTGATGGCTTCTTCCGTGCGTGGGCTGTCTGGTGCCGCAGCGGCGAGGTTTCCGCCCAGCGCAATCAGCACTTTAATTTCGTCGCGCAGCATGGCGGCCAGGGCCTCAACGGTATTGTGGCCGTTCGCGCGCGGAGGCTCAAAATCAAACTGTTTGGCCAGATTGTCGAGCAGGCTTGCCGGCGGCTTTTCATCAATCCCCATCGTACGGTTGCCCTGCACGTTGCTGTGGCCGCGCACCGGACAAAGTCCCGCCCCCGGCCGCCCTAAATGCCCCCCGAGCAGCTGCAGGTTGACGATTTCGCGCACGGTGTTCAGCGAGTGTTTATGCTGGGTGATGCCCATCGCCCAGGTAAAAATCACCCGCTTTGAATGCTGCCAGATGGCTGCGGCATCGCGGAGCTGCAGTTCGCTCAGACCGGACTGCTGGGTGATTTTCTCCCAACTGGTTTCATCGATGGCGGTGAACCAGGCTTCAGCGCCGTGGGTATGAGCGTCGATAAACGCCAGATCAAACACGCCGTCTTCACCTTCAGTCATCAGGCGGCGATGGGTTTCCAGCAGCGCTTTTGCCATACCGCGAACCGCGGCCATGTCGCCGCCCAGATTCGGTTGGTAATAATTAGTGCTGATGGTGCCCGCCAGCGGGGTGATCACTTCCAGCGGTTTTTGCGGATCGGCGAAGCGTTCCAGGCCACGCTCACGCAGCGTATTGAAGGTGACTATTTGTGCCCCGTTTTCTGCCGCATGGCGCAGGCTGTGCAGCATTCGAGGGTGGTTGGTGCCGGGATTCTGGCCAAACACAAAAATGGCGTCGGCTTTGTCGAAATCATCCAGCCGAATGGTGCCTTTCCCGACGCCGATGCTGCGTTTTAGCCCGCTGCCGCTGGCTTCGTGGCACATGTTGGAGCAATCCGGGAAATTATTGGTGCCCAGCATGCGGCCAAAAAGCTGATAAAGATAAGAAGCTTCATTGCTGGCGCGACCGGACGTGTAAAGCTCAATCTGGTCGGGATTATCCATCGCCTGGATATGTTGCGCAATCAGGCTTAGCGCGTTGGCCCAACTGATGGGTTCGTAGCGATCGGTTTGTGGGTTATAGCTGAGCGGCTCGGTCAGGCGACCCTGATATTCGAGGAAGTAATCGCTTTGCTGATACAGTTTGCTGACGCTGTGTTGAGCAAAAAACTCGCTGTCGATAAAGCGTCGAGTGGCTTCCCAGGTAACGGCCTTGGCCCCATTTTCACAAAAACTAAAGGTGCTTTTGTTATCGTCCCCCCAGGCGCAGCCGGGGCAATCAAAGCCTTTGGCTTTGTTCATGCGCAACAAATTGCGCAGGTTTTTCAGAGCATGTTTGCTGTCGATAACGAAGCGGGTCGTCGCTTCCAGAGAACCCCAGCCGCCTGCAGCGGCCTGGTAAGGCTTAATAGCCGGTTTGAATTTCATATGGCAGGTGTCACTTGTTATGGTGGATGTTGCGCAATAACACAGATGAGTTGCTTACCTTTAGTTTACTCCTGATTAACATTTGTGGAAGTGCTAACGTCAATCTGCGCTCAACGAAACGGCCAGGACTTTGTGGAATACCCTGTTAGACTTCAGCGCAACACTCTCAATAAAGGAAAGAGATGATGATCGTGCGTGCCAGTTGTGTGGGCGATATTGTAGAGCTACAGCACCTTGAGGCGGTGGCTGCACGCCGTTTTCTTTCTGTTCCAGCGCTTGCATTTTTAGCGGCGGCTGCGGTGACGGATTACGCAACGCATGCGGCAGCGATTGAAGACGAACTGGCATGGAAAGTGGAAGGACGCGACGGCAGGATAAAAGGGTTCTGTTATTGTCAGCACGGTAATGAAGGACTGTATCTTGCAGAAATCTCCACTCACCCAGATTTTCAACGCCAGGGGGTGGGGGCGGCATTGTTGGCAGCGGTGTTTGCAAAAGCACAGGCGCTGGGCGTGAAAGAAATAACCCTCACGACCTACAGGGATGTGGCGTGGAATGCTCCATGGTATCAGCGCCACGGTTTTAGCGTCATAGAAACTGAGCGGCTAACGCCGGAGCTCACTCGCTGCTTAGCGCACCAACGCGCTGCCGGGCTTATGGTTTTACCCCGTTGTGCCATGCGCTATCTACTCGGGAAGCGGGAGATCCTGGTCGATAAACCACTTTTGTAGCCGGGTTAACTGGCGGATGTGATAGCCGATCGCCAGCTCTTCGTATAGCGTCGCCGGAGGCGTAAGTGGCGCGACGTCCGGCCTGCCGCTCAGGATGGCCCGTCGTGCCTGATACCAGGCCCGGCGCTTCATCTCTATTTCATCTGGTCTTGTTACCCGATGTTTGCTCACGGTCATAGTCTGTCAACTTAATTGTAAGGCGCGATTATAACCCGCAAAGTCATTGGCATGTCGTCCGATCTCCGCAGGCGCTAATTTTTGTGCAAAAAAATCTAGTCTTGTCATAACGTTGCGTAATAATGACATTGCTGTAGCAAGATATATTGTGCGGGTGGCTGACATGACCTGTCATCTAATCGCGCTAACATTCCTGACACTTACTTGCAGGAGAAACACTCATGACCCCCCCCGAAAAGAGCACGCTGCTGGCAGACCGGATAGCCGGTATTTTTTGTGAAATGCTGAGCTGCGAGCGCGTGTCTCGTCATCAATTGGCCAGTAAATTTGGCGTCAGCGAGCGCACGATTTACCGGGATCTCAGGCGACTTAGCAACTATGTTTATCATGTTGGCGACGATCAGTACGCCCTCAGCCGGGAAGTGACTCAGCAGCTGGAAAACTACCTGTTGCGGATCAAGCGGAAAAAGTGATCTTATGAACCCGGTCGCGTGCTTAAAGCTTCATAGCGACGGTGCCGATAATGCGGTAAATTACTCTTTTTATTAATGAAAAACCACAATTAATTCAAGGGCAAGATGCGTACTGAAAGCTTAACTGATATCGCCTATCGTCATTTTGTGGAAAGTGTAAAAGACTACGCTATCTACATGCTGAATATTGATGGCACGGTCGCCACCTGGAACGAAGGCGCGCGGCGGGCAAAGGGGTATCTGCGCGAAGAGGTTGTGGGGCAATACTTTGGTATTTTCTATAGCGAAGCCGAGCAAAGGAGCGGTTTACCTGAGCGTAACCTGAATATTGCCCTGAAAAACGGCAAGTTTGAGGGGGAAGGGTGGCGTTACCGAAAAGACGGCAGCCGCTTTTGGGCACATGTCGTGATTGACGCCATCTATGATGAAATGCAGGCACTGCTGGGGTTTGCGAAAATTACCCGTGACATCAGCGAGCAAAAAGTGGTGATTGATAAAATCTCGTGGCTTGCTCGTTACGACGCGCTAACCGGGCTACCTAACCGCGTCGAGTTTTTCAGTTTTGTGGAAAAACTCTTTACCGAGACTGACTATAACCGTATTGCCATCTGCACCGTTGATCTGGATAAGTTCAAAGAGATTAATGATACCGAGGGACATCTGATAGGCGACCAGCTTTTGCAGCGCGTGTCGGCCTCGGTGCTGAAAACCATCGAAAAAGATGAGATCGTTGCCCGTTTTGGCGGCGATGAGTTTGTCGCCGCCAAGCCCTATAACCACGATGATGAACTGCGCAATTTTACCGAACGCCTACACGGCTGCTTTGTGGGTAAACAGATTTTCGCCCATAGCGAAATTACCGTGGGTGCCAGTATCGGGGTGGCGATATACCCTGATGACGCCACAGATATCAATACGCTTATCAGCAATTCCGATTTGGCCATGTACCGCGCCAAAGCCAATCTGGATAACAAGATTTGCTGGTATGAAAAAGACATGGATGAAAAAACGCGCCTGCGAAACCTGATGGCCGCCGATATTCGCCGTGGGCTCAAAGAAGGGCAATTCTTCATTCACTACCAGGAAAAACGCTCGCTCAAGGATAAAGCCATTACCGGCTATGAAGCCCTGCTGCGCTGGAATCACCCGGAACAGGGTCTTATTCCCCCGGATGAATTTATCCCCATCGCGGAGGAAAGTGGCGCAATTGTTCCGCTGGGCTACTGGGTGATTGAAACGGTTTGCAAAGAGTCGCTGGCAAACAAGCTCGATAAAAAAATCTCAATCAATATTTCCCCGGTGCAGCTGCGTAACCTCAGTTTTATCGACAATGTTCGCGAAATCTTAATGCGCACAGCGTGGCCGATAACGCTGCTGGAATTTGAGGTGACGGAAACGGCTTTTATCATTAACAAAAAGCTGACGTTTAACATCCTGCATCAGTTCCAGAAAATGGGGATCAGCATTGCGCTGGATGACTTTGGCACCGGGTACTCATCGCTGAGCACGCTGCGTGAGTTCCATTTTGATGTCATCAAGCTGGATCGCAGCTTCCTCACTAATGTTGAGAGTAATTTCCAGGCTCGTTCTTTTGTACGTGCCATTATTTCTCTCGGCAACTCCATCAATACGCCGCTGATTGCTGAAGGCGTCGAGACAAACGAGCAGTTGCGTATTCTCGAAGAGGAAGGCTGCACTGAGATTCAGGGGTTCCTGTTCGGACAGCCTGTAGATATCAAAAATATCCATCGCTAAAAAGAACGGCAGTGCAGGTTAGCTGTACTGCCGTCAGTACAGTGGGTACATGTGATAACTTTATTTTTATTTGTACTCTGACGAGCATGTTGTCGCCTATTTTCCGTCCAGGATGATTCTTGTATAGCGGTGTTTTATCAAGTGATAATATCTCTCTGTTATTATTTTATGTATTTCTTACCCTTTCTTCTGCGACGAATGGCGACCGAGATGGGCTGTTTTAGTAAATTTAAGATTATTCTTGGTTACATTTAGAGGTTGAAGGTTTTTTTTGCTGAAAGTTATATTTTTCATATTGTTAGGTTGATTTTGGCTTCTGTATTGATTTGAGTCAATTTTTTACTTTATTTTTCCTTGTGTTCTGCTTTTTGCTGTAAAAATAAATTTAAATCTCGTTCCTGGCCTGTATATAAGTTTGTAATATCATCCTTATAAGACTAATCCTCAATGTTCATTCTATATCATGAATATTCTTATAAGTATTATTGAGATTTTTAGCACTGTAAAAAATTGATCCAACTTTGTTCATTGTTCTATTATTTTGCGCGGTGTAACGTAGTGCCAAAAATACCATGCAGTGATAACGGAGGGATGAGAAGATGGCTGATAGTTTCCAGGGTGAGGTGCCCAAAGCACGAATCAATTTAAAGCTGGATTTACACACGGGTGGGGCGCAGAAGAAAACAGAATTACCGTTAAAGCTATTGGTTGCCGGTGATTTTAGTCATGGTGGTGAAACGGCACCTTTATCTGAACGAGTAAAGGAAAACATCAATAAAAATAATTTCAACAGTGTTCTTTCTGAATATTCCCCAAAAATTAACATTACCGTGGCGAATACGCTGGCCGCAGAGGATAGCGAAGAGAATATCCGTCTCACCTTCCGTGACATGAAAGATTTTACTCCGGAAGAGGTGGCGCGCCAAATACCCCAGCTGAAAGCCATGCTGGCGATGCGTAATTTGCTTCGCGATCTTAAAGCCAATCTTCTCGATAACCAGGCTTTCCGAAAAGAACTGGAAAAGATTCTGATTGACCCGGCACTGAGCGCTGAACTTCGCGCTGAATTGTCTGCCCTGGCGCCCAAACAGGCATAAGTCGTCACGATATTTAACGGATTAAATGAGGAATGCTGATGTCTGTACAAAACGAAAATACTGCCGGTAGCGAAAGCGTCGTGCTTGAACGCCATGACGCAGGTAGCGTTTATGCTTCTCTGTTTGAAAAAATCAATCTCAGCCCGGTTTCAGAATTAAGCGCGCTGGATATTTGGCAGGACAATCAAGCGATGTCCGATGCTACCGCCGATGAGCGACTGACTGCGGGCATGCGGGTGTTTCTTGAATGCCTCAGTAAAGCTGGCTCAAAAGTTGAGAAACTCGATAAGTCGCTGATTGACCACCATATCGCCGAACTGGATTATCAAATCAGCCGTCAGCTGGATGCGGTTATGCATCACGAGGAGTTCCAGGCCGTTGAGTCCCTTTGGAGCGGCGTGAAATCGCTGGTGGATAAAACTGACTTCCGCCAGAACGTCAAAATTGAGCTGCTGGACTTGTCTAAAGACGATCTGCGTCAGGACTTTGAGGACAGCCCGGAAATTGTCCAGAGCGGTCTCTATCTGCAAACTTATGTGGCTGAATACGATACCCCTGGCGGGGAGCCTATTGGTGCGTTGATCTCTGCTTATGAGTTTGACGCCTCCGCCCAGGATGTTGCGCTGCTGCGTAATATTTCGAAAGTGTCTGCCGCGGCGCATATGCCGTTTATCGGTGCTGCTGGTCCGAAATTCTTCCTGAAAGAGTCGATGGAAGAGATGGCCGCAATCAAAGACATTGGCAACTACTTTGACCGTGCGGAATACATCAAGTGGAAATCCTTCCGCGATACAGATGATTCTCGCTATATCGGTCTTGTCATGCCGCGCGTGCTGGGCCGCTTGCCTTATGGCCCGGATACCGTACCGGTACGCAGTTTTAACTATGTTGAAGAAGTTAAAGGCCCGGATCACGATAAATACCTGTGGACTAACGCTTCCTTTGCCTTTGCTGCAAACATGGTGCGCAGCTTTATCAATAACGGCTGGTGTGTGCAAATTCGTGGCCCACAGGCGGGCGGGGCGGTTCAGGATCTGCCGATTCACCTTTACGATCTGGGTACCGGCAACCAGGTGAAAATTCCGTCTGAAGTGATGATCCCGGAAACCCGCGAATTCGAATTCGCCAACCTGGGCTTTATTCCTCTTTCTTATTACAAGAATCGCGATTATGCATGCTTCTTCTCGGCGAACTCCACGCAGAAACCTGCGCTGTACGACACGGCTGATGCCACAGCAAACAGCCGCATCAACGCGCGCCTGCCTTACATCTTCCTGCTGTCACGTATCGCTCACTACCTGAAGCTTATTCAGCGCGAAAATATTGGGACCACTAAAGACCGCCGCCTGCTGGAGCTGGAGCTCAACACGTGGGTACGTAGTCTGGTCACTGAAATGACCGATCCGGGCGACGAACTGCAGGCTTCACACCCGCTGCGTGATGCGAAGGTAACGGTAGAAGATATCGAGGACAATCCGGGCTTCTTCCGCGTCAAATTGTATGCGGTACCGCACTTCCAGGTGGAAGGCATGGACGTCAACCTGTCGCTGGTTTCCCAGATGCCGAAGGCGAAATCGTAACGTAAGGCAGGAAGCCGATGAAAACGGAACAACCGTTATGGGGCAGGGGCCAGATGGTCTCTCCCCAGCACTTCCAGCAACAGGCCGCGTATGCGGCCTGGTCTGCGGAATGCATTGCCCAACTGGGACTCGCCCAGCCCTGGGGAGTGATGAATGCCACCTTCGAACCTGATGCGCTAAAGCTGGGCCGCCTGCAGGCCCGTCATCTGCGTGTTCGTTTTTCGGATGGTACGCTCATCGACACCGACAATGCTGATGCTCTGCCACCGGCGCTGTCGCCCGAGGGTGAATCTCATCACGCGGTGGTGGTTCTGGCACTCCCGCTGCTGCGGGCGAACGGCGGTAATTGCCTGAAACCCGATGAGGTGGCAGAGCGTCCGGTGCGTTTTCGCCAGCGCTGGCGGGATGTCCGCAATACCTTCGGGGAAGACACCCGCCAGATTGCGGTGATGCAGCCAGAGCTAACCCTGCGCTTTGCTCATCAAAACAACAGTGATTACCTGACCTGCCCTGTGGCCCGTTTGCAGCAGGACTCGCAGGGGGGCTGGCTGATTGACGATACTTTTCTTCCTCCGCTGCTGACGATGCAGGGCAGCCGCTGGCTGGTGACCCAGCTGGAACAGCTTATGACTCAGCTGCGTGCCCGCCTGAGCCGTCTGATGGCAATGCGCCGCGAGAGTAACGAACGCATGGCAGATTTTGCGGTGGCCGACGTTTCCCTGTTCTGGTTGCTGAATGCCCTGAACAGCGCAGAGCCGGTTCTCGGGCAGTTTCAGCGTAACCCGCAAAGCCCCCCGGAGCGGCTGTATCCGGAGCTTGCCCGCCTGGCCGGCAGCCTGCTGACGTTCTCGCTGGAGCACCAGGTCAGCGCTATTCCGGCCTGGCAGCATGAGCAACTGAACGCCGTGTTCCCCCCGCTGTTTGACCTGTTGGGTGACCTGCTGGAAGCCAGCCTGCCATCGCGAGTGGTGTCGCTTGAGCTTGAATATGATCCTCGTCTTCACTTCTGGCAGGCCCGCCTGCATGACCCGCGGCTGCGCGAAGGGGCGGATTACTACCTCTCAGTGCGTTCACCGATGCCGGTGGCGCAGCTGCAGGAGCAGTTCCCACGCCAGTGCAAAGTGGGCAGCCCGGACCATGTGCGGGGGATCGTCAACTCTTCCCGCGTGGGCGTGCCGCTGACGCCACTGCGCCATGTGCCTGCGGCTATTCCGCTGCGTCTGGAAAACCAGTATTTCAGTCTCGATGTCTCGCACCCTCTGGCGACAGAAATGCTCCAGAGCGGCACCTGTATGTTTTACGTCCCGGGGATGCTCGGCGAGCCTGAACTTGAACTCTTTGCGGTCCTGAGAACATGAGTGAGCGTAAACGCGGCACCGCCGCGTCCATTGATATTGATGCGCTGTTGCAGGACACCTGGCTACAGGTCATCAGCCTGCGTCACGGCCCGCGGTTCCTGGAAGGGGAAGGCCGAAAACTGTGGGAACGCTGTATCGCCGATGTGGAACGCGTGCAGCGTGAACTGAAAGCAAGTGACCTCGATGAAGCCAGCTGTCTGCATATCCTCACCGCGCAGTGTGCGCTGCTTGATGAAGCGGTAAAAGGCCGCGGGGTAGAGGACGATGCCTGCGTGCAGTGGTATGACATTCCTCTGCAGGGGCACTTTCTTGGCACCATGGATGCCGGGGACACCCTGTGTGATCGGATGCGTGATGTGCTGCGCAACCCCGCACCGGATAATGCCGTCGTGACCTGTTTCCAGCGGGTGATGATGCTGGGATTTCTCGGAAGTTTCCGTTCCCTGAACGATCCGGCGCGTCAAACGCTCGTGAAAGCCCTCAGTGAACATGTTACGTCTTTCAGTTATCCGCAGACCCATCCGGTACTGGCAGAAAGTTATGCCGGACGGAGCATAGGCGGCTGGCTGGCGTCGTGGCCGGTGCGTATTGGGTTGAGTGTGATTGTCCTTGCTGCCCTGTGGTGGGGACTGGATCACTGGCTCGATAGAACGCTACTGACTCTGCTGCCGGGAGCCGTGCAATGAGTCCTGCACAACAACGCGGGCTTGCGCTTTGGGCCGCGCTGCTGAGCGTAGCGATCTGCCTGGGTTTTCTGCCGGTGTCGCGGCTGGTTTCTGTGCTCATTCTTTTGGCTGCGTTGGGGGTGAGCGCCGCCTTATGGTCTGTCGCCCGACGCCGGGCTGAGCACGATGTTCCTCTGTGCCTGGATGACCTCCCGGAAGCGACCTACCGCCAGCCCGTGGTGCTGGTCTGCGGCGATTTACCGCTGGCCTGGCCACAACAGTCATCGGTGCTGATCGTTACGCAGGGGTGCTGGATCCGCGTGGAGGATTTTCAGGATCTTGAGCTTGTGGCCCGCCAGGTACTGCGGCAGCGCCCGGACTGGGGACGCCAGCTGTCGGTCATGGTGAGCGTCTGTCCGCAAAAGCATGCCGACGGCGAGCGGCTTACCAGTCGTCTGCTGGCCCTGCGCTGGCAAATCTGCCAGCTGCGTAAGGAAACCGGCCATTCCGTGCCGCTGGTCCTGAATGGTCAGGTCGGCAGTGCGATGACAAATGACATGCTCTGGCAGGCTGCTTTCCCGGGGGAAGGGGGGAGGGTCTGGCGTGAGTCTTCAGCACCGGCCTCAATTGCTTCATGGGTCACCAGCGGCGGAACGCCTGCGATGCAGCAACAGGTGCTGATGAACAGCCTGATGAGCTGGTTCCATCAGCACGTCAAAGCGGTATTTATGGATCAGCATCCCGATATGCCGGCCATTGCTCCCACTGTGGTGCTGTGGGGGATCGGCCCCATTCTTGCCGGGAGCCTGGCGTCTTCGGCCTGGACGACGTGGCTGTCCCGTCACACCGCCATGCAGCATGTGGCCGGCTGGCAACCTGTGGGCACCGATAGCACGGTGACCTCGCTGCTTCCGGATTTCGTCTTGCCGCTGTTGCCGGAAGGTCAGGGATTAACCCTACGCGGCCGGACCTTACGCTACGCGCTCTGGATCTTTACCCTGGCCGCCATTGCCGCGCTGCTCAGCAGCGGCTGGAACAATCGCCAGTTGCTGCACCGCGTAAGCTTTGATATCGCCCGTTACGACCGTATCCCGATGGATGATTACGGCCCGAAAGCCGATGCCGTTGCGGTTCTGCGGGAGGATGCCGCGCAGCTGGATACCTGGACGCGTAACGGCGTGCCGCTCCGGATGAGTCTTGGCCTGTATCAGGGCGAGCGTCTGCACTTTAAGGTGCTGGACGTCATTCGCTCGTATATCCCGCCGCCGCCGCCGCCCAAACCTCAACCGAAGCCAAAACCGGTACCGAAAATAGTTCGCCTCGACAGTATGTCGCTGTTCGATTCAGGAAAATCAGCGCTGAAATCGGGCACCACCAAACTGTTGGTTAATTCGCTGGTGGGCATTAAAGCGAAGCCGGGCTGGCTGATTGTGGTCGCAGGGCATACCGATAACACCGGCAACCCTGGGCTCAACCAGACGCTCTCCCGGAAACGCGCCGAAGCGGTGCGCGACTGGATGCGTGACACCGGCGATGTACCTGAAAGCTGTTTTGCGGTGCAGGGCTATGGCCAAAGCCGCCCGATCGCAACGAATGACACCCCGGATGGGCGCGCGCTCAACCGTCGTGTCGAAATCAGTCTGGTACCGCAGGCTAACGCCTGTCAGATACCGGGCAAACCCTCAGCGTCATCGCAGGATGATGACGCTTCGTAAAAAGGATACACAAAATCATTCGGGCTGGATCGCGGCGGCAACGGAGTGAGTCCCCGGGAGCAGAGACTGCTCTGTGACCGGGGCGAATGAAGGCAGCCAACAAAGAGGCAGTCTGAAGGATGAAGTGTATAAATGGAGAAATTATCATGGCAATACCTGTTTATCTTTGGCTGAAAGACGATGGCGGCGCGGACATCAAAGGCTCCGTTGACGTTCAGGACCGTGAAGGCAGCATCGAAGTGGTGGCGCAGGAGCATAACCTGTACATCCCGACCGACAACAATACCGGCAAGCTGACCGGCACCCGTATCCACACGCCGTTCCTGTTCACCAAGGAAATCGACTCCTCCAGCCCGTACCTCTACAAAGCGGTAACGACTGGCCAGACTCTCAAATCTGCGGAATTCAAGTGGTACAGGATCAACGATGCGGGCCAGGAAGTGGAGTACTTCAACACCAAACTGGAAAACGTAAAAGTGGTGAAGGTAAACCCTGAAATGTACGACGTGAAAGACCCGTCGAAAGAGAAACACAACCACCTTGAGCGCGTAGAGCTGCGCTACGAGAAAATCACCTGGACTTACAAAGACGGCAACATCATTCATTCCGATAGCTGGAACGAACGCGCTACCGCGTAAGAACATGTTTGCACCGCATTGCGATCCCTTTGTGTATCGCAATGCGATTACAGGAGAGAGCTATGTCTGTTTCACTCGCGAACTGGGCGACTAACTGGCAGAAAGACCAGCGCTTCAGCAAAAACTATACGGCACGTCTTATTGAAAAAGCTTGTGGGCTGAATAGTCAGTTAAACAATGCTTATTGCAGCGGAACTCTCAAGGTGATTGCCGGGCCGCATCGTAAAGCCGGGCCGAACGGCGGTGGTGATGCACGGTGGCATATGACATTACAGCCGAATGCCAACAGCTCCTGCTGGCATGTCATTCTGGATAATAGTGTGACCAGACCTATCGAAATCAATAAACGTGAATATCTGGGGCACAGTTTTTAATTTGCCCCCTGTTCAGGTCCGTCACGCGGACCTGAATGGATTTCTTCGTTAAGTGCCTGTCTTCACGGGTCTTCAGCAAAGAAATTCACCCTCTGCCTGCCCAACCATATGCGCTTTGGTCTCCTGAACGGGAAACAGCGAGGGGCGGTAGCGTGTCCAGGAACCGACAAAGAGAGAGATTCATGGAAAATCCAGCCATCCTGTTGCGACGTCTGAACCCTTACTGTGCCCGTGCGATGGAAGGGGCGGCTTCGCTCTGCCAGACCCGTGCCCATGCGGAAATTTTGCCGGAGCACTGGCTGCTGAAGCTGCTCGAACAGGGGGAAGGCGACCTCACCGTACTGGCGCGCCGCTACGAGTGGGATATGGATGCACTGTGGCAGGATTTGCTCGGCTGGCTGGATAATCAACCGCGCTCGGTACGCAGTCGTCCGCAGTTATCCGCCGATATCCAGAAACTGATGCAGGATGCCTGGATGCTGGCTTCCCTCAATGGTGAAGAGCAAATCCGCAGCGTGCATCTGCTGATGGCACTGGTTGATAAACCTAAACTGGCGCGCTGCGATGGTCTGTGGCCACTGCTGACCCTCGGTCAGAGTCAGCTGGATCGCCTGCGCCCCCTGCTGGACGCACAGTCAGACGAGCGCCCGGACGTGCAGCACGAAGCCGAACTTGCGCAGAGCCACGGTGGAGAAGTGGCGTTTGTTGGCCGCCCTGTTGGGGAAGGACTAAAAGAAGGTGAGCTCAACCCGGCGCTGCAGAACGCGCTGGATAAATTCACGCTCGATGTCACCGCCAAGGCCAAAGAGGGCAAAATCGACCCGGTGTTCGGTCGTGATACCGAAATTCGCCAGATGGTCGACATTCTTTCCCGCCGTCGTAAGAACAACCCGATCCTGGTCGGTGAACCGGGTGTCGGTAAAACCGCGTTGGTTGAAGGTCTGGCGCTGCGTATTGCCGAGGGCAACGTGCCGGAATCGCTCAAGCCGGTTAGCCTGCGCACCCTTGACCTTGGTTTGCTGCAGGCGGGGGCGGGCGTGAAAGGCGAGTTCGAGCAGCGCCTGAAAAACGTCATCGACGCGGTGCAACAGTCACCGACGCCGATTTTGCTGTTTATCGACGAAGCCCACACCATTATCGGAGCCGGTAATCAGGCCGGTGGCGCAGACGCCGCGAACCTGCTGAAACCCGCTCTGGCGCGCGGCGAACTGCGCACTATCGCCGCAACCACCTGGAGCGAGTACAAACAGTACTTCGAGCGCGATGCCGCGCTGGAGCGCCGCTTCCAGATGGTGAAAGTCGACGAGCCGGATGATGACACCGCGTGCCTGATGCTGCGTGGCCTGAAATCCCGCTATGCCGAACACCACAACGTCCACATCACCGACGATGCGGTCCGTGCCGCTGTCACGCTTTCCCGCCGTTATTTAACAGGACGCCAGCTGCCGGACAAAGCGGTTGACCTGCTGGATACCGCCGCAGCGCGCGTACGCATGAGCATGGACACCGTGCCGGAACAGCTGACCCGTATCCGGGCGCAAATCACGGCGCTTGAAATGGAGAAGCAGGCGCTGCTGGAAGATATCGCGGTCGGCAATCATGCACACGGTGAACGCCTGGAGAGTATCGCACAGGAAGAAACGAGCCTGACCGTTGCCCTCGATGAACTGGAAACGCAGTACGACCAGGAGCTGGCGCTGACAGAACAGCTGCTGGAAAGCCGCCAGGATATCTCGCGCCAGAGCGATACTCACTCGCTGCAACAGCAGCTGAATGGCGTGCAGCATGCAAACCCGCTGCTTTCGGTTGATGTCGATACCCGCACTGTCGCCAACGTGATTGCCGACTGGACCGGCGTGCCGCTCTCATCATTAATGAAAGATGAGCAAACCGAACTGCTGAGCCTGGAACATGAAATCGGCAGGCGGGTGGTGGGCCAGGATGTTTCCCTCAATGCCATCGCACAGCGACTGCGTGCGGCGAAAACCGGGCTGACGTCAGAGAACGGCCCGCAGGGCGTGTTCCTGCTGGTTGGCCCTAGCGGCGTGGGGAAAACCGAAACCGCGCTGGCGCTGGCGGACGTGCTGTATGGCGGCGAGAAATCACTGATTACCATCAATTTGTCAGAGTACCAGGAGCCGCACACCGTTTCCCAACTGAAGGGCTCACCTCCGGGTTACGTCGGCTACGGCCAGGGCGGTATCCTCACCGAAGCCGTACGCAAGCGTCCGTACAGCGTGGTACTGCTGGATGAAGTGGAAAAAGCGCACCGCGATGTGATGAACCTGTTCTACCAGGTGTTTGACCGCGGCTTTATGCGCGACGGCGAAGGGCGGGAAATTGACTTCCGTAACACCGTTATCCTGATGACCTCCAACCTCGGCAGCGACCACCTGATGCAGCTGCTGGACGAACAGCCGGAGGCCACCGAAGGCGACCTGCACGAACTGCTGCGCCCCCTCCTGCGCGACCATTTCCAGCCAGCCCTGCTGGCCCGCTTCCAGACCGTGATTTATCGACCGCTGGATGAGGCAGCGATGCGTACCATCGTGGAGATGAAACTTCGGCAGGTAAGCCAGCGCCTGCATCGCCACTATGGCCTGAACACCCATATCGACGAAAGTCTTTTCGATGCCCTGACCGCCGCCTGCCTGCTGCCGGATACCGGCGCACGTAATGTCGACAGCCTGCTGAATCAGCAAATTTTGCCGGTGCTGAGCCAGCAGTTGCTGACCCATATGGCAGCAAAACAGAAACCGCAGTCGCTGACGCTTGGATGGAGTGAGGAAGAAGGGATTGCGCTGGAGTTTGACCGGATACAGGGAGTAAACGTATGAGCATCAGCCTGCCAATAAGATTCAGCCACAACCACCATCTGCTGACGGTAAAAGGGTGTGAGCCAGCACTTGATGTGCTGGCGTTTGAAGGTGATGAAGCCCTCAGCAAGCCGTTCCGCTACCGGGTGGAGTTCACCAGCGCAGATCACGCCATCAGCAAAGAGATGATGCTGATGAAGGCCGGCTCCCTGACGTTACAGGCCCCGGTGGACCAGGGCTACGGCATAAAAATGCAGCAGCCGGTGCGGGTGATTCAGGGCGTGGTGAGCGGGTTTGAACGCCTCAGCACGTCGAAGGATGAAACCCGCTACGCCCTGACGCTCCAGCCGCGTTTTGCGCTGCTTGACCGTTCGCACCAGAACGCCATCTACCAGGATATGTCGGTGCCGCAGATTGTGGAGAAAATCCTGCGTGAGCGCCACGCCATGCGTGGGCAGGATTTCCTGTTTTCCCTCTCAAAAGCGTACCCGCGTCGTGAACAGGTGATGCAGTACGGTGAGGACGACCTGCACTTCATCACCCGCCTGCTGGGCGAGGTGGGGATCTGGTTCCGCTTTACCGCTGACACGCGCCTCAATATCGACGTGGTGGAGTTTTACGACAGTCAGCAGGGCTATGAGAAAGGCCTGAACCTGCCCTCAGTACCGCCATCGGGCCAGCATTCGGACGGCGTGGACTCGGTGTGGGGCATGGAAAGCCATCACCGCGTGGTGCAACAACAGGTCAGCACTCGCGATTACAACTACCGCCAGGCTACGGAAGACATGAACACCCAGGTGGATACCACCCGAGGGGATACCACCACGTACGGCGATGCCTATCATTATGCTGACAACTACCTGGCGGCGGGCAGCACATATGACCGTAACCCGGCCCCGGAGTCCGGCGCGTTTTACGCCCGCATCCGGCATGAGCGTTACCTGAACGGCCAGACGCAGACCCGCGCCATCACCAGTTGCCCAACGCTCTCTCCGGGTATGCTGCTGAAAGTCACCGGCGGTAATGAAGTGGCGGCGGTGTTCAGTCAGGGCGTGGTTGTCACGGCGATGCGCAGTCATGCCCGACGTGATGAAGACTTCAGCGTGCATTTTGACGGTATCCCGGACAGCACTGACTTTGGCTTCCGCCCTGAGCCCGGTAGCCGCCCGGTAATGGCGGGCACGCTGCCCGCCCGTGTCACCAGTACCACCGAAAACGATACTTACGGCCATATCGATAAAGACGGCCGCTATCGCGTCAACATGCTGTTTGACCGCGACAACTGGGAAACCGGTTTTGAGAGCCTGTGGGTGCGCCAGTCTCGTCCGTATGCGGGCGACACCTACGGTCTGCACCTGCCGCTGCTGGCAGGTACCGAAGTGGCGATTGGTTTTGAAGATGGCAACCCGGACAGGCCGTATATCGCCGGTGTGCTGCACGACTCGGCCCACAGCGACCACGTCACCATCCGCAACTATAAGCGCAACGTCCTGCGTACCCCGGCCAACAACAAAATCCGCCTCGACGATGAGCGCGGTAAAGAGCATATCAAGGTCTCCACCGAATACGGTGGCAAGAGCCAGCTGAATCTCGGGCATTTAGTGGATGCGGAGAAGCAGAAGCGCGGCGAGGGTGCTGAGTTACGGACTGATGACTGGGTTGCTGTTCGTGGTGGAAAAGGGTTGCTGCTAACGACTCAGGTTCAGCCTAAGGCGATTGACCAGCAACTGAGTATGGATGAAATCAAGCAGCAACTTTCTGATGCTCTTTCACTGGCGAATTCTCTGTCCGATCTGTTGCAGACCGCACAGGTTGAAGGACTGGATAACAGTACACAACAGCAGTTTCTGCAACAGAATGTGGATCAGCTACAGCAGCCAGTCATTGTTGCGGGTGCTCCCGGTGGTATTGCCCTGTCCACGCCGCAGCATATTCAGCTCAGTGCAAATCACAATCAGATGCTGACTTCTGGTGGCAGCACAGAAATCAGTGCGTTAAAACGCATGGTACTTGCGGCCAAAACAGGATTTGTCGCATTTGTTCAGGAGCTTGGGATGAAGCTGGTTGCAGCCAAAGGGAAGGTGGAAATCCAGGCGCAAAGCGATGGTATGGATATTCTTGCCTGCAAAGCCCTGGCTGTGATGAGCACCGATGACGAAATCATTATCAGCGCGAAGAAAAAAATAACACTTAAATGTGGAGGTTCGTATATCACTCTCGACCCGGCAAAAATTGAAAATGGTACGGGGGGAAATTTTTACATCAAAAGCGCTGATTTTGATTATGACGGCCCAGCAACAATGGATGCGCCGTTCCCTAAATTTACCGCCTGTGAAAATGCAGCGTCCGAAGCTCTGGCTAAGGGTGATGCTACATTGCCACTCAGTTGAGGGAAGATGATGGGTAATTATTATCTGGAACAACCGATGGCGCCTGGTGAACACGATTTTGCCATTATTGACAGAATGCAGCATCCCGATATCAATAAAACATGGCCAGTGCTTGAACTGGTTTCACCCATGCTTAAACCGCAGGCTCATCTTTATCCCTGGCTTTTACCCTTAAAGGAGATGAGTGCAGGGGAGTGGAAAGTGTTAATGGAAGAGCTTGGACAGGCAGATTCTTCCCGAACGACGCCTGTATGCTGCCTGTTGTTACGCAGCGAGCAACCATCGCCGGAAGTCCGAAATCAACTTATCAGGGCGCTCTATTTTACCGATGAAAATCACCAGGGGCATATTCTTCGTTATTACGATCCGCGGGTTTTCTTTCACCTGTGCTGGATGTTGTCACCCTGGATGTGTGCCCAAATCTTTCCTTCGCACATAGTGAGTCACTGGACCTTCTGGCTTGAAGGTCAATGGCATACAGTGACCTTCCCTTCTGTAGATACCGCACAGCCCGATGAAACAAGGATTCTCCCCCGACAGCAACTGCAACGTTGTGGGCTGATAAATGAGGTGCTTGACAGACTTCCTGTTCATGGCGATATCGTTCAGCGAGAACAGGTTAGCCAGCGAATTGATGCATTACTGCAGAAGGCAATGGAGCTGGGATTACCGACAGCAGAAGACCAGGTTTCGTTTGCATTTCATGGCCTCAGGCTTCGGGATGCCTTCTGGTCATCCCCAAAATTTTCAACCCTCCTGCATCAGGCCAGAAATGCGCCAGATTTTTTCCATGATGAAACTCGCCTCTGGGATGAGGAACGCTGGAACATGATGACACAGCGTTGATCCGAAACAGTAAATGGAATGAAAAATGACTACTGAACAAGGTTGTAAATTTTGTCGCCGTTATGGGTTGCCGGTGCTTCCCGTTCGTCCCGCAGTGATGGCTAATGATGATTGTTTGCCACAGTTACCGACTGAAATTGCTGTCCCCATTCCAGCTCAGGGGCAAACCAGCTACACAGGAAGATTGCTGCGTGATGGATTTTTGAATATCTGGTCTGAAGCAGGTGCCCGGTGGATAAACTACTACGTTACCAGCGACGGCTATTATTACCCTTTGCCTGAAAATGGTGAGGTTCCTGCGGATATTGTTGCAGGCACGCGAAAACCCTGCGTCAACAAGCCGGAAGAACTGGCAACAGCATCATTGATAACATTACCGGTGAAACCGGCAGGCATGAAGAACGGCGTGTTCTGGTTTGGCTGGTCGGAAGTGGAATGGACCGATGCAACCCGTAAGATGCATGAGGAGCCAGCCTATCGCAGTCAGTACATGCAGTGCTTTGATATGGATGCATGGGTAAATGGCGGGAGTGGGAAACAGGTATTATCCATTTCCAGGTTAGCAGGGACGGTTGCCGAATACAGTCCTAAAGCAGCGTCCTGCTCCCATAAAACGTGGTCTCTGCCCCCCTTCAAGAATGCCAGACCTCAGGAAGGGCAGAACCTGATTCAGGCAGCTGAAGCACTGTATGCCGGAAAAGGCGCTATTCTCGTGCTGCCAGATCCGGTTGCCGTTATTCAGGATATTTCAGCCCTGTCCAATAATCGAATAGAAAAACAATTTTCACAAAATCCGAAATACTCCCGAGGGCTGGCTCTGTCATCAGCGCTAAGTTCGCTGAAGGAAGTGCTTTGCACACAATTTGAACGTGATCAGTTAACCCTTGATAGCAGTGTGGAGCAGCAGGCCCGGAGTGGGATTGCTGTTCAGGCGGGGGTAATGTTACCCAGTATGGCCAGTGCGCAGCAAAATGCGCTTTACAGCCATAATAATCAGTCACTCCGGCAACAGGTAAACATGTACTGGGCGCAGTACGAAAAATATATCGATCGCGCTAAAGAGCAGGCATTTCTGAAAGAATATGATGCCGCACTCTCCGCCTATGACCAGCAGATTATTTCACCGATGGTGGGCATGTACCTGGCCTGGCTGAAAGGCCAGGTGTTGCTGGACTATCTGGACAGTAATTTTGACCCTGAAGATATTTGCAGCGGCGCCTTGTTTACTCAAACGGTTATGCATTGCGTACAGCATATGCAGGATAAGTCAGATGCTACTACCTGGTTCCTGGAGCAACTGTCGCAGCCATCAATAAGTAGCAGCAATATTCTTCTTCGCGCCACGGTAATGAATAACAGGCAATGGACCCTCAGGGTCAGCGACACAGTAAGTGCGTATAAAGATTATGGCGATGTACCCTGGAAAGATAAGTTAGTCGACGTCTATACCAAGATAACAGACAAAGCGGCGAAGAATGTCCAGTTCGCGCTGGAAGGCTATCTCAATGCAGTCAGCAGTGCGCTGGCGGGGGTGCTGGACAAAGCTGCGGACAGATTACTGCCCTCATTGGTGGCGCTGGCTGCATCATATGGCATGGGACTTAAGGTGATAAGCAGCACGGGTGAGCGTAAATATTTCATCAGTGCCATCGTAAGACAGCTGGGAGAAATGACCGACCTTGAAGGGCGTATCTCAGCGTCCCGTCTGCGACACTATGTCGATATCGAAGTACGCAGGATGGAAATTGCCGGCGTATCAATGGTGGGTATTCACCGGCAGAAATCACTGGTACTGATTGATGTCGCAGAAGCAACGCAGACGCGGGCAATACCTGAGGCTGAACGTGCCAGCGCCGCTGCAAAAACAATGCGCTCAGCAGATGAAGTCAGCAGTACGTTATTCCCGCGTCAGTGGAGAGAAAAACTGGCGCTGGCGAAAGGCAGTACGGTCAACAACCTGGCAAATGATGGGGCGCAGAGCCTGCCTTTTGCCGGATGTGTTTTTGCAATAATCATGCAGGTCGGCGCTGTCAGTAAATCTGTAAGTAGCCTGATGCAGGGACAGCTTACGGGGGCAGAAAAGATGTCTAAATTAATCGCCGATACCATCGGCGCTGGCGGAACATTGCTGGATGCTGCGGAAAGGGTGATCTTTAAATTTAAGAGTCTGCGTCTGAAATCATTGGTTCGCTTGAGTTTTGGACGTGTAGGGGCGGTTGGCCTGGAAAAGGGACTGCAATTTGCAGGCAGAGCGTGCGCTGCATTTGGTTTTGTGGCCGTGGGGTGGGATTTTTATCATGGATATGATGAGATTAAAAAAGAACACTATGGATTAGGAATTGCATATTTCGCTTCCGGATTAGCAGGCGGTGCATTGGTAGCATCAGCTGTATTTGGTTCGCTGTCTCTGGGCCCTGTTGGCTTGGCCATAGCGATTGCTTTTGTTCTTGGCTCTGCGATTTATATTGCGATGCAAAGCCGCGATGAAATTCAGAAATGGCTGGCTGCAAGCTGGTGGCGTCAAATACCCGATGGTGAAAGCGATATGCCTGCAATATGGCCAACCATGCAGATGGAAATGTCGCAGCTTCAGCGGTTAGTTGGTGGAGGGGAATAACATGGCCATTTCACACGACATCGGGCTTTTTTTTCCGTTCAAGATTAATCGACCACTGACCAGAGAAGAAAAACAGAGTCGCTTTGTTCAGGGTAAAAGAAGAAAAGTTTCTGGTGAGGCTGCTGTACTGGATCTGGATACCGTGATACGGATAAATTCATCCTGCCTGGAGGTGGTGGATAAATTTTATCCCACAAAAGGGTATGTAGCATCATTTATGATGGCCTTTTGTCTGTTATTTTTTATCGCAATTGTCGCTTTTGCAAAAATCACTATTTTTGAGAATGATGGTTTTCCATTTTTTTGTTTTGTCGCACTGGTTTCTGGGGGGGGCATTTATTATTTTGGTAGATTTCTTTTGAAAGACTGGTTTCGTAAAACACATTATCCCGTAAGGTTTAACCGAAAAAAACAGGAAGTGCATGTCTATCAGGTGAGTGGTGAAGTTATCACAGTGCCGTGGAAGGATATTTACTTCACCACCAGTAAACAGAAAGTGAGTTATTGTATTGTTGGCCATCTTCTCGCCGAAAATAAAGAGTCCGTGCTGAATACGTTCAGTTTTGGATTTGTAGGTCAAAGAACCGAACTTTCTCTTTATTGGGAGTTTATTCGCTGCTACATGGAAGAAGACTGTCTGGAAGAACTGGCTGAAACCGTTTTATATTGCCCCCCGGTAGAAAAACGCAAAGAGGGATATATCACCGGAGTACAAACTTTGATAAAAATGGATTCCCGACTGGAATGGATCCCCACCTTATTATTACTTCCGCTTTCATTGGCAGAGAGCATTGCCCGCTATATTGCCATGCAGACCAGCAGGATCCCGCAGTGGCCACAGGATGTTCTTGAAGCCTGTGCGGTGGAACCGAATGACCCGATTAATGTTGGCGCTGAAAACAATTCTCCGCATCGCTGGCGTACCGTGTTAGCAAATGAAACTCGGGAAGCATATGACACGAAGAACCAGCGACTGAAATCCGCAAACCAAAAAATTAAAGTAAAGCTGGATGCGAAATACGAAGTGGTTTCCTGAGTCTGGCTGGAAATGACAAGGAGAGGTTAGAGTATAATGGCGATTTCACATACACTTGGATTATACATTCCATTTAAATTCAACAGGCCTTTAACTAAAGAAGAAAAACAGAGCCGTTTTGTTCAAGGCAAGCGAAGAAAGGGCTCTGGTGAGGCCGCTGTACTTGATTTGGATACTGTTATACGGATGAATTCATCTTACCTGGAAGTTATGGACAAGTTCTATCCAGTCAAAGGGGTTATTGCTGGCCCGATGATGTGTATGGCATTATTTATTTTAGGTATATTTGGCTGGCTGTTATGGGATGTGCTATATTCTCATGAATATAAAGGTGGGTGGTTAGGTGTTGCTATTTTATTTGTATTCTTGATTTTTTCATGGTTTATTTTTTTTCGCCCTATATTGAAGGACTGGTTTAGCAAAACTCACTACCCAGTACGCTTCAACCGAAAGGAGCAGCTAGTACATATTTATCAGGTAAAAGGCGAGATAATCACACTGCCCTGGAAAGATATTTATTTCACTACCAGTAAACAGAAAGTGAGTTATTGCATCGTTGGTCATATCCTTGCGGAGGATAACGAAACGGTACTGAACACGTTCAGTTTTGGTCATGTGGGCAATAAAACAGATTTGTCCCGTTACTGGGAATTCATCCGTTGCTATATGGAAGAAGACTGTCTGGCAGAAATGGCTGAAACCGTTTTATATTGCCCTCCGGTGGAAAAACGCAGAGAGGGATATATCATCGGGTTACAAACGTTGATAAAAATGGATTCCCGACTGGAATGGATTCCCAACGTTTTGTTATTGCCACTTTCTCTGATAGAGAGTATTGCACGCTATATCGGGATGCAGACCAGCAAGATCCCGCAGTGGTCGCAGGACGTTATTGATGCGTGTGCTGTCGAACCGAATGACCCGATTAGTATTGGCGCTGAAAACAATTCGCCGCATCGCTGGCGTACCGTGTTAGCAAATGAGAAACGGGAAGTGTATGACGCGAAAAACCAACGGCTGGAGTCTGCTAACCGTCGAATTAAAGCAAAGCTGGATGCAAAATATGGAGGTAAAATATGAAAGGTGTTATTCGTATTGGCGATAAAACAACAGGAGGAGGAAAAGTTCTGTCTGGCTCTTCCAAAATGAAGTTTAAAGGTATCGGTGTTGCTCGTCTAAACGATCCTGTCAGTTGCCCTATTAACGGGCATAGCCCATCATATATTTCACAAGGCCACCCTACAATGAAAGACAGAGGGACTCCTGTTGCCTTTCATGATTATGAGTGCTCTTGTGGATGTAAGCTAATATCATCCCTGAATACTGCCACGACGAGTAAATAATGCCTGTCGATCTTTCCGCGATACCTGATGTCGCCAGCAGAACCCGCCAGCCATCAATAAAACGCTGGCTGGTCATACTACTTATTTTCCTGGGACTGGGCGGTTTTCTTACGTCCTGGTTATGGCCTGCCAATCACTCTGCCCAGGGAGCGATCTTCTGGCATTGCTTCATTAGTGCACCATTGGCAATTTGGGTTGTGTTGTTTGGTGTTCGCTGGCTGGCATGGCTCTCTACCGTATGGCCAGCAAATGGGTGGGATAGTGAGCGTGAGCAGGATATCGCGAATGAAATTCAGCGTGGACAATATTTTCTGGTCGTGGATGCTGCAAGTGTATGTTTACCCCATGTCGTGACGTCAGGGACACTTACTGAACAATTCCTGCTGCCACAGGGGATAAAATTACCTTCTGTTATTGATTCAGAAACACAGTCTGTAAGTTATATCGCCCGGTTTAGTGATAGCCACTCACCTACAGCGGAACGTATTCATAATCGATTTCGGGAACTTCTGAACGATCCGATATTGAAAACTGCATTATCCCGGTACAAAACAATTAAACCACTTCAGGTTGTTTTACAGATAGATCCAAGTATTTATCTGCCTCAGGATGAGCTGGAAGAATTTCAAAAGCGGATGGTTACGTTTTTACCTGCTAGTGATATTCGGTTATTACCCCATTTTGGGCTGTCAGATATTGATAACTGGCTGGACAATCCTGAGAGCATCGATTCACTGCTTGTCGTCTCTATCTGCCTCCGGGCGACTGTCTCTGATGGCGATGGTGAGGCTGCCGTCGCGTTGCTATTACGCCCCGGAGATGAAACAGAGCCAGGCATAAATACCGCAGTTCACTTTCACAGACCTGAACAATCAAAAAGCACAGCGACATTACTCGCATCAGCCAGACAGGCTTTAGCGTGGGGTAAAACCGATGTTGAACATATTGAATCCCTGTGGCTTTCTGGTATGGGAACTGAAAATAAAACGCAGTCTTTGTTATCAGAAAATAAGCTGCACTTTCCTCGCGCAGAAGCGAGTGCACAGGTTACCGATATTGATTTGAAAACAGGATTGACGGGCGTTGCTTCCCCCTGGCTCGCTGTTGCGCTTGCTGCCGGTCAGTCAGGTTCATTGCCATTTCCTCAGTTGATCATGAGTGTGTCTGAGGAGGGGCTACCCTGGTGGATGGTTATTCAACCGGGTCAGGAAGTCTCTTAAAACAGTTTGCTGTAGCAAAGTATCAGATTCACAAAAGTTATGGGCACTGTTGTGTTCAGTTGTTTCGTGTCGGGAGAAAAAAGTGGAACGTATAGTACAGGGACTAAGGAACACGACATTTCAGTTGTGGCTGATCTTGTTTGTTTTTTTATTTATGGGGATCGCCGCCTGCCTGATACTCAAAAATGATCCGACTCAGTTTGGCATTACCCCAGATTCTGTTTTACAGACAGTTTTGCTTTTTAGCGCCCTGATCCTGACGGGGGGGTTGCTCCTTTTTATTTTACTTTTGTTCATTACAACCTACCTCTTTGGTAAAAAAGCTTATCGGAGGGTGAAGGCTCAGGCCACGAATAAATCTTCTTCGGCTCAGAAAACAAAAAAAAGTGATTCCCCTGCACTTACGACAGTTCAGACGCTGAAAAAGTATTTACGCCGCCGTTACAACCTTTTCTGGAGTCGCAAAGTCCGCCTGCTGCTGGTTACCGGCGATGAAGCCGCGATTGAACAACTGGTGCCCGGCCTGCAACAGCAGCAGTGGCTGGAAGGTAACCGCACGGTTCTGATTTTCGGTGGCAGCCTGTCAGCGGAGCCGGACCCTGAAAAATATACCGCGCTGCGTAAACTGCGTCGCGGTCGCCCGCTGGACGGTATTGTGCGCGTCATGCCGACATCGCTGAACCTGACGCCGCAAATAAGCGATAACGACCTGCGCGGCCTGGAAAAAATCAGCGAGCTGCTGCGCTATGCTACCCCGGTCTGGCTGTGGCAGCTGTGCGATAGCGACTGGTCGCAGGCGAAGCGTGCAGAGCAGGCCGTGGGGGCAAGTTTCCCGCTGCGTTCGCAGGCTGATGACATTACCCGCCAGCTCGAAGCGCTGCTACCGGAACTGCGCGCCCGGGGCGTGAGCCAGATAGTCGAAAATAACAGCCACGACTTCCTGCTGCGTTTGGGGCAGCATCTGAAAGAGGGCGGTATTGCCCGCTGGGCTCAGCAACTGACGCCGTGGTTGTATAGCTCGCAATCGCGTATTCCGCTGCGGGGGCTGGTGTTTAGTCTGCCGGGGAGCCAGGCTGTTGATTCACCCGAAGGCACTGTTGCCGCCGCTGATGTGGAAAAATACCGCGCTGAATCCCAGCGCCATGCCCTGGCGCTCCCGGTCACCTGGCAGGGCGTGGTGGATGACTGTACCCGCCTGCGTGGTCGTCGCGTCGGTATGGCCTGGGTGCAGACGCTGGCATGGGCCATCATGGCGGTGGTCGGTGTCTGGGGCGCGGGCATGCTGCTTTCCTTTGCGCTGAACTACGGGCAGATCTCTTCTGTCGCCGGAAAAGCGCACCATCTGGTGAAAGATCCCTCCGTGTCCGATTCTCAACTAACGGCCCTGTATGACCTGCGAAACGATGCCGGCCGCCTTCAGCATCATGCCCAGGACGGTACGCCGTGGTACCAGCGCTTTGGGCTAGATCACGGTCAGCAACTGCTGAATGCGATGCTGCCGTGGTATGGCGTGGCGAATAATCGCCTGATACGCGACCCGGCAAATGCGGCCCTGACGCAAAAGCTCACCGCGCTGGCTAACTCCGCGCCCAATAGCGACCAGCGCGTGCAGCTGGCGAAACCCGGTTATGACCAGCTTAAAGCCTGGCTGATGATGTCGCGCCCGGACAAAGTGGACGGGGCTTTTTACGCCCGGACCATGAAAGGCGTGCAACCGTCTCGCGCAGGTCTCTCAACCGGCCTGTGGCAAAGCCTGTCGCCGGATCTGTGGGCTTTTTACATCTCTGAATTGCCGAAGCAGCCACAGTGGAAAATTGCCTTGTCCCCGCAGCTGGTCAGCCAGAGTCGCCAGGTGCTGTTGCAGCAGATTGGCCGCCGCAATGCCGAAAGTACGCTGTATGAAAATATGCTCAAATCGGTGCGTCGTAACTTTGCCGATGTCTCTCTGGAAGACATGACCAGCGGTACGGATGCCCGCCGTCTGTTCGCTACCGATGAGGTGGTGCCCGGGATGTTTACCCGTCAGGCGTGGGAAGGGGGGATCCAGCAGGCCATCGAGAAAGCGGCCAACTCCAGGCGCGATGAAATTGACTGGGTGCTGAGCGACAGCCGTAAAGCGGTCTCGGCTGACCTGTCGCCGGAGGCGCTAAAAGCGCGCCTGACCCAGCGTTATTTCACCGATTTTGCCGGTAGCTGGCTGAGCTTCCTTAACAGCCTGCGACTTAACCCGGCGAATAATATTGCTGATGTCACCGATCAGCTGACGCTGATGAGCGATGTGCGCCAGTCACCGCTGATTGCCCTGATGAATACGCTGGCCTGGCAAGGGTTGACCGGGCAGCAAAACGAGAAGCTATCCGACTCCATTATTAAATCGGCGAAGGAGCTGGTCGGCAGCCAGGATAAACCGGCTATCGATCAGCGTGCCGCCGGTCCACAGGGGCCGCTGGATGACAGTTTTGGCCCCCTGCTAACGTTGATGGGGAAAAACAAAGCCAGCAACGTGATGTCTGCCGACAGCTCGCTGAGCCTGCAGACTTATCTCACCCGAATCACTCGTGTGCGCCTGCGCCTGCAGCAGGTAGCAAGCGCGTCCGACCCGCAGGAGATGATGCAGACTCTGGCCCAGACGGTGTTCCAGGGTAAAAGCGTGGATCTGACCGATACCCAGCAGTACGGCAGCCTGGTGGCGGCAAGTCTGGGGGAAGAGTGGAGCGGCTTCGGTAACACGATGTTTGTGCAGCCGCTGACCCAGGCCTGGGAAACCGTACTGCAACCGTCGGCAGCCAGCCTGAACGACCGCTGGAACCGTTCTGTGGTGGCGAACTGGCATACGGCTTTTGATGGCCGCTTCCCGTTTGCCGCGAGCAAAAGCGATGCCTCTCTGCCGATGCTGGCCGAGTTTATCCGTAAGGACAGCGGGCGCATCGACCGGTTCCTGACGACCGAACTTAATGGTGTGCTGCACAAAGAGGGCAGCCAGTGGGTGCCGGATAACGCCCACAGCCAGGGGCTGACGTTTAATCCGGCCTTCCTCAAGGCCGTTAACCAGCTTAGCCAGCTGTCGGACATTCTGTTTACCGACGGCAGCCAGGGGATCAGTTTTGAATTACAGGCGCGCCCGGCAGCGCAGGTGGTGGAGACCCAGCTAACCATCGACGGGCAAAAACTGCATTACTTTAACCAAATGGCCGACTGGCAATCATTCCGCTGGCCGGGAGAGACGTATAAGCCGGGTACGATGCTGACCTGGACTTCAACCAGCGCCGGTGCGCGTCTGTTCGGGGATTACAGCGGTACCTGGGGCTTCATTCGCTGGCTGGAGCAGGGCAAACGCCAGCAGCTCGATCGCAGTCAGTGGATGATGAGCTATACCGCGCCTGACGGCCGCACCCTGCAGTGGGTGCTGAGATCGCAACTGGGCAACGGCCCGCTGGCTTTGCTGGCGTTACGCAACTTCAACCTGCCTGACAAGATATTCAGTGTGGATGCCGCCGCAACGGCGCAGGCACTCACCGGTACGGAGAATGTAGCCATGGATGAGATGGAATAATGACGGCATTACAAAGCGTACTCCACGCCTGCGGAGCAGATGAAAAAACCGTACTGAGCAAAGCCCGGACTCGCAGCGCTGAATGGGCCAACTGGCTGGCCCCCATCAGCGGCAATGAGCCTGCCGGTGAAGACCCGGGCTACGACGATGATTTCCAGCGCATTCGCGAAGAGGTCAACAAGCTTTCCGGTATCGATACCGGGCTGATAGGCCAGTTGGCCGAAAAGCTGCTGACCACGACGGCCAAAGATATTCGGGTTGCCACCTATTACTGCTGGGCGCGCTTGCACCAGGATGGCGAGTCCGGTTTTGCCGAAGGGCTTGAACTGCTGGCGGGATTACTGCAGCGCTATGGCACGCAGCTCCACCCGCAGCGCGATCGCAGCCGTAAGGCCGCGCTTGAGTGGCTGGCCGCCACCCGCGTGCTGGACAGCCTGTCACTGTATCCGGAAGTGGTGCGCGAGGAGGCTCAACGTACCACAGGCGCACTGCTGCTGATTAACGAAAGCCTGGAGACTGAACCGGAAGAGAGCCGGCCGCAGCTGAATGCCCTTTATGGCGCGCTGGAGTCGCGCTTAATGAAGGCGGGCGGTGTGGATGCCGTCGTTCCTCAGAACGCCAGCAGCACTACACAGGTCTTACAAACGGCAGATAAAGAGACGCCGCTACTGGGCCGTATCACCTCCGGGCAGGATTTGCTGGCTCAGGCCCGAACCCTGGCCGGATACCTGCGCGAGCAGCCGGAAGGCTGGCTGGCGGCGCACCGGCTGATGAAAAGCCTGCGTCATGACACCCTGCACAGCATTCCCGCGCCGGATGCACAGGGGAGAACCCGTATCGAACCGCCGCGCGCTGACCAGCGGGCAATGCTCAAGCGTCTGTACCTGCAGCAGAGCTGGTCAGAAATTATGGAGCAGGCGGACAGCGCCTTCTCTCGTGGCGCTAACCACCTGTGGCTTGACCTCCAGTGGTATACCCATCAGGCTCTGCAAAAATCCGGGCAGGAGGTGCTGGCCGACATCATTATCGCCGACCTGAAAGGGCTGCTGCGCCGTCTCACCGGGCTTGAAACGCTGGCGTTTAATGACGGCACGCCGTTTGCCGATGAAGTCACGCTGAACTGGATAAACCAGAGCGTGCTGGACGATATGTCCGGGTGGCGGGATGAGCCAGTCAGCGCCGCCAGCCAGATCGACAACGATATTCTGGCACTTGAGCCGGAAGCCCTGGAAAAAGCGGACAGTGACGGTCTGGACGCCACGCTCCACTGGCTCCAGACGCGCCCGGGGACAGATTCCACTCGGGATAAATGGCTGTTACGCCTGCTGATGGCCCGCGTGGCCGAGCAGAAGGGCAAGAATGAACTGGCCCTGCATCTGCTGGGGGAACTGGACGGCGTTGCGCAGTCCATCACCCTCACACAGTGGACACCGTCATTGCTGTTTGAAGTCAAATCACGCCGCCTCAGATTGCTGCGCATGAAGGCCGCCCGCAGCGAAACCGATAAATCGCGCTTACAGCCGGAGATGGACCTGCTTCTGGCCGGGCTGATTGCGCTCGACCCGGCAAGCAGTGCGGTGCTTTGCGGGTAGTTATCTGTCATCGCCACCTTTAAAACAAAAAATAATCAGGTATTTATGGACGACTTAACCCTGCGTTATTACGACGCTGAAATGCGCTACCTGCTGGAAGCCGGTGAAGAATTTGCTCGCGCTCACCCCGAGCAGGCGGCAATGCTTAATCTCGATAAAGCGGGCGCGCGCGACCCGTACGTGGAGCGTCTGTTTGAGGGCTTTGCCTTTCTGATGGGGCGGCTGCGCGAGAAGCTCGACGACGATCTTCCTGAGCTGACCGAAGGGCTGGTCAGCCTGCTGTGGCCGCATTATCTGCGCACCATTCCTTCGATGTCGGTGGTGGAATTCACGCCTGACTGGCGTGAAATGAAAGAGCCGATGCGTATCGTCAAAGGCTTCGAGGTCCACTCCAGACCGATCGGCGAAAAAGGCACGCGCTGCCGTTACACCACCACTAAAGAAATGCATCTTCAGCCGCTGTCGCTGGAGCAGGCAAGGCTTGCGACCGACGCAGATGGGCGCTCGGTTGTCACGCTGCGCTTTAGCTGCGGCAGCCTGGCGGACTGGAGCCGTATCGACCTCAGCGCTATTTCGCTGTACTTCAATGCCGATGCCCCGCTGGCCTGCGCCATGCATGAAGCCTTTACCCTGAATGTAGCCCGGATGTGGCTGCGCATGCCCGGGGATGTGGACAGCAGGCCATTCGACGGGCATTTCACCGCCGGGGGTTTTGGCGATGACGATACCCTGTGGCCAAAGGGAAGCAGTAGCTTCAGCGGCTACCAGCTGCTGCTGGAGTACTTTACCTTCCGCGAGAAGTTCATGTTCACCGGCCTGCATGGGCTGGAGACCGTCGCTTTCCCGGCGGCGCTGCCGTGGTTTGAAATCGACGTGGTGCTGAGTGAACGCTGGGAGCATGACTTCAGCTTTACTGAAAAGCATCTGCGCCTCAACTGCGTGCCGGTGATTAACCTGTTCCCGCTGGAGTCCGACCCGTTAACCCTGAATTCACTGCAAACGGAGTATATGCTGCGCCCGATGCGCGTCCAGGATGGCCATACCGAGATTTACGCCGTGGACTCGGTGATGTCATCCAGTCAACATACTTACGTCCCGTTCTCCAGTTTCCGTCACAAAGGCGGCATGATGCGCCATGAAGCCCCGGAATATTACTACCATACCCGCGTGCGCCGTGGTCCGTCCGGGCTGCATAACACCTGGCTTATTCTCGGTGGCGAAGCCTTTGATAACCACACCGTGCCGGAAGATGAAAGCCTGTCGCTGACGCTCACCGGCACCAACGGCCAGTTACCTCGTCGGGCGCTGCAAAGCACGGTGCTCGATACGGTAATGAAAACCACCTCAGCCAGCATCGCCGTGCGCAATCTCTGCGCCCCGACGCTGCCGTGCTATCCGCCGGCGCAGGACCGTTTTCACTGGCGCGTACTCAGCCATCTCGGCAGCGGTTTTCTGTCGATGATGGACAACGCCGACGTGCTGCGCGGCACCCTGGCGCTCTATGAGTGGACAGACAACGAGATGAACCGCCGCCGTCTGGAGGCCATCATCGATGTCAAACACAGCGAAACCGAACGTTTTGAACAGGGCTATCTGGTGCGTGGCGTACAGATTGAGGTGACGCTCGACAGCCACGGATTTGCCGGGCGGGGCGATATCTGCCTGTTCGGCGAGATGCTGAGCCGTTTCTTCGCGCTTTACACCGATATCTATCTGTTTAACCGCCTGATTATCATTCTGCAACCGACCGGAGAGCGCCTGGAATGGGAAGAGAAGCACAACCGCCGCATTCCCGGCTAACCCCGCGGCTGGAAGCCGACCTGCACCGAATCAACTTTTACCGTTTCTGCCAACTGCTGGAGAAGCGTTACCCGGGGCAACCTCTACTGGGTGCGACCAGCCATCCTGCGGATGACCCGGTGCGCTTTGCGCCCCATCCGGGAATGGGGTTCCCGGTTAGCGAACTGAAAGCGGTTGAGTACGACGAAGACGATGACAGTAAACCCCCGGTTATCCGCACCACCTTTATGGGGCTGTACGGGGTTGATTCCCCGCTGCCAACGGCCTATCTCGATGACATCACCCAGCGGCGGGAAGGGCACGAAGCGCTGCAGGGGTTTCTGGATATCTTCAGCCATCGCATCCTGACGCAGTTTTACCGCATCTGGCGCAAATATTCTTACCCGGCTACGTTCGAACCCGGCGGTACGGACAGCATTTCTCAGGCGCTGCTGGGCCTGGTAGGGCTGGGGATCCCCGGTACGGCAAACCATATCGCCACGCCGGTATCGCGCTTTCTGGCGCTGCTTGGCGTACTGCGCCAGCCGGGTAAAACCCAGGAAGGGATGCAGGCGCTGGTAAGCCTGCTGGCGCCGGATACTACGGTGAAGGTCAGCCCGTATTGCCTGCGGCCGGTGGAGGTGAGTCAACCACTGGGCTTCTATGGTGATGAAGATTTTCTGCTTGATGGCAACACGCCGCTCGGTGACGAAGCGATGGATGCTAACAGCCAGCTGCTGATTGCCCTGTCGACCGAAAACGTGCAGGAATCGAAGGGCTGGAAACCGGACGGCCTGCTGTATCAGGACTTTCTGGTGATGCTGCGGGTCTATCTGGGCTGGCGCTTTAAGGCAAAAATCACCCTGACTACCGCGACCCGGCTGCTGGGGGTTCCGCCGCTGGGTGACGGGTCTTTTTGGCTTGGCATGAACGGCGTACTGGGGGCTGAAGAGGGGGAACTTCAGGACGATATCCCGCAGACCTTTACCACGGAACTGGGCTACTACACCGGGCTGGAGCCTGCGACACCACAACAAGGAAACCGACGTGTTACGTACAAGTTTAACTAAAACCGCGCGCTGGCTGCTGCCGCTGTTGGCTGTCAGCCTGGCGGGCTGTGGCCTGACGCAAAGCGTCAGTGACGGCACAAAATCAGCCTTCACCGCCGTGTTCTACAAGAAAATTAAGGTGCTGCATCTGGATTTTACGGCGCGTGAAGCGCTTAACACCGATGCCAGTGAGAGCCATTCGCTTTCAGAGTCGGTAGTGGTGCGTATTTACCAGCTCAAAGACCACAAAACTTTCGACAAGATCGTCTACCAGCAACTGCTGAAGGACGGTGAAACAGCTCTTGGTGCTGACCTGCTTGCCAGTCGCGATGTGGTGATAAAACCGGGCGGTGATGTCAGTCTGGATATGCCGATGGAAGCCGATGCCCGGTTTGTCGCCGTCGTCGGGCTGTTCCGCCATCCGGATATGGCGAAAAATGCCTGGAAGCTGACGATTGACCGTGAAGCGCTCGACCCGGATAAGGCCCGCGTTATCGAAGCGGGGAACAACCATCTGACGCTGATCCCCGTGAAGGAGTAGTTATGCCCCAGTCATACCGCACGCCTTCTCTGTATGACATGCTGGCCGGCAACTTCACCGGCGGCCTGGATCTCCATCAGGTCAGCGAAGAAAACCAGGTGATTCTGTCGGTGCTCGATAACATGCAGCGCATCCTCAACTGCCGCTCAGGAACGCTGGCGCACCTGCCGGACTATGGCCTGCCGGATATGACCAAAATCCTGCAGGGTATGCCGGGTAGCGCCCATCAGTTGATGAGCACGCTCTCGGAGGTGTTGCTGAAGTACGAGCCACGGCTGAAAACGATTAACGTAGTGCTGCTTGAGCAAACTCAGCCGGGCGAACTGCGTTACGCCATTGACGCGGAGCTAAAAGGGGTTGGCCTGGTCCGCTACGGTACCAAATTTATGCCGGAAGGCAGGGTAATATTACGCCACCTGAAACAGCAACAGTATCTAAACAATAAAGTCAGCCTCTGACGGCTCCGCGCTTTCTCCGCTCAATAATCAGAAGAACAATCCCGTGAATAATCGTCATAAAATCAAAACCGGCGGCGATCCGCGCGCATTGCCGGACTATGGCCTGCTGCGCGATGAGCTGGCAAAACTTTCCCATCCTGCTCGCCCGGACGTGGACTGGCGTAACGTCGAGCAGCTCAGCCTGTCGCTTTTCAGCCAGAATGGCGTTGAGCTGCAGACGGTGGCCTGGTATACGCTGGCGCGAACCCGGCTGGCCACAATGGCGGGGCTGAATGAGGGGCTGGCACTGCTGGAGGCGCTGATTGTACATCAGTGGGGCGTGATGTGGCCGCAGCCGGTTCACGCCAGGATGGAGATCCTTGCCGGTTTCAGCCATCGCCTTCAGTCGCTGCTGAGAACGCTCACCCTTCAGTACAGCGATCTGCCGCAGGTTTATCTGGCCGAGCAGCACCTTAACGCTTTGCGTGACGTCCTTCAGCGTCTGGAGCTAAAAAATGCCAGCAAGATAGGTGAGCTTTGTACCTTTATGCAGAACGCGGCCATCAGGCTGGAAAATGCGGATGCCGGGAGCGGTGAAAGCGTGACCATTGTGCTACCTGCCTCACCGCAAGAGAGCGTCAGTGCGCCACTGGCGCGCGAACCGCTGATTTACGTCACTCACGAAAAGACCGCCGCGCCACGCATCGCCGTAGTCAATCAAGAACCTGCACCACGCAAAACATGGAAAAGCTTCTCTGCAGGCATGTTGACCATGCTGTTGATGGGGGCCGCAAGTCTGATGGGTTGGCGGCAGCTTAATCCTGTCCCCGTCAGCCCGCTGCCGCTGGCTGCGGATGAAGCGGCGCTGGAGAATCTTAGCCAGCTCTCGCCCCTGTGGCTGCAGTATTATGGCTATGCGCTGGCCGGGCGCGCCAGGCCAGAACAGGTTGAAGACCTGAAAGCGCAATGGTCACGCTACCTGAACGGCGGCGCTTTGCCCGTCGAGGCGCTTTCAGGCTGGCACAAGGGCATGGAGGGCCTGAACGATCTCACCCGCCGGCTCAACGCGTTGGACGAACGTAAAGGCAAATACCTGACCGGCTCTGAGCTTAAATCTATGGTCTTCACCATTACGCAGCATTTCTCGCGCAGTACGCCGCTGGAAGAGCATCTGTATTTACTGACCCAATCCCCGGCAGGTGCGCCGCTCCCCGATGGGCAACTGACGCAAACCGATCTGCAGTTCCGGCAATTGCTGAATCGCTATGCGCTGATAAAGCAACAGGCGGAGAAGCGCTAAGCCAAACCTGTGATCCACTTAACTTTCCATCACTTCTTTAGCATCGTTAACGCAAATCTGTGACGTGGCGCGTAATGTTTTTACGCGCCGGGGCCGATGACCTCTGAAGGGAATTCCCCATACAAAGAGAGTCACGGACATGTCGATAAAAACTCTGACCCCACAAAACGGCGTGCGCTTCTGGCATCACATCAGGCTGGTGCCGCTGTTTTCCTCTATTCTCGGCGGTATTCTGCTGCTGTTTGCGTTATGTATCGGTTTTGCTGGCTACTTTCTTATCCAGAGCGACCGCGCGCTTCAGGACGTCACGGAAGAAATTCAGGTACGCATGGGGCTGGCGGACAGCGCCAACCATTTGCGAACGGCGCGCATCAACCTGATCAACGCCGGGGCGGCAAGCCGCGTGGCAGATATGGACCAGGTCAAACAGAACGTGGCCAATGCCGAAGGGCTTATCAAGCAGGCGCAGGATGGCTTCAACGCCTATATGGCCCGCAAGGTAAAAACGCCTGAAGATAGGGCGCTGGACAAAGGGCTGCAGGATGAATTTGCGGCCTATCTCGAAAAAGGCATGAAGCCGATGCTGAAGTTCGCCAAAAACGGCATGTTTGAGGCGATCATCACCCATGAAAGCGAGGTCGTGCGCAAGCTGGACAGCGACTATGGTACCAACCTGCAGAAAGCGGTAAGTATTCGTACCGAGCGGGCAAACGCGCTGAGAGCAGAGGCCGACAGCCGCACCAGAAGCAGCGTGGCGCTGATGGCCGGGGCATTTGCGCTTGCGCTCTTTATGACGGTGTTTACTTTCATTATGCTGCGTCGCGTGGTGATAGGCCCGCTGCAGCGTGCGGCGAAACGCATCGAGCACATTTCCGAAGGCGATTTAACATTGCCAGCAGAAGCGACCGGCAACAGCGAAATCGGCAAGCTCAGCCAGCACCTGCAGCATATGCAGCAGCAACTGGTCAGCACCGTGAGCACCGTGCGCGAAGGTGCAGAGGCTATCTACCAGGGCTCGAGCGAAATTTCTGCCGGTAATAGCGATCTCTCTTCCCGTACCGAGCAGCAGGCGGCGGCCATCGAGCAAACCGCCGCCAGCATGGAGCAGCTTACCGCCACGGTGAAACAAAACGCCGATAACGCACATCATGCCACCAGGCTTGCGGAAGATGCTTCGCAGAAGGCCAGTGACGGCGGGCGTATTGTCTCTGGCGTGGTCAGCACGATGGACAATATCTCCGCCAGCTCGACGAAAATCTCTGAGATCACGGCGGTAATCAACAGCATTGCTTTCCAGACCAACATTCTGGCGCTGAACGCTGCCGTTGAGGCTGCCAGAGCGGGGGAGCAAGGCCGAGGATTTGCGGTTGTGGCAAGCGAGGTGCGCACGCTGGCGCAGCGCAGCGCCCAGGCGGCAAAAGAGATTGAAGGGCTTATCAGCGAGTCCGTGTCGCTGATTGATTCCGGCTCCCGTCAGGTTGCACAGGCGGGCACCACGGTGACCGGGATTGTGGAGGCCGTTCGCCGCGTGACCGATATTATGCTGGAAATCGCCGCCGCGTCTGACGAACAAAGCCGGGGCATTCAGCAGGTCGGGCAGGCTATTCACGAGATGGATAACGTTACCCAGCAGAATGCCTCGCTGGTGGAAGAGGCTTCAGCCGCCGCCGTTTCCCTGGAAGAGCAGGCCGCACGGCTTACGGAAGCGGTAGGGACGTTCCGCCTGAAAGCCGATTCTTCTGCAGCATCGAAAAGTCGTTATGTCGTTCCTTCTTCAGCTTCCCAGTCAGCGCGGCCGGTTGCGGTTTCTGCCGATAACTGGGAAACGTTCTGATTTAAACCCCCTCTGCGGCTCAGCGATGGGCCGCCTCTCACTTCTTTTCACTTCTTCGGGATCGCCGCCCGCACCTTGTTGCGCCTCGCTGGCAGAATCAGTAAGGTGTGCGCAAATTATCGAAATATCCGGAATAATCATGAGTTCAAAAGATCCGCTGCACGGCATTACGCTTGAGGCGCTGCTGACCGCGCTGGTTGAGCGTTATGGCTGGGCGGAAATGGCGCGGCAGGTGAACATTAACTGCTTTAAAAGCGACCCCAGCGTTAAGTCCAGCCTGAAGTTTTTACGCCGCACGCCGTGGGCGCGTAAAGAAGTGGAAGAGATGTATATCGCCTCACTCGACGAGACTGACGTGAGCGACGCTCCGGCGGAAAGCCCGTGGGCAAACTGGCAGGCTAAAAATAAGGAATAATCATGCTAACCGGCCTGAATCACCTGACGCTTGCGGTGTGCGACCTGGCGCGGAGCCTGGCTTTTTATCAAAGCCTGCCGGGCATCAGGCTGCACGCGCGCTGGGACGCCGGGGCGTATCTTTCCTGCGGTGATTTATGGCTTTGCCTCTCCCTGGACGGCATGGCCGGAGAGCGCCCGATCCATTACACCCACTATGCCTTTAGCGTAAGCGCCGAGGCTTTTCCTCAGGTTGTTAAAACGCTGGAGCAGCGCGGCGTTCAGATCTGGAAAGACAACCGCAGCGAAGGGCATTCTTTCTACTTTCTTGACCCCGATAACCACCAGCTAGAGCTGCACGTGGGGGATTTAGCCAGCCGCCTGGCGGCCTGCAGGGAAAAACCTTATCGGGGGATGACCTTCCAGGATGCCGGGCTTACCGTGCGGCAAGCCTCTCTCACGGAGATCCTCGAGCTTTATCATCGTTTACCGGAGTTTGAAGATTGCCGAAGCGTGGCGGATCTTCAGGCGCGGCTCTCCAGTCGCCAGACCAGCCAGCTCATCGCCTGCGTTAATGACACTCCAGCCGGGTTCAAGCTTGGCTATGCGCTGAGCGAAACAGAATTTTACAGCTGGCTGGGCGGCGTTTTACCCGAGTTCAGACGGGACGGCGTCGCTCAGGCTTTACTGGTTGAGCAGGAAAAATGGGCGATGGAACAGGGCTACCGCACGCTTACCGTGAAAACCCGCAACAAGTTCCGTGGCATGCTGATGATGCTGCTCAAAAACGGCTACCAGCTGGTAGAGCTTGAGCAAAAGGGCACCCCAAACGAGCACCGCCTGCTGCTGCAAAAGTCGCTTTCCGTCTGATTGAGCCTTTTCAGCGGCATCTGATAGGCCCGGCGGATTGACCGGGTTAGGCTAGACACTGGTTTTTAACATGGAGGGACCAGCTGATGATGACATCCCCAACCCTGAGTAAACCCACTATCCAGGCCATTAACACTCTTGGACAATGGCTGGCGCAAAGCGATTTTACAGGTGCGCCGCAGGCTCAGGATGCCGAGCTGATTATCCTGGCCGGTAATGCCGTGATGCCAACCATTGACGCCGCCTGCGAGTTTGCCGCTAACGGTGAAAAACCGCTGCTGATCGCCGGCGGAATAGGCCATTCCACGACGTATCTCTACGCCGAAATAGCCCGACATCCTCGTTATAACAGCATTCCCACTACCGGGCGTTCCGAAGCGGCAATCCTTAAGGATATTGCCCACCAGTTCTGGAAAGTCCCAAACGAAAAAATCATCCTCGAAGAGAAATCGACCAACTGCGGCGAAAACGCGCGCTTTAGCGTGGCTAAGATGGCCGAACTGGGCCTGAGCCCAACGCGCGTGTTGATTGTTCAGGACCCGACCATGCAGCGCCGCACCGTCGCGACATTCGCCCGAGCCTGGCAAGGTGATGCGCAGGCACCTGAATGGCTGAGTTGGCCGGGCGTGGTTCCGGAGTTAATTGCAGGCGAGCAGGGTACCGTTTTTGCCGGAGAGGCTGAGGGCCTGTGGCCGCTGGAGCGCTATGTATCGCTGGCGCTGGGTGAAATTCCTCGCCTGCGCGACGATGCAACCGGCTATGGTCCACAGGGGCGAGACTTCATCGTTCACGTTGATATTCCGCCGCAGGTGATGGCCGCCTGGCACGCTCTCCAGCAGGATATGGCGCTGAGCGCAATGATCCGCGAACGCGGGCTGTAAACCTCGGGCTTTGCCCTGAACACCGTTAAGGCTAAAAAATTACACGCTGAAACAAATTAACGTCCATAATACGTTGATGTTAATGCTCTTTTAATGTTTCTTCGTTATCCTCGCATTTAACGTTATTTCAGGGCAGGGTCATTCATGCGCACTAAATATACCTCGTTACAGATTTCGCTCCACTGGCTGGTCTTTTTGCTGGTTGTCGGAGCCTACTGCGCCATGGAACTGCGTGGATTTGCGCCACGTAGCTACCGGCCGCTCATCAATTCTATCCATTTCACCTGTGGGATTTCTGTGCTGGTGTTGATGGTCGCTCGTCTGCTGGTTCGCATTAAGTTCCGCGCACCTCCCATTGTGCCGAAGCCGCATCCGGCGGTTATCGGTATCTCCCACCTGGTCCACACGATTGTCTATCTGATGTTTATTGCGCTGCCGGTGCTGGGCTTTTTGACGATGTACTATCGCGGGAGTGAGTGGGTCGCTTTTGGCCTACAAATGCCGGTGGCGGCGGTGCCGGACGAAGACCTGGAGTTCAGCCTCAAGTCCTGGCATGAACTTATCGCCAATACCGGCTATTTCGTTATCGGTCTTCACGCCTTTGGTGCGCTGTTCCATCATTACGTCTGGAAAGACAATACGCTGCTGCGAATGATGCCGGGCAAACGAGAACAAGAATAATCGCTTAGCGGCGGTGGCCTCCGTGCCGTGCAGCCGCTAGCTTTTTGAATACTGCCGGGGCGAGCAGCCCATCACCCGCTTGAACGCTTTCCCGAACGCACTTTCCGACTCGTAGCCTAAATCCGCTGCAATACGCGCCAGTGAATCTCCTGACTGGCGCAGCCTGTCGCAGGCCAGCATCATTCGCCAGCGCGTCAGGTAGTCGATAGCGGATGCGCCCGTCACCGCTTTAAACCGTGCAGCAAAAGCCGATCGTGACATCCCCACATGTTCTGCCAGTTTTTCAAGCGTCCAGCCAAACGCGGGATCTTTATGCATGCAGGTCAGGGCGAGGCTCAGCTGTTTATCCGCCAGAGCATAAAGCCAGCCGACCGCGGGCTGGTGGGTTAAGTGCAGCCTCAGCGCCTGGATAAGCATCATCCACGCCAGCTGCTGGGTTATCAGCGCGCTGCCGGGCCGGGGATTACGCACTTCGTCAGTCATTTGATCCAGCGCCCAGCGCATCGCCGCTTTGCTTTCCGGGTGCTGGATACAGACCACCGGCGGCAGAGAGCTCAGCAGCAGGTCGGCCGCTTCCCCGCTCAGCACAAAATGGCCGCCGACGAGGAAGCAGTTTTCCTGCTGGCCGGGGACAACATCTGGCCCCAGCTTTCCAGCCTCGCGCAGGGTATAGAAATCCACCGGCGTGGCGTCAGGTTCAGTCGCCAGGCAAAACGGTGGCCCGGGCGGCAGAAGATAACCGTCTCCGGCCTGCAGCAGCAGCGGCTCGTTCATCCCCTCAACGGTGAGCCAGCAGCGCCCGGAAACCACGGCATAACATTTAATACCGGCATGCTCAGGCCACTGGATTGCCATTGCTTCAGTGAGCGCAACGCCGCCTGAAGCATAGCTTTGTGGCTTGAGTAATGAGAGCAGCTCTGAAAGCGGATCCATATCAACTCCGGACGATTAGACTGAAAATGGCGACTTTTGAACATTGTTCGTATACCTCTCTCTGTTTACAGTAAATCCCGTCGGGCGGCAATTCAGTCCTCAGTCACGGTTTGGGATAAAGACTATGCGTATTTTTGTTACCGGGGCGACCGGTTTTCTTGGCTCGGCCATCGTTCAACAGCTGCTCGCGGCGGGGCATCAGGTGCTGGGGCTAACGCGATCCGAACTCGGGGCTGCGGCTCTGAAGTCATGGGGAGCGAAAGCACATTTTGGCGATCTGGATGACCTGGCCAGCCTGCAGCATGGGGCGGATCTTGCGGACGCTGTAATTCACACCGCTTTTAATCACGACTTTTCTACGTTTGTCGCCAACTGCGAGGCTGACGGCAAAGTGATTGGTGCGATGGGGGACGCGCTGGCGGGGTCATCGCGGCCTATGGTCATCACCTCTTTTGTGGCTATGGGGGCAACGGAACCGGGCAAACCAGCGACTGAAGCGGGCTATAACGTCCTGACGCCGAATCCGCGCAAAGTCACGGAAATCGCTGGAGTAAGCCTGCTTGAGCGGGGCGTTAACGCCTCGTTTGTTCGCCTGCCGCAGGTGCATGACACCGTCAGGCAAGGGCTTATCACTCCGCTGATTGAACTGGCGAGGGAGAAGGGCGTGGCGGCTTATATCGGAGAGGGCAAAAACCGCTGGTCGGCGGTACACGTGAGCGACGCGGTGCGTCTTTATGTTCTGGCGGTAGAAAGAGGAATGGCGGGCGAGCGATACAACGCCGTGGCGGAAGAGGGTATCACCACTAAAGAGATTGCGGAGGTAATTGGCCAGGGGCTTGGCGTACCGGTGTGCAGCATTGACGCCGACAAAGCCAGCGACCATTTTGGCTGGCTCGCTAACTTTGCCGCGCATGATATGTCGGCCTCAAGCCTTGAGACGCAGCAGAAAACGGGCTGGCGGCCCGTTGGCCCAGGGCTGATTGAGGATTTGCGGCACATGAAGTACCGCTAAACGTACATCGCCCGGATGCTTCCGGGCGATGGGGGGACGATCAGAAGCGAACTTCGCCGCCAAAGATCCAGGTTCTGCCGCGTGCGGTATTGGCCCGGCTCGCATCATCGCCCGGCCCAGGCATCATATTGAGCTTGTTCAGCGCCTCTGAGTAATCCCGGTTCATCAGGTTTTGCACCGTCAGCTTCAGCATCAGATTGCGGTTCACCTCGTAGGTGCCGTAGAGATCGATAATCGTCGGGATCTGCGGCAAATCCTCTTTAATGATGGCGCCCGTATGCTCATCGGTTTCAAAATCAGGCGACAGCCGGCGGGCTTTCCCGGTGTATTTGACGATCGTCCCGAGGGTCAGCGATTCATCGAAGAAACGCACCCCGGCATCCAGCGTCATATATTTTCTTGGCAGCTCGGTCATATCGCCTGCGCCGAAGTAGGTGCTGGCGATGGACGTTGGTTGGTCGGTTTGCTGCTGGCTGAAGGAGAGGCGCGTGAAGGCGAACCCTGCGTCGTAGTCCATCTCCAGCTCAACGCCCTGGGCGGTAACGCCGGTGGCGGAGTTCACGTAGATGTACATATTGTCGCTGTAGTCGTCGCTCATGTCCGCCCAGTCGTTGCCAATGACCTCGGACATGCTGCATTTTCTCCCGCTGGAGCAGACCTGGTAAGATTCGCTGAAAATATAGTTCTGGATCCTGCTGCGATAGCCCAGCATTTTAAAGCGCAACGAATCTTGCTTAGCGATAAGGTCTTTGGTGTCGATATTAAAACCGACCTGCCAGGTTTCGGCGAGTTCAGGCTTTAAGAAGGGGTTCATGGAAGCCCCGCCGGAGTTGGAGAAAAACATCTCCTGAATATTTGGCGCACGCATCGACTTACTGTAGCCGACAAACGGCTGAAGCCAGGGGGTGACCTGAGCCGACAGCTGGGCCGACGGGTTAAAGCCGCTTTCTCGCTCATCGACGTCGTAACTTCCCTGCGGGACGCAGATAACGCGTTCGTCACAGGGCGGCTTGTGACCGGTGATTCTGTTTTGCGTGTAGTTGAGGTTCAAGTCTGCCTGCCAGATACCGCGCTTCACCTGCAGCCCGGTATATAACGCCGAAATATCCTGCCGCCCGGAAGGGGCGAACGGATTGTTTTCGATCGACTCCTGGTTGGTTTTCTCATCGCCTGCGGCGGAATTAATGAGCTTGGTGTAGCGGGTGCGCATCAGCTTGCCGCCCAGCGTAAACGCCAGGTCATTATCACCCAGGCTGAAACGGCTGACGTTACTCATGTCCAGGGCATCGGAACGGTTTTGCGCGGAGGTGCTGTAAAAGGTGTACAGCGACTCATCGCGGTATTTCTGATTGCCACGGCTGGTGCTGGCCGTGACGTTAAAATCAATCAGCTCAGAGAACGGGGCGTAGTGGTATTTAATATAATAATCGTCGCTGGTGATGTCGCGGCGCGAAAACTTATTTTCATAAGTTCGGGCAGACAGCTCAAAGCTATTAAATTCATCGGGCTTGATGTCCATTTTATAAAGCTGGGACTTCGGGTTCTGCTTCATGAATTTATCATAACCAAACTCTTCGCTATTAATGCCGGAGCCGTTGGAGAAATTCGAATAAATAGAGCTGCCGCTGATGGCGGCCATGGCGCCGAAGCTCCCGGTATCGGTGAAGGCGTCGGTTTTCCCTGCGGCGGCAATCATCCCGCTGCGCCCGATACCGTTGCTGCCTACCGAGAATCGCGATCTCAGTCCGTAATCATTGCCCTTAAAAATAACGTCATCCACGCCAAGGGTGCGCATATTTGCGCTTCCCGCCAGGGCGTTAATCCCCGCCGAGCCGCTGCTGTCACCGCGAGTGACGTCCACGCCGACCAAAAAGTTAGGATCGATGAGCACGCCGGCCTGGTTGTTGGTGGAGCCGTGAACGGTTGTGCCTGACGTGGTGGTGCCGTAAAAGCTTTGGGTAATTCCGTCTACCATGGTGTTAACCCGGCCAAAGCCGCTCATGCCACGAATATTGACGCTCACCGTACCCTGACCGGGATCGATTTGGGTATAGGTGCCGGGCATGCTCCGCAGCGTGGCGTCCAGGGACTGCAGGTTTTTTCCCGTGGAGCGAGAGCTGGTGGCGCCAGGTTTTTCCAGCGCTTCTTGTTCGCTGGTGATATTCCCGGCGGAAACGTTAAGCGGGCTAAATACCGCCGAGCCTTTTTTATCTCCGCTGCTTTTATCATTATTTTCTTGTGCCGCCCCGCTGGCGCTGAGCAATAGCATGCCCGAGCCGAGGGCAACGGCCAGTTTATTTACGTTCATACGTGTCCTTGAAGTATCGTAATAAAATAAAAGTTATTTTTATAATTATGTCGCTTTAACGAACCCTCCCCGATAAGGGAGGGGTTTCCGGTTAGCGCTGTTTATCTGCCTCCAGAATAAAACTGTATTCCAGCGCGGTATTTTCCAGGCGTTTTATTCGGCCTGATTTACCGCCATGCCCGGCCTGCATATCGGTCAGCAGAAGTATTTTGCCGGGGCCTTGCTGGTTTTCCCGCAGCTTAGCGACCCATTTGGCGGGTTCCCAATACTGCACCTGCGAGTCATTGAGGCCGCTGGTCACAAGCAGATTAGGGTAGTGCGAAGGCTTCACGTTGTCGTACGGGCTCCAGGACTTGAGTCGCAGATAATCTGCTTTCCGGTGTGGGTTACCCCATTCGTCATATTCGCCCACCGTGAGCGGCAGTGATTCATCCAGCATGGTTGTCACCACATCCACAAACGGCACCTGCGCGACCACGGCGTTAAAGAGGGCCGGCTGCTGGTTGATGACGTTGCCAACCAGCAGTCCGCCCGCGCTTCCGCCCATGGCGTAAAGTCTGCCGACTTGCCCGAAGCCTTGTTCAACCAGGCTATGAGTGGCATCAAGAAAATCGTTGAAGCTGTTCTGCTTGTTCTCCAATTTTCCCTGCTGATACCACTGCTGGCCGAGCTCGCCGCCGCCGCGAACGTGGACGATAGCAAAGACAAACCCGCGATCCAGCAGGCTCAGGCGGTTGGCGCTGAAGGCCGGATCCATGCTCATACCGTAAGCGCCGTAGCCATATACCAGCAGCGGGCTGTGGCCTGGCTTAAACATTTTTTTGTTATAGACCAGCGAGACGGGCACCTTAACGCCGTCGCGCGCCGTGGTCCAAATCCGTTCGCTGTGGTAGTCCCGCGGATCGGTATTATTCACTTCCTGTCGTTTAAGCAGGGTACGTTCCCCGCTGGCTAAATCCCATTCCAGGGTGCTGGTTGGGGTCGTCATCGAGGAGTAACCGTAGCGCAGCTTGCCGGATTGAGGATCCGGGTTGTAGCCGAGCCAGGCCATATAGCTGGCATCATCGAATTTCAGCGTCTGCTCGCTGTGGTTCAGCCAGTTAATCTTGCGGATCTGGCTCAGTCCGTCCTGGCGTTCAGCCACCACCAGCCAGTCTTTAAACAGGGTGAATCCCTCCACCATTTTCCCTGGCTGAGGCGCGACAACGGGCCGCCATTTGTCACCCGGAGCGTGGCTTTTGTACAGCCCGAAATTGGCACTTTCCTGATTCGCGCGCAGGTAGAAATCGTCGCCAAAATGATCGAGATAATACTCAATTCCGGGGCTGCGAACGGCGAACAGCACCGGCGGCGCTTCCGGCCTGTCGGCATCCAGCAGGCGTACTTCTGACGACGTGCTGGCGCTGAGCGTGATAATCAAATAACGATCGGACGAGGAGCGGGAGAGGCCGAGATAAAAGCCGCCATCTTTCTCCTGATAGACTAATTTATCTTCTGTCACCGGCGTCCCTGGCCGGTGCCGCCAGACCTGCGAGGGCACCAGCGTTTGGGGATCGTTGCGCACGTAGAACAGAGAGTGACCATCGTTTGACCAGACCATATTCCCGGAGGTGTTGTCGATAGTTTCGGCGAGCCATTTTCCGCTTTGTAAATCACGTAGCGAGAGGCGGTATTGGCGGCGACCGGCGGTGTCTTCCGCGATAGCCATCATCTGGTTATCCTGGCTGACTACCAGGCCGCTTAGCTGATAATAGGCATGGCCTTTGGCGCGTTGATTCCCGTCAACCAGCGTCTGCCATTCGTTTTTACTTCCTGCTGGCTGGCGCTGGCTGACGGCATAATCCTGCCCGGCCAGGTAAACGTCCTGATAGAGGTAGCCATTGCGCTGGAAGGGGACCGAGCGATTTTCCGGGCTCATCCGCGCGACCATCTCCTGGTACAACTTCTCCGTTAATTCAGCGGCGGGCTGGAGAGCCTGACGGGCATAGTTATTTTCATCTTCCAGGTGACGCAGTACCTTTGCGTCACTGCGGCTGTCGTCCCTGAGCCAAAAATAGTTATCCACGCGGATATCGCCATGTTCAATCAGCTGGTGGGGGATTTTTTCCGTAGCGGGTGGCCGGGGCATGTCGGCGGCAGCGCAGTTCGCGTAAAGCGAACAGGCGATGAACAGCGGCGTAGCTTTCCATAGTTTTTCCATAATACGTCCTTAGCGTCAGGCGACAGGGCATCCTGCCGAAATAGTCAGCATAAAAATAAAATCAGGTAGCGGGGAGCGTGGCGCTAGCTTCGGCTCAGCTCCGTCAGGTCAAAGCTTATTGGCATCATCACGCTATAAACGCCTCCCTTTAAGCGTTCGGTGGGTGGTTTGGGCAGCGGCCGGGCGCGCTCTAAAACCTCAATCGCTTCGCGGTCAAGCGAGCGTGTTCCCGACGAGCTGCTCAGCGAACTTCCAATAACCTCTCCCGCAGCGTTCACGGTAAACGTCACGACCGAGATGCCCGTGCGGGCGCGCTTGCGGGCGTCAGCAGGGTAGCGTTTAAAGCGGTTAAGATGGCCTTTTACGCGGCTTTCCCAGGAGTCTTCAAGGCTGTTTTGTTTTGCTGCATCGCTGTTGTAGGGCGCGGCAATGCGGGATGAAACAACGCTGGCCTGAGGCGCGGCATTGGTCGAAACGGCCGCCTGGCTATTGTCGCTGGTTTGCTCCCTGACGTTGCGCGGCGGACGCGGTTTTTTCTTCTCGCCTTCGGCAGCTTTTTTCTGCCGGGTGACTTCAATCACCGCGTTTTTATCCTCCGGCAGCGGCCTCTGCTGCTTGTCTTCGGCCTGCTGTTTTTCCTCTGCGGCCGCAGACTCCTGCTGTGCAATCCCCACGGGCAGCAGCAGCTTCGAGGCCGGTGCTTCGATGTTATCCGACCACTGCAGCATCACGGCGGGTGCAGGCTGTAAGGCAGGCTGCACCTCCGTTGCCTGCCAAATCAGGGCTAAAAAAAGCAGGCCGTGCAGGAGCAAAGAAACGGTAAACCACACGCCTTTTCCGCTTGTCGGATGCGCATAAAATGTATCTGTCATTCCCGGCTTACCGTTTTGCGGCGGCCGGGGCGACAAACCAGACGTAATCAGCCTGAGCCTCGGTGACGTTCATGCCTTTTTCCGCCAGCATCAGCACAACCGGCCGTGATGAAGGGGAGAGATCTTCCATATGTAGCGGAACACCGAAGCTTTTAGACGCGTGGTAGCCGCCGGCAATCAACAGCGCCGGAGCGGGGGCATTCAGCAATTGTTGCGCCATATAGCGGTCACGCTGCTGCTGAATCGCCAGCATCGCCGTCAGCTGCTGGCCTTCAATATTCCCCTCGTGCATCGCAATAATGGTTTCCGTCAGCGCGGCCTGCACGGCAGGGGCCGTCGAAAGTTTGCCTTCAGGGAAATGCGGCTCTTTATAAAGACGCATTATCTCGTCGCGGTTGATATTCGCATTGAGCAGAGGGTAAGGGGCACGAAGCGCCTCGGTGACAACGCCGCCGTACATCTCCCACGGCCAGCCTTTTTGCCAGCTAAGCAGTTCCTGGATATGGCTATCCCGCACCAGCGGGTCTTCCTTCAGCCAGCTTTTAACCCTGGTGACGCGTGGCTGCTGGCCAGCCGTCAGCATCTCCAGCAGCACGCTGCCCTGCGGGCGTTCCCGCTGCAGGTTTTGCATCAGCCAGAGCTCAATCTGATGATGTTCGGCGTTATCGTGTTTTTCGCCGACGATAAGCCGTTGAGCGCCAGCGAGCTTTACCAGCAGCTGCCGATCGGTGAGCATTTCGCCGCTGTGCAAATCAATGATTTGCCCGCGAGTCATCGCGACCTGGCTGGCCGCTGGAGGAGTGTGAGTGGTTTGGCTGCAGGCGCTGAGGCCCAGGCTGGCTAACGCTATCAAAGACGCAAGGATCAATTTTTTACGCATATCTTTTGCCCGGAGGTAGCCTTCACTGGCTGTTTATATTGATATCGATGATGTATAGCGGGCGGGATGTTAACAAACAAAGCGATCAAATGATACTCATTATCATTTGCATTTAATTGGTAAGGTTATGCTATGCGCTGCCGATCTCATTGATCGTAGCGATAATGCCGCCGGAAGGCGGCATCTTGCGGGATAAAATAGTGCGTAAGGTTATCTGGCGTAACGCGGGGCTGGTTGGGCTGCGCTCAGGCGGGTGCTAATCGCCCGGCGTTCGGCTTCCCAGTTATCCCAGTCGCTGCCTGCTTGTAATGCAGGGATAGTGACTTTCTCACCGGCGTCAAGGCCGACCAGTGAGGCATCGACCATATCTTCGGTGCTCATCACCCAGCTTTGCGGCAGGTTTTCATGGCCGCCAACGCCGGCGATGTTCCAGAAGTCCGTGGCGGTTGCGCCTGGCAACACGGCCTGAATACGCACGCCGGACTCCGCCAGTTCATGCTGCAAAGAGTGGCTCAATGCCAGCACATAAGCTTTGCTGGCGCCGTAAACGCCGTTCAGCAATTCAGGCGCGATGGCCACAATCGAGGCGATATTGATGATGGTGCCGTGTTTCCGGGCTGCCATCGCCGGGGCTGCCGCATAGGTCAGGCGGGTTAAAGCGGTAACGTTGAGGTCTATCATCGCCGTCATTTCATCCACGCTGGCTTCCAGTACGCTTTCTTTTGAGCCGAAGCCAGCGTTGTTAACCAGCAACGAAATAGACGTGTCGTTTTTTAGCCGCGTTTCGAGCTGAAGCAGTTCTGCCGCGTTACCCAGATCGGCAGTGACGACCTCAACCGCTTGCCCGCTTTCCTCGCGAATGCGTCGGGCAACCTGGTTCAGGCGATCGGTATTGCGGGCGACCAGAATCAGGTCATAGCCGCGTTTAGCGAGACGGGCAGCGTAGACTGCGCCGATGCCGCCGGATGCGCCTGTGACCAGGGCGGTGCCTTTAGATGCGTTGCTCATTGTGTGACTCCTGAAAAGGGGGGTAATTGACGAAAGCAACATTAACACTGGCTTTTTTTGTCTTAAATGTCATATAACCGTCTTTTTATGACATCATTAAATGCGGCGGTGCTTATCATGCAGAAAGTAGGTTTTGTCGTGACTCCCGGTTATTCCACCATGGGATTTGCCGTCATCACGGCGTTTGAAGTCGCTAACCTGATGGCGAGCGAGCCGGTTTATGAGCTGCATTTGCTGTCAGAGCACGGCGGCAGGGTGCCTACATCGGCAGGGTTTGACGTGGTGACCGAGTCAATGGCCGATACGCAGTACGATCTCCTGCTGTTCGGCGCCACCATGGAACAGGCTTCTCCCGCGACCATCGAGTTTGTTCGCCAGGCGGCGGCCTATGCGCGTCGCGTAGCCGCCGCCTGCCTGGGGACATTTTTATTGGCCGAAGCCGGATTGCTGGAGGGCAGGCGAGCCACCACGCACTGGATGTACGCGCGCGAGCTACAGCAGCGTTTTCCTGGTATCAGCGTGGAAGAAGACAAGATTTTTATTTGCGACGGGCCTTACTGGACTTCGGCAGGGATGACGGCAGCCATCGATCTGGCTTTGGCGCTGATTGAAGACGACCTGGGGCCGGATATCGCTCGTACTATAGCCCGAAAGTTGGTGCTCTACCATCGCCGTTCCGGCGGCCAGTCACAGTTTTCCTCGCTGCTTGAGCTGGAACCCAAATCGGACCGTATTCAGAAAGTGATGACTTACGCCCGTGCCCATCTGGAAAACGCGCTCAGCGTTGAGGAACTGGCCGCGGTGGCCAGTTTATCGCCCCGGCAGTTTAGCCGCAGTTTTCAGGCAGAAACCGGGCAGTCGCCCGCGCGTGCGATAGAGCATTTGCGCCTTGAGTCCGCCCGCATGCTGCTTGAAACCAGCGCCCGTTCCATCGACGAAGTTGCCCGGCAAACCGGGTTTGGCGAGCGCGACAGAATGCGCCGCGCGTTCCTTCGTGCCTACGGCCAGCCGCCGCAGGTGATACGCCGCCAGGCGCGAGGGGATGAAGAAATGCAAGCATAAAACTGGCAGTGGCGATGTATTTTTATCCCTGTATTATCAGGCGCATAATTGTCTGACTGAGAGGGAAAAGGATGGCGAACATCGTTTATTACGTGGCGGCCACGCTGGATGGTTACATTGCCGACAGCCACCACAAGCTCGACTGGCTCATGACCTTCCATCTGGGGGATGACGCGACGCCATACGATGATTTCTATCGGACCGTCGGGGCGGTGATCATGGGGGCTGAAACCTACAGCTGGATCCTGAAAAACTCACCAGAGGCCTGGCCTTATGCCGACGTTCCGGCATTTATCGTCACGCATCGTTCGCTCTCCATTCCTGAGGGGAAAAACATCACCCTGGTGCAGGGCGCTGCCGCCGACATTGCAACGCAGGCCCGCGCAGCCGCCAAAGGCAAAGACGTCTGGCTGGTCGGTGGAGGCAAAACCGCCGCCCTGTTTGCAGAAGCCGGCGAGCTGCAGCGCCTGTTTATCACCCAGATCCCGGTCGTTATCGGGGCGGGGATACCGCTGCTGCCGGTGAGTAAGTCCGTGAACCTTAAACCAGTGACGCAAAAGGTGCTGAAAAGTGGGGCCGTTGAGTTTGTTTATGATGTGGTGGGATAAAAAAGTGAAGTATGCAGAAGCCGCGGGAGTCATCAGCCTGGTTACAGCGCGAAACAGTTTTCAGGCTATCTATAAGAGCGGAAGGCAGTAGACTCTTTTTACTATCCTGAGGAGCCAGACCATGCCTGTATTTACTGTCACGCTGCGAAGCACCGGTACGTTAGATAAAAAAAGAATTTCGGCTGCCATTCACGCTGCCACAGTCACAACCGGCTACCCCCATAACGATCTGTTCCAGCGCTTTATGAGTCTCGACGACGATTCGTTTTATGTGGACCCAACATATCCTGACCTTGAACGCCCGCGGAGTGCTAATTTCGTGCTGATTGAAGCGGCGTTGTCCTCTGGTTCGCCTGATGCCCGCAAGCAGTTGCTCCTGCAGTCACTGGTTCACGAGCTTGAGCTGATTGGGCTGGACAGCAACGATCTGATGGTGCTTTTCAGTGAGATCGATCGCCTGAACAGTTCATTCGGCGGGGGCAGAAGAGCCTCACCTGTCTCGATGTCACAATAAGGCCGGGCGTGTATCGTATGTGCAGGCTTTAATTTTCCACAACCAATTGATAATTAGATAAAATATAAATTCATCAATAACCTCTAAGTTTGCAATAATGGATGCAAATTGTCCGACATTCGATTTAAGGTACATTTTTATGCTTTATACGACTTTATGGTTACGTAAGGGTACCAACCAGTCAACAGTGATCCAACTGATAAAAGCCTTTGATGCTCAGGGGCCTGGCATGCCGGTTTATTGACGAGGGATCGGTACTGACGGTGAAATGTGGCACGAAGCCACAAAAGGACTATAGAAATAATGGAGGATAGCAGATTGATAAATAACACGTTGAAATCAGCGATAATTTGGGGGGCTGTCAGTTTTTTATTGCTTTATAGAACATTCCCGTCCGATGTTACTTTGTGGTGGAATGTTTTAACTCAATGGAATATTCCTGTCTGGCAACTAATAGTAACATGGGCAACAGGTATAATACCAGCTTTGATACCATTGATGTGCTTCATCTTATTGAGTTCCAATAAGAAACTTGGGGGGGGGTATATTATACTGTTGCCTTTTATTGCATGGCTGTTTGGCCGGTTTATACTTGTAATAATAATATGGTTTGTTACGTTTAAAATAAGTAATGAACCTCCTTATTCTGGAGGTTTTCAAAATACCATTGTCCCTCAGATAGGAATTATGTACTGGAACTCACACACTTTGGTTTCTGCGTTAATTATTATAACCTGTAGTTATGCTTTCTGGCGTGAGCGCAGATTATTAAATGCCTGAGTCATATAGTATATTAAATTATCCCCGACGTTGTCCGGGAAGTCGTACATGCCCAATCATTGTCCCTTAGGGAAATATATTTCAGAAGGAATTTCAGCATGTTTGAGCTTTTACTCTACATATACCGGTCCATCCAGAGGAAGTTCACTACTTTCTTAACGTGAGTTTTGGTTCCACTGAGCGTCAGACTCCAGGACCGTTCAAACCGGCGTGGATTTCACAGCTCACCATAGATCGCGAATGCGGCCGCGCTTAACGTAGAAAAACGCTGGGCAGATTTGGGGGCATGTCAATGACTGTATATGTCCCCAGATGTCTGTTTGTGGTTACTTTTAAGTGGCTGATAATTATATAAAATATAAGATTATCAATAGCCTAAAGATTACGGTACTATACCCCCCTACAGTATAAAGGGGCGGCTATGCCACACTCTCCGGAAGACAAAAAACGCATTTTGACCCGTGTCAGGCGCATTCGTGGGCAGACGGAAGCGCTGGAGCGCGCGCTGGAAAACGGCGAGCCTTGTCTCGCTATTTTGCAGCAGATCGCGGCCGTTCGCGGCGCAGCAAACGGCCTGATGGGCGAAATGATGGAAATTCACCTTAAAGATGAGCTGGTCACCGGCGACACGTCTGAAGAGCAGCGCGCGCTGCGCATGGCGGAAGTCGGGGCTTTGCTACGTTCTTATCTAAAATAAAAACACCCTCACCAAAAGGAAGAAAACGATGAAATCACGTGCTGCGGTGGCCTTTGGGCCGGGTAAACCTTTAGAAATTGTTGAAATCGACGTTGCGCCACCGCAAAAAGGTGAAGTGTTGGTGAAAATCACCCACACCGGCGTCTGCCATACCGATGCTTTTACGCTCTCCGGCGACGATCCGGAAGGCGTGTTCCCGGCGGTACTGGGCCACGAAGGCGGCGGTATCGTGGTTGAAGTGGGCGAGGGCGTGACCAGCCTGAAGCCGGGCGATCACGTCATTCCGCTTTACACCGCAGAATGCCGCGAGTGTAAGTTCTGTAAATCCGGCAAAACGAACCTTTGTCAGGCGGTTCGCGCCACACAGGGGAAAGGACTGATGCCGGATGGCACGACCCGCTTCTCCTACAAGGGCGAGCCCATTTATCACTACATGGGTACCAGCACCTTCAGTGAATACACCGTTGTGGCGGAGATCTCCCTGGCGAAGGTAAATCCTCAGGCGCCGCTGGACAAAGTCTGTCTGCTTGGCTGCGGCGTAACGACAGGTATTGGCGCAGTTCACAACACGGCGAAGGTTAAAGAAGGCGATACCGTTGCGGTATTTGGCCTCGGTGGTATCGGCCTGGCGGTCATTCAGGGCGCGGTGCAGGCAAAAGCCGGGCGCATTATTGCCATTGATACCAACCCTGAGAAATTTACCCTCGCCCGCGAAATGGGCGCGACCGACTGTATCAACCCGAAAGATCACGAGAAGCCAATTCAGGACGTGATCGTTGAGCTGACGGACGGCGGGGTGGATTACAGCTTCGAATGCATCGGCAACGTGAACGTGATGCGATCCGCGCTGGAATGCTGCCACAAAGGCTGGGGAGAGAGCGTGATTATCGGCGTGGCCGGTGCGGGTCAGGAAATTAAAACTCGCCCATTCCAGCTGGTTACCGGCCGCGTATGGCGGGGCTCAGCGTTTGGTGGCGTGAAGGGGCGCACACAGCTGCCGGGCATGGTGGAAGATGCCATGGCGGGCAAAATTAATCTCGATCCGTTCATCACTCACCGTATGCCGCTGGATAAGATCAACGAGGCCTTTGATCTGATGCACGAAGGCAAATCAATTCGCACCGTGATCCACTTCGGCGAAGAATAAGCAGTAAAAAGGGAAGGCGTAATACCTTCCCTTATTGAGAGAAAAAACAGGAGGCTAAAAGCCTCCTTTTGTTTATTGCTGCAGGTCGAAACGGTCAAGGTTCATGACTTTCGTCCACGCGGCAATAAAGTCTTTGGTGAATTTCTCTTCTGCATCCTGGCTGGCATAAACTTCCGCAAGCGAGCGCAGTACCGCGTTAGAACCAAAGACCAGATCGGCGCGGGTGCCGGTGTATTTCACTTCACCGCTGGGGCGATCGCGGCCCTCAAACAGTTCGCTGCCGCCGTCAACGGCTTTCCACTCGGTGCGCATATCCAGCAGATTGACGAAGAAATCATTCGTCAGCTCGCCCGGACGAGAGGTCAGCACGCCGTGCTGGCTTTCATCGTAGTTAATCCCAAGCGCACGCAAACCGCCGATCAGCACCGTCAGCTCAGGCGCGGTCAGCGTCAGCTGCTGCGCTTTGTCGATCAGCAGTGCTTCGGTCGACGTGGCATTGGCGACACGGCGGTAGTTTCTGAAGCCATCGGCGGCCGGTTTCAGCAGCTCAAAGGATTCGATGTCGGTCTGCTCCTGAGTGGCGTCAACGCGACCCGGCGTAAACGGCACTTTGCTGTGGCTGGCCTTCTCAATACCCACCACGCCGGCCAGCACGATAACATCGGCCAGAGACGCTTTACCGGAGGCCTTTTGAATGGCTTCCAGCACCGGCAGGGCGCGAGCCGCAACGGCGTTGACTTCCCAGCCACGCTGTGGCGCGAGAGCCAGTCGGGCACCGTTCGCGCCGCCGCGTTTGTCGCCGCCACGGAAGGTTGAGGCTGAAGCCCACGCGACAGACACCAGTTCGCTGACGGACAGGCCAGAGTCAGCAATAGTTTGCTTCAGAGCTTCAATATCCGCGCTGGACGGGGCGTGCGTGGCTTGCGGTAACGGATCCTGCCAAATCAGATCTTCTTTTGGCACCTCCGGCCCGATGTAGCGCGCTTTTGGCCCCATATCGCGATGCGTCAGTTTATACCAGGCGCGGGCGAAGGCTTCGTTGAAGGCCTGCGGGTCGTTCAGGAAGCGGCGAGAAATCTTCTCGAACTCCGGGTCGAAGCGCAGCGTAAGATCGGTCACCAGCATCGTTGGTTTGCGTTTTTTGGACGGGTCAAAAGGATCGGGAATGATATCCGGGCCGTTGGTCGCCTCAAACTGAATAGCGCCTGCCGGGCTGCGGGTTTGCACCCAGTCATAGCCGAACAGGTTTTCAAAGAAGTAGTTGCTCCACTGGGTTGGCGTTTGCGTCCAGACCACCTCCAGACCGGAAGTGATGGCATCTGTGCCTACGCCGCTGTTGTAGCTGTTTGCCCAGCCAAGGCCCTGTGCTTCGAGCGGTGAAGCTTCCGGATCGGCACCCACGTGGGTGGCGGCGGCAGAGCCGTGCGTTTTACCTAAAGTGTGGCCCCCGGCAATCAGCGCGACGATCTCTTCGTCGTCCATACCCATGTTACCAAAGGTGGCACGAATAGCAGGCGCTGCTGAAAGCGGGTCACCGCTGTGCTCGGGGCCTTCCGGGTTCACGTAAATCAGGCCCATTTCGGTGGCGCCAAGCGGTGCCTGAGCCAGCGATTCCGGATGGCGGTGCTCAAGCCACTCTTTCTCGCTGCCCCAGTTAACATCAAGGTCTGGTTCCCACACGTCTTCACGACCGGCACCGAAGCCAAAGGTACGGAAGCCCGCATTTTCCAGCGCCACGTTGCCGGCAAGAATAATCAGGTCAGCCCAGGAAATTTTCTGGCCATATTTTTGTTTAACAGGCCACAGCAGACGGCGGGATTTATCAAGGCTGACGTTATCTGGCCATGAGTTAAGAGGAGCAAAACGCTGTTGACCACGTCCGGAGCCACCGCGGCCGTCGCGGGAACGATAGGTTCCTGCGCTGTGCCACGCCATGCGGATGAAGAGACCAATATAGCTGCCCCAGTCTGCAGGCCACCAGGACTGAGAATCCGTTAACACCGCTTTGATGTCGCCTTTCAGGGCGTAGTAATCGAGTTTGCTGAATTCTTTGCGGTAGCTGAAGTTGCCGTCCAGTGGGTTAGAGCGGTTGGAGTGTTGGTTCAACAGGTCGACGCGCAGTTGATGCGGCCACCAGTCCTGATTGCTGGTTCCCTCGCCGGCGATATCCGTGCTCTGGCCGTGGTGAAATGGGCACTTTCCTGCGCCCGCTGAGGAAGCGTCGTGTAAGTCAGTAGAATTGCTCATTTTGCTCTCCGTTATATGTATGCCCGCTAACGATAGTCTGTACGATCGATAATTAATATCTGAATGGGCCTACGAATTTGATAGCCGTTACCTTTTAAACGCAAAATTATACGACCCTATTATTTTAGTTCTGATTGATCGGTTTGCCGGGAAAACGCGTCCGACTGGCTGGAAAATAAGCGAAACGGGAAAAGGAGGACAAGCCGCTGTCGTGGAGGTTTCATGCGGCGGCAGGTGAACATGCATCAGGAATGTGGTTCACCTGCGCCGGGGCGCAATTGTTACTGAGCGGTTGGTTTTAGCAGGGTGTTTTCAGGCGCTTTCTGCGCCAGGAACTGATGCTGGAAAATGCACATGCGAATGGCATCGCGGTACTGACCGTTAATGAAGAATTCGTGAATCAGCTCGCCTTCGACGATAAAGCCCAGCTTTTTGTAAATATGTACCGCTTTCTCATTCTCTTTATCGACAATCAGGTAGAGCTTGTAGAGATTGAGCACGGTAAAACCGTAATCCATCGCCAGCTTGGCGGCGCGAGAAGCGAGCCCCTTGCCCTGAAACTCCGGGGTGATGATTATCTGAAACTCAGCCCGGCGGTGAATATGATCGATTTCTACCAGCTCCACCAGCCCGGCGTTCACGCCGTTGCAGTCGATCACAAAACGGCGTTCACTCTGATCGTGGATGTGTTTGTCATACAGGTCGGAAAGCTCAACGAATGCCTCGTAAGGCTCTTCAAACCAGTAGCGCATCACGCTGGCGTTGTTATCCAGCTGATGGACAAAGCGGAGGTCTTCGCGCTCAAGTGGGCGAAGTCTGATAGACAGTTCATGACTCATAGCAAATCCTTGCGCGGATGATAGGGAGGCGACTGCGGGCAGAAGCCTCGTTTGGACAGGTTTAATTATGGATTAGCTACGCGGCCGGTGCGACGATCCAGGCAACGCAAGGTATTTGGTTCCCAGTAAACGTTCACATTTGCACTCTGCTGGCATTTATCAAAATTGTCCTGTGCGGCATCCTGTTTATCCCAGTTTTTATCACCGCGTGCAGACTCACGGTCGAACACTTTTTCGTTGTGGCGGTTGATCTTATGGCGCAAGGTACGGGTGTCGTTCCACTGTTCTTTTTCTTCCGCCGCACGCTGGCGGGTCAGTGAATTTTCCTGGCCGCCGACGGCGTTCCCGGAACCCGGCTGGACAACGACAAAGTTGGTGTCTGCCTGAACCGGTACGGAAACCATGAATGCGGCACCCAGCAAGGCTAACGGCATCCATGACAGAGACTTACGAAGGATTGAGTTCATTGTGATTTCCTTTTAGGTTTAACGAAACTAATCATATCATTGGGCTTAGTGGGCGCCTAATTACGCCGCTCATGGACACCATTATTACTGAATAAAAGACAATATGATCAAAACAACCCTGCTGTTTTTTGCTACCGCACTGGCGGAAATTATTGGCTGTTTCCTGCCGTGGCTATGGCTGAAGCGCAATGGTTCACCGCTATTATTGCTTCCTGCCGCGCTGTCACTGGCGATATTTGTCTGGCTCCTGACGCTGCACCCGGCAGCTAGCGGGCGAGTCTATGCGGCCTACGGCGGCGTTTATGTGGTTACCGCGCTGCTGTGGCTGAGAATTGTGGATGGCGTAAAGCTCAGCGTCTATGACTGGACGGGGGCAGTCATTGCGTTCTGCGGTATGCTAATTATCGTTGCCGGTTGGGGCCGGGCCTGATTTTCCTGTGTTTTTTCCTGCCTGATTTTTCTCTCATTCAAATTGTAACCGTTTCATAAAGTCACATTTTAAATGTGACTTATCTACGATTATCGACATTTGCATACTTGTATGGTAGTTAATTGGGGAGTAACTTCTGCACGAATATTTACCGTTGTAGCAATTTGCCGTAAGGAAACAATGAATGAAAATCGTAAAGGCTGAGGTATTTGTCACTTGTCCTGGACGTAACTTTGTTACGTTGAAAATCACCACGGATGACGGATTAACGGGTCTGGGCGACGCTACGCTTAACGGTCGCGAGTTGTCGGTAGCGTCTTATCTTAAAGATCATCTCTGCCCGCAGCTCGTTGGGCGTGACGCGCACCGAATCGAAGATATCTGGCAGTTTTTCTATAAAGGGGCGTATTGGCGCCGTGGCCCGGTCACCATGTCCGCCATCTCGGCCATTGATATGGCACTTTGGGATATCAAAGCAAAAGCAGCCGGAATGCCGCTTTACCAGTTGTTAGGCGGGGCCTCTCGTGAAGGCGTAATGGTCTACTGCCATACAACCGGTCATTCCATTGATGAAGTACTGGACGATTACGCTCGCCATAAAGAGATGGGTTTTAAGGCCATTCGCGTGCAGTGTGGCGTACCGGGCATGAAAACCACCTACGGTATGGCAAAAGGGAAAGGGCAGGCTTATGAACCTGCGACGAAAGGAGACTGGCCGGAAGAGCAGCTGTGGTCCACCGAAAAATACCTCGACTTTACGCCAACGCTGTTCGATGCGGTTCGTTCGGCGTTCGGCTTTGACGAGCATCTGCTGCACGACATGCACCACCGCCTTACGCCGATCGAAGCGGCGCGGTTTGGTAAGAGCATTGAAGATTACCGTCTGTTCTGGATGGAAGATCCGACGCCAGCGGAGAACCAGGAATGCTTCCGCCTGATCCGCCAGCATACGGTGACGCCGATTGCCGTCGGTGAAGTGTTTAACAGCATCTGGGACTGCAAGCAGCTTATTGAAGAGCAGCTCATCGATTACATCCGTACCACCATCACCCATGCGGGCGGTATTACCGGCATGCGCCGTATTGCTGATTTTGCCTCTCTCTACCAGGTTCGCACCGGCTCTCACGGCCCCTCTGATTTGTCACCGGTTTGTATGGCCGCCGCGCTGCACTTCGATCTCTGGGTGCCAAATTTCGGCGTGCAGGAATATATGGGGTATTCCGAGCAGATGCTGGAAGTCTTCCCGCATAGCTGGACGTTCGATAAAGGGCTGATGCACCCTGGCGAGAAACCTGGGCTAGGTATCGAGTTCGACGAAAAGCTCGCGGCTAAATATCCCTACGAACCGGCTTATCTCCCGGTAGCACGTCTGGAAGACGGAACGCTCTGGAACTGGTAACTGAAATTATTCCGTTTCGTCATGCGTAGTGCCTTTCTGTATGGAGATTTCAGTCATAGCGAACACATTGAGCTGCGGGTGAAAGCACACCCGCTGTTTTTCAGGGAAAATCACCGGAGTAAATATAATGAAATCTATTACTGTCAGAGCGCCTAATGACCTGGTTATTGAGGAGCGTGAAATACCGCAGCCACAGGCAGGGGAAGTTCGTATTCGTGTTATCAGCGCGGGTATTTGCGGATCCGACCTGCATATTTGGCGAGGACATAATCCTTTTGCTAAATACCCCCGCGTTATTGGGCATGAGTTTTTAGGGTGTATTGATGCCGTAGGCACAGGCGTTGCTGTTGAGCGCATTGGTGAGCGTATTGTTGGCGATCCTGTGGTCAGCTGCGGGCATTGCTATCCGTGTTCAGTCGGGCGGCCGAATGTATGCTCTGAACTCCAGGTTATCGGGGTGCATCGGGACGGCGGCTTTAGTGAATATGTAACGCTGCCGGCTAAGAATGCTCACGTTGTACCGGATGTTATTCACGATAGTGAAGCCACGATGATAGAGCCATTTACCATTGCGGCGAATATCTGCAATCAGCTGAAACCGGGCCCGCTGGACACTGCGTTGATCTACGGTGCTGGACCGATGGGGCTAACGTCCATTCAGGCTTTGCGCGGCGTTTATGGCGTAAAAGAAGTGATTGTTGTCGATCGTATTGATGAGCGCCTGCAAATGGCTAAAGCAAACGGTGCAGACCGAATAATCAATAATTCCAGCCTCGATCTGGCTGATGAACTGGCCCGGCTTGGGATTCGCCCCACGGTGATTATTGATGCTGCCTGCCACCCCTCGATTTTACCGGAGGCAATCCGCCTGGCCTCGCCAGCCGCTCGAATTGGCATCCTGGGCTTCTCAGATGCGCCCTGCGTTATCAGCCAGCAGGGGATCACCAGTAAGGAGATCTCAATTTATAGCTCACGTCTGAACAGTAATCGTTTCCCCCAGGTGATTAGCTGGATGGTCGAAAGGAAAATTCACCCTGAAAAATTGATTACCCACCAATTTGATTATTTCCAGATTATTGACGCTATGAATACTTTCGAAAATGATGGGCAGCACTGCTGTAAGGTCTTATTGAAATTCTAAATCATAGCTTCTGCACTCATATATTTTCTGTACCTACAACAATAAATTGCAGAGATCATAATTATGACGACAAACATAATACATAATCAGCAATCGGAAAGAAGCACTTCAGATCTTGTCAAGGCCGCCGTTTCCGGTTGGCTTGGTACTGCACTTGAGTTTATGGATTTCCAGCTTTATTCTCTGGGCGCTGCATTAGTGTTCCATGAGATATTTTTCCCCGAGCAGTCTGCCGCAATGGCGTTAATATTGGCAATGGGAACCTATGGTGCGGGTTATATTTCACGAATTGTCGGGGCGTTTATATTCGGTCGAATGGGTGACACCATTGGCCGTAAGAAAGTGTTATTTATTACAATTACTATGATGGGTATCTGTACGACCCTGATTGGCGTATTGCCAACGTATGCGCAAATAGGTATTTTTGCTCCATTATTACTCGTTGTTTTGCGTATTATCCAGGGGCTCGGTGCTGGCGCTGAAATCTCCGGGGCCGGAACAATGCTGGCTGAATATGCTCCTAAGGGACGGCGTGGGATTATTTCGTCACTGGTCGCAATGGGGACTAACTGCGGTACGTTATCGGCAACGGCAATTTGGGCGATGATGTTCTTCGTACTTGAGAAAGATCAGCTTGTTGCGTGGGGATGGCGAATTCCATTCCTGGCAAGCTCAGTGGTCATGATCTTTGCCATCTGGCTTCGTATTAATCTCAAAGAAAGTCCCGTCTTTGAAAAGGTTAATGAAGGCGAAACGGCAAAGGTAGGAAATGAGAACGATAATACCCACTCCATGGGGGCAATGTTTACCAGTAAGTCATTCTGGCTGGCAACCGGTTTACGTTTTGGCCAGGCTGGAAACTCCGGGCTGATTCAAACCTTCCTTGCGGGCTACCTGGTGCAGACGCTGCTGTTTGATAAGAGTATTCCGACGGATGCGCTGATGATCAGCTCCATTATCGGTTTCATCACCATTCCTCTTCTTGGATGGTTATCGGATAAGATTGGCCGCCGCGTGCCTTATATTATCGTCAATATTTCTGCGATCCTTCTTGCCTATCCAATGCTATCGATAATTATCGATAGGAGCCAGAGCGTCAGCGCTATTATGGCCAGTATTATTGTTATTCATAATGTCGCGGTGTTGGGACTGTTTGCACTGGAGAATATCACTATGGCGGAGATATTTGGTGCCCGAAACCGTTTCACACGCATGGCTATTTCAAAAGAGGCCGGTGGTTTGGTTGCCGTGGGCTTTGGGCCGGTGCTGGCGGGTATATTCGTCAATGCAACGGGTTCCTGGTGGCCACTTGTCGTCATGCTAATCACTTATTCGATTATTGGACTGGTTGCCGCCGTGTTAATGCCCGAAGTTAAAGATCGCGATCTCAGTATTCAAGAAGATGCCGCTGAATGTCAGTGCCGTCCGGTGGACGTAGCCCGCAACAACTAATACTGCAACCAGGTTGCCGTAATAGTGGCCTGGTTCTCTGCGGGATAATAATAGAGGGAACGAGATGAAATTTATTAATGACGCTTTCATGATCGATAACGAACATGGACGTGTACTTTATCAGAATGTCGCAAGGCATTTACCGATAATTGATTACCATTGTCACCTTGACGCAAAAGAAATTTATGAAAATAAGGCGTTCGAAAATATTACTCAGCTGTGGTTGGCTGGTGACCATTATAAATGGCGGGCGATGCGAGCGAATGGCATTGGAGAAGAGTATATTACTGGTAACGCCAGCGCGGAAGAGAAGTTTCGCGTGTGGGCAGAAACGGTGGAATCCAGTTTTGGTAACCCGCTTTACCACTGGACCCATCTTGAACTGCAATACTATTTTGGCATTGAAGAGAATCTCAGTAGCCGAAACTGGCGTGAAATCATGCGGACCTGCAATGAAGTATTGCAGCAGGATGATTTTAAACCACGTGCTTTAATCACGCGTTCCAACGTAGAAACGCTCTGCACGACCGACTCTCCGCTGGACTCACTGGCGTACCATCGCTTATTACAGCAGGACGCTGGCTTTACCACAAAGGTATTGCCTACCTTCCGCCCGGATGACATTTTTGAGGCACGCCCGCAATACTTTACTGCCTTTATTGCAAAGCTCTCCGAGCTCTGTAAAACCCGGATAACCTCGTTTGATTTGTTGTCTCAGGCAATGGCCGGGCGCATCGACTGGTTCCATGAACATGGTTGCCGTATTTCCGATCACGGCCCGCTCGAAATACAGTATCAATATGCCTCGCAGGCAACCATCGACTCACTGTTCACCAAAAAAATAGCGGGAGAGACGCTGACACACGAGGAAAACGCGCAGTTTACCGGCGCCGTTTTCTTGATGTTGGCGGGGCACTATAAGGCCCGCGGCTGGGCGATGCAGCTGCATTTTGGCGCGATTCGTAATAACAACAGCACTCTGGTGAAGCGTGTTGGTATCAACACCGGTTTTGACTCCATTGGTGACCAAAGTCAGCTGGCGCAGGGGCTCAACGGCTTGTTGGATGCGATGACCCAGGCGGGGGCGCTGCCTAAAACCATCGTCTATAACCTCAATGCCAGTTACAACGACGTGGTTGCCTCAGCGATTGCTAATTTTCAGTCGGGAGAGGAGGGCGTTAAATCACCGATTCAGTTTGGTTCAGGCTGGTGGTTTAACGACACCCGAAGAGGCATGGAAAACCAGCTTAACTGCCTGGCCGACCAGGGGCTGCTTACCAATTTCATCGGCATGTTGACGGACTCCCGCAGCTTTATCTCATACACTCGCCACGATTATTTCCGACGTATTCTTTGCAACCTCATCGGCGGCTGGGTCACGCGCGGTGAAGTCCCGGAAGACAAAGCGATCCTGACCAGGATGGTGAGAAATATCTGTCATGACAACGCCGAAAAGTATTTCGAGTTTTAATTTTCGCCGGATATAAGGAAATAGAATGTCTCGTGCAAACAGGAAAATAACGATTCCGGTGAGTATCGGATACGGTATCACGGATATTATGGGCGGTGGTGCATTTACGGTCATTGGCGCATGGCTGCTGTTTTTCTATACCACCTTTGTTGGGTTATCTCCCGTAGAAGCTGCATCCATCGTGGCGATTGCCAGAATTGTGGATGCCATAGTCAGTCTGTTTATGGGCAGCTTCACCGACCATTTCTATAAGCACTACCTGGGCAAGAAGTTTGGCCGTCGCCGTTTCTTCTTACTTATTGGCGCACCGCTGATGTTGGTTTACGCGCTACTGTGGCTAAACGGCATGAGCTTTATGTTTTATCTGACGGTGTACCTCGCCTTCGAAATTATCGCGGCTATGGTACTGATCCCATGGGAAACGCTGCCGTCAGAGATGACCAGAGACTTTAATTCACGTACCAAGCTTTCCACCTGCCGTATGTTCTTCTCTGCCACAGGCACCTTCCTGGCGACGTTTATTCCGGGGCTGTTAATCAGCTATTTCGGGGAAAATGACGCTAATGCCTATCTTATCAACGGTATGGTGTTTGCCGTGCTATTTATGGTTTGCGTATTTATCTCGTGGAAGGTGACCTGGGAAAGGGATCTGACGCCGGAAATGCTGGCGGAACTGGAGAACAGTGGCAACGAAATTTCAGCCGTGGGCAATGTGACTACGCTGGTTAATTTGTTTAAGGATTATTTCTCAACGCTGAAAGTTCGGGCGTTCAGAAAGCACCTTGCCATTTATCTCTGCTCGTTTACCGGCAAGGATGTTTATAACACGGTGTTCGTCTTCTTCTGTGTTTACTGCCTGAATGTTTCTTCTGCACTTGCAGGCACCTTGCTTTCTATGAGTATCGTAGGATTGCCGGTTACGCTGATTGCGGGTGTCGCTATCATCAAGTACGGTCCATCCCGCCTCTATATCTTCGCCTACAGCGTAATGATGCTTTGCCTGCTTGGCTTACTGATGGTGTATCTGTTCCCGACGGATAACAAAGCGATGTTGCTGATTGCACTCGCTGTCGTTTACCAGGTTGGCCGCTGCGTACTCGAATTCACGCCGTGGAACGTATTCCCGTTTATTCCTGATATCGACGAGATGATCACCCGTCAGCGCCGTGAAGGGCTCTTTGCCGCAGTAATGACCTTTTCCCGCAAAACGACCGTTGCCATCGCCACTTTCATTGTTGGTGTTTTGTTGCAGGTGGGGGGATTTGTAAAAGGCAGTCAGGTTCAACCGGAGAGCGCAATCAACATGATTGCAGGGCTGCTGTTTGTGGGTACTGCTGGACTGTTGCTGCTCGCGCTTTGGCAAGCGCTGACCTTCCGCCTGAATAAGCGGACGCACAAAATTTTTGTTGATGAGGTTGAACGGCTGAAAACGGGCGGTGAAAAGCGCGATGTGCAGCCCGAGACGAAAGCTGTCGTGGAAGATTTAACGGGCTATCACTACGACAAGTTATGGTTCAGCGACTCAGCGAACATAGCTCCGACCGAGAAACCTGCCACATCGCAGCCCGGTGCATAAACCGAGTAACGAACGACATTGCCGCGGCGAGTCCGCGGCATAATCTGACCGATACCAACAGTGAGTCTATTATGGAAAACAAACTACTTAGGTCCCGAGCCATCACCCCTGATTACGATCGCAACAAGCTGGTTCCTCGTATCGTGCATTTGGGTTTTGGCGCTTTTCACCGTGCGCACCAGGCTGTTTACGCCGATATTCTGGCGAATGAGCACGGCAGCGACTGGGGTTATTGTGAAATCAATTTGATCGGTGGCGAACAGCAAATTGCCGATTTAAAACAGCAGGGAAATTTGTACAGCGTAGCGGAAATGTCCGCAGATGCCTGGCAATGCCGCATAGTGGGCGTAGTTACCGAAGCGCTTCACGCCCAGGTTGACGGACTTGAGGCGGTATTTTCCGCTCTGATGCGGCCTGAGGTCGCGATTGTCTCTCTAACAATTACTGAAAAGGGCTATTGCCATTCCCCGGCGACCGGCAAATTACTGACCGATCATCCTTTATATCTTCGTGATCTGGAAAAGCCACATCAGCCGCAGTCAGCTCCCGGTGTGATAATCGAAGCGTTGGCTCGACGTAAAGCGGCTGGGCTCAAACCGTTCAGCGTGATGTCCTGCGATAATATGCCGGAAAACGGTCACGTCACCCGTAACGTTATCCTGACATGGGCCAGGGCACTTGATGAAGCGTTGGCCGACTGGATTGCGGCTAATGTGACTTTCCCGTCCACCATGGTTGACCGTATTGTTCCGGCTGTTACCCCGGAAACACTGGCTCAGGTTGTGGAGCAAACCGGCGTTGCAGACCCGGCCGCCGTGGCCTGCGAGCCTTTCCGACAGTGGGTAATTGAAGATAACTTTGTGGCTGGACGCCCGGCATGGGAAAAAGCCGGGGCTGAGTTGGTTAAGGACGTGCTGCCATATGAAGAAATGAAGCTGCGTATGCTCAACGGCAGCCACTCGTTTCTGGCCTATCTGGGTTATCTTGCCGGTTACCCGCATATTTCTGACTGCATGCAGGATGAAAACTACCGCCGCACGGCGCAGGCGCTGATGCTAAATGAACAAGCTCCAACGCTGAAAGTGCAGGGCGTTAATCTTGAAAAGTATGCCGACTCGCTTATTGAGCGTTACACCAACCCGGCGCTGCGTCATCGTACCTGGCAAATTGCAATGGATGGTAGCCAGAAGCTTCCTCAGCGCTGGCTGGACGCTATTCGCTGGCATATCCTGAACGGCAGCCGGTATGACTTGCTGGCGATGGGTGTCGCCGGCTGGATCCGCTACGTAGGCGGCGTGGACGAGCAGGGGGAGCCTATCGAAATCAGTGACCCGTTACTGCCGGCGATAAAATCTGCAGTAGAGCAAAGCGCAGAAGGGGAAGCGCGTGTGAAGGCCCTGCTTGGGCTGAATACGATTTTCGGGAGCGATTTACCCGCTAACGCCGGTTTTGTTAGTCGGGTAACCGAACTGTATCTGGAAGTGTGTGAAAATGGCGCGAAGACGACCGTCTCGCGTTATTAATCACGTAGCGGGGCGCTAAACGTCCCGCTGTCACCGTAGTGCGACGCTTTACTCCTCTTCGCTGAACCAGTCCTGGTTCTCCTGGCGAATCAGCAATATCGACTGGCTTATCTCGTGCAGATGAAGGTGCATAGCGTTATCCACCGCTGTCTCATCATGCGCATTCAGTGCGTTAAAGATCGCATAATGCTGGTCGAGCAGCATGGCCGGCGGGGAAACATGGTCGAGACTCATATAGCGCACGCGATCCATGGTTGCTTTGATGTTTTCAACCGTCTCCCATGCGAGGCTGCAGTCGGCAATAAGCGCAAGCTGCTGATGAAATTTGTCATCGAGAGAGAAAAAGTCATCAATGTGGTTGTCGTTAATCGCCACTCGCTGCTGGTTGAGCAGGTGCTCCAGCGTGTACAGATCGGAGTCGGTCACTTTTGTGGCGGCACGTTTAACGACGGCACGTTCAATAGCTTCGCGAATAAAACAGCCGTTTTTTACGTGGCTGATGGAGATTTTACTCACCCACGTACCACGCTGAGGGCGAACCTGCACCAGCCCGGTTTCCGCTAACTTAATAAACGCTTCCCGTACCGGTTGACGTGATACATCAAAACGGACGGACACCTCTTTCTCTGAAAGGGGGGTGCCTGGGGCAATCTGGCAGCGTACAATTTCGCGCCGCAGAATATGATAAATTTGCTGGTTTACCGGTTGAGTGGGATTGATCTCTCGGGAAAGTGGCATGGTTTTTTTATCTTCAGAGGTTGAGTGCGAATTAGACATCGAATCTTATTAAAACGTAAACCCGGGCATTTTACCCGGGTTTGGTTGGCACTACCCTTCTCGGTGGACGCTCAGTCCGGCAAATGTCTGGCTGACAGGCATCATTTCCAGGGTATTAATATTGACGTGCTTCGGTAGCGTAGCCACCCACCAGACGGCCTCGGTAACGTCTTCCGGCGTCAGCGCGTTGGCGTTTTCGTAGGTTTTTCCGGCTTTGTCATCGTCGCCTTTAAAGCGCACGTTGGAAAACTCGGTGCCGCCGACCATGCCCGGTTCGATATCGGTCACGCGAACGGCGGTTTTGTGCAGGTCGGTACGCAGGTTGAGGCTAAACTGACGCACAAACGCTTTCGTCGCGCCGTAGACGTTACCGCCGGCGTAAGGCCAACTACCCGCCGTAGAGCCGATATTGATAATATGGCCGCGATTACGCTCGACCATGCCAGGCAACACGGCGCGGGTCATGTACACCAGGCCTTTGTTGTTGGTGTCGATCATGTTTTCCCAGTCGTCGACGTTGGCTTTATGCGCAGGCTCCATGCCCAACGCCAGCCCGGCGTTATTGACCAGGATATCAATCTGCTGCCATTGGGCAGGCAGGCTAGCCAGCGCTTCTTCTATAGCGGCGCGGTTGCGTACATCCAGCTGCAGCGTAAGCAGGTTGTCGCCCAGCTCTTCTTTAAGCTCAAGCAGGCGTTCCTGACGGCGGCCGGTGGCAATAACCTTGTGGCCATTTTTAACGAAACGGCGGGTAATGCTTTCGCCAAAGCCCGCGGTAGCACCCGTAACCAGTACAATCATCTCTCTGTTCCTCAACGCTTTTGTCCTGCACTACCTTAGCACGCTAGCGGGCCACGGTAATCTTAGTTTTCTTTTAAGAAACGTGTCGAAATACGCTATAACTAACCCACATTTCAGGTTACCGGGAGTAGAGGATGTTGCACAGCAACCCGTTTTTCCAGCTGAGTTTACTGCCTTATCAGGCGCCGCATTTCGATGAGATCACCCACGAGCATTACCGCCCGGCCTTCGACGAAGGTAAGCGAGTCAAGCGTGAAGAAGTTGCCGCCATCGCCGGTAACCCGGCAGCCCCGACGTTTGACAATACTTACCTGGCTCTGGAGAAAACCGGCGCGATGCTCGGGCGTGTCACCACCGTTTTCTACGCGATGACTTCGGCGCACACCAATGATTTCCTCCAGCAGCTGGACGAAGAATTCTCCACCGAACTGGCCGAGCTGGCGGATGAAATTCGCCTGAACGACGTCTTATTCTCTCGTCTTAATAGCGTTTATGAGCAGCGCCACGATCTTAATCTTGATGCAGAATCCCTGCGGCTGGTGGAAGTTACCTGGCAATATTTCAAGCTGGCGGGCGCTACGCTCGGCGAGCAGGACAAAACCCGCCTGAAAGCGCTGAATAAAGAGAGCGCACAGCTGACAAGCCAGTTTAATAACCGCCTGCATGCGGCAGATAAGGCCGGCGGACTGGTCGTTGAAAGCGTTGAGGCGCTTAAGGGTTTAACCCGTGCGGAAATTGCGGCGGCGGCTCAGGCTGCGGCCGACAAAGGGCTCGAAGGAAAATGGTTACTTCCGCTGCTTAATTTCACCCAGCAGCCTGCACTACAAAGCCTGAGTCACCGGGCAACGCGTGAAGCGCTTTTTGAGGCTGGCTGGACGCGTTCCCAGCGCAATGACGCTAACGATACGCGCGCTATCGTCGCTCGTCTGGCCAGGCTGCGAGCCGAACAGGCAAAGCTATTGGGCTTTAAAAACTACGCGGCATGGAAAATGGCCGACCAGATGGCGAAAACCCCTGACGCGGCGCTGCGCTTTATGCGAAATATCGTGCCTGCCGCAACCGGGCGCGCCCGCCGTGAGCTGAAAGACATTCAGGACGTCATTGATGCTCAGGATGGGGGCTTCCAGGCAGCAGCCTGGGACTGGCAGTTCTATGCCGAGCAGGTGCGTAGCGCGAAGTACGATCTCGACGAAGGGCAAATCAAACCCTACTTTGAACTTAACGGCGTGCTGACCAACGGCGTCTTCTGGGCCGCCAGTAAGCTCTTCGGGCTGCGTTTTGTGGAGCGCTTTGATATCCCGACCTATCACCCGGATGTGCGTACCTGGGAAATCTTTGACAAAGACGGTCGTGGTATGGCGCTGTTTTACGGCGATTTCTTTGCCCGCGACAGCAAAGGCGGCGGGGCGTGGATGGGGAATTTTGTTGAACAGTCCACGCTGTTTGACGCGATGCCGGTTATCTACAACGTCTGCAACTATACAAAACCCGCTGCCGGTGAGGCCGCGCTGATTTCCTGGGATGACGTAGTGACGCTGTTCCACGAGTTCGGCCATACGCTGCACGGCCTGTTTGCTACGCAGCGTTATGCGAGTCTTTCAGGCACCAACACGCCGCGTGATTTTGTCGAGTTCCCGTCGCAAATCAACGAGCACTGGGCGAGCCATCCAGAGGTCTTTGCTAACTATGCCCGTCATTACCAGACCGGCGAACCGATGCCCGAGTCGCTGCGCGGCAAGCTGTTCCGCTCCGCGCAGTTCAACAAAGGCTACGACATGACCGAACTGCTGGCGGCGGCGCTGCTGGATATGAACTGGCACAGCCTGCCGCCAGACGCGGAAATTGACGACGTGACGCGTTTTGAAGCCGAAGCGCTGGAAAAAGAACATATTAATCTGGCAGAAGTCCCGCCACGCTACCGCAGCAGCTATTTTGCCCACATTTTTGGCGGCGGCTACGCGGCGGGTTATTACGCCTATATCTGGACGCAAATGCTGGCGGATGATGGCTATCGGTGGTTTGTGGAGCAGGGCGGCCTCACGGCTGAAAACGGCCAGCGCTTCCGTGAAGCGATTCTTTCACGCGGCAACAGCAGAGATCTCGAAGCGTTATACCGCGACTGGCGAGGACACGATCCGCGCAGCGAACCGATGCTGAAAAACCGAGGGCTGGCGGAGCAATAAATATATAATTAACACACCCAGAGCTAAGCTCTGGGTGTGTTACATGAATAGTTATTACTACAAAAGCAATGATTCTATTTTTGAAAGTGTATTCCTTAACTCAACCATATTTATATGTATATATGAATGGCACTCTTGGAAAATATGATTGAAATCGGTCCAGTCATTTAATGTTAACCTTGATTTTAGCTCTGTTATAATTGGCTCGATTTCTTCTATATACGAAATGGCTTTTGCCATCAGCAATGAGAGTGCATCTTTGAGTGGTGAATGGATTTTATTGTTTTGATAGTACTCTTCCGCAAGTTCTTGGGCTTTCTGGAAACTTTTAAAGAGTATGGAATACTCATCTCTGATGTTAGTGTATTCATTCAAAATACTGCTGAATTTCATATTTATGGTGTCATCTGATGACTCGGATAAAGCCCCTCTCGTGAGATTGGTGTTATCACCCCATAAGTGTGAGTAGCTGTTTGATTTTATATTGGTGCGCAACCCCTCAAATGAAAAATCTTTGTCGATTATTGAGAATGTTTTAGCTTCTTCTACTGAGGAATCACTAACTTTGATTCCCTTCAGGAATTTTTTGGCTTCATATAAGAAGCTTGATTGAGTAAGCATTCTAAAGGTATCTATCTCAGATGCATTGTAGATCTCTGTTTGAAGTGATTCAAGGGGCCCGACTCTTTCGCCATTATGTATAAACCACCAGTCTTTCTTAACATCATCTGAAATGAAGAATATATTATGTCCTTTTGATTTTTTGGCTTTTTCAATTATTTCCATCCACAAATACAAATCACCAAACTTGTCACTAAATTTAATGCTTGAGAAAAAACTATCCCCTTTTTTATTGGGGGCATCGCTAAATCCTGGTGGAATTTTAGATTTATATCTTTCTTCACCTTCTTTATTAATCATATCTATTATGTTTTGTGATGGTACATCACCACAGTTATCACCGATGATCTTATCGATACTTTTTCTTATAAAGTCACTTTTTCCAATTAACTTTTTTTCTTCTATACGGGGCTCGATATTTGTTGTGATAAACTTATCAATAGGAATAATTAGTTCTTTCTGAAGTTCGTTTAATTCATTAGACAATGAGGAGTAAAGGTGTTTTTTTACTTTTCCTTCTGATAAGGCTTTCTCAGTTTGATTTGACACTGATCTTAGAGTTGTTTTTATTGCTTCTAAACTTTTGATGCTGTCAGATATTACTTCTTTTCTGTTGCGCTGGTATTCATAATAAACTTGAAAAGGAAACCAAGATTGTTTTGAGATTTTCCTCATTACATTCAAAAGATCTTCTCTTGTTTGTTTTTCACATCGATAGAGATTAAAGAGAGTATTGGTGTCAAAAATGAATATGGTTTTATCACTCATCCATAAAGAAGATAAATCTTCATCTCTTGGTGTATAAAAACCTCTAAAATTCTTATGCATTTTCAATTCCATCGGCATTAGTATTGTTCATTTAGAGTAATGACTTATGCTAAGTTAAAACTATGCCATGTCAAAGTTGTTTTATGGTCAAGTAGGGATTAAACGCTGCCTTTTGGTATAAAAAAGCTTATGAAGAAAGCGCACTCACTAATGTAGCCGCAGTGAAATCGCACTTAACGCAAACTGCAAAGCCCTGATTTGCGTTAAGTGCCTTAAAAATCAAACAGAATATATCCGTGCAATGTGCAGGGTTGATGGCTATAAACTTCTAACCTGCTCGGGAAAACGCAGGGTGCTTCTGGGTTACTTTGAATAATTACGGGGCCTGATCGATGTCGGCAGGCTCCCGGATTTTCACCCTTCGCGTTACGCTTCCGTTGATTCGTCGTCTTTACCGTAGAACAACTTGCCAATTTTGATCAGCGGGCGGTCATTGGCTTTTCGGTGCAGGTTGGTGTCGCGCAGGGAATAGACGCAGCCGCAGTACTCCTGCTGGTAAAACTGTTCGCGCTTGCTGATTTCAATCATCCGTGCGGAGCCACCCTGTTTACGCCAGTTGTAGTCCCAGTAGCTCATGCCTTCATAAGGCGCTGCGGCGCGATGGCCGCAGTCGTTAATCTGCTGCATGTTCTTCCAGCGCGAAATGCCCAGCGAGCTGCTGATGACGTTAAACCCGTTTTCGTGGGCGTACAGCGCGGTGCGCTCAAAGCGCATATCGAAGCACATCGTGCATCTGACGCCGCGCTCTGGCTCCCATTCCATTCCCTTCGCTCGTTCAAACCAGTTATCAGTATCGTAATCCGCGTCGATAAACGGCACGCCGTGCTGTTCCGCGAAGCGAATGTTTTCGTCCTTGCGCAGCAGGTACTCTTTCTGCGGATGAATATTCGGGTTGTAGAAGAACACGGTGTATTCGATGCCGGACGCATGTATGGCCTCCATGACCTCGCCCGAGCAGGGCGCGCAGCAGGAGTGTAGCAGTAGTTTCTTTTCGTTATTAGGCAGCTGTAAAACTGGCCGGGTAAATTCTTGCATTGCAGGCGATCCTAAGTCTTATTCACTTTTTTGCCAGAGGGTAGCAGGAACAGGGGCGTGGAATCACCATAAATCAATAAAGACACTTATGTTTGGGAGGGGGAAAGCAGGCTTTGGGAAGAGGAGCGAAGAGCGCGATGGCCCTTCGCTAATTCAAGTTAGAGTTGTTCCAGCGCGTTCAGCACGGCTTCCGGCATGGAAGGGCGGCCGTTAGCCAGGCAGGTTGCCACAAACGTTGCTTCGGCATAAACCACGCCGTCGACCTTGATCTGCTGGGCAAAGTTCACGCGGTTGCGTTTTTCGTTCCGCTCAAGTTGGCAGGTAACCTCGACGCTATCGCCTTTTTGCAGGCTTTTACGAAAGCGCAGCGAGTACTCCAGCACCATATAAAGTTTGCCCTGGCGGAACTCTTCCTCAATATCAATACCCAGCGCCTCACGCATGTAAGCGTGGCGAGTCCACTCCATGTAAAACGGATAGTACAGGCCGTCTACCACGCCCTGAAAATCGATATGGCTTGCATCAACTTCATAATGCTTAGAAAACATATAGCTGTCCTGATGTTATGTAGGTAAAAAGTTTCTGCAGCCAGAAAACGCCGGTCTGGCTGTTTTTTGCACAGTGCGTTGGTGGTACAATAGCCCTGATTTCACAACCAAACAGAGGATTACCATGGACACCGAGATAACCCCAACCACCTTAGCGTTTGAATTTCTCCGCCGCGAACAAGAGCAGTTAACCCCCGCACAATTCCTGATCCGCCTGCAGCAGTTAAAGCTGGAGTTTGCCGATCTGCTGGGTTTAACCCACCTTGAGCTGCGTGAAGAAATCTCCCATGCGCACCGGTTGGGGATTCACTGATCCCTCTCTGTCTGAGCCACCGCCTGCGGTGGCTTTCTGTTTTTTAGCGTGAGAAGAAAATCAGTTTCAGCCCCAAAATCCCCATCACGCCGCCCGCTAAGCGGTCAATCACGGTTTTAAAGCGCAGGTAGGCATTGCGCGGCTTCTCTGAAGACAACACCAGCGTGACAATCGAATACCATCCCGCATCAATCACAAAGCACAGCACCGGCAGGACGACGTAATAAAAGGTCGGGATTTCGCGCGGAAGCAATGCGGTAAAAATACTGGCAAACACCACGGCGGTTTTCGGGTTGCTCAACTGAGTGAATAGCCCGTCGCGGAAGGTCGCCATCATGCTTTTATCGCTTTTCCCCACCGCGCCAACGTGCAGCGGCTCGCGCGAGTGTTTGATTATCTTATAAGCCAGCCACAGCAGATAAAGCCCCCCGGCTATCTTGATCCCGGTATATGCCACCGGCACCGCCAGCAGGAAAGCCTGCAGGCCCAGCAGCGCCATCAGTGAAAATGCAGCCGCGCCGACGCCGGTACCCAGCGCGGTCACCAGTCCATGTGCGCGGGAACGGGCCACGGCATTTTGGGCGACATAAACAAAACTTGGGCCGGGGCTCATTGCGCCCAGCGTGACGGTGGCGGTAATGGCAAAAAGGGTGGTGATGGCGCTCATTTACGGGATCCTGTTGGTTGGAAAACAATTTTTTAACCTGAAAGCGCACGAAGTGACAACCGCAAGTGTGTACAGATTTATTACCGCCGCTCCCGCAGGCGGTCTATCATCCAACGGCCAGCCGGCCCGGGCGGCGTTTTGTTCGACCACGCGACGTCCACTTCCAGCATCTGCGGCCAGCCTTCTACATTGAGCGGCTTGAGCACGCCGTGCCCAAACTGTTCTACCAGCCAGCTCGGCAAAATGCCCCAGCCGAATCCCTGCTCCGCCATCTCAAGCAGCAACAGTAAAGAGGGGGACGACCAGACGGGACCGCGCGCTGCGACCTTGCCGGGACGCACAAAAGTTTTAAGCACCAGCTGCCGCACGGTATGTAGCTCATCCATTCGCACCTCGGTCTGCTTTGCAAGCCGGTGATCGCGATGGATAAAAATCGTCATCTCTGCGCCGACCTGGAGGCGGGCGACGGTGATATCCGGCGGGTAACTTGCCTGAACCCGCAGCACGCCGACGTGGGCGCGGCCAATCTGCAGACTATCGATCACGTCTTCATCTTCGGCAATGATGCACTCAAATTCGATGTCCGGGTAGCGCTCGGAAAACTGTTGCAGGATGGATTCATGGTGGGCGGTTTGCCACATGTCGGAAAGCACAAAAGTCAGGCGAGGTTCGACGTTGTCGGCCAGCCTGACGGACACTTCATCCAGCCGCTCGCTGGCGGCAAAAATCGCCTGCACATAGGGCAAAACACGCTGCCCATGTGGGGTGAGCGTTGGCTGTCTGGCGTGGCGATCAAACAGAGTGACGCCGAGATCTGCCTCCAGATTGGCAATGGCGCTGCTGATGGTTGACTGGCTCTTCTTCAGCTTACGCGCTGCAGCGGAAAAAGAACCCGTTTCAACGGCCTGCAAAAAGGCTTCCAGTGATTCAGGAGAGTAACGCATAAACTATCGCTTTTATCGATGGCTGTTAGCTATATCATATCAATAATTACGATGATAATGGCGGCCTTGTGAAAAAGGAGTCATCAAAATGAAATCGCAAAACAACAGAAGCCTTTCTGAGCGCATCGTGCATGCCGTCGGCTTCGAAGCCATCGCCATTGGTATCTGTGCGCCAACCGCCGCCTGGCTGATGAACAAACCCCTGTTCCAGATGGGGGCGCTGGCCATCATGCTGTCCACCGTCGCGATGGTCTGGAACATTATTTACAACGCCGGGTTTGATAAATTTTACCCGCCGTCACGCAAGCGTGGCATGGGGCTGCGCATTGCTCACGCGCTGGGCTTTGAAGGGGGCTTTATTCTGATTGGTCTGCCGCTCGCCGCGTGGATGCTGAACGTCACGCTGCTGCAGGCGCTGATGGTAGAGATTGGTTTCTTCCTGTTCTTCCTGCCGTACACCGTGGTTTATAACTGGTGCTACGACTGGCTACGCGCGAAACGCTTTCAGGCCATAGCCGAGAGACAGTAGAAGAAAAAATAATCCTGCTTTGCAGGATTGAGACTGCTGACAAAGTTCATTGCTCTAAAAAGTCCGACCCCAGGTCTAATAAAAACAATGAATAATGTTCTCTGGTTTGCCCCAAACAGTCGAAAACCACGTTTTTCGGCTGTTTGTCATCAATCTGAATCCTGATTTGCAGGATTGTGCAAGCATCAAACAGGATTGCGCTACAGAAAAACGGACGTGTTCAACGACACTTTAAGCGTCAAACACAACCGCTGGAGCGCAAAAATGAAAACCATCGACACCCTCTATATTAACGGTCAGCACGTCACGCCCCACGGCAGTGAGGTGCTGACCTTAATTCATCCGGTCAGCGAACAGCCCGTAGCTCAGGTTCGCCTGGCAGACGAAGAAGACACCCGCCTCGCCATCGCCGCTGCAAAAGCAGCCTTTCCGCAAATGCGTCTCTCCACCCGCGAGCAAAGAATGATTTGGCTGCAGTTGCTGCACGACGCCGTGAAAGCGCGTGAAGATGAACTGGTGGAGATCATGGTGGATGAATATGGCTGCCCGGTCGCGTTCGCCCAAAGCACCGTGGCGCGCTCGTACAACAGCTTCCTGCAGGCCATCGACCTGCTGAAAGACTACTCGTTTGAAAGCCAGGCGGGGGTGGCGAAAGTGGTGATGGAGCCGTTGGGCGTTGTCGGTCTTATCACCGCCTGGAATGCCAACTATGGCTTTATTACCACTAAGCTTGCGATGGTTATCGCCTCGGGTAATACCGCAGTAATCAAACCCAGCGAGCTGAGTGCTCAGCAAACGGCCTTACTGACCGAATGCCTGCACGATGCCGGCCTGCCGAACGGCGTGATTAACATCGTCACCGGCCTGGGTAACGTGGTTGGGGCGGAAATCACCCGCCATCCGGACGTGGCTAAAATCTCTTTTACCGGCTCAACGGCGGTGGGCAAAACTATCGCCCGCGACGGGGCGGCAACCATGAAACGGGTTACGCTCGAGCTGGGCGGCAAGTCAGCCAACGTGCTGATGGACGATGCCGATCTCGATGCCGCCATCCCGCTGGCGCTGCAGGTGATGAGCTGGAACAGCGGCCAGGCCTGTATCGCAGGTACCCGCCTGCTGGTGCCGGAAAGCAAGCTGGCAGAGGTGAAAGCGCAAATTCTCAAACATCTGCCTATTCTGGTATCAGGCAACCCGCGTGATCCAAAAACGAACATCGGAGCCGCCGTTACCGCCCGTCAATACCAGCGCGTGCAGGAGTATATTCGTAGCGGGATTGCCGAAGGGGCGGAGCTGCTGTGCGGCGGAGAAGGGCGTCCTGAAGGGCTGGAAAGCGGCTACTTTGTCAAACCGACGGTGTTTGTGAACGTTCGCAACGACATGACCATCGCCCAGCAGGAAATCTTCGGTCCGGTGCTGTCGGTGATTACCTACCGTGACGATGCCGAAGCGGTGCAAATCGCCAACGACACGGTTTACGGCCTGCAGGCCTACGTCAGCGGTAAAAACGCCGAGCGTACCGCTGCCGTTGCCGGCCAGCTCATCGCGGGGCGCGTGTTTGTGAACGGCGTTTACGATGAGCCGCTCGCGCCGTTTGGCGGTTTTAAACAGTCCGGTCTTGGCCGTGAATTTGGCACCTGGGGGCTGGAAGCGTATCTTGAACCCAAAGCCATTATGGGACAGTAATATGCAACAACCTGAGCGGCCTTCGGGCCGCATTATCGAAGAACTGTGCCGCCGTGTTGCCGGTCGCTATACGGCGGGCGATAGCGGCGTGAAAGATCTGCGTAGCGCCTTGCCGTGGCTGAGCTTTATTCGTATAGACCAGCCGACGTTACTCAATCGGGGCATGCTTTCACCGTCGATGTGCATGGTATTGCAGGGCAGCAAAAAGATGCTTATCGGTGACAACGTCACGGAATACGGTCCGGGTAACTACTCGCTGGCGGCTGTGGATATGCCGGTTTCAGGGCAGGTCACCCGCGCGAGCCGGGAGCAGCCTTATTACGGCGTGCGCATCGATCTCGACGGCAAAGAAATTGCCGACCTGGTGGTGAACATGAACGTTGTGCTGCCGGACGGCAACGGCGAGAAAACAGGGGCATGGGTGGCCGCCGCTGAAGAAGAACTCCAGGCGGCGTTTCTGCGTTTAGTCACCCTCCTGGACAGCCCGCAGCATCTGCATGCCCTTGCGCCGCTGATCAAACAAGAAATCCTCTACCGCCTGGTGGTAGCGCCCGCAGGCGCGTCATTCTGGAAGCAGGCACTTGGCTGGGCGCAGGGTAAAGGCGTGGGAGAAGCCATCAGTTGGATAAAAGAAAACTACGCCGAGCCGCTGGTCATCGACGAGCTGGCAAAACGCGTCGGGATGAGCGCATCCAGCCTGCATCACCGCTTTAAAGCCCTGACTATCATGAGCCCGCTGCAGTACCAAAAACAGATCCGCCTGCTGGAGGCACGTCGCCGCTTATTAAGCCGTGAAGGGGATGTGGCAAGCGTTGCCTGGAAGGTGGGCTATGATTCCCCCTCCCAGTTTAACCGGGAGTATCGCCGGGCATTTGGCGCGTCTCCGCTGCAGGACATTGATGCCCTGCGTCAGCAGGGTACTTCGCTTTAGGCCGTTTTCCGCGCCACGATAAACAGGCGTGGGAACGGCATCAATACGTTGCCGTCATGCTGCTTACGGTAGGCGCGTTGCAGCAACTGGTGATAACGTTCAATAAACGCCTCATGCTGAACCGCATCAAGCCCGTCCAGATAAGGGCGCAGGCCGGTTGAGCTTAGCCATTCGATAATCGCGCGGGCAGACGGCATGACGTGGAAATACGTTGTGCGCCAGATATCGACCGTACAGCCATTTTCGGCCAGCAGATCGTAATATTCCTGCGCGTTAAGCAAGGCTTCGCGGCTGGAGCGCGAGATACCCAGCTCGTCTGCAACCTGGCGCATCAACGTATGCGTGGGTTCCTGCCAGTTGTCGGGCATTTGCACCGCCAGCACGCCGCCATCGGCCAGCTGCGCGGCGAGATGCGGGAAGACCTGCTTATGGTTAGCAATCCACTGCAGGGAAGCGTTAGCAAAAATCACGTCCTGCCTGACTTCGGGTTGCCATGTGGCAATATCCGCCTCTTCAAAACGGCAGTCGGGTAGCGCGGTGCTGGCTTTTTGCAGCATCGCAGGAGAATTATCAAGCCCCGTAATGGTGGCTTTCGGCGCCAGATTGCGCAGCAGGGCGGTGGAGTTGCCGGGGCCACAGCCTAAATCGGTAAAGGTCGTTGCGCCGGGGTGGTTGATTCGGGCAACCAATTCGGCGGCCGGGCGGGTACGTTCAGCTTCAAACTGCAAATAGAGAGCGGGGTTCCAGTCCTGCATCGTTTTATCCTCGTTGCTTTGCTAACATTGCCGACAAATTATTTTATACGCTATTGAAGGTAACGCATGGCTAAACATCCGGTTGGCAAATATTTGAGACTAGAGCTCACCCATAATGACAATGATCTGCTGATTTACGTGGTGAAGGGCAGCCGCATCGAAGACATGCCGCCTGACGAAGATGAGGATTATCCGGGTGAAATGCACCTTGCGATGCCGAAGATGAACCGCGAGCTGGACTCTGAGCTGACGCGTTTGCTGGAGGAAGCAGCCGGGGGCGACGTTATCGTGATTATCTGCGCCGCAGATAGCGTGTTCGAGCACGGTTTTTCGCAGGTCAGAGCGCTGCGTAAATAACACGAATTACCCGGCGCAGGCCGGGTAACTTAGCAATATATAAAAGGCCATTCCTGTTTAGGATAGATATGGAAATAACATTAGTCAGGCATGGGAAGCCAGATATTAGCGCCCACGGGCTGTGGATTAAAAGTGTTGAAATGCAGGCGTGGATCGATAATTACAACGCTGCGTGTATTTGCGGTGTTCCCGACCCAGTGGCTATTGCAGAGTGTAGCCGTAGCCGGTTTATTATCACCAGTCCTCTTCCACGTGCACGTGCATCACTGCAAGCTTTGGGGACTGAACCCAACTTAATCGCAAATGGGCTGAGAGAGGCAGAACTCCCCAATATTCGTATCCCTTTTATCAAACTTCCTCCTGACATATGGCTCATTATTTTTCGTTTATATTGGTATGTGGGGATTTCAACTGGCGTTGAATCGCGAGACGCGGCGGTAAAAAGGGCAAAAGTGATTGCCCAAAATCTTGCCGACTATACCAGGGAACACGGCCACGTTTTTAGCATGGGACATGGTTTTATGAACAGACTCGTCTCGCGGGAGCTGGAACTGCTTGGCTGGCAAAAGAGCAGGAGTGCGGGAAAAGGTTTTTGGGGCGTGACGACGTATATTTATCGGCTTTAAATCAGTCTATATTCGGTCTGTATCAGTTCATGCATCCATAAATTATCCATAAAATGACGAGCCGAAACGACCGGTTACCTAATACAGGTTTAGAATATGACTTTAGACACACTCTTTTGGCATAGTGATTAGCCTGTGCTGTCAGGAGTTTACTATGGATCGTCGCCATTTTATTACCTGTGTTACCGCTGGGCTACTTGCCGCGAAGGCGGGCGTTTCTTTTGCTTCCGCAGGCGTTAAGCGTTCGGTTATTCCGCTGTGGAAAGGCACGCCTCCCGGCGGCGGTGGGCCATCGGGAAGTATTCAGACTTCGGCTCGAGGCGCGCAGAGCAATATTGCGATCCCCATCCTCACCGTTATTGAGCCTGAAATGCCCAATGGCCACGCCGTACTGGTGGCAGCGGGCGGTGGCTATAAGCGCATTGAGATGGGGTCAGAAGCCTGGCCTGCGGCAGAGTGGCTTGCGGAACGGGGTTACACCGCATACGTGCTGAGCTACCGTTTACCGTCCGAGGGGTGGGCTGGCGGTAATCTGGTTGCTTTACAGGACGCGCAGCGTGCGTTGAGAATTGTTCGTGAGCGAGCAAACAACGTTAGCGTGTTGGGTTTTTCTGCCGGTGGGCATCTGCTTGGCCTTGCCGCCACGCGCACCGACTATCGTTCTTACCCGCGGCAGGATCGTTTAGATGACAAACCGGCATTCGCCGACCGCGCCGCGCTAATTTACCCGATTATCACGCTGGAAAAACCTTACCAGCATACTTCCACCCATAAGATTCTTGTTGGCAAAGATGCTTCATCTGCCGAGAACGCCGAATGGTCGGTGCAGAATTACGTCACGCCGCATTCACCGCCGTTCTTCCTGGTGCAGGCGGAGGACGATCCGGTTTCAGACCCGCAAAATACGCTCATTATGGCGGCGGCCTGCGAGCGGGCGCATATTCCGGTAGAAATGCACCGTTATAGCAACGGCGGCCATGGTTTTGGTATGGGAAAACCGGCCACACCAACCGTGAAATGGCCTGAGCATTACGTTAAATGGCTGGCTAAAAGCTAGCGCTGGGTCGCCATTTAAAATAACTATTACGCTTACCCCTCAAGAAATTTCCTCGCAATCCGATATCCAAAGGGATGTATTTCGGCAGGATGCCGCTCTCCATACGCAATGATGGCACGCAAATAACAATTAACTTTACGTGGTCAACATGGATATCAACGAAAAGATCAAAACCTTTGGTGAGGCACTTAAAAACCGGCTCGATTCATCGCTTATCGACTTCGCGCTGGAATATATCGACTTTTCAGAGAATGTACTGGCTTTTGAAACGCTGTGTGGACATATCGCAAATTATCAGGTGCGCATCAGTCCTGAAGAGTACAGGCAGGTATTGGATATTGCGGGGCAGCTGGAGATCGATAATCACTATGCTGAAATCGATCCCTTGAGGAATTTATTAAACTAAACCCTGAAGTCTTTGAGGATATCCAGCCTCAGGGTTGGATTATCCTTAGTGCTGATAAAATATATCGCCGGCCAGGGCCTGAAGAATTTTTCCTTCGGCGTCGGTAATTAATACGTAATTGCCGCCCATATAGGTCCAGTGGCTACCGGCCTGTGGCGCAGGAAGATGGCGAAGCTGCCAGCTTTTGATGTTATAGGGTTCCGTGCGGTAGATGTCCGGCGCGATGTCGCCGATTTTGTACATTTTGAAATCTGAGGAGAATTCTTTTAGTTCATAGGACTGTGTAGACGTGCCGGGCGCAGTCGCTTTCAGCTGCTTATCCCCTGAATAGGCAAAGGCCAGAGAGGGCAGCGCGCCCGCGAGCCATACCGCCGTTAATACCGCTACTTTTGTCGACTTGCGCATAAATTCTCCAGAGTGAATCCAGTCTGCTTTTGTTGGTCCCGAATAGGAAGACAACAAATTGTGCCGATTTACTCATTTCGCGCTGTATTTTTTTGTTAGCAAATCCTCCACCGTAACCGGCGGCAGAAAAGAAAACGCCTCCCGGAAAGTGTATTTCGCGAGAGGCGTCGTAGGTGGGGGAAGGTCACCGTTCATTAGTCATCCCATTTGTGGCTAAACCAGGCGGCAAGAAAACCGGAAAACAAGATGAATCCGAGTACTGCCATAAATACGTTCATGTTCCCTAACATAGTTAATCCTCCAGATTACTGCATTTCTATAGAAATACCTCGCGTGATAAAAAAGGGTTTACTCAGATGAGTGATGCCATCATAACGTACACAACTTAAACAATGACTAACCGCAGGTAAATTATTCGTTTTGTGAAGTAAATGAATTTCGATAAGCGCCGGGAGAAGTACGCAGGTGTTTCCGAAAGTGATGCCGCAGCGTTGCCGCTGAACCAAATCCCGTTTGTTCGGCAATAATTTCCACCGGCAATGTGCTGTTCTCCAGTAATTCCCGGCAGCGCTTAAGGCGGCTTTGCAGGAGCCAGCGGGCAGGCGTGACGCCGGTTGCGCCCTCAAAGCGGCGTAAAAAAGTCCGCGGACTCATGCCGACAATAGCGGCGAGGCTCGCTACGGAATGCGGGTGGTTCAGATGACGTTGGAGGTGATCAAACAGCGGAGCAAACCTCTCACCTTCATACTCTACCGGAACGGCCTGCTCGATAAACTGGGCCTGTCCACCGTCGCGATGCGGCTGTACAACTAAGCGGCGAGCGACGCTGTTAGCCGCCGCGGCACCGAAATCCTTGCGCACCAGGTACAGGCAGAGGTCGATACCCGCCGCGCTTCCTGCGGATGTTAAAACATCGCCGTTATCAAGATACAGCACGTCCGGTATCACTTCGATGTCCGGGTAGCGAGCCTGTAACACTGCCGTGTAGCGCCAGTGGGTGGTTGCCTGTTTGCCGTTGAGCAAACCTGCCGCCGCCAGCACAAATACGCCGGAACAAATAGACATAATTCGCGCTCCGTGCGCGTGCGCTGCCTGCAACGCGAGAATAAGCGTTTCAGGTACGGGTTCATCCATGCCGCGCCAGCCGGGGATGACAATCAGGCTGGCTTCAGCCAGCAAATCCAGCCCGCCGTCAACGGCCAGCCGAATACCGCCCATCGCTCGCAGTTCGCCAGGCTCAATACCGGCCACGGCAAACCGGTACCAATTTTTGCCCATCTCCGGGCGCGGCAGGCCAAAAACCTCGACGGCCACGCCGAATTCAAACGTACAAAGGCCGTCGTAGGCGAGCGCCACAACGAGCGGAGAATCAGAGGTAACGGATAATTTTGTCATAATCTTTACGCTAATCGTCATTTATGCCAGCTGTCAAGCCGACGCGGCTGCTTCAGAATCAAAGCTCAGACTAAAAGGAGAACTGTATGAGCTATGTCACTGATTATCCTGCGGCCACGCCAGAAATCGTCGCGGCACATTACCTGCAAAAACTGTCGTTTGAAACCGACTGTGCAGACGTCAACGCGGCGATTCACAGCGCTGATATCGACTTTGTTTTGCTGCACGTGGTGGGGTCTGACGAGACATTTGCTCGCAGGCACCTGCCGGGCGCTATTCATTTACCGCACCGGCTTATCACCGAAGCCCGCATGGCCGAATGGCCCGCAGACACGCTGTTTGTGGTGTACTGCGCAGGGCCACACTGCAACGGTGCCGACCGCGCCGCATTGAAACTTGCGCTGCTCGGCAGGTTAGTGAAGGTTATGCCCGGTGGCATTACCGGCTGGGCAGATGAAGGCCTGGCGTTCGGCTAAATCAGCGCCCGGATAACCATATCGCCGCCAAGCAGAACCAGGCAAACCAGGAAGCCGCGTTTGAAGGCTAATGGGCTGATGCATTTGCGGATACGCTGGCCTGCAAACAGGCCGATAAGCGCGGCGACAACCGCCATGACTGACGTGCTGATAGCGATTTCCTGCAGCGCGCCGTGCCACCAAAGCCCGGCCGCCAGCGCAAGGGTAGAAAAGGTGAAGGAAAGCCCGAGCGCCTGAACCAGTTCATCGCGCTCGAGGCCAAGCGACTGAATATAAGGCACGGCGGGAATCACAAACACGCCGGTCCCGCCGGTCAACAACCCGGTGAGCAAGCCTGTCAGCGGTGAAAGCCAGCGTTCATGGCGGGCAGGCACGTGCAGCGGTCTGGCAAAAAGCGTCCATAAAGCATAGATAATCAGCGCAATGCCCAGCGCAATTGTGGTCGCGTGGCTGCTGCCCGAAGCTAACAGGCTGCTGCTGGCGACGGTGCCCAGCACGATGGTCAGCATCATCGGCCACAGGCGCTTGAGCAATGCAGCCAGGTTACCGCCTTCATAGAGCTGGAAAATATTGGTCAGGAAAGAGGGAAGCAGCAGCATGCCGGCCGCCGCAACCGGGGAAATCAGCGATCCTAAAATGCCCATCGCCACGGTGGGTAACCCCATCCCGGTGACGCCCTTTACGGTTCCTGCGAGAACAAACGTGGCGGCAATCGCCAGGCTTAGCGTGATATCACTCATTAGCGTTTTCCTTGTGCGCGTCACGGCTATCCTGCGGCGCTTGTTCACGGTCGAACATGCCATAATCCCGAATCACGCCTGCGACCCTTAGCCGGTAATCGGTAAAGACCGCGCTGCGGCCCTGTTGCTGGACGCTGCGATGCAGTTCCTGGGTGCGCCATTGCTGCACGGCGGCCTCATCGCGCCAAAACGAAAGTGAGAGAATTTTCCCCGGCTCGCTAAGGCTCTGAAAACGTTCAATGGAGATAAACCCCTCAATTTCTGCCAGCAACGGCTTAAGCTCTGCCGCCAGCTCAAGATAGCGGCTATAGTGACCTTCTGCAGGCAGGACTTCAAAGATTACGGCGATCATCAGGTTGCTCCTTATGGTTATCTCCTGCTAACCCTAATTCATCGTCAGACAGGACGCTTCGCTGAGCATCGAAATATGGAAACACATTTTCTGGAATCCCGCCTTGCCGGCGTTGCAGCCGCCATTGCAGATAAAACCCGTGCCAGCATGCTTTGTGCACTCATGGATGGCCGGGCATGGACCGCAACCGAATTAAGCATTATGGCTGATGTGGCGCCATCGACCGCCAGTAGCCATCTGGCAAAGCTGATGGAGCAATCGCTTATTGCCTGCGTACAGCAGGGGCGGCACCGCTACTATCGGCTTTACAGCAGCCAAATCGCCGGTGCGCTGGAAGGATTAATGGGGCTGGTTGGCCGCGATGACGCCGCATTTCGCACTAAAACGCCCAGCAACCTTCGCTACGCCAGAACCTGCTACGACCATATGGCGGGTGAAATTGCGGTGGCGCTGCACGACGCGCTGTTTCGTCTTAACTGGCTGGAAGGTGAAGAGTACGCGGTCACCGCTCACGGTAAAGAGCAGCTGTTGCTTCTTGGGGTAAGCGCGGAGGCCGGTTCATCCCGCCGTCGCTATGCCTGCGGCTGCCTGGACTGGAGCGAAAGGCGTGAACACCTGGGCGGACAGCTAGGGAAAGCGTTGCTGCACGCCTGTGAGCAAAAAGGGTGGATGCGGCGGGATTTAGTCAGCCGCGAGCTGCACGTCTCCGAGAGCGGCAAACGCAAGCTGGCGGGGATATTTGGAGTGGCGTTTTGACGGTCACAACTCCTCACTGACAGGGTGGCCGGGGCAGACGTTTTATTTCCATATTTTGTTTCCGTCCATATCGTAGATTGTGCGCTGCCGGAGCTACTTATGCACCATGGCTACCATGAGCCATAAGGATAGGTTTTACCTTTTATAAAATCTTTTATGTCTTTATCGTATCCATAAGAGAAATCGCTCTTTGTCACTCCCTTACAAATCTCCAGTTTGTCTCCGGAAAGGGTGGTTAACGCCGAGGGCGTAATGCGGTAATTAGGCTCAAACCCGATCCCGTCCAGCCAGACGGCAACTTTACCGCCCGGCGCCAGACCAATTTGTATGCTGTCGTAATAGGCGACGTTACCGCTGTGGTCTTTATATTTGCTAGGCTGCTTCATCTTCTCAATGTCAGCCGCCGAGAAGGTAATCCGGGTTTCATACACTTTTTTATCAATGATGGAATCCCAGCAGAAAAAAATGTGGCGGGGCGGGTACTTCACGCGATTCCAGTGCCCGCTGGGGGCACGTGAAGTATCGTTCCACTCTCCGACAACCTTGCTCATCGCGGGCGTGCTGTTCAAGGTCACGTACCGTGACACCCATTCTCCTGACTCATCCAGCACAACGGCAAAGGTCACCATCGCAGGCAGGGCTTTGGGGGTGAAAAAATTAAATTTCCATTCGGTGGGGGCATCGCTTTTCGCGGGGGCGGCACCCGACTGGCCTGCGCTGTGGCAGGCCGTCAGCGTCAGCAGCGAAATAAGTCCGGCCAGACGTTTTATTTCCATGTTTTATTTCCGTCCATATCGTAAATTGTGCGCTGCCAGCGTTCATCAGGGCGATTGGTGAAGGTTAACAGTTTTGCGGGTTTCACCGCGCCAGCGATCGAACCCTGTTTATTCCTTTCTACGTTATTCCAGTTAGCCGAGCAGTGAATGTATTTTTCTGCCAGCGCAATCATTTCCGGCGTGGAGAAGCCGGGTACGGACTGCCCGCCCCATTGTAAGCGCTTTATCACACAGGCCGTTAAGTTCTGTTGGAATTCTTAGTCCCAAATTTGTATCCCGGATAGGATCAAATATAACCCCAGCCTCCTGTGCCGCATCCAGCATTACCCGCAGCACCACTTTTGACCAGTCGTTACGCGTTTTACGGTCAATAACCAGCGCGGCGCCGGCGCGTTTTTGCGGCGTTCCATAGCGATCGGCAGGCATGCGGCTGTCATGCCAGGCGTGAATTTCGACTTCCACCGCCTGCAAGACAGGGGCTATAGCCGGATATGTATCCATTATCTGAAGCTGAGTGCTAGTCTGCTGATAGGTGAGGGTATTTTCATCGGCCACAGAAAGCGGCACCGTCTCAAACTGCGGGCGGCTAAGGAAAAAGGCTTCGTGCTCTTCGGGGTTGTAGCCGCCGCCAATATCAGAGTGTACGCCCGGCAGGGCCAGCTCAGGCCAGGCGGGTTTCACGCTGTTCAGGGCGAAGTTAAAGCGGCATTCATGCTGGGCGGTGATGTGAAATACCTTTTCAGCCACGCCTGGGCGCAGCACAATATTAGCCGCCCCGGTATCGGCGCTGTGTGGATTCAGGCCGTTGGCTGGGGTTCCCATCGCCGCCACCGTATCAAATATCCCCAGAAAACGGGTTTTACCGCCCGGTTTACCAGAGAATTCAACGTCACCCAGCCCGGCTTTAATCGCCGCAATAATCGCGCTGTCCTGGCTGAATACCCGGTTAGCAAAATGCCGCGCCGCCGCAGCCCCCCGGCTGAAACCGAAAATATCAAACTGCAATTCTATAACTTTATCAACACGGGTTTCAGATGGCTTCTCCAGATAATTTTTAATGGAAGAAGCCAGCCCGGCTACTGCCTTATCCGTTTTACTTACCACGCCCGTATCGCCGGAGCCGGAGGCCATTCCCCAGGTATCATCGCCTTTGCCGTTTTCGGTGCCGATGCCTTCGATATAGATTGCATTCTGTCCATGCATTCCACCTTCTGGGAAACTGGTCCTATAAAGAGTATAAAGCCAGTGCACGTTGGTGTAATAGCCCAGATGGCTCCCGGCTGCCGTACCACCATAACCGTGCTGCAACTGAACACACTGCGCCTGAGCCGACGCCACGTCACCGTCGCTCATATTGAACTGCTCCCCGGAGCAGGCTCTCTGACGCTCGCCGCTGTTAATGGCGTTGTTGCCCGTACCGTCGAAAAATACGCCGATGGTCAGGGTGATTTCACGTTTCTTTTTCTTTGCCGCCTGCGCGTGCTGCTCCGGCTCTTCTTCACGTTTGGGCGTCTGTCCGAACTGAGAAACGCCGGGCACAGGGGCGAGAGAGGCTCGTGCCGCGGTGGCAGAGACTTTTTCATAGCAATCAAAAATGGAGGGAATGAATCTGGCCCGACACGGGCATGAACTGACGCTGTCCAGCGTCCCGGCTAGTGAACGTCCCTCATCCCAGGTGTCCAACGTTCCACCGAGGATTTTATAGGAAACGCCGGGGTTCTCGCCGCAGGACACCACGCTGCCTTCCAGTGCGGTAGCAACACCGTACCAGGTGAAGGTGGGATCGCCCGACAGGATCTGCCCGCCACAGGTAGTTTTATCGCCAACGCGAAGATAATAGCCCATTGCCATATGCTGTCCTTAGCAGGTCTGCGGTAAACACAAAAAGCCTTCTGGTTCAGGAGCACTTTGCCGCTGAAATATTTTCTCGCTGCTCTGAGGAAGACTGATAATCCGGTCATCATTGCGCCATAGACGCCTCTTCACGACAACCTGGTATAGATCGGTAACAGGTGGCTCCGGGAATGCTTTAAACTCCGGGCTTAACGTGGTCGTATATTGCCTCACATCAATTCCACATGATTAGTATGGGCAAAAAACCAGCGCAGTATATCAGTATGTTGAGTGTGACTTAACCTAAATTAACTGGGTTGGTGGGGGGGTTGTCTGGTCAGAGTAGATATTCGGATTAACTTTTAAATTTGGCCTGAGGGACATTTTCACCGATCGCGATGTCAGTGTGCCGCCGGATAAATAGCTAATGCCCTGTGGCACTGCGTTATAGAAAAGCAAAACCAGAAATGGCGTGCACTGATGTATTTCAGAATGACATCGGTGCACGTTGGTTGAATATGAGCAATCGACCCTGAAATGGGTAATCTAGCTCAACCGATAATGCCGGTTAGGCTTCAGCGCCTCGGGTTTTTCCGCCTCGTCGTTCATATCCCGCAAATCACGCTCAATCGCCACGCAAATCGCATCCAGCGGCAGATCGTTATCCTCGGTACCAAACGGATCTTCCAGCTCTTCGGCCAGCGAGTCGAGAGAGATAAAGGTGTAGGAGACGAACACCGAAACAAACGGCGTCATGTAGTGCAGGTCGGTCACCAGAGCAAACGGCAGCATGATGCAGAAAATATACACCGTGCGGTGCTGGATAAGGCTATAGGCGAACGGCATTGGGGTAGAAATAATACGTTCGCAGCCGCCGGAAACCGTCGACAGCTCGTTCAGATGATTGTCCAGGCTGCGCCACAGCACGTCAGAAATAACGCCTCGTTCGCGCTGCTGGTTCAGCCAGCTTCCCATCAGCATCAGAATACGGTTGCACGGGGCGTGGCTTTCGCTGACCCAGGCCAGATCTTGCGGGCGCAGGTAGCGGCTAAGCGTTTCCTGCTGCGGCTTTTTGCGCAACGTCATACGCAGGCTGTGGCAGAAGGCCACCTGCAAATTCACAAAATGCTGCACGGCTTCAGGCTGGTCGCCCGTCAGCGTTTTCACTTCTCGCAGCAAAGAGCGGGAGGTGATAGCCAGTTGCCCCCACAGCAAACGCGCTTCGTTAAAACGCGCGTAACAGGCGCTGTTGCGGAACCCGAGGAAAATAGCGATGGCCACGCCGAGGATGCTGAACGGCGCGATGGTGAGCTTTATCCCGAGGGTTTCATACCACGGCAGAAAGAAAATAACGCTAATCGAAAGAGCAAGATTCAGCAGCAGGCGGGAATAAATTTTTTCCAATACCGAGCCGTGCCAGACGAACAGGCGAGCCAACCAGTGTTGATGCGGGCGAACGATCATGATGAGTAACAGAATAGTAACAAGAGCCTTTATTTAACGGCAGACCGTGACGCAGATCAACATTTATCACTACAAAACCTTAACAACAGGCCACCTCAGAACGGCGGAAGGTGGCCTGAAGAGGCTATCAGGCGAGTTTGAACACCGAGACGGCTTCGTTGAGCCGCTGAGACTGATCCTTCAGAGAAAGCGCGGCGGCAGAAGCTTGCTCAACCAGCGCGGCGTTTTGCTGCGTAACCACATCCATTTGCAGCACGGCCTGGTTAATTTGCTCGATGCCGCGGCTTTGCTCGTCGGTAGACACGGCAATTTCCGCCATTAGCGTGGTGACTTGCGTTATGGAATATGAGATGCGCTTCATGCTTTCCCCCGCGCGGTTAACCAGCTCGCTGCCGTTGATAACCTGCTGGCCGGACAGCTCAATCAGATCTTTAATCTCTTTTGCCGCCACGGAGGAGCGCTGCGCAAGGTTGCGCACCTCGGAGGCAACCACCGCGAAGCCACGGCCTTGCTCTCCGGCTCGTGCGGCTTCTACCGCCGCGTTAAGGGCAAGAATATTGGTCTGGAAAGCGATGTCTTCGATGATGGAAATAATACTGTCGATTTTGCCCGAGCTGGTTTCAATATTGCGCATGGAGCCGATCACCTGGTCGACAATCTGTTGACCTTCGCTCGCCGCCGCGCGCATACCGTTAGCCAGCGTATTGGCCTGATGCGAGCTTTCTGACGTTCGTTTAACCGTGACGGTAAGCTGCTCCATGCTGGCCGCCGTTTCGCCCAGAGAGGCCGCTTGTTCTTCGGTGCGGGCAGACAGGTCGGTATTGCCTGCCGCTATCTCTTCTGCGGCATAAGCCACGGTGGTACTGGACTCACGCACCTGGCCAATGATGTCGGTAAGCGACAGGCGCATTTGCTCAAGGCTGTGCATCATCTGGCCGATTTCATCATTGGATTTGATATCAATCGAGTGATGCAGCAGGCCGTTGGCGATTTCAGCGCAGTGTGACTTCGCGGTATCCAGCTCTTTAAGAACTCGAACCTTCAGCAAAATAAACACGGCGGCGAGAATAGCGATAAACAGCGCGGCAAACAGGCCGATGGCAACAAAGCTGGAATGGAAGCCTTGCTGTGCGTCCTCATTTAGCTGATGCGCGTGCTGTTCTCTGAACGCCAGCAGCTTATCCAGCGTGATTTCGAACCCGCGATCGAGCGCCGGGATGGTGGCCGTGACCAGTTCAGCGCTGCGGGTTTTGTCATTGGCTTTGGCGGCGTCCAGCAGGAGCTGCAGGCCACCGTCACGATAGGCAAGCCAGGCGGCTTTATACTCATCCGCCAGCGCCTGTTCTCCGGGCTGCTTCACCGCCGCAAGGTAAGCCTGGAAACTTGAGTCAGCTTTGCCCAGCGCTTCCTTTGCGCCTTCCAGACTCTGGCTTGCCTGCGTGGCGTTGCCTGACTCCATCTCCTGAATCGCCTGCATGGCGCGAACGCGCATCGTGCGGCTGTGGTTAATCGGGTCAATTACGGATAACACGACGCGGATTTCACTGTTTACGTCATTGAGGGCGTGATTGCTGCGGGTAAGGGACCAAATGTTGGACGCCGTACTGGCGAGAAAAATAAACAATAGCGTGCTGAAAACCAAAATCGAAAAACGCCTGACTGACATAGTACATCCTTAAATCGGTAAATTATTCTCATCCCAGCCAGCCGCTAAGAGGTTCAACACTGCTGGCTGTAAGGTTATCGGCAGCGCGAAGGGGATATTTACCGAACGGCGAATATAGAGCACAAAGTGTAATCTTACTGTCATCTGGCTATTTTATAACTCCGGTACCTCAACCATCGATATGTATAAAAACCATGAAATTAAAAACACTTGCCTTACTTTGCAGTACCGTTTTCCCTCTGGCTGTTCACGCTGCGGATGCGCAGGTCGAACGTTACATTGTCACGTTCCCTCAGGGGGACAGCGTGACCTACAAAGGAGAATACGCCGCTAACTTCCCTCATGGATTGCCGGTAGGCGTAGGTTCCGGCCTGACCTTTATGGGCAAGCAGGGCGACGACCTGATCTTTACCACCGTGACGGATCGCGGGCCAAACGCCGACTCGCCGAAAGCAGGGAAAAAAGAGTCCAAGATTTTTGCAAACCCTGACTTCACGCCGCTGCTGATGACCATCCGCGTTAGCAACGGCAAAGCCGAAGCTATCGACGCGAAGCCGCTGCATGACGAGCAAGGGCCAATTAGCGGGCTGCCGCTGCCGGAAGGGCTGATTGGCGCCACCAATGAAATTGCGTTGAGCGATACGCTCCAGCAGTTGAAGAGCGACAAGCGCGGGCTGGATACCGAAGGCGTAACGCCGGACGGCAAGGGCGGTTACTGGCTGTGCGACGAGTACGGTCCGTTCGTTATCCATGTCGATGCAGACGGTAAAATCCTGAAAAAATATGGCCCGCAGGCTGAGCACGGTGAACAGGGCGTGGCGGACGGATTGCCAAATATTGTCAAATGGCGCCAGCCTAACCGTGGGTTCGAAGGCATAACCCGTATGCCGGATGGCCGTATTATTGCCGCGGTGCAAAGCACGCTGGATATTGACGGCAAAACTAAAAACAGCGCGCAGTTTACCCGCCTGGTGAGCCTTGATCCGGCGACCGGTAAAACTGAAATGTACGGCTACCCGATTGACGTGGACGTTTATAAAAAAGCCAAAGATGCCAAAATTGGCGACATCGTGGCGCTGGATAATCACCGTCTGTTGCTGATTGAGCAAGGCGGCGACAAAAACAAGCAGATGCGTAATCTGGTGTACGTTGTCGATCTGAACGGCGCGTCCGACCTGGCCAGTTTTGATAAGGAAAAAGCCCCTGAGTTTGATGACGCTGAGCAACTGAAGGCGCGCGGCATCAAGCTGGCGAGCAAAAAAGAGATCGTCGACCTGCGCAAGCTGGGCTGGCAGCAGGAAAAAGCCGAAGGTATGGCGCTGATTGATAGCCAGACGATTGCCGTTATCAACGACAACGATTTTGGCCTGCAGGCTGTGCTGGAGAACGCCGAAGACTACCAGGTTGACGGTAAAGGCCACCTGCTGAAAGACGGCGCTGAAGTGGCGACAAAAATCGTGCTCAAACCGCTGGAAAAACCTGAATCACAAAACGACATCTGGGTGATCAAGCTGCCAGAGCCGGTGAAGTAATCTCTGCCCTTGCTCCTTTGTCGCACCGGCGAAGGAGCAAGCCAATAATGCCATGCGGGCCGGGGCATTTTAGAGAAAGGAGTGGCAGGAAAATACGGTATACTGTATATAAACACAGTTATTGTAAGAAAAGGGAATGTTGATGCAAAACTTCTTCTCCACCACGGCGCAATGCCGCGTGCGTTATCTGGATTTACCCGGCGGAGGTGTGCCGCTGTTCTTCATTCATGGCCTCGGCTGTGCATCCTCTTATGAATATCCTCGGGTCGTCAGCGATCCTGCCTGGAGTTCTCGCCGCAGCATCCTTATCGACTTGCCCGGCAGCGGGTACAGTGACAGGCCTCAGGATTACGGCTACAGCACCCGCGAGCAGGCAAAAGTCGTGGGTGAGCTGGTGGAGCATTTGGGGTTAAATCGCTTCTTTCTTTACGGACACAGCATGGGCGGCAGCATCGCCATTGAAGTCGCGGCCTCAATGCCGGCGAAAATAGCCGGGCTGATGGTGTCGGAGCCTAATTTTCATATCGGCGGCGGGATGTACAGCCGCATGATTGCCGCGCAAACCGAAGACGAGTTTGTTGCCGATGGCTACCGGAAAGCGATTAAGGCGAATGAAAATAATCCTTGGGCGGGTTGCCTGCAGAACACCGCTCCCCGCGCAGCATGGCGTGCCGCCAGCAGCCTGGTCAGCGGCATTGAGCCGGACTGGTATCAGCTGTTTACTCAGCTAAAAATCCCCAAAACGCTTATTTTTGGGGAGCTCTCTTTGCCGGATGAGGATTTTACCGCCTTCCAGCAGGCCGGCGTTACCACGGCTATCGTGCCGAGCGCCGGGCATTCCATGTCCTGGGAGAACCCGGCAGGACTGGCACGGGTGCTGGCTGAGCAATGCCGTGCTTAAGAAAAAAAGGCCATCCCGGAGGATGGCCTTTGAGCTTAAATCGCTAACTTTTTATTTAGCGCCGCTATCTCTTCACGCCACTGCTTTTGTAGCGCTGGTTTCTGGTGCTTTTCCTTACGCGCAATGTCCTCAGCCAGCTTATCCTCAAGCTCGATAAGCCGCTTCAGCAGCGCATCGCTTTCGCGGTAGTGTTCAGTGACGGTCTGTACGGGCTGAGGTTTCGCGTCGTTCATAGGCTGCCCGATTTCCTCCGCGGTCAACAGAGCGTAGAGTGCATCCAGATCGTGCCATTCGCTCAGCAGGCTATTATCTACCAGCCAGAAGCGGTTACAGCCTTTGGCGATCAGCTCACGATCGTGGGTCACCAGCAGCACGCCGCCTTCAAAGGTTTGCAGCGTTTCCGCCAGCGCCTCTTTGCCTTCCATATCCAGGTGGTTGGTTGGCTCGTCCAGCATCAGCAGGGAGTAGCGGGCCAGCGTCAGGCCGACAAACAGCAGCCTTGAACGTTCGCCGCCGCTGAGCGTACTGACGGTTTGTTGATGCCGCAGCCACGGGAATCCAGCGCTGATTAACGCCATTTTCCTGTCCTGCTCGCTGAGCGGGGCAAAGGGCTCCAGCGCCGCCAGCAGTGAGTCACCGTCGTTAAGCTGATGCAGCGTCTGGTCGTAATACCCCAGGTGAACGCGAGGATGCAGGCGAATGCCTTCCTCGCGCTCGGGCTGCTGATACTGCTGCCAAAGCAGGCGCAACAGCGACGACTTTCCGCAGCCGTTACGGCCTATCACCGCCACGCGATCGCCACTTTTCACCCTCTGTAACGCCAGGGTAAACAGCGGCTCGCATTCTGGCGCGGGCCGAACGTTCAGCGCTTCCAGCTCCAGCAGCCTGTCGGCAATCAGCGCTTCGCCTTTCAGCTTTAGCCGCCACTGGCTACCGGCAGGTAGCTCGGTTTGCTCGTCCTTCAGCCGGTCGATGCGTTTCTCCATCTGCTTGGCTTTTCGGGAGAGGTCCTCGTTGTCGTAGACCCGCCCCCAAATCGCCAGACGTTTGGCGCTGGCGGTAATACGATCAATTTCCTTTTGCTCCGCCTGGCGGCGGTGGGCATCGGTTTTGTCCCGTTCTTCCAGCGCGCTGCGTGCCTGAGTACACGGCAGCGCAAAGAAATGCAGCGCACGATCGCGCAGGATCCAACTGCCGTTGGTGACGTTGTCCAGCAGGCTGCGGTCGTGAGAAACCAGCACAAAGCTACCGCTCCAGCCGCGCAGGAACCGTTCCAGCCACAGCAGTGTGGGCAGATCGAGGTGGTTGCTGGGCTCATCCAGTAATAGCAGATCCGGCTCGCTTATCAGCGCACGCGCCAGCAGCAGGCGGGTATGCTGCCCGCCGCTCAGCGTGCCGGAAGTCAGTTGCCAGTCCGCGTCGCTAAAGCCCATGCTTGCCAGCAGGGCTTCAGCGCGCCAGCGTTCGCTGTCGCGCTGGTTTTCCTCTACCTGCGCGAGGACGGCGTCGAGCATGGTCATCGCATTGAGGCTTTGCGGTAGATGCTGCTCAACCCTTGCCATCAGGCAGGTTGCCGCGCGCGTGACCGAACCGCTGGTGGGCGTAAGCGTGCCGTCCAACAGTTTCAGCAGGGTACTTTTGCCGCAGCCGTTATGACCAATCAGGCCAATGCGGTCGCCTTTTTTCAGGGTAAAAGTGATGGACTCCAGCAGCGAACCGAAAGCGGTGTCGAGGTGCAGAGATTGGGCGGTTAATAAAGTGCTCATATGTGCTTACTCAAGAGTTATGGCGTGCAAACGCCTCGTCATACAACGCTGACGATAACCCGGTAAGCCCGAGGGAAGGGATTCAGTAAGTTTCTTCGCTCAAGCCGAAGTTATCGCAGCACGGAACCGATAACGCTTGAGCAGAGACGATCGCCAAAAGTATGCGAACGGTTAAAGCGCTCACAAGACATCATGGGGATCCTCCTTATATTGAGTTAGTTGATGGGTAGGCGGATTGTAGCGGGAAAGTTAACGGGTTGCCACCTGCCAGAATTTGTTGTGATTGCCTGCTTGCTAGCTATAGATCCGTTTACGAAGGTATGGCGAATATCCCGTTCACTTCAAATGCTGATTTATATGTAGCCACTGCACCGGTGAACGTGTCCGGGGGATAACGCCATCCCCCGAACAGCCCCGGCGCCCGGCAAGCTCATCGCCGCTGAAGCGGTAAACCCACCGGCTATCACCCAAACATTCGGGGTCGTTCGTGATTCGTTCCCGACGATCGCTCTCTTTCGCTGCTCCCGGCAGCTCAACCCCGCCTGAGTTGGGTCATAACCGGGGGCGATGAGAGCCGGGAACAAGGGCGTGGCTGTGGGACTTGCAGCGCCTGTGACTTTCAGCGTGGCTGCGGGCTAAAAGCGAGGCACGGTTCCGGCTTAAATCGCCTCGGTTTTCTCTCAGACTGGCCAGGGTCCGGACGTCGGGAACGGCCGGAGGCTGAGAGCGTCGGGAACGCATCTCAGCCGACCCAGGACTGGGAGATAAAACGGAGGTCTGCCGCTTCAGCGGTCGATTTATTTGGCCGGGAGTCCGGGGGCTCGGGGGAATGACGATGATTCTCCCGAGACGTTCACCGGTTCGGTGGCTGCATATAAAACAGGGCTGGAAGTGAACGGAACCTTCATCATTTCTTCATAGAGCATCGTGCCGATCTACTCAGCGATAATGTTCCCCAATTTACCCCAGCAGCTTCAACAGCGTTTGCCGCTGCTTCTCGTTAATATCCAGCGGGTTCTGGTAGCCGATATTCTCGGTGGCTCGGGTATACAGGGCGACCAGCCAGTCGTAAACGTAGCTGGCGTTGCCTCTTGTTGGCTGTTCACCCAGCTTCGTCAGGCGGCGGCTGATATCCGCCTGTGCGGGAGGCGCAAACACCGTCAGCCCTTTGTTGACGCGGCTGGCGGGGCGACCCGCGACCGGGACGCTGGCGTAACCCAGCCAGGCAATAAAATCACCCAACACCGTGCTGGCGCGGGAAATATCCAGCTCAAGCCCCGACTCGCCGTTCTGCATGCTACGCTCCAGCATCATCGGTACGTCCAGACGGTAACTGGCGACGATCAGCACGTCACACAGGGCCTGAAGCTGCACGCTGTCCAGGCCAAACTGATGCGCGGCTTCGCGGCGATGGCCCAGCAGGCGCAGGTGATTAACCCAAAGTTGGTGTACGGCATGAGCATAGCTGATGCTATCGTTCATCGGCACGTCATGCTCAACGCTGTCGGCAAACAGGTCTATCTCTAGCGCAAAGCCCTCCGGTTTGGGTTGATGCTGCTGTTGATGCTGTAGCCAGCGCTGCTGCAACGCATCGCGCGATGGCACAAGGCTTGCCAGTAGATTACCGTGCTGGGTCGCCCTGGCCTGCAGGGCGCGTACAAGATCTTCGGCCTGCTGGCGGGCCTGTTGGGGGGGGATTTGGTGTGCGTCACTAAAGCGCTGAAACAGCGCAACGGTCTGTGCATCCAGATCGTTTCGTAGGGCAGTAATGCGTTGCTCACGGCGTGTGGAATTTAGCGCATCCGTCAACCATTCCAGCAGGCGGTGCATATTTCTGCTGTCGAGCGCCTGTAACGTTCCCCAGCGTTTCCCCGGGTAGCCGACCAGTCGCTGTACGCCGTCATCAAGGCTGGCACCAAGGGTAAAGCGGGTGTCGAACGGCGTGATAGCCCAAACCAGCCCGGGTAGCGAGCTGTGCCCGGGACTTTGCGTACTGTCCACCCACCATGCCAGTGCTTTCCCGGTAGGCTGTACTTGACTGCGTTCATTGACGGCGTTGCAAACAAGTAATGTGTCCGGCTGCAGGCGCGTTGTATACCAGGCCAGCCGCTGAGAAGGGATATCCAGTAAATCCACATTCGGCAGCGCGGAAGGCTGACTGAGGGTGAATATGACTTCAGCACACAGTTGCGCCAGGTCTTGTTGCGGCAGGCTTAAGTGTGAGCCTGGAAGATTATCGGACAGCGGGCACACCATTACATCGGCCTGCTCCGGGGCTTCTTCCGGGGCAGCTGGAATCAGAAAACCTTCTGCGGGAAGCAGGAAATTGTCAACGACCAGGCTTGCAGGGGCCAGCACCCGTTCAACGTTGCCAAGATGCTGCAACGCCAGCGCGAGCCGCTTCCAGGTTTCCGTCAGCGCGCTATCTTCACCCCACAACAATGCGAACAGTACAGCCCTGTCTTCTATCGAAAGAGAGGGGGCGAGCTGGGCCATTTGGTAGCATACTCGCTCGTCGAGGTGATTCTGGCGACGCTGCAGGCGGTGGTAACCGTTAAGCAAGTCGGCGATTTGTTCGCTGGTTAACCCCGGCGTCGGCACAGTTTGGCGACGGGACTCCAGTTCGGCCAGGCGCAGGGTGACGGCGCTTGATGTTGCCAGACGAGGGGTTGCGGTTGCGTGGTACTGATTAATAAACTGCTGTGCCAGTTCGGCTTCGCTAAATAGCGTTAACAGCAGTGGATAATTATCCACTTCCGGAGGCAACTGTGAGCTGAAGCGCACGGCCATTGTCACCGGCGTATGGCCGGGGTTAATGTGCGTCAGATAATCCAGACGTTTGTCGCCAAGCTGAATATCAATGCGCCCGTTCGGGCTGCCCTGCAGGGTATTCAACAGGTGATTTTTGCCGTCCAGTGCGTGACCATAAATCCCCAGCGTCAGCGGGGCATCTTCCAATGCGCTGATGCGGCGCTGGCGTTCGCTTAACTGCAGCAGGCGGGCAAGCAGGCTGTCCGCTTCGTTATCCAGCAGCGGGGCATAAGTGCGGGTCATCTGAACCCAGGTCACCAGAGGGGTTAGCGTGGTAGTTAACTGCTTCATTTTTGGTATACGCTCCCGCTATCTATCCAGTAATGCGTCGCCCCGCTGTAGCTTCCTGCGAGGGTATTCAGTTTAAAACTCAGCTGATCGAGAGGGACTTTACTGCCGTCCGACAGCCAGGCTTCGGCCAGCTGGAATGACTCCGCCTCGCGAGTTTGCTTCAGGCGTACGTTCAGCACCCCGTCCCCGGCGATAGATTTCGCCAACTGCGGTGAATTGATCGCCAGGGTATAGAGCGGTGTGGCTGGCCAGCGGGCGTTATCAAGCTGGCGGAAGCCCAGGCAGGCGTTGCCGCGCAGTGGGAAGTGGACTCGGGTGTCCAGGCTTGCCTGCGGGCTGTCGAGATCGATGTCCCGATACCAGACGTTATCCTCCAGCAGGCGGTCATTACCGTCCAGCATCCCCAGGTAGCGCACGGTGGAATAGGCCTGAATATCGGCTGCTTTAAAGTTAAAGCTTGGCAGACGAAGATCCATTGCCAGACTGCACAGCATTGCGCCCACCGCGGCGGTGGATTTCGGGTTGCCGATGCGCCCCTGCTGGCTGAACGGGTACCATTCGTGGGTCTGGTAGTTATCAAGCCAGACTATGCGGTTGACCGGCACCGGCTGCAGGTGGCGCAGCAGCGCCTGCACGCCAGGCAAGCAGCCCGGGCGGCCAGTCACTAACAGCACGTCGCAGCAGTAATGGTTGATAACCTCGCACAGCGCCTGTAGCGGCGCGGTGAGGGTAAACTGGCCCGCCAGCAGCGCATCCTGCAGTGAAGCAATTTCTGCCTGTAGCGGTACGCTCATGATGTCGAACTGCGGCGCGTCGGCCGGTAGCTCATGCTGCACGGCTTGCTGTACATAATTAATCACGTTGCGGGTTGGCATCTGGGTCAGCAGTTCGCCAAAGGTGGCTTCCAGCACCGCATCCGGTTCTTCCGGATCGCTCTCTTCCCAGAATGAAAGTACCGCATGACCGAGTGGAATAAACAGCTGTAACGCGGTTTGCTGGCGCAGCGTGGCGCGCGTGTCCATGCGGCCGGATTCCCCAAACAGCGTAGTCATCAACCCTGGCGCGTCGGCCACGCCCGCTTTGTGGATATGGGCCTGCAAAGCCGGCAGCACGCAGCGCTGGATCACATCCAGCAAAATATCATCCCCGGCGACCTTAAAGCCTTCGCGGAATAGCAGGCGCGGAGCGATTTTCACATTGCTGCCGACGCCGTCGTCCAACTGGTACTGGGTGATGGCCATATCGGTGGTGCCGCCGCCGATATCAATTGACGCGACGCGCAGCGTTTTGCCTGCGGGTTCGCCCGGCGTCAGGGATCGGTCGGGGCGGGCAAGGCTTTCAAAGAAGCGTCCGGTTTGCCCGGCATAGTTAACCAGCGCTTCGTTATACAGCCAGACCAGTTGGCCACAGGTCGCTTCGTCCCACTCCATCTGTACGTCTGGCACCGGCACGATACTTTTCTTTTTATCGCGTTCGAGGGTGAATCCGTCGTCGGTCGGGTGCCAGTCCATCGCCTTCCACACCAGGCCGACGGCCTCCTGCATACGCTGGCGGAATAGCTCGCGTTCGGGCTTTGGCATGGCGGAAGGCAGCGTCAGGATCAGGTTACGCAGCTGGCGAGGTGAGGTCGTGTGCCCCATGCTCTGGCGGGAACCGATGCTGTTGATTTGCATCAGCGCCTGGGACAGAAGCTCACACAGCATCAGGGTCATCAGCGAGCTGCGGCTGTACTGCGGGGAAAATACCGGCAGACGCTCATCCATTGGCAGGGCGTACAGCGGCTGTCCATCGTCGTTCATCAGGTTCATCAATGGGAAGGCGGTGGCTAGCGGCTCACGCTGGGTTTTTACGCCCATCTGGCTGAAGCGCCAGTCCTGGCTGGCTGGCGTCACGTCCCACAGGTAGCGACGCGGGCTGGAGATCCCGCTTGCACCTTCGGTACCCAGGCGAGCGCAAGCCATACGACGGGCCTCATCGCCCACGCGGGCAATAGATGGCCAGACGAAGGCGTCGTCACGCCCGCTTTCGACGGAGAAGTGCTGCTTGCCGAACTTTGCCTCGCTGAATTCCAGGCGGCTGGTAAACATTGCGTCGTTGATCAGCTGTGGTTCGCTCAGGGAACGGATTTGCAGCTCTGCGGTCTGGCGCAGGCCGTCGTTCTCTTCACCGTGATCTTCAATCAGGACGCCGCAAGTGTGGGTATTACCCACGTCGAGCACCAAATCAACGTCAATCGGCGGGGATTGCAGGGTCGCCGTGACGATTTTAACTTCCGGCACCGCCAACTGGTTGCCGATAAGCTCAAGAATATTCAGGTAATGCGCCTGGTATTCAAACGCTTTCATCGCCGCCGCGAGGTCGCGCTCGGTGCGCTCTTCAACGCGGGTGGCGAACTGACTAAAGGCTTCACGCAGCCAGCCGTCCACCCAGGTCTGGTCGAGGAACTCTTTGATCTCGTGGTTATGCCAGGCCAGCGCGAAACGGGCACCGTTACGCACGTCGCTTTCCGTTGGCGCAAGGTGTGCAGCAGGGTGGTCATCAGCGTAAATCTTGCTGTCCAGCGCGATGCTGATCCGCACCGTGTTGCCCGCAGAGTCCGGCGTGTCCAGCACACGAACCTGTACGCGCGCCCAGTTATCCGGGCCGCCAACAAAGGTACGAGGCGGGTTAAAGCGCAGAAATGGCAACGGCAGCCAGGTTTTATCCATCACCCGCAGGGAGTGGCCAAGCGTAATGGTGCTTTCGGGTTTCACCACTTCTGGCGCGGTGCCGTTTTCTCCCGGCAGTGTAAATTTACCCGGGACCACATCGTAGTCCAGGCGTAAAAGCGGACCGTTGGCCGTCTGGCGCACAAAGCGCCCGGCATGGGCGGCGTTAGTCTGCGGCGCAAGGCCGAAATCCAGGAACTGAATGCCGCTGTCTTTGATGAGCGTTACGCTCGGCTTGTAGTGAAAAAGAGTCGCCAGCATGATCAGTTACTCACTTTACGGAAGGTCATCGGTATGACTTTGTCGCCGTCGTAGCGGCCGGTACACTCGGCTGCGCCGTTGCTGCCGGTTTTACAGGTCACTTCCGGCATCGGGTAGCGGGTGCCGTCGCTGCAGCGTGCGCTGCCGCGCGATTTAATCATCAACGCGCCAGACTGATGCAGGCCGGAGAACACCTCGGCTTTACAAACAATGTTGTCGCCGTGCACCAGGCGCACCGTGCCTTTATTGTTGGCAATCTGGTAACGCAGGCTTGGCGCTTTACCGGTGATCGGGTCGCTGAAATTAATCTGTGCGCGCCACGTCCCATTAAGGAATTTGGTGGAGCCAATTTTTAGTGCTTCGGCAGGTAAAATTAACGCATTCTTTGGCACGTCTGCCGCAACGGTGACCGGCTCTGGTTCTGGCGCTGCAACCGGTGTGGGCTCAGGTTTTGCCGGTGCTACAACCTCGGCAGGCGTCAGCGGCAGGGTCGTTTTTGCCACGTCTACGGCCTGGATTGGCGCAGGCGCAATAGGCTGAGGCTGGACTTCGGCCTGGGCTGTTACCACGGGGGCATGCTGGTGACCGGTAAACAACAAGTAGCCGACAGGAACCGCCACGGCCACGGCAATGACGGCGGCAACGGGCAATAGCCAGCGGTGGCGCGGTTTCTGCACAACAACAGGTTCAGGACGCGGTGCCGGTTTATCTTCCGTAGCAGACGCGGTTTTGGCGTAGGTCGCCGCGAGGCTATAAACCGGTGAGTCTTCGGAGGCCTCTATAGCCACAGGGGATTCAAGTAGCGGCTTTTCCGGCTCGCTTAACTCAACCGGCAGCGACTCAGGCTCCGGCATGACTTCTTCAGGGATAAAGGCGATTTCCGGTTCGCGCGGCTCAACGATGCGCAGGCATTCCAGCACCTCTTCCCGGGCGCCCTGGTTGAGGTTTACAAAGCCCCAGAAGGTGATAACCGGCTTGCCGTTAACCAGGTAAACGTGTTGGCTGCCCGGGAACTGCAGCGCTTTTTCCAGCAAAGCGCCAAACAGGCGTATCGACGTTTTTTCGGCCTGCTGGCAACGGGCGCTAAGAGAGGCTACGTTAGATAAGCAATTATCCAGATAGCGAAGGGCGGTGCGGCGCTCTTCATCGCTGGCAGCGGCCCAGCTGGTGACGCTGCCTTCCTGAGGCGCGTACCAGTCTACCCGGTCACCTTCGTCGTTAGGCTGGGGAATGGCCAGTGCATCGGCGACCGCCTGCTGTTTACGAAGGCGTAAGGTTTCGCGTATCTGAAACGCTGAATCAAATACCGCCTGACCGTTTTCGCCCAGCGCGAGAAAGTCATCCAGGCATCCGCTGCGCAATAATGTTTTTGCCACGTCATCAATCCTGCTGTTAACGGCTCACCCGAGAGCCATCTTCACGCTTTACATTTTAACGAAACGCCCCTAAGTCAAACGGCTGAAGAGACGGCAAAATGGGTAAATTATCTGGCTATTAGACAAAATAGGGCCGCAAGATGCGGGCTATACTTACCTGCGGGTAAGTCACTTACCGGCAGGTAACTTCTTGACCATAAAGAAAAAGACAGACACGATGAACCCTGTTTTGCGGCCATCAGGCCGGAGCGTTCCCTCTAACCATGTCGAGAAACATTATGGCTAAAATCGTTGTTATTTACTTTTCCGGGTACGGTCACACTAAACGTGTGGCAGAGCACGTTGCCAAAGGGGCAAACGCCGAACTGATTGCCATTGACAGCAATGGTGATATCCAGGAAGCGGACTGGCAAAAACTAAACGATGCCAAAGGTATTATCTTTGGGGCACCGACCTACATGGGCAACGTGCCGTGGCAGTTTAAGAAGTTTGCCGATGCGTCTTCAAAAGTCTGGTTTACCCGCGGCTGGCAGGACAAAGTGTTCGGCGGCTTTACCAACAGCGCCAGCCTGAACGGTGACAAGCAGGTTAGCCTGCAGTGGATGCAAACCCTGGCCTCCCAGCACGGCGGCATTTGGGTTAGCCTGGGGCAGTTGCCTGCTAACACCCTGGCGGCGACCCGTGATGATGTGAACAATCTGGGCGGCTCCGTAGGCCTGCTGGTGCAGTCTCCAGCCGATGCCAGCGCCGAGCAAATTGCTCAGGGCGACCTGGACACCGCCGTTAAGTATGGCGCACGAGTGGCCGACGTAGCCGCTCGCCTGAGCTAACGTCTCTTCTCTTTGCTAAAGCGCCTGCGGGTGCTTGAGACTGCTGACAAAGTTCATTGCTCTAAAAAGTCCGAACCAAGGTCTAATAAAAACAATGAATAATGTTCTCTGGTTTGCCCCAAACAGTCGAAAACCACGTTTTTCGGCTGTTTGTCATCAATCTGAAGCGCCTGCGGGCGCTTTTGTTTTTGCCTCTTCCTCAATAATTACCCCTGGTTATTGTCAGTTGTATTCACCAGATAAATACTTATCATGATAATTATCTTGGTGACTATTTATCTGGGAAGTACCTCATGCATGACGATAAGTACGACAGCGTCGATTTTCCCGAACGCCCGCTGGGGATGCGCCTGGCGATGCTGGTACGCCTGTGGCGCGGCATCGTGGATGATGCCGTCGCCTTTATCGGCCTGACCCAAAGCAGCTGGACGACGCTGATGCAGCTCAGCGTGGCGGGAGCGAAAATCACCGTCACGGATCTGGCCCGGGCGCAGGGCATCGACCTGCCGCCTCTGACGCGCACGCTGGCGCAGCTTGAGACAGAAGGGTATGTCACCCGCACGCCGGACGAAAAAGACAGGCGGGTGAAATTTATCTCGCTGACGCCCGCAGGCCAAAAAGCGATTAAAGCGGTAAGTGAAACGGTGGAGCGCTGTCAGGCGCAGGTCGCGCAGGGCATTCCGGCGCAGCAATTAGAACAGTTCAGCCAGACGGTAAATCTGCTGGCCGCCAACATGATCAAAATTCGGTAGTTTTTTTACGCCTGGTATTCAGGCGTATTTCTCATTTAGCGAGTAGTTATGACCCCTGAACAACGATTTACCCGCTGGGTAAAAGTGACGCTGGCGCTGTTTGCCGCAATGTTTTGCTATTTCCTGGCCGCCGATATCTGGGTGCCGCAAACCCCAGACTCCACCGTGATGCGCGTGGTGACCCCGGTTTCATCCCGCGTGTCGGGCTACGTAACGCATATCTACGTCAGCAACAACAGCGTGGTGAAGAAGGGCGATGTGCTGTTTGAAATCGATAATAAGCCCTACCAAAACCAGCTTGAGCGGGCGGAGATTGCTTATCAGCAAGCGATACTCGACAACCAGCAAATTGATGCCCAAATCAGTGCCGCGCGGGCGAAAATCAAAGCCGCCCAGTTGGATGCCGACAATGCCGGGCGCAGCTATCACCGTTACAACGGCCTGAGCAGCGGGAATCTGATCTCAAAACAGGATCTGGACGCGGCCTTTACGCGCTGGCAAAGCGCGGTGCAAAACGTTAACAACCTCCAGGCGGCGCTGGCGCAGCTGGTGATTTCGCGGGGTGAACGCGGGGAGCAAAACGTCACGCTGCAAAAATACCGTAACCTGCTGAACGACGCCCGGCTAAACCTGGATTACACCCGCGTGGTGGCCAGCAGCGACGGCATTATCAGTAATTTGCAGCTGAAAGAGGGCTGGTATGCCGGGGCGGGCGCACCCGCGCTGGCGCTGGTGAACGACAGTCTTGATATCGTGGCCGACTTCAGGGAGAAAAGCCTGAGCAAAACCCAGCCGGACACCACGGCAGACATCGTTTTTGACGGGCTTCCAGGGCAGGTTTTTAAAGCGCGTGTAGCCAGTAAGGACGCGGGCGTCCTGCAGGGGCAGCAGGCCATCAACGGGCAGCTCTCCGCCCCGGAAACCTCAAACCGCTGGGTGAGAGACGCGCAGCGTATGCGCATCCATTTGCTGCTTGAAGATGGCGCAAGGCCAAATCTACCTGCTGGCGCGCGGGCCACGGTGCAGCTCTACAATTCTCCGTCCGCTTTCGCTTCGTTTATCGGCGGGATGCAAATCAGGCTGGTGAGCTACCTGCATTATGTTTATTAAATTTATTCTTGGCCCGCTGAAGCGAAGCTTGCCGACGCCGTTCTGCGGCAACGATTTCCGCCATATGCTGCGCATTGTGATGGCAGGCTGCGTGGGGATGTTTGTCTACAGCTGGGTCAATACGCAGTATGGGGTGTTCTATGTGGTTTACCCCATCATGCTTACCGGCCTGGTGCCTGTTTTCAATGGGCATATCGCCCGCCAGATGATCGCCAATGCGCTGATTAACTGCGTGGAAATGACGTTGCTGTTTGCGGTGCTGGTGAATTACCCGCTGCCGATGACGCTGATTGTCTTCCTGATGTACATGACGCGCTTCTACCTGATGAGCCGGGGGCCACTCTTCCTGTTTGGCTCAATGGGCGTGGTCTGCTTAAGCGTGATGGCAAACTTCCTGAGCTACCCGACCACCGACATGAGCGACCTGATGTTTTCTAATATCATCGGCAGCCTGCTGGCGGTAGGGCTGTCGGCGCTCAGCTGCTATCTGCTGCCGGACGTTGAACCGCGCAAGCCGCCGCCTGTGATTCTAAAAGACGGGCCGAGGGTGATGCATGAAACGCTGCTGGCCTCCCTTACCGCGACGATTCTGTTCACCGTGTTCCAGGTCTACACGCTGAATGATTCGCTGGCCGCGCTGATGGCAGGCATCTTCGCGCTGTTTCCGATGCATTTCCGCGGCGCGATTCTTTCATCCTGGTGGCGCATCGTTGGGGTTATTGCCGGGTGTATTTATGCGATTCTGGTGCAGCTGGTTATTTACGATTTTAGCCGTCACCTGATCCTACTGATGCCGCTGATTAGCCTCGGCCTGCTGCTGGCCGCGCGAATTCACGTGTTCGAGAAAGTGGGGCCGGGGGTGGGCTTCTCTATCCTGACGACCCTGGCGCTGATGTTCGGGCAATACATGCACCCGAACCAGGATATCGTTTTTAGCGCGCTGTACCGTATTTCGTCGGTATCGGTGGCAATCGTCGGCACGCTGGCCGTCACCTTCATCATTCATAAGGTGCTGAATAACTTCGCCTCAACGCGCTATATCGTGAAATGACGTTAGGCCTGCTCCGGCCAGTCGCGGGTAATGCCCGGCTGGACAGGGCGCTCAAGGTAGGTCGACAGCACAATGTAGGTTCTGGTCGCCACCACGCCGTTAATCTCATACAGATGGGCGAGGAGGGCCTCAAGCGCTCTGGAATCCTCCGTGCGCACCTTGAGCAGCATGGAGGTATCTCCGGCCACGGAATGGATCTCTTCTACCTCCGGGTAGGCGGAAATTCGCAGCAGATCCGGCGTTTTCCCCCAGCCTTTGGTATCAATATGAACAAACGCCAGCAGGGATTTGCTGATAGCCTTCGGGTCGAGCAGCGCCGCCGTCTGCTGGATCACCCCAGAACGCTTAAGACGTTTGACCCTTTCGTGTACTGCCGGGGCGGAAAGCGCGACCTTTTCGCCGAGTTCGGCATAGCTGATGGTCGCATCCTCCACCAGAGCGCCTAATATTCTTCGGTCTGCGGCATCGAGAACTCGTTCTGCCGCACCGTTCTGCTTAATACCGTCTGTTTCTTTTTTCATATTGCCCCTGACTAATGACGCTGAATTTCATTCGGATAAAATTGGTTTTTATCGAATGTAAGTCAAGTTTAATCATTATTCAGGAAGTGAAATGAAAAATAGCCAGTGTCTGGAGCTGCATCCAGAGCCGTCTCTGTCTCCCGCCAAAGCTGTATATGTGTTAACCGGCTGCGTCGGCGTTATCGGCGCTAATTCCATGGTGCTGGGGCCAATTGCCCCCGCGGTGGCGACATCCATAGGTGCGTCCGTGCCCACGGTGATGATGGCCGCAGCCGCCTTCGGGCTCGGCACGGCGACAAGTGCGCTGTTTTTGGCAAGGCTTATCGACTTAGTCGGCTCTGCCCGGATGCTCAAATTCACCATGACGCTGCTGGGCGTGGCGCTGCTGCTTTGCGCGGCTTCGCCTTCCGTGGCGATGTTTATTGCCGCCCAGCTGATTGCCGGGATCGCTTCGGGTATCGCGCTGCCCGCGATTTACGCCAGCGCAGCGGCTATCGCTCAGCCGGGGCGTGAAAGCCGGACCATCGGCAAAGTGCTGACAGGCTGGACGCTGAGCATGGTGGCGGGCGTATCGTTTTCCGTTGTCCTTACCGAATTGATTAGCTGGCGGGCGGTGTATGTTTCGGTCAGCTGTCTCGCCGCCCTGGCGCTGGTCGCACTGTTCCGGTTGAATATGCAGGATCGCCCGGCGGCGGGCATTGCGCCGTCTCCGCTTTCCGCGCTGGGCCTGCCGGGCATCAAATCATTGCTGGTAGTGTGCGGCGCATTTATGACCGCGTTTTACGGCCTGTATGCCTATCTTGGCGATCATCTTCATCAGGATCTCGGTCTGCCGGTCACCGCGAATGGCGGCGTGGCGATTGCCTACGGCGCAGGGTTTGGCTGTGCGGCGCTGCTAAGCGGAATGGTTGACCGGTTTGGCCCTAAACGCCTGATGCCGCTAATTCTGCTGGTGGCGGCGGGCGTTTACCTGGGGCTGGCGCTGTTTGGCAGCGCGCTGGTGGGCGTTATCTTCCTGCTGTTTGTGCTTGGCCTCGTGAACCACCTGGGGGTGAACTTATTGATTCAGCGCCTGACGGCGATCGACCCGGCCAAGCGCGGCACGCTGATGGGATTGAATAGCGCCGTCACTTACCTGGCGGTGTTTGCCGGCAGCAGCAGCTACGGGCCGCTTTATACCGAACATGGTTTTACCGCTATCTCACTGGTCTCCCTGGCGCTGATGGCTATCGCAGTGCTGACCTGCCTGTGGCGTGATTTTGCCGGGCAGGGCGTGAATGTGGCGGGCTAAAGCTTCTACGTTATCGCTTTTTTATCTGAGACAAGCCGGCTTGCCTGTGCTAATTCTGAAGCCATTATATGGCTGCAGAGGTCTGAAATATGAGTCAAAGATTGCCGGTTTTGTTGGTGCAAATGGGGCGGCCCCCCGAGGATATTCAGCAGGCCGTAGGGGATCAGCCGGCCTGGTTTGAGCAGGCGCTAAAGTACCCTGATGTCGAACTGAACATCGTCAGGCCGTTTCTGGGCGAGCCTTTGCCCGCGCCAGAAAACTTTCAGGCGGCGGTGATTTCGGGTTCATGGTCGATGGTGACGGAGCATGAAGCGTGGAGCGAGCGCACGGCGGAATGGGTTAAAACCGTTGTTGCCGCCGGTACGCCACTGTTCGGCGTGTGCTACGGGCATCAATTGATGGCTTACGCGCTCGGCGGAAAAGTGGATTACCACCCGCAGGGCAGTGAAGTTGGGCAACTGCCGGTGGCGCTGACAGAAGCAGGGCGAGACGATCCGGCGCTCAGTCATCTGCCTGAGTCGTTCCCGGTCTTTTTAAGCCATGCGCAGAGCGTCCTGACGCTGCCGCCCGGGGCCGTTTGTCTGGCGTCGTCGGCCCACGATCCTCATCAAATCATCCGCTACACGCCCAATGCGCTGTCGGTGCAGTTTCACCCGGAATTTACCGCGACGGTGATGAACAAAATTCTCGCCAGCCGCAGCGAGCAGGCGGCGCTGGGGAACGAAAATAAACAGGCATCGCCGAACGATATCAGTGGTACACCCGGGGCCAGAGCAATTTTGCAGCGTTTTGTTTTACCTTCTGCCTGAACGCCCGCGTTAACCGCCACAATTGTATAGAAAGGAAAGGTTTGCCATTTGCTTGTCGCTAAGGGCTGTGCTGTTATTACCGTGAGAAATAATAAGTAGCTCAACCATTTGGCAAGCAAATAAAAGGCAAACACTATGTCTAAAGGGAAAACACTGCTCGGCCTGCTGCTGAGCGCGCTCCTCCCGGCAGGAAGCGCGATGGCGGCGGCAAACAGCACGCTGGTCTACTGCTCAGAAGCCTCTCCTGAATCCTTTAACCCACAAATTGCCAGCTCCGGCCCAAGCTTTGTCGCCAGCTCGCAAACCCTGTATAACCGCCTGATTGATTTCAACCTGACCGACAACACGCCGGTGCCGTCGCTGGCGACGGAATGGAAAATCAGTCCCGATGGCAAAATATATACTTTTACCCTGCGGCAGGGCGTGAAGTTCAACAGCAACAAGTTCTTTAAGCCCACGCGCGACTTCAACGCCGACGACGTGGTGTTCTCGGTCATGCGCCAGAAAGACGCCAACAACCCTTACCACAAGGTATCGCAGGCGAACTACGAATACTTCAACGACGTGGGCCTCGACAAGCTCATTGTGGACGTTAAAAAGCTGGATGACTATCACGTCCAGTTCACGCTGAGCGAGCCGAATGCGGCGTTTCTCGCCGACTGGGGCATGGACTTTGCCTCTATTCTGTCTGCCGAGTATGCGGATGCGATGCTGAAAGCCGGCACGCCGGAGCGGGTGGACAACAACCCGATCGGCACCGGGCCTTATGCGCTGCAGGACTACAAAATTGACTCCGTGATTCGCTACGTCGCCAACCCAAATTACTGGAAGGGCGAGGTGCCGACCAAACACCTGATCTTCTCTATCACGCCGAATGTGCAAACCCGGCTGGCGAAGCTGCAGAAGAATGAATGCCAGATTATCCCGGCGCCCAGCCCGGTGCAGTTTGACGCCATTAAGGCGGATAAAAACCTGGCGTTGCACAGCATCGACGGCCTGAACGTGGGTTACCTGGCGTTTAACACCAGCAAAAAACCGTTTGATAATGCGCTGGTGCGTCAGGCACTGAACTACGCGGTGGACAAAAAAGCCATCGTTAACGCCATCTTTATGGGCTCCGGCTCGGTGGCAAAATCACCGATCCCGCCGACCATGCTGGGCTACGACAAGGATCTGAAAGATTACGGCTACGATCCGGAAAAAGCTAAAGCGCTGCTGAAGCAGGCCGGGCTGGAGAAGGGCTTTGATACCGATCTCTGGTCCATGCCGGTGCAGCGCCCGTATAACCCGAACTCACGCCGTATAGCGGAGATGATCCAGAGTGACTGGGCGAAAGTGGGCGTGAACGCCAAAATCGTCACCTTTGAGTGGGGCGAATATCTGGCCGGGATGCGCAAAGGGGAGCATTCGTCTGCTCTGTTCGGCTGGATGTCCGATAACGGCGATCCGGACAACTTCGCTGATACCCTGCTGGGCTGTGGCAGCGTCGCCAGCGGGTCGAACGTTGCCCGCTGGTGTGACAAAAACTACGACGCTCTGGTGCAGAAGGCGAAGCTAACCAGCGACCCGGCCGCCCGCGCGAAGCTCTACGTCCAGGCGCAGGAAATTTACTATCAGCAGGCGCCGTGGATTGCGCTGGCGAACGGTAAAACCTTCTACGCCACCCGCAGCAACGTGAGCGGTTATACCGTTAGCCTTGCCGGGAGTGATTTCTCCAAAGCGAAGCTGGATTAACCAGTACCAACCCTCACCCCGGCCCTCTCCCTGGAAGGGAGAGGGGGGAAGGCGTAAGCCCTCTCTTTTTATTCCTTCTTCCCCCCGGGGAGAGGGTTAGGGTGAGGGGAAAAACATGATAAGGAACACACCATGACCCATCTTGCAGACGTTATCAGCCGCGTAGACGCGGCGATTGCCGCAGACGTCATCACCCACATGAACGAACTGTTGATTGAACTTAGCGACGACGCAGACCTGACGCGGGAAGACCGCTATGCCCAACAGCAGCGGCTGCGCATCGCCATTGCCCACAAAGGCAATCACCATAGAGAAGAAACAGAAGAACGCCGCGAGCAGTTGACCCGCAGCGGCACCATTATCTAGCCGGGAGTTATTATGCGTATTGGATTTATCGGGCTGGGCGGCATGGGCCAGCCGATGGCAGAAAATCTGCTGAAGGCCGGGCATCAGGTTGCCGTGTGGAACCGTTCTCAGGCCCCTGCGGAAGCCTTGAAAGTGAAAGGGGCGACAATTGTAGCCACCCCGGCTGAGTTTACCGACAGCGAAGTGCTGATAACTATGCTGGCCGACGACGACACCAGTCGCCGCGTGGTGCTCGAGCAGGGGGCGCTTGCCGCGCTGCCGCAGGGCGCAATCTGGATCAACATGGCCACGGTTTCCGTCGCGTTTACCAATGAGATGGCGGAAAAAGCCAGCGCAACCGGGCATCGCTATATCGCGGCACCGGTGCTTGGGCGCGTGGACGTGGCCGCAGCAGGTAACCTCAACATTCTTACCGCCGGGCCAGCGGAACTTCTGGACAGCGTGCAGCCTATCTTTGATGTCCTGGGGCAGAAAACTTGGCGCTTTGGCGACAGGCCGGAGCAGGCGGCGGCGGTGAAGCTGGCGGCTAACTTTATGCTGGCCAGCGCCATCGAAGCGATGGGAGAATCATCCGCTCTGGTCGGGGCTTATGATGTTACGGCGGGGGATTTCCTCGGCATGTTGACCAGCACATTGTTTGCCGCCCCGGCCTATAAAAACTATGGCGCGATGATTGCCGAGTCGCGCTACAGCCCGGCAGGTTTTACCATGAAACTTGGGCTGAAAGACGTGCGTCTGGCGCAGCAGGCGGCAGAAAGTAAAAATGTGCCGATGGGATTTGCGGGCGTATTACGGGATAACTACCTTGATGCGCTGGCTCATGGCGATGAGCAGCTCGACTGGGCGGCTTTAGCCACGGTTTCTGCTCGCCGTAGCGCGCAATAACCTTCCCTGGTGGCGAACGCATTGCATTCGCCGCCAAATATATCCCCTTAATTATTCACTCGCACTAAAATAATGCGCCGCAACGGTGCGTTAAATATAATAAAATCTTATTTATTAATTAAAAACCCTTGCTAATCATGGGGTAAAAAATATGGCATCGTAATTGCTTTATTGATTCCATCTTGTATACCAGGTGGGATGCCAGCTTATGTCAGTCGCTTTATTGTCGCAGTGGATCACCGATTACCAGCCGCAGCCGCATTTGCTGTCGGGCGCTTACCAGCAATTAATGGCCAATATTTCGCGGCAGGATAATGCCTGGATATATATCGCCAGCGAACAGCAAATTAATGAGCAAATAAAGGCATTGTTGCAGGTTATTCAGGCCGGGGGAAAAACACCGGCGGATTTCCCGCTATTTGGCGTACCGTTTGCGGTTAAAGATAATATTGATGTGGCCGGGATGCCAACCAGCGCAGCCTGCCCGGTATTTACTTATCATCCCGCTGACGATGCCACGGTCATTGCGCGCCTTCGCGCCGCCGGGGCCATTGTGGTGGGCAAAACGAATCTGGATCAGTTCGCGACCGGTCTGGTCGGCACCCGCTCACCGTATGGCGCGGTGGTGAACAGCTTCAACCCCGACTACGTCAGCGGCGGCTCGAGTTCAGGCTCTGCTTCCGTGGTGGCTCGCGGGCTGGTTGGCTTCTCGTTGGGCACGGATACCGCCGGCTCCGGGCGCGTTCCTGCCGGGTTCAATAATATTGTCGGTTTAAAACCCACCAAAGGCTGGCTCTCAACGGCGGGCGTGGTTCCGGCCTGCCGTCTCAATGACTGTGTTTCGATTTTTGCCCACTCAGCGGCGGATGCAGCCCTGGTTGCCAATGTGGCTGGGGGATACGATCCGCTCGATCCCTATTCCCGCAGCAACCCTAACACCGCCCCGGCTCGCTTTAGCCCACGCCTGCGCTTTGCTATCCCAGACCGCCTGAACTTCTTTGCCGACAAACTCAGCGAAGAGGCTTTTCAGCTGGCGCTGGACAGGCTAATGGCAATGGGTGCGGAGCTGGTCGCCGTGGATTTCACTGATTTCACCCGTCTTGCCGAACAGCTTTATAACGGGGCGTGGGTGGCCGAACGTACCGTCGCGGTGAAAGAGATCCTCGAAAAACATCCTGATGCCATGGATCCCACCGTGCGCGGCATCGTCGCCAGTGGGCTGAGCTTCACGGCCTGCGATGCGTGGCAGGCCGAATATACCCGCGCCGAGCTGGCCCGCCGTATTCAGCAGCAGCTTGCCTCGTTCGATGCCCTTGTGGTGCCGACCTCGCCGACGATTCATACGCTGGCTGAAATGCGCGATGAGCCCGTTCGCTACAACTCCCAGTTTGGTACCTATACCAACTTTACCAACCTTGCTGACCTGAGCGCGCTGGCGCTGCCGGCGGATTTCCGTGCCGATGGCCTGCCAGCGGGAATCACGCTTATCGCACCCGCCTGGCACGATGCCGCGCTCAGCCACTTTGGTGCGCAATGGCAGGCGCAGCTTGATCTGCCCGCCGGTGCTACGTCCCAAAAATTGCCCGCTCAGCAGGCCACGACGCCTGCCGATGGCTTTGTGCGTGTCGCTGTGGTGGGGGCGCATTTACGCGGGATGCCGCTCAATCATCAGTTAACCAGCCGCAATGCCGTGTTCGTTGAAGAAACCCATACCGCGGATACCTATCGCCTGTTTGCCCTGGCCAATACCCTGCCGCCGAAGCCTGGCCTGGTTCGCGCCACGGAAGGGCAGCCGATTGCCGTTGAGCTTTGGGATATCCCGCTCGCACGCTTCGGTGAGTTTGTTGCTGAAATTCCCGCGCCGTTGGGTATCGGCACGCTGGCCTTGCAGGACGGGCGCAGCGTGAAGGGCTTTATTTGTGAACCGTGCGCGACAGAAGGCGCCACGGACATTACCGCGTGGGGCGGCTGGAAAGCCTGGCTGGCTCGTCAACCTGGCGCTTAAGGAGAGGAATATGTTTAGCAAAGTCTTAATTGCCAACCGCGGCGAAATTGCCTGTCGTGCTATGCGCACGCTGAAAAAAATGAACATCACCAGCGTGGCCGTTTATTCCGACGCAGACGCCAGCGCGCAGCACGTCATTGATGCCGACGAGGCGATGGCGCTGGGCGGAGATAAAGCCAGCGACACTTACCTCAACATCGAAAAAATACTGGCGGCGGCACAAGAGAGCGGCGCAGAGGCGATTTTCCCCGGCTACGGTTTTCTTTCCGAACGCGCCGAATTTGCCGAGGCCTGCGAAGCGGCTGGAATCGTATTTATCGGACCCACGGCGCAGCAAATCAGCGATTTCGGCCTCAAGCACCGCGCCCGTGAGCTGGCCTCCGGCGTGGACGTGCCGATGACGCCGGGCACCGGGCTGCTGACATCACTTGCGGAAGCGCGGCTGGCGGCGGCGGAAATCGGCTTTCCGGTGATGCTAAAAACCACGGCAGGCGGGGGCGGGATTGGCCTGACCCGCTGCGACAGCGAATCAGCATTGCTTGAAGCTTGGGAAAGCGTGAAACGCATGGGCGCGCAGTTTTTCAGCGACGATGGCGTGTTTATCGAGCGCTTTGTCGACAAAGCGCGCCACCTGGAAGTGCAAATTTTTGGCGACGGGAAGGGCAAGGTGGTGGCCCTGGGAGAGCGTGATTGCTCGCTGCAGCGCCGCAACCAGAAGGTGGTCGAGGAAACGCCCGCGCCTAATCTTCCACAGGCAACTCGTGAGGCGCTGCACCGTGCGGCGGTGGCGCTGGGTGAATCCGTTCATTACCGCAGCGCGGGAACCGTGGAGTTTATCTACGACGCAGCGCGGGATGCGTTCTATTTCCTGGAGGTGAACACTCGCCTGCAGGTTGAGCACCCGGTGACCGAGTGCGTAACCGGTCTGGATTTGATCGAGTGCATGGTGCTGGTGGCGGCAGAGGCTTCCCCGGACTGGCAAAAAATGGCCGCAGCGCCGCAGGGCGCGGCTATCGAAGTTCGCATTTACGCCGAAGACGCGCTGAAAAACTTCCAGCCTTCGCCGGGCGTATTGACCGACGTTTATTTCCCTGAAGGCGTGCGGGTTGACGGCTGGGTCAGCACCGGCAGCGAAGTTAGCGCTTTCTACGATCCGATGATCGCCAAGATCATTGTTTACGGTGCAGACCGCCTGCAGGCGTTAAGTAAACTGAACGACGCGCTGGCGGCCACCCGGCTGCACGGGATCGCCACCAATCTGGACTATCTGCGCCAGATCGTTCGCCTGCCGGAATTTAAGGCCGGGGTGATGTGGACCCGCCTGCTGGATAGCGTGAGCTATCAGGCGCAGGCCGTGGAAGTGCTGGAGCCGGGCACCTGGAGCAGCATTCAGGACAGCCCCGGTCGTCTCGGGTATTGGGATATCGGCGTGCCGCCGTCCGGGCCGATGGATGATTTTGCCTTCCGTCTGGCGAACCGCATCGTCGGTAACCATCCTTCCGCCGCCGGGCTGGAGTTTACTCTGCAGGGGCCGACGCTGCGCTTCCACAGCGAGGCCACCATCGCGCTGACCGGTGCGCCTTGCCCGGCGATGCTGGATGACCAGTCGGTGACTTTCTGGCAGCCCACCGTAGTGAAAGCCGGGCAGATCCTCACTTTGGGCAGAGCGAGCAGCGGCTGCCGCACCTATCTGGCGGTACGCAACGGCTTTGACGTGCCGGTGTATCTCGGCAGCCGTTCCACCTTTGCGCTCGGCCAGTTTGGCGGGCATGCGGGGCGCACATTGCGCGTCGCGGACGTGCTGGCCATTTCTCAGCCTTGTCTGCCAGCCTGCACTACACCTGCGCCGATTAGCCTGCCGCAGGCTCCGGAACCCGCGCTGATCCCGCAGTACGGCGAGGTATGGGAGATTGGCGTGCTTTACGGGCCGCACGGCGCGCCAGATTTCTTCACGCCGGAGTCGATGGACACCTTTTTCAACGCCGAATGGCAGGTTCACTACAACTCTAACCGCCTCGGGGTGCGCCTTGTGGGGCCGAAGCCGGAGTGGACCAGAGCCGACGGCGGCGAAGCGGGGCTGCATCCTTCCAACGTTCACGACTGTGAATATGCCATCGGTGCGGTGAACTTTACCGGCGACTTCCCGGTGATCCTGACGCGTGACGGCCCAAGCCTGGGCGGGTTCGTCTGCCCGGTGACGATTGCGAAAGCGGAATTGTGGAAAGTCGGGCAGGTGAAGCCGGGCGATCGCATTCGTTTCCACGCCATCAGTTTTGAACACGCGCAGTCGCTGGAGATTGCCCAGCAGGTGGCGGTGACCAACCTGTGCGCCGGGGCCAGCCTGCCGGATCTGCATCCTTCAATTGCGCCGGGGGCGACGACCAGCGCAGCGATCCTGGCGGAAATTCCTGCTCAGGGTGCGCTGCCGGCGGTGGTTTACCGCCAGGCGGGCGACAACTATGTGTTGATCGAATACGGCGATAACGTGCTCGACCTGGCGCTGCGCCTGCGTATTTATCTGCTAATGAAGGCAATTAACCAGGCGGCGCAGGCGGGTATCGAGGAACTCTCTCCTGGCGTGCGTTCGCTGCAGATCCGCTATGACAGTCAGCGTGTTTCCCAGAGCCAGCTGCTGACGCTGCTGCTGTCGATTGAAAAACAGCTTGGCGATGTGACCCGGCTGAAAATTCCTTCACGCATCGTCCACTTACCGCTGGCCTTTGAAGACAGTGCGACGCTGGCCGCGGTGGAGCGTTACCAGCAAACGGTGCGAGAAGACGCGCCGTGGCTGCCAAACAACGTCGATTTTATTCAGCGCACCAACGGGCTGCAAAGCCGTGACGAGGTGAAGCAGATCCTGTTTGATGCCAGCTATCTGGTACTCGGGCTGGGCGATGTCTATCTCGGCGCGCCTTGTGCCGTGCCGCTTGACCCGCGCCACCGCCTGTTGAGTTCGAAGTACAACCCGGCGCGGACCTGGACCGCAGAAGGCACGGTTGGTATCGGCGGGATGTATATGTGCATCTACGGCATGGACTCTCCAGGAGGTTATCAGCTGGTGGGGCGCACGCTGCCTATCTGGAACAAATTCCTCAAAAACGAGCAGTTTGGCGACGAGCCGTGGCTGCTGAAGTTTTTCGACCAGGTGCGGTTCTACCCGGTAAGTGAAGAGGAGTTGATCGCGTTCCGCACGGCGTTTCGTGAAGGGCGTGCTCAGGTTGAAATCGAAGAAGTTGAGTTCGATTTTGCCGAATATAGCCGCTTCCTTGAGGAAAACGCCGACGATATCACCGCTTTCCGCAGCCGCCAGCAGAAGGCTTTCCTGAGCGAAGTGGTGCACTGGAAAGAGCAGGAAAGCGCGGCGGTGGAGAGCGCCCTGATGGCGTCGGAACTGCCGGCGGAGGAACAGGCCGGCCAGCTCGTCAGCGCCGACCTGAACGGCAATATCTGGAAAATCCTCGTTGAGCCAGGGCAGAGCGTGAAGCAGGGCGAGCCGCTGATCGTCGTGGAGGCGATGAAGATGGAGCTATTAGTCAGCGCGCCGTGCGACGGCAAAGTGGTGCGCATTCAGTGCCAGCAGGGCCGACCGGTGGGGCCGGGGGATGCGCTGCTGTGGCTGGAGGCGGTGTAGGCCTATGCCAAAGCGACCAGAAGCCGTAGCCGAACGCATCTACCAACAGCTAAAGCAGGAAATCTTCGACTTTCTCCTGCTGCCGGGCGACCGCTTTAGCGAAAACGAAATTGCGGACCGCATGAGCGCCAGCCGCACGCCGGTTCGCCAGGCGCTTTACGCCCTGCAGCAGGAAGGTTATGTCGACGTACAGCCCCGCAGCGGCTGGCAGATCCGGGCGGTGGACTTCGATCATCTCGAAGCGCTTTACGATCTGCGTATTGTGCTGGAGCTGGAGGCGGTGAAGCGACTTTGCCAGCGGGCTGATTCTGTTTTTCCGCTGCCGCTGCAGGCGCTGAAACAGTTCTGGCTGGATGAACCCCCGCTCGACGAGGGCATAAACGTCGCGCCGCACGACGAGACTTTTCATATGACGCTGGTTTCTGCGGCGGGCAACCCTGAAATGGCGAGGGTTCACCGGGAGATCACCGAAAAAATCCGCATTGTTCGCAGGCTGGACTTTACCCGGCAGCCGCGCGTCAGTGCGACGTACGCCGAGCATGGGCAAATTCTGCTCGCCATAGGGAACCGCAACCAGGAGGAGGCACAAACCCGACTACACGACCATATAGCCGCAAGTCAGAAAGAGGTTCGCCAGATAACGCTTCATATGCTGCACCAGGCTCGGCAACTCAAGCTGAGTTAACCATTTATTGTTTCTTCAGGGGAGTCAGACTTATGCAACGTCGTACCTTTGTTAAAGCTTTCGCGCTTTCCGCTTCGGTTCTCAGCTTCGGGTGGGCGTTCGCCGCCCAGGCGGCAGATACCATCAAAGTCGGGATCATGCACTCGCTGTCGGGCACCATGGCCATTTCAGAGACGCCGCTTAAAGACGTAGCGTTGATGACCATCGACGACATTAACGCGAAGGGCGGCGTGCTCGGCAAAAAGCTGGAGCCGGTGGTGGTTGACCCGGCGTCAAACTGGCCGCTGTTCGCCGAAAAAGCCCGCCAGCTGCTGAGCCAGGATAAGGTTGCCGTGGTGTTTGGCTGTTGGACATCCGTGTCGCGTAAATCGGTGCTGCCGGTGTTTGAAGAGCTGAACGGCCTGCTGTTCTACCCGGTGCAGTACGAAGGGGAAGAGATGTCGCCGAACGTGTTTTATACCGGGGCGGCGCCTAACCAGCAGGCAATTCCGGCGGTGGAATACCTGATGAGCGAAGACGGCGGGGCGGCGAAGCGCTTCTTCCTGCTGGGGACGGACTACGTTTATCCGCGTACGACCAATAAGATCCTGCGCGCCTTCCTGCACTCGAAGGGCGTTCAGGATAAAGACATCGAAGAGGTCTACACGCCGTTTGGCCACAGCGACTACCAGACTATTGTGGCCAACATCAAAAAATTCTCCGCTGGCGGTAAGACGGCGGTGATCTCCACCATCAACGGTGACTCCAACGTACCGTTCTACAAAGAGCTGGCGAACCAGGGGCTGAAGGCGACCGACGTGCCGGTGGTGGCCTTCTCCGTGGGCGAAGAAGAGTTGCGCGGCATCGACACCAAGCCCCTGGTGGGCAATCTCGCGGCCTGGAACTACTTCGAGTCCGTCGATAACCCGACTAACAAGCAGTTTGTCAGCGAGTGGAAGGCCTACGCCAAAGCCCACAACCTGCCGAACGCCAATACCGTGGTGACCAACGACCCAATGGAGGCGACGTACGTCGGCATCCATATGTGGGCGCAGGCCGTTGAGAAAGCGGGGACGACGGACGTGGATAAAGTCCGCGCGGCGATGGCCGGGCAGACCTTCAACGCGCCGTCCGGCTTTACCCTGACGATGGATGCCACTAACCACCACCTGCACAAGCCGGTGATGATCGGCGAGATCGAAAGTAACGGCCAGTTCAACGTGGTGTGGCAGACCGACAAACCTGTGCGCGCCCAGCCGTGGAGTCCGTTTATTCCGGGGAACGATAAGAAATCTGATCTGCCGGTGAAGACCGCCAGCAACTGATTTTTACCCTCAGCTCATTTTTACCCTCACCCCGACCCTCTCCCTCGAAGGGAGAGGGGGAAAAGCGGGAATGCTCTCTTTCTGGAAGGGTGAGGGTTAAATCCTTTATTCCCTCGCCCCTCTGGGGAGAGGGTTAGGGTGAGGGGCAACAGGTTGAAATCAAACAGGAGAACGCCATGACATTAGCAACACTGGCCCGGCTGCTGCTGGTTGTGGCCGCTTTATTGCCGGGGCTTGCCGCCGCCGGTGACGCGGAGACGTTTTCGACCGCGAATCGTACGGCTCAGGCGGAGTTGCTCCAGAACTGGACGCTATCGCCCGATCCTGCTCGTTTACCGCTGCTGAATTCGCTTAAGCAGGAAACGCTGGTCACCGACGGGCATTCGGCTTTTAACCAGACTGGCGCCACGTTGACGCCGTTGGGCGACGAAGCCCAACCACAGGGCGAGACAACAAAGCTGCGCCTGACCAACAGGCTTCGTGTCCTGGTCGCCGGGGCGCTGGCGAGCCATCAATTAATAAGTGACAACGTCACTATGCGTTTAAATGCGGCTAAAGCCTTGCAGAAAGAGGTGCCGCCGGAGCTGCTGCCCGTTTTACAAAAGCGGATTAGCGCAGAAAAAGAGCAAAGCGTGCGGGCCGCGCTTGAGCTGGCGATTGCACGGCTGGAGCTGACAAGCCCGCAGGCAAAAATTCGCCTGGATGCGGTGAAGCTTCTGAGCCAGTCCGCCGACCCGGAAACCGAAGCCTTGCTCAAGCCGTTAACCGACGCGAGCGCGGAGCCGAATGCGGCGGTGCGCCAGGCAGCCGTAGAGGGCCTGCGTAAAATTGAGCATCGCCAGATGCTGGGCGATATCCTCGGCCAGGCGTTTATGGGGCTTTCCCTGGGGTCGATTTTATTGTTGGCCGCGCTGGGCCTAGCGATCACCTATGGCCTGCTGGGCGTGATCAACATGGCGCATGGCGAAATGCTGATGCTGGGCGCGTACTCAGCGTGGGGCGTTCAGACTGCATTCCAGCAGTTCGCCCCGGCGTGGCTGGCGCTTTATCCTTTGGTCGCGCTGCCGGTGGCCTTTGCGATTACTGCCGGGATTGGCATGGCGCTTGAGCGCACGATTATCCGCCATTTGTACGGTCGCCCGCTGGAAACGCTGCTTGCTACATGGGGCATTAGCCTGATGCTGATTCAGATTGTGCGCATGCTGTTTGGTGCGCAGAACGTGGAGGTGGCTAACCCGGCCTGGCTGTCGGGCGGGCTGCAGGTGTTACCGAACCTGATCCTGCCGTGGAACAGGTTGGTGGTGCTGGGCTTTGTGCTGCTGGTGCTGCTGTTTACCTGGCTGCTGCTGAACAAAACCCGGCTGGGCATGAATGTGCGCGCTGTGACCCAGAATCGCGCGATGGCGGCCTGCTGCGGCGTCTCTACCGGGCGTGTGGATATGCTCGCCTTTGGGCTAGGTTCCGGGATTGCCGGACTGGGTGGGGTGGCGCTTTCTCAGCTGGGTAACGTGGGCCCCGAGCTTGGGCAGGGCTATATCATTGACTCCTTCCTGGTGGTGGTGCTGGGCGGCGTCGGGCAGCTTGCCGGGAGCGTGGCCGCGGCGTTCGGGCTCGGCATCTTTAACAAAATCCTCGAGCCGCAAATTGGCGCCGTGCTGGGCAAAATTTTGATTCTGGTACTGATCGTCCTGTTCATTCAGAAGCGGCCACAGGGGCTGTTTGCGCTCAAAGGGAGGGTCATTGACTGATGAGTATGCCGCTGACTTTAACGCTCGGGCGTAAAGCCCCGCGCCTGACTTTGGTGTTGGGCACCTTGCTGGTTGTATTGCTGCTGACGCTGCCATTCCTGACGCTGCTGCCGGCAGGCAATCCGCTTAGCCTGTCGACCTATAGCATGACGCTTGTCGGCAAGATCCTTTGTTATGCCACCGTCGCGGTAGCGCTGGATCTGGTCTGGGGCTATGCCGGTTTGCTCTCTCTCGGGCATGGGCTGTTTTTTGCCCTCGGTGGTTACGCTATGGGGATGTACCTGATGCGCCAGGCCGCGGGTGACGGGCTGCCGGGTTTTATGTCGTTTCTCTCCTGGAGCGAGCTGCCGTGGTACTGGTGGGGCACGCAGCACTTTGCCTGGGCGCTGCTGCTGATTGTCGCGGTGCCGGGCCTGCTGGCGTTTGTCTTCGGGTTCTTCGCCTTCCGCTCAAAGATTAAGGGCGTTTATTTCTCGATCATGACCCAGGCGCTGACCTGGGCGGGGATGCTGCTGTTTTTCCGCAATGAAACCGGCTTTGGCGGCAATAACGGCTTCACCGGGTTTACCACGCTGTTAGGGATGCCGGTGACGGCAACCGGCACGCGTATTGGGCTGTTTATCGCCACCGTTTTGCTTTTGGTAGCAAGCGTTGGGCTTGGCTTCTGGCTGGCGCGGAGCAAGTTTGGCCGCATACTGACGGCGGTGCGCGATGCGGAAAATCGGCTGGTTTACTGCGGCTACGATCCCCGCGGCTTCAAGCTGCTGGTGTGGACGCTTTCTGCGGTGCTTTGCGGGCTCGCAGGGGCACTGTACGTCCCGCAGGTTGGCATTATTAACCCCGGCGAAATGTCGCCGACCAACTCTATTGAAGCCGCTATTTGGGTCGCGCTGGGCGGGCGCGGCACGCTGATTGGCCCGGTATTGGGCGCGGGACTGGTAAACGGAGCGAAAAGTTATTTCACCATGGCCGTGCCGGAGTACTGGCAGCTGTTTCTTGGCCTGATTTTTATTCTGGTGACGCTGTTTTTACCGCGCGGGGTGATTGGACTGCTGCGCAGAGGAGAGAAATGATGCAGCCTGCCGAATCATTGTTTACCCGCCAGCACCCCACGGATCGCTTTCGCGAGCAAACCGACCCGGTACTGGCGCTGGAAAATATCAACGTTAACTTTGATGGGTTTCAGGCGTTAACCAATTTGTCGCTGAATATCGGCGTAGGTGAGCTGCGCTGCATAATTGGCCCGAACGGCGCGGGAAAAACTACGCTGATGGATGTGATCACCGGCAAGACTAAACCGCAAAGCGGTAAAGCCTTTTACGATCAATCTATCGATCTTATGCGGCTTGAGCCAATTGAAATTGCCCGCCGTGGCATCGGCCGTAAGTTTCAAAAGCCCACTGTTTTTGAGGCACTCACAGTCTTTGAAAACCTGGAGATTGCGCAGAAAAACGATAAATCCGTGTGGGCAAGCCTGCGGGCAAAACTCAGCGGCGAGCAGCGCGATCGCATCGACGAGATGTTAATCACGTTGCGGCTTACCGGGGAACGCCATCGCCGGGCGGGGCTGCTTTCTCACGGGCAAAAACAGTTTCTGGAAATCGGTATGCTGTTGGTGCAGGAGCCGCATTTGCTGCTGCTGGATGAGCCTGCGGCGGGCATGACGGATGCCGAAACAGAGTACACGGCGGAGCTGTTCCGCAGCCTGGCGGGCAAGCACTCGCTGATGGTGGTTGAGCACGATATGGGCTTTGTTGAAACCATCGCCGACCACGTCACGGTGCTGCATCAGGGGCAGGTACTGGCGGAAGGCACGCTTCGCGAAGTGCAGGCCAACGAGCAGGTTATCGACGTCTATCTAGGCCGTTAAGGAGCAAAGATGCTGCAGGTGAATGAACTTAACCAGTATTACGGCGGCAGCCATATTCTGCGCGGCGTCAGCTTTGACATGCGTATTGGAGAGGTGACTTGTCTGCTCGGGCGCAACGGCGTGGGGAAAACCACGCTGCTAAAATGCCTGATGGGGCTAATTCCAGTGAAGGGCGGAAGCATCAGCTGGCAGGGGAAAACGCTGACCCAGCGTAAACCGCATCAGCGCGTGCAGGCAGGCATTGCCTATGTTCCTCAGGGGCGAGAAATCTTTCCACGCCTGACGGTGGAGGAAAACCTGCTGATGGGGCTGTCGCGCTTTTCCGGCCGAGAGGCTAAAGCCGTACCGCAAGAGATTTACCAGCTTTTCCCGGTGCTGAAAGAGATGAAGCTCAGGCGCGGCGGCGATCTCTCCGGTGGGCAGCAGCAGCAGCTGGCGATTGGCCGTGCGCTGGCCTGTAAACCTCAACTGCTGATTCTGGATGAGCCAACGGAAGGAATACAGCCGTCGATCATCAAGGAGATAGGCCAGGTGATTCGGCATCTCGCCGGGCGGGGTGATATGGCTATTCTGCTGGTGGAACAGTTTTACGATTTTGCCGCGGAGCTTGCCGATAATTACCTTGTGATGTCGCGCGGAGAAATCATTCAGCGTGGCGACGGCAGCGCGATGGAACAGGAAGGCGTCAGAGGGCTGGTGGCGATATAAGTGGTCTGCCAAAATTTAATGATTGTGGTACTTTTGGCTGAACCTCTGCGCGCCTATAGTTTTCGATATTCACTTTCATATTCCTGAGGTTAGCATGTCTTTTACCGTTAACAATTTCCAGCAGCCGATTGGCCATTCTCTTCCTGACTGGCAGCGCCGCCCGCTGCCGGAACACGTCACCTTAAACGGGCAGTTTTGCCGCCTTGAGCCGCTTAGCGCGGTTCAGCATGGGGCTCAGCTGTGGCAGGCCTGGGGTCAGGCTGAAGATGCGCGTGGCTGGACTTATCTCAGCGTCGGCCCCTTCGACACCGAAGCCGATTTTATTCAGTACATTGCCGGGGCAGCGCAAAGTGCAGATCCTTTCCATTTTGCCGTCGTGGATAACGCCAGCGGCAAGGCGCTGGGCACGCTGTCGCTGATGCGGATTGACCCGGCAAACGGCAGCCTTGAGGTCGGCTTTGTGGTGTTTTCCCCGCTGCTACAGCGTACCGTTCAGGCTACGGAAGCGCATTTCTTACTGATGAAGTATGCCTTTGAAGTGTTGGGTTACCGCCGCTACGAGTGGAAGTGCGATAGCCTGAACGGACCTTCCCGTCGTGCGGCGCTGCGGTTTGGTTTCCGCTTTGAGGGCGTATTCCGCCAGATGGGGATTTACAAAGGGCGCACTCGCGATACGGCCTGGTTCTCCATCACCGATGGTGAATGGCCGCTGGTGAAGCTCGCTTTTGAGCGCTGGCTGTCCCCGGAAAATATGACCAACGGCGTGCAGCGTACAGGGCTGGCGGCTATTCGCGATGCACTTAGCCGCCAGAAAAGCGAACCCGTTCGTCGGGTAGACGTGCGCCCGTTAACGGCGGACGACCGCGAGGCGTGGCAAGCACTCTGGCAGGGCTACCTGACCTTCTACGACGCACAAATAAGTGACAATGTCACGGATTTAACCTGGCAGCGCATGCTGGATGAGCAAGAGCCGGTATGGGGCTTGGGCGCCTTCGACGAGCAGGGGAACATGCTGGGATTCACCCACTTCCTCTATCACCGCAGCACCTGGTCAGCAACTCAGTACTGCTATCTCGAGGATCTGTTTGCGGCCCCGCAGGCAAGAGGCAAAGGCGTTGGCCGGGCGCTGATTGAAGCGGTACGCCAGCACGCAGAGGCCAACAACAGCTCGCGCCTTTACTGGCATACCCATGAAACCAACGCCACGGCGCAAACCCTGTACGACAAAGTGGCGCGGAAGTCCGGCTTTATCAAATACGAAAAGGCCGTGTAATCAACAGCGCCTCGTCAGGCCGTTATGGGCTGGCGGGGCGCCGTATTCATGCCGATCACGACGGCGTAGTAAGCCAGTAAAATCGTCCCCATCAGCACCACGAACAGCATATAAGGCGGCAGCCAGCTCAGCAACAGCCCGGTGACCAGCGGGTTACAGGCCCCGCCAAGCCAGCCGAGCTGCTGGGCGGCAAAGTAGCTTGATTTCAGCCCCGGCGGCGCGATGTTGTCGATAAGCATGTATTCCCCCGGCGCGTAGATAAGCTCCCCGATGGTAAACACCAGCGAAGACAGCCCCCACAGCCACAGGTTAGTGCCTGAAATCATAAAGCCGCCGAGGCCGCAGACGAAAAAGAGTGTGCCGTAGAACATCATCTTTTTGATGTTATCGGGGCGAATGTTTTTCCCCAGGAAGTACTGGAAAGCGACAACCACAATGGCGTTGACCGACAGCACGACGCTAACAACTTTTTCCGCCAGCCCCGTATCACCGATAACTATCGCATACTGAGAGAGGCAGCCTGCGAAAGCGCCATATACCAACGTTCCCAGAAATGCCGACGCGGTAAACCACATGAGCTGTTTGTCGCGCAGCATGACGCGCGGAGAGGGCAAAATCTTGTCTTCCGATTCAGAAGAGGCGCTGGCGTTAACCGGCTGGCTTTTCACGTAGCGGCTAATCATCAAAATCGGCAGCAGGGCGGTCATGGCGGAGAGCCAGAACGGCAGGTTGGTACTGTACATCACCACGAAGGTGCCAATCGGCGGGCCGACGGTCCAGCCAACGTTAACGAAGGTATAGTTGAGAGAGAATATTTTGGGCTTCAGGCTGACGTCCAGCGTGTCGGAAAACCACGCCTTAACCACAACGGAAAACACCGTGTAAGAGCAGTTGATAATGGAGTAAAACAGCACCACCAGCCCGGCATTGTGCACCAGTGGGATAACCGTAAAGCCGCCGAGGAAGATGACGATAGCTAGCAGCATGGCTTTCTTCTTATCAAACTTATCCGCAAGAATGCCAAACCACAGGCTGAACACCACGCCGGCCACCAGCGCAACGGTAATGGCCATGCCGATATCTTTAAGCGGCATATGGTACTCACGCGAAAGGTAGATGGTCATGAACGGCAGAGTGAGACCTCGCCCAATGGTCAGCAGCAGCGAAGAAAGTAGTAACACAGTTGTTGCAAGTTGTTTGCCTGAAAACAGTTTGCTAAGGGCGGTCATGGCGGCCTGTATTATTATTGACTGGATTAGAGGGTGAACAGATTTATCACGAAAGATCAGGCTGGTATAGCGACTAACGCTGGGGAAAGCACGATAAAACACATCTGTACTCCCACCAAAAAGTGGGATCTGTATCTGTTTGCTTGCCGGCATTCGGTTTATTTTTTTACAAATTGATAATAAATACAGGGGCAGGGTTATGACGCGTAAAGATGGACTGCTGGCGTTTCTGGTGGTGGTGATTTGGGGCGTGAATTTTGTCGTCATCAAGTTGGGGCTACACAATATGCCGCCGCTGATGCTCGCAGGGCTGCGTTTTTTGCTGGTGGCGTTTCCCGCGCTGTTGTTTGTCACCCGGCCTAAATTGCCATTCCGCCTGCTGGCGGCCTATGCGTTGACTATTAGCTTCGGGCAGTTCGCCTTCCTGTTTACCGCGATTAAATTTGGCATGCCGGCAGGGCTGGCCTCGTTGGTGCTGCAATCACAGGCGTTTTTCACCATCATTCTCGGCACATTTTTCTTTGGTGAACGTCTACAGGGCAAGCAGCTGGCGGGGATCTCACTGGCGATATTTGGCGTACTGGTGCTGATTGAAGGCAGTTTTGAAGGGCAGCATGTAGCGCTGCTCGGCTTTATGCTGACGCTGGCCGCGGGAATGAGCTGGGCGTTTGGTAATATCTTCAACAAAATGATTATGCAGCACGAGCCGCGCCCGGCGATCATGTCGCTTATTGTCTGGAGCGCGCTTATCCCGGTGCTGCCGTTCTTTGCCGCAAGCTGGCTGCTGGATGGGCCAGAAACGATACTGCAAAGCCTGGTGAATATCGACAGCACGACCGTTCTTTCGCTCATCTACCTGGCGTTTATCTCTACCATCGTGGGCTACGGCATTTGGGGAACGTTGCTGGGGCGTTACGAGACCTGGCGTGTTGCGCCACTGTCGCTGTTGGTGCCGGTGGTTGGCATGGCCAGTGCTGCGCTGATGCTTGGGGAAAAGCTTACGGTGATGCAGCTGCTTGGCGCGGTACTGATCATGGGGGGGTTATACATCAACGTCTTTGGTTTGCGCATCAGGCGTTCGGTGAAAGGGCTTTCATCCTGACGTTTGCGGCACCCGCCCAGATCGGGCGGGTTAGCCTTGATCTTACGAACCGGCGTTACCTTGGTAGTACGGAGAACCCAGTTGTTCAGATCGTTCAGCAGCGGTGTGCTGTGGGCCTTTAGACAGCTGACCGCCGGAGCAGGAGATCATGTTGCCGTAGTTAGCCTGGGTGGCGTTGAAGCTACCAGACTGCTCCGCAAGAGCGTTTGTCGATGCCAGCGCCAGAAGAAGGGCGGCTGCGGAGATGAATTTCATATTTCCTCGATTACGTCTGTAAAACAGGCGGCGATGCATTAATTACACAAGCTACAGTACTGATTGTACGGATGCAGATACTTGCCTTCTCCGGCAAGACGCGTGACTCGATACTTATGCGGCGGTACCGAGAAGTAGTTCTTAAAGGTGCGAGTTAACGTCTGTTGTGACTCAAACCCATAGCGCTCTGCCAGATAAAGTATCGGTTCGTTGCTCTCTTTGAGCTTGAGCGCGATTTCGGTCAGCTTACGGTTACGGATGTACTGGCCCAGCGAGTGGCCGGTCTCTTTCTTAAACATCCGCTGCAGATGCCATTTGGAGTAACCCGAACGCTGAGAAACCTTCTCCAGCGAGAGCGGGGTTTCCAGGTTATCTTCTATCCACCCCAAAATGCTATGAATCGTAATCGCATCGTTGTTGCGTCTGGACATCGTTTCACCTCTTTGCAGGTTTACGGCAATACCTTTGTTAACAGGCGATAAAGCGTGTCGACTTCGTCGTCCGTCAGGTTTTTTGTGAGTTCTTTATGGAGGCTAAGCCCCACCAGGCTTCGGCACTCTTCACACAGCGCAACGCCTTCAGGCGTAAGCTTGATCAGAACGCCTCGCTTATCGTTGGGATTCGGCAAACGCTCAATCCAGCCTTTGCATAGCAGGCGGTCAAGCATTCGGGTTAACGCACCGAGGTCAACGGAAAGCACTTTTTTCAGCTCGACCGGGGTAATGCAAACTTCGAAGTGAATAGAGCACAGCACCTTAAACTGGGTAGCGGTAATATCCAGCGGGGAGAGCGAGTCGTTTAACAGGCGATCTTTGTGCTGGTTCACCATATGGATCAACCGCCCGAGGGGGATGATTTCGTTAAACAGATCACAGGTGCTTTTCACTATGTTTGCCCAGGCAAGTAGATTAGTCACGGCAGATATTATTGCCGAGGCAAGTATAAGTCAACGCGATGGTTTAGCCGATGCCACGAAAAGCTAAAACGCTTCACCCGCCGTCGGTAAACTGCGTGCTGCTATACTCAAACCTGCTAAGCCCGCTCGATAAAGGACAAAAAAAGGATAAAAATATGATGGATTTACTCAGGGCCATCGGCCTTGGCCTGGTGGTGTTACTGCCGCTGGCTAACCCGCTCACCACCGTGGCACTGTTCCTTGGGCTTTCCGGTGACATGAATAGCCGGCAACGCAATCGCACCGCACTTATGGCTTCGGTGAATGTGTTTGTCATTATGATGGTGGCGTATTACGCCGGTCAGGTGGTGATGAATACCTTCGGGATTTCAATTCCGGGCCTGCGTATTGCCGGGGGGCTGATCGTTGCCTTTATTGGTTTCCGCATGCTGTTCCCGCAGCAAAAGGCGCATGAATCACCGGAGTCGAGAAGCAAGTCGGAAGAGCTGAGCGAAGAGCCCGAAGCGAATATCGCTTTTGTGCCGCTGGCGATGCCAAGCACGGCGGGGCCGGGTACCATCGCGATGATCATCAGTTCGGCGTCTACCGTGCGTGCCGGTTCGGACTTTCCCGCCTGGGTAGTTACCGTTGCGCCGCCGCTGATCTTCCTTGTCGTGGGCCTGATTCTTTGGGCAAGCCTGCGCAGTTCTGGCGCGATTATGCGCATGGTAGGTAAAAGCGGTATTGAGGCAATTTCCCGCCTGATGGGCTTCCTGCTGGTGTGCATGGGCGTGCAGTTTATTATTAACGGCGTGCTGGAAATTATTAAGACTTACCCGGCCTGATTTGACATGGTTTAAAGCAAAACGCCCTCGTGATGAGGGCGTTTTTGTTAATGCGTCGGCCGGGGCTGCTCTTCCAGCGCCACCGGCCAGCGGCGAAACACAATTATTGACCAGAACAGCGCGACAAGCGCCGGAATTGCGCCAATGAAGCCGATATCCGCCATGGAAATATGCAGGCTGACCTGATTGCCCACCAGCGCGCCCGCGCCGATGCCGATATTAAAAATACCCGAGAACAGCGACATCGCCACGTCGGTGGCATCCGGCGCAAGGGCCAGAACCTTCACCTGCATCCCGAGGGCAATAATCATAATTGAAATGCCCCAAAACAGACTGAGCCCGGCGAGGGTTAGCTCGCTTTGCGCCGCGGGCAGTAGAAGGACCAGGCAAGCTGCCATCAGCGCAATCGCGCCGGAAACCAGTCCCGAAGCATATTTATTCCCCCATTTGCCAAACAGCACGCTGCCGATGATACCCGCGCCGCCGAACAGCAGTAAAAGCAGCGTAGCGAAATTGGCACTGAGCCCGGCAATCTGCTGGACAAAAGGTTCAATATAACTGTAAGCGGTGTAATGCGCGGTAACCACCACGGCGATTAACGCATAGATGTTGACCAGCGCCGGACGGCGGAACAGCTTAGGTACGCTGGAAAGTGAACCAGAGTGCTCGCTGGGCAATTTGGGCAACAGTTTTATCAGGCAGAACAGCGTAATGGTCGCGACAACGCCAATGACAAAAAAGGTGGTGCGCCAGCCAAAATACTGCCCAACAATGCGCCCCAGAGGTAAGCCCAGCACCATTGCCAGCGCGGTGCCGGTGGCGAGTAAGCTCAGCGCCTGCGCTTTTTTGCCTGCGGGCGCCATGCGGATAGCCAGTGAAGCAGTAATGGACCAGAAAATGGCGTGGGCGAAGGCGATACCGATACGGCTGATGACCAGCACGGTAAAGTTCCAGGCGAGAAACGACAGCACGTGGCTTGCAATAAACAGCAGGAAAATATAAATCAGTAGTCGGCGGCGCTCAACCTGGCTTGTCATTAACATGAAAGGCAGCGACATCAGTGCAACCACCCACGCATAAATAGTCAGCATGATCCCGACCTGTGCGGTTTCCATGCCAAAGCTTTGGGCGATATCTGACAGCAGGCCAACCGGCACAAACTCGGTAGTGTTAAAAATAAAGGCGGCAACCGCGAGAGTTACGACCCGTAGCCACGCCGTTTTGCGTGAGACGGTAGTGATTGTCATAAGGGAATGCGCAGGTTAATAAGAGGAAGGAATGGCCAGATCATAAAACCATCAGATCGGCGGCACAACCCATTTTGTGATTTATGTCTCATTTTCAATGATGCTGGAAAAAAGCCGGAAAAAAAGCAGCGTGGTACGAATGAGTGTGTCATGGTAGACGGGGAGAAAATAACAATGAAAAGCAGGAGTTATTACAATGCAAGCAATTGACTTTTATATGGTAGATGCCTTTGCCGACACCACCTTTGGTGGCAACGCCGCTGCGGTCTGCCCGCTTAGCGAGTGGCTACCGGATGAAACGCTACTGAAAATGTCACAGCAGCACAATCAGTCGGAAACGGCTTTTTTTGTCACCACCGATGGGGGTTTTGAGCTGCGCTGGTTTACCACGCAGGGTGAAATCAATCTTTGTGGTCATGCTACCCTTGCGGCTTCCCACGTTATTTTCGAGCATCTGGATTACCCGGAGCCGATTATTCATTTCAGCACGCGCTTTGTCGGCCCGCTGACCGTCACGCGTAATGGCGAATGGCTTACGCTGGACTTCCCCGCATGGGAAACGCAGGAGATTGCACCGCGGCCAGACGTGCTGGCAACGCTTGGAATTAGCGCATGCAAAGAGCTGCGCGTTGGCAGAGATTACGTTGTTGTACTGGAAAGTCAGGCTGCGGTCGAAGCTATTGAGCCTGATATCAACGCCATGATCCCGCTGGAAAAAATGGTCTGTATCACCGCGCAAGGTGAAGGTGAATATGATTTTGTCAGCCGCTTCTTTTGCCCGGGCGAATCGGTGCCAGAGGATCCCGTCACCGGTTCCACCCACAGTATGCTGATCCCGTACTGGGCGGATAAGCTGAATAAAACGCATCTGCTGGCACGGCAGGTCTCTTACCGGGGGGGCGATTTACGTTGCCAGTACAAAGGCGACCGCGTACTGATAGGCGGCAAAGCCGTGACTTATCTGATTGGCAAAGTGCTGCTGCGCTAGGGGGCTATTACCCGCTGGAATATATTATACACTTTTGTTATTGGCTCTCGCCGTAGCGGGAAAGGAATAATGATCGCTTCGTAAAAAATTAAGAAGCGTAATTACCATGATGTTAAGTGGCCTGATATGCGGCGCGCTGCTGGGATTTGTGATGCAGCGCGGCCGTTTCTGCCTGACCGGCGGTTTCCGCGATATGTATATCGCTAAAAATAACCGCGTCTTTTATGCCTTACTCATTGCCATCTCCATTCAGAGTATCGGCGTCTTCGCCATGATAGCCAGCGGTCAGTTCAGCTATGACGCGGGCGCTTTCCCGTGGTTTGGCACCGTCTTTGGCGGCTATGTCTTTGGCATCGGTATCGTTATGGCCGGTGGCTGCGCAACGGGCACCTGGTATCGCGCGGGAGAAGGCCTGATTGGCAGCTGGATCGCGCTGTTTACCTATATGCTCACCAGCGCGGTGATGCGCTCCAGCCATTTAACCGGCTTTAATAAAGAAGTGCAGGCGCTCAGCACGGAGCACAACTCCATTCCCGACACCTTCGGGCTGCCTGTATGGCCGTTTATCGTGCTGCTGGTGGCGGTGACAGCCTGGGTGGTTATCAAGGAGCTGCGCAAACCGAAGCTGAAAATCGCCTCGCTGCCGCCGAAGAGAACCGGGCTCGCACATGTATTGTTTGAAAAGCGCTGGCATCCGTTTGTGACCGCCATTCTGATTGGCCTGATAGCGACCCTCGCCTGGCCGCTGAGCGTGGCAACCGGGCGTATTTTTGGGCTGGGTATTACCTCGCCAAGCGCCAACATCATGCAGTATCTGGTGGCGGGGGATGACAAGTACCTGAACTGGGGGGTGTTCCTGGTGCTCGGGATTTTCATCGGCTCGTTTATTGCGGCAAAAGCCAGCCGCGAATTCCGCATTCGTGCCGCTGACGCGAAAACGTCCGTTCGTAGCTTTGGCGGCGGTATTCTGATGGGCTTTGGCGCCAGCATCGCAGGCGGTTGCTCCATCGGTAATGGCCTGGTGATGACCGCGGTAATGACCTGGCAGGGCTGGATTGGCCTTATTTTCATGATCCTTGGCGTGTGGACCGCGTCCTGGTATTTATTCGTACGTCCGCAGCGCCAGGCCCGAACACAGGCCGCGTCGGCGTAGCTGAAAGGAGAGTTGTATGACCGTTAAAAAATTAGATGTTGTGAGTCTGGTCTGCCCGTTCCCTCTGATTGAGGCAAAAGCGGCGATGGATAAGCTGAACAGCGGCGACGAGCTGGTTATTGATTTTGACTGCACGCAGGCCACCGAGAGCATCCCGCAGTGGGCGGCCGAAGAAGGGCACAGTATTTCTGATTACCAGCAGGTGGGCGACGCCAGCTGGAGCATCACCGTAAAGAAAGGCTGATGATGTTTGCCCCCGTTTACGGGGGCTATTCCAGCAGAGAAATAAAGGCTTCAAGCTGGCGAGTTTTGGCATCACGCCGCCACAGCAGCCAGGTATCCAGATAACGCTTCTCTTCCGGCAGCGGCCAGGTGCTCACCTGATGGCTGCCTGGCATACTCTCCAGCATGCTTCTCGGCATTAGCGCCAGCCCGGCGCCCGCAATCACGCAGGCCAGCATCCCGTGATAGGACTCCATTTCGTGGATCTTGCCCGGCATGGCTTGGCTGTCGTGGAACCAGCTCTCAAAATGGCGGCGGTAGGAGCAGTTTGCCCGAAACGCATAAATACTCTCGCCGTTGACGTCTGCGCCGCTGTGAATGGGGGCGTGGTCGGCCGGGGCGACGATGGTCATCTCTTCTCGATACACCGCCACGCCTTCGAGAGACGGATGCAGCACGGGGCCGTCAACAAAGGCGGCCGAGAGTCGACCTTCCAGGACGCCATCAATCTGGTCGCCTGAAGGCCCGGTCGCCAGCGAAAGATGAATTTTCGGATAGCGCTGGTTAAAGTGAGCCAGCAGGCCCGGAATGCGCACCGCCGCGGTACTCTCCAGCGAGCCAAGCGCGAGTGGCCCCTGAGGCTCATCGCCGGATACCACCATTCTTGCTTCCTCTACCAGAGCAAGAATGCGTTTGCTGTAGGCCAGGAAACTGTGGCCGGACGGGGAAAGCTTTAGCCGCTGATTCTCACGAATAAACAGCGCCACGCCTAAATCGGCCTCCAGCTGCTTAATGCGGGTAGTGAGATTGGACGGAACGCGGTGCACCTGCTGCGCGGCCGCGCTGATGCTGCCGGTTTCCGCAACGGCGTTAAACATTTCCAGCTGGGTCAGATCCATAGCTTTCTCAAATCGTGAAGGGTTTGCTTAGTATTATTCATTTTTAAACTTTGCGCCTCAAGGCTACTGTTAACATATCATTCACCTGTTGAGGCACCACCATGCAATCAGTAACCGGGCAAACCCACGCCATTTCACGCAATCCCGCTACCGGTGAGCGCATTGCGGTTTATCCTTTCGAGAACGCAGAACAGATTGATGCTGCGCTGGCGCGTAACCATCGGGCGTTTAACCAGTGGCGGACCACACCGCTAAATGGACGTGCGCAAAAACTGCGTGACCTGGGCGCTGCGGTGCGTCAGCACGGCGAAGCCATGGCGCAGATGATCACCGCCGAAATGGGCAAGCCGATTTTGCAGGCGCGCGCAGAAGTGTCGAAATCAGCCAATCTTTGCGACTGGTACGCAGAGCATGGCCCGGCGATGCTGGGTGCGGAGACGACTCAGGTTGAAAACAACAACGCGGTTATCGAGTACCGCCCGCTTGGGCCGATCCTCGCGGTGATGCCGTGGAACTTCCCGCTGTGGCAGGTATTGCGCGGTGCGGTGCCGATTCTGCTGGCCGGGAACAGCTATATTCTGAAACATGCGCCAAACGTAATGGGCTGCGCCGACATTATCCGCCAGATGTTTACGGATGCCGGGTTCCCGTCGTCGTTGTTCGCGTTGCTTAACGTCACGCCGGAGGGGGTAAGCCAGGCGATTAACGACCCACGCGTTGCCGCCGTAACGGTTACAGGCAGCGGTAGAGCCGGGGCGGCTATTGGTGCTCAGGCCGGTGCTGCATTGAAAAAATGTGTGCTGGAACTGGGCGGTTCCGATCCGTTTATCGTTCTTAACGATGCAAACCTGGACGAAGCCGTAAAAGCCGCGGTGGCCGGGCGCTTCCAGAACACCGGGCAGGTTTGTGCCGCTGCGAAACGCTTTATTGTTGAAGCCGGGATCGCCGCAGCTTTTACCGACCGCTTTGTTGCCGAGTTAAAAAACTATGAGGTTGGCTCGCCGCAGGAAGAAGCTAACCGCATCGGGCCAATGGCGCGTTACGATCTGCGAGATGAGCTGCATGAGCAAGTGACAACGTCACTTAAACAGGGTGCGAAACTGCTGACTGGCGGGGACAAATTGCCCGGCGAGGGCAACTACTATGCGCCAACCGTGCTGACTGATGTGACGCCAGAGATGACCGCTTTCCGCCAGGAGCTGTTCGGCCCGGTGGCCGCGATTACCGTCGCCCGCGACAGCGAGCATGCCCTTGAACTGGCAAACGACAGCGATTACGGACTTTCCGCCACGGTATATACCGCCAATGAACAACTTGCGCTGGAGATGGCTTCCCGCCTTGAGTGCGGTGGCGTGTTCATCAACGGCTACAGCGCCAGCGATCCGCGGGTGGCGTTTGGCGGAGTGAAAAAGAGTGGCTTTGGCCGCGAACTGTCCCATTTCGGCCTGCATGAGTTCTGTAATATTCAGACCGTGTGGAAGAATCGCCGCTAGTTTCCTGGGACAGGGCCACCGGAAAGGTGGCCCTGTTTGTCATTGAAATGAAATAATTCTGTCATTTTCGCTCAGTACACTCGCCGCATCGTTGTGTTACTGAAGAAAATCATGAACATAAGCCAAATTTTTCGCCGTTTAAACCCTCTCAAACTTTTCGCCCGACGTCCTCGCGAGTTTGGGTTACTGAGCGGAGTGGTTGGCGTTATCGCACTCTTTTCCGTGCTGCAAATTCTCTCCACCGTATCGCTCTCCAATATTCTTCATGAAACTCGCCAGAGCGTCCTTGAAAGTAATCAGCTTCATCAGCAGCAGGTGGTGATGGAGAAAGCCAGAACCTCACTGTTAATGACCAGCGACCTGTTAAACCGGGCTGGCGTCTATTTTATGCAGGATAAAGAAACCGGATCGGTGGGCAGCTGGAACAGCCTGGTCGATGAAGCCGACGCGGCGCTAAAGGCGTCACAGCAAAACTTCGCGGCGTGGCAGCAGCTGCACCCGGCGGGCAGTGAGGCCCTGTCTAACAGCTATCAGCTGTTCTCCGGCGGATTAAAAGAGCAGCTTGAAGGTCTGCAGAAACACGCTTCAATCGACGCTTTCTTCGAGGTGCCAATTCAGGCATTTCAATCCGATTTCAATGAGCAGTATGCACACTATCAAACCGATGGCGAGAAGCAAACCGTGCAGGCCAGCCACTCATTGCTGAGTAGCCTGAGCCAGGCGCAGACGTTGTTTATTGTTGCGCTGGGGATTTTACTGGCGGTGGCGATTGCCGTCTGGTTGGGGGTCGCACGCTGGGTTATTCGCCCGCTGCGGAACCTGATTGAACACCTGCATGTCATGGCGGCGGGGGATTTATCCCGATTGCCCAGCGGGCGCAAACTGATCAATCGTGAAATGAAACAATTGCACGGCAGCGTGCTGGAAATGCAGCAGGGGATTCAGCAACTGGTGCTGGAGGTTCGTGAATCGTCCGCGACGTTGTTGAGCAACATCGGTCAGCTTGCCGAAGGCAACAATGAGCTGTCCAGGCAGTCTTCTCAGCAGGAGCAGGAGCTGGAGAAGGTTACGCTGCATATTACCGAGCTGGAGTCCCGCGTACAGGAAAACAGCCAGTACGCTATTCAGGCGAATCAGCGCGCTGATGAAGCGCGTGAAATGGTTGCCGGCGGCGACCAGATTATGCATACGGTGAATATGTCGATGCAGGATATTGTCGCCCGTTCTTCGGAGATGCGCGGCATTGTGGCGATGATTGATAACGTCGCCTTCCAGACCAATATCCTGGCCCTGAACGCCGCCATTGAAGCCGCTCATGCGGGTAATCAGGGAAAAGGATTTGCCGTGGTGACTCGTGAAGTTGGTCTGCTGGCGAAACAGAGCAGCCAGTCGACAAGAAATATTCAGACGCTGATCAACAATTCACTGCAGGGCATTGAGCAGGGCAGCGAGGCGGTATCAGACCTTGAAACGCAATTGAAAAATGTTATCGCGCTGGTTACCCGCCTGAGTGGACTGCTGAATGAAATCTCCAGCGCTTCCGTAGACCAGGGGGCCAGCGTGCACCATGTCACCACACGGGTCACCACGCTTAACCAGGCTGTTAATCAAACAGGTTTGTTGATTAAGGCGTCGGCACACACATCCCGGCGTTTGCTGGATGAGTCGCAGCGCCTTGAAAGGGCCGTTGCTCGCTTCCAGATGACTGCCTGAGTTCGTTTTATTATCGGCCCGTGGCTCTGATATACTGCCGCCGCTTAACACATCGCTCAGGAGAGCACGGTGCCGGTCCAATTAGATAATCAGTTACTGGAAGAGATCCTCGACCAGGTTCGCCCTTTACTGGGAAAAGGGAAAGTGGCGGACTACATTCCTGCGCTGGCAGAAGTCCCCGGCAATAAGCTGGGGATTGCCGTTTGTACCGTTGACGGCGAATTCTTTAGTGCCGGTGATGCCGCAGAGCGTTTCTCTATCCAGTCAATTTCTAAAGTGCTTAGTCTGACGCTCGCGATGGGGCGTTATGAAGAGCATGAAATCTGGCAACGCGTCGGGAAAGAGCCTTCCGGGCAGCCGTTTAATTCCCTCTTGCAGCTTGAACTGGAGCAGGGCAAACCCCGCAACCCGTTTATTAACGCCGGCGCGCTGGTGGTCTGCGACATGCTGCAAACGCGCCTCAGCGCACCTAAGCAACGAATGCTTGAGGTGGTTCGCCAGCTTTCTGGCGCGGATGATTTAGTCTATGACACGCGCGTGGCGCGTTCTGAATTTGAGCATTCTGCACGTAATGCCGCTATTGCCTGGCTGATGAAATCTTTTGGCAATTTTGAAAATGACGTCATTACGGTGCTGCAGACCTATTTCCATTACTGCTCGCTGGAAATGAGCTGCCTGGAACTGGCAAAAACGTTTTTATTCCTCGCCAGGCAGGGGCATGCGTTGCATCTCGATGAGCCTGTTATTTCCGCGCAACACGCACGGCAAATTAATGCGCTGATGATGACCAGCGGGATGTATGACGGCGCGGGTGAATTCGCTTATCGCGTTGGCTTACCGGGGAAGTCTGGCGTGGGTGGAGGAATCATCGCCAATGTGCCAAATGAGATGTCGATTGCCGTCTGGTGTCCGGAATTGGATGCTTCCGGGAACTCCCTGGCGGGAACAGCCGCGCTGGAAATTTTTTCTCAGCGCATTGGGCGTTCTATTTTTTAGGCCTACTATGGGATCACAGCAGTAATAATCCCGGTACGCGTAGCCATAGTACGCCGACCAGGCTAACGGTGGCCAGCACGGTTAGCATAATGACGGTGATGAGTAATCGTTCCGCCCACGGTGTTTTGCGCATTTCGTCTCCGGGAAAACCTACTTTTAGGGACTATAAGACAGTCACTTTAAACATCGGTTAAACCTGAGGCTGCTAATTATTAATTGGCAATAAGTCTGAATTTTTAGCCACAAATCCTGTTCATGCATCAGGCGAGGGCTGGAGGTGGCAAAAATTTACCTTATGGATAATAGTTGATGCGGTGCGCTAGCTGGTTGAGTGAATTTTCCGCTTTCTCTCAATGCCCTGGGTTGTTGTGTTAGTAAACATGCTAAGCTAATGCTTATTTCGCAATCACCTGATGGCGCTATTTATTTTCAACGGTGAATGAATAAATATGAACCAGGATAGCATCGTTAATCGACCCAAGATTTTATTTTTTTCCCCAGAAAAGATGCTGTTAAATGCTATCAGTGTTTTTGTTCTCACCACGCTATTTTACTTCTTTGGGGCGTCGCTAAGGCTGGTTAACGACCTGTCGTTATTTTGGCCACTGAATGCGGTGCTGGCCGCAATCTTTGTGCGCAACCCCTGGCTAAATAAGGCCGTTTACTATTTTATATGTTATGCGGCAATGCTGGTGTATGACGCTTTCACCACGCAGTGGGGGTGGCAGTCAACGATCATCAACTTCTCCAACATGGTCTTTATCATAACCGCTGCGCGTTTATTGTTACGTTATTCTCGTAATATGGACGAGAGCAATTGGGCGCTAAATGCTTTTAATATTTTTAATTTCTCGCTGATTGCCGCCATATTATCCTCGCTATTTGGGGCCGTCGGTTCGTTGGGTATCCACGGGGATTATCACGAAAAGTTTATGCCGCTATACGCCGACTGGGTTAGCGAGCAATTTTCTACCGGTGTGTTGATGCTACCGTGCTTGCTCACCGCAAGTCTGCCTTCATGGCGTAAGTTTTCCGGCATTATACCTTCTGATTTATACCCCCTGTTTGCCGTGGTTATCGCGGTCTGTACGGCCATCATTATCGGCGGAGCCGGCAGCCTCGCGTTTCCGCTGCCGGCGCTTATCTGGTGCGCCATTCGTTATCCACTTCCGGTGACCGCACTGTTAACGCTTATCACCGGGGCAGTGGAGATTGTGCTGGTTGCCCATGCGGCGATTAATCTCCATTCCGATCAACCATTGCTGTTGGTCGATCAGATGTTCTCCGCACGTCTGGGGATTGCAACCATTGCCATTTGTCCACTGATCGTATCCATCAGCGTGGATGCTATTAATCAACTGATTAAGCAGACGTCACTGCGGGCTGACTACGACTACCTTACCGGCGTGTATTCCCGATCTGGCCTGTTCGAAGCGCTTAAGCGCAGAACCCGTCAGCAAAAACAAACCGCCAGTGCTCAGACGCTGCTGTGTGTGATGCTGCTGGATATTGATTTCTTCAAGCGCATCAACGACAGCTGGGGCCATGAATGCGGTGATGCCGTACTGGCTTCCTTTGCCGCTCGGGTGCTGGAGACCGTGGGTGACCGGGGAATGGTCGCGCGTATTGGCGGGGAAGAATTTGTCGTGGTTTGCCGAACCCGCGACCCAAGGCAGGGTTTTGACATCGCCGAGCAGATCCGTAAAACCATTGAGTTGAATCGCTTTCACTACGATCAGCAGTCGTTATTTATTACCGTGAGTATTGGCCTTGCCGAAGCAACGTTGGGGGAAAATACGCTGGAAGCGACGTTTAACAAGCTTATCCCTGAAGCGGATAAGAATTTGTATCTGTCAAAGCGGCAGGGACGCAATAAGACCAGCGCAAGTACAAATGCGACCGAAGCTATCGCGACGTCGCACATTAGTGATTCATAATAGCCATGTTCACTTTCGATTCTTTATCATCGTGTAATATGGCTGCTTAGTTCGCCGTTGCGGGTTCTTTTGCCTGAGAAATGTATGCGTATACCCGATCCTCATAAGAATGCCAGAACTCACGGCTCCCGCTTTGTAAACCGTATGTATATCATGCGTATGCTGGGCACGTTGTTGTGCTTTTTACCCCTATCTCGGTACTGCATCAGCAGCAGTCTTCTCCGGCGGTGGTTGCACTGCTGGTCATTAACGCCTTTATCTGGCCGCACGTGGCGCTTTTGAAAGCCCGTTTTTCCGGTTCTCCGGTTTACAGTGAAAAGCAGAACCTGATTATCGACGCAGCGGCGGGGGGGTTCTGGATCGCGATGATCTCGCTCAGCGCGCTGCCGTCGGTTGCTATCGTTACTATCCTTGTTTCTGACCGGTTAGCCGCAGGTGGAAAGCCGCTGATGATGAGAGCGATGGGAGCAATGGTGGTCACATTTTTACTCACCTGGCTGAGCCACGGTATGCCGTTTGAACCGGCCGTTTCTGCCCGGACGATGTACGCCACGCTACCGCTTATTTCCGTTTACACCATCGCGCTCAGCATGCTCACCGCTTCGATGGCGCTAAAGCTGCGTGAGAAAAGCCGGGAGCTGGAAAGCATTGCGATGATGGATCCCCTGCTGGGAATCGCTAACCGCCGCCTGCTGGAGCATAAGATAAGCAATGAGCTGGCGCGGCTGCGTATGGCCTGCGGAAGCTCGGCGCTGATGTTTATTGATATCGATAATTTTAAAGAAGTGAACGACCGCTTCGGGCATAAGGTCGGCGACGCTATTTTAATGGCGGTCTCGGACGTGCTGCGCGTGGTTACGCGTTCAAGCGATACCCCGGCTCGCCTCGGTGGCGATGAGTTTGTGGTTCTGATGCCCAACACCTCGCTGGAAGAGGCTGAAGGCATTGCACAGCGGATCCTGCTGGAGTCCATTAACGTCCGCGTTCTGCCGGAAAAAAACGCCTTTTGCACCCTGAGTATCGGCATCGCCTGCGCGACGAAAGAGATGCCGGACGCCGCCGAATGGCTAAAAGCGGCGGATGATGCGCTCTATAACGCCAAACGTGCGGGTAAAAATCGCATTTATGCAGCCTGAATGAAATGTTCATCTAAACTCTAGGCAGAGCTGTTCTTTGTCTGCACAAGGGGGATGAGATGCTGGATACTGCCATGACCGATGAACTGACGGGGCTGTTGAACCGTCAGGGTTTTATGTTTCTGGGGCAGTACGCAACGCGAGGCGCAGACCGCCGCGCGGAGCATCTTTCCGTGGCGTATGTTGTTTTTGAACATTTCGGACACATTAACGACAGCTTTGGACATGAGCAGGGCGATCGAGCGCTGGTCGTTTTCTCCGAGCTGATGAACTCTTCCTTCCGCGAAACCGACCTCATCGCCCGACAGAGCGTTGATGAATTTATCCTGCTGTTTAACGGGAGCAGCGAAGAGGGCGCGTTTATCGCGATGCAGCATCTTGATGGCAAGGTTGCGGCGTTTAATCAGCGGGCAGAAAACCCGTGGACGCTGGCTTTCAACTGGGGATGTGTGGAATACGATGTCAGCCGTCATTCCTGCCTTGACGATGTGGTCGCAGAGGTGGATCAGGCCATGCATCAAGCAAGAACGCTCAGGACTGAACGCGCATGAAAAAAGGCCCGCATAGCGGGCCTTAATATTTACGGGCGAGCATAGCGATAAACAAAGGCCAGCGCGCTGCTGAGCTGCTGAGCTGCTGAGCGAGGCGGCTATCACTACGCCATTCCAGCCAAAGTGATGTAAGGCCAGGCTACCTCCCGCATTGAATGAATATCTGACTCGTTATCCCCGAATGAACGTAGAATGGACGCTGCACGACCGCCGCCCTGATTTCATTGCAGAAGGATTTGACTGCGCAATACAGGTCGGGCAAATCAGCGACACGTCGGTGGTGTCAGTGCTTCTGGCCGATATCCCGCGCATCGTTGTCGCTGCGCCAGAGCTACAGCCTGCCGCTGAGCAACAGGATGTATCCTGGCTGCAGACGCTGCCATGGCTCGCGCTGAACACGTTTTACCGTAACGAAGTCGCGCTAACCAACAGCAATAATAATTCCTTATATCGCCTGCCCATCGAGCCCCGGCTGAGTACGGACAGCCTGTATGCCATGCGTAATGCGCTGTTATGCGGGATGGGAGTAGGGATTGTCTCATCCTGGGTGGTAGAGGAAGACCTGGCGGCGGGACGGCTTATCCATATGTTTCCTGAATAGCAGGCGCCGGAGTTACCCATTAATCTGGTCTATCCTTATGCCCGGTATTATCCCGCCAGATTACTTAGCTTTATGCAGATCATGCGCACCGTTTTTCACGGCGCGCGCGGCGTAATGCCCCGGAGACAACATAAACGAACATTCAGGAGTCGCGCTGTGCCCGAGTATCGAATTCGTTCCCTAAAAGCCTGTGAGTTTGCAGCCGTTACAGCAGAATTGACGGACGTTTTAATTGACTGCGTGGAAGGTGGGGCTTCGGTCAGCTTTTTACATCCCTTGTCGCCGGATAAAGCGGCTGCTTTTTGGGGCGATGTCGGGCAAAGCGTAGCGCGGGGTGAGCGAACGGTGATTGTCGCAGAAGATGGGCAGGGACGTATTGTCGGCACCGTGCAGCTGATCGTCAGCCAGCCGGAAAACCAGCCGCATCGGGCGGACGTTGCCAAGCTGCTGGTTCACCGCGCGGCACGGCGCAGAGGAATTGCTCAGCGTCTGATGGGCTATCTTGAAGCCGTAGCCACGACCCACGGCAAATCGGTTCTGGTGCTGGATACCGCGACCGGCAGTGATGCCGAGATGTTCTATCAGGGAATGGGGTGGCTGCGTGTAGGGGATCTGCCGAATTATGCGTTGATGCCGGACGGGAGCCCGTGCTCCACCACGTTTTATTACCGTAATCTGTGATTCATAAGTGACACCGTCACGAAAACGCTCTGTTTTGCGGCTTCTCTGGCGTGGTATAGTGCCTGCAATATGGCAGTTGCAGGCACTTTAGTATGGAAAACACCGCGCTCTGGTTCCGGCAGTTTGGTGAGCCTGAACAGGTTCTGACCCTTGAACACGCTCCGCTAGCACCGTTTGTTCCTGGTACGCTACGAGTGCGCATGCACTATGCGCCGATTAACCCTTCCGATCTTATCCCCATTACCGGCGCCTACCGTCACCGGGTCTTTCCGCCTCGCATTGCCGGCTATGAAGGCGTTGGCGTCGTTGAGCAGGCTGACTCAGCGGAGTGGATCGGCAGGCGGGTGTTACCGCTGCGCGGTGAAGGAACCTGGCAGCGTTGGGTTGACTGCCCGATTCAGTGGGCCGTGCCCGTGCCGGACGGCATTCCTGATGAGCTTGCAGCACGGGGCTAAATCAACCCGCTGGCCGCCAGGCTGATGTTGGCGAAATGGCCGGTTGCGGGGAAAAAAGTGCTGCTTACTGCGGCGGGTTCGGCCTGCGCCGGTTTACTGGCGCAGTGGGCGAAAATGCAGGGGGCAACGGCAGTCTATGGCATCTATCGCTCGGCCCAGCATCTTCCGGCGTTACTGAATTCAGGCATTATTCCCCTCAGCAGTGAAGACCATCGGGCAATTGCCGATGCTGCACGTCGGGTTGACAGGGTTTATGACGCGGTGGGGGGCGAATTAGCCACTTTGATGCTCGAACACCTCAATAGCCGGGCGGCGCTGATTTCTTACGGCTTACTGAGCGGTAAAGCCTTTTCTCCACGTGGAAGGAACATTACCGCGCAGCGTTTTCATCTGAGGGATGCGCTGGCGGTAACGCCGGTTGAAGCGTGGCGGGGCTGGTTTACTTCTCTGTGGCAAATACTACCTCAGGCCGAACTGCCTGAGGCTACGGTATATACGCTGGAGGAGTGGCGGCTTGCGCTGGCGCTGTTCAGTGAACCCGGTCGCCAGCGTAAACCGCTGTTGAAACTGTAGCCGTTACTTATCGCCCATGATGGTATTCAGCGTTTCGGCATCCGGCATGCCCTGGTGTTGCTGCAGGCGGCCTTCGGCATTGAGGTAGTAGATTGACGGCGTGGCGTTACCGCCGAGGTCATCCATTAGCGTGAGGTTATCTTTTAATGCTTCGCCGATGACCGGGTCTATCTTGTCCGGTTTTTGCAGCGCAAGCTTCCCTTTGCTGTCCTCGTAGTCGGCCAGCGTTTTGGCAGGATCCTTCGACATTAAAATGGCCGCCGCTTTCTGCCCGCTATCCGCTCGCAGCATGCCCACTAACAGCACGCGGAGCTGGACTTTGCCTGACTTCAGCCACGGCTGGGCCTGTTCCCAGAATTGTGTGCAGTATGGGCAGTACGGATCGGCAAACACGTAAACAATGCGCGGCGCTTTAGCATCCCCGGCGGCTATCCAGCGGTGCTTTTCGAGGTTCTGCCACATCGCTTTCGCCATTGGCGCATAGACAAACTTCTCAACTTCCGCGTCGCTCAGGTTTTTGCCTTCGGCATCGACCAGGTTACCCATGATGGCGTGCTGTTTATCCGGGGTCAGGTAAACGGTGGTGCCTTGCCCCTGATACTGCATAGCATAACCCTGCAGGTCGCCCGGGGCTTTAAATTCGCCTTTCAACTCGAACCCCTGCTTTTCTAATGCCTCAATAGGGGCCGGCAGTTTGCCGTCGGCAGTAAACGCCGAGGCGGTAAAAAGCAGAGCCAGCGAACCGGACAGGGCAGAGATTTTTTTCATCGAGCAGTCCTCAATTAAATGCTATTTTCATCAAAGGGTAACATTCCTTTTCAGGCTAAGTCATAACACTTACTTTCCTTTAAGTAACGGAGCATTTCGGAGATCAACCGATGACGGTCAGACGAGCAATACCTGCTGAAGCGCAGGCGCTGTGGGAGATAAGAAATCAGGCGATTCGTTTTGGTTGCCGCGACGTTTATCCGGAAGATGTGCTGATGGCCTGGACCCCCGATCAAATGCCCGCGGGCTACCGAAACGAGATAATCAATAATCCTTTCTTTGTGGCCGAGAGTGAAAACGGCGTGCCGGTAGCCACGGGGTTTCTGGATCTGAAAAATGGTTCGGTCGAAGCGGTATTTACTTTGCCTGCGTATACAGGACGAGGTTTGGCAAAGCAGATTATTGGCGCCATCAAGCAGGAAGCCAAAATGCGGGGGATTAATACGCTAACGCTTTCTTCCACGCCAAACGCCCGCGACTTTTATCTGACGCAGGGGTTTAGCGTAGTGAAAGAAAGTCTTTATCCGATGTCACGCGGTAGCGTGTTGCTCCGCTGCTTCGAGATGATTTGCGAGCTGTAACCTGTGGCTGCTGTCGGAAGGGCAGCGAAAACCTGTAGTTGTTGAAGCCGCCCTCTGGATGGCCACAAGCGAAGCTCCTCAAATTATTCTGCCGAAAGCTATCAAAGCCCTCCTGTCTCTGGCCAGCGGCTTTTTAGCGAGTTCAGCGGATCCTGAAAACTAAAAATGTGAAAGGTGCCTTCATGAGCGACCGCATCGATTATCAGATTGAAAAATACAGTTTTACGGAGATTGACGAGACGCCGCGCCTCAGCCGCCAGTGGGAAGAGGTCAGGGAGGAATACCAGAAGGAGCCACAGGATGCGGAACAGCGGCTGCGCCTTGCTTTGCTCAACGTGGACTACGTCACCAGCTTCGAACTGCCTTTTCGCCTGTTGCTCCTGCGGGCACCGCAGCTAATCGACCAAATGCGAGCCGAGTTCCAGCTTAGCCAAAAGAGCGTTACCATCAACGGCAGCAGGCGCGGCGAGGTCTACAGCATAAAAGCGGATCTCAGCGCCGTGCCTGATGCTTTCCGCTACCGCTTCTCTAACCGGATACGCAGGATTGAGCCTGGAGGAAACCCGGCAACGGCTTATCAGCAGATAGCCCTGCAGGTAAGATCGCCAAGGGAGCGGCTTAAAATTGCGCTGGAGGCCGGGTTGCAGGTGAATGCGCTGGATGGCCTATTTTGGCTTGGCCTGCAGCGTATTGCCGCCGATATCTCCGTATTGAGGCAGTCAGGTATGGGGATCGTTACGGTGGAACACAACGTGTTCGATAGCCTGACGGGCAACACCAGAATGATCCCGGCCTATCACCTGAAGCCGGATATGCTCCCGACCACACCATGAGGCAAACGCTGGCCGAACTGTGTCGCTCTCCTGGCGTACGCCTTACCCTTAAAACATCCGCTGTCCTGACCAGATATTTTTTACCGGGTTATGTATAGACTCATTTAATGAAGGGGAGGATAACGCAACAATCGTCGTTTTCCTTCCCTGAAAATCGGTCGTGGTTATTATTTTTCTTACTTTTAATACCGTGGATGGTGCAACAAGGGAATAATTAGGTAAGAAATTGTTGCCCGCAAATTTCTTAGGAACATCCTTGTCCACTACAAAGATAACTTTGTCGCCATCATCTGTCGCAGAAATATCTTCCGCCCAATTACCCCACTCCTTAACCGTATCATGGGGGGATAAAGACGTGGACAAAAAAGCTTTATCCATTACTAAATCTCCTTTTTTTATCTGGTCTCCATAGACACCACTCGGCGTCTTAATTGCACGGTAGGTATAATCTTTATACTCCGACAGAGCATTGAAATCCTCTAGCAACCGACTGGCTTCTTGACTTGCCAGGATTCCATCCTGTTCTGGATTATCACCGTGCCGTAAATAGTTATTTATCCGAGCATAATTTCCATTACCGCCTTCTGCATATTCTTTTAGCGGTTCACTGTCACTAATATTGGGGGCAAACTTCTCAAGTTTTGCTATAAGATTAGCTCGTTCGGTTTCACTTATTTCCCGGTTAGTACGAATAATATCCTGTAAATTGTTGAGCTCTTTTTTCAACCCGCTTTCGCCAAGCCAGCGTCGCACCACCGCAATCGCTCCGCGGCCGGAAAGCCCCTGTTGCTGAATACGTAACAGGCGCTGTGAAGCTGAATCCTGTGATTTACTGTCTGCAACAGTCCTCGATGGTACAGGCTCAGATGTTTCTGTCTTTCCGGCAGGCAGTGAAGCGGCTTTAACCTCTGATATTTTAGGCCGTGAGCGATTTTCTGCCAGTTCCTGAGCGGGTACCGGGTTAGGCGAATCTGGCACTGATTTTTCCCCAGGGAGGGTATCCACGGCTTCAGACGCAGCCGTTTTTCCTTGGGACGTTAATCCCGGCCCTGACAATGCAACTTTCAGCGTACCAGAGGCGATTTCCCCCATTCCCTCACTGACTTTCCCCCCGGATATATCATGAACACCTGTACCAATCTCTGTGAGGCCCGTCGCGAAGAAGGCGGCATTTACGGTGGCTTCTGACAGGGGGGAAACGGCAGCAAGTGGTGCCAGGAAAAACATTACCTTGTTGATATCACTGAGGCGCTGTTTGAACATCTTCTCCCCAGCATCGGCATCCGAGACAATCAGGGTGTCTGCGTCCGATTTCAGCCGTTCTGTCTGCCGGCGGGCCATGTCGTTAAAAGGGGCATCCAGCACTTTTCCTTTAAGCTGTATGGTGTCCTGGAGGTTGAGATGGCCACGTTGTAATTCAGACATGGCTTTTTCCACGCCGTATGCTTTCACATAATTGCGGAAGGGGTGGTCCGTCCGACCGTCTGAGACAGAAAAATGTGCCAGAAGCGCCTTCATTTTTTGCGGGGAATGGCCGTGCCCCGCAATATACTCTTTAAGCTTTTCCGGTGAACTGAACTCAATAAGCGGTGGGTGCTGGCCGGGTTTCCAGAGCAATACGTGATGTGTTTTCTTATCCCGGATTGTCATTAAATCGGTGGAGGGTTTACCGTTGATTTCAAGCAGTCCGATTTCAACACTGTCATCCGGGCGGGCGTTTCTGATCGTTGCGGCGTCGAGTGACGACCAGCTTGTGGCGTCCCCCAGCCGGTCGTCTGGTACTCCACTGGCCCGGGCAGCAAGCTGCATGGCGCTGTCACTTAACCTTCCTGACTGATACTCAAGTTTCCAGGTTTTGATGAATGCGGATTTATTAAGGAAGGCCTTGTCGTCCTGATATCCGGGTCTGCTGCTGGCATGGTTAATCTGTTTCAGGTAGTAGCCTTTAAAATCGACGTCCCAGATAACTTTCAGCCACCGGGCCGGATCCAGCGGCGAGCCAATGCCAGTCACCTTTTTCCCCTTGCTATCGAGCAGAATAATTTTTTCAGTGGGTGAGGTTTTCAGGTCAAACCACGATTTATTCTTCTGCGGATTAAGCAGCATCATTTCTGTCAGGGTCAGTCTGGAATGCTCACCGGTTCTGCTGTCGATAATCAGCATATAGCTTTTGTCCGGGTCAGCGCCTGGATAACCGAGTTTTATCAGTTCTTCCCGCGCAAGGTGGGAGGCGATATCGTGGGGCACTCCTGCACTTCTGAACCGGCCACCGACTTCATCCACCGTTCTGTTGGCGGCCATCTCTCTGGAGAGCGTTTTAAAGGGACGGGAAGAGACTGGTGGCGTTACGGAGGGAGCGTGATGAGGAACCGGATGGTCGGCTGCGGGGGCCGGACCGGCAGGTCCGGGCAAGCTGATGGTGGGTTGCATTCATACTCCTTTTATGTCTGAGAAGATATGCTAATTAGTCGGTTAGCCCGCCTTTATGGTTCCACGGATGCGGGTACACGGATGGCTGGCAGTAGAACGGAAAGTCATCAAATTTGGGCGCAGACCTTCGGTGAACAGAAATGCCGTGCAGGTACCTCACCAGAAAGGCATAGTGGCAGGGGGAAGCGTGGCTCACGCTACGGTTTTAAAATGATTACTGAATAGCTGGCCATAATTGAATATGACAGTGGAGAGACAAATGAAAGGATGCATTATTATTTTAGCTTTTATTACTGGCGTGGCTAATGCCGCTAACGTGATGCCAGGCAAGTACACAATTGATTCGGATAATCAGTTAATATTAGCGAACGGAAACATTAAGGCTGTTGGCCATGTTCATGCTGTAAGTGGAGATATGACAATTGATGCAGAAGAAGCCATTTATCATCGTGAAAATCCCGATGAGACTTATATAACAGCGACAGGTGGTCCAATAAAATACAATGGAATAACTGAGGATGGAAAACCATTTTTCGGGACGTCTAAAAAACTCAAATATACGCCAGAAACAGGAGAAGTGATCCTGAGCGATGACGCCTTTGTCCAACAGAATGGAAACACATTATCGGCAGAAGTCATTACCTACAACACTATTACAAAAAAAATGATAGCCTCTGCAGCGTCCGGTAAAAGGGTGAGAAGTGTCATTTATCCTGACAAGGTATCACAAAACAAAAAGTAACAAGCCCTCAATTGATATACCCGCTGCTTCACAAAAATTTCCCCCCACGGCCAACCGTGGGGTTGCCAATCTTTTTCAGCTCTGCCGCCGCTCAGAGCCATTCAAACGCTTTTAAGCCAACACACGTACTCCTGATTTCGCCCTCACGCCTGATGACATAATGTGGCTGATAGACCAGGACCACCCGTTTTTTCCACTTCATCTTCAACGGGAAGTAAATTCCATGCGCAAAATATGAAAAACTTATCGCACTAAAAAACTAAACCATAGCATAGTTAGCAAAACCTTAGTATGGAGGTCTCTATGTTATTTCATGTCATAAAAGTGGTTGATATTGCTCAATGTTTTTTTCTTGTCGCTTGTATAATGATGAAATCATTAATAAAAGATAAAGGCCTATACCATGAGATGATAATCACATGTCTGGTTTACTTTATTGAGAGTCACATGATGGAGTTACTCTCCCGCAGCATGCAGGTATAGCCATTATCAAACAGAGGGACCACGACGGCTGAATAGTAGGGCGACACCTGCCATTTATGAACATCTGGCCGTTACGCCAGAGCCTGGCGCAGCGCGGCTAAATTTTGTGGTGTTTTAACTGCACTATGCGCAGGCCGCTGAAGCCAATAGCCAGCAATGTAGCGCCAGCGGCAATCCAAAGGCTGACGCGAACCGCCTGTGGCTGCTGCCATATGACGCTGCCGTATACTGCCAGAATAATGCCGACTATCGCAGCGCCCAGGCACTGACCAAAGGTTCGCATGATAGCCAATATGCCCGAGGCGTAGCCGCTGTTTTCACGTGAAGCATTCGCCATCATCTCCCGGTTGTTAGGGCTCTGAAAAATGCCAAAACCAATACCGCATACCAGGCTACGCAGACCAATATCCCATGCCTGCGCGTGGGACGGGAGTAGGGCTAAAAGCACCAGACCAAGCGTAAATACGCCTAAACCGGCGGTGGCAATGAGCGCCGGGGAGTGGCGATCTGCAAGGCGGCCTGCATGCGGGGCTGCGAGCATGATACCAACCGGCCACGGCGTAAAGAGCAGCGCTGACCCTAAGGCGCTGTAACCGTAAACGTTCTGGAATAAAAACGGCAGGGCGACAAAAGTGATCCCTTGCCCAATAAACGACGCCAGGGAGGTCATGGCCGCCAGTGAAAAGCGTGGGGAGGCGAACAGTGTCAATGGGAGCAGGGGTTGGGGCGCGCGACGTTCCCGCCAGATAAAGGCGACACCGGCCAATACAGACGTGACACTGTAACATAAAGCAGCAATATGCCCCTCAGATTTCGAGACGCTGTCGGCGGCCATAATCACTGAACCCAGTAACAGAGCAGAAAAAAGCGCCCCCGCATAATCGAACGGCTTCGGGTTAACGGCAGCTATGCCCGGCAAAACACGCAGGCTTAGCAGGAGAGCAACGATCCCCAGCGGCAGGTTAATGGCGAACAGCCATTTCCAGCCGAGCGTAGAGAGCAGTGTCCCGCCGAGCAGGGGGGCAATGGCCGTGCTGGTGGCGATTAAAAAAGCGTTTAGCCCAAGGATCCTGCCCAGCAGGCGGTTAGGGAATACTGATCGCAGAATTGCCGGAGATAGACTAAGTACCGCAGCGCCGCCAATGCCCTGCAGCACCCGCATTAAAACCAGCATCTCGAGCGATGTGGAGAGCGCACAGCCCGCAGACGCGAGGGTAAACAGGCTCAACCCAAAGACAAAAACCTGCCTGAACCCCTGCCGGGATGCCAGGGCGGCGAAAATAGCCAGCGTCATCGCTGCCGCGAGCAGATAACCATTCGCGACCCAAACAGCATCGCTCGCGGATACTCCGAGAGCTTTGGCGATGCCTGGCAGCGCAATGTTCACCATGGATCCATCAAACACCGCCATTGTCACGGTTGTCATGACGGCGAGCATAGCCATCAGGCGCTGACGAGCCGCCAACCCTTCATCACCAGGCTGGCTTGAGAATAATTCCATCGTTTTTCCTTACCGCCGTGCGGCAATTTTTATTAAGTTGTCAATACAGAAAATATAGTGATACTTGATGAAAGGCGGAAGACGCAGCATATGCAGTTAAATGCTGCACAAAACGCCATATCTGTTTACAGGGAGCCTGGATGAACGAGCCTGACCTGAATCTATTATTGGCGCTGGACACCTTTCTTGCGGAAAGGAGCGTTGCTGGTGCCGCCCGGCGGCTTGGCTTAAGCCCTTCGGCGATGAGTCGAACACTTAGCCGCCTGCGAACGGCAACGGGCGACCCGCTGTTGGTCAGAGCAGGGAGAAACATGGTGCTTACGCCGTATGCCGAAGCTATCCGTGAGCGAGCACGAAACGCGGCGCTGGAGGCCCGAGCGTTGCTGAGCCCTTCAACGGCAGAACTGACGCTGTCTGCGCTGGATTACGCGTTTGTCATCAGAGCTAACGACGGCTTTATAGAGGCGTTTGGCCCGTCGCTGATCGCCGCGGCGGCGGAACAAGCGCCGCTGGTTCAGCTATGTTTCGCGCCAAAACCTGAGAAAGACTCCCGGCACCTGCGTGAGGGGCTGGTCGACCTTGAAATCGGTGTCATGGGTGAGATGGGCCCAGAAATACGGCTGCAGGCGCTGTTTCGTGACCGTTTTGTCGGCGTGGTTCGGGCCGGTCATCCGCTTGCAAACATCGCTGAGGTAACCGTCGAACAGTACCTCTCATATGGTCATGTGGTCGCTTCCCGCCGTAGCCGTGTGACTCATGGGCCAGTAGATGATGCGCTGAGAGAAAAAGGGCTAACTCGAAAAATTGCCGCGATGGTGCCGGGTTTTCCGGCTTCGCTAAAAGTGGCGCAGACGTCCGATCTTATCGCTCTGGTGCCCGCTTCCTTTCTGATTAATCAGCCCGTTCATGATAACGAGGGCGAGAAAGCCAGGCTCGCGATGTTTGAATTACCGGTCAGTACGAGAACGATCACTGTTTCGCAGATGTGGCACCCGCGCTCAGAGGTTGACCTCGCACACCGTTGGCTACGGCAGCTCGTGTTAAGCGTATGCCGCAGTCTGGTACCCCATTAGCAAAAAAAGCCCCCCGTGGTTTATCTTTTTCATTGAAAATCCGATAGATAATAAAGGAACAACAAAAAAGAGGATAATCGTATGATTTTAAATGCAGCGACATTTTCACAAGCCCTGACCGCGGCAGGACAGGGCAATGAAACGGGTCCCGGGAATGACATTGCGGCACAAATAAAAGAGGTGACAAAACAAATCTCCGACCTGTTCCAGCGAATCAAAGACGAAGGCCCTGGGATGTCTAAGGAGGAGCTTAAAATTATACAGGACCAGATGCAGATGCTGCAGCAGAGGCTTGCCGAGCTGATGCAAAAACAGGCAGAAGCGCTTCAGGAAAAGCAAAATAAGCATCAGGCTGCGGCAAACAAAGCTCCGGCACTGACTGCTATTGATGACTATGCCTAACGTGAGTTCAGCCATGTTCAACGGATGAACATGGCTGAGCATGGACGCTGGAGAATAAGTAAGCTGCGGCCGGATAGGCTAAAACCAGGGATAAATCTGTACGCTCTCAATATGCTATACTCGATTTATCTTACAAGTGGGATTTTCAAAGGGATTAAACCATCTTGTCGCAGCTTAAATACATCAACACCATTATTATCAGCATTATTCTGACGACATCAATCTTTACTGGATTTGTGCTTCGGGAGTTCCGGAGCCTACAAAGTTATATGGGGTATATTGCAGAAAACGGGAAGTCTGCACTTTTTCATGAAGAATACATTAACCAAAATATTGCTTTCCGACTCTCTCGTGCATTTTCATCCGCGCCGTCGGGTAACTCTGCTACAGGTAAAAAATACGTTAATATATGTAACTATGCTGAATCATTAAATGGCGTTTACGGTTTAAATCTTGTCAGCCAAACGTTACCGATGCTAAGCGGTACTTTACAGACACATAATCCTTCCTGTGCCAGTTGGGCGAGGGATGTACCCTCGCTTTCTCATGTGCTGGGTAGCGCGGTGGGTGTCGTTTCAAAGTATAGCTTTTCCAACTACAGCGGCTATGTTTTCAACAACACCCGTTACTATATTGATCTCAAAGATAACTATATTTACATCAACAAAATTATTGATACCAATTATTATACGTTTAACAACTGGCTGGTGAGTGACAATGGTCGCATTGATATTGACCTCAGTGCGAAGACAATTAATATTGATGGCTCGGCTTTAGTCGATCTGCGGCAGGGGGAAAATATTATTTCCCACATATACAAAGATGGCTATACCCATAAAAATATTATCAGCATGATAACACCTGTATTTCAACACGAAGAAATTAAAGGGTTATTTATTACTGATGTTAACATTGATGACCTGGCCACTTCATTTTATACAGCGGAAAGACCGCTGCTATGGAGATTTTTATCACTGTATGTCACCGATAACGCCACCGGGGATAAAATAACTTTCCATCGCCCAGCCCTGAAGTCATTTACGCCAATTAGCTATCAGGAAAATATGACCCGTTACTATACGTTGCATATTAAAATGGATGGTATCTATCTCCTGATTTCTATTTTCTGGTTGGTCGTTATCTATCTGGTCGGCACCTGGGTGCTTTGCCGCTATGCGCGAAAGCAGCTGGACCGTCATCTGTCGCTGTCCCGCGATAACATTACTGACGCGCTGACCGGCCTCTATAACCGTAAAGTGCTCACGTCTTTACTGGAACAGAAGATCCAGGAACTATTGTGCAACAATATTGCCGTGACGGTTATCTCCATTGACAGCGACGGCCTGAAGAAGATTAACGACACGCTTGGGCATCATATGGGAGACCGGGCTATTCAGTCTTTGGGAAAAGCGCTGGCACAGTCTATCCGTAAAAGCGATTACGGTATTCGCCTGGGCGGTGACGAATTTAGCCTGATCCTGATTGATTACAGCCTGACGAAATCTCACGAAGTGATAAAGCGCATTCAGGCGTATCTTCAGTCCATAGACGAAGACAAAATTGTCGCTTTCTCTTACGGAAGTTACCAGATGACCGCTGGCGATACTCTGGAAACCGCACTATTGAAGGCTGACAAACTCTTGTATCAACACAAGCGCAATAAGTATGGTGAAAAGGCATCCAGCCGATAATCTTTTGTAAGTGGCTACGGTTATGATTTATTCACACAGGCACCGTCCGGCCTCGAGAAGAAATGCATCCGCCGCAGCACCGCCGTATTTCGATAATACACGCCGCCTGCGTCATTGAAAATGAAATGCCGCTGGTGGATGATCCTGTCAGCGGCTTTTTAATGGCGCTTTTTTAGGGGGAGGTGCGGTGCGGGCTGAATGAAAACACTACCATTCATTAACGATCATCACTCTTTCTGCTGAAAGTTTAATTTTAGTCACTTTAGGCGGCAAGCGCTCCGGAATGATGGTCATGTTGACGCCGAAGCTCGCGCTGACGGAGGCTATGGATACTTTTATCGGTGTCAGAATGCAAAGCGCCAGAATGATGTGTTTCATATTAATACAATGTATTTACAGTTATTTAAAATCAACGAATTGGTCAAAATTATATCATATATGCTCATCCCAGGGGAACATTTGTCGGCATACCGTTTCCTGAAACGTGTCTCACGGCGAGAAGCAAAAGCGGTATAAATCCGGTAATTTAATGATATTTAAGGCAAGAGGAATATTTTATGAAATTCACGTCATTACTGGCTTATCTGTTACTCTCAGCGTCAGTCACCTGGTCCGGCACGGCGCTGGCAGCCAGCGAACAAGAGATGAATGCACGGCTGGAACAGTTGTTTAGCTCACATCAAAATTATCACGATTTTTTCAATAACTTAAAGGCGCAAATTGCAGCTAAAAATAAACCCGAGGTTGCAAAACTTGTTGCATATCCGATAACCGTTAAGCTGGGCGGGAAAAAAGTTCAGATTAAAAGTCAGCCACAGCTGATTAAAAACTATGACGCTATTTTCACCCCGGACCTGGTGGCGGCGGTTAGCGCTCAGCAATATGAGGATTTGTTTGCCAATGATCAGGGGCTGATGATTGGTAAAGGACAGATTTGGTTTTCCGGCGTTTGCCGGGACAATCAATGTAAAAAATCGACCGTGTTGATCACAGGCATCAATAAATAGTGCAATGCTGGCCGTCTTTTCACGGCCAGCGTTTACCCGGTTAAGCCAGTGCAAGATAGCGTCGGTAGTTGTTCTCAATTTCACTCAACAGCGCATGATCCTCGCTCTGATGCAGCCGTTCAGAACGCTCCGTTCCCATATCCAGGCTTTCACAACGTGGGTAGTATGCCGCCCGCAGCGATGGTTTGATCGCGTTAAAGTAACAAATAGTGGGTACCCCAAACGCAGCGGCTATATGCAGCGCCGATGAGTCGCAGGTATAAAGCCTTCGGGCATATCGAATAATGGCGATAAAGTTCTGAGTGGTTTGTGAATGTGAAGATAGATCGATGAAGTGCGGGTGGTTTATCCTGCCGAAACCCGCCACGGGCATTTTGTGACGCTGATAGATATGCTCCACAAACTCCGCAAGAATGCCGTGTGGGATATTGCGAAGCGGCGTGCTGGCACGATGGTTCAACAGGACATATGGCATGTTCAGCACCGGATCTTGCTCAGGCATGCCTTCGCTGAGCCAGCGGTTTGTTTTGATATCGGCCGGGACGGAATCAGGATCGATGCCAAGGTGGCGTAAGAAGAAATCATGCATTTCCTGAGTGGCGAAGTCATTGCGAAAAAGCTGATTGCCGGCGTCAATCAGCGCATCATATCCCTTAAATGTTGATAGCGCGGCCGGCAAATAATGCAGTTCATCAATAATCTTACCTGCAAGGCGATAAATATCTTCGACGTAGGGCTGACAGGTGCCAGGGCGAAGAACCGTCAGGTGAATATGGGGATTGATGGCCTTAATAGCGTGAAGCGCCGCAATTCCAATTATCGAATCACCTAAGGTCACGCCCATACCATTAATGATGCAAAGCCGTTTTACTCTGCGGCAGTCAAGAGAAAAAGGCTGCAGCGCGTAATTGTACACTCCTGGCCGATGTAGCGCTTTAAGGTGCATCGCGTTTCTCGTGCAGAGCGGCAACGACTCGAGATCGTAAGAGGCGACGAGGATGTTATTGTCCTGAAGTAAACTGCCAGCAAAGGTTTGAAGCGTTGGGTTCATGATTTCCAGAAGCGCAGCGTTAGCAAACGGAATGTTGAGCGTAAAGTATGACTCATCACCTTAACGAGATTTATTCTGCTGTCAATTTTCTGCAGGTGCAATTTTTGCCGAAGAATGGGGTAGAGTGAGCAGGGGAAGGAGGGGATGATGAGAGATGAATTACCACACCTGTTAGCCCAGCTGGTCGAGGATGAACGACGGTTACATTTAGCCGGAACGCGCAGCAAGCGAGATATTGTTGCCGGATTACTGCACGGTGATTTCTTTGAAATTGGCCGCTCTGGCAGGCGCTATGAGCGTCAGCACGTGATTGAGTCACTCGCGGAAGAAATGGGGGCGCAGCAAATACACGCTGACGGTTTTTCCCTTTCCCTTATTGATAGCAACAGTGCGTTACTGACCTATCGCTCATGGCAGTTTAATGAGAATGGGGGCATGGAACGGCTAACGCTAAGAGCTTCGCTATGGGTTAAAACAGAGTCTGAGTCGGTGTGGCGGCTGCGTTTTCATCAGGGGACGCCAGCGCCTGACAGCTAATGCTGCCGGATGTCATAAAGATGACGACCTGAATGACGACGATTCAGGCCCACAAAGAGAGCTCATCCCGGGGGCAGGCATGCCTGCTGGCTAATGCTCGGGGATATGTTACCAGGGAAACAATCCCATCTCATGTAATGCGCCAAGGATAAGCAAAATAGTCATACAGGCATCAAGTGGATTAGGCATTGTGTTTCACCTTTATCACGTAGCGTTACTGGTTAAATTATAGTCTATTCATAAGGCGTAGCGCGCCAATCTTTACCATGGCTCAAGCCGCCAGCTATTCCCCTCAAGCGTTAAGCGCAGCGTTAAATGTAGATTTTCAAGGAAAAAACGATCGTGTGAAACCACTATCAGCGCCCCATTCCAGGCATCGAGCATGGTTTCCAGCGCCCGAATTGACGTCAAATCAAGATGATTGGATGGCTCATCGAGCAGCAATAACCGAGGTGCCGGGTCGGCATATAGCTTGCAGGCTAATGTTGCTTTCACCCGTTCGCCGCCGCTCAGCGACACCGCGGGTTGCTGGATTTTTGCAGCGTCCAGCCCAAGTTGCGCAAGCCGCATACGCAGGGTGGCTTCACCGGCGGTTTGGTTTGCCTCCAGCACTTGTTCCAGTACGCTGCGATGAGGATCCAGACCTGTAAGGTGCTGATCCAACCAGGCCTGAGCATCCGTTGTCCGGCAATGCCCGCTAAGCGGCTGAAGCTGGCCGGCAATGACCTTGAGTAAGGTTGATTTACCGCTGCCGTTTCGCCCAACGATGCCAATGCGTGCCTGGCCCGTGACCTCAAGTTCTATTGAAGGGAAGAGCGTTGAAATAAAGGGTAACTGTACTTCGCTGAGTTCGGCAAGATGGCGCGAAAATAGCCGGTTCGTTGAAGGAGAATGCAGGACTATCTCTGCATTTTCACCTACCCGGGAAGAGGCATCCCGTACTTGCTGATTGAGCTGTTCCAGCCGTTCGCTATGCTGCAGCTTTACTTTGCCTGCGGACGTTTCACTGCGTTGTTTTTGCCTACCAAGTAAAATCTTCGCCTGGTTTGCGTCAGCTCTCTGCCTGTTTCCTCGCGACTGCCGCTGCTCAAGGCACGCTTTCTGCTTCAGAATATTTTTTTGTTCACGCTGGCGTTCGTGCTTTCGCTGCCTGAGTAAATGAAGCGCATTTTCCGTTTCATGTCTTTTTTGCCGGCTATAGAACGAATAGTTACCGCCATAGTTATTTAATCCTGAAGGCGAAAGCTCGACTACCCGGGCCATCGACTCCAGCAAAACCCGGTCGTGACTAACAACTAATAATCCGCCATGCCACAGGTGCAGCTCAGTAATAAGCTGCAGGAGGGCAGTGTGGTCAAGGTGGTTGCTGGGTTCATCAAGGATCATAAAATCAGCTTCGCAGAGCCAGGCTCCTGCAAGTGCGACGCGCATCGCTTCCCCTCCGCTTAGTCGATGAGCGGGAGTGGATGCATGCAAACCGCGCAGACCGCATCGCTTTAGCTGAAGCAGCAACTGCTGGTGAATATTCCAGTTGTTGCCCACAAGATCAAAGTCCACGGCCGATGTACTGCCATGTTCTATGCGAGAAAGAGCCTCAATAATGGGTTGTACACCAGCCAACTCCGCTACCGTAGTATGTGGGGTGGGGCTTATCTGCTGTGGAAGATAAAATACGCAGCCTGAACGAGTGCATCGTCCTGAAGAAGGGGCTAGTTTTGCTGCCATGATCTGTGCCAGCACGCTTTTACCCACGCCATTTGGCCCAACGAGACCTGTCGGACGTGAGTCAAACGTTTCGCTTAGCTGCGAGAAGAGCGGTAGACCACCGGGTAATACAAAAGACACGCTTTCCAGCGTGAGATAGCTATTCGTCACAAGTTGTACTCCATAGATGCCAAAAACTGCCCCGAAAAACGAGGGAAATCAGTTGGCCGTCAGACTGACGGCGGCATCAATAGCGCATTGGACGAATACCTTCAGGAAGCAAATGTTGAGATCATTCTAGTGAAGATGACGACAAAGTAAAGTGACACCAGAGATCGTCCATTGGCTGGCTCAACGTTTGTCCGGGAAAGTAGATACCAGCAGATACTGTAAGCTGATGACGCTGAGTCATTGATTTATGGACCGCGGAGCGCGTACAGAAAAGATTTTCCTGAAAATTAAGATTGCCGTACATGGCAACATGATAGGTGTAGCATATCCATATGCCTGGCATCTGCATATGCAGATCATGTGCATATGTAAGGCATAGGTATATACTAAGTATGTACTGATGGGCCATGAGGCCAGAAACCAGGAGGACATCATGCGAACCGTATCGATTTTTAAAAACGGCAACAACCGCGCCATCCGTCTGCCACGCGATCTGGATTTTGATGGAGTGAGCGAGTTGGAGATCGTCCGCGAAGGAGACAGCATTATATTGCGTCCCGTCCGGCCGACCTGGGGCTCATTCGCCAGCCTGGAAAAGGCCGACCCGGACTTTATGGCGACGCGCGAGGACGTTGTCAGCGACGAAGGACGCTTTGACCTGTGAATAAAACCTATATGCTCGACACCTGCATCTGCTCGTTCATCATGCGCGAGCAGCCGGAAGCCGTACTGAAGCGCCTGGAGCAGGCGGTACTACGCAGCCAGCGCATCGTGGTTTCGGCCATTACCTACTCCGAAATGCGCTTCGGCGCTACCGGCCCAAAGGCCTCGCCGCGCCACATCGCGCTGGTTGACGCGTTCTGTACCCGTCTCGATGCCATCCTGCCCTGGGACCGCGCCGCGGTCGACGCCACGACCAACATCCGGGTCGCAATGCGCCTCGCTGGTACACCGATCGGCCCGAACGATACAGCGATTGCCGGACACGCCATTGCCGTCGGCGCCGTGCTGGTGACGAATAATGTGAGGGAGTTTGAGCGGGTACCGGGGTTAGTGCTTGAAGACTGGGCGAAGTAACAGAATCCAGCAGAAGTCGCGAATCGATACACTTCAGCAGTTGTGAGTTCTTTAACCAGTCGGTCCTGAAGTGTCAGATGCGCACTGGCGTGTTTATTATTGACTCTGAATACGCTGGCGTTACCGCTGTAGAAGATCATCGGTTTACCGTATTGACCGCGACTCTGGTTGTTCATACCAGGTGGCCCGAACTGCCGATAACGTTTCAGCAAACGGCTAATGACGTGACCTGACGCCCAGCATGTCCGCAGCCTGGCCAGGACGCAGATTCCGATCGATGACATCCTGAAGGATTTTGAGGCGGTTGATTTCTTTCACGGTGAACATCCCGACGTCAAAAACTCCTCATCAGGAAAAGTGAGTTGTTGTCCAGGTATACAGATCTGAAAACTATTGCCTGGACATCACGGAACATGCCCACAAATAGACATTAATTGAGCCTCTACAACCTTGGTGCGCATAATGTATATTATGTTAAATCAAGTATGAGAGGAGTAATTTAGGCATTCCTTCGTCTACAGTTAACGTTACCAAACACTTGTGCAGACCAACTAACCTCATGAGCTTTTCGCTAAGGACTCACCTTTTCGCTCGACTTCGGCTGCTGATTTCACTCATTGCAGGTGTGATTTGCTATTACGTACTTCCCGTACAATTGGGTACGCTTCAGCGCCTGTTAATCAGCTGGAATGTTCTGGCGTGGCTGTACCTGATTTTTATCTGGTTTCGCATGCTGCGTACGGAAGTTAACGAAATCCAACGAATTGCAAAAATTCAGGATCAAAGCGCTGCGCTGGTGTTAGGCATAGTTATCTTTGCTTGCATGGCAAGTCTTGTAGCGATTCTGAGCGAGCTATCCTCATTGCATTCGCTTAGCGGAACGCCGCGCGTGCTTCATGTCTTGCTGACAGCAACAACGCTAATCGTTTCCTGGGCATTGTTGCCCAGTTCTTTCGCCATGCATTACGCGCATAATCACTACTTGCACCGCAGTAAAGACGTTACGCCGATGATCTTTCCTGAAAAACCGAAGGATCCGGCATATTGGGATTTTCTCTATTATGCTTTTACCATCGCCGTAGCATCGCAAACGGCGGATGTCGCAACGGGAACAACTGAGATGCGTCGGATCACGCTGCTACAATCCGTTATCTCGTTTCTGTTCAATCTGGCAATTTTAGGGTTATCGGTTAACGTTGGGGCCGGGCTACTTAGCTGAATGCGCTGCCGATCCCAGCGTTTAAACGATCAGCTCATAAAAGATATCGAATTCACCCTCGCCTATTTTTTTGAAACCATTGCTGAGATAAAAATGGTTTGCGGGGCTATTTCGTAACGCTCCAAGACGCAACGGTATCATTTTTTCGGCTGCCGCGCGGGACAAGTGCGCAATGACCGCCCGCCCAATCTTCTGATTCTGGAAATCTGGATGAATATACAAATGGTCGAGGTAAAGATGATCGTGGTTGTCCCTGTAGGCGAAAAAGCCAACCAGGATGTGATTAAGCACGATTTTCCAGGTGTCAGCGGGCATAAAGGTGTCCAGAAAACGGTTTCTGACCCGCCTTTCGTCATAGCGCCCTACTGCTTCTAAGCCTGGCTTCATTGCAATCGCTCGGATCTCAGCCAGGCGGCTCCCCTCATCCTGGTTAGCTTGTATGAAATGCATATGTCCTCGAAGTACATCGCCATGAATCGTTGAGTTTATCTCTCCGACGCAGGCAAACAAGCCACCAATGCTGGCGGTTCTCCCTCATGAGGCATTTCAGGACGGCCTTGATCGTTCCTTCGCTATTCATTGACAGTCGCTTGATTCTTGTCTGGCAATCTGAGCGAAACAACGATGCGAGGTGGTGATAATTCCTATGTTTAACAAACTGATATGCTATTTATTTTTGGTATCTTCCGCGGTGTTATTAAGCGGCTGTGTGTCGCTTTTCTAATCGTAAGGAGTACCAATGAGACCCTTAATTATTGTATTCATCTATTCCTCTTTCTTTTTACTTACGGGCTGTCTGTCGGTTGGCACGCATCTTTTCAGCAGATAAACGCGGCTAAATAACAGGCTCCGGGAACCGACGCTGCGGCTTCGCTACTCAGTAGGGATATTTCAGAGCCCTCGCTCTGGCAGAAATGCTATTCCCGTGTTCAAGGAGTCTGTTATGCCCCACCATTTCGGCGATGCTGTCGCCCCACTATTTCACTACTTAGCTATCGCGCCTGAATCTAAAGGCGACGAAGAAGCCTTCGAACTCACGCTGAAGTCGGGCCCTTCAATGCAGCTTCATCATTACCCGGCAGGAGCAATTAGCTTCAGCAGCGTGTTGCCCTTTACCTGTGACGACGAGCAAAGATCCTTAGTGCTGTGGGAGTTGATGCAGGTTAATTTGATGAGCGAGCTGTCGCCGCCGGTTGTGGTTGCCTCCAGTGCGACAGATGATGACATTGTTGTCTGGACCCGCATTGCGCAAAGCCAGGCTACGCCTGAAGTGTTGATCGCTTTGTACGAACGCTTTGCCCACTACACCGTCACTATCATGAAGCGTCTTGCTGCATACTGAGGAATAACCGATGAACAGTACCGGCATCTCTTCCGGCAGCCAGGCGCATAGCGTCAGTATGCTGGCGGCACATGATTATTTACCCCCAGAAGCCCTACGCCTCTCGGGCAAATATCGCAACCAGGTCATGAACGTTTCGCCGCGCACCATGGGTAATCTCAACCTGGCGTCCCAAACCCAGGATGGGGTCGTTCGCTATATGCCACACGGTGCGGGTAACCAGTGGTTGTCCGTGGTTGGCAGCAAGGGAGAAAGCTACTTACGTGCTCATCTGGCGCGTGAAGATAAAAAAGCAATCCGGGATACCCTTCGGACACAGGCTCCCAATATGGACCGAACCTACGCATCTGGCCGCACCGCCGCCACGCTACAGGGCGGAAATTGCCAGGAGTTTGCCGATCTCGCCTACACCATGCTGGCGGCACGAGGCTCCAGCGCGCCGGTTTCCAGCGCCATGTACCGTAACGATCACGTCCTGGTCATGATTGGCGACCCGCGCGAAAGCAATAAAACGGCGATGGTCGATGCCTGGCAACATATTCCTGTGGCTACGTTACTGAGTAATACCGCATTAAATCCAAATGAACTGGTGGTTAAAAAGCAATATAACAGCCGCCAGGGCGACCCGGATGCGCAATATGCCCTGAGCGGAATAACCCCGGTGCCTAAAAACGTTATTGAGCAACGTATGGCAAAACAGGGGTTTCACGGTGTGGGTTCCGCGCTGGTAAAAGACCTTGCTGAAGGATTAAAAGAGCAGCACCAGCTGCTGTACGATGTGCGAACGTTGGCCGCTGACCCGGGCATGCGCTATAACGACGGGCAGGTCGTTAAATCCTTCGATTCGATGCGAAGCGACCAGCTGACAAAGAAAATCGATAGCATAAATCAGTATTCCGGGTTGGTCTCCCGCCAGCCTGGACTGTACGGCCCTTCGAAAGGTCTATAATTTTTCTGCGGTATTCCCGCTTCGCTATCGGGCACAGTTTTTAACGCTGTGCCCTTAAGGGTACCGGTTAAAACGGTTACCAACCTTTTACGGCGTCGCCTTTGTAAATGGCATCGGCTGCGGCGGCAACTTCATCTGTCTGGTACGCCTTCACCAGGTTCTTCACGTTGTCACTGTCTTTATTGTCTTCACGGGCGACAATAATGTTCACGTAAGGAGAGCTTTTATCTTCAACAAAAAGCCCGTTTTTCGCCGGCGTCAGGCCCACCTGGCTCGAGTAATTGGTGTTGATGATAGCAAGGTCGATTTTATCGTCATCGATGGCGCGGGTAAGCTGAGCCGCTTCCACTTCAACAATTTTCAGCTGTTTAGGATTCTCTACAATATCCAGCGAGGTGGGGAGCAGACCGACCCCTGCTTTCAGCTTGATAAGCCCCTGGGCCTGCAAAAGCAGTAGCGAACGGCCAAGGTTGGTCGGGTCGTTCGGTACCGCGACTTGCGCCCCGTCCTTCATTTCGGAGACGGATTTGATTTTGCGCGAGTAACCGGCAATCGGGTAAACGAAGGTGTTACCCACGGCCGCCAGCTTATAGCCACGCTCGGCTATCTGTTTATCCAGATAGGGGCCATGCTGGAAAGAGTTTGCGTCAATATCACCGCTGCTCAGCGCAGAGTTAGGCAATACATAGTCAGTGAATGTCACCACTTCGACATCAAGATTATATTTCTCTTTTGCTACCTTTTTCACAGTGTCCCACAGCGGCTGGTCAATACCGGCGCTGATACCCACTTTAATGTGATTAGCATCCTGTTTAGGGCCGCAGCCGGTAAGCACCATTGCCCCCGCCAGAGAAACCGCCAGCAGAGATACCGTCAGAGTATATTTAATCGCCGTACGCATAGATAACGTCTTCCTTAAACCAATAAAAAAAGCAAAATTAAAATTACCCACCGGTCAGGTGCGGCCGCGAGAGTTTTTCAAACCATGCTGATGCTGGCAAATAAGAAAAAGACATAACCTATGTATAAAAAAATCTGATGCTGTTTAATCTCACCAGGCTTCACGGTGCATTATTTGGTCAGGGGCATGTGCGGCGGTAAAATAGCACATTCTTTGTCCAGCAATGACTCTACCGACGCGCGGTTATTGCTATCCCACCCGCGTTTTGTGGTGAGCAAAATAAAGCCTTTATCCCCGTCAAAGATCGTGGGAATAACAGCAATGCCCCACTCAGCCAGCTGTTCAGGTGATAATTGAAAATAGTGTGCGACGCTGTTAATAGGGTCAATGCCCATAACGGTCGGCTGCATAACGCGTCGGGCATACCAGGTGTGGCGCAGCAATTTATCAGGTAATGGTTGCCACCTGTCTTGAATATAGGGGCGCTCGGCAAGCATCTGGCGGCGCACATCTTCCCGCAGGCAGGTCAGATGAATATGCAGCTGATTCTGGCTGCGACCGTACGCGGAGTTGATGGCCATACCGAGCCGGTCATCAGGTATCGGCTCCCCATATTGGTACGCTAAAAGATGGCGCATCAACCACGCATAGCCAAAGTAGTCCGTACGCCCGTCAACTGCCAGTGCGGGGCTTTCAATGCCGGTCAGTTTCGCCGTTGGGACAAGAATGTAGTGATAGGGATAACGCGGGTTTTGGATAACACTAAAGCCATGGGCTTTACCTTCCGGCATATAAATCTGCTGGCATGGCGCCGGGCTGCCGGTTTGCTGGTAGTTGGTCATGCACACTTTATCGACCACACCCCACAGCGCGTCGGAACGTGCGCAACCCACCAGCAAGAGGATCCCCAGTAGTAAAAGCCCACGGCAAAAGCGGGTAAAAATCGGTATCGTTATCGCCTGTGTATGCATTTCTCCGCGTCACCTATTTGCCGCTTCTGCGCTATTTGTGAATCACTTATTGTGTTTCCAACAGATAGCCCGGACATGTAGAAACTCTTTACGTCGATATACAGCTACCCGTCAGCGAGGGAATCCTGTTGACGGAGGAATCATAGCGTTTTATCGCAATAAAAACAGCGAACTGGATGAATGTCCCGTTGTTTAAATTTGCGAAATGACCCGATAGTCCTGATAGCCCAGCTTATCAATATGAATGCGGATGTGATCCCCTGCCAGCAGCCAGACGGGATCCGGTTTCATCCCAAGTCCGAACCCGGCTGGTGTCCCGGTTGCAATCAGGTCTCCAGGTAAAAGCGTCATGTAATGGCTGACGTAAGACACAATTTCGGCGACGGAGAAAATCATTTGTGAGGTGTGGCTCTCCTGCCGTCGCTATTTTCATTTGCCCCTCTCAGGATTAGTTAAATGGGTTCCCAGTATGGCGATAAAAAAGACGGCAGGAGGATATCGTTCCTGCCGTAAATAAGTACTACGTGTTTTTTGATAAAGCATAATCGGACACACGCTGGAGTAAATCTGTTTTATTTTTACAAAACCGCTTTCGGGCTTTTTCTCCTTTAAATGTTCAGCTACCGTGCGGCTTTTCGCGATTGATGCACAGAAGTCATTAGCGTTATGACTGCCGGGTTATAGGTAAGCGGTTTGGGAAAACATACCATCAGATCTTGTTCCCTCGTTTTCGTGGAGGTTGTTAAATGGCACGTATTTTTATTACCGGTTCTTCCGATGGTCTGGGGCAAATGGCCGCTAAGCTTTTGGTAGCCGACGGGCATCAGATTGTGCTGCATGCACGAAACAAGATGCGTGCCGCCCATGCCATTGCGCAGGTGCCGGGGGCCGAGGCGGTATTCGCGGCCGATCTTTCAAGCATTGCGGAAACAAAAGCCCTGGCCGAAGACGTTAATGCCTCTGGCCACTTTGACGCTGTTATTCATAATGCCGCCGTGGGGTACCAGGAAAGAGAACGCCAACTGACCGTTGACGGTTTGCCCCAGGTATTTGCCGTTAACACACTGGCCCCGTATATTTTGACCGCGCTTATTCGTCGTCCTGAGCGCCTGGTTTATCTGAGCTCATCGCTGCATCAAAGCGGTGATGTAACGCTTGAGGATCTCACGTGGGAAAAGCGACGCTGGAATGGTGGACAGGCGTATTCGGATTCAAAACTACAGATTACGTTGCTGACTTTTGCTATCGCCAGGATGTGGCCTGAAGTGATGTCTAACTGTGTGGATCCCGGCTGGGTGGCAACAAAAATGGGAGGCGCAGGCGCGTCTGACTCTCTGTATCTTGGCCCTCGCACCCAGGTCTGGCTTGCAGCCGATCCCACACTCTCGTCCGCGCCAACCGGCGGCTATTTTTACCACCAAAAGCCGGGAAATGCGGCGAAAGCAGCAGCCGACCCCGTTCTCCAGCAGCGTTTTTTAGCCGCCTGCGCGGAGTATTCTGGCGTTGAAATTATTTAGCTATGCGTAACGTTTCCACCGGCGGAAACCGCTGAAAATAGTCCACCAGAAAATCAATACAGGCCTTTAGCTTCGCCGAGCCACTGGTGCGGTTGGAATAGACCGCCCAGATATTGGCAGCCTGGTACCACTCCGGCAAAATCTGCACCAGTTCGCCGCGGGCAATATAGCGCTGCACTTCCCACTGCGAGCGCAGAATAATACCGTGCCCTTTCCGCGCCCAGTTTAATACTACGCTGCCGTTATTAGAGGAGAGCTGGCTGCTGACGTGGGTCTGCTGTGTTTCTGTGCCATTGGTTAACGGCCACACGCCAAACTGCGAGCTGCGCTCCTGAATAACAAGACATTTATGGTGCCTGAGATCGACAATCTGCAGCGGGGTGCCGTGCTGTGCCAGGTAGTCGGGCGCCGCGCAGAGTACGCGGCGGTTAGAAGAAAGCTGACGGGTAATATAAAGATCTTTAATATCGTCTCCGACGCGTATTTCAATGTCGACGCCCTCTTCTATCAGGTCGACAACCCTGTCGGTGAGCGTCAGCTTAATGTTTAACGCGGGATAATGCTCAGCAAGGGCTGATAGCGCATCGGGCATATACGTTGAGCCAAAACCAAACGAGCAGCTCATATGGATATGGCCTTCGATGGCGTCACGCCAGGCGGCAAGCCCTGAAACAAAATCGCCCATGCTCTCCAGAACCGACAGCGCCCCCGTCATCGCCTTATGGCCGTCTGCCGTTAAATGAATGGCGCGTGCGCTGCGGTGAAAAAGCCGCATGCCAAGGCTTTTTTCCAGCAGCGCAATGCGTTTACTGACGTAAGACGGTGAGAGCCCCAGTTCTGCCGCCGCGTTGGCAAAGCTTTCTTTGCGAACCACGGTGACAAAGACGTTCAGATCTTCAATAAGCGGCAATGGTGCACGCGGATTGTCATGGGGGCTCATAGTTATGCCATCGGTCGGGTTAGGTTAAGAAAGGCATGATAGCGCTGAGCAACACATCGGGACACTCCTCTTGTGGGCTGTGTCCACAAGGCATTGCGCTACCGCGTACATCCAGCGCCTTTTCCTGCCACGTTGATGTTACATCATAAAGCTGGCCTACGGTGCCTTTCTCTCCCCACAGTACCAGCAGAGGGCTGGCAATGCGCTGGTGCTTATCGGCTTCGTCGTCCTCGAGGTCGATGGTTGCTGAAGCACGATAATCTTCACAGACCGCCCGAAGCGTCTCCGCATTCTGGTAGCAACGCAGGTACTCGGTAAACACTTCCGGCTCGGTAGCCCCAGGCGTTTTAAGCTGGCCATCGATATGTTTACGCAGGAAGAAGGCCGGGTCGGCCGCTATCATTTTTTCCGGCATCGGCGATGGCTGGATCAGGAAAAACCACCAGAAATAGCGAGTGGCAAATGTCTTATCGGTCAACGCATACATGGTGGCCGTTGGCGCAATATCGATAAAGATGCTGCGCTTAACCTGACGGGGATAATCCAGCGCCAGGCGATGCCCCACGCGCGCGCCGCGATCGTGGCCCATAAAAGCAAAGCCGTCGCGAAACCCCAGCCGGGCCATCAACAAAATAATGTCTTTTGCCATTTCACGCTTCGAATAGCTGCGGTGAGCATCATCGCTGGCGGGTTTACCGCTGTCACCGTAGCCGCGGATGTCAGGCATGACAACGGTGAAATGCTGCGCCAGCGTGGGGGCAATTTTACGCCAGGTTACGTGGTTCTGCGGGTGGCCATGGAGTAAAACCAGCGGCTCTCCCTTACCGCCAACGGCGGCGCGTATCGAGATACCGTTTTCCAGCGTCACGTCCATAAGCCGGAAGCCCGGAATAAAGGGAGACTCGCCCATACCGCGAATAAAATCAGCGTTATCTTTCATCATTGAATGTTAACCCTGGGTCAGTAGCCACGGATACGAGGCGAAATGGCGCAGTTCAAACGTCCGAATATCCTGCTGATATTGCAACGTGTAGCTAATGGCATCATGGCCTTCCAGCAGCATATGTTTTTTCAGCGCATCGATCGTAAAATTAATGCTATTAACGGCCACCTCTATCTGCTGCTGGGCGAGATCGACGGTAATGCTGTTGGTCTCCGGGTTATCTGCAGCCTGCGCCAGTTGCTCAATATCGGCTGCCGCCAGCGTCAACGTTAGCACGCCGTTGCGCTGGCAGTTGTCGTTAAAAATACCGGCAAAACTGGTGCCAATCAGCGCCCGAATACCAAGCTGACGTAATCCCCAGACCGCATGCTCACGACTGGATCCGCAGCCAAAATTTGGCCCGACGATAAGAAATTGAGCGCCCTGCCATGCGGGCTTGTTAAGGATAAAATCCGGGTTCGGCGAGCCATCAGTCTGGAAACGCCGATCAAAGAAAACGCCTTTATCCAGATTATTGCGGTCAATGCCCTTCAAAAACTGCTTCGGCATGATCACATCGGTATCTATGTTGGCTGCCATCATCGGCGCAGCCACGCCGGTGACACGGTTAAAGGGTTCCATTTATGCTTTCCCCTGCTGTAAAAACGGACGAACATCGGTCAGGTGGCCCGCAACCGCTGCGGCCGCGACCATCGCCGGACTCATTAAGTGGGTTCTGGCCCCGGCACCCTGGCGGCCGGCAAAGTTGCGGTTCGTGCTTGAGGCGCAGCGATCGCCAGGCTGCAGGACGTCTTCGTTCATGGCCAGGCACATTGAGCAACCCGACTGCCGCCACTCAAAACCGGCATCGATAAAGATTTTGGCTAATCCTTCCTGCTCAGCACGGGCACGCACCTGCGTTGAGCCAGGGACGATGATCCCTCTTACACCCGGCGCAACTTGCCTGCCGCGCAGTACCTGCGCAACCGCGCGCAGATCTTCAATTCTTCCGTTCGTACAGGAACCGATAAACGCGTGAGTAATCGGAATTTGACTTAGCGGCGTACCCGGCGCTAACCCCATGTAGGCCAGTGCGTTTTCAATATCGCGGCGTTTTGCCGCATTGGGCTCGGCCGCAGGATCGGGTACCCGGTCAGTAATGCTGCCGCCCTGGTCGGGGCTGGTTCCCCAGGTGACGCGAGGCGCTAAGTTCGCGCAGTCGAGCACCACTTCTTTATCAAATACTGCATTGTCATCGCTGTAGAGCGTGCGCCAGTATTTAAGCGCCTGCTCCCACAGTTCACCTTTAGGCACGCGTGGCGCGGGTTTGATGTAGGCATAAACCTTTTCGTCCGGGGCCATAAAGGCACCTCGCGCACCGGCCTCAACCGCCATATTGCAAATGGTCATTCGCCCTTCAACGCTCAGCGCATCAATGGCGCTGCCACAAAACTCAATGGCATAACCGGTCGCGCCGTCAGCGCCGATTTCGGCGATAAGCAGCATGACAATATCTTTCGCCGTCGCGGCAAACGGCAGCGCACCGTTCACCGTCACGCGCAGCGTTTTCAGCTTTTTGTAGGCCAGCGTCTGCGTCGCCAGCATATGTTCAATTTCTGAGGTGCCGATGCCGAAGCCAAACGCGCCGAAGGCTCCGTAGGTTGTGGTGTGACTGTCGCCTGCGGCAATCACCATCCCAGGCAGAACGATCCCTTGCTCATGAGCAACAACGTGTTCGATACCCTGCCGGGGATCCATCACGTCAAACAGTTCCAGGCCAAAGTCGCGGCTGTTGGACTCAAAGTAGCGAACCTGAAGTTCACCTCCCGGATCGGTCATCTCTGGCGTACGCTCAGGCCGGGTCGGATTAACATGGTCGACGTTAAGTAAGATGCTTTTCGGCTGCCAGACCTGGCGGTTTGCGTCACGCAGCCCGCTAAAAGCCTGCGGACTGGTGTATTCGTTAAGAATGGAGCGGTCGATATACAGCAGGACATTACCCTGATCGTCCAGAGGGCGGATGACGTGGGTATCAATAATTTTATCGTACAGCGTTTTAGGCTTCATTGCGGAGTCACCTTGCTTCTCTATAGCAAAAATAACGGCGTGCTGGCGCGCCGATAAAAAATGAGCAGTCAGTGAAGGAATAGTAGCAACCGGGTTATCGGGCTGTCAGTAAAGGCATGATGCACAATCGTAATAGGATAAAACACGAAGTGTGGTTTATTTATTGTGATGATAAGTAAGATTTTTTAGGTTTTACGACGCGGTCGGGACCGGTTTTACAAACGGCGTTAGAGATTGACTTAACGGTGAATAGTAAGAAAATGCTTGTGTCCCATGGCCGGTAAAAATCTGGAGCACATCATCGCCTCTTCACGCCGCGTTCTCTCTGTTATGAAGGTCAAAAGGCCGGTTGCCGTGCTTACCGCCGCGCTGTTTCTTGCCAACTGTGCCTCCAAACCACCGGTTTCCCTCGTGACGCCCTTTCCTCCGGGTAAGACGAATACCTCGCAGCCTTCGCAGAACATTCAGCCCATGCGTGGCGTCTGGCTGGCAACGGTCTCTCGCCTGGACTGGCCGCCCGTCTCTTCCGTTAACGGCAGCAGCACATCTGTGCGCATTCACCAACAGCAGCAGGCTTTAAAAGACAAGCTGGATAAACTGAAATCCCTTGGGATAAATACTGTTTTCTTCCAGGTCAAACCCGACGGTACCGCCCTGTGGCCTTCAAAGATTTTGCCGTGGTCAGATATGCTAACCGGCAACATTGGTGAGGATCCTGGCTATGACCCGCTGCAGTTTATGCTGGAGGAAGCGCACAAACGTGGCATGAAAGTTCACGCCTGGTTTAACCCCTATCGCGTTTCCACTAACACGACGCCAGGCACCGTCGCAGTGCTGAACCGCACGCTTTCCCTGCAACCTGCCAGCGTCTTTGTACTACACCGGGACTGGATAAGAACCTCAGGCGACCGCTTTGTGCTTGATCCGGGGATCCCGGAGGTACGTGACTGGATAACCAGCATCGTCGCCGAAGTTGTTTCGCAGTATGCCGTCGACGGCGTTCAGTTTGATGATTACTTCTATACCGAATCACCGGGTTCCACGCTCAACGATGCTCAAACTTACAACATTTACGGCCAGGGTTATTCGTCGAAAGCGGACTGGCGGCGTCACAATACCCAACTGCTGATTGAACAGGTTTCCCGGACCATCAAGCAGCTAAAACCCGGCGTTGAGTTCGGCGTCAGCCCGGCTGGCGTATGGCGCAACATCTCCCACGATCCGGCCGGGTCCGATACGCGCGGTGCGGCAGCTTATGATGAGTCCTTTGCGGATACGCGCCTTTGGGTTCAGAAAGGGCTGCTGGACTATATCGCCCCGCAGATCTACTGGCCCTTCTCACGCAGCGCCGCCCGCTACGATGTGCTGGCTAAATGGTGGGCGGACGTCGTGAAGCCGACCCATACGCGCCTCTATATTGGCATTGCGCTGTATAAAGTCGGGGAACCCTCAAAAAACGAACCTGACTGGACGGTGAACGGTGGCGTACCGGAGCTGAAAAAACAGCTCGATTTGAATGAATCCATGCCGCAGATTAACGGCACGATCCTGTTCCGGGAGAACTATCTTAACCAGCCCCAGACGCAGCAGGCGGTGAATTATATTAAGACGCGCTGGGGAGAATAATTAACGCATAACGCCCTGCGCTCCGGGGCGTTATGATGACCGTTTATTTTTTTAGCGTTATCTGCTGCAAAGACGCAATCAGTCGAGCTTTATCCGCCGCGCTTAAATTGGCCTGATCCAGCGTAGCCATAAACGTGGGACGATCTATCACCCACGGAGCAGCGGTTAACCTCTCTTTTACTTCACTAAGGATTTTGGTATTCAGCGCGCTGATTTTGCCCCTAACCTGCTCAAGCGGAGCTGGTTGCCATCCTTGTTCCTCAACGGATAACCAGTCAGCGCGATAGCGGTACTGTATGGCCTTGGCGGCATCCATCTGCGCCTGGATAAAAGCTTTCACCGACTCGCCGTTTAACCCCAATTTTTCAGCTTCACTTACCGAACTGGACAGCACTTTGGCTTCCTGAGTCAAATCCTCGATAGCAAGATGGTTTTTAGCTTTATAACCCGCGACGTCTTTCATCCAGGACAGACGCTGGTTGATGAGTGATGCGATATCCTCGACCTGGGACGGTGAGGCCATCGCCGAGGCCGAAAAAAGTATTCCCGCCAGTAGCAGCAGTTTTCCGGGGACTTTACCGTTCATAGATCTTCGCCTCTTTCTTTTTGGAATCAGAGTGTTTGCATACGCCGGGGTATACTAAGCGATGTCAGGAATGCCCCATACTTAAAAATATCTGAGTATTTACTGAGGAAAAAGCCGGATCGCCCTTCCCTGGGCAGATCCGGAGGCTGTATTAGTTGCCAGCAAGGTCGTCATAGAGGTTGCGCAGACGGGTACGCAGATACAGAACGGCTTTATGTTTGCGGGAGAGCAGCGCCTGTTCGCTGTCGCCACTCTCCGCGGCAAGTACTTTTACGCTGTAACCCTGTAGCTCGGTTTTGATGAATACGTCACGCTGTGCGGGTGGGAGTTCGGATAATGCCGCCTCCAGTTCTTCCCAGAGCAGTTGTTTCAGGTATTCATCCTCCGGCGTTTGTGGGGCACCGAACAACGTTTCGGCCAGCTCATCTTCCGGATAGTCCTCCTCTTCTTCGCCCCCAAACCAGCCGGCTAAAGGCAGCTCGCGCTTTTTCCTCGCCCGGTCGGTCATTTCGTTGCGGGCGGCGCGGAACAACCATGCGGCGACATTTTCCACCGGCTGCTCCACTTTCATAAGCTGATAGCTGACTTCTTGCAGGATATCGTCGGCATCTTCGCGCACGGCAGTTCGCCCGCGAATAAAAGCTTTCAGTCGTGCCCGGCAGCCGTTAAGCGCTGCAATCAGCAGAGATTCGCCCGCCATTCCGGCTTTCATCGCCGTCACTCAGCGTCCGGTTTTTTGGTGCCGTTCTCTTCCGTCTGCTGCTGCGGGCGCGGATCCATTCTCTCATCCCAGCGAGCGTGCCAGGCGCAGCGGTCTCGGTGGCCAAAGCCAAATTTCTCACGGCGCTGCTGCATAAACTCTTCGCGCTGCTCCGGTGACATTTGCATCCAGCGTTCGTGCATACGGCGGCGTGCTTTGCCAAACATACCGGGGCGGAAACCCAGGCCGCCGAACAGGATCCGGCACAGCGCCAGCAGGCCTAACGATTGCCAAAAACCGATGGCTTTAACGCCGAGCAGCCCCGGCAGCACCGCATTCCACAGCGTCATTACGATTAAGCCGAGCGCCACAAACAGTACGACGCACAGCAAAATCGGTTTACCCATTCGGTGGCCGCAGAACCCACGGCAGCGGTGGTCGTGTCGGTGCATATCAAAATCTCTCATTATGTTTACCTCATTACGCTCATGAATAATCACTGGTGATGAGGTAGACGATTCAGCGTGAGAAATATTGCTAAAAAAACTAAAAATTCTCAGATTTTATTTTCACGCTAAAGAGTGAGCGCCTGAGCATACGCTTTGGCCTTCGCTTTTAAGCCGTCGGCTTCGGGCTTATCTGCAGTGTAACTGCCGTTTTTTCATGGCACCTGGCCCGGCACCAGCGCCGTAGCCAGGATGTCGCCCTGCAGCATATGGCCGCCACCCTGATAGCGCTGCTAAAGTGATGGCGTGCGCGGCTAAGCGAGAACGAAAAAATTCGGCATCCACTCATTTTTTAGAGGTTAATGTCAACTTATACGATATTCATCAAATAACTGTAAGTTAATGCATCATTAAATGATTTGCATGTTAATGTACGCATTGGTCGAGTTTATCAATAACTGATTATTTGCAAAGATATTATTCGGAATAGAAATAATATATATGGAGTGTTCTTTCATGTTTTACAAATGTATCCCTCTGCTATTGTCATTTTCTACAAGCATTATTACTCCCGCAGTGCTTGCAAAGCAAAAAGAGATTTATCCTGACGCCCTCCCTTCAAACGTATGGCAAACGACCGCAGTATATGAAGCGCAAAATATGTCGCTGAACGTCATTGATAAATACCCTGGTGTCGTGGGTGTATCAATCTGGGATGCTAACACGAATCGCTTTGAATACTTTGATCCAACAGATTGGACTACGCGTGCCAAAAATGGCGGTGCTGGCTACTTTTTAATAACGGGAAATAAACGTGAGCAGATTAATTTCTTTGATAACGGTGTCGTTTTAGCCCGCACACTTGAAAAGCTAACGCCCAATGAATTTACCTATTCCAGAACAGTGCCAAGAGAAATGAAATCTGGCGCCCCTGATGTAACTATTTTTGTCGTACATACCCCGTTAAAGGTAGAACACCAATTTACATTTAGTCCTAATATTGAGAAAAAATGATTGTAATCAAAAAATGAAATTGAAAATATCATCCAGATAGGCGCAGCTTCAGAAAATGGAAAATAAAGCACGCTAAGCCGGTTGAAAAACATGGCGCGTGACAGCGCTTGCGCACTCTACTGATTTTCCCGCCCCCCCAACGTAGCGTAAGGCTCACGGGGATCGGGGGCCATTCTTCCTGTCGTTGTTGGCGTTCAACGCCGGCGGCCGAATGCTTTTACAGCCCGGCTTCACGCACCAGCGTTTGCAGCAATTCAGCCGCCGGCATTTCCCGGATAAGATTCACGCCCTGCCCGGCCCAGTGCGCGCTGTAACCCTGATGACCGTGGGTTTTCGCGAGGGCGGCGAGCGCCTTGCCAATATCGTAGGCCACCGGATAAGCAGGCACGGCATCTTTACCTGCGGAACGTCCGGCGCGACAAAAGTCGTTATCCAGGCTTCTGGCCGCTCTGCCGGAGATCGCGTGGGTCATATCCGTCTGGTGCATGTGGCTGGATTTAAGCCGATCGCGGTAGCCCTCATCGGTGGCAGATTCCGGGCAAAGCAGAAATGCCGTGCCCAGCTGGACGGCATCTGCGCCAATCGTCAGCATGGCGTGAATGCCTGCGCCGTCCATGATGCCACCTGCGGCAACAATCGGCAGCGAGACGTGTTTTTTCAACAGTTGCACCAGCGCAAAGGTGCTGAGCTGTGTATCCAGTGCCAGAGGATCAAACATTCCTCGATGCCCACCCGCCTCGTAGCCCTGGGCTACAATGACATCAACCCCACGTTCCGCTATCAAAGCCGCCTCGTCAAGGCAGGTTGCGGTTGCCAGGGTAACAATCCCCCTTTCGCGCAGAGCCTGAATGACATTGCGTTCGGGTACACCAAAATGAAAACTGACCGCAGCCGGTGTTGTTTCCAGCAGCATTGCCAGCATCGCTTCATGCCCAATAAAGCTTTGGTAAATCTCGGTGAGCGTTTCCGGTGGCGAGCCGCCAAACCCGGCAAATACCGGACGCAGGCTCTCGATCCAGGTTTTCTCAAGCTCCTCATCCCGCAGCGCTGCGTCGTGGCAAAATAGGTTTACGTTGAACGAGCGCGAAGTCAGCCCCCGGGTTTTGAGGATTGCGGTTCTGGCCTGCTCTACGCTACCCGCCCCTACGCCCAGCGAACCAAGTCCTCCGGCATTGCTGACCGCTGCCGCCAGTTCAGGGGTTGAGACGCCAGCCATAGGCGCCTGTATGACAGGACTCTCGATAGCGAGCAGTTGGGTAAGGCTACGAAACATGGCGTCACCTGAGAAAATAGAAAATTGATGGGTTAACATCTTATTTGGAGATGTTAATATCAAGATCATTTTCATATTGAGAACTAAAAATATGAACCACACCACACTGCACATGTTCAACATCGTCGCCGAAGAGCAAAGCGTAACAAAAGCGGCGAAAAGGCTTGGCCGCGTGCAGTCAAACATCACCACCCGCATCCAGCAGCTGGAAGAAGATCTTGGTGTAACGCTGTTCGTGCGGGACAACAAGAAAATGACGCTTTCGCCAGCGGGGGTTAATTTCCTTTCCTATGCCCAAAAAATTCTTAGCCTGGCGGAAGAGGCGCGGCAGGCGCTGCATCCAGGGAAACCCGCGGGCTTACTGAATATGGGGTCAATGGAGGCGACCGCCGCCAGCCGACTGACGCCCGTGTTTCAGCAATTCCACCACCGGTGGCCTGAAGTCAGTCTGACCTTAAAAACCCTGCCGACCCGGCAGCTACTGGAACGCGTGCGCAATGCCTCGCTGGACTGCGCGCTTGTTAGTTTATTGCCAGACTCAGAAGGGCTGACGGAATGCCCTGAGGATCTGGAATTTGTTGATGTGTTTAGCGAAAGCCTGGTTCTTTTAACACCTCGCACAGCTGACGGCAGTAACGTTCGTCTCGCCGCTTTCCCGAGAGGCTGTTCATACCGGGCGCGTGGGGAAGCGTTATTCATCAGTCAAACCGCCGTTGAGGTGCAGGACGTCAGTTCTTACCATACGATGATCGCCTGCGTCGCTGCCGGTCGCCACTGCTGCGTGCTGCCAGAAAGCGTGGCCGCCACTCTTGTGCTACCGCAGGATATCCACCAGCAGTTCCTCGCGGAAGCGCTCACCCAGTTGGTATGGCGTAAAGGCTACCGTTCACCCGCACTTGAGGCGATGAAGCAGGCGCTGGCCTCAGCCAGCAACCTTTGAGCGCTCTGGCATCTAACCCACCGGCCAGCGGCGGGCCGGCGATCTACCCGATACCGTAGATGGACGAAATTAGCGCGGAGATGAGCGACAATAAAGGTAACATACCCGGAGGCAGGCGGGATTAAGCGAATACGGCCTGTGCAAAGGTATGCAATGGATAACTCGGGAGGGGTAAATGGCGTTGAAGATAACCGTCCTGCTTGAAAATCGGCGAGCCGCCGGAAAAAATCCGGCGTTATTGACTAAGCCCGGTATCAGCCTGCTTATTGAAGAAGGGAATAAAACGGTGCTGTTTGATACCGGCCCCGACAGCAGTTTCCAGCACAATGCTAAATTGCTGAACGTCAATCTGGCCACCCTGGATACCGTCGTGCTTTCCCACGGTCACTATGATCACTGTGGTGGCGTTCCATGGTTACCAGACCAGACCCACATAATTTGCCACCCTGATATCGTTCACACGCGCTATGCGGCGCTATTCCTCCCAGGCTGTACAAAGCGAATTAAAAAATTATCCCGCGATAATGATTACTCCCGCCACCGTACGGTGTTCACGCGCTCGCCGATACAAATCAGCGACACTTTGCTTTGGTCAGGCGAAATTATGGTTCCTGAGCCGCAGGCATACGGCGTATTAGGGGGGAAAGCTTCAGGTCATGATTACGTCGTTGATGAAGGTGTCTTAATCTACACGTCACCGAATGGGCTGGTGATCATCACGGGTTGTGGCCATCGGGGAATAGTCAACATTGTCAAACATTGCCAACAAATAACCGGTATTGAACGCGTTCATGCCGTAGTAGGTGGATTTCATCTCCGATGTGTATCACCACTCAAAATCTGGCGCATCAAGCAATTTCTGCGGACGCAGAAAGTAGACTACGTGATGGGTTGCCATTGTACCGGCACATGGGGCCGGTGGTGGTTGCCGGGAACGTTCTCCCCGGCAACGGGAGATGTTTTAACTTTTGACTAACCCCTCTCAGTCAACAAGTCTGGATGAGATTATTGAATTAGCACGCCTTGCACCAGGTTAGCTTTTACCACGGTCACCTGTGGAATTTTCAATGCTTCCATATAGCCCTGAACCAAAAGCAGGTTGCTGACGTCCGTTGCACGGTAGTCGCCACGAAGCTCTGAATCCCCTTTCCACACCTTGCTGTTGGAGACTTTTTGCAGATCGGCAAGAGTATACACCTTTTCATTCAGCTGCTTGCTGACGGAGAAGTCATGCACCCCGCCGATGCCGATTACCGTCCGGGTAGCCAGCACCTGCTTCATTTCCGGGCTCACGTGGGCCGTAGCATAGAAGCGAACAAAACGCAGTACGCCGTCGCGCAGAGAGCCAATCGGATTTGGTGAGCTAACGTCATGCAGATCTTTGTTTTTCACCACATCGATGATGTAGTTCTTCAGCGTGACGGAGGCCAGCTTGCCCTGGTAAATCTCCGGCTGCCATTTGTCGTGCTTTTGCAGCCAGGTCGTCATCTGCATCGACCCGCCGCCGATGTCCCAGACCACCATCTGGTCGTCCGCCAGCGGTACCGGCATTGAGGCTTTTGCCGACAGGAAACCCAGCTCAGCCTCCTGTGTCTGGGAGATAATTTTTAAGTTAACCTGGGCCGAGCGGTTAAACGCATCAATAACCTGCTGTGCGTTAGAGGCGCTGCGGAAAACGGCGGTCGCCACCCCGTTAAAGCGAGTTGGATGATAGCGAGCCGCCTCTGCCGTCAGCGCCTGTAGCGCCGCCTGGCCCTGCCGTTGTATCGCCGGGCTGAGGGTGTTGTCGGCGGACTTTGCCAGATCCTCGTTGAAGCCGATCGGGCGCTGATCTTCGAACAGCACTTTGTTGATACGCTGCCTGCAAGTATCCACTTTCGCGACCACCAGCTTGGTGGTGCCGGAGCCCATATCGATGCCCGCCCTCGTCTCTTCGCAGCTATTGGCAGGGGCCGCAAAGCTTATTCCCGGTAAAGCCGCCATCACCATCAGGGGAAAAAAATTGCGTCGAAATATTTTTGTCATATTGAGTATCCCGGTTCGATCCATTAAAAAGCTATTGATAACGTAGCTTTAATATTCGGTAAAACACTTTTTAACAATACCTGCTGATTTTGTTGGTAAAAGTGCCGGCATTGTTCAGCGCTGGCGAAGGCGGGTATCAATTTCAGTAATGATAATGGCAAGGGTAAGGATAAAAAGATGAAGAAAAGTTTGTTATGTGGTGCGGTTGCGCTGGTACTGGTGAACCTGACGGGGTGTGCTAATCAGCAGCAGACGGCAGACCAGAAGCTGGCAAGCCAGACGGTGATGGCGGTTGACTGGTTCCAGCAGTCCGGCGAATACCGTGCGCTGGCGTATCAGTCGTTTAACAGCGCTCGCCTGGCCTGGGATCGGTCAGCCAAACAGGGTAACACTAAGCGCGCGGTGATTGTCGATCTGGATGAAACCATGCTGGACAACAGCGCCTACAGCGCATGGCAGGCGAAAAATAACAAAGCGTTTGACGACAAAACCTGGTCACAGTGGACTCAGGCTCGCCAGGCGCTGGCCGTCCCGGGCGCAGTAGATTTTGCTAACTACGTTAACAGCCACGGCGGCACGATGTTCTATGTGTCAAACCGCGACAGCAAAGACTTTGGCGCGACCGTCGCCAACATGAAAGCACTGGGCTTTACCGGCGTGAACGACAAAACCGTGCGCCTGAAAAGCGACAGCTCCAACAAGCAGGCCCGCTTTGACGCGATCAAGGCCGAAGGCTACGACGTTGTGATGTACATCGGCGATAACCTGAATGATTTTGGCAAGGCGACTTACCATAAAGATCAGGCGCAACGTCAGCAGTTTGCCAGCGATAACCGCAGCAAGTTCGGCACACAGTTTATCGTGCTGCCTAACCCAATGTACGGCGACTGGGAAGGTGCCCTGGCGCCAAACTACTTCAAGCTGAATACGGCGCAGCAGGCCGAGGCGCGTGAAAATGCGCTGCGTGCCTGGTCCGGTAAATAAGAATGACAAACCCACCGTAAGGTGGGTTTTAATCAGGTGCCTGCGCGCTAAGTGCATTCACCCTATCGAGTGCGCTTTTAACTTCCCTAATACTGCCGAATGATTGTTTAAATCTCTTGATTAAACATTTAGTCCAGATATAGATTATTGGTCTAGTGTCGCTGGCGATTGAGAGAAAACATGCCCCCTGATATCACGCTGCGCAATATCGAGCACGCTCCCGCCCCCGTTGGGCACTATTCGCATACCACAACCGCGGGGGGTTTAGTGTTTATTTCCGGGCAATTACCCATTACCACAGAGGGTGACCCAAGGTGCGACGCCTCGTTTGAAGATCAGGCTCGCCTGGTGCTGCAAAACATAGACGCCTGCCTTCGCTGCGTGGGCGTGACAAAGCAACATCTTGTTTCCGTTCGCGTCTACATCACGGACATCAGTTTCTGGCCGTTATTCGACAACATCTACGCGGAGTGGATCGGTGAGCATCGCCCTTCCCGCGCGGTGGCAGGGGTTTCACAGCTCCATTACGGCGCGGCTATTGAAGTTGAAGCCGTTGCACTCTCTAAATAAGACAACCCTCTTAAGGTGGCATAATGAGTGAACTCGTTCTTCCCGTTTATGACGATGTGGTGGCCGCAGCGCAGCGCATTGAAGGCCATGCCAACCGCACGCCGGTGATGACCTCTCGCACCGTAAATGAAGAGTTTGGTGCCGAAGTGTTTTTCAAATGTGAAAACTACCAGCGCATGGGGGCGTTTAAGTTCCGTGGCGCTATGAACGCCCTCGCTCAGTTTACACCGGCGCAGAAAGAAGCAGGCGTCGTGGCTTTCTCCTCCGGCAACCATGCCCAGGCGATTGCCCTGGCCGCAAGGCTGTTGGGGATCCCGGCTACCATCGTGATGCCGGAAGACGCTCCCGCGGCCAAAATTGCCGCCACGCGCGAGTACGGCGGCAAAGTCATTCTCTATAACCGCTACACCGAAGACCGCCAGCAGATCGGTAACGATCTGGCAGAGAAATACGGACTGACCTTGATCCCGCCTTACGATCACCCGCACGTCATCGCGGGCCAGGGGACGGCGGCGAAAGAGCTGTTTGACGAAGTCGGCGAGCTGGACGCGCTGTTTGTCTGCCTGGGCGGCGGCGGCTTGATTTCAGGCTGTTCGCTGGCGGCACGCCACCTTTCTCCTGGCTGTAAAGTCTACGGCGTTGAGCCAGAAGCGGGTAACGACGCCCAGCAGTCGTTCCGGCGCGGCCAGATTGTGCGCATCGATACGCCAAAAACGATTGCCGATGGTGCACAGACCACCTTCCTCGGCGATTATACCTTCGAAATGATCCGCCAGAACGTCGATGATATTTTCACCGCCAGCGATGGCGAGCTGATTGAGTCGATGCAGTTTTTTGCCGAACGAATGAAAATGGTCGTTGAGCCCACCGGCTGCCTGGGTTTTGCCGCCGCGCGCGGGCTTAAAGAAGGCCTTCGCGGCAAGCGAATTGGCATTATTATTAGCGGCGGCAACGTCGATATCAGCCGCTACGGTGAATTCCTCGCCCAGGCCGGGCAGCCTTAACAACAAGGAGAGCATAGCGTGTCAAAACCAGAAAACAGAGCCCTGCTCGACCAGCTTGATACCATCGCCCTGGGGATAAGCGAAACCTTCGCGCCGTTTTGTGAGGTTGTGGTGCATGACCTGGAGCATCCGCAGCACGCTATTATCTCGATACGCAACAATCTGTCCGGCCGTCACGTTGGCCAGGCCGCGACGGAAATGGGGCTGGCACGCATTGCCTCCCCGGATTTTCCGGCCGTTATCGCCAACTATGCCAACCAGTTTGCTGATGGTCGTCCGGTGAAAAGTACCTCGATTGGGCTTAAAGATGCATCCGGTAACTATGTTGCTGCGCTTTGCCTGAATCTGGATATGACCTTGTTCAGAGGGATGCAGAGCGCACTGACTCGCTTTACTGAAACCACCGCGGGCCCTGTGGAAGAGCATTTTGAGCCCGCAGGCTCAGCGGCCATCCGGCTGCGAATCGACCAGTTTGCGGCGGGGCTTGCCACTACGCCGCGCGCGCTGAAAACTTTAGAAAGAATTGAGCTGTTGCAGGCGCTAAAAAAAGAAGGATTACTGGAGATCCGTAAATCGATGGAAACCGTGGCGCAGCATCTGGGCGTTTCGCGAGCGTCGGTTTATCTCTATGCAAAACAACAGCCGACCACAGACGACACGGCATAATTAAACAGCGATCGTTTTCGCCAGGGCAGACAAATGAGTGCGTTAAAGTGGCTGATAGCGTCTTTATCTCAGACATTAAAGCATGGCGATATTTTTCTCAAAGGGGTCACCGGGCTGCCGGTTGCGGCGCTATTCTTCACCGTCAGCGGCTGCAGTTCCGCGCCTAACGCTTCTGCTTCATCAATGCGGCTGGACAGTCGGCTCAACGAGCAGGTCGTGATGCTGCCGGTCGAAACTGACGGGAAAATCATTGAGCTGGAAACCACGCTCTATAAGCCTCCGGGTAACGGTCCCTTCCCTCTGCTGTTAATGAATCACGGCAAAAACCCCGGTAACGCCCGCACGCAGCCTCGTTCACGTCACCTTGAAATTGCCTCGGTATTTGTTCACCGCGGGTTTGTGGTCGCGATCCCGATGCGGGAAGGCTTCGCGGCATCAGGCGGGCAGTACCCGAAAGACGGGTGCGATATTCGGCGTCACGCGTTTGACGAGGCCAAAGACTCAGCCGCCGCCCTCAGTGCGCTGGTAAAGTTGCCGTATGTCGATCGCTCACGCATCGTGGTTGCCGGTCAGTCTGACGGCGGGCTGGTGACCATGGCGCTGAGTACCCGCCAGATACCCGGCGTGCTGGGCGTGATTAACTTTTCCGGCGGGCTCCGCATGAAGACCTGCGAAGGCTGGCAGCAAAACCTGGTGAACGCTTACGGCAGCATCGGCCATCATGCGCGCTACCCGTCGCTTTGGTTCTACGGCGATAACGACGAGCTTTGGCCGCAGCCCCTGCCGCAGCAGATGTTCAGCGCCTATAGCAGCAATACCGTAGGTGCCGCAAACCGCGCCCGAATGGTTGATATCGGTTCCTTCGGCCAAAACGCCCATGACTTTATCGACAGCAAAGCGGGCGTCAAACTCTGGTTCCCGCAGGTAGACGCCTTCGTTCACTCGCTGGGATTGCCGTTTGAACCTATTTAGCCTGTACTCAATGCCTGGCCAGCCAGGCGCTAACCTGCCGCAGGAAACCGCGCGCTGTAAATCTCTTTCAGCCAGTCGATAAACACGCGTACGCGCGGAGAAAGCTGCCGGTTTTGGGTATATAACGCAGACACGGCAATCGCCGGGCTTTGCCAGTCGCTCATCACTTCAACCAGCCGCCCCTCGGCCAGCGTCTGCTCAACGTGATAACGCGGCAGTTGTACCAGGCCGCAGCCCCGCAGCGCGCAAATGACATAGTTCTCCGCTTCGTTGACCGTCACCCAGCCTTTGGGCGAGAAGGCCCGCCGCTCGTTATCAATGATGAATTCGAAGGGATAATTCAGGCCGCCCGTCGTCGAGAAGAAGTTTACACACTGGTGATGCTCGAGATCGTCCGGATGCTCCGGCACGCCAAACGCCGCCAGATAATCCGGGCTGGCGCACACAATTTGCGGCAAATCCGCCAGGTGGCGCGCAACCAGCGAAGAATCCTGCAGCTTACCGGCGCGCACCACGCAGTCGATCCCCTCACGAACCAGATCAACCAGCCTGTCGCCACTGCTGATAATCAGCTCGATATCCGGGTAACGGCGATGAAATTCATCCAGCTGCGGCAGGACTACCTGTGATGCATGCGTCCCCTGCAAATCGATACGCAAAATACCGCGAGGCTTAGCCACCACCGGGCGCAGCGCGGCCTCTGCATCATTCAGCTCGGCCAGAATATATACGCAGCGCTGGTAATACGCTTTGCCGTCCTGGGAAGCTCGCACGTGGCGGGTAGTCCGTTCCAGCAGGCGGCAGCCAAGCTGGCTCTCCAGCTCTTTAATCGCATTACTAGCCGTGGCTCGTGGAATAGCGAGTTGGTCGGCGGCCTGGCTGAAACTGCCCAGCTCAACAATGCGGGTGAATAGCTGCAACGTATCGAATTTATCCATCTATTATTAACCAAAACGGAATTATCTAATCAAATTAGCACTATTTATCCCGAATTCAAAAACATTAACAATGACTCCCACGCCCCACCCCGGGTGACCTTCTAATAGATTCTGGAGAACAACATGACGACAGCAAAAAAAACCGCTCTGGTGACGGGCGCATCCCGAGGCATTGGCCGCGCAATTGCAGAAAGACTGGCACGCGACGGCTTCACCGTCGTCGTCAACTATGCCGGTAATAAAGCCAGCGCTGACGAAACGGTGCAGGCGATTAAAGCCAGCGGCGGTGAAGCCGTGGCGATCCAGGCCGATGTCTCATCCGAAAACGATGTCACTCGCCTGTTTGCCGAAGCGAAAGCCGTTAATAACCAGCTCGACGTCGTCGTGCACAGCGCGGGGATAATGCCGATGGTGAAAATCACGCCAGCCGGCCTCGCTGAGTTCGACAAAATTATCAGCACCAATCTGCGTGGTGCTTTCATGGTGCTGGCGAATGCCGCCGAGTCGCTTAACGAAGGCGGCCGCATTATTGCCCTGTCGACCAGCGTTATCGCTAAATCGTTCCCGGCTTACGGCCCTTACATTGCCTCCAAAGCCGGGGTTGAAGGCCTGGTTCACGTACTCGCCAACGAACTGCGTGGCCGCAATATTACCGTTAACGCCGTGGCGCCAGGACCAACCGGCACCGATCTGTTCCTGAACGGGAAAACCGACGAGCAAATCCAGGCCATCGCCAACCTCGCCCCGCTTGGCCGTATCGGCAAACCTGACGAAATCGCCAGCATCGTCGCAACGCTTGCAGGTCCTGACGGCAGCTGGGTGAATTCCCAGGTGATTCGCGTTAACGGCGGCTTTGCCTAAATTTAGCGGCAAGCAGGAGAAAACCATGCAGCAAATTATTCTGATAACCGGGGCGTCCAGCGGCTTTGGGGCGTTATCCGCTCGCGCCCTCGCCCATGCCGGACACACCGTCTACGCCAGTATGCGGGACATCGCGGGCCGCAATGCCCCTCAGGTTGAAAGCCTTAAGGATTATGCGCGGCAGCACGAGGTCGATCTCCGTGCCGTTGAGCTGGACGTGCAGTCTCAGGATTCTGCGAATGCGGCCATCGCGCAGATTATTGCGGAACACGGCAGGCTCGACGTCGTGGTTCATAACGCCGGACATATGTCCTACGGCCCCGCTGAAGCCTTCCTGCCGGAGCAGTTCAGCCAGCTGTTTGACGTTAACGTGCTGGGTACACAGCGGGTTAACCGGGCGGCTCTGCCTTATTTGCGCCAGCAGAGAAAGGGCCTCGTGCTTTGGGTCGGCAGCAGCAGTACCAGGGGAGGCACGCCCCCCTATCTGGCTCCTTATTTTGCCGCCAAAGCCGCAATGGACGCCGTGGCCGTGAGCTATGCCGCCGAGCTAAGCCGCTGGGGTATTGAAAGCTCGATTCTGGTGCCGGGCGCCTTTACCAAAGGCACCAACCATTTCCTGCATTCCGGCAAGCCTGCGGATACCGAACGCGAACAGGCGTACACAAAACATGGCCCAACGGCCGGCCTGGAGGATGAAGCGCTGAAAGGCCTGGCGGCCTGCGAGCCGGAAGATGCAGACGTAGCAGACGTGGCTGCGGCGATGGTTGACATTGTTAATGCACCGTACGGCAAACGTCCGTTCCGCGTGCACGTTGATCCTTCCGATGACGGTGCAGAAGTGGTGAACGCGGTGGCCGACCGCATCCGCAAAGCGTTTTTGCAGCGTATTGGCTTAGGTGACCTGCTCACTCCCCGACAGTAAAGCCCCAGCCTGTGGCCTATCTTACATCTGGCAAAAGCTAAGCCGCAGGCCATTTCCAGGAGTGTTTTATGCGCACGTTTCTCTTTCTGCTGAGCGGATTTTTACTCGTCAGCGGGTGTTACCTGCTGATTCGGCTTTTTACCCCGGACTACCCGCCAGCCCAGGCAATAATCGCCAGAGGCTTTACGGTACTGTGGTGCCTGATTACGGCAGTCAATATGTTGATCGGTGTTATCAAGATCGGCTATGGCTGGGGCGAAGAGCTGACGATTTTCCTTATTATTTTCGCCCTGCCGGTTTTTCCGCTGCTGTGGATAGCCGAACGTTAATCTGCCGGATTTAGCGTACCAGCCCGCTGACAAAGTCCAGCAAGGCGCGAGTTTTCGCCGGAACGTGGTGCCGCGACGGGTAATAGGCGTAGAGCGGGAAGCGGTGATCTGACCACGCCGGGAACAGCGGCACCAGGCGGCCTGAAGAAACGTATTCCTCGCTGCCGAGTTCAAAAATCTGCACCACACCAAGCCCCGCCAGGCAGGTGCTGAATGCGGTTTCCGCATCGTTGACTGTCAGCATTCCCCTGGGCTGGATCATCAGCTTCTTTTTCCCCTGGTGAAACTCCCAGGCGAACGGTTTCCCCGTCAGCGGCTCGCGGAATAAAATGCAGCGGTGCGGCTCATTCTCAAGCTCCTGAGGCGTTTTCGGCTGGCCAAAACGCCGCAAATATTCGGGCGAGGCCATAGCAAAAACCCGCGTGTCGAACAGCTTTCTTGCTATCAGTGACGAAGACTGCGGGTGACCAAAGCGCAGCGCCAGGTCAAACCCGTCCGAGATAAGATCGCCCAGCTCATCGCGGCTGCGCAGCTCAATTTCCAGATCGGGGTTTTCATCCATAAAGGTGCCGAGGCGTGGCCCCAAAACCTGGCTGGCAAACAGCGGGTCAACGTTAACCCTCAGCCTGCCCCGAATTTTTTGCCTGCCCCCTGCGGCACCGCCGGTAACGTCGGCCAGGGCGGCAATCAGCGGCATGACCTGCTCGTAGAACTCACGCCCTTCGTCGGTCAGCCTGACCGAACGCGTGGTTCGCTCAAAAACGCGGATCCCAAGCCTTGTTTCAAGCCGGGCAATCGCCCTGCTCACGCCGGACTGCGACATATCCAGCATCTCTGCGGCAGCGCCAAAACTCAGGGTATCGACAACCGCCGCCATCACGTCCACGCCTTCCAGCAACTGCGAACTTAATGCTCTCATTAGTGACTCCGGGTCATAAGTCTTATGTCTTTCATGCTATCGCATTCTACCTCTCGTGACCCCACAATTCGCTCGTCATCTCGACCTGTTCATATTTTCAGGATGGTTTTATGCAATCAAGCAGTAAAAACACACATGCAGAAACGCCGCACCACGGCGGGCGAGTTTCTCGTTCACGCAGCATCGCAGCGGTGCTGGCGCTCAGCCTCGGCTGTTTCACCTTTGTCAGCACCGAGCTGATGCCGGTTGGCGTGCTGCCCGGCATGGCCGCCGGGCTGGACGTTTCTCTGGGCGTTGCCGGTTATCTGGTCACAATCTTTGCTTTTATGGTGGCCCTCACCGCCGCCCCGCTCACCGGGCTGCTGGGGCACATTAACCGCAAAGCGCTGATGGCTGGCCTGCTGGCCGCCTGCTTTGCCGGGAACCTGATTACCTGGCTGGCAACGGATTATTTTGTGGTATTCATTGGCCGTATTCTGGTGGCTGCGGCTATCGGCGTGTTTTGGTCAACCGCCGTGGTCACCGCCGTGCATCTGGTGGCTTCACGAAACGCCGTGCGGGCAACGTCGGTTGTTTTTGGCGGCGTTTCTCTGGCAACGGTGCTGGGCGTGCCTGCGGGCACCATGCTGGGTGATGTCTACGGCTGGCGTTCGGTATTTGCTGCGCTTTGCCTCCTCTGCCTGGTCGTTTTCACGCTGATCGCCTGGTCTGTTCCTGCAGTGAGGATCGCCAAATCCGCCAAACACGGGGCTATTTCAGCGGTGTTCAAAAGCGGCGCATTGCTGGCTATTTTCGGCATCACCGCGCTGGTGGTCACCGGCAACTTCCTGGCTTACACCTATATTACGCCGTTCCTTGAACAAATGGCCGGCCAGAGCGGCGGGCAAATCAGCCTGCTGTTGCTGGTTTATGGTGCTGCGGGCGTTATCACCAACTTCGCCGTCGGGCCGTTTGCCGCACGTGCACCGCGCACAAGCCTGGGCATTGTTGCCGTGTTATTTACCGCAAGCCTTGCCTGTCTTAACGCAGCCGCCGTCAGCCATACGGCCATCTTCATCACCATTGCGCTGTGGGGCGCGGCCTACGGCGCGCTGCCGGTACTGCTGCAGACTCTGGTGTTCAAAGAGGCCTCGCGGCTGGAAGGCGGAGCCGATGCCGCAACTTCGATCAACGTGTCGGTCTTTAACGCGGCCATCGGGCTGGGCTCTTTGATTGGCGGCCTGCTGATAAACCTGACCGGACCTCGCCCGATTCCCTATGTCGCCGCCGCTTTTGCGCTGGCCGGGCTGCTGGCGGTGATGGCTACCCATGAACGTAAATCACGCCGCGGCGGATAACCGACGCTTCACTATTTTACAGGAATCAACATGAGCAAAATTACCGTTCTTGGACTGGGCGCCATGGGCTCTCGCATGGCAACCCGCCTTCTGGCCGCAGGCCATACCGTCACGGTATGGAACCGTACTTCACAGGCGGCGGAAGCGTTAGTCAACCAGGGCGCAGCGGCGGCGGCTACGCCAAAGTCCGCGGTTGCCGATGCAGAGTTTGTTATTTCGATGGTACGCGATGACGCAGCATCCCGCGGGGTGTGGCTGGATGAACACAGCGGGGCTTTAGCCGGAATGGCCGCTAACTCAGTAGCCATTGAAAGTTCTACGCTGACGCCGGGCTGGGTTAAAACACTCGGTGCGAACATGCAGCAACAAGACATCGCTTTCCTCGAGGCGCCGGTGTCCGGCTCCAGGATGCAGGTAGATTCCGGCCAGCTGGCCTACCTGCTTGGGGGGGATCCGCTTGTGGTTGAGCGCTGTGTACCCGTCTTAAAAGTGATGGGCTCGGCCTTCCACCACGTTGGTGAGCTGGGTGAAGGCACCGTTGCAAAACTCGCGACCAACGCGTTAATGGCGGTGCAGGTTGCCGGGCTGGCGCAGATTGTGGGTTTACTCAAGCGAAGCAGCGCAGATGCTCATCGGGTACTTGCTGCAATGGCCGGTACCTCCGTGTGGCCCGCTGTTGCGGGGTATCTGTCCAGCAGCATGCTGAGCGAGAATTTTGCCCCTCAGTTTCCGGTAGCGCTGATCGAAAAAGATCTGGGCTACGTGCTGCAAGAGATGGGCTCGTCACAGCTTGCACCGACTATTGACACCGCCCACGGCGCGTTTCTGCGTGCGATTGACGAAGGCCTGGCGGAAAGCAATATGACCAGCGTCGTTCGGCTGTACACCAGGCCCTGAAAAAACGGGTGACATAAAGCCAGGCTATGTGCCTGGCTTTTTCTTATCTCGGGGCAAAGGTGTTTCAGGCTGCCGGTTTGTCATTTTTTTGTCATTACCGGGTCAGCACTTTGTTGGCCCCCGTTCGCTAAATTAGCCATGACCCCCTTTGTTGAATCCTGAGGATACATCATGAAATTACGCCATCTCTCTGCTATCGCCTCTCTCGTGCTTGCCTCGCTGGGCAGCAGCGTCGCTCATGCCGACACCACCCTACCCCCCCAGGAAGTGAAAAATATCGTGCTGGTTCACGGCCTGTTTGCCGATGGATCGAGCTGGGGCAAGGTTATCCCGTTGCTACAGGCGAAAGGTCTTCACGTGACGGCGGTACAGAACCCAACCACCTCTTTAGATAACGATGTCGCCGCGGTGAAACGCGCGCTGGCACAGCAAAACGGTCCGGTTATCCTGGTGGCACACTCTTACGGCGGCATGGTTATCAGCCAGGCCGGTGATGAGCCGGAAGTCAAAGGCCTGGTGTATATCGCCGCCCGTGCGCCAGAAGCGGGTGAAGACTACCCGGCGCTCACTAAAAAATACCCTGCCGCACCGGCTTCCGCTGGCCTGAAGTGGAATGATGATGGCTACGGCGCCCTGAGCGAGTCTGCGTTTGTCCATGACTTCGCCGGTGACCTGCCGGCAAGCGAAGCTGAAGCGTATTACGCGGTACAGCAGCCGATCGGCAAAGCCATCACCACGGCGAAAACCACGGTTGCAGCCTGGCACAACAAACCGACCTGGTATGCGGTGTCTACAGAAGACCGTACCATTAACCCGGACCTGGAGCGTTTCATGGCGAAGCGTATGCACGCTCAGACCATCGAGCTGAAGTCCAGCCACGTGTCGCTGATTTCTCAGCCGGAAGCGGTCGCTAACCTGATCATGAAAGCCGCTCACGTGCCTGGATACTAAGGTTCGCGCATCTTATACTGACGAGACTGGGGTGGTCTCCACGCCCTTTTCTCTCTTTTTGACAGGATCCCACCGCTTGAAAATCCTCATCATTGAAGACGAAGCGAAAACCGCCGCCTATCTGGTGAGTGGGCTAAATGAAGCGGGCTATACCGCAGACTGGGCAGCCAACGGCATCGACGGCCTTCATCTGGCGCGGGAAGAGAGTTATGACCTGATCCTGCTGGACGTGATGCTGCCGGAAATGAACGGCTGGACGGTGATGGAGCGTTTACGCGCCCATAGCCAGACCCCGGTACTGTTTTTGAGCGCCCGTGGAACCCTGGAAGATCGTCTGCGCGGGCTTGGGCTCGGGGCTGATGAATACCTTGTTAAGCCCTTCTCCTTTGCAGAGCTGTTGGCAAGAATGCGTATTATTTTACGTCGGGGCCAGCCGCAGGCCGAGTCCGAAGAGCTACTGTCGCTGGCAGATCTCGTGGTGGATGTTGCGAAGTTCCGCTGCGAGCGTGAAGGTAAACGTATCACACTGACCAACAAAGAGTTCAAACTGCTGGTGTGCTTCCTGCAACACCCCGGGCAAGTTCTGTCGAGAACGTTTCTCGCCTCTCGCGTCTGGGATATGAACTTCGACAGCGACACCAACGTCGTGGATGTCGCGGTGCGCAGGCTGCGGCAAAAGGTGGACGATCCCTTCCCGGTGCGGCTTATCCACACCGTACACGGCGTGGGCTACCGCTGCGAGCAAGAATCATGAAACGCGTCTCACTGACCTTCCGCCTCGCCGTCCTGCTGGCGGCGTTCTCTTTCGTTACTTTTACCGTCATGGGCAGCGCGCTTTATTACGCCCTACGCCAGCAGCTGTCGATACGCGATGATGCCGCGCTCGTTTCCCGCGTTGATCAGATCAGCACGCTGTTAAGGGATCTTGATGCCCGCCAGCTGATCCACGAAAAGCCCCATCTGTTTGCCAATATGCTGGGTAATACGGAATCGCTGCTGGTGATTCGCTACGTCGGCGGCGCAACGCTGCTGGAAGTTAACCCGATGCAGCGCGATATTCCCGCCGTAGGCCCCGTTGCCGCAAACCAGCGCCTGACGCTTGACGCCGTGCATCATGCTGTTACCGCGGACGGAACACCGATGGGGTACATGGCCGCGATTAGCCCTTCTGCTAATAATTTACCGCCGCTGGAAATTGTCTCGGCGCGCGTTCTGAGCGACAGAACCCATATCCTGGAAGAGTACCGCAACAAGATTATTCTCTTCGCTTCGATGATGGCGGCGATATCCGTTGTGCTGGCGGTGATCTTTGCCCGTCGTGGCATTTCGCCTTTGCGCAGGCTGGCCGACCGCACGGCAAAAATCGGCACCAAAACGCTCTCTTCACGGCTTGATAAACAGGATGTTCCGACCGAACTTGATACGCTGATCGACCAGATTAATGCCATGCTCGAACGCCTGGAGCGGGGTTTCCAGCAGTTAAAACAGGTCAGCGCTGATATGGCCCACGACCTGCGCACGCCGATAACCACCCTGCTCGGCCAGACGGAAGTTGGCCTGGGCGCCGCCAGGGACAACGCTTATTACCAGCGGCTGCTGGGCTCTAACTTTGAAGAACTGCAGCGCATGTCGCGGATGATCGACAATATGCTGTTTCTGGCCCAGGCGGAGCAGCCAGACCAGGAGATCCAGCGGCACGATATCGATGTTGCTGAAGAGATAAACCGCATCGGCGAGTATTTTGAAGATCTGGCGGCTGACCGGGAAATCATGATTCAGACTCGCGCCAGCGGTACGGTATACGCGGATGCTCTGCTGCTGCGCCGCGCGCTGGCGAATTTGCTTTCTAACGCGGTGCGCTACGCCTTACCGGGCAGCGAGATTATCATTGAGGCGAAGCCGGCAGATAAAGGCATGTCTATCGAGGTGATTAACCGAGGAGAGACGATTTCCCCGGCGCATCAGGAAAGGCTTTTCGATCGTTTTTACCGGGCGGATCCTTCCCGCAACGACTCGGCGCATTCCAGCGGGCTTGGGTTATCCATCGTTAACTCCATCATGCAGCTGCATCAGGGCCGCTGCACGGTTGAAAGTCAGGGCGGCGTCACCCGGTTTGGTTTGTGGTTCCCTGACCATCATTAGCGCAGTTTTTTTCTTCCGCCAGCAGCCCAAACAGGGCCGAGTCTGAAACGATGCCGTTAATTTCCCAGCGTTTTCTCAACAGCCCCTCCTGAGTAAAGCCAAGTTTCTGTAATGCAGCGGCTGAAGCCTGGTTTTCAGGATCAATTTCGGCCTCGATTCTGCGCAGTTTGAGCACATCAAACGCATAAGCAATCAGCGCTCCGGCGGCTTCGTTAATCAGACCTTTTCCCCAGTACGCGCGGCTAAGGCCAAAGCCAATTTCGGCACGTCTGGAATGACCGACAAAGCTGAAAAGCATGCATTTACCCGCCAGCTGGCCCGACTGTTTGTCTCGAATACAAAGCGTGAGCGCCAGGCCGTCACGACGCTCATCCGTGCTGCGGTCAATAAAACGCATAGCATCATCAAGCGCGTGCCAGGGGGCAGTGTTCCAGTACTTCATTACCTGCGGATCGGAAAATATGCTCAGCAGCGCCGGGGCATCCGTTGGTATAGGTGGAGAAAGCGTCAGGCGCGGCGTATCAATAACAATATCAAACAAATTGGCGTTTTCAGCGCGGCTGTCCCCCGTAGAATGAAGCGTTCCTGCCGGATAGCGAAAGGTTTGCATTGTCATATTCCCTTATATTGTAAGTTTCGGATCCGCTCTTTTATTGCATGTGGCATTTTGACCTGCGCTAAACATGGTGTTTAAAAGTCAAAAAAACAAGCTTAAAAGCCGCCCGTTTTTAACCGTGCCCATGGCGTTTAAATAAACAGGCGATGCCTTTCCATAGGCATTTGTGGCTAAATCGATTTAGCTATTTCAGGCACGTTCCGAAACAATATTACCGGGGGTTTGGGGACTTGTGTAACCAAAGTTCTTGGCCTGGCGGTGTCAGATGCGAAACCGCTGTGCCATAATATCGCGCGACAACTCACCGAATGAGCCTTACGGGCAAGACATTACGTCGAAAAAAGAGTATGCACATGGACATCAAACCAAAAAAACATCGCTCGCTTTATATTCCTTACGCCGGACCTGTTTTACTTGAATTCCCCCTACTCAATAAAGGCAGCGCTTTTAGCATCGAAGAGCGCCGCAACTTCAACCTGCTTGGCCTGCTGCCGGAAGTGGTTGAAACCATCGAAGAACAAGCGGAACGCGCCTGGATCCAATACCAGGGCTTCAAAACCGAAATTGATAAGCACATTTACCTGCGTAACATCCAGGACACCAACGAAACGCTGTTCTACCGCCTGGTAGAGAATCATCTTGAAGAGATGATGCCGGTTATCTACACCCCAACCGTCGGCGCTGCCTGCGAACGCTTCTCCGAAATTTATCGTCGTTCACGCGGTGTGTTTATCAACTATGAAAACCGCCATCATATGGATGATATTCTGCAGAACGTCCCAAACCACAATATTAAAGTTATCGTGGTAACCGACGGCGAACGTATTCTCGGCCTCGGCGACCAGGGTATCGGCGGTATGGGCATCCCTATCGGTAAGCTTTCGCTGTACACCGCCTGCGGCGGGATCAGCCCGGCCTATACCCTGCCTGTCGTGCTGGATGTGGGCACCAATAATCAGCAGCTGCTGAACGATCCGCTGTATATGGGCTCCCGTCATCCACGAATCACCGGCGACGAGTACTACGAATTTGTGGATGAGTTTATTCAGGCCGTTCGCCACCGCTGGCCGGACGTGCTGCTGCAGTTTGAAGACTTCGCGCAGAAAAATGCGATGCCGTTGCTCACCCGCTATCGTGACGAGATTTGCTCGTTCAACGATGATATTCAGGGCACAGCGGCGGTTACCGTGGGTACGCTTATCGCCGCCAGCCGCGCGGCAGGCAGCCAGCTTAACCAACAGAAGATCGTCTTCCTGGGCGCGGGCTCTGCGGGCTGCGGCATCGCCGAGCAAATCATCGCTCAGATGCAGCGCGAAGGGCTGAGCGAAGAAGCCGCCCGTAGCAACGTGTTTATGGTCGACCGCTTCGGCCTGCTGACCGACAACATGCCGAACCTGCTCTCCTTCCAGACTAAACTGGTTCAGAGCCGCGAAAGCCTGTCCGGCTGGGATCTGGAAAACGAGGCAATCTCTCTGCTGGACGTGGTGCGTAACGCGAAGCCTAATATTCTTATCGGCGTTTCTGGTCAAACGGGCCTGTTCACTGAAGAAATTATTCGCGAAATGCACAAGCACTGCCCGCGCCCAATCGTGATGCCGCTGTCTAACCCAACCTCCCGCGTGGAAGCGACGCCGCAGGACATCATTACCTGGACCGACGGCGCCGCGTTGGTGGCCACCGGCAGCCCGTTTGCGCCGGTGAGCTGGAAAGACAAAACGTATCCTATCGCCCAGTGTAACAACGCCTACATCTTCCCGGGTATTGGCCTGGGGGTGATTGCTTCCGGAGCGTCCCGTATTACCGACGAGATGCTGATGGCGGCAAGCGAGTCGCTGGCACAGCACTCTCCGCTGTTGATTAACGGTGAAGGAATGGTGTTGCCGGAGCTGAAAGATATTCAGAAAGTGTCGCGCGCTATCGCCTACGCGGTAGCGAAGATTGCCCAACAGCAAGGCGTTGCGGTCGTCACTTCCGCTGAAGCGCTGAAGCAGGCGATTGACGATAATTTCTGGCGGCCGGAATACCGCGACTACCGTCGGACGTCTATCTGATTTCACTTCGTTAAATAAAAACCCGCCAACTGGCGGGTTTTTATTGCGTCAGGGTAAGACATCTATCGACAGTTGCCAGAGTCGTTTCCCGATGGGCAATGATGATTCTGGTGATATTCAGTTTTTTAATTGCCTGGCTAACGAAATGCTCGCTTTCCACATCCAGCGAACTGGTTGCTTCATCCATAAATAGAATTCCCGGCTTGCGATAGAGCGCACGGGCAATAAATATTCGCTGCTTCTGTCCTCCTGAAAGCCCCTCACCCAGTTCGCCTATCAGGGTTTCGTAGCCCATCGGCATTTTCATTATAGTCTCGTGGATGTTGCTGGCTTGGGCGCACTCGATCATCCAGTTTTCGTCGTCCTGCGCCGTAAAGCCAACGATGTTCTCCCGAATAGAGCCGGAGAATAATCGGTCATCCTGCATCACACAGGCGATTAACTTATGATAATTATTGATGCCTATCTGGCGGATATCCGCGCCATTAACAATAACTTTTCCTGCGTCAGGTTCAAACAACCCACATAATACTTTCATTAACGTGGTTTTCCCGGCGCCGGACGCGCCGGTAATGGCAACGCTCTCCCCGGCTGCAATGGAAAATGTCAGGTCGCTGAACACCGGCGTGCTCTGGCTGTCATAGCGGTAACCAAGGTCAACCGCCTCCAGCGTCGCGGACTGCATGGCTGCCGTTATAGCCAGCGCCGGTTTTTCCGCCTCACGTTGGTGTAATGCGATGTCGGCGATACGTTCGTTATGTAAACTCATCATTCTTAGCTGCAACAGAAAACCTGTCAATGATGCCACCTTATCTGAAAACTGAGCGCGAAAAGCGCCAAACGCCACGAACATCCCGATGGTCATTTGATTGTCGATGACGAGGCCGGCACCTAACCATAAAATGGCGACCTGATCGCTGGCGGCAACAAGCGTATTCATCCCGCCGAACAACAGATCCATTTTGGTGATTTTAATTCCCGAGTTGATGGCCTCTATTTTCAGGTTGAGCCAGTGTTTACCGCGTCTTGTCGCCATGCCCTGGATTTTTACAGTGGCAATGCCGTACAGCGTTTCCATGAAATAAGAGTTTGCTCGCGCTCCCCTGACCAGATTCTCCTCAGAAAGCTGGCGGTAATATCCATAGGTCAGCAGACGAATAAGAACATAGATAGCCGTAAAGCCCAGTACGACCCAGGTCAGAAATCCACCATAAAGCGCCAGCATAATCAGAACGCCGAGAACCATGATCCCATCCATGATGGCGCCCGTTATGCTGGTGGTAAACGTGCTCCGTAATGTATCCAGTGATCCAAATCTGGATTGTATATCCCCCAACTTACGGCGTTCAAAATAGCTTAACGGTAGCTTTAAAAGGTGATTAAACAGACCAGACTGCCATTGCACGTTAATTAGGGTTGCCATCACCAGTGAGGACCAGGCGCGAAGCAGGCTTACCGAGGCCCGCAGCAAAATAAAGAAGACCAATGCAGGGCAAATAAGGGTAAGCAATCCCTTGTCTCCGGCGGGAATAGCATGGTCCATAACAAGCTGAGTACCAACAGGCAGAATAAGATTGATGGTCTCGATGATTAATGACAAACAGAAAATTTTGGTTAGCGTACTTTTTATGCCATATATACTGCTAATAAGCGTCTTGAGGCTTATCCGGTGCTTAACCGTACGTTGCGTAAATTGGCTGCCGGGCCAGACTTCAAGTGCTACGCCGGTGAAATAGCGCGACATTTCGGCTAAACCGATCGTTCTGCGCCCTCTGGCAGGATCGTGGATCACGTAACGGTTATGTTTTACGCCGATCAGCACCACAAAATGGTTAAAGTCCCAGTGGATGATACAAGGCGTTTTTAATGCGGAAAGCTCATTCAGCTCCAAAGACAGCGCCCTGCTAGCCATCTCCAGTTGGCCCGCTATTTCGCTGAGCCCTGCCAGCGAGGTTCCCCGGGCAGAGAGATTAAATTGTTGGCGTAGTGAAATCAGGTCAATATTTTTGCCGTAATGCCCACATACCATTGCCAGGCAGGCCAGTCCGCATTCAGAGGATTCGGTTTGATGAATAACAGGCACGCGCCGACGCCATTTCAAATCCAACTGATGAAATAACGTCCTGATACTATCCCGGTTCATTTTCCGGCCCTGTTGCGCTGTGCTTCATGTCGTAAAATGGTGCGAGCATCCATTGGTAAATCCTCCTTGTTTCCAGAAAAAGCGTACTCTGCGCTTTCATACCGTTTGTTAAAGAGCGCGATTTTCCCTCATAGGTAATAGCCTGTTTATTCGGCTTAACCGTGACTTTAAACCAGGGAACTGGCGTGGCGGGCATTCCCGGTGCGGCCTGATAGGTCATCATCTCCTGAGGCGATGCCGGGGTTTTGGATATCATGGTTATTACCGCCGCAAACTGACCAAATTTAGCGGCAGGAAATGCCTCATAGCGGATATTAACCGGGTCGCCAACCTTGATATACGGAACCGCATCGTTAGGTACCCAGGCAACAAGATAGTAACCGTCTATATTTTCCGGAATGACCTGCAGCAGGCTATCGCCGATATCTACCATTTGCCCTACGGTCACGCTCATAGAGTCGACCTCGCCCCCGGTCAGAGCGCGAACAATAATCTCTTCGCTGACGTCCATTCCGGTAAGTTCTTTCTGTAGCTCGAAGCGCTGAAGCTCCATCTGATAAATTCGATTATCAAACTCTGCGGCCTGGGTTTGAAGCTGGCTTTCAAGATTGGTTATTTGCTGGGCATGCTGTACATTTTGTGCATTTAGCGTGAGAAGGTTGTTTTGCTGTTGGTAATAAAGTGCGGTTTGGCTAATCAGCTGGTCCTTATTAACCAGCCCTTTCACATGGTATTTTTGATAATTATCCATGTTGGTTTTCATTATTTTGATACCCTCCTCGGCTTTTTTTAAAATAGCCGAGGAACTGATAAAGGCACTGCTATACTCCAGACGCTGTTTATCAAGCGCTTTCAGCGTAATTTTTTTACTGTCTGCCAGTCCTGAGATGATGTTATCTACGCGAGCCAGTTGGTTTTGAATATCTTTTTTCTTGTTTTCGCTAAACACGCCGTTAAGGCTACTCTTACTGATATCGATTTGATAAATAGGATCGCCTTTTCGTACCGTTTGCCCTTCCCGAACAAACTGTTTCACCACAACACCCTGCACGGCTGAATAGATATTCGCTGTACGAGGCAGCGTTGTGATCTCACCGCTGACGTTTACACGCCTTGTGTAACTACCGGTTATCACAAACACAAGAAATGTAGTGATAAATAGCATACAACCGGCAGCGATTATCCATGCCGGGATGCCAGGCAGTAAAATCGCACGCCCCTGCCATTTATGCTTTCTGCTTTCCAGTGCGTCCTTTCTATACAAAACTTGTACCTTTGATAAAAGCGTTCATGTAAATAGTATTTGAATTTGATATTACGGCATTCTATTTATTACGTAGAGTGCAACAGCAGAAAAAATGATTAACGAAAAAAAATAACAAATTCTGCATGTTGCTTGTGGCGGTAGATAATGACCCAAAGAAAAATAGAAACAACAAATATAGTATATCTATCCATAATTTGTTTTCCATAACTAGATTTTATGGATGGATCGTCGCTCATAAGAAAAGTAATAAATTCTATCATAATGATATCTGCATCAACCATAAGCCTGATATATCAGGCTTATGGTTACTTAGTTAGCTAAACCATTTATTTATATTATTGAATAGCTGCGTGTAAATGGCATCCATAAGATTTACCGCTTCATGCACGGTGTTTTTTGCAACATTAATACTGTCAGACAAATGACTGCCTGGGATCCCCTTGGCTGCACCCTCGCCTATTTTACATAGGTCATCGAAGTTATTCATGGCATCTTCCACCCTCGGGTCATCAGTAACCAGGCCTGCCGCTGAAACAGTTTCCATTTCATTGCTGAATAATTCACGCATAGTATTTCTCCTTTTGTATAAAAATAGCCACATGGCAATATATAACCATCGTTAATTCTTAATTTAAAAATATATTAATACAACTAATAAGAAAGCATACTGATTTTAAAAATAACAAGTAAAATAAAGTCTAATATCATGGCCAGAAGCCAAAATTTCCTATCATCCTTTCGGAATATGTAGAAAAATAAAGAAACAGCAATGCCTACTTCAAACATACGTACAAGTCTGTTTCCTAGCCTTATTTTGTACTCTATATCATCAGTGGTAAAAAACATTGTATAGTAAAATCCATCCAGTGGATTAAAATATCTAGAAAAATCCATTACATACTCCCGACAATATCTTCAAAACATCTCAAACCCATTCGTTTAGCTGTT
>WJYK01000019.1 GCA_009668225.1 Enterobacteriaceae bacterium RIT693 | reverse complement strand
TTTGTTGTTGAGAATAATGCGCTGAGTGATGGCTGGAACAATATACTGCCATCAGGGGCTATGGATTACGGCCAGTCGGTACAGTCCTATGTGAAATATGCGCAGGACAATAATCTACCGCCTGAACAGGTACAGGCGGGTCTGGCGCAGATGGTGAAAGGCGATCTGCCGGAAAGTGCGGATATTATTAAAGCCATCCTGAGCAATAATCCCGGTTCAGATACGGTAATGGCCCTGCTGACGGCGGAAGAAGCGAAGGATTACGCGCTGGCGTTACTGACCTCAATCCCGGCAGAAAAAGCGTTATCGCTGGTTGGTAAGGCTACGGGTGTTATCTCGAATAAGATCCTGATCAGTGCAGCGGAGAAAATATCGACGGCCAAGCCTGGGAAACAATTTACTGCGCCAAGAGATCTGAATGAGCAGGTATTGTGGAATCAGGTTAAGGAAAATCCGTCAGGTGGTCACCCATTAAAAGGAATGAATACTGATCCTCGTTTCCCAACCAGTGCAGGGTTCCAGAAAATGGCTACTAATCATACCCTTCCAGATGGAAGTAATATTGAAATACATTATCAATATAATGCTGTCACAAATAAGGCTTATGACGTAAAAATTGTCACACCTAAACGTTCAGATTTACAACCAGGGCCTTCTTTGAAGGAAATGCCATGAAGATAAGAAACCAATTTGCAAGGCAAACAGTAGATATTTATGCCATTTACTGGATTGGGGGAAATACCTATTTTTATGGTCTTCCTAAGGGAAATGGTGGGCTTACTGTTTATAAATTAGAAAACGGTATAGATATAATTGATCCTAATCTGGATGGGGATTTTATTTATTATAAAGAAGGGGTTTTTTATAAACCATTGATAGAGGAAAAGCTTTTGGATGATCTTCTTGAATACGATGAAACAGCCTATAACCGGTTCCTTGAGATCCTGAAAGCAGAGGGTCGGGTAGATCCAGACTTCTATTAACCACTAAAAATCCCGCCCTTATTCGGCGGGATTTTACTTTATATACCAGTCAGTTATCTTCTCACTTCTGCGGCCTGCTGATAACCTCGATCAGCTCCGTCATCTGCCGCTGCTTGCGGGCGGAGAGTTTACAGACCTTGCGCAGCGTCTGCATAATCTCCGGCTCGGGCGGCAGGGCCGGGAGCGGCTCCTGCGTGGTCAGTACCAGGCAGCCCGGCATCACCCGCACCTTAAGCGGCGTCCCGGTCTCAAATCCTGCCTCATCGAGCCAGCCAGTCGCCCTTGAGGTGCAGACTGGGCGTGCGGGAGTAATAGGTGGTCATGTATGTGGTGCGGTTCTCGTGACGGCGGCTGACATAGCCGACCTTGAGGTGCCGCAGTGCTTGGGGTGTGGCGGGTTCTGACTTATGATGTTGCTTAGCCATATCAACTACTCCTAATAGTTGTTGTGGCTAGTCGTGTCACGGTGTTGACGCACCGTGACACGATGCCTATAAACTCTTCTTGTGTGCTACCTCTTCACTGTCCAGCGCTTGGCATCGTGCATATGTAAAATGCTGGCAATCACCGTCTCCACTTGAACTATGGTTTGAACGCGTCATCGATATACCTATCGAAGAGTTGGCCGTAGAAGATCTTTGCCGTGCCATTCGGCAGAATCTATGTGTTGACCAATTAATGCCTGGCGTGTTGGATGTGCTGACTGAAGATCCGCTGGCTGGAGAATATTATGATGGTGAACTTATAGCAGCTTTATCGACGATAAAAAGCAAGGACCTAAAAGATCAGAAACGTATTTTTATCCAAATAAAGCAACTTATAAATCAGTTAGAACCTTCAGATATTAATAATGATTTAAAAAAAGACATATCAAAAATTAATCAAATAATCGTATAACCAACCCCGACCTCTGCATTATGGCGTGCGACACCGTGTGCGGCGGAGGGTGAGGTCACCATCCCTGGTGGTTTCTTCCTTCCCTGTCGTCTGTAAGTAAACCCCAAAGCAGTTGTTGGCCCGGCGCTTCCGCTAATAGCACAAAACCAGCAGTGCCTGCTGATAGCGGAGCCGCCAGTGATCTACAGGGGAGGCCGGAACTAGTCAGGTTCCTCGAAGCATTAGCTACAATACAGATAATTCCGGGCTGATATTGCTTTAGATTATCAGCCTGATGACGCTGATATGTACGTAATCCTTTGTTTCGAGGTCACTATGAAAAAGCGATATGCGCTCGCGGCAATTCCTGTCTTACTCACCACCTTTAGCAGCCAGGCTTCTTCGGAGGCAGCCTGGCAGCAGTTGGACAAAGACGTGCAAAAAAGCTGCCTTGCCATTAGCGCGCTGCAGGAGAAAAAGATTGAAGGTAAGCGCACAGATTTTAGCGACGACGTTGGTTACTCGGCGGTGGTGATTTCAGGCAACTATAAGTTTAAAAACAGCAGCCCGGTACCGGGCAAAGAGCTGTGCCTTTATAACCGCAAGAGCAAAAAGGCCAGCCTGGCGCAGATGCAGTAGCGTTTTCCTTGTCTGAAGAATATATCCCTGTAAAGACAATCTCTTTGAGCGACAGGCAGTTATCCCTCAGCCGGGAGGCTGCCGGTTTTCTATACCGCTAAACTGCCATTTCCCCGTCACGTTTCTGCCATAAATCACTCCCATACTGTCTGACTTCTGACCCCGATAGGTTTTCGGACAATGACAAAACGACCCTGGCTTCCCTGGCTGATTCTCACGCCGTCTTTACTCTTTTTACTGCTATTCACCTGGTTCCCGCTGGTTCGCTCCGTGTACGACAGCCTTTTTGATACCCGTATGGCGGGCGACGCCGGCGCTTATGTGGGAATAGGCAATTATGTGCGCCTTTTCACCGACGCGGTGTTCTGGACGTCGCTGGTAAACAACCTGTTTTATATCGTGCTGACCGTTATCCCGGGAGTTGCGCTGGCGCTGCTGCTGGCGGTCGCGCTTTGGGAAAACCACCGCATCAACCGCTGGCTGCGCACGGCCTTCTTCTTCCCGATGATCATTCCGATGGTCAGCGCGGCGGCGCTGTGGCTGTTCATCTTTATGCCGGGCATGGGCATGCTGGATTACTACCTGGCGAAACTGTTTGGGCCGATGAACAACAACTGGCTCGGGCGCAGCAACAGCGCGCTATACGCCCTGGCGCTGATTGGCGTCTGGAAGTTTGCCGGTTATTACATGCTGTTCTTCCTCGCGGGATTACAAAGCCTGCCCGCCTCGGCGCGAGAAGCGGCGATCGTGGAAGGGGCAACCTCATCGCAGGTGTTCTTTAAGGTCACGCTGCCGCTGCTGCGCCCGACGCTGAGCTTTGTCATTACTACCGCGCTTATCTATTCGATCACGCAAATCGACCACGTGGCGGTAATGACGCGCGGCGGGCCGGATAACGCCACGACCGTGCTGCTGTATTACATCCAGAGTCTCGCCTGGGACACTCATGATTTGGGCAAAGCCTCCGCCGCCACTTTCCTGACGTTGGCCGGCCTGTTTGTCTTCTCGTTCGTTAACCTCAAGCTGCTGGAAAGGGGCGCCCACCATGAGCGTTGAGTTTTCTGGGTCCGTTGTCAACGCGCGTAGCGTGCCGCAGCCGCTGTGGTTGCGCCTGCGTAAATCAAAGGGCATCACTCTCACAGTGCTGATGTGCTGCCTGGCGTTGCTGTGGGTGAGTCCGTTTCTCTGGATGCTTTCTTCAGCCTTTAGCGCCAGCACCTTCGGGGAAGGCATGGCCTCGATATTGCCGCGCTTTCCCCTGACGCTGGATAACTTCCGCGATGCGTGGCAGAGCGCCGACTGGCTCAGTTTGTACGCCAATACGCTGATTTTTAGCTTCGGCACTTTCTTCGTGCAGCTCGTCACCATTACCACCGCCGGATACGTTTTCGCCTGCCATGAATTTCGCGGCAAACAGACGCTGTTCCTGCTGTTCCTGGTGCAGTTGATGATCATGCCGGTGGTGATGATGGTGCCGAACATGATGACGCTCAAAGCGCTGGGGCTGCTCAACACGCTGACCGGGGTGATGATGCCTTATTTCACCTCTGCGTTTGGCGTGTTCCTGATGCGTCAGGCGTTTCTCGCCATCCCGAAAGAGCTGGAGGAGGCCGCGCTGATGGAAGGTTGCCGCTGGTGGCAGGTGCTTTACCGCGTGCTGCTGCCGATGTGCTGGCCGTCGGTGCTGGCTTTCGCCACCGTGAGCATTACCTACCACTGGAACGAGTACCTGTGGCCGCTGATGATGCTCAATGACCCGGACAAACAGGTGCTGACGGTCGGGCTCGTTTCGTTTGCTATGGGCGCCGAGTCCGGCGGCCAGTGGGGCACCATCAGCGCGGGTACCATTATGGTCTGCCTGCCGCTGATGCTCGCCTTTATCGCCTTCCAGAAGCAGTTTCTGCGAAGTTTTGGTTTTTCAGGTATCAAGTAAGGAGTTGAGTGATGTTATTGGCCCATATTTCCGACACCCATTTCCGCAGTCAGAACCAGAAACTGTATGGCTTTATCGACATCAACGCGGGCAATGCCGACGTGGCCTCGCAGCTGAATGCGCTGCGCGAACGCCCGGACGCGGTCATCGTCAGCGGGGATATCGTCAACTGTGGCCGCCCGGAAGAGTACCAGGTCGCGCGCCAGGTGCTCGGTACCATCAAGTCGCCGCTTTATCTGATCCCCGGCAACCACGACGACAAAGCGCATTTCCTTGAGTATTTGAATCCGCTTTGCCCGCCTCTGGGACACGATCCGGAAAACATTCGCTATGCGGTGGACGATTTCGCAACCCGGCTGCTGTTTATCGACTCCAGCCTGGCCGGGCACTCCAAAGGCTGGTTGACGGACAACACCGTGGCCTGGCTTGAAGCGCAGCTAACGGCGGGCGGCGACAGGCCCACAGCCGTCTTTATGCACCATCCTCCGCTGCCGTTGGGCAACGCACAGATGGACAAAATCGCCTGCGAAAACGGTCATCTGCTGCTGGGTTTGGTGGCGCGTTTCCCGTCGCTGGTGCGCATTTTCTGCGGTCACAACCACTGCCTGACGATGACCCAATATCGCCAGGCGACCATCGCCACCATCCCCGGCACGGTTCACCAGGTGCCGTACCACTTTGAAGACAGCCGCCCGTATTACGACTTGTCGCCGCCGTCCTGCCTGATGCACCGCCAGGTGGGCGACCAGTGGGTGAGCTACCAGCATTCGCTGGCGCACTATGCAGGCCCGTGGCTGTACGACGCCGCGATCGGTTGCCCGACGGATGAGCGCTAACGGCCATGTTAAGACTGAATCAGGTAAGCAAGCAGTTCGAAGGCAAAGCGGCGCTGAACGCGCTGTCGCTCAGCATCGAGGAAGGGGAGTTTGTGGTGCTGGTGGGGCCTTCCGGCTGCGGTAAAAGTACGTTGCTGCGGATGCTGGCCGGACTGGAAGAGGTCAGCAGCGGTGAGATTTGGCTTCACGGCGAGAATATTACCTCGATGTCGCCGCGCGAGCGCAACTTCGCGATGATCTTCCAGAACTATGCGCTCTTTCCGCACCTGACCGTGCGCGACAACATCACGTTTGGCATGAAGATCCGCAAAGAAGATAAAGCCAGCTGGCAGCCGCGTCTCGAACAGGTTGCCACGATGCTGCAACTTGGCGAATTGCTCGACCGTAGACCGGCCAAACTGTCCGGCGGGCAGCGCCAGCGCGTGGCGATGGCGAGAGCCATTGTGCGTAATCCGCGCCTGTTCCTGATGGATGAGCCGCTCTCAAACCTGGATGCTCGCCTGCGTACCGAGGTGCGTGACAGCATCATGGCGCTGCACCATCAGCTCAAAACCACCACCATTTACGTCACCCACGATCAGACGGAGGCCATGTCGATGGCGGACCGTATTGTGGTGATGAACGGGGGCGTGGTGCAGCAGGTGGGCAAGCCGGAGTATCTTTATGCCCGGCCAGCTAACCTGTTTGTTGCCGGTTTTATCGGCTCGCCCGCAATGAATTTGGTTTCTCTGCCCTGTGAAGACGGCCGCGTTTTGCCCGCTACGTTGAATCTGCCTCTGCCGCCTGCTGCGGAGAAAGCGCAAAGCGTCTGGTTCGGGATTCGCCCGGAGCACCTGACGGACAGGCCAGAGAACGGGCACCTGACGCTTTCGGCGACGGTGCTGCAAAGAGAACTGATGGGCGCAGATTATCTGCTCCATGTCAGCACACCCCTGGGAACGTTACGCTACACCCGTCGCCACCGCGACGAGGTACCAGAAAAAGGCGATACGCTTACCCTCGGTTATTCCACATCGGATATTCACCTTTTCCACACAGACCTTCACCACAACTTACACCAGGAGATTGACCATGTTTAACCCCCTGATGCATAAATGGCGGGCGCTTGCCGTTTGCTGTTCGCTGGCCGTGAGCGGCGCAGCGCTGGCAAAAGAGAAAATTGATTTTATGTTCCCGGCGCCGGTCGACGGCAAGCTGACGATGGAGATGACGCGCGTCATCAAGGCGTTTAACGACTCGCAGCAGGACGTTGAGGTGCGCGGTATTTTTACCGGCAGCTACGACACCACCAAAATTAAAGCCGAATCCGCGCAGAAAGCCGGGCAGCCGCCGGCGCTGGTGATCATGTCGGCCAACTTCACCACCGACCTGGCGCTAAAAGACGAAATCCAGCCGATGGACGAGCTGTTCAAATACGGCACCCGCAAGGCGGGCGATTTCCTGATGAACGACTTCTGGCCAGCCATGCACAAGAATGCGCAGGTGATGGGCGTGACTTACGCGATTCCGTTCCATAACTCCACGCCAATTCTGTACTACAACAAAACGCTGTTCGACCAGGCGGGCATCAAGCAGCCGCCGCAGACCTGGGCCGAAATGCTGGCCGATGCGAAGAAGCTGACCGACGCCAGCAAAGGGCAGTGGGGCATTATGCTGCCGTCCACCAACGACGATTACGGCGGCTGGATCTTCTCCTCGCTGGTTCGCGCCAACGGCGGCAACTACTTCAACGAAAACTATCCTGGCGAAGTGTATTACGATTCGCCGACCACCATCGGCGCGCTGCGCTTCTGGCAGAACATGGTTTACCGCGACAAAGTGATGCCGTCTGGCGTGCTGAACTCGAAGCAAATCAGCGCCGCATTCTTTAGCGGCAAGCTGGGCATGGCGATGCTGAGCACCGGTGCGCTGGGCTTTATGCGAGAAAACAGCAAAGACTTTGATATGGAAGTGGCGATGATGCCCGCCAAAGAACAGCGCGCGGTGCCTATTGGCGGTGCGAGCCTGGTGAGCTTCAAAGGTATTTCCGATGCGCAGAAAAAAGCGGCTTATCAGTTCCTGACCTATCTGGTTAGTCCGCAGGTTAACGGCGCGTGGAGCCGCTTCACCGGATACTTCTCGCCGCTAAAAGCCTCTTATGACACGCCGGAAATGAAAGCGTATTTGCAGAAAGATCCGCGGGCGCAAATCGCGTTGGATCAGCTGAAATACGCCCATCCGTGGTACTCGACCTATGAAACGGTCGCCGTACGCCAGGCGATGGAAAACCAGCTGGCGGCGGTGGTGAACGATCAAAAGGTTACCCCGGAAGCCGCAGCAAAATCCGCTCAGCAAACGGCGGACAGCCTGATGAAGCCTTACGTTGAGAAAACGGCGCTGGCCGACGTGAAGTAAAATCCTCGCGTTTCCCTCCTCACGGGCGGCTTTGCCGCCCGTTTTTCCGTGTTAAAAATCACTTTCTGACTATAACAGTTGTACAAAACAGCGTATTTTTAGCGCTGTGATATAGACAGGGAGCAGCGCATGAAAAAGTACCAGCAGCTGGCACAGCAGATCCTCGATCAGATTGCCCTCGGCGTCTGGCAGCCGGGCGATCGTTTGCCTTCGCTGCGCGAGCAGGTCGGCCACAGCGGGATGAGCTTTATGACCGTAGGGCACGCCTACCAGATGCTTGAAAGCCAGGGGGCAATCGTTGCCAGGCCGCAGTCTGGCTACTACGTTGCGCCCCGGCCCGTTGCGCGCACCGCGCCGCCTGCGGTGCAGGTGACCCGCGCGGAAACCGTCGATATCAACACCTATATCTTCGATGTACTGCAGGCAAGCACGGATGCCTCCGTGGTGCCGTTTGGTTCCGCGTTCCCGGATCCACGCCTGTTTCCGCTCCAGGCCCTCCACCGTTCAATGGCGGCGGTCAGCAAAACGGCCACCGCCATCAGCGTGATTGAAAGCCTGCCGCCCGGTAACGAAGCGCTGCGCCACGCCATCGCCCAGCGCTATGCCCAGCAGGGGATGCACGTTTCACCCGACGAAATTGTTATCACCGCGGGGGCGCTGGAGGCGCTCAATCTCAGTCTGCAGGCGGTCACCGAGCCGGGCGACTGGGTGATTGTCGAAAACCCTTGTTTCTACGGTGCGCTGCAGGCGCTGGAACGCCTGCGGCTTAAAGCGCTCTCGGTCGCAACAGACCCGGTAAGCGGGATCGATCTCGACGCGCTGGCGCAGGCTCTGGTGGAATACCCGGTTAAAGCCTGCTGGTTAATGACCAACAGCCAGAATCCGCTGGGCGTGACGCTCTCACCGGAGAAAAAAACGCAGCTGGTGAAGCTGTTGCAGGCGCATAACGTCACGCTGATTGAGGACGACGTTTACAGCGAGCTTTATTACGGCCGGGAAAGGCCACTGCCTGCCCGGGCGTATGACGCCCACGACATGACCCTGCATTGCTCCTCGTTTTCAAAATGCCTGGTGGCTGGGTTTCGCATCGGCTGGGTGGCCGCCGGAAAACACGCTCGTCGCATTCAGCAACTGCAGTTGATGAGCACGCTGTCCACCAGTTCGCCGATGCAGCTGGCGCTGGTCGATTTTCTGGCTACCCGCCGCTATGACACGCACTTGCGAAAACTGCGCAGGATGCTGGCTGAGCGGAAACAGCAGGCGTGGCAGACGCTAAGCGAACTCTTCCCGCCGGAGGTGAAAATCCACCGCAGCGAAAGCGGCTATTTCCTGTGGATTGAGCTGCCGGCAGGGCTGGATGCCAGCCTGCTTAACGAGCGGGCGCTGGCGCATAAGATAAGCATCGCCCCGGGGAAAATGTTCACTACGGGCAGAGCCTGGGATAACTATTTCCGCTTCAACGCCTCGTGGAGCTGGGGTGAAAGGGAACGTCAGGCAGTAGTGACGTTGTCACGTTTAATCAAGGAATTGATTGAGGAACAACATGTACAAGACTGAAAGATTGCTATTAAGGGCGTGGCGAGATGAGGACTTAGTTCCGTTCGCCGAAATGAATGCCGACCCGGAAGTGATGCGCTATTTCCTGCAGCCCCTGACGGCGGAAGAAAGCCAAAGTTACCTCGAGACATTCCGCCAGCGTATGGCGGAAAACGGCTTCGGTTTCTGGGCGGTAGAAGAACAACAGAGCGGCGAGCTAGCGGGGTTTGTGGGCCTGAATCGGCCTGGCTACTCGCTGCCGTTTTCCCCCTGCGTTGAGATAGGCTGGCGGTTGCGTAAAAAGTTCTGGGGAAAAGGCTATGCTCCGGAAGCCGCGCGAGAAGCGCTGCGTGTTGGTTTTGAAGAGCACGGCCTGGAAAGCATTGTTGCTTTTACCGCGCTGCCAAATTTGCCGTCTCAGCGGGTGATGGAGAAACTGGGCATGCGCCGAAGCGGTGAGTTTGATCACCCACTGGTGGCGGAGGGGCACCCGCTGCGGCGGCATGTCTGGTATCAGATTCACCGGCAGGAGGTTTAAAAGCCGGCGAACCGGCCTGTAGCACGGCTACTCTATCGGCTGGAAGACGTAATGGTCGCCTTTGGCCACGATGTGGCCGACGCCAGGGAACGGGAAGTGCGGGGCAAAAATTAGCTCGCGATCGGCGGCCAGCTTCGCCAGCAGCGCTTTGCGGTTGGCTATTCCTTCCTGGCGGTCGTTATCATAGGCAATCGCCCATTCGGGCTTCGTCAGCGACACAATCGAGCTGTGCGCCGAGTCGCCAATATCTAACAGACGCTGCTTGCCGGAGACAATCTGATAGCCAACGTGCCCCGGCGTATGCCCCGGCAGCGGTACAGAGGTAATGCCCGGCAGCACCTGGTCGCCCGGCTTAAAGGTTTTCACCTGCGGCTGGATGGCCTCCGCCAGCGTCTTCATCTTCGGCATCGTTTGCAGCCAGGCCCAGTCAGGCGCGGAAATTTGCACCGTGGCCTGGGTGAAAGCCTGCTTGCCGTCCGCAGTCAGCAGGCCGCCAATATGGTCGCCGTGAACGTGGGTGATCAGCACATCGGTTATCTGTTCTGGCTTATAGCCCGCCTTTGCGAGGCTCTCAATCAGCTGCCCCTGAGCGTTTGGGCCCAGGCCGGTATCCAGCAGAATGGTTTTACTGCCGTCTTTGACCAGCAGCGCATCGACGCTGAGCTTGATTTTATCCGTTGGCGCACCGGCTGCGGACAAGACCTTCGCCACCTCTTTTTCTCCCACGTCTACGCCAAGCACTTTAGCGTCGTTGGTCAGGTAGTTGTCTTTATCGTGAAGCGCCGTGACCTCGAGCTTGCCGAGCGGAAAAGTTTTAAACGCCGCGCCCGCGTTATCCGCCAGCGCGAAGGAAGCGTAGCTGGCCGCAATTAGCACCGAAACGAGCAGTTTTTTGATCATCAATATTCCCTTTATGCATCAGGTTAAGAACCGGAAACCCATTGTTACCACTGAAATGCCACAGCAACAGATTTTAAGTAAAGCATCTACGCTGATTAATGGTTAGCTGATCGGGCGGGTTTACATTTTGCGTTGGGGAAAAGATGAAGAGTAAAACAGTAGGTTACGCAGTGCCGGTGGGCCTGCTTTTGGTGACGCTGAGCGCCAGCGCATGGGCTGAGAATGGCCAGAATACACCGGGGGAAAATTATCCGGTGCTGACAAAGGACTATTTGCTGCAATCCTTTGACGGCAGTGAAAAACCGAATGAGGTGAGGATAACGCCGGCGCTGCATAATCGGTATTTCTACAGCAACTGCAGCGGCTCAAAAAGCTGTGATTCAGCCATTCCGGCGGGGGCGATGATGTTTAACGCGCCGTCCGGGTTTGGTTCGACGCCGCACAGTGAATTTCCTCGCGTCGAGCTAAGAGCCACGCACAATTTTGTTAACGGCAGCGATTTTGACAATGAGCAGCGTGGGTCGGTGTATATCGTCAAAAATCCGTCCACGCGCTCGATTATTTTTGCTCAAATTCACGGCGACAAACCCGGTGGCTCGGAAATGCTGAAGCTACGCTGGGAGGACGGCGCGATAGTGGCGGGCGTGAAAGAGAATTACGGCGACGCTGAAAAACGTACCACGCTGCTTTCGGGCGTCGGGCTTAAAGAAAAAATTGACTACAGCATTAAAGCCAAAGGCACTGGGAGCGGCATGAAAGTGACGGTTGAAGCCAGCGCCGGAGGAAAAAAGGCCAGTCAAACCTTTGACTATCCAAAGCAGAGTTGGGAAGGGATCCAGCTTTACTTCAAGGCGGGGAACTACAACCAGGACAAAAACAAGGACGGTTCAGAAGCGGTGGTGGCCTACAGTCATCTCGACGTGCGCTATCGGTAAGCGCGTTAAAACCGGCAGCCAGCGGCTGCCGGAAGCGTGACTTTTACTTTTTCACCGCAATCAGCACGGAAGAGGCTTTCACCAGCGCCAGCAGGCGGCTACCGGCCTTAAGCGCCATTTCATCTGCCGCTTCGTTAGTCACGACGGCGGTTAACTCAAAACCTGCATCCGTCTGAATAAGGACGGTGGTGTTCACCGCGCCTTCTGCGACAGCTTTCACCGCGCCGGGGAACTGGTTTCGGGCGGAGAATTGATAGCCGCAGTCTTCGCTTGCCAGCACCACCCAGGGCGCTTTGATCAGGGCAAGCGCTTCTTTGCCGTTGATCAGCCCCAGTGCTTCTTTGCTGCTGCGGGTGACCACGGCGACCAGCTTGCCGCCGCCGTTCAGGGTTAATTCGATTTCGTCGTTGACTGCGCCGGCCGTGACGTTGCTGATGGTACCGGTTAATTGATTACGGGCTGAAATGGTCATTGTGCCTCCTGGCAGTTAACTAAGAAAAGGGCTGCCTAAAGCATAGGACCCGCCGCTTTCTTTTCATATTAATTTTCAATAGATACCTCATTTTCTCTCCGTCCTGTTATACCAAAGGAAGTGAAGCAGTTTCACAGGCTTACTGCGTGGTGCATCACAACCTGATGAAAATCTCCAGGCTATGCCGCAGGCGCCGTATCGCCGGAACTATGCTTTTTACTCAGTCCTTTTACGCTAACGCGCCTCTGCAGGCCTCAATATCAGAACGAGAAAGGAGAACGGGATGCAAAGCCAGTTATTGATTAACGGCCAGCTTGTGGATGGCCTCGGAGAAAAACAGCCGGTCTTCAATCCGGCCACGGGCCAGGTGCTGCTGGAGGTGGCTGAAGCCACGGTTGAACAGGTCAACGACGCTGTCCTTGCGGCAGATAAGGCATTTGCTGAATGGGGACAAACGACGCCGAAGGAGCGCGCGGAGCACCTTCTGGCGCTGGCCGATGTTATAGAGCAACACGGTGAAGTCTTTGCGCGCCTTGAATCGCAAAACTGCGGCAAACCTTTCCACTGCGTGCTCAATGATGAAATTCCTGCCGTTGTAGACGTGTTTCGCTTTTTTGCCGGTGCCAGTCGCTGTCTGGGGGGGCTTGCCGCCGGGGAATATTTAAGCGGACATACGTCAATGATCCGCCGCGACCCGGTTGGGGTGGTGGCTTCTATTGCGCCCTGGAACTACCCGCTGATGATGGCCGCCTGGAAGCTGGCTCCGGCGCTGGCCGCCGGGAACTGCGTGGTTATCAAACCTTCCGAAATTACACCGCTGACCGCTTTTAAACTGGCTGAACTGGCAAAAGATATTTTCCCTGCGGGCGTAGTTAACGTGCTGTTTGGTCGGGGGACTACGGTAGGGGATGCGCTGACCGGTCATGAAAAAGTGCGAATGGTCTCGCTGACCGGGTCTATCGCTACCGGGGAGCATATTATTAGCCACACCGCGCCGTCGATTAAGCGCACGCACATGGAGCTTGGCGGTAAAGCACCGGTCATCGTGTTTGACGATGCGGATCTGCAGGCGGTGGTCGAAGGCGTGCGAACGTTCGGTTTCTACAATGCCGGGCAGGATTGCACCGCCGCGTGTCGGATCTATGCCCAAAGCGGCATCTACGACAGGCTGGTTGAGCAGCTTGGCAAAGCGGTTGCCAGCCTCAAATATGGGCCGCCCGAGGACGAAAGCACTGAGCTGGGGCCGCTGAGTTCAAAGGCGCATCTTGAACGTGTGAGTAAAGCCGTGGAGGACGCCAAAGCGCTGGCGCACATTAAGGTGGTGACGGGCGGCAACAAGGTGGCAGGAGGCGGTTATTACTATCAGCCAACGCTGCTGGCCGGGGCGAAGCAGGACGACGCGATCGTGCAAAAAGAGGTGTTTGGCCCGGTTGTCAGCGTCACGCGCTTTGACGATGAGCAGCAGGCGCTTGAGTGGGCAAACGACTCCCGCTACGGTCTGGCATCCTCGGTATGGACGCAGGACGTTGGCCGCGCGCATCGCTTGAGCGCGCGACTGCAGTACGGCTGCACCTGGGTCAACACGCACTTTATGCTGGTCAGCGAAATGCCGCACGGCGGCCAGAAGCTTTCCGGCTACGGCAAAGATATGTCGCTGTACGGGCTGGAGGATTACACCGTTATTCGGCACGTAATGATTAAGCACTGACCTGCAGAAATGGGCGACTGGCGTATTCCTCTGTTTTTGCCAGGCTTACAGGGACCTATAAACAGGAGGAAAGACCATGGGTTTATTTGATTTTGTCAAAGACGCAGGTGCGAAACTGTGGGACTCGCTGAAAGGGAACGAAGGCGAACAGGGAAGCAAGCTTGAGGAGCATTTGAAAAACAGCGGCATTCCCGGTGCGGATAAAGTGAACGTTACCGTGGAAAACGGTAAGGCGGTAATAACCGGTGATGGTTTAACGCAGGAGCTGAAAGAGAAGATTCAGGTCGCGGTCGGTAACGTAGCGGGCATCAGCAGCGTTGAAAATAACATCACGGCGACAGACTCTGCGCAGGAGGCGACTTATTACACCGTTAAGTCCGGCGATACGCTAAGCGCGATTTCAAAACACGTTTACGGCGATGCCAACAAATACAACACCATTTTCGAGGCTAATAAGCCAATGCTGACCCACCCGGATAAAATTTATCCCGGCCAGGTGCTGATTATTCCTAAGCTGTAAGTGCCCTGAAAACCCACTTCGGTGGGTTTTATCTGGCAGATAGCGTAAAGTGTCCTGCTAAAATCTCGTTAACCCTCTGCTTAATTAACGCTCCCGGCATCCACGCGTAAACGGCGGACAATCTCTGCCTGCGTTCAAGGAAGATGTATGAAATTAAAAGGTTATTTTTTGCTGGCGATGCCGCTGCTTTTTACTCCTCTCTCGCATGCCGGGACGGAAAGAAACCCGGCCATCGCCAACTTGGCGACGATGTTTGATTTCAACGCGCCGTCCGGAAACGTTCGCGAAATGCATACCGTGATAAAGCACCCTTCAGGCGAAATAAACTATGAAAATAAGCTGGTAGTGGACAGTAGCGGATGTATTGCAAGCCTGGATATAAGGGATTCGGCGCAAAAAAAGGTTCTGCAGCTTCACCGTGAAGGGAACGCGCTGATTGGCACCCAGAACGGTAAACCTTTATCCCTCAAGCTGAATGATAATTGCCTGGTGCAAAAGAGAAAGGATGAGCTTGGCGAGGTGAAATATGCTTATTGGCCGAACGGTTTGCTGAAAGATATCTTTTTCATGCCGGGCGGCCAGCGCATTGCTCATCATGAATACAACGCCAGTGGGCTGCCACAGCAGGTGGATTTCTATCTGAATGGCAAGGTGGCCTCGCAAACCAAAGTCAGCTACGAAGATGCCGAAAAGCGGCCTTTCGACTATAAATTAGTGACCGAGACGATGGGCGTGGCGTTTTTAACGGCCGAAAGCCACTGCCGTTATGACGAAAAATTAACGCCCGTTGCCTGCGACATGACGCTGGTCACCGGGCTGGGAAGCACGCAGCAAACCCAGCGTCAACATGTGACGACGGAAGTCAGCTATTACTGAGTAAAGTAAGTTTCTAAACTTGATCTGCGTCATAAAAAAGAGCATATTTTGCAAAATTTTTTAACAAGTAGTAATGCTTTGTATGACGCTTTATCAACACATGTTGGTTTTTTACGCCGTAATGTCGTTAATCTGCGCCGGGATCACCTGGCTGCTCGCCAAAGACTCCAAACGTATTAAGCTGCTTTGCTCAGTGCTGATTGGTGCCACCTGGCCGATGAGCTTCCCGGTGGCGCTATTGTTCTCGCTATTCTGATCGAGCAGGTTTTCTAGCAGCCCGCCGCGATAAAGTCGCCGTTGGCGCTGATGGGGATAGTGGTGACAAACAGCACCACGGCAAAAAGCACAATTAGCAGGCCACCGGCCACTTTCAGCCCGGTGGTAATCAGGCGTACCCGCGCGGGCGTTTGTGACAGCCAAAGCTTGCCGACGGAATCACGCGTGCGGGTCACCAGCACGGACAGCCCGAGGATCGACAGGGCGGTCCCCAGCGCCATGGTCATAACGGCGGCAATCCCCCAGCTGATGAACCCCAGGGCGTTCGAAAACACCAGAATCATGATGGCACCGCTGCAGGGGCGGGCGCCAATCGCCAGTATCACCCCTAAATGCGTCAGCCAGTTACCGCTCCGGCCGTCATAGCCGACGCCGTGATTATGCCCGCAGCCGCAGTTTTCATTGTGAACAGGATGAATCGCCGCGGTGCTCAACGGCGTGAAGGATTTCATCCGCAGCGGCGTTTGCCGCAGGGCGTTCAGCAAAATAAACATCCCGAAACAGCCAATCAGCACCGCGCTTATTTTCTCCACATACCAGCGGCTTTCGCTGAGATCGCCGCTGGATAAATTCAGCGCGATAGCCAACACACAGACAAAGACGACGGCGCTCACGCCCTGCATCAGGCTGCCGAGAAAAGGCACTACTCGCCCGGCGAGAGGCGTTTCTTGTTGGGTGCTTAGGTAGGTCGTGACGATAAATTTGCCGTGCCCTGGGCCAATCGCGTGCAGTACGCCATAGAAAAAGCTGCCGACTAAAAGCCAGACGCCGCCGCTGTACTGGTGGTTATTGATTTGCAGTAAATAGAAAACCAGGTAGCGGTGCAGGCTAATCTGCATGCTCAGGCACCACTGGATAAAGGCGCTCCAGTGATGGCTGACGAACACCAGCGCCAGCGCGCTTAACAGTAATGCCAGCAGGCCTGCCGGCAGGGCCCAGCGGCGGGGGAGAGTCTGAGTCGTCATGGCGGTAATCACTTATGGCTGGCGTGGCTAAAGTATAAATAACTCCCGGGGACATGACCAAATGAATAAGCTATCAGCAATTCATCTTGTGGTGCCTGGGTAGATATTATAGTCTCAAAAATCACGATGTTAGCTCCCGTCTGGAACCCTTATGGCCGATCAACGCCCGCTGTTATCCGTTAACTCACTTTGCATCAGTACGCTGGAAGCAAAACCCCTGGTGCAGAATGCATCATTCAGCGTTGAACGAAGAGAGATCGTGGCGTTGGTGGGCGAGTCTGGTTCCGGAAAAACGCTAACTTCGCTGGCGGTGATGGGCCTGCTTCCGGCGGGCGTTCTGCAAGCGGGCGGTGAGGTTATTTTTAACGGGCAGATCGTGTCAGCCGTCGGTCAACAATATCCCCGAGAGCTTCGTGGGCAGCAAATCGCCACGATTTTTCAGGAGCCGATGAGCAGCATGAATCCGGTGCTAAAGGTGGGCGAGCAGATTGCAGAAGTGCTGGTTCGCCACCAAAAGCTCAGCTGGAAGCAGGCGCACCGCGAGGCGGTCGCGCTGCTGGACAGGGTCGGGATTGTAAACCCCGGGCAGCGGGCAAAACAGTATATTCATCAGCTTTCCGGCGGGATGCGCCAGCGTGTGATGATTGCCAGCGCCATCAGCTGCAAGCCCGCGCTGCTGATAGCCGACGAGCCAACCACCGCGCTGGACGTCACCATTCAGGCACAAATTCTGGCCCTGCTGCAGGAGCTTCAGCAGGAAATGGCGATGGGCATTTTGTTCATCACCCACGATTTAAGCGTGGTTGCCCGCTATGCGGATCGCGCCTGCGTGCTGTATCAGGGCAATATTGTTGAGCAGGGCGACGTGCCGACGCTGCTAACCAACCCGCAGGCGGACTATACCCGCAGGCTGATTGCCGCCTCCCAGCCTGAACCCCAGACCGTTAGGCGTAAAGATGTCACCCGCTCGCCGCTGGTGCAGCTGTCGCAGCTGACCAAAAGCTACCCTCAGGCGCATGCGCTGCCGTTTTTCCCTGCCAGCCGCCAGACGGTGCTTAAACCTACCAGTCTTGAAATTGAGCGGGGCGAAATTGTCGGGCTTATCGGCGAGTCAGGTTCGGGCAAGACAACGCTGGGCAGGGCCGCGATTGGGTTGATTCCGGCGGACAGCGGTACCCTTATTTTCGATGGCCTGGACGTACGCCGAGCCAGCCGCGAGCAGCAATTGGAAATGCGGCGGCGGGCGCAGATCATCTTCCAGGATCCGTACGCCAGCCTGGATCCTAAAATGACGGTCGGCGAGCAGATTGCCGAGCCGTTGCGCGTTCACAAGCTAAGGCCTGCAGGGAAAATCCAACACCGAGTGAATGAATTACTTGAGCTGGTTGGCCTGGATGCCGACGCGGCAGGACGTTCGCCTTCGGCCTTCTCCGGCGGCCAGCGCCAGCGTATTGCAATCGCCCGTGCGCTGGCGCTGGAGCCTGAACTGCTGGTGGCCGACGAGGCCGTTTCGGCACTCGATCTTTCCGTAAGAGGACAGATCCTTGCGCTGCTCGCCGATCTGCGCGACCGCCTGGGCCTAACCGTCCTGTTTATCAGCCACGACCTTGGCGCCGTCCGACAGGCGTGCGATCGGGTTGTGGTGCTGTATCGCGGTGAAATAGTGGAAACCGGAGCAACGAAGCAGGTGCTAGACCGGCCGCAGCATGAATACACGAAGCAGCTGATTGCCGCCGCCCCGGATATTCAGCAGGCTCTACGGCTGCGTAAGGCGGGGTGATTCCTTCCCGCTAAGCAGCGGTAATTCCGGATGGCTCGCCCATTCGTGCCAGGAGCCGACGTAAACGGCCACATCCTGGTAGCCAGCAAGTTTCAATGCCACGAGAACCGTCGCGGCGCGAGCGCCACGGTGGCACCAGGCTATCACTCTTTTTGACGGCGTAAATCCGGCTTCGGCCGCAAGGCTCGCCAGCGCTTCGGCGGATTTAAATCGGCCATTGTCGACGACATCTTCCCAGAACAAGCGTTTTGCGCCGGGAATACGTCCGGCTCGGGCGCAGCACTCGTGCACGAAACTTCCGTCATATTCCGTTGGCCTGCGGGCATCAAGCAGCTGTGTTGAGGCAGGATCGGCGTCGGCCGTTTCGCTGCGGGTAGCGGCCAGCTGCGGCATGGCCGGCTGGCAGATTGGTGCTCCAACGGCTAAGACAACCGCCTGTGCGCCGTGGCCCGGCGTTAGTTTCCCGCCTGCAGCGGCCCAGGCATCCACGCCGCCGTCTAAAATCAGCCCGTCAGTCCCGAGGGCGAACCATAAGAACCACAGCCCACGCGGGGAACGCATCCCCACGCTTTGCTCGAAGAATACCGGCGTGGCTCCGCTGGTCACGCTGAGCTGCTGCCAGGCATGAACAAAGGCCCCGGCCATTGCGGCGTAGCCTTCCGGCGTGGAGTCGGGAACAAAGTAGTCGTAGACGTTCAGGCTGAACGCGCCGGGTAACGAAGCGATTTGCCACTGTTCCCGTTCACGCACGTCGAGTAACGCAAATTGCTCCCCGCCAGCCAGGCGCCTTTGCAATTCACTGGCGCTAATCAGCATCGGCAGCCTCCCAGCCAAAAGGCAGATTGTTGCCTTTGCCCTGAGCTATGGCAGCCTGCAGAACGCGAGCGGCGAGGGCGATATCAAACACGTTAAGACCGAAGGAGGAGAAATAAACCCTGTCCGTTTCCGCAGGACGCCAGCCATCGACCAGCAAATTCGTTAAATCTGCCGCCACGTTTTTCTCATCAAAAAGCCCGGCACGGTACATTTGAAACAGGCTTTTTGCGCTGGTGAGCTTGAAGTCGCCCCAACGGTCTACCACCACCTTGTCGGCGGCGGCAATCGTTTCAAAGGCCACTTCGTGGTAGCCAATTTGCAGCACCAGCGTCCCCGCACGCCAGATACCGGGCCGTAAAAACGGCTCGCTGGCGCTGGTGCAGGTTATCAGCGCGTCCCAGTGCTGACGCAGCGCATCGCTCAGCGTTTCAAACTGCGTGACGGGCCAGGGCAGGTCGCCCGAATGGCTGAGCATGTTGGCGAGCGGCTCCGGCGTTTTATTCCAGCAGTAGACCATGTCCAGATCGGGAAAATGTACGGCGAGCATATCGAGATGGGCACGAGCCTGAACGCCTGCGCCAAGCAATAAAACGCGCGAAGGGCGGCGAGGAGTCGCCAGTTTCAGGGCAAGGGCAGACACCGCCGCCGTGCGGGTTGCGGTCAGGCTGCCGCTTTCCACCAGGCCAATTGGTAAGCCGTTATCCGCGCGGTTGAGCAACGTAGCCGCCATAGCCTGCGGATAGCCGTCAGCGGCGCGAGGACGGTGCGCCGTCCATTTCACGCCTGTGGCATTGAACCGTCCGCCAACCCTTGCCGGGAGGGCGTAAACCTTGCCCAGCGGCGTGTCGAGGTCGACATGGCTTTCTGCAGGCATCACCGCATCGCCGCTTCTTAGCAGCCGCACGGTGTCTTCAACGTCCTGCAACGCCTTAATGGGGTCATTGCCGCCGAGTTCGGCAACCTGCTGACGGTTCACTATCTGCATGATCAGTGCTCCAGGAGTTTTTGAGCGAACGGATAGAGCGCCGGGGATCCTCCGCAGTGCATGAAAATAACGGCGCTTTCGGCAGGAATGCGGCCTTGTTCTGCCAGCGTGATTAAGCCGTGCATTGCCTTACCCGTGTAAACCGGATCCAGCAGCACGCCTTCCTGCTGAGCAACCTGATAAATCGCCTCAATGCCGCCGTCTGAAGGCACACCGTAGGCGCTGCCGACGAAGCCATCTTCGATCCAGATATCCTGCGGCCGCCAGCTTTGATCCCAGTCCAGCAGGCGGGCGCAGTCATCGGCCATGGCCGAAATACGGGTCTGGAACCAGTCCGCTTTAGCGCTGACGCTGATGCCGATAATTTGTGTTTTGGGCCAGTAGCGTCGCGCGCCAACGTACAGCCCGGCGAGGGTTCCGCCGGAGCCTGTTGGGGCCACGATAATATCCGGGGCGGATTCACCCGCGGCGCGAAGCTGGGCATCCATTTCCTCAACCGCGCGAACGTAGCCCAGCGCGCCCAGGGCCGTGGCGCCGCCCAGTGGAATGATCATCGGCTTTTCACCACGCGCCGCTGCTGCGTCAGCATGAGCCTGCATCGCGCCTTCAATCTGGGTGAAATAACCTTCCGGGTCGAGGAACTGCAGCTCGGCGCCAAACAGCTTATCCAGCAGGAGATTACCCTGGTAAGTTTGCGGCTCGTCACCGCGCAGAACCAGCACCGGCTTCATGCCAAACTTACGCGCCGCGGCAGCGACCATGCGGGCATGGTTAGACTGGTGGCCGCCGGTGGTTATCACCACTTTTACGCCTTCGCGGCAGGCTTCGGCCATCAGGTACTCCAGCTTACGGACTTTATTTCCACCGCCGCCAAAGCCGCTGTAATCGTCACGCTTAATCTTTAAATTCACGCCCAGCGTCTCGCTAAGGCGCGGTAAAGCCTCCAGCGGCGTGGGGAAGAATCCTAGCGTAACACGTTCAAAATCATTCACATTTTTCATGCATTATCCTGTCTGGTTCCCGAGTGCTGGCCATTATTTAAAAGGCGAGTAGCCAGTCATTAAGCGACTGTTGGTAGCGTTGTAAGCCTCTGAGCGTGACGAATTCATTCACGCCGTGGGCGTTACCGCCGTAGCCCAGACCGCCTATCAAAAAGGCAGGGGCAACGGCGGCGAAGGCGTAGGCTGGCGCGCAGCCGGGCGCCCACGGCCAGATTTGCGGCCTGGCCTGCTGCTGCTGATAGCTTGCCATCAGTTCCAGCACGCCCGCGTCATCAATGCTGAAGCGGTAGCCCGGATAGCTGTCCCCTGGCTCCAGCACTGCCCCAGCCAGCGACGGGCTGGCGAGCTGTTCCTTCATGCGCTGCATCAGGCGTTCGCCATCAACGATGGGCGGCGTTCTTAGCACTACATCGGCGAAGGCTTCAGGAGGTATGACGCCCTGAGCACCGTGCGGCAGGCTGGCTATCTCCGAAACGTTCAGTACCGCGCTGCCCAGCAGGTAAGCCAGGCTGCTGTAGCCGTCACCGCTGATGGAGAACTTCTCGCTGCGGCGGAAAGTCAGTTCGTCGGCCAGGTTAAAATCGAGCGCAAGGTCGTCGAGAATCGAACTGGCTTCTTCATCCAGCTCGCCCGTTTCGAGTACGCCATTAGCGTGAGGGGGCGCAAGGGTGCTTAATGCCTGCACCAGCCGCCAGACCGGATTATCGATCCACGCCGCGTTGCTGGCATGAATAGCCGCCTTAGGGCCGCCCCAGCTGCCGCCTTTCACCACCAGGCGGCCACCGCTGCGGCCGGTGAAGCCAAGATAAATTCGAGGCGCACCGCCGCCGTATTCGCACAGGGAAGGAAAGAGTACCGCTTCTGCCGGCGTCACCGGGCAAGGCTGCTGTGCAAGGTAGCGACGCAGGTTCGCACTGCCAATTTCTTCTTCGCCTTCCAGCAGAATTTCAATGTTGGTGTGCAGCCGCCCGGAGTGATAGAGGTCGCGCACTACCATCAGCATGCCTGCCAGTGGGCCTTTGTTGTTCTCTGCGCCGCGGGAGATAAATACGTCGCCTTTATCCGGCCAGTGTTTCAGGCCGCCAACAAAGGGATCAACCTCCCAGCCGTCTTCACCGGCGGGCATCACATCGTACATGTTGTACAGCACCAGTGTGCGCGGCGAGCCGATATCAATGCGTACATGAACCAGCGGCGGCGCACCATCCTGAAGCTGTTGGCCCACCGGATACAGCACTTCGGCGTCGGTTTCTTCAATCAGCCACCGCTCAAGCCATAGCGCGAGGTTACGCTGCTGGTCGATATAGCCCGCCACGCTGCGGAAGGGTGTGAGCTGGTGCAGGAGGTCCAGGGTTGCATCAAGAGATTTCATAACCGGATCCTCGGGTTCAGCACCACGTAAAGCAAATCAATCACTAAATTCACCACCACGAACACCAGCGCGGCCAGCAGGACAATCGCCTGCACCAGCGGGAAGTCACGGTTCTGAATCGCCTGTACCGCAAGACGGCCAATACCGGGCCAGGCAAAGATAATTTCGGTCACCAGCGCGCCGCCCAGCAGGGAAGCGAAATACATTCCCTGAACGGTCACTACTGGGATCAGCGCGTTGCGCAGGCCATGACGAATGAGAATGCGCCACGCGCTGAGCCCTTTAGCCTGGGCCGTGCGGATGTAATCCTGCGCCAGAACGTCTATCAGGCTGGCGCGAACCAGGCGGGCGATGGCGCTCATGTAATAGGCGCCCAGGCTAATGGCCGGCATAATCAGGTGGCTGAAGGAGCCGTAGCCGCTGGAGGGCAGCCAGCGCAAATGCAGGCTGAACCAGATAATCATCAGCAGGCCTAGCCAGAATACCGGCACAGCCTGGCCGCTAAAGGCGAACAGGCGAGCAAGTAAATCCCAGAAGCTGTTACGCCAGACGGCGCTGACAAGGCCAAGCAGCAGGCCGATCGCGGTACTCCACGCCAGAGCAGAAACCGCCAGTAGCAGCGTGGCGGGCACGCGCTGGGCGATAAGTTCTGTCACCGGCTGCTCATAGCGGAGCGACAGGCCAAGATCGCCGTGCAGCAGGCCGTTCAGGTAATGGCCGTATTGCCAGAGCAGCGGGCGGTCAAAGCCCATCGCATGGCGGAAGTTATCAATTTCCTGCTGGGAAGAACCGGGCGGCATCATCACCGCAGCCGGGTCGCCGGTCAGGTGCAAGCTATAAAAGATAAGCAGCGAGACGCCAAACATCACCAGTAAGGCCTGAGCAAAGCGAGAGAGAATGTAGCGCAGCATCAGTCAAGCCTCGTGTGGGTTTTACGCAGCAGGCTATCGCCGAGCAGGTTGCAGCCGACAACGAGGGCCGCAATAATCAGCCCCGGCCACAGGACAAGCCATTCCGCCAGCAGCATGTAGGAGCGCCCTTCGCCAATCAGGTTGCCGAGGGTGGGCGTAGGCGGCTGGATCCCCATACCAAGGAAACCGATAGAGGCTTCGAGAACGATAAGCCTTGGGATATCCAGCGTCAGCAGCACGACCAGCGGCGTAGCGAGGTTAGGGAGAATGTGGCGCAGCAGTATACGCGGCGTGGAAAAGCCCATGGCGCGCACCGCTTCAATGTATTCCAGCTCGCGCAGTTCAAGCGTTTTGGCGCGCGCCACGCGGGCGTAAATCGCCCAGCTGGTCACGCCCATGATCAGGATAATGTTTTCCAGCGAGGTGCCAAACAGCGCCATCACCAGCAAAATCAGCAAAATAAACGGCACCGCCAGCTGAATATCCATCAGGCGCATGATGACGGCATCCAGCCAGCCGCCAATATAGCCCGCCAGCATCCCCAGCAGCGTGCCGATAACGGCGGCAATTGCCGCCGCCAGTAACACCACCGTCAGGGAAAGGCGGGTACCCGCCAGGATCCTTGACAGCAAATCGCGCCCGAGCTGATCGGTACCAAGCCAGTGCATGCCGCCCGCCGTTTCGCTGCCCGGCGGCAGGAAGGTATCCGCCAGGTTATTGGTTAACGGGTCAGGCAACGGCAGCCACGGGGCTACCAGCGCCAGCAGGATCACCGTGCCTAGCAATAAGCCCCCCAGCACGCCGTCACCTGAAATCAGGCGACGAGGGCGGCGGGTCAGGGCGCGTCCGGGGAAAATCATTTCAGCCTCAGATCATACAGCGGGATACGCGCGTCGGCACGGCCGGTAAAGGTCAGGTTATCGCTATTGGCGTACAGAGAATCCTCGCGGTACAGCGGGATAAGCGGCTGTTCTTTGGCGACCACTTTCTGAATATCCTGCAGGATAATTTCACGCTTTTTCGCATCAACCGTGGAGCGGCTGGCGTTCAGCAGCTTATCCAGCTCAGGATTGCTGACCGTGGAGTACGGCTCGCCGGAGTGCAGGATAGGGTACAGCGCGGCATCGGCGTCCAGCGTTTGGGTTGAGCCCCACGCCAGCATATACATCTCTGCCTGTTTGCCGGAGGCCACCTGTTGGGTATAAACCGACCACTCAGGGACCTCAAGCTGTGCTTTCACGCCGATAGCCGCTAAATCCTGAACAATCGCCTGAGCCACTTCGGCGCTGGCGATATAGCGGCGCGGTGCCTGGAATTTCAGGGTAAAACCGTCCGGATAACCGGCTTCCTTAAGCAACGCTTTAGCTTTGGCAACATCCTGCTCAGGCGCTGGAATATTGAGGTAGCCAAAGTCCTTCGCTCCGGCCATGGTGCCGGTTGGGGTACCAAAACCGTGCAGCAGCTGGCGGGTATAGGCTTGACGATTCAGCGCCAGCGACAATGCCTGGCGAACACGAGCATCACTTAAAGGTTTCTCACCATTTTTGAGACCAAGATAAATGGTCAGACCACCACCTTTGACTTGCTCAAGGTGAATACCTGGCTTATTTTTTAGTGTTGTAACCAGGTCGGCCGGAACGCTGTCAACCAGCTGCACTTCCCCTGTTAACAGGGAAGTAATGCGGGCGGTAGCTTCCGGGATTGGGCGCCATGTCACCTGCTCAATTGTTGGTTTTCCACGCCAATAGTGTGGATTAGCCTGCATAACTACACGTTCATCTGGTATAAATTCTTTTAATGTATATGCTCCACTACCGATAGGTTTTCGTGCAAATTCCGCAGCACCGACTTTACTTACATAAGCAGGCGGTACGATATAGGTTGGATAGCGGCTCATGCGCGTCGGCAGAAGCGGGTCCGGGCCGTCGGTATGAATGCGAACCTGGTCGTCCCCCGTGACTTCTACAGATTTGATGGTGCGGATGTATGAAATGGTGGGGGCGTGGTTGGCGGGGTCAAGAATGCGGTCGATAGAGAATTTAACCGCCGCGGCGTTGACCGGTTCACCGTTAGTGAAGGTGACGCCAGGCCGTAGGTCAAATTGCCACGTGGTGTCATCCAGTGCTTTCCATGAGGTGGCAAGGCCGGGCTGGAGCTGCATATTTTTATCACGCAGGACCAGAGTATCAAAAATATTGTCCACCAGCGTGGCGGCTTCTTTAAGGAAACCCGGATCCATCGCGGTGGCAGAAGCGGGTTGAGCTATGACTAATTCACTTGCGTAGCTAAAGGGGGTTACCAGGCTAATTAATACAGCCAGAGTTGCGAGTTTACGGCCGGATGCTTTCATTGTAGTCAATCCCTATACGTTACCGTCTAAATTATTGACGGATATCGAATGTTTCGTCAGGTTAATTCGCATGGTGGTATAAATTTGTGGTAAGAGTACATGATATATCCTATATACTCCATTGATGACAAGCCAGTTATTAAACTGCAAATACAAAGTAGTTATTTTGCTATAGGAAATAAACATGCTTGACTTAGAAAAAGCGCAAAGAATGAGTTTAACCATGCAAGTTGAGGCAAGGTTAAAGAGTGCGTTGATCGTGGGAACCTTAAAACCCGGTGCCAGATTAGTCACTAAAGAGATAGCAGAGCAGCTTGGCACCAGTATTACGCCGGTTCGGGAAGCGCTGCTGCGACTGGTCTCTTCCGGGGCGCTTGATGCCACGCCAGCACAGGCTTTTTTGGTGCCTGAAATTTCTCTGGGGCGTTATCATGAAATTACGACCATCCGTAAGAATCTGGAGGGTATGGCGGTAGAGCAGGCGGCGCGGTACATGGACAAAACCCGGCTGGCCCGCTTGCAGCAGCTTTGTGATGCGTTTCTTGAAGCGAAACATATCAGCGTCGAAGCCGCCTTGCAGGCTAACCGGGAGTTCCGCTTCCAGCTATTTGAGTATGCGGATATGCCAACGCTCACCGTGTTAATTGAGCAGCTGTGGGTACGTATTGGCCCTTGCTTCAATTATCTCTATCCACAGTCGGAAGAAATGAGTCAGGGTCATCATAACTACGATGATTTGCTGGAAGCCTTAGCTGACAAAGACGAAAAACGTAGCGTGAAGGCAATTCATAAAGCGATTGATGACGGTGCAGATATTTTGCGTCGACAGTATTTCGGTTAAAGAGTAAACAGCTTTAGTTTATTAACGCACAGCAAATAAATGGCCTTTTGCCTTGCCCTGAATGCGTTCAGGTTTTGCAAACAAAAGGCCATTATTTATATTTATGGCAGTATTTCTTCCTGCACTTTAGCGAATTAATCGCTAACTCAGCGCCTGCGCCAGATCGGCCTGCAAATCTCCGGCATCTTCAATCCCGACCGACAGGCGAATCAGCTGCGGCACAATGCCGTTGCTCAGCCGCTGTTCGAGTGGAATAGAGGCATGAGTCATGCTGAAAGGCTGGCTGACCAGACTTTCTACACCGCCAAGGCTTTCCGCAAGGGTAAACAACTTCAGTTTGCGGATCACTTCCTCGGCACGCTTTTCATCGCCGCGAACCACAATCGAAATCATGCCGCCGGGCTGAGACATTTGCTGGCGAGCAAGGGGATATTGCGGGTGCGTTTCCAGCCACGGAAAATAGACTTTCTCAACTTCAGGATGCGCCTGCAGCCACTGTGCCAGCTGTAGGGCGTTGCTGCTGTGGCGTTCCATACGCAGCGCCAGGGTGCGGATCCCGCGCAGGGTCAGGAAGCTGCTGAACGGGTCAAGCACGCCGCCGACCGCGTTTTGTAAATAGCCCAGCTGCTGCGCCAGCTCCGCATTTGCGCCAACCACCGCCAGACCGGCAACGACATCAGAGTGGCCGTTCAGGTATTTGGTTGCCGAGTGCACCACGATGTCGAACCCGGATTCCAGCGGGCGCTGGAGCGCGGGAGAGGCGAAAGTGTTGTCGGCCACGCTTATCAGGCGGTGGCGTTTGGCGATGTCGGCTATCGCCGCAAGATCGGCAAGCTTAAGCAGCGGGTTGGTCGGCGTTTCTACCCAAATCATCCGGGTTTCAGGGCGGATAGCCGCCTGCAGACCGTCGAGATCGTCTGGCTTAACCCAGCTAACCTGCAGGGCGGCGCTGCGTTTGCGCACGTTTTCAATCAGCCGCCAGGTGCCACCGTACACATCGTCAACGGCAATAATATGGCTGCCGCTGTCGAGCAGTTCGAGCACGGTTGAGATCGCCGCCAGGCCGGAAGAAAACGCGTAACCGCGCTGGCCGCCTTCAAGTTCGGCAATCGCCGTTTCCAGCGCCTGCCGGGTTGGGTTGCCGCTGCGAGAGTATTCGAAGCCGGTATGTTGGCCCGGAGCGGGCTGAGCAAACGTGGAGGTGGCGTAGATCGGCGGCATTACTGCACCGTGCGCATCATCAAAAGTGCCGCTGTGTACGCTTTGGGTGGCAAACTTATTCATGAATTTTCCTTAATAGTTACGCCAGGTTTTGCTGGCTGAGCCATTGATCGTTAAACATTTTCGATAAATATTTGTTACCGCTGTCGCAGGCGAAAGTCACCACGCGTTTTGGCGTGCTTTGGGCCTGGCAGTAACGCAGGGCGGCGGAAAGCAGGGTGCCGGTAGAGGAGCCAGCAAGTATGCCTTCGTGGGTTAAGAGTGCGCGGGCGGTGGCAAAGGCTTCCCGATCGCTGATGCGGTACGCATGTTGTACGCGCTCGAAGTTGGCAAGCGTCGGCACAAAGTCTTCGCCGATGCCTTCCACCAGCCAACTGCCCACTTCACCGTAATGCCCGTGTTCAACCACGTCGGCGAGAATCGATCCGCAGGGATCGGCCAGGACAAATTCGGTATGCGGCGAATGCGGATGGAAGAATTGCTGCAGGCCGCCCAGCGTGCCGCCAGAACCCACGCCGACAACGATGGCGTCGATGTGCCCCCCGGTTTGCTCCCAAAGCTCAACGGCGGTTCCGGTAGCGTGCGCCAGCGGATTCGCCAGGTTTGAAAATTGATCGATATAGAAACTGCCCGGAATGTCCGCCGCCAGCCGCAGGGCGTAATCCTGGTAATACTCTGGGTGGCCTTTGGTGACGTCGGAGCGGGTGAGGCGCACGTCCACGCCCAGCGCTCGCAGATGGAAAATCTTTTCCTGACTCATTTTGTCCGGCACCACCAGGATAAGCGGGTAGCCTTTTTGGGTCGCTATCAGCGCTAACCCAAGCCCGGTGTTGCCAGCCGTCGCTTCAATAATCGTGCCGCCAGGTTTCAGCTTGCCGCTGCGCTCGGCCTGCTCAATCATCGACAGGGCTACGCGGTCTTTAATCGAGCCGCCGGGGTTTTGGTTTTCCAGCTTGAGCAAAAGCTCACAGCAGCCGGTATCAAGGTGGTTGAGCCGCAGAAGCGGGGTGTGGCCTATCAGGTCCAGTACGGAATCGGCGATCATCGTTCTCTCACAACATGAAAAGTGTTCATGTATGGGATGATAGGGTGGCAAATTGCCGCATCTAAAGAACATAAACCCGTTGTTTAGAACTGAAAGTAATATAATGTGCTGTTTTGGCGGTAGGGAAGGAAAGCCGTTCGGATGTCCGGAGTGGGGGATGGCTAAATTACGCCGTGTTTGGCTGTGTTTGCCGATTTTTTATACGAAAAAGCCAGCGACTTATGCGCTGGCTGGCTTTGAATCTGCAAAATTGTACTAAGCGAGAGGCTAGCTGCTGCGGCGGTCGCGGATCCAGTCCTGCACCTCAATAACAAACTCATCCGGTGCCTTACGGTACATGCGGCGAGCCAGATCCAGCACGGTATGCTGGGCCAGCGCCTCTTCCATACGCTGCTGGGCGATATTCATTACGGCACGCACGCCGCAAATCCCTTCGCATGCCCACTCGGGCGGCACTTCGTCAAAAACGGCCAGCCGCTGGCGGATCTCTTTACAGTCGAAAATACTTTTCTCACCGTCGATGGCTTCCACAATGTCCAGCACGCTGATTTGGTCAGGCGGGCGAGAAAGGCTAAAGCCGCCGCCTTTGCCTTCGCTGCTGACGACGAGCCCCGCTCTGGAAAGCTTGGTGAAAATTTTACCGAGATAGTCGTAGGGCACGCCCTGCAGCTCGGCGATTTCACGCACGTTCATTTCGCGGCCTTCGCCTTTACCATCCACCATGCATATCAGGCTGTGGATGCCGTACTCCACGCCTGAGCTGTAAAACGCCATACTGCCTCCGACTCATTTAATCCAGGTAATGTAGGGATTTTATCCGCGCTATGCAATCTATAACCCCGAAAGTAGGGGGATGAAAATAAACTCCGAAAGATCTTGTCGCAGTTAACTGCGATAAGTATAGTCGCAGTCTTTGGCCGCTGAGGGCCTTTATTGGAGTACAACCATGCAACAGAAGATCCTTATCCTGGGCGCTGGCTTTGCCGGTATGTGGGCGGCACTGAGTGCGGCAAGACTGGCCACGATGTACGATCGCGAAGACATAGAGATTACCGTGCTGGCTCCCCAGCCGGAGCTGCGCGTTCGCCCACGTTTCTACGAAACCGAGGTGGCTTCGCTGGTCGCTCCGCTTCAGCCGCTGTTTGACGTTACCGGCGTGACCTTTGTTAAAGGTGAAGCGCAGCGCATCGACAGCGTAAATCAGTGTGTCTGGTACCGGGACGAGCAGGGCAACAGCACGCCTCGCCAGTATGACCGCCTTGTCCTGGCCACCGGCAGCAACCTGAAGCGTGACCTGATTAAAGGTGCGGCAGAGCATGCTTTCGACCTCGACCAGCTTGAGAGCGCGCTACGCCTGGAACAGCATATATCTGCCTTAGCGCTGCAGCCGGAAAGCGAAGCCCGCAACACGGTCATCGTCTGCGGCGGCGGGTTTACCGGCATTGAAATGGCAACCGAGCTGCCGGGCAGATTACGTGCGGTACTGGGGGAAGAAACAAAAGCCCGCGTTATTGTGGTGGAACGAGGCGATAAAATCGGTGGGCGCTACAGCAGCGAGCTGCGCGACGTGATTGCCGCTGCCAGCGAAGAACTCGGCGTGGAATGGCGCCTGAATGCCGACGTCCGTGAAGTTGATGCCGATGGCATTGTGTTGGCCAATGGCGAGCGCATTGCCTCCAGCACGGTGATTCTGACCGCTGGCGTGCAGGCAAGTCCGTTAACGGAACAGATCGGTACCCCGCGTGATAAACAAGGCCGTCTGCATGTGGATGCGTTTTTGCGCGTTGAAGGGCAGCCAGCCATTTTTGCCACCGGTGACGTTGCTCGTGCCGAGACGGATGATTTGGGGAACCTGGCGCTGATGACCTGCCAGCATGCCATCATGCTGGGCCGCTTTGTGGGCTATAACGTGGCGGCAAGCCTGCTGGACGTGGCGCCGTTGCCTTATCGCCAGATTAACTACGTCACCTGTCTCGATCTCGGCAACTGGGGCGCGGTGTTTACCGAAGGCTGGGAGCAGAAGGTGACCCACGTGCGCGAGGAAGCGAAGAAAATTAAGCTGTCTATTACCCAGGAACTGATTTATCCGCCGGTGGCAGACAGAAAAATCGCCTTTGAAACGGCGGATCCGTTAGCGCCGTTCGTCTAAGCGACTTATCATGCTGCCAAATGTTTATCAGGAGGCAGCATGGCTAACGACATCACCTTTTTCCGTCGCTTCGAGCACGACATTGTCGCCGGACTCAAAACCATTACCCTGCGTGACAGCAGTGAATCCCATTTCCAGCCGGGCCAGCGTTTACGCGTGGGTCGCTATGAAGATGACATTTATTTCTGCACTATCGACGTCGTCAGCGTGACGCCTGTACTGCTTGACGCCCTGGACGATGAGCATGCCCGCCAGGAGAACATGACGCTGGCAGAGCTTAAACAGGTGATTGGTGAAATCTATCCGGGATTGAATGCGCTGTACGAAATTTCTTTCCGTCTGGTTAGCGTGCCTTGAGAAAATACAGTCTCGTTTCTGGTGATTTCCAGGGATAAGCGGGATTGTTGGTTGTTATTGCGCGATCGGTTTTTAGCTCCCGATGATAGGATCGGGAGCTAATTTATTGCAATTATAATAATGCCATTATGCAGAATCATTTTTTAAAGCAAATTCAGCATTACCTCTCGACCTTTGAAAACCCAGAACAAGCAGCTCAGACTCCGCAGAGGCTCGCCGATTATCTTTTCTCAAACCAGACGCTGCTTGATGACAGCGATATCACGCTAGACTTGATTAACGCCCTGGGCGACTGGCTTGAAGGCAAGCAGCAGGATACTAATCAGCTCTATTTATCCCTCAATTTATTTTGGCTAAGCGCTTTGGCGCGAAGCGGTATCGATATTTTTTATTTTGGCGAACTGAATAAGCTACAAATGCTGAGGGCTCACTTCAGAAATTCAGCGATCAATAATCTCTATTATCTGGGAGCTGACGAGCAAAACCAGCAGGAAATTGATGTTTTCAACGCAAGGATCGCAGCAAGTTCCGCACCTTTTATCCTTTACGACCCGTATGGGTTAAAAGTAGCTCTGGCGGTAGAACATCCTCAGGCCATCGCCTGTATCTCGTTTTATGATCTGCTGATTCATAATTTCATCCCCTTAAGCACAACGGCTATTAAGTACACGCATTTGCTGGCGCAGCAATATACCGCGCTGGCTAACCCAGAAGTTAAAACGGTCATTATTGGTAACTCCTACAGCTTTTATGGCTGCCCTGAGGTGCTGTTGGAACACAGCGTAAATATCTCTACCCACAGTTTGGGGCTTAAGCAGGCCCAGCAGCTGACGGTTCATATTCTTGAGCGATACCCGCACGTACAGAACTTTATTTATTGCCTTGGCTTTTTTGATCTGTACAGCGATCTGCTAAAAACAAAAGACGACTTTAACCAGCAGATTATTCATGCATGGAGTCAGTTGAACAGCCATTATCTTATACAAGGCGCTGGCGAATCCGCCTCGGACGGTATTCAGGTCTTTAGCCGCCTGGTGATGCCATTTCCTGCGCAGGGGCAGACAATTACCGGGCTGGAGGATGCCACCTTCAGGGCGCAAATTTGCGAATCCACACGCGGTTTAATAGGCAGCATGGCTTCGCTTCCTCTGGCTCAGCAGCAGCAGGTGGCGCAGCTGCGTGGAATTGCACATTCTAAATCGGTTCATCATCAGACAACGCTGCGTGAGAACAAGCGACGAGTGAAACTCATGGACACCCTGCTGGCAAAGCACGGTAAGCATGTCGTCTGGCTGACGCCACCTTTCCCGGCCGCTTACGTGGATAACCTGGATGTCTGGATGAAATTCACGCATCGCAATTGCTTTGCCGGGCTTGACGCTGCACATTCGCGTTTTATCGACCTCTCAGAAAACCCAGCATTTACCCGTGAAGACTTCCGCGACGGGGACCATCTGAATTTTTCTGGTGCCAGAAAAATGACCGAAGTTCTCCGTGAACTGAACGTGGACGTATAGCCGTTTGCAGCAAGGGAAGGGCAAACCCTTCCTCCAGATTGATGACAAACAGCCGAAAAACGTGGTTTTCGACTGTTTGGGGCAAACCAGAGAACATTATTCATTGTTTTTATTAGACCAGGCTTTGGACTTTTTTAGAGCAATGAACTTTGTCAGCAGCCTCAGGGAAGGGTAAACCCTTCCCTGTCATTCTGTTATCAGGCCGGCTGGCTGGCCTGTTTCAACATCTGGTAAAGCTCTTGTTTTACCCTCAGTTTTTCTTTCTTCATCTGCACGACTTCATCGTTGTATCCCGTCCCTTGCGGCCCCTCCTTGCGCATAATCTCGCTATCGAGACGGTTGTGTTTATTACACAGGCTGAGAAAGCGGGGGTTTTCGGACTTCAGGTGGGAAATCAAATCACGGTACTCAGGAAACATGTCAGGCCTCCCTGGTCAGATGGTAGGTGAGTGGATGAACAACTGGCTGATGCCAACCTCAGTGTAGAACCTGATTTGCGATAAGGGAAAGGTCAAAAAAGTATCGTTTTGTCAATTTGCGATCCCGGTAGCGCCGCGCTGAAATGCATGTCATTCTCATTTACATGCCAGCAGGTTAACGCCGCAAAATGATAAAGACAGGCGGTATGACGTGCTCTAAGATATGTCTATGATATATCTTACATGCCTAAAAGGTACGCTATGACCACGCAAAATAATGCTAAAAAAATGCCGGTTCGGGTTCGTAATGAACTGAAGTTTCGTGAGTTAACGGTAAAAACCAAAACGTTTATCGCCGATACGTTTTACCGCCTCGAGTTCACCAGCCCGCAGCTGGCAGACTTTTCCTCACAGGGGTTCGACGACCACATTAAAGTCTTCTTCCCGGCAGAAAACGGGGAGTTCACCCCGCCGCAGATAACCAGCGAGGGCATTGTCTGGGGCGAGGGCGCGCGTCCACAGTCGCGGGACTACACGCCGCTGGACTTCGACGCGGAGCGCTGCGAATTAACGATTGATTTCTACCTGCACGACGGCGGGGTCGCCAGCAGCTGGGCGAAAGAAGCGCTGCCGGGAGACAAGCTGTTCATCGGGGGCCCACGCGGCTCTCTGGTCACCCCAACGGACTATCACTGGCAGCTTTACGTGACCGATGAAAGCGGCCTGCCTGCCGTGCGCCGCCGTCTCCAGTCGCTGAGCCAGGAAGTGCAGGTTCAGGTGCTGGTCAACTGCCACAATACCGACAGCCTGAACTATCTGAGCGAATTTCCAGCGGCAAAAGTGCAGGCGTTAACATACGGGGAAATCGCCGGGTACCTGAAGCACGCGGAGATCCCAGCTAACGACTACTACATCTGGATTGTGGGCGAAGGAAAGCAGGCGAAAGCACTGGGTGATTACCTGCTGGAAGAGCGTGGCCTGGATGCAGACCTGGTCCGCGCCGTTGCCTACTGGCATGACAAATAAGGCGACCGACATGCGTATTCATCATGAACAAAACCATCCGGAAGGGCGTGCCCGCCATCGCCGTGAACGCCTGTTTGACGCCAACGACATCCGCCTGCTGATTCTGCATCTTTTGGCTGGCGGCCCGGCGCACGGCTACGAGCTTATAAAGTCCATTGAAAGCCTGGCGAAAGGGGAATATGTGCCGAGCCCCGGCATTATTTATCCTAACCTGACGCTGATGGAGGAAATGGGCTTAATCACGGTGGGCGAAGGGCAGAGCGGGAAAAAATCCTTCACGCTGACGGCAGAAGGAAAAACCTCGCTTGAACAGCAGCAGTCCGAACTGGAAGCGGTGACCACCAGGCTGGCCACCCTCGGCGTTCTCGGCGGCAACCGCCGTTTACCCGAGGTACAGCGGGCGATTCATAACTTCAAAACGGCGCTGCACGCTAAACTGGGCAGCACTGAGCTTTCGAAAGAGACGCTGTACAAAATCATCGACACGCTGGATCAGGCGGCCAAAGACATCGAGCGTAGTTAGTGTCAGCCAGGGCGCTGAGCTTTCAGCGCCCCGGCTTGCTATTTAGCCTTCACAGCGTACCATACCGTTTTCAAAGTCGGAAAAGATGTGCCGCAGTGAACAATCCCGATAGCGTTTTTCAGCGCCTTACACGCTCCCCGTTTCGCCAGCGTTTCCAGCTCGGCCCAAAAGAACGCCAGTACTGTATCGATAAAGGCCCGGAAACCGTCACCCGCCACGCCGAAGAGTTTATCGCCCTCCGCCTGGCACCTGCCGAGCCGAAAAACGACGGCAAACAAACGCCCATGCGCGGCCACCCGGTTTTTATTGCCCAACATGCCACGGCGACCTGCTGCAGAGGCTGCCTGGTTAAATGGCACGCGATACCGGCGGGAAGAGCGCTGACCGATGAAGAGCAGCGCTATGTGGTGGGCATTTTATATCGCTGGCTAACGGCACAAATGTCGGGGCAAAAACCTTAAGCTCAATGCCGTAAGGGCACTACTGTTTCACAGCAGCGGGGCGTGATTTTTCGAAGCGAATATCTTCGCCGTCTTGCTCACCCACCGGCTGCCAGCCGTGGCGTTGATAAAAGTTTGCAGCACGGCTGCCTGCTGCCGTTTCCAGCCAGATGGTGGGCTGTTGGGCAAACAGAAACGCCTCGGCTTTTTTCAGCAGCAGCTTACCAACGCCCAGACCTTCAAACTGCGGCAGGACGAACATCGCAAACAGGCAGGCCTCTTCGGCAATCGCCATGGCAAAACCAGCGGGCTGACCATCAACGTCTGCCAGCCAGATGCATGGGGATTCGGCAATAATATCCGCAATAGTCTGCGGTGTGATGCCCATTTCCGCCATTTCTTCGCGCGAAAGATGGTTCTCATTGACGCTGGTACGGATGGAGAAAAGCGTCTCGATATCGTCCCGTGTGGCATCACGGAGGGTCAGGATAGGTGACATAAAATTCCTTTTTAAATGTCCCCCCGGCTTAGCCGGAGGGAAAACGCTTACTGGAAGCTATAGCTGACGTTAACGCCCACGCCGTAGTTACGGCCAGGCGCTGGCTCGAAATAGCGGCCATTGCCTTCATTGACAATCACCGAGCCGACGTAATCGCGGTCGAACAGATTATCAACTCGCCCCCAGATGTCCAGCAGCCAGTTTTGCTGCAGCTGAAGCTTGTAGCCGGTGTTCAATCCCACGGTGGTGTAGGTCGGAGCTTTGGCGTCGTTCTGGTCGTCGGCCTGGATATCGCTCATATAGCGAACGTCCGCGCCCGCATACCAGCCGTCTTCAGGCACGTAGCCCAACGATGCGTAACCCATATTGCGGGCGATTCCCGGCATCCGGTTGCCGTTGCAGTCGTTTGTGCCACAAACGTTGCTGCGGTAGGTGGCATCGAGGTACGTCCAGGCCATTTTCAACCGCCAGTCTGCGGCGAACTGCTGATCGAGAGAAAGCTCAAGTCCACGGCGGCGAGTTTCACCGGCATTTTTATAGGTCGTGCGCCCACCGCTGCTTTGATCGACCACGATCTCGTTATCGGTGTCGGTCTGGAACAGGGCGGCGGTAAACAGGCCGTTGCCGATGCGGTTTTTACTGCCAACCTCAACCGTGGTGCTGGTAGAGGGCTGCAGAGCAAAGTTCAGCCCGGACGCGCCGTTGTCGCGGTAAGAAAGCTCGTTGATGGTTGGCGTTTCAAACCCACGGCCTGCGGAAGTGTAAACATTCCAGCCGTCATTAACGGCATATTTTAACGAGGCGGCAGGCAACCATTTGTGATAGCTGGCGTTGCCGCTGTCGTCGCCGTTTTTCCCCACGATGTAATAGTCGTTTGAATCAAAGTAGACCGAGCTGTAGCGCACGCCCGCATCCAGGCTGAGTTTATCGGTCAACTGCCACGTGGTTTGCAGGTACGGGTCGAGATTCCACATCAGGTTGCGCTCGTTGCGGCGCAGGTTGCCTTGCTCGCCCAGCACCGTGGCGCCGTTCACCGTAACAAAGTTCTCGTAGCCTTTGCGCTTCTCGGTCATCGTCTCGTAGTCCAGCCCGGTGGTGAAGCTGACCGGCACGCCGCCGAGTTCGCCGTTGTGCGTCCAGCGGGTATCAATGCCCTGGTAATGCCTTGCCAGCTGGATCACGCCGCCGGGATGAGTAGGGCTTTTCTGGACTGCCGCAGGAATGGATTGAAACTGCGTGGTCTCACGCACGCCCGCGTACATCATCACGCTTAAATCATCGCGCTCGCTGAGCTGCCGGTCATAGCGCAGGCCGCCCTGGGTTTGCTTCGTTGTTTTTCGCGTATTGTACTGATCGGCGCGGGGCGCCTGCGTTGGATTATCGTGCCACTCCTGCTCGGTCAGGCCGCCGGGATCGTTCGCGTCAATGTCCACGCTGTTGAAAAGCAAAGTCAGCTTGCTGACATCGTTCAGGCGAACGCCAAGCTTCGCATTGCCGAGGTTTTTCTGCGCGCTGCTGTGATCGCGATAGCCGTGCGTGGTAAAGCGCGAGGCGGATACGGCATAGTCCACATCCCCGGCCTGCGTGCCGTCGCCGGTTGAGCCGGTGGCTTTCACGCTGTTACGCCAGCTACCGAAGCTGCCGTAATAGCTGCTGGCTTCGAACGTAGGCGGCTGACGGCCGGTTTCCGTTGTGACGTTAACGACGCCGCCCGAAGAGTTGCCGTAGAGTGCGGAAAACGGCCCACGAAGAACCTCGATACTTTCCACGCTATTAAGATCGATATTTGACGTTTGTCCCTGACCGTCGGGCATGGTGGCCGGGATCCCATCCACATACATGCGCACGCCGCGTACGCCGTACATCGAGCGCGAGCCAAAGCCGCGTACCGAGAGCTGTAAATCCTGGGCATAGTTCTGGCGGTTCTGAATTTGCAGTCCTGGCACGCCGCCAAGATTTTCCGAAAGATTGATACGCGGCGTGGCCTGGCGCAGGTCATCGCCTGAAACCACGCTCACCGCGGCTGGCGTATCCAGCTCAGAAACCGTCGCAGGCTTAGCGGTCACCAGCAGCGTGGTCTCATCGGTTTGCGTTGTGTCGGCGGCTTGCGTAAAGCAGGGGGTGAATGCTGGGATCAGGAGAAGTGCGGTTTTACTGCTCTGGAGTCTGTTTTTCTGGGTTGTTTTCATCAGGGGGTGTTTACGGCATGCGCCAATTGTCAGGATCGTGAGCTTTATATGTTAGTTGCTGTGTTTAAGTTTTGAAAATTATTAACGCACGTAACGTTAACAATGGGTTGCGAGTGGTGAAAGAAACGGCGAAATATTTTTTATTTTTACTGCATCCAGCGGCGCATCCTCACCCGTATATCAGAATGTGAGCAACTCTCTTGCTCCCCACAATTGAGGAATTCAACATGAACAAGTATTTTGCTTCCGCCGTGTGCGCCTCCGCTTTTTTCAGTACGCTGAGCATTGCCTCAATGACGAATGATTCCGTGATGGTGGGCGGTGCAGCGATGTATCCGTCAAAAAATATCGTTGAGAACGCCGTGAATTCCAAAGATCACACCACGCTGGTCGCGGCGGTGAAGGCCGCTGGTTTAGTGGATACTTTACAGAGCAAAGGGCCATTTACCGTCTTTGCCCCAACCGATGCCGCGTTTGCCAAACTGCCTGCGGGCACGGTCAGCAATTTGATCAAGCCGGAAAACAAAGCCACGCTGACCAGCATCCTGACCTATCACGTGGTCGCGGGGAAATATGACATGAAAGCGCTGGAGAAAAAAATCCAGCAGGGCGGCGGGAGCGCAGAATTAAAAACCGTGAACGGCCAACCGCTGTGGTTTATGAATAACGGGCCACACAATATTCAAATTAAAGATGCGAAAGGCAACATTGCCAATATCAGCACTTATGACGTAAACCAGAAAAATGGCGTTATTGACGTTATTGATACCGTACTGATGCCGAAGTGAGTGTCTATACTCGATTCAGGCCTGTCGCCTGGTCGAGAAAAATATGGATAAAACTCTGGTAGAACAGCAGGTAAAACTGATGCAGGCGGTTGCTGAAGGCGACCGCCGCGCATTTGAACAACTCTATCGTCTGACTTCGCCCCATCTTTTTGCCGTCGCGCTACGCACCGTTCAGCGGCGGGCATGGGCGGAAGAAATTCTGCATGATGCATTCCTTACGGTGTGGAACCGGGCTTCAGGCTACGATCCGGCATTAAGCTCCCCCGTGACCTGGCTGACCCATATTGTTCGCAATCGCTGCATCGACTGGCTGCGCAGCGGGCAATCCCGTGCCGCAAATCAAGAAGATGAACTCAGCGATAACGCCGTCGATATGGAAAGTGAAGAGGATAACGGCTGGTGTGACGAACAGCAGGCAGGGCGCCTGCGTGACTGCCTGGACGGACTCAGCAGCGAACAGCGGCAGAGCGTGGTGCTGGCCTACTATCAGGGCATGTCCCACGGTGATATCGCCGAGTGGTTACAGCAGCCGCTCGGCACGGTAAAAAGTTGGATCCGCAGGGCGCTGGATCACCTTAAGGATTGCGTCGGACTATGAACAGCAGCCAACAAAGAGATAACGCACTGGCCTCTGAATACGCGCTGGGTACGCTGCGCGGCAGTGCGCGTTTGCGATTCGAAAAGCGTCTCCAGACCGAGCCGGAGCTTGCTGCGCTCGTGGGCCGCTGGCAAACCCTGCTCGGCGGGCTGGACAGTTGGATCCAACCGCAACCCCCGCCGGAAACCGTCTGGAAGAAAATTCAGCTTAGCCTGCCGCCTGAGCGTAACGTCGTCGTGCGTTCCCGCTGGCGCTGGAACTACCTTGGCTGGGCGCTCGCCGCCGGGCTTGCCGCCGTTGCGCTGGTGCCGTATTTCAGCGCCAAAACGCCAGAACTTGCGCCGCTTATGGTGCTTAACAGCAGCAGCCAGCAGGGGCAGTGGCTGGTCAGCGCCGACAGCGATCGTACAACGCTGCGCCTCACGCCGCTACAGTTGGCTTCCGTCTCCGCCAGCAATAGCCTGCAGCTGTGGGCCATTCCGGTCGGCGCGAAGCCAGTATCTCTCGGGCTATTGGACAGCAAAGCAGTGACGCAGGTGAGCAACGGTAGCGTGACGTTGTCACGCGGTGTGACGATCGCCATTAGCCTTGAGCCGCAGGGCGGTTCACCGACCGGTCAGCCAACGGGGCCGGTGGTGTATAGCGGGGTACTGTAGGAAGACTGGGGTGAGTTATTTGCTCTATAGCCGCATGTGACCTCGATGAAGTTCCGTTCACCCGTAGATCGATTTCCCCTGCATGTTCAGCGCACGGTGAACGTGTGAGGGGGAATTACGCCATTCCCCCTCACAACCCCCGGCGCCCGGCGAGCTCATCGCCGCTGAAGCGGTAAACCCACCGGCTATCACCCAAACATTCGGGGTCGTTCGCGATTCGTTCCCGACGATCGCTCTCTTTCGCTGCTCCCGGCAGCTCAACCCCGCCTGAGTTGGGTCATAACCGGGGGCGATGAGAGCCGGGAACAAGGGCGTGGCTGTAGGACTTGAAGCAACAATGACTTGCAGAATGGCTGTGGGTTTAAAGCGAGGCACGATTCCGGCTTAAATCGCCTCCGTTTTCTCTCCGACTGGCCAGGGTCCGGACGTCGGGAACGGCCGGAGGCTGAGAGCGTCGGGAACGCATCTCAGCCGACCCAGGACTGGGAGATAAAACGGAGGTCTGCCGCTTCAGCGGTCGATTTATTTGGCCGGGAGTCCGGGTTCTTAGGGGAGCGACGGTGGCTCCCCTAAGACGTTCACGAGTTCGATGGCTGCATAGAAAACAGGACTGGAGGTGAACGGAATGTTTGCCGTTCCTGCATAATCGTGGGAATTTGTGACTAATGGATGCCAAAGAGTGAAGTCTGAGACTTGATCCCCTCTCCCCAGCGGGGAGAGGGTTAGGGTGAGGGGCACTACTCGTGGTGATCGTGAACCTGCTGAGCCACTTCATGCACACGCTTACGTGCGCCAAACCAGCCTAACGTCAACAGAATCGCCAGCACCGGAATGGAAGCAATGGTGAAGGTGCCGTTCGGGTAGTCCAGCGCCATCAGTACCAGCACGCCAAGCAGGAACAGCAGCGTCAGCCAGGAAGTAAACGGTGCGCCAGGCAGCTTGAAGCTGACGTCGTCCGCTTTCCCTTCTTTAATCGCCTTGCGCAGACGAATCTGACACAGCACGATAAATGCCCAGGAGGTGATGATGCCCAGAGACGCCATATTCAGCACAATCTCAAATACCTGCGAAGGCACCAGATAGTTCAGGAACACGCCAAGCACGTACACGCCGCTGGTGACCAGAATACCGGCATACGGCACCTGGTTTTTGCTCATCTTCGACATGAACTGCGGCGCGGAGCCGCCCATCGACATCGAGCGCAGAATACGCCCGGTGCAGTACAGGCCTGAGTTCAGGCTGGAGAGCGCGGCGGTCAGCACCACGATGTTCATCACGTCGCCGATGTAAGGCACGCCAAGTTTTGAGAAGAAGGTCACAAACGGGCTTTGGCCTGCCTGATAGGCGTTCCACGGCAGCAACAGCACCAGCAGCACGACGGAGCCGACATAGAACAGGCCAATACGCCAGATAACGCTGTTGATCGCCTTCGGCACCATAGTTTTCGGGTCTTTACATTCCCCGGCCGCGGTGCCAACCAATTCGATAGAAGCGAAGGCGAACACCACGCCCTGAACCAGCACCAGCGCCGGCAGCAGGCCATGCGGGAAGAAGCCGCCGTTATCGGTTATCAGATGGAAGCCGGTGGTATGCCCGTCGATAGGTTTTCCTGTGCCGAGGAAAATGGTCCCGACAATCAGGAATGCGACAATCGCCAGCACCTTAATCAGCGCAAACCAGAACTCCATTTCGGCGAACCACTTCACGCCAATCATGTTCATCGCCGCAACAACGGCCAGCGCGCCGAGCGCAAAGACCCATTGCGGGACATCACCAAACGCCCCCCAGTAATGCATATAGAGCGCAACGGCGGTGATATCTACGATACCGGTCATTGCCCAGTTGACGAAGTACATCCAACCGCAAACATAGGCCGCTTTTTCACCGAGGAACTCACGGGTGTAGGATACGAAGCTGCCGCTGGAAGGGCGATGGATAACCAGCTCGCCCAAAGCGCGGAGGATGAAGAAAGAGAAAATACCGCACACCAGATAGATTAATGCCAGCGCGGGCCCGGCGGCCTGCAGGCGAGCACCTGCGCCAAGGAACAGGCCGGTACCGATGGCGCCACCGATGGCAATCATCTGCACGTGGCGGTTGCCCATCGCCTGGTGGTACCCCGAGTCCTGAGAATTTAGCCAACGCCGTTTGGCGGCGCGGTGTTCCGCTTCAGTCTTTGTTTTCATTGAGATTCCTGTCTGCCTTTGAGTTAAAAAGCGCCGTCCTTTTCCGCCCGTTAATTCTGGCTGCGGGGGCCGTGAAAAAGAGGGCGAGGAATCCTGGCAGAAAATTGAATGAGAAGCAAAATTACAAACTTGTCATTTTAGTGGCGGCGTTCTGTCGTTGTGACGGGCGTAACATTCCTGGAATATCAGGCATTGTGGAAGCGCTGCATCATGAACATCAAATGGTCAAAAAAAAGGCTAACAGCGGCCTGCGTACTGGCGGGCACGGTCGGACTTTGGATGTATTCCCAGTCTTCCTCCCCGGCAACGCAAAAGGAAACGGCAGCTCCCAAAGTGAGTCTGATAGGCGCAGTCAGTAAAACGCTGCCGCTGACGTTTTCCACTCAGGGCCACCTGGTATCGCTCAATGAAGTGGATATTCGTGGGCAAATTACCAGCCCGGTAAGCCGGGTTGGTTTTCACGAGGGAGATTTCGTGAAGCAGGGGCAACTGCTGTTTGTGCTGGATGACGCGGAAGAACTGGCGGCGCTGGGTCATGCTCAGGCCCAGCTTGGCGTGATTAAAGCCGAGCTGGATAAAGCCAACCGCGACCTCAGCCGCGGGCGGCCGTTGCTGAAAACCCACTACATTTCCTCCTCCGACTGGGACACGCTCGTCAGTGCGCAACAGCAGGCAGCGGCGCAGTACAAATCCGCGCAGGATGACATTCACACCGCCCAGGCCCAGCTTGCTTATACCCGTATTTATGCGCCGGTAAGCGGCAAAACCGGCGCGCTCAACGTTCACATTGGCAGTCTTGCGCAGCCGGGTAGCACGCTGCCGATGGTCAGTATTAATCAGTTTGACCCGATTGGCGCCGAGTTCACGCTACCGGAGCAGGATCTGAATGCGGTGGTTGTCGCACAGCGTCAAGGGCCTGTTGATGTGCAGGTTACCGATGTAAGTGGAAAACCCGTCACCGGGACGCTCAGTTTTATTGATAACACGGTGAGTCAGGACAGCGGCACCGTGAGCTTCAAAGCCCGCTTCAATAATGGTGAAAACCAGCTTTGGCCGGGGGCATACCAGAATATTACGGTTAACGCGGGCAGCACGCCGAACGTTGTTGTTTTGCCACCGCAGGCCGTTCAGGACGGCCCGGACGGGCACTTTGTCTTTGTTGTTGACCCGCAAATGCACGCCGAAACGCAACCCGTCATGCTGTTGCGCATCCAGCAGCAGATGGCCGTGGTGACCGGCATTCAGGCCGGGACGAAAGTGGTGCTTGAGGGCGCCAACGCCCTGCGGCCCGGAATGGCCGTGAAGGTCGTGAATGCGCCAGCGGGGTCAGCGTCATGAGGTTTGCCGAACAATGCCTGAAACGCCCGATCGCCGTCATGCTACTGTGGCTGGCGGTAATGGTGGCCGGTGCCGTCTGCTGGTTTAAGCTGCCGATAGCCGCGCTGCCCAATTACGATACACCGACGATTCAGGTCAGCGCTTCGCTTTCAGGTGCCAGCCCGGAAACCATGGCCTCTTCGGTGGCGACGCCGCTGGAGAAAAAATTGTCGACGATCCCGGGCGTGGTAAACATGACCTCCAATAGCCTGGAGGGTGCGACCACCATCGTTATCGAATTTGACCCGTCGCGAGATATCGATTCGGCGGCGGTGGACGTGCAGTCCGCGCTGTATCAGGCGCTAAAACAGCTGCCGTCGCAGATGACAACGCCGCCGTCATTTCGCAAAATTAATCCGGCAGACGCGCCGATTATTCAAATCGGCATCGACTCACCGTCCATGGCGCTCTCCGATCTTAACCGCTTCTCGGACGATCTGATCTCACCTGCGCTTTCCACGCTAAACGGCGTGGCACAGGTGACGGTTCTGGGGCAGAAGCGCTACGCGGTACGGGTCGAGGTTGATCCGAACAAACTGGCGGCGACTAACCTGACGCTGGAGGACGTTCACACCGCGCTGGCGGCCGCCAACAATAACTCCCCAATTGGTGAGCTGGACGGCAAGCGCCAAATGGTGATGCTGCAAACCAGCGGGGATTTACGCAACGCGGCGGACTTCGCCAAAGTTATCCTGGCCACCCGCAATGGCCAACCGGTACGGCTGTCGGATGTGGCCACCGCGCAGGACAGCATCGAAAATACGTTGAGCTACAGCGCGGTCAATGGCAACCGGGCAATAGTGCTCAGCGTGCAGCGCCAGCCCGGCGCTAACATTGTTTCCACTATCGACGCGATTCGCCAGCTGATGCCTAAGCTACAGGCGCAGATGCCGTCGTCGGTTAGCGTGAAGTTTCTTAATGACCGCTCGCTGTCGATCCGCGCTGCTATCCACGACGTGACGCTGACGTTGCTGCTGACCATTGCCCTGGTGGTGATGGTTATTCTGATGTTCCTGCGCCACATTCGGGCGACGATCATTCCCGCGCTCAGCCTGCCGATATCCCTGCTCGGCGCGTTCGGCCTGATGTTCGCCTTTGGGCTGAGCCTCGACAATATCTCGCTGATGGGGCTGACCATTGCCGTGGGTCTGGTTGTGGACGATGCAATTGTGGTGCTGGAAAACATCATGCGCTATATGGAAGAGGGGGAAACGCCGTACCGCGCCGCGCTAAAAGGGGTTAAAGAGGTGGCGTTTACCGTTATCTCCATCTCGCTGTCGCTGGTTGCGGTATTTATCCCAATCTTCTTTATGCCGGGCACTATTGGTCTGCTGTTTCACGAGTTTGCCTACGTCGTGTCGCTGACGATTTTGGTTTCTGCGGCCGCCTCACTGACAATTATTCCTCTGCTGGTACCGAAGCTTATCCGCGAACATATGCCGGAGGATAAACCTGAGCCGCGCTGGAGCCAGATCTTTGAGCGTGGGTTTGAAGCGCTGCGTCGCCAGTACGGCAACGGGCTGGAGTGGGCGGTTTCTCATCGCGTGATTATGATCGGAGTTGCGCTCAGCACGATTGCGCTGACCATCGGGCTTTACTGGTACTCGCCCAAAGGCTTCTTCCCGCAGGAGGATATCGGGCAGGTAACCGCCAGCATTGATGCGCCGCAGGATATGTCTTACCTGGGCCGCCTCGGCGTGGCGCAGCAGTTGGGTAAAACGCTGATGAAAGATCCGAGCGTGAGCGACGTGCTGACCCGCGTTGACCACGACACCACCCAGCTAAGCCTGACGCTTAAGGATCAAAGCCAACGCCCGCCAATGGCTGCGGTACTTAAACAGTTGCGGGCAGAAACCGGCTATTTACCGGGCATTAAAGTTTATTTCAGCCCGGTACAAAACCTGCGCGTGGGCGGCCGCAGTGCGAAAAGCAGCTATCAATACACGCTGCAGGCCGTGAGCAGCGGCGATACCAGCCTCAACGACTGGGCCAACCGGCTGATGGCGGAGATGCAAAAAAGCGGGGTGTTTGTCGGCCTGAATACCGATGCGCAACTCAATGGGCTGCAGGCGCAGCTGGTTATTGACCGAAACAAAGCCTCGTTGATGGGCGTGGATATTCAGCAAATCCGCGACACGCTGTATGACGCCTTCGGCACTTATCAGGTTTCTACTATTTATGCGCCGGAAGACAGTTATGAAGTGATTATGGAGGTTCAGGAGCCGTTCCGTCAGGATGAAAGCGACCTGTCGAAAATCTATGTCCGGTCATCAAGTGGCTCGCTGCTGCCGATCACCACCTTCACGACTATCTCACGCACCCAGGGCGTGACGGCGGTAAACCATCAGGGACAGCTTCCGGCCATTACGCTTTCGTTCGACCTGGCGCCGGGGAAATCGCTGTCAGATGCGACGGCGGCCATTGCCCAGGCCCAGCAGGCGATTCATCTGCCGTCCTCCGTTTTTGGCACCTATGCCGGGCAGGCGGCGCTGTTCCAGCAGTCGCAGAGCAGCCAGATCTGGCTGATTGTGCTGGCGCTGGCGGTGATTTACGTGATTCTCGGCGTGCTGTATGAAAGCTGGATCCACCCGCTGACTATTCTGCTTGGATTGCCGTCGGCGGCGGTAGGCGCGCTGCTGGCGCTCAGGCTATGTCATCTTGATCTTACGTTTATCGCGATGATTGGCATTCTGCTGCTGATAGGTATTGTGAAAAAGAACGCTATCATGATGATAGATTTCGCGTTAGTGGCACAGCGCGAGCACGGCATGACGCCCCATGACGCGATTATGCAGGCCTGTTTGCAGCGGTTCCGCCCGATCATGATGACCACGCTGTGTGCCATTATGGGGGCGATTCCCATCGCCCTCGGCCTTGGTGCGGGCGCCGAGCTGCGTCAACCGATGGGCGTGGCGATTGTCGGCGGGCTGCTGTTCTCCCAGCTGATCACGCTGTTTATTACCCCGGTACTGTTCCTGCTGTTTGACGGCGAGTCACAAGGGACGAAGGAGTGACGATGAAAATATTACTGGTTGAAGATCAGAAAATGGCCTCCGAGTACATTGCCAAAGGGTTACGTGAAAACGACTTTGTCGTGGATGTGGCAGGTAACGGTGTAGACGGGCTGCATTATCTGCTGACCAGCGACTACGACCTGGCGATCCTGGATGTCATGTTGCCCGGAATTGATGGCTGGAAAATCATCGAAATGTCACGCCAGGCCGGAAAACAAACGCCGATCATGTTTCTGACGGCGCGCGATGACGTGGAAGACCGGGTTCGTGGTCTGGAACTCGGTGCCGAAGATTACCTGATTAAACCATTTTCATTTAGCGAACTGCTGGCACGGGCGCGGGTGATCCTGCGCCGTTCCGCGCCACCGACCGCGATTCTGGAAGAGAACCTGCTTCAGGTTGGCGACCTTAAGCTCGATTTTCTGCGCCATAAAGTATCCCGGGCGGGCGTCAGAATTGAACTGACGCAGAAAGAGTTTTTGCTGTTAAGCCTGCTGATGCGCCGCTCCGGCGAAGTTCTTTCCCGCACGGTGATTGCCGAACAGGTGTGGGACATGAACTTTGACCCCGAAACTAACGTGATTGACGTCGCCATTCGCCGCCTGCGAAACAAAATCGACGACGGATTCGACGACAAACTGCTGCATACCCTGCGCGGCGCGGGCTACGTGCTGGAGTTACGCTGATGATAAAGCTGTCGCATCTGTCGATCACCGCGCGCCTGACGCTCTATTTCTCCGTCACGATGGCCATCGTGCTGTATAGCGTGTCCGGCGTGCTTTATTCGACTATGCGCCAGCAGCTCAACCATAAAGACGAACTGGAGCTACAAAGTTCTATCCAGTTCCAGCAGGAAATTGCCACGGCGATTGGCGAGCGGCAGGACAACGGCGAGGCGTGGCAAACCGAGCTGTTGGAGTCCGTGGTGCGGCAGGAGCGGCTGTCGCTGCGCATTTTCAGCCCGGAAGGCAAAGTTTATGCGCAGTCCAATAACATGGTTATCCCTGAACAAGACTTTCCGCTGCCGGCCCCCGGTTTCAGCTACCGGGAATGGCACTACCGCGCAGGTGATGTGCGGCAAAAATATCTCATTACTTCCACGCTGTTTACCCTGAAAAATCACCAAAAATGGCTGGTGCAGGCCGCACTGAACGTTTCGGGGAATAATGAAATCATTAACACCTACTATAAGCGGATGCAGATTATCGCCGCGCTGGCTATTCTGCTGTTTGCCGCGTTTGGCTGGTGGCTTGCCCGCCGTGGCTTAGCGCCGCTGCGTACCATCACCACGGAAATAGAAAAAATCCACGCCAACGATCTGCATACCCGGATCCTCGATCGGCGCTGGCCGCCGGAGCTGCACGCGCTGGCCGCGTCGTTTGACCGCATGATGATGCGCCTTGAGGCCTCATTCCATCAGCTAAACCGTTTTTCATCGGATATTGCTCATGAGCTGCGCGGGCCAATCAATAACCTGATTTCTGCCGCCAGCGTCATTCAGACCAAAGATCGCAGCGCGGAGGAGTATCAGGAAACGCTGGCGGCGATAATCGAAGAGGGCGAGCGGCTTTCGCGGATGATCTCTTCCATGCTGTTTCTCGCCAGGGCAGACAACAGCCGCGAACTGCTCAATGAGGAGTGGCTCAGCAGCGCGCATGAATTTGAAAAACTCATTGGTTTTTACGACATTCTTGCCGAAGATAAAAACATCACGCTTGTGAGCAGGGGCGATCTCTTATTTTATGCAGACCCTCAGCTTATTCAGCGGGCGCTTTCAAACCTGCTTTCCAACGCCCTACGGCACACGCCTGAAAATGGTCATATCACGCTAAGCGCTGAGATCGTCGCGGATCGGGTTGTTTTAAGCGTTAGCGATGACGGGGAAGGGATCAATCCTGAACATCTACCGCTTATTTTCGATCGCTTCTTCCGGGGGGAAGCCTCCCGTAGCGCGACGGAAAATACCGGGCTGGGGCTGGCAATTGTGAAAACGATCGCTGAACTGCACGGGGGAAAAATTAGCGTAGTCAGTGAGCGGGGGCGCGGCAGCACGTTTACACTAACGTTACTGCTGCGCGAGACGGTTTAAAAGGTGCGGAATAATTGTACTCCGTGGGAACGAAAGGCTGCGGGATGAGTCTACGTTACGCAAACAGGTAGCCATTTTTCCTGTTCAGTATAAAATCCGAACAAATAGCGCTGTGTTTACCTCCAGTAGAAGCTGGAGCATTCACAATGAGTACCTGGGATCACTGCTTTTATCGTTATGGAAAACCTGCACAATGTTAACGAAATACCCCTCTCGCCGCGTCGTCGCCTTTGCTGCGGCTTTGCTCATTATTCTTATCATCGCACTGTTCTTCTTACTGAGAAGCCCACCGGCCCCTGAATATGTTACCGCTCCCGCGCGTACCGGAAATATCGAAAACGCCGTGCTTGCGACCGGTCGAATCGACGCGATAGAGCGCGTGAACGTGGGTGCCCAGGTGTCCGGCCAGGTTAAATCGCTAAAGGTAAAACTGGGCGATCGCGTCACCAAAGGTCAATCGATAGCGGATATAGACGACGTTCCTCAGCGCAACGATCTGCGTAATGCAGAGGCGGCGCTGAATGTGGTGAAAGCCGACCTGCAGGCAAAACAAGCGCTGCTAAAACAGGCCGAGTTACGTTTCAAGCGTCAGCGTGAAATGCTGCGTGAGGATGCCAGCTCGCGGGAAGACTACGAAACCGCCGAAGCCACGCTTGCCACCAATCGTGCTGAGCTGCTGTCCTTGAATGCCAAACTGGTTCAGGCGCAGATCGAAGTAGATAAGAAAAAGGTCGACCTCGGCTATACCCGTGTGCTGGCACCGATGGACGGTATCGTGATTGCCGTTGTTACTCAGCAGGGGCAGACGGTTAACTCCAGCCAGAGTGCGCCAACCATTATTAAACTCGCCAGACTGGACGTGATGACCATCAAGGCCCAGATCTCCGAAGCTGATATCACCCGTATTTCCGCCGGACAAAAAGCCTGGTTCACCATCTTTTCGGACCCCGACCGCCGTTATGACGCCACGCTGCGCACCGTGGAGCTGGCTCCGGAATCCGTCATGAAGGATGACTCTCTGGCCAGCAGCAGCTCCGCTTCCGGCTCGGGAACGTCCAATGCCTCGGTGTATTACAACGCGCTGTTGGATGTGCCGAATCCGGAAAACAGACTGCGTATTGCCATGACCGCACAGGTCAGCCTGCTGGCAGGTGAGGCAAAAAATGCACTGCTGGTGCCTATTCAGGCGGTACACAAAGTTGAGGGCAACAAGCAGCAGGTACAGGTGTTGACCGGCGATAACAAGCTGGAAACCCGCGAAGTGAAAACCGGGATCACCAACAGCGTTGATATTCAGATCCTTGACGGCCTGAAACCCGGAGAAAAAGTCGTGCTGTCGCAGCCGGGTGAGAAAGCGCCTGGGGAAGGGTTTGTTCTGTGAGTAACATCATTGAGCTGAAGGGCATCAGCCGCACCTATACCAACGGTGGTCAGGCGCTCACGGTGCTAAAAGAGATCGACCTGACTATCGCGGCCGGTGAACTGGTGGCTATCATCGGTGCCTCCGGGTCCGGTAAGTCGACCCTAATGAATATCATGGGCTGCCTCGATGTACCCGACCGTGGCGACTATTTCATCGGGGGGCAGAATGCGGCCCAACTTTCGCCGGATGAGCTGGCGAGGATTCGTCGCGAACATATCGGCTTTATCTTCCAACGCTACCACCTGATGCCTGACCTAAGCGCGTTGGGTAACGTCGAAATTCCGGCGATATACGCTAACAGCGAGCGTGACCAGCGGCGTCAGCGAGCCGCGGCGCTGCTTGGCAGACTCGGGCTGGAAGGCCGTGAACACCATAAACCGGGTGAGCTGTCCGGTGGCCAGCAGCAGCGCGTAAGTATTGCTCGTTCGTTGATCAACGGCGGCGAAATTATCCTTGCGGATGAGCCGACCGGTGCGCTTGACTCTCAATCCGGGCAGGAAGTACTTGCGATACTCAACGAGCTTAATCAGCGCGGACACACCGTGGTGATAGTGACCCACGATATGAAAGTTGCCCGGCATGCGCAGCGCATCATCGAGCTGCGGGACGGCGCGATCATTTCCGATAGCGGCAGTCGTGTAACCACAACTGAAACACTTTCGTCTCCTGGCCGTACCCGACAAAGCCGCTGGCAGAGTTTGCTCGACCGCACGCGTGAATCGTTGCAGATGGCGCTGAAAGCGATGAATGCTCACCGGCTGCGCACGACGTTAACCATGACGGGGATTATTTTCGGTATTGCTGCGGTTGTCACGGTCGTGGCATTGGGTGAGGGCGCGAAACAAAGGACGCTGGATAATATTAAAGAACTGGGCACCAATGTGGTGAGTATCTATCCGGGACGGGATTTCTTTGACGACAGCACCGAAGGTATTCGTACCCTGGTTCCGGCAGATGCTGATGCCCTCGCACAGCAGGGGTTTGTCGACAGCGTCAGCCCTGAAGTTAGCGCTTCGGATACTATTCGTTTCAGGGGGAAATCAGCCACCGCGTCTATTAACGGCGTGGGGCGTAACCACTTCCGTGTGAATGGCGTAAAGCTGTTGCAGGGGGCCACATTCCGGGACGATCGTAATGCGCTTCAGGAAGTGATTATCGATGAAAATGCACGTAAAGCGCTGTTTGATGATGCTGGCCTGAACGCTCTGGGCCAGATAGTTTTCCTGGGATCCGTTCCGGCACGGGTCGTCGGCATTGCCAAAAGCAATAACCGCAGCTACGCACCCAACCGGATTAACGTCTGGATGCCTTACAGTACGGTGATGTACCGTATGGTGGGTAAGCCGACGCTGACCAGTATCAGCGTAAGGCTAAAGGACACTGTCGCCAACGAGGCGGCGGTTAGCGCCATTTCTCAGCTCTTGACTCAGCGCCACGGCGTTAAAGACTTCCAGCTGTATAACTTCGAACAGATCCGAAAATCTATCGAACGTACCTCAATGACCTTTAGCATCTTGATCCTGATGGTGGCCTGCATTTCGCTGATGATCGGCAGTATTGGGGTCATGAATATTATGCTGGTGTCCGTCACCGAACGGACCCATGAGATTGGCGTACGCATAGCGGTTGGCGCCCGCCGTAGCGATATAATGCAGCAGTTCATGATTGAGGCGGTACTGGTGTGCCTGATTGGTGGCGCCTTTGGTATCGCGCTGTCGTACGGTGCCGGAGCGTTGTTTACCGCACTGGCGGGAGGCATGTTTACGGCTATTTATTCCTGGCAGGCCGCCGCAGCTGCCTTTTTCTGTTCAACGCTAATCGGCATGATCTTCGGTTATCTCCCCGCCCGCAAGGCGGCAAGGATGGATCCGGTCGTTTCACTGGCCAGCGAGTAACCTATGAAAAATTTATCACCTTTAGCTGTATGTCTTGCCGCTGCGCTCAGCGCAGGTTGCGCAAACACTCTGAAAAGCGATTATCACCCTCCTGTGGTGGTTTATCCTGCCAGTTGGTATCAGGATGACGTTGCCGGTGGCCAGGCGCCGTTTGACTGGAAAGCGTTTAACGATCCTCACCTCGCAAGCTGGCTGCGGCAGGTAATGGCAAGCAATAGCGATGTGGGGGCGGCCGTGCTGCGCGTGTATCGAGCCCGGCTCGACGCGGAGCGGGTCGGCATCACCAACGATCCCGGACTTAAAGGTTCACTGGGCGTTGACGGCAAAAAACAGCTGGACGGCTCAGCGGACTGGACAAAGGGGAGTTCCGCCAACCTCAGTACCAGTTATGAATTGGATCTGTGGGGCAAGATTGCCCGCCAGCGCGACGCGGCGGAGTGGGAAACCCAGGCAACGGAAGAAGATTTGCGTGCGGCGCGCCTGACGCTGCTCTCAGATGCCAGTAATAACTACTGGCGCATCGGCTTTATTAACCAGCAGCTGGCCATTCTTCAGCAGAGTATCGACTATGCAAAAGAGACGTTACGGCTGGCGAATGCTCGCTACAATGCGGGCGGCACGTCTTCTCTGGATGTAGTGGATGCCCGGCAAAGCCTGCTTTCCCAGGAGAACAGGTTGATTGGGTTGCAGCACGAACGTCAGCAAGCCCTTAATCAGCAGGCCGTGTTGCTTGGCGCCGCGCCGGGTAGCCCGGTTGTTGAACCCGCAAGATTACCGGCGGGAACGATGCCGCAGGTCAATGCGAACATGCCGGCTAGCATGCTGATGCACCGGCCCGATATCAGCGCTAAAGAGTGGCGAGTGCGTGAAGCGCTGGCCACCGTGGACGTCAGGCGAACAGAATATTACCCGGCGTTCAGTCTGACCGGTTCTCTCGGGACCACCAGCAGCTCGCTAATGGCCTTTCTGAACAATCCAGTCGGTTCCGTTGGCGCAAGCCTGACGCTGCCGTTTCTGGAGTGGCGGCAAAGGGGCGTGGAGGTAAAGATTGCCCGCAACGACTACGAACTGCGCGTGCTGGAGTTTAAACAGGCTCTTTATAAAGCCATGGGCGGTATTGAGGATGCGCTCTCCCAGCGTAATCAGCTTTTGGCCCAGGAAACACGCCTGCGTGAAGGGCTTGAGCTGGCGCGGAAGTCAGAACGACTCAATGAAGTGCGTTACAGGCAGGGCGCTGCGCGCATCTCTTTCTGGCTCGATGCTCAGGAGAAGCGTCGCCAGGCTGAGCTGCTGCTGGATGAAAACCGCTTTAATCAGTTCCAGAATTTGGCAAAAATTTATCTGGAGTTTGGGGGCTCGTCGACATTCCCCTGATTCTTGCTAACGCATTCTCCACAAACAGAAAACGGTTTTTCTTTCTCAGGTGCTCGTTTAAAGTCTTTCCAGGCTTAACGTGGTTAAGCAAACGAAATGATAAATGAGCGCTTATTTTATGGGGAAGGGTGAAGGCATGCGTGTGTCAGATTATATCCGGCTGTTATTTCTTGCCGCGGTATGGGGAGCCAGTTTCCTTTTTATGAAAATAGCGGCGCCAGAGTTCGGGGCGGTAAATACGGCCTTTTTAAGGGTGTTTTTTGGTTTTGTAGGGCTGGCGGTGATCCTTTTCACCCTTAGATCGTCTTTTCGCTTTGAGGGTAAATTCCGTTCGGCGCTTATTTTGGGCGCAATTAACTCCGGGCTGCCCTTCTTTATGTATTGCCTGGCCGCAAAATGGTTACCGGCCGGGTATTCCGCCATTTTAAACGCAACCACGCCGCTAATGGGCGCCATTATTGGATTCTCTTTTTTTAGTGAAAAATTAACAGCACGAAAATGGCTGGGTGTAGTGCTGGGCCTGGCAGGGATTATGGTGATCACCTCAGTGGGTGACGCGCAATCGAACGAGGAAAAAATCGCCGGTATTATTGCGTGCCTGGTCGCCACGAGCTGCTACGGCGTGGCGGGCTTTTTAACCCGTCGCTGGATCTCCAACAAAGGTGGACTGGATCCTAAAATCGTCGCCTTCGGCAGCCAGATCGGGGCTACGCTTTTTCTGCTGCCATTTTTTACCTGGAGCATCACTACCGGCCCATCCATCAACTGGCTACAGGGGGATGTGTGGCTAAGCGTGCTGGGCCTTGGGTTTATCTGCACCGCCGTAGCATATATTTTTTACTTCCGATTAATTGCCGATATTGGGCCATTACGCAGTCTTACGGTCACCTTTTTAATTCCACCGTTTGGCGTATTGTGGGGTTATCTCATTTTGCATGAAACCATTAGCGAAGAATTTATTATCGGGGCGGTGATTGTTTGTTTCTCTGTCTGGCTGGTGATAAGTCCGGAAAAGAAAATGTGCAGCGTAAAAAGTTAATCTGGCGCCCGGTGGTGAATAATCGTGATATATAATAGCCGTGGGTCCGGATAACGTTTCCGGGCCACGCGGTTAAGGAAAAACAATGAAACGCGAAACGCTTTTTGCTGCTGTGTTTGAAAAGTATCAGGTTGAGCCAGACTACCCGTGGGAGAAGTTTAAGGACTACGCCGTACTGCGTCATCGCTACAAACGTAAATGGTTTGGCGTGGTACTGAGTATTTCTGCCGCGAAGCTCGGGCTGGACAGCGACAGGGTGGTCGATATTCTCAACGTCAAAGTGATGCCGGGCGCCGTGGGATCTTTACGCATGCAGCCCGGTATTCTACCGGCGTACCACATGAACAAAGAGCACTGGATAACCCTCCTGCTCGACACCGTGCCCGAGGAAGAGATACTCGGGCTGATTGATGAGAGTTTTGGCCTCACGCGCTGATGCCGCATGCCATGTCATTAAGGGCATGGTATGCAGATGCCGTTTTATAAATAATCCCTGGCTATTTTAATCACCGCTTTTTTTACCGCTGCTTGCCTGCCATTGAGCATGCAGAGTGGTTTATGCACCTCCCCTGGATAGAAAATAATAAAATCACCTTCGTTCATGATAATAATACTCTCATCGACAGGTGTTTTGATAAATGCAATGTCATTATCCGCCAGTTTGTTTTCCACCATTTCCGTATGCGGCGGTTTCAGGCTAAAAGCCATACCCTCCTGTCCACTTAAAACGATCTGCACATCTAAATATTTGTCATGATATTCCGGAAGCGCTTCGGCGATCGCCCTGGTTGTTGTATCGAACACCATGACCCATGCGTTATCACCCGCAATATCATATTTTCCGGCTGAGGAGTCTATATTGATATTTTTCCTGACATAGTCAATTGACTGGCTTATTTTTAAAGGAAGCCACGGATTTAAACTTAACTCATTAATATTACCTACAATCATACAACATCCTTTTCTAATTCTGGTGTGGGGTCTTTTTTATTAAATAACCGCCATTGAAAAACAATGATATTGGCGAAATAAAGAAGTGTGATCCACTTCACGCATTTCAGATATAAATAACGGATGGGCTTAATAACTTGCTTCACATAACGTTTTTTAGGCTAATTTCCGTTTACTGTTTCACATATGAATTGCGTGGTTCTATATATGAAACATAACGTACAGAATAAGCAATAAGAAATAGGTTCGATATATAAAACAAAAAGCGTTCTATATATAAAACGAATAACCCGAATGGAAATAAATATGCGCATCCCAGAGAATTTAAAAGAGAGTAAAGCCCCCGCAGCCGTCAGACTGGTGGCTATTCTTGATTTTATTGCGGAAAAAGGCAGCGCCAGTTTTAGCGAAATCAGTACTCAGCTGGCCATACCCAAAAGTAGCACTCATCATTTGCTGGAGGTGTTATGTGCCACGCAAATGCTTCGCCTCCGCGTTGATGGGCGTTACGCGCTCGGTTTACACCTCTTTGAGCTGGGCGGGCTGGCGGCGAGCGGGCTGGATATTCGCCTGGAGGCCATTCCGTACCTGCACGAGCTGGTTGAGCTGACGGGGCTAACCTGCCACCAGGGCATTATGGAGGGCGATGAGGCCTTTTTCCTCAGTAAAATTCAGTCTCCGCAGGCGATCATATTAACCTCCTGGGAAGGTAAACGTATTCGTCTGCACAGCACGTCGTTGGGTAAAATTTTGCTGGCATGGCGTCAGACAGAGCAGGTTGAGCAGATTCTGGCGAAGGCCACCTTCGTGAAGAAAACGGAGACCACCATCACCGACAAACAGCGTTTTATTGAGCATCTTGCCCTGGTGAAGCAGCAGGGCTGGGCCTACGATGACGGTGAGAACATCAATGAAATCCGCTGTATTTCCGCGCCGGTATTTGACACAAAAGGCGACGTGCTTTGTGCCATTGGCCTGACGGGAATGGTTTCTCAATTTACCAATGGGAAAAAGGAAGAGTATTTAAGTCATTTATTGGCAACCACTGAAAAAATATCCAATGCAGTGAATTTTGGTCTCAAGTCCCGGCCAATGAATAAGCAGTAAATTATTTTAATCAGGCAGTCAATTATCCGTGAAGTATTGCGGAGGGGTGCTTCTGGCATTTGGCAATGAATTGATGTGTTTCTTTTACATTTTATTGAGGATGTAAGTATGCAAATCAAGAAAGCATTAGACAGAATTCCCGGCGGGTTAATGCTGGTTCCGCTATTTTTAGGTGCATTATGTAATACCTTCGCCCCCGCAACCGGTAAATATTTAGGGTCGTTTACTAACGGACTCATTACCGGGACGGTACCGATACTCGCCGTCTGGTTCTTTTGCATGGGGGCATCAATTGAGCTAAAAGCCACGGGCACCATGCTGAGAAAGTCCGGCGTGCTTGTCGTGACCAAGATAGCCACGGCATGGCTGATTGCCATGACCGTCGGGGCGTTTCTGCCGCTGACCGGTATTCAGGTCGGGATTTTTGCCGGTATATCTACTCTGGCGCTGGTTGCGGCGATGGACATGACGAACGGTGGGCTGTATGCCGCGCTCATGAACCAGTATGGTTCTAAAGAAGAGGCCGGCGCGTTTGTACTGATGTCTCTGGAGTCCGGGCCGTTAATGACCATGGTTGTGCTGGGTACGGCGGGTATTGCCTCCTTTGAGCCCCAGCTTTTCGTTGGTGCGGTATTGCCGTTCCTTGTGGGCTTTGCGTTAGGTAATCTTGATCCTGATCTGCGAAAAATGTTCGGCGGCGCCGTCCAAACCCTGATCCCATTCTTCGCTTTCGCGCTGGGGAATACCATCAAGCTGCAGGTGATTATTGAAACGGGCTTTGCCGGGGTATTCCTGGGGCTTGCGGTGATTGTGATCACCGGCATCCCGCTGATTCTTGCTGATAAATTCCTCGGTGGTGGTGACGGTACCGCGGGCGTAGCGGCATCCAGTACCGCAGGCGCAGCGGTTGCCACTCCGGTCTTAATTGCGCAAATGGTGCCAGAGTTTGCGCCGGCGGCACCGGCAGCAACCGCATTGGTGGCAACCAGCGTTATCGTGACCTCAGTGACGGTGCCGATTATTACCGCACTGTGGGCGAAGCAGGTTAAAAAAGGAAAGACCGAGCCGGATGTTATTATGACTAAACAACCGGCACCTTAATTACGCATCCCAAATATATTTAATTTTCTTTAAATAAAGTTTCCCCGCTATGGCATGAATTAAGCCAGGGACACACTCGCATGCAAGTTGAAAAAATTAATGGAGTAATTAATGGACATCAGACAAAGTATTCACAGTGACCACGCTAAAACCCTTGATACAGCCGGGATCAGAAAAGAATTTTTGGTGGAGAAAATATTCGAGACCGATAAGTACACAATGATTTACAGCCATATCGATCGCATCGTTATTGGCGGCATTATGCCGGTTAATACAACCGTCGCTATCGGAGAGGAAGTCGGGAAACAGTTTGGCGTTAGCTATTTTCTGGAACGCCGGGAACTGGGGCTGATTAATATTGGCGGAGCGGCGGTTGTTACCGTCGATGGAACCGACTACCGTGTTGAAAAAGAAGAGGCGCTGTATATCGGTAAGGGTGCGAAAAACGTTGAGTTCAAAAGTGCAGACAGCGCTAAGCCTGCAAAACTCTACTATAACAGCGCACCCGCCCATCATGCTTATCCTACCCGCGCCATTACCAGCGATGACACCGTGGCGGTACCGTTGGGCAGTCTGGAAAGCTGCAACAAACGCACTATTCGTAAATACCTGGTACCGGACGTGCTCGAAACCTGCCAGCTCAGTATGGGCATGACAAGGCTGGAAGAGGGCAGCAACTGGAATTCAATGCCGACCCATACCCACGAACGCCGTATGGAAGTTTATTTCTACTTCGATATGGATGACGACACCATCGTGTTTCACATGATGGGTAAGCCTCAGGAAACACGCCACGTAGTGATGCATAACGAGCAGGCGGTTATTTCCCCGAGCTGGTCGATTCATTCCGGCGTGGGCACCAAACGCTACACCTTTATCTGGGGCATGATCGGCGAGAACTTAACCTTCGACGATATGGATCATATCGCCATGAAAGACATCCGCTAGGCCACAATCGCAAGCAAGGAGAACACAATGGTTTTAGAACAGTTTGCTTTAACAGGGAAAATTGCGTTGGTGACCGGCTGCAATACCGGGCTGGGGCAGGGAATGGCGGTAGGGCTTGCGCAAGCGGGCTGCGATATTATCGGGGTGAACATCACTGAACCGGCAGAAACTCGCCAGCATATTGAACGGCTTGGGCGGCGGTTTTTGAATATTGCAGCTGACCTCAGCCGCTATGAAAATCTTCAGAGCGTGGCCGATGAGGCCGCCGCCGTGTTTGGCCGCATCGACATTCTGGTTAATAACGCCGGGATTATTCGTCGCCAGGATGCCCTTGCGTTTACCGAGCAGGACTGGGACGACGTAATGAACGTAAACCTTAAAACGGTCTTCTTCCTTTCACAGGCGGTAGCGAAGCAGTTTATCAAGCAGGAGAGCGGGGGCAAAATCATTAACATTGCGTCGATGCTTTCCTTCCAGGGCGGGATCCGCGTGCCTTCCTATACGGCGTCCAAAAGCGGCGTGATGGGCATTACCCGACTGATGGCAAACGAATGGGCGAAGCATAAGGTAAACGTGAACGCGATTGCGCCGGGGTATATGTCCACTAACAACACCGAGCAGCTAAGGGCGGATGCGGAACGCAGCAGTGAAATTCTCGAGCGTATTCCGGCAGGGCGCTGGGGGCTACCGTCGGACCTTATGGGGCCAGTGGTGTTTCTGGCTTCTGCGGCATCTGACTACGTTAACGGTTATACCGTCGCCGTAGACGGCGGCTGGCTGGCTCGTTAAATATGCAGCCGCCTGTTATGCAGGCGGCTTTTTCAACTACCTTTTCTTCCAGCTGACGGCATAGTGATAGCGGGACGCGGAGAGCAAATACTCCGGCGAGACGCTCGGGCTCCATGAATCGTCACCGCCTACGCCCATGTGATAGCCGTCGATATTCAGCCAGCTTCCATCCTCTTCTTTTAATACATGTCGATGGGTCGCCTCACTAAGCTGTTTCTGGCTATAGCGGCCAATATTGAAGTGAAACTCGCCGAGCCACTGATTGCAGCCGTACTCAAGTCGCGAAGTGTCGCAGCGCAACCCGTTCTCACTCGGGGAGACGTAAGGGGTGTACATTTCCTCAAGCGGTAGCGTCCATCGGTCAAACAGGGCGGCGTTTTTGCGGTCGGGATAGTTCTCATGCGGCCCGCGTCCAAACCAGGTAACCTCTGGCTCCAGCTCGGCAAGTTGGCAGCTGAGGCCAATACGCGCAGGTGCGGGTGTCCCGAAGGCAATATCAACATCCACCGTAATATGTAGCTCACCCGCGCCGTCAATTCGGTAGCTTTTACGGCTGATAAACAGCGTTTTGCCGTTAGCCTGCCAGCCGTGCTCGGTACGAATCAGCGCGGCGTTGCTCAATGAATCCACGTCAAAGCTAAGCAGCACCGGCGTCAGGTTGTCCATGCCTGCGGCCTTCCAGCGCTCAACCCAGGCGTTAGGATCGATGTGCGCAGCCTCGCTGATACCAATATCATTATCCAGCGGTGCACGCGTGAAGTTATCCTGCAGCGGGGTAAGGAGCGTAGGGAGCTGATGGTTAAACCACTGGCTAAGCAGGCCTGTGCAACACTCGAAACGCCACTGCTGAGTGCCGTGAAACACGTCGATATGCCTGTCGTCAGTTTGCAGCAAAGGCGCCGTGCCGGAATGGCTGATACACGGCAGTGCTAAATTCGAGGGCAGCGGCCATTGCGCCCGCGCGCTGCTATGGCCGGCTTTGCTCCACGACGTAGCGGCAGGTTGCTGGACGTCAACATTCAGCCAGAGTTGACCGCTCCGGGTTATTTCGGGCAGGTCAAGCTGGATAACTCTGGTTTCCTGCGGGGCCAGGCACAGCGCCTGTTCACCGCCGGCCAGTACTTCGCCTTCGGCTTTTAGCGTCCAGACCAGGCGTTCATTATCGCTCGTGCGAAACAGGTATTCGCTGGCGATCTCCAGGCGATTTTCTGGCAGCAAACGGAACTGGAAGAATTGCTGAGCCTGCTTCGCTTCGAATAAGGCGGGATGCGGCGTGCGGTCGGCGAACACCATGCCGTTCATACAGAACTGACGGTCGTTAGGCGTATCGCCAAAATCACCGCCGTAGGCAGACCAGGGCCGGCCAAATTCATCATGTCGGGTAAGTGACTGATCGACCCAGTCCCAGACAAAGCCGCCCTGCAGGCGCGGGTGCTGGCGGAAAGCGTCCCAATACTTGCCAAAACCGCCAAAACTGTTGCCCATGGCATGGGCGTACTCACACAGAATAAGCGGGCGGCTCTCTTCAGGCAGCCCAATCCATTTCTTAATCGACCACTTTGGTACCTGCGGGAAGGGCTGATCCTGATCGACTCTGGCATACATCGGGCAAATAATGTCAGTTGCCGCCGTGTCCGCACCGCCGCCTTCATACTGCACCGGTCGCCAGGGATCGTTGGATTTGATCCAGCGATAGAGCGCATCGTGGTTGCTACCGTGCCCGGATTCGTTGCCCAGCGACCAGATGATTATCGACGGGTGGTTGCGGTCACGCTGTACCATGCGCGTTATACGCTCTGCCATTGCGGGAAGCCAGAGAGGGTCATCGCTCAGACGGTTCATCGGTACCATACCGTGAGTTTCAATATTGGCTTCATCGACGACGTAAAGACCGTAGAAATCACACAGCCGGTACCACAGCGGATGGTTTGGATAGTGGGAGCAACGCACGGCATTAAAGTTGTTCTGTTTCATCAGCAGAATGTCGCGGCGCATCGTCTCTTCATCCATCACCTGGCCATGTACAGGATGATGTTCGTGACGGTTAGTTCCGCGCAACAGAAGCGCTTTGCCGTTGAGCTTCAGCAGGCCGCCGGTAATCTCTATTTTACGAAAACCGACGTCATACGCTTCGGCTTCAACAACTTTATCACTCTGCTTCAGCACAACAACGGCGCGGTAGAGGTCAGGGACTTCAGCACTCCAGAGAAGTGGGTGCTCAACCGGCAGGCGCAGGGAGGTGCGATCGTGATACGAACCACGTTCATCAATCACCCGGCTGCCGACAGGCTGCTGGCATTCGGCAACCAGCTCTTCCTTGCGCCAGAGCTGGACCGAAATTTCACAAGCGTTAACGTCGTGGCCTTCCAGTATCACCAGTGCCTGCAACTCTGCCCGACGACAATCTTCGTTTAATTGCGTGACCAGCTGAACATCGGCGATGCGGATCTGCGGCTTATGCAGCAGAGAAACATCGCGGAAAATTCCGCTCATGCGCCACATATCCTGATCCTCCAGGTACGTACCGTCGCTCCAGCGCAGAACCATGACTGCGATGCGGTTGCTGCCTGGTTTCAGCGCTGCGCTGAGGTCGAATTCTGAGGGCAGGCGGCTGTCCTGGGTGTAGCCTATCCAGATGCCGTTACACCACAGATGAAAGGCCGAATTTACTCCGTCAAAAACAATGCGCGTTTGCCCCTGGCTCAGCCACGCTTTTTCAACTTCAAATGTGAGCGAATAACATCCTGTCGGGTTTTCTGCAGGAACAGAGGGCGGATTAACCGGGATCGGATAGGTAATGTTGGTATAGACAGGCGCATCGTAACCCAGCATTTGCCAGTTTGAGGGGACGGGAATAGCGTCTGCTCCGGGGAGATCCTGCGTTAACCAGCCCTCCGGTACGGCTTCCGGGCGGCTGAAGTAGCTGAATGTCCAGTCGCCGTTAAGGCTTTGCAGCGACGGCGAGCGTTTATCATCCCGGGCATCTTTCGGCGCACGCCAGCTGGCAAACGGTGGATGAGCCGCCAGCGAATTTAGCTGAGTCACGGAAGGGGATTCCCAGTCACGCCGGGCAAGTATCGAGTGGAGCGAAGTGTGGGCCATAGGATTATGTCAGCAATAAATGTTATTCGCTCACAATTTAAGGCTAATTGCAGCCGAGTAAAGCATTCACACTGTTTTAGGTGATGTGCTTCACAAAGAATGAGGGACATTATTTAAGGCGAGCGACCTGGCGTGCGAGCAAGGAAAGTGCATCGGCCAGCTGGGTGGCTGAAGGGGAGCGAGCGCCCCCCGGTGCGGCGGTTGTTTTGCGTTCCACCAGACTCACCGGGTGCAGCACCGTTAACCTGCCGCCGGTCTGGATAAGCGAGATGACACCGTTCACGCTTGCCTCGCCGAATGAACGGAAATCCTGGCGAATGGTGGTCAGGGGAGGAATAAAACAGGCGCTGTCCTCGGTATCGTCGAAGCCCATCACGGAAATGTCCTGGGGCACGGTTAACCCGACGTCATTAATTGCGCGCAGCGCACCCAGCGCCATTTGATCGTTGGCCACGAGGATTGCCGTAGGGAATGGCTCATTGCGTAACAGCAGGCTAACCTGCTGATACCCGGAAAGTGAACTCCAGTCGCCGCGCATTATGGCAAAAGGAGCAAGCTGCCGCTGTGCCAGATAGCGCAGCCAGCCTTCAAGCCGCAGCCGGGCAGAGACAGAATTTTCCGGCCCGGCCAGCAGCGCAATGCTCTGGTGGCCAAGCGTAACCAGATGCTCAACGCCAAGGTATGCGCCTGACGCTGCATCGGTCACGATATGGTTAGCCGTTACGTCCGGTGAAACATCCAGGAACAGGGCAGGAACAGGGCCGCATGCCGTCAGCACCGTTTGCGCATCGGCAGTTTCCAGCGGAATATTCACAATAAGCCCGTCAACGCGTTGGGCAAGCAGACTGTTGATTGCGGCCCTGGCCGCTTCAGCACCGGGTTGTTCAACCATCGAAATCATGACGTTGAACTGCCTCTCCCCGGCTTTAGATTTTATCGCCGCGGCAATCTGCGACGGTGCATGAAGCGAAAGGGTGGTCGTGGCAAGGCCAATCGTATGGCTGAGCTTGCCTGCCAGCTGCTGTGCAACACGGTTCGGCACATAATTCAGCGACTTCATGGCCGCTTCCACTTTTAGCCGCGTTCTTTCCGAGACGTGTGAAGCCTGATTGATCACGCGTGAGACCGTCTGGTACGAAACACCGGCTGAGTCGGCAACATCGTACAGCGTCACAGATTTCGCTTTCATTGCAGGCTTCCTTCTCGCGGATGCTGATAGGGCGGCTATTCTACACTTAACGCCTTATCGGGGAGAAGCTTATGTACAAACTGTATGGTGTGTCGAGTTTTGGCTCGGCAATAACTGAATTGATGCTTACGCTGGTGGATGAGCCGTACAAATTTATCGACGTTGACGGATTTGATACGCCGGGGCCAATGCGCGATCGGCTGTTAGAGATTAATCCGCTGGCACAGGTGCCCACCCTGGTGCTGGAAGACGGTGAGGTGATGACCGAAAGTGCGGCTATTGCGCTTTGGATCCTCGACCGACATCCGCAGTTTGTCCCTGAGATTGGGACGCCTGAACGTCAGCAGTTTTACCGCCTGCTGATTTGGATCGTCGCGAACGTTTATCCCACGTTCACCTATGGCGATCGCGGCGATCGCTGGTCGCCGGAAGACGCCACGACGCTGACAGAAAACCTTTACCGCTACCGGGAATCGCTTTGGCTATGGTTCGAAACACAGCTGGACGCCGGGCCGTATATCTTTGGTGAGCAGCTCACGTTGTTGGATTTATATCTTCCTGCGATGACCCGTTGGCGCCCGCGGCAGGCGTGGTTTGACCAACATACACCGAAGATTGCCGCCATTGCTAACCGGGTACGGGCGCTGCCGCAGTTGAGTAAAGTGCTGGGCAAAAACGGTATGCTGTAAAGCACGAACGATCATCTGCCCGCCGGGTGACGCATTTATAGTGAGGCCATTCATTCGCAGCATGGAATCGGCAAAATGGCAGTAGATCTGGACCGTTACTTTACACGTATCAACTATAAAGGGCCGCGCACCGCAACACGTGAAACCTTGCGCGCGCTGCATTTCGCGCACACCTGCGCTATTCCGTTTGAAAATCTTGATGTTCTGCTTGGCAGAACCATTCATATCGACGACGGCAGCGTATTTGAAAAACTGGTTGTAGCCGGGCGCGGTGGCTGGTGCTTTGAGCAAAACAGCCTGTTTCGTAACGTGCTGGCCGAACTGGGTTTTGAGGTGACGAATTTATCTGGCCGCGTCCTGTTGTCTAACCCTCCCGAGATGCCGGCCCGCACGCACCGCCTGACGAAAGTTACGCTAGCGGGAGAGGACTGGATAGCCGACGTTGGCTTTGGGGGGAAAACGCTGCCGGTGCCGGTACGGCTGGTTGCAGGTGAGCTGCAGCAGACCACGCATGGGGTTTATAGCCTGGACAAAATAGAACATGACTGGCTGCTCAAATTCCACGATAGCGATAAAGTCATTAACCTTTATCGTTTTAATTTAGAGCCTCAGTACTTCTCTGATTACGAAGTCGGGAACCACTACGTTTCGACGTGGCCTGAATCCCATTTCCGTTATTGTCTGGCGCTGAGCCTTTACCATGCGGACGGCTCTAAAAACACGCTGTCAAGCGTAGGGGAAAATGCTCCCGTGTTTACCCGTGCGCAAGAGGTTTATGACCTTCTGCAGAAAAACTTCAATTTGCGCTTCGACCATCCAAATCACGGTATTCATCTCGATGACTTCTCCGGGATGCTTGAGCGCATTGGCGTAATAAAACCTGCCTGACAGCCGTCACCACTGAACGTCGCTGCTCGTGCCAGCGAGCGACGGCGATCTACCTCACTCGTGAATTATTCGCCCTGAATACCTGATGACATCGACATCAGCCTCGTCTCATCATCAATGTGTCACTCTGCCGGCGGTCGTCCACAGCCGTTGAGAAACCAGGCAGGACGATCGGGAATGTTCACATCACCAGAAGAGTAAACCTAAAGATATCAAGCAGATTCCATACGTTATTGTCTCCACTCTTAATTGCAGGATGTAACAAATGGTTTTATTTTTTTTCTTAATGTAATCACTTAGTTAGGAGAAATTATGCTTGTCCATAAGGGATTTATGCTATCTGCATTGATGCTGTGTTTACCCTTCGCGCCAGTCGCCGGATACGGCACCGTTGACAGAAGCGCACTCCAACCCACCGCAGAATCACCTGTTAAAGAAAGTGTTGGGCCTACCGTCTCTGTTCAGGATGATAAAGCCCGTTTTGGGGTGCGTGCCGATCGGGGATACCTTGTTTCCAACGGCAATCTGACGGTGGGATCCACGCTGATTTTTAATGTGATTGATAAGACGACGAATACTGTTCAGGAAACGATCAAAGTCCCTATTACCTCTGATAACGCGGGCGAGTATTCATGGCCTCACGCACTCGCGACAGCCATTAATGCCGGTTCCGTTTATGCACGCGCCGGGGAATGGAAAAATAATAAGTATGTGCCCGCCTGGAGCAGCTATTTGAATACCGTCTGGCTCCCTTCCGACCTGTCTCTTTCATTTACTTACTATATTGATAATCCGAAAAAGATTCAGCATAGCCAGATTCTAAAACAGCTGACGGATGCGACGGTCAATAATCCTCTACCGGCGGCAATTCCGGCCTGGTTAAGTCAGGAGAAAGCGGGGGCTTTTGTGGATTTGGTTTATCCCGATAATAGATATCCGATTTCTGATACCACCGTTACGGGCGAGCACCTTAACCGCATGCTCTCTTTGGCCTCATATGCCTATCAACATCGCGCTGAATGTCAGAAAAATAATGACTGCGCGCTGATTGAAAAGGCGCAGGCTGCTTCGGTTCGGGCCATGCAATTTTTCATCGAAAAAAAATACCGCTTCAGCAACTGGTGGCACTCGTCGATAGGTAATCCACGGTATGTCACCCGTACCGCATTGTTGGCACTCCCCGAAATCACGCCCAACCAGATGGTCCAGATTTTGCTTCCATACATGAAAGTAGCGAATGTTGCGAACGGGGTAAATAACTGGGGCGCCAATTTAATGGATTATGCCGCCATTCAGCAAATGTGGAGTGCGCTGGCGCTAAATGGCGGCATCGCCTCCGCCTCGGACATGACGCTTTATGAGAACACCCTGCGCGAGAGTATGAAAACGGCCTCGGATTTGGTGATTATTCAGGATGGAAAAGACGCCGACAGCTGTGAAGGGATCCGCGTTGATATGTCTTTTACCTCCCATTGTGGTACGGCAGATGGCCAAACGATTTCACAGCTGTATACCGCCGGATATGGTCAAGTATTTATGAGCAGCCTGCTTGCGCTTCAGGGGGGCGTACTGGGTACCGAGTATGTGCTGTCCCCTGAAAAAATCGAACTGCTTGAACAGTGGCTGATTGAGGGAACTGGCTGGTCCGGCTATGCCGGAATGACCGATTTCCACGTCATGGGACGCAGCCATAGCAGGCAAACTTCGGGATTTGGCGGCCAGGTAAACAGTTTCACCGCGCAGTTCCTGAAAATGAATCCAAATGGCCCCAGAGCTGATACTTTACGGGAGCTGCAGTACCGCGGCAAAACAGGGGATGAATCGCGCAACGACTATTATCTGGGGAACCGATATTACTGGACGACCGACAATATGTTCCATTTCGGCCCCGCATTCTCATCCTCACTACGAATGGTATCGAAAAGGACGACAACCTCTGAAACGGGCAATGGCGAAGGTTTACTAAGCTATTTTCTGGGGGCGGGGAGTCAGCTCATCACGCGAACCGGCAAAGAATACTGGGATATTCAACCGGTATGGAACTGGAAACGACTGCCGGGGACGACTGCCGAGCAGGACGCGCTGAAGCTACCGCTGAACGAGTGGGGAAATACCGCCTACGGCAGTCATCGCTTTGTCGGGGGCGTCAGCGATGGAATATCGGGTCTGGCGGCAATGGAACTTACCCGACTCAATGTTAAAGAAGCGCGCAAAAGCTACTTTCATTTTGGCGATGCCCTACTGAATATGGGGTCGAATATCGATATGACTCAGGCGAAAGCGGAGGTGGTCACCAGCGTGGAACAATCGTTGCGTCGGGGAGCGGTGCTCTACAAATTCAGAGGGGATAATGCCGTTCATTCGCTGGAGTCAGGGCAGGCCGTTGATTCTGCCATGATCGAATGGGTGCAGCATAACGGCATTGAGTATGTCTTTCCTGCCGTCGAGACCCGGACCGTGACGCTGCAATCGAAAATTCAGACTGGAAGCTGGCGGGTGATTAACCAGGGCGGATCGGCCTCAGAGATAAGCAAGGAGGTCTTTAGTTTGTGGATTACCCACAGCAAAGGTTCTCGTGGCGGTTATCAATATTACGTTCAACCGGCATCCTCTTTTGATGGCCTGGCAACAGATTACGGGGCTAAAGACAGAGCCGATAATTTGCTGACCCACAGCGATAATGATCTGCACACGGTCTACGATCGGCAAAGCAAGGTGGGTATGGCGGCGGTGTATGCGGTAAACCCCCAGTGGATTTCCCTTACTCCTGAACTGCAATTTATGCCTGACGTACCGGTATTAGTGATGGCTAAAGCGTCAGATACGCCGGGAGAGATTGATCTCACCCTCAGTGAACCGACACAAAATGCCCTGCTTAAGTACGCGGTGTTAAAGATAAAAGGCCAGTTCACCTGCGTTAAAAACTGTACCAGCGAGCCTTCAGCCGATGGTGGCGCTACCTCGGTCAGCATCGCACTTCCAGGCGGTATGGAAGCCGGTAAAAGTGTGTCATTTACCCTGAACTGATGATCTCGTTGACTGCGCCCTGGCACCAGCGCGCAGTCTGCACCCCGGCATCCCACGCGGCAGATACAGATGATATGTAAAGGACAATAACAGCATTTGCAAGGGACAGGCTATCGTCTGTTTATCGTGTTTTTCGTGTTTTTCAATTTTCTCAAGGATATCGACTCAATGACTAAACATGATCTAAGTCATATTTCATCACGGTATTTATATCTAAGAGGGGAACACTTTCCTACATAAATAACACTAAAGCTATACCCCTCTCTTTTTCCCAGAAAAAATCAGCGGTATTCATGATAATAATTGTAGCCATCATCAGTCTGTGCCTCTGTGGGACATGTATCTCATCGTTCATGTTTGGCACCTGCTCATCCCGTACGCCAATGCCCTCAGTAAATAACAGTGAAATTCTTTGTTGCCGGAGTCGCAGGGAAAAGGTCATGAGCCCATGTGTAAATATATTTATCCTTGCGGGGTGTAAATATGTTTTCTCGTTATAACCATCTCTTATTGTTCCCCCTCCTGTCTGCACTAATTAGCTGTGATAATACTCCCGGGGTTTTATTTTCGGGTTATGCGCAAGGGGAGTTTATCTATCTTTCTCATGAGGCCACTGAAAAAATTGATGCGATTCTGGTCAAAAAAGATGAGTCGGTCAGAAAAGGGCAAGCATTAGTCCGGATGGAATCGTTTAATACAGAAAATGCGGTTCGGATAGAAGAGAAAAACTATCGCGCAGAGGCTGCCTCGCTGAAGGATTTAACATCAGGTGAGCGCCGTGAAGAGCTGGACGTAATACGATCCCAGCTGACGCGAGCCCGGATTGCTGCAGAGCTTGCTAAACGGCAACTGCCGTCAATATGGATCCACGCCACGTCCCCGCAGCCTTGCTAAATTATGATTCCGGGTATTTATAGCGCAGCAGAAAACACCCATTACTTTGCTCTGCAGCCCGTTGCGGCAGCGGCGGAGGCGGAAAGGGCTTTTATCCGCGGCGAAGTGGTATTTATCGTGACTATACCAGCCGGCTTTACGCAAAAAATCCTGCGTCAAGAGAAGCCGCAGCTGTTGATTCAAAGCGATGCAATTGATCCACCGATCGGAAGCAATGCACTGAATGCGATAACCCATGCTTCAAAAACGTTATTCGAGCACGACTTGCCTGAAGTGCTGCGGGGAGAAGAGAAAGGGGAGGCATTTGAGCTTGTCATTCATCGAATGTTTAACCCGGAGGGGATCACACAGTACAGTACGATCCCAGGAATAATGGGGTCGATTCTGGGCACCACAATGATTCTGATGACTGCACTACCCATTACCCGAGAGCGGGAAAGCGGCGCTTTTGAAACTTTATTGGCGTCACCGGTCAATGGCCTGGAAGTGTGTATGGGGAAAATTGCGCCCTACGTACTGATTGGCCTGTTACAGTCGGTGGTGATATTATTCTGCGCTGTCTATTTGTTTTCCGTCCCTCTGCTGGGTAATCTTTTTTTACTCCTGACGATGTTGCTTATCTATATTTTTCTCTGTCTGTCAATTGGTATCACAATCTCCAGTATCGCAAAAACTCAACTTCAGGCGTTGCAGATGTCCTCTTTGTATTTTATTCCCTCACTGCTGCTTTCCATCAGCATGCCTGCCTGGGCACAGTTTGTGGGAGCTTGTTTGCCGTTGACCTGGTTTATTCGGTTAATAAAGGGTGTAATGTTAAAGGGATATACCAGCATGGATTTATTAGCAGATGTCCTCCCACTCCTGATAATGACGGTGGTGGTGGTATTTATTGGTCTGCGCACTTATGGCAAAACCATAGAGTAGAACAGTTGTCTGTTTGCAGCGTGAGCTACCAGTCAGTGATGACACTGCCTGTTATTTTCAGGTGGTTCGCGTTAGTGCTTATATAATTATTGGAGGTCTGTATGGATGTGCCACGTGTAGCAAATGTTAATCCACCGATGAAATCTACCACGGAAGAGCTGGAGTATGATTATGATAAACAGGTACTCAGTAAATTACCTGCTGACCTTCAAAATTCAATCCGAAAACTTCCTGCTGAATCACAAAAAATAATGCTAAATTTTTTTGCTTATTATGATTCGGTTAAAAGAAAAATAACATCAGAGCAATTAAGTAGTGTTATTAAATTTATTACTGCAGGCGGTGAGTACGGGGGTAATATTAACTCGGCGTCGGAAGAGAATATTAACATCAAGCTGAAAAAGAATCGGGACACACAAAAAGAAATTGGATTTCCTGGACATTTTAATAACAAATCAAGTCTGTTGAGCTCGAAGGAATGGACAGAAGGGCTGAAAACCCTGTGGCAAAAGTTAAAGTCAATTGCAAATCATGAGGTTGTAGTCAATACAGTTAATTACTTAGAACTGGATGTTGCCAGCCAGAGTATGAGTATTCTTCCAGATTCAAACGGTGGTCACCGGCGGCCACGTGTAACAGCGCGCCCTGTCCAGGCCAGGTCAAGGTCGACGAGTCAATCTTCAGGCTCATTGTTGGTGCCTAATAATGAAAAACCGCATTCGGTCAAACAGAATAGCCCGCTAAAAGATTCCGTCGTCACTAAGGACCGTACGCCCGTGTTACAGGGGACGGACAAGATCCAAGTGACGGAGACAAATGATATCAATGCAGGATTTAACGCCCAGGGTCAAGAGACAGCGTCATTCAGGCTCTCAGAGCTTCATGTGAACACTGCCTTTTTAGGGCCTAATGGAGAGAAGGTTTACGCAAAGAAAACACCCCAAAGCAATACCTACGATCTCGTTTACCAGAGAGAAAATAGCGAGGGTAAAAACGAGCTAATTCCTTTTGGTAGTGCAGTAGAGAAAAATGGCATCTGGCAACGCATTGGGCTGAAGGGCGGAGGTAAACCAGATCGTGCCGATCCGCAGGAGGAAAAATCCCCCCAGCCCTCAACGTCAAAAAGAACCAACGAATCTGAAGAAAATACTCCAACCAAAAAACAAAAAACAGAAACAGAAAAATCGGTTGATTTTTATACGGTTAATGACGCATACAGCGGGACATCTTCAGACCCAGGCGAATTCACAAAAAGGTCTCAAAAAATAATAGATGAGCGCTGGCCTGTTTTACTTGAAAATTCAAATGGAATTATGCACGCTAAAGAAATTCACCGCTGGCATGCTAATGATATTGGAACGTCTAATAAAGTCGATGATTCAATGAAGTCAATTCTTGGTAAATATAATGGGATCGCATTCGGTGAAAATCATACAGCAACCAGCGGATATGATCATGAGGTTCATCGGGCCGCTGCGTTTATGCAAGAAAAAATGAAATTTTTCTCAGAAAATGGTGTGAAGACGCTTTATTTGGAGAATATCCCTAAGCTGCAACAGTTGGAGAGCGCGATCAGAAATAAAGACATTGTATTCATTCGTAACGCTTTCGCCCAGAATAATGACGTCGACAGAGCAAATATCATCATTAGTGCGCTAGAAAATAATATTGATGTGGTGCTTGTTGACACCCCGGTAAGTTTGAACTTAGATTTCAACACAGGTTTCAGTAGAGTACAAAAAGAAATAGTAAACAACACACCAAATGCCAGGGAGAATCGGTTGAGAACCTATAATTACCTGGTGACCAAAGAAATGGAAATGCGCCCTAATGGAAAATGGATTAGCTTGTCAGGAAATAAACACACATCAGCACAAAATAATATCCCTGGCATTTCAGAGTTAAATAAAGGGTTTCCGATCTCGCTTAAATATAACAGCGCTGTTTTCAAAATTAACGCTGGCAGAGATGATGCTGGCCGGGTGATTATTAATACTTAGCCTGATTAAATAACCCATAGTCAAACGGCTACTTTTAGGATGGCATGCCGTTAGCAAGGTCAGATCGAATGCAAGGAGATGGCTGCTAAGATCGTGAAATGTAAACCGGCAATGGTTATCGTGAGCCACGGATGATGTTGGCCGAACGCGGCATTGATGTAGGCCACGTCACCCTTAACGCCTGGCTCAGCGTTTCGCATCGTAAATGAAAAAAATGTCTGCGCGCGGGTACTGACGTTAGTCCCGAGGTTCTGCTCGTTTGTAGTGTTGACGTTTCTGATATAAACCACACCGGCGGGCGTAACGGTTACAACAGATTTCGCCGGCGAGGAAGTCGATTAACCGCTGGTCTTTGAAGGATTCTCAAGCCGTTGGCAAGGGTTTGTGGCGGGACAATATGAGGAATATTCAAAAATTGACATTACTTTGAAAATTTCCTTTATCAATTTGAGCTTTTTTCTTTTAGCATAGCGGCGGTTCTAATCAGTGTGGCACAGCGGCTAACAACGTTATGAAAAACATCTTTCTGGCAATCGTACTTTCTCTTATGGTCATTGGCGCTTTTGCTCACGACCCGCAGCCTGGCTCCGGGGTCGACGCTATTGCGGCCGTTCAGGGCAGGTGACAGGTTTGTCACCCGCCTGATGGTTTTTAACCGGCCCAGCGGGATGCGCGAATAATACTGCAGAAGTTCAGCGGCTCGAACGCTGGCTCCTTATCCTTGATGACATCAGCTTTCACATTTCCGAATGTGGTAGCTGGTTTGTTTTTAATACCATCATAAAACGCCTGAATAATCTCTTCTTTAAACGCCGCCGGGCGAGGGTGCAGCTTCACAACCTGTTCACGCTGTTCGTCGGTGAATTTCTCATAATCTATGCCCAGCACATCCATTTCGACGCCCGCCGTCACCAGCGCAATTTCCGCTGCCATAAATTCAGGTATGCCCGGCGTGGTATGCAGGGCAATGGCCGTCCACACTTTGTCGATATCTTCCTGTTTTACCCCGTACTGGCGTAAAAAGTCCTGTGCGGCAAATGCGCCGTCAACTTCAAAGCGCTTATCGCAGCTGCAGTGCTCGTGAGTCAGCCCCATGTCGTGGAACATGCAGCCGATATAAAGCAGCTCGTGGTCAACCTTTAACTCACGACGCTGCCCGGCAAGCGCAGCCCAGTAGTAAACGCGACTTGAGTGATGAAACAGCAAATTTGACTCGGTGTCGCGCACCAGCTGCGTGGCATCACGCATCATTTGGCTGTCTGGAATCGTAATACCGTTAATATTTAAGCCCATCGTCTTTCTCCTCATGTTGGTGTTGAGGTAGCATAGGCCGCCGTCGAAATGTCTTAAATGATCGCTTAGTGACGATTATGGACTTATGGCGCGATTAGCGACGTGGAGAGAAGAATGGCACATCAAATCCTGATTCTGGCGGTACCCGGCGCGCAGCTACTCGACGTTTCCGGGCCGCTGGACGTGTTTGCCGAGGCGAACCGCGTGCTGCATCGTGCGGTCTATCTGCCGAAAATAATTGGTCTGGATGATCCCGTGATCGTGGCATCTTCGGGTGTAAAGTTGCTGGCAGATGGCCTGCTTGAGGCTGCAGTTGCCTTGCGGGAGACGACGTTTTTAGTCGCCGGAGCGCCGGATGCAGGGGAAAGAACGCTGAGCAATAAACAGCGTGCGCAAATTACCGGGCTTTGTGAGCAGAGCCGCCGTTTTGGTTCAGTCTGCACCGGTGCGCTTTTGCTGGCGCAAACAGGTTTGTTAAGCGGCAAGAAAGTGACTACCCACTGGTCTGCTTCCGCGCTTTTAGCGGCCCGTTATCCGGACACCGACGTGACCGCTGATGCGCTATACGTAATGGACGGTGCGCTGCGTACGGCCGCAGGCGTGACCTCAGGGTTAGATCTTGCCCTGCGTCTGGTGGAGGAGGACCTGGGACGAGAGGTGGCGCAGGACGTTGCGGCAAATCTGGTGATGTTTTTTAAGCGTCCCGTCAATCAGAACCATTTTATCCGCGAGCAAAAAACGTCGCTCAGCGGGCGAAGCGCGCTTCAGGATCTTCAGCGTTGGACGATAGCCCATCTTACAGAAGTGGCAACGGTGCAGCAGATGGCGGCACATATTCATCTCAGCGTGAGGCATTTAACCCGACTGTTTCATCAGGAGCTTCAGCTAACGCCGGGTGAGTGGCTGGAGGCCGAAAAGGTAGCGAAGGCGAGACAGTTGCTGGAATCCGGCGAGCTGCCGGTGAAAGCGATACCCGCCGCCAGCGGTTTCTCAGGCATAGATACATTGCGACGGGCCTTCGTGCGCCGAATGGGCATGACGCCCGCCGCGTACAGGAAACTATGCTAGACGCTAAACGTTCGGGAACGTAATGCTGTTGCCCGGCGCTTCGCGGTGCAGGTGGATAAAGTTCAGGTGGCGTTCGTACTGATCGAGAATGTCGATGATCACCTGTTCTTTGCTGTAGTCCATCAGGTCGTTGCCCTGACTGCCCTCAAGCAGGAAGGTTTCCAGCCGGTAATAGGTCGATTTACCGCTACGGGCGCGGTAGGTAAAGCCCGGCACCGAGTATTTCTGCGGCCAAATCTGGTAGACAAAGTTCTGTTCGTCGCCCATATGTACCCGCAGCTCAAGGTGCCCCAGCTTTTCGTCCGGCTGCGGGGGTTCAACAGAAAGCTCAACGTTGGCCCCACGAAGTTCCAGTTCGTGTGAAACCTCTTCCATCGCCGGGTAGCAGACGGTGTCCATCATCCTTTGGGTATAGCGCGTGCCGGGGTAATTCATCAGGCGCGATAGCCGTTTTTTCCAGCCCAGGCGGTCCTGCGCGCTCATCATATACGGCGCGGTGTCGCGGCTGGCGCTGACGCGACGGTAATCTTCAATTTTCAGGGATTTATACAACCCGGCCATCACGAAAAAGATAACAAAGCTGAACGGCAGCCCCATAATCACCGTCATGTTCTGCAGCGCGGAAATGCCGTTGGTCATCAGCATCCCCATGGTCAGCAGGCCGATGGCAATGGACCAGAATATACGCAGCCAATTTGGGGCGTCGCTGTTGATGTCCTTCAGCTTTGAGGTAAAGTTCCCCAGTACCAGCGCGCCGGAGTCTGCCGAGGTGACATAAAACAGCAGGCCGGTGATCGTGGCGACAGAGGCACTAAAGGTAAAGCCTGGATACTGCGCCAGCAGACTGTAGAAGCCCCGCTCGGGATGCGCCATCGCTTCCTGAGCAAAGGTGCCGTCCCCATGGATGATTTCGTACAGCGCGCTATTGCCGAACACTGAAAGCCACAGCAGCGTAAAGGTGAAGGGAATAATCAGCGTCCCCAGCACAAACTCACGAATGGTACGCCCACGGGAAATACGCGCCAGGAACAGGCCGACAAAAGGCGACCACGCCACCCACCAGGCCCAGAAGAACAGGGTCCAGTTGTTCATCCATTCCACCGGGCGGTCAAAAGCAAAGCTGTTAAGCGTCATGCCCATAAAGCGGTTGATGTAATCCCCGACGTTCAGCACCAGTGCATTAAGCAGGAACTCGGTATTCCCCATAAACAGCACAAACAGGATCAGCCCAAGGGCCAGCGCCACGTTCAGTTCAGAAAGAATTCGAATCCCTTTATCGACGCCGGACGTCACAGAAATGGTGGCGATAATCACCGACAGCACGATCAACGCCGCTTTAGCCCCCATGCTATCCGGGATATCAAACAGCACATTCAGCCCGTAGTTAAGCTGCACAACGCCGATCCCAAGCGTGGTGGCGATGCCGAAAATCGTACCGATCACCGCCGCGATATCGACCGTATGGCCAATCGGGCCATTAATCTTCTTGCCGAAGATAGGATACAGCGCCGAACGAATCGTCAGCGGCAGGTTATAGCGATAGCTGAAGTAGCCCAGCGCGATGCCCATCAGGGCATACATCGACCAGCCGGTCAGCCCGTAGTGGAACAGCGTCCAGACCATCGCCTGGCGCGCCGCCTCCATAGTCTGTCCTGCGCCTTCGGGCGGCTGCATGTACTGCGTCACCGGTTCAGCAACGGAGAAGAACATCAGGTCGATGCCTATCCCGGCGGCAAACAGCATCGCGGCCCAGCTCAGTACGCTAAATTCGGGCTTTGACTGTTCCGGCCCGAGCTTGATGGAGCCGAAACGGGAGCAGGCGATAAACACCACAAACACGATATAGAGCGTGGCGGCGAGCAGGTAATACCAGCCGAAACGGGAGGAAACCCAGTTCAGGGTATGACCGATCAGGTTGGCTGACAGGTCGCTATAAAAAATGGTCATCAGGGAAAATAACAAAATCAGCCCGGCGGAGGTGTAAAAGACCACCGGGTTGATTTTGTCTTTTTCGCTGGTAGCAAGCGCAGTAACGGGCTTCGTCATCGATTACCTCTGATTAAGTAACGGTGACTACTCATATGAGCAGTTAAGTTTTTCTTCTGAATGCAGGTGAGATGTTTTTTTAACAAATCCATAATCAAAGTTGGGTTTCTGTAAATTAAAAAACAACATTTTATTTAAATACAACAAATTACATCCTCTTTGTTTGTGTTTGAGATACGAGGGATTCGCTATTTCCTTGCCTTTACGTAACAATTAATACACATTTTATATTGAACGTTCAATCAATAAAAGATTAAATAGATAACAATAACTGATGAATGGAGCGAGGCCATGCCCAAAAAAGGTATGCAGCCGATACGGCGGCGACAGCTGATTGACGCCACCTTAAGCGCAATAAATGAAGTAGGGATGCATGACGCGACGGTGGCGCAAATCGCCCGTCGGGCTGGCGTGTCAACCGGCATCATTAGCCACTACTTCCAGGACAAGAACGGCCTGCTGGAAGCCACCATGCGTGATGTGACGACCCAGCTTCGCGATGCGGTTGTCGGCAGACTCAAGGCATTGCCCGGCGCTTCTGCTGAACGGCGGCTGTGCGCCATCGTTGACGGAAACTTTGACGAGACGCAGACCCACAGCGCGGCGATGAAAGCCTGGCTGGCATTTTGGGCCAGCAGCATGCACCAGCCGATGCTCTACCGTCTGCAGCAGGTGAGTAGCCGCCGACTGCTGTCGACGTTAACCGCCGAATTCCGGCGCGAGCTGCCAAAGCAGGAAGCAAGGCTGGCGGGCTACGGCCTGGCCGCGCTGATAGACGGCCTGTGGCTGCGTGCGGCATTAAGCGGTAAACCGTTCGACCGCAAAGCGGCGAGCGTGCTGACAACGCAATTTATCAACCAGCATCTTGCTGTGGTGAAAAAGTAATTTAGCGAGGAGAAAACATGTCCCGATTTGGTGAACAACAGCTTTATATCGATGGGAGTTACGTTACCGCATTAAGCGGTAAAACTTTCGAGACCATCAACCCGGCTAACGGTGAAGTGTTGGCGGTCGTTCAGGCCGCAGGCCAGGAAGACGTCGAGCGTGCCGTTGCAGCCGCGAAGAAAGGGCAAAAAGCGTGGGCGGCAAAAACACCGGTTGAGCGCTCGCGTATTCTGCGCCGCGCCGTGGATATCCTGCGTGAACGCAATGATGAGCTGGCCGAACTGGAAACCCTTGATACCGGCAAAGCCTTCAGCGAAACCTCCAGCGTGGACATCGTGACCGGTGCAGACGTGCTGGAGTATTACGCCGGATTGACGACCACTCTTGAGGGGCAACAGATCCCGCTGCGCGAGAGCTCATTCGTTTACACCCGCCGTGAGCCTTTGGGCGTTGTGGCAGGCATCGGCGCCTGGAATTACCCGATTCAGATTGCTTTATGGAAGTCTGCACCCGCGCTGGCTGCAGGTAATGCGATGATCTTCAAACCGAGTGAAGTGACGCCGCTGACTGCACTCAAGCTGGCGGAAATTTTCACCGAGGCAGGTCTGCCGAATGGTGTGTTTAACGTACTGCCGGGACTTGGGGCTGAAACCGGTCAACTGCTGACCGAGCATCCAGGGATCGCCAAAGTCTCCTTTACCGGCGGCGTAGCCAGCGGCAAGAAGGTCATGGCTAATGCGGCAGGCTCCACGTTGAAGCAGGTCACGATGGAGCTTGGCGGAAAATCCCCGCTGGTTATCTTCGATGATGCCGACCTCAACCTGGCGGCCGACATTGCGATGATGGCCAACTTCTACAGTTCCGGCCAGGTGTGCACCAACGGCACACGCGTGTTTATTCCTGCCGCGCTGAAGGCCGAATTTGAGCAGAAGGTTGTTGAGCGTGTCGGCCGTATTCGCGCCGGCGACGTGATGGATCCACAAACCAATTTTGGCCCGCTGGTTAGCTTCCCGCACCGTGAAAACGTCCTGCGCTACATCGAATCCGGGCGTGAAGAGGGTGCTACGCTGCTGTGTGGCGGCGACAAACTGCGCGGTGAGCAGTTTGATAGCGGAGCATGGGTTGCGCCGACCGTGTTCACCGACTGCCGCGATGAGATGCAAATCGTACGCGAAGAGATCTTCGGGCCGGTGATGTCCATCCTCAGCTATGACTCTGAGGAGGACGTTATTCGCCGCGCCAACGCCACGGATTACGGCCTGGCGGCAGGTGTTGTGACGAACGATCTCACCCGTGCGCACCGCGTTATTCATCAGCTTGAAGCCGGGATTTGCTGGATCAATACCTGGGGCGAGTCCGCGGCAGAAATGCCGGTCGGCGGCTACAAGCATTCGGGCATTGGCCGTGAAAATGGCCTGATGACCCTGCAAAGCTACACGCAAGTTAAGTCAATCCAACTGGAGATGGGCACCTATCAGTCAATCTTTTAACCCCACCTGAGGAGGATGAATGGAATTTGATTACATCATTATTGGAGCGGGATCCGCAGGTAATGTATTAGCTGCACGTTTAACGGAAGATCCAAAGACTACCGTCCTGCTGCTTGAGGCAGGCGGCCCGGATTACCGCTTTGATTTTCGCACTCAAATGCCCGCGGCGCTGGCGTTTCCGCTACAGGGCAAGCGCTACAACTGGGCGTATGAAACCGATCCGGAGCCGTTTATGAATCACCGCCGCATGGAGTGCGGACGCGGCAAAGGACTGGGCGGCTCGTCCCTGATTAACGGCATGTGCTACATCCGCGGCAACGCGATGGATCTCGACAACTGGGCGTCGATGCCAGGGCTGGAGAACTGGAGCTATCTGGACTGCCTGCCGTACTACCGCAAAGCGGAAACCCGCGATATCGGCCCGAACGATTATCACGGCGGCGAAGGCCCTGTGTCCGTCACTACGCCTAAGCAGGGCAATAATCCGCTGTTTCACGCGATGATTGAGGCGGGCGTCGAGGCGGGCTATCCGCGTACCGACGATCTCAACGGTTACCAGCAGGAAGGCTTTGGGCCGATGGACCGCACCGTGACGCCAAAAGGCCGCCGCGCCAGTACCGCCCGTGGCTATCTCGATGAGGCAAAGCAGCGAGAAAACCTGACCATCGTGACGCACGCAACCACCGATCGCATTATCTTTGATAGTTTGCGCGCGGTTGGCGTGGAATACCTGGTGAACGACAGCACGGTGCATTCCGTGGCGAAAGCACGCAAAGAAGTTCTGCTGAGCGCAGGTGCGATTGCTTCGCCGCAGATCCTGCAGCGTTCCGGGGTAGGTGACGCCGCATTCCTGGCAAGCCTGGAAATTCCTGTTGTTCATGACCTGCCGGGTGTAGGCGAGAACCTTCAGGATCACCTGGAAATGTACCTGCAGTACGAATGCAAAGAGCCGGTATCGCTATACCCGGCGCTGCAATGGTACAACCAGCCCAAAATCGGTGCGGAGTGGTTGTTCAACGGCACCGGCGTAGGGGCAAGTAACCAGTTTGAAGCGGGCGGGTTTATCCGCAGCCGCGAAGAGTTCAGCTGGCCGAACATTCAGTACCACTTTCTGCCGGTGGCGATTAACTACAACGGCTCGAACGCGGTGAAAGAGCACGGCTTCCAGTGCCACGTGGGTTCTATGCGTTCGCCGAGCCGTGGCCGCGTGAAGCTTGCCTCACGGGACCCGCATGAGCACCCAAGCATTCTGTTCAACTATATGTCTCACGAACAGGACTGGCAGGAGTTCCGCGACGCCATCCGCATTACGCGCGAAATCATGCAGCAGCCTGCGCTGGATAAATATCGTGGGCGCGAAATCAGCCCGGGCGTTGACTGCCAGACGGACGAGCAGCTGGATGAGTTTGTGCGTAACCATGCAGAAACCGCTTTCCACCCGTGCGGCAGCTGTAAAATGGGGCACGACGAAATGGCCGTGGTAGATGAACAAGGGCGAGTTCACGGCCTGCAGGGGCTACGTGTGGTAGATGCTTCTATCATGCCGCAAATCATTACCGGCAACCTGAACGCCACCACCATTATGATTGGCGAAAAAATTGCCGATGCCATTCGCGGTAACGCCCCATTACCGCGCAGTAGCGCACGCTACTATAGAGCGGAACAGGCGCCGGTGAGAAAAGAGCCGGTCCGCAAAATTTAGTAACCATTAAAGGCCAGCTTTGCTGGCCTTTAATGGTGCAGACAAAGAGGGAAAAGCGTGGTTTTTCCCTCTTTGTGGCTATCAGCCGAAAATCAATGAGTTGATTTTCCTGTTTTTTTAACGCGCCGTCTGATATTTCTGCGTTCGCCAGAGATTTGTCAGCCGTCTGAAGGCCAGTTAAAACTGGCCTTTCTTTTGCCCGGCGCTTGCCCGATCCCCTTGTGAAGCAGTAAAACTACTGCTCAACAACAAAAAGGAGAATCACCGTGCCGCATATCGAAATCAAATGTTTTCCACGTGACCTTACCGAAGAGCAAAAGCAGGCCGTTGCCAGCGAAATGTGTGACGTGCTGAAAAAGCACTTCGGCTCGAAGGACGAGTCGCTGTCCGTGGCGCTGAAGATGATTGAACAGTCGCGCTGGAAAGAAGAAGTCTGGGACACGCAGATCGCGCCCGAGATGGACGAGTTGCTTAAGAAGCCGGGCTACAGTCTGTAAGTGAGATAAAAGGTGACAATGTCACCTTATCCATGCCTGATTATCGTAAAACCTTCGCTTTCATCGGGCGCAACGAAGTAGCGGGTAATCAAATCAAACTGCGCGTCCGTAGCGGCAAAATCGTGAGTTCCGCTGCTGTTGCGGGCGCGCAATCTCTCCCGACAAACGTCATCAGGCACGTCCAGATAGTGCAGGCGGTTATCTACCCCAGCCTGGTCAATCAGCGTTTTCATCCACTGCCGGTTTGCCAGCGTGTTGGCTGGGAAATCGAGCACCACCGACAGCCCGCTCCTCAGCAGGGAAACGAGATGCGGCGTCAGCGCGTTTTTCAGCTTGCCGGAGCACGCCACGTAGTCCGCCACGCTCTGCATCTGCTCGCCATAAAGCGCGGCAAGCCAGCGGTCTTCACTGACCAAAATAGTATTGGGCGTTACCATAAGCTTTGCGCTTAGCGTGGATTTACCGGCGGCGATTTTGCCGCATAAGAGGTGAAGCGTGGGTCTATGGGGAGAAGTTGACATCTCTGCCTCAGGGTAAGGGTTATGTCTGCACTAATCTCTACCTGCGGAGCGAAAGATACAACTGGTAAAAATGGCGGGTCAGGCGAAGACCCGCCAGAGTGTTACTTCAGCTTCGTCCAGTAGGTGCCCGTTTCCTTCACGGCCATGAACTGCTGATTTATTTCATCCAGCGTTTGCTGCGGATCCATATCCGCAAACAGCTGAGGGTGGAAGGTTTTGGCAAAGAACTCAACGTCCAGCAGGTGCCACGGCGAGAGGTAGAAGTTATGCCATACCGCCCAGGCTTTTCCGTTCTGAATAGCGTTCAGATTCGAAATCACTTTCTGCTGGCTAAGCACCTGGGTAAAACTTTGCCGTGCCTGAGTCGCCGTCACCTCGGACCCTAACTGCAGCCTGCCTTTTTGATCCGGCCCGGCGCTGCCGGTCGCAATGTAAATATCCGGGTTCACCGTCAGCAGCGCCTCCGGGGAAATCTTGCCATAAACGCCGGGGAAGCGGCTGACGGCGATATTGTCGCCGCCCGCAAAGGCCAGTAGATCGGCAAGATTACCGCGCCCTACGGTGGTACAGCAGTCGCTTTTATCCCCTAAATGCAGCTGTAGCATGACCGTGGGCTTCGCGGGTTTAGCCTCAGCCAGCCGTTTGGCAACTTTCTCCATATGCTGCTGATAGAAGGCAATAAATTTTTCCGTTTTCGGCTGGTCGTTGAGCGCTTCGCCCAGAATACGCAGGCTCGGGACGGTGTTATTCAGCTGATCGACGCGGAAATCAACGTAGATCACCGGGATATGCGCCTGCGTCAGTTGGGCAAGAAAGCTCTCATGGTTGCTCTCTTTTTTGGCGTAGATCGGCAGAATCACCAGATCCGGGTGCAGGGCGATAACTTTCTCGACGCTTATCTGCGAGAAGTTGTTGTTGCCGATTATCGGGATGTTTCCCATCTCCGGGAAGGCCGCCGTGTAACGGTTCCAGGTCTGCGGATCCAAACGCTGTAAATCCGCAGGCCAGCCGACTACTCGCTTCGCCGGGTTACCGTCTTCCACCAGGGCGAGGGTATAAATCATTCGGCTTTCACCGACGACAAGGCGCTGTGGGTTATCCGGGACTTCAACCTTACGCTGCAGGATATCGGTAATCGTTTTGGCCTGACTGCCGGCGCTGAGCGCCAGCAGAGCCGCAAGTAACAGCGACTTTTTCATCTCAGAAATCCACGCTGGCGGAGAGATAAACGGTGCGGGGTTCGCCTTCGATAACGCGCAGGTTACCGGCGCTGGACTCGTAGTACTCGCGGTCAAACAGATTTTTGACGTTCAGCTTCAGCTCGGTATTTTTGCCGATAAGCTTGCTGTCCCAGGCGACGAAAGCATCCGCCACGGTGTAAGCCGGCATGGTGAAGCTGTTTTCCGGGTCACCCGCGCGGCTGCCAACATAGCGCCCGCCGCCGCCCAGGCGTAATTCACCCGGCAGCCAGGAGAAACGCAGGGTATGGCTGAGGTAGAGGCCGCCCATGGTCGTTGGGGCGTTCACCAGACGGTTGCCGACGTTCACCGGGTTAATATCGTCTTCAACGATCTCGGTTTTGTCGTAGCTGTAGTTTGCCGTCAGGTACCAGTCCTCGGCAATTTCGCCGTTGAGATCTAGTTCCGCGCCGGTAGAGCGCGCTTTCGGGATGTTGCGCGTAACGCCATTGATAAACACCGACATGTCTTTTTCATCAATGCGGTAGAGCGCCAGGCTGCTGGTAAGGCGTGGTGACATCTGCCATTTTGCGCCCACTTCCCAGGTGGTGCCTTTTTCGGTGGAGGCGACGTTGCCGTTATCGTCGGTTTGTGTCGAGGGCGTAAAGGATTTGCTGTAGCTGCCGTACAGTGAAACGTCCGGAACGATTTTGTACACCAGCCCCATCTGCGGCAGAAAAGCATTGCCCCGGTCTTCAAGCGTGGTCTTCGGTTTGATCCAGCCCGAGCTGGAGGTTTGGGTGTAACGCTGAAGGCGACCGCCCAGCACGGCTATCCATTGGTCAGTCAGGTGAATGCTGTCTTTCGCAAACAAAGAGCGGCTGTAGAGGTTGGTGCGCAGGTTGCTGTTGGAATCGCTGTAAGTACTGCTGTTGGTAATCGGCGCTTCGCCGTACACCGGGTTATTCATATTGAAGGTTTTCGACACCTTGCCACGGTACGAATTCTTCTTATAGGTTTCGTTTTGCTCGTAGTCCGCGCCCAGGGTGATGTCATGCGTCATGCCCAGCAGTTCCGGGCTCCCGCTAATATCCCATGAAGCGTAATCGGTTTGATGGTTAAAGCCACGGTTTGCATCCGCGCGGCGGGAGACAATACCGCTGTTAGGATCGACCGCCGTCGCGCGAACTTCGTTGCTGTCGTAGCGGCGCTGCATCCAGGCATAGCTCAGGTTGGTTTCCCAGGTGTCATCCAGCTTGTACGAATAGTGGGTCGTCAGGCGTTTGTTCTTGCCCCTGGCGTGGTTGGCGTAATCGTCGATGCGGCGATTGTAAGGGATGTTCAGCGGCTGGCCGTTGATAAACGCCGTGCCACGGTCGTAAGGAATGTCGAACTTATATTCCACGTAGCTGATGTTGAAAGAGGCTTTATCGCCGTACCAGCTCAGGGAGGGGGCTATCAACGTGTGCTCATCGGTGCCGAAGTTGCGCCAGTAGTCTTCGTGCTGGCGTTCAGCCACCAGGCGGAAGGCGAAACCGTTGCCGAGCGGGCCGGTCACGTCGACCATGCCGGAGCCGCCGCCGTGGCTGCTGCTGGTGCCGCTGACGTGGGTGTTCCAGGTGTACTGTGGTTTTTTGCTGACGAGGTTAATCACGCCGCCGGGGTTCAAGATGCCGTAAAGCAGGGAGGCTGAGCCTTTCAGCACCTCAACATGATCGATGCTGGAGTCCATTGCCAGGCCCTGGTTGCTGCGCACTCCGTCAATAAATATTGAGCCGTCGCTGTTGGAGCCAAATCCGCGTTTTACAAAACCGTCCTCGATACCGCCCAGGGTATTGCTCTGCGTGACGCCGCTGACGAACTTCATCGCGTCATTAACCGAGGTAACCGCGTAATCGTCAATGACCTGAGGCGTCACCACGCTAACGGACTGGGGGATTTCGCTGCGCGGCGTTTTACTGCGCGAGGCGATGGTGGCGTCATCCTGGGTATAGCTGGTCGGTGAGCCGTCCGGGTTGGCGTTGGCAACGACCGTCAAGGTGTCTTCTTTAGGCTTATCGGCCGCAAAAGTCGGTGCGCCGATAATGAAGGTTGAAATGATGAGTAATTTTGAATTAATAAGTGCCTGGCGAACGAAAGTAGAACCCAATGGAATGCGAGTCATGGTGTTTATTATCTTTACTGAAACGATTTTATAATGGGAATTGAGATGATAATGACAATAATTAGCATTTACAATATTAACTCTGCTTACATAATTACTGGTTTTTTATCCAAAATCCTGATGATTTAGCGGGGGATATGCAGAAAAAAGAGAGGATCGCGGGACGAGCGTCCCGCGTGAATGCGAAGGGGGTTATCCGACTTCCGGCAGCAGGCCGACGGTAATCAGGCCCTGAATCACGATAACCGCGATACCGCAGGCGAAGACCAGCGCGAGCAGGGGTTTGCCGCCCGCAACTCGCCAGGCTGCATCGACGTGCTGCTTACGGCTCTGCCACACCAGCATGGAAGGCACCAGCAGGGCAAGCACCGCCAGCGCAACACCCGCATAGCCCAGCGCCATCACAAAGCCCTGCGGGTAAAACAGCGCAAAGACCAGTGGCGGCAGGAAGGTCATCAGCCCGGTTTGCAGGCGGCCAGAAGCCTTGCGGTTGCGGGCAAAGAGGTCACCCAGGTAGTCGAACAGCCCCAGGGAAACACCAAGGAACGACGTGGCTAGCGCGAAATCTGCAAACAGATGCACCGCCAGCTCCACGTGCGGGGTGGCCACAACCTGACGAACAACCTGCAGGAATCCGTTAAGTCCCGAGTGTTCGGCCATCAGCCCGGTAAAGGTAGCGGAGTCAATCGCGCCGAGGGTAGCGAGCTGCCAGAAGATATAGGCCACCAGCGGAATAGCGCTCCCTACGATAAACACCCAGCGCAGTTTGCGAATATTGCCGTTCATATAGCTGACAATGCTCGGTACGCTACCGTGGAAACCAAAAGAAGTGAAGATCACCGGGATAGCGGAAAGCGCCAGCCCCTTTTCAACCGGTAGCGTCAGCAGGTTGGTATGATGGATGTGCGGCATCATTAGCGCCAGCATCACGACCAACAGGATAATTTTGGCGCTAAACAGGACGCGGTTAAACATGTCCACCATATGGGTGCCCACACAGACGATCCCGCCCGCCACTACGGTAAACAAAAGCACGCCGGAGGTAGCCGGGACGTTGACAGAAAACCACTGGCTAAGGCTTGCGGCCAGGAGTTCACCCGCGCCGCTGATGTAGGCCGCCGTGAGGGCATACATCAGGAACAGCATGCTAAAACCGGTTAACCACTGTCCAGGGCGACCGAGATAGCGCCGGGCGAGGGTGCCAAGGCCGGTATCCGCCGAGACGTGCTGATAGACTTCTACCAGCAGCAGCGCGGTGTAACACATCAACCCCCAAAGACCGACGAGCATCAGCAGCGTGACGCCAAACCCTACCCCCGCCGACGCCAACGGCATTGCCAGCATTCCTGCGCCAATTGTGGTTCCCGCCACGATGAAAACACTGCCAAGAGTCCTGTTCTTCACGCTTCCCTCTGAATTTACGAAGAGCTGTATGCAATTATGCCGCGCAGGGTAAGGGAAAACCTAAGGTGCGTCAAATGAGGGTTACGCGGTGTGTATCATTATGTTTACGATTTAGATTCACCGTTCGTGACGTTGTCACGTAATAAAATTAAACCATTCAATACTTGCCAGGTCATGGGAATCTCAGGCTTTATGAATATAAATATTAATAATAACTAATCTCTTTCTCATGGAGAGCATAAATAAATGAAAGCAAGTTTTGTTATGACAGGGTTACTGCTCGCTTCGGCTGGCTGCGGGGCAACAACGTATCCCATCACGGTTACCGATATGGACAACCAGCGCATCACTATCGAAAAAGAGCCGCAGCATGTCATTTTGCAGGACGGGCGCGACATCCTTTCACTGGCGCTGCTGGACCGCGAAGATCCGTTCAGGCGCGTTGTCGCGTGGAATAACCTGCCGAAAAAGCAGGATACCCAAACCTGGGACGTGCTGAAACGTAAGTGGCCAGAAGCGACCAAAATTATCGATATGGGCTTTAGCGATCAAGGGGAAGTAAACCTGGAGAGCGTACTGGCTCAGCAGCCGGATATCATGATCGCCCAACTACGAGCCAAACCGGCGCTGGAGCAGACCGGGGTAATCAAATCGCTGAAAAAACTGAATATTCCGGTGGTGTTCGTGGATTACGAACTGCACCCGGTTGAAAATACCGCCCGCAGCGTCACGCTGCTTGGTACGGTGCTAAATCAGGAAGAACGTGCGAAAGAGTACACCGACTACTACCAGCAGCACCTGAATTACATTAAGCAGACCGCTGACGAAGTCAAAACGAAGCCGAATGTGTTTATCGAACCTATTGCCGGTAATACAGAGAACTGCTGCTTCACCCACGGCCATAACGGATGGGGTGCGCTGGTCGAAGCCGTTGGCGGTAAGAACATCGGTTCCACGCTACTGCCCGGCAGCGCGGGCTTTGTGCCAATGGAGCAGATTATCGCCATGAAACCGGACGTCTATATCATGTCTGGCTCTAAACGGCCAAACCCGAGCGTTCTGCCGTTTGGCTATGGCGGTACGCCGCAGGACGTTACCGCAACCTTCGATAAGCTGATGACCCGCCCAACGTTCCAAAGCATTGAGCCGGTGAAAGAGGGCAAGGTTTACGGGGTGTATCACCACTTCTATAACCACCCGTATAACATTATCGGCATGGAAATTCTGGCTAAAGACCTCTATCCGCAAAAGCTGCAGGATCTCGACCCAACGGCCGATTACCACCAGATCATTACTCGCTTTACCCAGATACCGGACGATTCTATTCTGCTGAGTTATTCGTTTAAAAAGCAGTAAGCTTTTATCCTGGTATTTTTATAATTTAACCGCGCAATGTGATCCAGTTTTGATAACTCAGAACTGGATTTTTTATTATCTATATCACTGATGAATACTTTCCTTATATTCATTCTCATTTTTAATATATTAAGCAACACACTCTTATCGCTTACGGGTTTATTATTGACAACTCATATTTGATTTTGTTATTACTCTAATGGTCATTTTTATTGATTGCGCCCGGCGTTTTAGGAATGATTACTTACGAATAAAAGTGGATGAATTATGGATTACCGGAATATTTATTTAAGGCCTATCCGTTTCTTTAGGGTCTTAGAGT
>WJYK01000018.1 GCA_009668225.1 Enterobacteriaceae bacterium RIT693 | reverse complement strand
TATAGATAATATTAAGCAGCTGTTGGTTCGATTTCTGACCACCAATAGTGAAGATGCAATTGATAACATTATAATTGCTGACACTCCTGATGGATTATTTAGAGTGCTTCTCCCAAATAGTTCAATTCTGGTTATTGGTTTTTATCTTGCATTACAACGTTATTTAAACAAACAGAGCATCTCAAATTTAATTTTAGCGGTTTATATTTTTATTGCTTTATATAGCACGTGGACTCGCGCGTTATATTTATCTCCATTTATAATCGTTTTGGGATTGCTACTATATAAAATTTTTCCTTTCACTTTAAAGTTGAGTGCGTTAGCTACATATATTTTATTTTCACTATTGATATTTACATTTGTGATCATGGTTTGCATATTACTGCAACCTGATTTCCTTACTATGATAGGTATCGCTAGTGAAAGTAGTGACGGCATACGTTTTGACCAGGTTAATTGGATTATTAATACTTTCATGTTGAATCCATTATTTGGTACTGGCTTAGGCGGGCACGCAGAATTTCTTCGTTCCGAAGTTGCTCCTTGGACGTATGAAATGAGCTTACTTTCTCTGATCATGAAATTAGGCATTGTTGGTTGTTTGGCGTTCTTTGTCATTAATTCATTAATCATACCTGGATATTTTGTTGGCTTCTTTAATGGTAAGAGATTATCGAGATGTAAAGTGCTATGGCTCTATTTCTCATTTTCGATCTTAGTGATGTTTTCTACAAACCCATTTATGCTATCTTTCCCTGGTGTGGTTATTATTCTATTTATTATATGTGAGTTGTATGCATTGGCGCAAAAGGAACCATTGAATGGATGAGCCTAACATTGCAGTTATAATAGTTTGTTATCACCCAGATAATAAAAAACTACTGAACTTAGTTCATGCAGTAACGAGTGAGAAAAGCATTATTTATGTTGCCAATAATGGTGGGATGGAAAGATCGCTGATTGAAAATTTAGAAAAAAAAGATATTTCAGTCACGACATTCAATAATGTTGGTCTAGGAAAAGCGATTAATGAAATTGCAGAGACACTGCCAGAGTCTGCACAGATCATATTCACATTTGATCAAGATAGCGCTCCTCCAGATGGATTCATAACTAATGTTTGGCATCATTATCAGTCACTTCAAGATAGTGATTGCCAGTTGGGAGTATTAACTCCTAAATTTATTGATTCAAGATCGGGATTTGAATATTCACTTGATACAATTAATCAGAGCAATAAGTATTCAGAATTACTTATCACTCTTCAGTCTGGAATGTGTATTCCCAAAAAGGTTTGGGAAAAAGAAAAATTTAATAATGATCTTTTCATTGAGTTCGTAGATACTGAATGGTGCTATCGAATTCACAGCAAGGGATATAAAATCCTTCAAATGAACGATGTGGTTATGCATCATGAAGTGTCAGATTTGGCTCCTAAGGAATTTTTTAAATTTAAGCTATTAAAGTATAGTCCAATCAGACGATATTATTTCTTTCGAAATGCTATTTTCCTGCTTAAACAAAACTATGTTCCCTTGTATAATAAATTACGTCTGCTAACCGGCATGGGAAACAGATGTATGTCTATATTACTGCTAGATGACAAAAAAATCAGTTCACTTACAAACTCCTTTAAGGGAATCTGGCATGGTATCTGGATGAGTAATCGTAAAGTAAAATGAAAAAAATATTATTTATTTGTACAAAATACCCTCTTGAACCAAATAATAGCTGGTTAACACGTGAAATGGCCGAAGAGCTAAGTCGCCGAGGAAATAGTGTTGATGTCTTATGCATTGACTGGAGCGCGAAAAGTAAATCAATTAAGACTGTGCTCAATAATGTCAACGTCTATAACATACCTGCCTTGATGGCAAAAAAAAGTGGCGTATTGAGCTTTGCGATAAAATGGTTTTTATCATCGGTAGTTGCCAGTATTAAAAATCCTACTGTAATGTTCAATCGGTATGATTTGACTATTGGATTCTCGCCATGCTCTTCAACATGGTTCCCAATTTTCATTAGTAGTTTGTTATCCAAAAAAAAATTACTTATATACTGGGATTTTTTCCCCATCCATCAAAGTCAAATTAATTTGATTAATGGGAAGTTTAAAGAAAAGGTGCTCAAGTTTTTCGAGCGCCGGTTAGTACATTCTTTTGATTATGTTGGGTGCATGTCAGCGCTAAACTGTAATTTCTTTAAAGAATACTTTGGGGAAAAACGAGGCAAACATGTTTTCGAACTGCCAATCTGGAGCGAGGATTTACCGCAAGATGTGCCCCTTAACAATTTCAAAAAATGTGCCGAGATTTTAAAGTCTAACGACAGCATATATTTCATATTTGGTGGTCAGATAGAGTATGGCAGGGGAGTCGAATGTATTCTGGATGCAGCCCGAATTGCGCATGCTAAAAACCCACACATTGTAACTATTATTATTGGTAATGGTCGCTTGGCTGAGACTGTAAAAAACGTTGCAAACTTAAAAGATAATGGTGTGATTTATTCAGACTTAATTCCCCGAACCGATTACTTGAACTTGCTTTCTTTCTGTCGAGGTGGAATCATTGCCACTGTGCCAAATGTTAGCGTACCAACGTACCCTTCCAAAAGTTTGGATTATATGAAGCTTAGCCTACCTATTATAGCTTCTATCGAAGATACAACTGATTTCGGCGATATAATTACTGAAGAGAATGCAGGTATTTCCTGTCCGGCAGGTGATGCAGAAGCACTTGCAGATGCTATGATTCTTCTTGCGAATGACTTCGCACTTGCACAAAATATGGGGAGGAATGCAAATATTCTATTCCATAAGAAGCACGTTCTTACAAAAGTTGTTGATGGTTTCATGAAATATATAGACGAGGATAATAATGTTTAAAGGTAAAACACTGCTGATTACTGGTGGCACTGGCTCTTTCGGTAATGCTGTACTTCGCCGTTTTCTCGATACTGACATTGCTGAAATTCGCATTTTCAGTCGCGATGAGAAAAAACAAGATGACATGCGTAAAAAATATAACAATCCAAAGCTGAAATTTTATATTGGCGATGTAAGAGATTATCAATCCATTCTTAATGCTTCTCGTGGTGTCGATTTTATTTACCATGCAGCAGCATTAAAGCAAGTTCCTTCATGTGAATTTCACCCGATGGAAGCGGTTAAAACTAATGTTCTTGGCACTGAGAACGTGCTTGAAGCCGCAATTGCCAATAATGTCAAACGCGTGGTTTGCCTAAGTACGGATAAGGCCGTTTATCCGATTAACGCAATGGGTATATCTAAAGCAATGATGGAAAAAGTCATTGTTGCCAAATCTCGTAATGTTAATCCAGAGAATACCGTTATTTGCGCAACTCGCTATGGTAATGTCATGGCTTCTCGTGGTTCAGTTATTCCTTTATTTGTTGATTTGATTCGTGAGGGTAAATCCTTGACGATTACTGATCCAAATATGACACGGTTTATGATGACCCTTGAAGATGCGGTAGATCTGGTACTGTATGCCTTTACGCATGGAAGTAATGGCGATATTTTCGTTCAGAAAGCTCCTGCTGCTACCATCGAGACACTTGCAATCGCTCTGAAAGATTTGCTTAACGTTCCTGAACATCATGTTAATGTCATTGGCACTCGTCATGGCGAAAAACTGTATGAGGCCCTGCTGAGTCGTGAAGAAATGGTGGCTGCCGTCGATATGGGAGATTATTATCGTGTCCCACCAGATCTTCGCGACCTGAACTACGGAAAATATGTTGAGCAGGGCGATAAGCGTATCTCTGAAGTGGAAGACTATAACTCCCATAACACTGAGCGTTTGGATGTTGAAGGCATGAAGAAGCTGCTGCTGAAGCTGCCCTTCATCAACGCGTTGCGTGCCGGAAAAGCATACGAACTGGATGCATAATATGAAAATTCTGGTGACAGGGGCTGAAGGCTTCATTGGGCAAAATTTATGCCTGAGGTTGTCTGAAGCTGGCTATGATAATATTTTACGAATTGACCGCTCTTCCAGCGCCGATGAATTAAAAAATGCTGTCAAGACGGCCGACTTTATTTACCATCTTGCTGGTGTAAACAGACCTGTAGATGATAAAGAATTTAGTACAGGTAATCATGGGTTAACCCAGCAGATTGTTGATGTTCTCATCGAGAATAAACTCCGCACTCCAGTGATGGTAAGCTCTTCTACACAGGCTACACGAGATAACTTGTACGGTGCCAGTAAAGCAGCTGCGGAAGATGCGATTCTGAAATATGCTGAGCTAACTAAAGCTGCATATTATATTTACCGCTTTCCAAATGTTTTTGGCAAATGGTGTCGACCTAATTACAATTCCTTTGTTGCTACCTTTTGTCACAACATTGCTTCCGGCCAGGATATTCAAGTTAATGATCCTAAGGCGGCGGTTACGTTGGTTTATATTGATGATGTTTGCTCTGAGCTGCTCTCGCTACTTGATAACCGAGAAAGCGGTTACTGCGAAGTTAAAACGCAGTACCAGACCACCGTTGGTGACGTTGCTGAAACCCTTCATGCCTTTAAAAATAGCCGCCAAAATCTCATCTCTGAAGCTGTTGGGACAGGTCTGACGCGTGCTCTTTATTCAACCTACCTGAGCTATTTAAAGCCTGAGCAGTTTAGCTATTCCGTGCCGTCTTATGGCGATCAGCGTGGTGTTTTTTGTGAAATGCTTAAAACCAAAGACGCAGGGCAGTTTTCGTTCTTTACTGCCTATCCTGGTATTACGCGTGGCGGTCACTACCATCACACTAAAAATGAAAAATTCTTGGTTATTCAAGGTGATGCCAGATTTAAATTTGAGCATGTGATCACCGGTGAAAAATATGAACTTCATGTAAGTTCTGGTGAATATAAAATCGTCGAGACCGTCCCCGGTTGGACTCATGACATCACTAATACCGGAAACAATGAATTAATCGTGATGCTTTGGGCTAATGAAATTTTTGATAAAAATGCACCGGATACCATAGCGAGACCTTTAGCATGAAAAAATTGAAAGTTATGTCCGTGGTGGGAACTCGCCCGGAAATTATTCGTTTGTCACGCGTTTTGGCCAAACTTGATCAATATTGTGACCATATTATTGTTCACACTGGGCAGAACTATGATTTTGAATTGAACGAAGTTTTCTTCAACGACCTTGGGGTACGTAAGCCAGACTACTTTTTGAGTGCCGCAGGTAAAAATGCAGCCATCACTATTGGGCAGGTCATTATCAAGGTGGATGAAGTTCTTGAAGAGGTAAAACCTGACGCCATGTTGGTCCTGGGTGATACCAACTCTTGTATCTCTGCGTTACCGGCGAAACGTCGGAAGATCCCTATTTTTCATATGGAAGCAGGAAATCGCTGCTTTGATCAACGTGTCCCGGAGGAAACAAACCGCCGCATCGTCGATCACACAGCAGATATCAATCTGACCTACAGCACCATCGCGCGTGACTACTTACTTAGCGAAGGCCTACCGCCAGACCGCGTCATTAAAACTGGTAGCCCGATGTTTGAAGTTCTTTCACATTATATGGAACAGATTGAAAGTTCTGATGTATTGAAGCGTCTGGGTCTTGAGAAAAATAAATTTTTTGTTGTCAGTGCCCACCGGGAAGAAAACGTCGATTCGCCGAAACAATTAGAAAAACTGGCGCAGGTTCTTAACGCTGTTGCGGAAAAGTATGATTTGCCGGTTATCATTTCTACGCACCCAAGAACGCGTAACAGAATTGAAGCCGCGGGTATAACGTTCCACAAAAATATTCAGCTTCTGAAGCCACTTGGTTTTCACGATTATAACCATCTGCAGAAAAATTCGATGGCCGTATTGTCTGACAGTGGTACAATTACTGAAGAATCATCCATTATGAATTTCCCTGCGGTAAATATCCGTGAAGCGCATGAAAGACCGGAAGGATTTGAAGAAGCCTCGGTAATGATGGTTGGTCTTGAGGTTGAGCGTGTTTTACAGGCGTTAGCTATTCTTGAGACTCAACCTCGCGATAAAGAGCGCTTATTACGGCAGGTTGCTGATTACAGCATGCCGAACGTTTCAGATAAAGTAGTCAGAATCATCCATTCCTATACTGATTACGTTAAGAGAGTGGTCTGGAAAGAGTACTAATGAAACTTGCTCTGATAATCGATGATTATTTGCCTGACAGTACGCGTGTGGGAGCCAAAATGTTCCATGAGCTTGCAGTTGAGCTACTTCGGCATGGGCATCAGGTCACTGTTATTACACCTGAAATAAACGGCTGTCAGCGTCTTAGTTGCGATAATCTTGATGGCGTAAATATCTGGCGCTTTAAAAGCGGTCCGATCAAAGATGTGCCCAAAGCACAGCGTGCAATTAATGAAACCTTACTTTCATTTCGCGCCTGGCTTGCGATAAAGTCAAAAATTAAGAGTGACACTTTCGATGGTGTTATTTACTACTCTCCCTCAATCTTCTGGGGAAGGTTGGTTTATAACATTAAAAAAAGATGTCACTGCCCGGCTTACCTAGTCTTGCGGGATATGTTCCCGCAATGGGTCATTGACGCAGGTATGCTTCGCAGTGGCTCACTTTTAGAAAAATATTTCCGTTTTTTTGAAAAATACTCCTATGAACAAGCCAACGATATTGGATTGATGTCGGACCGAAATCTGGATATTTTCAGGGAACATAATCGTCACTTACCCTGTGAGGTTTTGAGAAACTGGGCAAATGTTAACGCCTGTGTTGCTCGGGAAAACGAAAACGGATCTTTTCGGGATAAACTCGGACTGCATAATAAAACGATTTTCTTTTATGGCGGTAACATTGGTCATGCGCAGGATATGACCAACCTCATGAGGTTGGCAAAAAACATGCAAAAGCATGAGAACGCGCATTTTTTGTTTGTGGGTCAGGGGGATGAAGTCGAACTGATTAAGCAACTGGCAAGTGAATGGAATTTGTCAAATTTTTCGTATCTTCCATCCATTAACCAAGTGGAATTCAAGCGGTTATTGAGTGAGATCGATATCGGATTGTTTTCACTAGCAGCTAACCATATTTCGCATAATTTTCCCGGTAAACTTTTAGGTTACATGGTTCAGTCAATACCCATTCTTGGTAGTGTCAATGCGGGTAATGATTTGATGGACATTGTTAATGCAAATTCCGCTGGGTTTATCCATGAAAATGGCCAGGACGAGCAGTTATTTTCTTCAGCCGAGCGACTATTACTCGATGAAAATCTACGTTTAGCCATTGGCAAAAGCGCTTATAAATTGTTAATTGATCAATTTTCTGTTCAGTCAGCAGCCCAGATCATTGAAAATAAACTGGAGGCGAGCGGTGCGTTTAATTGATAAAGCAGTATTGGAAACTCTTTTTGAAGAAGCAAAGTATTCCGCTCGCAAAAGATCCCACCTGCTTTTGCATTCTGGCCACCATGAAAAAGTGCAACGGCTACTTATTGCGTTAGTGAAAGGAAGCTATGTTGAACCCCACTACCATGAGTTATCCCATCAGTGGGAAATGTTTATTGTCACTGAAGGGAGCATAAGGGTATCTCTTTTCACTACCGCTGGTGAAGTGCATTCTTCATTTTTGGCAGGACCTCTGGAGAACAATGCGATCGTTGAGTTTTCTCCTGGGGATATTCACAGCGTGGAGTGTGTATCAGAGAGAGCATTAATGCTAGAAGTCAAAGAAGGTCCATTTGACCCCAATTACGCGAAAGCCACGCCTATCTGGCACCGCTCCTAGCGAGTTTGGGTTTAAGGCCATCAAATGCTACCCAGACTACGTTCTCATAAGTTAACATCATAGCCACATTTGAAGCCGCGTGTAGGGCGCGGTGAGCACACCTGACAGGAGTATGTAATGTCCAAGCAGCAGATCGGCGTTGTTGGTATGGCCGTGATGGGGCGCAACCTGGCGCTGAACATCGAAAGCCGTGGTTATACCGTTTCCGTATTCAACCGCTCCCGTGAGAAGACTGAAGAAGTCGTCGCCGAGAACCCAGGCAAGAAGCTGGTTCCTTACTATACCGTAAAAGAGTTCGTTGAGTCTCTCGAAACGCCGCGTCGAATCCTGTTAATGGTACAGGCGGGTGCGGGCACTGATGCCGCTATCGACTCCCTGAAGCCGTATCTCGATAAAGGCGACATCATCATTGATGGCGGTAATACCTTCTTCCAGGACACGATTCGTCGTAACCGTGACCTGTCTGCCGAAGGCTTCAACTTCATCGGTACCGGCGTTTCCGGCGGTGAAGAGGGCGCGCTGAAAGGCCCATCCATCATGCCTGGCGGCCAGAAAGACGCTTACGAGCTGGTTGCGCCTATCCTGACCAAGATTGCCGCAGTTGCTGAAGACGGCGAACCTTGTGTGACTTATATCGGGCCTGATGGTGCCGGTCACTACGTGAAGATGGTGCATAACGGCATCGAATACGGTGACATGCAGCTGATTGCAGAAGCCTATTCTCTGCTGAAGCATGGTCTGAACCTGTCTAATGAAGAGCTGGCCGAAACGTTCACCGAATGGAACAAAGGCGAGCTGAGCAGCTACCTTATCGACATCACCAAGGATATCTTCACCAAAAAAGATGATGAAGGTAAATACCTGGTCGATGTGATTCTGGACGAGGCGGCAAACAAAGGTACCGGTAAATGGACCAGCCAGAGCTCTCTGGATCTTGGTGAGCCACTGTCTCTGATTACAGAATCCGTGTTTGCACGTTATATCTCCTCTCTGAAAGAGCAGCGTGTTGCGGCATCAAAAGTGCTGAGTGGCCCGCAGGCTAAGCCATTCTCCGGCGACAAAGCAGAGTTCAGCGAAAAAGTTCGTCGTGCTCTTTACCTGGGCAAAATCGTTTCTTATGCTCAGGGCTTCTCCCAGCTGCGTGCCGCATCTGAAGAGAACAACTGGGATCTGAACTACGGTGAGATCGCGAAGATTTTCCGCGCGGGCTGTATCATTCGTGCCCAGTTCCTGCAGAAAATCACGGATGCTTATGCTGAGAACCCGGCTATTGCTAACCTGCTGTTGGCGCCTTATTTCAAAAAGATTGCCGACGATTACCAGCAGGCGCTGCGTGATGTGATTTCTTACGCGGTACAGAACGGTATTCCAACGCCAACCTTCTCCGCGGCAATCGCCTACTATGACAGCTACCGTGCTGCGGTACTGCCGGCTAACCTGATTCAGGCTCAGCGCGATTACTTTGGGGCGCATACCTATAAGCGCACAGACAAAGACGGTGTCTTCCACACCGAGTGGCTTGACTAAAATTCTTTTCGCTTTAAATAAAAGGCCCTTTAAGGGCCTTTTTTTACATGTGTTAACTGGTGAATTATTGAACAGCTTATTTATACGGCTTGTTTATTCCAGAGTCAGGTTGATTTTCAGCAAATTCTCATCTTCTGCTTACAAATCATTGAGGTTTTTTGACCATTCTCTCTCTATACTATAAAGCAGTTGAATATATGTCGTTGTTCTCACTCTTTTTTCAAAGGTTACCATGAATCGAACTGACTCAAATGTGACGACAGATCACACCAATAATAAAGAAGAACAAATTGATTTGATTGATATTTTTCTTCAGCTGTGGCGTGGTAAAATCGCGATCGTTGCAGTGATGGTTTTAGCCATCCTGCTCGCCGTTGTTTATCTGACCGTTGCCAAAGAAAAATGGACTTCCTCGGCGATCGTAACGCTGCCGGATTCGGGGCAGATTGCTAACTACAGTAACGCGATGGATATACTGTATAGTCAGACGCCAGGTAATACGCCATCGAATGTTGAAGTACAACAGCGCTTCTTTGGCCGTTTTAACTCAGCCATTTCTGCACTTTCTGGCCAGCTTGAAAATCAGGATAAGCCTGAAAAGTTAATCATAGAACCAGCAACTAAAGACCAGCCTTTGCCGCTTAAAATTAGCTATCAAAGCACTACGGCACAGCAAGCCCAGAAAACGCTCAATACTTATCTCCAGCAAATTAATAAGCGAATTGTTACCGAGTTGGATAGCGATCTCAAAACGTCTGTTGATGAAAGAATCAACGACCTGAAAGATCAGCTGATGACAAAAGAAAAAGTGGCAAAAGAGAAGCAGCAAAAACGCCTGGATGAGCTAAATCAAGCGCTGGTTGTCGCTCAGCAGTCCAATATTACAAAACCCGTGGTTTCACAAGCGGAAACCTTATCTGAAGATACGCTGTTTGTATTGGGGAGTGAGGCACTTTCTTCAATGATCAAAAATGAAGCTTCCCGTCCTCTGCCGCTGGATAACTCTTACTTTAACGCCCGCCAGGCGTTGTTGGCCGTCAGCGAACTGAAGTCGACGCCGGAAACGACATATGCGTTTCGTTATATCATGAAGCCGACTTTGCCGGTGCGTAAAGACAGCCCGAAAAAAGGTCTGACGCTCGTGTTGGCTGCCTTGCTGGGTATTATTGTAGGTTCAGGTTATGTCCTGGGACGTAACGCGCTGCGTAACTATAAACCAGCTGCGTAAACCTGCAAAAAAACAAAAGGCCGCGTTAGCGGCCTGAGACTGCTGACAAAGTTCATTGTTCTAAAAAAGCCCGAACCCAGGTCTAATAAAAGCAATGAATAATGTTCTCTGGTTTGCCCCAAACAGTCGAAAACCACGTTTTTCGGCTGTTTGTCATCAATCTGAGGCCGCATTAGCGGCCTTTTTTACGTCCGTTCCCGGGCTTATTTATGCCGCGCCCGTAAGTTCTCTATCACCGCACTCAAGTCCAAATCCTGATCCTGCAGCAGCACCAGCAGGTGATACATCAAGTCAGAAGCTTCGTTGGTCAGCTCGTGACGATCGTTCACGGTTGCGGCCAGCGCGGTTTCCACGCCTTCTTCCCCGACTTTCTGGGCAATACGCTTGGTCCCGCTGGCATACAGTTTCGCAGTGTAAGAGCTTGCCGGATCGGCTGTTTTGCGCGAAGCCAGCAGCTGTTCCAATTCGAAGAGGAAATGCCAGTCGTGATGCGCTTCGCCGAAGCAGCTTGAGGTGCCGAGGTGGCAGGTTGGGCCGATGGGGTTCACCAGGATCAGCAGCGTGTCGTTATCGCAGTCTGGCGCAATACGCACCACGTTCAGGAAATGGCCTGACGTTTCCCCTTTAGTCCACAGGCGCTGTTTGGTGCGCGAGAAGAAGGTCACTTTGCCGCTTTCCAGAGTTTTCGCCAGCGCGTCCTGGTTCATATAGCCGAGCATCAGGACTTCGCCGGACACCGCGTGTTGAACGATAACCGGCATCAGGCCATCGGTTTTTTCCCAGTCCAGCTGGGCTAGCTGTTGTTCTGTTAACACACTCGAATCTCCACACCTTGCTGAACCAGAAACGCCTTCAGTTCGCCAATATTGATAATTTGCTTATGGAACACGGAAGCCGCCAGAGCACCGTCAACGTCCGCATCGCGGAAAGCCTCATGGAAGTGTTCCATGGTGCCCGCGCCGCCGGAGGCGATGAGCGGCACGTGGCAGACTTCACGCACTTTCTTCAGTTGGGCCAGGTCGTAGCCGTTGCGCACGCCGTCCTGGTTCATCATATTCAGGACGATTTCCCCGGCGCCGCGCTTCTGCACTTCCTGCACCCAGTCCTGGGTTTCCCACTGTGTTACGCGCGTGCGGCTTTCGTCGCCGGTGTACTGGTTAACGTGGTATTTGCCGGTTTCAGCGTCAAACCAGGTGTCAATGCCGACCACGATGCACTGCACGCCAAAGCGATCCGCCAGGCGAGTGATAAGCTCAGGATCGGCCAGAGCAGGGGAGTTAATGGAAATCTTATCCGCCCCGAACGACAGGATCTGCGCGGCATCCTCAACGGACTTGATCCCGCCCGCCACGCAGAAAGGAATATCGATAACTTCCGCCACGCGGGTCACCCAGCTTTTGTCTACCACGCGGCCATCGCTCGAGGCGGTGATATCGTAGAAGACCAGCTCGTCTGCGCCTTCCCGGGCATAGCGCTGCGCCAGCGGCACGATGTCACCGATGATTTCGTGATTACGGAACTGAACGCCTTTGACAACCTGGCCGTCACGCACGTCCAGGCAAGGGATTATCCGTTTTGCCAGCATGAAATGGCCTCCTTCACGTTGAATTTACCTTCCAGAAGCGCGCGCCCAACAATCACCCCTTTCACGCCGCTGCCGCGCAGGGCGGCAATATCATCCAGGCCGCCAATGCCGCCGGAAGCCTGAAACGCCACCTGCGGGAAGCGCGCGCAGACTTCCTGATAAAGCGCCACATTTGAGCCCGCCAGCGTGCCGTCGCGGGAAATGTCGGTGCAAAGAACATGCTTGAGGCCAAACGGCAAAAACTGCTCTACAAGCTGTTCCAGCGTAGTACCGGAGGTTTCCTGCCAGCCGCTCACCGCCACCTGTTTGTTGCCTTGGGCATCAATACGCACGTCCAGCGCCAGCACTAAAGCATCGGCGCCAAAACGTTTAAACCAGCTCTGCACCCGCTCAGGGGATTTCACCGCGGTGGAGCCGACGACCACGCGAGCTGCACCAGCTTCCAGCAGGGCTTCAACATCCTGCTCGGTGCGAACGCCGCCGCCAACCTGAACCGGCACGCTGACGCCTGCCAGCAGCTTTTGCAGCAGCGGGATTTGGCGAGCCGCCGGATCTTTGGCGCCGGTCAGGTCGACAAGGTGCAGCACTTCCGCGCCCTGCGACTGATAATCCTGTAAACGCGGCAGCGGGTCACTGCCGTAGTCGCGCTGTTGGCCGTAATCTCCCTGATGGAGACGCACCACTTTGCCGTCAATTAAATCAAGTGCCGGGATTATCATGACCTACATCTCCAGAAAGTTTTTCAGCAGCTGAGAGCCAGCCGCGCCGGAACGCTCAGGGTGGAACTGAACGCCCCAGAAGTTATCCTTTTGTACCGCCGCGGTGAAAGCTTCGCCGTAGTTTGCCTGGGCGATTGTATTTTCGCAGACCGGCATCGCGTAGCTGTGGACGAAGTAGAAGTACGCCCCGTCGTCAATGCCGCGGAACAGGCGGTCGCCTGCTTTCGGATAAACCCGGTTCCAGCCCATGTGCGGCAGCGGCAGGCCAAAGTCTTTCATCTGCAACACCGGCTGCTCGATTATGCCCAGCATCTCAACGCCGTGACTTTCGTCGCTGCGGCTGCCGAGGAGCTGCATACCGAGGCAAATGCCCAGCACGGGTTGAGTACAGGCTTTGATCAGCTCCACCAGATCGCGTTCGATGATCTGGTTCATGGCCGCCTGCGCGGTGCCTACGCCCGGCAGAAAAAGTTTATCTGCACGCAGCACCACATCCGGGTCACGGCTCACCTGCGGCTCATAGCCGTGGCGCTGAATGGCAGATTTCACCGAATGCAGGTTGGCGCAGCCCGTATCGAGGATCACCACGTTCATCACAGCACTCCTTTCGAGGAGGGGAGCGTATTGCCCTCGACGCGAATCGCCTGGCGCAGGGTGCGGCCAAAGACTTTGAACAGGCTCTCCACGCGGTGGTGATCGTTCTTGCCTTTGGTTTTCAGGTGCAGCGTCACGCCCATGGTGTAAGAGAGCGAGCGGAAGAAGTGCTCCACCATCTCGGTGCTGAGATCGCCTACGCGCTGGTAGTTGAACTCGGCTTTGTATTCGAGGTGCGGGCGGCCGGAGATATCCAGCGCGCAGCGGGCCAGGCATTCGTCCATCGGCAGCACAAAGCCAAAACGAGTGATGCCGCGTTTGTCGCCCAGCGCCAGCTTAAGCGCTTCACCCAGCGCCAGACCGGTATCTTCGACGGTGTGGTGATCGTCGATGTACAGATCGCCTTTCACCGCGATCTCCATGCGGAAGCCGCCGTGAGTGCAGATCTGATCCAGCATGTGGTCAAAGAAACCGACGCCGGTGGCGATCTTGCTGCCGCCTTCGCGATCCAGCCAGACTTTGACGTCAATCTGCGTCTCTTTGGTGTTGCGTTCTACGTGAGCGTAACGGTCGCGCCTGGTCAGCTTCTCGGCAATTTGCTTCCAGTCCAGGCCGTCGCTGTTATAGCGCAGCCCCTGAATGCCCATGTTTTCAGCAAGCTCGATGTCCGTCGCGCGGTCGCCAATCACGTAGCTGTTGGCTTTATCCAGCGCGCCTTCCTGCAAATACCCGGTCACCAGCGCCAGCTTCGGCTTGCGGCAATCGCAGTTGTCCGCAGGCAGGTGAGGGCAAATCAGCACGTCATCGAAAATGATGTCCTGCGAGGTCAGCACCTGCATCATCAGATTGTGCGGGCCGTCGAAATCGGCCTGTGGGAAGCTGGCGGTGCCCAGTCCGTCCTGATTGGTGATCATCACCAGGCGGTAACCCGCCTTTTGCAGCTGCAGCAGAGCCGGGATCACCGCAGGCTCAAAGGCGAGTTTCTCCATGCGGTCGACCTGGTAATCACTCGGTGGCTCGGAAATCAGGGTCCCGTCGCGGTCGATAAAAAGTACTTTCTGGCTCATTTGCTCTCCGTGGCCTGCAGGCCGGGTTGCTGACGCAGCGCATCGATAGCGCGCTGGCACTCTTCGCGCGTGCCGATGCTGATGCGCAGGCAGCCGCTTAACGTCGGTTGTTTATTCTGGTCACGTAAGATAATGCCCTGATCCCACAGCGATTTAAAGACCGCGCTGGAAGCGGTAATTCTGGCGATCACGTAGTTGGTTTCGCTGTCGAAAACCTGCTCAACGCAAGGGACGCTTTTCAGCTCACCGATCAGGTACTGACGATTAAGCAGCACTTCGGCCACGCGCTCGCGCATCGCGTTAATGCCCTGCGGGCTAAGCGCCTGGGCGGCGATGTCGGCCACTGGCGTAGAAAGCGGGTAAGGGGCGATGACTTTTAGCAGCAGATTAATCACGTCTTCATTCGCCAGCGTAAAGCCGCAGCGCAGGCCCGCCAGCGCAAACGCTTTAGAGAGGGTGCGGAGGACAACGAGATTTGGGTATTCCTCAAGCCAGCCCGCCAGCGTCGCCTGCGGGCAAAATTCGATATACGCTTCGTCGGCAACCACCAGCGCTTTTCCGCGGGTCATCTCCAGCAGCACGCGCAGATCCTGCGGATTAATCAGCTGGCCGGTCGGGTTATTCGGGCTGCAAACATAAACGACTTTTACGCCGTCGAGGTTTTCCGCAATCGCCGGCAGGTCAAGCTGCCAGTTATCCAGCGTGGCAACGGTGCGGCACTCCACGCCGAAGGTTTCGGCGCTAACGGTGTACATGCCGTAGGTTGGAGGGCAATAGAGAATGGCGTCTTTGCCCGGTTCGCAAAACGCGCGAATCAGCAGTTCAATGCCTTCATCCGCGCCACGGCTCACCAAAACCTGCTCAGGCTTCACGCCCGCGTAGCTGGCATAGTTGGCGATGACCTGCTTTGGCTGGCACTCCGGGTAGCGGTTCAGCGTCTGCGCGGTTAACTGAAATTCTACCGGCGTCGGGTATTCGTTGGCGTTCAGCCACACGTCGCCGTTGCCGCCCAGGCGGCGGGCGGACTGATAAGGGGTCAGGGCGCGAACGTTGGCGCGGGCTAACTCTTCGATGCTCATGCTTGCTCCTTAAGGGCGGCGACGCGCAGGGTTACGGCGTTTTTGTGGGCGGTAAGCTGCTCGGCGGCGGCCAGGGTCTCAATGGTTTTCGCCAGCGAGGCAAAACCTTGAGGAGAAAGTTCCTGCACGGTCATACGCTTCTGGAAGTCCGCCAGCCCAAGGCTTGAGCAGGTGGCGGTGTAACCGTAGGTCGGCAGCACGTGATTCGTCCCGGAGGCATAATCGCCCGCGGACTCCGGCGACCAGTCGCCAAGGAACACCGAACCTGCGCTGGTAATGTCGTCTACCAGCTCACGGGCGTTGCGCGTCTGGATGATCAGGTGCTCAGGGCCGTACTGGTTTGATATCTCGATACATTGCGCTAAATCACGGGCGATAATCAAACGGCTGCTTTCCAGCGCCTTGCGGGCGGTTTCTGCGCGAGGCAGGGCAGCCAGCTGGCGCTCAACGGCCTCGGCTACGGCCTGGGCCATAACGCTGTCCGGGGTCAGCAGAACGACCTGAGAATCCGGGCCGTGTTCCGCCTGAGAAAGCAGGTCGGAGGCCACGAAGTCGGGCGTTGCACCGCTGTCGGCGATCACCAGCACTTCGGACGGGCCTGCCGGCATATCGATGGCCGCGCCATCGAGACGCTGGCTGACCTGGCGCTTCGCTTCGGTAACGAAGGCATTGCCCGGCCCAAAGATTTTGTCCACTTTCGGAATGCTTTCTGTGCCCAGCGCCAGGGCGGCAATGGCCTGCGCACCGCCTACCTGAAACACTTCCTGCACGCCGCAAAGCTGCGCGGCATATAGAATTTCGTCGGCAATCGGCGGCGGTGAGCAAAGCACCACTTTTTTACAGCCCGCGATGCGGGCCGGTGTTGCCAGCATCAGCACGGTGGAGAACAGCGGGGCGGAGCCGCCGGGAATATACAGGCCAACGGAAGCGACCGGGCGGGTGACCTGCTGGCAGCGCACGCCGGGCATGGTTTCCACGTCAACCGGAGCAAGCTGCTGTGCAAGATGGAACTTCTCTATGTTCGCGACGGCCACGGCCATCGCCTCTTTAATTTCACTGCCAAGTCTTGCCACGGCTTCATCGATTTGCTGCTGAGTGACCCGTAACTGCTTCACTTCAGTTTTATCGAACTTCGCGCTGTATTCACGCAGGGCGTCATCGCCGCTGCGTTTAACGTTATCAAGGATCTCTGCCACGGTGCGGGTAATGCTGTCCGAAGCGGAGATGGCCGGGCGCATCAGTAGCGCAAGGCGAGCGGCTTCGTCGCAGTCGTTCCAGTTAATCAGCGTGTTGAAGTTGCTCATCACATCACTCCATCATCTTCTCAATGGGCAGTACCAGAATGGAGCTGGCACCCAGCGCTTTCAGCTTCTCCATGGTTTCCCAGAACAGCGTCTCGCTGCTGACCATGTGCATCGCCACGCGCTGCTGGTCGCCGGCCAGCGGCAAAATAGTTGGGCGCTCGGCACCCGGCAGCAGGGCAATCACTTCATCCAGACGCTCGGTTGGGGCGTGCATCATGATGTATTTGGACTCGCGGGCCTGAATCACGCCCTGGATACGGGTCAGCAGCTTGTCGATCAGCTGCTGCTTGGCTGCCGGCATTTCGCCATCGCGCTGGATCAGGCAGGCTTTGGAACGATAGATAACTTCGACTTCACGCAGGCCGTTGGCTTCAAGCGTGGCGCCGGTAGACACCAGGTCGCAGATGGCGTCGGCGAGACCAGCGCGCGGAGCGACTTCCACCGAACCGTTCAGCAGGCAGGATTTAAACTGCACGCCTTTCTGGTCGAGGTAGCGCTTTAACAGGTGTGGATAAGAGGTCGCGATGCGTTTGTTGTTGAGGCTGGCTGGGCCATCCCAGGACTCGTCTACGGCGGTGGCCAGCGACAGGCGGCAGCCGCCGAAGTCCAGGCGACGCAGCGTGTAATAGCGCGGATCTTCACCCTGGGCACGGCGCGTCAGTAGCTCTTCTTCGAGGACGTTTTCACCGATGATACCGAGGTCAACCACGCCGTCCATCACCAGCCCTGGAATATCGTCATCACGGACGCGCAGAATGTCGATCGGCATGTTTTCCGCCAGCGCAATCAGGCGCTGCGTGTGCAGGTTGATTTTTATGCCACAGCGGGCCAGTAATTCGCGTGAATCGTCGCTAAGACGGCCTGATTTCTGCATAGCTATGCGTAAACGGTTGTTGTCGATCATCGGTAGTTACCCCTTATCAATTCCTGTCTGACGCCCAATAAAAAAGCCCCCGGAAGATATCTTCCGGGGGCTTTTTCTCGCGTTCTAGCACCACTGGAAGATCTTTTCGTCTCCCAGCACCAATCGCCTGAAAGACTAGTCAGGGTGATGGTGATGATGGTGATTTTTAAATTGAGCGCGGTTCATAAAATTCTCGTATGAATGACTATTCATTATGTGCCGATTAACGTAAACCAGATTATGCGTTGAGCGCAAGGGTTTTTTCCGGGTTCATTAATATTCTGTTTGGCTGAGGGAATTGTCAGTTCTGCGCGGGTGGCGTAGCCTTAACGTAGGGCTAAATTCACTCGTCAGAAGATAATGCTACGAGGTCAGGAGAAAAGACATGAAAAGGGTCGCAATAGTCGGTTTAGGGTGGTTGGGAATGCCGCTGGCGCTCTCATTATCAGCGCGGGGTTATCAGGTCAGCGGAAGTAAAACAACGCTGGATGGCGTCGAAGCTGCCCGGATGTGCGGTATTGAAAGCTATCAGCTGCAATTGCAGCCTGAGCTGGTTTGCGACAGCGACGATCTGGATGCGCTGCTGGACGTCGATGCATTAGTGGTGACGCTTCCTGCCCGACGCAGCGGTGAAGGCGATGATTTCTATCTTCAGGCGGTGCAGGAAATTGTCGATAGCGCGCTCGCGCATGCCGTTCCGCGCATCATTTTTACCAGTTCGACCTCGGTATACGGCGAAGGCGAGGGGAACGTGAAAGAGACGACTCCGCTACGACCCGTCACCGCCAGCGGTAAAGTGCTCAAAGAGCTTGAAGACTGGCTGCACAAGCTCCCAGGAACGTCCGTAGATATTCTCCGTCTTGCCGGACTGGTGGGGCCGGAACGCCATCCCGGGCGTTTTCTGGCAGGGAAAACGGATGTGGCAAACGGAAACCATGGCGTAAACCTGGTGCATCTGGAAGACGTCATTTCTGCCATTACGCTGCTGCTTCAGGCACCAAAAGGCGGACACATCTATAATCTTTGTGCGCCAGCCCATCCAACGCGAGAAGCGTTTTATTCGCACATGGCCCGGCAAATTGGCCTGGAGGCACCGCTGTTCCGTAAAGAGACGCAAACCGGCCACGGTAAACTGATTGACGGCAGCCGTATCTGTAATGAACTAGGCTTCGAGTATCAATATCCTAATCCACTGATCATGCCGATGCAGTAGGTCAGCACAGGCAAATCACGCGCGCCGGGGGTGAGCATGAAACCTTTGCTGGATGTACTGGTTATTCTCGATGCGCTCGATAAAGAAGGGAGCTTTGCAGCGGCGGCGGCAAAGCTCTTTAAAACCCCTTCGGCGCTCAGCTATAGCGTTCAAAAGCTGGAAAGCGACCTTAATATTCAAATCCTCGATCGCAGCGGCCACCGTGCGCGTTTTACGCGTACCGGCCAGCTGCTGCTGGAAAAGGGGCGGGAGATTTTGCACTCGGTTCGTGAGCTTGAACAGCAGGCAATTAAGCTTCAACAGGGCTGGGAACACGAGCTCACCATCGGGGTTGATAATGCCTTCCCTTTTTCTCTGCTTACACCGTTAATCGAAGCGTTTTACCAGAGCTATAGCGTAACGCGTCTCAAATTTATCAATGATGTGCTTGGTGGCTCGTGGGAAGCGCTCACGCAAGGGCGCGCGGATATTATCGTCGGGGCGATGAGTGAACCGCCGTCGCTGAGTGGTTTTGGTTTTACGCTATTAGGGCGGCTGGAAATCGTGTTTGTCGTGGCCCCGCACCATCAACTGGCGAAGGCGGAAGAACCGCTAACCCGGCGTTTAATCAAGCAATCCCGTGCGGTGGTGGTGGGAGACACGTCCAGAATAGAGTCTGCCCGAGCCATGCATTTGCTGGAGGAGCAGGAGGCCATCACGGTGTTCGACTTCAAAACCAAGCTCGAGCTACAAATCAGCGGCATTGGCTGCGGGTATATGCCGCGCTACATGGCGCAGCGTTTTATCGACAGCGGGGCGCTGGTGGAAAAGCAGGTGGCAGGGCAGGTGCCGTATGTGCCGGTTTGGATTGGCTGGAATGAGCAAACTGCCGGACTCGCCAGCGAATGGTGGCGCGAGAAAATCGTCAACGATCGGCATATCGCTCAGGTCTACATGTCAGCAGAAAAATAGTGCTTTTCTTTCTGGCGACATTTCACAAGTCATACTATGTTCAATGCAGCCAGACAGTAGTTATGGCAGCCATACGACGCTACAGGCCTATCTTCTTCTGCCGTACTGGATGTGGGAGGTTTTACTTCCGCCAGACGCGGAAAAAGAAATTGTCAAAGATGGCTTTAACATCTTGTCATTGTGCCAGTGAATGGTGCAAAATATGCGGCCTGCAAAATAGAAAACTAACCGACGTTTAAGAGACGTCGGTTATTTTTTTGCAACCAACTAAGTCAGACAAACGGCATTTGCCAAAAAAACCAAGAGGCCGGGCTTCGTACCGGATAGATACTAGCTTTTAAAAAACGACAGTCGTGTCGCCGAGGAAATTGAGATGGGGCAGATTTTTGCTTTTGCGCAGGCTTTCTCTATTGAGGGAAACAACCATGTCGCTTAACGTCACCGCAGGTGCAAACACCCGCCCAGGTCTGCATAAGACCCTGACGCTGGTTCCGGTAGTTATGATGGGCCTTGCCTATATGCAGCCGATGACCTTGTTTGATACTTTCGGTATTGTTTCCGGGATGACCGATGGCCATGTGCCGACGGCTTATGCCTTTGCTCTGGTGGCGATTCTGTTCACCGCGCTGAGCTATGGCAAGCTGGTGCGTCGTTTCCCGTCCGCGGGTTCCGCTTATACCTACGCTCAGAAATCCATTAACCCGCTGGTCGGTTTTATGGTGGGCTGGTCGTCGCTGCTGGACTATCTGTTCGCGCCGATGATCAACATTCTGCTGGCGAAAATCTATTTTGAAGCGCTGGTGCCCGGCGTCCCGTCGTGGATCTTCGTCGTGGTACTGGTCGGCTTTATGACCGTCTCTAACCTACGCAGCGTAAAAACCGTCGCCAACTTCAACAGCGTTATTGTGCTGCTGCAAATCGTGCTGATTGCGGTCATCATGGGCATGGTGGTTTACGGTGTTGCCGGTGGTGAAGGCGCGGGTACCCTGACAAGCAGCAAACCGTTCTGGTCTGAAAACGCACATATTGCACCGATGATTACCGGTGCGACGATTCTGTGCTTCTCATTCACCGGGTTTGACGGTATCAGCAACCTGTCTGAAGAGACCAAGAACGCCGAGCGTGTTATTCCGCGGGCAATCTTCCTGACCGCGCTGATTGGTGGCCTGATCTTCATCGTCTCTACCTATTTCCTGCAGCTGTACTTCCCGGATATCTCTCGCTTTAAAGATCCGGACGCGTCTCAGCCGGAAATCATGCTGTTTGTTGCGGGTAAAGCCTTCCAGGTTGGCGCGCTTATCTTCTCCACCATCACCGTGCTGGCTTCCGGTATGGCGGCGCACACCGGCGTTTCCCGCCTGATGTATGTGATGGGCCGTGACGGCGTGTTCCCGAACCGCTTCTTCGGCTACATTCATCCGAAATGGCGTACCCCGGCGTTTAACGTGCTGCTGGTTGGCGCGGTCGCGCTGATGGCTATCGACTTTGACCTGGTAACCGCAACCGCCCTGATTAACTTCGGTGCGCTGGTGGCCTTTACCTTCGTTAACCTGTCGGTTATCTCGCAGTTCTGGATCCGCGAAAAGCGTAATAAATCCCTCAAGGACCACCTGAACTACCTGGTTCTGCCAACCATTGGCGCGCTGACCGTTGGCGCACTGTGGATTAACCTGGAAGAAAGTTCGATGATCCTCGGCCTGATTTGGGGTGCAATCGGTCTGATTTACGTTGCCTGCGTAACCCGCAGCTTCCGTAATCCGGTCCCGCAGTACAACGAAGACATCGCTTAATCGGCTTCGGTGAAATAAAAATGGCTCCTGACGGGAGCCATTTTTTTATCTGTAAAAAGCGTTAACCGACCAGGTACTGCGCGTATTCAAACAGCGCTTTAAGCAGGGCCATTTTCTCTTTATCCCCTTCATGCTGGTTATACAGTGCTTCCAGCTCCAGGGCATAGGCCTGCAGGGCTTCCTGGGAAAGCACGTCGCGACGATGCTGCAGCCAGCGGTTCTGCTCTTCTTCGCTTAACGTGCCCGGCCAGTTGCGTGCGCGGTAGTTAAACAACAGCTTCTCAATACGCTTATCGGCAAAGGTGATATCCAGCGCCGGAAGATTCTGCGGGTCGGTTTGCAGCACGATGCGCATTGCCGCGCGGTCTGCATCGCTGAAGAAACCGTTGTACAGCTGGGCATCCACGTTTTCAGAAGGCACAAACGGCTCGGCTTCAGCAAACAGCGTCACCACTTTTTCACGAACTTCCGGATGCTCACGCAGCACTTTCAGATTATCAAGACATTGCTGGCGGTTAATGCCGAGACGTTCGGCATCTTCCGGGCGCAGCGTGTTGGCGACGGCCAGCACCGGGCACTTGTTCAGATGCACCAGTTTGATCGGCACCGCGGCGTTATCCCCCAGCTCGGCTTTGGGCGTGTACAGGCGCTCACGCAGGGTGCTGGCCTCCAGCGCCAGCAGCGGAGAAATATCTCCGGCCAGGTCCACCATAATCACCGCATTACGGTTATCAGGGTGCCACGCCAGCGGCGCTATCCAGCTGGTATTGCCGCGCTGGGCGCCGAACATACCGGACACGTGAACCAGCGGCTTCATCTGTGGGATATCAATCAGCGTCTGTAGTTTCTGCTTCGAGCGGTGGCTGTAGAGATACTCAAACAGGCGCGGCTGACGAGTTTTCACCAGCTGAGCCATGGCGATGGTGGCGTAAACGTCTGACATGGCATCGTGCGCGTTGGCGTGCTCAATGCCGTTAGCCTTTGTCAGGTGTTCAAGACGGAAGCTTGGCAGCCCGTCTTCGTTTTCCGGCCAGACGATGCCTTCCGGGCGCAGGGCATAGCAGGCCCGCATCACGTCGAGCAAATCCCAGCGAGAATTGTCGTTCTGCCAGCTCCAGGCATAGGGATCGTAGAAGTTGCGGTAAAAGATATTGCGCGTCACTTCGTCGTCGAAACGCACGTTGTTGTAGCCCACCACGCAGGTCTTTGGCACGGTAAAAATACCGTGAATACGCTTAGCAAAGTCCGCTTCGTTTTCACCGCGCGCCAGCGCCTGCTGAGGCGTTATGCCGGTAATCATCACGGCTTCTGGCTGAGGCAGGTAGTCATCCGCAGGCTTGCAGTAAAACACTTCCGGATCGCCAATAACGTTAAATTCGCCGTCGGTGCGGAGCGCGGCAAACTGGGCCGGTCTGTCCAGCGAAGGGCTTTTGCCGAAGGTCTCGTAATCGTGAAACAGAAATGTAGCTTGCGATGCAGAGTCAGACACAGAGGTTACCATTGAGCGAGTTGTAATCGGACTCAATGGTAAACCATCTGCTGGCTCATCAGAAGGAAAAGCGCGTTTAAGATGCTGCCCGCGGGGACTTCAGCCCGGCGCGGCTTATCAGGCGTTTACCCAGCGCGATACCGCGTTTTTCTACCTTGTGGTAGAGCGCAATGGCAATCAACCAGACCACAGGCAGCGCTATAGCCGTCACCACCAGGAAGCGAATCAAAGAGGGCTGGTGGGCAAAGGCGGTGTAGTGGACAAGCAGACCGATGACGGGAATCACAATCATCAGGTGCAGCAGGTACACCGAGTAAGACACGTCCCCCAGGAACAGGCTAAACCTGCAGGTGAGCAGCTTTCTCGGGGCGTCTGTCATCTGGCGCAGGCGACCCTCGCCCTGGTGCTGCCAGAGCAGCAGCGTCATTCCCGCGATCATTATGCACTCTGCCATCAGCCGCAGGTGAGTTTCCGCAATATGCATCTGCCAGGCAATGACCGGGGCGAGCAGCGCCAGCGCACAATAGCGCAGGTTTCTCTGCATCACCGCGTGGGATATCAGCATGCCGGCGATAAACAGCGGCAGCTTTATCACGATCATCGACGGCATCGGGAAGGCGTTGAAGTAGTCAGGAAAGAGCCAGCGAGCCGCCAGGCAAACGACCATCAACAGCGTGGTGCTGACCGCAAACCCGTAGCGCATCACCAGTAACATGATGAACGGGAATAGCAGATAATACTGCATCTCCAGCCCAATGCTCCAGTCGGGCAATACGGTGCGGAAAGAGTAAGCCGGTAACAGGCCGAAAATAAACGTCAAATGGCTGAAAATATTCAGTGCGGAATGGTCAGCATAGCGACTGCTTGCGGTGGCGGTTGTCGGCCAGGCGCTGGCGATAATATCGCGCATTTCGCCAAACCAGCCGCCAAAAATCAGCGCAACGGCCAACAGCAGATAATAGAGCGGGGCGATGCGAAAGAAGCGGCGTAGCCAGAATTTACGAAAAGTCTCCGGACTATTCCACGGTTCTTTTTCCCGGCGCTCCTGGTAATTTTTGGCCATCAAATACCCTGACAGCAAAATAAATAAATCGACCCCCATGCCAGGGTCGTAAAGAATGGGAATGCGGCACTGCACCAGCAGGCAAATGTGGCCGAGCAGAACCCAAAGCGAGGCCAGACCGCGCAGTCCTTCCAGCTCAGGAGACCAGCGTTTACTTTCCACTATAAGATAACCTTTATCTGTATTTTCTTCGGTCAGAGTAAAAATGAATCAAAGCCGCCACAATCAGAATGTCGCGCAATCGGGGAATATCAGAATAAACGCAGTACAACGCACGGCAGGAATATATCCGTACAAATGTCATTCATTACTATTACCAAATATGAAATGTCATATTTTCTTGCAATTTAAAGAAGCAAATTAACAAGAACTCCCGTAAAACGAGCCGCTGTAAATTAAGTCTTTGAGGAAATGCCGTTGAAAACCCGCCTGCTTGTTGCCCTGAGCTTTATGTCCCTTTCCATTAACGCCGCATTAGCTGATGATATTTTCCCCCATCAGCCGCAGCCGCCTCAGGTAGAGGCTGGTGCATGGGTGCTGATGGATTACACCACCGGGCAGGTGCTGACCGCAGGTAATGAACACGTACAGCGCAACCCGGCGAGCCTCACCAAACTGATGACCGGCTATGTGGTAGACCGCGCTATCGACAGCAAACGTATCACGCCGGACGATGTCGTCACGGTGGGCAAAGATGCCTGGGCAAAAGGCAATCCGGTCTTTGATGGTTCATCGCTGATGTTTATTAAGCCCGGCGACAGGGTCACCGTGCGTGACTTAAGCCGCGGATTGATCATCGACTCCGGTAACGATGCCTGCGTCGCGCTGGCAGACTATGTGGCGGGGGGGCAAAAGCAGTTCGTGGGCATGATGAACCACTATGTGGAACAACTTGGCCTGCATGACACCCATTTTGAAACCGTTCACGGCCTTGACGCGCCAGGCCAGCACAGCTCTGCTTATGATCTGGCCGTATTATCCCGCGCAATTATCCACGGCGAGCCGCAGTTCTACCATATGTATAGCGAGCGGAGCCTTACCTGGAACGGCATTACCCAACAGAACCGTAATGGCCTGCTGTGGGATAAATCACTCAACGTTGATGGCCTGAAAACAGGGCACACCGAGAGCGCAGGCTTCAACATTATTGCTTCCAGCGTGCTCGGCCAGCGCCGACTGATTGCGGTGATTATGGGCGGTCTTAGCTCAAAAGGACGTGAGGAACAGGCTCGCAAGCTGCTGCATTGGGGGCAGGATAACTTTGATACCGTGCAGGTTTTGCAAAAAGGCAAAGCCATCGGCAGCGAGCACATTTGGTATGGGGATAAACCAAACATTAGCGTTGGCCCGGACCAGGACGTTTTCCTTGCGCTACCTAAGTCCGAAGTCGCTCACATCAAGGCTAAGTATGTGCTGAGCAAACAGGATATGGAGGCGCCCCTTGCTGCCAACGCGCAGATTGGCGAAATTCAGCTGTTTGATGGCGACAGGCTTATCTCCCATTGGCCGCTGGTTAACCTTACGCCGGTGGAGAAAGGCGGGATGTTTTCACGCCTGGGCGATTTCATTAGCCGCAAGCTTTAACCGTTTTGAATGCGCATAAGCCGCGCGACTTGCGCGGTTTTTTTTGCCCAGATTTCTTGCGAAGCAGCTCCCAAAACTGGCAGCTTGTGCCTACGCCAAAAACGCTATAGTGTATAAATGTACAGTGCATTTATTCATCAGCGTGGAGGCAGTATGACATTCAACGTTCAGCAAGTTCCGGCGCGTAAAGTGGCCGGCTTTCATCTGGTTGGGCCGTGGGAAACAACGGTACCGCAGGGGTTTGGTCAACTGGCAATGTGGGCTAAATCCCACAGCCTGAACGGCGAGTGGCTGGCCGTTTATTACGATGATCCGGACGTGGTTCCTGCGGAAAAGCTCCGTGTTGACACCGTGATTAGCGTCGGTGATGACTTTGATATCCCAGAGAACAGTGAAGGCGTTATTGTCACGGCGCTTGAGGCGGGTACCTACGCTGTTAGCCATGCAAAAGTGGAAAATGAAGCATTCCAGGCAGCCTGGGAAACCTTCTTCAACCAAATCGAAGCGGATGGCGGCTATCAGCTGACCGGTAAGGCCTGCTATGAAATCTACCTTAACGACGGCTCCGCGTCCGGCGTCTGGGAAATTGATATGTATATCCCGGTGACGAAAGCCTGACAGGAGCAAACTATGACGGATGCGTTAGCCGGGTTAAAGGTGTTATTTGTTGCCGGGTATGGCCCTATTCCGCGTGATGTGGCGGTCAGCACCGGGTTTTATCAGCAGGTGCTTGGGCTGCCGCTAAAGACAATGGAAGGCAACGAGGACTATCTGGCAACGGAACACGGTGCGCTGGATGGCGTAAAACACTTTGCGCTCTGGCCGCTCTATCAGGCTGCCCAGTCCTGCTTTGGTGTCGACAGCTGGCCTCAGGACCTTGTTATTCCGCAAAGCTGGGTGGAGTTCGAAGTTGAAGACGTCGGGCAGGCGACGGCGGTGCTGAAGCAGTCAGGGTACCGGATGCTGGTGGATAACCGTATGGAGCCCTGGGGGCAAACGGTGTCACGCTTGCTCAGCCCTGAAGGTTTGCTGGTCGGGATCACCGTAACTCCCTGGCTTCGTTAGCGTCGGTCAACCTGGGCGGCAGGTTGCCGCCCCATTTCTGATATTCAGCAAAGAAACGTGAAATATCCCGCGTTAAAACCCTGTGCTACGCGGCTTTATGATTTCTTTGCGAGAAAAACGGGTACAATTTCTTTTTTGTTTCCGGAGAGCCGGGTGTGCGCCCCGACAAATCACTGACCCCGTTTGAGATCCGTATTTACCGTAATTATCGTGTCGTTCACGGTATACGTATCGCGCTTGCCTTTGTGCTGACGTTTATTTTGGTTCGCCTGCTGCAGATCCCTGAGGGAACCTGGCCTTTGATCACGCTGGTCGTCGTGATGGGGCCTATCTCATTTTGGGGTAACGTGGTTCCACGCGCATTCCAGCGCATTGGTGGAACCATTTTTGGCGCAGCAGTTGGGCTAATAGCCCTTAAGCTTGAGCTTTTCTCGCTGCCGCTGATGATAGTCTGGTGTGGATTAGCGATGTTTTTGTGCGGTTATCTGGCGCTCGGCAAACGTCCCTACCAGGCGTTGCTTATCGGCATCACGCTCTCCGTGGTTGTCGGGGCGCCGCCGGGAGACATGGAGATTGCGCTGTGGCGCAGCGGTGACGTTATCTTTGGCTCTCTTCTGGCCATGTTATTCACCAGCGTTTATCCGCAGCGGGCGTTTATTCACTGGCGTATCCAGATGGCGACCTTCGTGCAGGCGTTCAGTAAAGTCTATACCGCCGGTTTTTCGCCAAACCTCGTGGAGCGCCCGCGGCTGGAAAAACCGCTGCAGAAGATCCTCAATGACGTCGTTAAAATGCGCGCCTTAATTGGGCCAGCCAGCAAAGAAACCCGTATTCAGAAGTCGGTCTTTGAGGCCATTCAGACTATTAACCGCAACATGGTGTGTACCCTGGAACTGCAGATAAACGCTTACTGGGCAACGCGAGCCAGCCATTTCGTGATGATTAACGCCCATACGCTGCGCGATACTCAGCAAATGACACAGCGAACGCTGGCGGCCATTGCGAAGGCGCTGCATGAAGGTAATCCTTCGCCAATCTCGGCCAATACCGAAAAACTAAACGAAATCGTCTTTGAGCTGCGCCAGCTGATGGAAGGGGGACAAGGCGGCGATCTGCAGGAGACACCGATTCATGGCTACGTCTGGCTTAGTCTCGAACTCGCTCGCCAGCTTGAGCTATTGTCGCACCTTATCTGCCGGGCATTGCGCAAATAGCGCGCGTAAAGCGCAGAAATGACAAAGCTTGTTTCGATTCAGCAGAAATTGAGGTTAAGATAGGGCAAGCCCGTTAGTGAGACTGACAAAAAATTGTAATCGTCAACCGCTACTACTAAGGTTATGGCGGTTGTCTTAACGAATCCGAGTACCAATTTAGCAGGGGTGTAAAAATGGAAAATATCAAACCAACCTTCCAGGACGTTCTGGAGTTTGTGCGTCTGTTCCGTCGTAAAAACAAACTGCAGCGTGAGATCCAGGACGTAGAGAAAAAGGTCCGTGACAACCAGAAGCGTGTGCTGCTGCTCGACAACTTGAGCGACTACATCAAGCCAGGTATGAGCATTGAAGCGGTGCAGGGCATTATCGCCAGCATGAAAACCGACTACGAAGACCGCGTGGATGACTACATCATCAAGAACGCAGAGCTGTCTAAAGAGCGTCGTGAAATTTCTAAAAAGCTGAAGGCGATGGGCGAGCAGAAAGTTGTCGATACCAAAGCTGAATAACTTCAGTGAATCTAAAATAACCGCCTTCATGGGCGGCGATGAGGCTGCTGACAAAGTTCATTGCTCTAAAAAAGACCGAACCAGGTCTAATAAAAACAATGAATAATGTTTTCTGGTTTGCCCCAAACAGTCGAAAACCACGTTTTTCGGCTGTTTGTCATCAATCTGACCGCCTTCATGGGCGGTTTTTTTATGCCTCGTTCACCATAACCCGCAGTAAGGTTTCCAGTAGCCCGGGGAAACGCGCATCCAGATCTTCACGTCGTAACGAGATCAGATTCTCACGCCCCTGAGGGCGCTGCCAAATGACGCCGCTATCGCGCAATACGCGCCAGTGGTGGGTCATGGTCGACTTCGCCACATCCTGACGTAAAGCGCCGCAGGTAAGTTCTTCGCCACCGGCGAGCGATTTAACAATCCCCAGTCGCAGCGGGTTACCCAGGGCAAAAAGGACATTTTCAAGGCGGATTTGTTCTCGTTCGGGATGGTTGGCGATCATACTCTTCCTGTATCGGCGGTTACGGCACGGCGGCCGGCTACTATAACAAACTTGCCGGGCTTCGACTGTATCGAGATTAACGATAGCTCAAATTGTTCGAATATACTCGTACAGTTGTACTATGATGATGGCGAACAAATTGGGCGGCCATCCTGGCCGTCGCTTAACAGTCAAAAAGACTAAGGACACATCATGCCCCGACCCATCCCTCTCGAACGCTATCGCAACATTGGTATTTCCGCCCACATTGATGCCGGTAAAACAACTACGACCGAACGTATTTTGTTTTACACCGGCATGAGTCATAAGTTGGGCGAAGTTCACGATGGCGCAGCAACGACAGACTGGATGGCTCAGGAGCAAGAGCGCGGCATTACCATTACGTCCGCCGCGGTAAGCTGCTTCTGGCCGGGTATGGATCGCGGTTTTGAACCGCACCGTATCAACATCATCGACACGCCGGGACACGTGGACTTCACCATTGAGGTGGAACGCTCCATGCGCGTACTGGACGGCACCGTAATGGTTTATGACTCCGTGGGTGGCGTGCAGCCGCAGTCGGAAACCGTCTGGAGACAGGCCAACAAATACGGCGTGCCGCGCCTGGCGTTCGTCAATAAAATGGACCGCCCGGGGGCCGATTTCTTCCGTGTGGTACAGATGATGATTGATCGCCTGAAGGCTAATCCGGTGCCGATTGTGATCCCCGTTGGCGCAGAAGATAACTTCACCGGTGTGGTGGACCTGATAAAAATGCGGGCCATTTTATGGGATGACGCGACCCAGGGCATGACGTTCAGCTATGCGCCGGTGCCGGAAGATCTGCTGCAAACCGCGCTGCAGTGGCGGGAAAAAATGGTGTCTGCGGCGGCGGAGGCCAACGATGAGCTAATGGAAAAATACCTGGAAACCGGCGAACTGAGCGAGGCGGACATTATTGTCGGCCTGCGAGCCCGCACCCTCTCCGGGGAAATCCAGCCGATGCTGTGCGGCAGCGCGTTCAAAAACAAAGGCGTGCAGCGCATGCTGGATGCGGTTATTGAGCTGATGCCTTCTCCGCTCGACATTCCTTCTATTCAGGGCGTGGACGAGAAAGGGCGGACAATTGAACGCCACGCAAACGACGAAGAACCGTTCTCGGCGCTGGCTTTCAAGCTGATGACCGACCCGTACGTTGGGCAGCTGACCTTTATTCGAGTTTATTCCGGCGTGCTGCGTAAAGGCGATTCGGTTTATAACCCAGTAAAAGGCAAAAAAGAGCGTATTGGCCGCATCGTGCAGATGCACGCGAACGACAGGCATGAGGTTGACGAGCTTCGCGCCGGCGATATCGCCGCCTGCGTCGGGCTGAAAGACGTCACTACGGGGGATACGCTAACTGACCCGAATGCGGTAATCACCCTTGAGCGGATGGAGTTCCCCGAGCCGGTGATTTCACTGGCTATCGAGCCGAAGACCAAGGCTGACCAGGAGAAAATGGGCATCGCGCTGCAGCGTCTGGCGGCAGAAGATCCCTCTTTCCGGCTGCATACGGATGAGGAATCCGGCCAGACGATTATCTCCGGCATGGGCGAACTCCATCTGGAAATCATCGTGGACCGGATGAAGCGCGAGTTTGGCGTGGAGGCTAACATCGGTCGGCCTCAGGTTACCTACCGCGAAACGATCCGCAAGACGGTGAAAGATGTTGAAGGCAAATTTGTGCGCCAGTCCGGCGGTAAAGGGCAGTACGGCCACGTGGTGCTGACGCTTGAGCCGCAGGAGCCGGGTAAAGGCTTTGTGTTTGAAGATGCGACTAAAGGGGGCGTGGTTCCGCGCGAGTACATTCCTTCCGTGGAAAAAGGCCTGCGCGAAGCCATGAACACCGGCGTGCTGGCCGGGTATCCGGTGGTGGACATCAAAGCCACCCTAACCTTTGGCTCTTACCATGACGTTGACTCTTCGGAAATGGCGTTCAGGATGGCGGCGATTTTTGGCTTCAAGGATGCGGCGCGCAAGGCGGATCCGATCATTCTGGAGCCTGTCATGCACGTCGAGGTGGAAACACCGGAAGAGTACGCTGGTAATATCATGGGCGACCTCTCTTCCCGCCGCGGCATGGTGCAGGGCATGGAAGAGCGGTTTGGCAGCCAGATAATCCGGGCCGATGTGCCGCTGGCTGAGATGTTTGGCTACTCCACCACGCTGCGCTCAATGTCGCAGGGGAGAGCGACCTACAGCATGGAGTTCCACCACTATGCTGAAGCGCCGCGCAACGTGGCAGACGCTATTATTGCCAGCCGTACAAACGCTTAAACGCTAATAAAAAGGCGGATGGGGTTTACTTATCTGTCTTTTTTTCTGATGCTACGACTAACGTTCTCTTTTTACCGCAGCATTCCCTCCTCGCTATTCCCGCCTTACAGCCATTGTGAGTGTTAAAAATCCGCAAAACCTGTTTTTATAGTAAATGTCCAGGGCATAGTCTGAGAAGATGTTGGGATGGAAATATAGCGTTGTGAATTTCATCTTTAAACTTTTATTATGCATCCAGGCTGCATGGATTCATGGTAATTATGAATTCATGCTTTATATTACCTCTGATTAATTAATGACGCCGTAAGGCATCCAGAAAAAGGCATCTTAAAAAATATTCATGGTGGAAAAATTCTTATTTATATCCGTTCAATGCGTTTTTTTCGGGGACTTTCCTGGGGGCTTTATGATAATTAGATCGTTTTTCATATAATTCATTGATTAAATGGGGCTTCTTGTGGGTGAGGGGCACCGATGTCATCCGTGGATATCGGCGTCGGCTCTCCGCTTTTGATAGTTTTTACTTCTTGTTTGCATGTATATTGAATGTTTTCATCTATTGTTTATGCTCGGTGTTTCTTGTTAAAAAGTAGGGCTGGGATGCGACTAGTGTTTAAGTAAAGCATTAAATTAATGCAGTGATAGCTATCAATTTTTATTTCTCAAATTCATAAGCGTTTGAGTGGCATGTTTTTATTGAATAGCGTTAATGCATAAATAAAACGTCCCTGTTAACGGATTAATTTTTTACAAGGGTATATTAAATGAAGAAACTGACTCTGGCTGGTCTGATCGCTGCGTCTTTTATTTGTACAAACGCAATGGCCGCAGAAACTAAGGCCTATGCAACGGCGACCTGGGATGCCTCTGCGACCAAAGATACAACCAGCATTCTGGTTGTGACCCCGCTGAAGCCACTGTCTTTCCAGTACGCAGAAGGTATTGAAGCATTCAATCAGCAAAGTGGTGCGTTTGACATTACTCTCCAGGGCCAAAGTGGCGCGACGGACTTTAAGCTGACTTCACAGATTGTGACTAACACCCTTTCTCGCCCTACTGATGCTTCGACCCTGGATGTGGGCGTAGCATGGAATGGGGTGAAACTGAGCAAAACTACACCGACAACCTTGATTGATATCGCCCGTAATGTTTCTGCGGGGCTGGATGCGCTTGCCGTAAGTTCGGCTTATGCCGGCAGCGGCCGTAGTTCTTCCCAGGGAACATTCACCTTCACCGTCGACTCCGCTACCAGCGATGGCACCACTGCTGAGGCGTTCTCCAACCTGAATGACGGTTACTGGAACGGTGATGTAAAGGTGCAGTTTAATGCGGTCTGGATCATCTAAGGCTTTATGAGGGTAAGGAGGGGTCTTTATGGCCTCTCTGGTTTAACACAGAAAATGATATGAAAATATTACAACCGATTGCGTTGCTCTTTCTGGCTATGGCTGCCTCTCCCGGTTTCGCCGTCAGCGTTGGGGAGGTCACTTCTATGATGCATCCCGGGCGTTCAGTCTTATCAAAAGAGATCTCTAACAACACGGATTCAGCGCGCTTTGTTAGCGTCACCGTGGAAAGAATTTCAAGCCCGATGGAGGATGGTGTTGTTATTCGTATGGATAGCAAAGCGGAACTGCTCTCTACGCCAGCGAGCCTGATTCTGCCCGGGCATACTAAAGAGAATTTTCGCTTTATTTATAACGGGCCACGCGATAACAAAGAAAGATATTACCGCCTGCTATGGCAGGATGAACCTATTGCTGAGCATGATACCACATCAAATCGCAAGCAGGGGTTGGCAACAACATCTGCGGTTATTGGCACTCTTCTGGTTGTATTACCGAGACAAACGACATTTGATTTTAAATATCAGAACGGAACGGTAACCAACACCGGTAATGCATCATTCCGGGTGATCGCTTATGGACCCTGCAGCGAAAAGAATAAAGATATAGGGAAGGGGTGCCGGGAGAGGTATTACTTAAAACCTGGAGTCAATGTCAAAATAAAGTATGCAGATATAGCAAATAAAAAAACTCGCATTGGTATTTGGCATGACGAGAAGTTCATAAGCGTAAAATAAAGTTTAAGGAAAAGTCTATGGAGAGACTTGGTTATATAAAAGGGGCTTTTTATCTCGGCATGCTTTTTGTTGTGAACCCAGTGTTTTCATCGTCTCTGTCAGTGCCGGTTAGAATTCATAACTATATTATTCCTTCGGTGTTTGCTGATGCTCTGCAGCAGGGAATGACCGTTCCGGTATTTATTCGCTATGATAATGGAACGCCGAGTGGTGAGCGGAGTCGCCAGAAAATAGCTGATGCGATTATTGTAGTCAGGGATGGGGCTTTTTGGGTGAATCAGATTTCATTGAGCGAACAGCCTGAACGTACGGAATTGTCTCCACAGCTTAATAAGCTGCTTGGTGAAATAAAGGCAAGGAATTTCAATCAAGAAAGTAAGATCTATATTAATCGCGATGCATTCCTGACTCTCGATATGAAATCTTTTTATCTGGAGATGACGGTTAATAAAAAAGCAATGGCCGCCGCTATTTTACCACGTAGTAATCTGCTGGGGGAGTCCTCGGCCACGCAGGCATCCAGCATTTTGAATTACACTTTCGGCAGTTATTACAATAAATACCAAAACACGGACAGCTCCAGCAGCTACCTGACCGTGGACAACACTAGCGCATTTCGTGAGCATCATCTTAACGTTAATGGTTCCGCCTATGGTCTTGGCTCGTCAAACCAAAATACCGAGTTATACCGCATCATGTATGAGCGAGACTATCAGGGGCATCGACTTGCTGTTGGTATGATTGATACCTGGAGTCTGCAGTCTATTGCCAGCATGAGCGCGCTGAACTCCAGTAGAATATACGGTGCCAGCTATGGCAACGTAAGTAATACGCTTATAGAAGACAATACGTTATCACTTATCCCCATCGTTGCTTTTTTGCCCGCCGCAGGGGAGGTTCACGTCTCCCGTGAAGGGCGCTTATTAAGCATCCAGAACTTCCCTATGGGGAGCTATGAAATCAATACGGCACGCCTGCCGTTTGGAATATATGATGTTGAAATACAGGTGGTTGTCAACGGCAAAATGGTTAATTCACGAATTGCCCAGATCAACAAAACTTTCTCCCGGCAGTCGAGCTTAACCGATAATATTGGCTGGCAGATCTTCAGCGGTATGCTGGAATATAATCACACGGATTACAGGAAAAAAAGAAATATCAACTACGGTAAAAAAGAAACGTGGCTGGCGGGGCTCGCTTTCAATAACACTAAGCCCTGGCTCGCTGGTGTAGATCTGAAATCGACGTTTTACGGTTTTGATAGCAATGGTGTTACCGAGTCAGAAGTTAATATTGCATTTACTGACTATTTTAACCTGAATCAGCAGTTGCTGGCCGCCACGGAAGGAAGTATCCAGAGTACCAGCACCGCTAATCTTGCCATACCTGATGGGTACGGAAGTTTTTGGTCTTCACGAAAAATTGGCTACATAGGTGATAGGCTGCCGCTACGTAATGATAACTATTTTTCCGTGGGATTCAGCATAAATTTGCACAAGTTTTCCCCGTGGTTAGGTTCGTTTTCAATGAGTAGAAATAGAGATAAGTATAATGCCAGTACCTACACCAATGCCGATTACCATCAGACTTTATTTTCGAATCGCTATGCCACAATATCAATAAATATGGGGCTGCAGCGCTACCATTATCATGAAAGCAACGAGCGGCAAGAAAAATACGTCAATATTAATGCCTCTTTACCGTTGTCCAGTTGGTTAAGCGCCGGCTTCTCCAGCGAGAATGGCAGCACGTTGGCTAATGCTACATTGCAAAAAGGTTTTGATAGCGGCCCCGTGACTTCAGCGGGGGCATCTGTCTCAAAGCGAATAAAAAAAGGTGAAAGCGAAACAGGGAATGGCAACGGCGGTTTTGCAGCTAATGGGTATGCTTCATACGATACAAAATATAACGCCGGCACCCTCTCTGTTTCCCACTCTTCCGATAAAACCACCAGCTATAACTATAGCTCTCAGGGGAGCGTGGCACTGACGCCACAAAGCTTGAATTTTGGTACAGGTTCTGAGCGCTCTGGGGTGGTCATTAACACGCACTTTAGCGAGGCCGGTACGATGCTTGCCCAAATTAATGGTAGCCATTATTCCCTTTCAGGGAAAAGCAACTTTATTAGCCTCCCTCCTTATGCTGAATATAGAATAGAGCTGATGAACGATAAGACATCAATGGATAGCGTGGATATCGTTAATGGTCGCCACTCCAGGGTTGTATTATACCCGGGAAATATTGGCGTTATTAACCCGGAAATAAAACAACTGGTCACGGTATTCGGACGAATACAGAAAGCCGATGGCGGCGCTTTTGCAAATGTGGAGATTCATAACCATATCGGCAAAACGAAAACGGATGCCACGGGCGAATTCGCAATGGATGTGGATAAGCGTTATCCGGTAATTACCCTGGTCGATGAGCGGGGAGGTATCTGTGAGGCTGTGCTGAATTTACGGAACGCCCGTGGGGCAATCTGGATGGGGGATATCCGCTGTGAACCGCAGCAAAAAATGGCGTCGCGACCAGAGGGGAAAAAGCGTGTCTGATGGACTCAAGTACGCATTAAGCCTGGCCGCCGTGGGTTTACTGACGTCATATTTTGCGAACGCGGCGACGGTAAACGGTTCAACAAGAAGTGGCTCAACCAGCTATATGTTCATCGAAAACCTGGTGGACAATGAGCATTTTATTACGCCCACGAGGCTGGATCCGCGCTTTTCAGGCTCCAATGTCTGGATGCGTTATAACTCCAACCAAACAAGTCTGGGCTACATGGGGTATGGCACTACCCGCAGCGATCGCTATGTAGATTTATGGATCGCTCGCTCACCGATAAATACCCCGTTTCGCGGATTACGCTGCATGAATAACGGCAGCACTTGCCCGGCTGATGGCGCTATCTCGGCTGATGCAGTAGATAAAGAGGGCATTTATCATGTGCGCAGCGGCAATTCCATTTATAACGGTAATCAACCTTACGGGCTGTTTTCTTCATCGGCTTATGATTACTTCCGCACTGAGCCCGTTGGCAACGACTCCGTTTTTGAAATTAACTGGTGCGCCTTGCGCTCAAGCTCAGCTGATTATGACTACGGTTCCGGCTTACGCTGTAAGGACCTGGATAATAGCGCGGTGTACTGGGAAACCTATACCCTGACGTCCACCAAAATTAGTCACCTTTCACTGGTTAATACGAATTCTATCTCGGAAATTTGGGTGGCAAGCGATGGCTCTCCGTCGCTCACTAATGATGGTCAATGGTGCAGCACGGCTATCGTCGCCGGCGTTGATGGCATCACCTGTAAAATGGTTGTGTATAATTTGAAGCAGTCTCAGGTGATTAACTCGATAATGGCCACTCTGGTTATCGACACCGCCACACTGGGCTTTACGCCGGCAGCAACGGATGTAAGATTTAGCGGAGATGGCGCCCGCTGGATAAACTATCGTTCCAACTACGCGACCACAACTACCCGCTACTCGGAGATCTTTACGCCCGGCGAGGGGGCGCTCCATGTCTTTTTATCGAAGGCCTTTTTCCAAAAGGTACTGCAGTCCGGTGCTAACCTGACGGGCAAAGATTCTCTGTTCACCTTTTTCTTTCGCAATACCAATACGCCCGAATCCGGCTTTTATCAGTTCAGTACCTCAAACCGCGTCAATATCATCCCTAAAGAGTATGGGATAAGTATTGTCTCATCCGATGGGGAATCGCATCCTCGGCGCTCTGGCAGAATTGGCAAAAGTGAACCAATAGAATTTGAATATACCGTCACGACATCGTCCGTACGCCAGGCGGATACCATTACCGCTCAGGTGCTGGGAGAGGGCGTCAGCGTCGACAGCATCCCATACTGCCTGTTTCGTTCGGCTGATAACGGTTTAGCCGTCCCGATACCGGCTTATCTCTCCTTTACTTCGCAGACAGGAGCGATAGTTCGTCAGCGTAATAGTTGTTCTGGGGAGCTTGTTGAAATTACCGGTGCTAATTGGGTGCAAACTGCCTGGAACGCGCGTGAAGATAGCGGTCATTACTATAAAACGAACATTAAGCTACTTTTCCCGATGGATGATTATAGCTCACAGTTTAGCCTGAGTAATGAAGACTGGCAGGGAACCGTCAGCGCCAGCGGGGAAATCAAAGTGTCCGCGACCTGGCAGGGGGTAAAATGAAGCGAGCTTCGGGATCGCGGGGCGCACCTTTAAACCGTTTACGCTTTCTGATGTTGGGATGTCTTTTTCAGACCGCCCCCGCGGGGGCGGTTTACCTCACTTCGCTGGTCTACGACATCATGCCTGATGAACAATTTACGGCGCGAATTGTGTCGAATGACACCGCGCGGGCAAACCTTTACCGGCTCAAAATTTATAAAATAGATAAGCCCGGAAGAGGTGGCGAGCACGTTCAGTCGAATTTGAATGGCGAAGTATTATTTACGCCACTGAAGTTCTTACTGGAGCGCGGAGAACGGGAATACTTTAAGCTGCACTATCGGGGACCGGAAGATAACACAGAGCGTTATTATCGGGTGGTATTTCGCGAGATCCCAATACGGCTGTACCCTTTGCAGGATACGCAAAAAAACATCAATGCTGTGCCCGTTACCGCCGTAAGTTCAGTGCTCATCGTGCGGCCGAGAAAAATGCACTTTGCCTATTCAGTGGATGAAAATAGCCACCGGGTTAAAAACGAGGGGAATACTTATTTCAGGCTTATCGTACATAACGGGTGCGAAGGTGATGACGAAAGCTCAAGGCAGCTTTATCTTCTCCCCGGTGAGGTTTTCTTTGACCCGATCATTAATGCTAAAAATAAAAAAATTATCGTTGGGCCTGGCGGCTATACCCGGCTTGGCAAAGCGTGCTTCGATACTGAATTGTGATAGCGATGGTTCTGCCGATAACGCCTGCTGTTTTATCTCAAGACAGGCAATAAAAATGAGAGGCGCCGCCAGCAGAGTACCGGCGGCTAAAGCATCAGATTTCGAAGTCTTCTAATTTTTTCCCTTTTTCGAGGGCCTGGGCGATCGCTTTTGGCGTACGGCCCTGACCCGTCCAGGTCTGCTGCTGGCCTTTATCATCCGTATATTTATAGCGGGCGGCGCGCGGCGCTCGCTTAGACTTAGCGGCACCTTTTTTCGTGCTTAATGGGCCAAGAAGTTCAGCCGGATCGATACCTTCTTCCTGCAGCTGTGCTCTAATGGCTTCAAGCTTAGCCAGCTTATCGGCCTGCGCTGCACGTCGCTGATGTTCTTCTTCCCGCCTGTCGGAAACGATGGAGGTTAATTTTCCCAGCAATTCTTCCAGCACGGAAAGTTCGAGACCACGAGCCTGGGCACGAAGCGAGCGTAGATTATTCAGAAGTGTTAAGTCGGACATATTATCCTCACGGTTAGAGACAACAACTATAATATAGGCGCGTATTTGTAATGTTCAACCGATATCCCCTGAATTGTTCACTAATTATTTTCTGATGTAAATAACGGGGGAGGATTATGCTGATCCAGCAGTACGTTTTTTTACAATAGTAAGAACATTCCCGGTTGCACTCTTCTCCTTTTTATTTCGACTGGGATTTTTCAACGTTATATATTTTGAAAAATATGTCGATATGAGACGGACATGATATCTCATTCATGTTGCTCCCCCCTTGCCTGCAGCAGGATAGGGGGATCTCTGGATGTCTAAACTGACGGCATCGCATGGCAGAATATGAGGCTATTCTCAGTTAAAAGTCATCATGCAACCCGGCAAGCTAATCCCGACGGCCCGGCGTAAAGAGTAAAAAGCCCGCTTGAGTGTCTTTAAGCGAGCTTCTCAAATATGGCTCCTCTGACCGGGACCACCTTTGCCACTGACGGCGAATAAATGGGGCGCGAGTCAGTGCTGATACCGCAGGGGGCTGTCACGGCCGATCCCTCTTACGCCTGCCCGGTTTCCTGCAAATGGCGCCATAACACGTTGTCACCTTTCTGACGGAAAATCACCGTAGACCAGCGCACGGTAGTTGAGCCGTTAAGGGTCTGCGTTTCGCGGTAAAGCACGGCGGCGCCGTGCTGCCACTCGTCCAGCAGAGTAAGGTTATCGACCTCAATCACCAGCCCTTGACGGCTGCCGCCGCTGGCGCTGAAGAAGCCGCAAAGCGCGGGATAATCCAGCTGCGCGCCGCTGAGCGCGATCATCGAATAATCGTCAGAGAAGCGTGCCAGAAGCGCTTCCCGTTCTCCCAGGCCCGCGCCAAGCCACTGCTCAATGGCAATGTGGGCGTCAATCACCTCTTTAAACCAGATATTCATCTCTCAGGGCTCCTTTTGGATAAGTTGATTTTTAATCTGCTGATTATTCAGCCGTAGATGATAAGCCAGCGGGGCAAGCGTCCCGGCGGCGGCAAGGCTAAAAGTAACAAGATAAGCACGTGGGGTGGGCATCAGCCCCTGCAGTACGGTCAGCAGCAGGCTCAGCAGCGCCACGCCAAAGCAAAAGCTCAGCTGGCGATTAATGTTCCACAGCGCGCTGGCTTCCGGCATCGCTTCCGAAGGGATAGAGATGAAAGCGGTGCTCTGCGCCGTGCTGCTGGAAAGGCTCCCGCCCAGGCCCATCAGAATATAAGCGCCCACCAGCAACGGAATTTGCTCGCCGGAACTGACCTGCGCCAGCAGCAAAATCCCTGCGGCCTGAAGTATTCCTCCGGCAGTAATCAGCGGGCGCGGGCCGAGGCGGTTAAACATCTTGCCGGTAAATGAAATCGCCACAAAAGAAGCCATCGCCCACGGCAGCATCAACATCCCCGTTTGGGTGGCAGACAGGCCCAGCTGCGTTTGCAGATAGACGATGCTGACCAGACTGGTGCCCATAAAAATGCCCGGAACGCATTGATAAACCAGCATCGCGTAGCGCAGCAACGGGTCTGCCAGCAGCGGCAGGCTGAATAGAGGATAAGGGTGCCTGCCGTTCCGGCGAACGAACAGCCACAGAATAAGCGTGCCGGAGGCCAGTAACAGCAGCGCCGATAAATGTGCCGCCGGGTTTCCGGCCTGGGTGACGCCCAACAAAATAGCAAACAGTCCGGCAGATCCCAGCATTAGTCCTTTAACGTCCAGCGGCCTGCGGGGAGTTTGTTTCCCGGTGGGTTTTAGCCACAGCCCGGCGAGCACTAACGTTAGCAGCGCCAGCGGCAGGCTCGACAAAAATATCCAGCGCCAGCCGAAAGACTCCACCAGCAGGCCGCCCGCCGTCGGCGAAAGCGCCGGAGCCAGCAGCGCCACCAGCATGATTATCGATGAAAGTTTGGCCCGCTCATGCACGGCAAAAAGTTGCCAGGTCAGCGCCTGACCAACGGGGATCAGCAGCCCGCCGCCAACGCCCTGCAAAACGCGTGCGGCAACCAGCGCCTCAAGGCCGGGAGCGAGGCCGGAAGCCAGCGTGCCGAGAGAAAAAAGCCCCAGGGAAAGCATAAATAATCGCTTTGCACCCAGCCGCTGCGTGAGCCACGCGCTGCAGGGAATGACCAGCGTCAGGCCGCAAAGATAGCCGTGGCTCACCCAGGCCAGTTCGGTGATGGGGGCATTAAGTTCTCTCCCCATTTCAGGCCAGGCGACGTTAGAGATAAACATATTAATCAGGTCGAGAAAAAAGCCGAGCAGATAAACGGCGGCGACCCTGGCGCGGTAAGGCATGGCGGTTCTCGTGAAAAGGAAAAGGCGATTTCAGCAGGTTCGGCCGGGCGGATAAATCCCACCTCTGCTGATACACTGTCAAAAATAATTTGATAATCAGGCGAATTAGCATGCTGAACTTACAGCGAGTGGCGCAGTTTGTGGCCGTGGTGGAGGCCGGGGGCTTTACCGCCGCGGCGCAATCAGCGCAACAAACTAAGGCGGTGATAAGCTTTAACGTTCGCCAGCTTGAGGCGGAGCTTGGCGTTTCGCTTCTCGTGCGCTCCACGCGCCGCGTGGCGTTAACCCAGGCGGGCGAGGTGTTTTACCAGCGTGCTTTACAGCTCTTAAGAGAAAGCGAAGCGCTGGTTGAAGACGTTCAGGGGCACCACGGAGGATTTTCGGGCGAACTGAGTATTTCGACGACGCCGGAATACGGCCAGGCAAGGGTCATTCCCGCCCTGAGCGCCTTCGGCAGGCTGCATCCCGGGCTGACTATCCGGCATGAGTCCTCTTCTGCGCCGGTTAACCTGATTTCCGGGCAGTTTGACGTTGCTATCCGCCTCGGCAAGCTGGTGGATTCCTCTTACCGCGCCGCGCTGATAGAGCGCTTTGAGATTGTGGCAGTTGCCGCCCCGCAGTGGATCGAACGCAACCCGATCGGCAGCCTGGAAGCACTGGCCGAAGCGGAATGGGTTATTCATCGTCGGCTGCCAACGCCGAGAGAATGGCAGGTTATTGGGCGTGACCAGGAAACGCGAGACCTGACGATTACCGGTCCAGCCCGCTTTATGACCGACACGGCGGCAGCGCTAATGGCCTTTGTGGTGCAGGGCTGCGGCGTGGGTTTACTGCCAGAATGGCTGGTGCGAAAAGCGATAGAACGCGGCGAGCTCAAGCTAGTGCTGCCTGAATATCGTTTCCCCTCCCAGGGGATTTATGCGGTTTACCCAAATACGCGGCACGTTCCGGCGAAGGTGCGCGCGCTGATAGATTTTTTACAGGACTGGGAAGGCAACAGACCCGCTTAGCGGGTCCGTTTTTAGGCTTACAAAGCTTTTTGAGCCTTGCCCTGCAAGGTTACAACCGCTGGCGCAGATGAAATCCCCGGCAGCTCAATCTTCAGGCCGAAGGTCAGCAGCGAATACATCACGCCGCCGGTCAGCATCGAGACAATCACGCCCAGGTTCGCGGTGGCAAAGACGCTATGGCGGGTCTCTTCCGTCAGCAGGAAGCCGACCACATGCGCGATATACGGGTCGCCGGAGGTAATCGTGCCCAGGCCCACAAACGTTGCCACGCCCAGCGAAAGCAGCGCCGTCCAGCGGCCATCTCTGCCACCAAAACCGGCCTTGTTCGCCATCGCCACATCCCAGCCCAGGCGCTTCTGGCGCAGGAAGTCGATCAGCTGAATCGCCCCGGCGGAGCCAATCACCACCGAGATAGAGGCCAGGAATGACTGGAAGGTCGCGAGGAACGAGTCAGAAATAAACATCAGGTAGAACGCGCCGAAGCCTATGATGGCCGCGTTCAGCGTGGTGGTCGTGGCGCGGCTGGCGGGAATGCCCAGCGCCAGTAATGCCAGGCCGGAACTGTACACGCCGGTAATCGCAGCCGCCAGCAGCGAAACGATAATCACGATGGAAAACGGTACGTAGAACCAAAACGGCAGCAGGTTAGTCAGCGAGGCGATAGGCGACTGCGCCGCAGCTGCGCCCAGATCCGGGTTACTGTCGGCCAGGAACGCGCCCAACACCAGCAGAATGCTTACCGGCAGGGAAATCCCCGTTGTCGTCCAAAAAATCACTTTTGAGGCCTGCGTTTTCTTCGGCAGATAGCGCGCAAAGTCGCCGCCGTAGTTCAGGAAGCCCAGGCCCACCATGGTCATCGCCATCACCACGCCGCCGATCCAGGTCAGCAGGTCGCCGTGCGCGGCGCTCTGGCCCAGCTTTTCCCAGTGAATATGCGGCAGCATCAGGAAGATAAAAATGATGCTCATAAACCCGGTCAGCCACGCGATGTATTTCTCGACCTTCATGATCAGCTGGTGGCCATAAATGGCGACCGACATGGTCAGCGCCAGGCTGACGATAAACCAGCCGAGAATACAAACCAGCGTTGGTTTGCCGTCCGCCAGCGCAAACGCCGCGGGCCAGAGTTTGGCAAACAGCGCCGCGCCGGTAGACGAGGCGAGGGTAATAATGGTGATTTTCCAGCCCATATTGGAGATGTAGGCAAACAGGGTTGGGAATTTATTGCCATGATAGCCGAAGCAGAAACGGGTCTGGGTCAGCGTCGGCAGACCGGTTCTTGGCCCGCCCACCGCGAGCACGCCGACCAGGCAGCAGGAAAGCAGGTAGCCGAGAATCCCGGCGGCGATCGCCTGCCAGACGCTCAGGCCCAGCGAGTAGACGTAAATGCCGTAGGTCATCCCCAGAATGGAGACGTTCCAGGAGAACCAAATCGGGAACAGCCCCGAAGGTTTGCCGTAACGTTCAGCTTCGGGCACGGCATTGACGCCGTTTGATTCAACTTTTATGCCGCCAGATGCCGGCTGGTGTGTAGAGTTTGTCATCGGAGAACCCTTATGGGAGAAATCAATCGCAGAGAATTGCGGTTTCTAAAGCGAGCTCAATCATTTTGTCTAACGTGTTTTGGAGTTCTTCTGCCGTCGGCTCTTCACCCGTAACGCTGCTTACGCAGGCCGTTAGCAGGCTCAGGGCTTTGGCGCGGTACTGCGCGGCGATGGTGAACAGCGCCGAGGTTTCCATTTCCACCGCAAGGATGTTCATCTTTTTGAGGGCAGGGAGCATGCCTTCGGGTTTGTCGTACAGCAGGTCGTTGGTGAAGGTGTTGCCGAACTGGGTCGGAATATTATTTTGCTCAGCCGCCATCCAGCAGCGGCGCAGCAGGTCAAAGTCCGGCACGGCCGCGTAGTCATAACCGCCAAAGCGGTCGCGGTTTACCGAAGAGGAAGTCCCCGCGCCGGTGGCGACAATCACGTGGCGCATATCCACGCTTTCATCCACTGCGCCACAGGTGCCGATGCGAATAAGCTGCTTAACCCCAAACGCGTTGATCAATTCATGGACGTAAATCGAAACGGACGGAATGCCCATCCCGTGTGCCATCACGGAAAGGCGCTTGCCTTTGTAATAGCCGGTAAAGCCGAACATATTGCGGGTATCGCACACGCGCTTTGCATCGGTTAAATACGTCTGCGCGATGTACTGCGCGCGCAGCGGGTCGCCGGGCATGATCACGGTTTCGGCAAAGTCGCCTGGGTTGGCGTTAATATGTGGCGTCATCAGACGATCTCCTGGCTGGTTTCATGCCGCTAAGATAGAAACCCCGTGGCTTGCAGAAAAAGGCAAATGTCCGGCCGGGCCGACGGCGATCACAAAATTGATTTTTGCCCTGGTAAGAAAAGAGAAACGCCAGGGCTGGCAAGGGGTGAGCAAAACGAGGAGTATTGACAATACCGAGGGACGATAGTTAATCTCAGCCGCCTTTTTCGCCGCAGAGTCTGGCGAAACAGGCAATACTTGACGAGTAAGTGACCTTATTGAGCTGCGTGGCAGCCCTGCCGGAGAGCGACAACACCATGAATATTATTCAGCAGTTCGCTCAGCGCGGGCACCAGATCCTGCGCGATGCCGTGTACGCCGCGCCGCTCAAAACCAAAGAGATCGGCCCCGACGAATTTATTCTGCGCCAGGGCGAAGAGATCAAAGCGCTCTACTGGATAACGCTCGGCGAGTACACCATGCACTACAACGCCGAAAACGGGAAAGCGTTCAGCCTGGGGCAGCGTTTCGTAAGCGATACCATCATCGGCGAAATTGAATATCTGACCCACACGCCGAGCCAGTTCTCGGTCGTGGCCCACGACACCATGACGGTAAAAGTCATCCCGCTGGCGATGATGGACACCATCCTGACCAGCCACGCGGAAGTTGGCGTCTGGCTTAGCCAGCTGCTTTCCACCAGCTACCAGCGCGGAATGGCGAGAACCATGGAACGTTTCCTGCAGCCGCTGGTGTTTAACATCGTGGCCGATCTGTATGAACGCCATCAGCAGAGCAAGCCGCTGGTGGACTTCTCGCAGGTGTCCCGCGAGGCCGAGCGATTTGGCTGCTCCGAAAGAACCTATCGCCGGGTGATAAACCAGCTGATAGAAGAGCACTACATTCAGAAAGTGGCGCATGAGTACGTGATTTGCGACATAGAGAAATTCCGTCAGGTGCTGACCCATCCAGGGCGCATTGCATAGCAAAATTTATGTAGCAAACGGTGAAAAAACAGGGAAAAAATGGTGATAGACTCCGTCAATACGCCATCCGCAGGGGAGTTGTGCAGTGAGTGAGTCTGTCGAAAATCAGAACGCGTTTAAGCATGCTTTTAATGATGCTCTTTTGCAGCAAATCGCGAGCTTAATTGCGCAGCACTATCCCGCCTTTAACGTCGAAGCGTTTTTAAAGAAAGCAGAGAGTCTGGATAAGCTGGAAATGAAGGCCAGAGTCCGGGTCATCCGCGACGCGCTGGCGGCTGAGCTGCCGCAGGATTACCCGGCGGCGCTGGGCGTGGTGGTTTCGGTGTTAAAAGAGAACACGCTGCGCGGTTTTGCCGTCTGGCCCTTCGCAGAGTTTATTCAGGTCTATGGCCTGAACTATCCTGAGCTTTCCCTCGAGGCCCTGAAAGTGGTCACCGTTTGTTTTACCGCCGAATGGGCGGTGAGGCCTTTTATCAAGCATGATCCTGACGCAACCATGCGCTTTCTGCTCAAATGTGCGCAGGACGAAAGCGTGGACCTTCGCCGCTGGGCTTCGGAAGGCACACGGCCGCGCGTGCCGTGGGGCGAAAAGCTGCATCTGTTTATCAAAGATCCGGCGGGAACAAGAGCTATTCTGGACGCCCTGAAGTTCGACCCTGAGCTGTATGTCCGAAAAAGCGTCGCCAACCACCTGAACGACATCACCAAAGACCACCCGGACTATGTGATTCAGCTCCTGCAAAGCTGGCAGCAGCAGGCGAAACAGTCCGGTGGTGACGACGTGAAAAAAGTCGCGTGGATAACCCGCCATTCGCTGCGTACCTTAATTAAGAATGGCCACCCGGATGCACTGCCGCTGATCGGCGTGCAGCACGGCGCGGACGTCGCGCTGGATGTTTTCTCCCTCAAACAAAAAGCGATCGCCCTCGGCGAAAACCTGGAATTTAAAGTCAGCCTGCGCTCAACCAGCGACGCTCCACAAAATATCGTGGTCGATTACGTGCTGCACTTTATGAAAGCCAACGGCAGCACCGCCCCGAAGGTCTTCAAACTCCGCGCGTTCGAACTCCCGGCCAACGGCTCGGTAACGATAGAGAAAAAGCACGCGGTAAAGAAAATCACCACCCGCCAGTATTATCCCGGCGTGCAGCGGATCGAGATCCAGGTCAACGGCAAGGTGCTGGGGGGAGGTGAGTGGGAGTTGGAGGTATAGCAAGTATTCGCCACCGGCGGTTTGCTGGTGGCGATGGTTTTACTGCTCTTTAATCTTACGGTAGCGTGACGGCCAGATTTGCTCAGGGCCAACGCCTAACTCCTCGGCAATAAGCCTTTCCCCTTTAGGCCAGTGCCGCGTTAATACATTTGCCAGCGTAGAAGACGCCAGCCCCGCTTTACGAGACACCGCCGCCAACGACGTTCCTTTCTTTCGCAAAGCCGCAATGATATCTGCCGGATGCCAGTCATTTTCTTCTCTCAACTTATTCATTCCATCCATCCTGATACTCAAGTGAGTCAATGAAAGCCGTTACCTGCTTTCTCCAGATTCGAGTATCACCTGGACTTGAAATTATCCCATTTTGGGATAATTAGGTGTGGAATGGATTTTGGAGGATGGCATTAAATATATGCCTACCTTTATTGGGAGTTGTTATTTCTGATGAATAACGGAATAGTAGTCAGTTAAATTGAGGTGGATTTAAATTTTTCACTCTTTAGTTTTGAGGTTTTATTATTTAGGGTGAGTAAAATGTGAAAGGCCGTTATGTGCCAGGAGCGGATCTTGATAAATCCGCACTTGACCAGTTAATGATCATGACGAGCTCCCCGTTGAATGGTTGAGAGGCAACAAATCTGCACATTTTAAGATATGAGCTAACTGCTTTTCTAAATACTATAGATTGGCTAGGTGATAACAGAGTAAATTAATTCCAGGTTAATTAGAAGGACGGTTGCTTGAGGCAACTTCACTTGTTACACATTGAAATTTCGGTTGGAGGCTGCGAGGACTGGGATGGGACGGAGATCAGGATTTGAAGGTTTTATACGTGCTACAGGTAGAGCCGTTGCAGCAGCAGAGCGTGAACGTAAGAGATCAGAACGTCATCATTTTGCCGAAGTTCGACGTATAGAGCGTGAAATAAAACGTGATAATGCTCAGAGACTTCGTGAGCAAAAAGAGGCTGATAAGTTAGCAAAAGCCATGTATTTGGAAGAGCGTCAAGATGAAGTTTCCGATCTAAACGCTGAGCTGAACGAGAATATCACCGCGCTTTCTACACTTTTAGAACATACACTCGAATTTGACGATTCTATTGATTTTTCGGCACTGAAAAAACACCCAAAATTCGAAGACTTCAAAACACCCAAGCATCTCTTACCAGACCCAGAGCCAGAGATGAAAGTAGTGAACGCCCCAGCTGCATGGAAGACTATTTTCCCATGGGTAAAGAAAAAATATTATCGAGAATTGCAGAGTGCAGAAGAATCTTTCAGTAAAAGCAAGGAAGATCATTCAGTTAAACTTTCAAGTCAGAAAGTTGAACTTGATGCTTTAGTTGCTGATTATAAGATCCGAAGAACTGCTTACTTCGAAGAAATAAAAAGTCAGCACGACGAAGTTGACCAGTTTGAGCAAGACTACCTCAACTGCGATCCTGACAGCGTGCTAGCATATTGCGAAATGGTGTTGACACGGTCTGAATATCCCGAGAAAGGCTTCCCACAAACCTTTAGGTTGGCCTATTTACCCGACAGCAAGGAGTTGTTGATTGAATACAACTTACCTGAGATTGCAGTAGTACCACGTGAGTTGGAATACAGATATGTCAAAACGAGAGATGCCATCGATGCCAAGGCGCGAAAAATTGGCGAGATAAAAGAACTCTATCAAAACATAATCGCCGCAATCACACTCCGCACAATGCATGAGCTTTTCGAAGCTGACAAGGCATCTGCTTTAATGTCAGTTCTGTTTAACGGTGTAATCGAAACTATCGATCCTACAAGTGGGCATGACACCAAAGTCACATTAGTATCTGCCCGCGCTTACAAGGACGATTTCATGCAAATAAAACTGGAAAGGGTCGAAAAAAGCGCATGCCTTAGAAGTTTAGGTGCACAAGTTTCAGGGCGACCAGATGAACTCCAGGCTGTAAAGCCTATTATTGAATTCAACATGGTTGATAAACGCTTTATTGAACAAGGTGATGCTTTATCAGCCCTTGAAACACGACCAAACCTTATGGAACTTTCACCGTCAGAATTTGAGGTGTTAGTATCAAATCTTTTCACTCAAATGGGGCTGGACACGAAACTCACCAGAGGCACAAAAGACGGTGGCGTGGATGCTGTGGCATTTGACACTCGTCCGATCCTAGGTGGTAAGGTGGTGATTCAGGCTAAAAGATATAAAGACACTGTCGGTGTCAGTTCTGTTAGAGATCTTTATGGAACAATGATGAATGAAGGTGCTAACAAAGGAATTCTGGTGTGTACAAGTCAATATGGTAAAGATGCATATCGTTTCTGCGAAGACAAACCAATTGAACTTATTGATGGAGGCGGTCTTCTTTACCTCTTGAAAGAGCATGCTGGGGTATCTGCACGTATCAACCCCAACTTTTAATTACTGCTCCAGATTCAGACTAATGTTTGTCGCAAATGTTCACGAATAGAACTTCAGCACGAGTTTTTAGTCGAGTAATTCATGGATGTTAGCTTAGGGCAGAAATTTCTGCCCTATTTCTTATCCCATTAAGCAGAATTGCTCCCCGTTGATTTGTAAGCATACCTGAAATCCTCACCATTCTCTTTTAGAGAGTAGATTACGCTACTTTGGAAGCGAATATGGCGATTTATGGGCTTGCGTCCATTCCTGCTAGTTTCAGGATTTAGTAGACTTCCACTCCTGACTCACAACGGACCTTATAGCATGAATTTCAGGATAAATATTTGGCCCGGATGCCGCAGAATCGTGCTGAGGGCGTCTGCGGCGGTGCGGTAAAGAGCAATAGCGTTAACTTCAAAAAAGTAATAATCAAAAAATATTATGGCTAACTACACTCAGTACATGTTATTTCTCCTTTGACATTCAGTCTAGGAGGAATGTGATATTTTTCACCACTCTCCCAACCAATCCCATCATGCCCCTTCATGTATTGATATAACTCTTTATAACCAAATTCCTTAACAAGTACATATTTCCTACCTTTTATACGATCATGAACTTGAAATGTAGGATCATAATAAACGCCTTTATATTTTAATATGCAGTGAGGCTCTCCATCTACATAACAAAGAACATAGGAATTATTACAATCGTCAATCTTATATTTAGAGTAAACTTCCGCATTTATACAAAAGACATTTGAATAGCAATGATTTATCTTTATTTGATCCTTGTCATAAAAACAAATAATATCTTTACTAATCAATTTGACAACAAGATAATCACTCATTTAAAACCCCATTGATTTCAAAATTAATTAAACTAATAGTATTTACATGTTATATGATTAAAAATTCCGGCCACCAATCAAGAAATAACATCCCAATTTCCATTTATAGCAGTTGAAACCATTTTTTCAACCAATCCCTAACAATGAGAGGAAATGATTTTTATCCTTCAGTGTGGGGTTTGATTCGAGAACGGAAATCATATTAAGATTAACGCATTTATTAATCAACTTCAGTTGGTAAGGGATTGATCTAGCACCAGTCTTTATTTACCAGATTTCCGTTATTCGCTCAAAGCTGCCTAACATGAAAACTTAACGTAAGATGTTTTTCGTTCTCTAGGCAGAAGTTCCTATAGGATAGCAGGCAACTCAAAGCTTGGGTCAAAACTTATACTCTTCCCGAGCCCCCAATCTAATTGGTTGGCTCGCTAGATTTGGCTTCAGGTGAACCGAAGGGCATGTGGTGAGGAAGATTGTCTGGTTGTTCACATTCAAATAGTGAATGCTTGACGTGGACCCGGAAACCCTCCTGATTCCATTTGTAAAGCTAAATCTGACGTAGTGATTCGACGTAAACTAGATGCTGCAATAAACTGAACTCCAAGAGCTAACCGAACAACTTGTAGACGCTTAAGTCCCGCCGGTTTATAGCGACTGGCTACGTAAGGGGGGAGATTATCAATCACGGCTTTAATTTGACCATCATCACGATGGGGGTTTTTATCCATAACTGTTTGTGCCAAATACGCAAGATTATGGCCATTCTTTCCTTTCAAGGTTTTTAAATCGACTCCGTGCCAAACTAAAACAGCTTTTAAGGAAAGCTCTGCTACCATACAGACAGGTTGGATAATTGAATCATGGCTAAAGCTATTAGGTAGTGTATTTGCCATATCTTCTAGATTAGATCTGGACATTTTCCAGAGTGTCAATGCCTCTGATGCACAATTTTCAACTTCATTTAACCCCATAGTGAAATCATGAATATCAGCAATAGCAAAAGAAACTTCTGCAGCAATTGTTCGTTCTTTTCTACACCATTCCCACCATTTTTCATCACTTGAAAATCCTGCTATTTCCCAGATTTCTAGCTTGTTCTCCCCATATAAAATAGGAAAAGTTGTTTTCCTCACTTGATCCATAGATGCAATTAGACCTATTCCTGCACCTGGCCAACTTGTTTCGACTTCAGGTATCATGGCAGTGTAAGCATCTACGATGAGCTGAACCTCAGGATTACTAAAAATACCAAGGCTGAAACTTGCTCCAAGAAGTTCAATTGCGGCATTCAGCGGTCTTTGATGAACGTGAATACCTTCCTCGGCATATTTTTTATCTAACTTACGTAGATCATCTAGTGTCCACATAATCTTATCAATTCCTTCTAATATTTTGCCAACTATAACAGAAGACTACAATTTAGCTCATAAAATCTTTTTATTCCCCCTATATATGGTAGAGGGGAAAAGAATGAGTCTCTTTCATACAGGATGGTGGTTAAGAACAAAAAATAATACATTTAGTTACTTTCAGGATTAGGGCGTTTGATTGCATCGATGAATTCGTTTTGGGTTAGTGCACAAAGCGCAAATTCACCTTTACTTAGGGAGATACCACCATTGAGACTTTCCGCCAATCGCGCATTGGCCAAGTAAAAAATGTGGCCTTTAAAGTCGAAGCAAACGTGGGCGTTTGACCTTTTCCATTTCTCGATAAACTGCTTGCTGCGCCCATACCACTGCATGATCCTATAGGCATGAGAGTCGTGCTCCACAAGGTTACTTTTGAAATCTAGGAAAATATGGAAATTCCAGCCATTTGAATATGCTGACGTAGCATCGATATGTACCAACCAGAACATGCGACGCCCTTTTTTGTAGAATTTTTTCTCGAGAAATTCGTTCCTCTTCAGATATGGGAGAGTGCTGTAGCTCAAGTATTGTCTCAAAGCCGGTTCCTTGTCCATACAATATATCCGCTCTGTGACGTTCATTACTCATCATATCCTTGAGTGAAATTTCTCGGCACTCTTCATTGAAATACTCCTTCCCCTCCTAGATGCCATGGGCTTTCAGGTTCACTCAAGGTGTCACAGTCTCCTACTTTATGTCTCCAGTGATGGATATTTTGCTCTGGTAAAACCACGGACAGCGTACCACCACAGTCCCTACATAATGTTTACTAATGGCTGGCGTTTTTTTTGACCATAAATCCAAGCGCAGATCATATTATTTTCCATTAATATTAATGAAATACAAAAACTGAAAACACAGCCTAATTTGGCTTAAACCGAGACAGTTTAGCAAATTTATCTTCTGGAGTAGGGGCTGAGGAGTTAGGATGCGCAGCGATCAGGAAGTCCATAACCTGCAGTGAATGACCACAACTTAATTAGTTACATTGTAGTACCAACTTCCGCTCCTCGCTCAAAGAAAACACACGTAGCCATACCACAAAAGCAAAAAGCCCGCTTAAGTTTCCTTAAGCGGGCTTCTCAAATATGGCTCCTCTGACTGGACTCGAACCAGTGACATACGGATTAACAGTCCGCCGTTCTACCGACTGAACTACAGAGGAATCGTGTGAACGGGGCGAATATTAGCGGCGGCTCCCGGCCTTGTCAAAGGCAAAATCTCACCGTCTGGCGCGTTTGCGGAAACTATCAACATCTTGTTGCCTTTTCAGGCAATCAGAGACAAAAAAATCCTTTGCAGGATAACGATTTGTCGCCCATTATTTGAAATGCCGTTTTATCTTTCCTTGCAGGTCCTTTCTTGAACTTACATGCAGTCCTTCGCCAGACCGTGGCGAAAACGCCGTGGTACGCCAAACGTAAGAGTTATCGGGTGCTGTTCTGGCGAGAGATAACGCCGCTGGCGGTGCCTATCTTCCTCGAAAACACCTGCGTGCTGCTGATGGGCGTACTCAGTACCTTCCTCGTCAGCTGGTTAGGGAAAGAGGCGATGGCGGGCGTGGGACTCGCCGACAGCTTTAACATGGTGATTATGGCGTTCTTCGCCGCTATCGATCTCGGCACCACGGTGGTGGTGGCGTTCAGCTTCGGCAGGCTCGATCCGGAGCGGGCGAGGGCGGCGGCAAGGCAGTCGCTGATCCTGATGACCATCGTGTCGTTTATTATGGCTGCAGGCATTCACCTGGCGGGCACGCACATCATTGATGTGATTGCCGGGAACGCCACGCCGCAGGTCAAAGCCCTCGCGCTTTCCTACCTGCAAACCACCGTCTGGAGCTACCCGGCGGCGGCGATTGCGCTTATCGGCAGCGGCGCGCTGCGCGGGGCGGGGAATACCAAAATCCCGCTGCTGATTAACGGCGGCATGAATATCCTCAATATCATCATCAGCAGCATCCTTATCTACGGCATCTTTGGCTGGAGCGGGCTGGGCTTCGTCGGCGCAGGCCTGGGGCTGACCATTTCCCGCTACATCGGTGCGGCGGGCATTATCTTCGTGCTGATGATTGGTTTTAACCCGGCGCTACGCATCTCGCTGAAAAGCTACTTCACGCCGCTCAACTGGGGCATTTTGTGGGAAGTGCTTGGGATTGGCATTCCGGCCAGCGTCGAGTCAGTGCTGTTCAACGGCGGCAAGCTGCTGACGCAGATGTTCGTCGCCGGGATGGGCACCAACGTCATTGCCGGGAACTTTATTGCCTTCTCGGTGGCTTCACTGATTAACCTGCCGGGCAACGCTCTGGGGTCGGCGTCAACGATCATCGTTGGCAGGCGGCTGGGGAAAGGGCAAATCGGCCAGGCCGAGCGCCAGCTGCGCCACACGTTCTGGCTCGCCACGATTGGGCTGACGATCATTGCCTGGGGAACCGCGCCTTTTGCCGGGCTGTTTGCCTCGTTCTATACCAGCGAAGACGATGTCAAAGAAGTCGTCAAAGTTCTGCTATGGATGAACGCCGCCTTTATGCCTATCTGGGCCGCGTCCTGGGTGCTGCCGGCCGGGCTGAAGGGCGCGCGCGATGCCCGCTACGCGATGTGGGTGTCGATGGCGGGAATGTGGGGGTGTCGCGTTATCGCCGGTTATACGCTGGGGATTGTGCTCGGGATGGGCGTGGTGGGCGTCTGGCTGGGAATGTTCGGCGACTGGGCCGTACGCGGGGCGTGCTTCTACTGGCGAATGGTCAGCGGCCGCTGGCTGAAAAAATACCCGCGACCGCCGAAAGAACCGCTTACGGTGCCGGAAGAAAGCGCCGTTTAGCGCTCAAAAGCCCCGGCAATGGCACGCATATCGTTGCCGGTTGGCGTCTGGTGAATACGTAGCCCAAACTCGTCCACTACGGCAAAAATATGGTCGAAGATGTCGGCCTGAATGCTTTCATACTCCGCCCACACCACGGTGTTGGTGAAGGCATAAATCTCCACCGGCAGCCCTTCGCTTTCGGGGGCAAGCTGGCGCACCATCAGCGTCATGTCTTTGCGAATACGCGGGTGGCTACGCAGGTACTCATTCAGATAAGCCCGGAAGGTGCCGACGTTGGTCATTTTGCGCTGGCTCAGCACCGAGTCGTCGGCGTGCTGCTGGTTGTATTCGCTGATCTCTTTCCCGCGCTCCGTCATATACGGCTGCAGCAGCTTCGCCTTAAGTAGCTTCTCTTGCTCGTCCTGCGACAGAAAACGAATGCTGGTGGTGTCGATATTCACGCTGCGCTTAATGCGTCGTCCGCCGGAGGCCGACATCCCGCTCCAGTTTTTAAAGGCGTCAGACACCAGGGCGTAGGTTGGGATGGTGGTAATGGTGTTGTCCCAGTTGCGGACTTTCACCGTTGTCAGGCCGATGTCGATCACCGCGCCATCCGCGCCGTATTTCGGCATTTCCAGCCAGTCGCCCATCTTCAGCATGCTGTTGGCGGAGAGCTGGATCCCTGCAACCAGGCCAAGAATCGGATCTTTAAACACCAACATCAGCACGGCGGCCATCGCGCCGAGGCCGCTTATCAATATTGCCGGGGACTTCCCGATAAGCAGCGACACCATCATGATGCCGACGACAATCGCGGCCAGCAGCTTTACGCCCTGGAAAATGCCTTTCAGCGGCAGCTGGGAGGCGAAAGAGAATTTACCCGACAGGCCGAAAATCACGTCCAGCAGCGAGAAGAAGGACATAAGCGCGTAGAGCATGACCCACAGCTGGGCGCAGGTGGTCAGAATGGTCGCCGCGTCGCTGCCTTTTTGCAGCCATAACACAGCCTGAACGTTAACGATGATGCCCTGCAGTAGAAACGCCAGCCGGTGGAACAGCTTGTTCTGGGTGATTATCTGCAGCGAGAGGCTGGCGCTGGACTGCGCGCGCTTCTCAAAGGCCCGCAGCACGATGCCGTGCAGAATAAAATGCACCACCAGCGCGGTCAGAAAAATGATGCCGAAAATGACGATCAGGGAAGTGGTGTGGTTGGGTTGAATACCGTATTGCTCGAGGGCGGATATCAATTCCTGCATAACGTCTCCTTTAAAAACAAGAGGACATCATGCCCTCTGAAGCCAGCGGTCGCAACCCGGCTGTTCAATTAATAAACATATTCACCTGCCGTCCTTACAGAATTTTCCCAGGGCGGTTATGCTTAGCGTATTCACGTCAAGTTCACTAACAGGGAAATTATGATTCGTTTCTCCACGCTGGCTTTTGCGCTGGCGGCGGTCACGCAAAGCGCGCTGGCCGTCACTTATCCTTTGCCGCCGGAAGGCAGTCGCCTGGTTGGCGCGCCGATCGCGGTAACCGTGCCGGCGGGCAACAAGGAGCCGCTGGAACATTTTGCCGCTCAGTACGGGCAGGGCTTCAGCAATATGCTGGAGGCTAATCCGGGCGTCGATCCGTTCCTGCCAAAAGCCGGGACGCAGCTGGTTATTCCGCAGCAGATTATTTTGCCCGACACCGTGCGTGAAGGCATTGTGATGAACGTGGCGGAAATGCGCCTCTACTACTATCCAAAGGACAGCAACACCGTAGAAATTCTGCCGATAGGCATCGGCCAGGCCGGACGTGAAACGCCGCGCAACTGGGTAACCCGCGTGGAGCGCAAGCAGGATGCGCCAGCCTGGACACCGACGCCGAACACCCGCCGCGAGTACGCCAAAGAGGGTAAAACGCTGCCGGCTTTTGTGCCGCCGGGGCCGGACAACCCGATGGGCCTGTACGCCATTTACATCGGTAAGCTGTACGCCATTCACGGCACCAACGCTAACTTTGGTATCGGCCTGCGCGTCAGCCAGGGCTGTATCCGCCTGCGCAACGACGACATTAAATTCCTGTTCGATAACGTGCCGGTCGGGACTCGCGTGCAGCTGATTGACCAGCCGGTGAAGGCCACCACCGAGCCGGACGGCAAGCGCTGGTTAGAGGTGCACGAGCCGCTGTCGCGTAATCGCGCGGAGTTTGAGTCCGACAAAAAAGTCCCGCTGCCGATGACCACGATATTGCGCAGCGAAACTCAGGCTTCAGGTGTTAATACGTCTGTGGTGAGTGAAGCGCTTAACAGACGCTCGGGGATGCCAGTCCAAATAAATACAGCCGCCACGGAAACAGGGCGACTGTAATATTCAGTCAGAAAAATAAAAGCTCGCGCATCGCGAGCTTTTATTTATTTGAATAATTCTGCAGTAGCATAAAGTTTATTTTGTCCGCCAGCGGAAGTCACCTTAAAGGATGTGGCACCGGCCTTATCGGCTTTGTCGGAAAGCTGATTAATAGCCTGATCTAACGTGGTTGCGCCGCTGGTTGAAATGGCGCCAATGCTTTGCCCGGCGCTTGCCTGCTGAACTTCAGTGGCGGCTAAAACCGTGCCGGTCAGGGCGGTAAATACGGTAAGGGCAAGGGCGGAAGTCATAAATTTACGCATTATAATGAGTCTCTCAATGTAGGTATTAAAGTGAGTCGTCGGTGAATGCGTTGCATGCTACGTTGCCGCCTGGCTAATGAATAGCAGGGGTTATTGATGAAGACTTTCAAAAATTCTGGCTGGTAATATCTGGGTGTTATTGACTGTAAATTAGCTTAAGCCACCTTATATATTCCTTAATTAATCTGCCGCAACGTGAAGTTTTCGCGGCGATAAAGCTTTGGGCCGTTAATAAAAAAACGCACGGAGGGAATCGCTCCGTGCGTCGGGTTTATTTAAACCCCAAGGCGATCGCGAAGACTGTAGTAAGCCGCGCCCATCGCGGTAAACGGAATACGGAACGTGCGTCCACCGGGGAACGGATAGTGCGGCAGGTTGGCGAAGGCGTTGAAGCGCTCGGCGTCCCCGCGCAGCAGCTCAGCAATCAGGCGGCCAGCCAGATGGGTATAGGTGACGCCGTGCCCGCTGCAGCCCTGGCTGTAGTAAATATTGTTATCCAGACGGCCCACCTGCGGCATGCGGGACAGCGTCAGCAGGAAGTTCCCGGTCCAGCTGTAGTCAATCTTCACGCCTTTCAGCTGTGGGAAGGTTTTCAGCAGGTTGGGCATCACCAGGCGCTCAATATCTGCCGGGTCACGCGCGCCGTAGACCACGCCGCCGCCGTACAGCAGGCGGTTATCGGCCGTCAGGCGGTAGTAATCCAGCAGGTAGTTACAGTCTTCCACACAGTAATTTTTCGGGATCAGCGAGCGAGCAAGATCTTCGCCCAATGGCTCGGTGGTCAGCACCTGCGTGCCGCACGGCATACTGCTTTTTGCCAGCTCCGGTTCCAGCTTATCGCCGAGATAGGCGTTACCGGCCACGATCACGTACTTCGCCGTGACCTTGCCTTTCGCCGTGCTGACGACGGCCGGGCTGCTGTGCTGAATATGGGTCACCGCAGACTGTTCGAATACGCGGCCCCCGTTAAGGTGAATGGCGTGAGCTTCGCCGATCGCCAGGTTCAGCGGATGAATATGGCCGCCGCTGTGATCGAGCAGGGCGCCCACGTAGCGGTCGCTGTTCACTTCGCGTTTGATTTCGCTGGCATCCAGCAGCTCCAACTGGGTATTGCCGTAGCGCTCCCAGTTGGCTTTCTGCTCTTCAAGTTTTTCCAGCTGCTTGTGGTTCATGGCCACAAACAGGCCGCCGGGGCGATAATCACAGTCAATCTGATAGCGCTTAATGCGTTCGCGAATAATTTCTCCGCCTTCAAACATCATGCCGCCGAGCATTTTGGCCGCTTCCGGGCCATAGCGGCGCTCAATCACGTCGATGTCGCGGCTGTAGGAGTTAACCAGCTGCCCGCCGTTGCGTCCGCTGGCGCCAAAGCCGATGCGGGCTGACTCCAGCAGCACCACGTCATAGCCCATTTCGGACAGATGTAGCGCAGAAGAAAGGCCGGTATAGCCGCCGCCGACCACGCACACGTCGCAGGTTACGGACTCGGTCAACTGCGGGAAGGGCTCATATTGGTTGGCGCTGGCCGCGTAATAGCTGGTGGTATGTTCAGTCATGATGAAGGCTCCAGGGCAATCCAGATGGTTTTCAGTTCGCTAAATTTTTCGAGGGCATGCAGGGACTTATCGCGCCCGTTGCCGCTCTGTTTGTAGCCGCCAAACGGGACGGTCATGTCGCCGTCGTTGTAGTTATTGACGAAAACGGAACCTGCTTTAAGGCTGCGGCTCATGCGGTGGGCGCGGGAAAGATCGCGGGTCCACACGGCGGCACCGAGGCCGTAGTCGCTGTCGTTGGCAAGCGATAGCGCCTGAGCTTCGGAGGTAAAGCGGGTGACGACGAGCACCGGGCCAAAGATCTCTTCCCGTCCGACTCGTGCATCCGCTGCGGTGTCGGTGAAAATCGTCGGGCCGATGGCCGCCGGGTGGCTGCCGTTACGCCCGTCAAGCGCCAGCTTGCCCTGACTTTCGCCATCGCGAATAAAGCCGTGGACGTTGTCGGCGTGGGCGCTGTCGATAAGCGTGCCCATCGTGGTTTCAGGGTCAAGCGGGTTGCCTGGCTGCCAGTTTTTCGCCTGCTCTTTCAGCAGGGCGATAAACTCATCGGCGATGCTCTCTTCCAGCAGCAGGCGAGTACCGGCGATGCAGACCTGGCCCTGGTTATAGAAAATCCCGGCGGCGGTGGTTGCGGCGGCCTTTTTCAGATCCGGGCAGTCGGCGAAAACGATATTGGCGCTTTTGCCGCCCGCTTCCAGCCAGACGCGCTTCATGTTGCTGTCGCCCGCATCTTTTAGCAGCTGTTTGCCGGTGCGGGTGGAGCCGGTGAAGGTTATCACGTCGACGTCCGGGTGCTGAGCCAGCGCCTGTCCTGCCTCGTGCCCAAACCCGGTCACGACGTTAAATACGCCGTCTGGCAGGCCCGCTTCTTTGGCCAGTGCCGCAAGGCGAATAGCCGACAGCGGTGATTTTTCAGAAGGCTTGAGGATAACGCTGTTGCCCGCGGCCAGCGCCGGGCCGAGCTTCCAGCAGGCCAGCAGCAGCGGGAAGTTCCACGGCACAACGGCGGCAATCACGCCAACCGGTTCGCGCACAATCAGCGCCAGTTCGTTAACACCCGTGGTGGCGACTTCACCGTACACTTTGTCGATGGCTTCGGCGTACCAGCGAATCGCACGGGCGCTGCCCGGAATATCATCACGCAGGCTATGGCGGATAGGTTTGCCGGTGTCGAGCGTCTCCAGCAGCGCCAGCTCCTCGTGATGCTGTTCCATTAAATCCGCCAGCTTGCCGAGCACGGCTTTACGTTTGGCCGGGGAAGCCTGCGCCCAGTCGCCGCGCTCAAAAACATCGCGGGCAGCCTTAACCGCAATATCGACGTCCGTTTTTTTGCCTCGAGCGACTTCGGCAAGACTACGCTGCGCAAAAGGGTCGACGGTACTGAATGTTTCGCCGTCTTTGGCAGAGCAATATTCGCCGTTAATAAACAGGCGGGTTTCCGGCGAGGCATTTTTTGCTTTTTCCTGCCAGTAATTAAGATGCTGAAAGTCCATGATGACTCCTTTTATTCAATCGGATAAATGGCCTTACTGGGTTCTTCAGGCAAATTTGGGCTGCAAAAAGCCCCAGGAATTAAGTCCTGTTAAAAATGTTGTTTAAATAAGGCCTGAGTAACTCAGGCCTCTGTCTACAAACAGACCGTAGGTGAGAGAAGAAACACCTGGACTGCTAATTAATGCGCCTGGAAAATCAATTTATTGATTTTCTGCTGTTAGCCACAAAGAGGGAAAAACCACGCTTTTTCCCTCTTTGTTAGCCTTATCAGGCCTGAAAATAATTAGAACGTGGTGGGGGTGTGGGCGCTGATAATGCGGCAAATACCTGCCGAGGTGTTGCTGAAGCTGTGCGGCATGCTGGTGTTAATCGCATAGCTTTGCCCCGCAACAAGGTGCCAGGTCTGCCCGTTAACGGTCAAAACCACTTCACCTTCCAGTATCGTGCCCGTCTCCTCACCCTGGTGTTTGATCCTCTCGCCGGTGGTTGTGCCCGGCTGATAGGTCTCAATGATCATCGCCAGCGTACGGTTAGGATTCCCATTGTGTATTAATTTCATTGAAACACCCTGACTGCCTATTTCAATCAGGTCGTCATAATTAATAACCACCTGCGGCTCATCAGGTTTTTCCGGTTCCGCGAAGAACTCGGAGAGCGACAGCCCGTAGACTTTCAGCAGCTTTTGCAGCGTACTGATGGCAGGACTGACTTTGTCCTGTTCTATGGTGCTGATGGCGCTATGCGTTAATCCAGACAGTTCGGCGGCACGACGTTGAGAAAGACCCAGTTGCTGGCGGATCGCTGACAAACGTTTACCCGGCGCCAGGCCGTCATCGCTCATATTGGCATTTCCTTAACAGTAGTGGTCAGAGCCGCTGTTTTTCAGACAGGTGCTTCTGACAGGCGTTGATAAAACCTTCAAGCAACAAACGCGACAGGGCGTATTCGCTACTGTTCCATTCTGGGTGCCACTGAACGCCGAGGGCAAAAGGATGATCGTGAACGCTTGCCGCTTCCACCAGTCCATCCTGCGACCTTGCCTCTACGCGCAGCAGCGGGCCCACCGTTTTCGCTCCCTGGCCATGTAATGAGTTAACCCAAAACGTGTTGCAACCCGGTATTAAATGCGAAAGCAATCCTCCCTCCTGTACCTGAACTTCATGTGAAGGTGCGTACTGCTGCTCCACGGGAAGCTCGGGATCTTCACGGTGTTCCAGAAGCTGAGGCTGATCGCACAGGCGACGATACAGAGTCCCGCCTGTGGCGACAACCAGTTCCTGTAAACCCCGGCAAATGGCGAAAATGGGAATGCGCCTTTTGAGCCCGGCGGCGATAAGCGCCATGCTCAGTTCATCACGCCCAGGGTCGGCGTCAGGCTCATCGCCATTTTCACCATAGAGGTGCGGCTGCACGTTGCTGGGGCTGCCCGGCAGGAAGATCCCGTCCAGTTTTGGCAGCAGCGCATTCAGCAGTTCTGGCTCTGCCAGCGCGTGGGGAAGGGCAATCGGTAATCCGCCGGCGTTCAACACGGCATTCAGGTATTTTTCTTGCAACGTCTGGGTCTGATGACCCTTAAGCCTGTTCCTGCACATCACGACACCAATCACTGGCTTGTCAAATATATCGACCATGATCAACCTCACATTATGGACTAAATTATTGCCAAACGATTCCATGTTGCCCGTATCCGTTCAATATTTTTTCAATCTAGCAGCGGTGTAACGTCCTTGCAAACTTAAATTAACATTTGACAAACATTTTGTTTCACACCATTGTCGATAAGTGGACATTATATTTAACGGTCGACATCAGCGACCGGCATCCAACGCAACGGCGGTGAATCATGGAAACCAATATCGTAGAAGTTGAGAATTTTGTTCAGCATTCCGAAGAGAGACGAAGTAGCGCGTTTGCACGCGAAGTGAATACCTTTCTTGAACGTTATCCCAATACCCAATATGTCGATGTCCTGCTCACAGACCTGAACGGCTGCTTCCGCGGAAAACGTATTCCGATCGCCGGTCTGCGTAAGGTAGAGAAGGGCTGTTATTTCCCGGCGTCGGTGTTTGCCATGGATATCCTCGGCAATGTCGTAGAAGAGGCCGGGCTTGGGCAGGAACTGGGCGAGCCGGATCGCCGCTGCGTGCCGGTGCCGGGAACGCTGACGCCGTCGGCGGCCGATCCCGAGTTTATCGGCCAGATGATGCTGACCATGCTGGATGAAGATGGCGCTCCCTTTGACGTTGAGCCGCGGAACGTGCTTAACCGACTCTGGCAGCAGCTGCGCCAGCGCGGCCTGTTCCCCGTGGTAGCGGTAGAGCTGGAGTTCTATTTAATCGATCGCCAGCGCGACGCCGAAGGCTACCTGCAGCCGCCCTGCGCGCCGGGTACCGACGACCGAAATACCCAAAGCCAGGTCTATTCCGTCGATAACCTGAATCACTTTGCCGATGTGCTGACCGACATCGACGATCTGGCTCGCCTGCAGCTGATCCCGGCCGACGGCGCGGTGGCAGAAGCCTCGCCAGGGCAGTTCGAAATCAACCTGCATCACACCGATAACGTGCTGGATGCCTGCGATGATGCGCTGGCGTTAAAACGCCTGGTGCGAACTGTCGCAGAGAAGCATAAGATGCACGCCACTTTTATGGCGAAGCCTTACGAAGAGCATGCGGGCAGCGGGATGCATATCCACATCAGCGTGCTGAATAACAAAGGCGAAAACGTGCTGGCGGACGCCGACGGCGAAGACTCTGCGCTGCTGAAACGTGCGCTGGCGGGCATGATCCACCTGATGCCTTCTTCTATGGCGCTGCTGGCGCCGAACGTGAACTCGTGGCGCCGTTTCCAGCCGGGGATGTACGTCCCGACTCAGGCTTCATGGGGGCATAACAACCGTACCGTGGCGCTGCGCATTCCGTGCGGCGACAGGGACAACCACCGCGTGGAGTACCGCGTGGCGGGGGCGGATGCCAACCCGTATCTGGTGATGGCGACGATCCTCGCCGGGATTTTGCACGGCCTGGATACCGACCTGCCGCTGCAGGAAGAAGTTGAGGGCAACGGGCTGGAGCAGGAAGGGCTGCCGTTCCCGATTCGCCAGAGCGACGCGCTGTGGGAGTTCACTCAGAACGACAGTTTGCGCGAACTGCTGGGCGAGCGTTTCAGCCACGTTTTCCACGCGTGTAAGCACGATGAGCTGGTGCAGTTTGAGCGTTTAATCACGGAAACTGAAATTGAGTGGATGTTGAAAAACGCCTGATAGTGGCTCCTGCCCGGCGGAGCAAGCGTGGCCGGGCAAGCTGATAAATAAGTAGCATCATACGGGCTGAGCGGAGCCAGACCGGACGTTTTGCAGGGCAACCTGCCATTTCCCGAAGTCGCGTAACGGAGCGCAGGCGGCAACGGGTCTTCTGTTAACGACAATGTGTACGACGAGGAAATGAGATGATGCAGACGCAAATGTTTAAATATCCGCACGGCGAGGGCGAACGCTGCTGCCGTATTGATAACGACGGGCCAGCGGCATGCGTGAACCCAATAACAATTCCCCGACAATTACGATTAACCCCCAGGCTAAGCAGGTTTGCCCGAACGAAGAACGCTTCGCAAACCTGTATCCGCGTGGGGGGACATCGTCATGGCGACTAATTTCTCCGTAGACAACGCTTCTCAGGCGGGTAAGCCGCAGCTGCGCAAATCTCTAAAACTCTGGCAGGTGGTGGTGATGGGTCTGGCCTATCTCACGCCAATGTCGGTGTTTGATACCTTTGGCATAGTGTCCGGCATCAGCGACGGCCACGTGCCTGCGTCCTATCTGCTGGCGCTGGCGGGCGTGCTGTTTACCGCTATCAGCTACGGCAAGCTGGTGCGCCAGTTCCCGCAGGCCGGTTCAGCTTATACCTACGCTCAAAAGGCCATTAGCCCGCACGTAGGTTTTATGGTGGGCTGGTCGTCGCTGCTGGACTATCTGTTCCTGCCGATGATCAACGTCCTGCTGGCAAAAATCTACCTTTCGGCGCTGTTCCCGGAAGTCCCGCCGTGGATCTGGGTGGTAGGGTTTGTCTGCATCCTGACGGCGGCCAACCTGAAGAGCGTCAACCTGGTGGCGAACTTCAACACCCTGTTTGTGCTGGTACAGGTTGCCATCATGGTGGTGTTTATCATTCTGGTAGTGCAGGGGCTGCATAAAGGCGAGGGCGTGGGGACCGTGTGGTCGCTGCAGCCGTTTATCAGCGAAAATGCGCACCTGATCCCGGTGATTACCGGCGCGACGATAGTCTGCTTCTCGTTCCTCGGCTTTGACGCGGTCACCACGCTGTCGGAAGAGACGCCCGACGCGGCCCGCACCATTCCTAAAGCCATTTTTCTGACCGCAGCCTACGGCGGCATTATCTTTATCGTGGCGTCGTTCTTTATGCAGCTGTTCTTCCCGGACATCAGCCGCTTCAAAAACCCGGACGCGGCGCTGCCGGAGATTGCGTTGTACGTCGGCGGCAAGCTGTTCCAGTCGATTTTCCTCTGCACGACCTTCGTGAATACCCTGGCTTCGGGCCTTGCCTCTCATGCCAGCGTTTCCCGCCTGCTCTACGTGATGGGGCGCGACAACGTGTTCCCGGAAAAATACTTCGGCTACGTGCACCCGAAATGGCGTACCCCGGCGCTGAACGTGATCATGGTAGGCATCGTGGCGCTGTCCGCGCTGTTCTTCGACCTGGTGACGGCGACGGCGCTGATCAATTTCGGCGCGCTGGTGGCCTTTACCTTCGTTAACCTGTCGGTGTTTAACCACTTCTGGCGTCGCGAAGGCCGCAACAAAACCTGGCGCGAGAAGCTGCACTACCTCATTCTGCCGCTGATCGGCGCGACAACGGTGGCGGTGCTGTGGGTGAACCTGGAGGTGACGTCCCTGACGCTGGGGCTGGTGTGGGCCGCGGTCGGCGTCCTGTACCTGACCTTCCTGACCCGTCGCTTCCGCAGGCCACCGCCGGTGTTTGACGCCAGCAAGGCCGAGCGCGCCTGGGAGTAAAGTCAGGTTGTGTTAGAGAGTAAAAAGCCCGCTTATGGAGAGTTAAGCGGGTTTTTTTGTTCAGGTTTATGCCCGCGCAGAAAAGCAAAAAGCCCGCTTAGTTTCCTAAGCAGGCTTCTTAAATTTGGCTCCTCTGACTGGACTCGAACCAGTGACATACGGATTAACAGTCCGCCGTTCTACCGACTGAACTACAGAGGAATCGTGTGAACGGGGCGAATACTAACGGGGTGAGTCTGGGTTGTCAAAGGCTGTTTTGATGAAATGCGTTTAACTGCCGATTAATCCAGCAAATCAATGCAAAAGGCCATAAGCGCGGCCTTAGCAGACAGCTGGCAAAGCTCTGACGAGAGTAGAAATACCAGACGGCTCATTTAAACAAACAGGAAAATCAATTTATTAATTTTCAGCGGATAACCCCAAAGAGGGAAAAACCACGCTTTTTCCCTCTTTGTCAGCACCGTTAAAAGGCCGCAAAAGCGGCCTTAAATAGTTACTGTTTACGCTGCTGGTTAACCGGCTGTGTAGCGGCCTCAAGCCACTGACGGGCTGCTTCGTCAACGCGTGGGAGCAGCGTTTCCCTCACCTGGCGGTGGTAATCGTCAAGCCAGGCTATCTCCTGGGTACTCAGCAAATCAAAATCTACCGCCGCCAGGTCAATAGGGATAAGCGTCAGCGACGAGAACTTGCAGAAGCCCGGCCGGGAGGCAACCACCTCGACCTGGTTTTCGATGCGGATCCCGTGGCTATCCGCCAGGTAATAACCCGGCTCGATGGTGATGATGTTGCCCGGCAGCATCGGCCACGGGTTCACTTTCTTCGCCATACGGTGCGGGTTTTCATGGATCATCAGCCGGTGGCCGACGCCGTGTCCGGTGCCGTGGTCGTAATCCAGCCCCAGCTCCCAAAGTGGGCGACGGGCAAAGGCGTCCAGCTGGTGGCCCTGAGTCCCGTGCGGGAACTGCAGTGAGATCAGCGCCAGGAAGCCTTTCAGCACGGCGGTGTAATGCAGGCGACGGTTCGCGTCCAGCGCGCCAAAGCTGAGGGTACGTGTGGCGTCCGTCGTGCCGTTGATATACTGCCCGCCGGAATCATTCAGGTAGAACTGCTCGCCGGTGAGGGCGAAATTCGTTTCCGGTGAAGAGTGGTAGTGGCACATTGCGGCGTTGCTGCCTGCTGCGGAAATGGTGCTAAAGCTCTGCTCGGTGAAGGTGGCGCACTGCTGGCGGAAGCTGAGCTGTTTTTCCTGGGCTTCCAGCTCGGTGACCGGGTTGCCGGCGGCCTCGCGAAGCGGCACTTCTTTAGTCAGCCAGGCAAGGAAATTCACCCACGCCACGCCGTCATCGACGTGGCTGTCGCGGTAGCCCGCCAGCTCGGTTTCATTCTTATTGGCCTTGATGAACGTTATCGGGTCAGCCGCCCATATCACCTCGCCGCCGCCTTGCTCAACGGCAAAACGCACCGCGACCGGCGCGTAATCGGCGTCAATAAGAATGCGTTTATCTGCCGCAGCCTGCTGGCAGCGGGCGAGGAATTCACCCATCGGGCTGCATGCGATGCCGTCCAGCTGAGTTTTATCCAGGCCGCGCAGCTTGCCCTCGTCAACAAACCACTCAATGCCGCCGTCGGCGCTCACCAGCGCGAAGGAGTGGGGCACCGGGTTCATTGGAATATCCGAGCCACGCACGTTCAGCAGCCAGGCGATATTGTCCGGCAGCGTCAGCGCCAGATAATCAGCCCCGGCTTTGCTCAATGCCTGGGCGATCCGCTCGCGCTTTGAGGCAGAACTTTCGCCGCTGATGGCCTCCGGCATGGCGCTGATTTCCCCGCAGGGAGCCGCCGGGCGGTCTGACCAGATCGTGTCGAGAGGGTCGTCATCCACCGCCACCAGGTCGCAGCCGCTGGTACGCAGGTTTTCGTACTGGCTGTTAACCATCAGCAGCGGCTCGAAGGCGATGCGTTTACCCGCAGGAAGGTTGTCCCGCAGCCACAGGTGCAGCGGCTCTTCGTGCAGGGGATGAATCTCAAACTCCTGCAAATTTACCTGATGGCGAGCCTGAACCTGGTAGCGCCCGTCCACAAACAGCAGGGCGCGGTCGGCGAGGATCAGCGCCAGCCCGGCCGAGCCGGTAAAGCCGCTGATAAACGCCAGTTTATTATCATGAGCCGCGCAGTCTTCGCTCTGATGGGCGTCGGCACGCGGCACGATAATCCCATCCAGCTCGCGCTCCTTGAGCAGCGCACGCAGTACGCCGAGTGATGATGTGTGTTGCATCCAGCTTCCTTATTCTTTTTGTTAACGGAACGGCGGCTCGTTGAAGGTACGCAGCTTGCGCGAGTGCAGCTTTTCGCCTTCTGCGCGCAGCAAATCAATGGCGCGAATGCCAATCTGCAGGTGCTCGGAAATCGCCCCTTCATAGAAGCGGTTGGCCTGGCCCGGCAGCTTGATTTCACCGTGCAGAGGTTTGTCGGACACGCACAGTAGCGTGCCGTACGGTACACGGAAGCGATAGCCCTGCGCGGCAATAGTGGCGCTTTCCATGTCGATAGCCACCGCGCGGCTGAGGTTAAAGCGCAGCGCAGAGGCCGAATAACGCAGCTCCCAGTTACGGTCGTCGGTGGTGACCACCGTGCCGGTGCGCAGGCGCTGCTTAACTTCTTCCCCCGGCATGCCGCTGACCTGTTTGGTGGCGTCGTAAAGCGCACGCTGCACTTCGGCGATGCTTGGGATAGGAATGTCCGGCGGCAGCACCGCGTCGAGCACGTGGTCATCGCGCAGATAGGCGTGCGCCAGCACGTAGTCACCAATCTGTTGGCTTTCGCGCAGGCCGCCGCAGTGGCCAATCATCAGCCAGGCGTCCGGGCGCAGCACCGCAAGGTGGTCGCAGATGGTTTTGGCGTTCGACGGGCCCACGCCAATGTTAATCAGCGTAATGCCGCTGCCGTTTTTGTCGATCAGGTGCCAGGCCGGCATCTGATGCTTTTTCCACGCCAGATCGGAAATCGCCTCTTCCGGGGCCTCCGTTTCGGCGGTAAGCCAGGTGCCCCCGGCGCAGGACAGGGCGATATACGGGCTGTCCGGATCAAGAATTTGCTGGCAGCCCCAGCGGACAAACTCGTCCACATAGCGGGTGTAGTTGGTGAACAGCACGAAAGGCTGGAAGTGCTCAACCGGTGTGCCGGTGTAGTGGCGCAGGCGAGCCAGCGAGAAATCCACGCGGCGGGCGTCAAAGTGCGACAGCGGCCAGGCTTCCGTCGGGTGGAACAGGCCGTCCGCGGTTTCATCGCCAATTTGCGCCAGCTCGGTGGTCGGGAAATGGCGCGTCAGCCCGGCGCTCATGGTGCGGTCCAGGTTCAGGCCGTCAATCACATAAGGGTAAGGGATCTCATGCTGTGAGGGACCGACCTCGATGTGAACACCGTAGTCCTCACACAGCAGGCTCAGCTGCTCGTCTAAATAGCCACGAAATAACGCGGGGCGAGTTACCGTGGTGGTGTAGCTGCCGGAGTGGGTAAAGCGGGCGTAAGAGCGGGTATTTTTGGGGCCACGGGGTACGCCGTCCCAGCTCACGCGCAGTTCCGGGTAGACAAATAGTCCATCGGAGCGGGCGTCAACATCCGGCAGCGTGCCTTGTTGAGTGTAAAGGGCAATCGCGTCGCGAAGGGCGGTTACCGAGTTTTCATACAGTTCTTCCAGCTTGTCCAGAGCCTGAGCAGGTGTGAGGCCCTGGCATACAGCGTCATTATTCATTGATTCTCCTTTACCGGTTCAGGCCGGATTAGAACCTCAGTATGTCATGCCGTGAGAAGAACGGAAGGGAAAGACAGCCGGAGTTGCGTGCCTTATAAAAAATTCCTCACAAATAAATGAATACCCGCGTAAAGATTGCCGATAACCAAAGAGATACCCGGGATTAATGGGATAACGACAATAATTATTTGGGGAAAAACATGGGGATGTTAAAGAATTTTACCATACGCCGCGTGATGCTCACCGTGCTGGGGCTGTTCTGCCTGCTGTGGTCGGCCGTTGGCGCGTTTACCGTCTATTCGCTGGCAAAGCTTGGCGACGGCAACGCCGTTGACCATCAGCTGGTGTCGCAGATGACGATACTCAGCAAAGGGAACGACCAGTATTTTCGCTTTATTACTCGCCTGTCGCGGGTGATGGAAGCGAAGGCCGCAGGCGAAGCCATCGACTTTAAGCCGGTGCAGGAAGCCCTGGCTAACATGAAAAAGGAACTGGAGCACCTGAAAAGCGTCTCGCCGGGGCCGATGGACCCGGCGGTTTCCGCAGACGTGATTGAAAAATGGCAGCAGCTTTTAGATAACGGCGTGGCGGCGCAGATGCAGCTTGCTCTGCAGGGGAGCGCGGTGGATTATCGTCAGCAGGCCACCCAGGTGACGCCGCCCCTGAGTCGTGCTTTTGGTGCCAGCAGCAGCAAATTTACCGCCGTGGCCGAAGCGCGTCTGGATCGTACCCGCGTAGCCGTGGACTCGCTGACCCGGCTAATGAAAATCACCGTCGTCGTGGCGATTGTGATTGGGCTGTTGATCCTGCTGTTTACCGACCGCTATCTCGTGAACCTGCTGGTGAAGCCGCTGGATCGCATTCGTGAACATTTCTCTGTCATTGCCAAAGGCGATCTCAGTCATCCCGTGGAGGACTTTGGCCGTAACTGCGTAGGCAAGCTATTCCCGCTGCTTGCCGAGATGCAGGGCAGCCTGCGCGATGCAGTTAGCGCGATTCGTATCGGTACGGAGAATATCTATCGCGGGTCGGCGGAAATCTCCTCCGGCAACAATGACCTGTCTTCGCGAACGGAAGAGCAGGCGGCCGCGCTGGAAGAAACCGCCGCTAGCATGGAACAGCTTACCGCCACGGTAAAATTCAACGCCGAGAACGCCCGTCAGGCCAGCAGCATTGCGGAAAAAGCGTCACAAACCGCCAGCCGCAGCGGCAAGCTGGTGGGGGACGTGGTGATCACAATGGAAGGGATTTCCGACAGCTCCCGTAAAATCAGTGAAATCACCAGCGTCATCAACAGCATTGCCTTCCAGACCAATATCCTGGCGCTCAACGCCGCCGTTGAGGCCGCACGTGCGGGCGAGCAGGGCAGAGGTTTTGCGGTGGTCGCAGGCGAGGTGCGTAACCTGGCCAGCCGCAGCGCAGGTGCTGCCAAAGAGATAGAAACGCTGATTGCCGACTCGGTTAATCGGGTAAACAGCGGCGCGGCGTTGGTTAACGAGGCGGGCAACACCATGAAAGAGGTGCTGAAGGCCGTTTCCGACACCACGCAAATCATGAAGCAAATTGCCTCGGCGACCGACGAGCAGAGTAAGGGGATTTCGCAGGTGAGCGTAGCCGTCAGCGAAATGGACAGCGTGACCCAGCAAAACGCCGCGCTGGTCGAGCAGATTTCGGCTGCGGCCGCGGCGCTGGAAGGCCAGACGGAAATGTTGCAAAAAGCGGTGGCGCGCTTCCGCCTGTCCGGGCGAGAAGAGCAGGCCGTGTTGCAAACGAAGACAAAACTCCCGCTAAAAGCCGCTGCTACCGGAGCGGCAGGGGATAATTGGGTAACGTTTTAAGCTTCTACTACGGGCAGGGTACGCATCGCGCTTTCGCAGCGTGCCTTGACCGCTTCGTGCAGTAATCGCACCGTGGCTGACAACTGTTTGCGGTGCGGGCAAATCAAGTTCAGCGGAATACTGTCCCCTTCGTACTGAGGCAGCAGCAGCGTTAAGCGACCCTCCTGCACGTCCTCGCTGACATCCAGCCAGGATTTGTAGGTAATGCCTTCGCCTTTTACTGCCAGGCGATGGATCACTTCCGCATCGTCACTCATCATCGAACCTTTGACCGCCACCTGCTGTTTCTTGCCGTTCAGGCTGAGCGTCCACGTATTGTGTACCCGTCCGCGAATGACAAAGGTCAGCGCATTGTGGTGAGCCAGATCGGCAACGGTTTGGGGTTCACCATAATGTTCGAGGTAGCCCGGAGCAGCAACAACCACGCGGCGGTTTTCGGGCGCTATTGGCAGGGCGATATACGAGGCATCATCGTTATTGCCATAGCGAAAGGCCACATCGACCGGGTCTTTAAACACGTCCGTTATCCGATCGGAGAACAGAATTTTAAGGCTGAGTGCGGGGTGGGTTCGGCGAAATTGCTGAAAAACGTCCAGCAGCAAATTGCGGCCAAGATCCGAAGGGACGGCGATTTGCAGCGTGCCGCGCACCGCATCGCTCGGGGGCTGGATCTGCTCGAAACCGGCATCAAGGGTTTGCAGCACCTGCATGGCGTAGGGCAGCCACGCCTCGCCCTCGGGCGTTAGCCTCAAGCTGCGCGTTGAGCGGGCAAACAGGCGAATATTGAGGTTTTGCTCCAGGCGCTTAATGGCCGCGCTGACCTGGGCTGGCTGCAGCCCGGCCTCTCTGGCGGTATCGCTAAAACTGTTTAACACCGCGGCCCTGACAAACAAGGTAAGGTCTTCCAGCCTGAGCATTTTCACTCTCCGAGTATAAGTGTTGTTTCATGGCGCCTGTTTTTCACCTTCCGCGCGCCTTGTACCATGATTTTACTAGATTGATGAACCCATTACCTTATTGGAGCTGCTATGAAAGCTATTGCTATTACCCGCGCCGCGAAAGACGGCAGTAATATTGATGCACTGCAGGAGATTACGCTGCCGAAACCCGTTGCTCAGGGCCACGACATCCTGGTGGCGGTGAACGCCATTTCCGTCAACCCGGTTGATACCAAAGTGCGCGGCGGCTTTAGCGGCGACGCGCCTCGCGTACTGGGCTGGGATGCCGTCGGCACGGTTGTGGAAGTCGGCGAGGCCGTTACGCTGTTCAAGGCAGGCGATGCGGTATGGTACGCCGGTTCGCTGACCCGTCCCGGCAGCAACAGCGAATACCAGCTGGTAGATGAACGTATTGCCGCCCTCAAGCCTCACTCCATAGAGAATGCCGCGGCGGCAGCGCTGCCGCTGACTGCCATTACTGCCTGGGAGCTGCTCTTTGACCGCCTGGGGATCCAGGAAAACGGCGGTGAAGGCGATGTGCTGCTGATTGTGGGCGCGGCCGGTGGCGTGGGTTCTATCCTGACTCAGTTTGCCCGCCGGCTGACAAAAGCGACCGTAATCGGCACGGCTTCTCGCCCGGAAAGCCAGAAGTGGGTGGCCGAACTCGGCGCTCATCATGTTATCGATCACAGCCAGCCGCTGACGGAAGAGCTGCAGCGCATTGGCATTAAGCATGTTACGCATGTTGCCAGTCTGAACAATACCGAGCAACATTATGCTCAACTGATTGAGGCACTCATTCCGCAGGGGAAATTTGCGCTGATTGATGACCCGACGGCGCTGGACGTTCGCGCGCTGAAGGCCAAAAGCATTTCGCTGCACTGGGAGTTTATGTTTACCCGCTCAATGTTTGTCACCAGCGATATCATTGAGCAACATAACTTGCTGACCCGTGTCGCCACGTTGATTGATCGGGGGGTGTTGAGAACCACGCTCGGTGAACACTATGGCACGATTAACGCGGACAACCTGCGTCGTGCCCATGCGCTGTTGGAAACCGGGCGTTCGGTGGGCAAAATTGTGCTTGAGGGCTTCTGATATGGCGACGACGGAAACGCTGACCATTATCGCGATGCTGAAGGCAAAAGCCGGCCAGCAGGAGAAGCTCAAAGCTGCGCTAAAAGCGCTGGTTGCGCCGAGCCGCCTTGAGCCGGGTTGCCTTGATTACACGCTGTTCCAGCTCAAAGAAGATCCGGATACGTTTTATGTCCGCGAATCGTGGCGCGGCCAGCAGGCGCTTGATCTGCACAATTCGCTGCCGCACTTCCAGGCGTTCGTGAAACAGATGGACGCCCTGCTGGCGGAGCCGCTGAAACTGGTGCCGCTGGACGAAGTTGCCCTTTAACCCGCAGGCGGCCGCCCGTGCGGCCGTTGCTGAAAATAGAAACTCATTTGGGAAAGACGATGAATATTATTGATGCTGCATCTAAGCGTTATGCAACCAAAGCGTTCGATGCCTCAAAAAAGATTGCCGCTGAAGACGTTGATAAAATTAAAAACCTGCTGCGCCTGAGCCCGTCGAGCACCAACTCGCAGCCGTGGCATTTTATTCTGGCGAGCACTGATGAAGGCAAAGCGCGGATCGCCAAAGCGACCACCGGGCCTTACGCTGCAAACCAGCCCAAAGTGCTTGATGCTTCACATGTTGTGGTCTTCTGCGCGAAAACCACCTACGACGATGCGCACCTGCAAGCCCTGCTGCAAAAAGAGCAGGAGGATGGTCGCTTTGCCAGCGAGCAGGCGAAAGAAGGGCAGCATAAAGGGCGCTCTTTCTATGCCAATAAACATCGCTTTGACCTGAAAGATGCGCAGCACTGGATGGAGAAGCAGGTCTACCTCAATCTCGGTACTCTGCTGCTGGGCGTGTCGACGCTTAACATTGATGCCGTACCAATTGAAGGCTTTGATGCGGCCGCACTCGACGAGGAATTTGGGCTGCGTGATAAAGGGCTGACCAGCGTGGTGATGGTGGCGCTGGGCTACCGCAGCGTGGAAGACTTTAACGCCGGGTTGCCAAAGTCGCGTCTCGATTTTAGCCAGATTCTGACAGAGATCTAAGCGCGTGATTATAACGTGATTTAACTTTCTATCTTTATCGCCAGCGGGAATGGATATTATGCCATTCCTGCTCTTATTCAGCAGATTAGTGGCATTGAAGTGTGGAAAGCGAAGGGAAATGATCTATACTTTGCTCTCTTGATTCTACGGATGGCCATAGTTGTGAAGGACACGTATTATAATGACAGCAAAGTAAATTCATTAATTCAGCACGAACTTGATGAATTTATTCTGAATTACAAACATACCACCTATGCGTATGCTGTAATGAATAAGAAAGACCCTTCCCAGATGCGAATTATTAATAACAATTCGCAATGGTTTAACATCTATCTCGAGAATAAATATCAATTTATTGACCCGGTGATCGTGCGGTCACTCAGCAGTCTCGAGGATTTCTCCTGGGACAGCGGCATGATGGTCTCTTCGGGGTATACGCTCAAACGTATTTTTGACGAAGGTTCGCAGCATAACATCGTCCAGGGGCATACTTACCCGCTCCATGACTATGTTAACAATCTCGCGGTGCTTTCGCTGATTAGCCATCAGCCTTCGGAAGCAAACCTCACCGAAAACCGTGAGGCGGTGATTGCTTTTTTTATCCGCCTACACCAAAAAATGCTGAATTTGTACAGCGATATCCGACAGAAGAAAAACGTCTTCCTGTCACCGCGTGAGCAGCAAATTCTGCAATGGGTTTATGCCGGTAAAACCTATGCCGAGATAGCGACGATTCTCTCAATCACCGAGCGTACGGTAAAATTCCACATGGGCAATGCCATGAAAAAACTGGGCGTTAACAATGCCCGTCACGCGGTTAAATTAAGTATCGAGCTCAGACTGCTGGATGTCTGAGCCGCTGCGGCTACAGGTTGTTGAGCCGGCTGAGCGTGTCACGCAGCCATGCACTATTTTTATCTTTGTTAATAATGTCTTCGATAACCTGTTGATTGGCCGGCATAAAAATATAATAAACAGCCTCACCCTTTTCTGAAAGCCCTCTCTGAAGCATGTCAACTTTCCAGTTTGCCTGACGGAAAATCGCGTACATACCCCGGCTGGTGACTGCATGCATGCCCGGATAACCGTTTTTAATACAATACATAATCATGGCCAGAAATAATGCTTTGCTGGCAGGAAGGCTACGTAAATTACCTTCATCACGGCGTTCCTTATCCAGAAACAGTCGAGTGATTTCGCAGCATGGAATATCTTTTGGTAAACTAATGTTATTAAAATACTGATAAAAGATTTCATCAGTCATTGTCGGGTAGCGGGCGTCAATAAAGCGTGCACCACAAAATAATTGACCTTCCGACATGCCTAGTAAATAAGCGGTATTCTCGTTATCGAACTGATCTCTTTCCTGGTTATCTTCACATTCCACTTTCCATTCCAGCCGTTCGTGAAATGTTTTTTTGCGTAATGCATACAGCTCCCTGGCAAGGCCTGGGTGTAAATCATTATGATTACTTATAAAAAATTCAATTGCAGAACACATAGCGTATCCCTGTATGTAGAAGACCCCCCTGTACTTAAAGACAGCTTTTTTTTGCCTAAGGCCTTCTCTAAACTTAAAAAAATCCTGACCGACCGCGCCAACACGCAAGCAGGTCAGGTGGTCAAAGACCTGAGCAACACCAAGGGAAATGTTCACAGATTATTATCTAGTACACCGATTTCCCGATGCACAAGATTGTAAGCACTTGTAATTTTACATTACCAAAAATAAAAATAAAGAAACTTAAGCCCTCGCACTTGCGGGGGCTTTTCTTTTATATCTGTCAAGATCGTCGCGCGTTCGCCGATGTTCCCTGCAATATCATGCAGTTCTCCATGAAAATTTACTAACATAACGACGAGTTGGCGGGGAATTATTTTATAAAACAGGAGAGTCCGATTGCGCGAAAAGCGTACCGTACAATTGAATAGTAGCCTACTAATTAAAAAAGTGAACGGCTTTGACGTGCAGAAAATGAATTTTGTGAGGGCATTACGCTGGACGAAAAATTAGATGCAAAAAGCCCGCTTAAGTTTCCTTAAGCGGGCTTTTCTAAATATGGCTCCTCTGACTGGACTCGAACCAGTGACATACGGATTAACAGTCCGCCGTTCTACCGACTGAACTACAGAGGAATCGTGTGAACGGGGCGAATATTAGCGAGGCCGGTCTGGCTTGTCAAAGCCTGCAATACACCTTTTTGTTCGTTTGCCGATAAAACAAACAACCCCCGCCGTGATGGGGAGTCAGACATAACTTTACAGCGCAAAGATTGCCAAACTTTCGTCAGCCGCTAAGATAAGCCGGATTAAACAGTGAGGGTGTAATGGTTAAACGGCAGCGTTTAGGGATTTGGTTTCTTTGCCTGGCATGTGTGGTGGTACTGGTTTGTACCGCGCAGCGCATGGCGGGCCTGCATGCGTTGCAGATGGAAACCGCCGCAAGCGTTGTTGCCGTTCAGACTGATAGCCCGCAAGCGGATGGCGACTCCCCGGTTACGCCCTGTGAACTCAGCGCCAAGTCGCTGCTAAGCGTGCCGCCGGTATTGTTTGATGGGGCGCTATTCGCCCTTAGCCTGCTGCTTTCGCTGTTGGCTCCCGTGCGTTCCACGCGAATGCCGTTTCCCCCCCCAAGAGCGACTTCACCTCCCACCCTTAGGGTGCATCTACGCTTCTGCGTATTCCGTGAATGACAGACCGGCTGTTACCCACAGTTAGTTAATCATTTACGGAGAAAAAACATGTTTAATCGCTTCAGGCAGGCGCTGCTATGCCTGCTTATGCTATGGCTGCCCGTATCCTGGGCGGCGGAGACCGGCTGGCTGCAATCGCCGGACAACAATCACGCCAGCGTCAGGCTGCGCGCAGACACCACGGAAAATAATAAAACCCGTCTTTTACTGGAGGTAAAACTTGAGAAAGGCTGGAAAACCTATTGGCGCTCGCCGGGAGAAGGCGGCGTCGCGCCGGCCATTGCCTGGCAGGGGGATATGCCCAAGGTAGAGTGGTTCTGGCCAACGCCTGCACGTTTTGACGTCGCCGGGATAACCACCCAGGGCTACCACGATCGGGTCACGATACCAATGGTGATCCACGGCAGCGCACCGGAAGCCATCCGCGGCGTGCTGACGCTGTCCACCTGCAGCAACGTCTGCCTGCTGACCGATTATTCGTTTACCGTAACGGCAACGTCTGCGGATACACAGTTTGCCCATGATTTTGCCCAGGCGATGGGGCAGGTACCGGTTGATAGCGGTCTGACGGATTCGCTTAAGGCGGGCTACCGCCAGGGAAGCCTGGTTATCGACGCAGTGCGTGCCGGAGGCTGGACGAATCCGGGGCTTTATCTTGACCCGCCGGAAGATGCCGACCTGGGCAAGCCGACCTTCCGCATTGACGGCGACACGCTGCAGGCCACGGTGCCGGTGAGCGACAGCTGGGGCGAAGGTGCGCCAGATCTACGCGGTAAATCGGTCACCCTGGTGCTGGCCGACAACGGCATTGCTCAGCAAAACACGCTCGCTATTGGTTCGGCACCCGCTGCAGCGGGCGGAAATGATGCTTTCCCGCTCTGGCAGGTTGTGCTGATGGCGCTGGTGGGGGGGCTTATCCTCAACCTGATGCCGTGCGTTCTGCCGGTACTGGGGATGAAACTGGGTTCAATTCTGCTGGTTCAGCAAAAAGACCGTGGCCTGGTTCGCCGTCAGTTTTTAGCCTCGGTCGTGGGAATTATCGCTTCCTTTATGGTGCTGGCGTTATTGATGACCGTTCTGCGATTGACCAACCAGGCGCTGGGCTGGGGCATCCAGTTCCAGAACCCGTGGTTTATCGGCTTTATGGCAGTGGTAATGCTGGTATTCAGCGCTAATCTGTTTGGCCTGTTTGAATTCCGACTCTCCTCCAATATGAACACTCGCCTGGCTACCCAGGGCGGCAACGGCATGGCCGGGCATTTCTGGCAGGGCGCTTTTGCCACGCTATTGGCGACGCCGTGCAGCGCGCCTTTCCTCGGTACCGCGGTGGCGGTTGCGCTCACGGCTTCTTACCCGGTGCTGTGGGGGCTGTTCCTGGCATTAGGGCTGGGGATGAGCCTGCCGTGGCTGCTGATCGCGCTTCGTCCCGGTCTTGCCATGCGTTTGCCTCGTCCGGGTAAGTGGATGACCTGGCTTCGCCGCGTGCTGGGCCTGCTGATGTTAGGTTCGGCTATCTGGCTGGCGAGCCTGTTGCTGATACATTTTGGGGTTTCAGGCGGCAAGCCCGCGCAGGAAAACATCGCCTGGCAGCCGCTCAGCGAGCAGGCGATTCAGGACGCGCTGGCGCAGCATAAGCGTGTGTTTATCGACGTCACCGCCGACTGGTGTATCACCTGCAAAGCCAACAAATACAACGTGCTCAATAAAGAGGACGTTCAGGCCGTGCTACAGGCTCCGGACGTGGTTGCCCTGCGCGGTGACTGGACGCTGCCGTCCCAGCAAATCACCGACTTTTTAAGAAGCCGCGGCCAGGTCGCCGTGCCTTTCAATCAAATTTATGGCCCAGGCCTGCCGGAAGGCAAAGTGCTGCCCACGTTGCTGTCGCGTGATTCGGTCCTGACGACCCTGGATGAAGCCAAAGGAACAACACAATGAAATACTTATTTATTCTGATCCTCTCTCTGTTCTCAGGGCTGGCGCTGGCGGCAAAAGAAGAGCCCGCTCCGTTTTCGGCGGAGCAACAAAAACAGCTGGAAGTGCTGATTGAGCAGGCGCTGTTTAATGATCCGGCCAGCCCGCGCTTCGGCGCAAAAAAACCGCTATTAACCCTGGTGAACTTCACCGACTACAACTGCCCGTACTGCAAGCAGCTCGACCCGATGCTGGAGAAGATTGTGCAGAAGTACCCCGATGTGGCGGTGATTGTGAAGCCGCTGCCGTTTAAAGGAGAAAGCTCGGTGCTGTCGGCGCGTACCGTACTGACAACCTGGCGCCAGCATCCGGAACAGTTCCTGTCGCTGCATGAAAAGCTGATGCAGAAGAAGGGCTATCACGATGCCGCAAGTATTGCCGCGGCCGTTGAGAAGAGCGGCGCAACGGCGGTGACGCCGGATGAAAAAAGTATGGAAACCTTAAGCACCAACCTTCAACTAGCGCGCATTGTAGGCGTGCAGGGAACGCCAGCTACCATTATTGGCGATGAAATGATCCCCGGCGCGGTACCCTGGGAAACGCTGGAAGACGTCGTAAAAGAAAAACTGGCGGCCGCCCGTGGTAAGTAAGCTGCGGCGCTGGCTGCGGGAAGGATTGATTCTGTTGGTGCTGCTGGCGGGCGTGATGCTGGTGATGGACTGGTGGCGAGCGCCTCAGTCACCTCCTTCGTTTGACAGTACCCCGCTATACACGCTTGACGGACAAAACGTCACGCTAGGTGCGCTGAGTGCGGATCGACCGCTGCTGGTTTACTTTTGGGCCAGCTGGTGCGTGGTGTGTCGTTTTACCACGCCGGACGTGGCGAAACTGCAGGCCGAAGGGCAGAACGTGATAACCATTGCGCTCCGCTCCGGCAATGAAAGCGAAGTTTCCCGCTGGCTGGCGCGTAAAGGCGTGAGTTTCCCGGTGATCAACGACGCAAACGGCGCAATCTCCAGCAGCTGGCAGATTGGCGTGACGCCAACGCTTGTTGTTGTGGATAAAGGAAAGGTGGTCTCCACGACCAGCGGCTGGACAAGCTACTGGGGAATGAAGGTGAGGCTCTGGTGGGCCGGAGTGTGAGGAACCGTGTCGGTTTATTACCGGCACGCTGTTTTTAGCCTGTTAATGCACCTTAATGGTGCATTAATACCTCTTATGGGGCATAAGCAAAACCCCAGTTTCATTAATCATCAGCCGGGGCTTTATTAGTTTCTCTTATTCTCCAGCCTGTTATCGCGTTTGCGCCGCAAACAAGAAATGTGGCAAGCATATTGCAAAACCTTTTATGACATCACTGCCATGACTGGCGCTGGCATTCCGTAATAGGGGGCAAAATGAATTTAAGACGACTGAAGTACTTCGTAAAAATCGTTGATATTGGCAGCCTGACCCAGGCGGCAGAAGTACTGCATATCGCACAGCCGGCGCTCAGCCAGCAGGTTGCCACCCTGGAAGGGGAGCTGGATCAGCAATTGTTGATCCGTACGAAACGCGGCGTGACGCCTACTGAAGCGGGAAAAATTCTCTATGCTCATGCGCGGACCATCCTGCGTCAGTGTGAGCAGGCACAGCTGGCGGTAAACAACGTTGGCCAGACTATTAATGGTCTGGTATCTATTGGCCTCGCGCCGGGTATGGCTGCGTCATCTATTACTATGCCGATGCTGCAGGCCGTACGCGCGGAGCTGCCGGATGTCCAGGTTTACCTGCACGAAAATAGTGGTTCACAGCTTAATGATAAACTGCTCAGCGGGCAGCTTGATATGGCCGTCCTGTATGACCGCACGCCAACGGCCGGGTTAACCAGTCAGCCGTTGCTGAAAGAAGATTTGTTCCTGGTAGGTACCCGTGACTGCCCGGGCACGACGGTAGATTTGTCTGACGTTGCCGCTATGAATCTCTTCCTGCCACGCGATTACAGCGCGGTGCGTAAGCGCGTGGATGAGGCTTTCTCCCTGCGCCGCCTGACGGCAAAAATTATCGGTGAAATTGAGTCTATTTCCACCTTGACCGCGGCCATTGCCAGCGGCATGGGCGTAACCGTGCTGCCGGAATCTGCGGCCCGTTCGCTTGCTGACTCGGCAGGCGGTTGGATGGCCAGAATAACCAGCCCATCGCTTAATTTACCGCTGTCGCTGAACCTTTCTGCACGCTTACCGCTTTCGCCGCAGGCTCAGGCGGTAAAAGAAATTCTTATGTCTCTGGTGACCCGCCCGGCGCTGGAAAATCGTGAACTGATGCTGGTAGGCTAAGTTCGCTTATTACTAAATGGAATAGGTTGCTGGTTTTTATTATTTGTCCCGCCGGGGCTGTGACTTTAACAATGGTGTAAAGAACAGTCACGATCCCGGGGGCGATGTGAACTTCCAGCAACTTAAAATAATCCGCGAGGCGGCGCGACGGGATTACAATCTCACCGAAGTCGCCAACATGCTTTTCACCTCTCAGTCCGGCGTCAGCCGCCATATTCGTGAGCTGGAAGAAGAGCTGGGGATTGAAATTTTCATTCGCCGTGGCAAACGGTTATTAGGTATGACCGAACCGGGTAAAGCCCTGTTGGTGATTGCCGAACGTATCCTGAACGAGGCCAGCAACGTTCGTCGTCTGGCCGATCTCTTTACCAATGACACCAGCGGCGTCTTGACGATAGCGACGACCCACACTCAGGCTCGCTACAGCCTGCCGGTGGTGATTAAGGCCTTCCGCGCTTTATTCCCCGAAGTTCGCCTTGAGCTTATTCAGGGGACGCCGCAGGAAATTGAATCGTTGCTGCACAGCGGCGCGGCGGATATTGGCATCGCCAGTGAACGCCTGAGTACTGACCCGCTGGTGGTTGCTTACCCCTGGTTCCGCTGGTACCACAGCCTTCTGGTCCCGCAGGGACATCCGCTCATTCATACCAGCCCGCTGACGCTCGATGACATCAGCCGCTGGCCGCTTATCACCTATCGTCAGGGTATAACGGGGCGTTCACGTATTGATGAGGCGTTTGCCCGCAGAGGCCTGACGGCTGACGTGGTGCTGAGTGCTCAGGATTCCGACGTGGTGAAAACTTACGTTGAACTTGGATTAGGCATCGGGCTGGTTGCTGACCAGGCGAGCGGCGAAGAAGGGAGCCTGGTGCGCCTGGATACCCGCCATTTGTTTGATGCCAACACCGTGTGGCTGGGCATCCGACGCGGGCAGTTACAGCGTAATTACGTCTGGCGTTTTATTGAATTGTGTAATCCGGAGCTGTCGGTTGAGGAGATTAAACGCCTGGCCCTGGAACCAGAAGAACCCGCCATTGATTATCAGATCTGACATGCCCCTGACATATTTGTGGTATTTCTGGTTTTGTTAAGAAAACATTAAATAATTAATTAAAGCAGCGCGTGGTGAATTTATATTTGCCGCGCGCTTGCTGTATTTAAAAAAGTAGTGTGGGAAAAATTTTACTTGTCAGAAATATGATACAAAAATGTTCTTTATCGCAAATCATCGATCAATTGCGATTCAATTAATAGCTCTCAGCTATCTATGTGGCCTGACCATACGAAAAAACCGATCAAATTCATAAAGTTAATCAGAATATATCCGATAAGCCTGTACGAGGTGCTTCCATCCCTTTGTGCTATTTATCTTCTGCTGTTTCGACCGCAGGGGCTTTTGCGCATTCATAAAAATATGCTTCCCAAGGGAGAAAAAATGTCACTACATGATGTAAAAATTCGCAGCAAATTAACGCTGACGATCGCTATTTTTATTGTGCTGATGGTATTCAGCTCGGGGCTTTCTTTACTCAGCCTCAGCAGGGCAAATACCGGCATTCAGACGATTATTAACAGTGATTACCCGACGACCGTTAAAGCCAACGACCTGATTGATAGTTTCCAGGAGTTTGTGAATACGCAGCAGCTGATGCTGCTGGACGAAGCGGGCGTCTTTCGTCAGAAGTCAGAAAAGCACCTGGCCGAAATTAGCGCGCACATTACCGCGTTGCTGGCCGATTTGAACAAATCCAGCACCGACGCGGCTTCACAAAAAACATTGCAGGAGCTGGCTGGCATCCGTAAAGAGTATCTGGACTCGCGGTTTCGTATTTTACAGGCGGTGCAGCAGAACAACCGGGCCGGCGCGCTGCAGGAAATGATGGCAACAACCATTCAGATTCAGGAGAAATATAAAGATAAGGTTCAGGAGCTTATCGTTATCCAGAATCAGAAAATGGCAGCAGCCGGGCTGCAGGTGGATAAAGATTATCGCTCCAACCGTCTGGTCACTATTTTGCTAACGCTGCTTAGCATCGGACTGGGAACGGTCATTGGCATGTTTATCGTCCGCTCTATAACCCGCCCGCTGCTCCAGGCCGTTGAGTTTGCCGAAGCGATCGCGGAAGGTGACCTTACGGGCAGCATCACGGTGACCCACAAAGATGAAACAGGCGAACTGCTGCAGGCGTTGATGAGCATGAAAGTTCGGCTGCAAGAGATTGTCCATCAGGTTCAGCAAGGTTCGGAAACGATTTCCTCCGCCGCCGCGCAAATTGTGGCCGGTAACCAGGATCTGGCGGCACGCACCGAGGAACAGGCAAGCTCCGTAGAAGAGACGGCGGCCTCTATGGAGCAGATCACATCGACGGTGAAAAATACGTTCGACCACACTAATGAGGCAACCAAACTCTCGTCCGAAGCCGCATCGGTGGTGAAAAACAACGGTCAGATGATGTCTCAGGTCACCAGCAAAATGCGCGTGATTAACGACACCTCTAACCGTATGTCGGACATCATTAATCTTATCGACTCCATTGCCTTCCAGACAAACATTCTGGCGCTGAACGCGGCGGTGGAAGCGGCACGCGCGGGGGAACACGGCCGTGGTTTTGCGGTTGTGGCCGGTGAAGTTCGCCAGCTGGCGCAAAAAAGCGCCTCGTCCGCGAGTGAGATTAGAAGCCTGATTGAAAATTCGACCACCCAGACCCGGGAAGGTATGGGGCTGGTTGAGAAAGCAAATACGCAGATTGCGGGAATGATCGGCAACGTGCAGGAAATGAATACAATCCTTGGCGAAATCAAGCAGGCGAGTCAGGAGCAAACCGACGGTATTTCGCAGATCAATAGCGCTATCGGCATGATTGACTCAACCACTCAGCAAAACTCCGCGCTGGTGGAAGAGTCGGTAGCCGCGGCGGCATCGCTCAATGACCAGGCGAAGCAGCTGCGTGACCTGGTGCGTGTCTTCCGGCTGCAATAATTTTTGTACACCCTTTTAAAGCCAGCATCTGCTGGCTTTTTTCATATTTACTGTCTGGTTTTTTGCTTCCGACATGACAATGCAAATGATTATTGTTATGTTATAACATAACAATAATCATTAAGGAGTCGCAATGTCATCGTTAACACAGGCCAATAAAGGGGCGAAAAAGCTGCCCGTTACCGTGCTGTCCGGGTTTCTGGGCGCGGGGAAAACCACGCTGCTGAACCATATTTTAAACAACCGGGAAGGGCGCAGGGTCGCGGTGATCGTCAACGATATGTCCGAGGTGAATATCGATGCGGCGTTGGTGCGTGAGGGTGGTTCAAGCCTGACGCGGACCGATGAGAAACTGGTTGAGATGAGCAACGGCTGTATTTGCTGCACGTTACGCGAAGACCTGCTGGTGGAAATTAGCCAGCTTGCCCGGGATGGGCGTTTTGATAACCTGGTGATTGAATCGACCGGGATCTCCGAACCTCTGCCGGTCGCGGAGACGTTTACCTTTGTGGACGACAAGGGCGAAAGCCTGTCTGATATCGCTCTGCTCGACACCATGGTCACCGTGGTGGATGGCTTTAATTTTCTGCGCGACTACGAATCCTACGAGAGCATTCAGTCACGCGGGGAATCGATGGGGGAAGAGGACGAGCGGACTGTGGTCGATCTGCTGATTGACCAGATTGAATTCTGTGATGTGCTGATCCTGAATAAAACGGACCTGATTAGTGATGACGAGAAACGCCGGCTGATGTCTGTTTTACACTCTCTTAATCCGCGGGCAAAAATCATTACCTCAGCGTTTGGTCAGGTAAGCCTTGACCAGGTTTTGAATACCGGGCTGTTCGACTTTGACGCCGCCGCGCAGGCGCCGGGCTGGCTTAAAGAGCTGCGCGGGGAGCATACGCCCGAAACGGAAGAATACGGTATTCGTCATTTTGTTTTTCGCGCTCGTCGCCCCTTCCATCCGGCACGTTTCCAGAGGGTTGTCGACAGCGGGCTAAAAGGCGTTATTCGCTCGAAGGGCTTTTTCTGGCTGGCAAGCCGCCCTCAGTACGCAGGGTCGTGGTCCCACGCGGGCGGCGTTATGCGTCAGGGGCTTGCCGGCTCGTGGTGGGCAAGTACTCCCCGTGAGCGCTGGCCGCAGGACCCGGAAAGCCTCGAGCATATTTTAAACAACTGGCAAGACGGCATCGGCGATGCGCGCCAGGAGATTGTCTTTATCGGTATTGATATGGATGAGGCGGTTCTACGCGGGACGCTTGAGTATGCGCTCCTCACCGATATGGAGATGGTCGAAGGGCCGGAGGCGTGGGCACGGTATTATGATCCGATTGATTCGTGGTTTGGTTAGGCAAATAAGATAGCTTTGGTGATTAAAAAAAGCCCCTGTTGATTATAAATTACCGGGGCTTTTTTATAAAAACATTAATATTCTGCATTTCAAATTATAATCAATAATTATTGCGAATGTTTGATGATGAAATTGAAAAGATGAATGGCAATGCGTAAAAAATAAAAGGCATTCCATTGGTATTGAATGGGCGAAAAATGCACCGCTACGATTGTTATGTTCTGGTATTCTGAGGATGTGTAGACGTGTGTGTGGTTAAATTGGCTATTGTGTAGAGAAATAATTCAATGAATTTAGCGCGGCAGCCAATAAAGCTATTTGTTTTATTTTTGTTTCTGGCTAGAGTACGATTTAATTTCGTGCCAATAGAATTATTCACGGTGGTGATAGTCTGGTAGGTAAGCAAAACAAATTGTTTTATAAGTAATTTTATGGTTTTTAATAGCACCTGGAGTCCGATAATTAAGACGACTGGTTTTGTAATTGTTAAAAAAAAGGATTTGCTTATTGATAGGCAGTCATTAATAGGTGTTACTTGTATTGATGACGCGGCAGCCGTTACGTATAAATCACCGTGTTCGACATGGATGCATCCAGGAAGCGAATGAATTAGGCACTATTATGTTTTTGATTCATGGGCTAGAACACAATATTAATAATCAACGGATATGATAAAGGGAAACAAAATGACTTTATTTAATATGTTAAATAATAAAGTGTTAGGGACATATGTAAAAACACAGGTGATGGCCTCTACGGTTGTAGATGCAGCGCGTAAATTTAAAGAGGATCAGCGCGGCGTAACGGCCGTTGAATACGCCATCGTAATCGGCGGTGTGGCTGCGGTAGTGGCTGTGATCTTCAATAGCAGTGATGGTATCGTGAAAACTATGTTGACGAACATATTCTCGAATGTGCAGCAAAACGTTATGAATAACATGCCATCCGGTTCATAGTAAGTAATAAACATTATTAATTGTTTTTATTAATCAATGGGCATTTTGAAATTAAAAATGCCCATTTTTCGAGGTGACAGTATCTCGTGCGGTAGCTATGGTTTGCCGGGCAGGGCTCCAATTACTGTTTCTGTTTATACTCAATAATGGGTAATGCTTAAAATGAAAAAAACCGTGTTGGGCATTTATATCGCAATGATCATTATCGGTGTTCTTGGTCTTTTTTATTACATGAGTCAATCAGCCAAGCCTGCAGTGAAAAGTGGGGGTGTGGCTCGTGAAACCATAATTGTAGCGGTAGCGAAACGTGATTTAGATGCTAACAGTATACTTCAAACTTCCGACTATGAAATTAAGACGATAGCTGTCCCCGTTGGTGGCACAGAAAAACAATTCAATCTTAGCCAAACTAAAATAACCAACTGGGCGTTAAATAACGCTGTTACTGCAAAAAGCTATATATCTCCCTCTATGCTCGTTGAGCCGGGAAGCGATACCTATTTATCAATGTTCCTGCGACCCGGTAATGTGCTTTACACCTTCGAAATTGAAACAACAGATAATTATTTACTGACGAATCTGAAGCCTGGGCAGGAGATGGATGTCTATCTTTCATACAGTTTAAAGAAAAATAATAAGGGCAATAACGAGATTGTCTCTCCAGCACACTCAATCAGTGAAAGTCGGCTTAAGCCGCTGCTGATGAATAAGCGAGTATTAGCCATGCGGCAAGCAGATACGAGTGGAAAAAACAGTGCTGGAAATCGTAATAAAAAAAGTATGCTGATCGCAGAACTCAACGATCAGGAAGTTAAGTTATTAAAGAGTTTAGAGGGGAAGGTTAAAATAATTCTTTTCCCTTCATCTCAACCGTCACAACAGTTTGTGTCAGATGAAAAACAAAATCATCATGGAGTGTCAGAACGTTCTGGCAGTGATGCTGCCTGGCCAGTGAGTGATGAGCCGATTTTCAAATTTAGTTCGTCGCCCGTTGAAATTAATGAACTTAGAGGATGAAGAATTTATCATTTTCTAATGGCTGATATTGGCAATCCACGGTAATAGGTATACTGATGCAGGAATCTATCAATATGATGAATCGTTTCTTGAAAGCAATAAGTTTTGTTTTCTTAGTCTTCTTAGTATCATTTCCTGCTGCTGCAGGAGAGCTATATTTAAAACAAGGGCAGTCAAAGAATTTAAATTTCAAGGAAAAAATTCAAACAATCTTTATATCAGACCCTGCAGTGGCTGATTATAAGATTATCAATGAAAAAAATATTATTGTGTACGCAAAGAAAATAGGTGCGGCAGAACTCACTGTCTATGGTAGCAACTCTAAGGTTCTCCAGCAGGTGGGCTTGAATGTAGACCCTTTTCTTGGTGATATCACGCAACGTATTTCCAGTCATTATCCTGGAAGCCAGGTGACTGTTTCCCGGTTTATGAGTGCCGATCGTGCAACCTACATACTAAGCGGTAGTGTAAAAGATGAAGCAACGCGCGATGAAATCTATCAGATGGTTGGGAATCTTGTCGGTAAGGAGGGGCGAGAAGAAAAATTAGAGATCCGCGACAGTGATGGAAAAATTGATAAAAAGCCTTTTGTCTCAACAAAAATTTTCTATAACGTTATAAATCGGATGTCATTACCTTCATCAAATCAGGTGAATGTAAAATTAACGATTGTTGAGGTCACGAAAGAATTTACGGATAATCTTGGTATTGAGTGGAGCAGTCTTACACTCAATAGCATTATTGGTGGTGGAAGTAGTGTCAATAGTGCTGGTGTTTTTAACTTGCTGGGTTTCAAACGTGGCTTTGATGTGGCAAACATTAGTACATTTATTAACGCAATAAAAAATGATTCTATTGCCAGAGTGTTGGCTCAGCCAAATTTAACGGTGCTATCTGGTGAGCATGCTCATTTTTTGGTGGGCGGAGAAATCCCCATCATCGTGCGTGAAGACAACGCTAATACTATACAATATAAAGAGTATGGCATCCGTTTAAACATCGGCGCGAAAGTCGAACAAGCGAAAAAAATCAGATTATTTGTTTCTAATGAATTAAGCAGTGTTTCAGGTTCGTACGCATTTAATGATTATCAGATCCCAACAATACGGACGCGTCGATCGAGTTCGACCATAGAATTGGCCGATGGTGACAGTTTTATCATCAGTGGATTATTAACTGAAAGTGACAGGGAATCATTAACAAAGGTGCCATTTATAGGTGACATCCCTATTCTTGGCGCATTGGCCAGAAGCGCACGAACAGAGAGAAATAAAACAGAACTGGTTGTATTTGCTACTGTCAACCTCGTGAAACCAATATCATCATCCTCATCGACTGATAAAATATCGTTGCCTGTTTACCAAAAAAGTGGTGTGGAAAAATTATTCTTTAATGTCAAAGTTGATAAAAAAACGCGTGAAAGAAGACTTGAGAATAATGCCGAGCTATTTATCGGGCAGGGCGGTTTTGCAAAATGAAAGTGAATGAAAACTGTTACTACTGCATGGAGGTAGGTGATGAAGTTATTTTCTGAGTCAAATAAAAATAATGAAGGGAATTCGGCGGGGCAGCAGCAGAAAAATTCGACCGATCAGCAAATTATTGTCATTTCACCACGAAAAAATGTGTTGTCGGAAATCACCAGCCAATTGTTGATGCATGGACTTAAGAATATATCAGAGCATCAGGCTGACTTTTTTATGTTAAAGGATGACAGCATTACGCATGGCGCGCTGGCTGTGGTTGTTGATGTCGTAAATGTAACAGATGATACTCTTATCACCGAAACGGCAATGCTGCTTGTTTCTGCAACATCAAAGCAGATATTTGTGGGCAGCAACGATTCAATAGCCTTTGCGCAAAAATTAAAGCAGCTAGGCATTATTTATATTCATGTGGAATCACAATTAGCACAAATAGCCGATTATATTCAGGAACCAAATCTTCCACAAACGGCCCGTGCAATGATGAAAATAAGCATATTAGGGTGTAAGGGAGGGGTGGGCACGACGACTATTGCGTATGACCTGTTTCGAACGGTTGGCGCATTATCCTCAATCCCTATGTTGCTGGTGCAGGGAGCAAGTGGAAGCAGTGATTTAGATTTACAGATGGGGACTACCTTACCCCGTGATGGCTCAATGCTGAAAATCACACAAAATTTATCTGCGCGGATAGAAACGCCTGATAATGAATGGAGTTATGAAGAGCTTCAATTTAATCAGTATAACCTGGTGTTTTTTGATCATAGTATATATCCACATATACATGAGCGCCTGGAAATGGTTATAGCACAATCACATACTATTATATTGGTTATTTCACGAGAGTTGTCCACGTTACGCATAGCAAAAAGCATACTTGATGAATATAACCGTATAGTGATAACTAATCCAGGATGGAAAACGCGAATGTTGTTGTGCTTGAATGAAAATCATTTAAGAAGAACCGAAGACCTCAATAATGATGATATACGGGAATACCTCGGCTGTAGTCTGACATGTGTTAATCCATACAGTATTAAGCGAGAAAAGCCTGCTGCAGGTAGTCCGCTCTATCAGTTTGCTGCCGATCTTTTGGGCAAGTCCGTGGAGCATGAACATACTCGAAAAAGAGCGTTTTCATTGTCTACGATGTTGCGCCGCGTATCACGCTAATGCATTGGGTGAATTGAATGGATATGCCAATATCGGGTGCTCAGCTGTATTACCGTGAACAGGTTTTGAAAAGTCTTGATCTGGAAAAAATCGATCAGCTAAAAAATAATCGTGACGCTTTATTAAAGGAAGTCAATGACAGTATTCAGCGTGCAGTCAGTGGAAGTGGTCAATACCTTTCGGCAAAAGATACCAGCACGTTATGTGAGATCATCACCGATGAAATTACAGGATACGGTCCTCTACGTGAATTAATGGAAGATGAGACGATCAGCGACATTCTGGTTAATGGTCCTGAAAAGATATTTGTTGAACGTTATGGGAAGTTAGAAATATCCGGTAAAAAATTTATCAGTAACGAGCAATTGATTGATATTGCGCGCCGATTAGTCACTAAGGTGGGAAGACGCATCGACGATTCTCAGCCACTGGTCGATGCCCGAATGCCGGATGGCAGCCGACTGAATGTTGTTATTTCGCCCGTGGCGCTGGATGGTGCCTCTATTTCCATTCGTAAATTTGGTAAAGGCAAGAAAACGCTCGCTAACCTGATCGAATATGGAAGCATGAACGATATGATGGCTAACTTTTTGGTTATCGCCAGCCGCTGTCGGGTAAATATCATTGTTTCTGGTGGTACTGGTTCGGGTAAGACGACGCTGTTAAATGCAATGTCGCAGTATATTGGCGAAGATGAGCGTGTTTTAACCCTTGAAGACGCCGCTGAACTAAGATTGCAGCAGCCCCATGTTGTCCGTCTGGAAACCCGAATGGCAGGGGCAGAGAGTCAGGGAGCGGTGAGTATGCGTAGTCTGGTTGTCAACGCGCTCCGTATGAGGCCCGACCGCATTATCGTAGGGGAATGTCGCGGCGAGGAGGCATTCGAGATGCTTCAGGCTATGAATACAGGCCATGATGGCTCGATGTCAACCCTGCATGCTAACTCACCAAGAGACGCCCTGGCACGTTTAGAAAGTATGGTGATGATGTCGAGCGCGGCACTGCCGCTCACGGCTATCAGAAGAAACATTGCATCTGCAGTAAATATCATTGTTCAGGTTTCTCGTTTGCCAGATGGTTCCCGTAAAATAATGAATATCACTGAAGTCATGGGGATGGAAGGTGATAACATTATTCTCCAGGATATCTTCAGTTTTAGCGCACAGGCAGAGCGGGATGATATCGGAAAAATTCAGGGCATATTTACCTCATACGGTCTTCTTCAGCGGTCGGCAGTTTATCGACAGGCGCTGGTATATGGATTAATTGAGCCGTTGAAACAACTATTTGGTAACAGGATACCATGATGGCGATTATATTTACTTTATTAATAATCCTGGGCCTGCTGCAGGTAATGATGTTACTACGCCAAAATAAACGCATGCAAAAGTTGCGGCTTGTTGAATTGAGTGCGAACGAAAGCCTTCTATCCAGAAAAAAAGGGAAAAGTCTCTTGTGGCGTTCAGTGGAAGAGCGTTTAGGTGATATGCGTTTTCACCTTCTGGGAAAAGGAAAGGGGGTTCTGTTACGCAATTTCATCATTATTATTGGCGTGCAGTTTGCTGGGGTTTATATTAGCCAGGAATATATACAGATAAATTTGTTGATATTATTGCCGGTGTTGTTTTTCGTGACCGTATATACCATTTATCTCAATGCCAAGAAAAAAATGCGTATCGAGTTTGAAACCGGTTTTTCAGAAGCTTTAAATATCATAAACAGTTCCATTAGGGCAGGGAATACGATCACGCAGGGGATCAGTGAATGTGGTCTTAAGCTCGAGGGGATACTCGGTGCGGAATTCAAGCAGGTTTCGCGACGGTTAGATATTGGTGAAGATGTTGAAAATGTTTTTAAAGATTCTTATTCTCGCCTTCCTTATCGTGAGTATTATTTTTTTATCATCACTGTATTAATCAACATGAAAGGTGGCGGGCAGGTTAAAGAAGTCATGTCAAAGCTTGCGTCTATGATATCTGATGGGAGAATTCTTGAACGTAAGAAATATGCAATGACTTCAGAAGTTAGAATGTCTGTAAAAATCCTGGCCGCAATTCCCGTTATGTTTTTTGTTTTTCTTAAATACCAGTCGCCAGATAGTTTCGATATTTTAGTCTATAACCCAACCGGGCAGATCCTACTTTATTATGCAATTGCCAGTATTCTGTTTGGTTTGTTAATTGTATGGATGATGATGAACAGGGTTTAGGTGATCTATGTACATTATAATTATCGTTGTAATGTTGCTTCTTGGTATCGGAGGGCTATTGATATCAAGGATGCGCCAAGCTAAAAGAACAAAAATATTTAGCCAGCTTGATGCTGCTCTAAATGCCATGCAGGATATGAACGAACAAAATGATTCATCACAGGTTGAACGTGCATTAAAGAAAACCAGCCGGCTAGTTTCACTAAGTGCCATGCTGGATAAGAATGTAATGGCAAAGGCAATCGTGGCGACGGTTTCCACGGTAATATTGTTTATAAGTAATGCTGCCGGCATTTATGAGATGTCAGCAGATATAATGATAATATGCATCCTGGTAGTATTATTGGTTGTAATACTGCTGCCTAATGCTATTAAAAATGCGACAATTAAAAAAAGAATGAAAAGTGTTGCAAATGATTTTCCATTTGTTATTGATATGATGGCCGTTTGCGTTCAATCAGGTATGACCGTTGAAAAAGCATTGCGCTATATTGCTGAAAATATTAATTCGATTAATCCGGATATCGCAATTTTACTTGAAAGAACGATGCTCAAGGCAGAGGTGGGAGGAATGTCTGTAGCGTTAGAGCAACTCTATCAGGAAGTGGCTAACAATGAAGTTCGTATGTTTTGTTCTACTTTGCAGCAAAGTATTAAATTTGGTTCGTCTATCTACCAGGTCTTGATTGATTTATCCAAGGAAATGAGAGCTGTGCAGCTCATAAGCACTGAAGAAAAGGTGGCTAGTCTTTCGGCAAAAATGACACTACCAATGATTGCTTTCATTATGTTCCCACTTTTGATTATTGTGGCTGGGCCAGGGATTATTGGGATGATATCATCGTGAACATCATTAAAAAATTAATTTCAAGTATGTGTGTTCTTACTGCTTTAGGCTGTCAAAGTGGACTAAATAGCGATGCTGGTGCAGTTGACTCACAACAAGAATATATATTAAGTAAAGTTAATAATTACAGCGGATTGATAAAGCTTTACCGCGATAAGTTAAACAAGAAAGAAAACTCAGATGACCGCTATAAACTGGCCCGCTATTATTATCTTGTTGAAGATTATAGTGCGTCACGTTTATACCTAAAGCCACTGCTTAAAGGTAATCCTACCAGCGATACCTTGCTGCTAGAAAGCAAAAATCTACTGGAGCAGGGAAGTACATCATCTGCACTATCTATTATTAACCGTGTGCTGACGAAGGATCACGGTAATGGCGAAGCCTGGAATATCCAGGGTATATTAATGGCTCAAATTGGTGATTTTGAGGCTGCATCCAGAGCCTTTGATGAAGCCCGCTCCCGTTTTGTTGACGAAGAAATTGTTGCTAATAATATGGCAATGTTGGCAATTATGCAGGAAGATTATAATAAGGCCAGAGATCTCCTTGTTCCATTGTATATGCGTGGGCAAACTAGTACTAAAATGTTACATAACCTGGTTTATGTTTTAGTTAAGCTTCAGGATTTTCATGGCGCTGAGAGCATTCTTAATGATAAGGAAATGAGTAATAATAAAGAGGGGCTTCTGGAATCACTCGCTTATATTAAGCCTCATTCAAAAGAAGATTTGCAAAAAAGATATCAAATCAGCTCAAAGGTACAGCTAACACAAGGTTCCGGTGAGTTATTGAATTCTAAAGGCTTGGCAGTACGTACTCAAGAACCAATTAAAGATACTATTCCAGTATCAAATAAAATGATGAAGATTAATACTTCCCCAACTATGAATGTGGCATCACAGCAAAGCAACATAGCGTCACCTCAACTGGAAACAGCTTCACTGTCGGTGACTGGAAACCTTAGAGAAATTCATGCAGTGCGTGCAGGGCAACACCAGAAATACTTTAGAATGACGCTGGAGTCGAAAGATAAAATTAAGTTCAGAGAAATAGTGGATAAATCAATAAATACCAGCAGGTTTGAGCTTTTTAACATTAAACTGACCGATTATCTTCTTACCTCTGGAAAAAAAATCACTCAACAACATGCAGTGGTTAAAAAATTGAATTTTTATCAAAAAGATGTTGATACCGTTGTTTTAGAATTTGAGTTTGAACGTAATGTGCTTAAAAAAAACGT
>WJYK01000017.1 GCA_009668225.1 Enterobacteriaceae bacterium RIT693 | reverse complement strand
ACCTGGTGCCCTTCTTATTTGAAGCCGTAGCCGTGTTGGTTACGCCTGACCTTTAAAATTAAGATGGTTTGAAATCTGCGGCTATAACACGGCGCGGCTTTGCAGTAAGGTAACCGCAGCGAAAATCAAAAAGGATAATGAGATGACTCTGCACTGTGCCTTCATTGGATTTGGAAAAAGCACCACCCGCTATCACCTTCCGTTCGTACTCTTCCGTAAAGACAAACTCAACGTGGCCCACATCTTCCGCCGTAGCGAAAAGCCGGAGCTGGAACAGCAGCCGCAGTACGCCGGGATCCACTTTACCAGCCAGCTTGATGACATTCTCAACGACCCTCAGGTCAAGCTGGTGGTGATTTGTACCCACGTCGACAGCCATTTCGAGTACGCGAAAAAGGCGCTCGAAGCGGGTAAGAACGTGCTGGTGGAAAAACCGTTTACCCCAACGCTTGCCGAAGCGCGCGAGCTGTTTGCGCTGGCGAGTGAGAAGGGCCTGGTGGTTACGCCTTACCAGAACCGCCGCTTTGACTCCTGCTTCCTGACGATGAAAAAAGCCATCGAGAGCGGCAAGCTCGGCAAGATCGTGGAAATTGAAAGCCACTTCGATATGTATCGCCCGGATGCGCCAGCGAACCCGGGCCAACCTGCGGACGGCGCTTTCTACGGTCTGGGTGTGCACACCATGGACCAAATTATCTCCCTGTTTGGCCGCCCGGATCGCGTTGCCTATGACATCCGCAGCCTGCGTAACAAAGCCAACCCGGACGATACCTTTGAAGCCCAGCTGTTCTACGGCGACCTCAAAGCGATCGTGAAAACCAGCCATCTGGTGAAAATCGATTACCCGAAATTTATCGTTCACGGCACCAAAGGCTCGTTCGTGAAGTACGGCATCGACCAGCAGGAAACCAGCCTCAAAGCGTACATCATGCCGGGTGAGCCTGGGTTCGGCGCGGACAGCAGCGTAGCTACGTTGGAGTACGTTAACGAAGCCGGTGAAACGGTGCGCGAGGAGTGGAAGCCGGAAGTGGGTGACTATGGCCGCGTCTACGATGCGCTGTACGACACGCTGATCGGCGGCAGGCCTAATTACGTCAGAGAAATTGAAGCTCTGACCAACCTGGAAATTCTGGAGCGCGGTTTCGAACAGCCGTCACCTGCGACAATAAGCCTCTCCTGATAACATTTTGGCTCCTCTGACTCGTTCACTTTTTTTGAACAGAGGAGTCAATTTTCACCCTCTATGATCCTCCGCTAAATGGGTCCACACTTATCCCATCAAACGAATTGCGGAGGACATAACATGATCTACTTAAGAAAAGCACAGGACCGCGGCCATGCGAACCACGGTTGGCTGGACAGCTGGCATACCTTCTCTTTTGCCGACTATTATGACGCCAACTTTATGGGTTTCTCGGCGCTGCGGGTCATTAACGAAGACGTTATCGATGCGGGCCAGGGCTTTGGTACCCATCCGCATAAGGACATGGAAATCCTGACTTACGTGCTGGAAGGTGCGGTTGAGCATCAGGACAGCATGGGCAACAAAGAGCGCGTGCCTGCGGGTGAATTCCAGATTATGAGCGCCGGGACCGGGATCCGTCACTCTGAGTACAACGCCAGCCAGACCGAACCGCTGCGCCTGTACCAGATTTGGATCATTCCAGAAAAAACCGGAATTACGCCGCGCTACGATCAGCGCCGTTTTGATGCCCCTCAGGGGCGCCAACTGGTGCTTTCCCCGGATGCTCGTGACGGTTCACTGAAAGTCTATCAGGATATGGAGCTGTCTCGCTGGGCGCTGGCCAAAGATGAGCAGTCTGTTTATCAGATTCCGGCCGACCGCCGCGTCTGGATCCAGGTGGTAAAAGGCGACGTGTCTATTAACGGCACGCAGGCAAAAACCAGCGACGCGATCGCGATATGGGATGAGCAGGCGATTTCCGTTCACGCCAGTGAAGCGAGTGAGATCCTGCTGTTCGACCTGCCGCCAGTATAAACGTTACCCGTCAAACCCGCCCTGAAGAAGGGCGGGCTATAAATGCTGGAAAAGTTCATTGTCCTAAAAAGGTCTGAATCACGGCCTAATAAAACAATGAACTATGTTCTCTGGTTTATCCCAAACAGTCGAAAACCACGTTTTTCGGCTGTTTGTCATCAATCTGAACCCGTCCCTGAAAAAGGGGCGGGTTTTCTTTTGTCCGTGCTAAACTCGGCTGTCGAAACTTCATAAGCCAAGCAGGACGATGAAAAAGAAAAGACCGGTACTACAGGATGTTGCGGATCGCGTTGGGGTGACCAAAATGACGGTCAGCCGTTTTTTACGCAACCCGGATCAGGTGTCTGCCGCGCTGCAGGTTAAAATTGCCGCCGCGTTAGATGAGCTGGGCTATATCCCGAACCGTGCGCCGGATATTCTTTCTAATTCAACCAGCCGGGCCATCGGTGTCCTGCTTCCTTCTCTGACCAACCAGGTATTCGCCGAAGTCCTGCGCGGCATTGAAAACGTCATTGATGCCCACGGCTATCAAACCATGCTCGCCCACTACGGCTATAAGCCGGAGCTGGAACAGGAGCGCCTGGAATCCATGCTGTCCTGGAACATCGACGGCCTGATTTTGACCGAGCGGAACCACACGGCCAGAACGCTAAAGATGATTGAAGTCGCCGGTATTCCGGTGGTGGAGCTGATGGATAGCATTTCTCCCTGCCTGGATATCGCCGTGGGCTTTGATAACTTCGAAGCGGCTCGCCAAATGACGGCCACCATCATTGCCCGTGGCCACAGGCACGTTGCTTACCTCGGCGCGCGGCTCGACGAACGTACCCTCATCAAGCAAAAAGGCTACGAGCAGGCGATGCTCGACGCCGGGCTGACGCCGTACAGCGTGATGATTGAAAACTCCTCTTCTTACTCCACCGGCATTGAGCTGCTGCGCCAGGCAAAACGGGAATATCCACAGCTCGACAGTATCTTCTGCACCAACGATGACTTAGCGATTGGTGCGGCGTTTGAATGCCAGCGCCAGGGCCTGCGCATTCCGGAAGATATGGCGATTGCCGGTTTCCACGGCCATGACATCGGGCAGGTGATGGAGCCGCGGCTGGCGAGCGTGCTTACCCCGCGAGAGCGCATGGGGCGTATCGGGGCAGAGCGTCTGCTGGCGCGTATTCGCGGTGAGATCATTACCCCAAAAATGCTCGATTTAGGCTTTACGCTGTCGCCCGGCGGCTCGATCTAAGCCGAAAATTTTATTTGATACAGCTCACACTTATACACTTTGCAAGCTAATGGTTATTGCTTATTGCGCAGCCAGACCGGAAAATGTTATCGGTAACAGTTACCCGTAACAAAACCAGGCGCATTGCTTTGTGTCAGAGTCGGAGCCATCATGAGCACTACTAATCACGACCACCACATTTACGTCCTGATGGGCGTCTCCGGCAGCGGCAAATCCGCCGTTGCCAGCGAAGTTGCCCATCGGCTGAACGCCGCGTTTCTTGACGGCGACTTCCTGCATCCCCGCAGCAACATCCTGAAAATGGCCTCCGGCGAGCCGCTGAACGACGACGACCGTACCCCGTGGCTGAAGGCGTTAAACGACGCCGCGTTTGCGATGCAGCGCACCAACAAGGTTTCGCTGATCGTCTGTTCGGCGCTGAAAAAGCACTATCGTGACCTGCTGCGTGACGGCAATCCGAACCTCTCCTTTATCTATATGAAAGGCGACTTCGGGGTGATTGAAAGCCGCCTGAAAGCGCGTAAAGGCCATTTCTTCAAAACCCAGATGCTGGTGACTCAATTCGAAACCCTGCAAGAGCCGCAGGCGGATGAAAAAGACGTGCTGATCGTGGATATCGACCAGCCGCTGGACGGCGTTGTCGCCAGCACCCTCGCATTAATCAACCAAGGCAGCGCAGAGTGAGTACATTAACGCTTGTTTTAACCGCGGTCGGCTCCGTGCTGCTCCTGCTGTTTTTAGTGATGAAGGCCCGTATGCACGCCTTCGTGGCTTTGATGGTGGTTTCTATTGGTGCCGGGCTGTTCTCCGGCATGCCGCTCGACAAAATCGCCGACACCATGCAGAAAGGCATGGGCGGTACGCTGGGCTTCCTGGCGATTGTGGTGGCCCTCGGCGCGATGTTCGGCAAAATTCTGCATGAAACCGGCGCGGTGGATCAGATTGCCGTTAAGATGCTGAAGTCCTTCGGCCACAGCCGCGCGCATTACGCGATTGGCCTGGCGGGTCTGATTTGCGCGCTGCCGCTGTTCTTTGAGGTAGCCATCGTGCTGCTGATAAGCGTTGCGTTTTCGATGGCGCGCCATACCGGAACCAACCTGGTGAAGCTGGTGATCCCTCTGTTTGCGGGCGTCGCCGCTGCTGCCGCGTTCCTGCTGCCTGGGCCTGCGCCGATGCTGCTGGCATCGCAGATGCACGCTGACTTTGGCTGGATGATCCTGATTGGCCTGTGCGCCGCGATCCCCGGCATGATTATCGCCGGCCCGCTGTTCGGAAACTTCATCAGCAAATTTGTTTCGCTGGAAATCCCGGACGATATCTCCGAGCCGCACCTGGGCGAAGGCAAGCTGCCGTCCTTTGGCTTCAGCCTGTCGCTGATCCTGCTGCCGCTGGTGCTGGTTGGCCTGAAAACCATTGCCGCTCGTTTCACCGCGCCGGGTTCTACGCTGTACGAATGGCTGGAGTTCATCGGCCACCCGTTCACCGCGATTCTGGTGGCCTGCCTGGTGGCTATTTATGGTCTGGCCTATCGCCAGGGCATGGACAAAGAAAAAGTGATGGCGGTGTGCGGCCAGGCGCTGCAGCCTGCGGGGATTATCCTGCTGGTTATCGGCGCCGGTGGCGTGTTCAAACAGGTGCTGGTTGACTCCGGCGTGGGCCCGGCATTGGGCGAAGCGCTGACCGGCATGGGTCTGCCTATCGCGATTACCTGCTTCGTGCTGGCGGCTGCGGTACGTATTATTCAGGGTTCCGCGACCGTGGCCTGCCTGACCGCCGTTGGCCTGGTGATGCCGGTCATCGAGCAGTTGCATTATAACGGCGCGCAGATGGCGGCGCTGTCTATCTGTATCGCGGGCGGCTCTATCGTGGTGAGCCACGTGAACGACGCAGGCTTCTGGCTGTTTGGTAAGTTTACCGGCGCAACCGAAGCACAAACGCTGAAGACCTGGACGATGATGGAAACCATCCTCGGCACCACCGGGGCGATTGTCGGGATGATTGCGTTCAGCCTGCTGTCTTAATCTCTCGTCTGAACCTGCTAAAAACACCCGGTAATTGCCGGGTGTTTTGCTTTTACGGGTTAAGCTTCTCTCTTCCCGTGACGCTCTTACTCCCTATTAAAGAGGGAGCGCCGCATGAAAAAATTACTCTTCTTACTGTTATTGCCGCTGTTAACCGGCTGCGCGACGCTGGTTAGCAATAATGACGCCACGGTGTATATCGACAGTACGCCAAAGAGCGCGGCCTTTACGATTTTTGATGGCAAGGGAGAGATTGCCGCGCAGGGCATCACCCCACAGTCCGTGACGCTTAAAAAGACGGACGGCAGCTACTTCGGGAAGAAAAACTATACGCTGATGCTAAAGCACGAAGGGTATTACTCCATGTCCATACCGCTGGAAATCCGTTTTAGCAATTGGTATCTCTTCGGCAACATCATCTTCTTCGGCGTACCGGGGTGGCTGATTGTCGATCCGTTCTTTGGCGGCATGTATACGCTGAAGCAGGAAAATCTTCATCTCCTGCTGCGTGCATGCCAGCCGGGGCCGTATCGGTATATGTGTTCGTGAGGGGGATCGAGCCTGGTAGGGTTATCTCTTGCTTATGTGGGATCGGCTAAGATTCCGTTCACTTCCAGTCCTGTTTTATATGCAGCCACCGCAACGGTGAACGTCTCGGGGAAGTCACCGTCACTTCCTCGAGACCCCGGACTCCCGGCCAAATAAATCGACCGATAAAGCGGCAGACCTCCGCTTTATCTCCCAGTCCTGGGTCGGCTGAGATGCGTTCCCGACGTCCGGACCCTGGCCAGTCGGAGAGAAAACGGAGGCGATTTAAGCCGGAACCAAGCCTCGCTTCAAACCCGCAGCTACACAGAACATTACAGTCGCTTCAAGACCTACAGCTACACCCTTGTCCCCGGCTCTCATCGCCCCCGACTGTTTGGGTGATAGCCGGGGGTTTACCGCTTCAGCGGCGATGAGCTCGCCGGGCGTCGGGGCTGTTCGGGGGATGGCGTTATCCCCCGGACACGTTCACCGTACTCTGAACTTATGTGGAACACAGATTTTCTGGTGAACGGAACAACTGCGGGCTATAAGTGAATGAAACCTTAGCCGAACTTTCATAGAGGATATTTACGGCAAAAGGCTCTCTATTTTACCCACGCATCCACGTTCTGATCCCATCCAGGAACATCTGGGTGGAAATCATAATCAGCACCAGCCCCATCAGGCGCTCAAGGGCATTCACGCCTTTTTCACCCAGCAGGCGCAGGAACAGGGAAGACTGCAGCAGAATGGCCACCGTGCCACCCCAGGCCAGCATCAGCGCGGCCACTAAATGTCCCATCTGGTTTGGATACTGGTGCGACAGCAGCATCAGCGTGGCCAGCAGAGAAGGGCCGGCAACCAGCGGGATCGCCAGCGGCACGATAAACGGCTCTTCCCCGGCGGGCAGGCCGGACGAACTGCCTTCCTGGCCCGGAAAAATCATCTTAATGGCGATAAGGAACAGGATAATCCCGCCTGAAATGGAGACGGTTTCGGCCCGCAAATTCAGGAAGCCCAGGATTTTCTCCCCGGCAAACAGGAAGATAAGCATTAGCAGTAGAGCAATAAGCAGTTCGCGGATCATAATGGCCCGGCGGCGCTTTGGCTCCGTATGTTTTAGCACCGACATAAAGATCGGCAGGTTGCCGAGCGGGTCCATAATCAGGATCAGTAAAACCGCTGCGGATATGATTTCAGTCATCTGTTTTCCCCAAAATCTGGCAAGTTGTTTCTGGTAATAAGCTTTGTTTCTGACACGGCAGATATCATTGATTAATTTCACTTGCGACTTTGGCTGCATTTTGTAATGTGGAGTGATGTTCTGGCTCACTGCCAGCGCTTACACACGCAATCATCTCTGCAGGATTAAGTCGCTATGAAAAATGTTGGTTTTATTGGCTGGCGCGGTATGGTCGGCTCTGTACTCATGCAACGCATGGTGGAAGAGCGCGATTTTGACGCCATTCGTCCGGTTTTCTTCTCCACTTCCCAGCTTGGGCAGGCAGCCCCTACGTTTACCGGCACTACCGGCGGTACATTGCAGGACGCATTTGATCTGGAAGCGCTGAAGGCGCTGGATATCATAGTGACCTGCCAGGGCGGCGATTATACCAACGAAATCTATCCAAAGCTCCGTGAAAGCGGCTGGCAAGGTTACTGGATTGACGCAGCTTCTTCTCTACGCATGAAAGATGACGCGATTATTATCCTCGACCCGGTCAATCAGCATGTCATTCAGGAAGGCCTGAACAAAGGCGTCAAAACCTTCGTTGGCGGCAACTGCACCGTAAGCCTGATGCTGATGTCCCTCGGCGGCCTGTTTGCCAACGACCTTGTTGACTGGGTATCCGTTGCGACTTACCAGGCTGCATCCGGCGGCGGCGCGCGCCATATGCGTGAACTGCTGAATCAAATGGGCCAGCTGTATGGCGAAGTCTCCACCGAACTGGCGAATCCGGCTTCCGCGATTCTGGATATCGAACGTAAGGTCACCGAGCTTGGCCGCAGCGGTAAGCTGCCGGTTGATAACTTCGGCGTGCCGCTGGCCGGCAGCCTGATCCCGTGGATCGACAAGCAGCTCGACAACGGTCAGAGCCGTGAAGAGTGGAAAGGTCAGGCGGAGACCAACAAAATTCTTGCCACCTCTTCCGTTATCCCGGTTGACGGTCTGTGCGTGCGTGTGGGCGCGCTGCGTTGCCACAGCCAGGCGTTTACCATCAAGCTGAAGAAAGATGTGTCTATCCCAACCGTGGAAGAGCTGCTGGCCGCGCACAACCCGTGGGCGAAAGTGGTGCCAAACGACCGTGATATCACCATGCGTGAGCTGACCCCGGCTGCGGTAACCGGCACGCTGTCTACGCCAGTTGGCCGCCTGCGTAAGCTGAACATGGGGCCTGAGTATCTTTCGGCCTTCACCGTCGGCGACCAGCTGCTGTGGGGCGCTGCCGAGCCGCTGCGCAGAATGCTGCGGGCGCTCGCATAATCAAGCGGAGTTAACAGAGGGGCAAATGATGCCCCTCTTTTTTTGCCTGCAATTTGAGGTAAAACGGAAGTTATTAATTTATTTCACGAGGAGTCAATAAAGCGTTGGCTATGCTTAAGTCATCACGCGCAAGCGTTTTGGCGAGTATTGGGCGAACCGGCTTACAGGAGTTAAGTGCCGTTCGTCAGGTCAATGATAAGTGTCGTACCTGCGCGGCGGCGTAGCGTGGGTTGTTGGTGACACATAAAAAAGGAAAATGCCATGTCTGTTCTGCCGGAAAGAGACGTGATCAATGCGCTAATTACGGGTCATTTTGCCGATCCGTTTTCCCTGCTGGGAATGCATCAAACAGACGCCGGGCTTGAAGTCCGTGCGCTGTTGCCTAACGCCACAGAAGTCTGGGTTATCGAACCAAAAACCGGGCGCAAAGTGGGCCAACTGGAGTGCCTTGATTCCCGGGGTTTCTTTTGTGGGCTGATTCCTCGCCGTAAAAATGCCTTTCGCTATCAGCTTGCCGTGGTCTGGCACGGTCAGGAGAACCTGATTGACGATCCCTATCGCTTTGGGCCGCTGATTCAGGACCTGGACAGCTGGCTGCTCTCCGAAGGCACGCATCTACGCCCGTATGAAACGCTGGGCGCGCACGCCGACACGATGGACGGCGTGACCGGAACGCGCTTCTCGCTTTGGGCACCGAACGCCAGGCGTGTCTCCGTTGTCGGGCAGTTTAACTACTGGGACGGCCGCCGTCACCCGATGCGGCTGAGGCGAGAGAGCGGCATTTGGGAGCTGTTTATCCCCGGAGCGCACAACGGACAGCTGTATAAATTCGAGCTGCTGGATGCCGATGGGCACCTGCGTATTAAGGCCGATCCTTACGCTTTTGAAGCGCAAATGCGCCCCGAAACGGCCTCTTTGATCTGTGGCCTGCCGGAGAAAACCACGCTCAGCCCCGAACGGCAGAAAGCTAACGGCTTTGACCAGCCCATCTCAATCTATGAAGTGCACCTTGGCTCCTGGCGCCGCCACAGCGACAATAACTTCTGGCTCAGCTATCGCGAGCTGGCAGAGCAGCTCATTCCCTACGTGAAAGAGATGGGCTTCACCCATCTTGAACTGTTGCCGGTTAACGAACACCCGTTTGACGGCAGCTGGGGCTATCAGCCGCAAGGGCTTTATGCCCCGACGCGCCGCTTCGGCACGCGCGACGACTTCCTCTACTTCCTTCAGACCGCCCACGAGGCCGGACTTAACGTTCTGCTGGACTGGGTGCCCGGGCATTTCCCGACGGATGACGCGGGGCTGGCGAATTTTGACGGTACCGCGCTGTATGAACATGGCGACCCGCGTGAGGGTTATCACCAGGACTGGAACACGCTGATTTATAACTATGGCCGCCGTGAAGTCTGTAACTATCTGGTGGGCAACGCGCTGTACTGGATTGAACGTTTTGGCATTGATGGCCTGCGCGTGGATGCCGTCGCCTCGATGATTTACCGCGATTACAGTCGCGAAAAAGACGAGTGGATCCCGAATGCGTTCGGGGGACGTGAAAATCTGGAGGCCATTGAATTTCTGCGTAATACCAACCGTATCATCGGTGAGCAAACGCCGGGCGCGGTAACCATGGCGGAAGAGTCGACCGATTTTTCCGGCGTTTCTCGCCCGCCGAGCATGGGAGGGCTGGGGTTCTGGTTTAAGTGGAATCTTGGCTGGATGCACGACACGCTCGACTATATGAAGCTCGACCCGGTCTACCGCCAGCATCATCACGATAAAATGACCTTTGGGATGCTGTATAACGGCACCGAAAACTTTGTTCTGCCTCTCTCGCACGATGAAGTCGTGCACGGCAAAAGGTCGATTCTCGACCGCATGCCGGGGGATGCCTGGCAGAAGTTCGCCAACCTGCGCGCTTACTATGGCTGGATGTGGGCCTTCCCCGGCAAAAAGCTGTTGTTTATGGGCAATGAGTTCGCCCAGGGCCGCGAATGGAACCACGACAGCAGCCTTGACTGGCACCTGCTGCAGGGGGGCGATAACTGGCACCATGGCGTGCAGCGCCTTGTGCGCGACCTCAACCATACCTACCGGCGCCATGCCGCACTGCATCAGCTGGATTTTGACGACTACGGCTTTGAATGGCTGGTGGTGGAAGATAAGGCGAATTCGGTCTTTATTTTCGTGCGCCGTGATGCCGGGGGCAACGAGGTCATTGTTGCCAGCAACTTCACGCCGGTACCTCGCTACCATTACCGCTTCGGCATCAACCAGCCTGGGCGCTGGCGCGAAGAGCTGAATACAGACTCGATGCATTATCACGGCAGTAACGCCGGTAACAGCGGTACAGTGCGCAGCGAGGCGGTGCCAAGCCACGGCCGCGAGCATTCCCTGTGCATTACGTTGCCGCCGCTGTCCACCCTCTGGCTGATCCGGGAGGGCGATGCATGATGCAGCTCACTCAAGGTAGCCCGGCACCGTACGGTGCGTATTACGACGGCAAAGGCGTTAATTTCACCCTCTACTCGGTGCATGCCGAAAAGGTAGAGCTGTGCCTGTTTGATGAACACGGTCGCGAACAGCGCTATGACTTGCCATCGCGTTCAGGGGACATCTGGCATGGCTATCTGCCGGAAGGCAAACCGGGGCTGCTCTACGGCTACCGGGTTCACGGGCCTTGGGAGCCTGAAAAGGGTCACCGGTTCAACCCTGCGAAGCTGCTGCTCGATCCCTGCGCACGCGTGGTGGTGGGCGGTGCCGAAGATCACCCACATTTTCACTGCGGCTACGATGAACCCAACCTCGAAGACAGCGCCCCGCACATGGCGAAGTGCGTGGTGGTCAGGGAAACATTTGACTGGGAAGACGACCTGCCGCTCAGAACGCCGTGGGGCAACACGGTTATTTATGAAGCCCACGTCCGTGGGCTGACGCTGCTTCATCCCGGCATCCCGGAGGCGCTGCGCGGCACTTATGCGGCGCTGGGGCACCCGGTGATGACTGACTACTTCAAACGACTGGGGATCACGGCGCTTGAACTGCTGCCCGTCGCGCATTTTGTTACCGAACCCCGCATTTCGCAGCTGGGGCTGAGTAACTATTGGGGCTACAACCCTCGCGCTTTCTATGCCGTTGAAAGTGACTACGCGATAGATCAAAACCCTCATAACGCCGCGAACGAGCTACGAAGCGCCATCAAAGCGCTGCACAAAGCCGGCATTGAAGTGATCCTCGACATTGTCCTGAACCACAGCGCGGAGCTGGACAAAGACGGCCCAACCCTGTCGCTGAGCGGAATCGACAACCGTAGCTATTATTGGTTAATGGACAACGGCGATTACCAGAACTGGACCGGTTGCGGGAACACCCTGAATCTCAGCACGCCGGGCGTGGTGGCGCAGATGACGGACTGCCTGCGTTACTGGGTTGACAGCTTCCATGTGGACGGTTTCCGTTTTGATCTGGCCTCGGTGATGGGGCGCACGCCGGAGTTTCGCCAGGATGCGCCGCTGTTTGAGGCGATCAAAAACGATCCGCAACTGTCGCAGGTGAAGTTAATAGCCGAGCCCTGGGATATCGGTCAGGGGGGGTATCAGGTCGGTAACTTCCCGCCGCTGTTTGCCGAATGGAACGATCATTTCAGGGACGGGATGCGCCGCTTCTGGCTGCAGCAGGATCTCTCTTTGGGCGGGTTTGCCTGCCGCTTTGCCGGGTCGAGCGATGTTTATCGTCATGGCGAAAGGCGGCCATCCACCAGTATTAATTTAATCACTGCCCATGATGGTTTTACGCTGCGTGATTGCGTCAGTTTTAACCAGAAGCATAACGAAGCCAACGGTGAAGATAACCGCGACGGTACCAACAGTAACTTTAGCAATAACTATGGTTTTGAAGGGCTTGAGGCCAGCCTGATTATTAAAGAACGGCGTCGGGACAGCGTGCATGCGCTGCTCACAACGTTATTACTTTCCCAGGGAACGCCGATGTTGCTCGCCGGAGATGAGCATGGCCACAGCCAGCATGGCAACAACAACGCCTACTGCCAGGACAATGTGCTGACCTGGCTTGACTGGGAGCAGGGAAACGACGGGTTAGCCACCTTTACGGCGGCCCTTCTTCGCCTGCGCCAGGCTATTCCGGCGTTGACCGCCAACGGCTGGTGGGAAGAGGGGGACGGCAACGTTCGCTGGCTGAATAAGGAGGCGCAGCCCCTGAGCGTCGATGAGTGGCAGTGTGGGGTGCATCGCCTGCAAATCCAGCTGTCCGATCGCTGGCTGATAACAATTAACGCGACCGAAGACGTTGCGGACATCGTTCTACCTGAGGGGGAATGGCACGCCGTTCCTCCGTTTGCCGGAGAGGATAACCCGGTCGTGATGGTTGTATGGCATGGTCCTGCGCACGGAATTTGCGTGTTCCACAAGTCATGAAAAAGGAGTTCGTCATGGTTAGGTTTGAAAAAAACGATCCGTTGATGTTGGCTCGCCAGCTGCCGATCAAATCCGTTGCGTTAATTCTGGCCGGTGGTCGCGGAACTCGACTGAAGGATCTCACGTCGACACGCGCCAAGCCTGCGGTTCACTTTGGCGGCAAGTTCCGCATTATTGATTTTGCGCTATCCAACTGCATCAACTCCGGTATTCGCCGCATTGGGGTCATTACTCAGTATCAATCACATACCCTGGTGCAGCACATTCAGCGCGGCTGGTCCTTCTTTAGCGAAGAGATGAACGAGTTTGTCGATCTGCTGCCCGCCCAGCAGCGCGTGCACGGTGAAAACTGGTATCGCGGTACGGCGGATGCCGTGACCCAGAACCTCGACATTATTCGCCGCTACGACGCCGAATATGTGGTGATCCTCGCCGGAGATCACATCTACAAGCAGGACTACTCGCGCATGCTTATCGATCACGTCGAGAAGGGCGCGCGCTGTACCGTTGCCTGTATGCCGGTGCCGATACATGAAGCTTCGGCGTTTGGCGTCATGGCGGTGGACGTTGACGAAAAAATTGTCGACTTCGTGGAGAAGCCGGAAAACCCGCCAACGATGCCAAACGACAGCAGCAAGTCTCTGGCAAGCATGGGCATTTACGTCTTTGACGCCGATTACCTGTTCGCTCTTCTGGAAGAAGACGATCGGGATGAAAATTCAAGCCACGACTTTGGCAAAGATATCATTCCAAAAATTACCCGGGCCGGCGAAGCTTACGCCCACCCGTTCCCGCTCTCCTGCGTGCAGTCCGATCCTAACGCCGAGCCTTACTGGCGCGATGTGGGCACGCTGGAAGCCTACTGGAAAGCAAACCTTGACCTGGCCTCGGTCATGCCGGAGCTGGATATGTACGACCAGAATTGGCCGATTCGTACGCATATGGAGCCGCTGCCGCCCGCTAAGTTTGTGCAGGACCGTTCCGGTAGTCACGGCATGACGCTGAACTCGCTGGTTTCCGGTGGCTGCATTATCTCGGGCTCGGTGGTCGTGCAATCGGTGCTGTTTCCGCGCGTGCGCATTAACTCGTTTTGCAATATCGACTCATCCGTACTGTTGCCAGACGTCATTGTCGGCCGCTCCTGCCGATTACGCCGCTGCATTATCGACCGCGCCTGCGTGATCCCTGAGGGCATGGTAGTCGGAGAAAATGCTGAAGAGGATGCTCGCCGCTTTTACCGCTCTGAAGAGGGCATTGTACTGGTCACGCGTGAGATGCTGGCGAAGCTGCAGAGCTGAAGCGCGTAGAAAATTGGCCAGCGCACGCGATTGCCGTGCGCGGTTATTTTATCGTTTGGCGTTGCCTGAGGGTTAAGACACAGCGCCGCGACTTTCCAAATGGGAGCGATAATGCAGGTCTTACATGTCTGTTCCGAGATGTTTCCTCTGCTGAAGACTGGCGGCCTTGCGGATGTGCTTGGCGCGTTGCCGGCGGCGCAGATTGCAGGCGGCGTTGATACGCGCGTCCTGCTTCCCGCTTTTCCCGACATTCGGCGGGGAATCGAAGATATTCAGGTCGTTGCCCATCGACAAACGTTCGCGGGCGACATGCGCCTGCTCTACGGCCACTATAACGGCGTAGGGATTTACCTGATTGATGCGCCCCATCTTTACGAGCGTCCCGGAAGCCCGTATCACGACACGAATCAGTTTGCCTACCAGGACAACGTGCTGCGTTTTGCGCTACTTGGCTGGGTGGGCGCCGAAATGGCCTGTGGACTCGATCCCTTCTGGCACCCTGATATCGTGCACGCCCATGACTGGCACGCGGGGTTGGTACCGGCTTATCTGGCGGCGCGCGGTCGCCCGGCGAAGTCGGTGTTTACCGTGCACAACCTTGCTTATCAGGGCATGTTCTATGCTCACCACTTAAGTGAAATCGATCTTCCGTGGTGGTTTTACGATATGAACGGAGTGGAGTTTCATGGGCAGATTTCGTACCTGAAGGCCGGGCTTTACTACGCCGATCATATTACCGCCGTCAGCCCAACCTATGCTCGCGAGATTACCGAACCGCACTTTGCCTATGGCATGGAGGGGCTTTTGCGCCAGCGCCAGCGTGAAGGACGCCTGTCGGGCATTTTAAACGGCGTAGACGATAAGATTTGGAACCCGGAAAGTGATTTGCTGCTGGCCTCACGCTATACCCGCGACTCGCTGGAAGAGAAAGCTGAAAACAAACGTCAGCTACAGGTGGCGATGGGGCTGAAGGTGAATGACAAAGTGCCGCTGTTTGCGGTGGTCAGCCGCTTAACCAGCCAAAAAGGGCTGGACCTGGTGCTCGAGGCGCTACCCGGACTCCTGGAGCAGGGCGGGCAACTGGCGCTGTTGGGCGCCGGTGATTCCGTCCTGCAGGAAGGGTTCCTGGCGGCGGCGGCCGAGCATCCCGGCCAGGTTGGGGTACAAATTGGCTATCACGAGGCTTTTTCTCACCGCATCATGGGCGGTGCTGACGTGATTTTAGTTCCGAGCCGCTTTGAGCCCTGCGGCTTAACGCAGCTCTACGGCCTGAAATATGGCACCTTGCCGCTGGTGCGGCGAACCGGTGGCCTGGCCGACACCGTGTCGGATACCTCGCTGGAAAATCTGGCAGACGGTGTGGCGACCGGTTTTGTATTTGAAGACAGTAATGCCTGGTCGCTGCTCCGTGCGATCCGGCGTGCTTTCGTGCTGTGGTCCCGCCCGTCTCTGTGGCGTTTTGTGCAGCGGCAGGCGATGAATATGGATTTTAGCTGGCAGGTAGCGGCGCAGTCATACCGCGACCTTTATCAACGCTTGTTGTAATTACCCATACACCAGGAATCACTGATATGAACGCACCCTTTTCCTATGCATCACCCACGCTTAGCGTCGAGGCGCTGAAACACTCGATTGCGTATAAGCTGATGTTTACGGTGGGGAAAGACCCTGCCATCGCCAATAAACACGAGTGGCTTAACGCCACGCTTTTTGCCGTTCGCGACAGGCTGGTTGAGCGGTGGTTACGCTCCAATCGCGCCCAGCTCTCGCAGGAAGTCCGCCAGGTTTACTACCTGTCGATGGAGTTTCTCATCGGGCGCACGCTGTCGAACGCGTTGCTTTCTCTCGGCATTTATGAAGATGTGAAAAACGCCCTCGAAGAGATGGGGCTGGACCTGGAAGAGTTGATTGACGAGGAGAACGACCCCGGCCTTGGCAACGGTGGTCTTGGCCGTCTCGCCGCCTGTTTCCTCGATTCGCTGGCGACTCTGGGGTTACCGGGACGGGGCTACGGTATTCGCTACGACTACGGTATGTTTAAGCAGAACATCGTTGATGGTCGCCAGAAAGAGTCGCCGGACTACTGGCTTGAATACGGTAACCCGTGGGAATTTAAGCGCCATAACACACGCTATAAGGTGCGTTTTGGCGGACGTATTCAGCAGGAGGGGAAAAAATCTCGCTGGGTCGAGACCGAAGAGATCCTGGCGGTGGCCTATGACCAGATTATTCCAGGCTACGACACCGATGCGACCAACACGTTGCGACTGTGGAACGCCCAGGCGAGCAGTGAGATAAACCTCGGTAAGTTTAACCAGGGCGATTACTTCGCGGCGGTAGAAGACAAAAACCACTCCGAGAACGTGTCCCGTGTGCTTTATCCAGATGACTCAACCTATTCGGGGCGTGAGCTTCGCCTGCGTCAGGAATACTTCCTGGTTTCATCAACCATGCAGGACATCCTGAGCCGCCATTACCAGCTGCATAAAACCTATGCCAACCTGGCAGAGAAAACGGCGATTCACCTGAATGACACCCACCCGGTGCTGTCGATTCCGGAGCTGATGCGGCTGCTGATTGACGAACATAAGTTTGCGTGGGAAGAGGCGTTTGAGGTCACCTGCCAGGTGTTCTCGTACACCAACCATACGCTGATGAGCGAGGCGCTGGAAACCTGGCCGGTAGACATGCTCGGTAAGATCCTGCCGCGGCATTTACAGATAATCTTTGAGATTAACGACTACTTCCTGAAGACGCTGCAGGAGCAGTACCCGAACGACACCGGGCTGCTGGGCAGGGCATCTATCATCGATGAGTCCAACGGCAGGCGCGTGCGTATGGCCTGGCTTGCGGTGGTGGTCAGCCATAAGGTGAACGGCGTTTCCGAGCTGCACTCTAACCTGATGGTGCAGTCGCTGTTTGCCGACTTCGCCAGCATCTTCCCGATGCGCTTTAGCAACAAAACGAACGGCGTTACGCCACGCCGCTGGCTGGCGCTGGCTAACCCTGCGCTGTCCGAAGTGCTGGATGAGAATATTGGTCAGACCTGGCGCACCGATCTTAGCCAGCTTAGCGATTTGAAACAGCACATCGACTACCCAACGGTACATCAGGCGGTCCGTAAGGCCAAGCTCGCCAATAAAAAACGGCTGGCGACTTACATCGGCCAGCAGCTCAATGTAGTGGTAAACCCGGATGCGCTCTTCGATGTGCAAATTAAGCGCATCCACGAGTACAAGCGGCAGCTGATGAATGTGCTGCACGTCATCACCCGCTACAACCGCATTAAGGCAGATCCGGCGGCGGAATGGGTGCCACGCGTGAACATTTTTGCGGGTAAAGCGGCGTCTGCCTACTACATGGCGAAACACATTATTCATCTTATCAACGACGTCGCGGAGGTCATTAACAAAGATCCGCAGGTCAAAGATAAGCTGAAAGTGGTGTTTATCCCCAACTACAGCGTCAGTCTCGCCCAGCTGATTATTCCGGCGGCGGATCTCTCCGAGCAAATCTCACTGGCGGGGACCGAGGCTTCGGGAACCAGTAATATGAAGTTTGCCCTGAACGGGGCGCTGACTATTGGGACGCTTGATGGCGCGAACGTTGAGATGCTCGAGCACGTCGGTAAGGACAATATCTTTATCTTCGGTAATACGGCGGAAGAGGTGGAGGCGCTGCGTCGTAAGGGCTACAACCCTCGCGAATATTACGAGAAGGATGAAGAGCTACGCCAGACGCTGACGCAAATAGCAACCGGGGCGTTCAACGCTGGTGAGCCGGGACGCTACCGGGATCTGGTGGATTCGCTGATTAACTTCGGCGATCACTATCAGGTGCTGGCGGATTACCGCAGCTATGTGGACTGCCAGGACAGGGTTGATGAACTTTACCAGCAGTCGGAGGAGTGGACTATCCGCACTATGCACAATATCGCTAATATGGGCTATTTCTCGTCCGACAGGACGATTCAGGAGTACGCCGATGAGATTTGGCATATTAAGCCGGTGAGATTGTAGGTTTCCCCCTCACCCTAACCCTCTCCCCGCGTGGGAGAGGGGACCAGAACGGCAAGTAATCTTTATGTTTCTCATTGTTCCTTCTTGGGCTATCTCTTCGTCATAGATACGTTCTATGAAGGATTGGCTAAGGTTCCGTTCACTTCCAGCCCTGTTTTATATGCATCCCCCTAATCGGTGAACGACTCGGTGAAGTCACCGTCACTTCCCCGAGACCCCGGACTCCCGGCCAAATAAATCGACCGCTAAAGCGGCAGACCTCCGTTTTATCTCCCAGTCCTGGGTCGGCTGAGATGCGTTCCCGACGCTCTCAGCCTCCGGCCGTTCCCGACGTCCGGACCCTGGCCAGTCGGAGAGAAAACGGAGGCGATTTAAGCCGGAACCGTGCCTCGCTTCAAACCCGCAGCTACACAGAGCGTCACAGTCGCTGCAAGTCTCACAGCCACGCCCTTGTTCCCGGCTCTCATCGCCCCCGGTGATGACCCAACTCAGGCGGGGTTGAGCTGTCGGGAACAGCGAAAGAGAGCGATCGTCGGGAACGAATCGCGAACGACCCCGAATGTTTGGGTGATAGCCGGTGGGTTTACCGCTTTAGCGGCGATGAGCTTGCCGGGCGCCGGGGCTGTCCGGGGGATGGCGTTATCCCCCGGACACGTTCACCGTGCTGCGAACGTGCAGGGGAAAACAGATCTACGGGTGAACGGAATAACTGCGGAGCGAAAGATATCCCCGGGAAGATTTGAACGTAAAGCTTCCGCACTGAGTGTACAAACCTCAGCACAGCTCCAGCTGCACGTTATTCTCTTTAATCACCTGCATCACCCCCGCAGGCGGCATCACATCCGTATACACGGTATCCACCAGACTGATGCTACCCAAATTCACCATCGCATTACGGCCAAACTTCGAATGGTCTACGACCAGCAGCACGCTGCGGGAGTTTTCGATAATCGCGCGCTTGGTGCGAACCTCATGGTAATCAAATTCCAGCAGCGATCCGTCGCTGTCGATGCCGCTGATGCCAAGAATGCCGAAGTCGAGGCGGAACTGGGAAATAAAGTCGAGCGTGGCTTCACCGATGATGCCGCCATCGCGACTGCGCAGCTCGCCCCCGGCCAGAATGATACGGAAGTCTTCTTTCGCCATCAGCGTATTAGCCACGTTGAGATTGTTGGTCACAATGCGCAAATTGCTGTGGTTAAGCAGCGCGTGAGCCACGGCCTCCGGCGTGGTACCGATGTCGATAAACAGCGTGGCACCGTTAGGAATTTGGCTGGCCACCTTCTGCGCAATACGCTCTTTCTCGGCGGTCTGCGTTGCCTTCCTGTCGTGCCACGGGGTGTTGACCGAGCTGGAAGGCAGGGCCGCGCCGCCGTGATGGCGCAGAATCATATTCTGGTCGGCGAGATCGTTTAAATCACGGCGAATGGTTTGCGGGCTGACGGCAAACTGTTCCACCAACTCTTCGGTACTGACGTATCCTTGCTGCTTAACCAGCTCGATAATCGCGTCATGACGTTGTGTCTGCTTCACAAGCTACTCCAGCATTATTATGTTCGTTTTCGCGCATTCAGGGTATCGACCAGCGCCATCGCCAGCCCTACCAGCATGCCGGTCAGGTGTGCTGGAATGACGGATGACTGAGTAAAGACCTCAATCACCAGCCAAATCACGGCAAACGCCAACAGGCCTCGCTGCATCTGGAGTCCGCTTTCGGGGTCTCGTTCACCGCGGAGCCAGACATAGCCCATCAGCGCAAACACCGTGCCGGACAGGCCACCAAACAGTGGGCCGGTAAATTTCGCCTGCATAAACCCGCTCAGCAGAGTGGAGATGAGCGTCAGCGTCAGCAGTTTGCCGGTGCCAAGGCGTTTTTCCAGCGCACCGCCTAAATACCACCACCATAGTAGGTTAAAGAGGATATGCATCAAGGAGAAATGCAGCAATCCGTGTGTGAAATAACGCCAGAACTCAAAGCGCTGTTCAGGAGCGAGCGGCCAGCCAAGTGCGGAAAGCAGTGGGCCGAAGCCAATGATATTGAGCAGCACAAACAGCGCGATGCATACGCCGATGACGATGAGCGTCAGCGGGCCAGCACGCTCTTTGATGGTGGCGAAAAACGGATAGCGTTTATAGCTGAAACCCACGCCGCTGTGGCCGGTACTCCAGCTGGCAGCCTGGTAGCGAGGATCGCCTGGGTTGGCGACAAACTTTTCCAGTTCTGACTTGACCAGCTGCGCCTGGCTTTCATCAGCCAGCCAGACGTCGCTTTGTGTATGCTGTTGGATAGTGAGAATAACGCCCTGGGTTGCCATGTAATCGACAAAAGCCTGCGCGACGCGCGGGTTGGCGAAAGAGGTGATCATTATCATGAAAGTTTAACCAAATTCGTCTATTTACCCGTCATACTTCGAGCCACAGGGAGCGTTGGCTGCGCGCCTGAATCTCAGTCACTGGCTTTATGTCAGCATCTGAGGATTAGCTCATTTCCGCCAGCCTATGCTCAAACTATTCAGGGTAAAGCCTTATAAAGGCAAACAGTATACCTGCAGGGAGTGAAAGCGCCTGAACTTTACGCGCCGTGAGCAACTTCAGCAGGGAAATGGCGGTGCCAGCCGTCAAAGCCGCCGTCGATGCTATAGACCTGCTCATAGCCCTGCTGCAAAAGGTACTGGGCTGCCCCTTTGCTGCTGTTGCCGTGGTAGCACATCACCATGACCGGGGTGTCGAAGTCGGTTTGCTGCATAAAATTCACCAGCGTGTCGTTGGTGAGGTGGTAGGCCCCCGGCGTGTGTCCCATGGCAAAGCTCTGCGGATCGCGGATGTCCACTAATACCGCCTGCTGCTGCTGGAGTTTCTGGTGTGCTTCTTCCACACCAATACATTCAAATTGATCCATGGTTTTACTCGTCGAGAAAGAAAGGAAACAAGGGGTATGTTAAGGCATAGCACCCCGCAGGCGCTGATATTAACGCCAATATGTTATCCATATCACGTAGAAATGTTTTTATTTCGTTACCAAAGCGGGCGAACACTTGCTATCATGAGCGATATCGAACATTTTTGAGCTTTAACGAAAGTGCGTGAGGGCAACATGGAAACCAAAGATCTGATTGTTATTGGCGGTGGAATCAACGGCGCCGGTATTGCGGCGGACGCCGCTGGCCGCGGGTTATCCGTGTTAATGCTGGAGGGGCAGGATCTGGCCTGTGCAACGTCCTCCGCCAGCTCTAAGCTGATTCACGGCGGCCTGCGCTATCTGGAACATTACGAGTTTCGTCTGGTGAGCGAGGCGCTGGCAGAGCGTGAAGTGCTGCTGAAAATGGCACCGCACATTGCCTTCCCGATGCGCTTTCGTTTGCCGCACCGCCCGCATCTTCGCCCGGCGTGGATGATCCGTACCGGCCTGTTCATGTACGACCATCTGGGAAAACGCACCAGTCTCCCGGCCTCCGCCAGCTTGCGTTTTGGCGCAGACTCCGTGCTGAAGCCGGAAATCGTGCGCGGTTTCGAATATTCTGACTGTTGGGTCGATGATGCTCGCCTTGTGCTGGCAAACGCCCAAATGGTGACGCGCAAAGGTGGTGAGGTCAAAACCCGCACTCGCGCCATCAAAGCCACGCGTGAAAACGGCATGTGGGTGGTGGAGGCACAGGATATTGATACCGGCGAAACCTTTACCTGGCGTGCGAAAGGCCTGGTGAATGCCACCGGTCCGTGGGTGAAAACCTTCTTTGACGAAGGCCTGCAGCTGCCTTCTCCGTACGGTATCCGCCTGATCAAAGGCAGCCACATTGTGGTACCGCGCGTGCATACCCAAAAGCAGGCCTACATCCTGCAGAATGAAGACAAGCGTATTGTGTTCGTTATCCCGTGGATGGATGAGTTCTCCATCATCGGCACCACCGACGTGGAATACCACGGCGACCCGAAAGCGGTACACATTGACGATAAAGAAGTGAGCTACCTGCTGAACGTTTACAACGCTCACTTTAAAAAGACGCTGACCAAAGACGATATCGTCTGGACCTATTCGGGCGTGCGTCCGCTGTGCGACGACGAATCTGATTCTCCGCAGGCCGTGACCCGCGACTACACCCTCGATATTCACGACGAAAATGGTAAGGCACCGCTGCTCTCTGTATTTGGCGGTAAGCTGACGACCTACCGCAAGCTTGCCGAGCATGCGCTGGATAAGCTTGAGCGCTACTACCCGAATATCGGCCCGTCCTGGACCAAAGAGTGCCACCTGCCCGGCGGTGATATCGGCGGCGATCGCGATGACTACGCGGCTAAACTGCGCCGTCGTCATGGTTTCCTGACCGAAAGCCTTGCCCGTCGCCTGGCGCGTACCTATGGCAGTAACAGCGATCTGGTACTGGGTGATGCCAAAAGCCTCAGCGATCTTGGCGAAGAGTTTGGTCATGAGTTTTACGAAGCCGAGCTGCGTTACCTGGTCGAGCACGAGTGGGTAAGATGTGCGGAAGATGCGCTGTGGCGTCGTACCAAGCTGGGTATGTGGCTGAATGAAGAGCAGCAAACCCGTGTGGCGCAGTGGCTGGTAAAGCAGTTCGCTAAATCAGGATTGTCGCTGGCGTCTTAAATAGCCTTGAACGTATTTTTCACTACGAGTATGCAGAGCTGGCGACAGGTTCCGTTAATCTCCAGCTCTGTTTTATATGCAACCACCGCACCGGTGAACGTCTTAGGGAAGCCACCGCCGCTCTCAGCCTCTGGCTGCTCCCGACGGCAGGACCCTGGCCAGTGGGAGAGAAAACTGAGGCGATTTAAGCCGCAACCGTGCCTCACTATACTTTCAGCACTAACCTCCGCTACAACGTCGCTTCTTGTTTTCCCTCTCGCCCCTTTGGGAAGAGGGCCGGGGTGAGGGGCTTGCCCGAAATATCGTCCCGTCCTGCTGGACAGCTAAACCCCATACCCCATCATTTTCAGCAGTTTCTGCGCATGCAGTACTGCATCCTGGCGGTGTGCCACGCCCAGCTTCTGATACAAGTTACGAATATGCGTTTTAATGGTGGTCGCCGCGACGTCCAGTTCTCCGGCGATCTGCTCATTACTGTAGCCTGAGTAAATCAACCCTAATACCTGCCACTCACGCTGAGTCAGGGGGCTGGTACGAATAAGTTCCGGTACTTCCGGGTGATTAAGCAGGCGATTTACAAAGCTTTCGTCAAAGTGGGCGAACTTATGACGATGATGCTGATTAATCTCGCGCAGGATGCGCTGGGCGCGATGCTGATCCAGCTCCGGCAGCGTGTTTAGCTGAATTAACTGGCGCAGCTGTTGCGCCATTGCTTCCCCTTCAATCACGAAATGGCTGATAAACCCGGTGCGGTTTGCCAGTGCCAGAGCTTCTAATAACACGCGCTGAGCATCGCTTTTGCGTCCGGCCTGCCAGTAAAGCTGATTTAACAACAGCAAGTTGCGGTTCAGGTCGCTCATCAGGCGCAGGCTGCGAGCATTTTCGTTCAACTCTTCCAGCACCATTTCCGCTGGCCCGTACTCGCCCAGCAGGATTTGTACGCGGGCGATGTTGCGCCACTGGCTTTGCAGGAAGTGGTTATTGGCAAATTCAGGTTTTGGCGTCTGGCGCAGCCAGTTGGCTGCCGACTTCTTATCGCCGGTCATTTGCCAGTAGATCACCCGCACCTTATCGGCGTTGGAAACCCAGTCGCTGTGCCAGGGACCGTTCCCAAGCAAATTTTCAAGGCGGTTAAGGTGATTACGAGCATTATCCAGGTCACCGCGCGCCAGAGAACATTGCACCAGCAGCGCCAGGCACTGTAGCTGCTGCTGCGGCTGGAAGCTGGAGAGCACCTCCATCCCGCTGCGTGCTGCTGCTTCGGCTTCGTCCAGCCGTGCCCACGCCCAAAGAAGCTGAGCGCGTATGCGCTGCAGGAACTCATGCAGCGGCAGCTGTTCGAGATGCTGCTCGCGAATCAGCACAAAGGCTTTTTCCTGGGTTTCCCAGGCTGCCTGCAGGAACCCCTGCGCCAGCAAAATTTCGCTTTGTTGAATCAGACTCCACAGCGCGTAATGCCAGACATCATGACGACGCGCCATTTGTTCGGTTTGCTGCATGACGGAGAGTGATTTAGTGAGGTCTCCCTTGCAGTGCAGCACCTCACCGTGAACCGATGTAGCCACGATGCGGCTGTAGAAATTGGCCAAGGGCAGCATTTCCAGCGCCACCATCGCCAGGCGTTCAGCCTCTGCCGGATCGCCCGCGTTAATGGCTACCTGGGCACGCAGGGCGTTGAATTCACCGTGCAGCGTATCGTCGATAACTAAATTCATCTCCTGCTCGGCGCGCGCCAGCAGGGTATTGACTTCGCTATAGCGGTGCTGGGTTTGCATCAGCCAGGCCTGCAGCAGCACCAGTTTGGGGTTTTCCAGCAGGCTTTCCCACGGCAGCGCTTTTAGCGACTCTTCCAGCAGCGTCAGTTCGCTGTGGTTAAACAGTGCCCAGGCGTGGCCCAGCAGGATATCGCGCAGCATATTGGCATCACCTGCCGCCAGCGCGTGGTGAATCGCCTCGCTGGGAAAGCCCTGTGCCATCCAGCTTTCTGCCGCGGCTCGGTGAATATCCGGCAGTTCTGCGGCCAGTTCCCACTGGCAGCGCTGGCGCAGGAAACTGCCAAACAGCGGGTGGAAGCAGAACCATTCGCCGGAGTCATCCATGCGCTGCAGGAACAAGCCCTGGCGTTCGGTTTCTTCAAGCCGCATCTGGCCGTTTTCTTCACCGGTAACCCGGACGATCAGCGCGTCGTTCATCGAACGCAGGATAGAGCTGCGCAGCAGGAAGTTGCGGGTATCGGCATCAACGTTATCCAGGACTTCATCCACCAGATAGTCTGAAAGATGGCTGGCGTTAATACCCGACAGGCGGCGCGCGGAATGCTGGGCTGGCGTATTGCTCTGGCGAGCGGACAGGGCGATCAGCTGTAGCGCGGTCACCCAGCCCGCCACGTCATCGCACAGGCGGCTACTGTCCGCCTGCTCAATGGGTGTGGCCAGGCGGTTATCAAAGAATTGTTTGGCTTCCTGGTGGGTGAACGCGAGCTGCTGGCTGCCGATTTCGAGCAGCTGATCGCGCACGCGAAGGTTGGCGATGCCAAGCTGCGGCAAATTGCGCGACAAAATCACCAGCGTCAGGTTTTCCGGCTGGTGGCGTATGAAAAAGCGCATGGCTTCATGAATCACCGGGTTGGCAATCAGATGGTAATCATCAATCACCAGGTACAGCGGCTTATCCCATCCTGCCAGCTCGATGAAAAGTTGGGAAAAGAGCGATGACAGGCTGGCATATTGCCGTTTTTGCGCCATGATTTCGCTACTTACACAGTGGCCACCGGTGGCATGTTGCACGGCAGCGATCAGGTAACTGGCAAAACGCTCCTGCTGGTTATCCCCTTCATCAAGGGAGTACCAGCCCAGATCTTTTTTCCCCGCCGCCCACTGTGAGACCAGCGTCGTTTTACCGTAACCGGCGGGGCTGGCTACCAGCGCTAACCGGTAGTTGGCGGCGGTCGAAAGCTTCACCAGCAGGCGGTCGCGAACCACAGTGTTTTCCAGCCGTACAGGACGACTTAATTTGGATGGGATTAACATAGTTGATCACTTCACTGTGTAAAAATTTCCCCGACATATTCCGCGCCGCAAGACGGAATTACCGCACTGCAGAAGGAATCGTGGAGGGAAATGTTCAAGGATGCGATTTTTTTTACGCTTCGTAATTAATGCTTACGGATAAGGTCGGCCAGAATGCTTCTTATTGCAAGGTTGTTGAACTTTCCGTGCTCGGTAAGTTGCACCCTGTCACAGTTCCATTTTTTTCATGAATATGATTGCTCACTCCTTGCGCCAGCGCGACTGAAACCTGTTACATCGCCGTGCCAGGTGGCAGAGATCACATTTTTCGCTCATCCTCGCTACTCCTCCCCGCCTAATCCGCGCCGGGATGAGGAAGTCACCCAGGCTGCCCGGCACACTAACGGGTAATGATTTTCGAACATTACAGGACCGATTTCCTATGTCACAGCCGATCTTCAGTAAAGAACAGTTCCAGTCCGCTCTGACGCGCCAGTGGCAGCGTTACGGCCTCCATGACGCCAGCGAAATGACTCAGCACCAGTGGTGGCATGCGGTTAGCGGCGCGTTGGCAGAGCTTTTAGCGGCTCAGCCGGTAGCAAAACCCGAGTCTAAACAGCAGCGCCACGTAAACTACATCTCTATGGAGTTTCTGATTGGCCGCCTGACCGGGAACAACTTACTTAACCTCGGCTGGTTCTCTGAGGTGAGCGACATACTGAAGGGTTACCAGATTAACCTTACGGATTTGCTGGAAGAAGAGACGGACCCGGCATTAGGAAACGGCGGGCTGGGGCGACTGGCGGCCTGCTTCCTGGACTCAATGGCCACGGTCGGGCAGTCGGCTATTGGCTATGGCCTGAATTATCAGTACGGCCTGTTTCGCCAGTCCTTTGAGGATGGCAAACAAATGGAAGCCCCGGATGACTGGCAGCGCGGCAGCTACCCCTGGTTCCGCCACAACGGCGCGCTGGACGTGCAGGTGGGTGTCGGCGGTAAAGTGGTGAAGAATGGGAAAAGTCAGCGCTGGGAACCTGCTTTTATTTTCCAGGGAGAGGCGTGGGATTTACCGGTGCTGGGTTATCGAAACGGCGTGGCGCAGCCGCTGCGTCTGTGGCAGGCAAAGCACGCACATCCCTTTGATCTGACAAAATTTAATGACGGCCAATTCCTTAAAGCTGAACAGCAGGGTATCGATGCCGAAAAGCTGACCAAGGTGCTCTACCCGAACGACAATCATTTGAACGGCAAAAAGCTGCGCCTGATGCAGCAGTATTTCCAGTGTGCCTGCTCCGTAGCCGATATTTTGCGGCGCCATCACCTGGCTGGCCGCAAGCTCGCCGAGCTGCCGGATTACGAAGCTATCCAGCTTAACGATACTCACCCAACCATCGCCATTCCTGAACTGCTGCGCGTGCTGATTGATGAGCACCAGCTCAGCTGGGACGATGCCTGGGCGATGACCAGCAAGACCTTTGCTTATACCAACCACACGCTGATGCCGGAAGCGCTGGAATGTTGGGACGAGAAGCTGGTTAAGGCGCTTTTGCCGCGGCATATGCAAATCATCAATGAAATTAACAAGCGGTTTAAGGTGCTGGTCGAGAAAACCTGGCCGGGTGACGAATCCGTTTGGGCGAAGCTTGCCGTGGTACATAACAAGCAGGTACGTATGGCAAACCTGTGCGTAGTCGGCGGCTTTGCGGTGAACGGCGTGGCGGCTCTCCACTCTGAGCTGGTGGTGAAAGACCTGTTCCCGGAATATCACCAGCTGTGGCCGAACAAATTCCATAACGTCACTAACGGTATTACACCGCGCCGCTGGATCAAACAGTGTAATCCTGCGCTTGCTGCGCTGTTCGACAAGACGCTGAAGAAAGAGTGGGCCAACAACCTGGACGTACTGGAAGGTTTGGAGAAGCACGCCGATAATGCCAAATTCCGCCAGACCTGGCGCGAGATCAAATACCAGAACAAGGTGAAGCTGGCGGCCTTTGTGAAGGCGCGTACCGGCATCGTGATTAGCCCGGATGCGCTGTTTGATGTGCAGATTAAACGCCTGCATGAATACAAGCGCCAGCACCTGAACCTGCTGCATATTCTGGCGCAGTACAAAGCTATCAGAGAAAACCCAGAGGCTGAGCGAGTGCCGCGCGTTTATCTATTCGGTGCTAAAGCGGCTCCGGGTTATTACCTGGCAAAAAACATCATCTTTGCGATCAACAAAGTGGCCGAGGTGATCAACAACGATCCGCTGGTGGGCGACCAGCTGAAGGTCGTCTTCCTACCGGACTACTGCGTGTCTGCGGCGGAAATCATGATCCCGGCGGCAGATATCTCCGAGCAGATTTCGACCGCGGGCAAAGAAGCTTCCGGCACCGGTAATATGAAGCTTGCGCTGAACGGCGCGCTGACGGTCGGTACGCTTGACGGCGCCAACGTTGAAATTGCCGAGAAAGTGGGTGAAGAGAATATCTTTATATTTGGCCACACCGTCGAACAGGTTAAAGCCCTGAAAGCCAAAGGCTACGATCCGGTGAAATGGCGTAAAAAAGACAAAGTGCTGGATGCTATCCTCAAAGAGCTGGAGCAGGGGAAATACAGCGAGGGTGATAAACACGCCTTTGATCAGATGCTGCACAGCATCGGTAAAGAGGGCGGCGACCCTTATCTGGTCATGGCGGACTTTACCGCCTACGCCGAAGTGCAGAAGCTTGCCGACAAGCTTTACCTCGACCAGGAAGCCTGGACGCGTGCGGCCATTCTGAACAGCGCGCGCTGCGGCATGTTCAGCTCCGATCGCTCGATTCGTGATTATCAGCAACGTATCTGGCAGGCAAAACGCTAAGGGAGCGCCATGGATAGCAAACGTCTCGACAGTGCCGCCCTGGCGGCCGGTATCAGCCCACATTACATCAACGCGCACGGCAAAGCGCAGAGTATTCCTGCGGATACCAAAAAACGCCTTCTGGAGGCGATGAAACCTATTTCAGGTGCAAAGCAGGCAAAATCTCCGGTGCCCAGTGTTCAGGTCTACACCTTAGGGCAGCGCATGCAGCTCGCGGTACAGGGCGAAGGAGAATATGGCTGGCAGTTGACCACGGAGGACGGCTCGCTGCATCAGGGGATCGCCCGCGGCGGCAAAAAACTGGAGCTGCCGATTAAGCTGCCCGAGGGTTACCACGATCTGGTGATAACCCACCAGAAACGGAGCTGGACAAGCCGAATTATTGTCGCGCCACCGCGCTGCTACGAGCCGGACGCCTTAATGCAGGGAAAAAAACTGTGGGGTGCGTGCGTACAGCTTTATACGCTGCGCTCGGAGGCTAACTGGGGCATCGGTGATTTTGGTGATCTGAAGAAAATGCTGGCGGATGTGGCAACGCGTGGCGGGGCATTTATCGGCCTTAATCCTATCCATTCGCTTTACCCAGCGAACCCGGAAAGCGCCAGCCCGTACAGTCCTTCGTCACGCCGCTGGCTGAATATCATCTACATCGACGTTAACGCGGTGGAGGATTTTCAGAGCAGCAAAGAGGCGCAGGCGTGGTGGAAAAAACCTGCCGTTCAGCAGCAGATTAAGGCAGCGAGGGAGGTTGAATGGGTGGATTATTCCGCCGTTACGGCCCTCAAAATTGCGGCACTGCGCCTTGCCTGGAAACCGTTCTTGCAGCGTAAACCCAACGATGAGCAGGTTGTCGCTTTTAACCGGTTCGTTGCCGAGGGCGGCGAAAGTCTTTTCTACCAGGCGGCTTATGATGCGCTACACGCAAGCCAGGCCAGCGAAGATCCTATGCGCTGGGGCTGGCCGGTGTGGCCGGAAAGTTATCGAGATGCGCATAGCCCGGATGTTAAACGGTTCTGCGAAAAGCATCACGATGAGGTTAACTTCTGGCTTTGGCTGCAGTATCTCGCCTGGCGTCAGTTTAAAGCCTGTTGGGAGGCCAGCCAACAGGATGGGATGCCTATTGGCCTCTACCGTGATCTTGCGGTGGGCGTGGCAGAGGGGGGGGCTGAGACCTGGTGCGACCGCGATCTCTATTGCCTGAAGGCATCGGTTGGCGCGCCGCCGGATATTCTTGGCCCGCTCGGGCAAAACTGGGGTCTGCCGCCGATTGATCCTCACGTCATGGTTGCTCGTGCCTATGAGCCTTTTATCGAGCTGCTACGCGCCAATATGACCCACTGCGGCGCGCTGCGTATCGACCATGTGATGTCGATGCTGCGCCTGTGGTGGATCCCTTACGGTGAGACGGCGGATAAAGGGGCTTATGTTCAGTACCCCGTTGACGATTTGCTGTCGATTCTTGCGCTGGAGAGCCAGCGCCACCGCTGTATGGTCATCGGCGAAGATCTTGGTACCGTACCGGTTGAGATCGTCGGTAAGCTGCGCGACAGCGGCGTTTATTCTTACAAGGTGCTGTACTTCGAGCATGACGGTGAGAAGCAGTACAAGGCGCCCGCATGCTGGCCGAAGCAGTCGATGGCCGTCGCCACGACCCACGACCTGCCAACGCTTCGTGGTTACTGGAACCGTGGAGATTTAACGCTCGGTGAAACGCTTGGCCTCTACCCTGATGAAGCGGTACTGGCGGGGCTGTATGAGGATCGTGAACGGGCTAAGCAAGGCTTGCTGGATGGTCTGCATCAATACGGCTGTTTGCCGAAGCGTGCGGGGCATAAGGCTGCGTTAATGGCGATGACCGACACGCTTAACCGGGGAATGCAGCGCTACATCGCGGACAGCAATAGTGCGTTGCTGGGGCTACAGCCGGAGGACTGGCTGGACATGGCCGAACCGGTGAATATTCCGGGAACCAGTGACCAGTATAAAAACTGGCGTCGTAAGCTGACCTGCTCGCTGGAAGCGATGTTTGCCGATGAGCGGGTGAATAAGCTGCTGAAGGATTTGGATAAGCGGCGTAAGAAAATGTAATTTGACGACCCTCACCCTAACCCTCTCCCTGGAAAGGAGAGGGAACAGAATGGTGAAACCTACGAGATCTCTTTCCTCCCTCTCCCCTTTGGGGAGAGGGCCGGGGTGAGGGGTTTATTTAATTAGTAATAAGAGTGCTCACCGCGCTGGTGTTCGGTCAGGTCACGAACGCCTTTCAGCTCAGGGAACTCAGCCAGCAGCTGTTTCTCAATCCCTTCTTTCAGCGTCACATCTACCATAGAACAACCGTTACAGCCGCCGCCAAACTGCAGAATGGCATAGCCTTCATCGGTAATTTCCATCAGCGTTACGCGACCACCGTGGCCAGCCAGCTGTGGGTTAACGGTCGCCTGCAGCATGTACTCGACGCGCTCCATCAGCGGCGCATCGTCAGAAACTTTACGCATTTTCGCGTTAGGCGCTTTCAGCGTCAGCTGGGAACCGAGCTGATCGGTGACGAAGTCAATCTCGGCGTCTTCGAGGTAAGGTGCGCTTAGCTCATCGACATAAGCGGTTAACTGCTCAAACGGCAGTGCTGTATCGGTCGCTTCAACCGCATCCGGCGGACAATAAGACACACCACACTCCGCATTCGGGGTGCCAGGATTGATTACGAATACGCGGATTTGCGTCCCTTCTTCCTGATTTGCCAGCAGTTTGGCAAAGTGGGATTGTGCAGCATCGGAAATACGGATCATAACGATTGCTCAATAGTTGACTATTTTAGTCGGTTATAATACGCCCATCGTCGAGGGTCTACAAGGTTCGACACAGGCACCATACCTGGACAGTCGCTGCGCCCTGCCTTTTCAGCAACCGCGCTATCTCCGCAACAGTACTACCCGTCGTCACGACATCATCCACAATAGCCATATGGCGACCCGCTACCGGGATTTCAACCCTAAAGATGCCTTTCAAATTCCTCTTTCGCTCTTTGGCCGTTAGCGTGTGCTGCGCTGGCGAAGAACGTATGCGTTTGATGGAAAAAGGAAAATGATTACAACCCAACCAGCGTGCCAGCGGAGTAGCAATAAGTGCGCTTTGGTTATAGCCACGCCGCCATGCACGGCTGCGATGCAGCGGCACGCTCAGAATGATGTCGGGTATCGTGATACGCCCGTCCCGCCTGGCTGCCAGTACGCGCAGCAGCAGCAGGCGTGCCAGCGAGGGGGCGAGCGAGGGCGAACCGGTAAATTTAAGGTGATGAATAAGCGAGCTTAGCGGGGGAAGGTAATCGGTAACATAGGTGATTGTGTCCCACTCAGGCATCCGTTGCAGGCAGCGTCCACAGGGTAATTTAACGCTTAAGGCTGGCAAACCGCAGTGTGAGCAGCAAGACGGTGGCTTCGGTAGTGAGGCTGTACAGCACGAGCAAATCCCCCATCCAGGGCAGGCAAGCGGTAACTCGCATAGCCAACAGCGTCCAGGGATTGTTAGCATAGCGTTCTCCTTGCTGATGAAAATGAGAACGGTAACCGATGAGCGAGCTGTGGTGGCAAACAAAAGGTGAAGGAAAATACGATCTTGTGCTGCTGCACGGATGGGGGCTGAACGCCGGGGTATGGCACAACATAGAAGCAGAACTCGGCTCGCAATTTCGGCTGCACCTGGTCGATTTGCCGGGGTACGGTCGAAGTAAAGGTTTTGGCACGTTAACGCTGGCGCAAATGGCTGACATTGTGCTGTCGCAGGCACCAGAACGCGCCATCTGGCTGGGCTGGAGCCTGGGGGGATTGGTGGCAAGCCAGATAGCACTCGCTCATCCCGAACGTGTAAAGGCGCTGGTGACGGTGGCATCCTCGCCGTGCTTTACCGCTTCCGAAAGTTGGCCCGGTATTAAACCGGACGTCCTGGCCGGGTTCCAACAGCAGCTGAGCGAAGATTTTCAACGCACCGTTGAGCGCTTTCTGGCGCTGCAAACCCTGGGGACAGAAACCGCTCGCCAGGATGCTCGCTTGCTTAAATCCGTTGTTCTGGAGCAGCCGGTGCCGGAAGTGGAGGTGCTAAACGGCGGTCTTGAGATCCTGAGAACCGCCGATCTGCGTACGGGGCTTGCCGCTTCCGCAGTGCCGCATTTACGCCTGTATGGCAGACTGGACGGTCTGGTACCTCGCAAAGTTGTTCCCCTGCTTGATACCCTTTGGCCGCAATCCGGCTCGTTTATCTTCGACAAAGCGGCACATGCGCCATTTATCTCGCATCCGGCTGAGTTCTGCCGGGCCCTGCTGGAATGGCGTCAGCGTCCCGGGGAGTAATTTGTTCATCCGTGGCGAAAAAAGCATTTTGTGCCAATACTCAATTATTCACCCTGTAAAGGGTGAATAAGTAAACCATTGTGGGTGAATCCCGGTGACTAAAAAAACAGATACCTATGGAGAGTACTGGCTATGAAATTGATAACAGGCATCGTTACGACATTGTTGGTTAGTGCTGTTTCCTTTGGCGCTTTTGCGGCTAAAGAACTTGAAAAAGATAAAGTTGCGAGCATGAAGTTAACCAAAATCGGCACTATCGTGACCGATAAAACGTCTGCTCCAATGGATGCGAAGCGGGATTTGGTTAAGAAAGCAGATAAGCTCGGAGGGGACTACTACGTGGTGACCAGCGCCGAGAAATACACGAAAAACGTTCGTGCAACTGCAGACGTCTATAAAATTGCTAAATAGTTTTGCTATAAAAAAGGCGGGATACCCCGCCTTTTTTGTCAGCGTAATGCCCACAGCTCCCGCACACACAGTTTCCCTTCCGGACAACTTTTGCAGCTTCCCGTCAGGCAACTGCTCGGGTCTTCACTGATGCGCATTGCTTTACCCATGGCCTCCAGGCGGTCAAGCATGGCGGCCACCAGCGGCAGGGGCGTAGCAAGCTGCTGGCTTATCTGCTTCGCTTCCAGGCGGCCCTGAAGCGCCAGGGCGTTGCGGATATCAATCAGGCTCGCCATTCATCGCTCCTTAATGGCAGTCGCCGGTGCTGCTCTGGCAGCAAGACGACGGCGTTTTTCTGACGGCCAGCAGCGAGACGTCAACGCGGCTGCGGGCCCGGCGCAGGCCGCCCAGCAGCAGAACGTTGAACAATACCACCGCCAAAATACAGACCAGACTGAACTGTGGGTGCTCGCTAAAGGTGACGCTCTGGTAGTACAGCGTAGAGAGCGAGTAGGCGATATTCAGCCCCCAAAGTACCGAGAATGTCATCCAGCCCCGGCTCGACTCTCGGGCTATCGCGCCCATCACCGAGATGCACGGAATATAGAGCAGGACGAAAATGAGATAGCTGTAGGCGGCGGCTTCGCTGCCAAACTTGCTGCTCATTACGCCCATCGGCCCGGAGGACATTTCGCCGTCGCCTTTGCTGGCTTCAATCGGGTTTGCCAGCACGCTCAGGCTAAAGGTGTTTTTCAGGCCCTGCCAGGTTTCATCGGCGGCGGCGCCCAGCTCGTCAAGCAGATTAAAGCTTGCGGCATCAAACTCCTCGTTATGGATATCTTCGGCGGTATAGAGGGTATTCAGCGTACCGACAACCACCTCTTTTGCCATCGCGCCGGTAAACAGCCCAACGGTGGCCTGCCAGTTATCATCGTGGACGCCAATCGGCTTGAGCAGAGGGGTCAATACGCGGCTAACGGAGGCCAGCGCTGAGTCATTAATGTTATTTACCGCCTTGCCGCTAAAGGAGAAGCTGTTCAGTGCGCCAATGAAGATACTCACAATAACAATCACTTTACCCGCACGCAGCACGAAACCTTTCAGACGCTGCCAGGTCTGCAGGAGCAGGCTCTTGAGATGGGGAACGTGGTAAACCGGTAGCTCCATCACGAACGGTGAGGCTTCGCCGCGCATGATGGTGTGTTTCAGCATCAGGCCGGTAAGAATAGCCATCACGATGCCGAGGATGTAGAGCGAGAACACGACAAGCGCGCCCTGCTGACCGAAGAACGCGGCGGCAAAGACCGCAAAAATCGCCAGCCGTGCGCCGCAGGACATAAACGGCGCCATTATGATGGTCATCAACCGTTCGCGTGGAGCATCGAGGGTACGGGCCCCCATGACCGAAGGCACGTTGCATCCAAAGCCCACGATCAGCGGTACGAAGGATTTACCCGGCAGCCCTAAGGACTGCATCAGGCGGTCCATCACGAAGGCGGCGCGAGCCATATAACCGGAGTCTTCGAGGAACGACAGGAACAGGTACATCATGCCGATTTGTGGGACCAGCGGCAGCACGGTATTGATCCCGCCGCCGATGCCCTGGGCAAGGAAAATGGTCAGCCAGTCGGGGAAGTGCAGCGTATAGCCAAGCCACTGAATACCGTGAATGAATATCGCCACCGAGCCGGCGTCAAAAATAGGCTGCAGCGCCCCGCCGATGTTAATCGCCAGCAGGAACATCAGGTACATCACCAGCATAAATATCGGCAGGCCGAGGTAGCGGTTGAGGATGATTTTATCCATCGCCACCGTCAGGTGGTTCGGCTCGGCGGTCATGCTGTTGCTGACTGCGTCACAGACGGAGGCAATACTTTGGTAGCGTGCATCGGCAATCAACAGGGCAGGGTCGTCAACGGTGTCCGCCAGGCGGGCGCGAGCGGCATTCAGCCCGTCAGAGGCATCGCCCGCATAAGCCAGGCTGTAGATGTCACCTTCCAACATCTGCAGCGCCAGCCAGCGGCGTTGCTTAACCGGCATCTCCTGTGGCATAGCCGTTGCCAGTTTATCCGCTTCCTGCAGTAAAACCTGCGGATAGTGAACCAGTTCGCTTCTTTGGTTGGGTTGTTTGCGGTCAATGGCGAGCTTCAGGCTCTCTATTCCCCGTCCGCGAGTAGAAACCAGCGGCACGACCGGGCAGCCCAGGCGGGCGGCAAGCGCGTCGATGTCGATGCGGATAGCCTGCTTTTCGGCGATATCGAGCATGTTCAGCGCAACCACGCACGGAATGCCCAGCTCCAGCAGCTGCAGCGTCAGGTAGAGGTTGCGTTCAAGGTTGGAAGCATCAACCACGTTGATAAGCAGGTCAGCATCACCGCTGAGGATGTAGTGGCAGGCGATTTGCTCATCGAGCGAAGTCTGCGACGAAATAGTGGTGAGCGAATAGGTGCCGGGTAGATCAACCAGCGTCACCTGATGCTCAAGCGTGGAAAACTGACCTTCTTTGCGTTCTACGGTTACGCCAGCCCAGTTTCCCACGCGCTGGCGGGCACCCGTCAACTGATTGAATAGCGTGGTTTTACCCGAGTTAGGATTGCCGATTAAACCTATGGTTAAGTTTTTCATTTTATTCGTGGACTTCGTTGAGTTTGCAAAAAGCGCGTACGCTCACCCGCCGTTAAGCAACGGCTTCAACATTCACCAGCGCGAGGTCTTTCTTACGCAATACCAGGCTAACGCGGCGCGTTTCGATATGAATAGGGTCGCCGAGCGGAGCCACGCGGACTACGTTGAATGAAGAACCCGGCAGCATGCCGAGAGACAATAATTTCTGGCGGTAAGCCGGACTAATTTCACTGGCGAAGCCGGTAATTTTCCACGCGCTATTCGGTATGAATTGCATAGGACCTACTTAGAGCTGGGCTCTGCATTGACGCTGACTGAATGATCGTTTCCATAAGCGAGAAGAGACGCATAACGAAAACCAATTAAGCGGTCGGAAGAAAGAGAAGAAATAACGTTCAATGCAATGATAATGAGAATGGTTACCGCCCACAATATTTATTTTTCTGCCTGAATTATTGCGTTCTGGCACTTTTTTTCAGATGTGGGGATTTTATTTATCACCGTGTGTTGTTGGCGATTTTTTGTAACGTCATGAATAATATTGATTTATATAAAATGACGTGAAGGTGTTTATTATTTTAATGTTATTCAGGTATCACTAATGTTGCATCGGTGATAATTACTGGTTTCGCTGAAGGGTATTTATTGAAAATTGATTTAAATCAAACTTAGTTTATTTTTTTGCACAACGGCGTGAGCGCAAGAATAATTCCTCTCCCCGAAGGGAGAGGAAAGAGAATTAGCGCTTCTTACCCATAGCGGCGGCCAGGGCGTCCATCATGGCGCTATTTCCACCGCTGGCGTTGTCACGCCCGCGCGGTTTTTGCGGTGCAGCAGGTCTGCCTTTTTGCTCACGAGGGGTATTACCACCGCTGTTCCGGCGGCTGCCGCTTTCGCCCGGCTGTTCGTCGAGGCGCATGGTTAAGGCGATGCGTTTGCGCTGCAGGTCAACCTCAAGCACTTTGACCTTCACGATATCGCCCGCTTTCACCACTTTGTGCGGATCGTCGATGAATTTGTCCGACAGGGACGAGATGTGAACCAGCCCATCCTGATGTACGCCGATATCCACAAACGCACCGAAGTTGGTGACGTTGGTCACCGCCCCTTCCAGCACCATGCCCGGCGTCAGGTCGTTCATGGTTTCCACGCCTTCGGCAAACTGCGCGGTTTTAAACTCAGGGCGCGGGTCGCGACCCGGCTTTTCCAACTCTTTAATAATGTCCGTCACGGTAGGAACCCCGAAACGTTCATCGGTAAACTGGCTGGCTTTCAGATCGCGCAGCTCGCTGCTGTTACCCATCAGATTCTGTAGCGCCTGCTGGGTTGCGGCCAGGATGCGCTCGACGACCGGATAGGCTTCCGGGTGAACGGTTGAGGCATCCAGCGGGTTATCGCCGTGGTTAATACGCAGGAAGCCCGCGCATTGCTCGAAGGCTTTTGGCCCCAGACGGCTAACTTTCAGCAGCTGCTGGCGATTCTGGAAGCGGCCATTCTCGTCACGCCAGCTGACGATATTCTGCGCCATCATGCGGGTCAGGCCAGCAACGCGCGTCAGCAGCGGCACGGAAGCCGTGTTCAGATCCACGCCAACGGCGTTTACGCAGTCTTCCACTACCGCATCGAGCTTTTTCGCCAGCTGAGCCTGGCTGACGTCATGCTGATACTGGCCGACGCCGATAGATTTCGGATCGATTTTCACCAGCTCGGCCAGCGGATCCTGCAGGCGGCGAGCGATCGAAACTGCACCGCGGATAGAAACATCCAGGTCAGGAAACTCCAGCGCCGCCAGCTCGGAAGCTGAATAGACGGACGCGCCCGCTTCGCTGACGATGACCTTTTGTGCCGTGACTTTCGGGAACTGCTTCTGTACGTCGAGGAAGAAACGCTCGGTTTCACGGGACGCGGTGCCGTTGCCAATGGCAACCAGCTCGACGTTATGCTTTTCGCAAAGCGCAGCAACGGCGATAGCGGCTTTTGCCGCCTGGCCGGTATGCGGATAAATGGTATCGGTAGCAACCAGCTTGCCGGTGGCGTCAACTACTGCGACCTTCACGCCGGTACGCAGGCCCGGATCGAGGCCCATTGTGGCACGCAGGCCAGCCGGAGCCGCCATCAACAGATCATGAAGGTTGCGGGCGAAGACGTTAATCGCTTCGTCTTCCGCGCGCTCGCGTACCGTGCCCATCAGCTCGGTTTCAAGGTGCATCAGCACTTTGATGCGCCAGGTCCAACTGACGACGGCTTTACGCCAGCTATCGGCAGGCGCATTGTTCAGGCGAAGATCCAAATGTTTGGTAATCAGCTGTTCGCAGTAGCTTTCACGCGGCGGCTCATCAAACTGAGGGTCAGCGTTCAGCGACAGCTGTAATACGCCTTCGTTGCGCCCGCGGAACATGGCCAGCGCGCGGTGGGAAGGAATGGTGGCAATCGCTTCGTGGTGGGAAAAATAGTCGCGGAATTTCGCGCCTTCTTCCTCCTTGCCGCTCACAACGGCCGAGACCAGATGCGCATTTTTCCACAGGTAATCGCGGACTTTAGCCAGCAGCGCGGCGTCTTCGGCGAAACGCTCCATCAGGATGTAGCGTGCGCCGTCCAGCGCGGCTTTGGTATCGGCAACGCCTTTGTCTGCATCAACAAAGCGTGCGGCTTCCTGCTCCGGGTCGTGGGAAGGCTCGTTCCACAGCAAATCAGCCAGCGGCTCAAGGCCTGCTTCAATGGCGATTTGCCCGCGGGTGCGGCGCTTGGGTTTATACGGCAGGTAAAGATCTTCGAGTTCGGTTTTGCTCAGCGTGCCGTTGATGGCGCCGGCAAGCTCGTCGCTCAGTTTGCCCTGATCGGCAATGGATTTGAGGATGGTCTGGCGGCGCTCTTCCAGCTCGCGCAGGTAGCTAAGACGAGTCTCCAGTTGACGCAGTTGCGTGTCATCCAGACCGCCGGTGACTTCCTTACGATAACGTGCGATAAACGGCACGGTATTCCCTTCATCCAGCAGGCGAACGGCAGCTTCTACCTGTTCGTTTCTGGCCTGAAGCTCACCCGCAATAATGCGGCAAAGCGAATCATTCATCATGGCTTTTCATCTGTGTAGTACGGAAAATTCAGCAAACAGTTATACGGATCGGGGCATGAAAATGCCAGCCACCGACCCCCGGATATTGGGTTTCAGACAGTTCTGTGCGAATTATTCAGGTTTAGGATACTCAATTTCATTGACGTACCACTGCGCCTCTCCCGCTGGCGTTTGCACCACGGCTAAATCGCCCACCTCTTTTTTGAGCAGCGCTCGTGCCATCGGTGAGTCGATAGAAATGTAGTCCTTGCGGCCAAAAATTTCGTCATAGCCAACGATACGAAAGCGCAGCAGGTCGCCGTCGTCGTTTTCTATTTCGACCCACGCGCCGAAGAAGACTTTGCCTTCCTGCTGCGGCGAATAATCGACAATTTTAAGCCGTTCCAGAGATTTAGTGATATAGCGAACCCGGCGGTCAATTTCGCGCAGACGCTTTTTGTTGTACTGGTAGTCGGCGTTTTCACTGCGATCGCCGAGGCTCGCGGCCCAGGTCACTTTTTTGGTCACCTCGGGGCGTTCTTCACGCCACAGGTAATCCAGCTCTTTTTTGAGCTTTTCGTAGCCTTCACGGGTGATTAACGGCGTTTTCATCTTTCTACCCTGCAGCCTGTAAAATCAGAGTGTGATTTAAACCGATGCTCAATGAAGAATGCAACCGGTGCATTTTGGGAAGCAAGTCACCAAATTTTGATTTAAAACGTTGATAACCGACTGTTTAATATGCTTTGTAACAATTTCGACTAGAATGTATACCAGAATTGACTGGTCGTATTAGCGCAGTTTTTTAAGAATACACACTCAACTGTTCGAGCCTTTGGGAGTACAAACGATGCAAGAGAACTATAAAATTCTGGTGGTCGATGACGACATGCGCCTGCGCGCGCTGTTAGAGCGTTATCTCACCGAGCAGGGCTTCCAGGTTCGCAGCGTCGCTAACGCCGAACAAATGGATCGCCTGCTGACACGTGAATCTTTCCACCTGATGGTGCTGGATCTTATGCTGCCAGGTGAAGACGGGCTCTCTATTTGCCGTCGTCTGCGTAGCCAGAGTAACCCAATGCCGATCATCATGGTGACCGCGAAGGGCGAAGAGGTCGACCGTATTGTCGGTCTGGAAATCGGCGCAGATGACTATATTCCGAAGCCATTTAACCCACGTGAGCTGTTGGCCCGTATTCGCGCCGTGCTGCGTCGCCAGGCTAACGAACTGCCGGGCGCGCCGTCTCAGGAAGAAGCCGTTATCGCGTTTGGCAAGTTCAAGCTGAACCTCGGCACTCGCGAAATGTTCCGCGAAGACGAGCCGATGCCGCTGACCAGCGGTGAGTTTGCGGTCCTGAAAGCGCTGGTTAGCCACCCGCGTGAACCGCTTTCTCGTGACAAGCTGATGAACCTGGCGCGTGGCCGTGAATACTCCGCGATGGAGCGCTCTATCGACGTACAAATCTCTCGCCTGCGCCGCATGGTGGAAGAGGACCCGGCGCATCCGCGTTATATCCAGACCGTTTGGGGTCTTGGCTACGTCTTTGTCCCGGACGGTTCTAAGGCATGAGGCGAGTTCGCTTCTCACCAAGAAGCTCGTTTGCCCGTACGCTGTTGCTGATCGTCACCTTGCTGTTCGTCAGCCTGGTGACGACCTATCTTGTCGTCCTGAATTTCGCGATTTTGCCAAGCCTGCAGCAGTTCAATAAGGTGCTGGCATACGAAGTCAGGATGCTGATGACCGACAAACTGCAGCTTGAAGATGGCACCCAACTTGTGGTGCCGCCTGCGTTTCGTCGCGAAATTTACCGCGAGCTGGGTATTTCGCTTTACTCCAACGAGGCGGCGGAAGATGCAGGTCTGCGCTGGGCGCAGCACTACGAGTTTCTGAGTCAGCAAATGGCGCAGCAGCTTGGCGGGCCAACCGAAGTGCGCGTCGAGGTAAATAAAAGCTCGCCGGTCGTGTGGCTGAAGACCTGGCTGTCGCCGAACATCTGGGTACGCGTTCCGCTGACCGAAATACATCAGGGCGATTTCTCTCCGCTGTTCCGCTATACGCTGGCGATTATGCTATTGGCGATAGGCGGCGCGTGGCTCTTTATTCGAATACAGAACCGACCGCTGGTCGACCTGGAGCACGCTGCGCTGCAGGTCGGTAAAGGGATCATTCCTCCTCCGCTGCGCGAATATGGTGCTTCGGAAGTGCGGTCGGTGACGCGGGCCTTTAACCATATGGCCGCGGGCGTAAAACAGCTGGCCGACGACCGCACGCTGCTGATGGCGGGCGTAAGCCATGACCTGCGCACGCCGCTGACGCGTATTCGCCTGGCAACCGAAATGATGGGGCAGGAAGACGGCTATCTGGCCGAGTCGATTAACAAAGATATCGAAGAGTGTAATGCGATTATCGAGCAGTTTATCGACTATCTGCGTACCGGGCAGGAGATGCCGCTGGAGATGGCGGATCTCAACAGCGTGCTTGGCGAGGTGATTGCCGCCGAAAGCGGCTACGAGCGTGAAATCGATACTGACCTGAAGGACGGCGAGATCCGCCTTAATATTCATCCACTCTCTATCAAGCGTGCGGTGGCCAATATGGTGGTGAACGCGGCGCGCTACGGCAATGGCTGGATTAAAGTCAGCAGCGGTAGCGAACTAAACCGCGCCTGGTTCCAGGTGGAAGACGATGGCCCGGGCATTGAGCCGGATCAGCTTCAGCATCTGTTCCAGCCGTTCGTTCGCGGTGATAGCGCGCGCAGTACCAGCGGTACCGGGCTGGGGTTAGCGATTGTGCAGCGAATTATAGACAACCATAACGGGATGTTGGATCTCGGGAAAAGCGAGCGGGGCGGGCTGCGCATCAGGGCTTACCTTCCGTTGCCGATAACCCGGGTGGTGACGCATCGAGAAAGCTGAGTTGTCGTCAGCCCAATAAAAAACGAACCCCGAGAGGTTCGTTTTTTTTCGCCTTAGTTTTCTGGATTACAGCTTAGGACCGGCTTCTACCAGTGCCGCACCTGCTGGGGTGTCGGTGTACTTCTCGAAGTTTTCCACAAACAGCTTCGCCAGCTGTACAGCTTTTTCCTGCCACTGCTCCGGAGAGGCGTAGGTGTTACGCGGATCCAGAATCTGGGTATCAACGCCCGCGAGCGAAGTTGGGATCGCGAGGTTAAACATCGGCAGAGTAAAGGTTTCTGCGTCGTCCAGCGAGCCGTCCAGAATAGCGTCGATGATTGCGCGGGTATCTTTAATCGAGATACGTTTGCCGGTGCCGTTCCAGCCGGTGTTCACCAGGTAAGCCTGCGCCCCGGCAGCCTGCATACGTTTCACCAGTACTTCTGCATACTGCGTTGGATGCAGCGAAAGGAATGCCGCGCCAAAGCAGGCGGAGAAGGTTGGCGTTGGCTCGGTCACGCCGCGCTCGGTGCCCGCAAGCTTAGCGGTGAAGCCGGAGAGGAAGTGGTACTGCGTCTGGTTTGCGGTGAGGCGCGAGACCGGAGGCAGCACGCCGAAGGCGTCCGCGGTCAGGAAGATAACCTTGGTCGCGTGGCCCGCTTTCGACACCGGCTTAACGATGTTGTCGATGTGGTAAATCGGATACGAGACGCGGGTGTTCTCTGTTTTTGAGGCATCGTCAAAGTCGATAGTGCCGTCGGCACGGACGGTGACGTTTTCCAGCAGCGCATCACGACGGATGGCGTGATAGATGTCCGGTTCCGCGTCTTCCGACAGGCGAATCGTTTTGGCATAGCAGCCGCCTTCGAAGTTAAACACGCCGTCGTCGTCCCAGCCGTGCTCATCGTCGCCAATCAGGCGACGTTTCGGGTCGGTAGACAGCGTCGTTTTTCCAGTGCCTGAAAGGCCGAAGAACACCGCCACATCACCTTTTTCGCCGACGTTTGCCGAGCAGTGCATCGAGGCGATGCCTTTTAGCGGCAACAGGTAGTTCATAATGGAGAACATGCCTTTTTTCATCTCGCCGCCGTACCAGGTGCCGCCGATAAGCTGCATACGTTCAGTCAGGTTAAACGCCACGAAGTTTTCGGAGTTCAGGCCCTGTTCTTTCCAGTTTGGGTTGGTGCATTTAGCGCCGTTCATCACCACAAAATCAGGTTCGAACGTTTCCAGCTCTTCGTCCGTTGGGCGAATAAACATGTTCTTAACGAAGTGAGCCTGCCAGGCGACTTCGGTAATAAAGCGTACAGAAAGGCGGGTGTCGGCGTTGGCGCCGCAGAAGGCATCGAGGATAAACAGGCGTTTGCCGGAAAGCTGTTGCGTGACCAGGCCTTTCAGGACGTGCCAGGTTTCTTCAGAGAGCGGTTTATTGTCGTTTTTGCCTTTACCGTTGTCTGACCACCATAGGGTGTCGCGGGTGGTGTCATCGCGAACGATGTATTTATCTTTTGGCGAGCGGCCGGTGAAGATCCCGGTATCAACGGAAACGGCGCCTAAGTTAGTGAGCACGCCACGCTCAAAACCTTCGAGCTTCGGGTCGAGTTCTTCACGGTAAAGGGTATCGTAATCGGGGTTGTAGACGACTTCACTGACGTCATGAATACCATAAGCCTTGAGATCTTGCGGGGTTATGCCTTTAACTCGCATTTCACTGCTCCTTAGCCAATTTATACTGCCGGATATTGTAGGGTTGTTTAGGGGTTGTTAACCGCGACCACTATCATAGATTTAAGCATCAGCCCAAAATGGGGGGCGCGGAACGCCTGGGGCCTGCCGCAACGGGGGCAAAGTATGGCAGGAAATCGCTTTCGCTCGGGGAAAATATGTTGGATATGTTAATAATTAGGGTAGTAACGGGGAGCTTTGTGAATGAACGCGCTCTCATACGCAACGCGATGAAACAAGATCGTCATTTGCAGGTCTCAGCCGGCCGTGATACTAAGCCACAAATCAGCTAATAAGGGATGACTACCATGTTCGTGACCGAACCGTTACCTAAAGCAACCCGCTGGGGCATTCTGCTGATAGGTTTTCTTTTAGGCGCGGTGCTGTATCTCACCGAATGGGATAGCGGTACATGGCTTCAGGGAGAAAGTCAGGCTCTGTATCTTCGCTCGCTATCGGTAGTGCTGGCGACGGCGGTAGCGCTTATCGTGGTGCGTTTTACTGACCTGCGTTTTTGGGGGCTGGTCCTTATCCCTCTGCCGGTTGTGGCGCTGATGAGCGGCTGGGTTAACTGGAGTACTCAGGGGCTTGAGCGTTGGGACCGCCACGATATTATTTTAGTGTATCAATGTTCACTGGCCGCGATGCTGTTTCTGGCGTTGCCATGGCTGCAGGGCCGGTTACGCCCCCACAACGGATGGGGAGGCTGGCGGGCGTTTTATGGCCAGCTCTGGCGTAACGGTATTACGCTGCTTCTTACCGGGCTGCTGGTGCTCTTTTTCTGGGGGGTACTGGCACTCTGGGCCGGCTTATTCAAGCTGGTGGATATCACCTTCTTTGACAGCCTGTTTTTTAGCTCATCCGCATTTGCCTGGATTGCCACCTGCACGGCGGCAGCGCTGGCGGTTACGCTCTGTCGCGACCAGGTGCGGGCGATTAGCGCGGTAAAGCACTTCTTCAGCGTGTTTGCGACCGGCCTTTTGCCGCTGCTGTCGCTTATCGCGCTGATGTTTCTGGCAACGCTGCCGTTTGTCGGCCTGGGATCGATTTCACAGCATGTCTCCTGCAACGCACTGCTCAATACCCTGACGCTGATGGTGATGGTGACCGCCGCGGTGGTTTATCATCCGGAAAGAGAGGCGAAGCCTTATCCACGGTGGCTGGACGGCGCCATCCGACTCACGCTGCTGCTGTCTCCGCTCTATGCTTTGCTGGCCGGATACGCATTGTGGCTTCGCGTTTCAGATTATGGCTGGACGCCTTCCCGCCTCTATGCCGCATTGATCACCCTGACGGTGTTGGTTTGGGCCTGCGGCTATGTTACGACTCTGGTTCGCCAGCGTCGTGAAGCCGTTTTGCAGCCGGGTTGGATAAACCGTGCGGTTTTATTGCTGGCGCTGGTTCTGCTGGCGGCGGTGAATTCTCCGGTTCTGGATCCTTACCGTATCAGCGTGAATAACCAGATGGCTCGCTATCACGACGGGAAACTGAAGGCCGATAAGGTTAGTTTGTCGATGCTGCAGTCGTCCGGACGACGGGGTTATGACGCAATGCGCAAACTGCAGAAAGATCCGGCCTTTAGCACTAACCCGGAACGTCGTCGCCAGCTGGCAATGCTGCTGAGTGAAGGCAAATCCGGCAACGCCATGGCGACAAAACTCACGGTGGCGTCGCTACGTCAGCGCATTGTGCTGGCCGATAAACAACGCGTACCGGAACAGGCCTGGTGGCAGGCGATGGTGAAAGACGAAAGCTATCAGGCTCGCGAATGCCTGGATGATGATGACCGCTGTCTGTTGGTGGGGATGGATCTCAACGGCGACGGGCACGACGAGTGGTTGCTTTGCCAGCCGGAAATGAGCTACTGCAAGGTTTACGGCAAGATTGGTGGCGTCTGGAAAGATATCGGCCAGGCGCGTGACCTGGATAAAAACCAGATGATGGCGGCTCTGAAACAGGCGGCTTCTGAAGGTAAATTAACGGCGGCACCGAAGGTGTGGCAGGACGTGATGGTCGAAGGGCAGCGGGTTAAGATTGACTACTACCGCTAAAAGAAATACGCCTCCGAACCGGAGGCGTCAGATTGATAACAAGCAGCCGAAAAAGGGGGAGTTTTAGGCTGTTTGGGGCAAACTTAGTGAACCTGAGGGTCTGCCGGGGAGGCATTGTTGCGAATGGCCGCGATATCCATCGAGTCAAACACATAGTGACTCCCGCAGTAGTCACAGTTCATGTCTATTTCACCGTCTTCTGCAAGAATGCTGTCGACTTCTTCGTCCGGCAGCGTGCGCAGCGCGTCGGCGCAGCGCTCACGTGAGCAGGTACACTTAAACTCTACGCCCTGTGGATCGTACAGCGTCACCTCTTCTTCATGGTACAGGCGCCATAACACGTCATTAGCCGGCAGTGTCAGCAGCTCTTCGGCCTTGATGGTTTCTGTCAGCGTCGCCAGGTGATTAAAGTCGTCGGTCTGGGCGTTCTGCGCCGGCAGAACCTGTAGCAACATGCCGCCCGCCGCCGCTTGACCTTCGGCTTCACCGGTACGAATAAACAGGCGGGTTGGCAGCTGCTCGGAGCGCATAAAGTAATCTTCGAGGCAGGCGGCCAGGGTATCTCCTTCCAGCCCAACCACACCCTGATAGCGCTCACCTTCGTCTGGAGAAATAGTGATAACCAGGTAGCCGTTGCCGACCAGATCTTTGAGCGCGGCATCCGCCGGGATATCACCCTGCACGCGAGCTACGCCGCGCATTTGCTGCTTGTTGTTGCCGTTAATCACGGCGAGCGTCATTGGGCCATCGCCCTGAAGCTGAACGGTAATATCACCGTCAAACTTCAGCGTTGCCGTCAACAGGCTGGTGGCAACCAGCAGCTCACCGAGGATTTTTTTTACCGGCTGCGGGTAGTCATGGTTTTCCATGATGCGCTGCCAGGTGTCAGAAACCGTCACCAGCTCGCCGCGTACGGCATAGTTTTCAAACAGATAGCGGTGTAGTTGGTCGTGTTGAGTCATCGTCATCTCTCTTACTGGCAGGCGGGTTACGCATCGCCACCGTGTTTAAATTTCATCAAATCTCGCCGCTCTTTTTTATCCGGGCGGCGATCGGGGTGCGGCATCGTCAGCGCGCTCATCTTGCGTGCCAGCGCGGTTTTTTCCCGCCTGGCGATGCTGTCCGCTGTCTCTTCATAAAGCTGGGTGGCTTCCGTTGCCGGTCTGCGCTGCTCGGTTACGCCGAGCACGATAACGGTGCGTGCGTCGTTACCCTGGCGTAGCGTCAGGACCGCATTCAGCTCCACCAGTTTACTGGGTTTGCTCCGCTGGCCGTTGTAGTGCACTTTGCCGCCTTCAATCATTTCCCGCGCCACGGCGCGGGTTTTATAAAAGCGAGCGGCCCACAGCCATTTGTCCAGGCGCACGCCTTCGGCTGTCTTTTCTTTCATTACGCCTCCTTGACGGAAAGCGATGGGATCAGGCTGCGGTAGTCGCTAAGGCCCGGGTGGCGCTCAAAGCTTTTATCCGTTTCGCCTGAATCCGGGTTGAGTACGCCAAAGCAGTAGCGAATGCCAAACTTCGCCGCGGCATCAAGAATCGCTTCGCTGTCATCGATAAACACCGTTCTGGCCGCGTTGAACCCGGTATGTCCGGCTACCGCCTGCCATAAACGCTGATCTTCTTTCGGATAACCAAATGTGTGGGTAGAAAGCAATAAATCAAGGTGCTGGTCTAAACCGGTATGCTCAAGCTTTACCGCCAAATTGTGCGGATGCGCGTTGGTCAGCAGAATACGGCGTTTGCCGCTTGCTTTTAATGCTTCGAGAAACGGCACGGTGTCTTCACGCAGCGCGGCCTTTGGCCCTTGCTTGGTGGTCATCGCACAGATATCCAGTCCGAGGCGTTCGCTCCAGTAGTCGAGACAATACCAGTTTAGCGTATGCTGCACGGCGTGGTACTCGCGGGAAATCAATTGATATGCTTCCTGCAGCGGGATACCGCGCTGGAGGCTAATGGTTTCCGGTACCAGCTTTTTCCAGAAATGGTTATCAAAGGCCAGGTCCAACAGGGTCCCGTCCATATCCAGCAGCAGGGTATCAACGTCCTGCCAGGCGATAGCACCAGGCATAGCTTCACTCTCGATTGAGGGAAAAATAGCGTACCAGGGTAGCACAACCCGGCACGCAAAGTTTACCCGTAACGGCTACCTCAGCGGTGACGGTGGGGTAAGCGTAGGGTTGATGCAGCTGTCGTAATAGCGCTGAATTTCGGTCAGACGCGTGCTGGCGCGACGGTAACGGGTGACGGCCAGTACGCTGTTTATCGCAGCACAGGCCAGCATCGCAATGAGCAGCAGGGAAATACTGATGTAGCTCCACAGGCTATGCGTATCGGAGATGCGGTGCAGCGTGACGTGCTGGGTTCCGTTGGCGTCAGTAAAGATACCGGTAATGATCCCTTCTGCATGGAAGGGGGTTTGCAGCAGCATATCTGCTAAGCGCAAGAATTCTGTCCATTGTTCCTGAGCAGGGAAGTCATACAGAGAAACAGGCGGTAACGGTTGGTCAACCAGGTCACCACCTTCGTCGTTGATTATCACGTATCCACCGGGGGCAGGGCTGTTCAACGACTGCGCGGCGCGGGCGGTTTCACGAATAAAGAACGGCGCGGTGGAAGTGGTGACCAGATTATCCAGCGACTCGGCGCTGACCGGGCGCAGCAGGACATTCACCCCGGTCAGTTTTCCTGAATCGGCCCGCTTGATGAGAGAATCCCAGTCTTTGGTATTCCCCAGGTTCACAAGGGCATTTTTAAGACGTACACACTCTTCTTCTGCGGTACACAGCGCCTGCGTTTTTTTCACAATTCCGGCAAAATCATCCAGCAGAACCATGCCCGATTTCTGAATGGCATCCGCCAGTTGCGGATTAACTTTGCTGTCGCCTTCCCCACCCTGAGGGTGGATTTGCCCGCTGACGGCTTTGGTGAGGGCTACCGCTTTGTCCATGATTTCAGATTCTGGCAGTGGTAAAGGACGCGCGGTATTCCAGATAATTTGCGAGCAGTCGAACGGGGTGAACGGGAAGCTTTGGCGGGCGTTGTAGCCGCTTGTGGTGTGAATATTGCACATCCCTGTACCGTTAACCCTCAGTGTGTCTCCAACCTGCAACTTGTATTTTGCAAGGTCCTGGACGCTGGTTGCTTCGATAGATTGTGCCCCTTTCAACCACGAGGCGCTGAGCTTGATGGGCATTTCCAGCGGAACCCAAATGGTCATCATCAGCAGGACCAGCAGGGCGCCAGAGGCAATCAGCAGGTTACGTACCCAGTGTTGCAGCGGGAAGTTGCGCACTTCGTCATGCAGAGAAAGAAAACGCCCCTGACGCACAACGTGGCGGTCGAGATAAATATCGATATCAGTTTTCTGCCCCAAATCCTGGCTAACAAACGGCTGCCAGTGCGGTGGATAGACCAGGTCGATAATGCCCAGCGAAATAGTGTTCATCTGATCCTGGTTAGACTCGCCAAACAGGCCCCAACGCTTAGGTGTGCCGCGCAGACAGTGAATCTCGCGTAATGCGGTTTTAGCCGGCGGAGCAAAAAGCCCCCATAACGCGGCAGCGATTAAGAGCACGCTACCACCAAGCAGCCAAGGCAGAAACACCGGCGGCGTGACCAGGCTCAGGAACAGCATGATAAAGGCAATACAGATAAGCGCCGCTTCGCGTACGCCGTCCGGGCGACTAAGGGAATACTCTTCCTGTGTTTCCTGACGAATGTTCAGTAGCTCAATCTGCTCGCTCTCTTCGCCACGAATCGATGCCTGAGTGCCGGAGTAGCCCTCAATGGCATACTGCTGCGTGTCCAGCGTATCGTTTTGCAACGTATTACCATTGAGCGAAATCACCAGCGGGAGGGTGCTTGTGCGGATAAGCTCAACGTCATTATCGTTGGTAATATACTGTTCCCAGAATGGCGGCAGGTGAACTTCAATAGAATCAAGGTAATAGCGCCATTTGTTGGCGTCATCGGCAGAAAGACCATAGCGGGTAATCGACCGGGTCAGGGAGATAACTGTATTGCTTTGTGCGGTTAGCGTTAGCTTTGGTGGTGGATTGCTTGCGCCGGACGGGCCAATCAATTCCTGGGTGCGTGAATAGCGCTCAAGATAGTTTTCGACGGCAATGCGTTCTTCCGGGGTCAGCTTACGCGTGGTCGAGCCGGAAAATGATCGATCGTGCGAAACCCTGGCTCGTAGCCTCAGGCTTCGCCAAATCAGCCATCCGGCAATCAGGGCGCAGGCCAGCATAGCAGCTAACAGAAATAATAAGGTGCTCATGCTTTCCCCATCAAACAATCGTCTTTTTCATCAAGCGCGGCAAAAGATCGGCCTTTCAAAAGGTTAAGAAATCAGAAGTCGTTATCGGCAGGTAAAGGTGCAAACTTGAGCTTTTTTTAGGGTGACCAACCTGCAGTAACACAATGTTAGCAAAGCGACTTCGACTGAAATACAAGTAAATTCCTATTCCATATTACCTATCTTGACAGGGAGGCGCATTACGTGTTTTGGAAAAACATACGTTACAAAAATGTAAATAATAGCCAATGCTCGTTGCACGATATGTGCGGCATGCCGCACAATAACTCACCTCTTTCACTGTTGATCCCAGCCACATGAGCAAATCATTAAAAAAACCAACGATTTTACATGTAGAGACCGTGGCGCGTTCGCGACTGTTTAACGTTGAAACGGTGGACCTGGAGTTCAGCAATGGCGTTCGTCGCGTTTACGAGCGGATGAGACCTTCTTCCCGTGAGGCGGTGATGATTGTCCCTATTGTTGATAACCACCTGATCCTTATCCGTGAATACGCTGTCGGCACTGAATCCTATGAACTCGGTTTTTCTAAGGGGCTGATTGACCCTGGTGAGACCGTATTTGAAGCCGCCAACCGCGAGCTAAAGGAAGAGGTTGGCTTTGGTGCAAATCAGCTCACGTTTTTAAAAAAACTGACGATGGCACCGTCCTATTTTTCCAGCAAAATGAACATTGTTATTGCAGAAGACCTGTATCCTGAGTCGCTGGAAGGGGATGAACCCGAAGAGCTGCCGCAGGAGCGATGGCCGCTGGCAAAAATGATGGACCTGCTGAATGAAGATGATTTCAGCGAGGCGCGTAACGTCAGTGCGCTATTCCTGGTGCGTGAGTGGCTAAAACAGCAGGCCAGGCTGTAGCCGGTTGCAGCAGCATGAAAAAGGGCCGCATAGCGGCCCTTTTTGCTGGGTTTAGAACAGCTCGTGTGCTTCCCCATTATCGATAATCGTGGTGCCCACCTCATGCACAGCCTGCTGAGTAGGCTGCGTGCCTTCGATGAAGTATTCTTCACGGCTGTTGCCGCCGTTGGCTAACTGACCGGTACTGCGGTCGATATTCACGGTAACGATGCCCGGCGGCGGCGTTAGCGCCTCTTCCGGTGTGCCTGCCAGGGCGATTTTCATAAAGTCATCCCAGGCGGGCTGAGCGCTCTTGGCACCCCCTTCGTAGCCTGAAATCTGATCTTTGATTGCGCCGGAGGCGGTGGTTCGGCCAAGGTCACGGCGGTGATCGTCAAACCCAATCCATACAGACGTGACGACGCCAGGACCGTAACCTGAGAACCAGGCATCTTTAGAGCTGTTAGTGGTCCCGGTTTTACCGCCGATGTCGCGGCGTTTCAAATCCCGACCTGCTCGCCAGCCGGTTCCTTGCCAGCCGGGTTCGCCATAAATATTACTGTTAAGCGCGCTTTTGATCAGGAATGACAGCGGCGTGTTGATCACATGCGGGGCATATTCCTCTCCCTGTGTTTTAGCGACCAGCGAGCTGTTGGCCTGTTCCAGTTGGGGCATTGGGACGCTGCTGTTTTGCGGTGTTTGTGATACCGCAACGTCTTCCACATCCTGATTTTCCAGCACCGTTGATTTCGGCGTGTCGCCGTAAATGACCGGGATATTACAGCTGGCGCAGGCTACTTTAGGCTTCGTCTCGAATACGGTTTTACCTGCGTCATCGACGATTTTGGTGATGTAGTAAGGGTCAATCAGGAAACCGCCGTTAGCCATAACGGAATAACCACGGGCAACCTGCATTGGCGTAAACGAAGCGGAGCCCAACGCCAATGACTCGGTGTGAACAATGTTCGCTGCCGGGAAACCGAAACGCTGCAGATACTCTGCGGCATAATCTACGCCCATTGCGCGCATAGCTCGTACCATCACAACGTTTTTAGACTCGCCCAGTCCCTGACGTAAACGAATCGGCCCGGCATATTGTGGCGGGGAGTTCTTCGGCCGCCAGTCGGATCCTGCACCGGCATCCCAGCGGGAAATCGGCACATCGTTAAGAATGCTCGCCAGCGTCAGGCCTTTATCCATTGCTGCGGTGTAAAGGAAAGGCTTGATATTCGACCCCACCTGGCGCAGCGCCTGGGTGGCGCGGTTAAATTTGCTTTGGTTAAAGTCAAAGCCGCCGACCAGGGCAAGGACGGCACCGTCGTGCGGGTTGAGCGAGACCAGCGCTGAGTTAACGTCAGGTACCTGACTCAGCCACCATACGTCATCCACCTTACGTACCCAAATTTGCTGGCCTGCCTGGACTACGTCAGTCACTTTACGCGGCGTGGCTCCCTGCGCGGTGTCGGAGCGGTACGGACGCGCCCAGCGCATACCCTCCATCCCGAGAGAAATGGCGCTGCCATCTGCCAGCAAAGCCGCTGCTTCGTCAGCGGCGGCGCGGGTCACTACCGCCGGGAATAACGGGCCATAAACCGGGAGGTTCTTCAGCGAGTCGGTGATTTTTTTCTCGTCCCACGCGCTTTCACCCACTTTCCACAACACGTTTGAGGGGCCGCGGTAGCCGTGGCGCATATCGTAGGCCATAACGTTATTGCGTACAGCTTGCTGCGCACCCTGCTGAATCTTACGACTCAGGGTGGTGTACACCTTGTAGCCATCTTCATACGCTTTATCGCCGTAGCGGCTGACCATATCCTGCCGCACCAGCTCTGACAAATAAGGTGCAGAGAACGCGATTTCCGGGGTGTGATAGCTGGCGTCGATAGCCTGGCTACGTGCGTCGTCATATTGGCTCTGGCTGATGTAACCTTCGCTCAGCATGCGCGATAACACAACGTTGCGGCGCGCCGTTGATCGATCCATTGAGTAAAGCGGGTTAAACGTTGACGGTGCTTTAGGCAGACCGGCAATCACTGCAATCTCGCTCAGGGTCAGCTGGTCGACAGTTTTGCCGAAATAAACTTGAGCTGCTGCCCCCACACCATAAGCGCGGTAACCGAGGTAGATTTTATTCAAATAGAGCTCAAGGATTTCATCTTTGCTCAGCATCTGTTCGATACGAACGGCAAGAAATGCTTCCTTGATTTTACGCATCAGAGTGCGTTCGGGGCTCAGGAAGAAGTTACGCGCCAGCTGTTGAGTAATGGTACTTGCTCCCTGGGAAGCATGACCAGAAAACAGCGCAACACTTGCCGCACGGAAGATACCCACTGGGTCAACGCCATGGTGCTCGTAAAAGCGGCTGTCTTCCGTGGCGATAAACGCTTTTACCATCACCGGAGGGATTTGGTTCAGGGTTAGTGGAATACGGCGTTTTTCGCCGTACTGAGCGATAAGCTCCCCGTCAGCGCTGTAAACCTGCATTGGAATCTGCAGTCGCACGTCTTTTAACGTCGCGACATCAGGTAGCTGGGGCTCAATGTATTTGTATAAACCGTAAATCGAGCCGGCTCCCAGCAGAACGCAACAGACTGCAAGGATTAATAAGTACTTTACGAACTTCACCTTAAATTTCCCATTAGGTTTCAATTGGGCAGTTTCTAATCAACCGCGCGGTAGTATAAAGGCAAGCCAGGAGCTTTGATATACCCGTTATTGTTTCGGGGGCAGGGCTGTTAATCATCCAGATAAGGAGATCGAAACCATGATGTTTCCTGGTTGGCGGATTGGCCTGGATATCCAGGCGGAGGGCGTACGCGCCGCGGCGGTGCAATGGCACCGACAAGGGTGGCAATTACGCCATTGGTGGTTTTTACCCTTCCCGGAACAGGTACTTGCGGACGGCATGTTACCCGAACCTGGCACGCTGCGCGAGACGCTTGCTAAGTGGCGCAAAGAAATCCCGGAGCGTCACCAGCTACGAGTCGGTTTTCCGGTTCAGCGTACGCTGCAGCGCCAGATCCCCCGGCCCGATCGTCGGTTGCAGGAGTCTGCACAAGAAAAGTATATCGCTGGCGCAACGGCTCGCCAGCTGCAAATACCCACAGCACAGCTCTGCTATGACTATCCAGATGAAGGTGAACCTTTGTGCGTTACGGCGGCAAAACAGGAGGACCTCGGCGCGCTGCTGGCAAACCTCGCAAGCGTCAAACTTTTTCCCCGGACGGTCACGCCGGGGGACAAAATTCTGAGTGCATTACCGCAAAGCTGTTACTCAGCCGGTTGCCGCTTTCTGGTTCACGAAGAAGGCGGTTACTGGTTATGGGCTTCAGTGAATAACCCCGAGCGCTCCGGCTGGCTCGATAAGCGGCAGGCGATCGATTTCCCCGCGCTATGTCAGCAGTTAGGCGCCTGTGCCAGCGAAATAGCGGTTAGTCAGGCGAACGGCGACGGCACAATACCTGCAGGCGCAGAAACGCTAAACGCCTGGCAACCTATTGTTCGTCATCAGCCCCCGTTACCGCGCCATGGCGGGCTCTACACCCTCGCGTTGGGGCTGGCATTGGGGCCTATCCGCTGATGACACCGCTAATTAACTTATTGCCCTGGCGAGCCCTGAGGCGACGCTATCGGTTAACGCTATGGGGCAGCACGACGCTCGTCGGCATGCTTTCGGTTATCGCACTGGCGCTGTTTTGGGCCGAGGCGTTGGAGGTGAAGTTACGCCAGCAACAGGCCCTGGCAAACGCTCTGGAGCAGCAGCAACTGGCGCTAAAAGCACTTTTAGTGCGTCAGCAAAGTAGGTTGAAAGAGAACCAGCGGCGGCGGGAAGTATTACGAGCGGAAGCGGTATTAAGCGCCACGATTTCACGCTGGGAACATGTACTGAATACGCTGGCCACTCGGCTGCCTGAGAACAGCTGGCTGGAAAGTGTTAGCTGGCAGAACGAGATCGCCACAGTCGCTGGCGTCGCGGGAGATGTGCGTGAGTTAGGGCAAATCGAAAAAATGCTTGGTGCTTTACCCGGCGCGTTCAGGGTAGCGCCGGGCGAACTCCGCGATGAACAGGGCAACGGGCTGTTCTTTACTTTCACCTTAATGCCCGGCGGAGGGTAATGTGCTGAAAGACCTTGAGCGCCTGGTGAGCGGACATTCAGGCTTTCGTATTTTAAGCGTATTGGTTTGCTTGTTTACCACGGCTTTGGCCTGCTGGTGGCTGTTGCTCCAGCCCAGGCAACAACACCTGCGTGAAGGGGGGCAGCAAAACCAGCAAGTCCGCCAGCACGTTATCTCGTTGCAACAGAAAATGGCGGCCCTGCCGGAGTTGCAGCCGTTGCCTGATGCGACTCCGGCAAAGTCTTTTTCCGCGCTGGAAGCGGTAAGACTGTCCGGGGGAAGGCTGGTGAAGTGGCAGCCCGGAGCACGCGCTGCCTTGTTGGACATTTTGCTGCCGTGGCCAAAAGTGCCGCCATTTTTTCAGCAATTAGCGAATTATCCGCGTGTAAGGTTGCCCGGCTTTGCCTTAAGGGGAGCCGGGGAGCAGGTTCGGGTTTTGCTGACGCTGGAGTTCGCCGATGAAGACCGCTAGCTGGATGCTGTTGTTGGCTCTGAGTGCGCCGCTACAGGCAGTGCCGCGCAATCCTTTTGTTGCTCCATTCTCACCTTGCGAGGTGCTGCTGAAACGTCTTGACGGCTGGCAGTTACGCGGCGTGCTTTATTTACCGGAAGGTAGCGTTGCGCTGCTGAACCTCTCCGGGCAGCGATGGCGAAGAGTAGCCGAAGGACAGTCTATTGAACCGGAAGTCAGGGTGGCGGGCATCCGTCAGCGGCAGGTTACGGTATCGCTGAAGGGCGCCTGCGAAGGACGCTATTACCACTGGAACATACAGGGAGGTGCCTATGATAAGGCATATCGTGGCGGGCGTGCTGATGCTGGTGCCGCTAACGCTAACGGGGGCGGCGAATAAAAATGTCACCCTTACGCTGGATGATGCACCGGTCGCGCAGGTATTGCAGGCGCTGGCCGAACTGCAGAGTTTTAACATGATGATTGCACCAGGCGTAGCGGGGCGTCTTTCTTTGCGTTTGGTTGATGTTCCCTGGGAGCAGGCTTTTCAGCAGGTGCTCAGGTTGGCAAGCCTGACCTCCACAGCGTCGGGAAACGTGCTGCATATTCAGCTGAAGCAGGATCCGGCTAAGCTAAGGGCTCAGCAGGAGGCTATGCGTAAGCAAAATGCACTTGAGCAGCCTCTGGTTCAGAAGGTCTATACGCCGCGCTACGCCGAAGTGGCAGACCTCGCTGCGGGAATCAAAGCAAGCGAAGAGAAACTTCTGGGGCCCCGGGGCAGCTTAACCGTGGATAAACGCACAAATCGCCTGGTGATACGTGACAGCAAGCAAGCGCAAAAACAGATTGCGTCATGGATAGCGGATATGGACGTCTCTATGGGACAGGTTGAGCTCTCCGCACATATTGTCACCATCAATCAGGAGAAGCTGCGTGAGCTTGGCGTGAAGTGGACATCGCCTGCTGGGGATGTGGGGGCTGGCCAATATCAGGCGACCACCGTTTCGGGTAATTTGGCGGTCAATGCGGCGACCACAGCCCTTGGTTTCAATATTGGGCGCATTAATGGCCGGATGCTTGAACTTGAACTTAGCGCGCTGGAACAGCAACAGCAGCTGGAAATTATTGCCAGTCCACGCCTGCTGGTCGCGCACCGGCAGGCCGCCAGTATTAAGCAGGGCACTGAAATTCCCTACCAGGTTTCAAACGGCAAAAATGAAGCCTCTTCGATTGAGTTTAAAGAAGCCGTGCTTGGCATGGAGGTGACGCCGACGATCAACCATCACGGCAGCATTCGCCTACAATTGCGCATCAGCCAGAATATGCCAGGACGCAGCATTCAGCATGCGGACGGAGAGGTACTTGCCATTGATAAACAAGAGATTGAAACACAGGTAGACGTCCAGGATGGTGAGACGTTAGCGCTGGGAGGGATCTTCCAGCAGCAAAATAACCGCACCCGGGATAGCGTCCCTTTGCTCGGCAGTATCCCACTTATCGGCCAATTGTTCCGGCACGACGGGAAAAAGCACCAACGTCGGGAATTAGTCGTATTTATCACACCAAGGCTGATTGCGTTGCCTTAGCGGATTTCCACCTCAGACAGTGGATTTTTCTGCTAAACAGTACCCAGGTGTTTGACGGCAGAGAGGAATTAGCTTACAAGGTGTACCGTTTCGGGAGGCAGGGTATTCAGAACCTGTGGCCGGGAAAGCCGGAGCATGCTTTTCGTCCCGAGCCTGGCGCCAGGTGATTTATTCGGTTGCCAAACCCCCTTGAGTGTTGAGATAATTTTCAGTCTGATTCTCGAACTCACGCTTATGAGGTTTCAGTTCATGTCCCGCCGCAGCTGGTTATTACCGGGCGGGTTTATCATCAACGAATTGTCTTAGTAGTACCGAAAAAATGGCAGAGAAACGCAATATCTTTCTGGTTGGGCCTATGGGTGCCGGCAAAAGCACTATTGGGCGTCAGTTAGCTCAGCAACTCAATATGGAATTTTTCGATTCTGATCAAGAGATTGAGAAACGTACCGGAGCTGATGTGGGCTGGGTATTCGACGTTGAAGGCGAGGAAGGCTTCCGCGATCGCGAAGAAAAAATCATTAACGAACTCACTGAAAAACAGGGCATTGTGCTGGCTACCGGCGGCGGCTCTGTGAAGTCTCGTGAAACCCGCAATCGTCTTTCCGCTCGTGGCGTAGTGGTTTATCTTGAGACCACCATTGAGAAACAGCTTGCACGTACTCAGCGCGATAAAAAACGTCCGCTGCTGCAGGTTGAGACTCCACCTCGTGAAGTTCTGGAAGCGCTGGCGCATGAGCGCAATCCTCTGTACGAAGAGATTGCTGATGTAACGATTCGCACCGACGATCAAAGCGCCAAAGTGGTTGCAAACCAGATTATTCATATGCTGGAAAGCAACTGATTCTGGCTTAATCAAGAAACGCCTGCGGGCAAAGCAACAATTAAGGTGGGCTCCGCGTAATGGAGAGGCTGACAGTCACTCTCGGGGAACGTAGTTACCCTATTACCATTGCCGCCGGGTTATTCAATGACCCGGCTTCCTTTTGGCCGCTGAAGGCTGGCGACCAGACCATGCTGGTCACCAATGAAACCCTTGCGCCTCTCTATCTGGACAGGGTTCGTGGTCTTCTGGAACAGGCAGGCGTTAAGGTTGATACCGTCATTCTTCCGGATGGCGAGCAGTTTAAAAGCCTCGCTGTGCTCGATACCGTCTTTACGGCGCTACTGGAAAAACCTCACGGCCGCGACACGACCTTGATTGCATTAGGCGGTGGCGTTGTTGGCGATTTGACCGGTTTTGCCGCGGCAAGCTATCAGCGCGGGGTACGTTTTATCCAGGTTCCTACCACGCTGCTTTCGCAGGTCGACTCTTCTGTAGGCGGCAAAACGGCCGTCAACCATCCGCTGGGTAAAAATATGATTGGCGCCTTCTACCAGCCCGCTTCGGTGGTGGTGGATCTCGACTGTCTCTCTACATTACCTGCGCGTGAGCTGGCGTCTGGCCTGGCTGAAGTCATTAAATACGGCATTATTCTCGACGGCGAGTTCTTTAACTGGCTGGAGGATAATATCGACGCCCTGCTGACGCTGGACGGTCAGGCAATGGCTTACTGTATTCGCCGTTGTTGTGAGCTGAAAGCCGAAGTTGTTGCTGCCGACGAGCGCGAAAGCGGCTTACGTGCTTTACTGAATCTGGGTCATACGTTTGGTCATGCCATTGAAGCCGAAATGGGCTATGGCAACTGGCTGCACGGCGAAGCCGTGGCGGCCGGAATGGTGATGGCGGCACGTACCGCACAGCGCCTGGGCCAATTCAGTGAAGCTGACGTTCGGCGCGTGATTGCGCTGCTTGTGCGAGCTGGGTTACCGGTCAACGGGCCGCAGGAAATGGTGCCTGACGCGTATATGCCCCACATGATGCGTGACAAAAAAGTTTTAGCCGGTGAGCTGCGTTTGATTCTGCCGCGGGCGATAGGGAAGAGTGAAGTACGCGGTGGAGTACCGCACGATGTCGTTCTGTCAGCCATTGCTGATTGCCAGCAGGCTTAACAACTAGAATTTTTACAGTTTTTAACTTCGGGCGTCATGCGGACATGGGCATGCGTCTTTGAGTGGGGTGTTAAATGGATGAGTTCAAACCAGAAGACGAGCTGAAACCCGATCCAAGCGATCGTCGTCCTGGGCGTTCCCGCAAACCTGACGAGTTCGACAAAGAACCGCAAATCAACGTCGATGACGTCGATCTTGATGCGGACGATCGTCGTCCTTCTCGTTCACACCGCGAGCGTGAAGAGGACGTTGAGGAAGAGTACGAAGGTGATGACGGTCTGGCCGCAGAACCTCGTCCAGCGCGTGGGCGTAAAAAGGCAGCAAAACAGAAGGCCCCGGTTTCTCGTCAGCATATGATGATGGGGATCGGTATTCTGGTTCTGCTGCTGCTTATCATCGGCATCGGTTCTGCCCTGAAAGCCCCTTCATCCAGCGCCGATACGGCCGAGCAAAAACCGGGTGCCGAGAAGAACATCGATCTCTCTGGCTCTAACGGTGCAGCGCCAGCCGATCAGGCAAACGGTGCGCAACCGCAGCCCGGCAATACTCCGGCATCCGGCCAGCAGAATCCGCAGGATGTTTCCCTGCCGCCAATTTCTTCTACGCCCACTCAGGCACAAGCTCAGCCACAGCCCGAAGGTCAGCAGCGCGTTGAGGTTCCTGGAAACCTGAATAACGCACTGACTCAGCCTCAGCAGCAGGGCCAGATTGATAACGTGGTCAGCAATTCAACGCTGCCGACTGAACCCGCTACCGTCGCGCCGGTTGCAGGCAGCAAAACCGAGCCGCGCAAGCTGGCCGGTACTCAGGAGCCAACCCGCACCGTTGAATCGCGCCCGGAACGCAAAAAAGCGGTGATTGAGCCAGTACGCAAACCTGAACCGAAACCACAGGTCAAGGCTGAGAGCAAACCGGCTGCCACGGCAAAACACAGCGAACCGGCTCCTGCCGTCTCCGCGCCTGTGAAAGCGCCGTCAACGAGCGTTGCAGCGTCGACACCGGCACCGAAAGCCACGGCATCCGCTGCGCCTAAAGCGGAATCTCAAGCGGCTGCACCAGCACGCGCAGGGGCTGCTGTTACCGGTGATGCCAGCGCAATTAAAAGTGCGCCGGGTAGCCACTACACGCTGCAGCTGAGTTCTTCTTCAAACTCGGCAAACCTGAATGCATGGGCGAAAAAAGAGAACCTGCAGCACTATATGGTTTACCAGACCCAGCGTAACGGGCAGCCATGGTACGTGTTGGTGACCGGTGTTTATGCGACTAAAGATGACGCAAAACGTGCCGTCTCAAGTCTGCCAGCTGACGTTCAGGCGAAAAACCCGTGGGCAAAACCTATTCATCAGGTGCAGTCTGACCTCAAGTGAAAATAAGCGCAGTCGCTGTCGGAGCCTTTCCACAGCTGGATAAGGTGTAAATAGTAAGACAGCATGAAAAAAAATCGCGCTTTTCTGAAATGGGCAGGGGGAAAATTCCCCCTGCTGGACGACATAAAAAAGCATCTGCCGGAAGGCGACTGTCTGATTGAGCCCTTTGTTGGCGCTGGGTCGGTATTTCTCAATACCGACTATCAGCACTATCTCCTCGCGGATATCAACAGCGATCTGATTAACCTCTACGACATTGTAAAAAACCGCGCTGATGAGTACGTGCGGGAATCTCGACTGCTGTTTACCAAAGGGCAGAATGAAGAGGCGACTTACTATGCCTTCCGCACCGAATTTAACCAGTGCAGCGATAAATTCCGGCGCGCGGTGCTGTTTTTGTACCTCAATCGCCATTGTTACAATGGCCTGTGTCGTTATAATCTGCGCGGTGAATTTAACGTACCGTTTGGCCGCTACAGCAAACCTTACTTCCCGGAAGAAGAGTTGTACCACTTTGCTGAACGCGCCAAAAATGCCACTTTTGTGTGCCAGTCCTATGACGTCAGCATGGTAAACGTTGCTGCGGGTTCCGTTGTATATTGCGATCCGCCCTATGCGCCGCTGTCCGCCACCGCCAACTTTACCGCTTATCACACGGACAGCTTCAGCATGGTGCAACAGCAGCATCTGGCGGAGCTGGCTGAAAAACTGCGCGAGCAAAGCATACCGGTGCTGATTTCGAATCATGACACCGAGCTGACTCGCCAGTGGTATCAGAACGCTACCGATTTCCATAAGCTGCAGGTTCGCCGCAGCATCAGTCGAAACGGTGGTAAACGTAACAAGGTGGACGAACTTCTGGCTCTTTATAAAGTGAAGGTTGCCTGAGCCGTTTCGCCCGCCGCCGAAAGATGAATGACTCCTGGAGAAGCGGATGAAACAGTATTTGATTGCCCCCTCAATCCTCTCTGCCGACTTCGCCCGCCTGGGCGAGGATACGGCTAAAGCGCTGGCCGCAGGGGGGGACGTCGTCCATTTTGACGTCATGGATAACCACTACGTCCCTAACCTGACGATGGGGCCGATGGTGCTTAAAGCGCTACGCGATTACGGCGTAACCGCACCTATCGATGTACATCTGATGGTCAAACCGGTTGACCGCATCATTCCTGACTTCGCCGCCGCGGGCGCCAGCATCATTACTTTCCACCCGGAAGCCTCCGAGCATGTCGATCGCTCCCTGCAGCTTATCAAAGAGCATGGCTGTAAAGCGGGTCTGGTGCTTAACCCGGCGACCTCCCTTTCCTGGCTGGATCACGTCATGGACAAACTGGATGTGATTTTGCTGATGTCCGTCAACCCAGGGTTTGGCGGCCAGTCGTTTATTCCGCATACGCTTGAAAAGCTGCGTCAGGTTCGTGAACGCATCGACGCATCCGGCTATGATATCCGCCTTGAAGTGGATGGTGGCGTGAAGGCGGATAATATTGCTGAAATCGCCGCAGCGGGCGCAGATATGTTCGTTGCGGGTTCAGCCATTTTCGGCCAGCCTGATTATAAAGCGGTTATCGACCGCATGCGTTCTGAACTGGCTAAGGTAAGTCATGGATAAGTTTGAAAAAATTCGAGGTGTTGCCTTTGACCTCGACGGTACGCTCATCGACACGGCGCTGGGCCTGAGCCAGGCGGTGGATCTCGCGCTCTACGCGCTTGAGCTGCCGACAGCGGGTGAAGATCGCGTTGTCACCTGGATTGGTAACGGCGCGGATATCATGATGCAGCGGGCGCTCAAGTGGGCGTTGAAAGATAAAGAGCCCGATCTCGCTCAGTTGAATATTGCACGCAAGCTGTTTAACCGTTATTACGCCGACACGGTTGAAGAAGGGAGCTTCCTGTTTCCGGGCGTGGCTGCGACGCTGGCTGCACTAAAAGAGAAAGGGCTGCCGCTTGCCGTGGTGACCAACAAACCCACGCCTTTTGTTCTGCCGCTGCTGGAAGATCTGGGTATTGCCCACTACTTCCAGGCCGTTATTGGCGGTGACGATGTGAAAGAGAAAAAGCCCCACCCGGAAGCCCTTTATAAAGTCATGGAAAATCTGGGGCTGGCCGCGGACGAGCTGCTTTTTGTTGGCGACTCTCGCAATGATATTCAGGCTGCACAGGCTGCAGGCTGCCCAAGCGTCGGCCTGACCTGGGGTTATAACTATGGCGAAGCGATCGGGCTGAGCAACCCGGACGTTGTGTTCGATCGCTTTGATGATTTATTGCCCGCTTTCGGGCTACCACCTTTAGCAAATCAGGAAGCAGAAAATGAGTAAGCCCATCGTATTTAGCGGCGCACAGCCGTCAGGCGAATTAACCATCGGTAACTACATGGGTGCGCTGCGTCAGTGGGTAAACATGCAGGATGATTACCACTGCATTTACTGCATCGTTGATCAGCATGCGATTACCGTTCGTCAGGATCCGGTCGCGCTGCGTAAAGCGACGCTGGACACTCTGGCGCTGTACCTGGCCTGCGGTATTGACCCGAAAAAAAGCACTATCTTTGTTCAGTCGCACGTGCCGGAACACGCGCAGCTGGGCTGGGTGCTGAACTGCTACACTTATTTCGGCGAGCTGAGCCGTATGACTCAGTTCAAAGACAAATCTGCCCGCTATGAAGAAAACATCAACGCCGGGCTGTTCGACTATCCGGTGCTGATGGCGGCAGACATTCTGCTGTATCAGACCAATCAGGTGCCGGTGGGTGAAGACCAGAAGCAGCATCTGGAGCTGAGCCGCGACGTTGCCAGCCGCTTCAACGCGCTGTACGGCGACATCTTTAAAGTGCCTGAGCCGTTTATTCCTAAGTCCGGCGCGCGCGTGATGTCCCTGCTGGAGCCGACCAAAAAGATGTCCAAGTCTGACGATAACCGCAATAACGTTATCGGCCTGCTGGAAGATCCGAAATCCGTGGTGAAGAAAATCAAACGTGCGGTGACCGACTCCGAAGAGCCGCCTGTCGTGCGTTACGATGTGAAAGAGAAGGCCGGGGTGTCTAACCTGCTGGATATTCTTTCCGGCGTGACCGGCAAAGCGATTTCTGAGCTTGAAGCCAGCTTTGAAGGCAAAATGTATGGTCACCTGAAGGGCGAAGTGGCGGAAGCCGTGTCCGGTATGCTGACCGAGCTTCAGGAGCGCTATCACCGTTACCGCAACGACGAAGCTTTCCTGCAGCAGGTGATGAAAGAGGGTGCAGAAAAAGCGCGTGCTCGCGCCGGCGAAACGCTGAAAAAAGTGTACGAAGCGATCGGGTTCGTCGCACACCCATAATCTTTCCCTATGAATAACCCGCTATCAGCGGGTTATTTCTTTTTGTGACCCCATTCTCCTTTTGTCATTTTCCCCTTTGCCATCTATATTCAATTTTATGAAGATATATTCATTCAATAAATTGAAGATAACAGATGAGCCGCAGCTTTATTAAAAAAGAGGGCGTAGCCCAATCCAGTCTGGCCCGTTATTTATTGGGTGAGAAATGTGGTAACAGACTGAAAACCATTGATGAATTAGCCGGCGAGTGCGGTTTTTCCGTTGGCCTGACGCAGGCGGCTTTAAAGACGCTGGAGAAGGCCGGAGCCGTGAGCGTTGAGCGCCGCGGCCGCAACGGCAGCTACCTGCTGAGCATGGATAACAAAGCCCTATTGGCGTTCGCGGATATCGGCAATGTAGTTTGTGCTATGCCGCTGCCGTACACCCGCCTTTATGAAGGGCTAGCCAGCGGCCTGAAGGCGCAGTTTGACGGCATCCCGTTTTACTACGCCCACATGCGAGGGTCCGATGCGCGAGTGGAGTGCCTGCTGAACGGCGTTTATGACCTCGCCGTCGTCTCCAGGCTGGCGGCGGAAAGCTATCTCAGCAATCCGGATATTTTTATCGCGCTGGCGCTGGGGCCGCACACCTACGTGGGCGAGCACAAGTTGATTTGTCGCGCCGGGCAGCAGGAAAGTATCCGCCGCATTGGGATTGACCCACGTTCGGCGGATCAGCGCATCATGACGGATGTTTATTTCGCCGGGCAGGATGTGGAATTGCTCGACGTGTCGTACCACGAGTGCCTGCACAGAATCGCAAAAGGTAGCGTGGATGCGGTGATTTGGAACGTCAGCAACGAGGCCGACCTGACGGCGCTGGGGCTGACCGCACTCCCGTTAAACGGGGACAAATGCTTCCTGGCTGCATCGGAAGCGGTGGTGCTGACGCGCAGCGAAGATATCCCCATTCAGCAATTGCTGAGAACGGTGGTGGATAAGAATGCGCTGCTGACTCATCAGCAAAGCGTGCTGAGCGGCGAACTGGAACCAAGCTATTGACAGAGGTAATCAGTATGGAAGACCGGCTCAACCTGCTGTGTGATGCGGGCGTCATCGACCGGGATATTTGCGATGGCATGAAAGTAGTTGTAACGCAGCTGGAAACCCATTGGGCTATTCCGCTGCAAAACGAACAGGGCGCGATGGCGATTACCCACATGGCTAACGCGCTGATGCGCAGCCGCCGGGGCGAGGAAGTCGGCCCGCTGGATGACGAGCTGCTGGAGGAAATTAAAACCGACAGCGTGTTCGGCGAAGTAGAGCAGGCGCATTATTCGCTGCTGGCTCCGTTCAACGTCAAGCTTCATCCGAACGAAGAAGGTTACCTGCTCGCTAACCTGTTCAGCCTGTGGCTGATTCACAAGCGCTAACGGATTTATATGCAGCGGTTTTTTTCACCTTAAATATTCAAAAAAATGATTATTTAGGCTGGTTTATCTATCAGGTCGCGAGGCAAGGCATGTTTATTGAGGCACTCAAGGCACAAAACCCGGCGTTGATTGAGGCGGCCAGAACCCTCTGGCGGCAGGGCGCGGTGCTACCCGACACCTGGATCATCGATGTCGATCAGGTACTGGAAAATGGCCGTAAACTGCTCGCGGCCGCGCAGAAGCACGGCATCACGCTCTACTTTATGACCAAGCAGCTGGGGCGCAATCCATGGCTTGCCAACAAGCTGGTTGAACTGGGCTTCAGGGGCGCGGTGGCCGTTGACTTTAAAGAAGCCAGAACGCTGCGTGACGCAAATGTGCCCGTTTCGCATGTGGGCCATCTGGTGCAGGTGCCGGTGGCTTTGGTTGAAGAGAATGTGAACGGCGAGACGGAAATTATCACCTTGTTCTCGCTGGAAAAAGCCCGTGAAGTCTCAGACGCCGCGCTGGCGAGCGGGCGCGTTCAGGCGGTGATGCTGAAGGTGTTTGCCGACTACGACCGGCTTTATCCGGGTCAGGAAGCCGGTTTTCCGCTCATCGAGCTGGATGATGTGGTGCAAAAAATTCGTGAAATGCAGGGAATTCGGCTTGCCGGGCTGACGCATTTTCCCTGTCTGCTCTGGAACGAGGAACAGCAGCAAACGCAGCCGACCCGCAACCTGATGACGCTGCTTAAGGCCCGGGATCTGCTGCACGAGCAGGGGATTGAGATCGAGCAAATCAACGCGCCCTCGGCCTCAAGCTGCAGCACTTTCCCGATTCTGGCCGAGTACGGGGTAACCCATGCCGAACCGGGCCATGCGCTAACCGGCACAATCCCTGCTAATCAGCACGGTGACCAGCCGGAAGCAATCGCCATGCTTTATCTGACGGAAGTTTCGCACCAGTTTCAGGGCAAAAGCTATTGCTATGGCGGGGGGTATTATCGACGCGGCCACGCGCAGAATGCGCTGGTGTTAAGCAGTGATGCACAGCCCGAGCAGGCACGATTGCTGCCGCCAGACAGCACCAGCATTGATTATCACCTGGCGCTGGAAGGCCGCTATCCCGTTGGCAGCCCGGTGGTGATGTGCTTCCGCACGCAGATTTTTGTCACCCGCAGCGATGTGGCGCTGGTGTCCGGTATTCAAAGCGGGAACCCGGTACTCGAAGCGCTCTACGACAGCCTTGGGCATCCTCTTCAGGGAGGTCAGCATGAGTAAGTTCTTGGTGCTGGTGATAGACAGTTTTGGCGTGGGTGCCATGGACGATGTGCCACAGGTCAGGCCGCAGGACATCGGGGCGAACACTTGCGGGCATATTTTGCAGCATTTTCCTGAACTGCGTCTGCCCACACTGGAGAAGCTCGGGCTGATAAACGCGCTGGGCTTTGCTGCCAACGTTATGCAGCCGAACGCCGATGCCGTTTATGGAACCGCAGCGCTGCAGCATGAAGGCGGTGACACCTTTATGGGCCATCAGGAAATTTTGGGCACGCGGCCGCAGACCCCCTTACGCATGCCGTTTTCTGAAGTTATCGACGAAGTAGAGCAGGCGCTGTTTGACGCTGGCTGGCAGGTTGAACGCAAAGGCGCTGAGCTGCAGTTTTTGTGGGTAAACCAGGCCGTGGCCGTGGGCGATAATCTTGAGGCCGATCTCGGGCAGGTGTTTAACATTAGCGCCAATCTCAGCGCTATACCGTTTGAGCAGGTGCGCGCCATTGGCGAAGTGGTCCGTCGTTGCGTCAAAGTGGGTCGGGTCATTGCCTTTGGCGGCCTGCTTGAGAGCAGCGAACAGTTGATCGACGCCGCTGAAGAAAAACAGGGCCTTTATGTCGGCATTAATGCGCCGCGTTCCGGGGTATATAAAAGTGGGTTTCAGGTCGTGCATATGGGCTATGGCGTGGACGCTAGCGTTCAGGCTCCACAGCAGTTGCATCAGGTCGGGATTAAAACCGTGCTGGTGGGAAAGGTGGCCGACATCGCGATTAACCCACACGGCATCAGCTACCAGAATCTGGTCGACTCCCAGAGCATCCTCGATATCACCCGGGATGAACTGAATAAACCCGGCCGCGCGTTTATCTGTACCAATATTCAGGAAACTGACCTGGCGGGCCATGCGGAAGACGTCACGCGCTACGCCGAACGGCTTGAGCTGGTAGATAAAAATCTGGCTTTGCTGATGGCGGATATGCAGGCGGGGGACTGCCTGGTGGTGATGGCCGATCACGGTAACGATCCGACGATTGGTCACAGCAAGCACACGCGTGAAAACGTCCCTTTGCTGGTGTGGCAGCCCGGCATAACAGGCGCTTATCTGGGCGCACGCGCTACGCTTTCTGATGTAGGCGCAACGGTTTGTGACTTTTTCCGGGCAGCTGCGCCGCAGAACGGTACTTCGTTCCTGCCGCTGCTGAATGTCTCTTCTGCACGTGGAGTGAATCATGACAGGGCATAAGCATATCGATCCATCGGGCTATACCTATGCCCATGAGCATCTTCATATCGATCTTTCCAGCTTCAAGGACAACATCGATTGCCGTCTGGATCAGTACGAGCTGATTTGCGGTGAGATGACGTCACTCTATGAGCAGGGCGTACGCAATATCATAGAAATGACCAACCGCTATATGGGGCGTAACCCTCAGTTTATGCTGGATATCATGCGTGATACCGGTATGAACGTGATGGCCTGTACCGGTTATTATCAGCATGACTTCTTCCCGCCGCACGTGGCCACCACGCCGGTGAAAGTGCTGGCGCAGGAGATGATCGATGAAATTGAGATCGGCATCGACGGCACGGCATTAAAAGCCGGAATTATTGCGGAGATCGGCTCCAGTGTGGATGTGATTACGCCAGTAGAATCCCGGGTATTCCAGGCGGCGGCCATCGCGCATCATGAGACCGGCAGGCCGATTTCGACCCACACGTCATTCAGCACCATGGGCCTTGAACAGCTTGCGTTGCTGAAGTCATGGTGCGTGGATCTTTCCCGCGTCACCATCGGCCACTGTGACCTGAAAGATAACCTCGAAAACATCCTGCGGATGATTGACCTGGGCGCCTACGTTCAGTTCGATACCATCGGCAAAAACAGCTATTACCCGGACGAAAAACGCATTGCGATGCTGAGTGCGCTCAAAGAACGCGGCCTGCTCGACCACGTCATGCTGTCGATGGATATTACTCGCCGTTCTCATTTAAAAGCGAACGGCGGGCCTGGTTTTGATTATTTACTTACCACGTTTGTGCCGATGCTGCTGGAGGTCGGTTTCAGCCAGCCAGACATCGATTTGATGTTACGTGACAACCCCTCTGTCTTTTATAAGTAAGGATTTTCCATGAAAAAGATCGGTGTCGCTGGCCTACAGCGCGAACTCATCAAACAAACCATCGAAACCGCCGCACCGGGCAGCTTCGAAGTGTTTATCTACAACGACATGGACGCCGCGCTGAAGGTGAAATCCGGCCAGCTTGATTACTACATTGGGGCCTGTAATACCGGGGCGGGGGCTGCATTGTCTATCGCCATCGCGGTGATCGGCTACAACCGCAGCTGTACCATCGCCAAGCCCGGTATCAAAGCCAAAGAGGAGCAGATTGCCCGCCTGGTATCTGAAGGCAAGGTGGCATTTGGCCTCTCCGTCGAACATATCGAGCATGCCATCCCGCTGCTGGTTAACCATTTAAAATAAAGGCATCCGTATGGAATTTTACCTTCACCTTGTTGTTGTTGCCTTGCTTACCGGGATGACGGCTTTACTGGCGCACCGCTCAGCGGCGGTGTTTCATGACGGGATCCGGCCGATTTTGCCGCAGCTTATCGAAGGCAATATGAATCGCCGCGAGGCGGGCAGTATCGCCTTTGGCCTGAGCATCGGCTTTGTGGCCTCGGTTGGGATCTCTTTTACCCTGAAGACCGGGCTGCTTAACAGCTGGCTGCTGTTCTTGCCGACCGACATCCTCGGCGTGCTGGCGGCCAACAGCGTGCTGGCCTTTGGGCTTGGCGCCGTCTGGGGCGTTCTGATCCTCACCTGCCTGGTGCCGGTGAATCATCTGCTGACCGCGCTGCCGGTAGACGTTCTCGGCTCGCTTGGCGAACTGAGTTCCCCGGTGGTTTCAGCCTTTGCGCTGTTCCCGCTGGTGGCGATTTTCTACCAGTTTGGTTGGAAGAATAGCCTGTTCGCGGCGGTGGTTGTGCTGCTGACCCGCGTGCTGGTAGTGCGTTTCTTCCCGCAGCTGAACCCGGAATCCATCGAGATTTTCGTCGGTATGGTTATGCTGCTGGCGATTGCGATTTTTCAGGATCTGCGCGCTCGCGATAAGCATGAGCACGATGCTCACGGGCAGTCGGTGTTTGAGGAGCGTACCTCGAGGATCATTAAAAATCTGCCTTATATCGCCATCGTTGGTGGCCTGATCGCCACCGTTGCCAGCATGAAGCTCTTTGCAGGCAGCGAGGTGTCTATCTTTACGCTGGAAAAAGCCTACAAGATTGGCCTCGATCCAACCCAGTCCCAGAGCCTGATAGATCAGGCCGCGCTGGCCGAGTTTATGCGTGGTCTGGGCTTTGTGCCGATGATTGCCACGACGGCGCTGGCGACCGGGGTTTATGCCGTGGCGGGGTTCACCTTTGTTTTTGCCGTAGGCTATCTGATTGCTAACCCGCTGCTCGCTTTTGTGCTCGGTGCGCTGGTGATTTCTGCCGAGGTTCTGCTGCTCCGTTCCATCGGGAAATGGCTGGGACGTTACCCTTCGGTACGCAACGCCTCGGATAATATCCGTAACGCGATGAACATGCTGATGGAGATGGCGCTGCTGATTGGCTCTATCTTTGCCGCCATCAAGATGGCGGGGTATACCGGCTTCACCATCGCGACGGCGTTGTACTTCCTGAACGAATCGCTGGGCCGCCCGGTGCAGAAAATGGCCGCGCCGGTTGTGGCGGTGATGATAACCGGCATTGTGCTGAATATTCTCTTCTTCTGCGGCCTGTTTATCCCGGCCTAAGGGAGGTTGTGTGGAAAGCTCGCCGTTGCAAAGCCTGAACCTGGCTCAGGCGCAGCAAAAGCAGTTTCGGCTGGTGGATATTATCTGTCGGCATTTTCCCGGCGCTGATTTTCTCAGCCAGGGCGATGTTGGCCTGGTATCCGGCCTCAATCAGCCCAAAACCACGCAGCGGGTTGAGTGGGTTCTGGCCGACTTCTTCTCTGCGCCGGCCGCCGCGCTGGTGCAGGGGGCCGGCACCGGGGCTATTCGCAGCGGGCTGGCGGCGTTGTTAAAGGCGGGCGATAAGCTGCTGATTCATCAGGCACCTCTGTACCCTACCACGGCGGTTATTGCCGAACAGATGGGGCTTGAGCTAATCAGGGCCGATTTTAATAAACCAGGTGAAGTGGATACCGCTATCGCCACGCATCGTCCGGCTGCGGCTTTGATTCAGCATACCCGCCAGACGCTGGATGATGCCTATCAGCTAGCGGAAGTCATTGCCTGCTTTAACCACCACGGCTTGCCGTCGCTGGCGGACGATAACTATGCGGTGATGAAGGTCGATAAAATCGGCTGCGAATGCGGATCGACCCTGTCGACCTTTTCCTGCTTTAAGCTGTTTGGCCCTGCAGGCGTGGGCGTGGTTGTCGGGGATAAAGCTGCGGTTCAGGCCGTGCGTCAGAGCATGTACTCCGGCGGCAGCCAGGTGCAGGGCTTTCAGGCCATGGAGGTGTTGCGCGGTTTGGTCTTCGCCCCGGTGATGCATGCCGTTCAGGCGCAGGTTAACGACGATCTGGTTGAACTCCTGTCGCAGGGGGCTGTGCCTCAGGTTAAAAATGCGTTTATCGCCAACGCGCAGTCAAAGGTTCTGCTGGTCGAGTTTCATCAGCCGATTGCCGAAAAGGTGCTTGCTGCGGCGCAGATGCTGGGGGCCTTACCTTATCCGGTGGGGGCAGAGTCGAAGTATGAAATACCGCCGCTCTTTTATCGGCTTTCCGGGACGTTCAGGCAGGCCGAGCCGGAGCTTGAAAAGCGGATGATCCGCATCAACCCGAACCGCAGCGGAGCGGAAACGGTGCTGCGAATTTTGCGGGAAAGCTGTGCAGAGGCAGAAAAGTAAAAGGGAGGCCAGTGCTTCCCTTAGATTGATGACAAACAGCCGAAAAACGTGGTTTTCGACTGTCTGGGGCAAACCAGAGAACATTGTTCATTGTTTTTATTAGACCTGGGTTCGGACTTTTTTAGATCAATGAACTTTGTCAGCAGTCTTAAGGGAGGCTTTGGGCCTCCCTTTATATTTAATGGTTTGAGAACCAGTTTAGCCTGTCGCGAAGGCCAACGACGCGCCCAACGATAATCAATGCCGGGCTGCCGACCTGCGTGGCTAATTCGCCTAATTGGTTCAGGGTGCCGTCCACGACGCGCTGATTCACCGCCGTACCGTTTTCCACCAGCGCCACCGGCATCGTCTCTTCCATGCCGTGAGCGATCAGCTGCTGCTGAATAGCAGAGGCCTGGTTAAGCCCCATATAGAACACCAGCGTCTGTTTTTCTGCCGCCAGGTTCGCCCAATCCAGCTCACCGCCGGTTTTTAAATGGCCGGTAACCAGGCGAACGCTTTGTGCATAGTCGCGGTGGGTAAGCGGAATGCCGGAATAGGCAGAACAACCGGAAGCTGCGGTAATCCCCGGCACCACGGAGAACGGGATCCCGCCGTTGCACAAGGTTTCCAGCTCTTCACCGCCGCGCCCGAAGATAAACGGATCGCCGCCTTTCAGACGCACGACGCGTTTGCCCTTTTGCGCCTCTCGCAGCAGGATTTGGTTAATCTCTTCCTGAGGCACGCAATGGTAGCCTGCGCGCTTGCCGACGAACACGCGATCGGCATCACGACGCACCAGGTTCATGATGTCGTCCGATACCAGACGGTCGTAAACCACCACGTCAGCCTGCTGAATTTGCTGCAGGCCTTTCAGCGTTAACAAACCTGCATCGCCGGGACCAGCGCCAACCAGCACGACTTCGCCGCGATGATCGAGCGGGGTGGAGAACAGCGATTCCGTCTCTTTTTCAACGGCAAGCGGGTCTTCATTGGCCAGATACTGCGCCAGACGGTCGTTGGTGAAGAATTTTTCCCAGAAGCGGCGACGCTCGCCCATGGTGGCAAAAGTTTGCTTCACTCGGCCACGCAGCGTGCCCGCAAAGGCGGCGATTTTACCCAGATGCAGCGGCAGGCTGGCTTCCAGCTTTTCGCGCAGCAGTCGGGCCAGAACAGGGGAGGTGCCGCCGGAGGAAACGGCGACCATCAGCGGAGAGCGGTCGATAATCGACGGCATGATGAAGCTGGCCTGCTTAGGCGCATCGACAACGTTACAGAAAATACGACGAGACTCGGCGGCATCGCTAACTTGCTGATTCACTGCATCATCGTCGGTGGCGGCAATTGCCAGCCAGCTTTCGTCCAGCAGCGTTTCTGAGAAGGCGCCTTCTGCCAGCGTCAGCATCTTTTGTTCAGCCCACACCTTAAACTGTGGGCTGAATTCGAGGGCGTTAACGGTGATGTGCGCACCTGCCTCCAGCAATAAACGCGCTTTGCGTTCAGCAACATCGCCACCGCCTACCAGCAGGCAGGCGCGGCCACGTAACTGACAAAATATCGGCAGGTGATCCACGGTCAATCCTCAATTAATTACGGGCGGTTTCCGGTGCGCTTGCGCTCGCAGGCTGCGGGCGCTCGGCTTTCGGCGTAGCATACCAATAACCCAGACCCATGAATACTGCGCCTGACAGGGTATTCCCAAGCGTCACCCACAGCAGATTATGGCCAATACCAGACAGCGTATAAGCTTCGCTGTGGTGGCCAAACCAGGACAGGGCAAACAGCGTCATATTGGCGATAGAGTGCTCGTAGCCGGAGGCGATAAACGCCAGAAGACACCACCAGATAGCGAGAAACTTCGCTGCACCTTCGGTACGAATTGCCATCCAGATCGCCAGGCAAACCAGCCAGTTACACAGTGCGCCCTTGAAGAACAGCACCATCGCCGGCGTGGTGGTTTTTGCCAGTGCTACGCTGTGCACAATGCTGGTATCTACCGGTAACAGGCTGCCGCCACCCCAGTGATACAGCAAAGCGACAAACACGGACCCGAGCAGATTGCCAAGCCAGGTTTGCGGCAGAATTGCCCACATCTGGCCGTGAGAAATCGTGCCGGCCTTCACGCCGAAGGTCAGGAACATGGTGTGGCCGGTAAACAGCTCGGAACCGGCAATAATGACCAGCGTCAGGGCTATCCCGAAGGTCGCTCCCATTACCAACGGGCGCACGGAAGGATCGAGTAAATTACCGAGGGTGAAAATCAGGATGATGCCAAGGCCAACGTAGGCGCCCGCCATAGCGGAACTCACCCAGAAGCCCAGCGGGTTTGTCTTCGAGAGACGGTTAATCCGTGCGGCATTCGCTGCACACTTATTGATGGTATCGGTGAACATTTTTGTTATCCCAATGAAGTTAAAAAAGAAAAATTAAAAATGAATTACCCTCACCCCGGCCCTCTCCCAAAGGGAGAGGGGGAAACCCGTCGCCGCTATTGTTGCTCGATCGGTTCCCTCACTCCCGAGGGAGGAATACTGTCGGTACCCTCTCCCTCAGGGAGAGGGCAGGGTGAGGGTTTAAATATTAAGCTTTTATTTGTACCAGCCCGTCCTGCACGCGCGCTTCATAGTGCGGGACGGAACGGCTTTCATCTTCCATGCACAGGCCATCTCGCAGGCGGAAGTGCTGTTTTTTCAGCGGGCTGGCAACCCACAGCTCGTCCTGATGTTCTGCAATTAACCCTCGCGACAGCACGCTCGCTTCAAAAAACGGGTCAATATTGCTGATGGCATACACCTGCTCGTCGCGGCGCGGGCGGAAAATAGCAACCTGTGCCGCGCCCACCAGGGCGCAAACGCCGGTTGCAGGCAGGATGTCGTTTAGCTGACAAACGGTTGTCCACTGGCTCATGCGTGTTCCTCCACTTCTACCAGAGTGACCGGAATACGCTCATATGGCGTGGCCGGGCGATGTTGTTCGCGTTCGCTGACGATCTGCACATTCGGATCGCGCTGCGGGCTGTTGATAAAGTGTTTGAAGCGGACCTGAGCCTGTGGGTTGTTCACGGTTTCTGTCCACTCGCAGATCACTTTCTCACGCAGGCGGTTGAGCTCTGCTTCCAGCTGATCGTTGAGGCCTAATTTGTCGTCAACAATTACGCTACGCAGGTAATCGATGCCGCCTTCCAGATTTTCCATCCATACGGAAGTACGGGTGAGTTTGTCGGCGGTACGGATGTAGAACATCATGAAGCGGTCGAGGTACCTGATGATGGTCTTGCGGTCGAGATCTGCCGCCAGCAGGTCCGCGTGGCGCGGCTTCATGCCGCCGTTGCCGCAAACATACAGGTTCCAGCCTTTCTCCGTGGCGATGATGCCAACGTCTTTGCCCTGCGCTTCCGCACATTCGCGGGTACAGCCGGAGACGCCAAACTTCATTTTGTGTGGCGTACGGATGCCTTTATAGCGGTTTTCCAGCTCGACGCCGAAGCCCACGCTATCGCCCACGCCGTAGCGACACCAGGTACTGCCTACGCACGTTTTCGCCATACGCAGTGCTTTGGCGTAGGCGTGGCCGGATTCGAACCCGGCTTCGATCAGCTGACGCCAGATTTCAGGTAGGTCGTCCTTCTGTGCGCCAAACAGGCCGATACGCTGGGAACCGGTGATCTTGGTGTAAAGGTTATATTCACGTGCGATGCGGCCCACTTCCATCAGCCCTTGCGGCGTGATTTCACCCCCCGCCGAGCGTGGGATAACCGAGTAGGTGCCATCTTTCTGGATGTTGCCGAGGAAGTTATCGTTGGTGTCCTGCAGCGGTGTCAGCTCCGGCTGCAGCACATAGTCGTTCCAGCAGGAGGCCAGCAGCGAGCCAACGGTCGGTTTACAGACTTCACAGCCGTAGCCTTTGCCGTATTTTTGCAGCAGCTGGTCGAAGGATGTGATCCCTTCAACGCGGATCAGGTGGTACAGCTCCTGGCGTGAGAAGGCGAAGTGCTCACACAGATTGTTGTTTACTTCGATACCGGCTTTCGCCAGCTCGGCGTTCAACACCTGGGTGACCAGCGGAATACAGCCGCCGCAGCCGGTCCCGGCTTTGGTCTCGGCTTTCAGTGCCGCCACGGTGTGGCAGCCTTTGTTGATAGCCGTGATCAGGTCGCCTTTAGTGACGTCAAAGCAGGAACAAATCTGTGCGCTTTCCGGTAGCTTATCTACGCCGATAGACGGTTTGCCGCTGCTGGCGTGTGCCGGGAGGATCAGAGCATCCGGGTTTTCCGGCAGCTCGATGGCATTCAGGACCAGTTGAAGGAGATTACCGTAGTCGCTGGTGTCGCCGACCAGCACAGCGCCGAGCAGAGTTTTATTGTCTTCGCTCACGACCAGACGTTTGTAAACCTCTTTGCTTTCATCGAGGTAAACATAGCTGCGGGCGTTTGGCGTGCGGCCATGAGCGTCGCCAATCCCGCCCACGTCAACGCCAAGCAATTTCAGCTTGGCGCTCATGTCTGCACCTTCAAAGGCGTTTTCGGTACCTAAAAGGTGATCGGCGGTAACCTGCGCCATTTTATAGCCTGGTGCGACGAGGCCGAAGACGCGGTTATTCCAGCTTGCGCATTCACCGATAGCGTAAATATCCGGGTCTGAAGTCTGGCAGTTATCGTTAATGCTGATACCGCCACGCTGTGCCGTTTCCAGACCACATTGGGTCGCCAGTTTGTCCTGCGGGCGGATCCCCGTAGAGAACACGATAAAATCAACTTCGAGATCGCTACCGTCGGCAAAACGCATGGTTTTGCGCGCCTCGGTGCCCTGCTGGACGATTTCCTGGGTGTTTTTGCCGGTATGAACGCGAACGCCCATGCGCTCGATCTTGCTGCGCAACTGCTCGCCACCCATGCGGTCAAGCTGTTCGGCCATCAGCATTGGCGCAAATTCTATAACATGGGTTTCCACACCAAGGTTTTTCAGTGCGCCGGCCGCTTCGAGTCCCAGCAGTCCACCACCAACGACGGCACCGCGTTTGCTGCGGCGGGCGCAGGCTTCGATGGCGTTAAGATCTTCGATGGTACGGTAGACGAAGCAGTCCTGGGTTTCTGAACCCTTAATCGGTGGGATCCACGGGTAGGAACCCGTTGCCATGACCAGCTTGTCGTAATAAACGGTGCGGCCGGTATTGGAGTGGATCACTTTTTCCTGGCGGTTAATGGTAATGGCGCGTTCGCCAATGAGGACCTTTACGCCATGTTTTTCGTAATAGCCGTCGCGGACCAGCGAAAGTTCTTCAGCAGTATGATGAGAAAAATAAGAAGAGAGGTGCACTCGGTCATAGGCTTTGCGCGGTTCTTCACAAAATACGGTGATATCGAACTGGTCTGCTGGGGCTTTATCAAGTAAGTCTTCGATAAAGCGATGGCCAACCATGCCATTACCGATAACTGCTATTTTGACTTTGCTCATAATTGCCTCAATTTCTTTTTTATTACCGCCTACCTTAACGATTCAGCTCTGGTGATTATTGATGCAAATCAAATCCGTCTTTATATACCCATTAATGGGTATATGATTGATTTTGATGGATTTTTGTAAGTTATGGAATTGACTGGTTTTTCGCCAGTAAACCAAAGCGGTGTATGCTATGAAACAGTCTGCGACGGAAAAGAGAGGGGTTTATGGAAACGAGGGCATTACGGGTTATTCAGAATGTACGGCTGGCAGGCCGGGAAGGACTGTGGCGGTTGTCGATCGTTGACGGAAAATTTCAGGCCATTATGCCAATGGGCGAGGTACAGCAGAAAGGTGGGCAGGTTTTGGACGGCGAGGGCGGGTTAGCCATTGCGCCATTTGTCGAGCCGCATATCCACCTCGATACCACACAGACCGCCGGGCAGCCGAGCTGGAATCAGTCCGGCACGCTGTTTGAAGGGATTGAACGCTGGGCGGAGCGGAAGGCCCTGCTTAGTCATGAAGATGTAAAACACAGGGCGTGGCAGACGCTGAAGTGGCAGATTGCCAACGGCATCCAGTATGTTCGTACCCATGTGGACGTTTCTGACCCGACGCTGACCGCACTGAAAGCGATGCTTGAGGTGAAGCAGGAAGTTGCCCCGTGGGTAGAGCTGCAGCTGGTGGCTTTCCCGCAGGAGGGGATTCTCTCTTACCCGAACGGTGAGGCGCTTCTGGAAGAGTCGCTGCGGCTTGGGGCCGATGTGGTCGGGGCTATCCCACATTTCGAATTCACCCGCGAATACGGCGTTGAGTCGCTGCATAAAGCCTTTGCGCTGGCTCAGAAATATAACCGTCGACTGGATATTCACTGCGATGAAATAGACGACGAACAGTCACGCTTTGTGGAAACCGTTGCCGCTCTGGCTCATCGCGACGGTATCGGCGCGCGCGTTACCGCCAGCCACACAACGGCAATGCACTCCTACAACGGGGCCTATACCTCCCGGCTGTTCCGTTTGCTTAAGCTGTCTGGTATTAACTTTGTGGCAAACCCGCTGGTCAATATTCATTTGCAGGGACGTTTCGATGATTACCCTAAACGCCGCGGCGTAACGCGGGTGAAGGAGATGCTGGGGGCGGGCATTAACGTTTGCTTCGGCCATGATGATGTCTTTGACCCGTGGTATCCGCTCGGCACTGCCAATATGCTGCAGGTTCTGCATATGGGGCTGCATATTTGCCAACTGATGGGCTACCAGCAAATTGATGAAGGGCTAAAGTTGATTACCGATAACAGCGCCCGAACCTTCGGCGTGGAGGATTACGGCATCGCAGAGGGCAACACGGCGCACCTGGTTATTCTGCCTGCTGAAAATGGATTTGATGCGGTGCGGCGTCAGGTGCCGGTACGCTGGTCCATTCGTGCCGGACGGGTAATCGCGACTACGCAGCCTGCTCAAACGAAGATAATACTGGGCGATAAGACGGAAGACATTCAGTTTGCAGGACCCTCTCCCCGTTAAGGGAGAGGAGGATTGCAAGGCGATCAGTGCGCGGTAGCAGCTGCGCCATGGCTACGGTGTTTGGTCACGAAACCGAGCACCATACACATGACGAACACGACTGCGTACAGGCCGTTAGCGGTATGCAGAGCAGCCAGAGGGCCACTGTGGGCAACGATTGGGCCGGTGACGATAAAGGTCAGCATGGTACCAACGGTACCGCAGGTCAGCACAAAGTTAACCAGCTTCGGCGAAGACACTTTGGTCTGCTGTGAACCCAGGGTGATGATGGTGGTGTAAATCGCGCTGGAGAAGAAGCCAAGTGCCAGAATAAACCAGGCAAGATGCGCTGGATCGCCGTGGTTGAACAGGTACATCAGCACGGTAGCGGCACCGGCCAGTACGGTCAAAATGCGCTGCAGGTCGAAGAAGCGAAGAATAAAGCTGAACGCCCACATACCGAACATATAGGACATCCAGAAGTCACTGACCAGCTTACCGGCATCGTTGATGCTCATGCCGAGGCCTTTAGCATATTCCGGTACCCAGGAGATAAAGCCCAGCTGGCCGAGGATGTAGCACAGCGCCGCGACGGACAGGAACAGTACGCCGATGCCCCATTTTTCTTTCACAACCGGCTGGTCGTCTTTCTTCGCGTGTTTACCCAGCGCCGGGAACTCACAGCCCAGGGTCAGCAGGAAGATAGCAACGTAGACCAGGCCGATACAGACGTAGACCCAGTACCAGTTGATGCTGCGGGCAAGCAGGATGGCGGCGACCATCGGGAAAATCATCCCGGCCATGCTGAAGAAGGAGTCGGTAAACAGCAGGCGGGAACCGCGCTGACGCCCTTCATACATATGGGTGATCAGGAAGGTACCAATCGACATGGTTATCCCGCTTACCAGACCCAGCACGAACATGGAAGCGGAGAAGATAGCCAGGTTATGACCGAAGATCAGGCCGGCCACGGCCAGCACCATCAGCAGGAAGCCAAAGCGCAGCTGGGTTTTCAGCGGAACAATTTCCATCAGCCAGGCATTCAGGAAGATAGAGATCAGGATACCGGCGTTAAGGAAGGTAAAAGTATTACTCATGCTGGACACCGGCAGATTGAAATACTCTGCGATGTTCCCCATCACCATCCCGGTGACGATCACCAACGCACCGGTCAGGGCGTAGGAGAAGAAGCTAATCCATAAAAGCTTGGTTCGGTTGCTGTTAGTCATAACGAGCCTGTGCAAGGAAGTGTAAAGCGCATTGACAGCGCGGCGGACGGGCAGATTTTAGTCATTTGCGTGATCTATTTAAATGAATTATGAATTTATTGCTGAAATAAACTGATCAATTCATGAAGTGTGTCACATATTTCAATCTGTTTCAGCGTGTTAGCATTGCAACTTATTGATTTGCGTAAAAGTAAATAACCGTAAATGGCTGGCGTCGACTGCGGTGCCTCTTTACAATCAAGCAACTTGCTTCACTCACTGCCTTCGTAAGGAATTGTTCATGCTCAAATCGACACTGGCGGCTGTTGCAGCTGTACTTGCTCTCTCCGCGCTTTCCCCTGCTGCGCTGGCTGCAAAAGGCGACCCGCACGTCCTGTTGACCACCTCGGCTGGCAATATTGAGCTTGAGTTAAATAGCCAAAAAGCACCGGTATCAGTGAAAAACTTTGTGGATTACGTCAACAGCGGTTTTTATAACAACACGACCTTCCACCGCGTGATCCCCGGTTTTATGATTCAGGGCGGCGGCTTCACCGAAGATATGAACCAGAAGCAACCTAACCCGCCGATTAAGAACGAAGCGGACAACGGCCTGCGCAACACACGCGGTACCGTTTCTATGGCGCGTACCGCCGATAAAGACAGCGCAACCAGCCAGTTCTTTATTAACGTTGCGGATAACGCTTTCCTTGACCATGGCCAGCGTGACTTTGGTTACGCGGTGTTTGGCAAAGTGGTGAAAGGTCTGGACGTTGCCGATAAGATTTCCCAGGCTCCGAGTCACAATGTGGGTCCGTACCAGAATGTGCCGTCAAAACCTATCGTGATCCTTTCCGCGAAAGTGCTGCCTTAAGCTTTTCGGCGCGGGCCTTGTCGCCCGCGCTGCTCCTTCCAGAAACAGAGAATTTCAATAAGTGATGAGTCAGGCCAGAGAAAGCGACTAGAATAGCGCGTTCTTTTTTGCCCTGGAGCCGCCATGTTACTGCTTATCGACAACTATGATTCCTTTACCTGGAACCTCTACCAGTATTTTTGCGAGCTGGGCGAGGAGGTGCTGGTTAAGCGTAACGACGAAATTGGGCTGGGCGATATTGAGCGTCTGGCGCCGAAAAAACTGGTGATCTCCCCTGGCCCTTGCACCCCAAATGAGGCCGGTATCTCACTTGCTGCCATTAATCACTTCGCCGGTAAGTTACCTATTCTGGGCGTTTGCCTGGGGCACCAGGCGATTGCGCAGGCGTTTGGCGCAACTATCGTACGTGCTGAACAAGTGATGCACGGAAAAACTTCCGCTATCAGTCATAACGGCAGCGGCGTATTTCGTGGGTTGAATAATCCGCTTACCGTGACTCGCTACCACTCGCTGCTCATCGATCCTGAAACCTTGCCCGACAGCTTTGACGTCACGGCCTGGACGGATAAGCAGGAAATTATGGGCATCCGCCATCGCACTCTGAACATCGAAGGCGTACAGTTTCACCCGGAAAGTATTCTCAGTGAACAGGGGCATGCTTTACTGGCGAATTTCCTTGCTGGATAAATTGTCGCTTGCCTGATTTTGGTTTTTTATGCATATTTCGTGATTATATTTTCATTCACATTTAACGCATGAAACGGGTGAGGGATAGATGGCAACTGAACAATTAGCGGTGACGCGGGCGACCTTCGACGAAGTGATTTTGCCGATTTATGCACCAGCAGAGTTTATTCCTGTTAAAGGGAAGGGCAGCCGCGTGTGGGACTCCGACGGGAAAGAGTACGTGGACTTTGCCGGAGGCATCGCCGTGACCGCGCTGGGGCATTGCCATCCTGCGCTCGTTGAGGCGCTGAAGGCCCAGGGCGAAACCCTGTGGCATACCAGCAACGTTTTTACCAATGAGCCAGCCCTGAAGCTTGCCCGTAAGCTGATCGACGCCACCTTTGCCGAACGCGTCGTCTTCATGAATTCCGGCACGGAAGCAAACGAAACGGCTTTCAAACTGGCCCGCTACTATGCTTCGACTCGCCACAGCCCGTACAAAAGTAAAATCATTGCCTTCTACAATGCGTTTCACGGCCGCTCGCTGTTTACCGTCTCCGTTGGCGGGCAGGCTAAATACTCCGACGGCTTTGGTCCGAAACCGGCCGACATTATCCACGTTCCCTACAACGACCTTGCGGCGGTAAAAGCCGTAATGGATGATCATACCTGTGCGGTAGTGGTGGAGCCCATTCAGGGGGAAGGCGGCGTCACGGCGGCTACGCCGGAGTTCCTCCAGGGGCTGCGTGATTTGTGTGATGAGCACCAGGCGCTGCTGGTGTTTGATGAAGTGCAGTCTGGAATGGGGCGCACGGGTGAGCTGTTTGCTTACATTAACTACGGCGTCACCCCGGATATTCTGACCAGCGCCAAAGCCCTCGGCGGTGGTTTCCCGGTGAGCGCGATGCTGACCACCCATGAGATTGCTTCCGCATTTCACGTGGGCAGCCACGGTTCAACCTACGGCGGTAATCCGCTGGCGTGCGCAGTGGCCGGGGCGGCTTTCGATATCATCAATACGCCAGAAGTTCTCAAAGGCGTGGCGGCCAAACGTCAGCTTTTCGTTGAACAACTGCAGAAGATCAACGCGCAGTTTGATCTGTTTAGCGACATTCGCGGCATGGGGCTGTTGATTGGCGCAGAACTTAACGAGAAATACAAAGGGCGCGCGCGCGAGTTTCTCTATGCGGGCGCGGCAGAAGGCGTGATGGTGTTGAACGCCGGGCCGGACGTTATGCGTTTCGCGCCTTCGCTTATCGTTGATGACGCGGATATCGTGGAAGGAATGCAGCGCTTCGCCAAAGCGGTTGCCCACGTGGTGGCGGGTTAAAACTAACCCGAGCGCCGCAGGCGGCGGCTCAGCCAGATCCCATGATGAGGCCGCTGGCGCCAGGCTACCGAGGAGATGGTATGCATGGTGTTCAGGTGGCCAATAATCCGCTGTAAATGCTGCTCCATGGTGCTTAACGGCCCCGTGGGCAGCGTGTCTGAATCCAGAATATTGGCGTCGTTCGACCCGCCAGGCCCGTCGTACTCCAGCCTTTGCTGGCAGCGCTGTAAGCCAATTTCACAAGACTGCAGATACTTTTGTGCCAGGTCCGGCGTGAGCATGTTGTGCTCACGTGCCAGAGTGGTCATGGCGTTGATGTGCTCGACGATGAACTGGCTGTGGGTCACCCAGAGCTTCATGTCTGCCAGATAATGAGAGTTAAACCCAGGCTCTTGCATCGCCTGGTTGAGCGAGTTAAACAGCGCATTATGTGCCTGGTTGACCCGCATGCGTTGCCAGGCCAGCGGCGTGGGTTCCGGATCGTTGCTCAGTATCAGGCGAATGGCGTCCTGATCGGCCTCGAGCGCGTCGTGGGCGTTCTGACGCAGTAGGCCAGTTTGCCACTGTGGCCAAAGCCAGATCATGCCGCCAAAGGCTATCAGGCAGCCGAGCAGCGTGTCGATAAGCCGCGGAATGATGTAGCTTTCGGCGCTTAGGGTAATGAGCTGCAGGGTATATACCGCCGTAACGGTAAAGCCGATGGTGGCCCAGCCGTAGCTTTTGCGAATGAACAGATAGCTCACCAGGGTAATCATCAGCATCGCCAGTAGGGTGTAGCTGTCCGGAACGTGGAAGTGCAGGGTAATACCGGCGATACACAGCCCAGCCATGGTGCCTGCCGCCCTGTGCACAATACGTACCCGCGTTGCGCCATAGCCGTTTTGAGTCACGAACATCACCGTCATCAGGATCCAGTACGGTTTAGGCAGATGTAAGAAAGACCCAAGCAGGCTGGCAATCGTCAGCATTACGCCCAGGCGTGCGGAGCTGCGCAGCGCCGATGATTTGAAAGAAAGGTAGTTTTTCAGCGCCGGGAAGAAAGGCAGTCGGCGTTCCCTGTCTTCCATTAAATCCCTCACGTACAGCGGACGCTGGGTTTTCAGCACCCGGGCTATGCGGCTGAAATGGTAGTGACAAAATTGACCAACCGGATTATCCGGGTTCTGACGGGCGATCTTTTCCAGGGCGTCGATCTGTTTGTCCATGGTAAAGCGCGTCGGGTAGCGGTGATAGAGAATATCGTCTGCCAGCACCCGCAGGCGCGCGGCGATGGTTTGGGCATTCCAGCGGATCACGGCTTCCGCATGACTTTGCTCGACCAGCTTCTGAACCTCTTCTGGCTGATGCAGGCTCACCGAAATGTGTTCCTGCAAATCCAGTGCGACCTGGAAAGCGCGCAGCAGGCGCTTGTAGCCGTTTTGCTGGTTAGCCGACAGCATATGCAGCTGCTGGTAGCAGATGGTTATCAGGTCGACGGCTTTTTGCTGGCGGGCAAGTAAGGGAGGCAGCGCTTTTTCCGGATCGGTGTGCTGGGTCAGCAGGCTGTATTTTGCCTCACAGTAGTCCGCAAGCTGACGGTACAGCAGGCTTAGCGACTCTCTGAGCGGCTGTTCACGCCATAGTCTGAACCAGAACCAGTTGAACGCGCCGTACCAGATGGTGCCGGAGATATAGAGCACCATCGGTTTCCAGATAGGCATGTTACCAGCCATGCTGAGCGTGAAGATTGCGGCAATCAGCGACGCGGGCAGCAGGCGAGCATGCAGTGAGCTTATTTCCGCCGTGACGCCGAGCAGCAGGGCCATAACGATTAATATCGCAGGCAGCGGGACGTGGGTATAAAGCAGCAGAAGCTGCATGATTAGGCTGCTGACGGCGAACAGGCCGCCGCCAATGATCAAACGTTTGAAGAAGCGTTTATGCGGCGTGTCCAGCCCGGCAATGTTGCAGCAGGCAGGCACTAACGAGAAAAGCAGGCCATTTTGCAGGCTGTCGAGGACCAGGCCGATAGCCACGGGTAGACACAGCACCAGCGTTTGCCGCAGCGCGTAGTTAACTTCCGGGTGATAAATTAATCTCTTCCACATAGCCTGAATTGTAGAGACAAAAAAGGCGTGTTACCGAAGCGACACGCCTTTATGGGGCTAATTAACGCGTGCCGTAAACGACAATCGTTTTACCGTGTGCGGAAATGAGATTCTGGTCTTCCAGCATTTTCAGAATACGGCCAACGGTTTCGCGGGAGCAGCCCACGATCTGACCGATTTCCTGGCGGGTGATTTTAATCTGCATCCCGTCCGGGTGGGTCATGGCGTCCGGCTGTTTAGCCAGGTTCAGCAGCGTCTGTGCGATGCGGCCGGTCACGTCCAGGAAGGCGAGGTTGCCGACTTTCTCGGAGGTAACCTGCAGGCGGCGTGCCATCTGGGAAGACAGACGCATCAGGATGTCCGGGTTGACCTGAATCAGCTGACGGAATTTTTTATAGGAAATTTCAGCTACTTCACAGGCTGTCTTGGCACGAACCCAGGCGCTACGCTCCTGACCTTCTTCGAACAAACCTAATTCACCAATGAAATCACCCTGATTCAGATAAGAAAGGATCATCTCCTTGCCTTCTTCATCTTTAATCAGAACAGCTACGGAGCCTTTGACGATGTAATACAGCGTCTCCGCCTTTTCACCCTGGTGAATCAGCGTGCTCTTCGACGGATACTTATGAATGTGGCAATGAGACAAGAACCATTCGAGAGTCGGGTCTGTTTGCGGTTTGCCAAGCACCATGCGCGGTTATCCTCTGTTATAAACTGGCTACCAAAGACAAGACTCGGAACCTCTTGTCTGGCGTTGCAATCGTGAAATTTTCCCATACCCTGGGAACTGGCGGGCAGGTCAATCCTGCGGCCTGTAATTAGTCGTTTCCTCTGCTTACGGCATAAACGTCTCTGTATCGCAGCAGCATCCGAATTGTTTTAGCATAGCTTTTGGTAAGTGTCTTGTCTTGTCTCGTTTCAGCATGACTTGGATCGCCTTACGTTGCCAGTTTTGACGTAGACGCGTAATCTGAAAGAATATTTTCTCAACAGGAGTAGGCAAAATGCAGGCACGTGTTAAATGGGTGGAAGGCATGACCTTCCTCGGGGAGTCCGCTTCTGGCCACCAGATCTTGATGGACGGTAATTCTGGTGATAAAGCGCCAAGCCCAATGGAAATGCTGCTGATGGCGGCGGGCGGCTGTAGCGCCATTGACGTGGTGTCGATTTTGCAAAAAGGTCGCCACGACGTGATGGATTGTGAAGTCAAGCTGACCTCTGAGCGCCGTGAAGAAGCGCCGCGCCTGTTCACCCATATTAATCTGCACTTTGTGGTTACCGGAAAAGAGCTGAAGGATAGCGCCGTATCGCGCGCGGTCGATCTTTCTGCTGAAAAGTATTGTTCGGTAGCGCTGATGCTTGGGAAAGCGGCAAACATTACCCACAGCTATGAAGTGATCGAAGCATAAAGATCAAAAAGGCGGCATTCACGCCGCCTCTGCCGAATCAGGCAATCTTCCTGCCTTCCGCCAGTCGCTGCACCAGCGGCCCCATAATCAGCTCCATCGCCAGCCCCATTTTCCCGCCAGGCACCACCAGAGTGTTGATGTGGGAGATAAACGATCCTTGCAGCATCGCCAGCAGATAAGGGAAGTCGATATCGTCCAGCCCGCGGAAATGGATAACCACGAAGCTTTCGTCCAGCGACGGAATGGCACGTGCGGCAAACGGGTTAGAGGTATCCACCGTCGGGACGCGCTGGAAGTTAATATGGGTGCGTGAGAACTGCGGCGTAATGAAGTTGATGTAATCGTCCATCGAACGCACGACGGAGTCCATCACCGCTTCCCGCGAATGGCCGCGCTCGCCGGTGTCGCGAACCAGCTTCTGAATCCATTCCAGGTTAACAATAGGCACCACGCCAACCAGCAAATCCACGCAGTCTGCTACGTTATGTTGCGGGGTGACAACGCCGCCGTGCAGGCCTTCATAAAACAGCACGTCGGTTGGTTCCGACAGCGGCTGCCACGGCGTAAAGGTACCCGGCACCTGGTTCCACGGCACGGCTTCATCGTAGGTATGCAGATATTTACGTGATTGACCTTTGCCGCTCTGGCCGTATTCGATAAAGGTTTGTTCCAGTAAACCGAAGTCGTTGGCTTCTGGCCCAAAATAGCTGATGTGGCGGCCCGCATCACGCGCCTTGCGGATGGCCATATCCATTTCCGGGCGGGTATAGCGGTGGAAGCTGTCGCCTTCAACCTCGGCGGCACGCAGATTGAGCTGCTGGAAAATCTTGCGGAAGGCAAGGCTGGTGGTGGTGGTTCCGGCGCCGCTGGAACCTGTTACCGCAATAACCGGGTGTTTGGCTGACATAAGGTGACAACTCCATGAGGGATCGGAAAAAGGTCTGGTTTCTGGTTGTTATACTTTTCAGCCAGTATAGATCACCCCGCCGGTTAGCGGTCAGCCACGAAACTGCCCGCGCGGCATAATATTTACCGTTTCATGGAGTTCAGACCAAACCAGCACGGCTTCGCCGCTTTGCAACTGGCGCTTCACGTCGGCGACTTTTTGCGTCAGCGAGCGCTCCTGCTCACCATAATCGGTGCCTTCGCGTAATACAAAAGATTCAATCAAACTGTCGAGGGTTTCAGGGGCGAGATCTTGCCAGGGAATGATCATTTCAGTTGTCCAGGAAGCGGGTTAGCCAGTCAGGAATGCGCTGCTCAAGCCACATCTGTGGGCGCAGCGGCGTGCCGCCAACGAAGCCAACGTGACCGCCATAGGTGGTGAGCTGATAGTGGATATTCGGCGGCAGCGTTTCGCGGTCCGGGATCACGTGGTGGTCCATAAACGGATCGTCTTTGGCGTGAATAATCAGCGTTGGCGAGGCAATGTCCGGCAAGAGCGGCATGGCGCTGCACTGGCGATAGTAGTCCAGTGCGTCGGCAAAGCCGTGAATTTTTGAGGTGATCAGGTCGTCGAACTCGCGAATACGGCGCAGGCTTTTAAGTTTACGCAGGTCGATAGGCAGTGAACCCGGGTAGCTCTTCAGCTTGCGGGCGGCATTTTTTTTCAGCAGGTTCAGCAGGTAGTGCTGATAAACGCGCGAAAAGCCTTGTTCCATGTGATAGCAACATTGCTCGAGCATCAACGGTGCGGAGACGATAACTCCCGCTTTCAGCGTGCAGGCCGCGCCCTGTTTTGCCATCAGGCAGGCGAGCATATTTCCGCCCAGCGAGAAACCAACCGCGGCGGTTGGGACCTCGCCGTAGCGCTGATTCAACCATTCGAGGAAGAAGGTGCCGTCTTCGGTTTCGCCGGAGTGGTAAATGCGCTCTTTACGGTTTGGCACACCGCTACAGCCGCGAAAATGCATTACCACGCCTAGCCAGCCGCGCTTTTTGGCCGCTTCTATCATGCCGTGGGCGTAAGGGCTGTGGAGGCTGCCTTCCAGGCCGTGAAACACCACCAGACGCGGTTTATGCATCGCGGTTTGCGGATCTTCGCTCCACGCAAGATCGACAAAATCCCCGTCCGGCATATCCAGGCGCTGCCAGTGAGGTTTGAAATTGATTCGGCGGCGAATCAAACGTGGGATCATGGTTTGCAGATGCGGATTACTGAGTCCGCGCATCGGGCGGAAATCGTCACCTTCATCATGATGAATATTCAATTCTAAAGGACTTGTACTGGCCATATCACACTGTTAGTTTCGTTTAGTTCGCTAATTATTCTTCGGGTGTGGAGCACCCAATTCATGGACTTAACGCTTTTTCTTTCGATGCTGGGCTTTCTCTGGGTCGCCGCCATTACACCTGGCCCTAATAATACGCTACTTACCGCGTCCGGGGCGAATTACGGTTTTTTCCGCAGCCTGCCTTTGATGATTGGCATCATGCTCGGGATGCAATGCATTTTAGTGCTGGTTGCCTTTGGCGTCGGGAGCCTAATCCTGCTTTACCCGGCTCTGCACCTTATCCTGAAGATTGCCGGTAGCGTTTATCTTTTGTGGCTGGCCTGGAAAATTGGCACCGCGAAATACGAGCGACTGGAAACCGACGCCGCACCGCCTTCTCCGGTGCCGTTCTGGCAGGGTGGCCTGCTGCAGGTGATAAACCCTAAAGCCTGGCTGATGGCGCTGGGTGCCGTCGCAAGCTTTAGCCTGGCGGGTGCCGCCTATCTGCATTCCGTGGCGATGATAAGCGTAGGGATTGCGCTGGTGAACATCGTGGCCGGGGTTATCTGGATAGCCTTTGGTAGCCTGATCGGCCTGTTTCTGCGTAGCCGCCGTTCCTGGGCCATTTTCAACGTCAGCATGGGCGTGTTAACCGCGGCCTGCGTACTGCTTATCTGGCGCTGATGAAAACCCTCTCCCTGTCGGGGAGAGGGGCTTAACGCTAAGCGTTTAATCGCTCTGCAGCATCTGTTCAAGCTGTTCCTGAGCGTCCAGCCATTCCATCTCACACGCTTCCAGCGCCGACTTCACTTTTACCTGCGTTTGCAGGCATTCGTTCATCTCGGCCTTACGGCTCTGGTCATAAATGGCGCTGTCCGCCAGCTTCTCTTCTACCCCGGCAAGCTGGGCGTTTAGCTTTTCCATCTGCTTTTCGAGCTGGGTGATTTGCTTGCGCAGCGGCTGAGTTTGCGTGCGAAGCTCGGCCTCACGGCGCTTCTGGTCCTTACGGGCCTGCGCGCTATTGGCGTTATCCTTCGCTGTGTCTGCAGGCTGGTTTTCCTGCTTTTGCAGGTCGCTCAGCCATTGCTGGTAATCCTCAAGGTCGCCGTCGAAGGCCTCAACTTTGCCATCGTGCACCAGATAGAGATCGTCCGTCGTGGAACGCAGCAGGTGACGGTCGTGCGAAACGACAACCAGCGCCCCTTCGAAGTCGATTAACGCTTCGGTAAGTGCCTGGCGCATGTCGAGGTCAAGGTGGTTAGTCGGTTCATCGAGCAGCAGCAGGTTAGGGCGCTGCCAGACGACCAGCGCCAGTACCAGCCTGGCTTTTTCGCCGCCGGAAAAACGCGCCGTTTGCTCCGTGACTTTATCGCCCTGGAAACCAAAGCCGCCCAGGTAGTCACGCAATTGCTGTTCCAGCTCGCGTGGGGCAATGCGAGCCAGATGCTGGAGCGGCGATTCGTCGGCACGCAGGTATTCCAGCTGATGCTGGGCGAAGTAGCCGAGCTTGATGCCTTTGGCGAGGCCAATGTCACCCTGCAGCGGCTCTAATTCACCGGCCAGCAGTTTGATTAACGTGGATTTACCCGCGCCGTTGCGCCCCAAAAGGCCAATACGTGAGCCGGGAACCAGATTCAGCTTGATGGAGTTCAGGATCACGCGCTCGCCGTAGCCGGCGCTGACTTTTTCCATCCGCAGCAGCGGGTTTGGCAGGTTTTCTGGCGCCCGGAAGCTGAAGTGGAATGGGTTATCGACGTGCGCCGGGGCAATCAGCTCCATGCGTTCCAGCATCTTCACGCGGCTTTGCGCCTGCTTGGCTTTAGAGGCTTTTGCCTTGAAGCGGTCGATAAAGCTTTGCAGGTGGGCCACTTTTTGCTGCTGGCTTTCGTACATCGACTGCTGCTGGGACAGGCGAGTGGCGCGCTGGATCTCGAACGAAGAGTAGTTGCCGGTGTACTCGAACATATTCTGCTGTTCGATATGGATAATTTTATCGACCACCGGATCGAGGAAATCGCGGTCGTGAGAGATAAGGATCAGCGTGCCCTGGTAGCTTTTCAGCCAGCGCTCCAGCCAAATGACAGCATCCAAATCGAGGTGGTTGGTCGGTTCATCAAGCAACAGCAGATCCGAACGGCAAATCAGCGCCTGTGCGAGGTTAAGACGCATGCGCCAGCCGCCCGAGAAATCGCTTACCGGGCGTTCCAGCTGTTCATTGCTGAAGCCCAAGCCGTGGAGCAGGCTGGAAGCGCGGGAGCGAATGGTCCAGGCATCTACCGCATCCAATTTGCCGTGAACCAGGGCGATAGCGTGGCCGTCGTTACGTGCGTTTGCCGCGTTGAGTTCGGCTTCCAGCTTACGGAATTCACGATCGCCGTCGATGACATACTCTATCGCAGGCATGGCCAGCGCGGGCGTTTCCTGATTAACCCAGGCAAGCTGCCAGTTGCCGGGGAAGCTTGCGCTACCGCCGTCGGCGCTTATCTCGTTTTTCAGTAACGCCAGCAGCGTGGATTTTCCACAGCCGTTTTTACCCACCAGGCCGACTTTTTGCCCTGGGTTGATGGTGGCGGTGGCGTTATCCAGCAGAACGCGAGTGCCGCGACGAATTTGTAACGAGGAGAAAACAATCATAAAGCGCCGTATGTTCAGAGTATGTTAAATTGTCATTGTAATTCGTTAACATGTCGCCTGGGCAACAGGTCGGGCTGCATGGTAGCCCAAAATAATGACTATGACGACGCCCTGGAGGGTAATGATGTCGCAGCCGCCGAAAGTTTTGCTGCTGTATGCCCATCCGGAATCCCAGGACTCGGTGGCTAACCGGGTTTTGCTTCAGCCGGCTCTGCAGCTTGAAAATGTAACCGTGCACGATCTCTATGCACACTATCCCGATTTTTTTATCGATATTTATCATGAACAGTCATTGCTGCTGGAGCACGATGTCATTGTTTTTCAGCACCCTCTCTATACCTACAGTTGCCCAGCGTTGCTGAAAGAGTGGATGGATCGCGTTTTGAGCCGTGATTTTGCCAGCGGCGTTGGAGGCAATGCGCTGGCGGGAAAGTACTGGCGCAGCGTGATAACCACCGGCGAGCCGGAAGGTGCCTATCGCTATGACGGCTATAACCGCTTCCCGCTGAGTGAAATTTTACGTCCCTTTGAGCTTACGGCGGCGATGTGCAAGATGCACTGGATGATGCCGATTATTGTTTATTGGGCTCGCCGGCAGTCTAAGCAAGAGCTGGAAAGCCACGCGAAGGCCTATGGTGAGTGGCTGGCGAATCCATTGCCAACGGGAGGCCGCTGATGGAAGGGTCTGATTTACTGTTAGCGGGGGTGCTGTTCCTCTTTGCGGCCGTCGTCGCGGTCCCTATCGCCGCACGCCTGGGGATTGGCGCGGTGTTGGGGTATCTGCTGGCCGGGATAGCCATTGGGCCCTGGGGCTTAGGTTTTATCAGCGACGTCGATGAAATTCTGCACTTCTCCGAGCTTGGCGTTGTGTTCCTGATGTTTATCATTGGCCTTGAGCTGAATCCGTCGAAGCTCTGGCAACTGAGGCGCTCAATTTTTGGTGTGGGTGCCGCACAGGTGATTTTGAGTGCCATGGTGCTGGCTGGCCTGCTGATGCTGACGGATTTCTCCTGGCAGGCGGCTGTGGTAGGCGGCATCGGCCTTGCGATGTCGTCGACGGCAATGGCGCTGCAGCTGATGCGCGACAAAAGCATGAACCGCAGCGAGTCCGGGCAGTTAGGTTTTTCAGTGCTACTGTTCCAGGACCTGGCGGTGATCCCTGCGTTGGCGTTGGTGCCGCTGTTGGCGGGTAACGGGGACGATCATACCGACTGGATTAAGGTTGGCCTGAAGGCGCTGGCGTTTATCGGCATGCTGCTGGGGGGCCGCTACCTTCTGCGTCCAGTGTTCCGTTTTATTGCCGGCTCCGGCGTGCGTGAAGTGTTTACCGCTGCGGCGCTGCTGCTGGTGCTTGGTTCGGCGTTATTTATGGACGCGCTCGGTTTCTCTATGGCGCTGGGGACGTTTCTGGCCGGCGTGCTGCTGGCGGAAAGTGAATATCGCCATGAGCTTGAAATAGCGATCGATCCGTTCAAAGGGCTGCTGCTGGGACTGTTCTTTATTTCGGTCGGCATGGCGCTAAACCTGGGCGTGTTGTTTACGCATCTGTTATGGATTGCGGTAAGCGTCGTTGCACTGGTCGCGGTGAAGGCCACAATTTTGTATGGCCTGTCGCGTGTCTATGGCCTGCGTAGCTCTGAAAGATTGCAGTTCGCCGGGGTGTTAAGCCAGGGGGGCGAGTTTGCTTTTGTGCTGTTTTCCGCCGCGGCTTCACAGAAGCTTTTCCAGGGTGAGCAAATGCCGTTGCTGCTGGTGACGGTCACGCTCTCGATGATGACCACGCCGCTATTGATGAAAGGCGTAGATGCGATACTGGCAAGGCGTTTTAACTCCGGGGAAGAGACGGATGAAGCGCCTTATGTAGAGGATGATCATCCGCAGGTCATCATTGTCGGGTTTGGGCGTTTTGGCCAGGTTATTGGCCGTTTGTTAATGGCAAATAAAATGCGTATTACCGTACTTGAGCGAGATATCAGTGCCGTGAGCCTGATGAGAAAGTACGGTTATAAGGTGTATTACGGTGACGCTACGGAGGTAGAACTGTTGCGTTCAGCCGGTGCAGAAGCGGCGAAATCTATTGTTATCACCTGCAATGAGCCGGAAGATACCCTGCGGATTGTGCATCTCTGTCAACAACACTTTCCACATCTTGCCATTCTGGCACGCGCTCGCGGGCGCGTTGAAGCCCATGAACTGCTGCAGGCAGGCGTTAAACTGTTCTCGCGTGAAACCTTCTCCAGCGCGCTTGAGCTTGGCCGTAAGGCTCTGCTCACGTTGGGAATGCATCCGCATCAGGCGCACCGTGCGCAGTTACACTTCCGCCGCCTGGATATGAGCATGCTCAGGGAGTTAATGCCGATTCATACCGACACCGCACAGATTTCCAGGGTGCGTGAGGCTCGGCGCGAGCTGGAGGAAATTTTTGAACGTGAAATGCAGCAAGAGCGCCGCCAGCTTGATGGTTGGGATGAATTTGAATAGTAAGCCAGCCCGTTGAAGAAATACCTACGATAGAGATTTGATCGGCGGAAGCAAGAAATAAACCAGGAAAATCAATTTATTGATTTTCGCCAGATAACCAAAAAGAGGGAAAAACCACGCTTTTTCCCTCTTTTTCAGAACATCAGGTGAAGCCAATGTCAGTGCGTAAACGATTTATTGCCGGAGCGGTTTGCCCCAAGTGCCAGGCGAAGGACTCGCTTGCTCTGTGGCGCGAGAACAACGTTGATATCGTTGAGTGTGTGAAGTGTGGCCATCAGATGCGAGAAGCTGATAAGCAGGTTCGCGAGCACGTTCGCGAACAGGAGCAAGTGATAGGGATTTTTCATCCCGACTAGCGGCATGAGTCAGCTTTTTTTAAGCTAGAGGGTACAGCGGCGCAGATTTCCGTTACAATCTGCGCCAGTTTTTTCCCCACGCTCGTTCAGGAGATATCATGAAAGTAGCAAAAGACCTGGTGGTCAGCCTGGCCTATCAGGTACGTACAGAAGACGGTGTGTTGGTCGATGAGTCTCCGGTGAGCGCGCCGCTGGACTACCTGCACGGCCACGGCTCCCTGATTTCTGGCCTGGAAACAGCGCTGGATGGTCACGAAGTTGGCGATAAATTTGACGTTGAAGTGGGCGCGAACGACGCCTACGGTCAGTACGACGAGAACCTGGTGCAGCGCGTACCGAAAGACGTCTTCATGGGCGTTGACGAGCTGCAGGTTGGCATGCGCTTTATGGCTGAAACCGATCAGGGGCCGGTACCGGTTGAAATTACCGAAGTGGAAGATGAGCACGTTGTGGTTGACGGCAACCACATGCTGGCTGGTCAGAATCTGAAATTCAACGTTGAAGTTGTGGCGATCCGCGAAGCGACCGAAGAAGAACTGGCCCACGGCCACGTTCACGGTGAGCACGATCATCATCATGACCACGATCACGACGGCTGCTGCGGCGGTCATGGCCACGATCACGACCATGACCACGGTAAAGGCGGTTGCGGCAACGGCGGCTGTGGCTGCCACTAATTGCTGTATAAAGAAAAAGGCGTGTTTAACACGCCTTTTTTTATGCCTGTCATTCAGTAATGCGGTGGCGGTGTTTCTTCAGATTCAGATGCGACCATGGATGGTTGGCTCGCCTTTAGTTTTTCAACCAGCAGACGTAAATGCTCGCGAAGTTTGACCATCTCAAGTTCGTGCGCCGTCACGGTCTGATTCAGCTCTTCAATCGTTATCTCCTGAAAGGCGAGACGACTCTCGAGATCTTCCAGCCGTTGTTCGGTGGATTTTGGGGGCATGGCGATTCCTCTTTCTGCCTGCGCGATGGACAATATGCGGTGATTTTACTGAAAATGACTCAGCTTTACAGCGCGGAAGCACTTTGAAGGAAACTTCTTTAAACAAAAAGAATCTGAATTTGACTCGATAACTCGCTGAGAGATTGTGTAGATTTCTTTCACGACGTTATAGTACGTCACTTAGCTTATTTGAAAAACCTGGGGTGAGAGGCCCCGGCCCTTGGAGAAATGGATGAAATCATTATTTAAAGTAACGCTTCTGGCGACCACAATGGCCGTTGCCCTTAATGCACCAGCTTTCGCCGCACCTGCTGCTGCGAAAGATGCGCCTGCTGCCGCTCAGGCTGACAGCAAAGCGGTCTTTAAGAACGACGATCAGAAAGCCGCCTATGCACTGGGCGCTTCGCTTGGGCGTTACATGGAAAACTCCCTGAAAGAGCAAGAGAAACTGGGTATCACCCTGGACAAAGCTCAGCTGATCGCGGGCGTGCAGGATGCCTTTGCTGATAAGAGCAAACTTTCCGATCAGGACATCGAGCAAACTCTGCAGGCGTTTGAGACTCGCGTAAAAGCCTCCGCTCAGGAGAAAATGGAAAAAGACGCAAAAGAGAATGCAGACAAAGGCAAAGCTTTCCGTGATGCTTTCGCTAAAGAGAAGGGCGTAAAAACGTCTTCTACCGGCCTGCTGTATAAAGTCGAGAAAGACGGTACCGGCGATGCGCCTAAAGATACCGATACCGTAGTTGTTAACTACAAAGGTACGCTGATCGACGGTAAAGAGTTTGATAACTCTTACACCCGTGGTGAGCCTCTTTCCTTCCGTCTTGATGGCGTTATCCCAGGCTGGACTGAAGGCCTGAAAAACATCAAGAAAGGCGGCAAAATCAAGCTGGTTATTCCACCAGAGCTGGCTTACGGTAAAACTGGCGTTCCAGGGATCCCTGCCAACTCCACGCTGGTGTTTGAAGTTGAGCTGCTGGACATTAAACAGGCGCCAAAAGCTGACGCTAAACCTGCAGCAGCAGCGGATGCCAAAGCGGCTGACGCAGCAAAAAGCAAGTAATTTGCTGGCAGTTTGAACCGCCGCCCATCGGGCGGCGGTTTTGTTTTTGGGACTTGCTTTATTTTCCCCCACGCGCAATGAGGAGAATAAAGACTGGAAAGCACGTCTTACGTTGTATTACCTTAGCGGGCAGCGTTTCAACCGAGTATGAGTCTGCCCTGACACCATCAAAGCGTGACAGGCTCTCTTTAGAGTAAATGGCTGACAAGATCTGTTATCGGTATTGCCTTCAATTTGGGGCCGATGACAATAATGGACGATGTCTTCTGATTTACCCCAAACGGCCGAAAACCCCGTTTTCGGGCGTTTGTCATCAATCTGAGAGGGTGGTATTTTTACATGTCCAATTCGCTTTTAACCAACGAAACCAGTGAACTCGATTTACTGGACCAGCGTCCTTTTGAGCAAACCGACTTCGAAATCTTAAAATCCTATGAAGCGGTTGTGGACGGGTTAGCGATGCTGATTGGCTCCCATTGCGAAATCGTTCTGCATTCCTTGCAGGACCTGAAATGTTCAGCCATTCGTATCGCTAATGGTGAACATACCGGGCGAAAAATAGGCTCGCCAATTACCGATCTGGCGCTGCGCATGCTGCACGATATGACCGGCGCCGACAGCAGCGTATCAAAATGCTATTTTACCCGCGCGAAAAGCGGCGTTCTGATGAAGTCGGTGACCATTGCGATCCGCAACCGTGACCAGCGCGTGATAGGTTTACTGTGCATCAACATGAACCTCGACGTGCCGTTCTCTCAGATTATGTCGACCTTTGTGCCACCAGAAACGCAGGACCAGGAAGTGCCGTCCTCGGTGAACTTTGCCTCCTCCGTTGAAGACCTGGTGATGCAAACGCTTGAATTCACAATTGAAGAAGTGAATGCCGATCGCAACGTGTCGAACAACGCGAAAAACCGCCAGATAGTCCTTAACCTCTATGAGAAAGGCATCTTCGATATCAAAGATGCGATTAACCAGGTGGCCGACCGTCTGAATATTTCCAAGCACACCGTTTATCTTTACATTCGCCAGTTCAAAAACGGCGACTTCCTTGGCCAGGATAAGTAATGCGCTTTGCGTTGATGGTTACCGGGCCGGCTTATGGTACTCAGCAGGCGAGTAGCGCGCTGTTGTTTGCCCGGGCGCTTCTGGCAGAAGGCCATACGCTTGAGAGCGTTTTTTTCTACCGCGAGGGGATTTATAACGCTAATCAGCTGACCGCGCCGGCAAACGATGAGGTTGATCTGGTCCGCGAGTGGCGGTCGTTGAGCTCGCAACACGGCGTTGCGCTGCACATCTGTGTGGCCGCTGCGCTGCGCCGCGGCGTGACCGATGAAGAGCAGGCTAAGTCTTTGGGACTGAACGTGAGTAATCTCCAGCCTGGCTTTACGCTTAGTGGGCTGGGGGCGCTGGCGGAAGCGGCGCTCACCTGTGAAAGAATGGTGCAATTCTGATGAAGCGTGTGGCTTTTGTGTTCCGTTCTGCGCCGCACGGTAGTTCTGCCGGCCGGGAGGGGCTGGATGCGTTATTGGCGACCTCAGCATGGTCTGAAGATATCGGCGTGTTTTTTATTGGGGACGGTGTACTGCAGCTGGTGCCCGGCCAACAGCCAGCGAAAGTGCTGGCCAGAGATTACATCGCTACCTTCCGCGTTTTGCCGCTGTATGACATCGAGCAGTGTTTTCTTTGTGCGGCCTCATTGAGCGAAAGAGGGCTGTCGGAACAGTCATCCTGGGTTATCGATGCCGAAGTGCTGGCGTCAGATGCGCTGAGGGAAAAATTAAACCAGTACGATGTCGTACTCACCTTCTGAGGTGCCCATGCTGCATACTTTACGTCAGTCGCCCTTTCAGTGTGATATCAGCGAGATGCTGCGCTATGTCCAGCCAGGAGACGATCTGCTGTTGATGGAAGACGGCGTGATTGCCGCGCTGAATAACAGCCGGGCGCTTGAATTACTGCTTTCAGCCCCCATTTCTATCAGCGCTCTGCGAGAAGATGTTGAGGCGCGAGGCCTGATTGCTCAAATTTCATCCAGGGTTGTGTGTGTCAGCTATACTGATTTCGTCAGATTAGCGATAAAACACGACCAGCAGTTCGCCTGGTAACGGCGGATCGCTGTATATTTCTTGACACCTTTTCGGCTCAGCCCTAAAATTCTGCGTCCTCATATTATATGAGGCCGTTTTATTACGTGTTTACGAAGCAAAAGCAAAAACCAGGAGCTATTTAATGGCAACAGTTAACCAGCTGGTTCGCAAACCACGCGTACGCAAAGTTGCAAAAAGCAACGTGCCTGCGCTGGAAGCTTGCCCGCAAAAACGTGGTGTATGTACCCGTGTATATACCACCACTCCTAAAAAACCAAACTCCGCACTGCGTAAAGTTTGCCGTGTGCGTTTGACTAACGGTTTTGAAGTCACCTCCTACATCGGCGGTGAAGGTCACAACCTGCAGGAGCACTCCGTGATCCTGATCCGTGGTGGTCGTGTTAAAGACTTGCCAGGTGTTCGCTACCACACCGTTCGTGGTGCGCTTGACTGCTCCGGCGTTAAAGACCGTAAGCAATCTCGCTCCAAGTATGGCGTGAAGCGTCCTAAGGCTTAATGGTTCTCCGTTAAGTAAGGCCAAACGTTTTAAATTAATGTCAAAATAAACTCTTTGAGTTTTGGACAATCCTGAATTAACAACGGAGTATTCCTATGCCACGTCGTCGCGTGATTGGTCAGCGTAAAATTCTGCCGGATCCTAAGTTCGGATCAGAGCTGCTGGCTAAATTTGTAAATATCCTGATGGTAGATGGTAAAAAATCTACTGCAGAATCTATCGTTTATACCGCGCTGGAGACCCTGGCTCAGCGTTCTGGTAAAAACGAACTGGAAGCTTTCGAAGTCGCTCTGGACAACGTCCGTCCGACCGTCGAAGTTAAGTCCCGCCGCGTTGGTGGTTCTACTTATCAGGTTCCAGTTGAAGTTCGTCCGGTTCGTCGTAATGCCCTGGCAATGCGTTGGATCGTAGAAGCTGCTCGTAAACGCGGTGATAAATCCATGGCTCTTCGCCTGGCGAATGAACTGTCTGATGCTGCAGAAAACAAAGGCACTGCAGTGAAGAAACGTGAAGACGTTCACCGTATGGCTGAAGCCAACAAGGCGTTCGCTCACTACCGTTGGTAATAAATCCTTCGTAGTGTTACCCAAGCGGGCGCTTCATGAAGCTGCCCGCTTTGGGTTACTTAACTTGAACGTCCCAGGATATAGAGGAATCAAATGGCTCGTACAACACCCATTGCACGCTACCGTAACATCGGTATCAGTGCACACATCGACGCCGGTAAAACCACGACTACCGAACGTATTCTGTTCTACACCGGTGTAAACCACAAAATCGGTGAAGTTCATGACGGCGCTGCAACCATGGACTGGATGGAGCAGGAGCAGGAGCGTGGTATCACCATTACCTCCGCTGCAACTACTGCATTCTGGTCTGGTATGGCTAAGCAGTATGAACCGCACCGCGTAAACATCATCGACACCCCGGGACACGTTGACTTCACCATCGAAGTAGAACGTTCCATGCGTGTTCTTGACGGTGCAGTAATGGTTTACTGCGCAGTTGGTGGTGTTCAGCCACAGTCTGAAACCGTATGGCGTCAGGCTAACAAATACAAAGTTCCACGCATCGCGTTCGTTAACAAAATGGACCGTATGGGTGCAAACTTCCTGAAAGTTGTAGGCCAGATCAAATCCCGCCTGGGCGCGAACCCTGTTCCGCTTCAGCTGGCGATTGGTGCTGAAGAAGGTTTCACCGGCGTTATCGACCTGGTGAAAATGAAAGCCATCAACTGGAACGATGCAGATCAGGGCGTTACCTTCGAATACGAAGATATTCCGGCTGACATGCAGGACCTGGCTGACGAATGGCACCAGAACCTGATCGAGTCCGCGGCAGAAGCTTCTGAAGAGCTGATGGAAAAATACCTGGGCGGCGAAGAGCTGACCGAGGAAGAAATCAAGACTGCTCTGCGTCAGCGCGTTCTGAACAACGAAATCATCCTGGTTACCTGTGGTTCTGCATTTAAGAACAAAGGTGTTCAGGCGATGCTGGATGCGGTAATTGATTACCTGCCAGCACCAACTGACGTACCTGCTATCAACGGTATGTTGGACGACGGTAAAGACACTCCATCTGAGCGTCACGCTAGCGACGAAGAGCCATTTGCTGCTCTGGCATTCAAAATCGCTACCGACCCGTTCGTAGGTAACCTGACGTTCTTCCGCGTGTACTCTGGCGTGGTTAACTCCGGTGATACCGTATACAACCCGGTTAAATCGGCTCGTGAGCGTTTCGGTCGTATCGTTCAGATGCACGCTAACAAACGTGAAGAGATCAAAGAAGTTCGCGCGGGCGACATTGCTGCGGCAATCGGCCTGAAAGACGTGACCACAGGTGATACCATCTGTGATCCGGACAACGTGATCATTCTGGAGCGTATGGAATTCCCTGAACCGGTAATCTCCATCGCCGTTGAGCCGAAAACCAAAGCTGACCAGGAAAAAATGGGTCTGGCTCTGGGCCGTCTGGCTAAAGAAGACCCATCATTCCGCGTATGGACTGATGAAGAATCTAACCAGACCATCATCGCGGGTATGGGTGAGCTGCACCTCGACATCATCGTTGACCGTATGAAGCGTGAGTTCAACGTTGAAGCGAACGTCGGTAAACCACAGGTTGCTTACCGTGAAGCGATTCGCGCGAAAGTTACCGATATCGAAGGTAAACACGCCAAGCAGTCTGGTGGTCGTGGTCAGTACGGTCATGTTGTTATCGACATGTACCCACTGGAGCCGGGCTCTAACCCTAAAGGTTACGAGTTCATCAACGACATCAAAGGTGGTGTGATTCCTGGCGAATACATCCCTGCTGTTGATAAAGGCATCCAGGAGCAGCTGAAATCTGGTCCTCTGGCGGGCTACCCGGTAGTCGATCTCGGCGTGCGTCTGCACTTCGGTTCTTACCACGACGTTGACTCCTCCGAGCTGGCGTTTAAACTGGCCGCTTCTATTGCCTTCAAAGATGGCTTTAAGAAAGCTAAACCAGTTCTGCTTGAGCCTATCATGAAGGTTGAAGTTGAGACTCCGGAAGAGAACACTGGTGACGTTATCGGTGACCTTAGCCGTCGTCGTGGTCAGCTGAAAGGCCAGGAATCTAACGCTACTGGCGTACAGATTCATGCTGAAGTTCCGTTGTCTGAAATGTTCGGGTACGCAACTCAGCTGCGTTCTCTGACCAAAGGTCGTGCATCTTACTCCATGGAATTCCTGAAGTATGATGACGCACCTAACAACGTTGCTCAGGCCGTAATCGAAGCTCGTGGCAAATAAGCCAACGCTTTTAACACAATGATCCCGTGCTCTCTCCACGAGGGGCGAGCACAATAGTAAGGAATATAGCCGTGTCTAAAGAAAAATTTGAACGTAAAAAACCGCACGTCAACGTTGGTACTATCGGCCACGTTGACCACGGTAAAACCACTCTGACTGCTGCAATCACTACCGTTCTGGCT
>WJYK01000016.1 GCA_009668225.1 Enterobacteriaceae bacterium RIT693 | reverse complement strand
GATAAACCGTTCCCGCTCGTTGTGGATTATTAAAGTGATCAAGAAAATAGAGGTCATAAAGACCATCCTGGCTTCCTTGTCGAACCCAGGCGTCTTGCCCCTGATAAACTATTCTGCGAAATCCGGGCAATTCTCTGGCCCGCTCCTCGTTTGTAGCTGTGCTGGCTGGCGTGGTAGTAACAGACTGTGTATTGTGTGTGGTTCTTCCCCATGCTCGCCGAAAAAATCCCACCGGATTTATATCTCTGAGTCCTGGAATCAACTCCAGTGGCCCTCCCATTCCCAGGCGAACAGATAACGGGTCTGTTGTTTTTATTCCGTTCAGAGCCCCGCGTTTAACTCTGTGACTTCGTGTCTGCGGCATCTCATTTTCTTTTTTTGACATCATGGTATTTTCCGGGAAGGTTGACGGTGTTAAATAATGATTTATTTGATTCTCAATTTTCATGTTGGAGTGCCTTCATAATATTAGAGTTGTAAGTTATTAACATTATCATTTCATGCATCTACTGAAGATTAATGGCTCAGTTAGTTACCCGTAATTGTATCAATAGAGCATGTTCAGAGAAGGTGTTCATTGAAATTATTGGCTGATACCCTCAGGGGGTATGACAATATTCATTACGAGTAAAAATTTTATATATTTATTTCTCCTGGTAACCTTTATATACTGGATAAATAAGCTCGGAATCTATTACCTGTAATCTTGTTTTGATTTATTTGTGCTATCTGTCGATTTAATCCTTATTTGGTTAATGCAATAATCCCCAACGTCAGCCCGGGCAGGGCTGTGGCCCCGCCAGCAATAGTTCCTGCAGTTTCCCAGTTATCCTGAGTGGTCCCTTTCATACAGGTATTGGTGTGCACCAGTTTTCCCCGATCGTCGTAAACCGGCACACAAGGAGAACCCGTGGCGCACCCTGCCAGAAGAGCAGGCAACAGCACGGGAGCGATCGGTCTATTCATTTTAAAATCCCCTTCAAAAAAAACTGTCTATTCAGTTAGTTTAAATACCGTACCAACGGTTCCCGGATCACATTTGAAGGATGAGAAAACATCAATCTACTTTCATAACGTGGTGTTTTTTAACATGTCATAGCGTCGCTGGTTAACTGTAAGGGCCTACAGTTAGCGCGGTTTTTAGCCGATATTAAACGACCGCCTGAAAGTGATTAAAATTCCTGCTGCTGTCCTCCATTGAAATCATGAAGGCCGTGCTGTGCTTCCTGTTCTGCATTCTTTAAAACCGCCAGTTGTTCGCTTTTTGCCCTTAGCTTTACCACGCGTTGTCATTCTTATTCCGAAAAATCATGCTCATAAGAGGGCAATTTACTTAAGGTTTTCCCCTATCCGTGACCTGTAAATCCGTGCTGTTACAGAAATATCTGAAATTACAAAATGATCAAAAATTGATCTGGTGCAACAATATTCACTGTACTAAGGTATTGCTTGTTGTGCTAAGTGACAGTCATTGTCAAATCTAAAATATGGTAATTAACTTAAGGATAAGGTTATGAAATCAGCCACCGGAGTACGTCTGGTTCTTTCATGTATAGCTTTCGCGATCGCTCCCTCAGCCAGCGCGGTAACATCGACGGGAACCTTTCAGGTACTTATTAATATTGCAAAGGCCTGTTCCGTCACGGCTGGTCCCACCTCTAACATCAATCTTGGTTCTGTGAATTCCAGTGCGACAAATACCACCGGGAACAGCACCATTTCCGTGAACTGCTCTAAAACCACCCCCTATTTTATTGGTCTTGCTCCCTCAACGGCGAATGGCGGAAACACTTCTGGCGCGGGTGCGATGTCGTCGGTGGCGAACTCGGCAACGAATACGGATAAAGTGCCTTACCAGCTGAATCAAACTTCGGCTACCGGCCCCGCCTGGGGGAATACGGCCACTTCAACGACTGTCGGTAACGGCGTGGCTGGCACCGGTTCAGGCCTGGCACAGACCTATACCGTCTATGCAACTGCCCCAGGTGCTAATTACACCCCGGACAGCTATGCCGATACCGTAACGGTCAACGTGAATTACTGAACGCCGGGATGCTGATGAAGCCAAAATTGCCTTTGTGGTGGCATGTGCTGACATGCCTGCTGGCCGCAACCGTGTGTCTGCACGAGGCGACAGCATCCGGATTGCAGGTTTCTCCGGTCACCCTGATTTTGCGGGGTGACCAAAATGCAGATGGCATCTGGTTGAGCAATGAAGGGGAGCGGGAAATTAATGCCCAGGTGCGGGTTTATCGCTGGAGACAGAATAACTTCAGTGACGAACTCTCACCTTCTCATGGGCTGGTTATCAGCCCACCTATGCTGGCGCTCAGGCCTGGTGAACGCCAGCTTATCCGGGTGATACGGACGGGGCCAGTTTCTGCAGGGATAGAAGAGGCTTATCGGTTGTCCATCAATGAACTGCCTCCGACCGTGTTGGAAAAAAATAGATTGCAGTTTGTTCTGCACTATTCGCTTCCTGTATTTGTTCAGCCTGCGGTGACAGCGTCGTTATCGGCAAAATTGCGGTGGAACGTCAGCCATACTGAAGAAGGTATTTTTCTGGATGTGCACAATCAGGGAGACAGCCATGCTCAGTTGTCAGCGGCGACGCTGACAACCTCCCGCGGTGTTCGCAAAGTTATTACTCCGGGGCTGCTGGGATATGTTCTTCCGGCTTCAACGATGCGCTGGGTATTACCCGTCTCTGCCGCTGATTTTGCACGTGGTGGTAAACTTGAAGTCACAATAAATGGCCAAAAAACTGAACAGGCTCTTTGACGGATTCGGTCAGCTGACGAAACTGATTTTGCTCAACGGGTTATTCGTCCCGGAAGTTTACGCAGCAGATCGGCCTCCTGTGAATGCGTCACGAAATGGGATGATAAGTGACACCATGCCGCTAAACGGGGTTGAGTTATACCCCGACGTTACTCTTAACGGCAATCGCGTGGGTTTGGTCCGTTTCGGCTATGCTGACGGGAAGTTTTATGCCAGTGCAGACACTCTGCGGCAGCTGGGTCTTATGCTGGATGTCAGACCATCGGCGTCGGTATGTCTGAGTGATATTCCACAGTTACACATTGACTATGATGCCAGGCAACAGACCCTGAAGCTAACCGCTCCTCTCGGGCTTCTGAGCACAACCACCCTGTTTACCCGGGCGGACGTGAGCAGTCCGGTTGCATCCACTTCGCGAGGTATACTGTTAAATTATGACCTCTTCGCTTCAAAGGAGAGAACCCTAAGTGTCCGTAGCTTTACAGAACTTCGCGCCTTTCAGCCATCCGGGGTATTCAGTTCAACCCAGCTAACGCGTAATGCCGTACAGAAACACGGTGGAAACAATGATAACCGCTTCAGTCGCCTGGATACCCGCTGGCAGTCCTCCTTTCCTGACCGGTTACTGACAGTGACGGCGGGGGACACCTTGACCAGTTCGCTACCCTGGTCGCGCCCCACCCGCATTGCCGGTATTCAGGTCGGTACAAACCTTAGCCTGCAGCCTTATCTCCCCACTACTCCACTGCCTTCTTTTCTCGGTTCAGCAACCCTGCCTTCTGATGTCGAGCTCTATATTAATGGGGTGAAGCATTATAACGGCAGCGTACCTGCGGGAAATTTTGAAATCAGCAGCCTGCCCAATATCAGTGGCGCAGGCAATGCGCAGGTCATGGTCACGGATGCCCTGGGCAGGACGACCGTTCAGAATTTCTCTTTTTATAATGACCAGTTGCTACTGCGTCAGGGACTGACTGAGTGGTCGGCAGAGCTTGGGGTTGTCCGCAGGAATTATGGTTATTCCTCTTTTGACTATGGCAACGTCCCGGTTTTCAGCGGGACCTGGCGGCGGGGAGTGAGTAACAGTTTAACCGCCGGTTCGCATGCTGAGGCAACAGACCGCCTGGCGAATGCTGGCTTCAGTACCGACTGGGTTCCCTCCAGCCGCAGCGGTACTCTGTCAGCCACTCTGGCGATGAGTACGGACTCAGGTCAAAGGGGGGCGCTGTATGGCGCCGGTTATCGCTGGTCCGGTTATAACTTTACCTTCAGCACAATGACCACCCTCACGTCAGGTCGCTATCACGATGTGGCTACCCATTATGGTCAGCCCCCGCCGGCGTTAAGCAGCAACTCGGTAGTGGGGTATGGGACAGAGTCACTGGGTAATTTCAGCCTGAGCTACCTGCAGTTTCGTTATCCGCAGGAAAGAGCGGTTCGCTATGCCGGTGCGAACTGGTTTAAATCAGTGGCACAGAATGTCTATCTTAGCCTCGGCGCCAGTCAGAACGTGGATAACAGTCGGGACAGCAGTCTCTGGCTGATGATGACATTCGCTTTCAGTAACGGGCTGAATGCCGGCAGTTCGCTGCTGCGTATGAACAACCACTCCGGATACATGATAAATGCCAGCCAGTCGCAGCCCCCGGACGGTGGATGGGGCTGGAATATTGCTGCCAGTCGTCACTCATCCCGGCCGGGGGCGCAGGGAGAGGTGGGGTATCAAGGGCGTCACGGCAATATCTACGCAGGTGTTAATAAGATGCCTGATACTCACTATGGTTACGCAGGTGCCAGCGGCTCCCTGGTGTCGATGGCAGGAGGGCTGTTCGCCGCCCGGGAGATCGGTAACGGTTTTGCGGTGGTGTCCACCGATGGTATTGCCGGTGTTCCGGTAAAACTGGAAAACAACCTCGTGGGAACCAGCGACGACCAGGGATTACTGCTGGTCACGCCCCTGAACAGCTATCAGAATAATCTGCTGAGTATTGACCCGATGGACCTGCCCGCCAGCATGCGAATTAACCGAATCAGCGCTGACGCCACTCCCGCAGACCGGTCCGGCGTACTGGTGAAATTTGGCATTACGCCCGTTCGTGCGGCGCAGGTGATGCTGGTTGATACTCATGGCTACGCCATTACGCAGGGAAGTATAGCCACGCTGGATTCGGGTCAGAATGCGGTCGTGGGTTTTGATGGCATGGTTTATTTTGATGCTCTCGAGTTACATAACCGGCTTAAGGTCACTACGGCAACAGGCGTCTGCACAGTGCAATTTTATTATCCTGCCGGGGGGAAGGATATTCCACAAACGGGTCCACTGACCTGTCGGTAATAACCGGCGTTGCAGGAGGCATCAACATGCAATTAAGCCATCTATTTTTGCTGGCAGGACTAATCCTGTCGCCCGGAGTGAGCCAGGCGCTGAGCTGTTCGGTCAGTAATGTGCAGCCCGTTAATTTTGGCACGGTAAACCCGCTGTCCGCAACGGGAGCCACGGGGGCCATGACCTTCAGCTATGCCTGTACCCGGGCCATCACGGATGTGCTGGCGGGTGTCACGCTGTGCTTTAATATTGGCCCGTCTGCCGTCAGCGGACAAATCAGTCCCCGCCAGATGTCATTTGCCGGTCCTCCCGCCAGCACCCTGAATTACCAGCTGTATCAGGACCCGGGGTATACAACAGTCTGGGGGAGTCAGTATCAGGCGGGGACAACGCCACCCATGGTGCAGATAACCTTCCTGGATTTTCTCCCGGTGACCGGGAGTAAGACCGTTTATGCCCGACTTCCCGGGTCACAAATCACGGCAGCCCCGGGCGGTTACCAGGATAATTATTCTGCCGCGACCGCCAGCGTTACGCTGAATACCGGATTGCTCCTTCCACCGACAACCTGTGGTACCACGGCTGGCCCGACGTTCCCATTTACCGTACTTGCGACGGTGGTGAAGCAATGCAACGTCAGCTTTACGAACAACATTAACCTGGGAACGGTAAATGCCACCCAGACAAATATCAGCGCGAACAATACGATGGGTGTCACCTGCACCAACAGCACCCCCTATACCATTGGTCTGGTGCCTTCGAACGGCAACACGGCAGGAGGTGGAATGATGAAAACCAGCAATACCAATACTGACCAGGTACCCTATCAGCTTCGCTCAGGACCCGGTATGAGTGGCAGTCCGTGGGGAAACACTCCGCTGAACAGCGTTGCGGGAATCGGAGTCGGTAGCACGACGGCCTGGACGGTGTACGTTACGGTTCCCGGAGCTAACTACACTCCGGACAGTTACGCCGACACGGTGACGGTTAATGTGACTTACTGACGTTTCTTGAGCAGTCAGGTCAGTGTTGGCCGTTCTGGCTATGTTTCGTGAGGGGAGCCGCACCTTGCTGCCCACTGGGATTTTTATTATCCAAATATGAAAGCGCTAAGGAGAAGATAGGAATGCATCCAGTCAGGACGTATTTCGCATTCGCCCCCGACGGCAGGTGATAATACTGTGTGCCGGAGACAATAAAGGGGCAGGATGAAAATCAAGACAGCTGATGCTGAATACAAAGCACATCTGGCTGACATGAGGGATAAATAATGGCTACTTTTGATAATCTAATGGCAAAGCGAGCTCCTGAAAGCTGGGCAAGAGTTGCTGCGCGTGCAGAAGAAATCCGGAATGAAATAACCTTGTCAGAAATTCGTAAGGAACTGGATATTTCTCAGGTCCAACTTGCCGCCGCGTTGGGGATCCAACAACCAGCGGTAGCGAAAATGGAAAAGGTGGGTAATGATCTGAAATTGTCCACACTGAAACGCTATATAAAAGCGCTTGGCGGAGAGCTTTCGCTTGATGTGACGCTCCCGGACGGTAAACGTATCGCGCTTCATCTGTAATACATACATAGCTTTTGCCTGCACAGTTGTGGCAAATATATTTGGTGTGGGAACAGTCGATTGGTACGACAGGGAGCGTATTCATGGTGGGCGTGCCGTACGCTTGATGACTCGTAGGGGCCGGAAGATAGCACTGCTGTGTTTAGCCAGTAACCAGCCTCAGCCATCGCCATCTGGAAGCGGCGTTTTGCGGGACTGGAAATATATATGAGGGGCATTCTGGTGGGCTGCGGAATTTGGAATAAAGCGTTTTTCTGAGAGTGTTCTGACCGGAGCGAGACCTCATTCTCGATTACATCGAGTCCTACCTCAAAATCGAAATCAGCAACTAATGCTCGCGTCTGCTCACTAATAAGATTGTAGCTCGGCAATTCTGTCGCGACTGCTGATGAAGCAGGGTTGGCTGGCAACGTGGAGAGTCTGGTGTCGATCGTATAGATTTCGCTGACGATGTGAACATATATTGCTGAATGAGCATTAGACGTTCAACGGTCTTTGAAACCGAATCGGCCTAATACCACCGTGGTAATACAGTGTGGAAGTTAATATATAGAACACCCATGCGGATCACAGTGATTGTCTCACAAAAACACAGATAAATTAATTATGTTAAAAACAGGATGTAGATAAATGCGTATTTTAATACAAAACTCAAATCATGCTACCTTTAAAGAGAAAGAAAATGATGATCGGAATAGTTATCCGAGCGATGCTAAGCAAAATAAATCTATTCTTTTGTTGCGGGAGATTTATTTGAAGCGGTCGGGAAATAGAGTAAAAATAAAAGAAGGTCCCGTGCCATGGTATAAATCATTTGCAAAAGAAAAATTCGACTCACATAAAACGTCAGCTACACAAAAACCGATAGAAATGAGTGGGGCGAAAATCCATAAACCCTGGTACAAAGAAATTTTTCCGAAAGAGGGTATCGATTTACCTGATGAGACCCAAAGGACTCAAGTGCTTCATCCGCAAGAATATGTAAATCTTATTACATATCCCAAAGACACAGTTGGAGTGAGCTATTTTAATGGGAAGGGTTTTTTTAATGATCCAGTTTTAGATAATGTTTTTATGGTTGGGTCAGGTTATATGACATGCCTTCAAATTTCCGTGTTGAATAAAGTAAGGTCGACCATAAAAGAGGCCTATCAAAAATCCTTCTCTTTTAGAAAGATGGTGGAAATACGTCATCAATTAATCAACGATATGGGTGGGCCTAAAGCAGCAATAATTACCTTTCTTGTAACCAGTGATAAAAAACAAAATGAAGAAATTAATGATGGAAAATTTCTTCATGCTACAACTTATCTGGAGCCTGGCGTTATAGTATTGAATGGAGACTCCATAGAGCATCCACATGAAAATGGAATTCATGCCTTTTATCAGTTAAATTCAGTTGCTTCCCGGCGAAAAACAATACCCAGTAATGAAATAATATTACACGAAATAGTTCATTCCCTGGCATATACCTCTGACAGTGAAAGAAGTTCATATATAGGTTTTTTAAGGTATGCTCAAGCCACAGGAAAAATGAAAAACGTTGTCTTTCCTGTAGACCATTCCCCTGTTTTTCCCGAAGTTATCAAAAATCCAACCAAAGATGATTTTGCAATAATTCCATCTGGTACAATTGAAGGTTTTTCATATGATATTTATGTCAGTATGCCCCATATTCTTGGGGAGAATGATGGATTGGTTAATACGATAATGAAGGAAATAAACAGGAATTATTTACCTAAGCTTGCTTATGGGCCTTTGCAGATGTTTCATGGAGAGCCTGGTAAAAACAACAAATTGAATGAGAGTGATATGAAAGTCGTTTTGGATTATTTCATTGAATCTGATCTAAAAGATGGTGAATTTAACTATACATTTTCGAATTTTGATATAAATAAGCAGGAGCAAATTAAAATTGATGCGGAGAATTTAAGGAGAGATATTTCCTTCCCTATAGGATATTTGTAGGGTTCTACATTTACTACTTATGTTAAGCTCGCAAGTTTTTGGGGTTCGCTGCACCAATGCCTATTAATGGCACTTGTTGATGTGAAAGGTTTCCATGAAATGTTTGTTTGATGGAATGATTTTATATTCATGCCTAATATTCGATTGTTTATCAGAGTTTCCTGTATGATGAAAAGGAGCCCTGGGGTTGCTTCATGTTTTCTTGTGGGATCCTGTATTCAGTAATACCCTCGTGAGAAAACGACTTCATTCCCGGTAACATATTTCTTCTCATAAACTGATTTTGAGATATATCTACTTCCCCATTAGGCATAATGGTTGCAGTCCCTTTCAACCCACGATATTGCAGGAAACGGCTTTCAACCATATATTGATTTCCGTCAGAACCTTTCATGGGTATTTCAACAGCCGATTCCGTAACGGTAATTCTTGCTTTGTTTGTGTCAGTATTACCTATTAAATGAGTTAGTATTCCATTTTTATCTGGAGCGAATGGTGTGTCGTTAGCTTTTACAATAGTAACGTTTTTGGGAATGTTTATATATTCTTTATTTCCACCTGAATTATCTAAATATTCAAAAGAAAGGTTGTTATCATCTGTTTTTCCGCCCCCCAATCCTTTGGCAATAAGAAAATCACCATTGTTATTTATACTGCCGTTTCCACTGTATGGTTTCCACTCACTGTTTTTAAGATAATAAACATTATAACGATTGCTGTTTCCTGGGTCTTTTCGTGCGTATAGCGGGTAACCTTCCGGGTGCATCGTCCCCACCACACGCTGATACCCATTATCAGGGTCCGCAGGTCCCAGTTTCCATGCCCTGTCTGAAGGTTTTGATTCAGTTCTCGCCAGCGGAGGGACTTCCGACGGAGAGTGTTCCGGTAGCTTTGCCGGCGCTGGTGCGGTCATCTTTTCTGGCTGGGTAATGACGGTTTTACGGGGATTAACTGGCGGTAAGTCCGGGCGCGGTGTTCGCCAGCGCCTGGCCACCCGGAGTATTTTGGCTCCTCCTTTTGCCACCAGGCCCCCCACAACTGGCAGACCATCCACGACGCATGGCAGGGCTGCATCCTGATAATTCCCGTCACGAAGATTGCCTGCACAGTCCACAAAGGGAATAAAGCCTGCGGTAAATTCCAGCAGTCCTTTTACCAGTGACTCTGCTGTGGTCGGTGTCAGCTGCGCCTGCAGAAGCGGGGCCGTCAGTCTGTCCACCTCCTTTTCAGCCATAAAGTCTGCAATGGCTCTGATATTATCCTGACCGGGTTTTGCCGGGAATACGGGGCCTCCATGGCGAAAGGTAATACGGGTCAGGTCAGCACGGGGAGCTTCGTTTTTATACTCGGACTGCTGCAGGGCTGACTGTAACTCAGGATAATGCTGAAACGCTCCCGCCAGTACAGTTTTCACTCCGCTGTTTTTCCCCAGGTCATTAAACACCCTGACCGGCTCATGCCGGTCTTCCGATAATGTGGAAAACGTGAAAAAACGCGTTTTTCCCTGATGTTCCGCTTTGATTACCAGGACATGCTGGCCAGCGACCGGTTCAGTGATGCCTTTACGGACCAAAGAATCATCCACGCCTTCTGCTGGTCGGGAAGGGCCGGTATCCCCGGGCGACAGGGGCGTTGGCCGGGTGGGCATATACTTATATTCAAACACCGGCGTGACCACCTCCAGCCTGCCTTTCTGGAGTATCTCCCGGTCTTCGAAACTCAGCCGGTTTGCCCCTTTTTCGAAAAGGGCGTTCAGTCCCCGCTTCAGGACGGGGACCACCTCTTTGTCCTTCCACTGGCTGAAATGGCCGGTAAAAACGCTCTTTTCCGACGCTGTAAAGGCAACGCGCCCATCATGCCCGGCAAAAAACTTTACAAGATTACCCAGGAGAGTGTAATCGCGCCAGAGTCTGCCTGCCGGGGTATCGTTCAGAAAATCGCTGAGGCCATTGGCAGCCTGCTCTCCCCCTGGTGGAGTGCGCCGGGGATGGTTGTTTAATGCATTTTCCACGTTCTGCGGGTCCCCCATAACCCGGTTCTGCTTTGTGGCCTGCTGCTGAAGCAGTGAGACATTTTCATCAACATGTTTCAGTCCGGGGTATTTATCTTTCACCTGCTTCAGGGCCTTCATAAACTGACCATGAGTGCGCCTCTTCGCTTCACGCCACTGTGCTTCAGTCAGCGGAGGCTGGTCCTGGGTATATTTCTGATAAACGTCGTACCGCTTCTGCAACTGGAGGCCGAGATTGTATTCGGTGACCTGCTGAAGTTCAGCCGGGGTGAAGTTTCGCGGGTCTTCCCCTGCAAGCAAAACCAGCTCCCGGCCCAGGAATTCGGAAAGCTGCGCCGGACTGCCGGCGACAGGATTCCGGTAACCAGCCACCAGAGCGGGACTGGCCGTCCTCATCAGAAGGGGAGAAGGTGGGGCCAGGCGGGTATTCTTTGCCACGGAGGTGGCGGGCTGAGGGATATCAGGGCCGGAGACCTGCCCGGGACGATCATAAGGGGGGGTAACCGTTGTCATAACTGTTCCTTGAATGTAAAAAACATAACAATTAGTGAGTTATCATTGCTCTCTGGTTCCAGTTTTCTTTCAGGCTCGGGAATAACCTCTGTGGCGCGGGCATCCGTAGACAGGACGTTTTCAGCAAATGTGGGGCGGGGAAAAATGAATGGTAGCGAGTAGATATTGAGTGTGTATCGGCAAAAAAGGTTTCAGACTCGCTGAATGCCGCTTCGCAGGAGGCTAACTTCAATCGTCTTACTTTTGCTACACGGGCATGTTGAGATATTACAGATTCCTGTGTCAGGTAATTGCCCGGGCGCCGATGTGAAGGCAACCCGGCAGAGTGCCATCGGCAACGGCGATGAGCTGATAATTCCACCTGGAAGCCGTGATTCCGCGAATATGGTGTAGGTGAATCTGGCTATCCTCCCCGTGCTGTCGTCCTGGCTCAATGAACACCATGATTTTTCGCCTGTTCTGGCTTCTCCTGCCTGACGGACAAAACTGTCGACGCTGAAAATGAATGGAGTTTTTAAGACTACTGCTCTTTTATTCCACTTTATTGACTCATCTTGAGGCTAATTCCGTGGTTCGCCTCACATTTAGCCGGGGGAGAGATATTTCTCGATGACTCCACTGTCATGAGTTTTTACTCTGAAGGTGCTTCGCTGAAGAAGCGCTGTACCCTTATATATCTAACGGAAATATAAAGCTAAAAACTATGGAGTCGTCTATGAGAATTATTCAGTCACCAGGGAAATACATTCAGGGCCCGGACGCGTTGTCCTCATTGAATAATTACATTCAACCACTGGGTTCACGCTGGCTCATTCTGGTCGATTCAGCTATGCAGCATCAGGTATCTCGCTTCTCCACAAAGGGGACAGATAATCTGCACTTTCATCTCGAACCTTTTCATGGACAATGTTCCCGTCTGGAAATCCAGCGCATCGCCGAACAGGCAGAAAGTCAGCGTTGCGACGGTATAATCGGTTTTGGCGGCGGTAAAGTATTGGATACCGCCAAAGCCGTCGCTTTTTATCAGCGCCTGCGCTCTGTAATGTTGCCGACCGTTGCCTCAACGGACGCGCCCACCAGTGCGCTGTCGGTGATTTACACCGAAGAGGGAGAGTTCGACCAATATCTGTTCTATCCAGCCAACCCGGATATGGTCATTGTCGATAGCACCATTGTCGCCAGTGCCCCGGTTCGCCTGCTGGTGAGCGGTATGGGTGATGCACTCTCTACCTGGTTTGAAGCTCAGGCATGCTATGAATCCCGCTCCGCTAATATGTCCGGCGGTCAGACTACCCGCGCAGCGCTGACGCTGGCACGTTTGTGTTATGAAACGCTACTACAGGAAGGTAAAAAGGCGAAAATCGCTGTGGAGCAGAAGGTCACCTGCCGCGCCCTTGAGCGCATTATCGAAGCCAACACCTATCTTAGCGGCATTGGCTTTGAAAGCAGCGGGCTTGCCGCCGCGCACGCTATTCACAATGGCCTTACCCAGCTTGATGACTGCCACCATTTTTACCATGGCGAAAAGGTCGCGTTCGGCACCCTGGCGCAGCTGGTGTTGCAGAACAGCAGCGATGCGCAGATCGATGAAGTGCTGGAATTCTGCATCTCTGTCGGGCTACCGGTCTGTCTGGAGCAGCTCGGCGTTACTGAAAATGTGCAGGAAAAAATGCGTCTCGTGGCAGATAAGAGCTGCAGCGAAGGCGAAACCATTTTCAATATGCCGTTCAGCATTACCACCGAAAGTGTATACAGTGCGCTGATTATCGCCGACCAGTTGGGCCGTCAGAAATTGGATTTGGCCGCTCAGGGATAACGCCCCCCGAATTTGAGAAAACGAAGGAAAAATTATGAGTCAGTTTTTTATGAATCAGAAGGCAGACCTGGTCAGTGAAGCGCTGGAAGGGATGCTGCGCGCCAGCCCGTTTAATAACCTGGCGATGCTGGATGCAGGGCAGGACATCCGTGTTGTGGTCCGCCGGGACTGGGATAAGCGTAATGTCGCGATTATTTCCGGTGGCGGCGCGGGCCACGAACCAGCACACGCGGGTTTTGTCGGCAGGGGAATGCTCACCGCCGCCGTCTGCGGCGACGTGTTTGCCTCGCCAAGCGTTGACGCGGTACTGAGTGCCATCATCAACGTCACCGGTGACGCGGGCTGCTTGCTCATCGTCAAAAATTACACCGGCGATCGACTGAACTTCGGCCTGGCGGCTGAGAAAGCGCGCAAACTTGGTTACCGCGTGGAGTTGGTCACAGTGCGTGACGACATTTCCCTCCCGAACAATCCGCAGCCGCGTGGCGTGGCCGGTACGGCGCTAGTGCATAAAATTGCAGGTTTCGTTGCCGAACAGGGAAAAAACCTTGAAGAAGTTACCGCAGCAGCGCAGGACGCGATCGCTAAAGTGGCGAGCATTGGCGTAGCCTTCTCGAGCTGTAACATTCCGGGAGAAAATCATGGCGATCGCGTGCAGAACGGCACCTGCGAACTGGGAATGGGGATCCATGGCGAACCGGGCGTTGAGACGCTACAACTCCAGACAGGGCGTGAGCTGGTCAGCTTGATGGTGGATCAACTGCTGAGCGCAACCGACAAATACAGCACCAAAGCGCTGCTGGTGAACAATTTGGGCGGTTTTTCAGCGCTGGAAATGTCGCTGTTGACGCGCGAAGTATTACTTTCATCGCTGGCCGATGACGTTGACCTGCTGATCGGACCTGCAACAGTTGTCAGTGCGCTGGACATGAAAGGCTTTTCTCTGTCGGTCATTTCGCTGACGGATGCCCTACGTGAAGCGCTACTGGCGCCGGTTGAAGCTGCCGGGTGGCCTGCAGCCATCGAGCCGAAACGTCCTGAAGTGCTGGCAGCAACCAACCGGCTTCCGGAGCATCATTTCATTCCCTCTTGCAATGAAACGGCGGGGGCCGTGCTGACAACAGTATGCAACACGCTCATTGCCGCAGAGCACACACTGAACGCGCTTGATGCACTGGTGGGGGATGGCGACACGGGTTCCACCTTTGCGGGGGGGGCCCGTCGGGTGATTTCCGCACTGGAGAAAGGGGCTCTGCCGCTCGATAAAACTGACGATCTGATGATTGCCGTCGGTGAGCATCTGGCCACTGCCATGGGCGGCTCCAGCGGTGTACTCATGTCGATTATGTTCAACGCCTGCGGACAAAAACTGGCGGAAGGATACACGCTCTCCGAGGCGCTGGCCTACGGTCTGAGCCGCATGCAGTATTATGGTGGTGCAAATATTGGTGACCGCACTATGGTCGACGCCCTCTCTCCGGCATTTTCCCGCTTTATGCAGGGGGCTTCGCTAGCCGAGGTTGCCGATGCGGCACGCATCGGCGCAGAAAGTACCTGCACGATGAACAAAGCAAAGGCCGGACGCTCTTCGTATCTTAACAGCGATAACCTTGACGGCGTGAAAGACCCGGGTGCATGTGCAGTGGAGCTGGTCTTCACCAGACTGGCCGAACTCTTCTCCAGAAAAGCAGATAGCTAATCCATTCCGGGAAGATAATTTACTATTAATTTTCTTCCCGATTTTTTTAACTTACCGGTTGGATTTCAATCTATTTACGTCTGCAAATTCAACTCGTTAATATACGAAAATATACAGAATTAGCTTTAAGGTGGAGGAACTGATTCCTGACTCGGATATGGTTGCTAAATATGTTGCTGCAACGTTAATGGGGAGTGGTTATCGAGATTTTCACTGGCGAATTTTTACGTAACCAGAATTTTTTCGGCGGAGATATTCTGTTTATAGCCATGATGGAAAACACCATGCAACTTTCGATAACTTTCCACTTTTAATGCACAAAAAACGTTTATTCCATTTTGGTTATATTTATCTGTGGTATGGTATCTTTTTTTCATCAGATATGCCCCTATGCATTACTGCCGAAAATAAAAATATCAAACTTAAAGTATCAGGCTTTGTCGGGTTTTATTTTTTCATTAATCGTGGTAGTAGTGGTTTTTACATATTCTGTATGTTGATGCATGAGTGTTTTTAACCATAACTACAGATATTTCCTGTCCACTGTCTTAATTCTTGATCTCTCCTCTCTCTTTCACTGTTGTCAGCGGGTATATTCTCATCTTATTAATGCAGATGGGCCCTTTAAAATAGCACAGAAGGATTTATCACATTTACAAAATTGAATTAAGGGAATGCCATGCAAACGAAATTAACCTTATTGGCCCTGCTGGTGGGGGCGTCAGTGTGCTCTTCTGCTTTTGCGGCCGCGCCTGGTAAAGCATCTGTGAAAGATGGCTGGCAGCTGAAAAATTTAAGTATGGTCAAACACAACCCGTCAGGGGTCGGATATGCGCAGCGTGTTACCCGCAGTGCCGATGGGTTAAAGTTAAACATTTCCTGGGATGTATGGAATAACGACACTGCCAATAAATCCAGTGTGTTATTGAATGGCTCAAAGGTATGGACGGGTACTGGCAACATTAAAACTGCGCCGATAACCATTGCTAAAGGTGGCGACTACGCGTTAACCGTCGAGCTTTGTAATGATGATGGTTGCTCTGTGAGCGACCCGCTGGCTATGCAAGTGCTGGATACCGATGGCAGTGGTTCGCCTGTGCTTGATGCACCACTACAGGACCACAATAAACCTTATAAAAACAGCACCGGTAAGGTTGTAGGTACCTATTACACCGAATGGAGCCAGTACGGGCGTCATTTCCCGGTCGAAAAAATCCCGGCGCAAAACCTGACTCATATCCTCTATGGATTCATCCCGATTTGCGGCCCGAACGAGAGCCTGAACATTGAGGGGATGAGCGGCAGTCTGCAAACGCTAAAACAATCCTGCCAGGGGCAGCCTGATTATACGGTCACCCTCCACGACATGGGGGCCGCGCTGGGCCATAACGAGCAGATCGGCGGCAACTTTGGCAAAATTATTGCTATGAAAAAAGCCAACCCTAATCTGAAAATCCTCCCTTCCATAGGTGGCTGGACGCTCTCCGATCCGTTCTTTGACATGCATGACGTGACCAAACGTGCCACCTTTATCAAATCAGTCAAAGTGTTCCTGCAAACCTGGAAGTTCTTTGATGGCGTGGATATTGACTGGGAATTCCCGGGCGGAGGTGGTGCAAACCCTGCGCTGGGCAACCCCCGGGATAAAGAGACTTATACAAAGCTGATGCAAGAGCTGCGTGCCATGCTTGACGAGTTGAGCAAAACGGAGCATCGCACCTATCAGCTCACCTCGGCGATTGGCGCAGGCGAAGCAAAAATTGCGGCCGTCGACTATGGCGCTGCGAAGAAGTATATGGATTACATCTTCGTGATGAACTACGACTTTGCTGGACATTTCGATTTACAGAATCTCAATCACCAGACTTCGCTTTACACCCAAAACGACATTGGCACGACCACTGTCCACAGCACTGAGAAAGCAATAGATGCGCTGCTGAAACAGGGGGTTGAGGCTAAAAAACTGGTTGTGGGTGTCGCTGAGTATGGCCGGGCATGGGCTGGCGTGGAACCTCGTGAAGCGGGTAAACCATTTACCGGCACCGCGACGGGCCCGATGATCGGCAACGCGCTGGGGGCAGATGCGAAAGGCGTGCTGCTGTCTCATGAGATTGAAAGTCATTACTCTTCAGGTGATTACAAAACGTTCTATGACAACAAAGCGCAAGCGGCATGGATCTATAATGAAAAAACCAAAGAACTTATCAGTTACGATTCGCCTCGTTCGGTAAAAGCCAAAGGCGACTATGTAACGCGCAAAGGTTTGGGGGGCTTGTTCTCCTGGGAAATCGGCAACAGCAACGGCAACTTGCTCAATGCTATGCATGAAGGGCTTGGCCACGGCGAAGGTACCACCGATCCGGAAAACCAGCCGCCGGTCGCCATTGTCCCGGGGGATCAACGTGTTTCCATGGGCGCTGCAGTTACGCTAGATGGTTCTTCCTCCTACGATCCTGAGGGGGAAAAGCTCACCTACGATTGGACCCAGCTGGCCGGGACGACGGTCAAGATGGATAACCCAAGCGCAGCAGTGGCGCATTTCACCGCGCCAGATGTAGCAGGTGATCTGGTGTTTTCACTGATTGTCAGCGATGGTGAGCATCTTTCCAAAGCGACTGTTGTCAAAGTGAGCGTTGAAGCGGGGGAGGCTGAAAACAACGCGCCGGTGATTAATATTGCCGGGCCGAAAGCGATCAATGTTAAGGGTTTAGAAACGGTGCACTTTGATGCCTCTAAAACCACTGATAAAGATGGCGATTCGTTAACCTTTAAGTGGAATATGTTGAGTGCTGAGGGGGAGGCGCCGATCCTCGCCGGGCGTGATTCTGCGGTACTGAGCGTCACCGCACCGAAGGTGGACAAGAAGCGGACTTATACCTTCCAGCTGACCGTCAGTGACGGGAAAGCGAACGTGAATTCTGAAGTGTATACCGTCAACGTATTGCCAGATGACACAGGAGACATTAACCACGCTCCGGAGGCGCATGCCGGTAAAAACCAGCAGGTTCAGAGCGAAAGTGAGGTTGTGCTCGATGGCTCTAAATCAACGGACAAGGACAATGATAAGCTGACGTACGTATGGACGCAGAAGTCCGGCGCGCATAATGTCATTCTCAACGACAACGACAAAACATTCGCCCGATTTACTGCACCGAAGGTAGACCAGGATACCACGCTGGTCTTTACGCTGACCGTCAGCGACGGCAAGCTTAGCAGTAGTGCGGATGTGAACGTGACGGTAAAAGCGGGTGAAATCACCGATGGCTCCTTCACGGCAGGCACCGTCTACGTAATTGGCGATAAAGTCACCTGGAAAGGTAAGGCTTACCGCTGTTTGCAGGCCCATACCGGTGCGCTGCACTGGGCACCGGATGTCGCCCACAGCCTGTGGGTTGCTGAATAATCGCCAGTACCCTTGTTTAATCCTCCTGTAGGCGTTATGCCTATCAGCTAAAGATCGGTTTAACGATCCAGTGGCTGGGTAAGAATCCGGAAATGTTCTTTGTTTCCGGATTTTTTTATGCGTATTGCTCAAACCCTTGACCGTGTTTTTTATTCTGTCGTTAATCCTTAGTTCATCTCCCGCTCCTTTGCAGAGGCCAGTATGGGCATGCTGACCCACCTGGTTCTGGCTGATGCGGTACTGGATACCTTTCGATACCAGCATGTGTAATAACCCATATCCACCAGGGAGATGTAAACCTCGAGCAGGGGTGGACAGAGCTTCATCTTGAAGGCAGTAAAACGCACGGGGAGTGGAAGGTCCCGTTGGTTGCTCAGTTAAGGGTGCGATAACTTTGCTGATTATGCGTACGAGAGAATGCGGTGTTGGCCCGGGAGACTTACTGTTTGGCGTTAAACACATTATCTGGCCGTAAAGCCAGCCGTCTGTTTATAACTCAAAACAAAGGGGTGAGCCTCAGGGACGAGGCGAATACTAAAACGTCAGGAACGTTTTGAACAGCGCTTGCGCTGGCCCCAAAGGGGTGAGCCTCAGGGACGAGGCGAATACTAAAACGTCAGGAACGTTTTGAACAGCGCTTGCGCTGGCCCCAAAGGGGTGAGCCTCAGGGACGAGGCGAATAATCGAACTTCAGTTCGATGAAGAGTCCATTCCCCAAAAAGCAAAAAACCGCCTTTAGGCGGGTTCTTTAAATTTTGGTGCCGGACTCGGAATCATATCGACGATTAAGGTGATGTTTCTCTTTGGTTTCATTGAAAAAAGTCAGAATCAGCGCCCCCACTAAGGCCCCCATAAAAAATCGCTTTATTTTTGTGATGGTTATCACGAAAAATCGGTGTTTAAGAGTTGAGGCTTCGTTATGTGTGGAGTCAGGTCCACACATAACGGTCTGAGGTCCACATATAGTGGGAGTAACTCCACACATAACGGTCCGGGATCCACACATAGCGACGCTAAAAAATCCATGCTGCACCATGTAGGCAAAGCCCCGTTCCCCTTCGCACTGAACATCGTTCAAACTTACATTTGATATGTTGGAACAACGATTTTTGAGATAATAAAAATTGGTGTGTTTTCTAATTTATAGATTCTATTGATATTTTTGATATGCTTTTGAGATACCGTTATGAACCAGTTGAGATAACTAAACATCATGGCTCAATTTAATCACTTTGAACTTTCGCTTCTGAACCCCAGCTTTGACTCCCCTCTGGTCGACGCGCTGACGGAACTGGAGATCCTCCGGCATCTGCGGCTGGAAACCGATGTTCACCCTATCCTGTTCGCGCAGTTGAAGGCCGTTTTCCACATGCTGGAGAGCCTTGGCTCTGCAAGGATTGAGGGAAACCACACCACGCTTGCCGACTATGTTGAAAGCAAGGTGGAAGGAACGCAGAGTTCGACGGACCAGCTTAAAGAAATCAACAACATTGAAGCTGCGATGGAGTTCATCGACGAATACCTGAGCAATGGCGATGACATAACGGAATACTTTATCCGCGAGTTGCATGGTCTGGCGGTAGCCGGGCTGCAACGGGAAGGCGACAGAACACCGGGTGCATATCGGCAACATAACGTCAGTATTGCCCAGTCTGACCATTTACCGCCGGATCACATTCGTGTTCCTGATTATATGGCGGAGCTGACCGCCTTTATTAATCGTGCCGATAAGCCAAAGTACGATCTGATGAAGATTGCGCTGGTGCATCACCGCTTTGGCTGGATACATCCCTTTGGCAACGGTAATGGCAGAACGGTCAGATTGCTGACCTATGCGTTGCTTATCAAGTATGGTTTTAACGTTCAAACGGGTGGTCGGGTTCTCAATCCGACAGCGGTATTTTGTAATGACCGTGAACGTTATTACGCCATGCTTTCATTAGCCGATAAGGGAACAGAGCAGGGGCTCGAAGAATGGTGCTTATATGTGCTTTCTGGGATCTCCTCTGAGCTGAAGAAAGTCGATCAACTGACAAGCCACGTCTTCCTGAGTGAAAAGATCTTGTATCCGGCCATCGATTTCTCATCGGAGAGGGGGCTGATAAATCCGCTGGAATCAAAGGTTCTGAAACGTGCCGTCGAGCTGGGGACGATAAAAGCGGGCGATCTACGTGCCGTTTTACCTGACCTGAAGCCGACGCAGGTGACTTATCAGCTTGGTAAGCTGATTGAGCGGGGACTGCTCCAGGCGGTAGAAGAAGGGGCGCGTACCTATACGGCGAAGTTTTCTAACTCATATCTGATTCGTGGGGTGATTAAGGTACTTCGGGAAGAAGGGTTTATTCCTGATTTGTGATTTTAATGTTGTTGGCATGGCGTTTTTCCCAAGATGTACGCCAATTTTATTAAGGAAAATGATGGAGAGTAATGGATGAGCACACAGTTTAATTTTGGTCGATTACATGCAATTTATTCATCTGCATGGACTAAAAATGAGCCGACTATTGCGTTTGAGGTTATCCAAGGGAGAGGGCGGTTTGTATTTATGATTTTCTTTTCGCCAGAGGATAAAAGCTCTTCCGGCGAACATCTGTTTATCTATTTAAGACATATGAATTCACTATTGGCGCTTAAATTTTATGGTAGTAGGCGTAGTGGGAATTTTACGGTATATTTAAATGATAAACAGAAAGAAATGATGATTAACGAATTACAACTTCAGCCTGGCGCTGGGAATTTTAGCTTTAATAATTTCCTTTCTGATTTGAATATTAATATCCCACAAGAATTATCTGAACAGATCCGTGTCGAGACGTTGAGAGATGTCTGGCCTTGTGTCAGCAACGAGTTGAGTGACGTTGTTGATGAATCTCATAAAACGATTCTTATTGGGGTAACCAGACTTCCTGATAATAATTCCCCTCGGGAAAAAACATTGCGCAAATTATATACTTTCACTGATGGGAGTGCTGAGGATATTAGAAGGTTTATTAACGCGCTGAAAAAAAATAATTATACACTTAGATGGACGGCTAACCCGGATAAGAAATCAAAAGCATTCTCAGAACTGATTGTTGATATGAAAAGATAAATTGTTTTTTACAGTTAAATAAAATGAGAAAAAATCGTTCGTCCGCTATGGATATTAATGAGTTAATTTACTAAGACTCATTAATTCTATAGCGGTTTATTCATAGACTATAAATTTTCTTGTAACCAAGCTTCTAACGCATCTACTTGAACAAAGTTAATATTAGTTTCATATGGCGGATATCTTAACCACCAGTAAATTTGCCTACTAATGTACAAATTGATAAATTTAACATCGTGGTCATCCACGGGCTCATTCCAGTTAAGTAGAGTACGAATGTCATTATGATTTTCGGCTAGAAAATTAATCCTCTTTTCTATTTTTCCAATCTGTCCTCTTTTATCACTTCTACCAAATATTTTTTCTCTCAAACGACGCATATCCTTAATGCAATAGTAGGGCTGATTATATTTACACTCTATATTCAACCAGGTGTTACTATCAGAAAAATAGGCTAAGGTATCAAAGTCACCTACATCAGGATATTTTTTCTTTGGAAATCTTTTCTTAAAGTCGATGCCAGGTTCAATTTGGGTTGCGAACCTTTTTACAATATTAAAAGTGGTTATTTCTAATTGTTTTTCAATGCTCTCTTTTATCTTACCAACCTCATGTGCAATGTGAATCCATTCAAACTCGGCGGGAAGATATCCATTTGCAATATGAGTAATCCATATTGTCCCTGCCCGGTATGCTGCCGCAGCTCCCCAGATTATATTGTTATTGCTGGTTTCTATTAGTGGGCGAATATTATATCGATGATCTCGTTTGTTGTGATCGGATATAGGCACATCAAAATATTCAGAATCAACACCCAGTAATTTTCTTATCTTATTCGGATTGAGAATAAGAAAATCTATTATTTTTTCTACTTCTTCATTAACTAGGTTTGTATTGCTGTTAAGTAATGTGGTTACTATATCTGCCTTTGTCGCCTGATATGAAACATTTAATTCAATTTGGTTAAATCTGGCCCATTGAAACAGAATAGAGAAAACAGCAAGTAAACTAGAGTAGTTGAAGCCTAGATCTTGTTGAAATGCACGATCAAGAGCATCTAATTTTTCATTTATAATATCGGATTCTACAGCATCAGTATCGTTTAAACTATAACCTAACTTATAGCCAGCTTGTTCTTCACTAAACTTATTGTCTTTAATCTCACGATCTTCGGAAAAAAATACTTGTGGGATATAAAAGTTATCTATATTCAAACCACCTACATCAATATCGTTATGTAAGATGTCACTTGCATTATAAAGTACGATTAACCAATCGATATCAGCAAGTAACTGTAAGATATCATCGGTAGCAGGTATGGTTTCACTTTTTGAGTTAAGGCTTAAAGTGCATTCAAGTAAATACCTATAATTTGCTGACATACAGTTGAATTCAGAACTCTGTTTTGCTAGTTTTTCCGTTCTATTATAATTAACCTCATGTTGAAGGCTTAAAATGATATTTCTCTTTTTTCTATGATCTTCGGCTACATAAGCATCATAGTTTTCGATTACAAATTGTAGTAAGTGCTCCCTGTTCATTGAGAGTATTGTTGCGTGGATTTTTTCTCTGAAAAAATCAGCTAAAGGGTTAATAATATCCTTAGCCGTCTGTAACTCATAATTACCTTCCTGAACGCCAGATTCTTTAATTAAGTTAGCCAATGTTTTTCTGGCTAGTTTAAAGTGTTTGGCTTCAGGAATGTTTGGTTTTATTTCTAAAGTATCAAAGATGCGCTCTTCGCTGGATATTGCCATCCTGGCGGGTCTGTTGCCTGTGTTGACTATCTGTTGCCTGATATCTTCGGAGAACCCGATATGAAGCATTTGGGAGAGCGATTGTAAGAGTGCAATGCAAATATCAGCCTGGAAACTGGCATTTTGAGGATTATTAAGACGATATTGCATGAGAGGTAAATTAATATGAATTTTTATATTTGCAGCAGAATTATCTTTGTTAATTAATGATATGTGAGTGAATAACTCAGGATAAAAATTTTCTGTAATGTCGGAATTGCTATCGACCAGATATTTTTTATCAGCAGCACAATGAACGGTAATCCTGTCTATGTTCTGGGTTGATATATTCTTTAAAATATCTTTTCGTTGCGATAATGCATCACAGGCACATTCTAAAAATAATGTCAGAAGCTGACCGTTAAGATGATCTTCATTTAGTAATGGCTTGCAATCGGCACAAAAATGAATTGTGCAATTATTAATCGTTGTAGACCAGGATACATAAAAATGGCTTTTAGATATTAATGAAATATTTCCCTGGTAACTATTACTGATGTTCCATTTCACATTGACATCAGGGAAGTTTGAGGGAGACTGTGACCAGTATTTTTCCAGTTCTTCATATCTCCAGTTAGAACCCCAATGAGGGTCAAGAGTAATCATATTGAAATTTATGGCACCATCTTCTAATACAGAATGAGTTCCTTTAAATGATGCAAATTTATCTATTGCTGAAATAAGAAATGGATTTATTTTTGATTTGTTTTGGTCTAAATATGAAAAAAACAATGATAATTCATTTAGGTTATCTATTGAATCAAACAATGCAATGAACTCTGTCAGAAAGAGAATGTGGTAACTATATTTTAATTGCGGCGGCTCGAAAAAATGCATGGCAGTAGTAAGATTGGAGTTTATGAAAATAAATTCAATATCATCAATTGATAGCTGTTTTCCTGAGCCATTTCGAATGCCTAATAGTTGTGATGATGAAATCGGTGATAAAGCCCATTCGCCTTGATTAAAAAGTTCGAAAATGTCTTCTTCTATATTTTCCAACTTACTTGTTAAATCAGTATCAAAAAGAACAAATAAATAGAATTTATCATTTCCCTGTAATAATCCTGAGAACCTATAAGGCAGGACATTTTTTTCGCTCAGGAGCAGAAATGGCTCCTCAATTATGCTTTCAAAACGCTGTGATATGAAATTTGAAATGGCATCAGAACAATCGATATCCATTTTTTGGGAGGCATAGTGTTCAATAATCACATTCGGCATGTTCCTGAATGACAATGGATAAACACGATTATCAATGTTGACGCCAATAGCAGGGAGTGCTACGCCTTCCATTATTATATTTGATAATTCAGAGTCGGAGTTAATGCTTTTAAATTCCCCCGGTTTTTTAATAAATATGTTTTCTGTCTGGATTATTATTTCCTCAAATGCATAACTGGCATCCGTTAAAGCCTGCTGGCAGGTTTTCCAGAATGTTTCTGGGGGGATTTCGACATGGCCGGGTGAGAACTCTTGTTCTGAGAGTGTATCAACTGGATTTATGCTTGATAAAAACTTATCCTGCAAAATAAGAACATTTTCCATTTGTTTAAGAATAATGGGATATTTTGCATATCTAATTTCAAAAGCCTTAATATAATCATATAAACGCTCGACTGAGCTACCATAAAAAATTTTATAAATATTATCTCCCCATGGTATTTTTATTTGTCCCCAGTCTTGTTCAGGGATAAAATCTTCCATTTGAGGCATGTCAGGTAGTATATTGTAAACAATGCTAAAAAAATCTTTTGCTTGTTGGTATGTTTTGAGTTCCTTGTGGTTGTTAAATGTATTGACGTCCATGGAAAGCAAGGTGTTGAAAGCGATAGTGTGTTTTACTGGTGATGAAATATTGGGTAACCATAATTCGGAAATACTTAATGCGAGAAAAAGCTCTGTGAAGTTGTATTCTGTATAAACAGACGTTAATTTTTCTTTTATTTGTGGCATTATGTCCTTATAGTTTCTGATTCCCCTGTTAGGTAATTTATTTTTGGACTTATTACTTTTTTTCTTTTTTAAATCTCGTTTTGACTTGCTGTTCTTTCCCATTTTTTAAATCCTTTTGAGAACTGTATATAACGTATTGAGTTTAATATCCTTCAAGTCTTAACTTTGCGTGCCGATCATTATTTGCAGCATCAAAATCATAATGTGAAGCAAGATCATCAAAGACACTTGCTAGTTTGGGATGCGTTAAATATAGCTGGTTGGCAATTTCTTTGTACTGGTCAACTAGTTTTCGTTCTTTATCACCGCCTTCATAATAAGCTCTTACTGTTGTGCCACGGCTATTAATAGTGCCAAAATAGAAACCCTCTCTGATTTCATCCCGTTTTGTTTCCTCCAGTAACTCTTTGATTATTATGCTGTGCCATGGTGCATTATTTATAATTTTTGAGCGGGATAGCCATTCACCGATTATATAATCGGTAGTATCGCTTCTGTCATTTTCTGTCGCCAGTTTCCTAACTTCCTTAATCCAGTTATTAAATGCGATTTCATCAATATTATTATCCGGTTTCAGACCGGGGATCCCTTTTCCTTGATTCAGAACTCTGCCTGCTTGTTGTGCCGCAGCCATTAAGGATTCATCTTGCTTATACTCTTTCTCGGATTCTGGTTTATAAGCAAGGCATATTAATTGCATGAAGAGTGGTGGATTGCAAAGTAATTCCGCGTAGAGGTTTTTTGCTCCTTTCTCACAACTTCTAAACGCTGTGAAAAAGAAGAATTCCAGTAAGGCCAAATCTAAACGCGATACCTGTCCTGACGATTCAAGATATTCTACAGCCTTGGACAAATGCCAACCATCTGGCATTGGTACGTCTTTTTCAGCGGTAGTTCGGAATCCGTTTAACAGTTTCAATAGGTTTTGCCAGGAAACCTTTTCCATACGATATTTTACGAGATTAAATGCGGATATATATCTATCAGAAAGCATCATTTTTCCGATAAAGTAGTCAATTTCATCAGTATCGTCACTCCAGATGTGTGGAAAGTTTATTCCCTTCCAGTACAGTATTTGAGCGTTTTCAGGGTAATTTGTAAGGTTGTGCCATGTAGCCATATTAGGTGGGAATACTGAATGGAATGCAGCAATTTTTTCATCACTATCCATCTCATTTTTAAATATTGAAGAATTTATCAGGATAAGCCGCTTTTCTTCAGGGAGCCAGTTATAAAATGAACTAATCAGTGGATCATGGAACGGGAAACCATTATCCCTGAATTTTTCAACAATCCATGAGAATGAACCTGTCAAATGTAAGTTGCAGATTGCCAGAGATTCCCCTATGACAGAGGGGGATTGTACTACTGAAAGTAAAGATGATAATCCGTCCCATCCTTGATGATTGTATATTTCTTCTATTGCATTGGTTCGCATTTGTCTTATTTTTTCACTATGCTTTACATGATCTCTTTCACTGCCTTCAGGTAATACAGGGTATTGAAGAGTGAACAGTCGGCGTTTATCAAGAGTAATGTCTTGAGGTGTTAATAAATCGACGAATGACATGAGATCTTCTGCAATAGCTCTACTTTTTTTATCGCCATCAGTGTTATAAGAGTTATGCCAGTTCAGATAATGATATAACGCTTCTCTAACAATCTCCTTGTCTTTGTCAGGAAATGAAGTTGTGCTTTTAATTAATAAAATAATTCTTTCTTGATAGACTCCTTCAAAATGATCTATTCGCCTGATAAGATCTGCTATTCTTTCAGCATTATTTTCTGCCAGATTCAATATTCGCTCACCCAGTGCAGAGTAATATGCACTAAGAAAAATCCCTCTCATCTGAGCACTGCCAGCATCATCATCCCGCCATTTTGGTCTGGCATTTTCCATATACATACCACCCATAGGATCGGTTTGTTCATAGAGAAAACGCCAGACAATGCTCTCGTGTTTTTTGATAAGCATATCAAGTACGATAAGTCTTTGTTCATCAGTTGCCATTGTTTGAGGCCAGTAGGGCCTGAGCAATGATTTCAGGGTATTTTCTGGCGTATTGGCCCAGTTTCCCTGAATTCTTAATGATGATAGCGTTGCCAGAATAAGGCTGACTCTGAGTAATCGCCTTGGATTCCATGCCAGGATTTCCAGCGCATGTAATAAGTCAGCATGCCAACAACGCATACCAAAGCCAGTGCTCTCACTCGTTTCCGTTAGGGGGCGAGTAACGGCAGCCTCTGTTGACTGCAAGCTTGTTTCTATGGATTTTAAGAACACCTCTGGCGAGGCTTCAGCTAACGAACATAATACATCTGTTAATGACAGCCATCTCTCACCATCGGCATTCATCAACAGATCTCTAACCAGATTGTCGATGGCAGCAATGATGAAGTCTGAATTAATCCCTTCACTGCTTTCAGCGTAGATTCTGAGCTTCACCAGTGAGTCAGCGATTGATTTCAGAATAAAATCTGATTCTGAACGAACTTTTCCATAGATAGATGCCATCCAGCGATCTTCGTTTTTAAGCTCCAGGGCCGGATTAGGTTTAAGCAGCGTTTGTTTTACAACCAGGAAGAAACGTTCGAGCTGACTTTCTGTTAGCCGGGGGGCAAGCTGATACAGTAGCTCAATGGGCGATTTTGCTTTCCATACATCACCAATCTGTAAAACCGGAGAGTCATCCCGAAGAGATATTTCGCTTAGTTCCTGTTCCAGTTCTTCGTAATCTTTTTGCGCAATCGTTTCAATACAATATTTATCGCCTTCCTTTTTGCCATTCCAGCACCCCACCAAAGTCAACGTGATTAACGCTTTTGCTGGCGATGTGGTCAGCCATACGGGAGATGAAATTGTCGGGTTTCTGGCCCTAAGGCGTCGATAAACTGACCAGGACCGCCCGGTTGTTCGTGATAACCGCCTTGCATCGGATTCTTCTTCTCCCAAAGCAATGAGCTTCTCTTCAAAATCGCTTCGGGTAAGACGCTCCAGTGTAATAGTATCGCTTCGCTTATTGCCTGTCGTATTGTGATCGCCCAGGGAAAATGGAATAAAAACAGTTCGTTCAGGCTGGCATCGGCTTTGTCTGGAAATATCACTGTTCATCGCCAGACAAAGCTGAATTGAGGGATTTTTATCAATAAAGCGCCATCCATCATCAGTAGTTATACAGGCTGCTATATTTTCATGCCCCATTTCTATCAAGCTGGCACAGGCAAAAGCGATAGCCTCTTCCTGACTGTCTGCCCGGATAATAATTTGTTCTTTTTTCTCTGACAGAAAGCCGTTCAGCGTATTTTTTTCTTCTTCTCTACCCGCCAGTAAGGTTTCTTTTGTTAACGGAAATTGTGACTGCGTGCGCCATCGTTCCCAGAAATGGGAAATAGATTCAATGCCTGCGCCAGTATGGCCTGTTAGTTCACCGAACCAGAGAGCGACAGCCGGAGTGTTTTCCAGCCACGTCTCCAGATCGTCAGCATCAAGCGCATAAACGCCGGACCAGATATTTTCAGCCCGGGCTTCTTTGAGCCAGCTATCTTTTTTTGGCCACCGGCGTGGTGATACGAAGACAAAGCGACTTTTAGCAGCTTCCTGTGGTGAAATTTGTTGATTTCTTTTCCGAAAATCTGAGCGTGCCTTAGTAATGATGTCGGAGGAACAGCCCATTTCCCAGAAAGAGACACCCTCAGGAACCCGGATGTTGCCTTTGTCAGCCTGGACAATACCATCCCAGCCGCTGGCTGAAACAGAATCACCGCCAGGCATGCTCAATGCTGTTATTGTTGTGGTCGCGCTGATTAATCGCCGGATCAAAATAGGCAACATTCCCTGAGCGTCTCTTGTGTCCGCCCACTGTTCAATTTGGGTCGCGGTGATCCTCATATTGAGATCCTTAAGATGTGTTTTCTGGATGATATTCCCGATTAATTATTGAATAAAATGGAAAAAATGAAACCTTAGTCTTTTGTTTGATGCGAAAGACGAATGATTAGTTTTGCCGATAAGAGAGTGTTATTTCTGCGATCTGTCTTCCATAACCTTACTTGCTGTTAATCCCTAATCGCGGTATCGTTTACAGGCACCTGCAAAATCAGGTGCCGGGCTTGACCTCCTGAAAACTGTTACAGGCGACATACGACGCGCCCGCGTCTTTTTTTATGTCGTGCGCACGGCTACACCTCTATGGCGGGCCGGGCGGGGGCGTCGCAAGACGCGCCGGTTTCCTGTAACGCCGGTAAGGTCAACCCCGCCCGGTTCCGCCACCCGTGGGATTGACCTCTCCGGTGGCGGAAATATAAACCCGTTACAGGAGGCTGCCGCTATGGCTACGATCCCCACTCAGACACACCCGTTACTTTCCGTTCCCTTTAATGCCGATACTGATTTCACCGTACTGGCCGATCACTGTAAAACACTCGCAGAGACGCAGGCGGAATGCCACGATCCGGCGCTAAAAATGGCGCTCTGCGGACGGCTCTCCGCCGCGCTCATGCTCCTGAAACCGGGACTGAACGATCCTGTTCCGCCCCATTTGCAGGACGGGCTGACCGTTGATGTCCTGCCAGAAACCTCTCCCTGTTTTGCCCCTGATGCAGATACGCTCTGCGACTACTGCCATACCCTGGCACAGCTTCTGCTTTGCCGGATGGTTTCGCCGCAGATGGAGGAAGAATTGCGCTGGCTGTTGTCAGAGCTGACGGAATATTTCACCGCGGAAATGAAAGCCCCGCGCTGGGTTCGCACAGCCGGAGGGGATGTGAAAGCCATTGATGAGGTGGTGGCGCGATAAGAATAGCTCTCCCGTCTTTCCGGCGGCCCTGCTGTCGGAAAAGCGGGAGAAGGCAAGCGAAGCGCGGCAGACTGCCATTCATAAAATCGCGAAAAAAATCCACAAACAACTCAATTTCCGGGAAAAAGGTTTCCCCTTTTCACGCCCGCTGCGTTGGTGTAATTTCTCTCCGGCAATACGCCGTCGTTGACGGCTCCCGCGCTCCGACCTGCAAGCAGCGCCTGACCTAACGGTCAGCATGGTCAACCCTACCGGCGCAAACTTCTGCCATCGCCGGGCCGCAAAGATATCTGCGGCAGAGGTCGTCCTTCACTGCGCCAGTTTGCTGGCTGATGTTTCACCCCGCCGGAAACTGTCCGGTAAACCCTCTACCTGTTGCCACATCAGCGCCTTTTACTTTACGGGCTGCGGCCTGCATTGCCGCAAGGCATTTGCTGCCGCGTGACCGTAAACCTGCACCAGAATTTGCGTTCTCAGAGCGCAACGCTGAACCGGGCGTCACTTGAGTCCCGCAACGTGGGCGCAAGTGACGCCGTTCCACCACGCTAACGCAAGCCACGGAAAGTCAGGTCTGCGCTCTCAATCCCCCCACTGACACGCTGTTTTCAGGCCGCAGTCGGTTCAGAAAAGGAGAAAAAGATCGATACCGAGGGGGGCATGATGCCCCGGAGAATTTCCTGCTCACGCAGGCAGCCTGTACCGCGTACAGTCTGAAACTCCCTACACCTCAACAACCTGCCACCCCGGCGTGAAGGTATCGTTCTGGCGCAGCCACAAAGCATACGCCGGGGCCAGATTGTGCTTTTTAACAGCGGCAAGGGGTAGCTATGGGCAAATTAGGCGGTGAAATGAAGGCGCTGGCGAAAAAGGTCGGTGGCAGCTTTAAAACGGTGGATGACCGCATTCACATTGTGCAGCGGTTCAGCCGCCATTTACGCGCGCTGAATATCCAGATCCAGCGGGTGGAACAGGTCAAGGTTCGCCATATCGAATGCTATATCCAGGCGCGACTGGCGCAGGAGATCGGTAAACGGACGCTACAAAATGAAATGGCCGCGCTGCGTGGCGTGCTGCAACAGGCCGGACGCAAGCAGGTGGCAGAACATGAGCGGCTGACCAATCAATCATTGGTACTGGCTGGCGCATCCCGTAACGGCACCAACCGGGCCATCACGCCGGAAGATTATCAGCAGGTGCTGAAAGCAGCCCGCGATAAAGACGCAGGGCTTGCGGCAACGCTGCAATTGGCGCGGCTGATGGGGTTGCGCTCGCAGGAGGTGGTACAGAGCGCGCAGTCGCTGAAAACGTGGAAACAGGCTATTGAACGCGGTCAGACGCGACTGACCGTAGTTTACGGCACCAAAGGCGGGCGGCCTCGCGAGACGGTCATTCTGGATGTTGGCGCAGTCCGCAAGGCGCTGGATAACGCCTTATCTGTCGCAGAGTTGCGTAACGGCAGACTGATTGATCAGCTCTGCCTCCGGAAGGCCATGAATTACTGGCGGGGAGCGCTCGCTAAAGCCGGATTGACGGGGAATTATACCCCGCACTCACTGCGCTATGCGTGGGCGCAGGATGCTATCCGTCACTATCTGGCGCAGGGATTTAGCGACAAAGAAGCGCTGGCGCTGACCTCAATGGATTTGGGCCACGGCGACGGACGCGGGCGGTATGTGGTGCAGGTTTACGGGCGACAGGAAGCGGAATAACTTCCTGTTCTGGTGCAATCATGAAAAGTAAATGGCCGAAGGGGTAAGGGAGCGCTAAGGGTAACAGCGCCAGACCGGAAAGGGCCAAAGGGCTTAAAAGGCCGGAGCTGGCGCAGATCTGCGTTTATCCGGGTGAGCTGGTGCAAATAAAAAAGCAGATCTGATGAGATCTGCTTTCCGGAGTGATTCGTTAACGGATTCAGGCTGCCTCAATCCGTCGTTCATAGCGATAGGGCGGGATAAACTTTTGCCGACAGGCATCGAGATAGTCCGACCACCACTGCATCATTTGCGTGCGCTCGTCGAGGTGCTCCGCCTTGTGGATATATGCCGCCTGCACGTTGTTACGCTCCTGATGGCTCATCTGCCGCTCCACGGCGTCCTTTGACCAGCGCCCGGACTCGATCAGCGCGCTACAGGCCATCGTGCGGAAACCGTGACCGCAAATGTCCACCTTCGTGTCATAGTCCATCGTACGCAGCGCCTTGTTGATGGTGTTTTCGCTCATCGGCTTGTGCGGATCGTGGTCGCCGGGAAACAGTAATTCGCCGTTGCCGGACAATAGCTTTAGCTGTTTCAGCACCGTGACCGCCTGTTTTGACAGCGGCACCAGATGCGGTGTTTTCATCTTTGCGCCGCGCTCTGAATAACGCACGCCGGGGATCGGCTCACGTTGCGCGGGGATGGTCCACATTGCTCCATCCAGATCGATCTCCGTCCAGCGGGCAAAGCGCAGTTCGCTGGAGCGAATAAAGATCAGCAGGTTAAGCTGCACGGCCAGTCTGGTTAACAGCCTGCCTGAATAGCCCTCCAGTCGCTCCAGTAATTCTGGCATCTTCTCCAGCGGCAGGGCAGGGTAGTGGTTCTTCGGCGGCGGCGCGATGGCACCGGTCAGATCGTTGGCCGGATTGCTGGCAATCAGGCTTTCCTGCACCGCATAGCGCATGATCGCCGTGGTGCGCTGCTGTATTCGCGCGGCGGTTTCCAGATTGCCCTTTTTCTCTGCCACCCGCAGCGGGATCAGCAGATCGGCAGTTTTCAGGTCGGCAACGGGGATCCTGCCAATCAGCGGGAACACATGTAGCTCCAGCGAGCGCAGGATCTTTGCCGTGTGATGCTCTGTCCAGCGGATATTGCCCGCCAGCCACTGACGGGCAACCTCTTCAAAGGTATTGCTGCTTTTCTTCGCCTGCTTCTCCTGCTGCTTTTTCACCCCCGGCTCGTCGCCCGCGCTGAGTACCGAGCGGGCTTCTTCACGCAGCTTACGCGCATTCGCCAGCGTCACGGTCGGGTAAGCGCCAAACGCCAGCTTCTTCTCCTTGCCGCCAAAGCGGTACTTGAGTTGCCAGAGTTTAGAGCCGTTGGGTTTAATCAGCAGGTATAAACCCTGCGCGTCGCTGAGTTTCCAGGGTTTATCGAGTGGTTTTGCGTTGCGGATGGCGGTATCGGTGAGTGGCATAGCGGGGGCTCCGGGGTTTATCGAACCAACAGGCCCCCAATTAAGCCCCCAAAAGCTCGGGATGTCAAAAAATCTGGCAGTACCTTTTGGTACTCCAGACTCCTTGTAACTTACTGATTTTTTAACGTTTCAGGACTCATAGAGACGCCATGAAACTAAATAGTGGTGCCCGGACTCGGAATCGAACCAAGGACACGGGGATTTTCAATCCCCTGCTCTACCGACTGAGCTATCCGGGCAACGGGCCGCATTAAACCGTAAAGGCCGTCAGGCGTCAACGGCTTTGTCATAAAAAATCCCTAAAACCATGCTAACTGGCTGCTTTTCAGTCAAAGACAGTAAAAAGGCGAGCTTCAGGTCAATGCTCCACCGGTACGGCACAATGCAAAGCGCAGAATGTCTTCTGCCAGCCTGCGGGCCGTGTCGATATCGGCCTGGCTACGCTTCACCAAGAGCTTGCTCAGGCAGCCTTCCAGTACCAGCTCCATTTGGTGCGCGACCATCGTCGGGTCGTCCACTTCCATCTGCGTCAGCAGCTCGTGAGTGTACGCCCAGGCCGCTTTTTTCTGCTGGTCTGCCAGCTGATGAATCGGGTGCGCGGCGTCGGGGTAGAACGTGCAGGCGGCAATAAACAGGCAGCCGGGATAGCGCTGGTTGCCGACGCATTCGGTCAGGGCATGGTAGCGCTTAAGCAGCTTTTGCTCCGGCGTCATCTCTTCATCCAGCATCAACTGGCGCCGCCAGACGTCCACCTGAGAGCTCAAGTAGCGCAGGGCGTCGTACAGCAGGGCCTCACTGTCGGGCCAGAACTGGCGAACCTCAGCGATCGGGTAATCGGCTTCTTTCGCCACCATCTCCAGCGTCGTGCTGGCAATGCCTTCACGTTCAAGGACATGCAGGGCGTGCTCTAGAACTTCTTCGCGTTGCACGGTTTTCTCCTTACGTTTCCCATCGGATTAAGTGTTGTTTACGGCCTGCGATTGCGCAAATGCTCGCTAAACGCGGTGGCATCCATAAAGCCCGTTACCCGGGCGGCAGGCTGCTCCAGGCCGTGAGTATCAAAGAATAGAATGGTCGGCAGGCCAAGGACCTGCAGATGCTTAAGTAGGGCCTTGTCGTCCGCGTTATTTGCCGTGACGTCGGCTTGGAGTAAAACGCTGCCAGACAGCGCTTTTTGCACCTGCGGATCGCTAAAGGTGTATTTCTCAAACTCTTTACACGCCACGCACCAGTCGGCGTACAAGTCGAGCATTACCGGTTTGCCTTTTGCGTTGGCAAGTGCGGCGTCTAGCTGTTCGACGTTGGCGATTTTGCTAAAGCTGAGGTGAGGGACGGCCTGAGCGGACGCCGGAGAGCCGAAAGCCCAGTCCTGTAGCGGGCGGGCGGCAACCAGCGCGGCACCCAGCAGGATGATTTGCAGCACGCGCAGCCAGGATTTATTCGCCCCGAGGCTAGTGATAAACGCCCAGCCGAAGAAGGCTACGCCCAACAGGCTCCACAGCCTTAGCCCCCAGGTGTCGCCGAGTACGCGTTCCAGCAGAAATACCGGCAGCGCCAGAATCACAAAGCCAAAGGCGGTTTTAACGTTTTCCATCCATGGCCCGCTTTTCGGCAGCAGGCGGTTGCCGAAGACGGTGATCAGGATAAGCGGCAGGCCCATGCCCAGCGCGTAAAGATAAAGCGTACCGCCGCCGAGCCACATATTTCCGCTTTGCGCGATGTACAGCAGGATAGCGCTCAGCGGCGCAGTGGTGCACGGCGAGCAGATAAGCCCGGCCAGCGCGCCCATGGCAAAAACGCCGCCTGCCGAGCCGCCCTGCTGGCGGTTGCTCATCAGCGTCAGGCGCGTTTGTAGCGACGACGGCAGCTGCAGTGTGAACAGGCCAAACATTGAGGCGGCGAGCAGGATAAAGAGCACCGACAGGCCAATCAGCACGTACGGATGCTGTAGCGCGGCCTGAAACTGGAGCCCGGCGGCGGCAACCACCAGGCCAAGTGCGGTATAGGTCAGGGCCATGCCCTGGACGTAAACAAAGGCCAGCAGCAGCGCTCTGGCGGTGGAAAGGCGTTGTTTACCGCCCAGCACGATGCCGGAGATCAGCGGGTACATCGGTAGCACGCAGGGGGTGAAGGCGATGCCAATGCCGATCAGGAAGGCCCACAGCGCGGAGAAGGGGAGCGATGCGGGGGCGGAGTCGTCTGCGCCCCTTACCCCGGTTTTCTCTCCAGGAGGGGAGAGGGGGGCAGAAATATTGGCCTCGTCTCCGGAGGGGGAAGAAACTACAGCGTCAGATCGAGCCTGGGAAGCTACCGCACTCAACGGCACGACGCGCGTTTCCGGCGGGTAGCAGAACCCGGCTTCGGCGCAGCCCTGGTAGGTCACGCTGATGGATGAGCCTTTGTTGGCGGAGGTAACCGTAATCGGTAGACTTAGCTGCCGGGTGAAAATCTCGGTTTTGCCGTAAAACTCATCTTCGTGCCAGGTGCCTTTGGGAATAGCCAGGGGCGCAATGTCCGCGCTGGCGGGCACCACTTTTATCTGCTGGCGGTATAGGTAATAACCGGGTTTTATCTGCCAGTTGAGCGTTAGCTGGTGCTCAGACTGCTGAAAGTCAAAGGCAAAGGCCTGGTCGACCGGGACAAACTGGGTTTTATTCTGGGCGTCAAACAGCCCGGCGAAGGCCTGCGAACTGCAAAGCAGCAGGACTAGCGTAATGATGCGTAGAGCCATGAGAGATATTCACTGTTTCCATGTGCAACTGGCAGAACCAGCAGTTCAGGCGTTTGGTAAGGGTGATGGGTTTTCAGGCAGGCAAGCAGCGCCTCCTGGTGCTCCACGTCGCTTTTTAGCAGCATTTGTACTTCGTACTCCTGCTCCAGCTTTCCTTCCCAGTAATAAAGCGAAGTCGCGCCCGGCAGCAGCGTCACACAGGCGGCAAGTTTTTCCGCCAGGACTTTCGCGGCCAGATCCTGAGCGCTGGCTTCATCCGGTGCGGTACAGAGTACAACGACAGCCTGAGTCATCGACATCACAAACCTCATTATGGGAGGAAACGGCATCGACTATAGCATGAGGAGGGCAAGACGGGCCGAATAACGACCCGTCTTTGAAGAGATTTACAGCAGCACGCTGCCGATCAGGAAGCCGAAGCAGACCGCCAGCACCACGCCCATTGTGCCAGGGATAAAGAACGGATGGTTAAAGACAAATTTACCGATGCGCGTTGTGCCGGTATCGTCCATTTGTACCGCGGCGACCAGGGTCGGGTAGGTCGGCAGAATAAACAGGCCGGAGACGGCGGCAAAAGAGGCGACGGCGGTTAACGGCGAGACGCTGAGCGCCAGCGCCATCGGCATCAGCGCCTTGGCCGTAGCGGCCTGAGAGTAAAGCAGCGCCGAGGCAAAGAAGAAAATGACCGCCAGCAGCCACGGATGGCCCTGAATCACGCTGCCTGCGGTCTCTTTGATCCAGTCTATATTGGCGGCGACAAAGGTATCGCCCAGCCAGGCCACGCCCAGAATACAAATACAGGCGCTCATACCGGCCTTGAAGGTGCTGGAGCTGAGGATGCTTTCAGTCTCCACGCCGCAGATAACCGTCGTCAACGTTGCGACCGACAGCATAATAATCAGGATCGCGTTAGTGGTATTCATCAGCGGCGTAGCGACGAGGCCGAGGCTTGGGCTGTTGACGATGGCATAGATAACGACGCAAACCACGCCGAGCAGGAAGAGAAAGACGGAGGTTTTGGCGCGAGGCTTAATCTCGATTTGCTTGTCGCCGCGCAGCTCAATCAGGCCTTCTTCCAGGCGCTTGAGGTAAACCGGGTCATTGGACAGCTTTGAGTCGAACAGGATAGACACCAGGAAAGACATCACCAGCACCGCCAGCAGCGTAGAGGGGATAACCACCGACAGCAGCTGAATGTAGCTGATACCGTGGCCTTCCATCACCGATGACATGTAAACCACCGCGGCAGAAATCGGCGAGGCGGTAATGGCTATCTGAGCAGAAACCACCGCCGTAGAGAGCGGACGGCAGGGTTTAATGCCCTGTTCCTTGGCGACTTCGGCAATCACCGGCAGCGTCGCCAGCGAGATATTGCCGGTCCCGGCGAAGATAGTCAGAAACCAGGTGACGATCGGCGCAAGAATCGTGATGTATTTAGGGTTCTTACGTAGCAGTTTCTCGGTTTGGTTGACGAGGTAATCCAGGCCCCCGGCGATTTGCATCGCTGAGATAGCCGCGATCACCGCCATAATGATGGAAATAACGTCGAAGGGGATGCTGCCGGGTTTTACGCCTATCGCCGCGAGAACCAAAACCCCCAGTCCTCCCGCGTAGCCAATCCCTATACCGCCAAGCCTTGCCCCCAGAAAAATCGCTGCTAACACGATGATGAGCTCGATGACTATCATGGTCGCTTCCTTGATGTTTTAATGAGATGAAAATGAAATGTTGTGTTTTCGTATGCCGTTAAAATGAAAAAGGCACGTCCGACTGGACGTGCCTTTTGGCGTTTATGTGAATGAATTATTGTTCGCTTTCATCGGTATAGCGCTTAGCTTTGTAGACCGGGTGCATCAGGTTGTGGACGGAGAAAATATCGTCCAGCTCGGCTTCGGTCAGCAGACCGCGCTCCAGCACGACCTCGCGCACGCTCTTGCCGGTTTCCGCACAAATCTTGCCGACGATGTCGCCGTTGTGGTGGCCAATGAACGGGTTCAGGTAGGTCACGATGCCGATGGAGTTGTACACGTAGCTCTCACACACTTCTTTATTCGCGGTGATGCCGTTGATGCATTTCTCCAGCAGGTTGTAACAGGCGTTGGTCAGGATGTGGATGGACTCGAACATCGCCTGGCCAATCACCGGCTCCATCACGTTCAGCTGCAGCTGACCGGCTTCGGAAGCCATGGTCACCGTGGTGTCGTTGCCGATCACTTTGAAGCAGACCTGGTTCACCACTTCCGGTACAACCGGGTTCACTTTGGCCGGCATAATAGATGAACCTGCCTGCAGTTCTGGCAGGTTGATTTCGTTCAGGCCAGCACGCGGGCCGGAAGAGAGCAGGCGCAGGTCGTTACAGATTTTGGACATTTTCACGGCCAGGCGCTTCAGGGAGCTGTGTACCATGACGTACGCGCCGCAGTCGGAGGTCGCTTCAATCAGGTCTTCTGCCGGGACACACGCCAGGCCGCTGACTTCGGCCAGTTTCTGTACTGCCAGCTGCTGGTAACCATCCGGGGTGTTGAGGCGGGTACCGATAGCGGTCGCGCCGAGGTTCACTTCCAGCAACAGTTCCGCAGTGCGCAGCAGGTTTTTGGTTTCTTCGGTGAGCAGCACGTTGAACGCATGGAACTCCTGACCCAAGCTCATCGGCACCGCATCCTGCAGCTGGGTACGGCCCATTTTCAGGATCTCGGCGAACTCAACCGCTTTACGCTGGAAGCCTTCACCCAGTTGATTGATCGCGTCGATCAGTTTGATTATCGAGGTGTAAACCGCGATACGGAAGCCGGTTGGGTAGGCGTCGTTGGTGGACTGGCATTTGTTGACGTGGTCGTTCGGGTTCAGGAACTGGTATTCACCTTTTTGGTGGCCCATCAGTTCCAGACCGATGTTGGCGAGCACTTCGTTGGTGTTCATGTTCACCGAAGTACCGGCGCCGCCCTGATAGACGTCTACCGGGAACTGATCCATGCATTTGCCGTTGTTCAGAACTTCATCACAGGCCTGAATGATGGTGTTCGCGATGTTTTTAGGAATGGTTTGCAGTTCCTTGTTCGCCATTGCCGCCGCTTTTTTCACCATCACCATACCGCGTACAAATTCCGGTATGTCGCTAATTTTACTGTTGCTAATGTAGAAGTTTTCAATCGCACGCAGAGTATGAACACCATAGTAGGCATCCGCCGGCACTTCCCTGGTACCCAACAAATCTTCTTCGATACGAATGTTATTTAACATGTGAACCTTCTTAGTAAAGCTGCAGATAAATGCACTGTTTTATTCACACACACGAAATGTGGTTGTGAGCTTAATAGGCCGACGATTATGTCCATATTCGGCCGCGTTTTCGTGATGATATGCTGATGATAGCGAAAAGCAGTAACCTGGATCACTTATTAAAAGCCGTATTGCATAACAATTATTAATATGTGATATAAGTCAATAGTTGAAAATTTCCAGAAAAAATTCCCTGAATAAGCATTGATCTTTGTCTATGTCGTCGCCATTTCACCTCTACGCATAATTGCCAACCCATTTTTCGCGAGGCCACTTCCGGGCTCGCCCGATTACAGGAGCGTATGGTGCGCTGGATCCCGTTTATCGCCATTTTCCTCTATGTTTACATCGAGATTTCGCTGTTCATACAGGTGGCACACGTTATGGGGGTCTTTATGACCCTGATTCTGGTTATTTTCACCTCGGTGATTGGCCTGTCCCTGGTGCGTAACCAGGGCTTTAAAAACCTGATGCTGATGCAGCAGAAGATGGCGGCGGGCGAAAGCCCTGCGGCGGAGATGATCAAAAGCGTTTCGCTGATCATGGCCGGTATCCTGCTGATGTTGCCGGGCTTCTTTACCGACTTCCTCGGCCTGCTGCTGCTGCTGCCGCCGGTACAAAAACATTTAACGCTGAAGCTGATGCCGCATCTGCGTTTTTCCCGTATGCCGGGCGGCGGTTTCAGCGCCGGCAGTCAGAGCGGGAATACCTTTGACGGCGAGTATCAGCGCCAGGATGAAACGCCAAAGCGTCTCGATGATAAGGAGCGCGACGAGCGTTAAATTTTAGTTTTTTTTTGCTTTCCCCCCTTGAAGGGGGGATGGCCCATCCCCATTAATCAGGTCACCAGCCGATAACCCGTATGGGACGGCGTTACCTAACTATCTGATACTGACTTTCTCAAAGGAGAGCTATCAATGAGCATTCGTCCATTACATGATCGTGTCATCGTCAAGCGTAAAGAAGTTGAGTCCAAATCTGCGGGCGGCATCGTTCTGACGGGCTCCGCAGCGGGCAAATCAACGCGTGGCGAGATCATCGCTGTCGGTAAAGGCCGCATCCTGGAAAACGGTAGCGTTCAGCCGCTGGACGTGAAAGTGGGTGACATCGTTATTTTCAACGATGGCTACGGCGTGAAGTCCGAGAAAATCGACAACGAAGAAGTGCTGATCATGTCCGAAAGCGACATCCTGGCAATTGTTGAAGCGTAATTTGACGCACGAACCTGAACGAATTTGAGGAATAGAAGAAATGGCAGCTAAAGACGTAAAATTCGGTAACGACGCTCGTGTAAAAATGCTGCGCGGCGTTAACGTACTGGCAGATGCAGTGAAAGTTACCCTCGGTCCTAAAGGCCGTAATGTGGTTCTGGATAAATCTTTCGGTGCACCGACCATCACCAAAGATGGCGTTTCCGTAGCGCGTGAAATCGAGCTGGAAGACAAGTTCGAAAACATGGGCGCGCAGATGGTGAAAGAAGTTGCCTCTAAAGCGAACGACGCTGCAGGCGACGGCACCACCACCGCAACCGTACTGGCTCAGGCTATCATCACCGAAGGCCTGAAAGCTGTTGCTGCCGGTATGAACCCAATGGATCTGAAACGCGGCATCGATAAAGCCGTTGTTGCGGCTGTTGAAGAGCTGAAAGCGCTGTCCGTACCGTGCTCCGACTCTAAAGCGATTGCTCAGGTGGGGACTATCTCCGCGAACTCCGACGAAACCGTAGGTAAACTGATCGCAGAAGCGATGGACAAAGTCGGTAAAGAAGGCGTGATCACCGTTGAAGACGGTACCGGCCTGGAAGACGAACTGGACGTGGTTGAAGGTATGCAGTTCGACCGTGGCTACCTGTCCCCATACTTCATCAACAAGCCGGAAACCGGTGCCGTTGAGCTGGAAAGCCCGTTCATCCTGCTGGCTGACAAAAAAATCTCTAACATCCGTGAAATGCTGCCGGTGCTGGAAGCCGTTGCGAAAGCAGGCAAACCGCTGGTTATCATCGCAGAAGACGTTGAAGGCGAAGCGCTCGCTACCCTGGTGGTTAACACCATGCGCGGCATCGTGAAAGTGGCTGCGGTTAAAGCACCTGGCTTCGGCGACCGTCGTAAAGCTATGCTGCAGGACATCGCGACCCTGACCGGCGGTACCGTTATCTCTGAAGAGATCGGTATGGAGCTGGAAAAAGCGACCCTGGAAGACCTCGGCCAGGCTAAACGCGTTGTGATCAACAAAGACACCACCACCATCATCGATGGCGTGGGTGAAGAAGCGGCTATTCAGGGGCGCGTTGGTCAGATCCGTAAGCAGATCGAAGAAGCGACTTCTGACTACGATCGTGAAAAACTGCAGGAGCGCGTAGCGAAACTGGCAGGCGGCGTAGCGGTAATCAAAGTCGGTGCTGCTACCGAAGTTGAAATGAAAGAGAAAAAAGCACGCGTCGACGATGCCCTGCACGCGACCCGTGCTGCGGTTGAAGAAGGTGTGGTTGCCGGTGGCGGCGTAGCGCTGGTTCGCGTTGCAGCAAAACTGGCAAACCTGACCGCTCAGAACGAAGACCAGAACGTGGGTATCAAAGTTGCGCTGCGCGCGATGGAAGCGCCTCTGCGTCAGATCGTTTCTAACGCCGGTGAAGAGCCATCCGTTGTGACCAATGCGGTGAAAGCGGGCGAAGGTAACTACGGTTACAACGCGGCTACCGAAGAATACGGCAACATGATCGACTTCGGTATCCTGGACCCAACCAAAGTCACTCGCTCTGCTCTGCAGTACGCGGCTTCCGTTGCGGGTCTGATGATCACGACCGAGTGCATGGTAACTGACCTGCCTAAAGGCGATGCACCTGACTTAGGCGCTGCTGGTGGTATGGGCGGCATGGGTGGCATGGGCGGCATGATGTAATTCGTCTAAGCACCTTGTGTTAAAGAAACCCTCAGTCAGAAATGTCTGAGGGTTTTTTCTTTTGTTCACAGTCTGGTATAAGGTCTTACCGGGCGATAACGGCTCAATACCTTGATTACGGGGAATAACATGCGCATGAAAGTCTCATCAGGAGTGGTTGTGGCAGCGCTGCTGCTGGCAGGATGTAGCACGGGCAATCAGCTGAGTTCCAGCGGCCAGAGCGTTCGTTTTGTGGAAGACAAACCGGGTAGCGAATGCCGCCTGTTAGGCACCGCCACCGGTGAGCAGAGCAACTGGCTGTCCGGCCAGCACGGTGATGAAGGTGGTTCAATGCGCGGCGCGGCAAATGCATTGCGTAACAATGCGGCCGAGATGGGCGGTAACGTCCTGTACGGCGTGAGCAGCCCAAGCCAGACCCTGCTTTCAAGCTTTGCGCCGACCGCCAGCGTTATGACCGGCCAGGTTTATAAGTGCCCGAACTGATAAATGAGTATTACCCTCACCCTGCAGAAGAAGGCAACATTAAACGGTTCCCTCTCCTGGGGGAGGGGGTTAGGGTGAGGGCGGCTACGCTCTCACTTCTGCCGCAGCTGCAAATCCAGCGGCGTCTTGCTGGGTTCACCGCCTATCTCTCTTGCCAGTTTAGGCACCATATAGCCTGAAACCAGCGTCAGCAGCTCACGCATAATGGCCCGGGCTTCTTCGTCTTCCACCATAAAGTGCGCCGCGCCCTGCACTCTGTCGAGCACGTGCAAATAGTACGGCATGACGCCTGCATCAAATAATGCATTACTCAGGTCAGCCAGCGTCTGTGCGCTATCGTTCACACCACGCAGCAGCACGCTTTGGTTCAGCAGCGTGACGCCCGCCTGGCGCAGCTTCGCCATCGCTGAACGGAAATCGTCACCAATCTCCTGGGCGTGGTTAATGTGGTTTACCAGCAGCACCTGAAGCGATGAGCGGGCGATTCTTGCCGCCAGCACGTCGGTAATGCGGGCAGGAATGACGATCGGCAGGCGGCTATGGATACGCAGCCGCTTGATGTGAGGAATGCCTTCCAGCTCGCTGATAAGCCAGTCCAGCTCGTTGTCTTTCGCCATGAGCGGGTCGCCGCCGGAGAAGATGATTTCGTCCAGCTCCGGGTGCTCGCTGATGTAGTTGAGCGCGGTCTGCCAGTTGCGTTTGTTCCCCTGGTTGTCTGCATACGGAAAGTGGCGGCGGAAGCAGTAGCGACAGTTCACGGCACAGCCGCCTTTCACCAGTAGCAGAGCACGGTTACGGTACTTGTGTAACAGACCCGGCACCACGCTATGCTGCTCTTCCAGAGGGTCGGTAGTGAAGCCTGGAGCGGCAACAAACTCCTGCTTCGCGGTCAAAACCTGGCGCAGCAGCGGGTCGTTAGGGTTGCCTTTTTCCATACGCGCAACAAAAGCGCGGGGGACCCGCAGCGCAAAAAGTCGCCTTGCTTCACGTCCTGCAAGCAATTCTTCATCAGCGGCTACATTTAAAATGTGCAGCAGTTCATCAGGATCGGTTATAACATCGGCAAGTTGCGTTAACCAATCTTCTCTGTGAGGGGGATTTAGGGTTACAATGTGTGCCATTTTTTTGGCTAAGCTACCAGTTAACAAATTCAGAGGGCCTTATGGCGACTTATTCTAGCAACGATTTCCGTGCCGGTCTTAAAATCATGATGGATGGCGAACCGTACGCGGTTGAAGCCAGCGAGTTCGTAAAACCGGGCAAAGGCCAGGCATTCGCGCGCGTTAAGCTGCGTCGTCTGCTGACCGGTACCCGCGTAGAGAAAACCTTCAAGTCTACCGACTCTGCAGAAGGCGCTGACGTTGTCGATATGAACCTGACTTACCTGTACAACGACGGTGAGTTCTACCACTTCATGAACAACCAGACCTTCGAGCAGCTGGCTGCGGACGAAAAAGCCGTTGGCGAAAACGCTAAATGGCTGCTGGACCAGGCTGAGTGCATCGTGACCCTGTGGAACGGCCAGCCCATTTCCGTGACGCCACCAAACTTCGTTGAGCTGGAAATCATTGAAACCGATCCTGGCCTGAAAGGCGATACCGCCGGTACCGGCGGCAAACCTGCCACCCTGAGCACCGGCGCTGTGGTTAAAGTTCCGTTGTTCGTACAGATCGGCGAAGTCATCAAAGTTGACACCCGTTCTGGTGAATACGTTTCTCGCGTGAAGTAATTCGCGAAGGTTCGCGGCGCGGCGCCAGACGCCTGCGCCGCCGCTTTAATAAGGCAGGGAAGATGAACCGTTTACTGAAACAAATTCTCTTTATCTCGCTGCTGGCCGCTGCGCTGTCTGGCTGCCATACGACGCGTGGCTTTGGTGAAGACCTGCAGCATCTCGGCGGCGCTATCGAGCGCGCGGCCAATAAATAATTTCCTCTGTTCCGAAAACGCTCCACTTTTCCTTCATCGCGCCGTTTTTTGTCTATGCTTAACGAGCTATACACAAACAACATTGCTAAAAGGAAAAGCTCATGATTAAGAAAACCCTTGCTGCGTTTTTCTCTCTCGTCGTTCTTTCATCCTTGTTGACCGCCTGCAACACCACGCGCGGTGTAGGTGAGGATATCCAAAGCGGCGGCCATGCTATTTCTGGTGCGGCAACAAAAGCTCAGCAATAATGATTTGCGGTACGGTAATATAACCGTGCCGCTATTCTAAAACAGCCTCAGGGATATTCAGAAATAGCGCCAGTCTATTATCTGCACCCAGTTTTAAACGAATATTTCGTTTGTAGGTATACACCGTCTTTACGCTTATATCCATTACCCGAGCGATATATTCATTATTCGCCTCTTCCTTCCACAGTTTTAATATTCGCTCTTCGCGTAACGTCAGTAGCGGAGTAATATGGCGCTTCACTTCGCGAAATGGCGGTCGGGCTGCAATAGTCTGCTGAATTATCGTGGTTAATGCAGGTAATGATAGCGACTTATCGCAAATGTCGTTGCTGCCCTGAGTGGCACAATATTCGGCAATCATCGGGTGCTGCCCGCTTTGTAGCAGCAGTAAACGCGTCGTGTCGCCACAGGCTGAATAGATAGTCGAAAGTTGTTGGATATTATGCAATGCGGTTGAGAAACTATTGAAGTCGGCAATCACCATATTAGGTTGCCATTTTATAATTTTTTCCCGGGCGAGAAGTAAATTATCTGTCTCTGAAATACTCACTGCCGTAGCCAGATTATTTTTCTGATTGAGCAAGTGCGTCAGTCCCTGACGGCTGAAGTAACACCTATCAACCAATAATATTCTATACATTTTCACGTTTCACGTTAATCATTACTGCGGCGTTTGCAGGCTGGCAAACCACGTTTTATCATATGAATAAATGTGGCAAAATGAATCAGGGAAATACGCGCGAATTCGCTGTCAATTCCAGGCTTAGCAAGGCCTGTGGGATGAAACGATTATTTCACTCAGCGGCATTTGCGAACAGATTTCCATGGTGTCTGCCGGGTGCTAAAATGCTTTTCTCACCTAAGCCTTACGGGACGACCCGCAAGCGCATCTCTCAACGGGGACGGCCCCATTTTTCACTGGAGCTGTTATGGCCTGGATTGTTCTGTTTATTGCCGGATTACTGGAAGTGGTTTGGGCGGTAGGACTTAAGTATACCCACGGTTTTAGTCGCCTGTGGCCAAGCGTTATCACGATTATTGCGATGGTTGTCAGTATGGCATTGCTCTCCTGGGCAATGAAAACCCTGCCGACCGGTACGGCCTACGCCGTGTGGACAGGAATTGGCGCCGTTGGCGCCGCAATTATCGGTATTTTACTGCTAGGAGAGTCGGCTAACCCGATGCGTCTGGCTAGCCTGGCTCTGATTGTGGTTGGGATTATCGGCCTGAAACTTTCCACGCATTAACTGCCCGGTTGTTTCACCCAAATCAATTTATCCACGGCAAAGCCCTGGCGTGTGGCGGTTGCCAGCAGCTGTTGCCTGAGGTCGTTGCTGATGGTTGGTGTGCGGGAAAGGATCCACAGGTAGTTGAGATCCGGCCCGCACACCAGCGCATGGCGATAGTCTGTATCCAGTGCAATGACGTTATAGCCGCCGTAGAATGGGCCAAAGAACGAAACTTTCAGCGCGGCTACGCTCGGATCTCCGGTAAAGTAAGCCTTCCCTTCAACCTGCTGCCACATCTGTCTGTCCGGGTTAAAACCTCGATTTATCACGCGTAGCCCGCCGTCATCCATAAAGCTGTAGGTGGCCGTCACCTGATTCAGACCGCTTTCAAAACTATGATCCAGTCGGGCGATTTCATACCAGGTGCCGATAAAGCGTTTAGCATCGAAGTTTTTGACCACCGTGACGCTGGGAGGCGGGGTTGGGGCGCTACAGGAGACAACGAATAATGCAACCGCAAGCGCGGTGACAGCGGGCCAAATGCGCATAGCAGATTCCTTGCAGGGGTTTTAGCTAAGTGTAGATGGCGGCTGGCAAAAAAGTGTGAGCGGAGCCGGAAATAATAGGGCCTGTGATTAAACAGGCCACAGCGGGTTATTGCAGCGCTTCGAGAATGGTATAAGCGGCTTTTACTCGTTCGGGGTTCGGGTAGCTTTTATTCGCCAGCATGACGATGCCCAATTGTTTTTCCGGAATAAAGGCTACATAGCTGCCGAAGCCGCCGGTTGAACCGGTTTTATGTACCCATGAGGCTGTCACCGCGGGAACCGGTGGCTCAATCGCTGTTGCCGGGTGCGGCGCAAGAGCGACCTTGTTGTCGCTGCCGTCAATCACGGTTTTGCCTTTCACCGGCCAGTTTAGCATCTCCCAGCCAAGCCCCTGATACATACTGCCCACACGCCAGTAGCGGGATTGCGCGAGCTGAATGCCCTGCTGCAGGATTTTATCCTCGAGGCGGTCGGGTGCCATATTGGCCTGTACCCAGTGCGCCATATCCTCGATGCTGGATTTCACCCCGTAGGCTTCCGCATCCAGCATACCCGGTGAGACGCGTACGGCCTTGCCGTCGCGATAGCCCCAGGCATAGTGGCTATCTTCAGTAGCTGGAACGTTAATCCAGGTGTGCGTAAGGTTTAGCGGCTCAAAGACGCGTTTTGACATTGCCTGCTCGAAGCTCATGCCGGAGGGTTTCACCATCAGCGCGCCAAACAGCCCGATACTGGCGTTGGCGTACAGACGCTGCGTGCCCGGTGCCCATTGTGGCTGCCAGGTTTGGTAGAACTTAAGCAGAGCGTCGTTATTGGTCACTTCATCCGGCACCTGCAGCGGCAGGCCACCGGCGGTATAGGTGGCAAGCTGCAGCAGGGTGATCCCTTTCCACTGGTTCCCGTTCAATTCAGGCCAGTATTTTTGCGCCGGATCGCTAAGGCTAATTTCACCGCGAGCCAGAGCATCGCCGCCCAGCACGCCGGTAAACGTTTTGCTAACCGAACCGAGTTCAAACAGCGTTTTCTTATCTACCGGCACGTTACGCTGAACGTCGGCTTCGCCCCAGGTGAAATACAGCGGGTAGCCTTTATAGATAACCGCCACCGCCATACCGGGGATCGCTTGCTCTTTTATCAGCGGCGCAACGGTGCGGTTCACAATCTTTTCAATCTGCTGCGCGGTAAGATCTTTCTGCGCAGCAAAACTGGTGCATGAGGCGGCGAGCAGCAACGTCAGGCATAGGGATTTTTTCATAGGGGATAACCTTCCTTAGAGAGAGATGATAGCAGTCCGGGCCCGTCAGACGAGGCAAGTTTGTTGGATTTGACTGTGGATGACAAACGATTAAATTTGGCATTAGATTTAAGATTTTCTAACAGGTGATGCCATGACCCGCAGCTATATCCCGCTCAACTCCCTGCGTGCTTTTGAGGCCGCCGCCAGGCACCTTAGCTTTACGCATGCCGCTATTGAACTGAATGTCACGCATTCCGCCATCAGCCAGCAGGTAAAAGCGCTGGAAGAACATCTGCACTGTCAGCTATTTGTTCGCGTTTCCCGCGGCCTGATGCTCACCACGGAAGGTGAAAACCTGTTACCTGTACTAAATGATTCGTTTGACCGTATTGCGGGCATGCTTGACCGTTTTTCGGGGATGCAGGCGAGAGAAAAACTTAAGCTTGGCGTTGTAGGAACGTTTGCCACCGGTTTTCTGCTGCCAAGACTGGCGCATTTTCAGCGGTGTTATCCGCACATCGACCTGCAGCTTTCAACCCACAATAATCGGGTTGATCCGGCGGCAGAAGGGCTGGATTACACCGTGCGATTTGGCAGCGGGGCCTGGCACGGTACTGAGGCTACCTTTTTGTGTGATGCGCCGCTTACTCCACTTTGTTCACCTGCGCTGGCGGCTGAACTGCAAAATCCTGCTGACATATTGAAGTTTACTTTGCTGCGCTCTTACCGGCGTGACGAGTGGTCTGCATGGTTACAGGCCGCGGAGGGGCCAACGCCTTCGCCGACGCATCTGGTGATGGTGTTTGATTCCTCCATAACGATGCTGGAAGCTGCGCAGGCAGGCGTGGGGGTTGCAATTGCTCCGGTGAATATGTTTACCCACTTGTTGAACAGCGAGCGGATTGTGCGCCCCTTTGACGCTGAAATCACCCTGGGGAGCTATTGGTTAACGCGGTTGCAATCTCGTCCGGAAACACCTGCGATGCTGGATTTCTCCGCATGGATCACCGGGCAATGTAGAAACTAAAAAGGCCTGCACAGTGGCAGGCCTTATTGCACGCTAAGAAGCGGTTAAAGCGTCAGTAAACCAATAATTGTCACCACGGTCAGAATGGCGGCAAGCCCGTAAAATACCCATTTCCCGGCCGGGACATGGATTTTCAGGTCATGCATCGCATGGTGAATACGGTGCAGGCCACACCATAATGGCAGCACAATCATCAGCAGCAGGAACAGGCGGCCAACCCAGCTGTGGGCGAAGGCATAGATACGGTCAAAGCTCAGGGCGTCGCCCGGGAACAGGCCAAGCGGCAGCATGATGCCGACCAGCAGCACGATGACTGGCGCGAAAATCGCACCCCACATGCCGCCTGCGCCAAACAGGCCCCAGAATACCGGCTCGTCGGAGCGTTTTGGATTTTGATTGATCACGGCAGCCTCCTTACCAGAACAGTGCTATAAGCAGCACGACGACAGTCACCAGTGCAGTGACAACCCACAGTCCTTTGATGATCGGCTCAGGTCCCATTTTTTCGCCCTTCACGATGACGTTAGCGGCCTTCGGCGCCAGCTCAAACCACGTTTTGGTATGCAGCACGGCGGCCGCCAGGGTGATGAGGTTGAGGATAATCACAATCGGGTTTTGCAGAAAACCGACGAAGCCTGCCCAGCCTTCCACGCCGTGTTTCAGCGAAAAAAGTCCGTAAATCAGCACAATGCTGAACCAGACGGTCGGTACCGAAGTGCCTTCACGCAGCATATAAAAACGGTAGAAGCCCAATTGCCGCCACCAGGTTGGCGCCATGGGGCGGACATAAGGCTTACGTTTCGTAGTCATGGTGCACTCCTTAGCGTGGTTTCAGGGTAGCAATCAAAAAGTCTTTCGAACTTTCGACTTTGCCCTGCTGGATGGCTGCAGCCGGATCGACGTGTTTTGGGCAGACTTCGGAGCAGAAGCCGACAAAGGTGCAGCTCCAGACGCCATTCTGCCCGTTAAGCTGCGGCATACGCTGTTTCTTGCCGTGGTCACGGCTGTCCAGGTTGTAGCGGTGGGCGAGGGTGATAGCTGCCGGACCGATAAACTCAGGGTTAAGGCCAAACTGCGGGCAGGCGGCGTAGCACAGCCCGCAGTTGATGCAGCCGGAGAACTGATGGTATTTCGCCATCTGTGCGGGCGTCTGCGTGTTCGGCCCCTGGTCCGGCGTGCGCGAGTTGCCGATAATATAAGGCTTAATCGACTCCAGGCTTTCGATAAAGTGAGTCATGTCGACCACTAAATCGCGCTCAATCGGGAAGTTAGCCAGCGCTTCAACCTTGATGCCGTTGGTGTATTCGCGCAGGAAGGTTTTACAGGCAAGCTTCGGCACTTTGTTGACCATCATGCCGCAGGAGCCGCAAATCGCCATGCGGCACGACCAGCGGTAGCTGAGGTCTGGCGCAAGGTTATCTTTGATGTAACCCAGCCCGTCCAACAGCGACGTTTGTTCGTCAAAAGGCACCTCGTAGATTGCGCTATGCGGCTTGCTGTCCGTCTCCGGGTTGTAGCGCACAATCTCAATCTTCAGGGTTTGCATCTCAGCCATTTGCCTTCTCCTTTTTCTCAGCGTCTTCCGCTTCTGCGCCGTACACGCGTTTTGCCGGAGGCAGCGTGGTGATCTTCACATCGCTGTACTCAAGACGGGTTGTACCGTCGGCATCGCGGAAGGCCAGCGTATGCTTAAGGAAGTTGACGTCATCACGCTCGGTACAGCCTTCATCCAGACGCTGGTGAGCGCCGCGTGACTCTTTACGCGCGATGGCTGAGTGCGCCATACATTCGGCAACGTTCAGGCCGTGGCCCAGTTCGATGGTGTACAGCAGGTCGGTATTGAAAACGCTGGAGGTGTCGGTAATGCGCACGCGCTTGAAGCGTTCCTGCAGCTCTGCCAGCTTGTCGACGGTCTTTTGCATCAACTCCGGCGTGCGGTAAATCCCGCAGCCTTCTTCCATAGAAAGCCCCATCTCGTCGCGGATTTTCGACCAGTTTTCGTTGCCCTCCTGGTTGACCAGCTGCTTCAGTCGACCTTCAACATCGGCGGCCTGAGCGCTCAGCGCAGCGTCGTTTGCCGGCTGTGCCTGAGCGGCGCGCGCCATCGCCTGCTCGCCCGCGAGACGGCCGAACACCACAAGTTCCGCCAGCGAGTTAGAGCCAAGACGGTTGGCCCCGTGCAGGCCCACGGAAGAACATTCACCTACTGCGTAAAGCCCTTTGATGCGGGTTTCGCATTTAGTGTCGGTTTCAATCCCGCCCATGGTGTAGTGCGCGGTCGGGCGGACTGGAATAGGCTCTTTGATTGGGTCGACGCCGACATAGGCTTTTGCCAGTTCGCAGATAAACGGCAGGCGCTCAAGCAGCTTTTTCTCGCCCAGGTGGCGCAGGTCGAGGTAAACCACGTCACCGCGCGGGGTTGATATGGTGTTGCCTTTGCGCCACTCATGCCAGAAGGCCTGAGACACTTTATCGCGCGGGCCGAGTTCCATGTATTTGTTCTTCGGCTCGCCGAGCGGGGTTTCCGGCCCCATGCCGTAATCCTGCAGGTAGCGATAACCGTTTTTGTTTACCAGAATGCCGCCTTCGCCGCGGCAGCCTTCGGTCATCAGGATGCCGGAGCCCGGCAGCCCGGTTGGGTGATATTGCACAAACTCCATATCGCGAAGCGGTACGCCGTGGCTCAGCGCCATGCCCATGCCGTCCCCGGTGACGATGCCGCCGTTGGTGTTGTAGCGATAAACACGTCCGGCACCGCCGGTGGCCATCACTACCGCGTTGGCGCGGATCTGCACCAGCTCGCCTTCCATCATGTTCATCGCGACCACGCCGCGCGCCTGCCCGTCATCGACCAGAATGTCGAGGACGAAGTGTTCGTCGAAGCGTTGAATTTGCGGGAACTGAAGGGAGGTCTGGAACAGCGTGTGGAGCATATGGAAGCCGGTTTTATCGGCGGCGAACCAGGTACGTTCGATCTTCATGCCGCCGAAGCGCCTGACGTTGACGCTGCCGTCCGGGCGGCGGCTCCACGGGCAGCCCCACTGCTCAAGCTGGGTCATTTCGGTTGGGCAATGGTGGACAAAGTAGTCGACCACATCCTGCTCACACAGCCAGTCGCCCCCGGCAACGGTGTCGTGAAAATGGTAGTCGAAGCTGTCGTGATCCTGCGCGACGGCAGCGGAACCCCCTTCGGCGGCAACCGTGTGGCTGCGCATTGGGTAGACTTTGGAAATCAGAGCGATTTTTGCCTGTGGATTAGCCTGGGCTGCCGCAATGGCTGCTCGTAGGCCTGCTCCGCCGGCGCCTATAATGGCGAGATCGGCTTGAAAGGTTTGCACGACATTCCTCCAGATTGTAGTAATTCGCAAAGCTATACGACCAAAGGGTATTCACCGTCAGAAAGGCGGTGGCTGCGAAAGGTGTATCCCTGCTCCTTTTTAGGTAGATGAAGTATAACCGGAGGGATTTTAGGGAAATTTGATTTGTTCGATTTTTTTGCCGATCTGTGTGCTGATTAATTACTTCTGTTAATGAATTGCGTCACAAAATTAATTTTTGAAATGTTGTAATGCGAAGAAAAAAACGGCGGCTGGGGCACGAGAAAAAGTTTGCTTAGGCCCTGCCAGTAAGCGCCGAAACTAAAATTCTCTGCGCAAAATTTGTCTCCTTTCTGTGATGCGGGTAGACTTCTCGGCCTTGCATAAATACGGAGACTTTCTCATGAGCGAAACGGCCACCTGGCAGCCGAGCGCATCCATCCCCAACCTGCTAAAACGCGCCGCCATTATGGCGGAGATTCGGCGCTTCTTCGCCGACCGCGGCGTTCTGGAGGTGGAAACACCCTGCATGAGCCAGGCGACGGTAACCGACATCCATCTGGTGCCGTTTGAAACCCGTTTCGTCGGTCCAGGCCACTCTCAGGGCATGAATCTGTACCTGATGACCAGCCCGGAATATCACATGAAGCGCCTGCTGGCGGCGGGCTGTGGCCCTGTGTTCCAGCTGTGTCGCAGTTTCCGTAATGAAGAGATGGGGCGTCATCACAACCCGGAATTCACCATGCTCGAGTGGTACCGTCCGCACTACGACATGTACCGCCTGATGAATGAGGTGGATGACCTGCTGCAGCAGGTACTGGAGTGCGGTGCCGCAGAAAGCCTCTCTTATCAGCAGGCATTCCAGCGTCACCTGGACATTGACCCGCTGTCTGCCGACAAAACCCAGCTGCGTGAAGCGGCGGCGAAGCTTGACCTGAGCAACATCGCCGACAAAGAAGAAGACCGGGATACGCTGCTGCAGCTTCTGTTCGCCATGGGCGTAGAGCCGCAGATTGGTAAAGACAAGCCGACTTTCGTTTATCACTTCCCGGCAAGCCAGGCGTCTCTGGCGCAGATCAGCACCGAAGATCACCGCGTGGCGGAGCGCTTTGAGGTGTACTTTAAAGGGATTGAGCTGGCGAACGGCTTCCACGAACTGACCGACGCGCGCGAACAGCAGCAGCGTTTTGAGCAGGATAACCGCAAGCGTGCAGCACGAGGCCTGCCGCAGCAGCCGGTAGATGTGAACCTGTTGGCGGCGCTGGAAGCGGGTATGCCGGACAGCTCCGGCGTGGCGCTGGGCGTTGACCGCCTGATCATGTTGGCGCTGGGGGCGGAAAGCCTCTCCGAGGTTTTAGCCTTTCCCGTCGATCGGGCTTAACGCTCGAAGGAGAGTGGCCCCACATTTGGGGCCATTTTTTTAGCCCATGCTTACATAGCCCACCGCAGGTTATTTCTGCGTGTTCATTTGATAAACTGCGCGCCATGCTAACGATAAAACGAATTACCGACCGCCGCTCCCCGTATTTTGAATGCGTGGACGAGCTGTATGAAAGCGCCTTTCCCCGGCATGAAAAACGCCAGCCCGACGCAAAAGTCAGCGCACTTGCCAACCCAAACTACAGCCTGCAGGCGTGGTTTGACGGCGAGCAGTTTGTCGGCATGATTGGCGCATGGGGCTTCGGCGATTACGCCTATATCGAACATCTTGCCGTCAATGGCCAACTGCGCGCACAGGGCTATGGCAAACGGATGCTTAGCCAGTTTTTACAGCTTTACCCGCAAACCATTCTCGAAATCGATCCGCTGACCACGGAAATCGCCCATAAGCGGCTGCGCTTTTACCAAAGCCTCGGGTTCAGTGAAAACGCATACCCGCATTTCCACCCGACCTACCATGCGGACATTCCCGACCATCAGCTGATCGTGCTGAGCTATCCGCAGCCTATCGCCGAGGCGCGGTATCAGCGATTTTTTGACGATCTCTGCCGCGTCGTAATGGAACGCAGCGTTTAAACCACAACTTTCTTAATGTGTTCGCCGGCCAATCACCGGCGGGCGCTGACGTATTTTTTGACCAGGACTTGATTGATGGATATCACCACGCTTTTTCTTTATGTCATCGCCGTTAGCGCGGTCATGGTGACGCCCGGCCCGTCGATGCTTTTGGCGCTCAATAACGGGGCGACTTACGGGATGCGCATTGCGGGCTACGGCTTTCTCGGTGCGGTACTTGCCGACCTGTTGCTGATTGGTGCCGTAGGCTGTGGACTGGGCGCGTTGTTGCAGGCTTCCGAGCAGCTGTTTGCGGTGGTGAAGTGGGGCGGTGCGCTTTATCTGGTGTATCTGGCTTACGTGCTGTGGCGCGCCCCTGCTAAGGCTCTAAGCGTGAGCGCGTCGGCGGCGGTAGCAACGGGCAAGACGGCGTTTTTACGTTCGCTGATGGTCGGTTTATCCAACCCGAAAGGGCTGCTGTTTTTCTCGGCCTTTTTACCACAGTTCATCCGCCCGCAGGAGCCGGTGGCGATGCAGTACATGATTCTGGCGCTGGTCAGCGCAATTATCGACTGCATTATGATGACGATTTATGCCTGGGGTGGCCGCCATGCGATGCGTAAGTTTTCCGCTAACGTGATGCGCTGGGTGAACCGCAGCTGTGCGGGAATGCTCGCCGTGCTGGCGGTGGGCGTGGCGCTTTATCGACGCAGTAATTTGACCTGAAAAAGGTCAGAAGATATTGAGCGCTGGCCGCGGAGAATATCGGGCCAGCGCTAGCGTCTTAGCTTTCCTGCGCTTCGGCGAGTTCGCGAAGGTAGGAGAAGATCTGACGGTAGGACTTAGGCGGCTTGTTGGCCGCTTTTTCTTTTTGCGCGTTGCGGATAAGCACGCGCAGCTGCTGGCGGTCAGCCTGCGGATAAAGTCTCAGGACTTCGCTCATCGCCTCGTCGCCTTCCTCGACCAGACGGTCGCGCAGCGCTTCCAGCTTGTGGAACAGCGAAACCTGCTGGTTGTGACGGTTTTTCAGCTTGTCGAGCGCCTGACGGATCGGATCCATATCGCGAGAACGCATCATCTTGCCGATCAGCTGTATCTGGCGGCGACGTCCTTCTTTCTTAATACGCTGCGCCAGTTCAATCGCGGCACGCAAATCGTCGTCGAGCGGGATTTTTTCCAGGGCATTTTTGCCCAGTTCCATCAGCTCAACGCCCAGATGTTTTAGCTCTTCGGCGTCGCGCTTAATCTCACTTTTACTGACCCAGATAATTTCATCATCTTCGTCTTCATTTTCATTATCGGGCACGTCGTCGAGCCAGTCTTCGGGCTGCTTGGTCATATTAGGCTCCTTAAAAAAGTTGACGCGGATATTACCAGCAATGGGGCTGCACTGCGAAATTGTTCTGATCCTGTTAGACTTGAACGACTCACCTTACATTATGGCAGTAGCGATGAAAGTAAACACGCAAGTAGCACAACAACGTCAGGTTCTGGAGCAGGCGGTTTCACAGGCGCTGGAGCTGGCGAAAGGCAAGTCAGACGGCGCGGAAGTTGCGGTCAGTAAAACCACCGGTATCAGCGTCAGCACCCGCTACGGTGAGGTGGAGAACGTCGAATTCAATAGCGATGGTGCGCTTGGCATCACCGTTTATCATCAAAATCGCAAGGGCAGCGCTTCGTCTACCGACCTTAGCCCGGACGCGATAGCGCGTACCGTACAGGCGGCGTTGGATATCGCGCGCTATACCTCACCGGATCCTTACGCAGGTGTGGCGGACAAAGAGCTGCTGGCCTTTGATGCGCCGGATCTGGACCTCTTCCACCCAACGGAAATTGACCCGGAGCGCGCCATTGAGCTTGCCGCGCGTGCGGAAAACGCCTCCCTGAACGTGGACAAACGCATTACCAATACCGAAGGTGGCAGCTTTAACAGCCATTACGGCATTAAAGTCTTCGGCAACAGCCACGGCATGCTGCAAAGCTACTGCTCTACTCGTCACTCTCTTTCGAGCTGCGTGATTGCCGAAGAGAACGGCGACATGGAGCGCGATTACGCCTATACCATTGGCCGCGCGATGGAAGACCTTAAGTCTCCTGAATGGGTCGGGGCCGACTGCGCGCGCCGCACGTTGTCCCGCCTGTCGCCACGCAAGCTGTCCACCATGAAAGCGCCGGTGATTTTCGCCAATGAAGTGGCGACCGGGCTGTTCGGTCACCTGGTCGGCGCGATTGCGGGCGGCGCGGTGTACCGTAAATCAACTTTCCTGCTGGACTCCCTCGGCAAGCAAATCCTGCCGGACTGGCTGACCATTGAAGAGCATCCGCACCTGCTGAAAGGCCTGGCCTCCACGCCGTTCGACAGCGAAGGCGTGCGCACCGAACGCCGTGACATCATTAAAGGTGGCGTGCTGCAGCAGTGGCTGCTGACCAACTATTCCGCGCGTAAGCTTGGGCTGAAAAGTACCGGCCACGCGGGCGGCATCCACAACTGGCGCATTGCCGGCCAGGGCCTCGGTTTTGAGGAAATGCTGAAACAGATGGGCACCGGGCTGGTGGTGACCGAGCTGATGGGGCAGGGCGTAAGCGGCATTACCGGCGACTATTCTCGCGGTGCGGCAGGCTTCTGGGTTGAGAACGGTGAGATTCAGTATCCGGTGAGTGAAATCACTATCGCCGGTAACCTGAAGGACATGTGGCGCGAGATAGTTACTATTGGCAACGATATAGAAACACGTAGCAACATTCAGTGTGGTTCAGTCTTACTTCCGGAGATGAAGATAGCCGGTCAGTAAAGCAATGTGGCGCGCCCTGCCGCGCCCGTTTCTCATATAAAAAAGATAAAGGTGAGTGAATGCGTAAGCAACTGATTGCAATGTTAGCAGTATCATCCGTTTTGTTGTCCGGCGTCGCTTTTGCGAAAGACGTTGGCGACGACATGGACATTATCGCCAAAAACTACAAAACCGTGCTGAGCACCAAAGATGCCGCCGAGCTGAAAACTTCACTGGGCAACATGCGTGAAGCGGCTCTGGATGCGCAGAAAGGGACGCCGCCAAAGCTGGAAAATGAAGCAGCCGATAGCGCCAACATGAAAGAGTACCGCCACGGGTTTGATATCCTCGTGGGCCAGATTGACGGTGCGCTGAAGCTGGCCAACGAAGGCAAAGTGACAGAAGCCCAGGCAGCTGCCGCTGACTTCAAAACCACGCGCGATACCTACCACAAGAAGTTCCGCTAAGATTTAAAAACGGGCGGGTTATTCCCGCCCGCTCTTGTTACCGCAATGCTCTCACCGCGCGTTCCAGCGCATCAATATCGTTATTGCTCAGCAGGGGCTGAATAGCCTGAAAATGCTCATCGCTTAGCAGATAAATTTGCAGCTTCAGCAGCCGCTCGATCACTCCGGGTTCGAAACGCAGGGCGATCGGTTTGGCCGGGTTGCCGCCGACGACGCTGTAAGGTGCGACGTCTTTCGTCACTACGCTGCCAGCGGCGATAATCGCGCCTTCGCCAATGGTCACGCCAGGCATAATCATTGCCCTCATGCCTATCCAGCATCCATCGCCAAGCGTCGTGTCGCCTTTGGCGCGGTAGGCGTCTTTGATGGTCTCGATAAAGGGGTAAAGAGAGAACCAGTCGCCTCGGTGCGTGTGGTTGCCGCCCATCAGGATCACCGCCTCGGCGGCGATACAGACGTAATCGCCAATCCACAGCTGGTCAAGTTCGCCAATGGGCTCCCAGGCTCGACTCACCGCATCACCCTGCAGGTAGCGCACCGCGCTTTGCTCAAAACCGCTATCCCAGCAGTCGCTGTAATAACTGTGCTGGCCTTTGATATGAATATTGGGGTTGGTCACCGTTTCGTGCAGGTATTCGACCTGAGACCAGTGTTTTTCAGTCTGTGACATGTTTTTTCTCACAACAATAGTATGCCGACGGAACAACGTTCCGTTTCAATTTGCAGACGGGAATGTGTGAGCGCGCTAAGCGATGCGCGGCTGTTTCAGCAGAGGATTGTTGAGGATTGTGGTGAGTAGCATGACGTTAAAACCTGTATTGAAGACCCGCTAACCTTAACACCGGCGGCGGCAGAGTTCACTTTTTTCCTCCCTCGTTTTTGTGTAGCGCACCCTGGACATCTTCGCCTTCTACCTCGATCACAAAACGGGTAATCCATTATTACTCTAAGGCTAATGATTGGTTCCTGAGCTTAATTGATAGCCAACCCGGCGTGGCGCACACTTTTAACCAGACTAAAGCCAATCAAAATGATTCGCTGAATCAGGAGGTTAATAATGAGTGCTAGCCAAACGCCTGCCCGCGTCTGGAACACACGCCGCACCGAGAAGCAGCGGCGAATGGCGTCCAGCAACGTACAGGGCAAGGTGATCCCGACCGGGGACCTCGTCGGTGTAATGGAAAAGCTGATTGCGCCGGGCGACCGGGTGGTGCTGGAAGGAAACAACCAGAAACAGGCAGATTTTCTCTCCCGCATGCTGGCGGAAGTCAGCCCGCAAAAAGTACACGATCTGCATATGATCATGCCGAGCGTCGGTCGCAGTGAACACCTTGATATTTTCGAAAAAGGCATCGCCCGCAAGCTCGACTTCTCTTTCTCCGGTACCCAGAGCCTGCGCATTTCTCAGCTGCTGGAAGACGGGCAGTTAGAAATTGGCTCGATTCATACCTATATCGAACTCTATGCGCGCTTATACGTCGATCTTGCGCCTAACGTCGCGCTCATCGCCGGGTATAAAGCTGACCGTAAAGGCAACCTGTACACCGGGCCAAGCACCGAAGATACGCCAGCGCTGGTTGAGGCTGCCGCCTTCCACGACGGGATCGTTATCGCTCAGGTTAATGAGCTGGTCGACGATGATTGCGATCTGCCGCGCGTGGACATTCCCGGCTCCTGGATTGACTACGTGGTGGTTGCCGATAAGCCGTTCTTTATCGAACCGCTGTTTACTCGCGACCCGCGCCTGATCAAGCAGGAACATATCCTGATGGCGATGATGGCCATTAAAGGCATTTACGCCGAGCATCAGGTGCAGTCCCTGAACCACGGGATCGGCTTCAACACCGCTGCCATCGAGCTGCTGCTGCCCACCTACGGCGAACGGCTTGGCCTGAAAGGCAAAATCTGCAAGCACTGGACCCTGAACCCACATCCGACGCTGATCCCGGCGATTGAAAGCGGCTGGGTGGAGAGCGTGCATTGCTTCGGCGGCGAGCTGGGGATGGAAGAATACATCCGCGCTCGCCCGGATATCTTCTTTACCGGTGCCGATGGCTCCATGCGCTCTAACCGCGCTATGTGCCAGCTGGCAGGGCAATACGCGGTGGATATGTTTATCGGTTCGACCCTACAGGTTGATGGCCTGGCGAACTCTTCTACCGTAACGCGTGGCCGCCTGTCGGGCTTCGGTGGCGCGCCAAATATGGGCCATGACCCGCACGGTCGTCGCCATGCCACGCCGGCCTGGCTGAACATGATAACTGAACCTGACCCGATGCAGCGCGGCAAAAAGCTGGTGGTGCAGATGGTCGAAACCTTCCAGGCGGGCGTGAAGCCAACCTTCGTGGAAACCCTGGATGCTGTTGAAGTGGCTAAAACCTCCGGTATGCCGCTGGCACCGGTGATGATTTACGGTGACGACGTAACCCACGTGCTGACCGAAGAAGGGATTGCGTACCTCTACCGCGCGGAGAGCCTGGAAGAGCGACGTGCGATGGTGGCAGCGGTGGCTGGTATCACCGACATTGGCCTGGGCGTTGACGCTAAGCGCGTCGCGGCGCTTCGCCAGAGCGGCAAAGTGGCTTACCCGGAAGACATGGGGATCCGCCGCAGCGATGCGACTCGTTCCCTGCTGGCGGCAAGTAGCGTGGCCGATCTGGTCGAATGGTCCGGCGGCCTCTACAACCCGCCAGCGAAATTCCGGAGCTGGTAATGAAATTACATCCACAGAAAGGCGTTGAGGCAGGGGCGGGCTGGCTGGCAAGGGCGGCAACCCAAAGCCTGATTGAAGAAGCCCGTCTGAGCCCAAAACCCGGTCTGGTGGACAGCCGGGGGAATGGCGCCCATCACGATCTCAGCCTGGCGCTGATGGAGCGATCGGCCCACAGCCTGACCCCGACATTTCATGCTCTGGCATTACAAAGCTGGGAACGTCCGGCAGACATTGCGCTGCGCCAGCTGGTCGGGCGCCTGGGGCGCGAAGGGGAGCAGCAAATGATGGCGGCCACCTGCGGGGTGAATACCCACCGCGGCGCCATCTGGGCGCTTGGGCTGCTGGTTTCCGCCGCCGCTATGCACGGCATGATGGGCAGCAGCGAGGAGGTTACCGCTACGGCAGCACGGCTTGCTGCGCTCCCGGATGAGGCGGCGCCGAAGAGCTTTAGCAAAGGGTTGAGAGCCACAAGACGCTACCGCGTACCGGGCGCACGAGAAGAGGCTCAGCAGGGTTTTCCTCACGTTATGCGTCTCGCGCTGCCTCAGCTCCGCCGTAGCCGCCAGTCCGGAGCAACCGAAGGCGAGGCGCGTATTGACGCTCTGATGGCGATTATGACTTCGCTGTCAGATACCTGCGTGCTCTCTCGCGCCGGGTTAGCCGGCCTGGAAACGATGCAAAACGGTGCCCGCAGCGTGCTGATCAACGGCGGTATCTCGCGCCAGGAAGGCCGCGATGCGCTGGACGTGCTCGACCGCAACATGCTGGCGCTAAATGCCTCACCGGGCGGGGCGGCTGATTTGCTCGCCGCCACGCTGCTGCTGGACCGCATCGCCAACGATGCTACCCCGCTTCACTCACTTATTTAACGAGGGCGTTATGGAACACATTACGTTGTCATTTCCGGCAACCCGCACGGCCACAGGCAAAGCCCTGGCTGGCGTGGTGGGCTCCGGCGATATGGAAGTCCTGTTTTCTGCCGCACAGGGGCAGACTCTGACCATCGACATCACCACCTCCGTCGATAACAGCGAAAAACGCTGGAAAGCACTTTTCGAGCGCCTGGCCGCGCTAAGCAGCCTGCCTGCCGGAGAGTTGAAAATTCATGATTTTGGCGCGACGCCGGGCGTGGCGCGTATCCGTATCGAACAGGTCTTTGAGGAGGTGGCTCATGCGTGACGACAGCAGCTTTATTGAATTAAGAGCCCGCGAGCGCGCGCGTCTGCTGCTGGATGAAGGCAGCTATCGTGAATTGCTTGACCCGTTCGACGGCATTGTCTCGCCGTGGCTGGGGCCGCAGGGCATTGTGCCGCAGTCTGATGACGGCATGGTCGTTGCCAAAGGCACGATTAACGGTGGCCCGGCGGTGGTGATTGCCATCGAAGGCGCATTCCAGGGCGGCAGCATGGGCGAAGTGTCCGGCGCAAAAATGGCGGCCGCGCTTGAACTGGCGGCGGAAGATAACCGCAATGGCATTCCTACTCAGGCTGTGCTTTGTCTGGAAACCGGCGGCGTGCGCCTGCAGGAGGCCAACCTCGGCCTGGCGGCGATTGCCGATATCCACGCGGCGATTGTCGATTTACGTCGCTACACCCCGGTGATTGGCGTTGTGGCCGGCACCGTGGGCTGCTTCGGCGGGATGTCGATCGCCGCCGCGCTTTGCAGCTATTTGATTGTGACTCGCGAGGCACGTCTTGGCCTGAACGGCCCGCAGGTTATCGAGCAGGAAGCGGGCATTGAGGAATATGACTCCCGCGATCGGCCGTTTATCTGGGGCATGACCGGCGGTGAAGTTCGCTATCAGAGCGGGCTGGTGGATGCGCTGGTTGGTGACGGCATTCATGCCGTGAAGCAGGCGGTCAACGAAGCCATCGGCAAAGGCGTTCCGGCGCAGCATCGCACCGATAACTACGCGTGGTATCTGGATCGCCTGACCCATTTCGACACCAGCCAGCAGGCCGATGCCGAACAGATCAAACAGCTTTTTGGGGAGAAACGTTAATGAGCCAGAAACTGAATCGCGCCGCCGTTTGGCTGGATACCTTAGTTCCGGATGCGCCGCGTATGGCGGGGCTATGCGCCTCTGTACAGGTCGCCGACGGCAACGTTGACGGGAAACCTGCCCGCTTTATCGCCGTGGTGCCCGATGCCAATAACCATTATCCCCGCGCTGCTGGCGGCGAAGTAGGGTTGTTAGAAGGCTGGACGCTGGCAAAAGTAGTCAGCGAAACCATCGCTGAAGATGCAAACAAGGCTGAAAAGCGCGCCATCGTTGCGGTGATTGATGTCCCAAGCCAGGCCTATGGCCGCCGCGAAGAGGCATTCGGTATTCACCAGGCGCTGGCCGGTGCCGCAGGCGCGTATGCCAATGCTCGCCTGGCCGGGCATCCTGTTGTGGGCCTGATTGTCGGCAAAGCGATGTCCGGAGCGTTCCTCGCCCATGGCTACCAGGCTAACCGGCTGATCGCCTTTAACGACAAGGGTGTGATGATCCACGCGATGGGGAAAGAGTCCGCCGCGCGCATCACCTTACGCACCGTGGAGGCGCTGGAAAAACTGGCCGCCACCATTCCACCGATGGCCTACGACATCAGCAACTATGAAACCCTGGGCCTGCTTTCCGCGCTGCTGGATATCAACAACCCGGACGCTCCGCAAAGTGATGATGTGGCAAAAGTGAAGGCTGCTCTGAGTACAGCGGTGAAAGAAGCACGTAGCGAGACTTCGCTGAAATGCCGTCTGCTGGCAAAAAATCGCCACAGTTCGGCGCTGGTTCGCGAACGTATGCGCGCCAGCTGGTAATAAAAAAAGACAAACCTGCCGGACTCTATAACCAGGCACGGCATGCCGTGCCTGAGTAAAACAAACGTCCGAATATAATAAATATCGCGACCGTGCTAACTCTCTTTATTGACTCAAGGTGAAGTTATGACTTACGTGATCGTTCATGCTCTGGCCCCTATTTTTGTCATCATGCTGCTGGGATTTTTCGCCGGCAAAGCGAAAATGGTCGATAACAAAAATGTCTCGCTGTTAAACATTTTTGTCATGGACTTTGCTCTACCCGCCGCGCTGTTTAGCGCGACCGTTCAAACGCCGTGGCTTGGCATTGTTCAGCAGTCACCGCTGATTGTGGTGCTGGTGCTTGCGATGTGGATTACCTACGCGGCGATTTACTTCCTGGCGACCAGCGTATTTAAAAAGTCACCGCAGGATGCCGCCGTGCTGACCCTTACCGTGGCGCTGCCTAACTATGCCGCGCTCGGCCTGCCAATTTTAGGCAGCGTGCTCGGTGAAGGCTCTTCGACTTCGCTTTCCGTGGCGGTGTCGATTGCCTGCGGTTCCGTCCTGATGACACCGTTCTGCCTGCTGATTCTTGAGCGTGAAAAAGCCCGTGCGGCCGGTGAAAACAGCGGCTCAACGCTGGCGATGCTGCCGGTGCTGATGTGGCGTTCGGTGAAAAAACCAATTGTCTGGGGGCCATTGCTTGGGGTTGTGCTGTCGGCTATCGGTATCCGTATGCCTGACCTGCTGCTGGCCTCTATTAAACCGCTGGGCCTGGCCGCCACCGCTGCCGCGCTGTTCCTGACCGGGGTGATCCTGTCGGCCCGCAGGCTGCAGATCAACACCATGGTGATAACCGCGACCGTCACCAAGCTGCTGATTCAGCCGTTCATCGCCTGGGGCATCGTGCTGGCGCTTGGCCTGACCGGCCCGGTTGCGATTACCTCCATCCTGATGATTGCCCTGGCCGCCGGCTTCTTTGGCGTGGTCTTTGGCAACCGTTTTGGCGTGCAGTCGCCGGATGCAGAAGCCGTGTTGTTGCTAAGCTCGGTACTCTCTATCCTGTCGCTACCGCTGTTTATTACGCTGACTTCAGGACTTTAAATAATGCCGACATTACGCCCCCACGATCTCCTTTGGCTCTCTGACCGCGAAGCGCTGGAAGGTGCTAACGAGGAGTGGGTCACAAGCCAGTGGCGCCCTGCGCTGCCGGTGGTGGTGCGGCGTGATGTCGAGCGTGACGGATGGGTTCCGGTAGGCGTGCGAGGAATGCGGCGCGACCAGCGAGCTGCGGGTTGGGTGAATCCGGCGAGCGTGAGGCGCGTCGTCAGCCCGGAGGCGTTATCTAACCGTGACCTGCTGCTCAATTCCCCGTTTGTTTCTATGCCGCCGGTGCAGGGGGCGATTCAACTGGCAAGCCGACCGTGGGCATGGCGCTGGGGCATTACCGGGAGCGTAGGCTATGCGCTGGCAACCGAAGTGCCGGTGATGCACGCCGCAAGCGATCTGGATTTGCTGATTCGCTGCCCACAGCCGATAGCAAAAGAGGCGCTGGCAGGGTGGCAGAGCCTGGCCGATAAACTGCTTTGCCGGGCTGATACACAAATCGAAACGCCCTACGGCGCGTTTGCGCTGGCGGAATGGCTAAGGGAAAAGCGCGTGCTGCTGAAAACCAATCAGGGACCGCAGCTGGTGGTTAATCCCTGGCAGCCGGAGGATAACGGATGAAGATACTTTTTACCTTTCCCGGACAGGGAACGCAGCGTGCGGGTATGCTGCAAAATTTACCCGAGCGTGACGCCATCATGGCGCAGGTGAGGGCGGTTTTAGGGGATGAAGCAGACCGGCTGGATAGCGCCGTTGCGCTTAAGCATACTCGCGCGGTGCAGCTTTGCCTGCTAATCGCAGGCGTGGCCTGGGCGCAGGAGCTTGAGCGTAACGGCGTGAAGCCGGACATGGTCAGCGGCCTGTCTATCGGGGCGTTTCCGGCCGCGGTGATGGCCGGCGTCATCAGTTTTTCCGATGCCCTGCGGCTGGTGGCGCTTCGTGGCGACCTGATGGAACAGGCTTATCCAGAAGGTTACGGCTTAACGGCCATCGTCGGGCTGCGTCTTGAGCAGGTTGAAGCCCTGGTGGCGGGCAGCGGAACCTATATTGCGAATATCAATGCCGAGCAGCAAATCGTCATTGCCGGGAGCGAGCAGGCTATGGAGAAGGTGGCGCACCGGGCGCTGGAGCAGGGGGCGCAAAAAGCTCGCCAATTAGCGGTTAGCGTGCCGTCCCACTGCGCTTTGCTGAATGAACCCGCACAGCAGCTTAAGCAGGCGTTTGCCGATGTGGCCTTGAGCCGCCCGTCCTGCGCTTATCTCAGCGGCAGCACGGGCCGCGTGCTTTGGCTACCGGAACAGATTGCGGAAGATCTGGCGCTCAACATGGCACGGACGGTGCGCTGGCGAGAGGCGATGGTTGCCGCCAACGAGCGCGACGTGCGTCTGGCTGTTGAAATGCCGCCGGGCAGCGTACTTTCGGGCCTGACACGGCAGGCGTTTCGGGAAGGAATCACCGTCTGCCGCGAACAGAATAGCGTGGCGGCCATCGTTCATCTTGCGGAAAAAACTAAGGCGGCGCGTTAGGCGTATCGATAAACGAGCGCGCGTACATGCGCCCTTCGGCGGCCAGCGCCAGCAGGTTCGGATCAAGCTCGCGATTACGGGCGAAGACGATAGCGATGGTCTGCTTCATCTGGTACTGCTCGGCAAGCCTTAAAAGCTGCACCGAATTTTCATACACCTTCTTCATTCTTCCGGGCATCAACGTGAGCCCGACGCCCGCCTGTACCAGGCTGACCATTGAGAAAATGTCGTTTACGCGGGTGACGATTTCCGGTTCGAAACCGGCGACGCTAAAGGCTTCCTGAAAGCCCGCGTAGGTAGCAAAGCCTTCCGCGAGCGAAACAAATTTTTCACCGTGGAACTCGCGCAGATCTGCCGGGTGGCTGGTGTCGAGCGGGAAGCTGGCCGGTGCGGCGAGGAAAATATCGTCCCGGAACATCGGCAGGACTTCCAGCCTTGAGCGATCGACTTCGCCTTCGGAAATAGAAATCAGGATGGCGTCCAGCACGCCGTCTTCCAGCATATTCAGCAGCACCTGATTTGAGCCCATGGTGAGGTCCATTTCCAGCTCCGGTCGTCTCAGTTTCATGCCCATGATCAGTTTCGGAACGGTTTCGAGCGTCAGAGAATAGAGGGTGCCGATGCGCAATCGCCCCTGGCCAACGCCCGCTGCCTGACGGGTTTCATCTATGCCGCGCGCCATCAGCGCCACCACTTCTTTGCAGTGTTCCAGCAGGGTGAGCGCAGATTCCAGCGGCACCAGGTTGCGCCCTTTATGAATAAACAGCGGGCAGCGCACGCCTTCTTCCAGCGTATGCAGCGCGCGATGCACGCTAACCCCGCTAATACCCAGCGCTTCGGCGGTGCGCGCAATGTTCCCTTTCTCCATAAACTCCATAAAGATCTCAAGCTTACGGAAGGTGATTTCAGCGTCGATTTTCATTAGAGGATAATCTTTGGATGTTTGACGCCGCAGGCTTTTGCATAGCGGACAACAGTTTCAATACTGGCTTTGATAATATTGGCTTCCATACGAGAGACCGTTGGCGGCGTGACGCCCATACGTTCGGCAACCTGCGCACGTGTTAGCCCTTCATGGCTGCGCCATTCCGCAAGCATTGCCTGCAGACGCAGCTTACGCTCTTCGGCTTCATAGGCGGCCTGGACTTCGGGGTTGGTTAGCAGGTCTGCGCGCGCTTTTTCCCAGTCGATACTTTTACTCTTTTTCATTGAGCATCTCCTCTAGTCGTTGAAAAGCCAGCCTGATTTCCTCGGTTGGTGTTTTTGCCGTTTTCTTAACAAAAACCCGTAAAAGATAAATAACTCGTCCTTTTTGGTAGACGTAAAGCCCCCGTGCGATATGGGTCCCCATCGTCCTTATTTCAAACAGCCCATTGCCTAAGGGTTTGCTATCAGGTTCACGCAGCGATGTCGCATTTTGTTTAATTTTATCAATCAGACGCAGCATTTTTGCCTGAACGACGGGAGGCAATTCGGTTATTTCATCGAAGACATCCACATGCAATTGAACGCGAAACATACGGTCACTCCCTGACGAGGTTAACATAACAATTAAATTGCCTTATGAGCTAATTTTTATTGCCGATGCTGGCGGCAAAACCAGGCGAAAATCAGCCTAAATCGCGCCTGACTTCTTTTCTATCTCCCGCTTTTGTTTTTGCGTAATGCCTCGTGAACGTCGATTCCTTTGCCATAAGCAACGCCAATAATGACCGCAAAACTGTCCTCCCATCACACTTTCGAACAAAAAGGGCCGCTGGAAAACCGGCCTTTTATCACCCGGTTATGTGACCAGATTCACGGTAAGCCAGCGGAAAACCTCCATTCCGGGCCTTTATGTGGAACAGATCACTATTGCCTCGCCGATTTCCACTTCGAAGTGGAAAACAACTCGCTACAAACCTTCCACCCCGCCACGTAGTTTAAAAAACAGATTAGTTAACGAGGTACCCAGGGTGAATAACGGAGCGGTAATGGTTAATGAAGCCGAGGAATTAACGACGCGTATTCAGGATTTTATTTACGCGCTGTTCAAAAGTAAGCACATCACGCCCAACGCGGTACAGGAACAAATGCTGGCCTCCCACGTGAAGGCGATGGCACATCGCTCTCTCACCGGAGAGCCGTTACCAGAAGTAGAAGAGAGCTTGTTCGAGGAGATCTCCGCCGAGTCGATGGAAATGGCGCAGGCGGTGGTCGATCAGTTCGGGAATCTGCCGGTAGAAGAAGCGTGGTTGCTGTCAGTGCATTTCGAAGTGGCGAAAGACAATCTTTGAATCATCAGGAGAAAAAAATGGAACAAATTACCGTAGTGATTGGTGACCGTCTGGGCAAAGGCCAGAAAGTTGCAGCAGGGATCGAAAAAGCGGGCGGTCGCGCCGTGGTTATTCCAGGCGTCGCCGCCGACATGAAGCTGGGCGACGTGATGAAAGCAGAAAACGCCACTTTTGGTATCTCCTTCTGCGGCAGCGGCGGCGCGGGCGCTATCACCGCACAAACCAAACACGGCTACAAAGCCAAATACGGCATGCGCTCCGTTGATGAAGGCGTGACGGCGATTAACGAAGGCAACAACGTGCTTGGCTTTGGCTTTATGGACAAAGAAGAACTGGGCGAGCGCCTGGTGCTGGCCTGGAACAAGAAGTACGGCAGCTGAGTATGAAAGAGAAATTCGCCACTACGGTGCGGGTCAGCGGGCGCGGCGATACCAAAGCCAAAGCCTTCTCCGACGCCCTGAACCACGTTCAGGGCACGGTGCTCAAATCCACCAACCACATTCTTCTGCGCATTGAGCCACAGGACGTGCAGGTTGTTCAGGCGCAGGTCAGGGTGCGTAAAGAAGCTTTTCTGTTCTTCTTCCTGCGCCGGGAAAGGCGGAGCTACAGCGTGGAGCTGGATGTTTCCGTCAACGTGACGGCTCTTAACCTCGATGAGGTGGATTTCGTCTCTAATTAATTCAAACATTTATACCCAATTAGCTGGTGTTGTAGCAAGGCAGCAAGGGAAGGCAGTCCGATGAGCTTACTTGGGTAAGTGATTCGGGTGACTGAGCGCAGCTAACGCGGCTACAGCGACAGATAAGCAGGGTAGAAAAGGGCAGATACATGTTCTTAATCATATTATTCAAATCACTCATTATCGGCGGCCTCGTCGGTGTGGGCGTTGGTGCCGGAGCCGCGCGTATGTTCCATGCGCCAACCACTCAGGGCATGGGCGCATTTCGTACACTCGGCGAGCTGAACTCCTGCGAAGGGGACCCGGCTTCCCACTTCTCCTTTGGGCTTGGCTTCTTCTTCAACGCGTGGGCTTCTTCCGTTGCAGCAGGTGCGTTCACCCAGGACGTTGACCACCGCATCATCCCTAACTGGGGCGCGGCGGCACTGATGGTGAAGAATCGCAACGTGGCGGAAACCCTCCACGACCCAAGAAAAATGGCTATCGCTTGCGGCATCATCGGCATGATCGTGGTGGCGTTTCTGAACTCAACCGCGTCTGCGGTGCCGGCGGCGCTTCAGGTGACGGCGGTGAAAGTGCTGGTGCCTGCGGCCAACCTGCTGGTGAACACCGTGATGCCGGTTATTTTCTGGCTGGCGGCTATCGACGCCGGTAAAAAATCTGGTTTCTGGGCAACCATCTTCGGCGGCGCAGCGCAGCTGATCATGGGTAACGCCGTACCGGGCCTGGTGCTGGGCATCCTGATCGGTAAAGGCGTTGAAGAAAGCGGCTGGCATCGCGTTACCAAGGTGATGATGACGGCTATTGTTGCCCTCTTTGTTCTGAGTGCCTTCTTCCGTGGGTTCGACATGAAGATGATCGAGTCTTTCCACATGACGGTGCCGAACTGGCTGGATCTGCTGCATAACTCGCTGAGCGGCAAATAAGGGGATAACGCATGGAACAGAATAAAGGTTTTTGGTACGCGGACTGGTCATTCCCAATCTTTGTTGGCCTGCTCTCCTCCGGCGTGTTTGCCGGGACACACATGTACTACCTGTACGGCATTGGCGCGTTTAACGAAGTGGCCTTTGTGGCGATGCTGAAGTCCGGGATTGATACCGGCGTGTACGGCGCGGTCGCCGCGTTTGGCGCAAGCTTCCTGTTTGCCCGCATCATCGAAGGCTCCCTGGTGGGGATCCTGGATATTGGTGGGGCGATTCAAACCGGCGTGGGCCTTGGCGTTCCTGCGCTGCTGCTGGGCGCGGGCTTTGTTTTCCCGGTTGCTAACTTTGGCGCTTCGCTGGTCACCGGGCTGGTGATTGGTCTGGCCATTGGCTACCTCATTATCCTGGCGCGTAAGTTCACTATTAACCAGAGCGACTCCACCTACGGGGCGGATGTGATGATGGGCGCGGGTAACGCTTCCGGCCGCTTCCTTGGGCCGCTGATTATCCTCAGCGCCATGACGGCTTCGATTCCCATCGGCATCGGCTCGTTAATTGGCTCTTTAGTGTTTTACCTCTGGGGCAAGCCGATTACCGGCGGTGCGATCCTCGGCGCAATGATTTTAGGCTCCATCTTCCCGGTAGCGTTGTAAGCAGTATTTCCAGGGCGGACGGGCTGTGGCTCGCCCGCCAGTTAAGGAGAAAAATATGTTTGACCTGATCCTGCGCGAGGCGCGGCTGGCGGACGATACCGTTATCGATATCGCCCTGAAGGACGGCAAAATTGCCGCTTTGGGTAAGATTACCGGCGAGGCTGGCGAAGAGCGCCAGTTGAACGGCGAATATTACGTCAGCGCCGGCTGGATTGACTCCCACGTTCACTGTTACCCGAAATCCCCTATCTACCACGACGAGCCTGACAGCGTGGGCATTCATACCGGCGTCACCACGGTGGTGGACGCGGGCAGCACCGGCGCTGATGACGTCGACGATTTTTATCAAATCACCCGCAGCGCGACGACCGACGTTTATGCCCTGCTGAACATTTCCCGCGTGGGCCTGATTGCCCAGAACGAACTGTCCAATATGGCGAATATCGACGCTGACGCCGTGCGCGGCGCGGTGAAGCGTCACCCGGACTTTATTGTGGGCTTAAAAGCACGCATGAGCAGCAGCGTGGTGGGCGATAACGGCATTACGCCGCTGGTGCGCGCCAAGGCTATCCAGAAAGAAAACGGTGATTTGCCGCTGATGGTGCACATCGGCAACAACCCGCCGGACCTCGATGAAGTGGCCGAACTGCTGACCAGCGGCGACATCATTACCCATTGCTACAACGGCAAGCCAAACCGCATTCTCAATCCTGCCGGGCAACTGAGAGCCTCCGTGGCGCAGGCTATTCAGCGCGGCGTGCGTCTGGATGTCGGGCACGGCACCGCCAGCTTTAGTTTTGACGTGGCGCGTGTCGCTATTCAACAGGGCATTCTGCCACACAGCATCAGCTCGGATATTTACTGCCGCAACCGCATCAGCGGCCCGGTGCATTCCCTCGGCGCGGTGATGTCGAAATTCCTCTCCATTGGCCTGTCATTGCCTCAGGTGATCGACTGCGTGACCGCTCACGCCGCCGATGGATTACGTCTGAAAAATAAAGGCCGCCTGGCCGTGGGGCTGGATGGCGATCTGACCGTTTTTGAGCTGCGTCGTCAGCCAACGGTATTTACCGACGCAGAGCAGCAAACGCTGACGGGTGACCAGGTGCTGGTTGCGCTGGCCGCGGTGCGCGCCGGGAAGTGGTTTGACTGTGAATAAGGGAAAGCAGAACATGTCTTCGATCTATGAAAAATACAATTTAAAACAGGTAATTAACGCATCTGGCCGCATGACCGCTCTCGGTGTGTCAACGCCACGCCCGGAAGTGGTGGACGCGGTCACCACCGGCATGAATCACTACTTCGAAATGAAGGATCTGGTTAATAAGACAGGCGCCTACATCGCCGGGCTGCTCGACGTTGAGGCGGCGACCGTGGTGTCCTGCGCTTCTGCCGGTATTGCCCAGTCCGTCGCTGCGGTGCTGGTAAAAGACAATCAATGGCTGATCGAGAACCTGCATGCTGCGCCGCTGGAAAACAACGAGATCGTGCTGCCGAAGGGCCACAACGTTAACTTCGGCGCGCCGGTCGGCACCATGGTGAACCTGGGCGGCGGCAAAATCGTTGAAGCGGGCTACGCCAACGAATGTTCAGCGGATCAGCTGGCTGCGGCCATTTCTCCACGCACGGCGGCCATTTTGTACATCAAATCCCACCATTCGGTGCAGAAAAGCATGCTCAGCGTTGAGCAGGCCGTTGTCGTGGCGCGTAAACACAACCTGCCGCTGATCGTAGACGCTGCGGCAGAAGAAGATTTGGCATGCTATTACCGCGCCGGGGCCGACCTGGTGATTTACAGCGGCGCGAAAGCTATCGAAGGCCCAACCAGCGGGCTGGTGATCGGCAAAGAGCAGTACGTCGAGTGGGTGAAGCTGCAAACCGGCGGCATCGGGCGTGCGATGAAAGTTGGCAAAGAAGGCATCCTCGGCCTGACCTGCGCGATTGAACATTACCTGAGTGCGGCCAAAGAGAGCGGGGCCGAAATGGTCGCCAAAATGACGCCGTTTATCGACAGCCTGAACACGCTGAATGGCGTTACCGCGCGCGTGGTGTGGGACGCAGCCGGCCGCGATATCGCCCGCAGCGAAATCAAGTTCGACGAAGCGACCGTCGGCATCAGCACCGGTGAGCTGGTCAGCGCGCTGAAGCAGGGCGAATACGCCATCTACTTCCGTGGCTACAAGGCGAACGAAGGCATTATTGAAGCGGATGTGCGCAGCGTCAGCGCGGCACAGCTGGAGATTATTTACCGCTGCATCAAAGCGCTGGTAAGCAAGGAGAAATAAGCATGAAACTGACCCCGAATTTTTACCGCGACCGTGTGTGCCTGAACGTCCTGGCCGGCTCCAAAGAAAACGCCAAAGAGATTTACCAGGCGGCGGAAGGCCACGTGCTGGTCGGCGTGTTATCTAAAAACTACCCGGATGTAGCAAGTGCGGTCGCCGACATGCGTGATTACGCGGCGCTTATCGACAACGCGCTGTCCGTTGGCCTTGGCGCAGGCGATCCGAACCAATCTGCAATGGTGAGCGAAATCTCCGGCCAAATTCAGCCTCAGCACGTCAATCAGGTCTTTACCGGCGTGGGTACCAGCCGTGCGCTGCTGGGCCAGAATGACAGCGTAGTCAACGGCCTGGTTTCGCCAACCGGCACCGTAGGAATGGTGAAAATCTCCACCGGCCCGCTAAGCTCAGGCGCGGCAGACGGCATCGTGCCTGTTGAAACAGCTATTGCGCTGCTGAAGGATATGGGCGGCAGCTCAATCAAATATTTCCCGATGGGCGGGCTGGAGTGCCGCGAAGAGTATCAGGCGGTAGCGGAAGCCTGTGCGAAGCATGACTTTTGGCTGGAGCCGACCGGCGGTATCGATCTCGAAAACTTCGAAGAGATTCTGAAGATTGCGCTGGACGCCGGCGTCAGCAAAGTGATCCCGCATATTTACAGCTCGATCATCGACAAGGCCAGCGGCAATACCCGTCCGGCGGATGTGGCTACGCTGCTGGCGATGACGAAGAAGCTGGTGGGGTAAAGCACTGTTTCCCCTCAACCCGACCCTCTCCCCAAAGGGGCGAGGGGGAAAAGAAAGATCCCCTCTCCCTTTTAGGGAGGGGGTTAGGGTGAGGGTATAATCCTCATCAACCACACTTCGAGGACAAACGCATGTCTGCACGCACTCTGCTTGTTGCTTCATTTGCCTTACTCGCCGCCGGCAACAGCGCGGCGCAAAGCCATTACGCCTGGGTTGGCACCTACAACCCGAACGGGGAAGGGCTTTACCGCTTCCAGGTAGACGCTAAAACCGGCGCGCTTAGCGAGAAAACGCTGGTCAGCTCGCTGCCAAATGCCGCGCAGCTTACTGCGTCGCCGGACGGCAAGACGCTATACGTGGCCAGCGAAGCGGAGAAAGGCGTGATTGCGGCGCTGCGTGTGGGCGATGACGGAAGTGTGACCGAACTGAACCTGGTCTCTTCCGGTGGCGCAGGCCCGGTTTACCTTTCCCTGACGCCGCAGGGCAAGCACCTGCTGGTGGCAAACTACGTGAGCGGCTCTATCGCCGTGCTGCCGGTTAATGCCGACGGTAGCCTGCAGGAAGCCAGCGACAAACATCAGGACAGTGGCGAGCCGGGCGCGGCGAAACCAGAAGCAGCGGTAGAAGGTAGCTTCGCCGCCAGCGATCATAACGGCCCGCATGCCCATATGATTGCCGCCGATCCGAGCGGCAAGTTTGTTTTCTCGACCGATCTTGGCCTGGATCGGATCTACCAGTATCGCTTTGATCAAAACAAAGGCGTGCTGGAGCCAAACGATCCGCCGTTCATCTCCGCCTCTTCAAAAGGCGCAGGGCCACGCCACTTTGTCTTTGCCGCAGACGGTGCGAGCCTGTGGTTGATTAACGAGGAAGCTTCTACGCTTACCCATTACAAGCTCAACCGTGAGAAAGGTACGCTGACCGAAGGGCAGACTATCTCTTCGCTGCCAAAAGGCTATAAGGGCACGAGCTTTGCGGCGGGCCTGGTGTTGAGCCACGACGGTAAGCAGCTGTATGTGGCCAATCGCCTGCATAACAGCATCGCGCATTTCAGCGTAGGCGCTAACGGTGAGCTTACGCATCAGGACGATATCTGGACCAGAGGCGACTATCCACGTGGCCTGACGCTGGATAATACCGGCAAACATCTTTATGCCCTGAACCAGCGCAGCGACAACATTACTCGCTTTAGCGTGGCGCCGGGCAACGGTAAATTAACTTTTATCGAGGATTATACGGCGGTGGGAAGCCCGTCACAGATGGTCTTCACCCCGTTTAAGTAAAGCAGGGCGGGGCGCTTAAACGCCCCGATAACCAAAGGAAGCGGTAGTGAGATTCCCCAATCAACGGCTGGCTCAGCTTTTTGAGATGCTGCAAAACGAAACGCTGCCCCAGGATGAACTGGCGCGGCGTTTGTCCGTTTCTACCCGCACGGTGCGGGCCGATATCACGGCGCTCAATGCCCTGATGGCAGGCTTCGGGGCTCAGTTTACGCTTACCCGCGGCGCGGGCTATCAGTTGAATATCGAGGATGCTGAACGCTATGGCGAGCTGGTTCAGCATCGTCCCCGTCAGCTGCGTATTCCTCGCACTTCACCAGAACGCGTGCATTACCTCGTGGTGCGCTTTTTAACGGCGGCGTTTTCACTGAAGCTGGAAGATTTGGCCGAAGAGTGGTTTGTCAGCCGCGCCACGCTGCAAAGCGATATGGCGGAGGTGCGGGAGTGGTTCAACCGCTATCATCTGACCATTGAGACGCGTCCGCGCCACGGTATGAAGCTGTTCGGCAGCGAAACGTCTATCCGCGCCTGCCTGACGGATTTGCTGTGGCAGTTGACCTTAGAAGACAGCGAAAACCCGTTATTGACCGAAGAAGCGCTTAACGCGGGCGTGCCTGAACAGCTCGCCAGCTCACTGCATGACTGCTTTACCCGCTGCCGCATCCGTTTAACCGATGAAGGTGAACAATTTATCCGTCTCTATTGTTCGGTTGCGGTGCGCCGCATCAGCGAGGGTTATCCTCTGCCAGAGTTCACGGCGGATAATGTTGATGTGCAGGTAAAAGAGGCTGCGCGTCAGATTGCCGGCCTGCTGCAGCAGCTTGCGGGCAAGCCGCTTTCCGAAGCCGAAGAGCAGTGGCTGCAGGTGCATATCGCCGCGCGTCAGGTACAGGAAGTGGCGCCGAGCGCGATCAATGCCGACGACGACGAAGCGCTGGTGAATTACATCCTGCGCTACATCAACACCCACTATAATTACAACCTGCTCGGCGATGAGCAGCTACACGCCGACCTGCTTACCCACATCAAGACGATGATCACCCGGGTGCGCTACCAGATAAACATCCCGAATCCGCTGCTGGCCAACATTAAGCAGCATTATCCGCTGGCCTATGACATGACGCTGGCGGCAGTCTCCAGCTGGGGGAAATATACGCCCTATGCCATCAGCGAGAACGAAATTGGTTTTCTGGTGCTGCACATCGGCGTTGGCCTGGAGCGCCACTACAACATCGGCTATCAGCGTCATCCTCGCGTGCTGCTGGTTTGCGATACCGGAAACTCCACGGTACGCATGCTGCAGGCCATGCTGCTGCGCAAATATCCGCAGGTGGAAGTGACCAGCATTATTTCTCTGCGAGACTATGAGCAGCTGGAAAACGTGGATGAAGATTTCGTGATTAGCACCGCGCGCATCAGCGAGAAAGAAAAGCCGGTTGTGATAATGGCGCCGTTCCCGACCGACTACCAGCTGGAGCAGCTTGGTAAGCTGGTGCTGGTGGACAGAACACGTCCGTACATGCTGGAGAAATTCTTTGATGCCAGCCACTTCCGTATTATCGACCAGCCGATGACCCAGCAGCAGCTTTTCCTGACGCTGTGCGAGCAGCTGGAGCGGGAAGGCGTGGTTGATGCAGATTTTCATCCGTCGGTGGTGGAGCGTGAAGCCATTGTCAGCACTATGCTCGGCGAAGGGATTGCTCTGCCTCACTCACTGGGCCTGCTGGCAAAGGAAACGGTGGTTTATACCGTACTGGCACCCCAGGGGATCGGCTGGGGCGACGAGACGGCGCACGTGATCTTCCTGCTGGCTATCAGCAAGAGTGAATACGAAGAGGCGATGGCGATTTACGACCTGTTTGTGACGTTCCTGCGTGAGCGGGCGATGGTCCGGCTTCGCGAGAGTAAGGATTTTGACAGTTTCAAGGCCGTGGCGATGGAGTGCCTGAGTAAGCTGTAACCTCCATTGACCCTCACCCCGGCCCTCTCCCTGTAAGGGAGAGGGGGAATTCAATGGGCAAATTTATCCCACCCCGAAGAGCATACGGGGATTTACCTGGCGGGTTTAGGTTTATCCCCTCTCCCCTGTGGGGAGAGGGTTAGGGTGAGGGGCAGTTATTTCAGGATCGTAAACGCGGTGGTTACGTGCTTCACGCCGCTAACCCGGCTGGCAATATCCGCTGCGGCTTTACCTTCACGTTCGGTCACCAGGCCTAGCAGGAATACCTCGCCATTCTCCGTGGTAACTTTCACGTTAGACGATTTTACCTGGTCGCTGGTCAGCAACTGAGAGCGAACTTTTGTGGTTATCCAGGTATCGCTCGACGCGACGCCCAGGCCGACCGGAGCCATAATTCGAATCTCGTTATAGACTTCGGTTGCGCCGTCTACGCCCAACGCAATTTGCTTAGCGCGAGAAGCAAGATCTGGGTTAGGAGACTGACCAGCCAGCAGCACTTTGCCCTGGTAAGCCGTCACGTTAATACGTGCTTCTTTCTTGATTTGCTCATCCTTGCTGAGCGCGCTGTTCACGCGTAACTCAAGCGTGCCGTCATCAACCTGCGTCCCGACGGTACGCGGGTCGGTTGCGGTTTTTGTCGCCACGGCGGCACTTCCCACAACAACGGCACCGACGCAGCCCTGCAGCAACAGCGCGGAAATAAGAACTGCGACTGGCGTAATGGCCTTCATGTTCATTCCTTCTCCTTTCTCAAAATTAGCTATTAGCCATCCTGGTGGGGAAATAGCGTATTGTCGATCAGATCGCATAAACAGTTCACCGTCAGCATATGCATCTCCTGGATGCGGGCGCTGCGATGTGAAGGGATTCGGATTTCAACATCCTGTGGCCCCAACAGTCCTGCCAGTTCACCGCCGTCATAGCCCGTCAGCGCGACGATAGTCATGTCGCGGGTGACGGCTGCCTCAACCGCTTTGACAATATCACGGCTATTGCCTCGGGTGGAAATTGCCAGCAATACGTCCCCGGCGTGGCCCAGCGCACGAACCTGTTTGGCATACACTTCTTGATGCAGACGGTCGTTAGCGATCGCGGTTAAGACCACATTATCTGCATTAAGTGCAATAGCCGGTAAACTAGGTCGCTCTGTTTCGAAGCGATTGATCATGCTGGCAGCAAAATGCTGTGCGTTGGCGGCGGAGGTGCCATTGCCACAACAGAGGATTTTGTTGCCGTTCAGCAAAGACTGAACCAGCGTCATCGCTGCACGGGAGATGGCGTCCGGCAGGGCTTCCGCTGCGGCAATCTGAGTTTGAATACTTTCCGTGAAGCAGCCTTTGATTCTTTCAAGCACGTTGATTCTACCTGGAGTTTTTTAGATATCGGCGGCAAACGCGTTGGTCAGCCACTCTATTTCATTGCCGGTGAAAGCTAACACATCGAAACGGCAATCTACAGTATCAAAACTTTTGCCGCTGCCGCTAAGCCAAACCTGTGCGGTATGCAGCAGACGCTGCTGTTTGCTGCGGGTGACGCTGGCGGCTGCACCGCCAAACTTATCGTTACGCCGGAAGCGCACCTCTACGAAGACGATAACCTGCCGCTGTTTCATTATGAGGTCGATTTCGCCGCCGCGAACATGCACGTTCGCCGCAACGAAGCGCAGTCCCTTGCGCTCGAGGTAGCGGCGCGCCTGCTGTTCATAGCGCGCGCCGCGTTGCTGGCGGTTCAGGATACCGGGACTATCTGGCCCTGATTGAATTGCAGCCAATTTAGCTTCCTGTTAATGACGCAGTCCTGGTTGGCGGTCAGCTGCCCGGTGTTGCCGTTCACCTGGTAACCCTGCACCTGGCGTATCTGGGAGAAGTGGCTTGCCAGCGTCCAGGCATCCACGCCCATCGCATACAGGCGCGCCAGCGAGTAGTCATTATTGACGCTGCTTAACGCCTGCTGCATCAGCTGCGGGTTGCCGCCGGAAAGCATCGGGATTTCGCTAAACTGCAATCCTTCCATTTCCAGGCGGTAATCCGGACCGTTCACGCCCTGCGAGCTGCGAGAGCTGGCATAAAGTTGCGCGCTGCCGCGGCTGCCCGTGCGCATCGCAATCATTGGTTTGATCAGCGCCACTTCTTCAGAAGTCGCGATGATGTAGACCGCATCGACGTTGCCGCTGCTGCCTGCGGTGATTTGTGCATCGGTTGGTGCCGCTGGAATCGTAAGCCCGCCGATGGTCACGCCCGGAGGCGTATTGGATGGCGTGTTCACCGGCGTGCCGGTTAAGGCGATGCCGGAGCCGCTGTTAATCCCGCGCTTCAGGTCGCTGATTGAGCCAAATTTCTGCTGCAGCACCAGGTTGCCACCCAGCTTCTGCCATTCGGTGGCAAAGGCTTTCGCCACCCGGTCACCCAGGGCATTGGCTGGTATCAGCATCAATGGATTGCGGTGGTTTTGCTGCCAGATGTGGTCTGCGGCGTCGCGGGCTTCATCTTCAGGAGAAAGCGCGAAGTAGCAGATGTTTGGGCGGTTCTGGACGTTTTCTGGCTGGTTGAGAGCCAGAATATTCAGCGGGCTGTTGGTGCTGGCTAGCTGATCGACATTGTTTTTCAGCAGCGGGCCGACGACCAGCGTGGCACCGTCCTGCTGGGCCTGAGCCAGAACCTGTGAGAGCGGCTGACTGCTGGTGTCGTAGATTTTAATTTCCGCCGTCGGGCTCGCGGCAACAGATGGCACGGTTTGTACGTCCGGTTGGGCAGCCGGCGTTGTGGTTTGTGGTGTTGCGGCCTGTGCCTTCTGGTCTGTCAGGTCGCTGACGGATGCGCTTGCCGGGCTCACTGCAGCATTAGGATCTGCGGGGGCCTGAGGCTCTTGCTGCTGAGGCTGTTCTTGAGGCGACGCAGCCTGTTGTTGCGCATTAGGATCTACGGGCTGTGCGGCTGACTGCACGGCTGCAACCGGCGCGACGCCGTTGTTTTTCGCCGCTTCAAAACCTTGTTCAATGGCGCGACCAAACACCGCTGCCTGGCCGTTTAACGGCAGCAGAAGGGCGATTTTACCGGTTGAGGCCGGCTTGAAGTTTTGTACGTTCACCAGTTGGGTTGGCAGCGTTTTTGAACCTGGATTGTTCGGGTAACGCGTTTGCCAGTCCTGAATGCCTGCTTTCAGCATGTTTGGATCGTTACGGTTATCGCTCCAGACGTGCTGCAGATCCAGCCAGCCCTGCAGGGTATTTTCGTCGGCATTAATCACCAGGCTGTTCATTTGCTCTGGCGAGAACTGCGACAAAACCTGCCAGGTGCCATCAATGTTTTTCTGATGGGCATCACCTTTCAGCAGCGGTTCCTGAGCAATGTAGGCGCGCAGCAACGCTAAGGAAGGGCGTCCCTGAGAAGCGTCAATCACTGCCTGGTAGTAGCGGCTCTGTTGGCTCTTGTCGAGTGTGCTCGGGTCAATCTTTTCCAGCAGGGCAGAGGCGGCGTTGAAGTCTTTCTGCGCAAGCTTCACTTCCGGCACCAGCAACTGCTGTTCACGAGCTTGTGCATCGTTGAGCTGCTGCGGCAGTTGGTTATACAACGCCACGGCCTGCTGAGGTTTACCCTCTTTTAGCAGGGAACGAATGGCGAGTAATTGCCAGTTGGTCTTGCTATCATCTGCACTTTGCTGCATTTGCTGCAGATAGTAAGCGGACCCGGCGGTGGTCTCGCCCTGCAGCAGCGTAGCGGACTGATCCGGTGCTTGAGTAGAGCAGCCGGCAAAAATCAGCGCCGCGAGCAACACAGGCAGGCAGCGCCCGGCTTTCGAACGATTCAAGGTTGAGGGTAGCATTCTGTATCCAGTGGTTTTTATATCCCAATGTACAATATTAAATCGGCAATACGGATGAGACAATGAAACAACACGAAACGGCGGCGATTTCAGCCAGTACGCTTTACATCGTCCCGACGCCTATCGGCAATCTCGGGGACATCACCCAGCGGGCCCTCTCGGTGTTGCAAAGCGTTGATCTGATTGCCGCAGAAGATACTCGCCATACTGGCCTTTTGCTGCAGCATTTTGCGATTAATGCGCGACTCTTCGCACTTCACGATCACAATGAGCAACAAAAAGCCGAAACGTTAGTGGCAAAACTGCAGGAAGGCCAAAGCATCGCGCTGGTGTCCGACGCCGGTACGCCGCTGATTAACGATCCGGGTTACCACCTGGTGCGCACCTGTCGCGAGGCAGGCATTCGCATAGTGCCTTTGCCTGGACCGTGTGCCGCCATCGCCGCGCTTAGCGCTGCGGGCTTACCGTCCGACCGCTTCTGCTACGAAGGTTTTCTGCCTGCAAAATCAAAAGGCCGCCGCGATGCGCTTAAGGCCATTGAGCAGGAGCCGAGAACGCTAATTTTCTATGAATCAACCCACCGCCTGCTGGATAGCCTCGAAGATATCTGCGCGGTGCTGGGCGAATCCCGCTACGTGGTGCTGGCGCGCGAGCTGACCAAAACCTGGGAGTCGATTCACGGCGCGCCTGTCGGCGAATTGCTGGCATGGGTAAAAGAAGATGAAAATCGCCGTAAAGGCGAAATGGTGCTGATTGTTGAGGGCTTTAAAGCCCAAAGCGATGACGAGCTGCCGGCCGAAGCGCTGCGTACGCTTGCATTGTTGCAAACAGAATTACCGCTGAAAAAAGCCGCTGCGCTGGCCGCCGAAATCCACGGCGTGAAGAAAAATGCCTTGTATAAACATGCGTTAGAAAACAGCGAGAAATAGTTTTCTCGAGCCGTCTCCTGGTTTTTACATCGCAACGCGGTTAGCGTTTAAAAAATGAACTCCCTGGTGTTAGTTTATGCATGACTGAATGACTTTAAGGGAGTTAAAGTTTATGCCGGTATTGATACCAGGAGATTCGAATATGGTTGTGATGCCTTTTTCCTACAGCACGGCGGCGGTAAAACGCTCTTTCGAGGTGATTGAAGAGCTGACGTTTGCAGGTCAGCATTTTCTTATCATTTTTGACAGGCTGACGCCGAGGGCGGCAATCATTAAAGCCGAGCCTGAAGGGGATGAAAAGGATCTCCGACACACCGTAGTTGCCATGCTAGAACTCAAGAATCAAAAGACGATTGGCGATAACGTTATTTCTGTGGATCGTTTTTGGGAGGATCAAAACGTTCTGCAGGTTGAAGGCGTTTGCGTCGAAAGGCAGCTTCAGGAAGCTGGCTTTGCCACGCAGCTTTACGAGGCGCTAGTACTCAAGTGTGGCTTGATTTTAATGAGCGATAATATTCACTATGCCGGGGGCAAGGCGCTTTGGCAAAAAATAGCCAGAAGCTCCAATCAACTCTCCGTTTTCATTCTGGATTCCGATGTCGGGCGATTTTATCCTTATGACGGAGCAAAAGCCGCCTATAACGGAACAAGTATTCCGGAAGATAAAATCTGGAGCACGCATCCTGATAAAGAACATTTTGGCATCGTCCTGATTGCCGAAGATAAAAGACGTGTTGCTGCGCTGATATCCGATCAATAAAGCGTGGTTAAGGAGCGCAGAGACAAATGATTCTCTACGCTCTATCGTCGTTTAGTTTACCGGCGTAGCCTCAATCACCAGCGTTTCCAAAGGCTTCAGCGTCACAATCAGCGGCTTACTATAGTCGTTAGCCAGCGTCTCGTTCTTGCCGTAAACCTGCTTCAGCGTAAAGTTCGTGGCCTCACCGTTTGGCACTTCAAAGCTCTTACCCAAGTCGAGATAGTAGCTTTGCGGCTTATCCGACGGGTTACGCAGACCCAATATGGCTTTCTCTTTACTCCATGATGCCCAGCCGTAAATCTCAAGCTGCGTTGGGTCGCCGCCAACCCAGTGGCTGTCGACCAGCACGCTGCTGTTTGCCCGTGACCATTTGGCCGCGTCGGCGAGCGTGTCCCATTTGGCGTTGTTCAGCATTGAAGGCGTGATGTACAGCTCCTGCAGCTGGGTGCCGGTGGCAAAGTAACTCCATGCCTGATCCGCAAAGTCCCGATCCGTCTGTACTTTTTCCAGCCCAAAGTAGGCGTGCTCGGCGCTGACGATGCCGTGGTACATCAGGGAGTTAATCGGGAACAGTGGGCCTTTACGTACAATTGAGCGGTACGTTTCCGCATCACGATAGGTTATCCACTGTTGGACCGGCGAGCCTTTACCGTAGACGTTAATGTCATCGCCCTGGCGCCAGATTGAGTCGGCGTAGAACAGCCACGACGGGCTGGCGTCGGTGCCGGTAGTCAGGTTGATAAACAAATCTTTGTTGGCGGCGCGCATGTTCCTGATGAGCTCGATGGAGGCATCAAAGTCCGAGGCGTACGGGCTGCCTTTGATGTACGAGTTCGCGTTGCCCATGCCGTCGAGCTTAAACGAGGTGATATGTTCGTTTTTGATAAGCCCGATAATTTTCTGATTAAAATTGCGGAAATAGTTTGGGCCGGAGAGCGCAAACTTGCCGTCTACGGTTTCAAAACCGTTCTCTTTGGCGTGTGAAACGCGCACGTCGCGCGGTTTGTTATAGCCCCCCCACGGCGAAAGCCACAGGCCGACTGAAGTATGCAGGCTGTCGGCCTTTTCTTTGATGGCACCAAACCCATGCTTAAACGCCGGGCCAAACAGCCATTTTCCGGTTAAATCGTCCCAGCCGTCATCCAGCAGGAAGCCGTCGAGCTTCACGCCGCGTTTGCTTATCAGCTCGCTGGCGTATTCATCCATGCGTGTCAGCACGTCTTTCTCGGTGTAAGGCGTGAAGAAACCGATGTCCATCCAGCTGTTGTAGTGCAGATAGGGCTGATAAGGGCGTGGACGCATGGCGTTGATAAACTGGTTAAAGCTGCGGCGGAGCTGGTCGGTTGCTTCAAATGTTCCGAAGTAGACCGTATAGGTCACCGGCGCGTCGGTTTTAATCGGCGTTTTGAGCTCGACGTTCAGGTTGGTGGTGGTTTCGTACGCGTAGGTATTCACAATTGGTTTTTGCGGCAGCATATAGAAGCTGTCCGCGACGATCGGGGAGCTGTTGATGGCACCGTTAACATAAGGTGCCTGAGCCTGGCCTTTGGTCGGGAAGAAGGTAATTTTTGCGACATCGCGCGGCTGGCCTTTGGCCTGGAGCGTATAGTCCACCGCCGCATATTTCCCCTTAAGCAGCTTCAGGGTCACGTTGACCGAGAAGTCGTCCCGTTCGTAATCAATCCGAATGGCGTCTGCGGTTTTGCTGACGTTTTTGATTTTAAAGTCGGCGGTATGGAGAACCTTTTCATCCGGCAGCGTCAGGAAAAACAGCTCGATGGGCGCCAGTTTATGGTCGGAAAGCCGGTCTTTAATCACCGCTGCCGAACCTGAATCGTCGAAAGAGACGGCAAGGTTATCGTTTTCCAACTGGTACTGTGCGGCCATCGCCACGTGACTTAGCAACATCATCAGTAGAGAGCTTTTTATTATTGTCTTCATCAGAGGTCCTTAAGGGAGTGAGTTACAGGGCTGCTTCTGATTCGGGCAGCAATTTATTCGCCGATCCACATACCGCGACTTTGCTGCGCACAACCTCTTTCATCGCATCCATGCCGACGCGCATGTAATAACGCGGATCGTTGCCTTCCGGGTTGTCGCCAAACCATCTCTTCACCGCGGCGGCGAAGGCGATTTTTAGTTCTGTCGCCACATTTACTTTGCAGACGCCAAGCTCGATGGCGCGACGCACAAATTCGTCCGGGACGTCGCTGGCGCCGTGGAGCACCAGCGGCACGCTGACGACTTCGCGGATTTCGCCCAGCCGTTTGAAATCTATTTTCGGGCGTTTGGTGTACAGCCCGTGAGCGGTACCGATGGCGACCGCCAGGCTGTCGACGCCGGTGAGTTCAACAAAACGGCGGGCTTCTTGCGGATCGGTGAGGAAAGCGCTTTCCTCATCCACGTCCATGTCGTCCTCCACGCCGCCGAGACGGCCCAGTTCGGCCTCGACGCTGCAGTCGTTACGGTGGCAAAAGTCGACCACCGATCTCACCAGCTGCACGTTTTCTGCAAACGGGAAGTGGCTGCCGTCAATCATGGCGCTGCGCACGCCCGCGTTAACTTTGCGGCTGATATCTGCGAGGCTTTCATGGTGATCAAGATGCAGCGCCAGCGGTATGCCGTAGCTTTCGGAATAGGCGTGGCATAGCGCGTAAATCTCTTCAAAAGCGATGTGCTTAAACGTTCCGGGCGTACCGGCAAGGATCACCGGGGAATGCAGTTCTTTGCAGACTTCAAGGATCGCCTGGATGGTTTCGGCATTGTGGATATTAAAAGCCGGTACCGCATAGCCTCTGGCCTGCGCGTCCTGAAGCAGATACTTCGTCGAAATAATGCTCATGATGAACCTCTCAGCCTTTCCAGGGATGAATGACGACGCCTTTTACCACGCGGTTTACCGTGCCGCTGGTGGAAGGTGTGTCTGGCGTAATGCCTGCTTTAACGGACGAGGTGAGTGCGAAAATCTGCGCATACATCAGGAAGCAGAACGCCTGCTCAACGTCGAGGAACGTGCGGTCGGCCTCGGGCAGCAGAATGTGTGGGCCAGCTTCGATTTCCGGGCTGGTTGCTGCCGAAATGGCGATCGTCTGCATTGCCAGGCTGTCTCGGTGCAGCTCTGCCAGCAGATCCAGATCGTACTGACGGGTGTACGGATCGCTGGAAACCAGCACGATCGCCAGCGTTTCGTTATTCACCAGGGATTTGGGGCCATGCCTGAAGCCGGTCGGCGTGTCGTAAAACGCCGCCAGCTTGCCCGCCGTGAGTTCCAGCACCTTGAGCGAGGCTTCCCGTGCCACGCCCTGCAGGCCACCGCTGCCAAGGTAGACCACGCGCTTGTAGGGAAGGGCACCAAATGGGCTCTCGCTGAAGTCCCCCTGAGAATGAATTATCTGCGCGCAGCGGTGCGCCACGTCCTGGAACGACCGTGTGTTGATGACCTCCGGAGCGAAGACCGCAAGGCAGCTTGCCATCATGGTGGTGATGCTGCTCGTCATGGCAAAGCCGCGATCGTGGGTTTCCGCAGGCATCAGCAGCGGTAATGAGCGGCTGTCTTCCAGCGCGCTGCGATAGAGGCTGCCGCCTTCGTTACAGGTGATGGTCAGATGATGGCAGGATTTAACGAGCTGATTGGCAAGATCCACCGCCGCTACGCTCTCCGGGCTGTTGCCGGAGCGGGCGAAGGATACCAGCAACGTTGGCTGTTCCGGGGTGAGATAGTCCAGTGGATTTGTCACCAGGTCGGTGGTCGGGACGGCAACAAACTGTTTGCCGGTGTGGCGAGAAAGCCAGGGCGCAATGATGTCGCCGATAAAGGCCGAGGTTCCCGCGCCGGTAAGAATAATTTTCAGCTTATCGTCGGCGAGCAGTGGAGACAGGAAGGCGGTGATGCGATCGCGAGTTCGATCGATCTGCTGTAGCGAGCGGATCCAGCTGGCTGGCTGTTGGCGAATCTCTCTTTCGGTCCAGGTGGAAGTGCTGCGGCCTGCGGCAACGGAGGTTTCACTCATGACTAAGTCCTTAGCATTGCAGAGTCAGGTGTCATGCTGGATCGCATGGCTACCTTTCGTTTTATTTCATTTAAAGGTTGTTAGTGCTTAAAGGAAATGTATAGAAAGGTTTTGATAAGATCAATACGTATAAAAGAAATAAAACGAAAACCATGGCGCCGATCGTCATTTTTATCTTAATTAAATGATTTAAAAAGATATTTTTTGATGTTTAAGCGTTATGGAAAAGAAAAGGAAAGGTCTGCGGCGGAGCAGGCCGCAGGCCAAAGTGATGCATAATGAAAGCAGCGGAGGAGGCCGCTTTCATTAAACGGGGGGCGAAACTGGAGAGGGGCTACCCGGTCATTTGCTTCAGATACCTTCTTCACTGGCTTCCGTGGCGCGCTGGCGAGCCATCTCGTCGACCAGGCTTGTCAGGCCACGATGGCCGCACTCCAGCGCCATCTGGCGAAACTCGCAGCTGTTTAAGCCTTCTCGCTCCAGCACCATTTCAAGCAACAGCTGGAGGTTGATGCCCGTGACTACCTCGCGTTCTGGTTTCTCGAGCGCCAGCGTTGAGGCGACCCGGAACGGCGTCCCGCCCAGAAGATCCGTCAGGAAGACCAGCCCTTCGCGTTCATCAAGCTGGCCTATAGCCGCTTGAAATTGTTCAGTAAGCCGTACCGTGGAGGAGGTTTCAGGGAAGTCGATGGCGATGATTTGCGGCTGCTCGCCGAGGATCTGTTTCATCGCCTGCTCCAGGCCGCTGGCAAAGCCTCCGTGGCCGCTCAAAATGATGCTTAACATCTGCTTTTCTCCTGACTATAAGAAGTGAAGAAACTTCCCAACAACGGCCAAAACGACGGTGATACAAATCAGGCGCAGAGGGCTCCAACCGCGGCGCACCAGGGCGTACATCGCCAGGGTATAAACCAGCGGAAGAAACGCCGGCATCAGCTTATCGATGACGTCAGACTGTAGCTTAACCACCGCATCACCGGCGGTAATTTCGAGCGTAGTAGACAGCCGGACATAGGTTGCAACGAGGGCGCCGATGACCGTCATCCCGACGATGGAGGCGGCGTGCCCTACCTTGCGGGTGTTCGCCTTAATCAGCGGAATAGCCGCAACCCCCATTCGATAAGCATAGTGCGCCAGCCCAAAACGCAGGCCCAAATGCACCACGTTGAATAGCACGATAAACACGATAGCGCCGAGGATGGAGCCCTGCAGCGCCAGGCTGGCGCCGATACCGCCGCATATCGGCAGCAGCGTCAGCCAGAACATTGCATCCCCGATGCCGCCAAGCGGCGCGCCAACGGCGATTTTTGTGCTCTGAATGCTGTTCACGTCCTGCTTTGAGCGTTCCATTGCCAGAATAATGCCAATAACAAAGGTGACCAGGAACGGGTGGGTATTGAAGAACCCCATATGCCCCTGCATGGCCCGCGCCAGATCGCGTTTGTTGGTGTGGATCTTTTTCAGGGCGGGCAGCAGGCCATACAGCCAGCCGCAGGCCTGCATGCGCTCGTAGTTAAACGAGGCCTGCAGCAGCATTGAGCGCCACGCTACGCGGTTAATGTCTTTCCGCGTTAGCTCCGCTCCAATATTCTGATCTTCATAGATATTGTCGTTACCGTTGGTGATGACGGTTTCAGGCTCTGCGGCCTGAGAAAGGATTTGGGTATCAGATGCCATCTTCGAATTCCTCTTGCTTAGCGCGGGCGGGTTGCGGCGGAGTCGGGTCTTTGCGCAGTAAATCCATCAGCGCCAGCGCCAGCGCTGCGGCAGCAATCGCCAGCACCGGCAGCTTCAGCCAGGCCGCGCCCACAAAGCCGATAATGAAGTAGGGGATGTAGACGTTTTTCATCATGATTTTCAGCAGGACGGCAAAACCGATAGCCGGCATGATGCCCCCGGCAACGCCAAGCCCGTCGATGAGCCGCGCGGGCAGCATATCAATGGCCGTTTTGGCATGGTCGGCGCCGAAGTAAATCGGCAAGAAAGCGCACAGAAAATAGAAGATACCGAGCGTGAGCATCGCCAGATAGTTGATGCGTTCGATGCCTCTGGTATCGGCGTTAGCCGCCATGCGGTCGGCTCGCGCCATCACGCCGGACATCACGGAGAACAGGAAGGTGATGCCCATCTGTACCGCAACCGCGAAAGGCACCGCGACCCCGACGGCAACTTCTGGCTTCACGCCGGTGCCGATCGCGAAAGCGGTGCCGACGATGGTGCCGATAATCACGTTCGGCGGCTGGGCTCCGGCGAGGGGGGCCAGCCCCATCCACACCAGCTCCAGCGTGCCGCCGGTGAGAATGCCGGTATGCAGGTCGCCAAGAATGAGGCCAACCAGCGGGCCAAGGACAACGGGGCGGTGCATATGGGTCAGGCCGTTGAACATGTCCAGACCGGCAATAAAAGCCAGCAGGCCCAGCGCTATCGCTTGCAGTAAGCTGATTTCCATAGCAAATACCTCAGAGAAGTTTATAAAGATCCTGAGCTGATTCCGTCGGCACGCCCTGGACAAAACACTCTACGCCGGCCTGTTTCAGCCCGGAAAAGGCGGCAATGTCCTGTTCGTCGACCGACACGGTTTTGGCAACCTGCTTCTTACCTTCGACATAGTGCATGTTGCCAACGTTGATGCGTTTTACCGGCACGCTGCCGTTCACCAGGGTGAGGAAGTCCTGAGGGTTTTTGCAGACCAGCAGGATCTTCTGGCGGTCGGCCGCGCGGTGGATGTTGTCGATGACTTTTTGCAGCGGCCAGAAACGCACGGCGATCCCTTCCGCCAGCACCATCTCCATCAGGTTTTGCTGTATAGGGTCTTCCGCTACCTCATCATTGGCGACCAGCACCAGGTTAGCGCCGGAGAAACCGACCCACTGCACGCCAACCTGGCCGTGGATAAGGCGCTCATCAATGCGGCTTAAGACAATATTTGGCATGTTATTTCCCTTATTATCATTGTGTTAATGAGAAGATGGCTCACCGTGACAGGCCGCGTGATACTGACGCAGCACATCCTGAATATGGTCGATAATCAGTTCGTGAGGTCTGGCGGCCAGCTGTGCTTCGCGCACTCTGGCGTACTGAAGCGGCAGATACTGGCTGATTAACGGCAGCGGAAGGGGTTCATGGGCCAGGTTTTTGACCAGCACATCGTAAGCGTCGTCGATGTCGCGATCCGGCCAGTAATAGCGCACCCGATCCGAGTAGCTGTAGCCGCGCGCCAGACGCAGCGCATCTCCATTGCCGTGATAGTGCTGCTGCCAGTGTTCCGGATGGTCGAGCATCACGCTTTCCAGCACGTCCCTGAGCCCGGAACATTTGTGGGCCGGAAGCAGTTCTCGTTCGATGGCCGACAGCGAGAAAAGCGCTTCGCGCAGGGCAAAGGTCAGCGCCGGGCCTACTTTCAGTATTGCAAAGTGGTCCTCTACCAGCTGGCGTAGCGCCTGCGTTGTCTGGTAATCCGTCGAGTGCGCTTCAAACACCATGGTCTGTGACGCTTCGATCATTTTGCTTAACGCGCGAGATTTTTCCGGCTGGTAGTCAATCACCTGGGTGTGGTCAAACTCGACGCCCGGCTGAACAACAAGGCCAATAATTCGGGGCCAGATAGCGCTGAGGCCCTGTTCAGAGAAGGCGTTGCGATGCGCTTCCAGCGTGGCATTGGCCGCCTGTGGCGTGGTGACGGCCAGCTCGGCAAGGGTTTCGTGCGCACCGCCGGGAACCGGCACCTCTGTGCCGATGATGTATACCAGGTCGGCTTGACCAAAGTGGTCGATGCAGGTTTGTTCGGCAATGGCAGCTAACCTCGCCGCGCGTGCGGCAACGATATCGTCAGTGAGCGGTACCGGGTCGCCCGCGCAGGACATGCTGCAGTCGAGGTGTATTTTCTTGAAACCTGCGGCCACATAGCTGCGAATCAGCTCTTCGGCATGAGACATCGCCTCTTCTGCAGGCCGGGTTTGCCAGCAGTTTGGGCCAAGGTGATCGCCGCCGAGAATCAGGTTAGCGTGGGGGAAGCGATGCTGTTCAGCCAGTTGGTAGACGAAGCCGCAGAAGTCCGCCGGCGTCATCCCCGTATAGCCGCCGTACTGATCGACCTGGTTAGAAGTAGCTTCGATAAGCAGGCTGGTTCCGGCCTCGCGGGCATGGCGCATAGCCGCCTCAAGCACCAGCGGATGTGCAGAACATACGGCAAAGATCCCGCATTGGTTGTTCCGTTTATGGCTAGCGACAAATTCGGTCAACTGTTTCACTTTCCTCTCCACGGCGATGGGTTAAAACATTTTCTTTCGATTCATTTCATTTAATCGTGCCTGAATGACGTTTGAGAATAAAAAGAAAGATACTGGAATTGAGATCTGTTTCGCAAAAGAAACATAATGAAAGGTGGCGGAGAGCGGAAAGTGCCGTTTGAGCGCAGATTCCTGGGGCTTGCTTTCTGCTAAAAGAAAGGTGTTAATAGGCAAATAGAAATGAAACGAAAGATATATTGAAAGGTTACCCTATGAGCAACAGCGATACCGCAACGGACAAACGTATTCCGGGTACCAGCGAAAGACGCGAGCAAATTATTCAGCGCCTTCGCCAGCAGGGAAGCGTACAGGTTAATGATTTATCTTCTTTTTTTGGCGTCTCTACCGTCACTATTCGCAACGATCTCGCTTTCCTGGAGAAGCAAGGCATTGCCGTTCGTGCCTACGGTGGGGCGCTGATTTGTGAACCCGGCAGCGCGGTGGCTGAACCTTCGGTGGAGGATAAAAGCTCGCTGAATAAGTCACTGAAGCGCAGCATCGCGCGGGTCGCAGCCGATCTTATTAATCCCGGTGACAAGGTGATTCTGGACTCCGGCACCACGACGTATGAAATCGCCCGTCTTATGCGCCAGCATAAAGACGTGATTGCGATGACCAACGGGATTAACGTCGCCAACGCGCTGCTGGAAGCGGAAGGCGTCGAGGTGCTGATGACCGGCGGGCACCTGCGCCGTCAGTCGCTGTCGTTTTACGGCGATAGCGCTGAACAGTCGCTGCAAAACTTCCATTTCGATATGCTTTTCCTCGGCGTGGATGCCATCGATCCAGAGCGCGGCGTGAGCACCCATAACGAGGACGAGGCCCGTCTTAACCGTAAAATGTGTGAAGTCGCCGAACGGATTATTGTGGTCACGGATTCCAGCAAATTTAACCGCTCCAGCCTGCATAAAATCATCGATACCCAGCGTATTCACCGGGTGATTACCGATAAAGGTATTCCGGCAGAAAGCCTGAGCGCGCTGCGTAAAAGCGGTATTGATGTTGTGCTTGTCGGCGACTAGCTTTTCGTTTCTGGCGGGCCCGCGTGACAGGGAGGGTGAAACCCTCTATACTGCGCGCCGAAGCTGACCAGACAGTCGCCGCTTCGTCGTCGTCCTCTTCGGGGGAGACGGACGGAGGGGAGGAAAGTCCGGGCTCCATAGGGCAGGGTGCCAGGTAACGCCTGGGGGGGAAACCCACGACCAGTGCAACAGAGAGCAAACCGCCGATGGCCCGCGCAAGCGGGATCAGGTAAGGGTGAAAGGGTGCGGTAAGAGCGCACCGCGCGGCTGGTAACAGTCCGTGGCACGGTAAACTCCACCCGGAGCAAGGCCAAATAGGGGTTCACATGGTACGGCCCGTACTGAACCCGGGTAGGCTGCTTGAGCCAGTGAGCGATTGCTGGCCTAGATGAATGACTGTCCACGACAGAACCCGGCTTATCGGTCAGCTTCAACTCATTCATGTCGAAACGCCCCGCACAGTGAGAGCTGGCGGGGCGTTTTGCATTCAGAAACAATATGATGAATGACTGTCCACGACGCTATTCATGGAAAGAAAGCGGCTTATCGGTCAGCTTCAACCATTCAGAAACGCGCCGCACAGTGAGAGCTGGCGGGGCGTTTTGCATTCAGAAACAATATGATGAATGACTGTCCACGACGCTATTCATGGAAGGAAAGCGGCTTATCGGTCAGCTTCAACCATTCAGAAACGCGCCGCACAGTGAGAGCTGGCGGGGCGTTTTGCATTCAGAAACAATATGATGAATGACTGTCCACGACGCTATTCATGGAAAGAAAGCGGCTTATCGGTCAGCTTCAACTCATTCAGGAACGCCCCGCAGGTGAAAGCTTTGCGGGGCGTTTTGCATTTAGTTCAGCGTTTTAAGCATGCAGATCTCGCAGCTGTTGTGGCCGGTGTTGCCGAGGCTACCGTCCAGATGTTCGAAACCGAATGTTTCGTAGAGCGCGACGGCTGAACTGAGCTCATCAAGCGTTTCAAGGTAGCAGTAGCGATAGCCGAATGCTTCGGCCTGCGCTATCGCCAGCGCCATCAGGCGTCTTCCTAACCCCATGCCCGTCACGCTGTTATCCAGATACAGTTTCTGCAATTCACAGTATTCTTCACTCGCGCCCTGCAATGGGGCGATGCCAACGCCGCCTAAGATTTTGCCGTCGCTCTCAACAATCCAGTAGCCAGAACCGGCTGTTTGATAGGCCGTCGTTAAGTCATTCAGCGCCGGATCGTGCAGGCTTACGCCTTCGAGATGATCGATTTTGTTATCGCGGAAGCTTTGGCGGATAACTTCGGCGATAGCGTGATTGTCTTCCGAGCGTATTGGCCGGATCCGGACATCAAGATCCCGCTGGCTGCGGGCATTAGCCAGCGCATGGGTCAGGGATTTGACTGACTGATAGATCTGCTGTTTTTCGCTGTCTGATTCCAGAGAAAGAGCCTGGGCCGTGAAGTCGTTAGCGTGTTCGGTTAGATCTTTAAGCGCGGCAACGCCCTCGTGGCTCAGGTTGAACACAGTGGCTCGCCCATCGCTTTCATCCTGCGTTCTTTCCAATAAATTGGCGCTTTCCAGGCCGCGAAGCGTTCTGCTGATGCTGGATTTCTCAACGCACAGCCGGCGCGCCAGCTCGGTTACTCCGGCCGCTTCGCGATCCAGCTCGATCAGAATATGGCTTTGTAACGGCGACAGATCGGTGCCGCTGCTTTTCCGGTTTAGCATCCCCAGCTCCCGCACCATTTCCCGTAGCGCGGAGCGGAATTCTTCAATTTCGTTGGTCTGCATGAAAACTCACATAAGGTTGAATGTATTTGGTTAACGCTGTTAACTAGTTTGTGTATCATACCGAAATTACAAAGGCGGGCAAGAGACAAAGGGAGAAGAGATGAAGAACAGGGAACCTGATGCTACTGACAGAAAGATAGTGATCGGTACGATCGCCGTGGTGTTGATCTTTTATGTGCTGGTCGCTCTGGGATCGCTTTAATCGACAGGCGGTAAACTGGTGTGCTTCGGCATGTATTTGCCATAATGGCCATCAAGTTTCACGGCGGCGAATAATCATGATCAAATCCCTGTATATCGACAACTATCGTTCGGTGCGCAAGCTTTCTATTGATTTAGGAAGGCTGAACGTGGTGTTTGGGCCGAACGGATGCGGTAAGTCGAACATCTATAAGGCGATTCATCTGATCCACGGGGCGGGTTCCGGGCAGCTGTCCCACTGGCTTTCCGACGAAGGTGGGATCCAGAAGGCCATGTGGGCCGGCGATAGAGCCCGAGGCTACGCCAGCGCGCCGCGCAGGTTGACGCTGGCGGTAGAAACCGAAACGTTTGAATATGAGCTGCAGGTTGGGTTTCCCGAACCGCTTCCCTACCCGACGATGTTTGGCCTCGATCCTATCGTCAAAGAGGAGCAAATCTGGCTCAGTGGCTACCGGCGCCGCCCATCGTCATCGGTAATGCAGCGCCGTAATCAGACGGTGTTCCTCAATAGCGTCAACGGCGAAAAGGTCACCCATGCCGCCACGCTGTATGAAAATGAGTCTCTCTTTGGCCAGCTTGGCGAGCCGCATCTGTACCCGGAAGTTTCAAGTGCCAGGGAGACGTTGCGAAACTGGCGCTTTTACCACGAGTTCGACATTTCCAAAGGTGCAGGGCTCAGATTGCCTCAGGTGGGTTACCGCAGCCCGGTGCTTTCCGGCGATGGTTTAAACCTGGCCGCCGCGTTTCAGACGATCGTTGAGATTGGCGACAGCGAGCTGATGTTTACCGTGCTGGATGAGGCCTTCCCGGAGTGTACGTTTTTCTGCGATAACACCGGGGGGCGCTTCCAGATGATGATGAATCGACTGGGGATTAACCGGCCTCTGGAGGCTGCTGAATTTTCTGATGGAACGCTGCGTTTTCTGTGCCTGACGGTGGCACTGCTCAGCCCGAGGCCTCCGCAGTTTATTGCTCTCAACGAGCCCGAAAACAGCCTGCATCCGCAGATGCTTCCCGCGCTTGCCCGCCTGATTGCTGAAGCCAGCCGCTACACGCAGATTTGGCTCACCAGCCACTCGCCTGAACTGGCAACGCTTATCGAAAAACACACGTCGTTTACGCTGTACGAATTGGGTATCGAAAAAGGGGAAACTACGATGAACCAGCTTGCGTAGCGATGCTGCCCCTCTCGTAGCGAAAGAGGCAGGTTGTAAAACTAAACCGGTAGGTCGATCAGCAGGCCGCGCAGCGGCGTATCGGCTACCAGGGTGATATTCGCTTCATCTCGAATAAACGCGCCGTCGCCGCAGGTTAACGCTTCCTTCTCTTCGGACGATGTCACCGCGTGAACCGTGCCGTGAATCGACTGCAGGTAGGCACGCGGGCCATGGAGCTGGAAGTTTAGCTGTTCGCCTTTTTCCATCTCAATATGGTGGATCCATACCTGCTGGCGCAGCTGCAGGCTGTTATTGCTGCCGTCCGGCGAGGCAATTAGCTGATGCGATGCTCCTTTCAGCGGGACCTTTTGCACCAGCGGATTTTCACTCTCCGGACAGGCGTCCAGCCACAGCTGCATCCGCGTCAGTGATTTCTCTTTGCTGATGTTGTGCTCGCTATAGCTGATGCCGGGCTGGGTCGATAGCAGCAGAACTTCGCCCGCGCTTGCCTGGACATGGTTGCCTTCGCTGTCGCGGTATTCCGCTTCCCCTTCCAGAATCAGGTTGAGGATGTCTACCTTTGGGTAGCCGCGCGGCTGAAACGATGCGCCGGGTGCCAGGACTTCCTGGTTGAGCACGCGCAGGGAGGCGTAGCCCAGCAGTTTCGGGTCGAAGTAGTGTCCAAAAGAAAAGGTGTAGCGAGCCTGCAGCCATCCGTAGTCAGCTTTACCACACTGTTTGGCTGTTCTTGTCGTAATCATAATTCTTGACCTCTCTTTACACTAAACCCATGTTAAGGGTCTGGACGCTGCATTGTTAGCCAGTTAATCTGCTCGGTATGTTCAAATTTCCTGAATGAGAACGAAATGGCGAAAGAAAGGGCGTTGACGCTGGAAGCGTTAAGGGTCATGGATGCAATCGACAGGCGGGGCAGTTTTGCCGCCGCTGCCGACGAGCTGGGGCGCGTGCCGTCAGCGCTTAGCTACACCATGCAAAAATTAGAAGAAGAGTTGGATGTTGTGCTGTTTGACCGTTCGGGCCATCGCACCAAATTCACCAACGTGGGGCGTATGCTGCTGGAGCGAGGGCGGGTACTGCTGGAGGCTGCTGATAAGCTGACGACCGATGCTGAAGCGCTGGCGCGAGGCTGGGAAGCAAACCTGACCATCGTTACCGAAGCGCTGGTGCCGACGGAAAAATTGTTCCCGCTGGTCGACAAGCTGGCTGCTAAGGCTGACACCCAGCTGTCTATTTTTACCGAGGTGCTGGCCGGGGCCTGGGAACGGCTTGAGCAGGGAAGGGCGGATATTGTCATTGCGCCGGATATGCACTTCCGCAGCTCGTCGGAAATTAACTCCCGCAAGCTGTACAAAGTGATGAGCGTGTATGTTGCCGCCCCGGATCATCCGATTCATCAGGAACCGGAGCCGCTGTCTGAAGTGACCCGCGTGAAATACCGTGGCGTGGCGGTAGCCGACACCGCTCGTGAAAGGCCTGTGCTAACGGTCCGACTGCTGGACAAACAGCCGCGCCTGACGGTGAGTTCTATCGAAGAGAAAAGGCTGGCGCTGCTGGCCGGACTTGGCGTGGCGACGATGCCTTATCCATTGGTAGAGCAGGATATTGCCGAAGGCCGCCTGCGGGTGGTTAGCCCGGAGTACACCAATGAGATTGATATCATTATGGCGTGGCGACGCGACAGCATGGGCGAGGCCAAAGCCTGGTGCCTGCGCGAGCTACCTAAACTGCTGAAATAGAAAAGCGCGTTGGGATGACCAACGCGCTTTTTTCCCTTCCTCGAAATTACAGGCTGCCGGGCGTTCTGGCGGCTCTGCCCGCGGATTTAATCGTCTTACTACTACGCTGCCCGCCGAGGCTCTCCAGACGCATCTGGAACGGTGGGAACGGCATCTCGATGTTGTGCTCGCGGAAGCCTTGCAGAATCAGCTGATGGATTTCGTGACGCAGCGGCATACGGTGGCCCATTTCCGCCGCGTGAATACGCAGCTCGAACACCTGGATCCCCTGCTGGAGATCGACCAGGAAGGCTTCAGGTTGTGGTGTATCCAGCACCAGCGTGCAGCGGTGTGCGGCTTCGAGCAGGACTTTGGTGACCTCTTCCGTATTCGCTTCTGAAGGAGCTGGAATGGTGAGCACCACACGCGTAACCGAGTCCGAAAGCGACCAGTTGATAAACTGCTCGGTTATGAATGCCTGGTTCGGCACGATGATTTCTTTTCGGTCCCAGTCGCTAATGGTGGTCGCACGGGTGTTGATTCGCGTAATAGTGCCGGTCAGGTCGCGGATGGTCACCGTGTCGCCGATACGTATCGGCTTCTCGAAGAGAATGATCAGACCAGAGACGAAGTTGGCAAAGATCTGCTGTAAACCGAAGCCCAATCCCACGCTGAGTGCGGCTACCAGCCACTGCAGCTTGGACCACTCAATCCCCACCATCGAGAAGCCCACCAGCCCGCCAATCAGCAGCAGCAGATACTTCGTGATGGTCGTGATGGCGTACCCGGTGCCGGGCGTTAGGTTCAGGTGCTGAAGAATGGCCAGCTCCAGCAGCGCGGGCAGATTACGCACCAGCTGTGTGGTAATGATCAGCACCAGGATGGCAATCAGCACCGCGCCGAGCGTAATTGGCTCAATGCTTTCCACTCCCTGAACCGTTGAGGTCACGTCCCACAGCGTAATGTTGCCGAGGAAGCCAAACGCCGAATGGATTTCCGACCACAGAAAAATCACTGACAGCAGGGCAATCAGCGTCAGAATAGAGCGTACCAGGCGCAGGGACTGGGCGCTGATGGTATCGAGATCGACTTCCGGCTCGTCCAGGGTTTCTACCGAGCCTTCGGTGCTGTTAGCATGCGCCGTATCTTCTTCCCCACGCGCTCGTTGGGCAAGGATTTCAGCCCGACGCTGTTTGGCACGGTCAAACGCCAGGCGACGACGCTGAATCAGCATCCAGCGTCGGATAATGTGGTAAATCACCAGCAGTAAGAACCAGATAGCTACGGAGGTTTCAAGACGTGCCAGCAACGCCTGGGCTGTCATCAGATACCCGACGATAGCCGCCAGAATCGCCATAAGAGGTGCGCAGAGCAGCAGGTTCCACAGAATGGTGTTCACGATGTTGTCGCCGTCGCCCTGCTTATCGAGGTAGAGCGGCAGCCCGGCGCGTTTCAGGCTAAGCGTCACGATAGCCAGCGCACCGCAAATCATGATGAAGCATAGCCGGCCCAGCGAGCCTGTGAATTCACGGTCGTTGAGGTTATCGAACATAATCAGCGCCATGATCAGCGGTACAATCAGCCCGATGCTCAGAATGTAATAGCGCATTGCCCGGGCTACGCGTTCGCGCGGCCAGCCGAAGTGCACGACAAACAGCCCGGTAGGGCGCGCAAAAGTGGCGCAGATCATCACGCCCCAAAGCAGAGGCACCGTCGCGGTCACGCCGTCGCCTATGGCTACCGCGATGGGGTAAGGCCAGGCTTCCTGTAAACCATAGCCCAGCGTCGCCCAGAGCACGGGGAGCGGAGAGGCGACCAGAATCGACCAGAACACCGTGCGCAAGGTCAGGCGGAAGTGGTCCAGCGTCACCTTTCCGACCTTGGCGCTGGAGCGCTCAAGAAATGCGGTGAAGTGGCGGCGCGAGCTAATGCTGAACCCGACCAGAATCAGCGCGCCGAATAGCGGCAGCAACGTCTCTTTACTGGTGACCATCATTACCGCCGCTTTGCCCAGCTGGCTGAAGGTGTCCAGAGACACCAGGCGCCGCAGGTCCTGCACGATTTCCAGCGGCCAGCTGATGCCGATTGGGCTGACGTCAGACGTCCAGAACAGGTAGCGGTGGGTCGCTTCGTTCACTTCTTTAAGCGCGTCTTCCAGCTGGCTGTTCGCCACTTTAAGCTTGGTTAGCTCAAGAATAAGCGTGTCGCCGCCCTGCAACAGCGAGTTCAAAAGCTCACGCTGGGTGCGAAGCTGCGCCTGCAGGATCTTATTTTGTTCGGCGGTCAGCGGGCTGCCGTCAGCCTGGCGAACCTGGCGTAGCTGGGCATGTTTATTGAGCAAATCCTCATAGTGCAGGCGTTCTACGCGCAGCTGAGCCAGCTCGGTGTCCAGCTGCTGCGGCTTTGGCATGTCCGGCAGGCGGGCAACCTGAGCGCGCAGTGCTTCACCCAGCACGTTCGAGACGCCCAGCCACTGGGACTGCTCCCGCAGCGTATTCAGCGCCTGGCGTACCTGCAGCGTCTGGTTATTGGCCTGACGTTGCTGAGAGGCCACCAGGTCCATGCGCTGGGCCTGCTGATTGAGCGCCTGAGAAAGCTCACGGTTGTTTTTGAACTGCTCGACGATTTCCGGCGGCAGGTTAGCGCTGGTTTCCGCCAGCAGCTCGGTGCTTTCCAGCGCCTGCTCTGCTTCACGCTGGCGCTGGCTATTGAGCTGATTTCTCAGGGCCTGAAGATAGGCGTCCAGCTGGGTGCTTTGCTTTTGCGCCAGCTCGGCGCGCATGCGAGAAAGCTCCTGGCGGTTGTTCGCGGAAAGCTGCGCCAGTTCGAGTTCATCAACCTGGGCCTTCAGACGTGCGGATTCGGCCTGCAGCAGGAAGTGCTGGGCCTGGGCGAGGGGCGTTCCACCGCTTTGCTGCGAGCCCGCACGGCGCTCGATGTCGTTGAGTTGCCGACGCGTATCCGTTTGCTGCTGCGGGAGCTGGCTTAGCGAGTCGCTGATGTCGCGAGTTCTTTCCTGCTCCTGCTGGGCAAGACGGCTTTTGTCCAGCAGCTGGCTGCTAACCTGCAGGATCTCCTGGTTTAGCGCATCGCTGGACATGCCCGGCGGCACGTCGTCAGGTTCATCGCGCAGGTTGGTTAACTGCTTGCGCAGGTTTTGCGAGAGTTTAGGGAAGTTATCAATGACTTGTTGGTATTGTTCGGCGCGTTCGAGTGAAGCTTTGCGTTCGTCTAATGCGTTTAGCGCTGACTGCAGTGCCTCTACAATCTCCGCCTGATTTGGCGTGTTTTTGGCGGCTTTAGCCTGCTCCAGTTCCTGCGAGATTTGTTTTGCGTCGGGAGCGGTGGCTGCGTACGCCCCCAGGCTGAGGCACCAGGCCATCAGGATAGTGATAATCAGGCGCACGTCAGTTACCTATAACGTTGCTGGCAAAGAGGGAAAACGCTGTTTCCCTCTTTGCCGTTTCAGCTGAAAACCAATGGGTTGATTTTCGTGGTTAAGTGCTGTGGTCTTTCAGGCTTCTGAGCTGTCAGCCGCCTGTTTTTCGACATTATTATGCGGTTTTCGGCGCTTCCGGTGCGTCTGCGTCGATTTCCAGAACCTCGTCAGGGATTTCGCTCACCGGGACTTCAGGTTCGATAACCGGCTCGGTGGAAACGGCAAGCGGTTCGCCGATTTTCGTCGCTGACAGGCTTTTCAGCTGTTCAACCAGGTTTACTTTGCCCGGCGCAAACAGGTTAATCACCGTGGAGCCCAGCTTGAAGCGGCCCATCTCCTGGCCCTTCAGCAGTGCCACAGCGCCTTCGCTTTCACCGGCAGGCCAGGTCCAGCGTTTGATTACGCCTTCACGCGGTGGGGTAATAGTCCCGGCCCATACGGTTTCAATGCTGCCAACAATGGTAGCACCAACCAAAATTTGCGCCATTGGGCCAAATTCGGTATCGAACAGGCAGATAACGCGTTCATTACGGGCAAACAGGTTAGGCACGTTTTGCGCAGTCAGGTGGTTCACGGAGAACAGATCCCCCGGAACATAAATCATTTCACGCAGGATACCGTTACACGGCATGTGTACGCGGTGATAGTCGCGTGGTGACAGGTAGGTGGTGGCGAAGCTGCCGTTACGGAACAGATCGGCCATCAGGTGGTTACCGGCGAGCAGCGCTTCCAGGCTGTAGTTATGGCCTTTTGCCTGCAGAATTTTATCTTCTTCAATGTGGCCCAACTGGCTGATCACGCCGTCGGCAGGCATGACCAGTACGTTCGGGTCGGTATTCATCGGGCGAACGTCATCGCGCAGCGGGCGGACAAAGAAGTCATTGAAGGTGCGGTAAGCTGCGGTGTCCGGCTTCTGCGCCTCGTTCATGTCTACTTTGTAGTATTTGACGAACAAATCGATGACCAGCTTGGTCAGCCAGCCAGCACGTTTGCTTGCGCCCCAGCCTGCCAGGCGAGTCAGCCACAGTTTTGGCAGAAGGTACTGGAGCGAAAGTTTAATGTTGTCTAACAAAATAGCCTCCTGGCTAAATGCCCTGATAGGTGGGCCGATACAGAAAAGGGGCGATTCTAGCGATGCCCAGCTTAATTGTCAGTTGTCAGTATCAGAAAAGCTTTTACGCGTTTTTACCTGCGCCATGCTTTCCAGAATACGGTGGTAGTTTTCGAAACGCGTTTCGGCTATCTCACCTTTTTCCACGGCTTCGCGCAGGGCACAGCCTGGATCGTTGTCGTGGCGGCAGTCGCGATATTTACAACGGCCTAAATAGTCATGGAATTCGACAAACCCGTGAGTGATTTGTTCAGGCTCCAGGTGCCACAGACCAAACTCACGCACGCCGGGGGAGTCAATCACGTCGCCGCCGCCCGGGAAGTGATAGAGGCGAGAGGCGGTGGTGGTGTGCTGACCGAGGCCGGAAACGTCGGAAACGTCGTTTACCAGGATCTGTTTTTCAGTGAAGCCGAGCAGGTTGTTCAGCAGGCTTGATTTACCCACGCCTGACTGGCCGGCGAAGATGCTGATACGTCCAACCAGCTCGGCCTCAAGATCTTTTAGCCCTTCCGCCTTGTAGCTGGAGACCATCAGCACGCGATAGCCAATTTTGCGGTAGATATCCATCTGCTCGTTAACGAAGGCACGGCCTTCATCATCCAGCAGGTCGGTTTTGTTCAGTACCAGCAGCGGCTCAACGTCGAGGGTTTCGCAGGCTACGAGGTAACGGTCGATAATGTTCAGCGACAGTTCCGGCAGGATAGCCGAAACGATGATTATCTGGTCGATGTTTGCCGCAATCGGTTTTACGCCATCGTAAAAGTCCGGACGGGTCAGTACGGAGGTGCGCTCGTGTACGGCCTCCACGATCCCTTTTTTAGAGACGCCTTCGGCGGCCTCTTTCGCCAGGCGCCAGACTACCTTGTCGCCGGTAACCAGCGAACGAATGGTGCGACGAATGTTGCAGCGGTGCACCGTACCTTCATGCGACTCGACGTCTGCATGCTGGCCAAAGCGGCTGATTACCGTGCCTTCGCGCGGTTCACCAAACTGGGCATCGTCGTAGTCGGCTTTCTCCACGGTTTTTGTCAGACGACGCTGGTGGTTTGCGTTGACGCGGCGCTGTTGTCCTTTGGAGAGTTTATTTTTGCTCAAGCGTACTGGCTCCTGGTCGCCCCTGGTGGGCAAAACCTCTATGATACACACTATTTTATACGAATTAACCCATCGTCAAGGGTGGGCGACGCACAAGAAGGGTGGAAAATAGCATGAGTGGAAACGAAAACAATCTGATTTGGATTGATTTAGAAATGACCGGTCTGGATCCCGAGCGGGATCGCATTATTGAGATTGCTACCCTGGTGACCGATGCCAACCTGAACATTCTGGCAGAAGGACCGACCATTGCGGTACACCAGTCCGATGAACAACTGGGGTTGATGGACGACTGGAACGTTCGTACCCATACCGCCAGTGGCCTGGTTGAGCGCGTGAAGGCAAGTACGACTGACGATCGTGCGGCTGAGCTGGCGACGCTAGAGTTTCTGCAGCAGTGGGTGCCGGCGAACACTTCCCCGATTTGCGGGAACAGCATCGGGCAGGATCGTCGCTTCCTGTTTAAGTACATGCCCGAGCTGGAAGCCTACTTCCACTATCGTTACCTCGATGTGAGCACGCTGAAAGAGCTGGCGCGCCGCTGGAAGCCGGAAATTCTGCCGGGCTTTAAAAAGCAGGGGACCCACCAGGCAATGGACGATATTCGCGAGTCCGTGGCGGAGCTTGCCTACTACCGCGAGAATTTTATTAAGCTTTAAAGCAGTCCCCTCATCGAAAGGTGAGGGGAAAAGAGCCGCTCGCGATGATAAAATAATCATCTTGATGGTTTAACCAGCAGTCAGACAAAAAACGCGAAAAAAAACGTTTGAGGGCTTGCGACAAAAACGAATTCTCGTATAATGCGCCTCCCGTACCGATGCAGAATTTGCAGCGTTACACAGAGCGGGAATAGCTCAGTTGGTAGAGCACGACCTTGCCAAGGTCGGGGTCGCGAGTTCGAGTCTCGTTTCCCGCTCCAAAATTTGATTGGCTTTTACAGCCTGCACCACCCAAGCGGGAATAGCTCAGTTGGTAGAGCACGACCTTGCCAAGGTCGGGGTCGCGAGTTCGAGTCTCGTTTCCCGCTCCAAAATTTGATTGGCTTTTACAGCCACGCACCACCCAAGCGGGAATAGCTCAGTTGGTAGAGCACGACCTTGCCAAGGTCGGGGTCGCGAGTTCGAGTCTCGTTTCCCGCTCCAAATTTTCCTTTCAAGTAAAAATTATCCACAGCGCTTAGCAGGCGTTGGTGATGGTATTTTGCCGTTTTGTAATACGTCTATAAA
>WJYK01000015.1 GCA_009668225.1 Enterobacteriaceae bacterium RIT693 | reverse complement strand
TTGCCACCGGCACGGACAGCGTGGCCGTCGGTCCACAAGCGACCGCTTCTGGCTCTCAATCCTTTGCCGCTGGCGTAGGGGCGACGGCTGCGACTAACGGAAGCGTGGCATTGGGTAACCAAACCAGTGTGCAAGTGCTCGGTGGTGTTGCTCTTGGCCAGGGGGCCATATCCGATCGGGCGATTGCCTCCTCCACAGGTTCCATTCCTGTTGGAAGTGGGGCTATTCACTATGACACTTCCGATGCCACGTTACTGGGGGCCGTATCATTAGGTAAAGCGGGTGAATACAGGCAAATCACCAATTTGGCTGATGGGACCCAGGCCCAGGATGCTGTGACTTTACGGCAGTTGACTGGTGCAATAGGGTCGATCAGTTCGACGGGGACTATGTACTTCCATGCTAACTCAACGAACCCACAAGACTCCCTGGCCGCAGGACAGGAGTCTATCGCCGTTGGTCCTGGTACTGTAGTCAATGGAGATAGTGGAATAGGTATTGGTAATCAGTCTGTCGTTGGGCAATCAGCCGTAGGCGGTATCGCGATCGGCCGTAATTCTCAGGTGCAGCTGGCTTCTGGTATAGCTATCGGTTCACAGGCCGACGCTCAGGGGGAACAGTCTTTGGCCCTGGGGGCTGGTGCGGTGGCAAGTCAGGCTACAAGTATTGCATTGGGGTCAAGCTCAATAACAACTGTCGGCGCACAAACCGGTTATACGGCTTATGGTCTCAGCTCTCTGCAGACATCGGTTGGCGAATTGGGTATTGGAACCGCCGCGGGAAATCGCAAAATAACGGGGGTTGCCGCTGGGTCTGCACCTAATGATGCCGTTAACGTGGCACAGTTGACATCCGTTGGGGATCAGGTGGCGCTCAATACCACTAACATATCTAATCTCGGCGGTCGTGTAACGACTATTGAGGGGAGCATCAACAATATTACCAACGGCGGCGGCGTGAAGTATTTTCACGCTAATTCCACTCAGGTTGATTCAGTCGCGGGCGGTACAGAGTCTGTGGCAGCAGGTGGCGGCGCAATTGCATCAGGGAATGGTACCGTTGCAATAGGTAGCGGAGCTACTGCCAGTGCAAATGGCAGCGTTGCCCTTGGTCAGGGATCCAGTGATAACGGTCGTGGTGCTGAGAATTATGTCGGTAAATATTCCAACAGTAATAATGCCTCCGTGGGGACCGTATCCATGGGGAATTCTCTGACTGGGGAAACCCGGACAGTGAGTAACGTTGCTGATGGTGTACAGGCTACAGATGCCGTCAACTTACGCCAGCTTGATGGCGCTGTGGCGGAGTCAAAAAAATATACCGACGACTCTCTTAGCACTATTAACAGCAATATTACTAATGTTACTAACGGTATTGCTTCGGTGGACAGCCGTGTTACACAGGTTGAGGGTAACGTTACAAAACTTCAGGACGGCACCGATGGTATGTTCCAGGTCAATAATACCAGTGCTGCTTCTAAACCTTCAGCTACCGGGAGTAATGCGGTGGCGGGCGGAGCAGGTTCAATTGCCTCTGGTAATAACAGTACCGCGGTTGGTACCAATTCTTTCGCATCTGGCACGAATTCTGTGGCAATGGGAAGTGGGGCGAGAGCGACGGCAAACAACAGCGCTGCGATTGGTGCTAACTCTGTCGCTGACCGTGACAACAGCATTTCGGTTGGATCTGTGGGTAATGAAAGACAAATAGCCAATGTGGCAGCCGGTACTCAAGGTACGGATGCTGTGAATTTAGATCAATTGAATAAAAGTGTGTCAAACATCACTAACAATGCTAATGCTTACTCTGATAGACGTTTCACTGAACTGAAGCGTGATTTGGATAATCAGGATGACAAGCTAAGCGCGGGGATCGCGAGTGCTATGGCTATGGCAAGCCTGACGCAACCGTATTCTCCTGGTGCGAGCATGGTGTCACTTGGTGCTGCTGGCTATAGGGATCAATCAGCACTGTCACTTGGTGTATCGACGATCTCTGATAATGGGCGTTGGGTCAGTAAACTTCAGGCTTCAACGAATACACAAGGTGATGCCAGTATTGGTGTTGGCATCGGTTACCAGTGGTAAGACGCACTGTTTAATAAATGACAAGCGGGCTGCCAGGTGCAGCCTGCTTTTTTTCTAAATCAGTACAAGGTTAATACGCCATGGCATTACTTAAATATTTAGGAAGGATCCTTCCACTTCTTTTGCTCGCTGGTTGTGATAACAGCCCTCGTCTTGCCGTCGATAATACGGCGCAAACGATCGCAATACCGGCACTTCCGATTATCCAGAGAGCGGTTATGTCACTGGTTCCCATGCCCAATGGTCAACGTAATGAGCTGATGATGAAGCAAGTATGCGCGTTAGCGCGAGGAGAAAGTACTCAGCAGCAAGTTGAGCAAAATCTTTTACAGCAAGGTATAGATCTGAGCCAGGTTCCTCAGGAAGGCCATCCACTGTCAATATTGGTAAATCAAAATTTATCGCAACGTATTACGGCATGTGCAGCCTATATAGCGACATCAGTTATGGCAATTCCCAAAACAAGTGAATTTATGGTGGAAAGAAATCCCCCCTCAGCCTCAATAAAAAAACAGCTGGAGGTGGATGTAAAAAAACTAAACTATTTTTTGGGGGTGCAACTGGCTGTCGCCAGGGCGGATGCTGATATATTTGCATTAATTGCGACAAAATTGGAAGGGGAGAAGGGGTTAACCCTGGATAAATATAGCCAGCGTGCAAGGGATATATTCTCTGATAGCGCCTCTTTCTATTTGCAGAGAGTCAAAGAACATTACTCTCAAGCTCAGGGGATTCAATATAAGCTCATTGATTATGCAGATGATGATTTTAAATTTACTACCAGTAATGGATATCTCTTTGAGTATGGCTATGATGGTCTTAATCTAAGTTTCAATCGGATATTATGGTTGTCTGGGAATGACTTACTAGGGAAAACCTATATGTTGAACGCGAAATACTTAGACCAAAGTATATCTAAATCAGAGCCAGTAACGCGATAGTCATAAAATTCTTTAGGACGAAATGTTAGGGGTGTGGGCAAGTGTTGAACCGGTGATGATCGTATGTGTTAACACCAATAGCAAAGATTTACTGACAGCCTTCTTCGCTTCATATAGTGTTTCTTTGTCTACTCAGGCCGGTCAGGAAACGTCAGGATTCCCGCCGGTCATGAGTATATAATGTTAAACACTGTGATTGATTTCCCCTCATCGGTGATGAGGGTTTATAGTGATTTAAGTATCTTACGGGTAAGCAGGTTACTTATTTTTAGAGTAATTAATCCCAATTAGCAACCATTCTTACTACCCCGGTTGCTTTCCCTGTTTTAAGTCCCCCAGTGCTGCACAATACCCAGTTGTATTGGTATGTGCCAGGCGTGAGTGAGATTTTTTCCATCCCAGCGTTAGCGGTGAAATATACAACGCCCTTCAATCTATCAAGTCGACCATTGCATTCACCGCCAAGAGGTATATTTGAACCTATAAAGCCGCGTACTTCTGCTGGAGCTGTACCACCGTCGGACATTTTCAATGCCAGTGTATCTGAAAATCTTCCCTGGTCGCCCTGCATTTCAATACTAACAGGGGCATTGGTTGCATCATCACAGCGTATTGAAATATTACCACTCTTATTCGCCAGTGCCCGGCCATTCACGCCACTGGAGACATCCACTGGGGGAAAAGTGATAAGATTGTCTGTACTGATAGTGCATTCACGCGCCCTCACGGTGATGGTGCCTGACCATAATGTCTTTAATAAACCGCTGGGCGCAACGGAAACACCATAATAAATATTGACGGGAATGGTCTGGGCGACAGCCTTTGGTCCTGCATATATATTTAAGCCTCCTCCCGAAGGATGGGAGATGCTATAGTAGCCACCCTGCCAGTTAATGCCTTCTATATTTCCTAAATATGCACAATATATTCTTGGGTTTGAGCTCTTCACTGCGTGTGTTGTAAAAGTAACACCTTCAGTTCCAGGATTCGCAGTAAATCCTCCTGAGGAAGAATATCGTCTGCCGTTTCTAGTAGACTCTGTCCCCCCCCAGGTGTCTCCATTAAAGGAAACTATAACATCTTCTGCAACCTTCAATCCCCAGTATTTGTGATCGGATGACCATCCAAATTTTGCACTCCAATTGTTGCAATCTCTTTTTGTGATGTCTGATTCATGATCGGAGATTGCCCCTGTCACTATTACATTGTTAATGTTGGTTAATGTTGCTTTCATTTCTGAAAATGCCACTGGGGTTTTAAATACCGTCTGCCCTGGCATTAATCTTACATTGTCTGCTGCAAAGGCGGTATTGCAAAGCAGAAGGGCAGAGATTGCGGTGAAATTGATTCCCGGTCTGCCAAAAGATATCAAATGAAATGGGCTTCTTTTGTTTTTTGGAGGGTTATTTAAGTTTTCCATTTTTATTCCTGATGCGGCGTTGGGTTTATACTTGTTTGGCCTGAATGTTAAAAATATTATATAGTTAATTAACGCACTGATAAGATACCTGACGAACGGGCATATCTTCGCTGGTCTTCATATTGCGCAGATCGAAACTGACTTTACATTGTTGCGCATCTGTCTCTCCCCATTTTACCTGTAAATTGCCGGTTTCCGGCAGAGCCGTGAGATACACTTGCCCCGCATCGCCGACTATCCCACCGATAGTCTCACCTGCAGGATTGCTCAGCAGAGTGGCGATAGCGCCAAATGGCACGCTTTTGCTGCCTTGTGTCAGCGTCATCAGCACCTGGTAGCCCTGGCGGGTGGCGAAGTGCGCTTTTACCACGGCCCCCTGAGTCGGGTAGACATTGATGTTGGAATGCACTAAATCTACATTCTCAGGCAAAGTGGAGGGATCCAGCCCGATACTGTTTTTATTATAATCAGAAAGAGAAGGCGCCACGGCATAACCACTGCTGTCAGTCACAGCGCTGCCGCCGTTGACGCTCACACCGCCCGCGCCGGGTGCACTGACGAGTGCCACGGAGTCACCCATTGTGCGACTAAAGATAATACCGTCCTGATGGAGAAGTACGCCGCCGGAGGCATTCATATTCAGGGCCTGGGTATTGCTGCTGTAGCCGTAACCTGCACTGATACTCCCTTTGCTGCCTTGGTAGCCGGTATTAAGGTTAGTGTTCGCAATCTGGCCTTTATTTCCCCAGCTTTGTGACGCCCCGTAAGAGAGTTTCCCGTCCATCGTGCTGCCGCTAAAGCCGGAGTTGTTTTGTGTTCTTCCGCTGTTATCACGTGTGATTGAGTAATTGGCATACATGGATTGCAGATTCTGCCCGTAGCCGAAGATGCTAAAGGGAATGCTTACATTGAGGGATAACTGACGATTCTCCGGCCAGCTATTGTTGCTGTCTTTAATCTGGTCGATGTTGTAGTTTACGCTGTAGCTGACGCCTTTAAAGCTGTTACTGTAGCCCAGTGAAAGCCCTGTCAGCTTACGGTCACTTCCCCAGTAGTCATCCCGACTTGCGCGGAAATGCAGGGATCCATAATGCCCCAGTTGCTGGCTGAACTGAGTCTGGAAACTGGTGCGGCGGCGCTGTAATACCCACGAATTGACGCCATCTTCAAGCTGATATCCATGGCTATTGAATTCACTGAAGTTATAAAAGTGCTCGGTGGAATAGCGCAGGGCAGTTAAGTCCACGGAGGTTCCCGTTGACAACATGCTTTTGGAGTAACGGATGCGGTAAGATTTGCCGCTTTTCTGCTCGTCGCTCACCTGGTTTGCACTGGTAAATGTCGCCGTTGAATGCGTGATATCCGCAGATAGCGCGCCGAGATCGCCGATCGATACCCCACTGCCCGCACTGAACGCTTGATAATCTCTTGCCAGCAGCGCGCCGCCATAGAGCGTGACAGTATTGTACAAGCCGTAGATCAGGGTTCCGCTGAGAAAATCGGAGCGGCGTGAACTGGTTGTGATATTGCCGTCATAGCGGCCGGCAACCACTTCATATTTCCATCCGCCAGGTCTTAGCATTACGGCCAGCGACGAGTAGGGCACCACAAACTGCCGCTCTGTGCCGTCGGCTTCTGTAACGGTAACATCATAGTCCCCGGATAATCCTGCCTGCTGGATATCATTAATATAGAAAGCCCCAGGGGCAACATAGGTTTCATAAATAATGTTGCCACTCTGACGTACAGTGATACGGGCATTACTGTTTGCTACGCCGCTGATCGCAGGGGCATAGCCACGCATATAGCTCGGCAGCATCTGCTCATTGGACGTCAGTTTTATTCCACGAAAAGAAAAACCGTCAAAAACGTCACTGGCAGTGCTGGTTTCCCCAACTTGCAAAGAGGAGCGCAGTGGCAGGATATCCCGAGACAGGTAGGTATTCGTAAATGAGGTTTGGCTTTGACTGCTGGCGGATTCATTATGTCCGCCGCTATATTCTGATTGAGTATGCGTAATGGTGCTACGCAGGCGCCATGGCCCAGCGTTGGCGCCTACGCGTGCAGAAGCGAACAGGTTATTGTTATTGGTTTTCAGGCCGCTGCCATAACTGCTGCTTGTGCGGCCTGCGCTCAGATTGTAGTTCATCATCAGCGCAGGAATACCGTCATCCCATAAGGCCGGATCTGATTGGCGGTCGAGCGCGGGTTTCATGGCGACTTGTGGAATGCTGATATCCAGGCGCAGACGACTCAGTTCCAGCCTGGCGGATGCATCGGGTATCGTGGTACTTAAATCGGTCAGAGGAAGCTCTTTCGGCAGTTTATTTAATTCTGCTATCTGTGGGACATTGACGCCCCAGTCTTCCAGCTGTGCAGGGGTTATTTCAGGGGCAACCGTTCCCTGTTCATTTTTTACAAAATTAAGTGTGTACTGCCCAGCATCTTGCTGGTTGACAAAAACGGAGACCGTATATTCCCCTTCCGCCACACTGCCTGCCTGCGAATATACGGACAAATCAACGTTGGAATTGTCACCAGCAATCCCCAAAAAGCTGGGATCAAAATAATCGTCTGCCATCACAGGTGTCGTTACCGTCAGCAATAGCAACGCCAGTGGGGTAGGGCGTAATGACAGTGGCAGTGATGTGTTTTTATTTATCTGATGAGATGCTTTCATATGTTTTCTCCGATCTGCGGACGCAGTGCTCCTTCCGTTGCGTTAAAAACGGCTTGATCGTCTGTGTGTGGTCTTTGTTTATGGTTAACCTGTCGGGCGGGAGATCGCTTTGCCCGGGCGCCCTTGATCGGTTATGAGTTGCCAGCGAAGTTCCCCGCTCGCAGAGGGGGGTAGCGGCCATGTCTGTTCTGAGAACGGAGGCACCATCCGGGTATTTTTTTGATCAATGACGGTATTTCCGACAGACAGTGAACTGAAAGTGACATAAAACGGCGCAGTGTTTTTAACGGTCAACAAATTGCCTTTACGCCTAAACTCGAGCTGTTCAGCAAGCTTCGTTTCATCCATCGGTGGCAGGCCGTCCGGGCGGTAAAACAGCTTTAAATTGTTCTGCGTGCTCATTGCGATGCTCGTCTGCTGAGCGTTCTCATCTGCCAGCGATGGAATAGCATTCAGCGCCAGCACAAAAACGGACTCCCGTTCCTGGGGGAGTGAATTTTGGGTCAGGCGGATACTCAATGTCAGCGTGGCATAGGGTTCAAAACGAGTTAATGGGGGCAGCACAATAAAAGGCGGTTTTTTAGCCTTATCTTCATCATTACCTTCTGATGCACTGCTGCTATATGGAAGCACCCATGATTGCAGTAGATACGGACGCGGCGTGTTATTGGTCAGCGTGTAAGTAATGCCGCTACGGGCATTACCTGGGTAGATGACACGAGTTTTGCTTAGCGTGATACCGCCCGAAGCCTGGGACAGATTACTCGCCTGAGTGGTAACGCTGGCAGCAGCGGTAAGCAGCAAAGCTACCGTATTCAGGATATGGTCACGCAGCATTATTATTTTCCTGTGGTAACGGCAGCGGTGTAGGTCGGTCCCATATCACCGTAATCCGTGATCACCGCCCAACGCGCTTTTGAAGCCGTGCTTTCAGCCGGGAAAGCAGTGCTGGAAAACGGGGCTATCATCGGGTCACGGTCCTGCAGTGCGACAGGTTTATCGTTAAATGACAGCGTCGCCAGTGTCAGGTAATAAGGCGTCGGGTTGCTCACTGTGATCCGGCTTCCGTCACGCTGGAAAGTTAGCTTTTCCTGAGCACGCTCAAAGGAAGGGGATAGCCCGGCAGGGCGGTAAAATAACTTAATGACATTACGGATGCCGACAGACACCTGTGCACTGGTCATATTACCCAGCGTATTGTCATTCTTGCCGACGGACGGGATGGCGAGAAAACTGAGCCAAAACACGGATTCTCTGTTCGCCGGCAATTGTGCGCTACCGTTACGAACAATCAGGGCTGTGCTTTGACTCTCTTTTTCTAAACGAAACATTGGGGGCGTTACCAGGAAAGGGGCTGCCTGCAATGCCGGGTTATTACCCTGAGGGGTGTTCATTACATCAGTTTTGATTAAATAGGTTTGCTGGCCATTATTTTTAATAACAGCTCCTGTGTTTTTATTATTTGCATTAAAAATAACGCGAGTCTGGGCGAGACGAATGCCTCCGTCTGCTGCCTGCAAATCAGCGGACAGTGACAAAAAAATAAGAGTTGTCAGCAGATACGACTTGCAAGAAATAAGTGATTTATTCATGGCTGTTCCGAATGTCAGTTATATAAAAACGTAAAGGTCACGGTGGATTTTAGTTCGCCATTCTGCAATCCGGCACCTTGCCTACAGGCGCCACAGGATAAATACCCTGTGAATTCAAGCGTGCCGTTTATTTTCTTCATATCATCACTGCCTTCGAGCGGCCAGTTTTTAGCACTGATGATATTGTTGATGGCTGCATTGTTATTGGCGTTAAAGTTCGTATTGCCTGCTGTGGCCAGTCGTACGCCATATCCTTGCGTTGTGCTGGCTGTATCAGCAAATAATGTCACACCATCACTGGTGGTAATGGTATTCCCGGTAATGGCTATTTTAGGTGCCATGAAATACCCCTGGCAGCCAGTCAGAGAAACTGAAAATTGTCTGCTGTATTTGTCATTGATTATTTTGTCATCGGGTATCGGTGCGCCATTGTTAAAGCTCAATTGTGATGGTGCGGTTATTTCACAGCTTCCGCCGTAAAAGGTAGCATTAAAATTAATAATTTGATTAAGACCGTTTGCCGCCATCGATTTAACAGGCAGTAATAACAGGGTTATTACCATGGCTACCGTATGATTGGCCTTTTTCATTTTCATTATTAACCCTGGTGCTCAGTAAGTAAAAGTGATCTATGGCTGTCAGTTATAGACAAAATTAAAGGTGACATTCGTTTGCAGTTCGCCGCCCTGTATATCAGCATCGGTACTGCAACTGCCGCAGCTGACAGCCGCCTTTAAGGGGATATCACCGTTCAGCGTAGAGGCCATCGTCGTTGACCAGATTTTGTTAGTGGCCGTCAGTTTCATATTTGAAGCAAGATTATTATTTGCTTTGAAATTAGCGTCACCATCAAAAGTCAATAAGATACCGTAACCTTTAGTAGTGCTGGTGTTTGTAAGGAATAGCTTGGTGCCTGAGATATCAACAACGTTTCCCTCGAGAGAGATTGACGGTGTCAAACCATAACCTTTGCATCCTGAGAGTTTAATATTGAATTTTTCGACAGGACTGTTACCGGCAATGATATCTTCTGATGGTATTACAGCGCCTTTATTAATAGAGACTGTCGCTGGGGCGCTGATGTCACAGGTACCACCGACAACGGTGGCTTTAAATTCTGTTGAAGCTGACGTTGCCGCCTGAGAAGTATTTGTCAGCACGATGCTCAGCGTGGCAGGTAGCAGAAATGTGTGAATGGATTTTCTGATATATTGCATAATTACATACCATTAAATTTACTGAAAAATCAGATTGAAAATTAATGCTGCCGAAAACTCTCCTGGCGTTGCTGGGCCGTTCATCGGGCCGACCAATCCCACCAGAAATGTCTCTTCTGTTCGGTAGTGGTTTTCTGCATTCAGCGGCGTTAAAGCTATTTGTTTGCCCCTGTGGATTGCTTTTTCTGTATTATAAAACTCATTCAGCGAGGGCATTGTGCCATCATATTTACGAAGCATGAAACCAGAGCTATTGGGCGTGCCGTCAAGAAAAACCGCATCTGTACTGTAAGGAGTATTACCCTGTAAGGTAATTTTCGGCGTTAATCTCCCTGTTTTATCCTTACAGCTGAAAACGGCCTGCAACGTCTTGATTTCATGTGTTTTAAGCTCCCCCATAAAATCAGATGTACGCTGAGGAGTAAACCTCAGCATTGACGGCATAGTCATTTCACATCCGATATCGTCAGAAATGACGGCTGAAAATTCGGTCACTTCTGCGGAAATTGCGGATGGCTGGAAAAATATGAACCAACACCATCCCAACAACCATTTAGCGGATTTGCCCATTAAAGATCTCCAGTCCTCCATAATCATTAATCGCCTTCCATTCCACATTCCCTTTATGTGGTGCGTTTGGGTATACATTGCTGCTTAATGGGGCGACCATGGTATTACCTGTTTTGATATCCATTGGAACGTTTCGTCCTCCGACTACCAGAGAATTTAACGTAACGTAGTATGGAGATGGGTTCGTCACTTTTAATCCATTACCTGTGGCAGAAAACTGCAATGACTGCATGGCTTGCTGTGGTTTTATGTTTAATCCGGCAGGGCGGTAAAATAGTTTTATAATATTGCCTGATGAAACCTGTATCGTGCCACCAATACGATTTTTTTGTTGCTCATTGTTTTTCTCACCCGCTGGTGTCGCAATAGTGCGGAGGTAAAACACAGATTCTCTGTCCTGCGGTAAAGCAGCGTTTTTCTTCATGATCCGCATCTGATTCGTCGTGCCAGGTTCGAGGCGGAATAATGAAGGGGTGACGATGAACTGGGTGCTTGCCTGTTCTCCTTCTGGAGTCTTCAGTATCTGGGCTTTGATCAGATAAGGTGTCAGAGAGTCAGAGGCGCTGGTAACCCCGACACTTTTCCCGGTCGTATTATCCACAGCCTGAAAAATAACTCGGCTACTGTCGATGGAGATACCTGCGAAGGAAGAGGCTGAGAGCAACATCAGGCTGCTGGCAGTCAATCCGAGAACTGTGGTTTTTTTCATGTGTCTCTCGTTAAATCATAAAAGGAGTTAGGCAGCGCAGTGATAATCTGCGCTGCCTCCTTGTTAACGACTGCGGATGCAGGATCAGTTAACGATATAAGAAACCAGAATTGGAGCGCTGTAAGTCCCGGCTTCTGGCGTTGTATTAGTGGTACCCATACCAACTTTAAAGGTATAGGCAGCGTTGGTTTCATTGTCTGCCATGGCCACTTCGGTACCCTTACCGTTGCTGACAGTCTGACCCTGGCCGTCCTGAATCATAAAGCCGGTAGTTTGGTTATCCTGAGCCACAAATAAGTTTTGCTCATTGTTACTTACAGACGTGATCCCCTGAATAAGAAGCTCACCTTTCTCTGCTTTAGCGCACCCTGTCAGGGTAACCGGCATATCCACCTGCTGGGCTGAAATGGCATTTGGTGCGGTGAAGCTGGCATCAGTACCGCCGACTTTGGTATTAAATACACCGACGTTCAGGATAGATTTACCACCATTGATGGTGACATTGCAGGTAGTATTCGTCAGAATCCCTTGTAGCGTCACTTCTGATGAAGGCGCTGCGAATACATTCAGGCTGGCGGTTGACATACCTGCTAATAATACGGTTGAAAGTAATTTGGTTTTAAAAGTCATATCGAATTCCTATCGAAGAGTAATGAAAATGCATCGGTGGGAATATCCCATCGATTATTTTACGAATGTAATGACAGTTTTGTAATTACGTTCATTTATATGTCGGGTGCTATACATTTTATAATGTAGCGCTCCCGACAGAGTTGCCTTTTTTATAAGGCGTGGTGAACTCATCTGATGCGTATCATGCAGATGGCTTCTTGTTTAAATAACCTAATGTCATGTTGTCGTTTTTCGACGTGGCAATAAATTTGTTGTTTATTTTTGCCTAATTAATGTATAGCGAGAGCTTATTAAATATAAATGTCTATTTGCTTACTCGCTCTTGTTTAGGGCTGTATTTTAGAGGTGATTATTATCTCAGTGCAATGGGGGGGTAACACAGCTTTGTTGTTAATAATAAAATGTTTATTTTTGTGTTTTGTCCATTTGCGTGATTTTTTCTTTAAAAAATAGGCGGTTGGGTGATAGAGCCTTTTATTTGCTCACTGTTGAATGTTGTTTTTGTGGTTTTTTATTCTGCATGTGGTGATTTTTGGTGATAATTAAAGACTAAAATCCTAAAAACAAGTTTAATACATAATTTGAAATATTTTTGATGTGATGGTGGGGGATAATATGTTTAAATGTGTATGGTGTTATTTACCCAGTTGTTTTTAAAGGGTTTTATTGATTTAATTAAATTTACATACTCACGATGTGAGTTTTATTTTTATGGGGGAGAAGGCGTTAGATATGCACTGGTATTACATCGCGGTGCTTGATGGAGCATTTATCCATGATGTTTCTTTTTTTTAGCATAAAATATGGTTGGTGATTCAGAGACACCGACTGTGTTTGTGGCAGCACGCTATGTACTAAAACGGGAAAGCCTTTCAGCACCGTTGTCTTAGCAGTATAGAATTAGACGACTGCTTATGTTATCTGTCCAGACCGCTCAAAAGCGTGCGTTAGATCACGGACACAAGAGATTTCGAACGTTGTTGTTAGGGCAGACACAAGCTGTAAGCCAGGCCAAAATCAGTGCAGTGATAAATCAGAGCTCTTCGACTTTCTGGAGACTTCGGATAAATTCAACTGGCGTCATGTCATTTAATGATGAATGCGTTCTCTGCGGCGAAACGCTGTCGTCGCGCTATGAGGATTTGCCGCAGACCCGAGTTTACTGCCGAAAAAGAAACTGGTGACGCTTTTGAAATGAAGGTGGTTATCGGACACAATGGCACCTGATGTGCTCAGACAATTGGCCGCCTTAGTTAATCAGAGCGCTGTGACAGAATTGTCATCGCAAAGACCGGAGCGTCTGTGATTGTCGGTAAATGGCTGGAGCAGAATAGTTTCGCCGCTGAACTTTTTTTTGCCCGGCCTGTCAATATCACAGCTTGAGTTATTGGAGAGCGTTTCGAAGTGAAAGGATTTTTGACGGCATTAATACTGATTGCCAGCTTCCTGATTGGCTGCGCGATGTACTACAAAGTGGGTTGTTGGTTTGAGGATGACATCATCAATTTCTATGCCGGAGACGAAGGGTAAAGACCAGGGTAACAACGCAATGTGCCCGCATTATTACCCGGCGGCTTAGCCTTTAAAGACCGAAAACTTTTTGGTCACGGGCTTGAGCTTCTCGGTTTCACCGTAGAGCGCAATGCCCACGAAGTCGAGATCGGCGAAGGGCGTTTCGAGCGTATCTTTGATTTGTTGTTCGGAAGAGTGCGAAAGCATTGTGGTGGTGAAGAAGTTATACAGCACGCCTTCTTCCCGGCATTTCTCAAGCGCCGTCGCCAGCTGGCTGCTGTTCTTAGACTGAAGCACCACCACCGGATAATGGTTCATATAAGCACTGAAGCCGCTTTCCTGGTTGGGATAATCATGAAATTTAGGCTCATCCGCTTTGAGCATAATACCGCCGCAAAGGTGGCCCACGGCATTCATTTGCACGCTGACGTCGGCGGTGCGGTTCACGATGACATAAAGCTTATAGTCATTATCTTCGAACATTCTGGCTCCTTATCTGCCATTAAGCGCGTCCTCTGATTTAGCTTAGGACGCAAAGCCAAAGCATAGTAATCATTTTTTTATCTGGCTTCCTGTTTACGATCAATCTTTAAGCCGCGTTTTATCTGAATAAAGGCGTTCAAATACCCATCGTTATGTATTATTTTATACAGCGAAAAATAAGGAGAACGAATGGAACTTTACGTCTTTTATGTGGGCGGCAATGCCGGAAAATCCAATATCGAAGTGCATGACGTCCAGTTTGTGGCCGCAGAAAAGCCAGAGGATGCCTGGCCTGCGCTGCGGGCGGCCTGGTTTGGTGACAAAGATAAAATCCATATCGACGGTTACGGCAAGCTGCGCTGGGCCGACGGCTACCGCATTAGTCTTTCAGATAAACCCGTTGAGCAAACGCCAAAGCTCTTTTTTGTGAATGTCGGCGGCTACAGCCCGAAAACGCTGGCGGAGCTGCATGAGTTTGATTTCTTTGTAGCGGAAAATCCGGCCCAGGCAAAAGAGAAGGCGATTGCCAGCCTGCTGGTCGACAGCTACCAGCAGCACAAAGACAACCTGAAAGATGTCGATGACTGCCTGCAGCTAGAAAGCGTGGGGGATTATTTTATCCATCTGGAAAAAGCGGAGCAGGGCGAACGCTTCAGGCCAGAATGGCAGGGCTATTTGCCCATTAGCGAATAACGTTCTTGTTCTCTACGGAAAAACGGTGCCTTAGCGAAAGGCACCGTTTTTACTGTTTCACTCGCTAACGCAGCAAAATTGATAAACTCACGCCTGAACCACGCGAATCTGCTAGCATACGCGCCTGCCTGTTATTATTAAGAGATGACCATTGTGACCGCTTTTTCCGCACTGAACGCTTTACCTGAAGCACAACTCGCCAACCTTAGCGAACTGGGGTATCACGAAATGACGCCCGTTCAGGAAGCGGCCTTGCCCGCCATTCTGGCCGGAAAAGACGTCCGTGCGCAGGCAAAAACCGGCAGCGGCAAAACGGCTGCTTTCGGTCTTGGCCTGCTGCAGCACATTGATGCCAGCCAGTTTTTAACCCAGTCGCTGGTGCTGTGCCCAACCCGCGAGCTGGCCGACCAGGTCGCCAAAGAGCTGCGTCGCCTGGCACGCTACATGCCAAATATTAAAATTTTAACCCTGTGTGGCGGCCAGCCGTTTGGCGTACAGCGTGACTCGTTACAGCATGCGCCGCACATTATCGTGGCCACGCCGGGCCGCCTGTTAGATCACCTGAAAAAAGAAACGGTGAAGCTGGAGGCTCTGCAAACGCTGGTGCTGGACGAAGCCGACCGTATGCTGGACATGGGCTTCGCCGACGCCATCGATGAAGTGATTGCCCATGCGCCGGCCAAACGCCAGACGCTGCTTTTCTCCGCCACCTGGCCTGCAGCCATTGCCGCTATCAGCGGGCGAATTCAGCGCGACCCGCAGACTATCGAAATTGATACCGTTGATGAGCTGCCGTCCGTTGAACAGCAGTTTTATGAAATCTCCCGCGGGGGCAAAATCGGCCTGCTGCTGGCGCTGCTCAGCAAGCATCAGCCGGCGTCCTGCGTGGTGTTCTGCAACACCAAAAAAGATTGCCAGGCCGTGTGCGATGCGCTGAACGAGCGACATCAAAGTGCGTTAGCGCTGCACGGCGACATGGAACAGCGCGACCGCGACCAGACGCTGGTGCGTTTTGCCAACGGCAGCAGCCGCGTGCTGGTGGCAACGGACGTTGCGGCACGTGGGCTGGATATTAAAGCGCTGGAAATGGTCATTAACTACGAGCTGTCGTGGGACCCGGAAGTGCACGTTCACCGCATTGGCCGTACCGCGCGAGCCGGGCAAAGCGGGCTGGCTATCAGCTTCTGCGCCCCGGAAGAAGCGCAGCGCGCGAGCGTGCTGGCTGAAATGCTGAATCTTTCGCTGAAATGGCAGCAGGTGCCGTCCGGCGTCTCCGTGAAGCCGCTGGAAGCAGAAATGGCGACGCTGTGCATCGACGGCGGCAAGAAAGCCAAAATGCGTCCAGGCGATATTCTGGGCGCGTTAACCGGAGATATGGGGCTGGAAGGTACGGACATCGGCAAAATCGACGTCCACCCAATCCATGTTTACGTTGCGGTGCGCCAGTCCGTGGCGCGTCACGCGTGGAAGCAGCTGCAGCAAGGGAAGATAAAAGGCAAGTCGGTGAAGGTTCGCCTGCTGAAATAAACGATCTTCCCCCTCATCCTGACCTTTTCCCCACCATCATTCCCCCTCTCCCTTCCAGGGAGAGGGCCGGGGTGAGGGTCATTCCCCCCGATTATTCGCTAACCTTCTCCGCTTTACCCGCCAGCTGCGCCAGGAAATCATATCGCTTCTGCAAATCTGCCGCGGCGTCTTTCCAGAGCTGCTCGGCGACTTCCGGCTGCTGGGCATTCAGGCGACGGAAACGCTGCTCCTTCATCAGCGTATCTGCCAGCGCATCGGACGGCGGACGGGAGTCCAGCGCCAGCGGCAGCTTGCCTTCGTCCGCGCGACGTGGGTCAAATCGGTAGAGCGGCCAGAAGCCGGTGGCGGTCAGCTGACGCATCTGGTCATGGCTCAGCGCCAGATCGTAACCGTGCTCTTCGCAAGGGCTGTAGGCGATGATCAGCGACGGACCTGGGTAGGCTTCCGCCTCCTGAATGGCCTTCATCGTCTGGTTAAGCTGCGCCCCCAGCGAAATCTGTGCGACATACACGTGACCGTACATCATCATGCTGACGCCCAGATCTTTACGCGCCTTGCGTTTGCCGTGCTCGCCGAACTTGGTGACGGCGCCGAGCGGTGTCGCTTTAGAAGCCTGGCCTCCGGTATTGGAGTAACACTGCGTATCCAGCACCAGAATATTGACGTTCTCGGTCAGGCTCAGCACGTGGTCGAGGCCGCCAAAGCCGATGTCGTAAGCCCAGCCGTCGCCGCCAATCAGCCAGATGGATTTCTCCACCAGCGCGTCGGCGTCGGTGACCAGCTGACGCGCGTCAGGATCGTCTACGTTGGCCAGGTGTTTACGCAGTTCGGCAACCTGTTCACGGCGAACTTCCGGCGTCGCTTCCGCGTGAAGCTGCTCATTAAGCTCGGCCGGAAGTTTATCGGCAAACTGGCTCAGTAAACGCATGACGCGGGCGCGGTGCTGATCCACCGTCAGGCGGAAGCCCAGCCCAAATTCGGCGTTATCCTCAAACAGCGAGTTGGCCCAGGCTGGCCCGCGGCCGTTGGCGTCGGTGGTGTACGGCGTGGACGGCAGGTTGCCGCCGTAAATAGACGAGCAGCCGGTGGCGTTAGCGATAAGCATGCGGTCGCCGAACAGCTGGGTCAGGATTTTAATGTACGGCGTTTCACCGCAGCCGGAGCAGGCGCCGGAGTATTCAAACAGCGGTGTTAACAGCTGAGAAGTACGAATGTCGATGCGCTCCAGGCTGGCGCGGTCGATTTCCGGCAGCGCGAGGAAGAAGTCGTAGTTTTCTTTTTCTTCTGCAACGTGCTCAAGGCGGGACATCATATTGATGGCCTTGATTTCCGGGTTCTGACGGTCTTTCGCCGGGCAAACTTCCACGCACAGGTTACAGCCGGTGCAATCTTCCGGCGCTACCTGCAGCACGTATTTCTGGCCGCGCATATCCCTGGACTTCACGTCCAGCGACTGCAGGGCTTCCGGGGCGCCATCCATTGCCTCCGGCTGAACCACTTTGGCACGAATAGCCGAGTGCGGGCAGGCCGCCACGCAGTGGTTGCACTGGGTACAGATATCCGGCTTCCAGATAGGGATTTCTTCGGCAATGTTGCGTTTTTCCCACTGGGTAGTGCCCATTGGCCAGGTGCCGTCAGGCGGCAGCGCGGAAACCGGCAGGGCATCGCCAAGCCCAGCGAGCATGGCGGCGGTGACGGTTTTCACAAAGTCAGGGGCGGCGTCGGATACCACCGGAGGGCGCATCGCGCTTTCCGGGTTAACCGCCTGCAGAGGCACTTCGGCCAGAGAATCACGAGCCAGCGCCAGCGCCTGCCAGTTACGTTCGACGATTTCCGTCCCTTTGCTGCTGTAGCTTTTGGCAATCGCGCCCTGCAGCTCCGCCAGCGCGGTGTCGCCCGGCAGGATCTGCGTCAGGTGGAAGAACGCCATCTGCATCACGGTGTTGATGCGGGCACCAAGATGACACTCGCGGGCGATTTTCGCCGCGTTAATGACGTACAGGCGAGCCTGCTTCTTATTGAGCACCGCCTGAACTTCCTGCGGCAGGCGGCTCCACACCTCGTCGGCGGCGTAAGGCGTGTTCAGCAGGAAAATACCGCCGGGCTTCAGGCGCTCGGCCATCTGGTACTTGTCGATAAACTGCAGCTGGTGACAGCCGACGAAATCGGCCTTCTCAATCAGATAGGTGGAGTTGATTGGCTGTTCGCTGACGCGCAGGTGCGAAACCGTCAGGCCACCGGCCTTTTTGGAGTCATAAACGAAGTAGCCCTGGGTAAACCACGGCGTGGAGTTCCCGATAATTTTGATGTTGTTCTTTGTGGCCGAGACGCTGCCGTCGCTGCCCAGACCATAAAACAGCGCTTCCAGTTTGGCGCGGTTAGGCAGCGTATTTTCCGGCAACGGCAGTGACAGGTTGGTCACGTCGTCATAAATACCCACGGTGAAGCGCGGGCGCGGTTTGGCTTCACTTAACTCGTTAAAGATAGCCAGCACGCATTCCGGACCGAACTCTTTCGACGACAGCCCGTAGCGGCCACCGATGACGCGAGGCAGCGTTTCACGGTCACCGCGGCTCACGGCTTCGGCAAGCGCGGTCATCACGTCGAGATACAACGGCTCAGCAAGAGCGCCTGGCTCTTTAGTGCGATCAAGCACCGCCACCTGGCGCGCGGTTTGCGGCAGAACTTCCAGTAAATGTTCGGCGGAGAAGGGGCGGTACAGGCGAACTTTCAGCACGCCGACTTTTTCGCCCCTGGTCAGCAATTCATCGACAACTTCTTCGCAGGTGCCGATGGCGGAGCCCATCACGATAATTACGCGCTCCGCTTCCGGGTGCCCGTAATACTCAAACGGGCGGTAGCTGCGGCCCGTGGTGGCGGCAAAGTCGTTCATCGCCTGTTCAACATGCGCGTAAACCGCGTTGTACCACGGGTTGGTCGCTTCGCGGGACTGGAAGTAGGTGTCCGGGTTGGCCGACGTGCCGCGAATCACCGGATGTTCCGGGTTCAGGGCGCGGGCGCGATGTTCATCGATCTCTTTTTGCGGCAGCAGGCCGCGAAGGGTATCGTCCGCCAGCGGCACAATTTTGTTGATTTCGTGCGAGGTGCGGAAGCCGTCGAAGAAGTGAATAAACGGCACGCGGCTTTTAAGCGTCGCAATATGTGAAATCAGCGCGAAATCTTGAGCTTCCTGAACGCTGCTGGCACACAGCATGGCGCAGCCGGTCTGGCGCACGGCCATCACGTCCGAGTGGTCGCCAAAAATGGAGAGCGCGTGGGTGGCTACGGTACGCGCGGCAACATGAAGAACAAAAGGCGTCAGCTGGCCTGCCAGCTTGTACAACGTCGGGATCATCAGCAGCAAACCCTGCGATGAGGTAAACGAGGTGGAGAGGGCGCCGGTTTGTAGCGCCCCGTGTACCGCGCCAATCGCACCGGCTTCCGACTGCATCTCGACGACGCGAGGCGTATCACCCCAGACGTTTTTTCTGCCGTCACCGGACCAGGCATCAGCCTGCTCCGCCATTGTTGAGCTGGGGGTAATAGGATAGATGGCAATTACTTCGCTGGCACGAAACGCCACGGAGGCGACTGCACCGTTGCCGTCGATAGTGATCATAAGACACCCTTACATTGCGCAAAATAAAGGGACCCGCCTGCTTACCTCGAGTCCCGTAATAATCCCCAATTATAGTACGCTCATGTATTTGCTTGAAGTTGCTGAACCTCCGAGTGCACAAATTGATCCAGGCATAACGTGAAGCGTGAGTGAAATGTGTTACCTGAATATCTTATGGTGATTAAGAATTTGTAACGTGAGCAAGATGCGGTATGGGTAGCGCTTTATCAGAATAAGGCGATACGATGTCTACGGGATCATTAATAGAAATTGCGGGAAAATTACCTGTTTTATGGCGCTCACGACTGCTTGGCCATGTTGGAAAAACCAATATCAAGCTTATCAAAATGGGAGGGGAAGGGATCCCGAATGAGTGTCATGCCAAATTTGAGGAGTTACTGGTGGTCATTGAAGGGCAAATGACGCTCGTCGTGGATGATAAAATATTCACCCTGGAGGCCGGGGATTATTATCTCATCCCCCGAAAGGCAATACATTGCGTTCTGCCCGGTAGTCACGGCACGTTGTTGCTCATTGATGAAGAGAGGGAGTGAAAAAGTCTGCGCTCAGAAAATTCTGAGGTTTTAGTTTAAAAAGTGATCCCGGTAGCATAAATCAACACATTTTATTGCTTTGTGCTCTCGACGCAGCGGTAACCATGCGCCATTATGCAAAGGTTTTGCATATTCAGACGGGAGAGAGAAGCCATGCGCGCTGCGTTTTTAGCCGGTTGTGCCGCACTGTTATTATCAGCATGCAGTAATGACCCCCCTCAACAGGCCACTGCGGCCCACGTACCACCCGGCCTCAGGGCGGCGATGTCCAGCCAGGGCGAAGCGAACTGTGCGATGATTGGCGGCACGATGAGCGTTGCGCGTCAGCTGGACGGCAGTGCGATGGGCATGTGTGCTATGCCGAACGGCAAACGCTGTAGCGAGAACTCGCTTGCCGCTGGCACCTGTGGAAGCTACTGATTAATTAACCAGATCGGCCAGTTTGTACGTCAGCGTGTGCTGGCCGCTTTTCAACACCAGCTGCTGGTTTGCCAGAGAAACGTTAGCCCCGGCGGTCAGCATGTCATTAATACGGTGATCCAGGTCGTTAAGCTGTGGCTCAACGCAAAGCATCATCGTCATGCCCAGCCCTTTCACCTTCAGCGTATTGTTCTCAAGCGTCGCCTGGCCCATAAAGCGGTTACACATCGCGCCAGAAATATGCATGTTCTCACCGAAGCTCAGCTCAGGCGCGCGTTTGGTGTTTTTAACGACCAGAGGCTTGCCGTCAACGCTCTCCAGCACAAAACGGTGGTGCTGCAAATCTTGTGCAGTCACGGAACCTTTATCCGCCGGCTGGGCACAGCCCGCCAGAACAACGCTTGCCAACATCAGTGAAGCAAACTTTTTCATCTCTTCTCCCTAAGGTTTATGTGTCATCAATGAAAGGGCGCCACTGTCGCAGGATGTGGCGCATGAATCAGTAAGGATATTCTTAAAATAACCCCTCTTCCTGCGAGAAGAGGGTACGAAATCAATTAATTTGGTTCGGGCAAGGCTCGCCTTTTTCCAGCTGACGCAGGTTCTCAAGCGTAGTTTCAGAAATGCCGATCAACGCTTCAGCCGTCAGAAACGCCTGGTGGCCGGTAAACAGCACGTTATGGCAGGCGGAAAGACGGCGGAACACGTCGTCCTGAATCACGTCGTTAGACTTATCTTCAAAGAACAGATCGCGCTCGTTCTCGTACACGTCCATGCCCAGCGCGCCGATTTTTTGATGCTTCAGGGCGTCAATCGCGGCCTGGGAATCAATCAGTCCACCGCGGCTGGTGTTAATCACCATGACGCCGTCTTTCATTTGATCAAAGGCGCTTTGGTTCAGCAGATGATAGTTTTCCGGCGTCAGTGGACAGTGCAGGGAAATAATGTCGGACTGCGAGAACAGCGTTTCGAGGTCGACATACTCCACGCCTAAATCCAGCGCCGCGGCGCTTGGGTACGGATCGAAAGCCAGCAGGCGCAGGCCAAACCCTTTCAGGATACGCAGCGCGGCAACGCCTATCTTCCCGGTGCCGATGACCCCGGCGGTTTTGCCGTGCATGGTAAACCCGGTTAATCCTTCCAGAGAGAAGTTGGCGTCGCGGGTACGCTGATAGGCGCGATGGATGCGGCGATTAAGGCACATCATCATCCCGATAGCGTGTTCAGCCACGGCTTCCGGCGAGTAGGCTGGCACGCGAACAACCGGCATACCAAGCTCTTTTGCCGCGTCTAAATCGACGTTGTTAAAGCCGGCACAGCGCAGCGCGATAAACTTAACGCCATGTTTTTTTAGCTCTTCCAGCACCGGGCGACTACCATCATCATTAACGAAAATGCACACGCCGTCACAGCCGTTGGCGGTTTTGGCCGTTTTTTCACTCAGCAGGAAGTCAAAAAATTCAAGATCAAAGCCATACTCCTGGTTAACCTGCTCCAGATACTTTTTGTCGTACTGTTTTGTGCTATAAACCGCAAGTTTCATAAGACTTATCTCCAGAAAGGGTTGGTTCTAAAATTATCATGCTTAAAATAATCATACAATTTATAAACTGAAATTTTAACGGCAGGTGACTATTTCGCTTTCCAGGCAGACTATGCTTAATGCAGCCGCTGCCTTCACGCCCGGCCTGAATCGTGCCAGAATAATGACATATTTCGGCTTAAATTGTCGCTGAATCAGGATATTAACCACCCATGAAGGGTAAATATAAAGCCGTTCTTGCACTGCTGTTAGCGCTTATTCTGCTGCCGCTGTCGCTGCTGTTAACTGTTGCGCACTGGTTACCGACGCTTGCCGGTATCTGGTTGCCGCAGGGGACGAGAATCGCCATGGAGGCCAGCCCACGCCTGCACAACGGCGCGATTGTGATTCCCGATCTTCGCTATCTTGCCGGGGAGTGCGAGCTTGCAAGTCTTAAGGATGCGACCCTCAGCCATCCGAGCCGCTGGCGTCTGCATCTCGCCGCGCTCAACCTGAACCCCGACTGCATCAGCAAAATCCCGGCGGAGGACTCTGCGCCTGCCGCGCCGCGTACCCTTGAAGAATGGCAGAAAATGCTGCCGAACACCTGGCTGACGATTGATCAGCTCAACGTCACCCCGTGGCTGCAATACGCGGGAGCGCTGCATCTTTCGCTCACGCCGCAGCAGCAACGGCTGGATTATCAGGGCAAATTGCTCACGCTTTCCGCCACCCTCAAAGGGCAAAACCTGCGGGTCAGTGAACTGAAAGTTGGAGCGTTTGAAGGGCTTCCGCCGCTTGAGCTGGTCGGCGACTTAACGCTGCCGTTAGTGCCAGATGGCCTGCCGACGGACGGCCAGGTTGCGACCCAGCTGCAAATTCCGCAGGAGCCGGACAGGCTGAACGTCGCCCTTAACTGGCACACAAATGCAGGGACTTTGACGGTCAAAAAAGCGCAGAGTGACGAAGAGCCGCTGCTGAACATTCCCTGGCGCCTGAGTGAGAAGGTGTTTGAAATTGATGGCGGGCAGTGGCGCTGGCCCTATGAAGGCTTCCCGCTGGGCGGCGGGCTGACGCTGAAAGTTGAAAACTGGCAGGACGGGCTGGATAACGCGGTATTTACCGGGCGCATGAACGTCCTGACCCAGGGCGCAGCCGGGAAGGGCAACGCCGTGTTAAACATCGGTCCCGGCAAGCTCAGCCTGACCGACAGCGCCTTGCCGCTGCAGCTCACCGGCGAGGCGAAGCAGGATCGGCTGATTTTTTACGCAGTGCTGCCGGGGCAGCTGACGGGGGCCTTGACCGACCCGGCGCTGCTGTTCCAGCCCGGCGCGCTGCTGCGTTCACGCGGGCGGCTCATTGAAACCCTGAACATCGACGACGTGCGCTGGCCGCTGGCGGGCGTGCGCGTCTCCAGTAAAGGCGTGGACGGCAGGCTGCAGGCTATTCTTCGTGCCCACGATAATGAAATGGGGACCGTTGAGCTTCACCTTGACGGCAGGGCGAACGACTTCCTGCCGGACGCCGGGCTGTGGCAATGGCGCTACTGGGGCAAAGGCAGCTTCAGGCCGATGCAGGCGAAATGGGACGTGCGTGGTCTTGGCGAGTGGCGGGACAGCGCCATTGAACTGAGTTCATTGTCAACCGGCTTCGACAAGCTTCAGTACGGCTCGATGCTGATGTCCAAACCTCGGCTGGTGCTGGACAAGCCGCTGCGCTGGGAGCGTGACGAACAAAAAGAGACCTTTAACGGCGACTTCTCGCTCGATGCAGGCGCCACGACCTTTAGCGGCGGCAGCACCTTGCCGCCTTCAACGCTTAAGTTCAGCGTAGATGGGCAAAACCCGACCTCTTTCCTGTTCAAAGGCAATCTGCATGCCGGGAAGATTGGCCCGGTGCGCGTAGTGGGGCGCTGGGACGGAGAGCGCCTGCGCGGCAATGCCTGGTGGCCAAAACAAACGCTCACCGTGTTCCAGCCTTTGCTGCCAGCTGACTGGAAAATGGATCTCAAGGGCGGCGATCTGTACGCCCAGGTTGCCTTCTCCGCCGCCGCAGGACAAGGCTTCGAGGCCGGAGGCCACGGCGTGGTGAAAAGCGGCAGCGTCTGGATGCCCGACAACCAGATTAACGGCGTCGACTTCGTGCTGCCGTTCCGCTTTAGCGATTCTACCTGGCACCTTGGCACCCGCGGGCCGGTGACGTTACGCATCGCCGAAGTGCGCAACCAGATAGCGGCGCAGAACATTACCGCCGATCTGGAAGGCTGGTACCCGTGGAGCGAGCAACAGCCGCTGCTGCTGACCAACGTCAGCGCGGATGTGCTCGGGGGCAAAATTTCAATGCAGCAATTGCGTATGCCGCAGCGGGACGCTGCGCTCTTACGGCTGCAGGGGCTGTCATCCAGCCAGCTCGTCACCGCCATCAACCCCAAACAGTTCAGTATGTCCGGGCGATTCAACGGCGCGCTGCCGCTGTGGCTCAACCATCCGCAGTGGATTATCAAAGACGGCTGGCTGACCAACCCTGGCCCGATGACGTTCCGCATGGATAAAGACATGGCGGACGCCATCGTCGACAACAACATGGCGGCGGGCGCGGCCATCAACTGGCTGCGCTACATGGAAATCTCGCGATCCTGGACCCAGATTGACCTCGACAACCTCGGGGTGGTCAGGATGCGCTCCAGCGTGACCGGTATTAGCCACGTCGAGGGCAAGACCAACACCGTCAATCTCAACTATACCCATCAGGAAAATCTGTTTACCCTGTGGCGCAGTTTACGCTTTGGCGATAATTTACAAACCTGGCTGGAAGAGAACGCCGCGCTGCCAACAGCTCGCTGCGCCCAACCCGGCGAAGCCTGTGAGGAACCCAAATGAAATACTTTACCGCCGCGCTGCTGGCATCGACGGCCCTGATGCTGGCGGGGTGCACGCCGCGCATCGAAGTGGCCGCGCCTAAAGAGCCGATAACCATCAATATGAACGTTAAAATCGAACACGAGATCCGCATCAAAGTGGATAAAGACGTCGAAAGCCTGCTTAAAAACCGTAGCGATCTGTTCTGAGAAGGGGAACGTCGATGAACTCTATGATTAAAGGCCTGCTGCTGGCCGGCCTGTTCTTCAGCACATCCGCAATGGCGCTGACCCTAAACGAAGCGCGTGAACAGGGGCGAGTGGGGGAAACGCTCAGCGGCTATATCGCAGCGATCAAACAGGACCCGGAAACGCTGGCGCTGGTAAAGAGCATTAACGAAGGCCGCGCTCAGCATTATCAGCAGCTGGCGGACACCAATAATATCTCAATCAACGAAGTGGCCCGTCTTGCGGGACAGAAACTGGTGGACAGGGCGCCCGCCGGAGAATACGTACGCGGCCTGAACGGGCAGTGGATGAAGAAATAGCTTTATGTCTATTCCCCCTCTCCCTCTGGGCTATCTCTTATTCACAAATACGCTCTATGAAGGATTAACTAAGGTTCCGTTCACTTCCAGAGCTGCTTCATATGCAGCCACCGCATCGGTGAACGACTCGGGGAAACCACCGTTATTTCCCCGAGACCCCGGACTCCCGGCCAAATAAATCGACCGCTGAAGCGGCAGACCTCCGTTTTATCTCCCAGTCCTGGGTCGGCTGAGATGCGTTCCCGACGTTCTCAGCCTCCGGCCGTTCCCGACGCCCGGACCCTGGCCAGTAGGAGAGAAAACGGAGGCGATTTAAGCCGGAACCGAGCCTCGCTTCTTATTTATCCCCTCTCCCTGGAAGGGAGAGGGGATAAACAATGTTTCCCATAGCTTTTGTTTTCTCCCTCGCCCCTTTGGGGAGAGGGCTGGGGTGAGGGGAAGATTTGTCCCCGGCTCTCATCGCCCCCGGTTATGACCCAACTCAGGCGGGGTTGAGCTGTCGGGAACAGCGAAAGAGAGCTATCGTCGGGAACGAATCGCGAACGACCCCGAATGTTTGGGTGATAGCCGGTGGGTTTACCGCTTCAGCGGCGATGAGCTCGCCGGGCGCCGGGGCTGTTCGGGGGATGGCGTTATCCCCCGGACACGTTCACCGTACTCTGAACGTGCAGGGGAAAACAGATCTACGGGTGAACGGAATAACTGCGGAGCGAGAGATCGCCCCCGGAAGATGTTGGAAGGAAAATGTGTATAAGATACAGCCCTCTGGGAGAGGGCTGGGGTGAGGATTGCCTTTCAGGCAGACTGAAAGCGCCTGCGATACTCCCCCGGCGACACGCCGAACCTGCCCTTGAACGCCGTTGAAAAATGGCTGTGATCGGCAAATCCCCAGCTATAACCAATGCCCGACAGCTTTTCGCTGTGGCTCGTCGTACGCAGCGCCTGGGCGCAGAGATCGAGCCGCCGGTTTTTGATGTACTGAGCCACCACCAGGCCTTTATCGGCAAACAGGCGATAGAGGCTACGCACCGACATCCCGGACTCGGCGGCAATCCACTCCGGGCGCAGGGTTTCCGACTGAATATGTTCGTCAATCAGCGTCATTACTTTTTGCAGATGGCGATCGCGCTTTGAATGCGGCAGGCTGTGCCGGGTCAGCGCCGGAGCAAGCAGACAGGCAATCGCCTCAAGCGTGGCTTCACTTTCTCCGCCGGTCAGGCCGTCGCTGCCCATACTTTCACGCAGCAGGCCGTGGCTGAGGCGGACCATCGGCATTTCGGCCGGGAGCCTTTGTGCGCAGGGGATTTCCCCCAGACGCAGGTGCTGCTCCAGCAGGTGGCGGGGCAGCAACAGCGAAACCTGCTTCGCCCCGTGCGTATAGGTAAAACAGCTGGGGCGTGAGGCGTCGATAAGCGTGATATCTCCCTGGCCGAGCACGGCCTGGTTTTCCCCTTGCTCCATCACGGCTTCGCCCTCCAGCTGGAACACGGTATAGAACCAGGCGTCGTTGCTTTGGGCGACTTCGCGGCTTGTTCTCAGCAAACGAGCCTGGTTAATCTCTACCACGCTGAGTTTAATGGCATGGGCAAGATGCTCCCTCAGACTGCCGTGAAACCCTTGCTCCAGCGCCGCGCCCGAGAAACGACCACATGCGACATTCACCTTCTCCAGCCATTTTTCGAATCGCTCGTTGTGTTGTCTTTCCGCCATAGATCCTCACTTATCGCCGCCCGAAGCCAATAACTATAGGTAAACGTGATTCAAAAAAAGAATCATCATCAACATTTGTGTAGCGTGTCACAGCCAGCAAAGCGAATGTCAGCCGCAGAAAACCCTAACCTCAACATAACGCCTAGAATGAAGGGGTGCTACACGATAATGACCTTGATAAGGAGATGCTATGACTGAGCCAGAAACGGTAAGCATGCTGGGCAATGTGCGCCAGTTTCTTCAGTGTTCTCATGGGCTTTACATTGACGGCGGCTGGCAGGCGTCGGACAGCGAAGCGCGTCTACCGGTTTTTAACCCTGCAGACGGGCAACAGATTTCCAGCAGCGCCGATGCCAGTGCGGCGGATGTTGATCGGGCGGTAACGTCTGCCTGGCGGGCCTTTAGCAGCGGCGTATGGGCCAACATGCTGCCCGCCGGGCGAGAAAGAGTCTTACTGCGTTTTGCGGACTTACTTGAGCAAAATACGGAAGAGCTGGCGCAGCTTGAGACGCTTGAACAGGGCAAGTCCATCAACATTTCCCGCGCGTTTGAGGTTGGCTGCACGCTGAACTGGATGCGTTATACCGCAGGCCTGACGACGAAAATCAGCGGCCAGACGCTCGATGTGTCTATTCCGATGCCGGAAGGCGCACGCTATCAGGCGTGGACGCGCAAAGAGCCGGTTGGCGTTGTGGCGGGCATAGTGCCGTGGAACTTCCCGCTGTTGATTGGCATGTGGAAAGTGATGCCGGCCCTGGCCGCAGGCTGTTCTATTGTCGTTAAGCCTTCGGAAACCACGCCGCTGACGCTGCTGCGCATGGCGGAGCTGGCAACCGAGGCTGGCGTACCGGACGGCGTATTCAACGTGGTGACAGGCAGCGGCGCTGGCTGTGGCAAAGCGCTGACCGAACATCCGCTGATTGCCAAGGTCAGCTTTACCGGTTCGACCGCGACGGGAAAGGGCATCGCCAGAGCGGCGGCAGACAGGTTAACGCGCGTAACGCTGGAGCTGGGGGGCAAAAACCCGGCTATCGTGCTGAAAGATGCCGACCCGGCAATGGTCATTGAAGGCTTAATGGCGGGCAGTTTCCTCAATCAAGGGCAGGTGTGTGCCGCCAGCTCGCGGATTTATATCGAGGCGCCGCTGTTCGACAGGTTGGTGAGCGGTTTTGAGCAGGCGGTGAAATCACTGCAGGTAGGGGCGGGCATGGATCCGGCGGCCCATATCAACCCGTTAGTTTCGAAGGTTCAGCAGCAAAAAGTCGCCGGTTATCTGGCCCAGGCAGAGGAGCAGCGGGCTGAACTTATCTCCGGCAATCCAGGCCCGCAGGGCAACGGCTACTACATTGCGCCGACGCTGGTGGTAAACCCTTCAGCCAGCCTGCGGCTCACCAAAGAAGAGGTCTTTGGCCCGGTGGTCAACCTCGTGCGGGTGGCGGATGCGGAAGAAGCGTTGCGGCTGGCTAACGACAGCGACTACGGCCTTACGGCGAGCCTGTGGACCAACAGCCTGCAGGCGGCAATGCAGTATACCGGGCGTATTCAGGCCGGTACGGTTTGGGTAAATAGCCACACGCTTATCGATGCAAATATGCCGTTTGGCGGCATGAAGCAGTCGGGTACCGGGCGTGATTTTGGTCCTGACTGGCTCGATGCCTATACCGAAACGAAATCTGTCTGCGTGCGTTATTGAGGGCGCACATTTTTGGCCCCATCACGGCCCGTTATTAATTGACGCTGCTATTCTGAAGGCCCCCGCTAAAGGGGGAGATCGTTGTCCGATCTTGACCATTAATCTTAATAAATAAATTTTGCTACCTTAAGACCGGGATATCCCGGTCTTTTTTTTGTATTTTTTTGTCAGGAAGGCGCTATTTTAGTCATGAAATGCTTGCCATTGGTGATTATCGCGCTTTGTGAATAGCGGTCTGACTCCCCCCGTTTTGCGTAAAACTAACCGCAATGTAACATTTATGGAAAAACAACCAAAAATGAGCAACCCGAATTTATTGCGCGGCTGTCGGAAAATGTAAATTTGATGTAAATCAATCCTTATTCTATAACCTTATGAATTATAACCTATAGCTATTTGTATAAATGTACGCAGATACGGTGCTTATTTGTCTTATTGTTCTGCTTCTTTTCTTTTGAGTAACATTCAGTTAACAATAAATGATTGGTGAGGTTAATTTTTCTTTGGTAGGATTTTTCTTGCAAACGTTTCGGAAAAAGAATTTGGGTGGTTTGCACCCCCGATTTAAATAAGTCATATTGCGTGACGCCTTATATAAAGGAAGCATGAAAAAGCCACCGCTTTCACTTATTAAGAGGAAACGAAAGCAATGCAGGCGTCACTACCTCATTTTAAGTGATACGGAATTGCGCCGTTGAATTTAATGGGCAGCAATGCTGTGGAAATTTTAATTTAAAAAATCATTGCTGCTCAAAACATTTGAGTTGCTAAGCCATGCCTGTTTATACGCAATACAGGACGGTACAACAACACCCAGGTTATTTCGCGGATAAGGATATTGTCGGTTATGGTCCACTCATGTTCCCTGCCAGCCATGATGCTCGCCGTTATTTGTCTCGGCAGCGGCCTGCGGGCGAATGCCGCGCCGGTTCCCGACTGGGCTGCTGCACCCGGTGTAGCCCAAGCGTCGACCTTAACGCTCGGTGAAAGTATTCTGTTCGCACTGGACCGCGACCCCTCGGTTTCTCAACAGGCGGCACAGTTCGGTATTGGGCTGGCGCAAATCGCGCAGGCACGTAGTGCCTGGCTACCGCAGATTTCCCTCAACGGAAGCACCGGCCATTCCCGAACCACAGACTCCAGTGGTTCGCTAAAGAACTCGGCGGCTTATGGACTTAGCCTGACGCAGCTGGTCTACGACTTCGGTAAAACCAACAGCAATATCAGCCAGCAGCAAAGTCAGCGCGAAAGCTATCGCTATCAGCTGATGGCGACGCTAACCGGCGTGGCCGAAAAAACGGCACAGGCCTATGTGGACCTGAAACGCAATCAAGCGCTGATTGCGGCGACTGAAGAGAGCATGGAGGTGCTGCAAAGCGTCAATGTTATGGCAAAACTGCGTGCAGACGCTGGGTTAAGCTCGAGTTCGGATGTGCTGCAAACTCAGACGCGCATCGCCGGGATGCGCTCGACGCTCGAGCAATATCAGGCCGCCTTGCAAAGCGCTAAAGCACGGCTGGCGGTATTAACCGGCGTTAGCGCTACCCAATATCAGTCGATGCCTGAACGGCTGGCGCTGGAGCAAACGCCGCTCGACAATATCAATTACTCGTTAATCCCATCTGTGCTGGCCGCTGAAGCAATGCGTGCATCTTCGGGCTACGCCGTTGATAGGGCAAAGGCAGGCCACTGGCCAACGCTAAGCCTGAAGGGAGGGCGCACGCGCTATCAGTCCAACAACAACGCCTACTGGGACGACCAGATCCAGCTGAGTGTCGACGCACCTCTCTACCAGGGCGGCGCGGTTTCAGCCCAGGTTGAGCAGGCTCAGGGAGCCAGCCGCATTGCGGCCTCCCAGGTTGAGCAGGCGAAGTTCGACGTTCTGCAGAAAGCCTCGGTGGCGATGGCTGACTGGAACGGGGCTAAAGGCCGCGAGGCGGCGGGTAAGCGCCAGCTTGAAAATGCCCGCCGCGCTCGCGAGGTTTATAAAAACGAATATAAGCTTAGCAAGCGTAGTCTTAACGATTTATTAAGCGTGGAACAGGATGTTTTCCAGGCTGCATACGCACAAATTAATGCTGACTTCGACGGCTGGCAGGCTGCAGTAAATTATGCGGCCGCCGTCGATAACTTATTACCTCTGGCAGGAATTGAAAAAAACGCCGCATCAAAATTACCGGATTTAAAATAAATAGAGTCAGGCCAGTGGGTTAGTCACGGTCATCTGAAAATAAATTGATGTGAAATGAGAGCTGGAATTCTCAGGGTTGCCTACATCTGAAAATTAATAGCGCATGCCTCGTTTCGGCATATATAAGGAGAAGTGCTATGAGTAAAATTCTTGACGTTATTTCCCGTAAAAATGCAGAGAAAACATTATTAAGCAGTGACGGTAATCTCTCTGTTTCGCTCTCTTCCCCCTCGATAATCCAAGTTCATGCCAGCGCTCAGGATGTGGTTCGTTACGTGCGCCAGGGCAAGGATCTGCTTGTCTACATGAAAGACGGCAGCGTGATCCGCTGTAACGGCTATTTCGTCGAGGAAGAGGGCAATTCGGGGTACCACTCCGAGCTGGTCTTTGATGATGGCAAGGGGCTTACTCATATTACTTTTGAAGACGCGGCGGCGCTGCCGGGCGGCCAGGGCGTAGAGCTTACTGCCACGGCGACGCCGGTTGACTCTATTCAGCCGCTGATCGACGGGGCGGGGATGAGCGAAGTGCCGTGGGGCTGGGTGGCGGGCGCTATCGCAGGCGGCGTCGGCGTCGGGGCGCTGCTGGCGCACGGTGGCGGAAAGTCGCATATCGACGTGATCGACAATACCAAAGAGGTGGAAAGCGCAAAGCCCACCTTTAGCGTCACCGATACGAAAGGCGACAGCAAAGGGCTGCTGAGCAGCAATGCGGTTACCGATGATGCCACACCAACGTTCAGCGGTTCCGGTCAGCCTGGCGCCACTATTCAGGTAAAAGACAGCAGCGGTAATACGATTGCCAGCACCCAGGTCGACAGCAACGGTAACTGGTCGGTTATGCTCAGTGAGCAGGTGGACGGCACGCATACCTACAGCGTGGTGCAAATTGACGGCAATAAAATCACTTCCGCAGGGGAGATAACCCTTAATGTGGTCACTGCCCAGGCTTCCCTGAGCATCGCGACGACCGCGGGCGACAATACGATCAACGCCGCAGAGCAGGCTAACGATTTTACCGTAAGCGGAAGTTCTAAAGCGCTGGCAAGCGGCACCGCGCTGACCGTCACGCTAAACGGCAAAGCTTATGCGGCTACCGTAGGCAGCGACGGAAGCTGGAGCGTAAGTGTTCCTGCCGCCGATGCGAAGGCGCTGGCGGACGGAAACTGGACGGTGGCGATTAGCGGCAAAGATGCTGCGGGCAACACTATTTCTGCCAGCCAGACGCTGGTCGTGGATACGAAAGTCCCAACGCTGACGCTGGATACCGTCGCGGGCGACAATATCATTAATGCCGCCGAACATAACGCCGCGGTGGGCATCAGCGGTAAAACCGATGCAGAAGCCGGGCAGGTGGTAACGCTTAAACTGAACGGTAAAACCTATACCGCGACCGTAGGCGCAAACGGTAGCTGGAGCATGGAGGTAACGGCGGCCGACGTGCAGGCATTGGCGGACAACAATTACACGCTGAACCTCAGCGTCAGCGATAAAGCGGGCAACACCACAACGGCAAATTCCTCGCTACTGGTAGACACCACGGCGCCAGAAGCCAGCATCAATGCCGTAGCCGGCGATGATATTCTTAGCGTGAGCGAGCAGGGCCAGGCGCAGATCGTCTCCGGCATCAGTCGCGGGGCCAGCGCGGGTGACAGCGTGACCGTTACCGTCGGTGGCACGACCTGGAGCACGACCGTGCAGCAGGACGGCAGCTGGAGCGTCGGTATTCCTAAAGATGTGGTCTCTTCGCTGCCGGAAGGCACAAACACCATTACCGTAAACATCACCGACGCGGCCGGCAATACCGGCTCCGCTACCCACGATATCACCGTAACGTCAACGCCGCCGAGCGTTGCGTTTGACGCTATTAGCCAGGATAACGTGCTGAACGCCATTGAGGCGACCCGGCCACTGACGCTGAGCGGCACAAGTAACCTTCCGGATGGAAGCACCGTCAACGTTACGCTAAACAGCGTAACCTATACTGCGGCAGTTAACGGCGGCATCTGGCACGTTCAGGTGCCGGTCAGCGACGTGGTTAAGCTGGGCGACACAACCTACACCCTGAGCGTGAGCGGCACCGACAGCACCGGCAATACAGGCACCGCCAGCGCCATGCTGCTGGTTGACACAGCGCTGCCAACCGTCACGGTTTCTACTTTTGTGGGCGATAACCGCGTTAACAACAGCGAAATTGCCAATGACCAGACGCTGAGCGGGCGCGTGACCGGCGCGCATGAAGGCGATATCGTAACGATTAAGATTGGCGGTAAAAACTACACTGCCACCGTACAAAGCGATTTGACCTGGAGTACCACGGTTCCTGCGGCCGATCTGCAGGCGCTGGGCGATGGCGATGCGTCTATTGTGGCCTCTGTCACCAACGGTCATGGTAATACCGGCTCCGGCAGCCGCGACATTAACATCAACGCGCAGCTTCCTGGCCTGCGCATCAATACCGTCTCCGGCGATGATGTGATTAACGCCATCGAGCAGCATCAGGATCTGACCGTTACAGGAACCAGCACGCATCTCAGCGCCGGTACGGTGATCACCGTACGCATCAATAACGTGGATTATCCGGCCTCGGTTAGCGCAACAGGAAGCTGGCAAATCGGTATTCCAGCGAGCGATCTGGCGGCCTGGGCCAACGGCAAACTGGAGATGGTTGCCAGTTCAGCCGACGAATGGGGCAACCCGGTCGCCGCCTCGCGCTCGGTTGACGTTGACCTTCATTCTGTTGCCATTTCTATCAACAGCGTGACCAGCGACGACATGCTGAATGCGGTAGAGAAAGCGGCAGATCTGACGCTGAGCGGTAAAACCCTGGGCGTGGAAGCCGGGCAAACGGTGGTCATCAAGTTTGCCGGACACACCTATACCGCGACCGTTAACGAGGACGGCACCTGGCATTACAAAATTCCGGCGGCAGACATGAAAGACATGATTGATGGTCGCGCCGACGTTTCCGTGAGCGTTACAAACGCCAGCGGCAACGGTGCCAGCGGTGCGCGTGAAGTGCTGGTTGATACCCAGCCGCCATCAATCACGCTGAACAACATCACCGCTGACAATATCCTTAATCATGCCGAAGCTACGCAGGATCTGGTGATAACCGGCACTTCTACGGCGCAGGCGGGGCAGACGGTTACCGTTATGCTCAACAACCAAAGCTACACCGGGCTGGTGCAGGCTGACGGCAGCTGGAGCGTCACCGTCCCGGTTGCCGACCTGGCTAACCTGACTGACGGGAGCTGGTCGGTTAGCGCCAGCGTCAGCGACGTTTCGGGTAACCCGGTCAGTATCAGCCACGGTATGTTAGTAGACACCACCGTACCGGTGGTCACTATCAATACCTTCGCTGGCGATAACATTGTTAATCAGTCTGAACACGCGCAGGCGCAGATGCTGTCCGGTAAAGCGACGGGCGCCGCGGTTGGCGACAGCGTAAAAATCACCGTCAACGGCGTTGAATACACCACGGTTTTGGACGCCAGCGGTAACTGGAGTCTTGGCCTGCCTGCGGACGTCATCAGCGGTCTGGCGGAGGGGAAATATACCGCAACGGTCGTCGTTACCGATAAAGCGGGCAATACCGGAAGCAGCGCGCTGGCGTTTGAGGTTGCCACCGGGCTGCCGCAAATCACAATTTACACGATTGCGCAGGACGACGTGGTTAACGCCTCAGAAAAAAGTGCAGATCTCACTGTCAGCGGTACCAGCAATCAGCCGGACGGAACCCACATCACGCTGAGTCTGAACGGTGTGAACTATGACGCCATCGTGAGTGGCAACGCCTGGCGTGTGAAGATCCCGGCGTTGGACGTCGCTAAACTGGGTGAAGCCAACTATACAGTCAGTGCCTCGGTAACGGATGTCAACGGCAACAGCAATACCGCCAGCCATAACGTACTGGTGGACAGCTCACTGCCTCTTATCACCGTGAATACCGTAGCGGGCGATAACATCATCAACCTTGCTGAAGTCAACGCCGGGCAACTGCTCAGCGGCAGCGTGATAAACGCGGCAGCGGGGGATGTTGTCACGATCGTTCTGGGCGGCAAGCACTATACAGCCGTCGTGCAGAGCGACCTTAGCTGGAATCTACCGCTGAGCAAAGAGGTCCTCAGCGCGCTGGGTGATGGCTATCTCATCGTTCACGCATCTGTCACCAACGGGCGTGGCAATACCGGCAGTACGGATCATGACATCACCATTGATGCTCAGCTGCCGGGCCTGCGCGTTGATACTATCGCAGGTGATGACGTTATCAACCTGGCTGAGCATAACCAGGATCTGATCGTCAGCGGTACCAGCAGTGGCCTGAACGCGGGCAGCGTGGTCACCATTACGCTGAATGGTAAAGACTATCTGGCGACGGTTAACGCTGACGGAAGCTGGAGTGCGGCGGTGCCGGGTACCGATGTAGGCAACTGGCCTGACGGCGTATTGACGGTCACCGCTTCGGCTAAAGACGGCGCCAACAACCCGGTCAATATCAACAGCATTGTCGACGTCGATCTGGCACCGGTTTCCATTAGCGTAAATAGCGTAACGGCAGACAACGTACTGAATGCTGGGGAAAAAGGGGCAGATTTACTGCTTTCTGGCCTCACGACTAACGTGGAACCAGGGCAGACCGTCACCCTCACGTTTGCCGGACATCGCTATACCACTACCGTGAACGATGACGGTAGCTGGCACTACACCGTGCCTGCTGCGGACATGGCCAAACTGAAGGACGGTGATGCACAGGTGACCGTTAGCGTCAGCAACGTTAACGGCAACCCGGCATCCGCTGCGCAGGAATACAGCGTGGATGCCAGTGCGCCAACGTTAGTTATCGATCCGCTGAGCGGCGACAATATGCTTAACGCTGCCGATGCTAAACAGCCGCTGATCGTGAACGGTAGCAGCAGCGCGGAGGCCGGTCAGATTGTTACCGTTACGCTCAACAACGTTAGCTATAGCGCAGTGGTCGGCACCGACGGTCGCTGGAGCGTAAGCGTGCCAGCAGGCGATTTGGCGGTGCTCAGGGACGGTACACTCACCGTTAGCGCCTCGGTGGCGGATAAAGCCGGTAACCCATCCAGCGCCGATCGCGGCATGCTGGTGGATATCACCGAGCCGACCCTGACCATCTACACCGTAGCCGATGATGATACGATTAACGCGGCTGAGCACAACCAGGCTCATACCGTCAGCGGTGCCAGCGCCGGTGCCGCTGCGGGTGATGTGGTTACCGTTGTGGTGAGCAACGGGCAGGGAACCTCATTCACCTTCACCACCACCCTGGACAGCGCGGGCAACTGGAACGTGGGTCTCCCGGCATCGGTGGTTAAAGGTCTTGCTGACGGCAGTTACACCATCACTGCAAGCGTTACCGACACCGCAGGCAATAGCGGCAGCGTAGATCATGCGTTAACGGTTAATACCGCCTTGCCGGTTATCGATATCGCTACGCTCGCTCAGGATGACGTCATCAATGCGGCGGAAAAAGGGCAGGATCTGGTGCTGTCCGGCACCAGCAACCAGCCGGCAGGAACGGTGATTACCGTCACGTTAAACGGCATTCGCTATCAGGCTATCGCCGGAACCGATGGCAGCTGGAGCACGAGCGTACCGGCCTCCGCCGTCAGCAAACTGGGTGAAGCGGATTACACGGTGAGTGCGGCGGTAACCGATGCCTACGGTAACAGCAACAGCGCCAGCCATCAAGTACAGGTGGATAGCGCATTGCCGACCGTCATTGTTCACAGCGTGACCAGCGATAATATCCTGAACGCCTCGGAAATCGCCAGCGGCCAGACGCTCAACGGAACCGTCACCGGGGCGATAAAAGGTGACGTTGTCACGATTATTCTGGGTGGTAAACGCTATCAGGCGACCGTTCAGGACGATCTGAGCTGGAGCCTGCCGGTTTCAAAAGACATTCTCACCGCCCTGGGTAACGGCGATCTGACCATTACGGCTTCCGTGACCAACGGGCACGGTAATACCGGCAGCGGTAGTCGCGATATCGTTATTGATGCGAATTTACCTGGCCTACGTGTGGATACCGTGGCCGGTGATGACGTGATTAACGCCATCGAGCACAACCAAAACCTGATTATCAACGGCACCAGCACTGGCCTTAGCGCGGGCAGCGCGGTGACCGTCACGATTAACGGCAAAGACTATGCGGCGACCGTCCGCGCGGACGGTAGCTGGCAGGCGGCGGTGCCGGGCGAGGATGTCGGCCGCTGGACTGAAGGCGCGGTAGCCATTGAAGTCAAAGGCAGCAGTAGCGCGGGCAATGATGTGGCTATCCAGCATCAGGTAACGGTCGACCTCGCCGAAGTGGTCATCAGCATTAACGCGGTAACCGGCGATAACGTACTGAATGCCGCCGAAAAGGGCGCAAACCTCGTGCTCTCCGGCATGACGCAAAACGTAGAGCCGGGTCAGACCGTCAAAATTACCTTTGCCGGGCACAACTATACCGCCACGGTTCAGACGGACGGCAGCTGGAAATATACCGTGCCTGCGGGGGATATGGTTAACCTGAAAGAAGGTGAAACCGCCGTACAGGTGAGCGTCACCAACCAAAATGGTAACAGCACCGAAGCGGCACAAAACGTTAGCGTAGACAGTCTTGCACCGGCGCTAACCGTGGATCCTGTCAGTCAGGATAACCGGCTGAACGCCGCAGAGGCGAAGCAAGATCTGATTATCAGTGGGACCAGCACCGCAGAGGCGGGCCAGACTGTGACCGTACAGCTTAATGGCGAAAGCTATCGGGCAGCAGTAAAAGCAGACGGAAGCTGGAGCCTGACCGTACCCGCATCGGACGTCGGCAAACTGGTTGACGGTAATATCACCGTCACCGCAAGCGTAGAAGACCGCGCGGGTAACCCGGGCAGCGCCAGCCGCGACATGCTGGTTGACGTCACCGTTCCTGAAGTGACCATCGGTATGATGGCTACCGACGATGTTATTAACCAGACCGAGCACGGCCAGGCGCAGGTGATTTCTGGTACCAGCACCGGCGCGCAGGCAGGCGACATTGTCACCGTTACGCTGGGCGGTAAAAGCTATACCGGCGTGGTGGATGCGAACGGAAACTGGAGCGTGGGCGTGTCGCGTGCAGATATCAGCGCGCTGGGCGACAACACCTACACCGTGACCGCCTCCATTACCGACAAAGCAGGCAATACCGGCGATGCAACCCATAGCGTTAAGGTCGATACCGCTGCGCCAACCCTGACTATCGACACCATTGCGGGCGATAATATCCTGAATGCCGACGAAAAAACGGGTGATGTGGTCATCAGCGGTAGCTCCACAGGCCTCGCCAGCGGGACGTCCGTAACCGTTAATCTGAACGGTAAAAATTACCCTGCCACGGTAGACTCTCAGGGCAAATGGACCACTACCGTACCGGCACAGGACGTAGGGAAGCTGGGCGAAGCCTTCTATGAGGTTTCCGTTAGCGCCAGCAGCGGCGTTGGCAACACCGGCAGCCAGACCAGTACCCTGGAAGTCGCTTCCACGCTGCCAGGCGTCACGATCAATGCCGTGGCGACCGACGATATTATCAATGCTGCCGAACTGGCAGCCGGGCAGACGATTACCGGACGCGTTACTGGCGTACTGGCCGGGGCTGACGTGACCGTGAATATCGGCGGCGTGAATTATACCGCGAAGGTGCAAAGCGAGCTCACCTGGAGCCTGACACTTAGCCAGGACGTTCTGACCGCGCTGGGCGACGGTGCGCTTAAAATTAACGCCTCTGTTACGGACGGTGCGGGTAACACCGGCACCGGTTCACGCGGCGTCACCGTTGACGCTGCGCTGCCGGGTATCCGTATTAACACCCTTGCGGGCGATGACGTTATCAACGCTATCGAGCACAGTCTGAATCTGGTGATTAACGGTACCAGCAGCGGCCTGAATGAAGGCACCACGGTAACCGTGACGGTAAACGGCAAAGACTACGCGGCAACGGTTCGGGCCGATGGAAGCTGGCAAACCGTAGTGCCGGGGAACGAGGTTAACCAGTGGAATGCCGGCGATATTACCGTATCGGCAGCCGGAACCAGCAGCTCGGGTAACCCAGTCACTATCGATCACACCGTCAATGTGGATCTCAGCGCGGTGGCGATAACAATCGGCCAGATTGCCGGGGACGACGTGCTGAACGCCGCCGAGAAAGGCGCTGATTTATTGCTCTCCGGTGCAACACAGAATGTGGAAGCCGGGCAGACAATCACCATCACCTTCGCGGGGCACACCTATACCACTCAGGTAGAGAGCGACGGCAGCTGGAAGCTGACCGTACCGGCGAATGATATGAAAGGGCTGAAAGACGGCGAAACTTCCGTGGAAGTCAGCGTCGCTAACGTGAGCGGCAACGGAGCATCTGCCGGGCGTGAAATCAGCGTGGATACCGCAGCCCCGACTCTGCAAATCAATACCATCGCCGGGGATAACGTGCTTAATGCCGCCGAGGCCGGGCAGCCGGTGGTCATTAACGGCACCAGCAATGCGGAACCGGGCCAGACCGTGACCGTGACGCTGAACAATGAAACCTATACCGGTACAGTACAGGCTGACGGGACGTGGAGCGTAACCGTTGCGGCGGACAAAGCCTCCGCGCTTAGCGACGGCGTCTATACCGTTGAAGCCAGCGTCAGCGATGCCGCAGGCAACGGATCCTCAGCGAGCCATAACCTCGGTGTGGATGTCACCGTGCCGTCCATCTCGTTTGGCGTGGTTGCAGGTGACGACGTGATAAACCTTGCCGAGCATAGCCAGGCGCAGATCATCTCCGGCATCAGCGGCGGCGCGGCGGCGGGCGATAAGATAACCGTGACCATCGGGGCAAATAGCTGGACCACTACCGTTGATGCCGCGGGCAACTGGAGCATTGGCGTACCGGCAAACGTGATAGGTCAGCTTGCGGACGGCAAGGTCACCATTAGCGCCAGCCTGACGGATGCCGCCGGTAATACCGGAAGCAGCAGTCATGAAGTGACGGTTAACACCGGCTTACCATCGATTAATTTCAACACCATCAGCGGCGATAATGTGGTGAACGCCACTGAAAAAGGGGAAGTACTGACGCTGAGCGGAACCAGCGCTAATCTTGCGGCGGGCACCCGCGTAACCGTAACGCTAAACGGCAAAAACTATATTGCCACCACTGACGCCAGCGGTAGCTGGCGTGTGGATGTTCAGCCAGGCGATCTGGCCCGGCTGGGCGAAGCGAACTATACGTTGACCGCCACCGCCACCAGCGCTGTCGGCAACAGCGCCAGCGCCAACGCTAATCTGCTGGTGGACACCGCCGCACCGGGCGTCACGATTAACCCGGTCACTGCAGATAACATCCTTAATACCGCTGAAATCGCCACGGGACAGACGCTGGGCGGTACGGTGAGCAATGCGGCGATAGGTGACGCTGTCACTATCTCGCTGGGCGGCAAGACTTACACGGCGATCGTGAAGAACGATATGAGCTGGAGCCTCAATCTGCCTGCAGAGGTGCTGAGCGCGCTGGGTAACGGCAAATTAACCGTTACGGCATCCGTCACCAACGGCCACGGTAACAGCGGTTCAGCGGATCGCGAGTTTGCTATCGACGCCAGTCTGCCGGGGATCCGCATTAACACCGTAGCGGGTGATGACGTGATTAACACCATCGAGCACAATCAGAACCTGATTGTCAGCGGCAGCGCCAGCGGCATGAGCGTAGGCAGCACCGTCACCGTCACCATTAACGGCAAGCACTACCTGGCTACGGTTAGCGCCAGCGGGACATGGTCGGCCGCCGTTCCGGCGGAAGATGTCGGTAAGTGGGCGGCAGGTGATCTCACCGTCACGGCAGCGGGCAGCAGCAGCGCGGGCAACCCGATCTCTATCGACCACGCGGTGAAGGTCGATCTCAGCCCGGTCGCGGTCAGTGTTGAAAATATCACTGCCGACAACGTGTTGAACGCCGCCGAGAAAGGCGTGGACCTGGTGCTTTCCGGAAAAACCCAGAACGTTGAAGCAGGACAAACAGTCACCGTTATCTTCGGCGGTCACACCTACACGGCTAAGGTCCAGGCTGACGGTAGCTGGAGCTACACCGTTCCGGCAAGGGATATGGCCGGGCTGAAGGACGGCGAGGCTACGGTAAACGTTAGCGTCACGAACGTTAACGGCAACGGGGCTTCTGCAGAACGTGAATTCAGCGTTGATGCCAGTGCGCCAGGGTTGTCCATCGATCCGGTGGCGACGGATAACGTGATTAATGCCGCTGAAGCCGGGGCGGGCGTCACCGTCACCGGAACATCAAATGCGGAAGCGGGCCAGACGGTCACGTTGACGCTGGACGGCAAGAACTATACCGGCGTAGTGAAAGCCGACGGAACCTGGAGCATCGCGCTGGACGCGACGGCGCTGAGTACGCTGGCAGATAGCAACTATCAACTAAACGTCAGCGTCAGCGATGCGGCGGGCAACGGCGTAACCGGCAGTAAGACGATTACCCTGGACACCTCCGCACCAGGCATCCGCTTTAACACTATCGCAGGCGATGACATCATTAACCTCGAAGAGCACGCCCAGGCGCAGATTATCTCTGGCTCTAGCAGCGGCGCGGCGGCAGGGAACAAAATCGTCATCACCCTGAACGGCATTCAGTACGTGACGCAGGTTGATGCCAACGGTAACTGGAGCGTGGGCGTGCCGGCTTCGGCTATCTCTGCGCTTAATAACGGCACGGCAACCGTCACCGCAACGCTGACCGACGGCGCAGGGAACGAGGGCACGGCATCCCACGACGTTGAGGTCAACGCCGCACGGGTTGAGCTAACCATCAATACCCTCAGCGGCGATGATGTGATCAACGCGGCTGAGTTGAGCCAGGATCTGACGATCGTCGGCGGCAGTCGCGAACTGGCGGTGGGGACGCAGGTAACCGTCATGCTTAACGGCGTGCAGTACACCACTACGATACAGACGGGCGGCAGCTGGAGCGTAACCGTGCCTGCAGGTCAGGTGCAGAATTTGGCGCATGGCAGCGGCTACACTGTAACCGCATCGGCTAACGACAACGCGAGTAATACAGCCTCGGTTACCCACAATATCAGCGTGGATACCTCCGCGCCGGTGGTAACCATTGCCGAGATTTCCGGGGATAACGTCGTTAATGCGGCCGAGCAGCAGCAGCCGTTGACAATCAGAGGCACCAGCAGCGCGGAGGCCGGGCAGAAAGTTACCGTTACGCTGGGTAGCGGAAGCTATGACGCGACGGTTCAGGCGGATGGTTCCTGGAGCGTGACCGTTGCGGCTGAAGATTTGGCGAAGCTCGCTGAGGGTGAGTTTACCGTTCATGCCGCCGTCAATGATAAAGCCGGTAACCCTGGCAGTGCGGATCGTATTTTGACGGTAGACACGATCGCGCCGACCCTCACCTTTGACAAGGTGGCGGGTGACGACATCATCAACAGCGCAGAGCAGCAGGCGGGCCAGGTTATCAGCGGCACCACCAATGCTCAGCCCGGGCAGACCATTACTGTTACCTTCAACAACCATAGCTACACCGCGAAGGTTAGCGATACCGGAACCTGGTCGGTCACTGTGCCGGCGCAGGACTTCTTCGGCGCAGCGGACGGCAGCTATACAATCTCCGCAAGCGTGAGCGATAAAGCGGGTAACGGCAGCAGCGCTGACAAGCAGGTCACCCTGAGTGGCGAAGTGCCGACTATCAGCATCAATGACTTTGCTCAAGACAATATCGTCAGCGCAGCTGAGCACGGTACGCCATTAGTGATTAGCGGCGTGACCAACGCGCCTGCGGGAAAAACGGTCACGATTACGCTTAACGGCCAGCAGTACACCACCACGGTAAACAGCGATGGCACCTGGAGCTATACCCTGGGTAGCAGTGCGGTTACCGCGCTGGCTGACGGTGGTGCATATGTGATTCATGCCGGCGTCAGCAACAGCATCGGCAACAGCGCCGGGGCGGACCGCACCATTACGGTCGATACCACGCCGCCGCAGATGACCATTACCATTGATGCTCTGCAGAATGACACCGGACTCAGTGCTACCGACTTCATTACGGCTGATAACAAGGTGGTGGTTAAAGGCTCTTTGAGCGCCGCGTTGGGCAATAACGAGAAGGCGCAAATTAGCCTGGACGGTGGGGCAAGCTGGATTGATCTGGTGGTCAACGGCACGTCGTGGAGCTATGCCGACGGGCGCACTCTCCCGGACGGCATTGTGGCCTATAACGTGCGCGTTATCGACAATGCGGGCAACGTTGGCTCGACGGCAACGCAGAACGTGGCCATCGATACCGTGGCACCGGACGCCAGTAAGACCATCACTGTCGACGCTATTACCCAGGATACAGGCCTGGATGCGCACGACTTTATTACCAGCGACAATACCCTGACCCTCAGCGGCAAGCTCGGCGCTCCGCTGGCGACGGGTGAGCACGCCCAAATCAGCATTGACGGTGGGAAAACCTGGATTGACGTGCGTATTAGCGGCACTACGTGGAGCTACATTGATAACCGTACGCTTGCCGACGGCGACCATCTCTACCAGCTGCGCGTGATTGACGATGCGGGCAATATCGGTTCTACAACCAGCCGCCTGGTGACCGTGGATACCGTGGCGCCGGACGCGAGCAAAACCGTCTCGATTGACAGCATCAGTGACGATACGGGGCTGAGCAACACTGACTTCGTCACCAGCGATACCTCGCTGACGATCCACGGTTCTCTGGGAGCATCACTCCTGGCGAGCGAACATGTGCAGATAAGCCTGGACGGCGGTACGGTTTGGCAGACGGTAGTCACGGTTGGCACAACCTGGTACTTCAACGACGGCAGAATCCTCAGCGACGGCACTTATCAGTACCTGGTTCGCGTGGTTGACGACGCCGGTAACGTTGGGCAGAGCGCATCTAAGAACGTCACTGTGGATACCACGCCGCCGGACGCATCTGTTACCGTGACCGTCGACAGCATCACCACCGACAGCGGCTTCAGCAACAGCGATTTTATCACCAACGATAATACGCTGACGCTGAACGGCTCCTTAGGTGCGGCGCTCGGCAAAAACGAATATGTTCAGGTGAGCTTCGACGGCGGAGCCAGCTGGGTTTACGCCACCTCGGTGAACGGCACCAGTTGGCGCTATACCGACGGACGCCAGCTTGCGGACGGCGACCACACCTGGCAGGTTCGTGTCGTTGATCTTGCCGGCAACGTGGGCGCAACCACCAGCCAGACGGTGACGGTGGATACCGTCGCGCCAAACTATGGGATCACCATTGATAGCATCGCTGATGATACCGGGCAGAGCGCCAGCGACTTTATCACCATGGACACCACGCTGACGCTGAACGGCACGCTCGGCCATGCGCTGGCGAGCGATGAACGCGTACAAATCAGCCTTGACGGTGGTAAAAACTGGGTCGATGCGGTGGTGAACGGGACCGCCTGGCACTACGTTGATGGCCGCACCCTGGCCGATGGCGACTATGTCTACCAGGTTCGCATTATCGACCAGGCCGGAAACGTAGGTTCAACTGCAAGTCAGGTTGTGACGGTTGATACCGTCGCTCCGGACACCGTGGGGAGCATCGTCAGCTATACCGACAACGACGGCGAACGTACCGGTAATTTCGACAGCAGCTATTCTACCGACGACACCTCGCCGGTGCTAAACGGCACGCTGAACCAGGCGCTGGCCGACGGCGAAATCGCGCAGATCTTCCGCGACGGCGTGCTGGTGGGCAAAGTGACCATCACCGGCGGCACCAACTGGACGTTCGCGGACTCCGGCCTGCTGGACGGAAACTATCATTACGTTCTGCGAGTGACGGACAAAGCGGGGAACTACACCGAATCGAATGACTTTACGCTGACGGTAGATACCTCGGTGCCGACGACCAAAGCGCTGGTCGATGGTTTGAACACCACCGACACAACGCCAATTATTACCGGCAGCGTGGATGCGAACCTGGTGAACGGCGAGTTCGTGGTGGTGACGGTGAACGGCAAGACCTACACCTCCGATCGCGGCGGTGCAGTGGTGGTCGATCCTTCTTCTAACACCTGGTATCTACAGATCCCTGACGCCGATGTTCTCTCGTTAAAGAGCTATGACGTTACGGCGCAGGTGAAAAGCAGTGCGGGCAACGGCAACAGCGTAGATGTTACGCACGGCACGGTGGTGGTGGGCGCAGAAGCGTCGATGTCGCCAACCTGGTCCTTCACCAGCGCGACCAACGCCATTGCCGCAAGCTTTATGCTGGATGAGAACGGGATGTGGACGTTTGCCAGCAACCAGCAGTTCGCCACCTCGAACGACCGCAACAGCTACAGCGTGAGCGGGAACTTCTCGATGACCGGCAGCTACACCACCGGCGCCTATGCGGACATTAACCGCGACGGCCATGCAGATATGCTGGTGGAGAGCACTAACTACAACTATGTCACCCAGCTGATGAACAACGGTGACGGCACCTACACGGCGTCCAGCTCCGGCAGCAGCGCTACCGTGGGAACCTTGCTTTGGTACGGTGCCGTCGTGGCTCTCGACTTCCAGGGGGACGGCTACGTTGACTTTGTGATGGGGGATGCCGGTGGGCCAGACTCCAACACCTTTGTGAATAACAACGCCGGCAAACTGATGGGGGCTTCCAGCGGCGGAACCTACACCAACTTCGTCTCCGGGGCAAAAGTCGGCAACTACAACAGCCTGATTGAAACTTCCGGCGTTGATCTCAACAACGACGGCATGGTGGATGTCGCCCAGCACACGACTAACGGCGGTAATAACTATGCGCTGTCGACGATGTTTAACAAAGGGGATGGCACCTTCACCTGGAGCCAAAACTTCATCAACACGATGTACAGCGCAACGGGTTCTGTCGCGGCGAATAATGCGGTGAGCATGACCTGGGCGGACTTTGACGGCGACGGCTACATGGACCTCTACATGGGGATGTCACGAGCAGGCACCGGCGGTACGATGATGATGAACGATGGCAAAGGCAACCTGCTCGCGGGGACTGCGGTCGGTACCGAGAAGTACAACGGCACGGTTAGCGTCGCGGTGGACTGGAACCTCGATGGCCGGATGGACATCATCAAGCTGGCTAACAGCGGGCAGTCGTACATGTACACCAACGACGGGCTGAAGGGCGTAGCAAGCTTTACCTCGTCGACGTTCGGTTCGGCTGCCACCAGCCAAGTCTCCGGCGCAGCGCTGGTCGACTACGACTGGGATGGCGCGCAGGATCTGCTGATCTTCCGTCAGAACGGCAGCGTGACGTTGGAGCGGAACACCAACGCCGTGGCACCGGGCACGGCCATTCACCTGAAAATTGTCGACAGCCAGGGCATTAACGTGTTCTTCGGCAACACGGTGAAGCTCTATAACGCGGCAGGTGATCTGGTGGCAAGCCAGGTGATTAACGCCCAGTCGGGGATCGGCATCAACGACGCTTCGGCGCTGGTGAGCTTCTACGGGCTCAACCCGAATGAAACCTACCATGCGGAGCTGGTGCGGGCGATCAACGGCGTTTCCAGCAACACAACCTGGGTCGGGTTAACTGCCGGTGATGGCAAAGAAAGCTATGCCCTGACGGCAGAGGCCGCGACCGGCGTACACGGAGGCACGCTCACAGGCACAGGCTACAACGATACGTTTATCGCCGAGCAGGGCACCTATGTCTACAACGGCGGCGGCGGCTGGGAAACGTCTTCCGATCGTCAGACCTGGAGCGCGACGGGCGGTATGGATGTGGTTGATTTCCGTCACTCGAGCGTGGGCGTCAGCGTCGATCTGGGTAAAACCGGGGCGCAGAACACCGGGTTTAATACCGCAACCTTTAGCAATATCGAAGGGATCGTCGGCTCCAGCCATGACGATGTGATCACCGGCAATAGCGGCAACAACACCTTTGAAGGAGGCGGCGGCAACGACACCTTTAATATCGGCAGCGGTGGACACGATACGCTGCTCTACAAGTTGCTGAACAGCACGGACGCTACCGGCGGTAACGGTCATGATGTGGTAAACGGCTTCAGCGTCGGGACCTGGGAAGGCACCGCGGACAGTGACCGTATCGACCTGCGTGAACTGCTACAGGGCAGCGGCTATACCGGCGATGCTTCGGCTCACTACATCAACGGCGTAGCACAGCTGGGTGCTGGTGCAGGCAACATCGGCGACTACATCAAAGTGGTACAAAACGGCAGCAACACCGAGATTCAGATTGACCGCGACGGCAACGGGAATGTCTTTGACCCGACAACCGTGGTGACGCTGAACGGGGTGCAGACCGATTTGGCCACGCTGCTGGCAAACCACCAGTTATTGGTTATTTAGCGCTAACGCCCGCCGGGCTTTAAGTCCGGCGGCATTTTAGCCGCTTATTTTTATTACCCGGTATAAAACATGTTTATGAAACAAGCCGTGGAAAGGACAACACCGGCGCTCTTTGCCACTTTCGCAGGACGTGAAACACGATGACTTCAACGCATTCCCGCTATGAACCCTGGCTGCAGGCCATGCTGGCGGTCGCACGCCACTACCGACTGGATTTCTCGGAAGAACACGTACGCGTTGCGGTTAACCAGGAAAGCCAAAGTCCTCATCACCTGGTGCTGGAAGACATGGCTCGCCAGCTCGGACTGGCCCTGCGCAGCATACCGGCGGATGTCACGCTTATCGATCCGTGGCGTTTGCCGCTGGTGGCTGAGCTTAATGATGGCCAAATGGCGGTGCTGACCCATATGGATAAGCACGGGCAGTTGAGCGTACAGCTTAGCGGCGATGGCGGCCTGGAAACCGTGGTCAGCCGTGAAGCGCTGGCAGAACGGCTGAAAGGGCTATTCCTGCTGCGTCCGCTGAATTCGATTCCCGATGCACGAGTGGACGACTACGTTAAGCCGTATCAGAAAAACTGGTTCTGGGCGCTGGCGCTGAAAGACTGGAAGCGGTACGGCGACATCATGCTGGTGGCGATGGCGGCTAACGTGCTGGCGCTGGCCGGGATGATCTTCTCCATGCAGGTCTACGACCGCGTGGTACCTTCGCAGTCGGTGCCCACCCTTTGGGTGCTGTTTGGCGGCGTGATGCTGGCCATCATCTTTGAATTTACGATGCGTATGCTGCGCGTCCATATTGCCGACGTCGTCGGAAAAAGGGCCGATTTGCGTATTTCTGACCGGGTGTTTGCCCGGGCATTGCGCATTAAAAACAGCGCACGCCCAAAATCAACAGGCTCTTTTATCTCGCAAATTCGCGAGCTGGAATCGGTACGTGAACTGATTACCTCAACGACGATCGGCACGGTGTCGGACATCCCGTTCTTCCTGCTGTTTGTTTTCATTCTTTGGCTAATCGGGGGGCCGCTGGTGTTTGTGGTGCTGCTGGCAATCCCACTGCTGCTGATCCCGGGCCTGCTGGTGCAGCGACCGCTGGCACATCTCTCAAATGAGGGAATGCGTGAATCGGCTATCCGCAACGCCACGCTGGTGGAGGTCGTGCAGTCCATTGAAGACATCAAGCTGCTGCGGGCGGAACAGCGGTTCCAGAACCAGTGGAATAATACTAACGACGTTGCCGCCGCGGTAGGCATGAAGCAGCGTTGGCTGACCAGCCTGCTGATGACCTGGACCCAGGAGGTGCAGTCGATTGTCTACGCCGTGGTACTGCTGGTGGGCTGCTATCTGGTGATCAACGGAGATATGACAACCGGCGCGTTGGTGGGCACATCAATCCTGGCTTCCCGTACCATTGCGCCGCTGGCGCAGATCTCTGGCGTACTGTCGCGCTGGCAGCAGGCGAAGGTGGCGCGTAAAGGGCTGGACGACCTGATGCAGCGCCCGCTGGACGATCCTGAACAGGGCAAAAAAGTGCATAAAGCGCATTTGCAGGGGAACTATCAGCTTAACTATGCGGCGTTTTATTACGATGAGGAAGAGAAGGTCAACGATCTGGATATTGCCAGCCTGACTATCCGCGCCGGTGAAAAAATTGCGCTACTTGGGCGCAATGGTTCAGGGAAAAGCACGCTCTTACAGCTGCTGGCGGGGATGCAAACGCCGCAGCACGGACAGATCCTGCTGGATGATATCAGCCTCGGCCAGCTCGATACCGCCGATCTCCGTCGCGATATGACCCTGCTAAGCCAGCAGGCTCGCCTGTTCTTCGGCTCGGTGCGCGACAACCTGACCATGGGCCGCCCGCTGGCGACCGACGATGAAATCCATCGGGCGCTAGCGTTAAGCGGCGCGTTAGGATTTGTGCAGAAGCAAAAAAATGGACTCAACTACCTGATTAGCGAAGGCGGAGCCGGACTCTCAGGCGGCCAGCGTCAGGCGCTTTTACTGGCCAGAACGCTGATTCTGCAGCCGCAAATTTTGCTGCTGGATGAGCCGACGGCCTGGCTGGATGAAGTCAGCGAGCAGCAGCTTATCGCTAATCTTGCTCCGTGGCTGGGTAACCGCACGCTGGTGGTCGCCACGCACCGGCTACCGATTTTACAGCTGGTTGACCGTATTATTGTGCTGGATAACGGCCGTATAGTCATGGACGGCCCGCGAGATCATATCTTACAGCAGCACGGCATGATGGAGAAAAAGCCTGTGCCGCGCCGGACCGCGACGTTAAAACCGGCGAGTGCCACGGAGGAGCGGGTATGAATGACATTACGCGTTATAACAGCCGCCTGAAAGAGCCCGCGCTGCCACGGGCAAGCCTGGTGGCCTGGGCGCTGGGAGTGATGTTGCTGGTTTTCGTCCTCTGGGCAAATGTCTTCACGCTGGATGAAGTCACGACAGGTTCCGGGAAAGTAGTGCCGTCATCGCGTGAGCAGGTCATTCAATCCCTGGAGGGGGGGATCCTTTATGAGCTGGACGTACGCGAGGGCGATATTGTCGAGCGTGGCCAGGTGCTGGCGCAGCTGGACCGAACCAAAACCGAGTCCGGCGTACAGGAGAGTGAGTCTCGCCTGCATGCCGCGATGGCGACCGCCGCGCGCCTGAAGGCGGAGGTTGGCGCAACGCCGCTGGTCTTTCCCGACATGCTGCCTGGCGATAGCGAGCTTGTGCGCCAGGAAACGGCGCTCTATACCTCACGCCGCAACAGCCTCGAAAAAGGGGTGGCCGGGTTACGTGAGGCTATCTCGCTGGTGCAGCGTGAGCTGGCAATGACCCAGCCGCTGGTCAAACAGGGGGCTGCGAGCAGCGTGGAAGTCCTGCGTCTGCAGCGTCAAAAAAACGAGCTGGAGAACAAAATCACCGAAATGCAGAATCAGTATTACGTGCGCGCGCGTGAAGAGCTGGCAAAAACCAACGAGGAAATTGAAACCCAGCGTTCGGTCATGCGGGGGCGGAAAGACTCGCTGACCCGCCTGAAATTTACCTCCCCGGTGCGGGCGATTGTGAAAGGCATTGAGGTCACCACCGTGGGCGGGGTGATTCCTCCTAACGGCAAGCTGATGACGCTGGTACCGCTGGACGATCAGATGCTGATTGAGGCGAAAATCTCGCCGCGAGATGTGGCATTTATCCATCCAGGGCAAAAGGCGTTGGTGAAAATTACCGCCTACGATTATTCCATTTATGGCGGACTAAAGGGGGTAGTGACCACCATTTCACCGGATACGCTGCAGGATGAGGTGAAACGCGACGTTTACTACTACCGGGTATATATCCGCACCGATGTCAGCCAGCTGGAGAATCGGGAGGGGAAAACATTTCCGATCTTCCCGGGCATGATTGCCACGGTGGACATCAAAACCGGCAGTAAATCCGTGCTGGATTATCTGCTGAAACCACTTAATAAAGCCAAAGAGGCGTTAAGGGAAAGGTAATACAGAAAAAGCCGGCGAATGCCGGCTTTTTTATACTTCGGTTGGGTCGATATCCAGGCCATACAGAATAAATGAGAAGTAAAATCCAAAATAGGATTCAGCCATCTCCATAAAACTGTTATGAATTTCCAATACACCTTCATTATCTTCGCTAAATAACCCAGCCATAATGCCGCAATTAACAATGCGTCTCAGGTGCATTCTCGAAACAGATAAATCCTTCGCCGTTTTATTATAGTTGGGGCGCAGCCACCATCTCCCATCGTCATCCTGCCTGGCCATTAGGTATATTCTGAGGATAATAATATGTCCGGCATCTTTATCCACAAACATCGCGCTATTAGGCACCAGTCTGCTCAATATGACTTCATCAAATAGCAGGCGGGCACTGCGGTGAAAAAAGGCTTCGAAGATATGGGTATCCTCAAGAGCATGAATCGAAAGCGTATTTTCCGGCAGCAACATTTTCAGTGAAGGAATTGAGATCTGCATATAGCTGCGGGTTTCATCAAGACCTTTTGTGCTGGGGGTATACAGCAGCACCCGGCGGTCATCCTCACTTTTTTCCAGCGTCATTCTGCCGGTAATACGCAGTAACGTGACCAGTGAATTCACCGTATTTAGGCTGGTGAGCTCCATTTTTACGCAAAATTCTTTGATATCCGCGAGAACCGCCCGACGGTCGCTGTAGTGAAAACACAGCAGCGCCAGTACAACGTGAAAGCGCGAGCTTTGTAAAATGGTTTTATAAAAGAGCGGCTGCTTTTTATAGGTTATCAGCAGGGAGTCATAATGGTGTTGGATGGCCTCTCGAAAGCGGGGATGTTTTTTTATTTGCTGGCTGTACCTGGCTATGGTGTCTTGAAGTAGGTGTTGCGTCATATTTTTTCTCGGTATAAGCGACGAGATTATTACTCTGCGAAATGCGTGCCAAAGAAGAGATAAAAAGGCACATTACGCATAGTTTTATTTATTTGAATGCATATCAAATTCATTCGGGAGTATATCACTGTTGATTTATAATGAAATAAGATCCTCAGGATTTTGTCGATCTTTACTTTTGTCTTAACTAAAAATGCTTGTTTTGACCTGGGATGATATTTTTTCCATGGTAAGGAAATAAATATTCCGGTAAGGGAAGTGTTATTTCCGGTGTAGTCTTCCGCCAGAGTAAATATTATCAAGATGATAATTAAGGGCTGTCTGTCAATACCAGAACGGGGAGAAACGGATGGGGCGGAGGGAAAGAAAACCATTTTTAAAGTGACATTTCATGTGATATCGTAAGTTACATGAGTTTTGGCTATTTTTTCGCCGATCGCCAACCAAAGGGGACGTGATGAACGATACAAATGACATTTTCAACGCGGAATTCTCCCGCCAGTACGATGCCAGCGGCGAACGCCTGAAAGACATTTCAAATAATCTGCATTCGCTGATATCGCTCTTGCTGGGGAATTTAGCCAGTGATGCGAGGGTTCTCTGCGTAGGTATTGGCACCGGGACGGAAATCGTCAGGCTGGCACATCAGCACCCAGGGTGGCGGTTTACCGGCGTGGATCCTTCTCCCAATATGCTTGCCGTTTGTGCAGAAAAGCTTGAGCGAGAAGGGCTGAGCGACCGCTGTACGCTGATTGAAGGCCACGTTATCGACGTTCCTGAACGGGAAAAATATGACGCCGCTTTGTGTTTGCTGGTGGCGCATTTTATTCAGCACCCGCAGCGGGGGGGGATTTACCAACACATTGCCGACAGGCTAAAACCCGCCGGGCAGCTAATCGCCGCAGAAATTGCGGGTGACATGGTGGATCCCGGTTTTGACAGCCAGTTGAAAAATTGGGTTGCGCTGCAGCAGGCTTATACCCAACGCGAGCGGGACATTTCTGAGGTGAAGGCCGAGCTTAGTCGACGTTTGCTTCTTCTGCCGCCTCGTCAAACCGAAGCGTTGCTTCTCGACGCGGGATTTGCCAGCGCGCAGTCGTTTTTCCAGTCGCTGCTTATTCACGGCTGGCAGGCTATTAAGCCTTAGAGTGAAGACGCGGCGCGCTGAAATAGCGCGCCGCAAACCGATTATTTACTGGTAATGTCCTCTGACTTCACAAGCGTTGGCGTTTCGTTAAAGAAGTTCCACGGCTTCAGCAGGGCATGTACCCACTCGGTCGGCATGATGGGCCACTCTTCGGCGCGGGCGATATGCGTGGTGCCGGTGGTTAACCAGACGACGTTGTCCGTGTTTTCCAGCGACTGATTGTCTTTAGTGTAAGCGCCTAAGCCGGTGTCGTGCGCGGAGCGGTTCGGATATTTGCCTTCGGAATAGCGTTCATCCGGGTTATAGCGAGTCACCCACAGCTGTTTATCCATAAAGCTCAGACGGTGGTAAATCCACTCGTCCGGGGCAAACTTCGCCCCGGTTGCCACCGGGTGAGTCCCTCCTGCGTAAGGGATCAGCTGATAGGAAACCGGGTTACCCATGCGGTTTTCTTTGTTCGGGTTGCTGAGCAAACGGACGGTGCCCGGGTCAAATTTCTGCGCCGCGTCCTGCTCGTTTTTAATCGCATATTCATTGGTTTGCATCGTACTTGTGCGTGGGCCGCCGCGGGTGTTCGGCTTCACCACCGGATCGATAGCGGTCAGGCTGTTGTTTTCGCCGTCGACGTCCAGATCCAGGCGGAAGTTATAAATATGCTGATGGGTCGTGCCGACAATATTGTGGTCGATAAGCGTCCCGTAGCGGGTATCTTCTTTCGCGGTGGCATCGTGCATGGTTTTGGCCTTCACGCCTTTTACCGCTTCGATGCCGGTCGCGCCAGCGTCAATACCGATGGTGCCGTTCTGGTGGAAGACCCAGTCAAAGATGTAGTCGTAGTTGCCGACGGTGCTTATCCAGCGAATCACCAGCTCGCGGCGTTCGCTGCTGACGTTCGGCTGGCCCATCTCCTGGTGCTTATACTCCGGCCCGGCGTAGCGTTCGAAAACCGCAATGGCGCGCGGAATCGTGGTTGGTTTGCCGGTGTAATCGGCCAGGGTTTCGTCCAGCAGGACGGCGTTGGCCGGCGCATCTTTGCCGCGTACGATAGGCGAGGTCAGCGTGCCCATGCCGTAATCCCCGGCGTCCAGGTAAGCTTTAAAATACCAGCCGATATCCGGGTCGCCATACGGCACAATCATCCCACCGAGCGACCCTTCATACATGATTTTCCGTTTAGTGCCGTTGTCGTTGTAAGTCACGGTGGAAATAATCGGACCAACGCGGGAATTCAGCCGCAGGTGCAAATCCCAGTTTTGCCAGCGGATCGTGTCGCCGGTAATGGTGTAATTTTTGCCTTCTGGCTCAATGATATTCAGCGGTTTCAGGTTGGCAGCCTGCCGGTCACGTCCATCATAAGGGCGCGGGGTCATCGGCACGGGAATGACCGGACCTTCCTCAATTTTGATGATTTTTTTCTGCTCGAGATCCACCACGGCCACCAGGTTTTCAATCGGGTGCGCCCAATAATTGCCGTCGCCAACGTCAAGATAGCTCACCACTTTCAGCAGGCGCTGATCCTGCTTCAGGCCGTCCTTGCCGTCGAAATAGCCGACCGTCAGCGGGGTAGTGACCACTTTTGACGGATCGCTGATGCCGCGTTTTTTAACCGCATCGGCGAACTCTTTGCTGTTGTTGATTATCGACTGCACGCTGGCAAAATCGTCCAGCAGCACCATACCCTGAGCGCCTTCAATCGGTTTCCAGCTTTTCACCTTTCCGGCGGCCAAATCTACCGTGGCTTCAATAATATGGCGACCGTCCAGCATGATGACGTCCGCTTCGCGCGGCTGGCTGACGCTGGTGCCGTCCATCACAAACTTCCAGATTTGCTCCTTCGGCGGCTCGCGCAGGGAAATCTCGGTAAAGCGAATATTCGGCCTATAGTCCGCCGCGCCTTTGATTATCTCCACCGTCTTATTAATTTCGTCGGCGCTCAGGGAGTTGAGCGGGTGCGGTTTTTTCTCGACCGCAAAGGTTTGATCCAGCCCGGACTGGAACACTTCATTGATAAACCCTTCGGAGATAAACGCCGTTTTGTCTTTAAAGGTAACCGGGACTTCAAGCTTGAGCGTTTTGCCGTTAACGACGGCGGAGGTGGCGTTAGGCTTCACCTTCACGTAGGCACCGTCTTTGACGATGGTAAACATCTGCGCGTAATCGTCCCACTGGACGTCGGCACCAAAATCCGCGAGCGTTTTTTGCATTGGCACCATATGTGCCTCGCCGCCGTGGGCAAAAGCAGGGGCGTTAATCCCCGCCGAGGTCAGGAGCGCAATAGCCAGCGCCAGCGCTTTTTTTCCCGTTTTCATTGTCATCGCTTTCTCACCTTAAACGTGCGTTGTGTTGTCATGTGCGTGCTGGATAAAGACTGTCGGATTCAACATAACAACTTCCGCCGGGGCTTCCCTTGTATTCCCTGCCAAGTGTTTTGCTGTGGTTGCCAGAATGTGGAATTGGGAAGAGTTGTTACTCCGGGTCGATGAGCTTCGGGTTAAATTCAGCCCTCACCCCGGCCCTCTCCCGGAGGGAGAGGGGGAAAACAAAAGATTGGTTAATTATTTGTTCCCTCTCCCTTTTAGGGAGAGGGTTAGGGAGAGGGTTAGGGTGAGGGTCAAACCAGAGGCGATGACTTGCCTGTCTGGCATTTAAGACTCAAGCGGTAAAATCACCGTTCAGGCGGGCAACGAGGGTGAGGATCGAGTAGCGGGCAACGACCTGCTGATGCTGGTTGGTGATATCCACCGCCCATTCCACCACGCCAACCGGCTTATCTTCCGCCGTTTTCTGCGGTTTGGCGGTTTTACGTTTGCAGGTCAGGCGCACCTGAATGGTATCGTCGATTTTTACCGGCTCGATAAAGCGCAGGTTTTCCATGCCGTAGTTGGCAATCACCGGCCCGACGCTCGGATCGACAAACAGCCCGGCGGCGGCGGACACCACAAAGTAGCCGTGCGCCACGCGTTCGCCAAAGAAAGATTCTGCTGCGCCAATTTTATCGGTATGGGCATAGAAACGGTCGCCGCTCAGGTTGGCAAAGTTGGCGATGTCGGCTTCGGTCACGGTGCGGCGGGCGGTGAGAATGCTTTCCCCGATGCGCAGCTCCTCAAAATGTTTGCGGAACGGATGCACGGCATCTTCCTGAACCCGAGCGCCGTAGTTCCACTGTCCGCTAACGGCGGCAAGCATCGTTGGGCTGCCCTGAATAGCGGTGCGCTGCATGTAGTGTTTCACCGCGCGCAGGCCGCCCAGCTCTTCGCCGCCGCCCGCACGGCCAGGGCCGCCGTGAACCAGCATCGGCAGCGGTGACCCATGCCCGGTAGACTCGACAGACGATTCCTGGTTCAGCACCTGAATTCGTCCGTGCGCGCGGGCTGCGCCGAGAATAAATTCACGTGCAGTTTGCTCATCGGCGGTGACCAGCGTCCCGGCAAGGCTGCCCTGGCCGGCGCGAGCCAGCGCCATAGCGTGTTCAGCATCCCGGTACGGCATCACGGTGGCAACCGGGCCGAAGGCCTCAAGCTCGTGCACCGCAGGCGTTTCATCCGGCTGCTGGCAAAGCAAAAGGGTCGGCGGGAAGAACGCGCCCGGCTGAGCGAGATCTGCTTTACCGCCAAGCACGGCTTCGCATCCGGCGGCAATCAATTGGTCAACTTTACGCTGCACGTCATCCCGCTGTTCAAGGCTGACCAGCGCCCCCATGCGCACGCCTTCCACCGCCGGGTCGCCTGGTTGAATTTTCCCCAGTTTTGCCTTCAGCGCTTCTATCACCGAACCCAGCCGGTTTTGCGGCACGATAATCCGGCGAATCGCGGTACATTTTTGCCCGGCCTTGGCGGTCATTTCACGCACGACTTCGCGCACAAACAGCGCAAATTCAGGCTGCTCAGGCGTCACATCTTCTGCCAGCACGCAGCAGTTCAGTGAATCCGCTTCCATGGTAAAGGGAATAGAACGGGCAACGATATTTGAGTGACAACGTAACTTTTGTCCGGTGCTGGCCGACCCGGTAAACGTCACCACATCCTGCTCATCTAAATGCTCGAACAGGTCACCCACGCCGCCGCAAATCAGGCCGATCGCCCCATCCGGCACCAGGCCGGATTCAACTATCGCTTTGACCATCGCCTGGGTTAACTGCGCGCTGGCCGTGCCGGGTTTAACGATCGCGGGCATACCGGCCAGCCAGGTCGGGGCCAGCTTCTCGAGCATCCCCCAGCAGGGGAAGTTAAACGCGTTGATGTGCAGCGCCACGCCGGACTTCGAGGTGAGCACGTGGCGGGCGGCGAATCCGCCCTGTCTGGAGAGCGGAATCAACTCGTCTTCCGGCCACAGCGTGTCATCCGGCAGCTCGCGGTTGCCCATTCCGGCGTAGGCAAACAGCGTACCGATCCCGCCTTCAATATCAACCCAGCTATCGGCGCGGGTGGCCCCGGTTTGGTACGAAACCTCGTAGAACGCCTCTTTCTGCGCCAGCAAATGTTTCGCCACGGCTTTTAACATTGCGGCGCGCTGGATAAATGTCATCGCCTGCAGTGCCTTGCCGCCTTGTTCAACGGCGAAGCGTTTTGCCGCCGCCATATCCGCGCCTTCGCTGGTCACCTGCCACAGCGGTTCGCCGCTAACGGCATGAAAAATGGTTCTTTCTTTACCCTGGCCGCTAAACCACGTCCCGGACAGATAGCTGGTTAACTTTTGCATCTCACTCTCCATTACATGCTGCATTTAATGCTTACAGTGTTTGTTTTATGAATCATAAAAATCAAGCTGTAATTTAATAAATTGTTAACAATGCGATGAGGTGTGATTTTTGTTATTTATTTATATCAATGATAAATAGGGGTTTAGCGAAATTTTACGTGATAGACCTCACAATCATACCGTGTAATCTTTGCGATCTTCGTTAACTTATCTGTAACTTTTAGTCATGATGTGATTCGCAATATCGCAATGTGTAGCATTAAATTGAATCATAAGGTGATGCCGTGACAGAACAAGAACGCTTTGACGAGCGCATCCAGCAGGAAACCGCCATAGAGCCGCAGGACTGGATGCCGGAGGCTTACCGCAAAACGCTGATCCGCCAGATAGGCCAGCATGCGCACTCGGAAATTGTCGGCATGCTGCCGGAAGGCAACTGGATAACGCGTGCGCCCAGCCTGCGCCGCAAGGCCATTCTGCTGGCCAAAGTGCAGGATGAAGCCGGGCACGGCCTGTATCTCTACAGCGCCGCCGAAACCCTGGGCTGCGCCCGGGAAGATATCTACCAGAAGATGCTCGACGGCAAGATGAAGTACTCCTCCATCTTTAACTACCCGACGCTCAACTGGGCCGACATTGGGGTTATTGGCTGGCTGGTTGACGGCGCCGCTATCGTCAACCAGGTCGCGCTGTGCCGGACTTCTTACGGCCCTTACGCCCGTGCGATGGTGAAAATCTGTAAAGAAGAAAGCTTCCACCAGCGTCAGGGGTTTGAAGCCTGCACCGTGCTGGCGAAGGGCAGCCCGGAACAGCGCCAGATGCTGCAGGACGCCATTAACCGCTTCTGGTGGCCGGCGCTGATGATGTTCGGGCCCAACGACGACAACTCGCCAAACAGCGCCCAAAGCCTCGCCTGGAAAATCAAACGCTTCGGTAACGACGAGCTGCGCCAGCGCTTTGTCGACAACACGGTGCCGCAGGTTGAGCTGCTGGGCATGACCGTGCCGGATCCCGATCTGCATCTGGATGAGGCTACCGGCCACTACCGCTTTGGCGACATTGACTGGCAGGAATTTAACGAAGTAGTGGCCGGGCGCGGCTTATGCAACGAAGAGCGCCTTGCCGCCAAGCGTAAAGCTTGGGAAGAGGGGGCATGGGTGCGCGAAGCCGCCCTTGCGTATGCCGAAAAACAACAGGCCCGCACCGCCGCCTGAAGGAGTAAGAGATGAGCAAAATTTACTGGCCGCTGTACGAAGTGTTTATCCGTAATAAAAAGGGGCTGTCCCACCGCCATGTCGGCAGCCTGCACGCGGCCGACGACCAGATGGCGCTGGAAAACGCCCGCGACGCCTACACCCGCCGCAGCGAAGGCTGCTCCATCTGGGTGGTGAAAGCGAGCGAAATCGTGGCCTCGCAGCCGGAAGAACGCCCGGAATTTTTCGACCCGGCAGACAGCAAAGTCTACCGCCACCCGACGTTTTACACGCTGCCTGACGGCATCGAGCACATGTGAGGCCGCCAATGACACTCGATCCTGTAGCGACCTACAGCCTGCGCCTCGGCGACACCTGCCTTGTGCTCGCCCAGCGCCTGAGCGCCTGGTGCGGTCATGCGCCGGAGCTGGAAATTGACCTGGCGCTGGCCAACATTGGCCTCGACCTGCTCGGCCAGGCACGCAACTTCCTGACCTACGCCGCCGAGCGGGAAGGCGAACACATTGATGAAGACAGGCTGGCCTTTGGGCGTGATGAACGTGAATACCGCAACCTGCTGCTGGCGGAACAGCCTAACGGCGATTTCGCCGAAACGCTGGTGCGCCAGTATCTGCTGGACGCCTGGCACGTCTCGCTGTTCAGCCGCCTGGTAGAAAGCAAAGATCCGCAGTTGGCGGCCATCGCGGCTAAAGCGATTAAAGAAGTGCGCTATCACCTGCGTTTCAGCCGCGGCTGGCTGGTTCGCTTGGGCAACGGCACCGCGCTTTCGCAGGCAAAAGCGCAACGCGCTGTGAACAAACTGTGGCGCTTCAGCGGCGAGATGTTTGTCGCCGATGAGCTGGAATCCACGCTGGCGGAGCAGGGGATTGCGGTCGATCCGCTTAGCCTCAAAGCCGAATGGCTGCAGGAAGTGACCGCCGGGTTGAGCGATGCCTCGCTGCAGGCCCCGGCAGAACAGCCATACCGCACCGGCGGTAAACAGGGTTTACATACCGAACACCTCGGCCCGCTGCTGGCTGAAATGCAGTACCTGCAGCGCGCTTACCCAAACCAGCAATGGTAAGGAGGAGAGGATGCAAATCGCCACGCTTCAGCCCGCCGCCGTCCGCGACATCTGGCGTCTGCTGAGTGAAATCAGTGACCCGGAAATCCCGGTGCTGACCATCACCGACCTTGGCATGGTACGCAGCGTAGAACACGGCGAGGATGGCTGGCATATCGGCTTCACGCCAACGTATTCAGGTTGCCCGGCGACCGAGTTCTTGCTCGCGGCCATCAGAGAAGCGATGGAGGGTGCAGCCCTAAGCCCGGTGCATATCAAGCTGGTTTTGCATCCCGCCTGGACGACGGACTGGATGTCGCCGGAGGCCAAAGCCCGGCTGCGCGAATACGGCATCAGTCCGCCGCAGGGGCATGCCTGCCACGCAACTGTCGCCGCCCAGGTGACCTGTCCGCGCTGCGGGAGCGAACACACTTCGCTCATCAGTGAATTCGGCTCCACGGCCTGTAAAGCGCTTTATCGCTGCGACAGCTGCCGGGAACCCTTTGATTACTTTAAATGTATTTGAGGATGCCATGACAATGTTTTATTCCCTGAAAGTGGCACGTATCGAACCCGAAACCGCAGAGGCGGTGGCGATCACGTTTGCGGTGCCGGACGCGCTGCGCGGGCAATATCGTTTTCGCCCTGGGCAGCATTTGACACTCAAAGCCCGCCTGGGTGATGAAGAGCTGCGCCGCTGCTATTCCATCTGTCGCTCGGACAATCCGGGTGAGATCTGCGTCGCGGTCAAAGCCATTGAAGGCGGCCGTTTCTCGCAGTACGCGGTCAGTGATTTAACCGCCGGCATGTCGCTGGAAGTGATGGTGCCGCAGGGGACGTTTGGCTATCAGCCGGAATCGGAAACTCGCGGGAACTATCTGGCGCTGGCGGTGGGCTCCGGCATTACGCCGATGCTGGCGATTATCGGCGCCACGCTTGCCACCGAGCCGCAAAGCAGCGTGACGCTGGTCTACGGCAACCGCAGCAGCGCCAGCATGATGTTCCGCCTGGCGCTGGCCGACCTGAAAGACCGTTACCCGCAGCGCCTGCAGCTTATTTACCTGTTCAGCCAGGAAAAATCGGACAGCGAATTGCTCAGTGGCCGCCTGGACGGCGCGAAGCTAAAACAGCTCGGCGACCATCTGCTGGACGTCAAAGGCTTTGACCGCACCTTTATCTGTGGCCCGCAAAGCATGATGCAGGTAGCCGAAGCCACGCTGAAAGAGATGGGCGTGGCGCCGCAGGATATCTACCTCGAGCATTTCAACACGCCGGGCGTTACGCCCAGCGCTCGTTCTCGCGCTCAGGCGGCCGGTAAAACCGTGATCCTGCGCCAGGACGGCGTGGATCGCCAGATAACGCTGACCGCCGGGGACGAAAGCATTCTCGACGCGGCGCTGCGCCAGGGCGCGGATCTGCCGTATGCCTGCAAAGGCGGCGTCTGCGCCACCTGCCGCTGCAAGGTACTGCGCGGCGAAGTGGAAATGGGCGTCAACTACAGCCTCGAGCCGGATCAGCTGGCCGCAGGCTACGTGCTGAGCTGCCAGGCGCTGCCGAAGGGCGACGACGTGGTGCTCGATTTTGACGCGCAGGGGCTGTGATGAGCGAACTTCTAAGCCAACAGAGCGGCCGGGTGCTGACCCTGACGCTGAACCGCCCGCAGGCTCGCAATGCGCTCAACAACGCCCTGCTGACGCAGATCGCTGAAGCGCTGGAAGCCGCGCAGCAGGACGAATCCATCGGTGCAGTCGTTATCACCGGCAATGAGCGCTTTTTTGCCGCCGGAGCGGACTTAAAAGAGATGGCGAGCCGGGATATGCCCGCCACGCTGAACGATCCCCGGCCCCAGCTTTGGGCGCGCATTGAACGCTTTCCAAAACCACTGATCGCCGCCGTCAACGGCTATGCGCTCGGCGCAGGCTGCGAGCTGGCGCTGCTGAGTGACATCATCGTTGCCGGGGATAACGCGCGCTTCGGCCTGCCGGAAATCACGCTGGGGATTATGCCCGGCGCGGGCGGAACCCAGCGGCTTATCCGCAGCGTAGGCAAGGCGCTGGCTTACCGCATGGTGCTGAGCGGTGAAGCTATCGACGCACCGCAGGCTTTACGTGCCGGGCTGGTTGCCGAAGTACATCCTGCCGCGCTGACGCTTGAATACGCGCAGAAACTTGCCGCAAGCATCGCTCGTCATGCACCCCTTGCGCTGCAGGCCGCGAAAAACGCGCTTCAACAGGCGCAGAACACGGGCCTGAGCCAGGGCCTGCTGCAGGAACGTCAGCTGTTTACGCTGCTCGCCGCCACCGAAGATCGTCAGGAAGGCATCGCCGCTTTTCTGGAAAAACGACCTGCTGAATTCAAAGGACGTTAATCATGAGTTTTATTGTTAGCGATGTGCAAAACGGGGTGATGGCCCTGACCCTGAACCGCCCGGAGCGGCTGAACAGCTTTAACGATGAGATGCACCGCCAGCTGGCGGAAGTTCTCACCCAGGCTGAGCGGGATGAAACCATCCGCTGCCTGCTGATCGCCGGTGCCGGACGTGGCTTTTGCGCCGGGCAGGATCTCAACGACCGCAACGTTGACCCAAGCGGCGATGCGCCAGACCTGGGCTATTCCGTTGAAGCTTTCTATAACCCGCTGCTGCGTCGTCTGGCGAAATTACCGAAGCCGGTGATTGCTGCGGTCAACGGCGTTGCGGCCGGAGCCGGTGCCACGCTGGCGTTGGGCTGCGACATGGTTATTGCCGCACGTTCGGCAAAATTCATTATGTCTTTCAGCAAGCTGGGCCTGGTGCCCGACTGCGGCGGCACCTGGTTCTTACCCCGCCTGACCGGGCGGGCACGCGCTATGGGGCTGGCATTACTTGGCGACACGCTGAGCGCGGAACAGGCGCACGAGTGGGGCATGATCTGGCAGGTAGTGGATGACGAACAGCTAAGCGATACCGCCCGCCAGCTGGCTCAACACTTGGCTACTCAGCCGACCTTTGGTCTGGGGCTTATCAAAAAAGCGCTTTACGCCTCGGAAACCAACACCCTGGACGCCCAGCTGGACCTGGAGCGGGACTATCAGCGCCTGGCCGGCCGCAGCGAAGACTATCGCGAGGGAGTTTCAGCTTTTCTGGCGAAACGCCCGGCGACCTTTAAGGGGAAATGAGCATGCTGACACCTGATGCTGTGATTGCGGTAATAGGCAGCGGCACCATGGGCGCGGGAATTGCGCAGGTGGCCGCCAGCGCAGGCCATGCCGTCTGGCTGTATGACATTCAGCCCGGCGCGGCAAAGCGTGCGATTGACGGCATTGACACCGCGCTAAGCGCTCGCGTAGCCAAAGGCAAGCTGGATGATGCCAGCCGTCAGTCAACCCTTGCCCGGCTGCATCCGGCAGAAACGCTGGAAGATTTGGCTCAGGCTGAGCTGGTGATTGAGGCAGCGGCCGAACAAATTGACATCAAACAGGCGATCTTCCGCGATTTAGCGGCGGTCTGCGGCGCTGATACCGTCTTTGCCAGCAATACCTCATCCATTTCCATCACCGCCATCGCCAGCGGAATCAGCCATCCGGCACGCGTGGTCGGGCTGCATTTCTTTAACCCTGCGCCGGTGATGAGGCTGGTGGAGGTGGTCAGCGGGCTGGAAACCTCGCCGGAAATTGCCGAGCGGCTTTGTGAGCTGGCGCTGCGCTGGGGAAAACAGCCGGTGCGATGCCACTCCACGCCGGGATTTATCGTTAACCGCGTGGCGCGGCCGTTTTATGCCGAAGCCTGGCGTGCGCTGGAGGAGCAGGTGGCTCCGGCTGCGGCCATCGACGCGGCTTTACGCGACGGCGCGGGCTTCCCGATGGGGCCGCTGGCGTTAACCGATCTGATCGGCCAGGACGTCAACTTCGCCGTGACCTGCTCGGTGTTTAACGCCTTCTGGCAGGAGCGCCGCTTTTTACCTTCATTAACCCAGCAGGAGCTGGTGCTGGGCAAGCGCCTGGGCAAGAAAACCGGGCAGGGCGTTTACCGCTGGCCGCTTGAGGCGACGCCGGAATACCAGCCTCAGGTGCCCGAAGAATTTGCCGCAAAACAGGCCACGCAGTCCGGCAAAACGCTTGAGCTTGACGGCATTGTGGTCGCCATTACCAACGGTATGACCGCCACTGCCATGTCAGCCGAACTGAAACGTCCGGTGGTGCTGCGGGACAGGCTGGCCGATTCCTCTCTGGAAGTGCTGGCCGCCTCGGCTTTGGTTACGCCGCAGCAGCTGGCGAAGGTCATCCATTACTTCCAGCGGCAGGGTAAACAGGTACTGGTGATTAACGACTACCCCGGCATGCTGGCGTGGCGCACGGTGGCGATGCTGGCCAACGAAGCGCTGGACGCGCTGCAGAAAGGCGTGGCCGGAGAAGCGGATATCGATACCGCGATGCAGCTCGGCGTTAACTATCCACAGGGGCCACTGGCTTGGGGAGCGCGGCTGGGCTGGCAAAATGTCTTAACGCTACTGGAAAACCTGCAGCGCCACTACGGCGAAGAGCGTTACCGCCCGACGTCTTTACTGCGCCAGCGCGCGCTGCTGGAGAACCAACATGAGCACTAATGCCTGGGATAACGCTCGCCTGATGTACGCGCGGGACAACTGCGCCAAACAGATGGGAATCGAAGTGATTGAGATGGGTGACGGCTTTGCGATACTTACCATGACCATCACCGAGGCCATGCTCAATGGCCACCAGACCTGCCACGGCGGGCAGCTGTTTACCCTGGCCGATACCGCCTTTGCCTACGCCTGCAACAGCCAGGGGCTGGCGGCCGTAGCATCCGGTTGCAGCATTGAATTTCTGCGCCCCGGCAAGGCGGGCGATCGGCTAAAAGCGGTGGCGCATGTTCGTCAGCAGGGACGCCAGACCGGCGTCTACGACATCGAAATTATTAATCAGGATGAGAAGACGCTGGCGCTGTTCCGCGGCCGCGCCCATCGCATCGGTACGACGCTTTCAGGAGAAAAATTATGAGTCAGGCTTTTATTTGCGATGGCGTGCGTACTCCGATTGGCCGCTACGGCGGGGCGCTTTCTGGCGTGCGGGCGGATGACCTGGCCGCGTTGCCGTTAAAAGCGCTGTTGGCACGTTACCCTAATCTCGACTGGAGCGCCGTCGATGACGTTATCTTTGGCTGTGCGAACCAGGCCGGGGAGGATAACCGCGATGTGGCGCGCATGGCGACGCTGCTGGCGGGTATACCTGTCGACGTTCCGGGCACAACCATTAACCGCCTGTGCGGTTCCGGGCTGGATGCCGTGGGCTTTGCCGCTCGCGCCATTAAAGCCGGTGATGCCCAGCTGATGCTGGCGGGCGGCGTGGAATCCATGTCCCGTGCGCCGTTTGTGATGGGCAAAGCCAGCTCGCCGTTCCAGCGTCAGGCGGAGATGTTTGACACCACCATCGGCTGGCGTTTTGTGAACCCGCTCATGGCAGCGCAATTTGGTACTGACAGCATGCCGGAAACGGCAGAGAATGTAGCGGAATTGTTAAAAATAAGCCGCGAAGACCAGGACCTATTTGCGTTTCGCAGCCAGCAGCGTACCGCCCGCGCGCAGCAAAAGGGCATTCTGGCCGAAGAGATCGTGCCGGTCACGCTCAGCGGGCGCAAAGGGGCTGTGACCGAAGTGTGGGCAGACGAACATCCACGTGCAGAAACCACGCTTGAGCAGCTGGCGGCGCTAAAAACGCCGTTCCGCGCCAACGGCGTAGTGACGGCGGGCAATGCTTCCGGCGTAAACGACGGGGCAGCGGCGCTGATTATCGCCAGCGAAGCCGCCGCGCTGCAACACGGGCTGACGCCAAAGACGCGTATTGTCGCCATGGCGACGGCGGGCGTAGAGCCGCGTTTGATGGGGCTGGGGCCGGTTCCGGCGGTGCGAAAAGTGCTGGAAATTGCCGGGCTAAGCATCCACGACATGGACTTAATTGAACTAAACGAAGCCTTCGCCGCGCAGGCGCTCGGCGTGCTTCGCCAACTGGGGCTCCCGGATGATGCCCCGCATGTGAATCCTAACGGCGGCGCGATTGCGTTAGGACACCCGCTGGGGATGAGCGGAGCCAGACTGGCGTTAACGGCCAGCCTGGAGCTGCACCGGCGCGGCGGGCGGTATGCCCTTTGCACCATGTGTATCGGTGTGGGTCAGGGTATTGCCCTGATCCTTGAGCGTGTGAGCTAGTCAAACTTGCGAGTACCCTAATAATGATAACCTCTGAAACCAAGCTGGAACCGATTGAAACCGCGTCGCTGGATGAGCTGCAGGCCCTGCAAACGCAGCGCCTGAAATGGACGCTTAACCACGCTTATAACAACGTCCCGATGTATAAGCGCAAATTTGACGCCGTGGGCGTGCACCCTGACGATTTTAAAGAGCTGAAAGACATTCGCCTGTTCCCTTGCACCACCAAGCAGGATCTGCGCGATAACTATCCTTTTGATACTTTCGCCGTGCCGATGGAGCAGGTCGTTCGTATTCACGCTTCTTCTGGGACGACGGGCAAACCTACGGTTGTGGGCTACACCCAAAACGACATTGATACCTGGGCTAACCTGGTGGCGCGTTCGCTGCGTGCCGCAGGCGGTACGCCAAAAGATAAAATTCACGTTTCCTACGGCTACGGGCTGTTTACCGGCGGGCTGGGCGCGCACTACGGCGCAGAACGCCTCGGGGCGACCGTTATCCCGATGTCCGGCGGCCAGACTGAAAAACAGGCGCAGCTGATCCGCGATTTTCAGCCGGACATGATCATGGTCACGCCGTCCTGGTGCCTGAACCTGATTGAAGAGCTGGAACGCCAGATGGGCGGCGATGCCAGCGGCTGCTCGCTGCGCGTGGGCGTTTTTGGCGCGGAGCCGTGGACCAAAGCCATGCGGGCAGAAATTGAACGCCGCTTGGGCATCACCGCGCTGGATATTTACGGCCTGTCAGAAGTGATGGGGCCGGGCGTGGCGATGGAGTGCCTGGCGTCGCGTGATGGCCCGACGATCTGGGAAGACCATTTCTACCCGGAAATCGTCGATCCGCAGGGCGGCGTGCCGCTGGAAGACGGCGAGCACGGCGAGCTGCTTTTCACCACGCTGACTAAAGAGGCGTTGCCGGTGATCCGCTACCGCACCCGCGACTTAACGCGCCTGTTGCCGGGCAGCGCGCGCACCATGCGCCGTATGGACCAGATTTCCGGCCGTTCCGACGACATGCTGATCATTCGCGGCGTGAACGTGTTCCCGTCGCAGCTGGAAGAGGAGATCCTGAAATTCCAGCACCTGGCGCCGCATTATCAGCTGGAAGTGCATCGTCGTGGGCATCTTGATACCCTGGCGATCAAGGTGGAACTGAAGGAGAGCAGCCTGTATCTCAGCCACGAGCAGCGCTGTGGGGTTTGCCACGAGCTGCGGCATCGCATTAAGTCGATGGTAGGGATTTCAACGGATATCACCATCGTGAACTGCGGCAGCCTGCCTCGCTCAGAAGGCAAAGCTATCCGGGTTTGCGACCTGCGTCAGGCGGCTAATCATTAACTATACGTGACATTGTCACTAATGACGGGCCGATGGATAACAATCCGCTGCCCGTATTTCTTCCCGGCCGCAGTAATTGCAAATCTTTTTGTCTTCTTACATGAGATCGGAAAGCCTTTGCACCGGTGCAATCTGCCATTTTCCAGGAAACCCAAAGGCCTCATTCCAAAACATTACGGGCTTTCACCGTTGGGCAGGAACTGGTGATGCACACCAATTTATTTAACTTATTGTTTTTTATGGTGTATTTATCGCCAGCAGTTATTCCGTTCACCTATAGTTCGATTTTCCCTGCGCGTTCAGAGCACGGTGAACGTGTCCAGGGGATAACGCCATCCCCCGAACAGCCCCGGCGCCTGGCAGGCTCACCGCCGCTGAAGCGGTAAACCCACCGGCTATCACCCAAACAGTCGGGGTCGTTCGCGATTCGTTCCCGACGATCGCTCTCTTTCGCTGCTCCCGGCAGCTCAACCTCGCCTGAGTTGGGTCATAACCGGGGGCGATGAGAGCCGGGAACAAGGGCGTGGCTGTGGAACCGGAAGCGACTGTGATGTTCCGTGTTGCTGGGGTTAAAAGCGAGGCACGGTTCCGGCTTAAATCGCCTCCGTTTTCTCTTCGACTGGCCAGGGGCCGGACGTCGGGAACGCATCTCAGCCGACCCAGGACTGGGAGATAAAACGGAGGTTTGCCGCTTCAGCGGTCGATTTATTTGGCCGGGAGTCCGGGGTCTCGGGGGAATGACGGTGATTCTCCCGAGACGTTCACCGGTTCGGTGGCTGCATATAAAACAGGGCTGGAAGTGAACGGAACCTTGGCCAGTCCTTCATAGAGCGTATTTGTGACTAAGAGACAGTCTGCAGGTGGGGGATTTTCCTTTCAACATTATCTCTCAGTTAAACGGTTCGCCCAGCGTCAGCATCAGACGGTTTGCCCAGGCGAAAAAGGCCGTGGACTGCACCAAATCCAGCAGCTCAAGCTCGCTTAATCCCAGTTCTCTCAGGGCTTGTATCTGTTGAGCATTGGCGCTCGCTGGGGTGGAGGATAATGCCGCAGAAAAGTTAATTTCGGCCTGCCAGCGAGGGGACTGTCCATCGCTCAGCGTCCCGCCCGGTTCGATGGCGAGCAAACGTTCGATGGCTTCGTTATGTTTTGACAGCTGGCTGGCCTTGCGGGCGTGAACCGACGCGCAGTAAATGCAGCCGTTTACCTTGCTGGCAACCGTGGCGGCAAGCTCGCGTTCGGCACGGGGCAAACCGCCCTGCGTGTAGAAAATCCCTTTGTCGGTAAGGGTACGCTGCTCCAGCACCGGCAGGTTGCGCCCCAGCAGGCGAAAATAATCCGAGTCCTGGTGCCCGAAACGCTTGAGCGTTTCCTGCTGCTCCGGGCCGTATTCCGCATAAGGCAGGGCGGCTATCCACGGTTCCCAGTTAAGCTCGGCCTGGGTAAACGCCACCGGGGCGGATTTGCCGCTGGCGGTGAGCGGCTGTCGGTGCCACTCTCCGGCAGCCGGAATGCGCACCTGTTCGCCGTCTACCGGCTGGCCGCCAATCAGGCGCAGCCCGCGTAACAGGCGGCTCTGAAAGGCCACGAAGCCAATAATTTGTGACAGTGTCACCACTTCTTCTTCGCTAAAACCCGCCTGAGTCAGGGCCTGGACGTCCTGCGAGCCAGCCTGTACCGGCTGAAAACTCAGCCTCTCAGCATGATCGAGCAGAGTGCTAAAGCGTTCGCTGGCGGGTTTGCCTGCCAGACGCCGGGTATAATGGTCCGCGAGCCGGGCATCGTCGTGCCATTCCGCCACTCGTCTGGCGAGATGAAGCCTTTCCACTAACGTCAGGCCACTTGCGCTGGTTTCGCCGAAAAGCGCCTCGTAGCTGCCCTGCGCGTGGCTTGTTGCGGCTTCGCGAATTTCCCGAGCTTCAGCAAGCGAGGTGCCGGGGATAATGTCTGCCAGCTGATTGAGCAGGTCCGAATGACTCATAATGACTCCTTAGACAGTGAAGATGTAGCGGTTGGGCGGGCGCTGCTGCGAACCCAGCCGAGCGCCGGGGCAACCTGCTGCGCGAGCAGTTCGATGGAACGCAAAATGTAGGCGTGCGGCGGATCGATGGAATGCACCTGGAACGAAAGATCGGTCACGCGCTGGAGCGTGCTGTCGCGGAGCAGGGAGGCAATAACCTGCTGCGGCGTGCCCAGGTGAACGTCAAACGCGGCAATATGGCTATCCAGCGTGTCGCCCAAAACCGGGTGTCCCTGCGCCCGGTGCTGTTCTGCCTGCTGGCGCAGTCCTCTTGCCGCGAGCTGTCTGGCCAGTTCGCCGTCGTCGGTCACAAAACCGGTTCTTGAGCCCAGGATGCGCGGCTCAACACCTTCGGGCAAGGCGTCCAGATAGGCATCAATGATAGGGTTTTGAATCTCATCCAGCGGGATATCCAGCGCGTCGACCGGACGAGGTTGGGTGCGGGAAAGCATCAGCCCGTCACCCGCTTTTCCCGCTCGCGCGCCGCCATCGACGGAAAAAGTCGCCTGCCAGATTCGGTTTTTTAGCTGCGGTGAGGCCGGGTAAAGGTGGTTATCCGTGCCCGCAAGCGGCTCATCGTTCAGGGCCGAGCGCAGTATTGCGAGATTGTCGGCGTAAATTTTTCCCCTTTCCGCGCTCTGTAGTCCAAACGCCGGGAAAGAACCCGGCGTGCCGCCTGAACCGACGCCAAGCTCAAAGCGCCCGCCGCTGAGCAGATCCAGTACGACCGCGTCTTCCGCCACGCGCAGCGCAGACTCCATCGGCAGGGTAATAATGCCCGTGCCAAGCCGTATGCGCCGGGTGTGCGCCGCCACGTGGCTCAGAAAAACCAGCGGGGCAGGCAGACCGCCTTCGGCTTCGTGAAAGTGGTGCTGTGCTACCCAGGCGGCGTCGAAACCGTGCCATTCGGCGTGAATAATTTGCTCCGTTGCCAGCCGATAGCGTTCGGCGGCCGGGGCGTGGTCAAGCAGGCGAGTAAAAAAGCCCAGTCGTTTAATGGTCATGCAACGTCCTTATGGCCGGAGCCAATATCGGGAATAGCGTTCAGCAACTGCCAGGTATAATCGCTGGCCGGGGCGTTAAATACGTCGGCAATCGGGCCGTTATCCACCAGCTCACCGGCGCGCAGAACAGAAACGCTGTGCGCCAGCTGGCGGACGGTGGCGAGGTCGTGAGAAATAAACAGGTAAGTCAGACCGAGCTGCCGCTGTAAGTCGTCGAGCAGGCGTAAAATTTGCGCCTGCACCGTCACATCCAGCGCAGAGGTGGCCTCATCCAGCACCAGAATTTGTGGCTCCAGAATCAGCGCGCGAGCAATGGCGACGCGCTGGCGCTGCCCGCCAGAAAGCTCGCGAGGTTTACGGGTTAATGCCTCAAGCGGGAGCGCAACGCGTTCGGTGATGGCTTCAACTTTGGCGCGCCGCTCGGCCTTCGACAGCTTGCCGAAATTCAGCAGCGGCTCTTCGATAATGCGAAACAGCGTCTGGCTCGGGTCAAGCGACGCGAAGGGGTTCTGATAAACCAGCTGAATCTTCTGCCGGAGCTGGCGGCGGGCTTCCGGGCTGAGGTCTGTAGTGTCGATACCGTCAATCAGCACTTTCCCGGCGTCCGGCGTCTGGAAGCCAAGCAGAATACGCGCCAGCGTCGATTTACCCGATCCGGACTCGCCGACCAGCGCGTGGGTGGTTCCACGTGCAACGGTAAACGAAACGTCGTCCAGCGCCCGCAGCGTCTGGGCGCTGTCTTTGCCAAGCGAAAAATGCTGGCTGAGGTGTCGGATCTCAATCGCGGCGGTTTGTGGCGCGCGTAGCGGCCACGGGCGCAGAGCGCGCGACAGCCCAGGCGCATCGGCAAACAGCTGGCGGGTATAAGGATTCTTAGGGTGCTTCACCACTTCAGCGGTTGGGCCTGACTCCTGGATTCGCCCGTCGCGGAACACCAGAATACGGTCGGAACGCTGGGCGGCCAGCGCCAGGTCGTGCGTCACGAACAACACCGCCGTACCGGATTCACGACGCAGGGTATCCAGCAAATCGAGAATGCGCTTCTGTACCGTAACGTCCAGGGCGCTGGTCGGCTCATCGGCAATAATCAGCGCGGGTTTAAGCGCGATAGCCATGGCGATCAGCACCCGCTGTTTCATCCCGCCGGAAAGCTGATGGGGGTATTGGTTGGCCCGCTGCGCAGGGTGGCTGAGCCCCACTTTTTCGAGCAGCGCAACCACCTGGCTTTCCCGCTCGGCTCCAGGCAGGCGGGTATGAAGCTTCAGCACCTCGGCCACCTGCTGGCCGATGGTTTTTACCGGGTTTAACGAACTGCCCGGATCCTGCGGGATCAGGCTGATGCTGGCCCCGCGCAGGGCGTCGAGCTGACGTTCTGACCAGCGGCTGACAGGCTCACCGTTGAGCTGGATTTCGCCAGATTCGATAATGCCGTTTTCACCCAGCAGCCCAATAATCGACTGGGCGAGGGTCGTTTTCCCCGATCCTGATTCACCGACTATCGCCAGCACTTCTCCGGCGTGCAGGTTAAAGGAGGCGTTGTGCACCACGCGTTTGTTACCGCCGCGCTGGCGCCAGGCGATGCTCAGATCGGTGATTTTTAGCAGCGGCGTACTCATGACGACCTCCGGGCAAAATGGTGGCTAATGCGGTTGACGGCCAACACCACGGCTACGACAACGACGCCTGGAAACGTAGAAAGCCACCAGGCAGTTGCCAGGTAGTTCCGGCCTTCGGCAATCAGTAAGCCCCATTCCGGCGTCGGCGGCGGGGTGCCGTAACCCAGAAAACTCAGCGTAGACAGCGCCAGAATAGCGGAGCCGAACTGCAGTGCGGCAAAGGCGAACACCGAGGTCAGCGCGTTCGGCAAAATATGCCGCCAAAGCACCTGCAGGAATGTGCCGCCGCTGCCGACGGCAGCCTCGACATAATCGCTGTGGCGGATGCGAACCACTTCCGCACGGGCCAGGCGGGTAAAGTTGGCAATCGACGTAATCCCGACGGCGATGGCCGCATTCACCGTGCCGAAACCAAGCAGAATAATAACGCTGAGCGAAAGCAGCAGGCCGGGGATTGCCAGCAGCACGTCGACGCCGCGCATTAGCGCGTGTTCAGTCTTGCCGCCGGTTGCCCCGGCCAGGACGCCAAGCGCGGTACCGACCACCAGGCCAAGCGTCACGGCCACCAGCGCGCCGGAAAGCGAGTGGGAAGCCCCCCAGACGATGCGCGCGTAGAGATCGCGCCCGAGCTGGTCGGTGCCCAGCCAGTGCCCGGCCTGGGGGGCAAGACGCTGCGCACCCGGCACGCCTTCCGTCGGGCTCCACTGAGTAAACAGCGCCGGGAACAGCGCCCAAAGCGCGACGATAATCAGCGTGCACCAGGCCAGCCAAAGGCCGGGCTGAATGCTGGCGCGGAAGCCGGAGAACCGGCGCTCCGTCCTTCGCGGCAGCGGGGTATTGATATCAACGGTCGTCATGCGGTTACTCCCCGAATAGACTTAAGGCGCGGATCGAGCAGGGGATAAATCACATCCACCAGCAGGTTAATGACCACGAAGCTCAGGGCGGAAATCATCACCACCGCCTGCAGCACGGCGACGTCCTGGTTATTCACCGCCCGCTGGGTCAGCTGTCCCAGGCCGTTAAGGCCAAAGACGGTTTCGGTAATAAGCGCCCCGGCAATCAGTTCACCCAGCAGCAAACCGGCCACGGTCAGCACCGGCAGCAGGGCGTTGCGGGCAACGTGTCGCCACAGGACACCCGCGCGGCTGCCGCCTTTTGCACGCGCAACCGCCACATAAGGCTGAGTCAGCACCTGGTCGATATTGCGCATCAGCAGCTGGGCAAGCGGGGCGCTGATTGGCACCGCGAGCGTGGCGATCGGCAAAATGAGCCCCTGCCAGAAGCCGGGATTGATTACCGGAATCAGCCGCCAGTGGAAGGAAAACAGCTGGATTAACGCAATGCCGAGCCAGAAGGTCGGCACGGCGATAAACAACGCCGGAAGATTGGCAAACAACGTTCTAAGCCAGCGAAGCGGTGCGAGCGTGGAGGCCGCTGAAATACCGACGGCGAGAATAATCGCGGCGGCAAAACCCAGGCCGGCTAAGCGCAGCGTCGAAGGCAGATTGGCGGTAATCAGCTGGCTGACCGAAACGCCAGCCTCGATGGAATAGCCAAAATCACCGCGCAGCATATGGCCAAGCGTTGTCAGATACTGCTGCCACAGCGGGGTGCTTTCGCCGTAGATCACCCGCATCTCCTGAATCTGTTCCGCGCTAAGCCCAAGGTCAGGGTTCTGGAATTTGATCAGGATGGCGTCTCCTGGCAATAGCTGCAGAAGAATGAACGACACGCTATAGGCCGCCCACAGTACCAGCAACGCCTGGGCAGCGCGCCCGGCCAGATAACGTGTCATGGCTGCTCCTTAGTGTTTTTCAAGCCAGGCGGCGTAGAACGAAGGGCGGCCTACGGCTTCAAACGCCACGCCTTTTAGCCACGGTGCACCGGCAAAGACCTGCGGCTCTTCAAAAATTGGGATCACGTAGGCCTGGTCAATCAGATAGCGCTGGGCGTCACCCGCCAGCGCGAGACGCTTTTGCGGATCGACTTCGGACGAAATCCCGACGAGCAGGGCGTTCAGCTTGTCATCGCTAAACTGCGAGGTAGCGCTGAGCCCGCCTTTTTGCAGCAGGGCATCGCGGTTGGCCGGATGGAACTGACTTTTAATCACGTCCGGATCGGCACGGCCCACTTCGATAACGTTAACCCCGGTTTTCTGCGGATTGTTGGTATCCAGCACCCGGCTACCGGCATCCCCGGCGCGAACGCTAAGGCCCACGCCGATTTGCTTCCATTGCTGGGCTACCAGCTGAAGCACTTCTTTGTTCTGCGGCTGCGGCAGAGATTCGTAAATGGTCAGCGCCAGCGGTTTACCGTCTTTCTCGCGAATGCCGTTGCTGCCTTTTTGCCAGCCGGCTTCATCGAGCAGCTTGTTTGCCAGCGCCGGGTCGTATTTCAGCTTATCGCGCAGGTCAACATAGCCGGCTGCCGTGCTGGCAATCACCGACGTGGCCACCGGATAATTGGCGGAGAAGAGAGTGTCAACAACCTGCTGCGCGTTGGTGCCGTGCAGCAGCGCCTGGCGAACTTTAACGTCGGCTACCAGCGGGTTATCCGGGCGCAGCGCAATGCCGTCGTTCACGCCCCGGGTGGGGGCTGCGTAGACAGGGAACTTCTGGTCGGTAGCCTGCTTCTCATCGTAGGCCTGTACCTGGCGAATAAAATCGGCCTGTCCCGCCAGCAGCGCACCTATGCGTACGCTGTCTTCCGGCGTGACCAGGATCTTGATGCCGTCGAGGTTGGCTGGCCCCTGCTGCGGACTGTTTTTCGGCCCCCACTGGTAGTCTTTGCGGGCAACTAAATCCACTTCGCGGCCCAGGGTTTCGTTTTGCACCACGAACGGGCCGGAGCCGATGATATTGCGGGCATCGCCCAGCTCATCAAAGGTACGCGCCAGCGTTTTCAGGGAAACCAGGCCAGAGCCGATGGTTGCGGTACCCTGTAAAAAGCCCGGAGAAGGTTTTTTAAAGAAGAATTTCACCGTCAGAGGGTCGATAACTTCGCTGTGGTCATAGTTGTTGATGACTTCGGAAACCGGCAGGCGCAGGGCTTTATTGCCCAGGCCATAGGTATCAAAGTTTTTGGCTACCGCGTTGGCGTCCAGCGGAGTGCCGTCGGAGAACGTCACGCCTGGCCGCAGCCTGAAGGTGTATTCGGTTTTATCCGCGTTGCTGGTCCAGGATTCGGCAATCCACGGCTCAACTTCCAGCGTTTTAGGGTTCTGCCAGGTCAGTTTGTCGGTGATTTGGTTCAGGATCCCGCCGTTGGGGTAGAAGCCCCCGGCCGGAGGATAAAGGTTGGTGTGAGCCTGTTGTTCCAGGTAGACCAATTCGCCGCCTTTGATCGGGGCGGCGCTGGTGCTGAAAGCAGCAAAGGCTGCTGCTAATGCCAGCCCGCGAGCGATAGCGGTCTGGCGAGGCGATGATGGCATGGTGTTATCCTTTATTGTCTGGTTGTTAGCGGCGCCCGCAGCGCCTTGAAACTCATAACAACTCAGGCAATAAAGGATGAGAACGAAGAAAATCTACTAACGATTGTTGAAAATCGACTTAACGCAAATAGGTGGCTGGCCGTCTGTGGGTGACCGCATGATGGTGTTCCCGGAAATCATCAGCGGAATCTTCTGCCGCCTGGCGCAGTTCATCGCTGTCTGCCTGGTGGCTAAGCTGAATATCGATATCTTTCACCACGAAGTATTCATGTCCGTGGCGTTCGGCCAGGGTCTGGTCGGAGAAAAGGGCGGTCACAATTAATAACAGGATAATATTCAGCTGATTTTTTAGTACCATCTTGTCGCGCCTCGTGTGTGTTTTTCCTTGTACGGAACGTGGCTACTCTAGCGATAATCCCGTCGCGGAACTATTCGACTTATCAAAAGTGAGTTAAAGGTTTGTCAGCAAGGTAAAAACGAGCAAGGAAGATCTTTTGTTGCGCTGCGGTTAACCTGAGGTGTGCAGGGAGGCCGCCGTAAAGGCGGCAGCCCGATCAGTGAATACCCGCCAGACGCAGGAGCGCCGTCACCAGCGCGGCGGCGATAATCACGAAGATCAGCGGTACTTTGCGCCAGGCGAGGAATACCGCCACGGCCACGCCTGCAAACCTGGCGTATCCTGCGAAATGAGAGCCTTCAAAAAAAGTGGTTGCCAGGGCGACGGAAAACAGCAGGGTGGTCGCCCCGTCGTTAAGCAGCTTTTGCGCACGGTCGGAGAGCGCCAGCTTGCTGCCGAGCTTTGCGCCGCTAAAGCGCATCAGCCACGTTCCCGCAGACAGCACGGCCAGCCCGGCAAGCACGGTAAGGGTATTGGTCATTATTTTTTCCTCGCCAGCAGGCCTAACATGGAAAGCAGCACCGGCAGCCCAACGGGAGCAAAAGGCGTGGCGGCCAGTGAAATAGCGGCCCCGGTTGAGGCGCGAACCAGCGTGGTACGGCTTTTAAAGGCCGGAATAACCAGCGCCAGCAGAATAGCCGGGAAAACCGCGTCCAGCCCGATAACTTCCGGCGAAGGAAGCAGGCTGCCCACGCCTGCGCCGAGCAGGGTTCCCGCAGGCCAGAAGAGTGCGACACCCGCGCCGCAGAGCCAGTAGGCGGCTTTGCGTTTTTCAGGCGTGGCCTGAGACAGGCCGAAAACGACGCTCTCGTCGTTCATGATATGGCAGCCCAGGAGGCTTAGCAGGCGCGTGCCCACCAGTTCCCGCACGGCGACGCCAAACGGAATATGTCTGGCGTTGACCAGCAGGCCAGCCATCGCGGCCGCAAAAGGATTACCGCCGCTGGCGATAATGCCGATAAACATAAATTCGGATGCTCCCGCCAGCACGACAAAAGAGGCCAGAACCGGCAGCCAGAGGGGAAAGCCGTAGGCCATCGCGAGTGAGCCGTAAGAGACGCCCACGACGCCGACGGCGAGGCAGACGAGGAAAATGGCTTTTTTGGTGTCTCCGGGCAGGGTGCGGAGGTGGGCGCGCATCATGTAATGGTTTCCATATCGAACGAAATCGTCATTATAATGACCGCAATCTGCTACCATATCAAGCGAACGAATCGTTCATTTTATCGAACAGTGGGGAGTTTAATGACTCAGCCAATAGACACTATAGCCAGAAGCCTGGCACGGGAGCGCGGGCGCGCAGGGCTGTCGCTGGCGGAAGTGGCCCGCAGGGCCGGCATTGCAAAATCCACGCTCTCTCAGCTGGAAGCGGGAAACGGTAATCCTAGCCTGGAGACGCTTTGGGCGCTGTGCGTAGCGCTGAATATTCCGTTTGCCACGCTGCTGGAGCCGCAAAGCGCCAGAACGCAGATTATCCGCCGGGGAGAAGGCAGCCGAATTTCCGCCGAGCAGGCCAACTATGTGGCTATTTTACTGGCAAGCTGCCCGCCGGGCGTGCGTCGGGATATCTATCTGGTTGAAGCGCAGCCGGGCACGCCGCGGCTTTCAGAGCCTCATCCTCCGGGATCGGTGGAACATATGATTGTGACCCAGGGGCGAGCGCTCGTTGGTCTAACCGAATCGGCAGAAGAGCTGGCGGTTGGGGACTATATTTGTTACCCGGCGGACCAGCCGCATATTTTCCGCGCGCTGGAAGCGGATACCATGGCCATTATGGTGGCGGAGCAGAATTAATCGACGCGGGCTGTCCTTTTAAGACAGCCCGTTTTCATTAGTGGGCCACGGATTTGGAGAAGAGGTTAATCACCAGCACGCCAAGAATAATCAGCGCCATGCCCGCCAGCGCAGGCCAGTCGAGCTTTTGCCCGAGGAAAAGCCAGCCAATCATACCTATCAATACGATCCCGGCACCTGACCAGATGGCATAAATGATCCCGGTCGGAATTGTGCGCATGGTTATCGACAGCGCGTAAAACGCAACGCCATAGAACAGAATCGTCACCACGCTTGGCCACAGGCGGCTGAAACCATCGGAAAGTTTTAAAGCGGTGGTAGCAATCACTTCGGCAACGATTGCGAGAATAAGCCAGCTGTAGGTCATGTTCGGTTGTATCCAGTGGTAAACGGCGGTTGCGGAGCGCTATTTTGACCTGGCGCCGATTTTTTCGAAAGACAGGAAAACGAAAAGGTTTATAGATATTCCAGCTGTGTATATGGGCTGTTTAATTTGTTAAATGTCGAGAGTTATGCTGGTTGAAAGGTTAAGTGCCAGTTTGTTTAAGGTTTAAATGACAGGGAAATGAAATATTATGCTTTATAGGAATATTCTGTTCCCCTATGATACCGGTAACATTGTGGTGGCGATGAAACAATCGCGGCCAGATAAACAATAACTAACCTCTGGGGTGAGGCATGGACGGGTGGGTGGATTACTTTTCAAGCTATCTTTATGGTGTCAAAGTAATCGCAATGGGTTTGGCTATTTTTATATTTATCAATGGAATAGACGACCTTTTTATTGACGTTGTGTATTGGTTCCGTCGCGCGTGGCGCGCCTGTACCCTGCATCGTCAACCCCGGCATGTCAGCGGCCAGGCGCTGTACCAGCTGCAGGAAAAACCATTAGCAATATTGGTGCCAGCATGGCATGAAACGGGCGTTGTGGGCAAAATGGCCCGCCTGGCAGCGACATCGATTGACTACGAAAACTACCATATTTTTATTGGTATCTACCCGAACGACGCCACAACCCAACGCGACGTTGAGGACGTATGCGCTCGTTTTCCTAACGTGCATAAAGTCGTCTGCGCCCGGCCAGGCCCAACGAACAAAGCCGACTGCCTGAACAATATCCTGGATGCCGTTTTTCAGTTTGAACGTGACGCCTGTTTTAGCTTCTCCGGTTTTGTTCTTCACGATGCGGAGGACGTTATCTCCCCGCTCGAACTGCGCCTGTTTAACGCCCTGGTCGACCGCAACGATCTGATTCAGCTCCCGGTTTATCCGCTTGAACGAAGCTGGAAGCACTTCACCAGCCTGAGCTATCTGGATGAGTTTTCCGAACTCCAGGGTAAAGATGTGCCCGTCCGTGAGGCTTTATCCGGGCAAGTGCCCAGCGCGGGCGTAGGAACCTGCTTTAGCCGCCGGGCCGTACTTGCGCTGCTGGCGGACGGTGACGGTCGGGCTTTCGACGCACAAAGCCTGAGCGAGGAGTACGACATCAGTTTCCGCTTGCGGAAAAAAGGCATGACGGAGACTTTTTGCCGTTTTCAGGTGCGGGACGTTGCCGATGAGCCGCAGAGATTGTTTGGGGCGTGGCGGCGAACGCCTAACGTGGTTTGCGTCCGTGAATATTTCCCGGATACCTTTCGCGCGGCGGTGCGGCAGAAATCACGCTGGATAATCGGCACTGTTTTTCAGGGGTTCAAAACCCATCGCTGGACATCAAGCTGGACGCTCAATTATTTCCTGTGGCGAGACAGAAAGGGCGGCCTGATTAATTTTCTGGGTTTTGGCGCCATGCTGATAGCTATCCAATTGGCGGCGCTTTGGATTTATCAGCACACCGTGGATGACGCCTGGCAATTTATGTCGATATTTTGCTGTGATGAATGGTTCGTCATCCTGCTGTGGATTAATCTCGGCCTGATGGCCAACCGCCTTGTGCAGCGTATTATTTTCGTCACCGGCTTTTACGGATTCTGGCAGGGGGTGATGAGCATTCCACGGCTGTTCTGGGGCACTCTGATCAATTTTATGGCTAATTGCCGCGCTCTCCGGCAGGTGATTTTGCACGGCGATCCGCACCGAGTGGCCTGGGATAAAACCCTGCATGACTTTCCCCACGGGCAGGCCCGGAACCCGGCCCTGCGCCCGTTGGGTGAAATACTGATGGCACACGGCATGATTAGCCAGCATCAGTTGGATGAGGCCATACAACAGCGCGTTCCAGGCCTGAAACTTGGCGGGCGGCTGCTGAAAAGCGGCGTTATCAATGGGCTGCAACTTGCCCAGGCGCTGGCAGAACAGGCTGGCGTACCTATGGAGCGCATGGATTGCCGCTGCCTCGATAAACGACTCATCGCCGCGCTACCTTCAGGGGTGGCGCGTCATTACGCCGTATTACCGCTGCGAGAAGAGCCTGACCGGTTGGTTCTTGCCAGTGAAAGCCGGCTGGATCCCGTTTCACTGGCGGCGCTGTCACGCAAGATTGGCCGCCCCGTGCGCTATGTTATCGTGCCTCGCGGTGAGGTTGTGGTTGGGCTAAGACAGGGGTACGGCGACGCACAAAATACCGAGCAATTCGCGTTGCTTTCCAGGGCTGCGGCCGCGGGGATGCTGAGTCCACAGCGGGCTGAAGCGCTATGGCACGAGTATGTGTCCGGTCAAATCCTGTTTGCAGAAGTGTTAATCACTGAAAGCTATCTGGATGCGGCCGTGCTGAAAGCAGTTCTGTTGCGCTATGAACGCAGCGACATGCAATTTGGCGATTTTCTGGTGCAGGAAGGTGTCGTCGGGCAGGCTGCGGTCGACCACGCCCTGGAACAGCAGAAAAAACTGCAGCCTTCGTTGAGCGGGCTGATGCACAGCGCCGGGCTGAGCAGCCTGCAAATCTCCAGCCTGATCGGAGAATTAGCATGAGCAAGTATCTGAAATGGTTAATGGCGCTGGCCTGTAGCCTGACGATTGCCGGTTACGCGCTGGCGACTTCAGAAGGGGCGAGGGACGATCTCGGGTTGAGCGACTACCGCTACTTTAAGGTCTACCCACATATCACCAGGGCGCACCAAGCGCTTCTGTCCAATAATGAGTCGCGGGCGTTAGACAGTTTTCAGCACGCCCATATGCTGGCCCCGGAAAGTATCCGGCTGACGCTCTGGCTGGCTGAAGCCTATCTCCATTTCAACCACCACGATAAAGCGATCGCGCTATTAAACGAGCAGCTACGTAAAACGCCGGGCAATGCGCAGCTCCGTCAGGCGCTGGATGCCATTCCAAAGCCGGAGAAAAAAATAACGACCCGCGAACAGCTTCTGGTGCTTGATGACGCCTGTGCAGGTTCTCCGTCGGTCGTCTGCCGGGCCGAGGTTGGTCACTATGCCGTCAGTCTAGGGGAACTGGATATCGCCATGCAGCAGCTTAATGACGAAGCGCTCCGCGCATCGCCCAGGGGCCAGGCGTTGATTAACAATTTGACCCAGCGGGCTATCGATTTGCAAAAATGGCACATCGCTGACCGGGGATTTGCGCTGCACGATCGACTGGTCACGCTGAATGAAGCGCAGTATCAGCAATGGTTTGCCATTTTGCTCCACCTTGGGCGCGATCGCCGTATTCTCGATCTTCAACAGCAGGGCGTGATGAATTCCCCGGGCATGCAGTTGGCCTATGCGCAGTCCCTGGCCGAAAGAAAAGCTTACCCGGCACTGAGAGCTTACCTTGCGAGCCATCATCCCCGGTTTACCTCCGGGAGTGAAAAGCGCAATTGGCGAGATTTGAAGATGAAGTGGGGCGGTATGAAAACGACAGAACGCTATTCTGCGGAGACGCTAATAAAATAAAAAGGCCCTTTATTAAGGGCCGTCCGGTTATTTATTTCTTGAAGACTTCGATATTAATGTTTTTATGATTAGATTCGTCGCCCGTGGCGGCGACAATCACATAAAAACAGTCGGCAGGCTTCACGTTGGACTCTTCGCATTTTTGATTTACCTCTTTAGATAAATCCTTATGCCCGACCGTCGGCGTGCCGTCCTGGGTCAGGGAAAGATCGCCAATTTTGGTATAACCGGGTGATTCTTCATGAGTAATTTGTTTTGCCGCAAAAACAGGTGACGAAACTAACAGCGTTAAAGCCAGGGCAGGTAGCAGATATTTCATCTTTGTCATCCTCTGAATGTTTCATTGAGACGGTTAACTGTTTTTCCTCATTAACGCATAAAGAATTAGCACAGTTTGAAAGAAAATCAATTTCACCCCTGTGGGCTTATGACGCATTAATGGGGAAGGGCTGAATATATTCCCTTCCCCGACGTACAGCTCAGGTAATTAAGATTTAAATCCTGCGGCGGTCATCAGCAGGCGGAATCCCATACCGATAGCCGCCAGGGCTAATACGCTGGCACCCCATAAAATAACCATCCACATCACTCTTTTGGCTGTCTGTTTCATCAATGATAGCCCTCGCCGTGCTGCACCTTACCGCGGAACACATAGTAGCTCCAGAAGGTGTAGACCAAAATTATCGGGATAATAAATAGCGCGCCAACCAGCATAAAGCCCTGACTTTGCGGCGGCGCGGCGGCCTGCCAAAGCGTGATGCCGGGCGGGATAATGTTTGGCCAGATGCTGATGCCCAGCCCGCTGAAGCCGAGAAAAATCAGCCCCAGCGTCAGCACAAACGGCGTGGCGTGCAGGCTGTTCGCCGTGCGGACGCTGCGCCAAAGCCACAGGCTGCACAGCAGAACCAGCAGCGGAACGGGCAACAGGAACAGCAGGTTTGGCAGGCTGAACCAGCGTTCGGCAATGTTCGGGTGGCGCAGCGGCGTCCAGACGCTAATCACCGCAATCACCGCCAAAAGCGCCAACAATAAGGCTGGGATGAGCGCCCGCATCTTTTTTTGCAGCGGGTCTTCACTTTTCATCACCAGCCAGGTAGCGCCCAGCAGGGCGTAGGCAATCACCAGCCCCAGGCCGCAGAACAGGTTGAACGGCGCCAACCAGTCGAGTTCGCTGCCTGAAAACTGGCGACCGGTCACTGAGAAACCAGAAATCACCGCGCCAACGGCAATGCCCTGGCAGAACGTGGCCAGAATCGAGCCGCCCAGAAAAGCTTTATCCCATAAGGGACGATGCGCGGGCGTGGCTTTGAAGCGGAATTCAAATGCCACGCCGCGAAAAATCAGCCCGATCAGCATCAGCGTCAGGGGAATCGTGAGCGCATCGACGATCACCGCGTAAGCCAGGGGGAACGCGCCGAACAACGCGGCACCGCCCAGCACCAGCCAGGTTTCGTTCCCGTCCCAGACCGGGGCTACGCTGTTGACCATCACGTCGCGGTCCTCCCCGCTGCGGATAAACGGAAACAGGATGCCAATGCCCAGATCAAAACCGTCCATCACGATATACATCAGGGTGGCGAAGACGATAATCACAAACCAAATAACGGATAAATCGATGCCCATTAGCGCGGCTCCTCAAGCGATTCGGTGACCGCAGAAAGCGGGCGGGACGGGGTTCCTTCAGTCGGGTGGTCGTCAAACGGCTGCGGGCCTTTTTTGATAAGCCTGACCATGTAGCCGTAGCCGACGCCAAACACCGACATATACACAATGAAGAAGGCGGCAAGGCTGATGCTCATTTGCAGCGTGCCGTGCGCAGAAACAGCGTCTTTGGTGCGCAGCAGGCCATACACCACCCACGGCTGGCGACCAACTTCCGTCGTTATCCACCCGGCGAGAATGGCAATCAGTCCCGACGGCCCCATCCACAGCGCAAAATGCAGGAAAGGGCGGCTGTCGAACAGCCGGTCACGGTAGCGAAGCCACAGGCTGGCGACGCCGAGCAGGATCATTAACATCCCTAATCCAGCCATCACGCGGAACGACCAAAAAACAATCGGTGAATTGGGGCGGTCCTCTTTCGGGAACGCTTTTAGCGCAGGGACCTGTTTATCCAGGCTGTGGGTGAGGATAAGGCTGCCCAGCGCCGGGATTTCCAGGCCAAAACGCGTGCGTTCCTGCTCCATGTCCGGCAGGCCAAACAGCAGCAGCGGCGTCGGCTCACCGGGGCGGTTTTCCCAGTGCCCTTCAATGGCGGCAATTTTGGCCGGCTGATGCTTCAGCGTGTTCAGGCCGTGCATGTCGCCGATCATGGCCTGGAGTGGCGCGACGATGACCGCCATCCACAGCGCCATTGAAAACATGGTGCGAATGGCCGGCGTACCGTTGCCACGAAGCAGATGCCAGGCGGCAGATGCCCCGACGAAGAAGGCGCTGCTGAGAAACGCCGCGACCGACATATGCAGCAGGCGATAGGGGAAGGAAGGGTTAAACACCACCGCCAGCCAGTCCACCGGCACCACCTGGCCGTTGTGGATCTCAAAGCCCTGTGGGGTTTGCATCCAGCTGTTGGAGGCGAGGATCCAGAAGGTGGAAATAATAGTGCCCAGCGCCACCATGCAGGTGGCAAAAAAGTGCAGGCCTGGGCCAACACGGCTCCAGCCGAACAGCATCACGCCAAGGAAACCGGCCTCAAGGAAGAAGGCCGTCAGCACTTCGTAGGTCAGCAGCGGGCCGGTGATGCTGCCGGCAAATTGGGAAAACCCACTCCAGTTGGTGCCGAACTGGTAGGCCATGACCAGCCCGGAGACCACGCCCATGCCAAAATTGACGGCAAAAATCTTCGACCAGAAGTGATACAGCGAGCGGTAAACCGGATCCTTAGATTTCAACCATAGTCCTTCCAGCACCGCGAGGTAGCTGGCAAGACCGATGGTGATGGCGGGAAAAATGATGTGGAAGGAGACAGTAAAAGCAAACTGGATCCTTGCCAGGTGGAAAGCATCTAAACCGAACATGCAGAACTCCGCATAGCAAAATATTCGGCTCGATTGTAGGCCGCGCCACGTCTGGGTTGTAGAAACAGAGGGGCGGGAAAAAGGGATAACAGTTCTCCCGAGAACCAATCTGAAACGGGCGGGTCTATATCGCGAGCGTTTTTGTCAGGAGAAAACGATGTTGTCACCGAGGGTTGGTGTATTTTTATTGGTCGGGTTTTGCCTGGCTTCTCAGGTATTCGCCGAAGATCTGCTTACCCCTGCAAAAAGAGAGATTGCTATGCAGCTTGTTTCAAGCGCGGAGAACGCCTCGCTCGACTGGCGAAAACAGTATGCCTATATAGAGGATATCGACGACGATCGCGGTTATACCGCCGGACTTATCGGGTTTACCTCCGCTAACGGAGATATGCTGGACGTTGTGGCACGCTATACATCGATGCGGGCGGGAAACCCGCTCTCTGATTATCTGCCTGCACTGAAAGCTCTCGCGGCAGAAGACGATAGCGCCCATACCGGGCTTGACCCTGATTTTGTCGGTGCCTGGAAGCAGGCGGCAAAAGATCCCGCGTTCAGAGCGGCGCAGGACCAAATCCTCAGCGAACAGTATCTTAAGCCCGCCGTCGAGCAGGCTAAAGAGGACGGGCTCGGTCCTCTCGGGCAATTTATTTACTACGATGCGCTGGTGATGCACGGGCCAGGCCGCCAACGCGAGGCGTTTGGCGGCATTCGTGCGGCGGCAAAAGCAGTCGCCAAAACGCCCGCGCACGGCGGAAGCGAAAAGGCCTGGCTGAATGCGTTTTTAGATGCGCGGGTGATGATCATGCGTAAAGAAAAAGCCCACGAGGAGACGTCGCGCGTCGAACTTGAGCAGCGCCGTTTTCTCAATGAAGGAAACTACAGCCTGACGCCGCCCCTGCGTTGGCGAACCAATGACGAAGATTTTGTCATCGAACGCTAAACGGTTTATAGCCCGCCCCCGGCGGGGGGCTTACAGTTTACGCTTCAAGCAGAGCTGCCAGTCTCTCCTGAACGCTGGTGCAGCCCGCCAGCACCAGGTTGCCGCGTAGCAGGCCATCATTGGCGAGAAATGTGTTGCTGGAACCACCTGCTTCGGCGATCAGCAGCAGCCCGGCCAGCGCGTCCCAGCTGTTCATATGTTCTTCGTAGTAGGCGTGAACCTCGCCCGCGGCAACGTGCGCCAGCATCAACGCGCCTGCGCCAAAACGGCGGTACTCCATGCCGTCGTTCAGAACATCCTCTATGGTGCGTGCATAAAGTGGAACGGGGGCGCGGCTCGAGCGGCCCAGGCCAATGACCACGCTTTCGGATGACGGTTCGTGAAGCTTTAGCGGCTTGCCGTTCAGGAATGCGCCCGCGCCGTGGCGGGCAAAAAAGAACTCATCGCGGTCGGGCGCATAGATAATCCCCAGCTCAATCACGTTTTGCCTGACGTAAGCGAGGGAGATGCACCAATAGTCCATGCCAAGAATAAAGTTAGTGGTGCCGTCAACCGGGTCAAGCACCCAGACGCCGCGCTCACCCTCAACAAGGCCGCTTTCTTCACCAAGAAAACCGTCCTGCGGGCAATGTACTTTCAGCCAGTTTTTAATCTCTTGCTCAACCAGAACGTCGGCCTGTGAGACGAAATCCTGACGACCTTTTTTCTCAACGTTTAAGCCTGCATCGCGCAGCGCCTGGGCGCGGGCACCCGCTTCGCGAATTAACGTACATAACGCCTGCTGCTGTTGTTCTGTCATGTTTTGCTCTTAGGTAAGGGAAAGCGACGTGTGCCGGTGGATCAAATCGACCTTCACCCAACTGGTGCGTGAAGGCTGTGAAGGGGTGATGGCGCGCTCCAGCAAATGCAGCAGCGCCAGCCGCGAAATTTCTGCAACATCCTGATTAAGGGTGGTGAGCCGGTAGCTGTACTGCGCCGTCTGCGGCGTGTTGTCGAAGCCAATAAGCTGAAAATCCTGCGGCGCGTCTTTGCCTCGCTGGCGCATGCCGTCGAGAAATCCGCAGGCCAGCTGGGCGTTGGCGCAGAAAATGCCCTGTGGTATTTGCCCGAGTTCAGCCGCCGCCTGTAATCCACCTTCGTAGCCTTCTTTTGAGGAAAGCAGCTCAACGAGGCTTTTATCGACGTTTATGCCACATTCGCTCAGGGCCACTCGGAAAGCCGCGCCGCGCATCCTGCCGGCCCAGGTCGACTGGTGATTGTTGAGCCAGCCAAAGCGCCGGCAGCCGCTGTTGACCAGCTGTTCGGCGGCGAGCACCGCGCCCGCTGCGTTATCGGAACAGACATAATCCACACCGGGAATCTCCGGCTGGCGGTTGATGCCGACCACCGGGATCTGCTGCTGTACGCATTCGTTCACCAGCGCTTCGGGCGGCGTGCCTGAGGTGACAATCACGCCGGAGACGCGAAACTGAGTGAAATGACGCAGCGTTTCCGCCAGCTCCTGCTCTGACCGGATTTCCGTCACCAGCGCCTGAAAGCCGTTGCGCTGAATTTCGCCGAGCAGACCGTCGAGCAGGCTGCTGCGAAACGGATCGTCGATGCGCGAGACGATAACGCCGATGAGGTGGCTGCGCCTGCGGTTAAGACCCTGGGCAAGGAAATTCACCTGATAGCCAAGTTCTTCGGCAACCCGTAATACTCGCTCCCGGGTTGCCGGTGAGATGCTGCCGTTGTTGCTGAGCGCACGGGAAACCACGGCGCGTGAAACGCCCGCGCGGCGCGCAACGTCTTCGGCGGTGACGCTTTGTTTATGCATCGACGAACTCAAGGCAAATAATCCTCAGTGTAAAAGCGCTGCTGATGGAAGTCGTACTGCAGGCCGTCATGGCTGACAAACAGCCCGGCATGGGGACGGCAGGCCAGCTTCAGCGCCGGTAAAATGGCGTCGTTGCAGTGATACAACCCCAAAGACGGCAGCGCCAGTGATTTAAACAGTTCCAGGCAGCCAGGGAAATCGCCGTGGGAGGCATCATCAGCAAGCTCAGACAGCGAGGCGCACTCCTGAAACGCAAGGTCGGTACCGGCCATCAGCGCGACTGAGCTTTCGGTGGGCCTGCCGTCGCCGCTGTAGAACAGGCCGTGGCCACGGATATCAATGCGCACGGCAAGATTGGCCATTTCATGGCGGGTTGGGGCGGTGCGAATATGCCAGTGCTGCCAGCGGAAATCTGCTTCGCTGTCTCGCCATTCTATCGGGAAACAGAGCTTTGCGTCAGGCCAGTTGGCGAGCAGCGCCAGCTGCATCAGCACCTGACGCTGTTCCGGCTGGCTGTAAATCACCAGCGGCTTGTGGCGGGCAAAGCTTTTCCAGTGGTTAAGCAGGGCGGTTAAGCCAGTGCAGTGGTCCGGGTGCACATGGGTAAAAAACAGCACGTCGATGTCGTTAATATTGCCCCCGCGCTGCCACAGCGCGCGGGGAACGGTAGGGCCGCAGTCGATAAGCCACTGTCGGTTTTCATCGTCAATCACCCGCAGCGCGGAAGTATTTTGCCAGCGGGAGAAGGCGCTGCCGCAGCCAAGCACGTCAATTTTCATTATCCCTCGCTAAATATTTATCGCGGTTAATTAAAGTGTCACAAAGACACGCCACAGTAGGCGCACATCATCTCTGATCGGCGTTTCATTTTTTTTACAACGAAATGAACACGTGTTCATTCAGGGCAAAAAAGACGTAAACAGACATTTCGGATACCGTTATGAGCTACCTGCAAATGGCGCACCTTCAAATTAATTACGGCGATAAGGTGGTGCTGAAAGATATTAATCTGGCCGTGAACAAAGGCGAAATGATTGCTTTACTTGGCCCGTCCGGCTGCGGAAAAACGACATTATTAAACGCCTTGTGCGGGTTTATTCCCGTCAAAGAGGGCCGCATTGTAGTCGCCGGAAATGAAATAACCCAAAGCCCACCGGAACAGCGCAATATCACCATGGTCTTTCAAAGCTATGCGCTGTGGCCGCATTTAACGGTTGAGCAAAATATTGGCTACGGCTTAAAGCTGCGTAAGTGGCGGCGGGACGCTATTCAGGCCAGAGTGCTTGAGCTATTGCAGATGGTGAATCTTAACGGCCTTGCCACAACGAAAATTACCGAGCTTTCCGGCGGGCAGCGGCAGCGTGTGGCGCTGGCGCGGGCGTTAGCGATTGAGCCGGATGTGCTGGTGCTGGATGAGCCGCTGTCCAATCTTGATGCCAGGGTACGGCTAAACGTCCGCCATGAAATCAAGCAGCTACAGAAAAAGCTCGGCTTTACCTCGGTGATTGTGACCCACGATCAGCAGGAAGCGCTGGTGATGGCTGACCGTATCGTGGTGTTGAACAATGGCCAGATTGAACAAACGGGCACGCCGGAAGTCATTTACCAGCAGCCCGCAACGCCTTTTGTCGCCGATTTTATGGGCGCCGATAACCATATTTCGGCAGAGGAAATGACTGCCCTGGGGTTATATTCATTAAAAAATGATAACCAACAGGTTATTTATTTCAGAAGTTCAGACGCTGCACTCTCATCTTTAAATAAAGACGCGCCAGAGAATGGATTAACGCTGGAGGGCGTAGTTGAGCAAAATGCCTTTATTGGCCACAACTACCGTTACGCAATTCGCTGTCGGCAACGTCTTTTTCATGCCGATTCTACCGATAATTTGCCGCTTAATTCAGCGGTCAGGCTGCACGTTCCCGAGGCAGCCCTGCATATTTTTAATTTGTCCCACACGGCGTGAACCATTCTATTTCTCTGAGGGGTAATTATGTTTGCTAAAACCAGGATTACAGTCGTCACGGCGCTGTTTTTAAGCTCTGGCGTACAGGCAGAAACCGTTTTAAACGTGGCCACCGCGGGTGACCAGAATATGGTGGATTACGTCAAAACCTGGCTGGGGCCGAAGTTTGAGGCCGCGCATCCGGGCGTAAAAGTGCGCGTTGTCGGTACCGGGCCGGGGGATTCAGGATCAAACAAAATCATCGAAAAACTGAGCGCACAACAGCAGAGCGGCGCCAAAACCTGGGATATCGACGTGGCGGTCGTGCACCAGAAGGCGGGCGGTGAGCTGGTGGAGAAAGGGCTGCTGGAGAAATACCGCCAGCAGATCAAGTCGGGCAGCATGGTCACGGCGGATAGCGCCAAAAACGCGCTGGGCGTGAACGTAGACGGCTATGTGATGCCGATGTTCCTGAGCCAGACGGCCATTGCCTGGAACAGCGAAACCATGAAATCCCCACCGGCCTCTTATGACGAGCTGGTGGCGTGGGCTGCGAAGCACCCGCAGGCGTTCGGCTATAACGGCATTAAAAACGGCATGTCCGGCGTCAGCTTTGTCGTCGGCTGGATTTACGCCTACGGCACCGACGCCCGGCGTTTATCCGCCTTGCCGTATGACAAGAGCGTAGAGAAAAACTGGTCGCAGGCGTTTGAGAAGCTGAAAGAGTTTAATAAAAACGTGACCTTTACGCCGGGTAACGCCGGGACGCTGGACATGCTGACGCGCGGTGAGATCGCCATGGGGCCGGTCTGGGTGGATATGTTCTACACCTGGAAAGATCAGGGCAAGCTGCCGCCGTCCATCAAACTGGCATTGCTTTCGCCGGGAATGCCGGGGCAGCCGATGTACTACGTTACGCCAGCTAAAGCAGCGCAGCCTGAACTGGCGCGTGAGTTTATCGCGCTGGCAACCAGCCCTGAAGTGCAGGCCGACGGGATCGTGAAGCAGTTTAACTGGTATCCGGGCATCGACGCGCAGTACGTTAAGCCAAAGCTGGACGACGCCACCTGGAGCAAGCTGTTTGCTGAGATATCCCCGAAAGCGCTCGCCGATTACGGCAAGAGCTTCCCGATAGCCCCTTACTTTGACGACATCAAAGAAGGGTACGAAAGCCAGGTTTCTAACTAATCTTTTTCCGGTGCCCGGCTCCGGCTGGGCACCGCGCTTAAGTGCTAAGGTTTGTTATGCGCGTTTCGCTAAACTATCTGCTGCTGGTCAGTCCCGCCGCGCTGATGATTGTGGTGCTGTTTCTCTATCCGCTTGGGTTTTCGCTGGTTGCCGCTTTTACCTCGGACGCCGGAGCGCTGACCCTGCAGCACTTTGCCAAAGTGCTGTCGCTTTACTCGAACGATATTTTGTTTACGGTTTTCATCGTGCTGGTGTCGGTTGCGCTGCTGGCGGTGCTGTCGATTACGATTTCTGCGGTGATTACGCTGTCTTCATGCCGCCTGATTGTCCGGCTGCTGGGCGTGTTATACCGGCTGCCGCTGTTTATTCCGTTTATCGTTGCCGCGCAGATGATGCGTACCTTTCTCGCCAAAAACGGCCTGATGAATAACATGCTGGTCGCCAGCGATCTGGTGCAGCCGCTGGACACGATTTCCTGGCTCGGCTGGAAAGGGATCATCATTACCTTCGTCTGGAAGCAGCTGGCGTTTGCGACCTTGCTAATCTGTGGTGCGATGGCGGCGCTGGAGCCTTCGCAGGTGCTTGCTGCCAGAAATTTAGGGGCTGCGCGCGTGCGTATTTTGTTCGACATTATTTTGCCTCAGGTGCTACCGGCCATTGGCGTCGCGCTGGTGCTATCGACCGTTACCATTATGTCCGTTCTTTCCGTGCCGCTGATGATTGGCACCGGGACGCCAACAATGCTGACCGTGGATATGGCGTTCCGCGTTAACTCATACAGTGACTACGCGGTGGCTAATGCGCTGGGCGTGATTTCGCTAGTGATTTGCGGGGCGCTTTCCTGGTTTTACCTACGCTACAGCCTGCGTCAGAAAGGAGGTGAGGCATGAAACTGGTGAAAGGACGACTTGGCCTGCCGCTGCAGGCGCTGCTGCTGGCCTTTATGCTGTTCGCCATGTTTGGCCCGCTGCTGAACCTGCTGATTTGGACGGTGGCGGAAAGCTGGTTTTACCCGCATACGCTGCCGAGCCAGTGGGGCTTAAAGTACTGGTATCAGGTTTTTAGCCCGTACAGCGATGTGTCCGGCTCGCTGCTGACCAGCGTGTTTATTGCCGTGCTGTCGGTGCTGGTTTGCCTGCTGATTTCTATTCCCGCAGGCTATGCGCTGTCCCGCCGGGCAATGCCGCTGCGGGTGATGTTCATGCTGCTGTTTTTGATTCCTCAGGCGTTCCCGAACCTGACGGTATATATGAACATCGCGCGGCTATTCTATCAGTGGGGGCTGAACGGCACCGTGGCGGGCGTGGTGCTGGTGCACAGCGTGCATGGCCTGATGTATTCGATATGGATCTGCGTGGCCGCGTTTTCGGCTATCGATCCGCTGCAGGCAAGGGCCTCCCGCAACCTCGGCGCCGGGCCGTTGTTTACCTTCTGGCATATCGTGCTGCCGCAGGCGTCTGCGGGGATCATGGCCGCCGGGATCTTCGTGTTCCTCGAATCGCTGGATGAATTTACCGGCACCTTCTTCGTCGGTGCGCCGGACATCACCACGCTGCCGCTGCTGCTGTATAACGCCAGCATGTCAGGGAACTACCAGGTGTCGTCCATTACCGCGCTGATTTTACTGGTGCCGTCGCTGCTGTTTATGCTGGTCATCCATAAATTTATGCGCCCGGAAATGCTGTCGAAGATGGGCAAGTGATGGGAATACGCACTTTTTTAAAGGGCAGAGAAAATTGTTTTCTATTAACTATGCTTTTCGTGAATATGATGCCAATCATTATTTTATATTTAAATGAATATAATCCACTTGCCGGGTATCTTCATCCTGAATAATTAATAGCTCTTGTTTTTAAATGCGTCACATTGCAATCTAAAGAATCAAATACACCTGGCTTTAATACTTTAATAGATTAATTAACTTTATGATGCCGTTTGTCTTTTAGTGGCAGGGTGAGATTGTTAGAATGGAGAAATATCACAAGGATGTGACCTTTCTCCATGAAGATAATATTTATTCCATTTTTATTATTTATTTCTCTTCCCTCTTTGGCTAATACCGACCCGGGTAAGTTTGAGGCGACTGAAGCTTTCAGGCATCAAGGTGAACGACTGGAAAAAAATCGCCAGCAGCGTGAAGCACTGGAACATAATACACCGTTAGCACCTGAAGTTTTATTTCGGCAACCTGCCAGCGAAACCCTTTGTTTCGATATTGATGATATTCAGCTTTCAGGAGCCAACCTTCTCCCTGTTGATACTCGTCAGCGGCTCATTTCCCCCTTGCTACATCGATGCCTTGGGTTGAGTCAAATTCAGGCTTTAGTTCAGCAAGTTTCTGGCTGGTATCTGGATCATGGCTATATCACCAGTCGCACCCTTCTGCCAGAACAGGATCTTAGCCGGGGAGTGCTTCAGTTACAGGTTCTGGAAGGGCGGTTGCAGGAGATCAACCTGGATCAAGACACACCGCTAATGCTGTCGATGGCATTCCCTTCCCGCCTCGGCGAGCCACTGAATCTCAGAGACATTGAGCAGGGTATGGAACAAATCAACCGCCTGCGTCACCAGCCGATACAAATTGATATCTCTCCAGGAGACCATCCAGGGCAATCCGTAGTTAACCTTCGTGCGCCAGATGAATTTCCGCTTCAATTTGGGTTAAGCCATGACAACGTGGGGCAAAAAAATACGGGGACAGGGCAAATTAGCGGCAAGCTGGTTGGCAATAATTTGCTCGGTCTGGCGGATCGCTGGGTGATGTCCGGAGGCCGCAGCAGTCATTTTGCGAATGACCATGATTCACAGCATTTTCAAACAAGCGTGAACCTTCCCTATGGTTACTGGACGGCGGAATACGGTTACAGCTGGAGCCGCTATCTCTCAACCTACCGACAGCCTTATGTCTGGCGCTACAACGGCGACAGCGAAACGCATCGTTTATCTCTCTCACGAGTCCTTTACAGGGACGAAAACGTTAAAACCGGACTGATGTCGGGCGTTAACTGGCGTAACAGCCGCAATTATCTGAATGACATTCAGCTAAACAGCAGCAGCCGTAAGCTGGCGCACTGGTTTGCAGGTATTAACCATAGCCAAAAACTCTGGGGAGGTTACGGCACCCTTAATCCGGCTTTGAGCCGCGGTGTCTCCTGGGGAGGTGCTGAAAATGACAAACATAAATCAGACGGAGCACCGCAGGCGGAGTTCAGTAAATGGCAACTGTCAGCCAGTTATTACCTGCCCGTCGGCTCTCACTGGGCATGGCTCAGTAGTTTTTACGCTCAGTGGAGCAGCGAACGGCTGTACGGTAGTGAGCGTTTGACTCTTGGCGGTGAATATTCGGTTCGTGGTTACCGGGAGCAATATCTTTCCGGCGACAACGGCGGTTACTGGCGCAACGAAATCAGTCGTTCATTCTCCATGCCGCTGCGGTTGGGTGAAGTTAACGTTTTTGCGGCGCTGGACGGCGGCTATCTGCGTAGCGGGCCCGACGAGCCAGAGGCAAAAGGGAGTTTAATGGGAAGTGCACTTGGCATCAGCCATCACCAGCGCTACGTCAATCAGCAGTTTACATTGGGCTGGCCGTTGATTCGTCCCGGCTGGCTTCACCCGGACAGCGTGGCGATCTACTACCGTCTGGCGCTGACGTTTTAAGGATAACGATGAGGTTTAGCACATGGAAAATTACAGTGGATATGCCATTTCACCATTGCGCCGTTGGTTAAGTTACCTGATTTCTATTCTGCTTGCGGGGCAGCCGTTGTTACCTGCCATCGGGGCCGGAGTCAGTGTCGCGACCGGGAATACCCAGATCGTGCAGGCGAATAATGGTGTACCGGTAGTCAATATTGCCACGCCCAATCAGGGTGGCATTTCCCATAACCAGTACCATGATTTCAACGTTGGTGAGCAGGGGCTGGTCCTTAATAACGGGGTGGGAAACAGCCAAAGTCAGCTGGGGGGGCAGATACAGGCTAATGCGAATCTGCAAAATGGCCAGGCGGCTTCGGGGATTATTAACGAGGTGGTGACACCGAACCGTTCTGAGCTGAAAGGATATCTTGAGGTTGCCGGGCAGCAGGCAAGCGTAATGGTAGCTAACCCCTATGGCATTACCTGCGACGGTTGCGGTTTTATCAATACGCCGAACATCACCCTAACTACCGGTAAACCAGTATTGGGCGCTGATGGTAAGTTGCAAAGCCTTGAAGTGACTCAGGGCGCTATTTTAATCGAAGGTAAAGGGCTGGATGCCGGTAAGAGCGATAAATTTGCGTTGATTTCCCGTGCGGCGGAAATCAACGCAGGGCTGCATGCCCGCGATGCTACCGTGATACTGGGGGCTAATCGGATAAGTTCTGGCGGGGCTATCGAGCCGATAGCCGGGGCGGGAAAAGTACCTACGGTGGCGATAGATACCGGGGCGCTGGGCGGGATGTACGCTAACCGAATCCGGCTGGTTTCCAGCGAAAAAGGCGTTGGGGTGAACCTTGGTAACCTGAATGCCAGACAAGGGGGCATCTCGCTTGATGCCAACGGGAAACTCTCTCTGAGCGTCAGTCTGACCAGCGGTTCGGCCTCTATTAAGGCGCAAAGTGCAGCGCTTAGCGGAGTTAATCAGGCCGCGGGTTCGATCTCCGTGCAGGTGGCAGATCAGCTGAATAACAGCGGAACGCTACGTGCCGGTGGTGATATGCGCCTGCTGGCGGACAGCCTGGTTAACCAGCGCGGGGATATCACCGCCGGTGAGAGCCTGGTGTTGCAAAAGGATACGGCGGGGAGCGCCAGCCGCGAGGTGATTAACCGTTCCGGGACAATAGCCACACAGCGTGGGGATATCACGATTAATACTGCACATCTGCTGAACCAGCGCGATGAGCTGGAAGTGAAAATGGCAGTGTACAATGGCAATATGCAGTGGCGATATCGAGATGGCGAATACCATTCTGATTTCTACACGCCAACAGCCGGAGAGGAAGCCGATCGGACACTGGAAACCAGCACCTCCAGCCTGACGATACATAAAGCAGGCGTGGAAGCAAGTATCAGCGCTGCCCGCAATCTACATCTACGAGCGGATAGCCTCGTGAATACCTCAAGCGTCCTGTCTGCGGGTGAGAACGCCTGGTTAAGTGGCAATACGTTGACGAATCAGGGCTGGGTTGAGGGGGCGGAAACGCGCGAATGGCTGATAACCGATTATGGGTTATCCACCTTTATCGCCGGTACGTTTGATGCCAACAGCCCGGCCATCGAATCTCGCGTTAAATATGAGGAAGGTAAAGCCCTGAACGGCCTGATTATGGCTGGCAAAGCGCTCGGCCTCGATTTCAGCGAAAGCGTCAGTAACACCACCTGGCGAGCCGGCGCCGGGTCGGATATTTACCCTTCCCGGGAACAAAAATACCCCGTCCTGAATACCGGCTCAGGCGGCGTTATTGCCGGTCACGAGGTGGTCATCCAGACCGGGGAGATAAATAATCAGGGTGGTGTGATCTCCAGCGCAGGATCGCTGGAGATCACTAGCGCGGGAGAGATAAGTAACACTAAGAGTGGCGTAATGGCCTCTCATGAAACGCTCAATTTGGTTGCAAACGGCGATATCACTAACAGCGGGTCACTGATAACTGGTTCGCAGGTTAGGGTGGAAAGCCTGGGAGGGAGTATTAACAACCTGACTGAGGCGATAGAGTGGGCGAGTGGATATTGGCAGCAACTTTGGACAAATTACAATGGTTCAGGACACTATGCCGGACAAACGGGCACATTGTATTCCAGTGATTCGCTGGATCTAAAAGCAGCCGATAGTATCAGAATGGAAAGCGCAAGCCTGATCTCAGGCGGCTCGCTATCACTATTGGCAGACGATATTGCATTGAGTGCTTTGTACCTCTCTGATGAGCTCTATGATGTCTTCTCTTCAGAAGATACCCATAATCTAAAGCATTACAGTAAAGTTAATCATCTTATTGCGAATGGCGATATCACACTGAGCGGCAACAATATTGATGTATACGCAGGGCGGTTTGTTGCAGGAGGTGACCTTAACTTAACGGCAACACAATGGCTCTCAATGTCACCTGCCGAGAGTAGTTATTCATGGGGACGATCGCGGAGCCGCAGTGACGTTGGGTATATACCATCCCTTGTTACGTGGTACTGGGGAGATAATGAGTCGGTTTATGATTCAATATCCAGGTATGGCGCGGGTGATGCAGGCAGAACCTCTCTCGTCAGCGGCGGCGATATCACTCTTCGGGCCGGCGAGATACGCGGCTACGGGGTTCATATTGACGCAGCGCGTCATCTCCGGCTACTTACGGATGGTGGCATTAAACTGTACGGGGTCATGAGTTGCGAAGACGGAGGATCCAGTCGAGACTGGCAATCTTCCAGGCAGAACAAAGAGGTTTTTTTCGGTACGGAACTTACCGGCACCGATATTACGCTTGATGCCGGCGGTGATATTCAACTGACAGGCGTTCGGGTTAGCGCATCCGGAGATGTTTCCCTGCTTAGCCGGGCCAGCCTTGTTTTTGATGCAGAGTCTTTGTTCTCTTACGCCGATTACTACAATGAGGTTCAGGATGAGTATGACCCGGAGTCATTGCTGGACCCCTCTAAAATAGCCGCCAGGCCTGATGCTGACGGCGAACTGAAAGAGCCAGGTAGGGATAATGGGCGATCTTATTCCCTGGAGTATATCAGTAGCGAGATTAGTGGTAATCGAATCCACCTGGCAGCAAGCGATGATGTGTTGATGGATAACGTCGTCGCTACGGGCAGGAAGGGGCTGACGCTTGAAGCCGGGAATGATATTCGCCTGACGGCGCTCGTAGCAGAAGATAACTGGTCTGGTGATGACGGAGAGCAGGAGAATATTGAGACGCTGGCATCGAGTGGGATGCTGCTCACCAGCGGCGGTGAGATGCGCATCCAGGCCGGGCGGGATATCGGGGCAACCGGCGCAGGCCTGGCGGCGGATGGCAATATTTCGCTTCGCGCCGGAAGGGATATTACGCTGGCGGCCCTAAGCCTCCAGCATGATAAGCAGAGCTACGGCCATCACAAGCAGCGGGAAGATATCTCCGTCCGCCAGCTGGGCAGCGAAATTAACGGTGATGGTGACATTGTGCTCACAGCGGGAAGAAATATCGCCCTGCATGCCGCACAGCTTAGTGCCAGTAATGAAATTATGCTGGATGCGGGCAAAGATATTACGCTGCGAAGCGCGACGGAAAGCGACTACTACTTCTTTGAGGAAACAAAAACCAATAGCGGTTTGCTGTCTAAAAAAGTGCGCTACACCCTGGAGGAAGATTATCTCACCCTGGAGCAGGGGAGCTTGCTCAGCGGCGACGCTTTGGTTATGTGGGCCGGCAACGATATCAATATCACTGGCTCGGCGTTGGTTGGGACGAATAGCGTCTGGTTTGATGCCGCTAACCAGCTCAATATCACCGCCGCAACCGAAGAGCAGTCCAGCTACCGGCTGCAGGAAACCAAAGAGAGCGGTCTGCTGAGCGGTGGTTTCCTCGGTTTCACCATCGGCAGCCGCTCGTCAAAGCATAAAATTGACGAACAGGATACTACCCAGAGCCACAGTATCAGTACCGTCGGGAGTACAGCCGGGAACGTTTATCTTGATGCGGGAGGGCGCGTAACGCTGACCGGCATAGATCTTATTGCCGCTGATACGCTAATGGTGACCGGTGACAGCATACATATTGTTCCCGGGCAGGATATGCACCAGCGTGATGAACGACTGGAGACAAAAAGCTCGGGCCTTACCATTGCGCTGTCGGGCGTTGTTGCCGATGTGATCAACAGCGCGGTAACGATGATCCAGCGGCTGGGTAAGGCGAATGAGGGGCGGCTTGGCGCTTTACAAGGCGTGCAGGCGGCACTTACCGGCGTACAGGCCATGCAGGGGGTGGAGCTGGCGCAGCAGGCCCAAAACGGGGGAAGCCTCGTGGGGATTAATCTGTCCGTTGGTATGCAGAAGTCTGTGGCTGAATGGCATGAATCTTCCGTGCTGGCTAATGGATCCTCCCTGATTGCGGGCGGCGATCTTGTCGTGGAAGCCTGGGGGCAGGATAAGAACGTCGATAGCGGTAATCTCTTCATCGTAGGCAGCCAGCTTAAGTCCGGCGGCGATATGGATCTGTGGTCCGCCAACAACCTACTGTTGAGTGCGGCGGCAAATATCCGTGAGAGTCGCCATAAGAACAGTAGCAGCGGCGGTAGCCTTGGGGTGGGGATTAATTTTGGCCAAAGTACAGGGATTACGGTTTCAGCCAGCGCGAATCACAGCGAAGGTAAAGAAAACGGTAACAGTACCGTATGGACTGAGGCGCAGCTGGACAGTGGGAATCAATTAACGCTTCACAGCGAACGTGATATGGCGCTGGTGGGAGCCCAGGCGAGCGGCAGGGAGATTCGGTTGACGTCGGGCGGCGATCTGGAGATCTCCAGTTTACGTGACAGTGACCGCTATGACGCAAAGCAAACCAGCATCAGCGGTGGGTTTAGCGTGGCGATTATCGGCGCTGGTGGTTCAGGAAGCGTGAGCGCCAGCCGGGATAAGGTGCACAGCGAGTACGACAGCGTGCATGAGCAGAGCGGGATTTTTGCCGGAGAGGGCGGCTTTTCTGTTACCGTTGATGGCGATACGCGGCTTAACGGCGCGGTACTGGCCTCCACTGCGATTGATGACAAGAATAGCCTGAAGAGCGGAACGCTGGCATGGTCGGATATTATAAATCAGGCTAAATTTGATGCCTCGCACCAGGGCGGCAGCATCGGGAGCGGAGGCGGGAGCCTCAGCAGTTCGCACAATAGCGGTAAAGCAGAGGGCATTACCCGAGCGGCGATGTCCGGCGGTAGCGTGCAAATCACCAACGCGGCTGCGCAGGGGCAGGATATAGCCACGCTGAGCCGCGATGTGGAAAACGCGAACGAGACGATTTCGCCTATCTTCAGTAAGGAGAAAGAGCAGCGGCGGCTTCAGGAAGTGCGTCTGTTGGGTGAAATCGGCAGTCAGGTTGCGGATGTGGTAAGGACCCAGGGCGAAATCAATGGCCTTAAGAAGGCCAGAGAGCAGTACCCGGCGCTGAGCCCGGAAGCGCTGCGCGAGACCGATGCATACAAAGCGGAAATGGCGAAGTACGGGACGGGAAGCGACTACCAGCGGGCGGCGCAGGCGATAACTGCGGTACTGCAGGGTCTGGCGGGCGGTAACGCAGGCCAGGCGCTGGCCGGGGGCGTGAGTCCATATGTAGCGGGGATAATCAAGGCGCAGACGCAGGGTAGCGAGATTGCGAATGTGCTGGCCCACGCGCTGTGGGGGGCGATAGGAGCGGAGCTTGCGGGTGGCAATGCACTGACAGGCGGCGCGGGCGCGGTAACGGGTGAGCTTGCTGCCGGAGCAATAGTTAACGCTCTGTACCCCGGGCGAAGCCCGGAGAGCCTGACGGAGAGTGAAAAGCAGACGGTAAGCGCCCTGAGTTCGCTGGCGGCCGGGCTGGCAGGAGGGCTGAGCGGCGGCAGCGTTGCGGATGCGGTAACGGCGGCGCAGGCCGGGAAAAACGCGGTTGAGAATAATTATCTGAGCAGTCAGCAGATAGATAACTGGTCTGCGGACATGAAATCCTGCCAGGCCAGCGGCGGTGACTGTGGCAGTATTATCAAGAAGTATGAAGAGTTAAGCACCGCTCAGCAGCAACAGCTAATCAGTGATTGTGCGAGCAACCCGGCCTCCTGTCAGCAGAAATACGGTGATGTCCTGACCGACAGCCTGGCAGTGAAACAGGCAATAGATCGTGCACTGGGTGAAGATATCCCGATCAAGATGGTCTACGATCTGACGGCGACGTTTGCGCAGCAGATGCAGGCCGAAGGTGTTGTTGCCACTCAGAAAGTCTCGGAAGCACTTCAGAAAGAATACGGTCTGGATGAGGTTCAGGCGGGTATTGTTGCGAGTGCTGCGGCGTCAGCGTTTGGGGGGATTAGTAAGGCTGGTAAACCTGATTATACCTTAAACAAAAATGGAGCGATGCTCGGTATAAATGGCCCAACAGTTCCGAGTAAAACTCTCTGGATGGGAAAAGGAAAAGAAAGAATTGATGTAGAAAATCCTGCACCAGGAAAAAGGGCAGGTCAAATACATTATCAAGATAACAATAATAACAAGTATTATTATGATCCAATTACGGAAACATTCCCAGGAGCACCGAAAAGTATAAATGATAAGTTGAGCGATCCTGCCTTTAAAAACGCTATAGATAAAGGTATGACAAAATATCTGGGGGAAAAATAAGATGATAGTGAATTATTTAATGCGCCCTCAGCTTGAAGCCGTATCGTGGGAAGACATAGAAACACTATCTCTTTCCTGTGAGTTAAATGAAATTATTGAACAAGGCTTTATCAATCTATCTGGCTGTTATATATCAAAAAAACTATTTTCTTATTGTAAGGATTATGCTCCTGATAACTTCGAAGATGAGATCGCCTTTGAATGTTTCGTAAACTCTATACATATCGATGACTATGTAAACGAAATGTACTTAGAGCATGCGATCGTCTTTTGTAATTTGCTAATTAAAAAGTGGCAAGATGATCATGTTGAATTATTAAATGTCATAATGTCTCTGGATGATGAAACACTATTCCCCACAATTAAATTTCATTTAAAGCGAAAGGGCGTTTCATGGTTGGATGAGGATAATCTTAATTCCAGTATTCAAGGTATTTTAATAACTACTGATAAAATTACTAAGAATGACAAATTAAATATATAGCTTTGGAATCCCGCCCTTATTCGGCGGGATTTTACTTTATATACCAGTCAGTTATCTTCTCACTTCTGCGGCCTGCTGATCACCTCGATCAGCTCCGTCACCTGGCGCTGCTTGCGGGCGGAGAGCTTACAGACCCTGCGCAACGTCTGCATGATCTCCGGCTCTGGCGGTGGTGGGGGTAGCGGCTCCTGAGCGGTCAACACCAGGCAGCCCGGCATCACCCGCACCTTAAGCGGCGTCCCGGTCTCAAATCCTGCCTCATCCAGCCAGCTGCCCTTCAGCGTGATGGACGTTGCTTTGCTGTGTGTCTTCCAGTCCCGGATATAACCCACGGTATAGCGACGGGTTTTTAGCGCCGGGGCTTCAGTTGTAACAACTTCTGGCTTAGTATCGTGCTCATCCATAATCAACTCCTGCTTAGTTGGTTGTGGTTAGCGGCGGGGATGAGGTGCGAACTCATGTCTGCCGCGCTCAGTTAACGTCTGCTGTTAAACCCAATAACCTGTTCTACCATCGACTTCTTAACAAAACTATCCAGCACGGCGATCAATGCCTGTTGATCAGAATCCGGTAACAGATCCGCCTTCTGCCACAGGGCATGCAGCGTATGGTTACGGATCTTCACTTCTTCCGAAATGGCTTTACGGCCAACCAGCTCATCCAGCGTCACCTGCAATACATCGGCAATTTTAATCACCGTATCCAGATGGGGCGCAGTAGCGCCTTTCTCCCAGCGGTTGTAAGCGCGGGGATCGACGCCAAGAAGTTCAGCCAGTCTGACCTGGCTTAAGTTACGGGCTTCGCGCAACAAGCGAAGGCGCTCTGCAAATGCTGACATATCCATACCTGCACACAATGAATCAATGTGGCTCATTGTACTGCCCTCCTTTTAGTCGCCTGTTGCTAATCTCATATTATATAGATAATATAATCTACACAAGTGTCTATTGACGTGTTTTTTACAGGAGTTGCCTTATGGCCCGCATCCCAAAAGCAGAGCTGGACTATCTGAAGCGCTACCGCTGCCTGGTTACGCTGGCGCGTTCGCAGGGCCATAAGCTGGTTGCGCGGGGTACGGATGAGTTCGTCTGCCTGTGCCCGTTCCACAAGGAGTTCACACCCTCCATGTACCTGTCGCAGTCCAGAGGGGTGTTCCACTGCTTCGGCTGCGGCGCCAAAGGCTCGGTTATCGACTGGCAGATGAAGAGCGCCGGGCAGACCCTGCGGGAAGCCGTCGCCTTCCTGAAAGCGGATCTGACCACACTGCGGGATGAAGAGGCGGATAATGATGCGGGCAAAATCCCTTCTTCAGCCGTCCGGCCATCAAAACTGGCCGATCTGGACGACGACGGTCAGGCGCTGCTTAATCAGGTCGTGGACTTCTATCATCAGAATCTGCTGAACAGCCCGGAGGCGCAGGACTGGTTGGTTCGTCGCGGCCTCAACCACCCCGAACTGGTCAGCCGCTTCCGGCTGGGGTTCGCGGGGGCGCACGGTGTATCCGGCGAAGCGGGGATCCTGCCGTCACCGGCAAGCCTTGAGGGAAAACGGCTGCGTGAGAAGCTGACAAACCTCGGTGTGCTGCGGGAAACCACTAAACAGGATCACTTCCGGGGCTGCGTGGTGATGCCGGTTGTTGGCTGGTCTGAGTCGGCGAACGTGACGCACCGTGGCCGGGTGTTACAGCTCTACGGTCGTCGCACGCTAACGGTGAAAAGCGGCGCATCAAAACATCTTTATCTGCCGTCGCCGCTGGTTGGTGTGTGGAACGAAGAAGCGTTGAAAGCCAGCTCAGAAGTGATCCTCTGTGAGGCGCTGATCGATGCGATGACCTTCTGGTGCGCCGGGTTCCGCAATGTGATCGCGGCGTTCGGCTGCAATGGCTTCACGGCGGATCATCTGGCGGCACTGCAATATCACGGCGTAAAACGGGTGATGATCGCTTATGACCGTGACGAGGCCGGGGATCGGGGTGCGGAAAGCGTGGCCGGTGACCTGCTGGAAAGCGGCATCGAAGCGTGGCGGGTGCGGTTCCCGGCGGGTATGGATGCCAATGACTATGCGCTGAAGAGTGGCAACCCTGAATCCGCATTAGGGCTGGCGCTGCAACAGGCGCAGTGGCTGGGGAAAGGGTCTGGCCCCGGCGCGGTGTTCGCCCATGAAACCGTGGCGGAACCTTCTTCTTTAGCCGTCCCGGCTGCGGTGGTTGACGCTATACCGTGTGAACAGACCAGCACCGGTGAGCTGCTGTTACGCAGTGGCCCGCGTGTCTGGCGGGTGCGGGGCTGGCAGAAAAATACCGTCCCGGAAGTGATGAAGGTGAATGTCCAGGTGCGGGATGAAACCTCGCTGGCGTTCCACGTTGACAGCCTCGACATGTACAACGCCCGCGCCCGGCAGAACTACGTGGCAACAGCTGCGGCCGAGCTGGGCTGTGAACCTTCGGTGATCAAACGCGAAGCGGGCCGGGTACTGCTGATGCTTGAGCAGAAGCAGGATGAGGCGCAGCGGCAGGCCGGGCAGGAAAACCCCGGCGTGACGATCAGCGGGGAAGACGAAGCGGCAGCGCTTGAGCTGCTGAAATCCCCCGATCTGGCCGAACGGGTGGTTAACGATCTGGCCGCCTGTGGCGTGGTGGGTGAATCCACCAATCTGCTGACCGGCTATCTGGCGGCGGTGAGCCGCAAGCTCGATAAGCCGCTGGCGGTGCTGATACAAAGCAGCTCGGCGGCGGGTAAATCGTCGCTGATGGATGCGGTTCTTGGCCTGATGCCGGAAGAAGAGCGTATCCAGTACTCGGCCATGACCGGCCAGAGCCTCTACTATCTCGGTGAAACCTCGCTGCAACATAAGATCCTCGCCATCGCGGAAGAAGAAGGCGTTCGCCAGGCGGCTTACGCGCTGAAGCTGTTGCAGAGTGACGGCGAGCTGAAGATAGCGTCAACGGGCAAGAACGAGCAAAGCGGCGAGTTAGTGACGCGGGAATACAAGGTTCAGGGGCCGGTGATGCTGATGCTCACCACCACGGCTATCGATGTGGACGAAGAGCTGTTAAACCGCTGTCTGGTGCTGACGGTGAATGAAAGCCGGGAACAGACCCAGGCGATCCACGCGCTGCAACGCCATAACCAGACGCTGGAAGGTCTGTTGGCCGTCTCGGAAAAAGGCTATGTAACGAAGCTGCATCAGAACGCCCAGCGGTTGTTAAGGCCGCTGAAGGTAGTCAATCCCTATGCTGAACAACTCACGTTCCTGAGTGATAAAACCCGCACCCGGCGCGACCATATGAAATACCTGACGCTTATCCAGTCGATAGCCCTGCTGCATCAGTACCAGCGGAAAGTGAAGCGCGTGCAGCACCGCGGCCAGTGGCTGGAGTATATCGAGGTGGAGCGGTCAGATATCGAGCTGGCGAACCGGCTGGCGCATGAGGTGCTGGGAAGAACGCTGGACGAGATGCCGCCGCAGACGCGGAAACTGCTGGTTCTGCTGCGTGACCAGGTAAAAGCGTGGGCAGAAAAACAGACGGTTAAAACAGAAGAAATACGCTTCACGCGCCGCGATGTGCGGGCGTCGCTGAACTGGGGCGATACGCAGCTTAAGATCCACCTGTCGCGACTGCTGGAAATGGAATACCTGGTGTTGTACCGGCGCGGCCTGACCTATGAATACGGTCTGTTATGGGATGGTGAAGACAGCGGCCAGCCGCACCTGTGCGGGTTGCTGGACGTGGGCGAAGCGAACCGGTCGGGGTCAGAGGCAGAGCAGTCGGCCCCCGGTCGGGGTGTGGTCGGTGGTCAGTCGGGTAGTGAAAAAGTGGCTTCAGGCCAGATCCAGCAAGGCTTAGCAGGTAAAGCGGTCGGGGTTGATGAAAATGCAGTAATAAGAAGAAAAAAGAAACCTGTCGCTGCCGTCGCCCCTGACGGTGAGGCGGTGCAACATGGCTAACCGCAAACCCCGCGCGGATGCGCTGCTGACCGTCGATGAGGTCTACCGCAAACCTGTCGGCCCGGCCAGCGACCCGAAGAGCCTGTATGCGCTGCTGCTGCGGTTCGTGAAGTGGCGGCGGGAGCGCAACTGGTCAGAGACGACGCTGAAGGTGCAGACGCACCACGACTACCGCTTCATCCTGTGGGCCGCAGAGCGCGGCCTGCACTATGGCGCAGAGATAACGCGACCCATCCTTGAACGCTACCAGCGTCATCTGTATCAGTATCGCAAGACCAACGGCGAGCCACTCTCCACCCGGACACAGCGCACGGCGCTCGGGCCGCTGGTTGTGTGGTTCCGCTGGATGACAAAACAGAACCTGATACTGGCGAACCCGGCAGCCGATCTGGAGCTGCCGAGGCTGGAGAAGCGCCTGCCACGCCATATCCTGAGCGTTGAAGAGGTGGAGGCCGTGCTGGCGTTGCCGGATCTGACGACCGCCGTGGGGATAAGAGATCGGGCGCTGATGGAACTGCTGTGGTCAACGGGGATCCGGCGTGGTGAGGTGGCGCAGCTGGAAGTGTACAGCGTGGACGCCAGTCGCCGGACAGTCACCATCGTTCAGGGCAAGGGGAAGAAAGATCGGGTGATCCCGGTTGGCGTCCGTGCGCTGGGGTGGCTGTTATGCTATATGCATCAGGTGCGCCCGGAGCTGGTCGTGAACCCGGAAGTCAGGGCGCTGTTCGTGGCGCTGGACGGTGTGGCCGGGCTGGGGCCGAACGGGGTGACGAATGCGGTCGGGGCGTATATCAGGGCATCGGGGATCAGCAAGTGGGGAAGCTGCCACCTGTTCCGGCATGCGATGGCAACGCAGATGCTGGAAAACGGGGCCGATCTGCGCTGGATACAGGCAATGCTGGGCCACGCGAGTATCGAGAGTACGCAGATCTACACGCAGGTGAGCATCCGGGCACTTCAGGCGGTACATGCGAGTACTCATCCGGCAGAGCAGGACATGGAGGATGAAACCGGGCTGCTGGCTGACCTGAGCGCAGCAGATGGCCCGGAGTTGCCGGACGGTTCGCAAAGTTAGCGTTGTTCCCTTCAGCATGGCTGAGATCGGGGAGGGCGGACTGTGGGCGTCCATGCCCACAGACTGCCCCGCCCATCTTCAGTGTTCCCGGCGGTAAATGCCGCCCGGCCAGCGCCAGACTACGTCTTCCTCTGTAAGGTCGTTGCTGGCCCGTCGTCATTCAACATAATGTGGCATTACGCGAAACGAGCCTGAACGGCCCGCAACGCGTAACGAACATTATGCCTGCGCCGGTGTGGCCGGGGCGCTTCGCGGCTGCATCGGCTGCGGTGAGCGGCTGGCCGCCGGTCCTGGCATCTTAGCCCGGCGTGGCGCAAAGCTTCGCTCTGCTGTTGGCAGCGGTTCTCACATCAGCGCCGCAGTCGCCGCCGTCCGTGGCGGCTCCGCGTACCCTCCGGCTTCTTCATCGTGTTCAGCAAACAGAAAAGGGTTGTCGGCCTGCGGCCTCCGCTTAAGGCGTTAATGCCCGCCCGGCGTCGTCTGGCTGCGGCGGGTCGCAGTCGTACCTCCTTGCTCCTCTCCGCCTCGCCCGCTTCCGCTACCCACCCCGGCCGGGCGTGGTCATGCAAAGTCAAAAGCCGGTCTGGCAGCAGTGCAACCGAGCGCCGTACCGTCGCTTGCGGGCCTCGCCAGCCCGCGCCCGGCAGACGGTTCACCGGGTCACAGACGAGCTGTGACCCGGCTCCCGCCGCAGTGTAAAACCGGTAATGACAGGGGGCATCATGCTGTTAAAATGCACGACGGGATAAGGCAGGGAAAGCGGGATGAAACGGATAAGGAAGGCCCTGACATGGCTGCTGTGCGCGGTGATGCTCGCCGGGGTTGTAGCGTGTACGGGGGAGAAAGGCGCGTCGGGGAAAAAATCCCCGGACATCGAAATGCTCCAACAAAAACCGGTTGTAACTGACTGTCAGAACAGGGAAAAAGCGTGTTCGTCGCCGGAGTGTGCGACGGAAAGAGTTGTTGTTGAGAATAACTTCTTCCTGTTGCACTTACTAACCACCCCGCCGCCGGTGGCAGGCCAAACCGGCGCACAGACAGAGGCCAACGCAGCGCTGGCGCAAAAGCTGGATGCAGTGGTGAAAGAGTTTGGTAAAGGTGTGGTGGAGCAGTGCCTGTCAGGTGGGGATTGCCCGGTTGCGGCGTACATTATGCTGCAAACTATCACCGCGATGATGAACGATAATGCGGACAGCAAGCCGAATCTGGGCGGTGGACTGTCGGAAGACGGTAAGAAAGAGTTGGGAGGTTCGGGATCAGGAACGCCGGGTGGCTGGGGGCCGGAGGATGAGGAGAATGCGCGGAATAAGGAAAATGTTGAGGCAGCGAAAAAAGACGTTGAGCGATTAGGTTATGACTCAAATAAAGTCTCACATATTTTTGCTGATAAACATCAAATGGATAGCTTGATAAAAGAATTTGGTTCTCCTGAGGCTGCGCTAAAAGAAATGCACAAAGCAGCTCAATCGGTAGCTAAAGAACCAGGAGCTTATCAGACTGGTAGCTGGGTAACAGTTCGAGTTGGTAATAGTAATGTTAGTGTTAAAGGGGTTGTTATTAATGGTAAGTTCAGAATATCAACAGCGACAATGAGGCCATTTTAATGCAACTACTTGAGGAAGAACGCTTTGCGTTAACATTTACGCTCAATGAGTCATCTATTAATATGGATGCATTATTGATTAATGCTGATGTTACGGAGAGAAATAGAACAGGGGTCGGTTTTTTTACAACTGTAAAATTGCAGTATTCTATACCTGCTCGAGTGAATGACTTAACATATTGGGAACGTAACTTTGAACACAAAGATATGCTTTATGGGGGCTGTTTTATGGTTCGTCTGATCGGTTCTAATGTACTAGAAATAGAGGCTGTAGCCTTTGAAAGTCATTGGCCTGAGCAATTTAGAAAAGATGATTTTATCTATTAAATTAAAATCCCACCCTGATTTGAAGTGAGCCCCGAAAGTTGGACATCCAATGAATAGGGGTTTTGCGTTCCAATGGGTAGAAAAAATACACGGCTGAATTTAAACGGCAGGTTGTTCTTCACTTCCTCAACAGTGATGATGGTGCCAAAAAAACTGCCTGGTTGTTTGGTATTGACCACGGCACGGTTCGTCTCTGGGCAGAACACTGGAAGATACGTGGAGAGGATGGTTTCACCATTCCCACCAAAAGATATTCCGCTGCTTTCAAGGAATCTGTGCTGCTTTGGATGCGGGATAATCATCGCTCTTCCCGCAAAGAAGCGACAGCAAAATTCAACATTGCAACCGCCTGTCCCCTCAACCGATGGGCGAGGTTTTACTGCGAAGGTGATATTATTGCTCTTCGCAATAAGCCCAGAGGACGCTCTGCAATGTCAGGGAAGAAAAAACATCCGGTTACAGCTTCTTATCCCGAGTTCCGTAGCGCAGAAGAAGAGCTGGAATATCACTCCGATCAGGGCTGGCAATATCTGATGGCAAGTTACCAGGAAAGGCTGGGTTCTGCCGAAGTGAAGCAAAGTATGTCGCGCAAGGGCAACTGCTTGGATAATGCTGTTATAGAAAACTTCTTTGGCCTACTGAAGACTGAATGCTGGCACAACGAAAAATACGAAGATGTAGAGCAACTGAAAAAAGCGGTGGATGAATATATCCATTAACAACAACGAAAGAATCAAAGTAAAATTAAACGACCGTTGCTTCGTCATTTACCGACTCACCTTTGCGGCTGACTGATCACCTCAATTAAATTCAGTAAAGCATAGGGCTTAACCTGTGTGGTGATGTCTAGTGGTAGCGCGCGGCTGCGCAGGAGCAGGACATTGCCACGCTAAGCCGCGATGTGGAAAACGCGAACGAGACGATTTCGCCCATCTTCTAAGGATAAAGAGCAGCGGCGGTTTCAGGAAGTGCGTCTGCTGAGTGAAATCGGCAGTCAGGTTGCGGATGTGGTAAGGACGCTGGGCGAAATCAATGGTCTTAAGAAGGCCAGAGAGCAGTACCCGGCGCTGAGCCTGGAAGCGCTGCGCGAGACCGATACATACAAAGCGGAAATGGCGAAGTACGGGACGGGAAGCGACTACCAGCGGGCGACACAGGCGATAACGGCGGTACTGCAGGGTCTGGCGGGCGGTAACGCAGACCAGGCGCGTCAGTCCATATGTAGCGGGGATAATCAAGGCGCAGACGCAGGGTAGCGAGATTGCGAATGTGCTGGCCCACGCGCTGTGGGGGGCGATAGGAGCGGAGCTTGCGGGTGGCAATGCACTGGCAGGCGGCGCGGGCGCGGTAACGGGTGAGCTTGCTGCCGGAGCAATAGTTAACGCTCTGTACCCCGGGCGAAGCCCGGAGAGCCTGACGGAGAGTGAAAAGCAGACGGTAAGCGCCCTGAGTTCGCTGGCGGCCGGGCTGGCAGGAGGGCTGAGCGGCGGCAGCGTTGCGGATGCGGTAACGGCGGCGCAGGCCGGGAAAAACGCGGTTGAGAATAACTTCTTCCTGTTGCACTTGTTAACCACCCCGCCGCCGGTGGCAGGCCAAACCGGCGCGCAGGCCGAAGCAAATGCGCTGATCGCGCAGAAGCTGGATGTGGCGGTAAAAGAGTTTGGTAAAGGTGTGGTGGAGCAGTGCCTGTCAGGCGGGGATTGCCCGGTTGCGGCGTACATTATGCTGCAAACCATCACCGCGATGATGAGCGATAATGCGGATAGCAAGCCGAATCTGGGCGGTGGGCTGACGGATGAAGAGAAGGCAGAGTTGGGAGGTGCTGGTTCGGGAACGCCACAGCCACCGGAGAATGATCAAAATGGTCATAATAAAGAGAAACCTTCAAATATTAAGATGGCAGACGATAAATATCTGAAAAAAAATGGTATTGATGCACATGAATTAAAATCTGAGATTGTGGGTAAGAAAAATATATCCAAATACGATATATATATCGACAAAGAAACTGGTGAGTTGTGGATTTTCCGTAAAGGTGGTACAGGAGAAGGTATCCCAACTGGTGAATTCATTAAATAGGATTGTTTGTATGAATAAATCAACAGTAAATGTTTATTTCTTGATCTCGGGAGAGGGGTTAAAACCTACTGAAATTACTGAAAAATTGTCACTAAAACCTACTGGTAGTTGGATGAAAGGTGATCCAATTCCTGGCAAGAATCGCTGTAGAGTGGATAGTTGTTGGTTTTTAGGGACAGGAGATGAGGAATCTCTTGATATCACAGAGCAGTTTTCAAAGGTATTTACTATTCTTCATGGAAAACAAAGCGTATTAGTAGATATGGCATGCGATTACGATTTTGAATATCAATTTAATGTGGTTGTTCAGGTAGAAAATGGAATTAAACCGGCAATGAATCTTGATCGTTCATTAATTAAAGAAATTAACAAATTAAATGCAAGTGTTGATTTCGACTTATATATTTATAGTTAATGTAAAAAATCCTGGCCTCGAGCCGGGATTTTACTTTATATACCAGCCAGTTACCGCGTTATCGCTGTGGCTTACTGATCACCTCGATCAGCTCCGTCACCTGCCGCTGTTTGCGGGCGGAGAGCTTGCAGACCTTCTTCAGTGCCTGCATCAGTTCCGGCTCTGGCTCCTGCGCGGTCAGTATCAGGCAGCCGGGCATCACCCGCACCTTGAGCGGC
>WJYK01000014.1 GCA_009668225.1 Enterobacteriaceae bacterium RIT693 | reverse complement strand
ACTTTCAAGCGCCGTTTTTTTACTCAAAATGGCGCTAAGGTGCCAGTTTTTCGAGCCTTTCGAAGCCGTAACGTTGTAAAACGGGCATTAATTGCGCAGTTTCAGGCGTGAACGCCATACAATAGGCAATATTCCGATCTGCAGAAGCCGCTTCCGGCGCTTCATGTTCCAGCAACCAAACGGTACGTCTTGCAATTGCGGCGCCGGAATCAATCAGTCTTGTCCCTTCCGGCAGCACTGCCAACAGCTCTTCCTGTAATAGAGGGAAGTGCGTGCAGCCTAATACAACGGTATCCGGCGGCTCCGACATACGTAACCACGGACGCAGGATTTTACGCAGCTCATCCAGCGGGACTGGCTCACCATGAAGCTTCGCCTCAGCGAGCTCCACCAGCTCGGCCGAACCCAGCATCTCAATTTTGCATTCGGTAGCAAACCGGGAGATAAGCTCGTGAGTATAAGGCCGCTTTACCGTACCGCGAGTTGCAAGCAGGCCCACTACACCATTTGTCGTCAAACGTGCTGCCGGTTTAATGGCTGGCACAACGCCAACAACAGGGAAGTCGAACTTTTCACGTAAAGCCGGGAGAGAAACGGTGCTTGCGGTATTACAGGCGATAACGGCGAGGGCCAAAGGATAATGCTGCTGGACAGCAGTCACTATTGAAACCACCCGGTCGACGATAAACTCTTCGCTCTTTTCGCCGTAAGGAAACGCCACGTTGTCGAAGGCGTAGATGAAATGAAGATCCGGCAGAAGCTGCCGAATCTCATTGTAGACGGACAACCCACCGACGCCGGAGTCAAAAACCAGCACGGTAGGATGTGCATCAGAAGGTGTAGCTGCCAGACAAGTAGTATTCCCGTCCTGCAGTATGGTAGCCATAAACCGTCTCGTAATCTTTATCGAACAGGTTAGCTATTCTACCACGAACGGTCAGCTGTGACGTGACTGGATACGACAACGCAACATCCCACAGGCTAACACCACCCATTTTGACGGTTTGATTGGTATTGAAATCGGTGTCGTAGCGCGAGCCCAGGTAATGGTAGGTTACGCTCCAGTCCAGATCGTAAAGTGCCCAGTCAAGCTGATACTTCACCTGCTGTTTGGCACGACGCGCCAGCGGTGCATCGGTCAAGCCATTACGGGCATCAACATAATCATAGCTAATGCTGTGCTGCACAGGCCCGGTATCGAAGGAGGCTGTACCTTCAATACCTTTAATATTGGCCTTGCCGACGTTGTAATAGCTCAGCGTGTTATTGTTAAAGTCGATCAGGTTATCAACAAGGTTGCGATAGCCAGAAACACGCCAGTTTACGCCCGACGTTAATCCTTCAAATGCCCCTTCCCACTGACGACTTTCTTCAGGGTTCAGGTTTCTGTTGCCGTAGAAGCCAAACAGCTGCCCCTGATTTGGTGCCTTAAAGGCCGTACCGTAGGAAGCAATGAAGCGATATCCCTCAACGAATTCCCATGCGGCGCTGCTCTGCCAGGTTCCGTGATTACCGAACTCTGAGTGAGAGTCGTTACGTGCAGCACCTTCAAAGGTGAAATCACCCAACTTTTGCAGCGCAGTCAGATAGACGCCGGTATTACGCTGATCGTAAGCGTCAGTAAGATAGTTAGTGCCCGGTTCAGTGCTTTGCTTCTGCCAGTCAACGCCCGCGCCGATATTCCCTGCGCCTACATCAACGGAGTTGGTCCACTGCAGGTTGTACTGCTTAATTTCATCGAGGGTCGCGCTGGAGTCATAGCGGCCAAGGCGCGGGTCGAAGTTGTAATCTTTGCTGTGGCCGTAGCTGGAGATCAGCTGCGAATGGAAGATATCGTTGTTAAAGCGCAGCCCTGTATCCCAGGTCTGGCTATAGAGCTGACGGGTGTCCACCAGTTGGTTTGGCGTAAAGCTACTGTAGAAGCCATCATAGGCCGTGCGGTTATCGTAACCATAGCCGCGAACAAAGCCGCTCCATTGCTCAGAGAAATTGTGTTCCAGCGCACCATAAAGGGATTTACTCATAAATCCGTCGCGATCGGGCTGACGCAGGCCTCCAGTATTGCCATCGGCCACAACGTCGAAGCCTTTGGTGTACTCATAGTTACCTGCCAGGGTCACGCGGGTGTTATCCCCCAGCTTTTGCTGCGTGCTGGCGTCATAGTTCTGGTAACCATTGGAGCCCATTCCGGCCGTCAGCGTTGTGCCGTCTTTATCACGAGTAGTGATAATGTTGATGACCCCGCCAATAGCATCAGAACCATAGACCGCAGAACGAGGCCCGCGGATGTACTCTACGCGCTGAACAAGGGAAACTGGAATCTGGCTGAGGTCGGAAGAACCGGTCACGCCGGCCTGATTCAGGCGGATACCGTCAATCAGCACCAGCACATGGCTGGAATTAGTCCCGCGAATGAACACTGAGGAAAGCTGACCAAGCCCACCGTTTTGCGCAATATCCACCCCCGGCAGACGGCGCATTACGTCGGTCAGCGATTTTGACTGCCAGCGATCGATATCTTCACGCGTAACCACCGAGTTCGGCGCCAGTACGGTATTCACCGGCTGCTGGAAACGGTTCGCCGTGACCACCAGAGTATTGTCGGTATTGCTGTCCTGCGCCCAAACTGAAAAAGCCGTTGCGGACAAAGCCGTCAACAGCGAAACCTTCTTTATCATCATTTATATAAGCATCCGCTTTCGAATAGGATGCCGCAGATATGGCAAATAGCACGCGATAGCCATATCACTTGCGACGTCATTCCGGCAGGTCTTCGGGCTTGGGGGCTTAAATAAGATGAGGACTTCCCGCTTATATAAGAAAGCAGTGTCTGCTTAGTGCGTTCATCTTGCCGTTCCTTACCGCTGCGCGTCAGCCCCAGAATTACACTGGGTTCCCTTTTAACTCTCAGGAGGCCGGAAAAGCCATGCTACCGTTAGGCTTATATAGATGTCCAGACTTCCAGCAGAACTTCTTATCGCAATCGGGCTGGACATCGTGAGTTGAATCCCTACAATCGCCGCGTAGTTTGTATTCATTGACCGACTGGATGGCTAGCCATGACCCCTGAACACCTCCCGACAGATCAGTACGACGCGCAACTGGCGGAAAAAGTCACTCGCCTGCAAGGCATGATGGCGCCCTTTGCCGCACCGGCCCCGGAGGTATTCCGCTCACCGGTCAGTCACTACCGTATGCGAGCCGAGTTCCGTATCTGGCATGAAGGTGACGATCTCTATCACATCATGTTCGATCAACAGACCAAAAGCCGCATCCGCGTCAACCGCTTCCCGGCGGCAAGTGAGCTTATCAATGCGCTAATGCCAGCCATGCTGGATGGCGTGCGTGATGTTCCGGCCCTGCGCCACAAGCTGTTCCAGATAGACTACCTCACTACCCTGAGCAACCAGGCGGTGGTTTCCCTGCTGTACCATCGCAAACTGGATGATGAGTGGCAGCAGCATGCCCGGACGCTGCGAGACAGCCTGCGTGCGCGTGGTTTTAACGTGCACCTAATTGGCCGCGCTACCAAAACCAAAATTGAGCTGGACCAGGATTTCATCGACGAACGCCTGCCGGTTGCCGGCAAAGAGATGATTTATCGCCAGGTTGAGAACAGCTTCACTCAGCCAAACGCCGCCATGAATATTCAGATGCTGGAGTGGGCGCTGAACGCGACAGAAGATTCAAGCGGCGACCTGCTGGAGCTTTACTGCGGTAATGGCAACTTCTCGCTGGCGCTGGCCCGTAATTTCGCCCGCGTATTGGCTACGGAAATCGCCAAACCGTCGGTAGCGGCAGCGCAGTACAATATCGCGGCCAACAACATCGATAACGTGCAAATTATCCGCATGGCGGCCGAAGAGTTTACCCAGGCGATGAACGGCGTCAGGGAGTTCAACCGCCTACAGGGCATCGATTTGAAGAGCTACCAGTGCGAGACCATTTTCGTCGATCCACCACGCAGCGGCCTGGATGCCGATACGGTGAAGATGGTGCAGGCCTATCCCCACATTCTTTATATTTCCTGCAATCCACAAACGCTGTGCGAAAATCTGGAAATATTGTCGCAGACCCACGATATCACCAGGCTCGCGCTTTTCGACCAGTTCCCGTATACGCACCATATGGAGTGCGGCGTGCTGCTGACGCGCAAATAGAAAAAGGACGCCAAGGCGTCCTTTCTTATCTCTATCGTCGGCTTATTTTGAGGTTTCGGCCTTGCGGCTGCGAACCTTAACCAGGATCCAGAACAACAGTACCACTGACAATATAGAAGGCACAAAGTTAGAGCCAATTGCCGGGTACTCAACGCGAACCCCCGCACTATAAAGCAGCACGCCTAAGACAAAGCAGGCTGCGGCAAGGCTCGGCAAACCAACCGGCATGGTACGGTTCAGGTAACGCTGATGCAGACAATAAACCGTCAGCACCAGGGCAAGAATGGGGAAAATAGAGAACGGAACGACCGAGCTAAACAGCGCGGCAAAAGATCCGTTAATCGACAGGCCAGCGATAAACGCCAGCGCCAGCGTACCTTTATCTTGTAACTGTTTCATTGTTGCTCGTTCCTTCACTCTTCGGATAAATGAGCAAGCGCCATTTTTTCTTGTTCCCGGCGATACCAGTAGTAGGCCCCTTTCGAGATCATACGTAACTGCAGCACCAGTCGCTCTTCGAGCTGGCGACGTTGGTCGATGTCAACGTCCAGCGCTTCGGCACCTGCACTAAAAACAATCGTGACCATCGCTTCCGCCTGCGCTTCCGTGAAGCTGCGAGGCATGCGATTTTCGAGTTCTAAATAATCGGCAAGTTCCGCAATGAAGTGCTGAATTTCACGCGCTACCGCGGCACGAAACGCCGCAGACGTTCCTGAACGTTCACGCAGCAACAGACGGAAAGCATTGGGGTTATTGCCGATAAACTCCATAAAGGTTGAAACTGACGTGCGGATCACGCTGCCGCCCTTCGCGATGCGTTGACGTGCCTGGCGCATGAGCTGACGCAGCATCAGGCCGCTTTCATCTACCATGGTTAGGCCGAGTTCATCAACATCGCGGAAATGGCGATAAAATGACGTTGGCGCAATACCGGCTTCGCGGGCAACCTCGCGCAGGCTCAGGCTGGCAAAGCTTCTTTCGGCGCTTAGCTGGCTAAATGCGGCTTCGACTAAAGAACGCCTGGTTCTCTCTTTTTGTTGCGCTCTTACACCCATCATATTGCCTGAATCCTTCAAACAGAGCTGGAACTATATCAGAGAATCAAGCTACCGCTTTTATAGTGTATTGTGAATGATTGTTTACGGAACATTGACCTACCCTGGCGGTAAAAAGCACAACGGGAATTGGGGAAATTCCTGGTTGATGTTACCATCGTGTTGCCTTTATGTATAAAAACAGGTAAGCCTTACCATGCCACAAACCTACGATTATGACGCAATAGTGATTGGTTCCGGTCCCGGGGGCGAAGGTGCCGCCATGGGTCTGGTGAAACAAGGAGCCAGGGTAGCGGTGATTGAGCGCTACCATAATGTCGGCGGCGGTTGTACCCATTGGGGTACCATCCCTTCGAAAGCCCTCCGCCACGCCGTCAGCCGCATTATTGAATTCAATCAAAACCCGTTATACAGCGACCATACTCACCTTCTCCGCTCCTCTTTTGCCGACATCCTCAACCACGCGGACAGCGTGATTAACCAGCAAACCCGCATGCGCCAGGGCTTTTACGAGCGCAACCGCTGCGAAATGCTGCAGGGCGATGCGCATTTTGTGGATGAGCACACCATCGCGCTTCAATGCCACGATGGATCGGTCGAAACCTATACCGCCGAGAAATTTGTGATCGCCTGCGGTTCCCGGCCCTACCGCCCGCCAGAAGTGGATTTTACCCATCCGCGTATCTATGACAGCGACTCAATTCTGAGCCTGCACCACGAGCCACGCCATGTGATTATTTATGGCGCCGGGGTGATCGGCTGCGAGTATGCTTCCATCTTCCGCGGGATGAATGTCAAAGTCGACTTAATCAACACCCGCGATCGCCTGCTCGCTTTCCTCGATCAGGAAATGTCGGACTCGCTCTCCTACCACTTCTGGAACAGCGGCGTGGTGATTCGCCACAACGAAGAGTTCGAGAAGATTGAAGGCGTGGATGACGGCGTGATCGTTTCCCTGAAATCCGGCAAAAAAGTAAAAGCAGATTGCCTGCTTTACGCGAATGGACGTACAGGGAACACGGATTCGCTGGCGCTGGAAAACATCGGCCTGGAAGCGGACAGTCGCGGGCTCATCAAGGTCAACAGTATGTACCAGACCGCGCTGCCGCATATTTACGCTGTGGGGGACGTAATAGGCTACCCCAGCCTGGCTTCCGCGGCCTATGACCAGGGACGTATTGCCGCTCAGGCACTGGTCAAAGGAGAGGCAACCGGGCACCTGGTAGAAGATATACCCACCGGGATTTATACCATTCCTGAAATCAGTTCTGTGGGTAAGACCGAGCAACAGTTAACGTCGATGAAAGTGCCTTACGAAGTGGGTCGCGCACAGTTTAAGCATTTGGCGCGCGCGCAAATCGTTGGCATGAATGTCGGAACGTTGAAAATTCTGTTCCATCGGGAAACGAAAGAAATTCTGGGAATCCACTGCTTTGGCGAACGCGCGGCCGAAATTATTCACATCGGCCAGGCGATAATGGAGCAGAAAGGTGGCGGTAACACCATTGAGTACTTCGTTAACACCACCTTCAACTACCCGACTATGGCAGAAGCCTACCGGGTAGCGGCGCTAAACGGCTTAAACCGCCTGTTTTAACGCCGGGTCAAAATGGCCATCCATCTGAGTACGGATGGCCTCTGCCAGCTGCTCATAACGGTTGCGCAGCGGTGACCCCGGACGATAAACCAGGCCGATAGTACGACGCGGCTCTGGTTTATAACATGGCAGATAAACCACACCATCACGCTGGCGCTCCCGCGGAACAGCCAGCGCAGGTAGCAGCGTAATACCGCTCCCCGCCGCAACCATGTTGCGCAGGGTCTCTAAGCTCGTGGCCCGAAAGTGCGTGTCTTCATCCGCTCCGGCCTCAAAACAGAAGCCCATAGCCTGATCGCGCAGGCAATGCCCGTCTTCCAGCATCAACAGTTTCTCACCGGCCAGATCGGACATCGGCACGCGGTCACGGTTCGCCCATGGGTGATCCTCATAAACCGCCAGCACCATCGGCTCGTCAAACAGAGGTACTTCGATGAAGGCTTCGCTCTCTTTCACCAGCGCCAGGATTGCGCAGTCGAGTTTACCGCTATCGAGCTGCGCCAGCAGCTGATGGGTTTGGGCTTCGTGCAGATACATCTCCAGCTTCGGGAAAGTTTGATGCAGCATCGGAATAATTTGCGGCAGCAGATAAGGGCCGACGGTAGGGATCAGGCCAATGTGTAACGGCCCTGACATGGCTTCGCCCTGCTGGCTTGCCATCTCTTTCAGCACTTTGACTTCACGCAGCACCGTTCTGGCCTGATCCACCAGCAGCAAACCTGCCTGGGTGAACAGCACTTTACGGCTGGTACGCTCCAGCAGCATGACGCCAAGTTCATCTTCCAGCTTGCGAATCTGGCCGCTCAGCGTCGGCTGGCTAACGTGACAGGCATCCGCTGCCCGACGAAAATGGCGGTGCTCGGCCAGCGCCACCAGGTATTCAAGATCTCGAATATTCATTCTCTATCCTCCTGCGCCACGATAGTTCATGGCGATAGATAGCATAGCAACGAACGATTATCCCTATCAAGCAATGTTGGTGAATAATAACCCACAACAGCAAGGCGCTTCGCTCTTACTTACCCGAGAACGAAGCGCGGCTGCAGAGACTTTCTGTTCTCTGAACCTGACGAATTATTAAAGCCAACGTGAACTTTTAGCGGACAGTATGTCCGCTTTTTTTTGTTCAAATTTCGAGGGGATTAGACCAGGCGCTGTTTGGCGTCAGCGATAGCCAGAGCAACCTGCTTCGGAGAAACGCCGCCTTTAGCGGCGCGTTTGTCGAGACAGGATTGCAGCGACAGGATCGGATAAACGTCTTCGCCAATGACCGCACTGAATTTCTGCAGATCGGCAAGGGTTAAGGCTTCCAGGGCTTTACCTTGTTCGATCGCCTCAACGACGGCCTCACCGACAATGTGGTGGGCTTCACGGAACGGTACGCCTTTGGCGACCAGGTAATCCGCCAGTTCTGTGGCATTGGCATAGCCTTGCTCGGCCGCTTCCTGGCAGCGAGGACGTTTAACCTGAATGCCGTCCAGCACCAGCACCGACATATGCAGGCAGTCGAGCCAGGTATCGAGCGCGTCGAATAACCCTTCTTTGTCTTCCTGCATATCTTTGTTATACGCCAGCGGCAGGCCTTTCAGGGTCATCATCATGCCTGTCAGCGCGCCCTGCACGCGGCCACACTTGCCGCGAATCAGCTCCAGCGCATCCGGATTTTTCTTCTGTGGCATCAGTGAAGAGCCGGAGGTCACGCGATCGGACAGCTCAACAAAGCCGGCTTCGCCGGTGTTAAAGAAAATCAAATCTTCTGCAAAGCGGGACAGGTGAACCATGCCGATAGAAGCATTGGACAGCAGCTCCAGCACGTGGTCGCGGTCAGATACGCTGTCGAGGCTGTTACGGGTCGCAGAAGCAAAACCTAACCAGCCAGCCAGCTGCTCGCGGTCAATCTCATAGGCCGTCCCGGCCAGCGCACCGCTGCCCAGCGGGCTAACGTCCAGGCGCTGCAAGGTGCTTTGTAGGCGACTTTCATCGCGCGCCAGCATCTCAACGTAGGCCAGGCACCAGTGAGCAAAAGTCACCGGCTGCGCACGCTGCAGGTGCGTATAGCCCGGCATCACGGCATCCTGGTTCGCTTCGGCAGTTTCAATCAGCGCCTGCTGCACCTGGCGAGTAGCCGCCAGCAGTTCGCTAATCTGCGTTTTGCACCACAGTTTCAGGTCGGTCGCGACCTGATCGTTGCGGCTACGTCCGGTGTGAAGTTTTTTACCCAACGCACCGACTTTATCGATAAGCTTACCTTCCACCCAGCTGTGAATATCTTCCGCATCGCTTTCCAGAATCGCCTGCGGATTGGCCTGTACTTCTTCCAGCAATACATTCAGCGCCTGCTCAAGCTGCTGTTGCTCAGCTTCAGTCAGCACGCCCACGGTGACCAGCGCTTTGGACCAGGCGACGGAACCTACGATGTCTTGCTCAGCTAAGCGATAGTCAAAGCGCAAAGAGTCATTGAATTGCTTAAACCGCCGATCGGCTGCCTGAGTAAAACGCCCACCCCAAAGTGCCATAGTCATGCTCCATTCATCATATTGATATTCGTTTGCCCCTCACGCCCTCCCTGCTCAGGGAAAGAGTGAGGGTAAAAATTACTTCTTAAGTTCGTTCAGCGCACGGATACGAGAAGAGAGCGAGAACAGACGGATAAAGCCGCCGGCATGGCTGTGATCGTAAACTTCATCTTCACCGAAAGTTGCAAACTCTTCGCTGTAGAGGCTGTTTGGTGATTTTTTCTGAATTGCCGTCACCTGGCCTTTGTACAGCTGTAGCACAACTTCACCGTTCACTTCTTCCGCCAGCGACTCGGCAGAGGCCTGCAGAGATTTACGCAGCGGTGCAAACCAGCGGCCATCGTACACGACGTAGGACATTTCGAGGCCCAGTTGCTCACGCCATTTGAAGGAATCACGATCCAGCACCAGCTGCTCAACGCCACGCAGCGCGGCCATAATAATCGTGCCCCCAGGGGTTTCATAGCAGCCACGGGACTTTATGCCCACCAGACGGTTTTCTACGATATCGATACGGCCAATACCGTGCTTAGAGCCGATAGCATTCAGGGTTTCCAGGCACTTGAACGGGCTCATCGCTTCACCGTTAACGGCAACCACTTTGCCCTGCTTAACGGTAACGGTCACCTGCTCGGCCCGATCCGGGGCTTCCTGTGGATCTACGGTCCACACCCAGCAATCTTTGTTCGGGGCATTCCACGGGCTTTCCAGCACGCCGCCTTCGGTAGAAATGTGCCATGCGTTTTCGTCACGACTGTAGATTTTTTCAAGCGTTGCGGTGGTCGGGATGTCACGCTCTTTCAGGTAGTCGAGCAGCGCTTCGCGGGAACGCAGGTTCCACTCACGCCATGGCGCAACGACTTTCAGATGCGGAGCCAGCGCGGCCCAGGTAGATTCAAAACGCACCTGATCGTTACCCTTACCGGTCGCACCGTGACACAGCGCATCTGCACCCACTTTGTTCGCCACATCCACCAGCGCCTTAGCGATCAGCGGACGTGCCATAGAGGTACCGAGCAGGTAGCTGCCTTCATACAGTGCCCCGGTCTGCAGTACCGGATAAACATAGTCGCTGATAAACTCTTCACGCGCATCCACGACGTAGCACTCAGAAGCCCCGGAGCGCAGCGCTTTCTGCTCAACGCCTTTCAGATCTTCACGATCCTGACCGATATCCACCACGCAGGCGACCACTTCGCAGCCGCCATAGTTCTCTTTCAGCCATGGAATGATGGCAGAAGTGTCGAGGCCGCCAGAGTATGCGAGAACGATTTTTTTGATGCCGTGATTTTGCATTGTCTTGTCCTTGTTAAAACTATTCTTTGTCTATGCCAGAATCCGGGTGCCGATAGCCACGCCGTTGAATAAAGAGGGTAGCTGATCCGCGTGGCGCCATGAGGCGATATCCACCGGGCGTCCCAGAGTACGGGCCGCATCCAGCGCCGCGTTCACCTTCACTATCATGCCGTCGGTAATAATGCCCTGCTGAATCAGCTGCTCGGCTTTGGCCGCCGTCATCTCGGCAATGCGCTGGCCTTTACCGTCCAGAATACCGCTCACGTCTGAGAGCAGGATCAGGTCCGCGCCCAGCGTTGCGGCAAGCGCTGTCGCCGCCTGGTCCGCATTCACGTTCATCAGCTCGCCTTCCGCGGTCACGCCGATGGAGCTAACAATCGGCAGGAAGCCGTTTTCCAGCAGGGTATTAATCAGTTTTGGCGAACCCGGTTTAGCCAGACCCACGTGGCCCAACGCTTCGTCAAGCTGGGTCACCGTGACGCTATCCCCGTCGCCGAGGCTCAGGCCGACGCCGTTAATGCCGTGCTTCTTTGCCCACGCCAGCAGCGTCTTGTTCGCCGTACCCGCCAGCGCACCGGTAATAATGTCAATCTGGTCGGCAGGCGTAACGCGCAGGCCATTTTTCTTTTCCACCGGCAGCGCCAGCTTTTTCATCAGCTCATCTACCAGGCAACCGCCGCCGTGGACGATAACCAGCGGACGCTGATGGGACTGACGGTAGTTCACCAGCGCGGTAAACAGGCGCTCCAGCGCTTCTTCGCTATCCAGCAGTACGCCGCCCAATTTGATAATTAAAGGATTCATCATTTCACCCGACAGACGGTTAAATAAGAGACTGCGTTTCGGCGAAGCCAAAACGTATATTAAGACACTGTACTGCCTGCGCCGCGGCACCTTTCAGCAGGTTATCCTCGGTGGCAACGACAATCAGGTGCTCATCCTGCACGGCAAATCCGATGTCGCAGAACGGCAGGCCAACCACATTTTTCAGCGCCGGCACGCCTTTTTCATACAGGCGAACCAGCGGCTTGTCGCCGTAGGCCTGGCTAAACGTCTCAGCGATTTGCTGCTGCGTTACGCCCGCCTTCAGGCGGCAGGTAATGGTCGCCAGAATGCCGCGCGGGAAATTGCCGAGGTGCGGGGTGAAAATGACCGACGCACCAAGATGGGTGGCAATTTCGGGCTGATGACGATGATTAAACACGCCATAGGGCTGCAGGCTAACTTCGCAGAAGCTGTTGGAAATCGCCGCCTTGCGCCCAGCACCGCTTACGCCACTGGTGGCGTTGATCACCGGCCACTGGCTCAAATCCAGCAGATCGGCGTCGATCAGCGGCTTCAGCGCCAGCTGAGACGCCGTCGGATAACAGCCCGGCACCGCAATTAAATTGCTCTCTTTCAGCTTATCGGCCTGCCACTCTGCGAGACCATAAACCGCCTTTTCCAGCAGCTCAGGATGCTGATGGGTAAAACCGTAATAACGTTCATAAAACGCCGGATCGTTAACACGAAACGCACCGGAGAGATCGATAACCACGCAGCCGGCAGCAAGGAACTGCGGGGCCAGGTCGTGGCTAACTTCATGAGCGGTGGCCAGGAATACCACGTCCACGCCTTCGCTAAACTCGCTGATGTCGGACATCGCCTGCAGCGGCAGATCGACAATGCCCTTTAATTGCGGATGCAAATCAGATATCAATTTACCTGCATCTGAACTTTGCGCTGAAACCGTCAAAGCGGTTATGTTCATATCAGGATGGCGATTCAAATAGCTCACAAGCTCTGCGCCTGCATAACCGCTTGCACCCACAATCAGCGTATTCAACATCTGGGTCGTTCACCTTGTCTTTTCGGTCTGCTCAGAGTGCAAGCCTGACGCTTTCACCCACGTCCGTTAGCGTGGTTTTTTATTCACCGGAACGCTTAACTGTTCCTTTACGCTCAACGTTATTGTATTTTTATTCATAATTACTGCATGAATATTGATACTATCCTAACCTAAGGCCTGTCAACAGTGAAGATGAAATTACCCCCTTTTATCGACATCTACCGCGCCCTGATCGCGACACCTTCCATCAGCGCCACCGACAGCGCGCTGGACCAAAGCAATGAGTCTTTAATCAATTTACTCGCAGGTTGGTTCCGCGATCTCGGTTTTAACGTCGAAATTCAGCCTGTTCCTGGAACGCGCAATAAATTCAACATGCTGGCAAGTAGCGGCCAGGGCGCTGGCGGCCTGCTGCTTGCAGGGCATACCGATACCGTACCTTTTGACGATGGCCGCTGGACGCGTGACCCGTTTACCCTGACCGAGCACGACAACAAGCTTTACGGCCTGGGCACCGCCGATATGAAAGGTTTCTTCGCGTTTATTTTGGATGCGCTGCGCGACGTGGATGTGACAACCCTGAAAAAGCCGCTCTACGTCCTGGCCACGGCCGACGAAGAAACCACCATGGCGGGGGCCCGCTATTTCTCTGAAACAACGGCTCTGCGCCCGGACTGCGCCATCATCGGTGAACCGACCTCCTTACAGCCGGTGCGTGCCCATAAGGGCCACCTGTCGAACGCCATCCGCATTCTTGGGCAGTCCGGTCACTCCAGCGATCCGGCACGCGGCGTCAACGCGATTGAACTGATGCATGACGCCATCGGCCATATCCTCACGCTGCGAAATACCCTGAAGGACCGCTACCACCACGATGCCTTCACCGTACCTTATCCGACCCTTAACCTGGGCCATATCAACGGCGGTGACGCGGCAAACCGAATTTGTGCGTGTTGCGAACTTCACATGGATATTCGCCCGTTGCCGGGCATGACATTAAACGATCTGAACGGTTTACTGACCGAAGCATTAGAACCGGTGAGCCAGCGCTGGCCCGGCCGTGTGACAATTTCGGAACTGCATCCGCCGATTCCAGGCTACGAATGCCCACCGGACCACCAGCTCGTCCAGGTCGTCGAGAAGCTGCTGGGCGCTCAAACGGAAGTGGTGAACTACTGCACCGAAGCACCGTTTATCCAGACCGTATGCCCTACGCTGGTCCTTGGCCCCGGCTCCATCAACCAGGCTCACCAGCCGGATGAGTACATCGATACGCGCTTTATTGAGCCAACCAGAGAATTAATTACCCAGGTGGTTCATCATTTTTGCTGGCATTAATAAATAGCGGTAAAAGGGGGTTTCCCCCCTTTTTTATCTGGATTTATCGCTATTCTTATAAGAAATGCTTATGAGCGAAGTTGGTAATTAAATTTCATAAATTCGCGTCATTTCTTCGTTTGCTGAAACGATTTCGTAGCAATTGACGAATGGTTGATGACGTGGCTTTATAAAAGGCGGTGTTGAACCTTCACGGGTGAAATTAAGTTACATTATAGATTGGGCTGGAGTCATATGAACGAACGCTATTCTGCTTTGCGAAGTAATGTCAGCATGCTCGGAAAACTGCTCGGAGATACCATCAAAGATACGCTGGGAGAAAACATCCTCGACCGCGTAGAAACGATCCGTAAGTTATCCAAGTCCTCCCGCGCCGGTAATGAAGCCAATCGTCAGGAGCTGCTGAGCACGCTGCAGAACCTCTCAAATGATGAACTGCTCCCCGTCGCTCGCGCCTTTAGTCAGTTTCTTAATCTTGCCAACACCGCAGAGCAGTACCACAGCATCTCCGCCTCCGGTGAAGCGGCCAGCAACCCGGAAGTTATCGCTAAGACGCTGCAAAAATTAAAAAATCAGCCGGACATCAGCGAAGCGGCGATCCGTGAAGCCGTTGAGTCCCTCTCTCTGGAGCTGGTGCTTACGGCTCACCCAACGGAAATCACTCGCCGTACTTTGATACATAAGCTGGTCGAAGTGAACAGCTGCCTTAAGCAGCTGGACCATAGCGATCTTGCCGACTACGAGCGTAACCAGATCATGCGCCGCCTGCGCCAGCTGGTTGCTCAGGCCTGGCATACCGACGAAATTCGTAAGCATCGTCCTTCTCCGGTCGACGAAGCTAAATGGGGCTTTGCGGTGGTGGAAAACAGCCTCTGGGAAGGCGTACCAAACTACCTTCGCGAGCTTAACGAGCAGCTCGAAGAGAACCTGAACTACAAACTTCCGGTGGACTTTGTACCGGTACGCTTCACCTCATGGATGGGCGGCGACCGCGACGGCAACCCAAACGTGACCTCTGAAATTACCCGCCACGTGCTGCTGCTGAGCCGCTGGAAGGCAACCGATCTGTTCCTGCGCGATATCGCGGTGCTGGTTTCAGAGCTGTCGATGGTGGAATGCACGGCAGAGCTTAGCGAACTGGCAGGACCAGACGCCGGGCAGGAACCTTACCGCCACATCATGAAAGGCCTGCGCCAGCAGCTGCTCGCCACCCAGGCATGGCTTGAAGCGCGCCTGAAAGGCCAGCGACTGCCGAAGCCGGAAGGCCTCCTCATCCAGAACGAGCAGCTGTGGGATCCACTCTATGCCTGTTATCAATCCCTGCAGGCCTGCGGGATGGGCATTATCGCTAACGGCCAACTGCTGGATACCCTGCGCCGCGTGAAGTGCTTCGGCGTGCCGCTGGTACGTATCGATATTCGCCAGGAAAGCACCCGCCACAGCGAAGCGCTGGGTGAAATGACTCGCTACCTCGGGATCGGCGACTATGAAAGCTGGTCAGAAGCCGACAAACAAGCCTTCCTGATCCGTGAACTGAACTCTAAACGGCCTCTGCTGCCGCGCCAGTGGGAACCGAGCGAAGAAACACGCGAAGTCCTGGACACCTGTAAAGTGGTCGCCGAAGCGCCGCTCGGCTCCATCGCCGCCTACGTCATTTCCATGGCAAAAACGCCGTCAGACGTGCTGGCTGTTCATCTGTTGCTGAAAGAAGCGGGTTGCACCTTCGCGCTACCGGTTGCCCCGCTGTTCGAAACCCTTGATGACCTGAATAACGCCGATGACGTGATGACCCAGTTGCTGAACATCGACTGGTATCGCGGCTTTATCCAGGGCAAACAAATGGTCATGATTGGCTATTCTGACTCGGCTAAAGACGCAGGCGTAATGGCAGCCTCCTGGGCACAGTACGAAGCGCAGGACGCTCTGATCAAAACCTGCGAAAAAGCCGGTATTGCGCTGACGCTGTTCCACGGTCGCGGCGGTTCCATTGGCCGTGGCGGTGCTCCGGCTCACGCAGCCCTGCTTTCACAGCCGCCGGGAAGCCTGAAAGGTGGCCTGCGAGTGACGGAACAAGGCGAGATGATCCGCTTTAAATACGGCCTGCCGGAAATCACTATCAGCAGCCTGTCGCTCTACACCAGCGCAATCCTTGAAGCTAACCTGTTGCCGCCGCCGGAGCCGAAAAAGGAGTGGATCCATATAATGGAATCACTCTCCGCCACATCGTGCGAAATGTATCGCGGCTATATTCGTGAAAACAAAGACTTCGTGCCGTATTTCCGCTCTGCGACCCCGGAACTGGAATTAGGCAAGCTGCCGCTAGGCTCTCGCCCGGCCAAACGCCGTCCCAACGGTGGGGTGGAATCACTCCGTGCGATCCCATGGATCTTCGCCTGGACCCAAAACCGCTTGATGCTTCCGGCCTGGTTGGGCGCCGGTGCCGCACTGCAGAAAGTGGTGGAAGAAGGAAAACAGAGCGAACTGGAAGCCATGTGCCGCGACTGGCCGTTCTTCTCCACGCGTCTGGGTATGCTGGAAATGGTGTTTGCGAAAGCGGATCTGTGGCTGGCGGAATATTACGATCAGCGTCTGGTGAAACCAGAACTTTGGACGCTGGGTAAACAACTGCGTGACCAGTTAGCCGCCGACATCAAAGTAGTGCTGGACATTGCCAACGACTCGCACCTGATGGAAGATTTACCGTGGATCGCCGAGTCAATTACCTTACGAAATATCTACACCGACCCGCTAAACGTATTGCAGGCAGAGCTGCTGCACCGTTCGCGGCAGTCGGAAGAGAAAGGCGAAGCACCGGATGCCCGTGTTGAGCAGGCTTTGATGGTCACCATCGCCGGCGTTGCCGCCGGGATGCGTAATACTGGCTAATGCTTTTTTAGTCTCGCTGAAACCCCGCCCTGGCGCAATGCCGTTCACTTAAGCGGAGCGGCATAGGCGTTCACCGGATAACGGGTTTTTGACATCTTAACTGCCCCCGGCCTTGATGGTCGGGGGCGTTTTTTTATGAACACCGCTTCCAGATTCCCCCGCAGGGGCTCCAGTCGTTTCGGGATTGTCCCCGGTGATACCGTATTTCCCAGCACTATCATTTCCGTCGCGATAAACTGGAAAGCGAACTTAAAGCTCATTTCTGAGGGCGCTTTTTTGTGTTTCTCCGCGGCCCTTGTCGCCTCACGACGTATCAGGTTATAGGCCAGCAACATGCCCCACACCTCCTGCTCCAGCAGGCTACTTTTCAGGTTTCTGAACCCGACTTCGATTTCCCACCGTGAGTGGTAAAGCTCTGCCACATCTTTTGCTTTATAGCGGGGCGTGCCTGGGTGACAGCGCTGCGGGCCAGCAGGTTCATGCCGGCGTCGCCATCGGCGCTCAGGTTCAGACGACAAACCACATCGGTAATCGGCTCATTACGGAAAAAGGCCATTGCCACGACCATCCAGATAACTATATCCCCCGGCAGGCGCCGACGGCGAACGGTTGCGTGCTCAGAGAGTGTCAGGCAGTGCTGTATCCACTCAGCGGGAAGATGTTCTGCAAACATCTGTGCAGAAGGCGGAGGCAAAAGGGGATGGTCGCTAAAATCGAGCAGGTCATTAAGAAGCGGCATAAGAAAACGGCTCCCTGTTGTGGAAGCCGTTATAGTGCAGCAGTTTAAGGATCGGTCAACCGATCCTTAACTGATCGGCATTGCGCCATCCGGCGGGGTTTTTTGTGGCGATCAGAACAGGAAGGTTAGCTGTGCAACGCCACCAATGGTACGCATACGCCCCGCCATTGCCGTTAAATCAAACTGCACATTATCTCCCGGCGTCAGGCCAATACCCGCAGTGACTATCCGGTGATCGTTACCGCGCATATCTACCCGATAACCCGCACGAACTTGCGCCCAGCTCGCCATTGCCAGTTCAGCCCCGGCGGCGGCATACTGATGCTTATCAATGCCGGCAAAACCACTGAGCGGCGTCAGATCAAAATCGGTCGTCAGAGTGACCGGTCCTTTATGCCACGCCGTACCAACTGCAGCCTGGGGACGAATAACAAATGCTGCCTGGTTGCCCTCCACTTCCCGCGTCATCACACGATTTTCTATCAGGTTTTGTGCAGACAGCGCCACCGTCCAGTCAGGCGTCAGATCAGCATAAACGCCCACATCGACGTTGCCGCTGACGGTCTGGCTATGCCAATCCTTGCCACGCAGGTCAGATGAATTAAAGTTATTGATCGCAACCTTGTAGTTCCATGTCTCGATACGCTGAACTTTAGGCGTTACGCCGACCCCCACAGGCACAGACCCCAGAGTAAAAGCATGCGCCAACGAAACACCATAGTCGGTGACCATTGCCGCCATGCCTTCAGCACGTGAGGTCAGGCTCTCCAGATCTTTTTTAGTCGGAATAATAGAGCCGTTGCTTACACCTTCAAGAAATTCCAGGTCGCTGTCGCTAACCTGAGCACGAACCGCGCCTTGCGCCCATGTGTTAATCGATAGTGCGACAGGGAGCGTGTCATTCGGGATTGCCAGAGCGATTGCCACACTCAGGTTCGCGCTCGCGTTTTTCTTACTGGAAATATCGGTGAAAATTTCATTTAGCTCTGCGGCGGCAAGAGGTGCATCGCCCGAATCCAGCGCCTTGTCCAGCGTTCTCCAGGCGTGCTTAACATCATCAAAACGATCGATCAGGTTGCCGGAATCGCGTACAAGCCCGCCCAGGGCTGGTGCTGTCAGTGCGACCTTCTCGTTTAGTGCCGATTTTGCGAGTAAGGCGGGGTTAACAAGAGATGCGGAGCCATATTTAGCGGCGGCGACGCCGGCCCCCCCCATTGCGGACTGGCGGGCATCAAATCCATTGCTTGCGGCTAGCGCAAAAGAGACATTCGTCGTCAGCCCTGCGATCGCCAGGCTACGCATTATTGTAGAAAATTTCATTGTTGATTCCGGAAGGACGTATCAGTGCAAAAATAAGCAAAGAAATATCCACTCAGTGGATAATTTCACTGCATTGGAGGGGTTTTTACGCTTATCTGCGACATAACATGGTCGCTTTTAATATCCGTAAGAATAACATTGGTGGTGATTTTCTAATCGCCGGAAAAGCCGAAACTAATGATTCCCCCTTCTTCTCCTGACTTCGCCCCTGGAGAAATGCAACACCCTTAAATTAATAAGAAAAATAACATCAAAGACTGATGAGACTCACTTATTAATAACCTTGCTAATGAATAAATACAGAGAGAATGAGTGGACCAAAATAACTCCGTTTTTATTTCATACATCCATCGGCAGGAACGAAAGTTCAGTGCTGCTGAAAACCAGGCTTCAGGCGCCTGCTGCACCGTTTTGAGGTAAATATCTTCGCCGTTTAGCCCGGGTTTTATTTTTCTACGAACCCGCGCAAATTTTCGCTGTCATTATGCTGCCACATTTTCTATATTGCGCTCAAAAGTCATCCATTTCGGGATGACTCTTTTCGTCAATAAAAGCCACCGTAGCGTACATAACTAAGGCTTACTTAAGGTTTTCTCATTACGGTTAATGACAATTTTTTAGCACAGGCAAGAGTATGCACCTCACATCGCACCAGTCTGGACGCAAGTTCAGCTTAAAAGCCCTTGGATGGGTTTTGCTCTATTTTTGGTACTTTTCATCCGTTCTGCAGATTGCCATATTAGCAACAGGATACAGCGGCACCACCGGACTTCGTGACTCCCTGCTGTTTAGCTCCCTTTGGTTTATCCCGGTTTTCCTGTTCCCACAGCGTACGCGCATTATTGCCGCATTGATTGGCATAGTCTTGTGGGCCGCTTCTATTGCAGCGCTGGGTTACTACGTGGTTTACGGACAGGAGTTTTCACAAAGCGTCCTGTTTGTGATGTTCGAGACAAATGCCAACGAGGCCAGCGAATACCTGAGCCAGTATTTCAGCCTCAAACTCTTGCTGATTACGCTTGCTTATACGCTGGTGGCAATATTTCTGTGGACGCGCCTGCGCCCGGTTTATATTCCAAACCCCTGGCGCTGGCTGGTCTCCTTCGCCATTCTGTTCGGCCTGGTACTGAACCCTGTCGGCAAAGAGTGGCTTATCAATAAACGCAGCATCGGTGATTCGTTCTCAAGCATCTCTTCTCGCCTTGAGCCCGCCGCACCATGGCAGTTCATTGTCGCCTATACCGAATATCGCCAGCAGTTGGACAGCCTGAATAGCATGCTTAGCTCTAACAATGCGCTTGCACCGTTGGCTAATCTGAAAGATGCCTCCGGTAACGCACCGCGCACGCTGGTATTAGTGATCGGTGAGTCCACTCAACGTGGGCGCATGAGCCTGTATGGCTATCATCGCAAAACAACGCCTGAATTAGACGAGCTTCATAAGACCGACCCGCAGATGACGGTCTTTAATGACGTCGTCACCTCTCGTCCTTACACCATTGAAATTCTGCAGCAGGCGCTGACGTTCGCGGATGAAAAAAATCCGGATCTGTACCTGACCAAACCGTCGTTAATGAACATGATGAAGCAGGCTGGCTATAAGTCTTTCTGGATAACTAACCAGCAGACGATGACCGAGCGCAACACCATGTTGACGGTATTTTCGAAGCAGACCGACAAACAATACTATATGAACCAACAGCGCACCCAGAGCGCTCGCGAGTATGACACCAACGTACTGGCGCCATTTAAAGAAGTGCTGGCCGATCCGGCACCGAAGAAATTTATCATTGTGCATCTGCTGGGAACGCACATTCGCTACGACTTCCGCTATCCGGAAAACTGGGGAAAATTTGACGGTAAAACCGATGATTTACCCGCAGGTCTAAGCAAAGATCAGCAGGAAGCGTACAACAGCTACGATAATGCGAACCTGTTTAACGATCATGTGGTCTCAACGCTGATTAACGATTTTAAAGCCAGCGATCCTAACGGTTTCCTGCTCTACTTCTCCGACCATGGAGAAGAGGTATACGACACCGCACCGCACCAGACTCAGGGTCGTAACGAAAGCAGCCCGACGCGCCATATGTACACCATACCGTTTATTCTGTGGACATCACCGACGTGGCAGCAGGCGCACCCGCGTGACTTCTCCGGCGACGTGAACCGCAAATACAGTAGCTCTGAGCTTATTCATACCTGGTCCGATCTAGCTGGCTTGACCTACGACGGCTATGACGCGACCCGCGCGATTACAAGCCCGCAGTTCGTTGAAGCTACTCGCTGGATTGGTAATCCATATGAGAAGAAGGCGCTGAGAGATTACGATTCGCTGCCTTACGGCGATAGCGGCAGCAATCAGTAACGCCTTTAGCCCATAAAGTAAAAAGCCCCACTCACAGATGAACGGGGCTTTTTTTATGTGAAATCAATGCCTACGGCTTTGGTCGAACACCTAAGGTGTGGCAGATTGCATAGCTCATTTCCGCCCGGTTCAGCGTGTAGAAGTGGAAATCCTTCACGCCTTCGCGGCTTAGAATCTTCACCATATCCATCGCGATATTCGCTCCGACCAGCTGACGCGTTTCCGCATCGTTATCCAGCCCTTCAAACATTTGCGCCATCCACGCCGGAATACGCACGTTAGTCATGTCGGCAAACTTCTTCGCCTGCTTGAAATTAGAAACCGGGAGGATGCCGGGGATAATTTCGACATCGATTCCGGTAGCCGCACAGCGATCGCGGAAACGCAGATAGCTTTCAACATCGAAGAAGAACTGGGTAATCGCGCGGTTAGCACCCGCATCAATTTTACGCTTCAGGTTAAGTAAATCCGCCTGAGCGCTTTTGGCTTCCGGGTGAACTTCCGGGTAAGCCGCAACGGAAATATCAAAATCGCCGACTTCCTTCAGCAAACTCACCAGGTCGGAAGCATACATATCCGGCTTACCGCTACCGGGCGGCAGGTCGCCACGAAGCGCGACGATATGGCGAATGCCGTTGTTCCAGTAATCCTGTGCAATCCCACGAAGCTCGTCACGCGTAGCATCAATGCAGGTCAGGTGAGGTGCTGCCTCAAGACCGGTACGCTCTTTGATGCCTTTGATGATGCTGTGGGTACGGTCACGCTCGCCGGAGTTCGCCCCGTAGGTCACGGAAACAAACGTTGGCTTCAGGATGCTTAGCCTGTCGATAGACTTCCACAGGGTTTGTTCCATTTCACTGCTGCGCGGCGGGAAAAACTCAAAAGAAACGTTAATCTGCCCGGCCACTTCGGCCAGACTCTGGTTCAGCGCTTCCCGCTGGTTGGCGTGAAAAAAGCTCATACCCTTACCTCATCAATCGCATCATTATCGTGTGTTGTTGTGCTTACTGCCACCCAGACGTTTAGACGTCCAGATAGAAAGATGACCGAAAAGACGTGGGGCGTCAATAAAAATATCGCCACAAAAAGTGGAGGAATTATCACTCGATGTGAAATTTATTCAGGATAGAGAGAAATGATGAACTCAGGAAAGCGCGCTCTCCCCGGAAGGAGAAGAGCGCGTAGAGAAGTAAACTACAGCAGCTGCGCCAGGCGATTTAAATCAGACTGGATCGCCCCGGCGGTAACATCGCGTCCGGCACCCGGCCCACGGATCACCAGCGGGTTGTCACGGTACCAACGGCTTTCAATGGCAAAAACGTTATCACACGGTAGCAGTGCAGCGAGCGGATGCTCTGGACGCACGGCTTCAACGCCGACGCGTGCTTTACCATTGGCGTCAAAGCGCGCCACATAACGCAGTACCAGCCCCATTTCCTGCGCGGCCTCCAGACGCTGAACCATTTGCTCGTTCAGCTCATCGCCGTTTTCGAAGAAGTGATCAATGGACCCCCCTTCGCAGCCGGCAGGCACTAAAGACTCTACGCGAACCTGATCCGGCTCGATGTCATAACCCGCTTCGCGGGCCAGAATCACCAGCTTACGCATCACGTCTTTACCGGAAAGGTCGACGCGAGGATCCGGCTCGGTTAGCCCCTGCTGCCAGGCCTGGTCCACAAGCTCGGTAAAAGGCACCGTACCGTCAAACTGCAGGAACAGCCAGGAGAGCGTACCGGAGAAAATACCGCTAATAGCCAAAATCGCGTCTCCGCTATCGCGCAGGTCACGCACCGTATGGTTAACCGGCAGGCCCGCACCAACCGTTGCGTTATACAACCAATGGCGCCCCGTTTTCTCAAACGCATCGCGGATCTGGCGATATTTATGGCCATTTCCCGCACCGGCGAGCTTGTTGGCACTGATCACATGGAAGCCATGACTGGCGAAGTCGAGGTACTGATCCGCAAGCTGTTCACTGGCGGTCACATCCAGAACCACTAAATCATCATAAGGATGGGCCCGCATCCACAGGAAGAGCGACTCTTCATCCTGCTGGACGGCCTCATCATTGAAAAAAGCCAACGCACGGCTGGCATCCAGTCCTTCGTAGTTCAGTAAGCTGCGGCTGCTGTCCACGACCCCGGCCAGGACAAACTCAAAACCGGTACGGGCGGAAAGAATCTCTTGCTCACGCGCAAACAGTTCAAGCCAACGGGAACCGATATTGCCTTTACCAAACAGCATCAGACCAATACGCTTTTCAGCGCGAAACAGCGACTTGTGTAAGCCCTGAATCAGGCTTTCCGTTGGGCCAACGCGCAGCACGGCAACCAGGCTAATGCCGTCTTCGGACTGCCAGATGAACTCCACAGGGTGATCTTTTAGCTGCTGCCAAAAACGGTGGCTATGCAGTGGGTTACGGCAAACGCCCGCCCCCACCATCGCCACCAGTGCGAGCCCTTCACGCAGGCGCAGTTCACCCTGCAAACCGGCCTCCTGGAGAAGCAGCAGCACGCTGTTTGCAACTTCCGAGGTATAGCAAAGCTGGAGTAGGTTACGGTCCGGATGCACGCCAATCGACAGCGGGCGTACCTGGCCACGCTTGAGGATCAAATCCAGCTCTTTTTGCGCCAGCTTAAAGTCCTGATGCGACGGCACCTGATATTCGATCAAGCAGACATCGTCGTGGCTGGTAACAATGCGGGCGCCTGTGCCAGAGGCCAGCACGCGCTCGATTCGCGTGGAGCCCTGTTCAGGCGAGTAACTGCAGCGCAGTTGAAGATCGATATCGCTCCCGGACACCGGCTGCAAAGTACGCGCGTGCAGCACGGGTGCCGCAAGGCGTGCCAGTTCGCTAGCTTCATCGAGACGCAGCAGTGGTAACAGGCAGGCATCTTTAACCTTGCGCGGATCGGCGCTGTAAACACCGGCAACGTCGCTCCAGATAGTCACGCGAGAAACGCCAGCCAGTGCGCCAATTTGCGTCGCCGAGTAGTCAGAGCCGTTACGGCCCAGCAGCACGGTTTCACCCGCCTCGTTACTGCAGATGAAGCCGGTCACCACCAGGCGTTTATTCGGATGCTGGGCAAGCAAGTTTTGCAATAGCGGCCAGGAACGGCCCTCATCAACCTGTGGCTGAGCCGCACGTTCAGCACGCATAAAATCACGGGCGTCCAGCCATGCAGCCTCAACGCCCAGGTGATTTAACACAGCAGACATCAGGCGTGCCGACCAAACTTCACCGTGCCCAACAACCTCGGCGTAGACCGCGTCGGTCACTTTGCCGTCCAGTAGGCCAGCAAGGCGTTCCAGGTCGCGGATAAAATCAGCAATCAGGCCGTCGGCGATTTCCGGCGGCAGCAGTCCGCCGATGAGGTCACTCTGATAGCGACGCAACGTCTGCTGTACCTGATGCGCGGAAAGTCTGTCACTCTGGCTCAATTTGAGCCAGTTAATCAACTGGTTAGTGGTACTACCGGCGGCCGAAACCACCATCATGTCACCCGGTCTGGAATACTCGGTCATGATACCCGCTACGCGCAGATAACATTTCACATCGGCAAGACTGCTGCCCCCAAACTTGTGCAGTTGACGAACCGGCGTCCCTGCTGGTGCTGAAACACTCATGCTTACCCCTCGGCAGCGACCCGGAAGGCATTTTCCAGATCGGCAATTAAATCTTCACTATCTTCTATACCTGTTGAAACACGTAGCAGCGTCTCAGAAATACCGGCAGCAGCGCGCGCCTCCGGTGCCATGCCCGCATGGGTCATGGTTGCAGCGTGAGAAATCAAACTTTCCACGCCTCCCAGCGATTCCGCCAGGGTAAACAGCGACAGGCCGCTCAGGAAACGACGCAGCGTTTGCTCGTCACCGTCCAGTTCAAAACTCAGCATCGCGCCAAACCCTTTTTGCTGACGCGCTGCAATGTCGTGCCCCTGGTTTTCCGGCAGCGAAGGATGATACAGCTTTTTCACCAGCGGTTGCTGCTTGAGGAACTCAACAATCGCATGAGCATTACGCTGTGCCACTTCCATACGCGGCGACAGGGTACGCAGGCCGCGCAGCAGCAAATAGCTGTCGAACGCGCTGCCGGTGACGCCAATATTATTCGCCCACCATGCCAGCTCGGTGACAGTATCCGGATCCTTCGCAATCACCACGCCGGCAACCACGTCCGAGTGGCCATTAAGGTATTTGGTGCAGGAGTGCAGAACCAGATCGGCCCCCAACGCCAGTGGGTTTTGCAGCGCTGGGCTCAGGAAGGTGTTATCCACCACGCTGATCGCGCCCGCTTCACGCGCAGCAGCACAGATTTTCGCAATATCTACGACGCGCAACAATGGATTACTTGGACTTTCTACCAGCACCAGCTTAGGTTTTTCCGCCAGCGCAGATTTTAAAGCTTCTTCGTCGTTCTGATCGACGAATAAAACGCGATAAGCCCCACGTTTTGCAAGACTATCAAACAGACGATAACTGCCACCATAACAGTCATGAGGTGCGACCAGCAGATCGCCAGGCTTCAGGAACACCGTGGTCACCAGGTGAATCGCCGACATGCCGGTATTCGTCATGACGGCACCCGCTCCGCCTTCCAGTTCGGCCAGCGCTCGCTGCACAACGTCACGCGTTGGGTTTCCACGACGCGAATAGTCATGAGCTCTCGGTTCGTTGAAACCGGTAAAGTTATAGGTACTGGAAAGGTGGATAGGTGGAACGACGCAGCCGTACTGCTCGTCATCATTCAAACCGCTACGTACTGCGATGGTTGCCTGTTTACGCGTCATGGTGTTCCCGATCCTTGCTGGTCGAATAAGAGTCAGGCCTCAGAGTAAACAACCCCGATATAGACGTCAATACATCTGGACATCTAAACCTCTTTGCGTATAGATTGAGCAAAAGGCAAATAGCCGTTAAAATTATGCGTTTTAGAGTGTATGTGTCTGAGTTTCGCGCTCAGGAAAGGGTTATCCTACGCTGTACACTAAAAGAGATAATCGTCAACGCCGCGGGTTCATCCGGCTTTGGCACATTTTCATAGATTAAGAGGATTAAGGTATCTCATGGCTGAATGGAGCGGCGAATATATCAGCCCCTACGCTGAGCACGGTAAGAAGAGTGAACAAGTAAAAAAAATTACGGTTTCCATTCCTCTGAAAGTGTTGAAGATCCTCACCGACGAGCGCACTCGTCGCCAGGTGAATAACCTGCGTCATGCGACCAACAGTGAACTGCTGTGTGAAGCTTTTCTGCACGCGTTCACCGGCCAGCCGCTGCCGAACGATGCTGACCTGCGTAAAGAGCGCAGCGATGAAATCCCGGAAGATGCCAAGGTCATCATGCGTGAACTGGGGATCGATCCGGATACGTGGGAATATTAAAATTCGTTGTTAAGGCGTCTGCGGGCGCTTTTTCTTAGCGATTTACCGGATAACGGATACAAAAAAGGCGCCTTCAGGCGCCTTTCTCTTTCCAGATAGCGAAACTTATTTTTTCGCGCCTGGTACGCTGAAGCGCTTGTTGAAGCGATCAACACGGCCGCCGGTAGCAACGTCACGCTGCTTACCAGTGTAGAACGGGTGGCACTGGCCACATACGTCCAGGTTCAGGTCGTGACCCGCGGTAGAGCGGATTTTGATAACATTACCGCAAGAGCAGTTTGCAGTAATTTCTTCGTATTTAGGATGGATATCTTTTTTCATGGTAAACCTCGGTAAAGGCCGCGTCGCTCTTCCGGCCCTAACGCCAGACACCACGCGAAGTTAATAATTAGGTTTTTTCGATACCAAAACTGCGCATCAAAGGCGGCGAATCATACAGAGATTAGCCCGCTGGTGCAAACTGATCCGCATTTTTGCAAGCACACAGTGTACACTAATACGTCATTTTTTTCAGCCTGGACGCTTTCATGCCCGTAGCCCACGTCGCCCTGCCGGTTCCTCTGGCCCGCACCTTCGATTATCTGCTTCCCGCGGGCATGCAGGTCACTGTCGGCTGCCGTGTACAGGTGCCCTTTGGTAAGCAGCGTGAAGCCGTCGGCATCGTTATGGCGGTCAGTGATAAGAGCGATCTGCCTGTTGAAAAACTAAAACCCGTCGGCGATGTGCTCGATGGTCGTTCACTCTTCACGCCGTCGCTGTGGCGCGTCCTGCTGTGGGCAGCAGAGTATTATCATCATTCGATTGGCGAAGTGCTCTTTCACGCCCTGCCCATTCTTCTGCGCCAGGGGAAACCCGCGCACCATGCCCCGCTCTGGTACTGGTTTGCGACCGAAGAAGGGAAAGCGGTCGATTTAAATAGTTTAAAGCGAGCCCCTAAACAGCAGCAGGCACTGGCCGCGCTGCGCCATAACATCATCTGGCGTCACCAAATTAGCGAGCTGGAAATCAGCGAGCCAGGGCTTCAGGCGCTGAGAACAAAAGGCCTGTGTGATTTAAAAAGCGCAGCGCCCACGGAAGAAGACTGGCGAAAAAACTACGCGGTTGCCGGTGAGCGCCTTAGGCTTAATACCGAACAGGCCACCGCCGTTGGGGCTATCCACAGCGAGTCAGACCATTTCTCCGCATGGCTGCTGGCGGGGATCACCGGTTCAGGGAAAACCGAGGTTTATCTCAGCGTACTTGAGAATGTGCTGGCGCAGGGAAAGCAGGCTTTGGTGTTGGTGCCGGAAATCGGCCTGACGCCGCAAACCATTGCCCGCTTCCGCGAACGTTTTAACGCCCCGGTTGAAGTTCTGCATTCCGGGCTTAATGACAGCGAAAGGCTGAATGTTTGGCTGAAAGCACGCAGCGGTGAAGCGGCAATCGTCATTGGAACACGCTCTTCGCTGTTTACGCCTTTTTGTCGCCTCGGCGTCATCGTCATTGATGAAGAACATGACAGCTCCTACAAACAGCAGGAAGGCTGGCGCTATCACGCCCGTGACTTAGCCGTTTACCGGGCACATGCTGAAAACATTCCGATTATCCTCGGATCGGCAACGCCAGCGCTGGAAACGTTGCAAAATGTTCAGGTGGGAAAATACCGCCAGCTGCGGCTGACCAAACGCGCCGGAAACGCACGCCCTGCCCATCAGCAGGTTGTGGATCTGAAAGGCCAGCAGCTCAAAGCCGGGTTAGCGCCTGCGCTTATCAAAAAGATCGGTGAACACCTGGCGGCAGATAACCAAGTGATCCTTTTCCTTAACCGCCGCGGGTTCGCGCCTGCACTTTTATGCCACGAGTGCGGCTGGATTGCGGAATGTGCACGATGCGATCACTACTACACGCTACACCAGGGTCAGCGCCACCTGCGCTGCCACCACTGCGATAGCCAACGAGCTATCCCTCAGCAATGTCCACAGTGTGGATCCACGCATCTGGTGCCGGTTGGTATGGGCACCGAACAGCTCGAGCATAGTCTTGAACCGCTGTTCCCGAACGTGCCCATTTCTCGCATAGACCGCGATACCACCAGCCGCAAAGGGGCGCTGGAACAGCAGCTTGCCGAGGTCCATCGCGGGGGTGCGCGTATCCTTATCGGCACGCAAATGCTGGCTAAAGGTCACCACTTCCCCGATGTGACGCTGGTAGCCTTGCTGGACGTAGACGGTGCACTCTTTTCCGCTGACTTTCGGGCTGCCGAACGCTTTGCCCAACTCTACGTCCAGGTTTCTGGTCGTGCAGGGCGAGCCGGGAAACAGGGTGAAGTCCTGCTTCAAACGCACCATCCAGACCACCCTCTGCTACAAACGTTGCTGACCAAAGGCTATGACGCCTTCTCGAGCCAGGCGCTTAACGAGCGTAAAACGGTCTTTTTACCGCCGTACACCAGCCATGTACTGATTCGTGCCGAGGATCAGAACAACCATCAGGCGCCGCTGTTTTTACAGCAGCTGCGCAATCTGCTGGAAGCAAGCCCGTTAAGAGATGAACAACTCTGGATCATGGGGCCTGTACCGTCTCTGCAGCCAAAACGCGGCGGTCGTTTCCGCTGGCAAATTCTACTGCAGCATCCGTCCCGGGCACGCCTGCAAAAACTGGTAAGCCACTCGCTCACGCTGGTTAACACCCTACCGGAAGCCCGCAAAGTGAAGTGGATGCTGGATGTCGACCCTATAGATGGCTAGCACATTCCCCCCGGTTATGAGAAGCGGATCGAAAAATCTAATACTCATCACATTTCTTGTGAAAAATTTGTAACCGCTTACAGTCAACTTCTGCTAAGAATGTGATGACTGTCAGACACACAGGATGTGTTGACGATGGCGGAGTGCATGCGAGGAGAAGAAGTGAAGCCGAAGAAACCGGTGGTCAATGCCACCATGAAAGATGTAGCCGTGCAGGCGAAAGTGTCTACTGCAACGGTGTCCCGCGCCTTAATGAATCCGGACAAAGTATCACAAAGCACCCGTAATCGCGTGGAGCAGGCGGCGATTGAAGTAGGCTATTTGCCGCACTCCTTAGGACGCAACATCAAACGCAGCGAATCACGCACTATCCTGGTCATTGTGCCCGATATCTGCGATCCGTTTTTCAGCGAAATCATCCGCGGAATTGAAGTGACCGCCGCCTCTCAGGGCTATCTGGTGCTAATTGGAGACTGTGCCCATCAAAATCAGCAGGAAAAAACCTTCATCGACCTGATCATCACCAAACAGATTGATGGCATGCTGCTGCTGGGCTCGCGTCTGCCGTTTGATGCCAGCATAGAAGAACAACGCAACCTGCCGCCGATGGTGATGGCAAATGAATTTGCGCCGGAACTGGAACTTCCAACGGTGCATATCGACAACCTGACGGCCGCCTTTAACGCCGTGTATTACCTGCAAGAACTGGGGCATCAGCGTATTGCCTGTATCGCCGGGCCAGAAGAGATGCCGCTTTGCCATTATCGCCTGCAGGGCTACGTTCAGGCGCTGCGCCGTAACGGGATTGTCGTCGATCCTCACTATATTGCGCGCGGTGATTTTACCTATGAAGCCGGCGCGGCGGCCCTGGCGCAGCTGATAGCCCTCCCGGAACCACCAACCGCCATTTTCTGCCACAGCGATGTCATGGCGCTTGGCGCCCTGTCGCAAGCAAAGCGTAGCGGACTGAACGTGCCTGAAGATTTATCTATCATGGGCTTCGATGATATCGCCCTGTCGCAGTTCTGTGACCCGCCCCTCACCACGGTGGCACAACCCCGCTTCGATATTGGCAAGGAGGCTATGCTGCTATTGCTGGACAATATGAATGGTCAGAACGTTAACAGCGGTTCTCGCCTTCTGGATTGCGATCTTATTGAACGAGGCAGCACGGCTGCACCCGGCGGCAGAAAATGAGCCGTTTTAAGACTCCATAAACTGGTCAAAGCCCCGCCCCTTAAGTAACATGGCGGACTGATAAACGAATAAAGACAGCGAAACGATAGTGGCACAACGAGATTATGTAAGCCGCGGGCAGTCGGCAGGGACGCGGCGCAAGAAAAGTACATCCCGCAAAAAGCAACGTAGTCTGCCATCCGTCTCGCCGACAATGGTAGCCATTGCGGCCGCGGTCGTGGTGGCCTTCGTCGGCGCTCTTTACTTTATTACCCATCATAAAAAAGAAGAGATCGACGTGCTTCCGGGTCACAAAGTGACCGGAAACGGCCTGCCGCCAAAGCCAGAAGAGCGCTGGCGCTATATTAAAGAGCTGGAAAACCGCCAGCCGGGCGTCCGTGCACCAACGGAGCCAACCGCAGGTGGCGAAGTCCAAAACCAGAGCCAGTTGACCAACGAACAGCGCCAGCTGCTTGAGCAAATGCAGGCAGATATGCGCCAGCAGCCAACGCAGCTCAATGAAGTACCGTGGAATGAGCAGACACCTGCCCAGCGCCAGCAAACCCTGCAGCGCCAGAAACAGCAGGTTCAGCAAACGCTGCCCGCACAGCAGCAGCAGTGGAATACGCAAACCCAGCAACCTCGCGTTCAACAGCGCGTAGCAGAGCAACCGTACCAGCAGCCGCGTAATACGCAGCAGACAACGCAGCCTTATCAGCAGTCGCGCCCGGTACAGCAGCAGCCAAAAACCACGACCACTAACAATCAGCAACCGTATCAAGATTTGCTACAAACGCCGCCGCACAGCCAGCAGAAAGCGCCTCAACAGGCCGCTCAGCAGCCAAAAGCAGCTCAACGTGAATCCCAGCAGGCAGCACCAATTACTCGTGAGCAGGATGTTGCGAAACAAGCACCAGCCAGCCAGGAGAAAAAAGATGAAAAACGCTGGATGGTACAGTGTGGTTCATTCAAAGGCAGTGAGCAGGCAGAGACCGTACGTGCTCAGCTGGCGTTTGAAGGCTTTGACTCCCGCATTACCACCAATAACGGCTGGAACCGCGTAGTGATTGGTCCTATCAAAGGTAAAGATAATGCTGATGTCACGATCAATCGCCTGAAGATGGCTGGACATAACAGCTGCATTCGTCTTGCCGCCGGGGGTTGAAACCCCAAAATTGCCCCCCATTTATAATGGCATTAGGCCCTGCGCTCCGCGCAGGGCTCCTGTTTAGCTGATGCAAAAGGGGTCCGCTCGTGACAACAATAGTAAGTGTACGTCGTAACGGCCATGTGGTCATTGCCGGCGATGGCCAGGCCACACTGGGTAATACCGTCATGAAAGGCAACGTAAAAAAAGTACGTCGTCTGTACAACGATAAAGTGATCGCTGGTTTTGCAGGCGGTACTGCGGACGCCTTCACGCTGTTCGAGCTGTTTGAACGTAAGCTGGAAATGCACCAGGGGCACCTGGTAAAAGCTGCCGTTGAACTGGCCAAAGACTGGCGTACTGACCGCATGCTGCGCAAGCTCGAAGCACTGCTGGCCGTGGCGGACGAAAATGCCTCTCTGATCATCACCGGGAACGGCGACGTCATTCAGCCAGAAAACGATCTGATTGCCATCGGCTCTGGCGGCCCATACGCCCAGGCCGCAGCCCGTGCCCTGCTGGAAAACACCGAAATGGGTGCGCGCGATATCGCCGTAAAAGCGCTGGATATTGCAGGTGATATCTGCGTGTATACCAACCACTTCCACACCATCGAAGAATTACCGTCTAAAGCGTAAGGATCTCCCATGTCTGAAATGACCCCACGCGAAATTGTCAGCGAGCTGAACAAACACATTATCGGCCAGGACAACGCTAAGCGCTCCGTCGCTATCGCCTTACGTAACCGCTGGCGTCGTATGCAGCTTGATGAAGAGCTGCGCCACGAAGTTACCCCAAAAAACATTCTGATGATCGGCCCGACTGGCGTGGGTAAAACTGAAATTGCCCGTCGCCTGGCAAAACTGGCCAACGCGCCGTTCATTAAAGTTGAAGCGACTAAATTCACCGAAGTGGGCTATGTTGGTAAAGAAGTGGATTCTATCATCCGCGATCTGACCGATGCCGCAGTGAAAATGGTTCGCATGCAATCCATCGAGAAAAACCGCTACCGCGCCGAAGAGATGGCTGAAGAGCGTATTCTTGACGTCCTGCTGCCACCGGCAAAAAACAACTGGGGCCAGGCCGAAGCACCGCAGGAGCCTTCAGCCGCACGCCAGTCTTTCCGCAAGAAACTGCGTGAAGGCCAGCTGGATGATAAAGAGATTGAAATCGATCTCGCCGCAGCGCCTATGGGTGTAGAAATCATGGCACCTCCGGGCATGGAAGAGATGACCAGCCAGCTGCAGTCCATGTTCCAGAACTTGGGCGGGCAGAAGCAGAAACCGCGTAAGTTGAAAATCAAAGACGCGATGAAGCTGCTGGTGGAAGAAGAAGCGGCAAAACTGGTTAACCCGGAAGAGCTGAAACAGGATGCCATCGACGCGGTTGAACAGCACGGCATCGTGTTCATCGACGAAATCGACAAAATCTGCAAACGCGGCGGCAACAGCTCTGGACCGGACGTTTCCCGCGAAGGCGTACAGCGTGATCTGCTGCCTCTGGTAGAAGGCTGCACCGTGTCTACCAAACACGGGATGGTGAAAACCGACCATATTCTGTTTATCGCTTCCGGCGCGTTCCAGGTGGCAAGCCCGTCAGATCTCATTCCTGAGCTGCAGGGCCGTCTGCCAATTCGTGTAGAGCTGCAGGCACTGACGGTAGATGATTTCGAGCGCATCCTGACCGAGCCTAACGCATCCGTCACCGTGCAGTACAAAGCGCTGATGGCAACCGAAGGCGTAAACATCGACTTCACCGAAGACGGTATTCGTCGCATTGCTCAGGCAGCCTGGCAGGTGAACGAATCGACCGAAAACATCGGTGCTCGCCGTCTGCACACCGTACTTGAGCGTCTGATGGAAGATATCTCCTATGACGCCAGCGATTTGCACGGCCAGTCAATCCTGATCGATGCCGAGTATGTGGGTAAACATCTGGATGAGTTGGTTGCAGATGAAGACCTGAGCCGTTTTATCCTATAATCCGGCTAACGCATTTTCTTCATTTGAAATGGAGGGCTTATGCCCTCCATTTTTTTATCTAAATTGGCAACCAAATAATGAGCGATTCGCAACCTACAAGTGTCACCCAGGCCTGGCTGGAAAGTCTTCGCCCTCGCACGCTGCCTCTGGCGTTTGCTTCGATAGTCTGCGGCTCGGCGCTGGCTTACTGGCAGGGCGTATTTGATCCCGCCGTGGCGCTGCTTGCGCTGTTGACCGCCGGGCTACTGCAAATTCTGTCAAATCTTGCCAATGACTACGGCGATGCGGTCAAAGGCAGCGACAAAGAAGATCGCATCGGGCCGCTGCGTGGGATGCAAAAAGGGGTTATTACTCAGGCGCAGATGAAGCGTGCGCTGGTAGTGACAGTGGTACTGATTTGCCTCTCCGGTCTGTCACTGGTTGCTCTTGCCTGCCACACCTTTGCTGATTTTATGGGCTTCTTGCTGCTGGGCGTACTGTCTATTGTCGCCGCCATTACCTACACCGTCGGCACCCGCCCATATGGTTATATGGGGTTGGGTGATATTTCGGTGCTGGTGTTCTTCGGTTGGATTAGCGTAGCGGGGACCTGGTATTTGCAGGCACACTCGCTGGCGCCTTTAGTGATTCTGCCCGCAACAGCCTGTGGCCTACTGGCTACCGCGGTGCTGAATATTAATAACCTGCGTGATATCGACAGCGACCGTGAAAACGGTAAAAACACGCTAGCCGTGCGCCTTGGCCCGGTTACCGCACGCCGTTACCATGCAGGCCTGTTAATTGGCGCATTGGTATGTCTCGCGCTGTTCAATCTCATCTGGCTCAAAAGCCTGTGGGGATGGTTATTTGTACTGGCCGCCCCGCTTCTGCTCAAACAGGTGGCTTACGTCATACGCGAAAAGGACCCTATTGCGATGCGCCCAATGCTGGAACGCACCGTAAAAGCGGCGCTGCTGACTAATCTGCTGTTTGCGCTTGGCGTAGTACTCAGCACCTTTGGCTGATGCCTGACAAATATCAATTAACAATTGATGATTTTGCCAACAGTTAACAGAACGCGATATACTGAAAACTCCTGCAGCAAATGAACCTTAATCCTATGAAATACGATACTTCTGAGCTTTGTGACATCTACCAGGAAGAGGTCAACGTCGTTGAGCCGTTGTTCTCCAATTTTGGTGGCCGCTCGTCATTTGGTGGGCAAATCATCACGGTAAAATGTTTCGAGGACAACGGGTTGCTGTACGATCTGCTCGAAGAGAATGGCCGTGGGCGCGTATTGTTGATAGACGGTGGCGGTTCGGTACGTCGTGCGCTGATTGACGCGGAACTGGCTCGTCTTGCGCTGCAAAACGAGTGGGAAGGTATTGTGGTTTACGGCGCGGTACGCCAGGTAGACGATCTGGAAGAGCTGGATATTGGCATTCAGGCCATTGCGGCAATTCCGGCAGGCTCTGCGGGTGAAGGCATCGGCGAAAGCGATGTACGCGTCAACTTTGGTGGCGTAACCTTCTTCTCCGGTGACCATCTGTATGCCGATAACACCGGGATTATTCTCTCCGAAGATCCGCTGGATATTGAGTAAACCAGCCGATAAATAGCAAAACGGGCGCCTTAGGCGCCCGTTCTTTTTTACCCGCAGAGAGTAATTACACTTCTTCCATTTTGCCCAGCAGCGCGTGCAGACGCTCCTGCCAGACGTGCTGTTGTTCTTTCAGGCTGCTGTTTTCACGCACCAGCTCTTCATGATTGCTCTGTGCCTGCTGAACTTCCTGAGCCAGACCGTTATTTTTCTCTTTCAGCTCTTCGATTTCCATCTGTAACAACGTAATCGTGTCAACCGCCTGCTGAACTTTTGCTTCCAGTTTCTCAAATACTTCAAATGACATTTCGAACTCTCCTGAATTGCAAGGCGTTGATGGATGGCTATCCTCGTCCCGATTCTTCGGCGACGCCTTTATGAACGTATGCGCAACACGTAGCGTAACTCGATTGTAAGTAGCGCCGATGCCCGTGTCCAGCGGCTTACCGCGCTCTTTGCGTAACATGACGTTTTTCAGTCTATGCCGAAAGCTCTCCTCACTTATCGGCCCAAATTGTTAAAAATCTCGTTAACAAAATGCGCCACCTCTGCCTCGGGTTCATGGCACTCTGCTCACTTTTTAGCGCGAAAACGCTCATTTTTTTGACGCACCACGCACATTTTAAGTTCGATATTTCTCGTTTTTGCTCGTTAACGATAAATTAACACCATGCCTACATGGCATAACGGTGACAAGGACGCCCGACAACAATAATCATCAATTTGCCTTCAGGACCCGACTATGAGTCAGACAGCTACAACAACCTTAAAAGGCCAGTGCATCGCCGAATTCATGGGTACCGCGTTGTTGATCTTCTTCGGTGTGGGATGTGTTGCTGCATTGAAAGTGGCCGGTGCCACCTTCGGGCAGTGGGAAATCAGTATCATCTGGGGCTTAGGGGTAGCGATGGCTATCTATATGACCGCAGGGGTATCTGGCGCACATCTTAACCCAGCGGTAACAATTGCACTCTGGCTGTTCGCCTGTTTTGACGGACGCAAAGTCGTGCCGTTTATTATTTCACAATTCCTGGGCGCGTTTTGTGCCGCAGCGTTGGTTTATGGCTTGTATTACAATCTGTTCTTCGACTATGAGCAGACGCATCATATGGTACGCGGCAGCGTAGAAAGTCTGGATTTAGCGGGTATCTTCTCCACCTATCCAAACCCTCACATTAACTTTGTCCAGGCGTTTGCCGTAGAGATGGTGATTACCGCCATCCTGATGGGCGTGATTCTTGCGCTGACCGATGACGGTAACGGCGTGCCGCGTGGCCCGCTGGCTCCGCTGCTGATTGGCTTACTGATCGCGGTTATCGGCGCATCAATGGGCCCGCTGACCGGGTTTGCGATGAACCCGGCTCGTGACCTTGGGCCGAAGACCTTCGCATGGCTGGCTGGCTGGGGCGACATGGCCTTCACCGGCGGGAAAGATATTCCTTACTTCCTGGTGCCGCTGTTTGCTCCCATCGTTGGTGCTTCGCTTGGCGCATTCGGCTACCGTAAATTGATTGGCCGCCATCTTCCTTGCGACGTCTGTGTTGTCGAAGAAGACAAGCCGGAAAGCAAAGCGACCACTCAGCAAAAAGCACTGTAATACTGACTTCAGGACATGATTATGACTACAGAGAAAAAGTACATCGTCGCTCTCGACCAGGGAACCACCAGCTCGCGTGCCGTCGTCCTGGATCATGACGCCAACATCATCAGCGTTGCGCAGCGTGAATTTGAGCAAATCTATCCTAAGCCAGGCTGGGTAGAACATGACCCGATGGAAATATGGGCCACCCAAAGCTCCACGCTGGTAGAAGTGCTGGCGAAAGCTGATATCAACTCCGACGAAATCGCGGCTATCGGTATCACCAACCAGCGTGAAACGACCGTCGTGTGGGAACGTGAAACCGGTAAGCCAATTTACAATGCTATCGTCTGGCAGTGCCGCCGTACCGCTGATATCTGCGAAGAGCTGAAGCGCAACGGCATGGAAGAGTACGTGCGTCACAACACCGGCCTGGTGGTGGATCCCTATTTCTCCGGTACCAAGGTGAAATGGATCCTCGACCACGTTGAAGGCTCACGCGAACGTGCTCGCCGCGGCGAACTGCTGTTCGGTACGGTGGATACCTGGCTTATCTGGAAGATGACTCAGGGTCGCGTACACGTAACCGACTACACCAACGCCTCCCGTACCATGCTGTTCAATATCCACAAACTCGAATGGGATGACCGCATGCTGGAAGCGCTGGACATCCCGCGTGAAATGCTGCCGGAAGTCCGTAAGTCATCTGAGGTCTATGGCCAGACCAACATCGGCGGTAAAGGCGGCACGCGTATTCCTATTTCCGGTATCGCCGGCGATCAGCAGGCTGCGCTGTTTGGCCAGCTGTGCGTGAAAGAAGGCATGGCGAAGAACACCTACGGCACCGGCTGCTTTATGCTGATGAATACCGGTGAAAAGGCCGTCGCGTCGACCAACGGCCTGCTGACCACCATCGCCTGTGGCCCTAAAGGTGAAGTCAACTACGCGCTGGAAGGCGCGGTGTTTATGGCGGGTGCATCCATTCAGTGGCTACGCGACGAAATGAAGCTGATTGGCGATGCGTTCGACTCCGAGTACTTTGCCAACAAAGTGAAAGATACCAATGGCGTATACGTCGTGCCTGCGTTTACCGGGCTGGGTGCGCCTTACTGGGATCCGTATGCGCGCGGTGCAATCTTCGGCCTGACTCGTGGCGTGAACTCTAACCACATCATTCGCGCTACGCTGGAATCAATTGCTTATCAAACTCGCGACGTACTGGAAGCGATGCAGGCAGACTCCGGCATTCGCCTGCATGCTCTGCGCGTGGACGGTGGTGCGGTCGCCAACAACTTCCTGATGCAGTTCCAGTCCGATATTCTCGGTACGCGCGTTGAACGCCCGGAAGTTCGCGAAGTGACCGCTTTGGGTGCGGCGTATCTTGCTGGCCTGGCCGTAGGGTTCTGGCAGAATCTCGACGAACTGCAGGAGAAGTCCGTTATCGAGAAGGAGTTCCGTCCGGGTATCGAAACCACCGAACGTAACTACCGCTATGCCGGCTGGCAAAAGGCGGTTAAACGCGCCCTTGCCTGGGAAGAACACGAAGAGAAGTAATCTTCAAAAGGCCCCTTCCAGGGGCCTTTTCAGTATCTGCCTTGCCCGCCCATTTTCCGCCCCCTTCATCCCCTGTGCTAAACTCCCCGGCAATTCTGTTTGCTAAATGAGTCTGCTATGAAACGAGAACTTGCCATCGAATTTTCCCGCGTCACCGAAGCCGCCGCGCTTGCTGGCTACAAATGGCTTGGCCGTGGGGATAAAAATGTGGCCGACGGCGCCGCGGTAAACGCCATGCGTATCGTCCTTAACCAAATCAATATCGACGGTGAAATCGTCATTGGTGAAGGCGAGATTGATGAAGCGCCAATGCTCTACATCGGCGAAAAAGTTGGTACCGGTAAAGGTGACGCGGTGGATATCGCCGTTGATCCAATCGAAGGCACGCGTATGACGGCGATGGGTCAGGCCAACGCCCTGGCGGTTCTCGCAGTGGGTGATAAAGGCACCTTCCTCAATGCGCCCGATATGTACATGGAAAAATTGATCGTTGGGCCGGGAGCCAAAGGCGCGATCGACCTTAACCGCAGCCTGCCAGACAATCTCCGTAACGTTGCTACGGCACTGGGAAAACCGCTTAGCGAGCTGACCGTGACTATTCTGGCGAAACCACGCCACGACGAAACAATTAAACAGATGCAGCAGCTCGGCGTACGCGTATTTGCCATTCCTGATGGCGATGTGGCTGCGTCTATCCTGACCTGCATGCCGGACAGCGAAGTTGATGTACTGTACGGTATCGGCGGTGCACCGGAAGGGGTGATTTCAGCGGCAGTTATCCGCGCCCTGGACGGTGATATGCAGGGCCGCCTGCTGGCTCGTCACCATGTAAAAGGTAACAGTGAAGAAAACCGCCGCATTGGGGAGCAGGAACTTGCGCGCTGTAAAGTAATGGGCATTGAAGCCGAGCAAGTGTTAAAGCTTGATGAGATGGCGCTTAACGACAACGTTATTTTCTCTGCCACCGGGATCACTAAAGGCGACCTGCTGGACGGCATCACCCGTAAAGGCAATATGGCCACCACGGAAACGCTGCTGATACGCGGTAAATCTCGCACCATTCGCCGCATCCAGTCTATTCATTATCTCGATCGTAAAGATACCGAGGTGCAGAAGCATATTCTGTAACGTTTCTCGTTTGTTGGTTAGAGCTTTCCGGCCCGTTTGGGCTGGAAATGCCGCCACATTCTGGTGAAGATAGACAAAAAGCAACGAGGGGAGTGCAACATGGCGGAGTGGGTTACAGGTAAAGTCACCAGAGTTCAAGACTGGACCGATTCTCTCTTCAGCCTGACGGTTCGCGCGCCAGTGCATGCGTTCACCGCCGGGCAATTTACCAAACTGGGGTTAGAGATAGACGGCGAACGCGTTCAGCGTGCCTACTCCTACGTTAATGCCCCGAGTAATCCCGACCTTGAGTTCTATCTGGTTACCGTTCCGGAAGGCAAACTCAGCCCTCGCCTGCATGCTCTTCAGCCCGGCGATGAAGTGCAGCTGGTAAGCGAGGCCGCCGGGTTCTTCGTGCTTGAAGAGATCCCCGAATGCAAAACGCTCTGGATGCTGGCGACCGGTACCGCCCTTGGCCCTTATCTGTCTATATTGCAGGAAGGCAAAGACCTTGAGCGGTTCGAAAATATCGTTCTGCTTCACGCGGTGCGCTACGCCAACGATTTAAGCTACCTTCCGCTGATGCTTGAACTGCAGGAGCGCTACCGTGGAAAGCTGCGTATTCAAACCGTAGTGAGCCGTGAAACGGTGGCCGGCTCACTTACCGGGCGCGTCCCGGCGCTGATTGAAAGTGGTGAGCTGGAAGCCGCGGTTGGCCTGCCGATGAATACCGAAACCAGCCATGTGATGCTGTGTGGTAACCCGCAAATGGTGCGCGATACCCAACAGCTATTGAAAGATACCCGGCAGATGACCAAACACCTGCGCCGCAGGCCTGGCCATATGACCGCAGAGCATTACTGGTAAATCAGCGGAATTTGACTTCGCTGGTCTCTTTCCCGAAACGGTTTTCTCCCTGGGTGCCCACAAAGGCACCCAGGTCCATCAGCACCATAACGAAGATAAGCGTCGGAATAAATCGCCCTAACCCCCACTGCCACAGGGTGCCAAAAGTTTCCCAGTTTCCCGCCACCAGCAGCCATGCCGGAATGAAGAGCAGCGCCCACCAGCCTTTTTTATTCCTGTCGTGCAGGCGTTTTACAATCACCGCAGCGGTCGGAATCAAAGAGCCCGAGAGAAAAAAGCCCGCCGTGGAGTAAGGCATGATTTCCGCCCCCGCGAGCGTGAACAGAACGATCAGACCGACTATCCACGTGCCGATCCAAATCCAAAAATCACGGCGTCCAATACGCCCTTTAAAAGAGAACAACCATTGCTGTATGGTCATAGGTAAGGTCCTTATTATTTTATCGCGGCGTAGTGTACCCTGGTCACCGCCCGTTTTGACAAGCCAACGGAATGCCGATTTAATCGGGATGATGAATAAATCAGGAGAAGTATGTCGATGAAATATCTGCTGCCTGCCCTTATGCTCCTGGTGCTGCCTCTGGCGGTAAGCCGGGCAGATCCTACGTCAGATGCAGCTTCTCAGCTTCCGGCCGCGCCCTACCTGCTGCCGGGCGCACCGACATTTGATCTGACGATTACCCAGTTTCGCGGAAAGTTTGATATCGATAATCCGTCGCTGCCGCTAAATGAATTTCGTGCGGTGGAGAAGAGCCGCGACAAGGCTAACCTGACCCGTGCCGCCACCAAGATCAACGAAAATCTTTATGCTTCTGCGGCGCTGGAACTCGGTACCTTAAAAATTAAGTCGATGCAGATAACCTGGCTGCCCATCCAGGGGCCAGAACAAAAGGCTGCACGCGGCAAAGCGCTGGAGTACATGGCCGCAATTATCCGCAGCTTCACGCCTTCACTTTCAAAATCGCAAAGCCAACAAAAATTGGCCAAATTACTTAGCGACGGCAAAAATAAACGCTACTTCTCTCAGAACGACGGGGCCATTCGCTATGTGGTGGCAGATAACGGCGAAAAAGGGCTAACTTTCGCCATTGAACCGATTAAGCTAACGCTATCCGAGACTCTAAACAGCGGCGAATAAATGACAAAAAGCAAAGCCTTTCGCCCGCTGAATCTCTATACTGTTTCACAGACCAAGCTGCCCAACGGGCAGTGATTCTTTTTATTGCTTACCGCGTGGAGAATTAAAATGCGACATCCTTTAGTGATGGGTAATTGGAAACTGAACGGCAGCAAACACATGGTTAACGAGCTTATCGCTAACCTGCGTAAAGAGCTGTCTGGCGTGGAAGGCTGTGGCGTAGCCATCGCTCCACCAACCATGTATTTGGATCTGGCAAAGCACGCCGCTTCCGGTAGCCACATCATTCTTGGCGCGCAGAACGTAGACGTTAACCTGTCCGGCGCGTTCACCGGTGAAGTTTCCGCAGAAATGCTGAAAGATATCGGTGCTAAATACATCATCATCGGCCACTCTGAGCGCCGTACTTATCACGCAGAGTCTGACGAATTTATCGCGAAGAAATTTGCCGTTCTGAAAGCAGCAGGCCTGGTGCCGGTACTGTGCATCGGTGAAAGCGAAGCTGAAAACGAAGCGGGCAAAACTGAAGAAGTTTGCGCACGCCAGATCGACGCCGTTCTGAAAACTCAGGGCGCAGCAGCTTTCGAAGGCGCGGTTATCGCTTACGAACCAATTTGGGCTATCGGTACCGGTAAATCAGCGACCCCAGCGCAGGCTCAGGCAGTGCATAAATTTATCCGTGACCACATTGCGAAAGCAGACGCGAAAGTTGCCGAGCAAGTGATCATCCAGTACGGCGGCTCCGTTAACGATAAAAACGCAGCAGAGCTGTTTGCTCAGCCGGACATCGACGGCGCGCTGGTTGGCGGTGCATCCCTGAAAGCTGATGCTTTCGCGGTTATCGTTAAAGCAGCAGCTGAAGCGAAAAAAGCGTAATTACGCTGATAATATTGATGAACGGCTCCCCTTGCGGAGCCGTGAGTTTGATGACAAACAGCCGAAAAACGTGGTTTTCGACTGTTTGGGGCAAACCAGAGAACATTATTCATTGTGTCTGTTAGATCGGTCTTCGATCTTCTAAGGCAATGAATTATGTCTGAAGTCTCACGGCTCCGCTTGCGGAGCCGTTTTTTTATAGTTTATGCAGCAGCCGGAACCAGACATAGTCCAGCGGCAGCAAAATCAAAAACGTCACGACGGCCAATACCACGCAAAGCTTCATCCCTTCTCTGGCCGGCACTTTCCCCAACCCCATCGCCACCACAATCGGTGACGCCATATACGGCAGCAGCGGCGTTGAATAGCCGAGCACCTGAATCATAATCACCGATAAAAGTGGGAATCCGGTCGCCTGCGAGAAACTCTCGGCAAAGGTGGTATAGAGCGCCGGAACGCCATTCGCGGTGACGATAAAGTTGAGCAGGCTGGTGATGCCGGTTAGCGCAGCAAAGCTGGTGAACGGCGTACTGGCGTCCAGCGGCATAATAGCCATCAGCTTCTCACCCACAAGCGCACCCAGCCCGATATGCGTCACGGTCGTTGCCAGAGCCAGAATCCCCGCCACGTAGAAACAGGTTCGCACGTTCACGCCGCTGGCAAACTCCTCACTGGAAATAAACCCAACGCGCGGCAACAGCGTGATGCAGGCGGCGATAAGCCCTATCCATGCAGGACCAATGCCGTGCCAGCTTTCCGTCACCCATAGCCCAAGCACAACCACCAGCAGCCACGCCAGCCGCTTTTCTTCGGCGCTCATCGGCCCTGGACTCTCAATGTGTTTTGGTGGCAGCGGCTTGCCGGGAAATAACCAGGAAATCAGGACTATCAGCACGAACCCTTTCAGAACGCCGAGCACCGGGGTATGCAGCATCAGGTAAGGCAGGTAGTTAAGATGCAGGCCGTAAGACCCTTCCGCCGCCCCGCTCATCACCAGGTTTGGCACGTTCGCGGGTAGAATCGTGGCCGAGAGCTGGAAAGTACCAAACCCCACGGCCAGCGCCAGGCCGTACCAGGCGCGAGTGCCTTCCCCGACGGACGCTCTTTTCGCCATCGCCGCAACAATCGGCATCAGCAGGGCAATACGCCCCATGTTCGAAGGCATAACAAATGCCAAGGCATAACTTAGCAGCACGACGCTGCCGACCATGTGCGGCCAGGAGTCCGTCAGTCGGGCGGAAAGCGCTCGTGCCACCCGATCGGCCAGACCCGTTTTGCGGATAGCGATGCCCAGAACAAAACCGCTGAACACCAGCCAGAAGGCCGACGAGGCAAAACCGCTAAAGATCACCTCGGCCGGGGCTATCTTCGCCACCATCGCTGCAGCGAAAAATAGCAGCGCGGTCAGATATTCGGGCAGAGCAGACGTGGCCCAAAGAATAATGGTGATGAGGATAATGATGCCGGGCAGGATGAGAGGATCTGATAACCAGAGCGACATACCTGTCTCCTGTAGAGTTTTTCAGCACTCTACGGGAAGATATTCAGCGAGTAAATGTCAGAAAGTGGAAACAAAAATGGCCCCCGCAGGGCCACTTCGGATCGCTGATAAAATGCAGGTAAAAGAAAACTCACCCGCAACCACTTGAAAATAAACAATTAAAATCAATGAATTGATTTTCAGCTGATAACAACAAAGAGGGAAAAACCACACTTTTTCCCTCTTTGTCAGCAATCTTAATGGCCCCGCAGGGCCATTTGAGATTAACGCTTGCTGATTTGGTCGAAGCTGCCGCCGTTAGAGAAGTGATCCTTCTGCGCCTTCGCCCAGCCGCCAAACTCTTCATCAATGGTATAGAGCTTGAGTTTCGGGAACGCTTTTTCGTATTTTTTCGCCACTTCCGGGTCACGCGGGCGGTAATAATTTTTCGCTGCGATTTCCTGGCCTTCTGGCGAGTAGAGATACTTCAGGTAAGCTTCCGCCACCGCCTGAGTCCCTTTCTTCTCAACAACTTTATCCACGACCGACACGGTCGGTTCTGCGAGGATAGATTCGCTCGGCGTCACAATCTCGAATTTGTCTTTACCCAGCTCGTTGGTGGCCAGTAAGGCCTCGTTTTCCCACGCAATCAGCACATCGCCAATGCCGCGTTCAACAAAGGTGTTAGTCGAGCCACGGGCGCCGGAGTCCAGCACCTCTACGTTTTTGAATAACGCTTTGACGAAGTCCTGTGCCTTGGCCTGATCGTTATTGTTGTGGTGCAGCGCATAACCCCATGCCGCTAAATAGTTCCAGCGTGCGCCGCCTGAGCTTTTCGGGTTTGGAGTAATAACCGAGACGCCCGGTTTAATCAGATCGTTCCAGTCATGAATCTGTTTTGGGTTGCCCTTACGCACCAGGAAAACAATGGTGGAGGTGTACGGCGCGGAGTTATCGGGCAGGCGTTTGATCCAGTTTTTATCAATACGTCCGCGTTCAGCAATAGCGTCGACATCATAAGCCAATGCCAGGGTAACAACATCGGCCTCAATTCCGTTAATCACGGAAGTCGCCTGCTTGCCGGAGCCACCGTGAGACTGGCGTACGGTAACCGTATCACCCGTCTGCTGTTTCCAGTGAGCGCTGAACGCTTTGTTATATTCTTCATACAGTTCACGAGTCGGATCGTAAGACACGTTGAGTAACTGAATATCCTTCGCCAGTACGCCGCCAGAAGCCAAAAGTAATGTTAAACCCACGCCCCACTTATTCATCGCACGCTCTCTTTATGAAGTTTGATAAACCCAGCGTGCCAGAAACTATTTCAAGGATTAAAGAATAAAAAAAGATTGGCTATAACTTTTGGCGATATAACAGGCAATAAAAAGCCGGGCAACGCCCGGCTTTCGCTTATCTCTTTCGACTTAGTAGAGCTTTTTAGCGCAATCCAGCCAGTCACCTTTAAACGGACGCTTCATGTTTTCAATCGCGTCGATAATGTCATGGTGAACCAGTTTTTCGTTCTGAATACCGACGCAGCGGCCACCGAAGCCCTGCAACAGCAGTTCAATAGAGTAAGAACCCATGCGGGATGCCAGAATACGGTCATACGCTACCGGAGATCCCCCGCGCTGGATATGGCCCAGGACGGTAGCACGGGTTTCGCGCTTGGTTTCGGTTTCGATATATTTTGCCAGCTCGTCTACATCACAAATATGCTCAGTGATAGCGACAATGGCGTGTTTTTTACCCTTGGCAATCCCGGCTTTGATTTCTGCTACCAGGTCTTCACGGCTGAATTCAACTTCCGGCAGAACCACGAACTCACAGCCACCAGCGATAGCCGCGGCCAGGGTCAGATCACCACAATAGCGCCCCATCACTTCAACGATGGAGATACGCTGGTGTGAAGAGGAGGTATCACGCAGGCGGTCAATCGCTTCAACCACGGTTTCAAGCGCGGTGAAATAACCAATCGTATAGTCAGTGCCTTTGATGTCGTTATCGATAGTGCCTGGCAGGCCGATGCAAGGGAAGCCCATTTCAGTCAGGCGCATTGCCCCCATGTAAGAACCGTCACCACCGATCACCACGAGCGCATCGATACCGCGTTTCTTCAGATTTTCGATAGCCACGGCGCGGATGTTTTCATCGCGAAACTCAGGGAAACGAGCGGAGCCCAGGAATGTACCGCCACGGTTGATCATGTCGGACACACTATAACGGTCCAGCTGCACCATGCGATCTTCATATAGCCCCAGGTAACCATCATAGATACCCATGACTTCCAGACCTTCTGACAGCGCTGCACGCACCACACCGCGGATCGCCGCGTTCATGCCCGGCGCATCACCGCCACTCGTCAACACACCAATTTTTTTGATCATGACTACCTCTGAACTTTGAAAGCAAAATTAATCCTGTTGCCGGAAAACGCTGCGGGCAATCCGAAGCTTCGACTCTGCCGCAAATAGTATAACAACGGCTTCCAGCTGAATTGATTCAGGTCAGGCCAAATGGCGGAACATTATGCAAAAACTGCCAATTAACGCCAACTTTCCAACGTAAAACTAAAGCTCGAAATGTCCCTGCCGTCCCGTTGGAACAACAGAGCAAGGATCCTGGTGGATAATGACATCCGATCCTGGAAAACGGTGCAGGATCGCCTGTTCCACCTGTTCAGCAATAACGTGCGCCTGAACCAGCGGCAAATTATCTTCCATCTCAATATGAAGCTGTATAAAGCGGGTCGGCCCTGACTGCCGCGTTCGGAGATCGTGGGCTCCTCTTACTCCGGGCCACGCATTCACGATATCAATAATAGCCTGACGCTCCTCATCTGGTAACGCCCTATCAAGCAGCGATTGCACGGCTTCATAACCCATTTGCAGTGCGCTATACAAAATGTAGACGCCAATGCCAAGAGCAAACAACGAATCCGCACGATGCCAGCCATACCAGGATAAGGCTAACGCAATAAGAATTGCGCCATTCATCATAACATCAGACTGATAATGAAGCATATCGGCCCGGACGGCCTGGCTTTGAGTTTTTCGTACCACCCAACGCTGGAAAGTAACCAAAATTAAGGTGCTCGCCAACGCAACAACCGTTACCGCGACACCAATGCCAGGGTCTTTCATCTGCGATGGTTCGGCCAGATGCTGAAGGCCGGTTAAAAACAGAAATAGCGCCGAGCCCGAGATAAACATGCTTTGCGCAAGAGCAGCCAGCGACTCAGCTTTACCGTGACCAAATGTGTGCTCTTCATCCGCCGGTTGTAGCGAGTAACGAACCACCAACAGGTTTGTCAATGAGGCTGCAATATCAACCAGTGAGTCCACCAGCGCCGCCAGAATACTGACAGACCCAGTGTACCACCAGGCGAAAATTTTAATTACCAGTAGCAGCGATGCCATGACAGTCGCTGCGATCGCAGCCCGACTAACCAGCTGCCCATATTGTTGATTCATGGAGGCTCCCGCAGGTGAATGCGGCTAGTATAGCGGATCCCCCCTGAGCTTCAGGCAAAAAAAACCCGCCTGGTGAGGCGGGGAAGACAGGGATGGTGTCTATGGCAAGGAAAACAGGGTTTGTTACTGGTTACTACGGGTATTGCTACTACTCATTGCCTGCAGCGAAACGCCCTGCTGCAGTTCCGACAGTTCACGGAGTTTATCCATGCGCTGCTGGTGTTTCTCATTTAAAGCGGCCTGCTGCTCCGGACTGAGTAAGTGGTACATTTGGTTGCGTACTTTCGCCATTTCAACCTGGCGAGCAACCTGCTCTTGTGCCATTTTTTCAGCCTGGGTTTTTACTGCCACTTCATCAAATTTGTCTGCGGTGATCAGGCGATGCATGATCTCCATTTCGCTAACATTAACGGGTGGGCTATCATGCCTTGCCCGGTGCATAAGATCGCGCATCTGTTGGCGCTGCTGCTCGGTCAAACTTATGCCGTCAAACATATGACTTTGAGCATTGTTTCGTTTTGCCAGATTCTCATTTTGTGGCCAGTTAACGCCCGTCGATAAATCAGCGGCCTGGCTGGCTAAAGAGATAAACGCCAGTGTTGAGGCCATGACGACTGCGGTAACATTGCGCATCACTTGCTCCCAAGATCTGTATGTGCTGCGATTCAACGAGAGCCAGTCTACGATTCCCGCTGCAAACTAGCGTCAGGGGGTGTAAAACAACGTAAAGTCATGGATTAGCGCGCCTTGATGACGTAATTTCTGCCTCGGAGGTAATTTCACAATGAATAAAATCCTGTTAGTTGATGATGACCGAGAGCTGACTTCCCTGCTAAAGGAATTGCTCGACATGGAAGGCTTTGACGTGATTGTTGCTCACGATGGTGAGCAGGCGTTGACGCTTCTCGACGACAGCATCGACCTGTTATTGCTCGACGTGATGATGCCAAAGAAAAATGGCATTGATACTTTGAAAGAGCTTCGCCAGACACACCAGACACCAGTGATTATGCTTACCGCTCGCGGAAGCGAACTTGACCGCGTGCTAGGCCTCGAGCTTGGCGCAGATGACTATTTGCCAAAACCGTTTAACGATCGCGAACTCGTGGCCCGTATTCGCGCCATCCTGCGTCGTTCACACTGGAGCGAACAGCAACAAAACAGCGAGAGCAGTTCACCAACGGTAGAAGTGGATGGCCTAAGCCTCAACCCGGGCCGCCAGGAAGCCAGCTTCGACGGGCAAGCGTTGGATTTAACTGGCACAGAATTCACGCTGCTTTATCTCCTTGCCCAGCATTTGGGTCAGGTGGTTTCGCGTGAACATTTGAGCCAGGAAGTCTTAGGTAAACGCTTAACGCCGTTCGATCGCGCAATTGACATGCATATTTCTAACTTGCGCCGTAAATTGCCGGATCGCAAAGACGGTCATCCGTGGTTTAAAACCTTACGTGGCCGCGGCTATCTGATGGTTTCTGCTTCATGATAAGTAGCCTTACCGCGCGCATTTTTGCCATCTTCTGGCTGACGCTGGCTCTGGTACTGATGTTGGTTTTAATGCTGCCAAAGCTGGATTCACGCCAGATGACCGAGCTGATGGAAAATGAGCAACGTCAGGGCTACATGATTGAGCAACACGTCGAGGCCGAGCTAGCAACCGACCCACCGAATGATTTGATGTGGTGGCGACGGCTGTTCCGCGCAATCGACAAATGGGCACCTCCTGGCCAGCGTCTGCTGCTGGTCACCAGCGAAGGGCGCGTCATTGGCGCCCAGCGCAACGAAATGCAGATCATCCGTAACTTTATCGGCCAGTCCGATAACGCCGATCATCCTCAGAAAAAGAAATATGGCCGGGTTGAGTTAGTTGGACCATTTTCGGTGCGGGATGGCGAAGATAACTACCAACTTTACCTTATTCGCCCGGCAAGCAGCTCTCAATCTGACTTCATCAACCTGCTGTTTGACCGCCCTCTCCTGTTGCTGATTGTCACGATGCTGGTGAGTTCTCCACTGCTGCTCTGGCTTGCATGGAGCCTCGCCAAACCGGCTCGTAAGCTGAAAAACGCGGCCGACGAAGTTGCGCAGGGCAACCTGCGTCAGCATCCGGAACTGGAGGCCGGCCCGCAGGAATTCCAGGCCGCAGGCGCGAGCTTTAACCAGATGGTTACCGCGCTGGAAAGAATGATGACGGCGCAGCAAAGGCTGCTGTCCGATATCTCTCATGAACTGCGCACGCCGCTGACCCGCCTGCAGCTTGGCACCGCGCTGCTGCGCCGTCGAAGCGGCGAAAGCAAAGAACTGGGGCGCATTGAAACGGAAGCCCAGCGGCTGGACGGTATGATTAATGATCTGCTGGTTATGTCGCGCAATCAGCAAAAGAATGCGCTGGTTAGCGAGACGATGAAGGCTAACCAAATCTGGGCAGAAATGCTGGATAACGCCGCCTTCGAAGCCGAACAAATGGGCAAATCGCTGGAAGTCACCTATCCGCCGGGCCCGTGGCTGATGTACGGGAACCCAAATGCACTAGAAAGCGCGCTTGAGAACATTGTCCGTAACGCCCTGCGTTACTCGCACACCAAGATAGCGGTGAACTTCTCAGTCGATAATCAAGGGATTACCGTGACCGTTGACGATGATGGCCCGGGCGTCAGCCCGGAGGACAGGGAACAAATATTCCGTCCATTTTATCGTACCGATGAGGCTCGCGATCGCGAGTCAGGCGGTACTGGCCTCGGCCTGGCCATCGTTGAGACGGCGGTCCAGCAGCATCGCGGCTGGGTTAAAGCCGATGATAGCCCACTGGGCGGGTTACGCTTAACGCTCTGGTTACCGCTCTATCATCGCTAATAAATAGGCTCTACGGAGCCTGTTTTCATTTCTGCTCCGCGCCAATTTTGCTATTCTGCGCCCCTTGTTGATGGGGATTGTATGTTAAATATCGTTTTGTTTGAGCCAGAGATTCCACCCAATACCGGAAACATTATCCGCCTGTGTGCCAATACCGGTTTTCGGTTACACATCATTGAACCGATGGGCTTCCCCTGGGATGATAAACGGCTGCGCCGTGCCGGGCTAGATTATCACGAATTTACAACCGTTCTGCGTCATCACGACTACAACGCATTCATCGAGGCCGAGAAGCCTCAACGTCTGTTTGCCTTGACCACAAAGGGAACGCCTGCCCACAGCGCGGTGAGCTATCAAGAAGGAGATTATTTGATGTTCGGGCCGGAAACTCGCGGCTTACCCACTGAAATCCTTAACGCGATGCCGCCGGAGCAGAAGATTCGTATCCCAATGATGCCGGACAGCCGCAGCATGAATTTGTCTAACTCGGTGTCCGTGGTGGTCTATGAAGCCTGGCGCCAGCTGGGATATAAGGGCGCCACCCTCAGAAGCTAGATACCATCGCCGAACTCGAAGCCAGCACCGTTGAAATGCTGATCCATATCCATCGACGGCTTGTCACTCTCTGGCGTGCCGACAATTCTGGCCGGGACACCAGCCGCCGTGGTATGCGGCGGAACCGGCTGTAGCACCACGGAACCCGCGCCAATTTTCGCACCTGTCCCGACTTCGATATTCCCGAGAATTTTCGCCCCGGCACCAATCATTACGCCTTCGCGGATCTTTGGATGACGGTCACCGCTGGTTTTACCGGTACCGCCCAACGTTACCGACTGTAGGATAGAGACATCGTTTTCCACGACCGCCGTCTCACCGATGACAATACCCGTTGCGTGATCAAGCATGATCCCGCAGCCAATTTTTGCTGCCGGGTGAATATCCACCTGGAAAGAGACTGAAACCTGATTTTGCAGGAAGATAGCCAGCGCCTCGCGTCCCTGCAGCCAGAGCCAGTGACCAATTCGGTATGCTTGCAACGCGTGAAACCCTTTGAGATAAAGCAGCGGCGTTGAATACTTGTCTACTGCCGGGTCACGAGTACGCACCGCTTGAATATCACAGGCAGCCGAGGCAATCATCTGCGGATCGGCAGCATAGGCCTCTTCAACCACCTCACGAATAGCAATGGCCGGCATAATAGGCGAAGCAAGCTTGTTGGCCAGCATATAGCTGAGCGCGTTCCCAAGATTATCGTGCTTGAGAAGCGTCGCATGATAAAAACTGGCCAACATGGGTTCACAATCCGCTAGCGCTCGCGCTTCGGCTTTAATATTGCTCCACACCAAATCCAGTTCTTCAGACGACATTGTTCTCTCCAGACAGAAAAACAACGCCCGACACCAGGGTCGGGACGTTTCAGTTATTGCGGTATATTAAGCGATCCCTCAATTGCCGCTTCGTTCATCCTTACGAGTACGACCAAGCAACGTTAATGCTGCCTCGCGCGCATTTTTTCCGCAATACAATACCTGATAAATTTCCTCGGTTATTGGCATTTCGACACCCACCCGAGCCGCCAACTCGCGAACTTCTTTGGTATTGCGATAGCCTTCAACTACCTGGCCAATTTTTTGCTGTGCGCCTTCCACATCCATACCCTGACCGAGCATCATGCCGAAGCGACGGTTACGGGATTGGTTGTCGGTACATGTCAGCACCAGATCGCCCAGGCCAGCCATCCCCATAAAGGTTTCCGGCGAGGCGCCAAGCGCGCTACCCAGACGCGTCATCTCTGCAAGCCCACGCGTGATAAGCGCGGTACGCGCGTTAGCGCCAAACCCGATGCCATCCGACATCCCGGCACCAATAGCGATAACGTTTTTCACCGCACCGCCCAGCTGAACACCGATGAAATCAGGATTGCTATAGACACGGAAGCTTTTACCGCAGTGCAGCAGATGCTGGAGATCCTCTGCAAACCGATCGTCGGTCGCCGCCAACGCGATCGCCGTGGGTAAACCTGCAGCCAGCTCTTTCGCAAAAGTCGGGCCGGAAATCACCGCCAGAGGAACATCATCTCCCAGCGCTTCGCGGGCAACATCCTGCAGTAACCGCCCCGTTTCAGCTTCCAGGCCCTTCGTCGCCCAGACAATGCGAGCATCCTGACGCATCAACGGTTTGATTTGACGCAGCACTTGCCCAAACACGTGGCTCGGTACGACCACCAGAATATTGCGGCTGGCAGCAAGTGCGACGGCTAAATCACTCTCGAGATGGAGCGTGTCGGGAAAAGGAACATCGGGCAGGAAAGCCACGTTGCAGCGATCGGCCTGCAGCGTTGCGATGTGTTTGGCATCATGGCCCCACAGTACAACGTGGTGGCCATTTCTCGCGAGGGTGATGGCGAGAGCGGTGCCGTAGGAGCCGGCACCGATAACAGTCATTGAAGCATTAGGGCTATTCATCAGGCATCCTGATGGTTTTCAGCACCTTCGCCAGCTTGCTGCTGCAGATAGTTCATGAACAACGCATCGAAGTTAACCGGTGCAAGGTTCAGCTGCGGGAAAGTGCCGCGAGAAACCAGGCTAGTGATACATTCACGCGCATACGGGAACAGAATGTTCGGGCAGTATGCACCCAGACAATGTGCCAGCTGCGTGCCATCGATACCGTCCACGGAGAAAATACCGGCCTGCTGCACTTCACACAGGAAAGCGGTGTCTTCGCCAAGCGTAGCGGTAACCGTTACACGCAGTACAACTTCATAGACATCATCAGCCAGCTGGCTGGACGCAGTATCCAGATCCAGTTTCACTTCCGGCTGCCAGTCTTTCTGGAAAACGTGCGGCGCGTTAGGGGCTTCGAAAGAGACATCCTTGGTGTAAACACGCTGAATCTGGAAAGCCATTTCTGTATTGTTTTGTTCTGACATTGTTAACCCTTAAATTTAAACGTCCTTACTCTGCGATACACGGCAGACAAACCGCACTAGCGCAGCAGGGGATCGAGTCCACCACGCGCGTCCAGTGCGTACAAGTCATCGCAACCGCCAATGTGCTGTGCGTCAATAAAAATCTGCGGTACCGTGGTACGGCCACTGCGTTTGATCATCTCTTCCCGCTTAGCGGCGTCGCCATCAATAGGCAACTCCTGGAACGCAACCCCTTTGTCATTGAGCAGGGCTTTTGCACGGTGGCAAAACGGACAGGTCGCTTTGGTATAGATCTCAATATTCGCCATGGTTTACCTCAGTCTCTTCCAGATTATTTACCGCGAACCAGCGGCAGGTTTTCCCCGCTCCAGCCGGCAATACCTTCTTTTAACAGCGCAACCTGCTCGAAGCCAGCCTTATGCAACAAAGCAGCAGATTCTTGTGAAGAAACGCCGTTAGCGCACACCACAATGACTGGCTTCGCCTTGTGTTTTTCCAGCTCACCAAAGTTACCGCTCTTGATTTCAGTTGGCAGCACGTTCAGTGAATTAGCAATATGACCTTTACGGAAATCGTCGCGCTGGCGCACATCGACTACCACCGCGTCTTCTTTGTTAATTAAGCGAGTGGCTTCACCGCGGGTGATCGCTTTTACTTTCGAAGCCAGACCCTTAAAGGTCATGAAAAGTACCGCGGCCAGCAGACCAACCCACGCCAGACTAAGTATGGGATGGCGGCCAACGAATTGCATAATTTCTTGCATGGGGGGTAGTAACTCCCGACTAAGTAATGATGAGAAAACCAAGTGGGGAGTATACCTTCGCGTTGTGGCAATTACAGCCAGTCTGAATAATGTTATGTGGATTCTGCGGGCTGTTACGGAAAAAAAGAACCAGACTGACTAAATCCGATCGCCATCCAGCCGCTTTCTTTGATCTTCTGCGGCTATTTGTCGGGATCGCCTGTAGTAAAATTACGCAAATTTTTTTGTCTTTGACTCAGAGGTTGTTGCAATGTCGGTTACTAAAAAACCTATGGTTCTGGTGATTCTGGATGGTTACGGCCATCGCGAAGAGCAGCAGGATAACGCGATTCTTAATGCCAAAACGCCGGTGATGGATGCCCTGTGGGCACAGCGCCCTCATACGCTGATTAACGCATCTGGCCTGGAAGTTGGCCTGCCGGATGGGCAAATGGGTAACTCTGAAGTGGGCCACGTCAATCTCGGTGCCGGCCGCATCGTCTACCAGGACCTGACTCGCCTGGATGTTGAAATTAAAGAACGCACTTTCTTTGCGAATCCGGTTCTGACCGCAGCGATAGACAAGGCAGTTTCTGCCGGTAAAGCCGTGCATATTATGGGTCTGGTTTCTCCGGGCGGCGTTCACAGCCATGAAGACCATATTCTTGCAATGATCGAGCTGGCCGCTGAACGCGGTGCCGAAGCCATCTATCTGCACGCCTTCCTCGATGGTCGCGACACACCACCACGCAGCGCAGAGTCTTCCCTGAAGAAATTTGCCGACAAGTTTGCCGCGCTGGGTAAAGGTCGTGTCGCTACCGTGATTGGCCGTTACTACGCGATGGACAGGGACAACCGCTGGGATCGCGTTGAACTGGCTTACGACCTGATGACTCAGGCCAAAGGTGAATTCCAGGCAGACAATGCCATTGCCGGTCTGGCCGCCGCTTACGCCCGCGACGAAAACGATGAGTTCGTTAAACCAACCGTGATCCGCGCCACAGGCGAAGCGGAATCCACCATGAACGACGGCGATGCGCTGATCTTCATGAATTTCCGCGCTGACCGTGCCCGCCAGATCACCCGCGCCTTTGTTAATGCCGATTTCGACGGCTTCAGCCGTCAAAAAGTGGTGCAGTTTGGCGACTTCGTGATGCTGACTGAATATGCTGCAGACATTAAAACGGCCTGCGCTTACCCACCGGCCTCACTGACCAATACCTTCGGTGAGTGGATGGCGAAACATAACAAAACCCAGCTACGCATCTCCGAAACGGAGAAATACGCTCACGTGACCTTCTTCTACAACGGCGGGGTTGAAGAGCCGTTCGCGGGTGAAGAGCGCGTACTGGTGAATTCACCAAAAGTGGCCACGTACGATCTGCAGCCAGAAATGAGTTCCGTTGAGCTGACCGATAAACTCCTGAGTGCCATCAGCAGCGGTAAATACGACACCATTATCTGTAACTATCCGAACGGCGATATGGTTGGCCATACCGGTGTTTATGAAGCGGCAATTTCCGCCGTTGAAGCATTGGACAACTGCGTTGCTCAGGTAGTGAAAGCCGTAGAGGCCGTTGGCGGCCAGCTTCTGATCACCGCAGACCACGGCAACGCTGAACAGATGCGCGATCCGGCCACTGGCCAGGCGCATACCGCGCATACTAGCCTGCCGGTTCCGCTGATCTATGTGGGTGAGAAAAATCTCAACGCTGTCGCAGGCGGCAAGCTTTCCGACATCGCGCCAACCATGTTGAGTCTGATGGGAATGGAAATCCCGCACGAGATGACTGGCAAGCCGCTGTTCATCGTGGAATAATCCCTCCCCATGAGGGGAAAGGTGATTTTTTCAAAGACATGGGCTGTAAAGCCCGTTATCTACGCCAGCGTGTTCAGCGCTGGCGTCTTGTTATTGCCTTTTTCCAGCCACGCCGATGATAAACAGCAGCTGCAATCCATTCAGCAGGATATCGCCGCCAAAGAGCGAGCCGTACGCCAGCAGCAGCAACAGCGTTCCGTTTTACTCGCTCAGCTAAAAGCGCAGGAAGAAGCCATTTCTGCCGCCAGCCGCAAGCTGCGTGAAACCCAGAACACTCTCACAGATTTAAACAATCAAATCGCGACGCTGAACAACTCTCTCGCCAAACTACAAAAACAGCAGGCAACCCAGGAACACAACCTGGCCGCTCAGCTGGATGCGGCGTTTCGTCAGGGTCAACACACCGGCATTCAGTTGATTCTGAGCGGGGAAGAAAGCCAGCGTGGTCAGCGCCTGCAGGCCTATTTTGGTTACCTTAACGCTGCTCGCCAGCAGACTATCGATGAGCTGAAGCAGACCAAAGCTGAAGCCGCACAGCAGAAAGCCGAGCTGGAAAGTAAGCAGAGTGAACAGCAAACGCTGCTTTATGACCAGCAGGCACAGCAGGCCAAACTTGAAAGCGCCCGTAACGAGCGTAAGAAAACGCTCGCAGGTCTGGAGTCCTCTATCCAGCAGGATCAGCAGAAGCTGAGCGAAATGCGCCAGAACCAGGCCCGCTTGCAAAGCCAGATAGCCCGCGCAGAAGCCGCGGCAAAAACGCGGGCCGAGCGTGAGGCACGCGAAGCCGAGCAGGTTCGCAGCAAGCAACAGGAAGCCTCCAACAAAGGTACGACCTACAAACCAACCGAAAGTGAGCGCTCGTTGATGTCGAGAACCGGCGGGCTGGGATCGCCGCGCGGGCAGGCATACTGGCCGGTTCGCGGTTCATTACTCCATCGCTATGGCGAACAGCTGCAAGGTGAACTACGTTGGAAAGGTATCGTTATTGCGGCGTCAGAAGGTACGGAAGTTAAAGCCATTGCCGACGGACGCGTGATCCTTGCCGACTGGCTGCAGGGCTATGGCCTTGTCGTCGTTATTGAACACGGTAAAGGCGATATGAGTCTCTACGGCTACAACCAGAGCGCGTTGGTCAGCGTCGGCACCCAGGTGCGCGCCGGGCAACCTATTGCACTGGTCGGTAGCAGTGGCGGCCAGGGCCGTCCGTCACTCTATTTCGAAATTCGTCGCCAGGGCCAGGCAGTGAATCCACAACCGTGGTTGGGAAGATAAGTTTTGCCTCAGTTCCGCCTCTTTTTTTTCGCCGCAGCCAGCGGGCTAATGCTGGCAACCACCGCATGGGCCGGTAAGCTCTCGATAGTGATTGATGACTTTGGCTATCGTCCTCAGCAGGAAAACCAGGTGCTGACACTGCCGACTAACGTCTCCGTTGCCGTGCTGCCCAATGCGCCTCACGCTCGTGAAATGGCCACCAAAGCCCATAACGCCGGGCACGAAGTCCTTATCCACCTGCCGATGGCACCGCTTAGCAAGCAGCCGCTTGAGAAAGATACTCTACGTCCGGATATGAGCAGCAGCGAGATCGAGAGAATTATTCGTGATGCGGTAAACAAAGTCCCTTATGCCGTTGGCATGAATAACCATATGGGCAGCGCGATGACCTCCAGCCTGTTCGGCATGCAAAAGGTGATGCAGTCGCTGGAGCAGTACAATCTCTATTTCCTGGACAGCATGACCATCGGCAATAGCCAGGCAACGCGTGCTGCTGCCGGTACGCGCGTTAAGGTGATTAAGCGGAAGGTCTTTCTGGACGATACCCAGAATGAAGCCGATATTCGTTTCCAGTTTAATCGGGCGATTCAGCTGGCACGTAAAACCGGAGCGGCCATTGCTATCGGGCACCCTCACCCTTCAACCGTCCGCGTACTTCAGCAAATGGTCTACAACCTTCCGCCGGACATCACGCTGGTGCGCCCGAGCAGCCTGCTTGATGAACCGCAGGTAGACACTTCAACGCCAAATAATACGCAGCCGGGCAAACAGCCGCCGCCGCGCAATCCGTTCCGTGGCGTGAAGCTTTGTAAGCCAAAACAGCCGCTTGAGCCGGTATATGCAGTGACTTACTTTACGGTCTTACACGAGAGCATTGCCGAGAGCGCGCTGGTGAAATATCTCCAGCACCAGTGGCAGGGTTGGGGAAAACAGGCGTAACTGAAAAACCAGAGGGCGCGATGCCCTCTGGCTTAATGATTAATCCCAGCTCAGGATAACTTTGCCGGACTGCCCGGAGCGCATCGCGTCAAAGCCTTTCTGGAACTCATCGATGGAGAAGCGGTGGGTAATGATTGGAGACAGATCCAGACCAGACTGGATAAGTGCAGCCATCTTATACCAGGTCTCAAACATCTCACGCCCGTAGATGCCTTTAATAAACAGCCCCTTAAAGATAACCTTGGTCCAGTCGATGGACATGTCGGACGGTGGAATACCCAGCATCGCAATACGCCCGCCGTGGTTCATGGTATCGAGCATAGTACGAAACGCAGGTGGAGCACCGGACATTTCGAGGCCGACATCAAACCCTTCGGTCATCCCCAGCTCGCCCATCACGTCCTGCAGATTCTCTTTGCTGACGTTCACCGCGCGGGTAATCCCCATTTCACGCGCCAGCTCAAGGCGGTATTCATTCACGTCGGTAATCACCACATTACGTGCGCCCACATGCTTCGCCACCGCAGCGGCCATAATCCCAATCGGGCCTGCGCCGGAAACCAGCACGTCTTCACCCACCAGGTCGAATGAAAGCGCGGTATGCACCGCATTGCCGAACGGGTCAAAGATGGAAGCCAGATCGTCAGAGATATTGTCCGGGATTTTGAAAGCGTTAAAGGCCGGGATCACCAGATATTCAGCGAAACAGCCCGGGCGATTTACGCCAACGCCGGTGGTATTGCGGCAGAGGTGGGTACGACCCGCACGGCAGTTACGGCAGTGGCCGCAGGTGATATGACCTTCACCGGAGACGCGGTCACCGATTTTAAAGCCTTTGACTTCCTGCCCAATATCGACAACTTCGCCCACGTATTCGTGACCCACGACCATAGGAACAGGAATGGTTTTTTGCGACCATTCATCCCAGTTATAGATATGCACGTCGGTACCGCAAATCGCGGTTTTGCGAATTTTGATCAGCAGATCGTTATGACCCATTTCCGGCTTGGGTGCATCCGTCATCCAGATGCCTTCTTCCGCCTTCAGTTTTGCTAATGCTTTCATGACCGCTCCCTTAAGCGATAACGCCTAATTGCTTACCGATGCGCGTAAACGCATCCACCGCACGTTCAATTTGTTCAGGAGTATGCGCAGCCGACATTTGGGTACGAATACGAGCCTGGCCTTTTGGCACAACCGGGTAGAAGAAACCGGTGACGTAAATACCTTCTTTTTGTAGTTCACGAGCAAAGTTCTGCGCCACAACCGCCTCACCCAGCATTACCGGAATAATGGCGTGATCGGCACCGGCCAGGGTAAACCCGGCGGCACTCATTTTTTCACGGAACAGGCGAGCGTTAGACCACAGGCGGTCACGCAGCTCTTCACCGGACTCCAGCATCTCCAGAACCTTAATGGAGGCGGAAACGATAGCTGGCGCGAGCGAGTTGGAGAACAGGTAAGGGCGAGAGCGCTGGCGAAGCCATTCGATAACTTCTTTCCTGCCCGCGGTATAGCCGCCGGAAGCCCCGCCCAGTGCTTTACCCAGTGTACCGGTGATGATGTCAACACGGTCCATCACTTCGCAGTACTCATGCGTACCGCGCCCGTTCGCGCCGACGAAGCCCACGGCGTGGGAGTCATCGACCATCACCAGCGCATTATATTTGTCCGCCAGGTCACAAACACCCTGCAGGTTGGCAATCACACCGTCCATAGAGAACACGCCGTCGGTGGCAATCATCACATGGCGAGCCCCTGCTGCACGCGCTTCTTTCAGGCGTGCCTCCAGCTCCTGCATGTCGTTGTTGGCATAACGGTAGCGCTGTGCTTTACACAGACGAACGCCATCAATAATTGAGGCGTGATTCAGCGCATCGGAGATGATGGCATCTTCCGGGCCAAGCAGGGTTTCAAACAGGCCGCCGTTGGCGTCGAAGCAGGAGGAGTACAGAATCGCATCGTCCGTACCGAGGAATTCCGCCAGCTTGCCTTCCAGCGCTTTGTGGCTATCCTGAGTACCGCAGATAAAACGGACAGAGGCCATACCAAAGCCGTGCTTATCCATTCCCTGTTTGGCCGCTTCAATCAGCTGTGGGTGATTAGCAAGACCCAGATAGTTGTTGGCGCAGAAGTTAATAACGTGGCTACCGTCAGCAACGGTGATATCCGCGTTCTGAGCGGAGGTGATAATACGTTCTTCTTTGAATAGCCCTTCCGCTCGAGCCGTTTCGAGTTGAGAAGTCAGCTGTTGGTAAAAATCTTCGCGCATCGCGATTCTCCAGGCATGGCAATTTTTGGCACATCTTACCCAAACCTATATCACCAGGCGAGATTACGCTTCAGGGATTCTGAATTTTGCAGGATAAATCACGAGGGCGAAAAACTTCCGCTCATTAGGCGGGTCTTTAATTGTAATGGTATGATAAGAGCCATTAGCGCATCAGGCGCCTTGCCTGAAAGCCCCATTTTGTTAAAGGTTAAGCTTATGATTATCGTTACTGGCGGCGCCGGCATGATCGGCAGCAATATTATTAAGTCCCTGAATGAGCAAGGCTACCGGGATATTCTGGTGGTAGATAATCTGAAGGATGGAACCAAGTTCGTTAATCTGGTCGATCTCGACATCACCGATTATATGGATAAAGAGGACTTCCTGATCCAGATTATGGCCGGTGAAGAGTTTGGCGACATTGAAGCAATCTTCCATGAAGGTGCCTGTTCCTCCACCACCGAGTGGGATGGCAAGTACATGATGGACAACAACTATCAGTACTCTAAAGAAGTTCTACACTACTGCCTGGAGCGCGAAATTCCGTTCCTGTATGCCTCTTCTGCAGCCACCTACGGCGGCCGCAACCAGGACTTTATCGAATCCCGCGAATACGAGCAGCCGCTGAACGTTTACGGTTACTCCAAGTTCCTGTTTGATGAATATGTTCGCCAGATCCTGCCTGAAGCCAACTCCCAGGTGACCGGCTTCCGCTACTTTAACGTCTACGGACCACGCGAAGGTCATAAAGGCAGTATGGCGAGTGTGGCATTCCACCTAAACACTCAGCTGAACAACGGCGAAAATCCGAAGTTGTTTGAAGGCAGCGACGGCTTCAAGCGTGACTTCATCTACGTGGGTGACGTTGCCGCGGTAAACTTGTGGTTCTGGCAGAATGGCGTTTCTGGTATTTTCAACTGCGGCACCGGTCGGGCGGAATCCTTCCAGGCCGTGGCCGATGCTGCACTGGCGTTTCACAGTAAAGGCAGCATCGAATACATTCCTTTCCCGGACAAGCTGAAAGGTCGCTACCAGGCTTATACCGAAGCAGACTTAACCAACCTGCGAGCAGCGGGCTATGACAAGCCGTTCAAAACCGTAGCCGAAGGGGTTGCGGAATACATGAAATGGTTAAACCGCGACGCATAACGAGCTCAGGGAAAGCATGAAAATTCTGGTGATTGGCCCGTCATGGGTGGGTGACATGATGATGTCGCAAAGTCTCTATCGCACGCTCAAGGCGCGTTATCCCCAGGCGATAATTGATGTGATGGCGCCTGCATGGTGCCGTCCGCTGTTATCACGGATGCCAGAAGTGAACGAAGCTATCGCCATGCCGCTTGGCCACGGTGCACTGGAAATAGGCAAACGTCGTCGCCTCGGCCATAGTCTTCGAGAGAAGCGCTATGACCAGGCTTACGTACTGCCAAACTCGTTCAAATCCGCGCTGGTTCCCTTCTTTGCTAAAATCCCGCATCGCACAGGCTGGCTGGGCGAGATGCGCTATGGCCTGCTGAACGACAGCCGTAAGCTGGATAAGCAAGCCTGGCCATTGATGGTGGAGCGTTACGTCGCTTTGGGCTACGACAAAGGCGTCATGCAGTCGGCTAAAGATCTCCCGCAGCCGCTATTGTGGCCTAAATTACAAGTAAATGAAGGTGAAAAAGCACAGGCTTGTGCCGCCTTTAACCTTGAGCAACAACGCCCGATGATAGGCTTTTGCCCTGGCGCCGAATTCGGCCCGGCAAAACGCTGGCCGCACTATCATTACGCCGCACTCGCGGCGAAGCTCATTGATTCAGGCCATCAGGTTGTTCTTTTCGGCTCTGCCAAAGATAAGGACGCAGGTAAAGAGATTCTTGCAGCCCTTTCCACCGAGCAGCAGGCGTGGTGCCGTAACCTTGCCGGTGATACCCAGCTTGAACAGGCCGTTATCCTGCTCGCAGCTTGCCAGGGTGTGGTCACAAATGATTCCGGCCTGATGCACGTCGCAGCCGCGCTCGATCGTCCTCTGGTGGCACTCTATGGTCCCAGCAGCCCTGATTTCACGCCGCCACTGTCGCATAAAGCAAAAGTCATTCGCCTGATTAGCGGCTACCATAAGGTGCGTAAGGGCGATACCGCAGAGGGATATCATCAGAGCCTGATTGATATCACCCCCGATAGCGTGCTAACTGCGTTAACCGAGCTGCTAACCACCAGTAAGGAAGACTAATGCGAGTACTCCTCGTTAAAACGTCCTCAATGGGCGATGTACTGCATTCTCTTCCCGCACTAACAGACGCAATGCGGGTGATCCCGGGTATCAAATTCGACTGGGTAGTAGAAGAAGGTTTCGCCCAGATCCCAGGCTGGCATCCTGCAGTGGATAAAGTCTTTCCTGTTGCCATCCGTCGCTGGCGTAAAAACTGGTTTTCTCCCGAAACGCGAGCCGAGCGCAAAGCGTTTTTCCGTGAACTTAAAGCAAAAGAGTATGACTGCGTCATTGATGCTCAGGGTCTGGTAAAAAGCGCAGCTCTGGTGACTCGCAACGCGCACGGCATAAAACACGGTATGGACTGGAACAGCGCCCGTGAACCGTTAGCCAGCCTCTTTTATAATAAACGCCATAACGTTCCCAAACAGCAGCATGCCGTTGAGCGTATTCGTGAACTTTTTGCCAAAAGCCTGGCGTACACGAAACCCGAACAGCAGGGTGATTATGCGATTTCTGGGCACTTTCTTACTAATCTGAAAGGTAGTGCAGAAAAATATGCAGTATTTTTACATGCAACGACCCGCGATGATAAACACTGGCCCGAAGCAAACTGGCGGGAACTGATTGGGTTAATGAAAGAGTCCGGGCTGCGGATAAAACTCCCGTGGGGAGCACCACATGAAGAAGAAAGAGCCAAAAGGCTGGCAGAAGGATTTAGTTTTGTTGATGTGCTGCCGAAAATGACGCTTGAAGCCGTGGCTAATGTGCTGGCTAATGCAGAATTTGTAGTTTCTGTTGATACAGGATTAAGCCATCTCACTGCAGCATTAGACCGCCCCAATATGACGCTTTATGGGCCGACGGATCCCGGTTTGATTGGGGGCTATGGTTTACATCAGCAAGCCCTAAAAAACCAGGCTCATACAATGGCTTCAATATCTGCAGGCGACGTGCGAAAATCACTTCAGCAGTTGAACATATTATAACTATTTCAAGAGTATACTTATGCCTGATAGCTCAGTTTTTTCTCTACACCGTAGTCAGAGAAAAGATGCCTTCTTCAAGGCAGTGGATGGCCTGTTTCTTGCGGGTTGCCTGCTGACATTAGTGATGGCGCTTATCCAGCCCGACCAGGCAGTTAAGATCTTTATTTTTAGTGCCATACTTTCACTTCCTATTGTTTTCCATAATTATGACCGTCTACTAAAAAACAAAAGGTTACTTCTCCTCCCGCTCGCTCTGTTCTCGTTCGGGCTGGTACAAATCATTTGGGTCGCGATCTTCAAACAACAGGGTTCTCCCTTCACTGCCGCCTATCGCTCGTACCAAAATGGGGGCAAAAATTTAATTTTTGCCGCCTTTATGATTGCAGCGATTTGCTCGCAACCGGCGCTATCCCTATGCAAAGACCGAATTGCACAATACGTGACGATCGCAACGGGATTTGGACTCTATTGCTGGGCGGGATACCAGCTTTATACCGTCGGCGGTGCAAATCCTCTTGCCTACAGGGTGCCGCTAGGTTTTGAATTTGCGACAGGCACCGCATATGCCTTGACGTTTATTGCGCTACTGGCATCGCAGGCAATACTTAATCTGCGCAGTACTTTGGTTATTCCCCTCTATTTCATACACTTTGCTTTATCTGCTATGGCCATTGTTTCCACACAAACAAGAGCGGCCATCCTGGTTTATCCGGTACTGTGTATTGCCTTGTTCCTGCTGAATTACCGCCACAATCGCAAAGTGCTATTTGGGGCGCTAACGAGCTTTATAATTCTGAGCCTGGCAGCGCTAATCCCGCTAAAACCAGTGCTGGAACAACGTTATGCTGAATTTAAAAGTGATATAACGGCTTATCAGGCCGATAACAGCAATACCTCGATCGGAGCAAGATTTGCGATGCAAAAAGCCGGTCTGGAAACGGGAAAGCTCACGCCGTGGGGTGAATCACTTGAACAGCGCAGCGCTGCCTTAACCGATTTGGAAAAAAGCGATCCCTCGTTAAGCGGCGCGTTGTTTTTCGTCAACGTGCATCTGCATAATGAACTAATGGATACCTTTTCCCTGAAAGGTGTTCCTGGCCTCATACTGTTATTGCTTTTATACGCTACGGCTGTCTATATCGCTTTAAATCAGAGAAATGCGCTGCTGCTGATGGTGACAGGCGCAATCATTGCTTATGGTTTAAGCGATATGGTGTTGTACTCGAAAGCAGAATCATTAATCAGTACGCTGGCCCTTTGCTTTGCCTTTATTTTGGTCTCTGGCGCAATGAGAGAGCAGTCCCATGAGTGATAGAAATGGTTACCTTCTGAGCATTATTATTCCAACCTATAACAATGCCGAATTTATCACTTCGACGCTGTCATCACTGCAGCCTGGGCTCACAGATGAAGTCGAGATTATCATTATTAATGATGGTTCAACGGATAGCACTGATGAAAAGATAGCCAACTTCTATCAGGCCAGACCCTGCGATAACCTTAAAATCATTCATCAAAATAACCAGGGCGTTGCCGTTGCCAGGAACAGGGGCCTGGATATCGCGACAGGTACACATATCGCATTTGTTGATAGTGACGATATGATCAGTCCCGATTACTTCGCTCTTTTACTGCCCATTCTGCGCGAGCAGCAGTATGACATCGTAGAATTCAAGTTAACCCGCGACGAAGAAAAGCTGCATATTGCTCAACGTACCTGTAATGAGACAATTGAGAGAAGTGAACTTCTTTTACAGGACGCTCAGTACTTGCCGTTAATACCGACGTTTAACGCGGCTCAATGGCATCTGGTTACAAAAATATTTCGCCGGGATCTTCTTGGTAACGACAGATTTGAAGCCAACCGACGCTACGAAGACATTATCTTTAGCCCGTTCCAGTACTTTAAATGTCGTAGGATTTTAAAGCTTAACGTCAACCTTTATTACTATCGGATAAACAGCCAAAGCATCACTGAAAATCTAAGGGAAAGCGACGCTCAGCATATCTTTTTCGCCATGCGAAAAATGTGTGACTACATAAAAAATAATCCAGAAAAGCGCTCCGTTGCCACACTGATGATCGTTAACTGTTTTCTTGAAGGTCGTAAGATTGTGCGCAAAAAGAAAGGCTACTATGCCTACGATGCGCAAATGCTGAGCGACATAAAAACAGCGCTGCAGTATTGCGATGAAAGCGTTATTAATAAAAAAGTTATCTATAAAATGAGACATCCGTGGGTAGATACCTTTATCTCTGCTACTCGTAACCGGGTATTAAAGTTTTGCAATAAAAAGATCAACAAGGAACGTTAAGATGTTTCAACAAGTAGATCGCATCTTAATTTGTAAGCTCAAATTTTATGGTGATGTATTGCTCATTACCCCAGTGATAGCGAGCCTACAGGCCCGCTATCCACAGGCTAAAATTGATTTGCTGCTGTACAAAGATACAAAAGCCATTCTCGCTGCCGATGACAGAATTCATCAATTTTACCTGGTTGAAAAGAAGATCGGACCGATCGATACCATCAAAAATTATCTGTCCCTGCGACGCGATCTGAAAAAAAACCGTTACGATCTGATTGTCAACCTGACCGAACAATGGCCAATTGGTGCGCTGGTGGCCTCATTGGCCCGGCCTTCTATTGCATTTCAACGCGAAAAACAGCTCTGGAATAAACTCTTTAGCCGGGTGGCTCCTATGACGGGCACTCACATCGTTGAGCAAAACCTCTCTCTGCTAAAGGGGATCGGCTTTACCGATAGCGACCTGAAACCACAGCTGCAGCTGCATTACCGGGAAAATGACGCTCAGGCATTGCTTACCCAGGATCCTGAACTCAAATCGCGGCCTTATGTTGTCATTCAGCCGACCGCACGGCAGTCGTTTAAATGCTGGGATGATGATAAGTTCGCTGAGGTGATTAACCACCTGCATAGCATAGGTTTGAACGTTTATTTAACCTGCGGGCCGGCAACCAGCGAGCAGGCACAGGTACAGCGTATTGCCAGCCTGTGCAACACCACTCCAGACGTCCGTTTTGCAGGAAAGACGACATTCCTGCAGCTGGCGGCATTGCTCGACCACGCCGTTCTTTATATCGGCGTTGATTCCGCACCGATGCACATGGCCGCCGCATTGGGTAAACCTCAGGTGTGTTTATTTGGTGCAACCAACTATCAACAATGGCGCCCCTGGTCAGATAAAGCCGTACTAATATGGGCCGGTGACTATCATCCAATGCCAGAGCGAAAAGATCTGGACCGTACGCAGAAGTATCTTTCCTGGATCCCTGCCCTGGCCGTCATTGACGCTGTCGATACCGTGCTGAAAAATGTAGCAACACAAGGTGATGAGAAAAAATAAATGGCCAATAGTTCAGTAATCAATGTTGCCTGGTGCACGGATGCCAATTATCTGGAATATGTCGCCACCTCGATGATATCCGTTCGCATGAATAATGCGCATCAACCTCTGGCATTTTATGTGTTTGTCTATGATGTTAGCGACGAAGAGATCGAAAAACTTAAGTCAACCTGCGACAATGTCCAGGTAATGACGATCGAGAAAGCCGATATCGAGAAATACAGCAATGATTTCGCCATCAAACACCTTAACCGCTCAACCTATATGCGCCTCGCCGTGCCCCGATTACTTCAGGGCAAGGTTGATAATTTTATTTATCTTGATGCGGACACGCTGTGTTTCGATGATATCAGCACAATAAATAATGTGGATCTCAGTAATGTTGTCTGCGCCGTCAGTCACGACTCTCTTGACGCTCAAGATGACAAGCATGCCAAACGTCTTGGTCTAAAAACGAAGCACTATTTCAATGCAGGTTTTCTTTATATTAACGTTAATAACTGGATTAAATATGACGTTGAAAATAAAGCAAACGCGATATTATTCGAAAAAGGGAATACGTTGCCCTATTTTGACCAAGATGCTTTGAATATTGCGATGGATGGCCATGTTTGCTTTATCGATAACCAATGGAACTATCTTTTCAACTGGTTTACCGATGAGCAAAAGGAGACATTTTTCTACCACGCAAGCACCACACCTAAAATCGTACACTTCACCGGTGGAAGAAAACCGTGGTACCAGGAACATTCTGGACTGGCTCAGCAGCTTTACGTTTTTTATCACCACTTTACCCCATGGCGGAATGCACCACTGCGTTCCTATGCTCCACGAATGAGGCCCACGGATTACCGTGTGTATGCTCGCCAGCATGCCCGTAAAGGGCACTACCTGGCGGCGGCTGGCTGGTACCTGAAATATTTGCAAAGCAAACTGCGTAAGTAAAAATTATTAGCGCAGAAGGTAAGAGAATAAAAAGCTCCCAATGGGAGTTTTTTATTATTTACTTTTAAGCTTAGCAATAAGATAACCGATATAACTTCCAACGGATGCCAGCATTTTACCCTGCAGCCTTTCATGCCGGGATTTTTTCTTAAACTGCTTGGGTGAAACCGGCCCCAGAAGCGGCACATCTGACCACGGCGAGGCCTTATAAGCTACGGCGAAATACTGTGCCGAAGGATATACAGCCCAGGAATGCCACGGCTTTGTGACGCCGATGTAGTGAATAAGAATCGTATCATCGGTGATAAATTCTTTATATTTCGTCAGATCCTTACTTTTCAGCTCCTGCTTCATGCCGTAAATCGCATCGTAGATACGCGGCAGGAACATCACTTTATTCAGGAACATAATGTTCAGCACATCCTGATCGAGAAAAGCGAAGTGCTTGTTTTTATCCATCAACATATCAAATGCTGTGGTTAAAAAACCGTGTGTTTTCCATGTTCTTAAATTGGCATAAATCACGCCAGCATTAAAATAGTCATTTTCAAATTGTGGGGTATTTAGCCTCTTTGCGGCATATTCTCGGCTATCATCAACATCCTGAATGACAGCCGCCACGCGATCGCCAAAATCAATGTTTGTTAACTCGTGCAGCGAGCCTTTACAGATGACATCCGCATCAATGTACAACAGCGAGTCGATCTCTTCGCTCAAATATTCGAAAGCGATAAACCGGAAATAAGTTGCGTGAGACCAGGCATTTCCACAGGGTAAAACTTTTAACCCTTCAGAATCCATGACATAAACGGTAATAGTGGTTTGATATTGCTCAACCAGCTGCTGCAAACGCTGCTTGTAGTCCGCATCAATGAAATCGGTAAAAAGATGAAAATGAATGGGCGTGTCGTGATTATTCAGCAATACCGAAGTCATTGAGATTGCCGCGCCAAACATAAAATTCTTATCAACACCCCAGGCGATGTTAAGGGCGGAGCCGTGCGTGGCCGAAGCAGCATTATATTCCAACTTTTCTTTAATCGCCTGACGACAATCGAAATTCATTTTCGCACCTTTTTTTACTATTACTTTACCCAACGATTTATTTTAAATGCTTAAAAACTGCACTAGCTACACAACTTACTCTTAATATACAAAATATGGCTTAGCACCGACCGGATATATTTACCCTGAACCTTCTGATGTCGGGATTTACGCTTATAAAGTTTAGGAGTATTGGCATTAAGTAGTTTTTTTTCTGCCCATGTTGATTGTTCATAAGCTGCTAAAAAATATTTAGATACCGGGTAGTTGGCCCAACTATGCCACGGTTTAGTTACACCAACATAATGGATTAAAATAGTCTTATCAGAAATATAATTCTGATATTCGTCAATATTTTTATTACCTAATTCCTGATCTACGCCATAGATGCAATTAAAATCGCGGCGCAATGTGATAACATTCCCCACAAAGAGAATATTAAGAACATCCTGGTCAAAATAAAGTAATCCAGCCTGTCTTTCAAATAAAATAGCGAAGGCTTTAGACAATAACCCTTGCTCACGCCATACAGTCAGGTTCGCAAACACAACTCCGGAATTGAAATATCCATCAGAAAGGGCTGGAATTCCCAGTCGCTCTCCAGATTTAAGGCGAACCTCATCAATATCGTGGATGACTGCAGCGTACTCGCCATTGAACTTAATTTCAGAAAGCTCACGGAGGGAACCCTTGCAGACAACATCGGCATCGAGATAGAGCACGGACTCCAGTTCAGCGCTTAAGTACTCGAAGGCAAAATAGCGATAGTACATGGCATAGGTCCATGCCTTAGTACTGGGGAGCTTGCGAAACTCCTGATTATTAAAGAGAAATACAGTTACCGAAGTGCTGTATGTTTTAGCAAGACGCTCTATACGCGAGATATAATCATCGTCAATATAGTCGGTAACAATGTAGAAATTGATATCGATATCCGGGTTATTGATCAACACTGAGGTCATTGATATGCCGGAACCAAACAAGAAATTACGATCAACACCGTATGCAATATTTAATGTATTAGCTTTTGCATGCTCAGAGTGATCGAAGACCATCTTCTTTAGCACAACTTTATCGAAATCAAGTTCCATTCTTTGTTGCCTCATGCCTTACAGGACTTTTAATAAATTATAATGACTTTCTTATCGTTCTTTTCTGTATTTTTTGTGCTTTTACCCTTGCTGTTGAAAACAGGGCCGACTCATTTTTGATGATGTCTCGTAGAGGCACAGAAAAATAAATACTCAAAAACCGATAAATATCGCGTAAAGTTAAACCAATATTCATCGATGAGAAATAGAGACCAATAAGATCTTTGTCTCGCCAACGGCGAGGTACAACACGGCGGATTTGAGCACGATGCAAATCAATCACCGATATTTTGAACGGTGCTGTTGGAGACGTAAACGGTAAATGCAAAAGGAAATGGCAAATGTAGCAATCCCGATGGTTTACGCCACCACGATGCATTTCTCTCACCATTTCAGCCACACGTTTGATAATCGCACGTTTCACGCTAACGTCAGGTGAATTGACCGCCCAGTCGGCGCAATAGTCTTCAAGGCTGATGGTCGGAGACAGATCTTCAGTGATAATAAAAGACGTTCGCTCAAGCGGGTTATGCCCTTTTTGCCCAAACGCAACGCCGTTCATCGTGTCAACGCCAAGCGCTTCGAGCCGATGAATAGCAAACCATTCTCTGTCCGCACCCAGCACGGGCATGCGTAATGAAGCCAGGTTTTTTACGACTTCTTTTAGCGTTGTGCCACGGTGATACTTAAGAAAGTAGCCTTCACCCTCCATCTCGAAACGGATCGTCCGACGAGACTCCAGGGCACGGAAAACTTCTCCCTCCAGCTTTACAACCTCAGCAAAAGGGTCTTTTCCGCGCCATTGCGTAGCAAACGGCTCTTTAAGCTCAATCATGTTCACAACCTAAAATAATATCGGCCACTTTCTCAGGCAAACTATAGAGATCTTCCGTGTCAGCATAACTCCGTGCATGCCCGGCCCATTGATCGCGCAACCCGTCATTCGCTAACGCATTGGCAAGAGCGTGATTCAACGTCTCCTGAGTAAACGGCTCCGGAATCACCTCTCCACAGCGAGCAGACTCGATATAGTGGGCATAACCGCAGACTTCCGTCACCAGCACCGGTAGCCCCGAAACAATGGCTTCCAGCAGAACAATCCCGGCGGCTTCCTGAACAGCAGGATGAATCAGCAAATCTGCTGCAGCCATCAACTCGGCGACATCGTCTCGCCCCGTAAAGAACTGCACGTTATCTGCAATACCAAGCTGCCGCGCCTGCGTTTCATAGCGCCCCGGCTTATCCTGACCGACAACCAGAAAGCGCGTTCTTTTGCGTAGCGCTTCCGGTAATGCAGCCAACGCAGCTAATGAACGAGCAACGCCTTTACGCCTGAAATCTGACCCCACCTGCAGCACCATTAGCTGCTGCGGGTCAATACCGTTCTTCTGACGATAAATACGTCTGCTATCTGCAATCTGATTATTGTACTTTCTGTCGGGGTAAATCCCCGGCGGCATAATATGGAAGCGCCCGGGTTCTGTCTGATAGTGCTTTTTAAAATCATTAATTTGTGTTGGCGTTAACATCAGCAGTTGGGTTTTCTGTCCCTGCTGGAACGTGGCTTTCTCAAATTGCGCATAATGGCGATAACGCCCGGTTAACTTGTAAAGAAAACCCTTTTCGCGTTCCACTTTTTCGGCGTAACAGACGTCAGCGGCGTAATAGACATCAAGTCCGGGCATTTTGTTGAACCCAACGACCCGATCGACGGGATGCGCCTTCAGATCATTCTCAACCCATTGATGATACTGCGCATTTCTGCCATGGTTTGTGCGGGCAGTCACCGGAACAAGCACGATTTCAAACTGCTCAGGATGCTCTCCCTGCCATTGCTGAGTATACACTTTGACATGATGTCCACGGGCAGCCACGGTTTGGGCAATACGCATAAAATCGCGCTGTAACCCACCGTAGGGAAAGTATTTGTATAAGCAAAAAGCAATGATCATGTACTTATATCCGCGTGGCTTAGACCTAAATCATACAAACCATAGAGGGAAAAAACCGTTCAAATCAGGCCAATTGCGCCGGAAAGAAAGGGCGCAATTCACCTATACTGACAAGTCCCGGATCCCTGTGGGAGCGTTGCATAGTGTAGCATTTTTCAGGGGGCGATCCGATATGAATATCAATCGCAAACAACAGCAATCAAATCCTTATAATATAAGGAAATAAATTAATTTTTTTGCAGGTGAAACACCTTACCAGCACGGTTTGCTAACCCGACGATTATCATCAACTATTCAATAAAAATTGAAAAAAGCACCATGACTAATATCACCAGGACCAATCCGGGGTCATTTCAGGCAAATTCCGCAAAAGTAATGGCAAAGCTCAGGTTAAATACATAGAATCCCCAGCACATTCATAATGTCAGCCGTCTCCTATGCTCCAATTGCTTTACACCATACTGCTTTACCTCATACAGCCACTGATCTGGCTGCGATTGTGGGTGCGTGGTCGTAAAGCTCCGGCATACCGCAAACGTATTGGCGAACGCTACGGCTTCTATAAAAAGCCGCTCAAGCCCGGCGGCATTATGCTGCATTCGGTTTCCGTTGGTGAAACCCTGGCCGCCATTCCCCTGGTTCGTGCCCTGCGCCATCGCTATCCAGAGCTCCCGATTACCGTCACGACAATGACGCCAACGGGTTCTGAGAGAGTGATGTCCGCCTTTGGTGGAGACGTTCAGCACGTTTATCTGCCTTACGATTTACCGGGTGCACTCAATCGTTTCCTGGATAAAGTCGATCCAAAGCTCGTGCTTATTATGGAAACCGAACTCTGGCCAAACCTTATAGCCGCCCTGCATAAGCGCTACATTCCACTGGTTATTGCTAACGCGAGACTTTCTGCTCGCTCTGCCAAAGGTTACGCAAAACTCGGTGACTTCGTCCGTACTCTGCTGCAGCGCATTACGCTTATCGCAGCTCAGAATGAAGAAGACGGTGAACGCTTTATTTCGCTGGGTGCGAAACGGAGTCAATTGACGGTAACCGGCAGTCTGAAATTTGATATTTCCGTCACGCCTCAGCTTGCTGCGCGAGCCGTCACACTTCGCCGACAGTGGGCTCCACACCGCCCGGTATGGATAGCTACCAGCACGCATGAAGGTGAAGAAAGTATTATTCTTCAGGCACATCAGTCCCTTTTAAAGCAGTTCCCTAATTTGTTACTGATTCTTGTCCCTCGCCACCCGGAACGCTTCCCTGATGCCATTAACCTGATACGCAACGCGGGATTAAGTTACACCACTCGCTCATCTGGCGAAGTTCCCTCCTCCAGCACGCAGGTAGTGATCGGCGATACAATGGGCGAATTGATGCTGCTGTACGGCATTGCCGATTTAGCCTTTGTCGGTGGCTCGTTAGTCGAGCGCGGTGGGCATAATCCACTTGAACCAGCGGCACACGCTATCCCTGTGTTAATGGGACCGCATACCTTTAACTTCAAAGATATCTGCGCGCGCCTTTCGCAAGCGGATGGGCTGATCACCGTGACCGATGACCAGTCATTAGTAAAAGAGATTGCGTCTTTACTCACTGATGAAGATTATCGTAACTTCTACGGACGTCATGCTGTAGAAGTGCTTTACCAGAATCAGGGCGCATTACAGCGTCTGTTACAGCTACTGGAACCTTATCTCCCCCCTAAAACACACTAAGGTCAGATATGCAAAAGCGGGCAATCTATCCGGGGACCTTCGATCCCATCACCAACGGCCATATTGATATCGTTACCCGTGCAGCCAATATGTTTGATCAGGTACTCCTCGCGATTGCAGCCAGCCCCAGTAAAAATGCCCTGTTTACGCTGGATGAGCGCGTCGCACTGGCGCAGCAAGCCATTGGGCATTTGCCCAATGTTCAGGTTCTGGGATTTAGTGATTTAATGGCCAACTTCGCCCGCAAGCAGCAGGCAAACGTACTGGTTCGCGGTTTACGTACCGCCGCAGATTTTGAATATGAGATGCAGTTGGCCCACATGAACCGTCATCTCATGCCGGAACTGGAAAGCGTATTCCTGATGCCGTCAAAAGAGTGGTCGTTTGTCTCTTCTTCCCTGGTCAAAGAAGTGGCGCGCCATCACGGTGATGTTGCTCACTTCCTGCCTGAGCATGTCTGCAAAGCGCTTATCGAAAGGCTTAAGTAGCTATCGCTGGCAGCGGCGGCAATAGTAGGTGCTGCGCTGCCCGTGCTTACCGGCAACAATCGGCGTACCACAAACCCGACACGGCTCTCCTGCGCGGCCATAAACCTGCAGTTCCTGCGCAAAATAACCGGGTTTACCATCAGACTGAAGGAAGTCTTTTAGTGTGGTCCCCCCTTGCTCTATAGAGCGCAGCAGCACAGCTTTGATTGCGGCAACTAATCTCTCAGACTCATTTTTTGACAGTGACTGCGCACTACGGTCAGGATGGATCCCTGCGGCGAACAGCGATTCGCTGGCATAGATATTCCCTACGCCCACCACCAGCTTATTATCCATCAGCCAGGGTTTAATGGCCGTTTTCTTTTTGGCCGATCTTACGCGCAGATATTCAGCATTGAATTCATCGCTAAGCGGCTCCGGTCCGAGATGAGAGAGCACGTTACTGCCTTCGAGCTCCCTCACCCAAAGCCATGCCCCGAAACGACGTGGATCGGTATAGCGCAGAACTTTGCCGTTACTCATCACCAGATCAACATGATCGTGTTTCTCTGCCGGAAGCTCTTGCGCAAGGATCCTCAGGCTGCCGGACATACCCAGGTGAATAATGATCCATCCATCAGGTAGCTCCAGCAGCAAATACTTAGCCCGTCGCTGTACGCTCAACACCGGCTTATCGCTCAGGGCATGTATTTCATCAGAAACCGGCCAGCGCAAATGCGCATTGCGCACAACAGCATGCAAGATTGTTTCACCCACCAGATGCGGTTCAATACCGCGGCGGCTGGTTTCTACCTCTGGTAACTCAGGCATCTCTCCTCCGGGAATCGGGCATAAAAAAACCCGGCCTGAGCCGGGTTTCTTCAACAAAGTTACCAGAATTATTTAATTTTGGCTTCTTTGTATACAACGTGCTGACGGACAACTGGATCGAATTTTTTCAGTTCCAGTTTTTCCGGCTTAGTACGTTTGTTCTTCGTGGTGGTATAGAAGTGACCAGTACCAGCAGAAGAAACCAGCTTGATTTTCTCACGAATACCTTTAGCCATGATTTATTTCCTCTAAGTACTTAGTACTTTTCGCCACGGGCACGCAGTTCGGACAGAACTGTATCGATGCCTTTTTTATCGATTACACGCATACCTTTAGCAGATACACGCAGGGTGACAAAACGCTTCTCGCTCTCAACCCAGAAACGGTGAGAGTGCAGGTTCGGCAGGAAACGGCGTTTAGTCGCGTTCAGTGCGTGGGAACGGTTATTACCGGTCGCCGGACGCTTGCCAGTAACTTGGCAGACTCGGGACATGTCTATTCTCCAAAAATCAAATTAGCTCGAGCTTCGTATAGGGTTAGGCGCCTCGTCAGGCTGCAAGCCTGGTCCCTGGCGGTTCAATGTGAACCACAGTGCCAGGCGCATAATGCCAAACCCGAGATTCTCAAAGGTGGCGTAGTATACGCTGTGTGAGGCATGTGCTCAAGTCCCGAACAGACAAAGATCCCTATGGATCGCGCCTGATGGTCTAAATCCACCCTCGTTCAGCGAAAGAAACGTATTCTCCGTGACCAATAACCAGATGATCAAGCACTCGAATCTCCATAAACAGACAAACTTTCACAATGCGTTCTGTAATCGCTCTGTCTGCTTTACTGGGTTCGGCCTTACCTGACGGGTGGTTGTGCGCCAGTATAATGCCAGCGGCGTTGCATTTCATCGCTTCACGCACAATTTCCCTTGGATGGACTTCGACATGGCTTAGCGTACCGGCGAATAAACGCTCACATTTGATGACCTGATGCTGATTATTGAGAAAAAGAACCATAAATATTTCACGCTGCTCGGTCACTAGCTGACTCTGGACATACTCCCGTACCCTCTCTGGCGTAAGTAAGGACAGCTCGTTGACGCCTTGAGACGAGTAATAGCGCCTCGCCAGTTCAGCAATTGCGTTCAACTGGGTGTACTTTGCTTCACCAATGCCTTTCACTTTCTTGAAATGCGAGAAATCGGCCGACAGCAGGCGATGCAGCGAACCAAACTCTCGCAACAGCATGCTGGCAAAGACCAGAACGTGTGTGCCTTTATGGCCGGTGCGCAGAAAGAGCGCCAGAAGTTCAGTATCCGTGAGCGAGCTGACGCCTGATTGCAGCAGCTTTTCACGCGGTAAACTCGCTTTATCAAGATAAGTATTCCCTTTCATTTTGGCCTCCCTCACTGACGAGCACCATCTTGCGACCTTTTTTATCCTCGGGCGACGTGTAGATTTTGGTCTTGCGTAGTGCCTCGCAAACTGCAAAAAGGCGCATGTCGGGGATTGTGGTAAAATAGCCGCACAACTGTGTCTTCCTACGGATAAAAATCATGATGGGACTTTCCGGCAAGAAAATTGTTCTTGGTGTCAGCGGCGGTATTGCTGCCTACAAAACACCTGAGCTGGTTCGTCGTCTGCGCGATCGCGGAGCGGATGTACGAGTGGTTATGACCGAGGCGGCGAAGGCCTTTATCACGCCATTAAGTTTACAGGCCGTCTCAGGTTATCCGGTATCGGACAGTTTGCTTGACCCGGCAGCCGAAGCTGCAATGGGCCATATTGAACTCGGCAAATGGGCTGATTTAGTCATACTGGCTCCCGCGACGGCAGACCTGATAGCGCGTGTCGCAGCAGGGATGGCAAACGATCTGGTCAGTACAATTTGCCTGGCCACCCCAGCCTCCGTTGCCGTTGTACCGGCGATGAATCAGCAAATGTATCGTGCAGCGGCAACTCAACATAATTTGGATGTGCTGAGCGCCCGCGGCCTGTTGGTTTGGGGGCCAGATAGCGGCAGCCAGGCATGCGGTGATGTTGGTCCCGGCCGAATGTTGGATCCCCTGACGCTGGTTGATATGGCGGTGGAACATTTCTCCGTGGTCAAAGATCTGAAACATCTGAACGTCATGATTACCGCCGGCCCAACGCGCGAACGCCTGGATCCCGTCAGATACATCACGAACGACAGCTCGGGCAAAATGGGCTTTGCCATCGCAGCGGCAGCGGCAGCACGCGGCGCCAACGTAACGCTGATTTCCGGGCCGGTCGATTTACCCACCCCGGCGTGGGTAAATCGGATTGATGTCACAACGGCGCTGGAAATGAACGATACGGTCCAGGAGCGGGTATCCGGACAGCATATTTTCATTGGCTGTGCCGCCGTTGCAGACTACCGCGCAGCGGTTGTTGCTGATGAGAAGATTAAAAAGCAAGGCGATGAAATTACTCTAAAAATGGTTAAAAACCCGGATGTCGTTGCAGGGGTTGCCGCACTTTCAGAGGGGCGTCCCTATGTTGTAGGGTTTGCCGCCGAAACAAATAATGTGGAAGAATACGCCCGGAAAAAGCGTGCTGCTAAAAACCTGGATCTGATCTGCGCAAATGACGTATCTCAGAATAATCAAGGATTTAACAGTGACAGCAACGCATTGCACCTTTTCTGGCAGGAGGGAGACAAAGTCTTACCGCTTGAGCGTAAAGCACTCCTTGGCCACCTTTTACTGGACGAGATCGTTACCCGCTATGATGAAAAAAATAGACGTTAAAATTCTGGACCCGCGCGTTGGCCAACAGTTCCCATTGCCAACCTATGCAACTTCCGGTTCTGCGGGCCTTGACCTGCGTGCTTGCCTGGATGAGGCTGTAGAGCTCACTCCTGGCGCCACAACGTTGCTCCCTACAGGACTGGCTATTCACATTGCCGATGCTTCCCTTGCTGCGGTAATTCTTCCACGATCGGGCCTTGGCCATAAGCATGGCGTGGTTCTGGGTAATCTGGTGGGGCTCATCGACTCAGATTATCAAGGTCAGCTAATGGTGTCCGTCTGGAACCGTGGTCAGGATAGCTTCACCATTCAGCCAGGTGAACGCATTGCGCAGATGGTATTTGTGCCTGTCGTACAGGCTGAATTTAACCTGGTCGACGATTTTGACGCCAGCGACCGGGGCGAGGGTGGCTTTGGCCATTCAGGTCGCCAGTAATACCGTTTTATAAACGTAACCTTACCGCGTAGATAACGTTAAAACAGACCGCAAACCTGGCGTTTGCGGGCGCGGTTCGGTGCTTGCCTGACAAGGTATTTTTCAGGGGTATTTTAGAACATGGCAGAAAAACAGACTGCGAAAAGGAATCGTCGCGAGGAAATACTTCAGTCTCTGGCCCAAATGCTTGAATCCAGTGACGGCAGCCAACGCATCACTACCGCAAAACTTGCGGCAACGGTTGGCGTGTCCGAAGCCGCGCTCTATCGCCATTTTCCCAGCAAAATGAAAATGTTCGATAGCCTGATTGAGTTTATCGAAGACAGCCTGATTACCCGCATCAACCTGATTCTTAAAGATGAAAAAGACACCTTAGCCCGTCTGCGGCTAATTGTGCTGCTGGTGTTGGGTTTTGGTGAACGGAACCCGGGGCTGACGCGTATTCTCACCGGTCATGCGCTCATGTTTGAACAGGATCGCCTACAGGATCGCATTAACCAGCTCTTTGAACGTATTGAGGTCCAACTTCGCCAGGTCATGCGTGAAAAGAAGATGCGCGAAGGAGAGGGTTTTGCTACCGATGAAGCCTTGCTTGCAAGCCAGCTACTGGCCTTCTGCGAAGGCATGCTGTCACGATTTGTGCGAAGTGATTTCCGCTATCTGCCCACGGATGATTTTGATACCCGCTGGCCGCTGATTGCCGCCCAGCTTTACTAAGTAAAAAGGGCCGTCAGGCCCTTTTTACTTGATCAACTAAAAACTTATACGCCGAACTCTTCGCGATATTTACGTACCGCGGCCAGCTTGTCCGCCATTTCAGGCTTCTCTTCCAGATAGGTAATCAGATCTTTGAGAGTAATAATAGAGATGACTTTGCACTGATAATCACGCTCAACTTCCTGAATAGCAGAGATATCTGCACGACCTCGCTCCTGGCGGTCCAGAGAAATCAGAACGCCAGCCAGGCTTGCACCGTTCGCCGCAATAATCTCCATGGACTCACGGATGGCTGTACCTGCAGTGATCACATCGTCCACCAGCATGACTCGCCCCTGAAGCGGACTTCCCACCAGATTACCACCTTCACCGTGGTCTTTCGCTTCTTTACGGTTAAAGCAGTAAGGCACGTCGCGCTCATGGTGTTCGGCTAGCGCAACCGCCGTCGTTGTCGCAATAGGAATGCCTTTATAAGCCGGGCCAAACAGCAGATCAAAATCGATTGCGGAATCCATCAGTGCGGCTGCATAGAAACGCCCTAATAACGCCAGATCGCGCCCGGTATTAAACAGCCCGGCGTTGAAGAAATAAGGGCTTGTACGCCCGGATTTCAGGGTGAATTCGCCAAACTTGAGTACCTGTTTGTTAAGCGCAAACTCAATAAACTGGCGCTGATACGGTTTCATGGATTCGCTCCTTAGCATTGTTACACGGACATAAAAAAAGCGACTTCTCAGTCGCTTTTTAAAAATTAATTTTCTAACGCCGCCTTCTGCGACGCGATAATGGAGTCAATGCCCCCTCGGGCAAGCGCTAACAGCGCCAGTAGCTCATCATGGGAGAACGGCTCGCCTTCAGCGGTGCCCTGCACCTCAATCATACGTCCGTCCTCCATCATCACCACGTTCATATCGGTTTCAGCGGCTGAATCTTCAACATACTCCAGATCGCAGAGGGCCTCACCCTTGACGATACCCACGGAAACCGCCGCCACCATGCCTTTCATTGGGTTGGTTTTCAGCTTACCAGCAGCGACAAGGCCATTTAGCGCATCGGCCAGCGCAACACAGGCTCCGGTAATAGAAGCAGTACGAGTGCCACCATCGGCCTGCAGAACATCGCAGTCCAGAGTGATGGTGAATTCACCCAGCGCTTTTAAATCCACCGCAGCGCGCAATGAGCGGGCGATAAGCCGTTGAATTTCAAGAGTACGTCCGCCTTGTTTGCCTTTTGCAGCTTCACGCGCATTACGGCTGTGGGTTGCACGCGGCAGCATACCGTATTCCGCGGTGATCCACCCCTGGCCCTGACCTTTCAGGAAGCGAGGCACGCCTTCTTCAAGCGTCGCGGTGCACAGTACTTTGGTATCACCGAACTCGACAAGCACGGAACCTTCAGCGTGTTTAGTGTAATGACGAGTCAGGGTAACTGGGCGCACTTGTTCGGCGCTACGACCTGATGGACGCATGGGCTTATCTCCGGCTAAAACGAATGTGGCTGCGCATTATACGGACTTCAGACGCTTATTCCTATCCTGCAAGACCCCTGATAGCTATAATCCCCTCATACATTAGCTGAAAACGGGTACGTACTATGATCCGCAGTATGACCGCCTACGCCCGGCGTGAAGTAAAAGGTGAATGGGGCTCCGCCTCCTGGGAATTACGCTCGGTAAACCAGCGCTATCTCGAAACGTATATCCGCATGCCGGAACAGTTCCGCAGCCTTGAGCCTGTTGCTCGTGAACGCATCCGTAACCGCCTGACGCGCGGTAAAATTGAGTGCAACCTGCGATTCGAACCGGATGCGCGTTCCCAGGGTTCTCTTATTCTTAACGAGAAACTGGCGAAGCAGCTGGTTGAGGCCGCTAACTGGGTCAAAATGCAGAGCGACGAAGGGGAAATAAACCCGGTTGATATTCTTCGCTGGCCTGGCGTGATGGCAGCTCAGGAGCAGGATCTTGACGCGATTGCCGCCGAAATTCTTGCCGCCCTCGACGGCGCGCTGGACGACTTTATTATTGCCCGCGAAACCGAAGGCCAGGCACTAAAAGCGCTGATTGAGCAGCGCCTCGAAGGCGTCAGCACTGAAGTCGTTAAAGTTCGTGCCCAGATGCCGGAAGTGGTGAAATGGCAGCGTGAACGCCTGGTTAACAAGCTGGAAGAGGCTGAAGTACAGCTTGAGAACAATCGCCTTGAGCAAGAGCTGGTGCTGATGGCGCAGCGTATCGACGTCGCTGAAGAGCTGGACCGTCTGGAAGCCCACGTTAAAGAAACCTATAACATCCTGAAAAAGAAAGAAGCCGTTGGCCGCCGCCTCGACTTTATGATGCAGGAGTTTAACCGCGAGTCGAACACGCTGGCTTCGAAATCGATCAACGCTGAAGTCACGAATTCAGCTATCGAGCTCAAAGTCCTGATCGAGCAAATGCGGGAGCAGATTCAAAACATCGAGTAAGGTTAAAAAAGCCTGCCATCAGCAGGCTTTTTCTTTTTATACGTATGCTAAGCGCCGCGCCGCCGCGATTAATCCCATCTTTTCCAGCTGAATTGCAACTGCTCGCGCCGAACGCTCAAACTCGCTTCCCGGCGCCTCAATAGACTCATTTTGCCCAAAATGCCTGGCCACTACCCCTTTTTGTTCATCAGTCCCGGGGAAATGAGATTTGGCAGAACGCCCTTCAGTAAGGTTGTACCGCTGCCGCTCCTCCGATGTAAGCCTATGTTTTTCTGTTTCTACAGACAGCGCTTCCACTAACGTGAACAACATTCTTATTGCTTCCGGCTTATTGGCTGTCGACCCGGCAGCTATAGGCTCCCCTGTTTCTGGATTGATTCCATTCGCTAGCGCTTTTAACATCGCGGGTAGCCTCATCGCCCCTCATTGAATAGTTTTACTAATCCATTAACTATAATAAAAACCAATCAATCTCCGCAAATAAAGAACAAATCTCATATTATTAATAAATAAAACTAATCCAATTGCATTCAACTTAGAAAATCTCAATCGTGATATAGCGCACAAAACGCTACCCTCTACACCTATTCTGAGGGGACTGACATGCTGCTACACATCCTTTATTTAATTGGTATCACTGCAGAAGCAATGACCGGGGCACTGGCCGCCGGCCGCCGCCGTATGGACACCTTTGGCGTCATTATCATCGCAACCGCAACCGCTCTCGGCGGCGGATCTGTACGCGATATTCTGCTGGGCCATTACCCTCTCGGCTGGGTCAAACATCCTGAATACGTTGTTATTGTTGCTATCGCGGCCGTACTCACTACTATCATGGCCCCGGTCATGCCTCACCTGCGTAAACTCTTTTTAGTACTTGATGCACTGGGCCTCGTCGTCTTCTCTATCATCGGCGCTCAGGTTGCACTGGATATGGGGGAGGGCCCCATTATTGCGACAATTGCCGCCGTGATAACCGGTGTATTTGGTGGTGTACTACGGGATATGTTCTGCAAACGTATTCCGCTGGTATTCCAAAAAGAACTGTATGCCGGTATCGCCTTTGCCTCAGCCGTGCTTTACATCGCCTTGCAGTACTATGTCAGCAGCCATGACGTAGTGGTAATAGCAACCTTATTATTTGGCTTTACCGCTCGCCTACTGGCACTCCGCCTGCGCCTTGGCCTACCTGTATTCCATTACAAGCATGCCGATCACTGATCGCTAAAGCCCTGTATATCGTGCTGGCCCAGGAAGGCGGCCAGTGCGGCAACTTGCGGATGCTTCACAAAATCCATTAGCCGTCTTGCTCCTGTAGAACCAACGCCGGGTAAGGTTTGCCATCTCGTTTCGTCCCAATCAGCAAGCTGTTGCCAACGTCTATTTTTAAAGACATCGAAAGCACTTCGCGGTAAGGGCATTCCCATAGCCAATACCCAGCGGATAAACGGCTGTTTTCTTGATAAAGAGAACCGGTGCCACAGAAGAGCAGACTTTTTCGCCGTCATCCCCGGTAAATCCAGCAGCGACTCTCTGCTCAGCCCCAGCCATGAAAAAATATGCTGAAGGCGCGTACTCATGTACAGATGCCGCCAGGTACTTTGGCTGACGCCTGGTAAATCAAGAACAGTCTTTTGGCTCATCCACGTCAGACGGGCAAGAAACTGTTGCGCGCACTCAGTGGATGCATAAAGGCAACTCACCGGGGTGAATGAGTCCATTTCTGGCACGGGCTTGTCTCGTTGGCTGACCCGCCAGACAACCTCTTCTATACGGGGTATGCCCTGGCCTGCCAGGCTGATTTTCACTTTGTCCCCGGCCACGACGTCCCATTGCTGCCAACGTTTAAGCGATCCAATATTCACTCGTCTGACGCGTTTATCGTCTAGCTGAATCTCTTCCAGCTCAAGTACCACAGACACTTTTCCGGTACGTCCGACGGTAAAATGAACGTTGCGAACCCCGGTAATTTTTTCTGCTGGCGGGTACTTCCACGCCACGGCCCATTCCCCGTGACCGGGCCGCCAGGATGTAGCCTGTGGCTCACGCTCCTGACGAATAACAATGCCGTCGGTGACAAAGGGCAGAGGGTGATGAAACCAGGTGTCGCGTAGGCGTGCAATCTCTGCAGTACTTGACACGGGCCTGGACCATGAGGCCGTGAGTAAAAAACCAGCTTCACGCAATATCCTCAGCTTTTCAGCCAAACGTTGGGGGCCGTCTGGCCAGGCCCAGATAAATAAGCCCAGGGCGTTACGCTCGCTAACGGAGCCGGTACGCAACATCTCCCCTGCGACTTTAGCTCGGGCGTTTATCCCCCCCATTTGGCTTTGAATATGACCATCTCGTTTCAGGAAAAGCTCACCTTGCAACACGCTGTTCGTAAGGGGCTCAGGAACCTGATGAGGAATCGCGGCAATATCAGCAGCTTTGTGCGTCCAGTCTTCACCCTTTATTCCATCACCACGGCTTAAAAGCTTTATCAGTCGGCCATTTTGATAGATTAGCGTGACCGCAACGCCGTCAATTTTAGGCTGTACCCACAATCCCTCCCGCCCTTTTGCCCATACCGCAACAGACCGTTCATCCGGAAGTTTTTTTAATCCGGTATGGGCGACAGGATGAAGAAAACGCCCGGCCGACCCCAGATGAACAGATTCAGCCTCTGGTACGCGCTTAATACAGCGCCGCCAGGCAGAAAGTGTTTCCCGCAAATTATCGTAAACCGCATCACTGACCTGGCTTTTCCCCTGCTGATAATAGGCTTCGTCCCAGATGGCGAGCTGCTGCACCAGGCTGTCGATTTCCTTCTGCGCCCTGACCACCGACCACGCCGGACAAGAGCCTGAAACCGAAGCTGAAGCTCCCAGTAAAACGGTAATAAACGCTAACGCTATCCCTCTCATGTTGCCTCCATTGTCTTCCTCAACGGAGGTATAAACAGGCCGCTTGTCTTTCGCGAGTAAAGGATGTCGCCAATGCGTAATGGCTTCCTGAAAATTAAAGTTATTGCATGGGAGAAGACAAAGAAGCGGAAAACATCGCGGGGAATACGAGAAAAAAAGCGTTAGCAGATGACAAAATCTACGTACCGCGACGGCGGTGTGTATAATATGCCGGTAGACGCTCTTCCTTTTATGCATACCGATTAAGTTAGAACTCATGGCTCAAGGCACGCTTTATATTGTTTCCGCTCCAAGTGGCGCGGGTAAATCCAGCCTCATCCAGGCTTTGTTAAAGACACAACCGCTATACGACACTCAGGTTTCCATCTCCCATACCACCCGAGGTATGCGCCCAGGTGAAAACCACGGTGAACACTATTTCTTTGTCGGTAAAGACGAATTCAGGCAAATGATCGCTGAAGAGGCTTTTCTCGAACATGCGGAAGTGTTTGGTAACTACTACGGTACGTCGCGCCAGGCGATCGAAAATGTCCTGGCAACCGGCGTGGATGTATTTTTGGATATCGACTGGCAGGGTGCAGAGCAGATTCGTCAGAAAATGCCTCAATCCCGCAGCATCTTTATTCTGCCGCCGTCAAAAGACGAGCTGGACAGGCGCCTGCGTGGCCGCGGCCAGGATAGTGAAGAGGTGATTGCAAAACGCATGGCGCAAGCCGTTGCGGAAATGAGTCACTACGCAGAGTATGATTACCTTATCGTTAATGACGACTTTGATACCGCACTGTCTGATTTAAAGATAATCATTCGTGCCGAGCGTCTACGAATGGGTCGCCAAAAGATGCGACATGACGCTTTAATCAGCAAACTATTGGCAGACTGACACCAGTTTCAGTATCATGCCCAGTCATTTCTTCATCTGTGGAGCACTTTAATTATGGCACGCGTAACCGTTCAGGACGCTGTAGAGAAAATTGGTAACCGTTTTGACCTGGTACTTGTGGCCGCGCGTCGCGCTCGTCAGATGCAGGTAGGCGGTAAAGATCCGCTGGTACCGGAAGAAAACGATAAAACGACCGTTATCGCACTGCGCGAAATCGAAGAAGGGTTGATCACCAACCAGATCCTTGATGTCCGTGAGCGCCAGGAGCAGCAAGAGCAGGAAGCCGCAGAACTGCAGGCCGTGACTGCTATTGCTGAAGGTCGTCGTTAATTAGCCTGCGGGTAGCCCTTGTATCTGTTTGAAAGCCTGAATCAGCTGATTCAAAATTATCTGCCAGAGGAGCAAATCAAGCGCCTCAGGCAGGCATACCTTGTCGCACGTGATGCTCACGAGGGACAAACACGTTCAAGCGGTGAACCCTATATCACCCATCCAGTAGCGGTTGCCTGTATCCTGGCCGAGATGAAACTCGACCATGAAACGCTAATGGCAGCGCTTCTGCATGACGTGATCGAAGACACCCCGGCCACCTACCAGGATATGGAACAGCTGTTTGGCAAAAGCGTTGCCGAACTGGTGGAAGGGGTTTCTAAGCTAGACAAGCTAAAGTTCCGCGATAAGAAAGAGGCTCAGGCCGAAAACTTCCGCAAAATGATCATGGCGATGGTGCAGGATATCCGCGTCATTTTGATCAAACTTGCTGACCGCACCCACAACATGCGCACGCTCGGGTCACTACGCCCGGACAAACGTCGCCGCATTGCCCGTGAAACCCTCGAAATCTACAGCCCACTCGCTCACCGCCTAGGTATTCATCACCTGAAAACCGAACTGGAAGAGCTAGGCTTTGAGGCACTTTACCCGAACCGCTACCGCGTCATAAAAGAAGTGGTGAAAGCGGCGCGTGGTAACCGCAAAGAGATGATTCAAAAAATCCTCTCTGAAATCGACGGGCGTTTACAGGAAGCAGGTATTTCCTGCCGCGTAAGCGGTCGCGAAAAACACCTTTATTCTATTTACTGCAAGATGACGCTTAAAGAACAGCGTTTCCATTCAATCATGGATATCTACGCGTTTCGCGTCATCGTCCACGATATGGATACCTGCTACCGCGTCCTCGGGCAGATGCACAGCCTCTACAAACCACGTCCAGGGCGAGTAAAAGACTATATTGCCATTCCAAAAGCGAACGGCTATCAGTCTCTGCACACCTCTATGATTGGGCCGCACGGCGTCCCGGTTGAAGTGCAGATCCGTACCGAAGATATGGACCAAATGGCGGAAATGGGGGTTGCGGCTCACTGGGCATACAAAGAGCAGGGTGAGAGCAGTACCACCGCGCAAATCCGCGCTCAGCGCTGGATGCAAAGCCTGCTGGAATTACAACAAAGCGCCGGTAGCTCATTTGAATTTATCGAGAGCGTAAAATCCGATCTGTTCCCGGATGAGATTTACGTTTTCACCCCGGAAGGCCGCATCGTAGAGCTTCCCGCTGGCGCCACGCCGGTGGACTTTGCCTATGCCGTGCATACCGATATCGGCCACGCCTGCGTTGGCGCACGCGTCGATCGCCAGCCATACCCGCTTTCACAGTCTTTGACCAGCGGGCAAACTATCGAAATCATCACTGCACCAGGCGCGCGGCCAAACGCCGCATGGCTCAATTTTGTCGTCAGCTCCAAAGCGCGCGCCAAAATTCGCCAGATGCTGAAAAACCTGAAGCGTGATGACTCCGTAAGCCTGGGTCGCCGTCTGCTCAACCACGCGCTGGGCGGTAGCCGTAAGCTGGCTGAGATCCCGGCGGAGAACGTTCAGCGCGAGCTGGACCGCATGAAGCTTGCATCTCTTGACGATCTGCTGGCCGAAATCGGCCTCGGTAACGCAATGAGCGTGGTCGTGGCGAAGAATCTACAGGGCGAGTCACCTGTTACTGCACAGCCTGGTTCAACCCAGACGGCAAGCCACAGCAACCTGCCGATCAAAGGCGCAGATGGCGTCCTGATTACGTTTGCCAAATGCTGCCGCCCGATTCCAGGCGATCCTATCGTCGCTCACGTCAGCCCGGGAAAAGGGCTGGTTATCCATCACGAATCCTGTCGAAACATTCGTGGCTACCAGAAAGAGCCTGAGAAGTTTATGGCCGTGGAGTGGGATAAAGAGACCGAGCAGGAGTTCATCACCGAGATCAAGGTGGACATGTTCAACCACCAGGGGGCGCTGGCGAACCTCACCGCAGCGATCAATACCGCGGGCTCTAACATTCAAAGCCTGAATACTGAAGAGAAAGACGGCCGCGTGTACAGCGCCTTCATTCGCCTGACCGCTCGGGATCGCGTCCATCTGGCGAACATCATGCGCAAAATCCGCGTGATGCCGGATGTGATTAAAGTTACCCGCAACAGAAACTAGAGTTATGAATCCTCAACGTTATGCGCGTATTTGCGAGATGCTCGCCAGACGCCAGCCGGACCTGACCGTTTGTATGGAGCAGGTGCACAAGCCCCATAACGTCTCCGCCATTATCCGTACCGCCGATGCCGTAGGCGTGCATGAAGTGCACGCCGTTTGGCCCGGAAGCCGTATGCGCACCATGGCGTCTGCCGCTGCAGGAAGCAACTCCTGGGTGGAAGTCAAAACGCACAAGACTATCGGCGAGGCCGTCAGTCAGCTAAAAAACAGCGGAATGCAAATTCTGGCCACCCATCTTTCAGATAAGGCCGTCGATTTCCGCGAAATAGACTACACCCGTCCAACCTGCATTCTGATGGGGCAGGAAAAAACCGGTATCACCGAAGAAGCGCTGGCGCTTGCCGATCGGGACATCATTATTCCGATGATCGGTATGGTTCAGTCTCTGAATGTCTCCGTTGCCTCAGCGCTTATTCTGTATGAAGCGCAGCGCCAGCGTCAAAATGCCGGCATGTACCAGCGTGAAAACAGTACATTACCGGAGTCCGAGCAGCAGAGATTGCTGTTTGAAGGCGGTTACCCTGTGCTGGCGAACGTCTCCCGCCGTAAAGGCTTACCGTACCCACATGTGAATCAGCAAGGTGAGATAGAAGCTGATGCCGCGTGGTGGGCAACGATGCAGTCAGCGAAGTAAGCCATGAAAGGCCGCCTGCTGGATGCCATACCGTTAAGCACGCTTGCCGGAGTGGGTGCCAGCCAGAGCGGCAAACTGGCCAAAATTGGCCTGCACACGATTCAGGACCTGCTGCTGCACCTGCCGCTTCGCTACGAAGACCGCACCCATCTCTACCCCATTAACGATCTCCAACCCGGCCTTTACGCCACGGTGGAAGGTGAAGTGCTGAACTGCAATATCTCCTTCGGCGGCCGCCGGATGATGACCTGCCAGATTAGCGACGGCACCGGCATTCTTACCCTGCGCTTCTTTAATTTCAACGCGGCGATGAAGAACAGCCTTTCCACCGGAAAGCGCGTGCTCGCTTACGGTGAAGCCAAACGCGGTAAATACGGTGCCGAGATGTTCCATCCTGAATACCGCATTCAGGGGGATCTCAGCACGCCAGATCTGCAGGAAACACTCACGCCGGTTTACCCGACGACCGAAGGCATTCGCCAGGCGACACTGCGTAAACTGACCGATCAGGCGCTTGAGCTATTGGATACCTGCGTGATTACGGAATTGCTGCCCGTCGAACTGAGCCAGGGCATGATGAGCCTGCCGGAAGCGTTGCGTACCCTGCACCGACCGCCGCCGGACATGAAACTTGCCGATCTCGAAACCGGCAAACATCCGGCACAGCAGCGGCTGATCCTTGAAGAGCTGCTCGCCCATAACCTGAGTATGCTTGCTCTGCGGGCTGGAGCGCAGCGATACCATGCCCTGCCTCTGGTTAATCACGACGAGTTAAAAAACAAACTGCTTGCCGCCCTGCCTTTCAAACCTACCGGAGCACAGGAGCGAGTGGTCGCTGAAATCGAACGCGACATGGCACTGGACGTGCCGATGATGCGCCTGGTTCAGGGCGATGTCGGCTCCGGTAAAACGCTGGTTGCTGCACTTGCCGCACTAAGAGCCATTGCTCACGGCAAACAGGTTGGCCTGATGGCACCCACCGAATTACTGGCTGAGCAGCACGCTAACAACTTCCGACAGTGGTTTGAGCCATTAGGTATAGAAGTGGGCTGGCTTGCCGGGAAGCAGAAAGGGAAAGCCAGAATTGCGCAACAGGAAGCTATCGCCAGCGGTCAGGTCTCAATGGTCGTGGGCACCCACGCCATCTTCCAGGATCAGGTGCAGTTTGCCGGGCTGGCGCTGGTTATTATTGATGAACAGCACCGCTTTGGCGTTCATCAGCGCCTGGCATTGTGGGAAAAAGGTCAGATTCAGGGCTTCCACCCTCATCAGTTAATCATGACCGCAACGCCTATTCCGCGCACGCTGGCGATGACCGCCTATGCCGACCTTGATACTTCAACGATCGATGAACTTCCTCCGGGGCGTACACCGGTAACCACCGTCGCGATAGCCGATACCCGACGCAGCGAGATAATCGAGCGCGTACGCAACGCCTGCCGCGACGAGAAACGCCAGGCTTACTGGGTTTGTACGCTGATTGAAGAGTCTGAATTGCTGGAAGCTCAGGCCGCAGAAGTAACCTGGGAGGAGCTAAAAACCGCCCTGCCGGAGCTGAATGTTGGCCTGGTACACGGGCGAATGAAACCGAAGGAAAAACAGGCGGTCATGCAGGCCTTTAAGCAGGGTGAACTGCATCTTTTGGTCGCCACCACGGTGATAGAAGTTGGTGTAGATGTGCCTAACGCCAGCCTGATGATTATTGAAAACCCTGAGCGTTTAGGGCTTGCACAACTCCATCAGCTTCGCGGCCGTGTGGGACGGGGCGCAGTAGCCTCGCATTGCGTCCTGCTGTATAAGTCACCGCTTTCAAAAACGGCACAGCTTCGCCTGCAGGTGCTGAGAGACAGCAACGATGGCTTTATAATTGCGCAAAAAGACCTTGAGATCCGCGGGCCTGGCGAGCTACTGGGTACGCGCCAGACCGGTAACGCAGAATTCAAGGTGGCCGACCTGCTGCGGGACCAGGGGATGATCCCGCAGGTCCAGCGCCTGGCGCGCCATATCCACGAACGCTACCCTGATCAGGCTAAGGCGCTGATTGAACGTTGGATGCCGGAAACCGAACGCTACTCCAACGCTTAAGCAAACAGCGGCAGCATCAGGAACAGCTTGATCACCACCGCATTCACGATGTCGATAAAGAACGCCCCCACCATCGGTACCACCAGGAACGCCATATGCGACGGTCCAAATCGCTCGGTAATGGCCTGCATGTTAGCAATAGCCGTCGGTGTGGCACCCATACCAAAGCCGCAATGGCCGGCTGCCAGTACCGCTGCATCGTAGTTTTTGCCCATCAAACGCCAGGTGACAAAGATGGCATACAGCGCCATAAACAGCGTTTGTACCGCCAGAATGACCAGCATTGGCAGCGCAAGAGAAGCCAGTTCCCAAAGTTTAAGGCTCATCAGCGCCATCGCCAGGAACAGCGACAGACAAACGTTGCCCAGCACGGAAACCGCCCGTTCGAAGACGCGGTAAAAACCCACTGCCGCCAGCACATTGCTGAGAATCACGCCGATAAACAGCACGCAGACAAACGTCGGCAGCTCAAATAGGGTCCCTTGCAGCAACCCGGCAACAACACGCCCGACCGTCAGGCAGATAGCAATCAGGGCGATAGTTTCAATCAGGACCAGAGACGTAATCACGCGTCCAACATCAGGTTTTTCAAACGCCCCCGGCACCTCATTATCCTCAGGCGCGCCATTCGGCGTAGAGGAATGTTTAACCAGATAGCGGGCAACCGGGCCGCCAATTAAACCGCCCAGCACCAGGCCAAAGGTTGCACAGGCCATGGCAACTTCCGTTGCGTTCTGGAAGCCATAGCGTTCGGTAAAGAGCTTCCCCCAGGCCGCACCGGTACCGTGCCCGCCGGATAAGGTAATCGAACCGGCAAGCAACCCCATCAGCGGATCGAGCCCCAGCATGCTGGCCATGCCGATACCAATGGCATTCTGCATCACCAGCAGCCCAACGACGATAAACAGGAAAATGCCCACCACTTTCCCACCCTTGCGCAAACTGGCGATATTTGCGTTAAGGCCGATAGTGGCAAAGAAAGCGAGCATCAAAGGATCTTTGAGGCTCATATCAAACTCAATTTCCCAGCCCATGCTTTTTTTCAGGATCAATAGCGCGATGGCAACCAGTAACCCACCTGCCACCGGCTCGGGAATCGTGTATTTCTTCAGAAAAGGGACGGAGTGGACCATTTTGCGGCCGAGTAGCAGCACCAATGTGGCGGCCACCAGTGTTGATAGGGTATCGAGATAAAACATTGCAGGGCTCCTTTTTGCGCATAAATCATTCGCGCGCTTAATAATCCTTCGCTGTTATTTCCATAAACTATGAAATCAGCCGGCACATTTTAACCAAAATATGAGCAACCGTTATAACTAATGCCTGATTTATGACATTTCACTCTTATCACCTCATGTTGGCAATCGTTTGCTTTTACCGTTCAGTCCGTTAAAATCAGCGCTTTTCCAGCCACGAGATAACCTCTGATGTCCGTAAATGCCGTAGAGTCAGAAAATGCGCAACCGGTTGCGCAGACTCATCCGAGCGAACTAATCTATCGCCTTGAAGATCGCCCGCCGCTTCCGCAAACGCTTTTTGCCGCATGTCAGCACCTGCTGGCAATGTTTGTGGCCGTGATCACCCCGGCGCTGCTTATTTGCCAGGCCTTAGGTTTGCCGGCATCGGACACTCAGCACATTATCAGCATGTCTTTATTTGCCTCTGGCGTGGCTTCGATTATTCAAATCAAAGCCTGGGGTCCGGTAGGCTCAGGCCTGCTGTCGATTCAGGGCACCAGCTTTAACTTCGTGTCGCCATTGATTATGGGCGGCATGGCGCTGAAAAACGGCGGCGCGGACGTGCCGACGATGATGGCGGCGCTGTTTGGCACCCTGATGCTTGCCAGCTGCACGGAAATGCTGATTTCTCGCGTATTGCACCTCGCCCGCCGCATTATTACCCCGCTGGTTTCCGGCGTTGTTGTGATGATTATCGGCCTTTCTCTGATTCAAGTTGGATTAACGTCTATCGGCGGAGGCTATGGTGCTATGGCTGACCATACTTTCGGCGCCCCGAAAAACCTGCTGCTGGCGGGCGCGGTTCTGCTGGTCATTATCTTGCTCAACCGCCAGCGTAATCCGTACCTGCGCGTAGCCTCGCTGGTTATCGCGATGGCCGTGGGCTACCTGCTAGCCTGGGCGCTGGATATGCTGCCAACCACGACCCAGGCGGCTAACACCGATCTCATCATGGTCCCTACGCCGTTGTATTACGGCCTTGGCATCGACTGGAGCCTGCTTATCCCGCTGATGCTGGTCTTTATGGTGACTTCGCTGGAAACTATCGGCGACATTACCGCTACCTCCGATGTCTCAGAGCAGCCGGTTTCCGGGCCACTGTACATGAAGCGTCTGAAGGGGGGCGTGCTGGCTAACGGCCTGAACTCCTGTGTTTCTGCCGTATTCAATACCTTCCCGAACTCCTGCTTTGGTCAAAACAATGGCGTCATTCAGCTGACCGGCGTTGCCAGCCGCTATGTCGGTTTTGTCGTCGCGCTGATGCTGATTGTGCTTGGCCTGTTCCCGGCGGTAAGCGGCTTTGTGCAGCATATCCCTGAGCCCGTTCTCGGCGGTGCAACGATCGTGATGTTCGGCACCATTGCCGCTTCCGGCGTGCGTATTGTTTCCCGCGAGCCGCTTAACCGCCGCGCGATTATGATTATCGCCCTGTCGCTCGCTGTTGGTCTTGGCGTCTCCCAGCAGCCGCTGATCCTGCAGTTCGCCCCGGACTGGCTGAAAACGCTGCTCTCTTCGGGCATTGCCGCCGGCGGGATCACGGCCATCGTGCTGAACCTGATTTTCCCTCCGGAAAAAGAGTAATTCCCTCACGCGCCGGCTGCTTTTTTGCCGGCGCGAAACCTCCTTTGACAATCCCTTCCTTGAGCTATAACGGTAAATGGGGCATAACACCCTTAGCGAAACTCAATGGAGCGGAAGGCAATGAAATTCCTCGGAAAGCTAGTTCTTATTCTGTTGGGCCTTGTGATACTGGCGCTGATTGCCTTTTACATCCTGCTGCAAACCCGCTGGGGCGCTGGCCAAATCAGCAGTTGGGTGAATGAAAAAACGAACTACCATCTCTCCTTTAATGAGATGGAACACAACTGGTCTTCCCCAACCCACTTGATGTTTCATAACGTCACTTTTGGTCGTGCCGGCCAGCCTGCAACGCTGGTAGCAAAGAACGTAGATATTGGCCTGAGCACGCGGCAGTTTTCACAGCCGCTTTACGTTGACACTATTTTGCTCCAGCAAGGTACGTTGAACCTCAGCTCAAATGCCGTTCCGCTTCCGTTAGAGGCAGACAAACTGCAGCTGCAGGATATGGCGATTAACAGCCCGGACAGTGAGTGGGATCTTAGCGCTCAGCGCGTGGAGGGTGGCGTATCGCCCTGGCAGCCGCAGGCAGGGAAAGTGCTTGGCAATAAAGCCTCAATCGCCTTCAGCGCAGGCTCATTAACGCTCAATGGTGTCAGCACCAGCAACGTCTTACTGCAGGGCTCTCTGGATAATGACCAGGTCACGCTAACCACCATCGGGGCAGATGTTGCTCGCGGTTCATTGACGGGGAGCGCACACCGTAATGCCGACGGCTCCTGGCAGGTCAGCAGCCTGCGCCTGAACGACATTCGCCTGCAAACGGCCAAATCGCTCACTGATTTTCTTGCGCCAGTGACGGCCGTTCCCTCGTTAAAAATCGATCGCCTTGAGATCGCGGATGCGCGTCTCGAAGGCAAAGAGTGGGCGGTAAATGACCTGGCGCTCAGCCTGCGCAATCTGACGCTGGCGAAGGGCGGCTGGCAAAGTGATGATGGTCAGCTGTCAATGAACGCCAGCGAATTTATCAACGGCCCTCTGCATTTGCAGGATCCGATTATAAACATCGATTTTGCAGCACCAGGAGCCACGCTCCGCCAGTTTAGCTCGCGCTGGGAGGGCGGCTTAGTACGTGCTTCCGGGCAATGGCTACGCGAGGGGAATCAGGCGGTCATGGATGAAGTGGTCATAGGCGGGCTCGAGTACACCCTTCCGAAAAACTGGAAAACCTTATGGATGGAGAAACTTCCGGACTGGCTGGATAGCATCACGGTGAAAAAGTTTTCGGCTAACCGCAATCTGATTATCGATATTGACCCGGCCTGGCCGCTCCAGCTCACCGGGCTGGATGGCACCGCAACGAACATCCAGCTGGCGCGAGGTCATCAGTGGGGTATCTGGTCCGGAAATGCCTCGTTCAACGCCGCGGCGGCCACCTTCAATCGTGTTGACGTTCGCCACCCGTCCTTGTCGTTAAATGCCAACCAGAACCAGGTGGCGATAACGGAACTCAGCGCCTTTGCCGGTAAAGGGTTGCTGGAAGCAACGGCAACCGTAAGCCAGACGCCACAGCGTGCGGTCAGCGTTAGCCTGAAGGGGCAAGGTGTTCCGGTCAATGTGCTGCAGGCGTGGGGCTGGCCTTCTCTTCCTCTTGAAGGCGACGGCAACTTACAGCTTTCAGCAACCGGACAGATGGCCGCGAGTACTGCACTGAAACCTACCGTGAATGGCACTTTGCAGGCCACGGGTGCCAGCGGGCAACAGATACAGCAGACTATGCATAATGGCGTTATTCCCGGCGCATAAACTGCACCGGAAAATCATTCCTCTTCGTTTCCGCCCTCTTCCAGAGGGCCAAACGGCTTAGCGGGCAATACGAGATAGACCCCCTCAAACACGGCCCCGAGCGTTTCGTTGCCGTAAAGCTCAACCTCAAGCGCAACGCGAGCTTTACGGCCCCGGGCCAGCCTGTCCAGATCGCCACTCAAAGACCCCAAATCGGCGGTTGCCCCCGGTTTTCCTGTGATCGGTTTGCTATAACGGATATGAGCGTCGGCCAGAATAATGGTGCCGCCAAGATGGCGCTCACGCAGCATCAGCCAGATAAGCCCCCAGCCGGTTAACGTGGCCAGCGAGAACAGGCTGCCCGCGAAGAGCGTATGGTGCGGATTCTGATTGCCCGTTTCCGGCATCGTAGTAATGAATTTTTGCCCGGTGTACTGCTGAATGCGCACGCCCATTTTCTCGCTAAGCGGAATATGTTCGTACCAGGCCTGCTGGAGCTGCCCGCACCAGTCACCCCGATGAAGAATGTCGTCAAGCGTCGCAACCGGCTTAATCATCAGGAAGTGGCGTACCGGCGTGGTTTGTGGAGTCGTGATTTCCCCCTGGTTAACAAAGCCCAGTTTGGCAAAAAACGCCACTGCATCTTCACGTGCGCTGCAGGTTACGCGCTTAACGCCTTCCTGCCGCGCCACCGATTCCAGCGCCATCGCCACTAACGTGCCCAGTCCTTTATCCTGAACCGAAGGGTGTACCGCCATAAACCGTATAGCGGCTTCGTTATCGGCATTAATGTAAAGACGGCCTACAGCGACGGTATTACCTTCTTCATCCACCACCATCTGGTGATGCGCCATCGCATCCCATGCATCGCGCTCGGAGCCTTTTGGCTGGTGCAGCGGCTTGCGCAACATTTCCCAGCGGAACTGGTAATAACGGTCAAGTTCTTCTTCTGTTTGTGGCACACGAAGGTGATACATACGTTGCTCTCTCATTGCGCGGGCCGGGTGGCGAAGGTTAAACCTGCAGCCAGAACGTCACCGGCCCATCATTAATTAGTGAAACCTGCATATCGGCGGCAAATCGCCCGGTTGGGGCTTCGATCCCCTGCTGTTTGCAGCGCTCTACAAAGTACTCATAGAGGGCTTCAGCCTGCTGTGGCGCTGCGCCACCGGAGAAGCTTGGGCGCATACCGCGTTCTGTATCAGCTGCCAGCGTGAACTGGGAAACTACCAGCAGGCTTCCACCCGCCTGCTGGACGTTAAGATTCATCTTGCCCTGCTCATCGCTGAAAATTCGATATCCCAGAACTCGCTCGCACAGGCGATTTGCTTTTTGTTCGTTATCTTCTTTTTCGACACCCAGCAACACTAAAAGTCCGGGTCCAATTTCACCCGTCACCTCACCCTCCACGGTGACGCTGGCACGGGTTACGCGCTGAATTAATGCAATCATGGTTGTTCCAGTTCTTCCTGCTCTGCTGCTTGTCGCAATTTACGGTAGTCGCCCAGCGTGGCGGTAATTTCCGCCCCCAGCAACACAATACACCAGGTCCAGTAGACCCAGACAAATAATATGGGGATTACCGCCAGCACGCCGTAAATCAGCTGCCAGGAGGGAAACATAGTGATATAGAGAGCAAACCCTTTCTTGCCCAGTTCAAACAGCAGTGCAGCCACCAGGGAACCTATCATGGCGTCCTTTGCCCGCACGCTTGTCGTCGGCACCAGACTGTAGAGCAGCCAAAATGAAAGCCAGGAGAGCAGAAGCGGGAAGATGCGCAACACCTCGTCGAGCAGGGTATTTAGCTCGGATGCCCAACGCAGGGAAAGCAGGTATGAGCTAATCGCCAGACTTGCCCCGGCCAGCAGCGGCCCAAGCGTCAGGATCATCCAGTAAATAGCAAACGAGTAAACCTTTGGCCGTGCACGCTTGCTCCGCCAGATGGTATTCAGAGCGCTGTCTACTGCATACATCAGCAGCAGCGAGGTCACAATCAGCCCGATTGCCCCTACTGCGGTCATTTTATTGGCGTTGGCAACAAACTGTTCGATGTAGCGCTGAATGACATCCCCGGTCGCCGGCATAAAATTCGCAAAGATAAAGTGGCGCAGCTGAACGCTAATATCAGCAAACATCGGAAAAGCGGCAAACAACGCAAAGACCACCGCCACCAGCGGAACCAGAGAAAGCAATGAGACGTAGGCAAGGTTTCCCGCCAGCGTGGTCATATTATCCTGGTCGATACGCTGCCAGAGAAGTTTCCCCCAGGCCCAAAGGGGCCGGAGGCGATGCGCAGTTTTATGGTGCACGCCTTTGATCATCCTTGTTTAGCAAACCAATCTGGAATGGTTTGCTTGTCGATCACCTGAATGCTGGTGATGCCCAGCGCCCGCGCGCCATGCACGTTGTCGGCGTTATCATCGAAGAACACGGCCTGTTCGGCAGAGAAACCTTCTTCCTCAAGCACTTTAAGGTAGATTTCCGCGTCCGGCTTACGCATCCCCATTTCCTGGGAGAGATAGATTTTATCTGCCGATTGCGCCACTTCCGGGTATTCATCAGGCCAGAACCCCGTATGCAGGCGATTAGTATTAGAGAGTACCACCACGCGATGCCCCTGCTCGCGAAGTGTCTGCATCACGCCAATGGTCTCTTTACGTAGCCCAACAAAGATGGCCTGCCAGCCTGCGGCAAACTGTTCGTAGCTCAGCGCAACGTCCATTTCATGACATAACCGTTCAGCAAAAACTTCATCGGTAATCTGTCCGCGTTCGTGCTGATGGAACACGTCTCCCATTGTGAAGCTTTTCTGCAGGTTGGCTAACGGCACCCGGCTGTAATCGCTCCAGACACCCAGCACGCGATTAAAATCGATATCAACGATGACGTTCCCTAAATCAAAGATATACAGCATGCGCACCTCCTTTCCGATATGGAGAAATAACTGTAGCGGGAAAGGCGGACTTTGACTATCAGAGGAAAGTGAGGTTGAGCATTCTGCGAGAGATAAAAATAAAAAAGCCCCACCTTCACAGGCAGGGCTTCAGCAGACTGTAGACAAAGAAAATTACGCTTCTTTGCTACCACGACCCGCGCGTTTGCGGTCGTTTTCAGTCAGATGGCGCTTACGGATACGCACGGACAGCGGGGTCACTTCGACCAATTCATCGTCATCGATGAACTCCAGAGCTTGCTCCAGGGTCATTTTCTGCGCAGGAACCAGAGTGGTCGCTTCGTCAGTACCGGAAGCACGCATGTTGGTCAGCTTCTTACCGGTCAGGCAGTTAACGGTCAGGTCGTTAGAACGACTATGAATACCGATGATCTGGCCTTCGTAAACTTCAGCCCCGTGGCCCAGGAACAGCTTGCCGCGATCCTGCAGACCGAACAGCGCAAACGCAACGGCTTTACCCTGACCGTTAGAGATCAGTACGCCGTTCTGACGCTGGCCCACTTCGCCCTGACGGATGTCGTCATAGTGGCTGAAGGTGGAGTACAGCAGACCGGTACCGGAGGTCATGGTCATGAATTCGTTACGGAAGCCGATCAAACCACGGCTTGGAATAACGTAGTCAAGACGCACGCGGCCTTTGCCGTCCGGATTCATGTTTTTCAGGTCGCCTTTACGCTCACCGAGCGCCTGCATCACGGAACCCTGATGCTGCTCTTCAACGTCCAGGGTCACGTTTTCGAACGGCTCCTGTTTACGACCGTCGATTTCGCGGAAGATAACTTTCGGACGGGATACCGCCAGCTCGAAACCTTCACGACGCATGTTTTCAATCAGAACGGACAGGTGCAGTTCGCCACGACCGGAAACGCGGAATGCATCCGCATCGGCAGTTTCTTCAACACGCAGTGCTACGTTGTGAACCAGCTCTTTGTTCAGACGATCCAGAATCTGACGAGAGGTCACGAACTTACCTTCTTTACCGCAGAACGGAGAGGTATTGACGTTGAAGAACATGGAAACGGTAGGTTCATCTACGGACAGCGCTGGCAGCGCTTCAACATTTTGCGTATCGCAAATGGTGTCAGAGATGTTCAGTTCACCCAGACCGGTGATAGCGATGATATCGCCCGCTTCAGCTTCAGTGGACTCGATACGCTCAAGACCCAGGTGGGTCAGTACCTTGCCAACTTTACCGTTACGTGTTTTCCCTTCGCTATCAATGATAGTGATCTGCTGGTTTGGCTTCACTTTGCCGCGTTTGATGCGGCCGATGCCGATAACGCCAACGTAGTTGTTGTAGTCCAACTGGGAAATTTGCATCTGCAGTGGACCGTCGAGGTCAACGTTCGGTGCCGGTACACGATCGACAATAGCCTGGTACAGCGGGGTCATATCTTCCGCCATATCAGTGTGATCCATACCCGCGATGCCGTTCAGTGCGGATGCATAGATGATTGGGAAGTCGAGCTGTTCGTCGGTCGCATCCAGGTTAACGAACAGGTCGAAGACCTGATCCACAACCCAGTCAGGACGCGCGCCAGGGCGGTCAACTTTGTTGATAACCACGATCGGCTTCAAACCATGGGCAAACGCCTTCTTGGTTACGAAGCGCGTCTGCGGCATTGGGCCATCCATTGCGTCAACCACCAGCAGAACGGAGTCAACCATTGACATAACGCGCTCAACTTCACCACCGAAGTCGGCGTGTCCTGGGGTATCAACGATGTTGATACGGTAGTCATTCCATTTGATAGCGGTGTTTTTAGCGAGGATGGTAATCCCACGCTCTTTCTCCAGGTCATTGGAGTCCATCACGCGTTCAGTAGTTTCAGCACGCTCACTGAAGGTACCAGACTGCTGCAGCAGCTTATCAACCAGGGTAGTTTTACCATGGTCAACGTGCGCGATGATGGCGATATTACGCAGATTTTCGATCACAACTTTGCCTCAGGCATTAGAAATAGCGCGTTATTGTACACGTATTAATCGAAGGACAGAACAGGATCACAAAGAACCTTTACAAACAATACGGAAAGTAAGGGTTTGTGATCGCTTTCACGGAGCTAAAAAGGGAGCCATAACGTAAATTGCACCAATATGGTGCTCAGGTTTCAAGCTGAAGCACTATATTGGTGCAAATTATTCATCCTGGTGCAGCCCTTTTGCACTATGGTGCGCATGATAGCGCCTTTTTAGGGTGATTTAAAAGTTGGCACAGATTTCGCTTTAAACATTTTATGGCGAAAAGCCACATTAAGAAGTGTTTGATTACCTCGTTACCACGACGACTACACCAATCCGGGAGAGTTTAAGTATGTCCGCTGAACACGTTTTGACGATGCTGAATGAGCATGAAGTGAAGTTTGTTGATCTGCGCTTTACCGATACCAAAGGTAAAGAACAGCACGTCACTATTCCTGCTCATCAGGTAAATGCTGACTTCTTCGAAGAAGGCAAAATGTTTGACGGCTCCTCGATTGGTGGCTGGAAAGGTATCAACGAATCCGACATGGTGCTGATGCCAGACCCAACGACCGCGGTTATCGACCCGTTCTTCGCGGATTCTACCCTGATTATTCGCTGCGACATTCTCGAGCCAGGCACCATGCAGGGCTACGACCGTGACCCGCGTTCCATCGCAAAACGCGCTGAAGACTACCTGCGCTCTACCGGCATCGCAGATACCGTTCTGTTCGGGCCAGAGCCAGAGTTCTTCCTGTTCGACGACATTCGTTTCGGCAGCTCTATCTCCGGCTCCCACGTTGCTATCGATGATATCGAAGGCGCATGGAATACCGGCACCAAATACGAAGGCGGTAACAAAGGTCACCGTCCAGCCGTTAAAGGCGGTTACTTCCCGGTGCCACCGGTCGACTCTTCTCAGGACCTGCGTTCTGCCATGTGTCTGACCATGGAGCAGATGGGCCTGGTTGTTGAAGCTCACCACCACGAAGTGGCAACCGCTGGTCAGAACGAAGTGGCTACCCGCTTTAACACCATGACCAAAAAAGCTGACGAAATTCAGATCTACAAATACGTTGTGCACAACGTTGCTCATGCCTACGGCAAAACCGCGACCTTTATGCCAAAACCAATGTTTGGCGATAATGGTTCCGGCATGCACTGCCACATGTCCCTGTCCAAGAACGGCGTAAACCTGTTCTCCGGCGACAAATACGCAGGCCTGTCTGAGCAAGCGTTGTACTACATCGGTGGTGTTATCAAACACGCTAAGGCGATCAACGCCCTGGCGAACCCAACCACCAACTCCTACAAGCGTCTGGTCCCAGGCTACGAAGCGCCAGTTATGCTGGCGTACTCTGCCCGTAACCGTTCTGCTTCTATCCGTATCCCGGTTGTTGCGTCTCCGAAAGCACGTCGTATCGAAGTGCGCTTCCCGGACCCAGCGGCGAACCCATACCTGTGCTTCGCAGCGCTGTTGATGGCGGGTCTGGACGGTATTAAGAACAAGATCCACCCTGGCGAAGCCATGGACAAAAACCTGTATGACCTGCCGCCGGAAGAAGCGAAAGAGATCCCACAGGTTGCTGGCTCTCTGGAAGAAGCACTGAATGCGCTGAACGAAGACCGCGAGTTCCTGACTGCGGGCGGCGTATTCACCGACGACGCTATTGATGCTTACATCGCGCTGCGTGTTGAAGAAAACGACCGCGTACGCATGACTCCGCATCCGGTAGAGTTCGAGCTGTACTACAGCGTCTAATATTTAGAAATCCAACGAATTTCGCGTTGCAGCAAGACGGCAACTGAGTGAATCCCTGGGAGCATAGGGAACTATGTGACCAGGGTGAGTAAGGGCAGCCAACGCAGCTGTGGCGCGAAGGGCGTTAGGAGTTTTTTGTTGCCGTGGAAACTTTGGCCCATCTCCGGATGGGCTTTTTTCTCCACCGGAATCCCCCTGTGACGCTGTTTTTTGTCACCCAAAGACTATAATGCACTAAAACGGTGCACGGAGACTGCTGTATGGCAACTGGCGCGCTGCCCGATGCTGGGCAGATTCTGAATTCTCTCATCAACAGCATCCTGCTCGTGGATGACGAGCTGGCGGTACATTACGCCAACCCTGCGGCTCAGCAACTGCTGGCGCAGAGCTCACGCAAGCTGTACGGCACGCCTCTGCCGGATCTATTGAGTTATTTCTCGTTGAACATTGGCGTCATGCAGGAAAGCCTGATGGCGGGCCAGGGATTTACCGACAACGAGGTTACGCTGGTCATTGATGGCCGATCGCATATTCTCTCGCTGACGGCGCAAAAGCTGCCGGAAGGTTACATCCTGATGGAAATGGCGCCGATGGATAATCAGCGGCGACTGAGCCAGGAACAGCTGCAGCATGCGCAGCAGATTGCCGCCCGAGACTTAGTCCGCGGGCTGGCGCATGAAATTAAAAACCCGCTTGGGGGGCTAAGGGGCGCAGCACAGCTGCTGAGTAAAGCGCTACCGGATCCGTCGCTGGCTGAATACACCAAAGTGATTATTGAACAGGCCGATCGCTTAAGAAATCTGGTCGACCGCCTGTTAGGCCCACAACAGCCGGGAATGCACGTTACCGAAAGTATTCACAAAGTTGCCGAGCGCGTGGTGAAGCTCGTGTCGATGGAGCTGCCGGATAACGTGACCCTCGTGCGGGATTACGATCCAAGTTTGCCGGAGTTCGCTCACGATCAGGACCAGATAGAGCAGGTTTTACTGAATATCGTTCGCAATGCGCTGCAGGCGCTGGGCAACGAAGGGGGCGAAATTATCTTGCGCACCCGCACGGCTTTCCAGCTGACGCTTCACGGTTCGCGCTATCGTCTCGCGGCACGCATAGATGTTGAAGATAACGGCCCGGGTATCCCGGCGCATTTGCAGGACACGTTATTCTACCCGATGGTCAGTGGGCGAGAAGGCGGCACCGGGCTGGGTCTTTCCATAGCGCGTAGCCTTATCGACCAGCATTCGGGGAAAATCGAATTCAACAGTTGGCCTGGTCATACCGAATTTTCGGTTTACCTGCCTATTCGGAAGTAGAGGTCTTTATGCAACGAGGGATAGTCTGGGTCGTTGACGACGATAGCTCCATCCGCTGGGTACTCGAGCGCGCGTTGACCGGAGCCGGGTTAAGCTGCACCAACTTTGAAAATGGCAATGAGGTGCTGGACGCGCTGGCGACCAAAACCCCGGACGTGCTGCTGTCGGACATTCGTATGCCCGGCATGGACGGTCTTGCCCTGTTAAAGCAGATTAAGCAGCGCCACCCGATGCTGCCGGTCATCATAATGACCGCCCATTCGGATTTAGACGCGGCCGTTAGCGCCTATCAGCAAGGGGCTTTCGATTATCTACCAAAACCGTTTGATATCGACGAGGCGGTAGCGCTGGTTGAACGCGCTATTAGCCACTATCAGGAGCAGCAGCAGCCGCGAAACGCACCTGATAACGGGCCAACGACTGACATCATCGGGGAAGCCCCGGCGATGCAGGACGTGTTTCGTATTATTGGCCGTCTGTCGCGCTCCTCCATCAGCGTGCTGATTAACGGCGAATCCGGGACCGGTAAAGAGCTTGTGGCGCACGCGTTGCACCGCCACAGCCCGCGGGTTAAATCGCCGTTTATCGCACTCAACATGGCGGCAATTCCCAAGGATTTAATCGAGTCAGAACTTTTCGGCCATGAAAAAGGAGCCTTTACCGGCGCCAACCAGATTCGCCAGGGGCGTTTCGAGCAGGCCGACGGCGGCACGCTGTTTCTCGACGAAATAGGCGACATGCCATTGGACGTACAGACCCGCCTGCTACGCGTGCTGGCCGACGGCCAGTTTTACCGCGTTGGCGGCTACGCGGCCGTTAAGGTCGATGTACGTATTATTGCGGCAACCCACCAAAACCTTGAGCTGCGGGTGCAGGAAGGGAAGTTCCGTGAGGACTTATTCCACCGCCTGAACGTGATCCGCGTACACCTGCCTCCGCTGCGCGAGCGTCGGGAAGATATTCCCCGTCTGTCACGGCACTTCCTGCAGGTGGCGGCACGCGAGCTGGGAGTTGAAGCAAAACTGCTGCATCCGGAAACGGAAAACGCCTTAACGCGTCTGGCCTGGCCCGGCAACGTGCGCCAACTTGAAAACACCTGCCGCTGGCTGACGGTCATGGCAGCGGGTCAGGAAGTGCTTATTCAGGATCTCCCGAGCGAGCTGTTTGAAACGACGGTGACGGAAAGCGGTAGCGTCACGCAAACCAACCCTGACAGCTGGGCGATGCTGCTGGCACAGTGGGCAGAAAGGGCGCTACGTTCAGGGCATCAGGATCTGCTTTCAGAGGCCCAGCCGGAAATGGAACGTACGCTGCTGACCACCGCTTTACGGCATACTCAGGGGCATAAACAGGAAGCGGCTCGCCTGCTGGGCTGGGGGCGAAACACGCTGACTCGTAAGCTAAAAGAGCTGGGGATGGAATAGCGCTTTGCGAAGGGTAAAATAACGGCGGGGCTAAACCCCGCCGTTTTTATATCACGCGCGAAAACTGCTGCAGGCGCGCCTTTTGCCTCAGGTAAGTATCAAAGCACATACAGATATTGCGAATCAGCAGACGCCCCTTGCCGCTTACCTGAATACCCTGACTGCTTATCACCACCAGCCCATCTTTCGCCAGCGGAGCCAGCAGGCCAAGGTCTTCCGCAAAGTAGTCCGCAAACGTCAGCGACCCTTGTTGTTCAATTTCAGCGAAGTTAAGCTGGAAGTTACAAATCAGCGCCTTGATGACGTCACGGCGAATACAATCATCACGTGTTAACGCCAGACCTCGCCACAGCGCATTGCCCTGCTCATCCACCTGCTGGTAGTAATGCTTCAGCTCTTTCTGGTTCTGGGCATAGCAGTCGCCAATCATGCTGATGGCCGATACGCCAAGCCCCAACAAATCGGTATCCCCCTGCGTGGTGTACCCCTGGAAATTGCGGTGCAATTTGCCCTCACGCTGGGCAATTGCCAGTTCGTCATCCGGACGGGCAAAGTGATCCATACCGATAAACTGGTAGCCTGAGCCGGTCAGCGAGGCGATGGTCTCCTGCAGAATATCCAGCTTTTGCTGAGCGCTCGGCAGGTCAGCATCTTTAATCTTACGTTGGGCGGCAAACAGCGTCGGCAAATGCGCGTAATTAAAGACGCTAAGGCGATGCGGGCTTAGCTCGGCCACGCGCTTAAGCGTAAAGGCAAAGCTTTCCGGCGTTTGCTTTGGCAGGCCGTAAATCAGGTCGATATTGGTGGAAGTAAAACCCAGCTCCCGCGCCCGTTGAATAAGCGCGAAAATAAACTCTTCATCCTGCTCGCGGTTAACCAGACGCTGCACTTCTTTATTGAAGTCCTGAACGCCCATACTCAGGCGGGTAAAACCTTCCTGCCGAAGATGATCGAGCACGTCCAGCTCGATTTCACGCGGGTCAACTTCAATGGACAGTTCGGCGTCGTCGTTAAAGCGGAAATTACCGCGCAGCAGCGCCATCAGGCGGCTGATTTGCGCTTTACTCAGATAGGTTGGCGTCCCGCCGCCCCAGTGCAGCTGGCTGACGTGGCGACCAGCAAACAGCGGCGCACGGTGGATAATTTCCTGCTCCAGCGCGTCGAGATACTGATCGGCTTTATGCTGCTGGCGGGTCACAATTTTATTGCAGCCACAGAAATAGCAAAGCTTGTGGCAGAACGGGATATGCACGTAGAGCGACAGCGGGCGCTCCGGATAACGGGCAACCGCCTGCAAAAATTCCGGCTCGCCAAAAGCTTCAGAAAACTCCAGCGCGGTCGGATAAGAGGTGTAACGCGGCCCTGAATAATTATATTTCTGGATCAGAGCCAGATCCCAGTCGATTAACTGCTCAGACATACTCACTCCTTGCGGTGTTGTCGCCGGCGCCGACGAGGCGAAGCTGGCCCGCTCGTTCCGCGAGCCATAACCCTTCGCCGCAGCAAATTCTGCAGCCGCGACAGCCGCCGTAGTTTAACGAATAACCACAGCAGATAACACACCAGCGGAATAACCATAATGAGAACAGGTAATCCCATAGGAGTAAGCGTCAGTTACCGCCTTTGAGTAGACGCATCAGATCGTCAGCTTTTTCTTCTTCCTCTTCATCGTCTTCCCAGGCGATGCCGAGTTCAGCCATCAGCGCGTCAATACGATCGAGCTTCGCATCAACCCATGACTGCTCTTCTTTACTCAGAGTTTCGCCTGCTTCCAGACGTTCCAGCAGCGCATCCAAGCGCTCATCGTTTTCCAGCATATCCAGCTCAGCCTGTGGTGTTAGCATAGGTTTCTCGCTTTTCGGTTTGTGCTGTTTAGCGACCGGTGCTGCATCGGTTACGCCCAGTTGGATTGGTTTTTTACTACCAATACGCGGGTCTTTGCCCTGACCCGATGATTTACCGCCCTGTGCCTGGCTCTCGCCGTTGGCGCGGCTGCCCGCTGCATGGCCACGGTGCTTTTTCTGACGCTTACGCTCACGCGCTTCCTGATCGATCTCTTCGCGCGACTTGCGGCGTACTTTTGCCGGTTTTTTACCTTGTGGTGCAGAGTTTTGTTGCTTCATGATAAGTCGTCTTAAGCCATTTTATTCAGTATAGAATTGCGGCGGAATCTAGCAGAAAGCAAGCAAAGAAAAAAGGCGACAGGTTAACCTGTCGCCTTTTTCTTATTCTGGCCCCCGTAAAGGAGCAAATAATCCATGTTAGCTCGAGACAAACCCTGTCCTTCCTTTGCCAACACCCGCTACTCTACCGTCACGTCATTAATTAACAAGATGGCCATTTGCGCTCATGCTTTTTTCGAATCAATGATGATTAATTAATCACATGAAAATAAAGTATTCTTTCGCCGACGGTCACCAATATTCACCGGAATATCTGCCAGTTGCTATAGCAAATGGCTTACAAAATCTATCCACTCAGCTGTAAGCCTCCTGCTTCTGGCGAGAAACACGGCGTTTTCTGTGCGTTCAGGTATAATCTCCGGCAAATGATTACCTGACGGAGACAACCGTTTTGAAAAACTGGAACTATCAACTGACTAAGTTCGTGCTCAGTGCACCGGACATTCGCCATCTGCCTTCTGATACCGGTATTGAGGTTGCTTTCGCAGGCCGCTCTAACGCGGGTAAATCCAGCTCGCTGAACACGCTGACCAATCAGAAAAGCCTGGCACGCACCAGTAAAACCCCGGGTCGTACCCAGCTTATCAACCTGTTCGAAGTTGCCGAAGGCAAACGCCTGGTGGATTTACCGGGTTACGGTTATGCCGAAGTCCCTGAAGAAGTGAAGCACAAGTGGCAGCGTGCGCTCGGTGAATACCTGCAAAAGCGTAACAGTCTGAAAGGGCTGGTGGTGCTGATGGACATTCGCCATCCGTTAAAAGATCTCGACCAGCAGATGATTCAGTGGGCCGTTGCCAGCAATATTCAGGTGATGCTGCTGCTAACCAAAGCCGATAAGCTGGCATCGGGCGCGCGTAAATCTCAGCTGAATATGGTGCGCGAGGCGGTACTGGCATTTGGCGGTGATATCGAGGTTGAAGCGTTCTCTTCTCTGAAGAAAACGGGCGTTGATAAACTGCGCCTGAAGCTGGATAGCTGGTACAACGACATCCCACCGGCAGTGGAAGAAGAAATGGCTGAAGAGTAATCAATAAGCGCGGCCCAGGCCGCGTTTTTTCTTTTCTTTCGCGCAATAAAAAACGCCCCAGTCATTTCTGACTGGGGCGGCTAAATATTCAGCCAAATCCGATTACGTGAAGTAAAAGGTCTGAAAGATAGAACATCTTACCTCTGTACCCTACGCGAATAACTCTACTCCTTTTTAATCGCTCAAAAAAGCATTTTTTGTAGTTTTTTTTCACTTTTTGCATCACATTCTTGAAGCATCATCACAAAAAGCTATGACTTATGTTGCTTAGTTACAAAAACATGACCTGAGCAATTGGGTATTAATGCGCCTCATCCCAGTTCTTACCGCTGCCCACTTCCACCAGCAGCGGCACGTCGAGTTTCATGCTGCTTTCCATCAGCTCATGAACCTTCTTAGACACCGCTTCCACGTCGTCTTTGTGCACTTCAAACACCAGTTCATCGTGAACCTGCATGATCATTTTCACCCGCGGCTTATCCGTCTCCAGCCAGGCATCAACGGCGATCATCGCGCGCTTGATGATGTCTGCGGCGGTTCCCTGCATCGGGGCGTTGATCGCGGCACGTTCTGCCCCGGCACGGCGGGCGCCGTTGCTGGAATTGATGTCCGGCAGGTAGAGGCGGCGGCCATCCAGCGTTTCAACATAGCCCCGATCCTTCGCCTGAGCACGCGTACGCTCCATATACTCCAGCACGCCCGGGTAACGCTCGAAGTAGAGATCCATATACTTCTGGGACTCTTTACGCGGAATATTAAGCTGGCGGGAAAGGCCAAACGCGCTCATCCCGTAGATCAGACCAAAGTTAATCGCCTTCGCGCTGCGGCGTTGCTCGCCGGTAACGCTTTCAAGCGGCAGACCAAACACTTCTGCAGCGGTAGCGCGGTGGATGTCCTTCCCTTCAGCAAAGGCGCTTAGCAAGCCTTTATCACGAGAAAGGTGAGCCATGATGCGCAGTTCAATTTGCGAGTAGTCCGCAGAAAGAATGACGTAATCCTCAGGTGCAATGAAGGCCTGACGAATACGGCGCCCTTCATCGTTGCGAACCGGAATGTTCTGCAGGTTAGGATCGGTAGAAGAAAGGCGACCGGTGGCCGTTACCGCCTGGTGATAAGACGTATGCACGCGTCCGGTTATCGGGCTAATCATCAGCGGTAGCTTGTCGGTATAGGTGGATTTCAGCTTCGCAAGACCACGGTATTCCAGAATCACTTTTGGCAGCGGGTAATCCAGCGCCAACTCTTCAAGCACTTCTTCAGAGGTTGACGGTGCGCCGCCCGGCGTTTTTTTCAGCGGCTTAATACCCTGTTTTTCAAAAAGAATCGTTTGCAGCTGCTTAGTGGAAGAGAGGTTGAACTCCTCACCGGCAATTTCGTGGGCCTTCAGCTCAAGCTCGGCAAGGCGTTTGGTCAGCTCGCCGGAATGCGTATGCAAAATAGCCGGGTCGATTTTAACGCCGTTGCGTTCAATGCGTGAAATCACCGGTACCAGCGGCATTTCGACATTTTTAAAGATGTTAAGCGGTCCTTCTGTCTTCTCAAGCTTCGGCCACATCTTCAGGTGCAGCTGCAGAGTTACGTCGGCATCTTCAGCCGCATAGCGTCCAGCGGTTTCCAGATCGATCTGGTTAAAGGTCAGCTGTTTTTTCCCTTTGCCGGCAATCTCTTCAAACGAGATGGTTTGGTGCTTTAGCCAGCGGTCAGAAAGGCTGTCCATATCGTGGCGGCCTGCAACGCTGTCTAGCGTGTAGGACTCCAGCATGGTGTCAAAGGCAATGCCCCGCAGCTCAATGCCATAATTCTGCATGATGCCGCGGTCGTATTTCAGATTCTGCCCAACCTTCAGCGCCTTCTCGTCTTCCAGCAGCGGCTTAAGCAGCTCAAGCGCACGTTCACGGGCGATCTGCTCTGGCGCATCCAGGTAATCATGCGCAACCGGGACATAACAGGCAACGCCTGGTTCGGTGGCAAAGGAGAGACCAACCAGGTTTGCGCTGACGTTGTCCAGGCTGTCGGTTTCAGTGTCAAACGCAAAGAGCGGCGCTTTTTTCAGCCGTTCAATCCATTCAACCAGCACGTTCTCATCGAGTATGGTGACATAGTTATCATAAGAGAGCTGGCTGGCTGGCGCTTCGGGTTCCGCTTCAACCTCCGCAGCTTTCTGCGGCTGTGCTACCGATTTAGTGCCTTTGGCCTGCATCCACTTGCCGGCTTCTACGTCGGTTATCCAACGTTTGAATTCATATTGCTTAAAGAGCCCCAGTAGTTCTTCTGCAGCCGGTTGCTGAACCTCAAGTTGCTCGCAGCCCAGTTCCAATTCGACGTCGGTCTTAATGGTGGCCAGTTTATAGGACAAGTAAGCCAACTCTTTGCTTTGATCAAGCTTGGCCGCCATGGTTTTTGCTCCGCGGAAGGAGAGCTCAGCGATTTTTTCCGGGTTAGCATAAAGCGTATCCAGACCACCAAGCCCCTGTAGCAGCGCCTGCGCCGTTTTCTCGCCCACGCCCGGAACGCCAGGGATGTTATCGGAGGAATCGCCCATCAGCGCCAGGAAGTCGATAATCAGTTCCGGCGGCACGCCGTACTTTGTCAGTACCTCTTCCGGCCCAAGAATGGTGTTGGTCATAGTGTTGATAAGCGTGACGCCAGGCGTCACCAGCTGCGCCATGTCTTTATCGCCGGTACTGATAAGCACCGGGCGACCGGCCTTTTCAGCCTCCAGCGCCAGGGTACCAATAACGTCATCGGCCTCAACGCCGGACACCGCCAGCAGCGGCAGTCCCATCGCTTTCACCATCGCGTGCAGCGGCTCAATCTGCGCTCTTAAATCGTCCGGCATCGGCGGGCGGTGAGATTTGTAGTGTTCAAAAAGCTCATCACGGAACGTTTTGCCTTTGGCATCAAACACCACGGCAGCATGCGTAGGCTGATACTGCAAAATCAGGCTACGCAGCATGTTCAGCACGCCGTACATCGCCCCCGTTGGCTCACCACGGCTGTTCGTCAGCGGTGGGAAGGCATGGTATGCCCGGTAAAGGTAGGAGGAGCCATCAACGAGGATAAGCGGGTTGTCTGCGATCTGGACCATAGTGTTCCGTTCCATGCCTGTGATTAATTTATTGTTCAAGGATGCCATAGCCTGGGCAAAAACATGAACTATTGGGAGCAATATGCTGAAAAGAATTCCAGGATCGGGAGATCCTGCGCAAGATCAATTCTGTGGATAACTTTGTGTATATTTTTTTAACCAACTAATTTTACGAAATTATTATCTCTATCAGCATATTAAATATATTTTCATTTCAGTAAGTTAACGGAGTTTTAGTTTAGCAATACTGAATTAACAACCGATCGTTTGATGTGGATATATACTCAGCCGCGTGATAAATGACGAGTCTCTGTCCTGCCTGTAAATGCTATTCCTTAAAATCCTGCTCATTTGGCGAGTCGCCGTAATGGGTTTTCTGATAAAATCGACCTCTTATTGCCGTTAATACCAGCGCCCCATACACTCTAACCTGCTAAAAAATTACCTATGTCGAGATTACTCGCCGCGATCACACTGGTGTTAAGTGTTGCACTGACTATTCTGGTCACGATCGCCTGCTCTGTACCTATTATTATGGCCGGGATCGTTAAGCTACTGTTGCCCGTTCCGGTTATCTGGCGCTCGATCTCCGTGTTTGCTGATTTCATGATGTACTGCTGGTGTGAAGGGCTCGCCTTACTGCTGCGCCTCAACCCTTTTTTAAAATGGGATGTGAAGGGGTTAGATGGCCTGAATAAGAAGAACTGGTATTTGTTAATCTGTAACCATCAAAGCTGGGCAGATATCGTGATTCTTTGCGTGCTATTCCGTAAACACATCCCCATGAACAAATACTTTCTTAAACAGCAGCTCGCCTGGGTTCCTTTTATGGGACTGGCCTGTTGGGCGCTGGATATGCCGTTTATGAAGCGCTATTCACGCGCTTATTTGCTGCGCCATCCGGAGCGTCGCGGCAAAGATGTCGAAACGACTCGCCGTTCCTGTATGAAATTTCGCGCTCACCCGACCACTATTGTGAATTTTGTTGAGGGGTCGCGCTTCACCGCTGAGAAACAGGTTCAGACTCGCTCACCATTTCAGTATCTGTTACCTCCAAAAGCGGCCGGCATTGCAATGGCGATGAATGTATTAGGGCAACAGTTCGATAAGATGCTGAACGTCACGCTGTGCTATCCGGAGAATGACCGCCTGCCCTTCTACGATATGCTCACCGGGAAAATGACTAAAATTGTTGTGCGGGTCTCTCTGGTGCCTATAACCGAAGAATTGCATGGGGATTACGTGAACGATAAGAACTTTAAGCGCCGCTTCCAGCTCTGGTTGAATACGCTGTGGAATGAGAAAGATAAACAGCTGACAGCGCTGCACGGAGGGGACAAAAAAGCCGGTCAATGACCGGCTTTTTTATATTATTTCTTCTCAACCAGGAATTTCACCGTGTCAGCATACTGCTGCACGAAGATATCCATGCTGCTGGTATCCATCCCCTGCATGTTCAGCTGATATTTGCCGTTAACATACATGGCCGGTACGCCCTGCAGCTGAAGATCGGCTGCCGCTTTCTCTTGCTGAGCAACCAGAGATTTGACCACGAAGCTGTTCCAGGCCGCATCGTACTCTTCCGGCTTCACGCCTGCATCGATAAATACTTTGCGGATGTCAGCATCGTTCTGCACGGTCTGGGTTTTCTGCACGGCTTCAAACATTGGGGAGGTGATTTTATCTTCCACGCCCAGCGCCATCGCTACCGCCCACGCCTGAGTCAGATCTTTGCCCAGTGGGCCAAGGAACTCAACGTGGTACTTCGTCATTTTGGTGCCTTCTGGCAGTTTTTTCTTCACGTTATCAGAAACATGGAGAACCTGTTCGAACTGGTAGCAGTGCGGGCAGTAGAATGAGAAAAATTCTAATACCTGGGGTTCACCCGCAACCGGCTTATCCAGGGTTACGTACTGTTTACCGTCGGTAAACTGTGCAGCAGAAGCGCTAAATGCCAGGATCATGCCCGCCAGCGCCAGCCAAATCTTCTTCATAATCAACTCTCTCCTGAATTTTACTATTAATACATTGGCGTTAATTGTAATGGAGGTTCACGTAGAACCCGGACCTGCTCTGTAAAGGTTGCAGTCTGTCTTCTCCAGAAATCCTCTTCACTAAACCAAGGGAAATTTCGGGGGAATGCGGGATCATCCCAGCGTCGCATTAGCCACGCGAGATAATAAACAATGCGCATGGCGCGTAACGGTTCAATCAGGGTTAATTCACCGATATCAAATGACGAAAACTCTTCGTAAGCTTCAATGATGGTTTCTAGCTGCATGCGCTGTTCGGCTTTATCACCGTTGAGCAACATCCAGATATCCTGCACGGCCGGGCCATTACGGGCATCATCCAAATCGACAAACAAGGGCTCGTCACGCCAGAGAATGTTGCCTGGATGACAGTCTCCATGCAGGCGCAACGCTTCAAAATCAGTATTCCAGGTACGCTTCACTTCCTCGATCAGCGCATCTGTCGCTACCAAAAAATCTTTCTTAAGCACTCTGGGAATCAGTTGGCTATGTTCAAATAGTGCGCGCGGTTGGAAAAGATACTCATCCAGCCCAATAGTGGGACGATACTGAAAGAGGCTTTGACGACCCGTTTGATGAATGCGACCAAGGTAGCGGCCAACCCACTCCATCTGATCGAGGTTATCGGTTTCATATTGTCGCCCTCCCAGACTTGGGAAGACGGCAAACATAAAGCCCTGATGCTGCAGGAGTGTCTTCCCGGCAAAACACAAAGGAGCCGCCAAAGGCACCTCGTCTGCCTGCAATTCCAGCGCAAATTGATGTTCTTCTTCAATTTGCGCCGAGGACCAGCGATGTGGGCGGTAAAATTTCACCACAAAGCGTTGGCGATCTTCATCCTGGAACTGATATACGCGGTTTTCAAAACTGTTTAACGGCGTTAGCCCCGAATCCACCCGAATACCCTGTTCAAAAAGAGCATCAAGAATGGTATCCGGATGTAGAGTCTGGAAATTAAAGGCGCTGTCTGTCATCCCGGCAACCGGAAGTAAATACGAATACTTGAGGATAACATTTCAAAACCGCTTAAGTGTCTCGACTTACAAGCTTTTACTCTTTAATCACGCCACGGGCGCGCAGCAGGGCCGTTTTGAAGTCTTCCTCATAGTCTTTTTTAAGACCAGGAATGGCATCATCTTTTGCAGAATCACGCATTTTCAGGTGATAGATCAGTACATCATCGGTGAGATCGGTAAGTTCGCCGCTATAACCTGACTCGCTGGCCAGTTTCTGCAAGAATTGTATCAGGTTAAGATCTGGATCTTTCTGCCATGCAGGCTGAAGCAGTTCAAGAAGTTCGTTGAGACGCTTACATTTCATGTTGGTGTTCCTTATCACATGCGAGAGGCAACACGTTAGCAGGCTCAAACCCACATTAAAAGAGGCGATATTCGTGCAGCGATTAACAGAGGTAACCGGCGTTGTGCTGGCCGGCGGCCGGGGAAGCAGAATGGGCGGCAGCGATAAGGGATTAGCCTTGCTTAACGGCCAGCCACTTTTCCAGCACGTCCTCAACGCATTAAAGCTACAGGTAGGCGATGTTGTCATCAGCGCCAACAGAAACCTCGAGATCTATCAGCGAAGTGGCGCTCCGGTTATCCAGGATTCAATGAGTGATTATCAGGGGCCGCTGGCCGGTATGTTAGCCGTTATAGAACAAACGGAAAGCGAGTGGCTGTTATTCTGCCCTTGCGACACCCCTAATATACCCGAAGATCTGGCATCAAGACTCTGGCAGGCGCGTGAAAATGCGCCGGCAACCTGGGTAAATGACGGCCAACGGGATCACCCTAGCGTTGCACTACTTCATCGTTCCCTTTGTCTGCCGCTAACAGAATATTTGCACTCAGGCGAAAGACGAGTGATGCAGTTTTTATTGAGCACAGGCGGGCATGCAGTCTCTTTTGATGGCCAGGCAGACTGTTTCACCAACATAAATACTCTTGAAGAGCTTTCACGATGGCAGAAAAAAGGATAGTAGCGCCTTTATTGGCTATTGCGGCCTGGAGCGGTACAGGAAAAACCACGTTACTGAAGCAGCTGATCCCACTTTTACTGGAGAAAGGCATCAGGCCAGGACTTATCAAACATACGCATCATGATATGGATGTGGATAAACCGGGTAAGGATAGCTATGAGCTACGCAAAGCTGGCGCAGCGCAAACCATCGTCGCCAGCCAGAAGCGTTGGGCACTAATGACGGAAACGCCCGAAATACCTGACCTGGATCTACATTACCTTGCCTCAAGGATGGACAGCAGCAGGTTGGATCTTATTCTTGTCGAGGGTTTCAAACACGAGCCGGTGGCAAAAATCCTGCTGTTCAGACAGGAAACGGGTCATAAAGCGGAAGAATTAGAGATCGATCCCTGTGTTATCGCTGTAGCCAGTAACGTACCTTTGACCATTTCCGTACCCGTATTGGATATTAATAATGCAGAAGGGATTGCTGATTTCATCTATGAATGGATAAAACAGCAATAACGAGCTGAAAAGATGCCGCTTGCGGCGTTTTTTAATCTGTAAAAAG
>WJYK01000013.1 GCA_009668225.1 Enterobacteriaceae bacterium RIT693 | reverse complement strand
ACCTCATTATTAAAATAAATATCCATCGGATACATATTAAAATTATCCGATATAGCCTCCCTTACTACTGTTGAAAAATAAGGTGGAACATCATCACATAAGGGATCATATTTACCATGACTCCTAGTGCCATTATCATAATAATGCCGAGGTGTTTCTGGGCTATAAAAATATGCTAATAATTCCGTTCCTATATTTTTTTCACCATCTAATTCGACTAAAGTAATACTCATGCCATCAATTTTTTCAACAGTCATTTCATAGCATGGAAAACCTATTTTCTTTGTTTTTATCACGACCTTTTCACAGAAGTTAAAAACAGAATGCAAACCGATACCAAAATAACCTGCTGGTTTTACCCACTCCGGCATTTTTCTTTGCGCTAGCTTGCGTTCTTTGACTGACTCAGAGCCGACATGTAAAATTTTTTTTATTTCATCCAGGGCCATTCCCGTTCCCTGATCTACAACTCTCAGCTCACATTTTATTAATCCTTCTTGAATACACTGTTCTTTGATTGAGACATGCACCGGGTATTTTTTTACATACTCTTCAAAAGAATCACGACATTCGGCATCAGATAATAGTTCAATACTTTCAGTATAGTTTAACTCTTCCCATGCACGATAGTATGTTGCATCTATAGAATTCTGTATAACTTCCCGAATAAAAGGATAGTCTTCACTATATAATTGAAAACCCGCTAAATACTCATAAATTCTCTTCGGATCCAGAGTTATTTTGGGCACTCTTGAGTCGAGTGTGATGAGGTTTTTTATACTACACTTTAATTTTCCTGTTGTTGGTAATGATCGATAAGTGTTGTCAGGAACAATCTCATTCCAGACACGCTTCTGATAATCAAACTCATCTTGAATATAACTAAACCATGATTGTTGTGCATGATACCCTCCATATTCTTCACATTCAGCTTCAATTTCTATAACATCACTGGTTATAAATAAATGTTTAATGGAAGCATGTTTGTGCTGATGATCGTGGGATGATTGTGGCACGTCACCAATGTTTGCAAGAAGTGTTGGGCAGAATCGGCCATCATCAATGTCGAGCAAATCGCCAATACGAAGTAGTGCTGCAATATAACGAGGATGAGCATAATCGTTAGCGTCCATGCCATCATTATATTTGACAATCTCTAAAATTGCTTCTCTATTCTTCCCATGACATTGCACTATCTCCGCAACAAAATTAAAAAGACGCTGTGGTATAAGCGATGTTCTAGGTGAGTTAACCTTGATCCTTGTTGGATCGCTGACATTCCACCCAGAACGATCTGCATGTAGGACACGAAAATAGTCGGCAATGACAAAGGTTAAAGAGTTAGAAATCTGTAGGGCCTTCTTAATATCATTCTGTTCTTTCCCTTCCAAAATGGCTTTTGCGTGACTTGCTAGTTCATGGCTACCTTGTGCAAGTTCCTCTAAATGACCACGAAAATCTTCACTTTCTAAAAGTTTTTTCTTTTCATCATTACTTATGATCATTCCGGCATCATGCCAATAGCATGATTCAAGCAATAACCAACAATCAGTCGCTGAAAGCTTTTCTATGTTAGGTGCAATGACCTTTTCAATTTGAGTGATGATAGTAGAGGAATGGCTGGCATCATGCAGGCTATAATGCGGGAAATCTCTGGATACGGTATTTAATGCTCGTGCAAGTAGTTTTTTATCAAACTCCCACTGAGCCCAGAGTAAAGAGTAGTTAGAATTGCTGTTGGCTAAAAACTTCAATCGTTCTTCAATCTTCATTTTTCTTCTCAGAATAAAAAATAAGATCAAAGAATATCAAAATGTCAAAAAAATCCCCCTATCATTATTAGTAGTTTATGGCGAGACTGCTGCCCCACCACATCTAGTCTAGAAATCCATTATTTGTCTTTTCTTAACAGCCAAGTGCCACTATGAAGTGACAAAACTACACTTTGCCCTGTGATCTCATCGGCCTATCAATCGGCTCTTGAGTATCAGGATCAAAATATCGACTAGGCCATATTATCGGAGCAGGAACGCCAACAGCCTGGCTAATCAGCATTTCACCTTTTGGCCATGGTCGTGTAAGGGCATTGGCTAACGTGGATGAACTTAGGCCTGAGGCGCGTGAAACAGCGGCCAGAGATGTGCCTTTCTTTCTCAATGCGGCAATGATATCAGCTGGATGCCAGTCTTTTTGCAAAGACAGAAATGAGGGGTCATGTGGTAACGTCATATTGCTTAACTCCTGAGATTATACGCAGTATCAGTATCGTCTTCAGAGTAACGGGTTCTCACGCCCGGCTGCGGTATCCCACAGCGGCGCTAACTATAGCGTAAAGGGAATAAGTTAAACAATCTGCTGGCGACTAGGATGCGAGTTGTTTTCCAAAGATATTTTGGCTTTTGCAGTGTGTTGCAAAGATGAGACAAAGTCCCATTTACCCTCCCCCCATCCCTCTCCCTAGAAGGGAGAGGGGGTCTTTAGGACGTGATTCGCTAACAAAAAAGCCGGGGTTGTCGCCCGGCTTACTCTTTTCTATTGCTCTACGGTGCTCATCTTTCGCGCGCCAGCTTTACCCTTCACCCGCTTCGGCTGCGGGACTTTGATAATAAACGTCAGCACGCCCGCAAACAGATACAGCCCGGTATACGCCCAGACCACGCCCACAATATCGAAGAACGGCAGGATCAGCGAGGCGATAGCCGGCGCCACAAAGTTGCTCATTCCCGCCGACAAGTTATAAATGGAAATGGCTGCTCCGCGATGATGCGGCTCCAGAGTCGGAAATACCGCCGTCATCGGCACAAACGCCGCGACAAAAGTGCCAAGCATCACAGCCGGGATCAGCGCGACCCAGAAGTTATGCCCCACCCACACCGGCAGGTAATAAAACGTCAGGCTGGAAATCGCCATGCCTAAACAGCCAAACCAGCGCACCTGGCGGATCCAACCGATGTACTCCCCCATAATTCCCCAAAAGATATTGGTGAAAATGGTGACAAAGAAGAACACCGCCCAAATCTGCAGCCATTCAGAAATCGTGAAGCCGAGACGATCAACAAACAGCAGCGGCATCACTATCGCGAAGCCAAACAGAGACAGCGTATTGATAATGCGAATCAGGCAGGCATAAAATACGTCACGGTTGCTGAACAGAATGGTCGCCGCCCGCGACATCTCCGTCATTTTCTCGCGCAGCGGCAGATTGACCCGCGAGCGGTCAACAGGCACATTACGCAGGCTGAAGAAGGCAATCAGCCCGCCGCCCGTTACCCAGGCAATGGCCATCCACAGCGTACCCGTTTCGCCAAATGCCGGGATAGTCAGGCTTGGCAGATAGCTCCCCACCACGCCGATACCGATAGAGTACATAGCCCAGAACCATCCGGTCGCCGCCGCCAGCCTCTCACGCGGTACCACCTGCACCAGCATCAACATGAAGGAGTAGATAAACAGCGGATAGGCCAGACCGCGAATGCCGTAGAACAGCAGCATCAGCGGGTAGTTACGCATCCCGAGGCCGAGCGTCATAAACAATGCATGCATGACTACCCAGGTTACAAAGCCAATCAGCATCGCTTTTTGCGGGGTGATAAGCTCGGCCACTACGCCGGAAGCCCAGGCTGCCAGCCCCGCCGCAAGGCCATACAGGGTAAACACCATCGCCGATTGCGCGGGCGTAAAGCCCATGTCGGTAATGTGCTTAGACAAGAACGCCATCTCGAAACCATCGCCGCTCATAAAGATGGCAATGGCGATAAATCCCCACAGCAGATGTTTAGGTAAACCAAACCAGTAGCGTGTAGATTGCATAACACTCTTCCTCGTTCACGGGTACAGGGGTTCCCGGCGACAAAAGCCGCCGGGCAGGCAGTTAAGACAGCAGCTTACGAGCGGCTTTTTGTTGTTGGTAAAGCAGGTGGAATACGGATAAGCGCTGGTGCAGCACGCTCTGAGCGGCTTTGCACGGCGTGAAGCGCTGCTGGACGGAAGGCTTGCGGCAAACCACCTCCTCCACGCCACCATCGGCCAGCCAGCCAAGACGAGCTGCGCCGAGCGCGCCGGAAGAGCTGGCCGGATGCGTCACAATCGGCACATCCAGCACGTCAGCAATCAGCTGCGCCCAGATGGCGCTGCGCGCGCCTCCGCCGGTCAGGCTGCATTGGGTAATCTGGCTACGGGACGTCTCCAGCACAGCCATGCCGTCCGCCAGGCCAAAGGTCACGCCCTCAATCACCGAATACCCCAATAAGGCGCGGTTAGTTTCATGGTTTAGCGCAAAGAAACTCCCCATGGCGTGAGCATCGTTGTGCGGCGTGCGCTCTCCTGACAGATAAGGCAGGAAAACAGGCGCATGCTTTTTCTGCTCGTCGCTGAGCCCGGCCATCTCCTCCATGAGCTGGCTTTCAGTGACCGACAGCAGATTGCACACCCAGCGCAGACAGCTGGCGGCGCTGAGCATCACGCTCATCTGGTGCCAGCGCTGAGGTAAAGCGTGGCAAAAGGCATGCACACCGGATTCAGGCCGGGTTTGCAGCTCGTCGTTAACCACGAAGATAACGCCGGACGTGCCGAGCGAAATAAACGCGTCGCCGTTATTGACCGCGCCAACGCCTACCGCTGAGGTGGCATTGTCGCCGCCGCCGCCGGCGATTTTGACGCCGGAGCTAAGCCCCCACTCGGTCGCCAGAGCGGAACGTAAAACAGCGCTGACTTCGCTGCCCTCCACCAGCCGCGGCATCTGGCTGCGGGTTAGCCCGGTAGCCGCCAGCAGTTTGTCTGACCAGTCGCGCTTTGCCACGTCGAGCCACAGCGTTCCGGCGGCGTCTGACGGGTCAGAGACAAACTCATCGCTCAGCCGCCAGCGCAGGTAATCTTTCGGCAGCAGAATCTTATCCACGCGGGAAAAGATTTCCGGTTCATGCTCCGCCACCCAGCGTAGCTTCGGGGCGGTAAAACCGGGCATCACCAGGTTGCCGCTGATGGTCAGAAATTCCGGATGCAACTCAGTCAGTTGTACGCACTGATCTGCACTGCGTGTGTCGTTCCACAATATGCAAGGGCGCAAAACCTGGCCCTGTTTATCCAGCAGCACCGCGCCGTGCATCTGTCCGGACAGGCCAATAGCGCGGACCTGCGCCCAGGCATCGGGTCTTTGCTGGCGCAGAGTAGAAACCACCTGCTGCGTCGCCTGCCACCAGGCCTCAGGATCCTGTTCAGCCCAGTGCGGATGCGGGCGCTGAACGGTAAGTGCCGCGTGAGCAGAGCCCAGGATTTCGCCCTGCCCGTCGATGAGCAAAGCCTTTAGTTCGGACGTGCCGATATCGATTCCGAGATACATAGCGCCCCCTTAAGCCGTCGTCAGCGGCTGCTGCACAGAGGCGATCCACGCTTCCAGCCGAGTGACCGTCCGCGCCATCAGCTCATGGAAAGCGGAGGAATGGGCGAGTTCGGCAAACAAGGTTTCATCGCTGACAAAGGTCTTGAGCGGCTCAGGAGAAGCGAATAAGGCGCGAATAGCATCGTCCTGCATTACGCCGTCCTGGTACTGGTAAGGCAGTTGGCCCTGCGCCCAACGCTGCAGAAACAGGAAGAACAGGGCGGGCAGAACCGCCGTTGCCGCAGGTTCCTCACCTCGCTGGTAGCACTCAATCAACGTTGGCGTGATAAAACCGGGGATCTTGGACAGGCCGTCGGCCGCCACGCGCTGGTTGGTATCTTTGATATACGGATTGCTAAAGCGGGCCAGCACAACGTCGCGATACCCGGCCAGGTCCAGCGGGCTGGGTGACAGCGAAGGAATGACATCTTCCGTGACGTAATCCCACGCCATCTGCTTAATCGGCTGCTGCACGGTGCTTTCATCGATGTAGCTCAGGCCGGTGAGCGTGCCGGCCCAAGCAATACAGCTGTGGCTGGCGTTCAGAATGCGGATTTTTGCCTCTTCATACGGCAGCACGGATTTCACCATTTCGACACCAACGTTCTCTAACGCCGGACGGCCGTTAATAAAATCATCCTCAATAACCCACTGGATAAAGGACTCTCCCATCACCGGCACTTTGTCGTCGAACCCGGTAGCCGCTTTCACCCGCGGGGCAATATCCGCCGTAGGGCGTGGCGTAATGCGGTCAACCATGGTGTTAGGCGAAACGGTATGGGTGGTCACCCAGTCAAACAAAGCGAGGTCGCCCTTTGCCTTCAGGAACGAAAGGAAACCGTGGCGGAAGCGTTCGCCGTTGTGGCGCAGGTTATCGCAGTTAAGCAGCGTTACCGGCTCGCCGCCGTTGCTCATACGATGATGCAAAATGCGGCTCAGCGCGCCGTACAGCGTAGTAATGCTTCCGGCGAGATCGGCTTTGACGTCCGCCTGATTAACGTCCAGCTCATGCTGCGGGGTGAGGTAGTACCCGGCTTCGGTCACGGTGAAGGCAATCACGCGGGTCGACGCTTTAGCGCCCTCTTCAACCAGGGCAGTAATCTCTTTATCCCACGGCAGTACTTTGCGGATAGAAGAGATCTTTTCGTAGGCACGCTCGCCTTCCGGGGTAACGGTTTCCAGCACATATTCGCCGTGCTGCGCCGCCAGCTGGCTCAGCAGCTCGCCGGCATCATTCCGGATGTTGCCCAGTGAAATACTCCAGCCGTCATCGCCCTGCTTGATCAGTTGATTGAGATACCACGCCTGATGAGCACGGTGAAAAGAACCTGCGCCAATATGCATCCATACCGATTTCGTCGTCATGATTCACCTCATAATTAAGCATTTGTCATTTTAAAGGGCATTTGCCCGTTTGTTATAGTCTAGTTGCGGCCAGCCCCGACTTTCTGAGATCAAACTCACATCGACAACATTTGCCCATAAAAATGACTTTTGCCCAATGACCAACGAAGCACGCGCGGGGTAGAATGCGTTTCAAAGAGTCATAAGGTGCCGCCATGAGCAGAGAAGAGAAAAAACAAGAGCAAGCCGCGCGCGTCGCCTGGATGTATTACGTGGCGGGCATGACGCAGCAGGATATCGCCCGTGAGCTGGGGATTTCTCGCCAGGTCGCCCAGCGGCTGGTTTCTTCCGCCCGCGAGCAGGGTATGGTGACGGTGAAAATCGCCCATCCGGTTGCCCGCTGCCTGAAGCTGGCGCAGCAGGTCCGGGAACGTTTCGGCCTGGAAATCTGCCGCGTGGTGCCCTCGGAAGGGCTGGACGATGAGGCCATCCAGCAGATGCTGGCGGTGGAAGGCGCCGAAGTGATGTCGCAGTTTATCGCCGACGAGCAGCCGCAGGTCTTCGGCATTGGCTCCGGCAAAACGCTGCGCTCAATCATCGACGTCCTGCCGTGGGTCGAACGCCCGCAGCACCACTGCGTATCGATGATTGGCGCAATTGCGCGTGATGACTCGGGGACGCGCTATGACATGCCGCTAAAAATGGCGGAGAAAATGCAGGGTAAATACTTTTTCATCCCCGCCCCGCTGTATGCCGATAGCGAAGAAGACCGCGACATGTGGTGCCGCCACAAAGTGTACCAGCGCGTGACCGACCGGGCGCTGGCGGCCAACGTCGCGTTTCTCGGCGTTGGCGAAGTGGACATCGGCTGCCCGCTAAATGCCGAAGGATTTATTACCGACGAGCAGGTCAACATGCTGCACGGCCAGGGCGTTGCCGGTGAAATGCTGGGACATTTCTTTAACCACGACGGCCAGCGCGTCTACAGCGAACTGGATGCCCTGCTGACCAGCGTGCCGCTGCAAAGCGACAACCCGCGTAAGATCATCGCCTTTTCCGGCGGAGAGCGTAAGTTTGCTGCTATCAAGGCGGCATTGACCGGCCGCTGGATGTCAGGCCTGGTGACGGATGAGAGTACGGCGGTGAGGTTGTTGGGCGAGGAGTGATGCATTCTTCACCCTCACCCCAGCCCTCTCCCAAAGGGAGAGGGGTGAGGGATTACTTCAGCGAACCCGAAAGGAACTGCTGCAGGCGAGCGCTTTTCGGGCTGCCGAACAGCTCGGCCGGCGGGCCTTCTTCTTCAATACGGCCCTGATGCAGGAAGATAACGTGGCTGGACACGTGACGGGCAAAATCCATCTCGTGCGTCACAACGACCATCGTTTTCCCCTCTTCTGCCAGCTTCTGCATAATGCGCAGCACTTCTCCCACAAGCTCTGGGTCAAGCGCCGAGGTTGGCTCATCAAACAGCAGCACTTCTGGCTCCATCGCCAGCGCACGGGCGATGGAAACACGCTGCTGCTGACCACCGGACAGATGCACCGGGTATTTAACGTACTGGCGTTCGTCGATGCCGACTTTTGCCAGGTACTTAATCGCCCGCTCTTTCGATTCCTGCTTGCTCAGCCCCAGCACCTGAATAGGCGCTTCCATCACGTTTTCCAGCACCGTCATGTGGCTCCACAGGTTAAAGTGTTGGAACACCATCGTCAGCCGGGTGCGCAGCAGGCGCAGCTGGTTTTTATCGGCCACTTTGAGCTGGCCGTCTTTATCCCGCACCAGATTGATGTTCTGGTTGCTGACCACAATCGTGCCTTCGCTCGGTTTTTCGAGAAAGTTAATGCAGCGCAAAAAGGTACTTTTGCCCGAGCCAGACGAACCGATGATGCTGATGACATCTCCGGCGTTAGCCTTCAGTGACACCCCTTTGAGCACTTCATGTTCGCCGTAGCGTTTGTGCAGATCCGTTACGTTTAATTTATTTTCAGCCATCAGAAGTCACTCAGTGCGAAGCGGGTTTAACGTGCTGCAGCCAGCGTTTTTCCGCTTTACGGAACAGGCTTATCAGCACATAAGAGATAATCAAATACAGCACGGCCGCGATGCCAAACGCGGTAAACGGCTGGTAGGTTGCGGAGTTAATATCACGGGCAATCTTGAGCAGATCCGGCACCGTGGCGGTAAACGCCAGCGCCGTGGAGTGCAGCATCAGGATCACCTCGTTGCTGTACGCCGGCAGCGCGATGCGCAGCGCCGAAGGCAGAATAATGCAGCGGTACATTTTTACTTTTGAGAAGCCGTAGGCGCGCGCCGCTTCAATGTCACCATGCGGCACCGAGCGAATGGCTCCGGCAAAAATCTCCGTGGTATAAGCACAGGTGTTCAGCGTCAGCGCCAGCACGGTACAGTTGAGGCCGCTGCGGAAGAAGGCATTCAGCAATTCAGTGCCTTTGACTATCTCCAGCGTGTACATCCCCGAGTAGAAAACCAGCAGCTGTACGTAGAGCGGCGTACCGCGAAAAATGTAGGTAAAGAGCCAGATCGGGAACGCGATAAATTTGTTACTGGAGACGCGCCCGATGGCGAGGAACAGCGCCAGAGTCCCGCCCATCACCACCGACAAAATCAGCAGCCACAGCGTGATCGCCACGCCCGTAAAGCGGTAACCGTCGGTCCACAGCAGGGACTGCCAGTAATCGTGAATAATATCAATCATAGCTCCGCCCTCTTCACGCCAACGGAATAGCGACGTTCAAGCCAGAGCAGCACCCCGTTTGAAACCGTAGTAAAGACCAGATAGATAATCCCGGCGACAATGGCGAAGTAGAACGGCTGCCAGGTGCTTTTCCCGGCGAGCTGCGTGGCCTTCACCACATCTTCGAGGCCGAGCAGGGAAACCAGCGCGGTTGCCTTGAGAATAACCTGCCAGTTGTTACCGATCCCCGGCAGCGCGTAGCGCATCATGGCCGGAAACAGAATACGGCGGAAGGTTTGGGAGCCGGTAAAGCCAAACGCGGTTGCCGCCTCAATATGGCCTTTCGGCACCGCCAGAAATGCACCGCGGAAGGTTTCGGTAAAATAAGCGCCGTAGATAAAGCCGAGGGTGATAATGCCCGCCACCATCGGGTCGATATCAAACTGCGCCATGCCCAGCGCATCGGTAATGCTGTTGAGCAGCATCTGCAGCCCGTAGAAAATTAACAGCATCAGCACCAGGTCCGGCACCCCGCGAATCAGCGTGGTGTAGCCCTCAAACAGTAATGCGAGCGGGCGGTTTTTGGACAGTTTTGCGCCTGCGCCGGCAAGCCCAATCAGCACGGAAAGGACAACCGAGGCGAGCGCCAGCTCAAGCGTAACCAGCGCCCCTTTAAAAATTACTTCGGAAAAGCCATACAACATGGTGCGTATCCTGTCGTCAGTGTTTGCTGCTGCTTACTGGGCCCCGTCTGACGCGGGGCCTTTATCACCGGTAAGGGTTATTCACCATACACATTAAAATCAAAGTACGGCTTCGCTAACTTCTCATACGTGCCGTCTTTACGCATCTCCGCAAAGGCCTTGTTCAGCGCCTCACGCAGCTCGTTATCTTCTTTACGCAGGCCCATGCCGGTGCCGACGCCAAATAGCTTGTCGTCTTTAATGGACGGGCCGCCGAACTGGTAATCTTTGCCGACAGGCTGTTTCAGGAAGCCTTCGCTGGCGGCCACTTCATCCTGGAATGCGGCGTCAATACGCCCGGCGGCCAGGTCGGCGTAAATCGAGTCCTGCCCCTGATAGGAAACAATCTCGATGCCTTTTGGCGCCCAGTGCTCATTGCCGTAAGTTTCCTGCGTTGTGCCCTGCAGCACGCCGACGCGCTTGCCTTTCAGCGACTCAATCGTTGGCTGGATCGGAGAACCTTTGGCTACCACCAGGCGAGAGTCAGCCGCATACAGCTTGTCGGTGAACGCGATTTCCTGCTGACGCTTCTCGGTGATGGACAGAGAAGACATGATGGCGTCGATTTTCTTCGCCTTCAGAGATGGGATCAGCGCATCTAATGGGTTTTCAACAAAGGTACATTGGGTGTTAATGCGCTTACAGAGTTCTTTAGCCAGGTCGATATCGAAACCGACCAGCTCACCCTGAGCATTTTTGGATTCAAATGGCGCATAGGTTGGGTCCGTGCCAATCCGTAAATTTTTCGGAATAGCAGCGAATGCTGTGGTCACGCTGGAAAATGCCAGCACCAGAGAAAGAGACAAAACCAGCTTTTTCATAATTATCCTCAATAGACTGTCCGTTACTTAAGGCTCACACCCACTACGTGAACAGGGAAAACTTACGCAACGCGTTGCGAACACAACGTCTTCGCACCATAAAGGTGCAGCCGGAACGTGACTGCACCACTGCATAGTTATCCTGCCCGGTTAAGAATATATTCAGAACCGGGCTACAGACTAAGGGATAAACTTATTCGCCGTAAACATTAAAGTCGAAGTACTTCTTCGCTAATTTGTCGTAAGTACCGTCTTTACGTATTTCGCCCAGCGCTTTGTCGAACGCGGCCTTCAGCTCAGTATCATCTTTGCGCAGACCGATACCGGTGCCGTCACCGAAGTACTTCTTGTCCTTCACTGAAGGCCCGGCGAAGGCAAAGTCTTTACCGGCAGGCTGTTTCAGGAAACCTTCGCTACCGGCAACCTCATCCTGAAATGCAGCGTCCAGACGCCCCGCGGCAAGATCGGAGTAGATCAAGTCCTGGTTGGCATAGGCCACCACATCCACACCTTTAGGGCGCCATTCGGCGTTGCCATAGGTTTCCTGAATAGAGCCCTGCAGCACCCCAACGTGTTTGCCTTTCAGTGACTCAAGGGTCGGCTGAATTGGGGAGCCTTTCGTCGCAATCAGGCGAGAATCGGCCGCGTACAGCTTGTCGGAGAAGAGGATCTCCTGCTGACGTTTTTCGGTGATCGACAGAGACGAGATAATGGCGTCGATTTTCTTCGCTTTCAGCGACGGGATCAGGGAGTCAAAGTCACTGCCCACCCACGTACATTTGGCCTGAATGCGCTTGCAAAGTTCATTGCCAAGGTCGATATCAAACCCGACAAAATCCCCTTTCGCATCTTTCGAGGAGAATGGGGCGTAGGTCGCGTCGGTCCCAATACGGACGTTTTGCGGAATCGCTGCGAACACGCTGGCTGCGCTGGACAGGCCGAGCAGTAAAGACAGTGCAAGAACCGACTTCTTCATACGATACCCTCAAGTTTGGCTTTCTTATTTGTGATGTCTTGTTGTGTGGTAATACATTGGCAAACGGAGAGTTGCAGTTCTCATGCCACTTTTCCCTGCGTGGAAAAAAGTCGCTGATTTATGTTAATAAAACGTTGCAACTTCGCGCTAGTTTGAAAGATAGCAGTTCTGGGAAGCGGGAATAGAGGGGAAAGGGGTTTTCGCGGATTAAATCTTCTAAAAGCGATCGGCGTTGCAGAATTGCCCCATTATGAGGCAATTAATTTGTGATGCACCGCGCCAGGGCATGACCTATGCCCCGCCCCAGCGAACAAACAGGTCTTCAGGCAGCTCAAGGTCAAACTGATCCAATACCCTGTTCACCGTCTGGTCGACAATATCCTGCAGCGTTTGCGGGCGATGATAAAACGCGGGCACCGGCGGCATGATCACCGCACCCAGTTCGGATGCCTGGGTCAACAGGCGCAGGTGACCCAGGTGCAGCGGCGTTTCGCGAATACAAAGCACCAGCGGGCGGCGCTCTTTCAGCACCACGTCCGCCGCGCGGGTCAACAGGCCGTCCGTATAGCTGTGTACGATGCCCGACAGCGTTTTAATCGAGCACGGCAGCACCGCCATGCCCATTGTCTTAAACGAACCGGAGGAGATGCTGGCGGCGATATCACGCGAGTCATGAACAACATCCGCCAGCGCCTGAACATCGCGCAGCGAGTAATCGGTTTCCAGCGCCAGGGTCTGGCGTGCCGCGTTGCTCATCACCAGATGGCTTTCTACCTCCGGCAACTGCTGCAGGATTTGCAGTAAACGCACCCCGTAAATGGCGCCGCTGGCTCCGGAAATACCGACGATCAGTCGTTTCATTGAATTTGCCCATAAAGAATATCTGGGCTGACTTTGCCGCAAGATGAGGTGGGATGCAAGGCTCCCCGCGGGCGGGGAAGCGTAGAACATGCCTCTCCCCTTTCCAGGAGAGAGGCGGGGGAAATCAGCCTTCGTTGTGCATCTCTAAATTTTCCACTTCGTTCTGACGCGCCAGCGCTTTGGAGTCGTCGTTACGCAGGGACTCGAGATACTGCAGGTACTTGTGGTCAACGTCTTTCGTCACGTAGATACCGTTGAAGACCGAACACTCAAACTGGGTGATATCCGGATTTTCCACGCGGACCGCTTCGATAAGGTCGTCCAGATCCTGGAAAATCAGGCCATCGGCGCCGATGATTTGGCGAATTTCGTCCACTTCACGCCCGTGAGCAATCAGCTCGTTAGCGCTTGGCATGTCGATGCCATAAACGTTCGGGAAGCGGATTTCCGGCGCGGCGGAGGCCAGGTAAACCTTTTTGGCTCCGGCTTCACGCGCCATCTCAATAATCTGCTCAGATGTGGTACCGCGCACGATGGAGTCGTCCACCAAAAGCACGTTTTTATCACGGAACTCGGCGCGGTTGGCGTTCAGCTTACGGCGCACGGACTTACGGCGCAGCTGCTGGCCCGGCATGATAAACGTGCGGCCAACGTAGCGGTTTTTCACAAACCCCTGGCGATAAGGTTTATCCAGAATGTGGGCAATTTCCAGCGCAATGTCGCAGGAGGTTTCAGGAATGGGAATGACCACGTCGATATCCAGGTCTTCCCATTCGCGGGCAATCTTCTCGCCAAGCTTTTTACCCATCTCAACGCGCGCGCTATAGACGGAGATCTTGTCGATAAACGAGTCCGGGCGCGCAAAGTAAACATATTCGAACAGGCACGGGTTGCTGACCGGGTTATCGGCGCACTGGCGGGTGAACAGTTGGCCTTTTTCGGTGATGTACACCGCTTCTCCCGGCGCGATATCGCGCAGGAACTCAAAGCCCAGGGTGTCAAGCGCCACGCTCTCGGAGGCCACCATGTATTCGGTGCGGCCATCGCCCAGGTCACGCTTGCCGATAACCAGCGGACGAATGCCGTTCGGGTCGCGGAAGGCCACCATACCGTGGCCGATAATCATCGCCACACAGGCGTAAGCGCCGCGGATTTGGCGGTTAGTGGCGGCGATAGCGGCAAAAATATTGTCTGCTTCCAGCGGATAATGGCGGAAGTTATCCAGCTCGCTGGCAAAGATATTGAGCAGGATTTCAGAGTCAGAAGTGGTGTTAATGTGGCGACGTTTTTCTTCAAACAGCTTTTTACGCAGCTCGTGGGCATTGGTCAGGTTACCGTTATGCGCCAGAGTAATTCCGTAAGGAGAGTTGACGTAGAAAGGCTGAGCTTCAGAAGCGCTGGAACTGCCGGCGGTCGGGTAACGCACGTGGCCGATACCCATATTCCCCTGCAGACGCTGCATGTGGCGGGCTTCAAACACATCGCTCACCAGGCCATTCGCTTTACGCAGACGGAAGCAATTTAAAGCGTCGATGGTGACGATGCCTGCGGCATCCTGGCCACGGTGCTGAAGCACCGTTAACGCATCATAAATCGACTGGTTTACCGGCATGAAACCGGCGATACCGACAATACCGCACATGTTGTCTTTTCCTCATTAAGCCACACCCCCCGCTACGATTAGCGGGGCAAGAAACTTGACGAGCTTTGCAGATAGTCAAAGAACCATCTGATGATGAAACTGAATTGCGGGATAAGCTGCGACTTTTGCCAGTCATCGCTTTTTGAAAAACCGGTAAAAGTATCCAGGAAGAACAGAATGGCAGAGACGATCAGTACGCCACGCAAGGCGCCAAAACAGATCCCCAACACCCTGTCTGTACCCGACAGGCCGGTTTTTTGCACCAGCGCGCTAATCACATAATTGACTATCGCACCGACAATCAGCGTCGCGATAAACAGCACCGCGATAGCTATCCCATTACGTACCAGTTCGTCTTCAAAGCCAGTGAACCAGACTGACAGATAAGTGTAGTAATGACTGGCGACAAAGAAAGCACATCCCCAGGTCACAAGCGATAACGCTTCCTTCACAAACCCACGTATTACGCTTACCAGACAAGAAAAACCGATAACCGCAATGATGGCGTAATCTATCCAGACCATGAAAAAATCTCGTGACAAATTGCCCTGACGTCCAGTTCGGGGCGAATTCTAACAGAAAAAGAAAACGTTTGCGTAGGGATTTCCTTCCCGCGCGTAAATAAATAATGGCGTTGAAAAAAGCATCAACGCCATTAAAAAAGTGCCAGTTTTCCCCTCACCTTTTAGAGGCGAAGTGACGGTATGGCGTTGTTTTCCCCTCACCCTAACCCTCTCCCCAGAGGGGCGAGGGAACCGCTCGGTGTAATGGCTTTTCCCCTCCCCCTTCCAGGGAGAGGGCCGGGGTGAGGGTCACAAACCGCTACCGTGGCGAGTAGTTCATCACCACGCCCTTCAGGCCAGAAAGCGAATTCAGCTCGCCAAGCGAAGACTTCAGCTTATCTTTCGAGGCATCCGGCCCAACCAGAATACGGGTGATTTTCCCCTGCACAGGCGTTGTCGGTGAGGTATAAACCTTGAATCCGGCACCGCGCAGTTTACCAACAATTTCATTCACTTTGTCCGCATTTTTCAATGCGCCAAGCTGCACCACGTACGCTTGCCCGGTCGGTGCTTTGTCGGCTGGTTTTTCCGTCTTCGTCGGCTGCTCAGAGGCCATGGCAAGTTGCTGCCCGGTCTGATCATCAGAAGCTGGCTTAGGCTGTGGCTTTTCCACCGGCTTCGGTTTTGGTTTTTCCTGCACCGGCTGTGGCTTAGGCTGTTCGCGTGCCACAGGCACTTCATCAACGCCCGCAGAGCCTTCGTTCGGGATGGTCCTGTTATTCAGACCCGGTGGCGCAGCAGCCCCGGCCCTCACCTCTTCTGCCGCCCCTTCAGGCGGCTGAGACGGCAGCGCCTGGGTAGCCGCAGGCAGCATATCCGGCTCATCGCTGTCCCCTGGCTTGGGCACCAAAGGAATAGCTGCGAATTCATCCTGATAATGCTTTTTCTGCCCGTCCAGCAGACCCGGCAGCACAATGACCCCCAGCGCCACCAGAATAATGGTTCCGACTAATCGGTTTTGAAACTTACTCGCCACCTGCTCTCCCCGCGTCCAGTACTTCCATTACATGGGCCACCGTGTGGAACGAACCGCACACCAGCACGGTATCTTCAGCCGTCGCTTCAGCCATTGCTGCATGCCATGCGTCAGCCACCGTTGCAAATGTTCTGCCGTTGCCAAGATGCGCGATGAGTTGTTCTGCGCTTGCACCTCGTGGCCCCTCCAGCGGAGCACAATACCAGCTATCGACCTGAGGCGACAAACAGGCAAGCGTCCCGGCGATGTCTTTATCGTGCAGCATACCGATAACCGCGTGTACCCGCCCCTGCCCGGGTAACGCCGTCAGGCGTCCGGCAAGGTAAGCTGCCGCATGCGGATTATGGGCAACGTCCAGAATAACGCGTGGCGACTCAGAAACAATCTGAAAGCGTCCTGGCAGCGTGGCATGCTCAATGCCATAACGTATCGCGTTTTCACTGATGTTCAGTTTACTTGCCCGCAGAGCGGCCAGCGCCGTTGCAGCATTTGGCTGCGGTACCCGCGGCAGCGGAAGTTGGCCCAGCTCGCCGTGAGCGTCACGGAACGTCCAGCCGGTTGCACCCACCTCATAATCCCAGTCCACGCCGCGGCGCAGTAGCTGCGCCCCTTTTTCCTGTGCTACATCGGCAATCGTGTACGGCATATCCGGCTCGCCCACTACCGCCGGGTTATCTCTACGGAAGACACCGGCTTTTTCGCGACCGATGCTCTCACGATCCGGGCCAAGCCAGTCGGTGTGGTCGAGCGCGATACTGGTGACAACGGCCACATCAGAGTCCACGATGTTAGTGGCATCAAGGCGACCGCCAAGACCCACCTCAAGAATAACCACATCTACCGCCTGCTGCTTAAACAATAGCAATGCGGACAGCGTTCCGTATTCAAAATAGGTTAAGGAAATATCACCACGGGCAGCCTCTATCTCTGCAAAGGAGGCGGTATGCAGGTCCTCCGGTAACTCTTCACCCTGAATGCGTACGCGCTCGGTGTAGCGCACCAGATGCGGCGAGCTATAAACCCCTACCCGGTATCCGTCCGCCATCAGCGTGGTTTCTAGCGTACGGCAGGTGGTGCCTTTGCCGTTGGTTCCGGCAACCGTGAACACCGTTGGCGCAGGTTTCAACACGTCCAGTTTAGCCGCAACTTTGCTGATGCGCTCAAGGCCCATATCGATGGTGGTGGAGTGAAGGTTTTCGAGATAGTAAAGCCACGTGGCCAGAGGCGACGTGGCTTGAGGGATAAGATCTTTTTCCATGATGCCCACTTAACATGCACATAAAGAAAAAGGGCAGAGCCTGCTGGCCTGCCCTTAGTGACGAATCAGGCCTCTTGACCCTGTTCCGGCGCTGGCGGAACCACAATTGGCTCCCGCGGAGCTTCCGGGTTTGGTGCAGGCAGATTCATAAACTTCGCCAGAACGCTCGCCAGCTTCAGACGCAGCTCCGGGCGACGGACGATCATGTCAATCGCGCCTTTTTCGATCAGGAATTCACTGCGCTGGAAGCCCGGCGGCAGTTTTTCACGCACGGTTTGCTCGATAACGCGTGGACCGGCAAAGCCAATCAGCGCTTTCGGTTCGGCAATGTTCAGGTCGCCCAGCATCGCAAAGCTTGCCGACACGCCGCCCATGGTTGGGTCAGTCAGCACGGAAATGTACGGCAGACCACGCTCCTGCATTTTTGCCAGTGCGGCGCTGGTTTTCGCCATTTGCATCAGCGACATCAGCGCTTCCTGCATACGGGCACCGCCGGAAGCGGAGAAGCACACCATCGGGCAGTTGTCTTCCAGCGCCTGCTCAACGGCACGAACAAAACGCGCGCCGACCACAGAACCCATTGAGCCGCCCATAAAGGAGAACTCAAAGGCCGCCGCAACAACAGGCATACCGTGCAGGGTACCTTTCATTACTACCAGCGCGTCTTTCTCACCGGTCTCTTTTTGTGCCGTTGCAAGGCGATCTTTGTACTTTTTGGAATCACGGAACTTCAGCAAATCTTTTGGCTCAAGCTCACTGCCCAATTCCACCAGTGAGCCTTCGTCTAACAGGCTATGCAGGCGATCGCGGGCCGCCATACGCATGTGGTGGTCGCACTTAGGGCAAACGCCAAGATTGCGTTCCAGCTCGGCGCGGTACAGGACCTGGCCGCAGCTATCGCACTTGGTCCACACCCCTTCAGGGATGCTCGCCTTACGGGTGGGAGTAATATTGCTCTTATTGAGAATTCGTTCAATCCAGCTCATTGATGACCTTTCTGCTTGAACCTGGTCGATGCCAGTTTTTCTGCGGCAGTTTTCCCTGCCCCAGACCATAAATGGTGCTCATTAAAACACAACGGCCCGCGACTTTGGATAAAAAAGTGGTCGAACCGCTGCCGCGTATTATTTCGACTGCCGCGCCGCAGCGCGTTTGTGGCGAATAACTTCCACCACGCCGGGCAGAACAGACACCACGATTATCGCCACAATCAGCAGCTTCAGGTTTTCCTGTACCACAGGCAGGTTACCAAACAGATAGCCCGCGTAGGTGAACAGCAATACCCACAGCAGCGCGCCGACCACGTTATAGATCGCAAAATGGCGATAGGACATATGCCCCATCCCGGCGACAAACGGTGCGAAGGTTCGCACAATCGGCACGAAGCGCGCGAGGATAATCGTTTTTCCGCCGTGACGCTCGTAAAAAGCATGAGTTTTATCAAGATAACTGCGGCGGAAGATTTTTGAGTTCGGATTACTGAACAACTTCTCGCCAAACAGCCGGCCGATAGTGTAGTTCACCGCATCGCCGATGATGGCGGCAATCACCATCAAAATGACCATGTAATGCACGTTCAGGTCGTTAGTTTCCAGCGAAGCCAGCGCGCCCGCCACAAACAGCAGCGAATCACCCGGTAAAAACGGCGTCACTACCAGCCCGGTTTCGCAGAACAAAATCAGGAACAAAATAGCGTAAACCCAGACGCCGTATTGTGCCACCAGCTCGGCCAAATGCACGTCGATATGCAAAATGAAGTCGATGATAAAACGGATGAAATCCATCAAAGTTTCCTTTCTTAAGCAGCAATCAGTCGGCTAAAAAAAGCGGCCCCATCGGGAGACGCGGCAGCGCAAAGTGGTCGGGATAATCCACCGACACCAGGTACAGCCCTTCCGCCTTAGCGGTAGCAGCAGCCTTGGTGCGGTCCTTCATTGCCAGCAGGTCAGCCATCCAGGTTTCAGCCTGGTTACCGCAGCCGACTTCCAGCAGGCTGCCGACGATATTGCGCACCATATGGTGAACAAACGCGTTGGCCTTAATGTCCACCACGATGTAAGCGCCGTAGCGGTTTACCGTAATGTGCATCATATTGCGCCACGGAGTGCGGGACTGGCACTGCACCGCACGGAACGAGGTAAAGTCATTCTCCCCCAACAGGCTCTGGGCGGCACGGTGCATTTTGTCCGCATCCAGAGGCAGGTGAAAATGCGTTACTCCCTGCTGTAAAACGGCCGGACGCAGGCGATGATTATAAATCACGTAGCGATAACGTCGGGCCGTGGCGCTAAACCGGGCGTGAAACTCGGCCGGCACATCTTTTACCCAACGAACGGCGATGTCACCAGGCAAATTCGTATTTACGCCCATCGTCCAGGCAGCATCTTTGCGCACCGCGCTGGTTTCAAAATGCACCACCTGGCCTGTGGCGTGAACGCCCGCATCGGTGCGCCCCGCGCAAAACACGTTAATCGGCTCATTGGCCACCTGAGACAGCGCTTTTTCCAGCTTTTCCTGCACGCTGCGCACTTCGTTCTGGCGCTGCCAGCCGTAATATTTACTGCCGTCGTACTCTATGCCGAGCGCGATTTTATGAAGCGGAATTTCGCTTAGCACTTCGGACATCAGTACATATACTCCTGCACCAGTTTCTCAGCGGTTTTTATCGCCATCAGCGCGCCGCCAAAGCGAACGTTATCGGCCACCGACCAGAACTGAATTTGCTCCGGCATGCCGTAATCGTTGTGCACACAGCCGATAGAAAGATGGCCGCTGCCGGACGCATCCGCAACCTGAGTCGGGAATTCGCCCTCTTCAGACAGCTCGATATCTTCTGCCTGAGCAAACGCATCGCGGGCTTCCTCTGCCGCCAGCGGGCGCAGAGCTTCAAAGTTAACGATTTGGGCGTGGCCGTAGAACACCGGCGACTGCACGAGGCTGGCGGAGATCATCAGGCCGTCATCCTGCAGCACTTTACGCACTTCATTCACCAGGCGACGCTCTTCCCGCACGCTACCTTCGGCGTCCGGCACCAGCGGCAGCATGTTAAACGCCAGCTGGCGGCCAAACAGATCTTCTTCATCAATAGGAATGCCGTTCAGCAGGCGTGCGCTCTGTCCGGCCAGCGCGTCTACGGCCACTTTGCCGCGAGCGGAGGCGGACAGCAGGCTGGTCACCTGAATACGCGACAGGCCGCCCTGCTCAATCAGCGGTTTTAACGCGCTGAGCAGCTGGCTGGTCAGACTGTCCGCCACGGCAACCAGATTGCGGTTGCGGTAATCACTCAGTACATACGGGTTAACGTCCGGCACTACCAGCGGCACGTCCGGCTCCATAGCAAACAGGCCGCTGGAGTCGATAACCAGGCAGCCAGAATTGGTTGCTTCTTCCACGTATTGAGCAGACGCTTCAACGCCCCCGACGAAGAACGCAAGCTGGGCCTGAGTCCAGTCGAACTCTGCCGCGTCCTGCACCATTATGGTTTTGCCTTCATAACGCAGGTTTTCACCGGCGCTCTCGCTACGCGCCAGGGCATACAATTCACCAACCGGGAACTGACGTTCAGCAAGCAGTTCAAGCAAAGCTGAGCCTACGGCACCGGTGGCGCCTAAGATGGCAATATTCCAGCCTTCGGACATGTTGGTTTACTCCAGAAAATAAAACAGATGCTCCCCGAAGCCGGGCCTCGGGGAGCCAGAAGATTAAACTTAGCGAAGCGGGTGATGAACCGCGCTAAAGCCCAGTTTTTGCAGCATGGCTGCCGCATCGGCATCATCGCACTGCACATAGAGCGATGACCACTCGCGGCGTTCGAGGTAGTTTTTACGCAGCTTGTCGAATTCGCCAGGCTGACCGGCTACCTTACGCAGTGGGGCATCGTCGCGGCGCACATCATACACCAGATGCACCAGTCTTTTGAGCGTCGGTTGATCGAGCGGACCGGCCAGAGTGATACGGCCAAACTCCGGCGCGGGCAGCAGTGAATCCAGCGCGACCTGTTGCGACTGACCGATGAAATCGCTAAAGGCTTCAAAGACCTGCGTCGTACCCCGAGCCTTGCCCTCAAGCGTGTAGCCCGCAATGTGTGAGGTGCCGATGTCCACCTTGCTCAGCAGCTCAACGTTGAGATCCGGCTCCGGTTCCCACACGTCAAGCACGACGCTCAGCTCCTGCCCTGCTTTTAAGCATTTCAGCAGCGCAGCGTTGTCCACAACCGGGCCACGGCAGGCATTAATCAGAATAGCGCCAGGCTTCAGACGGCTAATCAGCGCCTCGTCCGCCAGATGCAGCGTTTTGTACTCACCGGATTTAAACAGCGGCGTATGGAAAGTGATGATGTCAGCTTCCTGCACCAGCGTTTCCAGCGAAATGAAATCGCCTTCGTCACCACGATCGGCACGCGGCGGATCGCACAGTAAAGTACGTACGCCCCAGGCTTCCAGGCGAGCCTGCAGACGAGAGCCTACGTTACCAACGCCAACGATGCCCACGGTGCGGTCTTTCAGTTCAAAACCATCGCGTTCGGCCAACATCAATAAGGAGGAGAACACATACTCAACAACGGCAATCGCGTTACAGCCAGGTGCGGCGGAGAATGCCACCCCGGCGCTTTGTAAATACGCTTCATCAACGTGATCGGTCCCGGCCGTTGCGGTACCAACAAATTTGATCCCTTTTCCTTCCAGCAGCCCGGCGTTCACTTTCGTGACCGAACGCACCATTAATGCGTCAGCATCCGTTAACGCATCGACCGGAATTGGGCGCCCCGGCACGGCGATAACCTCGCCCAAACGGCTAAAAAGATCGCGAGCGTAGGGCATATTTTCATCAACGAGGATTTTCACCTGAGTACCTGTCTGTTAATCGTCGAGATAAGGCCGGATAGTGTGCCATAATCTGACGTCCGGGCATAACGAACTATGCTCGTCATACTTCAAGCTGCAGGCGCGTTGGCTGCACCCGTTCACCCCAGTCACATAGTTAGCTATGCTCCTGGGGACTCACGGTCTTGCCGCCTTCCTTCAGCCCGAATTATATAGAGCCTATTTGTTAATGTTTTGTCGTGTTTAAGGCGAGCTTAAGGATTTCACTATAATGCAACCCATTCAGGGCGCTACGCCGCGTCCTCCGGGGGAACCTCCCTCCGCGCCGTCTGCCGCCGGCGAACAACCGCTTTCTACCCAGCAACGTACCGTGCTGGAGCGTTTGATCACCCGAATCATTGCGCTTAGCCAGCAGCAAAGCGCCGAAGTCTGGGCCGGGCTGAAGCACGACCTGGGGATGAAAAACGATGCCCCCCTGCTGTCTCGCCATTTTCCGGCGGCCGAACAGAATCTCAGCCAGCGCCTGACCAGCGCGCAGACCACGCTCGCCACGCGCCAGATAATCCAACAGCTAACCGATTTGCTGCCGCAGGGCAACAACCGCCAGGCAGTGAGCGACTTTATTCGCCAGCAGTTTGGCCAGACGGCGCTTAGCCAGCTCACGCCGGACCAGTTAAAAACCGTGCTAACGCTGCTGCAAAATAACCAGCTAACCATTCCTCAGCCTCAGCAGCGCCCGGCAACCGATCGCCCGCTGCTGCCCGCCGAGCACAATAGCCTGAACCAGCTGGTCACCAAACTGGCCGCGGCAACAGGCGAGTCTGGTAAACAAATCTGGCAGTCTATGCTTGAGCTGTCTGGTGTGAAAACCGGTGAACCGATCCCGGCCAGACACTTTACCCTGCTGACCACCTGGCTACAGGCAAGGCAAACGCTGAACCATCAGCCTGCGCCAACGCTGCACAGCGTTCAGGCCGCACTTAAGCAGCCGCTTGAGCCGCAGGAGTGGAAAGAGATGGTGGATTACAGCCAGCAGCGCTTCCAGGCCACGCCGCAGAGCGTCCTGACGGCGGCGCAGGTACAGGACATTCTTAACCAGGTGTTTTTAAAACGTGCAGAACGCCAGCCGGGCGCAACAGAAGTGCGGGATATCCAGCCCATCTACAACCCGATGTTCAGTGCGATTATCGAGCCGATAAAAGCGCTGAGCGCAAGGCCCGGACTGGCGCTGATTGCACTGGTCGTGGTGATGATTTTACTCTGGTTGGTGATATAGCGCTCTCAAGGCTGGCTTTTAGTCAGATTTCCGTTCAACTTTCCCGAGAGATATCTTTCGCTCCGCCGCTATTCCGTTCACCCATAAATCTGTTTTCCCTATAAGTTCCCAGCACGGTGAACGTGTGAGGGGGAAATACGCCATTCCCCCTCACAACCCCCGGCGCCCGGCGAGCTCATCGCCGCTAAAGCGGTAAACCCACCGGTTATCACCCAAACATTCGGGGTCGTTCGCGATTCGTTCCCGACGATCGCTCTCTTTCGCTGCTCCCGGCAGCTCAACCCCGCCTGAGTTGGGTCATAACCGGGGGCGATGAGAGCCGGGAACAAGGGCGTGGCTGTAAGTCTTGAAGCGACTGTGACTTTCAGAATTGCTGCGGGTTTAAAGCGAGGCTCGGTTCCGGCTTAAATCGCCTCGGTTTTCTCTCCGACTGGCCAGGGTCCGGGCGTCGGGAACGGCCGGAGGCTGAGAGCGTCGGGAACGCGTCTCAGCCGACCCAGGACTGGGAGATAAAACTGAGGTTTACCGCTTGCGGCGATTTATTTGGCCGGGAGTCCGGGGTCTCGGGGAAGTGACGGTGACTTCCCCGAGTCGTTCACCGTTGCGGTGGCTGCATATAAAACAGGACTGGAAGTGAACGGAATATTCACCGCCCCTGCATTATCACCGGTATTTGTGATAACAAAGCATCACTCCGATAATAAGGCTAAAAACCTACTTCCTGAACGCCACCATCGTCACGGCAATCCCCAGAACCGCAGAAATCGCCCCCGCCATAAACACCGACGAATAGCCCATGGAAGTGGCCAGAATCCCGGTAAGCGGCCCGGTGATGCCGTATGAAATATCCTGGAATGCCGCATAGCCGCCCAGGGCAGTGCCGCGAACCTGAGGCGGAACGCGCTTAACCACTTCCACGCCCAGCGCCGGGAAAATTAACGAGCAGCCGCAGCCCGTCAGCGCTGCACCAAGCAACGCGGTCCAGGCACCAGGCGCATGCCAAAGAAGCAGCAGGCCCACCGTTTCAACGGCCAGTGAGAACAGCGCCACGCGCACGCCGCCGTAGCGGTCAGGCATCCAGCCAAACAGCACGCGCACCAGAACAAACGCGCCGCCGAAAGCCGTTAAGGTGAAGCCTGCATGAGCCCAGCCGTTTGCGGCAAAATAGAGCGAAACAAAGGTACCAATAACGGCGAAACCAACGCCCTGCAGCGCCAGCCCGAGCCCTGGCTGCCAGATAAGCCCAACAACGGTAAACAGCGAAGGCCGCTCGCCTTTATGGGCCGGAACAGGCTGCACGGTACTATTAAACAGCAGGCCAATCAGCGGCAGAGCAATGGTCGTCACGCCCAATGCAACAAAACCCCACTGGGCGTTGAACATCAGGCCAAGCGGCGCCCCGGCGGCCAGCGCACCGTAAATCGCCATCCCGTTCCAGGACATCACCTTACCGGAACGTCCCGGCCCAACCAGACCCAGCCCCCAGGTCAGGTTCCCGGTCAGCAGCTGGCTTTCGCCAAATCCAAGAATTAATCGCCCAACGATCAGCAGGCCAAATTTTACCGCCGGATCAACCGGCAGCAGCGCGGCGAGTAAATAGGCAACGCCCGCCAGTCCACAGGCAAACATGCCCTGTAGTACAGAACGTTTGGCCCCCATCTGATCCGCCAGCCGTCCGGCATAGCCTCGGGTTAATACTGTGGCAAGAAACTGAATGCCCACCGCCACGCCAACCATCATGTTGCCGTAGCCAAGCTGCTGGTGAACAAAAAGCGGGATAACGGGCAGCGGCAGGCCAACCGTCATATAGGTAAGAAATACCGCAAAGGTAATTCTGAATAGCGACGTATTCGCCGACTTCGACGTTTTAAGGGTGGTCTCAGGTACCGCAGACATACTGCTTACTCCATAAATTCAGAGCAAGGCGCAACTCAACCCGCGCCCTTTCCTCTGAGTGTTCAGATTATAGGGTGCGTTGGTTAACGTTAAACGCTTACGCATTATCAAAATGATAATGGAGGGGAATGCATAGTGCCTGCCGGCTAACCGGCTGTCAATGCAGAGGAATAGACAAAAAAATAGGGCACCCGAGGGCACCCCATTCTGAATCAGCCATTGAGATTAAGCGTTCAGCTTACGCATGACCAGCGTGGCGTTAGTACCGCCGAAGCCGAAGCTGTTGGACATCACGGTGGTCAGCGTCGCATCGGTAGGCTTAGTGACGATGTTCAGGCCAGCAGCCTGCTCGTCGAGCTCTTCCACGTTGATGCTTGGCGCGATAAAGCCATGCTCCAGCATCAGCAGGCTATAGATAGCTTCCTGCACGCCTGCGGCACCCAGTGAGTGGCCGGTCATTGCTTTAGTCGCAGAAATAGCCGGGCTATGGTCAGCGAACACTTCACGGATCGCACCCAGCTCTTTCACGTCGCCTACCGGCGTAGAAGTCCCGTGGGAGTTCAGGTAGTCGATTGGCGTATCAACACCGTGCATGGCCATCTTCATGCAGCGCACCGCGCCTTCACCGGATGGAGCAACCATGTCTGCGCCATCGGACGTTGCGCCGTAGCCAACGATTTCAGCGTAGATATGTGCGCCACGAGCCAACGCGTGTTCCAGCTCTTCAACCACAACCATACCGCCGCCGCCAGCGATGACGAAGCCGTCGCGGTGCGTATCATAAGTACGGGAAGCTTTGTCCGGCGTTTCGTTGTATTTGGTGGACAGCGCGCCCATCGCATCGAACTCACAGGCCATTTCCCAGCCCAGCTCTTCGCCGCCGCCGGCAAAAACGATGTCCTGTTTGCCCAGTTGAATCTGTTCTACCGCGTTACCGATACAGTGCGCGGAAGTCGCACAGGCGGAGCTGATAGAGTAGTTCACACCGTGGATTTTGAACGGCGTGGCGAGGCAGGCGGAAACCGCGGAGCCCATCGCTTTGGTGACAACGTAAGGACCCACTGCTTTCAGGCCACGTGGGCTACGCATCGCGTCAGCCCCAAAGACCTGCGCTTTAGAAGAACCACCGGAGCCTGCAATCAGGCCAACGCGTGGGTTATTCTGATACACTTCTTCGCTCAGGCCAGCATCAGCAATAGCCTCACGCATAGAAAGATAGGCATAGATAGAGGCATCGTTCATGAAACGAACCACTTTACGGTCAATCAACCCGGTGGTATCCAGCTTGACGTTACCCCAAATGTGGCTGCGCATTCCCGCTTCTTTAAACTCTTCCGAGAAAGTGATCCCGGAGCGTCCTTCTCGCAGAGATGCCAGGACTTCCTGCTGGTTATTACCAATGCTGGATACAATGCCCAGGCCAGTAATCACTGCACGTTTCATTCAAATACCTCGTTCACTGCACTATGTAGGATTTCGTGAGGCACAATAGCGTACAGTTGTACGCCGAACAAGTCCGATCAGCCAAATTATGCGGAAATTTGCGCCGCTCCGCTCGCCCCGTTATGATCGAGCCACTGCCTGTCACACGAGCAACTTACGTGAAACATTCCCCTATACAATCCGCCAACCTCGGTTTCAACGAAGAAGGTACACCTGTATCCCGAGATTTTGACGACGTTTACTTCTCTAACGATAACGGGCTGGAAGAGACGCGTTACGTCTTCCTCGGCGGAAACCATCTTCCCGAACGCTTTGCAACCCACGAAAGACCGCTTTTTGTGGTCGCGGAAAGTGGTTTTGGTACCGGCCTTAACTTTTTGACTTTATGGCAGGCGTTCGATGAATTTTGTGTGAAACGTGAGGATGCCCGCTTAAAACGGCTGCATTTTATCAGTTTTGAAAAATTCCCCCTCACCGCCCCTGACCTGGCGCTGGCCCATAAGCACTGGCCGGAACTGAGCCGCTTCGCCGCCGAACTTCAGCAACAGTGGCCGCTGCCTGTGCCCGGCTGCCACCGCCTGCTGCTGGACAACGGGCGCATTACGCTGGACCTGTGGTTCGGGGATATTAACGAGCTGATATCTCAGTTGGATGACACGCTGAATCAGCAGGTCGACGCCTGGTTCCTTGACGGCTTCGCGCCCGCCAAAAACCCGGATATGTGGACGCCTCAGCTGTTCCAGGCAATGGTTCGCATGGCTCGCCCCGGCGGCACGCTGGCGACCTTTACCTCCGCCGGCTTTGTACGCCGTGGGCTGATTGAAGCAGGCTTTACCATGACACGAAGCAAAGGGTTTGGCCGTAAACGCGAGATGCTCGTCGGGTCGTTGCAAAAGCCGATTGAAACCCCAGCTCGCTCACCGTGGTACTCCCGCCCCGGCACGCCCGAACGAGAAACCGCCATTATCGGCGGCGGAATAGCCAGCGCGCTTCTCTCTCTTGCGCTGCTGCGTCGAGGCTGGCAGGTGACGCTGTATTGTGAGGATGAGGCACCGGCTCAGGGAGCTTCCGGCAACCGCCAGGGCGCACTTTACCCTCTGCTTACCGCACATGATGCCGCGCTGACGACCTTTTTCCCGGCGGCATTCACCTTTGCGCGGCGCCTGTATGACGCCCTTCCGGTAGCGTTTGACCACGACTGGTGCGGCGTCACCCAGCTTGCCTGGGATGAAAAAAGCGCCCATAAAATCGAACAGATGCTCAACCTTGGCCTGCCCGGGTTACTGGCCACGGCGGTAGACGCCGAAACCGTGGAGAAAACCTGTGGCGTGGACACGCAGTGCGGCGGGATTAGCTATCCGCTGGGCGGCTGGCTCTACCCGGCGCAGCTTACCGCCGGAGCGCTGGAACTGGCCGAGCAGCAGGGATTGAAAATCCGCTATGGGCATCAGGCTACCGGCTTAACGCCCGATAACGGCGGGTGGAAGATAGATTTTGCGGAGCAGGAAGCGGTTCAACACAGCTCGGTAGTGCTGGCCAACGGCCATCAAATCAGCCGGTTTATGCAAACGCAAAACCTGCCGGTGTATTCCGTGGGCGGCCAGGTCAGCCATATTCCAACCACGCCAGGGTTAAGCCAGCTCTGCCAGGTGCTGTGCTATGACGGCTACCTGACGCCGGTTAACCCGCAAAACCAGCATCACTGCATCGGCGCCAGCTATCATCGTGGCCGGGAAGAGATGACCTGGAACGAAGAAGATCAGCAGCATAATCGCCAGCGGCTGCTCAACTGTTTACCGCATGCCGAATGGGCAAAAGAAGTGGACGTTTCAGCCAATGAAGCCCGCTGTGGCGTGCGCTGCGCCTCACGCGATCATCTACCAATGGTAGGCAGCGTTCCGGATTATGAAGCCACACTTGAGCAATACGCAGGGCTTGCTGAAGATCGTGAAAATGCGAAGCCGGCACCGGTTTACGGCAATCTTTATATGCTGGGCGCGCTTGGATCCCGCGGGCTGTGCAGCGCGCCGCTGGCATCAGAGATTCTGGCGGCACAAATGAGCGAAGAGCCGATTCCGATGGATGCCGTCACGCTCGCGGCCTTGAACCCTAACCGGCTTTGGGTGAGGAAATTGTTGAAAGGCAAAGCGGTGAAATGATTTTCTCCTCATCAGACCTTCCGTGATATTTTATCCCCTCTCCCTTTTAGGGAGAGGGTTAGGGTGAGGGTCAGTCTTAAAACTTCGCCTTCTCGAAAAGCGTATCCCACATGCCCAGCACCAGCGCCTGATCGCGCGGCGACAGCTCACCCGCCTGAATCGCCTTTTGCAGGCTGTCGGTCACGACGACGTGCAGCGCTTCTGGCTTATGCTCGTCACCGTTTTCCAGTTCGGCCACGGCCAGAGTAAGGTGCCCACGCAGATAACCGCTGGCAAACAGGTCGTCGTCACTGGCGTGCTCCACCATCTCGTCAATCAACGCCAAAATACGTGACTCAAATTCCGCGATCATCATACATCCTCTTCATACAGGTGATTTTTAGTTTAGGTCTTCTGGCCAGGCAAACTGCCCGGCGTCCAGCGCAGGGGTGCCATAATACGCCCTTAGCGCGCCAATCAGACGTGCCGGACGCTCAGGGAGCCCCTCTTTCAGATAAGTCATAACCTGAGCATGTACCCGACGCTGAAAGGCAATGCGGTCAGGCTCAAAATCGCCGCTCAGGTTGTCGCAGCTGACGTTAAACGGAAAGCCTGCCGCCGTACTGAGCATCCACTCCAGCGCCTGCGGTTTCACTTCCACGTCTTCAAATTTTCCCTGAGTTTCGGCATCGCGCCCGTCCGGGCAATACCAGTAACCGAAGTCCACCAGCTTGCGGCGCTCTTTACCGGCCACGCACCAGTGGGAGATTTCATGCATTCCGCTGGCGTAGTAGCCGTGCGCAAAGACGATGCGGTTATACGGCAACTCGTCATCCGCGGGCAGATAGATAGGCTCGTCATCGCCTTTGATCAGGCGGGTATTAAACTCTTCCAGGAAGCAACTATCGAACACGTCGATCAGCTCCTGATAATGGTGCTGTTTGCTCATTGTTACGTTATTCATTTCAGGCTATCCCTAACCAGTGGAGGATTTCCGGTCCGTGGCTGTCATACAGCAGCTTGGCGCTCATCACCGCCGAAACCACAACGATCATCGGGCGAATCAGCTGCTGCCCTTTACTCAATACGAGACGCGAACCCACTCTCGCCCCTAAAAATTGCCCGGCCATCATCACGAAGCCGGTACCCCAAATCACCTTGCCGCCGATAATGAACAGCAGCAGCCCGCCAAGGTTTGACGTGGCGTTAAGCACTTTAGCGTGGGCGGTAGATTTGGCGAGGTTGAAACCACAAAGCGTCACAAAAGCCAGCGCGTAAAATGACCCGGCACCGGGGCCAAAGAAGCCGTCATAAAAACCTACGCAGCCGCCAGCTATCAGCGCAAACGGCAGGCCATACAGGCGACGCTGGCGATCTTCTTCGCCAAGCTTTGGCATCAGCAGAAAATAAAGCCCGATGCCGATGATCAGCAGCGGCAGGATCTGACGCAGAATATCGGACTGCACGTGCTGCACCAGCAGCGCACCGCAGGTGGAGCCGATAAAAGTCATCAGAATATTGAGTTTCTGATCGGCAAGGCTGACCACCTTACGGCGAATAAAATAGAGCGAGGCAGAGACCGACCCGCCGCAGGCCTGAAGTTTGTTGGTCGCCAGCGCCTGCGCCGGGGACATACCCGCAGCCAGCAAGGCCGGAACCGTCAGTAACCCACCGCCGCCTGCAAGCGCATCAATAAACCCGGCGAGCATGGCGACAAAAAACAGCGCTACCAGCAGCAGCGGGGAAACCATAAACCATTCCATTTAGAGAACGTGCTCATCCAGTAATGCCTGACAGGAGGCGGGTAGCGGCGGTGGCGTTGTTTTTTTCGGTGGCGTACTGCCCGGCGCAGGCGGCGCGAACCAGCTTTGCAGCTCGGCACCGCAGCCGTCTCCTGGCGGAGGCAGAGGCTGATCTTCGCACTCAAGGCTGTTGGCCGGACAACGCAGGCGAACATGCATATGGGCGCGGTGGGCAAACCACGGACGTACCTTACGCAGCCAGTCCCGGTCAGCCCCGGCATCTTCGCAAAGCCGCTGCTTGATAGCCGGGTTTACGAAGATGCGCGTGACGTCATTATCTTTAGCCGCAAGCTTAATCAGGCTGTCGATTTCCGGCTTCCACAGCGACGGCACCACGCGCTTGCCGTCAGCGGCGACTAAGTCCAACGCTTGCGGGCGCAGCAGCTGCGCCGACGTCCAGCGCGCTTTTGGCAGCTGCAGGAAGATATCAACATCCAGCCCGGTCTGATGACTGGCGTGGCCGGAGCTAAAACGCCCGCCCGCCGCCATGCCCATATCGCCAATCAGCACCGTGCCCAGGCCGAGCTGATTCACCTGATTACTCAGGCGCTGAATAAACATCACCAGATCGGGATGGCCGAAATAGCGACGCTGATCCGGACGCATCACCTGATAGCGGGCGTCTTCAAGCGGCAGCGCGTTAGCGCCGACGATGCAGCCGTTGGAAAACGCGCCGATGGACTGCGCGCTACCGGCAATAGGATGGTCGATTTTTTGCCACGGCGTAGCCGCTAAAGTCTGAGCGCTGGCGGCCAGCGCCAGCATCCCGATCAGGCATTTTTTCATTGACTTACCAGCGAGGAAGCGGGGAAGAAACGTCAGCGTTCTGAGCACGCTGGCGCAGCAGGTGATCCATCAGCACGATAGCCAGCATCGCTTCGGCGATCGGCACGGCGCGGATCCCCACGCACGGATCGTGACGACCACGGGTGATCATCTCCACTTCTTCGCCATCACGATTAATGGTTTTTCCCGGCACGGTAATGCTGGAGGTTGGCTTCAGGGCCATATTCGCCACAATCTGCTGACCGCTGCTGATGCCACCCAGAATGCCGCCCGCATGGTTGCTCTGGAAGCCCTGTTGAGTAATTTCGTCCCGGTTCTGGCTGCCACGCAGGTTCACCACGCCGAAGCCTTCGCCAATCTCCACGCCTTTCACCGCGTTGATGCTCATCAGCGCGTGGGCAATGTCCGCATCCAGGCGGTCAAAGACCGGCTCGCCGAGGCCCGGCGGCACGTTGTCGGCAACAACCGTTATCTTCGCGCCGATAGAGTCGCCCTCTTTTTTCAGGCCACGCATCAGCTCGTCCAGCGCTTCAATTTTATCCGGATCAGGGCAGAAGAACGGATTCTGCTCTACCTGATCCCAGTCTTTGATTTCCAACGGAATATCGCCCATCTGCGTCATGCAGCCGCGAATTTTAATGCCGAATTTCTGCTCAAGGTATTTCTTGGCAATCGCGCCCGCCGCCACACGCATGGCGGTTTCACGCGCGGAAGAACGGCCACCGCCGCGATAGTCGCGCAGGCCATATTTTTGTTCGTAGGTGTAATCCGCGTGCCCCGGACGGAACACGTCTTTGATGGCGCTGTAATCCTGGGAGCGCTGATCGGTGTTTTCAATTAGCAGGCCGATGCTCGTGCCTGTCGTCACACCTTCAAACACGCCGGAAAGAATTTTTACCTGGTCAGGCTCACGGCGCTGGGTGGTGTAACGCGAGGTGCCAGGGCGGCGGCGATCGAGATCGTGCTGCAGGTCGGCTTCGGTCAGCGGGATGCCCGGCGGGACGCCGTCAACAATGCAGCCCAGCGCGATGCCGTGGGATTCACCAAATGTCGTTACGCGAAAAACCTGTCCAATACTGTTACCAGCCATCACGGCTCCTTACTGAATCACCGTTGTCGTTGTTGTGTTGTGCGCGGGAAGTAAAACGAGCCCGAAGACTCGTTTACGTGCGGCAATTAATCTTTGTAGATGCTGAAGTGCTCGCGAGCCTGGATCAGCTGCGCTTTGGTCAGCATAAACACGCCGTCGCCGCCGTTATCGAACTCAAGCCAGGTGAACGGCACCTCCGGATATTGATCCATCAGGTGCACCATGCTGTTCCCTACTTCACAAATCAGGATCCCGCCGTCGGCCAGGTAGTCCGGCGCGCAGGCCAGGATGCGGCGAGCCAGCTTCAGGCCATCGCTTCCGGCCGCCAGCCCCAGCTCTGGCTCAAAGTGATATTCACCCGGCAGGTCGGCCATATCTTCTTCATCAACGTACGGCGGGTTCGTCACAATCACGTCGTACTGCACTTTAGGCAGGTCACGGAACAGATCAGAGCGAATCGGCGTGACGTTGTGGTCCATGCCGTGCTCGGAAATGTTCTGCTCGGCCACGGCGATAGCGTCAGGGGAAATATCAACGATATCCACTTCCGCATTCGGGAATTCATAGGCGCAGGCGATGCCGATACAGCCGCTGCCGGTGCACATATCAAGAATATGCTGCGGCTCGTAATCGATCATCCCGGCAAAGCGGTTATTGATCAGCTCACCAATTGGGGAACGCGGGACCAGAACGCGTTCGTCAACGTAGAACTCGTGGCCGCAGAACCAGGCTTTGTTCGTCAGATAAGCAACCGGAATACGCTCGTTTACGCGGCGAATCACACGCTCAACGATGCGGTGACGCTCGCTTGGCGTCAGGCGCGCGGTACGCATATCTTCAGGAATATCAAGCGGCAGGTAAAGGCTTGGCAGAACCAGCTGAACGGCTTCATCCCATGGATTGTCGGTGCCGTGCCCATACCAGATGTTGGCGGCGCTAAAGCGGCTGACCGACCAGCGCAGCATATCCTGAATGGTATGCAGCTCGTTTACTGCCTCATCGACGAAAATTTTATCCACGTGCCCTCCGCAGGCGACTCACGCTAGTTCAATAATAATCGGCTAGTTTGCCATGAAGGAGGCGACAAATCAGCACCCATCGACGCCGGGAGGCGGTGAAATTTGCGTTTTCTTTATTGCCGACGGGGAAAGCGGGTAAACTGGCGACAAAGCGAATGCGAGATGAGATATACATGAAAAAGAAATCACCGCTCAGTTCCGAAGACGAGGCGCTTTTTCGCGGCCTGATGAGCGGCACCAAAAAACTGGCTCAGGATACGATTGTTCACCGCCCGGTACGTAAAAAAATAACGGAAGTCCCGGTAAAACGCCTGCTGCAGGAACAGGCTGACGCCAGCCACTATTTTTCGGATGAGTTTCAGCCGCGCCTGGCGACCGAAGGGCCAATGCGCTACGTGCGTGAAGGCGTGAGCCATTTTGAGCTAAAGAAACTGCGTCGCGGTGACTACTCCCCGGAGCTGTTTCTTGATTTACACGGCCTGACCCAGCTACAGGCTAAACAGGAGCTGGGGGCGCTGATTGCCGCCTGCCGTCGCGAGCATGTTTTCTGCGCCTGCGTCATGCACGGCCACGGTAAACACGTTCTTAAGCAGCAAACGCCGCTGTGGCTGGCGCAGCATCCGCATATTGTCGCGTTTCACCAGGCACCGAAAGAGTACGGCGGCGATGCCGCGCTGCTGGTGCTAATAGAAATTGAAGAGTGGCAGCCGCCGGAGCTGCCGTAAACTCGGCGTGAAAGATTCCCCTCACCCCGGCCCTCTCCCGGAGGAGAGGGGGAAAGCGATCGGGAACAGTCTCCTCGCCCCTTTGGGGAGAGGGGAAATCCTTAACACTTTAAAAGCAAAAAGAGCCGCTTTCGCGACTCTTTTTTTCATGCTCACAGCAATCAGATAGCCTTAGCCACCTTGAAATTGCAGGGGCTCATCTGCCAGTTAAATACGCCTTTACCCGATTCCGGATCCAGCGTGACGTTGGCAATTGCCGACGTGGTAAACATCGGCGGGGCCTCTTCCGGGCAAAGCTCGGAAACCAGGTAACCGACCAGCGGCAGGTGGGAAACCACCAGCGCGGATTCAACGCCTTCGTTTGCCAGCGCCAGCAGGTAATCTCCCACCAGGCCCACATCACCGCAGGGCCGTAGCTCAGGCAGGATGTCTTCTTTTTCCGGGAGGTTCAGCGCTTCCCGCACCACGTCCAGGGTCTGTTCAGCTCGCAGGTAAGGGCTCACCAGAACACGTTCGATACTTGTCACCTGACCTGTTAACCAGGTCGCCATCAGACGGGACTCATCACACCCACATTGGGTCAGGGGACGAACCGAGTCGCTGGCAGCATCGAGTGCTGCGTCGCCGTGACGCATGATAAAAACTTGCATATTGCACCGCTTTTGTTAACCAGGAACGCCTGAACCCGCACGCTGAAAAAGTGGGGTTCACGGCAGCCGGGCATTGTGCCTTATCCGTACATCGAATGAAACGCTGTCTTTTACCTCAATGCTGCAAGTATAGTCAATATCTGTTTACAAAATGACCTTGCAGCGTACATTTCCCGGTTTTAGCTCAGCGCTTCGTCATGCTCAGTAACCGGCTGCGGCTTCAACGCCGGCCAGAAACTAAGCTGTTGTTCAGCCATAATAATCAGCCTTTCGCAGGGCTTGAAACGTTCCCCGTACTGACCCGCTAAACGCTGTAATTTTGCCACAACGTCCGCGGCACTCAGGCTGTCCATATACCTGAACGGCCCGCCCAGGAACGGCGGAAAACCGATGCCGAACACGCCGCCAATATCACCATCCCGTGCGCTTCTCACCACACCCTCATCGAGGCAACGCGCGGCTTCGTTGAGCATCATCATCACGCAGCGTTCGGCGATTTGCTCCGGGGTCTGACGCCCGTTTGGCGTCACGCCTAACAGCTTGTAAATCGCTGTATCCGGCTGTTTCTTGCTTTTACGCCCTTTCGCCGGATAAAGATAGAAACCGCGACCATTTTTTCTTCCTTTGCGATCGTCCTTCAAGATTGCATCGACGCTTTCCGGCGCGGCGAAGCGATCGCCGAAGGCCTGCTGCAAAATCGGAATAATTTTAGTGCCGACGTCTATCCCAACTTCGTCCAACAGCTGCACGGGCCCTACCGGGAAACCAAACTTAACCAGCGCTTCGTCGATACGTTCGATAGGCTCACCTTCCGTCAGGCAGCGCAGCGCTTCGTTAATGTAAGGTGCAAGAATACGGTTGACGTAAAAACCAGCGCTGTCGCCGACAACGATCGGCGTTTTGCCCTGTTTTTTCGCCAGCTGTACGGTGGTGGAAATGGTTTCCGCACTGGTGCCTGCGTGAGGGATCACCTCAACCAGCGGCATCTTGTCGACCGGACTGAAAAAGTGCAGGCCGATAACCTGCTGCGGGCGCGCAGCTTGAGCGGCTATGTCAGCAATCGGCAGCGACGAGGTGTTTGAGGCAAAAACAGTATGCGGCGCGGCGTGCTGCTCCACTTCGGCCACCATTTTCTGCTTCAGGGCCAAATCTTCAAACACGGCTTCCACCACGATATCGCGCTGGCTGAACCCGTGATAATCGGTTCCCCCTGAGATGCGGGCCAGCTCGCGCTGCCGTTCGGCCGGCTTCATATGGCGGCGGCGAACTTTTTTGTCCAGCAGATCCCAGCTGTATTTCAGCGCGTGGTTAATCCCTTCGTTATTAATGTCTTTAATGCGCACCGGCAGCTTGCCTTTGGTGGCCGTCACATAGGCAATCCCGCCGCCCATCAGCCCGCCGCCGAGGATACCCACCGCGTTGAGTTTGCCGGGCTTTGCATCCCCGCCGTACTCTTTCTTTAACTCAGTGCTGGCAAAGAACAGGCCGCGCAGCGCGGCAGATTCTGCGGACATCGCCAGTTCGCCAAACGCTTTAGCTTCCGCCTCATAGCCGCTTTTGCTCCCCTGCTCAAGCCCGGTACGAATAACGTCGATGATGCGGCGAGTTGCCGGGTAGTTACCCTGGGTTTTTGCCTCAGTCTTCTTGCTGACCAGGCGGAACAACAGGGAGCGTCCCAGCGGCCCGGCAAGCACTCGCTCTTTTACCGGCAGTTCACGTGAAGGTTTGCGCCCTTTAAGCGCCAGCGCAACGGCGGCATCCAGCAGAATGGATTCCGGCACTACGTCATCCACCAACCCTAACTTCAACGCCTGGCGCGGGCGCAGCTGCTTGCCGGTCAAAATCATGTCCAGCGCGTTGCTGACGCCAATCAGGCGAGGGAGACGCTGCGTACCGCCCGACCCCGGCAGCAGGCCAAGCTGCACCTCCGGCAGCCCAAGCTGGGTTTTAGGTGAATCGGTACAAACTCGGGCATGGCAGGCAAGCGCCATTTCCAGCCCGCCGCCCAGACACGCACCGTGGATAGCGGCCACAACCGGCATCGGCAGCGCGGCGATTTCCGCCATGATCTGCTGCCCCTGCCGCGCCAGCTCCTGCGCTTCCCCGGCCGTTTTACAGCCAGCAATCATGTTGATATCGGCCCCGGCAATAAAGTTGTCAGGTTTGCCGGAGATAAACACCAGCCCCTGCACGCTCGGGTTGTCGCGCAGCTTTTTAATAATGCCGTGTACCTGAGCGCCAAACTCGGCCTTCAGGGTATTCATCTTCTCGCCAGGCACGTCGATGGTGACAACCGCAACGTTATCCAGCCGAATGTGTAAATCGAATGCGCCTTTCTGCTCCATTACTCCACCTCCAGAACCATTGCCGCACCAAGGCCGCCGGCGGCACACGCCGTAACAAGGCCAAAACCGCCGCCACGGCGACGCAGCTCGTGCAGCGTTTGGGTAATCATCCTTGCGCCAGTGGCCGCAAACGGGTGTCCGTAGGCAATCGACCCACCCAGCACGTTAAATTTAGCGTCATCCACTTCACCGGTGGCGTGAGCCCGGCCCAGCACGTTGCGGGCGAAGTTTTCGCTGGAAAGCATTTTCAAATTGGCTAACGTCTGCGCGGCAAAAGCTTCGTGCATATCAAACAGCGTCAAATCATTCAGGGTGATCCCGGCGCGCTCAAGCGCCAGCGGCGTAGCCCATGCCGGGCCAAGCAGCATATCCTGCCAGACATCAATGGCGGTAAACGCGTAGCTGCGCAGGTAGCCGAGCGGCTTGAGGCCAAGCTCTTTCGCGCGGGATTCCGTCATCAGGATAACGGCCGCCGCGCCGTCCGTCAGCGGCGTACTGTTCGCGGCGGTAACGGTGCCGTGCTTGCGGTCAAAAGCCGGGCGCAGCTTTGCATAATCTGCAAGGCTGGAACCTTTACGCACGTTGTTATCTTCGGCAAACGGCTGACGATAAGGCGGGATAAATGCCGTCATCACCTCATCTGCAAGCTTACCTTCCTGCCAGGCCTGCGCGGCACGTTCGTGGGAACGGTGGGCCAGCGCATCCTGCTGCTCGCGGGTAATACCGTGAGTTTTTGCCATTTGTTCGGCGGTATCGCCCATGCGCAGGCCGGTTGAGTATTCCGCCACCGCAGGGGGAACCGGTAATAAATCGCGAGGACGTAATTTGGAAAACAGTTTCAGGCGCTGCCCGAGCGTGCGCGCTTTATTCACATCCACCAGCGTGCGGCCCAGCTTTTTGCTTACGCCAATAGGCAGCACGGAAGAGGAATCTGCGCCCCCGGCAATACCGGCTCGGATAGTCCCGGCCATCAGGCTTTCGGCCACGTTCGCAACGGCCTGGAAACTGGTGGCGCAGGCACGGCTCACGCTATACGCGTCGGTATGCACGCTCATGCCGGTGCCAAGCACGATTTCACGGGCAATGTTTGGGGCTTCTGGCATCTGTACAACCTGGCCGAAAACCAGCTGTTCGATAGCTTCGGGCGGCACTTCGCTGCGCGCCATCAGCTCGCTCACCACCATATTGCCGAGATCGACGGCGGGAATACCATGGAAAGCCGTGGCCTGGCGGGCAAACGGCGTACGTAAACCACTGACAATGGCAATACGATCGCCCTGGCGGGTAATCAACGGCAGTGCCTGACTCATAACGCTCCCCTGCTAAAAAAAGTGAATACAGACAAAAAGTGGTCTGACCTGATCACAGTCTTAACTAAAAATTCACATCCAGCCAACCGGCGGGCGAGAAAAATGGGAGAAGCGACACGAATTATTACATAACGAAATGAAACACCCCGCGCAAAGCAGGGTGTTGAGGCAGGAGCGTTAACGCAGGCCGAGCTGGAAGATCATGGTTTCAGCCTGGCAGCTGAACACAAAGTCGATATCCAGCTGCACGCCGCCGGCCACTTCGGTGTAGCGCGGCGTTATCTGGCAAGGTTCAGATTCCACTTCACGGGCTTTGGCCGTTAAGGCTGCCAGAACGTCATCAGCCTGGGCTTTATCAGCAAATACGCGGCTGTAGGAGGCAATGCAGTCCGTGTTGTCGATAATGGAACCGACATCAATGCAGCAGCAAACCGGGGTTTCATCGGCGGTATTTTTATTCATCACGCTTTCCTCTGTAATGCGGCTTAAAAGGGAGAAAGATTCAAATAATTGTGGATATTTTACGCCTGGCGTTGCATCTGCTCCAGTTGATAATCCTCACAAAACCGACAAGTGACGGAAATCACACTTAAAAATGATCTAAAACAAATAACATCCCCCAATTGGCAGGAAGTTCCCCCGGATTTTGCCAGCCAGATCCCGTTTTTAAGATCAAACAAGAAAAACTTTAGAAACAAACTTGCAACATCCTTGCTGGTCAGACCTATACTCTCGCCACTGGTCTGATTTCTCTGTACCCGATCAGTCCCTACTATTCGCGCTCCTGTTACGGTATGTAACATTGTTTGCATAAAAATAAATCAATGAGGTTTTGGTCATGAGCCAGAAAAACCTGTTTGCAAAGTCAGCCCTCGCGGTTGCAGTGGCAATAGTCTCTTCCCAGGCGTATGCCGCCGGCTTTCAATTAAACGAGTTCTCTTCCTCTGGCCTTGGCCGAGCGTATTCGGGGGAAGGTGCAGTAGCGGATAACGCGGGTTCAGCAAGCCGCAACCCCGCCACCATCATGATGTTTGACCGCCCCTCTTTCTCCGCGGGTGCTATCTTCGTTGACCCGGATGTTGATATCTCTGGTACGTCAAAAACCGGTAAAAGCACCGATGCGAAAAACATCGCGCCAACCGCATGGGTTCCAAACCTGCACTTTGTTGCGCCGATTAACGATCAGTTTGGCTGGGGTGCCTCTGTCACCTCTAACTACGGCCTGGCCACCGAATATAATGACAGCTATACCGCAGGCTCAATGGGCGGCACGACCGACCTGACGACTCTGAACCTGAACCTGAGCGGCGCCTACCGCCTGAACAGCAACTGGAGCTTCGGTCTGGGCTTTGATGCTGTTTACGCTAAGGCGAAAATTGAACGCTATGCGGGTGACCTGCCGCAGCTGATTGCTGGTAATCCAGCAGCTCCGCTGACTCCGGCTCAACGCCAGGCTATCGGCAGCATTCCTGCTAATACCCAGATTGCTCACCTGAAGGGTGATAAATGGGGCTTCGGCTGGAACGCCGGTATTCTTTACGAAATTGATAAAGACAACCGCTATGGCTTTACCTACCGTTCAGAAGTGAAAGTCGACTTCGACGGCGACTATAAGAGCAGCCTGCCGGCGGCCTATAATCCACTGTTGTCTAACTTTGGTCTGCCTTCGGGCACCAATGGTCAGACTGTCCCGGGCTCTCTGAGCCTGCATCTGCCAGAAATGTGGGAACTGTCCGGTTATAACAAAGTTGCGCCGAAATGGGCCGTTCACTATAGCCTGACCTACACCAGCTGGAGCCAGTTCCAGGAGCTGAAAGCGACCGGCAGCAACGGCCAGACGCTGTTCTATAAAGATGAAGGCTTCAAAGATGCTTACCGCATCGCGCTGGGTACCACCTACTACATGGACGACAACTGGACGTTCCGTACCGGTATCGCCTTTGATGACAGCCCGGTTCCGGCCGACAAGCGTTCTATCTCCATTCCGGATCAGGACCGCCTGTGGCTGAGCGCCGGGACCACTTATGCGTTTAACAAAGACGCTTCTGTGGACGTAGGTGTTTCCTACATGCACGGCCAGAAAGTGACCATCGAAGAAGGTCCATATACCTTCAAATCTGAAGGTAAAGCCTGGCTGTACGGCGCGAACTTCAACTACGCGTTCTAAGTTACCGCCCCAAAAGCAAACCGCCTTCATCATGAAGGCGGTTTTTTTATGCCTGCTCGCTCAGCTTCTCTTCAAACCGCAATAACCTTCCCGCGTTGCCGAGCACCAGCAGCGTGCTGAGATTATGCAGCAGCGCGGCGACGACGGCGCCAGACGCGCCCAGCCAGCCGAAAGCCGCCATCGCGACAATCGCCAGCGTCCAGCCCAGTCCGATAAAGACGTTGACCTGCAAAGTACGGCGGCAGCGGCGGCTTAAGCGCACGCAGGTGCCCAGTCGACGAAGATCGCTGCCAATCAATACAATATCCGCCGACGACATCGCAATATCAGAGCCTCCCGCCCCCATCGCCACGCCGACCACGCCAGCCTTCAAGGCCAGAGAATCATTAATGCCGTCGCCGATAACCATAGGCCGGTAGCCGCCGTCGATTTGCCGCTTCACCTGCTCAAGCTTATCCGCCGGGAGCGCGCCAGCCACCACGTCGACAATACCCACCTGATGCGCAATCCGGTCGGCAACTGACTGGCGATCGCCGGTCAGTAAAAGCTGACGGTTCAACCCAAGCTCACGCAGCTCGGCCATTGCCGTTGCGGCCTCACCGCGCAGGCTATCGGCCAGCAGCAGCCAGCCAAGAAAATGCCCCTCCAGCGCCAGCCCGACAATCGGGCCGTCATGCTCCGGAGCCTCCGGTAAGTCAGCAAGCGTTGCCGCTAACAGCTCGTGCCTGCCGAGCACGGCTTCGCCCTGTGGGGTAGAAGCAGAAACGCCTAACCCCTGATGTTCCCGCACGTTATCAAGCGGGAGCCAGGCCTCGCGTGACACGATCTCGCTCAGCGCACGGCTGACCGGGTGATTGCTGGTTGCGCCTAGGCTGGCCGCCAGTGTTTTCAACGAGGCAGGATCGGTATCGCCAAAGGGTACCAGAGCCTGCAGGTGCAGCTTACCGTGCGTCAGGGTACCGGTCTTGTCGACCACCACGGCGTTGATCTCCGCCAGCTCCTCAAGAAAAGCCGCGCCGCGAATTAAAATGCCGTGACGGGCGGCCACCGTCAGCCCGGCAATAGATGAAGCAGGCGCTGAGAGCACCAGCGCACACGGGCAGGCGGCCACCAATACCGCCAGCATTGCCTGAGCATCCTGCGTCAGGAACCAGGTACTGGCGGCAATCATCAGCACCAGCAGCAAATAGCGGGCGGCGTGGCGCTCAAGCAGTCGGGTTATCGGCGGGCTTGCCTGTTCGGCGCTTTGCATCAGGGCGATCACGCGCCCCAGCGTCGACGTTTCTCCGGTGCGCGTGACCCGGATGCGCAGCAGGCCATCAAGGTTTATCGCCCCACCAAAAACTTCGGCGCCGGGCTCAACTTCCTGCGGTACCGACTCGCCGGTGATCGGTGCCGTATCCAGACTTGCTTTGCCCTCCAGCACCAGGCCGTCGGCGGGGATATGGTCTCCGGCACGCACCTCAACAACATCGCCGGGTTCGAGATCGTGGTTGTCGATATCCTTTAGTTGACCCTCAGCATCAACGCGTCTGGCGCGGCTGCGCGTAAGCTTGCTCAGCGCTTCGATGGCTTCCTGAGAACCGATCACGCTGCGTTCTTCAAGAATATGCCCGACAATCATGATCAGCGGCAGCAGCGCGGCGGTCAGGAGATCGCCCGTCGCCCACGCGCCCAGTAAAGCCAGCGCAATGAGCTGGTCTGTCAGCCCGTGCAGGCTGGGGTAACGCAGGCTGTGCAGCGCATGCCGCAGCACCGGCACCGCCACAACGAGGGATGCCGCGCCCAGCAGTAAATCACCGACGGCAACCTGTTGAGGTGCCAGCCAGCGCCAGAGCAGGCCGAGAATCAGCGCCCCGCTGGCAACCAGCGCCAGCAGCAGCTGGCGAGTAATATGTTTCTGTTCCTGACGGGTCAACGCCCCGCCGGCCTGGACTGAAGAAGTCATGGTTTAGCCGCCTCTTTTTGCGCCACGCCCTGCAAAATCAGATGAGCGTCATCCTGCGGCGACACGGTAATCACCGATCCGGCCCGGGACAAAATCTCGGCTATCCGCTGACGGTAAATTCGCCCCAGTAAATCTGGATCGTCATGGTTGCTGGCAAGATGAGCGATAGTCGCGGTATCCGACTGCGCTTTAGCCACGCTTTCCTGCGCGTTTGCCTGAGCGGTTTGCAGCATCTGGTCAGCCTGCTGCACCGCCTTCTGGCGCGTTAACGACGCATCACTTTGCGCGGTCGCCACCGCTTTCGACGCCTGCTGGCTGGCGGTTAATACCGCGTTGAACGCCGTAACGGTTGCTAACGGCAAGGCGGACTGAACGGTCACCCGCTCAAGCGTAATACCCGCGTCGCTTCCCGCCTGCTGAAGCCGCAGCAGGTTTTGCTCGATGTTACGCTGTACGTCACTGCGCAGCTGTTCGCGCTGCTGGGCAACGTTCATGTCGTTACCCGGCATTTCGGGGCGGGCAACCAGAATAGTATCCAGATCGCGTGACGCGCAGACCGCCACCGCCGCGCGTTCAACCAGCCTGTCGAGCAGCGGCAACACATGTTTGCCCTGGAGCACATAGGCTGTCGGCGTTCTGACCCGGTAGAACACGCTGATATCCAGCTGTACCACGCCCGCATCACCGGTCAGCAGGAAGCCGGAACCCGAAACAGCGTCGTTCCCAGGGCCCCCGTTAATATCCAGACTTTGCGCCTCGGGCGAACGCAGCAGGGCGGTCACCCGGTGCTCAATCACCCGATCCGCCCCCGGCACCATCACCACTTCATTCACCGGCGCGGGCCAGGCAAGCAACAGCCCCGGCTCGGCGACACGTTGCTCTGCGCCAAAACGCAGCACTACCGCCCTGCTTCCCGCCGGGATCTGCCGGACGTTCGAAAGCACCCAGGCTCCGGCGGCAAACAGCGTCAGCACAAATATGGCGATAAACGCCAGCCGGATCGATTGCGTCCACGGCCCGCCGGGCTCAAGTTTTTGCCGTTCGGTCATGGTTTTTTATCCGCAGCTTTATCCATCTGTGGCCCGTCAACCAGCAGGCTGAACGGTTTGGCATCGGTACGCAGCACCAGCCGGGTTTGCGCATTGACCATGCCGCTGAGGGCATCAATCTGACGCAGCAGGCTGTAAAGCTGTGGCGCGCTGGCATAGGCTTTGCCGTAAATAGAGGCCGTTTGCACCTGAGCCTGAGCCTCAATATCCGCCGCTTTCACCGAAGCCTGCGCCTCGGTAATACGGGCATCGCGATCCGCTGCGGAGCGAATTTCTGCCGCCGCGCGTTTACCTTCCGCCGTACGTTCAATGGCGATGGTTTCACGCTCGGCGCGCATACGGTCAACGGTGGCATTAAGCGTGACGGCAGGCAGCGTCAGGCGCTCGGAGCCCATTTGTACCAGCCGGATGCCGTAGCTTTGCAGCAGCGGCTGGCTGATTTGCTGCTGAAGATGGGACTCAAACTGTGCCAACTGCACCTGCTTACCGTCGGTATTCACCAGTTGAGAAAGCGTGAAGCCGCTGGCGGTGGTTTCCAGCGCAGAGCCTAAATAAGTACGGATCTGGCGCGCCGCTTCATCCGGCTGATTCTGCACCGCCCGCATAAAGCGCTGCACGTGCTCAGGCGTGTTATCGACTTCCCACACCGCATAGGACTGAACGATGATCCGCAGGCCATCGCGTGTGCCTACATCCTGCAGCCCGCTTGATGTCGTCCGCAGGCGCAGATCCACCACCGTTGCGGTTTCAAAAGGCGCCGGAATTCGCCAGGCAAGCCCCGGCTCAAGCAGCACCCGAACGGGTTTACCAAAGCGAGTGATCACCAGCGATTCGCCGGATCGCACCTGTACCAGGCTTGCGGCAGCAAGCAGGATAAGCACCAGCACAGCGGCGGCGGTAATACGCTTCCAGATCCCTTTTTTACCACCTTCCGGGGCAGAAGAACGATCGTGGCCACAGCCGTGACCATGATGATGGTGATGATGTCCATGAGAGTGCGAGTGGCTCACCGGGAAAGCTCCTGTGCGGGTTTAGCTGGCGCATCGCGGCGCGCTGCATCGGTCGAAGTGGGGAAATCACGCAGGTCAAGCGTCGGCGGTGAACCGGCCCCGATCCGCTGGTCGATAACCAGCAAAGGACGGCCGCTGAGCGCCAGCTGAAGCTGCTTAAACCAAAGCTCGTCAATAAAGACCTGCCCGGCCTGCTGCCAGGCATTTTTCTGCGCGGCAAAGCGGGTCGCCGTGGCCTGAGCCAGGCTTAACGCTTCGGTGGCGTTGATTTGTGCCGTGTTCTGGCGCACCGCCGCATTAGTTGCGGCAAGCGCGGCTTTTTCTGCCGCGCTCCCTCGCTCGCGGAGGATCAGCGACTGGGCCGCAATTTGCGCGGCCTGCACGCCGTGAAACGCGTCGGCTGCTCCGGCAGGGGGATGAATTGCCTCAACGACGGTAGAAAGAATCTCCACGCCGCTGTTCAGGCTATCCAGCTGCTGCTGAACGGCGCGATTAATCTGCAGGGCAAGGTCGTCACGCCGCTCGCTGAGCACATCGTCCAGCGTTAAAGAGGAAAACTGATGCACCAGCACCTGGTTCGCGGTGCTGCGCACCAGCTCCTGAAGGTTCACTGCGCGGTAGGTCGCCGCCAGCGCGGCTTTATCGCTCAGCCCGATGCGCCACATAAAGCGCACGTCACTGTTCACGATTTGCAGGCTTTGTTGGTCCCCGCTTTGGCTGGCGATGATTTGCGCTTTGTCGAAGTTATGGGTGGCATCCCACAGGCGGTCAGCGCTGGCGGGCGCAGGCCCTTCGGCGTCAGCACGTTTTAGCGGCGGCTGATTCGCAGGATCTTCCCCGGCGGCCAGCTCATGTACCTGACCGTTTTCCGTCAGCCAAACCCGACCAAACGGCCACGGCATGCCCAGATGCAGGCCTGGTTCAAGCACCGCGACCGAACGCCCAAAGCGCTCATAGACGCCGCGCTCGGTGGCCGAAATTTGCTGCAGCCCGGTCAGCAGCCAGCCGCAAAGCAGCATAATGGCTAGCATAGGAATAAAGGCGCGTTTTAAGACGGTAAACGCCCAGACCTGACGCAGGTCTATGCCAAAACGCTGATGCAGCTGTTGCTGCAAAAAACCGAGCGGGCGCGGCGGCCAGGTTAGCTGCGCCGCCAGCTGGCTTTTGGGAATCAGGCCGGGTTCTGTCGTGCCGTCGCCGGGCGGGGCAAACAGAGAGAACAGGCCGCGCAGCATAAATTCTGCTGAAACCAGCAGCACCAGCACGGCGGGCAGATTTATCACCAGCGGGCTGTTAAGCTGCGGCCAGATAAGCCCAGGCAGAGTCAGCAGCTGCACCGCCATCACCAGGCGTAACAGCGGAGCTACCGGCCCGGCCTCGGGCGAAGCCTCTTTAGGCACAGCGCTAAGATGGCGCTCGGCCACCAGCAGGACAAAAAGCGAGACTATCAGGCAGGCAACGGCTATCCAGCGGTTATTGTTCTCCGCCAGCGGAACAAAGCTGGTGTTCCAGCCGGAAAGAGCAATATAGAACGCCAGCGCGGCAAGTGCGCCGGACCAAATTCCCTCAGCCTTAAAAAAGGCTTCAATGCGGGCAAAATTCAGCGGCAAAAGACCAGCAAACCAGCGGGCAATACTGCCCTTTGGGGCTTCTTCCGGCTGAGCCTGAGATTCTGCCTGAGGCGTAACTTTACCGCTGCGCCACTGGCAAATACGCTGGGCGGCATGTAGCGAAATGACCAATAACAACAGCGCTGCAGCATTGCTGCATAACAAAGCAACCCAGCGTGAAGTCGGCTCCAGAATACTGACCGTCAGCGCCAGAAGGAGCATCATAAACAGCAAGAAGGTTAAGGCAAACACCGCTCGCGCAGCGAGTCGGGCCTGCGCGGCGGCCAGCGAATAACGAGCGGGCAGCGCCTGAGGCAGCAGTTCAGCTTCGGGTAACCGGGTAGGTGGCATGATGTTTTAAACGTGAGATGCGCAGGAAATGCGCAGTATTTTTAGATTGTTATTTTATAACATACCAACACAAAATGCTGGCGAGTAAAGATGTGTCATTTTATGTCAGTATGATGACAATAAAAAAGCGAACATAAATGTTCGCTTTTTCACATCCGGGTATCGCTTACTGGGAGTCGATATCTTTCAGGTCATCCTGAATCGCCGCCGCGTTCGGGTTCGCTTCTGGCTTCAGCTGGCCGCCGTTGGCCAGGAAGTCATGCCGCTGGAAGTAAGCCTCGCGTACTGTGATATACGGGTCAGAAGACTGGCGCAGCAGGCCGTCGGAGTCCAGCAGCTGGGCACGGGTTTCGATACCTTCCACCGTCCATTTCCCGATGGACATCGGCCAGGTCAGCCAGGAAAGCACCGGATAGAGCGTATCGGCAAAGTCACCACCGTCTTCACGCAGCGTGAAGCTGCCGTAGCCAGGCAGCATGACGTAAGGGCCATAGCCTGCGCCATAGTGGCCCAGCGTGCTGCCGAAGCGGTGAGGCTCGACGCGCTGCAGTTTAGGGTTCGCCATTCCGGCAACGTCGATGAAGCCGCCCATCCCCAGCAGGGTGTTCAGGAAGAAGCGCGTAAAGTGCACCATCCCCTGATACGGGTCGCCCTGCACGAAGTAGTTCACCATGGTGGCCGGCTCTTCGAGGTTGCTGGTGAAGTTGCTCAGGCCGTTACGCGCCGGTACCGGCACATAGTCACGCCACGCTACAGCGACCGGACGCAGCACATACGGGTCCAGCACGTTGTAGTTGAAGTTGAACATTGAACGGTTGAAGCCTTCCAGCGGATCCGAACGTCCCTGAGGCTCCTGGCTGCCGGAACTGGCACATCCCACTAATACCGTTGTTGCCAGAGCAAGTCCGGTCAGGCGGAAATTCATTAGCGTTTCCCTCTTATTGTTTATCTGCGCTTTCAGTGGTGCCCGGTTCAGTTTGGGCCCTCGCCTGATCGATGCTGCGCTCAATGACGGCGCGGCGCTGGTCGTTAGCCGGTAAAACTTTCAGCATGATTTCCCACGCGCCAATCGCCTCACGGTAGTTCTGCCGCTCAAAGGCATTGAACGCCAGCAGGCTGAGCACGCGAATATTCGTGTGGTCATCTTTTAGCATTTCGCGGAGCAGGAGGCCACCCAGCTGGTTGTCCTGCGCGTCGGCGGAGCGGGTCAATACTTCAGCATAGCCCAGCTTTGCCTCGCCGTTTGCGGGCGCAAGTTTATACGCATGAGCAAAAGCTTGTGTCGCCGTCGTGGCGTTATTTAGCACCATGCCAATGCGTCCTAGCATCATCCAGCCTTCAAGATTATCAGGCTGTTGCTGCAATCGCGTGCGTAATCCTAACCCAAGACGCGCCATCTCTTCCATAGTCAGGGGCGCGGCCTGCGGGTCGAGAACACGTTTTAACAACGCTGGCGTCTCGGCGGTCGCCTGCCGCCAGGCCTGTAGCTGGCCCAGCCCGGCGGTTTTCAGATAACTGCCAGCGCTGACCGCCACGAGGATCAGCGCCCCGGGTAAAAAGACCCACAGCGAGATTTTTCCCCTGGCTACCGCCCCAGACTGCGCCGAATAATCCTCCGCCAGAGAAATCTTTTGCCGCCTGCGGCTGCGCAGCACGATAACGCCGATACCGCCGACCACAAACAGCGCGGGCAGCGCCCAGAGGATAACCGTCGCAGGCGTCAACGGCGGCTCGTAGGTGACGAAATGCCCGTAGCGCTCCACCATGTAATCGACGATCTGCGGCTTGCTTTTGCCCTGCTGCATCAGCTCATAAACCTTGAGCTTCATGTCGGAGGCTATCATCGCGTTTGAATCCGCAATGCTGTTGTTCTGGCACTTAGGACAGCGCAGCTCTTCGGTCAGCTGGCGGAACTGTTGCTCCTGCGCTTCATCCTTAAAAGTGAAGGTATCGATGGCCGCCGCCGCGTGAAGGCTGAACAGCATGCCGATAAGCAAGGAAACTGCGCGCATCATGATCCCGCCTCCTGGCTGTATTTCTCCCACAGCGGTTTTAACTCCTGCTGCCAGACGCGATCGTTCAGATCGCCCGCATGGCGATAGCGAACGATCCCTTTGCCGTCGATCAGGAAGGTTTCCGGCGCGCCGTACACGCCGAGATCCAGCCCCAGCATGCCGTTGCCGTCAAACAGGCTTAACATGTACGGGTTCCCGAGATCGCGCAGCCAGTTAATCGCTTTGTGGCGGTCGTCTTTATAGTTCATACCCACCACACGCACGCCCTGCACGGCCAGCCCGTTCAGAAACTTATGCTCGGCGCGGCAGGTTGGGCACCAGGTCGCCCAGACGTTCAGCAGCAGCGGCTTGCCGTCCGCAAGGACTTCGCGGCCCCACTCTTTGCCGGGCTCGTCGAGCGATTCCAGGCGAAACACCGGCACCGGTTTGCCAATCAGCGCCGACTCCAGATCGGTGGGCGCTTCGCCCTGCGCGTTACGCGCCAGCTGCCAGAGCAGCAACGAGGCCAGCAGCATAAACAGCGCCAGCGGAATAAACAGATAGCGGCGCTTCATACGGCGGCCTCCGGCTTAACTTTACGGTTGCGATAACGCGGGTCGCACAGGCAGAAGAGCCCGCCGAGCGCCATCAGCAGCCCGCCCGCCCAAATCCAGCGCACGAAAGGTTTGTAATAAAGGCGCACCGCCCAGCTGCCGTCGGCCAGCTCTTCGCCCAGCGCGGCATAGAGGTCACGGGTGAAACCGCCGTCGATGGCTGCCTCGGTCATCATCGCCCGGTTGCTGTTATAAAAACGTTTTTCAGCGTGCAGCGTGGCTTCCGGCCTGCCGTTACGGGTGACGTCGATAACGCCCACGCCGCCGCGATAGTTAGGGCCGGTGATGTCCCGCACTTCGCGGAACACGAAGTGATACTGATGAATATCAATGCTGTCGCCGGACTTCATGCGCACGTCTCGCTCCACGCTGTAGCTCTGGCTAAAGGCGATGCCGACCACCGTCACAGCCAGGCCAAGATGCGCGGAAACCATGCCCCAGTGGCTGGCAGGAATTTTGCGTAACCCATCCCAGAAACCGTGGCGGTGCGTGGCGCGCTGATAAACCTCCATCAGCGCCAGCACAAAGACCCAGATAGCCATCAGCAGGCCGACCACCGTCATCGCTTCAACGCGATCCTGCATCAGCCACGGCAGCAGCAGCGACAGAACCAGCGTCACGACCACGGCCACCAGCAGATGCTTGCGCAGCTTGCCCGGTTCGTCGCGCCGCCAGCGAACCAGCGGCCCGATGCCGAGCATCAGCGCAAACGGCGCCATCAGCGCGGTAAACATCGTATTAAAGAACGGTTCGCCGATAGAAATGCTGCCCAGCCCAAGCTGCTTATGCACCAGCGGCAGCAGCGTGCCCAGCAAAACCACCAGCATGGCGGCAATCAGCAAGATGTTATTGCCGAGCAGGAAAGACTCGCGCGACCAGAGATCGTTGCTCACGCGGGAACGCACCTTGCTGCCTTTTACCGCATACAGCAGCAGCGAGCCGCCGATAACAACAACCAGGAAAGCGAGAATAAACATACCGCGCGCCGGGTCGGAGGCAAAAGAGTGCACCGACACCAGCACGCCGGAGCGCACCAGGAACGTGCCCAGCAGGCAAAGCGAGAAGGCGCTAATCGCCAGCAGCACGGTCCAGGCCTTAAAGCTGCCGCGCTTTTCGGTGACCGAGAGCGAATGGATCAGCGCCGTGCCAGCCAGCCAGGGCATAAACGAGGCGTTTTCCACCGGGTCCCAGAACCACCAGCCGCCCCAGCCCAGTTCGTAATAGGCCCACGCCGAGCCAAGCACGATCCCAACGGTTAAGAAAGCCCATGCCGCCAGCGTCCACGGACGAGTCCAGCGCGCCCAGGCGCTATCCAGCCTGCCGCCCAGCAGGGCCGCAATCGAGAAAGCAAACGCCACGGAAAAGCCAACATAGCCCATATACAGCAGCGGCGGATGCACAATCAGGCCTATGTCCTGCAGCAGCGGGTTTAAGTCGCGCCCTTCCAGCGGATAATCCGGCAGCGTGCGGATAAACGGGTTAGAGGTGAAAATAATAAACAGCAGGAAGCCGAAGTTAATCATCCCCATTACCGCCAGCACGCGGGCATGGTCTTCTTTTGGCATGCTGCGCCCGGTGAGCGAAACGGCAAACGTCCAGCCGCTCATCATCAGCACCCACAGCATCAAAGACCCTTCGTGCGCGCCCCAGGTTGCCGCCACGCGATACCAGACCGGCAGTTCGGTATTGGCGTTATTAGCGACATACAGCACGCTGAAGTCGTTCACCACAAAGGCGTTAACCAGGATCAGGAATGACGCGCAAAGGGTAATAAACAGCGCCCAGCTGAACGGCCGCGCGGAGGCCATCAGCCGCTTGTCGCCGCGCGCCACGCCCCAGAGCGGGTAAATGCTTAGCAGCAAGGACCAGCCGAGCGCCAGACACAGTAAGAAACCACCGATTTCCGGCATCATGGGGCGTTATCCTTGTACACTTCCGGGGCCTGCTGGTGATTTTGCTCCATCGCCGCTTTTACTTCCGGCGGCGTGTAGTTCTCATCGTGCTTCGCCAGCACCTCTTTGGCGTGGATAAGCGTGGCACCTTCCATCACGCCCTGGGCCACCACGCCCTGCCCCTCGCGGAACAGATCCGGCAGAATGCCCTCGTAGGTCACGTCCACCACGCCGCGAGCGTCATACAGCTTGAAGCTGACCTTCAGGCTTTGGCTGTCGCGCTTTACGCTGCCCGGCATCACCATGCCGCCGATCCTCAGACGCTGCCCGGTTTCCGGCATCAGCCGGCTTTCGCCTTTGCCATAGATAATTTCGCCGGGGGTATAAAACAGGTCGATATTGCTGCGCAGGGCATAGAGCACGAGCGTGATGGTCAGCCCAAGCCCCGCCAGTACCGCCACGGCCAGATAAAGCCGGTTTTTACGACGCGGATTCACTTAAACTTCCTCCTGGCGCTGGCGAGCGACGCGGATACGCTGCTCTCTGGCTTGCTGGCGAGCCACCGCCCGCAGAATGGCGCGGTGCTGGTAGCGGGTATGGAAAATCAGCCCAAGCAGCGGCAACAGCGTAAAGGCCACCGCCAGCCAGACGTAAAAGGCGTAGCCGCCCATGGCGAAGAACTCGCGCCAGTCAGTGAACGCCCATGTCATGATTTTGCTCCTTTACCGTTAGCAAGCGCTAACACCCAAGGACGGCGGCTTTCCTGCAGCAGCAGCAGGTTGCGCAGGCGCATCAGGGTGAGCGTGATAAACAGCGCCAGGAAGCCGAAAATAGTCCAGCGCAGCGGCGTACGCATCGACGGGTCAATGCTTTGCTGCATATTGGTGGATCCCTGGTGCAGCGTGTTCCACCACTCGACAGAGAAATGAATAATCGGCAGGTTCACCACGCCGACCAGCACCAGAATCCCGGCGGCGCGCCCCGCAAGGCGGCGGTCGTCAAACGCGCTATACAGGGCAATCGCGCCCACGTAGAGGAACAGCAGCACCAGCTCGGAGGTCAGCCTTGCGTCCCAAATCCACCAGGTGCCCCACATCGGCTTGCCCCAGGCTGAACCGGTGACGAGTGCAATAAAGGTAAACGCCGCGCCGACGGGCGCCATCGCCATCACCGCAAGATCGGCGGTTTTTATCTGCCACACCAGACCAATAAAGGCCGCAATCGCCATGCTGGCGTAAATGCCTATCGACCACATGGCCGCCGGAACGTGCAGGTACATAATCCGGTAGCTTTGCCCCTGCTGGTAGTCTGCCGGTGCAATACCAAAGCCCCAGACGCAGCCAACCAACAGCAGCACAGCGCTGAGGATAGCCAGCCAGGGCAGCAGACGGCCGCAGAAGTGATAAAGCCGCTCCGGTTTAGCAAGCTGATGTAATGTTTTCCACATAGTTTTTGCTCACAAAACAAAGAATAAAGTTATGCAACGCTTACCCGCAGCGCCGCAGCGGTAGCAAACGGGCTTAGCGTGGCGCTGCCGGCCAGCAGCGCGCCAAGGATTGCTATATAGCCTTCCACCGGCAGATGCATCGAGGCGGCATCCATCGCGGCGGTGGCAAAAATTAATAGCGGGATGGTTAACGGCAGCACCAGCAGACTGAGCAATACCCCGCTCCGCTTCAGCCCAACCGTCAGCCCGACGCCGGGCGCGCCGAGGAAGCTCAGCGTCGGCGTCCCCAGCAGTAAAGTGGCTGCCATCACCTGCCAGCCGTAGAAATCCAGCCCGAGCAGCAAGGCTGCCAGCGGGGAAAGCAGCAGCAGCGGCAGCCCGGTGACCACCCAGTGAGCGGTCACTTTCGCCAGCACCACCAGCGGCAAAGGCACCGGCATCAGCATCAGTTGCTCCAGCGAGCCGTCCTGAAAGTCGTCCCGGAATAGCCTGTCCATCGCCATCAGCGAGGCCAGCAGGGCCGCGACCCAGATTATCCCCGGCGCAATACGCGCGAGTAGCTGAGGCTCCGGGCCAACGCCGAGCGGGAACAGCGTAATCACAATCAGGAAGAACCACAGCGGGTTAGCGATTTCAGCCCCACGACGAAACACCACCTGCAGCTCACGCCAAAAAATGCGCCTTATCATGGGTGAGTTTCCTGCAAATGAATCTGGCGTACAGAACAGCTAAGCGGCTGATGGCTGGTGAGGATAACCATTCCGCCCGCTTCGGCATGCTGCTGCAGGCGCTGGGTTAAGCGTTCAATACCGGCGGCGTCCAGCGCGGTAAACGGCTCATCGAGGAGCCAGAGCTTTGCCGAGGAAAGCCAAAGGCGAGCGAGCGCGGCGCGGCGCTGCTGCCCGGCTGAAAGCTGGTTGATGGGTAAATCTTCAAAACCGAGCAGCCCGGTTTGCTCGAGCGCGGCCCACAGCTGCTCTTCAACAGCATCGGCATGAAAAAAGGTGAGATTTTCAAAAGGCGTGAGAACGGCTTTGATGCCCGGCTGGTGGCCAATCCACAGCAAGTCGCCGTGGAAGTTATCGCGCTGGCGGCGCAAAGGCTGGTTTTGCCAGAAAACCTCGCCCTCATCGGCCTGCGCCAACCCGGCCAGGATACGCAGCAGCGTGGTTTTACCCGCGCCGTTTTTGCCCGCTACCTGCACCATTTCGCCTGGCTCAACGCTAAACGACAGCGCGTTGAACAGCGTGCGTTCATCACGCTGGCAGGTCAATTGTCGGGCTTGTAGCATCGGGAGGCGCTCCTTGTCTCGGGTGACGCTAAGCATATCATACCGCCCCGTTTTCTTCAGGTTGCCCCGGCACCTTAAACTACTCCATTAGAGTTAATACGCTTACTCAGATCAAAGCAGGAGCGATTATTCCCATTCGGCAAAGCGGTGGGCTAAAAACCGCTACGCTTAAGTGAACGCTTTCTGACCAGGAATTGCTCTAATGAACAAGATCGAGAACGACAAAATAGCCAAAACCGACGAACTGGAAGTCGACAGCGACGAGAAGTCGAGCGGCAAGCAAATCGAGGTGGATGAAGACCGCCTGCCCTCCGGCGCGATGGCAATCCACGAGCACATCCGTCAGGACGGGCAAAAAGAGCTGGAGCGCGACGGCATGGCGCTGTTCTGGTCGGCCGTCGCCGCAGGTTTGTCGATGGGCGCCTCGCTGCTGGCGAAAGGCATTTTTCACGTTAACCTGGTCGGCGTGCCCGGCAATTTCCTGCTGGAAAATCTCGGCTACACCTTCGGCTTTATCATCGTCATCATGGCTCGCCAGCAGCTGTTTACCGAAAACACCGTTACCGCCGTGCTGCCGGTGATGCAGCATCCGACCACGAGCAATTTCTGGCTGCTGATGCGGCTGTGGGGCATTGTGCTGCTCGGGAATATCGTCGGCACCGCGCTGGCGGCGCTGGCCTTCGAATATATGCCGATATTTGACGAGTCCACCCGAAACGCCTTCGACGACATCGGCATGAAGGTGATGGAAAACCCGCCCGGCGAGATGTTTGCCAACGCCATGATCTCCGGCTGGATCATCGCCACCATGGTGTGGATGTTCCCCGCCGCGGGCTCGGCAAAAATCTTCGTTATCGTGCTGATGACCTGGCTGGTCGCGCTGGGTGACTTAACCCATATCGTGGTTGGTTCGGTTGAAATTCTCTATCTCGTGTTCAACGGCACGCTGCACTGGAGCGAGTTTTTCTGGCCGTTCGCACTGCCCACCCTGGCCGGGAATATCTGCGGCGGAACGTTTATTTTTGCGCTTATCAGCCACGCGCAGATCCGCAACGATATGAGCAACAAGAAGAAGGCCGAGGCCAAGCGGAAGCAGGAAAAACAGAGCCAAAATTCAGCGAAGAGCGGAAAACATGACGGGTGAATTGTTCATGATCCAGGCAAAAAAAACTGAACGGGCACGTATTTGATAACCCCTGTACGAGATTGTACTATGGGCGACGAAATAACATTCTTATCCGATGAAAGGTGTTAGATGTTTGACCTAAAATTGCGCGAAGTAAATGACGGATTATCCGCTAAAGAGCGCGGCGTCGCGGCTTACATTATTGCGAATAAGCAATCATTAAAAAATATGAGCATCCAGACGCTGGCGAAAGCCAATGAGGTCAGCACTACCACTATTCTGCGTCTGTGTCATAAATTAGGCTACCAGGGCTTTAGCGATCTTAAAATTGACTTAATGACTTCGTCCGGAGCAAAACATCACGAGTCCGTTTTACAAGAAGATATAAATATTGATGATTCGCTGGAAGCCGTAAACGCAAAAATTCATTTGATAGAAAAATCATCCATCGATGAAACCCATGCGATGATGAATCCGGAGCAGCTCAAACGCGCCTGCAAGTTAATCAGGGAAAGCCATAAAATTGCTATCTACGGGGCAGGAAGCAGTGGTCTGGTAGGTAAAGAGCTAGAATATCAGCTGATAAAAATAAAGAAAGATGTCAGCTGCCACCTCGATTACAGTATTCAATTCAATATTGTAAACACTTTAGATCAAGACGATCTGCTGATTATTATTTCGCACTCCGGTGATAACCACGAAGCCGTGAAGCTGTTGACGCTGGCACAGCAGCTTGGCGTTCCCTCTATCGCGATCACACGTATGGGGCAAAGCCGCGTATCCGCCCTCGCGGGGCTCATCTTGCATACCATTTCTACCGAGAGCATTTCTCGACTCATTCCGATTCGCTCCAAAATGTCACAGCTTTCGGTGATCAATATGCTGGTGACTAACCTGTTTATCCAGCAATACGACGAACGCTTACTAAAACAGAGCCAAACGCGAGCCGAACGTTTTTACAACCTAAACAATAAGCCATAGCCCGCCAACGCAAGGCTTCACACCCGTCCCTCACATTATTCCGCTTCAACACGGTATTCTGGCGTATCGCCACCGCTGTCGATGTTTAAAAAAGTGATCGATTTCCCAAAACGAAGACAAGGCTCTTCTCATCACGCCCTTTTCTCGATAGAAGTAATAACATTACTTTAAACACAACAAAATAAAGTAATATTGTAACCAAAAACTATACAGGGAGAGATAATGCCAACCGAGATCCCGGTCATCTTAGTCAGCCATGGCCCCTTTGCCGAGGGGGCGCTAACCTGCGCCGAAATGCTTGTGGGTAAGCAAAACCACGTTGCGGTGGTATTAATTCAGGAAGATACCTCGATTGATAACGCTCGCACTTCACTACGAGAAACCTACCAGGCGCTTAATCAGGGTAATGGCGTACTTATTCTGGTAGATATGATGGGCGGGTCGCCTTGTAATTTAGCGAGCGAACTCCTGTTAACCCAGAATGATATTTTTTTATTCTGTGGTTTCAATATTCCCACCTTGCTGGAAGTGTTTAACAACCGTGATTTACCGCTAAATGAAATCGCAACCCTCATTGAAGACATGTTTCCTGATAGCGGTTTCAACGTCGGTAATTTATTAAAAACCGAACGGGAATCATCAACCGAACTTTGAAAGGACACACCATGCCTATTAATCTTGCAAGAATCGATGACCGCCTTATTCATGGCCAGGTGATTACCACCTGGGTTAAAAATCACGATATTGAACAAATACTGATCGTCAACGATAAAGTGGCGAACGACACCGTGCAGCAGTCTGTCATCTCCATGTCGGCACCTCCAGAATTAAAAGTCCAGGTTTTCGGCGTACAAAAATTTATTGATATCCTGAAAAAAACAGAAATTAAAAGAAGAACAATGCTGCTGTTCACCAACAGTGTCGACGTTAATGCCCTGGTCGAAAATGGATTGGATATTAATAAATTAAACGTCGGCGGCATGAGAATGCATGAGGGGCGCAAAAGCCTGTCCCGCGCCGTCGCCGTTACGCCAGAAGAAGAGCAGGCCTTTAAATCACTGATTTCCAGAAATATTGCAGTAGAAATACAAATGGTGCCCAAAGACACCATTGTTGAATTGAAATCATTATTGGATTAATTGCATCACGCCGCTCCCCGGAATCGTTCAAATTGCAGTGAACAGCCGTGCAATTTTAAATATGACGGGTATAGCGCCATCACCGGGAAATATAATTATGTTAATTGAAGCCATTCTGGTCGCTATCTGGGCAGGTATCTGCTCAATAGACGACGTAGGGCCACAAATGCTCCGGCGGCCCCTGCTTACAGGAACTGTAGCCGGTATGATTATGGGCGATATGGTTCAGGGGCTTGCCATCAGCGCAACCCTTGAGCTGGTCTGGATGGGCATCGGCAACGTGGGAGCCTACTCTGCGCCGGATATTATTGCCGGTTCAATCATTGGTGTCGCACTGGGCATTGCCTCCAAAGGCGGGATAGCCGCCGGAATAGCCCTTGCTGTGCCGGTGTCGATTTTGTGCCAGCAGCTCTTAATTATCTGGCGTTCTTTTGCCAGTTTCTTAAACGTCTGGGCCGAAAAGTCTATCCTCTCCGGCGATTACCGGGGGCTGGTTAAAATCCACTATTTCTCGACCCCACTTTGGTTCTTGATAAGAGCTATTCCCTGCTTCCTCGCCATCTATTTTGGCAGCGAGCTGGTCAGTAAAGTATTAGATGCCATTCCAGCCAGTATTTTAACCGGTATGGGCGTGGCCTCTAAAATGATCCCTGCTATCGGCGTCTGTATTTTATTGTTGATGCTGCTAAAAGGAAGAATTTGGTTCTTTTTCCTGCTCGGCTTCATGCTGACCACTTATTTAAAACTGCCGATTATTCCGATCACCTTTATCGCCCTGGCCTTCGCCGTGCTTTACGACATGGCCTGGGCCAACGGCATCAACAATAAACAGGTTGAAAATAATAAACCGGCTAAAATAGAATCCGAAGAGGAGTACGACCTGTGAGTGAAATAACATCTTATAATAACGTTGAGCGTACAACCTCCGATAAAAAACTGACTAAAACCGATCTTAACCGTATATTCTGGAATATTCAGAGCATGTCCTTTTCATATAACTATGAAAAGCTGCAAACCATCGGCTTCGCGCATTGTATGATCCCGGTGCTCGATAAGCTCTATGAAAATGCAGATCGGGAAACCCGCGCACGGGCCATGCAGCGGCATTTAAAGTTCTATAACTCCCAGATCAATACCGGGGCACTCATCCTGGGCGTAACGGCCGCGCTGGAAGAAAAAACCACGGAAGAAGAAAAGGATGCGGTTATTTCCGTCAAGGCCGGGCTGATGGGCCCGCTGGCAGGTTTAGGCGACAGCCTGTTGAAATTTACCTGGCTGCCTATTTGCGGCAGCATCGGTGCGGCATTTGCACTTCAGGGAAATATCATCGGGCCGATACTGATGTTTATTCTCTTTAATATCGTGAATGTCGGTTCTAAATACTTCTTTATCCACTATGGCTATAACAAAGGCGTTGATTTAATCGAGCAGTCAAAGAATTCGAATATTATTCAGCGTATTTCGAATGTTGCCAACGTCGTCGGGGTGATGGTGCTCGGCTCGCTCATCGCCACCACGGTGAAGATCTCTACGCCGCTGGTTATCGCGGTGGGAGAGCAGTCTATCCCTGTACAGGAGATGTTCGATAAGGTTGCCCCAAACCTGCTCACGCTGCTTTTTTCACTGGGCGTGTTCTTCCTGGTGAAAAAGCTTAAAGGGAAATACACGGTGTCTCTCATCATTGCCATGATGGTCTTCGGCGTTATTTGCTCAACGTTTGGCATATTAAGTTAAAGGGACGATGAATGAACACAAAGATGCAGTTTTCCGTAAGCAGAAAAAACCAGACGCAGATTGAAATTCGTTTTTCTGCCACCGAGGGGCCGGTATCGCTGTACTGGACTCGCGATCACGATGTTAATACATCAGCCCGAACGTTAATGACCAGGAACGCCGTTAGTCCCTGCCAGTTTGATGACCCGCTAAATGCCAGCCAGCGCATCTACTTTATTATTGAATGCAACGGCCAATCCCGACTGTTCGCTGAAAGGACGCTGCCCGTTTCAGGGCTCAATAACATCCGGGATTTCGGCGGCTACACGGGTGCCGGGGGGAAAAGCATAAAATGGGGGATGCTGTACCGCTCCAACCATTTGCATCAGCTTAATGCCCAGGCCCAGGCCTATATACGGTCACTGAACATTCAGACGATTATTGACTACCGCAGCGCCAGCGAAATAGCTAAAAGCCCCAACACCTTTATCGGTGAAAAACAGACCGTTCACCTGGACGCTGCGGCACAAACCGCAGAGCTGGCGGCACAGTTTTCGGCGGACTCCAGCAATGAAGATCACATGCTGATTGAGAGTGTGGTACAGGATATCCCCGCCGAGCTGGTCAACGGCCACGGCCAGCAGGTTTTGGAACAATACCGAAACTTCGTCACCAGCGAGAAGTCCAGACATGCCTTCAAAGCAATGATCCGCACCCTACTGGACGCGGAAAACAGCCCGCATGTCCAGCACTGCCGGGGAGGTAAAGACCGAACGGGTTACGGCGTGACGCTTATCCTGTTCATGCTCGGCGTCTCAGAAGAGGATGTCATCGCCGACTATATGCTCACTCAGGCCAACCGGCTGGAGCGGAACGAAATAAAAATGGCGGCCTACCGCCGGATCACCGACGACGGCAATGTGCTGGATTACCTGCATACGCTGATTGATACCCGAGAAGCATTTATTATTGAGGCCATCAACGCCATGAAAGCACAGTCGGGTAGCGTGGCTGGCTACATCAAAGAGGTGCTGGGCTTCACCGACGCCGACTTTATAGCGATGCAGAATAATTTTTTAACCGACGCCCCCTGAACCCACAGGGCCGGATGCAGGCGCTTTCACAGCATAAAATCAGCTGAAAACGCTTAGATTCCAGGCAAACGGCCCGCCAACCCCTTAACCTGCCTCGAAAAGCGGGTATACTACGCCCGCTGCGTTCCCTTAGTTAAATGGATATAACGAGCCCCTCCTAAGGGCTAGTTGCAGGTTCGATTCCTGCAGGGAACGCCATTAGATTTCGCTCCTCCTCTCTCCCGTTCACACAAATTCTTTATTAAATACGCCTCGCAGAATCAACACCGTAAGCTTTGCATGTCCTCAACCTGGAATCACCGGAAGCATTAAGGATATAATCCCTTTAACGATCCCTCAGCCGTCGAAAAGAACATGACAAAACTTACGTTACAAGAGCAGATGCTCAAAGCTGGCCTCGTCAGCAGCAAAAAAGTGGCCAAAGTGCAGCGCACCGCGAAGAAATCACGCGTTCAGGCCCGCGAGGCAAGAGAAGCCGTTGAAGCCAACAAGCAGGCGCAGGTTGAGCGCGATAAAGAACTCAGCGAACAGCAAAAGCAGGCCACTTTAGCCAAAGAATATAAAGCGCAGATCAAGCAGCTGATTGAAATGAACCGTATCGTGATTTCAAGAGGCGATATCGGCTATAACTTCACGGACAATAACTTAATCAAAAAAGTTTACGTCGATAAAATCACTCAGGCTCAGCTGACTAACGGCCGCCTGGCCATTGCCCGCCTGATGTCGGATAAAAATCCTGAAGGGGAATATGCGATCATCCCCGCAGGCGTTGCCGACAAAATTAAACAGCGCGATGCCAGCTTCATTGTGTTGAGCAGCGAGCTTACTCAGGAAGCGAAAGACGAAGACGATCCGTACGCGGACTTCGTCGTGCCTGACGATTTGATGTGGTAACGATGTGTTGGATTCAGGCGGCCTGCTTTTGCAGGGCCGCCTGGTTAACTTTTTTCAATAATATTAATAAGCAAATCGAGTGGAAAAATTATTTCACGGCTCTGTCTGAGCTCTTCAATTGTCCACCAGTGGTGATCCCGAATGACTTTATTTTCGTTGTCAGTCCACCTCGAACGGTCAATATCTGATTTATCAGCATGAATAATAAAGTAACGCTCTTCCGCAAGAACAGTCTCACCACTGGGTAGCATCATTTTAAAACGCCTGGATGCTATCTGCGGCCCTGCTGTTGTTCTTGCTATACCCGTCTCTTCGAATAGTTCGCGCAAAGCAGCCTGTTCGTATGATTCATCGTGCTCGAGCCCTCCCCCCGGCGTTGCCCAGTATGTTTTTCCACTCAGAGCATCATCTTTATGGCAGAAACTAAAAAGCAAGACATGATTTTCAGGTGAAAGAACAATTAACCGGGATGATGGTCGAGTTCGCATAAAGTCTCCTGACATAGGTTATTCATCATTTTCCGAAAGCGTACTCGGATAGCGCAAAGATTCACGGCAATATAATACCAGAAATGAGGGTGTTAGCCGGAAACCGTCTCGTTTACCCTGCTCAGCACGCATTTTAATCCATTGATTTTACTGCTACGGTTGTCTGCTGACTAAATGCTCCTTTATGCATGACACAGGTGAAAACAATGCCGGACGCCAGCAAAGATACCGATATCCACACCGTCGCTCAGAAACTCAATGCTATCGCCCAGACCGGGCTGACGTACGCCAGAGATGTGTTTGACAAGGAACGCTACGAAATCCTGCGTCACATCGCCGAAGATCTGCTCCGCTCCCGTTTTAACATCGATTCAGAAACCTTAAACCCAGTCTTTGAGACCGGGTACGCCACGCCGAAAACCGACGTTCGCGCCTTTATTATTCGCGACGGCAAGCTGCTGATGGTCAAAGAAGCGGAAGATGGCAAGTGGAGCTTACCCGGCGGCTGGGCCGATGTGGGTGATACCCCGTCTGCAGCCGTCTGCCGCGAGGTAGCCGAAGAAACCGGGCTGGAAGTAAAGGTGACCAGACTGTTGGGCGTATGGGACCGCAATCTGCACGGCCATCCACCGCTGCCCTGGCACGTCTACAAGCTCATCTTCCTGTGTGAAGAAACCGGCGGCAGCCTTGCCATCAGCCACGAATCTACCGATATCGGCTTCTTCGACATTAACGACCTGCCGGAGCTGTCGTTGACGCGTATCGTGCCGGAAGAGCTGATTGTCAGCATGGAGATTGCCACCAGCGATCGCCAGCCCTGGTATGACTGACGGATTTCCGTGCGGGTTCAGGCCCGCTATCGTTGTGAAAATCGGGCCTACAACAGCGGCGTCAGGTTATCAATTTGCGCCGCGCAGCGCGGTGCAAAAGGCGCAGTTACACCCTGCGATGGGGATAATTTTGGTGATGTCGTAGTTGGCTTCCGAAGGAATGGCATGCCCATTGGCGGCGTTATTGCTCGTGTTCGCTGTCTGCTCGGAATGAACAGAGGAACTGGAAACGAATGCGGCTGCATGGAATGATGTCGCTAACAACGTTGCGCCGACGATACTTAATACTTTCATTTAATCACCCACCATTGATAACCAGAAAAGTAATCTAGCGTGAGCGGATTTTGAACACCAGATGTTGCAGCTGAAAAAGTGTGCACATTTATGTCTAAGGGCAGACAGATAAAAAACAAAACATCAGTCCAGATAAAGTAATTAAATATCAAAAGGATAGATATGTACTTTAGAGCGATATTTTTACTGGCAGGCGTTCTTGGCTTAACCGGCTGCGTGGTGGCGGATATGGATTCGTCTAACTATCACTACGTCCCCTGGATACAACTCTTTCAGAAGGTGGATTCGACGGGGCAGACAAACATCCGTGAGCGGAAGGAAGCGCTCTACAGTTGCGGTGTCGATAGAAAAGAAAATCTTGATGATAAAAACTGGGGGTTAAATGCGGCACAGGGAAATGAAACGCTGAAAGAAATTGTTCGCCGCAATGACAAGATTTATGCCTGCATGGAAAGCAAAGGTTATCAGGTTTATGGCTTTAGCGAGTGTGGGCCAATAAAAAAGCCCAGCGGTTTGTGCCCTAATTAACGTTACCTTATGGGTAATCCTGCTGTAGCAACTGTCACGCGCTCCAGCAGAAAAACCGAACGTATTGGACCTTTTCCTCATTGATTAATGCACTGTGATGCAAGAGATCGAGCTATGCGCACTCATCAACTGAACAAGTCCCGCAAACTGTATCGCAGCGTCAACACGACTACACGGCATCGCTCTAATAATCCAGGTGCCGAGTATCGCCGGGAACGCAATCGTAAAAAAGTGGAAGATGAGCGACTGGCAACGCGTGAGACAATGCATGGCAGGCAAAAGCGAGGCCGGGACTACACGCCATTGTTTTACTTTCTTATCAAACATATTGGCAAACCGTGGGATGAAATATTCAGCGAAGTATGTGGACGTCTTGATACCACTGAACCTGTATTCTGGTTGGTCGCGCTACATGAGAATGAGCAAAGGGATTTAGTCTGCATTGACGAGAGCAGCTATTACCCTGGCCTGTTTGTTGATGGGAATGGAATTCTCCAACAGGTAAACCCTTCGATTACGGGGCATGACGTTAAGGTGACTTGCCGCTGCTGCACACACACCTATATGGGTGAGCCTGTACCCTGGATTGATTGAGTGACAACACCGCCTATTCTGCCACGGGTGCCACTGGCCTGCCGGACGTCAATCCTACCTTTAGCTGGGTGCGCCTTGCGCAGCCGGTACCGGTACGCATACCTATCGACAGGCTGCCTGAGGGCGTTGAGTGAGTCGTAGGCTTATCCGCAAGTATTTCCGTCACGCCTTAACGCGCCGAATTCCGGGCAACAATGTTATTATCGCCACCAGGCTAACAAACGCAGAGATAACCATGAATAACGAAATCGACCTGAAATACTATGACATCGCGGACGAGTACTCGACGGAGTCGGCAAAGCCCGTGTCCGATGATGAGCGTGATGCCGTAGCGCGCTATTTCCAGCTGCTGGTTACTCGCTTGATGAACAACGAGGAAATCAGCGAGGAAGCGCAGGGAGAGATGGCCGTTGAAGCCGGCATTGCCGAACAGCGCATCGACGAAATCGCCGAGTTCCTGAACCAGTGGGGCAACGAGTAGGCCGCTATCGCGAAGCGTTTCCCCTTCAGAACGGGCTGTCGCAGCGGGCGGCAACCGGCTCGCCGCTGACGGGGTGAATAAAATGCAGCTCGCTGGCGTGTAGCATCAGCCGCGGCGCCCGTTCGGTGCCCGGCCATGTAAGGCCGCCATACAGGTCGCAGCCCAAAATAGGGTGCCCCAGATATTGAGCGTGTATGCGTAACTGATGGGTGCGCCCGGTCTCCGGGATTAACTGTACCCGCGTTACCGGCGGCAACGTGCCGTCCCCCAGCTCACGCTCAAATCGCTCGATGACCCGGTAGCGAGAGCGCGCGGGCTTGCCGCTGACGGAGCAAATCGACATCAGCGGAAACAGCGCCGGATCTTTGGCAATCGCCGCGTCTATGACCCCTTCATCATTCTCCAGATGCCCGCAAAGCAGCGCGGTATACACCTTTGCAACCGAACGCTTGCTGAACTGCTGGCAGAGCGCGGCATTTATCGCCTTATTAAGGGCAATGACCATCAGCCCGGAGGTGCCGAAATCCAGGCGATGCACCAGCGTGCAGCCGGGGAATATCTGCACCAGCCGGTGATGCACCGAATCGAAATTCTGCGGATTTTTCCCCGAAAGACTCAGCAGCCCGGTGGGTTTATTGATTAACGCCAGATGCTCATCCTGATAAAGAATGTCTATCTCGTGGTGGCAAGGCGGGGCAATAAAAGTATCAATAATCGTAGACATCAGGCTGCCCGGCTGGAGAGTGGAGGCGGATGATAGCGAATTTCCAGACGACAGGCGAATCTGCCGGGTATTAAGCAAGGGGCCATAAGGCCCCGACACATTAAAACAACATCAGACCGAAGGCGTGACGATAACCTCGTAGGTTCCGCTGTAGAGGCCCAGCGGATAGGTTTCGCTGCGGGCGGCAGAGGTAAAACGTACCTTTACGCCACTGTCCTGCGGGGCGTCAGATAAAGTAGGGTAAACCGGCAGATTATTGAAGGGGAAAGACGTCGACACTTCTCCCCCACCAGGTTTTACCCATGCGGTATTGAGGCGCATCTCATCGCCATTTTCAGAAACCAGGCTGCGGTTTGCCGGCGACGTCAGCGACAGAGATACGGCGCTGGCGTTACCGATAAACTGGAACTCTGGCGTCGTGCCGGTCATATAGCCGCTTTTATCCCCCAGGCTTAATGAAATCATGCCGTTGGTTACATCGTTGCCGTTCACGTAGATGCGCACGCTGGTACTGACATCCGCCTGAATATCGATAGCGGTTTTTACGCTTACTACGCCGGATGCACTCAGTGAGGTCAGCATCAACAGTGCGGGGAAAAATACCTTTTTCATTCTGTTCTCCTTAAATGCTAGCTATCAGGTGCGATCACGGCGGTGACGGTATCCTGCAAGCTAACCCCCGCCGCCATTCCCCGCGTCTGCTTACCTGAAAGTTTGAACTGGATATTCACCACATCCCCATTCCCCATTCCCGCCGGTACAGTTCCGCGCAAGACGCCATCCGGCAGGATCTCTCGCCCCGCCACCAGAATCTGGTAAGGCACCATGCGATCCTGGCCGGCGGCCCGCATACGGTACTTATTGTTGTGCTGCTGGGAAGACTCAAAGCTGAGGGAATACCCGATCGCCTCGCTGCCCGCCTGGGCCGTTTTCTTCACCCGCAGCTGAACATCGGCGGCGGCATCATTAATGTCCCCTACGGCGCCGAGGTACAGCGAAGGACGCGAAAAGGAAGCCGTCAGTATCTCCAGTTGCTGCTGGACGGCGCTAAGGTCGAGATAAAGCGGATACTGCTGGCTTCCCCCGCCTTCTGCCACCGCGCTAACGCTGCCGGCCGGCAGCATCGTTTGGGCCTGCGTAACCCCTCGCGCCAGCGTTCCGCGATTCAGAGGGGTAGCGGTCACCTTCAGGGGTAATTCACGCCCGTTGCTCTGCCCCCTAAAGGTCACCGGCATACCGCAAAGCACCCTGCTGTTATCCAGCATGTTGGTGAAGGAAACGCGCAGGTTATCCAGCACGATATCGCCGTTCTCACACTGGCTAATGCCGGACGGGGATAGGCTCAACGTCAGCGTGCCGCTCGCAGGCTGCAGAAAACCCAGCACATCGTCACCGCCGCTGCCGGTCGCCCCCTGAGCCATAAAACGGATACTCTTGTCAGGCTGAGGCTGAATCATCAGCGTGCCGTCCGCCTGTGCGAGCAGCGGCAACGAAGCGATCAATAAGATGGTTATTCGCATGGGTTATTCCTTGCGCTGGCACTGTTCGTAAACCTGCGGCTTGCCGTTCATTTCAAAAGCCAGCCGCTTGTTTACCGTCAGAGTACGGCTATTTTCGGGGTAGACGTTAAAGCGTGGAAGGGTTGGGCGGCCGTCCACCACCAGATTACTGAGTTCACTGCGAACGTTACCGGTCGCTTTCAGCACCCATTGGTTGTGGCTGCAGCTAAGCGCAATACCCTGAGTCTGGGTCCCCGAAGGGAGATAGCGAAGCAGCACATCGTAGCCAACGGCAAAACGCACTTTCCCTTTTTCCAGCGCCTGCTCCGGGTAACTTGGCCGTACGCGCAGGCGATAAACCTGCTCGCGCTCAACCGGCTGCAGCGGCATGATGCGGACCTTTCTCTCTTCCCCATACGGAATAATTAATTTGGTGGGCGAAAACACCAACGTGGGGTTTTCCGCGCCAAGTTCTTTGACTCTTTCTTCTTTTTCATCACCCGGATTAGGGACGTGGTACAGCTCCAGCGTAACGAATTCATAAATCTGCTTACGCGATGTATTTTCGTCAGCCGCGTCATCCGTGCGATACATCGACTTAACGGTAATATAATTATCTCTTGGCGTATTTTCGCGAATTTCTTTGATCACCGGAAAAACTTCAATAGCGAATGTCGGGCAGGCAGAAAATAATCCCGTAATACAGAGCGACAGCGCTCCCCATTTACTGAGTTTCACAATTAACCTCACGTATTTGCATAATTCCCTGGGTAAGTTTGACGTTTTCTTCCAGTAGCGGACAAACGAACGCTTTTCCCTCTTTCTTTACCGTCAGCTCCGCTAAACGCTCGTCGGCCTTAAGCGAAAAATCACCAACAAATAATCCTTCTTCATCCGACATGGCATTGCCGCCTACCACTCTGGCATTGGCCAGCGGCCCTCCTTCAAAGTAGAGACGACCGGTCACGGTCTGATTTTTCGTCGCCGCCAGCTTGACCTTATAAACTTGCCCTGGTAACGCCCAGCCGGCGGTTGATTCGGTGGTCAGGTTATAAAAAGCGTCCGTTTTGCCGGTGAATACCTGCTCCACTTTAGGGTCCACTTTTTGATATGGCGTCACCGTCAGGGTGGTTTTTTGGCCGCCTTTCACCACCACCGGCTCCATACTTCGGTTGCGGGTTTCAAAATACTGATCTTCAGGTAAATCCGTCGCATCGACGATGATCGCAGCCGTATTGTCGAGTTTTCCCCAGGCAATATCCCCTTCACCTATCGCGAAGCCGCTACGCTGGGACAGGTATTGCTGATTATAGTGAGAACCATCCAGTGACTGGGTGATACCGGCAGCCGTGTAGCCCGCCGCGTTATCCATCACCACGCCCGCGCTGCCGTTCCTCGAATTATTCGGCCCCTGATTAATACTGGCATTGACCAGGTATTTCCCGCCGCGATCGAACTCCGGGTTATCGACGTTCAGCGAATAATCGCCACTGTAGGTATTATTATCTACACTGCCGTTATTTATTCGTGAGCGCAAATATAAAGACTGGTAATGGTTATAGCTGCGCTCTCGCATGCCGAGAGAGAACTGGGCATAGAAACGGTCTTCGCTGGTACGTTGCGTATTATAAAGACTGGCGTAGGTATTCAGCCCCCGGTGATAACCCAAGTCCATGCGCAGGTTAAGATTGTCCCGTAAGGTAAAGTCACGGTTCAGCGTCACGTCCCAGCTTTCCGTTTCATTTTTATTTTTTCTTCCGTAATTCTGAAATAGCGTATTGAGCCCGTAGTTAATACCGAAGCCAACATTCCACGGCAGAAAGGTGGTTACACTGAACTGTAACGTTGAAAAATCATAGGCCGGAGTGATGCTATACTGGCGAAAATCTGCTTCATCTCCGCGGTAGCGATTATCGCGATAGCTCGCATTTAGCCCCAACCGCTCGTAGCTTTTACTGACCCCCAGCTGATAGGCGGTGCTGCTATCGTTGCCCGCGAGGCCATCCAGATACAAACGCTCAACGAACAGACTATTAATGGGGATATCCATACTGGCGTTGGTATACAAACGATCGTTGTCCATCATCACCCCACCGCTCAACGACGTTGCAGAGTCAGTGGTGTAACCGACGGAAAAATCGGCGAAATGATTTGCCCCGAGGTTTCGATCGCTGACGCACTGACGACAGGTTTTCGACGCTATATATCCCTGGCGCCTGTCGTAGCGTCCCAGTTGGATAATGTACTCAATGTCTCCGGCGCGAAATTGTCCATTACGCTTAAAAAAGGGCATCAGCTTCTCTTCCCGGCTGCCGTCCGCCAGCTTTGAGACCAACAAAACGTCGTAGCCACCGTTCGGCCAGCTGCGGGTATCGATATACTGTAGGCCTGCGGCAAATTGCTGAATGTCGATCATCCGGCCATTTCGATACACTTCAACCGTTCCGGCCTGGGGCAGGTAGAGGGAAACCGGTGAGGCGGCTCCGGTGCCAGGGTCCAGATAATTATCCGTCATATAGCCCAGCGACACACCGTCGAAGCTGACAGGGTTAAAAAAGCTGTAGGCGGCTGAAGGGGTGCTGCTATTGAAGTTGTCGCTCAAACGCTGGCGGCCAGCCTTGAAACGCGTGGCATCGCTCTCAAGGAAGAGCGCCAGTTCATCGAGATTAAAATCAATATCTTTCGCGTAGCTCCATCCGCCTTTTAGATAGCTATTGCCGGTTAAATTCAGCGTCTCATTCGATGAAACGCTCAGGCTGTCACCCCAAGAGTCAGAGAGAAAATTGAGGTTATGGCTGTGAACGAACCCGGACTGGTTGCGCTGGGTAATAAAGACGCGTTCGTTCGCCTGCTCAGCGGAATCAAACATCGACTCGGGAAATGTCAGCCGTAACGTGCTGTCGGACTCAATCACCTGCACAAGAATCTCATCGCTGGCAAAGCTCTGGTTATCATTGCGCCGCAACGGTCTGGAGATCTTTTGCAGCAGCGCCTTCCTGGACAGCCTCAATTTAGGCATATCGGGCGCCATAAGCTGTTCGACGATAAGATCGGGAGAGGCAAATAAGACATTCTGACGATCGTATTCTACCGCCACGGAGCCCAGAGAGCGGTCAGTGTAAACAACGTTAAAAATACCGTTCTGCCTGGCGTCGAAAATGTCTTCAAATCCCGCCGGCAAAGGAATACTTGACGCTAACAGCGGTGGCCCTCCGCTCAATAACACAATACCGGCCACCAATATCCTGATTTTTATTTTACTTTCCATAAGTCCAATCCCTGACATCAAATAACAGGCGTGACAATCAGCGTAAATACATTGGCATAATCACCCTTGGTATAGTTCCCGGAAGTAAGCCGTGAAGAAAATTTTACTTTTAAACCATTAGCCGACGTTCCCTCATTAATATTTGCGAGAACAGGGACTCGCAATGTCTGACTCGCACTGGTTGCCACGCCGCTAAATATAAAGTCACCATCAAGCACCATCTCGGTATTACCGCCGTAAACCTGCGGTAAAATAAACTCACTCTCAGCAAAGACGATATCCGCTTGCGCCACGTTGCCAACTACGTAGAAATTTGATGAGGTTTTCTCCAGCTTCTGTGAGAGTCCATTAACGGGCAATACAAAATCAATGCCCCTTTCGGGAACGGGAAGTCCTCTATAATAAAGTGAAACCCTTGCTACTGATTCAGCAGAAATATCCACTGACAGCTGCGAGTTTGGAATAGCAAAGCCAAGCTGGCCCCACAAAAGCAAGAGGAAACCCGCCGGGGTTAAACGGTTTTTAGTTATCATAAGAGAGACAGGGTAGCCCGCAGGCTACCCCCTTATCAGAGATTACGGTTTTGCAACCACGTTCGCGTAAACAACGCCGGTATAATTACCCTGGCCGAGTTGAGAATAATTTTTGTCAGAAACAAATTTAAAGATAACCGGCAGTTCGCCGTGGGTGCCGTTCGCCTGTAGGGTGTAGTCAAACTTATCACCGGACTTAGCGAACGCTTTTTCACCCGTGCTGGTAATGGTGCTGACTTTATAATTTAGCGTATTCAGCGTACCGCCCTGGGTGCTGTACAGGGTGAACGCATCGCCGGTTGCTGACTGACTATCATCAAGCGTCAGGCCAACTTCAAGCTTAGTCACATCGTTATTCCAGAGCTTCAATGCGATAGTCTGTGCCTCCATCCGCCCCGAAGAAGCCGGCACCAGTTCAACGTCGAGGTCAGTCACCGGCTTGCCGCTCGGATCGGTAATCATCGCGCCGTCAGGTACGTTAGCACTGACGTTAAAACGTGTGTCATAGCTTTGCGGAGTCGCGGCCAGGGCGGATGCAGACATGGCCACAGCAGCCAGCGTCGAAATTACAATTTTAGTTTTCATAACATATAAGTCCTTGAACACAGAAAAATAACATAAATACCGCAAGCGTGATATTCATGTGTCCTTGATATAACACTGAGCACACCTCATGCATTACGTTATTAATCTTATAAGAGACAGCAAAGTAATGCCTGATTCCGGATCTTATTTCCCCTCATAAATATTCACTACCGGAGCAGGGGTATTAAATTGAGATTCATTGTTAATATGATAAGCCGTATTAATCTTTAAGAATATTATGACCCACCTCTTCAAACACCGCGCGCCGCAGGTCATCTTCAAGCTCACGAATATTCTGTGGCAGGTAAAAGTTCTTTTCACCAACGCATTGTTTCCAGTCTACGGTGGGTTTGTAATTAATACCGATAAATGAGATTTTACCCACCGACTCATCGGTTGAAATAACTTCACGGATTTTATCGCACATGCCGGCGCGAATCAGACGCGGCGTTAGCGAGATATTGTCCGGGTCATCAGCCCCGTCAGACACAATCACCATTACCTTGCGCGACGCCGTGCCCGAAGCCAGATAAGGAACACCCAGCAGCACGCCGGTGCTGACCAGGGTTCCCCCCTGCGCCGTCATTCTCTGGATCTGCTGAATATCGGACATTGACGGCGTTAGCGGCACCTTCCACGAAGAACTCGCACTCAGGCAGGTACTGCTGTCTACGTTACGCAACGGGATTTTAATGTCGTTAACCTTATTCGGGATCGCGGCCACCGTGGCCGGTACATCAACGTAGCTCTCCAGCCTGCGGTAATCCGCAACCGTAAGTCGGTTATAGGGCCAGGTGCTGGTGGTCACAAAAGGAAAATCGCAATATCCCCCTTCACGGCCTCCCCAGCCAAAAGGAACAAAGCCGACTTTGTTATTAATGTCGTAAGAAAAAAGCTCAGTAGAAAGCTGTAAGACAATCCTTTTCAACTCGGCAAGCTTGGTACTGCCGTCAAAGCGGTCATTCATTGAGCCGGAAAAGTCGGTGACAAATATAACGTCCATATTCGAGCGGTATTTTCGGGCCGCACCGTTATCACCAATGGTGACCTGTTTATCAAACCCAGGAAAGAGCGCTGAGGATAGCCAGGTGTCCTGCAGCGTTTTCCCGCTGACCCGGTACTCAACATAAGTCAGGTTATTGTTATTCGATGAGGTCCCGCGATTAACCACCACTTTGGGCGTGAATACCGCAATATCATGGCGCATATAGGCGCGGAAATAGTCCTGAGACAGGGTATAGTTACGGGCTGCGCCTTCACCATTATCTTCGGCAGTCAGCGCCAGCGCCGCCTGCTCCATCGCATCGGAAAGCCGGGCCCGCTCGGTAATATAACGTGAGCCCTCAAGGCCGAATGCCGCCATCCCCAGTAACAATCCGGACAGCATGACAAAGCTAACCGCATAAACCCCGCGTTCATCGACGGAAAAACGCTTGAGGGGTTTCAACATCCTTGCGTACACAGACATAATTGCTCCTTTTGTTCCAGCTTCAGCCGCAGCTTTTCTTTTTGATCATCGAAGCAAATAAGAAAAGGCAGCACCGCAGGGCGATACTGCGAAACGCTCTTTCCACCGCGATCCCGGGCGTAGTGGAGACCGCCGCCAAAGCCCGGCGCCGCAACGTTGATATCAAAAATATCTACCGCCAGCAGCGACCGCAGGGTTGGACTATAAAACAGCATCTCATTAATACTTTCAGCAAGCACGGCCTGGCCGGGGTCCGCCGAGTCGATAAAGATCACCGCTTTCGGCTGCGCCAGTAGCGCAAAGGGCAAGGCTAAAATCCCCCAAAAATAGCGTCCCATGCTTTACCTCGCCATAACGATGGCGAAGGAGGTCAATAGAGGATCTTGCGTCAATGACGTGGTGAGCCTCGTATACCAACTGGTTGTTGGCAGACAAACCGTCACCTGATAGAGCGGAACCCAGCGCCCGTAGCTTCCCCTCGGGGTCAACTGCGTCAGCTTGTTTAGCGTCTGAGGTGCGCTGCAGGTACCGCCGGCGCCGCTCTGCCAGCGACGGTAAAGGCTGATATCTTTGTTGGTGCTGCCCACGCTGGTGGTATCTTCAAAATGCAATTCCTCCACCACCAGCCCCAGGTTTGAAAGACTGGCCTCTTCATGCATATCCGTTAGCATCCGCACGGCCAGCCTGGCAATTTGATCCACATCTCTTTGATTCAATTCTTCCCGCGCGTCGTAAAGCTGGATCCGTTCACGCAGGGCACCGGCAACGGAGTAGGAAACGCGATCCAGCCGCCCTATCGTGGCCTGACGTACTACCAGGTCGGTGAGAAAGAAAATAAACGCCAGCAGCAAAAGCATCATCATTGCAAATTCAACGGCTACCGAGCCACGCCGATCAGTACATAAACCGTGAACGTTCATATTCCTGAACAAAAATCACCTCACGAGTCAGTAAGTTGTTAGCCCAAAAGCCGGGAAAGGGGAAAAACATCGGATGATAGCGATAAGAGAGCCTGTAACGCGCCAACGGCTGTTTGCTGAAGCCGCTGGTGCCACCCGTGGCGGCCATACTGTCGATGGAGTCGGCATAGGCAATGGTGATATTCACCGCATCTGCACGCGTCAGAAAACCCCACAAGACACCGCCCTGTTCAGTTAAGCGTTTTTCAAAACGGCTGCGATAACCCCCCTCCAGGTTGGACGGCGCATTCTTTGCCTCTTTAGCGGCTTCAGAGACCGCCAAATCGACCACCGAAGAGACATAGGCCAGCCGTGCTGTTTCGGCGACAAAAAGCACCATAAAAATAAAAATGATCGCCGTCAGAGAAAATTCAATTGTCGCGGCACCCTGCTGTTCGTGAAGGAGGCTGTGCGAGGAGCTCCTCATCAGCTTGCCCCCTTCGCCCGCAGCGAGATACTCGCCATGGCCTCAATCAGTTCAGCCGGTTTTTTCGACAGCCCCTCGCTTTCAACAATATTTCTCGCGTAACGGCGGTCCCCCACCTTCACCAGCGACAGCACCAGATTGTGTAAAATTTGCGTCTGCTTCTTACCCCGTAAATACTGCGGCAGCAGCAATCCAACCGCCTCCTGATAGCGACCGTCAACCATCGCAATCATCGCCAGATTGTTGATGGCAACATCGTCAGCGATAAACAGCTCTCGCGCCCGCTCAATCGATGCCTTGCCTTCTACGAGCTTGCCGGACATAGCCAGCGCAACGCCGCGTAAGTTGTAGGCCTCGGCACCGTTGGGCTCCTGCTGAAGCATTTTATCGGTGACCCTGATCGCCGGGCCGTAATCACCCAGAGCAATCATATTTTGCGCCTGCAAAATATAGACCCGCATATCCTTACCCATGTTTAACGGCTGCAGGTAGTAAAGTGACGATTTATAGTCACCGGCCAAATAATAATAACGTGAGAGTTTCAGTCTGGATTCCGGCGTATCATTCTGCCTGAGCCAGCTGCGGTACATGGCAATCAGCCCATTATAGTTTTTAGCCTTGAGGAGAATATCTTCCTGATAATTCACCTCAGATTCATTTTTTAATGGGCGATTTACGCATCCAGCCAGCAACATAACGCTTAATGCCAACATGATAAATTGATTAAAACAGCGCATTGTTTAACATCCTTAAAATACCCGGCGCGGCAATTAACACAGTGATGGGGAACATGATAAAAAGAATTAATGGCACACTCATTTTTGCAGATAGCTTCCCTATTTTCTCTTCAGAATCGAGCAATTGTAATTCTCTGATATCTTTTGAGAGTTCCATGAGGTTTTCATACAGCGATGTGCCGTAATACACACTCTGTTGCAGCGTCGAGCAAAACATACGCATCTCGGTCATATCCATTGCGCGATATAAATCCAGCAGTCCTTCCTCCAGCCCGCTCACCTCAGCACGCTTAATCAGATAAGCCATCAATGTGGCGAGATTTTTATCCAGCTCGTCGGCATGTTGAGCAATAAATTTAATGGCACTTTCTGCCGTCATACCGGACTGAATACACACGGCAATAAGATCAATAAAATAGGGCAAAGCATCCAGCAGCTGCTTGATTTTGGTGGCAATCATCGGCCTCATTATCATCCCCGGTAAAACAATGACGGCGACCATACTAACCAGCGCGCACATTGCCAGGCCTTTCATACCGAAGGGAAATATCCCCATGATGTTACCTGCCAGCAGCACCCCATTGCAGCCGAGGCAGATGCGTAGCTTCATCGTAAGACCGCTGTCAACTTTATGAAGAAAACTTAACGTGCTGCTGTTATCAATAATAATGGTTTTATAATCAAGTATCCCACCGGCGTTTTGGTGATAAGGATCTTCATCGGTTTCAATAATTTTTCTTTTTTTATTCCAGTGTTGATTACTTCTGATTAGGATGAAGCACATTCCAGCGCCCAGTATAAAAACGCCCCAGAAAAGATATTCCATTACGTAGCCCTTCTTAACAGGATCCAGATAATAATCATCCCAATGGCCTCACTGGCAATGACGTAATACAGGATGAGGCGCCCGGTTGGATCGTGAATAATAAAATTGAAATTTTCCGGGCTAAAATATTTCATGCCACAAAAGAACAACAGCGGAATGGCAGCGACAATTTTAGCCGAGGCACGCGCTTCAGAAGTCATGGCCGCTTTTCGTCTGGCCATATTTTTGCTGTTAACAATAATACGAGACAGACGCCCAATAAGTACCCGAAGCTGCCCCCCGTGTTCGAGACTTACCAACATCACAATGACGAAAAAATAAAATTCGCGATAGCGGTGATCCTGCCAGGCATCCTTAAATACGCGCTCGGGCTCTTCCCCCAGGTTAAGCCGTCGATCGATGCGGTTAAAGGTCTCGCCAAGTTTCCCCTCCACGCTTTTCCCGCAGCGGCTTAACGCCTGATGGATACCGTTCCCGGCGGACACGGCCGCATTCACCACCGACAGCACCTCCGGGAAGCGGTTTTCAAAATCCCGGCGTAATAGCGAGCGGCCTATACGCAACTGAGCAAAAAAGGCCCCTGCGACGACCATCGGAATAAAAATATCCCAACCTATTTCCAGCCAGTTGCTATTGAGAAAAATCAGTACGGCAACCACGGCGGCCGCCACGATTGCCCCCTTCGCGCCCTGGAGGGTGCCGTCACCAAGCGCGTATTGGCGCCACTCATTCCACAAGGAAACAAACCAGGTAATCGGCAGATATTCACGCCGCGCCAATGGCTGCTGGCTTATTGTTAACTTAATTTTTCTCCAGCGGTATAAATTAATAATGAAAATAACCATACCGGCTATCACTATCCAGTAAGACATGTTTACTCCATATTGAATATTTTCTTTAGTTCTTCATCCAGACTAAACATGACGGCATTTCTCATCGCCGCCGAACGTACCAGCAGGCCGTGGTTGATAAACTCGCCGGTTATCTTGCCGTGCTCATCACGTTCGCTGTTGCTTTTAAAGCTAAAGATATCCTGAAGAATGACCCTGTCGCCTTCCATGCCCATAACTTCGCTGATAGCCATTATTTTCCTGGAACCGTCATTTAGCCTTGAAACCTGAATAACAAGGTTAATTGCTGAAACAATATTGCGGCGAATCGATTCAATCGGAATATTCATTCCAGCCATCATCACCATGTTTTCAAGGCGGGATATGGCATCGCGCGGATTATTGGCATGGAGGGTCGACATTGAGCCGTCGTGCCCGGTATTCATGGCCTGCAGCATCTCGAAACTTTCCTCTCCACGACACTCCCCGACAATAATGCGGTCGGGCCGCATTCTCAGAGAATTGATCAGCAGCTGACGCATGGTCACCATCCCGGTGTTTTCAACCCCTGCTAACCGCGTTTCCATGCGCAAAACATGCGGCTGCATCAGGCGTAGCTCGGCCGCATCCTCCATAGTGATAATGCGCTCGTCCGCATCGATATACTTCGACAGGGCATTTAGCAGCGTAGTTTTGCCCGATCCGGTTCCTCCGGAGATAATGATGTTGAGCCGGCAGCGCGCCGCAATGATCAGGAAATTAGCCATTGCGCCATCCATTGCCCCGGTTCGGATTAAATCCACCAGCTCAATATTATTTTTACCAAACTTACGAATAGAGATTGAGGTTCCATCCAGGGCAATAGGCTGTATAGCAACATTCAGTCGGCTGCCGTCGGGCAGGCGCGCATCGACAAGGGGCTGCCCCGCATCAAGCCGTCGCCCCACCCGCTGCACGAGTCGTTTGGCAATATCAGTGAGCTGCGCATTGTTGATAAAGCGGCAGTCGGTATGCTCAAGCTTTCCGCGCCGTTCGACGTAAATCTGTGAAGGACCATTCACCAGAATATCGCTCACCGTGTCGTCATCCAGCAGCGACCGAAGCGGTCCAAATCCCATTATCTCATCAACAATCATTTCCGCGACGCTGCTCTGCGCCTGCGTACTAAGATAGACGTTTTCTTGCTCGCAGACTCTTTCCAGCAGGCGGCTTATTTCATGAAGAAGTTGCCCGCGATCGTTGACCAGGTGCTCAATCTTATTAATTTCAATATTCTTCAGCACGCCTTCGCGAAGCTTTTCCTGTATCTCAATAGCCACATCCATTTTTATCGCCCTCCCATTCTGCCGGTTTTCCATCGCGCATTAATATTTACTGTTGTTTCCGACGCGCCAAGTACGCGCTGGGTGAGTGCATCTGCCGGGCTTAATTTCTGTTTCAGCAAGAAAAACGGAGGCCGCAGCTGCGTTTTGCGCCAGGGGAAAACAATGTCAATTTTGCGATGAATCAGCGTCTGAATATCCTTCACGCTCAGCATCTCCCCTGAAACGGGCCTGCTATCGCTTAGGCATATCAGCACGCGACGTGGCGTGCGCTGGGAGCGACTAATAGAATCGTTAATTTCAATCATCTGCCGCACAACGCGAACCGACGACATTGAGCGATCCAGAACTAATATCAGGCAGGATGAATGCTCAATAATTTGCCTTAGCCGCTCTTTCTCAACAGAATTTGCCGTCTCTTCATACACCACAAAATTGTATTTTTCGGTGGTTTCATATTTTAACTGCGGTAGTGAATCGTCCTGCAAACACATGAGGTCGAGATATTTATTCGCGGGTATCAGCGCCTGGTTCATTTTCTTATCGAAGAGCAAATCTAAATCATTTGAACCCGCTTTCCCCTGAATAAACAGCGTTGGCATCTGCCGCAGTTGAATGATGTTATTCACCAGCTGATGAGCTATCGAGGTATTGCCGATACCGCCTTTGCAGCCCAGCACGCTGATATTAACCGCCCAGCGAAAGGGAGTTACGCGGCGGCCGGAGGTCACAACCTGAATCAGCTCATCATCCTGAGCCCCGATATAGAAATAGTGAAGCCCCTGACTGGCATAGCGTTGCGCCAGGGTGATGGAGTCCTGATTCCCCACTACGCAGCACCAGACATCGCGCGGTACCAAAGTTTTAATCGCCTGGATAGTCTCCTGCGCATTCAGGCTATCATCAATATCAATGATGATCCCCCGCGTCTGAGGAGCTAGCTGAAGTGACGTAACATACATTACGGACTTGTGGATCTCTTCCACCTGCGCAAAACCCGCCAGCCTTAATAATTGCCCCAGTTTTTCAGTTACGTCTTTACGCTCTGACAGAACATAGAATGCCTGATCTGTTCCGGTCGCTTTCTCATTTTTCTGAGGAAATAGCAGCATCGCAACAGCCCTTAGAAGAAATAGTCATTTAAATTAACCATTGTTGAATTTCTGGTGTTATTTAGCGCGCAGCCATGCGTTTCATTGTTATTAAAGCGATAGTTCTGTGACAAATAGTCACATTCTGGCAGCCGCATAACGATATGCCGGATGCGAATCTCAATACCGACAAGGGCATTATTTTTATAACCGCCGCTCTTCCGGGTCAGTAATACCCGCTCCGGCGCAATCCCTTTTTTAATTAATGCTGAGCGCAGTTGTCGTGCCGTCTCCGAGTAGTTATCATCGGCCCAGCCAAGGCGGATGTTGCCGTCAAATTTATTAATACTCTGACCGATAATCTTATTAACCATGATTTCCAGCGCTATCGGGCCAGTATTGGTTAACGTCATGTCCCTCTCTTCTATTCTGGGATCCCCCCAGGTTTCAGCCTGTAAACAGGGAGCAAGAAATAACGTCAATAAAAGTACGCAACCGCTGCTTTTCATTTAATAAAACCTCCTTGTTCAATAAACTCCTGGGCCATATTTCGATCCCTCGCATTCAGAATGCCATCAAGATTCAAAAAACGAGCCCAGGTAGAGGTACGCTGAAAATCGGGCACTACGATTGCGTTCTGGCCAACAGGCTTAACGAGATTAACCGTTGCCACAACCATTAACTCACTGCGCGTGCGGGAGGTAGAGGCATTGCGGAACAGCGCGCCCAGAATCGGGACATCACCAATAAACGGGATGCGGGCAAGCGCCTCGGTCTCGTTATTGCTGAGCAGGCCGCCCAGCAGGAAACTTTCGCCATCCGCCAGCTCTACCGTCGTCCGCGCTCTGCGCATTTGCAAAGCAGGAAAGCTGTCACCCGCCTTACTGCTGTAAGCGGTATCGATATTGCTGACCTCTTCGCTGAGGGTGATGCGAATACGTTTGCGGCTGCTGACTTTGGCACCCACATTGAGCTTGATGCCAAATTCCTTGTACTGCACGTTGGTGCCATTGTTAGCAGACGTCGTGACGACAGGCACCTCTCCTCCTACCAGAAACTCCGCCGTTTCTCCCGACAGCACAGACAGATTAGGCTCAGCCAGCACGCGCGCAACCGAGTCGTTGCTTATGGCATGAACCAGGCCGGTGAGCGTCTCAGCATCAAATTTCACAAAGCGGAACGTGCCCGGAGTAGATCCTGATGTTCCCCAATCAATGCCAACGTTGTCAGTAAAACTTTTTGTCACCTCAACAACCGACAACTTCACGTTGATCTGGTTAGTCATGGGGAGCTGTAGCTTATTGAGCACGCCTTGATAGGCCACATAGTCAAGCCAGCCGCTTGCCCCTTCACCGTTTCCTGCGCCACCGGTACTGGCAACATCCTTTTTCGTCACTGCCTTCTGCGCGCCAACGCCCTCGCCGACAATCTGATAAACCTTGTCGCGGTCCTCTTCCGTGGCAACGGTGCCGCTAATAACGTAGCTTCGTCCCAGCTTCTCGATTGTCACCTGACTGTCCGGTGCAATTTGCGAAATCTTTTTTTGGATGTCGCTGAGTAGCGCATCGACCACTAACGTACTTTTGCTTATCACCTCTCCTTCTTTGTCAAAAAGCGCAAAATCGGTACGCCCCTGAGACTTCGCGTAAATCATCACGCTGCGATCGCCGATAATTTCATAATCAGCCACATCGGGTGAGGAAATAAATACTGTATCAATGTTATCCTGTACCTGGATAACCTGGGAATCACCCGGTACCATATAGATATCTCGCGCGTGTGCGTAAGAGATAGTCAAAAATAGAAAAATGACGCTCACTTTCACAACACTAGCACGCCAGCAATGAGACATTTTTATAAGATGTATCACTTCCCACCTCTTAATTCTTTAATTGCCCGGAACTGAGGTAATACCTCATCCATTCCCTTTTTCTTATTATTCTCCTGGCCGCCTTCAGCCGGGAAAAGAATCAGCTCACCCGCATTTTCAACCACCCTGAGATCGGCAAGCTGTTGTTGGTTCATTCTCAGAATAATTTTCCCCACCACGGCATCTGGATCGGATAAGTGGTTCTTTTCCTCTTTCATTTTCTCCTGTTGAACATCCAAAATGCTCAGCCCGCTCAATACAGGAGAAAGTGCGTATTTCTTCATGTTTTTACCGGGACTATTGCTTCCCTCTGGTACGTAGGTCACATCACTTTTCTTCCCTTTTTCTACTTCAATAACCCTGATAAAAAGTGAAACTTTCTCTCCTACTTTGAGTGAAGATAAAAGATATCCCTCCCGAGACTTCACTATATAACCATAAGACAACTCATTACCTCGTAGGCTATTCATTATGAAATTTTTACTTCCCGGCGCTTCAATTAATTCGGGGATAATAGCACTTCCTTCCGGGATATTGTTACGAACCAAATAACCATTGAGATTCAATGAGGATAAAGAAGATAAGTCGCGAATATCTTTCTTCGCACTATCAACCTCAACCGTTCTTATTCTGTAATCACCACTCTCTATAAGCTCATAAGGTCGTAATGCTCTGCTGGCCTCAGCAATTGTAATAACCTTTACACCGGAGGGTTGCTCCACCTGTAGCTGATTTCCTGAGGGATTCTGATAACGCTGAACAAAAATACCGACGATACCGACGGCAATAGCAGTAATTGCGAGAAAAAAAAGCACGCGGTGATTCATATCTACCTCAGTTAAATACAACAGCATTGAATAAAATAAAAGCTAATGAAATAGGGACGCCATAGGGTATGCCTCGTTCGCGAACTGATTGTCGAAAGAAAATAATTCCAACCAGGCCAACAACGCCACCAAGGAAAGTAATAATAAAGAAGAAGTCGGCGACCTGATGCCATGAAAACGACAGCGATAATACCGCCATGAGTTTAATGTCCCCCCCCCCCATAATATTATAAATAAAGAGTGGAAAGAGAACGATAATCACAGTCAGTGCTGCAACGATATTGGGGACACGCTGCTGTATTGCTATAAAGGGAACAATTAAACATAGTAAAACAATCAGGCTACTGTTCGAGATAACTCTAAGAAGAATATCTTGCCAGGATATAAATAATAACAGGCAAGTAATTATTGCAAAGTCGATATATGCCAAACCCTGTAGGATATTGTCCACAAGCAACCTCCATTTTGCGCAGACAAAATAGCTGCAAGATGACTTGCAGCTATTTGTATTACGTGCTTTTTAGCTACCTGAGCCTGATATAGTCACGCTGCTAATCGCTTCAGCAATTTTATCGAAGGTTTCTTTTAATGCGCCCAGGAAACCTGAGTCTTGATCGCCGAGAATAAAGGCTAAAAGCGTCGCCATAGCCACACCAATCAGCGCATACTCAATTGCCGTCACCCCTTTTTGATCTTTGCAAAACTGCTCAAAACGCAGCATGCAATTAACATGACTTTTAATCATAAAGTTTTTCATTGAGAGTCCTTTTCTTTAAGTTGTTAATATAATTTTGTTCACACCAGTAAACGAGAACTATGCTAACAATCCAATTCTTGAAAATCCTCAATGTGGTCATATTATCCTTCAGATTATCTTACCTTAGATAAGGAAAATAAAAACCGCTACCGCCAGCGTAGAAAGCCAACAAACGGCGATTATAGCAATAATAGTTACCAACAGATGAAAGTGCCGGGAATTAAACCAAGCGAATTCCGAGAATTTATTATTAATATTAGAAACTACCGACGTTGACAGCTCTCTTATAACAGGCTCTGCTTCAGGCTTATTCTCCTGCATCCCGGAGGACTCGTTATGATTAAGGGGTGTGGGAGAAAGTTCCGCCATATCCGGTATCATTTCTACTTTCCCCATATACTTAACACCGCGACGAGGCAGTGTTTTTATCATCGCGCTTGAAATACCAACCTGATCCAGCGTTTTTCTTAGTAAGTATATTTGCCCGTAGTAGCTGCTGTCGCTTACCGCTCCCCGCTGCTCATGCCAAACCTGATTAATGATATTTTGTTTATCTGTCTCCCCCTTCAGTAGCAACGTTAAAAAACGATAGCTATTTTCTGTAAGATTGATGACAACGCCAGAGCGAGCAGTGATATACCTCCTGGATGGGAAAAATCTCACTCCATTCTCCAGTATATAAATCAATGAATCACTCTGGTCTGCGGTACAATGTACATCCATTTTCTGCAACCTCCCTCTTCGCAGCTGAGAATAAGATTTAACTTAGAATCAATTATATGCTTTTATTTTTTTGTCGGAAAACTATCACCAAACGTCTGAACAATCAAGAAGCTCATTATTCATCAGAGATCTCATTTGAAATGTATTAAGAGTTATAGAGAATTTTTTACTTCTCTCTGATTAATAAGGTTAATGATTACAAAATATTTATATCGCCATGTCGGGTATGTAACGACTTATAATAATCACCAGCCCCCCTTCACCTGATAACAAATCAGCGGCATGCGTGGGTAAAAAAAATGCCACCCGAGGGTGGCATCAATAGTCATCAAGAGGGTAGACAGCGCATACACGGGGCGCGGTACCCTGGCATGGCTGAATGTTTTGTTTTAAGCAGGTTAACCGATACCATGCTCAGCGAACAGCTTATATAGCTCCTTTATTTACATTTACTCTTTGAACATCATAGGTTCAGGGTAAAACCATGCAAGCCATAACTCGTTATGGTGGGTAAGCCACTCAACCATTATCAACATTCGCCATCATAAAATAAGAAAATTCATCACAGCTAATGAGAAGAATTACAGTTAAAAATAAAAGCATTATTGATAACAAGCAAGAATTAGCCAATCAATGCCTAATCCCCCTGCCATACTCTCATGGTGAACTTAACTTTCCTGTAAGAGAGGAAGCATCAATAACTTTATCATTAAATATGTTTCTACTATTGAAAACACATTGAGAATTTAACCACACGCGAATAATTCTGCAGGATACGGTAGCTGGAAACCATAAAGGGGTCATAGAGACCCCTTTATGACTGGTCAGGTAAGCTTGTTACTTAGCTTCCCCGACAATCGTCTTCACGTCAGCTTCGCTTGCGGCCGGCGCGCCGTTGCCCCAGGAGCCGCGTACATAGTTCACCACATCGGCCATCTCTTTGTCCGACAGCACACCTTTGTAGCCGGGCATCATGAACGGGATAGTACCCTGCGTTTGCGGCGTATGCGCCCCGTCGGCGATAACGCGGATCAGCGACGACGGATCTTTCGCCATCACCGCCGGGTTGCCCACCAGCGATGGTACGTTATAGTCGGTGCCCTTCCCGTCCGGGCTGTGGCAGGTTGAGCAATAGCGCATGTAGAGAGTTTTTCCATCGGACGGCTGTGAGAACACGGCAGCATTCACCGGCGTGGCCGCTGTTTTTTGCGGCGTGAAGTTGGCGATATACAGCGCGATAGCCTCCAGGTCTGCATCCGTCAGGTACTGGGTGCTTTGAGTCACCACTTCGCCCATCGGGCCAGCAATGGCGTGATGCTGGCTGCGGCCTTTGCTCAGCAGATCTTTCACTTCCTGCGTCGACATATTCATGCCGCGCAGAGAAGGCGCATACCAGCCGTCGATCATCGCCCCGCTCAGGAATTCCGGGCTGGAGTCATCGTAGCCTTTCTCCTGCATTGCCATGCCGCGCGGCGTATGGCAAGCGCCGCAGTGGCCCGGCCCCTGCACCAGATAGGCGCCACGTTTGATTTTCTCGGCGCTATCCCCACGGGCTTCAACCACGACTCCACCGGATTTTACATCATCCACGAACAGGCCGTTCCACACGCGCAGCGGCCAGCGGGCCGACAGCAGCAGCGGAATGTCGTTCTCTTTATTGGCGGTCGCCGCCGGAGTGACGTCCTTCATAAAGTAGTCGTACAGCGCCTTCACGTCCTTATCGGTCATTTTGGCGTAGGAAGGATAAGGCATCGCCGGGTAGAGCGCGTGGCCATCCTTGGCAATACCCTGGCGAACAGCCTTCTCGAAATCTTCGTAGCTGTAATCCCCGATGCCGTGGGTTTTGTCCGGCGTGATGTTGGTGGAGTAAATATCACCCACCGGCGTGGCAAATTTCTTGCCTCCGGCCATCGCCTGGCCGCCGTCTACGGTATGGCAGGCAATGCAGTCAGAGGCGCGCGCCACGTACTCGCCCTGCGAAACGGCAGCATAGCCGCTGGCGGAAAAGAGAAGGGAGATAGCCGCTAAAATACGTTTCATGTCTGGTTACCCCATCGCCACAAGTTCGTTCACCGCACGCCATGCCTGGTCAATCGCCGCATGAGCATAAGCACTCCAGTCGGAGTCAGAGTTAGCAATCGTGATGCGGCCTATCGGCTGGCGAGCGCGGTTGATAATCTCGGGCATCTTTTCCATATCATCGCTCAGGGAGTTAGCGTAATAGGCATAGCCGTGCGCCCAGCGGTTGACCGTAATCACCGCGATATCGCGCGCGTGGTCAAAACCGGTATGGCCCAGCATCTCCTGCAGCTGGGAGCGAATCATCTGCTCATGGGCTTCAAAGGTGGAGCCCAGCAGGAAAGCGCGCCCCCGGCGGAACTGCTCGCGCGGAGACATGTTGCTGCCCGGATAGGTCGGGACGTAAACCATGTGGATACACATCGGATCATCCGGCGTCTGCGGGTGATGATAATCGCCCATGCTTACCGGGTAATCGAGCTTCACGCGGCTGTACGGCGCGGCCGGGGAATAGAATTCATGCACGCCTGTGTTCTTAAAGGCTCGCCAGTTGTTCACCACCACGTTGGTATAAACCAGCGGCGCTTTGACGTTGAGGCGCAGATCTTCTTTCTGCTGCTCCGGCGCCTCCGGCACGATATACGGGATCATCATGTTGTAGCCGGCCATAATGGCGTTGCGGCTCTTCACGCGGTGCAGTTTGCCGCTCTGGTTGTTGATGTAGCTCACCACCACGCCATCATCGACATTGGCGGCGTTAATCACGCTGCTGTTGAGGCGAATGCGGGTGCCGTTTTCCGGCCTGTCCAGCAGCTCATAGTGCAGCCTGGCGGTGACGGAATCTTCCATCGTGCTGCCCGGCAGCGCTTCAGGGATCAGCTTGCGCACCATCAGGCGCGTCAGCCCGGCATTGCCGTCCGGGAAGTGATAGGTGTACGGCTCTTCAAGGTCGGCCAGCGCCTCACCATCCAGCGGCAGCAGGCCCATCGCCTCCATCCCCGGAAGCGCACAGGCACGCGCGTCGCCGCAGCTCACGCCTTCAATGCCAATGGCGAAGAAGTCGTTGGTGCGCTGCTGGAAGTACATCAGCGCCATTTTGCTTAAGCCGACTTTCATCTCGAGGAATTCATGGTAGCTGTGATTATCCAGCCATTCGGTTTTCTGCTCGACCGTCATCCCCTGCAAGTAATCGGCGGGGTTTACGTGAAGATCCAGCAGCGCCTTGCGGTCTGCTTCGCTCAGCGGGAAGTCGTTGATAAAGGCTTCGATGCTGCGGCCATTCAGCCTGTCCGGCGGAATGTCGTCCGACACCGCGCGGCCAGGGTCGCCGCTGACGATTTTGGTTTCGCCAAAGTTCTTTTTATCGAAGAACACACCGCGGCTCAGGTGCTGGTCCGGGTAGAAGGTGGCGTCAAAGCTGCTCTTCATGCGCGTGATGCTGACGCCTAGTGAGTCCATCAGGCCGTGAACCACCGGGCTGAAGTTGCTGTTGGGCGACTGGAATGACTCGCTGCCGCCGTAGCCGAGCAGCGTTTTTCCGCCAACGTTAAACTGGTTGCGCTTGGCGTGCCCGCCGAAGTCATCATGGTTGTCGAGGACAAGAATTTTTGCGTCCTTGCCCATTTTTTCCTGCCAGAAGCAGGCCGCCGCCAGGCCGCTAATGCCGCCGCCGACAATCACCAGATCGTACTCTTCTTCTACCGGCAGCTTGCCGAAGTCGAATTTTTCGTGCTCGCGGCCAAGAGCGTGCGCCATTTCGAACGATCCGGGATGGTTACCGCGCAGCCCGGTGAGGCTCGGAGGATAGTAATCTGTATTGATAACGGCGCTGCCGGGCGCGTTGCCGTTAGCTCTCACCAGTTGCAGAGGCGTTAAACCAGAGACAATTGCAATGGCCATCCCGTTAAGAAAGTCACGTCGGGTAATAGACATAGATAACCTTTTTTATCAGTCCTTTAGACATATTATTCACTAAATGATAACAAACTCATTGCCGCTTCGCTACGCGATAAGCCTGTTAGCTCTGATGTCATTTCTGGTAACGGGGGCCTGCACGCCGCTGGCCGGAAACCGCCCGGCAGCGGCGCTCTGTCGTCTATTTGCGCGGCTTCAGCTCTTCGTCGAGTTTCTTCGAGTCGTAATAGTCGCCCTGCCAGCTGATTTTGCCGTGGCTGACTTTGATGAAGCTCACGCCTTCAAACTTAATCGGGTTGTTGGTCGCCGGACTGCCGCCCCACTCGCCGCTGTTCGTTCCGCTGAAGGTCCAGCGAAAGGCGATGGTATCTTTGTTGTAAACCGGCTCGCTGGTCATCTGCCAGCGCAGGTCCGGCACCGCTTTAATAAACGCGCCAATCACCTCTTTTTCCGCTTTTTCTTTACCCTCGACGGGCGTACCGACCGCGGCGTCGTAATACACCATGTCGCTGGCGAGGTATTCCGCCGCCTGTCCGGCTTGATGGGCGTTCCACGCGGCCATGTAGTTTTTCACCACCGTGAGCGGAGAGCTTTCGGCCAGCGCCAGGGTTGAGAACAGAACCAGCGACAGCGCAGCTGCATTGATTATTTTCATCGCAAAAATCCTTATTCAGTGATATCGCACATGATGTGTTTGAGGCGGGTGTATTCGTCGAGTGAATAGGAAGAAAGGTCTTTGCCGTAGCCGGACTTTTTAAACCCGCCGTGAGGCATTTCCGCGCACAGCGGGATGTGGTTGTTGATCCACACGGTGCCGAAATCCAGCCGGGTGCTGAAGCGCTGTGCCCGGCTGTGGCTGCTGGTCCAGACGCTTGCCGCCAGGCCATATTCCACATCGTTAGCTCTGCTGAGCGCCTCTTCTTCGCTGCTGAAAGATTGAATGGTCATTACCGGACCAAAGACCTCGTGCTGGATAGCCTCGTCGCGCTGCTTCAGCCCGGAAATAATCGTCGGCTCAAAGTAGAAGCCAGGGCCTGCGCCCTTTTTGCCACCGGTTTCAATTTTTGCATGAGGCGGAAGCCGTTCAATAAATCCCGTGACCTGTTCCAGCTGGTTGCGACTGTTTAGGGCGCCGTAAAGCGCATTGTGATCATCCGGTTCACCAAAGGTAATCGCTTTTGTTTTCTGAATCAGCTTCTCAAGGAAGGCGTCATAAACGGAAGCTTCAACGATGATGCGCGTTGCCGCGGTGCAATCCTGCCCGGCATTCGAGAAGCCTGCGGCAGTAATGACCTCTACCGCTTTGTTCATGTCCGCATCGGCAAATACCACCACCGGCGCTTTACCGCCCAACTCCAGGTGAGCTTTAGTCAGGTTCGCGGCAGCAGAAGCAGCGACCTGTAGCCCGGCGCGGACGGAGCCGGTAATCGACACCAGCGACGCCTCAGGGTTTGACACCACCAGCGACCCGGTATTGGCCTTGCCCAGTACCACGTTAAACGCGCCCTGAGGAAAAATCGGCGCGGCAATTTCCGCCAGGAGTAAGGTACTGATGGGCGTGGTATCGCTTGGTTTAAGCACGACGGTATTGCCCGCCGCAAGCGCCGGTGCGATTTTCCACACCGCCATCATGAACGGGTAGTTCCAGGGCGTAACCTGGCCGACAATGCCCAGTGGCTCGCGGCGGATGGTAGAGGTAAAACCGGCGGCATATTCTCCGGAAGCCTTGCCCTCAAGGCAGCGAGCCGCCCCGGCGAAGAAGCGAATTGCATCGCAGGAGGCAGCGATTTCATCGCGCTCAATAAAGCGCTTAAGCTGGCCGGTTTCCTGACTTTGCACTTCAACAATGCGTGCAGCGTTACGTTCAATTTCGTCAGCAAGCTTCAACAATGCACGCTGCCGCTCGGACGGCAGTGAATGTTTCCATATCGCGAAAGCCGCTTTTGCCGCCGCATAAGCCTGGCTAACTTCCGCAGCGCCGCCGTCAGGCGACTGGGCATACACTTCGCCGTTAATCGGACTGATCAGATCAAACAGCGCATTCTGCTGGCCCGCCACATACTGGCCGTTGATGAAATGCTTCAGGATTTGCATCGCCTTCTCCTCAGATTAAACATAAACAATATTATGTAATATCTTTTGATCGATAGCTTTTCAATCTACACTTAGCTGCAACATGATCAACCCCACAATTTAACAATACTCTTACATGACAAGGATCGAGAAAATGAGAAAACGCCCGGTTCTGGTAGCCTGCCAAAACCTTTCTTAAAAGGCTTGCCTGTGCTATCAATAACCGTTGATTCAGGGACTTTTAATCAGAGATGAATATGATTACTCATGCAGTAATATTCGCACCTATAGGACAGGCAAGTCGTTCCGATCAGATTGTGCAGCGCCTTTCAAATGCAATTATTACTGGTTTACTTGAGGCTAATGAGCAGCTGCCTAATGAGGCCGACCTTGCCAAAATGATGGGGGTTTCACACATCACCATCAGGGAAGCATTAAATACCCTACGGGCAAACCATTTAATCCATACGGTTCGTGGGCGTAACGGCGGCAGCTTTGTTTGTGAAAATAGCGGTGAATTTAATACCTCCCTTCACCCCTTTAAGAACATTAGCTCCGACTATATTTCTGACCTGGGTGAAATGCATTGCGCAATAATAAGCCACAGCGCAAAGCTGGCATCCAGAAGAATGACCACGGCGGATATTACCCGGCTACGGGAATTTGTTGAGGCGCTAAAGTCCGCCAGCACGCCGGAGCTTAAAACGCAGGCCGATATGCGCTGCCTGCTGGCGCTCTCAGCCAGTTCTCAGTCCGCAAGGCTCGCCAACCAGGAGCTGCTGCTTCAGGCTGAGTGGGCTTCACTGGTTGCCATTCTTTATCGCGACGAGGCTATTCACCGCGAAATTATTGATGTCTACACCGAATTGATCGCTGCACTGGAGAACCATAACGAGCAGGAGGCGGTGCGGTTAGCCACGCAGCTTATCGACACATTCACCTTCTATCTTATTGAAAGTAAATTAAAATATAAATAAAACCAACACAACAACACGGGCATCACTATGAATGTACCTGCAACCCTAACCCCCTTTACCCGTAAAATTGACGACATCATTACCACCACCATTGACGCAACCATCGCCCTTGCCGAACAGGTCGAGTCCACCCTGGCAGCGTGCCAGGGCAATAACCTCAAACTGCTGCTGGATCCCTCGATAAAACGCATTATTCAGGAGCATATCAAAGAGACGCTCAACCGGACGCCTTACTGTTCCGGTTCCGGCTTTGCCAGCCATATTGAAGGCAGCAATGAAGATAAAGAGTACTGGCTGCTGGAGTGGTGGTACAAAAAAGCTGATGGCGTGAAAAAGGTTAACCTCGACCTGGACCAGGCCACCCAGCAGCGGCTGGATTTCAGGACCTTCGAGTGGTTTAAAGATGCTCAGGAGAACGGTCAAGCCTATATTCATGGCCCCTACGTGGATTACGTTTGTAATACGTCTTATACCCTGACGTCGGCGATGCCGGTTTATTGTGCCGGACGTTTTATCGGCGTTGCCGCTATTGATGTGCTGGTCAGCGAAGTGGAGCAAGAATTACTTCCGCTCTTTAATAACCACAAAGTTATTCTGACTAATTTAGATCAGCGGATTATTTTCTCTACTTATCCAAAATATCGCGTAGGTGAACTGCTGAACGACAATGACGCGGTCGAAGTCTATAAAACAGAATACTGCACGTTGTATGAGCTGATTAAAAAAGGGGCATAAGCCCCATGAATAATGTGGACAAAAGCATACAGAAAAAAAGGGCCATAAGGCCCTTTTTATTAATACTCGCGAGAAAGATTTAGCCGTTTGGCGTATTCAATGGCGTCATTTTCAGGCGCGTCAGAGTGACCGAACGGCCTGGCAATCGACATATAAACCAGCCCTGAGCCGATGACCAACGCCAGGCCAATCAACACCGTCCAGCGGTCAATAAAGGTTGCGCTGTCCGCAGGCTGGGCCAGCAGCCAGATGCCGCCGATGCCGTAGGCCAGCGCCAGCACGTTCACCAGCATGCCCCACGCCCCCAGCGTCCATTCTCCCGCAGGCTTCCAGCCTTTCAGCCGCTGGCGCAGAGCGGCCAGAATTACCATCTGGAAGGAGACATAAATCCCTATCACGGCGAACGCGGTGATGCGGGCAAGGTTATCCGGCTGGAAGTACACCCAGACGCAAATCACCATCGGCAGCAGGCAGCTTACCAACATCGCGTTGTCCGGCACGCTGTGCTTCGAGATTTTCGCCATCCATTCGCTGCCCGGCAGCATTTTGTCGCGGGAGAACGAGAAGATCAGGCGGCTCAGCGCGGCCTGAAGAGACAGAATACAGGACAGCATCGCCACGATGGCAATCACGATAAACACGGTTGCGCCCTTCTCGCCCAGCGCGTCATTGAGAATCGCCGGGATCGGATCGGCTATTTTACCGTTCACGATATTCATCAGATCCGGAGATGACAGCAGATAACCCAGGATAGAGATCACCGCAGAGATCGCCCCGAATACAATGCTGAGGATCATCGCCACCGGGATCTTACGCCCTGGATTTTTGACCTCCTCCGCCACGTTGCCGCAGGCTTCGAAGCCGAAGAACATAAACAGGCCCATCAGCGACGCCGACATAAACGCCGTACCGTAGCTGCCGTCTTTCGCCAGCGCGCCCATGGCGTCAAACACCACGGAGAATGGCTGATTGCGGTGGAAAATCAGCAGGTAAATACCGAGCGCAATCACGCTGATGATTTCGCACCAGAAGCCGAAGCGGGCGACTCTGGCCAGGTTTTTCGTCCCGGACATGTTCACGCCCATCATGATAGTCAGCAGCACCACGGAGGTCAGCAACATCGCCAGCGGCGTGTCGCCATAGTGGAATAGCGAGGCAACGAAGGTCGAGGTGTATTCGACGATGGAGGTAATGGTAACCACCAGCGCCCAGAGGTAAATCCACGCCGCAATCCAGGCATATTTTTTGCCCCACAGCCTTCTGGCCCACGGATAAAGCCCGCCGGTTATCGGATATTGCGAAGCGACTTCGCCGAACACCAGGGCCACCAGCAGCTGCCCGCAGGCGGCAATCAGGATCCACCAGATAGCCGGCGGCCCGGCGAGGGTTATCGCCAGCGCAAACAGGGAATAAACGGCGGTCAACGGCGAGAGGTAGGTAAAGCCAAGCGCAAAGTTGGACACCAGGCCGATGGAGCGGTTGAACTGCTGGCCCTTCTCCGGCGGCGGTACGGTACTTTTTGTAGCAGATGTCTGTTCCATATGTCTTTCTCTTTAGGTGGCATAGTTGCAGGCAATGGCTACATTTTATAAAACATATTAAGTTATATGTATATTGTGCTTTGTCACAATTTTGTTAGATATAATGTTATCTTATTGTTAATCACGGAAGACAAAAGAAAAGGGAATGAGCATGCTACAGGACAAGTAAAAAGCGGACTATGCCGCCTGCCAGAACCCATTGCCAGCAGCGTCTGCAATGGGTTACGTTCAATTGCCACGAAAAATAAAGAGGCAACGATCGTTCTCTAACATGCCATCTTACTTATCAGGCGAAAGCCTGAATGACGATCCCTTCCGCTTCAAATAACCTGCGGATTTCTCCCGCCATGGCGATGGCTCCGGCGGTGTCTCCATGAACGCAGATAGAGTCGGCCTGAACAGGGGTAAACTCCCCTTCTATCGACTCAACGCCGCCTTCGGTAATCAGCCTGAACATGCGCAAGGCAATCTGCCGGGCATCATGCAAAACGGCACCGGGTTCGCGTCTCGACACCAGTGAACCGTCAGAGTGATAGGCCCGGTCAGCAAAGGCTTCGGCAATGGTTCTTACCCCTTTCTGCCGCGCCCATGCTTGCAGCGGTGAGCCCGCCAGCGCCACCAGCGGCAGAGCGGGTGCGACCGACAGAATAGCGTCGAGTACCGCATCGGCCTGGCGCCGGTTATCGGCAATCGTGTTGTACAGCGCGCCATGCGGCTTCACGTAACGCACGCTTGTCCCCGCCGCCTGCGCCAGCCCCTGTAGCGCACCAATCTGGTAGATAACATCCGCCGTCAGTTCGTCGCTGGCAATGTCCATATTGCGCCGCCCAAAACCAACGAGATCCGGGTAAGCCACATGAGCTCCCACGGCCACACCCTGTACTCTGGCGGCACGAAGCGTTTCCAGAATGCCCGCGGGAGATCCGGCATGAAAACCACAGGCAACGTTCGCGCTACTGACAATCTGCAAAATGGCGGCATCATCTCCCATCGTCCACTGGCCAAAACTTTCGCCTAAGTCGCTGTTTAAATCGATTCTTTTTTTCATCGTTATTCCTTACGCAGAGGCTCATTTTTCATAAATAACGCCAGCACGAACCCCAGCACTATCACACTCGCCGAAATAATAAATACGGAATGAATGGCGGAGCCGAAAGCCTGAAGATAGTCGTTACGGATGGCTTCTGGCAACTGGTGCACCGCTGTGGCTCCAGTCTGACGCGGCAGCTGCGTGCCTGCGGGGATCAGCGTTTCGAGGTTGCGGCGTAATACTGACGTAAACACCGCGCCAAACGCGGCCACGCCGATAGATCCACCGATGGAGCGAAACAGCGTCGCGCTTGAGGTCGCCACGCCGATGAGCTTGATTTCCACGCTGTTCTGCACCGCCAGCACCAGTACCTGCATTACCATACCGAGACCAAGCCCCAGCAGCGCGATGTACAAATAGAGCGTAGAGAGCGGGGTATCAAGCTTCAGCGTACCGAGCAGCGCCATAGCGATAAAACTTAGCAACGTGCCAATAATAGGAAAGATGCGGTAACGGCCTATTTTACTGATGATGCGCCCGCTAATGATTGAGGTCAGGATAAGCCCGCCCATCAGCGGCAGCATTTGCATCCCCGCCTGGGATGGCGTAGAGAATTTCACAACCTGCAGGTAGAGGGGCAAAAAGGTCATCGATCCAAACAATGACATGCCGACGATAAACCCAATCAGGCAGCTCAATAAAAAGGTGCGGTTACGGAACAGGTGCAGCGGGATCATCGGTTCAATCGCCAGCCGCTCTTCATAGATAAACCCGGCAAGCGTCACGACAAAGAACGCAAAGACGCACCACAATTGGGGATCGGACCAGGCAAACACCGTGCCGCCTTCGCTGGTGAATAAAATCAGGCAAGTCAGTGAAATCGTCAGATAACCCGCGCCGAGAAAATCAATTTGGTGGCGCACACGTGCGGTCTGGGACCTGAGCACCGTGCCGATGACCAATAGGGCAAAAATCCCCAGCGGCAGGTTGATATAGAAAATCCAGCGCCAGGAAAAATGTTCCACCAGAAAACCGCCAATCAGCGGGCCAATCACCGTTGCCAGGCCGAATACCCCGCCGAACAGTCCCTGGTATTTACCGCGTTCAGAAGGCGGGATCACATCTCCTACGGCCGCCATGGTGACCACCAGTAACCCACCGCCCCCCAGCCCTTGTAGCGCGCGCGTTAAAATAAGCTGCGTCATGTTTTGAGCAAGGCCGCACAACGCTGAACCGAGAAGAAACACCGCAATGGCCGTTTGCAGCACGACTTTACGCCCCAGCAGATCGCCGAATTTTCCGTACAACGGAACCACTATCGTCGAGGCAAGCAGGTAGGCCGTCACAACCCAGGAAAGCCGGTCCAGCCCGCCCAGTTCTCCCACGATGGTAGGCAAGGCAGTAGAAACAATGGTTTGGTCCAGCGCAGCCAGCAGCATGACTAACATGAGGGCGGCGAAAAGCAGGCGCACGGAGGTTGTTTTCGGCAAGCCGGCTGAAGTGGTTTCAGAAGTTGTCATCGTCGTTTTCGTTAAAGGGGGAATCAGTTCGCCCGGGCGGTTTGCTGAAAGTGTAAAGATACCTGCTTAAACCCCGCCTGAGCTGCATCAAAACTCTGAAAAGCGCATTGACTTCGTTATTCCAGATTAACCCTGTCGCCGCGCGTCATGGGCTGGGAGATAACCAAAAATTCGACCTCGTTCCCGGAATCATTGCGGGCCTGATGCTTTACCTGTGGCGGAATCGGGATCCCCTTTCCGGATGAAACCACATAACATTGCCCTTCCAGCACCATCGTTAATTCCCCGAATAACACAAAAAAGAACTGCTGCGCCGTCGAATGATAGTGTCTTTGCTCGGCCCGACCTGCGGGCATGCGTTCGTGAATCACGCTTAGCGCAGGATCCTTTAGCAAGTGCCATCCGTCGCAACCACCGCCCCACAGATAGTGTTCCGCATTTTCTTTTGAAACGATCATAATTTCCCCTTTGTTAACGATAAAAATTCATAAATTTTATTGTGAGCAAATGCACTTATTTTTTGTGGTAATTTACCCACAAAAACTCAATCTAACCAAATGTTTTTAAAACGATTTATGACAAAAAAAAAGCACCAATCAAAAGTTTAAAAAATAGACAACTGTCACAATTTTGAGACACTTGTTTTCATTTTGGATTTGAGAGTACATTAGCGCCGTCCGGGTAAGGTTTACCTCCGAATACCAGATGGAGCGGCAACAAAAATCGGTTTGCGGCTTCAGCTTATTATGTACCTGTTGAGATGCGCGCCAGCGCGGAGTGATGTGAAGTGAAATATTTTCTGATGGGTATTTCTGTGATTGTTGTGTTGTGGGCCGGCACCTTCTTCCTGATGGTTGAATAAACGGTCACAGGCAGCAGCGCAAACAGAACAGGAGCCAAAAGGCTCCTGTTTTGGTTTCTGATAAGCAAGTTTGCTATCAAATCAGAGCATGATTTAATAAAAACAATGAATTACTTTCTCTGATTTACCCCAAACAGTCGAAAACCACGTTTTTCGGCTGTTTGTCATCACATTAAACAGGAGCCAAAAGGCTCCTGTTTTGGTTTTATTACTCAGCGTTCTCGGCGGCATTTTTGGGCAACGGCGGCAGCAGCCCGTCGGCACGGAACATCGCTTTAATGCCGCGTACAGCCTGGCGAATACGATCCCGGTTTTCAATCAGCGCGAAGCGGACGTGGGTGTCGCCATAGTCGCCAAAACCAATCCCCGGTGAAACGCAGACTTTGGCTTCCTGCAGCAGCTTTTTGGCAAACTCCAGCGATCCCATTGCCGCGTACTGTTCAGGAATTTTAGCCCACACGTACATCGATGCTTTCGGGCACTCCACCATCCAACCGGCTTCATGCAGGCCTTTTACCAGCACATCACGGCGGCGCTTGTACTGTTCTGCAATGTCACGCACGCACTGCTGGTCACCTTCTAATGCAGCAATAGCCGCAACCTGTAACGGCGTAAAGGTGCCGTAATCATGGTAACTTTTGATACGCGCCAACGCGCTGACCAACTCCTGATTCCCCACCATAAAACCAATGCGCCAGCCCGCCATATTGTAACTTTTTGACAGCGTAAAGAACTCAACCGCCACGTCGCGCGCGCCCGGTACTTCCATAATAGATGGCGCTTTCCAGCCGTCGTAAACAATATCGGCATACGCCAGGTCATGGATGACCAGCACGTCATACTGCTTCGCCAGCGCAACAACCTTTTCGAAGAACTCCAGCTCTACGCACTGCGCGGTTGGGTTAGACGGGAAGCCAAGGATCATCATTTTAGGTTTCGGGTAGCTTTCGCGAATCGCTCGCTCAAGCTCGGCAAAGAAATCCACCCCTTCCACCAGCGGCACGGAACGAACCTGCGCCCCGGCGATCACCGCCCCGTAGATATGAATCGGGTAACTTGGGTTCGGCACCAGCACGGTGTCACCGTGATCCAGCGTCGCCAGCATCAGGTGCGCCAGTCCCTCTTTGGAGCCAATAGTCACAATGGCTTCGCTTTCCGGGTCGATATCCACATCGTAACGGTCTTTGTACCAGCGTGAAATGGCGCGGCGCAGGCGCGGGATCCCTCGCGAGGTGGAATAACCGTGCGTGTCTTCACGCTGGGCCACGGTGCAAAGCTTCTCAACGATGTGCGGTGGCGTCGCCCCATCCGGGTTGCCCATGCTGAAATCGATAATGTCTTCGCCGCGGCGTCGCGCAGCCATTTTCAGTTCGGCGGTGATATTAAAAACGTAAGGGGGCAAGCGATCGATACGCGAAAAACGACGTTTTGGACTGGAGTCAGCCATAAATTCCTCAGAGTAACGTGAGCGCCCGGACCGTCCGAGCGACGCTGCCACGCGATGTGGCCTGTTTTGAAAATAGCCTGAATAAAAATCACCTGTCGAGGGGGAAGTGAAAATATTTTTTCCGTGACATAAAACAGGAAGTTTCAAATGAAAGTCATCTCTATTTCATTTTCCAAATCAGGCATACATTAACCAGGTAGCAACAACTCAGTAACCTACCCTCTGAAAGATGGAGCCACCTATGCACCTGGACATTAACGATCTGCCAAAAGCTATCCGCGAGATAAAACAAAAGCTGCGCCACGATCTGCCTGATTATCAGTCGGTTTTCGCCGAACTTGAGGCCAATATTCGTCAACAGATCGAGACGATCCACGCTGAAATGGATCGGGGTGAGAACCCGGTTCCGCAGCTCGACGCCGACGACATTCTGCAAGGCCGCGTCAGCGAGCAGCAAAAAGCGCTGATCCGCCAGCGCGGCTGTTGTACGGTGCGGGGCGTTTTCCCGCAGGAGCAGGCCGCCGCATGGAATGAAGAAATCGGCAATTATCTGGAACGTAACCATTTTGTCGAGCGCCTGAAAAATGCCGCCGAAGATAACTATTTCGGCACGCTAGCCGACAGTAAGCCGCAAATTTATGGCATTTATTGGTCGAAACCGCAGACCGAAGCCCGCCAGCACGAACGCATGAAAGCGGTGCAGGTGTTCCTCAATAATCTCTGGCAAACAGAAAGCAGCGGCAGGCAGCACTTCGACCCAAACCGTGTCGTGTCATACGCGGACCGTACCCGCCGCCGCCCGCCTCGTTCAAGCTCGCTGGGGCTTTCCCCACACGTTGACGGCGGCTCGGTTGAGCGCTGGCTGGACGAGAACTTCCGCCACGTCTATCGCCACGTGTTTTCCGGCCAGTGGCAGGATTACGATCCGTTTGCCGCCGAAGGGCGTACTGAAGTCAGGGAGTTTCCGTCTCCCGCCGTCTGTTCGATGTTCCGTACTTTTCAGGGCTGGACGGCACTCACCCCGCAGCGCAAGCACGGCGGTACGCTGAATTTGCTGCCGGTCGCCAACGCCATGGCCTGGATCCTGCTGCGCGCGCTGCAGGATGATGTGCCGGAAGAATCGTTGTGCGAGGCAAAGCCCGGCAGAGCATTATCCATTAACAAAGCGTGGCATCCCCTTTTACTGACTGGGATTTCCTCAATTCCCGATATGGAGCCGGGCGATACCGTTTTCTGGCACTGCGATGTGATTCATGCCGTTGAGAACGAGCACCTCGGCGAGTTCGACAGCAACGTGATGTACATCGCCGCCGCGCCGTGGTGCGAGAAGAACGCAGAGTACCTGCCGCGCCAGTGGGAAGCCTTTGTCGAAGGGAAAACGCCGCCGGATTTCGCTGCCGACGATTTTGAGGTGGATTTTGTTGGCCGCGCGACCGGCCAGGATTTGACCGCCGCCGGGAAGGAGCAGCTTGGCGGGAAGTAATGAGCCTCACCCTGCCAGAGTTGCCACTTAGTCATAAATATCGACACTTATGCAGGCCTGGGTAAGGTTCCGTTCACTTCCAACTCTGCTTCACATGTCACCACCGAACCGGTGAACGTCTTAGGGGAGTCACCGTCACTCCCCTAAGAACCCGGACTCCCGGCCAGTCGGAGAGAAAACCGAGGCGATTTAAGCCGGAACCGAGCCTCGCTTTAAACCCGCAGCAATTCTGAAAGTCACTGTCGCTTCAAGACCTACAGCCACGCCCTTGTCCCCGGCTCTCATCGCCCCCGGTTATGACCCAACTCAGACGGGGTTGAGCTGCCGGGAGCAGCGAAAGAGAGCGATCGTCGGGAACGAATCGCGAACGACCCCGAATGTTTGGGTGATAGCCGGTGGGTTTACCGCTTCAGCGGCGATGAGCTCGCCGGGCGCCGGGGCTGTCCGGGGGATGGCGTGATCCCCCGGACACGTTCACCGTATCTGAACGTACAGGGAAAATAGATTTACGGGTGAACGGAACCTGAGCCGCCCCTGCATAAGAGTGAATGTTACTGGACGGTAAAGGTGACGGTTCCGGCTGAGAACCTGCCCGCAACTGGAAACCCCCGTCAAATTTCCTTATCATTAGCGCTTCCCCTCTGAGCCACGCGAGTGTCCCGTGCACGAAATTTTTACTATGTTGCTGGCGGTATTCGATCGCGCGGCGCTGATGCTTATTTGCCTTTTCTTCCTGATTCGCATTCGACTGTTCCGCGAACTGCTGCACAAAAGCGCCCACACGCCAAAAGAGCTGCTGGCGGTCACGGCCATCTTCTCGATGTTCGCTTTATTCAGTACCTGGTCAGGCGTGCCGGTTGAAGGCTCGCTGGTCAACGTGCGCATTATCGCGGTGATGTCCGGCGGCATTCTGTTTGGCCCCTGGGTAGGCATTATTACCGGGCTGATTGCCGGGACCCACCGCTACCTGATTGATATCGGCGGCATTACCGCTATTCCCTGTTTTATCACCAGTATCCTGGCCGGGATAATTGCCGGCTGGATCAACCGCAAAGTGCCGAAAGAGAAGCACTGGCGGGTCGGGATCGTCGGCGGCATGGTGTGCGAAACCATGACCATGATTCTGGTCGTGCTCTGGGCACCAAGCACCGCGCTCGGCCTCGATATCGTCTCTAAAATCGGCGTGCCAATGATCCTCGGCTCGGTGTCTATCGGCTTTATCATCCTGCTGGTACAAAGCGTGGAGGGTGAAAAGGAGGCCAGCGCCGCCCGCCAGGCCAAGCTGGCGCTGGATATCGCCAACAAAACGCTGCCCCTGTTCCGCAAGGTCAATAGCGAGTCACTACGCCAGGTTTGCAGGATTATTCGTCAGGATATCGACGCGGATGCGGTGGCCATTACCGATACCGAAAAAGTGCTGGCCTACGTCGGGCTGGGTGAAAATAACTACCATGAGAATGACCAGGCCTTCAGTCCGCGCACCCGTCAGGCATTGAAAGAGGGACGCATTATCATCCGTAATGATGATGAAGCCTGGCGTACTCCGGAAATTCACTCCCTGATAATCATCCCGCTGTGGGAAAAAGGCGTGGTGACCGGTACGCTGAAAATCTATTATCGTCACGCCCACCAGATAACCTCAACACTGCAGGAAATGGCCGTCGGCCTGTCGCAGATTATCTCCACTCAGCTGGAGGTTTCCCGCGCTGAACAACTGCGCGAAATGGCGAATAAGGCCGAGCTCAGGGCGCTGCAAAGCAAAATAAACCCACACTTCCTGTTCAATGCGCTGAATGCGATCTCTTCCTCTATCCGCATGAATCCGGACACCGCACGGCAGCTTATCGTCAACCTGTCACGCTATCTGCGCTATAACATCGAGCTGAACGACGACGAACAGATTGATATCCGCAAAGAGCTTTACCAAATTAAGGATTACATCGCCATCGAGCAGGCGCGCTTCGGCGACAAGCTGACGGTTATCTATAACATTGATGAAGAAGTTAACTGCCGTATTCCCAGCCTGCTTATCCAGCCGCTGGTAGAAAATGCCATCGTTCACGGCATCCAGCCCTGCAAAGGTAAGGGCGTGGTGACGATAAGTATTGAAGAGAGCGGCAACCGGGTGCGCATTGCGGTGCGCGATACCGGCAACGGCATCGATCCTAAAGTGATTGAGCGCGTTGAAAATAACGAAATGCCGGGCAATAAAATTGGCCTGCTGAACGTACACCATCGCGTCCAGCTATTATACGGCGAAGGGCTGATTATTCGCCGCCTGGAACCAGGTACCGAGATAGCTTTTTACGTGCCACGCGCCATCCCCGCCGCCGCCCGCCCACAGGAAGGGAGAGAAGTATGAAGGTGATCATTGTAGAGGATGAGTTCCTGGCACAGCAGGAGCTTAGCTGGCTGATTAAAAACCACAGCGAGATGGAGATCGTCGCCTCTTTTGACGACGGCATGGACGTGCTCAAGTATTTGCAGCACCACGACGTTGACGCCATCTTTCTCGACATCAATATTCCGTCGCTGGACGGGGTGCTGCTGGCGCAGAACATCAGCAAGTTTGCCCATAAGCCGTTTATCGTGTTTATCACCGCCTGGAAAGAGCATGCGGTAGAAGCTTTTGAGCTCGAAGCCTTCGACTACATCCTGAAGCCGTACCAGGAGTCACGCATTATTGGCATGCTGCAAAAGCTTGAGGCCGCTTATCAGCAGCAAACCTCTCAGCCTGCCGCAACTCATGAGAATCGTGATGCCACGACGATTAACCTGATCAAAGACGAACGGATTATCGTTACCGACATCAACGATATTTACTACGCGGAAGCCCACGAGAAGATGACGTTCGTTTATACACGCCGCGAGTCTTACGTGATGCCGATGAATATCACTGAGTTTTGCAGCCGCCTGCCGGAGAGCCATTTCTTCCGCTGCCACCGTTCGTATGTGGTGAACCTGAGCAAAATCCGTGAGATAGAACCGTGGTTTAACAATACCTATATTCTGCGCCTGCGCGACCTGGATTTTCAGGTGCCGGTGAGCCGAAGCAAGGTGAAAGAGTTCAGGCAGCTCATGCGCCTGTAAAAAAGGGGATCAGGCGGGCGCAGCGCGCCCGCACCGTATTACAGAATCTGCCCCAGCGTCTGGCGCAAATGCGCCCCGGCGCCCAGCAGCCCCGGCTGATCGTGAACAATCAGGTAGACGGGAATATCCTTCACGTACTCTTTGAAGCGTCCTTTATCTTCAAACCCGCCGCGGAAGCCAGAAGCCTTAAAGAATTCCAGGAATCGCGGCACGATGCCGCCCGCGATATACACCCCGCCAAAGGTGCTCATGTTCAGCGCCAGATTGCCGCCAAAACGCCCCAGGATCACGCAGAACAGCGACAGCGCGCGACGGCAGTCGGTGCAGCTGTCGTCCACCGCCTTCTCGGTGACATCCTTTGGCTGGTAGTTTTCCGGCTCACGGCCATCTGCCTTGACGATGGCGCGATAGAGGTTAACCAGGCCCGGGCCGGAAAGGATGCGCTCGTTCGAGACGTGCCCAAGCTCTTTACGCAGCTGCTCCAGAATGATGCCCTCTTCTTCACTGTTCGCGGCAAAATCTGAGTGGCCGCCCTCGCCCGGCAGGCTGATCCAGCGTTTGTCGACGTGAACCAGGTGAGAAACGCCCAGCCCGGTGCCCGCGCCGTACACCACAACCGGTTTACCTTCAACGGGCTTGTCGCCGCCGAACTGGATCAGGTGCTCTTTTTTCAGCGCCGGAATGGCCATCGAAACGCCGGTAAAGTCGTTAATGATTTCCAGATGATCGAAGCCGAGGTTTTTCTTCATTTCGGCGGTTGAAAACGCCCAGGTATGGTTGGTCATCTCCACCCAATCACCGTTTATCGGACAGGCAATCGCCACACACCCTGACTGCACGCTGATGTTATGTTCTTTGAGATAGTGCTGAATCACGGCTTCCAGGCTCGGGAAATCAAGACCGGAGTAGGTCTTTGCCTGTGAAATATCACCCGTGCTCAAATCGCATAGCGCCAGACGTGCATTGGTGCCGCCGACATCTCCCACCAAAGCATATTTTGTCATTCTCAAACAGCTCCGCTAAAGTCAGAATAAGTTCTGGCAACACTGTAAAATTAGCCAGCCGAAACAACAACGACCATCATCCAGGTGCGGTGTGATTATTGAGCCAGGTCACATTCTGGCTTTACCGTTTCAGCCCTGGTTGCAATGCGGCTTATGCCTTTTTGTCTTTACGCCGTGCGACTTCCCATTGTAAGGATTGACTATGCTCCATCCGCGAGCCAGAACCATGCTGGTACTTTCCATTCCGGCTCTGATTATTGGCGTCTTGTCCAGCCTGGTGCTAATTGTCGTAATGAAGGTCGCCGCTGTGTTACAGGCGTATCTATGGGCCACCCTGCCCACAGAGCACGGTTACGATCCTCATTCACCCTTTTGGATAATCCTGATCTTGACCTTAACCGGCGTGGCGGTCGGGCTGGTTATCCGTTTTCTACCGGGCCACGGCGGGCCAGACCCGGCAACCGAACCACTTATCGGTGCGCCGGTGCCCGCAATGGCCATACCGGGCCTGATTATGGCGTTGGTTATCGGTCTTGCCGGTGGCGTTAGCCTCGGGCCGGAACACCCGATTATGGCCGTGAATATTGCGCTCGCGGTTGCGCTAGGCGCCCGTGTATTGCCGAAGGTCAGTCCGCTGGACTGGACGATTCTCGCCGCAGCAGGCACCCTCGGCGCATTATTCGGAACGCCCGTTGCCGCCGCGCTTATCTTTTCGCAAACGCTCGGCGGGAATAACGAAGTGCCGCTGTGGGACAGGCTGTTTGCCCCATTAATGGCGGCTTCCGCAGGGGCGCTAACCACCAGCATTTTCTTCCATCCACACTTCGCCCTGCCGGTTGCCAACTACCCGGAAATGCACATTGAAGATCTGTTCAGCGGCGCGGTGGTTACCGCTATCGCCATCGCGATGGGCATGGTGGGCGTCTGGTGCCTGCCGAGGCTGCACCGCCTGATGCATCAGCTAAAACAGCCGGTGCTTATCCTCGGCGTCGGTGGTTTTTTGCTTGGTCTGTTGGGGGTAATTGGCGGCGAAATCACCCTGTTTAAAGGCCTGGACGAAATGCGCCAGCTGGCCGTCTCCGGCTTCTCGGTTTCATCGCTGCTGCTGTTTGCGGTGGTGAAGCTGGCGGCGCTGGTTGTTGCCGCCGCCAGCGGTTTCCGGGGCGGGCGTATTTTCCCGGCGGTATTTGTGGGCGTGGCGCTGGGCATGATGCTGCACCAGCATGTCGAGGCCGTTCCCGCCGCGATTACGCTGTCGTGCGCCGTCCTTGGCCTGGTGCTTGTGGTAACTCGTGATGGCTGGCTGAGCCTGTTTATGGCGATGGCCGTGGTGCCGGACGTCAAACTCCTGCCCCTGCTGTGCATCGTGATGTTACCCGCCTGGCTCCTGCTGGCGGGTAAACCGCTAATGATGGCCGGGCGGTCGAATCGCTAGTGCTCCATTTCTGAGTTGCGTTTGCCCAGCGAGCTGGTGACCGCTCGCAGCAGCTCGGGAATGTCCTGCTTCGGCAGTACCACTTCCACCAGCGCCAGCCTTTCCGGGCTGGCCAGTTTCTCCAGCACGGCGGCGAGCTGTGCGGTTTCGGTCACTCGCCAGCACTCGGCGAGGCTGTCAACGCTCATCGCCTGCGGCAAACGGGTCCAGTCCCAGGCCGCAATATCGTTATAACGCTGTTCAGGGCCATGAATAGCGCGCTCAACCGTGTAACCCTCATTATTCAGCAACAGAATGACCGGCTTCTGGCCGTCACGCTGCATGCTGCCCAGTTCCTGAATCGTTAGCTGGGCAGAACCATCGCCTATCAGCAGTACCACACGACGGTTCGGCCATGCGGTCTGAGCACCAAACGCCGCCGGCAGCGTATAACCTATCGATCCCCAGAGAGGCTGTACGATGAAAGTTGCGCCTGCCGGCAGGGTTAACGCTGCTGCGCCGAACGCCGCTGTACCCTGATCGGCCAGAATGATATCCCCCGGCTGTAGGGCATTTTGCAAGGTTTGCCAGAACGCGTGCTGGTCAAGCCTGCCATTTTGACTGACAGGCAGTGCCGGTGGCCTCTGGTTTGCTTCAGGCCACGTTGCGGCCTGACGAATGCACAGCTGCTGCAAAATATCTATCGCCTGCGCCATGGGAATGCCGCTGAACCAGCGCTCGGCGACCCGTACCGCCTCCGGCTGGACCTCAATCGTCTGCTGCTGGCTTAGCTTCTGGCTGAAACCGGCCGTGATGGTATCGGTAAATTTCACGCCCACGCAGATAACCAGCTCCGCGCCTTCAATCCCCTGCTTCACCTCCGGCGGGCTGGCCGCACCGCTGTAGGTGCCCAGGAAACCGGGTTTGCTTTCATCAAACAGCCCTTTCCCCATCAGCAGCGATGCGTGCGGCACGGGCGCGCTGTTCATCCATTGCTGGAGCGTGTTCTGTAGCCCATGGCGCTGGGCGAGAAAATCAGCCAGCAGCGCAACGCTGCGGCTTTCGGCAATTTTGGCCTGCGCACAGTGGCGGAACGCTTCCAGCGTCGCGGGTTCAGCTACCGTTTTACTGGCGACCAGCCGTTTTGACGGTCGGGTAGCCGGGGCCTCGGCGACATCGCTTGGCAACAGCAGATAACCCGGACGCTGCTGCCTGAGAGCCTCAAGAATCACCCGATCAATTTCGCTGCAGGCGTTGGCCGCGGTCAGCGAAGCCTGGGCCACCGACACCTCGGAGGCAATGCGCTGGAAATGCTGGAAATCTCCGTCGCCCAGCGAGTGGTGCAGCAGTTCTCCGCGCTGCTGGGAACGGGTATTTGGTGCGCCGACGATATGGATAACCGGCAGATGCTCAGCGTAGCTCCCCGCCACGCCGTTAACGGCGCTCAGCTCGCCGACGCCAAATGTGGTCAGAAGCGCAGCCGCGCCTTTACAGCGGGCGTAGCCGTCGGCCGCATAGGCCGCGTTGAGCTCATTAGCACAGCCCACCCAGGCAAGCTGCGGGTGGGCAATAACATGATCCAGAAACACGAGGTTATAGTCACCGGGCACGCCGAAAAGATGGCTGATGCCGCATTCGTTGAGCCGGTCGACCAGATAGTCTGCCACACAGTAGCGCATAGGATTTTCCTTCTATGAGGGCTTGCTGTGAGTATTGAGTAACCGGGATCGGTGTCGAGAATATATCCAATTTTGGGGGTGGAACGTGGAATTTACAGTGGAATACGGCGTATTCTGATGCACATTGCGGTTGTGAAAACGTATACACTCATTTCACTGTTACCTATAAGGATGGCAATAATGACCTGGCAGCCTGACCCCGAACGCTATACCTCCATGGAATACCGTCGCTGCGGCCGCAGTGGCCTGAAACTGCCCGCTATTTCACTTGGCCTTTGGCATAATTTTGGCGACGAAACGCTGCTGGAAACCAGCCGCCAGCTGCTGAGAAAGGCGTTTGATCTCGGTATTACTCATTTCGATCTCGCCAATAACTACGGGCCACCTCCCGGCTCGGCTGAGTCCAACTTTGGCCGTATCTGGCGGGAAGATTTTCATCCATACCGCGACGAGTTGATTATCTCCACGAAGGCAGGTTACACCATGTGGGACGGGCCTTACGGCGACTGGGGATCGCGCAAGTATCTGATTTCCAGCCTTGACCAAAGCCTGCGGCGTATGGGGCTGGAGTACGTGGATATCTTCTATCATCACCGTCCGGATCCGGAAACGCCGCTCGAGGAGACAATGCGCACCCTTGACCATGTCGTACGCCAGGGCAAAGCGCTGTACGTCGGAATGTCTAACTACCCGGCAGAACTGGCGGAAAAGGCCATCGAGATCCTGAACGATCTGGGTACCCCCTGCCTGATCCACCAGCCGCGTTACTCGATGTTTGAACGCTGGGTTGAAGGCGGCCTGCTGGATCTGCTGCAAAGCAAAGGCGTCGGCAGCATCGCCTTTTCCCCTCTCGCCGGCGGCCAGCTCACCGACCGCTATCTGGCCGGTATTCCCGCTGACTCACGCGCCGCCAGCGGCAGCCGCTTCCTCAATCCTGACCAGATAACCGAAGAGAAACTGAGCAAAGTCCGCAGGCTCAATGTGATAGCGGAACAGAGAGGGCAGAAGCTTTCGCAGATGGCATTAGCCTGGGTACTTCGCGACGAAAAGGTTACCTCCGTACTGATTGGCGCCAGCAAAACCAGCCAGATCGAAGATGCCGTTGGCATGCTAAGCAGGCGTGGTTTCAGCGAGCAGGAACGCGCTGCAATCGAGGCCATTTTGGTGTAAACGCTTACCTTCTCTCCCTGAGTCAGCCGCTAGCTTGTGCAAAAAGTGCTGCCGTCTTTGATTTAGGAATTGTGTAGTTCATCGGACTGTTTGTCGGTTTGTAATATTGTGTTAACAAGCCGCAACACGGCTAAGAGAACCAGGGAGAGAAAGTATGTTCAGGTCATTAATGCTTGCCCTTGCCTTACTGGCCGCGGCGCCGATGGTGGCTAACGCGGGTGAAATCACCCTGCTGCCGTCGGTTAAGTTACAGATTGGCGACAGGGATTATCGCGGTAATTACTGGGACGGCGGCAGATGGCGCGACCGCGACTACTGGCACCGAAACTATGAATGGCGCGATCGCGGCTGGCATCACCACCGTGGCTGGAACAAAGGCTGGGATCGCGGTCGCAACAGCTACGAACGCGGATACCGTGAAGGCTGGAGAGATCGTGACGACCATCGTGGCAGAGGCCATGGACACCACCACTGACAAAAAAGGGCTGGATTATCCAGCCCTTCTTTCTTTATTTGGCAAGATTAGTTGCCAAACAGCGTCCCGAAGATTAACCACAGGTTGAGCGCCACCACCACTGCCACAATCGCCCAGCCGACAAGCTTCACCCAGCGAACGTTAACCAGGTCTCCCATCAGCTTTTTGTCGCTGGTAAACACCAGCAGCGGCACCAGCGCCAGAGCAATCCCGAAGCTCAGCAGAACCTGGCTCATCACCAGGATACGCGTTGGGTCGAGCCCCATCATAATGACCACGAAGGACGGCGCCATGGTAATAGCCCGGCGAACCCACAGAGGGATATAAAAGCGCACAAACCCCTGCATCACCACCTGCCCGGCCAACGTCCCGACGACCGTTGATGACAAACCAGCCGCCACCAGGCTAAGGCCAAAAATCGTGGCCGCCGCATGGCTTAGCAGCGGCTCCAGCGTTTTATAGGCATCTTCCAGCTCGGCAACGCCGGTGTGCCCGGTAAAGTGAAACGCCGCTGCGGCGGTCGCCATCATCGCCAGATTAACAAAGCCGGCAATGGTCATAGCAATAGCCACATCCCATTTGGTCGCGGAATAGCGCTCTGCCCGATTTCCCGCATGCAGGTGCTGAGTCAGTGAAGAGTGCAGGTAAATCACGTGCGGCATGATCGTAGCACCCAGCACGCCCGCGGCAAGATAAACCGCTTCAGAGGTTGGCAGGCTGGGGATTAACATTCCTTTGCCCAGCTCCGCCACCTTCGGCTGGGAGAATATCAGCTCAACGATGTAGGCCGCGGCCACAAACAGCAGCAGCCCGCCAATCACTTTTTCCAGCGGCTTCTGCCCCCGACTTTGCAGCATCAGGATCAGGAAGGTGGCGATCCCGGTCAACACCGCGCCCTGCAAGAGCGAAACGCCAAGGATAAGCTTGAAGCCGATGGCTGCCCCGATAAACTCGGCGAGATCCGTCGCCATCGCGATAATTTCCGCCTGTACCCAGTAAATCCACACCAGCGGACGCGGGTAATGGTCGCGGATTTGCTCCGCGAGGTTTTTGCCGGTGGCGATCCCCAGCTTGGCAGAAAGCACCTGAATCAGCGCTGCCATCAGGTTTGCCCACACCACCACCCACAGCAGCTGGTAGCCGTAGCTCGCCCCGGCCTGAATATTGGTCGCGAAGTTACCGGGATCGATATAGCCGATAGCGGCGATAAACGCCGGCCCCATCAGCGCCAGCCGCAGCTTGCGCGCGGTGCGCCCGGTATTGCTGTCAATGCGACTGCTTGTCATCTTCTGCCTCTGAGATATAGCCTTTGCTATGTTTCATGCTATCAAAATGAGAATGGTTATCAAGTTCATTTAATACGGGGAAATTGATTTCTCTGATAGCTGAAAACGATATGCAGGAGGCGTGAGATGGTGGATCTGGATGCCGGTTAACGGATTAACATTTGACCAACGTGTAAGCTGTTAACCAGCTATCCTAACGTAACTTTTAGCTTCTTTACTTAACATAGCAGAAATGTATGGTGGATCACTATTTTTGCGTTCCGTCACAGCTCATCACTATAGTGTGGAATTGATCTCGTTTTCTTATTGCTTGTTACATAGAATGTGCAACGAAATTAAACCTGCCTCATATTTGGAGCAAATATGTCCCGCGTTTTGCACTTTGTTTTAGCGCTTGCTGTGGTCGCGCTGCTGGCTTTGCTGGTTAGCCCTAACCGCAAGCAAATTCGTATTCGCTTTGTCATTCAACTGTTGGTGATCGAAGTATTACTGGCCTGGTTCTTCCTGACTTCCGACGTCGGCCTGGGCTTTGTAAAAGGCTTCTCCGAGATGTTCGAGAAACTGCTGGGCTTCGCTAACGAAGGGACAAACTTTGTCTTCGGCAAAATGAACGACGAAGGCCTGGCATTCTTCTTCCTGAAGGTGCTGTGCCCTATCGTGTTCATTTCTGCGCTGATCGGTATTCTGCAGCACATCCGCATTTTGCCGATTGTTATCCGCGCTATCGGTACCGTGCTTTCTAAAGTCAACGGTATGGGTAAGCTGGAATCCTTTAACGCCGTAAGCTCGCTGATTCTGGGACAGTCAGAAAACTTCATCGCCTATAAGGATATTCTCGGCAAGATGTCGCGCAACCGCATGTACACCATGGCGGCAACCGCGATGTCTACCGTGTCCATGTCAATCGTGGGCGCGTACATGACTATGCTGCAGCCAAAATACGTGGTTGCCGCGCTGGTGCTGAACATGTTCAGTACCTTTATCGTGCTGTCGCTGATCAACCCGTACCGCGTGGATGAGAAAGAAGAAGACCTGCAGATGTCTAACCTGCACGAAGGTCAAAGCTTCTTCGAAATGCTCGGCGAGTACATTCTGGCAGGTTTCAAAGTGGCGATTATCGTTGCCGCTATGCTGATTGGCTTCATCGCGCTGATTTCTGGTCTGAACGCGCTGTTCGCGGCCGTGCTGGGCATCTCCTTCCAGGGCATTCTGGGCTACATCTTCTACCCGGTTGCATGGGTAATGGGCGTGCCGTCCGGCGAAGCGCTGCAGGTAGGCAGTATCATGGCGACCAAACTGGTTTCTAACGAATTCGTTGCCATGATGGATCTGCAGAAGATTGCCAGCTCCCTGTCTCCACGCGCTGAAGGTATCCTGTCCGTGTTCCTGGTTTCCTTCGCTAACTTCTCTTCTATCGGCATCATCGCCGGTGCGATTAAAGGTCTGAACGAAGAGCAAGGTAACGTGGTTTCCCGCTTCGGCCTGAAGCTGGTTTACGGTTCTACGCTGGTGAGTATCCTGTCGGCGTCTATCGCCGCGCTGGTTATCTGATTATTGCGTATTAAAAAGCCGGTGCTGGTCACCGGCTTTTTTTATGCCTGCGATTCTGCCTCGCCACTCCAACACACTCTATTGCGCCCCTGCTGTTTCGCCCGGTACAGGCGAATATCCGCCTGGCTCTGAATGTGTTCCAGGTCACCCTCAGGCGCTTCTTCATGGGAAGCAACACCCAGCGAAGCCGTGACCAGCAGCGTAGTGTCATTCTCAAGTTTCAGCGGCGTATTCACCAGCATTTTGCGTACCCGCTGCGCGACGGCAATGGCCGCATGAAGGTCGGTATTGGGCAGATAGATGCAAAACTCCTCGCCGCCAATACGCCCGACGATATCCTGGCTGCGAATCGCCTGCTGAATACAGCGGGTGGCGTGGATCAGCACGCTGTCCCCAACCTGATGCCCAAAACGGTCATTCACTTTTTTGAAATGATCGAGATCTAACTGAATCAGGGAGTAATCCACATACTGCGGGCTTATGCGTCCAGTCGTCTCAAAGAACCCACGCCGATTAAGGACGCCGGTCAGGTCGTCATGGAGCGCGTGTCGGTGCATTTCCTGCTGCAGCTGTCCCATATTACGAATCAGCCGGCAGATCATACGGTGCGAGCCAAGCAGGATAAGAATGACGGTCAGCCACATCACCACCAGCAGGATGCTAAAACGCCCAAAGTCCTCATGCAGCCCCTGCCCGATCGTCTGGATACTCACCAGAATGGCTCCCGTCCCCCTCACTTGACCGAAAGTGACGTAGGCATGGCCAAAGCGCAATGTTCCGCGGGATTTGTCAGTCAGTTTTTCAAGAATAGCCAGCCGCTGCTTTTCGCTGAGGTGATAGCCATTCTGTGAGCCAACCGGGCGCGTTAGCGGGTTCATCTGCTCATCAAAAAGCAGATAGGCGCTTTGCGTATCTTCCGGCAAAGAACTCGAGAGGAACAGCCGCAGCGTTTGGGTGGTAACCGCAATGCCAAACAGCCCAATCCATCTGTCGTCAAAATCGACGGGGAGCGAGCCGTTAATCAACGTTTTCCCGGTATTGGCGATATTTTGCCGCGTCCAGAACGGCTCACGCCTGGGGTTTAACAGCGGTGAGCCGAGAACAAACGAGCCCTGCTTTGCCAGCGGGTTAGCGCTTTGGACAAGCAGCGTGTTCACATCAGGCGAAAGGGAAGCAATAAAGGCGCCGGAGCGCGACATGTAATAGATACTGGAGGACAGGCGGTTACTCCCGCCAGCCAGCGGGAAGAGATCCTGAATGTCACGTAGCGCCTGATACTCGCGCCGGGTTAATCTTTCGCTTTCATCTTCAGATTGATTCTTAAAGTACAGAACGCTATCGGGGATCGGTAAGCTTTGAATATGCAGCGGCGACAGTGTCTCTTTGTTACTGGCTCTGGAGGTCAGCTGCGACAGCGGCGTAAACTGCGGCTCATGCAGCGTTTCAATGAACATTCGGCGCAGGTAGCGCAGGTTGTCCATTTGATATTGAGATTTGCTTTCAAGCCTGGCGGTGACGCTTTCAAGATGGCTGAGCTGGCTGGTGCGATAGCCGTGGTTGAACAGCTCGCCCTGCTGCCAGAACAGGAACGTTATCAGCAGAAAGAGCGACAAAAAGCACACATGGGTTATGCGTAATGTCTTGACCATTGGCTGGTGAATATAGCTCATCAACGATGTGCTCACGGTGATTCCTTTTTATGGCGCAAAGGAGTGCGATCGGTGCGTCAACTGCTGTAGCGGCTCGGGTTTCCCCACCAGATAACCTTGCAGGAACTGTACACCAAGCTGCAACAGGATTTCGCGTTGCTCTTCCGTTTCGACATACTCAGCGACAACGGTCAGCGGTTTGGCCGCCGCCAGTTTGCAGATGGATTTCACGATCAGTCTGTCCATGACATCGCTGGTGATATCCCGGACAAAACAGCCATCAATTTTAATGATGTCCGCCTGCAGTTTTTTCAGACGCTCATAGTTAGCGTAGCCTGTCCCAAAATCATCAATAGCAATCCTGAAACCGTTCTCACGCAGTAGCGCAATATTTTGGTTAGAGGTGTCGGAGTTGGAGAAGGCCTGCTCTTCCGTGACCTCAATAACCACCGCGCTGGTTGGCACCTTATTAGCGTCAAACTGCGCAACAATCTTTTGAGCAATGTCTTTTTGCATCAGCGTGAGCGGCATCAGATTGACCGAGAAACGTGCCTGCCGCGTATCGCCGGGGTGCTTAGCAAGCCACGCCAACAGCATCTTCATTACCATCATGTCAAAACGGGTACTGAGGTTAAACTCGGCGATAATGGGGATAAATTTATCCGGGGTAATGTTCTGACCGTCAATCACCAGGCGGCTGAGGATCTCATGGTAGCCTTTCCCCTGGCTGTCGACTATCGGCTGAGCGTAGAGCTGGAAGGCCTCATCGTCTATTGCTCGCTTTATCTTTTGCAGCAGTAATACGCGCTCGGTGGTTTGCCCTGAAACCGCCTGCAATCTTGAATCCAGGCCAAGCACACGCTGTACGTCGCTGGCTTTCTCTGCCAGGTAGCTTAATTGCCCAAGCGTGCGCTGCAGTTCTTCGGGAACATCAACAATTCCCCATGAAGCCCCGTATTCAATTTCAAGGAGAGTATTGTGCCAGGGGATTTTTTTATTATTCAGTTGATCAACAAAATAGGTTAACCGAGCTTCTGTTTCTCCGCCTCGTAAAAACAAAAGCAATTCGCTGCCGGGAAGCTGAAATATTTTTTCACCGTCAAGCAACCATGGCTGTAATTCTCTGGCAATGGTTTTCTTGCAGTATATTCGCATCATCATGCCGTAATGTCGGCTAAGAAATTCAAAGTTAGCCATTCTCAGGCAGCACAGCGAACCGGTCGGGTAAGCCCGAATATGCTCTTCAAGTGCACGTAAATTGGGTAGATTTGTTAAAGGATCGGTCTGCGCCTGTAGATGATAAATGCGCTTCATCCATTCATTTTTATGGTAGGAAATGGCCATGTACAACAGGCAAACAGTAAATGAAATAAATACTGAAAGAATAAACGACAAAGCGTATTGCGTATTAACACCCTGCAAAAAACCGGTGTTGTAGGTCAGTAATACCCATGCTGAAATCCCCCACAGCAGGGAAACCAGCTTTGCGCCAAGACGGCGGATACCGAGCGTGAACAGCACAAAAACAACCGGTACCAGATAGCCGGAAATCAGTTCACTGTGCCATGGCGAACACATCACCAACAGGTATAACCCCCAGGCAACCAGCCAACACGGCGTATAAAAACGGTGCTTATCCTGCCTGTAATGCTGCACACCGCGCCGCCAGAAACCGACGGCAAAATGCGGGTTCAGGAGCATGCGCAGCGGGTAATAGAAAAGCGGCGTGAAGATCAACGACGCCGCTATCAGGTTAAGCACATCGACAATCATGTAGATAACTGAGCCACCGCCGAAAAATGGTGCGAGTTCAGGCGGATACGCTATGACTTTACCCACGAGGTACATCAGCAGTTTGATACTAAACGGAGCAACAAACCCGAGCCAAAAAATACGCTGCCCCATCCCCTTGTTTGGCAACCCAAAACGCCAGCGGCGGCCAACATAATAGCGGGTAATAAGACTGGCAATCAGTAGAGGGAATAGCAGACAGAAAATAAAAGCAACCAGCGGAACAACCGGTAAATCAAGAAGCCGGGCATAAATAGCCAGAACACCTGCCCCTAACGGTAAAATCGCCTGCCGTCCGTAAATAATTATCATTGCCATAATAAAGCTTAACGGCAGGTAGGCCAGATAGGTTTTATGCCCATCAACAATGGTCGTTGGTGAAATAACACGAGAAAAAGGAATAAAGAGAAAACACAAGGCCAGGGCAATCGCTATTTTTCTTATCGTTTTGTGAATAATCATAGGCCGCAGTGTTAAGTTTATGTAATTGCTGAAATATCGGTTTCGGTCGGGAAGAGTACGTTTATTTATTGAGCGAATCAAGTTACAGAAAAGCCCAAAAGAAAATCTTACCGCCCAGCAGAAATAATAGAACAAGCCGACATAAATAGAGACATTTTTACCAGGCGACAGCCTGAGGAAAGGAGGGGTTGATGCGCTAAAAGCAAAAACCCCCGCCGAAGCGAGGGTTTTAAATTTTGGTGGAGCTAAGCGGGATCGAACCGCTGACCTCTTGCATGCCATGCAAGCGCTCTCCCAGCTGAGCTATAGCCCCACAGACAAACTTAAGTGACACGGTACCAATCTTGCTGGTGAAGATTTGGTGGAGCTAAGCGGGATCGAACCGCTGACCTCTTGCATGCCATGCAAGCGCTCTCCCAGCTGAGCTATAGCCCCTAACCGTACAACCTTGTCGTGTTGACGGGCGGCATAATATGAAACCCAACAAACAGTGTCAACGGCAAATTGTTCTTCCGCGATCAATCGCCTAAAAAGCCATCGCATCAGGCAATTCCAGGTTGCATATCATCCCGTTGTAGTTAATTCTGTCACAGTTTCACGTTAGGCAGTTCAATAAAATGAACCACTAATTAACGCCCTTTCGGCCGCAATGAAAAGGAATCACTGTGCTCAAGGAAAGAATGACACCTGAAGAATTAGCCATCATTACCGGCTATAGTCGCCAGACCATCAACAAATGGGTTCGCAAAGAAAACTGGGAGACCTCGCCTAAACCCGGTGTTCAGGGCGGTAAAGCGCGGTTAATTCATATTGATGAGCAGGTTCGGGAGTTTATCAACAGTGCCCGACGAGTAACGGAAAATACCGCTCGCTATAGTGTGATCGATGCGTCGCTGGAAAACCTGCTGATTAATTCGGTGCAGCAAATGTCCGACAGCGAACAGCAAAAGATGTCTGCGATGCTGCTGCGAGATGGGATTGCTGGCTTACTGAAACGTTTGGGTATTCGCGATAACGAATAAAAAAAGCCGGCACACTAACCGGCTTTTTGCAGCGCTAAAGCTTTCGCTTACTGCTGTACTTCACGCTCGCTGATAAAATCGAGCGCTTTGTTGATGCGCGCAACAGAGCGCTGTTTACCGATCGCATGCACGGTAACATCAAGACCAGGAGACTGGCCTGCACCGGTAACGGCCACGCGCAGCGGCATCCCTACTTTACCCATGCCCACTTCCAGCTCATCGGCCGTCGCCTGAATGGCGTGATGAACGTTTTCTGCCGTCCAGTCGCTCAGCGCGGCCAGCTTGTCACGCACCACTTCAAGCGGCTGACGCGCAACCGGGCGCAGGTGTTTCTTCGCCGCATCGGCATCAAACTCGCTGAAATCTTCATAGAAGTAGCGGCAGGTCTGCGCCATTTCTTTCAGGGTTTTGCAACGCTCGCCGAGCAGTTTCACCAGCGCTGACAGCTGCGGACCATTGCGGGTATCAATGTTTTCCTGCTCGATGTGCCACTGCAGGTGGGTCGCCACGTACTCTGGCTCCAGCGTATTGATGTAATGGTGGTTCAGCCACTGCAGCTTCTCAGTGTTGAAGGCGCTGGCCGACTTGCTTACCGCGTTCAGGCTGAACATCTCAATCATCTCTTCGCGAGAGAAGATCTCCTGGTCACCGTGGGACCAGCCCAGACGCACCAGATAGTTCAGCAGCGCTTCCGGCAGATAGCCGTCGTCGCGGTACTGCATCACGCTCACCGCACCGTGGCGTTTAGAAAGCTTTTTACCGTCGTCGCCGTTGATCATGGAGACGTGCGCATAAAGTGGAACCGGCGCGTTCAACGCTTTCAGGATGTTGATCTGGCGCGGCGTGTTGTTGATATGGTCTTCACCACGGATCACGTGGGTGATCTCCATATCCCAGTCGTCCACCACTACACAGAAGTTATAGGTTGGGGAGCCGTCGGTACGGCGGATGATCAGATCGTCCAGCTCCTGGTTGCTGAATTCGATCGGGCCACGAATCTGGTCGTCAAAGATGACGGAGCCTTCCTGCGGGTTGGCAAAACGCACGACGCACGGTTCGTCATCAGCGTGATGTTCGTGGCTGTGGCGGCAACGGCCGTCATAACGAGGCTTCTCGTTATTAGCCATTTGTTCTTCGCGCAGTGCTTCAAGGCGCTCTTTAGAGCAATAGCATTTATAAGCCGTCCCTGCGGCCAGCATCTCATCGATGGCCTGGTTGTAACGATCAAAACGCTTGGTCTGATAGTACGGGCCCTCATCCCACTGCAGGCTCAACCAGTTCATCCCGTCCATAATCGCTTCAATCGCTTCCGGGGTTGAACGTTCGAGATCGGTATCTTCTATACGCAGCACGAACTCGCCTTTGTTATGACGAGCGAAAAGCCAGGAGTAGAGAGCAGTACGGGCACCGCCAACGTGCAGATAGCCTGTTGGGCTTGGCGCAAAGCGAGTTTTGATTTTCATTAAACGGCCTTAGTTACACATATTTGCCGGCAAAGCGGCAATTGCCAGGGAAAATTAACAGGCAACATTCTATCACTGTGCGCTAATTCCTCAATGTTGATGCCTGCAGATAGCCGTAAAGCAGAGAATTTGATGATAAATCAAACGCCAATGCATGTTTCTTGATCGCATCGTTTAATTTTAAGACGAACGAACAAAAACTTTAGAAAAGGCGTTGACTCATTTTCAACTGTCCCTATAATGCGACTCCACAAACCGGGGGTGATTAGCTCAGTTGGTAGAGCATCTCCTTTACACGGAGGGGGTCGGCGGTTCGAGCCCGTCATCACCCACCACTCTTTAAGAGTGACCCGGAATGTACAGTAAGAGATTTAGAGATGGGTGATTAGCTCAGTTGGTAGAGCATCTCCTTTACACGGAGGGGGTCGGCGGTTCGAGCCCGTCATCACCCACCATCTCCTCTTACCGAATTAGCAGTACCGAAGTTTGGGTGATTAGCTCAGTTGGTAGAGCACCTCCTTTACACGGAGGGGGTCGGCGGTTCGAGCCCGTCATCACCCACCATCGGGTCGTTAGCTCAGTTGGTAGAGCAGTTGACTTTTAATCAATTGGTCGCAGGTTCGAATCCTGCACGACCCACCAA
>WJYK01000012.1 GCA_009668225.1 Enterobacteriaceae bacterium RIT693 | reverse complement strand
GCCGAAAGGCGAGTCTGAACGCTGCGAAGCAGCGGCCCGTAGGGTGAACGAAAGTTCATCAACTGCCAGGCATCAAATTAAGCAGTAAACCGGGGCAACAAACCGGTGGTTGTAGAAAAATTCGGTGGAGCGGTAGTTCAGTCGGTTAGAATACCTGCCTGTCACGCAGGGGGTCGCGGGTTCGAGTCCCGTCCGTTCCGCCACTTATTTACATCAGTATGTTTTATTGCATCTGATAAGAGAAAGCCGCATTGCCTGACAGCAATGCGGCTTTTTTCGTTTTCCGGCGTTGGTTATCTGTATCATCTAATTCGCTGCTTTTTTTGTCAGATGTCTGCTAATCAATCTCTGCCTAATTCCTCAGGGATTTTGTTTAGTAGCTGTAGGTGTTGGCAAAAAGATCTTCATTGTCATCGCCAACCTTAAAGAGATTATCGTACGCGCCTTCAGGTAGCAGTAACGCCGTTGCCGGACCATCGCGCAGCATGATTACTTTGTTTCCGGTGGAGAGATGAAATGGTGGGCTCTGCAAGCTGCCATCGATTTCTATCGGTAGCGACAATGGATTACCTGCCTCACTATATAGCCGATATTGACCTGCCAGAGGGACGTTGAAGATTTCCTGATGATCGGTATGTAGAAGGCGGCCAGCAATCCTGATATTGGGGGCGACCCTGGTGTAGCTATTATGTATTACCTCAGCAACGACCGGGGAAATCCTGTCCATTCGGTAGGACCATAAAACGATCTTAGGCGGTGAATGGCTGAATATTTGATAGGCTTCAGAGCGTTTGCCCTGCCTGAGCGTTTCTAAGACATAATGCATATCAAGCCATAAGGGCGTGGGTTCCAGCCTGTTTGGTATCATCCCAATCCCATCAAAATACCTTTCATGAGGCTTTATCATTGCCTCTGCTCTGACAACCAGCTCCAGCTGTGTCCTATTGTTAAGGTTCAGATAGCGGATGTTATCGGCGCAGCTTGAAGCAATGGTTAGCGTGATCCCGGCGATAACGCAGGCAAGCAGCAGTTTATATTGGCGCACTATAAGAAAATCAACGGCGGCCAGAGGCCAGAGTGACATAAACGGTAGCGCCATAATAAACACGTACGGCCATGGTTGATCGTGAAGAAAAACCAGCATGGTGATGATGGCTGAGAAGATCAGAGCGATACGTTTCCGCTCATCCAGCGTTTTGATGCGACTAAGCGTCAGTATCATGCCGGAGAAACAAAGCAGATAGAGTAGTGGGTTTTTTATCAGGGTCTGTAATACATACAGCCGTAGCCCCTCATATTCTCCGTTACCGCGCAACGCCACTTCCACGGGGCCAAAAATAATCCCGGCAGCAATTCGGATCGGATCGCTTCCCCCGAATATAACGCAGTAGGCAATGACAGGAAGCCCCCAGCCTCCGACCAGCCATAATCCCCGGGAAATGCTTACTGCATAGTTTCTTCTCATCAACGCGTCAATGACCAGCCCCAATCCCAGTGCAAGGTTAAAATAGACTGACTTTTGCGTGACCAGGAATGCCAGCCCGCTGAAAAGACCTGCAAAAAGTATTCGCTTTGCGCTTATCGTATGGCCCTGCAATATCACCCAAAGCGCCGTGACGGCAAAAAAGACGGCGATTGGCTCCGATCTTGTGCGGAATATTCGCTCCATGAAATTAGAGAAGCAAAGCAGAATAAGGACAACCAGCAGGGCACGGACCCGATTTCCTTCTAGCAGGCGAGCGCACGCATAGATCAAAGCAAGCGTGGCGCAGGCAAGTAGCGCGGTTTGTATCCGCCCGATAAGCAGGATGGATGAGGCATTCCAGCCAACAAGATGGGCAATTTTATAAAATACAGCAAAACCTACGGCCTTGCTGGGCTGCACCGTCGTAAACAAGCCGTTGGAGAAATACTTCGCATAACCCACCTGGGCAAACTCATCCATTACCAGAAGGATGTGCCAGGCAAAGATAAAAATAAAAGTGATTTTAAAAGTAATAACGATGCCCAGAGCAGTACTGAACAGATGCTGATGTTTACTTAAACGGGTATGAATTGGGGTCGCTAGTTTCATTATATGCATTAGGCATTTGATGAAATGATTGCGTCTGGCGGCATGCCCAGCGCCAGGACTTTGCTGGCCATGATCTGCCAGCAATAGTGGGTGGTGGCGTAATGTGCCATCTCGGTGCGTTCGGACTCGCTGAGCGCCATGCTATCGATAGCGTTGGCGCAGAGATGAGCCGACGCCTGAGGGTTGGCAAGATCGATATCTACACCGCATAGCCAACGCGCGGCCTGTGGATCGGCCCGGTGAGTCGGTATACCGCAGATGACCGGCAGGCCGCAGGCCATCGCTTCCTGGATAACCAGCGGATACCCTTCACCCACGCTCGGTAGCAGAAGCAGATCGACCTGATGGTAAAGATCGGCCAGCGCAGCAGGTGACTGGATGCCAAGATCGTAAACATTGCTTAATCCCCAGTCGTCCGGGCTGAGCGGTCCCTGGCCTGCCAGTAAAAAAAAGAGATCGGGCCGGGTTTCCGCCAGTGTGCGTAATATCGCCAGCCCCTTTTTCTCAACGTAGCGACCAACAAAGAGTACCGGGCGCATTCCCGTAGGTACGGCTATGTCGGCAGGTAAAATCGTTTTTTTTACAGCCGTTCCCCGGAAAAAGAAGGTCGTCCTGTCAACACCGTTAAAGATGAGTTGGTAAGGATAACGAGCGGGAGTTCCGAGCAGATCGTGGCGTACTGTATCGCTAATAAATACCCGGGCGTTGGCCGCCCGTAGCATTGGACGCGTCACTAGCCGGTTCGCCAGAGCCATAAGATGACGCAGGAGGCGTGAGGAGAAAGGGATAGCCGCAATATGCTGAATAAGAACGGTACGTTTACCTAACATCCTGGCGATTACCATTGCGAGTATAGAAATTGCATATAACGCGTCATGAATAATTACCGCGTCGCTGCGCCGTATGGCTCGTATGAGTTGAGGAATAGCCCGCAGCCCCGGAAGCGGTGTTGGCAAACCCGTGAATCTTTCCAGAGGGTTGATGCAGCGAAGGGGAAGCATTTCAATATCATTGTTGAGTAGAGCATCATCGCTGCTTGCCGCCCAGAGCAGTTTTTCCCCCTGTAGCATAAGCTCACGGCACAGATGCCCCGCGACTCGTTCCAGACCGCCGCCGTGAGTCTCATAGAAAGGGCTTACCATGAGGATCTTCAAAAATTATGCGCCTTCTCTAAGCGCATCGTGATTTCCAGTCGATTCGGGAAGAGTAGAGCGTAAGCTCCACTGCGGTAATGCGACTGGGTCACGCGGGCAGCGATGCGGTAGCCGCTGGCATTGGCGAGGCGTTCCCATCCCATGCGGGTAAGGTAACTTGCCCATAGCATGCCGCCGAATGGGATATTGCCGATGGCATCCATTGCGATCAGGCGCATGTTATCCCGCAAACCTTCGCTTTCGTGATCTTTAATATAAAGCGGGCCTTCCACCACCCGGCCTATTTCCCTGAGCAAGCCGACTCTGGCAGCAACGGGGACGTGGTGTAATACGTTATTCAATGTGGCAGCCTGAAACGAGCCGTTGGCGAACGGTAGCGTTGTGCCATCGTACTGTCGAGCCGTAATGCTTAATGAAGGACAGAAGCGGTCAACCAGATCTACTGTTACCACATCATTGACAGGGAAGAGCTCCGCGATGGCCTGAGCAATCACGCCAGTCCCACCACCAACATCGAGTAACCTGCCATGATGTTTATCCCATATCGAGTACAGGCTATTTAGCATAGTTGCTTGATAGTGGGGTACTTTTGTTCGGTACAGTGCAAGATGACGGGACAAGATCTCCTGCAACACGCCTGAATCAATAGGATGGTGAGTCATAAATCTATAACCTTTTTCTTGCCTGAGGGGGCGATAGCCCAGCGGCTAAGCAGGTAGTTCAGCAGCACCATGCAGATTGAAGCCAGCGGTGACGCAACAGACATGGAAAATCCAATCCAGCAATACCAAAACCAGGTCGTCGCGAAGGTAAGCGGGATATTGAATGACATACTGGCGGCATAGCGCATGAAGACGGAAGCAGAGAAGGAACGTTCGAAAGTAATGAGGCTGTGTAATATATAGCCCAGCATTACGACAATCCCGAAAGAGAGAAAAACGGACGACCATAATGGTACGTGTAGAGCGTTCAGGGCGATCATTGTGATGTTGTGGCCTACAAAACAGCAGCCTGAAACAAGCAGGTAAGCAAAAGGCGTCGTCATACTCATTTTGCAACCTTGCGGGCCCGGACGAGAAAAACGCAGGCATTGTCATCGCGTATTTGAGCTGGAGTCACATACTCTTCCAGCACGGCGCGAAGGTTCATGACCACAGCTAAAAAGGCCGCCAGAGTGGAGCCGATGAAGGGGATTCGCCGAAGGAAAAATGCAAACCCGGTTAACCGAAGCATTGTCGTCGTGGCAAGCGGCCCTACAATTGCGTGAACCTCTTCAACGGTGAAACCGCGGTCGCTCAGATCGGCTATCAGCCCGGTTCGTGTCCAGCGGCGGTGATCTTCCGGGTGGGGGTGATAGAGCCATGTGCCATGCGTGGAGAGTAGCAGAACGCCGTCGTCCTTCAGCAAGCGCCATATCTCCGCGCAGTAAGAATTTAAGTCCCTCACGTGTTCCAGCACCTGTACTGAGAGCACAGCTCCTGCCGTATAGTCGTCTAAAGGCACTCTACCTTGTTGATCGATCTTTAACGTTGCGCCGTCATCAATATCCGCACCCCGGTAATCAATCTTCATTTGGCGCATCATATCGGCATAAGGTTCTTCACCGCAGCCTAAATCGACCATGAGTGTATTCGGTGGGACATGGCGTTGGGCTTGCTCTCTTAGCCGGCTAGCTAAAGGGCGCAGCATCAGCCAGTCCGTATCCCAAATACGCGGTGCTGCCCGGTTCCTTCTCATTGGGCAGGCCCTTCCATTGAAGCGGCCGAAGGCGCGTTATCCAGATTATCCAGCAGCAGCTTAAGCACGAAACCCGCCATGGACATCAATACGCCGGCTATACAAGCGGTGCTGATAACAAAGGCGGCGTGTACGGACTGCTCCATCGATCCGCCGATAAAAAACCATTGGAAAGCAAGCAGTAGATCCGCGCTAAACCCCAGTAATGCCAGCGTGGTGCCCAAAAATACCAGCCACTCCAGCGGATGCGAGCGCTTTAGCCAGGTGACGAGTCGCCCGCCAGGGACCGGGTGAGAAATGGCAATCGCTACCTTAGCTAAAATACCCAATAAGAGAGAAGTCAGGCCGATAAGCGTTGCCATTGTGGCAAGGGCAACGAAATGGATCCCAAAGTAATAGCCGCCAAACTGAACCGGGCCGCCGGCAAGGAGCGCCAGTCCGATGAGGCCAATTATTAATAAAATTAATCCGGGTACCAGATAGATGATATTCGGCGCGTAGGCAATAAGCAGGCGCAGGTGGCGCCAGCCGTCACGAAACGATCGTAAATGAGGAGGGCGGTTGCGTTTGTCAGGGTAAAGCTTAATCGGCACTTCGCGAATATCCAGCTCCGCGCGATGCGCATTAATAATCATTTCTGACGCAAATTCCATTCCGGTCGAATGAGCCGCTATTTTTTGAAAAGCTTCCCGGGTGAAGCCGCGCATGCCGCAGTGAAAATCTCGAATAGGGGAGCGATAAAGCCAGCGCGCAATACCGGACATCACGGGGTTCCCCAAATAGCGATGCAGGGGCGGCATTGCACCCGCCTCTATTCCGCCAGCAAAACGGTTCCCCATGACAAAATCAGCGCCGTTTTCCAGGGTGTCGATAAAGCAATCAAGCTGACTCCAGTCATACGAATCATCGGCATCCGCCATGATGATATATTTACCCCTGGCGGCACCAGCAGCGGCGCTGAGTGCGGCACCATAACCTCTTGTTGGCTGATGAACGACACGAGCGCCTAACGACTCTGCAATCTCAACGGATTTATCGGTGGAGCCGTTATCACCCACAATCACCTCTCCTTTAACCCCTCGCTGAGTAAAAGACGCCATAGCTTTATTTATGCAGATGCCCAATGTCAGTTCTTCATTCAGGCATGGAATAATTGCTGAAATAAGGGGGGGGAGGGATTCATCATTGCCTGTGGTGTTGTTATTAGCGCTATGGTGCTCTTCTATGGGCAGGTTCCGTAACTCAATTGTGTGGCCAATATTTATAAAATCGGTGGTGTGCATGATCAGCTGGCTCCAATCCTTGAGCAGTATTAAACATCTATTTAATTTGCTATTGGTTCTGATATATATTCATTGTTTAAATGCTTTTATTATTAATTGATTTTCTATGTGAATAATAAACCCCGTTGCCGATTGGCCTGGTGCGGAGAAAGCGGATGCTTTATTGGTTTAAATCTAAGAGGTGGTTATATATAGCATTGCCGATGCGGCGTTGTATAGTTCCATGAAAGTAAAAATGCCCTTTCTTATTCAGGGTGGAATTATTTGTGCTGAATTTATTTTTTTCTCGTAATGTTTGTTTTAAATTTATTTGGATATGTAATTAACCCTCTTTGTTAATTATATTCTAATTATGATTGTCGCTTTAACGCAGGATTGAGCACCGAGTAAGTGTTTTACTCCAGCGGTTACGGCATCCAGCAGAGAGAAAAATAGCATTGTTGCTGATTTAGCAAAAATCTTCTGCATTTATCCGTCTTTTTCAGCAAAGTATCCCCCGGCATACTCTTCCTCATACAAACGTACACCCTATAATGAGGTTAAAAATGGCAATTCCTGCATTCGGTCTGGGCACTTTCCGCCTGAAAGACGACGTCGTCATCGCATCGGTTAAAACAGCACTGGAGCTCGGCTACCGCGCTGTAGATACTGCACAAATCTATGATAATGAAGCGGCCGTTGGCCAGGCTCTGGAAGAGAGCGGTATTTCACGTGAAGAACTGTTTATCACAACTAAGATCTGGATCGAAAATCTCAGCAAAGACAAACTAATCCCAAGCCTGAAAGAGAGCCTGGCGAAGCTGCGTACTGACTATGCTGATCTGACCCTGATCCACTGGCCATCGCCAAACGATGCTGTACCGGTTGCCGAATTTATGCAGGCGCTACTGGCCGCTAAAGAAGCCGGTTTGACTCGTCAGATTGGGGTTTCTAACTTTACCGTTGAACTGATGCAGCGGGCTATTGACGCGGTTGGCGCTGAAAATATTGCCACCAACCAGATTGAGCTGTCGCCATACCTGCAAAACCGCACCGTTGTTGAGTGGGCTAAGCAGCACAACATCCACATTACGTCCTATATGACGCTGGCCTATGGGAAAGCGTTGGCGGATGAAACCATCGGTCGTATTGCACTGAAACATCAGGCAACGCCTGCACAGGTTATTCTGGCATGGGCGATGGCTCTGGGTTATGCGGTGATCCCTTCTTCAACTAAACGCGTAAACCTGGAAAGCAATCTGCAGGCGCTGACCCTGAAGCTGGATGCGGACGACATGGCAGCCATTGCTGCTCTGGAATGCAATGACCGCCTGGTGAGCCCGGAAGGTCTGGCACCGAAGTGGGATAACTGATCCTGATTACGGCCCTTCAGGGGGCCGTTTTACCGCATCGCTCAGAAAATCAATAAATGCACGAATACGCGTACTGACCGCCCGGTCGCTATAATACACGGCGCTAAAAGGCATATTGACCGGCAAAAGCTTATCCGCAAGCACCTCAACAAACTCCCCGCTTTCAATCTCTTTATCAATCATAAAATCCGACAGGCAGGCGATACCATTGCCCGTCAGGCACAGCTGTTTAAGCGTTTCCCCGCTATTAGAGGACAGGCCTGGTTTTATCTCAAAAAGCTGCCCATCCGCTTGTGAAACCGGCCAGCGGTTAAGAGAGGAAGGCTCGGTAAATCCAAGACAAAAATGGTTCACCAGATCGGAGGCATTCTCCGGCGTGCCGTGGGTAGCCAAATACTCGGGCGAGGCAATAATCTTACGGTAGCTGCTAAAAAGCGGCCGGGCGCGAAGGCTTGAGTCGGTTAAATTTCCGACCCGGATAGCCACATCGACTTTGCGCTCGATAAGATTAATAAAGGTTTCCGAAGACACTAAGGATAACGTCATTTCCGGGTAGCGTTCGCGGAACGGTTTGATTAGCGGCATTAATAAATGCAGCATTACCGGGGTCGCGGCATCAATGCGCAGCAATCCCCTTGGCGTCTGCTTGCTTTCCATCACTTCATTTTCGGCCGCGGCCATCGCCTGCAAAATTTGCTGTACCTGCCTAAAATAGCGCTCACCTTCTTCCGTCAGGCTAAGCTGGCGCGTTGTTCGGTTAAGCAGGCTCACGCCCAGCTTCATCTCCAGCTTTTTTACCGTCCTGCTCACCGCTGAGTTAGCCAGCCCCAGCTGTTCTGCCGCGCGGCTGAAGCTTCCGCTTTCCACTACAGCAACAAAAATCGCGAGTTCTTCCGAGGTTGCCTTCATTATTGCTCCACAAGCAAAATTCTATTGAGATTTTACATATTTTTGTTATTTAAGCACCCCGCCATACTACGTGTCATCAAAAGACACCTGTTATGGAGTAAATTATGCCTCTGGCGCTTCTTGCACTGACGATCAGTGCTTTCGCAATCGGCACCACCGAATTTGTTATTGTCGGGCTTGTACCGACGATTGCTGAACAGCTTGCAATCTCAGTTCCGTCTGCAGGATTGCTGGTATCTATCTATGCTCTTGGCGTGGCGATTGGCGCGCCTGTTTTGACCGCCTTAACAGGCAAACTGCCGCGTAAGCAATTGCTCATCGGCCTTATGGCGCTATTTACCGTAGGGAATGTGATAGCCTGGCTGTCGCCTAATTACGAGACTTTGGTCGTAGCTCGCCTGCTTACCGGGCTGGCACATGGCGTATTTTTCTCCATTGGTTCGACGATTGCGACGAGCCTTGTACCCAAAGAGAAAGCGGCTTCAGCCATTGCCATTATGTTTGGTGGCCTGACGGTAGCGCTGGTGACCGGCGTGCCATTGGGGACGTTCATCGGGCAGCATTTCGGCTGGCGTGAAACTTTCCTGGCAGTATCGGCTATTGGCGTTATCGCATTGATTAGCAGCACGATCCTTATCCCGAAAGATATTCCTAATCGTGCGCTGGCTGGAATTAAGGAGCAGCTGCAGGTATTAACCCATCCGCGTCTGGTGCTGATCTATCTGGTTACCGCGCTGGGCTATGGGGGCGTGTTTACCGCCTTTACCTTCCTTGCACCAATGATGCAGGATCTCGCGGGCTTTTCACCCTCGGCAGTCAGTTGGATCTTGCTTGGTTACGGTGTATCTGTCGCTATCGGTAATATCTGGGGAGGCAAGCTTGCGGATCGTCACGGTGCGGTTCCGGCCTTGAAATTTATCTTTGCAGCTCTGGCCGCGCTGCTGCTGGTATTCCAGTTCACTGCCCATTCGCATATTGGCGCGCTGATTACGATTCTGGTTATGGGGATATTTGCTTTCGGTAACGTACCTGGGTTGCAGGTTTACGTTGTGCAGAAAGCTGAACAGTACACGCCTAACGCTGTTGATGTTGCCTCTGGGCTGAACATCGCCGCTTTTAACGTTGGCATCGCGATTGGTTCGGTCATTGGCGGCCAAACGGTGCAAAATTTTGGTCTGGCACAAACGCCGTGGATTGGTGCGGTGATTGTTGTCCTCGCGCTACTGCTGATTGGCGTCAGCGGCAGGCTGGATAAGCAGTCACGTGTTGCGATGAGCTAAGTTTTTCTTTCAGGAGCGTGGCGGTTTTACGCTCCTGAAAGGCAATGGTTTGTAATGGGCGTTGAAAGTCTGCGCTAAAGTCCCTATAACTGAAAGACAGCCTGCGAACTGCAGGTATTTGAGTTACAGAGGTCGTTAGCCAAACGTGCACAAGAATACCTATGCCATGCGATACGTAGCCGGACAGCCAGCAGAGCGAATTCTGCCTCCCGGCTCGTTTGCGACTATTGGGCAGGCATTACCTCCCGGTGAACCCTTACCGGGGCAGGACACGATACGTGTTCTGGTATGGAACATCTTCAAGCAGCAGCGAGCCGACTGGCTTTCGGTGTTGCAAACTTTTGGCAAAGATGCGCAACTGATGCTGTTACAGGAAGCGCAAACCACGCCTGAATTAGTCAGATTTGCGACCAGCAACTATCTGGCGGCCGACCAGGTGCCCGCGTTTGTTTTGCCTCAGCATCCTTCTGGCGTTATGACACTTTCCGCCGCACACCCCGTATATTGCTGTCCGCTGCGTGAACGTGAGCCGATCCTGCGGTTGTCTAAATCGGCACTGGTGACCGTTTACCCTTTGCCGGATGGGCGTATGCTAATGGTTATCAATATTCATGCCGTCAATTTTAGCCTTGGTGTTGACGTTTACAGCAAACAGCTTGGGCCAATCGGCGATCAGATAGGGCATCACAACGGGCCGGTTATCATGGCCGGTGATTTCAATGCCTGGAGCCGACCACGCATGAATGCATTGTTCCGTTTTGCCCGCGAAATGACGCTGCGTGAAGTCCGTTTTACCGACGATCATCGCCGCCGGGCGTTTGGTCGCCCGCTTGATTTCGTCTTCTATCGTGGTTTGAACGTCACCGAAGCTTCGGTGCTGGTGACGCGTGCCTCAGACCATAACCCGCTACTCGTTGAATTCCGTCCCGGCAAGCCTGAGCTGAAATAAGGTTCGTCAGGTCTGCCGTTGGGCAGACCTGTGCGCTGCCCCTTTTCTCACTTAACCGCAAGGACATAACGATGACAACGCAATCCCATCACGACAAAGTCGGTCAGCAGTTTGGCTCCCAGGCCAGCGCCTATTTGACCAGTACGGTTCATTCCTCGGGGCGAGATTTAGAACGCCTTAGCGCACGTCTGAATGATTTCCCACATGCAACCTTGCTGGATATGGGATGCGGAGCAGGGCATGCGAGTTTTATCGCCGCCGCAAAGGTGAAGTCAGTAGTGGCTTATGACTTATCTGAGCAGATGTTGACGGTAGTCTCAGAAGCGGCAACGACGAGGGGAATAACGAATATTTCGACTCGCCAGGGGTATGCAGAGTCACTTCCCTTCGACGACCGTACCTTCGATGTCGTGATCAGCCGCTATTCCGTCCACCACTGGCACGATGTTGGCCAGGCGCTGCGCGAGGTGAAGCGTGTGCTTAAGCCTGGTGGCATTGCTATTTTTATGGATGTCACTTCACCGGGTCACCCGGTGAAGGATATCTGGCTGCAAACGGTCGAGGCATTACGTGACACTTCGCACGTGCGTAATTATTCCAGCGGAGAGTGGCTGAGCCTGTTTAACGATGCAGGCCTGATGACGCACAGCGTGTTGTGTGACAGGTTGAACCTGGAGTTTTCCAGCTGGATTTCAAGAATGCGAACGCCAATAGTGTTGTCTGATGCGATCCGCGCTTACCAAAAAAGCGCTTCTGACGAGGTTAAACAGTACTTTGAACTGCAGCGGGACGGCTCGTTTACCAGCGATATCATTATGCTGGAAGCCAGAAAAGCGTAAAGCAAAAGAAAAGGCACCGTTAAGGTGCCTTTTTTGAACCTGAATCAGGTATCCGGCGTCGCGTTATTGCTGACAAACAGCGTTAAACGGTCACCTGGTTTCAGATCGTCAGTATCGCTGTTCCAGCGCATCACATCTTTGATGTTCACGCCGTGACGTTTGGCAATACTCGACAACGAGTCACCTTTGCGCACCTGATAGGTGATGCTGCTGTTATCAGCAAGCTGCGTTGCGCCACCTTTCACGCTGAGCGTTTGCCCAACTTTAAGGTGCGAACCGCGTAGGTTATTCCAGCTCTGCAAATCTTTTGCATTCACACCGAGGCGTGAAGCAATAGTGGACAGGGTATCCCCGGACCGCACCTTATAAGATTTGTTGCCACCCGCGCTGCTGCGGTTATCCGCAACCAGCGTTGGCTGTAAAGCATCGATTTCACCAGAAGCCAAAGAGGCTTTCAGCTGCTCGGCATGCTTTTTCGGCACCATCACGTAACGCTGATTTTTCCCAACGGTAGAACTTTTCACGCCAGCGTTGAAGGTCTTCAGGTTGGTAAGCGACATGCCTGCCATTTCGGCGACCTGCGTTAACTCAACCGGACTGCTTACTTCAACACGCGCCAGCGCGCGGCTTTCATCCGTTGTTGGCAGACGTACGCCGTACTTCTGACTGTTTTTGAGTATGTCACTCAGCGCCAGCATTTTCGGTACGTAGATCTTTGTTTCACGCGGCAAAGCCAGCGACCAGAAATCGGTAGGTTTACCCCGCGATTTGTTCGCTTTAATGGCGTTCAGCACACGGCCTTCGCCGCTGTTGTACGCTGCCACGGTCAACAACCAGTCGCCGTCAAACATCTTGTTCAAACGCTGCATCATATCCAGTGCGGCAGTGGTGGAAGCCACTACATCACGGCGTGCATCGTACGCTTTGGTCTGCTTAAGACCGTAATTGCGCCCCGTACTTGGGATAATCTGCCAAATGCCTGCTGCATTTGCGCCAGACGTCGCGTGGGGGTCAAAAGCGCTCTCCACTATGGGTAGTAGTACGAGTTCCATTGGCATGTTGCGTTTCTTAACCTGCCCGGCAATCCAGTACATATACGGCTCTGCCCGTAATGTTACATCGTGGAGATAGCTCTTATTACTCAGGTACTTCTGTTTCTGTTCGCGGATCCGGACGTTTTCCGGAATCCCCATCTTTAGCTCGTTGCCGATGAAGTTCCACAGGTTTTGGTCTTGCGCGAGGAAGGTTCCATCATCCATCCATCGCGCAGAGGCCGCTCGACCTGTGTACTTTCCTGCTTCACCTTGACCAGCTGCAGACAGACTCTGTGCGTGCTGTTGAATGTTGGCATCATGCTTTGACGCCTGGCACCCGACAAGCAAGACAGAGGCGAGTAGTATCGCTTTTGCCTTCATGTGTGTGTCAATGGTTGCTTAAAAGACGAGCGATAATACCGTCGCCTTTTCGACAACACAACCAGAATATTCAGAAGCTGTCCTTCTTTGTCCTTAACCAGGCGAATATCTCATGGGGTTGTTGCAAGTTTGTTTCTTTTGATATTTTTTCTTTTAAAACATTATCTTCCGTGCGTAAAAAAATATTTATTTGGCGTTCTGTTTGCAGCGTTGACGGCAAGGTTGAGTGATTTTTTGCGCGTAACTCCTTAACTTTTCGATAATATCCCTTTAATTGCTCATCATGGGGTAAAATACTTAAGGAAAACTTTATGTTTGACTCGGTGTACTCATGTGCGCAACAAATCTGGGTTTCAGCGGGTAGTGAATTAAGTTTTTGAAATGATGTAAACATCTGCTCTGCCGTACCTTCAAAAAGTCTTCCGCAGCCGCCAGAAAACATTGTGTCGCCGCAAAATAGATAAGGAAAACTAAAAATAGAGATATGTCCTAAAGTGTGACCAGGTGTTGCTATCACGCGAAATTCACGCCCAAGCAGACTAAACTTATCCCCTTCACCAACGATCTGCGTAGCCCCTTTCTGCCGGGTTTCCTCCGGGCCGTAGACCTCAATGTTCGGGTACTTGTCCTTCAGTTGCTGAACGCCACCAACGTGATCGGCATGATGATGGGTCAGCAAAATGGCCTCTGGCTGCCAGCCGTTTTCCTCTATTGCCTTCAAGACCGGCGCGGCTTCACCCGGATCGACAATTACGCATTTTCCCTGCGCATTATTAAGCACCCAGATGTAGTTATCCTGGAAGGCGCGAATACTGTTAAGATTCATAGTTCAACCTCTCTATGGCGATTAAGAAGGTAGTGATGAAACCGGCAAGGATACCTGAGATTATCACTTCCCCCCATCATTGGGCGCAGTTGCGGTGGGGGGAATATTACCGGGAAGCGCTTGAAGAGCAGCTGCGCCCATGGCTTGGCAAAATGTTCGGTTTTCACCTGTTGAAAATCGGCAACCTGAGTGCGGAAGTTAACACTGAAGCCTGCGCGATTTCACATCAGGTGAATGTGGCATTAAAGGGAGAGCATTTGCAGGTAAATGCTGACCCTCTTCATTTACCGTTTGCGGCAAAGTCGGTTGATGCCTGCCTGCTGGCCCACACGTTACCCTGGTGCTCAGATCCTCATCGCTTACTGCGGGAAGTCGACCGCGTGTTAATCGACGACGGCTGGATCATTCTCAGCAGCTTCAATCCTATAAGCCTGCTGGGGTTAGGGAAAACCGTCCCATTCCTGCGCAAGCGAGTACCTTATAATTGCCGTATGTTTACCCCAATGCGGCAGCTGGACTGGCTGTCTTTGCTGAATTTTGAAGTGATGTACCGGCGTAGTTTCCAGGTATTGCCCTGGCATAAGCAGGGTGGGAAGTTGTTGAGCACCCATCTGCCTGCGCTTGGCTGTATGCATGTAATCGTGGCGCGCAAACGCACACTCCCGCTCACGTTGAATCCGATGAGAAGCCGCAAAGCGAAAAATCAGATTCGCTCGGCGGTGGGGGCGACGCGGCAATATCGTGATGCTGTTAAGGTGCAGCCCCGTCCGGCTGATAACCCACATCCTCATGAGTAGGACGGGACGCAGCGTTGCGAGCCAGTTCGTCGCAGCGTTCGTTTTCCGGGTGGCCGGCGTGGCCTTTCACCCATTCCCACTTAATTTGATGGTGGCTCAGAGCGGCATCAAGACGCTTCCATAAATCTACGTTCTTCACCGGCTTTTTGTCGGCCGTTTTCCAGCCTCGCTTTTTCCAGTTGTGGATCCACTGGGTAATGCCCTGGCGGACATACTGGCTGTCGGTGCTGAGGACCACATCGCAGGGTTCGATGAGCGCTTCGAGCGCAACAATAGCGGCCATCATCTCCATGCGGTTATTGGTGGTGAGGCGAAACCCTTCGCTGAAGATTTTTTCGTGCTGTTTGTAACGTAAAATCGCACCATAGCCGCCCGGTCCTGGGTTCCCCAGGCAGGAGCCATCGGTGAAAACTTCTACCTGTTTACGCATCTCTGGTAGACTTCCTGTGATGAAAAGGCCAAGTCTGACATAAACGAGCGCGATGAGCACAGCTATATGATTTCTACCACGACCAGACAGATAGTTCTCGATACCGAAACCACCGGTATGAACCAGATCGGTGCTCATTACGAAGGGCACCGCATTATCGAGATCGGTGCGGTTGAAGTGATCAACCGCCGCCTGACGGGCAATAACTTCCATGTCTACCTAAAGCCCGACAGGCTGGTGGACCCGGAAGCCTTTGGCGTTCACGGTATTGCTGATGAATTCCTGGCGGATAAACCGACGTTTGACCAGGTCGCTGATGCGTTCATGGACTACATCCGCGGCGCTGAGCTTGTTATTCATAACGCATCGTTCGATATCGGCTTTATGGATTACGAGTTCAGCAAGCTGCGGCGTGACATTCCAAAGACGGATACCTTCTGTAAGATAACCGACAGTCTGGCAATGGCCCGTAAGATGTTCCCGGGCAAGCGAAACAGCCTCGACGCGCTCTGCTCGCGCTATGAAATAGACAACAGCAAGCGTACGCTGCACGGCGCATTGCTCGATGCCCAAATCCTGGCCGACGTCTATTTGATGATGACCGGCGGGCAAACATCGTTGAAATTCTCAATGGAAGGTGATGTGCAGCAGCAGCAGGGCAGCGGGGGGATCCAGCGTGTCGTGCGCCGTGCGTCAGGCATGCGGGTCATCCACGCCAGTGATGAAGAGCTGCTTGCGCATGAATCTCGTCTTGATTTGGTGCAGAAGAAAGGCGGAAGCTGCCTCTGGCGCAGCTAAATAGCGCGGAAATGAGTTAAAAATCACCACTCAGGTGATTTTTGCGGCAAACGGTTAATTTTATGATAAAAAGCGTTGACGGCTATCGGGCCAAACCGTAATATTCGCCTCGTTCCCGACGGGGAACAAAACGCGGAGCGGTAGTTCAGTCGGTTAGAATACCTGCCTGTCACGCAGGGGGTCGCGGGTTCGAGTCCCGTCCGTTCCGCCACAATTCAGAAAGCCTGAGTCAGCAATGATTCAGGCTTTCGTCGTCTCTGCTTTCTGAAAAATTCCGTTTCACCCCCGCGCTGATATCGCGCGAGGGCTGGCTGAAGTAACCTCTAGTGCCTGCTGGCTAACGCCACGCCAATCAAAATGGTCGCAATCCCGATGATGTGGAAAAGATGCAGCGTTTCGCCCAGAAACACCAGCGACAACACCACACCGAAGACAGGGATCAGGTGAATGCTCAGCCCGGCCCGTGCGGCACCCACGGCTTCCACGCAGCGCCCGTAAAGCAGGTATGAAACAAAAGAAGGGAATGCGCCGAGGAAAATAACCGCTGAAATCGTCATCGTGTTCCAGTGCGGAACCGCGCCGGTGCTCAACTCATGCAGCCACAGCGGCAGCGTCACTACCAGCGCGATAGCTACCTGAACGCCCAGCAGCCCCATGCGGCTAATATCGGAAGGGATTTTTCGGATCCACAGCGTATACAGAGCAAAACAGGCCATGGCCGCCAGCAGCATCAGGTCGCCCGATGAAAACGCCATCTGCATCAGCCCGTGAATATCGCCCTTAAAGATAATAAACAGCACGCCGCAGCAGGAAATCGCCAGGCCTACCACCTGCTTGACGCTTAATTTATGCCCAAAGAACAGCGCGCCAAACAGCATAATCAAAACCGGTATACAGGAGTTAAGCAACAATGCGTTGGTGCTCGACGTGTGGTGCAGGCCGATATACACCAGCAGGCTAAAGCAGACGATACCGGTGACCGACACGGCGACAATCCAGCCCAGGTATTCCCGGTAACGGCGAAAGTCTCTTTTTATATAAGGGAACGCAAACGGCAGGATCACTATCAGCGCCACCAGCCAGCGCATAAAGGTGAGACCCACCGGGGGAATATCGTTGCGAACGGCTTTACCGACGATGTAATTGCACGCCCATAGCAGCGGCGGAATGGTGAACAGGAGCAAAACATACCAGGCCGATGGCTTATGGGGGGCAGCCTCAGTGGCCGACTTCTTACTGCTGAGCAAGGGACTCTCCTTTGACACGGGATTTTGCTGGAAAGGGCGAAGGGAGAATATATTACTCGCTGTCGGGCTAGCCGTCGTCGTGGAGAAGAAAAAGAGTATGTCTGGACATTAAAAAGCCTGAACCCGCGAGGGCTCAGGCCTCAATGTTTACTCTTTAGAGGTGGCAACGCGGCCGGTAAAAGCGCTCGAAACGGCAACTTTTTCGCTACGAGCCAGCCAGCGGTAGCAGCTCAGACCGAGGAAGACGCCGATAAACCAGCTGAAGTTGGCGACTTCATGCAGCGAAGGAATAAAGCTAATGGTCAGGCAGACGGCGACCGAAGGCACCAGGGCGATAATCGCCTTCGGGTTAAAGCCATTGCTGTACCAGTAGCGGCCCTTTGGCGTGTCGTTGAACAGATCGTCGACGTGGATTTTGCCGCCCTTAACAAGGTAGAAATCCGCGATCAGGATGCCGAACAGTGGCCCAATAAATGAACCTAAAACATCCAGCGTGTAATGAATCAGCTCCGGGGACTGGAACAGGTTCCACGGCGTCAGCAGCACGGATCCCACGGCGGCGATCATCCCACCTGCACGGAAGCTGATCTTCTGCGGCGAACAGTTAGAGAAGTCGAACGCCGGGGAGACAAAGTTCGCCACGATATTGATCCCGATAGTCGCGGTGATCATCGTCAGCAGGCCAATGGCCATCGCCAGGCTGTTGCCGATATGGCTGACGGTTTCGATAGGATCGGTGATCATCTTGCCGAACAGAGACTGGGTGCCGGACACGATAACTACCGTCACAATAGAGAACAGCAGGAAGTTAAACGGCAGGCCCCAGCGGTTACCGCGGCGGATCTCTTTCATGCTTTTTCCGTAGCGAGAGAAATCGCCGAAGTTAAGCAGCGGGCCGGAGAAGTACGACACGACCAGCGCGGTGGCGGTGATCATCTGCCACACCTGCTCGCCGGAGCTGAGCTGCTTGCTCGCTAAAGTGAAGGAGATCCCATCGAACCCGGTCTGATAAAGGATCCAGCCGGCCAGCGCCATCATCACGATGTAAACCGCAGGGCCTGCGATATCAATAAAGCGCTTAATGGCGTTCATACCGTGCCAGAACACCATCGCCTGCAGCACCCACATAATACCGAAGCAAATCCAGCCGAGCTGAGACAGGCCGAGGAAGCTCACGCCGGTCATTGGGGCAAGCGTCGGCCAGAACTTCAGCAGCACCAGCATTAATGCGTTAGCGGCCAGATAAGTTTGTATCCCGTACCAGGCGAAGGCGATAAGCCCGCGGATCACCGCTGGAATATTCGCGCCAAAGACGCCGAAGGCCTGACGGCAAATCACCGCATAAGGCACGCCCGCCAGCTGGCTAGGTTTTGCCACCAGGTTGGCGCACAGCTGCACGATACAGATCCCCGCCAGAAGGCAAATCAGCACCTGCCAGCTGGCAAGCCCGAGGGTAAAAAAGCTGGCCGCGACCACATAGCCGCCCATGCTGTGTACATCAGACATCCAAAACGAAAAAATATTATACCAGGACCAAGTCTGGTGGCGGGTCGGGGCCAGGTCATCGTTGCACAGGCGCGGGCTGTAGCCGGCGTGGGCACTCTCTTTCATGGCTGTGGCGTTGTTCTCTATACCTGGCATGGGATCTGCTCCTATAAAACAGAAGGTGGATTATGTCTGCCATAGGTATTGCAGGAACCAGGCCAGGTTTGCATTTCTTGTATTCAATTATCAATGATATTGTATACAAAATGAGGGTGCCTGATGCTAACAGGAGTAGTGGATGAAACGTGATTTCGGGGTCACAGCCCCAGCAGAACTGCATGATAAAGAAGCCGTTATCTGGCAATCGCTGATGACGGCGATGGTTGAACATCAGCTGCCGCCGGGCAGTAAACTGCCGGAAGAAGCGCTGGCAGACGTTTTTGGCATCAGCCGAACCGGGATCCGCAAAGTCTTAACGCGCCTCGCAACGGTGCAAATGATCACCATGCTGCCCGGACGTGGTGCATTTGTGGCGATGCCGGACGTAGAAGAATCGAAAGCGATCTTCCAGACCCGGGCGGTGCTTGAGTGCGCCAACCTGCCGCACGTGCTTGAACATCTCCAGGCCCCGCATCTCGTCGCGTTACGTAAAATTATCCAGCAGGAAGAAAAAGCCCATCGCGACGGCGACGGGCCTGCAGCAATTCGGTTCTCCGCGGCGTTCCATATCCAGCTGCAGGCTATTTCCGGCAACGCCGTGCTGACTGAAATGGTCACCAGCCTGACGCACCGTTCATCGCTGGTTATCGCCGCGTGGGGCGCACCGTGGCAGCGTGGCTGCCGCTGCGACGATCACGAAAATCTTATCGAACTGCTGCGTAACAAAGCGCTTGAGCCGCTCACAGTCGCCATGCAGCACCACTTCGAACATATTGTTTCCAGCCTGCATTTTGAGCGCAGCGGTGAAACCACCCCAGACTTCGCCCGCATCTTCGGCACCCGACAGGAATAACCATGCAGCAGCCTATTATTCAAGTGATCAACCCCAACACCAGCCAGGCGATGACGCACACTATTGCTGAAGCCGCCCGCAGCGTTGCTGCACCCGGCACGCAGATCCTCGCCAGCTGTCCGGAGCAGGGCGTGGAGTCAATTGAAGGGCATTTCGATGAAGCCATCGCGGCCATCGGCGTACTTGAACAAATTAAGCAGGGCAAAGCGCAGGGGGCGAACGGGCACGTGATAGCCTGCTTTGGCGATCCGGGTTTGCTGGCGGCGCGTGAGATAGCCAGCGGGCCGGTGATTGGTATTGCCGAAGCGGCCATGCATATGGCCACGATGGTGGCGACTCGCTTCTCGATTGTTACCACGCTGCCGCGCACGGTGATCATTGCCCGTCACTTAGTGCATCAATACGGTTTTGAACATCATTGCGCCGCGCTGCACGCTATCGATCTCCCTGTTCTGGCGCTGGAAGACGGTACAGGCCTGGCCCAGCGGCTGGTGCGTGAACGCTGCATTCAGGCCAAAAAAGAAGATAACAGTGGGGCGATCGTGCTGGGCTGCGGCGGGATGGCGAATCTGGCAAAAGAGCTGACTGAGGAAATCGGTATCCCGGTTATCGACGGCGTGACCGCTGCGGTGAAGCTGGTGGAGTCCCTGGTGGCGCTGGGCATCGGCACCAGTAAATTTGGTGACCTCGCTTACCCGAACAAAAAGCCGCTTTCGGGCTCTTTTGCTCGTCTGAGTTAAGGTTGAAGGAGAGAATCATGCCATCAGAAGAAAAAGCTAACCGCTATCCTTTTACCGAAAACTACCCGCGTGACCTTGCCGGTTATGCCGGCAATCCTCCCCATGCGCAGTGGCCAGGCGGTGCGCGTATTGCGGTTCAGTTTGTGCTCAACTTTGAAGAAGGCGCTGAAAACCACGTCCTGCACGGCGACAGCGGCTCAGAACAGTTTCTCTCCGATATCATCGGCGCCGCCAGTTTTCCCGATCGCCATATGTCGATGGACTCTCTTTATGAATATGGTTCGCGGGCGGGCTTCTGGCGTATCCATAATGAATTCCAGAAGCGCGGCCTGCCTTTGACGGTGTTTGGCGTGGCGATGGCGCTGGCCCGCAACCCGGAAATTGTCTCCGCGATCAAAGCCGCAGATTACGACGTGGTCAGCCACGGCTGGCGTTGGATCCATTATCAGAATATGGACTCTGCCACCGAGCGACAGCACCTGCATCAGGCAATGGAAATACTGGAGGATTTGTTTGGCTCTCGCCCGCTGGGCTGGTACACGGGGCGCGATAGCCCGAATACCCGTAGGCTGGTGGTAGAGCACGGCAGCATCCTGTATGACAGCGACTACTACGGCGACGATCTGCCTTTCTGGAGCAAAGTCACCTGCGAAGACGGCCGCGTCAAACCCCATCTTATTGTCCCGTATACGCTGGACACCAATGATATGCGCTTCGCCACCGCTCAGGGCTTTAACACCGCCGAGCAGTTCTACACCTATCTGAAAGACAGCTTTGACGTGCTGTATGAAGAAGGTGAAACGGCACCGAAGATGATGTCCATCGGCATGCACTGCCGTCTGCTGGGGAGGCCGGGTCGTTTCCGGGCGCTGCAGCGTTTCCTCGACTATGTGCAGCAGCATGAAGGCGTGTGGATTTGCAGAAGACAGGATATTGCGGAGCATTGGGTGAAGACGCATCCCTATGCCGAGTAAGACGCTTCTTGGTGTTGTTTCTTTTGTTGGGCTGGTTAAAGTTCCGTTCACTTCCAGTTCTGTTTTACATGTCATCACCGATACTGTGAACGACTCGGGGAAGTCACCGTCACTTCCCCGAGACCCCGGACTCCCGGCCAAATAAATCGACCGCTGAAGCGGCAGACCTCCGTTTTATCTCCCAGTCCTGGGTCGGCTGAGATGCGTTCCCGACGCTCTCAGCCTCCGGCCGTTCCCGACGTCCGGACCCTGGCCAGTCGGAGAGAAAACGGAGGCGATTTAAGCCGGAACCGAGCCTCGCTTTTTGTTCCCAGCCACGCACAAAGTCACAGTCGCTTCAAGACCCGCAGCCACGCCCTTGTTCCCGGCTCTCATCGCCCCCGGTTATGACCCAACTCAGTCGGGGTTGAGCTGCCGGGAGCAGCGAAAGAGAGCGATCGTCGGGAACGAATCGCGAACGACCCCGAATGTTTGGGTGATAGCCGGTGGGTTTACCGCTTCAGCGGCGATGAGCTCGTCGGGCGCCGGGGGTTGTCAGGGGGCATGGCGTAATGCCACCTGACACGTTCACCGTTTGCAGAAGTGGCAGTGATAATCCACCTTACGGGTGAACGGAAAAACAATGGAATGGAAGAGTACCCCCTTACTGGGTTTTAAAGAGGAGGCTAATCAACTCCATGTCTATGGCAATAGTCACCCCATTAAACTCACATGCGCCGCCACAATCTTCCAGCCTGACGAAAACCTTACCCAGGTCTGCATCTGGCGGCCGACTTTATCGCTGCCTTCGCGTGTAAACTCGGTGCTTGCCACCGCCAGCTCGTCGCTAAATGTCGTGATGACGGTATTTCTCAACTGGCGATCCAGCCCCTTCGGCGAACGCCCGTTGCGGAAAGCGCGGATCTGCTCGATGCCATACAGGTTTTCCGTTGCGCCGTAGCGCACGGTGCGGGCATCCTCCCAAAACAGCTCATCCAGAACGGCGACGTCGTTGGTAATCAGCGCCTGCTCATAGCGATAAAATGCCGCAGTCACTTCGTTTAAAACGGCCGGGCGGTCAATATTATCTCGCATCATTTAACTTACCTTTGTCTGTAAAATACCCTGAATTTCCAGTCGCCGTGCGGCTTGCAGGCAAGTGTCTTCCCGCCACGGCGCGGCAATTAATTGCACGCCAATCGGTAAACCGCTGGCCGCGATCAGCGGTGCGCTGACGACCGGCAGTCCGAGGAAAGAGATCGGCTGCGTCAGGATCCCCATACTGGCTTTGACCGGGATCTCCTGCCCGTTGATATGCATGGTTTGCTGGCCGATAAGCGTGGCGCTGCAGGGCGTGGCGGGGGCAATAAGCAGATCAAAATGGTCAAATAGCGGCAGCGTGCGATCGCGGAACCAGGCCCGGAAGCGCTGGGCCTGTGTGTACCAGGCTGACGGCGTCATGGCCCCGGCCAGCAGGCGTTCGCGTGAATTAGGTTCGAAGCGTTCAGGACGGGTACGCAGGGCAGGCAGGTACTGATTGCCCCCTTCGGCGGCGGTCAGCAAAAAAGCCGCCGAGCGGGCGAGATCGGCTTCCGGCATAGAAACCTTTTCCGAGGCCTGGAGCGCTTTGGCTACCCGGCTAACGGCCTCTTTTGCATCTGCATCACACCAGTTTTCGAAGAAGCCATCGAGCACCGCCACGCGAAGCGGCGTATCACGATCAAGCGCTGTATAAACGGGCTCAATGGCGCGGGAGGCCTGAAAAGGATCGCTGCCGTCATAGCCTTGCAGCACATCGTAAACCGCCGCGACATCCTCCACGCTACGAGCCAGCGGGCCGATATGATCGAGGCTGGCAACAAAGGGATGGCTGCCGCCGCGCGACAGGCGGCCAAAGGTAGGTTTCAGGCCAACAAGTCCGCAAAGTGACGACGGGACACGGATCGAGCCGTTGGTGTCGGTGCCGAGGGTAAAATTGACCATCCCGGCAGCGACGGCGGCGGCCGATCCACCTGAAGAGCCGCCCGCAATGCGTGCAAGATCGTGTGGGTTTTTGGTTGCGCCGTAATGGCTGTTTTCCGTAGTGAAGCCGTAGGCGTAGGCATCCATATTCACTGCGCCGCTCAGCATAGCGCCTGCTTTTTGTAGCTGAGTTATGGCGAAGGCATCGGCCGTGGCAGCGGGCTCTGCGGCAAACAGCTCGGCACCGGAAAGGGTAGTCAGCCCTTTAATGTCGAAGATATTTTTTACCGCGTAAGGCACGCCCGCCAAAGCGGGAAGCGCGCTGCCGCTGGCAATCAGCCTGTCGAGCGACGCGGCTTCTTCCAGCAGGCGAGACTGGGTCACCCCGGTAAAGGCGTTAATTTGCTGATTCTGCTGCTCAATTCTGGCCAGCGTTTGTTGGGCCAGCTCGGTTGCCGAAAAGGTTTTGTCCCGCAGCCCCTGACGAGTCTGGCGAATAGAAAGGGCGGTCATAGTGAATAGACTCCGGCGGTTTCCTGACGATCGGGAAGCGGAAATGCCATCAGTGGCTCTGCCATGGCCGCAATGCGCGCCAGCTGAAACTCCAGCTCTTTCCGGCGTTCGTCGGTCAGCGGTACGGCGAGCAGTTGCTCCATAAGCGCAATGTAGTTCTGCCAGTCAAAAGAAGGTTGATTCATCAGTATGTTCCTCAAAAACCTGCGGCGCTGCCGTTGCTGCGCGGATCCCACGCACCTTCAAGCATGCCATTAGTGTGCCTGACGATGGCGCCAGCGTGGCCGACGACTTCGCTGAATGCGGGCAGCGTTTCTACCTCGTGGCCCAGGGTCTGGAGTTCGGTAAAGGTGTCGGGGCTGAAGCGGCTTTCAAGCTTAAGGCTGTCGGAAGCTTGCCCCCAGGTGCGGCCCAGCAGCCAGCGCGGGGCGGAGATCGCCTCCTGCAGGTTGATGCCCTGCAGCACGTAGCGGGTAAATATCGTCGCCTGAGTCTGCGGCTGCCCATCGCCGCCCATCGAGCCGTAAACCAGCGTTCTGCCGTCGGTGAGCCTTGCCGCCGCCGGGTTCAGGGTATGGAACGGTTTTTTGCCCGGAGCCAGCGCCAGCAAATGGTTTGGGTCCAGGCTGAAAGAAGCGCCTCTGTTTTGCCAAAGCACGCCGCTTTTTGGCAGCACAACGCCGCTGCCAAACTCGTGATAGATACTTTGAATAAACGACACGGCCAGACCGTTACCGTCGATAACGCCCATCCAGACCGTGTCACCGGGGCCTTTGCCTTTGCCCCACGGCGCGGCGTTTTTGTCGTCAATTTGCCCGGCGAGCCGATCGAGTGATTCGGGATCTAACAGGTTCTGTATTGACGTGGTGATGTGGCGCGGATCGGTGATATGCACGTCGCGCAGCGCAAAGGCCTTTTTGGTCGCTTCGACAATACGGTGCACTGTCTGTACTTCATTTGCATTTGCCATGGATAAGCGATCGGTGATGCCGAGGATCGCCAGCGAAACCAGCCCCTGAGTGGGCGGCGCGAGATTGAAAACCTCACCTGCCTGATGTTCAAGCCGCAGCGGCTTCGTGCGCGTTGCCCGGTGCTCAGCAAGGTCAGCCGCGGTAATCGGAAGTCCCAGCTCCGCCAGCTCTTCGGCAATAACCGAGGCCAGCGGGCCGCGATAAAAACTGTCCAGGCCTTCCTGCGTCATACGCGTCAGGGTTGCCGCTAGCCGAGGCTGCGTGAACCGGCTGCCGGTCGCCGGAACTTCGCCGTGCTGCAGGAAAGTGTCAGCAAAACCCGGTACATCGGCCAGTTCGGCATATTTGCTTTGCGTCGCATTCGCCTGAGAAGCGGTGACAGGAATACCGTCAGCCGCATAGCGAATCGCATCGGCCATCAGGCGCGAAAGAGGCAACTGCCCGCCGCCAATCTCCGATGACACTTTCAGCGCTTCTGCCCAGCCGCTGACGGTGCCGGGCACGGTCAGTGCGGCCCGGGTGCCGCGATGGGGAATGGCGCGTTCTCCCCGGTAGAAATCCAGTGACGCCAACGAACCGGCGGCGCCGCTGGCGTCGATGGCGACAGGTTCGCCCTCCGGGGGAACAATCAGCCAGAATCCGTCGCCACCGATGCCGTTCATATGCGGGTAAACCACCGCGATGGTGGCGGCCGCGGCGACCATGGCTTCAATGGCATCGCCACCGTGACGCAGGACGGACAGCGCGCTTTCAGAGGCCAGATGATGGGGCGCAACCGCCATGCCACCGGGGGCCATATTGCTTTGCATGTTTTTCTTCTCTTGCAGGTATTCCGCTCGGGTAGGGAGTCAGAAGCAAGAGATGTTCCAGGTTGACGAAGATCGTTTCACTGTGTCAGGCTTCGGTGAAACAAAAGTTACAGGAGTCATCATGAAACAGTTAGACGAGCGCTTGCGGGCTTCATGGGCATTATTTTCCCCGCAGGAACAGCGCGTGGCCTCGTTCATTGTTGACCATTTTGATGACTTGATTAGCTATAACAGCGCCGAGCTGGCGCGGCTTTCAGGGGTATCAAAGGCTACCGTGAGCCGCCTGTTTAAACGGCTGGGCTATGAGCGCTATAAAGACATGCGCGAAGAGCTACGCACCCTGCGTCAGAGCGGCATGCCGCTGACGGAGAATCGCGATGCGGTACAGGGCAACACGCTGCTGGCACGCCATTACAAGCAGGAAATGGCGAATCTCACTCACCTTGTTAATCAGCTGGAAGCCAGCCCGTTTGCTGAAGTAATCAACGCGCTGGTTAATGGCAAACGCATATTTATCATTGGGATGAGAAACTCATGGCCGGTGGCAGTGCACTTACGCCAGCAGCTGTTGCAGACTCGCAGCGGCGTATTGCTTCTTCCGCAGCCGGGGCAAACGCTGGCGGAAGAGTTGGTCGATATTGGCCCGGAAGATTGCGTGGTCACCGTGGCGTTTCGTCGCCGGCCGCGCATTATCAAGCCGCTGCTCGCCAGTTTACAGCAGCGCGGTATACCGCTGGTGGTGCTGAGCGAGTCTGCTTCGTCAGGGCTGGCTGCGTATTCGCGCTGGCATCTGAGCGCACCGCTCGACAGCGTTTCGGCGTTTGACAGCTACAGTAGCGCCATGAGTCTGGTGAATTTACTGGCAAATGCGGTACTGCATGAGTCATTGACCAGCGGGCGTCAGCGTATCCATAATATCGCCGAATTGTATACAGAGCTGGATGAGCTCGAACAACGTTAATGCTCCTCGCTGGTGCAGTTGCACGCTGCGGGGGAGCCAGAATGGATCATCGTTTTTACTCCACCCTGTTTTTCCGTGCTGGCCCTGATAACGCCAGCCGGAAAAAAATTTGCCTGCGGCTGGCACATTAGTTGCAAAAGAAGCTTACAAGAATCTTTTGTTTCAATCTCAGACTCAAGGAATCGCCATGTTTGATATTCAGCACTTCCCACAGATCAATCCGCCGCACCGTTTGCTGATGGGGCCTGGCCCGATCAACGCCGATCCGCGCGTGCTGCGCGCGATGGCGAGTCAGCTTATCGGCCAGTATGACCCGGTGATGACGGGCTATATGAATGAGGTAATGGTGCTGTACCGTGAGCTCTTCCGCACGGAAAACAAGTGGACGATGTTGGTGGACGGCACTTCCCGCGCCGGGATCGAGGCCATTTTGCTGTCGGCTATTCGGCCTGGTGATAAAGTACTCGTGCCGGTATTTGGCCGCTTTGGTCACCTGTTGTGTGAGATTGCCCGCCGCTGTCGCGCCGAAGTGCACACCATTGAAGCGCCGTGGGGCGAAGTGTTCAGTCCGCAGCAAATCGAAGATGCCATCAAAGCGGTGAAACCTCGCTTGCTGCTGACCGTGCAGGGCGATACTTCCACCACGATGCTGCAGCCGCTGGCCGAGCTCGGTGAGATCTGTCGCCGTCACGGCGTGCTGTTCTACACCGACGCCACGGCATCGTTTGGTGGAAATGAACTGCTCACCGATGCCTGGGGACTGGATGCCGTTTCCGCCGGGCTGCAAAAGTGCCTCGGCGGTCCGTCAGGTAGCTCACCGGTAACCCTTAGCCCGCAAATGGAAGAGGCCATTCGTCGCCGTAAATGCGTGGAAGAGGGCATTCGCACCGCGGCCCATCAGGACGGGGACGAAGAGATGATCTACTCCAACTACTTCGATCTGGGCATGGTCATGGATTACTGGGGGCCGGAGCGCCTGAACCATCACACCGAAGCCACCAGCATGCTGTTTGCCGCCCGCGAGTGCGCCCGTATCATTCTCGAAGAAGGTCTGGATGCCGGTATCGCCCGCCACGAGCTGCACGGCAGGGCGATGGTGGCGGGGATCCAGGGCATGGGGCTGGAAACCTTCGGCAACCTTGACCACAAAATGAACAACGTCCTTGGCGTAGCGATCCCGGCTCAGGTTCACGGCGAAGAGGTTCGCAAGCTCCTGCTGGAAGACTTCCATATCGAGATCGGCACCTCCTTTGGCCCGCTGCAGGGCAAAATCTGGCGCATTGGCACCATGGGCTATAACGCCCGCAAAGACTGCGTGCTGCAAACGCTCGCCGCGCTGGAAGCGGTACTTAACCATCTCGGCTTTAAGACCGTGCAGGGTGAAGCCATGCAGGCGGCGTGGAACGTTTACGCGCAGGGTGCCCGCTAATGGTCGCGCCGCTTATGGATGTGAGTTATGCAGAGGTTGCCGCCCAGCGCGTCATGGACAGGGCCGACCAGCTGGCCGCCATCAGCGAAAGCGCGGGGCAGCTGACTCGCGTTTACCTTTCCGTGCAGCATCTGCGGGCGAACCAGCTGGTGGCCGGCTGGATGGCGCAAACGGGCATGACGACCTGGCAGGATGCTGTGGGCAATATTTGTGGGCGCTATGAAGGTAAGCAGGAAGGCGCGAAGGCCATCCTGCTGGGCTCGCACCTTGATACGGTGCGCAACGCCGGGCGCTACGACGGCATGCTTGGCGTTCTGTGCGCGCTGGAAGTGGTCGCGTATCTGCACCAGCACAACCTCCAGCTTGAACAGGCTATAGAAATTGTTGGTTTCGGCGATGAAGAGGGAACGCGCTTTGGGATCACATTGCTGGGAAGCCGTGGGCTAACCGGCACCTGGCCCGGGCACTGGCTGAACTGTGAAGATGCCAGCGGCGTCAGCGTGGCCCAGGCAATGGTTCTGGCTGGTCTGGATCCCTCGCGCATTGCCAACGCAGAGCGTCCGAAAACTGACTTTAGTGCCTACCTGGAGCTGCATATCGAGCAGGGCCCGGTGCTGGAAGAAGAAGACCTGGCGCTTGGCGTGGTAACGGCGATTAACGGCGCGTGCCGCCTGAACTGCAGTTTTACCGGTCACGCCGGTCATGCGGGGACGGTACCGATGGCGCTGCGCAAAGATGCGCTGGCCGCCGCCGCCGAGTGGATGACATTGATTGAAGCGACCACTCGCCGCTATGGCCCTGATGAAGTCGCCACCGTGGGAACGTTAAGCTGTGCGCCCGGTGCGGTGAACGTCATTCCCGGTGACGTTAAGCTAACGCTGGATATTCGCAGCCCGCACGATGAAAGCCTGGAACGTTTGCTGAATCAGCTTCTTGCTGAAGGCGAGGCGATTGCGGCCCGGCGCGGAGTTCAGTTTAGCGCGGAAGCCTACTATGCTATCCCGGCCACCCCGTGTGATGCGAAGCTCCAGGCCACGCTGGCACAGGCGGTCAGTGACGTTCAGGGACGCTGCCTTTCGCTACCAAGTGGTGCAGGGCACGACGCTATTGCTATCGCTGAACGTTGGCCGAGCGCGATGCTGTTTGTCCGCTGTGAGAAGGGGATTAGCCACCATCCGGCAGAGGCGGTGATCGAAAGCGATGTGGCGCTTGCCGTCCAGGCTTTCACTCAGGCCGTGACAAAACTGGCAGGGGAATAGCAGAATGCCGGCCTGAGCAGGCCGGCATTCTACTCACTACAAACTGAACGGATCGGCATCCTGCCATGCCGGGAACTTCTCCCGGTATTCTCTCAGCGCGATCAGCGAGAGATCGGCATCCAGCCTTGCCGCCTGGTGAGGCTCGGCGCTGGCAAGGATCTCGCCCTGCGGGCTGATAATCCGGCTATCACCACGGTAATGATGGCCGTTGCCGTCGGTGCCTACGCGGTTACAGCCTGCGACATAAGCCTGATTTTCAATGGCGCGCGCCTGCAGCAGGCTTTGCCAGTGCAGTGAGCGTGGGGCTGGCCAGTTGGCGACGTACAGCGCCAGGTCGTAGTCGTTGCGGTTGCGTGACCACACCGGGAAGCGCAGGTCATAGCAAACCAGCGGTAAAATTCGCCAGCCGCGCCACTCAATAATCACGCGTTCTTCACCGGCCTGGTAGTGATGATGCTCATCCGCCATGCGAAAAAGGTGGCGCTTATCGTAGAAATGCACTTTGCCGTCCGGCTGTACCAGCAGGAAGCGGTTAACCGGCCCGCGCTCGGTTTGCAAAGCCGCGCTCCCGGCGATCATCGCCTGAGTTTGCTGGGCTTTGAACTGCATCCAGTCAACCACTTCCTGTTCAGGCATAGACTGCACGGCAGCTTCCATCGCGAAACCGGTGGTGAACATTTCCGGTAAAATAATCAAGTCACGCCCGCGTACGCCCTCCAGCAGCACATCAAAGTGACGCAGGTTTGCGGCACCGTCCATCCAGACGAGCGGTTGTTGCAGAACGGAAACTTTCAGACCAGACACAATCGGCAGCCTCTTAGCAGAATATTTCTTTCACTGTAGCACGAGAAAACGCGCTTTTGTTGGCAATAAAAGGAGTGATGATGGGTAACACCGTTCACTCAAAGAGCGTTAAGTGGTCGGTGTTACCCCAGGGCCAGGTGCCGCAAAACGGGGATGCTAACTGACAGAGCAGATCAGGTTTCCGGCATGGCAGAGGAGTGGTGGGTGGAAATTTTCCACTGAGCGCCATCCCAGGCATAAGTAAAAGTATAACGTGCTGAAATTTTTGAATTATCCGCGAAGGTAAAGGTATATGTTCCGGCGTCTACGGCTTTATTACAGCCCAGACGAATAGTCCGGCTATCGATGTTGCCAACGGGTTTTTTCGCCAGAAATTTCTCAAAATAATCAAGCCGTTCTGCTTCCGTCAGGCGCACTTTATTGGATGCTGTAGGCAATAAAACGGCATCACTTAGATAATTATCCGTGACCTTTTTTGCTTCTCCCGTTTTTAAAGCGCTGTTCCATCTCTCAAAGAGTCCTTCAATCTGCAGCCTGTCGACCTTAACGCAGTGGGAGGCGGTGGTGGCCCACGCCGGTGCCGCGATCAGCATTAACGAGCCAACAATTCCAATGGTTCTTTTCATCTTCATTCCTTTAGGCAGGGGGGATCCTGCGGTAAGAAGTATCAGTGATAACCAACAGAAACAATATCAAACTTATATAGTTACACTTATTTACCATGACTGAATAATCCTTTCAAAGCCAGGGGTTACTTCTCGGGAAAAGAGATACGCCACGATGTCTAAAGCACAAAAAAGCCCCATCAGAAATGATGGGGCTTGGAATTGTGTCATCGCCAGTTAATGATTATGCGGCTTCAACCTTTCTGTGCTTTTCCGGCACTTTCACCGGCTGTGTCGCCAGCGCCTCCGGATCAAACTCATCGACGTTGATGCTGCGCAGGCGGCTGGTTTCGGCTTTGGTCAGGATTGCCGCTTCATCGGCATTTATCTTGCCTTCGCCCAGCAATTGCTTCGCCAGCTCATCCAGGCGAGTAAACGGCAGGTTGCGGCCCAGTTCTTTGCAGATGCGCAGGTGAATTGGCTCGGCGGCCATAATATCCAGCAGGGCGGCTTCCAGCAGGCCAGCCGGGTTATGCTCGCTTGGCGTCAGGTACTGGCCGCGACCAATACGCGAACGGGTTGCGGACGGAACCTGCATGATTTTCGCCAGTTTATGATCCAGCACATCTGATGGCGCATCGTAACAGCGGCCCAGCGGGAAGATAAACAGCCGCAGCGTACCGGCAACAAAACGATTCGGGAAGTTACGCAGCAGATCGTCAATCGCCTGTTCTGCCTGATACAACGCATCCTGTACGCCCCAATGCACCAGCGGTAGATCGGCTTCGTTACGGCCTTCATCTTCGTAGCGTTTCAGTACCGCAGTGGCCAGATACAGCTGACTCAGAACATCACCCAGGCGAGCCGAGATGCGCTCACGGCGCTTCAGGCTGCCGCCCAGCACGGCCATAGACACATCCGACAGCAGCGCCAGGTTTGCGCTCAGGCGGTTCAGGTACTGATAGTAGCGTTTCGTGGCATCGCGTGTTGGTGTACTGCTTCCCAGGCCGTTGGTCAGGCCCAGCCACAGGCTGCGCATTTTGTTACTGCCCACGTGGCCGATGTGTTTAAACAGCAGCTTGTCGAAGGCATTCACGTCGTTATTCTGCGCCGCAGCCATCTCTTCCAGCACGTATGGATGGCAGCGAATAGCCCCCTGTCCGAAGATGATCATGCTACGGGTCAGAATGTTGGCCCCTTCAACGGTGATGGCAATCGGCGCGCCCTGGTAGGCACGGGCCACGAAGTTTCCGTCACCAAGCATAATGCCTTTACCGCCGACAATGTCCATTGCATCAAGAATGGCGCGCTGGCCGCGGTGGGTACAATGGTATTTCACGATGGCCGACAGCACGGCCGGTTTTTCGCCGAGCACAATGCCGTAGGTAATCAACGACGCGGCAGCATCCATCACATAAGCGTTACCCGCAATACGTGCCAGCGGCTCTTCAATCCCTTCCATTTTCCCGATAGAGATTTTGAACTGACGGCGAATGTGGGCGTAAGCGCCCGTGGCCATTGCAACCGATTTCAGGCCGCCGGTTGCGTTAGACGGCAGGGTGATGCCGCGGCCAACCGACAGGCATTCAACCAGCATGCGCCAGCCCTGACCGGCCATTTTCGGGCCACCGATAATAAAGTCGATGGGCACAAAAATGTCTTTCCCACGGGTTGGGCCGTTCTGGAACGGTACGTTGAGTGGGAAGTGGCGTTTGCCGATTTCCACGCCCGGGGTATGGGTTGGGATCAACGCACAGGTAATGCCGAGGTCCTCTTCGCCGCCGAGCAGGCGTTTCGGGTCAGACAGTTTAAACGCCAGGCCCAGTACGGTAGCGATAGGCGCCAGCGTAATATAGCGTTTGTTCCAGGTCAGGCGCATGCCGAGTACCTGTTCGCCCTGCCATTCACCCATGCAGACAACGCCGCTGTCCGGAATCGCACCAGCATCGGAGCCAGCTTCCGGGCTGGTCAACGCGAAGCAAGGGATCTCAAGCCCGCGCGCCAGGCGTGGCAGATAGTGATCTTTTTGTTCTTCGGTACCGTAGTGCTGCAGCAGTTCGCCCGGGCCTAAGGAGTTAGGCACGCCAACGGTGATCGCCAGGATCCCGGAAACGCCGGACAGTTTTTGCAGCACGCGAGCCTGAGCATAGGCAGAGAACTCAAGGCCGCCGTACTCTTTCTTGATGATCATCGCGAAGAAACGATGCTCTTTCAGGTAGGCCCACAGTTCCGGCGGCAGATCGGCCAGTTCGTGGGTTATCTGGAAGTCGTTTGCCATGCGGCAGGCTTCTTCTACCGGGCCATCAATAAACGCTTGTTCCTCTTCGGTCAGCTTTGGCTGCGGGTAGTTATGCAACTTTTCCCAGTCAGGCTTACCGCGGAACAGATCGCCTTCCCACCAGGTCGTCCCGGCATCAATGGCTTCTTTTTCCGTGCGCGACATCGGCGGCATGACTTTACGGAAGCCGCGGAACACCGGGGCGGAGATCAGGGATTTACGCAGCGGAGTAAAGATAAGCGGCAGCAGAATAACGGCCAGCGGCACCAGAACCCAGAAGGACCAGATCTTGGCGGCGCCCAGGGCGGCGGTCCAGGCCAGGAGAATCACGCTGCTAAGCAGCAAATTAGCCTGGTGATAGAACAGCACACCCAGCAGAACGAGAGTAAGGACAATACTTAAAATCAACATAAAGAAAGCTCCCTTGCTTGTAGGAGGTCTGACCACTTGTGATGTATTGGTTGTAGTGGATGTTGCTTTTTTTATCAATGCGTTTACAAAATAATTACAACCTCGCTCACATTGTTGCCGCACATTGAGGGAAAAGCCCGGCTAAACCCGTGGGGTGACGCTTCTCGCTTTCGGCGCTATCCGGTACACTGCCGGAGGTGAAATTCAATCAAACCTCAAGGACCTCCTCATGTACCAGGATCTTATTCGTAGTGAGCTAAATGAAGCGGCGGAAACGCTGACTAACTTCCTTAAGGATGAAGCAAATATTCATGCCATCCAGCGCGCAGCGGTGCTGCTGGCAGACAGTTTCAAAGCGGGCGGTAAAGTTCTGTCCTGCGGGAACGGCGGCTCTCATTGTGATGCGATGCACTTCGCTGAAGAGCTGACTGGCCGCTACCGTGAGAACCGCCCGGGCTACCCGGCGATCGCGATTTCTGACGTTAGCCACATCTCCTGCGTCAGCAACGACTTTGGCTACGACTATGTGTTCTCTCGCTACGTTGAAGCGGTTGGCCGTGAAGGTGATGTGCTGCTGGGGATTTCGACTTCCGGCAACTCCGGCAACATTATTAAGGCGATTGAGGCTGCCCGTGAGAAAGGGATGAAAGTGATTACCCTGACCGGGAAAGACGGCGGCAAAATGGCCGGCACGGCGGATATTGAAATTCGTGTGCCGCACTTTGGCTACGCGGACCGCATTCAGGAAATTCACATCAAAGTGATCCACATCCTGATTCAGCTCATCGAAAAAGAAATGGTTAAGGCTTAGCCCGAAATCCCCCTGTTCCTGACGGGCGGGGGGATTCGTTGTGGGAGAGAAGAGATGTGCGAACTGCTCGGGATGAGTGCCAACGTACCAACGGATATCTGCTTTAGCTTTACCGGTCTGGTGCAGCGCGGCGGCGGAACGGGGCCCCATAAAGACGGCTGGGGCATTACCTTCTATGAGGGCAAAGGCTGTCGCACTTTTAAGGATCCTCAGCCGAGCTTCAATTCGCCCATTGCTCGTCTTGTCCAGGACTACCCGATTAAATCCTGCTCGGTTATTGCGCATATTCGCCAGGCCAACCGCGGCAAGGTAGCGCTGGAAAATACCCACCCGTTTACCCGCGAGCTGTGGGGCCGTAACTGGACCTATGCCCACAACGGGCAGCTGAAAGGCTATCGTTCTCTTGAGACGGGGGCGTTTCGCCCGATCGGGGAAACCGACAGCGAGCAGGCTTTCTGCTGGCTGCTGCACAAGTTGACGCAGCGCTACCCGCGCACGCCGGGCAATATGGCAGCCGTGTTTCGCTACATTACCGAACTGGCGGCAGAGCTAAGAGAAAAGGGCGTGTTTAACATGCTGCTGTCGGATGGTCGGTACGTCATGGCGTTTTGCTCGACCAATCTTTTCTGGATCACGCGCAGGGCACCGTTTGGCGTGGCGAAACTGTTGGACCAGGATGTGGAAATCGACTTTCAGGAAGAGACCACACCGAACGATGTGGTCACGGTTATTGCCACTCAACCGCTGACGGCTAACGAAACCTGGCACAAGATCGAGCCAGGCAAGTCGGCATTATTTTGCCTCGGTGAGCTTATAGTTTGAGACCAGCTGTGGCTGTATCGGGGTCGCCACGGCAGGTTTGCTAATCACGTAGTTACCGCTGACTACCGCAACATTCGGTGGTTGGTGATTAGCTGCGAAGTAGTCATACCCCGGCTTCAGCCCTTTCCAGAAGTTAATATAGGTAGAGTATTTGTGGCGTTCCATATTGGCATCGGTCATGCGGAACGGGAAGATACTCACCTGAACGCGCGGCTGACCAAACACTAAAGCACCGGTCACAAACTGGAAAATCTCGTCAATGCCGGAGTCGGTCATAGCGTAGCAGCCAATCGACACGCAGGCGCCGTGGATCATCAGGTATTTCCCTTCATAACCGTGAGAACGGTCAAACTCATTCGGGAACCCGATATTGATAGCCTTATAGAAGCGGCTGTCCGGTTTTAGCTGACTGCGATCAACGCTGTAAAAACCTTCCGGGCTTTTAAAATCGCCCTGGCGCTGTTTTGGTCCCAGACCGCCGGAATAATTACAGATGCGATAGCTATTGAGCAGCTGATACTGCTCGCCCATCTTTACCCACAGTTCGAGGGTGCGTTCTTCTTTAAATATTTGAATATAAACCGGGGATCCCATTAGCTGCTGTCTGCTATCTTTGCCGACAGGGGCGGCAACACCGCTGCTATTAAGCAGGCTGGCGAAAGAGAAAAACGGCATAGAGAGCATCGCAATAATCAGTGCGATCTTACGCATACTGCTTGATTCCTTGATAAACCTGAGACTAACAGCCAGGACGGCTAAAGGGACCCGAAATCAGAAAATTCTGTACAGGATAGCGCTCACCTTAGCATCGTGGTTAATTTTCGCAAGCGGCAGTCTGGTGCGTTTACAAATTTTATTGGAGTCAACAGGAAAGTTGGCGCCAGTTAATGTTTTTCACCGCCGGAAGGTTTCCTGAATGATAAAATAACCTGTATACTTATCCAGTGTTGTTTTCGTGGTTGGGTGAGTATGCGCAAAATCATTCATGTCGATATGGACTGCTTTTTTGCTGCCGTAGAGATGCGTGATAATCCAGCCCTGCGTGATATTCCGCTGGCCATCGGTGGGAGCGCCCAGCGGCGCGGAGTGATCAGTACCGCCAACTATCCTGCGCGTAAATACGGCGTACACAGCGCAATGTCCACCGCGATGGCGCTGAAGCTTTGCCCTCATCTTACCTTACTGCCGGGGCGCTTTGACGCCTATAAAGAGGCGTCAAACCATATTCGCGAAATCTTCGCCCGCTACACTCCGCTGATTGAGCCACTGTCGCTGGATGAAGCTTATCTGGACGTGACCCGCAGCGAACACTGCCAGGGCTCAGCAACGTTGATTGCCCGAGACATCCGCCAGGCCATTTCCGACGAGCTCAACCTCACCGCCTCCGCCGGTATTGCGCCAATAAAGTTCCTTGCCAAAATCGCCTCCGACCTCAATAAACCGAACGGCCAGTACGTCATTACCCCGGAGCAGGTTCCGGTTTTCTTACAGACCTTGCCGCTGGGGAAAATTCCCGGTGTGGGTAAAGTGACGGCGGCCAAACTGGAAACCATTGGCTTACGCACCTGCGCGGACGTGCAAAATGCCGATCTGGCCATGTTGTTAAAGCGCTTTGGCAAGTTTGGCCGCGTGCTTTGGGAGCGTAGCCAGGGCATCGATGAACGGCAGATAAGCAGCGAGCGGCAAAGAAAGTCGGTTGGCGTGGAACGTACGCTGGCTGAAGACATTCATGAATGGCATGAATGCGAGGAAATTATCGAGCGGCTCTACCCGGAGTTGGAGAGAAGGTTGGCTAAAGAGCGTGCAGATCTGCGCATTGCCCGCCAGGGTATCAAGCTCAAATTTAATGATTTCCAGTTGACGACGCAGGAACACGTCTGGCCAACGCTAAATAAAGCCGATCTGATTGCTACCGCGCGTAAAACCTGGGAAGAGCGAAGAGGGGGACGTGGGGTCAGGCTGGTGGGGCTGCACGTGACTTTGCTCGATCCACAGCTCGAAAGGCAGCTGCTGCTGGGGCTGTAAACACGACTCTTATCCCGGCCTTCTCCCTGGAAGGGGTAAGGGGAAAAATAGGACCGTCACAGAAAGTAAGGCAGACAAAGAAAATCCCCTCTCCTTTTTAGGGAGAGGGTTAGGGTGAGGGTAAAACTTACTTCGCCGGAATGGCTTTCAGCAGCTCGGTCAGCAGCGTCCAGTAATGGCCGACGCTTTCAATGTGAACCTGCTCGTCCGGAGAGTGTGGGCCGGTAATGGTTGGCCCGATGGAAACCATGTCCATCTCCGGGTACGGTTTTTTGAACAGACCACATTCCAGACCCGCGTGGATAACCATAATGTTCGGCGTGGTGTTGAACAGTTTCTGGTAGGTTTCACGCACCAGGCCCATAACCGGAGAGTGAGCGTCCGGCTGCCAGCCAGGGTAGCTACCTTTGGCTACGGTTTTCGCGCCAGCAAGCGCGCCCAGCGACTCCAGCACGCTAACCACGTAGTCTTTACCGGAGTCGATCAGGGAACGAATCAGGCAGATGATTTCCGCACTGTCGTCGCTCATGGTCACGACGCCAGCATTCAGGGAGGTTTCTACCACGCCTTTCACCGCGTCAGAGTTGCGGATCACGCCGTTAGGCGTGGCGTTCAGCAGATGCAGGAAGGTATCGCGAGTTTTCGCGGTCAGCGCCTGTTTGTCGGAGCCTGTGGCTTCGACCAGCACGGTGATGTTTTTCTCTACCGCAGACAGCTCGTTTTTCAGGACCGCGAGGTAGTCGTTAGCCAGAGACTTCAGCTCTGCCGCTTTCGCTGCCGGTACGGCTAACGTAGCGAAGGCTTCACGCGGGATAGCGTTACGCAGGGTGCCGCCGTTCAGATCCAGCAGGCGAGCATCAAGCTCTGCTGCATGAGCCAGCAGGAAGCGAGCCAGCAGTTTGTTGGCGTTGCCCAGGCCCAGGTGGATATCCGCGCCGGAGTGGCCGCCTTTCAACCCTTTAATGGTCAGCTTTAAGGTATCAAACCCGGCTGGAACCGCTTCACGCTGCAGCGGCAGCGTGGTGATGAAATCGATACCACCGGCGCAGCCCATATAGATCTCACCTTCCGTTTCGGAGTCGGTGTTGATCAGAATATCCGCCTGCAGCCAGCCTGCTTGCAGGCCGAACGCGCCGTCCATACCGGCTTCTTCCGTCATGGTCAGCAGCACTTCCAGCGGGCCGTGAACTACGCTGTCGTCAGCCAGTACCGCCAGGGCAGAAGCCATGCCGATGCCGTTATCTGCGCCCAGGGTGGTGCCGCGCGCTTTAACCCATTCACCGTCGATGTACGGCTGGATGGGGTCTTTCGTGAAGTCGTGAACGGTGTCGTTGTTTTTCTGCGGCACCATGTCGAGGTGTGCCTGCAGAACCACAGGTTTGCGGTTTTCCATACCCGCGGTTGCAGGTTTACGCATCAGGATGTTGCCGACCTGGTCGCGCTCTACGTGCAGGCCTTTTTCTTTTGCCCAGGACAGGATGTGTTCCGCCAGCGCTTCTTCATGATAGGACGGGTGCGGAATAGAACAGATTTTGGCAAAAATATCCCACAGCGGCTGCGGAGATAATTGAGACAATTCAGACACGTTGAGTCTCCCTGGAGTCATTTTTTTGGCTTACCGGCCACGATTTTGACCGGGTTCATTTACACCACAAGCACGGCTTGCGCGATGTCCTGAGAATACCACTTTCTTTTGTTGCGTGAAGGCTGAATACAAGCAAAATCGGCTGCCAGCGGCCCGCAACACTGGTTTTTAGTGCGTCAGATCTCTATAATCTCGCGCAACCAAAACCCCTTCGAATACTTTTTAAGCCGTTATTTACAGGCCGGGATACTTCACATGAGCGAAAAATACGTCGTCACCTGGGACATGTTGCAGATTCACGCCCGCAAACTGGCTCAGCGCCTGCTGCCAGCTGAACAGTGGAAAGGCATTATTGCCGTTAGCCGTGGTGGCCTGGTGCCGGGCGCGCTGCTGGCACGTGAACTGGGTATTCGTCATGTTGATACCGTTTGCATCTCCAGCTACGACCACGACAACCAGCGCGAGCTGACCGTGCTGAAGCGTGCGGAAGGTGACGGTGAAGGTTTCATCGTGATTGATGACCTGGTGGATACCGGTGGCACCGCGGTGGCGATTCGCGAAATGTATCCGAAAGCCCACTTCGTCACCATCTTCGCAAAACCAGCCGGCCAGCCGCTGGTGGATGATTACGTGATTGATATCCCGCAGGATACCTGGATTGAGCAGCCGTGGGATATGGGCGTGGTATTTGTGCCGCCGTTGGCTGGCCGTTAATCCCCGTCCCAAAGTTTTGCATTCTTTTACGCCCGGCATTGCCGGGCGTAATCGTTTTGACAAAGAGGAAAAAAACATGGTTTTTCCCTCTTTGTGGTTATCAGGCGAAAATCAAAAAAATTGATTTTCCTTGTTTATTGTTTTGTATCCTCTGTAGCTTCTTCACTTATTTGAGATTTGTCATTTATTTGGCCCCGGTACTGCCGGGCGTTTGTGTTATTTAGGCCGTATCAGGCTACAATAGCGACGTTTCTCGTATTCATGGAGGCAGTGAAACGATGTCGCAGGCCAACCTAAGCGAAACCCTCTTTAAGCCCAGATTCAAACACCCAGAGACTTCTACGCTGGTGCGTCGTGCTCGGCATACTGCGGCTCCGCCCATCCAGTCCGCGCTGGACGGTAAAAACGTTCCTCACTGGTACCGTATGATCAACCGTCTGATGTGGATTTGGCGCGGTGTTGATCCGCGTGAAATCCTCGAAGTTCAGGCGCGTATCGCCTGTACCGACGCCGAACGCACCAACGATGAACTGTTTGATACCGTGATGGGCTACCGCGGCGGCAACTGGATCTACGAATGGTCTAAGCAGGCAATGCTCTGGCAGCAGCGCGCGGGCCAGGAAACGGACGAAGAGAAAATCGGTAAATGCTGGCTGCAGGCGGCTAACCTTTATAGCATTGCGGCTTACCCGCACCTGAAAGGCGATGCGCTGGCCGAACAGGCACAGGTACTGGCTAACCGGGCTTATGAAGAGGCCGCGCCCCGGCTATCCGGTGGGCTACGCGAGCTTGAATTCCCGGTGACCGGCGGCGGCACCATCAGCGGCTTCCTGCATCTGCCTAAGCAGGGCGAAGGCCCATTCCCTACCGTGCTGATGTGCGGCGGTCTGGATGCCTTACAGAGCGATTATTACAGCCTGTTTGAAAAGTACTTTGCCCCGCAGGGCATCGCCATGCTAACTATCGACATGCCTTCTGTCGGTTTCTCTTCAAAGTGGAAACTGACCCAGGATTCGAGCCTGCTGCACCAGCACGTCCTGAAAGCCTTACCCAATATTCCGTGGGTTGACCATACGCGCGTGGCGGCGTTTGGCTTCCGCTTTGGCGCCAACGTCGCGGTGCGGCTGGCGTACCTCGAAGCGTCGCGCCTTAAAGCCGTGGCATGCCTCGGGCCGGTGGTTCACGCTCTGCTGAGCGACCCGCAGCGCCAGGCGAACGTGCCGGAAATGTACATTGACGTGCTGGCCAGCCGCCTCGGCATGACCAGTATTTCGGACAGTGCGTTAAGCGTGGAGCTGAACCGCTATTCCCTGAAAACCCAGGGCCTACTGGGCCGCCGCTGCCCAACGCCCATGCTTTCTGGTTTCTGGGAGAACGATCCGTTCAGCCCGGAAGAAGAGTCACGTTTAATCACGTCGTCATCTGTGGACGGCAAATTACTCCAGATCCCGTTTAACCCGGTGTATCAAAACTTTGACAAAGCGCTTAAAGAAATTACCAGCTGGGTGAAACAAAGATTACGTTAAATATTTGCTAAATTTTGGCGGTTTGCTAAAACAGTTGCTTCACAACAGGAGATCGTAATGACGTTACCGAGTGGACACCCGAAAAGTAGACTGATTCGAAAGTTCGCCGCGCTTGGCCCGTATATTCGGGAAGAGCAGTGTGAAGATAACCGCTTCTTCTTCGATTGCCTGGCAGTTTGCGTCAACGTAAAGCCTGCCCCGGAGAAGCGTGAGTTCTGGGGATGGTGGATGATACTGGAAGCTCAGGAAAAGCAGTTTACCTACACCTGGCAGTTCGGTCTGTTTGATAAAGACGGTAAATGGACGGCAACGCCGGCGAAAGACAAAGAAGTGGATGAAAAACTGGAGCAGACGCTGCGCGGTTTCCATGGACGCCTGAAAGATTTACTGGCCAGCCTTGAACTTGGGCTGGTCCCCGCCGAGGACTTTGCTGAAAAACAGTTAAAACTCTCCGCCTGAAAATAAAAAATCCCCGTCCGATGGCGGGGATTTTTTTGTCCGTAGTTTCGCGAATTAGAACTGGTAAACCAGGCCTACCGCAACCACGTCGTCGTTGTTCAGCTTCAGCTTGTTGTTATCGCTCAGCTGGTTGATTTTGTAATCAACGAAGGTGGACATGTTTTTGTTGAAGTAGTAGGTCGCCGCGACGTCGATGTATTTCACCAGATCCGCATCGCCCACGCCTTCAATGTCTTTCGCTTTCGACTGAACGTAACCGATGGATGGACGCAGGCCGAAGTCGAACTGGTACTGTGCGATGGCTTCGAACGCCTGGTTTTTGTTAGCAAAACCGCTCACTTTGGTGGACACGCCGTTGATAACGGAAGTCCCGCTCAGCACGGTCATGTTGCTGGTTTCAGCGTAGATAGCGGCCAGATAAACGTTGTTTTTGTCGTATTTCAGGCCGGTGGTCCAGGCTTCAGCTTTGTCGCCTTTGCCAAACGCGGAGGCTTTCTGGTTGTTGGTACGGTTGGAGTTAGCGTACGCAGCGCCTACGGTCAGGCCGGTGTCAGCGATGTCATAGGACAGGCTGGAAGCGAAGCCGTCGCCGTTCTGCTTGGACGTGTCACGACCGTCGTTCTGGTTTTTGCCCTGATATTGCAGCGCCATCTTCAGGCCATCAACCAGACCGAAGAAGTTATTGTTACGGTAAGTGGCTAAGCCGTTAGCACGGCCGGTCATGAAGTTGTCGGTTTTAACGAAGGAGTCATCACCAAACTCAGGCATCATATCGGTGTAAGAGGCGACGTTATACAGCACGCCGTAGTTACGACCGTAGTCAAAGGAGCCGAAGTTACCGGCCTTCAGGCCAGCAAATGCCAGACGGGTTTTCGCGGTGTTTGGGTCACCTTCAACTTTGTTTGCAGCCAGCTGGTATTCCCACTGACCAAAACCGGTCAGCTGGTCGTTGATCTGGGTTTCACCTTTAAAGCCAAAACGAGCGTAGGACTGGTCACCGTCAACGCTGCTGTTATCGCTCATGTAGTGCTCAGCTTTCACGCGTCCGTACAGATCCAGCTTGTTGCCGTTTTTGTTGTAAACTTCGGCTGCCTGAGACGCGGAAGCCGCCACGATGCCCATTACCACTAATGCCAGTGTGCTCTTTTTCATTTGTTATCCCAAGAATGATGAAAGCTTGCAAAATTGTTCCAGGAGTCGGGCTCCCGTTAAAAACAGGAAGGGTTTTATCGTTCTCAGATTAAAGATTTATGACAATTTAGGAGAAAGTTTAAATAAACGTAATAAAGTTTAAATGTCATAAAACTGTAAAATATATCCGCTATTTTCAGCGATCCTTTTTCTCTTATTAGCCCTTTTCCCACGCCGCCTGTTGGCAAGCCGCGCGACTCCTGTTACAACGTCATCTGGCTTTTTAATTTCCCCCATTTTTGTTGAAACGGCAGAGAATCATGAGTGACAGCCAGACGCTGGTGGTAAAACTAGGCACCAGCGTATTAACCGGTGGCTCCCGCCGCCTGAACCGCGCCCATATTGTTGAACTGGTTCGCCAGTGTGCCCAGCTGCACGCGGCGGGGCATCGTATTGTGATTGTGACCTCCGGGGCGATTGCCGCCGGACGTGAACACCTTGGCTACCCCGAACTCCCCGCCACCATCGCGTCCAAGCAGCTGCTGGCCGCGGTAGGGCAGAGCCGTCTGATCCAGCTTTGGGAACAGCTGTTTTCTATTTACGGCATTCACGTCGGCCAGATGCTGCTGACCCGCGCCGATATGGAAGACCGCGAACGCTTCCTTAATGCCCGCGACACGCTCAGAGCGCTGTTAGATAACAACATTGTGCCGGTCATTAATGAAAACGACGCCGTGGCGACGGCGGAAATCAAAGTCGGCGATAACGACAACCTTTCCGCGCTGGCGGCGATTCTGGCCGGGGCCGATAAGCTGCTGCTGCTAACAGACCAGCAGGGCCTGTACACCGCTGACCCGCGTAACAACCCGGAAGCGGAATTGATCAAAGAAGTGCACGGCATTGACGATGCGCTGCGCGCCATCGCGGGCGACAGTGTCTCCGGCCTTGGCACCGGCGGCATGGGCACGAAACTTCAGGCTGCGGACGTTGCCTGCCGCGCGGGTATCGACGTGATCATCGCCGCAGGCAGCAAGCCTGGCGTCATCGGCGACGTGATGGCCGGTAACTCCGTCGGTACGCGCTTCCACGCGCAGCAGTCTCCGCTGGAAAACCGCAAACGCTGGATCTTTGGCGCCCCGCCTGCCGGTGAGATCACCGTGGATGACGGCGCGCTGTCCGCTATTCTGGAACGCGGTAGCTCATTGCTGCCAAAAGGCATTAAAAGCGTGAGCGGCAACTTCTCCCGCGGCGAGGTTATCCGCATTCGTAGCCTGGAAGGGCGCGACATCGCCCACGGCGTTTGCCGCTACAACAGCGACGCGCTGCGCCGTATTGCCGGGCATCACTCCCAGCAAATCGACGAAATCCTCGGCTATGAATACGGCCCGGTGGCCGTGCATCGCGACGACATGATTGTTAATTAAGGAGCAGGTAAATGCTTGAACAAATGGGCAAAGCGGCAAAAGAGGCCTCTTACCAGCTGGCACTGCTCTCCGGCCGTGAGAAGAACCGCGTGCTGGAAAAAATTGCCGACTCTCTCGAAGCGCAGGCAGAACAGATCCTGACCGCGAACCAGCAGGACGTAGACGAGGCGCGTAAAAACGGCCTCAGCGAAGCCATGCTTGACCGCCTGCAGCTCACTCCGGCCCGCCTGAAAGGCATCGCCGACGACGTGCGCCAGGTGTGCAACCTCGCCGACCCGGTAGGGCAGGTTATCGACGGCGGGCTGCTGGACAGCGGGCTGCGCATCGAGCGCCGCCGCGTGCCGCTCGGCGTGGTGGGCGTGATTTATGAAGCGCGCCCGAACGTCACCGTAGACGTAGCGTCGCTGTGCCTGAAAACCGGCAACGCAGCCATTCTGCGCGGTGGAAAAGAAACCTGGCGCACCAACAACGCCACGGTGGCGGTGATCCAGCAGGCGCTGGAAGAGTGCGGCCTGCCAAAGGCGGCGGTACAGGCGATTGAAAACCCTGACCGTGCGCTGGTGACCGAGATGCTGCGCCTCGATCGCTACATTGACATGCTGATCCCACGCGGTGGCGCGGGCCTGCATAAACTTTGCCGCGAACAGTCGACGATCCCGGTGATCACAGGCGGCATCGGCGTTTGCCACATCGTGGTGGATGACACCGCCGAGTTTGAACCGGCGCTGAAAATCATCGTTAACGCCAAAACCCAGCGCCCGAGCACCTGCAACACGGTGGAAACGCTGCTGGTGCACCAGGCAATTGCCGACAGCTTCCTGCCTGCGCTGAGCAAGCAGATGGCCGAGTCCGGCGTGACGCTGCATGCCGACAAGAAATCGCTACCTGTGCTGCAAAACGGCCCGGCGGCGGTGGAAGCGGTGAAAGAGGCTGACTACAACGACGAATGGCTATCGCTGCATCTTAACGTGAAAGTGGTGGCTGACCTGGACGACGCCATCGCCCATATTCGCGAGCACGGCACTCAGCATTCGGACGCTATCCTGACCCGCACGCTGCGCAACGCGAACCGCTTTATTAACGAAGTGGATTCCTCTGCCGTATACGTCAACGCCTCAACTCGCTTCACCGACGGCGGCCAGTTTGGCCTTGGCGCGGAAGTGGCGGTCAGCACCCAGAAGCTGCACGCTCGCGGCCCGATGGGGCTTGAAGCTTTAACCACCTACAAGTGGATCGGCTTCGGCGACGACACGATTCGTGCGTAATTGAAGCCGGGTGATGCAAAAACCAGCAGTCAGTTTGATAAGTGGTTGACGCATCACCCAATCTTCCTTACCCTTTTACACCGCAGTCACGCTCGTGGCGCGCCCTGAAAGCCGATATAGCTCAGTTGGTAGAGCAGCGCATTCGTAATGCGAAGGTCGTAGGTTCGACTCCTATTATCGGCACCAGTCAAGCATCTCTCAAAGTTTACTCAAGTTCACTAAAACCCTTTATAATCTGTACGTTCCAGTGACCTGCTCCCCATTGATTAACACTCCCCAATGTGAGCAATGTCTTCACTGCCAACGTGAGGACATCCCCATGAAAAGCGTTTTACCGACAGCCAGCGCATGGCCATTCTGAAGCAAGCCTCGGCTGGAACGCCGGTGGCATTGTAAATAGACCCGTTCTGGGGCTATGGGGCATCAGCCGCAGCGTCTATAATCCGGGCAGAGATTTGTTCTGCTAAAGCCGTGGCTAATCGTCTGTTGAGATAGCATAAAACCTTGCGACATCCGGGTTCCTGGTTGCCGTGAGCGACCTACATTCACAAAGGTTAATATGAAACAAATTACGTTCAGCGATCTACAAAAACAAAGCGAGCAGGCTGCAAACTCCCCTCGCTTACGTGCCCATCGTAATCTCCATCCTGAATTGAGCGATCCTGTTCAGCGCCTGGCTATTGCTATGGAACCGGGTACCTATGTTCGCCCTCACCGCCACCCGCACACGTTTGAGCTGCTGACATCCCTTAGCGGGCGCTTTTTGGTATTGCATTTTGATGACAAGGGCAACGTGACCCACCGCGTTGTGTTAGGTGAAGACTGCAAGGTGCTGGAGACGGAGGCCGGGACCTGGCATGCGGTGTTGTCGATGGATAAAGGTGGGGTTATTTTTGAGGTAAAACATGGGGCGTACCAGCCTGTAGCTGAGCAAGATATGGCCCCATGGGCACCCGCCGAAAACGAGGCGGGAACGGCTGAGCTGATGAAATGGTATGCCCTGGCGCAAGTGGGAGACGGCGGTTTTTCCCTGTAATATTACCGCACCCTCTCATACTCTTTCCTGGCCTGGCGAAATAAACGTAAAGCCGTATACAACGGCTTTAGCCCGTTCTTATCTCGTGTTTTCAACTTGACCCTGATTATGTCCGGATCATCTTCGGGGGCAGGATCAATTGTTATCCTTCAACCACGCCCATTCAGCCTGATAAATTGCGCGGATTAAATCCGGGCTGCCGTCACCGGGTGGTTCACGGGCAAGCTTATCGATCGCCGCAGGTTAATTCGTTCTGGCTGTGCATGACGAGATCGTGAGGTATGGCTTTAACCCTTTAGCCATGCCTCTTAATAGCGGTTACCTTCTTTTCTTAAATAGCATTGATCGAGTTTTGCCATCGTCTTATTAATACTATTTTTATAATTAATGCCCGGCGCTTTAAGTATGCAAAATACTATCCCGGCAGTATGAGATGTGGCCTTGCCCTGGGGGAGATACCACTCTCAGCCAGGCCTTCTGTTGGTTTATACTCTAACCCTCCTTTTGCTCCACCCTGGAAATGCTAAAAATGCTTGATGATTTAACGTAGGATGTAGTAGCGGGTTGTTAGGGTGTTTCTATCCGAAATGAATGGTTGTGTTTTCATCACAAACGTTACTGAATCAATGCGCAATCTGCCAGTCAGGGCTGGTTCATTCTTTCTGCAATGTATTTATCCATTGCTTCAATCGCCTCTTTTTCTTTTATGGGTAACGCGATGATGTCTTTATTGGATAGTTCATTATTGTTTAGCATGTCGGCGACACATTGCTCCTGTTCCTCATTGAGGGTACTGACGGAGATAATGGCGTCAAAGTCATTCTCATAAATTTCAGCCCGAATCAGGCCATTTTTAAACATCCGATTGAGATTGTTGGTAATGGATAACCCACTGGCATTAATTCTGGCTAGCTCGGCGCTGTCATTTTCTGCTCTTGTGACGTGTTGCGCGAGGGACAGCATGGCCACATGAGAAAAGGTTTCTTCCTTTGAAAACCCCTGGTTCAGCGAAAGTAATGAAATACCTACGCCATAGGGCGTAAGTCGGTAACCCGCAACATTTAACGTATAGTCTATAAAACTAAGTTTATCATCAGAGCTGATTTTTGTGTTTTTCCTTATTATTCTTTTGAATGTAAATAACATAATTAAGACAATGACGACGCCCAATATGGCTATTGAAATAATTCCCGTGAATCTTTCCTGGGGTATATTCATTTAGTGGCTCCATGTGATTTACCTGCACGTTCTGTATGCTAATCGCTATTTGTTATTTTATGCAAGTGAGTTAGTGCAGTACCCGCCCTGTATACATTATTACGCCTGTTACGGTTAATTTATTGCGTTAAAGAATCAATTACGTTATCCCGTTTTATACTCTGCCGGGGCGGGCTGCGGTGAACCGGTAGGCTCATCTGTTCTTCCAGGTCTTCCGTTGTACCGGCGCTGGTTTGTCGCGAATGACCGGGGCATCACCCCACGCCCGGCGTCATTCCTGCCCGGTGGCGGGCAAGCTATTAACACGAGCATCGACAGCTTTATCACCAGCGCAAAGGTAAGTTATTTGCGGTGCATTAGATCAGTCATCCTGAGTAAAAATATTGAAGGGGCGAAAATTGACTAACGGGGATTATTTTAATAGTACGTTAGCCGCGGCGAGTCAAAAGAACGGGCCGGAATACAGGTTTTCCTCATTCTGGAATAACCTCCCGCAGCGCGCGTTAATCAAATCCCTTCCCCCATACAGATATTTCCCCCGTCAGGCTGGGCATATTCGTACCCCCCCGGCGTGTATTCTGCCCCGGCGATTAATAACAATAGTGAGACTAATTTTTCGCACTGATTAAAATGGAATCTGATTATGTCTATTATCCCCGTGCGCGGGATCCGCACCAGGATAACTGCTCGCCCGTTGCTGCTGGCTTTGTGCTGCGCCGCTGCGTTTCCGGTGGGCGCAGAGCAGGTGATGACCGTGACTGCGCCGGGAGAAGATCCGGGCATGCTGGTTACCTCAACTCAAACACCACGCCAGCCTGTTCCGGCCAGTGATGGGGCGGATTTACTGAAAACCATTCCCGGTTTTTCAATACTGCGTAGCGGTGGTAGCAATGGCGATCCGGTTCTACGCGGCATGTTCGGCTCGCGACTCAATATTCTGACCGATGGCGCCAGCATTCAGGGGGGCTGCGGCTCGCGGATGGATACGCCTACCGCCTATATCACACCTAAAAATTTCGATACCCTGACGGTTATCAAAGGGCCGCAAAGCGTAACGCACGGGCCGATGGCTCCGGCGGGAACGCTGTTGTTTGAACGCCAGCCGGAAGTCTTCAGCCAGCCGGGTATTAAAGGCTCCGTTGACCTCCTGCAGGGGGCGAATGGCCGCTCGGATCAAAATGTGAATACCGCCTTTGGCAACGACTCGGGCTATGTCCGTCTCGACGGCAGCCGCTCGGTGGCGGACGACTATCGCGACGGGCACGGCAACCGCGTTCCGGGCCTGTGGCGTAAATGGAACAGCGGCGTCACCGTTGGGCTGACGCCCGATGAAGATACCCTGGCAGAGCTGAGCGTCGGGGCCGGTGATGGCAAGGCGCGCTACGCCGGACGAATGATGGACGGCAGCCGTTTTTCCCGCAAAAGCGTCGCGCTGAAGCTTGAAAAATACGCCCTGAGCGATCGCCTGAGTAAAGTCAGCTGGCAGAGTTATTACAACGACACTGACCACATCATGGACAACTACAGCCTGCGCCAGCCGATGGGAGAAAAACGTAAAACGGAAGTCGGCGGCGTTACGATGGGCAGCCGCCTGAGCGGCGTCTGGGAAACGGAGTCCACACAGCTCACCGCCGGGACTGACGTTATGCGTAAAACCCACCGCAAGAAGAGTACCGCAGGCTGGCGCGATGATGCGCAGTTCACTCAGGCGGGGATTTTCGGCGAACTCCGCCAGACGTTGAGTGACAACGATAAGGCGATCGTTGGCGCGCGCCTGGACCGTATGCAGGCCGACGATAAGCGCTCACTTCAGCAGGCGTCGCGCATTAGCGTGCTGCCGGGGGCATTTATCCGCTATGAACATCAAATGCCTGATGCGCCGGTCATGCTCTATAGCGGCGTCGGCTATACCGAACGTTTCCCTGACTACTGGGAGCTGTTCTCCGGCAAAGCCGGGCAGGCCAATATCCACGAGCTAAAGAGCGAAAAAACGCTGCAGTGGGACAACGGCCTGATCTTTAAAGGTGAGAACGTCAGCGCCTGGGCTTCCGCCTATGTCGGCCGGGTGTCCGATTACATCCTGTTTGATTACAGTAAGTCACCGTCGCAGGCGAGCAATATCAACGCCGCCATTATGGGCGGTGAAGCGGGAGCGAACTGGCATTTTGCACCGCACTGGCTGCTGGAAAGTAGCCTGAGCTACGCCTGGGGAGAAAACCGTTCAGACGGGCAGGCGTTGCCGCAAATGCCGCCATTGGAAGGACGCGTAACGCTTAACTACAGGCAGGCGACATGGCGTACCGGCCTGATGTGGCGAGCCGTGGCTCCCCAGCATCGCGTTGCAGAAAATAAAGGCAATGTAACCGGGCAGGATCTTGGCAGCAGTGCAGGGTTTGGAGTGCTTGCCTGGAATGCGGATTATGACTTTAGCGATAGGCTAAAGATGAGCGTGGGTATTGATAACCTGCTTAACAAAGGCTACAGCGAGCATCTGAATCTGGCAGGGGCAAGCGAGTTTGGTTATGCCTCCAGGCAGCAGATTGCAGAGCCTGGCCGTACGTGGTGGCTGGAGCTGAATTACCATTTTTAAGTGAATTATCGTCAAAGAGAACGCTGCCTCTTATTTCCCCCAAAAACCGAGAGAGCGACTTTAGGGTTTTATTTTCCCCCACCGCCTGCTATCAGGCGGTTTTTTTTTATCAATACCCGGTATCAGATAGCGATATCGAACATCTGGGTCTTGGCTAGCAGGCAGTACAGCTGGCAGTCACTGTTGACGCCGAGTTTCTCCATCGCCCGCAGCTTATGGGCACTGACGGTTTTATTGCTCAGGTGCATCTGCTGCGCTATCTCTGTCAGGTTCAGTCCTTTACACAGCATACGCAGCACGTCGATTTCACGCGGAGAAAGCTCCTGCCCGGCCTGTTTATCGGCCTGGAACAGCGAATTCATTAGCTCGCGCTCGATATAAACCTCACCGTTCATCACGGAACTCAGGGCGCGACTTAGGGTTTTTTCACAGGTATCCCGGCTGATGTAGGCCTTCGCCCCGGCTTCCAGCGTCATGCGGATTAGCTGGGTGTTTTTATAGGGAGAGAGAACAATCATTTTCAGCTGCGGGTATTTACGGTTGAGCCACTTAATAAGCAGCACGCCATCCATACCGCTGAGAGGGTTCGGGCTTGGGCGGGTCGCCAGCGAGAAACCAAGAAACAGAATATCAATCGCCTGGTCAGCAAGCAGCGTCAGTAATGCCGAGGGGGATGCTGTATCACCCGTTACGCTAAACTCGGTGCGGGCGAGGCTGTCGCTGGACAGGGACGGCATATTCATGATCATCGACATGACGCCGCGGCGAATAATAGTATGCTCATCGGCAATAGCGATACGAACACTCATAGTAGTTTCTCCGAAAACGAGGGTGACGATGCGGATTACGTCGTCGAATGCGAAGAAAGATACCGATTCCGTTGAGAGCATTCTTTAGTACTTGTCAGATAATTCCTCCAGCGCCGTATCCAGGCGCGTCAGGCTGTCGTTCATGAGTGCCGAAAAGCGTTCCGCCAGCGTGGAAAGCTGTGTCTGTTCTACCAGCCCCGCACCGAGCAGATCGGGTAGCGCTTCCATGGCCTGGCAGCGGCGAGTCGTTTCACGCAGAGAAAACAGGCTCCATGAAGCCTTCAGCCGGTGGGCGAGTTTGCTCAGTGCCTCGGCGGAGGGCGCTGAAGACTGGAGTTGCCGGAGATCCTGTTCGAGGGCGTCACGCATCTGCTTGCGCATAAGCGCAATCACCTCAGGCCGGCCATCGGCCAGCTGATAGAGACCGTTGAGATCGCAGGCATCATCAATTGGGCTGGCATATTGCGCCAGCGCCTGCTGAAGTTCTTCTGTGGTAAGGGGTTTTCGCAGCAGGCCGTCCATACCCGCGTGGCGGGCACGATCGTTTTCTTCCAGCAAAGCATTGGCGGTGCAGCCGAGCAGGATGCCGGGGGCGGGGGCTATGCCCGCGATATCCTGCACCAGCAGCAGCGTGGCCAGCTGATAGCCGTCCATTCCCGGCATCTGGCAGTCGGTAATCAGCACATCCACCGGGCTACTTGCCTGCGAAAACGCCAGCGCCTCGCTGGCGTTTTCGCAGGCAATCACTTCCTGGCCCAGCTTTTGCAGCTGCAGGGTGAGCACCGTTAAGTTAGCCGGAAAATCATCGACAATCATGACGCGGCGGCGGGGCAGTGGGGCAGGTTCCGCCGTGCTGACCATCACATCCTGCGTCCTTGCGGGCTGTAGCGGCAGCACGACCGTCACTTCTGTGCCTTTGCCCTGTGCGCTGGTGAGGGTCATTTTGCCGTTCATCAGCTCTACCAGCTGATAGCAAATGGCGAGCCCAAGCCCGCTGCTTTGTGGCATGGTCGGATCGCTCTGGAACCAGGGCTGGCCTATCGAAGGCATCGCGTCCGGCGGAATGCCGATCCCGGTATCGGTAATGCGTAGCTGAAGCTCTTCGCCCTCAAGCCTTGCGTAAAACCTCACCTCTCCCTCGGGAGTGTATTTGATGGCGTTGCCAAGCAGGTTGGCAATCACCTGGTTAAGGCGGGATTTATCGAAGTAGAACACGCCATCTTGGGGAACGTCCAGCATGGCCTGCCAGCGCAGCGCTTTGGCGGCGGCGCTACGCGCGAAGATCTCCTCGCTGGCGTGCAGAGTTTGCCAAAGGGGATGCGGCGCCTGCTCCAGCCGCAGCTCCCCGGCTTCTATACGAGAAAGGTCGAGGATATCGCCGATCAGATCCCGCAGTAAGCCTGCGCTCTGCCAGGCGATGGCGAGGCTATCGCTGCGGTCTTTTTCCAGTTCCAGTAGCCCAAGCACCGAGTTAAGCGGCGTACGAATATCGTGGCTCATGCGGGCAAGAAAGTCAGATTTCTCGCGGCTTGCGCGTTCGGCCTGCGCAAGCGCCTCGTTCAGGGCTGCGGTGAGCGCGGCTTTCTCGCTAATGTCCACCCAGCCGCCGACAATCCCCTGCGGCCGTCCAAGATTGTCGGTATAGCGGCATAGCCACCAGTAAAGCGTGGTGTCAGCAGCGGAAATGCGGGTTTCCCCCGTAAGGGGCTCACTGGCGTTAAGCAGCGTAAGCCGCTGTGGAAGGACCAGATTATCGGCGAGTTCGCCAAGCGGCAGGCGGGCAAACGGGCTTCCTTCTTCCGGCGTGTTCACCAGCAACGGGGAATGAATAAAAGCATCGTTATAGCGAGTGAGGCGGCCAGAAGGATCGCAGACAAACAGCGGCACCGGCGCATTATTCATCAGTGTTTGCCAGAGCGACAGGGCGTTGTGCAGCGCCGAAGTGTCCTGTTCCCGCTGGCGGCGCTGTCGCTGTGCGGTACTCCAGGCAACCAGTGCAATCAGCGCCGCACAGAAGGAGACGACGGCCAGCATAATAAGCCACAGAGAGCGGTCCGGCGTAGGCACCTGTTCGTTAAGTACCGCCAGTGGTTTTGCCCGGTGGCTAAAAATATCGGCCTTGGTCACGGAGGCCAGTATCGCGCTCACCCGCCTGGCATCGGCCAGGTTTGAAATGTCCGGCTCAAACCACAGAGGCGTGTCCGGCAGGCCCAGCGGCGTGAGCTGCAACGCGGTATTCCCGCGCTGGCGCAGGGCATAGTTCAGCGCATAAGCATCACCCGCCAGTCCGTCGGCGCCGCCCGCGCGCATCAGCTCAAAGCCCTGAGAAAGATCTTTCACCAGAACCAGGTTTTCTGCCGGTATTTGCTGGGCCAGTAGAGGGGCCAGTGGAGAATGGCGAATCACCGCAATGCGCCGGCTACGCAGCGCCGGTAAGGCTCCGGGAAGCGCTTTATCCAGCGGGCTAACCAGCCCCCAGCTCAGCGCGTCAAATGCAATCGCGCCCGGTGCCGGTGAGGTCTGGCTGGCAACAATCTTTAATCGTGTCCGCTCGCCTTTAGCAGGCAGGCCGGTTAAAGGCGGGTCGACCCCAAAAGAGAGGCTAAAGTGATTGGCGGGAAATAGGCTAAGCAGAAGATCGTACCAGACACCGTGAATATGCCCGTCAGCCGTCAGCTGCATCAGCGGTGCGGGCGCAGGAGGAAGCAGAACCTGTAAAGCAAGACGAGGCGCATTTTCGCTGGCGGGTGGGTTCCTTGCGCTGAATACGCTGCCCGCGGGTAAAAGCCATTTCTCCTCAAGCCAGTGGGCATCTTCCGGGTTCAGGGTGCGAATATACGCGTTGAGTTCAGCCAGCGCGTCGGTGCGGTCGGGCAGCGCCCAGCCGCGGAAGTGAAGCGGCGCCAGGTTTTCTTGTGGTTCCAGCAGCAGCGTGGTCGCGGGGGCGCGAGTAATCCAGGTTCGCAGGATAAATTCCGGCGCGATAAAGCGTCTGGCCTCCCCAAGTATCAGCCGCTGGATGTTATCCCCGGTGGCGGCGGATGCCGCCAGCGTACAGGGCGGCGTTAAATTAACCGGTAGTTCGGGAAAGCACAGGGTTCCGCCGGCACCGTTTTTCATGGTCAGAGAGGCCAGCGGAAAAGTAAGCATCGGCTCACTGGGGTGCAGATATTCCGCCGGGGAGTGGTCCGCTATCAGTACGTCAATCTGCCGCCGGTTAAGGGCTTCGGTGCCTTCAGATGCAGAGGCAAAGCGATGGATCTCCGGTTCGGGGGCGTTGCTGAACAGAATGCTTAGTTCGTCATCAAGGATACCCGGCGTGCCGTTTTGCGAGACAAACGGAGGCGCCGCGTGCAGCAGGCCGATTCTCAGCGCGGCCGCCACGGCCTGCGTGTTTATCAGGAGTACGAGCAGCAGCGCGATCGGCCCTCCTTTACGCATATTAACTGTCCAGCCCAAGGCTTTGAGCACACTGGAACAGCTCAAAGTCGCTGGAAGCCCCGAGCTTGCGCATGGCGCTGTTTTTCTGCGTGCTAATGGTTTGTTTGGTGCGGTTAAGCTGCTCGCTAATTTGGTTCACCGTCAGGCCGCGCAGCAGCAGGCGCAGAACTTCGGTTTCCCGCTGGGTGAGCTGGACTTCTGGTTTTACCGGCGCCACATGTCCCTGGCGCGTGCTGTGCAGGGTCTGTACCAGGTTAGTCGACAGACTATTTTTGCTGAGAACGGCGTGCACCCCGCAGCGGCGCAGCGAAGCGAGTAGTTCAGGGTTGGTTATCATGGTTACCACGACAATCATGCTTTCCGGATAGCGACGGGCGAGGGTTTGGATCATCGTTAACCCGTCCGGGTAGTGCTCTCCGGGCATACTTAAATCCGTGATGATGATATCCACGGGGGATTGCGCCAGTTTATCCATCACCTCATCAGCGTTGAGTGCTTCATGGACAATGCGATAGCGGTCGCTGCGCGTTTGCAGAAGCGTGCGTAAGCCCAGTAAATAAACGGGGTGATCGTCGGCAATCAGAACGGTTTTTTGCATCACATCCGATCCGGGAAAGAGGCAAGTGCCTTAATGATAAAAGGCTGATCCTGAACAGGGTCAGGTGCGTTATTCACTACAGTTTAGACCGACGGGGAAGCCGCTGTACAGATGGCTTGCTCAGATGAGCAGTTCATTAATACTGCCAACGCCGAGTTTCCTCAATGCATTGTTTTTATGATTACTGATGGTTTTTATCGAGACCGACAGCTCCTGGGCGATGCGGTAGATAGGAAAGCTCCGGCAAATGAGACCGATAATCTGGCTTTCTCTTCGGGTCAACAGCCCTGGATGGTAGCTTTGCAGCGTTGCTTGCTGGTGGAGCCTGTCAAGCGTTATGCCCAGACTTTCCAGATTCATGCTCCTGGCGCCGTGTGACCAGCAGCTAAATGCGGGGATGAGTTTTTTGCGGTTGTCGTAAAAAATGAAGATTTTGGCAAGCTGCTGGTTCAACGGAAAGCAGAGGCTCTTTTTGATGAATTTTTCACTACTGCCATCGAGCAACAATATATCGCCGGGGAATATCTGGCGATAGACAAAATGCGGTTCCCACTTTTCCCAGCCGTACGCGCACAGGGTCATGTTCTCTTTGCGGATGAGCCCATTCAGGCCGACGGCAAAATAGTTGTCGTCTGAAAAAAGATAAATAGCCATAGAACCCCAATCATCCTTAGTTTGGAATATTAAACGCGTGGCAATATTTCATTCGTGCATAAACATAACATAGATATAACTTGCTGCAGGCGGGGCGACGCTATTCTCACACTATGCCAGACGGATTTTTATCTGAGCATGGGGAATGTCTCGTGGCAGAGCGAGAACTCGCAGGGCGGACTGAGATATTTCTTCATTGAAATTCATTAATTCTTGTAGGAACAGGATTATAATCAGGTATTACTCATGAAATACTGATAATAAAATCAGGGTGAAGACCAGGTATTCTCAGGAAACTCATTGATGGAAATGGGGGTGAGGATAAAGGCTCTATCATTTATGTGGGGATATTGTTACGGTACGTCATCAATATTCACACCAGAGCCGTAGAGAGAAAAAATGCGGTACTCAGACAAATTATGTCTTATTCAGGCTGAACGAATTCAGGTATTCGCAATAAAACCGTTAGCCCGATAATTATCCAGGACCTTTCCCGTGAATCGCGAAGAAATATCTCTTTCAGCTACCGTGACGTTCGTACCGGAGAAATCATGCCTGGCCAGCCGGGAATATGGCGATATTCATCTTACGCCCAATGAGCGACGCCTGCTGGAGCTGATTATCAGCGGTAAATGCAAAAAGGAAACCATATTCGAGGAGATATGGCATAGCCAGGGAACCATCGTCAGTGAATCCAGCTATCACCAGCTGATAAAAATGCTGCGCCGCAAGCTACAGTATGCGGGGCTACCGGGGAGTATCATTAAAACGATCCCACGTTATGGGATTGTGCTGGTGCCCTGTGAATCACCGCCGGAGGTCATTGATGACGATGTCGTGGCGTGTGAAGTCGAATGCGTAGATGACTGCCTCGGCGAGGAGCCAGTAAGCATGCCTGCCACCGGGACGCGTGCGCTGCTTCCGCCGTTTAGCCCTTTTTACTCCCGGGTGTTGGCGGTCTTTTGTGTCGCGTTGATTCTCCTCCCGCCGGTTATCGTGCCGTTTTTGATGGAGAAGCCCCGGGCGTTTCAGGAGCAAGTCTTTCTTGACGGCGTAACCTTTCATTTCTCGTCCCGGCGCAGCGTTGACCGTGCTGTGCTGGTACAGAAGCGGCACGCGTTACCTGAGGGAATTAATAACGTCTACATTGCCTCTAACGGGCCAAAAGTCTTTGTTGCTCAGTGTGAGGGGGAATTGACGAAGGAGGGAAAATGCAGCTACGAATACTATTCTTCGTACTGATAGCGGGGTTTGCTCTGTGTATTGGTGGGGCTCTGGCTTATATGAGTTGGGGCTATTTTGATGCCCAAAGAACACCGACTGAACCGTGCAGCAGCGTCATTCATGATGGACGTTTTATTGATGAAAATCTTGAGCACTACCGTTTTAATGGCGTGATTACCTGGTGGCCAAAACTGTCCCGATTAACGTTGTTTGGTATCAAGTCAGACACCGCGGGGGACAAGGTTTTCAATCGTTCACTGGTGCTACAAGGGGTGAAGCGAAAAGGAAGTGTGGTGCACGGACGCGTCGCTGAACTAAATATTGCACCTGGCGATCAGTTACCTAAGAAAATGTTTTTGATAAGTGAAAGTAATCAAGATCTGGCGTTGTTATTTAAACCTATTAATCAGGGGCGCTGGCTGATGATGATTAATGATAATTGGGTCATGATGTGTGAGTACAAATAAGTTTCCGGCCTGTGGTGATAAGACCTTTCCAGGTGAATACGTTTAATATCTGCGGAAGGTCTCAGCCATTCTCCTGTTTTGCTATAGATGAATTTCATACCCTCAGGGAGAATATTCATTAACAACATTACAGGACGATTATGTTGAAGAAAAAAAACAGCCGCTTAAATGCCATTACCCTTGGACTGGTATTAAGCGGGCTGCTGGCGAGCGCAATGAGCTTTGCCGCTGCACCAGACGCCGCGTCTCAAATGCCTGATATCAGCCAAAAAAAAATCCTCGTGGGCTACTGGCATAACTGGGGAACTAACCCGGAAGAAATAGACAAGGCGCGTGGCTACCAGGGTGGTCTGCCTTCGGATATGAGCCTGCGTGAAGTGCCGAAAGGCTTTAACGTGGTGAACGTGTCGTTTATGAAGGTGATGGCCGGGCAGAGCGGCAATATCCCAACGTTTAAGCCTTATAACGCCAGCGATGAGGCGTTTCGCGCCGAAGTCGCCGAGCTCAATGCTCAGGGGCGGGCGGTATTGATTTCACTCGGCGGTGCGGATGCGCACATCGAGCTGCACAAGGGGCAGGAGCAAGCCCTGGCGGACGAAATTATTCGCCTTGTTGAAACCTACGGCTTTGACGGGCTGGATATTGACCTGGAACAGTCGGCCATCACCGCGGCAGACAACAGCAGCGTCATCCCGGCGGCGCTGAAAAAGGTTCGCGCTCACTATCAGCAGCAGGGTAAGCACTTCATTATCAGTATGGCACCTGAGTTTCCTTATCTTCAGGCCGATCGCGGCGTGAATTATAAGGCCTATTTGCAGAATCTGGCCGGTGCCTACGACTTTATCGCCCCGCAGTATTACAACCAGGCCGGTGACGGCGTAAACATGAGCACCCCTGAAGAGGTGGCGGAAGTCGGCGGCTGGTGGCTGCCACAGGACGTGCAGGGGGGGTCAAATGCCCGGCAGAAAGAGCTGTTCCTCTACTATCTGACCGACAGCCTGGCAAACGGCAGCCGTGGCTATGTAAAAATTCCGGCCAGTAAACTGGTGATTGGTCTGCCGGCCAATGCCGATGCGGCAGGCTCCGGATATGTGAAGGACGCCCATAGCGTCTACAACGCGCTGGCAAGGCTGGAAGCGGCCAATGAGCCGGTGAAGGGGCTGATGACCTGGTCAGTGAACTGGGATAACGGCACCACCAAAAGCGGGCAGCACTATGGCTATGAGTTCCTGAACCGCTATCAGAGCATTCTCGATGGCTCGCTGCCGGATGAAAAAGAAGACACCGAATCCCCGGATCAGGTCCAGGGCGTGAAAGCGACGTTAACGGGCAGCACGGTGGCGCTGGATTGGCAGCCTACTCAGGATAACGTTGGTGTGGCAGGCTATACCGTCTGGCGCGATTTGGAGCAAATCGCAGATACCCGGGATACGCACTGGCGTGATGCGAAGGGTGAACCAGGAGCAACCTATCGCTATACGGTTATTGCTTATGATGCGGCCAATAATTTTGCGGCACCGAGCCAGCCCGTCATTGTGACGCTACCGGGGGACTGGGACGATAACGATGACGACGAACAGGAAAGTGGCGTAGCGGCCTTTACGCCGGGCAAAGCCTATGCGGTGGACGACAAGGTACTGTACGGCGGTAAAGTTTATCGCTGTCGCAGCGCCCATACCGCTGCCAGCCACTGGGCGCCGGATCAGGCTCTGAGCCTGTGGGTCGCTGAGTAAGTCTCGCACGACGTCCGGCCCCTGATAACGGGGCCGTTTTGTTGATTACGCCAATTTTTACAAGGTTACAGAGTATGCAATCTCATTCGGCAACTGCCCTACGCTACGATCGTTTCACACGTATCCTTCACTGGGTTGTCGCGACGGTCATTATCTACGCGATGTGCATGGGGTACATTCTGCACGCGCTGGAAGGCACGCGGTGGTTCACCTTTTTCTCCGTACTGAATATGTCCCTGGGCACTATTGCTACGCCTATTATGCTGGTGCGTTTTGCCTGGCGCTTTTTCCGGCCCTCTGTGGCCTGGCCTGACAGCATTTCTCAGCGCAAAAAGCAGATGGTGGTTTTTATTCATGAAGTGTTCTACCTGACCATCATGGTGGTGCTGGTGAGCGGATTCCTGATGCTGCAAAAGGATTACCACCTGTTTGGTTTACTGCCCGTCACGCGTCCTATCGATGTTCCGGTAATCAACCACTTCTTCTTCGTTATCCATCGTTATAGCTGCATTTTACTGGGCGCTATCCTGGTGATGCATGTCGCTGCGGTACTGAAATATACCTTTAGCGGCAAGCCGGAGATCCTGCGGCGCATGCTGTAAACCGGCCGTGACTTACCGGTGAGGAAGCGACGGGTAAAACGGGCTTATTCCACCCGTAAGATGCGGCTCGCCGGGGATCCGTAGAATGGCCAACAGGCAACGCGCCTGTTGGCCATTAAGCCGTTGTACCGTGAGGACTTGTTCGAACATCGGCTCCTCACTCCCGGCGTGCCAGTGGAGAAATGCTGACATAAAGGGTTCATCGCAATGGGCCTCCAGCAGCTCAAGCGTACTGATGCTCTGGCTTTCACCGGGAAAAAGGACTTCGGTATTACTCTGCCAGTGCAGCGTTCTCTGCGACATCTCCAGGCGGAACAGTATTCCGCTGCCGGTAAGGGCAAAGCGGGCCAGCAGGGTATCGGTACTTTTCGCCTGCCGCTGCTGGCGGCGTATCCAGCGCTGGTACTGATGCAGGCAGCCGGCAAGCATGGCTGAAAAGACCAGGTACCACTGTGCCTGCCAGATAGCCGGTAGCACCGCCGGCGTCAGTGCGAAAAAGATCCCTTCACGCTGCTGAGTGGCCAGCACCACGATCAGGTATTGCACCACCAGCAATACGCCAAGGCCGCGACCGGAAAGCGTAAAAACGCTCAATAGCAGCAGGGTAAGCTGAATAAACAGAGAGTTAAGCCCCATCAGCAGATGCCCGAGTGGCGTTAAAAAGAGCGCGAGTTGTAATGCTGCATTGGCGGCAATCACCACCAACGTCTGCCGGTTTCCCAGCGACTGGCGAAGCGAAAGGTGTGATTCACTGTGTTCGCGCAGAAACGGCAGCATGACCAGCACCCCCGTGAGGGCGCCCAGCGCCCAGGACAGCAGATGCAGCGGGGCGACCGGGTAACCCGCCAATAGCAGGCAGGCGCTGAGCAGAGCACTTCCGCAGAAGGTGCACAGGATCAGCAGTGATACCCACGCCAGTTCACGGGCAATAGGGTGCTGGGCCGAGGGGGCCCATAGCAGCGGTGCACTGGAGCGAAAAGTGATGACAGCAAGCGGGAACACCACAACATCGAACACGGCGAACAGGCTTGCGAGCGAGAGTGGGCGGCCTATCCATACGCCCGCAAAAATATGCAATAGCCCGGCGGTGAGCAGCCATAGCGGCCAGTCGCGAACCGGCGTTAACCAAAGTACGGCAAACAGCAGCGAGGCGGGAAACCACAGCGTTGTTGAAAGACTCCAGGCGTCCCGGCTGTGGAAGCTCTGCAGCGCTAGCAGGCTGTACAGGCCTGAAAAAAGCACCCAGCGGATAATGGTGCGGGTCATCAGCGTCGTTCTCCTGCCGTTGCTATCTCATTTATAGGGTAGTTGATAATGCCCGGGGGGAAGCCCCGGAGCGGAGCGTGATTTTCCGCGGGCATTATCAGCAAAGATTATTCAACCATCCTGCAATCGTGCGTTCAGAGGAACCTATGCTGGTCAGTTTTTTTATCTTATCAGGTGCCATTCTCGGCAGCTTTTGTAACGTTGTTATTTACCGCCTGCCGCGCATGCTCTACGGCGAAACGGCGCTCTCGCTGTCCTGGCCCGCTTCCCATTGCCCACACTGCAAAAAGCCGATTAAGGTGCGCCACAATATTCCCCTTTTCGGCTGGCTGCTACTGCGAGGCCGTTGTGCCGGGTGTGGGCAGCCCATTTCACTGCGCTACCCGCTGGTGGAGGCGCTGCTGGCATTCCTTTACGGGGCCATCGTTTGGCAGCAGGGCTTAACGCCACAAAGCGGCGTTGACCTGTTGGTGGTGACGCTGCTGGTACCGCTTTTCTTTATCGACCTGCAAACCATGCTACTGCCGGACCGACTCACGCTGCCGCTGCTCGTTGCGGCCCTGTTGCTTGCCGCCAGCGGCTACGGTGCCGTGACGCTGCCTTCGGCGCTGCTTGCGGCCGGACTGGGGTTTGGTGTGCCGTGGGTACTCTCTTTGTTATTTCACCTGCTGCGTGGGCATGAGGGGATGGGAAGGGGAGACATGAAACTCCTGGCTGCATTAGGTGCCTGGCTGGGGCCGCAGGCGCTGTTGGATGTTGTTGCTGCATCGACGCTTTTGGCGCTTGGCGCGGCGCTGGTTCTGCTGCGGGTGAAGCCTGGCGAGCCGTTTCCCTTTGGACCTTATCCCATTATTGCCGCGCTGGCCTGGCTTCTGATGGGGCGCTAAAACGTCAGGCAAAAAAAGACACCGGCTCAAGGGGCGCAGCCGGTGTCAAAGGGTAGCAAGGTTTTATTTTCCGCCCGTCATGCGGGCGGTGTTTGGTGGGTTACTGTTGTTTCCACAGACCGCTCTGGCCCGGGACATTGTTCTGGGAGATCCACTGGCTGGCTTTCCAGGTTTTGCCTGCATGGCTGACCACGTTGCCGCCGTCGTAAACCATCGTGGAAAGCCACGCTACCGGGTTAGCGTTGTTGTGCAGCTTCCAGTCGGCACCTTTGCCTGGTTCGGCAGTTGTCCAGTTACGGGCGATGTAGTTGGTCCCTTTCCAGCTGACGGTATTGCCTGCGGTATAGGTGTCACCGGCAACCCAAGTGGCGTAGTCGCCGGTACCAGGCTCATCTTTTGCCGTGACTTTCAGGTTGACGGTCCCCGTGGCTTTACGTTCGCCGTTATCCAGTTCAGCGGTCACTTTCACCTGATAATCGCCCGCAGCCAGGCCGCTCTTCACATTGCCGCTCTGGTCGATGCCGGTGACTTCAGTGCCATTTTTGAGCAGGGACCAGCGGTAGCTCACGCTGCCCTGGTTGTAGTCAAAGTTGGCTTTGGCGGTGAATTTGCCACCTTTATCCGCAGCAATGCTTGCCGGGCCGGTTGGTGACACCTGCGGAGCAAGCACGCTGACTTTCAGCGTGGCTTTTCCGGAAGGGCCATTGGCGCTGGTGCCGGTCAGTTCGAAGGTCGCCGTTGCGCCGCCGTTCACGCCGCCAGGTACACGGATCTGGGTTTTCGCCTGGTTTGCCGGGCTTGCGGTGATGCGGGTATCGCCTGCAACCTGCTTCCACTGCCAGGTTACGCCGGACTTGTCGCTGCTGCCGGTGACGGCATAGCTGTAAGTGGCGCTGGCGGTAGCAATCGGATCCAGGGTGTAGCGGTCAAGGCTAATCACTGGCGTTTCCGCGTTAGCGACGATTTCAATGGCATAGCCGTAGCTGCTATTGCTCACGAAGACCTGGTTGTTGCGCGGCATCTGTTCGTTAAAGCTAATGTTGCCGTCAGACTGCTTTTGACCAATCTGCAGCTCATTGCTGTGGTCACGGTTAAGCTGTTTACCCAGCTCAATAACCCACTGGTTGTTGTTGATGTTCTGCGCGGTGATCGCCAGGCTGACATCGATCAGGTTATCGCCGCGGGTGCCGCCCATCAGGCGGAAGCGTACTTTTTCGCCAACGGCCGGTTTGTGGGCGTTGGTGATGAAGTCACCTTTTTGCGTCCAGCCGCTTTCGCCGCCTTCTTCCTCTTCACCGCCGCCGCCAGGAATTTCTGATCCGTCACGTGATTTGATGTTCACGTCGCTACAGTTATAGAAACCTTCACCTACCGCATCAATACGTTGCCAGCGGGTAAAGATCACGGCTTTGCCGACGCGGTCTTCCGGGATGGTCACATTCACCGTGTGGCGAACGCTTGGATCGCCAGAGGCGATATCAAATTTCTTCAGCAGCTCTACGTCATTCCAGCCCAGCGCTTTTTTGCTTGGGTCCACGTTTTTCTTGTTGATATAGAATTCAATGAAGGACGGAGTGTGCTTCGCGGTGTAGTAGTAGGTCATGCCGACCTGGCCATGCGCGTCCGGCTGAACGGTGGTGGTGGTCCAGTCTGAACGCGGCAGGTTAAAGCCCGCGAAGCCCGGATTGCTGCCGCTGCACAGCATGCCATCACGGACATCGGTCTGCTCCACGGTGTGAGGGGCTTTGGCAAAACCGGTAAAGCCGTTCCAGTTGTCGAAGGCTGCCTGAGCCGACGGGCTGTTTTCAAGCGCGGCTTTACAGGCGGCGCTCTTCATTGAACCAGGGTTCCAGTGGCCGCCCTGGGTATGACATTCCCACTGACGGGCTTTAGGGTTCTCCATGGCGCCGTGGCCGAAGGCCGGGCCGGAGAGGGAGGACATGGCAAGGCTACCGATGACGACAGCCAGGATTTTTTTCTGAGGTAAGATCATGAACGTTTATCCTTGTTCAAAGTGCATCGAAAATGACGCAGTAACGTTAACGATCCCGGGGGCAAAGCGGTATGAGATTGCAGCATAAGAGGTTGAGAAAATTCTTTTTCGCAAAATGGTTTGTTTATAATTGAGGTTAACTAAGAAATTTCTGCTGTTAAAAGGCCAAAGCCCGGCATTTGCCGGGCGAGGTTTAATTGCTTATTTACAGCTGTTATTTGCCGCGTCTGCGCTGCGCCATGCGCCCCACATACCGCCTTTACCCGGCTCTTCCTGGCCCGCATTTACGTACCATTGGTTGAACCATGTCTGGCCGTTGTGGCTGACGCGCGTACATTTCACCGGGTAGGCAATGCGCGGATTATAGGCATCGGCATCTTCCTCCGGGATATCCGGAATGGTGGCTTTATTTACCGTTACGGTGATTTCGCTGGTGTCTTCACTGCCGTCTTTACCTTTGACGGTTAAGCGATAAGTGACCTCCCCCTCAGTATTAGCCGGGATCAGCGCGCGTGCGGTTGGCCCGTCAACCTGGCGAACCCAGGCTCCGGCGTGCTTTTCCTGCAGCCAGAATGTGCCTGCACCTTTGCTGATGGTCCAGCGGTACGAGACGGCATTCTGACTGGCGCTGGCATCAAGCGCGTAAGCACGTGAGGCGTCGCTGGTGGCTGTAACGCTAAAATTCTGCCCGGCAACCGCAACAGGTTTGTCCTGACCGCCGTCATCTTTAAGCTCCATGATTTTCTCAACCGCCCTGGCCATGTTCGGGTGTGTGCCGACTTTAGCGGAGTCTCCGGCGACAAGAGCGGTTCCGGTTTCCTGGAGGATCTGGCGCATTTGAACCGGTGAAACGGTGATGCCGTGGGCTTTAGCGATGCCCGACAGGCTGGCGACCACGCCTGCAATAATCGGGTTTGCCGAAGAGGTGCCGGAGAACGAGCCGGTGTATTCCGCATTTTTGGCGTTGTGCAGACCGCCGTAGCCGGTGGTTACCACATCCCAACAGCCCCAGCTGGCGCTGGTGACGCGGGCTCCCCAGGTGCTGAAGGAGGCTTTTTTACCGTTGTTCGCGCAAAATGCACCCGCAATAATTGCCCCAGAATCACGCTTTTTCACGTCAAACTTGCCGTTAAACGCCGCGTGATCGAGGTTAATGTTACCGTTGCCTGCGGCCTGAATGACATGCACGCCTTTGTCGGTTAGCGCCTTAATCACGTCGTAGTAGGCGGCGGCATTTTCCTGCGGGACGTAACAGCTGGAGGTGCAGCCGGTGATATCCCCGCCGCCGGTTTGCATCCCTATCTGCACCACATCGCCCGCGCTGAGGCGTGGGATCATGTTGTAGAGGTTATTGGCCTGCCACTTCGAATAGCCCATGCGGACATTCCAGCTCAGGCCACGTATGCCGGTGCCGATATCTTTGGCGGCCATAATACCGACCGAGCTGGTGTCGTGATCTTCCCCGGTGTAGGTTTTGTCGCCTTCATGGAAGCTCACTTCCGGCAGATTGACGTGGCTGCTGTTCCACGGGTTGTTTTCCATCGAAACCAGCGACACGCCGCTGCCGTCATGCCCGGCATATTGACTCACGCTTGCACGGTTCACGCCGCCCATCGCGTAGTTTGGCCGTTTTTCACCCGGCGCGTTGGCATAGTCCTGCTGGGATCGAAAGTCTGGTACGCTGGCCTTCGGGCTGGTGCTTAATGCGTAACTTAGCCCGCTTTCCTGCGGGCGCTCAGCGTTTTCAAGCCCACGCTCAAGCGATACAGGAATGGACTCAGGGTAGACCAGCTCAACGTTGTCCTGCTGCGCAAGTTTACCGATGATGCCGTTGATGTAGTCGACATCATGCTGTTTGCTTTCTGGCAGCTCGACCCGCAGATAGCGGTCAAAACCATAACGTTCGTTCAGCGTCGTCATTTCGCTCAGCTGCGCCCCCCGCAGCCCGGAGGCGTTAAACAGTGGGGAAATCGCTAAGGTATTATTCCGTAATTCAGGAAAGGCTGATTTAATCTGTAGGTTATTATTGGGTTTTAATTTCACTATTACCGAAATATAAGAGGTGCCGGCCCACGCTTTTTCATACTCGGCATGACTTTCCGCCAGCGCTGAAAAGTTGAATGAGGCGCAAATAAGTAATGCTAATGCCGTTTTATTCATGAAATTCCATCCGTAGTTAAATATCCATAATGCTAACTTTCGTGGATACCCTAGCCTGAATGGTCAAAATAAAAGAATAAGAAACCCCCTTCACAGAATAAGAAAAGACTCGGTCGAGGCCTGGAATTACCTGCTCTGAAAATACACGGCGGGATGAAGTTCAGACAATTGTTGTGAGTTTCCTGAGGCGTTACAGACATTCGCTTCGGGGTGGCGGAGTGCGTTGCAGGCCAGTGGCGAGAAGGAATTTATTCTCATTTGCAGTAGGCAGCGTTTTAACTCTCGCGAAGTCGTTGATATGACAGGCACTGATTTTTATGGTGTGAGATATTTTACGTAATTAAAAATCATGATCTGGAAAAGCTGAGGCTTACGTGAATATTCAGGAATAACTCCTTAAAACGCTATAGAGTCCGCGAGACGTTACGTGTCTACTCCTGCCTGAAAGCGTTACTAAAACGCAGATGTCATTTCAAGGTAGAAAATTATGACCAGCACACAACAATATTCTGTGCGCCAGCGTTTTTCCGTCTGGATAATATTATCGCACTATATTTTTTCGTTATGTCTTTTTACTATTCCTCAAGGCGTTCGGGCGCAAATGCTACCCGAAAAACACACACAAAATTACATCCTTTATCATAAAACGGCGCATAAAAGCTGGCAGCAAATCCAGCAGGAAATCGCCCCGCAAATCGACAATCTTGAGCAACAACAACAACAGCTGGCGCAGCAGTATGGGCTCACCCTTAACGAATGGCTGTTGCTGCCGGATACCGGCCCGCAGACCCGGCGTTATCCGGCGGTGAAGCTGGTGAACGTCGGAGAAGATGAGGACATCACGAATGTTGCCTTCCATTATCACATCTCCCTTGACGCGCTACAGGCGCTGAATGGCCGGGTAAAAACCCCGGAGCAGCTTAAAACCCTGGCAGGCCAGTGGATAATTGTGCCTCAGGATCACGATACACGCACGTCCGACGCCGCGGCAGCCGGTAATGATGAGAGCGGACTGCGTGACCGGATGGCCTCGACATGGGGGAACGCTCAGCAAAACGGCGCGGGCAATGCGCTGCGCGCCACCGCCAACAGTACGGTAAACGCTGCGTTAACTCAGGAGGTCGAGAACTGGCTGAAACAGACGGGCGGCAAAGCCCGGGTAACGGCGGATGTTGGCCTGGCCGGAAACGACGGCCGTGATTTTGGCCTGGATTTCCTCTGGCCGGTAAAAATCTGGCAGGACGACATTCTGTTTACCCAGATGAGTTCCCATCGCTGGAACGATCGCAACATGCTCAATCTCGGCATCGGCTGGCGGCATACCTTTACGCCGCACCTGCTGGCGGGCGGCAACGTCTTTTTTGACCAGGATATTACCCGTCATCATAACCGGCTGGGACTGGGGGGCGAGCTGTGGAGCGACAGAATGCGCGCGTCGGCAAACTACTATGTCCCGCTAAGCGGCTGGCGTCATTCGAACGACAACGTCTTTAATGACGACCCCGCACGCTATGAACTCTACGAGCGTGCGGCCCGTGGCTGGGACATCAATGTTGAAACTGCGCTGTCTCAGCACGTCTCCGCAAACGTTGGCTGGTTCCAGTGGTACGGTGAGAAAGTCGACGTTAACGGCAGCCGCAGCGAAGCCAGCCGCAACCCACACGGCCTGAATCTTGGCCTGAACTGGCAACCCGTGCCGCTGCTTGGCATAAGCGCCGAGCAACACTTTATCAGTGGTCAGAGCGATAACTTTGCCGTGGGTGTTAATTTCCACTGGGAGTTTGGGCGCAAATTATCAGAGATGTTGGCGGCTGAAAATGCCACGGCAATGCCGTCGTTGATGCAATCCCGCACCGAGTTTGTCACCCGAAATAACAATATCGTGCTGGCCTACAAACAGAAAGAAAAAGACTGGCGTCTGTACTTCGTGCCGACGGAGCGGGCTACCCAGGTTGGCGTTCCGCTGCTGCATGCGGTGAAGGGGGGGCAAGGGGGCGTCGTTCGTTATGCTTCGTCGAACGCCGCGGTGGCTTCCGTGGATGAAGCGAGCGGCCAGGTCAATCCGAAGCAGCGTGGCGATGTCATCATCACCGCGACCGAAACGGCTCCAACGGACAGCGAGCGGGTATTTAGCTCTGCCAGTTACCATCTCACCGTGATGCCGGGTGATTTTGCACCTTCCGTAACCGGGGTGACTATCGACGGTGAAATGTCGCCGGGTAAAACGCTGACGGGGAGTTACACCTACGTCAGCAACGAAGGGGAGGATGAAGACGAGACCCAAACGCAGCTGCGTTGGTTTGATAAAGCCAGCGGTAAGTTACTTAAAGAAGGCAGCGCCAGCTGGCAGGTCAGTGCGGAAGATATGAGCAAAACGCTTATCTTCCAGGTGACGCCGGTTAATAAAAAAGGCGTTGCGGGTGAGCCGGGTGCGGCGGAAGTGACCGGCAGTGCCGAGATCGCCTTGCTGCGTATCGATCACCTGTTGACCCCGGGGGAAATTCGCCAGGACGGCAGCGTGAAATTCTTCGCCGAAAACGATGGCGCATTATTGCTGCTGGCGCAGGTGACCGACGGCAAAGGTACCCCTCTTGAGGACCAGCGCGTGTACTGGCAAAGCCAGAATGTGCTCGGTGTGCTGTCACAGAATAGTGTTCGCACGGATGCCCATGGCCAGGCGCTGGTGAAGATAACCGGGATCATGGACGACGGCCAGGATCAGATAGTGGCCTCTTTGATGTCGCCGGTTGCAGAGTTCAGCAGCGCCGCCGCCGGGGATAATTCGTCTCAGCAAGAGACGATGAAGCTCAATGTAGACTTCTCACGCGCGCTGTCTATTCACTTCTCCCGCTCACCGAAACAGGCTGAAGTTGCCACAGACCAGGAGTTTATCCTCGACGTAACCGATCAGGATGGCGCCCCGATGATTGTTCCGACGGCGGTAACCTGGAAAAGCAACGGAGAAATCCACAGCGGTATGACCGACGATCAGGGGCACGCTTCGATGACCCTGACCGCGCCGCAAAAAGTCGCGGATGGCTGGGATGTTAGCGTAGACGTTGGCGACGCGAAGGCCTCTGCTCCTGCGATTGCGCTTGAGGCGGGCGCCGTCGCGCGGGTCGATCTTGATGTGCCGGACAGCGCGGTAGCTGGCAGCAGCGATGCTGAAGTCAGCGCCGGGCTTTTCGATCGCTTTGACAATCCCGTGACGCTCCGTAAACAGGCCATTGACTGGCAGATCTCGGGGAGCGATTTCAGCGGTCCGGCCAGCGGCGACAGCGACGCCGGGGGCAGGGTGAGTGCAAAAGTGACCATTCCAAAAACGGCACCGTCCAGCGTTGAAGTCAGCGCAGGGAAGGCATCGAAAACGATGCAGATCGTCGTCGGTAAGGTGGACAGCGTTGAGCTTACCAGCTCGCCAGATACGCTCAACGCGAACGGAAGTAATACCGCAACCCTGACGGCTACGGCGCGGGATGCGCATAACAACGTGGTGCAAAATGCGGCCGTCGTGTGGTCAACGCAAACGCCTGATTTGGGCACGCTGAGCCATCAGGTCAACACTACCGATCGGGACGGTAACGCGACGGCGATATTGACTACCGCTACGCTCGGCGGTACGGCAAAAGTCACGGCAGAGATCGAGGGGAAAAGCGATCGGGCCGATCTGACGCTGAACGGCATCCCGGTTGTGACAAGCGTGACGCTCGACAGAACGAAAACCCTCAAAGTGGGGGAGACCGTTCGCGTTGCAGATTATCAGGTAGAAGAAAACGGCAGCGGTGCCGTAGAGATGAGCTGGCAGTGGACCCGCGACGGCAATCTTATTAGCGGAGCCAACGGCGACAGCTACACGTTAGCGGAGGCGGATACCGGCACGCAGCTCGCCGTTCTCGCCTGGGCGACCAACAAAGCGGGTAACAAAGGGGGGAAAGCCTCGGACAAAACCGACAAGGTTATTGGTCTTGTGAATCAGGTCATCGTGACGTCTGACACCAGCAGCGTGAACGCCGACGGCAGCAGTACGTTGACCTTTACGGCGCTGGCGCTGGATAAAAAAGGCGTGGCCGTTCCCGGAGAAACGATCGGCTGGACGGTAGATAAACCGTCGCTGGTAACGCAAAAAGAGAGCGACACCGAAACCAGCGCTGAGGGGAAAGGTAAGCTTGAGCTGATAGCCCGACACACCGGCGGCGATTTCCTCGTAACGGCAGCCATTGGCGGCAAAACCGGCGGCTATGACGCCACGCTGAAAGGCATTCCGGTTATCACCCGCGTTGCGCTGAATAAAACCAGCGGGCTTAAAGTGGGTGATACCGTGAGCGTGTCGGATATTGCGGTCGAAGAAAACGGCGGTGGTGCAGTGACCTACAGCTACCAGTGGGGGCGTGATACCGGCAGCGTTTCCGGCGGTATTTCTGGGGCAAAAGCCCCGAGCTATACGCTGACCGAGGCCGATACCGGTGCACAGATTTTTGTCTACGTCACGGCAACCAACGCGGTTAAAAATACCGGTTCTCTCGGTTCGGAGAAAACACAGTCTGTGATTGGCGTGGTGTCGACGGTATCCGTAACGCCCAATGTTGATGCCATAAACGCCGATGGCAGCAGTAGTGTGATCTTTACTGCAGAGGCGAAAGATAAGAACGGTGTTGCCGTTCCCCGGTCGGCTATTCACTGGAGCCTCGATAAACCGGCGCTGGTCACTCAGGGCGAGGCGGAGGCAGAAACCGATGCCCAGGGGAAAGGGACAATGGCGATTTCAGCGCTGAATATGGGCGGTGTTGTCATGGCTACCGCAACTATTGGTGCTAAGCAGGATACAAAAGCCGTGACGCTGAAGGGGATCCCAACCATTGAGCGCGTCACGTTGAATAAAACTTCAGGGCTGAAAGTCGGTGAAACGCTCAGTATTAACGATCTGATCGTTAATCAAAATGGCGGCGGTAACGTAACCTATACCTATCAATGGGGACGTGATAGTGGCTCAGTATCAGGAGGAATTAGTGGTGCAACGGGAGCAACCTATACACTGACGGATGCCGATACCGGGATGATGATCTTCGTTGACGTTTACGCGACCAACGCCGCGGGGAATTCAGGGTATGGACATTCTGATAAAACCGATGCGGTCATTGGGACTGTTGCGAATATTCTGGTTACCGCCAGTGCTGATGTTGTGGATGCCAACGGCAACAGTAAACTGATCTTCACAGCAAAAGCGACGGACAAGAGAAATGTGGCCGTTCCAAACGAAGCGATCGGTTGGTCTATTGATAAACCTTCGTTAGTGACTCAGGGAGCAACGAGCAGCACGACAAATAATCAAGGTGAAGGAACGATGACCGTTACGACCACTCAAACGGGCGGTGCCATTACGGTAACCGCAACGGCGGGAGGAAAAAACGGGAGTGAGGGTGTTCAGATTAACGGTATCCCTGTGGTCACAGGCGTGACCTTAGATAAAACCAGCGGGTTGAAAGTCGGTGACACCGTGAGGGTTACCCGGGTTGATGTCGATGAGCGTGGCGGAGGAAGCGTCACTAAAGCCTATCAATGGGGGAGAGATTCAGGGACGGTTTCAGGAGGCATTGGTGGGGCCAATAAAGACTCCTATACCTTGACTGACGCTGATGCGGGAAACAGCATTTATGCCTATGTGACTGTGAGAAACTCCGCGGGCAAGACAGGGGATGCATCCTCCGTTAAAACGGCCAAAGTAATTGGTAAGGTCAGCCGTGTAGCGGTTACAGCGGATAAAAGCTCGGTCAATGCGGACAGCAACAGCACCGTAACGTATACCGTGACGGCATACGATAAAAATAACGTTGTGGTGCCGGGAGAGGGGATCGTCTGGTCTATCAACACACCAGCCCTGGTTACCGCAGGAGCGAAATCAACGGTCACGAATGCCCAGGGGCAAGGAACCTATACGTTGACGACGCGTGAAACGGGTGGGAATCTGCAGGTTTATGCCAGCGTTAATGGTTATCAGGACTCCAGTACGGTTTCGCTTAAAGGGGCGCCAATTGTGGAATATGTTGCTATTACGCCAATGTCGAACCTTAAACCGGGCATGACGATAAGTATTGATTCGTCCAATACCCGTGTAAACCAGAATGGCGGCGGAGCAACCAATTGGTCTTACCAATGGAAGCGTAATGGATCGGCGATTTCCGGGGCGACCTCGAGTCAATATCGTATTCAGTCCGGAGACACCGGATATGGTCTTTCATTAACGCTGCAAGCCACTAGCCCGAGTACGGGGCGATCGGGAAGTAATAGCTCTAATCAGTCGGAGCGTGTTCAGGATCCCGTGACTTATAGCATTACTCGGGTTAAGCATTATTACTTCTATAACTTTGTTGCCCCATGGGTTTATGAACCGGCGGTCAAAGTGGAAAACAATAAAGGAAACCCTGTTTCTGGTGTAGAAGTTTGCTTCAAGGTTTACCGTGGCTCGATCCCAACACCGGATGGCATGCCTATCCCACCGTCACAGGCCGATTTCCGTAAAACAACCGGCAGTGATGGCGTGACGGGGTACGAGAAAGTGACCGGAACCGGGACGCAAAAACTGCATCTCAGGGCCTGGATCTGCTCCACGGGTAAAATGCCTGGCACCTCTGTTTATATGGGTGACGGTAACAAAGACTGGTACGACGCACCTTCAGACTGGAGAACGACGGTAAACCAGAACTAACCTTATTAAGGTCCTGATGAGCCGATCGTTAATGAGCCCTGCTGCGTTTACACGAGGCAGGGCTCATTTTTTATCGCCCACAAGCCGCTGGCATGGGAGCCTGCGGATCGCCCTCCACTTTAAACGTCCAGTCGTAATAGCTTTTCGCTTTTGAAAACGTCTCTATATCGTGGCTGAATCCCACTTTACGGCGGGGTTTGCCTTTGCCCAGGCTGCGCACGCCGATCCAGCGCCCCTGCGGATCGTAGATAGCTCCCCAAGTTTTATCGTTTGTCAGCGGGTCGACCCAGGCCTGGCGCAGATGATAGCGCGGCGTTGGCCCGCGTTTGTCGAGCGTCAGCTGTTCAACACGCACGGGAAAGCAGCCGTTGCCCACGGCCCGATAGGCGGCAATAGCCGCACGGTATTGCTCGCCGCGAAACAACAGTTCTGCCTCCTGTTGCTCCCAATACCTCATCTGCACGCTGTCCTGGCTTTTCAGCAGCGACAGCGCTAAGGCAGACAGGGCGACCAACAGTAGCAGATAGGTAAAGCCGCCCTGCCGTTCAGTCAGGCGCATGAAATGGCTGCTGGGGGAACGTTTGTGGCGCTTCAATATCAACAATCTGCCCGTCATCGTCGGTTTTTGCCTCCCAGATATCGCGGCGGTTAGTGACCGGATCCAGCGGCATTTCGCGCAGATAACCTGCCTCGATAAGCTCGTCCAGGCTGTAGGGGCCCACAATACGGTCGCGACGGAAATGGTCGATAGCGCTTCGCAGCGTGTTCAGGTTGTGATCGCGCACCACCACTTTGGCCTGGTCGGCATGCTGAAAGAAACGCGGTGCGACCAGCGTCATCAGCGTGGCGATGATCGCCATCACCACCAGCAGTTCAATCAGGGTAAAACCCTTTTCACCATTTCGCATAGGGCACTCCATTCAGGCCGTTGGCGGTGCTGCTGCTGCTGACGTCAAAAACATCTTTACCCCCGCCGCTAAAGTCGCCTGGTGGCTGGGTTGACGCCCGTAGACGCCAGGTTTCCTCGTCGCTGCGTCCCGGGCAGTCGCACATCGGATCCCTGGGAATACGGCGCAGAAAATAAATTAATCCACCGTTAGGGTTAGCGGTATCAGTCACGCCCTCAATCAGCTGTTTAAGCGTCGGGGGATAGCCCGACTCGCGGGCTTTCTTCTCAATCTTCCCGTCCAGGCCAGCCTGGTGATAGGCGTCAATCGCGTTGCGCAGGCTACGCAGCGACTCTCGTAGCTCCATCTCCTGCTGCTGTTGGTGGTAGTGACGTACCAGCGGCGTTGCGGCAGCGGCTAAGGTGCCGAGAATCGCCAGAGTCACCATCATCTCTATCAGAGTAAAACCCCGCTGGCCGTGCATTACGGTGCTCCGTTTAGCGGTAGCGTGTCATCCAGTATCGGAGGCGGCAAGGTTGCGGTACGAGGCGGGAAGTGCGCAGGTGGCGCAAGATCCGGCGCGCTGAAACCTGGCTCACTGTCCGGCTGCGTCAGGCCGCGCAGCTGGATGCTGTCACCGGTTAGATCGTCACTCCCCATTTCAATGGTGCTGATGTGGCTGCCCGGCAGGTCCAGATTGCGATCGATGGTCGGCGTTATCAGCAGGACCACTTCGGTTCGCTGCTTGTTGTGCGATTTGCTGCCAAACAGCCTGCCGAGGCCGGGAATGTCACTCAGCAGCGGTGTGCCGCTGTCGGAATCGGTTTCGTCCTGTTTAATCAGCCCCGCCAGCATTTGCGTCTCACCGTTCAGGCTGCTTAACGTGGTGTTTGCTTCGCGTTTGTTGGTGCGGTAGTAGACCGCGCCGTTCTCGCCTTTCTCTGACGTACCCAGGCTGCTGAGGGTAAATTTCACGTCCATGGAGATGTTGTCGTCCATGCTGATGTCCGGCGTCACTTCAAGCTTCAGCCCGACGTCCTGATACTCGACTTTCTGTTGGGAAATGCCTTCATTCACATTACTGGTCAGAACCGGGATGGTTTCGCCGATATCAATCTGCGCCTTCTTGTTGTTTTTGACCCGAATGCGTGGGTTAGCCAGTACCCGGGCGTTACCCAGCACTTTTTTCAGGTCGATGGACATGTTGTCGATATTGACCCGGACATTACCCCCGTTGATGTCTTTAATCGGTAAGCCGCTGGCTTCACCCTTTTCCCCTTCGTTCTTACCGAAACCGGCGCTGATTTTTTGCGGCAGGTTGATACCCAGTGCTTCAATGTCGTTGGAGTTAACTTCCAGTACCTCAACGGCAAGCGTGACTTCGGCCTCCGGGCGGTCGAGGGTGACCAGCAGGCGTTCGGCTTTCTCCACGCTCTCTTTCGAACCGCGTAGGGTGACGGAGTTGGTACGCTCATCGACGTGAACGTCCTTGAGCTTCACCATGTTGCGCAGCGCGACGTTGACTTCTTTGGCTTTGGCGTACCCAAGGAAGATAGTTTTCACCACAATATCGCGATAGATCTTCTCTTTTTGCGGTGTCGCGGGGTAAATCAGCAGCGTATGGCTGTTCAGCACTTTCTTGCGCAGACCGTTAGAAAGCAGCAGTACGTTAATCGCGTCATCCGCCGTCGTACGTTTGGCAATCAGGCTGGCCGTTGTGCCGGGAGGGACATCTTTATCAAAGATGATATTCACCCCGGTCATTTGGCTGATGGTGTTGAAGATGGAGATAAGGTTGTGCTCGCGAAACTTCAGCGAAACGGGCTTTTGTAGCTCCCGATTGAGCCGATTTTCCGGCTGATTAATCCGCGCAACCTCGCGCAGCAGGTGGTCGCGTAGCGCCCGTGCCTGCGGCCAGTTGGGATCTTCTTCCAGCACCTGCTGGATCTTTTGCAAAGCCCGCTCTGGATCGCGGCGGCTGCTGCTGCTGGCCTCCTTGTAGAGGCTGTCCAGCGCACGGCGGGCGTTGGTTTTACGCAGCCCCTGCAGGGCGCGCAGGTTACCCGGCTCGTAGTTCAGGGCATCGCGCCACTGCTGTGAAGCCAGGGTGTAGTTGTTTTGCCGTACGGCTAAATCGGCGGCTTTCAGGTAGTCATTGACCAGTTTTTTAGTGATATCCGCCTGTTCAGCACGCAGGGAGACATCCTGCGGCGCGGCAATGCGCTGGCGATCAATCTCTTTAAGACGCTGGATCAAAACGCCGGGTGGGGCGGTGATGGACGGCCTGGTCGGTGTTGGCGTCTGCTGCGCACAGCCGCTCAGCAGTGAACACAGCAGGATGAAAGCGAGAGTAATATTAATTTTCATGATTATCGTGTGGGTTCCGATTGCAGTTCACCCAGCTCCAGCCTGCGCTGGGTATGGGTGAGCCGCCATTCAAACAGGAGGTGGTCTTTTTCCACCGCTTTTAATTGCCAGCCGCTGACCGGTTCGTTACCGATCCAGATTTTGCCTTCCGCCTTGCACTTACTGCAGACGGGCCAGGTCTCGACGCCGTCGGTCAGTAAAATGACGCGCTGGTGCTGGCTCCACCACGCCCCCAGCGCCTGAAGCGGCAGCTCGGGTGTGACCGGCTCAGCTTCCACGTGCTGCTCTGCCTCAGTCTGCTCGGCTCCGGTGTCAGCCAACGGCTGCGGAAACAGATTGGGACGCGCGGGGCGAGGCGCACCAGGTGGGGCCTCTTTAGGCTTTGCCGGGCGCAGTGGCGCGGATTCCATCACCTGAGGTACAACGGATGCGGGTTCGTCATCGCTAAGTTGGCTCCAGACTACAGCGCCAGCCGTCGCCAGAAGCGCAACCTGCAGATAGCGGGGAAGCTTCATGACTTCTCCTTTTGCAGGCGAAGCCGCAGAGTGACGTTCAGCAGGTTTTCCGCCGGCGCGGTGCGACGCAGGGTTATCTGGTCAATATCGAGCGGCATTGTGCGGGCCAGCGACTCAAGCGCTTCCACCAGCGGCAGGTACTCTCCCTGCAGGGGAATATCCAGCAGCAGGGCTGGTTTCTCCGCATTTTTCTCCAGCTGATAGCGGCTGGCCTCGACCTTCAGGCCACTCTGATTGAGCCTGTCGAACACCAGCCCTACCTGCTGATATTCGCTTGGGCTCACGCGGCTTTGTAGCGCGGGCTGCTGGCTATCCAGCGGCAGCGGAATACGCAGCTGAGACTGAATTTTCTCCAGACTTTCCTGCCGGGCGCCTGTGTGCGGCACCATTACGCCCAGCCAAAAGGCGAAAAGCCCGCACGGCACGGCGCTCAGCAGCAGCGGGAGGCGGCCTGTGCGTCCGGCAAACAAGGCGGCTCGCCAGCGCAGCGCCGCGCCTTTATCTTCCAGATTCATGCTGTTCCTCCGCGCTGAAATGCACATCCAGACTGGCGACTAACGGCCAGTCCGGATCGTCGTTCGTCGAGGGACGGTGGTTCTCCAGCACAACGCGGGCGGGCAATTGCTGTAAACGCTCGCTGAAAGCCAGCAGGGTATTCAGGCTGGTGGCATTTACCGTCAGGCGGACGTCGCGCCCCATGGGGGTGATGTCGATGCTTAACAGTGCAATCTCCGGTGACAGCGCGCTCCCGACGCTATCCATCATTCGGATGGCGGGTGGAATCGCCTCCAGCTGATGAGACTGACGCTGACGGCGCTGCTGCGCCTCCTGCAGCCGACGCAATGTTCGCTGGTGGTCGGCAAACCGCTGCTCTGTCTGTGAGATTTGATACTCGAGATGCTGATGGTGTAGCGCTTCTCGTATAACGACGCCGGCGACCGGCAGAAGGAGCAGGCCGGTTAACAGCAGCGCCCGCCCCGCCCAGGGGGCAGAAGGTGAAAACAAAGGCGTCATACCCTGTTCTCCTGTGGCGTAATGACCTGCGGTTGGCCCTCTTCCGTGTTCATGACATAGCGAGGGCAGTCGGCCATGCCGCTTAACCGCGCAATAACGCGCAGCTGGGCGTGCGTTTCTTGCGAAGGCAAGGAAAGGGTACTGACCTCATGCCAGGCGTGATTCAGTCGGCTGGCGATGCGGCTGTGGTGTGGGCTGATGGTGACAAACAGCGCGTTTTCCGGCAGCGTCCGCCCGCAGTGCTTCAGCAGCGGTTGAAAGGGCGTGGCAACGCCGCGAAAGCGCAGGCGTTCACGTTTAGCTAACGTACGCAGCATCTCCCAGCAGGGCTGCTGTAGCCCTGCAACCAGCGCCGATTGCTGCCAGTCAGCGGATTCAAAACGTACCTGCCAGCCGGCGCCCCGACGCGCGCCGTTGTCGTGCCGGGTGACCTGAAGATGTGCCAGCCGCAATAGCTCCTGCGGCGTTGTCACGCCGGGCAGCCAGGGCTGAACCATCAGCGTCAAATCGTCAGTATCAAGATGAAACGCCACGCTATCGCGCCATGGGAATGAAGCCGAACGCAGGCGCAGCAGCGCGACGAGGGCGGAGTCCAGCGTTTCACCGGCCGTGCGTTCATGTCTGACGATTGTCTGATTACCCAGGCGCAGGCGCAGCGCATGGGGCCAGATGTCGCATTCCCAGGCGTTAGTGAGCGATAACACGGTTCACCTCCTCAAGGCTGGTTTTCCCTTCTGCAACGGCACGCAGGGCAATGGTAGTCAGCGGGACAAAACCGTCATCCAGCGCGACCTGCCGCAGGCGACGAAGCGGCGCTCGGGCAAGCATCGCTTCTTTGATTCCATCGCTAAAATGCAGAACTTCCGCCAGCGCCAGCCTGCCGCGATAGCCGCTGTGACGGCAGGCCTCGCAGCCTCGCCCTCGGCGCCAGCGGGGCGCTATCGAACTCAATTGTTCAGACTGCCAGGCCGCAGGCATTGCCTCCGGCTGCGGCGCGTCTTCACCGCATTCCGGGCAGATCTGGCGGACCAGCCGCTGGGCGACAACACCGTTCAGGGCGGCTATCAGGCTGGCAGGTTCAACCTGCATATAAAGAAAGCGCTCCAGCACGCTGAAGACATCGTTGGCATGCACCGAAGAGAGCACAACGTGGCCGGTGAGCGAGGCCTGAACGGCAATGCCCGCTGTTTCACCATCGCGGATCTCACCGACCAGGATGATGTCCGGATCGTGACGCAGAATGGCGCGCAGGCCTCTGGCAAAGGTCAGCCCTTTTTTGTCATTGACCGGGATTTGCAGAACCCCGTTTAGCTGGTACTCCACCGGATCTTCGATGGTGATAATTTTGCTTTCGCCGCCGTTCAGTTCGCTTAGCGCGGAGTAAAGCGTGGTGGACTTGCCGCTGCCTGTAGGGCCGGTAACCAGTACCATGCCGTGAGGAAGATGAGTCAACTGGCGGATAGCGCTGAGGGTGTGTTCGTCGAATCCAAGGGTTTCAAGGCGAAGGTTCTGGTCGTGGGATTTGTCGAGTACGCGCAGCACAGCATCTTCGCCGTGAATACCGGGGACAATAGACACGCGAAAATCTACCGGGCGCTGGAGTATCAACGCTTTGAAGCGGCCATCCTGGGGAATTCGTCGTTCGGAAATATCCATGCAGCTCAGTACTTTCAGGCGCGAGATAACCTGTTCGGCCTGTTGTACGCCCGCGCAATGGCGAATGGCGTGCAGTACACCGTCAATACGGTATTTGACCATTAACCCGTCGGCAACGGCGCTAAGATGAATGTCGCTGGCACGGCTTTGTAGGGCGTCAAACAGGGTAGCATTCACCAGCTTGATCACCGCATGTGGCTCGCTGGCGATGGCTGCAGGCGTAATTTCCAGCCACTGCGTTTCGCTGCTTTCGTCGTTGCTTTGCTGTTCGAGTTGATCGAGCGTACGCTGCTGCCGACCCAGTTCGCCCAGACGGGTATTCAACCTGGAAAGCGGAGCCAGGGCGGGGAGGGCATTCATGCCGTACGCCCACTGGCGCTGGGACAGTGAGAACGGATCGGCCAGCGCAACGTGGAGCGTTTCACCAAGATACAGTGGCAGCGCCCGCTGGCTGAGGGCTTCGGTCAGGGGAAGATGGGTGAAGTCCTCGTCTTCTTCGGTGAAACTGCCCTCCGGCAGAGGGATCAGCCCAAGCGCTTCGGCGGCATCGTGGAGGCTATCGGGAAAACTGTCCAGGAGTTCAGCCAGCGCCTGACAACGCGCTTCTTCAGGCAGCGTAATGAGCGTGTCGACGCTGCCTGTGAACGTAGGTAAATGGGTCATTATTGCAGTCCTCCTGCCAGCTCGAAGATGGGCATATAGAGTAAAAAGACCACCAGCCCGACGATGCCACCCACGATCATCATCAGAACCGGTTCAAAAATTTTGCTGAAGGTTTCGATGGCCCGTTCCAGCGACTCGTCATAGAACGCGGCAATGCGCTCGCACATGGCCGGTAGCTCACCGCTGCGTTCGCCTACCTGCAGCAAGCGAGTGGCGACCGGGGTGGTGAGTTGCTGGGCTTCCAGCATGCGGGAAAGTGATTCCCCCGCCGCAACGTCGCGGATGACCTGCTCGATTTGCGGGCGGTGGCTCGCCGGGAGGACATCCCGGCTGAGGGTGAGCGCCTGGGGGGCAGGCAGTCCGCCCTGCAACAGTAGGCCGAGGGTTCGGTAGAATCGAACCAGCACCGCCAGCTGATGCTGCTGGCGCAGCTGTGGAAGTCTCAGCAGCATGCCAAGTAAACGCTGGCGCAGGCGTGGGCTTCGTACTGCCATCACAATCCCCGCAACGGCTGCGGCACAGCCGGTAAGCAGCAGCAGACCGTGGTTTTGTGTCAGTTTTCCCCACCAGAGGATCAGTTGGGCGCTGGAGGAAGGGTTCTTCATTCCTTCGAACACCACGGAGAAGCGGGGAATGATGAAGCCCAGCAAAAACACCAGGATCGCTCCCCCGGCGGAGATGACGATGGTGGGATAAAGCATCGTTGCTTTGATGCGTTTGCGCAGCGCCTCCATCCGGGACTCGTAATACTGGAAGCGAGCCAGGGCTACCGGCAGATGACCGGTTTGTTCTGACGACGCGACGGTATTGATAAGCAGCGGTGGGAACAGGGCAGGCAGCGCCGACATGGCTTGAGAAAGCTGAGCGCCTTCGTACAGGCGGCTAACCAGCGTCTCCAGTACCAGCGTTGCGGTGTTATCGCGGCTGCTTTCACGTAGCGCTTCGATGGCTTCTACCACCACAAGCCCGGCTTCGAGCAGGGCGATGAGTTCCTGTAAGAATAAATTTAAGGGAAAGCGTTTATCCCGACGTGCAGGGCGTTCACGCACCTGCATCGCAATTCCGCCCAGGGCGGTGACGCGGAGTGCGGCATCGTCAGCCGAGGTGGCAAGCACCGTCTGGTTGACGCGTTTACCCTCCATGAGGGTGGTAACGGTATAAGATTTCATTGCGGCGACTGTATGTGGCCCCGATGCCTCTTAAGACGGGCATACTGGGGGGCCACTTTTTTTATGTATTGTTGACGAAGCGCGCGGCGTTTAGGCGTATTTGCCGTTCCGGCGTTGTAGGCACCGACCGCGTCCCAGGTATACCCGAACTGTTGGATCTGACCTGCCAGGATCCACGCGCCGGTCATGACACTTTGGCAGGGGTCGTTAAGCAGATCTTTTTGACTAATACGAAATTTGCGCAGAGCGCCAAAGTGGCTACTGTTGATTTGCATCAGGCCAACATCGAAAGAGCCGTCACGGTTTTTATTCATGGCGGCGGTATTGCCATTCGACTCTACGATGGCGATGGCCTGTAATAATTCAGGTTCAATTCCGTAGCGTGCTCCCGCATCCAGCCAGCAGTTAGCCTGGGCTGAAAATAACGGAAGCGTGAGCGAAAATAATAATAAGGCGCGTAACATCATCAGAAACCATAAATAATGGTCTTACCCTCTTTGCCGCTGGAGGTAATATCCACTTCATTAATAGAATCTTTTTCTCTGGTCGGATTATGCCACTGATAAGCATTGCCCCAGGGATCCATTGGTACCTGCTGACTGAGATACGGGCCATTCCAGTTCTGTGCCGAAGATGGTTTTTCCGTCAACGCTTTTAACCCCTCGGATTCATTAGGGTAGTGGCCAACATCGAGGCGATACTGCGCCATAGCGTCGGCAAGAGAGCGCATCTGGCGCAGCGCGGTTTTCTCTTTTGCCGAGTCGACGTTGGAAAAGACCTTTGGCCCGACAAAGCCCGCCAGAAGCGCGATGATCATCAGCACTACCAGCAGTTCGAGTAAGGTGAAGCCACCTTGGGTGCGCATCATCCGTGCGTGATTTTTCATTAAAAGCCTCCTTCATCAGAGAAATGTCATGTGAAAGTGATGAATTTTTCCTGAAATCATGTTGATGAGACAGGCGTTGGCTCTTTTATTGTTTGCGAACGAGGGACGTTGCGTTGAGAAATATCTCGCTGCGTTATCCAAAGATATTTCTTATTGATGAAGGGGCGTTCCTGAAAGCCAATGTCATTATCCCCAAAGCTTTGCTGACAGGAAAAGAGAATAATGAAAACAGCAACGGATGTTGTTTTAAAAATAACTTACAAGGATACGCAATGAAAAAACTAACTTTACCTTTGTTGATTAGTGGAGCCCTGCTGGCGCAGTCGGCTTTCGCAGCTGAAACCCAGCGTGCAGTCTCCTATTTTACCTCCTGGGGCGGAATTACTGCCGACTCAGTTGAGACCCTAAAAGACGTCACGGCCAATACGCTTCTGCTTTCATTCGGCGGCTGGGATGCGAGCGGTAAAATTTCCAGCTCCGACAATATTGTGGCCATGCCGACTTACGATCCGTGGTACATCCAGGCATCCGCCTACAGCGCATGGAGCCAGTTAAAGCTGGCTCAGCCGGGTAAAAAAATGATGGTTGCCTTCGGCGGTGAAACCTATGAGTCCATGTGGGCTTACCTGGCAACGCCACAAACGCGTGAAAATCTGGCGCAGAACCTGGTCAAACTGCTGCATACCGACTTCCCGGTTTATAAAAAGAACCTGAAGCCGGAAGAGATGGTAGGTGAGTGCTTGCACACCAACTGGGAAGGCAAGTGCGATATGGGCGTTAACCAGCTTGCGGGCAAAGTGCAGCTTGATGGTATCGACTTTGATTTTGAAAAAGTGGCGCGCCTGACGCCGGAGGAGAATGACAACGTACTGGCGGTGGCAAAACGCGTGCGCGAGCTGCTGGACGCCTCCGGAAGTAAAAAGCTTATCAGCCTGACCACTTACCACGTGGGTGCGGATCCGGAAGCCTGCCAGTCAAACCTGGTGACGGAAAACTGCTCCTTTGTTGAGGCCGCACGCTCTGGCCACCACGGTGAAGTGCTGCCGTTGCTGACCAAAGGTAAAGATGTTTTCGATTTCTTTAACGTCATGGCCTATGACGCTGGCCCGCGCTTTAAGTACGACGTGGCGATGGCCAACTACGCTCGCGCCGTTGGTGATAAGAGCAAAATCGTAATGGGCCAGACCATTAACTCCCAGTGGGGACCAGAAGGGCGCTTCGTGGAGAGCCGCCAGACTAACGTTAACCGTGCGGGCTGGCAGGCTGAAAAGGGCTACGGCGGCTTCTTTATCTGGACGCTCGGCGCCAACGATCAGCAGCAGTCCCTTTCTCAGCAGGTGGACTACTTTAACGAGATGAAGCAGCGGGCTGACCAGATGTCTGGCGATCGCCCGGACGTCGATGACGTTGCACCTACCGCACCCGCTGGCCTGAAGGTAATGGAAAACGCTCAAACCATCACGCTGGCATGGCAGCCTTCGAGCGATAACGTGGGTGTGACGGGCTATTCCATTTTGCGTAACGGCGTGCCTGTCGGCTCTGCAAGCGATACCCGCTGGACGGATTCCAACGTGGAGCTGGGCGGCGTGATTTACCGCTATACCGTGAAAGCACAAGATGCGGCAGGCAACCTGTCTGATGCCAGTAATACGGTAGAGGTGAAAACGGCTGAAGTGTCTGAAAGCGCACCGGCAGCCCCAACGGGTCTTAGCCTGGTTTCCGCCGGGGAAAAGAACCTGAACATTAAGTGGAACGGCGTCACTGGCGCTGTGAAATACCATGTTCTGCGTGACGGGGTGAAGGTTAATACGGTGACGGGGACTCAGTTTAGCGACAGTGGCCTGACGGCTGCGACGACCTACAGCTACACGGTTGTGGCTGAAAACGCTAAAGGACAAACCTCACTGGCAAGCGCAGTGTTGAAGGCCAAAACCCAGGACAGCATTGTTACGCCTGAGCCGGAAGGTGAATGGAAAACCGGCGTGAACTATAAGCCGGGCGATGTGGTGACCTATAAAGGCAAAGAGTATCGTTGCCTGCAGGGCCACCCGTCAATGGCGCACTGGTCTCCGGCCGAAGTACCGGCACTCTGGCAGCTTGTTCGCTAACGCTGTAAACCCGCTGGCCTCTGCCTCCGTGCAGAGGCCATAACGAGAAAGATGACGATGAACAACGCCCTAAGGATACTTCCCGCTTTGCCGCTGATCCTGTTTTTTTCCTGCTCTCTGGCACAGGCCACCGGGGTGATGGCGAAAGACACGCAGCAAAGTGCTTCTGCACATCAGCCTGAGACATTGCGCTCGCTGGCCTGGAAAGCGAAGGGAAACGAACTAACGGTAACCAACACCGGTAAATCAGCGATTGATCTTGAGCGCGACGTAAAGCTCATGCCTGATGAGATGCCGTTAACGTTAGTAAAGACGACGCTTCAGCCGGGGGAAACAATGCAGGTATACGGTGCCTGCCCTGAGCACCTGCCGCGACAAAATGAAGTCGTCGTTACCCCAGCGGGAAAAAGCAGCCAGCCACAGGTGCTGCCGATTCATCATGCAAGCGAGTAGCTTCTAAGCGCGCCCCAATCAATTCAATCACGGGAGCCCCGTGATTGAATTAAAGGTGCCGCGAAGTGAAATTACCCCCGAATCCAGTGCTTTTATAAATTTGCGCGCTCGTTTTGAGCGTAAACGCGAGCTTATCCGGATAGTGGCTGTAGTCGTGATGCTCTTCTTCTAACCCTTTGTCCTGCGCAAGCTGAACGGTTTTCAGTGAGCAGGTTCGGTAGACAAGGTCTTTTTGCATCGTCGTTTGCGTGTCGCGCTGTGTCGCTGGCGAGTCGTCGTCAGCCCTGAGGCGTTCTTCTACACGCATTTACTTCTTATCATCTGCCTGTTCCCACGAGTTATTAATGAATCATCGGCGATGCGGCATTGAAACAAAAAGACCCCGGAGGCATGAGCATCCAGGGTCTTTAAACCGGGCCTCGTTAAGGTTTACCCGCGGTTTTCTTCAATGTAGCGGGCTAGCTCCGCAGGCGTTTTCAGGACATTTGCCACTTCAGTCGGTGGGATTGTACAGCCGTAAATATCCTGGACTTCCAGCACCAAATCTACGGCCAGAATCGAGTCGAGAATATCAGACTCAATCAGTTCATCGTTAAAACCCACTTTGCGGGATAACACTTTTTCAAACAGGGCGAGAATATCTTGTTCCATCATTTTTTCCTGGGGTAATTAGTTCGTGCGAGCCTGGGTATCCAGCAGCTTGCGGTCGATTTTGCCGTTAGGGTTAAGCGGTAACGTATCTTTAATAATGATCTGAGACGGCACCATATAAGGCGGGATCACCTTTGAAAGCGAAGTCTTGATGGTTTCCGGGGCTAAACCCGTTACGCAGAACGCCGCAATACGCAGCACGCCCCCACCGGATTTCATCAGGGGCAGGACTACGGCTTCACTAATGCCGGACATTGCCAGCAGGCGGTTTTCAATTTCGTTGATTTCAATGCGGTAGCCGTTGAGCTTGATTTGGCTGTCGTTGCGGCCCTGGCAGTAAAGCAGCCCGTCTTCGTAACCGAGGTCGCCGGTTCGGTAGCCGCGGTAGGCCTCATTTTCATGGCTCAGCAGTTTTTCGGCGTTTTCCTGCGGCAGCCCGAGGTAGCCACGCATGACGTTTTTACCCCAGATAATTAGCTCGCCTTCAGCGGTAATCTCCATTCTCGACTCAGGCATCATGGTACCGACCGGCAGCAGGTCGTTTTCGCTGTGCAGGATCTCATCGGTGATTTCAATCACTGTCGTGGCGATGGTCGCTTCCGTTGGGCCATAGGAGTTAAGGATTTTGGCCTGAGGGAAACGACGACGCAGCTGTTTTACCAGCGCTTTATTCAGCACTTCACCGATGAACACAAACACGCTCAGTTCGGGCAAATAATCACTGCTGAACTGAGGGGAGAGCAGCTTTTGGTAGGCGAATGAAGGGGTGGAAACCCAGGCGGAAACGCCGTTGTTTTTCAGGCGCTCAAGCCAGTTTTCCGCCGCGATATCCTCTTTCGCGTTGAGCACAATATGGCCGCCGGTAGCCAGGTTCGCCAGCAAGGGGATCAGCGAAAGATCGAAACTGAAGACCGCATGGTTCATCAGTACAGGGATATCAGGCAATGAAAAGTCTTCGCGCACCCACTTCATAAAGTGCCACAGGCTTTCACGACCAATCTGCACGCCTTTAGGCTTTCCGGTACTGCCAGACGTGAACATGATGTAAGCCAGGTTCGGCTCGTCCAGCACGCTTCCCGCTTCGCCGGTAGCGATGAATTGTCTGGTGACGACATCATAATAGTAGGGGGCGTTAGCCAACTGACAGATCTCTTTCAGCCGTTCTTTAGGATAGATGCAGTCCACCGGAACATACGGGATGTTATGTAGCATGCAACTGTAGATGGCAACGGCGAACTCAGCCTGCTGGTGCCCGTATAACACGACCGGTGTTCCGGCGGGCTGCTGGCATTGTTGATAGCGCTGCGCCCAGTCCGTAGCCGCGACGGAAAGCTGCAGCCAGGTGAGTGCGTCATCGCTGCCGCTAATGGCTAACTGATGTGGGCGCGCGGGGCTGAGTAATGCCGTACGCAGAAAATCCTGCAGTTCCTGAAGCTCGGGGTGAAGGTTCATAGAGGAGACATTCCACTAAAGATGTAAAGGGAGGCCGCGGCGCTTGCCAGCGTCAGAATTCGTCCAAAAAACACAATAATCGGATAACGTAGCCAGTTGCCCAGTGCCGGGCTGCGTTTGGCTGACCACTGCAGCATGTTGTGAGCAACGGAAATGGCGCCGAACAGCGCGCCGCTGATGACGTAATGTCGTTCAAGCCCGTTCCATGCCCCCATGCAAAAGAGCGTGCAAAAGATCCCTACGTTCTGTGCCAGCGTTTTGTTTTGACGGAAAAAGTCGAGCTTCATCAGATTCATGTAAATCGGCATAAAGACAACGTCGCGCAGCCACTCGGACAGGCTGATGTGGAAACGGCGCCAGAAATCTTGCGGATTTTTAGCCAGAATCGGCATATTGAAGTTGGCCGGTATGTTCAGGCCAAACAGGCGGCCGGCGCCGATAGCCATGTTGCTGTAACCGGCAAAATCAAAATAGAGGTAGGCGCTATAAGCCAGAGACATCACCACGCCAACGGTTAAGGTAAACGGCCGATGGCTCCAGGACTCAATCACCAGGTTGTCGATCAGCATCGCGAATAAGAACTTCTGCACAACGCCGGTCACGATTTGCTCCACGGCCAGCAGAAATTGTGCGCGCTCAAGCCTGAATACCGGTTTGTTGATATCGTTAACCCAGGTTTTCCAGCGGTACATTGGGCCGGCCAGGATAATAAAGGGCATAAAGAGATAGCAGAAGTAATGCAGGAAGTTCCGCCCATCTTTTTTGCTGCGGTACAGCAGCACGTCAATAGCACGGAAGGTCATAAAGGAAAGGCCAATCATGCCCCAATGGTTATTGAGGTGTAATTTCACCAGCAATAACGGCAGCAGTGTCAGGCTCACCGCCTGCCACGTTTTTAACCAGCCTTTCTCTTTTAATGTGACAAGAATATAAAAAGCAAAGAATACCGCCACCGGAACAATATAGTCGCCCTGGAAGATATATCCCCAGCCTAACGCCGCTAACACAGAAAAAGCCGCTAAATAGGTTAGCCGGTAATGTAATACCCGGTTAACCAGAGCGAACAGCAGTGCTGATGAAAACAGAAAGAAAAAAAATGTTCCGGAACTGTACATCATTCATCCTTCAAAATTTTTGATATTCAAAATGCACTTTTAAATTCATGCTGTCGTCAACCGAAGACCACGCAACGATGGTGACCGCCAGCAGCAGGTAAAGAACAAAAAGACGAACTGCGGTTTTCATCATCTAAAGCTCTCAGCAATAAAGCGGTCCATGGCGACCCATGCCAGTTCCGTTGGGTGCAGCCGGTCCCAGTTCCAGCCATTCTGATAGGGCTGCGCGTACATATCGAAATAGCGCACCTGGTTTTGCTCGAGATACGCCCTGATTTGGCTGTCGATCGGCCGGAATTTTTGCGTGTTTTTCAGCGCCCAGGGGTTTAGCGGGTCGACAATCACAACAAACTGAGCATGGCGCGCTTTCAGCAGTTCGATCGTGGCCTGGAAAGCCTGCATTTGGCGGCTTACCGCAGGGGTTTCGTACCACTCTTCCGGCGTTTTTTCGTCGTTAAAGACACTTTTATCCATCCACAGTGTGGCTGCGCTTTCGTGGCGGGATTGGTTCAGCACCTGAGCCTGAGCCAGCTGTTGATTCCAGTCCGGCGCAATGCTTTTTGTTGCAGGATGCGGCCAGGGGCGAGGTGACTCAGGAACAATATGCAGCCTTGCCAGCCAGTCGTTTTTTACCATCGTGCAGAAGTTAGCAAACTCATAATTAACTTCCTGCCAAATCACCTGCGGATGCCAGCCATAAGCATTCATTTCGCCGAAGGTTAAATGGCTTATATCCTCTTCATTAATGTGGTGTAAGTAATTGACAAGGAAGGGACGTGTTTTTTCATCTGCCATCAGTGGATTAAAAATAGCGGATGGGAAATGGTCGGCAAAAATGGCCGGAGGAATGCTGTCGAAATAAAAGCTATCTGGCGCAAACAACAGGACAATTCTGCTGTTTGCGTTAAGGTCATTTTTAAAACGCGAAAGCAGCAGGAACTGAGTGATGTTATCAACATAACTATCACCATAGGCCACCACCGGCTGATGTAATTGCTTATTAAAGTAATTATATACAGCGTAATGTTCATCTTCAGATGTGGAAACCTCAGATGCCCCGAGGAAGAACAGCGCATTACCTTGTAATGCATGGGAAATTGTCGCTATTTTCTCTTTTTGATCTTTTGGTGTTCCCTCCATTGTTTTAATCAACGGCTGAAACGTTAGCGGCGGATCGAAGCTCGTCACCAGGGGAGGAACGCATAGGAACAGGATGGCAAGCAAGGCCATCAGGATATGTAGGCAGAGAGTATTTTTGATTTTCATTATAAAAGTAAGGTTACATGACGGCCATTTGTTTAAAATTTGTTAGTTTTTATCACTACAACAAATCATCCCTGTGTATAGCAGCACTATATACCAGGCTCCCCTTCGATGATGAGCGTTGCTGTGTAACGGTATGTACAATGAACGACGCACCGTAATAACAAGCCGCCATCCCCGAGTTGAGTAAACCTCGGCTAGCCGAGTAGCGCTTCTCATTGCGGTTTATGTCAGCCAGTCTTCCCGCTAACACCGTATCTTTTTCACTAAGCAAATCCGCTTTTCGCTAAAACAGAGGGTGACTAAATAACTTTATTTCACGAGAATAGTCTTAATCTTTATCCTGGTGTTCGGTAAATCGAGTGTCATTACTTGTATTGCCAGGGCCATCTCCGCCGCACTGTGAGGTGGGGATGAATGTTTTCATTATGTTTTCAATGAGTTTTGATTTTTATTTTATTGTGTTTTTATCTATAAATTGATAATTTCAGTGAATGTTTTTTGGTATTACATTTGTATTTTAGTGTGTTTTTTATATTTTATTTGATTTTCAAAAACATGTGTTGTATGTATTGGTTGGTTTTTTATTTTTTCATTGGCGTGGTTGGTGGGTTTAAATTTCTGTTGTATGAGGTGTTTTTGTTGTTTTTTAGTGAGTTGTAAAATGTAGGCCTTATAAATTGATATTTATCATTTAACAACGACGACGGCGATCACGATAAGTAAAAATAGATGGTTATTTGAGAACTTTTGTTTGTAACCAGCATTTTCGTTATTAATAATGATTGCACTTCAGTGAGTTGAAGTGTTTTTTTAATCATTAGGGACGAATAATATGAACTTAAAACTGGTAGCTGTGGCCGTCTCATCTTTATTAGCGGCAGGCACGTTAAATGCAGCAGGCGTGTATAATAAAGACGGTAATAAGTTGGACCTTTATGGAAAAGTAACTGCGCTTCACTATTTCACTAATGATACCGGTGAAGATGGCGATAAAACTTATGCCCGTTTAGGTTTTAAAGGTGAAACCCAGATTGCCGATCAGCTCACTGGATATGGCCAGTGGGAGTATAATTTCAGTGCTAATAACGCGGAATCTGATGGGGCGAAAGGGAACAAAACGCGCCTGGCCTTTGCAGGTTTAAAATTCGCTGATTACGGTTCTTTGGACTATGGGCGTAACTACGGCGTAGCCTACGATGTGGGTGCGTGGACCGATATGCTGCCAGAATTCGGCGGTGATACCTGGACGCAAACTGACGTGTTCGCCACCGCACGTACCACCGGTGTTGCAACTTACCGTAATACCGGTTTCTTTGGCCTGATCGATGGCTTGAATTTTGCCGTTCAGTACCAGGGAAAAGAAGATGCCAGCTCTCGTGATCTTCATAAACAACATGGCGATGGATGGGGTATTTCTTCTAGCTACGAATATGAAGGCTTTGGTATTAGTGCCGCTTACGCGGCCTCCGATCGTACCGATGCTCAGGTTGCGGCTGGCCGCACCTCCAGAGGTGTTAATGCCGAAGGTGAAAAAGCTGAAGTATGGGCTGTCGGTCTTAAATATGATGCCAACAACATTTACCTGGCAACAACCTATGCCGAAACCCGCAATATGACCGCCTACGGTAAGAACGACATCATTGCTAATGAGACCCAAAACTTCGAAGCCGTTGCGCAGTACCAATTTGACTTCGGTCTGCGTCCATCCATCGCTTACCTGAAATCTACCGGCAAAGATCTCGGTACCCGTCACGATCAAGAGCTGGTGGAGTATGTCTCACTCGGTGCGACCTATTACTTCAACAAAAATATGTCGACCTATGCGGATTATAAAATCAATCTGCTGGACGATAACCGTTTCCACCGTGCGTCCGGGATCCATACCGGCGACGTGGTTGCCGTTGGCCTGACCTATCAGTTCTAATCTCCATAGCTGCCAAAGCCCGGTTAATTTAACCGGGCTTTTTTATTACGACACTCTCGCTTTTCCCGCCGCTGTGCTTACTCACCAAAGGGGGAAAGAATTTATTCTGGCTAACTGGAAAATGCCAATGTTGGAATGCAAAGGTTCTTGTCTGTGTGGAAAAATAAAATTTAATATTTTATTCCCTGCGCTGGACGTGATTGCCTGCCACGGTAACGCTTGCCAGAAATGGAGTGGCGGCATTGCACTTTATATTGCGTCAGCAGATGAGCCTGATTTCTGCGGCGAATCTAAACCTGCCATATTCACGTATTCTCATACCGAGCGGCGAGCGTTCTGTCCGGCCTGCGGTGGCTCACTCTATTACCATATCGTTGACAAAAAACGTTTTTTAATCAGTTACCCCAGCCTGCTGCTCTCCAAAAATCAGGCCAGCCAGTTGCTGCTGGCTGCGGAGGTATATATCGAAAATAAACCCCCATTTTGTGGGCTGACGGGGCAATATACTCGCTTAACGGGTCAGGATTTTCTTGAAACCAAACTGATGAGCACATGGGAAAAGCCTGACAATACGTAGAGTAACCCCTGAAGATGCCGCATTTATCGCGGCTTTGGGTATTATCTTTATAAAGACTATTTCCCGGAAAATTTGAAGATAGCCCAGATCTTCTCAATTGCCTGAAGATATTATGGGAAGGCAAGACGACGATGGTGGCAATGGGGAAGACATAGGCCCGGCTGGTATTTTGTGCAGGGAGCATGGTATAACCGGGCGGGCGGTGTGCCGTCATGTATCACCGGTGGCGAACTGCGCCGGAACGTGAAGTATTGCTTAGTTTGACGTAAAAGGAGTTTATTATGTCGTTATTTACCCGTCTCTCAACCCTGGTGGGGGCACTGCTGCTGACGTTTCAGAGTATGGCCACCATGCAGGGCGCTGAAATTCATTTTAACTCATCCTGTGATTTTAAAGAATTGACGGTGAATATCCGAGGGGAAGGCGACGTTAATTCTGATTACGTCGAACTGAATATTAAATTACAGCCAGCAGCCCGCATTCAACTGACGCAGGTTTCACGCAATTATATGAATCAAAGCCTGAACACGTATATCAATGGTATAAAAATCAATACAGCAACTATCCGTGCTGAATTAAACACAGAAAGTATACGTATTATGGTTGATAAACAGGTGGCGAAAAAAATTTTTCCGGGCCTACTGGCCACACAATGCCATCAGACGTGATGGAGAAATCAGAAGGCTGTGTTGCACTGAACCCAGGAATCATCTGCTGCAACACCGTCTTCCTCCAGCATCGCCATGCGTCGGGGAACAGCGGGCGCTTAAGCCGCCGTATTGGGCATCGCTATCACGAATGGGTACAGCATAAACCGTCGCACAGGAAAACAGAGTCGCGAGCATCTGAAAGACTAAAATGCTTTTATGGGTTGTTGAATATTCAGCGGCGCTTTCCGAAAATGCAATGTATCAATAAATATCATATTTTACTGGTGTGATTTATATCAGGTAAATTTCGTCTCTGCTTTCGCCCGTCCTTGCTTTGCAGATACTCATTAATTACTCAGGTTTTTTTGTCTGAGTGGTGCCGGGGAAGAGGTCGTCGGGATTCTATCGCTATAATAATATTAATGTATTTATTGTCTCGTCTTTTTTTAGTGCGAGGCATTCCGCATTGGTATTGTTGTCTTATCAGAATATTTTGATGTGATAAAACAATGAGTGGGCACCGGGTGGGCGTGGGAGCGTTACTGGCTGCGGTTTACCTGTCGTAATCGGCGTGGCATTAATAGAGATTACGGTTTTCTGGACAGTAGACAGGAATATTAAAGGGTATTTATGGATATTAAGTTTTATAATCAGGGATCTCAGGGACATTTTCTTTTTAATCCAATAAAGCGTGTATTTCAGCAAGCAGGTATTCTGGGGCTCGGCGCAGTCTGTTTTCTACAGCCTGTTCTGGCTGCTAACCTGGGCAGTCAACAAGGAAATGCCATCAAGGTTAACAATGGCGATCGCATCATCGCTGATACTACCGACGCCAATGGCATTTTGTATGGCGTGCTGAATCCTGATTTTAATACCGGAACGGTGGATCTGGGTAATGACGTCACGGTGACCGCCGCTGCCCCGACAGGTAACGCACAAGGCGTACTTATTCTCGGTGATGAAAGCAAATTAACGGCTAATCGTCTCACCGTTAACGCTGAGAGTGAAAGGGCTGTCGGCCTGGTGTTATCTGGAGATAAGGCACAGGCTGACCTGGGGAGCGGCAGCCAGATTAAGGTGACAGGAACCGGTGAGGCGAATTCAGGACGAGCGACCGGCATTCAACTCCATGCGGGCTCCACATTACGTGCCGACCGCCTCTCGATAGAAACACAGGGTGAAAATGGCATAGGCCTGAGGATAGATGACTACGGCAGTCAGGCTAATTTGGGCAGCGGCAGTACGATTAAAACGAACGGGCGCATCAGCTTTGGCGTTTATGTGGGAGGACTCAACGGTAACAGCGCCTACGGTCCGGCAGTTTTTACGGCCGATCGGCTAACCATTGATACTCAGGGAAACAGTGCTTATGGCATGAATATCCAGGAAAACTCCATCGTCGATTTGGGCCAGGGCAGCCAGATAACAACAGACGGTGAATATGCATTTGGCATCTGGAGCTTTGGCGATGTCAACGCCGATGCATTGACTGTATTCACCCGGGGTAAGGGTTCTCACGGGATTGAAATTCTGGACGGAACCGCCCGTATCGGTGCCGGGAGTCACGTCAGCTCGGAGTCGGCAGGTGCCCTGGTTGCCAATACGGAGTCGTTGGGTGCCGGTAATCCTGTGACTAACGTCACCCTTAACTATTTCGGCACGCAGGATAACCGCAATAGCCTCTTTTCCGGAGGAGCATGGGGGGCTTTGGCCAGAGGGAAAGACGCTAACATCAACCTCAAAAACACCGATATTACCGTCGACAGCCAGGGGGAATTATCGACCGCGCTATGGGCACAGAGTTCAGCCATGATTGCCGGTGAGAATATTGCGATCAATGGCGCGCAGGGCACTCGAGGTATTTATGCCGAGACTGGAAGTCAAGTCGACCTGACCGGCACGCTTGCGATAGCCATGGCTGACGCCAGGCAGACCGCTATCGCGACCGAACACAGTGAGGGATCTGCGGCAAGCCGCATTAATGCCAGCGGAAAGATGGCGATAAACGGTGGTATTGAGTCAAAAGGGGGGCTTATCAATATCGATATGGCCTCAGGCTCGGTGTGGACCGGAAACGCCTTTAGCGACAATGTTAATGGCGGCGCACTAAATCTCTCGATGAATGACAGCCGGTGGAATCTCGTGAGCGCTTCTAACCTGGACAATCTGGCGCTTAACAACAGTACCGTTGATTTTTCGAGCGCCGCGCTGACTGATGATTATTATACTCTACAGGTGGGTACGCTCAGTGGGGCGGGTACTTTTGTTTTACGTACCGATATTGTCGGTGAAGGTAACGGCGTTAATAACGCCGGTGACAAACTGGTGGTGACAGGAGCCAGTTCCGGAAACCATTTATTAACGGTGCTCAATCGCGGCGACCTCAATACAACCGGTCATGAAGTCCTGACGGTGGTTGAAACTGCAGACGGTAAAGCACGTGGCACACTGTTTACCGCGACCTCTCAGGTCGAGCTGGGAGGTTATCTCTATGATGTGCGGCAGAATGGTAACAACTGGGAGCTTTACTCCGCAGGAAGCGCGCCAGACCCAACTCCAGACCCAACGCCAGACCCGACTCCGGACCCAACGCCAGACCCGACTCCGGACCCAACGCCAGACCCAACACCCACACCCAAACCGCCAATAACGACGACGGCAGATGCGGGGGGCAACTTCCTCAATGTTGGCTATCTGCTCAATTTCGCCGAAACCCAGACGTTGATGCAGCGTATGGGAGATTTACGTCAAAGTAGCGAGCAGGGTAATGCCTGGATAAGAGGGTTTGGTGGTCGATTCGACTCATTTGCCAGTGGAAAACTCAGTGGTTTTAATCTCGACTACAGCGGCACCCAACTCGGTTTTGATAAGCGCATCACCCCGGAAATCCCATTCTATGTCGGGACTTTTTTAGGCTTAACCCAGGGTTCGCCCGATTATCGCAGCGGCAATGGTACCGTTCAGTCGCATCATATGGGCCTTTATACGACCTGGATGGGTAGAAGCGGTTTCTATGTGGATGGCGTGGCTAAAGCCTCCTGGCTGAAAAACAGCTTCAGTGTGCGCGACAGCCAGGAGAATCGAGTCTCAGGTCAGGGTAATGCTTCCGGGGTCGGCTTCTCACTGGAAATGGGACAGAAGTTTTCCCTCAACAACCATTTCTACATTGAACCTCAGGCGCAGCTTAGCTATGCCCATCAGAATGCTGCCAGGGTTAAAGCCAGCAACGGCCTTAACATTAATCTGAGCCGCTATGAATCAATGATTGGCCGCACCAGTGCGCTGTTTGGCTATGAAGCTGAAATGGACAGCAGTAAAATCAATGCGTACCTGAAGACCGGATTGATAAGGGAGTTTAAGGGCAATACCGCTTATACACTTAACAACGCTCGTGAAGCCCATAGCTTTAAAGGCAACGCGTGGAGCAATGGTTTGGGGGTAAGTGCCAGCCTGAACAATACGCATACGCTTTACCTTGAAGCAGACAGTATTACGGGCAAGCGCTTCAACCAGCGGCAGATCAACGGAGGCTATCGCTTCAGCTTCTAACGCAGTGCGGTAGAAAAAGTAGACCGGGCGCGGGTAAACCCGCGCTCGGTTTTTTACCAAGAGAAACAGCAACCCACCGCGATCTTAAGCCCACATCAGCTGCAAATAAAAAGGCATAGTGCTCCCCAGAGGCTTGCACAGGTGCCAAACTTTACTCTTGAATGAGACGCAGATTGTTCTAATTCTCACCGCCACGGTTCAGATAGTGAGAGGGAATATTCTTAATCAATGGTGCTGTGTTCGCATCAGTCGGGAGGGTAATATTTTAGTTTTAATCATTTAATATACAAAATATTGCCTGTTGATATTGAGTAATATAGCTTTTCGTCTTTTATAACGGCGTTAATGTTTTGCTTGTTCACATTCGCGATATTTTATTATTGAGGATGATGAGCATGGCTCAAATAACTGAAAGCTCGTTGCAGAATGTCTCACCTAAGTCTGCGTGGCAACTATTTGTTATTCTGCTGAGCGGGAAATGGCAACCCGGTGATTTCTGGAATAAAGCAAACTATCGCCGCAAATTTTTATGGCGTGGCTTACAGGCTCCTCTGTCCACCTGGCAACTGTTGGATATGCTGGTGTGTCTCCCCGAATTGCAGAGACTTCTCATTTGCCAGTCACGCTTACCTGTACGCCTGCAGCGCGCCTATCTGGCATTGAAATTCACGCGTAAGCAATCACTTCACGCTTTACTTTTTCACTACCAGACGATGAGTGCCCGACTGTCTTATGAACAGCGAATGGACTGGCTATCACCGCGTGGTTTGCGTCTGGCAACACTTGAAGGCAAAGAAGGTCATGACTTTTATATCGCCCTGACCAGTGAGGTGAATCTGGATAAAGAGGGAGACTGCACAATGGTCATTCATGATGTGCAGGCTCGGGTACTGGCAAAGATTACTTATACTCTCTGCCGGTATCAGGGGAAAAGCACGCTGTTTATTGGTGGGTTGCAGGGAGCGAGTGGCGATATCTCCCATGAAATTATCCAGTCAGCAACAAAAGCCTGTTATGGGCTATTTCCGAAACGTATTGTGCTGGATGCTGTGTGTCATTTTGCCCGGCATATGCGGGCGGAGCAAATCCTGGCCGTCGGCAATGAGGTGCATATTTATCGCAACGCACGCTATCGGGGGCAGGCGGCTCAAATGTATGCGGACTATGATAATTTCTGGCAAAGCCAGGGGGGCCGCCTGAATAATGAGGGCTACTATATATTGCCTCTGCACCTTGCACGCAAAGAACTTGATGCCATACCCAGTAAAAAACGAGCGGAGTACCGCCGTCGGTTTGCCCTGCTGGATGAGCTCGCAGAGCAGATGCGAATGACATTATCCTGATAATGGAGGGAGTGCTTCTCCGTCACCTGCCGGACGCCAGGAATACCACTTTCCTTTTGCTGAAAGCCCCGTTTATTGCCAGGCAGGGCTGTAGCGCTGCATTCTGTTAAATTGATATTTGTTATGTTATAACATTTCTTTTGTTGCGATTGGACCGCAAAGGAGAGCGTTATGATAATGAGAAAATCGGCCTTTATTCTGGGTATGGGGGTTTTCCTCTCAGGTACACAGGCCTTTGCCCATGGCCACCATCACGGTAAGCCCCTGACCGAGGTCGAACAGAAAGCCAGCGAAGGGATCTTTGATGATGCCAATGTGAAAGACCGGTCTTTATCTGACTGGGACGGCATCTGGCAGTCGGTCAATCCATATCTGTTAAGCGGCGATTTGGATCCTGTGCTGGAGAAAAAAGCCAAAATGAGTGGTAAAAGCCCGGAGGCGTACGGGGCGTATTATAAAAAAGGTTATGCGACAAACGTTGAGACGATCGGAATTGAAAATAATGTTATTGAGTTCCACGTTGGCAAACAGGTGCAAACCTGCCGCTACGACTACGCTGGCCATAAAATCCTGACCTACAGCTCGGTAAAGAAGGGCGTCCGCTACCTGTTTGAGTGCAAAGACGCTCAGTCAAAAGCGCCAAAATTCGTACAGTTCAGCGACCACATCATCGCCCCGCGTCAGTCGCAGCATTTCCATATCTTTATGGGCAGCGAATCTCAGGATGCCTTGCTGAAAGAGATGGATAACTGGCCAACGTATTACCCGTACAACATGACCAAAGCTCAGGTTGTCGACGAGATGCTGCATCACTAGAAATGCAAAACGGGCGGCACATTCGCCGCCCGCGATTTTTACCCGGCCTTCAGTTCGTTCTCGACCGTTTTCAGCGCTTCAAGCGCACAGGCCTGGTCCAGATGCCCGCCCGGTGCGCCGCCTACGCCGACTGCGCCAATCACCTGTTCACCCGCTTTCACCGGCACGCCGCCCCCCAGCAGCAGGAAGCCCGGAATATCGCGCATATTGGCCGCGCCCGCGTTGGACTGGGAGCCTTTCATCACGTTGTCGGTTGGGTTTTTGGTGGTCAGCGAGGTCCAGGCTTTCATCCGGCTGGCTTCAACGGTGTGCGGCCCGGCATTATCCATTCGCTTCATGACCAGTGGCGTGCCGGATCGGTCAACCACGGTCACCGCGACGTTATAGTTATCTTTGGCGCAAACCTGGAGCGCGCTCTGCGCCAGCTTATCAGCCAGATCGAGGGAGAGGTTTTTCTGGCTCAGCACGCCGGTTGCCGCGCTGGCGGTAGAGACTACGCTGCCCAGCAGTAGGGCGCTTAACAGAAGACGTTTCATGATGTTGCTCCAGAGTTGTTCGTTATGGGGCAATACTATGAAACGAGGCGCGGGCGGAAAATTGGCGCGAACACCTAACTTTCCAGGTAGTTTTACTTAGCCTCTTTGGCGATATCGCCGTAGGTTTTCAGCAGTTTAGGCAGCGAGTTCACTTCCAGTTTGGTGAAAATATTGGCGCGGTGTGCCTCGACCGTGCGTGGAGAAAGCGAGCACTGCTGGGCAATTTCCTTGCTGGAGTAGCCCTGAATCAGCTGCTCAAGCATCTCCTTTTCGCGAGCGGTCAGGGTGGCGAGTTTCGCCTGCAGCGGCAGCCATTTTTGTTTTTCCTCAAGGCGCGTTTTTTGTTGCTCCATCGCGGCCCCGACTACTTCAAACAGCAGGTCGGCATCAATCGGTTTGGTCAGAAACTCAAAGGCCCCGTTTTTAAACGCCCGGCGGCACAGGTCGATGTTGCCGTGCCCGGTCATGATGATTACCGGTAACGCCAGCCCCTGTTGCATCCATTCATCCAGCAGCGTTAGCCCGGTTTTGCCCGGCATGCGGATATCGAGCAGCATGCAACCTGCCAACTGACTAAGGTCGCCTGCGTGCTGTTGAAAAGCCTGGGCGCTGTCAAAGGTATGAGTTTGCCAGCCAACCGTTGAGAGCAGGAGCTTCAGCGAGTCGCGGATCGCCGCATCGTCATCAATAAGCCAAATGCACTGATCCATTATTTCTCCTCGCTGTTGAGTGGAAACCAGAGTCTGAAACAGGCGCCGCGCCCGGGAATATTGCTGGCCTCGATGGTGCCATTCAGGCGTTGAACAAGCGTGTCGGTGAGCGCCATCCCAAGCCCAATCCCTCTGGCGCGAGTAGTAAAGAACGGGATGAAAACGTGCTCAAGCGCTTCGGGCGATAACCCCGGACCACCGTCGGTTAGCATTAATACAATGCCGTTATTTTCAGCGCTGGCCTGCAGATGGATCCAGCCAGAGCCGCCGGTTTGCGCCTGCACCGCGTTGTTGACGATATTATGCAGGATTTGCTCCACCCACAGCGGGGGAGCAAACAGCGGCGGCAGCGAGTCGGCAAAATGCGCGGTTGCACGAATTTTTTCTGCCTGCAGCTCGTTATCCAGCAGCTTACAGACACGCAGCCAAAGCCTCGGGAGATCGACCCGTTGGTACTCGGCTCGCTCGCTGGTGAGCTTCTGGCGGAACTGACTTAGCAGGGCATCGATACGCTTTATTTGCAGCACGGCGGCGTCCAGCAGGTCAGGAACCTGGGCCGGGTTCTCCTGCTTAATTAGCCGTACTGCCGCCTGGTTGTAGCTCATGATGGCGGTTAGCGGCTGGTTTAGTTCATGCATCATGCCGGCCGCCAGCTCCCCCATCGTATTCAGCCGCGTCAGTTCGGCATAGCGGGCGCGCAGGTCGGCAATGTCCCGGCGGCGTTTGTTCGCCTGATATTGCGTCAGTAAATAGAGTGCCAGCGCCCAGAAAATCGCCGGAGAAACGATAAGCCACCAGGGCAGTTCCGCCCATTCCGGGCTGTCGCTTGCCGACACTAAAAACGGTTGCGTCGGGCTGGCGACGGCTTTGTCCCACCGCCAGTAGCCCGCGTTGGCGTTGCCCTGTTCGCAAAGAATTGTGTTATTCCAGCTGATGCTGAGGTGTTGAAAAGTCTTTTTCTCCCCCAGGGTGTCGAGCAGCGTCGGGAGATCAATCAGCAGCGAGAGGTTAGGGCGGTTCAGCCAGTAGCGGCCATTTGATTCCGGCACAATCGCCAGGCGAGGCTCAAGGTTGTTATGCCGCCGCCACAGGACTATCTGCGGCAGGATCTTTTGTACTTCACCGGCATCCTGACTGGCTGGCAGCAGCGGGATAATGGCATCGTGCTGGGACAGCTTGACCGTAATTTCGCGATAAAGAATGCGGAAGTCGGCGGATTTGTCTTGGTATTGCTGCTGTAAAAACCAGGCGCCAAGCCCTGCGCAGCTAAGCAGCGTGAGCAATAGCCAGCTGATTATCCTTAACATGCGAAGTCCTTTGGTCGGCGACGGCTGAAAATGTGGGCTTCAGTATGGAGTAACTTTTAGGCAAAAAAAAGCGGGCGCTTGTGCGCCCGCAAGATGACGTGCAGAGCTCATTGTTCTCATATAGCGGGTTAGTGTCCTATTAAAAACAATGAATAGTGTTCTTTGGTGTGCCCCAAATGGGCGAAAACCACGTTTTTGCCCATTTGCCACAGAACCAAAGCGGGCACCGCAGTGCCCGCCTCAGTTCAGCTTTTAGAACAATCAGTGCTTGTTACAGCCTGCGCACTGTTTGTTCTGGATCTGCTGGAAGAAGTCGTTGCCTTTGTCATCCACCAGGATAAACGCCGGGAAGTCTTCCACTTCGATTTTCCAGATGGCTTCCATGCCCAGCTCAGGGTATTCCACCAGTTCAAGGCTCTTGATGCTGTTTTGCGCCAGCACCGCCGCCGGGCCGCCGATGCTGCCGAGGTAGAACCCACCGTGTTTGTGGCAGGCGTCCGTCACCTGCTGACTGCGGTTACCTTTGGCCAGCATGATCATGCTGCCGCCGTTGGCCTGCAGCTGATCCACGTAGGAGTCCATGCGGCCTGCGGTGGTTGGGCCTAAGGAGCCTGAAGCGTAACCCTCTGGGGTTTTGGCCGGGCCAGCGTAGTAGATCGGGTGATCTTTCACGTACTGAGGCAGCGCTTCGCCGTTATCGAGACGCTCTTTCAGCTTCGCGTGGGCGATGTCACGCGCCACGATGATGGTGCCGCTGAGCGACAGGCGGGTGGAAACAGGGAACCCGGACAGCTGAGCGAGGATCTCTTTCATCGGGCGGTTCAGGTTCACTTTCACCGCTTCGCCTTCACCGGCCTGACGCAGCTCTTCCGGGATGTATTTACCCGGGTTGCTTTCCAGCTTCTCAATCCAGATGCCGTCTTTGTTGATTTTGGCCTTGATGTTGCGGTCCGCAGAGCAGGAGACGCCCATGCCGATCGGGCAGGATGCGCCGTGACGCGGCAGGCGAACGACGCGGATGTCGTGGGCGAAGTATTTACCGCCAAACTGTGCGCCCAGGCCGAGCTTCTGCGCTTCTTCCAGCAGCTCTTGCTCAAGCTGCACGTCGCGGAATGCCTGGCCGTGCTCGTTGCCTTCGGTTGGCAGGCCGTCGTAGTAGTGGGTAGACGCCAGCTTCACTGTTTTCAGCGTAGATTCAGCGGAGGTGCCGCCAATCACAAACGCCACGTGGTACGGCGGGCAGGCCGCGGTGCCCAGGGTACGCATTTTCTCAACCAGGTAATTTTTCAGCTTCGCCGGGGTGATCAGAGCCTTGGTTTCCTGGTAGAGATAAGTTTTGTTGGCGGAGCCGCCGCCTTTGGCGACGCACAGGAATTTGTATTCGTCGCCGTCCACGCTGTAGAGATCAATTTGCGCTGGCAGGTTGGTGCCGGTGTTCACCTCTTTGTACATATCCAGCGCGGCGTTCTGAGAGTAGCGCAGGTTATCTTCGATATAGGTGTTGTACACGCCCTGAGACAGCGCCGCTTCATCGCCGCCGCCGGTCCAGACGCGCTGGCCTTTTTTGCCCATGATGATGGCGGTGCCGGTGTCCTGGCAGGTCGGCAGAATGCCTTTGGCCGAGATTTCGGAGTTACGCAGGAACTGCAGAGCGACGTATTTGTCGTTCTCGCTGGCTTCCGGATCGCTCAGGATGTTCGCCACCTGCTGCTGGTGCGCCGGGCGCAACATAAACGCCGCATCGTGAAACACCTGCTGCGTCAGCAGGGTCAGCGCCTGCGGCTCAACTTTAAGAATGGACTGGCCTTCAAATTCGCTAACGGAAACGTGGTCGCGGGTTAACAGGTAATATTCGGTGTCATCATGCGCCAGCGGGAAGGGATTTTGGTAAACAAAAGGTTTGTTCGACATAGCTCGTTACTCCATAAAAATAAACCGCCGGAGGTTGCCCTCCAGCGGCTTTAAATCAGAACATCAGGGACATCCACGGATAACCAATCACCAGCAGCGCGACCAGGAACAGGCCGCCGAAGATGGTGCCCAGGCGCCAGTAGTCTTTGGTTGGCAGGTAGCCGCTACCGTAGTAGATAGGGCTTGGGCCGGTGCCGTACGGGGTGATGATGCCCATGATACCCAGCGAGGTCACCATCAGCAGACAGAACACTTCCATATTCATGCCCGGAATGGTGGAGGCGATGGTCAGCATCGCCGGCAGCAGCGCGGTGGTGTGCGCGGTGGTGCTCGCAAACAGGTAGTGCAGCAGGTAGAACGCCAGTAGCAGGACAATGGTCGCGGTGCCTGGGGCGATACCGGTCATCAGCGCGCCGCCTTCTTTACCCAGCCAGGAGATGAAGCCGGTAGAAGACAGGCCATCGGCCAGGGCAACCAGGGTGGCGAACCAGACGAAGGTATTCCACGCCGCCTTGTTATTGGTGATGTCGTTCCAGTTCAGGACGCCGGTCCACAGCATCAGGACGATAACCAGCAGGGCGGCCAGCGCAGGCTCAATCCAGCTTGCCGCGAAGATCCACATCACCAGCGCGGAGCAGACGAACACCAGCAGCAGGATTTCGTTGCGGGACAGCTTGCCCAGTTTTTCCAGTTCACGGCTCGCCCATTTTGGCACTTCGTCGTTCACTTTCACTTCAGGCGGATAGAGCCAGTAGGCCAGCAGCGGCATGGTCAGCAGTAACAGCAGGCCAAGCGGCAGGAAGGCGAGGAACCACATACCCCAGGAGATGTTGATCCCGACGATGCTTTTCACCAGCGCCAGCGCCAGCAGGTTAGGGGCCAGGGCAGAAAGGAACATTGAGCTGGTGATACAGGCGGCGGTGATAGCCACCCACATCAGGTAAGAACCGATTTTACGTGCGCTCGGGTCGTTAGGTTTAGAGCCGTACAGCGGCGGCAGGTTAGCGATAATCGGGTAGATGGTCCCGCCGCTACGTGCAGTGTTGGACGGGGTAAACGGCGCCAGCAGCAGGTCGGCGAAGGCAATGGCGTAGCCCAGCGTCAGGCTGCGGCGGCCAAGGTATTTCACCAGAATCAGCGCCAGGCGACGGCCAAACTGGGTTTTATCGTAACCGGCAGCAAACATAAATGCGCCGAAGATAAGCCAGACGGTGGAGTTACCGAAGCCGCTGACCGCCCATTTAAAGGAGGCACCCGCCAGCTTGAATTTCGGGTCGGCCATTTGTTCCGGGCTGAACAGCAGCCACTGGCTGCCAAGTGAAATGACGACGATCCCGGTCAGGCCGATAACGGCGCCCGGCAGCGGCTCGAAGATAAGCCCTACGATGACGCCGACGAAGACAGCAAAGAAGTGCCAGGCGTACGGCGGCAGGCCGTCCGGGACCGGAACCAGCATCAACAACAGTGCCACAATGATGGGCAGCGCCATCATCAGCCAACGTTTGTTGCTGCCTGCTTTTTTAGTGCTCTCTTTGAGCGGCGGTAGATTGGTGGTTATTACACTCATAATGACACCGTTATAAGGAGTTAAGGATTCTGTTTTTATTTCCGCTTACTTTAGTTTTTAAACTTTCTTTATTAATTAAATGTTGGTTTCTGGTTGTGGCGGAAATAACCATTCATCGCTTTTTATCAGCGGTGAATTAAATTCTTTGGATAATTATATATTGCGCTTTCGGGGTATATGACAATTGATCGAGATCAAGAAACAGCATTCTGTTTATTCTTTTATAAAAAATAATAGTTCGCATACTTGCAGGGGTATTTACGCAAAAAAGTTATCAATTTGATCATTAAAAATGCGCCTCTCAGTCCATTTTTAGTGGTTTTAGCTGACTCGATTCCGCTTCGCGCAAGGACTGGGGCGTGTCTGTGTGGTGCTCTGCGAAGGTAACTGAAATGTTATATTAATTTAATAAGCTGTTATCTTTTATATTTTAATTAATAACACGTTGTGGGTATTTGTGTTATCACGGTTCTTTAATAGTTTTTAAATTAACGTAAATGGTTTAGTAACTAAAAATAGTCTTATATTGTGGGTATGCAAAATGGCCAATAACCAAAAACGAAAATAGTGCCAGCAACCCAATTCTCAATTTTAAATTTAAAAGTTTGGAGTCGACATTATGAACACCGACAAACACATGTTAAGCCCATTTACTTTACCTAACGGTACGGCGTTAAAAAATCGTTTGCTTATGGCACCGATGACCACCTGTACCGGGTATTTTGATGGCACCGTGACCGAAGAACTGGTGGAATACTACCGCGTCCGTGCCGGGAGCATCGGCACCATCGTGGTGGAATGCTGCTTCATTGACGATTTGGGCCTCGCTTTCCCGGGCGCTATCGGGATTGATAACGACGAGAAAATTGCCGGTCTGGCGAAAATCGCCTCCGCGATTAAGGCTGAAGGCTCAAGAGCGCTGCTGCAGATTTACCACGGCGGCCGCATGGTCGACCCTAAACTCATCGGTGGCCGTACCCCGGTTGCGCCAAGCGCGCTGGCCGCACCACGTGACGGCGCAGCCACGCCGAATGCCCTGACCACAGAAGAAGTGGCAGGCATGGTGGGCAAATTCGGTGACGCCGTTCGTCGTGCCATTCAGGCCGGTTTCGACGGCGTGGAAATTCACGGCGCGAATACCTACCTGATCCAGCAGTTCTATTCCCCCAACTCAAACCAGCGCGATGACGAATGGGGCGGCAGCCGCGACAGTCGCGCTAAGTTCCCGCTCGCCGTCCTGGATATCACTCATCAGATGGTACGCCAGTACGCCGACGACGCGTTCATCATCGGCTATCGCTTCTCCCCGGAAGAGCTTGAAGTCCCGGGGATTCGCTTCGACGACACCATGTACCTGCTGGAAAAACTGGCCGCGCGCGGTCTGGACTACCTGCACTTCTCCCTGGGCTACTCGCTGCGTCCGTCGATTAACGACACCACTGATCCAACGCCGCTTATCAATAAATACTGCGAAATGCGTTCAGACGCGCTGGCGCAGATCCCGGTGATGGGCGTGGGCGGTATCGTCAATGCTTCCGACGTGGAAACCGCGCTGGAACACGGGTATGACCTGGTGGCCGTGGGCCGCGCCTGCATCGCCTACCCGGACTGGACCGACCGCATCGCCAACGGCGACGTGCTGGATCTGTTTATCGACAGCACCCAACGCGAAGCGCTGACCATTCCTGAGCCGCTGTGGCGCTTCTCGCTGGTCGAGGCGATGATCCGCGACATGAGCATGGGCGGCGCCTCTAAGTTCAAACCGGGTATTTTCGAAGAAACCGTTAGCGATGACGTCAACCAGCTGGTGATCAACGTCAGCCTTGATAGCGATCGCATCGCCGATATTGCGCTGGCTTCTGGCCCGCAGGACGACGTTGAATTCACCACTAACTTCGAAGAAATTCGTACCCGCATTCTGACCGCCAACTCGCCGTTTGTGGACGCCATTTCCGGCGCGACGTCCCAGAGCGAAGCGGTGAAAAAAGCCGTTTCTAAAGCGATGGTGAAATCCAGCAAACAGCAGGCGTTTGAAGAAAGCGGCGGCGTTAGCGCCCCGCAGAGCTACGACGTTGTGGTCGTGGGCAGCGGCGGTGCCGGTCTGGCGGCGGCGATTCAGGCGCATGACGAAGGTGCCAGCGTGCTGATCGTTGAGAAAATGCCGTCCATCGGCGGGAACACCGTTAAGGCTTCAGCCGGGATGAACGCGGCGGAAACCCGCTTCCAGCGCGTAAAAGGTATTCACGACAGCAAAGAGCTGTTCTACGCCGAAACCCTGAAGGGCGGCTACAACAAAAACAACCCTGAGCTGCTGCACCGCTTTGTGGAAAACGCCCCGCAGGCCATTGAGTGGCTGGCGGATCGCGGCATCATGCTGAACGACATCACCACCACCGGCGGGATGAGCATTGACCGCACCCACCGCCCACGTGATGGATCGGCGGTCGGCGGTTACCTGATCAGCGGCCTGCTGCGTAACATCAACAAACGCAGCATCGACGTGCTGATGGAAACGGCGGTAACGGAAATCCTGTTTGACCAGGGCGCTGTCAGCGGCGTGGCGCTGCTGACGGACGAAAACGAAGCGCTGACCATCCACGCGAAAAGCGTGATCGTGGCGACCGGCGGCTTCAGCGCCAACAGTTCGATGGTGGTGAAATACCGCCCGGATCTGGAAGGCTTTGTCACCACTAACCACAAGGGCGCAACGGGTGGCGGCATTGCGCTGCTGGAAAAACTGGGCGCAGGCACCGTGGATATGGGCGAAATTCAGATTCACCCAACCGTGGAGCAAACCACTTCGTACCTGATTTCCGAGTCCATTCGCGGCGGCGGGGCCATCCTTGTGAATCAAAAAGGCAGCCGCTTCTTCAACGAAATGGAAACCCGCGATAAAGTGTCGGCGCAGATTATCGCGCTGCCGGAGAAATACGCTTACATCGTGTTCGACGAGAACGTTCGCACCAAAAACAAAGCGGCGGATGAGTACATCGCCAAAGGCTTTGTGGTCAGCGCCGAAGGGCCTCGCGAACTGGCGGAGAAACTGGGGATGGATTACCACACCTTCCTCGCCACGCTTGAGCGTTACAACGGCTTCGTGGAAAATCAGTACGACGAAGATTTTGGTCGTAAAACCGCGCTGCGTAATCCGATTAAAGATGGTCCGTTCCACGCCATCCGTATTGCCCCAGGGGTGCACCACACCATGGGCGGCGTGACCATCAACGCCGAAACCGAAGTGCTGGATAAACAGCATCAGGTTATCCCTGGCGCATTCGCGGCGGGTGAAGTGGCCGGTGGTATTCACGGCGGTAACCGCATCGGCGGTAACGCAGTGGCCGATATTATTGTCTTTGGTACCCTGGCGGGCCATCAGGCGGCAAGCTGGGCAAAACGCTAAGCCCGACTGCGCCCCGGCTTTTGCCGGGGTGCAACCCTTTCAGCAAAAGGAGCCCGCTATGTCACAACCTGAAGGTGTTTATGGCTACTCCGCCGTTTTAATGGGCTCGCCCATTCTCCTCAAGCTGTTCGAAGCCAACGAAACGCTCGCCTCCCAGGTGTTCCGCCTGATCAAACAATACGAAGACTTGCTCACCGTGAACCGCGCCGAATCCCAGGTGATGAGTATCAATCACGCCGCGGGCAAACATCCGGTCACCGTCAGCCGTCCCGTGTTCGAGCTCATCAAATGCGCCAAAGCCGCCAGCCAGTTTCCCGACAGTATTTTTAATCTGGCCATTGGCCCGCTGGTGAAGCGCTGGAAAATTGGTTTCAAGGGCGACAGCGTGCCGCCGGCGCAGGATATTGCCGCGCTGCTGCCGCGCACGCAGCCACATCAGGTGGTGCTGGACGAAGCCGAAGGCAGCGTTTATCTGGCGCACAGCGGCATGGAAATCGACCTGGGCGCGATAGCCAAGGGCTACATTGCCGACCGCGTGCGTGACTTTCTGAAGCGTCAGGGCGTGGAGCAGGGATTGATTAACCTCGGCGGCAACGTACAAACGCTGGGTTCGCCGGAAGGCGGCTGGTCCATCGGGCTGAAAAAGCCGTTTAGCGGCCCGGAGGAGATGCTGGGCGTGATTGAGGTGGCAAACAAGTCGGTGGTGACGTCCGGCGTTTACGAGCGCTATTTCGAACTGGATGGCAAACGCTATCACCATATTCTCGATCCGCGTACCGGCTATCCGCTGGACAACGACCTGGATAGCGTGACGATCGTGTCGACTGACTCTTTAGACGGTGATATCTGGACCACGCTGATTTACGGGATGGGCGTTGAGAAGGGGTGCGCCGTGCTGGCAAATCGCCCCGATATCGAGGCGATTTTTGTCACAAAACGGCGAGAGATTATTCTCTCTTCCGCCAGCCAGTTCCGCTTTACGTTACTGGATGACGGCTACCAGCTGATTACTGGCAGTACTGCTTGAGCAGGCCAAGCTGCTCGGCCTGCAGGCGATAGCGGTACACCGGGCGGCCGGTCATGCCGTAATGAATGCTGGTGAACAGAATATTGATCTGCGCAAGCCAGATCAGATACTTACGGCATGAAACGCGAGAGATATTCACCGCTGCCGCCAGTTCGTCGGTGGAGAACTCTTCCGTCGGGTGCGTGTCGATCCACTGGCAAATGGTGCGCAGCGTTTGCGGCGTCAGCCCCTTCGGCAGGCGCTTGGCGTCCGCCACCACCGGCGAGCCACCGTGCAGCAGCCTGTCAACGTCCGCCTGCTCGTAGTATTTGTGGGTGCCCATCAGGTTTTTCTTTTCGCGCCAGTTGGTTAACGCTTCTTCAAAGCGCGGGAACTGGAACGGTTTAATCAGGTAATCCACCACGCCGTAGTGCATCGACTTCTGGATAGTGGCCGCGTCCGCCGCCGACGAGATAACGATCACGTCGATGGTTTTCCCCGCTTCACGTAGCGTCGGCAGCAGATCCAGGCCGTTGTCCTGCTGCATATAAACGTCCAGCAGGATCAGATCGATTTTTAACTCCGGGTTGCTGACCATCTCCCGCGCCTGTTTCAGCGTGGAGGCGGAACCGCAGCAGGTAAAGCCCGGGATTTGGCTGACGTAGGCGCGGTTAAGCTCCGCGACCATCGCATCATCATCAACAATTAAGACATTAATCACGCATTGTTCCTTTCACTATCCCAGGGTAACTGCACAAAGAATTGGGTGAAGACGCCGGGTTCTGACTCCACCTGAATACTGCCGCCAAGGCGCTCAATCTGCTGCCGGGCGAGGAACAGGCCTACGCCCCGCTGCTCGCCTTTGGTGGAGTAGCCTTTGTCAAAAATAGACTGAATATGGTCCGGCTCGATGCCCGGCCCGTCGTCGCTGACTTCAACGCTCAGCACGCCGTTCTGGTAATGCAGTAGGACGCCGACTTCGCCGTCGGGCTGGCCGCTCATCGCATCCAGCGCATTTTCTATCAGGTTGCCCAGCGCGGTAATCAGCGCCATCACCTGAAGTTCGTTCGGGTTGTCCGGCAGCTGGCATTCATCGGCAAGCGCCAGATGGTAACCGGCTTCGCGCGCGCGGTTAATCTTACCAATCAGGAATCCGGCAATCACCGGTGACTTAATCTTGCTCTGCAGCGTGCCAATTTCCGTCTGGTAATTGCTGGCGGTTTGCAAAATGTACTCTTCAAGTTTGTCGTAATGTTTAAGCTGCAGCAGGCCAAGAATGACGTGCAGCTTATTCATAAATTCATGTGAACGTTCGCGCAGCGCGTCGACATAATTCACCATGCCGTCTACACGCTGGGTCAACAAATTGATTTCAGTCTTGTCGCGGAAAGTACTGATGGCGCCGATCACCTGGTTATTTATACGAATTGGCACCGCATTACACAATACCAGGCGCCCGTAGCTGATAATTTCCCTATCCTGAATCGATGTTCCGCTGCGCAACACTTCGCACAGCGTGGCCACCATCGGCCCCGGCGGCACGGTTTTTCCCAGGCGAAAGTCATCAGGGGAGAGCAGCATTTTACGTGCCGCATGGTTAATGAGCGTGACGCGGCCTTCACGGTCAACGGCAATAATGCCCTCTTTGACGGACTGCAGCATCGCCTGGCGCTGTTCGAACAGCGCGGAAATCTCGTAAGGCTCGAAGCCGAACAGAATGCGTTTTAATACGCGCACCAGCACCCAGGTACCCAGCGAGCCGAACAGGGCGCTGAACAGCACCGTCCACAGCACGCTCCAGCGGCTTTTACTGATCTGCTCGTCCACTTTGCTGAGCGAGATACCAATGGCTACCACGCCGATTTGCCTATGCTGCTCGTCATAAACCGGGGTAAAGACGCGCAACGCTTCCGCCAGCACGCCGTGGTTTATCGACACATTCTCTTTGCCTTCCAGGGCCGGGAAGATGTCGTCACCGATGAAATGCGAGCCAATATTACCGGGCTTGGGATGTGAAAAGCGGATGCCGTTCATGTCGGTTACCACCACGAACAGCAGGTCGTTGCGCTCCTGCACGCGGGAGGCTACGGGCGGAATAATGTCTTTGCCGTGGGGCTGCGTCAGGCCGTATTTGATGGTCGGGTCGTCGGCCAGGGTTCTCGCCACCGCCAGCGCGGTATCTTTCAGGCCGCTACGGGTGGCATTGCTGATCTGCACAAAATACAGCGCGTAGACCACAAGCAGCACCGAACCGATGACGGCGCATAACATCAGCGTTACCGATGTGCTGAGTTTCATCGGCCGTTTGGCCGCCGGCTGGAGAGGCTGCGTGTCGCTCATGGTTATCCCGGTAGAAAGCGCAAACGCTGATTATCGCTGATGACGCCGGTTTGGAAAAGCCGTGTCAGAGATAGCGGCCAATATACCTCTGCGGGGAAACGCCCAGCTTTTTCCGGAACATAGCGATAAACGCGCTGCTGCTGGCGTAGCCGAGCGTGCTGGAGAGCGTGCTGATGGTGGTGCCGCGCGCGAGGTGGCAGACGGCTTCCACCAGGTGCATTTGCTGCCGCCATTCGGTAAAGCTGAGCTGGGTTTCTTCCCGGAACAGCCTGGCCAGCGTTCTTTCGCTCGCGCCTACCTGTTTGCCCCACCAGGCCAGGGTTTCCCGCTGGGAAAGGTCGCTGCATAGCGCATCGCAAAGCTGGCGAATACGTCTGTCGTGGGGCAGGGTGATGTGGCACAGAGCGATGTCCTGCAAGCGCAGAAGCTCGTTGTGCAGCAGATCATGCAATAACTGGCTTCGCTGCGGGTCGGCGGGCTTTTCAAGGCCGGCGACGGTCACGGACTGAAACAGCGGCGTAACGGCCAGGCTGCGGCTGTGGCGGCTGAATGCGTTTGAGGCTGCGGGCGTCATGTACAGGTTGTGGGTCACCACTTTACCGATGGCCTCCAGGCCGTGCGGCAGGCGCCCCGGCAGCCAGAGCGCGTGGCCGGGGGCGACGACCCAGACATTTTGCTCGCTGCGGATCTTCGCCACGCCGCTGACCGGGTAAATCAGCTGGCCCTGTTCGTGGGCGTGAAACGGTTCCTGGCTTCCTGCGCTATAATGGAGTTCTCGTACTTCCAGAAACGCTTCCTGCGGACTCTGCTGTGTGAATTGCTTTATCATTTGTTGCCTGCCGTTCGTCCGATTCTCGCCATTTCATGATGCAGTAGCGCGTTAAGACAATCTCTGTCCGCTTTGCGATATCTCCCCATCCGATCGCGCTATTCTGCCACGGGTGCTCTTCTCTTTTAAAGGTGAATAATTATCATTTCGATCCTCTTCTTATAACATGATACGGTCGATATGAAACAGGGCGGATGGGTAAACGGGAACATGCCTTTGAAGGCGTTAAGTTGTGCGGTCTTTGCGGCGTGCGCGGGCTTTGCCCATGCAGCAGACAAACCGGCGGCACAGGACAGCACGATGGTCGTTACGGCCACGGCACCTTCTTCTTCCGGCCAGGAAGATGAAACCAGCGTAGTGGCGCATGAGGCGGTGGCGGGCACCAAGTCCAGCTCGCTGATTAGCCGCACGCCGCAGAGTATTTCGGTGGTGACCCAGGCGCAGATTGCGGCGATGGCGGCAAAAAATATTCCCCAGACGCTGCGCTACGTCGCGGGCGTCTCGTCGGAAGATGCTGGCCCGGATACCCGCTTTGATACCATCATGGTGCGCGGCTTTGAAGCCGACGAATACCTGGACGGCCTGCGTTTGCCGCGTGAAGCCTGGTGGAGCCGCCCGGCGTGGGATCCGTTCCTGCTCTCCCGTATTGAAGTGGTCAAAGGGCCTGCTTCCGTGCTTTACGGCCAGGCGAACCCCGGTGGCGTGGTGAACCTTGTCAGCAAAACACCTCAGGCCCAGCCGGGCGGCCAGGTTTACGTCAGCGCCGGGAATAACAGCCAGTTCGGCACCGGCTTTGACGTGACCGGCCCGCTGACCGACAGCAAAGAGTGGCTGGGCCGCGTGGCGGGTACCTTCTTCGACACCAAAACGCAGGTCGATCACACCCGTTACCAGCACTACGACATTGCTCCGTCCGTCACCTGGCAGCCAAACGACCGCACCAGCCTGACGCTGCTGGCGCAGCTGCGCCAGGATCCTGATACCGGCTTCTACAATATGCTGCCGATGAAGGGCACGCTGGTGAACAACCCGAACGGTAACATCGGCACCCACTTCTACGGCGGCCAGCCGGGCTTTGATACCTACACCCGCAGACAGGGCAGCATCGGCTATCAGTTCCGCAGCGAGCTGAACGATAACGTCACGCTGCGCCAGAACGTGCGCTACATCAGCAGCAGTGCCGATTACCGCATGGTCTATCCGTTCGGGACTTACCCGACCCAGCCGCAGGTTGACCGTTACTCCATGAATCTCACCGAGACGATGAGTAACTTTGCAGCAGATAACCAGGGCGAGTTCCGCTTTGATACCGGCCCGGTGTCGCACACTGCGCTGCTGGGCGTGGATGTGATGCACTCCTCGGTGCGCAGCCAGGCGGGCTACGGCGACGCTTCGCCGCTGAATTACCTCCACCCGGACTACAGTCCGCTGGTTGAAGTGCCTGCGTTTACCAGCAACAGCCATTCTACGATGGATCAAACGGGGCTTTATCTGCAGGATCAGCTGGCGCTGAATAACTGGGTGATGAGCCTGGCGGGGCGCTACGACAGCGCGCAAACCAAAGCCACCAACCTGTTGAACGACACTCACCAGACGCGCAACGACTACGCGACAACCGGCCGCGCGGGGCTGCTGTACCACTTTGATAACGGCATTGCACCGTACATCAGCTACTCGACCTCGTTTGTGCCAAGCGCCGGCACCGACTTTAACGGTAATGCGTTTAAGCCAACCAAAGGCAAGCAGACCGAAGTCGGGCTGAAATACGATCCGGTCGGGATGGACGCGCTGTTTACCCTGGCGCTGTTCGATCTGCGCCAGACTAACGTCGCCACGCCGGATCCCGATCATGTGAACTACAGCGTGCAGACCGGGGAGATCCGCTCGCGTGGGATCGAGCTGGAAGGCAAGGTGAACGTCACGCCTGCCTGGCAGATCCTTGCGTCTTACTCGCTGACCGACCCGGAAGTGATGAAGGCGAACGACGGCAGCGAAGGCAAACACCCAACGGGAATCTCACGCAACCTGGCTAAACTCTGGAGCCAGTACGCATTCAGCGGCCCGCTGGATGGCTTCTCCGTCGGCGGCGGCGTGCGTTATGTCGGCCCAAGTTACGCCACCACCGATAACTCGCTGCAGGTGCCGGGCGCCACGGTCTATGACGCCCGCATCGGCTGGCAGTATCGCCAGTGGCAGGTCGCTCTTAACGCCGCCAACCTGACCAACAAAACCTACCTCGCCGCCTGCCAGAACAACGGCTGCGAGTTCGCGGTTAAGCGTCAGTACGTGGCCACGTTAAGCTACCAGTGGTAAGCGAATGCTCTCCCGCAGACGTTTACTGACCTTTGCGCTGGCCGCTCCGTTTATCGGGGCGGCTGGTGCCGTTTCCGGGCCTCCGCAGCGCCTGGCGGTACTTGACTGGGGGCTGACCGAGCTGATTCTGGCGCTAGGCGTCACGCCGCAGTCAGTTTCCGCTCCCGACTGGTACCGCAAGCTGATTGGCACGCCGGAACTGCCCGCCAGCGTGGTGGATATTGGCCTGCTGTTTCAGCCGAACCTCGAAACGCTGTACGCGCTGAAGCCCGATCTTATTGCGATCACGCCAGGCCATATGCTGCTCAAGCCCCAGCTGGAGCGCATCGCGCCGACGCTTACCCTGCCAACCGGCAGCCTCGCCGAATGGCAGATCTCCCTCGGTAAGCTGGCTGCTGTACTTCATCTCGAAGTACAGGCTCGGGAGGTTACGGCTACTTTTGAGCAGGCTTCGCTTCATGCCCGAGAGTCTGCCGCGGCTTATCAACGCCCGCTGTTTATCGCCACGCCGATAGACGCGCTGCATATGCGGCTGTACGGCGCAGGCAGCCTCGCCGGAGATGTGCTGGCCCGCTGTGGTTTCAGTAATGCCTGGCAGGGCGGCGTTAATTCCCAGGGCGAAGCGATGGTCGAGTTAACTCGCATCGGCGCAGACAATGCCGGGCTGATTCTATTGCCGGAGGACGGGCAATGGCCCCTGATCCAACGCTGGCAAAGTTCATTGCTGTGGCAGCGCCTGCCGCTGACGTCTCAGCCTCAATTGGCTTTCCCTGCGCAAAAATTCAATTCAGGCGGCGCGCTGGTGACGGCCACGCGCATCGCCGAAGCATTGGGGCAGATTGTGACGGGGTGGCAACGTGGCTGAGACGGGAAAAACGACGGCTTCCTGGCTGCTGATAGCCGCGCTCTGGGCGGCAAGCCTGATTATGGCGCTGCAAAGCGTGGCGCAGCACGGCGGGCTTGTTCACGGCCTGAACGTGCTGTTCAGCTCGCAGATGCCGGATGCGCAGGCGGTGATCCTGCATTCCATGTGGTTCCCGCAGCAGGTGATGGCGTGGCTCGGCGGCGCGGGGCTGGCGCTTTGCGGCTGGCTGATGCAGCGCGCGCTGCGCAATGCGCTGGCGGAGCCGATTACCCTCGGCATGACCTCCGGCGCGACGCTGGCGTTAGGCGTGGCTTCGATGTGGTTCCCGGCCACGTTGCTGACGGCCCGCACCGGCGTAGTCATTACCGGGGAAGTTGCCGCTTTGCTGCTGGTGTTGCTGCTTTCCTGGCGGCAGCGCCTGTCGCCGCTGGTGATGATTCAGGCCGGGATGCTGGTCAATCTGTGGTGTGGTTCGCTGACCATGATCATGGCGGTGATCAACGACCGTTTTCTGCTATCGGTGCTGATGTGGGGCGGCGGCTCGCTGGCGCAGCAGGACTGGGGCGGCGTGACGACGATCCTGCCCTGGCTGGGGCTGTGCTTGCTGGCATTGCTGCTGTTGCTTCGCCCGCTGGCGCTGCTCAGGCTGCCGGAGGCGATGGTGAACAGCTTAGGCGCTTCTCCGCTGTTGATCCGTTCGGCGGCGATGGCGCTGGCGTTGGTGATGAGCGCTCTAATCATTAATAGCGTCGGGGTGATTGGTTTTATCGGCCTCGCCGCCCCGCACCTGGCCAGGTTAGGTGGGGCACGCACCACGCGGCAAATGCTCTGCCATTCGCTGCTTATCGGTGCCGGTTTGCTGTGGTTCACCGATCTGTGCGTCAGCCGTATCACGCTGCTGGACGGGCAACTGCTGCCGGTGGGCATGTTAACGGCCCTGACCGGGGGGCCGCTGTTGATCCTGCTTGCGGGCAAAGCCCGGCATCAGGTGCTGGACACCACGCCCTCCGCCTACGAAGGCGAGGCGTGTGGCGTGCGCTTCCCGGCGGGCACTGCTTTTGTGCTGCTGCTGGTGGCTATTGTGCTGTCGCTGTTTGTCGGGCAAGGGCTGCACGGCTGGCACTGGACGACCCTTGCAGAACAACACGCTCTGCTGCCGATGCGCCTGCCGCGCCTGCTGGCGGCGTTAAGCGCCGGAGCTTTGCTGGCGGCCGCGGGCGTATTGATGCAGCGCGTTAGCGGCAACCCGCTGGCAAGCCCGGAGATCCTCGGCATCGGCGGCGGGGCAGCGATGGGCGTGACGGCATTTCTGCTGCTATTCCCGGCGGGCGGGACAGGGCTGATGATCCTCAGCAGCGCCGCCGGGGCATTAATTAGCCTGCTGATAACGCTGTGGAGCAGCCGCCAGAGCGCCTTTAACCCGCAGCGGGTGCTGCTGAACGGGCTGGCGCTGAACGCGCTGTTTCAGGCCATTGCCAGCATCGTGATGCTCAATAACCGCCAGGCCAGCTCGATGCTGCTGCAACTGATGACCGGCAGCACTTACTACGTCAATAACGGCATCGCCATCGGCGTGTTCTTCGCCATGTTGCTGCTGCTGGCGGTTTCTCCGCTGTGCAAACGCTGGCTGCTGCTGCTGCCGCTTGGGCAGGTGAGCGGCTCGCTGGGCGTGAATGTCGCCAGAGCGAGGATTAGCGTGCTGGCGCTGGCCGCCTTGATGACCGGGCTTGCCACGCTGATCGTCGGGCCGGTGTCGTTTGTCGGGCTGCTGGGGCCGCACCTGGCGCGCAAGATGGGGGCAAAACGCCCGATGGCGCAGCTGTTCACCGCCGCGCTGCTGTCCGCGCTGATTATGGTGCTGGCAGACTGGATGGGCCGTAATTTTCTTTATCCGCGTCAGCTGCCCGTGGGGCTGGTGGCGTCGCTGGTTGGCGTACCGCTGCTGGTATGGCCGCTGATCCGGAGCCGGGCGCATACACATCAACAATAGCGCCGGGAGAGTAATGTCGAAAAGGAAGCAACAATGTCTCTGTTAATGATGCTGTTCCGCCTGGTGGGCGGCTGGCTGGTGCTGGCGGCGTTCGCCAGCGTGGTCAGTGGGTTAAGCAACGCCTCGCTGCTGGCGGTGATCAACCATAGCCTGACGCTGCCGCCCGACGGGCTGGCCGACGTGGCGCTGAAGTTTGTGCTGTTGGCCGCGTTAATGCTGAGCACTCGCGTACTGGCCGAAACGCTGTTTATGTGGCTCGGGCAAAAAGTGAAGGCCACACTGCGTAAAGACGTGGTGAACCACGTCAGTGAAACTGCCTGGTCCCAGTTGGAGAAAACCGGCATGGCTAAGGCCGTTTCTATACTTACGCAGGATCTCGACACGCTGGTGGTCTTTTTTGTCAGCCTACCGGGGCTGCTTATCTACGGTGCGGCGATTGTCGGCTGCCTGATCTACCTCGGCACGCTGTCGTGGCAGGTATTGCTGCTGGCGCTGCTGGTGCTTGGTCTGGGCGCAATGGGCTATCGAGCCGCCCACGGCAAAGCGCTGGGGCTGCTGCGTAGCTCGCGGCAGCGGGAAGATACGCTGATTGCCCAGTGTAAGAAACTGTTCGACGGCGGGCGTGAGTTTCGCCTGAATCCGCCGCGCAGGCGGCATTTCGTCGACGGGCCGCTGAGCGAGAACATCGAGGCGGTTCGCCTCGAACGCACTCGCGGGTATGTGTTTTATGGCCTGGCGAAGAGCTGGGGCAGCGTGCTGTTCTTCGCGTTTATCGGCGTGGTGCTTTATTGGCTGCGGGAGTCCCTGGCGCTTAGCACGGCGGTGATGACCGGCTACACGATGATTTTTCTGTACATGATTGTGCCGGTAGAGGGCGTGCTCTCGGCCTTACCAACGCTGACCAGCGCCCGCATCGCGCTCCAGCGAATCGCCCAGCTTAAAGCCGATCTGCCGCAGGAGAAGCTGCTGCCGCTGAAAAGGCCGCCCCATTTCGACAGCCTTGAGCTGACGGACATTCGCTACGAGTATCAGGGCGAAGAGGGCGAACGTTTTACCCTCGGGCCGCTTGATCTTCGCTTTACCAAGGGCGAGCTGATCTTTTTGGTGGGCGGCAACGGCAGCGGGAAAACCACGCTGGCGAATTTGCTGGTTGGCCTCTACCCGCCGGACAGCGGTGAAATCAGGCTTAACGGCATGCCGGTTACGGCGGAACAGCGTGAAATCTACCGCCAGCACTTCGCTGTAGTGTTCAATGATTTCTTCCTGTTTGATGACGTGGATAACGTCCACGAGCGCACGGCGGGCCAGGTTGAAAAGCTGCTGCACCTGTTGAAGCTCGACCACAAAGTCACCTTCCGCGACGGGCATTTCTCAACCACCGCGCTTTCTCAGGGGCAGCGTAAACGCCTCGCGCTGCTGCAGGCCTGGCTGGAGAACCGGCCTTTTTATCTGTTTGATGAATGGGCTGCGGATCAGGATCCCGGCTTTAAAGAGGTGTTCTATAAAGTGCTGCTGCCGATGTTAAAAGCGGAGGGAAAAACGGTGCTCGCCATTACCCACGACGACCGATATTTCCGGCTGGCGGACAGGTTAATTAAGCTGGAGTCCGGGAAAGTGGTAGCAGATAATCTAGTCAGGTAATTACCGTAATATATTTTTTAATGGACTGGCGGTTATACAAATAGCCACTCGATCTTTAGTTCATAAATGTGATCCTGCGAGGTGGTGATAAAATCCAGGAGGAGATATTATTCGGCTGGGATTTATTTTTTATCTTTATTGAAAAGGAGATTTCAACATGGCAATTCCTGCCTACTTATGGCTTAAAGATGATGGTGGGGCCGATATTAAAGGGTCTGTCGATGTACAAGATAGAGAGGGGAGCATTGAGGTTATTAGTTTTACACATGGATTGAATATTCCCACGGACAACCAAACAGGTAAGCTTACAGGAACTCGAGTTCATAGCGTTCTTGAAATTGAAAAGGAGTTTGATTCATCCAGTCCTTACCTTTATAAAGCCGTATCCAGCGGACAGACGTTAAAGTCTGTGGAGATAAAGTGGTATAAAATTAACTACTCGGGGCAAGAAGAAGAATACTTCAACATGTTATTAGAAAATGTAAAAATTGTTGGTATTAACCCCATTATGCACAATATTAAATCCGTCGAAAATATGAACCACCTTGAATCGGTGAGTTTTCGTTATGAGAAAATTACCTGGAAATACTGTGATGG
>WJYK01000011.1 GCA_009668225.1 Enterobacteriaceae bacterium RIT693 | reverse complement strand
CAGGTCGGGAACGGATTTGCACAGCCGGAGGCTGCCCGCAGGGTGACGGGCAGGACAGCCCGGCATACAACTGCCAGGCATCAAATAAAACAGAAAACCTCAGCCTGACGGCTGGGGTTTTTTGTTTATCTGGCATCAAATAAGCATTAACCCCGGCCGGAAGACCGGGGTTTTTTGCTTTTATACCCTTCATATTTTTAACTCTCTACGGCAGATTTATCCACTGCATTCCTGCCTTCAATCCAGCGTAAGCATCTGCCCTTCGTTATCACTCTTAAATGAAACATTTTCACCTTTTCGCTTCTGACTCGACATTGATCTATAAACTCGGTATCGTCAGGTGTCTGGATGTCTAAACGTTTAAACGTATGCTTTGAGGATATAAGGTTATGCCGATTCGGGTGCAGGACGAGCTACCAGCCGTCAATTTCCTGCGTGAGGAAAATGTCTTTGTGATGACTTCATCGCGCGCCAGCAATCAGGAAATACGTCCGCTAAAGGTACTGATCCTGAATCTGATGCCGAAGAAAATTGAGACGGAAAACCAGTTCCTGCGGCTGCTCTCCAACTCTCCGCTGCAGGTGGACATCCAGCTGCTGCGCATTGATAGCCGTGAATCTCGCAACACGCCTAGTGAACATCTCAATAACTTTTACTGTAATTTTGAAGATATCCAACACGATAACTATGACGGCCTGATTGTGACCGGCGCGCCGCTTGGGCTGGTCGAATTCAACGATGTCGCTTACTGGCCGCAGATCCAGCAGGTCCTGGAGTGGGCCAAAGATCATGTCACCTCTACGCTGTTTGTCTGCTGGGCCGTGCAGGCGGCACTGAATATTTTATACGGCATTCCGAAGCAAACTCGGGATGAAAAGCTGTCTGGCGTCTACGAGCACCATGTTACTCAGCCCCATGCTTTGCTGACGCGCGGCTTTGACGACTCATTCCTGGCGCCTCACTCTCGCTATGCCGACTTCCCTGCACAACTGATTCGGGACTACACCGATCTGGAGATCTTTGCCGAAACAGAACAGGGCGATGCCTATCTGTTTGGCAGCAGGGATAAGCGCATTGCGTTTGTGACCGGCCACCCGGAATATGACGCGTTGACGCTGTCAGGTGAATACTTCCGCGATGTCGAGGCGGGGCTTCAGCCGGAAGTACCGTATAACTACTTCCCGGGTGACGATCCGGCGAAAAAACCACATGCGACCTGGCGCAGCCACGGTAACTTGCTGTTCACCAACTGGCTGAACTATTACGTCTACCAGATCACGCCGTTCGACCTGCGCCACATGAATCCGACGCTCGATTAAGCGTTTCAGCTTCCCACCACAGGCGCCTTCGGCGCCTTTTTTCTATTCTGAAAACCACTTCCCTGCCTGTAAAAACTTTAATCTCATAAATATCAATGCGATAAATCAATTTAAAATCAAAAATGGAAATTGTTTTTGATTTTAAAAATTCATGAAGTAGTCTTAATTCTGTTGCATGAAAACTGCACAGCCGTGCGCGATTCACTTTTGGCCGTCTCGACGGGATAAGACGAAGGAGTAACCGAATGACACAACAGACAGTTAGCGAAGAGCTGGCCTTTAGCCAGCCGTTTGGCGAGCAAGAGAAGCAGATCCTCACCCCGGAAGCCGTAGAATTCCTCAGCGATCTGGTGAGTCGCTTTACTCCACAGCGCAACAAGCTGCTGGCATCTCGCATTGCTGAACAGCAGGCTATCGACGGCGGAAAGCTTCCTGATTTTAATTCGGAAACTGATTCCATTCGTAAAAGTGACTGGCAGATTAGAGGCATTCCTCAGGATCTCCTCGACCGTAGGGTAGAAATTACCGGGCCGGTTGAACGTAAGATGGTGATCAACGCCCTGAATGCTAACGTAAAAGTCTTTATGGCCGACTTTGAGGATTCCCTGGCGCCGAGCTGGAGCAAAGTCATCGACGGCCAGATCAACCTGCGCGATGCGATTAACGGCACCATCAGCTGGACCAATGAGGCAGGCAAAATCTATCAGCTGAAGCCCGACCCGGCGGTCCTGGTTTGCCGCGTGCGCGGCCTGCATCTGCCTGAAAAACACGTGGCCTGGCGTGGGGAAGCTATCCCAGGCAGCCTGTTTGATTTCGGTCTCTATTTCTTCCATAACGTCAATGCTCTTCTGGCAAAAGGCAGCGGCCCTTATTTCTATCTGCCGAAAACACAGTCGTGGCAAGAGGCCGCCTGGTGGAGCGAAGTATTCAGCTTTACGGAAGATCGGTTCGATCTGCCGCGTGGCACCATTAAAGCGACCTTGCTGATCGAAACGTTACCGGCCGTCTTCCAGATGGACGAGATCCTGCACGCGCTGAAAGATCACATTGTCGGCCTGAACTGCGGGCGCTGGGACTACATCTTCAGCTACATCAAAACCCTGAAAAACCATCCGGACCGCGTCCTGCCGGACAGACAATCCGTGACGATGGATAAACCGTTCCTGAATGCTTACTCGCGCCTGCTTATCAAAACCTGTCATCGTCGCGGTGCGTTTGCGATGGGCGGCATGGCGGCCTTTATCCCGAGCAAAGACAGCGCGCGGAATGAATGGGTGCTGAACAAAGTTAAAGCGGACAAAGAGATGGAGGCCAACAACGGCCACGACGGCACCTGGATTGCGCATCCGGGACTCGCGGACACGGTTGTTGAGGTGTTTGGCAAAGCGCTGGGCGAACGCCATAACCAACTGGACATCAGCCGCAGCGAAGATGCGCCCATTACCGCGGCACAGTTGCTTGAGCCTTGTCCCGGCGAGCGTACCGAAGAAGGCATGCGCGCCAACATCCGCGTTGCGGTGCAGTACATCGAGGCGTGGATCTCCGGCAACGGCTGCGTACCGATTTACGGGCTGATGGAGGATGCCGCGACCGCTGAAATTTCTCGTACTTCCATCTGGCAATGGATCCACCACCAAAAGACGCTAAGCAACGGCCAGATCGTGACGAAAGCGCTGTTCCGCCAGATGCTTGCCGAGGAGATGTTGGTGATTCAGGACGAGCTGGGCGACCAGCGTTTTAGCCAGGGACGCTTCGATGAAGCCGCGCGGCTGATGGAAAAAATTACCACTTCAGAAGAGTTAATCGACTTCCTGACGCTGCCGGGCTACCGCCTGCTTGCCTGAACCTAACCTTATAAAAATGGAGCATCCGAAATGAAAACCTCTCGTAGCCAACAGATTCAACAAGTACAACAGGAATGGACACAGCCGCGTTGGGAAGGCATTGAGCGTACCTATAGCGCAGAAGACGTGGTGAAACTGCGTGGTTCGCTGACCCCGGAATGTACCCTGGCACAGCACGGCGCGGCGAAACTCTGGCGCCTGCTGCACGGTGAGTCGAAAAAAGGCTATGTAAACAGTCTTGGGGCGTTAACCGGTGGCCAGGCTTTGCAGCAGGCTAAAGCCGGTATCGAGGCTATCTACTTATCCGGCTGGCAGGTTGCGGCGGATGCTAACCTGGCCTCCAGCATGTATCCGGATCAGTCGCTCTACCCGGCTAACTCGGTGCCTGCGGTAGTCGATCGGATCAACAACAGCTTCCAGCGCGCGGATCAGATCCAGTGGGCATCGAATATTGAGCCGGGCGATCCACGCCACGTTGACTACTTCCTGCCGATCGTGGCGGATGCGGAGGCGGGCTTTGGCGGCGTGCTCAACGCGTTTGAACTGATGAAGTCGATGATTCAGGCAGGCGCTGCGGCGGTTCACTTTGAAGACCAGCTCGCTTCGGTGAAGAAGTGCGGTCATATGGGGGGCAAGGTGCTGGTGCCGACCCAGGAAGCAATCCAGAAATTAATCGCTGCTCGTCTGGCGGCCGACGTGATGGGGGTTCCTACGCTGCTGATCGCTCGTACCGATGCCGATGCGGCAGACCTGATCACCTCCGACTGCGACGAATATGACCGCGAGTTCATTACCGGCGAGCGTACGCAGGAAGGTTTCTATCGCACTCGGGCTGGCATTGAGCAGGCTATCAGCCGCGGCCTGGCTTACGCCCCTTATGCCGATCTGGTCTGGTGTGAAACCTCTAAACCCGATCTGGACCAGGCTCGTCGCTTTGCTGAGGCTATCCACGCTCGCTTCCCAGGCAAGTTGCTGGCCTACAACTGTTCGCCATCATTTAACTGGAAGAAAAACCTCGATGACAAAACCATCGCTTCCTTCCAGCAAGAGCTGTCGGACATGGGCTACAAATACCAGTTCATCACCCTGGCGGGGATCCATAGCATGTGGTTCAACATGTTCGACCTGGCGCACTCTTATGCGCAGGGTGAGGGAATGCGCCACTATGTTGAGAAGGTACAGCAGCCTGAATTTGCTGCCGCTTCTGAAGGCTACACCTTCGTTTCTCACCAGCAGGAGGTGGGCACCGGCTACTTCGACCGTGTCACCACCATTATCCAGGGCGGTGCCTCCTCCGTTACCGCACTGACCGGCTCTACTGAAGAAGAGCAGTTCTGATCCTAAAATCCCTCTCTCATTGGGAGAGGGCACAATCCGGCGGAGAAGCCTATGACGCGTGGCCTCGAACTTCTGATTGCCCATACCATCCTGCAGGGATTTGACGCGCAATACGGGCGATTTCTTGAGGTCACTGCCGGGGCGCAGCAGCGCTTTGAGCAGGCCGACTGGCACGCTGTTCAGCAGGCGATGAAAAGTCGTATCAACCTCTACGATCACCATGTTGGGCTGGTCGTCGAGCAGCTTCGCTGTATCACCGGCGGCCAAAATACCGACGCCGCGTTTTTGCTGCGGGTGAAAGAGCAGTACACCAAATTATTACCGGATTACCCGCGTTTTGAGATTGCCGAAAGCTTCTTCAATTCAGTCTATTGTCGGCTCTTCGACCATCGCTCGCTGACTCCCGAGCGGCTCTTTATTTTTAGCTCTCAGGCAGGCAAACAGCTTCGGCCGCTGCCTCGCCCTCTGGCCAAAACTTTTTTCCCGGAGCAGGGCTGGACGACGTTGCTCACGACCTTGCTTTCCGATCTCCCGCTGCGCCTGCCCTGGCAAGATATTGCGAGGGACGTTGGTTTTATACTGGCCCATCTACATGAAACGTTCGGCGCAGAAGCATTGCGAACGGCCACGCTCGAAGTCGCCAACGAGCTGTTTTATCGTAATAAAGCCGCCTGGCTGGTCGGTAAGCTGGTTTTACCTGAGGGTAAAGTTCCTTTTTTATTACCCATTCACCGTACTGATGACGGGCGGCTGATGGTCGATACCTGCCTCACCAGCGCCCCTGAAGCCAGTATCGTCTTTGGTTTCGCTCGCTCCTATTTTATGGTGTATGCCCCTTTTCCCGCTGCGCTTGTTGAGTGGTTACGCGAAATTTTACCGGGGAAAACCACCGCTGAGCTGTACATGGCCATTGGCTGCCAGAAGCATGGCAAAACCGAGAGCTATCGCGAATATCTGACCTACATTAACAACACGCCCGAGCAGTTTATTGAGGCGCCCGGCATACGCGGCATGGTGATGTTGGTCTTTACCCTGCCGGGCTTCGACCGCGTTTTTAAGGTGATAAAGGATAAATTCGCCCCGCAGAAAGAGGTTAGCGCGGAGAGAGTACGTGCCTGTTACCAGCTGGTAAAAGAGCACGATCGCGTAGGGCGCATGGCGGATACCCAGGAGTTTGAAAACTTCGTGCTGGACAAGCGGCAAATCAGCTCGGGGCTAATGGCGCTGCTGCGGCAGGAGGTACCGGAAAAGCTTACCGATCTCGGCGAGCGTATTGCTATTAGCCATCTCTATATTGAGCGGCGTATGGTGCCGCTTAATCTGTGGCTTGAGCAGGTAGAGGGCCAGCAGCTACGCGATGCTATAGAAGAGTACGGCAACGCAATTCGCCAGCTCGCCGCGGCGAATATCTTTCCCGGCGATATGTTATTTAAAAACTTTGGCGTTACGCGCCATGGTCGGGTGGTGTTCTACGACTATGACGAAATTTGCTATATGACCGAGGTGAACTTCCGTGATATCCCGCCGCCGCGCTACCCGGAAGATGAGCTTTCGGCTGAGCCGTGGTACAGCATCTCGCCGGGCGATGTCTTCCCGGAGGAGTTCCGGCACTATCTTTGCGCGGACAAGCGTATTCGCCCGCTATTTGATGAAATGCACGCCGACCTGTTCCGGGCGGACTTCTGGCGAGCGTTGCAAACCCGCATCCGCGAGGGCTATGTAGAAGATGTCTTCGCCTATCGCCGCCGCCAGCGCTTCAGCCAGCGGTTTGGCGAAGTGAAGCGAGCGGGCTAGCGGCCCGCAAAATAGCCAACAAGATTTCGTGCTCTAAAAAGGCTGAACGCTGGTCTGATAAAAGCAATGAATAATGTTTACTGGTTTGCCCCAAAAGGCCGAAAACCACGTTTTCGGCCTTTTGTCATTAATCCTGGCGGGCTAGCGCCCGCCGCCGTATGCCAGCGTAATTTCCTTCGCTGCTTTAATCACCAGCGCGCCCAGCTCCGTTACGCGGTCATCGGTGATGCGCGAAATCGGCCCGGAAATGGAGATTGCGGCGAACGCCTCGTGGTGCTCGTCGTAGATACACGAGGCGACGCAGCGCAGCCCCAGCGCGTGTTCTTCATCGTCAAATGAATAGCCGCGCTTGCGTGTTTGCGCCAGATCTTCTTTGAGATGCAGCGGAGAAGTCAGCGTGGCCGGCGTGTAGTTGTGCAGCCCCTTGCGGTGCAGCAAACTGGCAACTTCATCATCGTTCAGGTGTGCCAGAAACGCTTTTCCCGCGCCGGAGGCGTGCATCGGCAGCTTGCCGCCAATGGGGGCCGACATACGCATCAGCTGAGTACACTGAACCTGGTCGATAATAATCGCCTGATGATCGCTCTTGTCGAGCACCGCGAGGTTAACGGTTTCGCCGGAGGCTTCCATCAGTTTGCGCAGGATCGGGTGCACAATGGCCAGCAGGTTGCGGCTTTGCAGGAAGCTGCTGCCGACCACAAAAGCATGAGCGCCAATCGTCCAGTGGCCCAAATCGCCCACCTGGTGAACGAAGCCTAACTGCTGCATTGTGGTGAGCAGGCGGTGGGTCGTGGAGTTCGGCAGACCGGCCTGCTGGGCAAGCTCGGTCAGCGCCACGCTACCGTGAGATTCGGCAATCCACTCCAGCAGTTTGAGGCCACGAGTGAGGGATTGTACTTGCCCGGTGGCCTGCGGGGCAGCGGTGGCTGCGGCGCGGGGTTTCTTACCTCGTTTAGCGGGGACTGTAGCAACCATACCGGACTCCTTTTTCGTATCGTGGAAATCATTTTCGTTTTATTTGGCGAATTTGCAACCGCTCACGGACTGATCGGATGAGTGATGCTGAACATCTCTCATGTTCCTGACGTGCGGCTTTTACGACCCTGTAGTTTGTGCAAGTATGGGGCTGCAGGTCCGTCAGTCAGGGAAAAAAGGTGGGAGTGAGCGTGAGTAACAATGTAGAGAAGCTGAAGCAACAACTGAGTGAACGCATTCTGGTGCTGGACGGCGGTATGGGGACCATGATCCAAAGCTACCGTCTTGATGAGAGCGATTTCCGCGGAGAGCGTTTTGCCGACTGGCCGTGTGACCTTAAGGGCAACAATGACCTGCTGGTGCTTAGCAAACCGGAAATTATCGCCGCGATTCACTATGCCTACTTTGAGGCAGGCGCAGACATCGTTGAAACCAACACCTTCAACTCCACAACCATTGCGATGGCTGACTACCAAATGGAATCGCTGTCGGCGGAAATTAACTACGAAGCCGCGAAGCTGGCGCGTGCCTGTGCCGATGAATGGACGGCACGTACGCCGGAAAAACCACGCTATGTCGCCGGTGTGTTAGGCCCCACCAACCGCACGGCTTCAATCTCCCCGGACGTGAACGACCCGGCCTTCCGCAACATCACTTTTGATCAACTGGTCGCCGCTTACCGTGAATCGACCAGGGCGCTGGTGGAAGGCGGGGCCGACCTGATCATGATCGAAACGGTTTTCGACACCCTCAATGCCAAAGCCGCCATCTTCGCCGTAAAGGCGGAGTTTGAAGCGCTCGGCGTTGACCTGCCGATCATGGTTTCTGGCACCATTACCGATGCGTCAGGCCGTACGCTTTCCGGTCAGACGACGGAAGCTTTCTATAACTCCCTGCGCCACGCCGACGCGCTCTCCTTCGGACTTAACTGCGCGCTGGGGCCGGACGAACTGCGCCAGTACGTGGCTGAATTATCGCGTATTGCCGAGTGCTACGTGACCGCTCACCCTAACGCCGGTCTGCCAAATGCTTTCGGCGAGTACGATCTCGATGCAGACGTGATGGCGCAGCAGATTGGGGAATGGGCACAGGCCGGATTTCTGAATATTGTCGGCGGCTGTTGTGGGACGACGCCTGCGCATATCGCCGCGATGAGCGCAGCGGTAGCTGGCGTTGCGCCGCGTCAGCTCCCCGAACTGCCGGTTGCCTGCCGCCTGGCCGGACTTGAGCCGCTGAACATTGGCGCAGACAGCCTGTTTGTGAACGTAGGCGAACGTACCAACGTCACCGGCTCGGCTAAATTCAAGCGGCTGATCAAAGAAGAAAAATACAGCGAGGCGCTGGACGTTGCGCTGCAGCAGGTCGCCAGCGGCGCGCAGATCATTGACATCAACATGGACGAGGGGATGCTCGACGCCGAAGCGGCGATGGTGCGCTTCCTCAACCTGATTGCCGGCGAGCCGGATATCGCCCGCGTGCCAATCATGATCGACTCCTCGAAATGGGACGTCATCGAGAAAGGGCTGAAGTGCATTCAGGGCAAAGGTATCGTTAACTCCATCTCGATGAAGGAAGGCATTGAGCCGTTTATCCACCATGCGAAACTCGTACGCCGCTACGGCGCGGCGATGGTGGTGATGGCATTCGACGAAGCGGGTCAGGCGGATACCCGCGAGCGCAAAATCGAGATTTGCCGCCGCGCCTACAAAATTCTTACCGAAGAGGTGGGCTTCCCACCGGAAGACATCATCTTTGACCCGAACATCTTCGCGGTGGCGACCGGCATCGAAGAGCACAACAACTATGCGCAGGATTTTATCGGCGCCTGCGAAGACATTAAGCGCGAGCTGCCGCATGCGATGATTTCCGGCGGCGTGTCTAACGTCTCCTTCTCCTTCCGCGGCAACGATCCGGTACGCGAAGCCATTCACGCGGTATTCCTCTATTACGCGATCCGCAACGGCATGGATATGGGGATCGTGAACGCCGGGCAGCTGGCGATTTACGACGATCTTCCGGCCGAGCTGCGTGACGCTGTAGAAGACGTCATTCTTAACCGGCGTGATGACAGCACCGAACGGCTGTTAGAGCTGGCTGAAAAATATCGCGGCAGCAAAAGTGATGAAGCCGCCAATGCGCAACAGGCCGAGTGGCGCAGCTGGGACGTTGTTAAGCGGCTTGAATATTCGCTGGTGAAAGGGATCACCGAGTTCATCGAAGCAGATACCGAAGAGGCTCGCCAGCGGTCGGCTCGCCCAATCGAAGTGATTGAAGGCCCGCTGATGGCGGGGATGAACGTGGTCGGCGATCTGTTCGGTGAGGGGAAAATGTTCCTGCCGCAGGTGGTCAAATCGGCCCGGGTCATGAAGCAGGCGGTGGCTTATCTCGAGCCTTATATTGAAGCCAGTAAGGAAAAAGGATCGACTAACGGCAAAATCGTCCTCGCCACGGTGAAAGGCGACGTGCACGACATCGGCAAGAACATCGTCGGCGTGGTGCTGCAGTGTAACAACTACGAAATTATCGACCTTGGCGTGATGGTGCCCGGCGAGAAAATTTTGAAAACCGCCCGTGAAGTGGGCGCGGATATTATCGGCCTTTCCGGGCTGATTACGCCTTCGCTGGATGAAATGGTCAACGTCGCCAAAGAGATGGAGCGCCAGGGCTTTACGCTGCCGCTGCTGATTGGTGGAGCGACGACGTCAAAAGCCCATACGGCGGTGAAAATAGAGCAGAACTACAGCGGCCCAACCGTCTACGTACAGAACGCCTCGCGTACCGTCGGCGTGGTTTCTGCTCTACTTTCAGAAACCCAGCGCGATGAATTTGTCGCCCGTACCCGCAAAGAGTACGAAGTGGTGCGAACGCAGCATGCGCGTAAAAAACCACGCACGCCGCCGGTTACGCTGGAGGTAGCGCGGGATAACGACCTTCCTTTTAACTGGGAAAGCTACACGCCTCCGGTTCCGCATCGGCCGGGCGTGCAGGAAGTTACCGCCAGCATTGAAACGCTGCGGAACTACATCGACTGGACGCCGTTCTTCATGACCTGGTCGCTGGCCGGAAAATACCCACGCATTCTGGAAGATGAGGTTGTTGGCGAGGAAGCAAAACGCCTGTTTAAAGACGCCAACGACATGCTGGATATGCTCCACCGGACGAAAACAATGACGCCACGCGGCGTGGTTGGCCTGTTCCCGGCGAATCGGGTGGGGGACGATGTTGAGATTTATACCGACGAAACGCGGACTCAGGTTAAAGCCGTCAGCCGCCATCTGCGCCAGCAAACCGAAAAAAGCGGCTTCCCGAACTACTGTATTGCCGACTTTGTTGCGCCTAAGCACAGCGGTAAAACAGACTACATCGGTGCTTTTGCGGTCACCGGCGGTGTTGAAGAAGACGACCTGGCGGGCGCCTACGATGCGCAGCACGATGATTACAACAAAATCATGGTGAAAGCCGTTGCGGATCGCCTGGCCGAAGCCTTTGCTGAATATCTCCATGAGCGCGTGCGTAAAGTCTATTGGGGCTATGCGGCGACGGAAAATCTCAGCAACGAGGAGCTTATCCGCGAGAATTATCAGGGGATTCGCCCGGCACCAGGCTACCCGGCTTGCCCGGAGCACACGGAAAAAGCGGCCATCTGGGCACTGCTGGACGTCGAAAACGTGATTGGCATGAAGCTTACCGAGTCTTACGCCATGTGGCCAGGCGCGTCCGTTTCAGGGTGGTACTTCAGCCACCCGGACAGCAAGTACTTTGCCGTCGCGCAAATTCAGCGTGACCAGGTCGAAGACTATGCTCGCCGTAAAGGTATGCCGGTCAGCGAGGTTGAACGCTGGCTTGCGCCGAACCTCGGGTACGACGCCGACTGACTCACAAACCTGTTATCTTTCCTTACAACTTACAGGGCGCTCTATGGGCGCCTTGTCTCTTTATTGAAGTTAACCCCTTATACTGAAGGAGGGTGGCTATTTTTGCCTCAGGAACCCTAAAAACGATAAGGAGAATAAAAATCCGTGCTGACTTTGTTACACCTGCTGTCCGCCGTTTCACTGCTGGTTTGGGGCACGCACATTGTGCGTACCGGTATCATGCGTGTTTACGGTGCCAACCTGCGCAGTGTGCTTAGCCACAGCGTAGAAAAGAAACCGCTCGCCTTCTGCGCCGGGATAGGCGTTACCGCGCTGGTGCAAAGCAGTAATGCCACCACCATGCTGGTGACCTCGTTTGTTGCCCAGGACCTGGTGGCGCTGGCCCCTGCGCTGGTGATCGTGCTCGGGGCTGATGTCGGTACAGCGCTAATGGCGCGTATCCTGACCTTCGATCTTTCGTGGCTTTCGCCGCTGCTGATTTTCATCGGCGTTATCTTCTTCCTCAGTCGCAAGCAAACGCGCGCCGGGCAGCTTGGCCGCGTAGGGATTGGTCTGGGCCTTATTCTGCTGGCGCTGGAGCTGATTGTGGGGGCCGTGACGCCGATTACCCAGGCGAACGGTGTTCAGGTCATCTTCGCCTCTCTGACCGGCGATATCATGCTCGACGCGCTGATTGGCGCGATGTTCGCCATCATCAGCTACTCCAGCCTGGCTGCCGTTTTACTGACGGCCACGCTGACGTCTACCGGCGTGATCTCCTTTGATGTGGCGCTGTGCCTGGTCATCGGGGCCAACCTGGGCTCCGGCCTGCTGGCGATGATCAACAACAGCGCCGCGAATGCTGCGGCCCGCCGGGTGGCGCTGGGCAGCTTGCTGTTTAAGCTGGTGGGTAGCCTGCTGGTGCTGCCGTTTGTGCATATTCTTGCCCGGCTGATGCATCACCTGCCGCTGCCTGAATCAGAGCTGGTTATCTACTTTCACGTCTTTTACAACCTGATCCGCTGCCTGGTGATGGTGCCTTTTGCCGAGCCGATGGCGCGTTTCTGCCGCCGGGTTATCAGCGAAGCGCCGGAAGTCGACGCCCGCATGAAGCCGAAGCATCTCGACCCGACGGCACTGGATACGCCCGCGTTGGGGTTATCTAACGCCGCGCGTGAAACTCTTAGAATGGGGGACGTGCTGGAACAGATGCTGGAAACCTGGAGCAAGGTGATGCACGGCGAACCGCGCCAGGAAAAAGAGCTGCGCAAGCTGGCCGACGATGTGGACGTGCTGTATACCGCCATCAAGCTTTATCTGGCGCAGATGCCAAAAGAAGATCTGGCGGAAATGGAGTCGCGACGCTGGGCGGAAATCATTGAAATGTCGCTAAACCTGGAACAGGCGGCAGACATCATCGAACGCATGGGCAGCGAAGTGGCGGATAAATCTCTTGCCGCGCGTCGGGCTTTCTCGCAGGACGGCCTGACCGAGCTGGATAACCTGCTTCAGCAGCTGATCAGCAACCTGCAGCTCAGCCTGTCGGTATTTTTCTCAAGCGATCTGGGCAGCGCCCGCCGCCTGCGCCGCAATAAGCACCGTTTCCGCATCATGAACCGCCGCTTCTCCCATGCCCACGTTGACCGCCTGCACCAGCAGAACGTGCAGAGCATCGAAACAAGTTCGCTGCACCTTGGGCTGCTGGGGGATATGAAGCGCCTCAACTCCTTGTTCTGTTCCGTCGCCTACAGCGTGCTGGACCAGCCGGACGATGACGACGAACGGGATGAGTATTGATCGTTAACCCGGCATCGCTCTATAATTGAACAATGTATGCGCATTGTTATGGGGGTTAATATGCGTGTTGAAAGTGCAGCCGCCAAAAAATCGGTGAATGTCACGCTCGCGCCGGAGATTCTGGATGAGGCCCGTAAGCTGAAGTTAAACATCTCGGCGGTACTGACCGAGGCATTAATCGAGAAATTTCGCGAAAACGCTCGGGCTGAGTGGCTCAGGGACAATCAGGAAAAGATCGCCGCGCTTAATGAATTTGTTGAGGAGCACGGCTCGTTCAGCGATTTTCAGAGGACCTTCTGATGGAACAGTTTCATGCCTACGAGAATACTGGCGCAGGGAAGAAAACGTATCCTTATCTCATCAATATGCAGCATCCTATTGCTGATGTCCTGAAGCATGCCCTGGTGATTCCCGTTATTGAGTGCGAATTGCTGGGGGCTATGCCTCCGGAAAAAATCTGCCCTGTCGTGACAATTCAGGGGCAAACCTGCGTTGCTATGACCCATATGATGGCGGGGATTCCAATCAAAGAACTCGGCGCTTCGGTCGCGGATTTGACGTATTACAGAGATGATCTGTGTGGCGCCGTTGATTTTATGATTCAGGGTTACTAAGCCTCTTTCTTTCCGGCGCAAGCGGTGCGTCGATGCACCTCAAAGGCAGCCATCAGGCTGCCTGAGACTGCTGACAAAGTTCATTGACCTTAAAAGATCCGAACTTCGGTATAATAAAAACAATGAATGATGTTCTCTGGTTTGCCCCAAACACCCGAAAACCGCGTTTTTCGGGTGTTTGTCACCAATTTTAGGCAGCCATCAGGCTGCCTTTCTTTTCTTGATTAGCGAGTATCGATTAACCGGCAACAATATCCTCCACGTGGGCCAGTAGATATTCTTCAGCTTCTTTTGACCAGATGCCGCGGTGACGCTCCATAATTGCCGCCAGCGCCGGGTCGCTAATTTTCCCCAGCGGCGTTAGCGGCATATCTTTCCCGGTATAAACCAGCTTTTTACCGCCGCCAACCGCCGGTAAGTCCAGCGTAGTATCGCCCGCTGCGTTAAGCCCCAGAATATGGGTTACGACTTTCGCGGTCTGGACTTTTTTCGTCTGCATCAGCTCAACTGCGGCGCGCATATCGTCGGTATTGCCGCCGGAGGTGCCCACGTAATGGGTGAAAGAGTAATGTACGTCGTAGAAGTTAATGGGTGCGCTGAACCTCTTATCCTGAGGGCCGGCAAAGAAATTGAGGCACCCATCAGGTGCCAGCAGCGATGAAGCCATGGTAATAAGCTGTTCGTTCGGGACGAAAACGAAGATATCGTCAAAACCGTGGCCGCAGGAGAGCGCCATCAGCGTTTCGCGACAGGCATCATGGCCATCAAGATAGTGAATCAGCGTTTGCGGCTCGGACGGATAGTGCTGACGCGCATAGCTGAGCTTGGGCTTATTGGTGTCGGTGACCACCAGCAGCGCCGGATTGATCGGGCCATGCAGCGCGTAGTCGATAGCCAGCAGGCCCATCGGACCGGTGCCGCCGAGGATCAGCGTGCGTCCCTGCGGGCGAATGCCCATTACATGGTTATAGCTGCCTTCCTGCAGATGATAGTTGGCGTTGAACGCGCCAATCACGCAGGAAAGCGGCTCCACCAGCGAGCCTTCAAACCAGGTGTCGCCCTCCCAGGAGAGCAGGCAATCCTGCTCCATCACCTCGTTAGGGATCACCACGTGGGTCGCTTCTCCACCGATCCACGGGAATGAATAGCCCGGGCAGTCCGGGCGGTCCGGCAGCTGCAGATTGGCCTGAATCACGTAGCGCTGCCCTGTGTGAAACTTGTGCTGCCACTTTTTGCCGACGGCAATAATCTCCCCGCAGAACTCATGGCCGATGATGATCGGGTTAGTCGCCACATCGTCAGGCACCTTTTTGTGGTCCTCACCCTGATTCGCCTCTTTCCAGGAGGAGAGGCACAGGCTGTCGGTAACTACCCGAGCGAGGATTTCATCATCCTGCATGGCCGGAAGTTCGAACGTTTCCAGGCGCAGATCGCGTTTGCCGTATAGACGCAGGGCTGTTGTTTGCATAAACCACCTCTTATTTAGCACGGTAGCCCCGACATCGCCGGGGCGGAATAATCAGGACAGGAAGCCCAGCGCGTTACCGATAATCCCCAGACCGAACAGGGCGAAAATCAGCCACACCGGATTCACTTTCTTATTGAGCAGGCGCACCATCATCAGCGTCAGGCCCAGGGCCAGCAGGCCGGGGCAGAGCTGATCGAGGATGTTCTGTACGGTCATGGTGACGGTCGAGCCATCGGCCCCTGGCGTTTGTGAGACCACCAGCGGTACGTTGATGGTGGTCCACTTGGTTACCAGCACACCCATGACAAACAGGCCAAGAATGGAGGCACCTTCGGTCAGTTTTTGCAGCAGGTTGCCGCCCATATCGCCGACGATATTGACCCCTTTACGGAAGCCCAGTTGCAGCCCATACCACTTCATCGCAAGGCGTATTGCATTGAAAATAAAAAAGAAAAGTAGCGGCCCAAGAATGTTCCCGGAGAGCGCCAGCGATGCGCCGAGGGCAGCGGTGATTGGCCGCAATGTACCCCACACCAGCGGGTCGCCAACGCCTGCCAGCGGCCCCATCAGGCCTACTTTGATACCGTTAATTGCGCCATCGTCGATAGCGGCGCCGTTAGCCCGCGCTTCCTCCATCGCTACGGTCACGCCAATCACCGGCCCGCAGACAGCCGGGGTCGTGTTAAAGAACACCAGATGGCGCTTCAGTGCGGCGACCTGATCCTCCTTCAGTGGGTAGAGGCGCTTGATTGCCGGGATCATGTCGTAGCAGAAGCCAAGCCCGTGAATACGCTCGAAGTTGAATGATGCCTGCTGCAGGTTGGATCGCAGAAACATGCTTACCAGATCGCCTTGGGTTATTTTTCTCTGTTCCATGTTGGACTCCATCAGTCGTCAAGCTGGTCAATGGCGGTGAAAGAGGTGGCTGCGGCCTGCGGTTCAGGTTTACGCCACTGCGGGTTGAGCTGGATATAAATCAGCGCGATGATGACCCCCACGCCGCCGAAGGCCAGCAGGCTGAAGTCGAGATAGCCGCCCGCGAGAAAGCCCAGGAAGAAGAAGGGCATCAGATACTTCACGCCCATCATGCGCAGCACCATGGCGTAGCCGACTACCACGATAAAACCGCCGGCGATTTGCAGACCACGGGTGACGAATTCCGGGATGGCGTGGAGCATATTGCTGACCATATCGGCGCTGACGAATAGCGAAACCACCAGCGCGGGGATAGCGACGCGCAGCGCCTGGACGCCTAGCGCCGAAACGTGTAGCAGATCGATTGTTCTAAAGCGCGCCTCTTCCGCGGCTTTATCCGCCGCGTGCTGGAACACCACGGTAATGGTACGAGCGAACACAGTGAGTACCTGGCCCGCGGCAGCTACCGGTAGCGCGATTGCTATTCCGGTGGCGATGCTTTGCTGGCCAACGATCACCAGAATGGCTGAGATAATGCTGGCTAACGCCGAGTCCGGAGACTGCGCTGCACCAACGTTCATCCAGCCGAGTGCGATCAGCTCCAGCGTACCGCCGAGCATAATCCCGGTTTTTAAATCGCCGAGAATTAAGCCAATCACGGTACAGGCGATTAATGGGCGGTGAGTCTGGAATTCATCCAGCACACTGCCCATCCCGGCAATACAGGAAAAAATAAATATGGCTATTATTTGTAGGGTACTGATTTCCATAATGTGTCACCTTGAAGATATAGGGGTCCCTGCCTGTTACGGCATATTACTACAGGCGCGCTTTATTATTCTGTAACGGACAGTTCTGCTATTTTATCGAGAATATTTATCGAAGGGTCGGAGGCCACGACGCGTAAATCGAGTTTTACACCTAGCTTATCTAACTGTTGAAATGAATTAATATCCATCTCATCTAATGAGATAGCCTTAGTTAGTTGTTTTTTACCCGGTCGCCATGCCATGCCGCCGATATTAAGGGTCGCTATTTTTACGCCCTGCTGGACCATAGTTAAAACATCCTGCGGGTTGGTAAATAAATAAAAAACGGTTTCATCTTTATATTGCGGGTTATGATATACGGCGACGGCTTTTTCGATATTCACCACATTGACTTTCATGCCCGGAGGCGCAGCCTGGCGAAGCAGCGTGCGGCGAACGTCGTCGTTATACACATCGTCATTACAGATAATAATGCGCTGGGCGTTGGCCACTTTTGACCAAACGGTGGTGACCTGGCCGTGAATCAAACGGTCGTCAATGCGCGCGAGCGTAATGTTCATCAGAAATCCTCCTCAACGGTTTCCGGTTGCCGCCAGGTGACGCAGCACTGGCTGGTGATAAGTTCCAGGTGTTGGCACAGCGCTTCTGCATTCATCGTTTGCTGATTATCGACCAGCTCCAGAGCCAGCGGCAGCGACAGGCCGCTGATGACCCGGAGCTGCGGGTTGCGCATCGCCAGCCCGGCGGCGGCATTCCACGGGCTTCCGCACTGTAAATCGACGGCAATAAGCCACTCTTCGTCTTTGTGAGTACTTACCAACTTTTCAAGCTTACCGGCGATGTCGCCCGCGTTTTCACCCGGTACAAACTCCACGGCGCTGACGTTGACATCGCCGTAAACCATGCGCACCGAGTCGAGCATGGCGCAGGCCAGCTGGCCGTGGGCGCAGAAGATGACGTTAACCATTTTTCCCCCTTAGCCGCGCGTTTTTCCGCCCGCGATGTTAGTGGTGACTCCGGTGATATAGCTGGCGCGATCTGAGAGCAGATAGCAAACAAAATCAGCGACTTCGCTGAGCCGACCCGAACGACCAATCGGAATCGAATTTTTGCTATAGCCTTCGCGCAGCTGTTCGACGGTAATATTACGGGTCCAGGCCAGCGCCTGTTCGTACTCAGGCGTGCGCAGCCCGGTTTTTTCCAGAATACCCGGCGCAACGCCCACGACGCGGATGCCGTGTTTACCCAGCTCTTTCGACCAGGAGCGGGTAAAGCTGTTCAGCGCGGCTTTGGTCGCGGCATAGCAGCTCTGGCCTTCAGAGCCTTCCAGGCCGCTTTCCGACGAAACGTTAACAATCACGCCGTTGCGCTGTTTAACCATCTTGCGGGCCACCGCCTGCGACATTAGAAACACGCCTTTCTGATTGATATTGACCATTTTTTCGAATGCTGCTTCATTTAATTCATAGCGACCGGCTGGCGCTTTCTCATCGACTAATAAACGCGGGAAGTTGACGCCAGCGTTATTCACCAGCCCATCAATACGACCAAAGCGTTGAATAATACTGTCGACAGTTTTATTTACCTCGCTGGCGCTGGAAATATCGGTTGGCCAGAAACAATAATTTTCACCGAGCTGATGTTTATCGCCGCCGTGAATATCGCTCATCTGCACATTTGCGCCCTGGGCTAATAATTCATCGACAATCGCCAGGCCAATTCCTGATGCTCCACCGGTAACAATAATAATTTTGTCTTTTAAATTTAACCACGTATCCATTATCGACTCCTGTTTCTTTAGATAAAGGGATCCCCGCAGCAGTGCTGCGTGAAATCATATTATTGAAATTTACTTCAGTAGCGACTCGGCGGTGTCTCTGTTTGTCACCAGACAGTTAATGTAATTGCCATTCAAGGCGCCAAGAATTCCGGAGTATTTTTCTTCGCCAATTGCGATACCTACCGAATAGCGCGTTTGCTTGAGTTTCGCCATCTCAATAGAGAGCGTTTTCTCGCTCATGGCGGTTTCTACCATCGCGCCATCAATGTTGTAAAAACGCGAGCAGATATCGCCGGCGACGTGGCGGGCGTTGAGATCGTCGCTCTCTTCACTGCCGTAAAACGCATGCCAGTTGGCGCCGTCGCGGATAGCCGGGGAACCAATCCCTACCAGCGCGATGTCCAGGCTGTCCCAGTAAGACGCTATGGTTTTAAAGTGCTGGGACTGCATAATACCGTTGCGAATTAATTTGTTATCCAGCAGCGCCGGGAAATCGGCGAGATGCGATTCCGCTTTCAGCTTCGCCGCTGCGCCGTAGGTCAGCGTATTCACGTGGTAACGGCTTTCCAGCTTTCCGGAGGGACCGCCGATAATCGGGACGCAGATAACCTGACGGGACTGGCTGGCCTGCGGCAGATTCTTTACCAGAGCGCGCACCGCACGTCCCCAGGAGAAGCCGACGATATCGCCCGGCTCCAGCAGTCTGTCGACCAATTGCGCGCCATGCTGGCCGATGAGATTGAGCTGCTCCTCCTCCAGCAGAGAGTCACAGGTGGCCACTACCGCCTCTCTGAGCCCGAATTTTTGTTTTAGCTGCTGCTCAAGCCACAGATTTTCGTTGTAGTCGTAGTTAATGGCGATAGTGACGATGCCCTGCTCGCGACCGCGTTTCAGCAGACGGCTAATGGTAGTACGATATATCCCCAGCTCGCGTGCAATCTGCACCTGGGTCATATCCTGCTCATAGTAGAGCTGGGCGATTTTCACGATCAGACGAATATCGTCGCTATTTTCCACCGTCACTTTCGACTCCTGCACATTTGTGCAAATCTGATTCTTACGAACACAATCTGATATAACCCTAGCTTTGCCGCTATTTAAAGAAATTATCTTCGTTTTCATTGTGGTCACACGGTGACTTATGTTGCACATTTGATAAACAGAAAGGAGGTCACTGGCACTTCTGTGCATTTGCTTGTAATGGTTTGATTCTGCGTCATTTCATCTGACAAAGTTGCTTTCGTCATCGGCGCGCACTTTTGTCCTGAAAGGCGCCGTAGATCACATTCAGTGTTCAGGGAGTAAAGCGCGATTATTTTTATCGCTGTCGAGGTGAGGTATATTTCGCTTTTACAGGAGAATTTATGCTGCCAGAGTCATCTACCCGTCTTAACAAATACATCAGCGAGAGCGGGATCTGCTCACGCCGTGATGCCGATCGCTACATCGAACAGGGCAACGTTTTTATTAACGGTAAGCGCGCCAAAATTGGCGATCGGGTTTTTGCCGGCGATAGCGTGAAGGTGAATGGTCAGCTCATCGAACCCCGCAATGAAGAAGACCTGGTGCTGATTGCGCTGAATAAGCCGGTGGGGATTGTGAGCACCACGGAAGACGGCGAAAGAGACAACATCGTCGACTACGTGAACCACAGCAAGCGCGTGTTCCCAATCGGCCGCCTGGACAAAGATTCCCAGGGGCTGATTTTCCTCACCAACCACGGTGACCTGGTGAACAAAATTCTGCGCGCCGGGAACGACCACGAGAAAGAGTATGTGGTCACGGTGAACAAACCGGTCACTGATGAGTTTATTCGCGGTATGGGGGCAGGCGTGCCGATTCTGGGCACCGTCACCAAAAAATGCAAAGTCAAAAAAGAAGCCCCGTTTGCGTTTCGCATCACCCTGGTTCAGGGGCTGAACCGCCAGATCCGCCGCATGTGTGAACACTTTGGCTATGAAGTGACTAAGCTGGAGCGCACGCGCATCATGAACGTCAATCTCACCGGTATTCCGCTGGGGGAATGGCGTGACCTGACGGATGATGAACTGATTGAGCTGTTTAAGCTGATTGAGGATTCGTCTTCAGAGGCGAAACCGGCCAAAAAAGAGAAGCCAAAAACGGCCAGCCCGGCGGCGAAAAAACCGCTGGTCAGCGGGCCGAAAAGCTCAGCAAAAACGCCCGCCGAGCTTGCATCCCGTAAGCGTTTTGCGTCTCCGGGCCGGAAGAAGAAAGGCCGTTAAACTAGCGTTTTCCTCGCGTGTGGTTATTGGCCGACCATGAATAGGTGGTCGTCGTATCCGGCTTTAATGCATTCTGTTTCTTCAGCTGGCGAGCTTTCTTGGCCGCCAGCGCACGTTCCGCCATCAGCTTGTCTATGTACTCTTTTTTTACCTGATTAGTCTCTGAGTTGGTCAACGTACGACCGTGGGCAATGCGGGCGCGATCCAGCAGTGTTTTAAGCTCACGCTGTTCGCTTTCCGTCATGTCTTGCTGTGTCAGTCTGGCTGTAGCCATCGTTGCAATCTCCCGGGAAAGGACGTTCAGTGTAAAACAAACCCTCCGCGCCGACGAGACAAAAAAGCCTGCATCAGCAGGCTTTTAGCGATTATTTTTTGTCATCAGGCTTCGAGGTTATCACCTTGCCAGACCAATAGCCGGCGAGCAGGGAACCGGAAAGATTGTGCCAGACGGAGAACAATGCGCCAGGTAGAGCAGCGAGCGGGGAGAAGTAGATTTTTCCCAGCGTGGCCGCAAGACCTGAGTTCTGCATCCCCACTTCGATAGCCAGCGTCCGGCAGGTGGACTCGTCAAACCCAAACAGGCGTCCGCCCCAGTAGCCGCCGAGCAGGCCAATAGTGTTATGCAGAATTACCGCGACAATCACCACCAGGCCAACGGAGGCGATGTGTGACGCCGAACCTGCCACAACCGCACTAATGATGGCGAGAATGCAGAGCATGGAAAACGCGGGCAGCCACGGTTCCACCCGCTTCACCACGCGTGGGAAAAGGTGATGCACAATCAGGCCAAGGCCAATCGGGATGATGACGATTTGCAGAATGCTGACCAGCATGCCCATCACATCGACTTTAATGTCGGCATCTACATAGAGACGGGTTAGCAGCGGTGTGGCAAAAACGCCGACCAGCGTGGAGACCGAAGAGATCGTTACGGAGAGCGCAACGTCGCCTTTGGCCAGGTAAATCATGACGTTGGACGCCGTGCCGCTGGCTACGCTGCCGACCAGCACCATCCCGGCTGAAAGGTCGGGCGGCATATGGAATAGCATCGCCAGCAGCCACGCCGCCAGCGGCATCACCAGGTAATGCAGAAAAATACCTGCGGCCACCGGAGCCGGGCGCGACAGCACGCGTTTAAAGTCTTCAATCCGAAGATGCACGCCCATACCAAACATAATGAGCATCAGCAGCGTGCTGACCCACGGGCCAATCGGCGTAAAGGTTGAGGGGGTATAATACGCAGCGACGGAGAGCAGCAGTGCCCAGAGCGGGAACAGCCGGGTTAGAGTGGCGAACATGTTATTTTCCTTGCGAATGCCTCGTCGCCAGACTGGCCACTATGCGGTGGTAGGCCATGAACGAATCGGCGTTTGTGTTGTGTTGGCTTATTATTGCGGGCCAGGATCGAGCCTGGCCCTGGGTATTGTTTATCGCGGCAAGGAAGATTATTCAAACAAATTATGCGCTTTAGCCGTCGTGGACGCTCTCCCAGCTCAGGTTAAAACGCGCCAGATATTTACGCAGGCGGTCAGCATCATTAGGGTTTGCCTTTTTCAACCGCGAGACGGCAAAGAGTTCGCGTCCGGCCTCGGAAAGCGACTGGGTGCGGCGGCAAACCTCCAGCACGGTTTCAAGTTGGCGCCTATCGAACAAGTCTATATCTAGATTGAGCGTTGTTTCGGGAGAGGCGATTTGCCAGCTCTCTTTAAGCTGCGAGATCTCTTCTTGCACAGTGTCCAGCGCGATCCGCCCTTGCTCGGACAGGGTCGCCATACGTGATACGGATGAGCTGAGCTCGCGGAAGTTACCGCGCCATTGTGCCTGTGCAGAACAGGCAAAATTCAGATAATGGTCCCTGGCCTCTTTATCAAAACGTATCTGCGTTTGTGCTTCGGTAGAGAAGCGTTGCAGTTCGTACTCTACGTTGGGCGCAATGTCTTCCCGCCGCTGCGCCAGACTTGGCAGGGCAAAACTCCACATATTAATCCTGGCATAGAGATCTTCGCGAAAGTGGCCCGCCGCAACCCACTGGCGCATATCCCGGTGGGTGCCTGCAATTAGCTGGAAATCGCTCTGTACCTCTTTATCGGAGCCAAACGGAAAAAACGTTTTTTCTTCGATAGCTTTAAGCAGCATGGCTTGTTCGTCCAGCCCCAGCTCGGCGATTTCGTCCAAAAACAGTACGCCCCCGTCGGCCTCACGTAATAGCCCTGTACGTGCCGTCAACGCGCCGGTGAACGCCCCTTTGACGTGCCCGAATAGCGTGGACATCGCGTTATCACCCCGCAGCGTGGCGCAGTTTACCGCCACAAACTTGCCGCCAACCTGGTGGCGAGCTTGCTTGAGCTGGTAAATGCGTTTTGCCAGGAAAGATTTGCCCGCCCCGGTAGGGCCGGTAAGTAACATGGGGGCCGCGGATCGGAGCGCAACCCGCTCAATGCGATCGATAAGCTGGTTAAAGGTGGCATTTCGCGTGTCGATGCCCGCTTTCAGGAAAGAAATGGACCGTTGCTGCTCGCGCTGAAAGCGACTGGTTAAGGTGGTATAGCGACTTAAATCGAGGTCGATAACCGAGTAAGTTCCTGCGGGAGAGCCTTCTTCTGGGGTGCCTTTCTGGGCCGGGCTGGTTTGCAGCAAGCTGGCGGGGAGGTAGCGCGCCTCCGTTAAGAGAAACCAGCAAATTTGTGCGACATGCGTTCCGGTGGTGATATGCACCAAATACTCTTCATTTTCGGTATCGAAATCGTACCGGGTAGCAAAATCAAGAAAGGCGGCGTACACCTCTTCAAAGTCCCACGGATCTTTGATTGTGACCTGATGCCTGCGTACCTCCGTATCGGGCGAAACACGCGCGATATCGTCTGATAACTGCTCCGTCATGCCGGAATCTCTCGGCTGATAAAGCAGCTCGAGCCGGTCAACGGGGAAGTCCGGCTGCTGGCAAAGGCCAACCGTTGGTCGCCATTTATGGAAACGATTTGCCCGCTTGCCGCGTTTATCCAGCACCGTGCCCAGCACGCCAATCACCACACGCCGTTTTTTCATTTTTATCCTAAAAGATAAATATCGATATTAAAGGATAAAAAATAGCGCTATATCCGACAAGGCCTGAACCAGGGTTTATTTTTAAAATATCTATTAATCATAATGTTATGGGATTTATTTATCTTTTTTATTTTCTGGCACGCTTCTGGCAATAACGTAAATGTGTTTAGCACAAAGGGGGTTAAACCCCACCGGCACGCCAGGAACGGTACAGACTGTTTTTCGGGCGTGTTCCGTGGTGAGAACGCACAGACAAGGGTTCGATTCCCAATTCATAACTGGTTGTTAACGAAGAAAGTCACACAGGAGCCTTGAGCTGTCAGCAAGCTCCGAAGAGGGTCGCCGGTAATGGCGCCGGGCCGCAGGCAAAAAGGAATTCCCCTGCAGTCTCGCTCCCTTACCCGCGCCTGATTTTTAAGGAACAGGAAAATGATGAAGAAAATAACAATACGCAAAGGTCAACTGGGGCTGCTGGCGAAGCAGGGCGATTACTATCAGGTTCTGGAAGCGGGTGAACACCGGCTGCCTTGGTTTAGCCAGCCGGAAGTGCTGGTGGTGAATCTGGATGGCAGCGAAGTTCCTGAAATGCTCGCGCTGTATTTACGTCGTTTCCAGCCCGACTGGGTTGAACGCTACTGCCTGACCGTGGATCTGGCGGATGGCGAAATTGGCGCTCTGTCGGTAAACGGCATTTTGCAGGAAATTTTACCCCCTTTAACGCAGCGTTTGTTCTGGCAGGCCGGGGATACGTTGACGCTGGCACGCATCGATACCCAAACCGTGCAGGTGCCCGCCGAAATAATGAATGCAGTTCTGCAGCCACGTCGAAGCGGCGCGGTGAAAGGGCGAGATGCCATCCTGGTCGTTTCTGTGCCAGCCTGGCACGTTGGCGTCATAAAAATTGATGGTGAAACTCAGGCGCTGTTACCGCCGGGCATGACCGCATGGTGGAAAATAAATCATTTGGTTGAAGCCGAAGTGGTGGATACCCGCCTGCAGGCTCTGGAGGTCGGTGGGCAGGAGATCCTGACCAAAGATAAGGTAAACCTGCGTTTAAACATGGCCGCAAACTGGCGCTACAACGATGTGTTACAGGCTTTTGGCCAATTAACTAAACCAGTAGAGCATTTGTATCGTGAGCTGCAATTTGCGCTGCGAGAAGCGGTAGGGACGCGAACGCTGGACGAGTTGCTGGAGGATAAGCAAGTTATTGATGAGGTCGTCAGCGCACAGGTAAAAAACCGCACAGCCCCGTTCGGTATCGAAATAGCCTCGCTGGGCGTAAAAGACATTGTGTTGCCGGGCGACATGAAAACCATTCTGTCCCGGCTTGTAGAGGCTGAGAAATCGGCGCAGGCCAATGTAATTCGTCGGCGTGAAGAGACGGCGGCCACGCGTTCGCTGCTGAATACCGCAAAGGTGATGGAAAACAACCCGGTAGCGTTGCGCTTAAAGGAACTGGAAACGCTCGAAAGAGTCGCGGAACGCATTGATAAAATTTCCGTTTTTGGTGGCCTGGATCAGGTTCTACACGGACTGGTTAATCTCAAAGGATAAGAAAATGCAGCATAACGAATTTCAACTGTTGGCGGCGGAAAACAGCGCGCCGATAAAAATGTGGACCCACGGCGTACCGGTTGAGCCGGAGGCGCGCGAGCAATTGCTGAACACGGCGAAGATGCCGTTTATTTTTAAACATCTGGCGGTGATGCCGGATGTGCATCTCGGAAAAGGATCAACTATCGGCAGCGTTATTCCCACTAAAGGCGCCATTATACCGGCGGCGGTTGGGGTCGATATTGGTTGTGGAATGATTGCCGTGCGCACCTCGCTGGCGGCGGGCGATCTGCCGGATAACCTCAGCGGATTGCGCAGTGCGATTGAACAGGCGGTGCCTCATGGCCGAACCAACACGCGCTCTCGCCGTGATAAAGGCGCGTGGAGCACACCGCCTGAAGAGGTTGACGGGCATTGGTCGCAGCTGGCACCACGATTTAAGCGCCTGACGGACAAATACCCGAAGCTGCTGAAAACCAACAATTATCAACATATGGGGACGTTGGGCACCGGTAACCACTTTATTGAAGTTTGTCTGGATGAGCAGCAGAGAGTATGGGTGATGCTGCACAGCGGATCGCGCGGTGTGGGAAATGCCATCGGGAATCTTTTTATCGCCCTGGCGCAGAAGGATATGCAGCAGCACATGGCCAATCTGCCGGACAAAAACCTGGCTTACTTTCAGGCAGGCAGCCAGCACTACGATGATTACATCGAAGCGGTGGAGTGGGCGCAGGACTTTGCCCGCCATAATCGGGAGGTCATGATGTCTCGCGTGCTGGCCGCGCTGTCGCGTATTGTGAGCAAACCGTTTATGACGCAGCAGGAAGCGGTGAATTGCCATCATAACTACGTGCAGCAGGAAACGCATTTTGGTGAGGAAGTGCTGGTCACCCGTAAGGGGGCTGTTTCGGCACAGAAAGGCCAGATGGGCATCATTCCAGGTTCTATGGGGGCCAAAAGCTTTATCGTGCGTGGGCTGGGTAACGAACAAAGTTTTTGCTCTTGTAGCCACGGCGCCGGGCGCTCCATGAGCCGAACGGCGGCTAAAAATCGCTTTACCGTTGAGGATCAGATACGCGCCACCGCCCATGTTGAGTGCCGTAAAGACAGTGAAGTAATTGATGAAATCCCGATGGCTTATAAAGACATTGATGCCGTCATGGCGGCGCAGTCTTCGCTGGTGGAAATTGTGCATACGCTCCGGCAGGTCGTCTGTGTAAAAGGATAAAAAATGACTTACAACGGAGTAGATGCCGCAATGCGCGAGCGGGTACGGCATCAATTAGCAGAAGTAGAACGGCGCTTTGGCGTACGGGTGCTTTATGCCTGCGAGTCCGGCAGCCGGGCCTGGGGTTTTGCTTCCCCGGACAGCGATTATGACGTGCGGTTTTTATACGTTCATCTCCCGGAATGGTATCTGCGGGTTGATGCCGGCAGGGATGTGATTGAATTGCCTATTGATGATGAGCTGGATGTCTGCGGCTGGGAATGGCGTAAAGCGCTCGGCCTGTTGAAGGGCGCGAACCCGACGCTAATCGAGTGGCTGGATTCGCCGGTTGTTTATCAGCAGGATGAGGCTGTAATCGCCGAGCTGAAAGCGCAGGTTCCCCGCTGGTTTTCGCCGCTGCGGGCTCGCTGGCACTATTACTCCATGGCGCGTAAAAACTTTCGCGGCTACCTGCAGGGCGATGAAGTGCGTCTGAAAAAGTACTTCTACGTGCTGCGCCCGCTGCTGGCTATGCGTTGGGTAGAAGAAGGAAAGGGCGTCCCGCCGATGCGTTTTGCTGAATTGCTGGCGGGAAGTAACCTGGATGCGTCTCTGCGTAAGGAAGTGGACGAGCTGCTGGAGATCAAACGGGGCGTCGGAGAAGCGAAATACGGCCCGCGTCGGCCGCTGTTGCATGAGTTTATCGTCTCTGAGCTGGCGCGAGGTGAAATCCCGCCCGAGCTGCCGGACAGCCGGGAGGGCGATAGCCGCGAACTCGACCGGCTGTTGATGAAAACCGTATTGAACACATAAAAAAGGCCCGGTATACGCGATGTTGCCGGGCCTTTTTCTTCTCGGTTATTTAGTTATTCAAACAGGTTGCGGTGCAGCTTCTGCACCACCTGCTCGGCATCGTTGCCCGGCACAAGGAAGCACAGGTTGTAGCTGGATGCGCCGTAGCAAATCATGCGGATGTTGAACGGGTCGAGCACGCCGAACACTTCTTTGCCTACGCCGCAGGCCTGGGACAGCTTATTACCGATGATAGCAACCAGCGCCAGGTTCTCTTCGACTTCCACGCGGCACAGCGATGAAAGCTCGGTCAGCAGCGCGGTGGTCAGCAGGCTGTCGCCGGTGGAGGTAGAGCCGGTGGTGTCCATGGTCAATGCCACGCTCACTTCGGAGGTGGTTATCAGATCCACGGAAATATTGTGGCGAGCCAGAATGCTAAACACTTCCGCGAGGAAACCGCGTGAATGCAGCATATGCAGGCTGTGCAGCGTCAGCAGCGTTTGCTTACGGCGTACCGCAAGGGCGCGGAAGAGCGGCGGATTCTCGGTTTTTTTGCACACCAGCGTCCCGCCTGCGGCCGGATCTTTACTGGAGCCAACAAACACCGGGATATCACAGCGTACGGCGGGCAGCAGCGTGGCCGGGTGCAGGACCTTCGCCCCGAAGGTGGCCATTTCAGCGGCTTCTTCAAAGGCGATGCGATCGATACGTTTTGCCGCTGGCACCATGCGTGGGTCAGTGGTGTAGATGCCCGGCACGTCGGTCCAGATATCCACACGAGCGGCATTCAGCGCTTCGCCGAGCAATGCCGCGGTATAGTCGCTGCCGCCGCGGCCAAGGGTGGTCGTTCTGCCTTTTTCTTCGCTGCCGATAAAGCCCTGAGTGATCACCAACGATTCCGCCAGGCGCGGCAGCATTTGCTGGCTTGCCAGCTCCGCCAGCGCTGCGATATCCGGCTCGGCACGGCCAAAGCGGTCATTGGTACGCATGACTTTACGAATATCGAACCACTGCGCTTCAACGCTACGTTCACGCAGGATCTCAACAAACAGCAGGGTGGACATCAGTTCGCCGTGACTGACCAGTTCGTCAGTCAGCGCGGTTGAGGTCGCAAGAGAGGCGGCTTCCGCAAGCGTCGTGATATTCTCAAGCAGGCGATCGATCTCTTCGCGGATAACTTCCGGGCTCGCCAGGCGTTCAACGATGTTGTACTGGATTTTGCGAATGGCATCGAGCTTGACGAAGCGCTCGGTTGCTTCGAGCCCTTCGGCCAGAGCAACTAGCAGGTTGGTCACGCCAGCGGAGGCGGAAAGGACCACGACGCGGACATGGCTATCGGCCAGTACGACATCGGCGCTGCGGTTCATCGCGTCGAAGTCGGCGACGCTGGTACCGCCAAATTTGGCGACTACGGTTTGAGACATAACTACCTCGTGTCAGGGGGCCATTCAACTGGCAAAAAAGTATTCAGCCTTGGCACAAGGGAAGAGCGGTAAACGGGTGGGCGCAGAGCAGGAGAACTACGAGATCACCCAGAAGTGCTCCACCTTGTTTATTCGGCTTTGTGAGCCGAACATGAAACGCTCGACTGCGAACGTTTCCTGGTGACAACCCAGAGGATTCAGCCCCTGCAGCCGACAATAAGCGTGACCAGCCGCTCCATCATCTCGGCGTTGCTCCCCCTCACGTATCGTCTTCGTTACTGGTTTCTCGGATACGATTTTCTGGGCAACGCGCCTCTTCTGGCCTGCGCAAGCGCAGGTAGCGCCTAATAAATAAAGCTTCAGCGAAGGCATGTCAACTGCGGGGTTATGCGGATTTTTCATGTTAAATCCGGAATCAGGAATTTAACTTATAAGAGGGTATTTTTGCCGCTTTTTAGGGGGTTACGGGAAACCCTCGGTTAATGGCATAAAATCAATCACAATTTTTGCCTGCAGGCGCTACAATCGACCGAAGTCACAATTCTCAAATCAGAAGAGTATTGCTATGAAAAACATCAACCCGAAGCAGACCTCTGCCTGGCAGGCGCTCCAGAAACACTACGATGAGATGAAAGACGTTACGCTTTCCGATCTGTTCGCGAAAGATAACGACCGCTTCAGCAAGTTCTCAGCTACCTTCGATGACCTGATGCTGGTGGACTTCTCTAAAAACCGCATTACCACCGAAACGCTCGAAAAACTGCAGGCTCTGGCGAAAGAGACCGACCTGCAGAGCGCGATCAAATCCATGTTCGCCGGTGAAAAAATTAACCGCACCGAAGACCGCGCCGTGCTGCACGTTGCGCTGCGTAACCGCAGCAACACGCCGATCGTGGTCGACGGTAAAGACGTGATGCCGGAAGTGAACGCGGTGCTTGAGAAGATGAAAGCCTTCTCTGAAAGCATCATCGGCGGAAGCTGGAAAGGCTATACCGGCAAGGCTATCACCGACGTGGTGAACATCGGTATCGGCGGCTCCGACCTCGGCCCATTCATGGTGACCGAAGCGCTGCGCCCGTACAAAAATCACCTCAACATGCATTTTGTGTCCAACGTTGACGGGACCCACATTGCTGAAGTGCTGAAGAAAGTGAACCCGGAAACCACGCTGTTCCTGGTGGCGTCCAAAACCTTCACCACTCAGGAAACCATGACCAACGCCCACAGCGCCCGCGACTGGTTCCTGCGCGCGGCTGGCGATGAAAAACACGTGGCGAAACACTTTGCTGCGTTGTCCACCAACGGCAAAGCCGTCGGCGAATTTGGCATCGACACTGCCAACATGTTCGAGTTCTGGGACTGGGTTGGCGGCCGTTACTCTCTGTGGTCCGCGATCGGCCTGTCCATCATTCTTTCCGTTGGCTTCGACAACTTCGTTGAACTGCTGTCCGGCGCGCACGCGATGGATAAGCACTTCTCCACTACGCCTGCCGAGCAAAACCTGCCGGTCCTGCTGGCGCTGATCGGCATCTGGTATAACAATTTCTTCGGCGCTGAAACTGAAGCGATTCTGCCATACGACCAGTATATGCACCGCTTTGCTGCCTACTTCCAGCAGGGCAATATGGAGTCCAACGGTAAATACGTTGACCGTAACGGCAACGCCGTAGACTACCAAACTGGCCCAATCATCTGGGGCGAGCCGGGCACCAACGGTCAGCATGCGTTCTACCAGCTGATCCACCAGGGCACCAAAATGGTTCCTTGCGACTTCATCGCGCCGGCTATCAGCCATAACGCGCTGTCGGATCATCATCCGAAGCTGCTGTCTAACTTCTTCGCTCAGACCGAAGCGCTGGCGTTCGGTAAATCCCGCGACGTGGTTGAGCAGGAATACCGTGACCAGGGTAAAGATCCGGCAACGCTGGACCACGTTGTGCCGTTCAAAGTGTTTGAAGGCAACCGCCCGACCAACTCTATCCTGCTGCGTGAAATCACCCCGTTCAGCCTGGGTACGCTGATTGCGCTCTACGAGCACAAGATCTTTACCCAGGGCGCTATCCTGAACATCTTCACCTTCGATCAGTGGGGCGTGGAGCTCGGTAAACAGCTGGCTAACCGCATCCTGCCGGAGCTGGGCGACGACAAACAAATCGCCAGCCACGACAGCTCAACCAACGGCCTGATTAACCGCTATAAAGCATGGCGTGATTAATTAACCCGCGTGATTAAAATATGCCAGCCTTGTGCTGGCATATTTTTTATAAGAGTTATCTCCTTGTTGTCATAATTTTCGATATTGCCACCCTGAGGTAAATCTGAAAATTATCTTTCCTGCACCATATCTATGTCTTTAATTTAAGATTATCTTGAATTTGAGCTTATCTAATTTGTATTTAATTATTTGTTTATTATGCATTTATTTTAAGTTTTATGTGGTTTCAATTTTGATTTTTACTCTTTTTCTTAAAGTGCGCTCCTTATTTCCCGCAAGCTAATTCACCACATTGTGTTGTGTATACTCGATCGCGCCTGAAAGCCTTTTCGGGTAAATCTCCATTCATTCAATGAAGGGAAATTGTAATGAGAAAAACCCTTTATGGCGCTTTAGCCATATTTACGCTGGCAGCCGCCGGCGCGGCGAATGCTGACCCTGTAGCAGTGGGTGACGCGGCCGGCGCGCAGGCGACCTCTGTGTCTGCAGGCAGTTCTGCTGCAACCAGCGCCAGCACTGTTGGGTCAGCGGTCGGCGTGGCGTTAGCCGCGACCGGTGGCGGCGACGGTTCTAACACCGGCACCACCACAACCACCACGACCAGCACCACCACCCGTTAACGTTTCGGGTGTGTTTAACCATAACCACACTTCGGTGTGGTTATTTTAAATCGGGGAATCAACGTGCAGCGACTCGCAATACTCTTTGTCTGTCTGTTACTTCAGGCGTGCTTCGCCACTACAAGGGGGCTGGGCGCTTCACTTTGGCACAGTATCGCCGGGGGCGGTGGTGTGCAGCTTACTGACAATGAAATTGCCGAGATGCGCTACGCCAGCCAGTACATGAGCATCAACAGCGGGCCTCAGCTGTTCGTGGTGCTTGCTTATAACGAAGATGGCCAGCAGAAATGGGTGACGCAGGACAGAGCGGTCATCGTCACGCAAAACGGCCGCATTGTGAAAACCTCCGGGCTGGGGGACAACCTGACGGAAGTTACCAACCTGGGCAGCGACCCGCTGGCGAAAGTGAAACAGATTACGGAGGGTGCGAGCTGGACCCGGCAAATAGCCTGGACCGAACACCAGCAGGTACGCTATGCAACCGCGACCTCCACTTTTGAATTTGATGGCACCGACACGGTGAAAGTTGGCAGTAGTGTGACCAAAGTTCGGGTACTTGAAGAAGACGTTACCGCGTCAGGTAAAAGCTGGACGAACCGCTATTGGGTGGACGATGAAGGGCAAATCCGCCAATCAAAACAGTATCTTGGTCCAGGCTACTGGCCTATCACCACCCTTCTTGTGAAGGCGGCAAAACAATGAAAAAAATCCCCTTTCCCCTGATAGCCCTGCTTTTCGCCAGCGCCTTAAGCCACGCAGAAAGTACCGTGACGGTTTATAGCAAATCGCAAACGCAGCCGCAGGTGATTAAAGACGCTGAGCGGCTGGCGGATTTAGTGACACGCCCTGAACTCAGCCGCAGCTGGTGGCCGGGAGCGGTTATCAGCGAACGGCAGGCCAGCGCGGCAGAAGAACAAAAACAGCAGCAGCTCCTGTCGCGCCTCAGCGAAGTTGCCGCGGATGAAGGCGGTGATGACGGTGCGGCAATCAACGGGCTGCGCCAACAGCTTAGCGCAATCCATGTCACCGGGCGGCAGTTTGTTAATCTGGATCCTGACTGGGTCCGTCTGCGCCCGCAGGCGAACGTGCCGCTTCAGGGGGAGTACAGCCTGTGGACTGGGCCACAGCCCACCACAATAACGCTGGTGGGGTTAGTCAGCTCGCCGGGCGTGAAAGCGTTCACGCCCGGACGTAGCGTGGATGAATATCTCGACGACACCAGCCTGTTGAGCGGTGCAGACAGAAGCTATGCCTGGGTCATTTACCCGGATGGCAAAACCGAAAAAGCGCCGGTGGCGTACTGGAATAAACGCCATATCGAACCCTCGCCAGGCAGCCTCATTTTTGTGGGTTTCTCCGACCGCCTTTTCAGCTCCACTTTTGACGAGCTGAACCAGCAAATCCTCAATTCCCTGACACACCGGATACCGGATTAATGAAAAAACGTTACCTGTATAGCCTGATTGCGCTGGCGGTGACCTCCGCCTGCCGCGCCGAAACGTATCCGGCACCCGTTGGTCCCTCTCAGGCAGACTTTGGCGGCGTAGGCCTGCTGCAAACGCCGACGGCGCGTATGGCGCCAGAGGGTGAGTTCAACCTTAACTACCGCGATAACGACCAGTACCGCTTTTACTCCGCCTCCATGCAGCTTTTCCCCTGGATGGAAGCCACGCTGCGTTATACCGACGTGCGTACCCGCCGCTACAGTAGCGTGCAGGCGTTCTCGGGCAATCAGACCTACAAAGACAAAGCGTTTGACGTGAAATTCCGCCTGTGGGAAGAAGGGTACTGGCTACCTCAGGTGTCCGCTGGTATTCGCGATCTGGGTGGCACTGGTTTGTTTGATGGCGAATATGTGGTAGCGAGTAAAGCCTGGGGGCCGTTCGACTTCAGCCTCGGCATGGGCTGGGGCTATTTAGGCACCAGCGGAAACATCAAGAACCCGTTATGTGAATACAGCGACAAATACTGTCATCGTGATAACAGCTACAACATGGCTGGCTCATTTAACTTCAGCGGTATGTTCCACGGCCCCACGTCGCTGTTCGGCGGCGTAGAGTACCAAACGCCGTGGCAGCCGCTGAGGCTGAAGCTTGAGTACGAAGGCAACAACTATAGCCATGAGTTCGCAGGGAAAATAGACCAGCGCAGCAGCGTGAACGTTGGGGCTATCTACCGGCTGACCGACTGGGCCGACGTGAACATGAGCTACGAGCGCGGCAACACCTTTATGTTCGGCGTGACGCTCCGCACCAATTTCAACGACCTCAAGCCGGGCTACAACGACTCCCGCCGCCCGGAGTACCAGCCTCATCCGCAGGACGAAATTCTGCAGCATAACGTGGTGGCAAACCAACTGACCGATCTCAAGTACAACGCCGGGCTGGTTAACCCAAATATTCAGGTCAAAGGTGACACGCTGTACGTCACGGGCGAGCAGGTGAAATACCGTAATTCCCGCGAAGGCATTGAGCGAGCCAACCGCATTATCATGAATGACCTGCCGGACAATATTCGCACCATTCGCGTGACTGAAAGCCGCCTCAACATGCCTCAGGTGACCACGGAAACGGACGTCGCCAGCCTGCGCAACCATCTTGCAGGCGAGCCGCTGGGTCATGAAACCACGCTGGTACAAAAACGCGTTGAGCCGGTGGTACCTGAAAGCACCGAGCAAGGTTATTACATTGAAAAATCGCGCTTTAACTACTCGATAGATCCGATCCTCAACCAGTCCATCGGCGGCCCGGAAAGCTTCTATATGTACCAGCTTGGGGTGATGGGGAACGCGGACTACTGGCTGACGGATCACCTGTTAACCAGCGGCAGCCTGTTTGCCAACGTCGCCAATAACTACGACAAATTTAACTACACCAACCCGCCGGCGGACTCCACGCTGCCGCGCGTGCGTACGCATGTGCGTGATTACGTAGAAAACGATGTCTACATCAACAACCTGCAGGCTAACTACTTCCAGTACTTCGGACATGGGATCTACGGCCAGGTTTATGCGGGCTACCTGGAAACGATGTACGGCGGGGCAGGCGCCGAGCTGCTTTACCGCCCGGTGGACAGCAACTGGGCGATTGGCGTCAACGGCAACTACGTCAAGCAGCGCGACTGGCGCAGCTCGCAGGATATGATGAAGTTTACCGACTACAGCGCCAAAACGGGGCATATCACCGGCTACTGGACGCCGCCGTTTGCTCAGGATGTGCTGGTTAAGCTCAGCATTGGCCAGTACCTGGCACAGGATAAGGGCGGCACGCTGGAGATATCTAAACACTTTGACAGCGGCATTGTGGTAGGTACCTACGCCACCATCACCAACGTGTCGAAAAAAGAGTACGGGGAAGGGGACTTTACCAAAGGTTTCTACATCAACGTGCCGCTGGATATCTTCTCGGCTTACCCGACCCGCAGCCGTGCCCAGGTGAGCTGGACGCCGCTGACGCGAGACGGTGGGCAGATGCTGGGTCGTAAGTTCGACCTCTACGGCATGACTAACGATCGCAGTGAAAATTTCCGCTAGTGAAGGTAAGTAAATAAACTAGATCCAGATCACACTTTCAAAGTATAACAGCCTCTCAATACCACAATAATAATGAGGGGCTGTTATGCCTGCGACACCGCGTTTTGCCTGGATTTCTACCGTCATGCAGACGGTGCTCAATCTGGGTTTATTAGCCCTGGGGCTGATCCTGATTATCTTCCTGGGCAAAGAAACCATTCACCTGGCCACCGTGCTGTTCACGCCGGGGGATGACGCCAGCTCGTATCTGTTTATCGAGGGTCTGGTGGTTTACTTCCTCTATTTCGAGTTTATCGCGCTGATTGTGAAGTACTTTCAGTCGGGCTATCACTTCCCGCTGCGCTACTTCGTCTACATCGGCATCACCGCGATCGTGCGCCTGATTATCATCGATCATAAATCACCGCTCGACGTGCTGATTTATTCGGGGGCGATTCTGGTGCTGGTGATAACGCTTTGGCTGTGCAACAGCCAGCGCCTGAAACGAGAATAAAAAAGGGCGGCCCTGGGGCCGCCTGAATAAAATGCTAAGGTCAAAGTGAGGGTTGCAGTGGTATGGCATAAAGATGAAGCCAATGACTTTCAGGGATAAACGTTAACCTTTCACCCCGCCGGCGGTCAGGCCGCTCACCAGCCAGCGCTGGGCCAGCAGGAAGACAACGGTAATCGGTATCGCGGAGAGCACCGCCGCGGCGGCAAAATCACCCCACAGGTAGTTCTGCGGATTAAGGTACTGTTGCATGCCAACGGCCAGCGTATAGCTGTCCACGTCGCGCAGCAGCAAAGAGGCCACCGGCACTTCGGTAATCGCGCCGATAAACGAAAGAATAAACACCACCGCCAGAATCGGCACCGACAGCGGCAGCAGCACCAGTCGGAACGCCTGCCACGGCGTTGCTCCGTCGAGCGCGGCGGCTTCTTCAAGCGAACCGTCGATGGTTTCGAAGTAGCCTTTAATCGTCCAGACGTGCAGCGCAATCCCGCCCAGATAAGCAAAGATAACCCCGCCGTGGGTATTCAGGCCGATAAACGGAATGTACTGGCCCAGGCGATCAAACAGGGCATACAGCGCCACCAGTGACAGCACCGCAGGGAACATCTGGAAAATCAGCATGCCTTTCAGCAGCGTCGCTTTCCCCGGGAAGCGCATACGGGCAAAGGCGTAAGCGCAGGTGGTGGAAAGGGCGACGATGCTAATCGCCGTAATGCCGGCAATTTTTACCGAGTTCCACAGCCACAGCAGGACCGGGAACGGCGGCGGCGTGACGCGGCCGTCGGCATGCTCAACGCTAAAGCCCAGCGCCAGTTTCCAGTGTTCCCACGAGACCTGGTCCGGGATAAGGCTGCCGGTCGCAAAGTTACCCGGACGCAGTGAGATGGCGATAACCATCAGCAGCGGGAACATGATTGCCGCGATAAACAACAGCAGCAGAAAGTGCGTGAGAAACAGACGCAGCTTTTGAGATTTGGGTTGCACCATAGCCATAGGTCAGGCTCCTTAATCAAACTTCATGCGGGTGGCTTTCAGGTTCACAATAGCCAGCGCCCCAACCAGCAGGAAGATAAGCGTGGCGATAGCCGCGGCGAGGCCAAAGTCCTGGCCGCCGCCGCCTTCAAAGGCGATGCGGTAGGTGTAGCTCACCAGCAGGTCGGTATAGCCGGCCGGCGTGGTCGTCCCGAGCCGGTCCGGCCCGCCGTTGGTCAACAGCTGAATCAGCACAAAGTTGTTAAAGTTAAAGGCAAAGCTGGCAATCATCAGCGGCGTGAGCGGCTTAATCAGCAGCGGCAACGTGATTTTAAAGAAGTTCTGGAATGGACCTGCACCGTCCATCGCCGACGCTTCATAAAGGTCGTCAGGAATGGCCTTCAGCAGCCCCATGCACAAAATCATCATGTACGGATAGCCCAGCCAGGTATTGACGATGATTATCATCGAACGGGCGGTTATCGGGTCGGTAAACCATGCCGGTTTAATGCCAAACAGCGCGCTCAGCATCATGTTGATTTCGCCGAAGCTTTGGTTGAACAAGCCTTTGAAAATCAAAATCGAAATAAACGAAGGCACGGCGTAGGGCAGAATCAGCAGCAGGCGGTAGACCGCTTTGCCTTTCAATGATTCCCACTGTACTACGCAGGCCAGCACCATCCCCACCGCGACGGTAAGAATCACCGTCAGCACGGAGAAAATCACCGTCCAGACGAAGATGGCCAGGAACGGCTTTTGGATGCCGTCATCATGGAAGACGCGAAGGAAGTTTTTCCAGCCAATGGTCACGGTATAGCCCGGGCTTAGCTGCTCCCCGGCCCAGCTGCCGTCGGCGTTAATCGCCTGGTAATAGCCGATGTGCTCATTTGGCGCGTATTTTGCGCCGCTTTGGTTATTGGTCAGCTCGCCGTTTTCCGCCAGGGTATAGAGCGGGCGAGTGCCTGAAAACTGGCGCAGCGAGCTCATGACGACCCTGCTTTCATCCGGCAGGACGGCGGTTATCTGGCCGAGCGCCTGGCGGTTTTGGGTGATCACACGCAGGTTGCCGCGCTCGCCTTCCGGCAGCGCATCAGCCTCTTTCAGCTGGATTTTTTGTGCGCCGCCAAAGGTGAATTTGTCCGAAACATAGTTTTTACCGCTTTCTCCGTCGGTGAGCGCCAGCGTCCACTCGTTGCCGTTCGGGTAAAGCCCAAAATTGAACGTTTTTCCCGCCTGATACTGGCGGTCCATCAGCACCTGCTGCGCGCGTTCAAAGGTCAGCTGGTTGGTGCTGCTGTAGTTGGTAAAGGCGATGGCGATGGTGCAAATCAGCGGGAACAGGACGAACAGCCCCATACCGGCCATTCCGGGGTAAACATAGCGCCAGGCATAGGCCTTACGGTTAGCAAAAATATAGAGGCCAAGTGAGCTTAAAATCAGCGTCATAATGGCGAACAGGTACTCCCCCTGGGCGTACATTAAAACCACAAGATAGCCAACCAGCAGGCCTAATGCGCCGATGACTGACCACTTCAGTCCCTCGCGTTGCCACCAGCGGCTCTTTTTAACTGCATCCATGGGGTCTTCCTCTACAGCGTATTATTTCCCCTCACCCTAACCCTCTCCCCGCAAGGGAGAGGGGATAGAAAGGGCCAGCTTTCTCACTCCAGCGGAGGCGCGGATGCCTTCCGAATTCCCCCTCCCTTAGGGGAGAGGCCGGATTCAATCCGAATTCCCCCTCTCCCCTATGGGGAGAGGGCCGGGGTGAGGGGCAAGGTTTACTTAGTGATACGTCCCTGAGCATCCTTCAGTGCAGCATCAACGGTCTGGCGACCGCTCACGGCGTTGATAACCGCGGTGCGCACGGCATACCAGAAGGCAGACATCTGAGGAATATTCGGCATGATCTCGCCTTTTTGGGCGTTATTCATGGTGGCGGCAATACGCGGATCTTTCGCCAGCTGTTCCTGGAAGGATTTCAGCGCCACGGCACCGAGCGGTTTGTCCTTGTTCACGTCCGCCAGGCCCTGATCGGTCAACAGGTAGTTTTCAAGGAACTCTTTCGCCAGTTCTTTATTCGGGCTGGCGGCGTTGATACCGGCGCTCAGTACGCCCACGAAGGGTTTAGACGGTTTACCTTTAAAGGTTGGCAGCAGCGTCACGCCGTAGTTGATTTTGCTCTTGTCGATATTGGACCAGGCCCACGGCCCGTTAATCGTCATCGCCGTTTCGCCCTTGTTGAACGCGGCTTCGGCGATGGAGTAGTCGGTGTCGGCGTTCATCTGCTTGTTCTTGATCATATCGACCAGGAAGCCGAGGCCCGCTTTTGCACCCGCACTGTCTACGCCCACATCTTTCACATCATATTTGCCGTTTTCGAACTTGAAGGCATACCCACCGTCCGCGGCAATCAGCGGCCAGGTGAAGTACGGTTCCTGCAGGTTGAACATCAGCGCGCTCTTGCCTTTCGCCTTCAGCGCTTTATCCAGGGCCGGGATCTCCTCCCAGGTTTTCGGCGGGTTTGGCACCAGATCTTTGTTATAAATCAGCGACAGCGCTTCTACCGCAATCGGGTAAGCGATGAATTTACCGTTGTAACGCACCGCGTCCCAGGTGAACGGATAGAGCTTGTCCTGGAAAGCTTTGTCCGGGGTGATTTCGGCCAACAGGCCGGACTGCGCATAACCACCAAAGCGGTCGTGAGCCCAGAGGATAATGTCCGGGCCGTCGCCGGTTGCGGCAACCTGAGGGAATTTTTCTTCAAGTTTATCAGGATGTTCGATGGTAACTTTAATACCGGTATCTTTCTCAAACTTCTTACCGACTTCGGCCAGGCCGTTATAGCCTTTATCGCCGTTAATCCAGATGACCAGTTTGCCTTCTTCGATTTTTGCCAGTGCAGAGGCGGAAAGCATCATCGTCGTCAGGGCTGACAGAGCGAGGATACGGGCGCCGGTTTTAATTTTCATGTTCCCATCCTTTGAGTGGTGGTATGCGCTTTTTATAGGGTAGTGCAGATTAACGTTGTTAAGTCTGCGGAGATGGCAAGCGCTTCTCATCCTCCTTTGCTCTACGCCCCTGGGTGGTTATCTGTGATCTGCTTTGCATAACTGGCCGTTATGTGTTCTGGCGCACATAAAAACGCACTGAAAACTGAAGACGCGATCACGAAAATCCCTTGTGCCACCTGCAACCGGTTGCAGATCCCCCTTCCTCATCCTCCCGCCTCCTCCCCCACAAAAAAGCGTTAGGGTGGAGGATTTACCAAATGTAGCGATCCCTCATAGTCGGACACATATTGAATCACCTGTCCGACGGCAGGCGGCAGTAATGAGGGAGTGGTAATGGCAAGCGTACAGCTGCGGAACGTAACAAAAGCCTGGGGTGACGTGGTGGTGTCGAAAGATATCAACCTCGACATCAATGAAGGAGAATTCGTGGTTTTTGTCGGACCCTCAGGCTGCGGTAAGTCAACGCTGCTGCGAATGATTGCAGGGCTTGAAACCATCACCAGCGGCGAACTGCTGATTGGTGAAAAGCGCATGAACGACATCCCGCCCGCTGAACGCGGCGTTGGCATGGTGTTTCAGTCGTACGCCCTCTATCCGCATCTCTCTGTCGCGGAAAATATGTCCTTTGGCCTGAAGCTTGCCGGGGCAAAAAAAGACGATATCAACCAGCGCGTCAATCAGGTTTCAGAAACCCTGCAGCTCGCGCACCTGCTGGAAAGACGCCCGAAAGCGCTCTCCGGTGGACAACGCCAGCGCGTAGCGATTGGCCGAACGCTGGTCGCGGAGCCGCGCGTGTTCCTGCTGGATGAACCACTTTCAAACCTCGATGCGGCGCTGCGCGTGCAGATGCGTATCGAGATATCCCGTCTGCATAAACGCCTTGGCCGCACGATGATTTACGTGACCCATGACCAGATTGAGGCGATGACCCTGGCCGACAAAATCGTTGTGCTGGACGCCGGTCGCGTCGCGCAGGTCGGGAAGCCGTTAGAGCTTTATCACTACCCGGCAGACCGCTTTGTGGCGGGTTTTATCGGGTCGCCAAAAATGAACTTCCTGCCGGTGAAAGTGACCGCGACGGCCATTGATCAGGTGCAGGTGGAATTGCCTAACCGTCAGCATGTCTGGCTGCCGGTGGAAAGCCGCAACGTTCAGGTGGGAGCCAATATGTCACTTGGCATTCGCCCGGAACACCTGCTGCCGAGCGACATTGCTGACGTCACCCTTGAAGGGGAAGTGCAGGTCGTTGAACAGCTGGGACATGAGACTCAGATTCACATCCAAATCCCCGCCATTCGTCAGAACCTGGTGTACCGCCAGAACGACGTGGTGTTGGTAAAAGAGGGTGCCACATTCGCTATTGGCCTGCCGCCAGAGCGTTGCCATCTGTTCCGAGAAGATGGCACCGCATGTCGTCGGTTGCATCAAGAGCCCGGCGTTTAAGCATTCCCATAAAAAAGAAAAGCAATGATCTCAGGAGATAGAATGATGATTACTCTGCGCAAACTCCCACTGGCGGTCGCCGTTATTGCAGGCATCGTGTCTGCACAGGCGGGCGCCGTTGACTTCAAGGGTTATGCACGTTCTGGTATTGGCTGGACAGGCAGCGGTGGTGAACAGCAATGTTTTAAAGCGACAGGTGCGGGTTCTAAATACCGTTTAGGTAACGAATGCGAAACTTACGCTGAAGTAGAATTAGGTCAGCAGGTTTGGCAGGAAGGCGATAAAAGCTTCTACGTTGACACCATGATTGGTTACGCCACAGACCAGCTGAACGATGATGAGGACACTAACGGTGGCCCTCGCGTGCGCCAGATGAACGTAGTGGGTAAAAACCTGATCGACGCGCTGCCGGGCGCCAACATTTGGGCGGGTAAGCGTTACTACAAACGTCATGACGTTCACATGATCGACTTCTACTACTGGGACGTTTCAGGCCCGGGTGCCGGTCTTGAAGACATCAACCTTGGCTTCGGTAAACTCTCCCTGGCCGCAACCCGTAACGGTGAAGCGGGCGGTTCTCAGGCCTTTATCGACGGCGAAACCCGTAAGAAAAACAAGTCGAATGACATCTTCGATGTCCGCTTAGGCCAGATGGAAGTGAACCCAGGCGGTTCTCTGGAAGTCGGTTTTGACTACGGTCGCGCAAATAATACCGATCACTACGATTCTGTCGATCAGAATGCCACCTCCAATGGCTGGCTGGGTACTGTTGAACATACTCAGACCTTCCTTGGCACCAGCCTGAACAAATTTGTGGTGCAGTACGGCACGAATGCGATGGCACAAACCAACGGTACCGGACGTCCTGATACCTCCAAAAACAACGACGGCAAAATGCTGCGTGTTATCGACCACGGTGCTATCGACTTCAACGATACCTGGGGCCTGATGTACGTGGGTATGTACCAGGATATCAACCGCGATGATAGCAACGGCACCAAGTGGTGGACCGTGGGCGTTCGTCCTATGTACAAATGGACGCCAATCATGAGCACCCTGCTGGAAGTGGGCTATGACAACGTGAAGTCTCAGCTGACCGACAAGAGCAACAACCAGTACAAAATCACCCTGGCACAGCAGTGGCAGGCGGGGAACAGCATCTGGTCTCGTCCGGCGATCCGCGTCTTCGCAACCTACGCCAAGTGGGATGAGAAGTGGGGTTACTCTTCCGGTAACCTGGGCGATGCTAACTATGTTGCCAATGCGCCATCCGGTACTGCTTTCAGCGATACCAGCGCCCGTACTTTCAGCCGTGGCAACGACAGCGAAGTCACCTTCGGTGCTCAGATGGAAGTCTGGTGGTAAGTTAACCCGCCGTGCGGGTGCTTAGCGCCCGCCGGTTTCACATGCCTGGCCCGTCTCTTTTTTGCCTGAAGGAGACGGGTTCGCTTCGAGGATAAAACAATGAAAAAACATCTTCTCGCGCTTTGCCTGCTTCCTGTTCTGGGCTTGTCGTCCGTTCCGGCCTCCTTTGCCGCCAACGCGGCGATCAACCCGCAAAACGTCTCAACCGCACCGTCTATTCCAGCGGAGAAATTACAGAGCTTGCCGTGGACTCCGTTGATGCCACCCGTCAGCCAGGACGTGGTGCTGAGTGCTTCTTCGGCTAGCCTTAACGTGGGTGAGCTCTCCGGTAGCGTGGCGGCGTTCATCCTGCCCGCCGACCAGGGATCGCTGGAAATCACGCTGACCAGCCTGGTAAAAGACTTGAGCGTTTACGCGCCAAACGTCCTGATTCTCGACGGGCAAATGCAGCCTTCTGCTTTCTTCCCGAGCAGCTACTTCCAGTACCAGAAGCCGGGCATGACCTCCGGCAACCGTCTGGAAAACGTGATGAAGCTGACCCCGATGATGGGGCAGAAACAGATTTATATGCTGGTGTACACCACCAAACGCGATCTGACCGAAACTACCCGTATGATTAACCCAGCGAAACTCTACGCCGAAGGGGCAAGCAACGCCATTCCTGATGTTGCCGACCCGGTTGCCCGCCACAGCGGGCAGGGTATGCTGACGGTGCAGGTCAAAACCGAACAGAACAGCGGCAACATCATGATTGGCAAGATCTTCGGTGGGTCCGATATGAAACCTGTTGTCGTAGGCAACGTTGCACCGCCGACGGCTTACGCGGCACCGACGGCTGCGCCAGCACCAGCACCTGTGGCAGCGCCAGCCGCGAAAAGCGAGCCAATGCTCAATGATACGGAAAGCTATTTTAACCGCGCCATTAAACAGGCGGTGGATAAAGGCGACATCGATAAGGCCCTGAAACTGCTGAATGAAGCCGAGCGTCTGGGTTCCACCTCCGCCCGTAAAACTTTTATCAGCAGTGTAAAAGGCAAGGGGTAACCATCTCCCCACGTTGCTGATGCTTGAAGTATTGGTGCGCTCAGGCGCACCTTTTTTTTTCCCCGTCATAATTCGAGCCACAGGGGGGGTTGTACTCCCTTACCTAAGATTGCTCTTCTGTTGCTCAATTGTTGCGATATTTGCCGCGGGTGTTGCCATTGTCTGCCCCCCGATGACGTTCTGCGCTACAATGCCGTCAGGTTATGTATCGGAGAGTATTCCCATGTCCGACGCGCTTTCGCCGTTGCGCGCCCTGAAATTCTTTACGGAGGTCCCGCAAGGGCTTAGCTCCGCTTATCTCGACTGGCTGCTGCTGGAAGATTCGATGACCAAACGCTTCGAACAGCACTGCAGCAAAGTCACCGTCCGCATTGTGCGTGAAGGTTTTTTTCCGGCCGGCAGTGATATGCCTGAAGCCGGGTTACTGCCCGTCTCTGAGCGCTACTGGCTGCGGGAAATTATTCTCTGTGGTGATGACGAACCCTGGCTGCTTGGGCGCACCGTTGTGCCTGAAACCACGCTAGAGGGCCCCGAGTTGGCCTTGCAGAAGCTTGGCAATACGCCGCTCGGACGCTATTTGTTTAGCTCATCAACCCTGACGCGCGACTACATTGAAATTGGCCGCAGCGCCGAACTCTGGGGGCGTCGTTCCCGGCTGAGACTCTCCGGCAAACCGCTGCTGCTGACCGAACTGTTCCTGCCGGCGTCTCCGCTGTACAAAGAGGAAAGATAATGGAGTGGAGTCTTAACCAGGGAAAACTTCTGGCCTACCACCGGTTGATGCGTACCGACAAGCCAATTGGTGCTTTGCTGCTGCTGTGGCCAACGCTGTGGGCGCTGTGGATTGCCACGCCGGGACTGCCATCGCTGAAGAATCTGATCGTATTTATCGCTGGCGTCTGGCTGATGCGTGCCGCGGGCTGCGTCGTGAATGATTATGCTGACCGTAAATTTGACGGCCACGTTAAGCGTACCGCACAGCGCCCGTTGCCCAGCGGGGCGGTTTCCGAGAGAGAAGCGAAGATTCTGTTTGTTGTGCTGGTGGGGCTTGCCTTCCTGCTGGTACTGACGCTAAACACCATGACTATCCTGCTATCGATAGCGGGGCTGGCGCTGGCATGGGTGTATCCGTTTATGAAGCGCTACACGCATTTGCCTCAGGTGGTGCTGGGGGCGGCTTTCGGCTGGTCTATACCAATGGCCTTTGCCGCGGCTGGCGAGTCTGTGCCGCTCAGCTGCTGGCTGATGTTCCTGGCGAATATTTGCTGGACCGTGGCGTATGACACACAGTATGCAATGGTCGATCGTGACGATGACCTGAAGATTGGCATTAAGTCGACGGCTATTCTGTTTGGCCGCAACGACAAGCTGATTATCGGCCTGCTGCAAATCGCGACCATGGTGCTGATGGGGATTGTTAGCTGGCTAAACGGCCTGGGTGGCGCGTTCTACTGGTCAATTTTACTGGCGGGTGGATTGTTTATTCATCAGCAAAAACTCATTGCCAGGCGCGAGCGGGAAGGCTGTTTTAAAGCGTTTATGAACAATAACTATGTGGGACTGGTGCTGTTCCTTGGGCTGGCGCTGAGCTACCTGCATTTCTGAATGTTCAGGCAATAAAAAAAGGCGAGTCGATGCGCAATGCCGACTCGCCTTTTTTGTTTCCGCGTGATTAAGAGGCGTCGTCCTGTGAGGCCGAGCTCTCAATAGTCAGACGTACATCCGAGGTCACCAGGTCTGCCAGCATCTGGTAAACCTTGATGGTCTCAGTCGCGTCGGCGTCCCCGGTATCGCTGATATAGCCCTCATCCCGCAGGGTGAGCACCAGCGAGGTAAAGACGGCTTTATCGAAGAACTCAGGGGCGTTAATGCCATGGAGAACGGACAGACGCTGCGCCACCGTGCGGCTTTCGCGCTCCAGTGTCCCGCGGTTAATCGACGGGTTGGCGCTCAGCTGCCAGAAGGTGATGGCATAACGCTGGATGGTCTCGCGCACGCCCGCTGCCAGGAGCTGCAGGGTGCGTGAACGGTTAGGGTTGATCTGCACTTCATCATCGGCAACCATCACCAGACCCTGACGTTCCATCTCCGCAATCAACGCATCAATTTCTCTGCCCAGCTCGCTTTTTTCCCAGCGCAGGAACAGTTCGGCTTTCAGCATCGGATAAATCACTTCTATCTGACGCAGCAGCTCGACCCGTGAGATGTGGCGATGCTGAGTGATGATAGACGCCATCAGAGAAGGCAGCACCAGCATATGCATGATGTTGTTACGATAGTAGGTCATCAGCACGGCCTGCTCGCGCGGCAGAATGATGATGTCACCGATGGTATCTTTCTCAACCTCGAACTTGTTCATCTGCAGCGCATGGTTAATTAGCGCATCCGCCGTGACCGTTGGTGCGGTGGCGTCCGGAGAATACGGAACGTTACGCAGCAGGTTCAGATAGCAATCGAGCTGTTCGGTAAGCTGTTCACGCGTCAGCGAGCGCTGGCGCGAAGCAAGCAGTGCGGTACAGCACAGGTTCATGGCGTTGGCCGCCCCTGCGTTGTTGATACGCACCATCAGATCGGCGGCAATATCGTTCACCGTTGGCGTCAGCCATGCGGGACGAATCGCTTCGATAGGATCGATAGAATCTCGCCATTCCGGCACATGCTGGTTGAGGTAGGTCATCAGCGGCAGCGGTTCGCCGAAGTTTACATAGCCCTGGCCAAGGTTACGCAGCTTACTCAGACCGCGAACCATCTGCATGAAACCTTCTTTTTCCTTGGTCGCTCCGCGCAGTTCTTTGGCATAAGTACCCACTTCCATTACGTGCTCGTAGCCGATGTAAATCGGCACCAACGTAATAGGGCGGGTACCGCCGCGCAGCATTGCCTGAATCGTCATCGACAGGGTGCCGGTCTTCGGATCAAGCAGGCGACCGGTACGTGAACGGCCACCCTCGACAAAGTACTCAACGGAATAGCCGCGGCTGAACAGCTCGCCGAGATATTCGCGGAACACCGTGGAGTAAAGTTTATTGCCCTTGAACGTACGGCGAATAAAGAACGCGCCCAGGCGGCGGAAAATCGGGCCGGCTGGCCAGAAGTTCAGGTTAATACCGGCGGCAATGTGCGGCGGGACCAGCCCCTGGTGATAAAGCACGTAGGAGAGCAGCAGGTAATCCATGTGGCTGCGGTGGCAAGGCACATAGACAATTTCATGGCCGTCATGGGCAAGCTGGCGCACGCGCTCTGCGTTATGCACGTTAATGCCCTGGTAGAGACGGTTCCAGGTTAACCCTAAGACGCGATCCGTTAAACGCACCGCTTCATAGGAAAAGTTAGCGGCAATCTCTTCCATCAGCGCGATGGCGTTTTGCTGCGCCTTCTCATGGGAGATTTTCTTGCTGCGAGCTTCATCTTCAACCGCGCGGGCAATCGCTTTTGACGCCAATAGCTTGTTGAAAAGATCCTGGCGTACCGGCAGGCGTGGCCCGACCGCAGCCAGACGCTGGCGGGCAAAGTGAGTACGCGCCACGCGAGCCAGTTTTTGGGCGATAATCTTGTCCGTGCCGTGTTCGGTTGCCATGCGGCGCAGCGAAACCGGTGGAGAGAAACGCACGAAGCTATCGCGGCCGAGCCAGGAAACCGCAAAGAATTTCTGGACACCGTTCAGGGTGCGTAAAGGCGGATTGATTTCCCCTTTCTCGCGGCCTGGCGAGCGGCCGAACATCACGGAAACCGGCACCATCTGCACATCGAGGTCTGGGTTGCTGCGGTGCAGATCCAGATAATCGTGGAACAGTTTTATCGACTCTTCTTTTGGCGTGTAGTAGGTAAAGACGCGTGGCCCGCCGTGAATAAACACGTAGCGCGGCAGCAGTACGCCGTCAATTTCCAACGGTTCCAGTGGGTCGGGCAGGTCGTGATCCAGACATTGGGCACGCAGCGTCAGTAAGTCTGCCTTAGAATTGTAGGGCAAAACGTACATAATGGGGCGTGAAGGATCCAGACCGAGCTCGGTTTGGGGATCCGCCGGGATAGACTTGCTCTTTACCAGAACGCTTAATGGTAAATTAAGTAATTTGTAGTAAATTCTTGGCCAGCCTGACATAAATGATGTAAAGCCTCAGGTTAATAATGCAAATGCGCCGCAAGGATATCAGAAACTCTGGGGAATTTCTGTGGCGCTGCGATTTAGACTCAATGAGCATTGACGCTCAATATTTAAAAAGGTTTCCTTGAATGGCGAATAATACCACCGGCATCACCCGCATTATTAAGGCTGCAGGCTACTCGTGGAAGGGGCTGCGTGCGGCCTGGATCAACGAAGCCGCCTTTCGTCAGGAGGGCGTGGCTGCGGTTATCGCTATCATCGTTGCCTGCTGGCTGGACGTTGACCCCATTACCCGTATTTTACTGATTGGCTCGGTCGTGTTGGTGATGATTGTCGAGATTCTCAATAGCGCCATTGAAGCGCTGGTTGACCGTGTGGGCACCGAGTACCACGAGCTTTCCGGACGAGCCAAAGACATGGGTTCTGCTGCGGTGCTGATAGCGATTATCCTTGCCGTTGTGACCTGGGCCACGCTGCTTTGGTCACATTTGCGATAGCCTTTCCAGAATAGTTTAAGTCGCTGGTTTTTTGCTTAATTTGTGGTTTCAAATTCGCCCGGGGCTGTATATACTCACAGCATAACTGTATAAACACCCAGGGGGCGGAATGAAAGCACTAACTACCAGGCAGCAAGAGGTGTTTGATCTCATTCGGGATCATATCAACCAAACCGGCATGCCACCGACGCGCGCCGAGATTGCACAACGTCTGGGGTTCCGTTCTCCAAACGCCGCTGAGGAACATCTCAAAGCGCTGGCCCGTAAAGGGGTTATCGAGATTGTTTCCGGCGCGTCGCGAGGTATTCGCCTGCTGGTTGAAGAAGAAAGTGGCCTGCCGCTGGTGGGCCGCGTTGCAGCCGGTGAACCGCTGCTGGCGCAGCAGCATATCGAAGGCCACTACCAGGTTGACCCGTCTCTGTTTAAGCCGAATGCGGACTTCCTGCTGCGCGTAAGCGGCATGTCGATGAAAGATATCGGCATCATGGACGGCGATTTGCTTGCGGTACACAAAACGCAGGACGTGCGTAACGGCCAGGTGGTTGTCGCGCGTATAGACGATGAAGTGACCGTGAAACGCCTGAAAAAGCAGGGCAACACCGTGCATCTGCTGCCTGAAAACAGCGAATTCCAGCCTATTGTCGTCGATCTTCGCGAGCAGAACTTTAGCATTGAAGGTCTGGCCGTTGGGGTGATCCGCAACGGTGAATGGCTGTAACACGTCTTCTGGTGGTGCGGTAAACCTGCCGTACCACCCGCTTTAAACCCCTCTATTTTCCCCTGGATCATTCCCATGCGATTCTTCTCGTCAACGGATGGTGCGCTTTGGCGACTGGCGCTGCCGATGATTTTTTCCAATATTACCGTGCCGCTGCTGGGCCTGGTCGACACCGCCGTCATCGGCCATCTCGACAGCCCGACCTATCTCGGCGGCGTGGCTATCGGCGCGACGGCGACCAGCTTCCTGTTTATGCTGCTGCTGTTTCTGCGAATGAGCACCACCGGATTAACGGCGCAGGCGTTTGGCGCAAACGATCCACAGCGGCTGGCGCGCGCGCTGATTCAGCCATTGATGCTGGCGCTGATCGCCGGGCTTGCCATCGTGCTACTGCGTTATCCGCTGATCGCCCTCGCGCTGCATGTCGTTGGCGGCAGCGAAGACGTGCTGTATCAGGCTCGTCGTTTCCTGGAGATCCGCTGGCTGAGTGCTCCCGCATCGCTGGCTAACCTCGTGCTGTTGGGCTGGCTGCTGGGCGTTCAGTATGCGCGGGCACCGGTGATCCTGCTGGTGGTGGGGAACCTTATCAATATCGTGCTCGACCTCTGGCTGGTGATGGGGCTGCAGATGAACGTGCAGGGGGCGGCGCTGGCGACGGCAGTATCTGAATACGCCACGTTTATTATCGGCCTGGTGATGGTGCGTAACGTTCTGAAGCTGCGCGGTATTAGCTGGGCACGCCTTAAAACGGCCTGGCAGGGGGATCTCCGCAAGCTGCTGGCGCTCAACCGCGACATCATGCTGCGTTCGCTGCTGCTGCAAATTTGCTTTGCCTCCATCACCATCTTCGGCGCGCGTCTCGGCAGCGAAATTGTGGCGGTGAACGCCGTGCTGATGACGCTGCTGACCTTCACCGCCTATGCGCTGGACGGCTTCGCTTATGCGGTGGAGGCCCATTCCGGGCAGGCATACGGCGCTCGTAACCGTGGTCAACTGCTGGAGGTTTGGGGCGCAGCGTGCAGGCAGGCCGGGTTGGTCGCGGTTGCATTTGCCGCTCTCTATGCCGTTGCCGGAGAACACATCGTCGCGCTGCTGACGTCCTTGCCGGAACTGCGTCAGCAGGCCGACAGTTACCTGGCCTGGCAGGTCGTATTGCCGGTCGTCGGCGTCTGGTGCTATCTACTGGACGGCATGTTTATTGGGGCGACGCGTGGCGCGGAGATGCGTAACAGCATGGCGGTTGCCGCATTAGGCTTTGGCGTGACGCTGCTTACGCTGCCGCTGTTTGGCAACCACGCTTTATGGCTGTCGCTGGCGGTATTTTTGGCTTTGCGCGGCCTGTCGCTCGGTTATATCTGGCGGCGCCACTGGCGCAATAACACCTGGTTTGCCGCGCATGGCGACCATTGATCGCGTTTTCTAATCCTCGTTAACTTCTCATCTATCATGCTGATTTCCCGCTTTTAAGGCGGGAGTCCGCGTGCCACTGATTTTGAAAATGGTTAAAGATTCTGAGTTTTAAATGTAACCCGAAATCCTTGACTACAATTATTTCTACATCCAGCAGATATTGGATGTTTTCCAGAAATTCAGCATCCGACAGTGAGGATGCAAAACACCTAAACCGAACGATGAGGAGATGACAATGAATAAGGACGAAATCGGCGGTAACTGGAAGCAGTTCAAAGGTACGGTCAAAGAAAAATGGGGTAAGCTGACCGATGACGACATGACCGTCATTGAAGGGAAGCGTGACCAACTGGTGGGTAAAATCCAGGAACGTTATGGTTACGCCAAAGACCAGGCAGAGAAAGAGGTTAAGGACTGGGAGTCCAGGAACGAATACCGCTGGTAACCTGGCGGCCCCTCAAATGTGCTAATCCGTAAACCAATCCTGCCCGGGTACAAGGATGTACCTACCCTTCTTAACGCTTTTTCTTCGGCTGCACAGTGTGGTCGTGATTGCAGGCGCCGTGGTGGCGACAGGCTTCAACTTCCGAACAGTCTGAACACAGCCCGTGGGCTTCAATCACGTTGTGGCGCAGGGCAAAACCCATTTTTGACGCCAGATTCTGCATAATATCTTCTACACCCTGAGCCGCCTGCTCTTTCACTGCCCCGCATCTGTCGCAGATAAACATGGCAGAAGAATGGGTTGGATGATCGATAAAATTGCACAGCACGTAGCTGTTGTTGGATTCCACGCGGTGCACAAAACCCTGCTCCAGCAGAAAATCCAGCGCACGGTAAACGGTGGGTGGCTTAGCCTGTGGCTCGCTGACGCGCAGGAGATCCAGCAGGTCGTAGGCGCTGATGGCGCCGGTTTGCTCGGCCATAAGGCGCAACACCTCGAGACGCTGCGGCGTCAGGCGTACATTGCGTTGCAGGCACAGCTTTTCAGCCTGTGCTAACACGTCATGCGAAGTTGTGGTGTCCATCAGCCTCTCCCGGTCATTGACGCAATACTTTACCATAATGCGGATAAAACGCCGAATCCTGGTACATAATGACCCTATCTACCCAGGAGGAAGTGATGCAAAAACCCGATTGTATTCGCCACTGGCGCGAGCTGGAAGGCGAGGATGATTCAACCTATCCGGACAGCACGGAGCTGTTTTCTATTGGTGCCCCGCTTGCCCGCAGTTTTGGCTTAGGCCGCCTTGGTATTCACCACGAGCGCATTCCGCCTGGACGCAGAACCTCTTATCCCCATGCGGAGAGCAGCGAGGAGGAGTTTGCGTATGTGCTCGAAGGGCACCCGGAAGTGTGGATCAATGGCCATCTTTGGCAGCTTGAGCCCGGCGATAGCGTAGGTTTTCCTGCCGGAACCGGTATCTGTCATACCTTTATCAATAATACCGAGCAAGACGTTCGGCTATTGGTCGTAGGGGAGGCTAATAAAGCTGAAAATAAAATTTATTACCCGCTAAATCAGTCTTACGCCGTGCAGCGCAAGGATCGCTGGATAGATCATCCCCCTCAATTCTTTGGTCCGCATAACGGTCTGCCTTCACGAAAGCCAAAGGGTAAACTATAAATTAATCAGCAAGGAAACAACGAGACGTTAACCCTAAGGATATATTTGGGATCTTGATGGTTCAAATATCCATCTTTTTATCGCGCTATTCACAGCAATAGTCTGCCTCTGTTCAGTCATAACTGTCAGGGGCGAGTTACATCATCTGACAATCAGACAGGCGTGCTGTGAATGAATAAAATAAAATCTTCGGTGGCGACACTTGCCGCAACGTTACTTATTGCCCATCAGGCCGGGGCGGCAGGGACCTGGTCCGAAGCGCGTAACGATGCGATGGGGGGAACAGGTGTTGCTTCTGCTAATTATGGCAGCGGCGTGTTAATCAACCCGGCGCTATTAGCCAGATCGCAGCCAGATGACAATATTACCGTTATTCTGCCGACCGTCGGGGCGCAAATAACGGATAAAGATAATCTCGAAGACAAAATTGATGAGATTAGCGATAAGGTGGACAACTATAAGCTGGCCATTGGATCGTTAACGCCGCGGGATATTCTTATCAATCCGAACGGCACGTTAAATCAGTTCCGCGGTGCGGCAGGGGATTTAGCCGGTGAGCTGGAAGATTTACGAGGCGAGACGGCGCATGCCAAAGCCGCGGCGGGTATTGCGGTCAGTATTCCAAATGACACCCTCTCCGTTGCTTTTGTCACCAGGGCTTACGCACGTGCGAAGGTCAGCTCTTCAATCGATCAAAACGATATCGATTATCTGCACAGCATCCAGAATTCCAGCCTGGTGGCGGGCAGCGTAGCGATTGATGCGGCGCTAAACGGCTCAGACCGTATCACCCGGAACTTGAACTCCACCGCCTCCGGGCGTGCGGCTATCGTTTCTGATTACGGCATTGCGCTGGCCCACAAATTTGACGTCGGTGGCGTGCCGGTTTCCGTTGGCGTCACGCCAAAGCTGCAGAAAACCTGGCTCTATAACTACACCACCTCTATTTATGACTACCGCAGCGGCGACTGGAAGAACAGCCAGTACCGCAACGATGACACCGGATTCAACCTGGATGCCGGCGTGGCGGCCGATTTTGGCGAGAACTGGACCGTTGGCCTGAGCGGCCAGAACCTGGTTTCCCGTGATATCGACACGAAAGATATCCGCATCACTAACGGGCGCACCGGTGAAGTCCGTAGCTATAAAGATACTTATCAAATCAGCCCGCTGGTCACCGCTGGGGTGGCCTGGCATAACGAGCTGGTGACGCTGAGTGCCGACGGTGATTTGACCGAAACAAAAGGTTTCAAAAGCGAAGCCAATTCCCGGTATGTTGGTGTAGGGGCCGAAGTAAGGCCACTCTCATGGCTGGCGCTGCGTGCCGGTTACCGTGCGGATGTGAAAAATAACGACAGCAACGTCTTTACCGGCGGCGTGGGCTTCGCGGCGGGTAAACATGTGAACGTCGATTTGATGGGATTGTATGGCCAGGATCAAACCTGGGGCGCTGGCGCACAGCTGAGCGTAGCCTTCTGATGCTGAATGCCGGGGCAGCCTGATGCCCCGGCGCAGCTTTATGCTATAGTAGCGACCCTTTTTTAATCGTAGCCTGCGTAAACGTATGTCCTCACAAAGCAACCAGACTCCTTTCCAGCCGCACCGCTTCTCCATTGCGCCGATGCTCGACTGGACCGATCGCCACTGTCGCTATTTCCTGCGTCAGCTGTCTCGCCACACGCTGTTGTACACCGAAATGGTGACGACCGGGGCGATCATTCACGGCAAAGGGGACTATCTGGCCTATAGCGAAGATGAGCATCCGATTGCGCTGCAGCTGGGCGGAAGTGACCCGCAGGCGCTGGCGCATTGTGCGAAGCTTGCCGAAGCGCGCGGTTACGATGAAATTAACCTTAACGTTGGCTGTCCCTCCGATCGCGTGCAGAACGGGCGCTTCGGTGCCTGCCTGATGGGCGAAGCGCAGCTGGTTGCTGACTGCATTAAAGCGATGCGCGATGTGGTTTCTATCCCGGTGACGGTGAAAACGCGCATCGGCATTGATGACCAGGACAGCTACGCGTTTCTCTGCGACTTCATCGGAACGGTAGCAGGTAAGGGCGAATGCGAGATGTTCATCATCCACGCACGTAAAGCCTGGCTTTCTGGCCTGAGCCCGAAAGAAAACCGTGAAATCCCGCCGCTGGATTATCCGCGCGTTTACCAGCTCAAGCGTGATTTCCCGCACCTGACGATGGCTATCAACGGCGGTATCAAAACGCTGGAAGAAGCCAAAACGCATCTTCAGCATCTGGATGGCGTGATGGTAGGGCGTGAGGCTTATCAAAACCCAGGCCTGCTGACTACGGTCGACCGTGAGATTTTCGGTGCTGATGTGGCGGACAGCGATTCCGTTGCCGTGGTACGCGCGATGTATCCGTACATTGAACGCGAGCTGGCGAACGGGACTTACCTGGGCCACGTCACTCGCCATATGCTCGGTCTGTTCCAGGGCATTCCTGGGGCGCGCCAGTGGCGCCGCTACCTGAGCGAAAACGCCCACAAGGCGGGTGCAGGCATTGGTGTGGTTGAACACGCGTTGTCTTTGGTGGCCGATAAGCGTCAGCTTTAGGCGTAAAAACGGCGGGATAATTTGGGTATTGCGGAGCCGATCACAAGCCTGAACTTAATCCCGGCAGCGTCATTTCAATTACTTATTAAATCTGCGACTATCGTTTGGCAGTAACAAGACTTCATCGCGCTGTACCCTACATACAGCACGAACAAAAAAGAAAGGGCTTCCTAAGGGAAGCCCTAATTCTTTCTACGGAATCAATAAACTGGAACCCTGCGTCGCACGGCTTTCCAGCGTCTTATGGGCCAGCACCACGTCTTTGAGCGCAAACTTCTGGTTTTCCGCAACGTCTACCTTAATTACGCCGCTGGCGATGAGTGAAAAGAGCTCGTTGCAGGCTTCATCGAATTCCTCGCGGGTGGTGAGATAGCCGTTAAGCGAAGGGCGCGTCACATAGAGCGAACCTTTCTGGTTCAGAATACCGAGATTAACGCCGGTAACCGGGCCGGAGGAGTTGCCGAAGCTGACCATCAGCCCACGGCGCTGCAGGCAATCGAGCGAAGCTTCCCAGGTCTCTTTCCCGACCGAGTCATAAACCACCGCGACTTTCTTGCCGCCGGTCAGCGCTTTGACGCGCTCAGAGATGTTTTCATGCTGGTAGTTAATGGTCTGCCAGGCGCCGGCCTGCTGGGCGCGATCGGCTTTTTGCGCCGAGCCGACGGTACCAATCAGTTTTGCCCCCAGTGCTTTCGCCCACTGGCAGGCAATTAAGCCCACGCCACCGGCGGCTGCATGGAACAGGAAGATTTCGTTGGCTTTAACTTCGTAGGTTTTACGCAGCAGGTAAAACACGGTCAGCCCTTTCAGAAACGAGGCTGCGGCCTGTTCGAAGGAGATGGAATCCGGGATTTTAGCGACTTTATCGGCTGGCGCATTATGCACGCTGCTATAGGCGCCCAGGCCTGATTGCGCGTAAACAACGCGATCGCCAACTTTCAGGTGAGTGACGCTGCTGCCGACCTTGCTGATAACGCCGGCGGCTTCGGTGCCCAGCCCGCTCGGCAGCGCCGGAGGTGGGTAGAGCCCGCTGCGGATATAGGTATCAATGTAGTTAATACCAATAGCCTTATTCTCAACCTGAACTTCGTTTTCCGCCGGATCTTTCGGCGTAAACTCAACGGCTTTCAGTACTTCAGGCCCGCCGTGTTGGCTAAATTCGATGCGCGTTGCCATGGAAACTCCTTGTGTCGAAGAGGGACAAGAATGGTTATACTTCCCGGTCTCTCACTATGAATTTGGTAGCTCCCTCACTATGGCAGGAAATAAACCCTTCAACAAACCGAAAGAACCCCGCGACCGTCAGGTAGAAGGGCTGAAGATGCCGCCGCACTCGCTTGAGGCGGAGCAGTCGGTGTTGGGCGGTTTAATGCTGGATAATGAACGCTGGGACAACGTCGCCGAGCGCGTGGTCGCCAACGACTTCTTCAGCCGTCCGCACCGCATGATCTTCACTGAAATGCAGCGCCTGCTCGAAATGAGCAAACCCATCGACCTGATTACGCTTTCCGAATCCCTGGAACTTCAGGGCCAGCTCGAGAGCGTCGGTGGTTTTGCTTATCTCGCAGAGCTCTCTAAAAATACGCCAAGTGCGGCTAACATCAGCGCCTATGCCGATATCGTGCGCGAACGTGCAGTTGTGCGTGAAATGATCGCCGTCGCCAATGAAATCGCCGATGCCGGCTACGACCCGCAAGGGCGTACCAGCGAAGATTTGCTGGATCTTGCCGAGTCCCGCGTCTTCCAGATTGCGGAAAACCGCGCCAACAAAGACGAAGGCCCGAAAAGCATCGACCAGATTCTGGAAGCCACGGTTTCCCGAATTGAGTCCCTGTACCAGACGCCGCACGACGGCGTAACGGGCGTGGACACCGGCTATCAGGATCTGAATAAGAAGACCGCGGGCCTCCAACGCTCCGACCTGATTATCGTGGCGGCTCGTCCGTCGATGGGTAAAACCACCTTCGCGATGAACCTGTGCGAAAACGCCGCCATGCTGCAGGACAAACCGGTGCTGATCTTCAGCCTTGAGATGCCCGGCGAGCAGATCATGATGCGTATGCTGGCGTCGCTCTCGCGCGTGGATCAGACCCGAATCCGTACCGGCCAGCTGGACGACGAGGACTGGGCGCGTATCTCCAGTACCATGGGTATCCTGCTGGAGAAGCGCAATATGTATATCGACGACTCCTCCGGCCTGACGCCAACCGAAGTTCGCTCCCGCGCCCGCCGTATTTACCGCGAGCATGAAGGCCTGAGCATGATCATGATTGATTACCTTCAGCTGATGCGCGTGCCGTCTTTGTCCGACAACCGTACGCTGGAAATCGCCGAGATTTCACGCTCGCTCAAGGCGCTGGCAAAAGAACTTCAGGTACCAGTGGTGGCGCTGTCGCAGCTTAACCGCTCCCTGGAACAGCGTGCAGACAAACGCCCGGTTAACTCCGACCTGCGTGAATCCGGCTCCATCGAGCAGGATGCCGACTTGATCATGTTCATCTACCGCGACGAGGTTTACCACGAAAATAGCGACTTGAAAGGCATCGCGGAAATCATTATCGGTAAGCAGCGTAACGGCCCCATTGGCACCGTGCGCCTGACCTTTAACGGCCAGTGGTCGCGTTTCGATAACTATGCCGGGCCGCAGTACGACGAAGAATAAAAAATCCTCGTCATCTTTCAAGCCGCCTTGCTGTGACCTGAATGATTAAGAGGATTTGCACAATTTAATCCAAACATTGAGCAAGGAACGAACATGCAAGCGGCAACCGTCGTCATTAACCGCCGCGCTCTGCGACACAACCTGCAACGCCTGCGCGAACTGGCTCCGAACAGTCGCATGGTGGCAGTCGTGAAAGCAAACGCCTATGGGCATGGTCTGCTGGAGACCGCCCGCACCTTAGAAGACGCCGATGCTTTCGGCGTTGCCCGTCTCGAAGAAGCCCTGCGCCTGCGGGAGGGCGGCATCACCAAGCCGATCCTGCTGCTGGAAGGGTTCTTCAATGCTGAAGACCTGCCTGTTATCGCCGCCCAAAATTTTCAAACGGCAATCCACAGCATTCAACAATTGGAAGCGCTTGAGCAGGCCGAACTGAGCCAGCCGATTACCGTCTGGATGAAGCTGGACACCGGGATGCACCGCCTCGGCGTACGGCCGGAAGATGCGGAAGCTTTCTATCAGCGCCTGGCCGCCTGCAAAAACGTTAGCCAGCCGGTGAACGTGGTAAGCCATTTTGCCCGTGCCGATGAGCCGGAATCCGACGCCACGCCGCGTCAGCTCGACATCTTCAATTCCTTTACCGCAGGCAAGCCGGGGCAACGTTCTATCGCAGCCTCGGGTGGCATTCTGCTGTGGCCTGATTCGCACATGGACTGGGTTCGCCCCGGCATTATTCTGTACGGCGTTTCTCCGCTGGAGCAAAAACCGTGGGGCGAGGATTTTGGTTTCCAGCCCGTCATGTCCCTGACCTCAAGCCTGATAGCCGTTCGCGGCCATAAAGCCGGTGAGCCGGTCGGCTACGGCGGTACCTGGATTGCCGAGCGTGACACCTGCCTTGGCGTGGTGGCGATGGGCTACGGCGACGGTTACCCGCGCAGCGCGCCGTCCGGCACGCCGGTGCTGGTCAATGGCCGCGAAGTGCCTATCGTGGGGCGCGTCGCTATGGACATGATTTGCGTCGATTTGGGGCCGGATGCCGCTGAAAAACCGGGCGATAGCGCGGTGCTTTGGGGCGATGGCTTGCCGGTCGAACGCATCGCTGAATACTCAAATGTAAGTGCTTACGAACTTATCACTCGCCTGACTTCAAGGGTGACCATGAAGTATCTGGACTGAGTGTCCTCGCCTGGTTTACAGTGGAAATCCGCGAACTGTAAACCAGGAGAACCTCACCGTGTTTCAAAAAGTTGACGCCTATGCTGGCGACCCGATCCTTTCCCTCATGGAACGCTTTAAAGTCGATCCGCGCAGCGACAAGGTCAATCTCAGCATCGGCCTCTATTACAATGAAGACGGGGTTATCCCGCAGTTACAGGCCGTCGCGGAAGCGGAAGCTCGCCTGAACGCGCAGCCGCATGGCGCCTCTCTCTATTTACCGATGGAAGGCCTGAACGGCTACCGCAGCGCGATTGCACCGCTGCTGTTTGGCGCAAACCATCCTGCGCTGGTGGAAGGCCGCATTGCCACCGTGCAAACCCTTGGCGGCTCCGGTGCCCTAAAAATCGGCGCTGACTTCCTGAAAACTTATTTCCCTGATTCACAGGTGTGGGTAAGCGACCCGACCTGGGAAAACCACGTCGCCATCTTTGAAGGCGCAGGCTTTACCGTTAATACCTATCCGTGGTTCGACAGCGAAACCAACGGCGTGCGCTTTGACGCGCTGCTGGAAAAACTGAATACGCTGCCTGAGAAAAGCATCGTGCTGCTGCACCCTTGCTGCCACAACCCAACTGGCTCTGACCTGGCCGACAGCCAGTGGGACGCGGTGGTAGAAATCCTTAAATCCCGTAACCTGATCCCGTTCCTCGACATTGCCTATCAGGGCTTTGGCGCGGGCATGGAGCAGGATGCTTATGCCATCCGCGCTATTGCTTCCTCCGGGCAACCGATGCTGGTGAGCAACTCCTTCTCTAAAATCTTCTCCCTGTACGGTGAGCGCGTGGGCGGGCTTTCCGTGGTGTGTGAAGACAGCGATGCCGCAGGGCGCGTGCTGGGCCAGCTGAAAGCGACCGTGCGCCGGAACTACTCCAGCCCACCAAACTTTGGTGCGCAGGTTGTGGCTACCGTCCTGAATGACGAGAAGCTGAAAGCCAGCTGGATTGCCGAAGTGGAAACCATGCGCGTGCGTATTCTGGAAATGCGTCAGGTGCTGGTGGACGTTCTGACCAAAGCCGTGCCGGGGCGTAACTTTGACTACCTGGTGAAACAGCGCGGCATGTTTAGCTATACCGGGCTAAGCGCAGCTCAGGCCGACCGCCTGCGCGATGAGTTTGGCGTTTACCTGCTGGCCAGCGGCCGTATCTGCGTGGCTGGTCTTAACCACGGCAACGTCCAGCGCGTGGCGCAGGCGTTTGCTGCTGTAATGTAAGCACTCACTAACTATATTTGATTTTTAACGTTCCCTTTTTCCTCTCCCGACAGGGAGAGGAAATCACACCGCCATTCTGTGACTCTGCCTGTTTTCTGCGACATTAAACTGAAAAAAACCTTTGTAGATCGGTCCCCGGCGGGTATGGTCGGAATGTTTTATGGCAAGGCTGCTCATTTAAACAACGATTAAAAACAGAAAATCAAAGGGAAAACAATGCGTAAAATCGCTCTGGCACTCAGTGCCGCCTGCCTGCTGGTAGGCCTGAATCATGCCGCACTGGCAACCGAATCTGCACCCGCTCCGCTAAATCCTGGCGTCACGGTGGCACAGCTGGCGCAGCAGGTGCCAATTCATTGGGTCTCCGTCGCACAAATCGAAAACAGCCTGCTGGGCCGTGAACCTGTCGCGGTTGGGTTTGATATCGACGATACCGTGCTGTTTTCCAGTCCGGGCTTTTACCGCGGGCAAAAAGAGTTTTCACCGGGCAAACAGGACTACCTGAAAAATCCTGCGTTCTGGGAAAAAATGAACAACGGCTGGGACGACTTCAGCATGCCAAAAGAGGTGGCGAAGAGCCTGATCACCATGCACCTCAAGCGTGGCGACAGCGTTTACTTTGTGACCGGTCGCAGCCAGACGAAAACCGAAACCGTCACCAAAACCCTGCAAAGCGACTTCCTGATCCCAGAGCCGAGCGTGAACCCGGTGATTTTTGCCGGCGATAAAGAAGGCCAGAACACCAAGGTTCAATGGCTGAAAGAAAAGAAAATCAAGATTTTCTACGGCGATTCAGATAACGACATTACCGCGGCGCAGGAAGTGGGCGCCCGCGGGATTCGCATCCTGCGGGCTTCGAACTCCAGCTACCAGCCGCTGCCAAAAGCAGGTTCGTTTGGTGAAGAGGTTATCGTCAACTCCGAGTACTGATCCCGACAGGAAAAACGGCAGCTCACGTGAATGAATTGCCGTTTTTTTAATCAATTCTCTCGTCTGTTATGCGCTTTTGGCGCACACTTAATCCTGCCGCGAATGCTTCCGGTAAACGTTCAGGACGAGGAAATTAAGATGACCAATTCGGAACTTCTAGAGTATTGCATGAAGAAACCAGGCGCAGAGCAGAGCGTGCATAGCGACTGGAAGGCCACGCAAATCAAAGTCGGCGATGTGCTGTTTGCGATGGTGCATGCGGAGAATCAGCGCCCGGCGGTATCCCTCAAAGCGACGCCAGATCTGGCGGAGCTTCTGCGTCAGCAGCATCAGGATGTGTTCCCCAGCGCCCATTTGAATAAGGCGCACTGGAGCACGCTCTACCTGGACGGCTCGCTGCCCGGCTCGCAAATTTACTATCTGGTGGATGCGTCGTATCAGCAGGCGGTGACATTGCTGCCTGAGCAGGTCAGGCAGCAATTGTCGGTTTGACTATTTCAGCAACGGTTTGAGGAACCGCGCGGTATGGGATGCTTCGCAGGTGGCGACGGTTTCCGGCGTGCCGGAGACCAGAATCTCGCCGCCGCCGCTGCCGCCTTCCGGCCCCAGATCCACAATCCAGTCTGCGGTTTTAATCACGTCGAGGTTGTGTTCAATCACCACGATGGTGTTGCCCTGATCCCTGAGCTGATGCAGTACTTCCAGCAGTTGCTGGATATCCGCAAAGTGCAGGCCGGTGGTCGGTTCATCGAGGATATACAGCGTCTGGCCGGTACCGCGTTTGGACAGCTCTCGCGCCAGCTTCACGCGCTGCGCTTCACCGCCTGACAGCGTGGTAGCCGACTGGCCGAGACGAATGTAGGACAGGCCCACGTCGATCAACGTTTGCAGCTTGCGCGCCAGCGCTGGCACGGCATCGAAGAACTCACGGGCATCTTCAATGGTCATATCCAGCACTTCGTGAATGCTTTTGCCTTTGTACTTAATCTCCAGCGTTTCACGGTTATAGCGTTTGCCTTTGCACTGGTCGCACGGCACGTAGATATCCGGCAGGAAGTGCATTTCGACTTTGATAACGCCGTCGCCCTGGCAGGCTTCACAGCGCCCGCCGCGAACGTTGAAGCTGAAGCGCCCCGGCGTATAGCCGCGTGAACGCGCTTCCGGCACGCCAGCAAACAGCTCACGCACTGGCGTAAACACGCCGGTATAGGTTGCCGGGTTGGAACGTGGCGTACGGCCAATCGGGCTCTGATCGATGTCGATGACCTTATCGAAATGCTCCAGGCCCTGAACGTCACGGTACGGTGCCGGTTCTGCGATGGTCGCCCCGTTCAGCTGGCGCTGGGCAATCGGGAACAGCGTATCGTTGATCAGCGTCGATTTCCCGGAGCCGGAGACCCCGGTGATGCAGGTAAACAGCCCGACCGGCAGCGTCAGCGTGACGTCCTTCAGGTTGTTTCCCTTCGCGCCCGAGAGCTTGAGTACTTTTGACGGATCGGCGGCAACGCGCTGTTTCGGTACCGCAATTTCGCGTTTGCCGCTCAGGAACTGCCCGGTCAGGGACTCAGGCACCGCAATAATATCCTTCATGGTGCCTTCCGCGACCACCTGGCCGCCGTGTACGCCTGCGCCCGGACCAATATCGATAATATGGTCGGCGGCGCGGATGGCGTCTTCGTCGTGCTCAACCACAATCACCGTGTTACCGAGGTTACGCAGGTGGATCAGGGTTTCCAGCAGGCGTTCGTTATCGCGCTGGTGCAGGCCGATGGACGGTTCATCCAGCACGTACATCACGCCAACCAGCCCGGCGCCAATCTGGCTTGCCAGACGGATACGCTGCGCTTCGCCACCGGACAGCGTTTCCGCCGAGCGGGACAGGGACAGGTAGTTCAGGCCAACGTTCACCAGGAACTTCAGGCGATCGCCTATCTCTTTCAGCACTTTCTCCGCGATTTGCGCGCGCTGGCCGCTCAGCTTCATGTTCTGGAAGAATTCCATCGCATGGCCGATGCTCATGTCAGAGATGGTCGGCAGCGCGGTGTTTTCGACAAACACGTGGCGCGCTTCACGGCGCAGGCGGGTGCCTTCGCAGCTGGTACAAGGGCGGTTGCTGATGAACTTAGCCAGCTCTTCACGAACGGCGGAAGACTCCGTCTCTTTGTAGCGGCGCTCCATGTTATGCAGCACGCCTTCGAACGGATGGCGGCGCACGGAGGTGTCACCGCGGTCGTTCATGTATTTGAATTCGATAGTTTCTTTGCCGGAGCCGTGCAACACGACTTTCTTCACCGCGTCGCTCAGTTCGTTCCACGGGGATTCCACGTCGAACTTATAGTGCTCGGCCAGCGAGCGCAGCATGGTGAAGTAATAGAAGTTACGGCGATCCCAGCCACGGATGGCACCGCCGGCCAGTGACAGCTCGCCGTTTTGTACTACGCGGTCAGGATCGAAGTATTGCTGAACGCCCAGGCCGTCACAGGTCGGGCAGGCCCCGGCCGGGTTGTTAAAGGAGAACAGGCGCGGTTCCAGTTCGCGCATGCTGTAGCCGCACACCGGGCAGGCAAAATTGGCGGAGAACAACAGCTCTTCCGCCTTTTCATCGTCCATGTCGGCCACGACGGCGGAGCCGCCGGACAGCTCCAGCGCGGTTTCAAACGACTCGGCCAGGCGCTGGGCGATGTCTTCGCGAACTTTAAAGCGGTCCACGACCACTTCAATGGTGTGCTTCTTCTGCAGCTCCAGCTTAGGAGGATCGGACAGGTCGCAGACTTCACCGTCGATACGCGCGCGAATGTAGCCCTGGCTGGCCAGGTTTTCCAGCGTTTTGGCGTGCTCGCCCTTGCGATCTTTAATGATCGGCGCGAGCAGCATCAGGCGCTTGCCTTCCGGCTGCGCCAGCACGTTATCCACCATCTGACTGACGGTTTGTGCCGCCAGCGGAATGTCGTGATCCGGGCAGCGTGGCTCGCCTACGCGGGCGTAAAGCAGACGCAGATAGTCATGGATTTCCGTGATGGTGCCGACGGTGGAACGCGGGTTATGGGACGTGGATTTCTGTTCAATAGAAATCGCGGGCGACAACCCTTCGATATGGTCGACGTCCGGCTTCTCCATCAGCGACAGGAACTGGCGCGCATAGGCGGAGAGGGACTCAACGTAGCGGCGCTGCCCTTCTGCGTACAGGGTATCGAATGCCAGTGAGGATTTGCCTGAACCCGAAAGCCCGGTGACAACAATCAGTTTGTCGCGCGGGATGACGAGGTTGATATTTTTGAGATTGTGGGTGCGGGCGCCCCGAACTTCGATCTTATCCATTCACCTTTCCCGGAATAATGACTGCATGCGCCTGGTATGTATATGAGGTACAACCGACGGCCAGAAACGGCTAATTATGACACAATAAAACCTGAATGAATATCCAGTGTTTTAATGAAACGAGCTATACTTAGCCGACATTCTGGAATGTCCCTCGCAGCTATAAACATTGTGGGTGGCATAGTGTAGAATCCCCGGTTTAGACTATTTATAAACGTTTCAGGAGACACGAACATGGCCAGCAGAGGCGTAAACAAGGTGATTCTCGTTGGGAATCTGGGTCAGGACCCGGAAGTACGCTATATGCCAAATGGGGGCGCCGTTGCCAACATTACACTGGCCACGTCAGAGTCCTGGCGTGATAAGCAAACCGGCGAAACCAAAGAAAAAACTGAATGGCACCGCGTTGTGCTGTTCGGCAAACTGGCAGAAGTGGCCGGTGAATACCTGCGTAAAGGCTCTCAGGTTTACATCGAAGGCGCACTGCAAACCCGCAAATGGACCGATCAGGCTGGCGTAGAAAAATACACCACCGAAGTCGTGGTTAACGTTGGCGGCACCATGCAGATGCTCGGCGGCCGTCAGGGCGGCGGTGCACCGGCAGGCGGCAACGGCGGCCAGCAGCAGGGCGGTTGGGGTCAGCCTCAGCAGCCACAGGGCGGTAATCAGTTCAGCGGCGGTGCGCAGTCTCGTCCTCAGCAGCAGAGCGCGCCAGCACCGTCAAATGAACCACCAATGGACTTCGACGACGATATCCCGTTCTGATCGGCGAAACGTCAACAAGATTCGATTATTACAGCCCCTCCGGGAAACCGGTAGGGGCTTTTTAATTTTTTTTTGTATATCCGGAATGTTATTTTTTAGTTAATTATATCTACCCATCCTTTGGGTATCACCAGCTCATTATATTTTAGTATATATTCAATTAAATAATGAATGGCCCAATTTCATTCATTAAATCTATTATTTACCATTTTTTAAAATAATGACATTCTGTAGCGGCCGCAAAATAAATGAATACCTGGTCTGGAATGGAATCCCTAATGAATCGTGACGTGGACGAACGAAGTCATATCTTCTTAAATTCCGGTATTATTTTCTGGATACTGACGCTGATTGCCTGGTACTGCCACTATGATGTTGTTAGCGTTGTTCTTTTTTTGCTTATGCTTCTCTTTTTTACCCTCCATATTCTTAATATAAGGATCATCAAAATGTTCAGGAAACTTAGAGTGGGTGGTGCTGGTGTGAATATTCCAGAGTCAGCCGATCTGTTACTTCCTACCGTTAAAGAAAATACTGTTGTCGCTGAAAGCAATCCTCCTGGACAGGAAGATAAGCCTGCGAATACGGTCATTGCCAGCGGAGTGCGTTTTGAGGGGGATATTAATACAGGAGGAATGGTTTACGTATATGGCACCATTACCGGGAATATTGAATCCAGGGAAGGGATTGTTAAAGTCATGCGTAATGGACTGGTTGAGGGAAATATCCGAAGCCGGGAGCTCATTGTTGATGGGCAGATAAAAGGGACTTGCCAGGCTGAAAGTATTGATGTTTGCGAAAATGGCAGTATTGATGGCACCCTGAGCTATGTCAGCCTGGCGGTTAAAAAAGGCGGCGTATTTATCGGACAAGCCAGTTTGTTAAATACCCCACAGCAAACGGCGAATATCGTTGATTTAAAAAATGATAATACTGCTCAAGGGGTTAAGTCAGGTAAAGATAAGAAAATGACTAACTAGCCTGTTCGGCATTTCCAGCGTGGTTTTACTCCAGTCATAAAACGCCCGCACCGCCGGTGAAGTATGGCGGCTTTGCGGGTAAACCAGAGACAGCGGCATCTCAACGGCATGGTTCTCCAGGCAGGCGACCAACTGACCGGTTTCGAGATAAGCGCTGACAAGGTAACTGGCCACGCGGATCAGACCGAGGCCCTGAAGCCCCGCCTGAATATAGGCGTCAGTGTCATCAACAATCAGAATTTCTTTCATACGCACGGTAATCTCTTTCCCTTCATCGCCAAAAAGCCACTCCGTAGTACGCCCGGTTTTGTGAGTTAAATATCCCACGGCATGATGTTTTTGCAGATCCTCTAAGGCCATCGGCCTTCCGTATTGAGAAATATATTGCGGAGATGCCAGTACCGACCACCTGAAACGCGCGATCTGGCGGGCAACCAGGGTCGTTGAGTCTTCAACGGTACCCGTTCTGATAACGCAGTCGAACCCTTCCTGGATTAAATCAACCACCCGGTCACTTGAGCATAAAATGAGTTCCAGCTCCGGGTAGCGTTGAATAAATTCTGCGATGCCCGGGAGGATGCAATGTCTGGCAAGCGACTGAGGCATCCCAACCTTAAACCGCCCGCTCGGCTGGCCACTCCTGCCGGGAAAGGATGACTCCAGAGCGGAGATCTCGCGGAGGATTTTTTTGCTCTCGACGTAATAGCTTTGGCCATCCGCCGTGACGCTCAGCTTACGGGTCGTGCGCTGCAAGAGCTGTACGCCAAGCCAGGTTTCAAGGTCTTTAACGGTACGGGAGACGCTCGATCTTGGTAGGCCTAAAGCCTCTGCTGCTCTGGCAAAACTGCGCGTTTCGACCACATGGCTGTATACGCGCATCGCTTCAAGTTTATCCACAGTGCCTCACACAGAATGATTGTGCCATTTAAACGAATAGTCTAACCCAAACCCGATGACTTATCGGCAGCATAGAGCAGCAGTAGACTTTTCATCAGGGCAGCAATAACGCCGCCCGTAAAGGCTGAAGGTAGACTGTGAGAAATAACATCGCAAAAGAAGATGAAAAAATATTGGTGCTTGGAGTGGGACAACTCGGCGCGGCGATGCTGGATGCGCTGTTGCCGGCAGTTACACCATTGGGGCGTTCGATAACCGCAAGCGTTTCCCCGGCCTCCCTGGATGCAAGTGGGAAGCCCACTTCTCCTACACACCAAAAATATGCTGAAGCCGGTGTCGATTTTATCGCCCCTGATATCACGGAAAGCTGCAGTGAGTCGCTGGTTTCACTATTTAAGCAATTTGACACTGTCATCAACTGTATGGGATTTGTGGCGGGTGCAGGGACGCAGCTTAAAATTACCTACGCGGTTATTCAGGCAGGCGTTAGCCGCTATTTTCCGTGGCAGTTTGGTGTGGATTACGATGTGGTTGGCAAAGGAAGTGGCCAGCCGGTGTGGGATGAACAGCATGATGTCAGAACGCTGCTGCGCAGCCAGGATGTGACCGAGTGGGTAATTGTTTCGACAGGTATGTTCACCAGCTTCCTGTTTGAGCCCGAGTTTGACGTTGTCAATCTTGGCAAACAAACCATCAATGCGCTGGGCAGCTGGGAGACTCAGGTCACCGTAACCTCACCGGAAGATATCGGTCGGCTCACGACAGCCATTTATCTCGAACAGCCTCGTGTGGTTAACCAGGTGATGTTTGTTGCCAGTGAAACGCTTACCTATGGCAGACTGGCTGATATTGTCGAGCGCACCAGCGGCAAGCCGTTTAGCAAAGCGGTCCTGAGCCTGCCGGACTTACGGGACGATCTTAGCCATCATCCGGATGATGTCATGTTGCGCTACCGTACTGCCTTTGCGCGCGGCGAGGGAGTCTGGTGGCCGATGGAAAAAACCTATAATTTCACAAGAAATATTCACGTTCAGGATGTAGAACAGTGGCTGTGGGCGAAGCTAGCTGAATAATAAAAAAGCCGGTGGCGAAGGTTCGCGACCGGCTTTTCTTCATACGCAAGAAATTATGCGTTCAGCAGCGGCTCTGCGGTTTTCTCAACCAGTGCCAGCAGGACTTTTACGTCCTCCAGAGTGACGGTCGGGTTCAGCAGGGTCAGCTTCAGGCAGGTTACGCCGTTATGCTCGGTCACGCCGACGTTCGCGCGGCCAGACTCCAGCAGCGCATCGCCAATTTTCTGGTTCAGCAGCGCGATTTCAGCGTCGCTACGGCCAGCCAGGCTTGCCGGGCGGAAGCGGAACAGCACGCTTGCCAGCTGCGGCTGCATCACCAGCTCCAGCGAAGCGTGGTCAGCCACGTAAGCCGCCACGTTCTGCGCCATGGTCACACCGTGATCGATGATTTCGGCGTACTGTTTCTGGCCCAGCGCTTCCAGGCCCATCCACAGCTTAAGGGCGTCAAAGCGGCGGGTGGTCTGCAGCGATTTGGACACCAGGTTCGGCACACCTTGCTCTTCGTCGAACTCGGAGTTCAGGTAGGCCGCCTGGTAGCGCATCAGCTCGTAGTGACGAGCATCTTTCAGCAGGAACGCGCCGCAGCTGATGGTCTGGAAGAACTGTTTGTGGAAGTCCAGAGTAACGGAATCCACCAGCTCCAGGCCGTTCAGGTAATCGCGATACTTCTCCGACAGCAGCAGTGCGCCGCCCCAGGCTGCATCAACGTGTACCCAAATCTGGTGCTCAGCGGCCAGCTTCGCGATGTCGCGCAGCGGGTCGATAGCGCCAGCGTCGGTGGTACCGGCGGTTGCGACGATAGCCATGATCTGCTCGCCGTTCGCTTTCGCCTGCGCGATTTTCGCCGCCAGGTCGTTAACGTCCATGCGGGCGAACTCGTCGGTTTTCACCAGCGTGACTGACTGGTAGCCCATGCCCATCAGCGCCATGTTTTTCTGCACGGAGAAGTGGGCATTTTCAGAGCACAGGACTCTGATTTTACGGATGTCGCCGGTCAGGCCATCCTGCTGGACGGAGTGACCCTGGCGCGCAAAGTAAGCGTCACGCGCCAGCATCAGGCCCATCAGGTTGCTCTGGGTACCGCCGCTGGTGAACACGCCCGCATCGCCAGCCGGGTAGCCTACCTGTGCGCGCAACCATTCGATCAGCTTCATCTCGATGATGGTCGCTGACGGGCTTTGATCCCAGGAGTCCATGCTCTGGTTGGTGGCGTTGATCAGCACTTCCGCGGCCTGGCTAACCACCAGGCTTGGGCAGTGAAGATGCGCCACGCACTGCGGGTGATGCACCAGCAGGCTGTCTTTTAAGAAGTACTCAATCGCACGTTCAATCGCGACCTGGTTGCCCAAGCCCTGAGGATTGAAGTCGAGCTGAATACGTTCTTTCAGCTCGGCGACGGTTTTGCCCTGGTACATCTGGGGTTGCTGCAGCCATTCCACTACGGCCTGGCTGGTCTGGGCGATCGCCTGCTGGTACTCCTCAATGCTCTGCGCAGAGGAGGCCAGAATCGGGTGAGATCGGGACATATTTATTACTCCAGTCAGACAGCTTTTGCGCCAGCGGCTAACAAGGCTTTTTCAAATTTGCTCAGGAAAATTTCCAGCTCGTCGTCGCTGATAAGCAGGGATGGCAGCAGGCGCAGCACGCAGCCGTTACGGCCACCGCGCTCCAGAATCAGGCCCGCTTCGAAGCATTTTTTCTGGATCAGAGCAGACAGCGCGCCGTCAGCGGGATAGCAACCCATATGATCCTGTGCTTCTTCTGGCTTGACGATCTCAATGCCGAGCATCAGGCCCAGGCCGCGAACGTGTCCAATAGCCGGGTAGCGTTTCTGCAGCGCGATCAGTTTGCCTTTCAGCCATTCGCCCTGCGCGGCAACTTTGTCAGCGACGTTGTTGTTTTTCAGGTACTTGAGGGTGGTCAGGCCGGTTGCCATCGCCAGCTGGTTGCCGCGGAAGGTGCCGGTGTGGTGACCGGGTTCCCAGGCATCGATCTCTTTTCTCAGGCCCAGCACGGCCAGCGGCAGACCGCCGCCAACGGCTTTGGACATCACGATGATGTCTGGCTCAATGCTGGCGTGTTCGTAGGCGAACAGCTTGCCGGTACGGGCAAAACCAGCCTGAACTTCATCGATGATCAGCACGATACCGTGCTCTTTGGTCACTTTACGGATGCGCTGCAGCCACTCGGCAGGCGCCGGGTTCACGCCGCCTTCGCCCTGTACGGCTTCGAGGATCACGGCCGCAGGTTTGCGCACGCCGCTTTCAACGTCGTTGATCAGGTTGTCGAAGTAGTAGGTCAGCGCCTTCACGCCCGCGTCACCGCCAATGCCCAGCGGGCAGCGGTACTCGTGCGGGTATGGCATGAACTGAACTTCCGGCATCAGGCCGTTGATGGCCGCTTTCGGAGAAAGGTTGCCGGTTACGGACAGCGCGCCGTGGGTCATCCCGTGGTAGCCGCCGGAGAAGCTAATAACGCCGCTGCGGCCGGTGTGTTTCTTGGCCAGCTTGATAGCGGCTTCTACCGCGTCCGCGCCGGATGGGCCGCAGAACTGCAGGCAATATTCTTTACCCTGGCTCGGCAGTAAAGAGAGCAGGTATTCTGAGAACTCGTCTTTTAACGGGGTAGTCAGATCCAAAGTATGTAACGGCAAGCCGCTGGTAATGACGTTTTGGATGCTTTGCAGGATGTCAGGATGGTTGTGACCAAGCGCCAACGTGCCCGCACCGGCCAGACAGTCAAGGTAACGGTTACCTTCAACGTCGATGATCCAGGCGCCCTGGGCTTTGGCTATAGCGAACGGTAATTTGCGCGGGTAACTTCTGACATTCGATTCGAATTCAGCCTGTCGTGCCAAATAGGTTTCGTTGGTAGCGTTTGCAGATTGTGCATCTAAAGTATCAATACGGACTTTATCCGTCATCATATCTCTCCTACAACCGTCGGCATGCGCGCAGCGGCTGAATTAAGTAAACAATACTCGTCATGCTTCAAGTTGAAACTCGAATTATCCAGAGTATAAATGTCGTTTAGGGTGCATAAAACGCCGCCAATATATGGCTTTTTACCCCCCCGCTCAACGATTAATTTTTTCCGTTTTTTTTAATTTTAAATCAATGGGTTGGAGATGCTTTTGACCGGTATCCAGACATCCGATCTCTTAACTATTGGCAATGGCAGGAAAAAAAGCCCCCTTAAAGGCCTAATTTGGCGTATCGAAACGGTCTGGACAGACCAGATTTTGGCGATTGGAAATAATTAAAAACAAAAAATTACCCCGGGACATTCATTGGCAACTGGGGTTTCACTTTTTGTGCACGCTAAGACGGGAAGCCGGATTCAAGAACGGGGCCTCGCTTGATCCAGCTCAGTCTCTACCCCTTAAAATCGCTGGGCGCGGGTGAGTCGTCGCTGTATATTTTTATACACAACGATCATAAGGACTCCTACCGTGAACCGATTGACTCGCCGCCTGACATTAGGCGCATTGTTAGTACTTTCCCCGCTCGCCGCGTTGGCGAACCGCACCATCACCGACCAGCTTGGCCGCCAAGTCACTATCCCCGATGAGGTTGACCGCGTGGTAGTGCTTCAGCACCAAACGCTCAATCTGCTGGTGCAGATGAACGCGACCGACAAGGTAGTCGGCATTCTTGCTAACTGGAAGCAGCAGCTTGGCAGCGGCTATGCCCGGCTTGCTCCAGAGCTTGAGCACAAAGCCCAGCTGGGTGATTTAACCAGTGTGAACACCGAAAAGCTGGTGGCGCTGCACCCTCAGGCGGTGTTTGTGACCAACTATGCGCCAAAAGAGATGATCGACAGCATCAGCAAGCTTGGCATCCCGGTTATCGCAATTTCGCTGCGCCACGATGCGGCGGGCGAGCAGGACAAGCTGAACCCTTCTATGAATGATGAAGAGCAGGCCTACAATCTCGGCCTGAAAGAGGGCATCGAGCTGATTGGCGAAGTGGTTAATAAGGAGAAGCAGGCGAAGGCGCTTATCGACGCCACCTTTGCCGAGCGCAGGCTGGTCAGCGACCGCCTGAAAGACATTCCGGAGAGCCAGCGGGTACGAGCCTATATGGCTAACCCCGATCTGACGACCTACGGTTCCGGGAAATATACCGGCCTGATGATGGCTCACGCGGGCGCTCTAAACGTGGCGGCATCAACCGTGAAAGGCTTTAAGCAGGTGTCGATGGAGCAGGTGATCGCCTGGGATCCGCAGGCGATCTTTGTGCAGGATCGTTATCCGAAAGTGGTCGATGAGGTAGTCAGCAAACCCGAGTGGCAAACGATCGATGCGGTGAAAAACCATCAGGTCTGGCTGATGCCGGAATACGCCAAAGCCTGGGGCTACCCGATGCCGGAAGCGATGGCCATCGGTGAACTGTGGATGGCGAAAAAACTCTATCCGGCCAAATTCAAAGATATTGATATGAAGAAAGTGGCCGACAGCTGGTATCAGCGTTTTTACCGTACGCATTATGAAGGTGTGGAGTAATGCCTTTGCAGGTGCTGGCAGCGGGCAGTTTGAGGCGAGTCTGGCCGCCGCTTATGGCTGAGTTCGGGCGGCAAACCGGTATCTTAACGGCGACGCAGTTTGCGCCTGCGGGCATGCTGCGAGCGCGTATCGAAGCCGGTGAAAACTGCGCTCTGTTTGCTTCGGCGAACATGGCGCACCCTCAGACGCTGTTGGCACAGGGCAAAGCGCTGGCGGTTCAGAGGTTTGCCGGAAATGCGCTTTGCCTGACGGCGGCGGCATACTGCGTTGATGAGCACAGCACCTGGTTAACGTTGTTGGCTAATCCGGCGCTGCGTATTGGCACATCTACGCCGGGGAGCGATCCCTCAGGAGATTACACCTGGCAGTTTTTTGCGAAAGTAGAGGCTGAAACTGGCGTCGAATTGCAGTCGCGAGCCAGGTCTTTAGTGGGTGGGCCGGAGACGCAGACGGTGCCTGCCGGTAAGCTTGCTGCTGAATGGTTGATTGGTAGCGGGCAGGCCGACCTTGTTATTGGCTATCGAAGCTACGCGGAAGCGCTAAAGTCTTACCGGGAACTGCGGGTGTTTGAGATCCCGTCGCTTTACAATATCCAGGCAGATTATGGACTGGCGTTGTGCGATGCACGAGCGGAGCCGTTGCGGGCTTTTCTGACTTCGAATACCGCACGGCAAATATTGCTGGAATATGGCTTTGTTGTGTGAAGCCTGAAAATAAAAAAACCGCCAACGAGGGCGGTTTTTCTTCCTGACAGACTGTTAAGGCATCATGGTTGGCCATTCCGGTGGCATTCGGGCGATGATATCAACCAGCCCCGTTTTAAACGAAGCCCAAATAACAGGGAAGTCCCCGAGCGTCAGACCAAGCAGCCCCATGGCAAACCAGCAAGAGGCAGCAATCCCCAGGCCGCTACTCACAATGGCTAATGCGCGGTAGTCCGATCGGCGAAACTGAATATTTAAACTGCTTGCCAAAAACATCAAAATCGCGCTGAGCAGCGGCCAGCGCATCAAAATAACGCCGGTAGTGATTGTTGCCATGAACCTTGTTCCTCAAAAGCTGCAATTTATTTTTCTGTTGCACTGGTAATGTGAAGTTTATCACCTTTGTGCGTTAAATCGCCAGCTTCGTGGTGGTTTTTTGCCCGCTTTGCTGCGTCGGCGAGCGGCATTTTTATGCAGAATGGGGTGGAAGAGGTGTGAACGTTTTGTTTATCTGAGGTTTACCACAATTTCGTTTAAATAATCATTCCCTGCTGCTTTAGCCCCAGAAAAACTCATATTAGTGCGGCAGGTGAAATCTTAAGCTAAACGGCTTCCCTATTAATCTTATCTCATTGTTGCGCAAATTAATTTCCGCAGAGTTAACGGCTGAAGGCTATTGCTAAAGCCAGATTTATGATGCAACGTAATCGACGGTCATCAGGTTGTTCCGGTAAGGCATAAAACAGGCGCATAAAAGCAGGGTCATGTGAGCATCATGGTGAGACGAGTTTATCTAAAGGTGTTGCGTACCTCAGGTTTTGTCCTGATGGTTTGCCTGCCGATAATGCTGGCGATCTATTTTGCCCACGTGCGCGCAACCAGCGACACCCAACAGCATCTGCACTCTTTCGGCAAATTGGTGATGGAAAAAACGGAAATTGTTATCACCCATGTTAATGAGGCCCGCAGCGAGGCAGAACGTTTTTCAGGGGAAATATGCAGCCCTAAACATATGGCAAATATGCTGGATATCGTGCGTGGTAAACTATTTGTCGAAGATTTAATTTACATCCGAGGCGATAAGATGCTGTGCTCTACCAGCTATAAGCCTTTAAAATCGCTGCCTGCTCCGCTGCCTTCTTATACCCGCAAACCTGACGTCGCCATTTATTATTATCTGGATACGCCGTTTTATGCCGGGCATAAAATGACCTATATGCAGCGCGGGAATTATATGGCTGTGATTAACCCGCTTAGCTGGTCAGAAGTCTTGTCCGAAGATGACTCGCTGATTTACGGGGTGTACGACACGGTGACCCGCAGCTTTTTCTCTTTGAGTCCGGGGGCTGACAGCGATCTGTTGCATCGTTTTATTCTGCGCAAAGAAAAAACGTTTACTCAGGATGACCGCTTTTACACTATCGACCAGTCGGCTAAAAGACCGATTGCGGTGATTGTCTCAACGTCCGAAACTCTGTTTAACCGCCAGTGGTATCACCAGCTTACGCTGACGCTTCCGCTAGGTGTTATTTGCAGCCTGTTGATTTTAATGATGTGGTCTCGTACCCGTCAGCAGTTAAATTCACCGCGCCGCATGCTATTAAGGGCTCTGGCCAGAAAGCAGCTACAATTGCACTATCAGCCCATTATTGATATTCAAAACGGCTATTGCGTGGGGGCAGAAGCACTACTGCGGTGGGTTAATTTTAACGGTCAAACCATCAGCCCAGGAACGTTTATTCCGCTGGCAGAATCCGAAGGCCTGATTCATAAAATATCGGACTATGTTGTTGATGCCGTATTTAAAGATTTTGGCGAGTTTCTTGCCGACCATCCGGGGCTTTATATTTCAATTAATCTTTCGGCATCCGACTTTCACTCCTCGCGCTTAATAACCGTACTTTCCGAGCGAATTAAAACCTATAATATTCGGCCTGGGCAGATAAAAATCGAGGTCACCGAGCGCGGGTTTATAGATGTTGAAAAAACCAGACCGGTTATTCAGGAATTCCGCAACGCGGGCTTTAAGGTTGCAATAGATGACTTCGGCACTGGTTATTCTAATCTGCATAACCTGCAGTACCTTAACGTCGATATTCTAAAAATCGACAAAAGCTTCATTGATTCCGTCGTCAGCGAACGCGCCAGTCATTTACTGGTTGAGCACATTATTGATATTGCCCACAGCCTAAATTTGACGACCATCGCCGAGGGGGTAGAAACCGAGGTGCAGGTTGCCTGGCTGGTGGAGCACGGCGTGGAGTACTGTCAGGGCTGGTATTTTGCAAAAGCCCTTCCTCCGCAGGAATTTATCGCCTGGCTGTACACGCCAGGCGGCATCAAGCTTGCTTCGGTAGCCCCTGCTCAGGCCTGATGGCGATAATCCGTCGGTGTGCGATCAAACTCACGACGGAATACGCGGGAGAAGGTTTGCTGCGAGACGTAACCGTAGTCCATCGCGATGTCAAAAATTGGGCGCTGGGTTGTGCGCAGTGCCGTGGCGGCCATCAGTAGACGGCGCTGGCGAATATAGTCGCCTAGCGTTTGGTGCATCACGGTACGGAACATGCGTTGCAGGTACCACTTTGAATAACCTGATTTTTTCGCCACCACGTCGATGTTCAGTGGCTGGTCAATATGTTCATCAATCCATTCAGTCAACGTATAAATGATGTCCTGGTGAGCCATGAGTCGTCCTCATTTCCGGGTTAGCTAGTTTCGTTGACCCGGAGTATAATTCCTCAAGTTAACTTGAGGTAAAGAGCATTATGGAAAAGAAATTGCCCCGAATAAAAACGCTGCTGACGCCAGGTGAAGTGGCGAAGCGTAGCGGCGTGGCCGTCTCCGCGCTTCACTTTTATGAAAGCAAAGGGCTAATTAAAAGTACGAGAAACTCAGGTAATCAGCGGCGTTATCAACGTGATGTGCTACGAACGGTGGCGATAATCAAAATCGCCCAGCGCATCGGCATTCCGCTCAGTACCGTCGGCGATGCCTTTGGCGTGCTGCCCGACGGGCATTCGATCAACAAAAACGACTGGAAGAAGCTTTCGTCGCAATGGCGCGAGGAGCTGAATCACCGCATTGATACGCTGACCGCGCTGCGTGACGAACTGAATGGCTGTATTGGCTGCGGCTGTTTATCCGGAGCGGAATGCCCGCTGCGTAACCCCGGGGACAAGCTGGGTGAGCTGGGCACAGGTGCGCGGTTGTTGGAAGATTGAAAAATCAATGAATTGATTTTCCTGGTTTACAGGTGCGGCTAGCTGAAGTTTCTTTCTCACAAGATAATCGTCAGTAGCCTGAGAAAAACTAAAGCGCCACAAGGGCGCTTTAGTTGTTTTCCGGTCTTTGTCTTTCGCTCTATCCCGTTCTGACAGGAGGGTTTCCCCCGACATCAGCGCCCCTCAATAACACTTACACACTGACTTTGGAGGTTCCGGTCTGCACTGACAATTTAAGTGTAGGCAGCCCCCTTTACTTTGCAAGGTCAATCGGTCTTTTTTTGTTCATTTTTTTGACATGTGATGCGCGGGCGGCTTTCCTATAGTTACTCCAACTGGCTAAACAAAAGGTTACCGCATGCTAACGGTTCATCACCTCAATAACTCCCGCTCCCAGCGCATCCTTTGGATGCTTGAAGAGCTGGAGCAACCCTACCAGATCGTACGTTACCAGCGGGAACCCTCGATGCTCGCACCGGAGGCATTAAAAAAAATTCATCCGTTAGGTAAATCACCGGTTGTTGAAGATAACGGCCATATCCTCGCTGAGTCCGGTGCGATTCTTGAGTATCTTCAGGAAGCCTACGATAGCGAAAACCGCCTGAAGCCGGTGGCGATTAACGACAAGATCCAGTACCGCTTTTGGCTGCATTACGCGGAGGGGTCCTTGATGCCGCTGTTATTAATGAAGCTGGTTTTTGGCAGCCTCGGCAAAGCGCCGGTTCCCTGGCCTCTGCGCCCGCTGGGGAAGGCGCTGGGGCAAGGCGTGCAGAAAGCCTGGCTCAACAAGCAAATCGCCACTCATGCCCGCTTTATCGAAGATCACCTGAATCAGAACGCGTGGTTTGCCGGGCAGCAGTTTAGTGCGGCAGATATTCAGATGAGTTTCCCCGTGGCTGCGCTCCTGGCACGAGGCGAGGTGAACGATATGCCGCACACTCAGGCATGGATGAAAAATGTTCAGACGCGCCCGGCCTGGCAGAGAGCGCTAAATCAGGGTGGGCCTTTTGAGATCCCCGGCACGTGATCGCCGTTCAGGCAAGCGGGTGAAAAACGCGTCGGCAGTTTGCTATTTTGTTGCGAAATTGCGCATTGACGATAACGTTTGCGCACTACGAGGCGATTAATTCATCAGCTGAGCACATTTTCCGCGAAAAGGGCAAAAGTTAAGTTGAAAATCCCGTCAGGAAGGCTGGATAATCGTTTGCTTTCATTCTGTGACACCGATTTGTCCGCGTGGAGTTAAACGATTGCTTTTTTGTGACACCCCTTTGTCACAATCGTAGCGCAGGGAGACAACGTTTAACTGGCAGCGGGTTGTCCACCACCCGGGCAAACGTCATTCTAAAAATCTCAGGGGATTTTTCACTATGTCTACACCTTCTCCGCGTGCCGGCGGTTCGCTCGACGCCTGGTTCAAAATTTCTGCACGTGGCAGTAACGTGCGTCAGGAAGTTGTCGCCGGTCTGACGACCTTCCTGGCCATGGTCTACTCCGTCATCGTTGTGCCGGGCATGCTCGGTAAAGCGGGTTTCCCACCAACGGCGGTCTTCGTGGCGACCTGCCTGGTGGCGGGCGTGGGCTCCATCGTTATGGGCCTGTGGGCCAACCTGCCTCTGGCTATCGGCTGCGCCATCTCGCTGACCGCCTTCACCGCCTTTAGCCTGGTACTCGGCCAGCACATTAGCGTGCCGGTCGCGCTTGGCGCGGTGTTCCTGATGGGCGTCCTGTTTACCCTTATCTCTGCCACCGGCATTCGTAGCTGGATTCTGCGCAATTTGCCGATGGGCGTGGCGCACGGCACCGGGATTGGTATCGGCCTGTTCCTGCTGCTGATTGCCGCAAACGGCGTCGGCCTGGTGATTAAAAACCCGCTGGACGGGCTGCCGGTTGCGCTGGGCCACTTTGCCAGCTTCCCGGTTATCATGTCGCTGATTGGCCTGGCGGTGATCATCGGTCTGGAAAAACTGAAGGTGCCGGGCGGCATTCTGCTGACGATTATCGGCGTGTCCATCGTTGGCCTGATTTTTGACCCGAACGTTCACTTCTCCGGTATCTTCGCCATGCCGTCGCTGAGCGATGACAAAGGCAACTCGCTGATTGGCAGCCTGGACATCATGGGCGCGCTGAACCCGATTGTGCTGCCAAGCGTGCTGGCGCTGGTAATGACCGCGGTATTTGACGCCACCGGGACTATCCGTGCGGTAGCCGGCCAGGCAAACCTGCTGGACAAAGACGGCCAGATCATCGACGGCGGCAAAGCGCTGACCACCGACTCCCTGAGCAGCGTGTTCTCCGGTCTGGTGGGCGCAGCCCCGGCAGCGGTTTACATCGAATCAGCAGCGGGTACTGCAGCGGGCGGTAAAACCGGCCTGACCGCGATCGTCGTTGGCGTGCTGTTCCTGCTTATCCTGTTCCTGTCTCCGCTTTCCTATCTGGTGCCGGCTTACGCCACGGCGCCTGCGCTGATGTATGTTGGCCTGCTGATGCTGAGCAACGTCGCCAAAATCGATTTTGCGGACTTCGTTGATGCGATGGCCGGGCTGATTACTGCGGTATTTATCGTGCTGACCTGTAACATTGTTACCGGCATCATGATCGGTTTTGCTTCTCTGGTTATCGGCCGCGTGGTGTCCGGTGAATGGCGTAAGCTGAACATCGGTACCGTGGTTATCGCCGTTGCGCTGGTGGCGTTCTACGCCGGCGGTTGGGCTATCTGATTTTCAATTCGTGCGGGTTGCGCTCTGTAACCCGCCGCTTTTGCCCACTTCGGGCATTTCCGGTTCCAATGTGATGAAAAAAGTTGTTTTATTATTAAAACAACCGCCAAAGGCGACGCTTCAAATCACACATCACGTTCAGGGAAAACATGGAAATTTTCTTCACCATCTTGATTATGACCCTCGTGGTCTCCCTCTCTGGGGTGGTAACACGTATGTTGCCGTTTCAGATCCCGCTGCCGTTAATGCAAATCGCCATTGGGGCCCTGCTTGCCTGGCCGCACTTTGGCCTGCACGTCGAATTTGACCCTGAGCTGTTCCTGGTGCTCTTCATTCCGCCGCTGCTGTTTGCCGACGGCTGGAAGACGCCGACCCATGAGTTTCTCCACCATGGCCGGGAAATTATTGGCCTGGCGCTGGTGCTGGTGCTGGTCACCGTGGTCGGCATCGGGTTCCTGATTTACTTCCTGGTACCGGGGATCCCGCTGGTGCCTTCTTTTGCGCTGGCCGCCGTGCTGTCACCGACGGACGCCGTGGCGCTTTCAGGTATCGTGGGTGAAGGGCGTATTCCTAAGAAAATCATGGGTATTTTGCAGGGCGAAGCGTTGATGAACGACGCCTCCGGCCTGGTGTCCCTGAAGCTCGCTGTCGCGGTCGCCATTGGGGCGATGGCCTTTAGCGTCGGCGGGGCATCCCTCGAGTTCTTCAAGGTTGCCGTGGGCGGCCTGCTGGCGGGTATCGCGGTCAGCTGGCTGTACGGTAAATCGCTGCGCCTGATGAGCCGCTGGAGCGGCGACGAGCCGGCAACCCAAATTCTGCTGCTGCTGCTGCTGCCGTTCGCGTCTTATCTGATTGCCGAGCATATCGGGGTTTCCGGCATTCTGGCCGCAGTGGCCGCAGGGATGACCATCACCCGGTCCGGCGTTCTGCGCAGCGCGCCACTCACCATGCGCCTGCGTGCGAACAGCGTCTGGGCGATGCTGGAGTTTGTGTTTAACGGCATGGTCTTCCTGCTGTTAGGCCTGCAGCTGCCGGGCATTCTCGAGACGTCCGTCGCGGCGGCCAATGCCGATCCGAACGTTGAACTGTGGATGCTGTTCCTCGACGTCGGCATGATTTATTTCGCGCTGATCGCGGTGCGTTTCCTGTGGCTGTGGTCGATGAAACGTATCAGCCTGCGCTTTATGAAAAAACGCCCGCTGGAGTTCGGCTCCTTCACTACCCGCGAGCTGGGCATTGCCTCTTTCGCCGGCGTGCGTGGGGCGATTACCCTGGCCGGTGTGCTGTCGATCCCACTGTTCCTGAACGACGGTACGCCTTTCCCGGCGCGCTATGAGCTGATTTTCCTCTCCGCTGGCGTGATCCTGTTCTCGCTGTTTGCCGGGGTTATCATGCTGCCGATTCTGCTGCGAAACGTTGAGGTCGGAGATAAGTCTCTGGCGCGTAAAGAAGAGCGTCTGGCCCGTTCCGCGACGGCCGAAGTGGCGATTGTCGCTATCCAGAAAATGGAAGAACGGCTGGCCGTCGACAGCAATGAGAACATTGACGACCAGCTGCTGAAGGAGGTGAGTTCGCGGGTTATCGGCAACTTACGTCGCCGGGCAGACGGCCGGAATGACGTTGAGAGCAGCGAGCTGGAAGAAAACCTGGAACGCCGCTTCCGCCTGACGGCGCTGCGCTCTGAGCGCGCCGAGCTTTACCATCTGCGCGCCACGCAGCAAATCAGCAACGAGACCCTGCAAAAACTCCTGCACGATCTCGACCTGCTGGAAGCGCTGCTGATCGAGAAAGAGTAATCCCGCTAGTTCTGGTCGGTTTCCACTTCCGGCCAGAACTCCCTGCAGCAATCAATCCACGCCTGCGCGCTCTGCGAAATATAAACCCCTTCACGCCAAATCATCCCTAACTGCCAGCTTAAATTGCTGTTGAGCGGCAGCCACATCAGCGTGGTGTGGTCGAGCTTGCGGCAAATCGGCTCCGGCAGCACGGCAATCCCCACGCCGCCCTGAACCATCGCCGCCAGAAAATCCCACTGCCCGCTGCGCACCGCGATGCGCGGGGTGAAGCCGTTGTCGGCAAACAGCTGCATAAGCTGGCGGCTAAGGGAGAAATCTTCGTTGTAGATAAGCAGCGGGTGTTCGGCCAGCTCGGCCGGGTCAACGCTGGTGCGGCCAATCCACGGGCCGGAGCGGGGCACCAGCACGCAGAGCGGATGGCGGAACAGCGGCATCACCGTTAGCGCGTTTTCGTCTTCTATCGGCATCGCCGTCACCGCGAGATCGAGGTCGCCGTTGATCACCGCCTGCTGCACCGTCAGGCCGCCGAACTCGGAAATCTTAAATTCCACGCCGGGGTAGCGATGCTGATAAACGCCGATCGGGCCGGTCATCAGGGTGCCAACCATCGGCGGAATGCCGAGGCGCAGCACGCCGTTGGTGAGCTGTTTAATGTCGCTTAGCTCGGCCTCAAGCTGGCGAAACTCGGCAAGGATTGCCAGCCCGCGCTGGAATACTACCTGGCCGGTGTCGGTCAGCAGCAGGCGGCGACCGTCGCGGATCAGCAGCGTGCAGTTCAGCTCATCCTCGAGATTGCGCAGCATCTTACTGATGGTGGGCTGCGTGACGAACATCTTCTCCGCCGCACGCGTGAAGCTCTGCTGGCGTACAACCTCGACGAAATAACGCAGCGTTCTGATGTCCATAACTATTCCCGTTAACTATACCTGCAATGATTTTAATTCATTTCAGTAGCGAAGAACCGCTCTCTATAATCGTGGCTGGTATTTTTTCTGGAGTACATATCATGGCTTTGGCGTTAGGTCGTTTTACGCCTGCTGTAATTCATAGCCTGCGCGTTCCCGTGCAGGTTGCCCTGTACGCCGGGCTTTTTGTTTTTGCCGAGCAGCTGGTCACGTGGGGGCACCTGCCGCTGCCCGCGAATCTGGTGGGAATGGTGCTGCTCCTGGCGCTGATTGTCTGCCGCATTGTGCCGCTGAAATGGGTCAGGGAAGGGTCAAAATGGCTGCTGGCCGAGATGCTGTTGTTCTTTGTCCCGGCGGTGGTGGCCGTGGTGAACTACTCGCAGCTGCTGATGGTGGAAGGCTGGCGCATTTTTGCGGTGATTGCGATAAGCACCGTGCTGGTGCTGGCCAGTACGGCTTTTGTGGTGGAAAAAGTTTACCGCTTTGAGCTGGCTCGCGAAGCCCGCAGGCAGCAGCGCCATGACTAACTTTCAGCTCAGCGTGCTGTGCCTCGTGGTTACTCTGGTCTTCTACTTCGCCAACAAACGCCTGTATCGCCGCTTTCGCAAACTGCCGCTGATGCCGCTGGTCTTTACGCCGGTGCTGCTGGTGGCGATGCTTGTCTTCGGGCACATCTCTTACAGCAACTACATGGGGGAGGCGCACTGGCTGCTGTGGCTGCTTGGGCCTGCCACCATCGCTTTTGCGGTGCCGGTTTATGACAACCTTAGGGTAATTAAACGCCACTGGATGTCGCTGTCCGCCGGCGTGCTGACGGCGATGGTTGTGGCGGTAACCAGCTCGATTTGGCTGGCCCGCTTATTTACCCTGCCTGACGGCATTCAACGCAGCCTCGCGGTGCGCTCGATTACCACACCTTTTGCCCTGGCGGCGGCAAAACCCATCGGCGGCGAACCTGAACTGGTGGCGCTGTTTGTGGTGATCACCGGTGTGTTCGGTATGGCGGTAGGGGACGTACTGTTTCTGCGCCTGTCGATCAGGGAAGGAATCGCTAAAGGTGCCGGATTCGGTGCAGCTTCTCACGGCGCGGGCACCGCGCGCTCTTACGAACTGGGGCCTCAGGAAGGGGTGATTGCCAGCCTGGTGATGATGCTGTCCGGCGTAGTGACGGTTTTGGTCGCGCCGCTGGTCAGCTGGCTAATGTTTTAACCTACATTTACCGGGGCATATATAGCCCCGGTAAGCGCTTACTAACTAGTGAGCCCGCCCCTGATCGATACCGATGCCGGTTTGAGAACGAATAAACTGCGCGCGGAACTTCTCACGCTCCAGCTTACCTTCCGGCGTGTTATCGGTAATCGAGAACAGCCAGATACCGACAAACGCAATCAGGATCGAGAACAGCGCCGGGTACTCGTACGGGAAGACCGCTTTTTCGTGGCCGAGAATTTGCACCCAGATTGTTGGGCCAAGAATCATCAGCACCACGGCGGTCAGCAGGCCGAGCCAGCCGCCAATCATCGCGCCGCGCGTGGTCAGCTTCGACCAGTACATCGACAGCAGAATAATCGGGAAGTTACAGCTTGCGGCAATCGAGAACGCCAGCCCCACCATAAAAGCAATATTCTGTTTTTCAAACAGAATACCCAGCAGGATAGCCACTACGCCCAGCACCAGCACGGTGATTTTAGACACTTTTAACTCATCGCGTTCGGAAGCGCCTTTGCGGAAGACGTTGGCGTAGAGGTCGTGAGACACCGCCGAAGCGCCCGCCAGCGTTAACCCGGCCACAACCGCGAGGATGGTGGCGAAGGCAACCGCAGAGATAAAGCCCAGGAACAGGTTACCGCCGACCGCATCAGCAAGGTGAACCGCCGCCATGTTGTTGCCGCCAATCAGCGCGCCCGCCGCGTCTTTAAACGCTGGGTTAGCACCGACTAACATAATGGCGCCAAAGCCGATGATAAAGGTCAGAATGTAGAAGTAACCCATGAAGCCGGTGGCGTAAAACACGCTCTTACGCGCTTCGCGGGCGTCGCTCACGGTGAAGAAGCGCATCAGGATGTGCGGCAAGCCAGCGGTGCCAAACATCAGGCCGAGGCCCAAAGAGAGCGCAGAAATGGGGTCTTTGACTAATCCGCCAGGGCTCATGATTGCCGCGCCTTTAGGGTGAACCGCCATCGCTTCATTGAACAGGTTGTTGAAGCTAAAGCCGACGTGCTTCATCACCATAAACGCCATGAAGCTTGCGCCGAACAGCAGCAGCACGGCTTTGATGATTTGCACCCAGGTGGTGGCCAGCATGCCGCCAAACAGTACGTACATCACCATCAGCACGCCCACCAGCACCACGGCGACGTGGTAGTTCAGGCCGAACAGCAGCTCGATGAGCTTCCCGGCGCCCACCATCTGGGCAATCAGGTAAAGCGCAACCACCACCAGCGATCCACAGGCGGACAGCGTGCGGATTGGCCCTTGCTTGAGGCGATACGACGCCACATCGGCAAAGGTATAGCGGCCCAGGTTACGCAGGCGTTCGGCGATCAGGAACAGAATAATCGGCCAGCCGACCAGGAAACCCAGCGAGTAAATCAGACCATCATAACCTGAGGTATAAACCAGCGCGGAAATCCCGAGGAACGAGGCGGCCGACATAAAGTCACCGGCAATCGCCAGGCCATTCTGAAAACCGGTAATGTTGCCGCCTGCGGTGTAATAATCGCTGCGGGAGCGAACGCGTTTGGACGCCCAGTAAGTGATATACAGCGTCAGGGCGACGAAAATCAGGAACATGATGATCGCCTGCCAGTTGGTTGGCTGGCGCTGCACGTCGCCGGTTATCGCATCGGCGGCGAAAGCACCGGCAGGCAGCAGAGCGGCAAAGGCCGCAAGAAAACGTTTCATTTAACCCCCACTTCACGCAGCACTTCGTTGTTCAGGCGGTCAAATTCGCCGTTAGCACGCCAGACATAAATCCCGGTGAGCAGGAAGGAAATAACGATAACGCCGATGCCGATAGGGATGCCTCGCGTGACGCTGGTACCGTCATGAAGCGGAGTGCCAAGCCACGCGGGCGCGAAGGCAATCAGCAAAATAAAACCCACGTAAATCACTAACATAATCAGTGACAGGAGGGCGGCAAACCGTTGCCTTTTGGAAACCAACTCCCTGAAATGCGCACTGCTTTCTATCCGCTGATAAATATCTTGATTCATCACAGAGTCTCCAGAGGTCCTCCGTCGTCTTTCGCGCTGCAGGTGCGTTGGCTGCACACGATTACTCGGTCCGTCCATGGACCTCGCCCCTACGGGGGCCGCTGTAATCAGCGTTCAAATCTGTTCCTGACAGATTTGTCACCCCAGTCACATAGTGAATCTATGCTCCTGGGGATGACAGTGTTTGCTGCCTGCAACGCGAAATCCATAGGAGGGGATAGGGTATTGTTTTTAAGTAAAAACGCCGTACGGTTCCCTCGCCCCTTTGGGGAGAGGGTTAGGGTGAGGGGAAATATACGGCTCAATCCTCTCACCCGGCCCTTGCCTGAAATAACGAGGGGTAATTCTGTTTTAAGAAGGCATCGAAATGGACTGCTTCTCTTCCAGCAGTTTTTCTACCACGCCAGGATCGGCGAGGGTTGAGGTATCGCCCAGGTTGCTGGTGTCGCCGGAGGCAATCTTGCGCAAGATGCGGCGCATAATTTTGCCGGAGCGGGTCTTTGGCAGCGAGTCTGTCCAGTGCAGTACATCCGGCGTGGCAAGCGGGCCTATCTCTTTACGTACCCAGTTACGAACCTCGGCGTACAGCTCCGGCGTCGGCTCTTCGCCGTGGTTCAGCGTGACGTAGGCGTAAATCGCCTGGCCTTTAATATTGTGTGGGATGCCGACCACGGCGGCCTCGGCAATCTTCGGATGCGAAACCAGCGCTGATTCTATCTCTGCGGTACCCAGACGGTGGCCGGACACATTCAGCACGTCGTCCACGCGGCCCGTTATCCAGTAATAGCCGTCTTCGTCCCGGCGCGCGCCGTCACCGCTGAAATACATGTTTTTGAAGGTGGAGAAGTAGGTCTGCTCGAAGCGCTCATGGTCGCCAAACAGCGTGCGCGCCTGGCCCGGCCAGGAATCGGTAATCGTCAGATTGCCTTCGGTTGCGCCCTGCTGCGGGTTGCCTTCGTTATCGACCAGCGCGGGCTGAACGCCAAAGAACGGCTGGGTCGCGGAACCGGCTTTCAGCTCGGTTGCGCCCGGCAGCGGGGTAATCATGAAACCGCCGGTTTCGGTCTGCCACCAGGTGTCCATCACCGGGCATTTTTCATTGCCGATGTGCTTCCAGTACCACTCCCAGGCTTCCGGGTTGATGGGCTCGCCCACGGAGCCAAGAATGTGCAGCGAAGAGCGGTCGGTGCCTTCGGTAGCTTTATCCCCTTCGGCCATCAGTGCGCGGATGGCGGTCGGCGCAGTGTAGAGAATATTCACCTTATGTTTGTCGACCACCTGCGCCATGCGGTTTGGCTCCGGCCAGTTAGGCACGCCCTCAAACATCAGCGTGATCGCGCCGCAGGCCAGCGGGCCATAAAGCAGGTAGCTGTGCCCGGTAACCCAGCCCACGTCCGCGGTACACCAGTACACATCGCCTGGGTGGTAGTCGAAGACGTATTTAAAGGTGGTCGCGGCATAAACCAGATAGCCGCCGGTAGTGTGCAGCACGCCTTTTGGCTTGCCGGTAGAGCCGGAGGTATAGAGGATGAACAGCGGATCTTCGGCGTTCATTTCGACCGGCTGGTGCTGGTCGCTGGCTTTTTCTACCAGCTCGCTCCACCACAGGTCGCGGTTCTGGTGCCAGTCGATTTTGCCGCCGGTACGGTTAAGCACGATAACGTGCTCGACGGTTTTAACATTTGGGTTTTTAAGCGCATCATCCACGTTCTTTTTCAGCGGGATGGAACGCCCGGCGCGCACGCCTTCGTCGGCGGTGATCACCAGCCGCGAGCTGGAGTCGATAATGCGTCCGGCCACGGCCTCAGGCGAGAAGCCGCCAAAGATGACGGAATGTACGGCACCAATACGCGCGCAGGCCAGCATGGCAACGGCCGCTTCCGGCACCATCGGCATATAAATGGCGACAACATCCCCTTTTTTAATCCCCAGATCGACCAGCGTATTGGCGAAACGGCAGACGTCGCGATGCAGCTCGCGGTAGGTGATGTTTTTGCTCTGGGTCGCGTCATCGCCCTCCCAGATAATGGCGGTTTGATCGCCCCGTTCTTTCAGGTGCCGGTCGAGGCAGTTCGCGGCTAAATTGAGCGTACCGTCCTCATACCACTTGATAGAGATGTTTCCCGGTGCAAAAGAGGTATTTTTTACCTTTTGATACGGCTTGATCCAGTCGAGAATTTTCCCTTGTTCGCCCCAAAACGCGTCCGGATCCTGTATCGACTGTTGATACAGGGCCTGGTACTGCTCCGGGTTTATCAGGCAACGGTCCGCAATGTTTGCGGGAATAGCATGTTTGTGTACTTGGCTCATGGCTTTTTTTCTCCTTTTGGATGTTAATAATATGTCACACAAACGTTAATTGTAGGGGTATTGGCAGCTTTGTTTACTTTTTGGGCGGCAGATCACGCATTAAAATAATTGCGCAATAATTGTTCAAGCAGATGAATCATAAGAAATAATTACTTGTGGTATTGATCACTAAAAATAAAAAAATAAAATTTCTATATAACAATAGGTTATGCTTGTGAGTCTAAGAAAAATCCCGTTTATCTGCTTTATGTGAGTGCATACCTCTGAAAATGAAGAGTTGCGTAGCATGCTATCTGGATGGTACTGATACGGCGCTATAAAAATCCCGCGTAACACCTGACGTTTGTCATACCCCCTTTCAGTTTGTGACCTTTTCCTGGATCAACAGCATGGGAATGGCGCTTTTTTGAGGAACTGTAGTCGTTATGAAAAACTTTAAAATCAGCCTGGCCTGGCAAATTTTACTTGCGCTGGTGCTGGGCATTCTCTTAGGAAGTTTTCTTCATTATCAAAGTGATAGCCGTGAATGGCTGATTGCTAACCTGCTGTCCCCTGCGGGGGATATCTTTATCCATCTGATTAAAATGATTGTTGTGCCGATCGTTATCTCTACCCTGGTGGTAGGTATCGCGGGCGTTGGCGACGCAAAGCAGCTTGGCCGCATTGGGGCAAAAACCATCATTTATTTCGAAGTGATCACGACGGTTGCCATCATTCTGGGCATTACGCTTGCGAATGTGTTTCAACCGGGCCACGGCATTGATATGTCGCAGCTTGCTACCGTGGATATTTCGAAATATCAGCATACTGCCCAGGATGTTCAAAGCCATGCTCACGGTCTGATGGGCACCATTCTGTCCCTCGTACCCACCAACATTGTCGCGTCGATGGCGAAGGGCGATATGCTGCCGATCATCTTCTTCTCGGTGCTGTTTGGCCTTGGGCTGTCGTCGCTGCCGGCCACGCATCGCGAGCCGCTGGTGACCGTCTTCCGCTCCATCTCTGAAACCATGTTCAAAGTGACGCACATGGTGATGCGCTATGCGCCGGTGGGCGTCTTCGCGCTTATCTCGGTGACCGTGGCGAACTTTGGCTTTGCCTCGCTCTGGCCGCTACTGAAGCTGGTGGTGCTGGTGTACGTGGCGATTGCCTTCTTCGCGTTTGTGGTGCTGGGTGCCGTGGCGCGCATATGCGGGCTGAAAATCACTATCCTGATGCGGATTCTGAAAGACGAGCTGATCCTGGCGTTCTCCACCGCCAGCTCTGAGAGCGTGCTGCCGCGCATTATCGAGAAGATGGAGGCCTATGGTGCTCCGGCGTCGATCACCAGCTTCGTGGTGCCGACCGGCTACTCGTTTAACCTCGATGGCTCGACGCTGTACCAGAGCATCGCGGCGATTTTCATCGCTCAGCTGTACGGTATCGATCTGTCGCTGTGGCAGGAAATCATCCTGGTACTGACGCTGATGGTGACCTCAAAAGGGATTGCCGGCGTGCCGGGTGTCTCCTTCGTGGTGCTGCTGGCGACGCTTGGCAGCGTCGGTATTCCGCTGGAAGGGCTGGCGTTTATTGCCGGGGTTGACCGTATTCTGGATATGGCGCGTACCGCGCTGAACGTGGTCGGCAACGCGCTGGCGGTGCTGGTTATCGCCAAGTGGGAACACAAATTCGACCATAAAAAAGCCCAGGCCTATGAGCGTGAGCTTTTTGGGAAATTTGACAGTAAAGCGAGCAGTTAAGTAGCGATCTCTCTTGCAAGGAGAGATCTGTTGCTCCGCTATTTTCCGTTCACCAGTAGATCTGTTTTCCCCGGACACGTTCAGAGTACGGGGAACGTGTCCGGGGGATAACGCCATCCCCCGAACAGCCCCGGCGCCCGGCGAGCTCATCGCCGCTAAAGCGGTAAACCCACCGGCTATCACCCAAACATTCGGGGTCGTTCGCGATTCGTTCCCGACGATCGCTCTCTTTCGCTGTTCCCGACAGCTCAACCCCGCCTGAGTTGGGTCATAACCGGGGGCTGAGAGCGTCGGGAACGCATCTCAGCCGACCCAGGACTGGGATATAAAACTGAGGTCTGCCGCTTTAGCGGTCGATTTATTTGGCCGAGAGTCCGGGGTCTCGGGGGAATGACGGTGATTCTCCCGAGACGTTCACCGGTTCGGTGATGACATGTGAAGCAGGACTGAAGTGAACGGAATCTTAGTCACCCTTTCATAGAGGATACTGCGACTAAGGGTTCCCCGTTTACCCCCTCGCGCTCTCGCGCAGACGGGCCTTCAGCTTGCTGTACTCATCAATCACATACTGCTCGGCGGCCTGCTGATCGGCAATCGGCTCCACGCGCACGGCGCAGTACTTGTACTCCGGCGTTTTGGTTATCGGGCTCAGGTTCTCTGTCACCAGCTCATTACAGGCGCCAATCCACCACTGATAGGTCATGTATACCGCGCCTTTATTCGGACGCTCGCTGACCGCCGCCCGGGTGATAACCCGGCCTTTACGCGAATTCACCCAAATCAACGCTTCATCTTCAATGCCCAGCCGGGCGGCATCTTCGACGTGGATTTGTGCATAACCCGGCTCATCGGCCAGCGCGGCCAGAGCGGCACAGTTGCCGGTCATTGAACGGCAGGAGTAGTGGCCGACTTCACGCACCGTGGAAAGCACCATCGGGTACTCGTCGGTGATGCGATCGATTGGCGGTGCCCAGTCGCAGGTGAAGAACTGCCCCAGACCGTTAGGACGCTCGAACTTGCTCTCGTACAGGTAAGAGGTGCCCTGGTCCGCGTCGGAAGTGTCCCGGCAAGGCCACTGAATATAGCCCAGCTCGCCCATCTTCTCGTAGGTCGCGCCGTAGAAGTCCGGGCACAGATGACGCAGCTCGTCCCAAATTTCCTGGGTGTTGCTGTAGCGCATCGGATAGCCCATACGGGTGGCGATTTCGCTGATAATCTGCCAGTCCGTTTTGAGATCCCACTTCGGCTCAACGGCCTTAAAGAAGCGCTGGAAGCCACGGTCGGCGGCGGTGAAGACGCCTTCATGCTCGCCCCAGGAGGTGGACGGTAAAATAACGTCGGCCTCGGCGGCGGTTTTGGTCATGAAGATGTCCTGCACAATCACCAGCTCGAGTCCGGCAAACGCTTTGCGCACCGCAGAAAGCTCGGCGTCGGTTTGCAGCGGATCTTCACCCATAATATAGGCGGCGCGGACTTCACCGTGTTCTACGCGGTGCGGCAGTTCGCTGATGCGGTAACCGTTGGCTTCTGGCAGCGCGTCAACGCCCCAGGCAGCGGCAAATTTGCTGCGAGTTTCCGCGTCACGGACGTACTGGTTGCCGGGGAACATATCCGGCAGCGCGCCCATATCGCAGGCACCCTGCACGTTGTTCTGGCCGCGAACCGGGTTCACGCCCACGTTAGGTTTGCCGAGGTTGCCGGTCATCAGCGCCAGGCTGGTGAGCGAGCGCACGGTTTCCACGCCCTGGTAGAACTGGGTCACGCCCATGCCCCACAGGATGGTGGCCGTTTTGGCTTTGGCATACATACGCGCGGCCGCACGGATCTCCCCGGCGCTGACGCCAGTGATTTCTTCTACGGACTCCGGCGTGTAGCCTTCAACGATTTTGCGATACTCCTCGAAGCCTTCGGTACGAGCAGCAACGAAAGCGTGATCGTAAAGGTTCTCTTCAATAATGACGTGGCCAATCGCGTTCAGCAGCGCGATGTTCGAGCCGTTGCGTAACCTTAAATGCATGTCGGCAATGCGCGCGGTTTCAATTTTGCGCGGATCGACAACGATAATCTGAGCCCCTTTCTGCTTCGCCTTAATCACGCGATTAGCCACGATAGGGTGTGAATCTGCCGGGTTATACCCGAACACAAAGACTAAATCAGTATCCTCAATCTCGACGATAGAGTTACTCATCGCGCCATTACCGACCGACTGGTGCAGACCTGCAACCGATGGGCCGTGTCAGACACGTGCGCAGCAATCGACGTTATTGGTTCCAATAACGGCGCGCGCAAATTTTTGCATTACATAGTTGGTTTCGTTGCCGGTCCCGCGTGAGGAGCCGGTGGTTTGAATGGCGTTCGGGCCATACTTGGCTTTGATCTCGCTCAGACGAGAGCTGACGTAGTCCAGCGCCTCATCCCAGGAAACCGCTTCCAGCTTGCCGCCGCGCTCGCGGCGAATCATCGGGGATTTCAAACGCGGGGTAAGGATTTTGGTGTCGGTGATAAAGTCCCAACCGTAATAACCCTTCAGGCACAGGTCCCCCTGGTTGGTTTTACCCTGTGCGCCTTCCGCCTTGACGATTTTGCCGTTATCCACCACCAGGTTTATCTTGCAACCCGAGGCGCAATAGGGGCAAACCGTGACGACTTTTTTCATCATGTTGCTCCAGTCAATGCTGTCATTTAAGTGCGGCGATAAATGCAAACCGCCTTGCTGCGCCACTCAATGCATTATCTATGCCACATAGAGTGAGTGGGTATTGGCGCGGGTTTGGCGGGTATCTGGCGCACGGGCTGACGAAACGCCGGGGATTTCGTCATAAATGACGTGTCGAACTGACGGCCATTTGTGACAGTGATAGAAAATTCCGCACGAGGCTGTGTTCTTTCTGCGGCGCGCAATCAACAATCGCTCACACTAAAAGAACCTCCTCCCCTCCGGAGACAATAATGAAACCTGCAATCCTGGTGGTGGATGACGACAAGGCCATTTGCGACGTGCTGCGCGATGTGCTCAGTGAACACGTCTTCGACGTGCTGGTGTGCCATAGCGGCAATGAAGCGCTGCGGATTGTGGCGGCAGAGCCATCCATCGCGCTTATCCTGCTGGACATGATGCTGCCGGACACCAACGGCCTGCTGGTGCTTCAGCAGGTGCAGAAACTGCGTCCTGCTTTGCCGGTGGTAATGCTGACCGGGATGGGCAGCGAGTCCGACGTGGTGGTGGGGCTGGAAATGGGCGCCGATGACTATATCGCCAAACCGTTTAACGGCCGCGTGGTCGTCGCGCGGGTGAAAGCGGTACTGAGGCGTAGCGGGGCGCTGGCAGTAGAAAGCAACCCGACGAAAACCAGCGGGCTGCAGTTTAACGGCTGGCGGCTGGACACCGATCGCTGCCAGCTAATGAACGCCCGGCAGCAGCAGGTTGATCTCACCCAAGGGGAATATGGTCTGCTGCTTTCCCTGGTGCAGAACGCCAGAAAGGTGCTGTCGCGGGAAAAACTGCTTGAGCTAACCCACAGCGAAAGCCTCGAAGTGTTTGATCGGACTATCGACGTGCTGATTATGCGGCTGCGGCGCAAAATCGAGGTCAATCCGCACCAGCCCACGCTTATCCGCACCATTCGCGGCGTGGGCTACGTTTTTGCCGCGGATGTCACTCACGGCGAAAATAATGCGGTTTAGATAAACCGGCGGTACTCATGGCACAAAAGCAGCTCCGGCGCGGCATCTTCGGTAAGGGGGCTGAATCGCTCAAGCGTTTTTAAAAAGCGGTTGTCGTGATCGTCATCGTTGACCATCGAAACCTCACCGACCAGCACGTCGCCGTAGCCGGGCTCGCCCCAGAAGCTGTGGTACATCTCCGGCACCAGGCTGATGCTTTCCCCCGGGGAAAGGCGCAGCTGGCTGCCTGCGGCGTGCGTCTGGCGGCAGCCGTCAATCACCACCGTAATGTCCGATTCATCGGGCTGTTCGAATGGGTCAGAGTGCCACAGTTCGACAATCAAATTACCGCCGCCGCGGTTGATGATGTCCTCCTGCTTGCTCCAGTGGAAATGCATCGGCGTCATCTGGTTTTCACGCACGTGCATGACTTTTTCGGCGTAAGTTTTGGCGTAGGGCGCACCTTCAGGTGAGCCGTTGCGCAGGGTAAACAGCGTGAGGCCCATGATAAGAAAATCGCTGCCGCCGAAGTCGGTGATATCCCACCCGAGCTTTAGATCAAAGACCTCTTGCCAGCTGTGGGAATCAAGCTGCTGCCATGTTTGCGGCGAGAACCCGGCGAACGGCGGCAGTTGGATATCGTGGCGGGCAAAGAACTGGCGGGTTTCATTCAGGTACTGATTAACCTCGGAGCGTTTCATCTGGCCTCCCTTTGACGTGGACCCTCACCCTGGCCCTCTCCCTGGAAGGGAGAGGGGACTGACGGTGTTTTGACTCGACTGGGTGAGGGGAAAATTACTTCACCGTCCACCCTTTGTAGCTGCCAATATTGTTCTTATCGATCATCGTCACCGGGATCAGTACCGGGCCTTTCGGCGCGGGTTTACCCTGCAAAATGTCGTAGCCAATCTCGACCGCTTTCGCCGCCATTATCTGCGGATCCTGCGCCGGCGTCGCCACAAACAGCGAGCTGCCGCCGCGCTTCAGGGCCTCCTCACCGTCCGGGCTGCCGTCCACGCCGACAATAAAGAACTCATTACGCTGGGCCTGTTTTGCCGCCAGATCGGCCCCGATCGCCGTCGGATCGTTGATCGCAAACACGCCGTCGATCTTCGGATTCGCCGCCAGCAGCGAGGTCATCACTTCCAGGCCGCCTTCACGGCTGCCCTTAGCATTCTGATTAGAGGAAAGGATCTTAATGTCCGGGTGCTTTTTGAATTCGGTTTCGCAGCCCTCAACGCGGTTCTGCACGGCGGAAACCGGCGGCCCGTTGATGATCACCACGTTGCCTTTATCTTTCAGGCGGTCGGAAATGTACTTACAGGCCATTTGCCCGGCCTGGATGTTATCGGAGGTGATCGTGGCATCGGCGCCGTCAGCCGCGACGTCCACCGCCACAACGACGATCCCGGCGTCTTTCGCACGTTTTACCGCCGGGCCGATCCCTTTGGAATCCGCAGCGTTAAGGATGATCATGTCCACCTTCGCGGCGATAAAGTTATCGATCTGCGCCACCTGCTGACCGAGATCGTAGCCGCTGGAGACCAGCGTCACCTTCACGTTGTCGCCAGCGAGCTTGCGGGCTTCCAGCTCGGCGCCTTTGGTTATCTGCACGAAGAACGGGTTGGCGAGGTCGCCCACCGTCACGCCGATAGACTTTAACTCTTTCGCCTGGGCAAACGGCGCGCCTGCGATCATTGCACCAGCCAGTAACGCAGTAACTATGGGTTTCAAACGCATGCTGTTTTCCTCACTCGTAGGGTTTTGTTGTTATGCACTTTGATGGTGACGGGTACGGTATTTGTCGATCAGCACCGCTATGATGATCACCGCCCCTTTGATCACCAATTGCCAGAAGTAGGAGACGCCCATCAGCGTCATGCCGTTGTTGAGCGTGGCGATAATCAGCGCCCCCACCAGCGTGCCGGTGATGGTGCCAATCCCGCCCACGAAGCTGGTCCCGCCGAGAATAACGGCGGCGATGGCGTCCAGCTCATAGCCCACGCCGAGGTTGCCGTTGGCGCTGTAAAGGCGTGACGCGCTCATGATGCCGCCAAGTCCGGAAAGCAGGCCGCTCATGCCGTACACGAACAGCAGCACCATCCACACTTTGATGCCGGTCAGGCGCGCCGCCTGCATGTTGCCGCCTACCGCGTAGATATGAACGCCCAGCGTGGTACGGCGCAGAATGAACCAGCACACCGCAATCACCAGCAGGGCAATCACCACCAGCCACGGCACCGGGCCGAGATAGGCGTTACCAATCCACTCGAAGTTGATGTTGGAGTTAATCACCGTTGTGCCGTCGGCCAGCAGATACGCCGCGCCGCGCAGCGCGGTATAAGTGCCGAGCGTGACGATAAACGGCGGCAGCCCCGCCCAGGCGACCAGCATGCCGTTAAACAGCCCCAGCCCGGTGCCCATCAGCAGCGCTGCCGGAATCGACAGGCCTTCCCAGCCGGGCATCAGCGACACGACCATTGCCGTCACGGCGGTGGTGCCGAGAATTGAGCCCACGGACAGGTCGATGCCGCCGGTCAGAATGATGAAGGTCATCCCCGCCGCCAGCACGATGTTGATGGACGACTGTCGAGCAATGTTGAGCAGGTTAGATTCGGTAAAAAAGTTGGGTGCGATAAAGCCAAATACGGCGACGATCAGTATCAAAATCGGAAAAATCCCGACGGTTTGCATTAAATCGCCGAACAGGGCTTTTTTAAGCGAGGCGGATTTTGCCACCGGCTGGGTGCCTGAGTTAGTCATGGTGAACCTCTTTCTTATGGGCCTCGGTCACGCCGGTAGCCAGGGTCATAATATTTTCTTGCGTAATGTCGTGGCGCAGCAGCTCGCCGGCAATGCTGCCTTCGCGCATGACGTACACCCGATCGCTCATGCCCACCACTTCGGGTAGCTCGCTGGAAATCATTAAAATGGCCACGCCCTGGCGGGCCAGCTGGTTCATGATGCGGTAGATCTCGCTTTTGGCGCCGACGTCCACGCCGCGCGTAGGCTCGTCGAGGATCAGAATGCGTGGGCCAATAGCGACCCAGCGGGAAATCAGCAGCTTTTGCTGGTTGCCCCCGGACAGACCCCCGGCGCGAACCTGGGCGTGCGGCACGCGGATATTCAGCAGGCTGATGGCGTCGTCGGAAATGGTCTGGGCTTTTTTGCGGTCGAGCATGCCGAAATGAGCGTCACGCTCAAGCGTGGCCATGGTGATGTTGTCCTGCGCGGCCAGTTCGAGGAACAGCCCTTGCTCTTTGCGGTTCTCTGTCAGGAAGCCGATGCCGTGTTGAATCGCCTCGCGAGGGGAGTGAAGCGTCACCGGCTCGCCGTCGATCTCAACCGTACCGCCCGTGGCCTTACGCACGCCGAAGATCAGCTGCGCCAGCTCTGAACGCCCGGCACCAACCAGCCCGGCCAGGCCGACAATCTCCCCTGAACGCACGTGCAGGCTGACGGGCTGCACTTTGCCGTTGTCCGTCAGGTGGTGAACGTTGAGGCGAGGGCTGCCCAGCGGGATATCGCGCTCTTTGTTGAACAGGTCGCTGAGCGGCCGCCCAACCATCATTCTGACCAGCTCGCTGGCGTTCAGGTTTTCCCGCGTCAGGCTGCCGACGTACTGGCCGTCGCGCAGCACGCTGACCCGGTCAGACAGCTCATAGATTTCCGCCATGCGGTGGCTGATGTAGATAATCGCCATACCTTCATCGCGCAGGCGGAAAATCAGCTCAAACAGGCGATGCGTTTCGCGGGAGGAGAGGGCGGCGGTGGGTTCATCCATCACCAGAATACGGCTGTTGCGCTGGAGCGCGCGGGCAATCTCAACCTGCTGCTGCTCGGCAATGGTGAGCTTCATGACGAGGTCGGTTGCTTTAAACTGCGCCCCGAGGCGGTCAATCACCGCCTGCGCCTGCTGCACCATCTCTTTACGCTGCACCAGGCCGCCGCGCGCCAGTTCGCTGCCGAGGAAAATGTTTTCGGCAACGGTGAGGTTTGGCGCCAGCTGCATTTCCTGGTAAATCAGGGTAATGCCCGCGTTCAGGGCGTCTTTGGGGCCTTTGATGACATAGGGCTCGCCGTCAATCAGTACTTCGCCGCTGGTAGCGATATAGGCGCCAGCGAGGATCTTCATCAGGGTGCTTTTACCCGCCCCGTTCTCGCCCATTAGCGCATGGATTTCACCGGGAAAGACCGTTAAATCGACGCCTTTTAGCGCATAAAACTTGCCAAATGACTTGGCAATATTGCGCATTTCCAGAATGGGGACTCTGCTCATGGTGCGACGCCTGTGGTGGTTATCAATACGCGCCAGTCAACCACACGCCGATAAATGCAAAATGTCAGCCGCCGTTCATATTTGTCATAGAGTTGAATAGTTAACCTGGATCACATTCCCGGTGCGGAAATATTTATCAAAATCCGTGCAATGCTTAACTGGAGTGAATCAACCACGGAGCCTCTATGACCCAGCCTCGCCCCTCCTTCTTCGCCAGCGCCCGTGGCCGCCTGCTGTTCTTCAATCTGCTGGTGGTGGCGGTCACGTTGATGGTCTGCGGCGTGGCGGTCCTCGGCTTTGAGCACGCCAGCCGCCTGCAGGAGCAGGTTCAGGGGCAAACGCTGCTCGACATGTCCGGCAGCATGGAGCTGGCGCGCGACACTTCCAACGTGGCGACGGCGGCGGTCAGGCTTTCTCAGGTTGTCGGCGCGCTGGAATACCAGAGCGAGGCGGCAAGCCTGAAGCAAACCCAGCTGTCGCTGCAAAACTCGCTTTCTCACCTGGCCACCGCGCCGCTGGCGAGCCGCGAGCCGCAGCTGGTCAGCCGGATCATCGACCGCAGCAACGAGCTGGAAAGCAGCGTCACCAACATGCTGGTGATGGGGCACCGCCGCCATTTGCAGCGTAACCTGCTGCTGAGCGCTCTTTACCAGAATCAGAGCTACCTTGAGCACCTGCAGGAGGTCAACGCGCGCGAAGGGCTGAACGTGCCGGATGCCGGGCTGCTCAAAGAGATGGATCGCCTGATTCTGGTGGCGATTCAGTCCTCCTCGCCGAGGCCAGCGGTACGGCAGCTTAGCGAAGTGATGCAGCTTCTGCCCGAACGAGCGCCCTCGCCGCTGGCGGACAGCATTTTGCAACAGTTCAGAAACGGCCTGCGCCAGCTGCCGCCGCTTTCTGCGCAGCTTGAGGAAAGCGATCTGGGCATCGCCTGGCACATGTACCACATCAAAGCGCTGGTGGCTTTTCTGAATCAGGACATCAACCTGTACGTGCAAAAAGTCGGGGAAGAGTCCCGGCAGCGCAGCCAGCAAAGCCACCGGGATTTGCAGTCCATCATCGCTTTTATCGGCCTGTTTGCCCTGCTGGCGCTGGTGATCACCGGGTTCGCCGGGCTGTATATCTACCGAAACCTGGGCTCAAACTTAACGGCGATTTCCCAGGCGATGACGCGGCTGGCGAAAGGCGAAAAAGAGGTCAGCGTGCCCGCGCAGCAGCGGCGCGATGAGCTGGGCGAGCTGGCCCGGGCGTTCAACGTCTTTGCCCGTAATACCGCTTCGCTGGAGCACACCTCACGCCTGCTGAAAGAAAAAAGTACCCTGCTGGAAACCACCTTCCACGCCATGCGCGATGGTTTTGCGCTGTTCGACAGCGACGGTTTCCTGGTGGTATGGAATCAGCAATATCCGCTGCTGCTGGGGCTTGAGCCGCAGCGCCTGCAGCGCGGCCAGCACTATCTCGGGCTGCTCAAGCAGGTTACGCCGCTACAGGAACACATGTTGGGTAATCTCTCCCGACCCTTGCCGAAGCCGCAGGAGTTGAGGCTGGCGGACGGCCGTACCATCGAGCTGCGTTTTAGCCCGGTGCCTGGGCGGGGCATGGTGAACGTAGTGCTGGAGCGTAGCGAGCGCAAAGCGCTGGAAGAAGCGCTGGTGCACAGCCAAAAAATGAAGGCGGTGGGGCAGCTTACCGGTGGCCTGGCGCACGACTTTAACAACCTGCTGGCGGTGATCATCGGTAGCCTTGAGCTGACCGCGGCTGACTCACCGGATTCGGTACGCATTCAGCGTGCGCTTAAGGCCGCCGAGCGCGGCGCGCAGCTTACCCAGCGGCTGCTCGCGTTTTCCCGTAAGCAATCGCTGCACCCTCGGGCGGTGGCGATGAAAAGCCTGCTCGAAAACCTCGATCCGCTGATACGTCACTCTTTGCCTGCTCACCTTACGCTTGCCGTTGAAGCCCAGCAGCCCGCCTGGCCGGCGTGGATCGACGTCAATCAGTTGGAGAACGCGATCATTAACCTGGTGATGAACGCCCGAGACGCGATGGAAGGGCGCAGCGGTGAAATTAAGATCCGCACCTGGAACCAGCGCGTGCTGCGGGGGGAAGGGCGCAAGCAGGACATGGTGGTGGTTGAGGTGGCCGACACCGGGCACGGCATGACGGACGAGGTAAAGGCGCAGGTTTTTGAGCCGTTCTTCACCACCAAACAGACCGGCAGCGGCAGCGGGCTGGGGCTGTCGATGGTTTATGGCTTTGTGCGTCAGTCGGGCGGGCGGGTGCAGATTGAAAGCGAACCGGGCAAAGGGACTCGGGTCATACTGCAACTGCCTCGGGCGTCTGCGGAGGCGCAGCCGGAGGCCTTGCCGCTGGTCGATGAACCGGCCGATATTTCCGACCAGCTTGTGCTGGTGCTCGAAGATGAGCCGGACGTGCGCCAGACGCTCTGCGAACAGCTGCATCAACTGGGTTACCTGACGCTGGAAGCCAGCGACAGCCAGCAGGCGCTGCAGCTGATGCGCGAGGTGCCTGACATTAGCATTGTGATCAGCGACCTGATGCTGCCCGGCGAGCTAAGCGGCGCGGACGTGCTCCTGCAGGCTCGTCGCCATCATCCCCAGCTGGATTTGCTGCTGATAAGCGGGCAGGACCTACGCCGCAGCGAGCAACACCTGCCCGAGGTGGAGCTGCTGCGTAAGCCTTTCACCCAAGCGCAGCTTGCTGAGGCGCTACGTAAAGCGCGGGCAGGAAGCAGGCGCGGGCCAGCGTAGCCGCACCCTGCGCGCCGTTAAACGCGGATGAAGACGCATCAATAAAGCGCACGGCATCATGCGGCAAAGGGCGGCGCAGATAGCGTTTCGTCTGTGTCACCAGCGCCTCACGCGGAAAATCGACCATGTCTATCACTCCGCCGCCGAGGAGCACCGCATCCGGATCGAACAGGTTAACGCTGGTGGCGATGGCGCGCGCCGCATGGTCGAGCAGGGCAAGGACAAACGGCTCCTGCGCGGCAACGCTGAACAGCTCGCCAATCTCATACGCACGCGGGCTGGCGTCAAACCAGCGTTTCAGGGCAATCCCCGAGCATACCGTTTCCAGGCAACCCGCATTTCCGCAGCCGCAGGTCAGGTGCATATCGCCCTGCGGAATATGGCCCAGCTCCCCGGCCACGCCGTGGGCGCCGGTCCAGGGGGCGCCGTTCAGCCAGACGGCAAAGCCCATGCCGGTGCCGAGATAAGCCCCGAGCACCTGCTGATGCTGCAGCCCGTTTTGCGCGACATCGAACGAGAGCTGCAGATTGACGTCACGTGAAAACTCGACCGGGCAGCCGAGCGCATCCTCCAGCTTGCCCGCCAGTTCGTTAAGCTCTGCGGCGGCAAGCGGCAAATTGGGCGTGGAGATAATTGTGCGCTTGTCTTTGCCGACCAGCGCCGGAAACCCCATCACCATGCCGCGGCAGCGGGCGTTAAAGCGATCCAGCCGATCGCTTAACAGATGGGCGATCCCGCAGACTACGCCTCCCGCGATAATCTCTGCGGTGCGCTGTTTTTCACAGTGCAGCACCGCGCCGGACTCATCCTGCAAACACAGGCGGATATGGGTGGCGCCCATATCCACTCCGGCCACCACGTTAAGCGGTTTTGGCATGGGGGATAACCTCGTTTTTGGCCGTCAGGATCTGCTCGCTCATCACCTGCCAGGCCTCGTCGATATCCCGGGCGTGATTAAATAGCCCGGAAGTGCCGACGATAAACACATCTGCCCCGGCGGCCATGAGTCGTTCATAGGTTGCCGCGTTGCAGGAGCCGTCAATTTCGATTTCGTAGTTCAGCCCTTCGCGTTCGCGCCAGGCTTTCAGCTCGGCCACTTTTTCCAGCATTTCTGGAATAAACGGCTGGCCGGCAAACCCTGGGTCAACGGTCATCACCGTCACCTTGTCTGCCTTATGAATGTAGTACTTCATCGCCTCGACCGGGGTCTCCGGGTTCAAAATAAGGCCGACCTTCATGCCGTGGCGGCGGATCTCTTCAATGAGGCGGAAGGCCTGGCCGTTAATAGTTTCCGGATGCAGGGTAATGATGTCCGCCCCGGCCTGCGCCAGCGGGACGATGTAATCCTGCGGGCGGGTGACCATCAAATGGCAGTCCAGCGGCTTGCTGGCAAGCTTCCTGACCTGGCCGACGAAGAACGGCGACAGCGTCAGGTTCGGCACAAAATGGCCGTCCATAATGTCGATATGGAAGTAGTCGGCGTGCTGGTCGATAAATTCAATTTGTTCCTGGAATTTCGCCAGATCCATGCACATCAAAGAGGGGGAAATTTTCACTATAAGCTCCTGTAATTCTATGGATTTCGGACGACAGAAAGGCGGTCAGGCTGCGAGTCCCCAGGAGCATAGCTAACTATGTGACTGGGGTGAGCTGATGCAGCCAACGCATCAGGCGTCCGAAAGACGACGAATTTACTTGCTAATGAGTCTATCCAGGGCCACCGCGGCGATAATCAGCCCGCCCATCACCACCAGCTGGTAATAGGTTTGTACCTGGAGAATGTTGAGTCCGTTGTTGATGGTGCCGATGATCAGGCCGCCAATCACCACCGAGAAAATTCGGCCTTTGCCGCCGAAGAAGCTGGTGCCGCCGATGATGGCGCTGGCGATGGCGTAGGTTTCAAACCCCATGCCCGCAAGAGGCTCCGCCGCCCCAAGACGCGCGGTAGAGACCACGCCCGCCAGCCCGGCGCAGATGCCGGAGATGATGAACACCACCAGCATGTGAAACTTCACGTCGATGCCGGAGTAGAAGGCCGAATTCTTATTGCCGCCGAGGGCGTAAATATTGCGGCCAAGGCGCGTGCGGGTGGTCAGGAACCACAGTATCCCGGCGACAATCAGCGAGAAGATCACCGGCACCGGAACGCCCAGCGGCGTGGCGGCGAAGAAATTCACGAAGTCGAACGAGAAGCCGTACACCGAGTTGGCGTCGGAAATAACCAGCGTGATGCCCCGGAAGATGGCGTTGGTGCCAAGCGTGATGATGAACGGATGCAGCCCCGTCCAGTTTACCAGGCAGCCGTTAATCGCCCCGAGCAGCCCGCCGACAATCACGCCGCCAATCAGCGCCGCGAGGAACGGGTCCACGCCCGCCAGCATCAGTTTGGCGGTAACCATGCCGGAAAGCGCCAGAATGGCGCCGACCGACAGATCAATCCCCGCCACCAGAATGGCGAAGAACTCCCCCATGCCGATAAGCACGGTCACCGAGCTTTGTACGAAGATGGCGCTGATGTTGCTGGCCGTCAGGAAATACTCGGCGGACAGCGTGCCGAAGATGGCGACGATAATCGCGAGAATGAAAAAGGTGCCGTATTTGTCCCAGAACTGCGCGAAATTGAACGGCTTTTTCTCACTTTCTTCGCGCTTCATTCTTGTGGTAATGCCCATGCCATAATCTCCTCTTCGCTGATATCGTCGCGATTGGTCAGGATTTGCGTCAGTCGCCCTTCGCAGAACACGGCGATGCGGTCGCAGACGGCGATAATTTCGGGAAGCTCCGACGACACCATTAGAATGACCTTTCCGTCATCCGCCAGCTGTCGCATGACTTTGTAAATTTCGGCTTTCGCGCCGACGTCGATCCCACGGGTAGGTTCATCGAAGATGATCACTTCCGGGTTGCAGCACAGCCATTTGGAAATCAGCACCTTCTGCTGGTTGCCGCCGGAAAGCTCGGTAATGTTCTGATCGACGCTGTGGCACTTCAGCGCCAGCAATTGACGCTGTGCTTCGGCGGTTTTGCGCTCTTCGGCTTCGTTAAACAGCCCCATCGCGCCTTTGTAGCCGCCGCGTTTGAGGCTCTGGCTGACGGCCATGTTCTGCGCAATGGAGAAGTTGGCGAAGAAGCCGTTATCCCGGCGGCTTTCGGTGATGTAGCCCATGCCTTTTTTCAGCGCATCCATCGGCGAGCGGGGCGAGATATTCTTGCCGTTAAGCAGAATTTCACCGGCAGCGCGTTTATCCACGCCGAACAGGCAGTCCATCAGCTCGGTGCGCCCGGAGCCTACGAGGCCGGAAAAGCCCAGGATCTCGCCACGATTGACGCTGAACGAAACGTCTTTCACCTTTTTGCGGTCGCGGCTGGTGATGTTTTTCACCTCAAACACCACGTCACGCTCTACGTTCCCGGCGCTCTCTTTCATGGCGTTAAAGCGGTTTTGCAGCTCGCGGCCCACCATCAGGCGCACAATGTCGTCGTTAGAGACGTCGCAGACCTGGCCGCTGCAGACGCTGCTGCCGTCCTTCATCACCGTGTAGCGGTCGCAGATACGGCGGATTTCGGCGAGCTTGTGGGAGATATAAACAATCGCCGTCCCTTCTTTGCGCAGCTGGTTCATGATGAGAAAAAGATAATCCACTTCTTTATTGGTTAAAGAAGAAGTTGGCTCATCCATAATAATGACTTTGGCATCCAGCATTAACGTTTTGGCAATTTCTAACATTTGCTTGTGACTAATGGATAAATTACCCACCTTTTCATCGAGATCTACTTTTAAGCCGACACGTAAAAGCATCATTGCGGCGCGAATACGCATCTCTTTCCAGTCAACAATATTAATCCCGAAGACTTTTTTAGTGGTATGGCGGCCAATATAAAGATTTTCTAAAACGGTTAATTCATCAATAACGCTGAGTTCTTGATAAATAATACCTATGCCGAGCTGTGCCGCTAATTTATGATCAAGTTTTTCATAATTAACATTATTAATCGTAATGGTGCCTTTGGTCGGTTCATGAATACCCGACAAGACTTTCATCAGGGTTGATTTACCTGCACCATTTTCCCCGAGAAGGGCGTGAATTTCGCCGGGGAATATTGTTAAATCAACCGATTTTAATGCGTGAACCGGACCAAAGGATTTGCCGATCCCCGCCATTGAAATGTATGGCGTGACCATGACGAGCCTCAATCATTGTTAGCGAAGGTTTCCCCTCACCCTAACCCTCTCCCCACAGGGGAGAGGGGACGGTACTGAGTAGGTATCGATTTTCTGGCTCTCCCTATAGAAGAGAGGGGATAGCTGCTGCCACTGCTTTTCTTTTAGTACTCTTTTCTCCCTCGCCCTTATGCGGAGAGGGCTACCCCTTTTTTCCCCCTCTCCCTGTGGGAGAGGGCCGGGGTGAGGGCACCAGACGACTCAGGTTTAAAACTATTTCGTCACCAGAACCGAATCCACCAGGCTGAACTGCGGGGCCTTATCCTGGGCAATCACCTTGCCGGTTTTCGCTGCATCCACCAGCAGCTTCAGGCCTGTAGCGCCAATATCCGCCGGATTCTGGGCCACGGTGGCGGTCATTAATCCAGCATCCACCATTTTGCGTGCTTCCGGAATACCGTCGGTGCCGACGACCAGCACTTTCCCGGTTTTACCGGCGTTGGCCACCGCCTGCGCTACGCCCATTGCCATCGTGTCGTTCGCGCAGTAGAAGGCTTTCAGGTTTGGGTTACGCTGTAGCACGTTGGTCGCCACGTCGAGCGCCTTAATGCGGTCCCAGTCGGCAGGCTGGCTGGCGACGAGTTTAATCTGGCTGGCTTTTTTAAACGCATCGCTGGCACCCGCGCGGCGGGCTTCACCGGAGGCATTGCCCGCTTTCCCTTCGATAATCGCGACTTCACCGCCTGCGGCGCCGAGCTTATCGATAATGAAACCTGCGCCTTTAGCGCCAACCGCGACGTTATCGGTGGTGACGAAGGCCTCGACGTTGCCGCCGGCTTTTTTCAGGTTATCCATATCGATTTTTTCATCGAGGTTGACCAGGTAAATGCCTTTCTTCCAGGCGTTCGCCACCGGCACCACGAGGTTCACCGAGGAGAGGGGCGCAAAAGCGATGCCCTTGTATTTTTTATTACTCAGATCTTCAAAAAGCTGTAATTGTGACTGGAAATCCCCTTCCGAAGGCGAGGCAAATACATCTACGCTAACGCCCAGCGTTTTGGCTTCATCTTCAATACCTTTTTTCATATCCACCCAGAAAGGGTTGGATAACGTTTTTAATACCACCGCGTAATCGGCGGCGGCAAAAGCGCTGGTGGATAACATCACGCCCATAGCAGCGCCGCTGAATATTTTCAGATATTTATTCATAATAATATTCTCAATGTAGGGTGCAGTCAGATCCCGCTCCCGCGGGATCTCTTTTTACTTCAGCGCGCCAGGTGAAAAGAAATCCACAATGGCGCCGGTCTTTTGCATATTTAATGTTGCCTGTTCAATGTTTTGCTGTGCGACTGAAACAAATAATGCATCGAGTAATGTTAATTGTAATATACGCGCGGAGGCGTTGCGGCCTAATAAAGGTGTCTCTGGTGCTGGCGAACAAATAATAAAATCGGCCAGGCGTGCAATAGGCGAATGGTAGCTATGGGTTATACAAATTATTTTGGCGCCATTCTTTTTTGCCAGTTCCACCGCCGCTTTTAAATCGCCGGTGCGCCCTGAATGGGACACGACCAGCACCACATCGCCTTCTTTTAGCAGCGAGGCCGACATCATCATGATGTGCGCATCCTGATAGGCCTGGCAGCGCACGCCGATGCGCAAGAACTTGTGCTGGATGTCGTTACAAATAGAGTTCGAGCCGCCAACGCCGTACAAATCACGCTGTTTTGCCTTTGCGAAGTAGCGTGCCGCGCGATGGATCTCGTCGACGTTCACGATCGACTGGCCTTCCATAATGGTGCGTAAGGTAATGTTAAACACCTTGTTGACCACGTCCTGCGGCGCTTCGTCGAACGCCAGCTCGGTCGGCAGCACCTGCTCTGACTCGGAAAAGTAGGCGACCAGCGCGCTACGCAGATTACGAAAGCCGCTGAAGCCCAGCAGTTTCGACACTTTAACAATCATCGCTTCCGACACCGCAAGGGCTTCGGCAACGTCCTTAATGGCCGGTGCATCGCTCAGATTTCCGGGCTTTAACAACCAGTCGACGATGCGACTTTCGTTGTCCGTCATCCCCTCCTGCTTCATGCGCAACCAGGGAGCAAGGCCGATACCAAACGGCTGCTGTGAATCAATATCTGACTGACTCATCGTGTTCTCTCGATGTCCGTAGAGTGAAGACGCCACTATAACATCACAGCGAGAGCAGAAAATATGCTGAGCACTTCACAAAAATAATTTATTCATAAAGTTTTATTTTTTGTGAAGTTTTTGTTTTGGTGATTTATTTTTATGTTTATGAAAATTAAGTAATTAATTAAGATTTCATCGTTAAGTGATACTAACGTATGACACGGAGTTGGCAGCGAGTGGCATTGTATTGTGAAGCTTGTCGGTGTAGAAATGGCCACGAACCCGGCAATTCTGCCGATTAATTGGGCAGTGAACCGGTCTTAAATCACAAGAGTTGTCGGGTTCGTAAAGTAACGGCAACGGCGAGGACAAAATGAAAAAAATTGCATTTGGCTGTGACCACGTAGGCTTCCTGCTGAAGACGGAGATTGTGGCGCATCTTCAGGAGAAAGGGATTGAGGTGCTGGACAAGGGCACCTGGTCCGGCGAGCGCACCGATTACCCGCTTTACGCCAGCGCCGTGGCGCAGGCCGTGGTAAACGGCGAAGCCGAGGGCGGCATTTTGATTTGCGGTACTGGCGTGGGCATCTCTATTACCGCCAATAAGTTTCCCGGCATCCGGGCAGTGGTCTGCAGTGAGCCATATTCTGCGCTGCTTTCCCGCCAGCACAATAACACCAACGTGCTGGCCTTCGGCTCACGAGTCGTCGGGCTGGATTTGGCCAAAATGATCGTCGACGCGTGGTTAAACGGGCAGTTTGAAGGCGGGCGGCATCAGGCGCGGGTAGAGGCTATTGGCGCGCTGGAATCGCCGAGAATTTGAGATTCCTCCGCTACTGCGCGTGAGGCCGGCTGACTACGCTGAGGCCAGTCCATCCCGGAGACTGACCGATGAAATCTTATGCCGCCGCGCTGCTGCTCGGCACGCTGTACCTGGCCTCGCCGTTCGCGCAGGCCGACGTGATTGATGACGCCATTGGCAATATCCAGCAGGCGTTTAGCGATGCTTACAAGCCCGACGGCGATCGCGTTTATCATGACGATAGCGATGACGAAGCGGCTCAGCGCAGGCTCAGCCGCCAGGATGAAGCGCGCTACCGCCAGCTGGAAGACAGGCGCCGTAGCCTTGATAACCGCCAGAACCAGCTCGACCGCGAGCGCCAGCAGCTGGATGACGATGAGCGGCGCCTGCAGGACGACGACGACCGTTAATCCAGCACGATTTCCATGCCGTCAAAACCGGCTTCAAAGCCGGCGGGAAGTTCGTTGTGCATCAGCCATTCATCAAACTGGTGGCTGATGTGCGTCAGCACGACTCGCGGGCTACCAATCTGTTCGTTCAGCGCGATAACGGTCGTTAAGTCACAGTGATTTTTTGGCGTTTCTGGTCGGGGTTCGCGGCTGCAATCTATCACCACTACTTCCGGGCGGTTGGCGGCCAGAAACTTCAGGGTTTTGTCCGGCAGCCCCGCCGTATCGCTCAGCCACGCCAGCCTGCTGTAGGCCGTTTCAAACAGATAACCAAACGTCAGCTTTGAGTGCAGCAGCGGCAGCGGCGTGACGCGCAGCGCCTGGAGGGTAAAGGCAACAAATGGCTCCACGGTATGGCTAAAGTCCAGCAGACCGGGGTGTTTAAACAGATCGTCGCAGCCCTGTTCATCCGGCGGGCCGTAAACCGGGATTCTCTCGCCCACGCCCCAGCGCAGCGGGAACAGCCCCTGGACGTGATCCATATGGTAGTGGGTGAGCAAAAACTGCTGAAAATCTCCGGGCTGCCAGCTCTCCATCAGGTCGGGTGGCCCCGCGTCTACCAGCGTCACCGCATCGTTATATTTGACCACCGCGCTGCACGGGCGGCGGCGATGAGCAGGGTTGCTGCGCGCCCGCGAACAGGCTGCGCAGCCACAGCCCCAGGCGGGAACAAGCTGCGCCCCGCCGGTGCCGCTAAGCGTTAACGTGAGCGTCATCGGGTGTCTCCACCGGTTTGGTAAAGCGGATATGGGTGGCGCGGTAGCCTTCACGTTCGTAAAAACGATGAGCGTCTTTGCGGCCGGTGCTGGTCGACAGCTCCGTCAGTTCCGCATCGGCTTTACGCGCTTTATCTTCAGCCCAGGCAAGCAGCTGTTTGCCGACGCCGTGGCCGCGGGCTTCTTCCAGCACGACAAGCTCCTGGATCTCGCCAATGCGGCGGCCATGATGCAGGTGATATTGCAGGTGCAGGCTAATCATCCCCACGGCTTTATTCCCCAGCCATGCCAGCTGATAAAAGATATTTGGATCGCGCAGGTTTTCGGCGAAGCAGGCATTAAAGCCGGGGCGGTCGGCCTGGGCCTGCTTTAGCTCGCAAATCATGCGGTAAACGGTGTCGCTGTCTTCGATAGCGGCGGCTTTTAACTTAACAACATCAGACATGGCGGGGCTCCTTGCGGTGAAGAGGGATAACGTTCGAGCGGTGCTGGGCTAACAGCCGCATAAATAATTCGGCTGACTGTAGCAGACTCCCGTCGTTGTTGAGTACCAGGCAATCGCCGCCCTCTGGCGCATAGAGCGCCGCGCGCTGCAGCCTCTGCTCGATCTGTTCCGCATTTTCCCTGCCACGCTGCTCCAGACGTTGGCGCAGCACCCCGGTAGAAACCTGCAGGCAGATGGGCACCAGCCCATCGCCATAGCGTTCCCGCGCCTGCTTCAGGTGCTGGCGCGAGCCGTTAACCACCACGTCAAATCCGGCCTCGAGCCATATATCCATTTCCACGCCGACGCCGTAGGACTGCTCGTGCGCCTGCCAGCTCAGGGCAAACAGCCCCAGTTGCTGGCGCTGCTCAAACTCGTTTGCGCTCAGCGCAATGTGGTTCTCGCAGCCTGCGTCGGCGGCGCGGGTGATATAGCGGTGCGCCACCAGCAGCCTGGCGTGCTCCTGCTGGCGCAGGGCGCTCAGCAGGCTGTCTTTGCCGGAGCCGGACGGGCCCATCAGCCAGATTAATTTACTCATCAGAACACCCGCGTTCCCTGGCGCCAGACGTGATCGACGTGGATATGGTCGCCGTGCATATGTGCCAGCACCAGATCCGCTCGTTTACCTTCCGCCAGCGTCCCACGGTCGGCCAGGTTCAGCGCCCTTGCAGGGTTGCGCGTCACAAGGTTTACCGCCTGAGCCAGCGTGAAGCTGTTGCTGTCGTCGTGCGCCACGCGGAAGGCCGCATCCAGCAGGCTCGCCGGATAGTAATCCGAGGAGAGAATATCCAGCAGCCCGGCCTGGGCCAGATGGCTGGCCGCCACGTTGCCGGAGTGGGAGCCGCCGCGCACGATGTTCGGTGCGCCCATCAGCACGCTCATGCCGTGGCGACGAGAGGCTTCCGCGGCTTCCAGCGTGGTCGGGAATTCGGCGATCACGCTGCCGATTTCGTGGGATTCCACAACGTGGGCGGAGGTGGCATCGTCATGGCTGGCGAGGGCGATATTGCGGTCGCGGCAGCGGGCGGCAATGGCCTGGCGGTTTGGCTGTGACCAGCGTGCCGCCAGCGTCAACTGCTCTTCCTCAAAGCGATCCATCTGCTCGTTGGTGAGATGGTATTTGCCCTGATAGTAGTCGCGGTATTTCGAGAGTTCCGCGTACTGGCGCTGGCCCGGCGAGTGGTCCATCAGCGAAACGAGGGAGACAAGTTCGCGGTCAACCAGCTTGTCGAACAGCGGCAGCGTGGTGTGGTGCGGCAGCTCGCAGCGCAGGTGCAGGCGGTGCTCGGCGCGGTTGAGGCCACGCTTTTGCGTATCCTCCACGGCGTTGATCATTTTTTCGAGGTTTTCCAGGCGGTCGCCGCCGTCGCGCACGTCGCCGATGGCCACGGCGTCCAGCACGGTGGTGATGCCGCTCGCCACCATCAGTGCGTCGTGGCTGCTCATGGCGGAATGCGCCGGCCAGTCAACCTTTGGCCGTGGGGTAAAGAATTTATCCAGGTTATCCGTGTGCAGCTCAATCAGCCCCGGCAGCAGCCAGCCGCCGCCGCCGTCGTGTGCGCCCGGCAGCTGGCTTTGGGTCTCGGCAAAGTTGCGAATCACACCGTCGGCCACTTCCAGCGAGCCACTGACAACTTCTTCTTCCAGGACCAGGCGAACGTTATTGATGATCATGTTTGGGCTCCATCGCGGACATGGTATGCAGGCGGTCGGCCACCTGTTCACGTACTGCTTCATCGTGGAAGATGCCGACGATGGCCGCTCCACGCGCTTTTGCTTCCTGAATCAAAGCCACCACGGCGGCGCTGTTTTTGGCGTCCAGCGAGGCGGTTGGCTCGTCCAGCAGTAAAATCGGGTAGTCGACAATAAAGCCGCGAGCGATGTTCACGCGCTGCTGTTCGCCGCCGGAGAAGGTCGACGGCGCCAGGTGCCACAGGCGTTCAGGCACGTTGAGGCGAGTCAGCAGGCTGGCGGCTTTTTTCTCGCACTCTTCACGCGGCACGCCCAAATCCAGCAGCGGCTGCATGACGACTTCGAGCGCTGAAATTCGTGGGATAACACGCAGGAACTGGCTCACCCAGCCGATGGTCTGGCGGCGCACGGCCAGCACTTCACGCGCCGGAGCCTGCACGATGTCGAGCCATTCGTCGTTGTGCTTAACCCAGATGTGTCCTTCATCCGGCAAATAGTTGGCGTAGAGCGAGCGCAGCAGGGTGGATTTCCCGCTGCCGGAGTGGCCGTGTAGCACCACGCATTCTCCGCCTTTAACTTCCAGCGAAGCGTCCGCCAGCACCGGCAGGCGAATGCCGTGCTGGTGGTGCAGGACAAAGGTTTTGCTCAGGTTTTCAACCCGTATTCTGGTCATAGCGAGTACCTAGTTCTGAAGGACGGAGGACACCAAAAGCTGGGTATACGGGTGATGCGGGTCGTCCAGCACGCGGTCGGTCAGCCCACTTTCCACCACTTTGCCCTGTTTCATCACCAGCAGGCGGTCGGCCAGCAGGCGAGCCACGCCCAGATCGTGGGTGACAATCACCACGGCCAGGTTCAGCTCCACCACCAGGCCGCGCAGCAGATCGAGCAGGCGGGCCTGCACCGACACATCCAGCCCGCCGGTGGGCTCATCCATAAATACCAGCTTCGGATGGGTCACCAGGTTGCGGGCGATCTGCAGGCGCTGCTGCATCCCGCCGGAAAACGTGGTCGGCAGGTCGTCAATACGGGCCGACGGGATTTCGACTTCTTCCAGCCAGCGCTGGGCGGTGGCACGAATGTCGCCGTAGTGGCGCGCCCCGGTTGCCATCAGGCGCTCGCCGATGTTGCCCCCGGCAGAAACGTGGCGGCGCAGGCCGTCCATCGGATGCTGGTGCACCACGCCCCATTCGGTGCGCAGCAGGCGGCGGCGTTCACCTTCCGACATCCCGTACAGCGAGCTGTCGAGGTAAATCACGTCCCCTTCCTGCGGCGCAAGGCGGGCGGAAATCGCCTTCAGCAGCGTCGTTTTACCGGAGCCGGACTCGCCCACGATGCCCAGCACTTCACCGGGCCAGAGGTCGAACGACACGTCCATAAAGCCTTTACCGGGCGCATAGAGGTGGGTGAGGTTATTCACCGAAAGTAACGGGCTGGTCATGACTGAGAGGCCTCACTGTTCTGGCGGCAGTAGTCGGTATCGGAGCAGACGAACATGCGGTTGCCCGCGTCGTCGAGCACCACTTCATCAAGGTAGCTGTGGCGTGACCCGCAGATAGCGCACGGCTCTTCCCATTCCTGAACCTGGAAAGGATGGTCGTCGAAGTCGAGGCTCTCTACGCGGGTAAACGGCGGCACGGCGTAAATGCGTTTTTCGCGTCCGGCACCGAACAGCTGCAGCGCAGGGGACATGTGCATTTTCGGGTTATCAAATTTCGGGATTGGCGACGGGTCCATCACGTAGCGATCGTTCACCTTCACCGGGTACGCGTAGGTGGTGGAGATATGGCCGAAGCGGGCGATATCTTCGTACAGCTTCACCTGCATTACGCCGTACTCTTCCAGCGCGTGCATGGTGCGGGTTTCTGTTTCGCGTGGCTCGATAAAGCGCAGCGGTTCAGGGATCGGCACCTGATATATCAGGATCTGGTCTTCAACCAGCGGCGTTTCCGGGATGCGGTGGCGGGTCTGCACCAGCGTCGCGTCTTCGGTGCGCTCGGTGGTGTTCACGCCGGTCACGCGCTTGAAAAAGTTACGAATCGAGACGGCGTTAGTGGTGTCGTCCGCGCCCTGGTCAATCACCTTCAGCACGTCAGACTCGCCAATCAGGCTGGCGGTGAGCTGAATGCCGCCGGTGCCCCAGCCGTAAGGCATCGGCATTTCGCGGCCGCCAAACGGCACCTGGTAACCTGGGATCGCCACGGCTTTCAGCATCGCGCGGCGGATCATGCGTTTGGTTTGCTCATCCAGATAGGCAAAGTTATAGCCGCTCAGGTTAGCCATTTGCTCGCTCCTTTATCAGGCGGTTAAGCAGCTCCAGTTCGGCCTGGAAATCTACGTAATGCGGCAGCTTGAGGTGGGACACAAAGCCGGCCGCTTCCACGTTATCCGCGTGGGATAACACAAATTCTTCGTCCTGCGCCGGGCCTGCGACGGTTTCGTCGTAGTCGGGAGCCTGGAGCGCGCGGTCAACCAGCGCCATCGCCATGGTTTTGCGCTCGCTCATGCCGAACGCCAGGCCGTAGCCGCGCGTAAAGTGTGGGGCTTCATCTTCGGGGGCGACAAAGCCGTTCACCATTTCGCATTCGGTCATCAGCAGTTCGCCGATGTTCACCGCAAAACCCAGCTCTTCCGGCACAATTTCGATATCTACATAGCCGCTGCGGATCTCGGCGGCAAACGGGTGGTTGCGCCCGTAGCCGCGCTGGGTGGAGTAGGCGAGAGCCAGCAGGTAGCCTTCGTCGCCGCGCACCAGCTGCTGCAGGCGCGAAGAGCGCGAGCACGGGTAAACCGGCGGGTTGCGGGTGATGTCGTCCGGCTGCGCGCCGTCGTCTTCTTCGACTTTGGCCAGGCCCTGCTTCGCCAGCATGCTGAACACGTGCGGAGCGGGTGCGCTTTGCTCGTCGGCAGGTTCTGCGTCAGGCACTTCGCCGTTGGCCAGCAGCGTGAAGTCCAGCAGGCGGTGCGTGTAGTCGTAGGTTGGGCCAAGCAGCTGGCCGCCAGGGACGTCTTTATAAACGGCGGAGATACGGCGTTCGAGGCGCATCTCAGCGGTGTTCAGCGGCTCGCTAACGGCCAGGCGAGGCAGCGTGGTGCGGTAGGCGCGCAGCAGGAAAATGGCCTCAATCATGTCGCCGCTGGCCTGCTTGATGGCTAGCGCGGCAAGCTCCCGGTCGGCGATGCCGCCTTCCGTCATCACGCGGTCGACCGCCAGGCCAAGCTGCTGTTCAATTTGCGCGACGCTCAGCTCTTTCAGCGTTTCATCGCCGCGTCGGTTGCGCTCCTGCAGGGCGTGGGCGGCGGAGATTGCCTTCTCGCCCCCTTTGACGGCAACGTACATCAGCACACCTCCACGTGGGTGGTCCGTGGGATAGCCAGCAGGCGATCGCCGCAGGTCAAAATCAGGTCAATGCCCAGCGGGAACGGGTGCGGGCGTTCGGTCAGTTCGTGCAGCACACATTCCGGCAGCTGAGGCGCTATCATGCGCTCTTCGTTGATGCCAGCGCCGGTCAGGCGCAGCATGCGCCCGCCGCTCAGGCTGGAAACCTGCAGGATCAGCGTCGCGCTGGTATCGGGGGCAATGTCGCAGCCCTGGGCCAGCAGGTTCAGCTGTTCAGAAGAGATGGCGTCGCTGGCAACGGCAAACTGCGCGTGCTCAGGCTGCTCGCACAGCGGCGCATTGGTATGAAAACGGATATTTTGTGAGGCAATATCGTTGCCCAACGTGCCGTCTACCCACACCGGCGTGTCGTTATCGGCCAGCGTCAGCAGCACGCTGGTGGTGGCCACGTTCAGCGGCAGCCAGCCCTGCTGCAGCGAGGTCAGCGCGACAATCACGCCCGGCTCGCTCATCGCTTTGAGCAGGCGACGAAAACTCTGCTGGGCATCCTGCACCGGAAGGGTAAAAGCGGTCATTAAAGTCATGCGTTATCTCCGCGTACCAGCGTGAAGAAGTCCACGCGGCTGCTGTTAACTTCCGCACGGCGAGCGGCAAGGCGTTGTTCGCGGTTGGCCGCCAGCGGTGCAATAAGGGTTTCTTGTAGCGTTTGAAAATGCGCGCTTTCCTGCATCAGGGCGTCGATCACCGCGCAGCATTCGGCGTGTTGTTTATCCCGGCCGAGCAGATAGCTGTAGCCGTAGGTGCCGCTCGCCAGCTTGACGACTGCGCGAGTCAGCGTGGCGTCGCCGGTAAAGAAACGCTGGCCGGTGCCGCCCATGCGGGCCTGAACCTGCACCAGACCGATTTCCGGGGCTCGGATCAGCGTGTAATCAGCAGAGATACTCAGGCTGTTCCAGCGCTCAAGAAGCTCCTGCGGCTGGCTGTGTGACAGCACCGCCATCCATTCGCGGCGCCGTTCGGTGTTGAAATGGCTGGTGTCCATTTAGTGCTCCATGGTGAATTCAATCATGTCGGCGCGGGTCAGGCTGACGGAGTACTCCGCCGGGTTGGCCTCGCCTTCACGGTGATTGAGGGTGCGTACGCAGAGCAGCGGCGCCATATTGGGAATTTCCAGCAGGCGGCTCTCTTTGGCCTGGGAACGGCGGGCGCTGATGCGGGTTTGGGCGCGGGTCAGGGCAATGCCTAACTCGGCCTGGAGAAAATCGTGCAGTGAGCCGTTGCTGAAAGTTTGCAGCGTCGGCCACCAGGTTTGTTCGGAAAAATAGTGGTCGATGATGCACACCGCTATACCGTTGACCCGGCGCAGGGTGCGTAGGTGAATAACGTTATCTCCCTCGGCCAGCCCCAGCGCATCCGCCACGTCCTGAGAGGCCGGGCGAATCACCGCCAGCAGGCGTTCGCTGGTCGGGTGGCTGCCCTGATCCAGCAGGTTTTGGCTAAAGCGAGCCTGCGCGTTAAGCGGGTAGTCAAACGGGCGCATCAGCACCAGCACGCCAATGCCCTGGCGGCGCTGCACCCAGCCTTTGTTGACCAGCTCGTCAATGGCGCGGCGGAGCGTGTGGCGGTTAACCTCGTAGTAGGCGGCAAGCTGGGTTTCAGCGGGCAGATAGTCGCCGCAGCGATAGTTGTTACGCAGCTCCTGTTCGAGCCGGGCAGCTATTTCCTGATAGCGGGTCGGGTAACTGGTCGGATGTCTGGATAAGTGCATAACAGTCAAAGCCTCTCGAATCAGATAAAGCGCGTACGCAGCAGTTGCGGCAGAGCTGCGCAGGGATTTTGCTTGATGAGGTGAAGAGTCGTTTGCATCACGGGCCTCCTTCAAAAGTTGCCTCATGGTGCCGGGGGAAAGTGACGGTTTTGTTAATGATTGGTTTCTGTACGATGAAGAGTTGAAGTTTGCGGTTGGGGAGTCCGCAAGTTTGCCGGGGAATCAGTCAGTTGCCGCTTTTTGCCGACGTTCAGCAAAGAAAAGGGCGAGCAGGAAGGGGAAGAAGATAAAGGGGCAAGAATAGTGGGGTAATAAGTAGGGGAATTAATGGTGGGAATATCGAAGTAATATATTGTATATCGCGTTCGCGACTTCGTTTTTTAATAATTGTTTTATTTTTAAAATAATGAATGCGGGTCATGTTTTCTCATTCACATTCTCGACTGAGAATCATCCTGGGTCTTTTCTCGCTTTTAAATTAGGAATAAATTCTTTGGGGTGGAATAATTAATTAACATCAAAAAAATGAATAAATCAGGCGCTTTGATTTCCTTGGTTTTTTAAACATTAACAATAACACAGGGCCCGGAATTATGGGCCCTGTACGCAGCGTAAATGCGCGCTCTTTATCTTTCGACATTGACCATCCACGGAATGCCAAACTTATCCGTGAGTGAGCCATACCCTTTTGCCCAAAAAGTTTCACTCCACGGCATGGTGACGGTGCCGCCTGTTGAAAGCCCTTCAAACCAGCGTTTACCCTCTGCCGTATCGTGGCTTGCCAGGCAGAGTGAAAAGCCGCTGTGCTGCGGTTTGTCCCCGCTCATGCTGGCGTCGGTCATCATCAAATCATTGCCGGCCACCCGCAGACTGGCGTGCATGATGCTATCGTCAGAATAGGCAACTGCGCCGCTGCAGCCTTCGACATTCGTCGCTTCTTTGGGCATCTCACCGAAGGTAATTTTGAACGTCAGTTCGGCGCCCAACGCCTGCTGGTAAAAGGCGATAGCCTCGGCGCAGCGGCCGTTTAATGATATGTAGGGTCCTAAAGGCATAACCGAATCCTCTGTATTGAGAGTGCAGAAGAAGTGTAGATTGTGCAGGAGAGGTAAGCCAGGCGGGGCAGGCGGCTTGTCCACCTGCCGGGGAAAATTAGTTCTTTTTCACAAACTCAGATTTCAGCTTCATCGGGCCAAAACCGTCAATTTTACAATCAATATTGTGATCGCCTTCAACCAGACGGATATTCTTCACTTTTGTGCCGATTTTCAGCATTGAAGAGCTGCCTTTTACCTTCAGATCTTTAACAACGGTGACGCTGTCGCCGTCGGCAAGCAGATTGCCGTTGGCATCTTTTACCACTAATTGATCGCTTTCTTCGCCTGCGGCGGCCGGGTTCCATTCATAAGCGCACTCCGGGCAAATCAACATGCCGTTGTCTTCATAGGTGTATTCGGAATTGCACTTCGGGCAATGAGGGAGTTGCATTATCTGATCCTCAAGGTGAGATAAAGTAATGAAAAATAGCGACTTGGCAGTAAAAGCATGCTGAATCGCGGAAAAGTGCTCAGATTATACATCAAATCCCTACATTTGCAGGGATTATTACCACGAACCTCTGTCAGACGGACTTTCAGCAGTCCTGAAGCGCAAAAATCTTTTCATTCAGAGAAATAAGCACCAAATTTAACTTAAAGTTCAGGCTTTAATTGCCGTTAAATAAGGCTAATTTAACTTAGTTTCACTTCGCTTCGAGCAAGTTTGCCAGCATGGGCTGCTGCGCTATACCTGTTTGAAAAAATAAAAAAAAGCGTATTGCGCTGACACCTCCTGTCACTTGACAGGGGTATGGTTGGGCCTATGGATGTACCGATACAGAGGCAGGAACCGATGAGAATGAAAGGCGCGAAAGTAAAAGTTGCAGATCGACTGGCCGAAATCGTCTTAAGTCTTTATCAGGGGGAAACCCTTTCCGCTGATATTATCCGCCAGCGTTTTGATGTAGATATGCGAACTGCGTATCGTGATTTGAACCGGCTTGGTGCTATTCTGGAGGATGTCGGCGAGGGGAAAAAGCGTCTCTCTTCGCATTTAAAAGGACAGTTTAACGTAAACGACCTGTTACGCATTACCAAACGCGTAGGGCTTGCTGCGTTTTATCCGTGGTACGACATAAAGAGCCATAATCAATATATTGCCCTGCGGGCTATTCCAGATTTATTGGTAGTAGGGTATGAATATGAAAATAGCCCGCAGCGGAAAGCTATTTTTTATCCATTATTTGACGATCGGGATGATCCTGGTGGGGAAAGGGTGAAAACGGAGGTTCTGTTACAGGTTTCGGCGCAGGCGGCCGAACATTTTAAACAGCGCAAACTATTACCTTTTCAAAAAACTATCAGAGAGCTTGATAACGGAGATTTGCTTCTGGCAAGCCATATTGCTTCGCCTGAGCAATTGTTTCCGCTGGTGCAGTATTGGATACCGCATCTCACCATTATTTCTCCGCAGGTCTGGCAGAGCGACTTAAAAGCCAGGATTGCAGCATGGTGTAATGTTAATTAATAAATTATTTTCCTCACGTAATTATAAAAACCGGTATTGCCATGATTACAACTAAACGGTGGCGGAGATAAAACCGGGTAATTTGAGTTAAGGAAAGATTTTTTATGCACACACAAACTATTTTTGAACTGAGTCAGGAAGCCGAGCGGCTTTTGCAATTAGCGTTGCAAAACCTTAGCGCTTTAAAGGTCGCTCCGCTGGCTTTACAAAGCGAACAAAATAACGTTGTAGCGAACCCTGTGGCCTCTGTACATCCATTGAAATTTAGTCCACGTGGTATCGAACTGCAGAAAGATATGCTGCAAAACGAAAGACGTAAAATAACCCAGCATGAAATGGTACTGGCGATTGTTGGCACCATGAAAGCGGGAAAGTCCACCACCATCAATGCCATTGTGGGAACCGAAGTGTTGCCTAACCGCAATCGCCCGATGACGGCGTTACCGACGTTGATTCGCCATACGCCGGGGCAGCGCGAGCCGGTGCTGCATTTCCCATACGTTAAACCTATTGAAAGCCTGATGGGTGCGTTGCAGGAGAAGTTGCTGACCACCAATCGGGCAATGCTGGCGAGTAAGCTGGAAATAGACCGGGATATGGAGGCGCTTATCGCCCGTATCGCCGATGGCACCGGCTTTGAACGTCATTATCTTGGGGCTCAGCCCATTTTTCACTGCCTGAAGAGCCTGAACGACCTGGTGCGCTTATGTCGGGTTCTGGAGGTTGCATTTCCCTTTAAGGCCTACGCTGCCATTGAGCATGTACCGGTGATTGAGGTGGAGTTTGTGCACCTGGCGGGCCTTAACAATGGCCACGGGCAGCTAACGCTGCTGGATACCCCTGGGCCAAACGAAGCGGGGCAGCCGCATCTGCAAAAGATGCTCAGGGAGCAGCTGGCGCAAGCTTCCGCCGTGCTGGCCGTTATGGATTATACCCAGCTGAAATCTATTTCTGACGAAGAGGTCCGCGAGGCGGTGCTCGGGGTCAGTAAATCTGTTCCGCTTTATGCGCTGGTCAATAAATTCGATCAGAAGGATCGCAACAGCGACGATGAAAACCAGGTGAAGGCCATGATTGCCGGCACCCTGATGAAAGGGAGTATTGCACCGGACAACGTTTTCCCTGTGTCGAGCATGTGGGGCTATCTTGCTAATCGTGCTCGTTATGAGCTGACAACGCATGGCCGCCTGCCTGACCCGGAACAACAGCGTTGGGTGCAGGATTTTGCGGAAGCAGCATTGGGCAGACGCTGGCGCAGTGCAGATCTGGCCGATATTGAACATCTGCGCCATGCAGCCGACCTGCTATGGGAAGACTCGATGTTTGAATCGCCGATTGAGACTATTCTCCATGCGGCTCACGCCAATGCTTCGCTTTACACGCTGCGCGCGGCTTGCCACAAGTTACTGGATTATGCCGAAGGGGCAGAGCGCTATCTGAGTTTCCGCTGCCAGGGGCTGCAGGTGACCAACGACAGCCTGCAGGAGAATATTGAGCAGTTGGAGCAGGATATCCAACTGCTACAAACCTCCCGGCAGTCGGTTAGCGTGGTGATTCAGCAGCAGGTGAGCGATGCGCTCGCAGGCATCGGCTCCTTTATGCAGCGTTTTGAAGCCCAGATCCATGAAGACCTGGGAAGCTATTTCCGTGAAGGACGGCTGGATGAAGAGAAGCTGCATCCGCTTTACCCCCATGCATTAACGCGGAATGGCGATTTTGCACCGGGAAGCGCCAGGCTTATGGGAGAGGATGAAGTAACGGCCCGCACGCTGCTGCACAAGGTCCGCGCGTCCAGCGAAAGCATTTTATTTGCCGCCCAGGAGACATTAACCGGGGAACTCGGCGCTCTACTCAGCAACCTCGAAGCAGGGCTGGGCTACACGTTGCAGTCAGCGTTAAAACCCATCGAACAGCGGGTGAGCAACGGCCTGACGGTGGCCGGATTCCGTGCCCAGATTAGCCTGCCTGCGTTTCAGGCAAGCCAGCTTAGCTTTAACACCCAGCAGGCTTTTACCAACGTCATCGAAAACCAGGAGGTGTCGCTGTCGCAAATACAGCCGCACAGCGGTATGCGTGGCGTGCTGGCTCGCTGGTTGAACAGCGTGGACTGGGGCTGGGAAGATTATGCTGCCACGCACAGCCGCTATGTCATTGACCTGGAAAAGCTTCAGCAAAAGCTGCACAAGCATGTTGCTACGTTCCTGGCCCAGATAAACCAGGCCATTACGGCGCAAATTGATATCTCCGTTACGGCCGGGATGGCGACATTTTTTGCTGATTTTTCCAGCGCTCTGGACGCTATTCGCAGCAATTTGCAGCAAAGTCTCGCCGCAAGACAGCAGAACGAAACGGTGTTGTTGGCCCTCCAGAGCCAGCTGGAACAGAGTGTCAGAACGGCACGTTACATTCACGAGGATACCCGCCTGTTGCGCGATGATATCCAGACGCTTTTCTCAGCGGAGTAACAATGAGCGGTGTATTAATGGAAGGGCCGGTAAGAACCCTGAACTGTATCAGCGAAAAGTTTGCCGTCGATTTTGCGATGGGCATTGACGTTGCCCGCCAGCCGTGGCACAGCCAGCAAAGCAAAGCGTTCTACGAGCAGCTTATGGCGCTGTTTGTCAGCGGGACGAGGCGTTATTCCGGGCCGGCTGGTATGGCGCCGCAGGACGATCTGGAGGCGTCATTGGTGCGGCTCGGCGTACTGACAGCCGACCTGGCGAAAAGCTACCTGGCCAATAGTCAGATTAGCGAGAGAATTGCCCAGCTTGAACCCGTTTCTGCGCGTACCGCACACCACTCCACTGCGGCTCGTGAGAGGCTGCAGCTCCTGCGCCAGCAGCTCTCTCTGCGGTTAAATCGGATAGAGGCGGATCTGCAACGAATAGACCTTTTACGCCAGGGCATAGTGCACAGCGAACAGATTTTTTCCCGCTGGCGCAGCGGACACTATTTTTCTTTCTCTCCCGCGGCACGTTGTTATGTCGCGCTGGAAGAGCTGCGCTGGGGCACCTTCGGCGACGCGGTACGTTTAGGTACCGCGCAGCAGGCGGAGCAGCTGATTGAGCATGCGCGCGGCCTGGCCATCAGCCGCCTGGCGGAGGAAGTTAACGCTTCCCCGCGCACCCGCCACTATTTCCATGAATGGTTGACCACGCCGACCTCACCAGGCCTGCTGGAGCACAAAGACGCGCTGACCTGGCTCGGTGACGGCTGTGATATTGACCGTCAGCCGGTCAGCTACTCTGTCACTCAAAGCTGGCAGGGCGTGGCGTTGGGCATGCCCCGTATTTGCTCCGCTATGCGCCTCGGCAGCGCGCTGGTCGATGAAGTTTTTGGTTAAGTGATTTAACGTTCTCAGGGAAGAGATTGTTCCATCTCACCGGCATTCTCTTCCGAAGGCTGCCTCTTAGCGACAAATATCTTCCATGAAGGATCGACTAAAGTTCCGTTCACTTCCAGCGCTGTTTCACATGTCACCACAGAACTTGTGAACGACTCGGGGAAGTCACCGTCACTTCCCCGAGACCCCGGACTCCCGGCCAAATAAATCGACCGCTAAAGCGGCAGACCTCCGTTTTATCTCCCAGTCCTGGGTCGGCTGAGATGCGTTCCCGACGCTCTCAGCTTCCGGCCGTTCCCGACGTCCGGACCCTGGCCAGTCGGAGAGAAAACGGAGGCGATTTAAGCCGGAACCGTGCCTCGCTTCAAATCCGCAGCCACGCTGAAAGTCACTGGCGCTGCAAGTCCCACAGCCACGCCCTTGTTCCCGGCTCTCATCGCCCCCGGTGATGACCCAACTCAGGCGGGGTTGAGCTGCCGGGAGCAGCGAAAGAGAGCGATCGTCGGGAACGAATCGCGAACGACCCCGACTGTTTGGGTGATAGCCGGTGGGTTTACCGCTTCAGCGGCGATGAGCTCGCCGGGCGCCAGGGTTGCCAGGGAGATGGCGCTTTCTCCCTGGCACGTTCACCGTGCTCTGAACGTGCAGGGAAAACAGATCTTCTGGTGAACGGAAAAATGACGGACTGACAAAGTTCTCTCAAAAAATTCAACGAAAACGCTGTATAGCAAATTGTCATGGAGCTTTTTTGTCCATACTGTCGAACAGTTTTTACAGGGAATGCTGGTAATGGCCACCAAATCGATAAATGCAAAATCTCAGACTCTTGCGGCTCGGGTGCCTCACGAAGTGGTTGAAAGCATGGAAGAGTGGAAACAAGAAGGTGAAAGCACCGGGCAGTTTATTACCGCAGCCATCAAAACGGAGGTACAGCGCCGCCAGCAAGAGAAAAAGACTGAAGATAAGTAATAGCGACTACGCCGTATCGACACATCAAGGTAACGTGTACGTTTTTCTTCATTTTTTAAACATGTCATCGAAACATGTCGATAGCATCGACACGTTTCTGCAATGTGTACACATTTCCCCTTTTTTTAAACATATCGAAAGTCCCCCATTCAAATAGGCTTCTGGCTGTGACCGCTGCACCATTCCTGTCAATAAAACAACACGCGAAGGCGAACATCGTCAGAAAAGTAACACTCTTATTTGTCTGTTTATTAATGAGTTTTATACGGTTTTTCATTTCGTTCGCCAAAAGTACCAGCCGCTAAAAGCAAATCTGTGCCGCCCCTCACTTGTGGCTTTTTTCACCGCTACCCAGAATATATTTGGCCGCATACCGCGGACACTGCATTGATTCTCTGAGGGAAAAGCGATGAAAAAAATCTTCTTATGCTGTGCTGCGGGAATGTCGACCAGCATGTTAGTGGAAAGAATGAAGCAGTCCGCGCACAGCCGTGATGTGGCGGTGGAAATTACCGCCGTGCCGGTGTCTGATTTCGACCAGATAATCGATGAGGCCGACGTCATCCTGCTCGGGCCGCAGGTGAAATTCCAGCTGCAAAACCTGAGCGCGGCGGCGGCGCCACACGGCGTACCGGTAGCGGCCATCGACATGATGCATTACGGCTCAATGCAGGGTGATAAGGTGCTGGATCACGCGCTGTCGCTGCTGAAAACTGCTGACCAGGGGTCCGTATGAAATACCGTTTTCCCGACAAATTCTGGTGGGGCACGGCGACCAGCGCCACGCAGTCTGAGGGACGAGTTGAGGGCGATGGCAAGGGCGAGAATATCTGGGATTACGCCTCGCACGAGTTTAATAGCCGTTTTTACAACGGCGTTACCGCTGATGATACCTCTACGTTTTACCAGCGCTGGCGGGAAGACATTCAGCTGGCGAAAAACATTGGCCTGAATTCATTCCGCACGTCGATTTCCTGGTCCCGGCTGATCCCTGACGGCGACGGGGAAGTTAATCCTCAGGCCGTGCAGTTTTACAGCGACATTATTGATGAGCTGATTCGCCAGGGGATCGAGCCTTTTATCAATCTCTACCATTTTGATATGCCGATGGCGCTGCAGGCAAAGGGCGGATTTGAGAACCGTGAGGTGGTGGACGCTTTCGCCCGCTATGCGGGGATTTGCTACCGGCTGTTTGGCGACCGTGTGCGCTACTGGTTTACCTTCAACGAGCCGCTTATCCCCGCCGAGGCGGGCTATTTACATCCACGCCATTATCCTTACGTGACGGATTTTCGCCGTGCGGCCCAGGTGCTGCACCACATTGTTATTGCCCACTGTAAAGCGGTGGCCGCCTGGCGAGAGATGAATCTTGAGGGGCAGATTGGCATCATCATGGACGTCATCCCCGTTTATCCGCGCAGCGACAGCCCGGAAGATCTGCGGGCTGCGGAAATGGCTGACCTGTTCTACACGCGCAGCATTAACGAGCCGATGCTGCTTGGGCGCTATCCCGACGAGCTGGTGGCGCTGCTGAAAGAATACGATGTGCTGCCGAAGGTACTGCCGGGTGACTGCGAGCTGATTGCCGCGACCCGCGTTGATTTGCTGGGCATCAATTACTATCGCCCGCGTCGGGTTAAGGCGCGTGAAACGCTGCTTGAAGAGCCACACGGGTTTGTACCGGAGCGTTTTTTTGAAGAGTACGTGATGCCGGGACGGCGCATGAATACCTCGCGCGGCATTGAGATTTACCCGCCTGCGCTGTACGACATCGCCATGCTGGTGAAAGAGCGATACGGCAACCTGCCGTGGTTTGTCTCCGAGAACGGCATTGGCATCATGGACGAAGAGCAGTTCATGGTGGACGGCGAGGTGCAGGACGATTACCGCATCGAGTTTCTTCGGGAGCATTTAACCTGGCTGCATAAAGCGATGGCGGAAGGCAGCCAGTGCCTGGGCTACCAGATGTGGACCTTTATCGACTGCTGGTCGTGGCAGAACGCCTATAAAAACCGCTACGGCTTCTACCGGCTCGATTTAGCGACGCAGCAGCGTTCGCTGAAAAAGTCCGGGCGCTGGTTCCGTGGCGTGATCGAGAGCAATGGGTTTGAGGAGGCTGACCATGTCGACCTTTGATAAGTTAGCCGACAAGCTGATGCCGGTGGCGAACGCTATCGGCAACCAGCGCCATATGCAGGCGATACGCAACGGGCTTATCTCTATTTTACCGCTGACCATCGTCGGCTCTTTCTTCGTGATCCTGCTGAATATCCCGATTAAGGGCTACATGGACTTTATTGCGCCCTGGCGCGATATGCTGGACGTGCCGTTCCGCTTTACCGTCGGGCTGATGTCGCTGTACGCCGCGTTTACCATCGGCTCGTTCCTGGGCAAAAGCTACAAGCTGAACGACATCACCAGTGGCCTGCTGGCGATGCTGGCGACGTTGCTGATGATTGTGCCGGTAAACATCAAGCAGGGTGTGACCGTGGCGGGTGAAGCGGTGGCGGGGCGCTATATTCCTATCACCTCGCTCAGTTCTCAGGGGCTATTTGGCGCGATTATCTCCTCGCTGATTGCCATTGAGATTTATCGCTTTATTAAAGTCCGCAACATCGAAATCAAAATGCCTGCGGGCGTGCCGCCGGTGGTCGCCAGCTCGTTTTCAGCGCTGTTCCCGACGCTTGCTGTGGTGCTGATTTTCTGGATCCCACGCCACTTCCTGAACATCGATATTAACGCCATCATCAGCTACATCATTATGCCGCTGAAGGGCTTTATGACCGGCACCAACCTGTTTGGTGGGATCGTTACTCAGCTGTTTATTGATGTGTTCTGGGTACTCGGGATCCACGGCCACGCGGTGATGGGGCCGCTGATCCGCCCGCTGTGGGATCAGGCGATCGTGCAGAATATGGAGCTGTTCCAGTCCGGCGTCAGCGCCTACGATTTGCCGAACATCTTTACCGAACAGTTCTTCCAGTGGTATGCGCAAATGGGCGGCACCGGCTCAACGCTTGCGCTGGTGGTGCTGTTTATTCGCTCTCGCGTTATCTACCTGAAGCAGCTGGGCAAGCTGTCGTTTATTCCGGGGCTGTTCAACATCAATGAGCCAATGATTTTCGGCGCGCCGATCGTGATGAATCCGATCCTCGCGATCCCGTTTATTCTGGCGCCGATGGTGAATACCGTGGTGGTGTATCTGTTCACAATTAGCGGGCTGATCCCGCGGATGATGGTGAAGCCGCCGTTTACCCTTCCGGCCCCGCTGGGGGCGCTGATCACCACTAACTGGAACCTGATTGCCTGCGGGCTGGTGTTTATCTGCTTCTTTATCTCGCTGGCTATCTATTACCCGTTCTTTAAGGTGTACGAGAAGAAGATGCTGGAAACCGAGCTTCAGCAGAAGGAAGAAGAGGAGCAGGCTAAGGCGCTAGCTGAGGCGAAGTAACCTGGGTTATGAATTCCCAGACATACAGAGGGGCATGTTCCGTTCACTTCAAGTCCCTCTTTACATGTAGCTACTGAACCGGTGAACGTGTCAGGTGGCATTACGCCATGCCCCCTGACAACCCCCGGCGCCCGGCAAGCTCATCGCCGCTGAAGCGGTAAACCCACCGGCTATCACCCAAACATTCGGGGTCGTTCGCGATTCGTTCCCGACGATCGCTCTCTTTCGCTGCTCCCGGCAGCTCAACCCCGCCTGAGTTGGGTCATAACCGGGGGCGATGAGAGCCGGGAACAAGGACGTGGCTGTGAGATTTGAAGCGACTGTGACGTTATGTGTGGCTGCGGGTGAAAAGCAAGGCTTGGTTCCGGCTTAAATCGCCTCGGTTTTCTCTCCGACTGGCCAGGGTCCGGCCGTCGGGAACGCATCTCAGCCGACCCAGGACTGGGAGATAAAACGGAGGTTTACCGCTTGCGGCGATTTATTTCGCCGGGAGTCCGGGGTCTCGGGGAAGTAACGGTGACTTCCCCGAGTCGTTCACCGGTTCGGTGGCTGCATATGAAGCTGTACTTGAGGTGAACGGAATATTATCCGGTCCAACATAATCATGAAAAAGGGCAACCTAGAACGCCGTCTCTAACTCATCCAACACGTTGTACTCGTCGTCCACCAGCAGCAGCGCTTTCCACTTATCAAACGTCAGGCACGGATGCGAGGTGCTGAACATCAGAATATCGCCGACCTGCACATCCGCGCCCGGCTTGAGTTTCAGCATCGCGTGTTGATCCATAATTCCGGTGGTTTCGAGGGTTTCGGACGGCGATGCCAGCGGCTTGCCCTGGCGGTAGTGTGCTATCGGCTGCGGCAGGCCTGCATCAAACGCGCTGTCTCGCTTGCCAAAATTCACGATTGCCCGGTCGCTTTCCGGGACCGATTGCACCATGGCTACCAGCTCCAGCGCGGAAACCAGATCGCCGCCAAGATCGCAGGCGATCCGATCGCGCGCGATCAGCTGCTCCTGAGCTTCCTGATAGATACCGCCGTCGTGGGTGATGTAGCAGCCGGGCCGGATCGCAATGCGGCAGTTGGCCGGTTTTTCTGCGGCGAGCCAGATATTGCACACTACGTCATACCAGACCGAGCCTGCGCCGGTTAACAGAAATTCGCCGTCGACATAGCGCTCCATCCGGCAGGCTAATGCCGCCGCGTCTTGCAGCAGTGCTTCTATTTTTGGCTGTGGATTTTCGCCGTGCAGCACGCCTTCGTACAGCTCCAGGCCGCGTAAACGCAGGCCGGGTAACTCAGCCACATGTTTTGCCAGCGCCAGTGCCTGTTCCGTGCTGCGACAGCCACAGCGACCGCCGGGCACGCCCAGCTCAATCAGCACGTCGAGGGTTTGGCCCTGCTGGCTAAAGAAGTCTGACAGGGCGCGGGCGTTCGCCTCGCTGTCTACGCAGCAGATGTAGTCGACGGAAGCGTGTTTGTTCTTCAGCTTCGACACCAACGCCATGTTCGCTTTGCCCACCAGCTGATTAACCATCAGCACGCGGTTGATGCCGGCGGACATCGCGATGCTGGCCTGCCATGCGCTGCCTACGCCGATGGCCCATGCCCCCGCTTTTTGCTGCTGTTGGAAGATCCACGGCGTCATGGTCGTTTTCCCATGCGGCGCCAGCGAAACGCCGCGCGCGTTGGCATAGTCCTGCATCCATCGGATGTTGTTTTTCAGGGCTGATTTTTTGATCAGGGCGGCGGGCAGACAGACCTCTTCATTGAGGACATTGGCAGAGGAATGCATGGGGGCGGACTTATGAGGGACGAGGTTAATCTCCTGGTATTTCATAACGTATTATCTCCGGGGTTATTCTATCTTTCAGATTAAGTATCATTTTTAACTTGATGTTATTTATATTGTTTATTTTCATTCATGCTATTTAATGAATAAAAGTATCATTGATTTGCAAGGGTTTTGTTTAGTTTTTCACTGTTTTTATGGCTTGTAAATGGTTAACTTGCACGCAGATTATGACGGGCGTGAGGCGCAGATGAAGTTCGATTATCTCTTCAGGAATGTCACCGTGATGGATGGCTCAGGTGGTGCGGAATATCTGGCTGATGTGGCGGTGCAGGGCGAGCGTATTGCCGACATTGCACCCAGGATCACCGCTGAGGCCACGCATGAAATCGACGGCCGCGGGCGCGTATTAGCGCCGGGGTTTATTGATGTTCACACGCATGACGACATCAACGTGATCCGTTTTCCCGAATATCTGCCGAAAATTAGCCAGGGCGTCACCACGGTTATCGTCGGCAACTGCGGCATCAGCGCGGCGGGGGCAACGATTAACTCGCAGGTGCCCGACCCGATGAACCTGTTGGGTGAGGCGCACCAGTTTGTCTATCCCACCGTTGAGGCGTATGCGCATGCCGTGGAGCAGGCGCGGCCGGCCATTAACGTCGGCACGCTTGTCGGCCATACCGCGCTGCGTAATAACCAGATGGATGACCTGTTCCGCCCGGCGACGCAGGAAGAGATCCTCGCCATGCGCGAGCAGCTTAAGCTGGCCCTGCAGCAGGGCGCGCTGGGATTGAGCACCGGGCTTGCCTATGCCAGCGCGTTCCAGTCCACCACCGAAGAGGTGATGGCGCTGGCGGAGGAACTGGCGGCGGAGAAGGGGATTTACACCACGCATTTGCGCTCTGAGTTTGAGCCGATTCTCGACGCGTTGGATGAAGCGTTTCGCATTGGCCGCCACGGAAACGTGCCGGTGGTGGTCTCGCACCACAAATGCGCCGGGGCGAAGAACTGGGGGCGCACGGTCGAAACGCTGAAGCTGTTCGATAAGGTGCGCGAGCAGCAGGACGTTTCCTGCGACTGTTACCCTTATTCCGCCAGCTCTTCGACGCTGGATATGAAGCAGATCACCGATGAGTTCGAGATCGTCATCACCTGGTCCGAGCCGCATCCGGAGGTCGCCGGGCAGTCGCTGAAGCAAATTGCCGAGGGCTGGTCGATGTCACTTCACGAAGCGGGAAAATTACTGATGCCCGCAGGCGCGATTTATTACAACATGGACGAGCAGGACGTGCGGCGCGTGCTGCGCTACCCGGCAACGATGGTAGGGTCAGACGGGCTGCCGAACGACCCGATGCCGCATCCTCGCCTGTGGGGGGCGTTCCCACGCGTGCTGGGGCACTACAGCCGCGACGAAAAGCTTTTCCCGCTGACGCAGGCGGTGCATAAGATGACGGGGATGTCGGCGGCGCGGTTCCAACTGCCCGAACGTGGCCTGGTGAAGCGCGGCTATTATGCCGATCTGGTGTTGTTCGACCCGGCGACGGTGCGGGATGTGGCGAGCTTCAGTAATCCGAAACAGCCCGCCGCCGGCATTGAAGCGGTGATGGTGAACGGGGTGATGAGCTACGGGCTCGAGCAGAAAGTGATTGGCCGGGCGGGGCGGTTCCTGCGTCGGCAGAAGTGAATATAACTTTCCCCTCACCCCGGCCCTCTCCCCAGCGAGGAGAGGGGGAAAAACGAGATAAAATCTGGTGAGGGTAAACCAATCTAACAAGGAGCAATGATGAGCATTAAACGTTATGGCGTTGGCGGCAGTACCGGCACCGGCGGGCAGCCGCTGCCTTTTGCAAAAGCTGTCGAAGCGGCCGGGTGGCTGTATGTGTCCGGCCAGACGCCGATGAAGGACGGCGAAGTGGTGGAAGGGGGAATTGTCGACCAGTCGCGGCTGGCGATTCAAAACTGTGTGGATATTATGACGGAAGCGGGTTACACCCTGGCGGACGTGGTTCACGTGAAGGTGTACCTGACCGACGCCCGCTATTTTCAGTCCTTCAATAAAGTGTTCCGCGACTTCTTCGGCGACCATCCGCCGGCCCGCGTGTGCTGCGTGGCTGACCTGGTGGTGGACTGTAAAGTGGAAGTGGACGTGACCTGCTACCGTGCCGACCGGGGCTAATCGCCGAGCGGCTGCCTGTCTGCCCCGCCGCGATGGCTGTCCAGCGCCAGCTTGATGCGGCGCAGCCGGTCCTTCGCCTGGCTTTTGTTGGCCATCGCCAGTTCGGTGGCCAGCACGTCAATCATCGCCAGCATCGCGTAGCGCGAGGTGCTCGGCTTAAAAATGTAGTCGTTCTCACGAATAATCAGCGGCAGCACGATGTCTGCCTGCTCCGCCAGCGGCGTACCCTGCGGGGTAATGGCGACGATTTTTGCGCCGTACTGGCGCGCAATAGCCGCGCTTTCCACTACTTCTGGCGTATAGCCTCCCAACGACAGGGCCACAACAACATCGTTAGAGGCCACCGAGGCCGCCATCATTCTAGCCAGAAGACCGTCGCTTTGGCTCACCACCGGCAGGCCGAGGCGAAACAGGCGAAACTGCAGCTCCTGTGCGCAAATCGTTGACCCCCCGCCCATGCCCAGCGCCAGGATTTGCCGGGCGTGGCTCAGCCAGGTCACAGCCTTGTTCAACGATTCCGGGTTTAGCGCACGGCGATTGATATCCAGCACGTTGATGATGGTTTCGTAGATGCCCTGCACGCCCTCCAGGTCCGGCACATCAAGAATAAATCGTTGGCCCACCGCCAGCGACTGGGCCAGTTTGACCTTGAGTTCTCGCACATCTTTGCAGCCGATGGCGCGGGCAAAGCGGGTAATGGAGGCCTGGCTGGTTTGCGTCTGACGCGCCATTTCCGAAATCGGCAGCGCGGCGGCGGCCTGCACATCGTCCAGAATAAACTGTGCGATGCGCTTTTCGGTGGCGGTCAGCTCAACGAAGCGGTCGGTGATGCAGGAGATAATATCGATGGTGTAGCTCATGGCGCGACCCTGGTACTTGTGCAAAAAACGGAAGGTACTTTGTACCATAAAATCGTTACCTGGGTCGCTTCACGCTGGTTCAGGATGGCTCGCTTATCGCTTCCATTCGCCGCTGCCCGATTGTGGCTCGAATAAACGCGGCGATAAATACCAGGGCCGAGAGCACGACGATAGTCGGCGCGGGCGCGCTGTCGATAAAGAATGAGAGATAGACGCCGAGGAAGGACGTCACGATAGCCTGCACGAGCGCAACCAGCATCATGCCTTTAAAGGTGCGCGTTAGCAGCGAGGCGATGGCGCCAGGCGCGATAAGCAGGGAAATCGCGAGGATTATTCCTACCGCCTTTAGCGCCGCGACGATGGTCAGCGACACCAGGCAGAGCAGGCCGTAGTTCAGCAGCTTAACGTTCAGGCCGGAAACCTGCGCCTGAATAGGATCGAAGGCATGCAGCAGCAAATCCCGCCATTTTAGCCCCACTATAATCACCGTTAGCAGCACGATAGCGCCCGTTTGCAGAATATCGCTGTAGCTTACGCCCAACATGTCGCCAAACAGAATGTGGTCGAGATGGATATCTGGTTTCAGGTAGACGTAAAGCACCAGGCCCACGCCGAACATGCCGGAGAAGACGATGCCCATCACCGTATCGCGCTTGATGCGGCTGTTGTCCTGCAGGTAACCGGTGGCAAAGGCACAAAACAGCCCGGCCACGAACGCGCCGAGGCCCAGCGGCAGGCCCACCATCCAGGCGATCACCACGCCGGGGAACACCGCGTGACTCATGGCATCGCCCATCAGCGCCCAGCCTTTTAGCACCAGGAAGCAGGAAAGCAGCGCGCAGGGGATGGCGACCAGCGTGGTCATGGTCAGGGCGTTGATCATAAAGCCAAACTGGAAGGGGGAAAGCAGCGTCTCTAACAGGCTCATGGCGTTTGCTCCAGGCTCAGGCGCGCGCGCCGACGGTTAGCCAGCAGGCCGTGTTTGGGCGCAAACACGAAGGCCAGCAGGAAGATAAGCGTTTGCAGTACCACGATAATCCCGCCGGTGGCGCCGTCGAGGAAGTAGCTTATCCAGGTGCCGAATGCGCTGGTAAACGTGCCTAACGTGACGGAAATAATCAGCAGCTTAGGAAAGCGGTCGGTCAGCAGATATGCCGTCGCGCCCGGCGTCACCACCATGCAAATCACCAGAAATGCGCCGACGGTTTGCAGCGCCGCCACGGTGGTCGCAGAAAGCAGGGTGAAGAATAATCCTTTGAGCCACAGCGGGTTAAGGCCGATGGAGCGGGCATGGTTTTCGTCGAAGAAGGTCACCATCAGGTCTTTCCACTTCAGCAGCAGGATCGCCAGCGAGACAAAACCGATAATTGCCAGCTGCACGATATCCGACGGGGCGATGGCGAGAATATTGCCGAGCACGATGGTCTGAATGTTCACCGACGTCGGGTTGAGCGACACCATAAACAGCCCGAGGCCAAAGAATGACGAAAAGATAAGGCCAATAATGGTGTCTTCACGCAGGCGCGTGCGCTGGTTTAAAAACAGCATGGTGCCTGCGGCGAGGCCGCCGGAGAAAAATGCGCCGATGGAAAACGGCAGGCCGAGCATATAAGCGCCGGCAACGCCTGGGACGATAGAGTGGGAAAGGGCGTCACCGATAAGCGACCAGCCTTTTAGCATCAGGTAGCAGGAGAGAAAGGCGCATACGCCGCCGACCAGCGCCGAAACCCAGATGGCGTTGAACATATAACCATAGCTAAACGGTTCAAGCAGGACGGACATTACGGCTCCCCTTTTAACGCTGCGCCGTGGATAAACGGCCTTTCGTCGTCGGTGAGCACGCTGGTTTCTTTCCCGGTTAAGGTGACGTGGCGCAGCACGCCGCTGAAGGCCAGCTCCAGGTTTGCCTGGGTAAAGGTGACGTCGGTAGGGCCGCAGGCCAGCACGGTGCCTTTCACCAGCACGGTGTAGTCGCAATAATCGGTAACGGCGCCGAGGTTATGGGTCGACACCAGCATGGTGCGGCCTTCATCGCGCAGTTCGCGCAGCAGGCTGATGATCTGCTCTTCCGTTTTCACGTCCACGCCGGTGAACGGCTCGTCCAGCAGGATCACCTGGCCGTCCTGGGCTATCGCACGGGCGAGGAACACGCGTTTTTTCTGCCCGCCGGACAGCTCGCCTATTTGGCGCTTGCGGAACTCGCTCATCCCGACGCGGGCGAGGGCGTTTTCAACCGCCAGCTTGTCTGCCTTACCGGGAATGCGCAGCATGCCCATGTGGCCGAAGCGGCCCATCATCACCACATCTTCAACCAGCACCGGGAACGTCCAGTCCACGTCCTCGGACTGCGGGACATAGGCCACCAGGTTGTTGCGTAGCGCCTTGCGCGTGGGCATATCCAGAATCGAAATGTTGCCGCTGGCAAGGTGCACAAAGCCCATGATCGCTTTAAACAGCGTGGACTTCCCTGAACCGTTGACCCCAACCAGCGCCGCTATGGTGCCGGTCGGGATTTCAAAGCTGGCCGCCCGCAGCGCGGTATGGCCATTGCGCCAGGTGACGCTGGCGTTCTGAACGACGATTCCGGCACGACGGCTCATTTTTTCAGCCCTTCATTGATGCCGTTAACGACAGTGCTGGTGGTGACGCGAAGCAGGTCAAGGTAGGTCGGGACCGGGCCGTTTGCCGCGCTCAGGGAGTCGACATACAGCACGCCGCCGTAATGCGCGCCGGACTCACGTGCCGCCTGGCGAGCGGGCTTGTCGGAAATGGTACTTTCGCTGAAGATCGTCGGTATATAGTATTTACGAATGCTGTCGATCACTTTGCGCACCTGCTGCGGCGTTCCCTGCTGATCGGCGTTGATCGGCCACAGATAGAGCTCCTTCAGGCCAAAGTCGTTGGCGAGATAGGAGAACGCGCCTTCGCTGGTGACCAGCCAGCGCTTATCCGCCGGAATTTTTGCCAGCTCGTTGCGCAGGGGCTCGATGGTCTGCTGAATTTTCTGCTTGTAGGCTTCGGCGTTGCGGGTATAGGCCGCGGTATTGTCCGGATCGTATTTGACGAATGCATCCCGGATGTTATCGACGTAGATCAGCGCATTTTGCGGTGACATCCATGCGTGAGGGTTAGGTTTGCCGTTATAAGGGCCTTCGGTGATGCCCGTGGGCTGAATGCCGGTGGTGACAACGACTTCAGGGACGCCTTTCAGATGCTGATAAAACTTCGCGAACCAGAGTTCGAGGTTCAGCCCGTTGGTCAAAATTAGCTGCGCGCCCTGCGCCCGGCGAATGTCTCCCGGCGTGGGCTGGTATTCATGAATTTCAGCCCCCGGCCTGGTGATGGACTCTACGTCGGCGGCGTCCCCGGCCACGTTCTGCGCCATATCGGCGATGATGGTAAAGGTGGTTACCGCCTTAAATTTTGCCTGTGCCTGTGCGGCGCTAAACAGCATTGCCAGTGCGGCGGCAGCAGCCACAATACTCTGCGTTAACTTCAGTTTCCCGGGCATCGTCTTCCCTCACGAGTGATTATAGATTCATCGTTTATAGCAAATGCTATAAAACATAGCTGCTGCTATAATTAAATGCAAATAATTATCATTTGTGTGATTTAAAGGTGGGGATAGGCCTTGTCGGATTTTAATTGCAAGACTCTGCTGTTTATGTCGGATTGGCTAAGGTTCCGTTCACCTGCAGATCGATTTCCCCTGCACGTTCAGAGTACGGTGAACGTGTCCGGGGGATAACGCCATCCCCCGAACAGCCCCGGCGCCCGGCGAGCTCATCGCCGCTAAAGCGGTAAACCCACCGGCTATCACCCAAACATTCGGGGTCGTTCGCGATTCGTTCCCGACGATCGCTCTCTTTCGCTGCTCCCGGCAGCTCAACCCCGCCTGAGTTGGGTCATCACCGGGGGCGATGAGAGCCGGGAACAAGGGCGTGGCTGCGGGTCTTGAAGCGACTGTGACTTTGTGTGTAGCTGCGGATTTGAAGCGAGGCTCGGTTCCGGCTTAAATCGCCTCCGTTTTCTCTCCGACTGGCGAGGGGCCGGACGTCGGGAACGGCCGGAGGCTGAGAGCGTCGGGAATGCATCTCAGCCGACCCAGGACTGGGAGATAAAACGGAGGTTTACCGCTTGCGGCGATTTATTTGGCCGGGAGTCCGGGGTCTCGGGGAAGTGACGGTGACTTCCCCGAGTCGTTCACCGGTTCGGTGGTGACATGTGAACAGGACTGGAAGTGAACGGAACCTTAGCCGAATTTCATGGGCGATATTTGTGGCTAAGAGACTTCTTCCAGAGGGTGAGTACTACAACCCTAAATCATCAAAATCTGAAGCATCATGGCGCTCGGCCAGCTGCACATCGCCCCAGGTGCGGTTCACTATGCGGCCGCGTTTAACCGCCGGGCGGTTAGCCACTTCATCGGCCCAGCGGCCAAAGTGCTTATAAGAAGCTACGTCCAGGAACTCGGCGGATTCGTACAGGCCACCTTTTGCCAGCGCACCGTACCAGGTAAAGATCGCAATATCGGCGATGGTGTATTCATCTCCGGCAATAAAGCGATGATTCTCCAGCTGTTTGTCGAGCACGTCCAGCTGGCGCTTGGCTTCCATAGCAAAGCGGTTGATGGCGTACTCAATTTTGACCGGCGCATAGTGGTAGAAGTGACCGAAACCGCCGCCCAGGTATGGCGCAGAACCCTGCAGCCAGAACAGCCAGTTCAGCGCTTCGGTACGGCCGGCGATGTCCTTCGGCAGGAAGCGGCCGAATTTTTCTGCGAGGTAAAGCAGGATGTTGCCGGACTCAAATACGCGCAGCGGCGGCGTGACGGAATGGTCAAACAGCGCCGGGATCTTGGAGTTCGGATTGACTTCTACAAAGCCGCTGGAGAACTGATCGCCTTCACCGATACGAATCAGGTGTGCGTCGTATTCTGCCCCGCTGATGCCCAGCGCCAGCAGCTCTTCCAGCAGAATAGTCACCTTCTGCCCGTTAGGCGTGCCAAGGGAATAAAGCTGCAGCGGATGCTTGCCTACCGGCAGCGTTTTTTCGTGAGTTGGGCCGGAAACCGGGCGGTTGATGCTGGAGAACTGGCCTGCTTCGGTCTTGTTCCAGGTCCAGACTTTTGGTGGCTGGTAGTTGTGTTCGGACATCGCGTTATCTGCCTTCTTCTCAGGTTAGTTATCTAATGAAACTATCTGGAAGTGTAGCAAGAGGGAAGAGCTGGCCGGGCTATACCGCCAGAAAAGCGAAAGCCCGGCACGGCGTTAAGCCGGTTTCAGCCCCGGTTCAACGAGGCCATAAACCTGGCGGTTCAGGCGGGGGGCTTTTGCCCGTTCGGCCACGTGCGCGGCGACGTCGGCACGCATCACCATGCCGTGAATTTCGGGGGCCTGACTCAGAACAGCTTTACCGGTTGGCTCGCCGTGAAGCAGGCCGCCGGGGCGAACGATGGCAAAGTCCAGTTTGCTGGTTTGCAGCCAGCTTTCCGCGAGAGATTTTTCTCGTACGCCCTGGCCGAAACCTGCTTTTGCACGGTCGGACAAGTAAGCCCAGCTTTCTCCGCAGCCCAAAGAGGTGACCAGCACCATACGCGAGATCCCGGCTTTTTCGGCGCAGTCGATAACGGTGCGGTGCGCCGGGTAATCCTGCGCGCCGCCCATTGTCGAAATGACGGTTGCGTCCTGGCCCGCAAGGCGACAGGCTTCTGTGACCGCGTCTGAATCGCAGGCGTCACCGATAATCACCTGAGCGCCAGCCTCGCGGAGTTTTGCTGCGGCCTCTTCGTTACGCACCAGCGCAACAACGGGGCGACTCTCTGCCAGCGCCAGCTTCGCGGTTAGCGCGCCTACGCCTTTACCCCCGGCTCCAAAAATTAACCATGGCGTCATGCAATATTTCCCTTAAGTGTCTCTGCCAGCGCCCGGAAAGCCGCGAGCTGATCTGCCAGTAACTGGCGATGATCGTCGCGCCCGATGAAGATTTTCAGCATCGCACTGCCTGCCTGATTGAAGAACAGAATCGAGGCGGTGTCCATCCCCATGAATTTACGCTCTACCAACGCGATGTGGGTGCAGTTACTTGCTTTAATGTGCCCCGTCATGCCTTTCTTGCCGCGCAGGTTGAAGTAGCCGTGGCGGTGGAAGCCGGAAGGCAGCTCGCCGGAAAATTCAATAATCAGGTCGGCGGTATGTACCAGCGTGGTGACGCTGCCCCATTCGACAACGGTATCCCAGACGGTGTCGAACTGCTCGCCGCTGACCAGGGCAAGAGCAGGAAGCTGAGTCACAACGTTCAGCAGGGTGACATTATATTGTGCGGCGATGGATTCCAGGGTGCCGTCCGGCTGGGTTTTTAAGTAATCGGCGAGGGAAACGGAAGTCATAGGGGAGCTCCTTGTGGTTTTTTGTCCGTTGTTAATGGGGTATTCAGGGTTGAAATCAGCGTCTGCAGGGACTGAAAGATATTGCTGGCCCAGAAGCGCCCTTCGTCGGTCAGGCGCAGACAGGAAGAGCTATCGCGGGTCAGGCCAGATTCGTGCCACTGGGTGAGCAGCGGCTGGAGCAGAGGCGCATCGGCGGTCAATTCATCGAGCGGCACGCGTGCAGTTTCAATCCCGGCCTGCAGCCGATGCCGCCAGCGGTAACCTGGGTCGGTGGTGCGGGCCATCATCATCAGCGGCTTTTTCCCGGCGGCGACGGCGGTATGCCAGCTTTCCAGATTGCGTTCGACCATCCAGGAATAGCCGTTGACCGAGCCGCCCGCTCCTGAGCCAAAGGCCAGGCAGTCTGCACCTTGTTTTATCAGCAGGTTGTACAGGTTGCGCTCTCGCGTGGTGCGTGCCCAGTGGCTGTTGCTGATGCAGCGCCAGCCCGCGCTGTCCATAAAGTCGCAGCCCTGAAGGTACAGATCCCTGCGTTCTGCGGGAGAAGGAAGGGTGACGCGTCCGTTTTCCACGGCTTTGCCCAGCGGCGTTTGCGGCAGCAGGTTCAGGGCATAAAGGTCGACGCCGTCAAGGCCGATGTCCCGCGCGATAGCCAGATCTTCTGCCCACACTTTTTGATCCTGGCCCGGTAGGCCAAACAGTAAATCGCACACCACGGCGGCACGATCGCGTTTGCAGAGGTTTTCCATAAAGCGCCGGGCGGTAGGGCCGTCGGACGTACGCGCCATTTTTTTACGGATTTTGCTGTTAAACGACTGAATGCCGATGGAGAAACGGTTTGCGCCCGCGTCGAGGCAGGCGTCGATGCGCTCATCGTCAAAATTCAGCACCCGGCCTTCGATGGTGATTTCACAGTCCGGTGCCAGCGGCAGGCTGCGGCGCAGGGCGGCAATGATCCGCGCCAAATCTCTTGCCGAAAGCGCCGAAGGCGTGCCGCCGCCAAAGTAGATGGCGTGAATGGGCGCAGACTGGTGCAGCGGGCTGTTGGCCTCCAGCTCAATTTCCCTGAGCAGCGCGTTGGTGTAGCGCTCGCAGCGATCTTCTTCGTAGCGATTCTGGTAAAAACCGCAAAAAGTACAGTGCGTTGCACAGAAGGGAATATGCAGATAGACCAGCCTTTTGCCGGGAGGCGTTGGGCTGGCAATCACCTGCTGCCAGGTTTGCTCAAGCTGCTCTTTGGCGACGGGGGCCGCGCCGCGCCACGGCATGGTGGCATGACGATCTTTAAAGGGCTGGCCGCCGGGTAGCGCGAAGTGCGCCTGGAGATCCAGTTCAGGTTTCATGTTCAACATCGCTCATTTTCGAAGTGATTTTTAATCGCTTTGGCCAGAATCAGGCCAAAACTGGTGATGCAGTTGTTCCGCGGCTTCTGCGATACGCGGGCCCATGCCCAGGATCAGCGCCCGATCGATAATGACTATCCGCTTATTTTTCCAGGCCGAGGTGTGGGTGATGCCAGGAATGGCTTTCAGCACGTCAGGATTGCCCTTCGTCATTTGAGTCGTCGCGACAATGACATCCGGATTGGCGGCGATCGTCGCCTCTGTGCTGTAGCTCTGATACTGCCGATGCCGGGCGATGTTGTTTGCTCCCGCCATTTTTAGGATGGCGTCCGCGACGCTGCCTGCGCCGGCAACCTGTGGCACGCTTCCGCCCGCAGAGAGAATAAACATGGCGCTGACGGAGTGAGGTTTGAGGGCGCTGCTTTTGGCAACAGCCTCCAGCCGATGGCGCAGGCTGACAACCAGCTCCTGGCCCTGCTGCTGACGGTCCAGAACGTTAGCAAGTGTTTGAATATTTTCATACATCTGTTCGACCGTAGCGGGTACACGTGGGAGCATCAGCACGTTTACCTTCATTTTTCTGAGCTGTTCAAGGGCGATCTGCGGGCCGGCGTCCTGCCAGGTAATGAATGTTGTGGGACGAAGCGACAAAATGGACTCGCTGCTGAGCTGCATCCAGGGACCGGTGTGGGGCAATTTTTCCGTTTCCGGCGGCCAGGTTGTCGTTTCGTCTACGCCAACGACCTGACTGCCCACTCCAAGGGCATAAACGAGTTCGGTCAGTGAGCCGCCAGCAATAACCAGGCGCTCGCTGGCGCTGGCAGCGGCTGAAACGGCAAGTGCCAATAGAATGGTAAACATGCTTTTCTTCATCAGAATTTCCACCCAAAGCCGAGGGCCGTATTGAAGCCCGCTTCCGGAATAGACTCGTGGGCGGTCTGATAGCGCTTGTTGGTCAGGTTGTTCAGCGCAAAGTTGACCTGGTACTGGTCGTTATCACCAAATTCTGCGTTCACTGCCAGGTTCAGGGTGGCCCAGCCGGGGTAGCGTCTTTCGCCGTCGCCGGTGTTTTCTTTGGCGCGAGAAGCGGCGCGGATAAAGGCGTCAGAGGTTAAGTTCATGGCGTTGAGCACCAGCGTATGCCTGATCCCAACGCGGCCGTTAACGGCGGGCTCACCGGTGTCCCAGGTTTTCAACGTGCTGCTCTGGTACTGACGGCGCAGGATATTGCCGCTCAGGTAAGGGGAGATTGCCCAGCCGTTATACTCGGCGCTCAGTTCTATACCGTAGGTTTTTGCCTGGTTGATATTGTCGTAATAGCGGTAGTTGGCACGCGAGCTGCTGCTGTTTCCCTGGCAGACGGTTTGTCCTTCGCAGGCCAGTGAAGCGATGTAATCTTTTGCTTCGGAGTAGTAAACCGTACCGTCCACAAACCACAGATTGCCCTTGTAGCGGGCGCCGATTTCGTAGTTATTGGAATGTTCAGGGCTTAGGTTCTGGTTGCCATAAGTCAGGCCACCACCGGCGGAGGTTTGCATAAATTGCTGCACCAGCGTCGGGAAGACATAGCCCTGAGCAAAGGCAGCGCGCATCTCGATATCTTTAAACCCGGAGTAGTTCAGGCTGGTGGCGCCGACAAACTGGCTATCGCTGGTCGACTTCCCGTCTGTGGCGCGGCTGGTTGCCACGCCGCTTTCAATCGTTTGTGAACTGCTGTTGATGAGCTTTGAGGCCAGCCAGTATTGCCGGGCCCCTACGATCCAGGTCCAGTTATCGGCCAGATGCCACGCGTTCTGAGCAAACAGCGAAGTGTTGCTTTGCTCCGATTTATCATGCGACCGGGTGTGGGTTTCGATATCAAAGAATCCGGTTTTCGCCGTCTGGCGCGTGTAGCCGCTGGAGGACTGGTTCACTTTATCGTGCTGATACTGCGCCCCAAGCACAAGATCGTTCCCTGCCGGCAGAGAGAAGTTAGTTTGCAGCGTCACGCCCTGGGTGTACTGCTTATCGTTGGTATGCGTTTGATTTTTTACGCTTAGCGCCTGAATGATGGGGGAGGGAATCGGCTGCGTAGTCGCGACTTCATTTTCAAACCGGCGTTCGACAGTCTGGTTGTAAGCATCGAGGTAGATTTTTTTCAGGTAGTTTCCGTCGACGTCATAGTCGTAAAACAGCCCGATTTTTTCCCGCGTCATTTCCGGGATCCTGACGCTAAAAGCATCGAACTGGTGGGCCGGATCGCTGTACCAGGTTTGCGTGGACAGGCGGTAGCGGTCGAGAGAAAGGCCGATTTTCTGGCGATCGACGTTGTAGCCCAGCCACAGGCCCTGACCATTATTGCGGAAGTGGGTATTATCCAGCCGCCCGTCCGGGGTTTTTCTGTTGCCCTGATCCGAATAGCTACCGTTAATGCGATAGTCGAACTGGCCAATGCTGCCCCAGGCGGCGGCGGATTCCTGCCAGCCAGCAGTGGCCGAGTTCCAGGTGGCTTTTACCCGCCCGCCCAGTGGTTTCTCCCCGCCTTTTTTAGTGATGAAGTTCACCACCCCACCGATGGCCTGTGAGCCATAGAGTACGGAATAGGGGCCTTTAATGACTTCGATGCGCTCCAGGGCTGACTCATCAACCAGCAGGCCAGCGCCGTAATCCTGCCCGGCTCGCTGGTACGTGACCTGCTGGCCATCAATCAAAATCAGCACGCGTGACGAGGCTTCACCGCGAATGCGTATCTGTTTTCGCCCCGCCAGTGAATTATCCGTGACTTCTACGCCAGGAATGTCACGCAGATCGTCGGCAATCGAGACGCTTGTTGAGTTTTCAAGGGTTTTTCTGTCAACGACCTGAACGGTAACCGGGCTGTTCCAGAGGTTGGTTTCCGTGCGGCTGGCGCTGACGATAATGGTCTCTTCAGGTGCGGTATTTTGCTGGGCAAAAGCTGATCCAGGCACGGAAAAAGCTCCCGCGACAAACAGAGGTACCGCTGAAAAGGTCACGTAGGTTTTACGTTTCCCTGGCATAAATTCATCCTTGCGAACGTTAATGATAGTTATTATCGTTCGCTTTTATATCCAGGAGTGTCACCTATATCCACCGTTTAACCTGTAAACCAGATGCAACTTTGATTTTGGTCAAAGTTGGCTCCGGGTCGGGGAGGACCTGCGTATGAAAATGCTGAGCGGGAGGTTGGCATTCTGTGCCCAACCGCTGGCCTTGTCGGTTTTCTACTGCCAACCTGTTTATTTCATAAACAAACATCAAAAAAGCACAGCATCCCCGGAAAGGCTAACGCCGTTTATTTTTCGTTGTGTTGGCAGTTTGTAATGTCTTGCTGCGGAGAGTCCACAATCGCGAATATTTTTCCCGATTAGGTTAGTTACTACCAGAAACAATAAGCCAAATTATATAAAGGAGTGATGTTTTTATGTTGCAGCGCAAGGATGGAAAAATACTCCTTTTGTTTATGGGTTTTCTTATTATTTACCTGCTGCCAGGAATATATGGTCATACGCCGTGGAAGCAGGATGAAAACTATACCTTTGGCGTGATCCAGGCCATGCATGAAACAGGAAACTGGCTGGTTCCTGTGAATGCCGGTGAGCCTTTCATGGAAAAACCACCGCTTTATTACTGGGCGGCCACGCTGATGGTGCATTTATTCTCGGGCGTGCTGCCGATGCATGATGCCGCGAGAACGGCAACGTTATTGTTTTCTGTTATTAATTTTTCCTTTTTTATTCTGCTGGCGAGAAGGGTATTTCGCAGTGAAAGCCTGACAGACTACCGTATTTGGCTGGCTTTCGCTGTTTATATTAGCGCACCGGGCATTCTGCGTCACAGCCATGATATGTTCAGCGATACCGCCCTCACAGCCGGTGCAACCGTGGCGCTCTATGGCATTGTGGGGCTTATCCGCCAGGAGAAACTGGCCGCTTCGGCCCTATGGCTTTGCGTGGGAACGGTAGTCACTCTGTTATCGAAAGGCGTGTTTATTCCCGGCGTGCTGTGGATCACGCTATTTTTGAGTGCTCTATTTTTCGCGCAATGCCGGACGAAAGCCTTTTGGTATCCGGTTATTCTTGCGGGCAGCATTGCGCTTGTCTTTATTCTTCCCTGGCCCGTGCTGCTTTATATCAAACACCCTGACCTGTTTATCGCGTGGTTCTGGGAAAATAACGTTGGGCGCTTTCTGGGATTTTCTGTTGCTAAACTGGGGGCGAAAGCTATTCCGACGCGAGTGCCCGAGGCGATTATGCTTTTTGCGCTGCCATCCGGCATACTGGCAACATTATATTTTCTTCGCCATCCTGTTAAATGCCTGAAAAATCAGGATGAGTTTGCGATAACCCTGTTCCCGCTGCTGGGGATTATTATTCTGCAGATGTCGGCAACCAGCCGAGCTTTATATCTGATGCCTTTTGTTGCTCCTATGGCCATATTAGGTTCTCAGCTGCTACCCACAATAAAAGAAAAGACGCTGCGTTATTTCTCATATTTTTCTGCTGTGCTCTGGTCTGCCCTGCTTGTGGTGCTGTGGGGCATTTACCTGCTCAAGCTTAGCGGCGATAAGAGAGGATGGCTGGCTCCCCTGGAGCGCTGGCTGCCAGCGGGCTACGAGATTCACTTTTCCTGGCCGCTGTTTCTGTTTGCCCTGGCTATCACAGCGCTGTGGCTCTGCCGCGCCCGTTTATCTGGTTCGCTCAACCCGGCATTTCGCGCTGCGCTAAGCTGGGGATTGGGCGTGACCACTATCTGGAGCGTGGCGTTTACTTTGATGGTCGGCTGGTTTGACTACAGCAAAGGCTACGAAGGGGTCTTTACCGATCTCAAAAGCCACCTTGTCGGGCTGTATCAGGCGAATGACTGCATGGCGTCTTACCGCCTCGGTGAATCTGAGGCGCCGATGCTCTACTACTTTGCCGGCATTCTGCATCGGCCACAAAAAACCTTCAGCAAGCCTGAAAACTGCCGCTGGCTGATTGTGCTCGGCGATAAGCTGCAGCCTGCGCCTGAGGGAATGGCATTTTTCTGGGAAGATAATCGCCCCGGGGAAAAGCGCAATAATCTGATGGTTTACCGGGAGGTTTCGGGGAGTAATGGCTAAAACCTTAGCCTCAGGCTGGGTTCGCAAGACTTAGCCAGGCAGGCTTTCAACAATGGCGATCATCGCTTCTGCGACATCAGCCCTTTCCCGACGGGCTCGCTGATACTCCGGGGAGTGGTAGCAGGCCAGCGCCGGTTCCATATCGGCAAATTCAATCACCACGTGCCGGGTGAAAGCGGCATCGCCTTCTACGACTGCCGCTTTGCCGCCCCGGGCGGCGATGTGTTGCCGAAAACAGGTGATGTGCCGTCATGCCGAAGCGCTTCCTTCGATGTTGTACATTTCATTACAAGCGGATACCAATCACTCACTGAAGAGTTTATTCCATACGCCTATAGTTCATTTCAACGGCCCCGCAGTGGGGTAAACACGAAAACAAATTCGAGGATGTCGAAATGAAAAAAGTATTAGCTCTGGTTGTTGCCGCTGCTATGGGTCTGTCTTCCGCCGCTTTCGCTGCTGACACTACCGCGACTGCACCAGCTGCTGCTCCGGCAACCACCGCCGCTGCACCTGCTGCTAAAGCTCCAGCTGCAAAAGTAACGCATCATAAGAAACATAAAAAAGCTGTCGCTCAGAAAGCGCAGGCCGCTAAAAAGCACCACAAAAAAGCCGCTAAGCCAGCAACCGAGCAAAAAGCTCAGGCTGCTAAAAAGCACCACAAAAAGGCAGTAAAACCAGCAGCAGCACAGAAGGCTCAGGCCGCTAAAAAGCATCACAAAAAAGCAGTAAAACCTGTTGCTCAGAAAGCGCAGGCTGCTAAGAAACACGTGAAAAAACATCACAAAGCTGCAGCAAAACCAGCCGTTCAGCCAGCAGCATAAGTTAAACGGGGCCGCCCCGTTAGCTTGAAGCGTTAACACAAACACCCGGCTTGCCGGGTGTTTCTTTCTGGAGTGCGGAAAATGTTGCGACGCTACAGTTTCGAATTAATCCTCACCGTGTTGCTCACCTGCGGTCTGATCACGCTGAATTTTTGGCTTCAATAGTTTGCGTCCATCTGAAATTGAATATTCAAATATGAGATACAGGCACCGCCATCGTTCTTAAGCCAGATAGATGGTGAAAGTATTATTTTTTCTTGTTTTTAATATGAGTCTCATTGTCCAGAGATACCGCACTTCTGCTTTCAAAACGGATGATGCAACATAAATAAAAAGCTAAAGGTCATCATTTTCCTGACTGGCGTCGCCGTAAAACCATGGGAAAAACCCTGATGAGTTTTTCTGCAACGCAAAAGCAACGCAGAAAAAACGCCCATTATCGTCTTTCAGAAGTGCCGCCAACAATATACCCAGTATAGTAATTGCAAAAACGAGTGTCACCACAGATTCCTAACCTTGCCCCTGTATCCTCAGGGGGGCAGTTAATGCGACAGATCCGTTATTACATAAAAGGATCAATAATGCTGCAATCACCAGAAGCTTCTTTTTCCATCATGACCATTACCTTGCCAGTGGATGTTGCCACAGGAGGAATTTTATCGGATATTTTCCAGCCATCCTTGAAAGCGTAAAAAATGGCCTTTCCTTGTGCTTTATTCCTTAGATTATCACCACTTAAAAATGTTGAGCTGGAATTTTCAGTATCAATAATCGCCACTCTCTGACATTTTTGTGCATATCCAAGCGATGTATAAATCATGCTTGTCAGAATAACGACTAATTTTATCATTCTTGACATTTTATGAAGCCTTAAAAATGATTGTTTGTAGATTTGTTAATCAGTGACCTAATATGATTATTTTCCCCACATTAGGTCTATTAAGTGTCTGGTCAGCTAATTACTTTAATAACCAACAGCCACAGTTGCCATCCATTTATCTGTGTTTTTACCTGAGAAATTCATGTTACCTTTACATCGCCCATATTCATTCGGGCCTGTAATGGTGGTCGAGAATCCATCAACTCTTGGTTGATGGAAATCCACGCCAGCTTTCTGCAGGTCGGCACAACCAGCCAGGCTTTTATAATATTCAACAAATCCAACATGAGATCCTGCAATTCCTTTTGCGGAAGCCGGTTGCCGCCATGCACCCAGGACAACTTTTTCATCATCACTTGCATTGGTTAAGGACCCATGCCAAACAGAAGTGTCATTGCTGTCCCGATAAACATTCAAATAATAAAGTTTACCTGGTACAAACTTGGTTAACCATACTGAACAGGATGTACCGGCACCACCGTCAGCTCCTGATTTGCATAGGGATGTATTTACTGCCGATGTGCCAGAGCCAAATACTGAGAAGGCCAATGTTGCGCCGCTATATTGAGGTTTGATACCTATATACCCTAGATTCCCATTAATCATATTAAATTGCTGTGCATAATAATAACCGGGCTCAGCAGGTGAGTTATTAATTCGAATAGGAAAGGTGATGGAATCTACTCCATCAACGGGGGCATTTTTGATGCTCCAGCTGACATTAGCCATTCCTCCAGGGGTAATAGCAGCGATACTGGGTAAGGTGTAAGTCAGTAATGATGAAATTAATGCTAATTTCGTTAGTTTCAGAATGATTGGCCTTTTCAATTTAAGTCCTTTTAATTTACTTAATTACATATTTGAACGTTTTGAAACAATATCTGCATGCTTTAGTTATGAACAATAAGAATGGAAGGCTTAGATATTAAGAACTGGACACATTATTATAGAGAAAAAACGCATAAGCCCCAGAAGGTTCTCTGGTAGGGTTGGTTATTTAAATATAGAGAGGGCCGTTATTAGTCGTGCAAATTTGTGCAATATGAACCGGTCAGAGTCTGAAAATGTTATAGTAAATCAAGGGGGGGGTAATTTTTCATTAATAGCATCTTGTGTCAAAATGAGTAAACTGTGCCGAATAGAGTGGAGTGTCTCTTTTTTAGATGCAGGATATCAAGTGATGGATGGGTTCACATTGTATGATGAATTTTAAGAAACAATATATTAAAAGCTTTTCACTTTAGTTTTTTGTACGCTATCGGATATTATGTTGATGTGTTGATTATATCTGCGTTGACTGCATCTTAAATTTTCAATTAATGTTGGTTTTATTCGCGATAAGGGTTTTTATGGTATTGCGATTTTCTCTGCTAATATTAATCTTTCTTCTCTCTGGATGTGAGACTCAATGGGTAAACCTGTCTTCTGAAGAGATCTTTTCGACGGCGAAAAATTTTTGTCATAATCAAGCAAAAAACAAATTCCCTATTAAAAATGAGATCGCTCAGCGAACGAAATATTTACCAAGTTATACACATTGCAGTAGAAAAAAACATTGTCACTATCGAGCCGATCGAGTGGAAATAGAAAGTTATGTCATGGATGTAAATGATGACAGCCGGAGACGTGAGTTCCATGAATGTATGGGGCAAAGAGGATGGCAAGAAGAGATTAAATGGGGATTATGACTCGTTAATTTGCCACACTTTCATCAGCGTTGAGATACTTCCATCGCTTCCGGTTTATTCAATAACAATGAATGTGCAGTACGTTTTAATGGCTATTTGAGGTTGTCACGCGAGTTCTGAATTCATGTTAACCGATTCGTTTGGCACTTATGCTTTGCTGCGTGGTACCCGGTAGCACGCACCACCGTGCAACTGTTTTTATCGCTTTGAAGACAGGTCAGCCTCTTTTCCAGCATGAGTTTCACCCCCGGTGAACCGATGATGCTGTGTCAGCTTTTGCCTTCTCGCACCCAACCCGTGTGAGTTAAACAGCCTTCTGTCGCTCACGTGTGACAGACCGACAGCGTCGAGGCTGCCAATGCTGAAACGCTACGTGAAATCGTTACGCGAAGAATTAAGCCTCGACGTAACACTTCCGCCGTGGAAAACGTGTTGTAACCCCTATTAGATTTTTTGAGTAAGCCATATTAATTGCGGCATATATCATTTGTTAGCTTAATGTTTAATGGGATATCTGTTGCTGGGAGAATGTCTTCAAACTATTATGGTAGCGATCGTATTTGCCAGGATTGTTTATTCTTCATTCATATTTAAACTTAGCGAGGTTTGTAATTGCATTAGGTGCTGCAGCCGATTATCGGTTTGCGTGATCAATAGATGAAGTTGATTAAAAATACGATTGTTTATTTCATCTAAATAATGTGTAATTTCGTTTTGAGTCACCGTAGTGTCAGGGTGCCGATCGCGCCATGTTCTGATTACATGTCGAGCATTACTGAGAGTCACTCGAGTATTTTCAAGACTTCCGTGTAGTTCTCTTAAACTCGCGATGTGACGGGGTAATTCCTGTACAAGTAAAAAAAGTTGATTATTATCATTAACATTATGTGCAGCGGTGATTTGTGCTACAAATGTCTCCATCCTGAGCTGAATAGCATTGGCGTGCTCCTGTGCTGCATGAATGGTCTGATTCAGACTTTGGATAATCGGT
>WJYK01000010.1 GCA_009668225.1 Enterobacteriaceae bacterium RIT693 | reverse complement strand
CCAAAACGTTAAAGTCGTTGCGCAAGCGGTGATACACTGGAGGGCTTGCCATCGAAAACTTACCCAGGACTTCAGGATGAATGAGACGCCCCCCCACGCCATCCCGCCCAATACCGTAACCCGGCCGAACTGGTCAGCCGTTTTTGCCATCGCCTTTTGCGTCGCCTGCCTGATTACCGTTGAGTTTTTGCCGGTTAGCCTGTTGACCCCTATGGCACAGGAACTGAATATCTCCGAGGGCGTTGCCGGGCAGTCAGTCACCGTCACCGCGTTTGTGGCCATGTTCGCCAGCCTGTTTATCACCAACCTCATTGGCTCCACCGATCGCCGCCGCGTGGTGCTGCTTTTTGCCGTCCTGCTCACCGCCTCCTGCCTGCTGGTTTCATTTGCCGGTAATTTCTCCCTGCTGCTTTTGGGCCGCGCCTGCCTCGGGCTGGCGCTTGGCGGCTTCTGGGCCATGTCGGCTTCGTTGACCATGCGCCTCGTTCCTGCCCGCACGGTGCCAAAGGCGCTGTCGGTTATCTTCGGCGCGGTGTCGATTGCGTTAGTGATTGCCGCCCCGCTGGGCAGCTTTCTCGGCGGAATAATAGGCTGGCGCAACGTCTTTAACGCCGCGGCGCTGATGGGCGTAGCCTGTATTATTTGGGTCTGGAAGGCGCTGCCTTCGCTGCCGGGTGAACCGGCGCACCAGAAGCAAAACATGTTTGGCCTGTTAAAGCGGCCGGGCGTGCTGGCGGGCATGCTCGCCATCTTCATGGCGTTTGCGGGTCAGTTCTCGTTCTTTACCTATATCCGCCCGATTTACATGACGATGTCGGGCTTTGACGTTGACGGCCTGACGCTGGTGCTGCTGAGCTTCGGGATTGCCAGCTTCGTCGGCACATCGTTTTCCGCCCCGGTATTAAAACGCTCGTTAAAACTGGCGCTGGCCTGCGCGCCGCTGATTCTCGCCGTTAGCGCGGCGATGCTGGTGCTGTGGGGAACGAATAAAACGGTGGCTTCGGTGATTGCGGTTGTCTGGGGCCTGGCCTTTGCCCTGGTGCCGGTAGGCTGGTCAACGTGGATCACCCGTTCGCTGGCGGATCAAGCAGAAAAAGCCGGGTCGATTCAGGTGGCCGTTATTCAGCTGGCCAACACCTGCGGCGCGGCGGTTGGCGGCCTGGCGCTGGATAACCTCGGCCTGCTGGCTCCGCTGATGCTATCCGGCAGCCTGATGCTGTTAACGGCCCTGCTGGTTGCGCTAAAGGTTCGGGCTTAAAAATGTCTAAAAATAGCGCCCATTATTAGGCGCTATTTTTCTATCAACCGCGCCAGAAAGGCTTATCGCCCAGAATAGTCGCGCGGTGCATGATGCGGCGAGCCGGGAGATAATCGGCGTTGGCATAATGCTGGGTGACGCGATTATCCCAGATGGCAATATCGTTTTGCTGCCAGCGCCAGCGCACCTGGAACTCCGGCTTGGTGATGTGGGCAAACAGGAAGCCCAGCAGCGCCTCACTCTCTTTTTCCGTCAGGTTGACGATGCGGGTGGTAAAGCCTTCGTTGACGAAAAGCGCCTGCTTGCCGCTGACCGGATGAGTACGAATCACCGGATGGCGCAGCGGCGGGTTCTTCGCCACGGCCTCGCGCCAGCGCTGGTGCTCGACCTCGTTATGGGAGTACTTGTACTCCTGGAACGATTTGCGGAAATCATGTTCTGCCTCCAGCCCGGACAGCAGCTTTTTAAACGGCTCCGACAGCGCCTCAAAGGCAGCAATGCCGCTGGTCCACAGCGTATCCCCGCCGGTTTCCGGCAGCTGCTTCGCAGCCAGAATCGCCCCGGCAGGCGGCGTTTCAATAAAGGTCACGTCGGTGTGCCAGTTGTCGTTATCCGGCGGATTATCATTGTGGGTATCCAGCACGATAATTTCTTCCACGCCTTCCGCGTGCGGGTAAACCGGGTGAATGTGCAGGTCGCCGAATCGCAGAGCCAGCGCGCGCTGCTGAGAAGGCGTTATCTCCTGCTCGCGGAAAAACAGCACCTGGTGGCGAATCAACGCGTGATAAATTTGCTCAAACTGGTTATCGCTCAGGCCACGCGTCAGATCCACGCCGCTGACCTGCGCCCCGATGTACGGCCCCAATGGCTTAACGTTCACTTTTTCACTCATTGCCCTTCTCCATGCCACGGGGTCAGCCGACGCTGTAGCGCCCGCAGCCCCAGTTCTAAACAAAACGCGATGACGGCAATTACGCCGATCCCGGCCAGTACCACATCCGTTGCCAGAAACTCACCGGCCGACTGCACCATAAAGCCCAGCCCGCGCGTGGCGGCGATGAGCTCTGCGGCCACCAACGTGGACCAGCCTACGCCCAGCCCAATGCGGAAGCCGGTCAGAATTTCAGGCAGCGCGCCCGGCAAAATCACATGCCAGATAACCTGCAAACGGGACGCGCCCAGCGCCTGAGCGGCGCGAATACGTACCTGCTTCGCACTGCGCACACCCGCCATCGTGGACATCGCCACCGGCGCAAAAATCGCGAGGTAAATCAGCAGGATTTTGGATGTCTCCCCGATGCCAAACCAAATCACCATCAGCGGCAAATAGGCCAGCGGCGGCACCGGGCGGTAAAGCTCGATCAGCGGATCAAGAATGCCGCGCACGGTGGTACTGAGCCCCATCGCAATGCCCACCGGAATACCGATCAGTACCGCAGCGGCGAGGGCGGTAAGAATGCGCCCCAGGCTCGCAGTCAGATGCTGCCACAGCGTGGCGTCCATAAAACCCTGCGGCCCGGCGATGCTAATCAGCTTCGCCAGCACCTGCCCCGGCGGCGGCAGAAACAGCGGGCTAACCCAGTGCTGCGCCGCCACCCACCACCACAGCAGCACCAGCGTGACCAGCGTTGCCGCACTGAGAGTCAGCTGTCGCGAAAACGGCCAGCGCAGCATAAGGCGGCGGCGAGCCGGTTTGTCGTGAATCACTACGCTCATAAGAAACCCTCCCGGCGATCAAACACGCGGCTCAGCACGTATTCACGTTTCGCGATAAATTCAGGATCCGATTTAATGCTGCGGCACGGCTCTCCGGCGGCGTAACGGCGACCAAAATCAAGCTGCAGTCGCTCCAGCACGCGGCCCGGACCGGGTGACAGCAAGACCAGCTCCGTCGCCAGGAATACCGCTTCCTCAATATCATGAGTAATCAGCAGCACCTGGCGGCGGCTTTCGTGCCACAGTTTCAGCAGCAGGGTTTGCATCTGCTCGCGGGTAAAGGCATCCAGCGCCCCGAAGGGTTCGTCCAGCAACAAAAGCTGAGGCTTTGTTGCCAGCGCGCGGGCAATGCCCACCCGCTGCCGCTGCCCGCCGGAAAGCTGCCAGATGGCGTTTTTCGCCTTATCTTCCAGGCCAACCTTGCGCAGCATGTCGAGCGCAATCTCTTCCCGCTCGGGCTTAGCCTGCCCGGCAAGCTGCAGCCCGAAGGCCACGTTATGCAGCACCGAGCGCCAGGGCAGCAGCCCTTCATTCTGGAATACGACCCCGCGCTCGGCGCCGGGGCCTTCAACCGTTTTGCCCTGCAACGTAATGCTGCCGGCGTGGTAAGGAACAAAACCGGCGATCAGGTTAAGCAGCGTCGTCTTACCGCAGCCGGAAGGGCCGAGCACCACCAGCAGCTCGCCCTCATCCACCGTCAGATTAATGTCGTCGAGTACCGCTTTACCGCCGTACTCCGCGCTGAGATGCGAAACCTGTAGCATCGCCGTGCCTCCTGTTAACTGTTACTGCGCCAACGGCTTCACGAAGCGGTCGGTCACAAACTGGCTGTAGTCGGTTGCCACCGCCGGCACCTTGCCCTGCTCTTTCAGGAAGTGCGCTGTATCGACGATAGCTTTATTCACCGGGCCGCTAAGCTGCTCGACCTGCTGCTTAGCCGTCAGGTAGGTATTGCCTTTCACCAGCCCAGGGACATCGGTTTCCGGCACGCCGCTCAGGCGCGAAAGCTTGCTCAGGTTGTCCGGCTGCTTGAGCCACTGGTCCGGGTTGTCGATGTAGCCTTTCTGGGCCGCAATGGCGCTGCGGGCAAAGGCGGTGACGACATCAGGGTGTTTTTCGGCGAAGTCTTTACGTACAACCCAGACGTCGAGCGTCGGGGAGCCCCATTTGCCCACCTGCGCAGAGTCCGTCAGCACGTTGCCGTCCTTTTCCAGCTCATTCACTGCCGGAGCCCAGACATAGGCGGCATCAATGTCGCCGCGCTGCCAGGCGGCAATAATTGCCGGAGGCTGAAGGTTGAGGATTTGAACCTGATCCGGCTTGATGCCCCAATGTTTGAGGGAAGCCAGCAGGCTGTAATGGGTGGTGGAGATAAACGGCACGGCGATACGTTTGCCGATTAAATCCTGCGGCGTTTTGATGGCTTTTTTGACCACCAGCGCTTCGGAGTTACCGAGCTGGGAGGCCAGCAGGAAAACTTCAATCGGCACGTTCTGGCTGGCGGCAACGGCCAGCGGGCTGGAGCCGATATTACCGATTTGCACATCGCCCGATGCCAGGGCACGCACCACGCTCGCGCCGCTGTCGAACTTACGCCATTCCACTTTCGCGCCGCTATCTTTGGCAAAAGCGTCATCGGCTTGCGCCACTTTGGCGGGTTCGGCGGAGGTTTGGTACGCCACGGTGACGTCCACCGCGTGGGCCTGAGCCGCAATAAGGGCCAGTGCAACCAGCCAGAGTGAGTGTCGTTTTGCTGCCATGATTCTGCTCCTGTCTCGGGGGAGAAAGCAGTATTTCCAACGGCAACGATTCCATAAAAGAATAAAAAATTATCGCTAATGCCTTTCTGTCCTTAGAAAAAAAATGAGAATCGATAGCTGTCGAACGGCAATAAATAAAACACCTGTCTTATTCTGCGGGAACCAAATGATTAAAAACGTTTCTTTCCCGGCGGCAAACAAACCCTTTCTGACCTTTTTGGCACGATTGGCGCGCCGTTCTGCACGAAATTCCTTTCACGGCTTCCTTAAAATAAGCATTATTCCAACAAGCAAGAGGTCGTTATGAAAAAGCATATTGCCGTCGCCGCGCTGGCATTTTTGTCGTTATCCGCCGAGGCCGCTGGGTTTCAGGTAAAAAGTAGCGAAATGAAAACCGGTTTACCGCTTACAAAAGCGCAGGTCTTCGAAGGCTTTGGCTGCTCCGGCGGCAACCAGTCGCCCGAGCTAAGCTGGTCAGGCGCGCCAAAGGGCACCAAAAGCTTTGCCGTGACTGCCTACGACCCCGACGCCCCCACCGGCAGCGGCTGGTGGCACTGGACGGTCGTGAATATTCCAGTCTCCGTGACTTCCCTTGCCGCCGATGCGGGAAATAAAGACGGCACAAAACTCCCGGCGGGCGCCGTACAGGGCAGAAACGATTATGGCTATGCCGGCTTTGGCGGGGCGTGCCCCCCGAAAGGCGATAAGCCACATCATTACCATTTTAAAGTCTGGGCGTTAAAAACCGACAAGCTGCCGATTGACGGCAACGCCAGCGGCGCCCTGGTCGGCTACATGCTGACCGCCAACAAAATAGCGACTGCGGAAATGGTCCCGGTCTACGGCATTAAATAAGGAGTCACCGTGCAGGCAGAAGCAGAATCGCGCGTAAAGATACAGGAAATACGAATGTATCAGGCCCACGAACTCCACCGGGTCAAACTGCTGATGCCTGCGCTGTGCCGTATACGCCAGGGTAAGAAGGTGGTGAGCTGGGGCGATCTCAGCGACATCGCCAATAACAGTCAGATAATCCTGTTTCCCTCCGGCCATGAGTTTGGCATTGCTAATTACCCCGAGGGCGGTTTTTATCTGGCGGAAATGCTCTATCTGCCGCCGGGATTAATTCATCGCTTCCGGCAGTTTTATCCCCTGGAGCCGCAGGAAGAGAGCAAGCGAGGCTTTTGTGTACGACAAAATGAAGAGTTGGTTTTCTGTTGGGAGCAGTTAAAAAGCGCCCTGCAGAAAAAGCTGCCGGGCCAGGTGTTAGAGCACCTTGCGATGGCGATTTTGCTGACGCTGGGCAAGAACAACATCAGCGATCTTTTCCTCTCTCACCCGCAGGATTCGCTGGTCAGCCGCTGCCAGAACCTTCTGCTGGCCAACCCGGGCGCACGCTGGACGGCCCCGGAAATGGCGCGTCAGCTGTTTATGTCCACCTCAACGCTGCGCCGCCACCTCGCCGCCGAAGGGGAAAGCTTCCAAAACTTGCTGGATGACGTGAGGCTGAATAACGCCCTCGCCGCCATCCAGACAACGCACACGCCGATAAGCGAGGTGGCAAGAGAGAACGGCTATCTTTGCCCTTCTCGCTTTACCGCTCGTTTTCAGAAACGCTTCCAGATAACGCCACGCGCGCTGCGTCAGGCCACGAAAGCACAGTGAAATTAGCTTAAATCAACGTTCTTGCTGCCAAAGAACCAGGTCATGATAAAACCGGCGGCATAGGCGATAACAATCCCGGCGACGTAAACCGCCATGCCGGCGAAGATCCCCTGATTAGACGTCATTAGCGGAATCGACACTAAGCCGGATGGGCCAAACACGGTATTCAGCCCGACGGGCAGCCCCAGCCAGGCCACCAGCCCGATAAAGAACCCACCCACGCCGCCGCCGATACAGGCGGTGATAAATGGCTTAAGCCGCGGCAGCGTCACGCCGTAAATCAACGGCTCGCCGATACCCAGCAGGCCGGGAATAATCGCCCCTTTAATTTGGGTACGCAGCATCGAGCCTTTCGGCGAGCGGGCAAACAGGGCCAGCGCCGCGCCCACCTGCCCCGCACCGGCCATCGCCAGAATCGGGAACAGCGAGTTGAAGCCCTGGGCATCCATCAGCGCGAAGTAGACCGGAACAAAACCCTGATGAATACCAAACACCACGGCAATCAGGAAAAGCCCGGCCAGAATCGCCGTGCCGAACGGGTTGCCGTTCAGGTGCATAAACAACCACGACATGCCTTTAAACAGCTCGCCGCCGATGGGCATGATCGCCACGAAAGTGATTGCCCCGGTGATCAGCAACGTGATCGTTGAGGTAAGGATCATATCCAGATTGTCCGGGATCATCCGCCGTACCTGGCGTTCGATCCACGCCCCCAAAATACAGGCCAGCAGCACGCCAATGATGTTGCCGCGCGGGTCAATTGTCAGCCCAAAGAAGGTGTCCATCCCCGCGTAGTAGCCGACTTTGCCTTCCGGCACGTAGCGCAGGATAAACAGCGAGGCGATGATTGCCCCGTTCACGCCGGTGCCGCCGAAGGCCTTCTGGGTATTAAAGCCAATCAGAATGCTCAGGAAGGTGAACAGCCCGATGCTGAACACCTTCATGTAGGCGATAAGCTGGGTCAGCCACGCCGCCGGGGTTGTGCCTTCCACCACCAGCGTTTGCTGCAGCAGCGTGGCAATCCCCAGCAGCAGCCCGGCGGCGATAAAGCCCGGGATAAGCGGCGTGAAGATGGTGGCAAACTTCGTCAGGAAGTTATGCACCGCGCTGTTCTGCTTCGCCTTCATCTGCTTTTTGTTCTGGCTGGCGAGCGCGGCCAGATCCGCACTGTCGCCCCCCTCCGGCTCGCTTTGGCCACCCTGCCTCAGCATCGCATTCATTAGCTCGCTGGCGGTTTGCGCTTTGCCGGGGCCGAGAATGATCTGCAGCTGATCGTCGCCGTTGACCACGCCCATCACACCGGGAATCTTTTTCAGTTCGTCGTACTGAACGCGATCCCTGTCTTTAAGCGTCAGCCTGAGGCGGGTCATGCAGTTGCCGCAGACAAGAATATTGCCGCTGCCGCCCGTCAGGCGCAGGACTTGTTCCATCATTGAGCCGGTGATTTTCGCCATCGCTATCCGTTTAACCCCTGCAATGCTTTACGTATAAAGCCCTGATTTTTTGCCAGCAGCCGGCTTGCCTCTTCGGCAGACAGGCCGCTTAGCAGCATGAAGATCGCCGTTTTGCAGTGACGCTTGCAGGCGCTAAGCGCCTCTTCAGCCTGCTCCGGGCTACATTCCGTTGCCTCAACCACAATATTGACCTGGCGCTGAATCAGCTTGGCGTTGGTTGCCTCTACGTCCACCATCAGGTTGCCGTAAACTTTGCCGCTGCGGATCATCGACCCGGTGGTGATCATATTCAGAATCAGCTTTTGCGCCGTTCCCGCCTTCATGCGTGAAGAGCCGGTGACGACTTCGGGGCCGACCACGGGCTCAATCGCAATATCCGCCGCCAGGCTCATTTCGCTGCCGGGATTGCAGGAGATGGCAGCGACGGTAGCGCCCACGCTTTTTGCGTAGGCCATGGCGCCGAGCACGTACGGCGTGCGGCCGCTGGCGGCAATGCCCACCAGCACGTCACGCGCGCTGAAGTTCAGGTTCCGCAGATCCTGCTCGCCCATTTCACGGCTGTCTTCGGCGTTTTCCACAGCCTGCAAAATGGCCGGATGCCCGCCGGCAATCAGGCCGACCACCTGCTCGCGAGGGGTGCCGAAAGTTGGCGGGCACTCGCTTGCATCGAGAATGCCCAGCCGGCCAGATGTTCCCGCGCCGCTGTAAATCAGCCTGCCGCCCTGGGCGAACGCGGCCACGACTTTATCGACGACCTGAGCCACCTGCGGCAGCGCGGCTTCAACCGCCAGCGGCACCTGTTTGTCTTCGTTATTGATAACCTTGAGCATGTCTACGGTAGACAGCGTGTCGATCGCCGCGCTGGTCGGGTTACGGCTTTCAGTCACCAGCTTGCTTAAATTAATCTTCATTGGGGATCCCGTCTCTAAAGGTTAGCGGCATAGTAAGGAATTATTTATTCATTCGATGTGATAATCATCACGAGAAAAGGCTTTTTATCGATATAAATCCAGATATAGCAATGGAATAAATTATTACAACCATTCAAGAAGAAGCGCACTGGCTCAATACTCATTTTCTACCACACTTATCAGACAGGGCTTTCGCATGATGGAGAAGGTCCGTCCGTAAATGGGCACGATAACAATAATGATGAGTGAGCCTCGATGAAAAAGGTAGCGATTATCGGCGCAGGGCCAACGGGAATTTATACCTTCCACTCCCTCGTTAAGAAAAATATCCCGCTGGCGGTTTCGGTTTATGAGCAGGCGCGGGAGGCGGGTATCGGCATGCCATACAGCCTCGAAGAGAACTCGCGGATGATGCTGGCAAACATCGCCAGTATTGAAATCCCGCCTATTTTTACCCCCTACATCGACTGGCTGCGCAAGCAAAGTGACAGCCACCTGGCCCGCTTTGGCGTGAAGCGTGATTCCCTGCACGTTCGTCAGTTTCTGCCGCGTATTTTACTTGGCGAATATTTTCGCGACCAGTTTCTGCAGCTGGTTGCGCAGGCAAAGCAGCGGGGCTTTACCGTCGCAGTGCATGAATCCTGCCGGGTAACGGACCTCGAGGTTACGCAGGAAGCCGTACGCCTGTGGGCGCAGGGCGAGCCGGTAGCCGAGCATTTTGACCTCGCCGTTATCGCCACCGGCCACGTCTGGCCGGATGAAAGCGAATCCACGCGGACGTTTTTCCCCAGCCCCTGGTCCGGGCTGATGGAAGCGAGAATCCCCTCCTGCAAAGTCGGCATTATGGGCACCTCGCTCAGCGGTATCGACGCCGCGATGGCCGTGGTGATGCAGCATGGCGAGTTTGCGCGGACGGATGACGAACAGCTTAAATTTACCCGCGATAAGGGCAGCGAAGCGCTGGCAATCCAGTTGATGTCCCGCTCCGGTATCCTGCCGGAAGCCGACTTTTACTGCCCGCTCCCCTATCAACCTTTATGCGTCGTCACCGCGCAGGCCGTAGAAAAAGAAATCGCCGCCGGTTCAGGCGGCCTGCTCGACAGGATCTTCCGGCTGATGGTTGAAGAAATCGAGCGGGCCGATCCGGCGTGGAGCGAGCACGTCAGCCTGGGATCCCTGAATGCCGACAGTTTTGCCCACGCCTGGTTTGCCGATCGCCGTAAAAACGATCCTTTTCGCTGGGCCCACGCCAACCTGATGGAAGTTGAACGCAATAAGCGCGACAGGCGAACGGTGCCGTGGCGCTATGCGATCCTGCGGCTGCACGAAGCCGTGCAGGAGATCGTGCCTCATCTTGATGGCGAGGACAGCAAGCGCTTCAAAACGGGTATTGCCCGGGTGTTTATCGATAACTATGCGGCCATTCCTCCGGAATCGATCCGCCGGTTGCTGGCCCTGCGCGAAGCCGGAGTAATCGATGTTTTGCCGCTGGGATCGGACTATAAAATGGATGTAAAAGAGAGCCAGACGGTGATTACCGCCGGGGGAGAAAGCCGGACGTTCGATGTTTTTATTGATGCGCGCGGGCAAAAGCCGCTGAAGACCCGAGATCTGCCGTTTGCGACGCTGAGGCAGCAGCTGGAGGCCTGCGGCGATGAGATCCCGGACGTCGGCGACGACTATACGCTCCTGTCACCCGAGTGCGCCCGCGGGCGCATCGCGTTTGGCGCGCTGCCGTATCTGATGCATGACCAGCCGTTTGTGCAGGGGATTACCGTGTGCGCGGAAATTGGGGCGGCGATTGCGAAGGGAATGGCAGAGCCGCCCTCACGAACGCGCAGGCGTTTACGCTGGAGTGAACTTTAACGCGGCCCGTTGCCGGGACGGGAAGGTCAAAAAACAACGAACAGGAGGTTCACCTGCTGTTCCGGAGCCTGCATAGGCGCGAAGCGGCGCGCCTCGCAAAGGTAGCATTAGCGCTGCCGAACCGGCCTTGCCAGCTGCGCCGCTTCCAGCGTCAGCTTCGCGGCGGTAAACCTGTCGCTGCGCACGCCAAGCACCTCTTTTTCCCACAGCGGATTCAGCGGAACGTGGTAGCCCGCGTTCTTCGCCTGCATCACCAGCTCGGCTAAATCATCTTTATTCTCAATGATGCACAACGGCTCAAAGCGCCCGATTTTGCACGGCAATGCAAACGTGGCCGGGTAGTTGCTCTCCGGGTCGGTCACCGGGTTGGCGCTGTCCGTTGCATGATGCACCACTTTTTCCCCATCACCCACCAGCGCCTGATTAAGCACGCCGATCATCCGGCGGGCGCGTTCGCTGGCATTGCCTATCTCACCGTCGCTCTTACGGTAGAAGCTCGCCGGATCGTCATAGTCCTGCCGCAAAGCCGCGTGTTCGGGAAGCGTACGGTAATTTTCCAGCCGCTGGCGAAATACCTGATGGGACACATCCGGCACCTGTAAATTATCCTCAGGCCCCAAATCGCTGACGTGCGGGGCGATAACCATCAGGTCGTAATCTGCAGTAAAAGACCTGGCTTCGGCATGCGGAGCAAGCACCTCCAGCGGCGCGCCGCGATGGGAGATCAGGTAACGCGCTTCTCCGTTTCCCGGCAGGCGTAGGGCTTCAAACGCATAGCGCTCGCCGCCCGGGCCGCTGGCTCTGAGATGGCTCACGCCGCGGGGATTCTCCGGGGAAAGCTTGTCGATAAGCCCCTGCTCAAAAAGGGCGTGCAGGCGGCTTTGGGAAACCTCCAGCGGCACGGCTGCCGCATGCCCTTCGGCAATACAGGCCTGCGTCTGCAGGTTGAACTTCGCAATTCGTTCGGGTGAAGCATTCTCCAGCTTGCTAAAACGCTGCTCCACGCAGATAAACCCTGCCTGCGGCCCCCACGAGGCGCTTTTCCCCTTGATGTGAAAACCTTTGGTTGGATGCCCGGCCTCAATCAGCGCCGTCGCCAGCTTGTCCACCGGGCGAATGCCGATGATACAGTTGTGCTCCGAGGCCACGCGCTGGAGCGGGATAAGGTGCGCAGGCACGATGCCGGTTTTGTCTTTGATCTGCCAAACGAGCAGCTGAAGACTCGTGCCGGGGACGTTATTCTTTGCGGGCAGGTGAAGCCCGGCATGGCGATACGCCGCAGGGGTAGATTCCACTTTCATTTTTATTACTTTCAGGCTCCCGGCGAAATACAGCACATCATCTACGCTGCTTCCGGGAAAAGGCGGCCGGTGCAGCATCGCGTAAAACATCACCCAAGGGGATGTTACGCCTTGCGCCCGCCGCCCCTGGTTCCGGTTAAGTCTTATCTTTCACCGTTTCAGTTCCACCGTTATTTTTCACCGAGGCAATGCCTTTATCCCGGGACTGTTCCGTGGCGTACATCTGGCTGGTGCCAATCACCTGATGATTCCCGGCCTTGAGGTTGAAGTAGAACTTCCCGTTGCTGGCGACCTTCTTGTCGAAGCGTTCATCCAGCGGGCTGTTGGTGCGCACGGAGGCGATGCCGTTGTCCGCCGAGGCGCGGGTTTTATACAGCTCGCTGGTGAGCACCACTTCCCCGTTGCCCGCCTTGAGCACAAACTTGAACTGCCCGTCGCTGCTTTTGCTTAATTCGAACCAACCAGACATGTTAACTCCTTGATTAAAATCATAAACAGTTAATAGATTGGGTGAACTTCAAAAACAGTATGTACGAAAAACAAGCAAATCGCCCACTCCGCCAGCGAACCGGCGGGACAAATGTCCCGGCCACGATGCGGATTTCAGATCCCGCTGGCAGTTTTCACGCTAATCTGTGGGCAACGCGGGACGGGCGTCCTGTCCTTATTTGACGGGAAATTTTATAGTGAACACCATGAAAAACGAGAGCAGACAAAGCGACTGGCTCAGCGTCATTGAAAGAGTGACCGGCGACCCGGCACTGTATGAGCTGCTGAAGTATTGCCCGCTGGATATTCTGCGCAGCTGGCAGCTAAAACATTACCCTCGCGGCTCGCTGATTTTTCGCCAGGGGGAAATTTGCGATGAATTCCACCTGATCGTTAAAGGGGAAATCGACGTTTTCACCACCGCTGACGACGGGCGAAAATATTCCCAGGCGCGCTATAAAAAGGGCGACATGCTGGGCGAGCTGGAAATCTTCGAGCGGCGGCAATACATCTGCTCGGTAGAAGCGGTTAGCGACGCGGCGTTATTAGTGCTGACGCGGGAAGAGTTTATTCGCTGGCTGGGGTTAGACAATTACTTTAATCAAAAAATATTACAGGCCGTGAGCGATCAATATTATCAGCTGTCCAAAAAGGCCGGAGAAGACATTCTTTATTCGTTACATCAGCGTATTTGCCTGGTGCTGTGGCAGAAATACCAGCAAATACAGAGCAGCATCCCGCTTAATAAGCAGCAATTAAGCGAGCAGTTTGCGGTGGTGCCGCGCAGCATTAACCGGATTTTATCCGAACTGCGGGAAGACAATATTATTGCGATTCACGGCGAGCAGATTCAGGTTCTCGACCCTCAGCGCCTGCGCCAGCACGCCGAACATTAAATAACAGCAGCCAATCCTGAGCCATGCCAAATGGCTCGTTTAACGCCAGGTAAATATCATGACCCAACTCCAGCCCCATATCCGGCTCAGCCGGGAGATGACGCACGCCCGTTATGCGCTCCTGCCGGGCGATCCTAAACGCGTGGAACACGTCGCTCAGTTTCTGGACAACGTAGAAGACTTTGGCAGCAACCGGGAATATCGCGCCCTGCGCGGCTGGTTTCGCGGCGTGGAAGTCCTGGTGATGTCTACCGGCATGGGCGGGCCTTCTACCGCCATCGCCGTGGAAGAGCTGCGCCAGATTGGCGTCACCAACCTCATCCGCATCGGCAGCTGCGGGGCGATGCAAAACCATATTCGCCTCGGTGACCTCGTCATCGCCACCGCCGCCGTGCGGGACGACGGCACCAGCCAGATGTACATCGACAAAGGCTACCCGGCCTGCGCGGACATCGGCCTGGTGCACCATCTCGCTCAACAGGCCAAACGCCTGGGCTACGCCAGCCACTGCGGCTACGTGCGCAGCCACGACAGCTTCTACACCGAACGCGAAGACGAGATTAACCAGTTCTGGTCCGGCAAGGGCATCCTCGCCGCGGATATGGAAACGGCGCCGCTAATGGTGGTCGGTGCGCTGCGCGGCTTACGCATCGCCTCCGTGCTTAACGTCGTGGTTGAACACAGCGGCAATCTTGAAGAAGGCATCAACAACTACCAGCAGCAGGAACAGTCCTGCCTGCAGGGTGAATCCCGCGAGATCTTACTCGCCCTCGAAGCGCTCTACCTTGACAGCCAGGAGCAGTAATCATGGATTTCTTCAGCATTAAGAATGTGATGGTCACCATTCCGCTCGGCGAAGGCGGCTACGCGCTCTCGTGGATCGAGGCCATCGGCACCGTTTTCGGCCTGCTCTGCATCTGGTTCGCCAGCAAAGAGAAGATCATCAACTACCTGTTCGGCCTGATTAACGTCACGCTGTTTGCGGCGATCTTCTTCCAGATCCAGCTTTACGCCAGCCTGCTGCTGCAGGTGTTCTTCTTCGCCGCCAACCTTTACGGCTGGTACGCATGGAGCCGCCAAAACGAGGCCAACGAGGCCGCGCTGAAAATCCGCTGGCTGTCGCGCAGCAAGGCCTTCACGCTGGCGGCGGTTTGCCTGATCGCCATCGCGCTGATGACCTTCTTCATCGACCCGGTCTTCGCCGTGCTGACCCGCATTGCGGTGGGCATTATGCAAAGCCTCGGCGTGGCGGTTGAGATGCCGCAGCTGCAGCCGGATGCCTTCCCGCTGTGGGATTCCGCGATGCTTGTCCTGTCGATTGCCGCAATGGTGCTGATGACGCGTAAATACGTTGAGAACTGGCTGCTGTGGGTGGTTATCGACGTGATTAGCGTAGTGATTTACGCCATTCAGGGCGTGTATGCCATGTCGCTGGAGTACATCCTGCTGACGGCGATTGCGGTGATGGGCTCTATGGCGTGGATTAAGAGCGCCCGAATGATTGGCTCCCGGCCGCTGGCTTAAATCTTTTTATTCACTTCAAGGGCCGTTTAACGGCCCTTTTTTATTCGGATATATCTTATTTATCAAGCCGGATGAAAATTAAAGGCTTTTTAAAAATCTCGCGATTTTAAGCGACCGTATTCAACCCGCTCAGCGCAATCATCTATGCTTTAGTTAAGGCATAGTAGCCAAATAATTTTTAACGATCGTTAGCCGGTCGTTTGCACTCTCTCTTATCACCGTTAAATACGCTTTCTTTTTCATTCAGGCCTCTCCCTTTAATCATTCCCGATCACAGGATAAGCTCATGAAAATATTGTTTTTAAAAATCTTCACGCTGATTTTTTACCCACAATTTCACCTATCAGAGCAATCAAACACGCCGCAAAACGGTTTGTTATAACCAGCTTGCTGCCGCGCATAAGCCCGCAGCACAAAATTTTGCGACATCTGTCTCTTTGCATCACCCGATAAAATTACAGGGTTAAACGATGAACACGTTAAATACGCTAAAACTGACGCTGTGTATTACCGCCCTCGCCTGTACCGGGCTGGCACAGGCCGCCACCGTGACCATGAACACCGTGGATGCCAAAGGCACTTCAACGCCAGCAGGCACAATTGAATATCACGCCACCCAATATGGCGTGGTCTTTACGCCAAACCTGAAAGGCCTGCCGCCGGGCATTCACGGCTTCCACGTTCACACTAATCCGAACTGCGGCCCCGGCATGCAGGACGGCAAAATGGTGGCTGGCCTGGCGGCTGGCGGCCACTTAGATCCGGCCCACACCGGCAAACACGAAGGCCCGTGGGGCAACGGCCACCTCGGCGACCTGCCTGCGCTGTACGTCGACAGCGACGGTACGGCAACCTACCCGGTGCTGGCTCCTCGCCTGCGCATGTCTGACCTCAAAGGTCACTCGCTGATGATCCACGCCGGCGGCGATAACCACTCTGACCACCCGGCAATGCTCGGCGGCGGCGGAGCGCGTATGGTGTGCGGAGTCACGTCATGAGCCAGCGCTTCTTAACAACCGCGTATTTCGCGCTGATGATGAGCGGGCTTCCGGCCCTGGCGAACGCCGCAGAGACTTCTATCGACGCGCCAAAAGGCGAGCATCTGCAAACCGAGCTTTATGCCCGTGGCGTGCAGATCTACCGCTGCGCGGCGGCGGACGCCGAGGCCAAAACCGGGAACTGGGTATTCCAGGCCCCGGAAGCCGACCTGTTCAGCGATAAAGGCCTGAAGCACCTCGTCGGCAAGCATTTCGACGGCCCGCACTGGCAGGCCACGGACGGCAGCGTGGTCGCCGGAACGTTGAGCACCACTCGCCCGTCGAAAGATAAAGGCTCGATTCCGTGGCTGCTGCTGACCGGCACCTCAGAGGCCCAGCCAGGCCTGTTCGCCAACGTGAGCAGCATCCAGCGCGTGGACACCCGCGGCGGCGTAACCGGCCCGACGATCTGCGACCCGGCGACCTTTGGCGCAACGCTGAAAGTGCCTTATACGGCGACTTATCGGTTTTATACGAAGTAGTAAAAAACAATGCCGTCAGCGCTGGGATATTTTTAAGCGCCGGCGGCATTGAGGAATCATTTTCATCAGTCAGCCGTAAGTGAGCTGGAGCTGACATAATTAATATCCTTATATAATTAACGAGGCCGATTAAGCCAAATAATAAAAGCAAAAACAAGCAATATAAAAACCCCTGTCGCATGTAACGCATAAGGGCGAAAATACGTTACAGCAACGATACCAAAAATGAGAACGAACAGCCACGGAACATAGCCCCAGAAGAAATAGGATGCCTGTGCCTTGAACCATTGCTTAAAAAATTTCCACATACTGACTTCACCATATTTATTATTGTGCAGACAAGGTCGTTATAGAATGCGCGAACTCTCTAAGATTTTGCCTTCTGTAGCAGCATACAAAACCCTAGCCGTTGGGCTATGACTTCGGTCTACTAGAATCCACTCTATACACCAGGGCAGGCATTTATGAAAATCATCAAAAGCGGCATCCGCGACGTTATTGCCAGCGACGATGTCACCGTTATTGAGCCGGTTAACCTCTACGAATGTACGCTGGAGAGCGGCGTATTCGTCGGGCCTTTTGTTGAGATCCAGCGCCACTGCGTGATCGGCTCCGGCACCCGCATCCAATCCCACTCGTTCCTGTGCGAAAACGTCACCACCGGCAAAAACTGCTTTATCGGCCACGGCGTCACCTTCGCCAACGACCTGTTCCGCAGCGGCAGGCCAGACCCCAACCCGGAGAGCTGGATAGCCATCACCCTCGGCGATAACGTCACCGTAGGCAGCGGCAGTACCATTCTGACGGAGCATATTTGCAGCGGCGCGGTGATTGGCGCTGGCAGCGTGGTGACGAAAGATATCTTAGTGGCTGGGGTTTATGTCGGGAGCCCGGCGCGGTTGGTGCGGGAAATTTAAGATTAACTCTGCCCCGCAGCCAGCCGCCTGCACTGCTGGCGCATGCCTTCGAAAATGAATTCTGCCAGGGCAGGTGGCGATGCGGGACGAGGCTTACCCTCACCATTTTTCCCGTCTGGCAGGAGAAGCGTCCTGCTTGCCTGAGTTACCTTCCAACCGGACGAGGGATGAAGAAGGCCCCGAGGAAAGCACCATTTCTATGCCCAACACAGTAAACACCCTGAACAGACGCTCAATACTTGCGCGGCCAGGATTAGCCTCTAAGCGGGCATAGGTTTGCTGCGTTACGCCCAGCCTTTCAGAAACCTCTTTCTGCGTTAGGCCGTTAGCTTTACGAAAGCCGACCAGGAGAGGACGCAGCTGATTCACGGTTCTCAGAGGGTAAACAGGATTCATAACGTGCGGACCTTGTGTTATATACCGGTACAAACTATAAGCTGTTTTTAGACATTACACCCTGTAGGCTGTAAAACGAAGAAAACAGCGTATAGGGTGTACAGGCTGGAACGGGATATTTTATTGCTAACGCACTCCGTTAGCCGTGAAGCTGATAACCGGCATAATCGCGACGCCATCGGAATAGAACAAGTCAGAGTTGGTAAACGAATAGACGCGACCGGTGAGTGTGACGTTCACGTGGCTGCCATAACCCATTACCTTCGCATTGCTCACTGCTGAGACCAGAAACGGGGCACGACTCTTCAGATGCTCCATTGGATCGCCCGATAGGTTGCCGTCCAGATAATAGCGATAGACCTCCGAAACCGTAGCGCCACCACCTTTGTAACGCGTGATATATAAGAACGTAGTATCGGTGACTTTTTGGCGGGAGAAAAACACATCATCCCGAGGGCCATTGAAGTAATACTGATATGCCGCATAGCCACCCACAAGCAATAACAGTGCCGCCGTTAACGTACAATGCAGGCTCTTAATAACCGTGCTGTTGGGCATAATCTATTCCCTGTTTAATCCGGGGTGGAGCTTATCTACAGAACCTCACTCATTTTCTGAGGTTCCGCCCGGAATATATGACTCTATTTTTATCACATTACTTACACTTCTTTCTTTGGCTTCTTCCACGCATCATCATATCGAATATTACCTTTAACATAATTCCACTCAATCCCTCTAAATCTGATACCTACAACTTCATGCATATTAGGCGTGGAACTCCCCGGATAATATACATGAGTGAAATCGACAGAGGAAATAACAACACTATCAAGCGTGATGTTATATAACTCATTTTCTATTCCGGCATCAATGATTTCATAATATTTAATGACAGCCTTCTGTAAGCGCATGCTTTCACACACAGCTATAGCAAGGTAAGGGCTAACTTTATCCAGTTGTTTATGCAATATGACTGGATCATGTTGCCGTGCCCCTGTCATATTTCCTGTAAAGCCGTCCACACCTTGCCTGACACCGTAGCTACTGTTCATGATCTCTATAGCCCCTTCTCTGCCGAGGGCCATGCAATCACCAACAATTTGCATTCCATTTTCGTCATAAAGAAATAAATAAGCAGGTAAAGACATTATTAATACTCCATATTGGTGAGTTGTCCGTTATTGTCAATAAAGAATCGGTGTATATAGCCTTTATCATTCAGACCATAAGAAACAGCATAGCTATAACCATATTTCCATTTCACGTTAATACAATCATCAGGATATATCAGATGCAACTCCTCATCATTTTTTATTACGACATATCCTTTTTCCTGATTTGATTCTATTCGGTAATAATTCAATACATCTTTTTTATCAACGCTGAAACAGAGTTTTTCGTCATTGATGTAAGTATATCTTGCATGTGGAGCCGGTTTACCGCCAGGACAACCTGTAAGCATAAGCACAACCGAAAATATAGAAATTATTTTCCTCACCCAGGAAACCCCTTTAAAATATTTTTGTATCTTGAAATCAGTGAGTGAACAGGTTCATTAGAATTGTAATCACGATATTCATACAGGTCGCTATGACCATATAGGCCATAATTAAACAACAGCCAATAATCACTGACTATTGATGCTTGTTGTTCTAATCCATAGTGAAGTAAATCAGCTTTATCCAGACTGTAGCTGTAATCGGCAAACCGGGAGAACATCCCCCTTGTTCTTACAAACATTCCTTTCTTTGATTGCCATACATGCATCATCTCATGCATAAACAGATGCTTCTTTTGTATCTCTGCCTCCAAGGAAAAATCAGGTGAGTATGTACCTTCCCTGTACCACATCTCGCCGTTTGGGCTCATAGCGACATCAATTGGCTGCAAATTGAAGGGGAGATAGCTTTCCCTATGGACCCAAACCTTGCTGTAATTAATACTGTAGCCATAAAGTGTCTTAGCTAATGCAATCTCACCTAATGTTAATTGCCTGACTCCGCCTGGAATTATAGGTGTTCCTGATGTAGGTTTTGTCCTTTCACCGACGGTCATTTAAAATCCCTTTAGCATGTTGTTATTTATTATTTAGAGTACCACTATGCAATAATTGTATAAAATAACAAATTGGGAGATTATTCTTAAATAATGGAAAATTAGATGTTGGTCACAAGCCAGCCGCCTCTAAAGAGAGGAAGTAAAATTACAATAATTTTGTTATAGAACTCATTGTTTTATTTAAAACACTCATCAATTAACAAGACATGTATATGAATGGTTAAATTAATATCAGAAAATAACGTTATCTCGTTCTATTCCTCATGAGCATAAAGCTACGTTTTGCGTAGTATCCAGCGATTTCTTTTTCTTTTAAGTTAGCTACCGAACTAAGAAATAACCGTTAAATTAACAGGTGGAGGGAATCATGACTAAAGGTTGGCATCCAGCGGACATCATCGCCGGTTTACGCAAAAAAGGTACATCATTGGCCGCACTTTCAAGAGAATGTGGCCTGGCCTCTTCAACACTGGCAAATGCGTTAACGCGACCTTGGCCGAAAGGTGAGTTTTTGATTGCTAGGGCGCTTGAGGTTCATCCGAGTGAGATATGGCCTGAGCGATATGTTGGGGAGAATGGGGTGATTGTTGATCGGGCAAAACACATCAGATAAGCACTATTCCTTTCACTCTGTGGAAACATAATCGATTGTTTCCAAATCTCAATAGACTCTCCTCTCAAATATCAGTGCTATCAAATGCATAAATAAGGCTCGTATAATCCTCTGATGCGATAATTCGTTCGTTGAGGGATAAACGTGCAAAACTACAAGGTCATCACCCCACTCTTTCCTACTTACGCTCAGGCCAGTGCGATGATGAAAGCCACTTCCGGGGTCCAGCTACAATCCGTCCGGAACATGATTACGGCCATTCATGAGCAAACAGGCACGCCGCAAAACCCTGTGGACTGGTCAGAGCCGGACAGCTGGATCAAAGCACGCCTCAAGGGTGAAGATGCTGATTTAGCTCAGGTAATATGGAATACAGACGAGCATATTTTAAATCCACGGCACAGCTACGGATGCTATCTGTTTCTCAACCACCCACAGTTCGGCCTGATGAAAACTACAGATGAGGATGCCTGGGTGCCCACAGAGACCGGCCAACTTTTTCTAAAAGGTGATGAAAAAGTTCTGCGCTCTCTGGACGATCAGGAAGGTTTGCTGCAGCTTCTGGAACTGCTGGCAGGCCGCGAAATGGCTAAACGCGCTGATTTACTGCCTGAGTGGCAGGCGTTTTTGCATCAGCACTCAAAGTTTGCCTCGGCCAGCTCCATCAAAAGCACGCTTTATTCTCGCTTATACAATTTGATTGACCGGGGAATGGTCGCTCGCGAAGGCATGAGCTACCAGATAACCGACGCTGGCCGTCAGTGGTTGGGGAAAGCGCTCCCGGCCCGTAAGACAGATCCTCGGAAGGAATTGCTGGAGGCGGTCAAACGCTACAACGAGAAGCAAAAAGAACTGCTTCACGAGCAAATCAGCACCATGAATCCTTACAAGTTCGAGCATCTTATCGGCCAGCTGTTGGAGGCGATGGGCTACGAGCAGGTTGAAGTCACCAAAGCCTCCGGCGACAAAGGCGTCGACGTTGTCGGCCAGGTTCAGGTCGGCATCACCACGATTACTGAAGTGGTGCAGGTCAAGCGCATGCAAGGCACCATCACTCGGCCTTTTATCGACCAGCTACGCGGGGCACTTCCCTACCATAAAGCCATTCGGGGCACGCTGATTACCACCGGTAAGTTTGCCGCTAAGTGCGCAGAAGCCGCGCTTTTCCCCGGCGCTGCGCCAATCACGCTTATCGATGGAGAACGCCTGGTCGAGCTGTTGATTGAAAATAACGTCGGCATTCGCCGCAGCAATGCCGTTGAGCTGCTTGACGTTGACCTGCAGCTTTTCGATGAATTTGAGATAGAGCAGTAAAAAACATAATGACCTTTTCTGGTGGGGTGGAATGCCGTGCGTACGGGTAGCGGCTCTGTATAATCCCCCTCTATAACTGCAACTGCATTGGTAACTTTCATGACTAACACAAACTTCTCTCAGACTGCGGCCTTTATCTGGGCCGTTGCCGACCTGCTTCGCGGTGACTTCAAACAATCCCAATAGAGGAAGACGAGATTGATTTAAGTAACGTGGAGATGAGCCATTACCGTTTATCGAAGCTCCACGAACAGCATCTCAAGCTACAGGAAGATGCAGAAGAGTACAAAATCACCCCAGCCAACGATATTGGCACCGCAAAACCGAAGGACAAGAAAGAAGAGTTTCTGTCGAATATTCTGGCACGCCTGAACGATCTGTTTATCACCGATAACCTGAGCGACAAAGACATGATCAACTATGCCTTTACCGTTCGAGACAAATTATCGGAAAACAAGGCCGTGATGACCCAGATAGCCAACAACACGCGCGAGCAAGCCATGCTTGGGGACTTCCCCAAAGCCATTGATGATGCCGTAATGGACAGCAACGATGCTCAACAGGAGATGATGATCCAGTATCTTTCCAACCCGGAAATCGCCCAAGGATTTGCGCGGGTTGTGTTTGATATGTTGAAAGGAGCTTGATTCAAGATCACTTAAATGGCTGCCTGTTAACTCTGGCAGCCCTTTTAAATTTATTTATATGCCAGATTAGATATAGAAACCCATCCACTTTTTCCAGAACAGTCTCCATCGAGAATTGAAATTTCCTTCCACATCACAATGCCATTCATCTCTGATGTTCTTCCTGTCAGAGAAACCCTTGTCCCTGTAATAGCGCGACAGACAAATTTAGTTGGGTCAGTTGCTGCGGATAAATTGGGTTCAGCCACTACGCCTGACACACCACCAGATGGATTTCTCAATATTAATGTTGTAGAAGCAGAATTCTGTTGATTATTATTTATAGTTACTGAACCTGAATTGTTTCCCACAATCAGGCCACCTGCACCTTGTGAGTTATTGTTAACATTCACTTCATTAGAAGAAACAAAAGATGAGTAAAAGGAAAGAATCAGTCCCAAAATTGTACAAATGGAAGCAATCAACCCTATTTTTTTTGTCATACTTGCAACTCTCCATTCATTTATAAAATTCTTCATATCCCACATCCCCCATAAAAGAACTTCCCTCAAGGACTCTGTGCAGGTACAAGCATTATCGAACCGGAAATACCATCATCTGTACCAACATGTGTTGGTAGATGTACGTTGATGTCGGTTGACCTTGAGAGAATTAATATAGCGGGAATGATGGGTAAATACTGGATTTCAGGCACAAAAAAAGCCACCCGTAGGTAGCTTTCATTTGCATATCGATGGTGCGAAGGCCGGACTCGCCAATAAATATACTTACTTGGTTTTTAATTGATTTTTAAAATTATTTATTTTATTGACCACCATACTGACCCCCATTGTGTTTTACACAACGCGGACTACAGCAGATAAGAGGGAAAATCAGCCTTCTCCATATCAAAATATGGTTAGCAAATCTGACGGATCGCTAAGCGATAGAAGAGTATATTCATTACTACAACAACTAAAGAATAAGCTTGAAATCGAAAGGCTTGAGTCCGGTAGAATACTGAACTCAAGCCCTGAAATCCGCTTAACATGAACTATCCAACTTTATGAGACCGGTCCATAGATAATATGATAAAGGTTGTTTAGTATCATGCTTGCTAAGATAGAACATTCTCTAATCCTCCTAGCAGTGATAAAACAAATGCTTTTGCTGATGGATTAGTCTTTATCGTTCTGATTACATTAAACTCATAACGATCTCTATCGATAAATCCACACATTTTTGCTATTGGAGTCAATAAGTTAGTCTCTCTTACCGGATATCGAGAGATTAAACCTTCGCAATCATTTTCCATAATCAATTTATCAAAAAGTTCATGTTCTTTTTCCAAAATACTTGAAATGGAAATTTCCTTTTTGAAATCAATACCACCTCTAATCTCTTTCTGAGTTGGAATAACTGACATGATTTCTGCCCTAATAATTTTCTCAACAGCTCTACTGCACAAATTATCCTTCTGCTTAGCTAGTGTTTCGACAATCAGTGAACGTATTTCAGAATAGGTTTTATCTATATTCTCAATAGCATTGACATCCTTTGTCAACTCCAGGACAAAATGAATCATTAGAGGATGATAATAGATTGATTCTATAGAGTGAACACTTAAACTAAATACAAAGTTTTTATTCAAATTTAAAATTTGAGCTGAGACTTTATTGTCATTATCAATGATACCAAACGCATTTACCCTGTGTGCAAAATCATTATGTCGCAAGCCTTTAACAGCCAACTCTACCAAGTCGCATTTTTGCTTAGAAACAATTGAGACTGTAGGGAAAAGGACGGAATAGAGATCAACATCTAAACTTGTAGACGTACCCTCAACAAATAGGACATCATTACGAGAACCAAGAATATCGACAACAACACTTTCATCTATTAAGTTTTCAATTTTGTCAAGGCCATTAATAATAGAGCAATCCCATTTAGGATCATTGTTTTCATAACTGCATTTCTTGACGCATATTATACGAGAAGTTCTGAAAAAAGAAGGCAGAGTCAGTTCATGTGTCGAAACTATAAATGAACAATCTTTTCTCTTATCCATCAAGCTGGCAATTAAAGATGACACGATTCTTTTATGGAGATGACGCTCGGGTTCATCCAAAAAAATCGCAGATCCATTCTTGGCACACAAAACCTCGCAAGAAATGATAAGAGCACTTTTTTCCCCATCAGAAAGCATAGATATCGGATAGTTTTTAGGAGGGTCGTAACTGTTATTACTAGCCATGACGTTTGACTCAGAGTCTATGTAAAACTCTATCGATAAATGACTTTCTTTAAATATTGAATTTAATAGATCAACTTCAGTAATAAGAGTTTCAGAATTGATACAATCACCATTTTTTAATGATTTTAGTGTATTAACAGCCAGTCCTATAGTTTTGTTTTTTAATTTAACAATAGGCAACGCGGTTCTATAGTGATCATATGAAACTCGGTATCTACTGCGTGCATTTCTAGAGTCATTATACACAGAATCAATTGCGCTTTTAAAATCAGAATTACTGAAATCTATTATATCGTTATCAAAAGAGTTCTTCCTGTGCGCTAATATATACACGGATTCTTTGTCGCCATGCTCTAGATAAATTTTATTTAAAAGAGTTGATTTACCTGTGCCATTACCTCCAACAACAAAAATAACATCACCACTTTTGACATCTAAAGAAACACTTTCCCCATCGATTGTTGGAAACGAAAAAGCAGTATTCAATTCATTGACCTCTTTTTAATTTTTGAGAGTAGGTTATGATACTAGTCCCTATATCAAACTAAGGTGGGTTTAATGATGGCCAGTAATTCATTTTTACGATCCTAACGTTACACCTTCTGGTTAATTCTGTCGATACCAAAACGATTTCCCACAAATGCTCGCGAACTACCAACTTCCGCTTTTGACAATAAGCAGCACGCCAATTTACCTCAAAAATACCTTCCAAATAACCAGTCCGATAACTCAAACCAGCACCTTCAATCCATGCTTCTGCACCACAGTAAGCAGTTTCAGCGATAATCCACTTGGACGCTTTACACCACTTTCCCATTTCTGCACCGTTGACACACTGGTATTCAGATAACTGGCAAAAACCGGTTGGCTGACGTTCAGCTTCTCGCGCAATGCCTTAATCTCAACAGGTTGCAGATCGTCCACGTTATTAAGGCACGCTTTATCAAAGTTGCGTATCGTTTCCTGTGGGATAGCATCGACGCTGAATAAACCAGAAGCCGCGCTGTGGATGGCCTCAAATGCAGGACTCTTGAATTTACTTTTTGCAGTCATGGCAAATCTCCACCAGTTCTTTACTCTTAATCAGTGCCGTAATCTTTTCATCAGCAAGGGCAGCGTAGTGCTTTGCTAACTCGCGGAATCCGGCCAGTTCGCGATTATCAATGTTTGCCATATCCTGCCTGGCATAAAGGAACGTGTAAAACCAGTGCTCTCCACCTGTCGCCAGGATAATGGCGCGATCGCGATTCTGGTTCAGCCGCTTCTTGTAAACTCCCCCGCCGAGGTCGTCAGCCTTACCTTGCATCGCCGCCTCAATAGCCTGGCATAATTCACTATCTTTGATGGCGTGAGATTTAGCCGCCTTGCTGAACCATTTTGTTTTGAATACACGCATCAGGCTGACATCCTGTAACCTTAACTATAGCACCTGGTGCTAGGTTACTCCCTTTTTTCACTGATGCAAAGCACTTGAAGCCAACATGATTTTGCCGTATTTTCAACCACGCATACCCGCTGTCAACGACAGCCAGCCAATGTTTCCAGTATCAGGATGATACGAGTGACCTGTGAGAAACGCCTTCGGGTGGTCACGAGCCAAAGTCATATGGAATGGAGTGTGGTCTGAGACTGACGCCTTCGGGCGACCACAAAGAAAGTTGTCGTAACCTGAAAGACAACGCTGGACGCGGTAAACCTGCTCACCTTTGAAAGCAGGCGTCGTCAACAAAAACGCACCTATGACGTGACGATAAAGGTTCCTTAAACTCAAGAGACGGCTAATAACGAGCGTTTCCTCGCCGATCGGCATTATATGTAAAGAATGCTGTATTCGGTCTTCTCCTCAGTGAATGATTTGCCGCCAGCAAAGCAACAGCTTTTACCTGGACGATAGCAATATCATCACCAGCTTAACGACAGGTACATCCCGTACTGACGGGTTTTCCGTACCTCAATTCTGGCACGTATTAAACGCTGCTGGCTGCGCCTTGCTATGCCATCAGGCATCTGCATGCGCCTGCCCTGCTGCGCGCTAATACGTGGCGTCACTTTTTGCGTGTTAACGCATGAAAGTGACGCCACAGCACGAACCAACCTCAGCCTTTGAGGCAGGCAACTTCACTCAACGAGCCATGAATCTGACACACAAGTTCGGGAGCCGAACTAACCACTTTTTACAGGAGATTTGAACCGATACCGAGGCAGGCCAACGGCCTGAGGGGATACCTGCATCGCAGGAGGCTGCACAGAGTGCATTACCGACACCCCACAATACCTCAACTGCTGCCCGCTCTGGCGCACAGGTATCGTTCAGGGTAGGTCAATATCGATTGTTTCCGCCATTTAGCCCATGCGCCAGAGAAATGCAGCTCGTTGAAATTGAGAGAAGTTCGCTATGAGTAAATTAAGCCGTGAAATGAAGATGCTGGCGAAACAGGTCGGCGGCAGCTTTAAAACCGTTCATGATCGTACCTGTATTATTGACCGATTTTGTCGGCACCTGATCGCACTCAATATCCAGGTTCGGGATGTTCAGCATCTGAAAACTAAACATATCGAAAGCTATATTGCCGATCGCCAGGCAACAGGTATCGCTGTTCGTACTCTGCATAACGACATGTCGGCGTTGCGCACGGTGTTTCGTCTGGCCGGCAGGGAAAAACTCGTTACATCAACACGGTTAACAAATAAAGCATTGGGATTAAGCGGAGCAAGTCGTGCAGGTACGAAATTCGCCATCCCGGATGAGCGATTTCAGGCCGTATTGTGTAGCGCACAGCGGCATGACCAGGGACTTACCTGCGCCCTTCAGCTTGCCCGGTTGCTGGGACTACGTTCACAGGAAGCCGTGCAATGTGCCAGTTCGCTAAAAACATGGGAAAAACAGCTTGAACGCAATCAATCAACGCTCACCATTGTTTTTGGCACGAAAGGCGGCAGACCGCGTGAAACGCGGATCATCGACCGTCATGCTGTTCAGCAGGCGGTAAAAGAAGCTCTGCTGGTTGCTAAAACACGTAATGGCAAACTAATCGACAAGCCCGATTTAAAAACTGCCATGAACTTCTGGCGTTCTCATACCACACGGTTAGGGCTAACCGGCCATTATTCCCCACATAGCCTGCGCTACGCATGGGCGCAGGATGCTATTCGTTATTACCTGTCACAAGGATTTTCCCGCAGTGAAGCCAGGGCGTTGACGTCAATGGATCTCGGTCACGGTGATGGTCGGGGCCGTTACGTTGAGCGCGTTTATACCAGGAAGGAGGACTGACGATGACAAATTTCAAGCTGTTGCGCTTATCAGCAGTAATGGAAAGAACCGGCTTCAGGAAATCATGGATTTATCTTCTGATTAGCCAGGGCAATTTTCCTCCGGCAGTCAAAATTGGTTCCCGCTCCGTAGCATGGCTGGAAAGCGAAGTGAATGACTGGATTGCTGAACGTATCAGCAAACGCGAGGGAATACAGCAAGCGGGGAAGCGAAACGATGAGTAAATCCGTAACCGATACCGAAGCAGAATTTAAAACCTCGCTTCCTCTGCGCAAAGGTTCTGACGGCTTTGACACCCAACAGGACTATCTGATTAAGGGATATTTGCCAGCCTCGTCCGTTGCCAGCGCTTATGGTGCCAGCGGCTCTTACAAATCCTTCCTGGCGGTATCATGGGGGTGCCATATCGCCACTGGCAAGCCGTGGGCCGGTAAACCAGTCACACAAGGAGCGGTCATTTATGTCGTCGGTGAAGGTGGGATCGGTGTCCCCCGCCGTATCCGAGCATGGGAACAGACACTTAACGGCGGCAGCCCGATTGATGCGCTTTATCGCATCGATTGCCCGGTCTTTCCTGCCAGCCCGGAGAGCGTACAACAGGTGATACAGGCCGCCAAAGATGTTAAGGCCGCAACCGGTATGCCGATCCGCCTGATCATTCTGGATACCCTCGCCCGCTGCTTCGGTGGCTCAGACGAGAACGCCGCTAAAGACATGGGTGCATTTATTCAGGGATGCGACTATATCAAAGCGGCCACACAGGCTACGGTGCTGATCATTCACCATTCCGGCAAAGATCAGGATAAAGGCGCGCGTGGCTCCAGCGCATTTCGGGCCGCACTGGACGTGGAGTTTAACGTGCGCCGTGAAGGTGACGGTGGAGCGTTGATTCTCAGTTGCACCAAGATGAAAGATGCCGAAGAGCCGCCACGTCGCGCCTATGACCTGCATTCCGTCGATTTATACGTGGATGATGATGGCGATCGGATCACCTCGCTGGTGCTGAACGATGAAGGCCGTGAAGCCAGGGAAAATGATGTTACCTGCGACCCAGATTTGATCGGTATTTCACGGCTGACGGAAAATCATTTTGCCCTATGGCAGGCCATTCGTTCACGCACAGCCAGCGGCGATAGCTGCACCCGCACATTAGTCAGAGACGATATGAAAGCGATGGGATTTGATGTATCCAAAAAGTTTACCCGCTGGCTGGATAAACTGGAAAAGGATGGTCTGATCGCATTGGATGGCGAGCACATTACGCCATTGCCGCATCGCCACAAAATGGGGGATTAAGCGGGGGAAAGTGGGGGCGAACGGATATCTGGTCATCCTGTCCGGTATTTTCCCCCATTTCCCGTCTATCTATACAAGCAAAGTGGGGGAATGATTTAACCTACTCATAAACAATCATTTTTTGCATAACTATAAAAATTACGTGGGGGAAAGCATGATCCATCCCCAAATGGGGGGAATGTGGGGGATTATTTTCTAACTTTCTCCCCATTAAGAAACAAGTAAACATACACATCAACAACTAAGTATTACTTAGTATATTTTTAACAAGCGCAGATGAGAATCGTGACAGGATACGTTAGAAATCAGGATTCTTATGCTACCTCATCGCTTAAAAGCCGCCCGTTTGAAAGCTGGCCTGTCACAAGAACGGTTGGGGATTCTTGCCGGGATAGATGAAGCGACGGCCAGTGCTCGTATGAATCAATATGAGCGCGGTATACACACGCCGGACTTTGAACTGGTCTGCCGATTAGCATCGGTTATGAATATTCCCGCCTGCTATTTTTATACGATAGAGGACGATCTGGCGGAAATAATACTGGAATATGCGAATACTCGTCAGTCCGGAATCTAACCGATATATAAACCCATACCGCATATCGTCATTTACCGATTTGTCATATCTCTGATAGCGCCCGCATAAAGCGCCTCAATATTGATATCCTCATCAATATCTTCCCAATGTATACCACCGCCATAGCTAAGGGTGAAATTATCTCTCTGTTTTGCCGTAGCGCGTTCAAGGCGAGGGAAGTTTTTGAGTGGGATATTTAATAGCGCTTCCCCTTTAGCCTGAACGTGTAGGCATTCATCTGAGAAATAAACCACGACTGACGATCGATCAAATAGCAGGCCGTTTACCTTCTTCATTCAATTTTTTCCTTATGCGCATTTTTCTGTCCAGTAGCGTACCAGAACTATCAAAATAACGGCTGGGCCAGATTTCCGCAGGATGAACGTCCAGCGCCGTGGCCACAAGCCATTCTCCTTTTGGCCACGGGCGAGAAAGTACATTGGCAAGCGTTGAAGAACTAAGCCCCGCAGAACGCGATAGTGCGGCCAGTGTTGTACCTTTCTTACGTAAGGCGGCGATAATATCAGCCTGATGCCAGTCATGATGTGATGTCATACCTTTCTCCATTAAGATCCCAAGTAACCACACACCAAATACTAAGCATTACTTAGTATATTTTCAAGGCGCACAGATGAGAATCGCGGCAAGTTACGCAAAAATCAGGATTCTCATGTTACCTCATCGCTTAAAAGCTGCACGTTTAAAGGCTGGCCTGTCACAGGAACGACTGGGGATTCTTGCAGGAGTCGATGAAGCGACAGCGAGTGCCCGCATGAATCAATATGAGCGTGGTATACACACGCCGGACTTTGAGCTGGCCTGTCGGTTAGCATCGGTTATGAATATTCCCGCCTGCTATTTTTACGCGGTGGAAGACGATCTGGCGGAAATGATTCTTGATTATTCTAAGGAGAAGAAAAATTAGTCACATAAGAAGTATTAGCTCCAGCCCCCCACAAGAAGGGGCTGGAGCGGTGTAAAGGTAGATGCACAGGTAATTGATGGATGGTATCTGTAAAATTCTTTATTCTTTAAACCATTTAGGCATTTTTGATTGACTTACAAGAACACGTTTTAATGCGTCTTGGTTTTTATCATCTTTAATACAATTAATTTCTTCAAACCCCCACTTCCCATCACGGTTAGAGAAATATACTGTGTACTTGTCTGTATTAAATCCGAAATAACGCTCTGTGGGATCACTAATATTCAGAGAACCGCATGTCATAGAAGTATGCCATTCACTACTGGTAGCCCAATCGAGCACGACTACTACAAAATTCTCAGCCCAGCGAGGTACAGAAAACAACAGTAATGATGTTAACATGATGACTCCAAAAATAGTCATCAACTGATGCCCTTTTAATTTATTTGATACTAACAGAAAAATACCGTATGAAACTGGTTGTAAGAACATGAAAAAATAAATAGCAAAAAAAGCAATCTTCCATCCAAACTCAAGCAACGGAGAATCACTTATATCCATATTGCTCATTTGCATAAAATAGCTAGCCGCATATGTACTTGTAATGAAATACAATAAGGATACACCACTGACAAACACAATTTTCAGCTTACTAAAAATAACACTATTTCCACGTTCAAGGTCATAAAAGGTAAAAACACCGCTAATAACGACAAATATAATAAATGCCAGAATAAACCATCTCGCAAACCATACAAGACCAATGTTTAGTAAGAAAAAAGATGATAAAAAGAACAACCAGGCTAGTAATGATAACCCTCCTGAAATTTTCTTGACAAGCTTGTCATTATTAAAATAAACAAAATAATATATTATTCTTCTAAATTCATCCTTTTTATAGAAACAAACAACCACCGTCAAAAAAAGAAACAACAAAATAAATGTTTTTTTAAAAATGAATTCGTGCTTAACAAGAAAAATATTAGTAATTAAAAACACTGATAAAATTATATAAAGAAAATACGTTTTTATCTTTTCGAATAGCATAGCATTTTATCCATAAAATAATTGCAGGTTAAATTATGAGCACATAAAACTCATCCCCTCATAAACTCATACGGCACCACATACCCTTCCCGATTCGCATCAAGATAATCCGCCCACCATTGCAGCATCAGCCGCCGTTCTTCGATATGTTCGGCTTTATGAATATAAGCCACCCGCACGCCATTGCGCTCCTGATGGCTCATTTGCCGCTCGACCGCATCACGCGACCACTGCCCGGACTCAACCAGGGCGCTACAGGCCATCGTGCGGAAACCATGCCCGCACAATTCGGTTGTGGTGTCATATCCCATAACCCGCAGCGCATTATTGACGGTGTTTTCACTCATCGGTTTAGTCGGGCGACGATCGCCGGGGAATATCAGTTCGTGATCACCGCTGATGGCCTTAATCTCTTTCAGCAAAGCCAAACCCTGACGGGAGAGCGGCACTAAGTGTTCAGTGCGCATTTTTGCCCCGCGCTGAGAATGTTTTACCCCGGGGATCGCTTCGCGTTCAGCGGGTATGGTCCACATAGCGCGTTTAAAATCGATTTCAGTCCAGCGGGCAAAGCGTAACTCACTGGAACGGATAAAAACGCACAGCGTAAACTTCAGGGCCAGAGTGGTTAACGCTCGCCCTTTATAGTGTTCAATCCTTGCCAGAAAATCAGGCAGTTTATCCAGCTTCAACGCCGGGCGATGGGTTACCTTCGGCGGCGCTATCGCCCCGGAGAGATCCTGAGCAGGATTGCGCTCTATCAGGTCGTTTTGCACCGCATAGCGCATAATATCGGTCACCCGCTGGCGTAGCCGTGACGCTAAATCGAGATGCCCGTTTTGCTCCACGGCTTTCAGTGGTTCCAGTAAATCTTTGGTTTTCAGATCCGCAATGTGGCGATGCCCTATCGCTGGCAATATATTGCGCTCCATATCGCGCCATACCCGCCCGGCATGGGTTTCTGACCAGCGGTTTTGGCTGATATTTCGGTGCCAGTCTCTCGCGACCTTCTCAAAGGTAATCAGCGCGGCCTGCGCTTCTTCCTTTTCCCCTTCCCGTTTTTCTGCCGGGTTGATGCCATCGGCAAGCAGCAACCGCACCTCATCGCGCTTTTCTCTGGCCTTCGCCAGTGAGATCAGCGGATACGCACCGAAAGCAATCCGGCTCTCCTTACCTGCAAAGCGGTACTTGAGATACCAGCGCTTAGAACCGCCAGGGCTTATCAACAGGTACAGACCATGTGCATCCGCGAGTTTGTAAGCTTTCTCGCGAGGCTTTGCGGTTCGGGCTACAACGTCTGTCAGGGCCATAATTGGGGGTCAACTCTTAATCGAAGTGAACTGACCCTCATCTTGACCCCCAAATCATCCGGATGTCAATGGACGAAAAAAGACCAATGTGGATATAACAGGTAAATCAGAGAATGGGCAGATAAGTAAAAATCACTTATTTAACAATTAGGTATGGATATTAATGGAAGATTATGGACATAAAAAAAGCCACCCGAAGGTGACTAATTTTTCCACAATGGTGCCGAAGGCCGGACTCGAACCGGCACGTATCTCTACGGTTGATTTTGAATCAACTGCGTCTACCGATTTCGCCACTTCGGCACTGAAGGGGTATGCGGAAACGTTGTGGATTATACCTGTCGCTGGCCGCCATGCAAGCAGTGCTGCACGTAAGTCTCGTTAAGTGCTGAATTTTTCAGCGTTCCCCTTTGCTCTGCCCTGCCCGCCTGATAAGCCCTCCCTCACGTCACATATTCAGTAAATCTATCGCTCTACGGTTTACATCATCTTTCATTTGTTATGTGATCCAGTTACGGGTTCTCATACCCACCTCCCTTTGCACTAGCAAACCGTAACCAGGAAAACGTATGCGTTTTTACCAGGTCGATCCTGCGCTGGAAAACTACTGGCGGGGCGTGATCCTCTTTGGGAACAACTTCGCCACCTACAAGTTTGCGCTGGCCCATGCGCTGTATGACGTCGAGCGTAATAACACGCTGGTGATGCTGGAAAATTTAGCTGTGCCCTTCAGCAAACATATCTGCGAGCATCTGAAGCGAGCGCCAAAGCAGACGCTCAATATGAGCAAACAGGGGCCATTTTTAACCGCAGCCGTGCAGTACAACAACGGTGAAATTTCCCATAGCCAGCTGATTCAGGCGACGGTAAAACACGGCTTTAAGGTGGTGCTGGACGCCTTTCATAACGTCAGCGGCAGCCAAATTGATAAGCAGTTTTTTATCAACGAGGTACGGAGCAGCCAGGGCATCCGCCTGACGGATGATTTTTACCGGCTGACGGAGACACCGCAGTTTCACAGCCTGATTCATGAAACCGATGCCCGCTGGCGTCTGGTGGAGAAAGCCTGGGAGATGAACCTGCCTGCGCAACTGCTGGACGTGCATTTCGATCCGCAGCAGGAAACGCTATTTACCCAGCTAGCCAACAGCCGCATCACGCTAACCAGCTGCCGTAACAGCCTGAACGGCTACCAGAAAGGCCATTGCTTCTACTGCCACGCCCCTGTCAGCCTCGAAACCGGCCACCCGCTGCTGGCGGATGTCGATCATTTCCTGCCGCTGGTTGCTCAACATGGCATGCCGGGGACTAACCTCAACGGCGTCTGGAACCTTGTTCTTGCCTGCCAAAGCTGCAACCGGGGTGAACAAGGCAAGTTTGCCAGAGTGCCACACATCGATCTGCTTTACCGGCTCCACGCCCGCAATGAATACTTCATTAACAGCCGCCTGCCGCTGCATGAAGCAATCATCAACCAGACGGGCAATAATGAGGCGAAACGCAGAGCATTTTTAAACGACAGGTGGAACGAGGCGCATGCCTGCCGCCTGCAAACCTGGCAACCGCCTATGCAGAAGGAACTGATTCTCTGATGAACTCCAGTTATTACCAGATTCACGCCAAGGCCTTCTTCGAAGGCACGGTAAACGTGGATATGTCCTCGCTGTATGAGGCGTTTACCAGCCGCCTGCCGGCCCACGCAAAAGTGCTGGATGCGGGTTGCGGCTCCGGACGGGACGCGCTGGCCTTCACGCAGATGGGCTACCAGGTCGATGCCTTCGACGCCTCTTTTGAACTGGTGGCGCTGGCACGGGAACATAGCGGCCTGCCGGTGAAGAAAATGACTTTTGCTGATGTAGAGCTCAGTGAAGAATACGACGGTATCTGGTGCTGCGCCTCGCTGCTACATGTGCCTTTTGCGGAGCTACCCGGCGTAATGCAGAAGCTGGCGGCGGCCTTAAAACCCGGTGGCATCTGGTACTTCTCATTTAAATATGGCGATAGCGAGCGCGAGAAGGATGGCCGCAGCTTTACCGATATCAACGAGGCAAGGCTAACAGCCTTGTTAAAGGATCTGCCCGATCTGGAGATAGCAGAGCAATGGCTCACCCGCGATGTTCGCCCTGAGCGAAACGAGCGATGGCTTAACGTTCTACTACGCAAACCCTGAAACACGCTCCTTAATAAACGCCCGCAGCCAGCGGTGGGCCGGGTCGCGGTGAACGCGCTCGGGCCAGAACATGTACATCTCAAACTCGGGCAGGTCGACGGGCGGCGGTAAAAGGGTCAGCAGCGGATTCGCCCTGGCAAGCCGGGCGGGCAGCATGGCCACGAGGTCGCTACTTTCCAGTACTGCTTTCATAAACAGAAAATGAGGGACGGAAAGCACCACTTTTCGGCTCAGTCCGCGGGCAGCCAGAATCTCATCAGTGATGCCTTCAAAGCCTCCGCCGTTCGGTGAGACGATAATCTGCTCCAGGTCGCAAAACTGTTCCGGGGTAAGCGGCTGATGCAGTTGGGGGTGGCCTGCTCTTCCCGCCAATACGTAGCGTTCGGTAAACAGAACCTGTCGCCGAAGCCCCTGTACGCCTTCATCACTGGTATGAAACACCAGTTCAATACCCTCCTGCCCGGTTTGCTGCATCAGCCGATGCGGAGTGTGCTCCACGACCGCCATGCGAGTCGCGGGTGCCAGACGGCGCAGCGCTGCCATCAGCGGCATTAAAATTGCCGACTCACTGTAGTCCGAGGCTGCTACGCGCCAGGTGTGGGCATCCTGCTGTGGGTTAAAGTCCGGCTGAGGTACGACGGCCAGCTCCAGCGCCGCCAGCGCCTGCCGCAGGGGGCCACGTAGTGCTGCAGCCCGCACCGTGGGCTGCATGCCGCGCGGGCCAGGCAGTAAAAGTGGATCGTCAAAAATCTCGCGGAGTTTACCGAGATGCACGCTTATCGACGGCTGCGAAAAATGCAGCCGCTCGGCGGTGCGGGTAACGTTCTGCTCTTCAAGCAGCGCGTCCAGGGTCACCAGCAGGTTGAGGTCGATTCTTCGGAGATTATTCATTTTAATACCTGGTATATTATCTATTAATTTTAACTATACCCGCTGTCGGCCTACCCTGCTGCTAACAATTATTCTGCAGGAGCAGCCATGAATATTCTTCTTGTTTATGCCCACCCGGAGCCGAAGTCACTTAACGGCTCGCTGAAGGATTTTACCGTCAGCCACCTCACCCTGGCGGGCCACACGGTGGAAGTTTCCGATCTTTACGCCATGAACTGGAAAGCAGCGCTGGATAAGCACGACGGCGCAGATGACGACAAGCAGGTCCGTTTCGATCCCTCTTCTGCCTCGCTTTACGCCTTCAGCAACGGGCTGCAAAGCGCGGACATCGCTGCCGAGCAGCAGAAGCTAGACCGCGCCGACATGCTGATTTTGCAGTTTCCGCTGTGGTGGTTCTCCATGCCCGCCATCATGAAGGGGTGGATTGACCGGGTGTACGCCTGCGGGTTCGCCTACGGCGTAGGCGAGCATTCTGACTCCCATTGGGGCGACCGATACGGCGAAGGGAGAATGGCGGGCAAGCGGGCTATGATTATCGTCACTACGGGAGGTTGGGCATCACACTATGCCCCACGCGGCGTAAACGGCCCGATAGACGATCTCCTGTTCCCAATCCAGCACGGCATTTTGTGGTATCCAGGCTTTGACGTTCTGCCGCCGTTTGTGGTCTACCGCACCGGCCGCGTGGACGAGCCAAAATATCGACAGCTCTGCGATGAGCTGGGCAAACGTCTGGACGTCATCGAACAAACGCAACCGATTCAGTGGCACCGGCAAAACAGCGGCGCTTACACCATCCCCGAACTCACGCTGCGCGAAGATATCGCCCCCGGCGAAGAGGGGTTTCCCATTCATTTAATTCCCTGAGGCACATTCCACCAGGTTCCAGGCTCGCGCAATGTTCTAAACTGGTTGCAGAGCCAACACAGAGGAAGAGCGAATGTCTGTCATCAAAAGTTATGCCGCGCCAAAGGCCGGTGCGGAGCTGGAGCTTCAGGATTTCGACGCGGGCGATCTGCTGCCGGAAGATGTCGAAGTTAAGGTCGAATACTGCGGTATCTGCCATTCGGATCTGTCGATGATCGACAACGAATGGGGCTTTTCACAGTACCCGCTGGTCGCCGGGCATGAGGTGATTGGCCGCGTGCATGCGCTGGGCTCGGCGGCACAGAGTAAAGGGCTGAAAGTTGGTCAACGCGTGGGCATTGGCTGGACGGCGAGAAGCTGCGGCCACTGCGATGCGTGTATCAGCGGCAGCCAGATCAACTGCCAGCAAGGCAGCGTGCCGACCATCGTCAACCGCGGCGGCTTCGCCGATAAAATTCGCGTGGACTGGCAATGGGCGATCCCGCTGCCGGAGTCCATCGATATCGAGTCCGCAGGGCCGCTGCTGTGCGGCGGCATCACGGTGTTTAAACCGCTGCTGATGCACCACATCACCGCCACCAGCCGCGTGGGCGTGATCGGCATCGGTGGCCTCGGTCATATCGCCATCAAGCTGCTGCACGCCATGGGCTGCGAGGTGACGGCGTTCAGCTCTAACCCGTCCAAAAAAGAAGAAGTGCTGGCGATGGGCGCCGATAAAGTGGTCAACAGTCGCGATCCGGAGGCGTTAACCGCCCTGGCGGGCCAGTTCGATCTGATCATTAATACCGTCAATGTCGATCTGGACTGGATGCCGTACTTCAAGGCGCTGGCCTGGGGCGGCAACTTCCACACGGTTGGCGCGGTGATGAAGCCGTTCGAGGTCCCGGCCTTCACCTTGATTGCCGGGGACCGCAGCATCTCCGGGTCGGCAACCGGCTCCCCGCACGAACTGCGCTCCCTGATGAAGCTGGCAGGCCGGGCGAAGGTTCAGCCGCAAATCGAGCTGTACCCAATGTCGAAAATCAACGAGGCTATCCAGCACGTGCGCGACGGCAAAGCCCGCTACCGCGTGGTGCTGAAGTCAGATTTCTGATGTAAGAAAGGCTCCCAAACGGGAGCCTTTGAAGTTGCTGACAAAGAGGGAAAAAGCGTGGTTTTTCCCTCTTTGTGGTTATCAGCCGAAAATCAATGAATTGATTTTCCTGTTTCTTTTACGAGCCGTCTGGTATTTCTTCTATCACCAGAGGTTTGCCATCAGTCTGAGAGGCTCCCAACCGGGAGCCTTTTCAGTTATTTAACCAGGTCGGCAAATACCGCCGCCACGGCAACGGCTCCGGGGTCTTTCACCCCTTCGAGGTTGCCGCTGTTCACGTAGGACGAACGCCCGGCGTTGGCCTTTTGCATCTTCGCCGTGTCGTCCGCGCCCTTCTCTGCTGCCTTCGCGGCGGCCTTCAGATCTTTATCTCTCAGCGCCTCCAGCGCCGGTTCAAGAGCGTCGATAAGCGTTCTGTCGCCCAGGTCCGCGCCGCCGTAGCGCTTCATCTGCGCCAGGCCAAACAGCAGGGACTCGGCCAGCGGCTGCTTCTCGCCCACTTTCTGCCCGGCGGCGGTGAAGAAGATAGACATCAGCACGCCGCTGGAGCCGCCCATCACCGTTGCCAGCCGCTCGCCCACCAGCCCCAGCAGCGCGGCGGCGTCGTTCAGCGGCAGCTTGCCTTTGTCGTTCAGGTTCGCAATGTCGCGCGCGCCTTCGGCAAAGGTTGAGCCGGTATCGCCGTCGCCCACTTTGGCATCCAGCGCGTTGAGGTGGTTTTCCTGCCCGATAAGCGTTTTGGTCACGCTCGCCACCAGGGCTTTCACTTCGTCGTTAGCGGAAGGCTTCACTTCGCGATCTTCGCGGATGGCGCTCTGTTTCTGCTCCGGCATCTTGTGGTACTTCACCATCGGCTGCCAGCCTGCGGTTTCCACGTCTGACTCCAGCGCCTGTATAAAGTCCGGGGTCAGCTTAATGGTGGAGAGCGAAAAACCTTTCATATCGAGGGCGCTGACCAGCGGCGCGGGGCCGATCAGGTATTTGATTTGCGCGCCGAGATCCGAGTGCATCAGCTCTTTGGTCAGTAGCGCCATCTCGAGCGACGAGACGCCGCCGAGGTTGTTGATCAACACAGCCAGGTCGCTCTCTTTACCTGTCGCTTTGCGCAGGTGCTTAACCAGCGTGGCAATCACCTCTTTGCTATTTTGAGTCTCCACCGTGCTGGCGCCCGGCTCGCCGTGGATCCCCAGCCCAAGCTCGACGTGGCCGCCCTTGATGCGCCCTTCTTCTTCATCGCTGCCCGGCAGGTTGCAGGTTTGCATCGCCACACCCATGCTGGCAATGCTGTCGCAGGCTTTTTGCGCGATGTCCCGCACGTCGCTGAGCGATTTGCCCTGCTCTGCGGCATAGCCCGCAATTTTATGCACCAGCGCGGTACCGGCGATGCCGCGCGGCTGCTTATTATCCGGCAGCGAAATATCGTCGCCGACGATCACCATCTCAACTTTCAGGCCGTGCTTTTTGGCTTTCTCGGCGGCCAGGCCGAAGTTCAGCCTGTCGCCGGTGTAGTTTTTGACGATCAGCAGGCAGCCACGGTCGCCGGTCACCCCGACAATCGCGTTAAGCACCGCGTCCACGCTCGGCGAGGCAAACAGGTCGCCGCACACCGCCGCGGTCAGCATCCCTTTGCCGACAAAGCCCACGTGCGCCGGTTCGTGCCCGGAGCCGCCGCCGGAGATAATCGCGACTTTGCTTTTGTCCCAGTCGCTGCGGGCGACCACGCGTATAGCCGGATCGATATCCAGGCGCACAAGGTTGCGGTAACGGGAACTGACGATCACGCCTTCGATGGCATCGTTGACCAGCTGCTTACGATCGTTATAAAAGAATCTGGACATAGCTTTCCCTGTATTGTGTAAGAGGTCTGCAAAGCATAGCCCTTTGCCTGGCCCCGGGGGTAAACATGGGAAGATCCTGATGCTCAATTTGTGCGGAAAGCTATGCTTTAGACAAATGTTGCCACAGGGAAACGCCGATGACTGAACCACTGCTGATTGCCAGAACCAAAGAGACTGAACTGCATATTCTGCCCAACATGGCCAACCGCCACGGATTAATCACCGGTGCGACCGGGACGGGCAAAACCGTGACGCTGCAGAAGCTGGCTGAGTCATTCTCGGAGGCGGGCGTACCGGTGTTTATGGCCGACGTAAAGGGAGATCTAACCGGCGTGGCCGAAGAAGGCGCAGAGTCGGAGAAGCTTCTCGCAAGGCTCGCCAATATCGGCGTGACGGACTGGTCGCCGCACGGTAACCCGGTGGTGCTGTGGGACATCTTCGGGGAAAAAGGTCACCCGGTTCGCGCCACCGTGTCTGACCTCGGGCCTTTGCTTTTAGCTCGCCTGCTGAACCTGAACGACGTGCAAAGCGGCGTGCTGCAAATCATCTTCCGTATCTCGGACGACCAGGGCCTGCTGCTGCTGGACTTTAAAGATCTGCGCGCCTTAACCCAGTACATCGGCGACAACGCCAAATCCTTCCAGACACAGTACGGCAATATCAGCAGCGCTTCCGTGGGCGCGATTCAGCGCGGGCTGCTTTCCCTTGAGCAGCAGGGCGCAGAGTATTTCTTCGGCGAGCCGATGCTGGATATCAAAGACTGGATGCGAACCGATTCAAACGGCAAAGGGATCATTAACATTCTGTCGGCGGAAAAGCTCTACCAGATGCCGAAGCTGTACGCCGCCAGCCTGCTATGGATGCTGTCGGAGCTTTACGAGCAGCTGCCGGAGGCGGGCGATCTCGATAAGCCGAAGCTAGTGTTCTTCTTCGACGAGGCCCACCTGCTGTTTAACGACGCTCCGCAGGTCCTGTTGGATAAAATCGAGCAGGTGATCCGCCTGATCCGCTCCAAAGGCGTGGGCGTGTACTTCGTGACACAAAACCCTTCCGATGTGCCCGACATTGTGCTCGGCCAGCTCGGCAACCGCGTTCAGCACGCCCTGCGCGCCTTTACGCCAAAAGATCAGAAAGCGGTCAAGGCGGCGGCGCAGACCATGCGCGCGAATCCGGCTTTCGATACTGAGAAAGCGATTCAGGAGCTGGGCACCGGCGAGGCGCTGATCTCCTTCCTGGACGCCAAAGGCAGCCCGATGGTGGTCGAGCGGGCGATGGTGATCGCCCCTTGTTCGCGCATGGGGCCGGTAACGGACGATGAGCGTAACGGCCTGCTGAATCACTCCCCCCTGTACGGGAAGTATGACGAAGTGATTGACCGGGAATCGGCCTACGAAATGCTGCAAAAAGGCGTGCAGGCCGCAGGAGAACAGCAGGATGCGCCGCCGGCCAAAGGCCAGAGCGTGGCGGTGGACGACGGGATCCTCGGCGGGCTAAAAGATATTCTGTTTGGCAGCACCGGGCCGCGAGGCGGCAAGCGCGACGGCGTAGTGCAAACGATGGCGAAGAGTGCGGCGCGGCAGGTGACGAACCAGATTATTCGCGGCGTGCTGGGCAGTATTATGGGAGGGCGTAAGCGGTAGTTTCCGTCATTCCCCCCTCACCTTAACCCTCTCCCTCAAGGGAGAGGGGACTTTTCTTTTTCTGCCTTACGCCGAGAGACGGTAATAAAACCTGCAATAACAGCCACATGACTCACCAGGCCAGTTTTGTGCTAGATTACGCCGGTTTTTGGAAATCAGTCAGAAGAAAAGATTAAATAATGCGCAAATTCTGGACAAAAGAAGAAACTTTGTGGAGTTTCGCCTTATATGGTACTGCCGTTGGCGCAGGGACCCTTTTTCTCCCCATTCAGCTCGGCTCCGCCGGGGCTATCGTCCTCCTCCTTACGGCCTTGATTGCCTACCCGCTGACCTACTGGCCGCACCGGGCGCTCTGCCAGTTCATCCTGTCGGCGAAAACGTCGGGCAGCGGCGGCATCACCAGCGCCGTGACCCATTACTACGGCAAAACCATCGGCAACCTGATCACCGGGCTCTACTTCGTCGCGTTCTTTGTGGTGATCCTGATTTATGCCGTCGCCATTACCAACTCGTTGATCGAGCAGCTGGCCAAACACGGGCCGATTACGACCACAATCAGAGTGCTGGTTAGCCTCGGCGTCGTTGCGGCGCTGAACCTGATCTTCCTGATGGGGCGGCAGGTCACCATCAAAGTGATGGGGTTCCTGGTGTTCCCGCTGATCGCTTACTTCCTGTTTTTATCCCTCTATTTAACCAGCAGCTGGCAGACGTCCCTGCTCACCGAAGGCCTGGTGCTTGACCGCCACGCGCTGGGTGAGATCTGGATGTCGATTCCGGTGATGGTCTTTGCCTTCAGCCACACACCCATTATTTCTACTTTTGCGGTGGCCCAGCGCGAAAGCCATGGCGACGGGGCGATGAATAACAGCAAGAAAATCATGCGCGTCGCCTATTTTGTGATTTGCTGCAGCGTGTTGTTCTTTGTCTTTAGCTGCTTCCTGTCTATTCCGGCTCAGGATATTACGGCGGCGAAGACTCAGGGTCTGACGATACTGTCCGCGCTGTCGATGGTGCCGGGCACGCCGGCATGGCTGGGCATTTCAGGCTTTATCGTCGCGATAGTGGCGATGTCCAAGTCATTCCTCGGCACCTATTTTGGCGTGATTGAAGGGGCGACGGCGATTGTTAAGTCCACGCTGGGCGCGGCGGGTATGAGCCGGAGCCGGGCTTTCTGCCGGGCGCTTTCTATTACCCTGATTTCTCTGCTGACCTTCGTGGTGTGCTACATCAACCCGAATGCGCTGGCGATGATTTACGCCATAAGCGGGCCGCTCATCGCGCTGATTCTGTTTATTATGCCAACCCTGTCGACTTATCTGGTGCCTGCGCTTAAGCCGTGGCGTTCGCTGGCCAATCTGCTGACGCTGATTATTGGGATTTTGTGTGTGTCGGTGATGTTTATTCACTGATTTCCCTCACCCCGGCCCTCTCCTAAAGGGAGAGGGGGAAAAGAAACATCGAGTCATCAGCAAGCCTGTAGCTCGAGGCAAGAAGAAAGCAGAGTATTATCTGTGAGATATCCTCTCCCTTTTAGGGAGAGGATTAGGGTGAGGGTAAAACTTATCCCGCTCTTTTCGTCAGCATCCAGAGGCTTATCAGCAGGAAAGTCATACTAGGCAGCAACGCGCCGACAATCGGCGGAATGTTGTAAACCAGCGTTAGTGGGCCAAACACCTGGTCCAGCACGTAGAAAATAAAGCCGAAGCTTATCCCCGTCACCACCCTCACGCCCATCGGTACGCTACGCAGCGGGCCGAAGATAAACGACAGCGCCATGAGCATCATGACCGCCACCGAAACCGGCGCGAAGATCTTACTCCACATATTGAGCTGGTAGCGCCGGGAGTCCTGGCCACTGGTTTTCAGGTACTTCGTGTAGTCGTACAGGCCGCTGATCGACAGTGAATCGGGGTCCAGCGCCACCACACCGAGCTTATCCGGCGTCAGGTTTGTCTTCCACTCACCGCTCACCGTTTGCGAACCGGTAATCTGTTTCGGATCGGTAAGGTTTGACTCATCAACCTGCGACAGACGCCAGACTTTGTTTTCGGCGTCATACTTAGCCGCCGCGGCATTGCGCACTGAAAGCAGGCGGCGCTCACCGTTGAAGTGATAAATCATGATGCCGGCAATTTCAGAGTCGCTGTTCACGTGATCGATATAAACGAAGTCGTGGCCGTCTTTCGCCCAAATAGAGTTGGTTGTGGAAAGCAAAGAGCCGCCCAGCAGCATCTGTGCGCGGTAGTTACGCGCCATCTGCTCGCCCTGAGGAGCCACCCACTCGCCGATTGCCATGGTCAGCAGAACCAGCGGAATCGCCGTTTTCATCACCGATGACGCAATTTGCATGCGGGTATAGCCAGAAGCCTGCATCACCACCAGCTCGCTGCGCTGCGCCAGCATCCCCAGGCCCAGCAGCGCGCCTAATAACGCGGCCATCGGGAAGAAGATCTGAATATCTTTTGGTACGCTGAGCAGGGTATACATCCCTGCCCCCGCCGCGGAATAGGCACCCTGACCCGTTTTCTTTAACTGGTCAACGAACTTAATGATCCCCGACAGCGACACCAGCATAAACAGCGTCATCATGATGGTGTTTAAGATGGTTTTACCGATGTAACGGTCAAGTACACCAAACATTTAAACCGCTCCTTTGTAGCTAAAGCGGGCACGCGCTTTACGCATCGGTACCGTATCCCACAGGTTCAGGACGACGGCCAGCGCCAGATACGCCAGGTTTACCGCCCACATCCAAATCATCGGATCCAGCCTTTCTTTTGCCCCGCTGGAGCGCAGAGAACTTTGCAGCAGGAAGAACACCAGGTAAAGCAGCATGGCCGGGAGCATGGAAAGCACCCGCCCCTGGCGCGGGTTCACCACGCTCAGCGGCACGACTATCAGGGCCATAATCACCACCGACATAATAAGCGTCAGGCGCCAGTGAAGTTCGGCGCGCGCCGTTGGATCCGGGTTCTTCCAAAGTTCGCGCATGCTCATCTGGCTGGTGTCCGACGGATCAAGCATCACCGCCTGATGGCCCACCACGGCCTGGTAATCTTTAAAATCAGTAATGCGGAAGTCGCGCAGCGTAGATGTCCCTTCAAAACGGGTACCGGTGTTTAACTTCACTACCTGAGAACCGTCCGGGCGCTGGAAGATCTGACCAGAATCGGCGACCACAACAGAAGGGCGTGTGCTGCCCTTCGGGCGCACCTGGGCGAGAAAAACATCTTTAAACTCTTTGCCCTGCACGCTTTCAATAAACAGCACCGCGTTGCCGTCGGTTGCTATCTGGAACTGCCCCTGGGCAAGTGCGGCCATGCCCGGGTTCGCTCTGGCCTCGGCCAGCACTTCGTCCTGGTGACGAGATGACCATGGGCTAAGCCACATCACGTTCACGGTTGCCACAATACCGGTAAAGAGTGCGAGTACCATCGCGGCTTTTACCAGTACCGCTTTACTCAGACCACAGGCATGCATTACCGTGATTTCGCTTTCGGTATACAAACGCCCAAGCGTCATGAGTAAGCCGAGGAAAAGGCTTAAGGGAAGAATTAGCTGCGCCATTTCAGGCACGCCTAATCCAAGCAAAGAAAGCACCAGATTTGTCGGGATTTCGCCATCAGCGGCAGCGCCGAGGATCCTTACCAGCTTCTGAGCAAAGAAAATCAGCAGCAGGATAAAAAGGATCGCCAGTTGGCTCTTAAGCGTCTCCCGAACCAGATATCTTATGATAATCACATTAAATACGCCTGTGGAAACGTGTCTTTTTGCAGGAAAATCGCTTGTTTCATCGCTTATACGTCATTTATTCTCTTTAATCGTCGAAAACATCGCTAGGATTAGATAGCCCGGCGAACGCGCATAACGGGGCGATGTTCAGACACAATAGAAAACGTAAATCCATTCGTTAAGATTAACACGAAGTCATCGCAACAGCGGAAATGAGTTACGAAAGCTTGCAATTCTAGCCTGTAGCCCCCGCCGTTGTCTTTAAGATTCAGGAGCGTAGTGCATGGAGTTCAGTGTAAAAAGCGGTAGCCCCGAGAAACAGCGTAGTGCCTGCATCGTTGTGGGAGTATTTGAACCGCGTCGCCTGTCCCCGATCGCAGAACAACTCGATAAAATCAGCGATGGCTACATCAGCGCGCTTCTACGTCGTGGTGAGCTGGAAGGAAAACCGGGGCAAACCTTGTTGCTTCACCACGTGCCAAACGTGCTGTCTGAACGCATTCTGTTGATTGGCTGCGGCAAAGAGCGTGAGCTCGATGAGCGCCAGTACAAGCAGGTGATTCAGAAAACAATCAATACGCTTAACGACACCGGTTCGATGGAAGCCGTTTGCTTCCTGACCGAACTGCACGTCAAAGGCCGCAACACCTACTGGAAAGTGCGCCAGGCGGTTGAGACGGCGAAAGAGTCGCTGTACAGCTTCGATCAGCTGAAAACCAACAAAACCGAACCACGCCGCCCGCTGCGTAAAATGGTGTTCAACGTGCCAACTCGCCGTGAGTTGACCAGCGGTGAGCGCGCTATTCAGCACGGTCTGGCGATTGCTTCCGGTATCAAAGCCGCGAAGGATCTTGGCAACATGCCGCCAAACATCTGTAACGCCGCTTACCTGGCCTCTCAGGCGCGCCAGCTGGCGGACTCGTTCAGCAAAAACGTGGTCACCCGCGTGATTGGTGAACAGCAGATGAAAGAGCTGGGCATGCACTCCTACCTTGCGGTAGGCGAAGGCTCGCAGAACGAATCACTGATGTCGGTGATTGAATATAAAGGCAATGCTTCCCCGGATGCTCGTCCGATTGTGCTGGTCGGCAAAGGCCTGACCTTCGACTCCGGCGGTATCTCCATCAAACCTGCCGAAGGCATGGATGAGATGAAGTACGACATGTGCGGTGCAGCTTCCGTTTACGGCGTGATGCGCATGGTTGCCGAGCTGAACCTACCGGTGAACGTGATTGGCGTGCTTGCAGGCTGTGAAAACATGCCGGGTGGCCGCGCTTATCGTCCGGGGGACGTATTGACAACTATGTCCGGTCAGACCGTTGAAGTGCTGAACACCGACGCCGAAGGCCGTCTGGTACTGTGTGACGTGCTGACCTACGTTGAGCGCTTCGAGCCGGAAGTGGTTATCGACGTCGCTACCCTGACCGGCGCCTGCGTGATTGCCCTTGGCCACCACATCACCGGCCTGATGTCTAACCACAACCCGCTGGCGCACGAGTTGATTAGCGCGTCGGAGCAGGCGGGTGACCGCGCATGGCGTCTGCCGATTGGCGACGAGTACCAGGAGCAGCTGGAGTCCAACTTTGCCGATATGGCAAACATTGGCGGCCGTCCTGGCGGTGCGATTACCGCGGCATGCTTCCTGTCCCGCTTTACCCGCAAGTACAACTGGGCTCACCTGGACATCGCCGGCACCGCATGGCGCTCCGGCAAGGCAAAAGGGGCAACCGGTCGTCCTGTCGCCCTGCTGTCTCAGTTCCTGCTGAACCGCTCCGGATTTAACGGTGAAGAGTAACGGCGAAGAGTAAGCGTAAAGCTTTACCCTCACCCTGAACGGGCATAAAAAACTCCGTTTGCTTCCCTCGCCCCGTTGGGGAGAGGGTTAGGGTGAGGGGCAACAACATTCAACTTAACAAGCTGGTCTCATGAAAAACGCGACGTTTTACCTGCTGGATAACGACACCCACGCCGAAGGGCTCAGTGCCGTAGAACAGCTGGTGTGCGAGCTGGCTGCGGATGGATTCCGTGCAGGTAAGCGGGTACTTATTGCCTGCGAGGACGAGCAGCAGGCGATTCGCCTCGATGAAGCGCTCTGGCAGCGGGATGCCCAGGCATTCGTCCCGCACAATCTGGCCGGTGAAGGCCCGCGCTACGGCGCGCCCGTCGAGCTGGCATGGCCTCAGCGCCGCGGCAGCGCTCCGCGGGATATTCTGATTAGCCTGCTTCCGCAGTTCGCAGATTTTGCCACCGCTTTCCTGGAAGTGATAGACTTCGTACCTTACGAAGAATCCCAGAAACAACTGGCCCGTGAGCGCTACAAAGCGTACCGCGTTGCCGGTTTCCACTTGACTACGGCGACCTACACCCCGCCGGGAACGACATAGCAGACAATGGAAAAGACATATAACCCGCAAGATATCGAACAGCCGCTTTACGAGCACTGGGAACAGCAGGGCTACTTTAAACCGAATGGCGACACCAGCCAGGAAAGCTTCTGCATCATGATCCCACCGCCGAACGTCACCGGCAGTTTGCATATGGGTCACGCCTTCCAGCAAACCATCATGGATACCATGATCCGTTACCAACGCATGCAGGGTAAAAACACCCTGTGGCAGGCGGGCACCGACCACGCCGGTATCGCGACCCAGATGGTGGTGGAGCGTAAAATCGCCGCCGAAGAGGGGAAAACTCGCCACGATTACGGCCGCGACGCGTTCATCGACAAAATCTGGCAGTGGAAGGCAGAATCCGGCGGCACCATTACCCGTCAGATGCGTCGTCTCGGTAACTCCGTAGACTGGGAGCGCGAGCGCTTCACCATGGACGAAGGCCTGTCCAACGCGGTGAAAGAAGTGTTCGTCCGCCTGTATAAAGAAGATCTGATTTACCGCGGCAAGCGCCTGGTAAACTGGGATCCAAAACTGCGTACCGCGATTTCCGACCTCGAAGTTGAGAACCGCGAGTCCAAAGGCTCCATGTGGCACCTGCGTTACCCGCTGGCCGATGGCGCGAAAACCGCAGACGGTAAAGATTACCTGATCGTCGCCACCACCCGCCCGGAAACCGTACTCGGTGATACCGGCGTGGCCGTGAACCCGGAAGATCCGCGCTACAAAGACCTGATTGGTAAATTCGTGGTACTGCCGCTGGTTAACCGCCGCATTCCTATCGTGGGCGACGAGCACGCGGACATGGAAAAAGGCACCGGCTGCGTGAAAATCACCCCGGCGCACGACTTTAACGACTACGAAGTTGGCCGCCGCCACGCGCTGCCAATGATCAACATTCTGACCTTCGACGGAGATATCCGTGAAGCGGCAGAAGTGTTCGATACCAACGGCGAAGAGTCCACCGTTTACGCCTCCGACATTCCGGCTGAATTCCAGAAACTGGAGCGCTTTGCAGCACGTAAAGCCGTGGTCGCGAAGTTTGACGAGATGGGCCTGCTGGACGAAATCAAACCGCACGACCTGACCGTTCCTTACGGCGACCGTGGCGGCGTGGTTATCGAGCCAATGCTGACCGACCAGTGGTACGTGCGTACCGCGCCGCTGGCAAAAGTGGCGGTAGAAGCCGTTGAGCAGGGCGACATCCAGTTCGTACCTAAGCAGTATGAAAACATGTACTTCTCCTGGATGCGCGATATTCAGGACTGGTGTATCTCCCGTCAGCTGTGGTGGGGTCACCGTATCCCGGCCTGGTATGACGCAGAAGGCAACGTGTACGTTGGCCGCAACGAAGCAGAAGTTCGCGCCGAGAACAACCTGGGTGCCGACGTGGCGCTGAACCAGGACGAAGACGTGCTGGACACCTGGTTCTCCTCTGGCCTGTGGACCTTCTCCACCCTGGGCTGGCCGGAAAACACCGAGGCGCTGCGCACCTTCCACCCGACCAGCGTCATGGTCAGCGGCTTCGACATCATCTTCTTCTGGATTGCCCGCATGATCATGCTGACCATGCACTTCATCAAAGATGAAGACGGCAAGCCACAGGTACCGTTTAAGACCGTCTACATGACCGGCCTTATCCGCGATGACGAAGGCCAGAAGATGTCCAAATCCAAAGGCAACGTTATCGACCCGCTGGACATGGTGGACGGCATTTCTCTGGAAGATCTTCTCGAGAAACGTACCGGCAACATGATGCAGCCGCAGCTCGCGGAGAAAATCCGCAAACGCACCGAGAAACAGTTCCCGAACGGCATCGAGCCACACGGCACCGACGCCCTGCGCTTCACCCTGGCAGCGCTGGCCTCTACCGGCCGCGACATCAACTGGGACATGAAGCGCCTCGAAGGCTACCGTAACTTCTGTAACAAGCTCTGGAACGCCAGCCGCTTCGTGCTGATGAACACCGAAGAGCAGGATTGCGGCTTCAACGGCGGTGAAATGGTACTGTCTCTGGCCGATCGCTGGATTCTGGCCGAGTTCAACCGCACCGTGAAAGCGTACCGTGAAGCGCTGGACAGCTACCGCTTCGACATCGCCGCCAACATTCTGTACGAGTTCACCTGGAACCAGTTCTGTGACTGGTACCTGGAGCTGACCAAGCCGGTCATGAACGGCGGTACTGAAGCGGAACTGCGCGGCACCCGTAATACGCTGGTGAACGTGCTGGAAGGCCTGCTGCGCCTGGCGCACCCGATCATTCCATTCATCACCGAAACCATCTGGCAGCGCGTGAAAGTGCTGAAAGGCATTACCGCAGACACCATCATGCTGCAAGAATTCCCGGCCTACGATGCGTCTCAGGTTGATGAAGCGGCGTTCGCGGACACCGAGTGGCTGAAGGACGTGATCACCGCGGTGCGTAACATTCGCGCCGAGATGAACATTGCCCCAGGCAAGCGTCTGGACGTGCTGCTGCGCGGCTGTAGTGAAGAGGCGATTCGTCGCGTGAGCGAAAACCGCACCTTCCTGCAGAACCTGGCTCGCCTGGAAAGCATCACTATTCTGCCTGTTGATGACAAAGGTCCGGTTTCCGTGACCAAGATTATCGATGGCGCAGAGCTGCTGATCCCGATGGCCGGCCTGGTTGATAAAGCCGCGGAGATCGAGCGTCTGGCGAAAGAAGTCGCGAAGATCGAAATCGAAATCGGCAAGATCGAAGGCAAGCTGTCCAACGAAGGCTTTGTCGCCCGTGCCCCGGCGGACGTTGTCGCCAAAGAGCGCGAGCGTCTCGAAGGCTTTGCCGACGCCAAAGCCAAGCTGATTGAACAGCAGGCCGTTATCGCCGCCCTGTAACCAGTCGCGCTGCATAATTCGTCCTGCACTTCGGTGCAGGGCGTTTTTATTGCGGCTTGCACCCTCCGTAATGAAGTGCTATTAACTGCTTTTATCCTTCCCTAAGCCTATGAGTCACATGATGAACACCACAGCCCCGGTTGATGTGAAGCTCCAGCTGCGCCGGATTACTGCCGAAGATAATTCGGCGATCGCCCGGGTTATTCGACAGGTGTCGGCCGAATACGGCCTGACCGCCGATAAAGGCTATACCGTCGCTGACCCAAACCTTGATGAGCTGTATCAGCTCTACAGCCAGCCAGGCCACGCGTACTGGGTGGTGGAGATAGACGGCGAAGTGGTGGGAGGCGGCGGCGTTGCGCCGTTATCGTGTAGCGAGCCGGACATTTGTGAACTGCAGAAGATGTATTTCCTGCCGGTGGTTCGCGGTAAAGGCCTGGCGAAAAAGCTGGCGCTGCAGGCGCTGGATCACGCCCGCGCCCAGGGCTTTAAGCGCTGTTACCTTGAGACCACGGCGTTTCTGAAAGAAGCCGTGGGTTTATACGAACACCTTGGCTTCGAACATATTCCTGCCCCGCTCGGCTGCACCGGCCACGTAGATTGCGAAGTCACTATGCTCAAAGAGCTGTAATTACAGCGCAAAAACGAGTCTCAGTGCAGCCAGTGGACGCCATCTTCAGGCTGGAAGTAGCCGTTATAGCGCATCTGAAAGACGCTAATATCTGACTTATCCGGCTCCATTTCACGTAAAAAGCCCAGCGCCAGGCGAACCTGAGCGTCGGTAATCGGCGTGGCAAGCCGGGCCTTTTGTAGCCTCCGGTGCCACTGCTGCAGATTCTGATCGCTGCCGTCCACAATCACCATCTGCCAGACAAGCAAAACCTGCGCCGCATTTTGCAAATGGGACTCATCCGGGCGATGCAGGTACTGCAAAAACGCGTCGCCCTGCGCTTTCCCCATTTGATCGATCATCGATTCTACCGGCACCACGTCTATCCCCAGCCGCTCACTCAATCGGCGGATCGCCCGCCGGGAGTCAGAGGTTAACACCCGAAACCCAACAACAAACACCACACACAGCGTGGCCAACATAATCCAAATCATGAAGTTAGATACCCGGCAGCTTAACGACAATTTGCTATCAATGAATGCCGTGCAGTATAGCGCAATCACTTTTCTCAGTAATGCCTCATACCGGCGTTAACCGCAGCCATAAAAAAGCCCGGCGTTATGCCGGGCTGGAAGTGTTCACCAGAACGCTTAGGCTATCTTCAACTGCTGGATTTTTTTCTCACGGCGAATTTTACGCTCTTCAAATATCGCCACGATGGCCATCAGCACAATACAGCCGATTGCGGCCGCATCCAGGGCAGCAAAGGTGCCCGCCCAGCCGGTCAGGCCGAAGATCGGCGTGCCGTCGGCAATCATCCCCAGGCCCAGCTTGGCAAAGCTGTCGCCAATCAGGTAAGCGAAGGTGCCCTTGATGCCGTCTGCGGCGCCAATAGCTTTCTTAGGCACGAAGCCCACGGCGGCGACGCCAATCAGCAGCTGCGGTCCGAAGACCAGGAAGCCAAGCGCGAACAGCGAAGCCAGGTAAACGTACTGGTTGCTCGCATGCTGGTACACGCCCAGCGTAGCGATGATCAAGGCCAGCGCCACGCAGGCCACCAGCGCACGGCGGCCGTTGGCAAGGTCAGAGAGCCAGCCCCACAGCAGCGTGCCAACCAGCGCGCCCACTTCAAACAGGGTGAAGCCCTGAATCGCCACTTCTTTGGAGAGCTTCAGCTCCTGGAAGGCGTACACGGTGGACCACTGGTCGATGCCGATGCGCACCACGTACAGGAAGATGTTGGAGAAGCACAGCAGCCAGATCACTTTGTTTTTCAGCACATACTCAACAAAGATCTGCCATTTGGTCATCGAGTTATCTTCGGCTTCTTTATCTTCTTCGCTGACCTCTTCGCCAAACAGCTCTTCTGCGGTGCCGAGACCGTAAGACTCCGGGGAGTCGCTGCCGTAGCGCAGGGCAATAAAACCGACAATCAGCGCGATAACGGACGGGAAGATAAACATCCCGATGACGTGGCCGTCAAACAGGTAGTTCGCGCCAAACAGGGCAACACCGGCCGCGCCTGCGCCGCCGAGGTTGTGGGAGATGTTCCACATACCCAGGTAGCTGCCGCGCTTGCGGCGTGGCGTCCATTTGGTGATGGTCGAATAGCTGCACGACCCGCCGGTGCTCTGGAAGAAGCCGCTCAGCGCGTAGAAGGCGATCATCAGGAACAGACTAACCGAACCCGCGCCCATGCTGGCGCTGAAGCCAAGCATACAGATGGCGGAAAGGATCAGCATAAACGGCAGGAACTGCTTGGTGTTCTTCCCGTCCGCGTAATACGAAACCAGCGTTTTGCCCACGCCGTAGGTGATGGAGAAGCCGAGGCCGATCATCCCCAGCTGCGTCATGCTCAGCCCGTAGGTGGAGATCATGTCGTTCTGGGCGATGTTGAAGTTTTTACGGATCAGGTACATCGTCAGGTAGCCAATAAACACCACCAAATACGACTGCATAAACGGTTTGAACCACATTTTGCGCCGCACGTCGAGCGGCAGATCCAGGGTGGGCTTACGCACCTGGTTTAGAAAGGCCAGCATGGATGACTCCTGATATGAATACCTGCTTAATGGCAGGCATTGTAAAAATCAGCGAGCAAACTGGCCTGAGACAGCATCCAGGAGAGATCGGGAAAATTTCTTAGTTTTGCCCTTCTTGGGGTAAAAGGGTGAGATGTATCACGCTTCGCTGGCGGTGCGTGGAGTCTGGGCGTTTAAAAACGGCAGCAGCAGCAGGGCTGAGATCCCCGCAGCTATCGCGATCACCGCAAAGAAGCCGTTCCAGTGCCAGATGTCGATAACCCGCGCCAGCGGCCAGCCGGAAAGCGATGCGCCAAGGTAGGCAAACAGCCCGACAAACCCCGTTGCCGCGCCCGCGGCCTCTTTGTGCGAGCATTCTGCCGCCGCCATGCCGATCAGCATCTGCGGCCCAAACACGAAGAAACCGGTGGTAAAGAAACAGGCCGCCTGCATCACGTAGCTGGCAAAGGGCATCAGCCACAGCGAGCCAACGGAAAGCAGAATGCCTGCGGCGAAGATCAGGTTCATCGGGCCACGGTTGCCGTTGAACAGTTTGTCCGAGCCCCACCCCGCCACCAATGCGCCGATAAACCCGCCCAGTTCGAACATCGTCACCGCCGAGTTGGCGGTAACCAGCCCGACGCCGAGCGTCTCCGACATATAAAGATTGCCCCAGTCGTTGATAGCCGCCCTCACCACATAGACCAGCACGTAGCACAGCGACAGCAGCCAGATATATGGGTTAACCAGCACGTACTTGTAGAGGATCTCTTTGCGCGTTAGCCCCGCCCCTTCCTGCTGCTGGGCGATCTCCAGCACGTCATGCTGCCAGTCGCCGACCGCCGGTAAGCCTACGGTTTGCGGCCTGTCGCGCAGCCGCCAACAGAGAAATAGCCCGGCGATAATCGCCAGCCCGCCGGCAATCATCATCCCGACACGCCAGCCGTACTGCAGCGCCGCCGCGCCCATGACGATCGGGATTAACGCCCCACCCACGTTGTGCGCCGTGTTCCACACCGCCCACCAGCCGCCGCGCTCGCTGCGGGAATACCACGCCGTCAGCAGGCGGGCACAGACCGGCGATCCCCAGCCCTGGAAAAAGGCGTTCAGCGCCCACAGCAGCGCAAATGCCCAAAGCGAGGTTGAGAAGCCAAACAGGATATTCACGATGCCGGTGGCTATCAGCCCGATGCCCATAAAGTACCGGGCATTGGAGAAGTCGCTGACGATCCCGGAGAAGAACTTCGACAGGCCGTAGGTGATGTAAAACAGCGTCGCCAGCAGGCCGATATCGGTGCGCTCCATCACGCCGGTGGCGAGGATTTCCGGCGCGGCGGCGTTAAAGCTTTTGCGGGTAAAATAAAACAGCGCGTAGCCGAGCCAGATGGTTATCAGAATATGTCGACGCCAGTAGCGGTAGCGGGCATCAATCTCGTTTTTATCGCTAAGCGGCACAATACTGGCCGGGACTTTTAAAAAATTGAACATGCTCGCCCCTTAGAGATAGCGCAATGGTAGGCTTACGCTGACGCGAGTGCCGTGGGTGCAGGAAATCGCAAACGTTCCGCCAAGCGCCGTCACGCGTTCGCGCATCCCGGTAAGCCCAAAGCCCTGCTGCCCAGAGCCGGGCGGCAGGCCGCTGCCGTCGTCTTCAATCACCAGCATCAGCCGCTCGCCCTGCTGCCAGCCCTGCAGGGTTACCGCGCTGGCGCTGGCGTGCTTCACGATGTTATTGAGCCCTTCCTGGCACACGCGGAACAGCGTCACGCGCTGCCCCTCGCTAAGCAGCGGCTCATCGATTTGCCAGTCGATGTGGCTGACGATACCGCGGCTTTCCAGCTCCATTTCACGCATCAGGGAACGTACCGCCTGCTCGAGGGACAAATCATCCAGCTGACGCGGGCGTAAGCGCCCCAGCAGGCGACGCACCGAGTCATAAACGCCAAGCGAAAGCTGTTCGATATGCGCCCCGCTGCGCTTAACGCCCTCGTTTTCCGGCGCCTGACGCTGGACGATGCCGGCCTGGGTACGGATCGCCGTAATCGTCTGCCCAATATCGTCATGCAGTTCGCGCGCCACTTCCCGCCGCACGCTCTCTTCAGTTTCCAGCAGACGTTCGGCCAGGCGACGATTACGCACAAGCTCGGTTTGCAGCGACTGGTTAAGCTCGCGAAGACGCTGGATCCCTGCGCCGAGCAATAGCCCAGTCAGGCTTTGCGCCAGCAGCGACAGCAGAAGATCGACCGGATGATCGTGCCAGGTCTGGCTGGCTATTAGCGCGATGGCGTTCATCAGGGTAGCTATCAGCGCCCCCTGCCAACCGTAGTGCCAGGCCAGGGCAATGATCGGCAGTGCAAGACAGAACGGCGTAAAGCGGGAAAGTTCGGCGGGCAAACCCAGCTGTAGCCAGAGGCTGACGGCAAACAGCAGCAGATACCAAATCAAATGACGCCCGCGCCAGTTGACCGGCTGGGAGACCAGCGCCGGGCCGAGAGGCTGCCAGACGGTGCTGGTCAGATAGTGCCAGATCACCAGGCAGGTCGGCGCCAGGGTCAAACCGCCGGTCAGCGTCAGCAATAGCGCATTCAGCGATTCCTGCCCCTGTCCAAGCCAGGGTAGCGACTGAAGCAGCGCGGCGGCAATTAGCGCCGCGCCCTGCCGCAGAAGGGTGCGCCAGTCGCGCTGATGGCGATAGCGGGAAATCAGCGCCACCGGCAGGACGGTGAGCACCCCGCCCAGCATCAACAGCGGCAGATGCGCCAGCGCCACTTCCTGTGCGAGCCAGGCAAGCATCAACCACTCCGCGCCCAGCAGAACCGGCCAGTAGCCGCGCGGGCATTGCAGCATCAGCCCTAACCGTAATCCAAAGGGGAACAGCAACACCGCCAGCTCTGGGCGCTCCACCAGGTGTAGGCTGATGCTCCACAGGCAGAACCACGCGGCGGAGAAGATAAAAAAGCTGGCAATCACGGCGATCGGCCGCGAGAAGAAAAGCTGCATCACCAGCCGTCAAACAGGCGGCGCGCCAGCGCCACGTCGTTGCTGACGTCGAGTTTTTCCATCAGGTTGGCGCGGTGAACGTGGACCGTTTTTGGCGACAGCCCAAGCTCGATAGCAATCTCTTTTACCGCCATACCCTGCGCCAGCTTTTCCGCGACCTGCCGCTCGCGCTTCGTCAGCGGATCCTGCCGCCCGGCCGCCAGCTTCATGGCAATGTCCGGCGTCAGGTAGCAGCCGCCCGTCGCCACGGTGCGCACGGCGGCAATGAGTTCGTCGGGGCTGCAGCGTTTGGATAAAAAGCCGCGCGCGCCAGCGTTCAGCGCCTGCTCCACCAGCGCCGGGCTGTCGTGTACCGACAGCATGATGATCGCCATCCCCTTCGGCAACTGGCTTAACAGCTCCAGCCCGGAAATGTCCGGCATCGAAATATCGCAGATACACACCTGCACGCCCTGCCCCGGCAGCCCGGCCAGCGCCTCGCGCCCGGAGCCGAACTCGGCCACGACCTGGAAATCCGCCTCCAGCCCAAGAAGTTGGGCAAAGCCGGAGCGGACGATAAGGTGGTCGTCGATAAGGGCAATGGCGGTCATGATGCTTTCCAGGAAGGTAAAAAACGCGCTTACCTTAGCGATAAGCGCGTAGCTGTTCAAGCCTTAAGCGATTTCGATCGCTATCGCTACGGGTTATTCCTGCGCAACCGACAGGCGAATGATCCCGGCGGCTCGGGCCGGAGGAAGCTGCAGTACGTTGCGCCACAGATCCTGCACCTGATTACAAACCAGCCCCTCTTTCCCGACCGCCTTGTGCGGATCGGACATAAGCTGGAGGTCACTCCCGTAGCGCTGCGTCAACTGCTGAACAACAGGCTGAATATCCTGCCGAGCCTGTTCGCGTTCGGCGTCGGTGACGCCATGTTTGTCCGGGCCATAGGCAGAGCGCATCATCGCCGCATCCACCTGCATACGGCGCAACGTCACGTCGCGCGGCAGAATTTTCGTGGAGTTAATGCCACCCTTCACGTCCGGGAACAGGAAGCGGAAACAGGCGTCATCGCTGGACTTTTGCACCATCGCCGTTTGCTGCATGTTCACCTGCATAAACGCCACCACATTGTCATCCGTCGCGCTTTGCAAACGCTTCATTTCGACCGCGAGGATTTGCGGCTGGATGGTGTCGATCACCTCCTGCTCGCTTTTCCCCTGCTGATGCATCGCCACCGCCTGCTGGCGAATAGACATCCACAGCGCGGGCTCCTGCTCCTTCAGCACCTGATAAACCGGCATCTGGGCCATCGCATCATCAAGCTCGGCCAGTTCTTGCCCGGCTCTGTCACGCGGAAGAAGGTATTTTACGTCGAGGATGTTCCACGCCATGATGGCGACCAGCGCAATCACCACTGCCCCCACTTTACCGACCCAGCCTTTCTTGCGAAATACGCCGACCATCGCCGCGATTACCGCGCCGACATAGCCTGCAATAATGACGTGGGTCCAGTTCATGGTACATCCTTCTACTCTGCGGCGGGTACGCCGCTGTGGAAACGAAACTCGTCGTCATGACTTTGGATAAGCCCGGCCTCAACCTTGCCAAAGAAACGAACGCGTTCGCGGATATCGCCCCCGGCAATCTGCTCCGCCAGGGTTAAATAATCCTGATAATGGCGCGCCTCGGAGCGCAGCAGCGACAGGTAAAAACGCTGTAAGTCATCATCAAGGTGCGGCGCCAGCGCGGCAAATCGTTCACAGGATCGCGCTTCAATGTAGGCGCCGCAGATAAGCTTATCGACCAGCATCAGCGGTTCATGAGTGCGAGTTTCACTCAGTAAACCTTTAGCGTAGCGGCTGGCGGTGATTTTGGCGTACGGGATGTTACGGGCAATCATAATTTCCCGCACCTGCCAAAAATGGTGCAGCTCTTCTTTGATCAGCAGCACCATGCTGTCGATAAGCTGCTGCCCCCAGCCGTTCGCCGTCTTCGGCATGATGCTTTTGCTCAGCCCTTTGTGGAGCGAGAGAAAGTCCGGTTCCTCGCCGTCGCGGAAGGTAAAGGCTTCATAAGGCTGTAGCCAGGCCAGCAGCGCCTGAGAACTCTCTTTATCGGCAACGTATTTGCGGATCAGCAGCATCGCGGTTTGCGCGGCTTTCAGCTCGCACACCATGTGGTCGGTTAGCAGCAGCGGCAGGTTTTCCGGGCGACGTGCCTTTTGAATCCACGCCTCGGGCGTTGGGCACAGCAGGAATTGGTTTATCGGGGAGAGGAGTTGCTGGTAGTCCATGAGGTATCCTGAAGCGCAGCGGCAGAACGCCGCTGCACTGCTGACTTTTAGTGACGAACGCCGTCGTCGTCTTCGTCCTGATATTCGTCGTCTTCGTCGCCTTCCTCACCCTCTTCGCCGTTCGGGTCTTCAAAGTAGGTGCCCCAGCCGTCGTACTCCACGCCGAATTTCTCGGCCAGGTTCAGCAGTTGCTCAACCTGGGCACCAATCAGCTCAGCGTTCAGCGCGCATTCGCTCAGAATGTCGCAGCAGATGACGGTATCACCCTCTTCCACTTCCAGCTCTTCCGGGTCAGTCACTTCATAACCCAGCTTGAACGCTTCAACGGCGGCTTTCTCCAGCGTTTCAAAATCATCCGCAGAAAGGTGGTGTTCGATGGTGTACAGCGCGTCAGGATCGCTCCCGTCGTCCAGCAGTTCTTCAATGATTAAACGTGTTTCTTCGCGCTGTTCTTCCAGCTGTTCTGGATTTGCCATGGCCCTTTCCTCAAATGTGTCGGCAGATACTCTCATTTTCACACACGCCGGGGTTTGCCTCCACCTTTCACCGCAAAGTTTTAAAACATGGGGTTGCAATTGAATATTCATACATATAAATTGAATTTTAATTCAATTAAGGCTTTCGCCACGCGAGGAAAAAATGAGTCACTTCTATCAGAAAAACTTTCTTAAGCTGCTCGATTTTACCCCTGCTCAACTTAACGAATTGCTGATCCTTTCCGCCAAACTGAAAAGCGACAAGAAAAAAGGAACAGAGATTCAGCATCTTACTGGCAAGAATATTGCGCTCATCTTCGAAAAAGATTCGACTCGTACTCGCTGCTCTTTCGAAGTTGCCGCTTATGACCAGGGTGCGCGCGTCACTTACCTCGGCCCAAGCGGCAGCCAGATTGGGCATAAAGAATCAATTAAGGATACGGCGCGCGTGCTGGGCCGTATTTATGACGGCATCCAGTATCGCGGCTATGGTCAGGATATCGTCGAAACCCTCGCCAGCTATGCGGGCGTGCCGGTGTGGAACGGGCTGACCAACGAGTATCACCCCACGCAGCTGCTGGCGGATTTGCTCACCATGCAGGAACAGTTGCCGGGCAAAAACCTGAATGAGATGACGCTGGTGTACGCCGGGGACGCGCGCAACAACATGGGTAACTCCATGCTTGAGGCCGCCGCACTGACCGGCCTTGATCTGCGCCTTGTGGCGCCGAAAGCCTGCTGGCCGGACGAAAAACTCGTTGCCGAATGCCGGGCCATGGCCGAAAAAACCGGTGGAAAAATCACGCTGACCGAAGACGTTGCCGCGGGCGTTAAGGGCGCGGACTTCATCTATACCGACGTTTGGGTGTCGATGGGCGAAGCCAAAGAGAAGTGGGCCGAGCGTATCGCCCTGCTGCGTCCTTACCAGGTTAACAGCGCCATGCTGGCGTTAACCGGCAATCCGCAGGTCAAATTCCTGCACTGTCTGCCGGCGTTTCACGATGATCAAACCACGCTGGGCAAGCAAATGGCGCTGGAGTTCGACCTGCACGGCGGCATGGAGGTTACCGACGAAGTGTTTGAGTCTTCCCACAGCGTCGTATTCGACCAGGCTGAAAATCGTATGCACACCATCAAGGCCGTTATGGTCGCCACGCTGGCAAAATAGTTTTTTCGCTCCCAGGGCTTATCCTGGCCCCTCGGCGGCCTTCCCGTCCGAGGGGTTTTCTTTTCCTCCGCATGTTTATTACTAAAAATGTTGCGTGTCTGGTGCATCACCCGCGTTTTTTATGCACAAAAAAGGCATAACCTCATACAACGTCAGTTTAAACACACCACCAACACATTGTTTTATTGTAAGTAATAAGAAAAAACTCTTCCCGCTCACAGTTTCCATTCACTGCATTAATGCCCGATTGAAAATAACTATTGTTCTATTTTCTTCCTTGCACGGCATTAAACAAAACCCACAATGAATAACCATTCAGAATGAGAATAAATAACATTAATAATCAATGTATTAAGAAATTCCTGTTTTCGCATAAAATCACAACCCTTTAACACTCAGAAATAATTAAAACCCCTTCAGCGAGTAATTATGCATCTGTCATCAGCCGTATAATTGCTATTTCCTGACGCCCATCAATTAATAACAAGACAAATAAAAACAGCCTTGAGCACGTGATAAACCTCACATTAAATGGTTGTGAGGAAATTAAGATACGCCACGAAGACAACTTAACGGGTTATTAAAATCGCGACGCAATACTCATTGCGCCACAGGCACTTTTATCTCCGGATTAATGCAAAGGAATAGTCATGGACAAACATTATGTCGGTTCCGAAATAGGTCAATTACGTAGCGTGATGCTGCATCGCCCAAACCTCAGCCTGAAAAGACTTACCCCTTCTAACTGTCAGGAATTATTATTTGACGACGTGCTGTCGGTTGAACGCGCCGGTGAAGAACATGATGTGTTCGCCAACACCCTGCGCGGCGAAGGCGTCGAGGTTCTGCTGCTCACCGACCTGCTGACGCAGACGCTGGACGTCAGCGATGCCAAGGCCTGGCTGCTGAATACGCAGGTTTCAGACTATCGGCTCGGGCCAGCTTTCGCCTCCGATGTGCGCGGCTGGCTGGCCGATATGCCACACCGTGAACTGGCGCGTCGCCTTTCTGGTGGGCTGACCTACGGGGAAATTCCGACGCATATAAAAAATATGGTAGTGGATACCCACGCCGCGACCGATTTTATTATGAAGCCACTGCCAAATCATTTATTCACCCGCGATACATCCTGCTGGATTTATAACGGCGTCTCTATTAACCCAATGGCGAAAGCAGCTCGCCAACGCGAAACCAATAATTTAAGAGCGATTTATCGCTGGCATCCGGCATTTACCGACGGAAAATTTATTAAATATTACGGCGACGAAAATATTAATTACGATCACGCCACGCTGGAGGGCGGAGACGTATTAGTGATTGGCCGCGGTGCGGTATTAATTGGCATGTCCGAGCGCACCACGCCTCAGGGCATCGAGTTCCTCGCTGAATCATTATTCAAACATCAGCAGGCAACGCGCGTGATTGCCGTTGAGCTGCCGAAACACCGCTCGTGTATGCACCTCGACACCGTCATGACCCATCTCGATATCGACACCTTCTCCGTTTACCCGGAAGTCGTCCGCAAAGACGTGCAGTGCTGGACCTTAACCCCTGACGGCCACGGCGGCATCAAGCGCCACCAGGAAACCAGCCTGGTGAACGCCATCGAAAAAGCGCTGGGTATCGATCAGGTCAAGCTCATCACCACCGGCGGCGACGCCTTTGAAGCCGAACGTGAGCAGTGGAACGACGCCAACAACGTGCTGACCGTTCGCCCCGGCGTTGTCATCGGCTACGAACGCAACATCTGGACCAACGAGAAATACGACAAAGCCGGGATCACCGTTCTGCCGATCCCTGGCGATGAACTGGGGCGCGGGCGCGGCGGCGCACGCTGCATGAGCTGCCCGCTGGACCGCGACGGAATTTAAGGGAGCAAAGCATATGGAACTGAAACCAACGCTGGTTGTGGCGCTCGGCGGGAATGCCCTGCTGAAGCGCGGAGAACCACTGGAAGCCGACCTGCAGCGCAAAAACATCGAGCTGGCGGCGAAAACTATTGCCCGGCTTACCCGCGCCTGGCGCGTCGTGCTGGTGCACGGCAATGGCCCGCAGGTTGGCCTGCTTGCCCTGCAAAACAGCGCCTACCAAAACGTGAGCCCTTATCCGCTGGACGTTCTCGGCGCGGAGAGCCAGGGAATGATCGGCTACATGTTGCAGCAGGCGCTGAAAAATCATCTGCCTGACCGTGAAGTCAGCGTGCTGCTGACCCAGGTTGAGGTCGATCCGCAGGATCCGGCCTTCAGCAACCCGACCAAGTATATCGGCCCGGTGTACAGCAAGGCGCAGGCCGATGAGCTGGTGCGTGACAAAGGCTGGTCGGTTAAGGCTGACGGCCAATATTTCCGCCGCGTGGTGCCGTCGCCCCAGCCGAAACGCATCGTCGAAAGCGACGCCATTACGGCGCTCATCCAGCGTGACCATCTGGTTATCTGCAACGGCGGCGGCGGCGTGCCGGTGGTGGAGAAAGCCGACGGCTACCACGGCATTGAGGCAGTCATTGATAAGGATCTTTCCGCCGCGCTGCTGGCCCGCCAGATAGAGGCCGACGCCCTGCTGATCCTGACCGACGCCGACGCGGTTTACCTCAACTGGGGCACGCCGGCGCAGCGCCCGCTCTCCAGCGTAACGCCGGCAGAGCTTGAAGGGATGAGCTTCGATGCCGGATCGATGGGCCCCAAAGTGGCCGCCTGCAGCCGCTTTGTCGCCAGCTGCCACGGCATCGCCGGGATCGGCGCGCTGGAGGATGGCCCGGCGATTCTGGCCGGTGAGAAAGGCACGCTTATTCGGGAGCAGTGAAAGCCCCTCACCCTAACCCTCTCCCCCAAGGGGAGAGGGAATGAAACAGAGTCGCCCGCATTTCCCCCTCTCCCTTTTAGGGAGAGGGCCGGGGTGAGGGTCAGCAAACTATTACTCTTCAAGGATAACGAAAATGACTATCAACTTAAAAAACCGTAATTTCCTGAAACTCCTCGACTTCAAACCTGCAGAAATTCAGTACCTCATCGACCTGGCCCGTGACCTGAAGGCGGCCAAACAGGCCGGTACTGAGAAAAAAACGCTATGCGGTAAAAACATCGCGCTGATCTTCGAGAAAACCTCCACCCGCACCCGCTGCGCCTTTGAGGTCGGCGCGTTTGACCAGGGCGCGCTGGTGACCTACCTCGGGCCAAGCGGTTCACAAATCGGCCATAAAGAGTCGATGAAAGACACCGCTCGCGTACTGGGGCGCATGTACGACGGAATTGAATACCGCGGCTATGGCCAGGACATCGTCGAAGAGCTGGGGGAATACGCGGGCGTGCCGGTGTGGAACGGGCTGACCAATGAATTCCACCCAACCCAGATCCTCGCCGACCTGATGACCATGCTGGAGCACGCGCCGGGCAAAAAACTTCAGGATCTCTCCTTCGCCTATCTCGGCGATGCCCGCAACAACATGGGCAATTCCCTGATGGTGGGTGCCGCCAAGATGGGCATGGACATTCGCCTGGTGGCACCTAAAGCCTTCTGGCCTGAAGCGACGCTGGTCGAACAATGCCGCACCATCGCCAAAGAAACCGGCGGCAGCATCATGCTGACCGACAGCGTGGAAGAAGGCGTTGCGGGCGTGGATTTCCTCTACACCGACGTCTGGGTTTCGATGGGGGAACCTAAAGAAGCCTGGGCCGAACGTGTGAGCATCATGACGCCGTACCAGGTCAACCAGAACGTCCTCAACGCGACCGGCAACCCGGACGTCAAGTTCATGCACTGCCTGCCCGCCTTCCACAACGAACACACCAAAGTCGGCAAAGAGATCGAGGAAACCTACGGCCTGAAAGGGCTCGAGGTCACCGAAGAGGTCTTTGAGTCAAAACACGCCATCGTCTTCGACGAAGCCGAAAACCGTATGCACACCATCAAAGCCGTAATGGTTGCCACGCTCGGCGCGTAACGCTGTCGGGCAGTGGGAACCTCTCGCTGCCCGTTTTACCCTTGTGCTGCATCGTGCAGCGGGAGAAAAGGAAATGGCCGATGTTACCCATGAAGGTGCCACAGACACCTCCACAAGTAGTGAGAAGAAACTCGGACTCAGCGCGCTGGTTGCGCTGGTTATAGGCTCTATGATCGGCGGCGGGGTGTTTAGCCTGCCGCAAAACTTTGCTTCGGTAGCCTCACCCGGCGCGCTGCTGATAGGCTGGGCGATTACCGGCGTAGGCATGCTTTGCCTGGCGTTTATTTATCAGAATCTCAGCGCCCGCTGCCCGGATCTTGACGGCGGCGTTTACAGCTATGCCCGCGCCGGGTTTGGCGATTTTATCGGCTTCCAGTCTGCCTGGGGCTACTGGTTCTCGGCCTGGCTCGGCAACGTCTCCTATGCCGTATTGCTGTTCAGCGCCATGAGCTTCTTCATGCCGGTTTTTGGCGACGGAAACAACCTGCCGTCGATTATCGGCGCCTCCATCGTGCTTTGGTTAGTTCATGCCCTGGTGCTTCGCGGGGTGCGCGAAGCCGCCTATATCAACACGATTCTTACCGTGGTGAAGGTCATTATCCTGCTGGTGTTTATCGTCGCGGTGCTGATTGCCTTCCGGATTGGCGTGTTCACGGCGGATTTCTGGGGCCGCATGATGCTGGTCGAAGGCGCACGCCCGGAAATTTTCGAACAGGTGAAAAACACCATGCTGGTGACCACCTGGGTGTTCATCGGCATTGAAGGGGCGACCGTCGTTTCCGCCCGTGCCGCAAAACGTGAGGATATCGGTAAGGCCACGGTTATTGGCCTGCTGGGTGCGCTGGCGATTTACGTTCTGGTCAGCGTGCTGTCGATGGGCATTCTCGGTCAGGCAAGCCTGGCCGGATTGAAAAACCCGTCCATGGCCGGCGTGCTGGAAAGCGTAGTCGGGGCGTGGGGCGCTAAGTTCGTTGCTGGTGGAGTGATTCTGTCGGTAGCCGGGGCACTGCTGGCCTGGACGCTGTTCGCCGCAGAATTACCGCGCGTTGCCGCTATTGACGGTATTTTCCCCAAAATTTTTGCAAAAGAGAACGCTCGCCATTCCCCCTCATTTTCGCTGTGGATCACCAACGGTTTAATTCAACTCTTCCTGATCCTCACCCTGTTTTATGCCGCGGGCTATCAGGCGCTTTTCTCGATCGCCACGGCAGCGATTTTACCGCCCTATCTGTTCAGTGCGGCCTACGGGCTGAAGCTTGCCTGGACCGGAGAACGCTACGGGCAGGGAGAGTCGCGCACCGCAGGCCTGGTGCTTGGCCTGATTGCGACGGCTTACGGCTTCTGGCTCTGTTACGCCGCCGGTGACTCAATGTTGCTGAGCTCGCTGCTGTTTACGCCAGGGATTCTGGTGTTCCTGTGGCAGAAAAAATCTCAGGGTCAGCCGCTGCTGAAAAGCTATGAGCTGGCGATAGCGATTGCCATTCTGGCGCTGGCTGCCTGGACATTAAAACTGATGATAAGCGGAAATTTACAGATAGCCTGACGACATTAACGCCACATTAGTGGCGTTAAGTTCTTTAATTTAACCGATTGACGATATTTTTAAACGATAAGATCGGCAAAGGCTTTTCTATCAAACGGTTTCAGACATCAACCATGCCTGGTAACGCACCAGCAATCAAAGGAGTGGTGAATACCATGAGGATCTCCCGACTCTCGTCCGAGAAAGAGCAGCGCCAGCTTGAGCTGTGCCAGAAGCTAATTATTCACAAGAGTTATCACTCCCAGGAGCAGTTGCGCTGTGATTTGAAACAGCACGGCTTTGAGGCTATCAGCCAGTCCACCGTCTCCCGCCTGCTTAAACTGCTGGGCGTCATCAAATTGCGCAATGCCAAAGGGCAAAAGATCTATGCCCTCAGCCCGATGACCCTGCCGCAGCCGAATGCGGCGCGCTCGGTGGCCGAAATGGTTATCAGCGTTGAGCACAACAGCGAGTTTGTGATGGTTCATACGGTATCCGGCTACGGCAGAGCGATAGCAAAAATACTCGATCATCACGCCATCTCTGAGATTTTGGGCGTAGTCGCCGGCAGTAGCGTGGTGTGGATTGCCCCGCGTGAGGTCCATAAAACACCGCAGGTACATCGCCGTATTATGCGCACGCTGGGTTTAGCATAGGCTCGCCGCAACCGATTGCAGCGCCCCTAAAAAGTGTGATTTTAGCGCTTGCAGAGAACACTCACGCGCGTATAATGCGCCACAATTTGCCGGGAGGAAGCATGGTTTACTGTGTTCAAAAAAATGTCGCAGCTCGACGTCTGAAAACAGACGCGGCAGGGCGTTTTTCTTCCCGTTGCACCGTCGAATGTCTAAATTCCCAAATTGCTAAGGCCCCTCGTTGAGGGGCCTTTTTTTTGCCCGTCGGCCCGAGAACAGGAGAGAAACATGACTAACCCGCTCTATAAAAAACACATCATTTCCATCAATGATCTCAGTCGTGAAGAACTTGAACTGGTGCTGGCAACCGCGGCAAAGCTGAAGGCCAATCCACAGCCAGAGCTGCTGAAGCATAAGGTCATCGCCAGCTGCTTCTTTGAAGCATCCACCCGCACCCGCCTCTCTTTTGAAACCTCCATTCACCGCCTGGGCGCTTCGGTTGTGGGTTTCTCCGACAGCAGCAACACGTCGCTGGGTAAGAAAGGTGAGACGCTGGCCGACACCATTTCGGTTATCAGCACCTACGTTGACGCCATCGTCATGCGCCACCCGCAGGAAGGTGCGGCTCGCCTGGCCACCGAGTTTTCAGGCGAGATCCCGGTCCTGAACGCAGGCGACGGCGCCAACCAGCACCCGACGCAAACCCTGCTGGATCTGTTCACCATTCAGGAAACCCAGGGCCGCCTGGAAAACCTGAATATCGCCATGGTCGGTGACCTGAAGTATGGCCGCACCGTGCATTCTCTGGCCCAGGCGCTGGCGAAGTTCAACGGCAACCGCTTCTATTTCATCGCCCCGCCCGCGCTGGCGATGCCGCAGTACATCCTCGATATGCTGGATGAGAAAGGGATTGCCTGGAGCCGCCATGAGTCCATCGACGAGGTGGTGGGTGAGCTGGACATTCTGTACATGACCCGCGTGCAGAAAGAGCGTCTCGACCCGTCAGAGTACGCCAACGTTAAGGCACAGTTTATCCTGCGCGCCGCCGACCTGACCGGCGCACGCAGCAACATGAAGGTGCTGCACCCGCTGCCGCGCGTGGATGAGATAACCACCGACGTAGACAGCACGCCGCACGCCTGGTACTTCCAGCAGGCGGGTAACGGTATTTTTGCTCGCCAGGCGCTGCTGGCGCTGGTTTTGAATCGCGAACTGGTTTAAGTGAGAGGACAATAAGATGACGCACGATAATAAATTGCAGGTTGAAGCCATCAAGCGCGGCACCGTTATCGACCATATTCCGGCTCAGATTGGCTTTAAGCTGCTGACGCTGTTTCAGCTGACCAAAACCGACCAGCGCATCACCATCGGCCTGAATCTGCCATCCCGCGAGCTGGGCCGCAAAGATCTGATTAAAATTGAGAATACTTTCCTGACCGACGAGCAGGTGAACCAGCTGGCGCTGTATGCCCCTAACGCGACGGTGAACCGCATCGACGAATACGAAGTCGTGGGTAAAAGCACGCCAAGCCTGCCGGAACGTATTGAGAAAGTGCTGCTCTGCCCGAACACCAACTGCATCAGCCACAACGAGCCGGTAGCGTCTTCGTTCGCCGTGAAGCAGCGCACCGACGATATCAGCCTGAAGTGCAAATATTGCGAGAAAGAGTTCGCCCGTCACGTCGTGCTGGCAGATTAACGAGCGACTAATGACAAGCAAGCTCCCATCCCTATACCCTAAATAATTCGAGTTTCAGGAAGGCGCCAAGGCCGCGAATCCCCAGGAGCATAGATAACTATGTGACTGGGGTAAGCGGATGTAGGCAACGCACATGCAACTTGAAGTATGACGGGTATATAATGGTCGCGAGCTTTGTATCTAATACTGAGGAGAAAGTATGTCACGCACGCTTAGCACGGAAAACGCACCGGCCGCTATCGGTCCTTATGTTCAGGGCGTAGATCTTGGCAGCATGGTAATCACTTCCGGGCAGATCCCGGTGAACCCAAAAACCGGCGAAGTGCCGGAAGACGTAGCCGCTCAGGCACGTCAGTCCCTCGAAAACGTGAAGGCTATCGTTGAGTCCGCGGGTCTGAAAGTGGGCGACATCGTGAAAACTACCGTGTTCGTTAAAGATCTGAACGATTTCGCGACCGTGAACGCTACCTACGAAGCCTTCTTCAACGAGCATAAAGCAACCTTCCCGGCTCGCTCCTGCGTGGAAGTGGCTCGTCTGCCAAAAGACGTGAAAATCGAAATCGAAGCTATCGCCGTTCGCCGCTAATTCGCCGCAGCGCTTTTGCTTCTGGCCCCGCTTTCACGGGGCTAAATTGATGACAAACAGCCGAAAAACGTGGTTTTCGACTGTTTGGCGCAAACCAGAGAACATAATGCATTGCTTCTATTAGACCGGCGTTTGGGCTTTTTAGACCAATGAATGTTGTCAGTAGCCGCTGGCCCCGCTTTCACGGGGCTATTTTCTTACCTTACTTCACAACAGCCCGCAGCAGTTTTTCCAGCGGATAAACCGCCGCAATCACCACTTCATCTCGAGTCTGCGCCGCAGCATCCAGCTGAGCCTGAATGGCCTTAAGCTCGTCATCGTTGAGCGAACCTTGCTTCGCCACCAGATCCGTCAGCCTCAGGCCCAGCCCGGCAAGCTTATCCACATCCTCTGCAACCGGCTTGAGCGGTTTCAGCACGTAGTTGCCGTCGATCAGCGCCAGTACATCCGGGGTATTGCTCTGCCAGCGAGAGAAGATATGGCGCAGCGCCTCCGCACTGTTGCTGTCTTCCGGGTCGGCAATCAGTTTATCCACCCAGCTATTAATTGCCCTCACCTGGCCGCTTTCTGCCCCCAGAGCGTCGGCAAAGCGGTTCAGCGGCTCAAAGTGATTGTAGTTTCCGGCCTGGAACTTCAGGTGCTGACGCGTGTAATACTGCGCGGGTTCAATCGCCTGAGCGAGGATCTGCAGCGGCATGATTTCCGGCGTACCGGCAAGGCGCGTCAGCTGCGTGACGGATTCGGTGTGCTGACGCAGGCCAACCGACACCGTCGACCAGGCGTCAATCGCCTGCATACGCTGGTACATGTTGTCGACGTCGGTCACGTCTTTAGACGACCACAGACGCTCAGCAACCGCAAAGGTGCGCGGCCAGAGCTTGATGTCCAGCAGCGGGGAGATTACGTTTTCCGCCCACAGGGCCGCTTCGCCACCGAGAATATTGCTCATCTGCGCCTTGGTCGGAACAACAGGCTGTTTGCCGTCCGGAACACCTTCCAGCTTCTGCCCGGTGGCCGGATAGCGCACGTTGCCCACGAGGAAGTAACCATTAAGTTTGTCGTTTTCCAGCGTGACCACCGGGCGCGTTTCGCCCATCCAGGTATCCACCGTGAAGGTCACCTGGGTCGGATTAAGCCACTTCACATCGTGGACCGCGCGGCGGGATTTGCCCTTGAAGTCGATGAATCCGCGCCAGCCGCCTTCACTTTTCACCAGCGTGAAGCTGCCTTCCACCGCGCTGCCTTTCAGGCGAGGCATGCTGAAGAACCAGCTTTGCGCGCTGTCGGCTTCGCTAATATGATCCACGCCGTTCAGCCCCACCGGCAGAACTTCATTGCGGTAGTGATAGGCGGTGGATTGCGGCTGATCGAGATAAAAGCCCGTCGACAAAATGCCTTTGTAGCCGTTAGCCGCAATCGCGCCTAGCGAATCCTGTCCCTGCCAGGACTGGATCAAGATGTTCTTCGGCAGATCCGGGTGATAAATCTCGTCCCAGCCCATCATCTGACGCTTATGTTTTTCGAGGATCTTCTCCAGCCGCTGGTTGAAGTAGGTTTGCAGCGCGTGGGAGTCCGCCAGATTATGCTGCTTCATAAACTGCTGGATGGCAGCGTTTTCTTTCCACTGGCTGTCGTCTACCTCATCACCGCCGATATGCAGATAACTGTCGGGGAAAATAGCGGTAACTTCACCAATTAGCGTATCCACAAACTTATAGGCGGCTTCGTTAGCCGGGTTCAGCAGCGGTTTCAGAACGCCCCATTTGCGCTCCATCTGGTAAGGCCCAGGCGCGCTCATCAGCTCCGGGTAAGCCACCGCCAGCGCTGAGCCGTGCCCAGGCAGGTCAATTTCCGGCACCACGCGAATACCCAGCGAGGTGGCATAACGCACAACCTGCTTCATCTGTTCCTGAGTGTAGAACTGCCCGTCGCTCGCCAGCTGCTGCAGCTTCGGATAATGAGTGGAAGCGAAACGCCAGCCCTGATCGTCCGTCAGATGCCAGTGGAAAACGTTCAGCTTGGCGGCGGCCATGCCGTCCAGCTGACGCAGAATGTCGTTCACCGGCATAAAGTGGCGGGCTGAGTCGAGCAGCAGCCCACGCCACGGGAAGCGCGGCACATCTTTAATGTCTACATAAGGAATCGACGTATTCTGCGGGCCATTTTGAATCAGCTGCAGCACGGTTTCCATGCCGCGCATCGCGCCAAAACGCGTGTTCGCGGTGAGCTTTACTCCCTCTGCGGTGACGCTTAGCGCATAGCTTTCGTCGCTGTCCGCCTTTGGTAACGGGTCAACCGCTTTGCGGATTTGAATAGCGATTGTGGGTTTTTCCGGCTTTGTGGCCGCAGGCTGAAGCTGCCAGCCGGTTTGCAGGCTAATACGCTGACGCCAGCGCTCGACTGCGCCGGGCAGCTTATCGCCGCTGATGTTGATTGAGAGAGCATTAGTGAGCGCGAGGCTATCCTGGGTTGCCGGGAGTTCTACCTGCTGCGGCCAGGGCATCAGCGGTAGCTCTCCGGCGGGTGCGGCCTGAGCCTGGCAGGCAACGACGATACCTGCGGCCAGCAGGCTAAAACGGAGTGATTTAAGCATGGACTTTCCTTTCACATGACGGGCCAGAAAACAGCAAAAACAATCTGTTATCACGTGAAGGATTTTTCAGCAAGGCGGCGGCGAGACGTGGATCACATCTCGCCATTTTTTGAGCTTATTGCCAGCCGTAGCGGCGGCTGTAGAAGCCTTTAACGGCCTGAGTCAGCATCACATATCCCCCGAGGATCAGCACCAGCAGCGGGAAGTAGCTCAGCGGTAGCGCCTGCAGGTGGAGGTACTCCGCCAGCGGCGAGAACGGCAAGGCAATCCCGAGCGCCATGACCAGCAGCGTCATCATCATCAGCGGCCACGCCGGACGGCTTTGCAGGAACGGAATGCGGCGGGTACGGATCATGTGCACAATCAGGGTTTGCGACAGCAGGCCTTCCACGAACCAGCCGGACTGGAACAGCGTTTGCGCTTCCGGAGTGTTGGCTTTGAAAATCCACCACATCACACCGAAGGTCACGATATCGAAAATGGAGCTGAGCGGCCCGAAGAACACCATAAAGCGGCCAAGGTCAGCCGGGTTCCAGCGCTGCGGCTGTTTGATTTGCTCATCATCGACGTTATCAAACGGAATCGCGACCTGAGAGACATCGTACATCAGGTTCTGGATCAGCAGGTGAATCGGCAGCATCGGCAGGAACGGCAGGAAGGCGCTGGCCACCAGCACGCTGAAGACGTTACCGAAGTTGGAGCTGGCGGTCATTTTGATGTATTTGAGCATATTGGCAAAGGTACGGCGACCTTCGATAACGCCCTCTTCCAGCACCATCAGGCTTTTTTCAAGCAGGATAATGTCGGCGGCTTCGCGGGCGATATCCACCGCGCCGTCGACGGAAATACCGATATCCGCCGCGCGCAGGGCCGGAGCATCGTTAATGCCGTCGCCCATAAAGCCCACGACGTGGCCTTCACCGCGCAGCAGGCGCACAATGCGTTCTTTGTGCATCGGCGTCAGGCGGGCAAACAGCGTGGTTTGCAGCGCCACGCGCGCCAGCACGTCATCACTCATCTCTTCGATGTCGCTGCCGATGACCAGGTCACCGACTTCCAGACCCACTTCACGGCACACTTTCGCCGCCACCAGCTCGCTGTCGCCGGTCAGGATTTTAACCGCAATACCGCTGGCCTTCAGCGCCTTCAGCGCTGGAGCGGTAGTCTCTTTCGGCGGATCGAGGAACGCAATGTAGCCTTCGAGGATCAGGTCAGACTCATCCACGCGGCTGTAGTCTGCGCTGCGGGCAGGCAGGAATTTGGTCGCAACGGCGACAACACGCAGCCCCTGGCTGTTCAGCGAGTCGGTGACGCTGCGAATACGTTTCAGCATCCCTTCGCTGAGCGGGACAATCTCATCGCCGTGGCGCACGTGGGTGCAAACGTTGAGGATCTCCTGCAGCGCACCTTTGCAGATAAGCTGGTGTACGTCTGTCTGCTCGGAGACCACCACCGACATGCGGCGGCGGTCAAAGTCGAAGGGGATTTCGTCCACTTTATGCCAACGGGCAACTGCCGTGCGGGCGTGGTCGGCATCAACGCCTTCAAGTACCGCCACGTCCAGCAGGTTTTTCAGGCCGGTTTGATAGTGGCTATTCAGCCAGGCGGTATGCAGAACGCGATCGCTTTGCTCGCCAAAGATATCCGTATGGGTTTCCAGCACGATGCGGTCCTGCGTCAGGGTGCCGGTTTTATCGGTACACAGGATGTCCATCGCGCCGAAGTTCTGGATAGCATCGAGGTGTTTGACGATAACTTTTTGTTTCGACAGCTTCACCGCCCCGCGCGCCAACGTGGAGGTCACGATCATCGGCAACATTTCCGGCGTCAGGCCCACCGCCACTGAGAGCGAGAACAGCGCCGCTTCCCACCAGTCGCCTTTGGTGAAGCCGTTGATCAGCAGCACCACCGGCACCATCACCAGCATAAAGCGGATCAAAAGCCAGCTTACGCGGCTGATCCCACGCTGGAAGGCGTTTGGTTCGCTTTCCTGCTGGGTGACACGCCCGGCCAGCTGCCCGAACCAGGTATTGCCGCCGGTGGCGATAATCATCGCCAGCGCCGTGCCGCTGACCACATTCGTCCCCATAAAACAGAGGTTATCGCATTCCAGCGGGTTGTGCTGATCCTGCTGGCGGCTGACGGCGACTTTCTCAACCGGCAGCGATTCCCCGGTCAGCGAAGCCTGGCCGACGAACAGGTCACGCGCCTGCATCACGCGCAGATCGGCCGGGATCATGTCGCCCGCCGCGAGCTTAACGATATCGCCCGGCACCAGCTGGTCCAGTGGCACTTCGACGTAGGCATATTCACCCTGCTCGTTGATAACGCGCAGCACGGTTGCGGTGTTGCTGACCATCGCCTTCAGCGCATCTGCCGCGCGGGTGGAGCGGGTTTCCTGAATGAAGTTCAGCAGCGTGGAAATCACTACCATCAGGGCAATAACGCTTGCGCCAAACAGGTCGTCTTCCGTGGCGTAGGAGAAAATCCCTAGCGCCGTCAGCAGCAGGTTGAACGGGTTACGATAGCAAACCCAGAGATGGACAAACCACGGCGCCGGTTTCTGCGCCGGGATCTGGTTCAGGCCGTGAGCTTCACGCGCCTTTTCCACTTCGCGCTCGTTGAGCCCTTCCGGATGGCTGCCAAACTCAATATAGAGCTGCTCTTCGCTGGCGGCGGCATATTTCAGGCAGGCCTGAGTCAGCGTGGCCGGGATATCTGCCGCTTTCGCCACGACGTTGCCATCAGGCATAGGGTCACGCTGCACCAGACGGCGAGGCAGGTGGCGGCTCAGCTGGGACATCAGCTGACGGGTGAGGTTTTTAAATTGCATAAACGTCCTTAGCACCGTTATGAGCGGTACCTAAGTTTCCTGCAGGCACGGCAAGGCCTCACCGGGCAGGAGAGCATCAACAAGCAGGGACGTTAAAAAGAAGCGTACGTCACTGCCTTACAAAACCGGTAAGGCAGCGGGCGTTAACCTGTGGCTTACCGGAAAATTCCTGTTACTTCAGGGTGAGGACTGGGATCGGGTTCCATGTCATCTCCGGTAGCGTTGAAAGAGAAATAGCATTACGCCTTCTGGCATAATGAGAATGCCAGGTATACTACGCCCGCAAAACTAAACCTTTTGTAAACCAGATTTTGCCCATAGCAAGTTCGGCATACGGGATTAAAGTTTTACGCTTCCTAAGTATAATTCTGATTACAGCCAGAGGGTGAAAACGTGACAATATTTACCCGCGCAAGCCGGTTCGTCGTACCGCTTGAACCGTGATTACCAGGAAAAACAGCAACAATGCATAGCCGCCTGACCATTAAAGATATCGCCCGCCTGAGTGGCGTCGGGAAATCAACCGTTTCTCGCGTATTGAACAATGAAAGCGGCGTCAGCGCCCGCACGCGTGAACGGGTTGAGGCGGTGATGCAGCAGCACGAGTTCTCCCCTTCACGCTCCGCGCGAGCCATGCGTGGGCAAAGTGACAAAGTAGTCGCCATTATCGTGACCCGCCTTGATTCCCTGTCGGAGAACCTGGCGGTGCAAACCATGCTGCCCTGCCTTTACGAACAGGGCTACGATCCCATCATGATGGAAAGTCAGTTCTCACCGGAGATGGTTGAGGAGCATCTGGGGATGCTGCGCCGCCGTAATATCGACGGCGTGATTCTGTTTGGCTTTACCGGCATCAGCGAGAAAATATTGCAACCCTGGCGCTCCACCCTGGTGCTGATGGCGCGAGACGCCAGCGGCTTCGCCTCGGTGTGTTATGACGATGAAGGCGCCATTCAGATCCTGATGTCGACGCTTTACCAGCAGGGCCACCGTGACATCAGCTTCCTCGGGGTGCCGCACGGCGACGTGACCACCGGCTACCGCCGCCATCAGGCCTATCTCGCTTTTTGCCACGACCACGATATTATCCCTCATGCGGCCCTGCCTGGCCTCGCCATGAAGCAGGGCTATGAACATGTGATTGAAGTACTGGCGCCAAAAACCACCGCCCTGCTATGCGCCACCGACACCCTGGCACTGGGGGCGAGCAAGTACCTTCAGCAGCAGAACCGCAGCGATATACAGCTGGCGAGCGTGGGGAATACGCCGCTGATGAAGTTTCTGCATCCTGAAATTATTACGGTGGATCCCGGCTACGCCGAGGCCGGTCGGGCCGCGGCCTTACAGCTGATCGGGCAGATTTCGCAGGACCAGCAGCTGCGGCAAATCGTCATTCCAAGCCATCTTCAATAAACGTCCAGGATCGGGATTATTGTGATCTTCGCCCGGTTTCGGGAACGTTCCCATTTTCGCTAAATAGATTCCCGGCTACCCTTACTACAGGTCATTACCTCCTACCCAGGGTGTTACTTATGAGCAAAGTAAAACAACAAGACATCGATAAGCTGATCGAGCTGGTTGGCGGGCGCGAGAATATCGCCACCGTCAGCCACTGTATTACCCGACTGCGTTTTGTTCTGAAAGATCCCGCGAATGCCCGTCCGAAAGAGATCGAAAACCTGCCGATGGTGAAAGGCTGCTTTACCAATGCTGGCCAGTTTCAGGTGGTTATCGGTACCGACGTGGATGATTACTACAAGGCGTTGATTGCCACTACCGGACTCGACTCCGCCGACAAAGAGCAGGCCAAAACGGCGGCCCGCCAAAACATGAAATGGCACGAACAGCTGATCTCGCACTTCGCGGAGATCTTCTTCCCGCTGCTGCCAGCGCTGATAAGCGGGGGTTTGATCCTCGGCTTCCGTAACGTGATTGGCGACCTGCCGATGAGCAACGGGGAAACCCTTGCCCAGATGTATCCGGCGCTGAAAACCGTGTACGACTTCCTGTGGCTGATTGGCGAGGCTATCTTCTTCTATCTGCCGGTGGGTATCTGCTGGTCTGCGGTGAAGAAAATGGGCGGGACGCCGATCCTCGGCATCGTGCTGGGCGTCACGCTGGTGTCACCGCAGCTGATGAACGCCTATGAGCTTGGCAGCAAGATCCCGGAAGTGTGGAACTTCGGCTGGTTCACCATCGAGAAAGTCGGCTACCAGGCACAGGTTATTCCTGCGCTGCTGGCGGGCCTGGCGCTCGGCTTCATTGAAACACGCATGAAACGCATCGTGCCGGATTACCTTTACCTGGTTATCGTGCCGGTCTGCTCGCTGATCCTCGCCGTATTCCTGGCGCACACCGTGATTGGGCCATTCGGCCGCATGATCGGTGACGGCGTTGCGTTCGCAGTTCGTCACCTGATGACCGGCAGCTTCGCCCCTGTTGGCGCCGCGCTGTTTGGCTTCCTGTATGCACCGCTGGTTATCACCGGCGTTCACCAGACCACGCTTGCCATCGACATGCAGATGATTCAGAGCATGGGCGGCACGCCGGTCTGGCCGCTGATTGCGCTGTCTAACATCGCGCAGGCTTCTGCGGTTGTCGGCATCATTATCTGCAGCCGCAAGCAAAACGAGCGTGAAATCTCCGTCCCGGCGGCTATCTCTGCCTACCTCGGCGTCACCGAGCCGGCGATGTACGGTATCAACCTGAAGTATCACTTCCCGATGCTGTGCGCGATGGTAGGTTCCGGCCTGGCCGGCCTGCTGTGCGGACTGAACGGGGTCATGGCGAACGGCATCGGCGTTGGTGGCCTGCCGGGCATTCTGTCCATTCAGCCTAAGTTCTGGGGCATCTACGCTATTGCGATTGTTATTGCAGTCATCGTACCTATTGTTCTGACATCTGTGGTGTATAAGCGCAAATTACGTCAGGGCACATTGTTGGTGGTTTAATTCGATTTACCGGGGGGCAGCAATGCCCCCCTTCAGCTAGCAGGAATCCGCTATGAATATCACTCCTCCGTGGTGGCAGCACGGCGTCATCTATCAGATTTACCCAAAGAGTTTTCAGGACACCACCGGCAGCGGCACCGGCGACCTGAAAGGCGTGATTAAACGCCTGGACTACCTTCAGAAGTTAGGCGTGGATGCCATCTGGCTGACGCCGTTTTACCTCTCCCCGCAGATCGATAACGGCTATGACGTAGCGGATTACTGCGCTATTGACCCCACCTACGGCACGCTGGACGACTTCGATTCACTGGTAGCCGAAGCCCACCAGCGCGGTATCCGCATCATTCTGGACATGGTGTTTAACCATACCTCCACGAAGCATGAATGGTTCCAGAAGTCGCTGGATAAAAGCAGCCCGTATCGCGAGTTCTATATCTGGCGCGACGGCACGCCGGATGTTCTGCCGAATAACTGGCGCTCAAAATTTGGCGGTAACGCCTGGCAGTGGCAGGCCGAAACCGGCCAATACTATCTGCACCTGTTCGCTCCCGAGCAGGCCGATCTCAACTGGGAGAACCCGGAGGTTCGCGCCGAGCTGAAAAAAGTCTGTGAGTTCTGGGCCAACCGTGGCGTGGACGGCCTGCGCCTTGATGTGATTAACCTGGTTTCAAAAGACCAGGCGTTTCCGAATGATGTGAACGGCGGCGACGGGCGTCGTTTCTATACTGACGGACCGCGCGTTCACGAGTACCTGCAGGAATTCAGCCGCGATGCCTTTAAGCCGCTCGGCCTGATGACCGTCGGCGAGATGTCCTCCACCTCGCTGGATAACTGCCAAAAATACGGTGCGCTCGACGGCAGCGAGCTGTCGATGACCTTTAACTTCCACCACCTGAAGGTCGACTATCCGGGCGGCGAGAAATGGACGCTGGCAAAACCAGACTATGTGGAGCTGAAGTCCATCTTCAACCACTGGCAGCAGGGCATGCATAACGTGGCCTGGAACGCGCTGTTCTGGTGTAACCATGACCAGCCACGCATTGTTTCCCGTTTTGGTCACGAAGGCGAGCTGCGCACAACGTCGGCGAAAATGCTAGCGATGGTGCTGCACGGCATGCAAGGAACGCCATACATCTATCAGGGCGAAGAGATTGGGATGACCAACCCGCACTTCTCCAGCATCGATCAGTATCGCGATGTAGAAAGCCTCAATATGTTTGCCGAGCTGCGCACGCTTGGACGCGACAGCGACACGCTGATGGCCATCCTCGCCAGCAAGTCACGCGACAACAGCCGCACGCCGATGCAGTGGGATGCGGGCAAGAACGCAGGTTTTAGCGAAGGCACACCGTGGATTGGCCTGTGCGATAATGTCCATACGGTGAACGCGGCGGCGGCGCTGGAAGACAGCGACTCGGTGTTCTATACCTACCAGCGGCTGATTAAGCTGCGTAAGGCCGAGCCAGTGCTGACCCTGGGTAACTATCAGGACTTGCTCCCGGAGCACCCGCTGGTATGGAGCTACAGCCGCCAACACGAAGGCCAGACGCTGGTGGTTGCCGCTAACCTTAGCGGGGAAGCGCAATGGCTGCAGCTGGAGAGCCATGACGGTGAATGGGAAGTGCTGATGAGCAACTACTCTAACGCAGCCGCTACACCAGGTGAGATGAGCCTGAGGCCGTTTGAGGCGGTGTACTGGGTTAAGCGTTAACCTGGTACTTGCTCTATTTATGCAGAGCAGGCGAATATTCCGTTCACTTCAAATACAGTTTCACATGCCGCCATCGAACCGGTGAACGTCTCGGGAGAATCGCCGTCATTCCCCCGAGACCCCGGACTCCCGGCCAAATAAATCGACCGCTGAAGCGGCAGACCTCCGTTTTATCTCCCAGTCCTGGGTCGGCTGAGATGCGTTCCCGACGTTCTCAGCCTCCGGCCGTTCCCGACGTCCGGACCCTGGCCAGTCTGAGAGAAAACCGAGGCGATTTAAGCCGGAACCGTGCCTCGCTTTTAACCCGCAGCTACACACAAAGTCACAGTCGCTTCAAGACCCGCAGCCACGCCCTTGTTCCCGGCTCTTATCGCCCCCGGTTATGACCCAACTCAGGCGGGGTTGAGCTGCCGGGAGCAGCGAAAGAGAGCGATCGTCGGGAACGAATCGCGAACGACCCCGAATGTTTGGGTGATGGCCGGTGGGTTTACCGCTTCAGCGGCGATAAGCTCGCCGGGCGCCGGGGCTGTTCGGGGGATGGCGTTATCCCCCGGACACGTTCACCGTATTCCGAGCCTGCAGAGGGAAGCAAATGTACTGGTGAACGGAACCTGAGCCGATCCTTCATAGAGTGTATTTGTGACTAAGAGGCAGCCTGAGGTGAGGGATAAATTACCCTTTCAGCCCCTGAATCCGGCTCAGCCAGCCGTTTACACCTTCATCAATCAGCGCTTCCGTAATGGTGTTCGCCCCCTGGATCAGCGCGGGTGTCTGCCAGATCATACCGGTTTTATTCGCCATCGCACGGAACGGCAGCAGTAGCTCATCCACCGTATAGTGGTTTGCCCCTTCGGCGCTGTAGGCCTCGGCCAGGCCACCTGTTGAGGTCATCACCATCATTTTTTTACCGTGCAGCGCGGTACCGCTGGTGCCGTAAGCAAAGCCGAAAGTCAGCACCTGATCCTGCCAGTCCTTAAGGATCGCCGGGGAGCTGTACCACCAGAACGGGAACATCAGCACCACAGATTCATGCTCCAGCAGCAGCGTCTGCTCACGTGCCACGTCAATCTGGTGATCCGGGTATTCGCGTTTCAGCTCGTGGACGGTCACGCCCTCTATACCTTTCAGGGCAACAACACCGGCATGGTTAATGCGGGATTCATCAGGGGAACGGTGCGCCGCCAGAACTAATATTTTTTTCATTTTTCAGACCTCATTTTTGGGATGAGGCTATCTTTTCAGATGACAGACCTTACCTGTAGTCCATAACATGGCACATCTGTTTCAACCAAAGGTTACAAGCATGATGCTTTCGGCAGACGTTCATCGGCTCATTCCGGCTTTTCTCGCGGCAGCAGACTGCGAGAGCTTTTCCGCCGCTGCGCGCCAGCTGGGCATCACGCCTGCGGCGGTGAGTAAGAGCATACGCCAGCTTGAACAGCGGCTCGGGATCGTGCTTTTCGTGCGCAATACGCACTACGTGGTGCTTACCGAGGAAGGCACAGCGCTGCGTGAACAGGTTGCGCCGCTGTGGCACGCATTGAACCAGGCGCTGGTCAACCCCGGCGCGGAACCCTCCGGCCTGCTGCGCGTTAGCGTGATCCCCGGCTTTGGTCGTCACTGCCTGATGCCCCTGATGAGCGAATTCCAGCGGCGCTATCCGCAGATACGCATCGAACTCTCCATGGAAGCCCGCAGCGTTAATCTGATTGGCGAGCGGATAGATATTGCCATTGGGCACCGAACTGTGCGCGATAGCCGCGTAGTGGCACGCGAACTTTATGAAAGCAAAACGATAGTGGCGGCAACGCCCTCCTACCTTGAACGCTACGGCACACCACAAAAGCCGGAAGAACTGTTGCATCACCGCTGCCTTGTGCACCGTAACCCCGGCACGGGCCGCCTGCAACATTGGCTGGATGATGACTCGCTGATAGACGAAGCCTCTTCGTGGTTTATCACCACGTCACCGGATTCGCTGGTCGACGCGGCACTTTCAGGAATGGGCATTATTTGCCTGGCAAACTGGTATCTGGATAAGCTCGTGGAGGAAGGCCGGCTTAAGGCAATTCTGAAAGAGTACACGCCCGCGCCGCAGCAGCTTTGGATGAAGTATGCCGGCGGAAAACTCCCTCCCAGAACGGCCGTATTCGTTGAATATTTAAACGAAAAATTCCGCCGTTAATTTACTTTTTTTTGCGAACGCCCACCGTTTCTACCGCCCCCGATTTACCTTGTTCTGCATCAATAAAATGGTAAACATGTTTGATGCAAATCACTATATATAGAACTTAAAATGCATCCCGGCCCTACATGTTGTATCTATCGACTAATATAGCTACAGCACCTCAGGGATAAATCTGGGGATTATCTGTGGATAAACAGGGCCGCACTTCGGGAAGTCTATGGCAGGACAAATAGCTACGCGCTCCCGGAGCCTCCCATCCTTTGTGGATAACCTTTTATAAAAATGGAGAGACAATGACACCGCATGTGATGAAAAGAGACGGGTGCAAAGTACCTTTCACTTCAGAGCGCATCAGAGAAGCTATTCTGCGTGCAGCTAAAGCAGCGGGAGTCGATGACGCGGACTATTGCGCCACCGTCGCAGATATTGTCAGTCAGCAGATGGCAGGCCGCAGCCAGGTAGACATCGGTGAGATCCAGGTCGCCGTGGAAAACCAGCTCATGGTCGGTAACTACAAGCAGCTGGCGCGCGCCTACATTGAGTACCGCCATGACCGCGATATTGAGCGCGAGAAGCGTGGCCGCCTGAACCAGGAAATTCGCGGCCTGGTTGAGCAAACTAACTCCGCCCTGCTTAACGAGAACGCCAACAAAGACAGCAAGGTGATCCCAACCCAGCGAGATCTGCTGGCCGGGATCGTCGCCAAGCACTATGCCAAGCAGCACCTGCTGCCGCGTGACGTCGTGCTGGCACACGAGCGCGGTGATATCCACTATCACGATCTCGATTATTCTCCGTTCTTCCCAATGTTTAACTGCATGCTTATCGATTTGAAAGGCATGCTGACCCACGGCTTCAAAATGGGTAACGCCGAGATTGAACCTCCGAAGTCTATCTCTACGGCAACGGCGGTAACGGCGCAGATAATTGCCCAGGTTGCCAGCCACATTTACGGCGGCACCACCATCAACCGCATCGACGAAGTGCTGGCGCCGTTTGTGACCGAAAGCTTTAACAAGCACCGTAAGATTGCCGAAGAGTGGCAAATCCCGAATGCTGAGGAATATGCACATTCCCGCACCGAGAAAGAGTGCTACGACGCTTTCCAGTCCCTTGAATATGAAGTGAATACGCTGCATACCGCCAACGGGCAAACGCCGTTTGTTACCTTTGGTTTTGGCCTCGGTACCAGTTGGGAATCACGCCTGATCCAGACGTCTATCCTGCGCAACCGCATCGCCGGGCTGGGCAAAAACCGCAAAACTGCGGTGTTCCCAAAACTGGTCTTTGCAATCCGTGACGGCCTGAACCATAAGTTTGGTGATGCCAACTACGACATCAAACAGCTGGCGCTGGAATGTGCGTCCAAGCGCATGTATCCGGACATTCTTAACTACGACCAGGTTGTGAAAGTGACCGGCTCGTTTAAAACGCCAATGGGCTGCCGCAGCTTCCTGGGCGTGTACGAAGAAAACGGCGAGCAAATCCACGACGGGCGTAACAACCTGGGCGTAATAAGCCTGAACCTGCCGCGCATTGCGCTGGAAGCCAAAGGGGATGAGGCTACTTTCTGGAAACTGCTGGACGATCGTTTACAGCTGGCGCGCAAAGCGCTGATGACCCGCATTGCCCGTCTGGAAGGCGTCAAAGCTCGCGTGGCCCCTATCCTCTATATGGAAGGCGCCTGCGGCGTCCGCCTGAAGGCCGACGACGACGTGTCTGAGATCTTTAAAAACGGCCGCGCGTCGATTTCGCTGGGCTATATCGGCATTCATGAAACGGTTAACGCCCTCTTCGGTAACCAGCACGTTTACGATAGCGAAGCCCTGCGCGAGAAAGCCGTTACTATCGTGGCTCGCCTGCGCGAAGCCACCGACAGCTGGAAAGAAGAAACCGGCTACGGCTTTAGCCTCTACAGCACGCCGAGTGAAAACCTGTGCGACCGCTTCTGCCGCCTTGATACCGCAGAATTCGGCGTCGTGCCTGGCGTGACCGACAAAGGCTACTACACCAATAGCTTCCACCTCGACGTGGAGAAAAAGGTGAACCCTTACGACAAAATCGACTTCGAGGCCCCGTACCCACCGCTGGCTAACGGCGGCTTCATTTGCTACGGCGAATACCCGAACATTCAGCACAACCTGCGGGCGCTGGAAGATGTATGGGATTACAGCTATCAGCATGTGCCTTATTACGGTACCAACACGCCAATCGATGAATGCTACGAGTGTGGCTTTACCGGCGAATTCGAGTGCACCAGCAAGGGCTTTACCTGCCCAAAATGTGGCAACCATGACGCCGCACGCGTATCGGTTACCCGCCGCGTATGTGGCTACCTCGGCAGCCCGGACGCGCGTCCGTTCAACGCCGGCAAGCAGGAAGAAGTTAAGCGTCGCGTTAAGCACCTGGGTAACGGGCAGATCGGTTAACGATTTCAGTTTTAGCCTTTAACGCTGCCAAATCTTTGGGGTAAAGCTAACTTTCAGTAAGTTTTTCGCAAAGCAATTGACGTCAAAACAAGGCGGCAAAAGAAGGAATCCCCGGGAGCTTACATAAGTAAGTGACCGGGGTGAGTGAGAGCAGCCAACACAGTTATGACGTTAATTGGGACGCGAAAATGAATTATCATCAATACTATCCCGTCGACATCGTCAATGGACCCGGCACTCGCTGTACGCTGTTTGTCTCAGGCTGCGTGCATGAATGCCCCGGCTGCTACAACAAGAGCACCTGGCGCGTGAATTCAGGTATGCCGTTCACCCCAGAAATGGCCGACCGCATTATTGCCGACCTCAACGATACCCGCGTTAAGCGCCAGGGAATTTCGCTTTCGGGCGGTGACCCGCTGCACCCACAAAATGTGCCGGAGATTCTTAAACTGGTGCAGCGCGTACGCGCCGAATGCCCCGGCAAGGATATCTGGGTCTGGACGGGATATAAGATTGACGAACTGAACGCAGCCCAGCAGGAAGTGGTTGGGTTGATTAGCGTGCTGGTCGACGGCAAGTTTGTTCAGGATTTAAAAGATCCGGCGCTTATCTGGCGCGGCAGCAGCAACCAGGTCGTTCATCACCTGCGTTAAAACCGGCTTCCCGCCAACCCGCGGGAGGCCTCACTTCAGCCCATCATGGCGATGCACATTTCCCCATTCACACATCATATCCAGCACCGGGATCAGCGACTTACCTCGCTCTGAAAGGCTGTACTCCACCTTGGGCGGGATCTGCGGATATTCATTACGGATAATCAGCCCGTCGTTTTCCAGCTCTTTCAGCGTCAGGCTCAGGGTCCGGAATGAGATAGTACCGATGCAGCGCTTCAGCTCGTTGAAACGAATCACCGGTTTATGCTCCGCCAGCGCGTAGAGAATGATCATTTTATATTTCCCATTGACCAGCGACAGCGTATAGGCAAAACCCGTATCGCCCATAAATGCGCAGGAATCCGCTGCGATCTCTTCGCTCATGACACTATCCTTTTGTATAGTACATATCAACAATGACAGTATTGTACTTTAATTTAAAGCTGCCTATGATGCAAACATCAAATAAGCGCTTACGGTCAAGCACCTCATAAGGAATTAGACATGAAAACCTTAATTGTTGTTATTCACCCCAATGTCAATGAGTCAAAAATCAATAAGCGCTGGGTAAGTGAAATAGAAAAACACCCGGAGCTATATACCGTGCATAATCTTTATCAGAATTATAAAGAGGGCGTTATCGATGTTGAAAGAGAGCAGAAGCTTATTGAGCAACACGATAAAATTATTCTGCAGTTCCCGCTGTACTGGTTTAACTGCCCTCCGCTGCTAAAACAGTGGCTGGACGAAGTCTTTACCTATGGCTGGGCCTACGGTTCCACCAGTGGGCACAAGCTCAGAGGCCGTAAATTTGCGCTGGCGGTTAGTGCCGGAATTAAGGAAGAGGATTTTTCGCGCGACGGGCGTTACCACCATTCGCTACAGGAAATACTTCTGCCCTTTGAAATGACGGCGAAATATGTCGAAGCGGATTATCAGCCATTCTATGCTTTTTACGGTGCCGAATATGAAGTCTCGGCCCAACAGCTGGAAAACAGCGCCAAAGGCTATATTGATTACCTACAATCCTTTTAATATTTAGCATCCACCTCCGAAGCAGTGATTCCCTCAATAATATTGAGCAGGATTTCTTCGCCATTAAAAAGCCACGCTATTGCGTGGCTTTTATTAATCAGAGGGCTGGCAAATAATATTAAACAAGCGCCAGGCTACCGACAATCACGCCGCTTAGCACCACCAGCCCGCCGGTGAGCCACAGGGCTTTAGCCGGGAAAGCGTTATGCAGCATAATCAGCGACGGCAGGCTGACCGCCGGGAGCGTAATCAATAGCGCCAGTGCCGGAGCCGTGCCCATTCCCGCCAGCATCATGGTTTGCACGACAGGAATTTCTGCCGCCGTTGGTATGACGAACAGGCAGCCAACAATCGCCATGGCAATAACCCAGAACAGCGTATTGCCCACGGCACCCTCGGCATGAGGGAACAGCCAAACGCGTGCGGCGCCCAGTACCAGCACGGCAAGGACATAGACCGGAATTGTGCTCCAGAACAGCTGCCACAGCGCTTTCCCCCAGCGAGACAGAAAAGCCCCCTCCTCTACCGAATGGCTGGCGGCCGGTAACGGCTCAATACTCTGCGGTTTATCTTTGACCCAGCGCTGCACCAGCCAGGCAACACCCAGAACCGTCGCAAGGCCAGCGACTAACCGCACCAGCGCAAACTGCCAGCCAAGGACAAACCCCATAAAGACCAGCGTCGCGGGGTTAAGCAGCGGGTTGCCCATCCAGAAAGCCAACGCTCCCCCCATAGAAACAGACTGACGACGCATGCCTGCCGTCACCGGCGCAGCGCAGCAGGTACACATCATGCCGGGGAGGGAAAACAGCGTGCCAAAGAGCGTCCCTCTGAAACGCTGCTGCCCCAGAGTGCGCAGTAGCCAGTCGCGGGGAATAAGCACCTGCACCAGCGATCCCAGGATAACGCCCAGCACCGCCGCTTTCCAGACGGCCAGGAAATAGACCATCGCATAATCCAGCGCGGCTTTGAGCGGATTCGCGTCAGCCTGAGCAATGATGGATTTGCCGATACTGTGGGTTTCCGCGGCGGTAAATGCTTTGCCGTAGTAGGGCTGCCACTTCACGTACCATAGCCCGGCTATCACCACCAGGAAAAACAGCGCGGGCTTCCACCACGGAAAAGTACGCACTCCCGGGGCGGAAGAGGAAGAAAGAGACATAGTCGTTTCCCTGAGATTGATTAGCGAGATAAGTATTTATGGCGCCATATTATGCGCGGCAGGCGCAATGGGAAAGATTAAACACCAGAAGAGTGTGCGGCTAATTCACGCAGCTGACCTGAGTCGAGAATCATCACCCCCTCCCGCGCCGGATTGAATGCTTCAGAAAGCAGGGCTTTTGCCACATCCATCGACTCAATGGCCTTTAGCTTACCGGGCAGCATTTTGAAAATCGGCGCCATCAGCGTTTCATTTAACCGCCTGGTGTGGCGATCCCCCAGCAGCATTGAGGGACGAGCCAGGGTCAGACGCGGCCAACTCTGCGCTATCAGCGCGTCTTCCATTTCCCCCTTAACGCGGTTGTAGAAGAACGGCGAGCGGCTGTTAGCCCCCAGAGCGCTTACCACCAGCATCTGCTTTGCCCCCAGTCGCAGGCCGGCAAGGGCGGTGTCCACCACCAGCGTGTAATCCACAAGGATAAAGGCTTCTTTACTGCCCGCATCGCGTAGCGTCGTTCCCAGGCAGCAAAAGACGATATCAACCGGTTCTGTGACCTGGGCAAGCGCATCGGAAAGCTGCGGGTCATGAGGATTAACCACCTTGCTCAACGCAACCGGCAGTGGGCGGCGACTCGGGGCCACAATGGCGCTGATACGGGGATCCTGGTTAAGCAGTCGCAGCAAATCGCCGCCAACAAGCCCCGTGGCGCCGGTGATTAAGATTCGACTCATAATGCCTCCTGTTCACGCTGAGCGCTTGCAATGTCAGCATGGTAGTCCAGGCTTAATGGTGTCACAAACATAACGGAGGAAAGATGAGCAAGAAAATTGCAGTTCTGATTACCGACGAGTTTGAGGACTCTGAATTCACCTCACCGGCTGAGGCGTTTCGCCAGGCCGGGCACCAGGTGATCACTATCGAGAAGCAGGCCGGGAAAACGGTGACCGGCAAACAAGGCGAAGCCAAAGTGAAGATCGACAAGGGTATCGACGAAGTCCGCCCTGCCGACTTTGATGCCCTGTTGCTCCCTGGAGGTCATTCCCCTGACGCCCTACGAGGCGATGACCGATTTGTCAGTTTCACCCGCGATTTTGTTAACACCGGAAAACCCGTGTTTGCCATTTGCCATGGCCCACAATTGCTGATCAGCGCGGACGTGATACGCGGTAGAAAGCTCACTGCGGTAAAACCTATCGTCGTTGATGTGAAAAATGCCGGTGCGGATTTTTACGATCGTGAAGTCGTCGTCGATGGACACCAGTTAGTCACCAGCAGAACGCCTGACGATCTCCCGGCGTTTAATCGTGAAGCATTGATTCTGCTGGGCCGTTAGGCTTCCCGCAGCCAGTGCAGTTTCTTCCCAAAACCGAGCGTGTTGTCGGTCATTTTCAGCTCATCGAGCCGAATTTCCCACATTGGGGCCGACATTACCTTCGCAATCGGGAAGCGCTTTAAATAACGGCTACGGTAGTGGGCCACTTCTTCTGCCGCCAACAGGCGGATCTCTCCGCGAAACTGCACGCCACGAATAAGCGCAACGGTTTTTGGCTGGCCATTTATCGTGCCGGCAACCGGCGCTTGCTCGCCAATCAGCTCACCATGGCGCGAAGTGGTTTCGCTCAGCAAATAGAACGCCACCCGCTCGGCATCGAAGATATAAAAAGCATTCGCACACCAAAGCGAGTCCCCGCTGCCCACGCAGTAGCTCAGAACATGTTGTTTTGTCAGCCAGCGGCTGATGGCATTGAGTGATTCCATCGTCATCCTGAACAGTGATACTCTGCGACAAATGCTAATTATGCGCCCGCACTATGACTTCCTGGTATCTCTATTTAATTCGCTGCACCGATAACCGGCTTTATACCGGCATTACGACCAATGTGGAGCGCCGTTTTGCCCAGCATCAGGCCGGGAAAGGGGCTAAAGCTCTTCGTGGAAAAGGGCAGCTTGCTTTGGCTTTTAGCCAGGCAGTTGGCGATCGTTCGCTGGCGCTACGTGCCGAATACAGGATTAAGCAGTTGAGCAAGGCCGAGAAAGAACGGCTGGTCGGAGGAAAGGTCTCCCTTGAAGACCTGCTGGCATGCCTTCAAGGGGAAGCCCGCTAAACGCGATTGAAGTGGTCAGAATACTCAACCAGACCGCTTACGCCATTCAGAGCGTCGTCTGCCAGAGGATGCACCTGGAATGCCGCTTCGGTGCCCGACCAACGGCAGTGCAGGTCGTAACGGGCCGCAGGCTGGAAGCCAAGATGGCCGTACATCTCCGGCGAGCCCAGCGTCACTACCGCAGCGTAGCCAAACTCATTCAGAGAATCCAGCCCCTCATATACCAGCTGTTTGGCAATGCCCTGTCCACGAACGGATTCGTCCACCGCCAGCGGAGCAAGACCCACCCACTGCAGCTCTTCGCCCTCGACGGCGACCGGACTGAAAGCCACGTAGCCAATCACCTGCCCTTCATCATCGGTGGCGACGAGGCCCAGCGTTAACAGCCCGTCTTCCCGCAGTGCTTTCACCAGCTCGGCTTCACCCTCGCCTTCAAAGGAACGGCGCAGCAGCGCGTCGATGCCGGGAGCATCAATGGGAATTTCTACACGAATTAACATGGCTCACCTATCGAATTACCTTCAGGGGCGGCGTTATGTTTCAAACCCGCCTCAACAAAATCAGCCAGCTGTAGCAGCAGGATGCGCAGCGGTTTAGGCATGGCATCCAGCTCAATGGCATCCATTAGATTCTTCACATATAACCCGAGTTCCGTGTCGCCTTCAATGACCAGGCGGCGCTGGAAAAACAACGTATCCGGGTCCTGCTTGCGAGCGGCGATCAGCAACAGGTCATTGGCCTCAGCGCTAAAGCTCACATCTGCAGGCGCATCGTCGCACACCAGCAGCTTATTGTCCTCAACGGAAGTAAACCACTTTAGCCCAAGGTCACGCACTTCAATACTTAGCCAGCGGCCTGCCAGAAAGTCCAGTTCGCCATCCTGCAGCGCCTGACGGAACTGCCAGCCCAGCACCTGCTCCAGTACCTGACGCTTAACGGCAAAAGGGGTTAATCTGACCGGAACCCGCAGCAATGAAGGACCAGCCTGAACCAGGCGAGAACGCAGTTTATCGAACACGGGTTTTGACTCCTTTAAAAAATTTGCCGTTATTTTGCCATAACGACAATTCCCGATGACGCGCCAAATCAACAATTCCGCAGGTTGCCGCACGGCTATATTGGCGGTGTGCTCTCTAAGCAATACGCCTTTCTCTGCCCCAAATCAAAAATTGTCGCCGACAGGTTAACTAAAATCCCGGTTCGTTAACAATTTTGCTGCCCGTCCCTGTGCAGCGCGGGTCTGAATTCACAGTCCCCCCTAAGATTCAGGATAAATTATGGAGTTGCTTTGCCCGGCCGGAAACCTTCCGGCGTTGAAAGCGGCCATCGATAACGGTGCAGATGCGGTGTACATCGGCCTGAAAGATGATACCAACGCGCGTCATTTTGCCGGCCTTAACTTCACCGAGAAAAAGCTGCAGGAAGCCGTCAGCTACGTGCATCAACGCCGCCGTAAGCTGCATATTGCCATCAATACTTTCGCTCATCCGGACGGCTACGTGCGCTGGCAGCGGGCGGTTGATATGGCCGCGCAGCTTGGGGCCGATGCGCTGATCCTGGCGGATTTGGCCATGCTGGAGTATGCCGCTGAGCGCTATCCACACATTGAGCGCCATGTGTCGGTCCAGGCTTCGGCCACTAATGAAGAAGCGATCCGTTTTTATCATCGCCACTTTGACGTTGCCCGCGTGGTACTCCCGCGCGTGCTCTCTATTCATCAGGTTAAACAACTCGCTCGCGTCACGCCGGTGCCGCTGGAGGTATTTGCCTTCGGCAGCCTGTGCATTATGGCCGAAGGGCGTTGCTATCTCTCGTCTTACCTCACCGGCGAGTCGCCGAATACCGTGGGTGCCTGCTCCCCTGCGCGCTTTGTGCGCTGGCAGCAAACATCACAGGGGCTGGAGTCCCGCCTGAACGACGTGCTGATCGATCGTTATAAAGATGGCGAAAATGCCGGGTATCCAACGCTTTGCAAAGGGCGTTACCTGGTGGACGACCGCCCCTACCATGCGCTGGAAGAGCCGACCAGCCTTAACACGCTTGAGCTGCTGCCGGACCTACTGGCCGCCAATATTGCCTCGGTAAAAATCGAAGGGCGCCAGCGCAGCCCGGCCTACGTGACTCAGGTCGCTAAGGTCTGGCGTCAGGCCATCGATCGCTGCATGGCCGATCCTCAAGGCTACCAGGCACAGCCTGCCTGGATGGAAGCGCTGGGCTCCATGGCCGAAGGCACGCAAACGACTCTCGGTGCCTATCACCGTAAATGGCAGTAGGAAAAAGCATGAAATATTCATTAGGGCCAGTGCTTTACTACTGGCCAAAAGAGACGCTGGAAAAATTTTATCAGGCGGCAGCAGAAAGCCGTGCCGATATTATCTACCTGGGAGAAGCGGTCTGCAGTAAACGCCGGGCAACCAAAGTCGGTGACTGGCTGGATATGGCCAAAATGCTCGCGGGGCAAGGCAAACAGGTTGTGCTCTCTACGCTGGCGCTGGTGCAGGCGCCTTCCGAGCTGAACGAGCTGAAACGCTACGTGGAAAATGGCGACTTTCTGATTGAGGCCAACGACATCGGCAGCGTGAATATGGCCGCCGAGCGCAAACTGCCGTTCGTCGCCGGGCACGCGCTCAATTGCTATAACGCCGTCACGCTGCGCCTGCTGCACAAGCAAGGCATGATGCGCTGGTGTATGCCGGTTGAACTCTCCCGCGACTGGCTGACCAATATGCTTACCCAGTGCGAAGAACTCGGTATTCGCGATAAGTTCGAAGTGGAAGTACTGAGCTACGGCCATTTGCCGCTGGCTTATTCCGCACGCTGCTTTACCGCACGCTCAGAAGATCGCGCCAAGGACGAATGCGAAACCTGCTGCATTAAGTATCCGAACGGCCGGGACATGCGCTCTCAGGAGCAGCAGCAGGTCTTCGTGCTTAACGGTATTCAGACCATGAGCGGCTATGTGTATAACCTCGGCAATGAGCTGACGTCGATGAAAGGGCTGGTAGATATCGTTCGCCTGTCACCAATGGGTCCGGGGACGCTGGATATTCTGAACGCCTTCCGGGCCAATGAAAACGGCATCGCACCACTGCCGCTGACCAACCACAGCGACTGCAACGGCTACTGGCGACGCGTTGCCGGGCTGGAGCTGCAGGCCTGATAATAGCTCACTTTGTTAACAAGTCTGGTCATTCTTTAATGCACTATTAAAGGTGCAGCTTTTCTGGCCGGCGCGGTATTCCTGCGCCAGGCTGGAAGAAGACCTTCAATCTGATGACTACGCTGTAATAAAAGTGAGCGGTTATGACTGACAAAAACATTGCTTTCTCGGTGCTCGATCTTGCGCCGATCCCTCAAGGCTCCTCGGCCCAGGCAGCCTTTTCCCACTCTCTGGATCTCGCCCGGCTGGCTGAAAAGCGCGGCTATCACCGCTACTGGCTCGCGGAGCACCATAATATGGTCGGCATCGCCAGCGCGGCAACGTCGGTGCTGATTGGTTACCTGGCGGCAAACACCACGACGCTGCACTTAGGTTCCGGCGGTGTGATGCTGCCTAACCACTCACCGCTGGTCATTGCCGAGCAGTTCGGTACCCTGAACGCACTCTATCCGGGGCGTATTGACCTTGGGCTTGGCCGCGCGCCGGGCAGCGACCAGCCCACCATGCGGGCGCTGCGACGCCATATGAGCGGCGACGTTGATAACTTCCCCCGGGATGTCGCGGAGCTGGTTGACTGGTTCGATGCCCGCGACCCAAATCCACACGTTCGCCCCGTTCCGGGCTATGGGGAAAAGGTCCCGGTATGGCTGCTAGGCTCCAGCCTGTACAGCGCTCAGCTGGCGGCGCAGCTTGGTTTGCCGTTTGCTTTTGCCTCGCACTTTGCCCCTGACATGCTGTTCCGGGCGCTACAGCTGTACCGCGAGAACTTCAAGCCGTCCGAGCGGCTGGCAAAACCTTACGCGATGGTGTGCATCAATATCGTGGCAGCAGACAGTACCCGGGACGCGGAGTTTCTGTTTACTTCCATGCAGCAGGCGTTTGTTCGACTGCGCCGCGGAGAAACCGGACAGCTACCGCCGCCGGTGGAGAATATGCATCAACTTTGGTCTGCTTCAGAACAGTATGGCGTCCAGCAGGCGCTGAGCATGTCTCTGGTGGGGGATAAAGCGAAGGTGCGCCACGGCCTTGAGTCCATCCTGCGTGAAACCGAAGCGGATGAAATTATGGTTAACGGGCAGATTTTCGATCATCAGGCTCGTTTGCATTCGTTTGATTTGGCGATGCAGGTTAAAGAAGAGCTTTTAGGTTAGCGTTGTATCAGGCCCTTTCAGTCTGAAAGGGCCCATTCATCTTTACTTATAAACCGGCAGCACATCGAAGGTAGAAAGGATGTGGACCAGCGCGTTGCCCACGCCAAAGACCAGAATCAGGGCAATCATTGGCTTACCGCCCCAGACACGGAATTTAGGGCTGCCAAAACGCTTACGGGAAGCCCTGGCGAGCAGCGCGGGGACAATCGCCGCCCAAATAGTCGCCGCCAGCCCCGCGTAGCCAATCGCATACAGGAAGCCGTTCGGCCACAGCAGGCCGCCGACAATCGGCGGGACGAAAGTCAGCAGCGCCGTTTTCAAACGCCCCAGTGCGGAATCGTCGAAACCAAACAGATCCGCCAGGTAATCGAACAGCCCCAGCGTGACGCCGAGGAAAGAGCTCGCTACCGCAAAGTTTGAGAACACCACCAGCAGCAAGTCGAGGCTCCGGCTGTTGAGCACGCCGCTCAGCGCCTGAACCAGCACGTCAATGTTACCGCCCTTCTCCGCGATGCCGATGAACTCCGGACGAGGGATATTCCCCATCGTCCCCAGCAACCAGATAGCGTACAGCACCAGCGCCATCAGCGTGCCGTACACCAGGCAGCGAATGATGGTGCGTGGATCTTTGCCGTAATACTTCATCAGGCTCGGTACGTTGCCGTGATAGCCAAAAGAGGCCAGGCAGAACGGCAGCGTCATCAGCAGGTATGGCGTATAAGAAGCATTGCTTTCCGCCACGTTAAACAGTGTAACTGGCGTCACGTGTCCAAGCAGGCTGCCGAAGGTCAGGAAGAAAGTGATGACCTTCGCGCCCAGGACAATCGCCGTCATACGGCTCACCGCTTTGGTGCTCAGCCAGACAATAAATGCGACGACCAGCGCAAAGACCAGCCCCGCCAGGCGAGCCGGTACATCGAGCGATAGCTCCGAAAACGTGTGATGCAGAATAGAGCCGCTGGCCGAGATGTAGGCATAGGTCAGGATATAAAGCACAAAGGCAATCGACAGGCCGTTTATTGCATTCCAGCCTTTACCGAGCAGGTCTTTGGTGATGGTGTCGAAGCTGGAGCCAATGCGGTAGTTAAGGTTCGCCTCCAGGATCATTAATCCGGAATGCAGCATGCAAAACCAGGTGAACACCAGCGCGGCCAGCGACCAAAAGAACCAGGCACCCGACATCACCACGGGTAACGAAAACATCCCTGCGCCAATGATGGTTCCACCGATAATCATTACACCGCCTAGTAACGAAGGCCTGGTGCCGGTGGAGGTTAACGTTGTCATATCGGATCCCTGAAAAACTGAGCACGACGAAATTGTCTTATGTGGTTCATTGTACCAGTACATGAGTACAAAAGGGATAAAAAAAAGCCCCGATTGCGATAACCGGGGCTTTTATCACTGCCGTTTAAAAATAATACGGCAGATTATAGGTCAATTATGCATCACCGAAGCGACGACGTGCGGTTGCGGCACCGTCTTCACGACGCGGGCCACGGCCACCTTCACGGCGCTCACCGCTGAAGCTACGGCCAGCCCCGGCAGCGGCACCAGCGCCTTCACGACGTGGACCACGACCGCCTTCACGACGTTCGCCGCCGAAACCACGACCACCTTCACGGCCAGGACCGCCACGGCGTTCACCGCTGCGCTCTGGACGAGGCTGCGCATCACCCAGCAGCTGCATATTCATCGGCTTGTTCAGAATACGCGTGCGGGTAAAGTGCTGCAGAACCTCACCCGGCATGCCTTTCGGCAGCTCGATGGTGGAGTGGGTCCCGAACAGCTTGATGTTACCGATGTAGCGGCTGCTGATATCACCTTCGTTAGCGATAGCGCCAACGATGTGACGAACTTCAACGCCATCATCACGGCCCACTTCAATACGGTACAGTTCCATATCGCCTGCATCGCGACGCTCGCGACGTGGACGATCTTCACCACCGCGCTCTGGACGGTCGCCACGAGGGCCACGGTCATTACGGTCGCCGCGACGTTCGAAACGATCGTCACGCTCTTTGAATTCGCGACGTGGGCGCATTGGTGCATCTGGCGGCAGAATCAGTGGGCGCTCACCCTGAGCCATTTTCAGCAGGGCTGCAGCCAGCGTTTCGATATCCAGCTCTTCTTCAGCAGAAGGCTGAATTTTTGCCAGCAGACCACGGTACTGATCCAGATCGCTGCTTTCCAGCTGCTGCTGGACTTTAGCGGCGAATTTAGCCAGACGACGTTCGCTCAGCAGATCTGCGTTTGGCAGCTCTACTTCAGGGATAGTCAGCTTCATGGTGCGCTCGATGTTGCGCAGCAGACGGCGTTCACGGTTCTCAACGAACAGCAGCGCACGACCAGCACGGCCAGCACGACCGGTACGACCGATACGGTGAACGTAAGACTCGGAGTCCATCGGAATGTCGTAGTTAACAACCAGGCTGATACGCTCAACGTCCAGGCCACGGGCCGCAACGTCGGTCGCGATCAGGATGTCCAGACGACCATCTTTCAGGCGCTCCAGGGTCTGCTCACGCAGCGCCTGGTTCATGTCACCGTTCAGCGCGGCGCTGTTATAACCGCTGCGCTCCAGCGCTTCAGCCACTTCCAGGGTCGCGTTTTTGGTGCGCACGAAGATGATAGCTGCATCAAAGTCTTCCGCTTCCAGGAAACGAACCAGTGCTTCGTTTTTGCGCATGCCGTAAACAGACCAGAAGCTCTGGCTGATGTCAGGACGAGTGGTGACGCTGGACTGAATGCGCACTTCCTGAGGATCTTTCATGAAGCGACGGGTAATGCGACGGATAGCTTCCGGCATGGTAGCGGAGAACAGCGCGGTCTGATGTTCAGCCGGGATCTGCGCCATGATGGTTTCAACGTCTTCGATGAAGCCCATACGCAGCATCTCATCCGCTTCATCCAGTACCAGACCTTTCAGGCCGGACAGGTTCAGCGTACCGCGCTTCAGGTGGTCAAGCAGACGCCCTGGGGTACCGACAACAATCTGTGGTCCCTGACGCAGAGCGCGCAGCTGCACGTCATAACGCTGGCCGCCGTAAAGGGCAACAACGTTCACACCGTGCATATGTTTAGAGAAATCCGTCATGGCTTCAGCAACCTGAACCGCCAGTTCGCGGGTCGGCGCCAGCACCAGAATCTGCGGTGCTTTCAGCTCAGGATCGAGGTTGTTCAGCAGCGGCAGGGAGAACGCTGCAGTTTTACCGCTACCGGTCTGGGCCATACCCAGAACGTCACGGCCATTCAGCAGATGTGGGATACACTCTGCCTGGATTGGTGATGGCTTTTCGTAGCCCAGGTCGTTAAGAGCCTGAATGATGGAGGCATGCAGCCCCAGATCAGAAAAAGTGGTTTCGATGATATCAGTCATGTAGTACATGTGCCTCATTGATGGCGGCCAGTCTACGTAACTCATCGTGAAATTGATCTGCAATTTTCATTGAAAAGTGTGAACCGGCTCAAATTTGATTGATTAACGAACAAAAACGCCCTCACCCGCGAAGGTGATGACTTTAGTTAAAAAGTGTATGGGACGATCGTTGTTCGTCAGCTATTGCTGGTCCGATTCTGCCAGGTCATCTTGCTCCTGGCCCAAGAGCGCTAATTCCAACAATGCATAACGATGCTCAACGTAGTTGTGTACGTTGTTAGCAACCGCTAACTTGAACAGTGCCTTAGCGCTGTCCTTATCCCCCAGACTTAGGTAGTACTTACCTAAATAGAAGTTGGTTTCACTGAGATGCTCAGCGAGCGAGGTGTTATCCGTTGCGTCCGCCTTGAGGCGTTCCATTAGCTCTTTTTCGCTAATGTTGCCCAGGTAGAACTCGACAATGTTCCATCCCCATTGTTCTTTATCCGATTTCTCGAGACGCTGTTGTAGCGCCACTTTGGCCTGTTTTTCGTCCAGATTGCGTTCAGCAATATAGAGCCACAGGCTACGGAAAGGATCGTTGGGATCGTCTTGATAAAACGCCAGCAGATCATCTTGCGCTAAACGATAACGGCCACCGTAATAGAGGGCGATACCGCGATTTAAGTGCGCGTAGTTGTAAGTTGGATCAAGCTCAAGTACAGAATCAAACGCTTCATAGGCAGCATCAAAATTGCCTGCCTGCGTTAAATAAATGCCTAAGTAATTGAATACTTCAGGCATATCGGGACGGATGGCCAGCGCTTGTGAAAAATCATTCCGCGCCAAAGCCCTCAGACCGAGACTATCATACAACACTCCGCGCTCATATAAAAGCTGTGCGCGTTCGTCATCGGTTAAAGCCCGACTGGCAAGTATTTGTTCCATGCGTGCCAGAATCACTTCCTGCTGCAGCGTAGGCTGCAGTGGCACCGCTAATACTTCGTTCTTACGCCAGGCAGAGTTGCTGCATCCGGCCAGCGTGATAGCTGTCGCAACGAAACACCAGCGCAAAAAAGGCTTCATTTCCTACTCCCGAACACAACAAATGGATGAACGTCCTGTCCCCCGGCTGCAAACGAGACATCCTGTCCCGTAACAAACAGCTCTCCATGTCACCATGGAGAGCTTAATTGGCAAACCTTACTCAGCTTCTGGCGCAGCCGGTGCTGCATCTTCTGCTGGAGACTGCTCGGTTGCTTCTTTAATGCTTAAACGGACGCGGCCCTGACGGTCAACTTCCAGTACTTTCACCGGAACTTCCTGACCCATCTGCAGGTAATCAGTCACTTTCTCTACGCGCTTGTCAGCGATTTGAGAGATGTGAACCAGACCTTCTTTACCACCACCGATGGCAACAAACGCACCGAAATCAACGATACGAGTGACCTTACCGTTATAGATACGGCCCACTTCGATTTCAGCGGTGATCTCTTCGATACGGCGGATAGCGTGTTTCGCTTTATCACCGTCGGTCGCTGCGATTTTCACGGTACCGTCATCTTCGATTTCGATTGTGGTGCCGGTTTCTTCGGTCAGCGCACGAATCACAGCCCCGCCCTTACCGATCACGTCTTTGATCTTGTCTGGGTTGATTTTGATGGTGTGAATACGTGGAGCAAATTCAGAAATGTCGCCACGCGGTGCATCAATAGCCTGTTCCATCACGCCCAGAATGTGCAGACGCGCACCCTTAGCCTGGTTCAGAGCCTCCTGCATGATTTCGCGGGTGATGCCTTCGATTTTGATATCCATCTGCAGCGCAGAGATACCTTCGCGGCTACCGGCAACTTTAAAGTCCATATCGCCCAGGTGATCTTCGTCACCCAGAATATCGGACAGAACAACAAAGTTGTCGCCTTCTTTCACCAGGCCCATCGCGATACCCGCCACGGCGGCTTTGATCGGCACACCAGCGTCCATCAGTGCCAGAGAAGCACCACACACGGAAGCCATGGAAGAAGAACCGTTAGATTCAGTGATTTCAGAAACCACACGAACGGTGTACGGGAATTTATCAGCTTCTGGCATAACGGCCAGCACACCACGTTTCGCCAGACGACCGTGACCAATTTCACGACGCTTAGGCGAACCCACCATCCCGGTCTCACCCACGGAGTACGGAGGGAAGTTGTAGTGGAACAGGAAGCTGTCAGTACGCTCGCCCATCAGCTCATCCAGATTCTGCGCATCACGTGCGGTACCCAGAGTCGCGGTAACCAGCGCCTGAGTTTCGCCACGGGTGAACAGCGCAGAACCGTGAGTACGCGGCAGAACGCCAGTACGCACGTCCAGACCACGAATCATGTCTTTTTCACGGCCATCGATGCGCAGTTCGCCCGCCAGAATACGGCTACGAACAACGTTTTTCTCGATAGCGTGCAGAATGTCAGACAGTTCGCCAGCATCCAGAGATTCGTCTTCTGCGGTCAGGGTTGCAATAACGTCCGCTTTGATGACGTCAACCTGAGCATAACGTTGTTGTTTCTCAGTGATGCGGTAAGCATCGCTCAGGCGGGATTCTGCCAGTGCAGCAACGCGAGCATTCAGCGCTTCGTTTACTGCTTCTGGCTGCCAGTCCCAGCGCGGTTTGCCGGCTTCAGCAACCAGTGCGTTGATTTCCTTGATAACAATCTGCTGCTGATCGTGACCGAAGACTACGGCGCCCAGCATCTGGTCTTCGCTCAGCAGTTCAGCTTCGGATTCAACCATCAGTACTGCGCTTTCGGTACCGGCAACAACCAGGTCCAGCTTGCTGGTTTTCAGCTCTTCAGCGGTCGGGTTCAGCACATACTGGTCATTGATGTAACCAACACGAGCGGAACCGATTGGGCCGTTGAACGGAATACCGGACAGGCTCAGCGCAGCAGATGCGCCAATCATGGCAACGATATCAGGGTGTACCTGTGGGTTTACGGAAACAACGGTCGCAATAACCTGCACTTCGTTGACGAAACCTTCCGGGAACAGCGGGCGAACCGGGCGGTCAATCAGACGCGCGATCAGGGTTTCGCCTTCGCTTGGACGGCCTTCACGACGGAAGAAGCTACCTGGGATACGGCCAGCAGCGTAGGTACGCTCCTGGTAGTTAACGGTCAGCGGGAAGAAGTCCTGGCCTGGTTTGGCTTTTTTCTGGCCCACAACGGTAACGAATACCGCGGTGTCATCCATGCTTACCATCACAGCAGCGGTAGCCTGGCGAGCCATCATGCCGGTCTCAAGCGTGACCGTATGCTGACCATACTGGAATTTACGAACGATCGGATTTAGCAAGATAAGATCCTTTAAAATGACGGGCAGCACGTGGCTTCACGCGCCGCCGTTGGTACCAGATCTTCATCACATCCTCGCGACTAATGACAACCCTAACCCGTCCCTACGGGTAAAGCCTCTCATTAGCCGCGCGAACCTCTGCAATAAAGATCACACTCAGCAACAATACATTAGTTTCCATAGAATTGCTGCCGTCTGGTTGAAAAAAGGGGCCCTTACAGGCCCCTTTTTCTGAAACTCGCAAGAACTAGCGACGCAGACCCAGACGCTCGATCAGGCTGGTGTAACGTGCTACATCTTTACGCTTCAGGTAGTCGAGCAGTTTACGACGCTGAGAAACCATACGCAGCAGACCACGACGGCTGTGGTGATCTTTTTTGTGCTCTGCAAAGTGACCCTGCAGGTGGTTAATCTGTGCAGTCAGCAGTGCAACCTGAACTTCGGTAGAACCGCTGTCGTTAGTACCACGACCAAACTCGGAAACGATTTTAGCTTTAGCTTCAACGCTTAGAGACATTTTCAACTCCAACATTATAGATAAATAAACAGGGTGCCGATCTCTAATTCAGCAACCCCAGTGCACGACTGAACCCGTTGTTAAACAATCGGCCAGTCGTTAAGCCGCGCTATTTTACCTGTAGCGCTCTTTTACCGCAAGATAGCGGCAAAAGTCAGACGGGATATTCGACGACCAGACGGCGCGGAGCAACCCGGCCCTCGTCATCGATTATCCCCATACCGATAAATTTCTGCTCTTCGCCTTCGGTAACGCGCACCAGGCCTTCAGCCTGAACACCCGCAGCGCGTACCGGATTGCCGTTTTTAAAATAAACGGCAACCTCTGGCAGCAAGTTCACCAGCGGGAAATCTGAGGCGGGGCTGTCCATTGGCATCAGCAGCGGATCCAACAGTTCTGCAGGCTCGACCTCCTGCCGGTGTGCCTGCTCGACCAGCTCATTAAGCTGTTCCAGAGTGACCATGCGCTCAATCGGATATTTACTTACCGCCAGGCGACGCAGGAAAATAACATGCGCGCCGCAGCCAAGTTTTTCACCGAGATCGTCAACGATCGTACGGATGTACGTTCCCTTAGAACAGTGAACCTCCAGCTCCAGTTCATCCCCTTCATGGCGAATAAACAGCAGTTCATACACCGTGATTGGTCGAGCTTCACGTTCAACCTCAATACCCGCGCGCGCATATTCGTACAGGGGCTTGCCCTGATGCTTGAGCGCAGAATACATCGATGGAACCTGCTCGGTGTCCCCGCGGAAAGTCTCCAGCGCGGCAGCAAGCTGTCCGGCGCTAAAGTTAACCGGGCGTTCCTGAACGACAATGCCGTCGGCATCAGAAGTGTCGGTACGCTGCCCAAGTTTAGCAATCACGCGATAACGCTTGTCGGAGTCCAGCAGATATTGGGAGAACTTCGTTGCTTCACCGAGGCAGATTGGCAACATCCCGGTCGCCAGCGGATCCAGCGCACCGGTATGGCCCGCGCGATTCGCGTTATAAAGGCGCTTTACTTTTTGTAGTGCATCGTTGGAAGAGAGCCCCTGAGGCTTGTCCAGCAACAGTACACCATGAATATCACGACCACGACGACGAGGACGACTCATCAATCCTCCTTGCTGTCGTCCGTATTCACGCGACGCTCGTCATCATGACGGATGACATTGGAAACCAGGTTAGACATGCGCATCCCTTCAACCAGCGAGTTATCGTAGAAGAAGGTCAGCTCCGGCACGATGCGCAAACGCATTGCCTTACCAACCAAAGTGCGGATATAGCCAGACGCGTCCTGCAGAACTTTGATGCCTTCTTTGATGGCTTCTTCGTCTTTATCGTTCAGGAACGTTACGAAAACTTTGGCATAGGCCAGGTCACGGGAGATTTCAACACCGGAGACGGTGGTCATCATACCCAGACGCGGGTCTTTAATTTCACGCTGCAGGATAATGGCAATTTCTTTCTGCAATTCCTGAGAAACGCGCTGCGAGCGACCAAATTCTTTCGCCATAATAATTTCTCCAGACAAAACGGGGGGCACACGGCCCCCCTAAGATAGTTGATGCGGTATAGCTATCAGGAGATGGTACGCTTGATCTCGATAATTTCGAAGACTTCGATCATATCGCCCACGCGCACGTCGTTGTAGTTCTTAACGCCGATACCACATTCCATACCGTTACGGACTTCGTTAGCATCATCTTTAAAGCGACGCAGGGATTCCAGCTCGCCTTCATAGATAACTACGTTGTCGCGCAGTACGCGGATTGGGTTATGACGTTTGACCACACCCTCGGTGACCATACAACCTGCGATGGCACCAAACTTCGGTGATTTAAACACATCGCGAACTTCGGCCAGGCCGAGGATCTGCTGTTTCAGCTCAGGAGACAGCATGCCGCTCATCGCCGCTTTTACTTCATCAATCAGATGATAGATGACGGAGTAGTAGCGCAGATCCAGGCTTTCCGCTTCAATCACGCGGCGCGCAGAAGCGTCGGCACGGACGTTGAAGCCTACCAGGATGGCGTTGGATGCTGCTGCCAGCGTAGCGTCAGTCTCGGTGATCCCGCCCACGCCGGAACCGATGATTTTAACTTTAACTTCATCGGTAGACAGTTTCAGCAGGGAGTCGCTGATCGCTTCCACAGAACCCTGAACGTCGGCTTTCAGCACGATGTTCACTTCGGACACTTCGCCTTCAGTCATGTTGGCGAACATGTTTTCCAGTTTGGATTTCTGCTGACGAGCCAGTTTCACTTCGCGGAATTTACCCTGACGATACAGAGCAACTTCACGGGCTTTCTTCTCGTCACGAACAACGGTCACTTCGTCACCCGCGGCAGGTACGCCGGACAGGCCAAGGATCTCAACAGGGATCGAAGGACCCGCTTCGGTCACTTCACGGCCCATCTCGTCACGCATCGCACGCACGCGGCCATACTCGAAGCCACACAGTACGATATCGCCCTTGTTCAGGGTACCTTCACGCACCAGAACGGTAGCAACCGGACCGCGACCTTTATCCAGGAAGGATTCGATAACCACGCCGCTTGCCATGCCTTTACGTACGGCTTTCAGTTCCAGAACTTCAGCCTGCAGCAGGATAGCGTCCAGCAGGTCGTCGATACCGGTACCGGCTTTAGCAGAAACGTGGATGAACTGGCTTTCGCCGCCCCACTCTTCCGGCATGATGCCGTACTGGGACAGTTCCTGCTTAACGCGATCCGGGTCTGCTTCTGGTTTATCGATTTTGTTCACTGCGACTACTACCGGTACCTGCGCCGCTTTCGCGTGCTGGATAGCTTCGATAGTTTGTGGCATCACGCCATCGTCAGCCGCAACAACCAGAACAACGATATCCGTCGCCTGAGCACCACGAGCACGCATGGAAGTAAACGCTGCGTGACCCGGGGTATCCAGGAAGGTCACCATGCCGTTGTCAGTTTCTACGTGGTAAGCACCGATGTGCTGGGTAATACCACCCGCTTCACCGGAGGCAACCTTAGTAGAACGAATGTAGTCCAGCAGGGAGGTTTTACCGTGGTCAACGTGGCCCATGATGGTCACAACCGGAGCACGAGTTTCGGTTGCAGCGCCGGTATCACGGTCGCTCATTACCGCCTCTTCCAGCTCGTTTTCACGACGCAGGATAACCTTGTGACCCATTTCCTCAGCAACCAGCTGGGCGGTTTCCTGATCGATGACCTGGTTAATGGTTGCCATTGCGCCCAGTTTCATCATCGCTTTGATGACCTGAGAGCCTTTAACAGCCATTTTGTTAGCCAGTTCAGCAACGGTAACGGTTTCACCGATCACAACATCACGGTTAACCGCCTGTGCAGGCTTGGTGAAGCCCTGCTGCAGGCTGCTTGGCTTACGCTTGCCTTTACCACCGCGAACGGCTGCACGAGCCTCTTCACGGTCAGCTTTAGATTCGCCGTGTTTGCCGCCTGCCTTTTTCTGGCGAGGAGCTTTAGCCGTTGTAGTACGAGCGCGACCACGCCCGCCTTCTACTTCACGGTCGTTTTCGTCTTCAGCCTGGCGGGCATGCTGAGAAGTGGTGACATGGTAGTCAGACTTGTCGTCTTCCACTTTCTCTTGTTCGGCCCACACGCCTGCGTTAGCTTCAGCCATTTTACGGGCTTCTTCCGCTACGCGACGTGCTTCTTCTTCGAGTTTGCGACGAGCTTCTTCTTCCGCTTTGCGCTTCAGCTCTGCAGCTTCAGCTTCACGGCGGGCTTTATCGGCCTGGGCAGTTTTCGTCATATCGTCAGTTTGTTGATTGCTCACTTTGTCTTTTTCCGCAGCTTCACGTTTCGCTTTATCAGCGGCTTCGCGCTTAGCTTGTTCTTCAGCATCACGCTTAGCTTTTTCTTGTGCCGCACGTTTGGCAGTTTCCTCTGCCTCACGCTGGGCTTGCTCTTCCGCTTCACGCTGCGCCTGTTCTTCCGCGGCAAGGCGTTCAGCCTCTTGCGGATCACGTTTCACAAAGGTGCGCTTCTTGCGGACTTCGATTTGTACCGATTTACTTTTCCCACCGGTACCTGGAATGTTTAAAGTACTGCGCGTTTTGCGCTGTAAAGTCAACTTGTCTGGGCCTGAGCCATGTTCACGGTTCAGGTGGGCCAGCAGCGTTTGTTTCTCTTGCGCCGAAACGGAGTCATCAGCAGACTTCGGGATCCCTGCATCAGCAAATTGCTGTACCAGGCGGTCCACGGAGGTCTGAATCTCTGCGGCCAGCGCTTTTACGGTTACATCTGTCATGCTGTTCCTTCCTGCTACAGTTTATTACGCTTCGCCGCCAAACCAGCAAATGTTACGCGCTGCCATAATCAGTTCACCGGCTTTCTCATCCGTTAAACCTTCGATATCAGACAGGTCGTCAACACCTTGCTCGGCAAGGTCTTCCAGCGAGCTAACACCACGAGCAGCCAGTTTAAAGGCCAGCGTGCGATCCATCCCTTCGAGGTTCAGCAGATCCTCGGCTGGTTTCTTATCGCCAAGGCTCTCTTCTTGTGCCAGAGCCAGTGTGGTGAGCGCGTTTTTAGCGCGATCGCGTAATGCTTCCACGGTGTCTTCATCAAGGCCGTCGATTTCCAGCAGCTCTTTCATTGGCACATAGGCCAACTCTTCAAGCGTGGAGAAACCTTCTTCGACCAACACGGTGGCAAAATCCTCGTCAATGTCGAGGTACTTGGTAAAGGTATCAATAGCCGCATGCGCTTCAGCCTGATGTTTAGCCTGCAGGTCATCAACGGTCATGACGTTGAGTTCCCAGCCGCTCAGCTGTGATGCCAGGCGAACGTTCTGACCGTTACGGCCGATGGCCTGTGCCAGGTTGCCTGCCTCTACCGCGATATCCATCGTATGTTTGTCTTCGTCGACAACGATGGATGCTACGTCAGCCGGTGCCATTGCGTTGATAACAAACTGCGCCGGGTTGTCGTCCCACAGCACGATATCAATACGCTCACCGCCTAACTCTGTAGAAACCGCCTGAACGCGTGCACCACGCATACCAACGCATGCCCCGACCGGGTCGATACGCTTGTCGTTAGTTTTCACAGCGATTTTGGCGCGAGAGCCAGGATCGCGTGCAGCGGCTTTAATCTCGATAACTTCTTCACCGATTTCCGGCACTTCAATGCGGAACAGTTCGATCAGCATTTCAGGTTTGGAGCGGCTAACGAACAGTTGCGCACCGCGAGCTTCAGGACGTACTGCGTACAGAACACCACGAATACGGTCGCCCGGACGGAAGTTTTCGCGCGGCAGCATATCTTCACGCAGAATCACGGCTTCAGCATTGCTGCCGAGATCCAGAGCGATGTTGTCACGGTTAACTTTTTTCACCACGCCGGTGATAATCTCACCTTCGTGCTCACGGAACTGATCGACCACCATCGCACGCTCGGCTTCGCGAACTTTCTGCACGATAACCTGCTTGGCGGTTTGGGTGGTGATACGGTCAAAGGTCACGGATTCAATCTGATCTTCAACGTATTCACCAACCGTGAAGGCCGGATCTTCGAACTGAGCCGCTTCCAACGTGATTTCACGCGTCGGTTGGGTCACCTCTTCAACGATAACCCAACGGCGGAAGGTATCGAAATCACCGCTTTTGCGGTCGATTTCAACGCGCACGTCAATTTCTTGCTCGTATTTTTTCTTGGTCGCCGTTGCCAGCGCACTTTCCAGCGCTTCGAAAATTTTCTCACGCGGCAGCGATTTTTCGTTGGAAACTGCTTCAACAACAGCCAAAATTTCTTTGTTCATCCTGGGTTTTCACCTCAATCCAAACTATTAAAAGTGGGGTACCAGGTTCGCTTTCTGGATGTTGCTCAGCGCGAACACTTCGTCTTTTCCTTCGACCGTTACCGTGATCATCTCACCGTCTACGGCTTTAATAATACCCTGCCATTTGCGACGGTTTTGCACGGCCATACGCAATACAATGCTCACTTCTTCGCCATTAAAGCGAACGTAGTGTTCTGCAGTGAACATCGGGCGATCGAGGCCAGGTGAGGACACTTCCAGGTTATACGCCACAGTGATGGGGTCTTCTACGTCCAGGACCGCACTAACCTGGTGACTGACATCAGCACAATCATCAACATTGATGCCATCTTCACTATCAATATAGATGCGCAGCGTAGACGTGCGACCTCGAACGAATTCGATGCCTACAAGTTCATAGCCCAGTGCTTCGACCGGTGCTGAAATCATCTCTGTTAATTTTTGCTCTAATGTGGACAAGCCCACCCCCAAGACATAAAAAAAGGGCATATAGCCCAGTTATTCTAAAGTCAGATAACAAAAAACCCCGATAAATCGGGGCTTTATATAACTGAACCCTGTATGCCGCAACAGCGGCCCGGACACCGTCCAGGAGAATTTTTTTCTAAATTCTTCGCGAAGGCACCGACTGGTGTTCACAGTATATTTGAAAAACAACTCTCAGGGAAAGTGGTTGCGGGGGCCGGATTTGAACCGACGACCTTCGGGTTATGAGCCCGACGAGCTACCAGGCTGCTCCACCCCGCGTCCGAAAACGTGGCAAATACTACGCCAGTATTGCACTAAATGCAAGAATTGCTAGGATTTGGTACCGAGGACGGGACTTGAACCCGTAAGCCCAATCGGGCACTACCACCTCAAGGTAGCGTGTCTACCAATTCCACCACCTCGGCACTCTTTGAACACGGTAACCTTCATGTTACCGCATTGAAGCTGACAAACTTACTGCGGGATATCGCTGCTCGGCTTGGTAGGTGCCGCTGGCGCAGTCTGCTCAGTTTGTGCTGGCTGACTTAAATTTTCCCACTCGCTTCCTTTGCTGGTTTTATTGGTGCTCAGGTTACCCAGGACAAGGCTCAGGATAAAGAATAACGTTGCGAGCACACCTGTCATACGGGTCATGAAGTTACCAGAACCACTTGAACCGAATAACGTAGCGGAAGCGCCTGCTCCGAAGGAGGCTCCCATATCAGCGCCTTTACCTTGCTGCAGCATAATAAGACCTACAAGGCCTAACGCTACAATAAGGAAAACAACCAAAAGAGCTTCGTACATAATTAACCTGTTCCTTGCGGTATTACCGCACGCCAATTGCTTCAAACCAGTAAAGCGGGCACGTTTGTCATTACCCACTGAAGCGGGTGAGAATACTAACCAAAGCAAGACGGGTGCGCAAGGGCAATTTATTAACAACGCGCTGACTGCGGAAAAAAACAGCAAACAGTCAGTATTTAAACGATTAAAAGGCGGTAAACGCCGCCTTTTCAATCAGTTTGCGACAAGGTAAAGCTTAAACCGCCTTCACCGCATCAGCGATACGGTGTGCAAATGCCGTAACCTGCCCTTCATCTTCGCCTTCAACCATAACGCGAATCAGTGGCTCTGTTCCAGATTTGCGCAGCAGCACGCGCCCACGGTTACCAAGGGCTTCTTCAATCTCAGCAGTGACTCGTTTTACTTCTTCATTTTCCAGCGGGTCACCGCTGCCAGCGGTAAAGCGAACATTAACCAAAATTTGTGGGAACAGCTTCATGCCGCTGCACAGATCGTGGAGGCTCATATGGTTACGAACCATCGCGGTGAGGACTTGCAGACCTGCGACAATACCGTCGCCCGTGGTCGTTTGGTCCAGAAGAATGACGTGCCCGGAGTTTTCTGCTCCAATGCGCCAGCCCTTTTCCTGTAGCTTCTCAAGTACATAACGGTCGCCTACTTTAGCGCGAGCAAACGGAATGCCCAGCTGTTTCAGCGCCACTTCCAGCCCCATGTTGCTCATCAGAGTACCGACAGCACCGCCTTTCAGCTGCCCCTGGCGTAACCCTTCGCGGGCAATGATGTAAAGGATCTGGTCGCCATCAACCTTGTGGCCCAGGTTGTCCACCATGATCACACGGTCACCGTCACCGTCAAACGCGATGCCCAGATCGGCCTTTTCAGCCAGCACGCGCTCTTGCAGCATGCGCACGTCCGTCGCACCGCATTTCTCATTAATATTCACCCCATCAGGCTCACAGCCAATAGCGATGACTTTTGCACCCAGCTCACGCAGTACATTTGGGGCGATGTGGTATGTCGCGCCGTTGGCGCAGTCCACGACGATCTTCAGCCCATTGAGGCTTAATTCGTTCGGGAAGGTACCTTTACAGAATTCGATATAGCGCCCTGCTGCATCAACAATGCGGCTGGCTTTACCCAATTCTGCCGAGTCCACACAGGTGATCTCTTTTTCCATCTCCGCTTCAATGGCCTCTTCAACTTCATCCGGCAGTTTGGTGCCGTCAATAGAGAAGAATTTGATGCCGTTGTCGTAGAACGGATTATGGGAGGCAGAGATAACAATTCCGGCTTCTGCCCGGAATGTACGGGTCAAATAGGCAACCGCAGGCGTTGGCATTGGCCCGGTAAAAGAAGCCGACAGCCCGGCTGCGGCAAGACCTGCTTCCAGTGCGGATTCCAGCATGTAGCCGGAGATACGCGTATCTTTGCCGATGATGATTTTACGTGACCCGTGACGCGCCAGTACCTTACCCGCAGCCCAGCCTAATTTTAAAACGAAATCAGGCGTGATCGGTGTATCTCCTACGCGACCACGAATACCATCGGTGCCAAAATATTTACGGTTACTCATAACGTTTTTTTTCCTTTGCTGAAAGCGTGGCCTCAACCACGCGCATGGCTTCTACCGTCTCTTTCACGTCATGAACGCGGAGAATATGTGCCCCTTGCATTGCAGCAATCACCGCGCAGGCAAGACTTCCGCTCAGACGCTGGTCGGGGCCAACGTTCAGCAACTGCCCCACCATGGATTTACGGGACATTCCCACCAGGAGCGGCATGCCGTAGTGATGGAATTCCGAAAGTCGGGCTAATAGCTGGTAATTGTGGGTGAGATTCTTACCGAAACCAAAGCCCGGGTCGAGCAACAATTTTTCTTTTGAGATTCCGGCCGTTTCACAGCGCGCAATTTGCTCAATAAAAAAGCGATTCACGTCGGCAAACACGTCATCATAGTGCGGTGCCTGCTGCATTGTTTTCGGTTCACCTTGCATATGCATCAGGCAAACCGGCAGCCCAGTTTCCGCAGCGGCGGCCAGCGCCCCGGGCTCCTGTAACGAGCGAATATCGTTGATAATATGCGCCCCCACTCGGGCAGACTCGCGGATAACCTCAGCCTTTGAGGTATCCACAGAAACCCAGACTTCAAAACGCTGAGCAATCGCCTCCACCACCGGGATAACGCGCTCAAGCTCTTCTTCAGTACTTACTTCGGCCGCACCAGGTCGCGTAGATTCTCCGCCAACATCAATGATTGTCGCCCCGGCGTTGATCATAGCGTTTGCATGCTTCAGGGCTTCAACCAGCGAGTTGTGCTGGCCACCGTCGGAAAAAGAATCCGGCGTGACGTTTAAAATCCCCATGACATGAGGATGGGAGAGATCCAGCGTAGAGCCCTGCGCGGTAAGTTTCATTCTTCTTCCTATGCGTTTGTCTTAGGAGGTACAAAAACAAAAACCCCGGGACAGGCCCGGGGTTTATAGATTACTGCAAAAACATCTGTCGTGAGCGTCTTATTTGTCGCCCAGCTGTTCTGACATCGTGTTACCCGGATTTGGCGTACGCGGTTCATCAACCGGGCGTGGCGCATTTGGGGTACCGTTGTTATCAGAATTATTGCTGCTCTTGCTCGCATCTTCCCAACCTGCTGGCGGACGCACTTCGCGGCGAGCCATCAGATCGTCAATCTGCGGTGCATCGATGGTTTCATACTTCATCAACGCATCTTTCATGGTATGAAGAATATCCATGTTCTCATTCAGCAGTTGGCGAGCACGGGCATAGTTGCGTTCAATCAGCAATTTCACTTCCTGATCGATGATACGCGCGGTCTCATCGGACATATGCTTCGCTTTCGCCACCGAACGACCCAGGAAGACCTCACCCTCTTCTTCCGCATACAGCAACGGACCCAGCTTGTCAGAGAAGCCCCATTGGGTCACCATGTTACGTGCCAGGTTCGTTGCAACTTTAATGTCGTTCGACGCCCCGGTAGAAACATGTTCCGCACCGTAGATTATCTCTTCTGCAAGACGACCGCCGTACAGCGTGGAGATCTGGCTTTCCAGTTTCTGACGGCTGGCGCTAATCGCATCGCCTTCAGGCAGGAAGAAGGTGACACCCAGCGCACGGCCGCGAGGAATAATCGTCACTTTGTGCACCGGATCGTGTTCCGGCACCAGGCGACCGATAATCGCATGGCCTGCTTCGTGATAAGCGGTTGATTCTTTTTGCGCTTCCGTCATCACCATAGAGCGACGTTCCGCACCCATCATGATTTTGTCTTTCGCCTTCTCGAACTCAACCATCGATACCACACGCTTGTTGCCGCGAGCAGCAAACAGGGCAGCTTCGTTCACCAGGTTAGCTAAATCAGCACCGGAGAAGCCTGGCGTACCGCGGGCAATGATTGCCGCATCAATATCCGGCGCGAGAGGAACGCGACGCATATGCACTTTCAGGATCTGCTCACGACCGCGAACGTCCGGCAGACCAACAACAACCTGGCGGTCAAAACGGCCTGGACGCAGCAGCGCTGGGTCAAGTACGTCCGGACGGTTAGTTGCCGCAATGACGATGATACCTTCATTGCCTTCAAAGCCGTCCATTTCAACCAGCATCTGGTTCAGGGTTTGCTCACGTTCATCGTGACCACCACCCAAACCGGCGCCACGCTGACGGCCTACGGCATCGATTTCATCGATAAAGATAATGCAAGGTGCAGCCTTCTTGGCCTGTTCGAACATATCACGCACGCGAGATGCGCCCACGCCGACGAACATTTCAACGAAGTCAGAACCGGAAATAGTGAAGAAGGGTACTTTCGCTTCGCCTGCAATGGCTTTCGCCAGCAGCGTCTTACCGGTACCAGGAGGGCCAACCATCAGCACGCCTTTCGGGATTTTACCGCCCAGCTTCTGGAAGCGGCTCGGCTCACGCAGGTATTCAACCAGCTCACCCACCTCTTCTTTCGCTTCGTCACAGCCTGCAACGTCGGCAAAAGTGGTTTTGATTTGGTCTTCCGTTAGCATGCGCGCCTTACTCTTACCGAACGACATGGCACCTTTGCCACCGCCGCCCTGCATTTGACGCATAAAGAAGATCCAGACCCCAATCAGCAGCAGCATTGGGAACCAGGAAATGAAGATAGAAGCCAGCAGGCTCGGCTCTTCAGGCGGTTCACCCACAACTTTCACATTCTTGGTAATCAGACTATCAAGCAGCTTGGGATCATTAACGGGGATGTAAGTCGTGTATCGGTTACTATCTTTCTTGGTAACGTTGATTTCACGTCCGTTGATGCGCGCTTCGCGAACCTGGTCCTGATTAACTTCAGACAGGAAAGTGGAGTAATCCACCCTACGGCCATTTGACTCGCTGGGCCCAAAGCTCTGGAATACTGACATCAGCACAACGGCAATGACCAGCCAGAGTATTAGGTTTTTCGCCATGTCACTCAAGGGATTAACCTCATATTACAACTGTGTTAACAAACAGCGTCAGGGTACTATAGTTTGCGCCCGGTCGCTACAATGTACACTTCGCGTGAGCGGGCACGAGAAGAGTCCGGTTTACGAACTTTAACCGTCGTAAACAGGGAGCGAATTTCCCGCAGGTATTCATCGAAACCTTCGCCCTGAAACACTTTCACTACAAAACTACCGCCCGGCGCCAGCACGTCCCGGCACATTTCAAGTGCCAGTTCCACCAGATACATAGCGCGCGGAATATCGACTGCCGGTGTCCCGCTCATGTTTGGTGCCATATCTGACATGACAACCTGAACTTTACTGTCACCAACACGTTCCAGCAGGGCCTTGACGACTAATTCATCACGAAAATCGCCCTGAAGGAAGTCCACACCAACGATAGGATCCATTGGTAAAAGATCGCAAGCGATGATTCGCCCCTGATTCCCGATTTGTGTCACGACATACTGTGACCACCCGCCGGGTGCAGCACCAAGATCAACAATAGTCATTCCTGGCCTAAAAAGTTTGTCACTTTGCTGTATTTCATCAAGTTTAAACCAGGCACGGGACCGCAACCCCTTTTTCTGTGCCTGTTGAACATATTTATCGCTAAAGTGTTCCTGCAGCCAGCGGCTGGAGCTGGCAGAACGCTTTTTACCTGTCATCTCAATTTCCAACTTTGTTCATCGTGAATAGCAGGCTAACTAACAATCAGCACAGCCGATTTGGCGATACACTGGAGATGGCGGTAGAATGAACCGTTTTCAATCCCAACGTAAGCAAATAATACGATGAATCTGAGTACTAAACAAAAACAGCACCTGAAAGGTCTGGCCCATCCGCTCAAGCCGGTCGTTCTGCTTGGCAATAATGGTTTGACCGAAGGGGTACTGGCCGAGATTGAACAAGCGCTTGAGCACCATGAGTTAATCAAGGTGAAGATCGCAACTGAAGATCGCGAAACGAAAACCTTAATTGTGGATGCTATCGTGCGGGAAACCGGCGCCTGTAACGTACAGGTCATCGGTAAAACGCTGGTGCTCTATCGCCCTTCTAAAGAGCGGAAGATCTCTCTGCCGAAGTAAGCAGAGGTGTGCAAAATGCCACGCTATGTTCGTTGATAAAAGGCCGCTATGCGGCCTTTTTCTTTTCTTTACAATACGCCAACCCTTGAGTCAGCGTAGTAAAAATCACAAATATTCTACTTTCAGGATTTCGAACTCGACATCGCCGCCCGGGGTACGAATCACGACAACATCATCGCATTCTTTGCCCACCAGACCGCGTGCAATCGGCGAATTTACAGAAATAAGATTCTTTTTAAAATCAGCCTCATCATCGCCAACAATGCGGTAAGTAAGCTCTTCGTCGTTATCCAGATTCAATACCGTTACGGTGGTACCAAAAATCACGCGGCCGTTATTTGGCATTCTTGTGACGTCGATCACCTGAGCGTTAGACAGCTTTGCTTCAATATCCTGAATGCGACCTTCGCAAAAGCCCTGCTGCTCACGCGCAGCGTGATACTCAGCATTTTCTTTAAGATCGCCATGTTCGCGAGCTTCGGCGATTGCAGCAATAATTTCCGGACGGCGAACGGACTTCAGAAAATCCAGTTCTTCGCGTAATTGTTCAGCGCCACGTAAGGTCATCGGAATAGGTTGCATTTGTTATACCTCTTAAAATCAGTCCTCTGCAGCAGGGCAAAACGCCGCGCTGGCTTAAGAGCATGGCCGGGCTACGTGATGTACCACCGGCAACAAATAAAAGAAAACCGACCCGGGGTGATAACTCCAGGTCAGTAACAGTTTTCAAATTGACCGGTATTTTACCCTGGAGTTCCCTGAGGGTCATCGTTTACTTTGCACCGCGATGCACCGTAGTATGGCGGTCACGTTTCCAGGCCGTTACCGCGAGATTATGCGATTTTTGAGATTTGTCATTGGGTTGACCGCTGCCGTAGCCATCAATGTCCAGGCTGCCAATGTTGAAGATTATACCTCCCAGTTGCCTGACGGGGCGAACCTGGCGCTGATAGTACAAAAAGTGGGTGCCACAAGCCCATTCATTGATTATCACAGCCAGCAGATGGCGCTTCCTGCCAGCACCCAAAAAGTGATTACGGCGCTGGCAGCGCTGCTCCAGCTAGGCCCTGATTTCCGCTTTACCACGACGCTAGAGAGCCATGCACAAGTCGATAATGGCGTGCTTGACGGCGATCTTATTGCACGATTTGGTGGCGATCCTACGCTTAAACGCCAGGATATTCGTAATATGGTCGCGGAATTAAAAAAGGCCGGCGTACAGCAAATTAAAGGCAATGTGCTGGTCGATACGTCTATCTTTGCCAGCCATGATAAAGCGCCCGGCTGGCCCTGGAACGATCTTACCCAGTGCTTTAGCGCGCCACCTGCCGCCGCTATCGTTGACCGCAACTGCTTCTCAATTTCCTTGTATAGCGCACCGAAAGCCGACGATCTGGCTTACATCCGCATTGCATCCTATTACCCGGTGGTGATGTTTAGCCAGGTGAGAACGCTGGCAAAAGGCTCTGCGGACGCCCAATACTGTGAACTGGATGTTGTGCCGGGTGATTTGAATCGCTATACGCTGACCGGATGCCTGACGCAGCGTGCTGACCCTCTGCCGTTAGCGTTTGCCATTCAGGATGGTGCGAGCTACGCGGGGGCTATCATCAAAGATGAATTAAAGCAGGCTGGCATCAGCTTCAGCGGGACATTGCTACGCCAAACTCAGCCAAATGCGCCGGGCACGGTGATTGCCAGCAAGCAATCAGCACCGCTGCACGATCTGCTTAAGATCATGCTGAAAAAATCCGACAACATGATTGCCGACACCGTGTTCCGTACCATCGGGCATAACATGTACGGCGTGCCCGGGACCTGGCGTGCTGGCGCTGATGCAGTACGCCAAATTCTGCGGCAAAAAGCCGGTGTCGATTTAGGTAATAGCCTCGTCGTCGATGGTTCAGGCCTGTCACGCCATAACCTGATTTCGCCAGCCACCATGATGCAAGTGCTGCAATACATCGCTCAGAACGATAATCAGCTAAACTTTATCTCCATGCTGCCGCTCGCGGGTTATGACGGCTCTCTGCAATACCGTGCAGGTCTGCATCAGGCGGGGGTTGACGGTAAAGTGTCAGCGAAAACGGGCTCCCTTCAGGGGGTGTATAACCTGGCAGGCTTCATTACCACAGCGAGTGGGCAACGTATGGCCTTTGTACAATACCTTTCTGGCTATGCCGTAGAACCGGCCGACCAGCGTAATCGTCGAATCCCGCTCGTGCGCTTTGAAAGCCGGCTTTACAAGGATATTTACCAAAATAACTAGCTATGAAACTGCTTATTGTTGAAGACGATTTACTGCTACAGGATGGTCTGGCGCTCGCACTGGGTGGTGAAGGTTATGCGTTAGACTGTGCGGCCACGGCCGCCCAGGCCGACGCCCTACTGCAAAGCGGCGAGTACAGCCTGATAATCCTCGACCTTGGCTTGCCTGATAAAGACGGCGCTACGCTGCTGAGCCAGTGGCGCCGCCGTGGGGTAAAAAACCCGGTTCTTATCCTGACGGCCCGTGACGCGCTCGAGGATCGGGTGAAAGGCCTGGACTCAGGTGCCGATGATTATCTGGTCAAACCTTTCGCCCTTGCGGAGCTCCAGGCACGTGCTCGCGCGCTGATTCGTCGCTATCAGGGGCACAGCGACAACCTGCTGCAGGAAGACGATTTAACGCTTAATCTGCAAACTCAGCAGGTCCTGCTTGCAAACCAGGCCGTAGAAATTACGCCCAAAGAATTTGCCTTGCTCACCCGATTAATGATGCGTATTGGCCAGACCGTTCATCGCGAAACGCTGCAGCAGGATATTTACAGCTGGCAGGATGACCCAGGCTCCAATACCCTTGAAGTACATATTCATAACCTTCGTCGCAAATTAGGGAAAGACAGAATCAAAACCGTGCGCGGCGTCGGCTATCGCCTGGAAAATCGTTCATGAACAGTATGCGCCGGCGCCTGATGATCCTGCTGGCGCTTATCCTCCTTTTTTTCCAGCTGATTAGCGTCGTCTGGCTCTGGCATGAAAGCCGTGAGCAAATCGGGTTTCTGGTGAGCGAAACGCTCTCCGCTAAAGCCAGGAACCAGCAGGTAGAAAAAGAGATCCGCGAAGCCATTGCCTCTTTGCTCGTTCCTTCTCTGGTGATGGTTGCCTTTACGCTATTTTTCTCCTTCTGGGCAATCACCTGGATCACTCGCCCACTGAACCAGCTGCGCTCGAGCCTTGCAAATCGTTCTGCCGATAACCTCACGCCTCTGCCCATGTTTTCCGACATGGATGAAATGGTGGCCGTGACAAACTCACTTAATCAGCTACTCGGGCGTCTCGATCACACCATCCAGCAGGAGCGACTGTTCACTGCAGACGCAGCACACGAATTGAGAACACCGCTTGCGGGCCTCAGATTACATCTCGAATTAATGGCAAATAATGGGATAGAACAGGCTCCCATGTTGCTGAGCAGAATCGATCTGCTGATGCACACCATTGAACAGCTATTGATGCTCTCCCGGGCAGGGCAGGCGTTGGCAAGCGGGCACTACAATACGCTGACCTGGAGCCGCGATATCATTGCGCCACTGAAGATGGAAATGGAAGAGCTTGTCCTACCGCGCGGGCAAACGCTTTTCTGGCCCGCAGAGTCATCCCTGACGGTACAAGGTGATGCCGTTCTGCTGCGCTTGATGCTGCGTAATCTGCTGGAAAATGCCTCTCGCTATAGTCCGGAAAAGGGCACTATTCACGTAGCATTGAAGGAAAAGGAGGGGGGAACCCTGCTGACCGTTGCTGATAGTGGCCCCGGCATCAAGGCGGAGTATCTCCAGCAGATGACCGAACCTTTCAGACGTATGGATCAGCGCTACGGTGGAAGCGGGCTGGGCCTTAACATTGTGCTGCGCATTGTTCAGTTACACCATGGCCGCCTTGATCTGGATAATCGCGCTGAAGGTGGCCTGTTGGCTGGCTGCTGGCTACCAAATAGCATTCAATAAAAAAGGCCGGAGTATCCGGCCTTTTCTGTCGAGAATTACTTCTGGTAGATAATTTCAACGCCTTCGTCGTCTTCATCGTCCCAGTCGTCATCCCAGTCTTCTTCCGCTTCAGCTTCCATTTCATCGAGCTGCTGACGATGGTAGTCGTCCCACATAAACTCAACTTTTTCCGGCTGTTTAGCTACATCGGCGGCGGCGATCGGGTTCTCGATGATAAAGGTCATCACGTCCCAACACAGGTCTTTCACGCCCATCTGGCTCGCGGCAGAGATCAGATAGTATTTATCTTCCCAGCCGAGCGCTTCGGCAATCGCCTTCGCCTTCTCTTCGGCCTGTGCTTTGTCCATCAGGTCAATTTTGTTAAATACAAGCCAGCGAGGTTTAGACGCCAGGCTTTCACTGTATTTTTCTAGTTCGCCAACAATAATTCGGGCGTTTTCAACCGGATCGGAACCATCGATAGGCTCGATATCAATGAGATGCAGCAGTACACGGCAGCGCTCAAGGTGCTTCAGGAAGCGGATACCAAGGCCCGCACCGTCGGCAGCACCCTCGATCAGCCCGGGGATATCGGCAACGACAAAGCTCTTTTCGTTATCCATACGAACAACGCCCAGGCTTGGGACCAGGGTGGTAAACGGATAGTCGGCGACTTTTGGCTTCGCCGCGGATACCGCACGGATAAAGGTCGATTTACCGGCATTCGGCATACCCAGCATACCGACATCGGCAAGCAACATCAGCTCCAGCTGCAGATCGCGTTTCTCACCCGGTGTCCCCATCGTTTTCTGACGTGGAGTACGGTTCACCGAGGATTTAAAGCGAGTATTACCCAGACCATGCCAGCCGCCCTTCGCCACCATCAGCTTCTGACCGTGCTGCGTCATATCGCCCATGGTTTCGCCGGTGCCCTGATCGATAACACGAGTACCGACGGGTACCTTCACGGTCACGTCGTGGCCGCGTTTACCGGTACAGTCACGACTTTGACCATTCTGACCGCGTTCAGCGCGGAAAGCCTTTTCAAAACGATAATCGATGAGCGTATTCAGGTTCTCGTCGGCTTCAAGCCATACGTCGCCGCCGTCACCGCCGTCACCGCCGTCCGGGCCGCCTCTCGGGATATATTTTTCACGGCGGAAGCTAACGCAGCCGTTACCGCCATCCCCTGCTACGACCAGGATCGTTGCTTCATCAACAAACTTCATCTTACTTCTCCGTAAATCATTCGCCCGAACGTTGCACCGGTGTGGCCGTTTCGGTTTTATGCCAGCGCCCCCAAAGGCGGTGGCCAATCGCAGAATACATAGCACCAGCCACAACCACCAGTGCACCGATGTAACCCACAAGGTTAAGCATCGGTATGGCGAAATACTCGGGCCAGGCCTGAGACAGCAGGTCTGAGAACAGCAGCGTAAACAGCGGGGTTAGCGTAATAAGGGCGCTAACCTGGGAGGCCTGCCAGCGCGCCATCGCCTCAGCAAGCGCGCCGTATCCTACCAGCGTATTCAGACCGCAAAACACCAGACACGTCAGTTGCCAGCTACTGAGCTGGAAAATAACGCCCGGCTTTGCCAGCGGCAAAAGCGCAACAGTACATAAAGTGTACAGCAAAAAAAGGATCTGTTGTGAAGCCAGCCGACGTAATAACACCTTCTGCGCCACACCATAACTGACCCAAACCGTTGCCGCCAGCACGCCAAAGATTACGCCAAGAGTGTAATCCGTCAGGCGGGTAAAAATTTCTATGAGGCTGGTGTTGAAGAACATCACCAGCCCGCATAAGAGCATAATGGCACCGATAATCTGTGTGCCACGCATCTTCTCTTTCAGCACCACCACGCTCGCCACCATCATTCCCACGGGGGAGAGCTGGCCAATGACCTGAGACGCGGTAGGACTTAAATACTGCAGGGAGGAGCTAAAGAGCAGAAAGTTGCCAAATAACCCACCGGTGGCAATCGCTAACAGCCCCAGCCATCGAGGCTTACGGAACAGGGTGAGCGGCGGAAGTTTACCCTGAATAGCGAGAATAATGCCGAGGCCAATACTGGCCATCAGGAACCGATAAAAGACCACCGTCGGCGGCGCCATCACCGGAAGCACCTGCTTCATCGCGATCGGTAACGCTCCCCAGCACATTGCCGTAGTAAGCGCTAAAAGAATGCCGATTCCCGCCTGCTGCCCCATCCCCATTCCCTGTATTAATTTACCAGGCGTACAATGTAAAAAGCCCCGCAACACGTTGCGGGGCTTTCATCCGTTACCGGACCGAAAAACTTACTCAGCAACGATGCTGATGTATTTACGATTGTTCGGGCCTTTAACTTCGAATTTTACTTTACCGTCTGCTTTAGCAAACAGGGTGTGGTCACGACCACAACCTACATTGTTGCCAGCGTGGAATTTAGTACCACGTTGACGAACGATGATGCTACCAGCCAGTACAGTTTCACCACCAAAGCGTTTTACACCCAGGCGTTTTGCTTCAGAATCGCGACCGTTACGAGTTGAGCCGCCAGCCTTTTTATGTGCCATTTAAATCTACTCCTCAGGTCTTAGGCGCTGATGCCAGTAATTTTCACATCGGTGAACCACTGACGGTGGCCCGCTTGCTTACGATAGTGTTTACGGCGACGGAACTTAACGATTTTAACTTTCTCGCCACGACCGTGAGCAACAACTTCAGCCTTGATAACGCCACCATCAACGAAAGGAACGCCGATTTTGACTTCTTCACCGTTTGCGATCATCAGAACTTCAGCGAACTCAACAGTTTCGCCAGTTGCGATGTCCAGCTTTTCCAGGCGAACGGTCTGACCTTCGCTTACTCGGTGTTGTTTACCACCACTTTGGAAAACCGCGTACATATAAAACTCCGCTTTCCGCGCTTGCCTTTCATTGGATTCAGGTAGCGCTATAAATATTCACAATAGGGCGCGAATATTACGCAAATCGTGAGGCTTTGACAAGCCCGATCGTCATTTACCGTAGAAAAAAAACGCAACAGCACACACATCGTTTATCTGCCTCGTTTTTTCAGTACAATCTGTACTACAGTATCGAACCTCAACCCTCTCGTTATGCCATATGGATATGGAATAAACAGGACGAAAGCCAGACTTTTGCGATGAATTTAGAAAAAATTAATGAGTTAACCGCGCAAGATATGGCGGGTGTCAATGCGACAATCCTTGAGCAACTGAATTCAGATGTCCAACTGATCAATCAGCTGGGCTACTACATCGTCAGCGGCGGCGGTAAACGTATTCGTCCAATGATTGCCGTGCTTGCCGCACGGGCGCTTGCCTATGAAGGACAGGCGCATGTCAGAATAGCGGCGCTTATCGAATTCATACATACCGCCACCCTACTTCACGATGACGTCGTGGACGAATCAGATATGCGCCGCGGTAAAGCCACAGCGAACGCAGCCTTTGGCAACGCTGCCAGCGTTCTGGTTGGTGACTTTATCTATACGCGGGCATTTCAGATGATGACAAGCCTGGGCTCACTGAAGGTGCTGGAAGTGATGTCTGAGGCGGTCAACGTCATTGCTGAAGGTGAAGTACTGCAGTTGATGAACTGCAACGACCCCGATATCACTGAAGAAAGCTATATGCGGGTGATTTACAGCAAAACGGCTCGCCTGTTTGAAGCCGCCGCGCAATGCTCCGGAATCCTGGCTGACGCAACGGCAGTCCAGGAAAAAGCGCTGCAGGATTACGGGCGCTACCTGGGCACCGCTTTCCAGTTGATTGACGACCTGCTGGATTACAGCGCGGACGGGCAGACTCTTGGAAAGAACGTTGGTGACGACCTGAACGAAGGTAAGCCAACGCTCCCGCTGCTTCACGCCATGCGTAACGGTTCGCCAGAGCAGGCGCAAATGATTCGTGAAGCGATTGAGCAGGGTAATGGCCGTCACTTGCTGGATCCGGTACTGAAAGCCATGGCGGATTGCGGCTCTTTGGAATGGACTCGTCAGCGTGCGGAGGAAGAGGCGGATAAAGCGATCGACGCGCTTTCTGTCCTGCCGGATAGCCCGTACCGCGAGGCGCTGATTTCTTTAGCTCATATGTCAGTACAACGCGATCGCTAGATCGCGTTTTAGCGCGCTTAACGGCGCGCTAAAGTTTCCAATAAACTGTCCCCCCCCCCTTACGCCACCGTTCCCCTCTCCTCCGTTTTCATTGTTTTTCATCGTATTTGTGTGAGAAAACACAGAATGGGTTATTCCTTACGGTTACAGGAATCATTTGGAAGTTTTTATGCTATAACCTTCCTGTACCAACGCTCAGTTCAGGGCTGGACTCGCAAGCTTACAGGGAGAGATTATGGAAAATAAGTATGTGGACTGGCATCCGGCAGACATCATTGCCGGCCTGCGAAAAAAGAGAACCTCGCTTGCGGCCTTGTCGCGTCAGTCAGGTTTAAGCTCATCAACGCTCGCCAATGCGTTATCCCGGCCCTGGCCTAAAGGAGAGCTCATTATCGCTCAGGCTTTGGGGGTAGAACCTCAGGCTATTTGGCCTTCACGCTATCACGACCCGGTAACCCATGAATTTATCGACAGAGCCAGCAAGATTCGACAGGTATAAAAAAACCGGGGCTTGCCCCGGTTTTTACGCTTCTGGCGAAACGAATTACTCGCTGCCCTTCACGCGCTCAATTTTGGCGCCCAGCGCCTGAAGCTTATCTTCAATGCGCTCGTAGCCCCGATCGATATGGTAAATACGATCAACCAGCGTGGTTCCTTCGGCAATACAGCCAGCAAGCACCAGGCTTGCGGAAGCGCGTAAATCGGTAGCCATAACCTGCGCCCCGGAGAGCTTTTCAACGCCGTGACAGATAACGGTGTTGCTTTCGATTTCCGCGTGCGCGCCCATACGAATTAACTCAGGCACATGCATAAAGCGGTTTTCGAAGATAGTTTCGGTGATCACGCCCGTCCCTTCAGCCACCAGGTTCAGCAGGGTGAATTGTGCCTGCATATCGGTTGGGAAGCCCGGGTGTGGAGCAGTACGCACCGTTACACCTTTCGGCCGCTTGCCGTGCATATCCAGGCTTATCCAGTCTTCACCGGTTTCAACATCAGCCCCGGCTTCACGCAGTTTTGCCAGCACCGCATCTAATGTGTCCGGCTGTGCATTTCGGCAGAGAATTTTTCCACCGGAGATAGCCGCTGCCACCAGGAAGGTCCCGGTTTCAATACGGTCAGGCAGAACGCGGTACACGCCGCCGCCCAGGCGAGAAACGCCTTCGATGGTAATACGATCGGAACCTGCGCCGCTGATTTTCGCACCCAGCGTGTTGAGGAAGTTAGCCGTATCAACAATTTCTGGCTCGCGGGCCGCGTTCTCAATAATGGTTGTGCCTTCAGCCAGCGTTGCAGCGCTCATGATGGTAACGGTCGCGCCTACGCTTACCTTATCCATCACAATATGAGCCCCTTTTAGGCGGCCGTTTACTGAAGCTTTAACGTAACCTTCTTCCAGCTTAATTTCCGCGCCCAGCTGTTCAAGGCCGGTGATATGCAGGTCAACAGGGCGTGCGCCGATAGCACAACCGCCTGGCAAAGAAACCTGCCCTTGTCCGAAGCGCGCAACCAGCGGCCCCAGCGCCCAGATGGAGGCACGCATGGTTTTTACCAGATCGTACGGCGCACAGAAGATATTCACGCCGCTGGCGTCAATATAGACGGAACCATTACGTTCAACTTTGGTACCCAGCTGGCTCAACAGCTTCATAGTGGTATCAATGTCTTTCAGCTTTGGAACGTTCTGAATCTCTACAGGCTCTTCCGCCAGAAGGGCAGCAAAGAGGATCGGCAGCGCGGCGTTTTTAGCCCCTGAAATTGTCACTTCACCACTCAGGCGAGTGGGCCCCTGCACACGAAATTTATCCATTGAAACTGCTCTCTTTTAAATTCAAATTGTTCTCACCAGCCAGAGCCGATGATTCAAAAACCATTTAGTTTGCGGTCGCGCGCCCACTCGTCCGGGGTATAGGTCTTAATAGAGACAGCGTGCATGCGGTTGTCGGCGATGAACTCCATCAGCGGTGCATAAACCGTTTGCTGTTTCTTAACGCGACTTAACTCGGCGAATAACTCACCCACCGCTATCACCTGAAAGTGGCTGCCATCGCCCGAGACGTGGACTTCCTGGAGGGGCAGCGCGTTCATCAGCACTGTCTGAATTTCATGATTTTCCATGGGTATCTATTCGTCGATTAATGAATGAGTCAATAAGCCACACATCTTAGAGGAAAGTGGCGCCCGCTTAAATAAGCAAAAAGCCCCGGAACTTAACCGTTCGAGGGCTATGAAAGTAACGTGCTGAAAACATTAGCCTGCCAAATGTGGCAACAGCGTCTCTGGCAGATTGTAGAGTTGGGCAAGCGTGCGTAAATTCTCACTTGCGCCCAGCAGGCTAACCTCACTCCCCTTACGACTGGCGATAGCAATCAGGTGGATCAGCAAGGCCAGCCCGGCGGTATCAACGCGTGTTAAGCCACTGAGCTCAAAAGTTGTGATGCCGGCGACTATTTTCTCGCGCTGCTGCCAGAGCAGTTGAACGGTTTCGCCGTCAAGCTCCCCGAAAAGATGCAAGATAGCGCCTTCCTGCTTCCAGCTCAGTTCTTCCGCCATTACTTTTTACTGTCCAGGGTAATCGGCTGCTTCGAAATCGACTGCAGCTGTGCGGTCAGGCCATCAATCCCTTTGGTACGCAGCAGGTCACTCCACTCATTCTGTTTCGTGGTGATCATACTGATCCCTTCCGCGATCATATCGTAAGCCTGCCAGTTACCGGTCTGGCTGTTTTTACGCCACTGGAAATCAAGACGAACCGGTGGGCGACCGTTCGGATCGATGATGGTCACGCGGATCGCAACAATGTCAGCGCTGCCCAGCGGCTGCTCGGGCGCAATTTGATAAGTCTGACCGTGATACATCGCCAGCGCCTGCCCATATGCCTGCTTCAGATACTCTTCGAAAGCTTTGAAATAAGCATCACGCTGTGCAGGTGTCGCGTCTTTGTAGTAACGACCCAGTACAAGGGCACCGGCATACTTCACCTGAACGTAAGGCAGCAGCTCCTGCCCTACGATATCGCGCAGGTAATTTGGGTTCTGCCGAATTTTGGGCTGCTCATTCTTCAGGCGGTCAAAGGTTTTCTGTGCCGCCTCATTCATCAATTTGTAAGGATTGGTTTGATCTGCCGCCATAGCAAAGGGAGCAATCACCAGCATGGCAACCATCATAAGACGCTTAAACATTACTCGTTCCTCTTAAATTAATTCGTGGTGCCCGACTGCGGCGCGGCATCAGTATGACCCGCTGGATGTGCATCGGCATCGCCTGAATTCTTATTGTCACCGTTGCCGCTCTTATACAGGAACTGACCAATCAGATCCTCAAGTACCAGAGCAGATTTCGTATCCTGGATCGTACTGCCCTCTTTAAGCATAGATGACCCCAGTTCCGGATCGTCAAAGCCCAGATTCAAGGCGATATACTGCTCGCCCAGCAGACCAGAGGTACGAATCGCCAGGGAACTGGTATCCGGGATCTGGTTGTAACGCTGCTCAATGTCCAGCGTCACGCGCGGCAGATAAGTTTTTGGATCCAGGGCGATGTCATCAACACGGCCAATCACTACGCCACCGAGGCGAACCGGTGAACTGACTTTAAGGCCACCGATATTGTCGAATACTGCGTATACCCGATAGGTCGGCTCGCTGCGCAGGGAAGTGACGTTAGCCACTTTCAGGCAGAGGAAGATAATGGCGACCAGCGCTACCAGCAGAAAAGCACCAACCCAGACTTCAAATTTCTTTGTTTGCATGAACTCAATTCCCAAACATCAGTGCTGTCAGCACAAAATCGAGGCCGAGAACGGCCAGAGAAGCGTGCACAACGGTGCGTGTGGTTGCCCGGCTAATCCCTGCGGACGTCGGAATCGCGTCGTACCCGTTGAATAACGCAATCCACGTTACGGTAATGGCGAAAACTACGCTTTTAATGACGCAATTAACTAAATCAAGGCGCCAGGAAACAGCATTTTGCATCGCTGACCAGAAGAAACCGGCATCGATGCCTTTCCAGTTAACGCCAACCAGCGCGCCGCCCCAAACCCCCACGGCAACGAAAATAAGCGTGAGTAACGGCAAAGAAATCACACCGGCCCAAAAACGTGGCGACACAACACGACGCAGCGGGTCAACGGCCATCATTTCCATGCTGGAAAGCTGCTCGGTAGCTCGCATCAGGCCAATTTCAGCGGTTAATGCAGAACCGGCACGTCCGGCAAAAAGCAGCGCGGCAACCACTGGGCCAAGTTCACGTAGCAGGGAGAGCGCTACCAGCATACCGAGACTCGACTCAGCACTATAGGTCGTCAGAACCAGATAACCCTGCAGGCCAAGCACCATACCAATGAACAGACCCGAAACCATGATGATCAGCATCGACAATACGCCGACGTTATAAAGCTGACGCACCAGCAACGGCGCATGCTTGCGAAACTCCGGTTTCCCTACCAGCGCGTTGAATAACATCAATCCGGCCCGTCCAAACGAAGCGCAGGTTTTTATCCCACGTCGCCCGAAAGAGGCCAGTGCATTTAGCAGCATGAGCAGTTTAGCTCCTCGTTCCAGATAACAAATCTTGTTGATAATCGCCGGCTGGATAGCGGAACGGCACCGGGCCGTCAGCAATCCCGTCCAGGAATTGTCGAACGCGTGGATCGTGATTTTCTCTCAGCTCCGCCGGGCTACCGTGTGCAACAATGTGTTGATCGGCAGCAATATAAGCGTAATCCGCGATGCTTAACACTTCAGGAACGTCATGTGATACCACAATGCAGGTTACGCCAAGCGAGCTGTTTAACTCAGAAATGAGCTTAACCAGCACACCCATGGTGATGGGATCCTGACCAACAAAAGGTTCATCAAACATAATGAGGTCTGGCTCAAGCGCAATGGCACGAGCCAGAGCAGCGCGCCGAGCCATCCCTCCGGACAGTTCAGAAGGCATCAGTTTAGCGGCACCGCGAAGCCCAACGGCTTCCAGCTTCATCATTACCGTGCTGTGTAACAAAGGCTCCGGTAGCTGCCGATGCTCGCGTAGCGGATAAGCCACGTTTTCGAACACATTGAGATCGGTGAACAGGGCACCTGACTGGAACAGCATGCTCATACGCTTACGAACGGTAAAAAGCCGTGAGCGTGACATGGTTGGCACATTCTCACCGTCAAACAGGATTTCACCACAATCCGGCTGGATCTGCCCACCAATAAGCTTTAGCAGCGTAGTCTTACCGATTCCCGATGGCCCCATGATCGCCGTTATTTTGCCACGAGGTACGGTCAGGGAAATATTCTCGAAGATCTGGCGTTCACCTCGGGAAAAACTCATCCCGCGGATCTCCACCAGGTTCGCTTCAGTCTGACTCATCGCCCTTCCTTTTTAAGGTTTGTCGGCAAGCATGGCCTTAAACGGATGCTAAAACCCAACATTTTTACAGAATATTACCTGTCCGGGTTAGCGAAAGCTGGCATTTGTTTTACTTTTCCGCCGCATAAAGTCAGAATTAAGACTTATCGCCAGGTTCAGGCAGCGCTTCGCTTTGCAGGAACCTTCAGGCCCCCAGGATCGGCGATTATACCCTAAGAAAGGATTTTTCATGCTGTTAGCTACGGCGCTATTAATTATTGGTTTGCTTCTGGTGGTCTATGGCGCCGACCGTTTAGTTTTCGCTGCGGCGATCCTGTGCCGTAGCATCGGCATCCCGCCGCTAATTATAGGCATGACGGTAGTCAGTATCGGCACCTCGCTTCCTGAAATCATCATCGCCAGCGCTTCAGCACTGAATGGCCAGATGGATTTAGCCGTCGGCACCGCCATTGGCTCTAATATTACTAATATTATGCTGATCCTTGGGCTCGCCGCACTGCTGCACCCATTTACCGTCAATTCCGATATTCTGCGCCGCGAATTACCTCTAATGTTGGCAGTAAGTGCCGCCGCTGGCCTGTTTTTATATGACGGTGAACTGACACAAACAGAGGGCATCGTACTGCTAACAATGGCGGTGTTATATCTACTGTTTATCATTAGAATAGGCCGCCTCGCCGAGCGCCAGGGTGTTGATAGCCTTACGCGGGAGCAACTGGCTGAACTGCCACAGGAAGGCAACCTGTCCGTCGCGTTTTTATGGCTTGGCGTTGCGCTGGTTATTATGCCAATGGCGACGCGGATGGTCATCGATAACGCATCGGTTCTCGCCCACTATTTCGGCGTAAGTGAGCTGGTGATCGGGTTAACGATTATCGCCGTAGGGACCAGCCTGCCGGAGTTGGCGACGGCCATTGCCGGGGCGCGTAAAGGCGAAGATGACATCGCAATTGGCAATATCATCGGTTCGAATATTTTTAACATTGTGTTTGTGCTCGGGATCCCTGCACTGGCGGCGCCCGGTAGCCTGGACACACTGGCTTTTGCCCGGGATTATTGGCTGATGTTAGCGGTAAGTGCTGTTTTTGCCGTGCTCTGCTGGCGCAAACCACGCCAAATCGGCAAGCTCGCGGGCGCTCTGTTAACATGTGGATTTATCGTATGGATCGTGGTGCTGTGGTTCGTTGCACCACCTGTCGTCGGATAAAATGGAAACGGGAATTATGTCTCATATAGATTTCGCGCCGGGTTTTGACTTTCAACAAGCGGGCAAAGACGTGCTCAATATTGAACGTGAAGGCCTGGCTCAGCTCGACCAGTACATCAACGACGATTTTTCACAAGCCTGCGAGAGGATATTCTACTGCCCGGGCAAAGTTGTCGTGATGGGTATGGGAAAATCGGGCCATATCGGTAAGAAAATGGCGGCAACGTTTGCCAGTACCGGTACGCCGGCGTTCTTTGTCCACCCAGGAGAGGCCAGTCACGGCGATCTTGGCATGGTTACGGCTCAGGATATCGTGATTGCAATCTCTAATTCCGGTGAGTCGAATGAAATTCTGGCGCTCATCCCGGTCTTAAAACGTCTACAGGTACCGTTGATCTGCATGACGGCCCGTCCGGAAAGCTCAATGGGCCGTGCAGCGGACATCCACCTGTGTATAAAAGTGCCACAGGAGGCTTGCCCGTTAGGCCTGGCCCCCACTACCAGCACCACGGCAACGTTGGTGATGGGAGACGCGCTGGCCGTTGCGTTACTGAAAGCCCGCGGATTTACAGCAGAAGACTTTGCACTGTCTCATCCAGGCGGCGCACTGGGTCGTAAGCTACTGCTGCGTGTAAACGATATTATGCACGCTGGCGACGACATTCCACACGTGAGCAAAGAGGCTTCTCTGCGCGATGCGCTGCTGGAAATTACCCGCAAGAATATGGGGATGACGGTCATTTGTAACGACCTGATGAAAATTGAAGGCATCTTTACTGACGGCGACCTACGTCGCGTGTTCGATATGGGTGCCGATTTAAATACGCTACGGATTGCCGATGTAATGACCGCTGGCGGCATTCGCGTACGTCCTGGAACCCTGGCGGTGGATGCATTGAATCTGATGCAATCGCGCCATATCACCTCGGTCCTGGTCGCAGATGGCGACCAACTGCTGGGTGTGGTACATATGCATGACATGCTGCGCGCAGGCGTAGTTTAACAAAGGATTAGCCTTAATGAGTAACAGTGATGCGTTGCTGAATACCTGCTATGGACCGGTAAGCGCGCAGGTCATAGAGCAGGCGAAAGAGATACGCCTGCTCATTCTGGACGTCGATGGCGTAATGTCTGACGGCCTGATTTACATGGGTAACAGCGGCGAAGAGCTAAAAGCCTTCAGCGTGCGAGATGGCTATGGGATTCGCTGCGCCCTGACCTCCGGAATTGAAGTCGCTATTATTACTGGAAGGAAAGCAAAATTACTGGAAGATCGCTGCGAAACGTTGGGCATAACGCACCTCTATCAGGGGCAGTCCGATAAACAGATCGCGTTTCACGATCTGCTGTCAAAGGTCGGGCTTTCTCCGGCCCAGGTAGCCTATATCGGCGATGACCTGATCGACTGGCCGGTGATGGAACAGGTAGGCTTAAGTGTTGCCGTTGCCGACGCGCATCCGTTACTGACGCCAAAAGCGGACTACGTGACCCGAATCAGCGGTGGCCGGGGCGCGGTGCGGGAAATCTGCGATCTGTTATTGATGGCACAAGGCAAGCTCGACGAGGCCAAAGGACAATCCATATGAGTAAGACCAGACGTTGGATTATTTTCCTGCTCGCCATAGCAGCATTAGTGTTGATCGGTCTGAATCTGACGGATAAAGATGAGCCCAAAGTCACCGTCAACAGCGATACTCCGACTTATCAAAGTGAGTTTTCCACAACGGTCGTGTACAACCCAGAGGGCGCGCTGAACTATAAACTGATCGCCCAGCACGTTGAATACTTCTCGGAAACGGCTATTTCCTGGTTCACCAAGCCCGTGATGACCCAGTACGATGAAAATAAAGTCGCTACCTGGGAAATTCACGCAGATCGCGCCAAACTGACCAATGACAGAATGCTCTATTTATACGGTAACGTCGTGGTAACCGCCCTAACACCTGATTCGCAGTTACGCAAAATTACGACGGACAATGCTCAGGTGAATTTGATCACTCAGGATGTTGCTTCTGACGATCTGGTCACCCTTTACGGCACTACATTTAACTCCAGTGGCCTGAAAATGCGTGGCAACTTACGCAGCCAAACTGCACAGCTGATTGAAAAGGTTAAAACCTCTTATGAAATCCAGAATAAACAAACTCAGCCTTAAACTTGTTCTGCTTGGTACGCTTTTTGCCGCCCCCTGGTCTGCCTGGGCACTGACCGGTGACACCGATCAACCGATCCATATCGAATCTGACCAGCAATCCCTTGATATGCAAGGTAACGTTGTCACCTTCACCGGTAACGTCGTTGTGACGCAGGGCAGTATCAAAATCAACGCCGATAAAGTTGTCGTCACCCGTCCCGGCGGTGAGCAGGGCAAAGAGGTGATCGATGGCTATGGTAATCCTGCTACCTTCTACCAAATGCAGGACAGCGGTAAACCGGTAAAAGGCCACGCCTCAACCATGCATTATGAATTGGCCAATGACTTCGTGGTGCTGACCGGTAACGCTTATCTTGAGCAGTTAGACAGCAACATCACCGGCGACAAAATTACGTACCTGGTGAAAGAGCAAAAAATGCAGGCGTTTAGTGAGAAAGGCAAACGCGTCACCACCATACTGGTGCCGTCTCAGTTGCAGAACAAAAACGGCCAGCAACCGGCACAGAAAAAGAGTAACTAATTCGTTATGGCAACTTTAATTGCGAAAAACCTGGCCAAGGCATACAAAGGCCGCCGCGTAGTCGAAGACGTCAGCCTGACCGTTAAGTCAGGTGAAATCGTTGGGCTACTTGGGCCGAACGGTGCCGGTAAAACCACCACCTTTTACATGGTGGTTGGCATCGTGCCTCGTGATGCGGGGAATATCATCATTGATGAAGAAGACATCAGTCTGCTTCCTCTGCATGCTCGTGCCCGCCGCGGCATAGGCTACCTGCCGCAAGAGGCATCAATTTTCCGCCGCCTGAGCGTGTTTGATAACCTCATGGCGGTGTTGCAGATCCGCGATGATCTGACCTCGGAGCAGCGAGAAGACCGCGCTAACGAGCTGATGGAAGAATTTCATATCTCGCACTTGCGCAATAACCTCGGGCAGTCTCTGTCCGGCGGGGAGCGCCGCCGTGTTGAAATCGCACGTGCGCTGGCAGCTAACCCAAAATTCATTTTGCTGGATGAACCCTTTGCCGGGGTTGATCCGATTTCTGTTATTGATATCAAACGCATCATTGAGCACCTGCGCGACAGCGGCCTCGGCGTGTTGATTACCGACCATAACGTCCGCGAAACGCTGGCCGTCTGTGAACGCGCCTATATCGTTAGCCAGGGGCATCTGATTGCCCACGGTACGCCGGAAGAAATCCTTGAAGACGAGCAAGTTAAGCGAGTCTATCTGGGCGAAGAGTTCAGACTCTGATAGGGTGGGAAGTCTTACACGACTTATTTGAGGAAGTTTGCTCTGAACATGAAGCAAGGTTTGCAATTACGGCTTAGCCAACAACTTGCTATGACGCCCCAGCTACAGCAGGCTATCCGCCTGTTGCAGCTCTCGACGTTAGAGCTTCAGCAAGAACTCCAGCAGGCACTGGACAGCAATCCATTGCTTGAGCAAACCGACCTGCATGATGAGATTGACACTCAGGAAATGCCTGAGAGCGAAGCCATGGATACCCGTGAAGCCCTCGAGCAGAAAGAGATGCCCGATGAGCTGCCGCTCGATGCCAGCTGGGATGAAATCTACACCGCCGGAACACCTTCCGGAACAGGTACCGACTACCTCGACGACGAACTTCCTATCTACCAGGGTGAAACAACCCAGTCTCTTCAGGACTATCTGATGTGGCAGGTTGAGCTCACGCCGTTTTCCGACACGGATGCCGCTATTGCGACCTCAATAGTCGATGCGGTTGATGAAACCGGGTACCTCACCGTCCCGCTGGAAGATATACTGGAGAGCCTTGGCCACGACGATGTCAGTCTTGATGAAGTCGAAGCCGTGCTTAAACGTATTCAACGCTTCGATCCTGTCGGGGTCGCAGCAAGAGATTTACGTGACTGCCTGCTCATCCAGCTTTCTCAATACGCCAAAGAAACGCCCTGGCTGGCGGAGGCCAGGCTTATCGTTAGCGATCACTTAGATCTGCTGGCGAATCATGATTTCCGTTCGCTAATGCGGGTCACGCGCATCAAAGAGGACGCCCTGAAAGAGGCCATGTGCCTGATTCAGTCCCTCGACCCACGCCCCGGCCAGTCGATTCAAACCGGCGAGCCTGAATATGTCATCCCTGATGTACTGGTTCGCAAACACCTGGCACGCTGGACCGTAGAGCTTAACGCTGACAGCATTCCTCGCCTCAAAATCAACCAACAATACGCGGCAATGAGTGGCAATACGCGCAATGACAGCGACTCGCAGTTTATTCGCAGTAACCTGCAGGAAGCGAAATGGTTGATTAAAAGTCTGGAAAGCCGCAATGATACGTTATTGCGCGTTAGCCGGTGCATCGTCGAACAGCAGCAGGCTTTCTTCGAGCACGGTGAAGAGCATATGAAGCCGATGGTGCTGGCAGATATTGCTCAGGCGGTGGATATGCATGAGTCGACCATCTCAAGGGTGACCACTCAAAAATATTTGCATAGCCCGCGCGGCATTTTTGAATTGAAGTATTTCTTCTCCAGTCACGTCAATACCGAGGGCGGCGGCGAAGCCTCCTCCACGGCAATTCGGGCCCTGGTGAAGAAGTTAATTGCTGCGGAAAACCCAGCCAAACCGCTGAGCGACAGTAAGTTAACCTCAATGCTGTCGGATCAAGGTATTATGGTGGCACGCCGCACAGTTGCGAAGTACCGAGAGTCTTTATCCATTCCACCGTCAAACCAGCGCAAGCAGCTGGTGTGACTTCACCGATAAGGAAGACACTATGCAGCTCAACATTACAGGACAAAACGTCGAGATCACGGATGCACTACGTGAATTTTTAAACTCGAAATTTGCCAAACTGGAGCAGTACTTCGAAAGAATCAACCAGGTCTATATTGTATTAAAGGTGGAAAAAGTTACCCATACAGCGGATGCTACGCTGCATGTGAACGGTGGAGAACTGCATGCCAGCGCCGAAGGCCAGGACATGTATGCCGCGATTGACGGTCTGATTGATAAACTGGCCCGACAGTTAACGAAACACAAAGATAAACTAAAACAACACTGATAATCCGGGCATCCGATGTGCATATGGCCGGCCCGCTGCTTAAGTAGCGGGCCGTTTGCACAAAAAGTGCTTAGGTGAACTTATGATGAACAACGATTCCGCTCTACAACTGAGCAATGTCCTTAACCAGGAATGTACTCGCAGTGGCGTCCACTGCCAGAGTAAAAAACGTGCGCTGGAAATTATCAGCGAACTGGCAGCCAAACAGCTTGGCCTGCCGCCACAGGTCGTTTTCGAAGCCGTACTCACCCGCGAACGCATGGGCAGTACCGGTATTGGTAACGGCATCGCCATTCCCCACGGTAAGCTTGAGGAAGATACGCTGCGCGCCGTTGGCGTCTTTATCCAACTGGAAACGCCCATCGCTTTTGACGCCATCGACAATCAGCCCGTCGATTTGTTATTTGCGTTACTGGTGCCCGCTGACCAGACAAAGACCCACCTCCACACGCTGTCCCTGGTGGCGAAACGTCTGGCGGATAAAACCATTTGCCGTCGCCTGCGCGCTGCCAACAGCGACGAAGAGCTCTACCAGATAATTACTGAAACAGAAGTCGATAACAGCAGCGAAAACGAATAATCGTCGCGTTTGATGTCGCAGACAGATAAATCGGGGGAATGATTATATGGTGCTGATGATTGTCAGCGGCCGCTCAGGTTCAGGGAAGTCTGTAGCCTTGCGCGCACTGGAAGATATGGGATTCTACTGCGTAGATAATCTGCCGGTGGTTCTGTTACCTGAGCTGGCGAAAACGCTTGCCGATCGACAGATTTCCGCAGCGGTTAGCATTGACGTGCGCAATATGCCGGAGTCACCGGAAATCTTCGAGCAGGCGATGGACAATCTGCCGGATGCTTTCTCGCCGCAATTATTGTTCCTCGATGCCGATCGTAACACGTTAATTCGTCGCTATAGCGATACACGACGCCTTCACCCGCTCTCCAGCAAAAATCTTTCGCTGGAAAGCGCGATTGACGAAGAAAGCGATCTGCTCGAGCCGCTGAAGTCCCGCGCGGACTTGATCATAGATACCTCAGAAATGTCGGTACATGAGCTGGCTGAAATGCTGCGTACTCGTCTGCTGGGCAAACGCGAGCGTGAATTGACGATGGTGTTCGAATCCTTCGGGTTCAAACACGGTATTCCTATCGATGCCGATTACGTCTTCGATGTACGCTTTCTGCCAAACCCGCACTGGGATCCCAAATTGCGCCCAATGACAGGTCTGGATCGCCCGGTTGCCGCCTTCCTCGACCGGCACACAGAAGTACACAATTTTATCTACCAGACTCGCAGCTATCTTGAGTTATGGTTACCCATGCTGGAAACCAACAACCGTAGCTACCTGACCGTGGCGATTGGCTGTACCGGGGGTAAGCACCGTTCGGTTTATATTGCTGAGCAACTGGCCGACTACTTCCGTTCACGCGGCAAGAACGTCCAGTCCCGTCACCGCACGCTGGAAAAACGTAAAACATGACCGTAAAGCAGACCGTTGAGATAACCAACAAACTGGGCATGCACGCTCGTCCGGCCATGAAACTGTTTGAGCTGGTACAGAGTTTTGATGCAGAAGTGATGCTGCGAAACGAAGCAGGCACCGAGGCAGAAGCCAGCAGCGTAATCGCGCTACTGATGCTGGACTCCGCCAAGGGCGGCCATATTGAGATTGAAGTAACAGGCCCGGAAGAAGAGCAGGCACTTGCGGCCGTGATTGCTCTGTTCAACGCCGGGTTTGACGAAGACTAAATACGTTGCACGCGCGGTATTAACCGCGCCCTATTTTCCATACCGTGGCAACGTTACGCGCCGTCACGCAAAGATTTTCCCTGGCATACTCCAGCGCCTCGGGAAGCGTCTGAACCCGGTTCAGTACCGAGAATACCGCATCCAGGCCGTGCTGATGTACCACACCGTAATCAGTCGTCATCCCCCCCGCCAGCGCAATCACCGGTACATTAAAACGCTTAGCCACTCTCGCAACACCTATGGGCGTTTTCCCGTGGATCGTCTGGCTATCGATGCGGCCTTCCCCCGTGATAACAAGGTCAGCATCCCGGACGGCCTCATCAAGATGCAGGGCTTCGGTGACGATCTCCACGCCGGGCCGCAGCCGGGCATTGAGCAAGCCGAACAACGATGCCCCCATTCCGCCTGCTGCACCTGCTCCTGCAACGTTAATGACAGCGCTACCGCTTGCTTGCTCGATCTGCTCGCCGTAATGCCTCAGCGCGGCATCAAGCAGCGTTACCTGCTGAGGTGTGGCCCCTTTCTGCGGGCCAAAGACCGCTGATGCACCATCCTCACCGCAGAGTGGGTTATCCACATCGCAGGCAACCAGAATATCGCACTCAGCAAGGCGAGCATCTAGCAGACTGAGATCAAGTTCTGACAGCTCAGCCAGCGCCGCACCGCCAGTGCCAATGTCATTACCCTCCTCGTCACGTAATTCGGCCCCCAGCGCCTGCATCATTCCCGCCCCGCCGTCGTTTGTCGCGCTGCCGCCGATGCCAATAATGATTTTACGCGCCCCGTGGTCGAGCGCGGCAAGAATGAGTTCCCCGGTGCCAAAGGTCCCGGTCAGCAACGGATTACGTTTTTCTGACGGCACCAGATGAAGCCCTGAGGCCGCCGCCATCTCGATAATGGCCGTATCACCGTCTCCCGACAGCCCGAAGAAAGCATCAACGGGCAGCCCAAGAGGGCCGGTGACCGTTACCGGGATGATTTTCCCCCCTGTGGCCGCCACCATCGACTCCACGGTGCCTTCGCCGCCGTCGGCCATCGGCAGCTTGATATAGTCAGCATGCGGATAAATTTCGCGAAAACCTTGTTCAATAGCCTCGGCGACCTGCATCGCGGTCAGGCTTTCTTTAAAAGAATCGGGGGCAATAACAATTTTCATGACTACCTCATTAACCCGCTAAATTAAATACGCCAAACATCAGGGTCGACACAAAAGCGATCGCCAGGCCAACGGCCGTTTCATAGGGAAGCAGCTTTAAGCGTTCGTGAACCTGCATATTGACGCTGCCACCGGTGGCGTGGAAAAAACTGCCGTGAGGCATGTGGTCCAGCACCGTCGCCCCGGCATGAATCATTGCTGCACCGGCCAGCGCGGAAATCCCCATATCGACAAGCGTTGAGCTAAACACTGCTGAAGCTACCGCGGTCCCGGCAGTCGTTGATGCGGTAGCCATCGACATCAGCGCGCCGGAGAAAGGAGCCAGCAGATAAGATGGCATTCCCGAAGCCGTTAAGCCGCTAATCAAAACATCCTTCAGCCCGGAGTTGGCGATAATCCCGGCCAGCGTCCCGGTTCCCAGCAGCATAATCGCCACCGGAGACATACGAGCCAGCCCAGACACCATATAATGGTTTGTCTGCCGCCATTGCCCCATCACTATAGACCCAAACAGACCGCCTATCGGCAGCGCGACCAACGGGTCAATGGCGATGCCAGCGACCGGGCGCAGCGCCAGTAGAAAAATAGCCACCAGCGGTGCCGCTATTGCCGCCCCGAAGGCCGGTAAAGCTTTATCTGTTTTCACCGCAACCAGCTCATTGATGTCCACTTTGGAGCCACGATGCTTCAGCCGTTTTGCCAGAAAATAGGCCAGCACCAGACCAAATAACCCCGGCACTACGCCAGCCAGCATCAAATCGGTAAGAGGCACATGGAAAGCGTCAGCCGCCGCGATTGTATTGGGGTTAGGTGACATGACGTTACCGGCCTTTCCGCCGCCGATCATCGCCAGCAGAATAGCCATTTTCGAAATATCCGCCCGATGGGCTATTGCAAGCGCAATAGGTGAAACGGTTATTACCGCCACATCGATAAACACGCCGACGGCGGTCAGTAGCATCGTGGCCACCGCCAGAGCGAACAGAGCACGTTTCTCTCCAACCCTGCGTACGATAGTTTCGGCAATCGTGTTGGCGGCACCGGACTCAATCAGTACGCCAGCCAGTATGCCCGCCCCAAGAATGCGCAGCACCGCGTTGGTAATGCCCTGCGCCCCGGTAATCATCAATGAAATTGTCTGGACTAAGTCCGCCCCGCCTACCAAACCGCCCGCCAGCGCGCCAGCAATCATGCCGTAGGCAGGTGGAACCTTGCGTAAAATAAGCACAATAGAGACAACCAGCGCCACCAGGGCGCCCAGAGCCGAAACCGTGGTCATATATCACTCCTGTTTTGATTTTTTTAGGGAGATCGAATGGGTACGGACGGGACATTACCCTGGGCGGGCGGTGAATAGCTTGAGACGAAACGCCAGAAGGCGAGCGTTGAAAGAAGCTCTTTTTTGTAGATTGCTACAAATCAATCACTGAGCTGCATGCCGATAAACAGCTGAAGGATTGAGTCTAACTTATTAATATTTAATGCTGTTATCGACTCTATTTTGCTAAGACGATAGCGCAAGGTATTCACGTGGATATGCAGTAATTTCGTCGTTTGAGACAGATCACAATTCTGTTCAAAATAGCAGCGTAGCGTGCGGCGCAGAACGCCTTTAGTGTCCGCCGCGCAAAGCGTCTGCCACGCCCGCCCCATCTCGTCCGCCTGCCAGCTTCCGGAAAGCCCATTTAGCAGTACAGGCAATAAAAGCTCCTGATAATACAGCGTCGACTGCCCTATTTTTTGGCGTGAAGCCATCTCGTGCAGCGCCACGGCGCTAAGCCAGGAGCGCCGTAACGCATCGTTACCGTCGAACAAACCGCCGACTGAAAGGGTGACGTCAAAATGCGCCAGCAGCTGTGAATGAAGCTTACGCAGCATTTTTTTCAGCAATGCCTGGCGTTCCTCGCTTCGCCCGCCACCCAGCGGCAACAGCATCGCTATTTGTTCAAAACCGAATGGCGTGACCAGCGCCTGGCTGTCGTAGTTACTAAGGCGTTCCAGCAGCTCACGCTGGCGCAGGGCTTGCTGAGATGAAAAGTTGATCATCAACGCAACGCGCGGCAGCTCAAGATCCACTCCAAGGCCGCTTGCCATCGGACGCAGATCGGCCAGACTTTGCTGCCCGGAAATAATCTGTGCGGCCAACTGCTCCCGGTAACGCTTTTCCCACTGATTTTGCTCGAGCATTTCCGCCTGCTCCAGAATCAGCTCGGCAGCCATTTTTACCAGCTCAGCGTAAGCCTGTACTTTCTCCGGCTCACCGGAAATACCGACCACGCCCACAATCTGCTGACGAAAAACTATGGGCAGGTTAATTCCGGGCTTTACCCCTTTAAGGTGGCGCGCGGAGGCTTCATCGATGATTACTGTCCGGTTTTCCGTGAGCGCCAGAATCGCACCTTCGTGGCGCTGGTGCAGACGAAGAGGATCGCCGGAGGCAATAATTACGCCCTGCTCGCTCATCACATTCACCGAATGGTCGATGATGTTCATCGTGCGCTGGACAATTTGACGGGCGGTATCTTCTCTAAGGCAGGAGGTCATCATCATGGCATTTTACCTTGCCGGACAGGCGGCACAGAGGGTGCGCCGGGAGCTACCGCGACGAGTCAACGGTAGCCTAATTTAAATTGTGCTGCTCGAGGAAAGATTCCCCGCCCAGCTGGCGCATCTGCCGCAAAATCCACTGCTGACGCTGGCGTATATACCCTGAAGGCGCACTGGCTTTAAAACGAATCGGGTTAGGCAGTACGGCCGCCAGCAGTGCAGCTTCGGCTGGCGTCAGGCGGCTTGCGGGTTTGTTGAAATAGCGCCGCGAGGCTTCTTCAACGCCAAACACGCCTTCGCCAAATTCGGCAATGTTGAGGTACACGGTCAAAATACGCCGCTTGCTCCAGGCCGTCTCAATACCCACCGTCAGGCCAGCTTCCAGACCTTTACGCAGCCAGCTTCGCCCATCCCATAAGAACAGGTTCTTCGCGGTTTGCTGGGAAAGCGTTGACGCACCACGGACCCTTTTCTCATTGCGTTCGTTATGCGCGAGCGCTTTCTCTATGGCATCGGTATCAAAACCCCAATGTTCAGGAAATTTTTGATCCTCGGAGGCAATCACAGCAAGCCCCATCCACGGCGAAATATCATCCATTGAAACCCAGTCAGAATGAGCAACATAGCCAAAATCGCCGCTAAACCATGCGCTGAGCTGCCGCTCAACCATCACTGCGGAAAACGGGACAGGGATAAAACGGAAGGCCAGAATGCCCACGAACCAGACGCCAACGACGACCAGAAGAAGTCTCAGAAACCAGCGCTTAATCCACTGCCATGGCGCAAAACGCCCTTTTCTCATGCGCTAAGTTCCATCACGCGGGCAACCAGCTTGTCGATACCGGCGGCAGCCTCAGCGATGTTATTCGCCAGCATATAGGCAGGCGTCGTCACCACTTTGCGTTCTTCATCGACGACAATATCATCCACCGGACAGGGCACATGTTCTGCCCCCATAGCCTCCAGCAGCTCGGCGGTATCGATATCCGTGCCGATAGTCAGGCGCAGCGGCATATCCAGAATCTTCGGCAGCATCGCCGGAGCAATGCACATGAAACCCAGCGGTTTCCCCTGTTCGTGGCATTCCCTCGCAAGGCGGCGTAAATCTGCATCAACCTCGCATTCAGCACCCTGCGCAGCAAAAGTGCTCAGGTTTTTAGCCGCGCCAAAACCACCCGGCACAATCAATGCGTCCAACGCTTCGGAACGGGCCTCGCGCAAAGGTTGAATATTGCCGCGGGTAATACGCGCCGCTTCCTGCAGCACATTGCGAGACCCCGCAGCCGGCTCGCCGGTTAAATGATCGATAACGTCAGACTGCGATTTATCGGGTGCAAAGCAGACGGCTTCAGCTCCAGCGCGGGAGAGAGCCAGCAGCGTTAATACCGCTTCATGGATCTCGCTGCCGTCATAAACCCCGCAACCGCTAAGTACTACGCCTATTCTTTTCATTCTGCATTGCTCCTTTTCGTCAGATCTGAATCCGTATCAGCTACGGTAATTAGATAGCCATGCTTCACACATTTTACTGATTCACGTAACAAATATTTTAAGGTTTGCTATCTTATATGGCTGACAGCCTGCGAATTGCTGGTTGTGCCGTTCGATAACGCAACGCTAAAAAAGGCGCAACCCTGTTTTCCCTGGTGTTGGCGCAGTATTCGCGCACCCCGGCCTGGCCGGGGTCATTTTTTTCCAGCGTCCGCAACCCACGCTCTCAACACGCTAACATCATGTTGCCACTCTTGTTTCAGCTCCTCGATCCATTCACCTACATTATCTGACCAGGCGGGTAAATCCGGAGACTGAATTTGCTGAGCGACCTGCTGCAAATGACGTAAACCAACTGAACCGGCCGCGCCTTTAATTTTATGGCCTTCTTCCACCACGCCTTTGTTATCCCGCGCGGTCATATTGGAATCGAGCACATCTAAATAACCCGGCATCATTTTTTCAAACATCGCCAGGCCGTCAGTAATTAGTTTTGGCCCCACCAGCTCGATATATTGTTCAAGCATCGGAATATCGAGCAGCGCTTGCTGCTTTTCACTATCGACTTTTGTCACCACAGGCTCCTTGTCCGTTATCTGGTTATCCCAGAATTTTTGGATCATCGACATCAAGGCCGGAACGGCGAGCGGCTTGCTTAGCACGTCGTCCATCCCGGCCTCAAGATACTCTTTCTTGTTTTTCAGCACGTTGGCGGTCAGCGCCACCAGCGGCGGCAGCTCATCTTTGCTAAAACGCTTATTCAGTTCGCGAGAGATATCCAGCCCGGTCATATCCGGCAGTTGTATATCAAGCAGCACAAGGTCATATTCGCCCGGAATAAACATCTCCAGCGCGTCTTTCCCGGTCATTGCCACATCTACGCTGTTGCCAAGTTTTTCCAGAACCGAACGTGCCACAATGACGTTAAGCTCGATATCCTCCACCAGCAGAACGTGCAGGGCTGGCAGCGGCATATCGTCATCTTCCAGGGTGTCTTCAACCTCCTCCGCTACGCTCGGGGCCAAAACGGTTAAGGTAAACAGCGCCCCTTCCCCCGGTTTACTGGTCACGGTAATGTCTCCACCCATACTCTTCGCGAGACGGCGCGATACCGCAAGCCCGATGCCGGTACCGGTTGCAGGCTTGCCGCCGTGGCTGTCTTTTACCTGATAGTACATGGCAAAGATTTTGTCCTGCTCATCCAGCGGAATACCGATTCCGGAATCCTGAACCTCAAAGCGCAGACGGTTCTCATCCTCATAGCGAACACGCACCGTAACCAACCCACCTTTCGGCGTAAATTTCACGGCGTTGCTGATCAAATTCCATAAGATCTGGCGCAGGCGCGTACCGTCCGTCACGACTTTGTGCGGCAATGGCAGGGTCGGCTCCATCAGGAACGACAGCCCTTTTTGTTGAGCCTGAAGGCCGGAGAGATTCTCAAGGTCGGCAAGGAAGCTGGTGAAATCTACCGGCTGGTTGTCGAGCTGTACCTTGCGACGCTCAAGCTTATCCATATCAATAATATCGTTGAAGATATTGCCGAGTGTAATGGCGGAAACATGGATAGTTTTCAAATAATTGGTTTGCTCGGCGGTTAAATCGGTATCGAGCAGTATCCGGCTGAGCCCGACAATGCCGTTAAGCGGCGTACGCAGCTCATGGCTGATAGTTGAGATAAATGTCGTCTTATCCCGGCTAGCACGCTCAAGCGCGTCCTGATAACGTTTACGCTCGGTAATATCGCGGCCAAACCCCATCAACCCGTGGCGTTTCCCGACGCGGTCGTAATAAGGCACTTTTCGGATTTCGAAGCAGGCCTTGCGCCCGTCGGGATAGTCCAGCCATTGCTCGTAGGTCAGAGAAACATTATGGCGGAACACTTTTTCGTCCGTTTCCAGTACTTTCTCTGCGGCTTCAGCGGAGTAAACGTCCTGCGGCTTAAGGTGAATCAGCTGTTTTTCACTCTTGCCGGTCAGCAGTTCCATCGCCCGGTTACAGCCGGAGAACTCCTTATCTTCATTACGATAGAAGACCAGATCGGGGGAAGCATCAAGGAAGGAGCGCAGGAAAGAGGATTGTTGCTCAAGCCGGATCTGCGTCTCTTCGCGCTCCTGCATCTCAACTTTGAGCTGCTCAAGCATGGTCTGACGTTCAGCTTCCGCTTTTACACGGTCGGCTATTTCCTGGTTTAACTGGGCAATATTGTCCTTCAACTGTACGTTAAGGATAAGATCGCGCTCGCGCATCTCCTCCAGTTTCTCCACCAGCTTCGACAGCCGCTGCCTGGACTCTTCAAGTTGTTCGACAACGACCGACAGGAAGTAAACCGCCCACGGCGTTATCAACAAGCCAAAGAAGATAGAACGGACAACGTCGATACTTTCGACCTGGCCGCGCAGCAGCATGGTGACGGCCATTTGCACCACCATAGCCAGCACGACCAGCGCGGAGGCCAGCAGCAGGGAGAAGCGGACTAACCCCAGCTTCACCATAAGATCAACGTAATACTGCGCCAATAACCGGATTTGCTTCATGGAACGATTCCTTCGCCGTGGATGCGCTAAATATACCGCAAAAAGGACTCGTACTCAGGATTTACGAAAGAACTGAGAGATCCCACGGCGTTCCCAGCGCGGAACCCTGCGTCCCGTGCGCCAGCAAATACTTGTCTATATCCACCATCGCGGCCCAGCGATTTTCACACCACAAAGGGGCCAGCAGCGTAGGCCGTCTGGCGTTAGCCGAAATACGATGGAACACGACATCAAGCGGCGTATGGCGAATCATTTCTCCGGCCGTAGCCACATACTCATCCAGCGCAATCCCTTCAAGACGGCCTGCGCGCCAGCTTTTGGCCATAATACTGCCTTCAACAATATGCAGAGGGTGCAGCTTCAGGCCATCCACACCGGTTTCAACCACTTTTTCCAGCGTGTCCATGCATTGCTGCTGGCCTTCGCCAGGCAAGCCGACGATAAGGTGGCTGCAAACCTTCAAACCACGCGCCCGAGCCCGCCGGGTTGTCTCCTGGTAGCAGGCAAAATCATGACCGCGGTTAATTCGATGCAACGTTTTGTCATTTGCCGTCTGCAAGCCCAGCTCCAGCCAAACTTCATAGCCCTGCTCGTGGTAGTCGCTCAGCAAGTCAAGCACGCTGTCGGGCACGCAGTCAGGCCGGGTGCCCACGCAAAGCCCCACAATGCTGGTCTGGCTGACCGCCTGCTGATACATAGAGCGCAAAACCTGCACCTCAGCCCAGGTGCTGGTATAGGCCTGGAAATAGGCAAGATAGCGCTGAGCGCGATTCACCCGGCTGGCCTGGTGTGCGAGCTGCTCTGCAATGGAACTGTGCTGCTGGGCTTCGTCCGCAAAAGAGGCCACGTTGCAAAAAGTGCAGCCGCCCCGCCCGATAGTGCCGTCGCGATTTGGGCAACTGAATCCACCGTGCAGCGTAAGTTTATGGACCTTTTGCCCATAGCGACGAGAGAGATCGCCGCCAAACATATTGACTAATTTCTGTAACTGCATAATCTGATGGGCCGTCCCGAAAAAGGGGCCTAGCCTGCCATTTTCTTCTCGCACCGGCGATGACCTGGATCAATCGCTTCGGCGCAGCTTTATCCATTGCATATAAACTCAAAATAAGTGCAACTCTATTCACATCAAGCTTGATTACTTTTCCTTATGATGCTGCCCTTTATTTAAAGAATATGACGAGCGGTGAAAAACAGTGTCATGCTGCACTCCGCGGGGGTTAATCAGCATATCGTGCTGGCAATACCACTCATGCCAGCATGGTCTGGAGTTTCAGAGGCTTTCGGACAGTGAGGACGATCACATAACGCTCGACGTTAGCCGTGCTGCCGCCGCAGGGAAAAAAGCATAAAATCTTATTGTATTCATATCGTTAAGCCACTCTTAGTACAATTATGTATAAATAAGAATGCCATTTGACCTGTGTGCTCTTTCCCGATAACTTGGAAATCCGCTGGAAGCTTTCTGGATGGGTTCTGTGCCCATCATATTTATGCAGTAATTGAGATTCCCTCTAAAGCAAGTCCTCAACACTTGTGACACCGGATGCGTTGGACATTAAGAGGGCGACACGCGAGGCAAGCGTATGATGCGCAAACCCCGTCGCCATGCCCTTGCTGCGTCCACGCGCAAACGGTTGGGAGTAACGTAGAGCCTGGGGAGGTTCACTGATATGTTGTACGATAAATCCCTTGAGAAGGATAACTGTGGTTTCGGCCTGATCGCCCACATAGAAGGCGAACCTAGCCACAAGGTAGTGCGTACCGCTATTCACGCGCTAGCCCGTATGCAGCACCGCGGTGCCATCCTGGCCGACGGTAAAACCGGCGACGGCTGTGGCTTGCTGCTGCAAAAGCCAGATCGTTTCTTCCGCATTGTTGCAGAAGAACGCAATTGGCGTTTGGCCAAGAACTATGCCGTTGGCATGATTTTCTTAAGCCAGGATGACGCGCTTGCTCGCGCCAGCCGCCGCATTGTTGAAGAAGAGTTGCAAAACGAAACGCTGTCTATTGTTGGCTGGCGTGAAGTGCCGCTGAACAAAGACGTGCTCGGTGAAATCGCCCTCTCCTCTCTGCCACGTATTGAACAAATTTTCGTTAACGCCCCGGCGGGCTGGCGTCCTCGTGATATGGAACGCCGCCTGTTTATCGCCCGTCGCCGTATCGAAAAACGTATCCAGGAAGACAAAGACTTCTATATCTGTAGTCTTTCTAATCTGGTGAATATTTATAAAGGTCTGTGTATGCCGGCTGACCTGCCGCGCTTCTACCTGGACCTGGCGGATCTGCGCCTGGAATCAGCCATTTGCCTGTTCCATCAGCGCTTCTCCACCAATACCGTACCGCGCTGGCCGCTGGCTCAGCCGTTCCGCTACCTGGCGCACAACGGTGAGATCAACACCATTACCGGTAACCGCCAGTGGGCTCGCGCACGTACTTATAAATTCCAGACGCCGCTGATCCCCGATCTGCACGACGCCGCGCCGTTCGTTAACGAAACCGGCTCCGACTCCAGTTCCATGGATAACATGCTTGAGCTGCTGCTGGCGGGCGGGATGGATATCGTGCGCGCCATGCGTCTGCTGGTTCCGCCTGCATGGCAGAACAACCCGAACATGGATCCGGAGCTGCGCGCCTTCTTCGACTTTAACTCCATGCACATGGAGCCGTGGGACGGCCCGGCGGGAATCGTCATGTCCGACGGCCGCTTCGCTGCCTGTAACCTGGACCGTAACGGCCTGCGTCCGGCGCGCTACGTGATCACCAAAGACAAGCTCATCACCTGCGCCTCTGAAGTCGGGATCTGGGACTACCAGCCGGATGAAGTGGTTGAGAAAGGCCGCGTTGGCCCGGGCGAGCTGATGGTTATCGACACCCGTGTTGGCCGTATTCTCCACTCCGCAGAAACCGATGAAGAGCTGAAAAGCCGCCATCCGTATAAAGAATGGATGGAAAACAACGTTCGCCGTCTGGTGCCGTTTGAAGATCTGCCGGACGAAAAAGTGGGCGCAAGAGAGCTGGACGACGATACGCTTGCCAGCTACCAGAAGCAGTTTAACTACAGCAGCGAAGAGCTGGATTCGGTGATCCGCGTGCTGGGCGAAAACGGCCAGGAAGCCGTCGGTTCAATGGGCGATGACACCCCATTTGCCGTACTTTCAAGCCAACCGCGCATTATTTACGATTACTTCCGCCAGCAGTTCGCGCAGGTCACCAACCCGCCGATCGATCCGCTGCGTGAAGCGCACGTTATGTCGCTGGCCACCAGCATTGGCCGCGAGATGAACGTCTTCTGTGAAGCAGAAGGCCAGGCGCATCGCCTGAGCTTCAAATCGCCGATTCTGCTGTGGTCTGATTTCCAGCAGCTCACCACGCTTGAAGAAGAACATTATCGTGCCGATACGCTCGACATCACTTATGACGTGACCGAGAAATCGCTGCACGAAACGGTGATGGCGCTCTGCGACGAAGCTGAACGCATGGTACGCAACGGCACCGTATTGCTGGTGCTGTCCGACCGTAACATTGCGAAAAACCGCCTGCCGGTGCCTGCTCCGATGGCCGTGGGCGCCATCCAGACTCGCCTTGTTGAGAAGAGCCTGCGCTGTGACGCCAACATCATCGTTGAAACCGCCAGCGCCCGCGACCCGCACCACTTTGCCGTGCTGCTGGGCTTCGGCGCGACCGCTATCTATCCGTACCTCGCCTATGAAACGCTGGCGAAGCTGGTCGACAACGGCGCAATCGACAAAAACTACCGTATCGTGATGCAGAACTACCGCAACGGCATCAACAAAGGGCTGTACAAGATCATGTCCAAAATGGGCATCTCGACTATCGCCTCTTACCGTTGCTCCAAGCTGTTCGAGGCCGTCGGTCTGCACAAAGAAGTTTCCGAGCTTTGCTTCCAGGGTGCGGTCAGCCGCATCGGCGGCGCAGGCTTTGGCGACTTCCAGCAGGACCTGCTGAATCTGTCCAAACGCGCCTGGCTGGTGCGTAAACCGCTGGATCAGGGCGGCCAGCTGAAGTTCGTTCACGGTGGGGAATACCACGCCTACAACCCGGACGTGGTGCAGACGCTGCAAAAAGCGGTGCAGAGCGGCGAATACAGCGACTATCAGCAGTATGCGAAGCTGGTTAATGAACGCCCGGTCGCCACGCTGCGCGATATGCTTGCGCTAAACCCGCAGGACGAGTCCGTCAAAATTGAAGACGTTGAGCCAGCAACCGAGCTGTTCAAACGCTTCGATACCGCGGCAATGTCCATCGGTGCCCTGAGTCCGGAAGCGCATGAATCCCTGGCCGAAGCGATGAACAGCATCGGCGGTAACTCTAACTCCGGCGAAGGCGGCGAAGATCCGGCGCGCTACGGCACCAATAAAGTGTCCCGTATCAAGCAGGTCGCTTCAGGCCGCTTCGGCGTCACCCCTGCCTATCTGGTCAACGCCGACGTAATCCAGATCAAAGTCGCGCAGGGCGCGAAACCGGGCGAGGGCGGCCAGCTGCCGGGTGATAAGGTCACGCCTTACATCGCCAAGCTGCGCTACTCCGTACCGGGCGTGACGCTGATTTCACCTCCGCCTCACCACGATATCTACTCTATCGAGGATCTGGCGCAGCTGATTTTCGACCTGAAGCAGGTTAACCCGAAGGCGATGATCTCCGTGAAGCTGGTTTCCGAACCGGGCGTGGGTACCATCGCGACGGGCGTAGCCAAAGCCTATGCCGACCTGATTACCATTGCCGGCTACGACGGCGGCACCGGCGCAAGCCCGCTGTCATCCGTGAAATACGCGGGCTGCCCGTGGGAGCTTGGCCTGGTGGAAACCCAGCAGGCTCTGGTGGCTAACGGCCTGCGCCATAAAATTCGCCTGCAGGTGGATGGCGGCCTGAAAACCGGGCTCGACATCATTAAAGCCGCAATCCTTGGCGCGGAAAGCTTCGGCTTCGGTACCGGGCCAATGGTTGCCCTGGGTTGTAAATACCTGCGAATTTGCCACCTGAACAACTGCGCAACCGGCGTGGCAACTCAGGATGACAAACTGCGTAAGAACCATTACCACGGCCTGCCGTTCAAAGTGACCAACTACTTTGAGTTCATCGCTCGCGAAACTCGCGAACTGATGGCGCTACTGGGCGTGAAACGTCTGGTTGATTTGATTGGCCGTACCGACCTGCTGAAAGAGCTGGACGGGTTTACCGCCAAGCAGCAGAAGCTTGATCTGTCTGCCCTGCTGAAAACGGCTGAACCGATGCCGGGCAAAGCGGTGTACTGCACCGAGCATAACCCGCCGTTCGATAAGGGTGACCTTAACGCACAGCTGCTGAACCAGGCGCAGGCGTATGTGGATGACAAACAGAGCAAAACCTTCTGGTTTGATATCCGCAATACCGATCGTTCCGTTGGGGCTTCGCTCTCCGGCTACATCGCCCAGCAGCATGGCGATCAGGGGCTGGCGTCTGACCCAATCAAGGCGCACTTTAGCGGCACCGCGGGCCAGAGCTTCGGCGTCTGGAACGCAGGCGGCGTAGAGCTGCATCTGACCGGCGATGCTAACGACTATGTGGGCAAAGGCATGGCGGGTGGCCTGATTTCTCTACGCCCTCCGGTAGGTTCAGCCTTCCGTAGCCATGAAGCCACGATTATCGGCAACACCTGTCTGTATGGCGCAACCGGCGGCAAGCTGTACGCTGCAGGCCGCGCAGGTGAACGTTTCGCCGTGCGTAACTCCGGTGCTATCACCGTGGTTGAAGGCATTGGCGATAACGGCTGCGAATACATGACCGGTGGTATCGTCTGTATTCTTGGCAAAACCGGGGTTAACTTCGGCGCCGGCATGACGGGCGGCTTCGCCTATGTGCTGGATGAAGACGGTGAGTTCCGTAAACGCGTGAACCCGGAACTGGTTGAATTACTGGATGTGGAAGAGCTGGCGATTCATGAAGAGCATCTGCGCGGCATGATAACCGAACACGTTCAGCTGACCGGCTCCCAGCGCGGCGAAGAGATTCTGGCTAACTGGCCGGCGTTCGCCTCCAAATTCACCCTGGTTAAACCGAAGTCCAGTGATGTCAAAGCATTGTTGGGTCACCGCAGTCGTTCCGCAGCCGAGCTGCGGGTGCAGGCACAGTAAAGGCAGATTCATCTGGCGTCATTGTCGTAGCTAGCCTGGACACGGACTACGCGCAGAACCCGCAGCGTACAAAAGTACGTGAGGAGTCTGAGCATAGACCAGGTTCAGGATAGCAAGAGAAATAGCCAGATGAGACTGACGTAAGAGGTCACGATGAGTCAAAACGTATATCAATTTATCGACTTGCAGCGCGTTGATCCGCCGAAGAAACCGCTGAAGATCCGCAAAATTGAATTTGTGGAAATTTACGAGCCGTTCTCTGAGGGGCAGGCGAAGGCGCAGGCCGACCGCTGCCTCTCCTGCGGCAACCCGTACTGCGAGTGGAAGTGCCCGGTTCACAACTACATTCCAAACTGGCTGAAACTGGCCAATGAGGGCCGCATCATTGAGGCAGCCGAGCTGTCTCACCAGACCAACAGCCTGCCGGAAGTCTGCGGCCGCGTCTGCCCGCAGGATCGTCTTTGCGAAGGTTCCTGTACGCTGAACGACGAGTTTGGTGCGGTGACTATCGGTAACATTGAGCGCTATATCAACGATAAAGCGATTGAGATGGGCTGGAAACCGGACCTGACCGGCGTGAAGCAAACCGGTAAGCGTGTGGCTATCATCGGTGCAGGCCCTGCGGGGCTTGCCTGTGCGGACGTTCTGGCGCGTAACGGCGTAAAGGCGGTGGTTTACGACAGGCATCCAGAAATCGGCGGCCTGCTGACCTTCGGTATTCCGGCGTTCAAGCTGGAAAAAGAGGTGATGACTAAGCGCCGCGAAATCTTCAGCGGTATGGGTATTGAATTCAAACTCAATACCGAAGTCGGCCGTGACGTACAGATGGACGAGCTGCTTAGCGAATACGATTCCGTGTTCCTTGGCGTCGGCACCTATCAGTCAATGCGTGGTGGTTTAGAGAATGAAGATGCGCCTGGCGTTTATGACGCCCTGCCGTTCCTCATCGCTAACACTAAGCAAATTATGGGCTTTGCTGAAACGGCTGAAGAGCCCTACATCAGCATGGAAGGCAAACGTGTCGTTGTGCTGGGCGGCGGTGATACCGCAATGGACTGTGTGCGCACCTCCATCCGCCAGGGCGCAAGCCACGTAATTTGTGCCTACCGCCGTGACGAAGAGAACATGCCGGGCTCAAAACGTGAAGTGAAAAACGCGCGTGAAGAAGGCGTGGAGTTCCAGTTCAACCTGCAGCCGCTGGGCGTTGAAATTAACGCTAACGGCCGCGTGTGCGGCGTGAAGGTTGCGCGTACCGAACTGAGTGCGCCGGATGCTAACGGCCGTCGTCGTCCGGAAATCGTAGCCGGTTCTGAACACGTGCTGGCCGCCGATGCGGTCGTTATGGCGTTTGGCTTCCGTCCTCACAGCATGACGTGGCTGGAGCAGCACAGCGTTGAGCTGGATAGCCAGGGCCGTATTATTGCTCCTGAAGGAAGCGAAAACGCCTTCCAGACCAGCAACCCGAAAATCTTCGCCGGTGGCGACGCCGTTCGCGGTTCCGATCTGGTGGTGACAGCGATTGCCGAAGGCCGTAAAGCGGCTGACGGGATACTCAACTTCCTTGAAGTGTAAGCGTTAAAAACTGGCGGCTTCGGTCGCCAGATTTAGCCGCCCTCGCACCATAAAAAAAGCCAGTCTTCCGACTGGCTTTTTATTATTTCACCACACGCAGTGCGGGACGGCCACCGCGCGGCGGCGGCGGATCGTCATCCGGGTTATTGTCATCATCGCCGTGATCCGGACGATCGCCATCAATAACCTGCATTACCGTTTCAGACTCGCCTGCAGCAGGCTGGTCATCATTATGGCTTTCAGCGTCTTCGTCATAGCCCGCTTCCGGCTCAAACATCGTTCCTGCACCGTTCTCACGTGCATAGATAGCCAGAACGGCGGCCATTGGGACGTTCACCTGGCGCGGCACTCCACCGAAACGCGCGTTAAAGCGCACTTCGTCATTGGCCAATTCCAGGTTGCCCACGGCGCGCGGTGCGATATTCAGCACAATTTGTCCGTCTCGCGCATACTCCATCGGCACCTGCACATCCGGTAGCGTAATATCCACCACCAGGTGTGGAGTGAGCTGGTTATCCAGCAGCCACTCATAGAAGGCCCGCAACAGGTAAGGACGGCGCGGCGACAGCTGCGACATATCCATCAATTAGCCTCGAGTCTGCAGACGCATTTCGCGCTCAGGTTCGGTCAAAGAGGCCAGGAAAGAATCACGCTCAAAGACGCGGGTCATATACCCTTTCATCTCTTTAGAACCAGCCCCCGTCAGCTCAATACCCATCTGCGGCAGACGCCACAGCAGCGGAGCCAGATAGCAGTCCACCAGGCTGAACTCGTCGCTCAGGAAGAAAGGCTTCTGCGTAAACACCGGTGCAATGCTCAACAGCTCTTCACGCAGCTGCTTACGCGCTGCGTCCGCTTCCTGCGCGGAGCCATTCATCACCACATTCATCAGGGTGTACCAGTCTTTCTCAATGCGATGCATGTACAGACGGCTTTCACCACGTGCAACCGGATAAACCGGCATCAACGGTGGGTGTGGGAAACGCTCATCAAGGTATTCCATGATGATGCGGGATTCCCACAGCGTCAGCTCGCGGTCAACCAGGGTCGGCACGCTGTGATTTGGGTTGAGGTCAATCAGATCCTGAGGCAGGTTATCCGTTTCCACATGCTCAATTTCAACGCTAACACCTTTCTCAGCCAGCACGATACGCACCTGGTGGCTGTAGATGTCAGTAGGACCGGAAAACAGCGTCATCACCGAACGTTTGTTGGCAGCGACAGCCATGAAAACCTCCAAGTTTATCCAGAAAATTACTGCTAATAGCCGCAAGCGGCGACTAACCTGACCGTTTATTACCCAACGCTTCGCCGGAACACCGCTAACGCCTTAAAACGAGGCGAAAACAACCTGATGCGACATTTGGGCAGAAAATTGGATGATAGTTTACCAGATTTTACCGGTTTTGTGGTGACCGCATATTGAATTTGCCAAAAAGACAAATAATTTCAAAATGTTATAGTCAATAATATAAATTACAGGCATAAAAAAACCCGGCACAAGACCGGGTTTTTTGCCAATTGCCTTTCTGCGTGAGCAGAGAACAATTAACGTTTGGAGAACTGAGGACGACGACGTGCTTTACGCAGACCGACTTTCTTACGTTCAACCTGACGAGCATCACGGGTAACGAAGCCAGCTTTACGCAGCTCGGAACGCAGGGACTCATCGTACTCCATCAGAGCGCGGGTGATACCGTGACGGATCGCACCAGCCTGACCAGAGATACCACCACCTTTAACGGTGATGTACAGATCCAGTTTCTCAACCATGTCGACCAGTTCCAGCGGCTGACGAACTACCATGCGGGCAGTTTCACGACCGAAGTACTGTTCCAGAGAACGTTGGTTGATAACGATTTTGCCGTTGCCCGGTTTGATAAACACGCGAGCTGCGGAACTTTTGCGGCGACCAGTGCCGTAGTATTGATTTTCAGCCATTGCCTATAATCCCGATTAAATGTCCAGAACTTGCGGTTGCTGTGCCGCGTGGTTGTGCTCGGTGCCCGCGTAAACTTTCAGTTTACGGAACATTGCACGACCCAGCGGGCCCTTTGGCAGCATGCCTTTAACCGCGATTTCAATCACACGCTCAGGACGGCGGGCAATCATCTCTTCAAAGGTCGCTTGTTTGATACCACCGATGTGGCCGGTGTGATGGTAGTACACTTTGTCAGTACGCTTGTTGCCGGTTACAGCAACTTTGTCAGCGTTCAGAACGATGATGTAATCACCAGTATCAACGTGCGGAGTGTATTCCGCTTTGTGCTTACCGCGCAGACGGCGAGCCAGTTCAGTAGCCAGACGACCTAAGGTCTTACCTTCAGCATCAACAACATACCAGTCGCGCTGTACAGTTTCTGGTTTAGCTGTAAAAGTTTTCATTAAAAGCTTACCCAATATATAGTTACACGTTGGTGAACACCCAAACGTTTAAAATCAGTTGAGGTTCACGCGACATTGTCCAGCAAACCTACCCCTTCGAATAGCCTATGCCGGCACGACAAAAGTTTTGGGAAAAAAACTTTGGTTGTAACGTGGGGTCGCAAGATTATAGAGAAGTCGACCTCAAAGATCGACCACAATTTGTCGTTGATATCACATATTCATCGTCAGGGCAGATGAGCGCGGCGCAAATACTCTTCACTTTGCATTTCCTGCAGCCTGGAAAGGCAGCGCTGGAATTCAAACTTAAGCCTTTCACCTTGATAAATATCGAATAACTCAGCCTCTGCGGACACAACCAGCTTCACGTGACGCTCGTAGAATTCGTCCACCAGAGCGATAAAGCGGCGTGCCTCGCTTTCCATCAGCGGGGTCATCACCGGCACATTGAATAGCATGACGGTATGAAACTGACGAGAAAGCGCGATGTAATCATGCTGGCTGCGGGCATCCACGCACAGCGTAGTAAAAGCAACCGCCAACGTTTGATTCGCCGTACCGAGCGTCGCCAGAGGACGGTGATTAATCTCCAGTACGGGTCCCCCTTCACGTTTAGCGCCCGCAAGCGCCGTATAAAGCTTCTCCATCTGCTGAGCAGACTCATCGTTAAGCGGCGAAAGCCAGAGATGCGCCTGGGTCAATGTCCTCAGGCGATAATCAATCCCGGCATCGACGTTCATCACGTCGCAATAGCGTTTAATTGCCTCGATAGCCGGTAAGAATCGCGCGCGCTGGAGCCCATTGCGATACAAGTCATCTGGCGGAATATTTGACGTGGCAACAAGCGTAATGCCGCGCGCAAAAAGCGCTTTCATCAGCGTTCCAAGCAGCATTGCATCGGTGATGTCGGAGACAAAAAACTCATCAAAGCACAGCACGTCGGTCTCAGCTTTAAAACCATCAGCAATGATTTCCAGCGGATCGGTGTTCCCCTGCTGCTGCGCCAGCTCCTCATGAACCCGAAGCATAAAGCGGTGGAAGTGCAGCCTAAGCTTGCGTTCTCCCGGCAAACTCTGAAAAAACATATCCATCAGCCAGGTTTTACCGCGCCCCACGCCTCCCCACATATACAGGCCACGTGCGGGCTCCGGCTCTGCCTGAGCCTCTTTTTTACCAAACAGCTTGCCAAATTTAGTCAAAAAACCGCCGGAAGACACGGCCGTTGGCGCAGCGGACAATGTCTGCCAGATAGCGTCCAGGCGCATAATCGCTTCGCGCTGAACTTCATCAGGTTGAAAACTGCCTTCTGCCAGAGCCTGCTGGTAGCGCGATGCAGGAGAGAGATTTTGCATGGTATTATTATGTTCCCTTTATAATCGGATAGCCGTTCACTGCCATTTTCGAGCCGGTTGTCGAAAAAAAGGCCGTTCTACCCTAAGCGATGCTGCGTCAGGATTCCACTTCTCTTCGGTTAGCGGTTATAGTGGCTACATTACCCTACGGAATCACAAGATAACGGGAGAAGTTCATGACTTGGGAATATGCGCTTATTGGGTTAGTCGTCGGCCTTATTATCGGTGCCGTAGCCATGCGTTTTGGCAACCGTAAGCTGCGCCAGCAGCAAGCTCTGCAGTACGAGCTGGAAAAAAACAAAGCGGAGCTCGAAGAGTATCGCGAAGAGCTAGTCAGCCATTTTGCCCGTAGCGCAGAGCTGCTGGATAATATGGCGCACGATTATCGTCAGCTCTACCAGCACATGGCAAAAAGCTCCAGCAGCCTACTGCCGGAAATGACGGCTGAGGCCAATCCGTTCCGCAATCGTCTTGCTGAGTCGGAAGCCGGTAACGATCAGGCCCCGGTTCAGATGCCGCGTGACTATTCAGACGGTGCTTCTGGCCTGCTACGCACCGGTGCAAAACGCGATTAATCCCAGTTTCAGTTTTTTCCGGGGCACAGTTCATGTGCCCCATCCTTTCCTGACCCAGCTATCATTTAATTGTCTTTTGCTTTCTTATTACGCCATTGTGAGTCGATTGATATTTCAATAACATCAATTGAGTTAGTGGGTATTCCTTTTTCCAGGTGACGAGAGCCAGCATCCAATGAAGAAACAAACACGGCTGTTGAGTGCATTAGCGTTAAGCGTCGGCCTGACGCTCGGCGTATCCCCTCTGGCGAGCGCGTCACTGCCTTCCCAGGTTCCAGGCCAGCCGGCTTTGCCAAGCCTTGCTCCAATGCTGGAAAAAGTGCTGCCGGCGGTTGTTAGCGTAAGGGTGGAAGGTACCGCTTCGGCCTCGGGCCAGAAGGTGCCGGAAGAGTTCAAGAAATTCTACGGGGATGATGCGCCCTCCGACACGCCACAGCAGTTTGAAGGCTTAGGTTCCGGGGTCATCATTAATGCCGCTAAAGGCTATGTCCTGACCAACAACCACGTGATCAACCAGGCCCAAAAAATCAGCGTTCAGCTGAACGACGGGCGTGAGTTTGATGCCAGGCTTATCGGCGGCGACGATCAGAGCGACATTGCGCTGATTCAGCTGCAGAATGCTTCAGGGCTGACCGAAATCAAAGTTGCCGACTCTGACAAGCTCAAGGTCGGTGACTTTGCCGTTGCGGTAGGAAACCCCTTTGGTCTGGGGCAAACAGCTACCTCAGGTATTGTTTCCGCGCTGGGCCGCAGCGGGCTTAACCTCGAAGGCCTGGAAAACTTTATTCAGACCGATGCCTCAATCAACCGCGGGAACTCCGGTGGCGCGCTGCTGAACCTGAACGGTGAACTGATTGGCATTAACACCGCTATTCTTGCCCCAAGCGGCGGCAGCGTAGGGATTGGTTTCGCCATCCCCAGCAATATGGCGCAAACACTCGCCAAACAGCTGATGGAGTTTGGTGAAATCAAACGTGGCCTGCTGGGTATTAAAGGCATGGAGATGAACTCTGACATCGCCAAAGCCTTTAACCTTTCAACCCAGCGCGGCGCGTTTGTCAGTGAAGTCCTCCCGCAGTCAGGTTCGGCAAAAGCTGGCGTCAAAGCCGGGGATATCATCACCAGCCTGAACGGTAACCCGCTGAGCAGCTTTGCCGAACTGAGAGCAAAAATCGCCACCACCGAGCCCGGTACCGTAGTAAAACTCGGCTTGCTGCGCGATGGAAAACCGCTTGAGGTTAGCGTTACGCTGGACAAGAGTACCGCCTCCTCTGCCAGCGCTGAAATGATCCTGCCTGCGCTTCAGGGAGCAGCATTAAGCGATGGGCAACTGAAAGACGGCGGCAAAGGTATTCGCCTGGATAACGTTGATAAAGGTACGCCTGCCGCTCAGGTTGGCCTGCATAAAGACGATGTGATTATCGGCATTAACCGCGACCGAGTACGGACTATTGCCGAAATGCGTAAGGTTCTCGAAACCAAGCCTGCGGTCATCGCACTTCATGTTGTTCGCGGGGAAGACAGTATCTATCTGCTGTTGCGTTAACGGTGGCAGAGAAACGGACATCGTCTGTACGATGTCCGTTCAACTCATGCTATTCTGCGTTCGATCTCTCACTAATTAACTCAAACTCATGTTTCTAAAGATCTTACGTTCGGTGGTGATTGGGCTGATTGTCGCGGGGCTGATACTGCTCGCGATGCCGTCATTACGCAAAGCCGTCGGCCCGCTTGCGCCAACACAATATGACAGCGCCGACGAAACGCCGATGAGCTTTAATCCGGCGGTGCGCCGCGCTGCACCCGCGGTAGTAAATGTTTACAACCGCAGCGTGGGCAATAACGGTCAGAATCAGCTGCAAATTAAAACCCTCGGTTCCGGCGTGATCATGGACGGGCGTGGCTACATTATTACCAATAAGCACGTTATTAACGATGCAGAACAGATCATCGTCGCGCTTCAGGATGGCCGAGTGTTTGAAGCCTTGCTCATTGGTTCCGATAGCCTGACCGACCTCGCAGTGCTGAAGATTAACGCCACCAACCTGCCGATTATTCCTATTAACGGCAAGCGCCAGCCGCATATCGGCGATGTCGTGATGGCCATTGGTAACCCGTACAACCTGGGGCAAACGGTGACTCAGGGGATTATCAGTGCCACCGGCCGCATCGGCCTGAGCCCTTCAGGCCGTCAATCGTTCTTACAGACCGATGCCTCGATTAACCGTGGCAACTCCGGCGGTGCGCTGGTGAACTCTCTGGGTGAACTGATGGGCATTAATACGCTGTCGTTTGACAAGAGTAACGACGGCGAAACGCCTGAGGGGATTGGCTTTGCCATACCGACCCAGCTGGCGACGAAGATAATGGATAAACTGATCCGTGACGGCCGGGTTATCCGCGGCTATATCGGCATTGGCGGCAGAGAGATAACGCCGCTGCATGGCCCTTCGACCGGTATCGATCAGCTACAAGGGATTATCGTTAATGAAGTCTCACCGGACGGCCCCGCCGCGCAGGCAGGCATTCAGGTGAATGACGTCATTATTTCGGTAAACCACAAACCTGCCGTCTCCGCGCTGGAAACGATGGACCAGGTGGCGGAAATTCGCCCGGGCTCCGTGATTCCGGTAGAGGTCATGCGTGAAGATAAAAAACTCACGCTGCAGGTCACCATTCAGGAATATCCTGCCGGTAGCTAAACGGCAGGCATAAAAAAACCGGAACCTGTGTTCCGGTTTTTTTTATATCGCGCCGATTACTTAACGAATTCTTCGCCCAGCTGGATATCTTTCTTCAGCGTATCCAGCATGCCTTCCATCGCGTGTTTCTCAAACGCGCTCAGAGTGCCGATAGCTTTACGCTCAACAATACCGTTTTTACCCAGCAGTAGCGGCTGAGAGAAGAAGCGAGCATGTTCGCCATCGCCTTCAACATAGGCGCATTCAACAACGTTGCTTTCGCCCTTAAGCGCGCGAACCAGAGAGAGGCCAAAACGCGCGGCAGCCTGGCCCATAGACAGGGTTGCAGACCCGCCACCGGCTTTCGCTTCAACCACTTCGGTACCCGCATTCTGGATACGTTTGGTCAGGTCAGCCACTTCCTGCTCGGTAAAGCTCACGCCCGGGATCTGGGACAGCAGCGGCAGAATAGTCACGCCAGAGTGGCCACCGATTACCGGAACGTCGATATCGCCAGGGTGTTTGCCTTTCAGCTCGGCAACAAAGGTGTTGGAGCGGATAATGTCCAGCGTCGTTACGCCAAACAGTTTGTTCTTATCGTAAACACCGGCTTTTTTCAGCACTTCCGCCGCGATGGCAACGGTGGTGTTAACCGGGTTAGTGATAATCCCGATGCAGGCTTTAGGTGCGGTTTTCGCAACCTGCTCAATCAGATTCTTCACGATGCCCGCGTTCACGTTGAACAGGTCGGAGCGATCCATACCGGGTTTACGCGCCACGCCCGCAGAGATCAGCACCACATCTGCGCCAACCAGCGCCGGGGTTGCATCTTCGCCGGAGAAACCTTTAATTTTCACGTCGGTCGGGATATGACTCAGATCCACCGCAACCCCTGGGGTTACCGGTGCAATGTCATACAGAGAGAGTTCTGAGCCTGAAGGCAGTTGGGTCTTAAGTAGAAGGGCAAGCGCCTGGCCAATACCGCCGGCTGCGCCGAGGACTGCAACTTTCATCCTAAACTCCTTATTATGGTTAGCAAAATCGTGCCGTAACTCCATGCGGTGGCGACCATAATCCAGAGAAGAGATAATTACAATCTTCCCGCCGCCGGATTGCGATATACAACAATCATCGACCGCGTTGCTGCTGCATTTACTCGCCGGGAGGAACGACGCCATAGCGCCCGGTCACGACCTGATGTGGTTACATCAACGGCGGTTACATTACCCCTCTGCGCACACCAAAACAACATCATTTTGATAACATTTAATTTACTTTGAAGCTTATTTGCGAGTCGTGACACAGGCATGTTCGCCGATAACGAAATTTGATAAAATCGCCCGCTTTCATAACATTATTTCAGGCTGTTTTCTGCCGGATTATTGTCCCACCGCGTTCAGGCCGCCGTAAATTCGCGCGCCTGAAGGAAGATGAACAATTTGCATAAAAATTCATTTAAATGCATAATAATGTTATCTCTTTTACCCAGGATAGGTTATTTATGCGTAACTCCTCGAAACAAGAAGAATTAGTAAAGGCTTTCAAAGCATTACTTAAAGAAGAGAAATTCAGCTCGCAGGGCGAGATAGTCCAGGCGTTACAAAACGACGGCTTCGAAAACATTAACCAGTCCAAGGTTTCCCGCATGCTGACCAAGTTTGGCGCAGTGAGAACCCGCAATGCCAAAATGGAAATGGTCTACTGCCTTCCGGCCGAGCTGGGCGTGCCAACCACCTCCAGCCCGCTAAAAAACCTGGTCCTGGATATCGATTACAATGATGCCGTCGTGGTCATCCATACAAGTCCCGGTGCAGCTCAGCTAATTGCTCGTCTGCTGGACTCCCTGGGTAAAGCGGAAGGTATTCTTGGCACCATTGCCGGGGATGACACCATCTTCACGACCCCGGCGAATGACTTTACCGTTAAACAGCTGTACGAAGCTATTTTGGTCCTGTTCGAACAAGAGTTGTAATGCGTTAGCCCCCTACCCGCCATGCTTTATGGCGGGTGATCTCTCCCCGATTCGGTAATCTTCCGTCAAAAAACCTCAATCCAGCGTATGGAATTGCTTCAATACCCTTCTTCAGGGCATTGTTCTGCGTACTACCGCACAAATAGTCAAATCCACCCATATATATGATTTTACTTATATTTAACAAAAACGCCGTGATAAAAACGTCTTTTTTATAACCCATGGTAATAAAAAATCATTTCGTTAACTTAAAGTTGCATAGGCAACAATTAGCAGGGTATTAATTTTCCTCGTAACTAGTGTATACTTAATTTCGTGATGAGGGTCACAGAACGATGACCCAAACAAAAGAATACGACGAGGAAAGAAATCATGAACATGAAAGCAACTTTAGTTACCGCAAGCCTGCTCTCCGCTCTGTCATTCGGCGTTTTCGCCGCTGACTCTATCAACGCTCAGCAGGCGCAAGACCGCCAGTCACTGGGGACCGTTTCGGTCGATGACATCGGCAGTTCTCCAATGGATATGCACGAAATGCTGAACCAGAAAGCTGAACAAAACGGCGCTTCTGCTTACCGCGTTATCGAAGCCCGTACCGGTGGACACTGGCACGCAACGGCTGAGCTGTACAAATAACAGCCTTTAGCCATAAGCCAGTTGAATAGATACCATCAGAAACGTTAAACCTTCGGCGGCCCTAAGTAGAAAAATCGCTTTTAAGCCCTTCCGGCCGCTACGTTAAACCTTCAGGAGTAAAGACTATGAAAACCAAATTAACTATCGCCGCACTGAGCCTGCTGTCCGTTATCTCTTTAGGTGCTAACGCCGCCGCTCACCAGATCAACAGCGAACAAGCTCAGGGTCTGCAATCCATGGGCTCCATTTCAGTGAGCCAGGTTGGCAGCGCGCCAATGGATATGCGTCAAGAATTAGCTCAGAAAGCCACTGAACAAGGTGCCTCTGCATACCGTATTACGGAAGCGCGTTCAGGTGATAGCTGGCACGCAACTGCAGAGCTGTACAAATAAACCCTCGTCGTACTTGTCCTACGACTTTGCCCCCGCTCGCCGGGGGCTTTTTTATGCCGCTAGCCGTGAATGTTAAATCGAAGCTGGCCTTCCAGCTCCTCTTCGGCCTCGTCGAACAGCAGGATGAGTGCCCCAAATCTGCGCCGTTTGCTCTCCGGTAAATGCGCAAACTCGATCTCGACGGGAAGCGGCAGCATTGACGCCGTGACCACTTCCCACAGGCTATCCAGGTCATGGACCTGCTCCTTACGCAAAGCGAGCTGCTCCGCAAACTGGCGATAGAAAGCAGGGTTGTCGTCGATGTGGCTAAAATCGAAAGTAAATTTTTTCATCGCTGCCGTCCTACCCTTTGAAGCAAACAGAAGCGCTAAAGCCCGCCGATATGTAACGTTTTGACTTCCAGGAATTCTTCCAGCCCCAATACGGAACCTTCACGCCCTAACCCCGATTCTTTTACACCACCAAACGGCCCCAGCTCCGTTGAGACAGCACATTCATTGATCCCAACCATGCCGCTTTCCAGGGCCTGTGAGACCCGGAAAACTCTCTGTAGATTCTGGGTATAGAAATAGGCCGCGAGCCCGAATGGCGTATTGTTCGCACGCTCGATAACCTCCTCCTCAGTTTTAAAGCTAAAGCAGGCAGCAAGCGGGCCAAACGTCTCTTCCTTCGCAAGCTTCATATCGTCGTTAGCATCAATGATAACCGTAGGCTGCCAAAAGTTGCCGCCAAGCTGATGAGGCTTGCCGCCAACCAGCGCTTTACCGCCTTTTGCCAGCGCATCATCCACATGTTCACGCACCTTATCAACGGCCGATTTTTCAATCAGAGGGCCGACGACAACGCCTTCCTCAAGGCCGTTTCCAACCTTCAGTTTCTTAACCTCTTCGGCAAGTTTATTCACGAAGCTGTCGTATACACCCTGTTGAATAAAGAAGCGGTTAACGCTAACGCACACCTGGCCCGCATTGCGGAACTTGTTAGCAATTGCCCCTTTCACCGCAGCATCGATATCGGCATCATCAAACACGATATAAGGCGCATTTCCGCCCAGCTCCATCGACACCTTCTTCATTGTTTCCGCGGCGTTACGCATCAGCGTCTTCCCTACTGCGGTCGAACCAGTGAAGGAGATCTTACGGACCTGCTGGCTTGCCATAATGGCATCGCTGATTTCCTGCGTGTTACCGGCCACGGCGTTAAGTACGCCGTCCGGCACACCGGCCTGCTTTGCCAGCTCCAGCAGCGCAAATGCAGAAAGCGGCGTATTATTCGCGGGTTTTATCACTCCGGTACACCCAGCGGCCAAAGCCGGTCCCAGCTTGCGGGTCAGCATGGCCATCGGGAAATTCCACGGCGTGATCGCGGCGACGACGCCAATCGGTTCACGCGTGGCCAAAATGCGAGAGCCGGGCTTGGCCGGAGGAATGATCTCCCCGTTCGCGCGTTTTGCCTGCTCGGCAAACCACTGAATGAAGCTCGCGGCATAATCCACTTCACCTTCGGCCTCTTTGAGCGGTTTCCCCTGCTCAAGGGTCATCAGCCGGGCGAGCCAGCTTTTGTTGGCCAGTATCAGCTCAAACCAACGGTAGAGGATTTCAGAGCGCTGTTTCGCGGTCGTTGCACGCCAGCCGGGAAAGGCTTTGCTCGCGGCATCAATCGCGGCCTCGGTTTCTTTCTTACCCGCCTTTGCGACTTTAGCCACCCCTTCTCCCGTGGCAGGATTCAGCACATCAAAGGTTTCATCAAGCGTGTGCCACTTACCACCGATCAGGCAACCGGTTTTGAAGAGTTCACTTTGCGGGAGGATCTGATTCGTCATAATTTCTCCTGTTCATAAGTGTTCATCCCATTGACCGCTGTTAAGTATAGATAGAAAAAAGCCGACGCAGGCGTCGGCTCTAAATTGATGACAAACACCCGAAAAAAGTGGTTTTCGGGTGTTTGGAGCAAACCAGAGAACATAATTCTTTGTTTTTATTAGACCGAAGTTTGGGTCTTTTAAGGTCAATGAACTTTGTCAGCTGTCTCAAGCCGACGCAGGCGTCGGCTCTCAGTGCAAGGGTTGGGCTCAGGCGTTAATTAGCGTGTGCCGGTAGCGGTGCAAAATATCCGCGAGGCGTTTCACCGGCTCCGTCACCTGCAGCGGCGCTTCCCACAAACGGAGTTTCTCCTGATAGATCTCCAGCTCGCCTAAAAGCCTCTGGTAATAGCGTTCACGGGTATCATCGCTGTTCGCTGAGATCACTTTATCTGCCGTTTTACGCAGCTGCCTGTGGAAGGCTGAGAGATCGTCATTGACCGGTATCGGCGCATCCCGCAGACGCTGGTGAGCGATAATTAGCGTCAGGGCAAGACGGTAACGATCGATGTCGCCGGGGAACATATTCAGCAGTAAGAAGAGCTGTTGATAGAGCGCCGGCAGGTGGTTCTCTTTGCGGCGAGCGTTATTGGTGGTCAACGCAGAAACAGCAGCAGACACAAACTGATTCAGCAGCGTACGGCCGGTCCGCTCTTTGGAGTTATCGCGGATCAGCAGGATAACCATCATTGCCAGGAAGCAGCCGACTATCTGCCCCAGCGCGCTGTCCAGGAAGCTGCTGAAATGGAAGGTCATCGGGTTGTCCAGCACAATAATGTTAATGGTCCCGGCCAGCGCCCCCATGGAACCTAGCCGCCGCTTTTGCACCTCGATACCCATAAAGAAGCCCAGCAGGGCAAGGCTTACGCACAGCAGCAACATACTTTGCTGGGTCGACGGTAGAATAACGAGAAAGTAAAACGCCCCCAGCGGCAGCGCTACCAGCATGCCATAAAGGAAGTCGAGTGAAACCATGCGTGGGTTAGGCAGACGCATCGCCAGCGCGGTGACCACTGCAATCATCACCATGGCGCCGCTCCCGGACGTCCAGCCTGTCCATAACCAAAACAGACTGCCCAGCACGCAGGAAATCGTGGTACGCCAGAAGTTAATCATCGCGTGGTGGCCTTCGGCGGACTCCACCTTAACCACCGCTTCGCCATTCAACACCTCTTCCTCGACGGCGCTAACGCGACTGTTACAGATAAATCCGCGTTTCAACAGCAGATAGCGGGTTGAGGCAGAAACCCAGGAGCCAATGGTAATCGGCGTCGCCTTCTCCCCCATCACGGAAATCGCCCGACGCAGCACCTTCATACGCTTATATACGTCGTCCGCGGTTTGCACTTCGATTGCAAATAGCTGACGAAATTCAGGGGTGACATATTCCGGCCGGGTGTTCTGAATGAGGAAGGTTTCACAGGCCTGAGTGATCAGCGTCAGCGAAAGTGTGTTAATCGCCTTCAGGCGGCGGTTGGCCTTCGACCAGCGGGCAGATTCCATATTCAAGTTAGCGCGCATGCCGTTGAGCGCGGTCACTTTACGCACCAGCCCGCTCCAGGCCTTATCCACCTCTTCTTTGTCACCGTGGGCGATGCAAAGCTGCATCAGGCGGTACTGATCCACCAGCAGGTTATCCAGCTCCCGATCTATCTCTTGCTTGATGGAGCGAGGCGAAAACAGCAGGTCAGCGACGATGGCACAGACAATACCGATGACGATTTCGCTGCAGCGCTCAACGGCAAACTGTGGCGTGGTCAGCGGAGCCACCTGGATAGTGACCACGATAATCAGCGCGGTGTAGCCAGCGAGCCCCCAGGCGTAAGAGTTTTCAACGCGAACAAGGGAAGAGATCCAGGTACAGAATCCGGCCCAAATACAGCATACCAGCAGCATGACCACCGGCGCTCGAATCAGGGTAATGATGATAACCAGTGCGGCAGCACAGCCGATAAAAGTGCCGATAATACGCAGCATTCCGCGGTAGCGAATCGCGCCGGAATAAGGCTCACCACCGGCGGCAAAAGCGGGCCCGGCGGCAACAATGGCGGCAGTGAGTACCGCCCAGCGCGGCGTTTCCAGCTCGAAGTGAAAACCGACAAAAACCGCCAGCACAATGGCGAAGGCAAGCTTTATCGCAAAACGAACGTGTAGCCTGGAGATGTTATACATAGCGGCCCGCTCAACCGAACTCGCGCAGGCGATGCATCAGCTTGATAAACGCCGAGTCATTTTCCGCTTTACGGTCTTTTTCACCGGTGACTACAACGGTCGCGGTAGTCCCGGCAGGATACAAATTCCCCATCTGTTCATCGAGGCGAATTCTAACCGGCACGCGCTGAGCAAGACGAACCCACTCGAGGTTAGAATCAACCGTCGCCATGCCTTTTGCATCGCTGGTACTGCTGGCGTTAGTCACCCCGGCAGAAATGCTGTCAACGCTGCCGCGCAGCACGCGGTTGCTGCCAAGCGGAGTAATCTGCACGCGATAGCCCGGGCGAATCCCCTCAAGCTTGGTCTCTTCCATGTAGGCAAGGATGTAGAATGAATTCTGTTTCACCAGCGCCACGGACGTCGCGCCACGATTAATAAACTCGCCGGTATGCACGTTAAGGTTAGTCACCCAGCCGTCAGCCGGGGCACGAATAACCGTGCGCTGCAGATCGAGTTTGGCCAGGTCACGCGTCGCCTGCGCTTTATCCAGCTGGTGCAACACGGTTTGCAGCAGGTTGTTCGACTGGTCAATCTCTTCGCGCGACATCGCCTGAATACCAAGCGTATTACGCCTGCCGGCTTCACGGCGTTTCTCTGATGCCAGCGCCTGATAATAGGCCACATCGGCTTCGGCCTGTTCGAGCGCTTTTTGGTAGCGAGGCTGGTCGATGGTAAACAGCACCTGGTCTTTTTTCACCAATTGGTTGTCATGGACGTCAACGGTAGTGATAAGTCCGGACACGTCCGGCGCGATTGCGACGACGTCAGCGGTGAAACGCGCATCACGCGTCCACGGAGATTCGGTATAAAACACCCACGCACGGAAAATAGCGATGAAGGCCAGCAGCACCAGCAGAAGCGTGATAGCGGTACGGGTTATGTTTCTTGTTAGTATTTTCACATCAACCTCAAACGAACAAACGCGAAATCAGATAAAAAAGGCAGCAATAGAGCGCTGTATTGAATAATGCAGGGTGCCAGACAAAATCATAGATGCCGGTTGGGGTCAGCAGCCGACGCGCCAGCCAGAACGCGGCGAGCGACAGAATTAACTCGAAGAATATCGGCGGAAACGAAAGACCGAATATTACGATTACCGGAAATAGACTCATTTTGACCTTGATAAGATAATGCAGGCGATACATAACTCGACGACAAACCGCGACGGAGAGGCCAGAAAAGGCGGGCGAGCGTGCGGTATGAGTTATGTTAATAATAATATATTAACGTAACTGTTACCCTGTTATCTATAATATGTGATCTAAATCACTTTTCACTCAGAGTGAACAATGGAACGACTTAAACGCATGTCGGTGTTTGCCAAAGTGGTTGAACTTGGCTCCTACACCGCCGCCGCAAGGCAGCTACAAATGAGCGTCTCTTCCATCAGCCAGATCGTGTCCAAACTGGAAGATGAGCTGCAGGTGAAACTGCTCAACCGCAGCACCCGAAGCATCGGCCTGACCGAAGCGGGCAAAATCTATTATCAGGGCTGCCGCAAAATGCTGCACGAGGCGCAGGAAGTCCACGAGCAGCTCTATGCCTTTAACAACACGCCGATAGGGACGCTGCGCATCGGTAGCTCTTCAACTATGGCACAGAATGTCCTCGCCGATATGACGACCGAGATGCTGAAAGAGTACCCGGGCCTGACCGTAAATCTGGTTACCGGTATTCCCTTTCCCGACCTGATTGCCGACGGCCTGGACCTGGTGATTCGCGTAGGTGCTCTGCAGGATTCCAGCCTGTTTTCACGCAAGCTGGGCTCGATGCCGATGGTGGTCTGCGCCGCGAAAAACTATCTTCAGATTCACGGTACGCCGGAGAAACCTGCCGATCTGGCTAACCATTCCTGGCTTGAATACAGCGTACGCCCGCACAATGAGTTTGAGCTCATCGCACCGGAAGGGATTTCGACCAAGGTGATCCCGCATGGTCGCTTTGTCACCAACGATCCGATGACGTTAAGCCGCTGGCTTAAGGCCGGTGCCGGAGTAGGGTTTGCGCCGCTGATGTGGGTGATCGACGAGATCAACAGCGGGGAGCTGGAGATCCTGTTCCCTCGCTATCAGTCCGACCCACGCCCGGTTTACGCGCTGTATACCGAGAAAGACAAACTGCCGCTGAAGGTGGAGGTGTGCATTAACTATCTGACGGATTATTTCGTGCGGGTGACGCAGCTTTTTCAGGGCGTGCGGGCGAGAAATGAAAACAGCCGGGGTTAGAGCCCGGCTACCAGATGAACTTAAGCGGTACCGCCCACGGTCAGGTTATCGACCTTCAGGGTTGGCTGGCCGACGCCAACCGGCAGGCTCTGCCCTTCTTTACCGCAGACGCCAACGCCGTTATCCAGCGCCAGGTCGTTACCAACCATGGAGATCTGCTGCATGGTTTCAATACCGGAACCAATCAGCGTCGCCCCTTTCACCGCCTTCGTGACCTTCCCTTTTTCAATCAGGTAAGCTTCCGAAGTGGAGAACACAAACTTGCCGGAGGTGATATCGACCTGGCCGCCGCCGAAGTTTGGTGCGAAGATACCGTAGTCCACAGACTCGATAATCTCCTGCGGCGTGGATTTGCCCGCCAGCATGTAGGTGTTGGTCATGCGCGGCATCGGCAGGTGCGCGTAGGATTCACGGCGACCGTTACCGGTCGGCGCAACGCCCATCAGACGCGCGTTCAGCTTGTCCTGCATGTAGCCTTTAAGGATACCGTTTTCGATCAGCACGTTGTACTGCCCCGGCACGCCTTCGTCATCAATGGAAACGGAACCACGGCGATTAGGCATCGTGCCGTCATCCACCACGGTACACAGTTCTGAAGCCACCAGTTGGCCCATCTGGCCGCTAAAGACCGAAGTGCCACGGCGGTTAAAGTCGCCTTCCAGGCCGTGACCGACCGCTTCGTGCAGCAGGACGCCAGGCCAGCCTGCGCCCAGCACCACCGGCAGCATGCCGGCAGGAGCCGCAACGGCCGACAGGTTAACCATTGCCATACGCACAGCTTCTTTCGCCCAGGCATCAGCGCGAACTTCACCGTTCACGCTTTCCAGGAAATACTCATAGCCAAAACGACCGCCGCCTCCGCTGGCGCCGCGCTCGCGCTTGCCGTCTTCTTCAACCTGAACGCTAACAGACAGGCGAACCAGAGGGCGAACATCCGCCGCCAGCGTTCCGTCCGTAGCCGCCACCAGAATCAGCTCGTAAACGCCCGTCAGGCTGACGCTCACTTCCTGAACGCGAGCATCCGCTGCGCGCGCGACGCTGTCCACGCGTCTCAGGATGTCGAGCTTCTCTTCACGCGTCATGCTGAGCAGCGGATCGGCGCTGGTATAAAGCGTGCTGTGCGGAACGTTGCCCAGCGTGCGAGCACGCCCATCGCCCTGTTCACGTACAATACTGCGAGCGGCATGAGCGCTTTGCTCCAGCGCCAGCAAGGTAATTTGATCCGCATAGGCAAACCCGGTTTTCTCACCGCTCACCGCACGAACGCCAACGCCCTGATCGATATTCCATGAACCGTCTTTAATGATGCGGTCTTCCAGCACCCAGGATTCATGATAGCTGGACTGGAAATAGAGATCGCCGTAGTCGAGGCGGCGCTCGGACAGCTGGCCGAGGATGGAAAACAGATCTTGATGGGTTAAGCCATTCGCAGACAGCAACTGCTCACTTACCAGGTTCAGACTCATCGTTTCGCTACTCTTATTGCTTATCGCCCATTGGGCGAGGAATGGTTTATTAATGGAGCTTGCGGCAATTCACCGCTAACGTCAAATCAGTGAGCTTCACTGGTACGTGGCTGGCGCAGCACTTCATTAATTTGCGGTTTGTCGACCGGGCCGGTGATGCTGTAGCGCAGGACGGAAATTTTACTCCACAGCGGGCCAAGCACTTTACTGGCCGCAAACACGGCGGCACCGACTATAGGGTTAACGGCAAAGGCGGCGGCAACCCCGACGGTGGCGGAGATTTCAGGCGCAACCACTGCTTCCATGTTCAGCTCACGGCGGACTAAGTCCACCGAACCTTTCATCGCAATATCCGCCTCCAGCCCATCGACCAGCGTGTCGTCGGTATGCAACACACCGTCTTTTATCCACGCGGTACTGCGAATCGAGTCGTAATAGAAGCCGCTGCCGAAGGTGTCGCTAAAATCGAAACGCAGCTTACGCAGTAGGGCGTCAAAACTCACCAGCCGCAGGAGTTGCCCCGCATGACCGGTGCTAACGTCGGTAATCTGCCCTTTGCCGAATTTGGTGTGCAGGATACCGTTTAGTGAAGCCTCATCAGGCTTCCACGGCTCCGCTCGCCAGTGCAGGTCGTAATCAACGTCGAAAGAAGAGCCCTGCAGTGGGGTTTTCACGCCAAAGAAGTTGGCTGCAGCGTCCAGCTTGTCACCCTTCAGCTTGCCCTTAAGCGAGGTGCGCTCGGTGCCCGGCTTGTTCACCCACTCACCGTCTGCGGTGAGTCGGGCAAAGCCGGTATCCACCAGCCCGTTAGCCAATTGCAGCGTATCGCCATTAATCGTCACATCACCGTCAATACGGCCATATTTCTGTCCCCACAGCCAGCACTCCGCGCAGCGCAGCTGCACGTTTGGCCAGCTGCGGAAGTTAATAGGCTCGCTGCTTTCCGGTACCTCAAGCCTGGCGGTATCTTTCGCAACACCGGGAACGACGCTCCAGTTCGGATTGAAGTAGAGATATTTGATGGTAGCCAGCCACGGTGCATTATTTTTCATGCTCAGTGACGCATTAATTTCACGCCCCTGAGCCTCAACCTGAGTACCGTTGATCGCCGGGCGAGAAACCAGGCTCAGGTTATGCCACTGCTGGCCACCGAGGGTTAATGCTGGTGTGCGCAGAGTAACCGCCGACGGGAACGACGCCGAACCGCCTACGCTGTCTGCAGCCCCTTCGCTGAAGAGCGCCAGCCACTGGGCGCCGTCCATCGCGGGCAGATCCAGCTCAACGCCAGGCTGCTCCGGAAGCGGAGGCACGGTTTTACTGTCGGTCGCCCAAATCGCACGGTCGAGGGTCAGCTTTTTATTCAGCAGCCAGCGGCTGGAAAAATGGTTTACCGCGCCCGCATTACCGGTGAGATTAAAGCTCTTCAGGTCACCCTTGACGGCAATATTCAGCGGCAGAGCTGCCCCGGCTTTTTTATCGACGGGAGCAGGTAAGTGACTGCTCACATTCTTCAGGTCACCCGCCAGATTAACTTTGTAGCTGGCGCTGCCGTGATAAGGCAGCGTGATACCGACATCGCCTTTCCACGTTACATTACCGCTGACCGCTTCGTTGACCGGCTTCGGCAGAACGCCGGTTTTATTGGGCTGCCAGTCGCCGCTCAGGTTAACGCCAATCTGGTAGTCTTTGTCACCGGTTTTCGTATTGAAGTTCAGGTTCACGGGCTGGTTAAACCATCTGGCGCTTAGCGCCTCACTTTGCAGATCGCCATTGGTAAAGCTGAATTTACCGCTCAGGTTATGCAGCGTACTGTCCAGCGGTTTGATAAGCAGCGTGTTGTTGTTCAGCCGAACATCCCCTTTGGCCGTCGTCATTTCGCCCGTCAACGGGATGTCGAGATGTAAGCGAGCATTCACATCACCGCCAATCTGGAGTTCATCCAGCGCGGCGGCAAGTGAATCCTCCAGCGGAGTCTCTTTGAAATAAGGGCCTACCGCGCTGCCAGGTCCGTTAATATCGGCATCAATCAACAGCTTTTCTTTGGCATAATCAGGAATGTTGGCCGTCAGGTGAGTGGCCGTTACCCCACCCAGCTTGACCGCGCTGCTGTTCATCCACAGCCCGTTATTGATGAAATCGAGCGTAATATCGAGGTTTTCCAGCGCGGGCCAGTCTGGCTGGAAGGCGAATTTGGCGTTCCGCAGTGGAACATAAACCTCAAACTGGCCTTCGTTATGCTCGTAGGGGAACAGATGCGGGTTACCGCCATACACCAGCGTAGCGTTGTCGGCCTGGCCGCCCTGAATGGCCGAACTCAGATAATCCGTCAGCGCTTTGCCCATCAGGTTTTCCGGGAAGTAGCGCCAGGCATCGGCACCGTTGTCGGTGCTGATACCCGCCAGTATGCCCAGCCACGGATCTCCGCTGGCTGGCTGGAAGTAGCGAAAATCACCGCGCGCCCAAACGGAGCGGGCCTTTACGTCAATGTTCTTGCCGTCTAACTGAAAGCCCTCGGCGTTTTTCTGCCAGGCAAGCGTTGCAGCGCCTTTCTCAATCTCAAGCGGCGCGCGGAAGACGGTTTCGTACGGCATTTTGGCGTCGGTCATTACGGCGTTAAGTTGCCCGTTTGAGACGCTGCCGGTCACCGAGCCTGAGAAGTGCTCTGCGCCAGGCAGCAGCTTCCACTGCTTCCAGCTGACGTTATCCCAGCGCGCCTGCATGCGGGTCAGCTCTGTTTGCTGCAGCGGAATATCCAGCGCCAGCACGTCGATGTGGCCCTGAGGTTGAAGCGACGTCCAGATATCGCCAAACTGAGGCGAGATTTTGGCGGCGATCGGCAACAGGCCGTTGAAGCGTGCCAGTTCCATATTGCTGGCACGTACGCGAAGTTCATCGCTGCGTTGGCTCTGTTTTCCGCCAACGTCCTGCGGCGCTACCCAGGCGATGGAGAGCGAGCCTTTTGGCCAGGTCTGGTCATCAAGAGTAATATTGGTGGAAGGGATAGAAAGCTGCCAGCTGGACTTCCCACGGCTAACCTGTGCGGTAAGATTATCGACCGAAAGCGTATGCGTAGCGCTGTCGGTTCCCGGCCAGCTCGCCCCGCCTTTTTTCAGCCAGACGCTGCCGCCGCTGATATCGCCCTCTTTCACGTCCATCCAGGCTTCAAGGCTAAAACGGGCGCTTTTCAGGTCAACATTGTCTTCCATCCAACGGCCCAGCCAGGGCTTCACGTCCACATCGTCAGCCTGCAGCCAGACCTTGCCGTTATTCAGAATGCCGTTTTCATCCCGCAGGTCCATGCGAACGTTGGCCACGCCGTGCTGGCCGTTGAAGCTGGATAAGCTCACCTGACCTTCCGCGCGATGGCGATTTTTACCATTAAGCCAGGTTAGCTGAGGAATCGAAAGTTCGGCGCGCTGGCCGGAGAGAGTAAGAAAGCTAAGAGAGCTGTCGCGGAGATCGAAGTGATCGAACTGGCGCAGGAAGAGATCGCTGATTTTATCCGCTTCGAGCGTACTATCACCGCCGTTCTGGCTGAGTGGCGTATTGGTGCGCATTTGCAGCTGATAGAAGGTCAGATCGCGAAACTGCCAGCGGACGTGAAGCAGGCTTTGCCAGACATCCAGCGCCAGCGTAACGCGTTTGATGCTCAGCGTGCCGCCGTCTTTGAGTCCGGCTTTAACATCGCGCACGTCCAGCGTAGGGCCGAAGTTCTCCCAGCTAGCCTTTAAATTACTGACTTCAACCGGCACGCCGGTCGCCGCCTCAATCTTATCCAGCAGCGCAGGCCGCCAGGCATCCAGATGCGGCAAAACGAGCCGCAGGCCACTCACCAGCAGCGCGACGATAACAACCAGCGTTACGCCTGTGAGCAGCAGAATGCCGGGCAGTCGCCTCACCTTTCTCTCCTTGTCAGCCTTACGGGCAAAATGCGCATCCGCACATTTACATCATAACGACGTCGAACTGCTCCTGATTGTAGAGCGGCTCAATCTGGACTTTAACCTGTTTACCTACAAAGATTTCTACTTCAGCCAGCGCGTGAGACTCTTCGCTTTTCAACGCTTCACCTACCGCAGGAGAAGCATAGACCAGGAAACGGTCGGAATCGTAAGCATGATGCACGCGCACGATTTCACGCATAATTTCATAACAGACCGTTTCGACCGTCTTTACCGTGCCGCGGCCGTGGCAGGTCGGGCATTCGTTGCAGAGCACATGCTCTACGCTTTCGCGCGTGCGCTTACGGGTCATCTCGACCAGGCCAAGCTGGGAGAAGCCGTTAATACTGGTCTTCACGCGATCTTTACTTAACGCCTGCTCGAGAGAATGCAGCACGCGACGGCGGTGGTCTTCATTGCTCATATCGATAAAGTCGATGATGATAATGCCGCCCAAATTACGTAACCGAAGCTGACGCGCGATGGCCTGAGTGGCTTCGATATTGGTGTTGAAAATCGTGTCGTCGAGATTGCGGTGGCCAACGAACGCACCGGTGTTAATGTCCACCGTGGTCATCGCTTCGGTCTGGTCGATGACCAGATAACCGCCGGACTTCAGCTCCACTTTGCGCTCCAGCGCACGCTGGATTTCGTTCTCAACGTCATAAAGATCGAAAATAGGCTGCCGGCCGCTGTAATGCTCGATTTTGCTGGTCATCTCCGGCATGTACTCGGCGGTAAATTCCAGCAGCATTTCATAGGTCAGGCGGGAATCAACGCGAATACGATCCAGCGCCGCGTCGGCAAAATCACGCAGTACGCGCTGCGCCAGCGCCAGCTCACCGTACATCTGGTAACGGGTTTGATTACGCTTTTTGCGCTCGCTAACCTTGGTCCATACACGCTTAAGATAGGCGGCATCAGAAGACAAATCTTCTTCGCAGACGCCTTCAGCGGCGGTGCGAATTATAAACCCCCCCTGCTCATCGCAATATTCATTCACGATGCGCTTCAGGCGGTCGCGCTCTGCTTCGCTTTCAATACGCTGGGAAACACCAACGTGAGAAGCGCCGGGCATAAAGACGAGATAACGCGAAGGAAGAGTAATATCAGTGGTAAGGCGTGCGCCTTTTGTGCCCAGCGGATCTTTCACCACCTGCACCATTAAATCTTGCCCCTGGCGAACCAGCTCGGCGATATCTCGCACGCTAAAGTTCTTTTGCTCCTCACCCGCTACGCACTCGGTGTGCGGCATGATGTCAGAAGCATGAAGGAAAGCCGCCTTATCCAGGCCAATATCTACAAATGCCGCCTGCATTCCAGGCAGCACCCGGCTAACGCGACCTTTGTAGATATTCCCTACTATTCCGCGGCGCGCTTCGCGCTCAATATGGATCTCTTGCAGTATGCCACCGTCAATATAGGCTACCCGCGTCTCTGATGGGGTAACGTTGACTAATAATTCAGCCGTCATCTTTTCCTCGTCCGTCACGCAGCGCGTGAAAATTGCTCAGCAACTCACCAGTTTCCACCAGTGGTAATCCCACCACTGCATGATAACTGCCATTAATCCTTTTAACGAAACAGCCGCCAAGCCCCTGAATGCCGTAAGCACCGGCTTTGTCCATAGGTTCACCGCTGGCGATATAGTCGGCAATATCCTGTTCGGATAAGCTGCGAAACGTCACATCGGTAATCACTAACGCTTCCAGTACTTGCGCAGCGTCGGCAATTGCCACCGCCGTCATCACCTGATGCTGATTTCCTGAAAGCAGGCGCAGCATCTGAGCCGCATGCGCAGTATCATGCGGTTTTTCAAGCACTTCACCGTTAAAGATAACAATCGTATCTGCCCCCAGCACCGGCAAATCCTCGGCGGCCAGCGCTACGCCAGCCTGGGCTTTTTCACGCGCCAGACGTCGAACATACTGCTCGGCGCTTTCGTGCGGCTGCCGCTGCTCTTCAATGCCCGGAACCAGGCGTTCGAAAGAGACGCCGAGCAGGGTCAGAAGCTCCTGACGGCGAGGCGAACCGGATGCCAGATACAACGTAGTCATGTTTACCTTTTATTGCACAGCGAATTGCTGGCGAACTTTGCGCATTAACAGGAAAATCCAGGGCCACAGGATACCGTTAACTACACTACTCCAGAACACTTCCGGTCTGAAAGAGACATTGATCACTAAAAATTCTGACCAGAAAACAATGATGTCGGTGACTAGCGAGAGCAGCATGACGACCAGCGCCTGCTGCCAAAGGGCGAGATTACGGAAAAGCTGGTATTTCAGCGCCACCAGGTAAGCCACAACACTTAATGATAGAGCGCGAACGCCAAGTGTGGATCCACTGATCAAATCCAGTATGGCGCCCACAATAAAACCCGTCCCAACATTAACGCGGTGCGGCAGGGCTAAAATCCAGTAAAGCAGAATCAGTAATACCCAATCTGGCCGGTAAAACTTCAGGTCGTCCGGCCAGGGCATCACCTGCAACAATAGAGCAATCAGAAATGAAAGCCAGATAACCCACCGGCCCTGGTGACGTAGACTTCCCACTACTGTGCTCCCGTAGCAGGCTGAGTGATCCCGGTTGCTGGCGCAGGGACCGGCGCGGGAGGCCCCATTGAACCCGGCGGCGGCAGAACCTGAGGCATCATCTGCATCAGACGTTCATTTGCCACGCGGTGCACTTCTTCAGGCGGCATTGGCGACGACCCGTTTTTGTCCGCCCCCCACAGCAGCAGCAGGTAGCGCAGACGCTGCAGCCCGGCGGTAGGACGAGCCTGAATCACGGTATAGGCCCGCTGAGTATCAAGCTTAACCGATGATACAACGCCAACCGGGTATCCCTCGGGGAAACGACCGCCGAGACCAGAGGTCACCAGCACGTCCCCTACACGAATATCGGTATTGGCCGGCAGATGCTCCAGCTGAAGATCGTCAGTACAGCCATTACCTGCCGCAATCACGCGGATATCGTTACGCAGCACCTGAATCGGCAGAGCATGGGTTGCATCACAAATCAGCAGTACCCGACTGGTCAATTTCGCTACCGCGACAACCTGCCCCACAACGCCTTTATCGCTGATAACCGGCTGGCCTTCGTAAACACCGTTTACGCTGCCTTTGTCGATAACCACCTGGTCGCTATAGGGGTCATTAACGGTTGAGATGACCTGAGTCACCATTTTTTGCTCATCCTGACGCAGCGGAGAACCCAGCAGCTCGCGCAGACGCGCGTTTTCCTGCCGGTATTGACCCAGCATCAGCAATTCACTGTTTTTCAGGATTAACTCCTGACGCAGAACCCGATTTTCAAGTTCAAGCTGGTCGCGCGAGGCCAGCGTTTGAGACACGCTGTCGAGCAATTCACGGGGACCATTAGAGACAAAATAGAAAGGACTGACGGCTGTATCCATGTATGTTCGAATCTGACTGAACATACCGAGGCGGCTGTCGGCGATAATGACACCAAGCGCCACCAGCACCGCCAGAATAAGGCGAATCTGTAGCGACGGGCCACGGCTAAAAATTGGCTTCATAGGCTATGCGTATTCCCAAACCAGCAAGCAGGGGCAGCGAAAGCTCCCCCTGGCCTGTGGCTGTTACTCTTCGCTAAACAAGTCGCCGCCGTGCATGTCGATCATTTCCAGTGCCTTGCCGCCGCCGCGGGCAACACAGGTCAGTGGATCTTCTGCAACTACTACCGGGATACCCGTCTCTTCCATCAGCAGGCGATCGAGGTTACGCAGCAATGCGCCACCGCCGGTCAGAACCATACCGCGCTCGGAGATATCGGATGCCAGCTCTGGCGGGCACTGCTCCAGCGCAACCATCACCGCGCTAACAATACCGGTCAGCGGCTCCTGCAGTGCTTCGAGGATTTCGTTAGAGTTCAGGGTGAAGCCGCGTGGCACACCTTCAGCCAGGTTACGGCCGCGAACTTCGATCTCACGCACTTCATCGCCCGGGTAGGCAGAACCGATTTCGTGTTTGATACGCTCAGCGGTGGCTTCACCAATCAGGGAGCCGTAGTTGCGACGAACGTAGTTGATGATAGCTTCATCGAAGCGGTCACCACCGATACGCACGGAAGAGGAGTAAACTACGCCGTTCAGGGAGATAACCGCAACTTCAGTGGTACCACCGCCGATATCCACAACCATCGAGCCGGTTGCTTCAGACACCGGCAGGCCGGCTCCGATTGCCGCAGCCATTGGCTCTTCGATCAGGAACACTTCACGTGCACCGGCCCCCTGGGCGGACTCACGGATAGCACGGCGTTCAACCTGAGTAGCACCAACTGGCACACACACCAGCACGCGCGGGCTTGGGCGCATGAAGCTGTTGCTGTGAACTTGTTTGATAAAGTGCTGCAGCATTTTCTCGGTCACGAAGAAGTCAGCGATAACGCCGTCTTTCATCGGACGAATAGCCGCGATGTTGCCCGGCGTACGGCCCAGCATCTGTTTAGCATCATGGCCTACGGCCGCAACGCTCTTAGGGGAGCCGGCACGGTCCTGGCGAATGGCCACGACGGAGGGCTCATTCAGTACGATGCCTTGTCCTTTCACATAAATCAGGGTATTCGCGGTACCCAGGTCAATGGACAGGTCATTGGAAAACATGCCACGAAATTTTTTCAACATACTAAGGGATAATCCTGAAAGCTGGGGCGGATACAAAATCCGCTTACTTTACCAACCACACGCTACAGCGACAAGGCGCAAAAATGTTCTGCAACGGTGAAAAATAGTGCAGTTCACTACGGCTGTAACACTTTTGAAACGTCTACCTACATGGCGTTCAGAAATGCAGCAAACGCGGTAGAATAAACGAACAGCTAACAGCAGCAAACCGGTTCATAACGGCTGCGACAATCTGGCCGGCAGGCAGATTAGCCCCCTTGAGATGCAGCGCGCGTTATTCTACGTGAAATAATGGCAAACGGCAGGTTAAACCGAGTATCTTTGTGAATATTTTTTCACATTACTGTCAAGCGGCTGAGATGCGGCGATAAAATCACCTTGCGCCCCTGCCACCCCGTTATCAATCAGCGTCTGCCATTCGCCGCGGGTCCTCACTCCCGTCGCAAAAACACGGGTTCGCGTACCGTTACAGGCCTCAACCAAACTCTTCACAAACAGTTGGTTTTCAGTACGCTTGCCGATGTTTCTGACCAGACCCGGATGCAGCTTAATCAACTCTACATCCAGCTCTTTAATATAGGTTGTGCTAACCACCGTTAACCCCGCCTGGATAATCACGACCCTTGCCCCTAACGCGGTGACTAACCTTACAACATGTTGTAAACGGCTGATGTGTTGACATACATCTGCCTCAGCAAGTTCAAAAAGAATCCTTGAGCGTTTCGATTTTTCGCACTGCATCAGAGAATCACGCAGCCAGCGCTGGAATGGCGCACGAATAAGCGAGTCGACGGTGATTTGAATCGCGAGCGTCTCTTCCGGCCAGAAGTTCAGCAGCGGTAAAAGCCGGGACACAACCTGGCGGTCATATTGCTCTGACAAACCGAACTGCCTGACCATCGGCATATACTCGGCCGACAGCACCTCCTGCTCACCGTCAAAAATGCGGCACATGATTTCGCGGTGGAGAACGGCGCCGTCCCGATCGACAGCTGGTTTCTGGTAAAAACGCGGGCCGCCTTGCTTCAGTACTTGCTCAAGCAAGGTACGCCACTTCACGTTGCCTCGCCCCTGCTCCGGCAGCTTGTCGTCGTAGACTGACCAGCTATTTGCCCCCTGGAAAGCGGCATTGCGGGTGGCGATTTCCGCATGTTCCATCACCTGTTCTTTTGTCTGCCCGCTCCGCCAGGCGCAAATGCCGATGTGGAGCATATCGCTTCGGTCGACCATACGGGTTGGCGGCAGCGCATCGACGGAATTCAGCAGCTGGCTGGCAATACCGTCCGCCTCTTTTAGGGTACGGTGCGGCAGCAGAACCGCAAAATCACTGCGGAAATAGCGGGCCAGCAAGGCACCGGGATAACGCATCACAAAGGTCGAGAGCAGGTTCACCAAAGTGAATAAATATTCTTCTACCGGGCCGTTACCCCACGTCTCTTTTAATAACTCGAAATCAGGCAGGCGAATAATCATCACCACGCCGTGGGTGCCGACCTGCTCCTGGCCTTCCAGCAGCGTTGCCAGCTGGTTATCAAAGAACAGGCGATTATTGAGCCCGGTTTTAATGTCCTGAGCGGCAAAAGCCCTGATCAGGGTATCCACGCGGCTGCGCTGCTCGCCGGCGTTTTGCAAATCAGAAAGTAAGGTATCCAGCGCGCTGCTCACCAGCGGCGGCCACTCATGAACGGTACCGCGAACCTGGGTACCGCGTTCTCCGGCAATAATTTTCCCAGCCCTTATTTCTAAAAGCTCCTGCCCGGAAAGCTGACGCTTGAGCCAGCGACCAGCAATGAAAAGGACCACCAGCATAAAAGCGACCGCCGCAGTTAATGGCGTAGTGGTGAACATCGCGTGGTAGTAGACGGAAATCGGGTCACGGTAGGTCAAATTCAGGGACATCCCGGGGTGCTTCATCAGGGCGACATTGAGGGTCCGGTAGGTGTATTGCGTGCCCGTCGGGCGATAGCCTTCGGGTAAAGTGTGCTGGAAAAGGTAGCTTTTATCCGCCAGCAGGCGAATTTCCGTAATATCAACCGGCATCATGAGTTCGCTAAAGTGGTCCGCGAGCTGCTGAGGAGAGCGGGATATCAGTTGATTATCAATAATTGTGGCGACGGTCAGGATACGCTGCCGGGTTTTGTCATGGACCGAGTTATAGAAGCTCAACAGACACCCCAAGAGCGTTACGATAATCGCAAGCCCGGTCAGGAGGGTGATGAAAGCTGAGAGTTTCGTCGTTAATCGCATCCCTGTGTTAACTCCGGTTAGTGAAAATTAACCACACTCAAATTGGTCCCAAAGGAGGAAGCATTAAATAGCAAAGGCTGACCCCTGGCAAACGAAACCCCTCGGTAATTTCTGAGCATTTATTGCGGTAAGTCGGCTCTAAACATCAGTATCGGAGTATAGTCTGCTAAGATTTTTTTCCCATGGATACCGACCGAGGAGCGCCAATGCAGGCCTTAATCCTGGAACAGTCCGAAGGCCAGACCCTGGCCGCGGTAAAAGATATTGAGCACGCCACGCTGCCTGAGGGCAACGTTACGGTGGAAATTGATTACTCCAGCCTGAATTACAAAGACGCGCTAGCCATTACCGGCAAAGGCAAAATTATCCGTAACTTTCCAATGGTGCCGGGTATCGACTTTGCAGGCAAAGTCTACGCCAGCGAAGACGCTCGCTTCCAGCCAGGCCAGGCTGTTTTGCTTACCGGCTGGGGCGTAGGTGAAAACCATTGGGGGGGTCTGGCGGAGACTGCCCGGGTCAACGGTGACTGGCTGGTTGCCATGCCGGAAGGCCTGGACGCACGCAAAGCGATGATCATCGGCACCGCCGGTTTTACCGCCATGCTTTGCGTTATGGCGCTGGAAGACGCGGGCGTTACGCCAGAAAACGGTGAAATAGTCGTGACCGGCGCAAGCGGCGGAGTGGGCAGCACCGCCGTTGCCCTGCTGCACAAGCTGGGATATAAGGTTGCCGCCGTTTCCGGACGCGAAAGTACACATCATTACCTCCGTAGCCTCGGTGCTGACCGTATTCTTGGCCGCGATGAGTTTGCCGAAACGCGCCCGCTGGAAAAACAGCTATGGGCCGGTGCCATTGATACCGTGGGCGATAAAGTGCTGGCGAAAGTCCTGGCACAGATGAACTACGGCGGCTGCGTGGCTGCCTGCGGTTTAGCCGGCGGCTTTGCGCTGCCAACAACCGTGATGCCGTTTATCCTGCGTAATGTTCGCCTGCAGGGTGTTGATTCAGTGATGACACCGCCGGATCGTCGCACCGCCGCCTGGGCACGTCTGGTAAAAGACTTGCCGGATGCCTTCTACCAACAGGCAACCACCGAAATCGGCCTCGCAGAAGCGCCAAAGTACGCCAGTGACATCATTAATAACGCCATTCAGGGAAGAACCCTGGTGAAAATACGTTAATCCGCACCGGGGGCCACAACCTGCGCCCCCATAAATTTCAATTTTTCGTGACATATTCGCCGGAACGCTTTCTCTCGGTCATGCTTAGGCTATCGCTACGAGGAGAACGTCATGAAAAAGGTCACCCGGCTCACCGAAGCCGACGTTACGCCAGAATCCGTATTTATGATGAAGCGCCGCCAGGTGCTGAAGGCTTTGGGCATCAGCGCTGCCGCCCTGTCGCTCCCCCAAACCGCAAACGCCGATATTCTTTCCTGGTTCAAAGGTAACGATCGCCCGGCGGCACCTTCCGGCAAACCCCTGACGTTCAGTAAACCAGAAGAGTATCAGGCAAAGCTGGCGTTGACCCCGGAAGACAAGGTTACCGGCTACAACAACTTCTACGAATTTGGGCTGGATAAGGCCGATCCGGCCGCCAACGCCGGCGGGCTGAAAACCGATCCCTGGCAAATAAAAATCAGCGGCGAAGTGGCTAAACCCATGACGCTCGATCACGACGATCTGTATAAACGCTTCCCGCTGGAAGAACGCATTTACCGCATGCGCTGCGTTGAAGCCTGGTCGATGGTCGTTCCGTGGATTGGCTTCCCGCTCCATAAGTTGCTAGCGATGGTTGAGCCCACCAGCAACGCAAAGTACGTGGCCTTTGAAACGCTTAATGATCCGGAACAAATGCCCGGCCAGAAAGACCGGTTCATCGGCGGCGGTCTGCAATATCCTTATGTAGAAGGGTTACGGCTCGATGAGGCGATGCACCCTCTAACGCTGCTGACCGTGGGCGTGTACGGTAAAGCCTTACCACCGCAAAACGGCGCGCCGATACGCCTTACGGTGCCGTGGAAATATGGCTTTAAGGGCATCAAATCGATTGTCAGTATCAAGCTGGTGAGCGAACTACCGCCAACGACCTGGAACCTTGCCGCGCCGAATGAATATGGTTTCTACGCCAACGTGAACCCTCACGTCGATCATCCCCGCTGGTCTCAGGCCTCGGAGCGCTTCATCGGTTCGGGTGGTGTACTGGACGTTAAGCGCCAGCCGACGCTGCTGTTTAACGGCTACGCCGACCAGGTAGCTTCGCTTTATCACGGCCTGAATCTGAAGGAGAACTTCTGAGTGCGACTGACGGTAAAACAGATTACCTGGCTAAAAGTGGGGCTTCATCTGGCCGCATTTCTGCCCTTCGTCTGGCTGTTTTACGCGGCAAGCCAGGGACTTTTCAGCGCCGATCCGGCGAAAGATATCCAGCATTTTACCGGCAGAATGGCGCTCAAACTGCTGCTGGCAACGCTGCTGATTACGCCGCTGGCGCGCTACGCCAAACAGCCGCTGTTGATTCGTACCCGCCGCCTGCTGGGTGTCTGGTGCTTTGTCTGGGCGACGCTGCATCTCACCAGCTATTCGCTGCTGGAGCTGGGGATCAGCAATCTTGGGCTGCTTGGTCAGGAGTTGGTGAGCCGCCCTTACCTGACGCTGGGCATCATTTGCTGGATTATCCTGCTGGCACTGGCCGTCACGTCCACCCAGCGGGCACAGCGTTTTTTAGGCGCCCGTTGGCAGAAACTGCATAACTTCGTCTATCTGGTGGCGATCCTCGCGCCGATTCATTTCCTCTGGTCGGTTAAGATTTTGTCCCCTCAGCCCTTGCTTTATGCGCTGGGGGCTATCATCCTTCTCGCACTTCGCTACAAGAAGTTTCGCCAGTGGTGGCGCTAGCCACAGAGCGTGTGCTTCTCCGCAGAAAAAACATCAATCGGTATCGTTCTTCGGATACCGGTTGATCATCTTCCCTGATAAGACCAGTATTTAGCTGCCAAATGCTACGAAATCGTTATAATGTGCGACTTCGGTTTTTTCTGACGCCCATTTTCGGCTCGAAAAGGTGACAACCGGAAAACTTAGGTATATTTTGTAAATTGCCTACTAATTGCGGGAGATGGCAGCACGATGTCGGGTGAATTTCACATTTTGCTTTTGAATGGCCCTAATCTGAACATGCTGGGCACGCGGGAGCCGGACAAGTACGGCCACCAAACGTTAGCAGAAATTGTTAACACGCTTGAGGCAGAGGCAACAAGCCTTGGCGTAACGCTCAGCCACCTGCAATCTAACGCGGAGTATGCGTTGATTGACCGAATTCATCAGGCCAAAGACACTGTCGACTTTATCCTGATTAATCCGGCCGCGTTCACGCATACCAGCGTCGCGCTGCGTGATGCGTTATTGGCGGTGGATATCCCGTTTATCGAGATTCACCTCAGCAATGTGCACGCGCGTGAACCGTTTCGCCATCATTCATATCTTTCAGATAAGGCCGTCGGCGTGATCTGCGGATTAGGTGCTGATGGCTATTCATATGCACTACAGACGGCGGTAAAACGCCTGTCAAAATCCATCTAAACAAAGAGTACGGAACCCACTCATGGATATTCGTAAGATTAAAAAACTGATCGAGCTGGTTGAAGAATCAGGCATCGCTGAACTGGAAATTTCTGAAGGCGAAGAGTCTGTACGTATCAGCCGCTCACCGGCAAACGCTGGTTTCCCAATGATGCAACAGGCTTACGCTGCGCCAATGTACCAGCCTCAGCCACAACCGGGTCTGGCTCAGGCCGTTGCGCCAGCCGCAACCCCAGCAATGGAAGCCCCTGCAGCTGCTGAAGTCAGTGGTCACATCGTACGTTCCCCAATGGTCGGTACCTTCTACCGTACCCCAAGCCCTGATGCAAAAGCGTTCGTGGAAGTGGGCCAGAAAGTTAACGTTGGCGATACCCTGTGCATCGTTGAAGCAATGAAAATGATGAACCAGATCGAATCAGATAAAGCCGGTGTGGTGAAAGCAATTCTGATTGAAAATGGTCAGCCGGTAGAATTTGACGAGCCGCTGGTCGTCATCGAGTAACGAGGCGAACATGCTGGATAAAATTGTCATCGCCAACCGCGGCGAGATTGCCCTGCGTATTCTTCGTGCCTGTAAAGAGCTGGGCATCAAGACCGTCGCCGTGCACTCAAGCGCGGATCGCGATCTGAAACACGTATTACTGGCGGATGAGACGGTCTGTATCGGCCCGGCTCCGTCCGTGAAAAGCTATCTGAACATCCCGGCCATCATCTCTGCGGCGGAAATTACCGGCGCGGTAGCAATTCATCCGGGGTATGGCTTCCTGTCTGAAAACGCCAACTTTGCCGAGCAGGTTGAGCGTTCCGGCTTTATCTTCATCGGCCCGAAAGCTGAAACTATCCGCCTGATGGGCGACAAAGTTTCCGCGATCACCGCGATGAAGCAGGCTGGCGTACCGACGGTACCAGGCTCTGACGGCCCACTGGACGGCGACATGGATAAAAACCGTGCCCATGCAAAACGCATCGGCTACCCGGTTATTATCAAAGCGTCCGGCGGCGGCGGCGGTCGTGGTATGCGCGTAGTGCGCAGCGACGCGGAACTTGAGCAATCCATCAACATGACCCGTGCGGAGGCCAAAGCGGCTTTCAACAACGACATGGTTTACATGGAGAAATACCTCGAGAACCCACGCCATATCGAGATTCAGGTGCTGGCCGACGGCCAGGGTCATGCTATCTATCTGGCCGAGCGTGACTGCTCCATGCAGCGCCGCCACCAGAAAGTCGTTGAAGAAGCGCCAGCGCCTGGCATCACGCCTGAGCTGCGTAAATTCATCGGCGACCGCTGCGCCAAAGCCTGTATCGACATTAACTACCGCGGCGCAGGGACCTTCGAGTTCCTGTTCGAAAACGGCGAGTTCTATTTCATCGAAATGAACACCCGTATTCAGGTAGAACACCCGGTGACCGAAATGATCACCGGTGTTGACCTGATCAAAGAGCAGCTGCGCATTGCGGCCGGCCAACCGCTGTCCATCAAACAGGAAGACGTTCACGTTACCGGCCATGCGGTGGAATGCCGTATCAACGCCGAAGACCCGAATACCTTCCTGCCAAGCCCGGGCAAAATCACGCGCTTCCACGCGCCTGGTGGTTTTGGCGTGCGTTGGGAATCGCATATTTACGCCGGCTACACCGTACCGCCGTATTACGATTCAATGATTGGTAAGCTGATTTGCTACGGCGAAACGCGTGAAGTGGCGATTTCCCGCATGAAAAACGCGCTCGCAGAGCTGATCATCGACGGCATCAAAACCAACATCGAGCTGCAAACCAAGATCATGAATGACGAACACTTCCAGCACGGTGGAACTAACATCCACTATCTGGAGAAGAAACTCGGTCTTCAGCACTAAGTTTCCGTCAAACATGTCGATAAAAGGCCGGATTTCCGGCCTTTTTCTTTTTTGATCCTCCTGCCGGATGGATGCGTTACAATTCTCGCTTTCCGCGAACTCAAGGGACAAAAATGGACAAGCGTTTTGTTCAGGCCCACAAAGAAGCGCGCTGGGCGCTCTGGCTGACCCTGCTCTATCTTGCCGCATGGTTAGTGGCTGCTTACTTACCTGATAATGTAAAGGGTATCACTGGCTTACCTCACTGGTTTGAGATGGCCTGTCTCCTGGTGCCGCTGCTGTTTATCCTGCTTTGCTGGCTAATGGTTAAAACAATCTTCCGCGACATTCCTCTGGGAGATGACCATGCAAAATGAAGTCATTGCCGTACTGGTTATCTACCTGATAGCGGTATTTGGCCTCTCTGTTTACGCCATGCGCCAGCGCAGCTCCGGTACTTTCCTGAGCGAGTATTTCCTCGGTAGCCGTTCGATGGGCGGCTTTGTACTGGCAATGACGCTCACCGCCACCTATATCAGCGCCAGCTCATTTATCGGAGGGCCGGGCGCCGCCTATAAGTACGGACTCGGCTGGGTACTGCTGGCGATGATTCAGATCCCAACGATCTGGCTGTCTCTGGGGATCCTGGGGAAAAAATTCGCCATCCTGGCACGCCGCTACAACGCGATTACGCTTAACGACATGCTTCAGGCCCGCTATCAAAACCGCGCGGTGGTGTGGATTGCCAGTATCAGCCTACTGGTCGCGTTCGTCGGCGCTATCGCCGTGCAGTTCATCGGTGGCGCAAGGCTGCTGGAAACGGCGGCGGGCATAAAATACGAAACCGGCCTGCTGATCTTCGGGATCACCATCGCCCTGTACACCGCCTTTGGCGGCTTCCGCGCCAGCGTACTCAACGACACCATGCAGGGCATGGTGATGCTGATAGGCACCATCGTTCTGCTGGTTGGCGTTGTTCACGCCGCGGGCGGATTAGGGAACGCGGTACAGACGTTAGAGCATATCGATCCGAAACTGGTGAGCCCGCAGGGCGCGGGCGATATTCTGACGCCAACCTTTATGACGTCCTTCTGGGTGCTGGTCTGTTTCGGCGTTATTGGCCTGCCGCACACGGCGGTGCGCTGTATCTCCTATAAGGACAGTAAGGCCGTACACCGCGGGATTATTATCGGCACCATTGTGGTCGCCATTCTAATGCTGGGCATGCACCTTGCCGGCGCGCTGGGCAGAGCGGTTATTCCGGGGCTGACGGTGCCAGACCTGGTGATCCCAACCCTGATGATGCAGGTTCTTCCGCCGTGGGCTGCAGGGTTATTCCTGGCCGCCCCAATGGCCGCCATTATGTCCAACGTTAACGCGCACCTGCTGCAGGCATCGGCGACAATCGTGAAAGACCTGTGGCTCAGCGCAAGTCCGGCTAAAATTCGTCATGAAAGCCGCCTGAAGCGCATCTCCACTACCACCACGCTTGTACTGGGCCTTCTGATGATGCTGGCCGCCTGGCGCCCGCCGGAGATGATTATCTGGCTTAACCTGCTGGCCTTCGGTGGCCTTGAAGCCGTTTTCCTGTGGCCGCTGGTGTTGGGTCTTTACTGGGAAAAAGCCAACGCAGCCGGCGCATTGAGCGGCATGATCGTCGGCGGCGTACTGTACGCGGTGCTCGCCAGTTTCAGCCTCCAGCTCTTCGGCTTCCACCCGATTGTGCCGTCGCTGCTGATAAGTTTGCTGGCGTTCCTGATAGGTAACCGCTTTGGTCATACCGTTCCGGAAGCCCTTCTTGTTTCCACTACTGATAAATAAAGAGTTTCGCCATGCCATGGATCCAACTGAAAATTAACACCACCGGCGGCAACGCTGAAAGCCTGGGCGATGCGCTGATTGAAAGCGGAGCGGTTTCCGTCACCTTCCAGGACACCCACGACACGCCGGTCTTTGAGCCGCTACCTGGCGAAACCCGCCTTTGGGGCGACACCGACGTTATCGGCCTGTATGACGCAGAAACCGACATGGAAGAAGTCGTCGCTATTCTTGAAAACTGCCCTTTGCTGGGCCAGGGCTTCCACCACAAAGTCGAACAGTTGGAAGACAAAGACTGGGAGCGCGAATGGATGGACAACTTCCACCCGATGCGCTTTGGCGACCGCCTGTGGATTTGCCCAAGCTGGCGTGATGTGCCGGACGAAAACGCCGTCAACGTAATGCTCGACCCGGGCCTGGCGTTTGGTACCGGCACCCACCCAACCACCTCGCTGTGCCTCGAGTGGCTCGACGGCCTGGATCTGGCGGGAAAAACCGTGATCGACTTCGGCTGCGGCTCCGGGATCCTGGCCATTGCCGCCCTGAAATTGGGTGCTGCAAAAGCTATCGGCATAGATATCGATCCACAGGCCATTCAGGCGAGCCGCGATAACGCAGAGCGTAACGGCGTTTCAGAGCAGCTTGAGCTTTACCTGCCGAAAGATCAGCCAGAAGCCATGAGCGCTGACGTGGTGGTCGCTAACATCCTGGCAGGCCCTCTGCGTGAGTTAGCGCCGTTAATCAGCGTGCTGCCGGTTGAAGGCGGTTTCCTTGGCCTCTCTGGCGTTCTGGCAAGCCAGGCCGAAGGGGTTTGTGAAGCTTATGCTGATAAGTTCACGCTTGATCCGGTCGCGGAAAAAGAAGAGTGGTGCCGCATCACCGGTCGTAAGCACAGCTGATGAAAATAACGGCATACGGCGCTGCTGCCGTGTGTCGTTTTTAGCCAGTTTTAGTGAGTAAACCGCACCCAAAAATGAGAGCTTGTTCGCATAAAAAATCCAAAACTGGCCACAAAAACAGCGATTTATCTGGTTAAAACCCCCTGTTCGACAGCATATTTCTGCTAACTTTCAGGAATATTTAAAACAGCATGAAATAAACGAAAAACTCTAACTATCTGATTAATTGGATTAATTGTGTAATCTGGCTACACTTGTTGCCGCTTCATTGATCTGTGACAGAGGATTGTTCAAAGTTTGGCCTTTCATCTCGTGCAAAAAATGCGTAATATACGCCGCCTTGCAGGCACAGTATGGTCATTTCTTAACTCATGCGCATCGGACACCACCAGCTCAGAAATCGCCTGATCGCAGCACCTATGGCTGGCATTACTGACAGACCATTCAGGACGCTGTGCTACGAGATGGGAGCAGGGTTAACCGTTTCCGAGATGATGTCCTCTAACCCAGAAGTTTGGGCGAGTGATAAGTCCCGTTTACGGATGGTACATGTGGATGAACCGGGTATTCGCACCGTGCAAATTGCCGGCAGCGTACCTGAAGAGATGGCAGAAGCCGCGCGTATAAACGTGGCTAATGGCGCCCAGATTATTGATATCAATATGGGTTGTCCGGCAAAAAAGGTGAATCGTAAGCTGGCAGGTTCAGCCCTTCTGCAGTACCCGAGTCTGGTAAAGGACATCGTGACGACGGTAGTGAAGGCAGTGGATGTTCCTGTGACGTTGAAAATTCGTACCGGCTGGGAGCCCGCGCACCGTAACTGTGTAGAGATTGCCCAACTGGCTGAAGACTGTGGGATTCAGGCTCTGACAATTCATGGACGCACACGCGCCTGTTTATTCCAGGGCGATGCTGAATACGACAGCATTCGGGCAGTTAAGCAGAAAGTTTCCATTCCGATTATCGCGAATGGTGACATTACTGACCCGCTTAAAGCCAGAGCTGTACTTGACTATACGGGGGCTGATGCCCTGATGATAGGCCGTGCGGCTCAGGGAAGACCCTGGATCTTTCGGGAAATCCAGCATTATCTGGACACTGGAGAGCTGCTACCGCCCTTGCCTCTGGCAGAGGTGAAGCGCTTACTTTGCTCGCACATTCGGGAACTGCATAGCTTTTATGGCGATGTAAAAGGTTACCGAATTGCACGTAAACACGTCTCCTGGTATCTCCAGGAGCACGCTCCAAATGACCAGTTTCGGCGCACATTCAACGCCATTGAGGATGCCAGCGTACAGCTGGAGGCGTTGGAGGCATACTTCGAAAATTTTGCGTAAACAGAAATAAAGAGCTGACAGAACTATGTTCGAACAACGCGTAAATTCTGACGTACTGACCGTTTCTACCGTTAACTCTCAGGATCAGGTAACCCAAAAACCCCTGCGTGATTCCGTGAAACAGGCACTGAAGAACTATTTTGCTCAACTGAACGGTCAGGATGTGAACGACCTGTATGAGCTGGTACTGGCTGAAGTAGAACAGCCATTGTTGGACATGGTGATGCAATACACCCGTGGCAACCAGACCCGTGCTGCCCTGATGATGGGCATCAACCGTGGTACGCTGCGTAAGAAACTGAAAAAATACGGCATGAACTGATACTAATCAGCGAGTGTTGTGAAAAGGCGCGAACCGGCATGGGGAAGCGCCTTTTTTCTTTTATTCACCTGAGATCTGACGTTTTTCATCATCATTTGCCGCTGCAGAGCTATTTCCTTCACTTTGTTTACACTGCACACGCTTTGCAATTATTCCCCAATCCTGTGGTCTGATACGCAGTGGTAAAATAGCCACATTCACTCCGGCACAGCATCCGAGAAAGCTTCGTACCTTTATGGGCACCTACGAGAGCGATCCCTGTTCCGGCGTTTGGTTCAAACGAGGTTCAAAATGACTAAATTCATCGCCGCTGCGTTGCTCACCACGTTTCTGGCAGGCTGCGCGACCGAGTCTCCTTGCGTACCGGTCTATGACGATCAGGGACGCCTGGTGCACACCAATACCTGTATGAAGGGTACCACCCAGGATAACTGGGAAACCGCAGGCGCTATTGCCGCCGGCACTGCCGCAGTGGCCGGCGTTGCCCTGGGTATCGTTGCGTTAACGAAATAAACCTTCCCTCATATAAAAGCGCGAGCCTCTCGCGCTTTTTTGCTTATTCTTCCTGCAATATCTGAATCATTTTGCTCTGAAATGCGCCGTTAGTTGCAGCCCTGCACTATTTCAGAGCGTTCGCTGCCCTTTTTGTTGATCCATCCCGGCCTCCTTCTGCGTAAGACGTTCACCGTAAAACCTGGCATTCCCTTTGCTTTACAGAATATGACTCGGGCATTTGCCACGAACAGGGATACGGCGCCTCCCGGACGCCATTACGCCAATAACGATAATTTCGCCACACAGGATGCATTTATGAAGAAGATGATGATCGCCACTCTGGTCGCTACCGGTACGCTGTTTGCGATGGCTAATCAGGCTCATGCAGGCACCACGCTGGATGCCGTAAAAAAGAAAGGCTTCGTACAATGCGGGATCAGTGATGGCCTGCCGGGTTTTTCTTATGCTGACGGCAGCGGCAAGTTTACCGGTATCGACGTGGATGTTTGCCGTGGCGTTGCGGCGGCCGTCTTCGGCGACGCCACCAAAGTCAAATATACCCCACTAACCGCTAAAGAACGCTTTACCGCATTGCAGTCTGGCGAAGTCGATATCTTGTCTCGTAACACCACGTGGACCTCCTCTCGCGATGCAGGTATGGGGATGGTGTTTACCGGCGTAACGTATTACGACGGCATTGGCTTCCTGACCCACAATAAAGCCGGCCTGAAAAGCGCTAAAGAGCTCGACGGCGCAACCGTCTGTATCCAGGCAGGTACTGATACCGAGCTGAACGTAGCCGACTACTTTAAAGCCAATAACATGAAGTACACGCCGGTGACATTTGACCGCTCAGATGAGTCGGCAAAAGCACTGGAGTCCGGGCGCTGCGATACCCTGGCCTCAGATCAGTCCCAGCTGTATGCCCTGCGCATCAAACTCAGCAACCCGGCCGAATGGCTCGTCCTGCCAGAAGTTATCTCTAAAGAGCCTCTCGGGCCTGTTGTCCGCCGCGGCGACGATGACTGGTTCTCTATTGTGCGCTGGACGCTGTTTGCCATGTTGAATGCCGAAGAGATGGGCATCAGCTCTAAAAACGTTGACCAGATGGCCGCTAACCCAACCACGCCCGATATGGCTCACCTGCTAGGGAAAGAAGGCGATTTCGGCAAAGACCTGAAGCTGGATAACAAGTGGGCCTACAACATCGTGAAGCAGGTAGGTAACTACGCTGAGATCTTCGAGAGCAACGTCGGGGCCCAAAGCCCGCTGAAAATCAAACGTGGCCAGAACAACCTGTGGAACAACGGCGGCATTCAGTACGCCCCGCCGGTTCGCTAAGCGAAATACCAGAACAGGGCACTGCTCGGTGCGGTGCCCAGGATCGATGTTCCTGTTACTGAGGTTTGCTTATGCGTCATCACCGCCCAGCCGTGAAGGCCGACTTATCGTTTTCTAACCCTTCGGTTCGCGCCTGGCTGTATCAGATAGTCGCCATTACTTTTGTCATTGGCGTGGCCGTTTATCTGATTCATAACACCATCACCAACCTGGATAGCCGCGGAATTACCTCCGGCTTTGCCTTTCTCGATCGCGCAGCCGGGTTTGGCATCGTCCAGCATCTGATTGACTACAATCAGGGAGACACCTACGGAAAAGTCTTCGTTGTTGGGCTTCTGAATACCCTGCTGGTCTCAGTGCTCTGTATCGTTTTTGCCACGTTTATTGGCTTCTTTGTTGGCCTGGCGCGGCTCTCCGATAACTGGCTGGTACGTAAGCTTTCTACCTTCTATATAGAGACGTTTCGCAACATTCCCCCGCTGCTGCAAATTTTCTTCTGGTACTTTGCCGTCCTGCGCAATCTGCCGGGGCCAAGGCAGGCAATAGACGCCTTTGGCCTGATGTATTTGAGCAATCGCGGGCTGTCTCTTCCGGCCCCGGTTATGGGTGAAGGCCTGCTGGCATTTGTGGCCGCCATACTGTGTGCGCTGATCGCCTCTGCGGGGCTGTATCGCTATAACAGAACGCATCAGATGAGGACCGGGCAAATTCGTCGAACCTGGCCTATCGCGATCGGAATGATCGTACTGATGCCGCTGATAGCACACGGGATCTTCGGTGCTGCGCTGCATTGGGATATTCCCGCCCTGCACGGTTTTAACTTCCAGGGGGGGATTGTGCTGATCCCTGAGTTGGCAGCCTTAACGCTGGCGCTTTCGGTCTATACCTCGGTGTTTATTGCCGAAATTATTCGTTCAGGCATTCAGTCCGTTCCCTTCGGTCAGCATGAAGCCGCCCTGTCCCTCGGTTTGCCTAAGCAGGTAACGCTGCGGCAGGTGATCGTGCCTCAGGCGCTGAGAGTCATTATCCCGCCATTGACCAGCCAGTATCTGAACATCGTCAAAAACTCTTCGCTGGCAGCGGCGATTGGTTATCCGGATATGGTCTCTCTGTTTGCCGGTAGCGTACTGAACCAGACGGGACAGGCAATCGAAACCATCGCTATCACGATGTCCGTCTATCTGGTTATCAGTCTCATCATCTCTCTGCTGATGAACATTTATAACCGCCGTATCGCACTGGTTGAGCGCTAAGGAATGTCGATGATTAAAGTTCTGAAGGAGCACAGTGCCCGCCCGACAGGCAACTCTGCAGAGCGAGTCTGGCGATGGATGCGTAAAAACCTCTTCTCCAGCTGGTTGAATACCCTGCTTACGCTGCTGTGTTTCAGCTTGATGTGGGTACTTATCCCTCCGCTGCTGAACTGGGCAGTTTTCCAGGCGAACTGGGTAGGCGAGACCAGAGCCGACTGCACTAAAGGCGGGGCATGCTGGGTGTTTATCCACGAACGTTTCGGCCAGTTCATGTACGGGCTTTACCCTCACGAGTGGCGCTGGCGAATCAACCTTGCGCTTATCATTGGGCTGCTTTCCGTTGCAGTCATGTTCTGGAAATCGCTCCCTCATCGCGGCCGCTATATTGCCTGCTGGGCAGTAGCTTATCCGGTCGTCGTCTGGTGGCTGATGTACGGTGGCTTTTTAGGTCTGGAACGTGTTGAAACACGTCTCTGGGGCGGCTTAACGCTCACCCTGATAGTGGCATCGGTTGGCATTGCAGGAGCATTACCTCTGGGTATTTTGCTGGCGCTGGGCAGGCGTTCACGCATGCCGGTAGTGAGAGTGCTCTCGATAATGTTTATCGAATTTTGGCGCGGTGTTCCGCTGATTACGGTGCTCTTTATGTCTTCGGTGATGCTGCCGCTATTTCTCCCGGAAGGCACCACCATCGATAAACTGATTCGGGCGCTGGTCGGGGTGATTTTGTTCCAGTCTGCCTATGTCGCAGAGGTGGTTCGCGGCGGGCTGCAGGCTTTGCCGAAAGGGCAATATGAGGCAGCGGAGTCACTGGCTCTCGGCTACTGGAAGACGCAAGGATTAGTGATATTACCGCAGGCGCTAAAGCTGGTGATCCCGGGTCTGGTAAACACGATTATTGCGCTGTTCAAAGATACCAGTCTGGTGATCATCATCGGCCTGTTCGATCTGTTCAGTAGCGTCCAGCAGGCAACGGTTGATCCGGCCTGGCTGGGGATGTCGACAGAAGGCTACGTCTTTGCCGCCATCGTCTATTGGATTTTCTGTTTCAGCATGTCGCGCTATAGCCAGCACCTGGAAAAGCGCTTCCACACCGGCCGTACGCCGCACTAAGGATTATCATGAGTAAAATGACACCACAGGCTGCCGACACGATGATCACGCTGGAAAACGTGAATAAGTGGTATGGTCAATTCCATGTTTTAAAAGACATTAATCTCAATGTGAAGCAAGGTGAGCGTATCGTATTGTGCGGGCCATCGGGCTCCGGAAAATCAACGACTATTCGCTGCATTAACCATCTTGAAGAGCATCAGCAGGGGCGTATTGTCGTCGATGGAACAGAGCTGAATGACGATCTTCGTAATATAGAGAAAGTCCGTACCGAAGTCGGCATGGTCTTCCAGCACTTTAACCTGTTCCCCCATTTAACCGTCCTGCAGAACTGCACTCTGGCCCCTGTCTGGGTTCGTAAGATGCCTAAGAAAGAGGCCGAGGCGCTGGCGATGCATTATCTCGAGCGAGTGAGAATCGCCGAACACGCGCATAAATTCCCAGGGCAGATATCGGGCGGCCAGCAGCAACGTGTGGCCATTGCCCGCTCACTGTGTATGAAACCAAAAATCATGCTTTTTGACGAGCCAACTTCGGCACTTGACCCGGAAATGGTGAAAGAAGTGTTGGACACCATGATAGGGCTGGCAGAATCCGGCATTACAATGCTCTGCGTCACGCACGAAATGGGTTTTGCCCGCACTGTTGCCGACAGGGTTATCTTTATGGATCGCGGAGAGATCGTAGAACAGGCTCCGCCTGAGGAGTTTTTTGCCCATCCGAAATCAGAAAGAACGCGAGCTTTCTTGTCTCAGGTTATCCATTAAACGACAAAGGCCGCTGATGCGGCCCTTTTATGGTGTTTTTCCGAATTCAGAAAACAAAAAACCCCAGCTAATAAGCTGAGGTTTTTTGTTTTATTTGATGCCTGACAGTTCCCTACTCTCGCATGGGGAGACCCCACACTACCATCGGCGCTACGGCGTTTCACTTCTGAGTTCGGCATGGGGTCAGGTGGGACCACCGCGCTACGGCCGTCAGGCAAATTCTTTTCTACGTGCCGAACTTAAACCTAAAAACTGGTGCTGATACCCAGAGTCGAACTGGGGACCTCACCCTTACCAAGGGTGCGCTCTACCAACTGAGCCATATCAGCACGCTTAATTTGATGCCTGGCAGTTTATGAACTTACGTTCACCCTACGGGCCGCTGCTTCGCAGCGTTCAGACTCACCTTTCGGT
>WJYK01000001.1 GCA_009668225.1 Enterobacteriaceae bacterium RIT693 | reverse complement strand
ATAGTTTCTACAGGAATGGCATATTTATGTTCTATGCCCTATATGCAGGCGCTCCAGGCTATAAAAATGATAGTCGGCATGAATGTGTTGTAAATAAAGGACCTTTGCCCAGAGGGAAATATCGAATAGTCGGTGTCCCTTTTACCCATAAAGTTGCAGGAAGATTTACGCTCAGACTCCAGCCCTATGACACAAATAATATGTGTGGGCGTAATGGTTTTTTAATCCATGGCGATAGTATTGCAAACCCCGGAGAGGCCTCAAATGGTTGTATTGTGGCTGCGCCAGCATATCGGAGAGCTATATGGGAAAGTGGTGACAAAGAGGTGCTGGTAAGATGAAAGCTGTATGGATGGTTACGGCTCTTGTCACCATTGCAACCAGCAATGCCGTCGCAGTCGTGAAAAGTAATCCTTGCATAGTCCCACAATCCTCAGTTGGCATAAGTATGCTGAATGCTATGGATAAGGAGATGAAAATTGATATTAGTACCGTTCTGCGTGATAAAACTAAAACAGAGTTAGTTATGAATGAGCCAGTTTCTCATCAGCTGGTTGAGCAATTTGCCATTATAGATGAAAAGCAAAATCCTAATATGTGGCTTTCTGTAAAAGACTATATTAATGTTTACTCAGAAAGTAATGCTCGAAATCTAATCGTTAAATTCACTTTTGAAAATACAAACAGGCAACACAATGTTTTCCTTGCTTCCGCACTGGTCAATGATAATGAATGTTCCGTTAGGTTCAACGGATACATAATTGTTAAGCGTGACTTCTAACTATAAATAATGGGCTGTCTCCTGTGAGCAGCCCATGACTCATTAATTAAACCAAATGACACGCGACGCGGTGAGCGTCGCCCACTTCCCGCAGCGCGGGGACTTCCTGGCGGCAGCGGTCGGTGACTAAAGGGCAGCGCGAGGAGAAGCGGCAGCCGGAAGGCGGGCGAGAAGGATCGGGGATTTCGCCCTGAATAGCGGCCACCGGCTCGCTGCTCGGATCCAACGACGGGACCGCGGCCAGCAGCGCCTGGGTATACGGGTGCAGAGGCTGACTGAATAGCACGTCGCGGCTGGCGGTTTCCACCAACTGGCCGAGGTACATCACCGCCACGTCGTCGCACAGGTGTTCCACCACGCCGAGATCGTGCGAGATAAACAGGAACGTTACGCCGCGTTCGTCGCGCAGATCGGAAAACAGGTTGATGATCTGCGCCTGAATGGAGACGTCGAGCGCCGAAATGGGTTCGTCCGCAATAATAAAATCGGGGTTAAGGATCAGCGCGCGGGCGATGCCAATGCGCTGGCGCTGGCCGCCGGAAAACTCATGCGGGAAGCGGTTGTAATGCTGAGGCGCCAGGCCGCAAATCTTCATCACTTCCAGCACTTTGTCCCGCAGTTCGGCGCGGGTGCAAAGCTTGTGCTCCAGCATCGCCTCGCCAATGGCGTCTCCTACGCGGATGCGCGGGTTTAGCGAACTATAAGGATCCTGAAAGACGAGCTGAATTTTAGGCCGCAGCGCCCGCGACTCTTTGGCGCTCAGCTCGCTTAACTCTTTGCCGCGATACTTCACGCTGCCGGCGGTTTTGTCATACAGGCCGAGCAGGGTGCGCCCAACGGTGGTTTTCCCGCTGCCGGACTCGCCTACCAGGCCGAAAATCGTTCCCTGACGAATGTTAAAGCTGACGCCATCGACCGCGCGCAGCTCGCCGGTTTGCTGGCCAAACAGCCCGTCACGCAGCGGGAAGTGTTTTTTGAGTCCGTCGACTTCAATAACGTACTGATTGTTCACGATGCGGACTCCGCTAACTCACTGTAGAAACAGGCCGCCTGTCGCCGCTGGCCGAGCAGCGCCGGAATGCCCTGGCGGCAGCGTTCTGTGGCGCGCGCGCAGCGATCGGTAAAGGCGCAGTAGGGCGGCAGGGCGGCTAAATCAGGCACCTGGCCGGGGATCGAATAGAGCCTGCGGCGGCGCTCGCCGGGGACAGGTCGGGAAGCGATTAGCCCTTTGGTATACGGATGCAGCGGATGGCGGAGTACGTCAGCCGTTGGCCCCTGCTCGACGATGCGCCCGGCGTACATCACCACGACGTGTTCCGCCATTTGGGCGATAACGCCGAGATCGTGGGTGATCAGCATCAGCGCCATGTGGTGCTGGCGCGCCTGATCCCGCAGCAGGCGCAGGATCTGAGCCTGAACGGTCACGTCCAGCGCCGTCGTCGGCTCATCGGCGATCAGCAGTTTTGGCCGGCAGCTCAGCGCCATGGCGATCATTACCCGTTGCAGCATTCCGCCGGAGAGCTGATGCGGATAGCTAGCCATCAGGCTCTCCGCTCGCGCCAGCCCGACGTCGGTCAGCATTTGTGTCGCCAGGTTCCAGGCGGCTTTCGGCGTTTCCCCGCGATGACGGATCGGCGGTTCGCAGAGCTGATCGCCGATGGTTAGCACCGGATTCAGGGCGGTCATTGGCTCCTGGAAAATCATCGCCAGCTCGTTGCCGCGTAAGTCTGCCATCTGCGCAGGCTCAAGCCCGAGCAGGTTTTTCCCCTGAAAGAGGATTTCGCCGCCGTCAATCCGCGCAGCCTGCGGAGGAAGCAGACCCATCAGCGACATGGCGGTCACGCTTTTGCCGCAGCCGGACTCGCCGACGACGCCAACGGTTTGCCCGGCGTGAACGGTAAACGACACGTCCTGCACGGCACGCACGCGGCCTTGTTCTCCGGCGAAGGAGAGGGAAAGGTTGTTAAACTCAATCAGCGCTTCGCTCATTTCACGCCTCGTTTCATTTTCGGATCCAGCGCATCGCGCAGGCCGTCGCCCAGCACGTTAATCGCGATCACGGTGATAAAAATGGCTATTCCCGGCGGCATCCACAGCCACGGGCGGCGCTGGAAGTCGATCAGGCTGTTGGCGCTGTCCATCATGTTGCCCCAGGAAGGGGTGGGTGGCACGACGCCGAGGCCCAGGTAGCTCAGCGCCGACTCCATCAGGATGGCGTTGGCCACCGCCATAGTCGCCATGACCACCAGAATAGGAATGGTGTTAGGCAGCAGGTGGCCGAACAGCCGACGGCGGGTGGAGAGGCCCAAAACGCGAGTCGCCAGCATAAAGTCACGTTCGCGCAGCGAGAGGATTTGCCCGCGTACCAGGCGTGCCAGCTTCGGCCACTCCAGCAGGCTCAGCATGATGACCACCATGTAAATACGCGAGTCCGGTGAGAAGTCGAGTTCCGACAGCATGGCGCCCGCGACGATCAGCAGCGGCAGGCTGGGGATGGTCATTACCAGGTCGGCAAGGCGCATAATAATCTTATCGGTCCAGCCGCCAGCGTAGCCGGCAACCGCGCCCAGCAGGTAGCCGAGGGTGACCGACAGCAGCATGGTCAGCAGGCCGATAATGAGAGAGATGCGTCCGGCAAGCAGCAGGCGGGTATAGATGTCACGCCCGAGGAAGTCGGTGCCCAGCCAGTGCACTTCGCCCGGCGGTTTGTTGATCATCAGGGCGTCGGTGGCGTCGTCTTTCCACGGCGACCAGAGCGGCCCAAACGCGCACCATACCGCCATCACCATCAGCAAAATCAGACAGAACATCGCCAGACGGTTGCGCCTCAGCGCCTGCCAGGCTTGACGCCATGGCGACGGTGTAGCCTGCGCCAGCGCCGGGATTTCCGCCTTGCGCAGGCGGCGGTTGGTGGAAAACAGTGAACTTAACATTACGCCCTCACGCGAATGCGCGGGTCGGCCCACGCGTAAAGCACATCGGCAATCAGGTTGCCGAGGATCGTCAGCACCGCCAGAAACAGCGTGAAGCCCATCAGCACCGGGTAATCACGGGCGGCGAGTGAATCAATTTGAATGTGGCCCGCGCCCGGCCAGTTAAAGACTTTTTCGGTAATGATCGCACCGGAGAACAGCCCCGGTAGCTCAAAGCCCAACAGAGTGATGATCGGCAGCAGTGCGTTGCGTAGGGCGTGCTTGAGGATAACGGTGCGCTCACGCAGCCCTTTGGCCCGGGCGGTGCGAATAAAGTCCATCTTCACCACGTCCAGCATGCTGGCGCGGAAATAGCGCGTCAGGCTGCCCGCCTGCAGCATCACCAGCGCAAGCACCGGCAGCACAAGGTGGGCGGCAACCTGCACGACGTAGGCCCAGCCGGTCGCGTCGCTGCCGGTATTGGTCATGCCGCCGACCGGCAGCCAGTGCAGATCCACCGCGAACCACTTGATCAGCAGCAGGCAGAGGAAAAAGGTCGGTAAAGACATGGCGGCGAACACCAGCACGCTCACCAGGTGGTCAAACAGCGAGTTGGGCTTCATGGCCGAGACAATGCCTACCGTAAGGCCAATGCCCCAGTAGAACACCAGCGCGATGGCGGCCAGCAGGAAAGAGTTCCAGATGTACTGGTTCAGCAGCTGGCTGACCGGGATCTGATACTGCAGGGAGAAGCCTAAGTCACCGGTCATGAGCTGCCCAAGCCAGTGGAGATAGCGGGTCAGCAGCGGCTGGTCGAGGCCGTAAATCGCTTTCAGTTCGGCGGCGCGGGCGGCGGTCAGCGTAATGTTACCGTCGATAAAGTCGCCGGGCGTTTTCGCGAACAGCATAAAGATGATCAATGAGGCAAGCAGCAGCATCGGCAGGGTTTGCAGCAAGCGGCGCAGGATAAAGTTTTTCATTACGTTCTCACTGCCGCTGCCCCGAAAAAGGGCGGCGGCGAGGTTTACTGCGTTACTTAACGATTTTCACATCCGGCAAGCTGCCGGTCAGGCCGTTGTAAATATCAGGCTTAAAGCCGGTGACGCGGGCGCTGCTGGCGGACAGGATCTTGCGGTTGCCGAGCAGAATCGCCGGTGGATCTGCGGCCAGCACCTTATACAGCTCGTGATAGATAGCCTTACGTTTCTCTTCGTCGAGCGTGGCGTTGCCTTCGTTTATCAGCTTATCCACCTGCGGATTGTTATAGCCGGACTCTTTGGCTTCGGTGCTGTAGTAATCCCATACGCCGTCGTGCGGATCGTTCAGCGTGCTGGTGCTGAAGGAAGCCAGATCGTAGTTGCCCGCTTTGCGCTGCGCCATCAGGGCGTTGAAGTCGACGACCTGTGGCTTCAGCAGCACGCCGATTTGCTGCCAGTTCTCTTTGGCGATAGGGATCAGCGCGTCGTTCAGCACTTTTTTGCTGACCAGCAGCGTCAGCTCCAGACGCTTGCCGTCCTTCACGCGGATGCCGTCCGGGCCTGGCTTCCAGCCTGCTTCATCCAGCAGCTTTTTCGCCTGTGCCTGATCGTATTTATACGGGTTTACGCCTTCCGCGTTATAAGCCCAGGAGATCGGCGAGATCGGTTCGTTGGCGACCGTGCCGTAGCCCTGGTAAACCACGTCGATCAGCTTCTGGCGATCCAGGCCGTAGATCAGCGCCTGGCGGACTTTTACGTCCTGCAGCGCCGGGCGGCGAACGTTGAATTCAACCTTGCTGTAGTCGCTGGATCCATACAGGTTGATATTAGCGAAGCCCAGCAGTTTCAGCTGCTCGATATCGTCAGGGCGTGAGGTAAAGGCGTCGTAATCCGTCTCGCCGGTCTGGAACAGCTGGAAGTTGGTGGACGGGTTAGTCACGCGGTAGATAAAGCGCGGCGTTGGCGACGTACCGCGGTAGAAATGGGTGTTAGCGTGGAAGCGAATTTCCTGGCCCGGAATGTACTTATCGTAAACATACGGGCCGTTGCCCAGAGGTTTGCCGTGCAGGGTGCGCAGATAATCCAGGTTGCCGCGCTGGTAGCCTTTACCGTAGTAAGCTTTCGACAGCACCGGGCCGCCAATCTTGCCAAGTGTGGTTGCGCCCGGTTGGGTGGTGGTGACCTGCAGCGTAAGCGGGTCAATAACCTTCAGGCCACTGACGCTGTCGGCTTTACCGGCTTTGTAATCTGCACCACCTGCAATGTTGGCCAGCGTAATGTCGGTATCGCCGTCATATTTCGGGTCATACAGCACGGTGAGCGTGAAGGCGACGTCTTCGGCTGTCAGTGGAGAGCCGTCGCTAAAAGTCAGGTTAGGGCGCAGCTTGATTGTGTAGACCTTGCCGTCCGGGCTGACCTTCCAGCTTTCGGCGAGGCCCGGTACCAGATTACCGTGGCTGTCCCAGTCAATCAGGCGCGAGAAAATGACGTTGGTGACGTTTTCATCCCAGCCGTTAACGAAGAAGTAAGGGTTAAAAATCCCCTGTGGCTCAGAGATCCCGGCTACAACCGTGTCTTTGCGAAGCTTGGCGGTGGCAGGGATCTGGCTGACGTCGGTGGCGGGCGTGATGCCTTCTTTTAAGATGTCATCGGCGGTCGCCGCACCGGAGAAAGCCACCACGCTGCTAATCAAGGTTGCCTGTAATGCCAGGCGAAAGCGCGTGGGTTTTGTTTTTAATGCGTCAAGTAACCTGGCCAATAGCATTCCCTCAAGATTATTTGCTGTAAAATTTACAAATCATGACGAAAGATAAAAGCCGGAATTGTCACTGTCTAACAACGAAACGCTATGGCTTATAGCGATTTGTTCCTTCGCTCGTAGCAGCAGAATGGATTGCGCTGAAGCAGATCCTCGCGCGGCAGCCTGCATAACACGCCCGTAGGGTTATTTTCGAAGTGTAACCATTCCTTGCCACTCCAGGCTCCAGGTGTTAAAAGGTGCCCCTTTGACAAATCATAAAGGAGCAGGGCGTGAAAAACACGTCAGTCGCGTCTGAGCCACAGGGCCAGACTGCGGGGCCGGAGGATGGCCATCAATTACAGCGTGGCTTGCAGAACCGCCATATTCAGCTGATTGCGCTTGGCGGCGCTATTGGCACCGGACTTTTTCTCGGCATTGGCCCGGCGATCCAAATGGCGGGGCCTGCCGTATTGCTGGGCTACGGCGTGGCGGGGATCATCGCGTTTCTGATCATGCGTCAGCTCGGTGAAATGGTGGTTGAAGAGCCGGTTTCTGGTTCGTTTTCCCATTTTGCTTATAAATACTGGGGGCCGTTTGCCGGCTTCCTGTCCGGCTGGAACTACTGGGTGATGTTCGTGCTGGTCGGCATGGCCGAGCTGACCGCCGGCGGCATTTATATGCAGTACTGGTTCCCGGACGTGCCGACCTGGACGTGGGTTGCGCTGTTCTTTGTGGTGATTAACGCTGCCAACCTGGTGAACGTGCGCCTGTACGGTGAGATGGAGTTCTGGTTTGCGCTCATTAAGGTGCTGGCGATTGTCGGCATGATTGGCTTCGGTATCTGGCTGCTGGCCTCCGGCCACGGCGGTGAACGCGCGAGCGTCAGTAACCTCTGGCAGCACGGCGGCTTCCTCGCGACGGGCTGGCACGGGCTGATTCTGTCGCTGGCAGTTATTATGTTCTCGTTCGGCGGGCTGGAGCTTATCGGCATTACGGCGGCGGAAGCTCGCTCGCCGCAAACCACCATCCCGAAGGCGGTTAACCAGGTGGTTTACCGTATTCTGCTGTTTTATATCGGCTCGCTGGTGGTGCTGCTTTCGCTCTACCCGTGGCTGGAAATTAAGTCCGACAGCAGCCCGTTCGTGATGATTTTCCACGAGCTGAACAGCAACGTCGTCGCTTCTGCGCTCAACTTTGTGATTCTGGTGGCTTCGCTGTCGGTCTATAACAGCGGCGTGTATTCCAACAGCCGCATGCTGTTCGGGCTGTCGGTGCAGCGCAATGCGCCAAAGTTCCTGGCGAAGGTCAGCCGTGGCGGGGTGCCGGTGAATTCACTGCTGCTGTCCGGCGCCATTACTTCGCTGGTTGTGGTTTTAAACTACCTGCTGCCGCATGAGGCCTTTGGCCTGCTGATGGCGCTGGTGGTGGCGACGCTGCTGCTGAACTGGATCATGATCTCGCTGGCGCACATTAAGTTCCGTCGGGCAATGCGCAGCCAGGGGCATGAAACCAGCTTCAAGGCGCTGCTTTACCCGTTTGGCAACTATCTGTGTATTGCCTTTATGATGATGGTGCTGGGGCTGATGTGCACCATCGACGGCATGCGTCTGTCTGCGATGCTGCTGCCGGCCTGGATAGTGTTCCTGTTTGTCGCCTTTAAGCTGCTGCGTCGCAAGGCCAGCTAAAGTCCAAAAATAACGCCAACTGTTTTTAATAGGGTTGGCGTTATTTATCTTAAATTTTTAAATACCGCTTAATTTGGCTTTGGGAAATAGAATCTTTCTGCCATAACAAAATAAACTACAGCGCTTTTACAAATAATTGTTAAGTTAATGACAAGTTGCTACTCATTATTGCCTTTATAAAATAGTCCTTTCTTCTTTCGATAATTCGGCAGAATATATCGCCGCACACTGCAGCGCATCGCGCCAATAAATAAAAACATCGCATACCTTTTGCCACGTTCGCTGGCACTCTTCTCTTTTACAGCTTGGGATTTATATGAGAGTTAACAACCCTGTTACGCAGCAGGAGCATCTTCTCAGGGACGGAGAGGCTTTGATGTCGACCACCGATATTCACAGCCATATTACTTACGCCAATTCTGCTTTTATTAAAGCCTGTGGTTTTACCGAACAAGAGTTAATGGGCGAGGCGCATAATCTTATTCGCCATCCCGACATGCCGCCCGAGGCGTTTGCCGATATGTGGGCCACTTTACAGCAGGGAGACAGCTGGACGGGGATGGTTAAAAATCGCCGGAAAAATGGTGATTTTTACTGGGTCCGCGCGAACGTGACCCCGGTTTACCACGGCGGTGAACTGACCGGGTATATTTCGGTACGGACGGTGCCGGAGCGAGAGGAAGTGACGGCAAGCGAAGCGCTATATCGCGCCGTCAGAGAGAAACGTGCCGGGCATCTGCGCTTCTTTAAAGGGCTGGTTATCCGTCGCGGCTGGAAAAGCGTCCTGTCGGTATTTCAGCATTTTTCGCTGTTCCACAGGCTCTGCGGAGCGTTGGGCATGGCGGCGTTGGCTGTCTGTACGATGCCGCTGATGCATGTGAACAGCGTCTGGCAAACATTGTTGACCGTCGTGCTGCTTGCCTTGCTGGGCGGTTTCTTGCAGCAACAGGTTGTCAGACCGGTGAAAACCATCGTCCGGCAAATGCAAAAGATCGTTTCCGGGCAAAAGACCGGGCTGATTCAGTTTAACCGGGTGGATGAGATTGGCCTGATGATGCGACTGGTGAATCAGTCTGGGCTGAATCTACGCTCGTTGGTGGATGATGTTGGCGGGCAGGTTAGCGGTATTGGCGGGATTAGCCAGCAGCTGGCAAGCAGCAGCAGGGCGATGAGTGAGCGCACTGACGACACCTATGCGCAGCTTCAGCAGACGGCGGCGGCCATCGAAGAGATTTCGGGTGCGGTTGAACAGACGGCGGATTCGGCCGCACAAACATCGCAGATGGCAGACAGGGCAAGTCAGAACGCGCTTGAAGGCGAGCAAATGATGAAACGCACGCTGACGATGATGGAGTCGATGGCAGAGGCCAGCGAGCATATCGTCGAGATCATCAGCGTTATCGACAAAATTGCTTTCCAGACCAATATCCTCGCGCTTAATGCGGCGGTGGAGGCGGCGAGAGCGGGCGTTTCCGGGCGGGGTTTTGCGGTGGTGGCCGCTGAAGTCCGTAACCTTGCGCAGCATTCCGCCTCGGCGGCGAAAGAAATCAAAACGCTGATCGATCGTAACGCAGCCAGCGTCAGCTCGGGCGTTGCCGAAGTGAAAAGCGCGGAAAAGCACATCAGTGAAATGGCGGAAGAGATAGTCAGGATGGCAGGGCTGATAAGAGAGATTGGCGATGCGACCCGCGAGCAAACCAGCGCGCTCGGGCTGATTAACCATTCGGTGGAGCGGATTAGCACCATGACGCAGAACAATGCTGATATGGTGATACAGGCAGGCGCGGTTGTCGAAAATATTAATCACCGTGCGCGGCGTTTAACCAGCGCGATCAACGTTTACGGCAGTTAATTTTGCTATGCCGGACGCCGTCGATAGCGATGTCTGGCATCTTATCCTTGAGGATTTGCGTTATCATGCTGACCTAAATAAAGCGGTTGTTTAAAAGGGTTGGGTAATGAGCGTTAGTCGGAAAGGAATGCTGTATGTGCTGTTTGCGGCGGTACTGTGGGGAAGCTCCGGGGTGTGCGCGCAATACATTATGGAGCAGAGCCATATTTCCTCGGCGTCGCTAACCATGCTGCGGCTGCTGTTTTCCGGCCTGATCCTGCTGATGCTATCGTTCATGCACGGGGATAAGATCTTTGCCGTGTTTAGGCAGCGTGATGACCTGATTTCTCTGCTGATTTTTACCCTTTGCGGTGCGCTAACGGTGCAGCTGACCTTCCTGCTGACCATCGAGCAGTCCAACGCCGCAACCGCAACGGTTCTCCAATTCCTCTCGCCAACTATTATCGTGGCCTGGTTTGCCTTTGTGCGTAAAAAACGTTCCGGAAAACTGGTCTATGCCGCGATTGGCACCTCGCTAATCGGGACGTTTGTGCTGGTAACTCACGGTAATCCGGCGTCGATTACGATTTCCGGCAGCGCGTTATTCTGGGGCATTGCTTCTGCGTTTGCCGCTGCGTTCTACACGACTTACCCCTCGAAGCTGATTGCTCGCTATGGCACGTTACCGGTGGTGGGCTGGAGTATGCTGCTGGGCGGTGTCGCGCTGCTGCCGTTTTATGCCAGCCAGATTGGTCGCTTTACCGCTTCCGGCGGTACCTTGCTGGCCTTCTTCTACCTCGTCGTTGTGGGCACGGCCATTACCTTCAGCCTCTATCTGACCGGCGCGCAAATGATCGGTGGGTCAAAGGCCAGTATTCTCAGCTGTGCAGAGCCGTTAAGCAGCGCGCTGCTGTCGGTGCTGTTGCTGGGCGTCAGCTTTACGCTGCCGGACTGGCTGGGGTCGCTGCTGATTATCTCTTCCGTGGTGCTTATCTCTTTGGATTCCCGAGGTAAGCTGCATTCGCGCTAAAGCGCTACATTTTGCAAGGTTTAATTACCGGCAGAAATATCATATTTTGGGGGGTAGAAGTTACCGTTATGATAGGGTAAAAAGTGCCCTCCGGGCGTAAGTCTGCACCACCGATAAAGGTATTTCAGTGTGATGATTGATAATCTAATTGAGCGTATCTCCACCGCCTTAGACGCCGAATATACCCTGGAAGGTTTGGTCAGACAGCTGTTGGAAATGCTTGAGCTGGTGACCAATATGGAATCCACCTATCTGACCCGTATTGACGCGGAGGGCAGCCAGCAGCATATTGTTTTTTCCCGCAATACGAAGGCGATGAATATCCCGGAAGGACTCTCCGTACCGTGGGAAGACACGCTGTGTAAACGCGCTTTAGACGAAGGACGCCGCTATACCTGCGATGTGGCAAGCGTATGGGGTGACTCTGAAGCGGCAAAGGCGCTAGGTATCGTGACCTACGTCAGTACACCGGTGACCCTCGCCGATGGCTCGCTCTACGGTACGCTGTGTGCCGCCAGCTCTGAGCAGCGTGTACTGACCGATCACAGTGAACAGGTATTGCAGCTGTTCTCACAGCTGATTGCTCAGCAGATTCAGAATGAGCAGCTGATGAAGAAACTCCAGCTGGCAAACACCGCGCTGACTACCGCCAGCTATACCGATGACCTCACCGGGCTACCTAATCGCCGTGCGGTCTTCGAACAGCTTCCTCGCTTATTCGCTCGTGCCAAAGACGACGCCCGCTATGTGCTGGTGGCGTTTGCCGACCTGGATGGGTTTAAACAGATAAACGACATCCACGGTCATGAAACCGGGGACGATTTCCTTTGCGCTATCGGTAAACGGCTTGAAGAGGGCGTGAGGGGAGACGAGGTATTGGGTCGGGTTGGCGGAGATGAGTTTATTGTCGCGGGTGCCGGGCCCGCTGAATATGGTGAAGCCCTGCGGGCGGCAGCCGCTTTTCGCGTCAGACTGTCAGCGCTGCTTAGCGGGGAATATCAGCTGAAATCCTGCGTCATTGACTATGCCGGGCCAAGTATTGGCGCTATCGCCATTAACCCGGCCACCACAACGCCAGATGATGCGCTGCGTGAGGCGGATACCCTCATGTACGTCGACAAAAAGCGGCGTAAAAACGGCGCGGCGGTGAGCTAATACTCCACGCCGCGAGCAAGCCTTATGAAGCCGGTATTACCGGCGTTGCATTGCCGCTTAACTCGGTGACTAAATCATTCACACCGTCGCTCATATTGACGAAGCGGGTCAGCGGTGAGCGGGTGACCACGACAAAAACACCGACGTTATTTTGCGGCACCATCGCCATATAGGTGATGAAGCCGCCGCCGCCGCCGGTCTTCTGAATAATACCCGGACGGCCGTCTTTTGGTGACAGCCATACCCAGCCCATGCCCAACGCATCGGCTTTCCCCGGCACGTCCATCCCAATGACCTTATGCAGCTGGCTGCGCTGATAAATCAGGGTTTGCATCCTGTCTGCCTGGTTATTGCGGCGATGGAAGTCGGAAGAGAGGAATTGCTGCATCCAGCGCATCATATCGCCCGGCGTGGAATAGACGCCGCCGCTGCCAACCGCCGCCAGCGTGTTGTCGCAAGGACTGGCTCCTTTTTCAGCGATCATCAGGCGCTTGCATTGATCGGGCGAGGGGGTGAAGGTGGTGTCTTTCATGCCCAGCGGGCGGGCAATCTGCTCATCGAACAGGTCGGCGTACGGCCTGCCGCTTGCGCGTGACAGCGCGTCGGCCAGCAGGTCAAATGCAAGGTTCGAATAGGCGGCAACGGTACCCGGTGCGGCTTTCAGCGTGGCCTGTGAGAGCCAGTTCCAGCGTTGATCGCGAGTCGGCCAGGTAAATACCGTGCGGTGTGCCGCCCCGCCGGGCTGTTCACGTGGCAGAGAACTGGTGTGGGTTGCCAGATTAATCAGCGTAATTGGCTGGCCGTTAAAGGTCGGCACGCGCGCGCCTGGCGGCGCATATTTGCTGAGCGGATCGTTGAGCTGAACTTTTCCCTGGTCGAGCATTTTTACCAACATTTCGCTGGTCATTAGCTTGGTCAGTGAGGCGATGCGGATAACAGAATCCAGCTGTGGACGAACGTTATTCCCCGGTCGGGTATCGCCGAAGCTGCGAAACACTCGCTGATTGCCATCAATCACCACAATAGCCATGCCGGTCGCACCGCTGCCGTAATAAATATGGTTGGCATAGCGATCGACAACGTCAGAGGCAAATTCTGGTGCCGGTGACGGTTGTGCAAAACTAAGTACCGGCAGCAGGGCTGCAGCCAGCATAAGAAGACGAGGGAGACGAGTTTTCAACGCAAAAATCCAGTTCAAAAAATAAAGCGGTATAGCAGGTATTTATACTAGTCTGCGCGCTTATGCAAAGCGTCAATTACGCGATTCGTTAATGAAAAGCGTAACCGTGCGTTACATCACCGGGTGGCGGTACAAAAGTTTGTCATCTGACGCTTAATGATACACATTTTGTGTATTTATTCATCGGTCTTGGGTGTAAAACTTACGGGCCGCAATGAAAGCTCTGAAAGGATAAAAAAACTGACAATTTCCTTACGCTGCTTTGACAAAAAGTGCGTATTATCCTACGGGTAATTTAGTGCTTCACTGAAACTATTTTCCATCCCCGGCATCTTAGTACTAGCCCCAGGCGTACCGCTACTGATTGAGTTCTTTATGCGATACACAACCTCCCCCTCGCATAAAGAAAAGAAGTAAACATGTCAAAAAAACCGTTGTTTTATAAATGCCTTTTACATCCTCGCTATTGGCTGACCTGGTTTGGGCTGGCTGTGCTGTGGCTGTGGGTTCAGCTTCCCTATCCGGTATTGATGAAGATGGGCGATCTCATTGGGCGTTTTTCCATGCGTTTTCTTAAGCGCCGCGTCACCATCGCTCGCCAGAACCTGCACCTTTGTTTCCCGCACTACAGCGAAGAGCAGGTCGAAATCATCGTCAGTAAAAACTTTGGTTCACTCGGTATGGGCCTGATTGAAACCGGCATGGCCTGGTTCTGGTCAGACGCCAGGGTGCGTAAATGGTTTGAAGTGCGTGGTCTTGAACACATCACCGCCGCCTGCGACAAAGGCAAAGGGGTGATGGTCATTGGCGTGCATTTTATGTCGCTTGAGCTGGGCGGGCGCGTGATGGGGCTGTGTCGCCCAATGATGGCGATGTACCGCCCGCACAATAATAAAGCGATGGAGTACGTGCAGACCCGCGGGCGCTCGCGCTCAAATAAAGCGATGCTGGATCGCCGTAACCTGAAAGGGATGGTGAAAGCGCTGAAGTCAGGCGAAGCGGTATGGTTTGCGCCTGACCAGGACTACGGCCCGAAAGGCAGCTCCTTTGCGCCATTCTTTGCCGTTCAAGAGGCCGCGACAACCAACGGCACCTTTACCATTGCTCGCCTGGCAAAACCCGCCATTCTGACGACGGTTTTGATCCGCAAGCCCGCTGGCTCCGGATATCAACTGGTTATTGAGCCCGAGTTTTGTGATTACCCGGCCGAAGATGAACAGGCTGCCGCAGCCTATGTGAACCGTAAAATTGAGCATGAAATCATGCGCGCGCCGGAGCAGTATCTGTGGCTGCATCGCCGCTTTAAGACCCGGCCGTTCGGCCATGCCGGTCTTTACACGATTTAATCCTCAGGCAGGCGTGCTACGCTTTTTCTTTCTTATATAAGGAGAGTCAGCATGCCTGCAGCCCGCGTTGTCATGGTTATTGATATGCAAAACGGCGTTTTAGCGTCCCCCCGCCGTGCTCGCGAGCAAACCGCCGCCAGAATTAATCAACTTATTGATGCGGCGGAAAAAGTGATTTTTATCCAGCACAACGAAGCGGAACTGCAGCCAGGCAGCGAAGCGTTCGACATTATTCCCGAACTGCATCGTCCGGCAGGGGCGCTGTATGTGACCAAAACGGCCTGCGATGCTTTCTACCGTACGACGCTGGATCCTTTGTTAAAAAAAAATGAAATCAATGCGCTGGTAGTGTGCGGCTGCGCCACGGATTACTGCGTGGATACCACCGTCAAAAATGGCGTAAGCCGGGGCTATGCCATTACGGTTGCCAGCGATGCCCACACCACGGCTGACCGCTCGTCGGTGAGCGCTGAGGCGCTTATTCAACAGCACAATGAGGTTTGGGCCAACCTGTCGATTCCGGGCAACACCCTGGAAGTGAAAACGACCGCGTCCATTCTCGACGGCTGGCGATAAATTCTGTAAGCCCCTCTCACTCCTTGATACAACATTCTGCAAGCATTATCGTAGAACGTTCGCTATAACCGGCAGATATAACAACAAAAAGTCGTATCAGGAGTGCTGTAATGTTTAAATCTTTCTTCCCGTCGCCGAAGCTGTTTTTTATTTCGGCGGCAATATGGGGACTACTCGCAGTCATATTCTGGCAGTTCGGCGGCGGCCTGTGGCTAGAAAATCTAGTGGGAGCCAGCCAGCAAGTACCCATTAGTGCAGCCCGTTTTTGGACTCTTAAAGCCTTTGTTTTCTATGCTTTTTATGCCGTTTGTGTTGGCGTGTTTGCCGGGGTGTGGGCGTTGATAAGCCCGCATCCGTGGCAGCGCTGGTCGATTCTTGGCTCGTCGCTGATCGTCTTTGTGACCTGGTTTATGGTTGAGCTGGGCGTGGCGATTAACGCCTGGTATGCCCCGTTCTTTGACCTTATACAAACCGCGTTAGCCTCCCCGAATAAAGTCCCATTGCAACGCTTCTATAGCGAAACCGGCGTGTTCCTTGGGATTGCGCTGATTTATGTCACCGTCGGCGTGCTGAATAGCTTCTTTATTAGCCACTACGTATTCCGCTGGCGTACCGCGATGAACGACTACTACATGGAAAACTGGCAGAAGCTGCGCCATATCGAAGGGGCGGCCCAGCGTGTGCAGGAAGACACCATGCGCTTTGCCTCGACGCTTGAGGATATGGGCGTGAGCCTGCTGCAGTCGGTAATGACGCTGATTGCTTTCCTGCCTATTCTGGTGGCGCTGTCACCGCACGTTAAGGAATTGCCGATTGTTGGCGCGGTGCCTTATGGCCTGGTGATTGCGGCGATTATCTGGTCGCTGATGGGAACCGGCCTGCTGGCGGCGGTCGGGATAAAGCTGCCGGGGCTGCAGTTTAATAACCAGAAAGTGGAGGCCGCCTACCGTAAAGAGCTGGTTTACGGGGAAGACGACGCCAGTCGCGCTACTCCGCCAACGGTAAAAGCGCTGTTTGGCGACGTTCGACATAACTACTTCCGCCTCTATTTCCACTACACCTATTTCAATATCGTGCGCATTCTTTACCTCCAGATAGACAATGTGTTTGGCCTGTTCCTGCTGTTCCCTTCGATCGCCGCAGGTGCGATTACCCTGGGCCTGATGCAGCAGATAACCAACGCCTTTGGCCAGGTACGCGGCTCGTTCCAGTATCTAATCAGTTCCTGGACCACGCTGGTTGAATTGATGTCTATCTACAAACGTCTGCGCAGCTTCGAGCGAACGCTGCAGGATGTGCTGGTGCCGGGCACCGAAGAAGCCGTCTAAGGCAAAAAGAAAAGGGATGGCGCAATGCCATCCCTTTCAGGCGGGTGACAAACTCTGGGGATAGAAGAAATACCAGACAGCTTGTTAAAAAATTAGGAAAATCAATTCATTGATTTTCGGCTGATAACCACGAAGAGGGAAAAACCACGCTTTTTCCCTCTTCGTCAGCAACCGCATAGGGATGGCGCAATGCCATCCCTTTTTGCTAAGCCGTCGGATTAGTGCCCCGCGGAAGGTGCTGACGGTGCTCCGGAGCGGGTAAACGGCGGTCGGGCAAACCAAATCACTACAATCAGCGCCATAAAGCCCCAGCCCAGCAGCCAGAAGTAGTCGATGGTCGACATCATATAGGCCTGTTGCTCAATGGTTTTATCCACTACCGCGAGGTGCTGCTGCGTAGCGCCGCCCATCTTATGCAGATAGTCCACCGCTGAAGGACTATAAGCCGACACGCTCTCCGTCAGGTTAGCGTGGTGGTAAACCTCGCGACGTGACCAAATCCAGGTGGTCAGCGAAGAAGCAAATGACCCGCCCAGCACGCGGAAGAAGGTTGCCAGGCCGGAACCTTCTGCCACCTCAACACCGTTCAGATTCGACAGCACAATGGTGGTTATCGGCATAAAGAAGAACGCCACGCCAATCCCCATAAACAGCTGGACTTCGGCGATAGTGCGGAAATCCACATTGGTATTAAACTGCGCGCGCAGCAGGCACGAAGCGCCCATCGTCAGGAACGACAGCGTAGCCAGCAGGCGCATGTCTACTCTGTTGGCGTAGCGCCCGACAATCGGCGTCAGCAGCAGCGGCAGTACACCCATCGGCGCGGCGGCAAGACCGGCCCAAATAGCGGTATAGCCCATCTGGGTTTGCAGCCACTGCGGCAGAATAATGTTGATGGCGAAGAACGCCGCATACCCCAGCGTCAGCGACAGCGTACCGATGGCAAAGTTACGGTCGGCGAACAGGCGCAGGTTCACTATCGGATGGCGCTCCCCCAGCTCCCAGATAACAAACGATACCAGCGCAACGGCTGAAATCACCGACATGGTGATTATCTCCGGCGAGGAGAACCAGTCGAGGTCGTTCCCCTTATCCAGCACCACCTGAAGCAGCCCGACGCCGAGCACCAGCAGCGCGATGCCGATGTAGTCGATAGGGGCGATGGTCGTTGTCTCTTCACGTTCGCGCAGCTGCGTCCATACCACGATGGCAGCAAAGATCCCGATCGGCACGTTGATGTAGAAGATCCACGGCCACGAATAGTTATCGGTGATCCAGCCGCCGGTAATTGGCCCGACAATCGGCGCGACAACCGTTACCATCGACAGCAGCGCCAGCGCCATACTTCGCTTGCTGGATGGGAAGATAATCAGCAGCAACGTCTGGCACATCGGGAACATCGGCCCGGCGAAAAAGCCCTGCAGCGCGCGGAAGATAATCAGCTCGGTCATGCTGTGGGCAAAGCCGCACAAGAACGAGGTGAGGGTGAACAGCGCCACCGAGCCGACGAACAGCTTGAGCTGTCCAAACCTGCGGGTAAACCAGCCGGTCAGTGGCAGGGCAATGGCGTTACACACTGCGAACGAAGTGATAACCCAGGTGCCCTGATCGGCGCTGACGCCGAGGTTACCGGCAATCGTCGGCAGCGCCACGTTAGCGATGGTGGAGTCCAGCACCTGCATAAAGGTGGCCAGCGACAGCGCGATAGTCGCCAGCAGCAGGCTGGGAGGCGTAAACGCCGCCTTATCTTGCATAACGTCTCTCTTAGCGGGTGCCTGACGCTACCGGCTGGCTGTTGTCATGAAGGATTTTCGTGACCAGCTTGTCGGCTTCATCCAGTGCATTCTGGTAAACGTCGGTAGTAAACCGCGGTGTGGTGACGGTTTTTTGCGGCAGCAGGTGACCGTCAGCATTGCGAATATCCACGCGAGCGAACATCGACAGCCCAACACGAAGCGGGTGCTTCTGCATATCATGCGGGTCAAGCGTGATACGTACCGGCAGGCGCTGAACGATTTTGATCCAGTTGCCGCTGGCGTTCTGGGCCGGTAACAGCGAGAAGGCGCTGCCGGTCCCGATGCCGAGGCTTTCAATGGTGCCCTGGTACTCCACGTCGTCGCCGTATAAATCGGCGGTCAGCGTAACCTTCTGCCCGAGACGCATATCCTGCATCTGGCTCTCTTTAAAGTTGGCATCGACCCATACCTGGTCCAGCGGCACAATCGCCAGCAGCGTGGTGCCGGAGTCGACGCGCATTCCCAGCTGAACGGCACGCTTAGCGACAAATCCACTCACCGGCGCGACGATGGTGCTGCGCGCATTGTCGAGGAAACGCTGGCGCACGGTGGCAACGGCACTTTTAATTTCCGGATGGCTGTCGATAACCGTGTCATCGACCATCGCGAGGTTAGTGCGCAATGCCTGCTGGGCGGCGGCGAGGTCGCTCTGCGCGCTGGTGACCGCATCGCGGTAGTGGGACAAGTCTTCAGCGGCAATGGCGCCGGTGGCAAAGATTTTCTGGCGACGAGCGTAGTCGCTTTGCGCGGTTTGCAGCGCAACCTGCTTCGCGGTAACCTGGGCACGGTAGTTATCCGCGGTGCTATAAAGCCCGCGTACCTGGCGTACGGTGTTTGCAAGGTTGGCTTCCGCCTGCTGAAGCGCAATTTCGGTATCGCTTGGGTCAAGCTGCACCAGCGGCTGGCCTTTTTCGACATAGTCGCCTTCATCGACGCTGACCTGCGTTACGGTACCGCCGATTTGTGGGGTTAGCGTGACCTGGTTGCCGTTGACATAGGCGTCGTCGGTTGTTTCGTAATAACGTGCGTAAAGCATGTACCATGCCAGGCAGCCTGCGGCGATAAGCAGCAGAACGATAAGAAGGACGGCGAAGTTACGCTTGCGCTTGTTCGGCGCGCGTTCAACCTGCTCGGTAGCGGTTTGCATTTTTAATGTGGCCTTAGTCAGAAACTTAAAGGTGGCGCTCGGTTATCTCGTCCGGCAGCATTTTGATAAGCAGTTCGTTAAGCTGCTTTGATTCTTCGGGCGTCAGGCGCTCGGTGAGCGTGCCGATGATCGATGCAAGGGCTTCATTCTGGAAGCTCTCGCATAGCTGTTGCCCTTTCTCAGTCAGCGCCAGAATCACCTGGCGTTTATCTTCGGGATTCACGTTTCGCACGATCAGATCTCGCTTCACCATTCGTTCAAGCATGCGGCTCATGGCGCCGGTATCCATCACCAGGTTTTTGCTGACTTCTACTGGGCTGTTAAAGCCCTTATAGATACTTATCAATACTTTAAATTGCGCACCGGTAATGCCCATCGGCGAAAAGTACTGGGTAATGAGCTGGTCTTTGAACTGGTTCGACAGGTGAATCAGCAGGCCAAGGTGCAGTTTAGAAGAGGGAGTACCCGTAGTCTTACTCATGGTATTTGCCTGGTCAGTAGTTACAAATGAAATTACTGACCAGGCATCTAATTGTCAACGTTATGTCAGGATGAGAGCACGTTTTGTCAGTCGGCCAGCCAGGATTGGGCCTCTTTTTTCATCGCTATTTCGAGGTCTGAGCCCTGAGTTGCAAACACGCGCTGTACAGGAAAGCCTGATTTTTCCAGCAGATAGGCGAGGGGGGCGTAGGCAGCCGGGTAGCGTTTTGCCGCCTCTTTATCAATGTCCACCGGGCCAAACGGGAAGTCGAATGAGCCGAAATCGTAAACCACCTGGCGGCGCAGGATTCGCCAGATGCCCTGGCGTTTTTCCAGCATGTCATAAAAACGGTTATGGCAGGTGGCGCCTATTTCCAGCCTGTGGTTTTGGCCAATAATCATGGCGTTGGTTTCAGAAATCGCCTTGTCTTGCGCGCTATTGAAGCTGACCACCGGCGTGCCAATCAGGTGTTTGGTACTGATGTCGGACTTGCCCATCCGCATAGAGCCTTTGATAAATTCGCTGGCAAGGCCCTCAAACCAGGTAACTTCGATAGTGCCTTCCGGGTGGAAGAGAGCAGATAGCTTGTCCCACTGGGCAAGATCCCGGTGCATCCAGCCGTTGATTAAGTCGTTGATGGCGAGGCGGTCCCGCAAATAGTCACTGTTCATATACGTCTCCTGCGAAGATGAAGAGCCATTGTTGCAGCGCGTTATTGATAAATGAAATATATTGATATGATGGTTTAATCATTAATATTGATGGTGCGTGCATGGAATTGAGACACCTTCGCTACTTCGTCACGCTGGCCGAAACCGGTCATTTTGGGCAGGCCGCAGCGCTGCTGCACATTGTCCAGCCCGCGCTAAGTATGCAGATTCGTACGCTGGAAGACGAAGTGGGTGGGCCGCTGTTTACGCGTACCAGCCGTAAGGTCGAACTAACGGAAGCAGGAAGATTGCTGCTGCCTGAAGCGAGGCGAACGCTTGAACAGGCCGAGCACGGTAAAAATATCGTTCAGAGGGCGCTACGTGGGGAAACCGGCGTGGTGAGGATTGGCTTTGCCGGCAACGCAGTGATTTCCGGGTGCTTAATGAAAGATGTTCGCGCTTTTCACCAGCTTCTGCCGAAGGTGGAGCTTCAGCTTCAGGAAATGTCCCCGCGCGCGCTGGGTGAGGCGCTCAGGCAGCGGATAATCGACGTGGCTTACACGCCGCTGATGGGCGAGCTTGCCGAAGATATTGAGGCGGTAAAAATTGCAGAATGGCCGATGATGATCGCGGTGGCGGAAGGGAGCCCGCTGGCGGCTGAAAAGCGGATTACGCTTGAGATGCTGGCGCAGGTTCCTCATATTCAGTTCGCTGCAGGTGAGGGCGACGACGCCCTGGAGAAGGTTCGTGAGCGGTGGAGCAGTGGAGCACCCGCACCGCTATATCAGGCATCGAGCACGCTTGGCGCGCTGGCAATGGTGGCATCCGGTTTTGGTATTGCGCTGCTGCCTTATTCTTTTACCCACATGGCTATCCCGCACCTGGTTTATCAGCCAATTTCCGATCGGCGACTGACGGCTGAATTGCTATTGTTAAGCCGTCGCGATGAAACGCAGGGTGCCGTGAAGGCCTGGGTTCGTCTGGCCCTGAAAAATAATCACAACGAAACGTCATGAGGATAGATTTATTGAACAGGCAGCATGGATTGATGGCGCTCTCTCTGGGGGGCTTGTTGGTATTAACGGGGTGTACAACAAAGGGCAACCCGCCAGCCTCTACTACGACCGCGGCAGCTAAGCCAATAGATATCGAAACCGTTGCCCGGCGGAAAATCCCGGAAGGGGTGAAGGATAGGGCGGGCCTGGCAAAAGACCTGCTGACGACCTTAAAAAGCCAAAACCTTGAGCCGAACGAAGAGAACATCTGTTCCGTACTGGCCGTGGCGTTACAGGAGTCCAATCTGCAGGCCGACCCGGCGGTGCCGGGGTTGAATAAAATCGCCTGGAAAGAGATAGACCGCCGCGCCGAGAAAATGCACATTCCACCGCTGCTGGTGCATACCGCGCTGCGCATTAATTCCCCTAACGGCAAGAGCTACAGCGAAAGGTTGGATAACGTCAAAACCGAAGGGCAGCTCAGCGCCATTTTTGATGATTTTTTGACGATGGTGCCGATGGGGCAGAAGCTGTTTGGCAGCTTTAACCCGGTGCGAACCGGCGGCACTATGCAGGTTAGCGTCGCCTTTGCCGAGAAGCACACCGACGGCTACCCGTGGAAAATGGACGGAACGGTTCGCCAGGAAGTGTTTACCCGCAGAGGTGGGCTGTGGTTTGGCACTTATCACTTGCTGAATTATCCGGCCAACTACACCAAACCGCTTTATCGCTTTGCTGACTATAACGCCGGCTGGTACGCCAGCCGAAACGCCGCCTTCCAGAGCGCGGTCAGCCGCGCGACGGGCACGAAGCTGGCGCTGGATGGCGATCTGATCCTCTATACCAGCGACAAGCCGAGCAGTACCGAGATGGCGGTGCGCAAGCTGTCAACGCAGCTGGATATGAGCGACAGCGAAATTCGTCGGGCGCTGCAAAAAGGTGACAGCATTGGGTTTGAGAAAACGACCCTCTACAAGCAGGTCTTTGCGCTAGCGGAGAAAAAGGCAGGTCAGCCGTTGCCTAAAGAGGTGCTGCCCGGCATTACGCTTGAAAGCCCGAAAATTACCCGCAATTTGACCACGGCCTGGTTTGCTAAACGGGTAGACGATAGACGGGCGAGCTGTATGCAGCGTTAGGCCGTAGCGGGCGGGAGTCTGAAGACTGCCGCCTTTGGGTTCAGTAAAACCAGGCGGAGTGACGGCGGTGGCGCAAGCGTAGCGTCAGGGCGACGATACCCATTGTTAGCGCGCCCAGTAGGAAAGGGATAAGCCCAAACACGGTGCTAACCGCCAGCCCCATCTCTATGCGCGGGCGGCTGGCGTCGTTGCTTTGAGCAAGGTATTCCAGCACGCCGGGAGCCTGAACGATGAGGTTTAGCATTTGGGTGGCCACCCAAAAACAAAACAGCACGAACAGCGCATAAGCAATGTTGCCCGGCACAGACCCTTCTGTTTTTGTTGTTATCACCCGCGTCGCCGGAATAACAGCTTTCGACAAAGTAATATCCGCCATCATAACCTCCCGTATAATCGCAATGCGAATCAAACGTGTGACTCCCCATAGCGCGGATTTTGGCAGGTCATAAGCGTTGTCAATATCAGATTGCTGGTAATTTGTGGGGCAGAATCCTCCTGGTTTTGCGTTTTTTGCTTAACTTCACATTTTTGTAACTTAACGGAAATTTTATTAACATTATGCTAGCTGAGCCTGCGGCAACAGCGCGTTTCCCTGCCGCTGATGTGCGACAATGCCGGCAGGTTTATTTCTGATTACGTGAGGCGGCTATGTTAACCCTGAAGATGCGTCGTGACTGGCATTACTATGCGGTGGCGATAGGGCTGATTTTTATTCTTAACGGCGTGGTTGGCCTGATGGGGCTGGAAACCCAGGGGTGGCAAAATTATGCGGTGGGGCTGGTGACGTGGGTCATTGGCTTTTGGCTTGCAGGCTTTATTATCCGCCGCCCCCGCGAAGAGCCGGAAACGGCGGAGCCTTAAGCGCTACGCGGTGATTGAGCTTTTTAGCGCGCAATCCTGCTGGTGGCGTTCCAGGGCAAGCTCAATCAGGCGGGTAATAAGCTCCTGGTAACCAAGCCCGCTGGCCTGCCACAGTTTTGGATACATGCTGATATTGGTAAAGCCCGGCAGCGTGTTGATCTCGTTGATGATCACGTCGTTGTTTTCCGTCAGGAATACGTCGACACGGGCCATGCCGCTGCACTCCAGCGCCTGGTAAGCGCGAACGGCAATTTTGCGTATCTTGTCATTAATGTCAGCCTCAAGCGCTGCCGGAACGACCACCTGTGCAGCCTGCTCATCAATGTATTTGGTGTCGTAGGAATAGAACTCGCTATTGACCACAATCTCACCGCAGGTGCTGGCCTGTGGGTAGTCATTCCCCAGTACGGCACACTCGATTTCACGCCCTTTAATACCGGTTTCCACCACGACTTTATGATCAAACTCAAAGGCTAACGCTACCGCGGCGTGGTACTGCTCTTCGTTGTTGGCTTTGCTGACGCCGACGGAGGAGCCCTGGTTGGCAGGCTTAACAAACAGCGGCAGACCGAGCTGTTTTTCCACGTCGGCGAAGCTGATTTTTGCACGGTTTGCGCGCGTGAGCGTAATGAATGGCGCCACGTTCAGACCCGCGTCGCGCAGCAGGCGCTTGGCGACGTCTTTATCCATGCTGACCGCGGAACCCAGTACGCCTGAACCGACGAACGGCAGGTTGGCCACGCGCAGCATACCTTGCAGGGAGCCATCCTCACCTAAGGTGCCGTGCACGATAGGGAAAATCACGTCTATCTGGGAGAGCTGTTCCGCGGTGCTGGTTTCAATCAGCTGGTGTTCAGTCTGACCCGGAATCAGCGCGACGTTTTTCTCGGAGCGATTCAGGGCGATAAGCGCCGGATTATTGGCGTTCAGCAGGTAGCTGGACGCATCGTTGATATGCCACTGGCCCTGTTTATCAATACCCAGCAGCACTACATCAAATTTCGACTTATCAATGGCGTCGACGATATTTTTTGCCGACTGCAGCGACACCTCGTGTTCTGCCGATTTTCCACCAAACACGATACCAACCCGCAGTTTTGCCATGCCTTAATCCACCCATAAACTTTACGAAGGCGGACAACATAGCACGCTCATTACGGGGATTCATGTGGTTCCTGCATCATCAGGCACGGTGGGGCAGGATATGTGCTTTAGTAAGCAATCATGTCGATATCGTAATGGCAGGCCCTGAGCGCTGACGGCAATATTCATTAGTGTGATAAGCTTTCCAGAAATCGTTCTGTTCTGGTTGCATCCCCTTTGAAAAAGCGCGCTATGGAGTCCTGGAAGGTTAACCTCATTTCTGTCTGGTTTGGCTGCTTCTTTACCGGCCTAGCGATCAGCCAGATTTTGCCCTTTCTTCCGCTCTACGTTGAGCAACTCGGCGTCACCTCCCACGAAGCGTTATCCCTCTGGTCAGGACTGACCTTCAGCGTGACCTTTTTAGTGTCGGCGATAGTCTCACCTATGTGGGGCAGCCTGGCCGACCGCAAGGGACGCAAGCTGATGCTGCTTCGCGCCTCCTTCGGCATGGCGGTGGCGATCCTGCTACAGGCTTTTGCCACCAACGTCTGGCAGCTCTTCCTGCTGCGTGCGGTGATGGGCTTAACCTCAGGCTATATCCCCAATGCCATGGCGCTGATTGCTTCGCAGGTTCCGCGTGAGCGCAGCGGCTGGGCTATCAGCACGCTGTCTACCGGGCAAATCAGCGGCGTGATTGTTGGCCCGCTGTTGGGCGGTTTTATGGCGGATCATTTGGGGTTAAGGCCGGTCTTCTTTGCCACTGCCGGATTGTTGATGGTCAGCTTTTTGGTGACGCTGTTGCTGATTAAAGAGGGCGCACGGCCTAAAATCAGCAAGGATGAACGCCTGACCGGAAAAGAGGTGTTTGCCACGCTGCCTTATCCCTGGCTTATTTTAAGCCTGTTTATTACCACGCTGGTGATTCAGCTCTGCAACGGCTCGATTGGGCCTATCCTGGCGCTGTTTATTAAACAGCTTTCCCCGGACAGCCTTAACATCGCTTTTATGAGCGGGTTTATCGCCGCCTTGCCGGGGATTTCCGCGCTGTTTGCTGCGCCAAAACTTGGCAAACTGGGCGACCGCATTGGCACCGAACGTATTTTGATGGCGACGCTGTGCTGCGCGGTGGTGTTATTCCTGGCAATGTCCTTTGTGACCTCTCCGGTGCAGCTTGGAATATTGCGTTTTATGCTGGGCTTTGCCGACGGAGCCATGCTGCCAGCGGTGCAAACGCTGTTGTTGAAATACTGCAGTGATCAGGTCACCGGACGTATCTTTGGTTATAACCAGTCGTTTATGTATCTGGGGAATGTGGCCGGGCCGTTGATGGGGGCGGGTGTATCCGCAATGGTCGGTTTTCGTTACGTTTTTGCTGCTACCGCACTGGTTGTGCTGCTTAATGTCTGGCAGCTTGCGGTCGCCTTCAGGTGGAAAAACGCCAGGCAGCAGACGCGTGATACCTAAATTTTAGGGGGAGAGTCTTTTCAGCTCGTCGGCTATATTAGTGAGTGAAATATGAAGATTGATTTCTACTTATTTTTCTTTGGGCCGACAGCAGGATCGTTAGCGAATAATATTCCATTATTCTTTTTTTGTGGTGCGAAAGATTTGCTGTCGGGATTATTATCAGACTGAATCGTTTTAATATCACCGTTATTTGCTATTACGCACATATTTAACACGGCATATTGCTCTCAGGTGGATCTGAGTGTTAACGTCATGTCTTAACCCCGCAGGGACTGAGAAAATGAAAAATCTTATTGCAGAGTTATTGGTTAAACTCGCGGAAAAAGAAGAAGAGTCGAAAGAGTTAGTTGCTCAGGTAGAAGCGCTGGAAATAGTTGTGACTGCGTTGCTGAGAAGGCTTGAACAAGGGGAACGCACGGCGCTGGTCGCCAGTATTGAAGGGGCATTAGAAGATGCCACCCCAAAGACTGTCGTGCCAGTCCAGGATACTGAATTACTCCGTCAATATTTAAAAAAATTGCTTATCCATCCTCGTAGTTGAATCAAATTTCTTTGTCATATTAGTGTCATAAGTCATTTTTATACTCGCTCTGTTTTTATTTATATTCAGTAGTTACTACATGGAGAAAATAAAGTGAAACAGAGCGTAATTATCGCCAGCCTGCTGCCTTTGCTGTTCGTCAGCACCCCATCACAATCACAAGAAATGACCTCATCTCTGGAAAATCGTGCTGCACAGGGGGATTTAACTCAGCCTGGCGGTGCCCGCCGTATTACTGGCGATCGGACAGAAGCGATTCGCGCCTCTTTAAACAATAAGACGGCGAAAAACATTATTCTGCTGATTGGGGACGGAATGGGTGACTCGGAAATTACCGCCGCCAGAAACTATGCCGAAGGAGCCGGCGGTTTCTTCCGGGGTATTGATGCTTTGCCGCTGACCGGGCAATACACCCATTATTCCCTCGATAAGAAAACGAAAAAGCCGGATTACGTAACCGATTCGGCAGCCTCCGCGACGGCGTGGAGCACCGGAGTAAAAACCTATAACGGCGCGCTGGGTGTCGATGTCGACGGGAAAGATCACGTGACTATCCTTGAGCTGGCGAAGGCAGCCGGTAAGGCGACCGGAAACGTATCCACTGCTGAAATTCAGGACGCGACGCCTGCAGCGTTGGTTTCTCATGTTACTGGCCGTAAATGCTATGGCCCGAGCGCGACCAGTGAAAAGTGTTCCACCAACGCGCTGGAAAATGGCGGTAAAGGCTCTATTACCGAGCAACTGCTGAATACCCGAGCTGACGTCACGCTTGGCGGCGGGGCAAAGACGTTTAGTGAAGTGGCGAAAGCCGGAGAATGGAACGGTAAAACGCTGCGCGAGCAGGCGGATGCCCGCGGCTACCAGTGGGTAGACAACGCGGCAGGTCTTGCGGGTGTGACCGTCGCCAACCAGCAGAAACCGCTGATTGGCATGTTTGCGGACGGCAATATGCCGGTACGCTGGGAAGGCCCGAAGGCGACCTACCACGGCAATATTGACCAGCCGGCGGTGACCTGTACGCCAAATCCAAAACGCGATGCCAGCGTGCCGACCCTGGCGCAGATGACAGAAAAAGCTATCGACCTGCTTAAAGGCAACGAGAAAGGCTTCTTCCTGCAGGTAGAAGGCGCTTCTATTGATAAACAGGATCATGCCGCTAACCCGTGTGGCCAGATTGGCGAGACGGTCGATCTTGATGAAGCCGTACAGAAAGCGCTGGCGTTTGCCCGTAAGGACGGGAACACCCTGGTTATCGTCACCGCGGATCATGCTCACTCCAGTCAGATTGTGGCGCCGGACACCAAAGCACCGGGTCTGACTCAGGCGCTGAACACCAAAGACGGCGCGGTGATGGTCATCAGCTATGGGAACTCTGAGGGGGAATCCCAGGAACATACCGGCACCCAATTGCGCGTGGCGGCCTATGGTCCCCATGCGGCAAACGTCGTCGGGCTGACTGACCAGACTGACCTGTTCTACACCATGAAAGCGGCAATGGCGCTGGAGTAAAGGGCCCTCTGGTCAAACGGTGAGAAAAAAATGCGGCGGAAACGTCGCATTTTTTTTGCCTTAGGCCAGGCTTTAAGCGTCACTATAAAAAAGGAATAAGGTATGAAATTTTCATTATTAGCGGTGTTACTGGTAGGGCTGGTTGGGTCTGCAACGGCGGCTGAGAAAACGATGACGCCGCAGCAGCAGCGTATGACGACCTGTAATCAGGAGGCGGCCTCGCAGTCTCTGAAAGGGGATCAGCGTAAGAGCTATATGAGCAGTTGCCTGAAAGGGGAAGCACCGGCAGCTGCCGGAAAAACCCTGACGCCACAGCAACAAAAGATGAAAGACTGTAATGCGGATGCCGCGAAGCAATCGCTGAAGGGCGACGCCAGAAAAACCTTTATGAGCAACTGTCTTAAGAAAAAATAAGCCGTTTAAATGACCTTCACCCCGGCCCTCGCCCTGGAAGGGAGAGGGGGAAAATCGAAGATGAGTGCTCGATTCAGTCCCCCCTCCCCACAGGGGAGAGGGTTAGGGGTTATTCCAAAATCAGGACTTCCCAAGCAGCTCCGACTTCGCCATACATTTCACCATCGCTTCCATCACTGCGGCGCGGAACCCTTTCTCTTCCAGCACTTTTACCGCCTCAATGGTGGTACCGCCCGGGGAGCAGACCATATCTTTCAGCTCGCCTGGATGGGTACCGGTTTCCAGCACCATCTTCGCGGAGCCCATCACCGCCTGAGCGGCAAACTGATAGGCCTGTTTGCGCGGCATACCGCCCAGCACCGCGGCATCCGCCATGGCTTCGATAAACATAAATACATACGCCGGAGCAGAGCCGCTAACGCCAACCACCGGGTGGATCATAGCTTCGCTTACCACTTCCGCCTGACCAAAGCTGCGGAAAATGCTCACCGCATCGGCGATATCTTCAGCGGTTACCAGCGCGTTTGGCGTTACCGACGTCATACCAGCGTTGACCAGCGCCGGGGTATTTGGCATTGCGCGGATAATCTTACGGTCGTGGCCGAGCACTTTCGCGAGGGTTTCCAGGGTAATGCCTGCGGCAATGGAGATGATCACGGTGTCTTTATTCAGGTCGGAATTAACTTCACTGAGTACCTTCAGCATGATGTTCGGCTTGACGGCACCGAAGACGATGTCGGCTATCTGCGCGACGTCCTGGGCACTCTGCGCCGGGTTAATGCCATATTCATCGCACAATGCCTGAACCTTATCCGGTGATGGGGTATAGACCCAGATATTGCCAGCCGGCACCAGGCCGCTGGAAATCAGGCCGCCGAGGATAGCCTTCCCCATATTGCCGCAGCCAATAAAGCCAATTTTCTTATCCATAGCGTTACTCCATGGTTATTTGTTTCGTTATCTTATGGTGATAGCTTAACGCGCTTTCCGGCACTTAGGCTATGTTTGCGCTTAAACGGCGCCGCGGGCGCAGATAAATTTTGCCATTCTGCAAAAGCACGGCAAAATCGCCATCATTCCCGCCGACAATCAGGAGCCATAATGCAAATTTGGGTGGATGCCGATGCGTGTCCGAAGGTCATAAAAGAAGTCCTTTTTCGTGCGGCTGAACGTGCTCAGGTGATGGTAACGCTGGTGGCAAATCAGGGGCTTAAAACGCCGCCGTCGCGCTTTATTCGCAGTTTGCAGGTTGCCTCAGGGTTTGATGTTGCAGACAACGAAATTGTTCGGCGCTGTGAGAAAAACGATCTGGTGGTCACGGCTGATATTCCCCTGGCAGCCGATGTACTGGAGAAAGGGGCTATTGCGCTGAATCCTCGGGGTGAGCTTTATACGCCCGCAACCATTCGTGAACGCCTGACGATGCGCGACTTTATGGATACCCTGCGCGCCAGCGGTGTTCAAACCGGCGGGCCGGACAGCCTGAGCCAGCGCGACCGCCAGCAGTTTGCCAATGAGCTGGAAAAATGGCTGCTGATGGTCGCGCGGGCGCAGAAGGCTTAAATAAAACTGTCGTCGTCGTCGCCGTAATCGTCGCCGCCAAAGTCGTCGTTTCCGAAGCTACCGTTATCCTGCGACTGCCAATCCTGGTTCAGGAACTGGCGATCGTCAGCCTGGCTGTAGTCGTTGACGGAGTCAAACGAGCTGTTGTCGAAGCTCGGTGCTGGCTCGTTGATGATATTGACGATCTCATCCGGCTGGCTGTGGTGGAACATACTGGTCAGCATTTCTGCCACCACAACGCCTCCTGCAACGCCCGCTGCGGTTTGCAGCGCACCAGACAGGAAACCGCCTCCGGCACGCGGCGCGCTGGCAGGTGCCGCCTGGGGCGCACCGTAGCCGCCCTGTGGGGCTGCGCCGTAGCCCGGTGCCGCTGACGCTCCGTAGTTCTGGCTGCCCGGAATCGGATCGGAACCGCGAGAGTTGTTATTACTGCCGCCGCCGAACAAACCGGCCAGAAAACCGCCGCTGCTTTGCTGCTGGCGAGATTTTTGCTCAAGCTCGGTGACTTTCGCTTCCCGCTCCTGAATTTTACCGTTCAGCTGCTTTATGGCCGCTTCCTGGATAAGGATAGTCTGGGCCATGTAGTAAGCGGCCCCCGGCTGCTGGCTGAGGTGTTGCGCAATCCGCTGTTCTGCGGCCGCATCGCGAGTGGAACTTTGGCTCTCGGCCTGTTTCAGACGGTCAAAAAGCCCGTCGATAAGACGCTGCTCTTCAGATTGCATGGTTCATACCTCTGTCATGATGAAGTCTTAAAAGGAGTCTTGATCATCTTCAGCGTGGGTTAAACGCCTTAATCGTAAAGCTAACCATAAATGTGTTACTGAATCTCAGATTAAGGGTTGTCATTGGCCTGGCGTTTAAAGTATTGTGGCGCTGTTAGCGAGTGGTTGATTTAGTTTACACTTGTTAATGGCCGGTTAAGGCTGCTGTTACTGGATTTATCGCTTTAACGATAATGAATGTAACCATAAGTTTACACTATCTCATGTACTAGTTTGATGGTATTATCGCTCTCTGTTTTTGCATTTGTCCCTACTGGCCTGAGGCCAGCACTTCCGAGGATTATCTCTGATGACTCAACCCCTATTCTTAGTCGGCGCTCGCGGCTGTGGTAAGACGACCGTCGGTCAGGCACTGGCGAGAACGCTGGGTTATGCATTTGTCGATACCGATAGCTTTCTGCTGACCAGCACCGGCAAGAGCGTTGCGGATATTGTGGCGGAAGAGGGATGGGCAGGGTTCCGCGCACGTGAGTCCGATGCACTTCAGTGCGTGACGGCCCCGGCGACCGTCGTAGCAACCGGCGGCGGTATGGTGCTGGCGGAAAGCAACCGCCAATTTATGCAGGAGAACGGCATCGCCATTTGGTTGCACGCTCCGGCACAGATTCTGGCTTCGCGGCTGACTGCCTCGCCGGAAGAAGGACAGCGTCCAACCCTGACGGGCAAAGGTGTCACCGATGAAATCGTCGATGTGCTTGCCGCCCGCGAAGGGCTGTACCGCCAGGTTGCCCGTCATATTGTTGATGCCACTCGTCCCCCGGATGCGGTGGTGGAAGCTATCCTCAGCGCATTGCAAATGGCCCGCGCCAGTTAGCCTATACTTACTGCTCATCCACCAGAAATAAGGACGAGCGATGGCGACCCAACCTCCTTATCCCCGAGAAGCAAGGCTTGTCGAAGTGCAGAAAGGTGTACCAGGTTCTGCCGTAACCTGGTATCAGCTGCGGGCAGATCATCCCCATCAGGACACGCTGATTAGCGAGCATGAAACCCGCCAGGAAGCCCTTGATGCAAAACGGCGTTATGAAGACCCTCAGAAATCCTGAACGCCACCGGCAGGCCTGTGCCGCCGGTGCTTCGTCTTTCATAAGAAAAACTTTTATCCCTTTAATTTACCTAAAATATATCTAATTAAAGATGTTGCTCAGTAGTTGATGTTTCGTTAAGGATTTCGATATCGCTCTGGTTGTATGCTGCGGATTATGGCGAGCAAAAAACGATCGACCCCGGCGGAGTTATTTCATAGCGGACGTGGAGCAGTGCAGCTAAGAGGGCGGTGACTGAGTAATAGCGGAGCGAAGCATGAGACCAACTGTAGCCATTCTCACCGTCGGCAAAGTGTCTGTGAGTGAGGTTTTGCCATTTTTAACCGAACATATCTCTGAACAACAAATCTCGCAGGTAAGCCTGCTGGGTAACCTTTCTTCAGACGAGGTTCACCGCCGGTTTTCTCCGTCACCCGGTGAAGAGTCTCTGCTCACTTTGCTGGCGGACAACACCATTACTTCGGTCGGGCGCGACAAAATCTCTATTGCGATGCAGGGGATTATTGAGCAACTGGACAACGAAGGTTACGAAGTCATTCTGCTAATGAGTACCATGCCGCTTATCGGGTTGAAAGCCCGTAACGCTATTCTTCTGGAGCCGGAGCGCATCATTCCGCCGCTGGTGGCCTCAATTGTTGATGGCCATCAGGTGGGGATCATTCTGCCGGTCGCCGAACTGATTAAGTTTCAGGAGCTGAAGTGGCGCAAACTCACTCACCCGCCGCTTTATGCTCTCGCCAATCCCGTACACGGTAGCGAGGCCGATCTGCTGGAGGCAGGAAGAAAGCTAATGGCAGAGGGGGCGGATGTTCTTGTTCTGGACTGCCTCGGTTACCATCAAAAACACCGTGATTTTCTGCAAAAGCAGCTTGATGTGCCGGTACTTTTATCCAATGTGCTGGTAGCCAGATTGGCGGCAGAACTGCTTATCTGAATGGATTTAACAATTTGCGTGACAGCCCTGAGAGTTCACCTCTATAGTGGTTTTTTCACTAATTTCTATAAAGGGCCTGCCCATGCTTCAGAGTAACGAGTACTTCTCCGGTAAAGTAAAATCCATCGGTTTTACCAGTAGCAGCACTGGCCGTGCCAGCGTTGGTGTGATGGAGGAGGGGGAATACACCTTCGGGACCGCCCAACCGGAAGAAATGACCGTCGTGAGTGGTGCATTACACGTACTGCTGCCGGGTGAAACCGAGTGGAAAACCTATGCCGCTGGCGAAGTGTTTAACGTGCCGGGCCACAGCGAATTTCACCTGCAGGTTGCGGAGCCAACGTCCTACCTTTGCCGTTATCTGGCAGATAAGTAACCCAATTTTAGCCCCTCATCTTGCGATGGGGGGCTATATCTTATGGCAACGTCCGGTCTTAACGCTGTGCTTCGCCGCCCAACGCTTCCACCAGGTTTGTAATCAACGCCGCCAGTTCGCCGGTCATCAGAATAAAATCGGCATCGAAACGCTGACCAAAGTCTTCCCGGTCAATATCGTCGTTTTGCTCACGTAGGGTATCGGCAAATTTCAGGCGTTTGACGGAGCCATCGTCAGCCAGAACAAACTGAATACGCTCTTGCCAGTCCAGCGCCAGCCTGGTGACTACTTTGCCGGTTTCGATATGCGCCGCGATTTCATCACATACCAGTTCCTGCTGTTTACAGCGGATCACGCCGCCACCTTCAAGAATGGCTTTGAGTTCGGCTTCATCCATCAGCGCAAAGCCCGCCGGGACATCACCTGAGCGAACCCATTCGGTCAGCGTCAGCTCGATTGGATTTTCCAGCGCCAGCGGCACGACAGGCAGTGAACCCAGACTTTTACGCAGCAGTGCCAGCGTATCTTCCGCTTTTTTGGCGCTGGCGCAGTCGACCATGATCAGACCGTTAACGGTGTCTATCCACATCATCGTCTGGCTAAAACGGCTGAAAGCACGCGGCAGCAGGGAGTGCAGGACTTCGTCTTTCAGGGCGTCTTTCTCGGTCTTTTTCAGCTTGCGGGCCTGTTCCGCTTCCAGCTTATTGATTTTGGCTTCGAGAGCCTGTTTGATGACCGGAGCCGGCAGAATTTTTTCTTCTTTACGGGCGCAAATCACAATCTGCCCGTTGGCAACATGGGTTAATGCATCGCTGTGCGAGCCCATCGGCGACACCCAACCGGTTTTTGCCATGTCCTGGCTACCGCAAGGGGTGAAGGTGAAGGCGGCTAACTGTTTTTCCATTGCATCCGCCGTCAGCGTGATGTCACGGCTTAAACGGTAAACCATTAAATTTTTAAACCACAGCATGATTCTGTCCCAGGTTGTCAGTTAAACGCAGCGGGCATGATAACGAATTGACGGCCTCGTTTCATCGCATTTGCTTTGATGCCACTTTATACTATTGATAATTATCACCAAATGAGGAAGTTCATGTGCGCATAGGTATCGATCTCGGTGGTACAAAAACAGAAGTAATCGCGTTGGCAGATGACGGTAAGCAGCTGTATCGTCACCGTTTACCTACGCCTAAAAACGATTACCAGGCCACCATTAAGAATATTGTTGAACTGGTACGGCTGGCCGAGGAAGCAACGGGCGAGACCGGTACGGTGGGGCTCGGCATCCCGGGGTCTATTTCCCCTTATACCCGGGTAGTGAAAAATGCGAACTCAACCTGGCTTAACGGGCAGCCGTTTGACAAGGATCTCAGCACGGCGCTAAAGCGGGAGGTCAGGCTGGCAAACGACGCTAACTGCCTTGCGGTGTCTGAGGCTATAGACGGTGCGGCTGCCGGCGCGCAGATGGTGTTTGCGGTGATAATCGGAACCGGCTGCGGAGCGGGCGTTGCCATCAACGGCCGTAGCCTGATTGGCGGTAACGGCACGGCGGGTGAGTGGGGGCATAATCCACTGCCGTGGATGGATGAGGACGAGCTGCGTTTTCGTGCCGAAGTCCCATGCTACTGTGGCAAACAAGGCTGCATCGAAACCTTTATATCCGGCACCGGCTTTGGCACGGATTACCAGCGCCTGAGTGGAAAAACGCTAAAGGGGAATGAGATTATCAGCCTCGCTGAACAGCAGGATCCGCTGGCGGAATTAGCGCTGAGCCGTTATGAAATGCGCCTTGCCAAGTCGCTTGCCCATATTGTGAATATTCTGGATCCGGATGCGATCGTTCTTGGCGGCGGAATGAGCAACGTGGAACGTTTATATCGAACGGTGCCGCAGCTGATTAAACCGTGGGTATTTGGCGGAGAGTGTGAAACCCCTATCCGCAAGGCGGTGCACGGGGATTCGAGCGGCGTTCGCGGTGCGGCGTGGCTGTGGCCTCTGGAGAAGTAAATCGCCCTCACCCTAACCCTCTCCCCAAAGTGGAGAGGGGATTAAAAGAGGAAGCGGTTTTCTTTCTCTACCTCAGGGGGTCTTAGTCACAAATATGTTCTATGAAGGATCGACTAAGGTTCCGTTCACTTCCAGTCCTGTTTCATATGTCACCACCGAACCGGTGAACGACTCGGGGAAGTCACCGTCACTTCCCCGAGACCCCGGACTCCCGGCCAAATAAATCGACCGCTGAAGCGGCAGACCTCCGTTTTATCTCCCAGTCCTGGGTCGGCTGAGATGCGTTCCCGACGCTCTCAGCCTCCGGCCGTTCCCGACGTCCGGACCCTGGCCAGTCGGAGAGAAAACGGAGGCGATTTAAGCCGGAACCGAGCCTCGCTTTTAGCCAGCAGCCACGCTGAAAGTCACTGGCGCTGCGAGTCCCACAGCCACGCCCTTGTTCCCGGCTCTCATCGCCCCCGGTTATGACCCAACTCAGGCGGGGTTGAGCTGCCGGGAGCAGCGAAAGAGAGCGATCGTCGGGAACGAATCGCGAACGACCCCGACTGTTTGGGTGATAGCCGGTGGGTTTACCGCTTCAGCGGCGATGAGCTCGCCGGGCGCCGGGGCTGTTCGGGGGATGGCGTGATCCCCCGGACACGTTCACCGTTATCTGAACGTGCAGGGGAAACAAATGTACGAGTGAACGGAATAACTGCGGATCGAAAGACATCTCTCGGAGGATTTGAAAGGAAAATGTGACTACCAGACACTTCCCTGGGAGTGAGCCAGGATAAAGGTCAATCCACCGCAAAAACCTTATCCAGTCGGCTCACGCCCAGGCCGTTGATCTTCTTCACCTTAATTTGCACCGGGATCCGCTCTTTCATCGCCTCAACGTGGCTGATGACGCCGATGGTTTTGCCGCTGGCGTTCAGCGTATCCAGCGCGTCGAGCGCGGTATCCAGCGTTTGTGCGTCCAGGGTGCCAAAGCCTTCGTCAAGAAACAGCGAGTCAATGCGCGTTTTGTGGCTGACAAGGTCGGACAACGCCAGCGCCAGCGCCAGGCTTACCAGGAAGCTTTCGCCGCCGGAGAGCGTGCGGGTATCCCGCACCGCGTCAGCCTGCCAGGTATCAACCACCTGTAACTCAAGCGCTTCGTTATCTTTACGCTGGAGCAGGTAGCGGCCGTGCAGGCGATTAAGCTGATTGTTTGCCAGCCATACGAGGTTATCCAGCGTCAGTCCTTGGGCGAACTTACGGAATTTATCCCCTTCTTTGGAGCCGATAAGCGCGTTGAGATAACCCCAGTCTTCCACCTGCGCTTCACAGGCTTTTATCTCCAGCATCAGCGTTTGCTGGCGAACCCGGTTTTCCTCGTCGTGGCGCAGCTGCTGGGTGATTTGCCCCTGGCGAGAGGCGTTTTCGCGCAGCTGGAGAGTAAGCGCTGCGATACGTTCATCCAGTACGCTGATTTCCGCCTCTTCGCTCAGGGTTTCTGGCCGCACTGAGATATGCTGAGCCAGCGCGCTTTCAGCCTGTTCCAGCAGAGTGACCTGCTGTTGCTGCTGGCGCTCCAGATGCTGTTTACGCTGTTCCAGCCCAAGGCGCTCGGTTTCTTCCAGCAGGGCGCTGCGGAAATCGGCTTCATCGCTGAACTGGCTGGCCGAAAGCGCATTGCTGAACTGCTTCTGCGCAGCCCTGGCCTCGACTTCACTTTGCTTCAGCTGCTCTTGCAGGGACTGGCGCTGCCCTTCAAGCAGGTTGCAATCGTTATGCAATGCCTGCCAGTTTTGCAGCGCTGCCTGGTGCTCGTGTTCATCCAGCAGCGGTGGGGTGGAGCCATCGTCTGCAAGGGTTGAGAGCAACATGTCGAGAGCGGAGAGCTGCTGGCGAAGCTGGGGCAGTTTGTCCTGCTGGTGCTGCCATTGCTGAGATTCCTGTTGGCGAGTCTCAAGCCAGGTTTGCTCTTCGCCCGGCTCAGGTCGCTGAAGACCTGCCTGCTCCAGTACCGCTTGTAGCGAAGCGCGCTGCGCCACAAAGTCTGCGTTCAACTTTTCATGTTGCTGGCTGTCGCGCTGATATTGCGCCTCCAGCGTCTGGCGTTCACCTAGCTGGCGCAGCTGCTGTTCACGCTGTTCCTGCTCTTCAAGCCAGGCGGTGAGATCGTCCTGCGGCGTTAAAGCGATACCTAGTTCTGCGCACTGCTGCTGCCAGCGGGCGGACAGTGAAGTTTCTTCTGCCTCAATGGCGGCGCTGGACTGTGCCAGTTTTTCGCGCTGCTGGCACAGTGATTCCCATTGCGCTTTTAGCGCAGCCCCAAGTTTGGACAGGGTGGAAACATCCTCTTCAACTTGAGCCAGCCGTTTTTGGTTCTCCCCCGGTTGCAGAGCCGTATATTCTGCAACTGCTGGATGTGACGTTGAGCCGCACAGCGGGCAAGGTTGATCTTGTTGCAGGCGCTCTCGTTCATCATTCAGGCGAATAATATGATTTTCTTGCTCACAGATTGTTTTTACATCTAACAATTCCTGTCGCTTAGCGGCGAACTCGGTTCTTTTCTGTTTTAGTTCAGCATCACGCTCAGCGATCAGTTTATCCAGCTCGGCAATCTCCCGCTGCTGCTCGGCTTTACGTTTCTCCAGCGTGGCGAACTGTGGCTGCAGGGCGGCCAGGGTCTGGCGGGCGGGCCGGGCGGCCAGCGTCCTTTGTAAATGAGCGCTCACTTCCTCAGGGGATAGTCCCAGCGTCGGCTCCGGCAGCGCCTGCAGTTTTTGCCGGCTGGCTTCTCGCGCCTGCTTTAGCTCAGTCAGCTGTTTTTCGTCGCGCTGCTGCTGCGTGAACGCCATGCGCCAGCCCGTCAGTTCGGCAGACCAAAGTCGATAACGGTCATTGGCCGCGAGCCAGTCTTCGACCTGCTGAGCTTCGCTCTTCAGCCGCTGGGCCTGTTCGGCGGCCAGCATTCGGGTTTGCTGCCGGCGGACGGAAAGCTGCTGTAAGCGGGTATTCACTTTCTCTGCGGCTTCGCCGTTTTGCCTTAACGTCTGCTGTTTTTCCTGCAACCGCTGCCAGTCAGGGCGAAGTTTTTCGGCAGGCAAGGCTCGGGTCAGTTTCGCCAGCATCGGCTCTGCGGCTTTGAGCGACTGATTGGCTGCGTCCAGCGCCTGCTGCTTTTGGGCTTTGTCGGCAGAAAGTCGGGCTAGCTGAGTGAGCCACTGCTGGTGTTGTTGCTGCTGTTGGTGTTCCCCGGAAAGCTTTTTCTCTTCAAAAGTAAGCGCCTGCAAACTTTCCGTAAGCTGCTGTTGCTGCTCTTCATTCAATAGTGCAACACCTGAAGCCTGAGCCAGCAGGTTTTCAAGGCGGCTTTTGATTTGCTTATGATTTTCAAACACTGCGGCGGAAACGGTGCCGTAAATCTCCGTGCCGGTCAGCTCTTCAAGCAGCGAGGCGCGGTCGTTGGCATCGGCGTTTAAAAAGGCGGCAAACTGCCCCTGGGAGAGCATCATCGAGCGGGTGAAGCGATCGTAGTCCAGCCCGGTCAGCGAGGCGACAATCTCAAGCTTGTCTTTAATTTTATCGGCGAGGATTTGGCCGTCGCTGATTTGGGCCAGCTCTACGCGCGGTGCCTGGAGGTTGCCGTTTGCCGCGTTACGGGCGCGGTTCTGGCTCCAGAACGCCCGGTAGCCAACGCCTTTGACTTCAAATTCGACTTCTGCCAGGCACTCTGCGGTGTCCCGGGTCATCAGGTCGTTTTGCGACTGCGAAACGGTGCTGAGGCGAGGCGTCTTGTGGTAAAGCGCCAGGCAAATAGCGTCCAATAGGGTAGTTTTTCCCGCGCCCGTCGGGCCGGTGATGGCAAACAGCCCGTTGCTGGCGAAAGGCTCCTGGGTGAAATCAATTTTCCACTCGCCTTTCAGGGAGTTGATGTTTTTTAACCGCAGGCTTAAGATCTTCATGCCTGGTCCTCCTGCTGGTGCAAATCTGAAAGGGTTTGGGCAAACAGCGTTCTTAGCCTGGCGGCGCGTTCCTCGCTGGTTCCTTCCTGACTCAGCCGCCGCTCAAAAACCTCTTCAACGCTTAACTCGCTCAGCGTCTCTTTATGCTGGCTGGCAATCACCCGTTCGCGCTGTTCGCGGCTGCGGCGAAGCAGGACGACTTCAACCGGTAAATCGTCGGTCAGCGCCTGTACCTGGCGCTGCATATCGTGAAGATATTCATCGGTGGCGATTTCGATATCCAACCAGACTTTCGGTTCAGTCGGCGCGTTTCGCCACTGCTCAAGCTTCTGCTCAATTTCGCGCAGCGAGCCTTTGACGATGGCCAGTGGCTGGCTGATGGGGACCTCCAGCGGTTCGACGCTGGCCAGCGCAGCGCCGCTAAACTCGACGAGAAACACGCTTTTTGCTTTGCCGGTTTCGTCGAAGCTCAGCGGAATCGGCGAGCCGCTGTAGCGAATATGCTCGCTACCGCCGATTTTCTGTGCGCGATGAATATGCCCGAGCGCGATGTAGTCGGCGGGCGGGAAGTGCTGCGCCGGGAAAGCGTCCAGCGTGCCGATATAAATGTCGCGAACCGCGTCGGATTTCGTTACGCCAACGGTGGTCAGGTGCCCGGTGGCGACAATCGGCAGCGGTCTGTCACCTCGCAGGGCAACGGCAGCCTCATAGCAGTGCTGATAATGTTCGCTGATGGCTTCCATTAAGGAGCGCTGTTTTTCATGGCCGGACAGCCCGGCCTGGCTGCTTTGAATGTCGCGTGGGCGAAGGAACGGAATAGGGCACAGGATAGCGCCAGGCGTGCCGTCTTTTTGATTAAGGACCAGCGCCTGCTCGTCTTTTTGGTGGCGGGCGCTGGCAATCACCCGGGTATTCAGGCAGGCCAGCAGCTCGCGGGATTCGTTAAGTGTGGCAACGGAATCGTGGTTACCCGCCAGCACCACAAGCTGGCAGCCGGTGGCCTGCAGCTGTACCACAAAGCGGTTATACATTTCGCGGGCGTAGCTCGGCGGCGAGCCGGTATCAAAGATGTCCCCCGCGACAATAATCGCGTCCACCTGATGCTCAAGCGCGGCGTTTAGCAGCCAGTCGAGAAAGGCCTGGTGTTCAGACGCCCGGCTTTTGGTATAGAAGTTTTGGCCGAGGTGCCAGTCTGATGTGTGGAGAATGCGCATAACCTGTCCCATGGCAAAGAGGCGAATGACCGATTATAAGCTATTGAGTCAGAAGCGTAACCGTCAGCAAAAATCTGTGGCTGTCATAATTCAAAAAGGTGAAATATCTGGCCGTAATCTTTTTCATAAATCTGTCACAAATCTGACGCATACTGACGCACAATTAATAAGAGATGGTCTCTTTTCAACAGGGTAAATCATGGCGAGACGCATTTTAGTCGTAGAAGATGAAGCTCCGATTCGTGAAATGGTGAGCTTTGTGCTCGAGCAAAATGGCTTCCAGTCGGTAGAGGCGGAAGATTATGACAGCGCGGTTAACCTGCTGATTGAACCTTTCCCCGATCTGATCCTGCTGGACTGGATGCTGCCAGGCGGCTCCGGGATCCAGTTCATCAAGCACCTTAAGCGCGAAGCATTGACCCGCGAGATCCCGGTGATGATGTTAACCGCGCGTGGCGAAGAAGAAGATCGCGTCCGCGGTCTTGAGGTCGGTGCCGATGACTACATCACCAAGCCGTTTTCGCCAAAGGAGCTGGTTGCGCGTATTAAAGCGGTAATGCGCCGTATTTCACCGATGGCGGTGGAAGAGGTGATAGAGATGCAGGGCCTCAGCCTTGACCCGTCCTCACACCGCGTGATGACCGGTGAAGAGCCGCTCGACATGGGGCCAACCGAATTTAAGCTGTTACACTTCTTTATGACTCACCCGGAGCGCGTTTACAGCCGTGAACAGCTACTTAATAACGTGTGGGGGACTAACGTTTACGTTGAGGACCGTACCGTAGACGTGCATATTCGCCGCCTGCGCAAAGCTTTGGAAACAAGTGGTCATGACAAAATGGTGCAAACAGTTCGCGGCACGGGTTATCGTTTTTCAACCCGTTTTTAAGATGCTTACAGGAGCGTGACGCGTGCTGGAACGGCTGTCATGGAAAAGGCTGGTACTGGAGCTCATGCTCTGTTGTTTACCGGCGGCTATTCTCGGATTGATTTTTGGCCATCTGCCGTGGTTTTTACTGGCGGCAGTGACTTCCCTGTTGAGCTGGCATTTCTGGAACTTGCTCCGTCTCTCCTGGTGGCTATGGGTTGATCGCAGCATGACGCCTCCTCCGGGGAGCGGGAGCTGGGAACCGCTGCTTTACGGGCTGCACCAGATGCAGTTGCGCAATAAAAAGCGCCGTAAAGAGTTAGGTAATCTGATCAAACGTTTTCGCAGTGGAGCGGAATCCCTGCCCGACGCGGTGGTGTTGACCACCGAAGAAGGCACCATTTTTTGGTGTAACGGCCTGGCTCAGCAGCTGCTTGGCCTGCGCTGGCCGGATGATAACGGCCAAAATATCCTCAACCTCCTGCGCTACCCTGAATTCACGCAATACGTCGCAAAGCAGCAGTTTACTCGCCCGCTTACGCTGGTATTGAACAGCGGGCGCCACCTTGAATTTCGCGTTATGCCTTATGCCGACGGGCAGTGGCTGATGGTCGCGCGGGATGTTACCCAGATGCACCAGCTTGAAGGGGCCAGACGAAACTTCTTTGCCAACGTCAGTCATGAATTGCGTACCCCGCTAACCGTATTGCAGGGGTATCTGGAAATGATGCAGGATCAGGCGCTGGAAGGGCCGCTCAAGGATAAGGCGTTGCATACCATGCGTGAACAAACGTCACGTATGGAAGGGCTGGTCAAACAGTTGCTAACCTTGTCGAGAATTGAAGCGGCACCGGCGATTTCAATGAACGAGAAAATCGACGTCCCGCTTATGCTGCGGGTCGTTGAGCGCGAAGCGCAGACGCTAAGCCAGCAAAAGCATACGCTCACTTTTAACGTTGAGTCAGGGCTACAGGTTTACGGTAATGAAGAGCAACTGCGCAGCGCCATTTCCAACCTGGTCTACAACGCTGTAAACCATACGCCTGCAGGAACGCATATCACCGTTACCTGGAGGCGTTTGCCTCACGGCGCGGCGTTTAGCGTTAAAGATACCGGGACCGGGATTTCTGCCGAGCATATTCCGCGCCTGACCGAGCGTTTCTACCGGGTGGACAAAGCCCGCTCACGCCAAACGGGAGGAAGCGGGCTTGGGCTGGCAATTGTGAAACATGCTCTCAGCCATCATGATGCGCGACTGGACATTGAAAGCCAGCCGGGGCAGGGGGCAACGTTCTCATTTATCCTCCCTGAGCGATTAATTGCCCATGATGCTGCGGTGGCGGCACATTAATTTGCCCCTGCCGTCAATTTCACTTTCCACAGGCCAGTTTTCTGGCCTTTTTTGTTTGTATTTCCACCACTCGTTAAGTGCTGAATATCGAATTGATGCTTTTTTGTCCGAATGATAAGCCATAACAAAAGCGCATAATCAACTTTATTCACTGGTTATCCGTATTTTAAAAGGATATCTTTCTGGTTTCCCGATCCCTTCTTGCCTTCAAACGCTATAAGCGTTTTAATTGCCCCCTGTTATTACCAGACCGACTGAAATTGCGTGGTAATTCGACTAACTATTCTTCGCCACCGATCTGGAGAAGCATATTCCGCTGTCGTTACCGGTAATAACCGCGTTTTTACCGAATGTTGATTGGAACAACTGACGGTGAAAAATTTGAATTTTTTCAACACCACACATCCACAGGCTGCATTATTTTATGACCTATCATTTAAAATCTCGTGACATCATCGCATTGGGCTTTATGACCTTTGCGCTGTTTGTGGGCGCGGGCAATATTATTTTTCCCCCTATGGTTGGCTTACAGGCTGGCGAACACGTCTGGACGGCGGCGCTTGGCTTCCTGGTGACCGCGGTCGGTCTACCCGTTCTGACTATCGTGGCGATCGCGCGCGTGGGCGGCGGCATTGATAGCCTCAGCTCGCCGATTGGCCGCCGCGCCGGTATCTTGCTGGCGACCGTTTGCTATCTGGCCGTTGGGCCGCTGTTTGCCACGCCGCGTACCACCACCGTCTCCTTTGAAGTGGGAATTGCCCCGCTGACCGGTATGGGTGATATGCCGCTGTTTATCTATAGCCTGGTGTACTTCGCGTTGGTGATTGGTATCTCTCTTTATCCTGGCAAGCTGCTGGATACCGTAGGCCACGTACTGGCGCCGGTGAAAATCATCGCGCTGCTGATCCTGTCTGCCGGCGCGCTCCTGTGGCCAGCCGGTGGCCTGAGCACGGCGACCGAGGCTTACCAGAATGCAGCCTTCTCTAACGGGTTTGTTAACGGCTACCTGACGATGGATACCCTGGCTTCGCTGGTGTTCGGTATTGTTATCGTTAACGCCGCACGCTCTCGCGGCGTGACGGAGTCTCGCCTGCTGACCCGCTACACTATCTGGGCTGGCCTGATTGCCGGTATTGGCCTGACGATTATCTACCTGGCGCTGTTCCATCTCGGTTCCGACAGTGCGAACCTGGTCAGCCAGAATGCAAACGGCGCGGCTATTCTGCATGCTTATGTGGCCCACACCTTTGGCGGTGCCGGTAGCTTCTTCCTTGCGGCGCTGATTTTCCTGGCCTGCCTGGTGACCGCAGTTGGCCTGACCTGCGCCTGTGCGGAGTTCTTTAGCCAGTATCTGCCGCTCTCTTATCGCTCTCTGGTGTTTATCCTCGGCCTGTTCTCGATGGTGGTGTCCAACCTGGGCCTGAGCCATCTGATTCAGATTTCTATCCCGGTGCTGACGGCAATCTACCCGCCTTGTATCGCACTGGTGGTGCTGAGCTTTACCCGCCCGTGGTGGCATAATTCCACCCGCGTTATTGCGCCGGCGATGCTGATAAGCCTGCTGTTTGGTATTATTGATGGCATCAAGGCTTCTGCAATTAGCGATATGCTGCCAGCTTGGGCCGCGCATCTGCCGCTGGCCGATCAGGGGCTGGCCTGGCTGCTGCCTACCGTGGCAATGATAGTTATTACCGCTGTCTGGGATCGTGCAGCAGGGCGCCAGGTTACTTCCGCCGCCCACTAACGTGTTGATTGCTATGTAACCACGGAGTCGCTCTCCGTGGTTTTTTTATTGTAAAGCGTGGTACTGGATTAATGGAAAACACCAACAAGCTCAAGCGCGGTTTGAGCACCCGGCACATTCGATTTATGGCGCTGGGGTCGGCGATTGGCACCGGACTGTTTTACGGGTCGGCGGACGCCATTAAGATGGCGGGGCCAAGCGTGCTGCTGGCGTATATTATCGGCGGCGTGGCGGCCTATATCATCATGCGTGCGCTGGGCGAAATGTCGGTGCACAACCCGGCTGCCAGCTCGTTTTCCCGTTATGCCCAGGACAACCTTGGGCCGCTGGCCGGCTACATTACCGGCTGGACATACTGCTTCGAGATTTTGATTGTCGCGATTGCCGACGTGACCGCGTTCGGGATTTATATGAGCGTCTGGTTCCCAGCGGTGCCACATTGGGTGTGGGTGTTGAGCGTGGTGCTGATCATCTGTGCCATTAACCTGATGAGCGTTAAGGTGTTCGGCGAGCTGGAGTTCTGGTTCTCCTTCTTCAAGGTTGCCACCATTATCATCATGATTATTGCCGGGATCGGCATTATTGTCTGGGGCATTGGTAACGGTGGTCAGGCGACCGGTATCCATAATCTATGGAGCAACGGCGGCTTCTTCAGCAACGGCTGGCTCGGTATGATTATGTCGCTGCAAATGGTGATGTTTGCCTACGGTGGGATTGAGATTATCGGCATCACCGCGGGGGAAGCGAAAGATCCGCAGAAGTCCATTCCACGCGCCATCAACTCCGTACCGCTGCGTATTTTGGTGTTCTATGTGGGGACACTGTTTGTCATCATGTCTATCTATCCTTGGAACCACGTGGGCACCGAAGGCAGCCCGTTTGTGATGACGTTCCAGCATATGGGCATCACTGCGGCGGCCGGTATTCTGAACTTTGTGGTTATCACCGCTTCTCTCTCGGCAATTAACAGCGATGTGTTCGGCGTAGGCCGTATGTTGCATGGTATGGCTGAGCAGGGCAGCGCGCCTAAGGTGTTTGCTAAAACCTCTCGCAATGGGATTCCGTGGGTCACGGTCGTCGTGATGGCCTGTGCGCTGCTGCTGGCGGTTTACCTCAACTACATCATGCCGGAAAACGTCTTCCTGGTGATTGCGTCGCTGGCGACCTTTGCCACCGTGTGGGTGTGGATAATGATCCTGCTGTCGCAGATTGCCTTCCGTCGCCGCCTGTCGCCGGAAGAGGCGAAAGCGCTGAAGTTCCCTGTTCCCGGCGGCGTTATCACGACAGTGATTGGCCTGGTGTTCCTCGTGTTTATCATTGCGCTGATTGGCTACCACCCGGAAACCCGCATTTCACTGTACGTGGGTTGCGGCTGGATTGCGCTGCTGCTTATCGGCTGGATTGTTAAGCGCCGGGTTAACGCGCAGTAGTTGCCAGTTTAGTCGCGGAACGTTGCTTCTGATTTTTACCCTCACCCTAACCCTCTCCCTGAAAGGGAGAGGGGATAAATAGCGCTATCCTCTCTCTCGTTTTTCCCCGTCGCCCCTTTGGGGAGAGGGCCGGGGGGAGGGGGCAAATTATTCCTATCTCCGCCCCTCCCATCCTCCCCCAAATTAACCCGGAATGATGAGTGATAAACCCTTATGCTATGGCAAGGTGGCGTCATTTTTAAGCGATGGGAAAGTTACTATGTTGAATGCCTGGCACCTTCCGGTGGCGCCGTTTGTTCAGACGCGTGAACAAAGCTTGATCATTACGTTATGGCTTGCGGGCGAGGCGTTACCGGAGAAAGTCGTTCTGCGTGGCGAAAAGGATAACGAAGAAATTTCATTGGTGATGGTGCGGCAGAAGACTCCTCCTCTCGAGGGCGTCGTCGCCTGGAAGGGGACGATTGACACTTCTGAAGGCCAGCCACGCCGCCGCTACACTTTTAAACTGCTCTGGCTGGACAGGCAGCGCTGGTTCACGCCCCAGGGATTTCGTGCAACGCCGCCGGCCCGGCTTGAGCAGTTTGCTTTTGATACGCCGGATACCGGCCCTGATTGGGTGCAGGATCAGGTGTTTTACCAGATCTTCCCGGACCGTTTTGCCCGAGGAGAAAACCGCCGACCGGAACAGGATAGTGTTTACTTTCATCATGCGGCAGGACACGAGATTGTGCGGCGGACATGGGATGAGCCGCTTAATGGTGAAGCCGGAGGATCAACGTTTTACGGTGGCGATCTGGATGGCATCAGCGAGAAGCTGCCCTACCTGACAAAGCTTGGCGTTACCGCGCTTTACCTGAACCCGATTTTTACCGCACCGAGCGTGCATAAATACGATACTCAGGACTACCGCCAGGTTGACGAACAGTTTGGCGGAGACGCCGCTTTTCTGCGGTTAAGAGAAAATACGCGCAAGCAGGGTATGAAGCTGATGCTGGATGGGGTTTTTAACCACAGCGGTGATACGCACGCGTGGTTTGACCGACATCAGCAGAGCGACAATGGAGCCTGCCATAACCCACAGTCTCCGTGGCGTGAATGGTACAGCTTCTCGGACCAGGGGTTGGCGCTGGACTGGCTGGGTTATTCAAGTTTGCCCAAGCTAGACTACCGTTCGGCTACGCTGGTAGACGAAATTTACCGCAGCGAGCAAAGTATTGTGCGTTACTGGCTGCGCGAGCCATGGGGCATTGACGGCTGGCGGCTGGACGTTGTGCATATGCTGGGCGAAGCCGGCGGAGCAAAAAATAACCTTCTGCATGTCGGCGGTATCACTCGCGCGGCGAAAGAGACAAAACCGGATGCTTACGTCCTGGGTGAGCATTTTGGCGATGCTCGCCAGTGGCTGCAGGCGGATGCCGAAGATGCCGCAATGAACTATCGCGGTTTTACTTTCCCGCTTTGGGGTTTTTTGGCAAACACCGATATCTCTTATGATCCTCAGCATATTGATGCGCAAACCTGTATGGCGTGGATGGAAGAGTATCGTTCGGCGCTTTCCCATCAGCAGCAGCTGCGCATGTTTAACCAGCTCGACAGTCACGACACCGCCCGTTTTAAGTCGATTCTCGGTAAAGACGTTGCGCGGCTGCCGCTGGCTGTCATTTGGCTTTATGGCTGGCCCGGTGTTCCGTGCATCTACTATGGTGATGAGGTCGGTCTGGATGGAAACAACGATCCTTTCTGCCGCAGGCCCTTCCCGTGGAACAAGCAGGATCAGGATTTAGAACTGCTGGCACTTTATCAACGGCTTGGCAAACTGCGTAAGCAAAGCCGGGCGCTACGCCAGGGAGGTTGCCGGGTTATCTATGCGGAAAACGATGTCGTGGTGTTTGTTCGTGTTTATCAAAACGAGCGCGTGCTGGTGGCAATAAATCGCGGTAGTACAGTAAGGGTCGCGCTGCCATGGGATGCCCTGCTGAGCGGCAGGGCCTGGACGCAGCTCGAAGGCGAAGCCGTGCTTGATAGCCGAGAACTGGCGCTGCCCGCGGTTTCTGCTGCCGTATGGCGGAGCGTGTAGGCAGCAAAAAACAAAAAAGGCCGCATTCGCGGCCTTTTCTTCAAACTTGCTTAGCGATTACAGCTTAGCAACGTTCTCGCTCAGGTACTTAGCAACGCCATCCGGAGACGCGTTCATGCCTTCTTTCCCTTTTTCCCACTGAGCCGGGCACACTTCGCCGTGCTCTTCGTGGAACTGCAGCGCGTCAACCATACGCAGCATTTCATCGATGTTACGGCCCAGCGGCAGGTCGTTAACGACCTGGTGGCGAACGATACCGGCTTTGTCGATCAGGAAGGAGCCGCGCAGCGCAACGCCAGCGTCCGGATGTTCGATACCGTAAGCTTTTTGGATTTCACGTTTGATGTCAGCAACCATCGCGTATTTCACTTCGCCGATGCCGCCTTTATCAACCGGGGTTTTACGCCATGCGTTGTGAACGAACTCGGAGTCAAAAGATACACCAACGACTTCTACGCCACGTTTCTGGAATTCTTCGTAACGCTTGTCGAACGCAATCAGTTCAGACGGGCAAACGAAGGTGAAGTCCATTGGCCAGAAGAACACAACGGTGGCTTTACCGTTGGTGTGTTTTTTGAAGTTGAAGTTTTCAACGATTTCGCCATTGCCCAGAACGGCAGCAGCGGTAAAGTCAGGGGCTGGACGAGTAACCAGGACCATATGTACTCCTGTTAATTTTGTTAAAGTGAATGTTAACGCAACGGGGGGAGTATAGGGGCTCCATTCCATGTAGCTCAATGGCATCTTGCCAATCGATCAGATAGGTTTTGGCTATCAAAAACTCGATTAGAGCGATGCCGGTAACCAAGATAGCCCTTTTTTATAAAAGGGCAAGATGTTGTAACGTGAACCGAGAACGATCACAAATTTTTTTGTTCTGCCATCACCATCATGCGGGGGTAAAACTGCCAGAATAGCTCCTCCAGCTTGTCATAATGAGTGTCAAGGTCGTGCCACGAGTCTCGCAAAGCATCGAGTTTGGGTCTACGGCTTGCCATGCCGTTGAGAACATTAGAAATAAAGCTCATCTCACGGTAACGCTCCAGCCAGCGTTCACGCCATAAATAGTTATTAAGGTTAATGAAACGCGGCGGCATGTCGTCCAGCCTGGGCTCGATTTGCCCTCGGGCGTAGGCGATAAAATCTTCAAGCTCGATATCAGGGCAGACGGTTGCCCAGTGGCGGGACAGAAAGTGATCCCACATGACATCCAGCGAAATGGGCGAAACGCGCCGCGTTTTTGGGCTAAACCAGCCGCGCGCAAGGGCCACTTCCGGCAGGCCGTCCGTCAGAGAATCAACCCGGCGGTGCATATAAATACCGGCCACGACCTCGGGCGAAAAGCTGTCGTCCGGGCTGCCGCGCACGAAATCCGCCAGCAAATTTCCCAGCAGTGAACTTTGGGCCAGATGAGCAAGATGCAGGTGGGCGAGAAAATTCATCGAATAGTTATTCCATTTATGGCTTTAAAACGGCCTGAGCGGGGTAAACGTGTTGCAGGGAAAGCCCCCTGCCACTAGACTAAGCCGCCTGTTTTTAAGTCTGAGTGCTATACCATGCGTGTTGCTGATTTTTCCTTTGAATTGCCTGAATCCCTGATTGCTCATTATCCGCAAGCCGAGCGCAGCAGCTGCCGTTTGCTGTCTTTGGACGGGCCGACGGGCGCACTCACGCATGGCACTTTCACCGATCTGCTCGACAAGCTCAACCCCGGCGACCTGCTGGTCTTCAATAACACCCGGGTTATCCCGGCTCGTCTGTTTGGCCGTAAAGCCAGCGGCGGTAAAATTGAAGTGTTGGTCGAGCGTATGCTTGATGATAAACGCATTCTGGCACATATTCGCGCTTCAAAAGCACCTAAACCAGGAGCAGCACTGCTGCTGGGCGATGATGAAAGCGTACACGCCACCATGGTTGCTCGCCACGACGCGCTGTTTGAAGTCGAGTTTAACGACGAACGCGGCGTGCTGGATATCCTGAACAGCATCGGCCATATGCCGCTGCCGCCGTATATCGATCGCCCTGATGAAGAATCAGACCGTGAGCTTTATCAAACGGTTTACAGCCAGAAACCCGGTGCCGTAGCCGCGCCGACGGCGGGTCTGCATTTTGACGAGCCGCTGCTGGAAAAACTGCGTAATAAAGGCATAGAGATGGCGTTTGTCACGCTGCACGTGGGCGCAGGGACCTTCCAGCCGGTACGCGTGGACAGCATTGAAGACCACATCATGCACTCTGAGTATGCTGAAGTACCGCAGGATGTTGTCGACGCGGTGTCGGCCTGTAAGGCGCGCGGTAACCGCGTTATTGCCGTAGGCACGACGTCGGTACGCTCGCTGGAAAGTGCCGCTCAGGCCGCTAAAAATGACCTCATCGAGCCCTTCTTCGGCGATACGCAAATCTTTATCTATCCTGGCTATCAGTACAACGTTATCGACGCGCTGGTGACGAACTTCCACCTGCCGGAGTCTACGTTGATCATGCTGGTCTCCGCATTTGCCGGGTATAAAAACACGATGCACGCCTATCACGAGGCGGTGAAGGCGGAATACCGCTTCTTTAGCTACGGCGATGCGATGTTTATTACCTGTAACCCGCAGGCAATTAACGAGCGCCCGGGGGAGTCATCTCCCCTCACCCTGACCCTTTCCCCAAAGGGGGAGAGGGAATAACAAAGGGCAACCTCTCTCCTCGAGGGAGACGGGACGATGCAGGTCTTATTTTTTCTCCCTCTCCTTTCCAGGGAGAGGGTTGGGGTGAGGGTCAAACCTGCCCCTAAATATTCCGCCGCGAGCACCGCCCACGGCGTTAATTGACTCACCAGACTGTTTCTCTGGTGCTGGAGGAAATGTGAAATTTGAATTAGATACCACCGACGGCCGTGCCCGTCGCGGCCGCCTCGTCTTTGAGCGTGGCACCGTCGAAACCCCGGCCTTTATGCCGGTGGGCACCTACGGTACGGTAAAAGGGATGACGCCAGAAGAAGTTGAAGCCACAGGCGCGCAGATTATTCTGGGGAATACCTTCCATTTATGGCTTCGTCCTGGCCAGGAAATCATGAAGCTGCACGGGGACCTGCATGACTTTATGCAGTGGAAGGGACCAATCTTAACGGATTCAGGTGGTTTCCAGGTGTTCAGCCTTGGCGATATCCGTAAGATAACGGAAGCAGGCGTCCACTTCCGCAATCCGATCAACGGCGACCCAATTTTCCTCGATCCTGAAAAATCCATGGAAATTCAGTACGACCTCGGTTCTGACATCGTCATGATCTTCGACGAATGTACGCCGTACCCGGCTGACTGGGATTACGCGAAGCGTTCTATGGAAATGTCGCTGCGTTGGGCGCAACGTAGCCGCGATCGCTTTGATTCTCTTGGGAATAAAAATGCGCTGTTCGGTATTATTCAGGGCAGTGTTTACGAAGATTTACGCGATATCTCGGTAAAAGGTCTGGTAGAGATTGGCTTTGATGGCTACGCTGTCGGCGGCCTGGCGGTAGGAGAGCCGAAGGAAGATATGCACCGTATTCTGGAGCATGTTTGCCCGCAAATTCCTGCCGACAAACCACGTTACCTGATGGGCGTAGGTAAACCGGAAGACCTGGTTGAAGGGGTACGTCGCGGTATCGATATGTTCGATTGCGTCATGCCTACTCGTAATGCGCGTAACGGTCACCTGTTTGTGACGGACGGCGTGGTAAAAATCCGCAATGCTAAGCATAAGGATGATACTGCACCGCTGGATGCAGAGTGTGATTGCTATACGTGTCGCAATTATTCACGTGCCTACTTGCATCATCTTGACCGTTGCAACGAAATACTGGGCGCCCGTCTGAATACCATTCATAACCTGCGCTATTATCAGCGTTTAATGGCTGGTTTACGCAAGGCCATTGAAGAGGGTAAATTAGAGCACTTCGTGACGGATTTTTACGAGCGGACAGGTAAGCCAGTTCCACCTTTGAACGTTGATTAATTTAATAATGAGGGAATTTTGATGAGCTTTTTCATTTCTGATGCGGTAGCTGCAACAGGTGCTCCAGCGCAGGGTAGCCCGTACTCTTTGATTCTTATGCTGGTGGTGTTCGGCCTGATTTTCTATTTTATGATCCTGCGTCCGCAGCAAAAGCGCACCAAAGAGCATAAAAAACTGATGGACTCCATCTCTAAAGGAGACGAAGTGCTGACTAACGGTGGTCTGGTTGGTCGCGTAACGAAAGTAGCTGAAACTGGCTATGTTGTTATCGCGCTGAACGACACCACCGAAGTGGTTATCAAGCGTGATTTCGTAGCTGCCGTTCTGCCGAAAGGCACCATGAAGGCGCTGTAATTTTCGTTTTCCCTAAGGGAACTACACGTGTTAAACCGTTATCCTTTGTGGAAGTACATCATGCTGATCGTCGTACTTGCGATTGGTCTGCTGTATGCGCTTCCCAACCTGTATGGTGAGGATCCGGCAGTTCAGTTAACTGGCGTGCGCGGTGCCGCCGCCAGTGAACAAACGCTGATCCAGGTCGAAAACACCTTAAAACAAGAAAAAATCACCGCTAAATCTGTGGCACTGGAAGAGGGCGCCATTCTCGCTCGCTTCGACTCTACTGATACCCAGCTGCGTGCGCGTGAAGCGCTGATGAGCGTGCTGGGCGACAACTATGTCGTGGCGCTTAACCTTGCTCCTGCCACCCCTCGCTGGATGTCCGCTATCAGCGCAAACCCGATGAAACTCGGTCTTGACCTGCGCGGTGGTGTTCACTTCCTGATGGAAGTGGATATGGACACAGCGCTTGGCAAACTCCAGGAACAAAACATCGATGGCCTGCGCAGTGACCTGCGTGACAAGGGCATTGCCTACACAAACGTGCGTAAAGCCGATAATTACGGTGTAGACATTGTCTTCCGTGATGCCGCATCGCGTGACTCTGCAAGAGATTACCTCTCTTCTCGTCATCGTGATCTGGTGTTCTCAACCCAGGGAAGCAATACGCTGCGCGCCGTGATGAGCGACGCCCGTCTGAGCGAAGCTCGCGAATATGCGGTACAGCAGAACATTACAATCCTGCGTAACCGTGTAAACCAGCTTGGTGTCGCTGAACCGCTGGTACAGCGCCAGGGGGCTGACCGTATCGTGGTTGAACTTCCGGGTATTCAGGACACCGCGCGTGCTAAAGAAATTCTTGGCGCGACTGCAACGCTGGAATTCCGCCTGGTTAACACCAACGTTGATTCCTCGGCTGCTGCCGCAGGCCGTGTCCCGGGTGACTCGGAAGTGAAGCAGACTCGCGAAGGGCAGCCCGTTGTGCTGTACAAACGCGTGATCCTGACCGGTGACCATATCACCGACTCCACGTCCAGCATGGATGAATACAACCAGCCTCAGGTAAATATTTCCCTGGATAGCGCTGGCGGTAACATCATGTCTAACTTCACAAAAGACAATATCGGCAAGCCGATGGCGACGCTGTTTGTGGAGTACAAGGACAGCGGTAAGAAAGACGCGAATGGTCGTGCTGTTCTGGTGAAAGAAGAAGAAGTTATCAACGTTGCGAACATTCAGTCTCGCCTGGGTAACAGCTTCCGCATCACCGGTATCAGCAATCCGAATGAAGCTCGCCAGCTGTCTTTGCTGCTGCGTGCGGGCGCGCTGATTGCGCCGATTCAGATTGTTGAAGAGCGCACCATCGGTCCAACGCTGGGTCTGGAAAACATCAAGCAGGGTCTGGAAGCGTGTCTGGCCGGTCTGGTGGTCTCCATCATCTTCATGCTGTTCTTCTATAAGAAGTTTGGCCTGATTGCGACCTCTGCACTGCTGGCTAACCTGGTGTTGATTGTGGGGATTATGTCCCTGCTGCCGGGCGCAACGTTGACCATGCCGGGTATCGCGGGGATTGTCTTAACCCTTGCGGTAGCGGTGGATGCGAACGTACTGATCAATGAGCGTATCAAAGAAGAGATCAGCAACGGGCGTACTATCCAGCAGGCGATTGATGAAGGTTACAAAGGCGCGTTCAGCTCCATCTTTGATGCCAACATCACTACGCTTATCAAAGTTATCATCCTGTATGCCGTGGGCACCGGGGCAATCAAAGGTTTTGCGATCACCACCGGTATTGGTGTTGCAACCTCGATGTTTACTGCAATCGTCGGGACTCGTGCCATTGTGAACCTGTTGTATGGCGGCAAACGCATCAACAAGCTGTCTATCTGAGGAGTGCGTTGTGGCACAGGAATATACTGTTGAACAATTGAACTACGGCCGTAAAGTTCATGACTTTATGCGCTGGGATTACTGGGCCTTCAGCATCTCCGGTATCCTGCTGATCCTTTCCGTCGTGATGATCGGCGTGAAAGGTTTCAACTGGGGCCTGGATTTTACTGGGGGAACGGTGATCGAAATCGGGCTGGAAAAACCGGCCGATCTTGATGAAATGCGTGCTTCGCTGCAGAAAGCGGGTTTTGAAGAGCCGCTGGTGCAGAACTTCGGTAGCAGCCGTGACATCATGGTACGCATGCCGCCTGCTAAAGGCGAAGCTGGCGGCCAGATTCTGGGCAGCAAGGTTGTTAGCGTGATTAACGAAGCAACCAACCAAAATGCAGCCGTAAAACGTATTGAGTTTGTTGGCCCGAGCGTCGGTGCCGATCTGGCTCAAAACGGCGCTATGGCGCTGCTGGTTGCGCTGATTTCCATCCTGGTGTACGTCGGTTTCCGCTTTGAGTGGCGTCTGGCTGCCGGGGTCGTTATCTCTCTTGCTCACGATGTGATTATCACCCTGGGCGTGCTGTCGCTATTCCACATCGAAATTGACCTGACTATCGTTGCGTCATTGATGTCGGTTATCGGCTACTCGCTGAACGACAGCATCGTGGTTTCGGACCGTATTCGTGAAAACTTCCGCAAGATCCGCCGCGGAACGCCTTACGAAATCTTTAACGTCTCCTTGACTCAGACCCTGCACCGTACGTTGATCACTTCTGGCACCACGTTAGTGGTTATTCTGATGCTGTATCTTTTCGGTGGCGCGTTGCTGAAAGGCTTCTCCCTGACGATGCTTATCGGTGTGTCCATCGGTACCGCGTCCTCTATCTACGTCGCCTCTGCGCTGGCGTTGAAGCTGGGTATGAAGCGTGAGCATATGCTGCAGCAGAAGGTGGAGAAAGAAGGGGCGGATCAGCCGTCTATTCTTCCTTAATCCTGCTTTAGCCTGATAAACCGCAGCCATCGTGCTGCGGTTTTTTTTCGCCAGGCGTTTCTCTCCTGACAGGATGCTGTCAGGAGGGGGGCAGTAGACTCGTGGTTACTGACAGCACAGGAGAAAAACAATGAGCACAATCATCAACTGGTTTGAGATCCCCGTTTCCGATATGGAACGCGCGATAGCCTTTTACCAACGAGTACTGAACGCTGAATTTCGCCGCGAGACGATGGCCGGCGTGGACAATGCTGTATTTTCGTATGACCAACCTGCCACCGGCGGCGCTTTGGTCAAGGGAGATCGGTTTATCCCTTCAGATAAAGGCGCGGTGATTTATCTGTATACGCCCGATATCGCCCAGGCGCTGCAGCAGGTAGAAGCGGCGGGAGGTAGTCTGGACTTTGGTCCTCAGGTGCTGCCCCATGATATCGGCACGATAGCGTTAATGATTGATAGTGAGGGCAATCGGGTGGGGTTGCACCAGCCGGTTTAAGCCGCAATACTTAATTAATGCCTGCCATTTTGGCAGGCTTAATTTTGCCCGGAACCCTCATGAGCCGAAGAGCCGATCGATTATTTCAGATAGTGCAGATCCTGCGCGGCAGGCGATTGACCACGGCTGCGCAGCTTGCCGAGCGGCTGGAAGTCTCTGAGCGCACTGTCTACCGCGATATTCGGGATCTTTCTTTATCCGGCGTGCCGATAGAGGGGGAGGCGGGCTGCGGCTATCGCCTGCTGGCCGGCTACGATCTTCCGCCTCTGATGCTGACTTCCTCAGAAGTGGAGGCGGTGATTGCCGCGTTAAGAATGGTGCAGACCTGGAGCGGAGAAGCGCTGGCGAAATCTGCAGAATCCGTGCATGAAAAACTCCTCGCCGTGCTTACGCCAGAAAAGCGTCGTGTTGCCGAGCGCAGTCGTATCATCTCGCCGGATTTTAATAAATTCCCACGGGTGAAAGCCCGATTCGATCTGTTTCATTCCGCCATCGACAAATGCCAGGTGGTCCATCTGCTGTACGAGGATGAGAAAGGTGAGCCGACGGAGAGAGATATTCACCCGCTGGGGCTGTCATTCTGGGGTGAGGTCTGGCTGCTGGTCGCCTGGTGTGAGGCGCGGGATGATTACCGCAGCTTCAGGCTGGATCGCTGTCGGGATATTCGTTTAACCGGGCGTGTGTATCAGGAGCGCCACGATCGTTCTCTCCAGGCCTTTATTGCTCTTCAGAAGGCCAAAGGTTACCTGCCTGGAAAATAAAAAACCGGCCAGAAGGCCGGTTTTTTTGTCTGCTGTGACGGTTAGAAGTTGTAACCGACAACCACGTAGTAGCCGAAGCCGGTAGACTTCACGCGCTCGTTCATGAAGAACGGCTGATCGCCATCTTTCCACTGGCCGCCGTTATGGAAGTAACGGGCCACGAAGGAATAGTGCAGGTGATCGTAGTTCAGCGACAGGATGTGGCTGGATGCAACGGAGTTGTTGGTGCGGTACTGGTCGTTGCCCAGGTCAGAGTCCCAGTCAACGTTGGTGAAACCGATGTAACTCAGTTTACCGCCCCACAGGGAGGTAATCGGTACGAAGTATTTCACCTTGAAGCGGTAACCATCCCACTCGTTTTCGTTAGAGGCACCGTAGTTCTGCCACTGGTATTTGGCGTACACGTTCATCGACAGGCTCATCGGCAGGCCGGTATCGATGTCGGTACCCAGACCCATATACCAGGTGCTCTGGCGGTTGGCCTGGTTACGACCCATGTCGTAAATATAGTTGTTCGCGAAGTACCACTCTTTGAACGGACCAAAGCTCAGATCGGTGCCGGTCAGCTTATCGATGGAGAAGCGAGGTTCGATTTCCATAAACAGTGGGGAACCGTGGTTCCAGATCCCTTTCGCCTGGGTGTTACCGCCGAAGAAGACTGGCGCATCCACGTAGCCGTAGAAATCGAACCAATCTTTTTTGGCGAACGCTTCGTATTCCAGGTAGGTATCGTTACGCAGCTGCGGCCCGAAACGGGTGTGGTAGCTGCCGACAACGTTAACGCTCTGGTGCCACCAGTCGGAGAGGTATTCGCTGTTTTTTGCTTCTTCTGCGCTGGCAGAGAAAGAGCTGGAAAGCGCCAGAACGGTGCCGGCTGCCAGAATAATTTTTTTCATATTTTTAGCCACTGTTTACGTAATTTTGGTGCGATGCGGATGTGAGATGTCATCCATGGCCGCCGGTCTCAGGGGAAGGACCTTTGCAGCGCGACTATTATAGAAATCCCTGCTCACAAAAATATGTTCTATTTCACATTCTTCTCATATGCGTAATCGATTGCGTTCACGTTTGCGCATAATAAAAACGGCGTGATTGTACCTGCTTCGTCAAATTACGCAAACAAGCGTCAGGCTGTTACAAATAACTGTGATGCATATCACGTTATGGGGCGGGAGGAAAGAAGAGCTTTGCTTCACATATTGTGCGGGCAGTGTGAAAGAGTGTGACGAACTCCCCTGCCTGGCAAGGGAGTGGAGAGCTACTGTGCAGGCGCTGGCTGTGCGGCAGAAACCGGCTGAATATCGTGAACGCGCACAAAGCCAAGTTGCTCAGGCGTAATGCCGGACAGGCGCAGAGGAATGGACACATCGCTTGGCGCCAGAATACTGGCTGGAGCGTCGATTTGCTGCGTCTGCACGTTAACTTCCTGGAAGCTGTCCGTTGTGCCCTGGATCTGGCCCCATTCAACCTTGCCGCTAAATGCCGGCAGCGGATCGTTAGACTCGCTTTGAATCAGCAGCGTGGCGCGAGTGCCGTTGGCTTCCGCCGCAACATGCGTCAGCGACATTTTAAGGCTACCGAGCTGGCTATTCAGGCGCGCTGGGGTGTTCGAACCCGGGAGCAGGTAGACACCGGTGGTTGATTTGGCGTTGAGGGCATTTTGCTGAGTCAGTTTTACCGTCTGCTGGCTGAGCTTCGTCATCTCCTGATTTAACGAGCCAATCTGGCTGCGCATCTGACGCACTTCGGTTTGCTGGGCGCAGGCGGACAGACTCATCAGGCTGGATACCAGGATAATTCTTAGGTAAGTCTTTGTCATGGTTGTTTTTTCCTTGTTGCCGTTTGCTGATTTAAGCGTAGTTCCTGTTGCTTGAAAAGGCCTTATTTCACGGCACCTGGGCGGCGGTGTCTTTGTACTCCCGCGACTTCGCGGTAAACTGTTGTTCATCTTTATAATCCCAGCAGGAAACGCTATGCATTGCCCATTCTGTTTCGCCGTGGACACCAAAGTTATTGACTCTCGCCTGGTGGGTGAAGGTTCCTCGGTACGCCGCCGGCGCCAGTGCCTGGTTTGTCACGAACGCTTCACGACTTTTGAGGTTGCTGAGCTGGTGATGCCCAGAGTCGTGAAGAGCAATGAGGTGCGCGAGCCGTTTAACGAAGACAAGCTGCGCAGCGGCATCCTGAAAGCGCTGGAAAAGCGCCCGGTTAACTCAGACGACGTGGAAATGGCCATCAGCCATATTAAGTCGCACCTTCGAGCAACCGGCGAACGTGAAGTCCCGAGTAAACTCATCGGCAACCTGGTGATGGAGCAGCTTAAGAAACTGGATAAAGTCGCCTATATTCGCTTCGCTTCAGTCTACCGTAGCTTTGAAGATATCAAAGAGTTTGGTGAAGAAATCGCCCGTTTACAGGATTAATGCCGATGTCCCTTGATGAACAGTTTATGGCTCGTGCGCTTGAGCTGGCGAAGCGCGGACGTTTTACCACAGCACCGAATCCGAATGTCGGCTGCGTGATCGTCAAAGACGGCGAAATTGTCGGGGAAGGTTTCCATTTCCGCGCCGGTGAACCTCACGCGGAAGTGCATGCCCTGCGTATGGCGGGCGAGCAGGCGCGAGGCGCAACGGCCTATGTCACGCTCGAACCTTGTAGCCACCATGGCCGCACGCCACCATGCTGTGATGCCTTAATTGCTGCAGGCGTCTCCCGCGTTGTTGCCGCCATGCAGGACCCCAACCCGCAGGTCGCCGGGCGTGGTCTCTACCGCCTGCAGCAGGCGGGTATCGAAGTCAGTCACGGCTTAATGATGAGTGAGGCGGAAGCCCTGAACCGTGGCTTCCTGAAACGTATGCGCACCGGCTTCCCGTTTATCCAGCTTAAACTCGGTGCTTCGCTAGACGGACGTACCGCGATGGCAAGCGGGGAGAGTCAGTGGATTACTTCTCCTCAGGCGCGTCGCGATGTGCAGCGTCAGCGCGCACAAAGTGCCGCTATCCTCTCAAGCAGCGCCACCGTGCTGGCGGACAACCCGTCATTAACGGTACGCTGGGATGAGCTGGATAGCGCCAGCCAGGCGATTTATGCTCAACAGGATTTGCGCCAGCCGATTCGTATCGTGGTTGACCGCCAAAACCGCGTGACGCCGCAGCATCAACTTATTGTTAATCCGGGCCAAACCTGGCTTGCACGCAGCCACGCAGAGGAGCAAAGCTGGCCGGAAAACGTCGAACAGCTGTTGGTTCCGGAACATAACGGCCATCTTGATTTGGTGGTGCTAATGATGCAGCTTGGCAAACGCCAGGTGAACTCTGTCTGGGTTGAGGCGGGGGCAACGCTTGCCGGTGCGCTGCTGCAGGCAGGCCTGGTGGATGAGCTTATTGTCTACGTCGCGCCAAAATTATTAGGTAATGATGCACGTGGTTTATGTGCGCTTCCTGGCCTTGAAAAACTTGCTGATGTGCCGGAGTTTAGCTTTAGCGAAGTCCGGCAGGTTGGCCCAGATTTGTGCCTGCACCTGACGCCCGTTTACGGTCGCCAGTAAAACGTAAGCAGTCACGAAAAGATTATGATAAAATCCGCCCCCCTGCGGGGCTAAACAGAACCCGTAAAGGAAGATTATGAACATTATTGAAGCTGCCGTTGCTACTCCTGACGCTCGCGTCGCCATCACCATCGCGCGTTTTAACAACTTCATCAATGACAGCCTGCTGGAAGGTGCTATCGACGCCCTGAAACGTATTGGTCAGGTGAAAGACGAAAACATCACCGTGGTTTGGGTGCCTGGTGCTTACGAGCTGCCGCTGGCCGCCGATGCGTTGGCGAAAACCGGCAAATACGATGCGGTTATCGCGCTCGGCACCGTGATTCGTGGCGGTACTGCGCACTTCGAATACGTTGCCGGCGGTGCCAGCAACGGTCTGTTAAGCGTTGCCCATGACAGCGGTATTCCCGTTGCCTTCGGCGTGCTGACCACTGAAAGCATTGAACAAGCCATCGAACGCGCTGGCACCAAAGCCGGTAACAAAGGTGCAGAAGCTGCACTGACCGCGCTTGAAATGATTAATGTATTGAAAGCCATTAAGGCCTGATTTTTTGTAAGGGGAAATCCGTGAAACCTGCTGCTCGTCGCCGCGCCCGTGAGTGTGCCGTCCAGGCGCTCTACTCCTGGCAGTTGTCTAAAAACGACATCGCTGATGTCGAATACCAGTTCCTGGCGGAACAGGACGTCAAAGACGTTGACGTTATCTATTTCCGTGAGCTGCTGAGCGGGGTGGCAACTAACAGCGCGTATCTGGATGGGCTGATGAAGCCTTACCTGTCTCGTCTCCTCGAAGAGCTGGGCCAGGTGGAAAAAGCGGTACTGCGCATTGCGCTGTTCGAACTGTCCAAACGTGACGATGTGCCCTACAAAGTGGCCATCAACGAAGCGATTGAACTGGCAAAAACCTTCGGTGCCGAAGATAGCCACAAGTTCGTTAACGGCGTACTTGATAAAGCCGCTCCCGCTATTCGTCCCCACAAGAAGTAATCTCCTGGCCGGGTTTTCCCGGCCACATTTTTTCTGCAACTGACATTCTTGAGGTATCACGCATGGCATGCGGTGAGTTTTCCCTGATTGCCCGTTACTTCGATCGCGTAACAAGTTCCCGTCGTGATGTGGAAGCCGGTATCGGCGACGATTGTGCGTTGCTGTCGGTACCCGAAAAACAGCTGCTGGCGATCAGCACCGATACGCTGGTCAGCGGCAATCACTTCCTGCCGGATATCGATCCACGCGATTTGGGCTACAAAGCACTGGCGGTGAATTTAAGCGATCTGGCCGCCATGGGTGCAGATCCGGCCTGGCTTACGCTTGCAATAACGCTCCCTGAAGTGGATGAAGCGTGGCTTGCCGCGTTCAGCGATAGCCTGTTCGAGCAGCTGGATTATTACGATATGCAGCTGATTGGCGGTGACACAACCCGTGGCCCACTTTCTCTGACGCTGGGGATCCACGGTATGATCCCTGCCGGGCGCGCGCTTAAGCGCAGCGGTGCGAAAGCCGGAGACTGGATTTATGTCACCGGAACGCCGGGTGACAGCGCGGCTGGCCTGGCAATCCTTCAGGAACGTTTACAGGTTGCGAATGCACAGCACGCGGATTATCTGCTTAAACGGCATCTCCGCCCGACGCCGCGCGTTTTACACGGCCAGGCGCTGCGCGATCTGGCAAACAGCGCTATCGATCTCTCAGATGGCCTGATTTCCGACCTCGGCCATATCCTGAAGGCCAGCGAGTGCGGGGCGCGTATCGATCTCGATTTGCTGCCTTACTCCGAAGCGATGCTCGAGCACGTTGAACCGGAACAAGCGCTGAAATGGGCGATGTCCGGCGGAGAAGATTATGAACTGTGCTTCACCGTGCCAGAGTTAAACCGCGGTGCGCTGGAAGTGGCTATCGGCAACCTGGGCGTGCCTTATACCTGCATCGGGCAGATTGTTTCTGCGTCTGAAGGGCTGCAGTTTACCCGCGAAGGTAAGCCTGTGACGCTGGAGATGAAAGGCTACGATCACTTTTCGTAGTTTGAATTGGCCTTACTCTCTTATGCCGCCAGTTATGATCACACATGGCAACTGGCGGTGAAGAGATAAAGGGGGAAAAGTTATTTGTTTTTTTAATATCTTCCCGCCATTTCATTCTTGTAATGAATTATTGTTATTAGATAATAACATTTTCACCGATTTTATATCACTCTAATTAAACCTGTTTAAGTTTTATCATTCTTCCATTTGCACTTCTATTATAATATTTTTATTATCTTTGATGCCTTTCTCTTCTATATTATTGTTGTGTGCCATCAAAATAATGGAAATATCTTAATAAAGAAAAATGGAATTTAATCATGTCACAAATGCTCGCATTGTTGCTTGTAACCGGGGTTTTGTACTTTGGTGATGTTATTTCGGTAAGGACAAAAGCAAAAATACCTTCTGTTTTTGTCTGCGCAGTACTTTTTCTTTTGGGCTATTGGAGTTTTTTCCCTAAGGATATTATCAGCATTGCCGGGGTAGCGCCGGTCGTGGCCATCATGGCAATGTATTTACTCATTACCAATATGGGAACGCTTTTATCGATACCGGAGTTGTTGCGGCAGTGGAAAACCATTGTCATTTCACTGTCGGGCATCATTGGGATTATGGCGGCAGTCTGGTGTATCTGCGCATTCCTCTTCGATACCAATACTGCCATTGTGACAACGCCGCCGCTGGTTGGCGGTATTGTTTCGGCCGTTATCATGTCAAAAGGGGCCGCCGAGGCCGGGCTTGTGGATCTCTCCGTTTTCGCCATTTTGATTTATGTGATGCAGGGGTTTGCGGGCTACCCGTTAACGACGTTGATGTTGCAACGGGAAGGTCGACGGGTGCTTGAACTTTACCGTTCTGGTCAATGGCATGAGGATATGCACGGTACTGGCTCTGTTTTAAAAAAAGCGGATTCACAGAATGAAAATGCCATGCCGGGGTTATTCAGAATGTTCCCGGATTCTTACAATACCGGTTACTTCAAATTCTTCCGCCTGGCATTGGTTGGATATCTTGCATATCTGGCCTCGAACTGGCTGGGGCCACTGATCGCTGTAAGCCCGTTTGTGCTTTGCTTACTGTTTGGCGTTATTGCATCATCAGCTGGTTTTCTTGAGAAACAGCCGCTACAGAAGGCTAATGGTTTCGGCTTTACCATAATGGTGCTGATGTTGTTTATCTTTGATACGTTGAATCAGGCAACGCCGGATATGCTGCTACGTCTGCTCGTTCCAATGCTAGTGCTTATTACTACCGCTATTGTTGGTATGTTTCTTGTTTCGTGGGTGATTGGGAAGGTATTGGGAGTTACGATGGAAATGGCATTTGCCATCTCTTTGACGGCCATGTATGGGTTTCCCGCCGACTATATTATTACGAATGAAGCGGTGACTGCGCTGACGCAAAACGCAAAAGAGCGCGAGGTGCTTATGCAGCATATGTTAGCCCCAATGCTGGTCGGAGGATTTATTTCAGTGACGATGGTCTCGGTAGTATTAGCAGGAATTATGGTTGGGTATATCACTCCATTTACAGGTTAGAGACATCAAATTACCTGATGTTATATGAAAAGGATTTTATGTTATGGCTGAAACTAATTTACCGGTCAGCGCAGCACTTGCTCAGTCTGTGCGTCAGCACGTAAGTGCGATGATTGACTTCCGACGTGATCTTCATGCGCATCCCGAATTGCCGTGGCAGGAGCACCGTACTACGGAAAAAATTTTAGAGGAACTAAAGCGTATAGGAATCACCTGCAGGAAAGCGGAACCGACGGGAGTGATTGCTGAAATTGTCGGAGATATGCCAGGAAAAACCGTGGCTCTGCGTGCTGATATGGACGCGCTGCCCGTAAAAGAACTTAACGATTCCTTAAGCTATAAATCGAGTCACCATGGGATTATGCATGCCTGTGGGCATGACTCTCATACCGCTATGTTGCTTACCGCAGCTAAAGCATTACAGGAAAATAAAAAGAGTCTGCGTGGAAAGGTCAGGCTGATTTTTCAGCCAGCCGAAGAGATTGCCGAAGGTGCGAAAGCCATGATTGCTCAGGGGGCGATTGATGGTGTTGATAACGTTTTTGGAATGCATATCTGGAGTTCGCTCTCATCGGGAAAAATCTCCTGTAATGTAGGATCAAGCTTTGCTTCCGCCGATCTACTGAAGGTTACGTTTACTGGAAGAGGTGGACATGGTTCCATGCCTGAGGCCTGCGTCGATGCGGTGGTGGTGGCTTCCTCTTTCGTGATGAATCTTCAGGCAATCGTGGCGCGGGAAACATCAGCACTCGAATCTGCCGTTGTCACGATAGGGCGTATGGAAGTGGGAACCCGCTTCAATGTCATTGCCGAAAATGCTTTACTGGAAGGCACGGTTCGCTGTTTTGATAATGTCACTCGGGAGCGTATTCGCGCTGCTATCGAACGCTATGCACAGCATACCGCCGCTCTTTATGGTGCAAAAGCTGAGGTTGAGTACTCTTATGGCACCCAACCCGTTATCAATGAGGAGCGTAGTGCACTTCTGGCCCAATCGGTTATCTGTGCCTCGTTCGATCAGGCGGTACTCGTAACGGAAAAACCAACGACAGGGGGAGAAGATTTTAGCTTTTACATGGAGGATATCCCTGGCTGTTTTGCTCTTGTTGGCTGCCGGAACCCTGAGAAAGGAAGCATTTGGGCGCATCACCATGGTTGCTTCAATATTGACGAAGATGTGATGGTCTCAGGTGCAGAGTTATATGCTCAATATGCCTGGTGTTATCTGGAGCAGTGCCGCTTTTGATATCGTCGTCCCGGCTTCCAGAGAGAGGCCGGGAGAGGGCATTATTTATATCCCACCACGGGATGGCGCTGATAAAGCGTCTCCAGCTCGGCAATCTCCTGCGGCTTCAGCGTTAACTCTACGGCACCCAATAAATCATCCAGCTGTTCCTGCCTTGATGGGCCAATAATAGGCGCGGCGATACCCGTTTTGCTGAGCAGCCATGCCAGCGCCACCTGCGCGCGTGAAGCGCCTTTATCGGCCGCGACGTTTGCCAGTCGCTCAGCAATGAGAGCATCGTTTTCATTATTCGTCTGGTACAGCGACTTTCCGACTTCATCTGAAACAGATCTTGCCGTGGTATCGCCCCACGGGCGAGTCAGCTTGCCTCGCGCAAGAGGGCTCCAGGGGATCACCGCGATTTTTTCTTTGTAGCACAGCGGCAGCATCTCCAGCTCTTCTTCGCGGTAAATCAGGTTGTAGTGATCCTGCATGGTGACAAAGCGTGCCCAGCCTGCCTCAGACTGCAAAGCCAGGGCCTGAGCGAACTGATCGCTGCGCATTGAAGAAGCGCCGATATAGCGTGCTTTACCGGCCTTAACCACGTCGTTAAGCGCCTCAAGCGTCTCTTCAATGGGCGTGTCGTAATCCCAGCGGTGGATTTGCAGAAGATCGACATAGTCGGTGCCGAGTCGTTTCAGGCTATCGTCAATAGAACGCAGGATCTGTGGGCGGGAGAGGCCCTGTGGGAGATCGCCGACTTTGTTATAAACCTTAGTCGCCACGACGACATCCTTCCGGCGAGCAAAATCACGCAGCGCACGGCCCAGGATCTCTTCGCTGCTGCCGTCGGAGTAATTATTCGAGGTATCGAAGAAGTTGATCCCTTTATCCAGCGCGTGGCGGATGATTTCCCGGCTGCTTTCTTCGGGAAGGGTCCAGGCGTGGCTGCCGCGATCGGGTTCACCAAAGGTCATGCAGCCGAGGCAAAGACGGGAAACCTTAAGGTCGGTGGTGCCTAACGGGGTGTATTGCACGATGTCGCTCCTGCTATGTTGTAGGGGTATCCTAAAAGCATAGCAGGCCGTACACGTCATACTTCAAACCACAGCGGCGTTGGTGGCGCTCTCATACCTGAATCACTTACCTGAGTAAGCGCATCGGGATATGTTCACTTTCCGTCGTGCTGTGGGTTGAATTATTTAGTGTACGGATGAAGTTAACTTACCCAGCCCCGAATCTTAGCTTCAATACCGGCGGCATCAAGGCCAATCGCGGCGCGCGCTTCTTCCTGAGTTCCCTGAGGAATGAAGAAATCAGGCAGGCCGAGGTTGAGTACGGGAACCGGTTTGCGGTGCGCCATCAGTACTTCGTTCACGCCGCTGCCAGCTCCGCCCATAATGGCGTTTTCTTCAATGGTCACCAGTGAATCGTGGCCTGCTGCAAGCTCCAGAATCAGGGCTTCATCCAGCGGCTTAACAAAACGCATATCGACCAGCGTGGCGTTGAGTGCTTCGGCGGCGGCGGCGGCTTCTGGCAGCAAAGTCCCAAAGTTCAGTAGCGCAATTTTTTCGCCTTCGCGCTTCACCACGCCTTTACCGACAGGCAGCTCAGTTAGCGGAGCAAGCTCTGCACCGGTACCCGTGCCACGTGGATAACGCACGGCGCTTGGGCCTTCGCTGTAGTGGTAGCCGGTATGCAGCATCAGGCGACATTCGTTTTCATCGCTCGGGGTCATGATAACCATGTCCGGAATGCAGCGCAGGAAGGAGATATCAAAGGCGCCCTGGTGCGTCTGGCCGTCGGCACCGACAATCCCGGCGCGATCGATGGCGAACATCACCGGCAGCTTTTGAATGGCCACGTCGTGAATCACCTGGTCGTAAGCACGCTGCAGGAAGGTGGAGTAGATGGCAACGACCGGCTTATAGCCGCCAATCGCCAAGCCTGCCGCGAAGGTAACCGCGTGCTGCTCGGCAATCGCGACGTCAAAATATTGGGCAGGATACTGGCGCGAAAACTCCACCATGCCGGAGCCTTCACGCATGGCCGGGGTGATGGCCATCAGCCTGTCATCGTGGGCTGCGGTTTCGCACAGCCAGTTGCCGAAAATCTTCGAGTAGCTCGGCAGGCCGCCGGTGTTTTTCGGCAGCGTTCCGCTCTGCGGATCGAACTTTGGTACGGCGTGGAAGCTGATCGGATCTTTTTCCGCAGGCGCGTAGCCACGCCCTTTCTTAGTCATGATGTGCAGGAACTGCGGGCCTTTAAGGCTGCGCATATTCTTCAGCGTATTCACCAGGCCAATCACATCGTGGCCGTCGATTGGGCCGATGTAGTTAAAGCCGAGTTCTTCAAACAGCGTACCCGGCACGACCATGCCTTTGATGTGCTCTTCGGTGCGCTTCAGCAGCTCTTTAATCGGCGGTACGCCAGAGAAGACTTTCTTGCCGCCTTCGCGCAGCGTCGAATAAAGCTTGCCGGAAAGCAGCTGTGCCAGGTGGTTGTTCAGCGCGCCCACGTTCTCGGAAATCGACATCTCGTTATCGTTAAGCACGACCAGCATGTCCGGGCGAATATCCCCCGCGTGGTTCATCGCTTCGAAGGCCATGCCGGCGGTGATGGCGCCGTCGCCGATCACGCAGACGGTTTTGCGATCTTTACCTTCTTTTTCTGCGGCAACGGCTATCCCGATGCCTGCGCTAATGGAGGTTGAGGAGTGGCCGACGCTCAGCACGTCGTACTCGCTCTCTGCACGCCATGGGAACGGGTGCAGGCCGCCTTTCTGGCGAATGGTGCCAATCTTATCGCGGCGGCCGGTCAGAATTTTGTGCGGATAGGCCTGGTGGCCTACGTCCCATATGAGTTGATCGAACGGCGTGTTATAGACGTAATGCAGCGCCACGGTCAGTTCGACCGTACCAAGTCCGGAGGCAAAGTGCCCGCTGGAACGGCTTACGCTGTCGAGCAGATAGCGGCGCAGCTCATCGCAAAGCTTAGGTAAGCTTTCTTTAGGCAGCACTCGCAGATCCGGGCTGGCATCCACCAGAGCAAGGGTCGGGTATTTGGCGATATCAAAACTCATCAGAAATCTAAACTCATCGTTGTTATGCGTTATTTATCACGGTGGATAATGTAGTTTGCCAGCGCTTCCAGTGCCGCCGTGTCCAGCGACAGCTCAGCAAGCTCGGCCAGAGCCTGCAGTGCTTCCTGATAGAGATCCTGCGCTTTTGCCTGAGCCTGTTCAAGCCCCAGCAGCGCCGGGTAGGTACTTTTGCCAAGCTGTTGATCGGCACCCTGGCGTTTGCCAATGACAGCGGTATCACCAATCACGTCGAGAATATCATCCTGCACCTGGAAGGCGAGGCCGATACTTGCGGCATAGCGATCCAGAATCGGCAGGGCTTTGCGCCCTCGCTCTCCGGCACTTAATGCGCCCAGGCGAACCGCCGCGCGAATCAGGGCCCCGGTTTTATGCAGATGGATACGCTCCAGCGCCGCCAGATCAATTTGCTTGCCTTCGGCGGCCAAATCCAGCGCCTGACCGCCGCACATGCCCGCCACGCCGCTGGCGGTTGCCAGTTCTGAAATCATAGCTAAGCGATCGGCAATCTCAACACCCGGCATTGGCGCATCACTCAGTATAGAAAACGCCAGCGTTTGCAGGGCGTCACCGGCCAGAATGGCGTTCTCTTCGCCAAATTTAATGTGGCAGGTTGGCTGACCGCGACGTAAATCATCGTTGTCCATCGCCGGTAAATCATCGTGGATCAGGGAGTACGCGTGAATACATTCCACGGCGGCGGCCGGTGCATCCAGCGCGTCGTCCGCTACGCCAAACATTTCACCGGTGGCGTACACCAGAAAGGGGCGCAGGCGCTTACCGCCCAATAGTGAGCCATAGTGCATCGCTTCAACCAGTGGACTGTTCTGAAACGGCAGCGGTGCCAGAAAGCGTGAAATGGCGTCATTGACCCGCACAACATGGGCCTGAAGCTGTTGATTGAAATCCATGTTACTCGGCGTCCGGGGTAAAAGGAGTCAGAGGGGCTTCTTCGCTGTCGCTCAGTAGAATCTGTACGCGCTGCTCCGCCTGCTGGAGTTTCACTTGCCCCTGGCGAGCCAGCTGCACGCCGCGTTCAAATTCGTTTAACGCCTCTTCAAGGGCAAGATCGCCGCTTTCCAGACGAGTAACTATTTGCTCCAGTTCGACCAGCGCGGTTTCGAAGCTGGCCGGGGATTCAGTTTTTTTCGGCATAGTGAATGTCTGACTCTGTTTTAATTCGACGCCGACATGGTAGCGGAGTCAATGTGATTATCAAGCAGGCTCGTGCAAGTCGGTTAAGGTGCGCAGTCTTTGCGGGATGGTGATATACTTGCGCGCCTCGGATGCAGGTGGCATTACGCCGCTGCAAGTACTTCTTTTTATGCCCGCGTGCTGCGCAGTCAGCCCGGCTGACTAAACGAACCCTTACCGCCATGAAGTTTATCATTAAATTGTTCCCGGAAATCACCATCAAGAGCCAATCTGTGCGCATTCGCTTTATTAAGATGCTCACCGGGAATATTCGTAACGTTTTAAAACACTACGACGAGAGCCTGGCGGTCGTTCGCCACTGGGACAACATCGAAGTTCGCGCCAAAGATGAAAGCCAGCGTATCGCGATTCGCGAAGCGCTGACCCGCATTCCGGGTATCCACCACATCCTTGAAGTAGAAGATGTGCCGTACACCGATATGCATAACATCTTTGAGCAGGCGCTGGAACTTTATCGCGATAAGCTGGAAGGTAAGAGCTTCTGCGTGCGCGTAAAACGTCGCGGTAAACACGAATTTAGCTCGATTGACGTTGAGCGCTACGTTGGCGGCGGCCTGAATCAGCACATCGAATCCGCGCGTGTGAAGCTTAACGATCCGGACGTAACGGTTAACCTGGAGATCGAAAACGATCGCCTGCTGCTGGTAAAAGGCCGCTATGAAGGTATCGGCGGTTTCCCTATCGGCACCCAGGAAGACGTGCTATCGCTGATTTCCGGCGGTTTCGACTCCGGCGTTTCCAGCTATATGCTGATGCGTCGCGGCTGCCGCGTGCATTATTGCTTCTTTAACCTTGGCGGCGCCGCTCATGAGATTGGCGTTAAGCAGGTGGCTCATTACCTGTGGAACCGCTTCGGCAGCTCTCACCGCGTGCGCTTCGTGGCGATAAACTTTGAGCCAGTGGTCGGCGAGATCCTTGAGAAAGTCGAAGACGGCCAGATGGGCGTGGTGTTAAAGCGTATGTTTGTGCGTGCGGCCTCTCAGGTTGCCGAGCGCTACGGCGTTCAGGCGCTGGTGACCGGCGAAGCGTTAGGCCAGGTGTCCAGCCAGACGCTGACCAACCTACGTCTGATCGATAACGTCTCCGATACGCTAATCTTGCGTCCGCTGATCTCTCACGATAAAGAGCACATCATCGATCTGGCGCGTGAAATCGGTACCGCTGATTTTGCCCGCACGATGCCAGAGTATTGCGGCGTGATCTCGAAAAGCCCAACCGTGAAAGCGGTGAAGGCGAAAATTGAAGAAGAAGAGCAGAAGTTCGACTTCTCTATTCTGGAGCGTGTGGTTGCGGAAGCGACCAATATCGATATCCGCGATATTGCGACCCAGACTCAGCAGGAAGTGGAGGAGGTCGAAACGGTTAACGCGTTTGGGCCAAACGAGGTGCTGCTGGACATTCGCTCCAACGATGAAGTGGACGAGAAACCTTTTGCGCTGGAAGGCGTTGAGGTTGTTGCGCTGCCGTTCTACAAGCTAAGCACTAAGTTTGCCTCCCTCGACCAGAGCAAAACCTACCTGCTGTGGTGTGAGCGTGGCGTGATGAGCCGCCTGCAGGCGCTGTACCTGAGCGAGCAGGGCTTTAAGAATATTAAGGTATACCGCCCGTAAAAGGCTGACCCTCACCCCGGCCCTCTCCCTAAAAGGGAGAGGGAGAATTCAGGTTAGTCTCTTCGCCCCTGTGGGGAGAGTAAGAACACCATTCTGGTTCCCTCGCCCCTTTGGGGAGAGGGTTAGGGTGAGGGGCTATTACTGATAATCCCTGAAGCTATAAATCCCCGCAGCCAGCACCAGCTGCTGCGACACTTCATGCGCCTTTTCGCGGCTCACCAGTAGGTCGATAATCTTCAACGCAAAATCAATCGCCGTTCCCGGCCCCTGGCTGGTGAGCAGGTTGACGCGTGGATCCCAGACGACGCGTTTATCCTGCCATTGCCCCTCGGGGATGGTGTCTTTCAGGCCAGGAAAGCCGGTCATATTGCCTATCGGGAATAGCTCATGTGGTACCAGGACGGTACCCGCCGCCGCACAAATCGCGGCCACAATGCGGCTGGAAAGATGGAACTGGCGAACGGTTTCAACCAGTAACGGGCTGTCGCGGAAGCATTCAGCGCCCTTAAGGCCGCCGGGTAGCACGATGATGTCGAAGTCGCCGTCGGCAACCTCAACCAGCGGCGCGTCCGCCAGCAGCTTCACGCCGCGTGAGCAAACAATTTTCAGGTCGCCGTCGGTAGCCACGCTTGCCGTCGTCACCTTGATTCCGGCGCGAACCAGCAGATCGATAGTCGTGACCGCTTCGGTCTCTTCAGTGCCAGGTGCCAGGCAGACCAGCGCTTGTGCGCTCATATTCATTCTCCTTACGTTTAACCCGCTCGTAGAGGCGGGCGTTCACCGGTACGGGGATGCCGTGAGCTCTTGCTCTGCGCAACAGATAGCCGGTGATATAGTCAATTTCCGTGTGGCGCTCCAGGCGGATGTCCTGCAGCATCGATGAGGTGTTTTCTGCCGTGCTATCAATAACCTGCCCGACATAATCAAGAAGGCTTTGTTGTGATGTATGGTGTCCCTCACGCTCCATCACCTGCGCCACTTCTTCACAGATGCTGGCAACCTCTTCAGCGTGATTTTTCAGTTCGCCGTTTGAGCAGCCGTACAGCGCGGTCAGCGGGTTAATCACGCAGTTTACCGCAAGTTTGTTCCAGCTCGCCGGCTGGATATTGTTGTGCCAGGCGACGTCCGACAGTGCGGCATGCAGCATATCTGCAAGGAAGCTGTAGTCGCTGGCTTTGGCGTTGCCTGGGCCAATATGGGTGGTGCCTGAGGCCACATGAACAATGACATTACCGTCTCTTTTGGCCGCCTGGGTCGTTAACCCGAGCAGCAAAGGCTGAGGCAAACCGCCCAGCTCATCCAGCGTCCCCATCCCGTTATGCAGCAATAAAATAGGGCAGCTCGAAGGTAGTTGTGTGGATAAGGTGCGCACGGCATCGGAAACCTGCCATGCTTTGAGCGTCACCAATAAGAGATCGCTGGTGGCGAGAAATTCGGGATCGTTAGCCGTGAACGACTCGTTAACGACGCTACCGTTAGTATTATCAAGCAGATTTACGTGGCAATATGGCTGCGGAACCCGCAACCAGCCCTGAAGCTCATGGCCTTGTTTATGTAGTGCTGCCAGCCATAGCTGACCCAGCGCACCGCAACCCAACACGGTGATTTTCATCATTGCCTCCCCATTCGCCGACTTCGCGAATGCTAAACTTACTTTCTATTATAGCGTTATCGACTTTCTGACTCTTTAACGGGTTGTTTTGCGCCGCTCAGCGGGTATTATGCAACGCAAACCAGAGAGGGAGAAAACATATGCCATCTTTTGATATCGTTTCTGAAATCGACATTCAGGAAGTAAACAACGCGGTAGAGAACGCCGAGCGCGAACTGGCTACTCGTTTTGACTTTCGTAACGTGCCGGCGAGCTTTGAACTGAATGAAAAAAATCAGACCATCAAAGTCGCCAGCGAATCAGACTTCCAGGTTAACCAACTGCTGGATATTCTGCGGGCCAAGCTGCTTAAACGCGGCATCGAGGGCAGTTCTATCGATGTGCCGGAAGAGTTTGTCCACAGCGGTAAGACCTGGAGCGTGGAAGCGAAGCTGAAGCAGGGGATTGAAGCCAGCGTCGCCAAGAAAATCATTAAGCTGATTAAAGACAGCAAGCTAAAGGTTCAGACCCAGATCCAGGGCGAAGAGATCCGCGTCACGGGTAAAGCTCGCGATGATTTACAGGCCGTAATGGCGCTGATTCGTGGCGGCAATCTGGGGCAGCCGTTCCAGTTTAAGAACTTCCGCGACTGATTTTTACCCTAACCCTCGCCCTTTTAGGGCGAGGGTTTTTTTTAGCCCTTCACCACCTGCTCAATCTCATACCGGTTCGTCAGCTTGCTGTCTATTTTCACGTACGCGCTGCGTTCTTCTGGAATGATATTCGCTTCGCTCACGCCCGGCTGAGCCAGCAGCCTTTCCCGCAAATTCTTGTCGTTCACGCTGCTTTCCGGTAGCTCAATACGCAGGCTACTGACGTAAGGTGGTTCCTGCATGGTCCAGCTTACCAGCAGCCAAACCATTGCCAGTAGCGCGCCTGCCAGGAAAACGGTTTGCGAATCAAACAGTCCGTTCAGCCAGCCGCCGAGCGACCCGCCGATAGCCACGCCGATAAACTGGCTGGTGGAGTAGATGCCCATCGCAGTGCCTTTATAGCCCGCCGGTGATTCTTTACTGATAAGAGAAGGCAGAATGGCTTCCATCAGGTTAAACGCGAGGAAGAACAGCTGAACGCCGATGATCAGATCCCAGAAATGTGGGCCCGCGCCCCAAAGTACGATCTCGGCAATCAGCAGTATCGCAACACAGCCAACGAACACGTGCTTCATGCGGCGCTTCACTTCGGCATAAATGATGAAGGGCACCACCGAAACAAACGAAATCAGCATCGTGCAGAGATAAACTTTCCAGTGCTGAGCCGCCGGGAAGCCCGCTTGTTCAAGCTGACCCGGCAGTGCGACAAAGGTGGACATCAGCATGATATGCAGGCACATAATGCCAAAATTCAGTTTTAGCAGCTTCGGCTCCATCATCACTTTGCGGAAGCAGCCTTTGACCATCCCCGACTCGCGGTTTAGCACGTGCGTTTCGGTATTCGGGACCACCCAAAGGGTAATAAGAATACCGCAGCTTGCCAGGACGGCAATCATCCAGAACAGCGCCTGCAGGCCAAGCGCCTGTGTGATGATTGGCCCCAGCACCATCGCGATGGCGAAGGTGACACCGAAGCTGACGCCAATAAAGGCCATGGCTTTGGTGCGGTTCTGCTCGCGGGTCAGGTCGGAGAGCAGCGCCATTACCGCGGCGGCAATGGCGCCGGAGCCCTGCAGCGCACGGCCTAAAATCACGCCCCAGATAGAGTCAGTGAGGGCGGCGATAATGCTGCCGAGCACAAAGATTGCCAGCCCGCCGACGATCAGCGGTTTGCGGCCAATGCGGTCTGAAAGCAGGCCGAACGGGATCTGAAAGACGGCCTGGGCCAGGCCGTAGATACCAATTGCCAGGCCAATGAGCGCTTCGCTCGCACCCTGTAACGCCATACCCCAGGTGGTTAGAACCGGCAATACCATAAACATACCCAGCATGCGCAGGGAAAACACGGTTCCTAAACCCCACGTCGCTCGCAGCTCGACGGGCGTCATTTTGTAATCGTTCATTACCACCTCAGATAAAAAGTCGGCCTTAGTGTAGTGCGAGGGCAGGGGAGGGTAAATCGATAGTTATTTAACAGATATTACAGCAGATAAGTCTTGATGATATTAACAAAAAAGCGGGTCAAGGCGTTCTTTCAGGGCATTGACAAAGTAGTGAGCGGGTACGTAGGTATTTTGTTGGACTTATCAATGAAAAAAGGGCGCCTGAGCGCCCTTTATGTGCTTGATGACCTACCAGACGTAAGTCAGCAGACTATGTGAGTCTGGTACCATGAAGTCGACCGACATCATTACGCTGAGCGAGGTGATGGCAACGATAGAGAAGATGAACAGCTTGCGTGCCCAGACTTTATCGTCTTCCACTTTATAGCCCCGCAGCGCCATGCCCAGCCACCAGACGCTGACCGCAGCGGCAACCACCAGATACTTGTATCCGGCATAACCGCCCAGGGAGAGCATCAGCGTCGCCACAGCAAAGGCGATGATATACAGCGTGATATGGTTTTTCGCCACCGAAATGCCTTTCACCACCGGCAGAACCGGGATGTTGGCGGCTTGGTAATCTTTAAAGCGGAAGATGGCAATCGCGTACGAGTGCGGCATCTGCCACAGGCTAAAGATAGCTAACAGGATTGCTGCGCCGGTGTCGAACTCGTTGGTCACGGCGCAGTAGCCGATAACCGGAGGAGCCGCACCGGACAGGCTGCCAATCAGCGTGCCGTAGACCGAGTGGCGCTTCATGTAGAGGCTATAAACCCCGACATATACCACAAAGCCCATTACGGCCAGCCACATTGCGAGTGGATTAGCACCAAACCACAGCAGCATGAAGCCAGCAATACCCAACAAGGTGGCATACACCAGCGAAATTTTCGGTGAAATCAGGCCTTTAACCAGCACCCGATTCTTTGTCCTCTCCATCTTCTGGTCGATGTCGCGGTCGATAAAGTTGTTATAAACACAACCTGATGCGACGACCAGTGACACACCCACCAGCGTGTAGAGGAACAGCGGGTAATTAATGCTGCCCTTCGAGGCCAGTAAAAATCCCCCAATGACAGAAATTAAATTACCGAAAATAATTCCTGGTTTCGTTACTTGCAGGTATTGCTTAATCATACATGCCGCTCTTAGTGAACCATCATGTTCAGGTTGAGGTTCCACATAATCCAGATCGAGCCAATCACCAGGATGGCGATAATCAGCACCGTAAAGGCGAAGGCCACCAGGTTCCAGCGCTCACTCGAAGAGGTGTTCAGATGCAGGAAGCACACGAGGTGCACCAGAATCTGTACTACTGCAGTGACCAGGACCACGGCAAGCATCGTGCCGTGAGAAGCGGTTCCTTCCATTACAATCCAGAACGGGATAGCCGTCAGGATGATAGACAGGATAAATCCTGTCATATAGGTCTTCACGCTACCGTGGTGGGCGCCGCTGTGTTCAGTTGAATGACTCATTACATCGCCCCCATCAGATACACTACAGAGAATACACAGATCCATACCACGTCAAGGAAGTGCCAGAACAGGCTCAGGCACATCAGACGCGCACGGTTGGTGTTGGTCAGGCCGCGACGGGACACATGAATCATCATGAATGCCATCCACACCAGACCGGAGGTGACGTGCAGGCCGTGGGTACCAACCAGCGCGAAGAACGCTGACAGGAAGCCGCTGCGATCCGGACCGAAGCCTTCCGCAATCAGGTGATGGAATTCATAGATTTCCATCCCGACGAAGCCTGCACCGCACAGGAAGGTCAGCGCCAGCCAGGAGATAACCTGGCTTTGGTTGCCCTTGTTCATGGCGATAATCGCCATGCCGTAGGTGATGGAGCTGACCAGCAGCAGGGCAGTTTCAACCATCACGAACGGCAGTTCGAAGATATCTTTACCTGCCGGGCCGCCCGCAGTGCCGTTCACCAGAACGGCATAGGTCGCAAATAAGCAACAGAACAGAATGCAGTCGCTCATCAGGTAGATCCAGAAACCAAAGACCTTATTGGTTCCCGCATCGTGGTGCCCGTGCTCCGCGGCGTGGGCGTTATTTACAGTCTCAGTTGCCATTTTTCAGCCCTGCTTTGGTGAGTTCTTCGAAATGCTGATTTTCCAGTTTTTCGACTTCAGCAACCGGAACATAGTAATCCACATCTTCGTCGAAGCTTTTCGCGATCCAGGTGATGATGATGCCGGCAAAGCCAACAATCGCCAGCCACCAGATATGCCAGATCATGGCAAAACCAAACACGGTGCTGAATGCTGCAATAATGATACCGGCTGCGCTGTTGCGCGGCATATGAATCTCTTCATAGTGCGCAGGCTGTTTGTACGCTTCGCCTTTCTCTTTCATCTCCCAGAATGCATCACGTTCGTGAACGTGCGGCAGGTGGGCAAAGTTATAGAACGGAGGCGGAGAAGAGGTTGCCCACTCCAGCGTACGGCCACCCCACGGGTCACCGGTCAGATCGCGGTTCTGCTCGCGGTCACGGATAGAGACGTAGAACTGAATCAGCTGGCACAGAATGCCCAGAGCGATCAGCGCCGCACCACAGGCTGCAACGACCAGCAGGGTGTGGAACTGTGGATCGATCTGCTGGCTCAGACGACGGGTCATGCCCATGAAGCCCAGCACGTACAGCGGCATAAACGCCACGAAGAAGCCGATAATCCAGAACCAGAAGGCGCGTTTGCCCCAGGTTTCGTTCAGCGTGAAGCCGAACGCTTTTGGCCACCAGTAGGTCAGACCTGCGAAGCAACCGAAGACCACGCCGCCGATGATAACGTTGTGGAAGTGTGCAATCAGGAACAGGCTGTTGTGCAGCACGAAGTCCGCGCCCGGCACCGCCAGCAGAACACCGGTCATGCCACCGATAGAGAAGGTGACGATGAAGCCAATGGTCCACAGCATCGCGGAGTTAAAGACGATGCGGCCCTGATACATGGTGAACAGCCAGTTGAAGATCTTCACCCCGGTCGGGATGGCGATAATCATGGTGGCAATACCGAAGAAGGCGTTTACGTTCGCACCGCTGCCCATGGTGAAGAAGTGGTGCAGCCAAACGATGAACGACAGAACGGTAATCGCGATGGTCGCCCACACCAGAGAGGTGTAACCGAACAGACGCTTTTTAGAGAAGGTTGCAACCACCTCAGAGAACACGCCAAACACCGGCAGCACCAGGATATAAACTTCCGGGTGGCCCCATGCCCAGATGAGGTTGATGTACATCATCATGTTGCCACCCATATCGTTGGTAAAGAAATGGGTGCCAAGGTAGCGGTCAAGGGTCAGCAGTGCGACGGTCACGGTGAAGATTGGGAACGCGGCGATAATCAGTACGTTAGTACACAGCGAAGCCCAGGTGAACACCGGCATTTTGAACATAGTCATACCCGGGGTACGCATGTTCAGAATGGTCACGAAGAAGTTAATACCTGTCAGTGTCGTACCGATACCGGACAGCTGGAGACTCCAGATCCAGTAGTCGACCCCGACGCCGGGACTGTACTCAATCCCCGAGAGCGGTGGATAAGCCACCCAGCCGGTCTGTGCGAATTCGCCCACGCCCAGTGAGAGGTTAACCAGCACCACGCCGACAACGGTGAACCAGAAGCTCAGGTTGTTCAGGAATGGGAAGGCAACGTCACGTGCGCCAATCTGCAACGGCACAACCAGGTTCATCAGGCCGATAACAAAAGGCATCGCCACGAAGAAGATCATGATAACGCCATGGGCGGTAAAGATCTGATCGTAGTGGTGAGGCGGCAGGAAGCCTGCTTCGCCCGCGGAGGCCAGCACCTGCTGGCTACGCATCATGACCGCATCGGCAAAGCCGCGCAGCAGCATGACGATAGCGACGATAACGTACATTACGCCAAGGCGTTTGTGGTCAACGGAGGTTAGCCACTCTTTCCATAAATATTCCCACTTACCGAAGTAAGTGATAGCCGCAAGCAGCGCCAGTCCCCCGACGATGATTGCCGCAACCGTAACCATGACAATTGGCTCATGATACGGGATTGCATCCAGTGTAAGTTTTCCGAACATCGTATTATTCCTCGGCCCCTTAGTGAGAGGTTTCCGCGTGACTCATGTCCATGCCTTCCATACCTTCCATGCCTTTCATATCGTCATGGGAAGCCTGTTCACCTTCCGGCTTGGCCATGTGCATGCTCCCGTGTCCCATAAATTTGTTAATCACGTCTTTAAACAAATCAGGTTTAACACTGGAGAAGTATTCGACTTTGTTGTATTCGCTTGGTGCGGCCAGTTTCTCGTAGGTCGCCATATCGTTCATGACTTCCGGAGACTGTTTCGCTTTAGCAACCCATTGGTTAAAGGTGTCCATGTCCGGCGTGGCAATAGCCTTGAACTTCATACCGGAGAAACCTTTACCGCTGTAGTTTGACGAAATACCGTCGTAGGTGCCTGCTTCATCGGCAATCAGGTGCAGTTTGGTCTGCATGCCTGCCATTGCGTAGATTTGGCTACCCAGGCGCGGAATAAAGAAGGAGTTCATCACCGAGTTAGAGGTGATTTTGAATTCCACTGGGGTATTGGCCGGGAAGGCAATTTCATTCACCGTTGCGATACCCTGCTCCGGATAGATGAAGAACCATTTCCAGTCCATAGCGATAACTTCGATGGTCACCGGCTTCGCTTCATGTTCCAGCGGGCGGCTAGGTTCAAGAGAGTGAGTGGTTTTCCAGGTCAGTACCGCGAGGAAGATAACGATAAGGATAGGAATCGTCCAGACTACAGCTTCCACTTTGTTCGAGTGCGACCAGTTAGGGCTGTATTTGGCGTCCTTGTTAGATGCCCGATATTTCCAGGCAAAACCGATAGCCATTGCGATTGCAGGAATAACGACAATCAACATCAGGCCAATAGCCGTCAGTATCAATGAACGTTGTTCCAGTCCGATCTGTCCTTTGGGATCAAGGAGTGCAGAATCACAGCCACTGAGTAAAAATGCGCCTGCGATTAATGACAACCATCCCAAACTTTTATTGTATTTCCTGAGTCTCATTTAACGACCTCAATTCCGGGGAGCTCTATTGTCGTTTAAAGTGTGCCGGCATTTTACGGGAAGGTTACATTACTGTAAACATGAATGGCTCAGTGTCAGTAGGGTGTTACTGGGTTCTGCCGCCAATGTCACACAGAATGCAACAAACTGTAAAATCTAGCGTTGGTGCGTGGTAGCTGAAGGATATAACGAAAACCTATCTCAGGGGAAATAGACCGGGAAAATTGGTATAACCAACCAAATTGAAATACATTTAATTAACAATGTGGCAGCAATTATCACATGTTTCCAACAAATATTAATTTCGCACCGGGCTGAATCGTTAAGGGTAATCTTTTAATGCGTATTGAACAAAGTAATTAAAGAAAAGTGTATTTAATGATGATAAATAGTCCGCGGCGGTAACACTTAACGACCTGAGTAATTAATAGACAAAAAAAGTAACTACCCGGTATTAATTACATTCTGTTCAATTCAGCAATCATGGATAACCTCGGGCTAAGGACGTTTTTTATCCGCGGTGATGTCGGGGTTGTGGCGGTGGTTGCGCATATTTCATCTACGATTGGTCTCCCCAACCTTCTGGCGCTATCGTGACTGTCATGTCCCTACGAAGCAGCCTGATGGATAAAATAAAAAAGCCCCCGGTATACGCCGGGGGCTTTCATGTCAAAAGCCGTGCATCAGAACATCAGCACCATCCACGGGTAGCTGATAAGCATCAGTGAACACAGGAAAATGGCGCCAAAGATGGTGCCCATTCGCCAGTAGTCTTTGGTTGGCAGATAGCCGCTACCGTAGTAAATCGGGCTTGGGCCGGTGCCGTACGGGGTGATGATCCCCATCACGCCGAGCGAGGTCACCATCATCAGGCAGAACACCGGCATATTAATACCCGGAATCGACGCGGCGATGGTCAGGGTCGCAGGCAGTAGCGCGGTGGTGTGTGCCGTGGTGCTGGCGAACAGGTAATGCAGTAGATAAAAGGCCACCAGCAGCATGACCGCAGAAACTTGCGGGTCGAATCCTTGCAGTAGCGAGGCTCCTTCTTTACCCAGCCAGGCAATAAAGCCCACGCGCGCCAGGCCATCGGCCAGCGCCACCAGGGTGGCAAACCAGGCAAAAGTATTCCAGGCCGGTTTATTACTGATAATATCGTTCCAGTTCAGTACGCCGGTCCAGAGCATCAGGATAATGACCAGCAGAGCGGCCATCGCGGGCTCAATCCACGCTGCGGCGAAAATCCACATCAGCAGGGCGCTACAAACGAACAGCAGCAGCAGAATTTCGTTGCGCGACAGTTTGCCCAGTTTTTCCAACTCAGCGGCAGCCCACTTAGGCACTTCGTCATTCACCTTCACTTCCGGTGGGTAGAACCAGTAGGCCAACAGCGGCATCGTCAGGATCAGCAGCACGCCCAGCGGCAGGAAGGCCAGGAACCACATCCCCCAGGAGATCTCGAAGCCGATGATGCTTTTCACCAACGCGAGAGCCAGCAGGTTAGGTGCCAGTGCAGAAAGGAACATCGAGCTGGTGATACAGGCGGCACTGATCGCAACCCACATCAGGTAAGAACCGATCCTGCGCGAGCTTGGATCGTTCGGCAAAGAGCCATAAAGCGGCGGCAGGTTGGCAATAATCGGGTAGATGGTGCCCCCGCTGCGCGCGGTATTAGACGGCGTGAACGGCGCGAGGAGCAGGTCGGCGAAGGTAATCGCATAGCCCAATGTCAGGCTACGTCGGCCAAGATATTTCACCAGAATCAGCGCCAGGCGACGGCCAAACTGTGTTTTGTCATAGCCGGCGGCAAACATAAAAGCACCAAAAATCAGCCAGACAGTTGAGTTACTGAATCCGCTCACCGCCCACTGGAAGGACTGGCTGGCCAGCTTAAACTTAGGATCGGCAAGCTCCGCCGGGCTAAACAGCAGCCACTGACTGAACAGGGCGATCACGACCACGCCCGTTAATCCAATCACCGCGCCCGGCAGCGGTTCAAATATCAAACCGACAATCACGCCGACGAAGACGGCAAAGAAGTGCCAGGCATAGGGCTCTAATCCTGCAGGAACCGGCAGCAGTAATATTATTATGCTGATCAGAATGGGTAAAAAGAGCAATATCAAGCGCTTTTTATTCTCCGCACCTGGCGGCGGAGCTTTCGCTGGTGCGCTTATTGTTGAGGTGTTAGTCATAACCTGTGCCTTAAAGTTATCATGATGAATTCGATTAATATTCCCTGCGTAACCTGTTTCCTGAATTTTATTTCTGCCTGATCTCTTATAGGCAGAATTTGATGCATTCATGATAGTTTTTTTAACCGGTGCAAATCTGACCGCTCATTGCACCTGATTCCAGCCTCCATTTAACCTCATATTTAATGTGTGATAATCGATAGTTTCTTGAATACTTCATCATACTGAAACAATTGGTGATTATCCCTTTTTTTGCTCTTTGCTATGTCATCTCAGCTATTTGATTTTGGTTTTTATTTGGTAAAAAACCAACGATTTTATTTAACTAAAAAAACTTGCTCTATTTATATCCATAGTCTCTGAGTGGTTAACGGTCAAATCATAAGCTGATCTAGATATACTGCTTCGCTTACGCTCACGTCTTACTCACAAGAATAGGTGGCGTATAAAACCACTTGTTATTTATGGTTATTATTTGTATTTGCTTTTTTTAAGGCGTTGACTAACATTCGAAAAATATATTCCGCAAAATTGCCGTTTTCTGTTCACAAATTCAAATTACGTTACTCCCTGATAATTGTGTTGCCTGCCGGGGCTATTCACCGAGTGCCGGACAATGTCGACCTCACCTGCTGGAATGATAAAGAATGAACGCCAAAACCCCGATCCTGAAGCCGCTCACCTTGCCCAACGGCGCGGTACTGAAAAACCGTCTGATCATGGCGCCGATGACCACCTGTACTGGTTTTTACGACGGCAGCGTGCCGAGCGATCTCGTTGAGTATTATCGCGAACGCGCCGGCACTATCGGCACCGTTATCGTCGAATGCTGCTTTATCGACCCTAAGGGTCCCGCTTTCCCCGGTGCTCTGGCCATCGACAGCGATAACAAAATCCCCGGCCTTGCGCGCATTGCCAGCGCGATTAAATCCCAGGGGTCGAAAGCGATTCTGCAGATTTACCACGGCGGCAGGATGGTTGAGCCGGAGCTGATTGGCGGTAAAAAGCCCGTTGCGCCGAGCGCCATCGCCGCGCCGCGTGAGGGTGCGACTACGCCCGTAGCCTTAACCGCTGAAGAAGTCGACGTGATGATCACCAAATTTGGTGACGCCGTGAACCGTGCCATTAAAGCCGGATTTGACGGCGTGGAGATCCACGGCGCAAACACTTACCTGATCCAGCAGTTCTACTCGCCAAACTCCAACCAGCGCGACGATAAGTGGGGCGGCAGCCGTGAGAATCGCGCGCGCTTCCCGCTGGAAGTGCTCGAGATCACTCATAAAATGGCGAGTCGCTTCGCCGATGCTTCCTTTATTATCGGCTATCGCTTCTCGCCGGAAGAGATTGAGGTGCCGGGCATTCGCTTTGACGACACCCTGTACCTGCTGGAAAAGCTGGCTGAAAGAGGCGTTGATTATCTGCACTTCTCCGTGGGCTACTTCAAGCGCGCCTCGATAGTCGACACCAAAGACCCAACGATGCTGATCGACAAATACCTGACTATGCGCTCTGAAACGCTGGCGAAAGTCCCGGTTATCGGCGTGGGCGGCGTAGTTAATCGCAGCGACGCTGAAGAAGCGCTGGGACTAGGCTATGACCTGATTGCCGTGGGTAAGGCCTGCATCGCTTATCCGGACTGGGCCGATCGTATTTTGAAAAATGAAACGCTCGATCTGTTCATCGACAGTACCAAGCGTGAAGAGCTTCTGATCCCTGAGCCGCTGTGGCGCTTCTCGCTGGTTGACGCCATGATCCGCGATACCACCACCACTGGCCGTAAATACAAAGCCGGCGTCTTCCAGGAAAAAGTGGAGGCCGAAGCGCTGAAGCTTAAAATCAGCGTTACCCTCGACACCGACCGTATCACCGACATTACCCTGGTGCAGGATGACTCAGTGGATGTCGATTTCACGCCAAGCTTTGAGATCCTGCGTTCCCGTATGCTGGTGGCCAACAGCCCGTACGTTGATGCCGTGACCGGAGCGACCACCCAGAGTGAGGCGTTGAAGAAAGCGGTATCCCGCGCGTTGACGACGTCGAGCAAAGAACACGTCATTGAAGAAGGCGGCAACCCTGATGCCCCTCAAAGCTACGATGTTGTGGTGATTGGCAGCGGCGGTGCAGGTCTGGCGGCGGCCATTCGTGCTTCCGATGCCGGTGCCCGCGTGGTGATTATTGAGAAAATGCCAACCATTGGCGGTAACACCATTAAGGCATCCGCGGGGATGAATGCCGCGGAAACGCGCTTCCAGACGATGAAGGGCATTAAGGACAGCAAAGAGCTGTTCTACGATGAGACGCTGAAAGGCGGCAAGTTCAGAAACAATGTTGAGCTGCTGAAGGCGTTCGTGGATCGCGCGCCAGGCGCCATTGAATGGCTGGCAAGCCTCGACATCGCGCTGAGTGACATCACCACCACCGGTGGCATGAGTATTGATCGCACGCACCGGCCTGAAGATCGGTCCGCCGTCGGCGGCTATCTGATTAGCGGTCTGGTGAAGCAAATTAATCAGCGCAGCATTGACGTTCTGCTGGATTCGACCGTCGAAGAGATCCTGCACGAAAATGGTGTGGTGAACGGGGTTAAGATCGTTAACGAATATAACGAGCACCATATTCTGCTGGCGAAAAGCGTGGTGGTGGCGACGGGCGGCTTTAGCGCCAACCGTAAAATGGTGGTTCATTATCGCCCTGAGCTGAAAGGCTTTGTCACCACCAACCACAAGGGTGCGACCGGCAGCGGCATCGCCCTGCTGGAAAAAATCGGCGCCGGTACTGTAGATATGGATCAGATTCAGATTCACCCAACCGTGGAACAAACCACCTCTTATCTGATCTCCGAGTCCATTCGCGGGGGCGGGGCCATTCTGGTGAGCCAGGAAGGGCAGCGCTTCTACAATGAACTGCAAACGCGCGACAACGTTTCGGCAGAAATTATCGCTCTGCCTGAAAAGAGCGCCTGGATTCTGTTTGACGAGCAGGTACGCCAGAATAACAAAGCGGCGGACGAGTACATCGCCAACGGTTTTGTTATCAGCGCGCCAACGCCAGAAGAGCTGGCGTTGAAGCTGAACATCGATGCCACCGCTCTTCAGCAAACGCTTGACCGTTACAACGGCTTTGTTAAGCAGAACAAAGATGAAGACTTTGGACGCACCACCGGCATGCGCTTCCAGTTGAATACCGGGCCATACTATGCGATCCGCGTTGCGCCTGGCGTTCACCATACAATGGGCGGCGTGACTATCAATACCAACGCTGAAGTGATGAGTACACAGCAGCAGGCGATCACAGGCGTCTGGGCGGCGGGTGAAGTAGCCGGCGGCATTCACGGCGCTAACCGTATCGGCGGTAACGCGGTGGCCGATATCATTATCTTCGGCACGCTCGCCGGGCAGAACGCGGCAGCTCACGCGCTGGCTTAAGGCCATAAAAAAACCGGAAAGGATCTCCTTTCCGGCTTTCTCAGACCGGGCGTTAATCTGCCCGGTTTTTTTTATTCTCTTAGATAAGTGCCGTTTTGCGCAGGGCCAGGAAGTCCAGTACGCCGCCAAACAAAATCCCACCAATGGCAAACAGTGCGCCCCATTCCAGAAGCTGTAAACCAAACCTCCACTCGGTAAGCCCCAGCGCATTACAGATAATCACCACCAGCCATGCCGCCAGCAGCAGGCAACCAAAGCTTAGAATACGCAGCGCCAGGCGGTAGGCCGGAGCAAATTCACTGCGTGACATGAAGGTTTCGGTTTGCTGAGTGAATGCCAGCGTGCGTTTACAGACCAGCAGTAAAAGGATCCCCGGCACCGCCGCAACGACCGAGAACAGGTAGAAGGTTGGCCAGCCGTGCGCCTCAACAAACCAGCCGGCAATCGGGCCGACATAGACGCGACCCACGGCGGACAGCGCGGAAAGCAGCGCAAACTGGGTGGCAGAGAAGGATTTATTGCACAGGGTCATCAGCAGCGCCACGAAGGCCGCGGTGCCCATGCCGCCGCACAGGTTTTCAAAGAATACCGCGCTTGCCATAGTGAACATATCTTTGTCCGTCACCGACAATAGCCAGTAACCGGCGTTAGAGACACCCTGCAAAATGCCAAAGATCAGCAGCGCACGGAACAGCGTCAGCTTTTGCATCAGCATCCCGCCCAGCAATGCCCCGATGATAGTGGCGCACAGCCCAAGGGTTTTATTCACCACGCCGACCTCACCGGCATCAAAGCCGACGCCGCGGATCAGGAAAGTGGTGGTCAGGCTCATAGCAAAGGCATCGCCCAGCTTATAAAGCACGATCAGCAGTAAAATCAGCCAGGCGTTGTTGCGGCCAAAGAAGTCGCGCAGTGGCTCAACGACGGCGCGCTCCAGGCTTTTGGGCACCGGAATGGCGTCCGTGGGCTCCGGCGCCAAAAAGGTTGCGATAATACAGGGTACCAGCAGGGCGGCCATCAGCCAGTAGGTGGCCTGCCAACCCAGGTAGCGGTCCGCTATCCACAGCGCAAGGCCGCCGGAAACCAGCATTGCCAGGCGGTAGCCTAATACGCTTATCGCGGCCCCGGTGCCGCGTTCTTCAGCGGAGAGCACATCGGTTTTCCAGGCATCAAATACGATGTCCTGGGAGGCGGAGCAGAAGGCGATGATCACCGCCAGCGCCGCCATCCAGCGTAGCTGGGACGAAGGTTCGAGGAAACCCATTGCGGCGATAGCCACCAACAACAGAACTTGCGTAATTAACAGCCAGCCGCGACGACGCCCGAGCAGAGGCGGGGTGTAGCGGTCCATTACCGGCGACCAGAGAAACTTAAAGACGTAGGCCTGGCCTACAAGCGAAAAGAAACCAATGGTTTTCAGGTCGATATTTTCGACGGTCATCCAGGCCTGCAACGTACCGGACGTCAGGGCTAAAGGCAGGCCAGATGCAAAGCCCAGAATCAGTAAAATGGCTGATTTCGGCTGCTGAAAGATGCGCAGATAATGATTGGACATAGGGGAATTGTGCAAACTCTGTTGTTGGCCCGCGTGAGCAGGCCAACGGGGTAAAAATTAACGAGCGTTCTGCTTGATGAAGTCGTGAACGCTGGTGTCCTGAGCCATATCAGCAATGGTATCGGTCAGCACGGAGTTAACCGCGTTAGCAATATTCTTGTTGGTCGCCTGGAATGCACCTTCTACGTTGTAGTTGGAACGGTAGTTCTTGGTCATCTTGTTGCCATTCTTCGCGGTGGCAATGATGGATATATCCGCTTTAGTGGCGATGTTGTAGCGCACGTTACCCTGGGAAACGTCGGCGTACAGTTGGTTAACGATAATCTGCAGATCAACCGGGCTGTTTGGCCCAATCATGTAACCGCGTGCGGTCATCTGCTTTTCCAGCACTTCCTGCAGCAGGAAGCGCAGATCGCGGGATGGCGTCAACGTCACCAGTTGGTTATCACGGGTGACTTTAGCCAGCGCCTGGTCGGTACGCTGATCGGCACCGTTGATGCTCAGCGTGACGCCCATCAGGCTGGGATCCTGCTGCGGCAGCGTGATCTTCGGCGCAACTTCAATGGTGGTTGGCGGTGTTGCACAGCTGGCCAGCATAAACATGGCAACCAGCGGGAAAAGTAATTTTTTTAACATGTTCGCTTTCTCAATGTACTCAAAGGGCAGGCTGATAAAAAATCACGCCATCATAACACTGCGGCCGTTCAGGGGAAGTGCTTAACGCACGGAATTTCATCGCGTTGCATTTTTTCTGAGCCTCAGCAAAACCTTCTGACAGTTTTCTCACGGTTTAGTGCCTTAACTGTATGACACGTCAGGTAACCGATGACGAAAGGGCTGCGAAAGCTAAATTTTTGTTGTGTTTAGATTAAAAGCTGGCTAAAAGCGGCTAACATTTAAAGGGATGAGTGGCATCTCTACGTTGTTGAGGAGAAAGTTCATGCTGATACGCGAGCAGATAGAAGAGAAGTTAAAAGCCGCCTTTACCCCCGCGTACCTTGAAGTCGTGGATGAAAGCTATCGTCACAACGTCCCGGCGGGCTCCGAGAGCCATTTTAAGGTGGTGCTGGTTAGCGATCGCTTCGTGGGGGAACGTTTTTTAAACCGACATCGCATGATTTATGGGACATTGAGCGAAGAACTGGCAGGCCCGGTGCACGCTCTGGCGCTGCATACCTATACCATTAAAGAGTGGGAAGGGCTGCAGGATACGGTGTTTGCTTCACCGAACTGCCGTGGCGCGGGCAGTATCGCCTGATTTACCGCTAAGCGTTTGCAACTAAGGGAACTTTTCCGTTATGTTGCGGTATGTATACTGCGTTTTCAAAAACGGCCTGCGGGCCGTTTTGTTTTGTCTGGCTCTTCCAGGGAACAGGCAAATAAAGAATAAATGACAGAGAAGTGTGAAAAGGGCCGCAGCCGTACGCTATTGCCGTTCTCGACTCACCCCAGCGATGCCGCTATAATGCTGCGTCTTATTTTTCGGAATGTCTTCGGGATGATTCTGACGACAAGGAATGTGTTTCTGTTTCAGAGAACATCCTGGTTCTGTGAAGCCACCGGGCTTCCGGAGTTGACCGAGCACTGTGATTTTTTGAGGTAACAAGATGCAAGTTTCAGTTGAAACCACTCAGGGCCTTGGCCGCCGTCTCACGATTACTATCGCTGCAGACAGCATCGAAACCGCTGTAAAAAGCGAGCTGGTCAACGTGGCAAAAAAAGTTCGTATTGACGGCTTCCGTAAAGGCAAAGTGCCGATGACCGTCGTTGAGCAGCGCTACGGTGCTTCCGTTCGTCAGGACGTGCTGGGCGAGCTGATGAGCCGCAACTTTATTGATGCGATCATCAAAGAGAAGATCAATCCAGCTGGCGCACCTAACTACGTGCCGGGCGAATACAAACTGGGCGAAGACTTCACCTACGCGGTAGAGTTTGAAGTGTACCCAGAAGTTGAGCTGCAGGGTCTGGACGCTATCGAAGTTGAAAAACCGGTTGTTGATGTGACCGACGAAGACGTTGACGCGATGCTGGACACCCTGCGTAAGCAGCAGGCGACCTGGAAAGACAGCGACGCTGCAGCGACTGCAGAAGATCGCGTCACCATCGATTTCACCGGTTCCGTTGACGGCGAAGTGTTCGAAGGCGGCAAAGCCTCTGACTTCGTACTGGCAATGGGCCAGGGCCGCATGATTCCGGGCTTCGAAGACGGGATCAAAGGCCACAAAGCGGGCGAAGAGTTCACTATCGAAGTGACCTTCCCTGAAGAATACCACGCTGAAAACCTGAAAGGGAAAGCGGCGAAGTTCGACATCGTGCTGAAGAAAGTTGAAGCGCGTGAACTGCCGGAATTCACCGAAGAGTTCATCAAACGTTTCGGCGTTGAAGATGGCTCCGTTGCAGGTCTGCGTACCGAAGTCCGCAAAAACATGGATCGTGAACTGAAAGGCGCAGTGCGTAACCGCATCAAGTCTCAGGCAATCGACGGTCTGGTTAACGCGAACGACATCGACGTGCCGGCTGCGCTGATCGACGGCGAAATCGACGTGCTGCGTCGTCAGGCTGCACAGCGCTTCGGCGGTAACGAGAAGCAAGCTCTGGAACTGCCACGTGAGCTGTTCGAAGAGCAGGCTAAACGCCGCGTTGTTGTTGGTCTGCTGCTGGGCGAAGTGATTCGTACCCACGAGCTGAAAGCTGACGAAGAGCGTGTTAAAGGTCTGATCGAAGAAATGGCTTCTGCCTACGAAGATCCGACTGAAGTCATCGAGTTCTATGGTAAAAACAAAGAACTGATGGACAACATGCGCAACGTTGCTCTGGAAGAGCAGGCTGTTGAAGCCGTTCTGGCTAAAGCGAAAGTGTCTGAAAAAGCGACCACTTTCAGCGAGCTGATGAACCAGCAGGCGTAAGTGCTTTTTGGCTAACAGGCCAAAAACAGCTGCATCAGGCCCGTCACCTTCCGGTGGCGGGCTTTTTTTATTGCTAAATCACACGATAAGCCATCAATAAATCCCCTTTTCAGGGTTAGCGTATCAAGAAAAGGTTGTTATGCTTGAAACAGGGCAAATCATCCCCATTATTCGGGTGTGGTTCCATTAATAATCCCTGACTGACTCCGTCCAGAATCGGCGCAAGGAACATAGTCAATATCCTGCGTCTCAAGTAGAATCAGTACAGTAGGCTTAATTACTCCAGGAGACGGACATGTCATACAGTGGCGAACGAGATCAATTAGCACCCCATATGGCCCTGGTGCCGATGGTTGTTGAGCAAACATCCCGCGGCGAACGTTCATACGATATCTATTCCCGTCTGCTTAAGGAACGCGTCATCTTCCTGACCGGCCAGGTAGAAGATCATATGGCTAACCTGATTGTGGCGCAGATGCTGTTTCTGGAAGCAGAAAACCCGGAGAAAGATATCTATCTCTACATTAACTCTCCGGGTGGCGTAATTACGGCCGGGATGTCGATTTACGACACCATGAAATTTATCAAGCCGGACGTCAGCACCATTTGTATGGGACAGGCTTGCTCGATGGGCGCCTTCCTGCTGACAGCAGGGGCGAAAGGTAAGCGTTTCTGCCTGCCTAACTCCCGCGTCATGATTCACCAGCCGCTGGGCGGCTATCAGGGGCAGGCGACGGATATTGAAATCCACGCTAAAGAGATCCTGAAAGTGAAAGCACGTATGAACGAGTTGATGGCAGAGCATACGGGCAAAACGCTTGAACAAATCGAGAAAGACACCGAGCGCGATCGTTTCCTCTCCGCAAGCGAAGCGGTAGAGTACGGTTTAGTTGATTCGATCCTGACTCACCGTAACTAATGCCCGAAGCTTTGGGCCGTTATACTATAGTCAATGTAGCGGCCCGACTTAACGCTTCAATATCGGCTGCGCCGTAGAATGGCACTTGTGCTGCCGGTGGTAGCACACAGAAACAGAGAAGAGGTTTTACTGATGACAGATAAGCGCAAAGACGGTTCAGGCAAACTGCTGTACTGCTCTTTTTGCGGCAAAAGCCAGCATGAAGTGCGTAAGCTGATTGCCGGGCCGTCAGTGTATATCTGCGATGAGTGTGTCGATTTATGTAACGACATCATTCGCGAAGAGATTAAAGAAGTGGCCCCGCACCGTGAACGTAGCGCGCTGCCAACGCCGCACGAAATTCGTAACCACCTTGACGATTACGTTATCGGGCAAGAGCAGGCTAAAAAAGTGCTGGCGGTTGCGGTTTACAACCATTACAAGCGTTTACGCAACAGCGACACGTCTAACGGCGTCGAGCTGGGCAAAAGCAACATCTTGCTGATCGGCCCAACCGGTAGCGGTAAAACCCTGCTGGCAGAAACGCTGGCTCGCCTGCTGGACGTGCCGTTTACCATGGCGGATGCAACCACGCTGACCGAAGCGGGTTACGTGGGCGAAGACGTTGAAAACATCATTCAGAAGCTGCTGCAGAAATGCGATTACGACGTACAGAAAGCCCAGCGCGGCATCGTGTACATCGATGAGATCGATAAAATCTCCCGCAAGTCTGATAACCCGTCAATCACTCGTGATGTCTCCGGTGAAGGCGTGCAGCAGGCGCTGCTGAAACTGATTGAAGGCACCGTGGCTGCCGTTCCACCGCAGGGTGGGCGCAAGCACCCGCAGCAGGAGTTCCTGCAGGTTGATACCTCCAAGATCCTGTTTATCTGCGGCGGCGCCTTTGCTGGTCTGGACAAGGTTATTGCTAACCGCGTAGAAACCGGCTCCGGTATCGGCTTTGGCGCAACGGTAAAAGCGAAGTCTGAGAAAGCCAGTGAAGGTCAGTTGCTCGGTCAGGTTGAGCCAGAAGATCTGATCAAATTTGGTCTGATCCCTGAATTCATCGGTCGTCTGCCGGTTGTGGCGACCCTCAGCGAGCTGAGTGAAGACGCGCTGATCCAGATCCTGAAAGAGCCGAAAAATGCCCTGACTAAACAGTACCAGGCATTGTTCAATCTGGAAGGCGTGGAGCTGGAGTTCCGCGACGAAGCGCTGGACGCGATTGCCAAAAAAGCGATGGTGCGCAAAACCGGTGCCCGCGGCCTGCGTTCAATCGTTGAAGGCGCGCTGCTGGATACCATGTACGATCTGCCATCCATGGACGACGTGGAAAAAGTGGTGATTGATGAGTCCGTCATCGCTGGCCAGTCCAAGCCGCTATTAATTTACGGTAAGCCGGAAGCGCAGCAGGCATCCGGTGAATAATTCGCCAGAGTAACCAGTCAGTTAATAAAAAATGGGGGATTTTATCCCCCATTTATTTTTCCTTCATTCCCACAGTTGAATGTCCGGGAAACAGCCCCATATACTGATTTACTTGTTGGTGGAGCGGAAGCGTTCACCTAATCACCTGGCGGACATTAAACTAAGAGAGAGCTCTATGAATCCTGAGCGTTCTGAACGCATTGAAATCCCCGTATTGCCGTTGCGCGATGTGGTGGTTTATCCGCACATGGTTATTCCACTGTTTGTCGGGCGTGAAAAATCCATTCGCTGCCTGGAAGCTGCAATGGACCATGATAAGAAAATCATGCTGGTGGCGCAGAAAGAGGCTTCGACGGATGAGCCAGGTGTCAACGACCTGTTCACAGTTGGTACCGTCGCTTCTATTTTGCAGATGCTGAAACTGCCTGACGGTACGGTAAAAGTGCTGGTGGAAGGCCTTCAGCGCGCGCGTATCACCACGCTTTCTGACAACGGCGAGCACTTCTCTGCTCAGGCGGAGTACCTGAACTCGCCGGCGATTGAAGAGCGCGAGCAGGAAGTTCTGGTTCGCACCGCAATCAATCAGTTTGAAGGCTACATCAAACTGAACAAAAAAATCCCACCGGAAGTGCTGACGTCGCTAAACAGTATCGACGACCCTGCACGTCTGGCCGATACTATTGCCGCCCATATGCCGTTGAAGCTGTCGGACAAGCAATCTGTGCTTGAAATGTCCGATATCAACGAACGCCTTGAATACCTGATGGCGATGATGGAGTCGGAAATCGATCTGCTGCAGGTTGAGAAACGCATTCGCAACCGCGTCAAAAAGCAGATGGAAAAAAGTCAGCGCGAGTACTATCTGAATGAGCAAATGAAAGCCATTCAGAAAGAACTGGGCGAAATGGATGACGCGCCGGACGAAAATGAAGCGCTGAAGCGCAAAATTGACGCGGCGAAAATGCCGAAAGAAGCGCGTGAGAAAACCGAAGCCGAGCTGCAGAAGTTGAAAATGATGTCGCCAATGTCTGCGGAAGCGACGGTGGTGCGCGGCTATATTGACTGGATGGTGCAGGTGCCGTGGAATGCCCGTAGCAAGGTCAAAAAAGATCTGCGTCAGGCTCAGGAAATCCTCGATACCGATCATTACGGCCTTGAACGTGTTAAAGATCGCATTCTGGAATATCTCGCAGTCCAGAGTCGCGTCAACAAGCTGAAAGGGCCAATTCTGTGCCTGGTTGGGCCACCGGGGGTAGGTAAAACCTCTCTGGGTCAGTCCATCGCCAAAGCCACAGGCCGTAAATACGTGCGTATGGCGCTGGGCGGCGTGCGTGATGAAGCGGAAATCCGTGGCCACCGCCGGACTTACATCGGCTCTATGCCGGGTAAACTGATTCAGAAGATGGCAAAAGTCGGGGTTAAAAACCCGCTGTTCCTGCTGGATGAAATCGACAAAATGTCCTCCGACATGCGCGGCGATCCGGCGTCTGCTCTGCTGGAAGTACTTGATCCAGAACAGAACGTGGCGTTCAACGACCACTATCTGGAAGTGGACTACGATCTCAGCGACGTGATGTTTGTGGCGACCTCTAACTCCATGAACATCCCGGCTCCGCTGCTTGACCGTATGGAAGTCATTCGTCTTTCCGGCTATACCGAAGATGAAAAACTGAACATCGCGAAACAGCACCTGTTGTCGAAGCAGATTGAGCGTAACGCACTGAAGAAAGGCGAGTTGAAGGTTGATGATAGCGCCATTGTTGGCATTATTCGTTACTACACTCGTGAAGCTGGCGTGCGTAGCCTGGAGCGTGAAATCTCCAAACTGTGCCGTAAAGCGGTGAAACAGCTGCTGCTGGATAAATCGCTTAAGCACATCGAAATCACCGGCGACAACCTGAAGGATTACCTTGGGGTACAGCGCTTTGACTACGGTCGTGCCGACAGCGAAAACCGTGTAGGGCAGGTAACAGGGCTTGCATGGACCGAAGTCGGTGGCGATCTGCTGACTATTGAAACCGCCTGTGTACCGGGTAAAGGCAAGCTGACCTATACCGGCTCTCTCGGTGAAGTTATGCAAGAGTCTATCCAGGCTGCATTGACCGTAGTACGTGCTCGCGCCGAGAAGCTGGGCATAAACGGTGACTTCTACGAGAAACGTGATATCCACGTTCACGTACCTGAAGGGGCAACGCCAAAAGACGGTCCAAGTGCCGGTATTGCAATGTGTACCGCACTGGTTTCTTGCCTGACGGGGAACCCTGTTCGCGCCGATGTGGCGATGACCGGTGAAATTACCCTGCGCGGCCAGGTACTGCCAATTGGTGGCCTGAAAGAGAAACTGCTGGCCGCTCACCGTGGCGGGATTAAAACCGTGCTGATCCCGGACGACAACAAGCGCGATCTGGAAGAGATTCCGGATAATGTGATTGCGGACCTGACTATTCATCCTGTGAAGCGTATTGAGGAAGTTCTGACCCTCGCGCTGCAGAATGAACCTTATGGCATGCAGGTCGTCACGGCAAAATAGTGACCTGACGCAAATACAGTCAATAAAATTGGGGCTGGTAAGTGAATTGTCACTTGCCAGCTTTTTTTTGTGTCGCTAATTTAGTGGCTGGCTGAGCTTATCGTCCACAACTCCTGTTGTAAGGGCATGACGAGCCTGTTATAACTGCTGCGCGGTCGCGCCTGAGGGACATCGGGTGCGATATAAATTATAAAGAGAGGAAGAGAAGAGTGAATAAATCTCAACTGATAGACAAAATTGCCGCAGGTGCTGATATTTCTAAAGCCGCGGCTGGACGTGCGTTAGATGCTGTTATTGCTTCTGTTACTGAATCTCTGCAGTCCGGGGAAGACGTAGCACTGGTAGGTTTTGGTACCTTTGCTGTTAAAGAGCGTGCTGCCCGTACTGGCCGTAACCCTCAAACCGGTAAAGAAATCACCATCGCCGCAGCAAAAGTACCAGGCTTCCGTGCTGGTAAAGCGCTGAAAGACGCTGTTAACTGATTTATTAGCCCCGAATGGCTGGGGTATAGGGTGTCAGGTATCGCAGGGGCGCATCATTCGATGTGCCTTTTTTATTGCCTGAAGCCGAATTTTACGCAGGTATTGATGATTTGCAGCGGGATTCTTGTCACAATACGCCTTTGCGCGCAGCTGTGGGCAGCTCAAGTTCCTAAGGATGCCAGCTTAGCGCCTGCGCAGGTTTACCAAGTCATACTACAGCGGAGTGTTGTTACACCATGATGGACAATTTACGAGCGGCGGCTAACCACGTCGTGCTCAAGATCATTCTGGGTTTGATTATCCTGTCATTCGTTCTGACTGGCGTAGGTAGCTACCTGACTGGCGGTAACAATAATTATGCCGCAAAAGTCAATGGCCAGGAGATTGGCCGCGGCCAGTTCGAGAACGCGGTGGCTAATGAGCGTAATCGCCAGCAGCAACAGCTGGGCGATCGGTTCTCTGAGCTCGCGGCTAACGAAGGCTATATGAAGCAGATGCGCCAGCAGGTGCTCAACCAGATGATTGATGAGGCGCTGCTTGACCAGTATGCCAAACATCTGGGCCTCGCCATCAGCGATGAACAGGTGAAAATGGCTATTTTCAGCCAGCCTGCTTTCCAGAATAACGGCAAGTTTGATAATGCTCGCTACAACGCGATCATCAGCAATATGGGGCTGACGGCAGACCAGTACGCTCAGGCACTGCGTAACCAGCTCACCACTGACCAGCTGATCAAAGCCGTTGTCGGCACCGACTTTATGCTTTCCGGCGAAACCGACGAGCTTGCGGCGCTGGTTTCCCAACAGCGCGTTGTGCGTGAAGCAACCATCGATGTGAAGGCGCTGGCTGCGAAACAAGAGGCGTCCGAGCAGGAAATCAACGCCAGCTACGAGCAGAACAAAAACAGCTACATCACGCCTGAGCAGTTCAAGATAAGCTACATCAAGCTGGACGCGGCTTCCATGCAGGAAGAGGCAAGTGATGCGGACATTCAGTCTTACTACGACCAGCACAAAGACGAATTCACCCAGCCACAGCGTAATCGCTACAGCGTTATTCAGACCAAAACCGAAGATGAAGCAAAAGCGATTCTCGACGAGCTGAACAAAGGCGGGGATTTTGCCGCGCTGGCGAAAGCGAAGTCTGCTGACATCATCTCTGCCCGTAACGGCGGTGATATGGGGTGGCTGGAAGCGTCAACCACGCCTGATGAGTTGAAAAATGCCGGTTTGAAAGAAAAAGGCCAGCTGTCTGGCGTCGTCAAATCTTCCGTTGGTTTCCTGATTGTTCGTCTGGACGACATCCAGCCTGCCGTTGAAAAACCGCTGGCGGAAGTCCGTGGCAGCATCGTTGATAAAGTGAAGCAGGAAAAAGCGATCGATGCTTATTATGCCCTGCAGCAAAAAGTGAGTGATGCTGCAAGCAATGATAACGAGTCTCTGGCAAGTGCAGAGAAAGTTGCTGGCGTGAAGGCTGTTGAAACCGGCTGGTTCGGTCACGACAACCTGCCGGCAGAGCTGAACTTCAAACCGGTTGCCGACGCTATCTTTAGCGGCGGTCTGGTTGGTGGGAACGGCACTCCTGGTAGCAACTCAGACATCATTACCGTTGATGGCGATCGTGCTTTCGTGCTGCGTGTCTCCGAGCACAAAGCCGAAGCGGTTAAACCGCTGGCCGAAGTCCGTGACCAGGTTATCGCATCCGTTAAGCAGCAGAAAGCCGAGCAGCAGGCAAAGCTTGATGCCGACAAACTGCTGAATGCGCTGAAACTGGGTAAAGGCAGTGACGAAATGAAGGCCGCAGGCCTGAGCTTCGGTGACGCGAAAACCCTGAGCCGTACCGGGCAAGATCCTATTAGCCAGGCTGCCTTTGGGCTGCCTCTGCCGGCAAAAGACAAGCCGAGCTTTGGCGTCGCCAACGACATGCAGGGCAACGTTGTATTGCTGTCTCTGGATGAAGTGAAAGCGGGCGCTATGCCGGACGAGCAGAAAAAAGCGATGGTGCAGGGGATTACCCAGAACAATGCCCAGATTGCTTTCGAAGCACTGATGTCTAACCTGCGTAAAGAGGCGAAGATTAAACTGGGCGATATCATCGACCAGCAGCAGTAATCCTCGCAAATTTTTGCAACGCAGTGCAATTCCTGAAGGCCGCTTTCGCGGCCTTTTCCACATTTTAAAATCGGCATTTGTTCCTGCTTTTTTGCCCCGGTATGGTGACCTGGCTGTCAACATACATGGAGGACACAGCATGACATCAGGAATTAAAGCGTTTTCACTTTCCCTCGTTCTGGCAGGCTTACTCGGCTGCGTACCGGCCTACGCTGCAGGGGAAAAAGCCAGTTCGGCTCAGGCCAGTATTTCTTCGCCACAGCTTAAAACTGCTCCTGCAAACGCCATTGAGCAAGGGGAGGGTACGGTCAGTATAAACAGCGCGTCGGCTGAAGAATTGGCTCAAAAGATGAACGGCGTGGGGCTGAAAAAGGCGCAGGCCATCGTGAGCTATCGTGATGAGTTTGGCCCGTTTAAAACCCTGGAGCAGCTACAGGAGGTACCGGGAATCGGTGCGTCACTGGTAGAACGTAATCTGGCTCGCATAAAACTTTGAGTTTACGTGCTCAGGCTTCCACCTGAAGAGAAAAGTTTGCTACGCTCAGTTAGAGGTCATACCAGTTGTCTGGGTATGACCTCATCAACCTCACCTGATTACAACAAAAACAGTACAAGGGTTTCGCGCTATGCAAACACATATCAAAGTTCGTGGATACCATATGGATGTCTACCAACACGTTAATAATGCACGTTATCTGGAGTTCCTCGAGGAGGCTCGCTGGGAAGGGCTGGAAAAGACGACGGGCTTCCAGTGGATGACGGAACACAACATCGCTTTCATCGTGGTGAACATTAATATCAGCTATCGCCGCCCGGCGGTGCTTGGCGACCTGCTGCGCATTGACAGCAAACTTCAGCAGATTAACGGCAAAAGCGGCGTGCTTAGCCAGGTTGTGACGCTGGAGCCAGAAGGGGAAACAGTGGCTGATGCGCTGCTGACCTTTGTCTGCATTGATTTAAAAACGCAAAAGGCCGTTCCGCTGGAAGGTGAACTGCGCGAGAAGCTGGAACAGATGATGAATTCATAACGGAAGGGCGTGGCCGTCACCACGCCTCAATTGCCTATTTCAGGCCGGTTTTCTGCTTCATCGCCGCCATGGTACCGACTTTATCAGCCAGGTAATGGTTCAATCCGTTAGCGCGTAGATTGCAGGCGGCACATTCCCCGCAGCCGTCGCCCTGAATGCCGTTGTAGCAGGTCAGCGTCTCGTGGCGGATAGTTTCCAGGTGCTGCCAGTAATCGGCCAGCGCCCAGGTTTCCGCCTTATCCAGCCACATTAGTGGCGTTTCAAAACGAATATCTCTTGCCATTCCGAGGCTCACCGCGTGGTTCAGCGCTTTGACAAACTCATCGCGGCAGTCCGGGTAGCCGGAGAAGTCCGTTTCACAAACGCCGGTTATCACGGACTCCGCTTCAACCTGGTAGGCGTAAATCGCCGCCAGCGTCAGGAACAGAATGTTGCGCCCGGGCACAAATGTGCTTGGAATACCGTCATCCTCGGGGTTGTAGCCCGGGACCGGAATGCTGTCCCGCGTCAGGCTGCTGACCGCCAGTTCGTTAAGCAGGGTAACGTCCAGGACTTTATGCGCGCGGGCACCAAGCTTCAGCGACAGCTTTTGGGCTACGTCAATCTCTGCGCGGTGGCGCTGACCATAATCAAACGTCACGCAGTGCACTTCATCATATTGCTGTAAGGCCTGAATCAGGCAGGTGGTGGAGTCCTGCCCGCCGCTGAAAACCACGATTGTACGTTTCATTCTCTATCCTGTCGTTTACTGAAGTATCCGGAAAGGCGTTATGGTAACGCCCGGTAGCCACATGAACCAGCTTCTTCACGCCATACCCGGCGGCGGGAGCCAGGCTTCACAAAAATCAAACCAACCCCAGGCGTTCAGCTCAATACCGTTGACGCCGGGTGGGGCGCTTATCTGGTAGCGATAATTAAACAGCGGCGTGACCACCGCATCCCGCATCAGGCCGTGAAAGACCTCTTTCAGGCCGTCGTGGCGTTCAGGTTCACGGATGTAAACCTGCACCGCATCCAGCGTCGCCTGGAGATGAGCATAGCGGCTGGTATTAAGCAGATTAGGCCAGAGTACGTCGCTACGCAGCCACTGCTCCAGCGTGTATTCCGGCGCTTCACCGATAAGCCGATCCCCCATCACGATATCCGCTTCGGCAAGATGCTGGCAGCCGGCCCAGGTTTTGGCGTCGTGGAAAATAACGGTGAGTTCGCAGCCGCGCTCTGCAAGGTAGCGCTTTAGCTGCTGCGCCATCGCGTGAAGCTCTAACGGTAAATGGTAAACCAGGGTGAGTTTCTCGGGTAATTTAACCGCCTGATGCTGCTCCCAGTCGGGGATTTGCCAGCCTGGGATCATGTCAGTGTTTGGTGTGATCAGCGCGCTGTTGAGCGGCAGAGTGGCTATCATTTCCGGCTCGCGCACGATTTGCATGATTGTTCTGGCTTGCTCAGCGCTAAGACGCCCCTGAGGTTTAATCGCCAGATAGCAGAATCCAAGGCTAATGCTGCTGCTTACCGGACGAAGGTTTTCCAGTTCGTCCTGCTGGCCGATGGCAATTTGAACGGGATGAAGGCAGCTTGTGCCAAGCGCCGTTTCGAAAAGCTGCGGCGTTATCCAGTATTCAATCGCTTTCAATAGCGGGTGTTGCAGGTGGTAACTCTCAAAACTTTCCAGGCGCACCAGATTCTGTTTAAAGCTGGCGAGACGAAATGGCCCGCAGCCCAGCTGTGTATCCAGCGGATGGGCAAGACGGCTGCAATAGCTCGCCAGGCGGTGTGCCAGCCAGTAATCCGGGCGATGCAAAATAAAGCGCAGGCACTGTGCGTGCGGGATCTCGATGCGTTTGACGCTGATAAACAGCCGGCGCAGAGCGGGCAGTTCCAGCAACATCATCAGGCGCTGCTGGAGCTGGTGAGTTTCGACGGGTTCGCCGTTGTGCCAGTGAAGCGTTGAGCGAATAAAAAAGTCCCAGCACAGGCCCTTGTTTGAGATTTGCCAGTGGTGAGCGAGATCGGGCTGCGGCTGCGGGCTTTCCCGGCTAAAGCGAGTCAGGCCTGAAAAGATCTGCCCGGCCAGATGCTGCTCGGCGCGCCCCGGTAAAAAGCCAGGGCCAACGGGATCCAGAGGGCGGTAGTAAGGTATGCGTAGCGTAGGTACATCATTTTGCCACTGGCCGCCAAGAAACGGCTGCAGGAGCTGGCGCAGCTGTTCCGGCGCAAGCTGAGCCAGTTCCAGCGCGTTTTGATGCTGGCCCTTACCCAAAACCTGCTCCATCATGCCGGAACGGACGCTTTCCGGCGAAACCAGAAACGTCAGGTCACCGCGTTTGCCGCGTCCGGACTGCGCACGCCAGCGAAGCCATCCCGCGTCTTCCAGCTGATTAAGCAGCGTTCTGACGTGGCGATCGCTACAAAAGCAGCGCTCTGCCAGCTCGGCGACGGTCACCTGCTGCGGTTCCCCGCCGGAAGGCTGCCATAAACGCTGAAATTGATTGAGTCGATTCAGAAGTCGCATAATAAACCCGGAACATTTTTCCCCAAGTATTCACTATTAGTTCCGTATATTCCAGGGGATACTTTTGCTTGTCACGTCACTTCTGGAGTAACCATGGCTCGTCTGGCTGCATTTGATATGGACGGCACGCTGCTGCTGCCCGACCACCACCTTGGGGACGCAACCCTGAACACGCTGAAGCGCCTGCGTGAAGAGCGCCAGATAACCCTGGCTTTTGCGACCGGTCGTCACGAGCTGGAGATGCGCCATATTCTGGGCAAGCTCGATCTTGAAGCCTTCCTGATCACCGGCAACGGCACCCGAATCCACAGCACGGACGGCGAGCTAATGCACCGTAACGATCTCTCGCCGTGGGTTGTCGAGACGGTGCTTCACGGGTATTGGGACACGCAAGCCAGTATGCACGCGTTTAACGATTCGGGCTGGTTGACCAGCCATGAAATCCCGGAAATGCTTCACGCCCATGTGTACAGCGGCTTCCGCCCTCATATCGTCGATCTCCGTACCTTACCGGCTCATGAAGTGACGAAGATCTGTTTTTGTGGCGATCATGACGATCTGTGCCGCCTGCGCATTCAGCTTAATGAGGCGCTGGGTGACAGTGCGTTCCTGTGCTTCTCGGCGATGGACTGTCTGGAAGTGCTGCCGATTGGCAGCAACAAGGGCGCGGCGCTCGGCGTTCTGAGCGAACACTTAGGTTTCACCCTGCAGGATTGCATGGCATTTGGCGACGCGATGAACGACCGCGAAATGCTCTCGGCGGTAGGGCACGGCCTGATCATGGGCAACGCTATGCCGCAGCTTAAAGCGGATTTACCTCATCTGCCGGTTATCGGCCACTGCCGTAACCAGGCGGTCTCGCACTATTTGACGCACTGGCTGGACACTCCACATCTCACCTATTCCCCCGAATATTGAGACCTTACAGCACCGGGCATCTAGCCCGGTTTTTTTATACCCGCCTATACTCGTCATACTTCAAGCCGCAGGGGCGTTGGCTGAACTCGCGTTATCCTTGTATGGATATGATTCGGGCAATCTCAGCCTTAAACGGTGAGAGATCCCCAATATGCTCGTTGACCCAGGCCGGATTATAGTAGGACTCAAGATAGCGCTCGCCGCTGTCGCAAAGCAGCGTCACGATAGAGCCGCTGCGGCCTTCCTCGCGCATTCTGACCGCCAGCTGCAGTACGCCCCACATATTGGTGCCGGTTGAGGCGCCCACCTTACGGCCAAGCTGAGATTCCAGCCATTGCATGGTCGCGACGCTCGCTGCGTCCGGGACGCGCATCATTTCGTCAATCACATCAGGAATAAACGAAGGTTCACAGCGCGGGCGGCCAATGCCTTCGATTTTGCTGCCGACTTCGCTTTTCAGGCTGCAGTCGCGGTGCTGCCAGTAATCGAGAAAGACCGAGTTCTGTGGGTCAACGACCACCAGCTTAGTGTCATGGCCCTGGAAGCGAAGGTAGCGGCCAATAGTCGCTGAAGTGCCGCCGGTGCCGGCGCTCATCACAATATAATCCGGGACAGGGTGCGGCTCATGGCTCACCTGGCGGAAAATACTGTCGGCGATGTTGTTGTTACCGCGCCAGTCTGTAGCGCGTTCGGCATAGGTGAACTGATCCATATAATGGCCGTTCAGCTCGCGGGCAAGCATTTCCGAAGCGGCGTAGATTTCGCAGGCGCTGTCTACAAAATGGCAGCGGCCGCCGTAGAATTCAATTTGTTCAATTTTGCGTTTTGCGGTGCTGGCGGGCATCACCGCGATAAACGGCAGGCCCAGCAGGCGAGCAAAATAGGCTTCAGATACCGCCGTCGAGCCAGAAGAGGCTTCGATAATCGTGGTGCCTTCTTTTATCCAGCCGTTACACAGCCCGTAGAGAAACAGCGAGCGCGCCAGGCGGTGCTTCAGGCTGCCGGTTGGGTGCGTGCTTTCGTCCTTCAGGTACAGCTGAATACCCGGAAAACCCGGTAACGCCAGGCGAATAAGATGCGTATCCGCAGAGCGTTGATAGTCGGCGTTGATCTCACTAATAGCGTTAGTCACCCAGGTGCTGGTCATGGAAAATTCTCGTTTGTTAATTTGTGCTTAGCGTAATTCAAAGTCGGGATAAAAAAGTTGCCATTTTGCCTTTTTAAGGCTTTCATTAGAGAAAATATTTCCCCCTGGTTGCCCCGTGATAGATAAAATTGACCGTAAGCTGCTCTCGATGCTGCAGCAGGACTGTACCCTGTCTTTGCAGGCGCTGGCGGATGCCGTTAATCTGACCACCACGCCGTGCTGGAAACGATTAAAACGCCTGGAAGATGAAGGCTATATTCGTGGCAAAGTCGCGCTGCTGGACCCGGAAAAACTCGGCCTTGGCCTCACGGCGTTTGTGCTGATTAAAACCCAGCAGCACAGCAGCGAGTGGTACTGCAAGTTTGTCTCGGTGGTGGAAGCCATGCCCGAGATATTAGGCTTCTGGCGTCTGGCAGGTGAGTACGACTACCTGATTCGGGTGCAGGTGGCAGACATGAAGCGTTACGACGATTTTTACAAGCGGCTGGTCAATGGCATCCCGGGATTAAGCGATGTCACTTCGAGTTTTGCCATGGAACAGATAAAATACACCACAGCATTACCTCTAACGTTATGATTCCGCTAACCGCGGAACGGTAGCCTTCACTTTTTAGCCCTGGCCGGCTGACAGCATTTCAGGACCTAAACTTCGTGCGATTATTTGCTCAATTAAGCTGGTACTTCACCCGCGAGTGGCGACGCTATCTCGGCGCGGTGGCATTGCTTATTATCATCGCTATTCTGCAGCTTGTGCCGCCAAAAGTGGTGGGCGTGATTGTGGATGGCGTCACGCAGCAGCGTCTCTCCGCTCAGCAGGTGCTGATGTGGATCGGCGTGATGCTGGTTATTGCCGTGGTGGTTTATCTGGTGCGCTACGTCTGGCGCGTTCTGCTGTTCGGGGCGTCTTATCAGCTTGCGGTCGAGCTGCGGGAAAACTATTACCGCCAGCTAAGCCGGCACCATCCTGAATTCTATCTCCGTCACCGTACCGGCGACCTGATGGCGCGCGCCACTAACGATGTGGATCGCGTGGTGTTTGCCGCCGGGGAAGGCGTGCTGACGCTGGTGGACTCGCTGGTCATGGGGCTGGCGGTGCTGATCGTCATGTCGACCCAAATTAGCTGGCAGTTGACCCTGCTGGCGCTGCTGCCGATGCCGATTATGGCGGTCGTCATTAAGCGTGACGGCGCGCGACTGCATGACAGGTTCAAAGTCGCCCAGGCTGCGTTTTCTGCCCTGAACGATCGCACGCAGGAAAGCATGACCAGCATTCGCATGATCAAAGCGTTTGGCCTTGAGGATCGCCAGTCGGCGCTGTTTGCTTCTGAGGCACAAGATGCCGGCGCGAAAAACATGCGTGTTGCACGTATTGATGCGCGTTTCGATCCCACGATTTATGTCGCAATCGGTGCCGCAAACCTGCTGGCCATCGGGGGCGGAAGCTGGATGGTTATCGACGGCACGCTTACCCTCGGGCAGCTCACCAGCTTTGTCATGTACCTTGGGCTGATGATCTGGCCGATGCTGGCCCTGGCATGGATGTTTAATATCGTCGAGCGTGGGAGCGCGGCCTACAGCCGTATTCGCGCCATGCTGGAAGAAGAGCCGGGCGTGGTTGACGGCGGTAAAACGCTGCCGGAAGGGCGCGCTGAACTGGTAGCCTCGATTCGCGAGTTCCACTATCCGCAGGCCGCTCAGCCCACGCTTCAGAACGTTAACTTCACCCTTAAGCCTGGGGAAATGCTCGGCCTGTGCGGGCCAACGGGCTCGGGGAAAAGCACCATTCTTTCCCTGATTCAGCGTCATTTTGACGTTCAGGAAGGGGATATTCGTTACCATGACCTTCCGCTCACGGCGTTGAAAATTGACGGCTGGCGCAGCCGCCTGGCTATCGTCAACCAGACGCCGTTCCTGTTCTCCGACACCGTTGCCAGCAATATTGCGTTGGGTAAGCCGAACGCCACCCAGCAGGAGATTGAGCATGTCGCCCGTCTGGCAAGCGTCCATGAAGATATTCTGCGGCTGCCTCAGGGTTATGACACCGAAGTGGGCGAGCGCGGCGTGATGCTTTCCGGTGGGCAAAAGCAGCGAATTTCCATCGCGCGCGCTCTGCTGCTGGATGCCGAGATCCTGATTCTGGACGACGCACTCTCTGCCGTTGACGGCCGTACCGAGCACCAGATTTTGCACAACCTGCGCCAGTGGGGCGAACACCGCACGGTCATTATTAGCGCCCATCGCCTGTCGGCCTTAACGGAAGCCAGCGAAATTCTGGTCATGCAGCACGGGCATATCGCCCAGCGCGGCAGCCACGAAGGTCTGGCGTCTCAGCCCGGCTGGTACCGTGATATGTACCGTTATCAGCAGCTGGAGGCCGCGCTGGACGAGGCGCCGGAGCAGGAAGACGTCAGGGAGAGCGCCGATGAGCCGTAAACAACAGTGGCCTACCATTAAACGCCTGCTGGCTTACGGGTCTCCGTGGCGCAAACCGCTTGGCGGAGCGATGCTGATGCTTTGGGTGGCGGCCGCGGCGGAAGTCTGTGGGCCGGTGCTGGTCAGCTACTTCATCGATAACATGGTCGCTAAAAACCAGATGCCGCTCGGCCTCGCCGCCGGGCTGGCCGTGGCCTATATTCTGCTGTCGATAAGCGCCGCAGGGCTGCACTATCTCCAGGCGCTGCTGTTTAACAAAGCGGCCGTGGGCGTGGTACAAAAACTGCGTACCGACGTCATGGATGCCGCATTGCGCCAGCCGTTGAGCGCATTCGATACCCAGCCCGTTGGGCAACTTATCTCCCGCGTGACGAACGACACCGAAGTGATTCGCGACCTGTATGTCACCGTCGTGGCGACGGTGCTGCGCAGCGCGGCGTTAATTGGTGCCATGCTGGTGGCGATGTTTACGCTCGACTGGCGAATGGCGCTGGTGGCGATAACCATTTTCCCGGCGGTGATCGTCGTGATGTTTATCTACCAGCGCTACAGCACGCCGATTGTGCGCCGCGTCCGCAGCTACCTGGCGGACATTAACGACGGATTTAACGAAGTCATCAACGGCATGAGCGTGATTCAGCAGTTCCGTCAGCAGGCTCGCTTCGGCGAGCGCATGGGGCAGGCGAGCCGCTCTCACTATTTAGCGCGCATGCAAACGCTGCGGCTCGACGGCTGGCTTCTGCGTCCGCTGCTGAGCCTGTTTTCGGCGATGATCCTGTGCGGCCTGCTGATGCTGTTTGGCTTCACTTCCCGGGGCACCATTGAAGTCGGCGTGCTGTATGCCTTTATTAACTACCTTGGCCGCCTGAACGAACCGCTGATCGAACTGACGACTCAGCAGTCGATCCTGCAGCAGGCGGTGGTTGCCGGCGAGCGCGTGTTTGAGCTGATGGACGGTAAACGCCAGGATTACGGCAACGATAACCGGCCGCTCGCCAGCGGCGCTATTTCCGTCGACAACGTATCGTTTGCCTACCGTGGCGATCGTCTGGTGCTGCAGGACATTAGCCTGGAAGTACCTTCGCGCAGCTTTATTGCGCTGGTCGGGCATACCGGCAGCGGCAAAAGCACCCTGGCTAACCTGATGATGGGCTATTACCCGCTCACAAAAGGGGAAATTCGCCTTGATGGGCGGCCGCTGGACTCCCTCAGCCATGAAACGCTGCGCCGCGGCGTGGCGATGGTGCAGCAGGATCCGGTGGTGATGGCTGATTCGTTCTTCGCCAACGTGACTCTGGGGCGAGATATCAGCGAAGAGGCGGTCTGGCAGGCGCTGGAAACGGTACAGCTGGCCGAACTGGCTCGTGCACTGCCGGAAGGCATTCATACTCGCCTGGGCGAGCAGGGCAATAACCTCTCCGTCGGCCAGAAGCAGCTGCTTGCGCTGGCGCGTGTGCTGGTTGAAGCGCCGCAGATCCTGATCCTCGATGAGGCCACGGCGAACATCGACTCCGGCACCGAGCAGGCTATCCAGCGTGCGCTGGCGGTGGTTCGTCAGCACACGACGCTGGTGGTGATTGCCCACCGTCTGTCTACCATTACCGATGCGGACACCATTCTGGTGCTGCATCGCGGTCAGGCCGTGGAGCGCGGCACCCACAGTGAACTGCTGGCGCAGCAGGGCCGCTACTGGCAGATGTATCAGCTGCAGCTGGCGGGTGAAGAACTTGCCGCCGCCGCGCAGGAAGAATCGCTGACCGCCTGATGCACCACAAACAGGCAATAAGCCGCTAAAAAACCAATGCCTCTCCGCGTTGGTGCAACACGAAAACGCATCCTGCACCGCAGTGGTGCGTTTTTTCTTTTCAGACTAATCCCGCCCGACCTCACTCCTTATCCCGGCTTTCTGGTAAGCCGCCTGAAGCCTGAAAACGTGCTGAATCACGCTGGTTTTTTATTCCTGGCATGGGCTTTGCTTTGCTCTCTACGTGCAGGTAACGACCTAATTCTGAGTGGAGAGGATTTATGAAGCTGGTAACCGTGGTAATCAAACCGTTCAAGCTTGAAGACGTGCGTGAAGCGCTCTCTTCAATCGGTATTCAAGGGCTTACCGTGACCGAAGTTAAAGGTTTCGGTCGCCAGAAAGGCCATGCGGAGCTTTACCGTGGTGCCGAGTACAGCGTCAACTTCCTGCCCAAAGTAAAAATTGATGTCGCTATTGCTGACGACCAGCTCGATGAAGTTATCGACGTGATCAGCAAAGCCGCCTACACCGGCAAAATCGGTGACGGGAAAATCTTCGTTGCAGAACTGCAACGCGTTATTCGTATTCGTACCGGCGAAGCCGACGAAGCCGCTCTGTAACTGCTGGCAAGCCTTGATTGGGATGGGAAAAATGAAAAAACTAGCTGCACTCCTTGGTTTAGGTGGACTGGCATTACTGCCGACGCTCGCCTTCGCTGCGGACGCGCCTGCGGTCGCGGACAAAGCTGACAATGCCTTTATGATGATATGCACCGCGATGGTGCTGTTTATGACCATCCCAGGGCTGGCGCTGTTCTATGGCGGCCTGATTCGCTCCAAAAACGTGCTGTCGATGCTGACGCAAATCTCCGTTACCTTCGCGCTGGTTTGCGTGCTGTGGGTGGTTTACGGCTATAGCCTGGCGTTCGGTACCGGGAACAACTTCTTCGGTAACTTTGACTGGGTAATGCTGAAAAACATCCAGCTGAAAGCACTAATGGGTACCTTCTATCAGTATATCCACGTTGCGTTCCAGGGCTCCTTCGCCTGTATTACCGTGGGGCTGGTGGTGGGCTCGCTGTCCGAGCGCGTGCGCTTCTCTGCGGTGGTGATTTTTGCTGCTGTATGGCTGACGCTTTCCTATGTGCCAATTGCGCACATGGTATGGGGCGGCGGTATCCTGGCAACGCACGGCGCGCTGGACTTTGCGGGCGGTACCGTGGTGCACATTAACGCCGCTGTTGCTGGCCTGGTGGGCGCTTACCTGGTGGGCAAACGCGTCGGCTTCGGCAAAGAAGCCTTCAAGCCGCACAACCTGCCAATGGTGTTTATCGGTACCGCAATCCTCTACTTCGGCTGGTTTGGCTTTAACGCCGGCTCCGCAAGTGCGGCAAACGAAATCGCTGCGCTGGCATTCGTGAACACCGTCGTAGCAACGGCCGGGGCGATTCTCTCCTGGGTCTTTGGCGAGTGGGCGCTGCGCGGTAAACCTTCCCTGCTGGGAGCATGTTCTGGTGCAATCGCAGGCCTGGTTGGCATTACCCCAGCGTGTGGTTACGTCGGTGTGGGCGGTGCGCTGCTGATTGGTCTGGTTGTTGGTCTGGCCGGCCTGTGGGGCGTGACTACGCTGAAAAAATGGCTCAACGTTGATGACCCATGCGATGTGTTCGGCGTGCACGGCGTCTGCGGCATCATCGGCTGCATCATGACCGGCATCTTCGCGGCAACTTCTTTGGGGGGCGTAGGCTATGCCGAAGGCGTGACCATGGGACATCAGGTTCTGGTTCAGCTGGAAAGCGTGGCGATTACTATCGTCTGGTCAGGCGTTGTCGCGTTCATCGCGTTCAAAATTGCTGACCTGACCGTAGGGCTGCGTGTGCCGGAAGAGCAGGAGCGCGAAGGCCTGGATGTGAACAGCCACGGCGAAAACGCTTACAACAACTAATCCGTTATGAATATTAAGAACCTCGCCTGGTCGGCGAGGTTTTTTTATTTCAGCGTTAACTACCCGCGATGGCGCATCACACCTTCCTGAACCGTAGACGCCACTAACACCCCATCCTGAGTGTAAAACTCCCCGCGCACAAAGCCGCGAGCGCTCGAAGCCGACGTACTTTCAACGCTATAAAGCAGCCAGTCATTCATGTCGAACGGACGGTGGAACCACATAGAATGATCGATGGTGGCGACCTGCATGCCAGGCTCCAGGAACCCTACGCCATGCGGCTGCAGGGCAACCGGCAGGAAGTTAAAGTCTGACGCATAGCCGAGCAGATACTGATGCACACGCAGATCCTGCGGCATGCTGCCGTTAGCACGGATCCAGACCTGGCGTGAAGGTTGATCGACGTGGCCTTTCAGCGGGTTATGGAAGACCACCGGGCGGATCTCCAGCGGCTTCTCGCTAAGGAACTTCTCTTTCGCGTGCGGCGGCAGGAATTTCTCCAGAGAGCGGGCGATGTCTGTTTCAGACACCAGGCCGTCCGGCTTCGGCGCTGGCGGCATCTCTTTCTGGTGCTCATAGCCAGATTCAGGCGCCTGGAATGACGCGGTCATGTAAAAGATCGGCTTTCCGTTCTGTACCGCAGCGACACGACGAGCGCTAAAGCTGTTGCCGTCGCGCAGGGTTTCTACGTCATAAACAATCGGTTTTTGGCTGTCGCCAGGGCGTAAAAAATAGCTGTGGAAAGAGTGAACGAGACGGTCTTCAGGCACGGTTTCTTTTGCCGCATAAAGCGCCTGGCCGACAACTTGCCCGCCGAATACCTGGCGTAAGCCTAAATCCTCGCTTTGGCCACGAAACAGTCCCTCTTCAATTTTTTCCAGGTTAAGTAACGCCAATAAATTGCTGAGCGCCTGACTCATAAAATGTCCTCAATAAGGGGGAATGTGGCAAATTTCCGTGATTATAACATGCCCACAAACTATGCATTTGACGAGTCGCTGTTGGGAACATTCCTGGTTTTGGGCAGAATTCAGTGATCTGTGCCACACTTAAGCCGTTAAGCGTGTTTTTCAACGGGGTTCGTCCCCGGCGCTACATTGATAATAAGGAGAAAAAATCAATGAAACTTGTGCCTATGTTAAGTGCCTTGGCTATCGCGGTTGCTGTTGCAGGTTGTGCACACAAAAGTGCTGATGTCCCAACGCCTGCGCCGAGCGCCTCCGCCGGGGCTGCATCTGCTCAGCAGGCCGACATCGCATTGCCTAACGTATCCGGTACGGTATGGATCCGTCAGCGGGTTGCTCTGCCGCCGGACGCGGTGCTTACTGTGACCGTCTCCGACGCTTCACTGGCCGATGCGCCGTCTAAAGTGATTGCGCAAAAAGTAGTGCGTACCGAAGGCAAACAGGCGCCTTTCAGCTTCGTGATACCATTCAATCCGTCTGAAATTCAGCCGAAGGCACGTATCCTGCTGAGCGCAGCAATTACCGTTAACGATAAGCTGATGTTTATCACCGATACCTTCCAGCCGATCATCAATGAAGGCGGGACGAAGGCGGATCTGACGCTGGTGCCGGTACAGAATACCGCTATCCCGCTTCAGCAGAGCGGTGGGGCGGCAAGCACCGTGCCGTCAACCTCGCCAACTCAGGTAACGCCATCTTCGGCGGTGCCTGCGCCAACGACTTACTAAAGCTAAACGCCTCCGAATGGGGGCGTTTTAATATTTCCAGCGGTAACGTAGCATATCGATATGCCCATCCCCTGACACCATCACGCCTTCTGAAAGCAGCGCCTGGCGCTGACGCTGGAGATCCGGGCCGGTTAACGAGATAACACCTTGTCGATTCACTACTCGATGCCACGGCAAACGGCTGCCTTCCGGCAGGCGCTTAAGCACGCCTCCAACCTGGCGAGCGGCCCTCGGTGACCCGGCAAGCGCTGCAATTTCGCCATAGGTCGTGACGTAACCTTCGGGAATGGCGGCAACAATTTGGTAAACCCGCTGCGGGAAGGAATCGTGATTATCCATAGTGAACTCCTGACAAAATCGCATCTAAGGATAATCGGCGGTGGGGAAAGCACCAAGTTAAACCGTTGATGCGCAATAAACCAACACCTGACCGCCGCCGGCTTGCAATTGCCGGAGTCTATGTGGATAATGCGCCAGCGCGTTGGATAACAACGCTCTCAATGGGGGCCCTGTTGGTTCTCCCGCAACACTAACTTGTGAACTCGGTCAGGTCCGGAAGGAAGCAGCCGCAGCAGGCGTCGTGTGTGCCGGGATGTAGCTGGCAGGGCCCCCACCCAATTCTGGCTTACCCCTTCGCCAGCACCGTTCTAGCCCTGCGCTTTTCTCCCCAACCCAGATTGATCCCCGCTGCCGCCAGCAGAATCATTGCGCCGCCGATAAACTGAATCGGGCTCAGGCTGTGATTGAAGACAAAGCGATCCACTATCACCGCCACAATCGGGTAGATAAACGAGAGCGAGGCGGTAATCGACGTCGGCAGCTTCTGAATCGCGCCGTACAGCAGCTGGTACATAATGCCGGTATGAACGATGCCCAGCATGGCCACTATTCCCCAATGCGTGAACGTCATGTGCTGCTGGAAATCCACCAGCGGCAGCAGTAGAAGCGTGCCAATGGCTACCTGAACGAGGGCAATTTGCTGCGGAGGCACGCCTTTCAGCTGGCGGGTGATAAGCGCCGTCAGGGCATAAAAGAACGCGGCACCCAGTGCCATCACAATGCCCAGCAGCCAGCCGCTATTACCGTCATGGCTCAGCCCGCTAGACAGCACCAGCAGCATGCCGGCAAACGATGCAGCCAGCCAGAGCCACCTGCTGCGGCTGACTTTCTCTTTCAGAATAAAAACGCCCATCCCGACCAGCATCAGCGGCTGCGTATTGTAGAGCACCGTGGCCAGCCCGATGGACGTTCGTGAATAGGCGGCGAACAGCAGCAGCCAGTTCACGACCAGCGCCACGCCGCCGAGGGCGGCGATCAAAACAACTTTGCGATTCAGATGGCTGCGCCAGTTGCCGCTAAGCATGCCCAAAATAAACAGCGTGATAGTTGCGAAAACGCAGCGCCAGAAAACGACGTTGGCAATAGGCTGCCGAGAAAACACCACCAGTGCGCCGATGGTGCCGGAGATGAGCATCGCTGCAATCATTTGCAGGCTGCCGGTTTTTATCTCACGAGTCATTTTGTCTCTCCAGAATAAAGAGCTTTATTCTGCGCACTGTGGCAGGCTCGTTGAAGTGCTAAAATTAGGTCATAAAATCCTTTTGCCTTTATAAATGAGATAAAAATGAGTGATTACCTTCCTGATGATATCGACAGGCATATTCTGGCTATTCTTGCGGCAGATGCCCGTATCTCTCTGAAAGTATTAAGCGGAAAAATTGGTCTTTCTTCGCCGAGTACCGCAGAACGAGTGAAGCGGCTGGAAGAGCGCGGCGTGATTAACGGCTACACCATGAACGCTAATCTGCCGGCTCTGGGTTACACCCTGCAGGGACTGGTACGTATGAAACCTTTACCGGGCATGTTGCACAAAGTGGAGAAGATGATTCAGGCGATTCCTGAATGCATAGAATGCGACAAAATTACTGGTGAGGATTGCTTCATCATCAGGCTGGTGATTCGCTCTATTGAGCAACTGGATGAAATCCTTGATGAGCTGGCCGAGTTCGCCCAGTGCAATACTTCTATCGTTAAAAGCACGCCGGTAAAGCGCAGGCTGCCGCCTTTGTAATGGCTTAACCCGGATATATTTTACGGGTATTTGAATTATGACAGAAATATTAAATTTACCGTGCTGGCTGGATCTTATTTATTCTCTATAGTATTAAACACCAACCTCTGTTTAAGCATTAAGGATTTGCAATGACGACGGCTACGTTGAACGTAAAAATAAGTATCGAGTTAAAAGAGAAGATTCGTCACTATGCGGAAGAAAATAGTGAAACCCTGGCAAGCGTAACGGAGAGACTTCTGTCAAAAGCTTTTGATGATCTCGACGGTGATGTGGGCGTCGACGAAGATGACGTAGACAGCCAGCACACCTCTGAGACTCGCGTAACGCCATTAAACGATCGTGAGATCAAGGCATTGCGTAAACTGCTGAAGAAGAAAAAATGAACGCCGGTACGGACAGTACCGCCTACGACTATCAGCAAGCCTGTGAATTATTGCGCTCGGGCTACCTGAAAAAAGTGAAGCTGGGCTGGAATATTGGCAGCGATGAGTTTTTCCGTATCGCTTCTGAGTGGTGCGATACCGGGGCCAGTATTAAAAAAGAGGGTGAACATTTCACCATTACCCTAAAAGGGTTTGCCATTCCGCGAATTTCACAGCATTAATTTTTAGCGTCGCTTATTGCTAATCTTACAGAATATTATTTCCCTCTTTTATTTTAGAGGGAAATAATCCGCTTTCTAAAATACCATTCCCCTCAGACTTTCATTTCTCGTTGCCGCCAGGTGCTGCCACAACGGCTGCAGCCGCTGGAGGGCAAGCTGCATCTCTTCGGGCTCAAGGCTAAAGGGCAGGCGTAAAAATCGCTCGAAGGCTCCCTCAACGCCAAATCGGGGCCCGGCGCCGATGCGAATACCCTGACTTTCTGCCGAGGCGGCAAAAATCGTGGCCAGCGGCTTAGGCAGTTCCACCCACCACGACAATCCGCCTTCCGGAGGAGACGTTTGCCAGTCAGGGAACAGCGTTTGCATCGTGGCGAAGCTGGTCTCGCAGCGCTGGCGGAGCATTTCTCTGCGTTGAGGCAGAAAAAGCGCCGCGTCGTTGAAGAGTTGAATGGCGGCCAACTGCTCCAGCAGCGGCGTACCCAAATCAAAGGTATTGCGGACTTGTATCAGCGAACTGATGGTTTTAGCCGAGGCTCTAATCCAGCCCAGGCGCAGCCCGCCCCAGAAGCTTTTCCCGGCTGAACCCAGGGAAATAGTACGATCCTCTAAGCCAAAGGCGGCCAGCGGGGCAGGAGGCGGTGCGTCAAACCAGAGGTCGGCCATTGTTTCATCTACAACCAGCGTCGTGTGGCTGCGGGCGGCAATCTCGTTCACCCTTTGGCGCGTGGCGGGGTCCATACAGCGGCCGGTTGGGTTATGGAAATCGGGAATTAAGTAAGCCAGCCGAGGGGAGGTTTGCGCGATGGTTGCCGCCAGGCCGTCAACATCCCAGCCGCTTGCGGGTAGGCTGACCGGAACAGGGCGGCAGGAGGCGCCACGGATGGCCGCCAGCGCCATCGGGTAAGTAGGGTGATCGACCACCACGCGATCGCCTGGGCCGGTAAATAGCCGCAGAACCAACCCCAGCCCGCTGACGGCGCCGTTGACCACCATGATTTGGTCTGGCGTGGTGGGTAAGCCACGGGACGCATAGTGCCGCGCTATGGCTTCTCTAAGCTCCGGCAAACCCTGACTGTCATAGCCGGTAGAGGATAAATGTTCCGGCAGGAAAGTGAGCGCGGTGGAATAGGCCCGGTGAATTTCAGGCCCGGCGCTGAGGGCCGCAGTGGAAAGATCCAGTACCGGGGCGTTGCCGGGCAGCGGAGATACGGCCGGGCTGCTTTCGGGCAGCATGGTGACCGAGCCTGAGCCCTGTCGGCTGAGCAGATAGCCCTCCTCACGCAGCTGTGCCAGCGCAGAAGCCACCGTGGTGCGGCTTACGCCCAGCGCGCCCGAAAGCTCTCTTTCACCCGGCAGCCTGCTGTCGAGCGGCAGTCTGCCGTCCAGAATCAACAGCCGTAGCCCGTCGGCTAACTGGCGATACACCGGCGAGCGGGATGACGCCTGGTGCCAGTGGCCCAGCAGGCGTGTTAAAGACGAAGTACCGATTCTGCGCAGCGTCATAGCAGTCCACTTTCTGATAACTGGACCTTAATACTAAGTCCATTTTGCGAGAGGGTATAGCCATAAAAACACAACGAGGATATTTATCATGATGGCTCGCCGCCTGCTGCAGCTCTATACCGGCCTGGTCTTTTACGGTGTCTCAACCGCGATGTTTGTTCGCGCAGATTTGGGGGCCGATCCGTGGAACGTCTTCCATCTCGGCGTGGCGAGGCTGTTTTCGTTAAACCTGGGGCTGGTAATGATAATCGTTGGCGCGCTGGTGCTGCTGTTGTGGATCCCGCTGCGCCAGCGTCCTGGGCTGGGCACCATCAGCAACGTGATTGTTTTAGGGCTGGCTGCGGATGCCACGCTGGCATTAATGCCGCCGCTGGAATCGCTTGTGGCGCGTTCGTTTTTGCTGGCAGGCGCGTTGATCGTGAATGCGCTGGCGACCGGAATGTACATTGGCGCAGGTTTTGGCGCCGGGCCACGAGACGGCCTGATGACCGGGATCAATGCCAGAACAGGCTGGTCCGTGCGCAGCGTGCGTACCGCCATCGAGGTGACCGTGCTGCTCTCCGGCTGGCTGATGGGCGGCAGTTTTGGCGTGGGCACCGTGCTTTATGCTCTGGCTATCGGGCCGCTGATCCAGCTTTGCCTGCCGTGGTTTCGCGTTAAGCCGTTGAATAAATCGGGGTCTGCAGCACCCGAGCCGATATCGTGATCCTTCGACATGTGCTAAACACTCTGTTCCGAAGAATAAAATTCGCTTCGAGCGGGGGATAGCATGCAGCACGAGATCGTCAGCAAACCGGCGCTTAACTGGAACAGTTTCCAGCTGGCAGAGATATTGACCCATTGCTTTGAACAGTACGTGGTGCCGTTCCGACTTGACGGGGAAACCTTCGGCTGGCGATTCGTCTCTGAAGATCTTTTCCCCGGCGACAGCCTCGTCTGGCTTGACCGCGGGGAGCCTAAAGCCATGGCGCTGGTGACCCGGCGCGGGCAAACCTGTCGCCTTGCCGCGTTTGCCATTCGTCCGGAGCTGCGCGGGCAGGGGTTAGGCAAAATCTTCATTCAGCAACTGATCGACGAAGCGCGGGCTCGTGGCGATAAGCAGTTTTTCCTTGAAGTGATCTTAGGCAACGAGGGCGGGCTGGCGCTGTATGAGCGAATGGGCTTTGTGCGCCAGAAAACGCTGGTGGGCTTTCACTCCTCTGGCGTGCCGGAAGGCGAAGCCGACGGGGAGCTGGCAGAAGTCGACCCGCTGCAAATGACTCGTAGAATGATGGCCAGTAACGACGCGCCGCTGCCGTGGCTTTGTGCGGCTGAAACGCTGTATAAGCTGCCCGGTAAGGCCTTTGTGCTGGATGATGTGGCCTATGCGATGGTTATCCCAGGTGAGATACCGAAGCTAAGAGGGCTGTTTGTTGAGCCGCATGCGCGACGGAAAGGGAAGGCCAAAAAACTGCTGGCTTTACTTCAGCATCGGTTCCCTGGAGTAGTGACTATCCCCAGCCTGCCCGAAGCCGTTGCGCCGTTATTTTTAAGCAGCGGTTTTACTCAGGATGCGCTCCAGCAGTACGAAATGAAGCTGACCTTGTAGATGAAAATGGGTGAGGGCGAAGGCCCTCACCGCGTAAGTTACAGCACGCCCTGAGCCAGCATCGCGTCCGCAACTTTGACGAACCCGGCGATGTTTGCGCCGCGCACATACTGCGTTTGTTTCCCTTCTCCGCCGTACTCCACGCAGGCCTGGTGAATATCAAGCATGATGTGGTGCAGGCGAATATCCACTTTTTCAGCCTTCCAGCTCAGGCGAGCGGCGTTCTGTGCCATCTCCAGCCCTGAGGTTGCCACGCCGCCCGCGTTTGCCGCTTTGCCCGGCGCAAACAGCACGCCGGCTTCCACAAACAAATCCGTAGCGGCGATCGTTGTCGGCATATTTGCCCCTTCGGCTACGGCCTTCACGCCGTTGGCGATGAGCGTTTGTGCCGCGTCGACGTCCAGCTCGTTTTGAGTTGCGCACGGCAGAGCAATATCAACCGGCACGCTCCACGGCTGCTGGCCTTCCAGGTAAGTGAGGCCAAATTCGCGGGCATAATCTGCTACGCGGCCGTCGCGGCTGGCTTTGATTTCGCACAGGCGTGCCAGTTTTTCTGCGCTAAAGCCTGCTTCGTCGACCACGGTGCCGTTGGAGTCGGAGGCGGTGACCACGCGTGCGCCGAGCGACATGGCTTTTTCAATCGCATACTGGGCCACGTTGCCGGAGCCGGAAACCGCCACGCGCATGCCTTCGAAGCCCAGGCCGTGGCGCTGTAGCATGGCATCGGTGAAGTAAATCAGCCCGTAGCCGGTCGCTTCAGGGCGGATCAAGCTACCGCCGAACGACAGCCCTTTGCCCGTGAACACGCAGGCGGTGTTGTTGGAGAGCTTTTTCATCATCCCCGCCATGTAGCCGACTTCGCGGCCGCCAACGCCGATATCGCCCGCAGGAACGTCGGTGTCCGGGCCCAGATGGCGGTACAGCTCAAGCATCAGCGCCTGGCAAAAACGCATGATTTCGCCTTCGCTTTTGCCTTTAGGGTTAAAGTCGCTGCCGCCTTTGCCACCGCCCATCGGCAGCGTGGTGAGGGCATTTTTAAAGGTCTGTTCAAAGCCGAGAAACTTCAGGATCGACAGGTTAACGGAAGGGTGGAAGCGCATCCCGCCCTTGAACGGGCCAATCGCCGAGCTGAACTGCACGCGCCATGCCCGGTTAACCTGCACCTGATTGTTGTCATCCACCCAGGCTACGCGAAACTGGATCACGCGTTCGGGTTCAACCAGGCGTTCCAGCAGCGCCTGCTGGCGGTACTGCGGATTGTTCTCAAGAAACGGCCACAGCGTGCTCATAACTTCGCGAACCGCCTGAGCGAATTCAACCTGATGCGGGTCGCGTGACTGTACTGAGGTTAAAAAGTCTTCGAGAGAGTGTGCTTGAGCCATCAGAGGTAACTCCTTGTTGAAGGTCGTGTTGTGTGCGTTTTTTGTATGGTTTTTTCGACTATAACATTTTCTTATGAACGGGCATCAAGCGATTTTTTCACCAGTAAGGTGAAGAAAGAGGGGGAGGCTAATTAGCCTCCCGGAGAGGGTTTAGAAGTGCGTATTGACGCTCATGTAATACGTGCGGCCAGACTCGTTGTAGGTCTCGGCACCCGCGCCATACATATAAGCGTTGGTGGTGGCATTCCCGGTGGTCTGGGCGTTACCCGCGCGCCAGTGGCGCTTATCCAGCAGGTTATCAATGCCGGCGGTTAAGCTGACGTTTTTGGTCGCGTCCCAGGTCGCGCTCATGCCAATGATGCTATAAGGGCTGACCTCGTTGGTGTCGCTGCCGGTAACCGGTTCGCCCTTGTAGTTGTACTTCTTCGGAGCCTGCTTGCCGTACCAGGTCAGGGTGCTTTGCAGCGAAACATCCTGATGAACCTGCCAGCTCAGCGTCGAGTTAAGGGTGTATTCCGGGATGATCGACAGGCGATCGCCGGTTTCCTTATTTTTGCTTTGCAGCATATAAGTCAGGTTGTTGTTCCAGCTTACGGTGTCCGTCAGCGGCAGATTAATGGTGCCTTCCAGCCCTTCCACAACCGCTTTTGGCACGTTGCCCCACTGATAGATATCGGTTTTCTTGCTGTTAGAGGCAACAGGCGAATAACCGGATTCGATCTTGTTGCGGTAGTCGTTTCTAAACCAGGTGATCCCGGCCTGATAGCCGTCGCGCTTGAACTCCAGCCCAATCTCTTTGTTGACGCTGGTTTCGGCTTTCAAATCCTCGTTGCCCATCAGGTAACAGGCCCCTGCGCTCGCGGCACAGCCCTGGCCACGGCTATAGAGAATGTAGTTCGGGTTAGTCTGATACAGGCTTGGCGCCTTGTAGGCGCGGGCAATACCGAGCTTCAGCGTCAGGTCTTCCACCAGCTCCTGGCTAAGGTTCAGCGACGGGCTCCAGTTATTCCCCACGATGGAGTGATGATCGAAGCGCAGACCCGGCGTCAGCATAGTGCTGCTGGTTATCTCCATGTTGTTCTCGGCGAACAGGGAGAAGATTTCTGCTTTCGAATAAGGGCTGCGGATGGTGGACGACATACCCGGAATCGCACCGCCTTCGCTCAATGACTGGCTGTTCGACGAACCATCCTTCATGCGTTGCTGATTCCATTCGCTGCCGAGGGTGAGGTTTTGGTTCACCAGCAGGTCAAACGGAATGCTCGCTTCGCTGTGCAGCAGCACATCGCTAAGGTCGATATCCGAGAACTGATTATTGGCGAAGATCCCTTCCGTGCCGCCCGCCAGGCCTTCGTTCATGCGCGAGTTGCGGGTGTGTTCGTACTGCACCCAGGAGTTGGTGGTGACGCCGTTATCCCAGCCGCCGGTCCAGGTGACGGCATAGTTCTGGCGGTAGAGGCGGTTAGTCTCTTTGCCGTAGTTATCCTTCACCAACTGGTTGCTGTTGGTGTTTTGTGTATCACCCGAGTAGAGGTTGCCCTGGCGGCTGTAGCCTGTTTCAAACTCCAGCGCCTGCATCGGTGCAAACTCCCAGCGGATTAGCCCGTTCAGGTCTTTATGGATAACCCCTTCGCGGCCGGCAGGAAGCGTGCTGGCGTAGGATCCGGTGCGCAGCGACTGATGTCCCTGGTTGATGTCCCAGGCATCCGCCTGCGTTTTGTCCAGGTTGCCGTAAAGCCGGAAGCTGACGTCATCCCCCAGCGGCCCCGTCAGGCTGAAGTTGGTGCGTTTTGTCGAGCCTTCGTCTTTGTGTTCCGGCGCGTTGAAATAGGTATTCCAGCTGCCGTGGAACTCGTTGCTGCTGCGTTTGGTAATAATGTTCACCACGCCGCCCGCCGCGCCGTTACCGTAGCGAGCCGCCGCCGGGCCACGCAGGACTTCAATACGCTCGATCATTTCAGGCGGAATCCACGAGGCATCGCCTCGGGTATCACGCTCGCCGCGCCAGCCAAGGCGGACGGAATTACGGCTGGTGACCGGTTTACCGTCAATCAGGATCAGCGTGTTTTCTGGCCCCATGCCGCGAATATCAATCTGGCGGCCGTTGCCGCGCTGCCCGCTGGTAGAGTTGCCGGTAAGGTTAACCCCTGGCATGGTACGAATGATTTCAGAGACGTCACGCGCGACAGGGTGCTTCTTTAATTCTTCGGAGGTGATAATCGACACGCCGGGTGCCTGCAGCGTTTGCTGGGCAGCGGTGACGACCAGCGTGTCTTCATTTTCTACGGGGGCCGTCTCTGCTGCCGCCGAAAAGGCAGTGCCGTAGAGGCCCAGACTCACCAACGTGGCGAGGGAGTACGATAATGTATTGTTCATTATTTATCCTGAGTGTCACCGCCTGCGTCCCGTAAACTCCTTTCCCAAATGAGGAAGGACGCGGCAAAAGTGCCTGGAGTTGAAAGTGCGGAAACACGCTATTGCAAATGAAAACAATTATCAATGTCTTTCTCAGTTGACATTTAAAACCAATTAATTCCGCTAATTAATCATCCCTGGTTATCAATCCCCGCGTTAACCATTCACCAACCTGATATTCCACAATTGACCTGCCGACTTTACGGTTGCGATACATATTTAGGTGATCTCATTAACAAACTGAGGTAAATGCCCCGCGTTTTGCCCGCTTCAGATTGTGAGAACCGCTATTCCAGGCTAGATACAAAATGTAACAACTCTCGGTATCCACTTAGAAAACGGACAAAATTGATGGATAGATTTGGGAAACACCTCGTCTGGGTCGTGCTTGCTTTGATAGGCGCATTTGCCCTCGGCTACATCGCTCTGAATCGTGGTGAGCAGATAAATGCGCTGTGGATTGTCATTGCCTCAGTCTGTATTTACCTGATTGCCTACCGCTACTACGGCTTGTTTATCGCGAAACGCGTGCTGACGGTGGATGCCACGCGCATGACGCCGGCCGTGCGGAACAATGACGGTCTTGATTACGTCCCAACGGATAAAAAAGTGCTGTTTGGCCACCACTTTGCCGCTATTGCCGGGGCGGGGCCGCTGGTGGGGCCGGTACTTGCTGCGCAAATGGGGTATCTGCCGGGCATGCTTTGGCTGCTGGCGGGCGTGGTGCTGGCAGGAGCCGTACAGGACTTTATGGTGCTGTTTGTCTCCACGCGCCGCAACGGGCGCTCGCTGGGGGAATTGGTTAAAGAAGAAATGGGCAACACCGCGGGCGTTATCGCGTTAGTGGCCTGCTTTATGATCATGGTGATTATCCTGGCCGTGCTGGCGATGATCGTGGTGAAGGCGCTGACCCATAGCCCTTGGGGGACATACACCGTTGCCTTTACCATCCCGCTGGCGCTGTTTATGGGCGTCTATATTCGCTATTTGCGCCCGGGGCGCATTGGCGAAGTGTCGGTGATTGGCCTGGTGATGCTGGTATTTGCCATTATCTCCGGCGGCTGGGTGGCTGAGAGTGAAACCTGGGCACCGTACTTTGACTATACCGGCGTACAGTTGACGTGGATGCTGGTGGGCTACGGCTTTGTGGCTTCAGTGCTGCCGGTGTGGCTGCTGCTGGCGCCGCGTGATTATCTGTCCACCTTCCTGAAAATTGGCACCATCATCGGGCTGGCGATCGGTATTTTGATCATGCGCCCGACGCTGCAGATGCCATCATTAACAAAATTCATCGATGGTACCGGCCCGGTCTGGAGCGGTGACTTGTTCCCGTTCCTGTTTATCACCATCGCCTGCGGGGCGGTTTCTGGCTTCCACGCGCTGATAGCTTCCGGCACCACGCCGAAAATGCTGGCGAATGAAAATCAGGCCTGCTTCATTGGCTACGGCGGCATGCTGATGGAATCCTTTGTCGCCATCATGGCGCTGGTGGCGGCCTGTGTTATCGACCCTGGCGTGTACTTCGCGATGAACAGCCCGATGGCCGTACTGGCTCCGGCAGGCACGGCTGACGTTGTGGCTTCTGCCGCGCAGGTGGTGAGCGGGTGGGGCTTCCATATCACCCCGGAAACGCTGACCACTATCGCCAGTGAAGTCGGCGAGCAGAGCATTATCTCTCGCGCCGGCGGGGCACCAACGCTTGCCGTGGGGATGGCGTACATTCTGCACGGCGCGTTGGGCGGGCTGATGGACGTCTCGTTCTGGTATCACTTTGCCATTCTGTTTGAAGCGCTGTTCATCCTGACGGCGGTGGATGCCGGGACTCGCGCGGCGCGCTTTATGCTGCAAGACCTGCTGGGAGTCATTTCACCCGGGCTGAAAAGAACCGACTCGCTGCCGGCCAACCTGCTTGCAACCGGGCTTTGCGTACTGGCATGGGGCTACTTCCTGCATCAGGGCGTGGTCGACCCGCTGGGCGGCATCAACACGCTGTGGCCGCTGTTCGGCATCGCCAACCAGATGCTGGCGGGCATGGCGCTGATGCTCTGTGCGGTTGTGCTGTTCAAGATGAAGAAGCAGCGCTATGCGTGGGTTGCTCTGATGCCGACCGCCTGGCTGCTGGTTTGTACTTTAACGGCAGGCTGGCAAAAAGCGTTCAGTTCGGATGCGAAAGTGGGCTTCCTGGCTATCGCCAACAAATTCCAGGCGATGATCGACAGCGGGAATATTCCGGCGCAGTACACGCAGTCGCAGCTTAGCCAACTGGTGTTCAATAACCGCCTGGACGCGGGGCTGACCATATTCTTTATGGTGGTAGTTGTGGTGCTCGGCTGGTTCTCGCTGAAAACCGCGCTCAGGGCGCTGAAGTCTGACCAACCAACGTCGAGTGAGACGCCGTACGAGCCAATGCCTGAGAATTATCAGGAGATTGTGGTGCAGGCGAAAAGCGTGCATTGATTTTTACCCTCACCCCGGCCCTCTCCCTGGAAGGGAGAGGGCCGGGGTGAGGGGCCGCCCACTGGAGACACTATGTTCGATAATCTCGCCAAAGCCGGGAAATACCTCGGCCAGGCCGCAAAACTGATGATTGGTGTACCCGATTACGACAACTACGTGCAGCACATACGCCAGACCCATCCTGAGCAAACGCCCATGACCTATGAAGAGTTTTTCCGCGAACGTCAGGATGCGCGCTACGGCGGTAAAGGCGGCGGACGCTGCTGCTAAAACTTAGCATTTAACAAAAATGTGACATTTCGCTCGTTTTTTAGCGGCCAGCAAAAATCCTGTTGTGCGAAACCGGCGAGTGTGATTTTATCAATGACGACTTTTAACACAGATTCAGGAAACCCATGACCCATTCCCTGCCAACTTCGACCCTACTACTTACCGCGCTACCAGCCGCGGTGGTCGTCGTGCGTGTGGTGGTGGTCGTCGGCAATGCGCCGTAGGGACTGAATCAACGCATCGATTCCAAACCCCGCCGGCGCAAACCGGGCGGGGTTTCTTGTTTTAAGTGCCTGCCCAGAAGCGAACCGGCTTATTAGAAGGACTGGAGCATGGCAATTTCGGACACACCCTCACAACGCATCACCGGCGCTCAGCTGATTGTAAAAATGCTGGAGCATTACGGGATTACCACGGTTAGCGGCATTCCAGGCGGCACCGTTCTGCCGCTCTACAATGCCCTGAGCCAAAGCACCCGCATTCGCCACGTACTGGCTCGCCACGAGCAGGGCGCGGGATTTATGGCGCAGGGCATGGCGCGTACCAGCGGCAAACCGGCGGTCTGCATTGCCTGTAGCGGGCCGGGTGCGACTAACCTGGTTACCGCCATCGCCGACGCGCGTCTCGACTCCATCCCGCTGGTTTGTATCACCGGCCAGGTACCAACCTCGATGATTGGCGCCGATGCTTTCCAGGAAGTGGACACCTACGGCATCTCCATTCCTATCACCAAACATAACTACCTGGTGCGCAGCATCAGCGAGCTGCCGCAGGTGATAGCCGATGCTTTCCGCATTGCGCAGTCTGGCCGCCCTGGCCCGGTATGGATCGACATTCCAAAAGACATTCAGACCGCTGAAATCGACATCGCCGAACTGCCTGCGGTGGCCGCGCCTTCGGCTGCTCCGGCTTTTGACCATCAGGATATCGCCCGTGCGGCGGCGATGATCAACGACGCTAAGCGTCCGGTGCTTTACCTGGGCGGCGGAATCATCAGCGCAGGCGCGGCGGAGCAGGCGCGTGAGCTGGCGGAGCGAGCCGGGCTGCCGACAACCATGACGCTGATGGCGCTGGGCACGATCCCCGCGCAGCACCCGCTTTCCCTGGGAATGCTGGGGATGCACGGGGCGCGTAGTACCAACTTTATCCTTCACGAAGCGGACCTGCTGATCGTGCTTGGCGCTCGCTTTGACGACCGCGCGATTGGTAAAACCGAAGAATTTTGCCCGAATGCAAAAATTATCCACGTCGATATCGACCGCGCCGAGCTGGGCAAAATTAAGCAGGCTAACGTGGCTATTCGCGGCGACGTGCGTGAAGTCCTGAGCCAGCTTATCCCGCAAACCAAAACTTCCCAGCGCAGCGAGTGGCTGCAAACGGTGGGTGATTTGCAGCGCGAGTTCCCGTTTGCCACGCCGGGCGCGGACAACCCGCTGATGCCTTACGGGCTTATCAAAGCCGCAGCGGCGTGTGTGGATGACGAAGCTATCGTCACCACCGACGTAGGCCAGCACCAGATGTGGGTGGCTCAGGCCTATCCGCTCAATCGTCCTCGCCAGTGGCTGACGTCGGGCGGGCTGGGCACCATGGGCTTTGGCTTACCGGCCGCGGTTGGCGCGGCGCTGGCTGAGCCTGGCCGCAAGGTGCTGTGCTTCTCCGGCGACGGCAGCCTGATGATGAATATCCAGGAAATGGCCACCGCCGCTGAAAACAATCTGGATGTGAAAATCATCCTGATGAACAACCAGGCATTGGGGCTGGTACACCAGCAGCAGACGCTGTTTTACCAGCAGAATATCTTCGCCGCGACCTATCCTGGCATGACGGATTTCATTACTATCGCGCGCGGTTTTGGCCTCGCGACCTGTGACCTGAACAAGGCGGAAGATCCGCACGCCGCGCTGCAGGAGGCGATTTCTCGCCCGGGCCCTTGCCTGATTCACGTTCGCATCGACGCGGATGAAAAAGTCTACCCGATGGTGCCGCCGGGTGCCGCCAACACTCAGATGATTGGAGAGTAAGCCATGCAACCATCAATCACTAAACAATCTATCGCTAAACAGTCAACCGTCATTCTGGAACTAACGGTGCGCAACCACCCGGGCGTGATGTCACATATTTGCGGCCTGTTTGCCCGTCGGGCGTTCAACGTCGAGGGCATTCTCTGCCTGCCGCTGCCGGAAGGGGACCAGAGTCGCATCTGGCTGCAGGTGGGGGACGACCAGCGGCTGGAGCAGATGGTCAGCCAGGTCGACAAGCTGGAGGATGTGGTGCAGATAATCCGCCACGCCGACGACCCGGGCATCTTTAACCGCCTGACCGCATTTGTGCAGTAAGTCAATGAAACCGGGGCTTTCAGGCATATTTTTGAAAGCCCCGCGCCCGGATGCATAAACCCCGGAAGCTGCGCCGCAATCCCGGCATGCCATAGAACGATTTCAACCAACCTCAAGTAAAAATCCGTTAGCCTGCCTTGAGAAAAATAAGCGCGACTAAATTTTGTTCGTGCTTGTTTGTTGCTTTAAAGCTACACTCAAGGAGTCAAGGATGAACATGATTACGTTCTTCGAAACGACAGAAGGAAAAATGCCTTTCAAGGATTGGCTGCGGGCGCTAAAGAATGCGAGAGCAAAAACCAAAATAGTCATGAGGATCGACCGACTTTCTTTTGGTAACCCCGGCGATAGTAAACCCTGCGGGCAAGGCGTATGGGAAATGCGCATCGATGAAGGGCCTGGTTACAGGGTGTATTACGCCCAGGACGGTAAAGCAGCCTGGCTCTTACTGGCGGGAGGAGATAAACGTGACCAACAGACGGATATCGAACGCGCGACAAAATGGTGGCTTGAGCATAAAGGGAGAAAAAATGAAATTTAGCGAATTTGATCAAATGGTTATTGATATGCTTCGCGAAGATCACGCCTTCGCCGTGGACTATCTTAAAGAAGCCTTTATTGGGCTGGACGGTGAAGATGGCGAAGCCATGTTTCTTATTGCCATGCGCCGCCTGGTGGAGGCCAGAGGCGGGTTTACGGAGATTGCCAGAGCGGCAAATCTAAACCGAGAAACGCTTTATCGCACGCTGTCTGAGCGTGGAAACCCCACCATCAAAACCACCAAAAAGGTACTACATGCGGTGGGGATCCACTTCTCAGAGATTGCAGGCTAGCCGCAGATCAGAAGCCCTGGCGAACCAGCAGCTCAGGCGTAATCTCGGCGATAGACTTCGCGCCGGTCAGCGTCATCGCCACACGCATCTCTTTCTCAATCAGGTTTAGCAGGTTGCTGACGCCAGCCTCGCCGTGGGTGGCCAGCGCATACAGGAAGGCGCGTCCCAGCAGTACCGTGTCGGCGCCCAGCGCAATCATACGCACCACGTCCAGGCCGTTGCGAATGCCGCTATCCGCCAGAATCGTAATATCGCCTTTTACCGCATCGGCAATGGCGGGCAGGGCGCGTGCGGAAGAGAGCACGCCGTCCAGCTGGCGGCCGCCGTGGTTAGACACCACGATCCCGTCGGCGCCAAAGCGAACCGCATCGCGGGCATCTTCCGGATCGAGGATCCCTTTAATCACCATCGGGCCATCCCAGAATTCGCGAATCCACTCCAGATCTTTCCACGATATTGACGGATCAAAGTTGTTCGCCAGCCAGCCGATATAATCTTCCAGCCCGGTCGGTTTACCGAGATAGGCGGAGATATTGCCCAAATCATGAGGACGGCCGTTTAAGCCGACATCCCATGCCCACTGCGGGTGCGTTACGGCCTGAAGATAACGACGCATCGCCGCGTTAGGGCCGCTCATGCCTGAGTGTGCATCACGGTAGCGAGCGCCCGGCGTTGGCATATCGACGGTAAACACCAGCGTAGAGCATCCGGCGGCTTTCGCCCGCTCCAGCGCATTGCGCATAAAACCGCGATCTTTCAGGACATAGAGCTGGAACCACATCGGGCGGCTGATGGCGGGAGCGACTTCTTCAATAGGGCAAACGGACACCGTCGACAGGGTAAAAGGAATGCCTTTCGCCGCGGCGGCTTTTGCGGCCTGAACTTCTCCCCGGCGCGCATACATGCCGCAAAGCCCCACGGGGCCGAGGGCCACCGGCATAGACAGCGTTTCGTTAAACAGCCTGGTTTCCAGACTCAGCGCCGACATGTTTTTCAGCACGCGCTGCTTGAGCGCCACCTGTGCCAAATCCTCCACGTTACGTTTCAGGGTATGCTCGGCATAGGCCCCGCCGTCGATGTAGTGGAATAAAAAGGGCGGCAGAATGCGCTCGGCGGCGGCACGGTAGTCGGTTGCTGCGGAAATAATCATCGTTTCTTTTCCCTTATTTCATCACTTGCTTCGTCCGGGAGGCGGGTAACACGTGCCTGACGGGCTTCATCTTCCTGCAGGGTCTTGATGGTGGCGTGCACGTAGCCGAGGTGCGACTGGGCGGCTCGTCTTGCGCGCTCGGCGTCTCCGGCAAGAATCGCCTGCAACAGTTCGTCGTGCTGCTCGGTTAGCCCGGCAAAAATGGCCGGAACGGTATACATGCGCTGGCGGCTGTGAAGCACCGAAGATTGCAGCAGGTCGAAGAACCCGCGCATGGTCTGCAGCAGCACGATATTGTGGGAGGCTTCGGCTATTGCCAGGTGAAAGCGAACGTCGGCCTGCGCGGCGAGATCCGGGTCGTCGCTCTCTTTAAACTTGAGCGTGGCATCAAAACAGGCGATCAGCTTTTCTTTGTCGGCCTGCGTCGCCCGCATAGCCGCGTACCAGGCCGTGCTGCCTTCAATGGAGTGTCTCGCTTCGAGGATATCCAGCTGGTAATTGGGATCGCCCTCAACCAGCGTTTTCAGCGGCTGCACGATGCGTTGTTCCGACCATTGTTCGGTCTGGTAGCGTAGATAAGTGCCGCCGCCGCGTCGGCTGGCCAGCACGCCTTCGCCAATCAGCTTCTGAATCGCCTCGCGTAAAATCGAGCGCGAACAGCCCAGCTCGGCAGCCAGCTGACGTTCGGCGGGCAACCGCATGCCCGCCTCCAGGTTACGTTCATTAATCAGCGCCTTAACACGCTCAACCATCTGGTCGGCAAGGCGCGGAACAGCTTCGGTCATGGGATCATCCAGGTTAAAACATAGGCCTGCAGCGTGGTAATCACGCCCACCATGCAGGTGAAAATCAGACTGTGCTTCACGGTGAAGCGGAACAGGTCTGACTCTTTCCCCACCAGCCCCACCGCCGCACAGGCAATGGCTATCGACTGCGGCGAAATCATCTTGCCGGTGACGCCGCCGGTGGTATTGGCCGCCACCAGAAGCAGGTCCGACACGCCAATCTGCTGCGCGGTGGTTGCCTGCAGGGCGGCAAACAGCGCGTTAGAAGAGGTGTCCGACCCGGTCAGGAACACGCCCAGCCAGCCAAGGAACGGCGAGAAGAAGGTAAAGGCATGGCCGGTGTGCGCCAGCGCCAGGGCAAGCGTGGCCGACAGCCCGGAATAGTTGGAGATAAAAGCAAACGCCAGCACCATGCCGATCGAGTAAATCGGCAGCGCCAGCTCCTTCAGCGTTTCCCCAAAGGTTGCCAGCGCCGCTTTTGGCTTCATGCGCAGGTAGACAATAGAGATCAGCGCCGCGACCAGGATGGCCGTGCCGGTGGCTGACAGCCAGTCGAACTTAAAGACTGCCGCGTAAGGCGCACTGGCGGCAACCACCGGCGGCATTTTGGCGACCAGGTTATCCAGGAACGGTACCGAGAAATTATAGACCCAGTCCGCCATCGCGCCGCCTTTAGCGAACAGCGCTTTAAACGGCGGGATGCTCCACAGCGTGACCGTGGCCGTTAAGAACAGGAACGGCATCCAGGCTTTGACAATCTGCCCGGTGGTATATTTTTGCGAAGACTGCTCTTGCACGGTTTCAGCCGCACCCTCGCTATCAAAGCGGAAAATACGCACCGGCTTCCAGACCCGCAGGAACGCCGTCAGGCACACCAGCGACACCAGCGATGAGATGATGTCCGGCAGCTCAGGGCCGATAAAGTTGGAGCTGAGATACTGCGCGATAGCAAATGAACCGCCCGCCACGATCACCGCCGGCCAGGTCTCTTTGATGCCGCGCCAGCCGTCCATAATCGCCATGATCCAGAACAGGACGATGATCGTCAGGAACGGCAGCTGGCGGCCGACCATCTGGCCTATCTCGAAGCTGTCCAGACCGGTGACCTGCCCGGCAACGATAATCGGGATCCCCATTGCGCCGAAGGCCACCGGTGCGGTGTTCACGATCAGGCACAAACCGGCGGCATAAAGCGGCTTAAAGCCGAGGCCGACCAGCAGGGCGGCGGTAATGGCAACCGGCGCGCCAAACCCGGCGGCGCCTTCGAGAAATGCCCCGAAAGAGAAGCCGACAATCAGCATTTGCAGGCGCTGATCCGGCGTAATCGACAGGATAGAGGAGCGAATAATGTCGAACTGGCCGGTCTTTACCGAGATCTTGTAGACGAACACCGCGGCGACGATTATCCAGGCGATGGGCCACAGGCCATAGAAGAACCCGTACACCACCGAGGCAAGCGCTCTGTCCACCGGCATGCGGTACAGAAACAGCGCGACGAGCAGGGCAAGCAATACCGTCAGCGTGGCGGCTTTGTAGCCCTTCATGCGCAGCTTAATCAGCGCGAAGAAGAAGAACAGGATCGGGATCGCGGCAATCAGGCTCGACAGCCAGATATTCCCGAGCGGGTCGTAGAGTTGGGGCCAGACTTGCATGCAGGTGTTCTCCAGGGTGAGGCGTTTATCGTTTTTTATTAGATTGGTAGGACCAATTTTGCTTTGTAGAGCAAATGATGGCTAATGGTTAATCTTGTGTTAACGAATGGCAACGGCCTGGCGAGCCTTTATCGGTATTTTGTAGAAAAGGGCACGTTTTTAGCGGAATTGGTAGGACCAAAAGGCCTCTCCTCCGGGCGGAAGAGAGGGCGAAATGTTAAAGCTCCTGGCGAGTAGGGCGGAACAGGATTTCGTTGATGTCGACATCCTCCGGCTGGCTGATGGCGAAGGCGACCACGCTGGCAAAGGACTCGGCGGAGATCGCAACGTCGTCGTAGAACTGCTGGATATTGGCCGCCACGTCTGCTTCGGTAATGCTGGTCACCAGCTCGCTCTCAACCGCCCCCGGCGAAATAATTGTCGTGCGGATGTTGTAAGGCTTCACTTCCTGACGCAACCCTTCAGATATCACCCGCACCGCCGTTTTGGTGGCCGCGTAAACCGCGCTGCCCGCGCGAACTTTGTGGCCCGCGACGGAAGAGGTATTGATGATGTGGCCGCTTTTTTGCTGCTGCATGTAAGGCAGGGCAGCGGCAATGCCATATAGCACGCCCTTAAGGTTGACGTCGATCATCGCATTCCAGTCGTCGAACTTTTTGCGTTCCAGCAGCGAATGCGGCATCAGACCCGCATTGTTGACCATGACATCCACTCGCCCGTACAGCGCAATGGCCTTATCGACCAGCGCCTGTACCTGATCCGGCTGTGTGACGTCGGTCTGCACCGCTGCTTCCGGGCTCAGGTTAAGATCCTGCGCCAGTTTTTTTAGCCGATCGAGACGGCGAGCGCCCAGCACTAGCTTAGCGCCGTCTTTAACCAGACGACGCGCCAGGGCCTCACCCAGGCCACTGCTGGCGCCGGCGATCACCACAACTTTATTTTCAATGCCTTGTGTCATGTAACCTCCATCGCTATTTTTTGTATTGCTCGTCGCTGACTTTTTCCAGCCATTCAACCGGGCTGCCGTTTAATGACTCGGCAATCGCGATATGCGTCATTGCCGTTTCTGGCGACGCCCCGTGCCAGTGTTTCACCCCTTCGGGGATCCAGGCGATATCGCCCTGGTTCAGGTCCTGAATCTCTCCGCCCCATTCCTGCAGCCAGCCGCGCCCCTGGGTAACGATCAGCGTTTGGCCAAGTGGGTGTGTATGCCAGGCCGTGCGTGCGCCGGGTTCAAAGGTGACGGTAGCCCCGCCTACACGTGCGTTTTCCGTGCCGCTAAATGGCGCATCAATGCGCACCGTGCCGGTAAAATAGTTCTCCGGGCCTCTCTGAGAAGGCTGGGATCCGCTGCGGGTAATTTTCATGTCGTACTCCAGATAGCGCATTCATTGATCGTAGAAATACAGTAGACGTGATTGGCGCAGGGGACTAGCCGGTGAAATGTACAAGAGCTTATGAATCCAGCTCATGAATCTCGCTATACTGGAGGGATTCTGTCACTGATTGAGGCGCGTTCGTCCATGCTAAAAGAGAACTTTCACGATCTCATGTCATTTATGGCAGTGGCGCGTGAACGCAGTTTTACCCGGGCGGCGGCAAAACTTGGCGTTTCCCAGTCAGCCCTAAGCCACGCGATTCGCGGGCTTGAAGAGCGCCTCCAGCTTCGCTTACTCACCCGCACGACGCGGAGCGTTGCGCCGACCGAAGCCGGAGAAAAGCTGCTTGCGAGCCTGGCGCCGCGTTTTGCTGACCTGGAGAACGAACTTGCCGTTCTGAGTGAAATGCGCGAGCGCCCGGCCGGTAATATTCGCCTTAACGCGGCGGAGCACAGCGTACAGTCGGTGCTATGGCCGGTGCTGCAAACCTTTCTGGTCGACTACCCGGACATCAACGTAGAAATTAGCGTGGACAACGCGTTGACCGACATCGTCAGCGGGCGGTTCGACGCGGGTATTCGTCTCGGCGAGCAGGTGGCAAAAGATATGGTAGCCGTACGCATTGGCCCGGAGCTCAGTATGTCGGTGGTTGGTTCGCCCGCTTATTTTGACAAGCACGGTTATCCGACCACGCCGCAGGATCTCCAGCAGCACAACTGCATCAATATGCGTCTTCCCACTTTCGGTGGACTTTATGCCTGGGAGTTTGAAAAGGACGGGCGCGAGCTAAAAATTCGTGTCGAAGGGCAATTAACATTCAACAGCCTTCGCCAGCGCATTGATGCCACGTTGCTCGGCCTGGGGCTGGCTTTTGTCCCGAGCGATACGGTGACCGACAAGATTGCCGAAGGGCGGCTGGTGCGGGTGCTTGAGGCCTGGTGCAAACCGTTCCCCGGCTATTACCTTTATTACCCCAGCCGCAAGCAGCACACGACTGCCTTCTCTCTGCTGGTGGATGCGCTGAGATATTCGTCCCCACCCACAGATGATTAATGGATTATCGATGAGTTTTTCCGAACGATTTGCGAGTCGTTGCTGAAAATTCACCGATGCCGAAGCCTGAACGTTCCCAGACCCTTTTTTTAGCCCTGCTCGTAACTTATTGATTTGTCGATTCTGCGCCGTTGTCCCTAAAAAAGGGTGTGAAGTGGGAAAGAGATGGTTTTACCTATTGCAACAGAGGGTTAGCTGTGAAAAGCTCTTGTTCACTGCCGTACAGGCAGCAGGCGAGGCGCGATAAATTAAGTGCCGCCCCTGCATTCCCTCACGCCAGCTTCAGCACTCTGTCCAGTGACCAGCGGCCTGCGCCGCGGGCGATAATCAGCAGCAGTAAACCGCCCCAAATCAGGTGCGTAGGCCATGCGTCCGGGTAGACAAAAATTTCAATCACCAGCGTCATACACATCAGGCCTGCGGCGGCGAAGCGTGAAAACAGGCCCAGCACCAGCAGAACAGGGAAGGTGTGCTCGGCAAACGTGGCGAGGTGCGCGGCGATGTTATAGGGGATAAGCGGCAGCGCGTATTCGGTGCGGAACAGCTCGTAGGTGGACGGTTTCAGCGTCATAAATCCGGTCACTTTGGTGCGGCCAGACAGGAAGAACACGGCGGCAATGCCCACGCGGGCTATCAATAGCAGCAAATTGTCACCAATACTTCTCTGGATCCGGCCCCAGAGTCTATTCCACAGAGAGCGAACACCCTGCTGCGTCATTTTTTGTTCAGATACTTTCATCATTTAACCTCAAAGAGTGTGATTAAGATGCGGCGAATACGCCGCATCTGAGCAGGTTGCGGAAAAAAGGGCCGAGGGCGAGGGTTGGCTCGGCAATCAGGGCCTGTTCGCTGGCCTGGTCAAGGGTTGCTCCCTGGCGGCAGGCGGTCAGAAAAACCGCGCCGCCCTGGCTTAAGGGTTCGGCAAAAATTTGCTGCTGACGGCGAACCAGCAGGGCGCCTTCCCCCTGCCAGTGAATCGTCTCCGGCGTTACTGTCTGATAGCGGTTGAACGCCCAGAGCGTGAACACCGGCAGCGTGGCATGCCAGTACCAGCGAACGCTGTCCCGCGGCGGTAATGAACGGGGGCCTAACGTCTCCGGAGGAATATTTGTCAGCGTATGTACATCCAGCGGGGCCGAAGACTCAGCGCAAAATACCTCCAGCCAGAGCCTGTCCAGCTCCGCTACCGCGCTTAAATACGGCAGCTCGCGGGCTGGTGGATACGCGGCGATAAAAGCAGGGAAGGCGTCGCCGTAGCGAATTAATTCCCCTTCTCGTGGCGGTTGTTCAAGCGCATAGCCGCGCGCCATTTCACGGAAAAAGTCGCTGCCGGTAAGCTGAGAAACGCAGGGGAAGTTCGCTTCCAGAGCGTCAACGCAGGCTTTGATCACGCCATTGCGGTAAACGGCAAGCCCGGATTGCGTCTGGAAATGGCTAAGTTCAGGACGTGCTTCGCCATACAGCAGGCCAATAAACGCCTCGTGGTAGCGGCTTAAGTGAGTGCTCATTCGGCGGCTCCCATTGCGTCGAGGATGCACTGCGCACGCTGCTGTTCGGCCAGCAACACGCTAAACGCGGGCAGGTTGTCATCCCGTTCAATAAGCGTGGGTTTTGCTCCCGTTCGCTGAATCAGTTGCTTATACAGCAGCCAGACATCCTCGGAGACTGACCGATCGTGGCTGTCAATCAGCAAATCACTGCCGCCTTCGTCGGTACTAAAGCCCGCCAGGTGGATCTCAGTGACACGTTCGACCGGGAAACGGCTCAGCCACACAGTGGCATCAAAACCGAGATTGTGGGCGCTGAGCCAGACGTTATTCAGATCCAGCAGCAGGCCGCATGCGCTCCGGCGGCTGACTTCGTCGAGAAATTCGATTTCGTCCCACTCATGTTCCGGCATCTGCAAATAATGCGTCGGGTTTTCCAGCGATATCTGGCAGCCCAGCGCATCCTGCGTGCGCTGAATATTGTCGATAACGCGGTGCATCAACCGTGTCGTCCTTGGTACCGGCAACAGGTCAGGGTAATAAATACCGTTCCAGCGCGACCAGGCGAGATGCTCTGAAACGAGCGCGGGTTTGATGTCAGCTACTAACGCTCTTAGCTGCGCGAGCAATTGAACGTCCGGCGGCTCGTCACCAGCCAGCGAGAGTGAAACGCCGTGTAACGAAATCTGGTGCTGCTGGCGGATGGCTGCCAGCCATTCTCTGCGCGGGCCACCCGCCATGAGATAATTTTCACTGTGAACCTCGAACCAGAGGGTTGATGGACTGGCCAGGGCGTCGGCGTAATGCTCGGGCTTAAGGCCTAATCCGGCACCTAAAGGATGTGTCATCGTCATGGGAGTGGCCCTTTTATTAACCTTCGGTCAGCGAGCCGTGGCCATTTGGCGTTTGAATCGACGTGCAGGTGCCTGCCGGCACCATCTTGTAGGCATTTTTCTGGTAATCGACCTTAGAAGTCCCTGCGCAGGTGGTGCCGGCGCCGGCTTTGCAGTCATTATCTGCAGCTTTGGCTATTCCAAAGCAGCGCTCAAGGTTTGGCCCGGTTAATTCGGCGGCAAAGGACGCCGCGCTGAAAGAAACCAAAGACAGGGCAATAGCGGACATAGCAATACGGTTCATTGTGTTCTCCAGATCGTTAAAATGAATTTAGGGGCTAAATAGTCGGCTAATTATTGAGAGCGTTATTTCCTCCTTATTGAACAAGGCGTGTTAATTCCCCGAAGTAATATTCACGGCTTTAAATATCGTGCGGGCGACATTTCTCGGGTCGTAAAGCATCGGCACGTGGCTGACCGGCAGTTCAGTGACGTGAGCGTGAATTTTCTTCGCCATCGCTCGCTCCAGGTCCGGGTTAATCATTCGGTCATTGCTGCCGACCAGGAACCAGCTTGGCTTCTGCTGCCAGGCGGCGGTGGTCACTTTTTCGGTGAAGCTTGCGGCGGCAATCGGCATCTGGGTGATGCCGATAATGTTCTGCGCTTCAGGCGTCGCATCCTGGGCAAAGTCAGTGGCGACGGCCTTCGGGTCGAGGCTCAGGAAGCCGTCCGCGCCCTTGATGATTTTTGCGCTGCCAGGCGGGGCGGGGAAGCTGTTAGCCAGGTCGGCCGTTGACTGGCCTGGCGACGGCGCAAAGGCGTTGATGTACACCAGCCCTTTCACTTTCGGGTCGTTGCCCGCCTCGGTAATCACCGTGCCGCCCCAGGAATGACCGACCAGAATAACGTCGCCTTTGGCGCGGGCGATGGCGCGTTTGGTCGCCGCTACGTCATCTTTCAGCGACGTGAGCGGGATTTGCGCGGTGATGATTTCGTAATGGCGCGTTTGCAGCACGGGGATCACCTGCTCCCAGCTGCCGGTGGCATCGGCGAAGGCGCCGTGCACTAACACGATGGTGTGCTGCGCTTCCGCCTGGGCGGCAAATCCGGTCATCAGGCCAGCCGCAGCCAGCGCCAGCAGCGTTTTACGCGTGGGTTTCATTTCATTTTCCTGTTTTAGGGGGAGGGAATAAATTAGCGGTAAATATCGGCGCTGCCGAAGTAGCTGTTGTTGCCGCCAGCGGAGACCACTCGCCAGGCGCTGGCGCCAGCTTTCTCGGCTTTCTGAGCCAGTTTTTCATTGAGCTGTTCGAGAGACAGCGTGGTGCTCTCGCTTTCAGTGACGGTGCCAATTTTTACCAGGCCCTGGGCGCTGTGGACTTCTTTGGCAGCAAAAGCGGGTGCGACAGCAGCGGCAAGGACGAGCGGGAGAATAACGTTGCGGAACAGTTTCATCATAAGCCTCACATATCAGGTCGTAGAATACGTTGCCGCCGGAAGGTGGCGGATGCGCTTATTTAACGCCTGGTTTGTATGTGGGCTGTGTCAGGTGGCGGGGAGATTTGTTTTGTTGTTTAGCTGAACGCGATGTGGATACAAAACAACACAATTCTTCTGTGTTTTGCAGAATGAACCCCTCTCCCCGGGCGGGAAGAGGGGGACGCGAGCGGTTACTTCAGGCCCTCGCGACTCTCTTTTTTGGCCTCTTCGGCTTCGATAGCGCGATACCAGCGTGGGTGGTGTTTCTTCGCCCAGCGGCGGCTGACTTTGCCGACGATCATGCCTTTAACCGATCCTTTCACCCAAAACGCCATATACATATGGATAAGGATGGCGTGGATCAGAATAATGGCCGCTGCCGCGTGGATAAGCAGGCTGTAGCGAATCATCCACATCGGGAAGTAGTGCGCGAACCACGGTCGCCAGATAATAATGCCGGTCACCAGCAGCACGAAAATCATGCTCATAATGCTCCAGAACATCATCTTCTGCCCGGCGTTGTACTTGCCCACGTCCGCGACTTTATGCTCGTTGCCTTTCAGCACCTCAACAATGCCTTTCAGCCAGGGTAAATCCTGCTTATCGGGAATGTTGTGATGCACGAAGCGCACGAACATAAACATCAGCGCCACAAAGATAGCCACGCCGAAGAACGGGTGCAAAATACGCCCCATCTGCGGCGTGCCGAAGGTTTCCGTCAGCCATTGCAGCGTCGGGAAGAACAGCGCGATGCCGGACAGCGACACGAGGAAGAAGCAAATCACCACCGTCCAGTGGCAGGCACGGTCGATGAATTTCGTTCTGACAATCATCTTACTCATGCTTATCCTCCTCGTCTTCGTCCACCTCTTCGTTCGGGCCAATGCCGATATAGTGGAAAATCAATGCGCCGAAGGTGGCGACAAAGCCCGCCGCCGACAGCGGTTTCAGAATGCCTTTCCACAGGTTGATTGGGGTATCAATCTTTGGCTCTTTCGGCAGGTTATGGTACAGCTCCGGCCTGTCGGCATGGTGCAGGACGTAAACCACGTGCGTGCCGCCCACGCCCTGCGGGTTATAAACGCCCGCATGTTCGAAGCCGCGTTTTTTCAGCTTCTCAACGCGCTGGTCTGCCATTTCCAGCATCTCCTGGCGGATGCCGAAGCGAATCGCGCCGGTTGGGCAGGTTTTCACGCAGGCAGGCTCCTGGCCGACGCTCACGCGGTCAACGCACAGGGTGCATTTATACACGCGGTTATCGTCTTTGTTCAGGCGAGGCACGTTAAACGGGCAGCCCGCGATGCAATAGCCGCAGCCGATGCAGTGCTCGGACTGGAAGTCCACGATGCCGTTGGCGTACTGAATAATCGCTCCGGCGGACGGGCAGGCTTTAAGGCAGCCCGGATCTTCGCAGTGCATACAGCCATCTTTGCGGATCAGCCATTCCAGCTTGCCGTTTTCACGGGTTTCTGAAAAACGCATCAGCGTCCAGGATTTGGCGCTCAGGTCGGCGGGGTTATCGTAAACGCCCACGCAGTGGCCGACTTCGTCGCGAATGTCGTTCCACTCCGAGCAGGCAACCTGGCAGGCCTTGCAGCCGATACAGCTTGTGACATCGATGAGCTTGGTGACTTCTTCCTTGAAGTCACGCGCCCGCGGCGGCGGCGTGAAGCCGTTGGTCGCCGAGCGTTTGATAATATCCTGAGATTGCATGGACATTGTTTTCTCCCTTACGCCTTCTCAATGTTGACCAGAAACGCCTTGTACTCCGGCGTTTGCGAGTTGGCGTCGCCTATCGACGGGGTCAGGGTGTTGGCGAGATAGCCCTTGCGTGCCACCCCTTCAAAGCCCCAGTGCAGCGGAATACCGACGGTTTCGATTTCCTGGCCGCCCGCCCGCAGGGTTTGCAGGCGCGGCGTCACCACGGCCACGGCTTTAATAAAGCCGCGCTTGCTGCTGACTTTCACCCGGTCACCGTGCGCAATGCCTTTCGCCTTCGCCAGCCCTTCGCTGATTTCAACAAACTGCTCCGGCTGCACGATGGCGTTAAGCCGCGCGTGCTTGGTCCAGGTGTGGAAGTGCTCGGTCAGGCGATAAGTGGTGCCGACATACGGGAACTGTTGCCTGCGGCCCATGCGTTTCGCGTCTGCTTCGTACAGGCGTGCCGCCGGGTTGGAAACCACGTTCGGGTGCAGCGGGTTGGTGCCCAGCGGCGTTTCGAACGGCTCGTAGTGCTCCGGGAACGGTCCTTCGGCCAGCTTGTCGAGCGCAAACAGGCGCCCCAAACCTTCCTGCTGCATGATGAACGGCCCCACGCCGCTGTCCGGGGCGGCGGTGCTGAAGTCCGGAATATCGTTCCCGACCCATTTCGACCCGTTCCACTGGATCAGCATGCGTTTGGCATCCCACGGTTTGCCCTGCAGGTCTGCGGAGGCGCGGTTGTACAGCACGCGGCGGTTCATCGGCCACGCCCATGCCCAGCCCAACGTATTGCCCAACCCGGACGGATCCGCGTTGTCGCGGTTCGCCATCTGGTTGCCTTTGCTGGTCCAGCTCCCGGCGTAAATCCAGCAGCCGGAGGCGGTCGAGCCGTCGTCACGCAGCAGCGCGAAGGAGTCCAGCAGCTGGCCTTTTTTCGCCAGCAGGTTGCCGTTGGCGTCGAACAGATCTTCCAGCGCGTAGCCGTTGCTCTCTTTGGCGATCTCTTCGGACTCAGGGTGAGCCGGCTGGTGGTAGTCCCAGCGCATTTTCATCAGCGGCTCAACGCCTTTGCCGCCTTCGGCCTGGTACATCTGGCGCAGGCGGTGGTAAAGCCCGGCAAGAATTTCGCCGTCGTTAAGCGCTTCGCCCGGTGCATCCGCCCCTTTCCAGTGCCACTGTAGCCAGCGGCCGGAGTTGGCGATGGAGCCGTCTTCTTCCGCAAAACAGGTGGACGGCAGGCGGAACACTTCGGTCTGGATCTTCGTCGGGTCGACGTCGTTCATCTCGCCGTGGTTCTGCCAGAAGTTGGAGGTTTCGGTGACCAGCGGATCGATAATCACCAGGTACTTCAGCTTGCTCAGGCTGGCGACAACCTTGTTTTTATCGGGGAACGAGGCGACGGGGTTAAAGCCCTGGCACAGGTAGCCGGTCACGAGGTTGCGATCCATCATGTCAAAGTATTTGAGCACGTCGTAGGCCTGATCCCACTTCGGCAGCCAGTCAAAGCCCCAGCCGTTTTCCTTCTGCGCTTCGTCGCCGTAAAACGCTTTCATCAGGCTGACGAAGAACTTCGGATAGTTACCCCAGTAATTCACCTGGCCCGGCAGCGTGGCTTTTGGCGTGTTGGCGGCGAGGTAGCCGTCGAGCGTGGTTTGCTTGTCGGACGGTAAAGACAGGTAGCCCGGCAGGCTGGTGGACAGCAGGCCGAGGTCGGTCAGGCCCTGAATGTTGGAGTGGCCACGCAGCGCGTTGACGCCGCCGCCCGCCATCCCCATGTTGCCCAGCAGCAGCTGGATCATCGCCATGGTGCGGATGTTCTGCGCGCCCACGGTGTGCTGAGTCCAGCCCAGCGCATAGAGGAACGTGGTGGTGCGGTCGACCGCGCTGGTTGAGGCCAGCACGTCGCACACTTTCAGGAAGTCTGCCTGCGGCGTGCCGCAGATATGCTCGACGACGTCCGGCGTGTAGCGGGAAACGTGCGCTTTAAGCAGGTTCCAGACGCAGCGTGGATCGGTCAACGTGTCGTCACGCTTTGCAAAGCCGTTTTCATCGAACTGGTAGTTCCAGCTGGTTTTGTCGTACCGGCGCTTTTCTTCGTCGTAGCCGCTGAACAGGCCGTCTTCGAAGCTAAAGTCCTCACGCACCAGCAGGGCCGCATTGGTGTAATGTTTGACGTATTCGGCGTTGATTTTGTTGTTGGAAATCAGGTACAGAATCACGCCCGACAGGAAAGTAATGTCGGTGCCGGAGCGAATCGGCGCGTAGATATCCGCCACCGAGGCGGTGCGGGTAAAGCGCGGGTCGACCACAATCAGCGTGGCGTCGTTGTTGTTTTTGGCTTCCATCGCCCAGCGGAAACCGACCGGGTGGGCTTCAGCGGCGTTGCCGCCCATCACCATCACCACGTTGGCGTTTTTAATATCAACCCAGTGGTTGGTCATCGCACCGCGACCAAATGTTGGAGCAAGACTTGCTACCGTTGGTCCGTGTCAGACGCGCGCCTGGTTATCTACCGCCAGCATGCCCAGCGAACGGGCAAACTTCTGGGTTAACATGCCGGTTTCGTTGCTGGCCGCCGAGGCGCACAGCATGCCGGTGGAAAGCCAGCGGTTGACCGTCACGTTCTGCTCATTCTTCTCGACGAAGTTTGCATCACGGTCATCTTTCATCAGGCGGGCGATGCGAGAGAACGCGTCTTCCCAGCTGATGCGCTGCCATTTATCGGAACCTGGGGCGCGGTATTCCGGGTAGCGCAGGCGGTTATCGCTGTGAATATAGTCAAGCAGCCCCGCGCCTTTCGGGCACAGCGCGCCGCGGTTTACCGGGTGATCCGGGTCCCCTTCGATATGGAAAATGCTGGATTTGGCATTTTTCGAGCCGTCTCCGAGGCTATACATGAGTAATCCACAGCCAACAGAACAGTAAGTACAGCTATTGCGGGTCTCTTTCGCGCGCAGCAGCTTGTAGTTGCGCGTCTCCGCCAGCGCGGCTTTTGGGGCAAAGCCCAGCACCGCCGCCGTTGTACCTGCCATTCCGCCGGCGCAGATTTTGAAAAACTTCCTGCGACTGACGTTCATCGTCACCTCATTGTTACGACGTTTTTTGTGCGGGCGAAAATAGCAGCTATAGCCATTCAGATATTGCGTGAAATCAACTCGATAAACATTGGGTAGGAGATTACCTCTTTAGTGTTATTCATTGTTTTAAATAAATAACTATTGGGTGTGCGTGGAAGTGTGGGAAGGGGAGTAGCGTGATTTTACTGGAAACGGTGCCGTTTTCTCAGGAGAACGGCACGTTAAATCGGGAGGTGATTCGATGGGTCAGATGCGAGTAATTGAGAACCAGCGGCGCCAGATAAAACGCAGCAGGTAATATTCAACGGTGCCGAGCAAAAGGAACCAGATGCAAAACAGGATCACGTACAGCTGGCTGAGGTCGACCAAATGGAAGGTGTCGATGAGCTTTTGAGCCAGGGTCAGCGTTAACGCCGGAGCCGGGAGCAGCAGGCACGAAAGAAAGGCCAGCAGCAATATGCCGCCCGCGCTCAATAGCGCTTGATGTGGATGGTTCATGACGTTGTTAGCCTGAGAGTAAAAGGCTATTGTCCAGGAAAGTAAGCACCGGTGCAAACCCGGTAAAAGACGCGGAATAAAGCGGCCTCCCGGATGGGAGGCCAGCAGAGAAAGGGGGGTTAAAACACTTCGTTCAGCAGGTTGTACATGCGGGTAAACGCCCGTTTCGTCACTTCAGGGTGATACTTTGCAACGCCTTCAACGTTAGCGCCAGGATCGGTGAACGAGTGAACCGCACCTGCAAAACTGACCAGCTGCCAGTCTACCGAGGCGGCGTTCATCTCACTGGCGAATTCGGCGAGCTGCTCACGTGGCACGAGCGGATCTTCCGCACCGTCCAGCACCAGAAGAGAAGCTTTGATCTCACCCGCTGCGTGGGTTTTCAGGGTATCCAGCGTGCCGTGGAAAGAAACCGCCGCTTTAATATCCGCGCCGCTTCTTGCCAGCTCAAGCGCACAGTGCCCGCCGAAACAGAAGCCTGCGACGGCCAGTTTGCTGCCGTCGACAGCCGCCGTTTTCTGTGCGGCCAGCGTTTCCAGCGCGGCCTGCATGCGGCCCACTTCTGCTGGCGTATCTTTAACTTCCATCATCAGGGCACCGGCCTCATCGGCGTTGGTCGGGCGCTTGCCCTGGCCGTAAAGATCGGCGACCAGCACAACGTACCCCTGCGCGGCAATCCCTTTTGCCTGTTCAACCGCACCGGCGCTCACGCCCATCCAGTTTGGGGCGATCAGAATGCCCGGGAGAGCAGCGCTGTGGTTTGCCTGATAGACCAGCGCGCCTTCAAAGGTTTGCTTATCGACCTGGTAAGTGACAGGTGTTGAAATAATTTCTGACATCAGGATTAACCCCTAAATAAATTTTATAGGTTTGCAGGTGAGCGTAATTAATTCCATATCGGTCAGTTGTTAGCAATTTATTAAATTTTCAAACGCATGAATTGCTATTTTATTTAATTAAAAAAGCGTTTATTTGTTAGCGATAAATACTTTTTGTGAATAATTGTGATTTTATTTTTACGCTCTTAGCGATTATTAAACTGCGCTAATAAAAGCGCAGTTATCCCTGATTGCGACATGCTGAAAGGCGGGTTAGTCCTGGTGCATCAAGTCCTGATATAGCCCGGCCAGCACGCCGCCGGGCTGAAATTGCTGTTTGATCCAGCGGGTCACCTGGCCCGTCGCCGCGTGCTGGGTGGCTAGCAACATGCGTGAATTCTGGCGCGGGTTGTGCACCTGGCGGGTGACTAACTGGCCGCTTTCAACCGCGCTGCGCACCATGTAATCCGGCAGGAAGCCGATGCCTTCGCCCAGAATCTGGCACTGGCATTTGGTGTTGAAGTCCGGCACCACAATCGCTTCCTGGCCGTGCAGCAGCCAGCCCACTTTTTTATTGATGGTGGAGGCGGTGTCCTCGACCATGATGTTCGGATACATCCGGAGTTGGCTTTCGGGGATAGGTTCCTGCACCGCCGCCAGCGGATGATCGGGCGCCACGGCGAACGCCCAGCGGATGACGCCAATTTCCGTGTAGTCAATGCCGCCGCCGCCCAGCAGGGCATCCGGCGCGCCAATCGCCACGTTAACCTGGTTGTTGAGCATCGCGTCCCAGACGCCGTTGTACACCTCGGTGGTGATGGCTATCTGGCAGCCGGGGAACTGCTGTTTGAGGATTTTTAACAGTCTGGCGGTATGCTGAGGCGTGTAGAGAAGATGGTTTATGCAGATCCTGACTTTGGCTTCGATCCCCTGCGAAATTGTGTCAATTCCCCGTCGAATCCCTTGAAAATCGTTCAATAAATCGCTGGCTTTGCGGTAGAGATAGACCCCGGATTCGGTCAGCTCAATGCTGCGGGTATTACGAATAAAAAGCGTTACGTCGAGCCAGGTCTCCATGCGCTTAATGGTGTAGCTGATGGCGGAGGTGGTCACGCCCAGCTCTTCGGCCGCGCGGCTAAAGCTGCCGTAGCGGGCGGCGCAGGTAAAAGCCTGCAAATTCTCTTCGGTAAAGATGGAATTCATTTCGTGCTCCCTTTTCACGGCGCGCAATTCGGAGATTCTGACATATTTTTCGAAGGATTATTAAAATGCATTCAACAATAGCGGCATCAGCGATGAATCTTTTTTAAGCGGATGTTTTTCCCGCCAGGGCGTTGTTATTCTCGAATTTCAGCAATAACCGCGAACGACAGGAGAACAGTATGTCTGAAAAAGAGCTGGTTACCGGGTTTCTGACGGCGGCCCTGGAAGGGGAAGCTGCAACGCTTAAGGCATGTCTGGAACGTGGCGTCGACATTAACGTGACCAACCGCCAGGGAAGAACGGCGATCACCCTCGCCAGCCTGAGCCAAAAATATGACTGCGTGGCGCTATTGATTGACGCAGGCGCGGACATTAATCAGCAGGATGAAACCTGTTTCAATCCCTTCCTGATTAGCTGCCTGAATAACGATCTCAGACTGTTACGCCTGCTGTTAGCCGCCAGGCCGGACCTGACTCGCTTAACCCGTTTTGGCGGCGTAGGTATTACGCCTGCCAGCGAAAAAGGCCACGTTGAGATTGTGCGTGAGCTGCTGGAACACACCGGGATCAACGTCAACCACACCAATTTCCTCGGCTGGACGCCGCTGCTTGAGGCCATCGTGCTGAACGACGGCGGTAAAAAGCAGCAGGAGATCGTTTCTCTGCTGCTGGAAAACGGCGCTAATCCGCACATGACGGATAAGTATGGCAAAACGCCGCTGGAGCTGGCCGAAGAAAAAGGCTACCGCGAAATTGCTCAATTATTGAGAGACGCGGGCGCATAGCCGCCGTAAACCTCACCTCTATTAATCTCTCTGGGTAGAAAAATAAAAATGACTGAAATTGAAAAAAGCCGTCGTGATTTTATCAGCGGAGGCGGCAAGGTCGCCGCCGCCTGTGCGCTGTTTGGGGCAACCGGAACCGCGGCCTGGGCCGCAAAAACACCTGCAAATGTTAGCGAGAGCGGCAGCCAGATGAAGACCCTCAGTGAAAAACACTATTACCTGGACAACGTGCTGCTGGAAACAGGGTTTAACTACGAGGGCGAAACCGCCGTCAGCACCCGCACCGAACTGCACACGCTCGAAATCAAAGACGGCAAAATTGCGGCACTGCGCGCCAATAAATCTCACCCGGACGGTTCTCTGCACGCTTACGATGCTGGCGGCAAACTGCTGCTTCCGGCCATGCGCGATATGCACATTCACCTGGACAAAACGTTCTACGGCGGCCCGTGGCAGGTGCATAACCGCCCGGAAGGCACCACCATCATGGATATGATTGCCTACGAGCGTAAAATTCTGCCTGAGCTTCAGCCGTACACCCGTGAACGTGCCGGCAAGCTTATCGATCTTATCCAGTCCAAAGGTTCAACCATTGCCCGCAGCCACTGCAACATTGAGCCAGTTTCCGGGCTTAAAAATCTTGAAAACCTACAGGCGGTGCTGGCAGAGAGAAAGTCCGGACTGAGCTGTGAAATCGTGGCGTTTCCGCAGCATGGCCTGTTGCTGTCGAAATCTGAACCGCTGATGCGGGAGGCGATGCAGGCCGGGGCGCACTATGTCGGCGGCCTGGATCCAACCAACGTTGACGGCGCGATGGAGAAGTCGCTCGATACCATGTTCCAGATAGCGCTGGATTACGACAAAGGCGTGGATATTCACCTGCATGAAACCAGCCCGGCGGGCGTAGCGGCGGTGAATTACATGGTGGAAACCGTTGAGAAAACGCCGCAGCTTAAGGGCAAGCTGACCATCAGCCACGGCTTTGCGCTGGCGACGCTAACGCCACAGCAGGTGGACGATATCGCCACGCGCATGGCTGCCCAGCAGATTAGCATCGCCTCTACCGTGCCTATCGGCACGTTGCATATGCCGCTCAGGCAGCTGCAGCAAAAGGGTGTACTGGTGATGACCGGCACCGACAGCGTGATTGACCACTGGTCGCCTTACGGGCTTGGCGACATGCTGGAAAAAGCCAACCTTTACGCACAGCTCTACGTTCGCCCGAGCGAGCTGAGCCTGTCGCGTTCGCTGGCCATTGCCACCGGCAATATTTTGCCGCTGGACGACAAAGGCAAGCAGGTGTGGCCGAAGGCAGAGGATGAGGCAAGCTTCGTGCTGGTGGATGCGTCCTGTTCGGCAGAAGCCGTGGCGCGTATTTCTCCGCGAACCGCGACCTTCCATCAGGGGAATTTAGTCTGGGGAAGCGTTATTTAACTCGAACTAAAATAGCCTGCATAAGCAGGCTATTTATTTACTCTCTATCTGACAACAAAGACCGGGAAACGGGCGTGGCGAATAATGCTGGAAGCGTTGGAGCCGAGCAGGTGAGTAGAAATAGACGGATTCTTCGAACCAACAATAATCACATCCGCATGAATTTCCTGCGCGACCTCGTTAACTTCATCCCGCACCGAGCCGTAGCGGATCTCCAGCACCACGCGTTCTTTCGGCAGCGAGAAGTGCCCGCGTAATTCTTCCATCTTTTCTTCGGCGTTTTTCTTCAGATATTCGTCGAATTTACGGATGTCAGAGGAAAAGCCGTGGGTATTAAACAGCGGGGATTTAGGCAGAACGTACAGAAGGTGGATAGTGCCCTCAGACTCCTTCGCCAGATATTCGGCATGGCGAATGGCTTTGTCCGTGAGCTCCATTTCATAAACATCCACCGGCATTAAGATGGTTTTATACATCGTTAATCTCCTTTTGGTTACGTTTGATTCATTCTGGCATTAAGTGATGGGAAAATCAGTCTAATTTTTCTGAGTTTGCGATCTCTATATTTATTCATGCCGCTTCAATTAGTGACTATCAAAATGGGTGCAATTATTTGTATTATATGTCGGCCGGCATCTTTGCCTGGCGTAAAACAATATCAAATCAATACCGAGGATAATTCTGGATGGCTACAAAGATCCTGATGCAGAATGCCCGCACTGGTGAAACAGTTACGGGGTTCTATGGTTTTTCATGGACTACACTGTTTTTTGGCTCCTTCCCTGCGCTGTTCCGTAAGGACTTCATTACCTTTATCGGCATCTTTGTTGTGCTGCTGATTTTGGGTGTCTTTACTGCAGGCATTGGCTCGATGATCGCGATGATTGTCTGGGCGTTTATGTACAACAAGTATTACACCGTTAATCTGGTGAAAAAGGGCTTTGCCTTTGCCGGTACGCACACTGAAAACCAGATTGCTGCCAGCCGTGTAGGCTTAATTCTTAACGCGGATAACTGCAAAACCTTCGCTCAATAATTACCTGGGTGATAGCAAAAAAGCGCCTCTGAGGCGCTTTTTCTGTTTTATTGGTCAGGCATCTCAGTTGCGGCCCGCCATGACGCCACCGTCCACGTCCCACAGTGCGCCGGTGACCCAGGTGGTGCTGTCTGACAGCAGGAAACTCACCACTTCGGCAACGTCACGCGGGGTGCCGACGCGGCCAATCGGGTGGAAGCTGTCGAAGCTGCCCATCACGCCCGCTACATCCTCTTTAGGAATAAAGCCTTCATAAATTGGCGTATGCACTACGGCCGGTGAAATTGCGTTCACGCGGATGCCGTGCGAGCCGAGCTCAATGGCGAGGTTCTTGGTCAGCGCGTGCAAACCGGCCTTCGCCATGGAGTAGGCGGAAGACGGCGTGGCGCCGATAGCCTGCTGTGCCCACATAGAACCGATGTTGACGATAGCGCCTTTAATCCCTGCGGCGACCATGTTTTTGACCACTTCGCGGGTGATAAAGAAGGTCGCGCGATTGATGTTCATGTACATGTCGTAATCCGCTTCTTCGTGCTCGGTAAAGGCTTTCGGGAAGAAGACGCCGGCGGCGTTTACTAACAGGCTGATGTCGCGGTGTTCGGCGTTAATCACCTCCATCACTTTGTGCATCCCATCGCGGCTCATCAGGTCTGCGACGATAACGGACACGTCACCCAGGGCAGAAAGCGCCTGGCGTGCCTGCTCGGCTTTCTCGGCGCGGTTGCCGACCAGCACAACTTTACCGCCGTTTTCCAGCACCTGGCGAGCGCTTTCCAGGCCCATACCGCTTGTACCGCCAACAACTAAAAGTTTCTTACCTGCGAATGATGTAGACATGGTGACCTCATTTCTTTTGGCTTAATAAGAGGAAGCTGCCTGCTGTGGCGCTTCGGAGTGACGACAGAATGCCAAACCCTTTTGTGCCTGACGAAGCATAAGAACTTGCATATCGAGAAAGAAAAACTATCTTGTCAGGGGAGTGTCATATGCCGAAGAGAAAACATGAGATCGCTACATCGCCTGAAATGGCTCCACGCCTTTGAAGCCACCGCGCGCCACGGCAGCTTTACCGGCGCGGCGCAAGAGCTGGGCGTCACGCCCGCCGCCGTGGGGCAGCTTGTTCGCTCGCTGGAGGCGTGGGTCGGCCATCCGCTGCTGCACCGCACGCGGAGCGGGAAAGAAAGACTCACTCTGGTGGAAGAGGCGAGGGACGCGCTTCAGGACATCACCGCCGGGCTGGACAGCCTCGAGCAAGGTCTGAATAAGCTGCGCGGCGCCAGGGCGAGGGCCGTGGTGGTGATTACGGCTTCACAGGTGCTGATGATGAACTGGCTGATGGAGCGTCTTAATCGCTTTTCCGAGCAGCACGACAGCATCGACCTGCGCCTCAATGTCACCGAAAAGCTGACCGACGTGCTGCACGGTGAAGCCGATTTAGGGATCCGCTGCGGCCCCGGTAACTGGCCCGGCTTGCGGTCGACCTGGCTGATGGATGAAGAGGCGGTGATCGTCTGTAGCCCGCAGCTGCTCAACGGCGTGACCGAAGTCGACTGGCTGTCAAAGCAGAAGCTTATCTACGATGACACGCCGCATCCCGGCGCGAACTTCCCGGACTGGGAAACGCTTTCCCAGAGCATCGGCGTAGAATTATGCGAGCAAAACGGGCTGCATATTAACTCCACGTCGGCGGTGATCCTCGCGGCGTTAAGCGGCCGTGGCGTGGCGATTGTTCGCAGGGCGCTGGTGCAGCAGCTGATCGATCTTGGCCAGCTGCGCCAGCTTTTCCCGCAGCACAAATGGCCGCTGACCTGGTCCTATTTTATCGTTCGCTCAGAGCGCTCCAGCCGCCGCCCGGAGGTCACGCTGTTCCATGACTGGCTGGTGGCCGAGACGGGCGCTACGCTTAAGTGATGGAAAAACTCACCGAATTAAAGCGTGCAAAACGGTTGGCGCTCTCGCTCTTGCTGATTGCCGCGGCGACGTTTGTCGCCACCTTATTCCTGCCGCCCGGCTTCTGGGTTAGCGGCCTGAAGGCTATTTCCGAAGCGGCGATGGTCGGCGCACTGGCGGACTGGTTTGCGGTGGTGGCGCTGTTTCGCCGTGTACCGATCCCGTTTATCGCCCGGCATACGGCCATTATTCCGCGTAATAAAGAGCGGATCGGCGAGAACCTTGGTAAATTTGTGCAGGAGAAGTTTCTCGACACACAGTCGTTGATTGACCTTATCCGCCGCCATGAGCCGGCGCAGATGATGGGCAACTGGTTTCGCCAGCCGGATAATGCGCAGCGGGTAGGGCAGCATCTGCTCAAGATCATGGAGGCGTTTTTATCGCTGACGGACGACGCGCGTATTCAGGGGCTGATTCGTCGCGCGGTGCATAAGGCGATTGATAAAGTCGACCTTAGCTACTCCAGCGCGCTATTGCTGGAAAGCCTGACCAAAAACAACCGCCATCAGGCGCTGCTCGACTCGGTGATCGCTCAACTGCTGGCGCTGCTGGAGAAACCGGCCAGCCGCGAGTTTATTGCCCGCCAAATCGTCCACTGGCTGGAAACCGAGCACCCGGTCAAGGCGAAGGTATTGCCCACCGAATGGCTGGGGGAACAAAGCGCGGAGCTGGTCTCCGATGCCGTTAACTCTCTGCTGGATGATGTCAGCCAGGATAAAACGCACCAGCTTCGCCGTGCCTTTGATAAAGCCGTTCAGCGACTTATTGACAGCCTGAAAACCGACCCGGAAATGGCCGCCAAAGCGGAAACGATCAAAAGCTACCTGAAAGAGGATGAGAAGTTTAACCTCTACCTCGGTGAACTTTGGAACGACCTGCGCGGCTGGCTAAAAACCGACATTGCGAGCGCAGATTCCCGGCTGCAAAAGCGCATTGCTGAAGCCGGGCAGTGGCTGGGGGAAACGCTGATGGCCGATGTTTCGCTCCGGGCTTCGCTCAACGAGCATCTTGAGCAGGCGGCACGGCACGTAGCGCCGGACTTCTCTGCGTTTCTTACTCGCCACATCAGCGACACGGTAAAAAGCTGGGACGCAAAAGACATGTCGCGCCAGATCGAGCTGAACATCGGTAAAGACCTGCAGTTTATCCGCATTAACGGCACGCTGGTGGGCGGCTCGGTCGGGCTTGTGCTGTATCTGCTTTCGCAGCTGCCTGGCGTAGTTGAAGGATGGGGATTGCGGTTTTAGTGCACGAGGCGCAAGGCCCCGTGCCGTTAGTTAGCCCTGATGCGGCATAAGTTTTGGGTCACCTGCGAAAGCCGGTTTACTGCTGCTTAATGCCTGTTCATCTGAGCTGATTGAACCGCTGTTATCTGCCCAAACGCCTTCCTGCGTTTTGCTGATGGCCTGATGCTGGCCGTTAAGGTTTTGCCCCATCGCGGCAATGTGCTGGCCTTCGGTACCACCGCTGTTGTCGGCCCAGGGAATCACAGGGTCGGCCGCTGCGGCAAATAAAGGCAAGTAAACCGCGCTGGCAAGCAGCACGCTGATTACTCTTTTCATTTTATCTACCTGCTGACATAAGCGTTGTGAGAGCCAGAACCCTCGGGCCTGGCGGTACGGTTAAGTTTATTACGCTGCGATGAAGCGGTGGGCGAGAAAAGGTAAAAGATGATTTCATTTGCCACAATTCACCCGCTTATTTTCAGCCCTGTCAGGTAATTAACTTTTGGACATGTTTCTTGTGAAATAATTTTCCTGCTAGCGATGTCGGCGGCTGGATTCTGTTTTCTTCAACCTTTTCTCCAGCAGCCAAATAAACGGCGGCAGCGGGGTGGAGCTGGCTGCGGCCAGGAGCAGCAATAGGTTAAGCGAGCGCGTTGTCATCTCCGTGTCCGGGAAGATGATTGCCGGGATGAAAAATGCCAGAGCAGTCAGCAAATGCATAATCGCGGTTTGCAGCGAGTTGAAACCGGCTCGCCACGCATCTTTGGGATAACGGACGGAGACAACCGAACTTGCCACCAGTCGGCAATAAGAGGTGCTGATAAAGACAACCATAAACAGCCAGCCCGCCGCCGAGCCAGACAGCGGCAGAGCAAAGGCGGAGAGGTAAAATGCGCCTGAAAGCAGCGTGATGCAAAAAGCGGAATACTTATTAGCAAGCTTGCCGGTGAGTTTTGTTGCCAGAAGCCCGGCAAGACCGCCCAGCAAAAACAGCCATGCTAAATCTCCCGTGGCGGCCTGCATCCGGTGGATTAATAGCGGCACCAGCACCGGAATAATCAGCATCGGGCTGAACTGGGCCAGCCCGGTGGCGGACGCAAAAAGCAGCAGCTCCGGCGTCACTTTCAGGCGCAGGTTGGCTTCTTCCCGACGCGGCTCCTGAGGCACAAAAGCCATCACCAACGCCGATGAAATAAGGCAGAGCAGGCCAATAAGGCCCAGAGCCGCATGCCAGTGAAAATGGCTACAAATGAACAGCACCGCGGGTATGCCAACAATACTCACCGCTGAAAAAGACGCGAGAACCGTCGCCAGTATCTTCGCGCGTTGCGCAGGTGGCGTGAGGTTAATCAGCAGCCCAATGCCAACGCCCATCGTGGTGCCGCCGATAAGCCCGGCCAGCAGGCGGAGCATCAGAAGCATGCCAAAGCTGGAAGTCGCGGTGATAGCCAGCGTCAGCAGGCCGAGGAGCGCCATACTGCTCACCAGCAGGCGTTTTTTATTGAGCTTATCGACCCATAAAAAAGCGCCAATCCCTGAAATGACCGCCGCCAAGGTGTAGATACCCGTAACATAGCCGGACCAGGTGACGGGCACGGAAAAGTCCGGTGCCATAAAGGCAAATACGGGATTGAAAACCATATATTCCAGAGCGTTAGTAAATTGCAGAAAAGCGATTATCAGGGCGATAACCGGGAGTTTTTTATTATCCGTACGGAGCATATAAAGCGCCTGTGAGAATGAGAGGATCACAGTCTGTCATATGGAGAAAAGGGTGATTAGCCGTTAATATCAGCAATCATTTTTATCAATAATGGGATAATCAATGCGCCCGAAAATGGATCTGAATGCCCTGCGTGTTTTTGTTGCGGTGGCTAAGCACGGCAGCTTTTCCGGGGCCGCAAAAGCGCAGGGGATGCCGACGTCGAACGTCAGTCGCCAGGTCCAGCAACTGGAGGAGCGGCTGAACCTCCGATTAATCGAGCGCACCACCCGGCATCTGAAGCTGACGGAGGCCGGGCAGCTGCTTTATACCCGCATGGGCTCCATGCTGGATGCCCTGATGGATGCCGAAGTGGCGCTCTCGCTTCAGCAAAATCAGCTCACCGGGCAGCTTCGGCTGTGCGTGCCCAGTGAGATTGGCCCAGCGCTGTTTGCCAAAACGCTGGCCGAATTTGCCGTCCTGCATCCGCAGCTGGAGATTTCCTGTACCACCAATCTCGGCGGTGAGGAAGTGCTGAAACAGGATATTGATCTCGCAGTGATTATTTCGCGCGGCAAGATGGCGGACAGCAGCATCATTTCCCTCCCTTTACTTACGTTTCCCTGCTGCGTGGTAGCCGCCCCGCAGTTGTTGCAGAAAGTTGGCCATCCCACCCGAATTGCGCAGCTAAAGCAGTTGCCCTGCATTACTACCGTTAGCGCCCTAAACGGCGAAGCGTGGCAGTTTCAGCTGAACGAAGGGCAATTCAAAAAGATAGCCGTTAAGGCGCACTATCGGGTGAACAGCGGCGAAATGGCCTTTCAGGCAGCGGTCGCTGGCCTGGGTTTTGCCATCCTCGCGAAGCAGGCCTGCGGCAGTTATTTGCAGGAGGGAAAACTGGTCGAAATAGCGCTTGAACATCAGGCCGCGCCGCTGGCGCTCTCAATGGTATATAGCGGGAAGAATTACCTCCCGGCGCGGGTGAAAGCGCTGATTGAATTTATGCGGCAGTCTGTGCGTGAGCCATAAAAGTTACTTTTTTATTATCTATTGCTGCGTTAATTTATATACAATGTTTTCAGTTGGTAAAAAAATATTACTTTGTCGTGAATTTACTCTGGAGAATAAATGAACAAAGGATCCTCTGTTTTCTCAGGTGCCTTTATCGCCGTACTGAGTGCATTTTCATTTCAGGTCGCGGCGGAAGATTTTAGCCGCGTGGATTGCAATCAGGTGGAAGTCAGAAAGGCGCTGATCGAAGCCTATAACGACGTGCTGGACTCCAATAATGCCGGCGTAAAAGTGGTTGATGCTTACGATCAGGTGACGGTCAAAGGTGGGAAGGATACGCTCGAGTGCACCGGAACCTACGATTTCTCGGACGGCGACTCTGCCAAAGTAAAATACAGAACTTACCTTAACAGTATGGGCGAGCCGATTGACGAGTTTGTGCCTGTAGAAGAGTAATAATGAAAGCGCCGCCCGGCGCTTTCAGACTGCCGACAAAGCTCACGATCTTCAAAGGTTCTGAGCTTTGCTCTCATTTTGCACCGCTATGGTGCTGCCTTGCGCGGTTGCCGTGCCCTCTGGTGCAATACCGCCGTTAATTCGGCGTTTTCTCCCCGGCAGCAAACGCCGAATCTGGCCGCCAACGGCAACGTCTGAGTGGGATATGTTCGTTTTACTGGTTGAATATATCGTCTGACCAATTTAGCCAGGTAAAAAAATCACCTTTCCCGGATATGCCCAAACCATCGAAATAAGCTGGCATAAACCTTGCTCAACTCCTGTTAAAGCAACAGGAGAAGAACATGAGTACAGATAATTTCCCCGCGATTAAAAAAACTGCATTAATTATCGTCGATATGCAGAACGACTTTATTCGGGACGGCGCACCGCTGGAGGTGCCGGGCGGCAGGGATATTATTGGCCGTAACTTAGCGCTATTGCAGTATTTCCGCGAAACGGGGCTGCCGGTGGTTTTTTTAAGATGGTTGGCAACGGAGAACGATCCTAAAAGACGCCTCGAGGGCAAGTTCTCGTGGATGAGTCTGCTTGATGAAACCACACAATCCTGCCGTCTGGGCTTTAAGCGTCGCTACCGCGATGTGGAAGGCGAACGGGACGGTTCGGCGGTTATTGATGAGCTAACCCCTCAAAATAATGAATTTACCGTCTTTAAATACGGCTACGGCGGTTTTTATGGCACCGCCCTTGGCGAGCATTTAGCCCAGCTTGGCGTTGACACGCTGGTGGTGACCGGCGTGGTTGCCGAATGCTGTGTTGAAGATACGGTTCGCCAGGCCTGGAACCACGCCTACGCCACGCTCGCGGTGAGCGATGCCATTGCGGCGATGAGCGAGAAACGCATGGCGGAGTCCATGAGCGTTATCGAAGAGAACTATGGCTGGGTGGCCACCACCGGCGAAGTTATTTCCTTACTAAATCAAAATAACAATAAATAAGAGGCCGCTATGCTCGAACTGTTTAGTATTCACAACATCATGGTGCATATTCCGCTGGGCACCGGCGGCTACGATCTTTCGTGGATTGAAGCGATCGGCACCGTGCTGGGGCTGATTAATATCTGGCTGGCCAGCCGTGAAGTCACCATCAACTATCTCTTCGGGATTTTAAACGTCCTGTTGTTCACGCTGGTGTTCTATCAGATCCAGCTTTATGCCAGCATGCTACTGCAGGTGTTCTTCCTGGTGGCAAATATTGTCGGTTGGTATATGTGGTACCAGAGCGATAACGCCGAAAGCCCTGGCATGGTCGTGCGTTGGATGCCGGTAAAACAGGCCGTTGGCGTGTCGGTGATTAGCGTGCTGTGTATTGCCCTGGTCGCCGCCAACATTGATGCCGTCTTTGTCTGGTTAAGTAATGTTGCGGTTAGCGTGATGCAGCTTTTTGGCGTGACGCTGCAGCGCCCGGAGGCCATTCCTGATCCTTACCCTATCGCAGATTCCACCATTATGATCCTGTCGATTGTGGCGACGGTATTGATGATCAAAAAGTACGTAGAAAACTGGATAATCTGGTGCGGGCTGGATGTGCTGTCGGTCTGGCTGTACGCGAAGCAGGGCGTCTATTTTATGTCGCTGGAATATACCTTGCTGATTTTCATCGCCGCCTTTGGTACCTGGAACTGGATCAAGCTGGCGCGCGAAAACAAACGCTACGCCAGCGGGCAGCAGGGCGCAGTGCTTTAAATTTCTCCCGGTGAGCATCGCAATAAAGTACTCGAGCCGACATTACGGGTTGAGTACTTTATTTGCTTCGGCCGCTTCCGGGCGGTTTTAATGCACGAGGCGCAAGGCTTCGTGCATGAGTCACTGGCTTAGGGGAGTCACTTTTGTTAACGGGGCTGTTCCGCCAGAAAATCATCGGCACTAATACCGTTTCGCAGGTGCGCGGTGGCATAGTTAACAAAGGCTTTTAGCTTAGGCAGAGACTGGTGGCGGCTGGGGTAATAAATACTGAGTCCCGGCACGCTACGGGCGTTGCTTTCCAGTACGGTTTCCAGCTGCCCTTGCGCCAGGTAGTGGGCAACCAGCGAACGCACCGTGTAGATCATCCCGACCCCGCGCAGGCCCGCCTGAATCAGACTTAGCGGATCGTTAATGATAAGCGGGCCATCCACTTTCACCTTAATTGGCTGACCATTTTGGGTCAGTGTCCAGCTGTGTACGGTCTGATTATGACGACTGATCAAGACGGCCGGCAGCTTCTGAAGATCTTCTATTTTCTGCGGTTTGCCGTAACGCGCAAGCAGGGAAGGGGCACAGACCACGAGGTATTCGTCCGGCGGTGTCAGCCAGACAGAAACCATATCCATTTCCACCACGTGACCGAGCCGGATCCCGGCATCAAAGCCGCCCTCGACGATATCAATAAACTCATCCTCGGCCCGAATTTCCAGCCGGATGTTCGGGTACTGCTCGTGAAATCCGGGCAGCAGGCGGTTAATCAGCAGCGGCATGCTGGGACGGGTCGTGTTTATGCGTAGGTTGCCGCCCGGCTGTTCGCTCAGCTCCCTTGCAGACTCCAGCCCGGCCAGAAACATATCTGCCGCCGGTTTCGCATGCTGAAGCAGGCGCTGACCGGCCTCGGTTAAGCCAACGCTGCGCGTGGTGCGAGAGAACAGCGGGGCGCCAATACGCTTTTCCAGGCTGCTTATCTGCTGGCTGACCGCCGAGGCAGTCAGCCCAAGGCTACGGGCCGCGGAGCGAAATCCCTGGTGTTCCGCAACCGCAAGAAAAATGGCGATACCGTCCAGCTCTGTTCTCTTCATTGTTAAGCCTTGCTGCACAAGCCGATCACATTGTGGAATATTATCAAACAGTCTGATGGGTGTAATACTCCTCTGCACCTACAAAAGGAATACCCCCTTACGCGATTCCTTATCGGGCTTACGGTTTGCCGTTAAGCATAAACAGAAGAGTCAATCATGAAACTATACGATCGCCCTGGTTTTCCAAATCCTGCACGAATCCGCGTTGTCATCGCTGCAAAACGGCTTGAGTCTGCCATTGAATTTATTTCGGTGGATTTAATTGGCGCTGAACATAAACAGGCTGAATTTCTTAAAAAGAACCCTCTCGGCGTATTACCGGTACTGGAACTGGATGATGGCACGTTAATTAGTGAGTGTACGGCTATCACCGAATACCTCGATAATATTGACCAGCGGCCTTTATTAACCGGAAAGACGGCCAAAGAAAAAGCCGTTATTCATATGATGCAAAAACGGGCTGAAGCAGGGGTGATGGATCCGATTGGCCTGTTCTTCCACTATGCGACGCCCGGACTGGGTGAGGCATTACAGGTTTTTAAAGAGCCGGACTGGGAAGCTCGTAAAGCGCTGGGATTACGGGCCGGAGAGCAGATAAAAGCGGGGCTGAAATATTTTGACCAGCTATTAAGCAACCAGCCCTTCCTTGCCAGTAACGCATTTTCAATGGCCGACATTACGCTTTATTGTGGCCTGACGTTTGCCGATGTGCTTGGTTTTGTCAGCGAGGAATTTAGCACATTAAAAACATGGATGAACAACATCGCAGAAATACCCTGCGTGCGGCAACGCAGCGGCCAGCAGTTTGTTTATGACGATCTCATACGCATGGGGTTGGTCTGAATCCATGAGCGTGCAGCAAAGGCAATTGCACATGTATTGATTTACGCCAGTATGGTTTGCACCCAGTCTTCCCAGCAGGTGCAGTTCAGTGCCGATTCCAGTGTACCCGGGCGGGATGCAATCGACCCTGCCTTGACTTCGGCATATTCTGTTTCGTTAAGAGAAAAAGGGCGCCACTGATCCATTCTTCCGTCCTGGTCGCACGGATCGGAACCCGCCATTAAAAACGTGTTCAGAAAGACTAATGGCGGGAAGTAGCCCGAGGCATCAATCATGCCAAAAAGGCCATAAAGCACGTTTGTGTTCTCTCCCGGTATCTGCTGCGCTTTGGTTGCATTATTCAGCGCCAGCCTTTCTTCACGCGGGCGCTTTAGTATTTTGTAGAATTCAATCATTGTGTTTATTTCGCCGCCGTGGCTGTTGGACGCGATTGCTGACTCAGCGGGTTGCAGCGGTTAAAAAACGGTGCAACCCTTGTTGCTTTCGCAGGATTATTACATAAAACACCGAGCTATCCGGGGGCCGTATTAGGTATAATTCCGCACCTTCTCTGACGGTATGTCCTGCGGCTAATCTGATGAATCTTAATCGTTTTTGTTATTTACTTCTGATACTGGCTGCTTCAGGTAGCGCGTTTATGCCAAACCCTTTCGTTATGTGGTTTCTGCTGGTGAATGTGCTCACCATGGCCGTTTACGGTGGGGATAAGCTGGCAGCGGTTAAATCCTGGCGGCGCGTGCCGGAAGCAACCTTGCTGACGTTTGGCATCGTGGGGGGCTGGCCGGGGGCAATTATCGGACAGCGACTCTTTCGCCATAAAACTCATAAGCAACCGTTCAGAACAGGGTTTGCGGTTAGCGTGATAGTGAATTTGGTCGCCGTTTCAGCGGCGGTATACTGGATTTGTTTTCGTTGAGTGGTCAAATAATATTCGACTTTCTGGTCATTAATTTTGAATTTGTATTCTTTGGGAAATAGCCATCGGGATCGTTAGGGCTAGCGAAATACGTGGTAATAACGCCATGGTCACATTGCTGCTCTCAATTTCTGATCCGCAATACTATCAGCCACTGAAAATAACCGTTACGAAGGCGCTAACGCCATGAGGTTTGAGGAATATTAGCGATGGCCGGTGTCGGCCCGTTATTGACTCTGTTTTCAGGGGGAGCGGTGAGGGTTCCTGCGCCGGCTATGAGAGGCGGAATGGAACTTAACTTTTTTGCTATTTCAAAATGTTGAGTGCTTAAATCGAAGTGTTATGCGTTCTATTCCCTGCGCTTCGACGGATGGCGCTTAGCATTCGTAATCTGATCAGCCCGCTTACCGGCCGGATTAGATACCAATATGGCGCAAGCTTTCTTCGTGCTTCTTTATCCAGGCAGAGCACGCGCGTTTCTGTCGTTAATTGGGTATGGGTTTCATCCAGCTTCTCTGCCGTGAAGCTAAGCACTAACTTTGCAGCTGATGGCGCGGAAAAGGCCAGGAATGCCTCGGCGTCTATTACTTTCTCTTGCCCGTAGTCAGACTTCCAGAATCTCCCGGCTAAGCCGAATGCCAGTTCCTGATTATCTATTTGCTCAAGTAATGTGAAGTTATCCATGCCGAACGGCTGTCGGGGCATACCCGTTCGACGCTGCATCCGGTCTAATATTCGTATGGGTAACTCGCGGAGGATGATTGCACATCGGAAGAACGGGTCTTCCCCCGGTTGATAATCCCGTACTGCAGCCATGACGTCCGCTTGTGTCGCGGAAATGTTGAGCGCATGCTTTTCGCTGAAATGATAGATGGGCAGATATTTTTCGTTAAGATGCAAAAAAATACACTCCAGAGTCACCGGCTTATACTGTTTTATAGCAAAGAACTTACAGCGAAGACAGAAACAACAGCATTGTGGCTTTAAGCTGGTCGAATAACGGATGTTATGATTGAGCAGGTAGCGAAAACATCAACGCGTTTCAGGGAATATAAAGTAGGTAACGTGGGGGAGGTTGACATCGAAATGGTACGCCCTACAGGGTTCGAACCTGTGACCTACGGCTTAGAAGGCCGTTGCTCTATCCAGCTGAGCTAAGGGCGCACTGAGTAATGTCGATGTACATTACGGCTTGATGCGGGTTGGATTATACGGTCAGCACCTTTCGAGTCAATGGCTTTTCAACCACCTGCGCGACAATTGAGCATAAACCCACATCAGAGCCTGACAGCGGGGCGCGCATCTGACAAAATAGAAGCAACCCCCTTCCTTTAAGTTTACAGATGGAATTCTCTCTCTGATGGCAGCAAAGATTATTGACGGTAAAACGATTGCGCAGCAGGTACGGCTTGAAGTTGCTGAAAAAGTAAGAGCCCGAATTGCCGCAGGAAAACGTGCCCCTGGTCTGGCCGTTGTATTGGTGGGAGCGAACCCTGCATCCCAGATTTATGTCGCGAATAAACGCAAAGCCTGCGAAGAGGTGGGGTTCGTTTCCCGCTCTTACGATTTGCCGGAAACCACCAGCGAAGCGGAGCTGTTAGGGCTGATTGATGACCTGAACGCCGACGCTGAAATTGACGGTATTCTGGTGCAGCTGCCTCTGCCTGCCGGCATTGATAACGTCAAAGTCCTTGAGCGTATCGATCCGGATAAAGACGTTGATGGTTTCCATCCGTATAACATTGGTCGTCTGTGCCAGCGTGCGCCGCGCCTGCGTCCGTGCACGCCGCGCGGCATCGTTACGCTGCTTGAGCGTTACAACATTGATACCTACGGCCTGAACGCGGTGATCATTGGCGCGTCCAACATCGTGGGCCGCCCAATGAGCATGGAGCTGCTGCTGGCCGGCTGCACGACCACCGTGACGCACCGCTTTACTAAAAACCTGCGTCAGCACGTTGAGAACGCTGACCTGGTGATTGTGGCGGTGGGCAAACCGGGCTTTATTCCGGGCGAGTGGATTAAAGAAGGCGCTATCGTGGTGGACGTCGGCATTAACCGTCTGGAAAGCGGGAAAGTGGTTGGCGACGTGATTTATGATGAAGCGGCCGCCAAAGCCTCGTATATTACGCCGGTTCCGGGTGGCGTTGGCCCAATGACGGTTGCCACCCTAATCCAGAATACCTTGCAGGCCTGCGAGGAATATCATGATGTCGATGGAGAGTAATAATGGCGACCTTCTCATTAGGTAAACACCCCTACGTTGAACTGTGCGACCTGCTCAAGCTGGAAGGCTGGTGCGAAAGCGGCGCACAGGCAAAAGCGGTGATTGCCGAAGGCCTCGTGAAGGTGGACGGCGAAGTCGAAACCCGCAAGCGCTGCAAAATTGTTGCGGGTCAGACCGTAACGTTTGAGAGCCTGAGCATTACCGTTCAGCCTTAAGCCCGTCCGGCCCTGCCCTGAGCGGAAAGGGCTGGAATCGACTCTCCTTGCCGCGTCAGGGAGGAGAGTTGAACGAGCCTTCGTTCTTCAGCAAAAATCCCTGTCAATACCAGGCTTAAAAACCTGCGTCACTTCAAATATTCGATAACAATATGGCAACAGCGCAGATTTCAGTTGCGGGGCAAAAACCGTTTCGGCACTCTAGGTAGAACGTTCTAGTAGAACGTTCTACCTACCATAAAAACGCGTAAATAGACAAAGCGCGGTTACTGCGTCTGCACCGGGGGAAACGTCCATGAGTCTGTTGTCCAGTGTTGTAAAATCGTTATCAAAGCTTTCCATGATTGGCCGCGCGTTGATGCTGCCTATCTCTCTGCTGCCCGCCGCAGGCTTACTATTGGCATTCGGTGATAAGTTTCACTTACCGCTGATGATGAACGCGGGTGGGGTCATCTTTGATAACCTGCCAATGCTGTTTGCCATCGGTTCGGCCGTTGGCCTGGCCTCGGAGTCCGGAATTGCCGCGCTATCCGCGGCGGTTTCGGTGTTTATCATTAACATCACCATCGGCACCGTAATGCACATTACGCCGGAAATGGCCTCTGCGGGCGGTAAATACGCCATGGTGGTCGGGATCCCGACGCTGCAGATGGGCGTGTTCGGCGGGCTTATCTCCGGTATCCTGGCGGCGTGGTGCTACAACAAGTTCCACACCATGCAGCTGCCGGAGTTTCTGGGCTTCTTCTCCGGCAAACGGTTTGTCGCCATTGCAACGGCGTTTCTCTCGTTCCTGCTGGGGATGCTGCTGCCGTGGGTCTGGTCATACATTCAGTCCGGCATTGATGCGCTGTCGGTGGTGGTGAACGGCGATAACCAGGCCGCATCGACCTTTATCTTTGGCCTGGTCGAACGTGCGCTTATCCCGCTCGGCCTGCACCATATCTGGTATCCATCCTTCTGGTACTCCTTCGGGGAATACACCACCCACACCGGGCAGGTTATTCACGGTGACCAGACTATCTGGTTCAAAATGCTGGAAGAGGGCGTGAAGTCCTTCAGCAGCGACAGCTACCACAATGCCGGTAAGTTCATGCAGGGCGAGTTCCCGCTGATGCTGTTCGCGCTGCCAGCGGCCTGTCTGGCGATGTATCACGAAGCCAACACCAGGAATAAGAAAATTGCCTCCGGTATTCTGTTCTCCGCGGCGCTGACCTGCTTCCTCACCGGGATAACGGAGCCGGTAGAGTTCACCTTTATCTTCGTCGCCCCGATCCTGTACGTGTTCAACGCGGTGATGGCCGGCTTGTCCTATATGTGTATGTACCTGCTGCATGCCCATATTGCTAAATCGTTCTCCGCCGGGATGATCGACTACATCTCCTTCGGTATCTTGCCGTCCTTCAACGGCTACCAGACTAACTTCCTGATGGCGGTCGTGGTCGGCGTGCCGATGGCGCTGATTTACTACTTCACCTTCCGCTTCGTGATTCGCCGTTTTGACGTGAAAACGCCGGGCCGTACCGAAGTGACCGCTAACGCCGGGGATAAAACCGATACCGAACTGGCCGGCGATATCATCGGCCTGCTGGGCGGAGCGCCAAACATCAACTCCGTAGGTTCCTGCATCACCCGCCTGCGTCTGGAAGTGGACGACAGCTCGATGGTCGACAAAGATGGGCTGAACAGCCTGGGCGCACGCGGCGTAGTGTTTGTCGGCGATTCGGGTATCCAGGTGATATTTGGTGCCAGAGCGCAATTTATTGCGCAGACAATGTCGACGATGATCGGTAAATAATGTAATACCTTTCAGCCTCCTGTATGTTTCAGGAGGCTGAAATTTATGGATGTGCGGTTGCAGGGGTGGAATGAAAAAGGTCAACATCATTGATGTCGCGGAGCTGGCGGGCGTATCGGTCTCGACGGTTTCGCTGGTGCTGCGCCAGAAAGGCAAGATCTCTGAGGCAACCATCGAGAAGGTCAACGCCGCCATCAAAACGTTGGGCTACGTGCATAACGTTGCCGCGGCTAACCTGCGTTCCAGCACGTCTAACCTGATTGGCCTGATCATCCGCGACTTCAACGACTCCTTCTCGGTCAACGTCACCGCAAGCGTCGTTCAGCAGCTTGAGAAACAAGGTTATATGGTGTTTCTCGGCCAGCCACGTGACGACGAGCAGCAGTTGTGTAACTGTCTGACGTCGTTTAGCCAGCAGGGCGTCGCCGGGGTGATTTATCTGGCTGCCGATTGCCATTCGGCTGAGGTGCCACAGGCGATTACTGAATGCCCGTTGCCCACGGTGGTTATCTCTGAATCAACCATCACCAGCACCCGCGATGTTATTGGTCGCGATAATCGCCAGGCCGGTAACCAGGCCACGCGCTTTCTTATTGAGCGCGGGCACCGCAATATTGCCTGGCTTGGCGGCACAAAAAACTGCCTGATCCGCGGTGAAAGGCTGTCAGGCTATCGCAGCGCATTACAGCAATATGGCCTGCCGTTCAGAGCTGAGTGGGCGCCGGAATGTGCGGACGATACCTCGGCGTCGGCGTTTGCCACGCGACTGATGCTGGAAAAGAGCAACCAGATTACCGCGATGCTGTGCCATTCTCCGGCGGCCATTATTGGGGCGATTACCGGTATTCAGCAGGTCGGCCGCACGGTTGGGAAGGATGTCTTCTTAACCCAGCAGGTCTCGCTGATTGGCTTCGAAGATATGATGTACATTAATCTCACTTCGCCGAGTTTTACCTATGTTTCTGCATCAAGTGAAGAGACCGGGCGGCAGGCTGCCTCATTGATTGTCAGCAAAATCAAACAGCCGGATTTACCCGCGCAGCGAATTATTATTTCCGGCGAACTGGTCCCGCGTGAATCCGCGTAGTGGGAATATTAATCATTTCTTAGTCATTATTCTGTTATTAATCTTTTCATAGTTAATGGATTTTATTAACGCATTATTTTCATTTTAATTTCAATTAATGATGAAATCAGCTTGAGATTGCAAAATAAATATATTCTGGTCAAAATAGCATCCCCTGATCCGGAATTTTTTATTAAATATGCTAAAGCGCATTCTTTTCACCTTATTGTTTCTACTGGGTTTTCATACCGGTAGCGCCGTGGCGGTCAATTGCCAGCGTGCTGCTACGCCGCTGGAAAATACTATCTGCAATAATGACAACCTGCACTGGCTGGACAGTACAATGAGCGTGATTTATCGCGCAATGCTGGTGAAATACGACGCGCCATCGGTGCATAAAGAGTATCAGGAATGGGAAAAATCGCTTGAAAGCTGCACGTCGGACAGCTGTATTGAACGTGCTTATTATGAAGGCATCAGCCGAATTTCCGGTGTGAATGAGGACTTTGACTGGCAGGGGAAATGGTGGAATACGGTGGCGGCAAACCGTAGCGGCGGCACATTAACCTTTAGCCGTAATGCCGAATGGTCATTAACCGTTGACATCCGCGCCTGGGCGGGGGCGAATCATGATGATTTCACCGCAGAAGCCAGGAAAATCTATGGTATGGCGGTTGTGGAAAAAGTTCAGGACACCAGTAACTGCAAGCTGCTGTTCATTCCGCGTCAGGATGGCTCCATTCAGGTACACAGCAACGCAGACTGGGGCTGTAGCCTGTCGATGCCTACCGGTGTCTTTGTTGATGGCCGCTATGTCAAAAGCCCAACGGACCCGCGGCCTAAGGCCACGCTGCTGTCAATCGGCGTATTCCCTGATGCTGCGACCGATGCACGTTTCAGAGAGATGGTGGGGAACGACTATCAAAACTTTGTGGATGCAGCGAATGTGTATATCTATCAGGATGATATTGACAATATTGGCGCGAAGGTCATTGCCATGTGGGTGCGTGGAGAAGCTAACCGCCATACGGCTATTGTGATGTATACGCCGGAAGGGAAAATGTGGGCGGCGCGGACTTCTCCGGGCAAGAACGGTATTCAGGAAGCGAAGTTTTACCGCTCGAAGGGGAATGAGAATGGTCCACTTCCGCGTACGCTTCAGAGCTGGAAGCTACGGTTTTTAGATAAGTAGTTTTGCTCGCGCTAGTTCTTTCCGAGGGGAAGTGTCCCTGATGCATAAACACTGACGACTATATACAGTCAGAGATGATTCCGTTCACTTCCAGTCCTGCTTCACATGCCACCACAGAACTTGTGAACGACTCGGGGAAGTCACCGTCACTCCCCCGAGACCCCGGACTCCCGGTCAAATAAATCGACCGCTAAAGCGGCAGATCTCCGTTTTATCTCCCAGTCCAGGGTCGGCTGAGATGCGTTCCCGACGCTCTCAGCCTCCGGCCAGTCGGAGAGAAAACGGAGGCGATTTAAGCCGGAACCGTGCCACGCTTTTCACCCGCAGCCACACATAACGTCACAGTCGCTTCAAATCTCACAGCCACGTTCACCGTGCTCTGGTCGTAAAGGGAGAGCCAATTTACAGGTGAACGGAAAACGGCAGGCTAATAAATTCACTTTTACCTCTGTCACGCTAATGTCCCGACAATCTTCAAATCGCTGTCGTCCGGCACCTCATTATACGAAAGCACATTTAGCCCGGCGCTGAACAGGCGGCCATAGCGTGCCAGAATCGGGCGCAGCTGGGGCGCGACCAGCAGCAGCGGCGGCAGGCTTTTCGCCTTCATCTGCTCGTAAATCATCGGCATCGTATTTTGCAGCTGAGTCAGGATATTCGGGTCGACCGGGAAGCTGTCCAGCGCCACTTTTCCCGCCTGCTGAGCCTGACTCAGGGCGTTCAGCAGCAGGTTCTCCAGCGCGTTATCAATGGTGTAGGCGGCAAGCTGTCTGCGGTCGCCGTTGATGTTATGCAAAATGGCGCGGCGCAGCGCGTAACGCACATCGGCACAGAGCAACTGGGGGTCTTTGGTCACCGCAGAGCTTTCCAGCAGCGTGGCGGCAATCGTGACAATATCTTTCAGCGACACCTGCTCCAGCAAAAGCTGGCGGTACACTTTCAGCAGTTGGCTGAAATTCAGCGCATTGTTTAAATCTTCCGCAAGCTTAGGCGCCTGCAGCGCAAGACGTGCATGCAGATGCGTAATATCGTCATAGTTGAACAGGTCCGGCAGATGTTGACGCGCCACCTTGTTCACGTGGGTTGCCACCACGCTGGCACAGTCCACCACCTGATAGCCGAGGTTTAACGCACGCGCCTTTTGGTCAGGATCAATCCAGACGATGGCCATGCCGTAGGCCGGGTCGGTGTCCAGTACGCCGTCTATCTCGCCGTACAGTTCGGTGCCGGGGATCGCCATCAATTTTTCCGCGTTCACCTCGCCCAGTGCCACGCGAATGCCGTTGATGTGGATCGCGTACTGGGCGGGCTTGAGGCGGAAGTTTTCGCGAATGCGGATCTCCGGCAGCAGCACGCCGCAGGTTTCCGAGATAACCTGCCTTGCACCGCGAATGCGCTGCGAAAGCGGGCTACCTTTGGCGGCGTCGACCAGTGAAACCAGCTTGTAGCCAAGGTTCAGGCCAATCGGCTCGACCAGAGGAATGCTCTCCCAGCTGACGCTCGGCTCCGTGTCCGGGGCGAGTGCTTCCTGAATGGCCTCCATGTCGTCGTCCTGCTGCGTTGCAGGCTGTACCACTTTGCTTTGCCGCCAGGCTGCAAACAGTAACAGCGCGGTGAAGCTCAGGAAGGCAACGTGCGGCATCCCTGGCACAATGGCCAGGATGAACATTACAAACGCGGCGGTATACAGCACGTTCGGGCGAGCGAGCAGCTGAGTCTTAATTTCATCGCTGACGTCACCGCCGTCGCTAACGCGGGTCACGATAATGGCCGCGGCGGTCGCCAGCAGCAGGGATGGGATCTGTGCGACCAGGCCGTCACCGATGGTCAGCAGCACGTATTGCTGGAAGGCGTGGCTGGCATCGAGATCGTATTTGAAAATACCAATACAGATCCCGCCGATCACGTTGATGATAAGCACCATGATCCCGGCGATAGCATCGCCGCGCACAAACTTTGAGGCCCCGTCCATCGCGCCGTAGAAGTCGGCTTCGTTCGCCACGTCCTTACGCCGCGTTTTAGCCTGCTGCTGATTGATTAAGCCGGCGTTCAGGTCAGCATCAATCGCCATCTGTTTACCGGGCAGGGCGTCGAGGGTAAAACGTGCGGAGACTTCGGAGATACGCTCGGCACCTTTGGTGACGACCACGAAGTTGATGATCATCAGAATCACGAACACCACGAAGCCGACCACAAAGTTCCCGCCGATAACCACCTGGCCGAAGGCCTCAATCACCTTACCGGCTGCGCCTTCACCTTCATGGCCGTGCAGCAGTACCACGCGCGTGGAGGCCACGTTGAGCGTCAGACGCATCAGCGTGGTGATAAGCAGCAGCGTAGGGAAGACCGCAAAATCCAGCGGACGCTTACTGTTTACCGCCACCAGCAGCACGATGACCGCCAGCACGATGTTAAAGGTAAACAGGATATCCAGCACCAGCGGTGACAGTGGCAAAATAATCATTGCCAGCACGCTGAGCAGCAGAACAGGCACGCCAACGTGCGTTTGCCTTAGCAGGGTAACGGCCTGGGTTAACTTACTGTTCGCCATTGGCTTTTAATACCTCTTTTGGAATATCGATCTGCCTGTTAAGGCGGGGTTTTTGCTCAACGTTGCCCGCACGCCAGGCTTTCACCTGCATCACGTAAGTCAGGACATGAGCAATGGCGCGAAACAGCTGCGCCGGAATTTGTTGGTTAACGCGGGTGGTGTAGTAGACCGCACGGGCGAGCGGCGGGAACTCGACGATCTCCACGCCGTGGTTCTGCGCGACTTCACGGATAAACATCGCCACGTCGTCAACGCCTTTCGCCACGATGTAGGGCGCTTCGGCTTTGTTCGGGTCGTACTTCAGGGCGACAGCATAGTGGGTCGGGTTGGTGACGATAACGTCTGCCGAAGGCACCGTTTTGTTGATTTGCCCCATCGCCATCTGGCGCTGGAGCTGGCGAATACGCCCTTTAATTTGTGGGTTGCCGTCATTGTTCTTATGTTCTTCCTTCACTTCCTGCTTGGTCATGCGCATTTTTTTGGTGAACATAAATTTGCTGAGCGGCACGTCCAGCAGGGCGAAGATAACGATGACCGCGACAAAGTAGCTGATGACATGGTGAAAAATATCAAAGCCGTTGCTGATGGCCTGGCGCAGGTAGAGCTGCTGCAGGTAAAGCAGCCCGTCCAGCGAGTCGTTCACCATGGTGTAAAGCACGGCAAGGATCACGCCGCACTTCAGCAGCATCTTGCCGACCTCGACATAGTGGCTGCCGGACGCCATGCGTTTAAATCCACCGATCGGGCTGATTTTTTTAAAATCCGGCAGCAGCTTGTTGGGGGTAAAGATCCAGCCGCCTGGGATCAGGCTCGAGAGGACGCAGGCTACCGGAATGGGCACCAACGTTGCGATAAATTTCAGAATAACCAGCACGTTAAGCATCATGAACTGGCTCAGCGCGCCGCTGTCATCCAGCCATCCGGCCATGCGGCCCACGGATAAAAACGACTCGCTTATCAGCGACTTGTAATAGGGGAAGAAGCTGCTGATGGTCACGAAAGAGGCCACCAGCCCCACGGCCATCGTCAGGTCTTTTGAGCGTGGAATATCCCCTTTCTGGCGGGCTTTACGCAGCTTGCCTGCCGTGGGTTTTTCACTCTTATCTCCGCTTGAGGATGAGGACATTACTGTACCCTTATTGCGTCAAGCCGGGCGAGGATCTCATTGGTCAAATTGAGGTAATGCTCCGGAATATGAGAAACGATCATCGTGATGCACAGCAGGCCGAACAGCATGCTGATTGGAAAACCGAGCGAAAACAGGTTCAGGGTCGGCGAGACCCGGTTCAGCAGACCAAAGCCGCCCTGGACAATCAGCATCACAAAGGTGGTTGGCAGCGCAATTAGCGTGGCGGACGCCATGATCCAGCCCAGACTCTGTGCCAGTTGTTTAAGCGTGGGTTCGTTAATGGCCTGGCCGATGGGCCAGTAGCTAAAGCTCTTAAACAGAATGGTCACCACCAGCAGGTGGCCGTCCATAATGAAGAACAGCAGGGCGCAGAAAATAAAGATGATCTGCGAGATAACCGTGGTGGAGCTGCCGTTGACCGGGTCGTTCATCATCGCCATCCCCAGGCCCATATTCATTGACAGAATATGGCCGGCGGTTTGCAGCGCGACAAACACCAGCTGCAGCGTCATGCCGAACAGTAATCCCCAAAGCAGCTGCTCACCGATGAGTAAAATGGCGCGCATAGACACCAGTTCGTTGAGGACAACGGTGTGCGGCAGCATCGGAGTAATCAATGCCGTCAGCGTCAGCGCGGTAGCGATTTTAATGCGCCGGGAGAAGGCTTTGTTGTCCAGCACCGGACAGAAATGCACGAATGCCAGAATGCGCACAAACGGCAGGATCATCGCCATCAGCGGATTAAGCAGATCGTGAATGTTAATTCCCATGCGTCAGCCAACCAGCGAAGAGGCCTGATGGAAGATTTCCGTGGTGAAGTCCACCAGTCGGGTCAGCATCCATTTACCGCCAAAAATCAGCACCAGCAGCGTGACGACAAGACGCGGCAGGAAGCTCAGGGTCTGTTCATTAATCTGGGTGGTTGCCTGGAAAATACTGACGCACAGGCCAACCAGCAGGCTCGGCACGATGGCCACGGCGGAGATCAGCAGTACCAGCTGAATGCCGGAGGCCATGATGTCACCGGCGGTATCCATGTTGATCATCGCTAAAGCCCCTGGACGCTTGAGGTCAGGGTGCCAACAATCAGCGTCCAGCCGTCGCACAACACGAACAGCATCAGCTTAAACGGCAGCGAGACAATCAGCGGCGACAGCATCATCATCCCCATGGCCATCAAAATACTGGCAACAATAAGGTCAATGACCAGAAAGGGGATGTAAATCATAAAGCCAATCTGGAAGGCCGTTTTCAGCTCGCTGAGCAAGTAGGCAGGCGTGACGACCGTTAAGTCCTGCTCACGCGCGTCGCCGGAAACCCCGGCAATGCTCATCATCTGCGACATTGCCTTGTTGTTGGTCTGCGCCAGCATAAACGTCTTTAGTGGCACTTCGGCGGTGGCCAGCGCCTGGTTCAGGGTGATTTTGTCGTTCTGAAACGGTACCACGGCGTCGTTATACACCGTGGTCCACACCGGACGCATTACCAGTAGCGTCAGGGCAAGGGCGATGCCGGTAAGGATTTTGTTTGGCGGACTCTGCTGCAAACCCAGCGCCTGGCGCAGAATAGCCAGCACGATGATAAAGCGGGTAAAACAGGTCATCATCAGTACCATGATCGGCAGCAGGCCGAGCAGGGTCATCAGGATCAGGATTTCAATTTTAACGTTATAGTCCTGGCCCGCGTCGGTGTTATTCGCGCTGAATAAGGTCACCTCGCCGTTGGCGGCGAACAGCAGCGGTGAGAAGCACAGGCCGAGCGCCAGCAGCGCCGCCAGGCCGCTTTTTCTGCTCGTCAGGCTGCGTAGCAGGCGCTTCATCCTGCCAGCTCACCCAGGTTTTTGTTGTTGAACTCGATGATGCGCAGCCCATATTTGTCGTTCAGCACCACGACCTCACCTTTGCCAAACAGAATGCCGTTGACCTTAATATCCAGCGGTTCACCGGCGAGTTTGTCCAGCTCAACGACCGAATCATTGGTCACCGACATTAAATCTGCCAGAGAGATTTCCACCGACGCCACTTCCAGGGTAAGCGTGACGGGAATGCGGCTAAACAGCGACATTTTGCGGATCTGGTCCATGGGATTCGCGCGCGGCGTATTGTCCTGCAGATCCATGCGGATGTTGCCTTCCACCGTCTCTTCCTGCGGGGCTTCACCGAAGTTCAGGTCGTCCAGATCCAGCGTCTGGCTCAGGTCTTGATCAATTTGACTCATAATGCTTCTCGACAGTCTTATCGTTAAATTCACTCAGCAGCAGCTTGCCGCGATCTTCCGCAATTTCTGCGGTAAAAATCTGTTCTTTGCCAATAAATACCGGCATAGGTTGGTTCAGTGAGATCGGAATGATGTCCCCTGGTTCAATATCGGCAATTTGCGCGACGGTGAGGTTCAGCGAGGCCAGGCGGCCATTCAGCTTCAGCGGCAAATCGTAGAACAGCCGTTCGATTTGCCCGGCGCTCAGCACGGACTCTTTCTCGCCTTCTCCACCATCCGGTGCTCTCAGCTTCGCCAGCATACGATCGACATGCAGGTGGTCGAGCAGGATAGTGAACCCACCTTGCTCGTAACCTTCCAGGCTGAACGTAATGCACCAGGACCACTGGCTAATGACCGTGGAATAGTCATTCTTTATATCCAGGTCCTCGCCGAAGGTTTCTTTATTGACGATCAGCGCAGTCAGTTCCTGGCCTAATTTATTTTTTAGCCGTTCTTCCGTTTTTGAAATCGGCTGAGATAAATCCGGTACGACATGGGCGCTGTCTTTACTCAGGCCATAGTAATCATGAAGAATATTCAGCAACAAAACACGATCAATATCAAAAGCGAGATTGCCGTAGGCGGTAGAGAATATTTGTGTGTTTTTATAATTTTTATCGATAGCAAATGTCATATTCTTTAACATGACATTAACTCTAAATTTTTTGAGGAAATAAATGCTCAGCCTTGCATCTAGTATATCGAAGCAATCATTCATTATTTTTGGCAGCTTATGCCATGGACGGCCAAGTTTATTTACTTCCAGCTTCACCAGGTCGGGAAGCCGATCGCGGTGATGGATTCTGAGTCGTTGCATTACAGGCTGCATAATTCTTCCGCATAACCATGAAATCTGGCGATGTTAGCGATGAGCTTCACTATTGATTCATCGCTCGCCAAAGAAAAATTTTACCTGGACATTTAAGTTACGAGAATGAGGTGGCGCTCTTTGTTAGCAGCGGGTCAATAATTTGAAAGCATCTCATCACTTTTTTTCAGGAAGGTGATTAGACCTGCTTATGCGTACTGTTGCAATAGCGGTGGGCTTATTAATCTGTTATTTAAAAACTGCATTGTCGATTGATATTTCATCATAACTATTTGTATTTTAATGATTAATGTTTTAATACCCATTAAAAAAGAGACAATGTAGACTCCCTCCGTATACTCGTTCTCACTGATGGCCGTAGTTCTGTTTTACCTGCGGCTAAATAGCCTGGCGAATGACGCTGAATTTAAACGGCCTTAATGTTTGCTTTCTTCTTTATGAATAAAGGACACATTAAGTCGGTTTGCTGTCCTCGTTAGTCAGATTCTACTCTAAGTTGGTGAGGCATAATGAATATGTTTATGGATCATAGTGCAGGCAATATGAATGGTTTTGTTGCCAGTGCGCCTTCCAGTGTTAGTGTATTTGCGCTGGCGCGCCGTGTGGCAAATTTTAATGTTTCAGTGTTGGTGACCGGTGAAACGGGTACCGGTAAAGAATGCGTGGCTAAATATATTCATGAACAGGCTACGGGAAGTGATGCGCCGTATATAGGTGTGAACTGCGCAGCCATTCCTGAAAGTATGCTGGAAGCGATTTTATTTGGCTACGAAAAAGGGGCTTTTACCGGTGCGGTGGCAAGCGTTGCCGGTAAATTTGAACAGGCTAACGGTGGCACATTATTACTTGACGAAATTGGTGATATGCCGCTGGCGCTGCAGGCGAAGTTATTAAGAGTACTGCAGGAGCAGGAGGTTGAGCGTCTGGGAAGTCATAAAAAAATCCCACTTGATATTCGGCTTATTGCCTCTACGAATAAAGACTTGCAGCTTGAAATTGCCGAGGGCCGTTTCCGCCAGGATTTGTTTTACCGTATTTCCGTGGTGCCTATTCATATTACGCCGTTGCGTGAACGTCAGCAGGACATCATCCCGCTGGCACAGCGTTTTATTACCAAATATCACGCTTTTCACCAAGGCAAAATCCAGCTGGCTGACGATGCCCGCCACGCGCTCTTGAGCTACAACTGGCCCGGCAACGTACGTGAGCTGGAGAATGTTATTCAGCGAGGCTTAATTCTCTGCAACGGCAGCGAGATTACGGCAAAAGACTTCGGCCTTACCCCGGTAGCACCGCCGCAAAGCGTCGGCGTCGGCGTGATGCCAGCCTGGCATGAAACCACTCGCCGTGCTGAGAGCGGCGCACCGGCGGCAATACGTAACGTTAAGCTGCATGGCCGTATGGCGGAGTATCAGTACATTATCGACCTGTTGAAACGCCATCAGGGTAATAAATCGAAAACGGCCCAGTTCTTAGGCATTACGCCGCGCGCGCTGCGTTATCGACTGGCTTCGATGCGCGAAGAGGGCATTGATATTGAGTGTTACTCCTGAAAGGGGAAAGGAGACCGCAATGGACAAGATTTCAGGATTGGGCATGCCGATGGGGCAACAGGAAATGCTGATGCGGCTGCAGCACACGGCGGCAAGCGCCGGTGCCGGGGCTATCGCTGCACCACAAACGCTCGCGCCCTCTCTTACCGGCGCGGCACAGCCCGTCTCATTTGGCAACGTTCTTAACCAGGCAATTAACAGTGTTGACCAGATGCAGCACGTTGCCAGCGCCCGCCAGGCTGCGATCGACACCGGCCAGAGCGACGATTTAACCGGCGCGATGATCGAAAGCCAGAAAGCCAGCGTGGCATTTACGGCAATGATGCAGGTGCGCAACAAGCTCACCACCGCGCTGGATGAAGTGATGAATATTGCGCTCTAAGGGTCTTACCGTGTTAAACAAAATCAAAACTCAGCTTGCGGCGATGCCGTTGCCGCAGGGAAAACATAAAAAATGGCTTATGGGCGCCGCAGCCGTGTTGCTGACCGGCGCCATTGTTGCCTCACTGTGGCGCAGCGGTGGCGGCTATGTCGCGCTCTATGGCGCTCAGGAAAACCTGCCAACCGCCCAGGTTGTAGAAGTGCTGGGCGCAGAGAACATTGCCTATCGGATTAACCCGGACAACGGGCAAATTCTGGTGGCCGAAAACAAACTGTCGAAGGCGCGCATGGCGCTGGCAGCAAAAGGCATCAGTGCGGCATTGCCAGAAGGCTACGAGCTGATGGACAAAGAAGAGATGCTCGGCAGCAGCCAGTTCGTGCAGAACGTGCGCTACAAGCGCAGTCTCGAAGGGGAGCTGTCAAAAAGCATCATGGGTCTGGAGCCGGTAGAGCTGGCGCGAGTACATCTGGGGCTGAGCGAAGCGAGTTCCTTCGTCATGAGCAATAAGCCGGAGAGCAGCGCGTCGGTTATCGTCCAGCTTCGGCACGGAAAAAGTCTTGATGAGCAGCAGGTTGCTGCCATTGTTCAACTGGTTTCCGGCAGCGTTCCTGGCATGAAAGCCAGCAGCGTGCGGGTGGTCGATCAAAGCGGCAACCTGCTCTCCGAAGGCCTGCAAAACGGCGGCAGCCTGGCCGGTATTCGCCAGGCCAATGGCGTTGTGCAACGTATGAAGGCGGACACCGAAAAGAATATTTCCGGTCTGCTGACTTCGTTGGTGGGGAGCAACAACTTCCGTATCAGCGTTGCGCCTCAGGTGGATATGAGCAGCGTGGAGGAGACCCAGGAGCGCCTCGGAAAAGATGCACGCGTTAGCGACGAAAATATCAGCAAGGAAAATACCACTAACGAACTGGCGATGGGGGTGCCGGGGTCGCTCAGCAACCGCCCGGTCAATCAGCAGCCAGCGGCAGCGAATGCGCCAGCAAACGCCAATGCCAACACGACTCAGGCCAATACGCCACAGTCCCTGAGCAGCCGCAATTCGGAGCAGCGAAAATACGCCTACGACCGTGATATCCGCCATATCCGCCACCCCGGCTACCAGCTTGAGAAGCTGCGCGTGGCCATTGCCCTGAACCAAAGTGCGCCTGCGCTGGAGAAAATCACGCCGGAAAAACTGGCGGGACTGACGCGGCTGGTTGAGGATGCGGCGGGCATAGATAAAGCCCGTGGCGACTCGCTGACGCTGGACGTTATGGCCTTTACGGAACCCGAAGCGACGGCGCTGCCGGTACTGAAATGGTGGCAGGATCCGCACATGCAGTATTGGGGACAAACCGGCGGCATTGGCCTGCTGGCGCTGCTAACCCTGCTGTTTGGCGTGCGTCCGGTCGCGCAGCGCTTTAGCCGCCGTGAAGTAACGGTGGCCGATGCTGCCAACGAGCCCGTACTGGGCAGCGGGGCGCTGCTTGAAAACGAATTAATGACGACTGATGAAGGCCTGAGCCCGGGGTTGCCGAAATCGTCGTTCCAGAATGATGACAACCTGCCGCCGCAGAGTTCTGGCCTTGAAACCAAAGTCGAATACTTACAGATGCTCGCCCAGAGCGAAACCGAGCGCGTGGCGGAAGTACTGAAACAGTGGATTAACAGCAATGAGCGAACCAACAGTAAGCAAGAGCAGTAAAAGCAGTACCGGTAACGGGCGGTCGCGCATCGAACAGGCGGCCATCCTGCTGTTGAGCGTAGGGGAAGACGCCGCTGCTCAGGTGATGCAGAAACTGAGTCGCGAAGAGGTGATTTTGCTGAGTGAAACCATGGCGCGGCTGCACGGTGTGAAAGTGACTCAGGCGCGCCAGGCGATGAATAACTTTTTTCAGGACTACCGGGAGCAGAGCGGCATTAACGGTGCCTCACGTACTTACCTGCGCAGCATTCTGGAAAAAGCCCTTGGTGGGGAAATTGCGCGCAGCGTGATTAACGGCATCTACGGCGATGAGATTCGCTACCGCATGGCCCGTCTGCAGTGGGTGGATGTCCCGCAGCTGGCGGCGCTTATCGAGCAGGAGCATCTGCAGCTGCAGGCGGTGTTCCTCGCGTTCTTACCGCCGGACGTGGCGGCAAGCGTGCTCAGCGTGCTGCCGCAGGAACGTCAGGACGAAATCGTCTACCGCATTGCCAAGCTGGACGACGTCAACCGCGATGTTATCGACGAGCTGGACAGGCTGATTGACCGTGGCGTAGCGGTGCTTTCAGAGCACGGCTCTAAAGTGACCGGCATCAAGCACGCCGCCAACATCGTTAACCGCATTCCGGAGAATCAGCAACTGCTGCTGGACCAGCTGCGTGAACGGGACGAAGACGTTGTGGACGAACTCAAAGATGAAATGTACGAGTTCTTCATTCTCAGCCGACAGAATCAAAACACGCTACAGCGCCTGATGGAAGAGATCCCGATGGAAGAGTGGGCGGTAGCGCTGAAGGGCACCGAGCCGGTGCTGCGCCAGGCCATTTGTAACGTGATGCCGAAACGCCAGGTGCAATTGCTGCAAAGCACAACTTCGCGTCTTGGCCCGGTGCCGGTCAGCCGTATTGAACAGGTGCGCAAAGAGATTATGGGCACCGTACGCCAGCTGGCAGAGGACGGCGAAATTCAGGTTCAGCTGTTCGCTGAGCAGACGATGGAATAACCATGTTCAAAAATGCAAAAGCCGCTACGCTCGGCAGCCTGACCACCCGCCGTCAGGGGGTTATCAAACCCAGACTGCATAAATTCCCGCCGCTGCGCAAAAGCTGGCAGCAGGCAAGCCTCGAACAGTCAGGCCAGACGCTCGACCCGGACGCGTACCAGCAGCAGCTGGTGCAGGGGTTTCAGGATGGCCTGAACCGGGGGTTTGCTCAGGGGATGGAAGAAGGGAAAGAAGAAGGGTATCAGGAAGGCGCTCGCCTCGGTTTTGAAGAGGGAATGCGTAAAGGACTGGAAGAAGGGAAACAGCACGCTCGCCAGCTGTTTCTGGATGCCGCCGGGCCGCTGGACGGCGTCGCGAACGAGCTACGTCAATACCTCAGCGCCTATGAACAACGCCGCCGCGAAGAGCTTCTACAGCTGGTGGAAAAAGTGACTCGCCAGGTTATTCGCTGCGAGCTGGCGCTGCATCCTACGCAGATGCTGACGCTTGTTGAGGAAGCGTTGAACGGCCTGCCGCAGCTCCCGGAACAGATTCGCGTATTGCTCAGCAATGACGAATACCAGCGTATTAGCGAAGCCGAGCCGGAAAAAGCGCGTCACTGGGGGCTGTGCGCCGATCCGGATCTGGAGCCCGGTGAATGCAGAGTGATTACCGATACCAGCGAGATGGATATTGGCTGCCAGCACCGCCTTGACCAGTGTATGGATGTGCTGAAAGAAAATCTGCTGCCGGAAACCCAGGATGAGTGATCTGGACTTCGAACAGGCGCTGCGCTCCATTGAAAATATCAATCTTGCTCGCGTGGCGGGCAGGCTGGTGCGCGTGAACGGCATTCTGCTTGAGTGCGTGGGCTGCCGCCTGGCGGTCGGGCAGATGTGCCGCGTGGAAAGCGCCGATAGCGAACTGATTGATGCGCAGGTGGTGGGGTTTGACCGCGATCTGACCTGGTTGATGCCGTTCAAACATCCTACCGGCTTGATTGCTGGCGCCCGCGTTTTTCCGGCAGATAAACAGGAAGGCGTGATGATTGGCGACCGCTGGCTTGGCCGCGTGGTCAACGGGCTGGGGGAGCCGCTGGACAACAAAGGCAAACTGGTGGGCGACACGCCGCTGCCGCTGCATTTGCCCCAGGTTCACCCGCTAACGCGGCAGGGCGTGGAGCAGCCGCTTGACGTTGGCGTGCGCACCATCAATGGTCTGCTGACGATTGGCAAAGGCCAGCGTGTTGGCCTGATGGCGGGCAGTGGCGTGGGTAAAAGCGTGCTGCTTGGCATGATAACCCGCTACACCCAAGCTGAAGTGGTGGTGGTCGGGCTGATTGGCGAGCGCGGGCGTGAAGTGAAAGAGTTTATTGAAAACTCGCTGCAGGCCGAAGGGCTGGCAAAGTCGGTGATCGTTGCCGCACCCGCCGATGAATCGCCGCTGATGCGCATCAAAGCCACCGAGCTCTGCCACACCATCGCCAGCTACTATCGTGATAAAGGCAAAGACGTTCTGCTGCTGGTGGACTCTCTGACCCGCTACGCGATGGCCCAGCGAGAAATCGCCCTCTCCCTGGGCGAACCGCCCGCCACCAAAGGCTATCCGCCTTCTGCTTTTGGCATGATCCCGAGGCTGGTCGAAAGCGCAGGCAACAGTACCGGCAGCGGTACGATGACCGCGATTTATACCGTGCTGGCAGAAGGGGATGACCAGCAAGACCCGATTGTCGACTGCGCCCGAGCGGTGCTCGATGGCCACATTGTACTCTCTCGCCATCTTGCCGAAGCCGGACACTATCCGGCTATCGACGTTGGGCAGTCCATCAGCCGCTGTATGAGTCAGGTTACCGAACGTTCTCATCAGCTTTCGGCGAGAACGCTTAAGCAGCTGTACGCCGAATACCAGAATATTAAACCGCTGCTGCCGCTGGGGGGCTATGTGGCGGGAGCCGATCCGCTGGCTGACCGCGCGGTGAAACTGGCCCCGGCGATAACGCAATTTCTTCAGCAGGAGGTGCACGACCCCGCGCCGCTTGCCAAAACCATCAACGATTTGTGCCTGCTGGCGCAGGCGGGATAACCGGCGATGAGCAAACCGATCGCAACGCTTGAGCAGCTGCATATGTTACGTCACCGGGCGGTAAAAGAGACCGGTGCGCGGTTGAATGCCCAGCAGCAGCTGTGCCAGCGCTATGAAAAAAATATCACCACGCTGACGTCGCTTGCGGCAGGGCTGACCCAGGCGGAAGGCACCTCCGCTTTACAGATGAGCAACCACTCCGGCTACAAGCGTACTATCCAGCGCGTTATTGACTGGCAAAAGCAGGAGCATGCGTTAGCCGAGCTGGAAGCCCGGCAGCTACAGGGCGCTTTACTCCGGGAGGCGAAGCGTGAAAAAAGCCTGGAAGTGATGCTCGACGCGAAGCGTAGTGAACGCCATGCAGAACAAGAGCGACGTGAGCGGAAAGCGACGGATGCCGTTTCCGCACAGTGCTGGCTGCGCCAGCGACTCGCCCACCGTTAAGAGTTAATAGATGAAACCTACCGCTAACCGCAGCACATTGCTGGATAACCTGCTAAAGCGCCAACGGGCCACCGCGCCGCAAAAAATGCCGTTTGTCAGCGTGGTCTGCCCGACGTGGAACCGGCGCGAATTTCTCCCGTACCTGCTGTATATCTACCAGTACCAGGACTATCCGGCGGATAAACGTGAGCTGATCATTCTTGATGATTCCGCGCAGAGTAACCAGGATCTGATCGACATGATGGTCGACCCGTTGCTGCACAACGTGCGGTACATTCACAGCCCGGAGCGCCTGCCGTTGGGCCGCAAACGTAACATGCTAAACGAGCTGGCGACCGGGGAGTACATCATCAGTTTCGACGACGATGATTACTACCCTCCGGAAAAAATCTCGCATCAGGTCACTGAGATGCGAAGCCACAATGCGCTTTTTTCCGGCAGCGATCGGATCTATGTCTGGTACAGCCATCTCGACAAAATGTACCTCACGCACCCGTTTGGCCCGCACCATGCGCTGAACGGCACCTTTGGGCTGCACCGTAATCTGTTGAAAAGAAACCGCTATCAGGATGATGCCACGCTCGGTGAAGAGCAGGCTTTTCTCAATAACTTCACCACGCCGGTACTGCAAATCGCTCCTGAAAAGGCCATCGTCTGTATCTCCCACAGCACGAATACCTATGACAAAGACTTCATTATGGGGAGCAGTACCCCGGTGGATCTGCGTCTTGACGATCTGGTTAAGGATCCGAATCTGCTGGCGCATTACCGCCGCTTAAACCGTGCGCCGCTCAACCAGCCGGTGCAGTGGGCGATATTCGACAAAGTGGCGGTTATCTATGATCCTCAGCGTGAGGCGGAGCTTGAGGCGCAGTGTCGGGCGCTCGTCGATTTCGGTTTTTCCGCCAGCCAGCTGCAGCCGGTGGCGCTTCATCAGAATGAAAACGCCGGGCTTGCCGAGCTGCAAACCCACGGCGAAGTCCTTGAGCGAGCCCGGCAGGAGGGCTGGCGTAACGTTGTGCTGCTGGATGCGGCAGTCCACTTTGTAAAGAAAGAGAATTCGGTGCAGCAGGTGAATGCCCTGTTGAGCAGTCTTCCCCATATTGACTGGCAGGTGCTGATGCTGGGCGGGAAATACAGCGAGCTGCGGCTGATGAAGTCCCTGTCGGGCGTTGTACGCGTGCGTGCGGCAGAAAACGGCTGCGCCTATGCCGTTAACGCCAATTTTTACCCCACCTTGCTGGCGGCCTACCGCGAAGCCATTAGCGCCGCGCAAACCCGCGACGATGCATGGCAGCCTTTATTTGAACAACACTGTTGGCTCGGCTTTTACCCGAGTTTCGCGTTTATTCAACAAACGCGGGATCGCCAAAGCGGCAAGCCGGTCGACTGTACCCACTGGTTTTTCCGTAAACACAGCTAAGTAAGGGAGGGCTAATGCCGTCCCGGAGAGAGAAATGGATATCATCGAACGTTATCAACCTGAATTTGTCACCCGCCACGCCACCCTGAGCGAGACCTGCTCTTGCCCGGCCTGTCGCCGCGGATCCGAGGGCTGGCCGCAGGCCAGTGTTCACCTGGCGACCCAGCTGCGCGAAAGCCTGGATCCCGGTTGTGAAAGTGTTGCCCGCGAACTGCTGCTTAACCCGCAGGCGTTTGCTCTGCACATTTCGCAAGGCGAAGTACAGGATGCCGTCCAGTTCACGGCATGGGATGAAATGCTCAACCAGCAGTGCATTAATCTGGCCGTGCATCCGGCGCTCTCTCTGGAAGTGAGCCTGTATGCCCTTGGCGTGCTGCTGAGTAAAGCACAGCAGTATCTTGATGATGACAATCGCGATCCGGCGCTGTTGATGTCGATGGGCGAGCAACTTGCTCAACTGGCCGAACATGGCGTGCTGGAAGAGCAGTTAGCCATGCTGCCGCCCATTAAAGAAAACGGCCTTGCCGCGCTGAAAGCGATGGGGGCCATGCGTCTGAATCTCAATCTGCCGATGGTGGAGAAAATGAGCGTAATGCTGAAGCTGAGCGAATTAGGCATCATGCCCACAAGCCGCCTCAGCGAGCGCCTGGAGGAGCTGCAGGGCGGCCTTCAGCGCTGTGCGCTGTTAACCGGGCAGCCATACATTTTACGTAACGTGCTGATTTACCGACTGTACCACGACGTGTTTCCCGGCGTGGGCTGCGAAAACTACGGCGCGGCAATGTTCTCGCTGGCGCAGGACTTCTTTCAACTGAAGATGCTGCTCGCGATAGCGATGGGTGAGGAACAAACCCTGGCGGAAGATAAGCTGATTACGCTGTTCAGCGCGTGGTATAGCTGGCGTCAGGTCAACCCGATGCAGGTAGACGCGCAAAACAGTGCGGATTACAGCCTGCTTTGTGGGCTGTCTTTGCTGTAAAAAAAACCTTTCCGGCGCCTGTTGTTCAGGGAGCCGGAACGTCGAACGCGCTAGCTGATGGCTGCCAGGGGCTTAAAGAACAGCGGACGATAATCCACCGTTCGTTGTTCGATATCGCTTTTGTCGGCGCGCTGATACGCCACGTTTGGAAACACTCCCAGCCAGCAATCTCTCGCCATTAGCGAATGCCAGTGAACATCCAGCGCAAACTGAGACTGCTCAGCGCCTTGAGCGAGGGCGTAGAGGCTTTCGCGGAAGTTCTCCAGCAGCACCGGCATGTAGTGCCGGTTAACCAAATAGGCACACGCACACCAGGCCTGGCGTGCACGAACAAGATAATCAACGCTGTTCAGGGCGGTAACTGAGTGGTAGTTAGCGCCCAGGAAGGCGACGTCCCAGCGTACATTTTTCAGGGTCGAAAAGTATTTATTCAGCCGGGTTTTATCTTCATCTGTCGTGCAAAAAGCAATATCGTCCTCAAGGATCAGGACATTTTCCCACCCTTCGGCAATCGCCATTTCAAGTACAGCAATGTGGGATCGCACGCAGCCAAGGTATCCCGGAGAGGCCTCAATCGCCTCAAAACGTAGGATTTTGCTTTTCTCAGCCGCGATTTCAGCCAGCTGCTTGCGTACCCAAACATTACGGTCGCGGCGGCGCCGAAGATTGATATAGACAATTTTATTCACCCACTGCCAGTCAACGCTCTTCATAAATGTCCGGTTGGTTAACGTGCCAGGAAAGCCAGGGCGACATCGCGTGGGATGTCCGAAGCCGAACGCACTTCCACGCCGGTAAACAGATAGTGGTGAATATACTTCTTCATGTTTTCCTTGTTCATTTGCTGATAAAAACTGCGTCCGAGTATTTCTAACGGTTTGTCATACAGCATGGCCTCAAGGCCGACAGTCGAGTTGATGGTGAGCACTTTGCTCGACCTCTTGATCAGCTGAACGGTGTTCTCCTGGCTGATCTTGAAGCCCAGTTTATTTTTGAGTTGAGCAAGGGTTTCCAGCTCGTGCGGATCGCGCTCGGCAGGGTGAATTTTGACGACCAACATTTTGTTTTCTTGCCCGGCGAGCTTTGCTGCGTAATGGATGGCATCGGCGTTGCGCTTGTCCGCGTTGATCCACAGCTGAGTGTCGGCAGAAACCTGTAGCGGCAGGAAGATGAAGTCCCGACTATAGCGAGTCAGCACCTTATCGCTGGAAAGCAGATTGATGATGTTGGCGCAGGGGTTATTCATCGCCTGAAGCGGTATGCCTTTTTTCCCCTTCTCGTATTCGTCCATCCAGGACTGATGAAATTCGTCGCTAACCGCAGGGTATTTGTCGAGAAGCTCAGGATGTAGCGCTAATTCGGAGCGCGCGTTGGCGCCTAACCGGTCGATAAAAACCTTGTTGGGTAAATTCGAGAGTTCGATAAACCGAGTTTCTATTCCGCGCTGGCGGCAAACCATCGCCATTGCCTTTTCCGCAATGCCGTTGCCGGAGCAAAGGATCATTTTTTCAATGCTGTTCAGTGTCTCAGCCTGTAAGGCTGAATAGAGCACATGGAAATAGAGATTCCAGCAAACGCTGTATTCAACCTTGTTGACCAGGAATTCGCGGCTAAGGCGAATGTCACTATCAATTTTTTGAAACAGGACTGGTTTACTGTGGCAAAAATCCTCGGCTGCAGGTGGCGTATGCGCCTGAGAGAGCAGAGTCAGCGGACTGTGCTGGAGTGTTTGCGCCAGGTATTCCGTCACGTGGGGCCACAGAGAAAACGCGGTGATTTTTTGCTGCTCGTCAGCGGAAAGCCCTTTGATAACACGGCAATAAAAGCGCGTGTTCTCAATGGTTTCCATAAAGAAACCGATCTCAGAGGAAAGCATGATAAGCGTCAAACCTGCTGATAAAGCCAGTTTTCTGGCTCGCTGCTGTTTATCAGGCTCTCAAGGATCTCTTGCTGCATGCCGAGCAGTAACCCATTCCCTTCATTGGCCGTTTTACAGCGGGTGGCCTGGGTTTCCAGGTCTTCCCAGAGCGCGTTAACCTGGCTCTGGTGTGAAGTCGGGAGGCGTGAAAATAATGCTTTAATGCCCTGCGGGCCGGCGGGGACGCCCAAACCAGCCAGCGTGGCGTAACGCTGTTGGCTACTGGCGGCAAGGTGTTCATAAATCTGAATCAGTTTGCCGTTAAGTTCATCCAACGCGACCGACTGACGGCCAACAATCAGCTGGCGCTGCTGCTCCAGGAGGGCGTTAAGCTCGGTGTAATATTTACGATCGGCAATCATGTCTTCAATTAACTGCTTCACGCCCTGGGCTGCATTGCTCATAACCTACCTCTGATAGTATTTCTGCATCGCGCCGGTCAGTTCATCCAGATTGATGCTGATTTTTCCCGCGCTGATGGCTTCTTTCATTGCTTCAACGCGTGCCATATCCACTTCCGGCATCGCGGCCATATTGTTCTGTGCCTCACCCAATACCGGGTCGACCGGGTGCGTTTTCTCGACGTTTCCGCCTTCTTCTGCCTGAGGACGAGTCTGCCCGGCGGCGTTAGCGCTAAGCGTTGCTACAGTCTGGCTGTATTGGGTTGGGTTAATTTTCATCGCTGTTCTCCGGTTGCTCTACAGTTCTGTTTTTATTGGGTTGCAAGGTGAGTCCACGGGGAGGAAAGCCTTTTTCCCATTCCCTTATCGGTGTAAGGCGACCCGGCAACAGCAAAACTTTAATCGCAAAATTAAAAATTATTTTGTAACGGTGTTGAGCATGCGCACCAGACCCGTGTCGGCAACCACGGCGCTGACCACGCGCTGACTGCTTTCGTTTTTTACTTTAATCACTTCGCCTTTACGCCCCTTTTTCATTGCTTCCCCAAACGTTCTTGCTTCAATGCCGTCCTGCATGGCAACCATCAGCACGCGCTGGCCACGCTCAACCAATACCGGGGAGTCGAGGTGCGCGCGGGTAATCGGCTGGTCGGCGCGCAGGCGTCGTTTTAGCGTCATGCCGGTGGCTTCTTTGGGGTCGGTTAAATAGCGGGTACGGGCTCCGGAGATCTGGATTGTTTTCATCTGGAGGTCCGCATGGGTCAGAACATGTCCGCGCTCAAGCGCGCTTTTAGCGGCCACGACTTTCTGTTCCGCGGCGTGAAGCGCTGGGGTCAACAGCAGTAAACCCAGGGCCGCGACGAGGCGGAAGGTAAAGGGGAAATCAGGCTTCCCTTTGCGGAGAGATAATTTGGTAAAACGCTTTGTATTCATGATGTTAAAACTCTGGCACGGTAATTGCTATACAGGGATGTATTAGCGATTTTTTGCCGTTGTTTTTTCATCACGAGGATGTGGGCTGTGAGTATTTCTTTTGACAAAGCATTGGGTGTTCATCCGCAGGCAGTAGCACTTCGACTTTCCCGAGCAGAGCTGCTATCCGCCAACCTGGCTAACGTCGACACCCCAAACTTCCAGGCTAAAGATATTGATTTTGCCGCGGAGATGCAACGTTCAGCGTGGAGTTTTTCAACTGACCCTTCGCCACAGGAAAAATATCGCGTGCCGTATCAGCCTTCTTCCGATGGCAACACCGTCGCCTTAGACGTGGAGCAGGCTGAGTTTTCGAAAAATGTTCAGGACTACCAGGCAAGCCTGGCGTTTTTGAATATGAAATTTGTTGGCCTGAAAAAGGCTATCGAAGGGAAATAACGGACTTAGGTAACCATGCAAGATGGCATTTAACAATATCTACCGTGTCTCAGGCTCGGCTATGACGGCGCAGACCGTTCGCCTGAACACCATCGCCAGCAACATGGCGAACGCCGACGCCCCCTCGGCGACGGAAAATGGCGTCTACAAAGCGCGTCGCCCGGTGTTTGCCTCGGTTTATCAGAACGATGAGCTGATGGGTAACCGGGCGCTGACCGGCGCAAGAGTGCAGGTCATGGATGTGGTTGAAACCGGCAATGCGGTACAGCGTTATGAACCGAACCATCCCATGGCCGATGACCGGGGCTACGTCTACTACCCGGATGTGAACGTAGTGGAAGAGATGGCGGACATGATGTCGGCCTCACGCAGTTTTGAAACCAATGTTGACGTGCTTAACAGCGTGAAAAGCATGCAACAAAGCCTGCTGCGCCTTGGAGAAGTGTGAAATGAACGTAAATAACGACGCGAGTACCTTTAGCGCCAGCGGCGGCAGCAGCGTGGCAAGCAACGGCAGCGCCGCCGGTATGAACAGCCTGTTTATGCAGCTGCTGGTTGCGCAGATCCAAAATCAGGATCCGTTAAACCCGACGGACGGCACCGAATATGTCAGCCAGCTGGCGCAGCTCACTCAGGTGCAGTCAATGGAAACCATGTCACAGCTGATGGCCAATAACTCGGTGTTAATGGACAACCTGCAAACGCTTACCACCGGTAACCTGGTTGGACAAAAGGTGATGGTACAGAGCGACAGCTTTAGCACCGACGGGACAACGACCGTAGACGGACGCCTGACGCTGGAACATGCCGCAGGTGTTGTCACCGTTATCGTCAAAGACTCAGCCGGTTCCGAGCACAAAATTGAGCTGGGCAAACAAGAAGCCGGGCAGGTGGATTTTGCTATCGATCCGGAAGCGCTGGGTCTGGCGGAAGGGAAATACACGCTTAGCGTGGTGACCGATACCGGGGAAGAGAAAGTTCCGGTCGAGCTCGGTGGCATTGTCAATAACGTGCGCATCCCGCTGGACGGCAGCCCGACCATGCTGAACATCTCGGGGCTGGGCGAAATTGCCTACAACTATATCACTCAATTTGGACAACCTGCCCCTGCTGTAAAGGCATGAGCCGGGTCAGAAGCATTAATCAGGAAGACATAACATGAGCTTTAGTATTGCCACCTCCGGCCTTAACGCCATCACCGAACAGCTGAATGCGATTTCTAACAATATCGCTAACTCCGGTACCGTAGGGTTTAAGTCCGGTCGCGCGGAGTTTGCCGCACTGTACGCCCAAAGCCAGCCGCTTGGCGTGGGCGTGACCGGCATCACCCAGAGCATTACCCGTGGTGGGGCTATCAATGCCACCGGTAATGGCCTGGATTTGGCTATCTCCGGCAACGGTTTCTTCGTCGTGCGCGATAGTGCGGGAACAACAGCCTATACCCGTGCGGGCTATTTCGGCACCGACAGCAACGGAAACCTGATCAACAGCTCCGGCATGAACCTGCAGGGCTATCCGGTGGATGCGAACGGCGTGCTGCAGGTGGGCAGCGTCGGCAATTTGACCATCAGCAGCGGCTCTATCCCGGCTAAGCCTACCGACGGTTTAGATTTTACCGCTAACCTCGATGCCCGCGCGGAAAAGCCTGTTACTGCCACATTCGATCCTAAAGACAACACCTCTTATAACAACACCTATGCGACCCAGGTATACGACTCGCTGGGCCGTGAGCACACCATCAACCAATATTTTGTTAAAACCGACGAAAATACCTGGGAAGTTTATTACTACATGGACGACCAGCCGCTGACTAACCCGGCGAGCCAAACCCTGACCTTCAGCGATCAGGGCATTCTGAGCGCGCCAAACGGGGCCGTTGAGCTGTCTATTGATATTCCAGGCGCACAGTCGCTGTCTGTCGACCTGAACTACACCGGCACCACGCAGTACGGCTCTGATTTCTCGGTCAGCAAAAACAAGGGTAACGGTTATGCGTCCGGCGAGAAAACCGGCCAGCAGATTGATGAAGACGGATCCGTCTATGCCACCTTCTCTAACGGTGAGCGCATGCTGCAGGGGCAGCTGATTTTAGCGAACTTTGCTAACCCTAACGGGCTTGCCGCGCAGGATGGCACCACCTGGATGCAGACCGTGGCTTCCGGTACGCCACTGACCGGCGCACCTGGCAGTGGTTTGCTGGGCGCAATCAAAGCCGGCGCGCTGGAAGCGTCAAACGTTGATTTGACCTCGGAACTGGTTGGGCTGATGAGCGCCCAGCGTAATTACCAGGCAAACACTAAGGTTATCAGCACCAACGACAGCATGATGAACGCGCTGTTCCAGGCCGTGTAATGGATCACTTAATTTACACCGCCGTCAGCGGCGCAAACCGCAGCCTGTCCCAGCAGCAGATCCACGCCAACAACCTGGCGAACGTGAATACCCAGGGGTTTCGCAGCGATCTGGAAAGCGCTCAGGCGCAGCAGATTGAAGGCGCGGGGTATGACTCGCGCTATCTGGTGCAGCCGACCAACGGCGGCGTTGATATGACGCCGGGCGCGATGAAGCAGACGGGCCGTGACCTCGACGTTGCCCTGCGCGGGAGCGGCCTGATAGCCCTCAGCAGCGGTAATCGCGAAGTCTATACCCGCAACGGGCAAATCGACGTTGGCCCGGAAGGGGATTTGACGATTAACGGTCTGCCGGTGGAAGGGGATAACGGACCTATCGTGCTGCCACCTTTTTCACAGATCTCGATTGCTCAGGATGGGGTGATAAGCATTGTGCCGGATGACGGCGGCCCGGCTGAACCGATTGATATTGATCGCCTTAAGCTGGTGGATATTCCCGCCGGGCAGCTGCAAAAAAACAGCGCCGGGTTCCTCGTCACGAACGCGCTGAACAATCCGCGCAACGAAGAAGTCATGGTGGCCTCCGGGCACCTGGAAAGCGCCAACGTTTCGGCCATCAGCGAGATGGTGTCGAGCATTGCGCTGAACCGTCAGTTCGAAGCGCAGATCAAGATGATGAAAGCGGCGGAAGATCTGGCCACGGCGGGCAATCGCCTGCTGCGCGGCAGTTGATTACAAGGATAACGAACGATGAATCCAGCTTTATGGATAAGTAAAACCGGGCTCGCGGCGCAGGACGCCAAAATGGGCGCGATTTCCAATAACCTCGCCAACGTGAATACCTCCGGATTTAAGCGCGACCGCGTAATGTTCTCGGATCTGTTTTATCAGAACCAGCGTACGCCGGGCGGCCAGCTCGATCAAAACAATACCGCGCCAACCGGCATTCAGTTTGGCAGCGGCGTGAAAATCGTCGGCACGCAGAAAGAGTTCTCTACCGGCAATATCCAGAACACCGGGCAGGATCTGGATGTGGCGATTACCGGGCAGGGTTTTTTCCAGGTGGAGACGCCGGATGGCGAAATCGCCTATACCCGCGCCGGAAACCTGCAGCGTAATCAGGAAGGGGTAATAACCAACGCCGCTGGCCTGCCGCTGGTACCGCAAATTGAGCTGCCGGCGAACACCAAAGAACTGCAAATCGCAAAGGACGGCACCGTGATGGCGCAGGTTGGCGGGGAAACCGATCCGGTTGAGCTGGGGCAGATTACCCTGGTGAACTTCGTCAATCCGGCCGGCCTGGAAGCCGTAGGGGGCAACCTGTATCGCGAAACCGCTGCCAGCGGCGAAGCGGTGGAAGGGATCCCCGGCGAAGAGGCGTTTGGTCAGCTGGAGCAAGGGTCGCTTGAAGGATCTAACGTGCAGGTCGTTGAAGAGATGGTGGACATGATAACCGTTCAGCGTGCCTACGAAATGAACGCCAAGATGGTGTCCGCCGCCGACGATATGCTCAAGTTTGTCACCCAGACGATGTAATGATGGGTTAATGAAGTGAAGAGAGTCATGAAAAAGCAGGGTGTTATCGGTTTACTGGCATTGATGCTGGCCGGGTGTGAAAGCCCGGCTTTGCTGGTGCATAAAGACGATGCGGCCTTTGCGCCGCCGGAAGATTTTGTCATGCCGGATACGGCGGTGCAGGGCGGCGGCGTCTACAACGGCGGCTATAACTGGTCGCTGACCCAGGACCGTCGTGCCTATCGTGTGGGGGATATTCTGACCGTACGTCTCGATGAGTCTACCCAGGCCAGTAAGCAGGCGCGAACTAACTTTGGCAAGAAAAATGACGTCACGCTTGGCGTGCCGCAGGCTTTTGGCCATTCGGTTGAGAAGCTTAGTGGTTCCGTCGACGGCGATCGTAATTTCAACGGCAACGCCAGCTCCCAGCAGCAAAATAGCCTGCGTGGCTCGATTACCGTCGCGGTGTTCAAAGTGCTGCCAAACGGCGTGCTGGCGGTGCGCGGCGAGAAGTGGCTCACCCTTAACCAGGGCGACGAGTACATGCGCGTAACGGGCCTGGTCCGTGCCGATGACGTGGAGCGTGATAACACCGTTTCTTCCCAGCGTATCGCCAATGCCCGAATCTCGTATGCAGGACGCGGCGCGCTGAGCGACGCGAACGCTGCGGGCTGGTTGACGCGTATCTTCAACCACCCGCTGTTCCCTATCTAACCGGAGCCGACGATGCGTAACGTAGCGCTTTTCCTCATGCTCCTGTGGAGCACCTGCCCGCTTGCTGAAACGCTGGGCAACATCGTGGATATCCAGGGTGTGCGAGGCAACCAGCTGGTGGGCTATAGCCTGGTGGTCGGCCTTGATGGCTCCGGCGATAAAAACCAGGTGAAATTTACCAGCCAGTCGGTGACGAACATGCTGCGCCAGTTTGGCGTGCAGCTACCAACAAAAATCGACCCGAAGGTGAAAAACGTTGCGGCGGTCGCTATCAGCGCCACGCTACCGCCGGGCTACGCTCGTGGGCAGTCGATTGACGTTACCGTTTCTTCCATTGGCGACGCCAAAAGCCTGCGCGGCGGCACGCTGCTGCTAACCCAGCTCCGGGGCGCCGATGGCGAAGTCTATGCCCTGGCGCAGGGCAACGTGGTCGTTGGCGGCGTGAAGGCAGAAGGGAACAGCGGCTCAAGCGTCACCGTGAATACGCCAACGGTAGGGCGTGTGCCGAACGGCGGGTCCATTGAACGCGAGATCCCAACCGATTTCCAGGACAACAGCCAGGTGATGCTTAATCTCAAGCGCCCAAGTTTTAAAACCGCCAATAACGTTGCCGTAGCGCTAAACAGCGCCTTTGGCGCGAACACGGCGACCGCACAAAGCGCGACAAACGTGGCGGTAAGGGCACCGATGGATCCGGGCGAGCGCGTGAGATTTATGTCGATGCTGGAAGACGTGCAGGTAAACGCCGGGAAACAGCCTCCGCGCGTGGTGTTTAACGCCCGTACCGGCACGGTAGTTATCGGCGATGGCGTGGTGGTACGTGCCGCCGCCGTTTCTCACGGTAACCTGACGGTCACCATTCGTGAAAGCAGTAACGTCAGCCAGCCGGGGGCGTTGAGCCAGGGACGCACCGTGGTTACGCCGGACAGCGACGTCAACGTTAATCGCGGGCGCGGCCAGATGGTCACTATTCCGGCCGGAACCAGCCTGCGCAGCATTGTGAGCACCATTAACAGCCTGGGCGCGGCACCGGACGACACGATGGCGATTTTACAGGCGCTGCATGAAGCCGGCGCGCTGGATGCCGAGCTGGTGGTGATTTAAGGACCCCACATGATCAATCCGATTAACCGTCAGCAAACCATCCTGCCCGGCGACATGACCGGGCAGGCAAAACCGCAAAACATTGAGCAGGCTGCCGAGCAGTTTGAAGCGATGTTCCTGCGTTCGATGATGCAGCAGATGCGCAAAGCCTCGGATGCCATGGCCGCCGAGGACAGCCCCTTCAACAGCAAGCAGCAGCGCATGATGCGAGATTTTTACGACGATCGCCTGGCCTCCGAGCTGGCCTCGCAGCGCAGCACCGGCATTGCCGGGATGATTATTGCCCAGCTGGCGCCCGCCGGCGTTAAGGAAGAGGCGAAAAGTGCCGCTTTACCGCAGCAGCCCTCAGAATTATCTACCCCGGTCATCCCCGTGATGCGTCGCGGTCAGGAGTTATAACAGATGAGCATGATTAATATCGCCTACAGCGGCATTCAGGCAGCACAAACGGGGATGAGCGTCACCTCGATGAACATTGCCAACCTGCTGACGCCGGGCTACAGCCGCCAGGGCCTGCTGCAAAGTTCGATGGGGCCAATGGGCCAGGTCGGTCTGTCCGCAGGAAACGGCGTGCAGGTGGACAGCATTCGTCGTATTTCTAACCAGTACCTGGTGAATCAGGTCTGGCAGACGAACACCAAAGCCAGCTATTTCACCTCGGGGCAGCAGTATCTTGGCGCGCTGGAAGAGGTGATTGGTACCGACTCTACGAGCCTGGGTAACGGACTGGACGAGTTTTTTGGCGCCCTGAGCGCGATGACCACTCAGCCGGAATCTCCGGCACTGCGCCAGCAGCTGTTAAATCAGGCGAATTCGTTAGCCACGCGTTTTAACAGCATGAATGACTTCATCAACAGCCAGAAAAATTCGCTCTCTACCCAGCGCAATGCGGCGGTAGACAGCATCAACTCGTTGAGTGCCGGCATTGCCAGCTACAACCAGAAAATCATCGAGCTGGAGTCTACCGGCGGCAACAGCAGCGTGCTGCGCGATCAGCGCGACGAGCTGGTAAAAAAACTTAGCGAGCTGGCCGATGTAAAAGTCACTGAAGATGGTGCAGGGAGCTATACCGTTGCCCTCAAGGGCGGTCAGCCGTTAGTGAGTGGTAAAACGGCCGGTGAGATGAAGGCGAGTGTGGATGCCAACGGCAACAGTACCTTGAGCCTTAAATTTTCTACCAGCGAATTTAGCCTCAACCCGTCAGCGGGTGGCCAGCTTGGCGCGCTCTACGACTATGAAACGACCACGCTGAAAGAGATGCAGAACTCGATTCAGGGCATGGCCGAAGCGATCGCAGATCTGTTTAACAATCAGCTGGCTCAGGGGTTCGATCTCAACGGTAATCCAGGTAAGCCGCTGTTTATTTTTGACCCGAGCAATAGTGCAGGCATGCTGCAGGTCACCGATCTGAATCCGGATGAAATTGCGCTGTCCGGCGCGGCAGATGAGCCCGGCAACGGCGACAACCTGCAGCGGCTGATCGATATTAAAAACAGCAAAACGAACATTGGCGGCCTCGGCAACATGAGCCTCAACGAAGGCGCCGCGGCGATTATCTCCCGCATCGGGATTGCCAGCCGCCAGAACAAAACCGAGCAGGAGGCCGCCGTCGCGGTGGCCAACCAGGCACAGGTTCAGCGCGACAACCTGAGCGCGGTTAATGAAGACGAAGAGGCCATTAATCTGCAAATTTATATGCAGTCTTATCAGGCTAACCTGAAGGTCATCGCCACGGGCGATCGGATCTTCAGCGATCTGCTTAACCTGTTCTAACGAGGATTGGGAGAAAAAATATGCGAATCAGTAGCCTTTACAACTCCTCGCAGATGCTCAGCCAGCTGGGCAAAAACAGCGAGAGCATCAGCAAGCTGATGCAGCAGCTCTCTACGCAGAAGCGAATTAATGTGCCGTCGGACGATCCGGTGGCTGCCAGCCGACTGGTGCAGCTTAACCGCGAACAGTCGGCAATCCAGCAGTATCAGAGCAATATCACCAGCATTAGCGGAACGCTGGCAAGCCAGGAGTCTCACCTGCAGGCAATGAACGATCAGCTGCTGGCGCTGAATGACAGGCTGCTTGCCGCGGCTAACGGCACCAATAGTCAGCAGGATATGGCGAGCTACGGCGCGGAACTTGAGTCGATGCTGGACTCGCTGGTGGCGTCGATGAATGCACAAAATGAAAACGGCAGCTATCTGTTTGCCGGTACTAAAACTGGCACCAGGCCGGTACAGTGGGATGAAACGGCGAAAACGTTTGTTTTTGCCGGTAATGATGGCTCGCGCGAGACAACCGTCGCGAATGGCGTAAGCATTAAGGAAAATACCAACATTGCCAGCGCATTCTCCTCAGGCAATGACGATCTGGATATGCTGAACAAGCTCAAAGCGCTGTCGCAGAAGATGCAGGATCCGGCCATTCCAGTAGAGGATTACCAGAGTGAAATAGACGACATGCTGAAATCCGCTACCGCCACGCGGGATAACGTGTCGGCTATCTTTACCGATGTGGGGGGCCGCCAGAACCATTTAACGCTGCTGAGCAACGCACATACCGACGTCAGCGCGGCAAACGACCAGGTGGTACGCGATCTTGCATACAGTGACCCGGCGACCGCGACGGTGAACCTCAAACTGTTTATGAATTCCGTACAGATCTCCAACCAGGCTTACAGCATGATCGGTAAGCTCTCTTTGTTTAGCGTGATGTAGCCATGCAGGTTGGTTTAGCCACAACAACATCTTCCCAGGCCGCCGCGCTTAGCCGCGGCAATATCGATGCCCCACAGTCCGTTCAGCGTCGTAAGGTTGAAGATGCCGCTTCATCCCGCAGCCCGTTTCCTGAAGCGGCACTGCTGTCCACTCGTCCCCTGCGCTACAACGTCCAGCTTAACCAGCAGCTGACGGCGGTTCAGCAGGCGGACAGCTATCTCTCCAGCACCGAAACCCAGCTTTTGCAGCTTCGCCATGCGGCGAGCCAGGGAAAAGGCCAGGCAGAGGCGGCCGGGCTTGAACGCCTGCTTTCGCGCCGCACGGCGCTATCCGGCGGTACGATTGACCGCCAGTTTAACGTTAAGCTGCAAAGCCAGTCGCAGGTGAATTTCACCCTGCCCGGAAGCGAGAAGGTACTGAACTCGCCGGGTGGTGAAACGCTGATCTTTATGTTGGGCGGCGCAAAGCGAGAGCTGGCGGCAGTTGCCTTGCCCGCAGAAGGATCGCCTCGTACCGTGTTGACTCGTCTTAACATTGGGCTAGGCCGGATGGGCATTCACGCCAGCCTCGACAGAAGCGGGCAGGTGAATTTCAGCGTCGATGAGTCCCGCTGGGAGCAGGTCAGCCAGCAGCTCAGCGTGCGTGGGGAAGGGCATAATTTCCCGTCTGATTCATTTACCTTGCTGGCGGCGCAGCCGGAGATGGCTCAGCAGGAAGCGTTGGTGCAGCTGGCGGCGCGTCCGGATAGCAGTCGTGACGGGCAATTACGCCTGCAGCAGGCGCTGGAGCAAATAACACTGCAGCGCGGCAAGCTGCGGGCGCATCAGGATCGCGTTCGTTCACGTATTGATGAAATGGCCACGCCGTATAGCCCACAGCAGGCGCAGGAAACGGCGCAGGCGCTGGGCGGCGTGCTGGAAAAAAGCGGCGACAGTTTTTCCACGCTTAACCGCGCGCTAGGGGCGCAGGCGAATGTGCAGCTTGCAACGGTAAAGAATTTGCTCGGATAACGTAGGTGTTTTTCCCCTCTCCCTGAAAGAGGGAGGGGACAGCGAGCGTGTCGGGATGAGGGGAAAAGCCATCACTTAAAGCGTCAGTAACCCGCTTGCCGCCGCTTGTTGGGCCGCATCGGAAATCGGCTGGTAATCCTCACGCCGGGTAACGCTGAAATCCTTAATCAGCAGCGCCTCGCGCACTTCACGCCATTCAGGTTCGCTCACCAACCGCTTCAACGCACTCCGCAATTTTTCCAGCTCAACGGCAGAAGTGTGCGCCGAGGTTATTATGGGTAACCCCGGGACCAGAGCGGTCGTGCCGATAGACACAAGGCCCTCTACGCGCCCTGGCTCGTGGCGAGCAACCAGCGCCAGGGTAACCGCATCAATGGCCGCAATATCGCTCGTGCCAGCCTGTACCTCGGCCAGCGACTGGCGGTGGCTGCCGCTAAACGCGATGTCCGAGAAGAACTTACCGTCTTTTTGTCGTGGTGCGACGAGGCTGCGCAGGCCGTGATAGCCGGACTGGGAATCGTCACTGTTGCAGACGACCCGCTTGCCCCGAAAATCTGCCAGCGTATTTCCTGCATCGGCTTCCCGAACAATCAGCTGGCTGCTGTAGTTAAATCCTTCGCAGCCTCGAGCCTGATAATGAAACGTACCGACGACCTGCACATGGGGCAGCAGGGCGCGCAGCGGATAACCGCAGGTTTGGCTGAGCAGCAGTTGCGGCTCCTGCCAGTGGGTCAGGCGGTCTTCGGGTTCGCTATAAATCAGGCCGTCCAGCCCCTCTTCACGCAGCAGCTGTCGCAGCGCGGCTAACAGCGCTTCGGTATCGGGATGGTACACGTCGTACATCGGCAGAGAGAGAAGCTTACTCATGGGCTTTCTCCTGCTGCACGGTATCCTGGGCCAGGCGACCGTCCGGGAAAAATGGGTTAATTTCCACCTGAATCGGTTTTATCAGGTGCTCACGCATCAGTTCGCCGTAGCCGTTCACGAAGAAGCCCTGATTACGCTTCAGGTATTCCTCTTTGTAGGCACGGTAAACCGTCGGCAAGCCGTACCAGGGAATGCGCGGCAGGTCGTGGTGTACCGAATGATAGTTAAGGTTTAAGAACAGCAGGCGCCAGAACATTCCGGCTTCGTTAATGACCGTGCGCGCTTGCGGATCCTCCGCCGCGCGATGCTCAAAGAAGGAACGAACTTTGGTCATTGCCAGCATCGGCCAGGTGACCACCAGAAGATAGTGGATGACGGAGAAATCATGCTGAACCAGCCAGCCAATAACCGGGATAAGCAGCAGTATATGTACCGTCCACATGATCATTGCCGGGCGATTAGCGCTGCGGAAAGATTCCCAGATATTGACTACCGTCCAGCGCATAGTCAGCATCGGCGTTAACAGCAACCTGCCGGGGAAGGTATTGCGCAGGCGCACCAGCAGGCGCTGAACGCCGCTAAAATGCTGCCAGCGTCGGCGGGTAAAATAGTAGCTCTCCGGATCGGTTTCCGGGACGGTTAAATCTTCATCCTGATGATGTTTAAGATGCAGATCGCGATAAGTTCCGTACGGGTACCAGATAGAAAAAGGCATTAGCCCGAACAGCTGGTTAAGGCGAGGGAAACGGGTCGGGTGCCCGTGCAGCAGTTCATGCTGCAGCGACATATACCAGGTGGCGAGCCAAATAAGCAGCAGCGTTGCCGGGAGCAGGCCAAGGGTTTTCCACCAGGCAACGGTGGCAAACCATCCGCCATAGATAGTGATGATCAGCAGCCAGGTCGGCAGCTCCGTGCGCCACAGCCAGGAACGTTGCAGTTTGTGCACAAATTCCCGCTGTTCTTGATGTAAATAAACTGACGATCTTCCACTCATTTAACCAACCACTGCCCACAATTAACCGATTAATTGAGCAGAGAGTAAATCGTCGTCACTAAAGCCCATAGGAATATAAATTGCTATGCTTAGAACAGAAAATGCTTAACAAAAGGGGAGGGATCGCCGGGGCGTTTGGGGATGCAAGAACAAGAAAAACAGGGCGATGTTCTGCCGCCCTGAGTGCACTACATCGACTCAATTCCCACTCGCTGACCGTAGGATAATTCAAGCGTGTTGCCGTCCGGATCGGCGAAGAAAACAAAGTAGCCCACCGGGTCACCCAGCTGCTCCGGCGCTCTGCGCAGTACGCCTTCTGCTCTTGCCATTTCGGTTTTCTCATCAATCTCCGCTTTCGTCGCGCAGGCCACGCCGAGATGACCAAAATTCCCCAGAGGGGTGTCGGTAGGCGTATCCGCCTGCACCAAAACCAGCGCAAAGGGACGGGTGCGATCGCTTAGCCAGGCGACCTTGCGCGCATCAGGCAGGTTGGGTTCGCGGTGGTGAATCACCTTCATTGCGGTGTAGCGGAGGTAGAAATCAACGCTTTTATCCAGGTCCTTCACCATAAATGCGACGTGGGTAAAGCCAACATCAATGTGTTCCATAGTTCGCCCATTCAGCTGTTTTTGATGGCGCGACTTTACAACCTCAAGTCAACTTTAGGTCAAGGTTGGGGAGCTTGTGAATTGGGGCTTGAGCACTTTTGAACAAGTCAAAAGAGCAGCCAGAGAACTGAAGAAAAGGCAAATCCCGGAGGGGCGCACGGACTAGCGGTTAGCGCTGTCCACCTGCTGGCTGCTTTGTTGGGTTTCCGCTTTTTTATCCTGATGGTGATACCACGCGCCAATGGAGGAATAAATAAAACGACCAAAAAAGAACAGAAAACTGATGAGCAGAATGATGCGGGTCATGCGATTATTAAAGCGGTTTCGTCTCTGCATAGTCGTAACCTGTGTCACGCAAGGGTCCTTAGAGTTGGCCCGGCAACGGCGGGCGACGGGGTTATTTAGTCACACTGAACAACTCAGGTCAATTATTCATCATGCGAAAATAGGCTGGTTGAATGATTAGTGGGCACTTCATATGTGAGATGAATTTATTGAGGACGACGCTGAGCCGTGTTCAGTCTGAATTTTACCCTCGGCGGCGTTTCAATTGATTGATACTGATGTACATCAATTATTATTGATGTTAGCTAACTAAAATTTGCCCTCCATTCCGTAGAAATATGGGCCGCGGTTAACCGGAAAGGATATCCGGGAGATACCCGAAGAGGGATAGGGATTCTGGCGAAGATGTATGCAACTGGCTACCTGGTATAAAAACTCAAAAAATAAATGGTGGGCGTTGCCCCTGGTTCTCCCCAGCCTGCTATTGCCGCTGGTGGCGATGTTCAACGCACAAACGGTGCTGGAAGGTGGGCGAGTCTTCCTGCTGTACATGTCGCTGGCGTTACTGACCGCGTGCGTTCTGCTGTTTGGCCGGGCGGCGTTTCCCGGCATAATTCTGGCCCTGTTGATTCGCTATCTTCCCTCACTGGGCGCGCAGGTTTCGCTGCTGGCCCTTTTCCATTTTATCCTGCCGATAGCCATTAGCTGGTGCTGTTACCGCTACTTTGTGCCGCGGCGCAGCGCGGTGACCTTTGGCATGCTCCAGCTGATAACTCAGCGCATGTTTTGGCTGGTACTGGTTAACGCCATACTATTTCTGATGTTCTATGAGCTGGGGTTATATTTTGGCTGGTACGACCGCACCTTCTCCATTCTTGCCGCTACACCGTGGAGCATCCGTACATTAATTAATTTTCAGGCCGTGCTGGTCGGGGGGTTAACCGGGCTGCCGTTTTTTTATTTCATTTTGCGGATGGTAGTGAACCCGCGGTTTATCAAAAGTTTCTGGTCACGCATGCGGGCACAGCGGCAAAAGGGCGTGACGAAAACAGAAATGCTGATGTGGGTGGCGACTGTCGGGCTGCTTATTTGGCTGCTGTTGTTCCCTATTAGCCAAAGCAAAACCATTTTTAATACGGACTATACGCTGACGCTTATTCTGCCGGTGATGTTATGGGGGGCGATGCGATTTGGCTTCCTGTTTATCACCAATGTCTGGACCGTGGTGCTGATTATTCTGTGCGGTGGATTCCATAATTATCTGCCGCCGGATATGGGGTTCCAGCTGCACTTCGCGATAGCCTCATCCTGCTATGCGGTTTTTTCTATCACTATCTATCTGATGGCCGCGGTGACAACCCGCCAGCGCTTTTTGCACAACAAGGCACGACGCGTGGCGTTTATTGACCCGATGATGCAGATGCCTAACCTCCGTGCGCTGTGCCGGGACCTGGGAAATACGCCGTGGTCGGCATTGGGCTTCGTGTCTATTCCCGAACTGGAGCTGCTTGGGCGTAATTATGGCGTACTGCTGCGTATTCAATATAAACAGCAGCTGGCTGAGTTTTTGCGCGGCGAGCTGTCCCCCGGTGAGAAGGTCTATAACCTCTCCGGGCATGACCTCGCTCTACGCCTCAACTACGAGTCCCATCAGGAGAAAATAGAGTCTATTTATGAGCACGCCAGGCGGTTCCGTTTCATGTGGGACGGTATGCCGCTGCAGCCGCAAATCGGCATTAGCTATTGCTTCGTGCGCCACCCGGTTTCACACCTCTATTTATTGCTCGGTGAGCTGAGCACCATGGCCGGGCTGTCACTCTCCACTCAGCATCCTGAAAGTTTGCAGCAAAAGGGCTCAAATCACATACAAAATGCGGTAAAACGCAAAGTGGAGATGATGAACCGCCTGCAAAACGCGCTCGACGGTGACCGTTTTGTCCTGATGGCCCAGCGTATTGAGGGGCTAAGGGGTGACGTGTACCATGAGGTGCTTTTGAGAATGCGTGGCGACAACGGCGAACTGCTGTCGCCGGATCTGTTTTTACCGGTCGCGCATGAATTTGGCCTTTCATCGCGCATTGATCGGTGGGTACTCAATGCCTCCCTGCAGTTTATGGATCGCCACCGTGACCGACTGCCGGGGTGCAGGCTTGCCATTAACCTGACGCCCGCCTCGGTATGCCAGTCCCAGCTTCCGGAAGAGGTTCAGCATCTGCTGACGAAGTACCGCATTGAACCGTGGCAACTGGTCTTTGAGGTGACGGAAAGCCACTCGTTAACCAACCTTGAACAGGCCAACGTGACGCTGAAGATGCTGCAAAGAATGGGCTGCCGGATTGCCATCGACGATTTTGGGACCGGCTATGCCAGCTATGCGCGCCTGAAAGAGCTGAGCGCCGATATTCTGAAAATTGACGGCAGCTTTATCCGTAATATTTTGACCAGCAGCCTGGACTATCAGGTGGTGAGTTCGATATGCCAGCTCGCAAGGATGAAGAAGATGCAGGTCGTGGCGGAGTACGTTGAAACTGAAGCGCTTAGGGAAGCCGTGCGGGCAATGGGAATAGACTATGTTCAGGGGTATTTGATTGGTCGCCCGCAGCCGCTGGAGAGCCTTGTAGAGGAACAAAGCCCCCCCGCACCGGATGGCGTAAAGGGGCTTGAATAGTCTGTCAGGCGGAGAGTGCCGCTTCGGCCTCTTCCTCGATAGTCAGCTTCCATCCGGTCATGCTTTCCCAATACTGTTGCTCGCGCTCCAGATCGAGCTGTACCAGCGTGTTCAGGCTAAACCAGTCGTGCGGGAAGCGCAGCGTCCAGTGGTTATCGTCGGTTTCCAGCACCAGCGTTGGCGGCGTTGTTGTAGCCTGGCGCTGGTTATTCAGCAGCGTGGCGAGACGGATAATCTGAATCAGCGGCAGAAACTGTTTCTTTTTAAACAGCGTAAAGCGCGGTAGATCGTCCAGCTTGATAGCCTTGCGGTGGTAGCGCACCAGGGAAGCCATCAGCATCTGCTGCTCCTGATTGAAGCCGGGCAGGTTGCTGTTTTGCAGAATGTAGGCAGAGTGACGATGCATCCCGCTGTGGTTGATGCTCAGCCCGACCTCGTGCAGCATCGCGGCCCACTTCAGCAGCGCGGCCATTTGCGGGTTAGCCAGTTTGTGATTCTGCTTTTCCCACTGCTGATAAAGCAGTTCTGCGGTTTCCAGCACCCGACGAGCCTGATCGCTGTCGATATGGTACTGTTCCGCCAGGCTTTGCGCGGTGCGAATACGGATATCCTGATGGCGGAAACGGCCTTCCATTTCGTACAGCACACCTTCACGCAGCGCACCGTCTGAAAGACGCAGCTCGCGAATGGCGAGCGCGTCAAAGACGCCGCACAGAATCGCGAGGCCCGGCACAAACACCGCTTTGCGCTCTTCGGACAGTCCCGGCAGGCTCAGGGCGTCGAAGGTTTTAAACTTCAGCACTTCCTGCTGCAGCATTTCCAGACGTTCCGGGGTGATAGTCCCGTCTTTCTCGCCCATTTCAATCAGCACTTCATGCGCCGCCTTGATAGAGCCGGATGCGCCCAGCGCGACCTTCCAGCCCTGCAGGCGATACTGCCAGGCAAGCGTTTCCAGCTTCTGGATAGCCGCCATACGCGCGCGCTTAAAGCTTTCCGGCGTGATGACCCCGCCGGGGAAGAAGTTTTGCGCAAAGCTGACGCAGCCCATACGGCGGCTTTCGACCAGCATCGGCTCAAAATCTTCACCAATAACCAGCTCGGTGGAGCCGCCGCCGATGTCAATTACCAGCTTGCGGCCTCTTTCCGGCTGAGTGTGTTCGACGCCCATAAAAATCAGGCGCGCTTCCTCGTTCCCGGGAATAATTTCAATCGGATAGGGGATGACTTTCTCAGCACGTTTCAGAAACTCGGCGGCATTGGTGGCCTCGCGCAGCGAGTGGGTGCCCACAATGCACACGTTGTCGGCTGCAAATCCCTGCAGACGTTCGGCAAACAGCGCCAGACAGGAAAGCCCACGCTCCATGGCCTCCTCACTTAACTTATTATCGGGGCCGAGGCCGTCCGCTAGGTGCACGCGCTGCTTCAGGCGGCCAATGATTTGCATGGCGCCATCGACCACACGGGCTATGACCATGTGGAAACTGTTGGAGCCGAGGTCGACCGCAGCGAACTCCTGCGGCCGTGGAGCATGGTTTGATATCGGCATAATTTATTTTCGCCTGAGAGCGTTAGTCAGGTTGTTCCAGAGATTTAATATAATCGTAGATCGCCAATTGCGAACGCACTTTACGGCGATTGCCGCGCGGTACATAGCGATTACTCAGTTCTTTGTCGATGATGCGCGCTTTCACCGTGTCGCTAAGCAGGATATCGATGATATCCAGCATGCGCTGCTTCAGGCGCGGATCGAGGACCGGTACGGCCACTTCAATACGGTAGTCGATGTTACGGGTCATCCAGTCGGCGGAAGAGAGGAAGACTTTCTTATCGCCGCCGTTTTCAAAGATATACACCCGGTCGTGTTCGAGGTAACGGTCAACGATGCTGAGTACGCGAATATTATCGCTGATCCCGTCCAGCTCTGGAATCAGTGAACACATACCGCGTACCAGCAGGTTAACCTTCACGCCGGAGCCGGAAGCTGCGTACAGTCTGTCTACCAGGCCTTTATCCACCAGGTTATTCAGCTTCAGCGTGATCCCGGCCGGCTGTCCTTTCTGGGCGTTAGCAATTTCTCGATCAACCAAATCATACAGCAGGCGGCGCGAGTTTTGCGGGGAAACCAGCAGATAGTCGAAGGTCACCGGGCGGTACGGGTTTTCGATAAAATTAAACACGCGGCGCACTTCATTGGTAATGCGCGCATCGGCGGTTAACAGCGAATAGTCGGTATAGAGACGGGCGGTTTTCTCGTTAAAGTTACCGGTTCCGATGTGTGCATAACGCACAATCTCTTCGCCTTCCATACGCGAGATAAGGAACAGCTTGGCGTGGATTTTCAGACCCGGTGCCGAGAAGATAACGTGTACCCCGGCGGCGGTCAGGCGTTTGGCCCAGTGAATGTTGGCCTCTTCGTCGAAGCGTGCCTGTAGCTCAACCACCACGGTGACTTTTTTGCCGTTGTGGGCGGCATGGATCATCGAATCAATAATGCGTGAGTCTTTCGCCACGCGGTAGATATTGATTTTGATCGCCAGCACGCTGGGATCGAACGAAGCCTGACGCAACAGTTCCAGTACGTGTTCGAAGGTATGATACGGGTAGTAAAGCAGTACGTCGCGCTCGCGAATGGCATCGAAGCCGTTACGGAACTTATCGAACCAGATATGGCGAAGGCGCGGCAGCGGCTTGTTCACCAGGTTGGCTTTGCCAACGTTCGGGAAGCCGATGAAGTCTTTAAAGTTGTGGTAACGGCCACCGGGGATAATCGAGTCGTAATTGGATATGGTCAGCTTGTCGCGCAGCATTTCCACCATCGCATCCGGCATATCGCGCTGATAAACGAAGCGCACCGGCTCGGCGGTCAGACGCTGTTTCAGGCTGGAGGACATCAGTTCCAGCAGGCTGGATTCCATTTCGGTGACCAGATCGTACTCGGCGTCACGCGTCATCTTCATCGAGTAGGCGTTGAGCGCGTCGTAATCGAAGAACCCTTTGAAGATATCGTCCAGGCAGTAACGCAGGATGTTATCCAGCAGGATCATTGGCTTGCGGCGGCGCGGCGCTTCCGGCGGCAGGTTAACGAAACGCGGCACCTTGTCCGATGGGATTTCCAGCAGCGCATAGCGGATGGTATCCCCGCGGATAATTTCGACCGCCAGATAGGTGTAATCGTCCTTCAGAAATTGCACCAGGTCGGTGTCGCGGTTAATCAGGATCGGCGTGATGTGTGGGCGAAGCTGGTGTTTAAAGTAGCTGCGCAGCCAGCTTTGCTGATTTTCGGAGAGCTGACGCTCGTTAATCAGGAAGATTTGATTGCGCGCCATCTCCAGCAGCAAATCATTGTACAGGCCGTCGAACTCCTGATCGGCCTTCAGCACCCGGGCCTGAATCTTGTTCAGCAGGTGGCGCTGGTTGGAGGGGGAACCCTGTTCTTCACTGATTAAAATACGCCGCTTCAGTTCCGCGAAGCGTACTTTATAGAATTCATCGAGGTTATTGGAATAGATGCCGAGAAAACGCATCCTTTCAATCAACGGGTTGAGCTTGTCCGCCGCTTCCTGCAGAACGCGTTCGTTAAAAGACAACCAGCTCAGTTCTTTTTCGATATACAGCTTATCCTGACCCATTAGTCCTCACACTCCGTTTTCGTGGACGTGGCAATGCCGTCACCGTCACGTCAGTTATTATGGCGAGCTTTAGCGGAGAATGTCCAACTATGCAGATGAAACTCTCTCATCTGACCATGACAACTTTATGAGAGACAGACAAAAATGTAGAAGCGCTTTCAATCTGGTTAAAAACTCAAGTGAGAGCAAAACTTGCAGAAGGCATAAAAAAATAAACCTGGAAAATCAATTCATTGATTTTCAGCAGATAAACACAAAGAGGGAAAAACCACGTTTTTTCCCTCTTTGTTCAGAACTTAAAAGGGCCGAAGCCCTTTTTCTCTCATATTACTCTGCAGCGTGGCCCTGCGGGGGCAGCTGCACGTCATCAAGCCAGGCGGCGTTGTGGCGCATTTTTAAACGACCATCGATGAACCAGCTCACGACCAGCGGGTAAATCGCGTGTTCCTGATGCTGAACGCGGGCGGTGATTTCGTCCTCGTCATCCCCTTCAAACACCGGCACTTTGGCCTGCAGAATAACCGGGCCGCCGTCCAGCTCGTCGGTGACAAAATGCACGGAGGTACCGTGCTCTTCGTCGCCGTTCTCCAGCACCTGGCGATGCGTATGGAGGCCGGGGTATTTCGGCAGCAGGGAAGGGTGAATGTTGAGTAAACGACCGCTGTAGCGGGCCACAAAAGCCGGGCTGAGAATGCGCATATAGCCCGCCAGCACCACAACGTCCGGCGCCCAGGCATCGATCTCCTGCATCAACTGGCGGTCGAACGCCTCACGGCTGGCAAATTCGCTTGCCGCCAGAGCATGGGCGGGGATCCCGGCTTCGCGGGCTCGCTCAAGGCCGAACGCGTCGGCCTTATTGCTGAACACCGCGCTGATGGTGCCGTTAATCTTTTTTTGCTGGCAGGCATCAATGATTGCCTGCAGATTGCTTCCGTTGCCGGAAATCAGCACCACAATGTGTTTCATTACTCGATAACCACGCGCTCTTCGGAATCAGATGCCTTGATGATACCGATTTTCCACGCCTTTTCACCTTTGGCCTGCATTAGCTCAACGGCTTTATCCGCCTCTGCTGCCGGCAGGGCAATGACCATGCCCACGCCGCAGTTAAAGGTGCGGTACATTTCGTGGCGGCTGATGTTGCCGGCCTGCTGCAGCCAGTTGAATACCGCCGGCCACTGCCAGGAAGATTCGGTGATAACGGCCTGAGTATTGTCCGGCAGAACGCGCGGAATGTTTTCCCAGAAGCCGCCGCCGGTCAGGTGGGCGATGGCGTGAACGTCCACGCTTTCAATCAGCGCAAGGATGTTTTTCACGTAAATGCGGGTCGGTTCGAGCAGGTGATCCGCCAGCGGTTTACCTTCAAGAATCGTGGTCAGCGGGTCGGTGCCGCTCACTTCCAGCACTTTGCGCACCAGCGAATAGCCGTTGGAGTGCGGGCCGCTTGAACCCAGCGCAATCAGCACGTCGCCGTCGGCTACTTTGGAGCCGTCGATGATTTCAGATTTCTCAACCACGCCAACGCAGAACCCGGCCACATCGTAATCTTCACCGTGGTACATGCCCGGCATTTCAGCGGTTTCGCCGCCAACCAGCGAGCAGCCTGACTGCAGGCAGCCTTCGGCGATGCCGGTAATAACGCTTGCTGCGGTATCCACGTCCAGCTTGCCGGTTGCGTAATAGTCGAGGAAGAACAGCGGCTCGGCGCCCTGAACCACCAGGTCGTTCACGCACATGGCTACCAGGTCAATGCCGATAGCGTCGTGACGTTTTAAGTCCATCGCCAGACGCAGCTTGGTGCCCACACCGTCGGTGCCGGAAACCAGAACAGGTTCGCGATATTTTTGAGGCAACGCGCACAGCGCACCGAAACCGCCCAGTCCACCCATTACTTCCGGGCGGCGGGTCTTTTTCACTACGCCTTTAATTCTGTCTACCAGAGCGTTACCAGCATCAATATCTACACCGGCATCTTTATAGCTGAGAGAGGTTTTATCGGTCACTGCTCGTTCCCCACGGGTGGCATAAAATAAAAAACGCGGCAATTCTAACAGTGCAGGCAAACGTTTGCGAGCCTCTTATCATCGGCAAGAAAAGAATTCCTGAGATAGAATCAATCCAGTCTGGTTGATCTCGATCATCCCATTAGCTGTAGCGCAGCGGCAAAAAAGCGGTATAATCCGGCGATTTTTTTTGTGGTAGCCAACTATCTCGGGGGAGAAAGAGTATGAAGATCGTGGAAGTGAAACACCCACTCGTCAAACACAAGCTGGGCCTGATGCGTGAGCAAGACATCAGCACCAAGCGCTTTCGTGAACTCGCCTCTGAAGTGGGCAGCCTGCTGACTTATGAAGCCACTGCGGATCTGGAGACTGAGAAAGTCACCATCGAAGGCTGGAACGGCCCGGTGGAAGTGGACCAGATCAAAGGCAAGAAAATTACCGTTGTGCCTATTCTGCGTGCCGGCCTGGGCATGATGGAAGGCGTTCTGGAAAACGTACCGAGCGCGCGCATCAGCGTGGTGGGCGTTTACCGTGATGAAGAAACGCTGCAGCCGGTGCCTTACTTCCAGAAGCTGGTTTCTAATATAGAAGAGCGCATGGCGCTGGTGGTTGACCCAATGCTGGCAACCGGCGGCTCCATGATTGCCACCATCGACCTGCTGAAAAAAGCAGGCTGCACCAGCATTAAGGTGCTGGTACTGGTTGCCGCGCCGGAAGGCATTGCCGCGCTGGAAAAAGTACACCCGGACGTAGAGCTGTTCACCGCCTCTATCGATCAGGGGCTCAACGAGCACGGGTACATTATTCCTGGCCTCGGTGATGCGGGCGATAAGATATTTGGTACTAAATAATAAAATGAGCCGACTTCGAAAGTCGGCTTTTTTTTGATTTCAGCAAACACCGTTCGTTAAAAATAACACGTAGAGGAAAACAACATGACCCGCCGCGCTATTGGGGTAAGTGAACGACCGCCCTTACTGCAAACGATTCCGTTAAGCCTGCAGCATCTGTTTGCCATGTTCGGCGCGACCGTACTGGTACCGATTTTGTTCCACATCAACCCGGCGACGGTGCTGCTGTTCAACGGTATCGGCACGCTGCTCTACCTGTTTATCTGTAAGGGTAAAATCCCGGCTTACCTCGGGTCCAGCTTCGCGTTTATCTCCCCGGTGCTGCTGCTGCTGCCGCTGGGTTACGAAGTGGCGCTCGGCGGTTTTATTATGTGCGGCGTGCTGTTCTGCATCGTGGCGCTGATCGTGAAAAAAGCCGGGACCGGCTGGCTGGACGTGATGTTCCCTCCGGCGGCGATGGGCGCGATTGTGGCGGTTATCGGCCTTGAGCTGGCGGGCGTGGCGGCGAATATGGCTGGCCTGCTGCCGGCGGAAGGGGCTTCACCGGATTCCACCACCATTATTATCTCGCTGGTGACGCTGGCGGTGACGGTGTTTGGCTCGGTGCTGTTCCGCGGTTTTATGGCGATTATCCCGATTCTCATCGGCGTGCTGGCGGGCTATGCGCTCTCCTTCGCCATGGGCGTGGTGGACGTGACGCCAATCCGCGAAGCGCACTGGTTCGCGCTGCCAACTTTTTATACGCCTCGTTTTGAATGGTTTGCTATCTTCACCATTCTTCCTGCCGCACTGGTGGTGATTGCCGAACACGTGGGCCACCTGGTGGTCACCGCTAACATCGTGAAAAAAGACCTGATCCGTGACCCCGGCCTGCACCGCTCGATGTTCGCCAACGGTATCTCTACCGTGTTCTCCGGCTTCTTCGGCTCCACGCCAAACACCACCTACGGTGAAAACATTGGCGTGATGGCTATCACCCGCGTTTATTCGACCTGGGTTATCGGCGGCGCGGCAATTATTGCTATTCTGCTCTCCTGCGTCGGCAAGCTGGCGGCAGCGATTCAAATCATCCCGGTACCGGTGATGGGCGGCGTGTCTCTGCTGCTGTACGGCGTGATCGGCGCATCCGGTATTCGCGTGTTGATCGAGTCCAAAGTGGATTACAGCAAAGCGCAAAACCTGATCCTGACCTCCGTTATCCTGATCATCGGCGTGAGCGGTGCGAAGGTGCATATCGGCGCGGCGGAGCTGAAAGGCATGGCGCTGGCAACCATCGTTGGCGTGGGTCTGAGCCTTATTTTCAAACTTATCAGCATACTGCGCCCGGAAGAAGTGGTGCTGGACGCCAAAGAGAACGACGCTCACCACTGATCGTTTAGCCACCGGGCGGATCCTCGCCCGGTTCTATCCTTCCCCAAAACTGTGATAGACTCATCGCGATTTTCTGCCTGTTATGGTTGAGGTACTTCTGAATACGCCGGCACAGCTCTCACTGCCACTCTATCTTCCCGACGATGAAACCTTTGCGAGTTTCTGGCCGGGTGACAACCCTTCTTTATTAGCCGCACTGCAGTCGGTACTCCGTCAGGATCACAGCGGGTATATCTATTTCTGGTCGCGGGAAGGCGGCGGGCGCAGCCATTTGCTGCATGCGGCCTGTGCGGAACTTTCCCAGCGCGGTGAAGCCGTGGGCTACGTGCCGCTGGATAAGCGCACCTGGTTTGTGCCGGAAGTGCTTGATGGAATGGAGCAGCTCTCGCTGGTTTGCATCGACAATATTGAGTGCGTAGCCGGGGATGAACCGTGGGAAATGGCGATTTTCAATCTCTATAACCGCATTCTGGAGTCAGGGAAAACGCGCCTGCTGATCACCGGCGACAGGCCGCCGCGCCAGCTAAATCTGCAGTTACCGGACCTGGCTTCCCGCCTGGACTGGGGGCAAATCTACAAGCTGCAGCCGCTTTCCGATGATGACAAGCTACAGGCGCTCCAGCTGCGTTCCCGGCTGCGGGGGTTTGAACTGCCGGAAGACGTGGGGCGCTTTCTGTTAAAACGCCTCGATCGTGAAATGCGAACCCTGTTCATGACGCTCGATCAGCTCGATCACGCCTCAATCACCGCCCAGCGCAAGCTCACCATTCCGTTCGTCAAAGAAATCCTCAGCCTGTAATTTTCCCCGTCCTGCGACGGGGAACGCTTTATTACACCTTACGTAATCTTTCTGCCGCTGCGTCCAGCGTCGCTTCCTGTTTGGCAAAGCACAGGCGAATCAGCTTGTGCGGGAAGGCATCCGCGCAGAACACCGACAGCGGGATTGCCGCCACGCCCACTTCTTTGGTTAGCCACTGGCAGAAGCTCACGTCATCGAGATCGGAAATGGCGCTGTAGTCCACCAGCAGGAAATAGGTGCCTTCGCACGGCAGGATTTCGAACCGGCTGTCCGCCAGCGCCTCAACAAAGCGGTCGCGGCGTGCGCGGTAAAATTCCGGCAGTTCACGATAATGCTCCGGCTCGGCGCGCAGCATATCGGCAATCGCAAGCTGCGCCGGGGTATTCACCGCAAACGTCAGGTACTGGTGCACTTTACGCAGCTCCGCGCTGATGGCCGCCGGCGCCACGCAGTAGCCCACCTTCCAGCCTGTCATATGGAACGTTTTGCCGAAAGAGGACACAGAGATAGCGCGCTCGCGCAGCTGCGGGTGAGCCAGCACGCTGGCGTGGCCTTGTTCGTCGAAGCAAATATGCTCGTACACTTCGTCGCTCAGCACATAAACGTCGTGCTGCCCGATGGCCTGCCACAGCGCGGCAAAATCACTTTTGCGCCAGACGGTAGCGGACGGGTTGTGTGGCGTGTTAAGAATGACGAGGCGAGTTTTGTCGCTCAGCAGCGCAGCAAACGCCTGCCAGTCAACGCGAAAGTGAGGCGGCTGGAGCGAAATACGCTTGAGAATACCGCCGGAAAGCGTCACGGCCGGGGCGTAGCTGTCGTAGCTCGGATCAAAACAAATCACCTCATCGCCCGGACGAACCAGCGCGGTGATGGCGGCATAAAGCGCTTCTGTTGCGCCAGCTGTGACCGTGATATCGGTATTGGCATCCGGCTTGTGGCCGTACAGGGCTTCGGTTTTCTCGGCGATGGCTTCACGCAGAGGCTGGACACCTGTCATCGGGGCATACTGGTTCGCGCCCTGGCTTACGTGAAACGCCAGGCGTTCCTGCAGGAAGCGCGGGCCGTCAAAATCCGGGAAGCCCTGGGAGAGGTTAATCGCGTTGTGCTGCTGCGCCAGAGCGCTCATCTGAGTGAAGATGGTGGTGCCGAGCGCGGGCAGTTTGCTTTCTGGAATCAAAGGGGAGTGGCTCATTATTCTTCGACCTTAACGTGATGCGTGTGTTTCCCTGTGTTGCCGGGACTATAACACGATGTTAAGATTTGGCAATCAAGACGCTTAGACGTCTAAATAATAATGACCTCAGTTGCAAACATAACGCAGCGCTAACGGCTGGAGAGATAATGATTCGCGCCATTGTTACCGATATTGAAGGCACCACCAGCGACATTCGCTTTGTGCACAACATCCTGTTCCCGTATGCCCGCGAACGCCTCGCAGGTTTTGTTCGCGCGCAACAGAATGAAATTGCCCCAATACTCAACGACCTGCGGGCGGAAATTAATGAACCGCAGGCGGATATTGATCGGCTGATTGAGACGTTGTTTAGCTTCATGGATGTAGATCGTAAATCTACCGCGCTTAAAGCGCTGCAGGGCCTCATCTGGCGCGATGGCTACGTGAATAGAGACTTCACCGGCCATCTCTATGATGACGTTCTGCCCGCGCTGAAGGCCTGGAAACAGCAGGGCATTGCCCTGTATGTCTATTCGTCTGGCTCGGTGGCGGCGCAGAAGCTGCTCTTTGGCTACAGCGACGCCGGGAATATTACCGATTTGTTCAGCGGCTATTTTGATACCCACGTCGGAGCCAAGCGTGAAGCGCAGTCCTACCGCAACATCGCGGAACAGGCCGGCGTGGCGCCAGAGGCGCTGCTGTTCTTGTCTGATATTCACCAGGAGCTGGATGCTGCGCGGGAAGCCGGTTGGCAAACCGTGCAGCTGATTCGCGGCGAGGCCGATGAAACAAGCAGCCATCGCCAGGTAAACCGTTTCGACCACATTAATCCGGAGTCGTTTTCTTCATGAGCGCATTGACCATTTTTACCGATACCGAAGCAAAGGAGCCGGTATGGCACAGCACGGACGCGCAAGAAATTCGCGAGCAGCTGAACGCAAAAGACGTGCGTTTTGAGCGCTGGGAAGCGAACCAGGATTTAGGGGCTAATCCGACGTCGGAGACGGTGATCGGGGCCTACCAGCACGCTATCGACAAGCTGGTGGCGGAGAAGGGCTATCAGAGCTGGGACGTTATCAGCCTGCGTGCGGATAACCCGCAGAAAGACGTGCTGCGCACCAAGTTCCTGTCCGAGCATACCCACGGCGAAGACGAAGTCCGTTTCTTTGTAGAAGGCGCGGGGCTGTTCTGCCTGCATCTGGACGACAAGGTGTATCAGATCCTGTGCGAGAAGAATGATTTGATTTCCGTCCCGGCCGGAACGCCGCACTGGTTTGATATGGGGTCAGAGCCGCACTTTACCGCGATTCGTATTTTCGATAATCCGGAAGGCTGGGTGGCTCACTTTACCGGTGATGCGATTGCGGATGCTTATCCACGTTTGCCGTAGTTGATGAGTTGAGTTGAGTTGAGTTGAGTTGAGTTTTTCCCTGGAAGGGCTGTAACTTAGTCACAAATTCCCGCGACGATGTAGGAGCGGCAAACATTCCGTTCACTTCCAGTCCTGTTTTATATGAAGCCCCCGTACCGGTTCACGGCTCGGGGGAATCACCGTCATTCCCCCGAGACCCCGGACTCCCGGCGAAATAAATCGACCGCTAAAGCGGCAGACCTCCGTTTTATCTCCCTGTCCTGGGTCGGCTGAGATGCGTTCCCGACGCTCTCAGCCTCCGGCCGTTCCCGACGTCCGGACCCTGGCCAGTCGGAGAGAAAACCGAGGCGATTTAAGCCGGAACCGAGCCTCGCTTCAAATCCGCAGCCACGCTGAAAGTCACAGGCGCTGCAAGTCCCACAGCCACGCCCTTGTCCCCGGCTCTCATCGCCCCCGGTTATGACCCAACTCAGGCGGGGTTGAGCTGCCGGGAGCAGCGAAAGAGAGCGATCGTCGGGAACGAATCGCGAACGACCCCGACTGTTTGGGTGATAGCCGGTGGGTTTACCGCTTTAGCGGCGATGAGCTTGCCGGGCGCCGGGGGTTGTCAGGGGGCATGGCGTAATGCCACCTGACACGTTCACCGTTTTCGGAACGTGCAGGGGAAACAGATCTATGGGTGAACGGAATAACGACTGATTTAAAGAGTCACCCTTGAATTTTTTGAAAGAAAGATAGGTAAAAGGCTGCCCCTGCACGGGCAACATCCCCTTTTTTATCCCTTCTCCCCTGTGGGGAGAAGGCCAGAATGAGGGGCATTATTTCTGAGGTAAAAATACCCCATCGCGCACCTGCTCCGGCGTCACCACGCCCGTATCCAGAATCCAGCCGCTAATTAACTCTGCCGGCGTTACGTCGAACGCCGGGTTGTACACCAGGGCGTTTTCAGGTGCCCACTGCACGCTACCAAAACTGCCTGCTACGCCGGTCACTTCACTTGTCGCTCGCTGCTCAATAGGAATGGCCTCGCCGTTCGGGCAGTTTCTGTCCAGCGTGGTATGCGGGGCGGCAACGTAGAACGGAATACCGTGATAATGTGCCAGCACGGCCAGGTTATAGGTGCCGATTTTATTTGCCACGTCACCGTTAGCGGCGATGCGGTCTGCGCCTACCCAGATGGCGTCCACCTGCTTTTTCGCCATCAAGCTGGCCGCCATTGAGTCGCAAATAAGCTGATATGGAATACCTAACTCGCCAAGTTCCCATGCGGTCAAACGGCCACCCTGCAACAGAGGGCGTGTTTCATCCACCCAAACATTGGCGACGTTGCCTTCATTAAACGCGCGCTGAATAACGCCCAGCGCGGTACCTACGCCTGCGGTAGCAAGGCCGCCGGTATTGCAGTGGGTCAGCAGGCGGCTGCCGGGTTTAACCAGCGCTGCGCCCGCCCGGGCGATGTTGTCGCACAGCACTTTATCTTCCGCCACCAGGCGTAAAGCTTCTTCCTCAAGCGCGGTAACAAATTCGTCCTGCGCCAGGGCCTGCTTCATCCGGTCGAGGTTATTCATCAGGTTCACGGCGGTCGGGCGTGAAGCGCGCAGCGTTTCCAGAGCTTCAGTAAGCTGCGGCTTCGAAAAACCTTGTTCCGCCAGCAGGGCCAGCAGCAGGCTGGCAGACAGCCCGATAAGCGGCGCACCGCGCACGCTAAGGGCGTGAATATGGGCAACCAGCTGCGTCACGTCGTGGGCAGGCAGCCAGTTTTTTTGCTGCGGCAACGCCTGCTGGTCGAGGATCCAGAGCTGGTTATCCTTAACTTCAAGGCTGGTGGTTTTTAAATTATGCATGCGTGTTAATTCCATGTTGCGTTGTTGCAGCATATTGTGCCAACATGGCTTCCAGATGTATAGACGTCCAAACGTCTTAATTGACTTTATTTTCAGAGAGGCTCGCCATGTCGCAATACCGCACTTTTACCGCCGCTGACGCAGTGGCCTATGCTCAACAGTTTGGCGGCCTGCAGGCTCCGTCTGAGCTGGTAGAGGCGCAGGAAATTGGCGACGGTAACCTTAATCTGGTGTTTAAAATCTTTGATAGCCAGGGCGCAAGCCAAATAATCGTAAAGCAGGCTCTGCCTTATGTACGTTGCGTAGGTGAGTCGTGGCCGTTGACGCTGGACCGCGCTCGCCTTGAGGCGCAGACCCTGGTCGAGCACTATCAGCACTGCCCTGAGCACACGGTTAAGGTGGTGCATTACGATCCGGCCCTGGCGGTGATGGTGATGGAAGATCTCTCGAGTCATCGGATCTGGCGCGGTGAGCTGGTGAAGGGCGTTTATTATCCTCAGGCGGCAAGTCAGCTCGGAGAATATCTGGCCAGAACGCTGTTCCACACGTCGGATTTCTATCTACATCCGCATGATAAGAAGGCGCTGGTCGCCCGTTTTATTAACCCGGAAATGTGCGAAATCACCGAAGATCTTTTCTTCAACGATCCGTATCTGATTCACGAGCGTAATAACTACCCGGCCGCGCTGGAGCAGCAGGTTGCTGCGCTGCGTGACGACAGCTGTCTCAAGCTGGCCGTGGCCCAGCTAAAACATAAGTTCTTCTCCAGCGCCGAAGCGTTGCTGCACGGCGATATCCACAGCGGGTCGATCTTTGTAGCTGAAGGTAGCCTGAAAGCCATCGACGCCGAGTTTGGTTACGTTGGCCCGATTGGTTTCGATATCGGCACCGCCATCGGCAACCTGCTGCTAAACTATTGCGCGCTACCGGGCCACTTCGGCCCACGGGATGCTGCAAGCCATCGCGAGCAGCGGCTGAAAGATATCCAGGCGCTGTGGCTGGCCTTTGCCGAGCGCTTTATTACGCTCTCTCGTCATGAAACCCGCGATGTGGCGCTGGCGACAGAAGGCTATGTTGAGCAATTCCTGCAAAAAGTCTGGATTGATGCGGTGGGGTTCTGCGGCACCGAGCTAATTCGCCGTTCCGTTGGTTTGTCTCACGTCGCCGATTTAGACAGTATTGAGGATGAGGCGACTCGCCTGGCCTGCGTTAGCCATGCTATTGAGCTGGGTAAATTCCTGATTCTGATTGCCGGACAGGTGAATTCGGTGGATGAGTTTATTGCCCGGGTTCGTCAGAAGGGCTGAGTTGTCCCCCTCTCCCCGGAATATGCACGGGCAGAGGGAGCCAATCAATGCAATGGGTAGAGAAAGATAATACCGCTCTGGCCTACCACCAGCGGTTGTCCATTGAGCTGCAGCGGCTGCATCCAGACATCCATATTCATCATTAAGTCCACCAGGCCGTCTATCATTAACCCCTTACTGGCGGTACTGTAATAAATTGGCGACCAGGAAAACCACTGTTGACTCTGCCGGGTGCCGGTGTGGGTGAATTTTCCCTTTAGCATAAAGCGCGGATCGTCCGGACTGGTGATGGTCGTTAAGATAGTGTTATTCACATTCTCCATATGGGAGTTGTAGACCTCTTTTCGGCGCGACATGAGATCGTAAAAACCCATTTGCACATCACTGGTGGCCTGGCTCCCGGAGACGGCGGAGCTTTGAGGCCAACTGTAAAATCCGAGCATGCTCAGCAGCAGGAGGGCGATTAGCGAGTTCAGGATCCATTTAGCCAACGGTGCAGTCCTCCATTTCCCCAATTTTTCTTTTCGTTTCCCGAAGGATCAAATTGTTGAGCTGATTGATATCAATGCGCCAATGGTAGATGGCCATTGCCAGCTGCTTATTGTCACACCTGCTTTTCAGCGAAAAAGTGTAATTCAACGTCTGATCGATGCTCTGGTAGTAAACATCCATCACAATCGACTGCCCTTTGAGCAGCAAATTCATCTGGTAAAGGGTGCCTTTTAGCTTGTTATAAAGCTGATCTTTACTGTTGTTAGCATGGCCTTGTGGCGAAATTTCGTACAGGTGAATGTTGCTGTAAACATTGCTTTCCTGTTCTTCATACATCAGACGATTGCGCCCGGCGTCAAAGTAGTTCCATGCTGCAACGCTGGCGATAAGCGCGGTCAACAGTATGAGCAAGGCGATACCCGGGAAACCTTGCCACCAGTGCTGGCGGGATTTCGCTGGCGCACGATGCTGGCTTTCATCGGAAGCGAAGGCGTCTTCCTGTATTGTGGGTTCCTCTGCCATCGCCTCGGTTTCCGTATTGGCGTGGCCCTCATCGAATATGGCTTCGCTTTGCAGGGCATCGGCAGCGTTATCGCGAACGTCTTCTTCTTCTTTGTCAATGGCACGACAATAATCAGCTTCCAGCAAATAACCCTTTCGAGGGATGGTTTTGATTATTCTTTGCTGTTTTCCATCATCTTCGAGTGCGGTACGTAACGCATGGATTGCATTGGGCAAACTATTATTGCCAATAACTCTGCGCTCCCAAACGAGCGTGGTGAGTTCTTCTCTGGTGAGAATTTTACCCGCATTTTGTGTAAGGGTATCAAGTAGCTTTAATTGATATTCGCCGAGACGTTTTCGTTCGCCACTGGTTAAATGAAGAATCGAACCAGAACTAATATCAATCAGCCAGTTATTTACAGAACAATAGCGTTTATTCATTTTTGGCAGAAGCCATTCCTGTAATAATTAACGGATAGCGTGGCGAAAAAGCGACAACGCCACGAATGCATTCGTCATCATTAAGTCCATTTAGTATTCATCACTGAACAGCCGCTCGCTGCGGAGGGAACGAAAGAACAGCCTGTTCTTATGCCCGGTGACAGATTCAACGGTCCTGAAGCGGAAAAAATGCGATGTTAAGGACTGGAATCAGGAAGATAATCTTCCCCGGCTCTTTTTTACGCGATAAAAGTGTGATTCGCAATGTGTTTTAAGACAATTCGCAGTGTATGTTATTAAATTAAGTGGGTATAAGTTAAAAAATATGAGTGTAAGGATTAAATGTTGGGTGAATGATTTTTGATGTGAAAATCATGTTTTCTCTAACGTGCTCTATTAACGTCGATGGCATTTTTTTTAAACTTCAGTGCGTAAGATTTTTATTAAATCACGTTTAAGAATTTTCTTGATTTTGTCGCTATGGTTTTATTATTTCGCATTTTTTAATTATCGCTTCGTACAGATGAGAATGACTATTAATGTCAGTTTTTCGTTTTGTATAAAGCGTGTTTTTTTGTGGTGCGCTAAAAAATAAAAATGGATTTAATTTTTAATGATGTCGTGTCGTTTTATATCCGTACAACAGTCAGGAGACTGAGAATCAGGTTCATCAAGGAGAATATAAAATGTCTTTATCTATTTTCACCAGCGGCTCTTCCATGTCGTCCATCAACGCGCTGAATAAATCCAACAGCATGCTGTCCACCGCAATGGAACGTCTGGGGACCGGCAAGCGCATTAACTCTGCTGCTGATGATGCCGCCGGCATGCAGATTGCTTCCCGCCTGCAGGGCCAGAGCAACGGTATGGCCGTTGCCCAGCGCAACATCTCTGACGCAACCGCGATGCTGCAGACCGCAGAAGGTGCGTTCGACGAAGTCAGCAACATTATGTACCGCATGAAAGACCTGGCAACCCAGGCAGCGAACGACACCAACTCATCAAAAGATCGCGAAGCACTGGACTCTGAGTTCCAGGAGCTGAACAAAGAGCTGACCAATATCATGAGTAACACCACCTACGGCGGTGAGAAGCTTCTGGATGGCGGCAAGCTGGATAATGCAATGAACTTCCAGATTGGTTCCAGCGCCAGCGAAAAAATGACTGTAAACCTGTCAGCAGAGTTGGGGGATGTAAAAACGTCTACTGGTACCACCGCGTCTGGCGTAGGCGGCATTTCACTCTCTCTGAGCGGCACCACTGTACCGGATTATGGTACAGCGATTAAAACCATCGAATCCGCGCTGGAAAACGTCGGTACCGTACGTTCAAGCCTGGGTGCCAACATCAACCGTCTGGGCCACACGGCGGCGAACCTGGCAAACATGAAAGATAATACCGAGCTGGCGCTGGGTAACATTCAGGATGCGGACTTCGCAAGTGAAGCCTCCTCAATGACCCGCAACCAGATGCTGGCGCAGACCAGTATGTCGATGCTGAAGCAGTCCAACAGCATGTCCGGCATGGTGATGTCTCTGCTGGGTTAATACCTCACACACTGACACGACAAAAAACACCGCTTTAGGGCGGTGTTTTTTTTGTTTATCGGCTAAAAGAATGCATTTTTTACTTCACCATTTAATTCTGCTTATCAGTGTGCCGCTTTGATTAGATAACGGAAGCTACATAACACGAAACGAATCAAGGGGATTTACTATGTCTTTATCTATTTTCACCAGCGGCTCTTCCATGTCGTCCATCAATGCGCTGAATAAATCCAACAGCATGCTGTCCACCGCAATGGAACGTCTGGGGACCGGCAAGCGCATTAACTCTGCTGCCGATGATGCCGCCGGCATGCAGATTGCTTCCCGCCTGCAGGGCCAGAGCAACGGTATGGCCGTTGCCCAGCGCAACATCTCTGACGCAACCGCGATGCTGCAGACCGCAGAAGGTGCGTTCGACGAAGTCAGCAACATTATGTACCGCATGAAAGACCTGGCAACCCAGGCAGCGAACGACACCAACTCATCAAAAGATCGCGAAGCACTGGACTCTGAGTTCCAGGAGCTGAACAAAGAGTTGACCAACATCATGGGTAATACCACCTACGGCGGTGAGAAACTCCTGACCGGCGGTAAACTGGAAAATACAATGAATTTCCAGATCGGTGCGAGCTCTCAGGAAAACATGAGCGTCAATCTCTCTGCTGAAATGACTAATGTGAATGACTCCCTCACCAACGCAAGCGGCGGCCTGTCTTCTATTACTCTGAAAGCCAATGCAAGCGGTGCCGCGCCAGACTATGCAACAGCGATCACGAACATCGAATCCGCACTGGAAAACGTCGGTACCGTACGTTCAAGCCTGGGTGCCAACATCAACCGTCTGGGCCACACGGCGGCGAACCTGGCAAACATGAAAGACAATACCGAGCTGGCGCTGGGTAACATTCAGGATGCGGACTTCGCAAGTGAAGCCTCCTCAATGACCCGTAACCAGATGCTGGCGCAGACCAGTATGTCGATGCTGAAACAGTCCAACAGCATGTCCGGCATGGTGATGTCTCTGCTGGGTTAATACCTCACGCACGAGATGACAAAAAAACACCGCTTTAGGGCGGTGTTTTTGTTTCTACCTGTTGCGTTTCTCTTTCCTCTCATGCGGAAGCGCTTCTTCCTTTAATCAATTAATGCATTGATTTAATTAAAGTAAAAACCTGGCACGCCAATTGCTAAGTAAGAGGTGTATTAACGGCATATGGCGTTCAGTCAGTCCGGCGTGCCCGTATTTCTGGAGATAAAAATGTCTGATTTGACCAGTCTGGATCCTCAAACCCTGGCCACACAGTTGGCAGGCTACGACATTGCCGCCATGCAGACGGCGCTGAAAAAGCAGACCAGCTCTCTCACTGCCCAAAAAGCAGCATTGACGGCGCTGCGTACCGCGATGAGCGATTTCCGTACTGCCCTGACCGGGCTGAATAAAACAGATAGTGGCATGTTGCAGAACGTGGCAACCACCAACATCGACGGCGTGGCCAACGTGACCGCCGGGAGTACCGCGCAGAAAGGGACATACAACCTGTTCGTTCAGCAGTTGGCCTCTGCACACCAGATTGCGTTCGATGATATGACCGATGAGTCAATCAAAAACGCGACCGGCACGATGACCATCACCATCAACGGCAAGTCTATGGACATTGAGATGGATGACCTGGAGTCAATGTCGGACCTGACTAAACAGATCAATACCAATAACGACAAAAATGCGCCGGGTGTCACGGCCTCGCTGATTCGTACTGACGGTAAAGTCAGTCTGATGCTGAGCAGCGATGAGAGCGGTAAAGACAATATCGTCGAGCTCGATACCCGCAAAATGGACCCGGCAAGTGCGCAAAAATTTGGCGTATCGGAAACCATTACCGAGGCGCGAAACGCGGAGTTCAGGCTCGGAGAGAGCGGTAAAGTTTACGAAAGCAGCTCGAATACCCTCGATAAACTCATCGACGGTGTCACCATTGAGCTGACAAAGGCGCAAAAAAGCGGTGATGAGCCTCTGCGTATCAATGTTGGCGTCGACAACACCGCGACCAAAGAACAGATGCAGAGTTTTGTGGATGCGTTTAATACGCTGAAAACTGAACTGGGCAAGCTGACCAACAGCGGTAGCGATGGCAAAGATCGCGGCGCGTTCGCCGGTGACGCCGGTATCGCCTCGTTAGAAAGGGATCTGAATAACCTGTTGCGCCAGTCCTTCGGTGACAAAAATATGACCGACTACGGCATTACCGCCAACCGCGACGGCACCTTATCCATCGACAGTAGCAAGCTTGATAAAGCTCTGCTGAATGACGCCCACGGTCTGAACGATCTGTTTAACGGCAGCAACGGGCTGATTAAAAGCATGGATAAGTCGCTGGATAAATACCTCAATACCAGCAGCGGGCTGTTGAAAGGGCGCCAGGAAACGCTGGACCGCCAGCAGAGTGAAATCGATACCCGAGCCGACAAAATTCAGGCGCGTTATGACACCTCCTATAACCGCTATCTGAAGCAGTTTACCCAGCTGCAATCAATTATGACGCAGATGAATAACACCATGAGTATGTTTGGCCTGGCCTAAGGGAAAGTAAGTTATGTATGGAAATGAACAGGAGGGCTTCGGCCAGTATCAACAGTCCGACCTGGCTATTCAGGCCGCGGCTGCCAGCCCTCATCAACTGGTGCTGATGTTATTCAACGGCCTGATGGATGAGCTGGTTCGTGCAAAGAGCCATATTGCTGCCCGCCGCTATGAACGCAAGGTGCAGAGCATCAATAAGTGCATTGATATCCTCAATGCGCTGACCAGCGCGCTGGATTATGAAAAAGGCGGTGATTTGGCGTTAAGCCTTGCCAACCTTTATGACTATTGCGTTTATCGCCTGTATGACGCGAGTCATAAGCTTTCCGTTGAGTATGTCGAAGAGGTGGAAAAGATCCTCGGGAACCTGCAGGACGGGTGGCAAAAAATGGGTCAGCAGCATGGATGATATTCAGGTCATTCATTTTCTGACGCGCGCGCTTGAGGTGGCGGCCGGGAATGAAAACTGGTCGCAGGTGCAGGAAGTGGATAAGCAAATTGCCTCGCTGCTGGCGTCGCTAACTCGCCGCCCATTTAGCGACGAAAAGCGGGTTGCTCTGGAGGCACTGCGTCGTATGCACCGCAAAGTGAATGACAAGTGCCGCCTGAAGAGTGAAGAGCTGGAGCGCAAGATGGCGTTGCAGCGTCGCAATCAGGAAGGCATAGCGGCCTATGCGGCGTTTATGGATGAAGGAGACATTCTCTGATGAATATCACGTCTCCTCCGGTAACGCTAAGCGACGTCGTCGTCACCACCGCATCAGGAGCGGTTTCGGGGCAACAGAGTGTTGCCGCCACGCCTGCAGGCTCGCAGGTAGCTGTCTCCGTGCAACCCCCTTTCACGCTGGCCCTGTTGAACGTGATGCACTCCGTCCCGGTTGTCGATACGGCGCTGGACGCGCCCGGCCAGGAGAGTGCTAAGACGCAAGAAGGAACGGATGATGCGGGCGGCACGGCTCCTGTGATGCTGCTCCAGCAAATCCTTGATGGGCTGCTTGCGGTGAACGCCGTTCCGGCAGTACCGGTGGATCCAGCAGTACCGGTGAATCTGGTCACTGACGCAGTGACAAGCGCCGTTACTCCGACGCGACTGGATGGGGCGTTGCCTTCAGCCGTTAGCGTTCCCGTTGCGGGTTCTGCTGTTCAGCAGCCTGCCGCCGTGTTGACCGAGTCCGGGACGGCCGTGCTGGCGCAGCCGGCGGCAGCGAAAAGCGTTGAGTCCCTCACGCCTCTGTCTTTGCTGAACGTGGGCGAAAACGTGGCGATCTCAGCCGCACGTCCAATGGCTCAGGCAGGCGTTGCGGGTAATGAAACGCAGGCGATCCCGACGACAGTCAAACTGGATCCGGAGCCTTCACGCTGGACTCAGCAGCTGCAGTCAGCCCTGGGCGAACGTTTACAGGTACAGGTTAAGAACCAAATTCAGCACGCCACTATCCGCCTTGATCCACCGGAGATGGGCAAGATAGAGATTGCCGTGCATATCGAAAATGGCCGCATGCAGGTCACGATTAATGCGAGCCAGGGGGAGATTTATCGCGCGCTTCAGCAGGTCAGTAACGACTTACGTCAGAGCCTGACCGAGCAGAGTTTTGTGCAGGTAGATGTCCAGGTTTCTTCTCAGGGCGGGCGCCGTGACGGCCAGCAAGAGCCGGCGCAGCAGGAGCAGTCGCAGGATGTTATGGCTGCCGCGAGCATTGAAACGGACGCGCGGGCGCGCCGTGAAGATGCCTCCGTCTTACTGACCGTTTAAAAAAGAAGATTATGACCGTAAAAACTTTTTCTCTGGGGCTGTTAATTGCCCTTATTGCGGCCGCGTTTGCGGCAGCTTTGACAATAGTAGGTACTCACGTGCTAACGAAGAATGAGGGAGGAAGTGGCATGCTGCCCTCATTGTTCAGTTCCTCGGATGAAAAGCACATTGAGTTTGTGGAAATCAAAAATGTGGTTATCACCCTTCAAAGCAGCGGCAGTAAAGAGCGATACCTGCTACTTGAGCTGGCGCTGGCCACTGATGATCCACGCAACGTTCAGCCGATCCATGACATGTCTCCCGCGGTGCGTGGCGCAACGGTGAGCCTCCTGTCCGATATGAATTACGACGAGGTACGGGCCATGAGCGTTTCTGAGCTTAAGGGAAAGCTGATGACGGCCTATAGCGAGCGCTTTAAAAGCCTCAACAGCACCGTACCGTTTCAGGATGTGATCATCAGCAAGCTGGTCTTTCAGTAAGTCACCACGGCGGTACAGGAAATGATGGATTTTATTGCTGACGATACGCTGACGCCCGCGGAAGAGTCGAATTATGTGAACGCTTACTTACCGCTGGTGCACCGGGTTGTGAAGCAGCTTTCTTATCAGGCAAGCAGCGTCATGGACAAAGAAGACATGGAGCAGATAGCCCTGATGGGGTTGCTCAGTTCTTTGCGTCGTTATGGTCATCCTGATGAGCAATTTGGGGCTTATGCCGTGCACCGTATTCGGGGAGCCGTGCTGGATGAGTTACGCCAGCTTGACTGGCGTCCACGTCGCCTACGACAAAAGACCCATAAATTGAATGATGCCATCCGCGAGATTGCCCGCGAACTTGGCCGCCCGCCCAACTTTTCTGACCTTGCCGGGCGGCTGGATATCACCGCCGAAGAGTATCAGGAATATTTGCTGCTGGACTGCGCGAAGTCGATGGACAGCCTGGATGAGTTGCTCAGCAGTGAAACGCATTCAGTGCCATTGAATGGCAGAAATTTAGAAGAAGAAGTGATGGTGAGCCGCACGCTAAAAACCGCGCTGGCAAGCCTTGATGAACGTGAGCAAATGATTTTGACGCTTTATTACCAGCATGAAATGAGCCTGAAAGAGATAGCCCTGGTGCTGGGGCTGACGGAGGCACGAATCTGTCAGCTGAATAAAAAAATAGCGCAAAAAATTGAGCAGTTTTTTAGCCGTTTTTGAGAAGTGGAAACTCATGCAGAAATTATTAGGTTTAGTGATTATTTTCGCCTGTGTTGTCGGCGGTTTTCTTATGTCCGGTGGACGGCTGGCATCGTTTTGGCAGCCTGGTGAAATCATTATCATTTTAGGCGCCGGTTTTGGGGCATTAGTACTGGCCAATCCCAAACCAGTACTGGCCGAAATGTATCGCCAGTTCCGCGGCGTGATGCGTAAAAATGAGCATACCGATGAATACCAGCGCCAACTGCTGATGCTGCTGTTTGAGCTGCTGGAGCTGGTGCAGGACGGCGGCCTGAAGGTGCTGGACGAGCATATTGAAGTGCCGGAAAGCAGCCCGCTGTTTCAAAAATACCCGCTGATCCTTAGCGATAAAGCGCTGATTACCTTTATCTCGGATAACTTCCGCCTGATGGCGATGGGTAAAATTAACGAACACGAGCTTGAAGGCATTCTCGAACAGGAGTTGGTGGCGATGGAGTCAGATTTACTGCTGCCATCCCGCTCGCTACAGCGTATCGCCGAGGCTATGCCTGGTTTCGGTATTTGTGCCGCGGTGCTCGGGATTATCATCACCATGCAGTCCATTGATGGTTCCATTGCCGTGATCGGCGTGAAAGTGGCGGCCGCGCTGGTGGGCACTTTTCTTGGCGTCTTCTTCTGTTACTGCCTGATGGACCCGATGGCAAACGCCATGGAACAGCGAACCAAAAAGCTGATGGCGGTGCTCGAGTGCGTGCGAACCGTGCTGGTGAATCACGTTGCCGGTAAGCCCACGCTGCTGGCGGTTGATGCCGGACGCAAAATGCTGCCGATGGACTCCAAGCCGACCTTTGCCACGCTCGACGGCTGGGTAAACCAGATGACGGGTGAAGCGTAATGCGAGGCAAGGCAAAGGGGCATACCACCATTATCAAACGCTCCTCGCGCAAAGGCCACGACGCGGTTCATGGCGGGGCGTGGAAGGTTGCGTTTGCCGACTTTACGCTCGCCATGATGGCGCTGTTTATGGTGCTTTGGATTATGGGGGCAGTCACCGAAGAAGAGCGTAAAGAGATTGTCTCGTTGCTTAACAGCGACTCGCTGTTTGACGGTCTGTCCGCGGTGCCAGTGACCCAGCCAAACGGCTCTGGGGGCAGCGTGACCATCCTGGCTGGGAAACCAAAGTCGGATGATGCCGGGCGTGATATTCAGCAGGATGTCGCTGCGTTGCAGGCGTTGACCAACACGGCAAACCAGGGGGAAAGTCTGGCAGACGTGAATCGCCGCTCAGAGCAGGAAATCGAAGATTTGGCCCGAGTGATCATGAAGATCACTTCTGCCTATGACGCGCAGTCTAATCTGCAAATCGAAATTGTGCCGCAGGGGCTGCGTATTCTGGTGCAGGATGACCAAAAACGAGAAATGTTCCAGCGCAGCAGCGCCATTCTGACGCCCTTTTTTAACCGTCTGCTGACGGAGTTTGCTGCAGCGCTGAATTCCATCGACAACAAAATTATTATTACCGGTCATACCGACGCCACGCGTTTCCGGGACCAGGAGTTATATAACAACTGGAATCTGTCAGGTGAACGCGCCATGCAGGCGCGTAAAGCGCTGGCCAGGGGCGGGCTGGATAATGGAAAAGTCTTGCAGGTTAGCGGAATGGCAGACCAGATGTTGCTTGATCCTGAACACCCGCTCAGTTCAGCAAACCGCCGCATTGAGATCATGGTGTTGACCCATTCCGCGAGCGCTTCGCTGTACCAGTTTTTTGGTCAGCATGGCGAGAAAGTGATTAAGCCGCTGGCAGAACGCGTTGCACAGCAGCCGTCTTCGGTACGTTAAGTTTTCAGGTATTTGTTTTGTTCATTCCGATTTCCACCTCAATTGTCTCCACTTTACCGCCTGCGCCCGTACTTTTCCGGCGTATGGCGGGATTTTTTTTTCTGCTGCTATTTGTCCTTTTTTCGTCACTGGCATGCGCTTCACCAGCCGGAAAGCATAAGCCCGTTAAGAAGCAGGCTCAGGCCGTGCAGCCGCAGAGCAAAGAAGCCCATGAACGCATGAAAAACAGGGAACGGCTGCTGGTCAACGCCAGAAAGCGTCTTGCGGTTGTTCCCCTTACACCCGAGCAGAAAAAACGTCAGGCCGCTGAAAAACGGGCTACTCGTGCCTGGAACCGTGAGCAACTGGCGATGCATACCCGCTGGCGGCCGGGACTCATCGGCGGCTCTGAGCGTCTGTGGCCGCTGGCGACCGAGGCGCTTATGGCCGAGATGGTTAGCCCTCGTGTAGAGGACACTCTCCATAAAGTTATTCAGCGACTAAAACAACAGCTCGGTAAACCTTATGTCTGGGGAGGCCAGACGCCAGAGCAGGGGTTTGACTGCAGCGGGCTGATTTATTATGCCTATAATCAGCTGCTTAGCCGCAAGTTGCCGCGTACCGCCAACGGCATGTTCCAGGATCGAGGGCTGAAGTGGATTAACCAGCGTCAGCTTCAGCGTGGCGACCTGGTGTTTTTCAGCATCAAAAGTCAGGATCGCGCAGACCACGTTGGGGTTTATCTGGGGGACGGGCAGTTTATTGAGGCGCCAAGAACCGGGCTGAATATCCGTATTAGCCAGTTGTCGGACAATTATTGGCAGGAGCATTACCTTGGAGCGAAGCGTATTTTGACCGAGGAGGCGATTCTCTAAGGTTTGGGGCTGATGCCAGAAGCTGTTTTTTTGTTAGAAATACCCACAATTATGCAGAGTTGGCTAAGGTTCCGTTCACTTCCAATCCTGTTTTATCTGTCACCACTGCACCGGCGAACGTCTCGGGAGAATCACCGTCATTCCCCCGAGACCCCGGACTTCCGGCCAAATAAATCGACCGCTGAAGCGGCAGACCTCCGTTTTATCTCCCAGTCCTGGGTCGCCTGAGATGCGTTCCCGACGCTCTCAGCCTCCGGCCGTTCCCGACGGCCGGACCCTGGCCAGTCGGAGAGAAAACGGAGGCGATTTAAGCCGGAACCGAGCCTCGCTTCAAATCCGCAGCTACACAGAACGTCACAGTCGCTTCAAGACCCGCAGCCACGCCCTTGTTCCCGGCTCTCATCGCCCCCGGCTATGACCCAACTCAGGCGGGGTTGAGCTGCCGGGAGCAGCGAAAGAGAGCGATCGTCGGGAACGAATCGCGAACGACCCCGACTGTTTGGGTGATAGCCGGTGGGTTTACCGCTTTAGCGGCGATGAGCTCGCCGGGCGCCGGGGGTCGTCAGGGGGCATGGCGTAATGCCACCTGACACGTTCACCGTCTCTGAACGTGCAGGGAAAATAGATCTACGGGTGAACGGAACCTTAGCCGCCCCTGCATAAGCGTAGGTATTTATGACTAACAGCCTGCCCTTGTAGGAAAAGTATGAACAGCACGACAATGCCCTCTCCCCTGTAGAAGAGGGCCACGGTGAGGGAAAAATATTAAGCCCAGCGCTTAATGATAATAGAGGTATTAATCCCCCCGAAAGCGAAGTTATTGCTCTGCAGGAACTCGCAGTCAATCTTCCGCGCTGTACCCATGATGTAGTCCAGTGCGCCGCATTGTTCGTCCGGTTGGCTCAGGTTGAGGGTAGGGGCGAACCAGCCTTCACGCATCATCTGCAGGCTCATCCAGGCTTCGAGTGCACCACAGGCGCCCAGCGTATGTCCGAAGTAGCTTTTCAGCGAAGAGATTGGCACGCTGTTGCCATAGATAGCCTCTGTGGCCAGACTTTCCGCGATGTCACCGCGGTCGGTTGCCGTACCGTGAGCCGAGATATAGCCCATATCCCGCGCGCTCAGGCCAGCCATTTTTAGCGACTGTTCCATGCAGATTTGCATGGTTTCGCGCTGCGGCTGGGTGATGTGCGCCGCATCGCAGTTGGTGGCAAAGCCGACTATCTCACCGTAGATGGTGGCACCACGCGCTTTCGCATGCTCCAATTCTTCCAGAATCAACGTACCGGCACCTTCGCCGATCACCAGGCCGTCGCGCTTCTGGTCGAAAGGCGAGGGGGTCGTTTTAGGCTGGTCGTTACGCTGGCTGGTGGCAAACAGGGTATCGAACACTGCGGCTTCGGAAGGGCAGAGTTCTTCGGCGCCTCCGGCAACCATCACCGTCTGGTAACCGTGGCGGATAGCCTCCCACGCATAGCCAATGGCCTGGCTGCCAGACGTACAGGCGCTGGAGGTCGGGATAACCCGGCCGCGCAGACCAAAGAACAGCCCGGTATTGACGGCGGTGGTGTGCGGCATCATTTGAACATAGGTCGTGCCGGTAATGTTATTGGTGTGCTTTTCCGTCAGCATGGTGGCGAACTCACTCACCGGGCCGGTACTGCCGGTTGATGAGCCGTAAGCAATGCCCGTTTCGCCGTTGGTCAGCACGGCGTCACCGATTAACCCTGCCTGCTCCAGGGCAAGTTCAGTCGCGCGGGTCGACATCAGTGAGACCCGCCCCATGGCACGAATGCGCTTGCGGGTATAGTGTTCCGGTAGTGTAAAGTCATCAATGGGGGCGCCGAGCAGCGTATGCAGCCCGTCGTAAACTTGCCACTCCGGCATTTTGCGCACCGCATTTTCATACGCCAGCAGCCTGGCGGATACGCTCTGCCAGTCCTCTCCAAAGGCGGTGACGCCGCCCATGCCCGTAATCACGACACGACGTGTCATAGCATCCCTCCGTTGATGGAAATAACCTGTCGGGTTACGTAGCCCGCAATATCAGACATTAAATAACTGGCCAGCCCGGCGACTTCCTCTACCTGGCCGGTGCGCTTCATGGGGATCATCGACATCGCCTCTTTCAGCGCCGCCTCTTCCATTTCAATCATGCCGGTATCGATAAGGCCCGGAGCGATGCAGTTCACGGTAATCTTACGTTTTGCCAGCTCAATGGCCAGTGCCTTGGTTGCGCCAATAATACCCGCTTTGGCCGCGCTGTAGTTAACCTGGCCGCGGTTACCCATTATGCCGGACACCGAAGAAAGCGTGATGATGCGACCGCCCCGGCGAGTAGCAATCATCGGCATAATGCACGGCTGGATAACGTTGTAGAAGCTGTCCAGATTAGTGTGGATCACCGCATCCCAGTCATCGTCGCTGAGCGCCGGAAACGCCGCATCACGTGCGATACCTGCGTTATTCACCACGCCATACCACGGGCCGTGTGCTTCCATATCTTGCTCGAGCACTTCGCGGCATTGTTCGCGGTTACCCACGTCAAAACAGAGTAGGCGGCCGGCACCGCCCGCGGCCAGGATGCTATCGAGCGTTTGCTGCGCCCCTTCGGCATCGCGATGGTAATGTACGCCGATAACAAACCCATCGGCGGCAAGCTTGCGGGCGATGGCGCTGCCAATGCCTTTGCTGGCACCGGTAACCAGAACAGAACGACTCATGCTGTAGATCCCTGATGAAAAAGCGTTGTTAACTCTTCTGTGGTGGGCTGGAAAGTGTTGATCCGGCCGGTTGCCAGCGTCTCATTGCCTACGCTAATTGCGCATTCGAAACTGCCGAAGCGCTCGTCTTGCATTAATAATTTTACCGTAATGGTGAGCCTGGCGTTTGCAGGCAGTATGCCGGCCGCGCAGACGAGCTCTCGTGCGCCAAGCACCATGCCAAGGCTAATGCTGTCCTGCCCATGTTGTTTACGATGCCAGCCGGACCAGACGCCGACGGTCTGTGCCATCAGCTCAAGCGCATACCAGCCCGGCAGGCTCCCCCGATCATCAATAAACTGCCCCAGCACGCCGGTTTCGGTGACCGTCACCTCACAAATGGTGGTGTCGTCCGTGACGTTGATGACGTCTTCAAGCAGCAGCATTGGCGCGTCGTGCGGCAGGTATTCCGCCGGGTGTAAGTAGTGGCTCATGGCATTCTCCCGAGCAGAATACTGGCGTTGTTTCCGCCAAAGGCGAAAGAGTTTGAGAGGATAACCGGGCGCTCAAGCGGCCTCGTGCTGTCAATAATGCCGCAGGGCGGCAGGGCCGGATCGCGAGGTGAACGGCTGAAATCCTGCGGAGGCAGGGGCAGGTCCCGCTGCAAAATCAGCATGGCAATGGCCGCTTCGGTAATGCCCGCCGCCCCCAGCGTATGCCCCGTAAGATGCTTGGTCGAGCTGCAGGGAACCTGCTCACCAAACAGCGCGTGCATGACGCTGGACTCAACCTTGTCATTTAGCGGCGTGGCGGTGCCGTGCAGGTTGACGTAGCCGACCTCGCCCGGCGTCATTCCTGCGTCGGCAAGCGCCTGTTGAATAGCGCGAATAGCCCCTTCACCTTCCGGATGAGGGGCTGAAATATGATGAGCATCGCTGGACTCACCCACGCCAAGCAGCGCGATGGGCTGCGGCGCTTTGGTCAGCAGCATTAACGCGGCACCTTCACCAATCGTGATGCCGTGGCGATCCCTGGCAAAGGGTTCACACAGCTCGGCAGAGAGCGACTCAAGGCTGTGGAAGCCGTTAACCGGCATGCGGCTTAGCGTGTCGGCCCCGCCAACGATGGCCACATCGGCAAGCCCGGCCTCAATCAAACGGCGGCCGCTGATAATTGCCCTGGCGCTGGAGGAGCAGGCGGTGGAGAGCGTAAACGCAGGTCCCTCAAGCTGTAGCCAGTGGCTAAGAAAGCGGGAAGGGTCGCCGAGTTCCTGCTGAGGATAATGCCAGGCGCCGCTCTCTTTGCCGTTAAGCGTCAGGTTGACATGGCTATCGCCTTCATCCAACCCGGAGGTGCTGGTGCCGAGGACCACCGCAACGCGGTCGTGGCCATACTTTTTAATCGCGTCATCCACCTGCGGCTGAATTTGCGCCAGCGCCGCTAAAAGCAGCTGGTTGTTACGGGAGCGGTGGGCGGCGAAGGTATCCGGAATGGCCGGTAGCTCACCGTCAACGCCACCCAAAACGGCCTCTGAGTGCCCCTGCAGCCAGCCGCTGCGTGGCCGCATACCGGGCGCGCAGCCCTGAGTCAGATTGGCGGCGATGTCATCGAGGTTATTGCCCAGCGCGTTTATCATCCCGACGGCGGAAATATAAATCATCTCAGTCACCCAGATATTGAATGGTGATGTGGTACTTAAAGACATGCTGCTGAATGCTTATCGGCTCGCGCTGGCCCTTACGCATCAGGTAGGTGATTTCGGTCACTAGCTTGCCGCTGGCATTGCGTAGCTCGCGCTTATCGCCTTTGTCGGTGAGCGTCCAGCCCTTCGGCAACTGTGGCTGCCAGGCGGAAATCGGCCAGTGGCTTAGCATCACATCGGCCAAAACCTGGCTTGCCGGAGGCATCTGTGGGACGACGATCGATTGTTCTGTATGCAGCCCCTTCTCATCGTAGGTGACGAGAAACAGGCGGATACCTACCGAAGACAAACCGGCCAGCGTCAGCTTTTTATCGTCAGCGCTAAGCATCACCAAAAGCGATTGGGTTTGTCCGTTGAAGCTGCCGGTTAGCAGTTGCTGGGCGTTCACCGCCGGGGAGATCCCCGGAGCCGGGAGCGTGACGCGCGCGCCAGGCTCCAGCCAGGCCTGCGGGCGACCTTGCTGGTCTTTTTGCGAGTGGCTACAGCCGGTAAGCATCAGCGCGGCAACAAGCGGTACGGCGTGCCAAAAGTTAAGCTTCATCATTTTCTTCTTTTCCCTTTTTTAGCGGGCATGGCCAGCGGCGACAGCAGGAAAGCGGTAAAAATCCCGCTGACCAGAACGATGCCAAAACTGCTTATTGCCTGCGTGGCGCTAAAGACCAGCATGCCGAGCGTCAGTAACGTTGTGACCATTGCCAGCGTGATGGCGAGCAGGGAGGTCAGCGGCGTGCCGCGCGGGTTGCTGAAAAACAGCGTGTAGTTAATGCCGATGCCGAGCACAAGGACGAGGGCCAGCAGCGAAAACAGGTTCACGGCGTGACCGCTCAGCGATAAAGCGGCCAGGCCGCAGCCCAGTGACAGAATAGAAGGCACCAGGCTGATAAGCCCTTTGCGCCAGCCAAGACGGAGCATGGCACCGCAGGCGATGACGGCTAATGCCACCAGCAACAGGCCGGTCAGAATATGCCGATAAAGCGCGAACAGCGCGTCAAAAGTGTCTTTCCGATCGACCCAGGCAACGCCCGGCTGTTTTGCTGCAAGTCCGTTTAATGCGTCGGTTTGCTTAACGCCATCAACCGGCACCAGCACGCCGCTTTCGCCATTGCTCAGCGTGATCCACAGCAGGCGCCATCCTTCGCTTGCCGGGCTTTTTAGCCAGTCGGCTACCGATACCGGCATCGGGCTAAGATCTGGCGTAACCGTTTGTAGCCCGGCCTGCTGCAGTGCCTGCGCAACGGCCGGGGTAGCACGCTGTAAAAGCGTTAAATCCTGCCGTTGACGAACAAGCGAGTTGATCGGTAGCGTACGGTAGCCCCCGATCAGGCCACTGTGCTTTGCCTGCTCCAGCGCGGGCGTAAAGGCCTCAAGCCGCTCCAGCGTTTGCTGCGGGGAATTGCCATAGACCACGAACCATTTCTGGTCGACGCTTTGCCCGGTCAGGGCGGTAATGGCTTTCTCCTGGGCGAGCAAATGCTGTGGCAGCGCCTGTAGCTGAGAGATATCGTCATCGACTTTGAGTGTCGAAATGCCCGCCAGCGAGAAGATTGCCAGCGCAACAGGCAGCCCAACGGCGAGTTTTTTATTCCGTCGCCAGGCGGCCAGCCAGCGCAGCATAAGGACCATGGCTGGAACCGGGCGAACCGGTAGGCCGTGGCAAAGCCACGGGTACCAAAAAATGACCGTAAAGCAGGAAGCGCTTAACCCCACGGCGGCGAAAACCGCCATTTGCCGAATGCCTGGAAACGGGGCGAGCATCATTATCAGGTAGGCGGCGACGGTGGTGAACAGCGCCAAAAGCAGCGCGTTACGCACTTTCGCCAGGCTTTGCCACGGCGTGACTTCGCCGCCGTGCACCATGCGCTCGGTCAGGTAGTAAAGCGTATAGTCGGCGGAAATACCGATGATGCTCATACTCATCACCAGCGTCATCAGGTGTAGTTCGCCGAAGATAAGCAGGGTGACAACGGTACCGGCAAGCGCGCCGATACCGATGGAAATAACGCACAGCAGCAGCGGACGCAGCGAGCGGAAGACCGCCACAATCAGCAGCACCACGCCGAGAAGGGTGGCTACACCCAGCGTTGAAATATCCTTCTTCGCCTGCTGGCTGGCATAGTCGCTGTAAAATACCGTGCCGCGCGACAGAATTTGCGCCTGTGGGTAGCGCCCTGTTAATTGCTGTTTCAGCGAGTCCAGGGTGGTAACCAGAGCGTGCGTTTGCTGCATATCAAAGGAGGAACCTGCCAGTTCACCGTGCAGTAAATACCAGTAATTGCCGTGCTCATCCTGCGTCACCAGCCAGCCGTCCATTAGCCTGAGGCGCTGGCCATTTTTGGCCATGGCAAGCTGTGAGCCACGCATCAGCATCAGCGGATCGTTTTGCAGCTCTTTACCGCTAACGCCGGAAAAGGCGGAGTAAAGCTGAGAGAGAATCCACTGCGCCTGAGCATTACCGCCGTTTTGCAGGCGTGCTCGCGTGTCGCCGTCGAGCATGCCGTTGCGATGTTGCCAGAAAAAAGCCCCCCATTGTTGCTGGGCGGCGGCGTCCATCGGGCCTTTGACTTCCGCAAGCGCATGAGAGCGCTGCAGGAGAGCAAGCCAGGCCTGCGCCACCGTCGGGTCGGCTTTTTTCCCCGGGCTGACCAGCCAGACCAGCTGCTTGTCCAGACGCTGCATAAAGCCATCGTTCAGGGCGGGAGGAATAGCGCCCAGCGCCTGTTTTGGCAGCATGGCCAGCACGCTGCTGTTCATCCTCGAACCGGGCAATAGCGTGAGTAAAGCCGCCAGCATGATCAGGCAGGCGATTCCCCACAGCACGGCAGGGGTTTTACGGTTACTGACTGGCAAAGCGTTGGCGTTCTTCATCGGTGAGCTTGGCCGGGGTCAGTTGATGTTGAGAGAGTGCGATATCCGTGCGATCGCCTTGTTTGTCATTCAGCTGAATGCTGTCCAGATACTGGCCGCCTGCCAGGTCTATGGTGGCGAAGATCTTATCCAGCGGCGTGACGATTGGCGTCAGGCGCAGCGTCCAGCGGCCTTCGCCTTTATCGGTAAACTCCACGCGGAAGTTTTGCTCCAGGACTTTGCGGTCGGCCTGGAACAGCGCCCGCAGCAGGTGGTTAAACTGAAACATCTGCGGGTTATTTTCCGCGGTGATTGTTTGAGGTGGCTGGCCGTTGATGGCCTGGACCATTCGGGTGTCATCCAGCAGCAGCTTCATGGAGAAAGGGCTGGTCTGGTCCCACAGCAGACCTTTATCCCTGGCTATCAGCATCTCGCCGGATGATTTCAGCGGCTGAGGCAGATCTTTGATAGTGCGGCTCTGCTCAAAATGGGCGCGGATAACCGGCTGTTCGGTAAAACGCTGTTGTAGAGCGTCAAGCGTCAGAGCGTTGACGAAGGGGCTGATCAGCAGTGCCAGCATTGGCCAGTATTTCATGGAGTTACTCCCATACGTTCAAACAGAATATCCGGGCAGACAAAGCACAATTCATGGCTTTTTTCTTCGACCGCAACCTGGATGGTATAGCCGGTGGTGGCTCGCTTTCCGGTTTCCGCATCAAAAATTTCATAGCCGATGCGCAGGCGGTTTTCGTATTCCTCAATGCGCGCCCGAACGCGAATACGCTGTTCAAAGGTCAGCGCGTTGCGGTATTTCACGCGGGTATCGACCACCGGCCACAAATACCCCGACTCTTTCATCTGGCGGTAGCCGTAGTTGAACTGATTAAGCAGCGCCTCACGGGCGATTTCGAAGTAGCGAAAATAGTTGCCGTGCCAGGCAACACCCATCATATCGACGTCATGAAAAGGGATGGTCAACTCGACTTCAGCGGTAAAACGGGGATCGTTGTGCACCCTTTACTCCTTGTCTTTGATGTCCGGCAGTTGCCAGAAATCGAAAAAATTAAACCAGTCGAGCGGCGATTGCAGAGCATAGTGTTCAAGGCGCTCCGCGTAGCGGTCGATGGTGCGTTGCAGTGCGGCCTGGCGCTCCGCACGTGGCAGCAGCAGCGGGTCGGCAAAGGGTTCACAATGAATGCGTAACTTGCCGTCCTGACGGAGTGCAAAAATCAGCTCGACCGGGCAGCGCAAAATCGAAGCCAGAATAAACGGGCCCTGCGGGAACGGGGCCACCTGGCCCATAAACGGGCTCCAGCAAACGCGCCATTCGTTGCCGCGCTGGGGATTAACCGCGACGCGATCGCCAACGATGGCAATCCACTCGCCGCGATCCAGCTTGTCTTTGAGCAGCATGGCGGTCTCCGGCCCAATGTCGGCCACCGGTATCAGGTTTAATCCGGCTTCGGGCGCCATCTCCTGCATAATTTGCTTAAAGCGCTGGGCGTTATCGTTGAACACCAGGGCATTGATGGTTTTGCTGCCCTCAAGTTGAGCCAGCGAGCGGCAGGCTTCAACGTCACCAAGATGCGACGCCAGAAGCAGTTTTCCCGCGGTGCTGCTGGTGTTGAGCGTTTGTTCCGCGCCTGAGGCGAACAAAACATCACGACCCAGCTGCAGTTCGCCACGCCAGCCAGCGACTTTATCCAGCATGGCATCGCCAAAGCGCAGGAAGTGGCGGAAGCTGGTCAGGTTTTCCGGTATCGGCATGCTGCGGGCCGCCAGCTGCGTGCGTACGCGTGAAATCCAGCTTTGTGAGGCTTTACGAGCGCGGTGTGCGGTGAGCCAGTAAACGCCCACGACCGGATAAAGCAGCAGCGAAAATGCCCTTCGTCCCAGCAGGCGCCAGACCAGCAGCATCAGGCGCATTCCCCACAAGCCTTTAACCTCTTTCTGTTTTGCCCAGTGTTGTTTTTTACGGCGGAACAGCAGGGAAGGGATGCGCGGCAGCATGCCGAAGAACAGGCGGGTGTGCATCAGCGAAATACGGCAGTTATCTTTCAGCGCGTCAAAGTGCGACAGGCCGTCCTGCGGATAGGTGACGCGGGTTGGCACGAAATAGCTGGTGTTGCCCTGCCAGTAGAGGCGCACCATGACTTCGGTGTCGAAGTCCATCCGTTTGCCCAGGGGAACGCGTTTAGCCAGCTGCAGCGTAGGGGCTACCGGATAAACGCGGAACCCGCACATGCTGTCTTTAAGCTGCAGCGAAAGCGTTTCTATCCACACCCACACGTGGGTTACCCAGCGGCCATACAAGCGTGAGCGAGGAATGGAATCGTCATAAATGGGTTGCCCGGAGATGAGCGCGTCCGGGTGCAGCTGTGCCAGCGCAAGCAATTTCGGGATATCTTCAACGGCGTGCTGCCCGTCGGCATCGACCTGTACGGCGTGGGTATAGCCCTTTTCGGCGGCAATTTTCAGCCCCTGAATGACGGCTTCACCTTTTCCGGCATTCGCCGGCAGGCGAATCAGCGTCAGGTTTGCATGTTGAGCATCCAGTTGTTCAAGAGTCTGGCGGGTGACCTCGTCGCTGCCGTCGTCCACCACGATGCAGGGTAAACCAAAGGGGGCCAGACGCGTAAGAACGCGTGGCATCATCGCCCCGTGGTTGTAGCAGGGGATGAGTACGCAGGGGCGAAAAGTCAGCGACATAAACGAATCTTCCCGCTGCTGGCGGTATGGCGTTCCTCGCCGTCGTGGCGCTTAAAGCTAAAGCTCAGGATCTGCCGGGCTTCCTGCCATTCCAGCATTAATGTGACGGTGGATTCCGGCAGCAGCGGAGCCTGGAACTTCACGTTCTGAATGCTGTGGAAACGGTAGTCCGATGCCAGCAGCTCGCGGGCATACAGCATCACCCAGTCCAGTTGGGCAACGCCCGGCAGCAGAGGCTGTACGGCAAAGTGGCCTTTGAACCAAAACAGGGAAGGGTCGAGATAAAGCACAACTTCCAGCGTTTCTGGCCGTGCCTGATGGCGCTCAATTTCATGAGGTTTCATGAAATAACTCCTGTAATTGCGCATAGACACGCTTGTTCATGTTATTGACCGGAATTTCGTCCACCACGCGCCAGTAGCGCGGCATGGCGACGGGTTCAAGCCAGGGCTGAAGCGACCTTCGCCATGCCATTTCCTGGGCTTTACCGCTGCGCTGCTGCCAGCGCTGGCGTGCTGATTCATTGAGAACCAGTAAGACGCCAATTCCCTGACGCCCGCCGCGTGAAACCGGCAGGGCGGCGGCCTCACAGATGCCCTCCAGCGTCAGCAAGCGCTGCTCAATTTCGGTCAGAGAAATGCGTTTTTCTTCAATTTTGACGACGCGCCCGCGGCGCCCCATCAGGCGAAATGTTCCGTCAGCATCAAAGTGCAGGATGTCGTCCAGCAGCAGGCCATCTTGTGCGGCAATGAGCGGTGAACGGGCACGGAAAGATTCACCCTCAGCGGCGATGTTTATGCCTGGGAACGGCCACCAGGGAATGTCATCTCGCTCGCGGTAGCGCCAGGCGAGTACGCCGGTTTCGGTACTGCCATAAATTTCATCCGGGAATACGCCCAGCCAGCGAGATGCCTGCGCAACATCTTGCCAGGGGAGCTGGCCGCCCGCCGAGAGAATAATGTCTACCGGTGGTGGTGAAAGCTGGAGATCAAGACGTTTCAGGAAAGCCGGGCTGCTAATAAACGCATAGCGGTGCCTGGGGCTCAGCGCGGCAAGCTGTTCGGCGTAGTAAAGCATCGCCGCGTGAAGTGGTTGCCCAAGCGCCATCGGTAAAAAGATGCGGAAGGTGAGCCCATAGAGGTGCTGCGGCACCACCGAGGCGACGATTCTGCACCCTTCAAACCGTTCGGCAAAATGCGCCGTCAGCAGCGCGGCCTCGTGGTCGAGATGGGTGATGGATTTGATCACACGCTTAGGCGTGCCGGTTGAACCCGAGGTGAACAGTTCCACGAAAGCATCGTCAGCAATATCGGGGAAAAAGACGGCTTCTTCTGCTATTTTTTGCTCTGAACGCACAATACAGAGTGGCCCCTGCCAGGCAAGGTCTTTGTCGCTCAATACGCCGTCGAACAGGCTGCATTGCTCATTAAGCAGCGCGACCCGGCAGTGCCCTGGGATAACCGGCGTTCTTCCGGCGTGAAGCGTCGCCAGCATCGCCACAAGAAACAGGTAGCTGTTTTCAAAGCACAGCGCCCAGCGCTGGCCAGGGCGATGGGCCATGTGCTGCATCAGCTGTGCGACGTCGTGGCGCAAATGTTCCAGCGTCCACTCCTGGTTGCCAAGCCAGGCAACAATCGTGGAGGAAGGGCGCGGAGCGGTTAACCACCTCGCCAGAGAAAGAGGTTGCTTCATTGTGATTCTCTTTTTATCACCCGACGGCGTACCAGCCACTCTCCTGCCATTAACGTCCCCATCAGCAGATAGGCAATCATGCCGTTCCAGGCCGTCCACAGTGCCATATCACCATACAGCGCGGTGAACAGCGCAATGCTCCCGTTGGCAATAAAAAACAGGCACCAGATTTGTGTGACGCGGCGGGTATAACGCACCGCCGTCTCAGGAAGTTCGGGGTCACGCAGTCGTGCCAGACGTTCGACAATCGGCATAGCGGACCAGAGTGATCCGCCGAAGACGGCAAGCATCACGCTGTTCACCACCACCGGGTAAAACAGCAGCAGCTGGTGCGTTTTCAGCAGATAACTGGCCGCGCACAGCACTATCCCGGCGACGGCCACAACCTGGGTGACGATCCGCAAAGGACCAGCCTGTCGTCGGGTTTGGCGAAAGCGGACAAACAGCAGCAGAGCCATGAGCGGTAGCAGCCAGTGCAGGCTGTTATGTGCCAGACCCAGCCAAATAATGCCTGGCCAGGCCAGCAGCAGCAGTCCCGTCAGCAGCTGTACACCCGGAAAAGCGCGAGCGCACGGCATAGCGCGTTACGCTTCTTGTAACAGACGTTCTACCGCGTCGACCACATCCTGTATGGTGCGAACGGCTTTGAACTCTTCCGGTTTGATTTTTTTGCCGGTTTTCTTTTGCAGATGGACAATCATATCCACAGCATCGATGCTGTCTAATTCCAGATCTTCGTACAGGCGAGCTTCAGGTTTGATGTCCTGAGGATCGATTTCAAACAGCTTCACCAGCAGCGCGGAAACTTCTTCATAAATAGCGTGTGGATCGGTCATAACGGACTCTCCTCAGGCTCGTTGAGCGTGAATGAAAGATGCCAGCGTGGCAACGGAAAAGAAGTGCTGGCGCATCTCTTCGCTCTCAGCGGAAAGCACCACGCCATACTGGTTTTTCACCGCCAGCCCCAGTTCCAGAGCATCAATCGAGTCCAGGCCTAAACCCTCGCCAAAGAGTGCTGCATCGGTGTCAATGTCGTCGCTCGACATTTCATCCAGATTGAGTGTGTTTATGATGAGATTTTTAATTTCAAGATAGAGCGCTTGCATCATTAATACCCGAAAGAGGGTTTGTCCCCTGTTGTAATTGAAGCAAAAGATGCCGGTTTAGCTGCCTTGCCGCCAGCGCCGGTTCTTGTGAGTTTGCCTGGTGAAACTGGTCAATGCTTATCCGTTCGCGCACCCTGACGGTAAATAAGGGTTTTGCTGGCGGGACATTGTACCATTTGCTTTGCTTGTCCAGCAGGTTCTCACTGCAGTGGATCGTCGCAACGCGTAAGTCGCTGCCGCAGCGCACGGCGATATTGGCCGCACCGCGCTGAAGCGTCATTTTACCGCCGGGCTGCGTTCGCGTGCCCTCGGGAAAGATCAAAATTGTGTCACCTTGCTGCAGCCGCTGGCGGCTGGCGGGTAATAGCGCGTCGGCCTGACTGTTAACCAGATAGTCCGCGGCACGAATGACGCCGCTGACAAACGGGTTTTTAAGCAGCGCATCTTTAACCAGGCAATCTGTCTCGGGCATGACGGATGCGAGCAGAACGTAGTCAATCAGCGTTGGGTGGTTGGCCACCACCAGGCAGCCGCGCTCGGCGTGAAGAATGTCCCGCCCCTCAATATGGTAGTCCAGCACCCTGATGGTTTTTGCGATCGTCAGAAAAAGGCGAAAGCTTGCGGCAATACTGCGGCGCGCGATGCGGCGACGTGTTGCAGTATCCCTGATAAACACCAACAGTAAGTTAAACCAAACGGTAGAGAGCAGTAGCCCGCCGAGGCCAAACAGCGCAAAACAGAAGCCCGTCATGACCAGTCGCCATAGCCAGTTTAGCCGTGCCGCAACGCCGCTCATGCGCGACTCCATTGCCATTCAACACGCTCGCCCGGTAGGGTAAAGGCCGAACAGTCATTCAAATAGTGCTGTAAAAACAGCAGGCTTTGCGGCAATGTGGGTTCGCCGGTGGCCTCGCTTTTTTGCGTGCTGCACCGTAGGCTGCTTCCCGCCTCAAAGACCAGCGCAACGGCGTACGGCCAGGTGGGCATCTGCGGCGCGATATGCGGGTGGTAAAACGCCGGCAGCTGGCCGTCAAAGTCAACCATCAGGACTTTCTGGTAACCCGCCTGCAGCAGGCAGATGACTTCGCACAGCCCCTGCTGGAAGGTGTCTTTACCGGCGGACAGTGAGGCTGACGTAATCGGTTTTTTCGCGGCAATCGTGAGGTTACCAACGGATGAATTATGAACCGAAAGCGCGAAATCCGTCGGAGAGAGCGGTTGTTCCGTCGCCAGCGCGTGCAAAATGCGGTAATTACGCTCGAGTTCTCCGTGGCGGCTGGTATACAGCACCGCATCAATTTGATGGCGACGCAGCATTGCCAGCCCGCAGTCAACGGCCAGTTTGCTACCTGAGCTGAGGCGGCGGGCCGTCATCATCGGAAGCTCGCTTAATGCACCCAGGGGGAGCGTGGGGTCGATAGTCTGCCCGCGCTGTGACCACTGTTGCCACTCTGTCGCGTTGCTGAGGCCCGGCGCTTTCGCCTGCCAGTCAATAATGTTAAGTGCAAATTTCATCCGCGTGATTCTGCGATAATTCAATGATTATATTACGGTTACACTAAGCACCAGCGCTGAGCGCGCTGGGTCAGGAGATTTTCTGGCATACCAGCAAGGTATGACCCACGCCTAAGTTATCGTGGCGTTCTGAAACCTGGAACCCAGCCATTTCCAGATAACGATAAAACTTCTCTACGCTGTAAAAACGGCTGTTGCCGTTGGCCATGCAGGTAAAGTAAAGCGAAGAGGCGTTAAGACTAAACGAAGCCGCTTCAAATTTTTGTGCGTCCCAAAACAGTTCCATCACGCAGAGCCTTGCGCCCGGCTTCATCACCCGGGCAACGTTGCTGAGAAGCGTAATGATTTGCTCCGGCGAGAAGCAGTCCAGGAACTGGCTCATCCACCAGATATCTGCCTCTCCGGGCAGGGGGGAATCGCTCAGCATATCTACGCTGTGGAAATCAATACGTCTGGAAAGCCCTGCATTCTCTATATTTTCACGCGCGAGTGCAATTTGTTGCGGTAAATCCAGGAGGGTAACCGCCACTTTTTCATCATATTTGCAGCAGCGTAATGCCCATTTCCCCGTATTTCCACCAACGTCATAAAGACGAGCCGGTTGGCTGGCGAAAACATGTGGTAAGGCTGCTTCAAAAGCCGCATCGGAATAGTAATGATCGAAAGCAAACCAGCTTTCACGGGCTGAATCTGGTAACTGCGAGAGCGCCGGGTAAATGGTTGGCCAGTTGCCAAAAACTTTCAGGCCCGAAGGCTTGCCCTCTTTTAGCGCGTCTTCCAGGAAGAACAGCCCCTGATAGCAAACGTCCTGGGTAAAATCCATATTCACACGCGTCATGGTGTCGTGCACCAGGAAATGACCTATTTTCGCCAGGAAATAATGCGTATTTTGCCGGAAAATAATACGCCCGCTTAGGCCCATATCCAGTAAAACGCTGGCAGCATATTCGTTAACGTCACAGTGTTCTGTTATTTCTTCGAGAGTTGCACCACGTTTACCTTGCCGATCGAGGTAAGCGAGTACGCCAGCATTGCGCAGGCAGAGCGCCGTTTGAAATAGCATGGGGGCAAAAGCGATTCGCTGGGCTTCCGTGATAGCATCCAGTGCGCTAAGACTGTCCTGTTCGTACATGCGTTGCGTAACCTGTTAACGTAGCAATAACAATAAGAAAACGCTGAGCCGCCAGGCCCAGCGTTAAGCATAATTACAGACCCGAAGAGGCGAGATTGACCTGAATATCTTTGTCGAGATTGCGAACCCAGCGGTTGTAGTTTTTGTGGATTTTGCCGTCGGAAGCGCGCAGGTTCAGACTGTTTTCATAATTAATAGAATAGCCATTCGCGGTGTAATTAATGCGCACGTCTGCAGTGAAATCACGAGCCTGTTGGCGGGCTTTGATAACCCCAGGGCTAACTTCGTTCATTATCCACTGGCGCTGAATACCGGCTTTAAGAATCGCATTTTTAACCTGCGCGTCAGTGTGACCCGCGCTAACGGTTGTTTGAATATTCGCGATAGGTGCCGTACGCGCACAGCCAGCGAGAACCCCTAAAATCACAAACATACCGAATAACTTTGCAACCTTTTTCATAACTTCTCCATTTATAAATAACCATCGGAAATATATCGGCACCGCCGTGAATAACATTAATAGATAATCTACGTCAATGAGTGAGGGGTGATATGTTATTTATCTGGTACGGATATTTACATTTCAGCAAAATAAAATGCACTGGCATGAATGATATCAGCTTTGTCAATTAATTAAACAAAGATAAATCTTCTTTTTGTACAGAAACTATAACTATTGGTAGTTGAAATTAAGCGATATAAGCGGGTAATGGAAGTAAAAAATAATCGCTGTGGCAGATTCCCCCCTGTAGAGACAGAGGGGGGACAGGATTAGCGATGGAATTCACCGGCGGCTTCCGGCTGGTATTGCAGCGCCAGAACTTCGAGGTTCGTCTGGCTGCCGTTTGGTAAGATCCAGTTGATCGCATCTCCCACCCGCAGGCCCAGCAGCGCGGCACCAACCGGTGCCATAACGGACAGCTGGCTGTCGCTGTCGGTCAGGTTTGCCGGGTAGACCAGCGTACGAACGTGGACTTCCCGGGTGCTTAAATCGCGAAACTCTACGCGGCTGTTCATGGATACAACATCCGGTGGCATCTTTTCCGGGCTGCACATCTCAGCGCGATCCAGCTCGGCGTTTAGCGCCTCTGCCACCGGGGCTTTGGCGTACTGCGGCTGTTCCAGCAGGCGGTCAAGGCGTTCGGCGTCTAGTTCGTTAATGATGATGGCAGGTCTGGACATTATTCTCTCCGTGTAAAAAACAGGGCACTCATGTGCTGAAAGCTTACAAAGAAAAACCCTCACCGAAACCGGCGAGGGTTGTTCATCTAAGAATGATGATACTGAGCTTAGCGTACAGTTGAAAGCGAGATAACTCACATTTTGGCTTTGCCTTCGCCGCTTACAAAATCACGCTGCCCAACGCTGCCAGCAGGAAGGCAATGGTCCCGATCAACGTTTCCATGACCGTCCAGGTTTTCAGCGTCGTTTTCTCGTCCATTTCCAGGAAGCGCCCCACCAGCCAAAAGCCCGAGTCATTCACGTGAGACAGGACGGTTGCGCCGCCTGCGATGGCGATAACGATAAAGCACAAGTCAAACTGGCTGAGGCCGGTGGTGGCTTCGACCATCGGCGAGACCAGCGCGGCGGTGGTCGTCAGCGCGACGGTTGCAGATCCCTGAGCGACGCGGAGCGCGGTTGATATAACGAATGCGGCAACGATAACCGGCATTCCGGTATCCGAGAGTACGCCAGCCAGCGCATCACCAATGCCGCTTGCACGCAGTACGCCGCCGAACATGCCGCCCGCGCCGGTGACCAGAATAATGCCGCAAATAGGGCCGAGGGCGCCGTCACAGACTTTTTCCAGATGCTGGCGACTGTGTTTACCGCTGAATATCGCCAGCGCAAACAGCACGGTGATCAGCAACGCAATTGGCGTTTTGCCCAGCATACGTAAGAAGTTAACCAGCGTGTTGTCGGCGCTGACCCAGCCGAGTACCGTGGCGGTGTTAAGGCCGGTATCCAGGAAAATCAGCACCAGCGGCATGAGCAGAATCGTCATGACCATGCCGAACGACGGTGGCTGGTGGTTTTCGTCAGCCTCAATTTTACCAAGGAAGGAGCCAGGCAGCGGAATATCGAATTTCTTCCCGGCATACAGCCCAAACAGATAGGCACCGATGTACCAGGTCGGGATGGCGATAATCAGCCCCACGACGACCAGCAGCCCGATGTTTGCCCCCAGCAGCTCGCTGGCGGCAACCGGCCCTGGATGAGGCGGCAACAGGGCATGCATAACGGCAAAGGCGCCGGCCGCCGGGAGGGCATATTTCAGCGTGGAGCCACCAAACTGCTTCGCCACGCTGAAAATAATCGGCAGCATCACCACCAGGCCCGCGTCGAAGAAGATAGGGAAGCCGAACAGCAGGGACGCGACGCCCAGCGCGAAGGGGGCCCGGTGCGAGCCGAAGGTGCCCACCAGAGTGTCGGCCAGCACCTTTGCCCCGCCGGAAATCTCCAGCAGTCGGCCAATCATGGCGCCGAGACCAACCAGCAAAGCTACTCCCGCCAGCGTGCTGCCGAAACCGCCCAGAATCGTCGGGACGATTTTATCGAAGGGAACGCCGGTCACGAGTGCCACCACGACGCTTACCAGGGTCAGCGCCAGGAAGGCATGCACGCGAAAACGCATGATCAACACGAGCAGGAGCACGACGGAACTGGCGGCAATTCCCAACAGGGTTCCTGCGCCTAAACTTGTTGTTATTTCAGTCATATTATTTCCCCAGAGCCGAATTTTTAGATGAATGCACCAATGGTGTGCCATCAGATACAGCTGATACCGGTAACATGATATCGGTAACATTGGGGCGGCTGTAAACGAACTCTGTCATGTTCGTTTACATTTTGGGATGAAGTTCAAACAATCAGAATAATCAGGGTGAAACCTGTACGAGAGAATTGTTTGGCCAGGGAAAATCTGACACGCACCTGTGTCGGGTTTGGCTCGCAGGCAGAGGATATGGGGGATAGAATTTACCCCAAGGGATATCCAGTTGTCGGCAGACAGTAGAACGACTGTGTTTTTATTATGTTTTTCTGGTAGTAATCCTTTATGGGTAATTTATTTCAACGGGGCGGAAAATTCTTTTATTTATTTTCACACTGGCTAAAATCCACGCCCGTTGAATATCATTGGGAAATGCAGTTTCTTTGTGTTTTTAATCTAGTTGGTTGATATTGTTGGTATTAATTTCATCATGGATGGTTCTATGCTTAAAGCGGTTTTTTTCTCTACGGCGCTACTGCTAACCGGCTGTACGGCCTCGGATTTTATCAGCGCGACGGGTGAAATATTAAATGCCAAAGACTCGCATGATAAAAATATGAGAAATGAAAGAATTAAGGCTGCTAATAAAGCCGCAGGTTATTAATTCAGGCTTTCAGTTCGGTAATTCCGTAGCAGAAGAGATGTATTTTCGAATTATCGAACGAGCGGGCCAGCGATTTATTCGCTGGTCCGCATGATTTTAACGAACATTGTGTTCTGCAATCGGCAGCAGAAGCTCTTTGAGGATCTCGTAGCGCTGCTGTGGCGAGAGCCAAATAAAGCCCAGTAGCTTTTGCTTTTTACCTTCGCTTTCAAACTGCGCTTTTAACTGCAGTAAATACCGTTTTGTTCTGCTCATGATGACCTCCAGTTCCGATACCTGAAGGCTATAACCAAAAAACCTGAACAAATAGTGATGCGATTAATTTTTGACTTCAGTATTTATCTTTGCTCAGTAGCCAACCGCATCCAGGCGGAAGCTTTTCCCGCAGTTACCGGGATGTTTTTGCGGTGCAAACGAGGCGCTTTGCAGCGGCTGGTTGATCTTATCTGCCAGCAGTGAGATCTGCATTTCCGTGAGAAAGGCTGGATTGCCGTCGCAGGTTAGCTTTATGGCTTCTACGGCGTCGCTGCCCCAGGTGTTCTTCACGGCCTTGTTGAACGCCTTACGCGTTACCACCTGGCCGTAGTTCTGGGCTAGAAATTTACCAAACTCGCTCTGCTTCACTTCGCCGTTAAGCCGCACCATGGTGCCGAAGTAATCGTCCGGGTTAAAACCAAAGCAAACGCCATGTTTGGCGTATTCGTAGCGCTCAAGGCAGGACTGGCCTCCAGCACCGGGCATCACACCCGCCAGTTTTGACGCCATTTCAACGGAAAGCCCGGTATCCGGCGCAGCGCATTTGTTTGAGGCTCTGGCTTCGGCCATATTCGGGATGGGGCGAGTCGCACAGCCATAGCGCATCCAGCGTTTTTCATCTACACCACGGGAAGAGACGGATTTTGGCAATCCGGGCCAGAGGCCGTGAACGGTAAGGAATGCGCTTTTATCTGCTTGTTCCTGCTGAGTCTTGCACTCCGCTGGCTCATTACGGTTGCGGTCATGCATGCTCTGACAGAAGCCGGTTTGCCAGGAGAGTGCCAGCACGTAGCGGTCAAAGTCCCCGTACTGGCTGGGCTGCAGCGGGTCGGCATGGGCTGCGACAGCAGGGAGCAGTGAGGCGGTGAGAAGTAAGACTTCTTTCCACGGTGATTTCATGCGGGGATCCCGAGTGCTAATTATTTTTCGATGTTTTTATTAAACCATAAAAAAAGCCGCTCAGCTTTAACTGACCGGCTCTTCGCTTATCTGGAAAAGCAAAAATCTGGCGTCCAGCGAACCCGCGCCGTTAGCTCCAGAGCGCCAGAATCGGCCAGCCGACAAGCAGCAGCATGGCAATATAAATGACCCCGAAAATGGCTCCCAGCCGCCAGTAATCTTTTGACTTAACGTAGCCACAGCCGTAGATAATGACGCCCGGTCCGGTGGCATAAGGCGTCAGGCAGCCCATGATACCAATAGAAAGCACCAGCAGGATGCACAGGTGCTCCATTGGGACGCCTGGAATGCCTTTTCCCACGGCAAGGATCACCGGCAGCATGGTGGCCGTATGCGCCGACAGGCTGGCGAACAGATAATGGGCAAAGTAAAACACCAGCACCAGTACTATCACGGTGGTATTCGGCGCAAAGCCTTCCAGGTGGGTACTCATCGTGTTGGCGAACCAGTCGATAAAACCTGAGCGGGTTAGGCCACTGGCCATGACAACCAGCGTTGACAGGTTCACCAGCGTATTCCAGGCGCTGTGATATTTGGTTATCTCTTTCCATGGAACGACGTGCAGCGCCAGCATCAAGGATACCGCAAGTAGGCCGACGGCGGTGGCATCAATTATTTTTCCGCCAAACACCCAGAGGCCGAGGCTAAGTAAAACCAGGGCAATCAGCGTAAATTCTTTGCGCGTAAGGGCGCCCATTTCTTTTAGCGCTTCACCCGCCCAGTTAGAAACCTCCTCGCTATGGGTGATTTCGGGTTTATACAGTACGTAAGAAAGCCAGGGAGCCACGATCAGTAAAATGAGACCGACAGGCAGGAAGCTCAGGAACCACTGTAACCAGCCTATTTGTATGCCTGCGATCTTATTCACGAACTCCAGGCCCAGCACGTTAGGTGCGGCACCGGTGACGAACATGGAAGAACTGAGGCTGGTACTGATGACCATCATCCACATCAGGTAGCCGCCGATGCGGCGTGAGGAAGGATCGTTAGGGAAGGATTTGAACAGCGGCGGCAGATTTTTAATGACCGGGAAAACGGTCCCGCCTGTGCGCGCGGTATTTGAGGGTGTGAAAGGGGCAAGAAGGATGTCGATAATGACAATCGCATAGCCTAACGTCAGCGTGCGTTTCCCCATAAACTTAACCATAAACAGGGCGATGCGACGGCCCAGGCCGGTAACTTCATAGCCCAGAGCAAAAATGAACGCGCCAAACACCAGCCAGACGGTGGTGCTCGAGAAACCGGCCAGCCCCCATTTTAGTGCCTGCTTACCCGCTTTAAAGGCTGGGTCCGCCAGCTCCGTGGCATCAAACAGCAAGTAATTACTGCCAATGACGCAGATGGTCACCGCGATAAAACTGATTGCTGTTGCCGGGATAGGCTCCAGGATCATCCCGACTATCATGGCAACAAAGACGGCAAAAAAGTGCCAGGCTTGAGGAGGCATGCCGTCAGGAACCGGAATGAGCAGCATCACGGCCATGACCAGCAGCGGGGCCAATAACTTCCATATTTTATCTTTTGAAACAGACATAACTGATTCTCCAGGGCGGTTTTATAGTGATGTTGGATTGGGGGTGAAAGATGAGATCTCGGCTAAAAACCAGGTGATGATCAGCAGATCGGCACTGCCGCCGGGGCTGAGGTTGCGTGCGATACACAATCGATCGAATTTCTGTAAGCGGGGAAGGTTCGCGGCCAGGCGCATCCCCCCCTGGCACAGCAAGCGTTTCGCCTCGCACTTTATCCATTCAAGGCCTTCAATTCCGCCTCGTGAGGCGACGTTGGTGTCGTCATTTCTGGCGATTAACAGCAGCAGAGTATCGAGCAGGGCAAGGTCTGGATTTACGCCTGCCGCCAGCTGCGCTTTGTAGTGCGGCAGAGCCAGCGCTATCACCAGCGGGTAGCCCGCTTCTGCCTGGCCTCGTGCGCCAGTCAGACCAAACCGCCGGTACAGACGCTTCCCAGCGGTCTCCATCTCATTGTGTTTTGACAATTCACGTTCGGTTAACCCGCGGCAAAAAGCGGCGACGGTTTTGCAAATATTGTCGGGCGAAAGGTGTTGGCGTTGGGCGTACAGGCGGCCAATAGCGGCGAACATCAAACCGAGGGAAAAAATGGTGCCTTTATGGGTATTAACCCCCGCTGTTGCACGAAACATGGCCTCCTCACAAGCCAGACCAACCGGGCGCAGCGTGCAGATTACGTCACTTTCCTCGAGATGGATGCTCGACGCGCCCTGTTCCATAAACCGTGATAGCCACGGGTAAATAACCCGGGCGCTGCGGTAAAAATCCTCGATCGTCATATCCCGGTGCGCCCCACAATTGAAGCGATCGACCAGACCGGGTTTCGGCGAAAGATTGACCTCCGCGAGCATGGCCTGGTATGCCTTTTCACTATACCTGGCCACAATTTGCCGGGGGATAAGCGTTTTTTTACCGTTGGGTTGCGTGGTCGGCATCATTTAGCAGAGACTCCATCCTGGCGGTAAGATCCTGAAGCGAATGCGTTTGTTCGCGGGCACAGTACGCCGCATCCTGCTGGCATAGCAGACATCCTCTTGGCGGTAGAGAAAAATCCTTGCGTGACAGGATGTTGCCCTGGGGAGTAAGAACATCAATATCCCAGAGTCTGCCCAGCGGATGCGACTGTTCAAGTTCGATAGCGGCCTGCTTGACCTGACTCGCCGGGGCATCAATAACCAGCAGTCCTTCAGGGCCGGTTATCACCGGAAAACAGGTCTGCTGCCTGATTTCCCAACCGGACGCTTCAGCAAGCAGACGCAGCGCCCGGATCCCGTGGTTAAAGATCCGCCGCGTTAGCTCGCTGTCTTTAATCGGCCCCGGCGAAACTACGGTAAAGGAAATCAGGGGGGCTGAATGGCGGGCAAGCCACGCCTGCTGTTTTGCCTGACGAGCGTCCCGGCCGGCAAGAAGTTCCGGCAACGCGACCACCCGATGGGTGGCCGAGGTGACATAAAGAGGCATCCTTTACTCCTTTATCTGGTGAACGAGGTCGATCACCGAACCGTCGCGATAACGCACCACGGCAATGACTTTGTCAGTAAATTCGATGGCCTGAGGTGGGCCCGTGAGGATTGCGGCCCGCTCACGCAGCCACTCGATAGAGACAAGGGATAATCCTGCCTCCTTGAGACGTTCGGCCAGCTCCGGGCGCGCCGGGTTAACGGCAATGCCGTGATCGGTCACCAGGATGTCGATGCTTGAACCCGGCGTGACGCAGGTTGTGACCTCATCGACCAGCGTCGGGATCCGCCCGCGCACTAGCGGGGCAACGATGATCGAAAGCGCGGCGGCGACGGCGGTATCGCAGTGGCCGCCCGAAGCGCCTCGCAGTACGCCATCGGAACCGGTAAGGACGTTGACATTAAAGCGGGTATCGACTTCCAGCGCGCTCAGCACCACCACATCAAGCCTGTCTACCGAGGCGCCTTTTGACCCCCAGTTGGCGTACTGATTAGCATCGATCTCAATATGGTTAGGATTGCGCGCCAGTGAGCCTGCTGCGATTCGGTCAAAACTCTGGACGTCGAGGAGCTTTTTAATCAAGCCCTTTTCGTGCAGGTCCACCATCGTGGCGGTAATGCCGCCCAGCGCGAAACCTGCGGTAATCCCCCGGCTCCGCATTTTGTCTTCCAGAAAACGGGTGACGGCCAGCGAGGCGCCACCGGTACCGGTTTGCAAAGAGAAGCCCTCTTTGAAATAGCCTGAATGCACCACTACTTCTGCGGCGCTGCGGGCAATCAGTAGCTCCCGGGGATTAGAGGTCATGCGGGTGGCGTCCGCGCCAATCTTATCGGCATCACCGACGTTATCGACCTGGACAATCCAGTCGACCTGGTCCTGATGGAGGCTGGAAGGGCTGTGTGGATAGGGCAGAAGCGCCTCCGTCAGTAGGACCACCTGTCGTGCGCATTCGGCATCGACTTTCGCATAGCCTAAGGAGCCGCAGCAGGCTTTGCCCGTGTAGCCATTAGCGTTACCGAAGGGATCGCAGGCGGGGACGCCGAGAAACGCGACGTCAATGGTGAGTTCACCGCTGTTGACCAGATGCACGCGCCCGCCGTGAGAGTGGATTTGTACGGGTTCCTGCAATAATCCCCGAGAAATTTCCTCAGCCAGCGGCCCGCGCAGGCCCGAAGTATAAATGCGGCTCACCACGTTATTGCGGATATGTTCAATGAGGGGAGAGTGGCATTCACTCAGCGAACTGGAGGCCAGCGTCAGGTTTTTAAAGCCCATGCCGGCTATGGCTTCCATCACCCGATTCAGCGTCAGGTCGCCGTTGCGAAACGCGTGGTGGAAAGAGATAGTCATGCCATCCCGCAGGCCCGAGCGTCGTATTGCATCTTCGAGCGTGGCGCAGAGTTTTTTATCTCTTGGTTTATGCGATTGTAGATTCAGTTTGGAGGCGTTCTGATAAGCGGAAATACCTTCCCCGGCAACCTGCTGCCAGCTGAGGATGCGCTGCTGTCGTTGATTCTGAGTCATGGTTCGTCCTTATTCTTCACGAATGCCGGAAAGTCGGGCACGGGAGAGTACCAGGCGTGCCCGTTCTATCACCGGGCTATCCACCATTTTGCCGTTCAGCGAGACGACGCCGCGACCTTCCTGCGCGGAGGATTCGGCTGCCTCAATGACCCTGATAGCATGCTCGACTTCTTTTTGGCTTGGCGCGTAGAGGTTATGTAGCAACTCTATTTGACGGGGGTTAATCAGCGACTTACCGTCGAAACCCAGCTGTTTTATGTGGGCCGCTTCGTGAAGAAACCCTTCTTCGTTGTTGGCGTCGGAATAAACGGTATCAAAAGCCTGAATGCCCGCTGAGCGGGCGGCCTGAAGAATCGAACAGCGGGCAAACAGAAGCTCTACGCCTTCCGGCGAGCGTTCCGTACGTAGGTTGCGAACATAATCTTCCGCACCCAAAGCAATGCCGATTAGGCGCGGGGAGGCGTGGGCAATAGCCACGGCCTGGGTGATCCCCTGAGGGGATTCAATCGCTGCCAGCAGTCCCGTGCTGCCGGGTTCACGCCCGCATGCTTTTTCTATACGGGCAATTTCGGTTTCGATATCGGTGACGTCCTTAGCCGTATCGGTTTTTGGCAGACGGACAATGTCCGCCCCGCCGCGCACCACGGCTTCCAGATCGGCAAGTCCGTACTCGGACTCCAGGCCATTGACCCGCACAATGGTTTCAGTTTCCCGATAGAAAGGGTGCTGCAGCGCGTGATAAACCAACCGGCGAGCGGCATCTTTCTCACGCAGGATGACGGAATCTTCAAGGTCAAACATCAGCGCATCCGCGCGGTAAATAAACGCATTGCTGACCATCGCGGCGTTGGCGCCGGGAACGAATAGCATGCTTCGCCGGGTGCGATCTTTTCGTTGTAAAGCGGCTGCGGAAATCATTGATTCTCCTCCCAGGGCAGGGCATTTACGTCGCTTGCGCGGACCAGAAGCGTTTCAAGCCGGGCACGCAAAATGCAGTCAAGCGCTCCCTTATCGTCGACGATGAGCTGAACGCCGAAGACCTTATAGCGCTCAAGTATCTCCAGCAGCGTGGTGCGGATAATCTTGCCGAATTGCTTTTCAACGCTGCTGTTGAGTTGCAGATCGATCTCCGGTGTATCGAGTGGGGCGATGCGGATCATCACATCTCCCGACTCAAGGGTGCCGACAACGGCAGAGCGGATAATTTTCATTTTTCACCTGTGATTAATGCGGATTCCGGGGGGATGGTCGGACGGTTTTTTTGCGCGGCGATCATGTGTTGTAAGTAATCTCTGGTCGCTTCCGGGACCAGATGCTCAAGGGTGGCGAGATCGTGTTTGACTAACAGCTGGCGTACCCATGAAGCTGAAATGTATTTTTCCCGATACGCCAGGCGCTCAATTTCCACCAGTTCAATGGCAGGGGCGTTTGAGGAGGTATCCGCAAGCCGGGTACGCATATCCCGGTTGTAGTCTGCCGTAACTTTGCAGAACGGTTCGGTACCCACAAAGCGGTGAGTTATCCCCAGCGCAGGCGCGAGATGCTGACGAAAAATCTGGAGATCAATTTCTGTGTAACAGTGGTTGATGACGCTTTGTTCTTTTATGAAATAGCAGGGGAAAGTGGCGCGTGAAATCATGTATTCAGAGCCACGGTGCACGGTGATCCTGTCGATGTCCCTGGCGCCGGCGCGAACCAGCGTGAGACGATCTTCATACGGAAATCGTGACGTATCCTCTTTAACCATAAAGACATGTAGCCAGTCACATTGTGAGGCGGCCGTTTGTATGAGGTGGCGGTGGCCAAGAGTGAAAGGATTGGCGTTCATCACAATGCAGCCAATTTTTTTGCCGCTGCGCCGCAGTGTCGTCAGGTAGCTTGCGTATTGTTGAAGCCGGGTGGCACTGTTTTCCATCAGCACCATGATGTTGGGGACGCGCGCCAGTGGATAAAAACCGCATTGTTTGAACAACGCTTCGTTTTCACTTTTTGTGTAGATGAATAGCTGGGTGCATTGCCTTTCATAGGCCAGGTTGATCAGTTCGGTGGCGAGCGTCAGCGCCAGTCCTTCGCCACGGGCGGATTCGTCAATCGCCACACATTTAATGATATTGCCGGCGATGCCACCGCAGGCGATCAGCTGCTGGTTGCGGCTGACGGTAATAAATATCTCTACCGTAGTATCGATACTCAAATCGTTCGCACGCAGGAAGCGCGTGACTTCCGCAATCTTCCTATTCTCTGAACGCTTGATCCTATCGAATACGATATTTCCTGGCATGAGTTGAAAATTCCTGTAATGTTTTTTTTGTTACGAGTTGGGGCGGTTTATTTCACATTTAGCAAATGGTTAACGTTTTGTTTTCAATCAGGGATAAGTCTGTAATTACCCCTTTAGGATGAATGCGAACGATCGTACGAACTATTTGAAGGGAAATTTTTGATTTGTTTCACAAAGGGTTGAGTGGTTTATATGGGTTTAATGGTTTTTATTTTTTTAATTAACCCCTCCGTGCTGAGGGTCGTGGTTTTTATATGTTTAATTGATTTAATTTGTATAATCTGTGACGATTCGTGAATGAATTGAAGGATGGCTTTGAAACAAATTAATGACATCTTTTCATTTTTACTGGATTTAAAACAGCGCAAAAAAAGGAATTGGCGATGTTAAGTAGCATTATTGTTAATGAATTTCACATTCTTCTAATACCCCGTTTTCCACATGCTTTTTCTCCCGGCAGCATTGTTTCTCTTCTTATCAGTGTGCCTGTGGACAATTTTTAAAGGAAAGGGTGATGCCTGAAAGCACTCCCCCGGCAAAAAGTTGTTCGGCGTTTTGGTTAACGATCGAAAGTGAAAATGATTTATGGCACAAAATCTTACGGTTCTGATAGTAGAGGATGAAACATCACTGGCTGAAATGCATGCCGAGTTTATGCAGGAATTTTACGGCCGTGGGACGGTATGGCTGGCCGGTAACTTAGCGCAGGCAAGAATCATGATCGATCGTTTTCAGCCTGAACTCATATTACTGGATAACTATTTGCCGGACGGTGAAGGGACAACGCTTTTACATGAGCTTACCGAAGCCCGTTATCCGGGAGGGGTTGTTTTTCTTACGGCGGCCAGCGACATGGAAACGGTAGCGGATGCGGTACGGTGCGGCGTATTTGACTATTTGGTGAAGCCTGTTGCTTATGAACGTCTTGGCCAGACGCTGGAACGCTATCGGCAGCGTATGGCGATGCTTGCCGGGAACGATATTGCCAGCCAGCGCCAGATTGACGAAATGTTTAACGCTTACGCCCGAGGTGAGCCAAAAGAATCGCTTCCGGCGGGTATTGATGCGCTAACCCTGACCAAGGTACGGCAATTATTCGCCGACAGACAGGTACGCCATACGGCCGAAACCGTCGCTCTGGCACTTAAACTTAGCCGCACCACCGCCCGGCGTTATTTAGAGTTTGCGACAGCCAGACAGGCGATCACCGCTGAGATTGTCTATGGGAAAGTGGGGAGGCCGCAGCGTATCTATCGCTTACCTGATAAGTGAGCCGGGTAAATCCTGTTACCCGGCATGACACCTGGTGGATTAGTTACCGATAACCGCGGCGGCGGGCACCAGAATCTCGGTGGCGATAATGACCACGATAAGGCCAACGGCAACCGGAACAGAGGTTCGCTTAACCACCTCGAACGGTGAGATTTTTGCCATCCCCGCAACGGCAACCACGACACCGGAAACCGGAGAAATGGTGCGCCCAAGGTTGGAGGCCTGCAGCATCGGAATGGTCAGGTAAGCCGGGTTAATGCCGGAAGAGTGGGCCAGTTTCGGGATCATTTCGACGAAGGCATAGAACGGCGCGTTACCGGAGCCGGTGGTCATTGCCGCCAGCATGGTCAGCACGACCAGCACCAGCATCAAAATAATACTCGCCGAGCCAAACGAGGTGGCAATGGAAATCAGGCTTTGAATAAAGCCGATGGTGCTAAGTCCTTGAGCAAATACGCCAGCGGCAACCAGCAGCATCACCACGTTGGCGAACGCATCCGCCATGCCGCGGTAGCACACTTCCATACCCGAGAAGACGTGCTGGGTATTGAAGCTGCGGAAAAACTCAATCAGGGCGGCAATCAGAATACAAATGACCAGAATAGTAATGATATGCAGCTGTGGGCCCCATTTGCCGTCGAAAATCAGCACGCCGATGATCGGCGTAAACGGCAGAAGAGCGTAGAAAGAGGGCGCGTTGGTCTGAATTTCCGTCACGTCCAGCATTTCGTGGTTAATGTGTTCTTTTTTATCGAGATAGCGTTGCCAGAAAAAGTGCGCAATTGCCATGCTGATGATGGCGGCAATGGAAATAGGAATGGTCGTTTTAAAGGCGAAATCGACCAGCGACATTTCTGAAGCCTGTGCAGCCAGCACGACATCGCCGGAGGTCGGGGCCAGGATAATGGCTGCCGGAGACGCGCAGATGGCTGCCGCCGCGCCGCGGCTGATGCCGACGTTGACCATCACCGGGAACAGCGTTGCCATCAACAGTACGCCCAGGCCGGTTGCGGAAGAGACTGCCAGCGACATCAGGCAGGCCACAAAGTAGGCGGCAATCATCAGTAAATAGGGGGAATTGATAAACTTCAGCGGCTTAGACGCCAGTTTAACCACCACGTCATTGGCACCGATGTGGGTCATGTAGGCTGCAAAACCGCACAGCATCATGATCATCATCCCGAGATCGCCACCGCGGCTCATTAGCAGGATTTTGACATATTCAAAGATATCCGTAGCGGTGTAGCCGGTACTTTCCGCGCTGGCGGGTAAGACTTTATGCCCCATCAGCGCGCTGACGATCAGCAACAATAACCCCCCGACGAACAGCACGCCGGTTGCGGAATAGCCCTTGATGATGTAGCGGGCCACGCCCACAATCACCACTACACCAATAATAAGTTCCAGAATTGTAAGCATTATATCCCCCGGTACGTTAAGGCGCTCTACGGCGTCCTTACGCTTGCGGCTAAAAGTTGTCTTCTTTCAGAAAATAAGAATAGTGATTTTTTACAGGAAGCTGTAAGGGCTAAGAATTTGCCTCAGAACCCGTTTAGAGTTTCTGATGAGCGTCAACTTTCATTGCAACGGAACAACTTTAGCCAACGGTTTTGCTGGGTGCATAGCGGTTATGCACATCGTTTCTTAAACTGCGGAATAAAAGGCGCGCGGATTTTGCTGATTAAAACGGCAATGCGTTATGAAATGGCGGTAATTATTTGTCTGAATTGTTAATTTAAAAGCTTTTCGTAAAGCATTTAAAAAAACCTTTAAAACACCGCATGCTGCTGCTTATACTGCCGATCACTTTTATGTCGGGGTTTTTATGCTGCACACCTCCCTCTGGTCGACAAGCCGCTGGCGCTTTATCAGAAAGCATCTTTTGATGCTGCTGTTGGCGTTGGGCTGGTTTTTTGTCAACAGTCAGGTGGCGATAGCGTCTTACGATTGTCCGGTTGATATGACCGCCGGCCCAATGGTGGCCCCGCACAATGGTGCCATGCAGATGCCTGAAAAGGCGATGCAGGCGAAAATCAGCAACCCGCTGTGCGAGAAGCACTGCGTTCCGGACGTCATGCAAAAAGACAACGGGCACAGTTCGCCGGTTGCTTTACCGGTTACCAACTCGCTCGCGCTAATTGCGCCTCAGTGCTCAACGGCCGTTGAATCCACATCTTACGTTACTCCTCCAGCAACAGGCCCCCCGGCAACCATCCGTTTTTGCCGTTTTAGAGAATAACTCCAGCACCGTCAATGCCTCGGGGCTTTGCCCTATTTCTTTTTGACTGTGTTTTTGGAGATTAATCATGTTTAACGCTATTCGTTTTGTCGCCGCCTTTGCGCTGCTTACCGCTGCCTCTTTCCCTGCATTTTCCGCTGAAACTGCTCACGATATGTCCTCAATGAAGGGGATGTCCGATATGCCCGGCATGTCGATGTCTTCTGACGCCACACCGTCTTCTAAGGTCTACAAAACCGAAGGTGTAGTGAAGAAAATCACTGCCGATACGGTGTCCATTTCTCACCATCCCGTCACCGAGCTTGGCTGGCCCGCTATGACCATGACCTTCACGTTGCCGAAAGAAGGTACGCTGCCGACGTTAACGGTAGGGGAGAAGATTGCTTTCTCTTTCGCCCAGCATGCAGCCGGGTATCAGTTGGTTTCCGCCACCCCGCTTAAATAACCGAGGTTGCCATGAAACGACACACCCTGAGCCTCTGGCTCGGCGGGGTGCTGTTGGCTACGTTTGTCTCCGTCGCTCAGGCGGCGGAGCTCAGCCTGCAACAGACTCTGCTGGCCGCCGAACACTATTCCGCGGCGCTGTCCGCTAACCGTAATCAGAGCGATGCGCTAAACGCGATGGCCGACTCCGCCCGGCAATTGCCCGATCCTAAGCTGAAATTTGGTATTGAAAACGTGCCGGTGCAGGGCAGTAACAACCATCGCTTTAGCCGTGAGGGGATGACGATGCAGCGCATCGGCATCATGCAGGATTACGTCAGCGAGGAAAAACGTGACCGCAAGGCGGATACCATTCTGGCGCAGTCGGCCAGCAGCCAGGCGAAAGCCGAGGTGATTCGCGCCAATCTTCAGCGTGATACCGCGCAGGCCTGGCTGGATCTCGCCCTGTCTGAGCGAGTGCTTACCGCTGCCCGCAAGCTGGTAAATGAAACCGAGCGGCAGATTGGCGTCCAGAAAGCCACCGTTGCCAGCGGCAGTTCGCCTGCTTCCGGCGTAGTGGATATCCGCATGACGCTGCTCACCATGCAGGACAAAGTCACGCTTGCCGAGCGTGATGTCACGCTGGCGCAAACGCGGCTGCTGCAGTTGACGGGGCAGACCGTGGATAGCGTGAACGGCGCGCTGCCGCGCTACCAGCGTTTACCGGCCGCACCTGAGGTGCTTGAAGAGGGCGTGATGCAGCATCCGGAGATGATTGAGGCCGCCCGTGAAGCTGATGTTGCGCGTGCGAAATCAGCGCAGTCTGCGGTGGCTGCCAAACCTGACGTAGGCGTTGAGGTTTATTACGGGCGCCGTGCCGAGGGTTATGACGATATGGCGGGCGTAATGTTTACCGTTGATCTTCCGCTATTTAAGCCTCAGCGGCAGGACAAAGACTACTCTGCGGATGTTTCGCGGGCGATGGAAGCGAACGATCGGTTAGCGCTTGCTCGCCGCGAGCGTATTGCCCTTGTTCACTCTCTGGTGGCGAATTACCAGGCCGCGCAAAGCGTCTGGCAGCGCCAGCAGGAACAGGCTTTGCCGCTTCAGCGCCAGCGTCTGTCGTTGCTGGAGTCACAGTATCGTGCCGGGCAGTCTTCTCTGGCTGAACTGCTTGCCGCTCGCCGTGATCTTCTGGACAGCGAACTTACCGCCAGCAGCGCTGAAAAAGCCGTTGCCACCAACTGGGCCGCGATTCGCTACCTTACGCCTCAGGATGTTAACTAATGAAAAAATCACTTACTTTTTCCCTGCTGGCGGTGGCGGTTGTGACCGCGCTGGCCGCAGGTTATTACGCCGGGAAGCAACAAACCGCACACCAACACCCAGAATCTCAGGCCCAGCAGGAGAGCGGGCGTAAAGTGCTTTACTGGTACGATCCTATGGTGCCGGGGCAGCGGTTCGACAAGCCTGGCAAATCGCCGTTTATGGATATGGCGCTGGTGCCGCGCTATGCGGATGAAGTGGCCAACGACGGCGGCGTGACGGTCAGTAATCGTCAGCAGCAGAACCTGGGCATTAAGACGGCCGCCGTTGAACGTAGGGCGCTGAGCGTGCCGTTTGCGGCCTTCGCGACCGTGACGCTTGATGAACGTAGCGTGCAAATTATCCCGGCCAGCGCCAACGGTATTGTTGAAACGCTGTATGTCAAAGCGCCGCAGCAGTATGTGAAAGCCGGAGAACCGCTGGCACAGCTTTGGTTCCCGGAATGGACCGCCGCGCAGCAGGAGTATCTGGCCGTGCGCAAGCTGGGAGACAGCGCTTTAACCGCGGCGGCGAGAGAACGATTACAACTGCAGTTTATGCCCGCCGAGGTGATTCGGCAGGTTGAGCGCAGCGGCAAATCTCAAACCCGCGTTACCGTTCGCGCGAAGCTTGCCGGCTACGTGAATAAGCTTGAGGCTCGCGAGGGGCAGCAGGTTACCGCGAATGCGCCGCTGTTCGAAGTAGCAAGCCTCGAGTCGGTGTGGATTGTGGTGGATTACCCTCAGTCGCAGGCTCAGGCATTACAGCCGGGCAGCGAGATTGTGGCTACCGCCGATAGCTGGCCAGGCGAGGTGTTTCACGGCCGGGTAAGCGAGCTGTTGCCGAATCTTGAAACAACCACCCGCACCCTGAAAGCGCGCATTGTCCTCGATAATCCACAAATGAAGCTTAAGCCAGGTATGTACCTGAGCGTTCATCTGGCGAACCAGCAGCCGCGCGCAGCTGTTATGGCCGTACCGGAAGAGTCGCTGATTGAAACCGGGAGCCAAAGCCGGGTGCTGGTTGCCGAAGAGGGGGGGCATTTCCGTCCGGTGAACGTGGTGCCCGGCATCAGCGATAAAGGCTGGGTTGAGATTCGTTCTGGGCTGAGTGAAGGGGAGAAAGTGGTCACTTCCGGCCAGTTCCTTATCGACTCAGAGGCAAGCCTGCGCAGCGCTTTACCCGCGTCAGAAGCGCAGCCAAAAGCCCAGCCAGCGGTGAAAACCTACGACGGAGAAGGTGTGGTGAAAGCGGTGAGCGCGGATGACATTACCATTTCTCATCATCCTATTCCCGCGCTGAACTGGGGGGCGATGGTGATGCCGTTTGCGCTGAAGTCACCGACTAACCTGAAGCCGGGGGACGCAGTGATGTTCAGCTTTACGATGGATGACGAGCAGGGGGCCGTGATTACTCATCTGATGCCGATGGCGGAGGCGCACAAATGATTGCCGCCGTTATCCGCTGGTCGCTTAAAAACCGCCTGCTGGTGGTGCTGGCCGCTATTATTATGGCGGCGTGGGGGCTGTGGTCGTTACAGCGTGCGCCGCTTGATGCTCTACCGGATCTCTCTGATGTGCAGGTGATTGTGCGGGTCAGCTATCCGGGCAAAGCACCGCAAATCGTTGAGGATCAGGTGACATATCCGCTGACCACCACTATGTTGTCGGTACCGGGCGCTAAAACGGTGCGTGGGTTCTCCATGTTTGGCGATTCCTATGTTTACATTCTGTTCGACGATGGCACCGACCCTTACTGGGCGCGTTCCAGGGTACTGGAATACCTGAGCCAGGTGCAGTCGCAGCTGCCGCCGGAAGCAAAAGCCTCGCTGGGACCGGATGCTACCGGGGTAGGCTGGGTGTACGAGTATGCGCTGGTGGACAGAACCGGGAAACACAGCCTTGCTGACCTGCGAGCCCTGCAGGACTGGACGCTGAAATTTGAGCTGAAAACCGTGCCTAACGTTTCCGAAGTCGCGAGCGTGGGCGGCATGGTGCGCCAGTACCAGATTGTGCTCGACCCGGAACGTATGAAGGCGCTGAATATTACCCACGAGCAGGTCATTAATGCGGTGAAAAGCGCCAATCAGGAAGGGGGCGGTTCGGTGCTCGAAATGGGGGAGGCCGAGTATATGGTTCGCACCTCCGGTTACCTCAAAAATCTGGATGATTTTAAGCAGGTGGTCATCACCAGCCGCGACGGCGTGCCGGTGCTGCTTTCTGACGTTGCGTCCGTCAGGCTGGGGCCGGAAATCCGCCGGGGCGTTGCCGAGTTTAACGGGGAAGGCGAGGTTGCAGGCGGTATTATCGTTATGCGCTATGGCAAAAATGCCCTTGAAACCATCAATGCGGTAAAAGAAAAGCTGGCGCAGCTGCAGAAGAGCCTACCCGCCGGTGTTGAAATAGTGCCGGTTTATGACCGCTCTCATCTTATTGAAAATGCGATAGAAACGCTCTCCCATAAATTGCTGGAAGAGTTTATCGTGGTGGCCATTATTTGTTCGTTGTTCCTGTTTCATTTCCGCTCTGCGCTGGTGGCGATCATCACTTTACCGCTCGGTATTTTGGGGGCGTTTATCGTCATGCACTACCAGGGCGTGAATGCCAATATCATGTCGCTCGGCGGGATTGCGATTGCCATTGGCGCGATGGTCGATGCGGCGATAGTGATGATTGAGAATATGCACAAGGTGCTTGAGCAGTGGCGGCACGAGCATCCGGGGGAGCAGCCTCGCAGCGCGGATTATTGGCAAATCTCCCAGCAGGCCGCGGTCGAAGTGGGGCCGGCGCTGTTCTGTAGCCTGTTGATTATTACCCTGTCGTTTATCCCTGTTTTCTCTCTTGAGGCGCAGGAGGGCAGGATGTTTTCACCGCTGGCTTTCACCAAAACCTATTCCATGGCGGTGGCCGCGGGTCTGGGAATCACGCTAGTGCCGGTGTTGATGGGCTGGTTTATTCGCGGCAAGATCCCTGACGAGAAAGCGAACCCTATCAACCGCTGGCTTATCGCGGCCTACGAGCCCGTGCTGGAAAAGGTGCTCGACAGGCCGAAAACTACATTGGCCGTTGCTGGCGTGCTGCTGGTGGCTACGCTTTGGCCGCTAAGCAAGTTGGGCAGCGAGTTTATGCCGCCGCTGGACGAAGGCGATTTGCTGTATATGCCTTCGACGCTGCCGGGCATTTCGACGCGCGAGGCAGGGCGACTGCTGCAGCAGACCGATCGCCTGATAAAAACCGTGCCGGAGGTGGAGACCGTCTTTGGCAAAGCCGGGCGCGCCGAAACGGCGACCGATCCTGCGCCATTAACGATGATTGAAACCACCATTCGCTTTAAACCTCGTGACCAGTGGCGGCCAGGAATGACGATGGACAAGCTGGTGAACGAACTGGATAGCGTGGTGAAAGTGCCGGGGATTGCCAATGTGTGGGTGCCGCCTATTCGTAACCGCCTGGATATGCTGGCCACCGGGATCAAAAGCCCGGTCGGAATAAAGGTGAACGGCAATAATATTGCCGCCATTGAGTCAGTCGCGGAACAGATTGAACGCGTAGTGAAGCAGGTGCCTGGCGTTACCTCAGCGCTGGCCGAGCGTTTGGGCGGTGGGCGCTATGTGGATATCGATATCGATCGTCGCAAAGCGGCGCGCTACGGCGTTTCGGTTAAGGAATTGCAGTCGCTGGTGGCCACGGTTATTGGAGGCGAGAACATCGGTGAAACCATTGAAGGGCGCGAACGCTTCCCTATCAACGTGCGTTATCCACGCGAACTGCGCGACAACCTGCAAAAACTGCGTGATTTGCCCGTTATCACCGCCAACGGCAGCCAGCTGGCGCTCTCTGAATTGGCTAACATTGCCATCACCGAAGGGCCACCGATGCTGAAAAGTGAAAATGCGCGCCTGTCTAACTGGATCTATGTTGATTTGCGCGGGCGTGATTTAAAGTCTGCCGTGGAAGATATGCAGCGTGCGGTTGCCGGGCAGGTGAAGCTGCCTGAAGGCGTTTCGCTTTCATGGTCTGGGCAGTTTGAATATCTTGAACGTGCTACGGCTAAATTAAAAATTGTGCTGCCATTTACCTTATTAATCATATTTGTATTGTTATATGTCACCTTCTCACGAGTAAAAGATGCACTATTAATTATGGGGACTTTACCTTTCTCATTAATTGGCGGCGTGTGGTTACTCTATCTGTTGGGATATAACTTGTCCGTTGCTGGTGCCGTTGGTTTTATTGCTCTGGCGGGCGTAGCTGCGGAATTTGGCGTGATCATGGTGCTTTATTTAAATCAGGCGCTTATTAAACACCAGAAAACCGATGAGGTGCAGGATGTGGGCATGCTGCGACGAGCGATTCACGAAGGCGCTGTGCTGCGCGTCAGACCTAAGGTGATGACGGTTGCCACCATTATGGCGGGCCTGTTGCCTATTATGTGGGGAAATGGAACCGGGTCGGAAGTGATGCGTCGTATTGCCGCACCGATGATTGGGGGAATGGTAACCGCTCCGCTGCTTTCGATGTTGGTTATCCCTGCGGTATATATGCTAATTAAGAAGCGAAGGTAATTCGTTACTTCGTAAGAGCGCATTAAGTTATGCGCTCTTACTTACATTCTTATTCATAATTATCTGAATGGCATTTGAGAATCCAGTGTATTGACACGGGGGGATGGCTGCTTTTCTTTCTAAGTCATGTGCTGATTTAGCTTTCATTGAGATATAATTCAGTAAGGTACCTGTCGAATTTTAATACGGTAATAACGACGTGACTTACACGAATAAACTGTCCTCAATTCTGATTTTTGTTTTCACGCTGGTGCTAAGCGCCCCGGCGGCATTTGCCGAAGAAGGGCGATTTTTCAGCAACGCATGGGAGACGTTCTCAAGCCAGGTTTCTACAACCTGGAACGAACCACAACATTACGATCTTTACGTCCCGGCGATTACCTGGCATGCCCGGTTTGCCTATGACAAAGAGAAAACGGATCGCTATAACGAGCGACCATGGGGTGTGGGGTTTGGCAAGTCGCGCTGGGATGAAGAAGGTAACTGGAATGGCCTCTATCTGATGGCGTTTAAAGACTCTTTCAACAAATGGGAGCCTATCGGGGGTTATGGCTGGGAGAAAACCTGGCGGCCGCTGCGCGATGATAACTTCCACGTAGGGCTGGGTTATACCGTTGGTGTGACCGCGCGCGATAACTGGAAATACATTCCCGTGCCGCTGGTGCTGCCGCTGGCTTCTATTGGTTATGGCCCGGCGACCTTCCAGATGACCTACATTCCCGGGACTTACAATAACGGTAACGTCTACTTTGCCTGGCTGCGGTTCCAGTTCTGATTTTGTACGACCTGAAGCAGGCAAAAAAATGAGGGTTTTTATACCCCTTTAAAAACAAGGTGTAATGCGCAAGCTGGTAAAAAGTTAGCGACTTTTATCACTTTTTAGCAATTCTGGACTGGACAAAAGCCACCACAATTGTTGTACTGATGCCCGACACAGCATTTGTGTCGTTTTTTCATGTAAAGGTAATTTTGATGTCTAAGATTAAAGGTAACGTTAAGTGGTTTAATGAATCCAAAGGCTTCGGCTTCATTACTCCGGAAGATGGCAGCAAAGACGTGTTCGTACACTTCTCTGCAATCCAGAGCAATGGTTTCAAAACCCTGGCTGAAGGCCAGCGCGTTGAGTTTGAAATCACTAACGGTGCCAAAGGCCCTTCTGCTGCAAACGTAATGCCTATCTAAGTCATTACCAGTAGAATATAAAAACCCGCCAAGGCGGGTTTTTTTTTGCCTGCTATTTCTCACGCAAACAGATACACTTTCAAAAATAACCCAACGATAACAACGCTTATCAGCACGCTCGCCCAGCCTGTCACCTGCTCTTTCATTGCCTTCTCCCCCAACGATATGGCAGGGATAGTGGCAGAGAAAAATTAAGCTAACATTAATACCGTGCGGCTTATTGGGTGACGAAGAGAGAAACCAGCCAAAATGCGAGCGCGGTCATCATAAACGAGCCTGCAAGGTTTAGCAGTACGTTCATACCTGCCCAGGCGAGTCGCCCGTCCTGCAACAGCATAACCACCTCCGCGGAGAACGTAGAGAATGTTGTCAGGCCGCCGCAGAAGCCGGTGGTAATAAGCAGTTTCCATACCGGATCGATGTTGCTAAAACGACTGAACAGTGCCAGGCCAAGGCCGATAATAAACGCGCCGATCAGGTTGGCCATCAGCGTTCCAATGGGGATCCCCATATGGACGGGGTTGAACTTCATACTCAGAAACCAGCGCGCGACGCTGCCGATCCCGCCGCCAATAAAAACGGCGAATAGCATCTGAATCACGATTAATCCTTATTAAACATCAGCAATGGGCAAAGTGTAGCGTTCAGACACAGAGATTTGCACCCGATATACTGTAATTAATCATTTGAGCGGTGAGGCACGTATGAAGGTTGCTGTAGGTCAGTTTGCAGTGGGGCCCTTCTGGCAGGAAAATGCGGCCACCTGCGTCAGTCTGATGGCAAAGGCAGCAGAGAAAGAGGCCGATTTGTTGGTGTTGCCGGAGGCGGTTTTGGCCAGAGATGACAATGACCCGGATATGTCAGTAAAGTCAGCACAGCCGCTGGATGGTCAGTATGTTGAACAGCTGCGTGAAGAAAGCCGAAAGAACGGCATGACCACAATAGTCACGCTGCATGTACCAACCTACCCCGGGCGGGCGGCAAACACCTTACTGGCAATCCGCAGCGGTGAGATTGTGGCGAGCTACCAGAAAGTTCATTTGTACGATGCTTTCAGCGTGCAGGAGTCCCGGCTGGTGGACGCGGGAGCGCGTTTAGCGCCCGTGATTGACGTTGCCGGAATGAACGTTGGGCTGATGACCTGCTACGACCTGCGCTTTCCGGACATGGCGCTGAGTCTTGCGCTGAGTGGGGCAGAGGTTCTGGTCCTCCCGGCTGCATGGCTAAAAGGCCCTCATAAAGAGGCTCATTGGGCAACCTTACTGGCTGCGCGCGCGCTGGATTCGACTTGCTATGTCGTGGCCGCTGGAGAATGCGGCAGTAAAAATATCGGCCAGAGCCGGGTCATCGATCCGCTAGGGGTGACGATTGCGGCCGCCGCAGAAGTGCCCGACCTAATCTTTGCCGAGATCGGCGCGGACAGAGTCGCGGCGGTAAGACAAATGCTGCCGGTGCTGGCCAATCGACGGTTTGCGGTACCTCAAATGTTATGATGTTTTTTTAATCAAACCTTGATTCGCCTTGTTACAGATTGCTATTGTGTTGCGCGGGCAAATATCCGTTAATGCAATCAGGTTTTTTATTCGCCGTTGTCACGGCATGCATCACAAAAGAAGGTAGGTATGGGAGAGATTAGTATTACTAAGCTGCTGGTTGTCGGCGCGCTGATCGTATTGCTGTTTGGTACCAAGAAGCTGCGCACGCTGGGCGGCGATCTCGGTTCTGCCATCAAGGGTTTTAAGAAAGCGATGGCCGAAGATGACAACGGCAAGAAGCCCGATACCGAAGCACCTGCAGAGCGCATCGTTCACAAAGACTGAATGACGACTGCAAAATAAAAAACCGGCTCATAATGGCCGGTTTTTTTTATGTGTGTCAGTTTAAGCGTAACAATATGTAACTCTTGTTACTTCACTTCCATCCCTTTTGCCTGCAGATCGGCGTGGTAGGAAGAGCGAACAAACGGGCCACAGGCGGCGTGGGTGAAGCCCATTGCCAGCGCTTCGGCTTTCATCTCTTCAAACTCATCCGGGCTAACATAGCGCTGCACCGGCAAGTGGTGACGGCTTGGCTGGAGATACTGGCCCAGCGTCAGCATGGTCACGCCGTGACGGCGCAGGTCGCGCATCACTTCGATGATTTCTTCGTTGGTTTCGCCCAGGCCTACCATCAGGCCGGACTTGGTAGGGATATCCGGATGGGCTTCTTTAAAGCGTTCAAGTAGCTTAAGTGACCAGTTGTAGTCTGCGCCTGGACGGACGTTGCGGTAGACGCGCGGTACGTTTTCCAGGTTGTGGTTGAACACATCCGGCGGCGTTGCGGTCAGTATATCCAGTGCGCGATCCATACGGCCTCTGAAGTCCGGAACCAGCGTTTCAATTTTAATGGTCGGATTTTTCTCGCGAATGGCGCTGATACAGTCAGCAAAGTGTTGTGCGCCACCGTCGCGCAGATCGTCACGGTCCACGGAAGTAATCACCACATAGCGCAAACCCATGTCTGCAATGGTTTGAGCCAGTTTTTCAGGCTCGTTGGCGTCTGGCGCAACCGGGCGGCCATGCGCGACGTCACAGAATGGGCAACGACGGGTACAAATGGCGCCCAGAATCATAAAGGTCGCGGTACCGTGGTTAAAACATTCAGCAAGGTTAGGGCAGGAGGCTTCTTCGCAAACGGAGTGCAGACCATTTTTGCGCATCGCCGCTTTAATGCCCTGGATACGGGTTGAGTCAGACGGAAGCTTGATTTTCATCCATTCTGGCTTTCTCAACAGCTCCTGGCGCTCTGTCACCACGTTTTTTACCGGGATCAGCGCCATTTTATCGGCGTCGCGGTATTTAACGCCGCGTTCCATCACAATGGGTTTGCTCATAGGGTGCGTATTCCAGTTGCGGATAATGTAGTCAGGCTAATTCAAGCTAAGTTAGGATCTATCAACTATTTTTGAATTAATGGCCGGGAGTATATCATCACGGCCAGGGAGAATCAGTATACCCCAACATGAAATGGAGAAAGAATTGTAAATGGGTTGTTGTTTTGTGCTAAATACCAGGTTAACAGGGATGGTGTTCACCTCTGAAACAACCTGCAAGAGGTGAAAACCACTACTGCTCATGCAAACTCGTGGTGAATGGCCTTGATTATCTCCTGCAAAACCGTATCCCGGATGCTGAGTTTATTGAAATGCATGCTGGTTTCCATCGTCTTATCGGCAAACAGGTCGCAGTCGACGGCTCGCAGGTTCCAGGTCTCTTTGAACATCTCATATAACCGCCACGGCATGAAGCCCAGCAGATCGCTGCTGCCAAGCAGTGAGGATAGCGTGACATAATTGTAGCTGCTAAAGGCTATTTGCCGGTTCGGCAGGCGCTCACTGATCTGCTGGCGCAGGTCACGCAGCAAATCATCCTGCATGATCAGGAAGGTGTGTTCCATGCTCTGCATATCTTCGAGAGTCAAACGCTGCTCAAGGCAGGGATGACCTTCCCGGCAGACCACGGCAATGCTTTCCTGGTAAAGAGGCACGCTGGTGATGGTGCGCGCGTAGTGGCGGCTGGTATCTATAATTAAATCGGTCTGAAACTGACTTAGCTGAGACTCACCGTCGTTAATCGGCACGTTACGAATAAGCAGGTTTGGATTAACTTTGCGGATCGCAGAATAGACTTTAGGAATAACTAAAGCCCCAATCGACGGCTGGGTTGCGATAGTAATGGTTCGTTGCTGGTCATTACTGCTGTTAAAATCCAGGGCCCCAAGAATGGATTCCAGACCCTGGCTGATATATTCATGCAGATGTGCCGCATACGCCGTCGGTGTTACGCCCTGTCCTTTTCGAATGAATAATGGGTCGGGAAAAATATAGCGCAACTTTTGGATAGACTGGCTGATAGCCGAGGGCGTGAGGTTAAGCACTCTGGCTGCATTGACGATGCCTTTATGAATGTAGACAGCCTCAAAAATAGTCAGCAAGTTTAAATCTATGTTGCGTAACGTCTTGAATACGGGATAGTTGTTTTCGCCATCGCGATCCACGATTTTTTTCTCAGACAGTGGGTTTTGCCCCATGTCAGGTCTCCGCTAAAAAATAAAGAATATTATATTTATAGATACAAATAGAGAGATTGGGGGAATTGGCGTAGTTATTTTGCCAACCCAAGCACGAATGAGAAAAATTAAGCCGACGAAAGTGTACGATGCTGTCATTTATTTAAATAATGACAGTGCTGAATTATCCAATTGGTGATTATAACTGCTGGGTAAATGCGCTTTGACAGAAGGTACTCACAGGCCAGCGGAAAGCGTTGCTGGCCTGTTCCGTTTAATCAGCGGCGCGATATTCGTGAGGTGGATAGTTTAACAGGGCAATAAAATTTTCGACCAGTCGCGGGTGAACATCGGCGACGGTAATCCCTTCGACAAAGTGGCTGACCTGAGTCATCTCCAACCCTGCGTAGCCGCACGGGTTGATGCGCAGGAAGGGCGAGAGATCCATATTGATGTTCAGCGCCAGGCCGTGGAAGGAGCAACCTTTGCGGATGCGCAGCCCCAGAGAACAAATCTTTCGTCCTTCGACATACACGCCTGGAGCATCTGCTCGTGGATAAGCCTCAATACCAAGCTCGGCCAGGGTGTTAACCACGGTTTGCTCCAGCAGGGTGACCAGTTCACGCACGCCAAGCTTACGTCGTTTTAAATTCAGCAGCAGGTACATAACCTGCTGGCCTGGCCCGTGGAAGGTCACCTGTCCCCCGCGGTCGCTCTGTACTACCGGGATGTCACCCGGCATCAGTACGTGCTCGGCTTTGCCTGCCTGGCCCTGGGTGAAAACCTGAGGGTGTTCCACCAACCAGATTTCGTCGGCAGTTGTTTCGTCACGAGTATCGGTAAAGTCATGCATTGCCTGCGACACGGGTTCATACGGCTGCAGGCCGAGGGTGCGGATCAGGATAGTGTCTTGAGACAAAACAGCGTCTCCGGGAGAAAAGGGTGGTTGGAAGTATATCACAGCAAAAAAACGGCCTGAGCCGGGTTAGAGGCTGCAAACAAAGTTAATTGATTTAAAAGCTCGAGCCTTGATCTAATAAAAGCAATGAATGCTGTGCTCTGGTTTGCCCCAAACAGTCGAAAACCACGATTTTCGGCTGTTTGTCATCAAGCTAAAACCCGGCCTGAGCCGGGCTATAGGATTACAGCACCATACGAACGATTTCGATGTTGCCTAATTCTTCGTACAGAGTTTCAACCTGCTCAATATGCGTTGCATTGATGGTAATAGAAACCGAGTGGTAGTTACCTTTGCTGCTCGGTTTAACCTGCGGCGTGTAGTCACCAGGGGCGTGGCGCTGCACCACCTCAACGACCAGATCAACCAGCTCCGGTTTCGCCAGGCCCATTACTTTATAAGTAAAAGAGGTTGGGAATTCGAGCAGTTCGTTCAGTTTGGTTTTCATGGTAGCTCCAGCGTTACGGCAATAAAAATGATAACTCCCGCCGACGGGCGGGAGTAGAGATTACGGGTGAACTCATCGTGGTATAGCGTCTGAAAACCGGTCTTACAGGAACAAAGAATCGGGTTCTCTGGCTTGCCCCAAACGGGCGAAAACCACGTTTTTCGTCCGTTTGTCATCAATAATAACCCCCGCCGGCGGGCGGGGGTTGCTTTGATGCATAGTATATGGGGGCAACTTTGACACTTTCAAGTGTTCAATAATTAACCGAACCAGTGGTGGAACATCAGTTTGATGTAATCGATGATTCGGCTGAAGAAATTCCCTTCCGGCATTTCTTGCAGCACAACTAACGGACGCTGCTCGATAGTCTTGCCATCCAGCTGGAAGTTAATGGTACCGACAACCTGGTTTTTCTGCAGCGGCGCGTGCAGTTCAGGCGTGGTGAGCACGTAGCTGGCTTTAAGATCTTTCATGCGCCCGCGTGGAATGGTCAGGTAAACGTCTTTGTCTACGCCGAGAGACGCACGATCGTTATCACCAAACCAGGCTGGCTCGGAGGCGAACTCTTTCCCTGCTTTTAGCGGAGAAACGGTTTCAAAGAAGCGGAAGCCCCAGGTCAGCAGTTTTTTGCTTTCGGTTTCACGCCCTTTATAGGTATGACCGCCGAGCACTGCAGAAATGAGGCGCATCTGACCTTCGGTCGCGGACGCCACCAGATTGTAGCCTGCGGCGTCGGTGTGGCCGGTTTTGATGCCGTCTACGTTGAGGCTGGTATCCCACAGCAGACCGTTACGGTTGGTCTGGCGGATGTTATTGAAGGTGAACTCTTTCTCTTTGTAGATAGCGTATTCGTTTGGTACGTCGCGGATCAGCGCCTGGCCGATCAGCGCCATATCACGTGCGGAGCTGTACTGACCTTCCGCATCCAGGCCGTGCACGGTCTGGAAATGGGTATTTTTAAGACCCAGCGCGGAGACATAGCTGTTCATCAGGCTAACGAAAGCATCCTGGCTACCGGCGACAAAGTCAGCCATCGCGACGCAGGCATCGTTGCCGGACTGTAGGTTAATGCCGCGAACCAGTTTATTCACCGGAACCTGCATACCCGGCTGCAGGAACATTAAGGATGAACCTTTAAACACCGGGTTGCCGGTGGCCCAGGCATCTTTGCCGATGGTGACCATGGCATTGTCATCGAACTTACCTGCTTTCATCGCCTGGCCGATAACGTAGCTGGTCATCATCTTGGTCAGGCTTGCCGGGTCACGACGCGCATCGGCGTTGGATTCGGCCAGCACTTTGCCTGAGTTGTAGTCAATCAGGATATACGCTTCTGCATCAATCTGCGGGACGCCAGGTATCATGGTTTTAATGTTGAGGTCGTCAGCTTGAGCAGAGGCCATGGCCGCGAAGGCGAGAGCCGAGGTGAGCGCCAGGCGCTTAATAAAACGTGCAGAAGGAGCTGTATTCATGATGGAACTACGACGTCCGTGATGGAATTAAAAAAAGTGTCTTACTATAGCAAAAGCATTTTTGACTGGCATCTGACTTTGCACGTGAGTTTGTTAATGGTCTTTACACAAAATTACCAATAACGTTGAGCAAGCAGGCGAATGAAAAACAGCATAAGCGCCGCCAGCAGCAATAATATCACCGCACAGGCGATAGCCAGGTCCGTATCACCGGTGGCAAGATTAAGATAGATAGCCATCGGCAACGTTTCTGTTCGCATGTGTGTTGCTCCCGCAAGCAGCAACGTAACACCAAATTCCCCCAGCGCCCGTGACCAGGCCATAACTGCACCGGCGGCAAGGCCGGCAGAGGCTAGCGGCAACTCAATGGTAAACCAGATTCGTGTTGACGATGCACCAAGCGTTGCAGCTGCTTTACCATAACGCTCATCTACGGAAGAAAATGCGGCTCTGGCGGTTTGGATGATTACGGGCGTACCGACAAAGGCCTGCGCTACAACAATCCCAACTTGAGAGAACAAGAGATTCAGCCCGCCTGCGACAAGCAGGTTCCCCGGCATACTGCGTGAAAATAGAAGCAACAACCCCAGCCCTGCAACCAGCGGTGGCATCACCAGGGGCAGTTCAAGTAATGCAGATAGTGCTACCTTGCCCGGCAACTGATGCTTTGCCAGCAACCATGCAGTGGGAATACCCAATAGCAGGGCTATCAAGAGTGCGATAAGCGAGCACTTTAGGGAGAGCGCTACGGCAAAGCGAATTTCCTGTGAGGCGAGCGTTGTGCGCAGGAGTTCAGGCGTCAGGCGCATTCCTAAGGCGACAATGACGCCGCAGATAGTTGAGGCCACGATAAAAAGGGCTACCGCGGCCAGTGCGCCGGGCAAACGCATGTTAGTGATGGCCGACTGGCGGGAATCCTGCCTCGCTGAAGGCGTTTTTCCCCTGTGTGGAGGTTAGCAGAGCAACAAACTTCTCTGCGTCCTGGCGATGAGTGGTGCTTTTTAATACGGCAACGCCAACTACTTCTGGTTTGAAGTAGTTTTCCGGGATCGGCAGGCTGGTCAGCTTATCAGCATACTTTATCATATCGTGATGGCCGATAATGGCGGCATCTACGTCCCCGCTGGAAACGTAAATCGCCAGCTGACTCATTGTGAGCGCGTGTACCACTACGTTTGCGCGTATGGCCTGTTGCTTGTCGCTATGGCTGAGAATGTCATCGGCTGTGCGCCCCAACGCCATCGCTTTTGCATCGCCCAGCGCGATACGGATGCCCGGTTTTGCCAGGTCGTCGAAGCTTTTTATCTTCTCTGCTGCTGATTTATTGATAGCCAGTACCGCACCGTGCAGCGCGATGGGATGGCTGGAGAGCACTTCACCGCCGTGATTAAGCTGGTCGATGTAAGGCATGGCACCCGAAATAAAAAGGTCACCGGAATGTGTCAGCTGAATACGCGCCATCATTTGGCCAGAACCACCGTATTCAATGGTGACGGGGTTACCTGTATTTGTGCGGTACAGACGAGCAACTTCTTCGACGGCGTTGCGCAGCCCGGCACCAGAATAGATATGCAGCCCCGCTTCGCTTGCATAGCCAACCGTAAGCGGGCTCAGAAGAAGCGTTAATAAAAGGGCCTTAACGAGAGTAGGCAGTGAGTGGAAAAAGGAGATCATACCGGTAGCGCCATTACGGGTTTTGCTGGACAGTGCCAGCGAAAATGTCCTCGCAGCAAACTTGTGACGCTTCCCTGATTGCTGGACGGTTGAAGACTAGCGTGCTGAACAAAAAGTAACCTTGAGGTTAATCAAGCGAATGGGGTTTTGAAAGCGGGGATAAAAGCTGGAAATACAGGACAATGCCGCCACGTAACCCAAAGAGTCGCGTGGCGGAGAGCATTAGTTTGCCGGTGCGTTCGTCACGAAGGACTGCTGTTGCGCTTCTGACATCAGGCGTTGCTGCAGGGCGGTGGCTTCATTGCGGCTGCTAAACGGGCCAAGCTGTACGCGATAAACCGCACCGTTATGGGAAACCGCTCCCGGAACGCCAAACTGCTGACTCAGCTTCTGCTGCCACTGGCTGGCTCGTGTGCCGTCGCTCACGGCGCCAACCTGAACAACATAACGCCCGCTGCTGGCAGGGGCGCTGGTTGCCGCCGCGCTACGCTGCACGTGGCCTTGCACAGAACCCGGTGCCGTGACGGGGGCGGCAACGGCAGGCGCAGGTTGTTCAACGATAGGTGCTGGCTGTGGAGCTACTGGCGGAGTGGCCGTCGTCGCTGCCGGGGCTGCCGCTGCGACGGGCTGCTGTGTTGTAGCAGTAGCCGGAGTATCAGGCGTTTCTATCACGCCTGCCGCAAGCGGCGTTGGCGCACCGAGAAAACCGCTGCTCTGAACCGGCGCGCCGGTAGAATCCGCGCTTTGCAGCGTGGCGTTGCTGATAGCGCGTACGTCACCCTGAGGTGCCGCAGGCTGTGCCGGGGAGGAAACGCTTCCCATGCCGCCGCTCAGGTCCGGGCGGGCCGGCAGGGCATAGGTCTGTTTAGCGATAGTCGTACAGGCGGTGCCCGGGCCGGACATTGTGCCATCCTGCGCGACAATAATTGGGTCAATACGAACTTTGGTATTGTTCGAGGTGTTCAGCCTGTCTGCTGCCGCGCGGGAAAGCGATATCACGCGGTCGTTGCCATAGGGGCCACGATCGTTGATGCGTACCACAATCATGCGGCCATTCGCGAGGTTAGTGATTCGCGCGTAGCTTGGGATCGGTAGGGTAGGGTGCGCGGCGGTGAGTGCGTTGAGATCAAACGCTTCACCAGAGGCGGTCAGGTTGCTTCCCGGCTCGGCGTCATAGATTGCCGCAAAACCGGATTGGCTGAAGTTTGCCGGATTCTGAACAATTTTGTAGCTTTTGCCGTTATTCTGGTAATCCTGGTTTACCGACGGATTGAGTGGCTCGTAGCGTGGCTCAGCACCGCTGATTTCCACGACCGGGCCGTTGCACACTACCGGCTGCGGCGGCTGATTAACCGGCTGCTGACTCTCATCATTCGACGAACATGCTGCCAGTAACGCTGCTGCGATGCAGACGCCAACCCACCGTTTTTGCTTACCCATTGCGCACCTCATCCAGTTACACGCTTTTTGATAACATTTTTCTGTGTGTGTGTATCGACATGACGATACCGAACCCGGCCATCAGAACGATGAGCGCCGATCCCCCGTAGCTGACGAGCGGTAAAGGCACACCGACCACCGGTAAGATACCACTAACCATGCCAATATTTACAAATACATAGACGAATAATATCAGCATCAGCCCGCCAGCCATCACGCGCCCAAAGGTGGTTTGCGCCCGGGCGGCGATAAACAGGCCGCGCATAATCAGCAGCAGGTAAAGCGCCAGCAGCACCAGAATACCCACTAATCCTAGCTCTTCCGCGAGCACCGCGAAGATAAAGTCCGTATGGCGTTCGGGCAGGAATTCAAGCTGAGACTGTGTACCGTGCAGCCAGCCCTTGCCGCGCAGGCCACCGGAGCCAATCGCGATTTTGGACTGAATAATATGATAGCCCGCGCCCAGCGGATCGCTTTCCGGATCCAGCAGCATCATTACGCGGGCGCGCTGGTAGTCGTGCATCAGGAAGAACCACAGGATAGGCACGAAGGCCGCAACCAACAGCACGGCAACCAGAATGAGACGCCAGCTCATACCGGAGAGGAACAGCACAAACAGGCCTGATGCGGCGACCAAAATAGAGGTGCCGAGGTCAGGCTGTGCGGCGACCAGCAGGGTAGGCATGAAAATCAGGACGAGCGCAATGCCGGTATTTTTCAGCGTAGGCGGGCAAACGTCGCGGTTAATAAAACGGGCGACCATCAGCGGGACGGCAATTTTGGCGATTTCCGAAGGCTGAAAACGCACAAAGCCTAAGTCCAGCCAGCGCTGTGCTCCTTTAGAAATAGCGCCGAAGGCGTCAACCGCCACCAGCAAAATAATACAGAAAATATAGAGATAGGGCGCCCAGCCTTCATAAACGCGAGGCGGGATTTGCGCCATGACGACCATTATCACTAGTCCCATCAGGATCTGGCCGACTTTTCGCTCCATCATCCCCATATCCTGACCGCTGGCGCTCCATACCACCAGGGCACTGAATACCAGCAGCGCGAGGATAGTTACGAGGAATGTGGGATCCAGATGGATTTTATCCCAAATCGTCTTTTTATTTGGATTGTCAGTCATGCTCATTGATCCTCTGTGGCCGAGGCGGCCGGCGCTTCTGCTGGCAGAACCGTATTGTTATCCCCCAACATCACGTGGTCGAGGATTTGGCGCATGATGCTGCCTACTGCTGGGCCGGCACCACCGTTCTCAAGAATCATCGTCACGGTGTACTGCGGGTTATCATAAGGCGCGAACGCCGTCATCAGCTTGTGGTCACGCAGGCGTTCAGCAATTTTGTGCGCGTTATAGGTCTCGTTGGCTTTCAGGCCGAAGACCTGCGCAGTACCGGATTTCGCCGCCACTTTGTAAGGGGCATTAGCGAAGTATTTGTGTGCGGTGCCGTTTGGTCGGTTAGCTACGCCATACATCCCGTCTTTTGCGATTTCCCAATAGCCTGAGTGAATGTCGCCCACGGGGGCTTCGGTTGGCTGCTGCCAGGGAACCTGTTTGCCGTTTTCTGTGGTGCTCATCAGCAGGTGCGGCACGCGAACAATACCGTCGTTTATCAGGATCATCATCGCCTTACTCATCTGGATTGGCGTTGCTGTCCAGTAGCCCTGGCCGATACCGACCGGAATGGTGTCACCCTGATACCACGGTTTTTTAAAGCGCTTCAGCTTCCATTCACGCGTTGGCATGTTGCCCGCACGCTCTTCGGAAAGATCGATGCCGGTTAAATGGCCGTAGCCAAACTTGCTCATCCATTCGCCAATGCGGTCGATACCCATGTCATAGGCAACCTGATAGAAGAAAGTATCCGCCGATTCTTCCAGTGATTTGGTGACGTTCAGGCGACCGTGGCCCCATTTTTTCCAGTCACGGTAGCGTTTTTCGGAGCCTGGCAATTGCCACCAGCCTGGATCAAACAGCGACGTATTGCGGGTGATGACACCGGCGCTCAGTGCGGATACCGCCATATAAGGCTTCACGGTAGACGCTGGAGGATACACGCCCTGGGTGGCACGGTTGATCAGCGGCGTATTAGGGTCACTCAACAAGCCTGAGTAATCTTTGCTTGAGATACCATCAACAAACAGGTTTGGGTTGTAGCTAGGCATGGAAACCAGCGCCAGAATACCGCCGGTGCGCGGGTCGGTAACAACCACAGCAGCACGGCTGCCCGCCAGCAGGGTTTCGATATAGGTCTGAAGCTTCAAATCCAGCGTCAGATAAATGTCGTGCCCGGCCTGTGGCGGGACTTCTTTTAGCTGACGGATAACGCGGCCACGGTTGTTCACTTCAACCTCTTCATAGCCCGTTTGCCCGTGCAGCACATCTTCGTAATAGCGTTCAATGCCCAGCTTGCCGATGTCATGCGTTGAAGCATAGTTGGCAAGCTTGCCTTCTTTATCCAGGCGTTCGACGTCTTTATCGTTAATTTTCGATACGTAGCCGATGACGTGAGTCAGCGCGGAGCCATAAGGATAGTAGCGTCGCTTATAGCCTTTTACCTCAACGCCGGGGAAGCGATACTGGTTCACGGCAAAGCGAGCAACCTGAACTTCGGTGAGGTTGGTTTTTACCGCAATAGAGGTAAAGCGGTGCGAGCGTGAGCGCTCTTTTTTGAAGTTGGCAATATCATCGTCGGTCAGGTCCACCACCGGCCGAAGGGCCTCCAGCGTTTCCTGAACGTTATCGACTTTCTCCGGCATCATCTCAATTTGGTAGATGGTGCGGTTCAGCGCCAGCGGCGTGCCGTTACGATCGTAGATAATACCGCGGCTGGGCGGAATAGGGACCAGCTTGATGCGGTTTTCGTTGGACCGCGTCTGGTAGTCGTTAAAGCGAAGGATCTGCAGATTATAAAGATTGGCGATCAGCACGCCGGTAAGCAGCAAAATGCCGATAAAAGCGACCAGCGCCCGGCGCACAAAGAGCGCAGACTCAGCAGTGTAGTCGCGAAAAGAATTCTGTAATTTCATTCGCTGCTTAGTTTTACCCGCTCAGATTTACTCACGATGATAAGGGTGGTTGGTGGTAATGCTCCACGCCCGATAAAGGCTTTCTGCCACCAACACCCTGACCAGCGGGTGAGGCATTGTTAGCGTGGAGAGCGACCAGCTTTGCTCGGCCGCGGCCTTGCAGGCTGGTGCTAAGCCTTCCGGGCCACCAATCAACAGGCTGACATCTCGGCCATCCTGCTTCCAGCGTTCGAGCTGCGTGGCAAGCTGCGGCGTATCCCACGGCTGACCGGGAATATCCAGCGTCACGATCCGGTTACCTTTGCCCGCGGCGGCCAGCATCATTTCACCCTCTTTTTCGAGGATACGTTTGATATCGGCATTTTTGCCGCGTTTTCCAGCCGGAATTTCTACCAGCTCAAAAGGCATATCTTTTGGAAAACGACGCAGGTACTCGGTGAAGCCGGTCTGCACCCAGTCAGGCATTTTGGTTCCAACGGCCACCAGTTGCAGCTTCACCCGTTAGCTCCAGAGTTTTTCCAGTTCGTACAGCTGGCGACTCTCTTCCTGCATGACGTGAACGATAATTTCGCCCAGATCGACAACAACCCAGTCGGACGCGTTAATGCCTTTCACGCCCATCGGCGACAGGCCAACTTCGCGGGAGGATTGAACAACGTGTTCAGCGATAGACATGACATGGCGGTTTGAGGTCCCGGTACAGATAACCATGCAATCCGTGATGCTTGATTTGCCTTTAACATCGATAGCGATGATATCCTGGCCTTTGAGATCGTCGATTTTATCGACGATGAAATCCTGAAGTGCTTTACCCTGCAAGTGTTCCCCCTGAGAGAATGAGAGTGTGTGGTTTGGCCCGTAAATAACCATTATACCCAACAGGGCAGGCGGCTTTGGCTGAAAAATTGGCCGTCCAGCGCGAATCGCGGGCTATCATCCCATTGCACGCCGACGTTTGCATCGCCATTTTTGTAAAACTATTTCAGATAAGCCGGATTTACGGGCAGGAAATTATGGCAGCGGAGCATAACAGCCTGAGGAGTGGTGTCAATGGCTGGCGCTTCCGGTAAAACATAATAGCGTAAACCTGCGCATTTCACTGCTGCGATACCGATGATTCAGACCAGGCTTAATGCTCAGCGATACAGTCGGTGCTGAAGAATAAATGCCAGCACTTCGGGTGGCAGCAGGTCGTCACAGGGCAGTTTTTTTTCAAGACGCTGGCGAATGGTAGTGGCGGAGATGTCATAGAGCGGAGTTTGCGCAAGGAACACTTTTCCCGCAGGTTGCCGATGTAACGTTTCAACCGAATCAGTGACGTTTTGCGCGAGCCATTTCTGCTGCTCGGGCGTTTCCATCGTTAGCGGGTAGCCCGGCCTCTGGGTAACCAGAAGATGGCACTGCGTGAGCAGCGTTTCCCAGCGGTGCCAGCGGTGCAAACTGAGTAAAGAGTCCTGGCCGATAATAAACGCCAGTGGTTGGTGTGGGCCAAGCTCGGCCCTAAGTTGTTCCAGGGTTTCAACCGTCCAGGACGGCGTTGAGCGTGCCAGCTCACGGTCATCCAGGGTGAACAGCGGATTAGCGGCGATCGCCAGCTCAATCATCGCTTTACGCTGTTCACTGCTGGCCTCCGGCTGCGGGCGGTGCGGCGGCACATTATTTGGCATGATAGTGACGCTTTTCAGCTTCGCCAGTCGTGCCAGCGCCTCAACCGATTTCAGATGACCGTAATGGATAGGATCAAAGGTACCGCCGTACAGCGCCAGTAGAGAAGAATCAGGCATCAATAAAGATTTCCGGTAAAGCTTTATGGCAAATCAGCAGCGAGAGACCTTCGAGATCGTCCCACACCGACTGCCCATAATCCTGTTTCAGCGTTAACTCTATGCGCGTCAGCAAACGCACGGCCTGGTAGAGTTGTTCAGCCGAAACACGGTTTAGCGCCTCGGTCACCAGTGGGCGGCGGTTTTGCCACACTCGCTGCTGATCGAAGAGTGTACGTAATGGGGTGGTCGCAGATTGGCGTTTAAGATTGACCAACTGCAATAACTCGCGCTGTAGCGTACGTAGCAGAATAACCGGCTCGCTGGCCTCAAGGCGGAGCTGCTGCAGGATATGCAGCGCCCGTTTGCTCTTACCGGCTAGCAGGGCGTCTACCCAATGAAAGGGGGTAAAGTGGGCGGCATCATTCACCGCTTGCTCAACGCGAGGTAACGTCAGTTTGCCATCTGTCCAAATAAGGGACAGTCTTTCCAGCGCCTGAGAAAGCGCCAGCAGATTGCCCTCATAGCAGTAACAAAGTAGCTGATTAGCTGCGTCATCCAGCGTCAGGTTCATCTGTTTTGCACGCTGTGATACCCAGCGAGGCAGGTTTGCCTGCTCAGGTGTCTGGCAGGTGACAAGCACAGAACGGTTCGCAAGCTGGGTAAACCAGGCGGCATTCTCTTGTGCTTTCGTCAGTTTGTTGCCGCGAACCAGCAGCAGAATGTCGTCATGGAGCAGGCTCACCAGCGTTTCTAGCTGAGCGTTAATCGCGGCATTCGGACCGTTTTCCGGCAGCAGTAGCAGAAGCGTTTGGCGGCTGGCAAACAGGCTCAGGGCCTGGCAAATGGAAAATAGCGCCTGCCAGTCTGTGGAGGCGTCAATCTGAACGGTGTGATGTTCTTCAAAACCGTGCTGTTGCGCGGTCTTGCGTACGGCATCCTGACTCTCCTGCAGCAGCAGAGGATCGTTACCTACCAGCAAATACGCCGCGCGCAGCCCTTCATTGAGCTGCGCGTGGAGTTGTTCCGGATACACTCGGATCATTGGCTAACAGAGGTTGCCGGTAGCGTAGTGGATACACGGCCTGCAGGCGCTGGAGCAGCCGGTTTTGATACGTTAACCGGTTTTTCCTCATCTTTCGTTGCTTCCACATCGGCTGCATGAACGGCCAGCAGTTTGCGGATCAGCTGTTGGGCAACGTTGGTGTACATCTCTTTGATGATCAGATCCTGCTCGGCATCTTTCGCCAGCGCAGTCAGCGGGTTGTCAAAGAATGAACGGTAGGTCTTCGCGCTGATCGGATAAATGTCGTGACCCGGGATCAGGACCTGGGCGGTGACGGTCATCACCATCTGGTATTCCGCAGTCTGGCCGTTCTGGAACACCGAAGCGGTATCCTGGCTGAGGCCTAAAGCACCCACACGCAGGGACGGAATATCCTTGCGGACGCCCGTGCCGGTATCGTCCACAATCGTGACGCCATTTAAGCGCAGCTGTTTACGGATTTCACGCGTTAGCGGACCGTTAGGATCGCCAGAGTTGAGGATCAGCGTCTTCATCTCTGAGGGAACCTGCGTGTTGCCACGCAGGTGAAAACCACATCCGGCGGTGACCAGCACCGCCAGGGTTACTAACAGGGTGACAAAGGGATGTCGCACGCTTCCTCCTGCGCTTAGCCCACAACCAGGTTGAGCAGTTTACCCGGGACGTAAATCACTTTACGCACGGTTACACCCTCAAGATATTTCGCGACCAGGTGTTCCTGACCGGCGCGCTCGCGCACCTGTGCTTCAGTGGCATCAGCAGGCACGGTCACTTTACCGCGCACTTTGCCGTTAACCTGAACCACGACCAGACGAGAGTCTTCAACCATTGCCTGCTCGTCAGCCTGTGGCCACGGTGCGTTGTCCACATCGCCTTCACCGCCCAGCGACTGCCACATGTCGAAGCAAACGTGCGGGGTGAACGGATACAGCATGCGCACAACGGCCAGCAGCGCTTCGTTCAGCAGCGCACGATCCTGCTCGCCGTCCTGCGGAGCTTTTGCCAGTTTGTTCATCAGCTCCATGATGGCAGCGATGGCGGTGTTAAAGGTCTGACGGCGGCCGATATCGTCGGTCACTTTGGCAATCGTTTTATGCACGTCGCGGCGCAGCGCTTTCTGATCTTCGCTCAGGGCGGCAACGTCCAGCGCTGGTGCCCCGCCACGGTTGGTGTGTTCGTAGACCAGTTTCCAGACGCGTTTAAGGAAGCGGTTTGCCCCTTCTACGCCGGATTCTTGCCACTCAAGCGTCATATCCGCCGGGGAAGCAAACATCATAAACAGGCGTACGGTATCAGCACCATAGCGCTCAACCATCACCTGCGGGTCGATGCCGTTGTTTTTCGACTTCGACATTTTGCTCATGCCAGCATAGACCAGTTCACGGCCTTCTGCGTCACGGGCTTTGACGATGCGGCCTTTATCATCGCGCTCAACGATAGCGTCTACCGGAGAAACCCAGTTACGCTCACCGTTAACGCCGGTGTAATAGAAGGCGTCCGCCAGCACCATGCCCTGGCACAGCAGCTGTTTAGCCGGTTCGTCGGAGGTTACCATGCCCGCATCGCGCATCAGCTTGTGGAAGAAGCGGAAGTAGAGCAGGTGCATGATGGCGTGTTCAATCCCGCCGATGTAGATATCTACCGGCAGCCAGTAGTTAGCGGCTTTAGAGTCCAGCATGCCTTTGTCGTACTGCGGGCAGGTATAGCGCGCGTAGTACCAGGAGGATTCCATAAAGGTGTCGAAGGTGTCGGTTTCACGCAGCGCAGGCATCCCGTTTACGGTGGTTTTTGCCCACTCAGGATCGGCTTTAATTGGGCTGGTGATGCCGTCCATAACCACGTCTTCCGGCAGAATAACCGGCAGCTGATCTTCCGGGGTTGGCATCACGGTGCCGTCTTCCAGGGTAACCATTGGGATTGGTGCGCCCCAGTAACGCTGACGGGAAACGCCCCAGTCGCGCAGACGGAAGTTCACTTTACGCTCGCCCACGCCTTTAGCGGCCAGCTTATCGGCAATGGCGTTAAACGCCTGCTGGAAGTCCAGTCCGTCGAACTCGCCAGAGTTAAACAGCGCGCCTTTTTCGGTCATTGCGGAGGTGGAAAGATCCGGCTCGCTACCGTCGGCGTTCAGGATTACTGGCTTGATTTGCAGGCTGTATTTAGTGGCGAATTCCCAGTCGCGCTGATCGTGCCCCGGAACGGCCATCACGGCACCGGTGCCGTATTCCATCAGCACGAAGTTGGCCACCCAAACCGGAACGCTTTCACCGGTCAGTGGATGAATGGCGTTAATGCCGGTCGCGACGCCTTTCTTCTCCATGGTTGCCATGTCGGCTTCGGCCACTTTGGTGTTACGGCACTCTTCAATAAAGGCGGCAAGCTCTGGGTTGTTTATCGCAGCCTGCTGCGCCAGAGGGTGACCGGCGGCAACGGCCAGGTAGGTCACGCCCATAAAGGTATCAGGGCGGGTCGTGTAAACGGTCAGCTTCTCGGCGCTGTTTTCAACGTCGAAGGTGATTTCTACGCCTTCAGAGCGGCCAATCCAGTTGCGCTGCATGGTTTTGACCTGATCCGGCCAGTGATCCAGCGTATCCAGGTCGTTCAACAGTTCGTCAGCGTAGGCGGTGATTTTAATGAACCACTGCGGGATCTCTTTACGCTCAACCTTGGTATCGCAGCGCCAGCAGCAGCCGTCGATAACCTGCTCGTTAGCCAGTACGGTCTGGTCGTTCGGGCACCAGTTAACCGCGGAGGTTTTCTTATAAACCAGGCCTTTGTTATACAGCTGAGTAAAGAACTGCTGTTCCCAGCGGTAGTACTCAGGAGTGCACGTTGCCAGCTCACGGCTCCAGTCGTAGCCAAAGCCCAGCGTTTTCAGCTGGTTCTTCATGTAGTTGATGTTGTCGTAGGTCCACGGAGCAGGTGCGGTGTTGTTTTTTACCGCAGCCCCTTCAGCCGGCAGGCCGAACGCATCCCAGCCAATCGGCTGCAGGACATTTTTACCCAGCATGCGTTGATAGCGTGCGATAACGTCGCCGATGGTGTAGTTACGGACGTGGCCCATATGTAGTCGGCCGGAAGGATAGGGCAGCATTGAGAGGCAGTAGTATTTTTCTTTGCCTTCGTCTTCGGTCACTTCAAAAGTACGGTTCTCTTGCCAGTGTTGCTGGACGTTGGATTCTATCTCTTCCGGGCGGTATTGCTCTTGCATGGCAGCCAGTAGTCCTGTTAATGAAAGACAGCTACGAAAGTAGCCTTTAGTGATTTGAGTTCAGACAGGCATAGCATAGCCGATTAGACCGCGGCAAAACAGCCTTTCGACGCCCTCGGTGACCATTTCACTGTTCTAAGTAACTTGCAGTTTTTTACCCAGGGTGTGGTTAATCTAACAAAGCGTTGGCGGATTAACGTCTACTCTTAGAGTTAGTTACCACACCGCGAATGCAGGAATCCTTCAAGGAGGCAGGCTAACGATGAACAAGGTTGCTCAATTTTACCGGGAACTGATTGAGTCGCTGAGCGAGCGGCTGCGCAAGGGGGAGCGTGATATCGACTCGCTGGTTGCAAGCGCGCGCAAACAGATGAGCGATACCGGCGAACTGACCCGAACGGAGATAGAAGAGGTGACGCGGGCAGTGCGCCGCGATCTGGAGGAGTTTGCCCGCAGCTACGGTGAAAGCCATGAGGAATTTACCGATAGCGTCTTTATGCGGGTGATTAAAGAGAGCCTGTGGCAGGAGCTGGCGGACATTACCGATAAAACCCAGCTTGAGTGGCGTGAAGTCTTTAAAGATCTTAGCCACCACGGCGTATATCACAGCGGCGAGGTCGTTGGGCTGGGTAATCTGGTCTGCGAGAATTGCCATTATCACATTGCGATTTACACGCCAGAAGTGTTACCGGTTTGCCCGAAATGCGGCCATAATCAATTCCACAGGCGCCCATTCGAACCCTGAAAAAAAGGCCTTCTCACAGGAAGGCCTTTTTACTTTTCAGTGGGTTAGTGCAGGATCTTCGCCAGGAAGTCTTTGGCGCGCTCAGACTGCGGATTATTGAAGAAATCATCTTTGTTAGAGTCTTCTACAATTTTCCCCTCATCCATAAAGATCACACGGTTCGCCACTTTGCGGGCAAAGCCCATTTCATGGGTCACAACCATCATCGTCATACCTTCGTTTGCCAGCTCAACCATCACGTCCAGCACTTCGTTGATCATTTCCGGATCGAGCGCGGAGGTGGGTTCGTCGAACAGCATTGCAATAGGATCCATGCACAGGGCACGAGCAATGGCGACGCGCTGCTGCTGGCCGCCGGAGAGCTGGGCCGGATATTTATCGGCATGTGCGGAAAGCCCTACACGCTCCAGTAGCTTTAACCCTTTCGCACGGGAAGCCGCTTTATCGCGCTTCAGCACTTTGACCTGGGCAAGCGTCAGGTTTTCGATAATCGACAGGTGCGGGAACAGCTCAAAGTGCTGGAACACCATGCCAACGTGGGAGCGGAGCTGCGCCAGATTGGTTTTTTTATCATTCACCTGGGTGCCGTTTACCAGGATCTCGCCTTTTTGCACCGGCTCCAGGCCGTTAACGGTTTTGATGAGCGTGGACTTACCGGAGCCAGAAGGCCCACAAACCACCACCACTTCGCCTTTCTTCACTTCGGTTGAGCACTCGGTCAGCACCTGAAAGTGACCATACCATTTAGAAACATTTTTCAGGGTAATCATTAAACAGTCCTTTTCTTCAAGTAGCTGACCAACAGCGATGCGCTAAGGCTAATCACAAAATAAACCAGACCGGCAAACAGGATCATCTCGACCTGGGTTCCGTCGCGCTCACCGATGGTGGAAGCGGTACGGAAGAAGTCTGCCAGGCTTAAGACGTACACCAGCGAGGTATCCTGAAACAAAACGATGCCCTGGGTTAACAGCAGGGGCACCATCGCGCGGAAGGCCTGCGGCAGAATAATAAGTTTCATCGACTGCCACTGGGTCATGCCGAGCGCCAGGGCGGCATTTGACTGCCCTCTGGAAATACTCTGAATACCGGCGCGAATGATTTCTGAGTAGTAGGCGGCTTCAAACATAGAGAAGGCGACCATCGCGGAAATCAGGCGAATATCGGTCTTCGGCGACAGGCCAAGTACCGATTGCAGGAAACCCGGCACGACGAGGTAGAACCACAACAGCACCATCACCAGCGGCACGGAACGGAAAACGTTGACGTAGGCGGTAGCGAACCACGAAATCGGCTTGAAGCTCGACAGACGCATGACTGCCAGCAGCGTGCCCCAGACAATACCAATCACCACTGCGGTAACGGTGATTTTGAGCGTAATGACCAGCCCCTGCATTAAGTAAGGCAGGGCCGGTAAAATAGAACTCCAGTCAAGATCGAGCATTATTTGCCCCCCATATTGCCAGGCAGGCGAATTTTACGTTCAACTACGTACATCACGCCCATGATGACGGCGTTGATCAGGACATAGGCAAGGGTAATCGCCGTAAAGGATTCATAGGCGTGCGCCGAGTAATCCAGCAGCTTGCCTGCCTGTGCAGCCATATCCACCAGACCAATGGTTGAAGCGATGGCCGAGTTTTTCACCAGGTTCATCATTTCTGACGTCATTGGCGGCACGATGACGCGATAGGCGTTAGGCAGCAGCACATAGCGATAGGCCTGTGGCAGGGTTAGCCCCATAGCCAATGCTGCGTTTTTTTGCCCACGGGGCAGCGACTGAATCGCTGCACGAACCTGTTCGCAAACGCGAGCGGCGGTAAACAGCCCAAGGCAAATCATCGAGGAGAGGAAGAACTGAATATTGGGATCCAGCTCTGACTTAAACCACATACCGATGTTTTCCGGCAGCAGTTCAGGCACCACCAGATACCAGGTAAAGAATTGGACTATCAGGGGAACGTTGCGAAACAGTTCAACGTATAGCGTACCGAGTCCGGACAGGAATTTGTTAGGCACCGTACGCAAAATACCAAACAGAGACCCCACCAGAAAAGCAATGATCCATGCGGTAATTGACAGGGCGACCGTGACCTGGAAGCCATTCCAAATCCAGCCCAGATAGGTTGTGTTGCCGAACGGGGCGGGCTGTAAAAAAATTCCCCAGTTCCAGTCTATAGACATAACTTACTCCGAGATAAAAAAAAGAGGGTAGCGCTTGCTACCCTCGAAGATTGATGAGAAGCCGATGCCTTTAAGCAGATCTTTGCCTGCGTTTTTGGGCACCTTCACGCCGGATGGGGAACGACCATCCGACGCATAGTCTGTCCAGGCTTCAGTTCGTCAATCGGGAGGGCGGATTCTTCCGGCCCCTGTGTTTCTAATTAGTTGAGAGCTTTGTCGTTTGGTTCCTTGAACAGCGCTTTCATTTCGTCAGAAAGATCGAAGTTCATGTTGAGGTTCTTAGGCGGAATGGGCTGTTTAAACCATTTATCAAACCATTTAGCGGCTTCGCCGGAGGTTTGCGCCTTCGCGATGGTGTCATCCATCAGCTTTTTAAACTCTGGGTCGTCTTTACGCAGCATGCAGCCGTAAGCTTCCTGAGACTGTGGCTTGCCGAGGATCTCCCAGTTATCCGGCTGTTTTGCTTTCGCACGTTCACCGGCCAGCAGGGCGTCATCCATCATAAAGGCGACGGCACGGCCGCTTTCCAGCGTACGGAAGGAGTCACCGTGGTCTTTGGCACTGATGATGCGCATGCCCATTTTCTGCTCGTCGTTCAGCTTATTGAGCAGAATTTCGGAAGTGGTGCCTGAAGTGACGACAACGGTTTTACCTTTCAGGTCCGGGAAGTCCTTAATTGGACCGCCTTTTTTCACCAGCAGACGGGTGCCGACAACAAAGATAGTGTCGGAGAACGCGGCTTGTTTTTGACGCTCCAGGTTGTTGGTAGTGGATCCGCATTCAAAATCGAAGGTGCCGTTTTGCAGCAGCGGGATACGGTTCTGGGAAGTAATTGGGATCAGCTTCACCTGCAGGTCAGGTTTATTAAGCTGCTTCTTCACCGCGTCCACGATGGCGTTAGAATAATCCTGAGAGTAGCCAACCACTTTCTGTTGGTTGTCGTAGTAAGAGAAAGGTACAGATGATTCACGGTGGCCGACCACGATAACGCCGTTGGCTTTGATCTTATCCAGCGTTGATTGCTGAGGTTTTACATCTTCTGCATGAACCATTGTTGCGCTCATGCCGATTACCAGTATTGCCGTGGTCAGTTTACGTAATTGCATATCCAACTCCTTAATCTTAGTGCCAGAGGAGGCACCGGTATCCGATGTGAGTGTTGTGTTTTGTTGTTTTTTCATGCTGCAAAAAGCGCCAAGCAATGCTCATTTGTTAGCATCTAACCTAGCTGAATGTAAATAAATTGCTAAGAAGATGTTTGTTTTTGCGAGGCGTGCCGCACCGTTTAAAGGCAAAGATATGCCGATGCACTATAACGGTGCTTGCAATGTCTCTTTTTGGTGCATGCACTTTTCATTGCCCGATACGACCAGGCCACAGGGCGTCTTTGCGCCAGTTATTTGATTTTTACAGTTAATATCTAGCAAGTGGCGTGCCAGAAATGAAAAAGGCCAGCAAATTTGCCGGCCTTTTTATCAGAAGGGAACGTTACTTTTTATTACGGCTACGCAGGCTCATCACCAGGGCGCTAAAGCCAAATAACGCGGTAATGACCCACAGAGGCCAGAAGCCAAAGCGTGCATAAGGCGTTAGGCCAGTGGTTGGCGTGACTTTTGCCTCCAGCACTTCGCGGGTGAACTGCGGGATGATATTGGTGATATCACCCTCGGCGTTGACCACCGCGGTTACGCCGTTGTTGGTGCTGCGCAGCAGAGGGCGCCCCAGCTCCAGCGAACGCATACGCGCCATCTGCAGGTGCTGCCACGGGCCGATAGATTTACCGAACCAGGCATCGTTGGAGATAGTCAGCAGGAAGTCCGTATCCGGCCGGAAGTTATCGCGTACCTGTTCACCCAGGATAATCTCGTAGCAGATAGCCGCCGTTAGCTTGACGCCGTTTGAGAGTAGCTGCGGCTGAACGTAGGGGCCACGGCTGAATGAAGACATCGGCAGATCGAAGAACGGTGCCAGCGGGCGCAGAATCGATTCAAGCGGCACAAACTCACCGAATGGCACAAGGTGATTTTTGTTGTAGCGATTACGGCTGGTGTAGCTGTAAGGGCTACCCTCCCCGAGCGTGATAATGGTGTTGTAGGTGTCGTACCGGTTTTGCTTGTTAAGGCGGGCGTCGACGATGCCGGTAATTAACGAGCTGTGCTTCGAACGCAGCAGGTCATCCATCATGGTCAGGAACTGCTGCTGATTGATTTCCAGATCGGAGATAGCCGATTCCGGCCAGATAATCAGCTGCGCCTTGCCCATCTCCGGCTGCGTTTTATCTAAATAGATTTTCAGCGTATCGAGCAGCTGGCTCTCATTCCATTTCAGCGACTGAGGAATGTTGCCTTGTACCATCGCCACGTCGACGGAGCGTTCCGCCTGCGGCTGGAACCACTGAATGCTGCGCAGTGGCCAGGGCAGGAGCAGCAACGCGGCTGATACCACGGCCGGCATCCACTTACGCGCCTGTAATGCATAAACCAGAAGGCCGCTGACGATCATTAACAGGAACGTAATGGCGTCGACCCCAAAAATCGGCGCGATGCCTTTTAGCGGGCCATCTATCTGGCTATAGCCAAACTGCAGCCACGGAAAACCGGTGAGTACCCAGCCGCGCAGGAACTCGGTAATTTGCCAGACGACCGGGGCGGCAATGGCCACACGCCACCATGTTGTTTTCGGCCACAGCTTACTGAGAATACCGGCAAACAGGCCGGTATAGAGCGACAGATAAGCGGCGAGCAGCACCACCAGGAATACGTTCACCGGGCCCGGCATACCGCCGAACTGTGCGATGCTGACATAGACCCAGTTAACGCCGCTGCCAAACAGTCCCAGTCCCCAGAAGAAGCCAATCCACGCGCTCTGCACCGGGCGGCGATTTAGCGTTAGCCCCTGTAAACCGGCAAGCGAGACAATGGCCGCAGGCCAGACATCATAGGGAGAAAAGGCCAGCGTTCCGCAGGCGCCAAAGAAAAGCGCCAGCAGCAGGCGAGTGCGCTGGCGTTGAAGAAGTTGAGCTATAGCCATAGCTGAGTTATTCGTCCAGTTTAGGTTGCGGCGAGTCGTCCGGAATTCTGACATGAACCTGAATGATACGACGGCTATCGGCCATGGCGACTTTGAACTGGTAACCATCTATTTCAATGGTTTCGCCACGCGCGGGAAGATGCCCGAAGGCTTGCATCACCAGTCCGCCGATGGTGTCGACTTCTTCATCGCTAAAGTGGGTATCGAAGGTGTCGTTAAAGTCTTCAATAGAGGCCAGAGCGCGCACCGTCCAGGTATGACGGCTTAGCTGGCGGAAATCGCCATCTTCTTCATCATCGTATTCATCTTCGATTTCACCGACGATAAGCTCAAGAATATCTTCGATGGTCACGAGACCTGAGACACCGCCAAATTCATCAATCACAATCGCCATGTGATAGCGTTGCTGACGAAACTCTTTCAGCATGCGGTCAACGCGCTTGCTTTCAGGCACGACAACGACCTGACGTAACACTTTTTCCATGCTAAATGGCTCGGAATCGCTGCGCATAAACGGCAGCAGATCTTTCGCCATCAGAATCCCTTCGATGTGATCTTTGTCTTCGCTAATAACCGGGAAGCGGGAGTGAGCGGATTCGATAATGACATCGAGGCACTCGTCCAGCGTCTGGTTGTGCTTGAGCGTCACCATCTGCGAACGCGGGATCATGATGTCGCGGACGCGTTGGTCGGCGATATCCATTACCCCTTCGAGCATGTCGCGGGTGTCCTGGTCTATCAGAGAGTTTTGCTCAGAATCACGAATAAGCGTCAGCAGATCGTCACGGTTTTTCGGTTCACCGTGAAACAGCTGGTTGAGAATGAGGGAGAAGAATCCCTTTTTGGCTTCCGGCGTGTCACTATTCTGTGAATTGTCGTCGCTCATGGCGTTAGGTTTTAGGCCTCATATTAATCAAATACTAACAGGCAGCCTGATGGTGCGCTGCCTGCGCGTGGCGGCGGCAAAGGGAAAGCCCTGAGCCGACTACTCTTTCTCGGCAATGTACGGATCGGCATACCCAAGAGCAAGCATTATCTCTGTTTCCAGCGCTTCCATCTCTTCAGCCTCATCGTCTTCGATGTGGTCGTAACCAAGCAGATGCAGGCTACCGTGCACAACCATATGCGCCCAGTGCGCCTCCAGCGGCTTCTCCTGTTCTTTGGCCTCCTGCTCAACCACCTGACGGCAGATGATCAGGTCGCCAAGCAGCGGCAGCTCAATGCCCGGAGGCGCTTCAAACGGGAAAGAAAGCACGTTGGTGGGCTTATCTTTGCCGCGGTAGGTCAGGTTCAGATCGTGGCTTTCCGCCGTATCAACCAGGCGAACGGTCACCTCTGACTCTGGCTGAAACTGAGGAATAACCGCATCCAGCCAGCGCTGAATTTGTGTTTCATCCGGCAAGCCGCTTTCTGCTTCGCAGGCAACCTGTAAATCTAAAATAACCTGACTCATTTGCTCTCCTGAGCGCTGGCCTGCAGGGCAAGGGCTTCACGTTTACGCTCGGCGGCAAGCTCGTCTTTACGTTTTTGATCGGCGGTTTCCCAGGCCTCATAGGCGTTAACGATGCGTGCCACAACCGGGTGACGCACCACGTCTTCACTATTAAGGAAGTTAAAGCTGATTTCATCCACCTCGGACAACACGTCGATAGCATGACGTAAACCGGACTTCAGGTTGCGCGGCAGGTCTATCTGCGTCACGTCGCCGGTGATCACCGCTTTGGAGTTGAAGCCAATGCGGGTCAGGAACATTTTCATCTGCTCGGTGGTGGTGTTCTGGCTTTCATCGAGAATGACAAAGGCATCGTTCAGCGTACGGCCGCGCATGTAGGCAAGCGGCGCCACTTCGATAACGTTGCGCTCAATCAGCTTTTCAACTTTCTCGAAACCCAGCATTTCAAACAGCGCGTCGTAAAGCGGGCGCAGGTACGGGTCAACTTTCTGGCTCAAGTCCCCAGGCAGGAAGCCCAGCTTCTCACCCGCTTCAACGGCGGGGCGGGTCAGCAGAATACGGCGAATCTCCTGGCGCTCCAGCGCATCAACGGCGGCGGCTACGGCGAGGTAGGTTTTCCCTGTCCCCGCAGGCCCAATGCCGAAGGTAATGTCATGGTCGAGAATGTTCGCGATGTACTGCGCCTGGTTAGGCGTACGTGGTTTGATAACTCCACGCTTGGTCTTAATATTGATGGCCTTGCCGTAATCCGGCACGCTGTCTGCCGTTTGCTCCAGCACCCGGCTTTCTTTGATAGCCAGATGAATTTGTTCCGGGTCGATATCCTGGCTTTGGCCGCGCATTGGTGCGGTGTCTACGTACAGATGGCGCAGAATATCCGCAGCGGCGTTAACGGAAAGCTCACGACCGGTGAGCCTGAAGTGATTGTCACGGCGGTTGATTTCAATCCCTAGTCGGCGCTCCAGCTGTTTGATATTGTCATCAAAAGGGCCGCACAGACTAAGCAGACGGGCGTTATCCGCCGGTTCCAGCGTTAATTCACGTGTTTCGATATTCAAACTTATCCTCTGGGTCACTCGGGGCCAGTTAGAGTAAAACGGTCTCTCGTAGCCGAAAACACAGTCCCGGCTACAGGGAAATTATTTATCCCGCAGCGTGATGGCGCAAGCGTCACAATTGATATTTGGGTGATGTCTTCCGAATGCAAGTGCAAACACTGAGACAGCCTGCCGGGACGTGGAATTAGCTTTCCGGCAGGCCAGTGAGAGGATTAAGGCTGGTAAATCCCCACCCCAATGTCGTTCTCTTTGCGGGTACGGGCAATGACGGATGCCGGGGTTTCAGCAATACGCAGGCCCATTTCGCTTTCAGTGCGCACCAGCTTCGCCCGCAGGGAGTTGGTCAGGACTTCGGTGATTTCAACATCCACGAATTTCCCTACCATATCCGGTGTTCCTTCGAAGTTAACCACGCGGTTATTCTCGGTGCGGCCGGACAGCTGCATAATGCTTTTACGCGAAGTTCCCTCCACCAGAATGCGCTGCACGGTGCCCAGCATCTTACGACTCCAGTCCATTACCTGCTGGTTGATGCGATCCTGCAGAATATAAAGGCGCTGTTTCTTCTCTTCTTCCGGCACGTCGTCAACTATATCGGCGGCCGGGGTGCCCGGACGGGCAGAGAAGATAAAGCTGAAACTGGTATCAAAGTTAACGTCGGCAATCAGCTTCATGGTTTGCTCGAAGTCCTGGCTGGTTTCACCCGGGAAGCCCACAATGAAGTCGGAGCTAATCTGAATATCCGGGCGCGCAGCGCGCAGCTTACGGATAGTGGATTTATACTCCAGCGCTGTGTGCGTACGGCCCATCAGGTTAAGTACGCGGTCAGCGCCGCTCTGAATAGGCAGATGCAGGAAGCTCACCAGTTCAGGGGTATCACGATACACTTCGATAATGTCATCAGTGAATTCAATAGGGTGGCTGGTGGTAAAACGAATGCGGTCGATGCCGTCAATCGCCGCAACCAGACGCAGCAGTTCTGCAAAGGAGCAGATACCGCCGTCGTAGGACGCGCCGCGGTATGCGTTAACGTTCTGGCCGAGCAGGTTGACTTCACGGACGCCCTGTTCCGCCAGTTGGGCGATTTCAAACAGAATATCGTCACTTGGGCGGCTAACTTCTTCCCCACGGGTATATGGCACCACGCAGTAGGTGCAATATTTGTTGCAGCCTTCCATTATTGAAACGTAGGCGGTCGGGCCGTCGGCTTTTGGCTCTGGCAGGCGGTCAAATTTTTCAATTTCCGGGAAACTGACGTCAACCACCGGGCTGCGGGTGCCCCGAACCTGATTGATCATCTCCGGCAGGCGGTGCAGGGTTTGCGGACCAAACACGATGTCCACATAGTGCGCGCGCTGGCGAATTTTTTTCCCTTCCTGAGAAGCAACGCAGCCGCCGACGCCAATAATCACATCCGGACGTTTGGCTTTAATATGCTTCCAGCGCCCCAGCAGGTGAAACACCTTTTCCTGTGCTTTTTCGCGAATCGAACAAGTGTTTAGCAGCAGAACGTCCGCTTCATTCGCGTTATCGGTCAGCGTAAAGCCGTGGGTGCTGTCCAGCAGGTCTGCCATCTTGGATGAATCGTATTCGTTCATCTGGCAGCCCCAGGTTTTTATATGGAGTTTTTTTGTCATCGACTTGCCATTGCTCAAGGTGAAGTCAGGAATTAAGCCGGATAGTGTAATGCTTTGCTATGGATGTGACCAGCCTGGGAAAAGCCAGTAGAATTAGCAAAGATGAATGAAGGAAAGAGACTTATGGCAAATCAACCAATTGAAGTAGCCGTTGTTGGCGGTGGTATGGTCGGCGCGGCGGCCGCGCTGGGGCTGGCGCAGCACGGTTTTCGTGTGGCGGTGATTGAACATCATGCACCTGAGGCTTTTGTTCCTGGCAGCCAGCCGGATGTCCGCATTTCTGCCATCAGCAGCGCATCGGTTGGGCTGCTCAAGTCTCTTGGCATCTGGGACAAGGTTTTAGCTATGCGGGCGCACCCCTATCGCCGCCTGGAAACCTGGGAGTGGGAGAGTGCGCATGTCAGTTTTGATGCTGCGGAGCTGGGGCTGCCTGAGCTTGGTTTCATGGTGGAAAATAACGTGCTGCAGCGCGTACTTTGGCAAGCGCTGGAAGCTCATCCGCAGGTCACTTTGCATTGCCCGGCCAGGCTGAAGCAAATCCATCGCCAGCAGGCGGGGTGGTCGCTTGAGTTTGAAGCAGGAAATTCACTTCATACTGAGATGGTGATTGGCGCGGATGGCGCGAATTCCCAGATCAGAAAATGGGCGGGGATAGGCGTGCATGCCTGGCAGTATCGTCAGGCCTGCATGCTGATTACCGTCAAATGTGAGTCTGAACCGGGCGACAGTACCTGGCAGCATTTTACGCCGACCGGGCCACATGCCTTCTTGCCGTTGTTTGATAACTGGGCTTCACTCGTCTGGTACGACACGCCGGCGCGCATCCGGCAGCTGCAGGGGATGTCGATGTCGCAGCTGCAAAAAGCAATTGCGGCAACCTTCCCTGAGCGACTGGGGGCGGTCACGCCGATCGCCAGCGGTGCTTTCCCTCTGACTCGCCGACATGCGTTGCAGTATGTTCAGCAGGGGTTAGCGCTGGTAGGTGATGCGGCGCATACTATCCATCCTTTGGCAGGGCAGGGGGTGAATCTCGGCTACCGGGATGCGGATGCTTTGCTTGACGTGATGGTCAATGCTCGCAGTCACGGTGAATATTGGGCCAGTGCGACGATCCTGAAACGCTACCAGACGCGGCGTCAGGCGGATAACTTCCTGATGCAGAGCGGAATGGATCTATTCTATGCCGGGTTTAGTAATAACCTGGGGCCGCTGCGCGTGGTGCGTAATATTGGGCTGATGGCTGCGGAAAGAGCGGGCGGCCTGAAGCGTAAAGCGCTGAAATACGCATTAGGATTATAGCGAATAAGAGCAGGGCGGTTTACCGCTCTGTTAAACGTGGTGGAATGACAGAAAGCAAAAAGCCCGCTTGCGCGGGCTTTTTATTGTGTGGCTGGGGTACGAGGATTCGAACCTCGGAATGCTGGTATCAGAAACCAGAGCCTTACCGCTTGGCGATACCCCAACAGGGTGCGCTCACAGAGTGAACGACTTTTTAAATTGGCTGGGGTACGAGGATTCGAACCTCGGAATGCTGGTATCAGAAACCAGAGCCTTACCGCTTGGCGATACCCCAACAATTTTTAGGATTTACCGAACTTAATCAATAATTCCGTTGTATGGTGGCTACGACGGGATTCGAACCTGTGACCCCATCATTATGAGTGATGTGCTCTAACCAGCTGAGCTACGTAGCCGAACTTTATCATATTTTTCGATGGCTGGGGTACCTGGATTCGAACCAGGGAATGCCGGTATCAAAAACCGGTGCCTTACCGCTTGGCGATACCCCAATAACCGTCGCGGTGAACCGCAATCTCGAAAAAATAATGGCTGGGGTACCTGGATTCGAACCAGGGAATGCCGGTATCAAAAACCGGTGCCTTACCGCTTGGCGATACCCCATCCGTGCAACGCGTCAGATAAATGGTGCGGGAGGCGAGACTTGAACTCGCACACCTTGCGGCGCCAGAACCTAAATCTGGTGCGTCTACCAATTTCGCCACTCCCGCATAAAAAAGATGGTGGCTACGACGGGATTCGAACCTGTGACCCCATCATTATGAGTGATGTGCTCTAACCAGCTGAGCTACGTAGCCATCTTTTTACGCGCTACCTTATCGGCGTTGCGGGGCGCATTATGCTAACTTGACTCTACAGCGTCAACTAGTTTTTTCCCGAAAACTCGCTCAGAATGTTCGTTTGAATGACTTGCGAACAGCTTGCTTGAAATATCGACAATAACGCATGTTTTTGTTTTTAATTCCGGTTAAAAACAGGGATAAAGCCTCAGCGATAATACAGAAACAACAACGGGCCCCTGGGCCCGTTGTTTTAAGCTAAATCAACGATCAATAAGCAGCCTGGTGCACGCCAACTGCACGTCCTGATGGATCGTTCATGGTTTTGAAGGACTCATCCCATTCAATCGCTTTTGCTGAAGAACACGCGACAGACGGGCCGCCAGGTACGCATTCCGCGGCGCTTTGCAGCGGGAACAGCTCTTCGAAGATTTCACGGTACAAATAGGCCTCTTTGGAGCCCGGCGTGTTGTACGGGAAGCGATAGGCGGCGGTAGCCAGCTGCTGGTCGCTAATCTGCTCGGCGGCCACTTCTTTCAGGGTATCAATCCAGCTATAGCCCACGCCGTCAGAGAACTGCTCTTTTTGGCGCCATGCAACGCTTGCCGGCAGGTAGGACTCGAAGCATTCACGCAGAACATGCTTCTCCATTTTGCCGTTGCCGCACATTTTATCCTGTGGGTTGATGCGCATCGCCACATCGAGGAATTTTTTATCCAGGAACGGCACGCGCGCTTCAACGCCCCAGGCAGACATCGCCTTGTTGGCGCGGGCGCAGTCAAACATATGCAGCGCCTGCAGTTTACGTACGGTCTCTTCGTGAAGCTCTTTGGCATTTGGCGCTTTATGGAAGTAAAGATAGCCGCCGAATACCTCATCAGATCCCTCACCGGACAGCACCATCTTGATGCCCATCGCTTTGATTTTACGCGACATCAGGTACATCGGCGTAGAAGCGCGGATCGTCGTTACATCGTAAGTTTCGATGTGATAGATGACATCGCGGATCGCATCCAGACCTTCCTGCACGGTGAAGTGGATCTCGTGGTGAACCGTGCCCAGGTGGTTAGCCACTTCCTGCGCGGCCTTCAGATCCGGAGAGCCTTCCAGACCGACGGCGAAGGAGTGCAGCTGTGGCCACCAGGCTTCGCTGCGCTCTTCATCTTCTACGCGACGTGCCGCAAACTTTTTGGTGATCGCAGAGATAACCGAAGAGTCCAGCCCGCCCGACAGCAGCACACCGTAAGGCACGTCGGACATCAGGTGGCTCTTCACGGAATCTTCAAGCGCCTGACGAAGCGCGTTTTTGTCCGTTACGTTGTCTTTTACTTCTTCATAGCTAAACCAGTCGCGCTGATAGTAGCTGCGAATTTCGCCATCTTTGCTCCACAGATAACTGCCCGCCGGGAACTCTTTAATGGTGCGGCAAACCGGCACCAGCGCTTTCATTTCAGATGCAACATACAGGTTGCCGTGTTCGTCGTGGCCCATATACAGCGGGATGATGCCGATATGGTCGCGGCCAATCAGGTAAGCGTCTTTTTCGCTGTCGTAAAGAGCAAAGGCAAACATACCCTGTAGCTCATCAAGGAAGTCCGGGCCTTTTTCCTGATAGAGCGCCAGGATGACTTCACAGTCTGAGCCGGTCTGGAAGGTGTAGCGGTCGCCATATTCGGCGCGCAGTGCCTGATGGTTGTAGATTTCACCGTTTACCGCCAGCGCATGAGTTTTTTGCGTGTTGTACAGCGGCTGGGCTCCTGCGTTGACGTCAACAATGGACAGTCGCTCGTGGACAAGTATCGCTTTATCGCTGGCGTAAACACCTGACCAGTCCGGGCCACGGTGGCGCATCAGGCGTGATAATTCCAGCGCTTTTTTGCGCAATTCAACTGCATCGGTTTTGATATCCAGAACGCCAAAAATAGAACACATATAACTTCTCCGTACACTTGCCTGAGCGATTTAAGTTGTGGTGCTGCGTTGCCGATTTTTTGCGTTTGCTGCGGCTTTGCTGCGTTGCTTAGTAATGAAAATGCTCAATCGCTGAAGGGAATGCAAGGGTTTTAGCGTTCGACTAATAAATAGTGAGGTAGGGATTGCCGATCTCTGAAAAATGATGATGTTTTGGCCGTGAAAATTAGCGGATCGTCAATTTTTAACAATTATGGTTGAGGTTTGCTGCGTCTACACGGCAATTCATTATCGATAAATAAAAATGCCAGCAGAGCGCCGGCATCATCTTCAGAAGATATCAATTTCCGCAACCGAAGGGTAAATCCAGCTCGGTCGGAACGGCATATCATCGACGTTGTTCAGGCTGGAGACGCCGGAGAGCACGAGAATGGTTTCGAGACCCGCCTGGAAGCCCGCGAGAATATCGGTTCGTAGGTTATCGCCAACGATGACCGTCTGCTCGGAATGCGCCTGCATTTTGTTGAGCGCCGCCCGGATAATCCACGGGCTCGGCTTACCCACATAGAAGGGCTCGCGGCCGGAAATTTTCTCAATACCCGCACACAGTGCGCCGCAGGCCGGGCTAAAACCGTGGCCGTGGCTGTCAGGGTTGGTGGCAATAAAGCGGGCGCCGTTTGCGACGAAGTAAGCTGCTTTATGCATCATTTCCCAGTTAAAGGAGCGGGTTTCACCGACGATGACAAAATCCGGATTAATATCGGTAATGGTAAACCCTGCTTTGTAGAGTTCGTGAATCAGCGCGCCTTCACCGACGACGTAGGCTTTCTTGCCTTCCTGGCGGCGCAGGAAATCCGCGGTGGCCATGGCGGAGGTGTAAAACACGCTCTCGGGCACGTCAATGCCCGCTGAGGCAAAGCGGTTGGCAAGGTCCTGGCTGGTCTGGGAAGGGTAGTTGGTCAGCAGCACCAGCGGCATTTCTTTTTCAAGAATACGTGCCAGAAATTCATTAGCGCCCGGCACGGCGACATTATCGTGCATCAGCACGCCGTCGATATCACAAATTACGTTCTGGATGGTGGTCATTAACAACTCTGGCTCACGGAATGAAGTCGGTAACTATAGCGTAAAATGCTGCCTGGGCAGCATTAACTTTCCAGCAGATGCTGAAGCAATACGCCGTTCAGCATTGAACGCTTAACCAGCGCGAACGCACCAATGGCAGAACGGTCGTCAAGCTTCGAACAGACGATAGGCAAGTTTTTGCGGAAGGCATTCAATACCTGCGTATTAATGCAGCCTTCGATAGCCGGCAGTAGCACTTTTTCGGCTTCAATTATCTCGCCGGCCAGCACGACTTTTTGCGGATTAAACAGGTTGATGGCAATGGAGATGGCTTTCCCCAGGTGGCGTCCAACGTGCTCCAGCACTTCACAGGCCAGCGCGTCACCTTTATTAGCGGCTTTGCAGATGGCCTGGATACCGCAGTCATCCAGCGTCAGGCGGCTGTTGTAGCCTTGTTCAAGCAGATGACGTACCCGTTTTTCGATGGCGGCATTCGCGGCGATGGTTTCCAGACAGCCAAAATTGCCACAGTGGCAGCGTTCGCCTAATGGGTCGACCTGAATGTGACCAATCTCACCAACGTTACCGTTACGGCCGATAAAAATCCGGCCGTTTGACAGGATGCCTGCCCCGGTGCCGCGGTGAACGCGCACTAAAATAGAGTCTTCGCAATCGTGAGTTGCACCGAAGTAGTGCTCGGCCAGTGCCAGGCTGCGAATATCATGCCCGACAAAACAGGTCACCTTGAAGCGTTTTTCCAGACTGTCGACCAGCGCCCAGTTGTTGACGGCAATGTGTGGCATGTAGCGAATCACGCCGCTTTCTGGGTCGACAAGGCCGGGCAGGATGACTGAAATAGCGATAAGTTCGCGCGTCTTGCGCTGCCAGGTCTCGATAAAGTGGCTGATGGCGTTGAGCAGAGCGTGTTCGAGGGTTTCCTGCGTGCGTTCCGGCAGCGGGTAATGCTCTTCGGCGATGGATTTAGCGCTCAGGTCAAACAGCGTGATGGTGGCGTCATGGCGCCCAAGACGTACGCCAATGGCGTGGAAGTTACGCGTTTCGGTGGTAATAGAGATAGCGCGGCGGCCGCCGGTGGAGGCCTGCTGATCGACTTCTTTGATCAGGCCGCGCTCAATAAGCTGGCGAGTAATTTTTGTGACGCTGGCGGGCGCAAGCTGGCTTTGTTCGGCAATCTGAATGCGCGAGATAGGACCATGCTGGTCAATCAGGCGGTAGACCGCCGCGCTATTCAGCTGTTTTACCAGGTCAACGTTACCAATTTGGGCTTGTCCGCCAGTTGTCATGCTATTTACTCAGTTACGACCTCGTTACCATTAACGATGGTCTTGATAATTTTATAGTCGCGGGTAAACACGGTTAAGTTAGCCACTTTGCCGGCTTCGATTGTGCCCAGTTGTTTATCCACGCCCATTGCGCGAGCAGGGTAGAGTGTTGCCATGCGCAGAACTTCATCCAGCGCGATTGCTGCGTGCTCCACCAGGTTGCGAACGCCCTGAATCATGGTCAGCGCAGACCCGCTAAGGGTGCCGTTTTCATCAACGCACAGACCGTCACGGTAGTATATTGTTTTACCAGCAAAAATGAACCGATCGATGTTCGCGCCTGCAGGAGCAGTGGCGTCGGTGACCAGGCACAGTTTATCGCCCTTCACGCGTTTTGCGGTGCGAATGTTCGCATAATCCACATGCAGCCCATCTGCAATGATGCCACAGTAAACGTCGGCTTCATCGAAAATAGCGCCCGCAAGGCCCGGCTCACGGCCGGTAATATAAGGCATGGCGTTGAAAAGGTGAGTCGCAAAGGTGATTCCGGCACGGAAGCCGATTTTAGCTTCTTTCGCTGTCGCATTGGAGTGACCTGCGGAAACAATAATGCCTGCCGCGACCAGTTTCTGAATCACTTCCGGCTCAACCATCTCGGGTGCGAGCGTGATTTTGGTAATCACATCCGCATTTTGACACAGGAAATCAACAAGCTTTGCATCCGGTTTGCGTACAAAACCTGGGTTGTGTGTACCTTTCTTCACCATGTTGAGCCATGGGCCTTCAAGGTGTAAACCCAGTGCCTGATGATTGTATTTGGCCAGGTATTCACGCATAACTTTTACGCCCTGCATCATCAGCTCGTCGCTGGTGGTGATAAGCGTAGGCAGGTAGCTGGTGCAGCCTGAGCGTTCGTTCGCTTTCTGCATGATTTCCAGCGTTTCGACCGAAACGGCTTCTGCGGTGTCGTTAAACTGCACGCCGCCGCAGCCGTTCAGTTGAACATCAATAAAGCCGGGGGCAATGACGGCACCGCCCACATCACGTGTTTCCATACCTGCCGGCAGAGAGTCGGCAGGGCAGATACGCTCAATCAGGCCATCGGCAATGACTACCGCGTGGTCATCCAGAATTTCATGGCCGGTGTAAATCCGACCGTGGGTTAATGCATACATATCCTACCCCCGGTAATAACTAATGCTTAAAGACCTTTAATATTTTCAGCTTCCAGCTCGTTGAAATATTTCAACGTTTTCACTTTCAGCTCCATCGTGGACGGCTCATCACAAACGATAACCGCCTTCGGATGCAGCTGCAGGCAAGTGATTGTCCACATATGGTTGACGTTACCTTCAACGGCCGCCTGCAGCGCCAGCGCTTTCACACCGCCCAGTACCAGAATCATCACTTCTTCTGCGTCCAGCAGCGTACCCACGCCCACGGTCAGCGCATATTTTGGCACCTGAGTCACGTCGCCGCCGAAGAAGCGGGAGTTTGCCACGCGAGTGTCATGGGTAAGGGTTTTAATACGGGTACGGGACGCCAGGGAGGAAGCGGGTTCATTAAACGCGATATGACCGTCGTTGCCCACGCCGCCCATGAACAGGTGGATTTTGCCGTAGGAGCGGATTTTTTCTTCGTAACGGCGGCATTCTGCATCAACATCTTCGGCGTTGCCGTTCAGCAGGTTGATGTTTTCCGCTGGGATATCAACGTGATCAAAGAAGTTGCGGTGCATGAAAGTATAATAGCTTTCTGGGTGCTCTTTCGGCAGGCCGACATATTCGTCCATATTGAACGTTACGACGTTTTTAAAGCTAACCTGGCCTGCTTTATGCATCTCAACCAGAGCTTTGTAAGCTTCCAGCGGTGTACCGCCGGTTGGCAGACCCAGAACAAAAGGACGGTCCGCAGTTGGTTTGAATGCATTGATGCGATTTACAATATGGCGAGCTGCCCATTTGCCGACTTGTGCCGGGGTAGCCAGGGGAATCAGTCTCATCATTCACCTCGTAGTTTAAGAGTAAAAATAGGGTTAGCTGAATCGATCTCGATAAGCATAAGGGTAAACCACTTTTATACTGAACCGACAGGGATCAATCCGCTTTGATTTTTTGAATCATAAAATAAGTTTTCGGAGATAGCCAGTGAGAGGGGAGGGTTTAAGCGATATTTGGTGATAAATATCACAAAAAAGGTGCGTTTAATTTGCGGTACGAATTAATTTTTTTCACACTTCACCGTGTGATGTGAATCGTCGCCGTGTATTCAATGTAAGTAAGACAATAAAAACACTGCTTGAGCGAGCCTTAACGGGGTCTCATAGGGGGAATAAAGTGAGTATTCTAGGTTATCTACAGCGCGTGGGCCGGGCACTTATGGTGCCAGTGGCTACACTGCCAGCAGCAGCAATATTAATGGGGGTTGGTTACTGGATTGACCCAGTCAGTTGGGGTGGAGATAACGCCTTTGCTGCACTGTTGATCAAATCCGGTTCCGCCATTATCGATCACATGTCCGTGCTGTTCGCCATCGGCGTCGCTTACGGCATGTCCAAAGACAAAGACGGTGCCGCTGCACTGACCGGCTTTGTTGGCTTCCTGGTTCTGACCACCCTCTGCTCACCGGCAGCGGTTGCGATGATCCAGAAAATTCCGGCGGACCAGGTTCCGGCGGCGTTTGGCAAAATTGAAAACCAGTTCGTCGGTATTCTGGTGGGTATCATTTCTGCAGAACTCTACAACCGCTTCAGCGGCGTTGAGCTGCCGAAAGCGCTGTCGTTCTTCAGCGGCCGTCGTCTGGTGCCTATCCTGACCTCCTTCGTGATGATTGCCGTTGCCTTCATCTTGATGTACGTCTGGCCGATGATCTTCGATGCTTTAGTTAACTTCGGTGAGCACATCCAAAAACTCGGTTCTGCAGGCGCAGGTATCTATGCCTTCTTCAACCGTCTGCTGATCCCGGTTGGTCTGCACCACGCCCTGAACTCCGTGTTCTGGTTTGACGTGGCCGGCATTAACGACATCCCTAACTTCCTGGGTGGCGCTCAGTCCATCGAAGCAGGTAAAGCGGTTGTCGGTATCACCGGTCGTTACCAGGCGGGCTTCTTCCCGATCATGATGTTCGGTCTGCCGGGTGCAGCGCTGGCCATCTACCACTGTGCACGTCCTGAAAATAAAGCGAAAGTTCTGGGTATCATGATGGCCGGTGCTTTCGCCGCGTTCTTCACCGGTATCACCGAGCCGCTGGAATTCTCCTTCATGTTCGTTGCGCCGGTACTGTACGTGATCCACGCCGTGCTGACCGGTATCTCCGTATTTATCGCGGCAAGCATGCACTGGATATCTGGTTTTGGCTTCAGCGCAGGTCTGGTGGATATGATGCTTTGGGTGCGTAACCCATTGGCAACCAAATGGTACATGCTGATCCCTCAGGGCCTGGTGTTCTTCGTTATTTACTACGTGGTGTTCCGTTTCACCATCACCAAATTCAACCTGCTGACCCCAGGCCGTGAACTGGCTGTCGCCGGTGACGAAGCTGATGGCCAGGACGTGAATGTGAGCGGCGATGCGAACCAGGACGTTTCAGGTCTGGCTCGTCAGTACATCTCTGCGGTAGGTGGCTCTGCCAACCTGACCGGTATTGATGCCTGTATCACTCGTCTGCGTCTGAGCGTGAAAGACTCTTCCGTAGTAAACGAAGCGCTGGCTAAACGTCTGGGTGCGACGGGCGTTATTCGCCTGAACAAAACCAGCGTGCAGATCATCGTTGGCTTCGCTGCAGAAAAAATTGCTAACGCAATGAAAACCGCGGGTACTGTCGAAGCAGCCGCGCCTGTTGCGGGTGCAGCCCCGGCCCCAGCCGCTAAACCACAGGCCGTACCAAATGCGACCAGTACGACTATTGCTGCTCTGGTTTCTCCGGTAACCGGTGACGTCGTTGAGCTGGACCAGGTGCCTGACGAAGCTTTCGCCAGCAAAGCCGTTGGGGATGGCGTCGCCGTTAAGCCAACCGACAAAACCGTGGTTTCTCCTGCCGCCGGTACTATCGTGAAAATCTTCAACACCAACCACGCGTTCTGCCTTGAAACAGAAAAAGGCGCTGAAATTGTGGTTCACATGGGCATCGATACCGTTGCTCTGGGTGGTAAAGGGTTCACGCGTCTGGTGGAAGAGGGTGCGGAAGTGGTTGCAGGCCAGCCGGTTCTGGAAATGGATCTTGATTTCCTGAACGCCAACGCTCGCTCCATGATTAGCCCGGTTGTTTGCAGCAACATCGACGACTTCAGCGGTCTGGTTATCCAGGCGAAAGGTCAGGTGGTTGCCGGTCAAACGCCACTGTATGAGATTAAAGGCAAGTAATCGCTCCTGAGTAAGCATTTGTGCCTTAAGCGGCTGGCGTATATCGTCAGCCGCTTTTTTATTGCTTGTCGCCAGGCAAATATGGATAACCCTAATTTATGCAACTAAAGGTTGTTTCCCGAGGCCGCTTATTAGATCATGCACCGTTAACTAAGGTACACGCTTTGAGGAACCCGCGATGAGTGAGGCTGAAGCCCGCCCAACTAACTTTATTCGTCAGATTATTGATGAAGACCTGGCGAACGGTAAGCACACCAGTATTTGCACCCGTTTTCCGCCTGAGCCGAATGGCTATCTGCATATCGGCCACGCAAAGTCTATCTGCCTGAACTTTGGCATTGCCCAGGACTACCAGGGGCAGTGCAACCTGCGCTTCGATGACACAAACCCGGTAAAAGAAGACATCGAATACGTAGAGTCCATCAAGCATGACGTTGAATGGCTGGGCTTCCATTGGTCCGGTAACGTGCGTTATTCGTCTGACTATTTTGACCAGCTGTTTAACTATGCCGTTGAGCTTATTAATAAAGGCCTGGCCTATGTTGATGAGCTGAGCCCGGAACAAATTCGTGAATACCGTGGTTCCCTGACTGCACCAGGCAAAAACAGCCCGTTCCGCGATCGTAGCGTTGAGGAAAACCTCGCGCTGTTCGAGAAAATGCGCAACGGTGAGTTCGCCGAAGGTACCGCCTGCCTGCGTGCCAAAATCGATATGGCCTCGCCGTTCATCGTCATGCGCGATCCGGTGCTGTACCGCATTAAATTTGCCGATCACCATCAGACCGGCAGCAAGTGGTGCATCTACCCGATGTACGACTTCACCCACTGCATTTCCGATGCGCTGGAAGGGATCACCCACTCGCTGTGTACCCTGGAGTTCCAGGATAACCGTCGTCTGTATGACTGGGTGCTGGATAACATTACTATTCCTGCACATCCGCGCCAGTACGAGTTTTCGCGCCTTAATCTCGAATACGCCATCATGTCCAAGCGTAAGCTTAACCTGCTGGTGACCGAGAAGATTGTTGAAGGCTGGGATGACCCGCGCATGCCGACTATCTCCGGCCTACGCCGCCGTGGTTACACCGCAGCTTCTATTCGCGAATTCTGTAAGCGCATTGGTGTGACCAAGCAAGACAACACCGTGGAAATGGCTTCTCTGGAATCCTGCATCCGTGACGATCTCAACGAGAATGCACCGCGTGCAATGGCCGTTCTGGATCCGGTAAAGGTAATTATCACTAACTACCCTGAGGGTGAGGAAGAGACGGTCACCATGCCGAATCACCCAAACAAACCTGAGATGGGCAGCCGTGAAGTGCCGTTCAGCCGAGAAGTCTATATCGATCGGGCTGACTTCCGCGAAGAAGCAAACAAGCAGTACAAGCGCCTGGTGCTGGGCAAAGAAGTTCGCCTGCGTAATGCGTATGTGATCAAAGCCGAGCGTGTTGAAAAAGATGCGGAAGGCAATATCACCGAACTGTACTGCACCTATGACCCGGAAACCCTGAGCAAGGACCCGGCAGACGGTCGCAAAGTTAAAGGCGTGATCCACTGGGTGAGCGCCGCACATGCGTTGCCGGTTGAAATCCGCCTGTATGACCGCCTGTTCAGCGTTGCAAACCCAGGTGCTGCGGAGGACTTCCTGTCGACCATCAACGCTGACTCTCTGGTTATTCGTCAGGGCTTCGTTGAGCCAAGCCTGCAGAACGCAGAAAAAGGTAAGGCTTATCAGTTCGAGCGTGAAGGTTACTTCTGCCTCGACAGCCGCTACACGACGGCCGAAAAATTGGTGTTTAACCGCACCGTTGGCCTGCGTGATACCTGGGCTAAAATCGGCGAATAATTACCGTAGATAGCCTGATAAAAACGCCGCGGAATGCGGCGTTTTTTCTTTATTAGTACATGGTATTAACCTGCAGTACACATTCGCGATGCGAATTAATTCTCATTTACACACACCTGAGTTTATCCCCACGCTACATCATGTTTTTCCCGTAATCTTCTGATGCTTATAATGAAAGCGCTCTCAAAAGTATTTTGTGTTCCAAATAAGTAGAATTATGGCCTAATAAACTTCGGTGTCATTTTGTTACAAATGCACATAGATTATGTGCTCTCTGTCATACTCCAGGAAATCTCTCATACAAAATCATTGATAATTCGCGTCGCGAAAAATAGTCTATGAGCAGCAGTAATGCGGGTGAGTAATGTAAAAACCGCTTTTAGCCGTTAGGCAATTTTACTTTTTTCGTCATTGACGCTTTTCACGTCAGACGATGATTTTTACGTCAAAGAGGAATTTAACTATGCGTACGTTTAGTGGCAAACGTAGTGCGCTTGCTCTTGCTATTGCAAGTGTTACCGCTCTTTCAGGTTTTGTTGTTGCTCCGCAGGTTAGCGCTGCGGGCTTTGTTGATGACTCAACGCTGACCGGTGGCGTCTATTACTGGCAGCGCGAACGTGACCGTAAAGACGTGACTGACGGTAAGTACAAAACTAACCTGTCACACTCAACCTGGAACGCTAACCTGGACTTCCAGTCCGGCTACGCAGCCGACATGTTTGGCCTGGATATCGCCGCTTTCACCGCCATTGAGATGGCCGAAGACAGCGCCAGCGGCCACCCAAACGAAATCGCATTCTCCTCTAAAAACAAAGGCTACAGCGAAGACTACTCCGGCGATAAAGGCGGCATCAGCCTTTATAAAGCGGCCGCTAAATTTAAGTACGGCCCGGTCTGGGCTCGTGCGGGTTATATCCAGCCAACCGGCCAAACGCTGTTAGCGCCACACTGGAGCTTCATGCCTGGTACCTATCAGGGGGCTGAAGCTGGGGCGGCATTCGACTATGGCGATGCAGGTGCGCTGAGCTTCTCCTACATGTGGACCAACGAGTACAAGGCTCCATGGCATCTGGAAACGGACAAGTTCTACCAGAACGACAAAAAGACCAAAGTTGATTATCTGCACTCCATCGGCGCGAAATATGACTTCAAAAATGACCTGATTCTGGAAGGGGCATTTGGTCAGGCTGAAGGTTTTGTTGACCAGTACTTCGCGAAAGCGAGCTACAAATTTGACGTTGCAGGCAGCCCGCTGAGCACCAGCTACCAGTTCTACGGCACCCGTGATAAAGCCTCTAACAACACCATCAACGATATTTATGACGGTACCGCGTGGCTGCAGGCGCTGACCTTAGGCTACAAAATTGGCCAGGTTGACCTGCGTCTGGAAGGGACCATGGTGAAGGCAGAAGGCCAGCAGGGTTACTTCCTGCAGCGTATGACGCCAACCTATGCCTCTTCAAACGGCCGTCTCGATGTATGGTGGGATAACCGCTCTGACTTCAACGCCAACGGCGAAAAAGCCGTGTTCTTCGGTGCGATGTATGACCTGAGCAACTGGAATCTGCCGGGTTGGGCTGTTGGGGGCTCCTATGTTTATGCATGGGATGCAAAACCAGCCACATGGGCGCTTGATGCTTCCGGTAACCGTCAGGATATCGCATCCAACAAGATCAAAGAGTCTTCATACAGCCTCGACGCAATGTACACCGTGCAGGAAGGCCGTGCGAAAGGTACGCTGTTCAAACTGCACTTCACTCAGTACGACAACCACTCCGATATTCCAAGCTGGGGCGGTGGTTACGGCAACATGTTCCAGGATGAGCGTGACGTGAAATTTATCGTTATTGCTCCGTTCACCATCTTCTAATGCTAAATCGGGCGCGCAAGCGCCCGTTTTTTATAAGGAACTGAACATGAAAAAAATCCTGCTGGTTACCGCCGTGGCTTTCACTCTCTCCGCCTGCGTTCAGCCCCCGGCTCCGCCGGAAGATTCACATCTGAAGCAGGCTTACAGCGCTTGTATCAATACCGCAGAAGGCAACCCGGATAAAATCGAAGCCTGCCAGAGCGTGCTGAACGTACTGCGCCAGGAAAAACAGCACAAAGCGTTTGTTGAAAAAGAGACCGTGAGCGTGCTGGATTATCAGAAATGCATTCAGGCAAGAAAGAGCGGGAATGATGAAGCCGCGAAGGTTCGCTGCGATAAAATCTGGCAAGAAATTCGCGCGAATAACAGCTGATTACGTTTTTTCAGTCAATAAAAAAACCGGCAAGGGAAACCTGCCGGTTTTTGCTTTTAAACGCCACCTGTTCGGTAGCGTTCGTTAATGCGGATTACTTATTTAGGATCGTGCGCGGTGTCGTCTTCGCGGCAGTCGCCTTCGGCACAGTGTCCGTACAGATAGAGACTGTGGTTAGTCAGGCGGATACCGTGGCGTGTGGCAATTTCACGCTGGCGCGATTCAATAGAATCATCGCTGAACTCGATGACTTTGCCGCAATCGAGGCAGATAAGGTGATCGTGGTGATGCTGCTGGGTCAGCTCGAAAACGGACTTGCCGCCTTCAAAATTATGGCGGGTCACGATCCCGGCATCGTCAAATTGGTTCAGCACGCGGTAGACCGTCGCCAGGCCTATTTCTTCGCCCATGTCGATCAGACGTTTATATAAGTCTTCCGCGCTGACGTGATGATTTACCGGCTCTTGCAGCACTTCGAGGATTTTCAATCGCGGAAGCGTGACTTTCAAGCCGGCCTTCTTTAATGCGGTATTGTTGTCAGTCATGCGGAAAGTGTCCTGTTGCTTAACGATTCGCTCAAACTGCAGTGAGCGTAAAGAGTAATGCGTCTCATTATAGAACTGCTGCTTCTAAATGGGAACCGCAAGTATGGTGCAAAATGAGGCTGAAAAATCGTGGCGGCGTCGCCATTTACAGTAATTATCAGCCAAGCTGTCAGGAAGACATTGTACAGGGATGTACGAGAAAGTTACAAACTTGTAGCAATTATTTTCATTGCTACAAGCTATCAAGATGGCGCAAACGCTGCATTTGCGCCAGACAAATCAGGCGTTAATAATATCGGCCAGATTCAGTTCTTCAGAAATCTGTTTGACCCACTTCTCAACGCGCTCGGCGGTCAGTTCCGGCTGGCGGTCTTCGTCGATGGCCAGACCGACAAAGTTGTCGTCGTCTGCCAGGCCTTTTGACGCTTCAAAGTGGTAGCCCGCGGTCGGCCAGTGGCCTACGATAGCGGCGCCGCGCGGTTCGATGATATCGCGAATGGTACCCAGCGCATCACAGAAGTATTCCGCGTAGTCTTCCTGGTCACCACAGCCGAACAGCGCAACCAGCTTACCGTTGAAATCGACTTCTTCGAGAGTCGGGAAGAAATCGTCCCAGTCGCACTGCGCTTCGCCGTAGTACCAGGTTGGGATGCCGAGCAACAGAATGTCGAAACCTTCGAGATCTTCTTTGCTGCTTTTAGCAATGTCATGCACCTCAGCAACGTCTTTACCGAGCTGTTTTTGAATCATTTTTGCGATATTTTCGGTGTTACCGGTGTCGCTGCCGAAAAAAATGCCTACGATTGCCATGAGTAAAATAACCTCTTGAAACTTAATAGTATGCTGGCCGTTCAATGCCCACGTATAGGGCAATCATAGCAGAACAGCTCCACCAGCGGAAACAGCTATCACGCCGGGGTGCACAGTCTGCAACATGGTTTTGCTCACCCTTTTGAGATTTCAGATGACGGGCAGGGCAGCAGAAAGAGCTATCCCAGCTTTTTAAGCTGCTCGAGCAACATCTCTTCGATCAGTTCGCTACGACTGATGCTGCGGGCGTCGGCAAGCTGGTTGAGGGCGTCGACCGCATCATTGTTCAGTTTTAGCTCAACTCGCTTCAAACCACGCACTTTGTCGCGCTTAAGCTGATTGCGTTTATTAATACGCAGCTGCTCATCGCGCGAGAGCGGATTGGTTTTAGGCCGCCCGGGGCGACGCTCGTCCGCGAACAGATCTAATGTAGTACGGTCCGTTTGTTCTTTTGCCATGATTAGGATACTGACAGGAAATTCTGGCTGCAGGGGCAGGGTGCCGGTGCAATTAAGCGCGCCATCATACATCAGCGCGCCATTCCCGCCAACGCGTTAGCGACTTCTGCTGGCCGGTCGTTCTGTTTTTAATCAGTTTTTCGGTTCCGCGTCGATAAATCGGTGAATTGCGCGTAAAACTGCCTCCGGTTTTTCAGCGTGAACCCAGTGGCCCGCGCCAGCGATGACGTGCGCACGAGCCTGCGGGAACTGACTTAAAAGCGCCTCGCGGTGGCTTTCATCAACATACGGCGAGTTCCCGCCGCGGATGAATAAGGCGGGATGCTGCCAGGCGGGAACGGGTTGCCAGCCAACGATACTTTCGTATTGCTGCCAAAGCACCGGCACGTTGAACTTCCACTCGCCGTCGGCAAAAGACTTCAGCAGAAACTGAATGACGCCTTCTTCTTCTACGTGTTCGCGCATGATCTGCGCCGCCTGCTGGCGAGTCTCAACGCCTGCTTCAGTGACCGCACGAATCGCCGCAAAAATCTCGTCGTGACGGCGAACCTGATAGTTAACCGGCGCGATATCAATCATCACCAGTTTATTGATGCGCTGGGGGGCAAGAGCCGTCAGCGCCATCACCACTTTGCCGCCCATAGAGTGACCGATAAACGTGGCTTTCTCGATACCATAATCATCAAGCGTGTCCAGAACGTCGCCGGCCATTGCGGCATAGCTCATATCGTCGCTGCGCGGAGACAGCCCGTGGTTACGCAGATCTATTTGCAGCAAAGTATGATCTTTACCCAGATCCCGCGCCAGCACGCCGAGATTATCCAGGCTGCCAAACAGGCCATGGATCAGTACGATAGGGGAATTGCTATTCGATTGTTGCGCAGTTTGCAGGCGAGCATTTAATTTCATGGCAAAGTTCTTTATTTTGGTTCGTTTGGTTAGGGTATCATGTTGGCATTCCTGCGGGCGTGCGGCAAATATTCAGTTTACTCTGACTTTGAGTCGCCCCTCCTGTTCGCTGTTGGGATTTGACCCTATACTCCCAACGACTTGTATTCAGAAAAGATATCGTACTGGATTAAGATGAAAACAATCGAAGTTGATGACGAGCTTTACCGCTACATTGCCAGTCAGACTAAGCACATTGGCGAGAGCGCGTCAGACATTTTACGGCGTATGCTTAAATTTACCGCCGGGCAAACACCAGCAGCCACTCCTGCACCCGCTGCGCCTGAGCGCGCTGCGGCTCCCGTTGTTGAAGATAAGCCTGCGAACACCGCTCGTAATCGCGTGCGCGCCGTTCGTGAACTGCTGCTTTCGGATGAATATGCTGCTCAGAATAAAGCCGTAAACCGCTTTATGATGGTGCTGTCCACGCTGTATCAGCTGGACGCGAAAACCTTCGGCGAAGCGACTGAATCCCTGCATGGCCGCACTCGCGTCTATTTTGCCGGTGATGAGCAAACGCTGCTGGCAAACGGCAATCAAACCAAGCCTAAACATGTTCCGGGCACCCCATACTGGGTGATCACCAATACGAATACTGGTCGTAAATGCAGCATGGTTGAACACATCATGCAGTCAATGCAGTTCCCTGCGGAGCTGATTGAAAAGGTTTGCGGCACTATTTAAAAACCTGGCGTCAGTAAGGAAGAGCCAATGGCTAACCACGATCGTGCGGGCCAGCCTGCACAACAGAGCGATTTGATTAACGTAGCCCAGCTTACGGCGCAGTATTACGTGCTTAAGCCTGTGGTGGGTAATAGTGAACACGCGGTGAAATTCGGGACTTCCGGCCACCGCGGCAGTGCGGCGCGTCATAGCTTTAACGAACCTCATATTCTGGCGATTGCGCAAGCTATTGCTGAAGAGCGTGCGAAGAATGGGATCACCGGTCCGTGCTATGTGGGCAAAGATACCCACGCGCTGTCCGAACCTGCGTTTATCTCCGTGCTGGAAGTGCTGGCTGCCAACGGCGTGGACGTCATTGTGCAGCAGGATAACGGCTACACCCCAACGCCGGCGGTTTCTAACGCCATTCTGGTGCACAACCAAAAGGGCGGCGCTCAGGCGGACGGGATTGTTATCACGCCATCCCATAACCCGCCGGACGACGGGGGTATTAAGTACAACCCGCCAAACGGTGGCCCGGCGGATACCAACGTCACCAAAGTGGTCGAAGATCGCGCTAACGCGCTGCTGGCCGATGGTCTGAAAGGCGTTAAGCGTATCTCGCTGGATAAAGCCTGGGAAAGCGGCCACGTTCAGGAGCAGGATCTGGTGCAGCCTTTCATCGAAGGGCTGGTGGATATCGTCGATATGGCCGCGATTCAAAAGGCAGGCCTGAAGCTGGGCGTTGACCCACTCGGCGGCTCCGGTATCGAATACTGGCACCGTATCGCGAAGCACTACAACCTGGACTTGACCATCGTTAACGATCAGGTCGATCAGACTTTCCGCTTTATGCACCTCGATAAAGACGGCGCAATCCGTATGGACTGCTCCTCCGAATGTGCAATGGCTGGCCTGCTGGCGCTGCGCGACAAATTCGATCTGGCGTTTGCAAACGATCCGGATTACGACCGCCACGGCATCGTTACGCCTGCCGGCCTGATGAACCCGAACCATTATCTGGCCGTTGCCATTAACTATCTGTTCCAGCACCGTCCACAGTGGGGCAAAGATGTGGCCGTCGGTAAAACCCTGGTCTCCTCCGCGATGATTGACCGGGTGGTAGAAGACCTGGGCCGCAAGCTGGTGGAAGTCCCGGTTGGCTTTAAGTGGTTTGTTGACGGCCTGTTCGACGGCAGCTTCGGCTTCGGCGGCGAAGAGAGCGCCGGGGCATCGTTCCTGCGCTTCAACGGCACACCGTGGTCGACCGATAAAGACGGCATCATCATGTGCCTGCTGGCGGCAGAAATCACCGCCGTAACGGGCAAAAACCCGCAGCAGCATTACGACGAGCTGGCGGCACGCTTTGGCGCACCAAGCTACAACCGTATTCAGGCTCCGGCCACCTCCGCACAGAAAGCCGCGCTGTCTAAGCTGTCGCCAGAAATGGTCAGTGCAGACACGCTGGCAGGTGACCCGATCACCGCCCGCCTGACGACAGCACCGGGCAACGGCGCTTCAATCGGTGGCCTGAAGGTGATGACCGAGAACGGCTGGTTTGCCGCTCGTCCGTCCGGCACCGAAGACGCCTACAAAATTTACTGCGAAAGCTTCCTGGGCGCAGAGCACCGCGAGCAGATTGAGAAAGAAGCGGTAGAGATTGTCAGCGAAGTGCTGAAGAACGCGAAGTAAAACAAAAGAAGGCTCCCTCGGGAGCCTTTCTCTTTTAGCCTAAAGCCACCATCAGCGCGCCGCAGGTGATAAGCGCCACGCCTATCCCGGCAATCAGCGACACCTTCTCGCCAAATAGAATGACCGCCAGAATCACGGCGAACACCACACTCAACTTATCGATAGGTGCGACCTTCGAGACTTCACCGCTTTTTATCGCCATAAAGTAGAACAGCCACGAAAGGGCACCGGCCACGCCGCTCAGCAGAATAAACAGCAGCGCTTTTTTATCGGCAAACACGGTGCTGATGAGGTTCAGTTTTCCCTGAACCACAACCACCCCAACTAAAAATAACGCCATGACCACGGCACGAACGGCCGTGGCGGTATTGGCATCCAGATGCTGCAAACCAACCTTGCCAAAAATAGCGACCAGCGCTGCCGTGGCGGCAGACAACAGGGCGTAGACTAACCATGCGCTCATAAAAGACTCCTCCTGAACCGACAAGAGGTTACTCTTTCACAGCATAAAACGGTAGCCGATCCCGGTTTCGGTGAGCAGATGGCGAGGGCGGGCGGGGTCGCTCTCCAGCTTCTGGCGCAGATGGCCCATATAAATCCGCAGATAATGGCTGTGTTCCACGGCATTCGGGCCCCAAACCTGATTCAGGAGCTGGCGCTGTGTCAGGACTTTGCCGTGGTTATTCAGCAGGGTGGCCAGCAGGCGGAACTCAATGGGCGTGAGGTGAATTTCCTCTTCGCCGCGGGTAATGCGGCGGGAGGCGAGGTCGACCCGGATTTCGGAAAACTGATAAACCGGATCGGGCTGAACGGTGCTGGCGTGTCGGCGTAGGGCAACGCGAAGCCTGGCCTGCAGTTCGCCAATACCAAACGGCTTGCTAAGAAAATCGTCCGCACCGGCATCCAGCGCGGCAATCTTTGCTTGTTCGTCGCTTCGGGCTGACAGCACGATGATTGGCGTTTGGCTCCACTGGCGGAAGTCACGAATAAAATCGATACCGTCGCCGTCCGGCAGGCCGAGATCCAGAATCACCAGATCCGGCTTGCGGGTGGCGGCTTCAATCAGGCCGCGCTGCAGTGTTTCGGCATCAAACACGCGTAACGACTCATCTTCCAGCGCGGTGCGCAGAAAGCGGCGGATCTCTTTTTCATCCTCAATTATCAGAACCGTTGTCACAGCGCCTCAATCATTTCAGGGAGTTCGGGGGGAGGCGATAAAGGTAGCACAACGTGGAAGCTGGCACCGCCTTCCGGGCGGTTAAGCGCATAAATTGTGCCGCCGTGGACTTCAACAATCGCCCGGCAGATGGCCAGCCCAAGCCCAACGCCAGGAATAGCTGACTCTTTGTTACCTCGGGCAAATTTATCAAAAATCAGCAGCTCTTTACCAGCGGGAACCCCCGGGCCGCTGTCCCAAACTTCCAGGTCCAGCCTGTCCGCCGTTGCGCTGGCCTTAATGCCAATGTCGGCTTTATACCCGGCATATTTCACCGCGTTTTCCAGCAGGTTGATCAGCACGCGCTCAAGCAGCGGGCCGTCGACTTCAATGAGCATCAGCGGGTCGGGCAGATTGAGGGCGATATGGCGACCGCCGAGGCCCGGCTCAAGCATCTTCAGCGCGCTGCCAACCACTTCTTCCAGCGTCAGCCACTCTTTGCGAAGGTTAAAGCCGCCCGACTGAATACGGGCCATATCCAGCAGGTTATTCACCAGCCGGGTAGTATTTAGCACGTGCTGGCGGATCTCGTTGGCCTGCGGGGCATGTTTTGAGCCTTCGCTGGCGAGATCCAGCGTCAGGATTTCTGCCTGGCCGAACAGGACGGTGAGAGGCGTACGCAGGTCGTGCGAAAGCGCCGCCAGCAGCGAGTTACGAATTTGCTCGCGCTCGCTGGAAAGTCTCGCCTGTTCTTCGCTGGCCGTGAGCAGCAGTCTGTCGAGCGCGGTGGCGACCAGCAGGGTAAAGGTTTCCAGCAGGCGCTGCTGTTCGGGGATCATCAGCTGGCGCAGATTCTCCGGCTCAACGACCAGCAGGCCCAGCGTTCTTTCCGTGGTGCTGAGCGGCAGGATGCGGTAGGGCACACCGGGCAGAGTGTCCGTCCCCGCTCCGGCAGGCTGTCCTTTATCAAAACTCCAGCGGGCAATGGCCTCATCCCACTGAGCGGGTTCGCCTTCGGCAGCAATGCGGCTGAGCTTCCCGTGTTCATCCGGGAGCAGCAGCAGGCTGCGGGCCTGGAAAGTATTATTGATGAACTGCACGCTGGTGGCGGCGACGTCCTGCGGCGTGCGGTCATCGGCCAGCGCTTTAGACATCTCATACAGGTGACGAGTGCGCTGCTCACGATAGCGAGCGATGCGCGCCTGATAGCGCACGCCAGCGGTCAGATTACCGATCACCAACCCCACGGTGAGCATCACGCCGAAGGTTAGTAGATACTGAACATCCGACACGGCGAGCGTGCCTCGCGGCGCAATAAAGAACAGGTCAAAACTGATAACGTTAACTATCGTCGCCAGTACCGACGGCCAGCGGCCATAAAACAGCGCCACGATAACCACGCCCAGCAGGTAGATCATTACCAGGTTGGCGGCATCAAAGGCGACCAGCCACTGATTGGCGATAAACGTGATGAACGCGCAAAGCACCACCGCCACGGCACAGCCACGTAGCTGGATACGCCACTTCTCGCTTAGGGCTCTGGTGTCCGGTGCTCTGGCCGGGGAAGGGGCCGGCTTTTCATCCAGCGCGACAATCACCAGGTCGAGGTCCGGCGCGCGTTTGGCTAAGCGATCGGCAAAGGAGGTGCGATGCCACCAGCGGCGCGTAGTGTGGCGGCCAATAATAATTTTGCCGAGGTTATGCTCTCGGGCGTAGCGCAGCACCGCTTTTTCTTCATTAGGATCGGCAAGCGTGGCGGTTTCAGCGCCCAGCTCCTGAGCTAACCGCAAGGCGCTTAGTATGGTTCGGCGCTGGTGCTCCGGCAGGCGGTGAAGCTGTGGTGTTTCAACGTAGACAGCGTGCCAGACGCTACCTAGCTTGGCGGCGAGGCGCGCGGCGGTGCGCACCAGCTTTTCGTTACCGTCGCTGTGGCCGATGCACAGCAGGATGGCGTCACGCGTGTGCCAGACTTTCTCCTGTCCCTGATTATCCCGCCAGGCTCGCATCTGATCGTCAACGCGGTCTGCGGTACGTCGCAACGCCAGCTCGCGCAGGGCAATCAGGTTGCCTTTGCGGAAGAAGTGTTCAATGGCACGTTCGGCCTGACCGGAGATATAAACTTTACCTTCGTGCAGGCGCTGGCGTAGATCGTCCGGCGGCAGGTCAACCAGCACGACTTCGTCGGCAGCGTCAAAAATAGGATCGGGGACGGTTTCGCGTACCTGAATGCCCGTCACGCCGCCAACAACGTCATTCAGGCTTTCCAGATGCTGGACGTTGACTGAGGTCAGGACGTCGATGCCGGCTTCGAGCAGCTCTTCAACATCCTGCCAGCGTTTGGGGTGACGTGAACCCGGCGCGTTGCTGTGCGCCAGTTCGTCCATCAAAATCAGTGCGGGGTTGCGGGCGAGGGCGGCGTCCAGGTCAAACTCCTGAACCAGACGCCCCCGGTGATGGATACGACGAGGGGGCTGAATCGTCAGCCCCTTCAAAAGGTCGGCGGTTTCCCGGCGACCGTGAGTTTCCACCACGCCCACCAGGACATCGAGGCCCTGCGCCCGCAGGCGCTGCGCCTCCTGAAGCATCGCGTAGGTTTTCCCGACGCCCGCACAGGCGCCGAAGAAGATTTTCAGTTTCCCACGCGGCTGGCGGCTGACTTTCTCCAGCAGCTTGTCGGGGTTGGGGCGCAGCGGCTCCTCGGTCATAACGCGTCCTTTTTATTTCGCCTGTAAACTATCCAGCGCCAGGTTGAGCTTAACAATATTCACGACCGGCATGCCGATAAAGTTCACCAGCGGCGTGGTGGTGTTTTCAGCCACCAGGCGGGCGACTTGTTCAACCGGAAGATTTCTGGCCTGAGCCACTCGAGGGATCTGCCATGCTGTAGCTTCCGGCGAAAGCTGTCCGTCAAGGCCGCTGGCCGACGTGGTGACCAGGTCAACGGGCACTGCCGGATTAGCCTGCGGGTTAGCCGCACGCAGTGCGCTAATGCGAGCTTTAACCTCTTTGTCCAGTTCCGGGTTACTTGCCGCAAGGTTACTGCCGCCGGATGCCATTGGATTATAGGGGCTATCTGAGGTAGCAGAAGGGCGGCCCTGGAAATATTTTGCGTTAGTAAAGTCCTGGCCGATGAGTGCTGAACCGCGAACTTTACCGCTTTCAACGATTAATGAGCCGTTTGCCTGTGCCGGGAACCACCACTGGCCCAGCAGCGTGGCGATGAGGGGGTAAACCCCCCCGGTAATCAGCGTTAAAATAATCAGCAGTAATAAAGTGGGGCGTAACGTAGCCATGTTCTTTTCCTCTTAGACCAGACCCAGAACGGTCAGGATCACATCAATCACTTTGATACCAATAAACGGCACGACGATACCGCCCAGACCATAAATCCACAGGTTGCGGCGCAGCATGGCCGCAGCGCTCAGCGGCTTATAGCTGATGCCTTTTAGCGCCAGCGGGATCAGGCAGATGATGATCAGCGCGTTAAAAATGACCGCACTCAGAATGGCCGAAGCAGGGGAGTGCAGGTGCATCACGTTCAGCGCGTTGAGCTGCGGATAAGTCACCGCAAACGCCGCCGGAATAATGGCGAAGTATTTCGCCACGTCGTTGGCGATACTGAAGGTGGTCAGCGACCCGCGCGTCATCAGCATTTGCTTCCCGATGTGGACCACTTCAATCAGCTTGGTTGGGTTAGAGTCCAGGTCAACCATGTTGCCGGCTTCTTTCGCCGCCTGAGTCCCGGAGTTCATTGCCACCGCTACGTCTGCCTGCGCCAGTGCCGGGGCATCGTTGGTACCGTCGCCGGTCATGGCGACCAGTCGGCCTTCTGCCTGATACTGACGGATCAGCGCCAGTTTGGCTTCCGGCGTGGCTTCTGAAAGGAAGTCGTCGACGCCGGCTTCGGCGGCAATAGCGGCGGCGGTCAGGCGGTTATCCCCGGTGATCATCACCGTTTTGATGCCCATCTGGCGCAGCTGCGCGAAACGCTCTTTAATCCCGCCTTTAACAATGTCTTTCAGTGCAATCACGCCCAGAACGTTGGCGCCTTCGGCCACCACCAGCGGCGTACCGCCCTGACGCGCAACGCCTTCAACCAGCGTGTCCACCTGCGCCGGGAAGTGACCATTGTTTACCTCTACATGGCGGCGAATGGCATCCACGGAGCCTTTACGGATCATGCGGTCCTGGATGTTAATGCCGCTCATGCGGGTTTGCGCGGTAAACGGTACGAACGTTGCCTGCAGGTTTTGCACGTCGCGTTCGCGCAGGTTAAAGCGCTGTTTTGCCAGTACCACGATGCTGCGACCTTCCGGCGTTTCATCCGCCAGCGAGGCCAGCTGTGCCGCATCGGCTAACTCTTTTTCATCCACGCCCGGAGCCGGCAGGAAGGCAGAAGCCTGGCGGTTGCCGAGCGTAATGGTGCCGGTTTTATCCAGCAGCAGGACGTCGATATCCCCGGCGGCCTCTACTGCACGACCGCTGGTGGCAATAACGTTCGCACCCAGCATACGACTCATCCCGGCCACACCGATGGCGGAGAGCAGGCCGCCGATGGTGGTTGGGATCAGGCAGACCAGCAGGGCAACCAGCACGGTCACGCTTGCCGCCTGGCCACCGTAGGCGGAGAACGGCCACAGGGTCGCAGTCGCCAGCAGCAGCACGATAGTCAGCGCCACCAGCAGAATGGTCAGGGCGATTTCGTTCGGCGTTTTACGACGCTGAGCGCTTTCAACCATGGCAATCATGCGGTCGAGGAAGGTTTCCCCCGGGTTAACGCTGCACTGAATAACTAGCCAGTCGGACAGTATGCGTGTCCCGCCGGTGACCGAGGCGAAGTCGCCGCCGGACTCGCGGATAACCGGTGCTGATTCCCCGGTGATGGCGCTTTCATCTACGGATGCGCCGCCCTCAAGCACTTCACCGTCGCAGGGGATGATGTCCCCGGCTTCGACCAGCACGACGTCACCTTTACGCAGGTCGGCCGCCGGAACATGATCAACCTGTGCATCGTGCTGTGGGCTGCGCAGTTTGCGCGCCCAGCTGGTTTTCTTCACCCCTTTCAGACTGTTCGCCTGGGCCTTGCTGCGGCCTTCTGCCAACGCTTCCGCAAAGTTAGCGAACAGCACGGTAAACCACAGCCACAGGCTAATGGCGAGCGTAAAGAGCGCATCACCCTGCTGCAGCCCGGTGAACATGGCTATCCCGAGCAGGGTAGTGATGATGCTCCCGACCCAGACGATAAACATTACCGGGTTGCGCCACTGCACCTGAGGTGCGAGCTTTTTAAAAGAATCAATTAGCGCCTGACGGATCAGACCAGGTTCAAACAGCGCCTGTTGCTTGCGACTCATGGAAGCCTCGTAATCAGAAATTAACCAGAGAAAGGTGTTCCGCAACCGGGCCTAAAGCGAGGGCGGGGATAAAGGTCAGGGCGCCAACCAGCAGCACTGTCCCAATCAGTAAACCGATAAACAGCGGGCCGTGCGTTGGCAGCGTACCGATGCTGACGGCCTGTGATTTTTTCGCGGCCAGTGAACCGGCGATCGCCATCACGGGAATAATCACCGCGAAACGACCAAACCACATGCACGCCGCCAGCAGCACGTTCCAGAACGGCGTATTGGTGCTCAGGCCCGCGAAGGCGCTACCGTTGTTGTTAGCCGCAGAAGAAACCGCATACAGCACTTCGCTGAACCCGTGAATGCCTGGGTTAGCTATCCCGCTGCGGCCAGCGTCGGTCATCAACGCCAGCGCCGTGCCGATCAGCACCAGTGCAGGCGTGATGAGAATGGCCAGCGAGGTCATCTTCATTTCCGGCACGTCGATTTTTTTGCCCAGATATTCTGGCGTACGGCCAATCATCAGCCCGGCGATAAATACCGCCAGCAGCACGAACAGCAGCATGCCGTAGAGACCTGCGCCGACGCCGCCAAATACCACTTCGCCAATCTGCATCAGCCACATTGGCACCATACCGCCCAGCGCAGTAAAGGAGTCATGCATTGCGTTAACCGCACCGCAGGACGCGGCGGTAGTGATAACCGCGAACAGGCTGCTGTTAAGAATGCCAAAGCGGCTCTCTTTACCTTCCATATTGATGTTGCTGTTAGCGCCTAGCTGAGTGAAGTGTGGGTTGCCCTGCAGCTCAGCCCACATCACCACCACCACGCAAACCACGAAGATTATCGTCATCGCCCACAGCAGAGCGCGTCCCTGGCGGCGGTCACCTACTGCTTCACCGAAAGCGAAGCAAAGGGCTGTCGGGATCAGGAAGATAGACACCATCTGAACGAAGTTGGTCAGCGCGGTTGGGTTCTCAAACGGGTGAGAGGAGTTAGCGTTAAAGAATCCACCGCCGTTGGTGCCCAGCATTTTAATGGCTTCCTGAGAGGCGACTGGCCCCATCGGCAGCACATGTTGAACGCCTTCAATCGTGGTGTAAGGTTGGTAGGCCGCAAAGTTTTGCAGTGAACCCTGGCTAATGAAGAACAACGCCATTAGCAGTGCAATAGGCAGCAGGATGTAGAGGGTCACGCGGGTTAAATCGACCCATGCGTTACCCAACGTGCTGGCTGAATGGCGAGAGAAGCCGCGGATCAGCGCGAACACCACCGCGATACCGGTTGCGGCCGAAACAAAGTTTTGCACCGTCAGGCCAACCATCTGGCTGAAGTAGCTAAGCGTGGTCTCCCCGCCATAGGACTGCCAGTCAGTATTGGAAACGAAGCTTACCGCCGTGTTGAGCGCCAAATGCCACGAGAGTCCGGGCAGCTGCTGAGGGTTGAGGGGCAGGCTGCCCTGGAACATCAGGATCGCGAAAAGAAACAGCAGCCCGAAAACGTTAAATGCCAGAATCGCCATCAGGTAGCGCTTCCAGCCCATCTCTTCGCCTTTACTGCCAATCAGCGACCACAGAAGCGGTTCTATGCGGCCGACCACAGGCAGAGGTTCACCTTCGATCAGGCGGGCAAGCACCGCTCCCAGCGGTTTCGCAAGGGCAAAGAGCACCAGCAGGAAGCTGGCGATCAGTAAAAATCCGGACGCAGCCATTAAAACGCCTCCGCTTTAATCAGGGCATAAACCAGGTAACCCAACAGCAAGAAGACCAGCACGATGCCGGTTATGACGCCTGCACTCACAATCCACCTCCAACGGTGCGTTAAGCATTTCGCGGCAGAATAGGATTTCGGGTGAAAAGATGTCGTAAAAGTCCGGGGGCGGGGTGTAAAAAAAGTATAAAAATGGCAAAAGCCATTAGTTAACTAATGATTAGTATTTATTTAACCATTTTGTAACTTAATTACAGGAAGAAAGATAAGCCGCGCACAAAAAAGTGCAATTATCTGGTCGGAGGAGTAGTAAACTTTCAAACAATGAGATAGTATTTTGACCAGATAACAAGTTTCGATTTTCCGACATGCGGTGTCGGTCACATATTATGAGGAGAAGCCTATGTCTTTATACAAAGAATACCCTGCGCATCAGGTCATCCTGCGTCGCACTTTCGCCGTAGCTGCCGGCGTGCTTGCCCTGCCGGTGATGCTGTTCTGGAAAGATCGCGCACGCTTTTACAGTTATCTGCATCGCGTGTGGTCCAAAACCAGCGACAAGCCGGTATGGATGGCGCAATCAGAAGCTGGCGCCTTCGATTTTTACTAAAAGCTGAATCGATTTGACGAAAGCTACCTTCGGGTAGCTTTTTTGTTGCCCGCGTCTTGCTACACTTAGTTAACAACTGAGGAGCAGACAATGAACGACACTATTCCGATTGGTATCAGCGCCTGCCTGCTGGGGGAGAATGTCCGTTTTGACGGCGGGCATAAGAAGCTGGCCTTTGCCGTTAACGAGCTGGCGCCCTGGGTGCGGTTTGAACCGGTTTGCCCCGAAATGGCCATTGGTTTGCCGACGCCTCGGCCCGCGCTCAGGCTGGTGAAGCTGAACGACGGCGAGCTTGCCCTGCGTTTAAGTAACCAAAGCGAAGGCGACTTTACCGCCGCGATGCAGGCGTTTTCCTCGCGCCATGTCAGCGGGCTAGAGCATCTTTGTGGCTACATTGTTTGCGCGAAGTCGCCAAGCTGCGGGATGGAACGAGTCCGGGTCTATGACGAAGAGAGTAACAATAACCGTAAAAGCGGCACCGGCGTGTTTACCACTGAGCTTCAGCGTCAGTTCCCGTGGCTGCCAGTTGAAGAAGATGGGCGCCTATGCGATCCGGCTATTCGCGAGAATTTCGTCGAGCGCATTTACACGCTGTTTGAGCTGAACCAGCTGCGCAAAAGTGGATTAACACGAGGCAAACTCATCGCCTTCCACAGCCGCTATAAACTTCTGCTGCTGGCTCATTCTCAGCCTGAATACCGCGAGCTGGGGCGCTTTGTGGCGTCCATTGAGGATTGGGATTCGCTGGAGGCTTTCTTCGTTGAATATCGCCAGCGCCTGATGGCCTTAATGCAGCATCAGGCCACGCGCCGCAACCACACCAACGTTTTGATGCATGTGCAGGGTTATTTCCGCCGACAGTTGAATGCACGCCAGCGACAGGAACTGTCTGAACTCATTGCCCGCTACCGCCAGGGCACGCAGCCTTTACTCGCGCCGATCACTCTGCTGAAACACTATATGGCAGAATACCCGGACCGCTATCTCGAACAACAACGCTACTTTGAACCGTATCCCGAAGCGCTACGCCTGCGGTACGGCAACTAAATCAGGGAGAGTTATGACCACCCATCTGGTCTGGTTTCGCAACGATCTTCGTGTTCACGATAACTACGCCTTACACGCCGCCTGCCGCAACCCCGATGCAAAAGTCATCGGGGTATTTGTTGTTACGCCCGAGCAGTGGCGTCAGCATGTGATGGCCCCAAAGCAGGCTGAATTTATTTTTGAGCATGTTCAGGCATTGGGCCATGCGCTTGCCGGGCGGGGGATTGAACTTCATATCAGGCAGGTCGCGGATTTCGCCGCCTCGATGGAGTGCATAAAAGCGTTTTGCACTGAGCAAAACGTTGATGCGCTTTTTTACAACTACCAGTATGAAGTCAACGAGCGCGCCCGTGATGCCGCGGTGGAAAAAGCGCTTGATGTTGACGTGACCGTGCAAGGTTTTGATGACAGCCTGCTGCTGGCGCCGGGCAGCGTTACGACCGGTAACCACGAGATGTATAAAGTGTTTACTCCTTTCAGCAAGGCGTTTATTCGGCGTTTGCAGGAAGGGCTACCGGAGTGCGTGCCTGCGCCCAAAACTCGGGGAGAGGTTCACTTCAACGAACAGTTTGCGTTCGATGTGCCACGTGAAAAATTTGACCACGAGATTTTCCCTGTAGGTGAGCAGGAGGCGATCGGTATGCTACGTAAGTTTTGCCGACAGCCGGCAGCCGACTACCCGGAGCAGCGAGATTTCCCTGCCATTGAAGGGACTAGCCGACTGTCGCCTTATCTGGCAACCGGCGTTTTGTCTCCACGCCAGTGCCTGCATCGCCTGTTAAAAGAGCAGCCTAAAGCGCTGGAAGGTGAAGCCGGCGCGACCTGGCTCAACGAACTTATCTGGCGCGAATTTTACCGCCACCTGATGGTCGCTTACCCGAAACTTAGCCGTCATCGTCCGTTTATCGCCTGGACCGATAAGGTTCGCTGGAGCGGGGATGATGCGCGGCTTGAAGCCTGGCAGCAGGGGAAAACCGGCTACCCGATTGTCGATGCGGCGATGCGCCAGCTGAACCAAACGGGCTGGATGCATAACCGCTTACGCATGGTTGTGGCGAGTTTCCTGGTAAAGGATTTGCTGATCGACTGGCGGCAGGGTGAGCGCTACTTTATGTCCCAACTGATTGACGGCGACCTGGCGGCTAACAACGGCGGCTGGCAGTGGGCCGCTTCCACCGGTACCGATGCCGCGCCCTATTTTCGTATTTTTAACCCGACAACCCAGGGCGAGCGCTTCGACACGGACGGCGACTTTATCCGCCACTGGCTGCCGGAGCTGAAAGCGGTTCCCGGCAAGCAAATCCATTCCCCATGGGCCTGGGCTGATAAACAAAAGCAAACGCTGGACTACCCGCGCCCGATTGTTGACCATAAGCAGGCCCGACTGAATACGCTTGCCGCTTATGAAGCAGCAAGAAAATAACCGAAGAGAATAATGATGAAAAACAGTGAACTGGAACGCCTGATTAATGACAAGCTGAACAGCGCGGCAATCAGTGATTACGCCCCGAATGGCCTGCAGGTTGAGGGCCGGGAAGAGATCCGCAAGATCGTTACCGGCGTCACCGCCAGCCAGGCGCTGCTGGATGAAGCCGTGCGTCAGCAGGCCGACGCGGTGATTGTGCACCATGGCTATTTCTGGAAAAACGAATCACCGGTCATTCGCGGCATGAAGCGTAATCGCCTTAAGACGCTGCTGGCGAACGATATCAATCTTTACGGCTGGCATTTACCCCTCGATGCCCATCCGCAGTTGGGCAATAACGCCCAGTTGGGTGCGCTGCTGGGCATTGAAACAAAAGGGGAAGTTGAGCCTCTGGTGCCGTGGGGTGAATTCCCGACGCCGCTTTCCGGCGTTGAGCTTGCCTCCTGGATTGAAATGCGATTAGGCCGCACGCCGCTGTGGTGCGGCGATACCGGCCCGGATCAGATTCGCCGCGTGGCGTGGTGTACCGGCGGCGGGCAGGGCTTTATCGATAGCGCGGCACGTTTTGGCGTGGATGCGTTTATTACCGGCGAGGTTTCCGAGCAGACGATTCATTCGGCCCGCGAGCAGGGGCTGCACTTCTACGCTGCTGGCCATCATGCCACTGAACGCGGCGGTATCCAGGCGCTGAGCGACTGGCTAAACAGCGAAACCGATCTCGACGTTATTTTTATCGATATCCCAAACCCAGCCTGATTCTGGAGGGCCTGTGCAACGAGCTCGCTGTTATTTACTCGGTGAAAAAGCGGTGGTTCTGGAACTGGAGCCTCCCGTCATGCTCGCCAGCCAGCAGCGTATTTGGGGGCTGTTGGATCGCCTGAATGCCTCTGATGAGGTGAAAGAGGCCATTCCGGGCATGAATAACATCACCGTTGTGCTGAAAGATCCTCAGCGGCTGGCGCTGGATGGCATTGAATGGCTCCAGCGCTGGTGGGAAGAAAGTGAGGCGGTAATACCCACGCCTCGCCGGATTGAGATCCCGGTAGTTTATGGCGGTGAAGCCGGGCCCGATCTTGACGCAGTAGCTCGCCAGAACGATCTCACTCCCGCTCAGGTGGTCGCCCTGCATTCCAGTGCTGAATACATTGTCTATTTCCTCGGCTTCCAGCCCGGGTTTGCTTATTTGGGGGGATTGCCTGAAACCCTCACCACGCCGCGCCGGGCAGAGCCCCGACTGCAGGTTGCCGCCGGCTCCGTGGGCATCGGCGGTAGCCAAACCGGCATTTATCCGCTGGCGACGCCGGGCGGCTGGCAAATTATCGGCCGCACTCCGCTCAGCTTGTTTAACCCTGGCAAATCATCACCCACTTTATTATTGCCCGGAGACAGCGTGCGTTTTGTGCCGCAGAAGGAAGGCATATGCTGAAAATTATTCGCGCCGGTCTACAGACCAGCGTGCAGGATACCGGTCGTGAAGGGCTTCGCCAGCTCGGCGTTAGCCGCTGCGGTGCGCTGGATACACCGGCTATCTCAGTGGCCAATTTATTGGTGGGGAATAGGCCAGACACGCCGGCGCTGGAAATCACACTTGGACAGTGTGTTGTAGAGTTTGGGCGCAGCGGCTGGTTTGCACTGACTGGCGCAGGTTGTCATGCGGATCTGGATGGCAAAGTCGTGTGGACAGGCTGGCGGCTGCCGGTTAAAAAAGGGCAAAGGTTAACGTTAAAAAAACCGACGCACGGAATGCGTAGCTACCTTGCCGTTGACGGTGGCTTAGATGTCCCAGAGGTAATGGGCTCTTACAGCACTGACCTTAAAGCTGGTATTGGCGGCCATGACGGACGCCTGTTGCGTGATGGCGACCAGATTCCTTTACGGAAATCTCAGCACAAATTTCAGCGTTCACGGGGCGTAAAACAGCTGCTGTGGGGTAACCGCATTCGCGCATTAGCCGGGCCGGAATACCGGGAGTTTAGTCAGGCGGCACAGGAGAGTTTCTGGCGTCTTGCCTGGCAAATCAGCCCACAAAGCAACCGCATGGGCTATCGGCTACAGGGGCCGGAGCTGGAACGAACGACTCAGCGAGAGATGCTGTCCCACGGTCTGCTGCCCGGGGTCATTCAGGTGCCGCCTAATGGCCAGCCTATTGTGCTGATGAATGATGCCCAGACCACCGGCGGCTACCCCCGCATTGCCTGTGTGATTGAGGCCGATCTTTACCATCTGGCACAGGTCAGGCTGGGGGAGCCCATTCATTTTGTGCCGTGTTCGCTGGAAGAGGCGCTGAAAGCGTGCCGCGAGCAGGCGCTTTATCTTGAACAGATTGCCTGGCAACTGGCGCAGGAAGAGTAACGTTTCAGGGAGTTGAGTATGCCGGAAGGACCAGAAATACGCCGCGCGGCGGACAAGCTTGAAGCCGCCGTGGGCGGTGAGCCGTTAACTGAAGCCTGGTTTGCTTTTGAAGAGCTAAAGCCGTTTGAGACCATGCTCAAGGGTAAGACTATTGAGCGGATTGAAACCCGAGGCAAGGCGATGCTGACGCATTTTTCTAATGGCTTAACGTTGTACAGCCATAACCAGCTGTACGGCGTCTGGCGAGTGGTTGAGGCTAATAAAGAGCCAGAAACTAAGCGAGTGCTGCGGGTTCGTCTGCAAACGGCTGAAAAGGCCATTTTGCTGTATAGCGCTTCGGACATTGAAATGCTGGAGCAGGAACAGCTCGAGAAACATCCCTTCCTGCTGCGTGTAGGGCCCGATGTGCTGGACGAGACGCTGACGGTGGAACAGGTTAAAGCGCGTCTGCTGTCGCCGAGGTTTCGCCGCAGGCAGTTCAGCGGCCTGCTGTTGGAGCAGGCGTTTTTGGCCGGGCTGGGTAACTATCTTCGGGTGGAGATTCTTTGGGAAGCCGGGCTTGCGCCTCATCACCGCGCCGAAGATCTCACCGCTGAGCAGGCTGAGCGTTTTGCCGCGGTTCTGCTGGCGATTCCACGCCTTTCTTATCGGACGCGAGGGCAGGTGGATGAAAATAAACATCACGGAGCAATCTTTAGCTTCAGGGTGTTTCATCGTGCCGGAGAGCCGTGCGAGCGCTGCGGAGGGATAATTGAAAAAACAATGCTCTCTTCAAGACCATTCTACTGGTGCCCTGCCTGTCAGAAATAAAAAAAACGCGCCATCGGGCGCGTTTTTTACTCAGAAAGTTAAAATATTACTTTTTGAGGTCGGATTTGAAATCACGCTTATCGTAGCCGGTATACAGCTGACGTGGACGGGCGATTTTGATGCCGTCGTCGTGCATTTCGTTCCAGTGCGCAATCCAGCCCACGGTACGCGCCATCGCGAAGATGACGGTAAACATGGAGGATGGGATGCCCATCGCCTTCAGGATGATGCCGGAGTAGAAGTCGACGTTCGGGTAGAGTTTCTTCTCGATGAAGTACGGGTCGTTCAGCGCGATGTGTTCCAGCTCCATCGCCACTTCCAGCAGGTTGTTATCCTTCAGGTTCAGCTCTTTCAGCACTTCGTGGCAGGTTTCACGCATTACGGTGGCGCGCGGGTCGTAGTTTTTGTACACGCGGTGGCCGAAGCCCATCAGGCGGAACGAGTCGTTTTTGTCTTTGGCGCGACGGATAAATTCTGGAATGTGCTCAACGGTGCTGATCTCTTCCAGCATTTTCAGCGCAGCTTCGTTCGCGCCGCCGTGAGCCGGTCCCCACAGGGAAGCGATACCCGCGGCGATACACGCAAACGGGTTAGCGCCGGAGGAACCTGCGGTACGCACGGTGGAAGTAGACGCGTTCTGTTCATGGTCAGCGTGCAGGATCAGGATCCTGTCCATTGCGCGTTCCAGAATTGGGTTAACTTTGTACTCTTCGCATGGTGTAGAGAACATCATGTTCAGGAAGTTAGCCGAATAGGAGAGGTCGTTGCGCGGGTAAACGAACGGCTGACCAATCGAATACTTGTAACACATTGCTGCTACGGTCGGCATTTTAGACAGTAGGCGGAATGCCGCGATTTCACGGTGGCGTGGGTTATTCACGTCAAGGGAGTCGTGGTAGAAGGCCGCCAGCGCACCGGTCACGCCGCACAGCACGGCCATCGGATGCGAGTCGCGACGGAATCCGTGGAACAGACGGGTAATCTGCTCGTGAATCATGGTATGGCGGGTAACGGTGGTTTTGAATTCGTCGAACTGTTCCTGCGTCGGCTTTTCGCCGTTTAGCAGGATGTAGCACACTTCCAGATAGCTGGATTCGGTGGCCAGTTGGTCAATCGGGAAGCCGCGGTGCAAAAGAATGCCTTCGTCACCGTCGATATAAGTGATTTTAGATTCGCAGGATGCGGTAGAGGTGAAACCCGGGTCAAAAGTAAATACACCTTTAGAACCAAGACTACGGATATCAATTACATCCTGACCTAGCGTGCCCTTTAGCACATCAAGTTCGAGAGCATCGTCACCATTTAGGGTGAGGTTTGCTTTAGTATCAGTCATTTACGGTCTCCTTAGCGCCTTATTTCATAAGACTGCCAGGCGTCCAATTTGCATTCAAACCCACAATGGTTGGTTACCAGTTTTTTAATTGGCTCGCGGCTCTGTTTAGAGGAGTACAACCAGGGTACAGAGCGATGGGCGCTTGCAGGTAACACTCGCTTTGAGGGTGAAACTACAACAAATCAGCGTCTTAGCAATCAGTATCATTCAAACCTGTATACCACTAATAACTGTCCTGATTACTCGGGTCAATACCCATCCACTGTTACATAACTATTACTCAGGTGAAAGGCTGCCCCTATAACTTTTGCGCATTATACGGCTTTTCTGGCCCTGTTTGTAACAATAATGTTTAACTTTTGTCAAATCGGATGGTTAAAATTTAAAATAATGTTGTTATCGTGATCCTGCTCACTGTTCCGAGCAAAACCCTTCAAACATTATGTGGGTTAATTGTAATGATTTTGTGAAGAGCCTATACTGCCGCCAGGTCTCCGGAACACCCTGCTACCGGGAGCCACCCAGCGTTGTAGCCATTTTTTTGGCCTCTGGATGTAGCTGTTTTTTGCATGACGCACAGTTATAGAAAGTTAGCGCTGTCTGACCCCGAATGCAGATCCGGAGGAAGGAAACAATAAGAAGAGCATGTGGGCGCTATTCATGATAAGAAACGTGAAAAAACAACGACCTGTCAATCTGGATCTGAAAACGATTCGGTTCCCCGTCACTGCAATCGCTTCCATCCTCCACCGCGTTTCCGGCGTGATCACATTTGTGGCGGTCGGCATTCTGCTTTGGTTGCTGGGACTGTCACTCTCCTCCCCGGAAGGTTTTATCACCGCTTCTGCCGTGATGAGCAGCTTTATCGTTAAATTCATAATGTGGGGTATTCTGACGGCACTGGCCTATCACGTGGTGGTCGGTATTCGCCATCTGCTGATGGACTTCGGCTATCTGGACGAAACCCTTGTAGCGGGCAAACGATCCGCACATATCTCCTTTGTTATTACCGTCGTGCTTTCAATTCTTGCAGGAGTCCTCGTATGGTAAGCAATGCCTCCGCATTGGGTCGCAATGGCGTGCACGATTATGTGCTGGTTCGCGCTACCGCCATCGTATTAACCCTGTACATCATCTATATGATTGGCTTCTTCGCTTTCACCAGCGAGCTGACCTACGACGTCTGGCACGGCTTCTTTGCCTCTGCCTTCACCAAAGTTTTCACCCTGCTGGCACTGTTCTCCATTTTGATCCATGCCTGGATTGGCATGTGGCAGGTGTTGACCGACTACGTTAAACCGCTGGCGATTCGCCTTCCTTTACAGCTGCTGATTGTTGTTGCGCTGTTGGTTTACGTCATTTATGGATTCGTTGTGGTGTGGGGTGTGTAATGAAACTGCCAGTCAGAGAATTTGATGCTGTTGTGATTGGTGCTGGTGGCGCAGGTATGCGCGCCGCGCTACAGATTTCCCAGTCGGGCCAGAGTTGTGCCCTGCTGTCCAAAGTTTTCCCAACCCGTTCCCACACCGTGTCTGCGCAGGGCGGTATTACCGTTGCGCTGGGTAATACCCATGAAGACAACTGGGAATGGCACATGTACGACACGGTAAAAGGTTCCGACTATATCGGTGACCAGGACGCCATCGAATATATGTGTAAGACCGGTCCGGAAGCGATTCTGGAGCTTGACCATATGGGCCTGCCTTTTTCCCGTCTGGAAAATGGCACCATCTATCAACGTCCGTTTGGCGGCCAGTCGAAAGACTTCGGCGGCGAGCAGGCGGCACGCACTGCCGCGGCGGCTGACCGTACCGGTCACGCGCTGCTGCACACCTTGTACCAGCAGAACCTGAAAAACCACACCACTATCTTCTCGGAGTGGTATGCGCTGGATCTGGTTAAAAACGCCGATGGTGCAGTTGTTGGCTGTACCGCACTGTGCATCGAAACCGGTGACGTGGTTTACTTCAAAGCCCGCGCAACCGTGCTGGCAACCGGCGGTGCGGGCCGTATTTATCAGTCCACTACCAACGCCCACATTAACACCGGTGATGGCGTAGGTATGGCTATCCGCGCTGGCGTGCCGGTGCAGGATATGGAGATGTGGCAGTTCCACCCAACCGGTATCGCCGGTGCGGGTGTTCTGGTTACAGAAGGCTGTCGTGGTGAAGGCGGTTACCTGCTGAACAAACACGGCGAACGCTTCATGGAGCGTTATGCCCCGAATGCTAAGGACCTGGCGGGTCGTGACGTGGTGGCGCGTTCCATCATGATCGAAATCCGCGAAGGTCGCGGCTGTGATGGCCCGTGGGGTCCACACGCCAAGTTGAAACTGGATCACCTGGGTAAAGAAGTGCTGGAATCCCGCCTGCCGGGTATCCTGGAACTGTCCCGTACCTTCGCCCACGTAGATCCGGTGAAAGAGCCGATTCCTGTTATCCCAACCTGCCACTACATGATGGGCGGCATTCCGACCAGAGTGACCGGTCAGGCGCTGACCGTGAACGAGCAGGGCGAAGATGTTGTTATCCCTGGCCTGTTCGCCGTGGGCGAAATTGCCTGCGTATCCGTACATGGTGCAAACCGTCTGGGCGGCAACTCCCTGCTTGACCTGGTGGTATTCGGTCGTGCGGTCGGCCTGCATCTGCAGGAGTCGATTGCCGAGCAGGGCGACCTGCTTGACGCGACCGAAGCCGAAATCGATGCGTCCCTTGAGCGCCTCAACCGCTGGAACGGTAACCGTAACGGTGAAGATCCGGTGGAAATCCGTAAAGCGCTTCAGGAATGTATGCAGCACAACTTCTCGGTATTCCGTGAAGGTGACGCGATGGCCAAAGGTCTTGAGCAGCTGAAAGCGATCCGCGAGCGCCTGAAAAACGCCCGTCTGGATGATACGTCCAGCGAGTTCAACACCCAGCGCGTTGAGTGTCTGGAGCTGGATAACCTGATGGAAACCGCCTACGCCACCGCGGTGTCGGCAAACTTCCGTACCGAGAGCCGTGGCGCGCATAGCCGCTTCGACTTCCCGGATCGTGATGACGAAAACTGGCTGTGCCATTCCCTGTACCTGCCAGAGTCGGAGTCCATGACGCGTCGTAGCGTCAACATGGAACCGAAACTGCGTCCGGCGTTCCCGCCGAAGATTCGTACTTATTAATGCGGAGACAGGACAATGAAACTCGAATTCTCAGTTTATCGTTATAACCCGGACGTAGACGACGCTCCGCGTATGCAGGATTACACCCTGGAAGCGGAAGAGGGTCGCGACATGATGCTGCTGGACGCCCTGATGCAGCTGAAAGAAAAAGACCCAAGTCTGTCGTTCCGTCGTTCTTGCCGTGAAGGGGTTTGCGGCTCTGACGGCCTGAATATGAACGGCAAAAACGGTCTGGCCTGCATTACGCCAATTTCGGCGCTCGGCAACGGCAAGCAGAAAATTGTCATCCGCCCTCTACCTGGTCTCCCGGTGATCCGCGATCTGGTTGTAGACATGGGACAATTCTATGCTCAATATGAGAAGATTAAGCCTTACTTGTTGAATAATGGGCAAAATCCACCCGCTCGTGAGCATTTGCAGTCGCCGGAGCAGCGTGAAAAGCTGGATGGTCTGTACGAGTGCATTCTGTGCGCCTGCTGCTCGACCTCCTGCCCATCGTTCTGGTGGAATCCGGACAAGTTCATCGGTCCGGCTGGCCTACTGGCGGCGTATCGTTTCCTGATCGACAGCCGCGACACGGAAACGGACGCGCGTCTGGACGGCCTGAGCGATGCTTTCAGCGTTTTCCGCTGTCACAGCATTATGAACTGCGTCAGTGTCTGTCCTAAGGGGCTAAACCCGACGAAGGCCATCGGCCATATCAAGTCGATGCTGTTGCAGAAAAGCGCTTAAGTAAGAAAAGTACCCTTTCCTCGCAGGGGAGAGGGTACAAATTGCAGGAAATCTTTAAAAACTGCCGACGATCTTCCCCCTCTCTCTTGTGGGGAGAGGGGGAAGGGGTGAGGGGAAACCCTTAAGACAGTTTCTAAAGGTTCCTTCGCGGGCCGCCCTCCACGGCAACAGGCTCGAAGAAAGTGAACCCTGGAACGTATACCTGTATACCCTACGGTGTGCGTTATAGTTATCCACGGCGAAATAAGCATAAATTTGCTTAAGGGATCACGATGCAGAACGGCGCGATGAAGCCCTGGCTGGACTCTTCCTGGCTGGCGGGCGCAAACCAGTCCTACATAGAGCAGCTCTATGAAGACTTCTTAACCGATCCTGACTCTGTTGATGCGCACTGGCGCACCATGTTCCAGCAGTTAGCTGGCACCGGAGCCAGACCGGATCAATTCCATTCAAAAACGCGTGATTATTTCCGTCGTCTGGCGAAGGATGCCTCACGTTACTCCACCGCAATCACCGATCCTGATACTGACGTTAAGCAAGTTAAGGTTCTGCAGCTGATCAACGCCTGGCGTTTCCGCGGGCATCAGGCAGCAAACCTTGATCCGCTTGGCCTGTGGAAGCAAGAGTCCGTTCCCGATCTGGATCCGGCTTTCCACAACCTGACGGATGGGGATCTGCAGCAGAGCTTTAACGTGGGTTCTTTTGCCGGCGGCAAAGAAACCATGAAGCTTGCGGATCTGATTGAGGCGCTGCAGCAAACCTACGGTGGCTCTATCGGCGCCGAGTACATGCACATTACCAACACAGAAGAGAAACGCTGGATCCAGCAGCGCATTGAATCTGTGGTGGGTCAGTCAACCTTCACGCCGGAAGAGAAAAAACGCTTCCTGAGCGAGTTGACTGCAGCAGAAGGCCTGGAACGTTACCTGGGTGCCAAATTCCCCGGGGCGAAACGCTTCTCGCTGGAAGGCGGCGACGCGCTGGTGCCGATGCTCAAAGAGATGATTCGCCACGCGGGCAAGAGCGGCACGCGCGAAGTGGTGCTGGGTATGGCGCACCGCGGTCGTCTTAACGTGCTGATCAACGTTCTGGGTAAAAAACCGCAGGATCTGTTTGATGAGTTTGCCGGTAAACATAAAGAGCACCTCGGCACCGGTGATGTGAAGTACCACATGGGCTTCTCATCAGACGTGGAAACCGAAGGCGGCCTGGTTCACCTGGCGCTGGCGTTTAACCCGTCTCACCTTGAAATCGTTAGCCCGGTGGTTATCGGCTCCGTGCGCGCGCGCCTGGATCGTCTGGATAAGCCAGGCAGCAACCAGGTTCTGCCGATCACCATTCACGGTGATGCCGCTGTAGCCGGGCAGGGCGTGGTTCAGGAAACCCTGAACATGTCCAAAGCGCGTGGTTATGAAGTGGGCGGTACCGTGCGTATCGTTATCAACAACCAGATTGGTTTCACCACCTCTAACCCGTTGGATGCGCGTTCCACGCCGTACTGTACCGATATCGGTAAGATGGTGATGGCGCCGATTTTCCACGTCAATGCGGACGACCCGGAAGCCGTTGCCTTCGTGACTCGTCTGGCGCTGGACTTCCGTAATACCTTCAAACGCGATGTGTTTATCGACCTGGTTTGCTACCGTCGCCACGGCCATAACGAAGCGGATGAGCCAAGCGCAACTCAGCCAGTGATGTACCAGAAAATCAAAAAACATCCGACCCCACGTAAGATCTACGCTGATAAGCTTGAGCAAGCTAAGCTGGCAACGCTGGAAGATGCTACCGAAATGGTGAATCTGTACCGCGATGCGCTGGATGCCGGCGAATGCGTCGTCAACGAATGGCGTCCGATGAACATGCACTCCTTTACCTGGTCGCCGTACCTCAACCACGAGTGGGACGAAAGCTACCCGAACAAGGTTGAGATGAAGCGCGTGCAGGAACTGGCTAAGCGCATCAGCACCGTGCCGGAAGCCGTAGAAATGCAGTCTCGCGTGGCTAAGATTTACGGCGATCGTCAGGAAATGGCGAGCGGTAACAAGCTATTCGACTGGGGCGCTGCCGAGAATCTGGCTTACGCCACGCTGGTCGACGAGGGCGTGTCCGTCCGTCTGTCCGGTGAAGATGCGGGTCGCGGTACCTTCTTCCACCGCCATGCGGTGATTCATAACCAGACCAACGGTTCTACCTATACCCCGCTGGCGCACGTGCATAACAGCCAGGGCATCTTCAAAGTCTGGGATTCCGTACTGTCTGAAGAAGCGGTTCTGGCCTTTGAATACGGTTACGCCACGGCAGAACCACGCACGCTGACCATTTGGGAAGCCCAGTTTGGCGACTTCGCTAACGGTGCTCAGGTCGTCATTGACCAGTTCATCAGCTCCGGCGAGCAGAAGTGGGGCCGTATGTGTGGCCTGGTGATGCTGCTGCCGCACGGTTATGAAGGCCAGGGGCCAGAGCACTCTTCCGCGCGCCTGGAACGTTACCTCCAGCTGTGCGCCGAGCAGAATATGCAGGTTTGCGTCCCGTCTACGCCGGCTCAGGTTTATCACATGCTGCGTCGTCAGGCGCTGCGCGGGATGCGCCGTCCGCTGGTCGTGATGTCACCGAAATCTCTGCTGCGCCATCCGCTGGCGGTTTCCAGCCTCGACGAACTGGCCAACGGCACTTTCCTGCCGGCAATTGGTGAGATTGACGAACTGGATCCTAAAGGCGTGAAGCGTGTAGTACTGTGTTCCGGTAAGGTTTACTACGACCTGCTTGAGCAGCGTCGCAAGAACGACCAGAAGGATGTGGCGATTGTGCGTATCGAGCAGCTCTATCCGTTCCCGCATCAGGCGGTACAGGAAGCGCTGAAGCCGTTCGCTCACGTGCATGATTTTGTCTGGTGCCAGGAAGAGCCGCTGAACCAGGGCGCCTGGTACTGCAGCCAACACCACCTCCGCGAAGTGATTCCGTTTGGGTCCGCTCTGCGTTATGCAGGTCGCCCAGCCTCCGCCTCTCCGGCGGTAGGGTATATGTCCGTTCACCAGAAGCAGCAGCAAGATCTGGTTAATGACGCGCTGAACGTCGAATAAATTAAAGGATAAATAATGAGTAGCGTAGATATTCTAGTTCCTGACCTGCCAGAGTCCGTAGCCGACGCGACAGTGGCAACCTGGCATAAAAAACCGGGCGACAGCGTCAAGCGCGACGAAGTACTGGTTGAGATCGAAACTGACAAAGTGGTGCTGGAAGTACCGGCATCTGCGGACGGCGTTCTGGATGCGGTACTGGAAGACGAAGGTACCACCGTCACCTCCCGCCAGATCCTGGGCCGCCTGCGTGAAGGCAACAGCGGCGGGAAAGAAACCTCCGTGAAATCTGACAGCAAAGAGTCCACTCCGGCTCAGCGCCAGCAGGCTTCTCTGGAAGAGCAGAATAACGATGCCCTCAGCCCGGCCATCCGCCGTCTGATCGCAGAAAATGACCTCGACGCCAGCGCTATCAAAGGCAGCGGCGTAGGCGGCCGTATCACTCGTGAAGACGTTGAAAAACACCTGAGCGAAGCAAAAACGAAGCAGCCTGCACAGGCGAAAGCAGCTGAAGCGACTCAGGCACCGGTTGCACCGCTGGCTGGCCGCAGCGAAAAACGCGTTCCGATGACCCGCCTGCGCAAGCGCGTGGCCGAGCGTCTGCTGGAAGCGAAAAACTCCACCGCCATGCTCACAACCTTCAACGAAGTGAACATGAAGCCAATCATGGAACTGCGTAAGCAGTACGGTGAAGCGTTTGAAAAACGTCACGGCGTGCGTCTGGGCTTCATGTCCTTCTATATTAAAGCCGTGGTTGAAGCACTGAAACGCTATCCGGAAGTGAACGCTTCCATCGACGGTGAAGACGTGGTTTACCACAACTACTTCGACGTCAGCATCGCGGTTTCTACTCCGCGTGGCCTGGTGACGCCGGTGCTGAAAGACGTTGATACCCTGGGTATGGCCGACATCGAAAAACGCATCAAAGAGCTGGCGGTGAAAGGCCGTGACGGCAAGCTGACCGTAGAAGAGCTGACCGGCGGTAACTTCACCATCACCAACGGCGGTGTTTTCGGTTCCCTGATGTCTACGCCGATCATCAACCCACCGCAGAGCGCGATTCTGGGTATGCATGCCATCAAAGACCGCCCAATGGCGGTTGACGGTAAAGTTGAGATCCTGCCGATGATGTACCTGGCGCTGTCTTACGATCACCGTCTGATCGATGGCCGCGAGTCCGTGGGTTACCTGGTCGCGATTAAAGAGCTGCTGGAAGATCCGACTCGCCTGCTGCTGGACGTATAGTCGAATAAGACTCTGGCGGGTGCTTAGACACCCGCCCCTACAACCTAATCTAACCTTACCCCGAGCGTTAATGCTCTTTATCTGGATGGATAGAACTCATGAACTTACACGAATATCAGGCGAAACAGTTGTTTGCTCGGTATGGTTTACCGGCACCCGTCGGTTACGCCTGCACCACACCGCGTGAAGCGGAAGAAGCCGCCTCTAAAATTGGCGCGGGTCCTTGGGTGGTGAAATGTCAGGTTCATGCCGGTGGCCGCGGTAAAGCGGGCGGTGTGAAAGTGGTTAACAGCAAAGAAGATATTCGCGCTTTCGCTGAGCACTGGCTGGGCAAACGCCTGGTAACTTATCAAACGGATGCAAACGGCCAGCCGGTTCACCAGATTCTGGTTGAAGCTGCGACCGACATCGACAAAGAGCTCTACCTGGGCGCGGTTGTTGACCGTAGCTCTCGCCGCGTAGTCTTCATGGCTTCCACCGAAGGCGGCGTGGAAATCGAAAAAGTGGCGGAAGAAACCCCGCACCTGATCCACAAAGTAGCGCTGGACCCGCTGGCTGGGCCAATGCCTTACCAGGGCCGTGAGCTGGCGTTCAAACTGGGTCTGGAAGGTAAACAGGTTCAGCAGTTCACCAGGATCTTTATGGGGCTGGCGACCATTTTCCTCGAGCGCGACCTGGCGCTTATCGAAATCAACCCGCTGGTTATCACTAAGCAGGGTGACCTGGTGTGCCTCGACGGCAAACTGGGCGCTGATGGCAACGCACTGTTCCGCCAGCCGGATCTGCGTGAAATGCGCGACCAGTCTCAGGAAGACCCGCGTGAAGCTCAGGCCGCACAGTGGGAGCTGAACTATGTTGCGCTGGACGGCAACATCGGTTGCATGGTTAACGGTGCGGGCCTGGCAATGGGCACCATGGACATTGTTAAGCTGCACGGCGGCGAGCCGGCTAACTTCCTCGACGTGGGCGGCGGCGCGACCAAAGAACGCGTTACCGAAGCCTTCAAAATCATCCTGTCAGACGACAAAGTGAAAGCCGTTCTGGTGAACATCTTCGGCGGTATCGTACGCTGCGACCTGATTGCCGACGGCATTATTGGCGCGGTAGCCGAAGTGGGCGTTAACGTGCCGGTTGTGGTTCGTCTGGAAGGTAACAACGCCGAACTGGGCGCGAAGAAACTGGCGGATAGCGGCCTGAACATCATTGCAGCGAAAAGTCTGACGGACGCAGCACAGCAGGTTGTTGCTGCCGTGGAGGGGAAATAATGTCCATTTTGATCGATAAAAACACCAAGGTAATTTGCCAGGGCTTCACCGGCAGCCAGGGGACTTTCCACTCCGAGCAGGCGATTGCCTACGGTACGAAAATGGTTGGCGGCGTGACGCCAGGCAAAGGCGGTACTGAACATCTGGGCCTGCCGGTATTCAATACCGTGCGTGAAGCCGTAGAAGCGACCGGGGCGACCGCTTCCGTTATCTACGTTCCAGCTCCGTTCTGCAAAGACTCCATCCTGGAAGCGATTGATGCAGGCATCAAGCTGATTATTACCATTACCGAAGGTATCCCGACGCTGGATATGCTGACCGTGAAGGTTGCGCTGGATGAAGCAGGCGTGCGCATGATCGGGCCAAACTGCCCGGGCGTTATCACCCCAGGCGAATGCAAAATTGGCATCATGCCGGGCCATATCCACCTGCCGGGCAAAGTGGGCATCGTTTCCCGTTCCGGTACGCTGACCTATGAAGCTGTTAAGCAGACTACCGACATCGGCCTCGGCCAGTCGACCTGTGTCGGCATCGGTGGTGACCCGATTCCTGGCTCTAACTTCATTGATATCCTGAAGATGTTCCAGGACGATCCGAAAACAGAAGCCATTGTGATGATCGGTGAAATCGGCGGTAGCGCAGAAGAAGAAGCGGCTGCTTATATTAAAGAGCACGTGACCAAACCTGTTGTAGGCTACATTGCTGGCGTAACCGCGCCTAAAGGCAAGCGTATGGGCCATGCTGGCGCCATCATCGCAGGCGGGAAGGGGACTGCGGATGAGAAATTCGCCGCGCTCGAAGCCGCTGGCGTGAAAACCGTTCGCAGCCTCGCCGACATCGGCGACGCGCTGAAAGCTATTCTGCCGCAGTAAGCAGATGCCCCCGTGTAAGCGGGGGAAACAGCAATAATAAGTGTTCGACATGGTTGGCCACCCTGGGTGGCCTTTTTTTATGTTTTCTCTTCCGTTCGCTCGGTTCTTTTGCCGATATTCCGTGTTTCAACCCTTTTCTATTCATAAACAATAATTGTTTCCTTCCGCGATATTTACGCTCTGTAACCTTATAAAAAATAATGCATTGTTAATTTATTTTTTATCAAAAGTGAAGTATTTGTGAATATTAAAAAGATACTACCAATAAGGGCGAAATAATGTGAGTTAAATAACGTTTGGGAAAGGGTAAGGGCCGCCGATAAATTGTCGCTATACGCCCCAGTTCTCGCTTTATGTTGATAATAAGCGTTTTGATTTTAACGCAAAGCGAAGTGCTAAAACATATCATTAACAACAAACTCACGATTAATTCTCTATTGAAAAATAATTAACATGTCCAGCGTAAATTGTTTTGGATCAATGTTTAAAGCTGGCATTGCGGGGTATAAAGGGGCAAAATTGCCTTAGATCAAACTGGCTGAATATGTGTGCTTTAGCTATAAATTGATCGCCGTCGTAAAACGTAAAAAACATTAAGCAATGACCTGTTTATTGTAAGGGAATTGCAGGGTAATATAATTACGGGTTATTTTTGATTTTATTAACGTGTTTGTAACCTTTCACCTTTTGATTTCACATTTGAATAAAGTGGGCGAGCAAAAGGGGTCTGGAAGCGAATGTATTTGTATTAGGGCATGCTTGTGGCAAACCTCCCGGTGAACCACAGTCGAAGTCTTCATGCGAAGAGCAAGGAGTCAAGATGTTTGATATTGTCGAACTGTCGCGCTTACAGTTTGCCTTGACCGCGATGTACCACTTCCTGTTTGTGCCATTAACGCTCGGTATGGCGTTTTTGCTGGCCATCATGGAAACGGTCTATGTGCTGTCAGGTAAGCAGATTTATAAAGATATGACCAAATTCTGGGGCAAGTTGTTTGCAATCAACTTTGCGCTGGGGGTGGCAACCGGTTTAACCATGGAGTTCCAGTTCGGGACTAACTGGTCTTACTATTCTCACTACGTCGGGGATATCTTCGGTGCGCCGCTGGCGATCGAAGGTCTGATGGCGTTCTTCCTCGAGTCCACCTTCGTTGGTCTGTTCTTCTTTGGCTGGGATCGCCTCGGCAAAGTTCAGCATATGGCCGTCACCTGGCTGGTGGCGTTGGGCTCCAACCTCTCCGCACTGTGGATTCTGGTCGCCAACGGCTGGATGCAAAACCCAATCGCTTCCGACTTCAACTTCGAAACCATGCGCATGGAAATGGTCAGCTTCTCCGAGCTGGTCCTCAACCCGGTTGCGCAGGTTAAATTTGTTCACACCGTGGCATCCGGCTATGTGTGTGGCGCAATGTTTGTTCTCGGCATCAGCTCCTACTACATGCTGAAAGGCCGTGATTTCGCGTTTGCGAAGCGTTCCTTTGCGATTGCTGCAAGCTTCGGTATGGCGGCTATTCTCTCCGTTATCGTGCTGGGTGATGAGTCCGGTTATGAAATGGGTGACGTGCAGAAAACCAAACTGGCGGCGATTGAAGCCGAATGGGAAACTCAGCCTGCACCGGCTGCCTTCACCCTGTTTGGTATCCCGGACCAGGACAAACAAGAAAACCGCTTTGCTATTCAGATCCCTTACGCGCTGGGTCTTATTGCTACCCGTTCCGTTGATAAGCAGGTTACCGGCCTGAAAGAGCTGATGGTGCAGCACGAAGAGCGTATCCGTAACGGGATGAAGGCCTACAGCCTGCTCGAGCAGCTGCGTAAAGGCTCGGCCGATCAAAGCGTGCGTGATGACTTCAACCATGTGAAGAAAGACCTTGGCTATGGCCTGCTGCTGAAGCGCTACACGGAAAACGTCACCGACGCGACCGAAGAGCAGATTCAGAATGCGACCAAAGACTCTATCCCTCGCGTAGCGCCGCTGTACTTCGCGTTCCGCATCATGGTGGGCTGTGGCTTCCTGATGCTGTTCATTATTGCTGCGTCCTTCTGGACCGTGACCCGCAACGCCATCGGTTCGAAAAAATGGCTGCTGCGCGCCGCGTTGTACGGCATTCCGCTACCGTGGATCGCTATCGAGTCCGGCTGGTTTGTGGCTGAATACGGCCGTCAGCCGTGGGCGGTAGGTGAGGTTCTGCCGACGGCAGTGGCCAACTCTTCGCTAAGCGTGGGTGACCTGCTGTTCTCCATGATACTGATTTGTGGCCTTTACACGCTGTTTATGGTGGCGGAGCTGTTCCTGATGTTCAAATTTGCTCGCCTTGGGCCGAGCAGTCTGAAAACAGGACGCTATCACTTTGAGCAGTCCAACGTGGCTTCTCAGCCGGCACGCTAAGACAGGAGTCGTCAAATGATCGATTATGAAGTATTGCGTTTTATCTGGTGGCTGCTGGTCGGCGTCCTGCTGATTGGCTTCGCCGTCACCGACGGCTTCGACATGGGCGTGGGCATGCTGTCACGCGTGATTGGCCGCACCGACGTTGAGCGCCGCATTATGGTGAACTCCATTGCGCCGCACTGGGACGGTAACCAGGTCTGGTTGATCACCGCCGGTGGTGCGTTATTTGCCGCCTGGCCAATGGTCTATGCCGCAGCCTTCTCCGGCTTCTACGTGGCGATGATTCTGGTGCTGGCTTCTTTGTTCTTCCGCCCGGTAGGTTTCGACTACCGTTCGAAGATTGAAGATACCCGCTGGCGTAACATGTGGGACTGGGGCATTTTCATCGGCAGCTTTGTGCCGCCGCTGGTCATTGGCGTGGCGTTCGGCAATCTCTTGCAGGGCGTGCCGTTCCACGTAGATGAATATCTGCGTCTCTACTACACCGGTAACTTCTTCCAGCTGCTGAATCCGTTTGGCCTGCTGGCTGGCGTTGTCAGCGTCTCGATGATTGTTGCTCAGGGTGCAACCTACCTACAGATGCGTACCGTCGGTGAGTTACATCTGCGTGCTAAAGCGGCGGCTCAGATTGCCGCGCTGGTAATGATGGTTTGCTTCGCACTGGCAGGCGTTTGGGTGGTTTACGGCATTGATGGATACGTTGTGACCTCTGCATTAGATCATCACGCTGCTTCTAACCCGCTGACTAAAGAAGTGGCACGTCAGGCAGGAGCCTGGTTGGTGAACTTCAACAATATGCCAGGCCTGTGGGCAATCCCTGCGCTGGGCGTTGTGCTGCCGTTGCTGACCATTCTGATGTCTCGTCTGGAGAAAGGCGCCCTGGCGTTCATCTTCTCCTCGCTGACGCTGGCCTGTGTGATCCTGACCGCCGGTATTGCTATGTTCCCGTTCGTGATGCCTTCCAGCACCATGATGAACGCTAGCCTGACCATGTGGGATGCGACATCCAGCCAGCTGACGCTGAATGTGATGACCTATGTTGCTATCGTGTTCGTACCCATCATTCTTCTCTACACCACCTGGTGTTACTGGAAAATGTTCGGTCGTATCACCAAAGAGCACATCGAAAGCAACTCCACCTCTCTGTACTAATAAGGAGCTGATTATGTGGTATTTTGCATGGATTCTGGGCACGCTTCTCGCGTGTGCATTCGGGATTATTACCGCGCTGGCTCTCGAGCACGTTGAGGCGAGCAAAGCCGGAAAAGAAGAGCACTGATGGAATACGTTATCGCGAAACTATACGCGGTAATGGACAAGAGCCCCTTGCGGGCTCTTTCCTTAGTGATGGCGCTGGTGCTGGCAGGGTGCATTTTTTGGGACCCGTCTCGTTTCGCCGCGAAAACGAGTGAGCTGGAGATTTGGCACGGCTTCCTGCTGATGTGGGGCGTTTGTGCCGGGATCGTTCACGGCGTGGGCTTCCGCCCAACCAAAGTGCTCTGGCAGGGCATTTTCTGCCCGCTGATTGCCGATTTAGTGCTCATCGCTGGACTGCTGTTTTTCTTCTTCTGAATGCCGTCGCGCATTCCCCCGCACGATGCAGAAATTATGGGCTTTAACAAGCCCATAAAAATTTACTTAACGTTTAAAACAATCCATTCCAAACCCTCATTCTCTTGCGTATAGTAAGCAGCGTTAAATTGCATTACCGGGATGTAAAGTGAGTACAACGCTGTTTCGATGGCCGGTTCGTGTTTACTATGAAGACACAGACGCCGGTGGTGTGGTTTACCATGCCAGTTATGTTGCTTTTTATGAAAGAGCACGCACAGAGATGCTGCGCCAGCACAACTTTAACCAGCATTCCCTGTTGGCGGAGCGTGTCGCCTTTGTCGTACGCAGGATGACTGTTGATTATCTTGCGCCTGCCCGACTCGACGATTTACTCGAAATCCAAAGTGAAATTACATCGATGCGCGGCACTTCTATGGTGTTTACGCAGCGAATAGTCAACGCTGAAAATCAGTTACTGAACCAAGCTGAAGTGCTGATTGTTTGTGTTGATCCACACCTAATGAAGCCTCGTGCGCTTCCCAAGTCTATTGTCGCGGAGTTCAAGCAGTGACTGACATGAATATCCTTGATTTGTTCCTGAAGGCTAGCCTTCTGGTCAAATTTATCATGTTGATTTTGATTGGTTTTTCCATCGCATCATGGGCAATCATCATTCAGCGAACGCGTATCCTTAATGCCGCCAGCCGTGAAGCTGAGGCGTTTGAAGACAAGTTCTGGTCCGGGATCGAACTGTCTCGTCTGTATCAGGAAAGCCAGGGCCGTCGCGAAAACCTGAGCGGTTCCGAGCAGATCTTCTACTCTGGCTTCAAAGAGTTCGCGCGTTTGCACCGCGCCAATACCCATGCGCCAGAAGCCGTGGTTGAGGGGGCATCTCGTGCGATGCGCATCTCAATGAGTCGCGAGCTGGAAACGCTGGAAACCCACATTCCTTTCCTTGGCACCGTTGGTTCCATCAGTCCGTATATCGGCCTGTTTGGTACGGTGTGGGGGATCATGCATGCGTTTATCGCCCTGGGTGCGGTGAAGCAGGCGACATTGCAGATGGTTGCGCCCGGTATTGCTGAAGCGCTGATCGCAACCGCGATTGGTCTGTTTGCTGCTATCCCGGCCGTTATGGCGTACAACCGCCTTAACCAACGCGTGAACAAACTGGAATTGAATTACGACAACTTCATGGAAGAGTTCACGGCTATCCTGCACCGTCAGGCTTTTACCAGCAGCGAAAAGCAGTAACAAGGGGTAAGTCATGGCCAGACGTGGACGTGGTCGTCGTGAGCTGAAGTCAGAAATTAACATCGTTCCTTTGCTGGACGTGCTGTTGGTGCTGTTGCTTATCTTTATGGCGACGGCACCTATCATCACTCAGAGCGTTGAGGTGGATCTGCCGGATGCGACAGATTCTCAGACGGTTAGCAGTAACGATGAGCCGCCGGTCATTATTGAAGTGTCCGGGGTAGGGCAGTACAGCGTAGTGGTTGAAAAAGATCGTATGGATCAGCTGCCGTCAGAGCAGGTTGTTGCGGAAGCGCAGCGCCGTCTGCAGGCGAATCCTAAAACGGTCTTTTTGATCGGTGGCGCAAAAGATGTTCCGTATGACGAGATCATCAAGGCGCTGAATCTGTTGCATCAGGCGGGCGTGAAGTCCGTCGGTTTGATGACACAGCCAATCTGATCCATCTCGCTTAAAACGTTTGGGAACCGATAGTGTCAAAGGCAACCGAAGAGAATGCTAAATTAAAACGAGCGATCGTCGTTTCAGTGGTGCTGCATATCATTTTGATTGGCATCCTGATCTGGAGCTCGTTTGATGAGCACATTGATGCATCCGCGGGTGGTGGCGGTGGTTCTTCTATTGACGCGGTGATGGTTGACCCGGGTGCGGTAGTGGATAACTACAATCGCCAACAGCAGCAGCAGGCAAGCAGTAAACGTGCTGCCGAGCAGCGTGAAAAACAGGCGCAGCAGCAGGCAGAAGAACTTCAGCAAAAACAGGCGGCGGAGCAACAGCGCCTGAAAGCGCTGGAGAAAGAGCGTTTAGCCGCGCAGGAGCAGGCAAAAGCGCAGGCCGAGCAGCAGAAGCAGGCTGAAGCGGCCGCGAAGCAGGCTCAGGAACAGCAGAAACAGGCTGAGACGGCTGCAGCAGCCGCGAAAGCAAAAGCCGATGCGCAGGCGAAGGCCCAGGCAGACGCACAGGCGAAAGCTCAGGCTGATGCCCAGGCGAAGGCTGCGGAAGAAGCGGCGAAGAAAGCCGCGGCGGACGCTCAGAAGAAAGCCACTGAAGAAGCCGCTAAGAAAGCGGCTGACGCAGAGAAAAAAGCGGCCGCAGACGCTGCAGCAGCAGCGAAGAAAGCTCAGCAGGATGCTGAGAAAAAAGCTGCAGATGCTGCCGCTAAGAAAGCTGCGCAGGAAGCCGAGAAGAAAGCCGCCGCTGAGGCCGCGAAAGAGGCCGCCGCCGAAAAAGCAGAAGCGGCTAAACAGGCTGCTGCCGAAAAAGCAGCGGCTGAAAAGGCTGCCGAGAAGGCCGCCGCTGATAAAGCTGCGGCAGCGAAAGCCGCAGCAGATAAGAAAGCGGCAGCTGACGCGAAGAAAAAGGCGGCTGCTGAGAAAGCCGCTTCTGACAAAGCCGCAGCGCAGGGCGTTGATGACCTGTTCGGTGATTTAAGCTCAGGTAAGAATGCACCGAAAACCGGCGGTGGGGCGAAAGGTAATGCCGCAGCCGCTGCCGGAAAAGGGAATAATAAAAACAACGGCGCAAGCGGTGCCGAGATCAGTGGTTACGCAGGTCAGATAAAAGCAGCGATCGAGAGTAAGTTCTATAACGATCCTTCGTTCGCCGGTAAGACCTGTTCACTGCGCGTTAAGCTGGCGCCAGATGGGCTGCTGCTGGATATTAAATCCGAAGGTGGCGATCCGGCTCTTTGTCAGGCTGCTATTGCGGCAGCGCGTCTGGCTAAGATTCCGAAACCGCCAACTGAAGCCGTTTATGAAGTCTTCAAAAACGCACCGATCGACTTTAAGCCTTAACGCCGTTTTCCCCGCCAACGCGGGGAAAGCACACTAAGCTGAGTTACAGGGTTTTGGTAGTTTTGTGTATTTGAGTTTGTTAACATTCTGCTAAATTATCGTGGGCTTTCCGCCTGGATAAGGGAGATATGATGAAGCAGGCATTTCGTGTAGCGTTAAGTTTCTTAATGCTGTGGGCAGCGGTGCTGCACGCAGAAGTTCGTATCGAGATCACCCAGGGTGTCGACTCTGCTCGCCCTATTGGTGTGGTTCCGTTTACCTGGGCAGGCCCTGGCGCCGCGCCTGAAGATATTGGTGGTATTGTTTCTGCCGACCTGCGTAACAGCGGTAAATTCAACCCTCTCGACAGATCTCGCCTGCCTCAGCAGCCGGGTTCTGCTCAGGAAGTTCAGCCTGCGGCCTGGACCGCGCTCGGCATCGACGCCGTCGTGGTAGGTCAGGTTACGCCAAACGGCGACGGGAGTTACACCGTTGCTTACCAACTGGTCGACACCTCAGGTGCGCCGGGCACGGTTCTGGCCCAGAACTCCTATAAAGTGAACAAACAGTGGCTGCGCTATGCTGGACATACCGCCAGCGACGAAGTGTTTGAAAAGCTGACCGGGATTAAGGGCGCATTCCGTACCCGTATCGCTTATGTTGTGCAGACTAACGGCGGCCAGTTCCCGTATGAGCTGCGTGTTTCTGATTACGATGGCTACAACCAGTTTGTGGTTCACCGTTCTCCGCAGCCGCTGATGTCTCCTGCATGGTCTCCGGACGGCAGCAAACTGGCTTACGTCACCTTCGAAAGCGGTCGTTCTGCGCTGGTGGTGCAGACGCTGGCTAACGGCGCAGTGCGTCAGATTGCGTCGTTCCCGCAGCACAACGGTGCACCGGCATTCTCTCCGGATGGTTCTAAGCTGGCGTTCGCGCTGTCTAAAACCGGCAGCCTGCAGCTGTACGTGATGGACCTTGGCTCTGGCCAGATTCGTCAGGTGACTGAAGGTCGCAGCAACAACACCGAACCAACCTGGTTCCCGGACAACCAAACCCTGGCTTACACCTCTGACCAGGCGGGTCGTCCACAGATTTATAAAGTCAGTATTAGTGGCGGTGCTCCGCAGCGTCTTTCCTGGGAAGGTTCTCAGAACCAGGATGCCGATGTCAGTGCCGACGGTAAAATTATGGTAATGGTCAGCTCCGCTAGCGGTCAGCAGCACATTGCCAAACAGGATCTGGTAGCGGGTGGCGTAACAACTTTATCGTCAACGTTCCTGGATGAAACGCCAAGTCTGGCACCTAACGGCACTATGGTAATCTACAGCTCTTCTCAGGGGATGGGATCCGTGCTGAATTTGGTTTCAACAGATGGGCGTTTCAAAGCGCGTCTTCCGGCAACTGATGGACAGGTCAAATTCCCTGCCTGGTCGCCGTATCTGTGATAACAATATTGATTATTAAAGGATCAAAGAAATGCAACTGAACAAAGTGCTGAAAGGGCTGATGATTGCTCTGCCGGTTATGGCTATCGCGGCGTGTTCTTCTAACAAGAGCGCCAACAATGGTCAGAGCGGTGAAGGTATGCTGGGTGCCGGCACTGGTATGGACGCTAACGGCCACGGCAACATGTCTTCTGAAGAGCAGGCTCGTCTGCAGATGCAACAGCTGCAGCAGAACAACATCGTTTACTTCGGTCTGGACAAATACGATGTGAGCTCTGAATTCGCTGCAATGCTGGATGCACACGCTAACTTCCTGCGTAGCAACCCGTCTTACAAAGTGACCGTAGAAGGTCATGCGGATGAGCGCGGTACCCCAGAGTACAACATCGCACTGGGCGAACGTCGTGCTAACGCTGTTAAAATGTACCTGCAAGGTAAAGGCGTTTCTGCAGACCAGATCTCCATCGTTTCTTACGGTAAAGAAAAACCTGCAGTACTGGGTCATGACGAAGCGGCTTACGCTAAAAACCGTCGTGCCGTACTGGTTTACTAAGAGAATCGCATGAGCAGTAACTTCAGACATCACGTGTTGAGTCTGTCGTTACTGGTTGGCATAGCGGCCCCCTGGGCCGCTACTGCTCAGGCGCCAATCAGTAGTGTCGGCTCAGGCTCGGTCGAAGACCGCGTCACTCAACTCGAGCGTATTTCTAACGCTCACAGTCAGCTTTTGACCCAACTCCAGCAACAACTCTCCGATAACCAGAATGATATTGATTCCCTGCGCGGTCAGATTCAGGAAAATCAGTATCAGCTGAATCAGGTTGTGGAACGTCAAAAGCAAATTTTGCTGCAGATGGATAGCCTTAGCGGCGCTGCTGCGGGAGCAGGGCAACAGCCTGCTGCCGGAGCTACCCAGACTGCCACGCCGGACGCTGGGGCCTCAAACACGGCTCCTGCTGCCCCGGTGCAGGGCGGTGACGCTAATAGCGATTACAACGCTGCTATCGCGCTGGTGCAGGATAAATCGCGTCAGGACGATGCTATCAACGCGTTTCAGTCCTTTGTGAAGAAGTATCCGGATTCAACTTATCTACCTAACGCCAACTACTGGCTTGGTCAGTTGAATTACAACAAAGGCAAAAAGGATGATGCGGCGTTTTATTTTGCCTCCGTGGTGAAAAACTACCCAAAATCTCCTAAAGCACCGGACGCCATGTTTAAGGTTGGCGTGATCATGCAGGACAAAGGCGACGCTGCAAAAGCGAAAGCCGTCTACCAGCAGGTCGTTAAACAGTATCCCAATACTGACGGTGCAAAGCAGGCTCAAAAACGTCTGAATGCGCAATAATGCGTGCGGCCTGACCAGATATCGTCGTTTTTCTGGTCTTGCCGTGCGAAACATAAGCAGTTGAGCGATCTGCGTCAAAATTATTGTTGCGTCAAAATCTTAAATCAGTAATATATGCCGCCGTTGCCAAGGGATACGAAACAAACCCAAAGTGACGCAAAAGTGGGTCGTTAGCTCAGTTGGTAGAGCAGTTGACTTTTAATCAATTGGTCGCAGGTTCGAATCCTGCACGACCCACCACTTTAAAGTAATAAGCTGTAGTCAGGCGTGAAGGGTTCGAACCTGCAGCAGGTTTGAGTTGAGCGAAAGCGAAACAACGTTCTGGTAACAACGGCCCGAAGGGTGATAATCATCCTGCACGACCCACCGCTTTAAAGTAAAAGCAGTAAAGAAGTTTGCATAAGCCGCACAGCGGGTCGTTAGCTCAGTTGGTAGAGCAGTTGACTTTTAATCAATTGGTCGCAGGTTCGAATCCTGCACGACCCACCATCTTTTAAGATGAAAAATGTAAGTGAATCGTGAAGGGTTTGAACCTGCAGCAGGTTTCTAATCTAGCGAAAGCAAAACTTCAAAGCAGTAACCGCACAAAGCGGGTCGTTAGCTCAGTTGGTAGAGCAGTTGACTTTTAATCAATTGGTCGCAGGTTCGAATCCTGCACGACCCACCAATGTAAAAAAGCGCCCTAAAGGCGCTTTTTTGCTATCTGCAAGATAGGGCAGGATTCGAGCCTGCAGCAGGTTCGAGTTGAGCGAAAGCGAAACAACGTTGTGATAACAACGGCCCAGAGGGTGATAATAATCCTGCACGACCCACCAAATTCAAACTAAAGCGCCTTCAGGCGCTTTAGTTGTCTCTGGAGCAAGGACTATTATGTGCAGGATAACGTCGTTGCTTGCGACGACGGCCCGAAGGGTGATAATCATCCTGCACGACCCACCAATGTAGAAAGGCGCCCTAAAGGCGCCTTTTTGCTATCTGAGATTTAAGAACCCAGCCACCGAACAAACTCGACGCTACTTTCTTGATTCTGACCTGACCCATCAAACAATTCCTCACGACATTTTGATTAAATTTCGCTATCTTGTTTAGCATATAAAACAATGAATGCAGGTAATAGCGTGAATCACGCTAACTGTGGCCTGTTATGTTAAGTCAGTAAAACGAGATTGCATGATGAGCGTAATGTTTGATCCGGAAACCGCGATTTATCCATTTCCACCTAAACCGGCCCCGCTAAAGGCGGAAGAAAAGCAATTTTATCGTGAAAAAATCAAGCGCTTGCTGAGAGAGCGTGATGCGGTGATGGTGGCGCATTACTACACTGACCCGGAAATCCAGTCTCTTGCAGAAGAGACCGGAGGCTGTATCTCTGACTCGCTTGAGATGGCTCGCTTCGGTGCTAACCATCCGGCTTCTACGCTGCTGGTGGCGGGCGTTCGTTTTATGGGGGAAACGGCGAAAATCCTCAGCCCTGAAAAAACAATTTTAATGCCAACCCTCAATGCAGAATGTTCATTAGATCTCGGCTGCCCGATTGAGGCGTTTAACGCTTTTTGCGACCAGCACCCGGATCGGACGGTGGTCGTCTATGCTAATACCTCTGCGGCGGTAAAAGCCCGTGCCGACTGGGTGGTCACATCCAGTATTGCGGTAGAGTTGATTGAACATCTGGACAGCCTGGGTGAGAAAATCATCTGGGCGCCGGATCGCCACCTTGGCAGTTATGTTCAAAAGCAAACGGGTGCCGATGTGCTGTGCTGGCAAGGAGCCTGCATTGTGCATGATGAATTTAAAACTCAGGCGCTGGCGCGCATGAAGGCGATGTACCCTGACGCCGCGGTGTTGGTACATCCCGAGTCACCCCAGGTGGTGGTTGATATGGCCGATGCCGTAGGATCGACCAGCCAGCTGATTAACGCGGCAAAAACGCTGCCTCATCAGCAGCTTATTGTGGCAACGGATCGCGGGATATTTTATAAAATGCAGCAGGCGTGCCCGGACAAAGAGTTACTGGAGGCGCCAACTGCAGGGGAAGGAGCAACCTGCCGTAGCTGTGCACATTGCCCGTGGATGGCAATGAATGGGCTCAAAGCGATTGCAGAGGGGCTGGAGCAGGGTGGCGCTGCGCACACTATAGAAGTAGACGCTGCGCTGCGTGAAGGGGCTCTCGTTCCGCTTAATCGCATGCTCGACTTTGCGGCAGAGTTACGTCGGACGGTAAAAGGTAACGCGTAAGAGAATTACGCTCTGGGGAGTTCATGGATTTTTTTAGTACGCAGAACATACTTGTCCACATTCCCATTGGGGCGGGTGGGTATGACTTATCATGGATTGAGGCCGTGGGGACGCTGGCGGGTTTGCTTTGCATCTGGCTTGCCAGCCTGGAGAAAATTGGAAACTACGCTTTCGGGTTAATCAACGTCACGCTGTTTGCCATCATTTTCTTTCAAATCCAGCTCTACGCCAGCCTGCTGCTGCAGCTGTTCTTTTTCGTGGCGAATATTTACGGATGGTATGCGTGGTCACGGCAAAGCAGCAATAATCAGTCGTTGCTGAAAATCCGCTGGCTTCCTTTGCCTAAGGCTATTGCCTGGCTGGTGATTATCATCGCCTCGATTGGGCTAATGACGATGTTTATCGACCCGGTCTTTGCTTTCCTCACCCGGATTGCCGTGACGGTGATGCAAAGCCTGGGGATTAACGTTACCCTGCCAGAACTCCAGCCAGATGCTTACCCGTTCTGGGACTCGTGCATGATGGTGCTGTCGATTGTGGCCATGATTCTCATGACGCGTAAATACGTGGAAAACTGGCTGCTGTGGACTGTCATTAACGTTATCAGCGTGGTTATCTTTGCCCTGCAGGGCGTTTACGCGATGTCGCTGGAATATCTCATCCTGACCTTCATTGCGCTAAACGGTAGCCGGATGTGGATCAAAAGCGCGCGGCAGTCGGGCTCGCGCGCCTTCTCCTGATCAGTGATGGTGATGAGCATGGCCGGCCGTATGGTCATGCTCGTTCAGGTCACAATCGGGCCCGTGGCAAAGCTGATACTCCATCTGCACCGTGGCATGTTCAATTTGGTATTCGTGCGCCAGAAAGTGATGTATGCGCTCAAGCAGGGCATCGTGATCGTGGGGCGGTACAACCTGAACATGCAGCGTCATTAACGGTTTTTCTCCAACCAGCCAGATATGCACGTGATGCACATTACGTACTTCCGGTATCGAACGTGACAGATTGCGTTTCAGAGCGGCAATATCAATGGCGCTCGGCGCAACTTCCAGCAGTTCATTGACGCTCTCTTTCAGCAGGCTCCAGGCGCTGCGCAGTACAAGGCAGGAAACCAGCACGGAGAGAATCGGGTCGATAGGCGTCCAGCCCGTCCAGAGGATCACCACCGCCGCCACAATGGCCCCCACTGAACCCAGCAAATCCCCTAAAACATGCAGCGCAGCTGCACGGACGTTAAGGTTTTTCTCCCCGCTACCGCTATGCAATATCCAGAATGAAAACAGATTAGCCAGCAGGCCTGCGATAGCGATAACCAGCATCGCCCAACCCGCAACAGGCTGAGGGTGAGAGAAGCGCTGAATCGCCTCCCAGACAATTAAAATAGTGATCAGTACCAGCGCAATGGCATTCACAAATGCCGCGAGTGTAGTGAGGCGCAGCCAGCCAAATGTATGGCGGGCGTTGGGCGGTCTGCGAGCAAAATGTACGGCCATAAGGGCAAACAGCAGGGCGGCTGCATCGGTTAGCATATGACCGGCGTCGGCGAGCAGGGCCAGTGAGCCGGAAAGCAGGCCGCCGATGACTTCGGCAACCATAAAAATTGCCGTGATGAGGAAGGCAAATAACAGGCGTTTTGCGTTACCGTCAGAAGGTGTGTGTTGGTGTGAATGCGCCATAATCTCTCACAAATATCAGTCACGATGCGCTAATTATAACCGCTTCCGGGTTTCAACTTGTTGAAAGATGCCGATAAAAAAGGAGAGCCGGCTGGCTCTCTTGAGAAGGTTGTTAAAAGGCACTGTGATTTGAAAGGCTACCTCTGTTTGAAAGGCAGAAATTACTGTGACGTCCCGTCCACTTTCTTATTCACGTCGTGCCCGCTGCCGGTCTCAACCTTTTTGTTGGTGTCAGGGCAACGTCCATCTTTGCACATGCTGTTTTTGTGCACTTCGCTTTTGCTCATTTTATGGTGAGAGCCGTTGATTTTGTCATTGCTGACGCCATTAGGCGCAACTTTCTGATGTGCGTCAGGCGCGACCTGGCCCGCTTCGGCGCTGGCGTTTGCCTGTCCGTTGTTTGCTCCTGACGTTGAATCTGCCGCAAAGGCGATGCCGCTGCCGAACGCCAGAGTAGCGGTTAATAACAGTGTGGTTAATTTTTTCATGTTAATGCTCCTGTTCGGGTCGTTATTGCTGGATAACTTCGTCCAACAGTGCAGTGATAAATGCTGAAAAACCGTGCAGTACAAGTGAGTGTTTTAAATCTTAATCTTCAAAATGGTATTCAATATTGAAAATTTAATATTTTTCAGCGTTAACAGTTGGAAAGTGTAGTTAGCAGGAGAGTGTTCGCCATGTTTCCGCTGTTTTTTTCGAGTTTTCAGGATTAATCTGTGAGAAGTGTAAAAGCCCGTTTACACTTGTGGTTATGCGAGTTAGATTGAAAGGATTGCAACGAAGAAAAATATCAGGATGACCCCGGAACTATCATGAATTATCAGAACGACGACTTAAGAATCAAAGAGATCAATGAGCTTCTCCCTCCTGTAGCACTGCTGGAAAAATTTCCCGCCACTGAAAACGCCGCCCGGACTGTTTCTCAGGCGCGAAAAGCAATCCATAAAATCCTTAAAGGCAGCGACGATCGCCTGCTGGTGGTGATTGGCCCTTGCTCCATTCACGACACGAAGGCTGCCAAAGAGTACGGCGCACGCCTGCTGGCGCTGCGTGAAGAGCTTCAGGGCGAGCTGGAAGTGGTTATGCGTGTTTACTTTGAAAAGCCGCGTACCACCGTGGGCTGGAAAGGCCTGATTAACGATCCGCACATGGACAGCAGCTACCAGATTAACGATGGTCTGCGCATCGCGCGCAAGCTGCTGCTGGATATCAACGATTCTGGCCTGCCAGCCGCAGGGGAATTCCTTGATATGATCACTCCGCAGTACCTTGCGGATCTTATGAGCTGGGGCGCCATTGGCGCACGTACCACCGAGTCGCAGGTTCACCGTGAGCTGGCCTCAGGTCTGTCTTGCCCGGTTGGCTTTAAAAACGGCACCGACGGTACGATCAAAGTGGCAATTGATGCCATCAATGCCGCAGGCGCACCGCACTGCTTCCTGTCAGTGACGAAGTGGGGTCACTCCGCCATCGTCAACACGAGTGGGAACGGCGACTGCCACATTATTCTGCGCGGGGGCAAAGAGCCTAACTACAGCGCGAAACATGTGGAAGAGGTGAAGGCTGGCCTGGTTAAGGCAGGTCTTGAGCCACAGGTGATGATTGATTTCAGTCACGCTAACAGCAGCAAACAGTTTAAAAAGCAGATGGACGTTTCTGACGACGTTTGCGGCCAGATTGCCGGGGGTGAGAAGGCTATCATCGGCGTGATGATTGAAAGCCATCTGGTGGAAGGTAACCAAAATCTGGAGAGTGGCGAACCGCTGGTCTACGGCAAAAGCGTCACCGATGCCTGCATTGGCTGGGAAGATACCGAAGTGGCGCTGCGCAAGCTTGCCGCTGCGGTAAAAGCTCGTCGCGGCTAATCGCTTGTTTTCATAAATAAAAAAGGCGTGGTAAGCACCACGCCTTTTTTTATGGGCGGCGAATTACTTCGCTTTACCCTGGTTGGCTACCGCTGCGGCTTTGGCTGCGATTTCGTCAGCGTTGCCCAGGTAGTAACGTTTCAGCGGTTTGAAGTTCTCATCAAACTCATAAACCAGCGGCACGCCGGTCGGGATATTCAGCTCGAGGATCTCATCTTCGCTCAGGTTATCCAGGTATTTAACCAGCGCACGAAGGGAGTTGCCGTGAGCCGCAACGATGACGCGCTCGCCGGATTTCATACGTGGCAGAATGGACTCATTCCAGAACGGCGTTACGCGGTCGATGGTCAGCGCCAGGCTTTCGGTGGTTGGCAGCTCGCTATCGGTTAATTTAGCGTAACGTGGATCGTGGCCAGGGAAGCGCTCGTCGTCTTTAGACAGCTCAGGAGGGGTGATCGCGAAGCCGCGACGCCACTGTTTAACCTGCTCGTCACCGTATTTTTCGGCGGTTTCAGCTTTGTTCAGACCCTGCAGGGCACCGTAGTGGCGCTCGTTCAGTTTCCAGGATTTCTCGACCGGCAGCCAGGCCTGGTCCAGTTCATCGAGGATGTTCCACAGGGTGTGGATGGCACGTTTCAGCACAGACGTATAAGCGAAGTCGAAGGTGAAGCCTTCATCCTTCAGCAGCTTACCGGCAGCTTTCGCTTCGGTACGACCTTTATCAGACAGATCAACATCATACCAACCGGTGAAGCGGTTTTCGTTGTTCCACTGGCTTTCGCCGTGACGAACCAGAACCAGCTTAGTAACAGCCATGATTTACTCCTTAATGAGCCTGGGATTAATGATAACAATTATCATTATATTGCCGCGCCATAAGCCACGGCAATGATAAACGTTTAACATAGCGAAAAAGCGCGTGGAGTGTAAGGTGGTTGTAAAAGGTTGTTATATTTTTGGCGTGATTTGGCGGTAAAGTCAGCGATTTGGTGAGAAATTGCCCTTAATGAAAAGGGCAACAAATTTTAATGAGGCAAAAACTGGTATTCCGTGATGCTGAGGTATGTTTCTCCCGGCTTTAACCAGCAGTCCGGCTGCGGCCATTCCGGATGGTTTGGGCTGTCCGGTAAGAATCCGCTTTCCAGCGCCACACCATTCCAGTCGCTGTAGTTTTGCCCGTCGCGCGCTGGCGTACCCGCCAGGTAATTGCCGCTGTAGCATTGTAGCGCCGGTGCCGTCGTATAGACCGCCATTTCCAGCTCGCCGTCCGCTGACCAGACCTGGGCCACCGGCTGGCTGAGATCGCCTTTTGCCTGCAGCAGGAACGCGTGATCATAGCCTTTGGTGGCCTGCTGATCGGCATCGCTCAGGAAATCCTGTCCGATGGATTTCGGCTCACGGAAGTCGAAGCTGGTACCGTCCACTTTTTTCAGGCCATCGGTGGGCAACCCGCTGGAATCAACCGGCAGGTAGCTGTCGGCCATCAGTTGAAGCCGATGCTGACGAACGTCGTTCTGAGCGTTGTCCAGATTGAAGTAGGCATGGTTAGTGAGATTGACCGGGCAGGGCTTATCGACGGTGGCACGAAGCTTAATACTGATGCGGTTATCTTCCGTCAGGGCGTAACGGGCCGTCGCGCGGAGTTTGCCGGGGAAACCCTGGTCCCCGTCGCATGAGTCCAGCTCGTAAATCACTTCCTGCTCATTTTGTACGGCAATACGCCAGCGGCGCTTGTCGAAGCCTTCCGGCCCACCGTGTAGCTGGTTTTCACCCTGGTTAATGTCTAGCTGAAGAGTCTCGCCGCTGACGGTGAGTTTCCCTCCCGCAATACGGTTAGCGTAACGCCCCACGGTCGCGCCCATAAAGGCGCTTTGCTGCAGATAGTGTTCCGGCGAAGCGCAGCCCAGCAGCGTCTCCCGCACGCTGCCGTCTTTAAGCGGCACGCGGCAGGAAAGCAAAGTCGCGCCCCAGTCCATCAGCGTGATCGCCATCCCTGCGCTGTTACGCAGGGTGATAAGACGAAACGGCTGGCCGTCCGGCGCCAGCTTCGGGGTCTCTTTTAGCATTGACCCGCTCCTTCGGAGGCTTTGCAAACGTAGAAAGTCTCTTTAATACCTGTTTTGCTCTCGTATTGTTCTTCCACCGCCTGCTTAACGGCTGGAACCAGGTCTTCAGGCACCAGCGCGACAATGCAGCCCCCAAAACCGCCGCCGGTCATGCGTACGCCGCCTTTCTCACCAATCGTGGCTTTGATGATGTCCACGAGGGTATCAATTTGCGGCACGGTAATTTCGAAGTCATCGCGCATGGAGGCATGTGACTCGGCCATCAGCTGCCCCATACGAATGAGGTCACCTTTGGCAAGCGCATCTGCCGCTTCCACGGTACGGATATTTTCGGTCAGCACGTGACGAACGCGTTTGGCAACGATCGGATCCAGCTCATGCGCCACTTCGTTGAATTTTGCCAGCTCGACGTCACGCAGCGCTTTTTGGCTAAAGAAGCGGGCGCCGGTTTCACACTGTTCGCGGCGGGTGTTGTATTCGCTGCCAACCAGCGTGCGCTTAAAGTTGCTGTTGACGATCACCACCGCGGCGCCTTTTGGCATCGAAACGGCTTTTGTGCCGAGAGAACGGCAGTCGATCAGCAGCGCGTGATCTTTTTTACCAAGGGCGGAAATCAGCTGGTCCATGATGCCGCAGTTGCAGCCGACAAACTGGTTCTCTGCTTCCTGGCCATTAAGCGCCAGCTGTGCGCCATCAAGCGGCAGATGGTAAAGATGTTGGAACACTTTGCCTACCGCCACTTCCAGCGACGCAGAAGAGCTTAGTCCAGCACCTTGCGGCACGTCGCCGCTTATCACCATATCCACGCCGGAAAAGTTTTTATCACGTTTTTGCAGATGCTTCACCACGCCGCGGACATAGTTTGCCCACTGCTGCGTTTCGTGCTTCACAATGGGCGCATCCAGCGAGAAGCTGTCCTGCTGGTTGTCATAATCAGCGGCGATGACCCGCACGGTGCGGTCATCTCGTTTCGCGCAGCTGATAACCGTCTGGTAATCGATGGCGCAGGGCAGGACAAAACCGTCGTTGTAATCGGTATGTTCGCCAATCAGGTTAACGCGGCCCGGAGCCTGAATGGTGTGGGTTGCCGGGTAGCCAAATTGTTCAGCAAACAGACGCTGGGTTTTCTCTTTCAGACTCATAATGACGCTCCTGACTGGCGGAAATGGATATCACTGACGGCACGCAAGCGTTCTGCGGCTTGCTCTGCGGTTAAATCTCGCTGCGTTTCAGCCAGCATTTCATAGCCGACCATAAACTTACGCACCGTGGCGCTGCGTAGCAGCGGCGGGTAGAAATGGGCATGAAGTTGCCAGTGCTGGCTGTCCTCACCGTTAAACGGTGCGCCGTGCCAGCCCATGGAGTAAGGGAAAGAGCACTGGAACAGGTTGTCATAGCGGCTGGTGAGCTTTTTCAGCGCCAGTGCCAGGTCAGTACTTTGTTCTGCGCTTAGGTCGGTGATACGCAGGACGTGTGTTTTGGGCAGCAGCAGCGTTTCGAACGGCCAGGCAGCCCAGTAAGGGACGACTGCCAGCCAATGTTCGGTTTCAACCACGGTGCGGCTACCGTCCGCCTGTTCACGCTGCACATAGTCCAACAGCATAGGCGTGCCCTGGTGGGCGAAATATTCACGTTGTTGGTAATCTTCACGGGCGACCTCGTTAGGCAAAAAGCTGTTCGCCCAAACCTGTCCATGAGGATGTGGGTTGGAGCAGCCCATGGCCGTGCCTTTATTTTCGAAGACCTGAACCCACGGGTATGTCTGCCCCAGCTCGGCGGTTTGCTGTTGCCAGGTTTTTACCACTTCTTCCAGAGCAGGAATGGAAAGCTCCGGCAGCGTTTTACTGTGATCGGGAGAGAAGCAGATAACCCGGCTGGTACCCCGCGCGCTTTCGCAACGCATCAGTGGGTCATGGCTGGTGGGTGCATCGGGCGTGTCCGTCATCAGCGCGGCGAAATCGTTGGTAAAAACGAAAGTGCCGGCGTAATCAGGGTTTTTATCCCCGGTGACGCGCGTGTTGCCGGGGCAGAGAAAACAGTCCGGATCGTGAGCCGGGAGTTTCTCTTGCGCTGGCGTTTCCTGCGCGCCCTGCCAGGGACGCTTCGCCCGATGTGGCGAAACCAGAATCCATTGACCCGTTAGGGGGTTATAGCGGCGATGCGGATGATCGACCGGGTTAAACTGCTCCATCACATATCCTTAGTCTTCATAACCTTGGGGGTGGCGTGACTGCCAGCGCCAGGTATCGTCTGCCATTTCTTGCAGCGTACGGCTGACACGCCAGTTGAGTTCTTTATCGGCTTTGGTGGCGTCTGCCCAGTAGGCAGGCAGGTCGCCATCGCGACGCGGTGCAAAGTGGTAATTCACCGGTTTGCCGCAGGCTTTGCTGAAGGCGTTCACAACGTCGAGTACGCTGCTGCCGATGCCCGCGCCGAGGTTGTAAATATGGACGCCAGGCTTGCCGTTCAGCGCCTGCATAGCGGCGACGTGACCGTCGGCGAGATCCATCACGTGGATGTAATCACGCACGCCAGTGCCGTCTTCGGTTGGGTAATCGTTACCAAAGATAGCCAGCGAGTCGCGGCGGCCTACGGCAACCTGTGCAATGTAAGGCATCAGGTTGTTAGGGATACCCTGCGGATCTTCACCCATGTCGCCTGACGGATGCGCACCAACCGGGTTGAAATAGCGCAGTAGCGCAACGCTCCAGTTCGGCTGTGCTTTCTGCAGGTCGGTAAGAATTTGTTCAACCATCAGCTTGCTTTGGCCATAAGGGCTGGCAGGTTTGCCGGTAGGGAAGCTTTCTACGTAAGGGATTTTGGGCTGGTCGCCGTATACGGTGGCGGAGGAGCTAAAGATGAAGTTAGTGACATTTGCCGAGCGCATGGCGGAGATGAGCTTCAGGGTGCCGGTAACGTTATTGTCGTAATATTCCAGCGGCTTATTCACCGATTCACCGACGGCTTTCAGGCCGGCAAAATGGATGACGGCATCAATACGATGGTCACGGAAAACCTCTGCCAGCAGGGCTTCGTCGCGGATATCACCGTTGATAAACAGAGGATGCTTGCCCCCCAGGCGCTCAATCTCCGGTAATACGCTGCGCTTGCTGTTGCACAAGTTGTCGAGGATCACTACGTCGTGCCCGTTTTGCAGTAACTGCACGCAGGTATGACTTCCAATGTAACCGCTACCACCTGTAACCAGAACTCTCATTTTTCGCTCCATATAGCCTATGGGTTAAGATAACCATAGCATAACAGAGAGCCGAAAAATGTGATATGTGCTAGATTAGTGGTATCGTTTACACAGCATTGCTTACCGTAAATAAAAGGGGCGTAACGCATTGTAAAACAAATGCGTAAAGAAGAAAGCGTGCGTCTATTCCGAAAGTCTGCGTGTGGCAGTCAATGAAAAAGGCGCCGTAGCGCCTTAAAGGATTATGCGGGAAGAATGTTTTCTATCCGGTAGCCGTACTTATTCCCCTCCGGCACAAAGGTTAGCCGATGGGTAATGCATTGCGGTGCATCTTCGGCGTGGTGAGAAACAAACAGCAGCTGTGTTTCCCCTTCGCCAATCAAAATGTCGACAAAGCGGCGTATCAGCTGCCGGTTCAGGGGATCCAGCCCTTGCAGAGGCTCATCCAGGATAAGCAGCGTCGGGTGTTTAACCAGCGCGCGGGCAATTAACGCCAGGCGCTGCTGGCCCCACGAGAGGCTGTGGAAAGGAGCGTCGGCGGTGGCGTTATCCATCCCCAGCATGTTCAGCCATTCTCGGGTCAGCTTTTGCTGGCGATCTGAAACCGCCTGATAAATCCCAATCGAGTCGAAATAGCCCGAAAGAATAACGTTACGAACGGTGGTGCTAACCCGGTAGTCCAGATGCAGGCTGCTGCTGACGTAACCAATATGTTTTTTGATATCCCATATTGTCTCACCGCTGCCGCGACGGCGGCCAAACAGCGTCAGATCGTTGCTATAGCCCTGAGGATGATCGCCGGTGATCAGGCTGAGCAATGTCGACTTTCCGGCGCCGTTAGGCCCTACAATCTGCCAGTGTTCGCCTGGGTTAACCGTCCAGCTAAGCTTGTGCAGGATGGGGCGATCGTTGTATTCCACCACGCCGTCTTTGAGCACAATTCGCGGTTGCTGCCCGGGCAGGGTATAGCGGGCCGAGGGATCGTCTGCCTCCGGGAGCGCAACGCCAGCCAGCTTTTCGCTATGGGCTAATTGCGCGATAAGCGCCTGTTCCAGCAGGGCCTGCTTTTCACCGCTTTCCGTCAGCGTGCAGTCTGCCAGCACGCCGGCAAATTGAACAAAATCCGGGATCTCATCGAAGCGGTTGAGCACCAGCACCAGGGTATAGCCCTGAGCGCTCAGCTGTGCCAGTAGCTCTGCCAGCTGCTGGCGAGATTTCACGTCCAGCCCGTCGAACGGCTCATCAAGGATCAGCAGCTCCGGCTCCGACATCAGCGCCTGGCAAAGCAGCGCTTTGCGCGTTTCACCCGTCGACAGATATTTGAAACGACGAGTGAGTAAATGTTCAATGCCAAACAGCGTAGCAAGTTCGCGGCTGCGGGCTTCGTCCACGACCTCATCCTGGATGATTTCTGAGGTGGTGCGGCCGGTGTCATCTTCGTCGACGCTCAGCATATCGGTGTTATTGCGCTGCCATTCGTCGCTGACCAGCTTTTGCAGTTGTTCAAAAGAGAGGTGGGCGATACGGGTGAAGTCGCAGCGGCGTTCGCCTTTCATTACCGGCAGGCTGCCGGCCAGGGCGCGAGCAAGGGCAGATTTTCCGCTGCCGTTAGCACCGACAAACGCCCAGCTCTCGCCGGCGCGCAGAGTAAGATTGTTCAGGGTAAGGGTTTTTGTGTCGCTAAGGTGAAACGTACCTTGCGAAATTTGCAACGCAGACATGTTTTATCCCATTTTTTGCAGCGATAAGGCTACAGGAATACGACCTGTCCGCGTCGATGTCAATGAGAACGCTGCTTTTAGCAGAGTGTGGCGACGATCACCCGATCTGCATTGAAATATGCTGTGACCTCAGCACCTTCCGCCAGCGCCTGCTGCTCGACGTGGAGATTCGGCAGGGTCGCACAAAGCGTCTGGCCGTCGGCAAGCTGAACCAGGACTTCGGTTTGCTCTTTACCCTGCTCAATGCTGCTGATTTTGCCCGGCAGCTGGTTATCTGCATTTCCTGCCGCACTGGCATCCGCGGCGATGTCTATCCACGGCGCTTTAATCAGCACCAGAACTTCTTTGCCTTCGTTCAGCCCCAGCCGCTCTGCACTTTGGCGGGTAATCGCCGCTTTCAGGCGAGTTTCACCGTCAGCCAGCAGAATATCGACGTGCTGCTGAACCTGCTCGTCATCGCGTTTGAGCACGGTGCCAAACAGCTGGTTGCGGGCGCTGGTTTGCAGTGAAAAGCGGGAAATGGCGGCAAGCAGGCTGTCCAGCGGCAGGGCATCATCCTGCAAAACGTCGAACGCTTTTTGCTGAATTTGCGCCAGCAGGTCGTAGAGCTGAATAAGGCGCTCGCCGTAGCGGGTGAGCACTGCGCCGCCGCCGCCTTTGCCGCCGGTAGCACGGTCGACCAGGCTTGATTCTGCCAGCTGGTTCATTTCGTTAATCGCATCCCAGGCGCTTTTGTAACTGATGCCTGCCAGTTTCGCACCCTGACTAATGGAACCTGTGTGGCGGATTTGTTTAAGCAGCGCAATACGTCGCGGGTCGGCGAACAGCCGTTGCTGGAGTTTCAGCGTTAACAAAATTTCAGCTTGCATGGTCTCTCCGTGCCAGAAAAACCCTTATTTTCCTCTATTGTGCCGATCCGGGCAAATGGCACAAAAGGAGAGTGCGTTTTTCGCAACTGCCGCTAGAATAATCATTCTCGCTTTTGCCGGAGGCAACTATGTTCGAGTTATTGAAAAGCCTGGTGTTTGCCGTGGTCATGGTGCCGGTTGTGATGGCAGTGATCCTGGGTCTTATCTATGGATTGGGTGAAGTGTTTAACGTCTTTTCAAAAGTCGGTCATCGCGACCAACAGCCGAAACAGCATCACTGATTCCCTGAAAGCCCGGCACTCGCCGGGCTTTCTCTTTCTGCCGTATTAGCCCCGCACACGCCGTCTTTCTGTTGATCTCAGTCAAGAACTTTAAAGCCCTTCTCCTTTCTGCCGATAAATTCTGTATCTTCCGCATGGCAATCGTTATATTTCAGGTTACATAACGAAACAAACGGAGTGAAAACATGAAACAACGTTGGGTACGCCTCGCCCTGGGCGCGGCTTTATCGGTTTCTCTGGCAGGCCAGGCGCTGGCTGAGGGGAACAAAATTACCGTCTTTGCGGCGGCATCGTTAACCAATGCGATGCAGGATATTGCGGCGCAGTATCAGAAAGAGAAGAAGGTTGAGGTTGCCTCTTCCTTTGCGTCTTCTTCTACTCTGGCTCGCCAGATTGAAGCCGGTGCACCGGCCGATCTGTTTATTTCTGCCGATCAGAAATGGATGGATTATGCTGTTGAGAAAGACACCATCAAAACGGATACCCGTGAGACGCTGCTGGGCAACAGCCTGGTGGTTGTAGCCCCGACTGCCAGCAAGCAGGGCGACATCGCCATTGACGCGAAAACTGACTGGGCCTCGCTGTTAAAAGGCGGTCGTCTGGCGGTGGGCGATCCTGACCACGTGCCTGCGGGGATTTACGCCAAAGAAGCGCTGCAAAAACTGGGCGCGTGGGACACCTTATCCAGTAAACTTGCCCCTGCTGAAGACGTTCGCGGTGCGCTGGCTCTGGTTCAGCGTGACGAAGCCCCGCTGGGTATTGTTTACGGCTCTGATGCCGTGGCCGGAAAAGGCGTGAAAGTTGTGGGCACCTTCCCGGAAGATTCCCACAAGAAGGTGGAATACCCGATTGCGATCGTTAAAGGCCACGATAACCCGTCAGTGACCGCGTTCTATAGCTATCTGAAAGGACCGGAAGCGGCGAAAGTCTTCCAAAAATACGGATTTACGACGAAACAATGATATTGAGCGATCCCGAATGGCAGGCGGTGCTGCTAAGCCTAAAAGTGTCATCTATTGCGGTACTGTTTAGCCTTCCCATCGGGATCTTCTTTGCCTGGGTACTGGTGCGTTGCCGTTTCCCGGGCAAAGCCCTGCTCGACAGTCTGATTCATCTTCCTTTAGTCCTGCCGCCGGTGGTGGTGGGCTATCTGTTATTAATCGCTTTTGGCCGTCGTGGATTTATTGGCGCCTGGCTGTATGACTGGTTTGGCATTACCTTTGCCTTTAGCTGGCGTGGCGCGGTGCTGGCGGCGGCGGTCATGTCGTTCCCGCTGATGGTTCGTGCGATTCGCCTGGCGCTGGAAGGCGTTGATCTCCGTCTTGAACAGGCGGCAAGAACGCTGGGCGCAGGGCGCTGGCGTGTCTTCTGCACTATCACTTTACCGTTAACGCTGCCGGGTATTATTGCCGGTACCGTGCTGGCATTTGCCCGATCGCTCGGTGAGTTCGGCGCGACGATCACTTTCGTCTCCAACATTCCCGGTGAAACCCGAACGCTGCCATCGGCCATGTACACCCTGATCCAGACCCCCGGCGGTGAAAGCGCTGCCGCGCGTTTGTGCCTGATTGCTATTGTGCTGGCGATGGCTTCGCTGCTGGTGGCTGAGTGGCTGGCTCGAGTGAGCCGTAAACGTATGGGAGCGAGCTGATGCTGGAGCTTAACTTTATTCAAACGCTTGGCACGCATCGGCTGGAAATTAATGAAACCCTGCCGGGGCAGGGCATTACCGCCGTTTTTGGCGTGTCCGGTGCCGGGAAAACGTCATTAATCAATGCTATCAGCGGGCTGACTCGTCCAGAACAGGGGCGCATCGTCCTCAATGACCGTGTCCTTACGGACGCGGAAAAACAGCTTTATCTGCCGCCAGAAAAACGCCGGGTTGGCTATGTATTCCAGGATGCGCGACTGTTTCCGCATTACCGGGTTCGCGGCAATTTAAAATACGGAATGGCAAAAAGTATGGCAGGCCAGTTTGACAAGCTGGTGGCGCTGCTTGGTATCGAAGATTTGCTTGAACGTTTCCCGTGGAGTCTGTCCGGGGGAGAGAAGCAGCGAGTTGCCATTGGCCGGGCACTATTAACCGCGCCAGAGTTGCTGTTGCTTGATGAGCCGCTGGCCTCGTTGGACATCCCGCGTAAGCGTGAGCTGCTGCCTTATCTCCAGCGTCTGGCGCGTGAGATCAATATCCCCATGCTCTATGTTAGCCATTCGCTGGAAGAGATTTTACATCTGGCAGATAAAGTCCTGGTGCTGGATAGCGGAACCGTCAAAGCGTTCGGTAACCTTGAAGAGGTTTGGGGCAGCAGCGTGATGCACCCGTGGCTGCCTAAAGAGCAGCAAAGCAGCGTGTTGAAAGTCACCGTGCTTGAACACCATCCGCATTACGCTATGACGGCGCTGGCGCTGGGCGACCAGCATCTGTGGGTCAATAAGCTGGACAAGCCGGTGCAGGCCCCGCTGCGTATTCGCATTCAGGCTTCTGACGTATCGTTGGCATTGCAGCCGCCGGTTAACAGCAGTATTCGTAACGTGCTGCGGGCTAAGGTTGCTCAGTGCTTTGATGACGAGGGGCAGGTAGAGGTTCAGCTTGAAGTGGGTTCCCGTACCTTGTGGGCGCGCATCAGCCCCTGGGCCCGGGATGAACTGGCGGTGAAACCCGGTCAGTGGCTGTATGCGCAGGTGAAAAGCGTGTCGATTACGGCCTGATTACAGCACGTATTTGTACAGCGTTTCGGCGATGCCGGTTTCGAGATTGGTACCGATGGTCATATCGGCACGCGATTTTATCGCCTCGTCCGCATTACCCATCGCGACGCCCATCCCGGCGCTTTCCAGCATGCTCAGATCGTTATAGTTATCGCCAAAAGCAATCACTTGATCCATCGACAGTCCCTGAGACTCAACCCACTGAGCCAGTCGTGCGCCTTTGCTGTTGCCTCGCTGGGCAACGTCAACCTGATCGTGCCAGGACCATTCGCAGGAGAGATCCAGCTCGCGCTCTACCTCCGTGGTAAACTGCTTGAGCTTAGGAATGTCTGAGTCCGTCAGGGCGAATTTCCAGATAGCCTTCACCTCCTGAGCGGCTTCTTTAAGGGAAGGCACGCTGCGGAACACCGGGCGCTGGGTTTCAGGCAATGATTGTGCCCAGTTTTGAGTTCGGGCTACGTGGGCTTTCACGTGCTCCGAGCTTTCCAGATAAAGCATCGCATCGTCGACGTACATCAGGCCATGTACGCGGTGAGCGGTGAGCAAATCTACCATTTGCGCAGCTTGGTCTGGGCGAAGGGGATCGGAGGCCAGAACCTTTTTTGCATGATAATCATACAAATAAGTGCCATTGCAGCAAATTGCAGGTGTATCTAACGCCAGTGCCTGATAAAAAGGATGTATGGCGACATGATGGCGACCCGTCACGATCACCACTTTCACTCCCGCCTCGCGGGCGCGGTGAAGGGCCGTAATGGACTCCGGAAGAATCGTTTTTTGCGGGGTCAGCAGGGTGCCGTCGAGATCGAGAGCGATTACGCGATAACTCATTTAGGGTTCCAGTCATTATTCATAAGGTTTGTTCCGATGGTACACCGCTCGCGCTGAAGCGCAAAATAGCGAGCGGCCTGGGGCTCACCTTATGATTATTACTTACGACGTCAGGAGGAAAGTAAACGCATGAAACAGACAGTCTATACCGCCAGCCCGGAAAGCCAGCAGATCCACGTTTGGACGCTGCACGCCAGCGGTGAAATGACCCTTGTACAGGTGGTGGATGCTCCAGGGCAGGTTCAGCCGATGGTCATTAGCCCGGATAAACGTTTTCTGTACGTTGGCGTGCGTCCTGAGTTTCGCGTCATCGCTTACCGCATTACGCCGGATGATGGCTCCCTGACGGAAGCGGGCGTCGCCCCGCTGCCGGGCAGTCCAACCCATATTTCTACCGACCGTAAAGGCCGCTTCCTGTTCAGTGCCTCGTACAATGCAGCAAACGTTGCGGTGATAAGCCTTGAAAACGATGGCCTGCCGGGCGAAACCGTTGATGTGGTCGACGGGCTGGACGGCTGCCACTCGGCGAACATCTCTCCGGATAACCGCACGCTCTGGACGCCGGCCCTGAAGCAGGATCGTATTTGCCTGTTCACGCTGTCCGAAGACGGCAAGCTGGTGGCACAAACGCCTGCTGAGGTGACGACGGTTGAGGGCGCAGGCCCACGCCATATGGCGTTTCATCCGAACCAGCAGTATGCGTACTGCGTTAACGAGCTGAACAGCACCGTTGATGTCTGGGAACTGCGCGACCCGCACGGCAAAATCGAATGCGTTCAGACGCTGGACTTTATGCCGCCAGGCTTCTCCGGGACCCGCTGGGCTGCGGATATCCATATCACGCCGGATGGCCGCCACCTGTATGCCTGTGACCGTACCGCCAGTATTATCACCGCGTTCAGCGTTTCCGAAGACGGTAGCGTGCTGAACATCGAAGGTTATCAGCCAACGGAAGAGCAGCCTCGCGGCTTCAACGTTGACCATAGCGGTAAGTTCCTGGTGGCCGTCGGGCAGAAATCCCATCATGCGGCCGTGTATAAAATTAATGGTGAGCAGGGGCTGCTGGAAGAAAAAGGCCGCTATGCAGTCGGGCAGGGCCCTATGTGGGTTGTGATTCACGCGCACTGATTGTCAGACATAAAAAAAACCTCGCCGCGGCGAGGTTTTTTCTTACTGAGTTAAAAATTACTTCTCTTCGACGACCGGGCTACCTAAACCGCGGTTATTGAACTCCCACATGCGGTTGAAGCTTGGGTCATTCAGATCGCGTTTGATCGCGCCCTTATCGTCTTTGGTGCCAACGTTGCCTGCGAATGGACGCTTAGACTCCAGCGCATCGCCCCACGGTTTAGCCGTGTTGAAACCTTCGTTGATCACGCTGTCGCGGATAACAACCTGGCCATTCGCGGCCTGGCCGTTTTCACCGGCTAAATCCCATGAGCGGCCCAGTTGAGCGTCACCGGCTGCGGTAAAGCGGCTGTTTGTCGCCAGGAAGCCGTAGTAGATGTTTGGCAGGGTTGCTGGTGCGAACACATAGCCTTCTTTGGTACGGCTGTTCACCAGGCGGAAATCGGTGTTATCGAACACCACAGCGCCACGGCCTGCGACCACATCCACATCACCTTCGATATAGCTGTTGGTCACCAGCGTGCGCGGCTGGCGGTTGGTCAGCATGCGGTTCTGAACGTCGCTGTTGGTGACGAAGAAGGTATTCTGGCGGCCCAGCAGGTGAACGTTGTTCAGCTGCGTTTTATCGCCATCGCTGCGCAACGCCACGGCCTGGTGGTTACCGGCATCCACGCTGTCACCCAGGGTGTTCTGGATAGTCAGGTTCTGGAGCTGCAGGCCATTATTCTGGGACCACACGGCGGCGGAACACATTACGCCCACGGTCGCGCTACGGCGGCTCTGGCAGCTATCAAACATGTACCATGCTGGTTTCCCCGGCATGTATTTACCCGCCGGGTTAACGGTGCGGCGCCACGTTGCCGGATCGGTTTCGGCGTCCAGCGTCAGGCCGATTTTGACATCGTCTGCGTTACCTGAAGTCCCGTACAGCGTCACGCTACCGGAGGCGGCCGGAATATACACGGTACCTTCATATTCACCCGGCATAATGGCGATATAAAGGCGGGAGCTGCTGTGCTTGATAATCGCAGCGTCGACGGCTGCCTGAATCGACGTGTGGGTGACCCCGGCGGTACCAGCAGGGCCTACAACGAAATCAGGTTGCTGAGGAGTACGAATCGAGGACGGTGTCCACGCAGCTTCATTTGGATTCATTGACGTGAAGTAGCGTGCAGCAACAAAATTCTGTGCTTCATCTGCCGCCAGGATCGGGCGGGACTGGGTTCCCGGCGCCACCTGAGTCGACGGTTTGTCCTGCGGTGGGGTTGAGCTACATGCACTCAGCGCTACGGCAAAAGCCAGGGCTGCGGCGCGACGAGAAACCGATAATGTGTTCAAGGTTGCTCCTTGCTGTACGGTGAAATAGAGAATTATCTCAAAGCCTGCTTTTTTATACTAAGTTGAGCGAAACGGGAAGCCGATTGTGCAAATCGGCTTCAGAAAAGAGAGGGATAGCGCGCAAGGGGAAGGACGCTGACCGCGGGTTATTCTTTTTCAACGCTGTACTGGCCGTTCTTTTTGCGGATGATGTATTTTTGGTCACTGTCGCAGGAGACGGTGAGCGAGCCGCCAAAAGCGGCCGGGTAAACGCTGTTCACGGTATCGCACTGGTAGCCCGCCTGGCGAATCACCGACTGTGATTCCGCTTTGAGCTGCGGTGAACCCGTATCGGCAAAGACACTTCCCGCCATCAGGCAGAAGCTGAGTACAACGATTCTCTTCATTTTCTGTCTCTCTGTGATGTGAAACTGGTGCAATGTTAATCGGCAGCGAGACGGGGAGGGATTAATAACTTAACGGAATTTATTTGTATAAATTAATTCCAGAAAAAGATTACTCAGCAAAGGCAGAAGGCTGGCAAAGTACACCAGCCAGAGAGCGTTGGGGATTAGCTATATAAGGTAGTTATTGAAGCGCTACCTAAGGTATGGAAGTGAACGTTAAAGCCGACCATCGCGCCGGATGCGCCCTCATCAACGTCAATCTTTTCCACATCCAGCGCGTGCACGGTAAAAATATAGCGGTGCGTTTCGCCCTTCGGCGGCGCCGCGCCGCCGTAGCCAGTTTGGCCAAAATCGGTTCGGGTCTGGATGGCATTACCGGGTAAAGCCACCAGACCTGAACCCGATCCCTGAGGCAGCACGCGCGTTTCTGCCGGCAGGTTTGCCACAATCCAGTGCCACCAGCCCGAGCCGGTAGGTGCGTCGGGGTCGTAGCAGGTCACGACAAAGCTTTTTGTCCCGGACGGTACGGCGTCCCATTCCAGGTGAGGAGACAAATTATCCCCTTCATAGCCCATCCCGTTAAAGACATGACGCGGAGGCAGCTTTTCACCGTCGCGAATATCCTGAGAGATCAGTTTCATCAACCCTCCTCAATCCGTATTTGACCCGCTCAGTCTAGTATAGACGGGGGCGTTCGCCGAATATTACGGCTTGAAAAACGCAGGATTTGCTACCGCCCGTGCAACAGCGGTCATCAACTTGTCCAGCTGCGCGGGGCTGATGACATAAGGCGGCATCAGGTAAATCAGGCGACCAAACGGACGGATCCAGACGCCCTGTTCGACAAAGAAACGCTGTAAAGCCGCCATGTCGACCGGCCTGTGCGTTTCCACAACACCGATTGCGCCCAGAACGCGAACATCGGCAACGTGCTCGCTCGCGGCCAGTGGCAGCAGGCCTTCCTGCAGCTGATGCTCGATAGCCTGAACCTGCTGCTGCCAGTCTCCATCTTCCAGCAGCGCCAGGCTTTCGCAGGCAACCGCGCAGGCGAGAGGATTCCCCATAAACGTTGGGCCATGCATAAAGCATCCGGCTTCACCGTTGCTGATGGTTTCCGCAACGTGACGGGTGGCAAGCGTTGCGGAGAGCGTCATCGTGCCGCCGGTCAATGCTTTTCCCAGACACATAATATCCGGTGAAATATCCGCGTGGTCGCAGGCAAACAGTTTTCCGGTGCGGCCAAAGCCCGTTGCAATTTCGTCGGCAATCAGCAAGATTCCTTCCCGATCGCACATGCGGCGGATGCGACGTAGCCATTCAGGATGGTAGAAACGCATTCCCCCGGCTCCCTGTACCACCGGCTCCAGAATAATCGCAGCAATCTCTTCCCGATGTGCGGCCATCAGGCGTGCAAACGGAACCATGTCCATCTCGTTCCACTCATCGCCAAACCTACACTGCGGAGCCGGAGCAAACAGATGTTCAGGCAAATAGCCCTGCCACAGGCTATGCATAGAGTTATCGGGATCGCAGACCGACATCGCGCCAAAAGTATCGCCGTGATAGCCGTTCCGGAAGGTCAGGAAGCGCTGGCGCGGCTGGCCTTTTGCATGCCAGTACTGCAGCGCCATTTTCATGGCGACCTCGACGGCCACTGAACCGGAATCGGCCAGAAACACGCAATCCAACGGCGCGGGCGTCATCGCCAGCAGCTTGCGGCAAAGCTCAACGGCAGGCGGGTGGGTGATTCCGCCAAACATCACGTGCGACATGCTGTCTATCTGGGCCTTCATCGCCTGATTCAGGCGCGGGTGATTGTAGCCATGAATGGTGGCCCACCAGGAAGACATGCCGTCCACAAGCAAACGTCCATCTTCCAGCTGCAATTCGCAGCCGGCTGCCGCGACTACGGGGTAAACCGGCAGCGGTTGGCTCATTGAAGTGTAAGGGTGCCAGATATGTCGTTGGTCGAATGCTAAATCAGCAGGGCTCATAGGGTGACTTGTAAACCATTTGAAAAACATTTAGGTTTACAATTATAACGTCAATCGATTCACTATAACACCCCTTTGGAGAGGCCCCATGGCTCACCACGCACGCTGGACACTGTCGCAGGTCACTGCTTTATTTCAAAAACCTTTGCTGGATCTGCTGTTTGAAGCCCAGCAGATCCACCGCAAACATTTCGATCCGCATCAGGTACAGGTCAGTACCTTACTGTCGATTAAAACCGGCGCCTGCCCGGAAGACTGTAAATACTGTCCGCAGAGCGCACGCTATAAAACCGGTCTTGAGTCCGAGCGCCTGATGGAAGTTGAGCAGGTTCTGGCGTCTGCTCGTAAGGCAAGAAACGCAGGGTCGACCCGTTTCTGTATGGGCGCGGCCTGGAAAAACCCGCATGAGCGCGATATGCCCTATCTTGAGCAGATGGTGCAGGGCGTTCGTGCCATGGGACTGGAAACCTGTATGACGCTGGGTACGCTGACCAATGAACAGGCGCAGCGTCTGGCATCGGCAGGGCTGGACTACTACAACCACAACCTGGACACCTCCCCGGAATTCTACGGCAATATCATCACCACGCGAACCTATCAGGAACGTCTTGATACCCTCGATAAAGTGCGTGATGCAGGGATTAAAGTCTGCTCCGGCGGCATCGTCGGGCTGGGTGAAACAGTCACCGACCGCGCCGGCCTGCTGCTGCAGCTAGCCAATTTACCCACCCCGCCTGAAAGCGTGCCAATCAACATGCTGGTGAAGGTGAAGGGGACGCCGCTGGCGGATAACGAAGACGTGGATGCCTTTGATTTTATTCGAACCATCGCCGTCGCGCGTATCATGATGCCGACCTCTTACGTGCGCCTTTCAGCAGGCCGCGAACAAATGAGCGAGCAGACACAGGCGATGTGCTTTATGGCCGGGGCAAACTCCATCTTCTACGGCTGCAAACTGCTGACGACTCCAAACCCGGAAGAGGACAAGGATCTGCAGCTGTTCCGTAAGCTGGGGCTTAACCCGCAGCAAACCACCACCGAAATGGGGGATAACGAGCAGCAGCAACAGTTGGCAGGGCAGTTGCTGAACGCCGATACCGACAGTTACTACAACGCGGCGGCGGTATGAGCTGGCAGCAGCGAATCTCTGAAGCCTTAAGCGAACGGCGGGCGAGCGCAAGCTTCCGCACCCGGCAGGCCAATACGCTCGGAAACGGGCGTATTTTTTCGGCTAACGGGCGGGAGTATCTGAATTTTTCCAGCAATGATTATCTGGGGCTTAGCCACCATCCGCAGATTGTTGATGCATGGCAAAAAGGCGCGGCGCAGTTTGGCGTTGGCAGCGGTGGTTCCGGGCACGTGACCGGCTATAGCCGCGCGCATCAGGCGTTTGAAGAACAGCTGGCTGAATGGCTGGGGTTTGAGCGAGCGCTGTTGTTTATTTCAGGCTACAGCGCGAATCAGGCGGTGATCTCCGCGTTGGCGCAAAAAACGGATACGCTTATCGCCGATAAGCTTTGCCATGCCTCAATGATGGAGGCGGCGATGCAAAGTTCGGCCCAGCTGCGAAGATTCCATCATAACGACATTCCGGCGCTTGCGGCGCTGCTTAGTCAGGCGCATGACGGCGAACGGCTGATCCTTACCGAAGGTATTTTCAGCATGGACGGCGACAGCGCGCCGCTGGCTGAAATTGCACGTGTTGCCCATCAGGCCGGTGGCTGGTTGATGGTCGACGATGCGCACGGTATTGGCGTCCTGGGCGACGAAGGCCGCGGCAGCTGTCATCAGCAAAATATCAGCCCAGAGATTCTGGTCATTACGTTTGGCAAAGCGTTTGGCGGAAGCGGCGCTGCGGTTTTGTGCAGCCAGGAAACCGCCGACTATCTGCTGCAGTTTGCTCGCCATCTGATCTACAGCACCGCGATGCCGCCGGCGCAGGCCGTGGCGCTTCAGGCTGCCTTAACGGTTATTCGGCAGGGGGATGCCTACAGAGCTCGGCTCTCGGCGAATATCCAACGCTTTCGGCAAGGGGCTGCACAGCTTTCGCTGAGGCTTGCTGACTCCGGCAGCGCTATTCAGCCGTTAATTGTGGGAGAGAATCAGCGCACGCTGGATCTTGCTTCTCGTCTGCGAGAGCGTGGATTGTGGTTAACGGCCATTCGCCCTCCAACCGTGCCGCCCGGCAGCGCACGCCTGCGTATTACTCTCACGGCCGCCCATACATCACACGATATTGATGCACTGCTGGAGGCGCTTTATGACGAAACAGGTCGATAAAGCCGCTGTAGCCGCGGCGTTTGGCCGGGCTGCGGGAAGTTACGAACGTTTTGCCGAGTTGCAGCGAGTCTGCGGCGATAACCTGCTGACAGAGGTGGCAGGCCGCCCCGCAGTCAGTGTGCTGGATGCAGGCTGCGGCACCGGTTGGTACAGCCGAATTTGGCGGGATAAAGGAAGCGAAGTTTTGGCGCTGGATATTTCGCAAGCGATGCTTGAGCAGTGCCAGCAAACCCAGTCGGCGCATCGTGTCCTTGAGGGCGATATCGAGTCTATTCCTCTGGCGAATGAACAAGTAGATCTGGCGTGGAGTAATCTTGCCGTTCAGTGGTGTAGCGATCTGCAGCAAGGCTTATCCGAACTTTACCGCGTGACAAAAACGGGTGGGTGCATTGCATTTACTACGCTTGCAGCAGGCTCACTGCCTGAACTGCACGAGGCCTGGCGCGGGATAGATGAACGGGCGCATGCCAATCAGTTTTTATCCGTGGCCGAGATTGAACAAGCGTGTCGGCCGTGGCGGTCCGTCGTCGCCAGCCGCACGGTCAGCCAGCGTTTTCCCGACGTCATGAGCGCAATGCGTTCGCTGAAAGGCGTTGGCGCAACACACCTGCATGAAGGCCGAAAAAACACGCTGATGACGCGCGGGCAACTAAAGCGGCTTAGCGAAACATGGCCCCGGCAGGATGGGCAGTTTTCCCTCAGCTGGCAGATAGTTTTTGGAGTAATTGAACGTGATTAAAAAATGGTTTGTAACCGGGACAGACACCGAAGTTGGAAAGACCGTCGCCAGCTGTGCGCTACTGCAGGCGGCTAATGCCGCCGGGTATCGTTCGGTAGGCTATAAGCCCGTTGCCTCCGGCAGCGAAATGACGCCTGAGGGCATACGTAATAGCGATGCGTTAGCCTTACAGCGTAATGGCTCGGTTATGCTGCCATATGAGCAAATTAATCCGCTGGCTTTTATTGAACCGACCTCGCCACACATTATTAGCGCGGAAGAGCAGCGCCCCATTACGTTTTCTGCACTGTCTGAAGGGCTGGAAAACCTCACCAGCAAAGCCGACTGGATCCAGGTAGAAGGCGCGGGAGGCTGGTTTACGCCGCTCTCGGATACCACCACGTTTGCCGAGTGGGCCATTGGTGAGCAACTGCCGGTCATTCTGGTCGTTGGGGTGAAACTTGGTTGCATTAATCATGCAATGCTGACGGCGCAGGCCGTGTGTGCTGCGGGATTACCGCTTGTTGGCTGGATTGCAAACGGGGTTCAGCCAGCAGGCAAAAGGCACGCAGAATATCTTGCCACGCTTAAGCAGCGGCTGCCGGCACCTCTGCTGGGGGAGATCCCCTGGCTTGAGGGAATAAGCGATGAAACCCCGCTTGGTCATTATCTCGATCTCTCCGTCATTGCGCTATAAGCCTCAAGTCTGATGCAACAAAAGCCACGCTCGCAGCCGCGCTGCGGGCTGGCTCCCTCTTTAGTGCTTTCCTCATAAACAACGATTCTTCCCCACCGGCAAAGGGTATAGAGTATTTCATAGTTTAAGTTGTCATGTGACAACCTTTATGAGATGCTTTTTTAGCCGGAGGAAATATGGCAAGACAACGGCACCCGCAAAAAGAGATAGAGGCGGCACTAAGCTACGCCGAATTTCAGGGATGGCGGGTAAAAGAGGGGGGCGCTCACTGCTGGGGAAAGCTTTATTGCCCGTGGAATGATAAAGCCTGCCGCTGCGGAGAGTTTTGCATTAGCTGTGTCTGGAGCACGCCGCGAAACGCGCAGAACCATGCCAGGCAAATTCGCAGGCTTGTGGATGGATGCGCAAACATAGCATCCCGCAGCGTGCTGCACTAACAAGGAGAACGTATCATGGCGGAATACACGTTTACGCTTATTTTCAACCTGCCTGATGGCCAGAAGGATCCTGAGCCGTGGGTTGGCGTACTGGGTGCCGGTGGGTGCGATGATGCTCTTATTGGTATAGGCGTAACGGGGCGCATCGCCCTGAACTTCACCCGTGAAGCTAACGGTGCCGAAGACGCGCTGCTTAGCGCGCTGAAGGAGGTCTCTCATATTATTCCAGGCGCGTCGTTGGTTGAAGCCGCACCTGACTTAGTTGGGCTGAGTGACGTAGCTGAACTGCTGGGCGTTTCTCGGCAATATATTCGAAAAGTCATGGTCTCCCGCGAAGCGTTCCCGACGCCGGTACATGACGGAAAAACCGCACTGTGGAATCTCGAAACGGTTTTACATTGGATGAATAGCACCGGCGTGAAGGCGATACCTGCGCCGTTGCTGGATATTGCAAAAGTGACTCGCCAGTGCAACCTTCGCAGAGCATTGACCGCCCTGAATCCGGCATTTCAGGCGCGGCTGGCAAATCTGTAGCGCTGGAGAGTAGATGCGTTCAGGGCTCCAGCCAGCCCGCGACAAGCTTATCATCCAGCTGCGACACATGACCCTGAGCGATATTCCTGCCCTTGTGCAGCAGGCAAAATTTATCTGCTACCCGGCATATAAACGACAGCCGCTGTTCAACCAGCAGAATCGTCAAGCCGAAGTCACGGTTTAAGCGCCGAATTAGATTACCCATCTCAGTGATAAACCGTTGACCACCGCCCAGGGTTGGTTCATCCAGTATCAGTAACTTTGGCTGTAGAACCAGCGCCCGGGCAAGCGCCAGCTGCTGTTGCATATCAACGTGGAGCTCGCCACTTTTTACCTGCCTCAGGCTATAGAGCTCCGGAAAAAGGTCATAGATAAGCGAAGGGATAACCCGGGGCGCGTGGTGGCCCGCCATCATGGCGATCTGCAGGTTTTCTTCAACGCTAAGCTGGGAGAAGATGCGCCTGTCCTGCGGGACATAGCCAATTCCCAGCGCGGCCCGGCTCTCAACAGGTTTATTGACCAGGTCTTCAGGAGGCAGCCCCGCTTGTTGCCAGAGCATGCTGCCGCTTTGTACGGGCAAATAGCCGGTAATGCAGTTTACCAGCGTGGTTTTTCCCTGCCCGGGAGCACCAAGGACGCAGGTGCATTCGCCCGGTGCCAGTTCGAGGTCGAGGTTCCACAATATGTGATTGTCACCGTAGAACTGATTTACAGCGCGTAAGCTCAGCATGGTTCATCTCCTTGGTTGGGAGGAGGCTTCCCCCAGTGATATTCTGCAATTAGCTTGCCAGCTTGGTGATATTCCCTGAAAACCACCGTCACTCCAGGATAAAACTTAGTATTTACTTCGTTAAACAAATTGATGGTGCTCAGGTTCGCGTTTCGCTGCACCTGACGAGTGCTAAAGAAGAACGAATTTGGTGCAATAAAACGCGTTTTAACCTCAGGATATATCTCGATTTCGGGATCTGCTTCAAACCGGCGCGGTATAGCGAAATCGAATGAATAAAAGCAAAAAAATTAGCGAAATTTTTTTTTCGCCCCTGACACAGAAAAATTAGGGGTTTTCCCGAGTGGCGAACTAAAAGGGCTTGCTGCAGTTATCCACTATTCCTGTGGATAACCTTGTGCATTAGAGTTAGAAAACTTCATGGAAGCGAGAGCGGGCGCGGCCTGCAGCCAAATTGACGCGAAACCGGTCTTTGCTAAATATCTATTTAAATTCAATCTGTTAAATAAAATCAACTGCTGCAATAAAAGTGTCAAACAATGGGCCTGTGGTGTCCTGACCTCCCTTGACAAATGTTAAAAGGCGAAAAAATTTGGGGATAACCGCCAGAAGCTGGAGATTTATCTGGCGAAGGGTGAAATTGTGGGCAAACAAAACGGCAAAATACATTTGTTGGCAGGCGTAGTAAAAATGAGAACTGGTGTTTTATACAGTTTTCTACTGGCAAAAATTACGTTGCCGGGTAAAATTACTCTCCGGCCCGCTCGTTTCTTCATCAGGTAGCCCGTTCATGAGTAAAGCGTTCAAACTTAATTCTGCATTTAAACCTTCTGGCGACCAGCCTGAAGCTATCCATCGCCTGAAAGACGGGCTTGAAAATGGGCTGGCCCACCAGACGTTGCTGGGGGTGACGGGGTCCGGGAAAACCTTCACTGTCGCCAACGTAATTGCTGACCTTCAGCGCCCCACGATGGTACTGGCTCCGAATAAAACGCTGGCGGCACAGCTTTACGGGGAGATGAAAGAGTTTTTCCCGGATAACGCGGTTGAGTTTTTCGTCTCCTACTATGACTACTATCAGCCTGAGGCTTATGTCCCAAGCTCAGATACCTTCATTGAAAAAGACGCTTCGGTAAACGAACACATTGAACAGATGCGTCTGTCGGCGACGAAAGCGCTGCTTGAACGCAGAGACGTTATCGTGGTGGCATCCGTGTCGGCAATCTACGGTCTGGGCGACCCAGATTTGTACCTGAAAATGATGCTTCATCTGACGAAGGGCATGATCATCGACCAGCGGGCGATCCTGCGCCGTCTGACCGAACTGCAATACACACGTAACGATCAGGCATTCCAGCGCGGGACTTTCCGCGTGAGAGGAGAGGTGGTTGATATCTTCCCGGCGGAGTCGGATGACCTTGCGCTGCGCGTGGAGCTGTTCGATGAAGAAGTGGAGAGGCTGTCACTTTTCGATCCGTTGACCGGGCAAATCGATCAAACGATTCAGCGCTTCACCATCTACCCTAAGTCGCATTACGTTACGCCGCGTGAGCGTATTGTGCAGGCGATGGAAGACATCAAAGTGGAGCTGGCCGAGCGCCGTAAATTTCTGCTGGCCAATAATAAACTGCTGGAAGAGCAGCGTATTGCTCAGCGTACCCAGTTTGATCTCGAAATGATGAACGAGCTGGGCTATTGCTCGGGCATCGAAAACTACTCTCGGTATCTTTCAGGGCGTGGTCCCGGCGAGCCGCCGCCAACCCTTTTTGACTACCTTCCGGCGGATGGCCTGCTGGTGGTTGATGAATCCCACGTGACAATTCCGCAAATCGGCGGGATGTACCGCGGTGACCGCGCGCGTAAAGAGACGCTGGTGGAATATGGCTTCCGCCTTCCGTCCGCGCTGGATAACCGTCCGCTTAAATTCGAAGAGTTCGAAGCGCTTGCTCCGCAGACCATCTATGTTTCCGCCACGCCGGGCAACTACGAGCTGGAAAAATCCGGCGAGGATATTGTCGATCAGGTGGTGCGTCCTACGGGGCTACTTGACCCGATTATTGAAGTACGTCCTGTGGCCACACAGGTCGATGACCTGCTTTCAGAAATCCGCAAGCGCGTGGCCATTAACGAGCGCGTGCTGGTGACGACGCTGACTAAACGGATGGCAGAAGACCTGACTGAATATCTGGAAGAACACGGCGAACGCGTACGCTATCTGCATTCGGATATCGACACCGTGGAACGAATGGAAATTATTCGCGATTTACGGCTTGGTGAGTTTGACGTGCTGGTAGGGATAAACCTGCTTCGCGAAGGCCTGGATATGCCCGAAGTGTCGCTGGTGGCTATTCTGGATGCGGATAAAGAGGGCTTCCTGCGTTCAGAGCGTTCACTTATCCAGACTATTGGCCGCGCGGCGCGAAACGTTAACGGCAAAGCGATCCTTTACGGCGATAAAATTACCCCGTCCATGGCGAAGGCGATTGGCGAAACTGAACGCCGTCGCGAGAAGCAGCAGCGCTACAACGAAGAAAACGGCATTACGCCTCAGGGCCTGAATAAGCGAGTGGTGGACGTCCTGCAGCTTGGCGAAGGCATGGCAAAAACCAAAGGGCGAGTCAAAACCAAAGCGCGCAGCGTGATTGAAGACGACGAAGTTGTCCTGACGCCGAAGGCGCTACAGCAGAAAATCCACCAGCTCGAAGCGAAGATGCTGGAGCATGCACAGAACCTTGAGTTTGAAGAGGCGGCGCAGGTTCGTGACCAGCTTCATAAGCTGCGTGAGCTGTTTATCGCCGCTTCGTAAGCGGCGCGCTTAACCGAGCTGTTGTACGGCCTGCTCAAGTGCAGCCCGCAGCAGCTGGCGGTCATGGCGGTATCGGATATCGCTGGCTTCAAGCGGTTGCTGGATAATCAGCCTGTCGGTCATTTCGCTTACGTCAACCTGAGGGCCAACGACCACGGCGTCCACGATACGTTTTCCTACATGTTGTTCCATCAGTTCAAGCTTCTGTCGCAATGACAGGCTTGCCGCCGCGGGGCTGAGTTCTTTGCCCAAATTACCGATATACACCATCGGGGCTGGTGTTCGGCGCAGCGCCTGATCCATTTCATCAAGCAGTAGAATAGGCATCAGGCTGGTATAAAAACTGCCAGGGCCAATAAGAATTAAATCGGCTTCAGCGATAGCTTCCAGCGCCTCACGGGTAGCCGGGGCTTTTGGGTAGACCGCCAGATCCTGAGGTGGGCTGATTAACTGATCGATGCTCACTTCACCGTAAACCGCATTGCCCTGGTCGTCGGTCGCCATTAAATCTACCGGTTGTTCTGACATTGGGATCAGCTGCGCATCCACTTTAAGCAGGTTACGAATTAGATTTATCGCTTCCAGAGGGCGCACACTGAGGTGATCCAGCGCTTTTAACATCAGATTTCCAAGGTTATGCCCTGAAAGTTCACCATTACCGCTAAAACGGTACTCAAACATGGTTGACGCCACGCTCGGCTCGGTAATCAGCTGGTTCAGGCAGTTACGCATATCTCCCCAGGCAATACCGCCTTCCGAGCGCCGAATACGCCCGGTAGAACCGCCGTTATCGGTCGTGGTAACGATACCGGTCAAACGTGAGCCCAGGGAGGAAAGCGATGACATTACGCGGCCCAGACCGTGGCCACCGCCCAGCGCGACGACCCGATCAAGATCTGCAAGCGTGCGATTACGCATAGAAAAGATAATCCTTAAGAGGCATACAGGCGCTTAAGGTAGCGTAAAAGCGCTAAAAAGACGATTCTTGCTCTGTGGATAATGATGCAAATCAAGGTAAAAGTTATCTTTTTAAGTACTCTGTAGCGAAATTAAGCAATTATCTCGTTATGTATGGATTTATATAGCGAAAACTGATATAGCGCGAAGGAAGATGTCGCGCTACTATCGCAGTAACACACACTCAAGCCCTGGTACCTAAGTCATACGATAAGGTGCCCTGGCCGCAGCCCCTGAGGCTGCCAGGGTGCAGGAAGAAATGACTGCATCTCCCGTATTTGGAAAGGTGTACTCAGTGTCCCAGCTTACCGATGCTTTTGCGCGTAAGTTCTATTACTTGCGCTTATCAATAACCGACGTCTGCAATTTCCGCTGCAGCTATTGCCTGCCCGACGGCTATAAGCCCCACGGTGTGGCGAATAAAAGCTTCCTCAACGTCGATGAGATCCGTCGTGTCACCCGAGCTTTTGCCGCCCTGGGGACGGAAAAGGTACGCCTGACCGGCGGTGAACCCTCTCTACGCCGTGACTTCACCGACATCATCGCCGCGGTGCGTGAAAACGCCTCTATTCGCCAGCTTGCCGTGACAACCAACGGTTATCGACTGGCGAGAGATGTTAACGCGTGGCGTGATGCCGGGCTGACTGCCATTAATGTCAGCGTCGACAGCCTCGATGCCCGTCAGTTCCACGCCATCACCGGCCAGGATAAATTCCGCCAGGTGATGGAAGGGATTGATGCCGCCTTTGACGCCGGTTTTGAACGCGTAAAGGTGAACACCGTGCTGATGCGTGACGTAAATCACAATCAGCTTGAAAGCTTCCTTGCCTGGATCAAACCTCGTCCTATCCAGCTACGCTTTATTGAGCTGATGGAAACCGGCGACGGCGGTACGCTTTTCCGCAAACACCATATCTCTGGTAAAACCATCCGTGACCAGCTGCTTGAACGTGGTTGGGTACACCAGCTACGCCAGCGCAGCGATGGCCCCGCTCAGGTCTTCTGCCACCCCGACTATAAAGGGGAAATCGGGCTCATCATGCCGTACGAGAAAGATTTCTGTGCCAGCTGTAACCGGCTGCGCGTCTCCTCGGTTGGCAACCTGCACCTTTGCCTTTTTGGCGAACAGGGGATTGCGCTCCGCGATCTGCTGGCGGATGACGCCCAACAAGGTGAGCTGGAAGGGCGTATCGCTTCCGCGCTGGCGCAGAAAAAGCAAACCCATTTCCTGCATGACGGTAACACCGGCATCACCCAAAATTTGTCGTATATCGGCGGCTAAAGCCTGCCCAAAAGGAGAATATCGATGAGTCAGGTAAGCGTAGAGTTTATCCCGGCACGTATTGCTATTTTGACGGTGTCCAGCCGCCGCGGCGAAGAAGACGACACCTCAGGGCATTATCTGCGTGAGGTTGCAACGGAGGCGGGGCACCTGGTGGTGGATCAGGCTATCGCAAAAGAAAACCGCTATGCCATTCGGGCTGTGGTTTCGCAGTGGATCGCCGATGAACAGATTCAAGTGGTGCTGATTAACGGCGGAACCGGGTTTACGGATGGAGATCAGACCCCAGAAGCGCTACTCCCGTTGTTCGATCGCGAAGTCGAAGGTTTCGGTGAGCTGTTCCGCATGCTCTCTTTTGAAGAAATTGGGACCTCTACGCTGCAGTCCCGCGCCGTGGCGGGTATGGCAAACAAAACGTTGATTTTCGCCATGCCGGGCTCAACAAAAGCCTGCCGCACCGCCTGGGAAAATATCATTCAGGCACAGCTGGATGCCCGCCAGCGTCCTTGCAATTTCCACCCACATCTTAAGAAGTAAGTTATGTCGCAACTGACCCACATTAACGCCGCCGGAGAAGCGCATATGGTGGATGTCTCCGCCAAAGCCGAAACGGTGCGCGAAGCTCGCGCGGAAGCGTTTGTTACCATGAAACCGGAAACGCTGGCAATGATCGTTGACGGCAGCCACCACAAAGGTGACGTGTTTGCCACGGCGCGCATCGCGGGTATCCAGGCCGCTAAACGGACATGGGAACTGATCCCGCTATGCCACCCTCTATTGCTGAGCAAAGTAGAAGTGCAGCTGGAGGCACAGACCGGGCACAACCGAGTACGCATTGAGTCACTGTGCCGACTGACCGGTAAAACCGGCGTTGAGATGGAAGCCCTGACGGCGGCGTCCGTCGCGGCGCTGACCATCTATGATATGTGCAAGGCTGTGCAAAAAGACATGGTTATCGGCCCGGTACGTCTGCTGGAAAAAAGCGGCGGTAAATCTGGTGACTTCAGGGTGGAAAGCGATGCTTAATGTTCTGTTTTTTGCCCAGGTACGCGAGCTGGTCGACTGCGACAGCCTGACGCTGGAAGAAACCTATCAGGATGTGGAGCAGCTGCGCGCGGCGTTAGCCGCCAGAGGCGACCGTTGGGCGCTGGCGCTGGAGTCCGGCAAGCTGCTGGCGGCGGTAAACCAAACGCTGGTGAGCTTCGACCATCCGCTAGCGAAAGGTGACGAAGTCGCTTTCTTCCCACCTGTGACAGGGGGCTAAGTGGACAGCACGCGTATTATTGTTGGCCGCGAGAATTTTAACGTTGGCGAAGAGTACCAGTGGCTTTCTCAGTGTGATGAAGACGGCGCGGTTGTGACCTTCACCGGCAAGGTCCGCAATCACAATCTTGGAGATAGCGTTAGCGCCCTGACGCTCGAACACTACCCGGGGATGACCGAAAAAGCGCTGGCCGAAATCGTTGAAGATGCCAGAAGCCGCTGGCCGCTGCAGCGCGTGACGGTGATTCACCGCATCGGTGAGCTGTGGCCAGGGGATGAAATTGTTTTTGTCGGCGTGACGGGCGCGCACCGCAGCTCTGCCTTTGAAGCGGCCCAGTTCATTATGGATTATCTGAAAACCCGGGCGCCATTCTGGAAGCGTGAAGCGACTCAGGAAGGCAATCGCTGGGTTGAGGCGAGAGACAGCGATAAACAGGCGGCTAAACGCTGGTAGGCTACGCGGCCTGCGGGATGTGTTAATCTTAAAGCGGGTGAGCCAAACCGCTCGCGTCAGAAGCTAAATTCACAACACAGAGGAAGCATCATGGACCGATTCCCGCGTCCCAATGAGACTATCGTGCAGCGTGCCAATACTGGCCTCCAGACCTTTATGGCGCAAGTCTATGGCTGGATGACCTGCGGCCTGCTTTTGACCGCCTTTATTGCCTGGTATGCAGCCAATACTCCAGCGGTCATGGAGTTTGTCTTCTCCAGTAAAATCACCTTCTTTGGCCTGATTATCGTCCAGCTGGGGCTGGTGTTTGTGCTCTCAGGTATGGTGCACAAGCTTAGCGCCGGGGTGGCGACGTCGCTGTTTATGCTTTACTCGGCGCTGACCGGCCTGACCATGGCGAGTATTTTCCTGGTGTACACCTATTCGTCTATCGCCAGCACCTTCGTTGTTGCAGGCGGGATGTTTGGTGCCATGAGCCTCTATGGCTACACCACAAAACGTGACCTGAGCGGCTTCGGCAATATGCTGTTTATGGCGCTGATCGGTATCGTTCTTGCCTCTCTGGTTAACTTCTGGCTGAAAAGTGATGCGTTAATGTGGGCGATTACCTACATCGGCGTGGTGGTGTTTGTGGGCTTAACCGCCTATGACACGCAGAAACTGAAAAACATCGGCGAGCAAATTGATACCCGCGACGCGCAAATGCTGCGTAAGTATTCCATTCTGGGCGCCCTGACGCTGTATCTGGACTTTATTAACCTGTTCCTGATGCTGCTGCGTATCTTCGGTAACCGCCGCTAATATGCCCGTACCCTCTTTCCCGGAAGAGGGTTTTCCCCTTTTCTTTCCTGCACTTTTGCCTGCCTGAACGGAAATATATTGCAATACCTGTCACAAAAAGGGGGCGTATTGAGGAAATTTCCGTACACTTGCGTACTCTGATTAACAGGAAGAAATACTCCAGGAGATAAACCATGAAGTGGCAACAACGTGTGAGAGTGAGAACCGGACTGGGTTGCTGGCAGATTATGCTGCATCTTGCGGTGGTCGCTGCCCTGCTCGTTGGCTGGAAAACGGCAACCCTGATCCCCGTGGGCGTTGGGCTGTGCCTGCTTTATGTCGCCACCGTGGTGATGATGTTTATCTTCCAGCGTGTTCACACCGGCCTGCTGCGCGACATTGGTGATTTCCTCGAAGAGTTGACCACCACCTGGTATTTTGGCAACGCGATGATTGCCCTGTGGCTGCTGTCACGTGTGGTGCAGAGCCACCTGATTCTGGCGCTGGCCGGCCTTGCGATGCTCGCCGGACCGGCTATCTTCTCTCTGCTCGCGAAAGACAAATCACGCAATCTTACGCCTAAACATCCAGTACGCCGCTGAGCCGGTAGTGGCCGCAATCACCAACAGCGGCCATAAGCTTTGCCAGACAATCCCAAAGCTCGCATCCTTCAGGTAAATCTGCTTCGTTATGTCGGTGAAATGGCGAATCGGGTTTATCCACGTTAAATCCTGCAGCCACACCGGCATGTTTTCTACCGGCGAGACGTAGCCGGAAAGCAGAATCGCCGGCATCATAAAGACAAATACGCCGATAAACGCCTGCTGCTGGGTTGAGCAGAGGGCGGAAATCAGCAACCCAAATCCGACCAGCGACAGCCCGTACACAATCATCGTGAAGTAAAACAGCAGCAGCGAGCCTGAGAAGGGGATGTGATAGCCCCAAATCCCCACCGCCAGCACAATAGTAGCCTGAACCAGCGCGACAATCTGTGCCGGAACCGCTTTGCCGATGAAGATTTGCCAGGTCGCCAGCGGCGAAACCAGCAGCTGATCGAGCGTACCTTGCTCGCGCTCACGAGCGACCGAAAGCGAGGTCACAATCATCACGCCGATGGTGGTGATCATGGCAATCAGCGACGGCACCACGAACCATTTGTAGTCGAGGTTTGGGTTATACCAGTTGCGGATCGTCAGCTCGCTATTGTTTGGCTTTGGCATGCCCGTCATCAGTTCTTGCTGGTAGTTATTGACGATTTGCTGGAGGTAGTTTGCCGCAATCTGTGCGCTGTTTGAGTTGCGTCCGTCGAGCAGAATTTGCAGCTTAGCTGGCTGCTGGCTGGCGATATCGCGCGAGAAATTTGCCGGAAAGCGAATCAGCAGTAATGCTTTCTGGTTGTCGATGGTCGGCTGTATTTCCTGCGGGCTTTTTAGCAACAGCACGTTGCTGAAGGCGCTTGCGCGGGCAAAGCGCTGGGTCAGCTCTACCGACTGACTGCCGTTATCCTCATTATAGATGGCGATAGTGGCGTTAGTCACCTCAAGCGTTGCGGCGAACGGGAACAGGAGAACCTGAAGCAGCACCGGCAAAATCAGGATGGCGCGGGTCTGCGGCTCGCGCAGCAACGACTGCAGCTCTTTGCGGATTAACGTCCATAAACGATAAAACATGCTTTCTCCCTTAATCGAGCCGACGTTTGGTTTTCAGCGCCGTCAGGCCGATAAACATCACCGCCGAAGCGATTAAAAACAGCGTGTTAACGATAAGCACCGAGGTGATATTCCCGGCCAGAAACAGGCTTTGCAGGGTACTGACGAAATAGCGAGCCGGAATGACATAGGTCACCGCCCTGATAATGGCCGGCATGCTGTCTATCTGGAAGATAAAGCCTGACAGCATGATTGAGGGTAAAAAGGCGGCGTTCAGCGCGACCTGAGCGGCGTTAAACTGGTTGCGTGTGATGGTGGAAATAAGCAGCCCCATACCCAGCGTGCTGAGTAAAAACAGGCTGGTTATCAGAAACAGCAGAATCAGTGAACCGCGCCACGGTACGCCGAGGATAAACACCGTCACCAGCATACATAGCAGCATCGCCAGCATGCCCAACACATAGTAAGGCACCAGCTTGCAGAGCAGCAGCTCGGTACGCGTTACCTGAGTTGAAAGCAGCGCCTCCATGGTGCCGCGCTCCCATTCACGGGCCACGACCAGAGACGTCAGTATCGCGCCAATCACCGTCATAATGATGGTCACCGCACCGGGAATAATAAAGTGCTGGCTAATGGCAGCGGGGTTAAACCAGTAGCGAAGCTGGACGTCAATTAGCGGCTCAAAATGTTCACCGCGATCCTCCGCCCGCTGCTGCTGCCAAAGCTGCCAAATTCCCTGCATATAGCCCTGCACAAAGTTAGCCGTATTCGGCTCGCTGCCGTCCGTTATTACCTGGATCGGAGCCGTGGCGCCGGGGCGCGCCATGTTTTGCGCAAAGTCAGTGGGGATTGTCACCATGCCGCGAATTTTCCCGGCCTGCATCAGCTGAATAAGCTGCTCGCGGTTATCGCTGATGGTGGGCTGAATAAACGGCGAGGCGCTGATGGCGTGGGTGAAATCCAGCGCGTCTTCACTCTGTTGCTCGATCAGAACGCCAACGTGAAGGCGGCTGGAGTCCAGGTTAATGCCGTAGCCGAAGATAAACAGCAGCAGCAAAGGGATCACCACGGCGATTAACCAGCTGCTGGGGTCGCGCACAATTTGCCGCGTCTCTTTCACGCACAGGGCACGCACGCGGCGCCACGATACCCTCTGGCTATGTTCGCTCATCGCTATGTTCCTTATCCCATTCGTGAATCAGCCCGATAAACGCCTGCTCCATGGTAGGGTCCGGCGTCTCGTCATCTGCCACCTGTTGCTTCAGGTCATCCGGCGTGCCGCTGGCAATCAGCTTGCCCCGGTACACCAGGCCTATACGGTCGCAGTATTCGGCCTCATCCATAAAGTGAGTGGTCACCATCACCGTAACGCCTTTCTCCACCATGCTGTTGATATGCAGCCAGAATTCACGCCGGGTAATCGGGTCAACGCCTGAGGTCGGTTCGTCAAGAAACAGAATGTCCGGTTCGTGCATCAACGAACAGGCGAGCGCCAGCCGCTGCTTAAAGCCCAGCGGCAGCGAGTCCGTGGTGCTATTGGCGATAGGCTGCAGCGCAAATGCTTCGCTCATGCGGTTAATTTTTTCCTGCTGGGCACGCCCGCGCAGGCCATAAACCCCGGAGAAGAAGCGCAGGTTTTGCGCCACCGTCAGGTTGCCGTAGAGCGAGAATTTCTGTGCCATGTAGCCAAGATGCTGGCGCGCCTTGCCGGAGCTGGTTTTCAGGTCCATATCCAGCACCAGCGCCTTACCCGAAGTGGGGACTAACAAACCGCACATCATCTTGAAGGTGGTGGACTTCCCCGCGCCGTTGGGGCCGAGCAGACCGAAGATTTCGCCGCGTTTCACGGCAAAGTTAACGTGGTCGGTTGCCGCAAAGTCGCCAAATTTTTTGGTCAGCTCTTCGGCCTGAATCACCGTCTCGCCGGACTCCCCTTCAACGGTATGAAGAATATCGCCGAGCGGAGATTCGCTAGCGGCGGCACCGCCCAGTAAATCAATAAAGGCGTCTTCAAAACGCGGGTCGGTTTCTTTCAGGCTGGACTCAGATACATTTAGCGCGTTTGCCAGTTCGCTGATGCTAGCGTCTTTAGCAAGGATCAGCCGTACCGATCGCCCCTGAATCACGCCGTCGCTGACCTGCGGCAGTTTCAGGGCCCGCTGAAGAAGCTGGCGGTTGTTTTCGTACTCATGGCTGACCAGCAGCGAACGTCCGGCCATCTTCTGCGTCAGCGCTTTCGGCGCGCCGTGATAAAGCAGCTCCCCTTCGTTCATCAGCAATATTTCCCGGCACTGCTCGGCTTCGTCCAGGTATGACGTGCTCCAGAGGATCAGCATGCCTTCACCCGCCAGCTCGTGCACCATCTGCCACAGTTCACGCCTTGAGATAGGGTCAACGCCCACGCCGGGCTCATCCAGCAGCAGTACCTTCGGCTGGCCGACCAGGGTGCAGGCGAGGCCAAGCTTTTGCTTCATCCCGCCGGAGAGCTTGCCCGCCAGGCGCCCGGTAAACGGGCCCAGGGAAGTAAACTCCAGCAGCCGGGCAAAGGTGCTCTTACGCTGCTCCCCGGTCACGCCACGCAGGTCGGCATAGAGCGTGAGGTTTTCCATCACCGTCAAATCTTCGTACAGGCCAAACTTCTGCGGCATATAGCCCAGTTCAGCACGCAGGGCGCGATCGTCCTTAATCGGGTCCAGGCCAATCACCGAAGCCTTACCTTCGCTGGGTTTCAATAATCCGGCCAGCATCCTCATCAGGGTGGTTTTGCCCGCCCCATCCGGGCCGACTAAACCGGTCACTGCCCCGGCATGAATTTCGCAATCCAGGCTGGCGACAGCGGGTTTCTCCAGATCCGGAAAGCGCTTCATCAACCCCTGGAGGCGAATTGTCGCTTTATTGTTGCTCATGCTGGGTTCCGCCGTTGAATTTCACCGTAACCGGCATCCCCTGGCGCAGGGCGTCATCCGCATCGGTGACGATAATCCGCAGGCGATATACCAGATCGGTGCGTAAATCAGGCGTTTCTACGGTTTTAGGGGTGAACTCCGCGGTCGGTGAAACAAAACCTACCTTGCCGTGATAGGGCTTGTCCGGGCGGCCATCGGTGTAAATCAGCAGTTCGCTGCCGGGTTTTGCCTGCCCAAGATTAGTTTCGTCGATATAGGCGCGGATCCACACCGGGCGGGTAAGTGAAAGCGTGAGTACCGTGCTGCCTGCGTTAAGCATGCTGCCGGGCTCAACGGCGCGGGTTAACAGCGTGCCGTCTGAAGGGGCGAGCAGGGTGGTGTCCTGCAGGTCGAGCTGAGACTGCGCCAGCTGCGCTTTGGCCTGCTGCAGGCTGGCCTGTGCCTGGGCAATTTCCTGCGGACGGTTGCCGCTGCGGTATTGGCTGAGCTTGTCCTGGGCTGCTTTCAGCGTGGCCTTTGCCTGGTCGCTTGAGGAGCGGGCGTTGGCTAAATCATTCGCCGAGATGGTTTTTGTCGCCCAAAGCCCCTGCTGGCGCTGGTAAAAGTTCTGCGCATAATCATAGGCGGCCTGGGCCTGATTAACCTGGGCGGCGGCCTGAGCAATCTCTTCGTCACGATAGCCGGCAATGATCAAATCGTATTTGGCCTGCGCCGCCGCCACGTTTGCCTCTGCCTGACGCAGGGCGTTTTCATATGGCGCTTTGTCAATCAGCCCCAGGGGTTCACCGGCTTTGATGGCATCGCCCTCGTCAACCTCAAGCGCTGCAAGACGACCGCCAACGCGGAAGCTCAGGTTAACGGTGCGAATATCCACGTTGCCGTAAAGCGTTAGCGCGCTGTTCTGCTGGCTTTGATACCATTTCCAGCCACCAAATGCCGCGGCTACCAGCGCTAAAATGACAATGACGGCAATTACCGGCTTCTTACTGTTCATCACTCGCGTTTCCTCTGTTTACGGATAATCCCTGCAGGATGAAATCAACGTGGCTCAGCACCACGCGGGTAATTTGCTGCACTTTGGTCTGGTCAAACTGCGGCCAGCCGGTGCGCAACAGAATCGTCTCTCGCCCAAGCCGGAAGGCCAGTACCTGGCCGAGCAACGTATGGGTATGCAAAATCGTGTCGGTATCGAAAGGATCCCGCCCGGTGTAGTGTGCGACCAGAGTGGTTAGCAGAGAGTGCATGGGGTCGATAACCTGCCGGTGGATCAGTTGGTAAGCGGCGGTCGGGGAAAGCTGTTCGCGGGAGATAAACTTGCTTAGGTTGAGCGTGTTGTCAGTGGTCAGCAGGGCGATCATTTGCCCGAGCGCGGTATGAATGAGGTGGCGTATTTTCTGATTGTCCGGCCTGGACTCGCTCAGAATGGCCTCTGCGGCGGCAACATGCTCGTGAAAATTACCGCTAATAAAGTCGGCAATCCATTGGGCGGAAGCCATATACAACGCTTCTTTGGAACCGAAGTAATAGGTGATGGCGGCAATGTTTTGCCCAGCCAGGGCGGCGATATCACGCGTGGTGGCGTGCATGCCGTACTCGGCAAATTGCGCGATGGCGGCGGCAATTAGCGTATTTTTAGCCTGCTCACCGCGGCTGGTGGCGGGCGTCGGCGAGGGGGTCATACCGACCTCTTAAAAAGTTAATCAATCGATTGATTAAGAGTAAGCAAAGTTATCAACCCTGTCCAGTTCAAGTCTTTATTCTGCTGATGAGGCATAAAGTGAGAATTTATGCGGAAGATCACAAAAACTGCTACACTGCACGCGAACGGCGCCGTGGTTTGCGCCTCCTCTCTTCGCCAGCTTAGGGCTGGCGCGTGATGTTCCCCCTGGAAACTACACCGCACAATGCGGTCAGGGCGGTTCTGGAGTTCCTATGTCTTTTGATTCTCTCGGCCTGAATGCCGATATTTTGCGTGCTGTGGAAGAGCAGGGCTATCGCGAGCCTACCCCCATCCAGCGCCAGGCAATTCCGGTAGTGTTAGCAGGCCGTGATCTGATGGCCAGTGCCCAAACCGGTACCGGCAAGACCGCAGGTTTTACCCTGCCGCTGTTACAGCGTCTGACCGACAGTGCGCCTCACCTGAAGGGCCGTCGCCCGGTGCGTGCGCTGATCCTCACCCCAACCCGCGAACTGGCGGCACAGATTGGTGAGAACGTCCGCGACTACAGCAAATATTTGAATATCCGTTCGCTGGTTGTCTTTGGCGGCGTGAGCATTAACCCGCAGATGATGAAACTGCGCGGTGGCGTGGATGTGCTGGTCGCGACTCCGGGTCGTCTGCTGGATCTTGAGCATCAGAACGCCGTGAAACTCGACCAGATCGAGATCCTGGTGCTGGATGAAGCCGACCGCATGCTGGATATGGGCTTTATCCACGATATCCGTCGCGTGCTGGCTAAGCTGCCTGCGCGTCGGCAAAACCTGCTGTTCTCGGCAACCTTCTCCGACGACATTAAAGGGCTGGCTGAAAAGCTGCTGCACAACCCGGAAGAAGTGGAAGTGGCTCGCCGCAACACGGCTTCTGAGCAGGTTACTCAGCACGTTCACTTTGTGGACAAAAAGCGTAAGCGGGAACTGCTGTCGCAGATGATCGGCGAAGGTAACTGGCAGCAGGTGCTGGTGTTTACTCGCACCAAGCACGGCGCTAACCACCTTGCTGAGCAGCTGCAAAAAGACGGTATCACCGCGGCGGCAATCCACGGTAACAAGAGCCAGGGTGCCCGTACTCGCGCGCTGGCCGACTTTAAAAGCGGCGGCATTCGCGTCCTGGTTGCGACCGATATCGCGGCTCGCGGTCTGGATATCGAAGAGCTGCCGCACGTCGTTAACTACGAGCTGCCAAACGTCCCGGAAGACTACGTTCACCGTATTGGCCGCACCGGTCGTGCGGCGGCCACCGGCGAAGCACTGTCTCTGGTTTGTGTCGATGAGCATAAGCTGCTGCGCGATATCGAGCGTCTGCTGAAGCGTGAGATCCCGCGCATGGCGCTGGCGGGATACGACGTCGATCCGTCGATTCCGGCCGAGCCTATCGTGAACGGTCGCCAGCAGCGCGGCGGCGGCGGTGGTCGTGGTGGCCAGGGCGGTCGCGGTGGACAAAGCCAGGGGCAGGGTCAGCGTCGCAGCGGTAACGGCGGCAGCGCTAATGCCTCCGGCGATCGTAACAACGGCCCGCGCCGCAGCGGTAAACCGCAGGGCGAAGGTGCAGCGAAGCCGGCAGGTGAAAACGCCCGTCGTCGTCGTCCACCGCGTAAGCCAGCGTCAGCGCAGTAATTTTTTATACCCTCACCCTAACCCTCTCCCTAAAAGGGAGAGGGGATTAAAGACGCCCTGTGTTTTCCCCCTCTTCCTCTGGAAGAGGGCCGGGGTGAGGGGACAACAACACAAATATTATCGGATGCGTCATGCGTGTTCTTCTTGCCCCGATGGAAGGCGTTCTCGACTCCTTAGTTCGCGAACTTCTTACCGAGGTTAACGACTACGATCTCTGTATCACCGAATTTCTTCGCGTGGTCGATCAGCTTTTACCGGCTAAATCCTTTCTCAAACTTTGCCCTGAACTTAACCACGCCAGCCGCACGCCGTCCGGAACGCTGGTGCGCGTTCAGCTGTTAGGGCAGTACCCAGAGTGGCTGGCTGAGAACGCCGCTCGCGCGGTCGAGCTGGGTTCCTGGGGCGTTGACCTGAACTGCGGTTGCCCGTCAAAGCTGGTCAACGGCAGCGGCGGCGGCGCTACTTTGCTGAAAGATCCTGAACTCATTTATCGCGGGGCGAAAGCCATGCGTGAGGCCGTTCCCGCGCATTTACCGGTCACGGTAAAAATTCGCCTCGGCTGGGACAGCGGCGCGCGGCAGTTTGAAATTGCCGACGCTGTGGAGCAGGCGGGGGCGACGGAGCTGGTGGTTCACGGGCGCACCAAAGAAGATGGCTATAAAGCCGAGCTTATCAACTGGGGTGCTATCGGCGAAATTCGCCAGCGGCTGTCGATTCCGGTCATCGCTAACGGTGAAATCTGGGACTGGCAAAGCGCGCAGGACTGCCTTGCGGCGACGGGGTGTGACTCGGTGATGATCGGCCGCGGGGCGTTAAATGTACCGAACCTGAGCCGCGTGATTAAATACAACGAAGCACGTATGCCGTGGGCCGACGTCGTTACGCTTTTGCAAAAATACAGCCGCCTGGAAAAACAGGGGGATACCGGATTGTATCACGTGGCGCGTATTAAGCAGTGGCTTGGCTATTTGAGAAAAGAATATTCTGAGGCAACGGATTTATTTACAATTATCCGCACGCTAAAAACCTCCGGTGAAATCTCACGTGTCATTGGCGAGTTGAAATAATCTATTTGCAGTGCCCGTTTACGCTTTCTTTAATCAACGGGTGCTGCGTTTCTTTGTTAATCTATTTCCTTGTTTTCACACAATTCGCAATCTGGTTCACACTTTTGCATATTCGCTTTATTTAGTGCTGGAGCTTATTTAAGCGTAGTGCCAGAATGGCGACATAAATTACATAAAGGATTGTTACTGTCTAACAGGCAAAACCTAAGTTTATTCTCCGATTGTCGGGGAAGAAACTTAGGTTTTTTTTTGCTTCTTTTTTTAAAAAACAAGGAAGTTTACCATGTACTCACACACAAAAATAACAGGTGGCCTGATGCTGCTGCTTAGCTGGGGCGCCATTCCTGAGGTCCTGGCCGATTATTCTCGTTATGACGGCGGCTTGTTTAGTGATAGCCATCTCGATTTAACCTTAAAAAATGTCTGGATGCTTAATACCACCGATGCGATGGCAGATCAGGGGATCGGCGATCAGAATGCCTGGGCTCAGGCGCTGCATCTGGACTGGCAAAGCGGCTGGCTTTGGGATCACGTTGGGGTCGATGCTTCCTGGTACGGCGTAGCGAAGCTGTACGCCAACGATGCATTCTATGGCAGGGATTTACTGCGTGATAATAACGGCAAAGCCGAAGGCTTCAACAAGCTCGGGCAGCTGTATGCTAAAGCGCGTTGGGGCGACTCGCAGCGGCATCTTTCTTTCTGGGCCGGCTGGCGACAGCTCTATAAATTTGCCGCACTAAACGTGACCCGCAGCCGCGCGGCGCCCAGCACCTGGGAAGGCGTGAGCTCGGAGCTTGTCTGGGATGAGTTTGGCGCGAAAGCCGCCGTTGTTAACCGTTTTTCAGAGCGAGACGAGCCGGAAAAGCGCCGCTTCAGGACCCTAAAAACCAATAAGCAAATTGACTATATCGCTACCGGCGAGCTGAGCTGGATGCCTGCCAAAGGAAGCAAGGTGAGTTATATCGCGGCGGAAAGCGAAAGCTACCTTATGCGCCACGGCATCGAAGCCAACGCCGTGGTACCGATGACCGAAGCGTTCAATCTGCTGGCAAGGAGCACTTACTATTACGCGAGGGGGCTCAGCGAATGGGAAGGTGCGCGCGGGTTTAGCCGCAGCGCACAGCACCTGTTTGCTCTGGTCGGCTATCAATATGGGCGTTCTGAGTCCGGAGTCGGCTGGTCGCATACCCGCGCCCGACTGGATAATGGACTGGGCCATTTTTACTGGCATTTTGGTAAAAATACTCGCGGAGCATTTAATAGTAAAGCCGACGGCGAGGGTAATGATTATATCAATGACGGTGAGCAGATGCTGTATTTATACAGCCAATATCAGATTCTGCCAGAATTATTAATTGGTATGTATGGCAATTATGGTTTTGGCATGGAGTATAAAGGCGTTGATTTAAATGAGTGGGAGTATGGCGGCTATTTCCTCTGGAGTAGCCCACAGTTAAAAGGATTGAATGTATTTGCCGGGTTTGGCCCAGGCTACAGCTGGAAATTAACGTCGGCCAAAATGCCTTCCCTGAGTGAAAATAACCACAGCTTCCGTCGCGCAAAAGGCCTGGGAGGAACCGTACGCGTTGAATATCGCTTTAATTTATTCTGATTACATAATAAGTAAGGAGTGAAAATGAAAAAGAAAATAATCGCCGGGCTGGCGCTGACATTCATTGCCGGTTCTGCCTTTGCCGCTGAACGCCCGATGCGTATTCTACTGGTTAATGACGACGGCTGCCGGTCTGTAGGGACCACTTCGCTGCAGGAAAAACTGGCGGCGAAAGGGTATGACGTCTGGATGGTTGCGCCCGCCACCAACCAAAGCGGTATCGGCTCGGCGATTACCTTTAAGCCGAATAAAATCTTTGACGTTAAAAAGGTTGCTGATAAGCGCTACTGCTTCCCGGGAACCCCGGCGGACTCCGTTGATTTTGGCGTACTCGGCGTGATGAAAGAGACGCCGCCGGATCTGGTTATCTCCGGTGTTAACGATGGCCCGAACACTGGTGTTGCACAGCTTAACTCCGGCACTATCGGCGCTGCTGCCCGCGCGGTACGTTACGGTTATCCGTCGATCGCCGCGAGTATTGGTTATATTCTCAACGAGCAGGAGATGAAGGCCGGATGGCCGAGCACCCATAAATACTGGCCTGATTCCGTTGACTATGTCGTGGGTCTGGTAGACACGTTGGCAAAAACCTGGCAGCCTGGTCAGCCGGTACTGCCTGCCGGTTCGGGGTTAAGCATTAACTATCCGCCGCTGGAAAAGAAAGCAATTCAGGGCGTGAAATTCGTCGAGAACGAGCGACACCCGGTACCGCAGCACGAGTACAAGCTGCTGCCTGACGGCAAAGCACAGCAAATCATGAGTGAAAAAGTGCTGACGCCGGTCGATTCTGACACCGATACCGGCTGGCTGAACCGCGGGTACATCACCTGGACTGTTTTTGATGGGGAATGGAATGCGCCGCAGTTTGAAGGGCAGTATCGCAAGCTGTTCGCCACGGAAACCAAGGCCAAATAGCCCTGCATAGCCGCGATCGCTATCACGCTTTTCACTTTGGTGGCTTGAGCGATATATCCTCCGTGTTAGAGTGTAAACGTTGGATTGTTACTGCACTTCGCAGGCAAAACCTGATTATCTGGCTCTGCCAGAGGTCAGGTTTTTTTGTTTCTGGGGTAACCATGGAAATTGCCAAGATACTGAACAACAACGTAGTGGTTATTCTTGACGAGCACCAGCGTGAGCAGGTGGTGATGGGAAAAGGGCTGGGCTTCCAAAAGCAGCCGGGAGACAGCCTTGACCGCGGTAAAATTGAAAAAGTCTTCGCCCTGCAAAGCGACGAGCTGGTGGCAAGGCTAAGCGAGCTGCTTAATCAGATCCCGCTGGAGGTCATGACCACCTGCGACAGGATTATTCAGCTGGCGCGAGAGCGCCTCGGCAAGCTACAGGAAAGCCTCTATATTTCGCTCACTGACCACTGCCACTTTGCGATTGAACGTCAGAAAAAAGAGATGGCGATCCGCAATGTGCTGCTCTGGGATATCAAACGCTTGTACCCAAAAGAGTTCGCCCTGGGCCTGGAGGCGCTTGGCATTATCCGTCGGCGCCTTGGCATACAGCTGGCGGAAGATGAGGCGGGGTTTATTGCGCTGCATCTGGTGACCGCCCAGCTTGAGGGGGAGATGCCGGAGGTGATGGGCGTCACCCGCGTGATGCAGGAGATCCTGCATATCGTGAAGTACCAGCTGCAAATTGAGTACCATGAAGAGAGTCTGAGCTACCAGCGTTTCGTGACCCATTTAAAATTCTTTGCTCAGAGGATGCTGAACCGAACCACGGTGGCGGACGATGACGAAACGCTGCACGCGGCGGTCAAGGACAACTACCCGCTGGCGTGGCGCTGCGCGGAGAAACTTGAGCGGCACCTGGCGAAAAGCTATCAGCGTGAGCTGACCAACGAAGAAATCATGTTCCTCGCGATCCATATCGAGCGAGTGCGTAAAGAGAGCCGCAAGGCCTAAACAACAAGACGGATTGTTACTGCTTCGGCAGGCAAAACCTGAGCGTTAGCTTCCCTTTTCGGCGGCTGGCTCAGGTTTTTTTTTAACCTTACTCAGCACATTTCGCCTGCGGGCGTGACGTAGAAGGAAAGCGGTTATGGACTATCAAGGATTGGCGCAGGAGATCCTGAAGCATGTCGGCGGGAAGGAGAACATCGTTAGCCTGGTGCATTGTGCCACCAGGCTGCGCTTTAAGCTAAAAGACAACGCGAAGGCTGATGCCCAGGCGCTGAAAAATAACCCAGGCGTTATCATGGTGGTGGAAAGCGGTGGACAATTTCAGGTCGTGATTGGTAACCACGTACACGATGTTTACATCGCGGTTTGCGCGGCGGCGGGGATCAGCGAAGAGGCCACGCCGCAGGAAGATGAGAGAGGGAAAAGTAACCCGCTCAATCGCCTGATTGACATTGTTTCGGCGATCTTCACGCCATTTCTCGGCGTGATGGCCGCCTCCGGTATCCTCAAAGGGCTGCTGGCGCTTAGTGTCGTTTGTGGCTGGCTGAATACCGAGTCGGCCACTTATAAAATCTGGTTTGCCGCCAGCGATTCTCTGTTCTACTTCTTCCCGCTGGTACTGGGTTACACCGCCGGGAAAAAATTCGGCGGCAGCCCGTTCCTGACGATGGCTATCGGCGGAGCCTTAACGCATCCGCTGATTACCCAGGCCTTTGAAGCCGCAACCCAGCCCGAACGTTTTTTGGGTATACCGGTGACCTTTATCAACTACAGCTCATCGGTTATTCCCATCATCTTTGCGGCCTGGATCTGCTGCTGGCTGGAAAAGCGCTGCAACAGGTTGTTCCCTGCGGCGATGAAGAATTTTTTCACCCCTCTGGTCTGCCTTGGCGTCGTGGTTCCTCTCACGTTTCTGGTTATTGGCCCTGCGGCAACCTGGCTTAGTCAGATGCTGGCGCACGGCTATCAGGCTATTTATGCCTTTGCTCCCTGGCTTGCGGGAACCGTGATGGGCGCCATCTGGCAGATCTGCGTGATCTTCGGCCTGCACTGGGGGCTGGTGCCCATTATGATCAATAACCTCAGCGTGCTGGGACAGGACACGCTGATGCCGCTCCTGCTCCCAGCGGTGATGGGGCAGGTGGGGGCCACGCTCGGGGTATTCCTCTCCACGCGAGACGCAAAGCTCAAAGTGCTGGCCGGCTCGGCGGTCACCGCCGGTATTTTTGGCATCACAGAACCTGCGGTTTACGGCGTGACGCTGCCTCATCGTCGTCCGTTTATTTTTGGTTGTATTGCCGGAGGAATCGGTGGGGCTATCGTCGGTTTTAGCCAGAGCAACCTTTACTCCTTCGGGCTGGCGAGCATTTTCAGTCTGGCACAGATGCTTCCTCCGGGTGGCATGGACAGCACGGTATGGGGGGCGATTATCGGCACGTCGTTGTCGCTGGTGCTGGCCTGCGCGTTGACATGGGCCTTTGGCCTGCCGCGCAGTACACAGCTCGCCGCGTCACCTACTGCGATTGCCGGGGATGATGACATCCTGGCCCCAATGAGCGGCACTATGCTGGCGATGGACCAGGTCCCGGACGCCACTTTTGCCGGCGGGTTACTGGGGCAGGGGGCGGCCATTATCCCGCTGAATAACGAAGTCCGCGCGCCGTTTTACGGTGAAGTTGCCTCTTTATTCCAGACTCGCCACGCCATTGGCCTACTGAGCGAAAGCGGCATTGAAGTTTTGATCCACATAGGTATCGACACCGTGAAGCTTGGCGGGCAGTACTTCACCGCACACGTCCAGCCGGGTGACAAAATTAAACCCGGTGACCTGCTGATTGAGTTTGACCGCGAGGCGATCCTCGCCGCCGGGTACGATCTCGCCACGCCGGTAATCATCAGTAATAGCGATGATTACCGGGATATTACGCGCGTGACGCAGCAGTCCACCCTCGATTCAGGTATGCCGTTCCTGACGGTAGAACGTTAAACAAAGGAGAGTGATATGACAGCATTTCCAAAAACATTTCTGTGGGGCGGTGCTATCGCCGCAAACCAGGTCGAAGGAGCATGGCTGGAGGACGGCAAAGGCGTTTCTACCTCAGACGTCCAGCCGCAGGGAGTATTTGGCCCGGTGAAAGAACGAGCACCGGGAGACAGTGGCATTAAAGACGTGGCGATCGATTTTTACCATCACTATCCGCAGGATGTCGCGCTGTTTGCCGAAATGGGGTTCAGCTGCCTGCGCGTTTCCATTGCCTGGACGCGCATCTTCCCGCAGGGGGACGAATCTGAACCGAACGAGGCCGGGCTGGCATTTTACGACAAACTGTTTGATGAACTGGCTCAGCACGGTATTCAGCCGATGGTGACCCTGTCCCATTACGAAATGCCGTGGGGCCTGGTCAAGAAATACGGCGGTTGGGGCAATCGCAAAGTGATTGACTGTTTTGAACGCTATGCCCGCTGCGTGTTCACCCGCTATCAGCATAAGGTGAAGCTATGGCTGACCTTCAATGAGATCAATATGTCGCTGCACGCGCCGCTGACCGGCGTCGGGCTGGAAGGGGAGCCGGGAAAAGGCGCAATCTATCAGGCTATTCATCATCAGCTGGTCGCCAGCAGCCTGGCGGTAAAGGCCTGCCACGACATTATCCCGGACGCCAAAATTGGCAATATGCTGCTCGGTGGGCTGATGTATCCGCTTACCTGTAAACCGGAAGACATGCTGGAAACGTTGCAGGAAAACCGCAGCTGGCTGTTCTTCGGCGACGTCCAGTGCCGGGGCAGCTATCCGGGCTATATGCTGCGTTACTTCCGTGATAACGGCATTCAGCTTGAAATCAGTGAAAGCGATCGTGAAACTCTGAAAAATACCGTCGATTTTATCTCATTTAGCTACTACATGACCGGCTGCGTCACGGCGGACGAAGAGCTGAATGCGAAGGCGCGAGGCAACATTCTCAGCATGGTGCCGAATCCGCATCTGGCAAGTTCCGAGTGGGGCTGGCAGATTGACCCGGTCGGGCTGCGCATTTTGCTTAACACCCTGTGGGATCGCTATCAGAAGCCGCTGTTTATTGTTGAAAACGGCCTGGGGGCGAAGGACAAACCCGAAGCCGACGGCACGATCAACGATGACTACCGCATCAGCTACCTGAACGACCATCTGGTGCAGGTGGGGGAAGCGATTGAGGACGGTGTAGAAATGATGGGTTACACCAGCTGGGGGCCAATTGACCTGGTCAGCGCCTCGAAGGCCGAACTGTCGAAGCGCTACGGGTTTATCTACGTTGACCGTGATGACCAGGGGAACGGCACGCTTGCGCGTTCAAGGAAGAAAAGTTTCCACTGGTACAAAGCGGTGATAGCCACTAACGGCGGCAGCCTGAAACGCTAAGCTGCGTCCACAGGAGGGAAAATTCGTTTTCCCTCTTCACTTTATGACAAAGAGCCAAAAAACGTGTTTTTTGGCTCTTTGGGGCAAATCAGAGAACATAATTCATTGTTTCTATTCGTTCAGGCAGCAAACCTTTTAAGAAAAATGCACTTTGTCAGTAGTCCGGGAGGGAAAACACTTTCCCCTCTTCATCTTGTCTCCTGTTACGCCACATTCACCAGCCGCTGAATAAACCCGCGCAGCCACATCAGCGCGGCGTCGCTGTTGTGGCGCTGGTGCCAGAGCAGCGCGACCTCAAACGGCGGTACTTCAACGGGAACCGGGCTGGCAGTCAGCCCCCAGGTTTTCTGCCAGCTGTCTGACAGCCCCGCAGGCACCGTTGCCAACGCGGGCATCTGCATCAGCAGGCCCGGCAGGGCGGCAAAATGCGGTGTCGTGTAGGTGATTTGGCGCGTCCGGCCGGTTTTTGCCAGCAGTGTATCTATCTGGCTGCTGGTGGCTTCGCGGTAGCTCACCAGCACGTGCTGGTGGGCCACATACTCTTCCAGCGACAGCGGAGCGCTGGCCCCTAGTTGCTGCGGTTGCCAGAGCGTCACAAAATCCATGCTGGTCAGCACCTCGCGCTCCAGCCAGCGGGCGCTTTGGTTCGCCACGCTTATCGCCATATCCAGCTCGCCGCCTTCCAGCCGTTGAGCATCGGTAAACGGATCGCTTGCCACGACGTTAATGCGCATGCCCGGCGCGTCCTGTTTTAGCGCGGGAATGAGTTTTGGCATCAGCCACATTTCAACCCAGTCAGTCATGCCGATAGTGACGGTTGCTTTGGCGCTTGCCGGGCAGAATTCCGCCTGCTGGAAAAGGGCGCTTTGCAGCTGTTCCAGCAGGGGCATCAGTTCGGTATGCAGTTCGCTTGCGCGAGCGGTCGGCTGCATGCGATGGCCGCTGCGAATAAACAGTGGGTCGTCAAACATATCGCGCAGCCGCGCCAGTGCGCCACTGACCGCGGGTTGCCCGAGATGCAGTTTGTCCGCTGCCAGTGAGACGCTTTGCTCACGAAACAGCACGGCAAAAGCGATCAGCAAATTGAGATCGATTTTGCGGAAATCATTTTCTTTGATAGTCATTATTTCTCCAATCAATTGGCGTGATGATACGCCCGACGGGATACTGACGGCAAGTGGGCTGGGGGCGTTGAGGCTGTCTCTTATACACATTTTCCTTTCAAATTCTCCAGGAGATATCTTTCGCTCCGCAGTTATTCCGTTCACCCGTACATTTGTTTCCCCTGCAGGCTCGGAACACGGTGAACGTGTCAGGTGGCATTACGCCATGCCCCCTGACGACCCCCGGCGCCCGGCAAGCTCATCGCCGCTGAAGCGGTAAACCCACCGGCTATCACCCAAACATTCGGGGTCGTTCGCGATTCGTTCCCGACGATCGCTCTCTTTCGCTGTTCCCGACAGCTCAACCCCGCCTGAGTTGGGTCATCACCGGGGGCGATGAGAGCCGGGGACAAGGGCGTGGCTGTAAGTCTTGAAGCGACAGTGATGTTCAGCGTGGCTGGGAACAAAAAGCGAGGCTCGGTTCCGGCTTAAATCGCCTCGGTTTTCTCTCCGACTGGCCAGGGTCCGGGCGTCGGGAACGGCCGGAGGCTGAGAGCGTCGGGAACGCATCTCAGCCGAGCCAGGACTGGGAGATAAAACGAAGGTTTACCGCTTGCGGCGATTTATTTGGCCGGGAGTCCGGGGTCTCGGGGAAGTGACGGTGACTTCCCCGAGTCGTTCACCGGTGCGGGGGCTGCATATAAAACACGGCTGAAAGTGAACGGAACTTGAGCCGATTCTTCATAGGCTGTATTTGTGACTAAGGGGCAGATCGCTGAGAGAAGGGATGCAGCAACGGGCGCCACAAACGTGGCACCCGCATCTTTAAAAGATCATTTTGAACACGCCAGTTACCACCAGCAGCCCGATGATGAAAATGATCAGAATGGCCCATAAAATAATTTTCATTAGCGCTCCTTACCTTTTTGTTTGGTCATTTTGAGTATAGGCAAGGATACGAAGACGGGGGGGAGTTGCCTCCCCGTAGACGGAATAATGAAGAAAAAAATGCGGGTATTGCGGATTAACGCTGAGGTTTAACGGCGGCGAGCAGGAAGATCATGGGCCGTTCAGCCTCTTCCGCCAGCGCGGGGTTGAGGGCGATTTGTTCATCTTCAGGGCCCCATTCATCCAGCTTTTCAAGCACGAATCCGCTTTCAACCAGGGCATTTATCCAGGTGGCCAGCTTGCGGTGCTGCTTCTTCACGCCTTCAGCAAACCAGTTGCTGATGCGCACGCCTTCCTGCTGATAATGATTCACCGGCCAGCTGCGCTGCCCCGCCCGATCCTTAAGCCAGGCCTGCTCAAGCGGCGCGGTATAGATCGGATGTTCGGCGGTAAAGACCAGTTTGCCGCCCGGAACCAGTGCCTGTTCAAGCGTAGCGAACAGCGGGCGAATCTCCTCAAGGTAGTGCAGCGCCAGCGAGCTATAGGCCAGATCGAGACTATTGGCAGGAAGCTGCAGCGCGGAAAGGTCTTCGCACCGATACTCAATGCCTGCCCCTTCGGTCATTTCACGGGCTTTCGCAAGCATAAGGGTGGACACATCCAGCCCGATCGTTTTTGCCGCACCTGCATCACGCGCATAGCGGCAGAACCAGCCGTAGCCGCAGCCCAAATCCAGCACCTGCTTGCCCGCCAGCGGCGGCAACATAGCCTGAACTTTTGCCCACTCAGGCGCGCCATCCAGACCCTTTATTGAGCGGTCCAGCGTGGCATAACCGGCAAAAAATGCCGGATCGTCATAGATATTTTGCGTCATAAATCCTCTGCATTAATGAGGCCATCATTGGCCAGCGGGAATTTTAGACGCTACGCCGCCGGAAAGAAAACCGGCTCCGGCGGCAAAACCGTTAAAAACCGAAATGGCTCAGCTCAGGATGATCGTCCGGGCGGCGGCCCAGCGGCCAGAAGAAGGCGCGTTCGCTCTCTTTGATCGGCGTGTCGTTAATGCAGGCGTGGCGGTTAATCATCAGGCCCTGCTCGTCAAATTCCCAGTTCTCATTGCCAAAGCTGCGAAACCAGTTGCCGGAGTCGTCGTGCCATTCGTAGGCGAAGCGCACCGCGATACGGTTGCCATCGTGCGCCCAGATCTCTTTGATCAGCCGGTAGTCCAGCTCACGCTGCCACTTGCGCGTTAAAAAGCCCACCACCGCCTCGCGGCCATCCACAAATTCTGCGCGGTTGCGCCAGTGGGTATTCAGGGCGTAAACCTGCGAGACACGTTCTGGGTCGCGGCTGTTCCAGGCATCTTCCGCCAGGCGAACTTTTTGTTTTGCCGTCTCGAGCGTAAACGGTGGAACCGGGGGTTTTACTGTCATGGGTCTGCTCCTGTAAGTATGTAGACAGGTCTGTCTACTTTTCTACGCTATCCTGGGTAGACAGATTTGTCTACATGCGCCATGATAGATTTTTAACAGGAGAGATCATGCCTACTGCGACACCCGGCGCGCGCGACCGCATTTTGCAAACCGCGCACGATTTGTTTTACCGCGACGGCATTCGCGCCACCGGTATCGATCGGATCATCAGAGAAGCCAGCGTCACCAAAGTGACCTTCTACCGGCATTTTCCGGCAAAAGATGACCTGATCCGCGCCTTTCTGGATTATCGGCATCAGCGCTGGATGGCGTGGTTTAGCCAGACGCTTGAACAGCAAACTGGCGAAGGGAAAGGGCTGGCGGAAGCCTTAGCGGCCACTTTGCAAAACTGGTTTGAGGACGAGGCGTTTCGCGGCTGCGCGTTTATCAATTCGGCGGTAGAAATGGCAGAGGCGCTGCCGGAAACGCTGCCGATAGCCCGCGCCCATAAGCAGGCGATGGTGCAGTGCCTGGCAGGCTATTTGCCCAATAACGTGAGCGGCAGACTGCGGGCGGAAATGCTGGCGCTGGTGATTGACGGGGCGATAGTGAAAGCCCAGCGCGACGGCGGCGGCGAAGAGGCACTACTTCTGCTGCAGGCGTGGCTTGCGTTGCTGCCCGCAGCAGCAGATTAATCGTCTTTTTGCCGGTGTTTAAACCACAGCCGAACGCCCACAACCAGCACCACCGCCACAATAAGCCAAATCCAGTGACGCAGATGAGTATCCAGGCTGTGCAGCCACGGGCCGACCACTTCGCCGCCGAGGTAGCCGAGCGTCGTAAATAGCGTGGCCCAGAGAATGGCGCCGCAGATATTCAGCGGGATAAACAGCTTTGGCGGCAGCTTGCTGGCGCCGATGATAATGGGCCCGACGATGCGAAAGCCGTACATAAAGCGGCTGCCTATCACGAACAGATAAGGATGGCGGTTGATCAGCGCCTGCGCTTTGGCAATTTTCTTGTGATGTTTTTTAAAGCGAGCGAGCAGGGCGCTGCCAAAATGCTTGCCTACCAGGAACAGAACCTGATCGCCAATCATGCCGCCCAGCGCGACAGACAAAACCACCAGTGGGAAGGTTAACAGTCCCTGATGCGCGGCCACGCCGCCTAGCAGGGTAATGGTTTCACCTTCCGCCATGCTGCCGATAATCAGCGCGGCATAGCCATACTGTTCTATTAAGCCATTGATATCCATTAAGCTGGACTCTCCTCCATGTAAAAATGCATCCCTAAAGCATACAACTCATCGCCGTCAGGTTTGTACAGAATCGGAGATATTTTTCGTCTGGTTAAATAATAACCTGAAGGTGAATTATACTTGGAGTATCGCAAGCATTTGCGCCGCAGGTCCGGAGGTTGTATGAGCCATGTCTGGGGATTGTTTTCCCATCCTAATCGGGAAATGCAGGAAATTAAGCGCGAGAACGAGTCCGTCTCGCATCACTACACTCACCATGTGCTGTTGATGGCGGCCATTCCCGTCATCTGCGCGTTTATCGGCACCACGCAAATCGGCTGGAACTTCGGGGACGGCACCTACGTTCAGCTCTCTATGTTTACCGGCCTGTATCTGGGTATTCTTTTCTACGCCCTGATGCTGGGCGGCGTTGCGGTGATGGGGCGGGTTATCTGGTGGATGGCGCGTAACTATCCACAGCGTCCGTCGCTTGCCCGCTGTATGGTCTTTGCCGGCTATGTCGCTACGCCGCTATTCCTGAGCGGGATTGTTGCACTTTATCCGCTGGTCTGGCTGTGCGTGGCGGTCGGTGCCGTCGCGCTGGTTTACACCGGCTATCTGCTCTACGTCGGTGTGCCTGACTTCCTTGGCATCGACAAAGAAGAAGGGATGAGTTTTTCCAGTTCAACACTTGCGATTGGCGTGCTGGTGCTGGAAGTGCTGCTGGCCGTCGCGGTTATCCTCTGGGGTTATGGTTATCGCCTGTTCTGACGGGGCGAATTGACAGAAAGTTTTGATATAACGTTACGATTCTTAACTGGCAGTAAAGCGGGGCGCCGGAGTATGATTCCGGCGCCCCGCATGTTTATATAATTCAGGTGAATGTCTGCGGTGAGCCTATACTTTTCCGGAATCATTACAGAAGTGTCACCATGCCGACAAAAATCCGTTTATCGTTGTTCAGCCTTGCGCTGATGATGACTGTGCCTTTTGCCCCGCAGGCAGAAGCCAGTAAGGCCCTTACCCATGCGGCCAGCGCCGGCCAGGAGATTGCCTCCGGCAGCGCTATGATTGTCGATTTGCAAACCAACAAAATTCTCTATTCCAGCCATCCGGATCTGGTTCGTCCTATTGCCTCTATCACCAAGCTAATGACCGCGATGGTGGTGCTGGACGCCCATCTGCCGATGGATGAAATGCTTAAAGTGGACATCAGCCATACTCCTGAGATGAAGGGGATCTATTCTCGCGTTCGTCTTAATAGCGAGATCAGCCGTAAAAATATGATGCTGCTGGCGCTGATGTCCTCGGAGAACCGCGCGGCGGCGAGCCTGGCCCACCATTATCCTGGCGGCTACGATGCGTTTATCCGCGCGATGAACGCGAAGGCGAAGTCTCTGGGTATGATCCATACCCGCTACGTGGAGCCAACCGGCCTGTCGATTGAAAACGTCTCCACCGCCAGCGATTTGACCAAATTACTGATTGCAACTCAGAAGTACCCCCTGCTGGGCCAGCTCAGCACCACGCGTGAAGATATGGCGACCTTCCGCAACCCGGCCTATACGCTGCCGTTCCGCAACACCAATCACCTGGTGTATCGTCAGAACTGGAACATTCAGCTAACGAAAACCGGTTTTACCAACAATGCAGGCCACTGCCTGGTGATGCGTACCGTGATTAGCGGTCGTCCGGTGGCGCTGGTGGTGCTGGATGCTTTCGGCAAATACACCCACTTCGCTGACGCTAACCGCCTGCGATCCTTCCTGGAAACCGGTAAAGTGACGCCCGTTCCGGCGGAAGCATTAAGCTATAAGCGCTCTAAAGCGGCGCAAATGGCGAACAACACCGTAGCCGGATCGGAAGAAGAGTAATTATTGTGGCAGCGTCTCGTCTCCGTCGTTGAGCGGGCGCTGCATCATTAACGTATCCCGCCAGTCGCCCATCTTAAACCCGACGCTACGCAGCCGTCCGACGGTTTCAAACCCGTGCTGGGTGTGTAATCTGCACGAGCCTGGATTGTTATCCCCATCGCCAATCACCGCGATCATCTGCCGCCATGGCCCCTTTTCACACCGCGTGATTAATTCGCTCAGCAGGGCTTTGCCGATGCCGCGCCCGGTCATGCTGGCGTCGATATACACCGAATCTTCGACCGTGTAGCGGTAGCCGGGGCGAGGGCGATAAACCGTGGCGTAGCAATAGCCGACAACACGATCGTTAATCACCGCGACCAGCCACGGCAGGCCGTGAGCGCGAACCGCCGCCAGGCGCCCGGTCATCTGCTGTTCGTCAGGTGGGGTCTCTTCAAACGATCCTTTGCCGTTCAGCACGTGCCAGGCATAAATCGTTTTAATGGCAGGAATATCGTCGGGCGTCGCTTCCCTGATCTGGACTAAAGGAAGGGGCATCGTTTCTACTGCGGACATCTTTCGCTCCTTAGGCAGAAAAAAGGGTGAAGATAGTCTTCACCCCGTTTCATTAATCTATGCTCAAAAAAGCGTGAAACATAGATTGCCCGTCATAGGAGAAACTTATTTCCGTCAGCCGTGTTCCTGAGCGCTGTCGTCTTCGGCCCAGCCTTTACGCCGGGTCGTTTTGCCAATCCCTGGGTTCATGCTGTTGGTTGGATCGTTGGCCTTGTAGAACTGCTTCAGCGTGTCCGGCGCTTTGTAGAGATGGCCAACGTTATGCTCTGCCGGGTACTGTGCGCCGCGTTCGTGCAGCAGCGCCAGCATCTGCTCTTTCAGTTCGTGCACATCCACGCCTTTTTTGACGATATAATCCTGGTGGAAAACATGGCACATAAAGTGGCCGTAATAGAGGCGATGGATAAGCTTATCGCCGATTTCCGGCGGCAGCTCTTCGAACCAGTCGCTGTCGTTGCGGCGTAGCGCGATATCCAGCGCCAGAATATCTTCCACCTCATCAGCATGCACGGCGTGGTAGCGAATCGCGGCCCCGGCGGCGGCAAAGCGGTGCAGGAAGGCCTTGCTGCCTTCTTCCGGAGTACAGACGAAGAAGTCACCTTCGGCGGTTTTAAAATACTCGCTCAGCCAGGCTTTGGCCTCGTCGATGCCTTCACCTGCCATTTTCAGCAGCAGGTGGTGAGGATATTTATCGCGCCAGGTTTTCATCCGCTCCGGGAGGTGAGCCGGGAAAACGCCGCCGAGTTTCTGCATAAAGCGGTCGGTAAAGTGCGGCTTAAACAGCGAAACCTTGTCTAGCATCGCGTCGGTGCGCCCCTTCATGGTGAAGAAGAACGGCATTTTGTCGGTGCCGAGCTTGTCGATCATCAGGAACGTGTCTTTGCCGTATTTCTCCGCGATGTCGTAAATATCGCGGTGCATATATTCCCCGGCAACCGGCAGGTTTTCGAAGTTGGCCAGAATATGGCGACGAATTTCGGTCAGTACATTCGGCTGGTTTGTGCCGATGTAAAATACCTGCTGGCGCTTTTCTGCCGGGAAGGTGTCGAGGCGTACCGCAAAGACAGCCAGCTTGCCCGCGCAGCCGGAAGATTCAAACAGGCGATCCGGGTCGGCGTTGTAGCGCGCAGGCGTGTCGGCCTCAACGTCGCGCACGCGAGTTACGTAATCGTGATCGTGAGCGTGGCGGCCATCGTGCTGCACGTCGCTGTCTTTCACGCGTTCATCGTCCAGCGTGCTGAGAATTTGCTCCGGCGTGGTGCCCAGGTTAATGCCCAGATGGTTCACCAGCTGTAGCCTGCCGCTTTCATCAATGCGGGCAAAAAGCGACATCTCGGTATAGGCCGGGCCGCGCTGCACCAGCGAACCGCCGGAGTTATTACAAATACCGCCGACAACCGACGCGCCAATACAGGAGGAGCCGATCACCGAATGCGGTTCGCGGCCCAGCGGTTTAAGCGCTTTTTCCAGCGAGTAAAGCGTGGTGCCGGGCCAGGCCAGCACCTGCTCGCCTTTATCCAGCAGGTGCAGCTTGTCGAGACGTAGCGTACTGATAATAATAATATCGCGATCGTAGTCGCTGCCGCTTGGCGTCGAGCCTTCGGTCAGGCCGGTATTGGCGGCCTGCATAATAATGATTTTATCGGCGGCGACGCAGGCGTTTAATACGCGCCACAGTTCCAACAGGGAGCCGGGGAACACTACCGCCAGCGCTTCCCCCTGGCCGGAACGGAAGCCTTTGCGGTAGCGTGCAGTTTTGGCCGGGTCGGTTAAAACATGGTGCGAGCCAACGTGGCGAGAGAGTTCGTTTATCAGCGTTTTATTATCGGACGTTATCAGAACAGACATGTATCCACTCCTTGTGGTGGCATCAAAAAGCCTGCCGTTAAGCATAGCGCCGAAAAACGTGAGCGTAACGAGGAAATCTCCGCGAAATCAGATGCCAGGCTTTGCTACGCTCTTCTTACCGTGGTGGCGATGTGGCAAACTGCACGCCTTAACAAAAGCTTGTGAGAGTGAATCCGATGAAATGGCTCTGTTCTGTAGGGATTGCAGTAAGCCTGGCGCTACAGCCTGCGCTTGCTGATGAGATGTTTGGCCCGCACCCTTTAACGCCGGAAGCGCGTGATGCCTTCGTCACCGACCTGCTGAAAAAAATGACCACCGATGAAAAAATCGGTCAGCTGCGTTTAATCAGCGTCGGCCCGGATAACCCGAAAGAAGCCATTCGCGAGATGATCAAAGACAGTCAGGTGGGGGCCATCTTTAACACCGTGACTCGCCAGGACATCCGCGCTATGCAGGACCAGGTGATGCAGCTCAGCCGCCTGAAGATTCCTCTCTTCTTCGCCTACGACGTGGTTCACGGCCAACGCACCGTGTTCCCGATAAGCCTTGGCCTGGCGTCCTCGTTTAACCTTGATGCGGTAAAAACAGTCGGGCGCGTTTCCGCCTATGAAGCCGCGGATGACGGCCTGAACATGACCTGGGCACCGATGGTCGACGTCTCGCGCGATCCGCGCTGGGGCCGCGTCTCCGAAGGGTTTGGCGAAGACACTTACCTGACCTCGATTATGGGGCGCACCATGGTTGAAGCGATGCAGGGCAAAAGCCCGGCGGACCGCTACTCGGTGATGACCAGCGTGAAGCACTTCGCGGCCTATGGCGCGGTGGAGGGCGGAAAAGAGTACAACACCGTCGACATGAGCCCGCAGCGCCTGTTTAACGACTACATGCCGCCGTACAAAGCTGCGCTGGACGCGGGAAGCGGCGGCGTGATGGTTGCGCTTAACTCCCTGAACGGCACGCCGGCCTCCGCGGACAGCTGGTTATTGAAAGATTTGCTGCGCGACGAATGGAAGTTCAAAGGCATTACCATCTCCGATCACGGCGCGATTAAAGAGCTGATTAAGCACGGCGTAGCCAGCGATCCGAAAGACGCGGTGCGCATTGCGCTCAACTCCGGCATCAACATGAGCATGAGCGACGAGTACTACAGCAAATATCTGCCAGAACTGGTGAAAAGCGGCGCGGTACCGATGAAAGAGCTGGATGACGCCACCCGCCACGTGCTGAACGTGAAATACGACATGGGGCTGTTTAACGATCCGTACAGTCACCTTGGGCCAAAAGATTCTGACCCGGCAGACACCAACGCCGAAAGCCGCCTGCACCGCAAAGAAGCGCGAGAAGTGGCGCGCGAAAGCATGGTACTGCTGAAAAACCGCCTGCAAACGCTGCCGCTGAAAAAGACCTCCACCATTGCGGTGATTGGCCCGCTGGCCGACAGCAAGCGTGACGCCATGGGCAGCTGGTCTGCCGCTGGCGTTGCCGCGCAGTCCGTGACGCCGCTGGAAGGCATCAAAAATGCCGTAGGCCAGCAGGGCAAAGTGGTGTTTGCCAAAGGCGCGAACGTTACCGATGAAAAAGACATTGTCGCGTTCCTGAACCAGTATGAACCTGCGGTCACCATTGACCCGCGCACGCCGAAAGCGATGATTGACGAAGCGGTGAATACGGCGAAAAACGCCGATGTAGTGGTGGCCGTTGTCGGTGAAGCTCAGGGTATGGCGCATGAGGCTTCCAGCCGCACCGACCTGACGCTGCCGCAGAGCCAGCGCGACCTGATTACTGCCCTGAAGGCCACCGGTAAACCGCTGGTACTGGTATTGATGAACGGCCGTCCTCTGGCGCTGGTGAAAGAAGACCAGCAGGCGGATGCGATGCTGGAAGCCTGGTACGGCGGCACCGAAGGCGGGAACGCCATTGCTGACGTGTTGTTTGGCGACTACAATCCGTCCGGCAAGCTGCCAATGTCCTTCCCGCGCTCGGTTGGGCAAATTCCGACGTACTACAGCCACCTGAATACCGGTCGCCCGTACAACCCGGAAAAACCCAATAAATACACTTCACGCTACTTTGATGAAGCGAACGGGCCGCTGTATCCGTTTGGCTACGGGCTGAGCTACACCACTTTCAAAGTGGGTGACGTGAAGCTTTCCGCGCCGGCCATGAAGCGCGACGGTAAAGTCGAAGCGTCCGTCACGGTTACCAATAGCGGCGACCGTGAAGGGGAAACCGTGGTGCAGATGTACCTGCAGGACGTGACAGCCTCCATGAGCCGCCCGGTGAAAGAGCTGAAAGGCTTTAAGAAAGTGGCGCTGAAAGCGGGTGAAAGCCAGACCGTCAGCTTCCCAATCGACATCAACGCTCTGAAGTTCTGGAACGCGAAGATGAAGTACGACGCGGAGCCAGGCAAGTTCAACGTGTTTATCGGCCTGGATTCTGCCCGCGTGCAGCAGGGTGAATTTGAGCTGAAATAAGCGGGTTATCTTTAAGTTAAGCCACCTCTCGGGGTGGCTTTTTTACGACAGTTTAATTCAGTTCGTTTAGCATGGGTGCAACAGAATAAAAAGACCCGCAAACGACAATCACATCGTCCGCACTGGCATCACGTTTGGCTGCTGCCCAGCCGGATAAAATATCCGGGAAGTTTTTTGTCTCAGGTAAATACCGCGCAATATCTTCCGCTTGAGAGCTTCTTGGGCCCGCCTGAATGCCACAGCAATACCACTCATCGGAAAGATCTTTTAAATAATCGACGGTGCCTTTAATGTCTTTATTAATAAGCATGCCGATAACAAAGCGATACTTTCCTTTTTTGGGGTAGTTACGCAGCCTTTCCGCTAAATATGCCGCAGCGTGGGGATTATGCGCCACATCTAAAATCACGGTGGGTTTGTGGTCAATTACCTGAAAGCGACCGGGTAAATTGGCTTTATGAATAACATCATGCAGTGCAGCCAGCTCAAATTTAAGCCCGCTGATACGCAGCGCGGCTATTGCAGTAGCCACGTTATCGCGTGGCATTTTCGGCTGCCTTAACGGGGTGATTTCGCCGAGCTTGTCGCTAAACGTCCATTCATCGCCACCCTCTGTGATATGCCAGTCCACGCCATTTTGATGGGGGATAGCGCCAATCTGTTGCGCATAGCGGAGCAAGGATTCCGGGGCCTGCTGTTGCCCAATCACCGCCGGATGTCCGCTGCGGAAGATACCTGCTTTGATCTCGCCGATGGCCTCGGTGCCTTTGCCCAGCCAGTCTTCGTGGTCCAGCGCCACGTTGGTGATGACTGAGACATCCGGGGTAAGAATGTTGGTCGCATCGTCCCGGCCCCCCATGCCAACCTCAATAATCGCCACGTCTGCCTGAGCCCATTTAATCAGGCAGAAAGCGCCCAGCGTATTGAACTCGAAAGGCGTTAGCGTAGTGGCCTGGCGTGCTTTCTCAATTTCAACAAAAGCAGCAATGTGGGCCGCATCCGACAGCTCCTGGCCTTGAATGCGCACCGTCTCTTTATAATGAATCATGTGGGGTGAACTGAATACGCCCACTTTGTACCCTGACTGCATCAGGACTTTCTCGAGGGTGTGGCAGGTGGTGCCTTTCCCGTTGGTTCCGCCAACCAGAAAGACAAAAGGGGCCGGTTTTAACACACCAAGCTTCGCGGCAACTTCTTTTATTCGCTCTAATCCCATATCAATCACCTGCGAATGAAGGCTGTCGATATAAGCCAGCCAGCGGGGTAAGTCAGAGGTGAGATCGGGTATGTCTGGGCTTTTGCTCATCATGTATTCCTTGGTTAAACATCGTCACTTTCTGGGGCGGAGGCTGCGGTGGGGTCATATTATCCAGATAGTAAAAAAATAAGACTCTGCAGTTGTAAGAAATAAATAATGAGTTTTTAACGCAATCTTGAATATTTATCTTGTGACTTATTCACTGGCAATATTTGAGGCCGTGGTGGACGACAGGATTTCGATTGAGATTAAAATCCGAGCAAGGGTTAGGCAGGCTGGCTAGTGGAATATCAACTGTGGCAGGGGAGCTTGCCGGGAAGTATTTTTGCCATGAAAATCGCCATTTATGCAGAGTCAGCTAAGATTCCGTTCACCTCAAGTACAGCTTCATATGCAGCCACCGAACCGGTGAATGACTCGGGGAAGTCACCGTTACTTCCCCGAGACCCCTGACTCCCGGCCAAATAAATCGACCGCTAAAGCGGCAGACCTCCGTTTTATCTCCCAGTCCTGGGTCGGCTGAGATGCGTTCCCGACGCTCTCAGCCTCCGGCCGTTCCCAACGTCCGGACCCTGGCCAGTCGGAGAGAAAACCGAGGCGATTTAAGCCGGAACCGAGCCTCGCTTCAAATTCGCAGCCACGCTGAAAGTCACAGGCGCTGTAAGTCTCACTGCCACGCCCTTGTCCCCGGCTCTCATCGCCCCCGGTTATGACCCAACTCAGACGGGGTTGAGCTGCCGGGAGCAGCGAAAGAGAGCGATCGTCGGGAACGAATCGCGAACGACCCCGAATGTTTGGGTGATAGCCGGTGGGTTTACCGCTTCAGCGGCGATGAGCTCGCCGGGCGCCGGGGGGTGTCAGGGGGCATGGCGTAATGCCACCTGACACGTTCACCGTTCAGGGAACGTATAGGGAACATCGATCTATGGGTGAACGGAATAATGCCTGGGCTAAAAAGTTCTCCCGAAACACGCAAAATGAAACGCTGTACACCCTCGCCCAAAGCGCATTGTTCTGACCATTAATACAAATTCTGTGGCGTAAAAATACCGTGATGAGAAGCGCGGAACGGGATCACCGTCGCAGGAGCCTGAGTTGGCTCTGCGTTTAATGCATCGAGAAAAGCTCTGGCCCACCACAGGCTGTCGTACCTTTCCACTTTCGCCAGCAGCTGTTGATACCGGCGTTTACGCTCGTGCAGCGGCATCGTCAGTGCGGAGTAAAGCGCATGGCTGGCTTCGTTGGCATCATAGGGGTTGATCAACACCGCGTCCGTTAACTGTTCAGCCGTCCCTGTAAGGGCGGACAGCATCAGCACGCCGGGGTCGTCAGCATCCTGGGCGAGAATAAACGCTTTCGCCTGCAGGCTCATGCCTTCGGAAAGCGGAGTGAACATCGCCACGTGCGCAGTGCGGTAGAAAGCGTAAATCAGGTCAGCATGGCAAAGCTGGTGACGAATGTAGTTGATGGGATACCAGGACGCATCGCCAAACCTGTCGTTAATTTCCCCGCACTGGCGTTCGAGCCGGGTGCAGAGATCCCGCACAGACAAGGCGTAGCCTTTGGAAGCGTCAGAAATCTGCAGCAGGCTAACGTCGCGCAGGAATTCAGAGTGGCTGCTTAGAAACGTTTCCATAGTTGTCAGGTGGCAATGTACGCCGCTGATATCGCTGACGGTGTCGTTGCTGATTATTATCTGACGCGGATAGTTGCGCACCGCTTCGGCGTTCGTTGATGAAAGCGCCGGAACCGATTTATCAATGCCGCACGGGAAAATCCCAAGCCTGATAGCGTGGCCATTAAGCTGAATAAGGTTATCCGCCAGCCTTTCCACGCGATAAAACCGCAGCGCATAGGCGAGGAAGTTATTTACGTCACCGCTCGACTGGAATCCAAGTAAATCGTAGCTGAACAGCGCCTGCATAATGCTGTCGTGCTCGGGCACCGAGCGCAGCACGTCGCCCGGCGGGAAGGGCTGATGCAGGAAGAAACCGCAGCGGTTGGCGTGCCCGTCTTCTTTCAGCATCTTGCCGGTAAACAGTAAATGGTAGTCCTGCACCCAGACGAGATCGTCGGCCTCAATTTTGGCAGCCACCCGTGCCTTGACGTCGTGGTTATAGTTTTTCCAGGTAGTGAAATATTCTTTTTTATAGTGGATTAGATCCGGGCGATTGTGGAAAACGGGCCACAAAACTTGATGGTTATAGCCCTGATAGAAATTGTCATATTCGTTGGGCGTTAATCCCCAACTGTATTGCTGATAGCCTGACTGATTGAAATAGCTGGCTTTTCTTTGCTTGTTTCCTGCCGCAACCTCACCGTTCCAGCCAAACCAGATCCCCGGGTGTTTCTTCAGGACGGAATGGAAAACCGGAAGCAAAGGATCACCACTCTGTCCGCGTTCTGGCTCGCAGCGATTAGACAGCATAATAAGACGAGACATACATCACCTCGGATCGGCGTTTGGGTTGATAAGGTGCTCGCGCTAGCGTGACAGCACCGCTTCTTCCGGCGTCACAATGGTTTCAAACCACGCCAGCTCCGACAGCTTGTGGGTCACCCACTGGCGGGTGAAGGCGGCACCCAGGCTTTCGGTCATATAGTGACTTTGCCGGAATTCTTCGATAGCCACGTTCTGGAATAGCGGCAGATCGGGGGCGAACAGCGCTGCATTTTTCAGCGTATCGCTGTCGATATTCTCCAGCCCGTAAAGCATGCCGGTAAGAATGACGGCCATGGCCAGGTACGGGTTAACGTCTGCCCCCGCAAGGCGGTACTCAATACGGCGATTGTTGTCGTCGGAGCAGGGAATGCGCAGGGCGGCGCTGCGTTTGTTATAGCCCCACGAACTGAAAAGCGGCTCGTTAAGGTTTTTACGCAGCCTTCTGAAAGAGTTCACGTGTGGGGCGATAACGGCCACCGCGGCAGGCATTGTTTGCAGCATCCCGGCCAGGCAAAGCTGAGTCATTTCATTCAGGGCATCAGCCGGAGAGGCGAAGACGTTATCACCTTGTCGGTCGTTCAGGCTGATATGAAAATGCAGGCCGTTCCCGGCAAGATGTGAAAAGGGTTTAGCCATGAAGTTTGCCTGATAGCCAAATTTATCGGCCACAATGCTGGTTAACCTGCGCAGCGCCAGCACGCTTTCACAAATCCCGACGATATCTTTGGCATGCTTGAGGTTCAGCTCAAACTGTCCGGCTTCGGCTTCGCAAACGATGCCATTTAGCGGCAGCTTTTGGTCGGCGGCCGCCTGTTCAAGTGCTTCAATAAAGGCGGTGTAATCTGAAGGCACGGGCATATAAAAGCAGCCCTGAGCCGGCGCTTCTTGCTGGGCTTTACTGACCAAATAGAACTCGATTTCCGGTGCTGCCACCGGGTACAGCCCGTGGTAATGAAACTTCTGCAGCACGTTTTCCAGTACCACTCTGGGCTCCAGCGCATAGCCGCTGCCGTCGCTCTGCTTCATGGTCAATAGCAGCTGCGCGTTATGTTTAGGATCGTGTGCACAGGGTCTTAACGTGCCGGCAACCGGCAGACAGAGCCCGTCAGGTTCATCGTCATCCGGGTAGCCCGGAGCCTGGCTAAACGTCTTGCCCTCATGGTCCATCGCGTAAACGGACTGCGGAAAATAGCAGCCTGCGGAGAGTGACAGCAGGCTCTCGACCGCGATACGTTTTCCGCGAAAGGCGCCGTTGACATCATTAAGGTAGATATCAACATGCTTTGTGTCGGGATGAGCCTGAAGGTAGCAACGCACTTCCTCGGCAAAGGCTTTCGCTCGCTCCTGAACGGGTTTGCTAACGATTTCCTCATTTGCTGTGGCCTGAGGAAAAGCGAAAAGCGTAAAGATGTTTTTAACGAGTGAGTGATGAATAAGTGAGTTCATGATGGTCTTTATCGGAGCCTCTCGGCGACGAAAAGAGCATATTCACTGACATATAAAAAGAAGGTAAAAATACAAAAGCCGCGGGTAAAAAAAATATAAATGACAGTAAACGTAGGGATTTAGCCGGGCAGGCAGCCGACAGACCGGAAAATTCAGGGCATCCTTCTGTTCTAACGACTTCGCATATCATATACCGCTTAGTGCTTTCCCCAGCTGATTCAAACTCGGCTATTCTTTCTTTACTGCATGATTTTTAAGTAAAGAACAACGAGGAATAACTATGAACTTATCAACACGTTGGGGTTTGGCAGGGTTAGTGATGCTGGCGACAGGCGCGCAGGCGGCGGATCCGGTGAAGGTCGGCTCGAAAATTGATACCGAAGGCTCGCTGCTCGGCAACATTATTTTGCAGGTGCTGGAAAGCCATGATGTGAAAACCATCAACAAGGTTCAGCTTGGCACCACCCCGGTCGTGCGCGGCGCGATAACCTCCGGCGAGCTGGATATCTATCCTGAATATACCGGCAACGGGGCGTTCTTCTTTAAAACTGAAAACGATCCGGCCTGGAAAGACGCCCAGAAGGGCTATGAAAAAGTTAAGCAGCTCGACTACGATAAAAACCACCTGGTTTGGCTGACCCCGGCCCCGGCTAACAACACTTATACCATCGCGGTACGTAAGGATCTGGCGGAGAAAAATCATCTCGTTTCCCTTGCTGACCTGAGCGAGTACCTGAAAAAAGGTGGCACCTTTAAGCTTGCGGCGTCCGCCGAGTTTATCGAACGTTCGGACGCACTACCGGCTTTTGAAAAAGCCTACGGCTTTAAGCTGGAACAGAGCCAGCTGCTGTCTCTGGCCGGGGGCGACACGGCGGTAACCATCAAAGCCGCCGCGCAGCAGACCTCCGGGGTTAACGCCGCGATGGCCTATGGCACCGATGGCCCGGTTGCGGCATTAGGCCTGGAAACCCTTACCGACCCGAAAGGCGTGCAGGCCGTTTCAGCGCCAACCGCCGTGGTGCGTGAAGCCGTGCTGAAAGAATACCCGCAGATTGCCGACTGGCTGAAACCGGTGTTCACTTCTCTTGACCAGAAAACGCTGCAGCAGTTGAATGCGAAAATTGCGGTGGAAGGTCAGGATGCTAAAAAAGTGGCCGCTGATTACTTAAAACAAAAAGGCTTCGTTAAATAGCCAGCTGACAACGTGCATTGTTCTAAAAAGTCCGCCCGTCGGCCTGAGAAAAACAATGAACGTCGTTATCTGGTTTACCCCAAACAGTCGAAAACGCCGTTTTTCGACTGTTTGTCATCAATCTGCTGGAATGACGTTTGCTAAAAATTCATAACAGGGTATTGCTGCTACTGGTGTTGTTACTGGCTGCAGCCTTGATGTTACTCCCTATCATCAACTATGCGCCTAACCGCCTGGTTTCCGGTGAACCGTTTGGCATCACCCAGCTTCCCGGTACGCTTCACTATTGGCTTGCGCTTCCACTCCTGGTACTGGCTGGCCTGACGCTGGCGCCAGGGCGTTCCCTTGCACTTCTGGCGACGATTATTACCGGCGAAGTGCTGTTTATCAGCCTGCTGCTCCTGATGGGGCACAGCGCGAGCCAGTTTGCTCTGGATGGCAGCTCGCTGGCCCGCACTTCCCCCGGCAGCGGCCTGTGGTTAATGCTGGCGGTGAGTCTTTTGCTGTGCGCCGACGCGGCCAACCGCTTCACTGCCAGTCCGCTGTGGCGGCTACTGTTCAATCTGCAAATCTGGATCGTACCCGTCGCGCTGCTGGCAAGCGGTTACTTCAGCGATCTTTCGCTGATGAAAGAGTACGTTAACCGGCAGGACGTGTTTGACGACGCTCTGAGCCGCCACCTGGCGCTGCTTATCGGCACGCTGGTGCCGGCGCTGCTGGTGGGTGTTCCGCTGGGTATCCTTTGCTATCACCGTCCGGCCTGGCAGTCCGGCGTTTTTTCTCTGCTGAACGTGATTCAGACGGTGCCGTCAGTGGCGCTGTTCGGCCTGCTAATTGCGCCGCTGGCAGGGCTTGCTGCATGGCTACCGTGGTTGGGGAAAATCGGCGTGAGTGGTATTGGAGTAGCGCCTGCGCTGATTGCGCTGGTGCTCTATGCGCTGCTGCCGCTGGTGCGCGGCGTAGTGGCCGGGCTGCAGCAGGTGCCGCGTAATATTGTGGAAAGCGCGCAGGGGATGGGCATGTCTCGCGGGCAAATTTTTTGGCGGGCGGAAGTGCCGCTGGCTTTGCCCGTTTTGCTGCGCAGCCTGCGGGTTGTCTGCGTGCAAACCATCGGTATGGCGGTGATTGCCGCGCTGATTGGTGCGGGCGGGTTTGGTTCGATTATTTTCCAGGGGCTGCTGAGCAGCGCGCTGGATCTGGTTCTGCTTGGCGTCATGCCGGTCATCGCCCTGGCGGTCATCATCGACGCGCTGTTTAAGCTGTTTATTTCACTGCTGGAGGCAAAATAATGATCGAGTTCGATCGCGTCAGCAAATACTTCCATGGCGAAGCGGCGGTCAGTGATTTGACGCTGAACATTCGCGAAGGGCAGTTCACCGTGCTGATCGGCACCTCCGGTTCAGGAAAGTCCACCACGCTGAAGATGATCAACCGACTGGTGGAGCACGACGAAGGGCTTATCCGCTTTGCCGGAGAAGAAATTCGCCGCTTTGACCCAAAGGCGCTTCGCCGCCGCATGGGCTATGCCATCCAGTCTATCGGCCTGTTTCCACACTGGACGGTGGCGCAGAACATCGCCACGGTGCCTGAACTGCTGAAGTGGCCGAAGGCGAGAGTAGCCGAACGTATTGACGAGCTGCTGGAGCTACTGGGCCTGGATGCGGCGCAGTTCCGCGACCGTTACCCACACCAGCTTTCCGGCGGGCAGCAACAGCGTGTGGGCGTGGCGCGTGCGCTGGCGGCCGACCCGGAAGTGCTGCTGATGGATGAGCCTTTTGGCGCGCTAGATCCGGTGACGCGTGCCACATTACAGCAGGAGATGATCCGTATTCATCAGCTCCTGGGCCGCACGATAGTACTGGTTACGCACGACATTGACGAAGCGCTGATCCTTGCCGACAACATCGTACTGATGGACGGAGGCAAAGTGATCCAGCAGGGGACGCCGCTGGAGCTGTTAACGCGCCCCGCCAACGACTTTGTGCGTGATTTCTTTGGCCGCAGCGAGCTTGGCGTCAGGCTACTGTCGCTGCGCCACGTGGCGGACAGTATTCGTGCCGACGAGCGCCTTGAAGGGGATCCTATTCGTGCTGATATGACGCTGCGCGAAGCGCTGTCGCTGTTTATCGATCGCCAGTGCCAGCAATTGCCGGTAGTGGATGCGCAAAACCAGCCCTGCGGCGTGCTGCACTTTAGCGATTTGGTAAGGAGAGAAAATGCGCCTGCTGCGTGATCCTCTGCTGTGGCTTATCGCGCTTTTTGTCGCGCTGCTGGTGCTGCTGCCCTATACCAGCGGGCTGTTTAGCTGGCTGTTCCCGCAGCTGACCCGCCCGATGTACCAGCAGGACAGCTTTACCTCTCTGGCGCTGGCGCACCTGACGTTAGTGGGCATTTCTAGCCTGGTTGCGGTGGTGGTTGGCGTCGGGTTGGGGATCCTGGTGACGCGTCCGGCGGGGGAAGAATTCCGTTCGCTGGTGGAGACGATTACCGCCGCCGGGCAAACCTTCCCGCCCGTTGCTGTGTTAGCCATTGCGGTGCCGGTGATGGGCTTCGGTCAAGAGCCCGCGATCATCGCGCTGGTGATTTACGGCCTGCTGCCGATTTTACAGGGGACGCTTGCCGGGATCGGCGCGGTGCCAGAATCCGCACGTGAAATTGCGCTCGGGGTAGGCATGAGCCGCTGGCAAATGCTGAGAAAGGTGGAGCTGCCGCTCGCCGCGCCGGTGATTCTGGCGGGCATAAGAACGTCGGTTATCATTAATATCGGTACCGCGACCATTGCCTCCACCGTGGGAGCCAACACGCTCGGATCACCGATTATTATCGGGCTCAGCGGCTTTAATACCGCCTACGTGATTCAGGGTGCCGTGCTGGTGGCGCTGGCGGCAATTGTCACCGACCGCCTGTTTGAGCGCCTGGAAGGCTACATTACGCGCCATGCAAAATAACGATGTAGCCAACCAGCATCACGCCGCCGATACCGCCGACCGCCATAACAAGCATTCCGCCCACAAGGGCAATTTTTGACAGTTTCATCCGTTGCTCCGATTGTTAACGAAGCGATTATAAAGGGAAGCGGGGTTGTTAATGAACCTTTGATTGTGGCGAAGAGGGAAAAAGCACATTTTCCCTCTTTTCAGGCCAGTTAGCCGGCTGTTTGCCTGCGTTCAATATTGCCCAGCGCAAAAACGGGTAGCCCTGCGCTGCGCCATGATTCAATCTGGTCTATCTGCCGCTCCCCCGGGCAGTCGCCGCACCACACCAGCAGCGTTTGTTTTTCAAAGAGCTCCGGCTTCAGGCTGCTCAGCGAGTTGGCCAGCACGTCTACCCGCCAGCCCTGCTGGCTGGCAATCCACGCCGCCATCCACAGCCGCGTTGTGTCCTGGACATTCCAGCCAACCACCAGTGCATCTTTACCGCTATGTTTGCGTGCGGCGGCGATGCACATGGCAATGTAGTTAATCAGGGCCCCATCCAGCAGGCTGAGCAGCGCGCACAGCGCAATCTGCTGCCCGTACAGACGGCGGCGAAGGGGAAGATAGAGGTGATGCACGAGGGTTTGTGCCGGGTAGATGCGACCAATATCGGCGATCCACGCCCTCAGCAGATTCGGATTGCCACTTTGTAGATGGCGCAGCAGCGTCTCCTGCCGCTCCCCCCAGGCGTGTTCTTTTTCACGGTTTTCGCCGCTGAGCAGCGCCTTGACCTTGCTGATCTGTACGCCTTGCTCAATCCAGTTTTGGATCTCACGAATACGTTCGATATCGGCACTATCAAACAGCCGATGCCCGCCGTCGCTTCGCCGCGGTTTCAACAATCCGTAACGCCGTTGCCAGGCGCGCAGGGTTACCGGATTGATATTGCAAAGCGCAGCCACTTCTCCAATGGAATAAAGCGCCATGTTATCACCCAAAGCCGTACGGGAAGCCCCCAAATAACTGTAGTAAGTTCTGGGGAGTTTGGTTGCTTTGAGTGGGATTTCTTGGGGGATTGGGGGAGCCATTTAGCCACAAATAATATCTATGAAGGAATGACGAATATTCCGTTCACTTCCAGTCCTGTATCATATGTCACCACCGAACCGGTGAACGTCTCAGGGGAGCCACCGTCGCTCCCCTAATAACCCGGACTCCCGGCCAAATAAATCGACCGCTAAAGCGGCAGACCTCCGTTTTATCTCCCAGTCCTGGGTCGGCTGAGATGCGTTCCCGACGCTCTCAGCCTCCGGCCGTTCCCGACGTCCGGACCCTGGCCAGTCGGAGAGAAAACGGAGGCGATTTAAGCCGGAACCGAGCCTCGCTTCAAACCCGCAGCTACACAGAACGTCACAGTCGCTTCAAGACTCACAGCCACGCCCTTGTCCCCGGCTCTCATCGCCCCCGGTTATGACCCAACTCAGGCGGGGTTGAGCTGCCGGGAGCAGCGAAAGAGAGCGATCGTCGGGAACGAATCGCGAACGACCCCGAATGTTTGGGTGATAGCCGGTGGGTTTACCGCTTCAGCGGCGATGAGCTCGCCGGGCGCCGGGGCTGTTCGGGAGATGGCGTTATCCCCCGGACACGTTCACCGTGCTCTGAACTTGCGGGGAAAACAGATCTTAGGGTGAACGGAACTTTAACCGTTCATCAGAGAACGTATTTGTGACTAAATGCAGATACTCCCGTGAAACCCGGCCTTAAGTAGCCAGGTTTCAGACGGGCAAACTTAATCTTCGAAGTACCAGTACCCCTGGTTAATCAGCGCCGTCAGTTGCCGGATAAATTCGTCATCCGCAACGGCTGCACCCAGTTCCGTTTTTGTCAGCCGGGTATAGCGGCACATGGCCACGGCGGCGGCCTGATGGGTGACGTCCAGCGGCTCGCTATTCACAAAGAAATGCTCGCCAACCTGCAGCACGCGAAGCCCGCTCAGGCGAATCAGCTCTTCTCCGTCAACCAGCGCAGCGGCGACTTCTTCCGGCTGATAAGGCGGCTCGGCGGAGGCGATATCCAGCTCGTGGCGCGGCGTGGTCACAAAGCTGCCGAACCATTGATTGAACGCTTCCGGCTGGCTAATCAACGCCGTCATCATGCTGCGCAGGCGTTCCAGCTCGTCGTTTTCTACTTTGCCTGGGTTTGCCCGGCAGGTGAGGTCCGGGTCGCTGTAGTGATCGCCCCCGAGATCGTTTTCCAGCACGTAATCCGCAAAACTGCTGATTAAATCGCGGCTGTTTGGCCCGCGGAAGCCAACCGAATAGTTGAGAGCCGTTTCATGAGTAAAACCGTCGTGCGGGAAGCCCGGCGGAATGTAGAGGATGTCGCCCGGGGCTAAATCTTCGTCGATGATGGGCGTAAACGGCTCAACGTGCAGCAGCGCCGGATGCGGGCAAAACTGCTTGAGCGGCAGCTTATCGCCTACGCGCCAGCGGCGGCTGCCCATACCCTGAATAATAAAGACGTCATAGTTATCAATATGCGGGCCAACGCCGCCGCCCGGAACGGAAAACGAGATCATCAGGTCGTCCAGGCGCCAGTCCGGCAATACGCGGAAAGGGCGTACCAGTGCGGCAGCCGGTTCGTGCCAGTGGTTAACGGCCTGCGCCAGCAGAGACCAGCCGCTGTCACCAAGATTATCAAAGTGTTCAAACGGCCCATTGCTGGCATGCCATTTACCCTCTTTAAAACTGACCAGTCTGCTGTCGACTTCGTTCTCCATCGCCAGACCAGCAAGCTCGTCGGGCGTAATCGGGTCGACAAAATTAGGCAGCGCGTTTTTGAGTACTACCGGCTTTTTCTGCCAGTAAGTTTCCATAAACTCTGGCCAGTTAAAATTGAGTTGATAATCCACGGTTATTTACCCCTATGCGGAAGGAGGCTGATTATAAAGAGCGGCTGCTTAAACTGACCTTGTCATGGGTCAATCTGCCGTGACATTCCTGCCTTTTCCTTCCTCGTAAAATACCGGCGCTATCGGTTTTTTCTGATTTTATTTTGCCACTGGAGGATGCTGCAGGCCGTGCTATTGCTGGTTTTTTCAGGTTTTACACGCGGTTAGGAAAATTTCGCCCGGAACCGAAGCTGATTTTTCGCCACCCACTAAACGGAGAACGTGTGTGACTGTTAAGGGGTAACAGAATGGGATTGGGAATATCGGCTTTTATCAAGCCTGGGCGCGCGATCCGCGACCAGGACATCGCTCACTTACAGCAGGGGCGCTCGCAGCCCTCATCGATTAAACAGGGTAAGGCTCCCCCCACGCAAACCGCGTCCGGGTCACTGCTCACAGAATCCGCCTCCCAGCCCACGCCCGGCGGGTTTAGGCAGGGGACAGCGACGGCTCAAACTTTGCAAAAAGGGATGTTTAGCCGCTTTATAGGGCGGCATCGCGGTGGGCAAGAGGTTACGCCCACCGCGGTTCCCGTCACTGAAAATGCTTCAAGGGTGAGTAGCCCAAGCCTCTACAGCCAGCCCAGCGCCGGGAGCGTTTATAGCCAGCCTGACGTTTCCGAGCTTCACGCCATTCCCAGCAATGTGGTGGGGACGCCCGGAAGCCATTTTGCCGAGCTGGCGTCGGAGACTGAGCCTGAAAAAAACATGCTGCTGGAAACCCGGCTGTCGCTCGATAAAAAGGGGCGTCTTGAGATTGATACCCCGGCAACGTCAGCCCCCCTGCACGCATTGATGAAAGAAACCATCGGCCACGATCGCCTACGTTACCAAAACCACCTCGCCAGCGATGACGGTCATCAGCATGTTTTACTGGATAAAGAAGGGCGGCTGATGACCCTGCGCAGCCAGCCCGGTGCCTTTATCGCCCTTAGCCACAGCCAGCAGAAAGTAGAATGGCAGGAGGTGCCGCCGCACAAGGGTTTTATGCGCCGCCAAAGCGTGGATCCGGCCGGGCAGCGTCTCTCCTGGCACGATCGTCAGACGGTAGACATCGGCGGTGAGAAAGTGCGCCTGCCCGAAACCAGCGTGCGTGACCGCCTTACCGATAGCGTCACCGACGGCGACGGCACGCGCTACCGGCTGCACGATAAAAAACTCTACAGCTTTGACAGCGCCGCCAACGCCTGGCAACCGCTCTCCGGCGAAGACGATAAGCTTTCTTCCCTGTCGCGCCAGAGCGACGGCATGCTATGGCGAGTGAACGACGACAAGCAGCTTGGCAGCGCCGTCGGCGAGACTATCAAGGTCAATTTCGATAACAAAATCGATCACTACGCGGTAGGCCCGAAGCGCGATGCCCTGGTGCTGATGAGCGACGATGAGAAGACGCCTCAGGTTGCCTGGGTGGCCAATATGGCGGCGGACGACCCTCAGCCCAAAACGCTGACGCTGCCCGAAAACATGACGCTGAAAAAAACGGCGCTGCATGGCCCGCTGTTGTTCGCGCTGGACAATAATGGCCGCCTGCACTGCGGCGATAAACCTAACGAGCAGAGCACGGCGTTAAGTTTTGGTGAAGCAAGGCATAAACCGCTGCTTGATAACATTACGCAATACGTCACCGCGACCGTCGGCGATGAGGCGCGCGTCGAAGATATGCTGGCGGATGAAACCGACCGCCTGCATCTTATCGTCAAAGATAAATACGATCAGAAACATGCCATCACCTTCCACTGGCACGGCGGCGACCTCAAGCCGCAAAGCAGCTGGAACCTTAGCGACAGTATGGTGCTGGACTACCAGAAAGGCCTGCCGCAGGTCACCCCTGCCGCCCACGATGTGGTTGATCTCGGACGGTTGGGAAAACTGGCTTTGCATGACGGTAAAGTCCATTACTTCAATGAAACCACCGGCCTGTGGAGCGCCTCGGATGAAAAAGCCGATAAGCTTCAGTGTGGCCTGGATGGCCAGCCGTGGCTGATGAAAGACGGCGAATTAAAGCGTCTTAAGGTTAACCTGAGCAGCAACAAGGTTGATCACGGTAGCAACGTATTTGCCCTGCCGCAGGTAACCAAAAGCGTCAGCGTAGATCTGGCCACGGCCGGACTGAACAAAGCCGAGAAGGCGCAGGCGTTTACGGTTATCGACAGCCGACGCTACCTGGCGGTGAACGAAAAAGGGGATATCGGTTTCCACCACATAGACACGACGACCCGCCGCAATCAGAACGCTACCCAGACCTTAAGCCAGGCGGCACTTCGGGAGCAGATCGAGAAGCTGGTGCCGGGCAGTACGGGCAAAGAAGAGGCTTCGAAAATCAGCGACCTTGCCCTCGGAGAAGACAAACAGCTATGGCTGTTAAGCAAAGAAGGCGGGCTGTTCAGCCTGCCGGAAAAAAACTGGAACAGCGGAAAAGTCGACGGGCTGACGAAGGCCGTTTTACCCGCGAATGAAGACGGCAGCCAGCCGGAGCTCAGCGCGCTGCAAACCTCTGCCAAAGGGAAAATCAGCGCGCAGGACAAGCAGGGCAATACGTTTCTCTTCAGGGCCGGAGCCTGGGAGAAAGGCGAGCCGGCCGCGGCAAAGGTTGATGAACCAAACATGGCTCGCCAGAACTATGAGCGCCTAACGAAGGCCTCAAAAGACTGGCGTTTACCGGGTACCGGTATCACCTTTAAACGTGAAGTTAATTTCCTCGGACAGACCGGGCAGGACGGCAAACAGGTTCGCACCTCATTCCGCACCCGACTTAGCACCTTTGCTTTCCGCCCGTCGCTTGAGTGGCCGCGCCCGCTAAAAACTGCCGTCTATTCAATGCAGCACCGCTACGCCGGACGCGAAGGGCTGAAAGATGTTTACCAGCAGCAGGGAGAGTTGACCCACCGGCTGAAGGCCCTCGCTCAGCAACCTGCCAGGAATGCGCCGCGCCCGGGATTAAGCCAGCGCCTCGATATCATGAGCGGCGAGGCGGCGCGACAGTGGCAGCCGCAGGAAAAAGCGCTGCTGGAGGAGATGGGCAGTTTTGCGCGCCAGCTCTCTGACAGCAGCACCCATTACTGCGAGCAGATTGGCCAGCATTATGGCGTGCGCGACGAGCGGCGACAGACCGCCACGCCTTCACGCTTCGGGCTGAACCATGGCAACAGTGGAGTGCTGAACCCGTCAAGCAGTCGCCAGGACAACCTCACCGGGCAGTTGAATGATATCCTGCGCCGCTATCCTGCCGACAAAAGCAACCATGCGGGGGCGATTCTTGCCGAGCTGGAAGCCCGGCAGATAACCCTCAATCACCAAAAAGAACAGGTGCCGATGGGGCGCCAGCGCGATATCCATGACGACATCGGGCTGGTGAAATCCAGGGTGATGCTGGACGTACTGACGCTGAAATCTCTGCATGACTCTGTCGATGAGCTGCAGCAGGCGTCGCTGCTAAGCGAGCCAGAACGTTCGGCCAAAATGACGGAAATTGCCGCCAGGGTTGCCCGACTTCGGGACAGCGACTGGGGCGGGAACGTGATTAAAACCGTCACCACCCAGGGCTTCGGCAACCACAAAGCGCTCGAGGCCAACTACGACGCTATCAAAGCCATGACCAAAGCGTTTAGCAAGGAAAACCACGGCGTCAACATCAACACCAAAACCGTAATGCAGGCGGAAAGCCAGCGTGAGATGCAGGACAAAATGGTGGCGACCGTGCTGTCGCTGGAGAGCGGAGAAAACCTTTCGTTTAGCCGCACCTATGGGGCCTCGGCTACCGCAACGGTTACGCCGGGTACCCAGGTTATTGCGGGCGTTGGCGGCAAAGTGGGGGCTGACCGCGGCTATACGATGAGCTTTTCCCGTGGCGATACGGGGATTAACGTTAGCTTCGGGCGAACGGGGGCCGTGTCGGCAACCGGCATCGTTGGCGCGGGCTACAACGTGCTCACCGACTACAACAAAACCCATAAAACATACCTGGACGGCGACCACAAGCACCCGCTGTCTCAGGGCGTGCGTCTTGGCGGCGGCGTGACGCTGGGCGGACAGCTTCAGTCCCAGCACGGCGTCTCGTTTGAACTGGCGGAGCACGAGATCCCCGGCTTTATCGAGCAGCTGAGCAGCGGCACGCTGGATCCGCTGGAGTTCTTGAACCGTGGCGCAAACCATAGCGTGAAGAGCGGGGCGACCCAGAGCTTCAGCGTGGACATTAACGCCGCGGCGCTGGCGAGCGTGGGCTTCCCGTTTACCGACAGCCACGAGAAAGACTTCCCCACCAGCGCACGCCTGGGCGGCGGCGTGTATGCCAACACCAACCTGTTGGCGGGCAGCCGCGAGCGCACGGAGTCCCGTAATGCCGAGGGGCAGGGCGTCAGCCACAGTGACCATCGCTTAAGGGCGTTTAACCAGATGAACGCCGGGGCCAACATTGCGATTCCGGTCAGCACCACGATTCAGCCGAAGCACAAAGATCCCTTCACGGTGGGCGTCGGTGTCGGGGCGAGCGTGCAGCTGTCGATCAACAACCGAACGACGCACAGTCTTACCGTTGATTTAAAAAATGCCCAGCCGGTGGAGGGGGTTCACCTGGAAAAGCTGATGACCACGCTGGGCAAACAGTTTACCGACAGCGCCTCCACGCAGCTGCTGGCCAGGCTGAAAGAGGAGCCAAAAGAAGGAGAGCTGCCGGTTTCCGTTGCCGATAAGCTGAGCCAGCTGGACGCCCATTTCACCCGCTGGTATCCGCCGGTCGATAACGTAAAGGCGCGCCGCCCGCTGCTCGATACGCTGGAGCAGCTGACCAAACGCCAGCAGCAGGCCGACTCGCTTTCCGTGCAAAACACGCTGCCGGAGCCGAGCAACGCCGAGGTCGATGCGCTGATTGACGGGCTGCGTGCTGAATTTACCGATCTCGCCAGCCGCAAATTGCTGAGCGAACTCACGCCTGCGGAAGATGCTCCACGTCTGCCAATGTCGGCGGCTGAACGGCTTGGCAAGCTGGAGAGCCACTTTGCTCGTTTTATTCCTCAGTCACGCCACCACGAGCTGACGGGCAACGGTCCGCAGGCGGCCCTGCAGTCGCTGCAGCAAACTGTACGCCAGCAAAACGCAGTACTTAACCAGCAACAGCTGGTGAATAAGGCGGAATACCAGTCTACGTACAAAAACCTGTCGCGCATCGACAGCAACAGCCTGTTTCACTTTGTGCGCCACTTCATGGAAGGGGAATTTTCGCCGAGCAACGCCGACCGCATTACCCAAATGATGGGCGAGGATTATCGGCTCAAAGCGCTGCTGCGCGGGCTGCAGGATAACAGTAGCTCACAGGCTGTTGTGTCACTTGAGCTGAAAACCAAACCGCGTGAAAAACTGGCCGATCAGTGGGCAAACCACACGGTCACCCAGGACTCGATTGTTGACCTGCTAAAAGACCGCGACAAGCTGCGCCTGAAGTCGATAGCGTTCACCAAGACGCAAAGTAAATCTGACGGATTCTCCACACCGTCATTTTTACTCGGTGGCTCCAACGGCGTGTCGCTGTCGATGAATGAAAACCTGGGCACGATCAACTTCAGCTACGGGGACGACGACAGCGCGCCGCTCAGCTACACGGTAGACGGCGGGGTTGCTCAGGCAGAAAAAGAGGTGAAGTCGGCGCTACGAGACGCCGCCGACGCAGGCTTTATGATGAAAGGAGGGTAAGGAAATGGCGATGCAACAACAGCTTCAACAGTGGCTTGATGCCTGGGGACGACAACAGAAGATCTCGCTGCGCCTGGAAGAGGGCATCTGCCTGCTGATGGACGCACAGCAGCAAGAGGTGGCAGTCATTGAACTGCCGCCGGAGAGCAGCGCGGTGGTGCTGCATTGTCGGGTTGGGGGGCTGAGCGGGCAGGATGCGGCGCTGCTGCCAAACCTGCTGGCGATGAACTTTGAAATGAACGCCATGCGCGGCTGCTGGCTGGCGCTGGACGGGGAAAATGCAATTCGCCTGTGTACCCAATGTGAAATGTCTGCCCTGGACGCGGAGCGGTTTGCGCGCTGGTTAAGCGCCTTCATCGGCCAGAGCGGCGAGGTCAGAGAGTTTCTGGCCGAACTGCCGTCGCTGCTGGAGGCTGCTGCGCCGCGTTAATATCTATGGCAAGGAATAAGCCGGGAAACCTCCCTTTGCCGATCGTTTGAGGGTCTATTGACCGATTCGTGGCCAGGATAAAAATGGGTTCATGCCCGGCATGAGCCCATTTTAAAATGGAACGCTCAGAGTGAAATAACAGAGCCACTGATTCAAAACCAACCTAAAAATCAATGAACCAAATTCAAAACCCCGCCCGGAATCATCGCCAAACCACCATCCACCGAACGAACAAACCTTGGCGCTTTTAAATCCTCTGCCAGCACGGTAATAAGCTCATACAAGATCCCGGTCAACTGCTGCCTTTGCTCGGGGGACTCTTGCTGATTCAGCAGGACGATGGTTAATGCCGCGCAGTATTCGCGGAGCGGTTCGGAGTCCGTTGCTATCGGGTTGTAATAAATGCTGGCTTCGCTCTCTTTGAGCGTCAGCTTCTCTATCAGGTGGTCCGGCAGCGGGGCTTTGAGCGTGCTTTTTAAGACTTCCAGCCCGGCGAGCAGGCGGCCGCAGAGCGCCATGCGTTCCGTTTGATTTTTGTTTTCAAGTAAATGTTCGGCGTATTGCTCGCAAATATCCAGCACCTGGAAGAGATCCATCGCTGCGCCCTGCGGCTTTTCTAACAGGGTTGCGATATCGCCCGCAAACGCCGGGTCGTGGGGGGTGATTTCAGGGCGAGCCTGTGTGTTACTATCAGCGTTAGCCATAGCTGTTACCTCGTATAACGGTTGTGGTCAGCCCCCGTCTGGTGTCTCACCATCATTCGGGGGCGCTTCTTTTCTGGCCTTGATTGGCCTCATCTGTTTTTCATCCCTCCGATCATACTGGATGGCTGCACAGTGATGTAGCTTAAAAATCAGGCAAAATGACAAACTTCGAGGCGGATCGCAGGAAATGATGAAACGCTTGGGGGAATTGCAAAAAGGCACCATCGAATCGCTACCTGATAAATAAATCTGCTCACGAATATGTAACTCCTCTCTTTACTAATGGCATTTTAAAATATCTGAATATGCCTTATTACAGTATAAATGCCACTGAATACAGCGCGTCAGATAGACACCAGAGCCATCCATTAACATCTGATTTAAAAGATAATTAATTACATCAAGATTTAAGGGTGTCGCTCCAAAAAATAACGTAATTATAATGTACAAAAGCCGTAAATATAAATTAAGACAATACGTTATCTGAACACGTAAAAATAAAATCCTTTTGATTCAAATGATATATCGGCTAATATCTCGCCCGAAAATAAACATGCTTAAAATATGGAATTACGCACGAGCAAGATCGTGCCGGATACATCTGCAGGGACTGGAGAGCGCACTGATGGGGGCAATGGGATTTTATCTGCGAGTGGGTGACGCCACGACTTGCGGAGGAAAGATACTGACAGGGGATGAGACGCTCAGCTGGTATGGCGTGGCTGGCGCGCTTGAAGGCGATCTCGTCACGTGCGGCAAGCATCCGGGAACATATATAATTCTGGGGGGAACATCCGATACATGGGATGAGGGGCGCAGGTTTGCAGGCACGCTGGACAGCTTCAGTTCCTGCCCGTGTCGGGCAAGGTTTATTCAGTCCATTCCGGACGGTTATATCAGGGACGACACGCCGGAAGAGCGGGCAGAAAAAGAACGTTTGTCCGCGCTTATACGACAAAAGGAAATGGAAAAAAATCAGGAAGAAGCGGCAAAGGTGCTGGCAGAAGAACGGGATCGTAACCGGGTATTTGCCAAATCCTGCCTGAGAGAAGATGGCTGCAATAACGCCGGGACGGAGCCTGAACCCCATACCAATTTTCCCCGGATGGCATTTTACCAGGCCTTACCTACGGAAGATCCATCGGACGAGAATGATGTCCCCCAACATGCCCAGGCCGCGAAGAAAAAGAACGCCGCAGAAGAGATCCCGAAGCCGAAGAAGCGCAGCGCCCTGTATAAATGGTGGCACGGCAACCATGAGGAAATGGATTATCAGGCCGCCAGGGCTGCAGCCGCGAGTGCCGCCCACGCACAAATGGCGGTGGAAGGTGCCAGCGTCCTTGGTCTGATTGGCGGCAGTGCAATTACGTCGGGCACCTGGGCGATAAAACTGGGGGAAATGGCGGCCGGGCTTGGAAGAGTTGCCACGAGCGGCCCCGGAGCCCCCATCGCCGCCGTGCTGGTGGGGATGATGCCCGGCAGGCTGAATGACGGGGAGCAGGACTTTATCGACCGCATGCGGCTGGAGCAGATGCGGGAAGCTCCGAGCCGGGTGCGCTATACGTGGGAAACCGACAGCCAGGGCCGGTCGGTGCCGCATGGCTGGCACACGCCGCCGGGTAAAGATGCGGTGCGTGTGCGTAAAATGGCGTGGGACAACAGCCGGAGAGCGTACACCTTCACCACGGAAGAAGATCCGCGTATAACGATTATCTGGACGCCGGACAGTTCAGGCGTGAATGCGCCGTCCAATACCGGGAACCAGACCCCGGTCAGGATCCCGAATCCGGTTATCGTTGATCCGCTGCCGGAAGAGACACGTCTGGAGGCAACAACCAGCCCGGCACCGGAAGAGAAGACGTTTGCGGATTATATTCTTATCCTGCCGCTGCCGAATATTCCGCCGATTTATGTTTATCTTAGTAAGCCGCCGGTGGAGTTTCTTGAAGTTGGTTTATATAGCGATTTTGAAGGTAGATCACGACAAGGTGAACTGGAAGTTGATCACATACCATCGGCTGCGGCAGTTAAAGCATACTATAAGAGTTTGCATCCGGAACTAACGCCAAAGGAGTTGAGAAAACTGTCAAAAAGGGTTGCAGCGATAGGAGTCCCTATAGAAGTTCACCGAAATAACAGTGAAACATATGCAGGGCGAAATACAGCAGAAAAAATTAATGATCAAAGCTATGATCTTCGTAAGGCTGCTGATGAAAATTTTAACTTTGAAAAATCAGCACTTAAAGAACATGGTGCAACAGAAGAACAATTGGAAGAAGCAAGGGCTAAATTACATCAGATAAATGAAAGTGTGGGGTTATATACAAGATGACAATAAATATTGAGTTACTTATAAGAAGCATTGGTAAAACCTATCAAGATATTTATGATGCAGGTCCTATTCCATATAAAACAAAGCCTAGAGGTGATTCCGGTGACTCTGTAATTGAATTGGATATGGTTAAGGAATGTGTTTATTTGGCCTTTTATCGATCATCAAGGAAGCTATTTTGTATAACACTTACAATTCTTGATGATGATAAGCCGTTGCTACATTTTCCGAATGAGTTGCCTTCTCCGTTACAGAAGGATATGGGGCTTAGTTGGATGCATGAGCAGTTTGGGTTGCCAGATAAAATAGTTTCACCTAAGTTAATTGGTGGCCTTAATTTTGGAATGAAAGAACTCTACACGCTAGAAGGATTTCATATTCCACTATCTATGCAGGTTACTTATACAGAAAAAAATCAAGTTGAATCACTGACGTTTATGCCAACATCAGAAGTTCACTGGTAATTCCTAAGTTTTTGGCCTCGTTAAGAGGCCGGTAATATTAATGGTATTTTGTTTGCTATTTGATGGGAGAATATACGATGGTGGGTTTAACGTATCAAGTTTATGGATAGATGACTTGCAACCACTGTTTTCCCATCAGATTGACTTCGAAAGTATGATTATCAGTTGGAATTTCGATATATTTAATTCATCCCGCGCTCAGTCATAACTGATAGGGCATATCTCGAACATTAATTTTTTGTAAGGCAATATTATTTTTTCTATAACATGAGGGTTGAAAATTGAATGGTTTACTAATGGACTTGAAAAAAGAATTTGAAAAGTTGCCATGTGATATAAATGTTCCTGAGGAAATTGAAAGACTATACCAATGGATAGAGCAAAATGGCCTTATTGAAACCCCTAAAGGTATGGTGGGAGATCCTACCATCTATAATTATGGAAGGATTAGTCCAGATTATGAGATTAATCCAGATATCACGTTTACAACATCAGGTCAGAAAGGGATTAATTATTGGTTTGATCTTGAGGAAATTACAGATGAAATATCATCGAGGCTTGTTTCATTTGCAGAGAGTGGTTTTGATGGATCTCAACTTGCCTTTTGGCTTGATGATAATAAGGAACTTAGGGTTGTTCACATGGGATCAGGTTCTGGCTCGATGCTATGCTGTGTTATCGCTAATAATGCAAAGGAATTTTTATCATTACTTTCCATCGGATATGGACAATTAGGTGATGTTTATGATTTTTCATCTTCACCTGAAGAAATGGATAAACATGTGAAGATAAATCATTCATTTGTTGATTGGTTGGACGGTTCATTTGGGATAAAAAGACCACGTGATGCCTCTGGGATAATAAAAGAAAAAGCTAAGATCGGTGATGAAAACACAAAGGATTTATTTTGTCTATGGTGTAATAAACAGTTTGAAAATTAATGAATTTTAGTGATGCGGGGAAGTTTTTCCCCTATTCAAGTTTTACAACAGTTCTGCCAGCAAAAACTCATACCCAATAAAACAGCTTTAATAAATCGCTCAAGCTTTCTCAAAGCAGAAATTTTCCCTGAGGAGAAAGCCCACATACGGATATTTTATCTTTGAGCTGCCTCGTTGCTGGCAAACAGATCCTCTTCACGCCGCGTGGGCTGCTGCTTTTGCAGCACCTTATAAATCCGCTGAACGTCATCGGCATAGCGGCTTCGAAGCTGTTGGCGCTTTTCCGACGGGCCGGTGTTGTACATGCCGACGGTATTCCACGAGCGGCCGTACTGGCGGAACAGCCCGTGCAAAACCCACGCGCCGGTGGCGATGCAGGTGCACGGGTCGTGCAGCAGGTTTTCACGCGTGACGCCCAACTGCTTAAGCCGCCCAAAATGCACGCTGTTCACCTGCATCATGCACACGTCTTCGGTGTGGTTCGAGTTGGCGGCGTTCACCGAAGAAAGGGTAAACTTCGACTCTTTCCAGGCGATGGCCTCCAGCAAGGCGGGGGAAATCCCGAAGGCGTGCCCGACGCGGGTAAAGCACTCGGCCTGCGCCACGGCAGGAAGGCTAAGAAGTAAAAGGCCCCATCGCCACGATGTAGTCTGCATAGATGTGTCTCTTTTGATTGTCACAGGCAATGTGTGGCGAAATGCGCGCCCAGGTTCCCATTTTTTGCCACATAAGGAACTCTTTAACTCCGCTTCTCACTCAGTTGAACATGCCGGACGCGGGCAAAACCGGGCGTCATTGCAAGGTTAGGCGGCGGCCGGTGATTGCTACTGGGTATCACTTAGGGGAGTGTGTTGTATGCAGATATCATCAGGACCGGGCGGGTTCTCACCTCTTTTGCCGGAAAATCATTTTCCTGGCCTGGACGGGGCGTCACCTGACTCACAAAACGGCGGGAGCAACATTACCGCCAAACTGCTGCTGAATAATGGCGGGAACACGCTGGCTATTCCGCTGGCGCTGAACTTTGCCAACACGGGCGCGGCCGATAAGCCGTCGGCAATCAACTTTGGCGCTTCGCCAACGGGCAATAACAGCCCGGCCAGTAACCCGGCTAACGCTTCGCAAAGCGACGGCAGCGGTTCCGCCGACGGCATGATGCAGGAGCTTCAGCAGATGCTGCAGCAGTTCCTGAAAGAGTTGATGCAGCTCTTCCACATGAATACCGGGCAAAGTAAGGGCGACGACGACTCCTCTTCACCGACGAGCGGTATTGGTTCTGGCTCGGGGTCCGGCATGGGCAGCAGCGGTAGCGATGGAGCCGGAGATGCTGGCCGCCCGCTGAACAACCTCGCAGCAGCACCTTCTGGCGGGCCATCTGGTGCGTCCGGGCCGTCTGCGGATAGCCTGCCTCCGGGTGATACCAGCCTGAAAACCAGCGATCCTACGCTGCAAAAAATCGTCTCCCAGTTTGGCGGAGAATATGAAAAAGCCTCTGCTGAAACCGGCGTTCCGGCCAAGCTGCTGGCCGCGCTGACCATGCAGGAGTCGGGCGGGGATGTGAACGCGAAGTCGACCAACCCTGGCAACGGGCTGACCGACAGCGGCATGAACCAGATCAACCCGGACACCTACCGTGCGATGCAGAGCAAATATCCGGATAAGCTGGGCAGTGACATGAACTCGCCGGCCAACCAGATCATGTGTTCGGCGCTGATGCTTAAAGAAGGCAAAGAGAAATTTGGCAGCTATGATGCCGCCCTGCGCGCCTATAACTCCGGCGACAATCAGGTGAATCTGCACAACCTGTCCAGCGTCTCGTTGGGCGATCCGAATTACGTGAATGAAGTGAACAGCCACATGGCGAAATTCGCCTGATAGCGGGCGTTTATTTTTGCTCTCTTCTTTACAAAAAGGCCTAATTAGCGGCCGTTTCTTCGATAAGAAGCGGCTGCTTTTTTTAGTTACAAAGCAGTTTATTTCTTTGACAGGCTAAATTGGCGTGATTAATGGCAGCAAATACGACCAGGAATGTTCCCAATTAAACATAAATACTAAAAGTGAAATATATTTCAAAAAGAAATAGGTGTGTCTGTTGTGGGTTCTTATTGTAAATAATCGTAAATATATATTATTGGTCTGGCCGATTGTGAGGAAATTCTGTCGGAGGATCCATCTCACAATTTGCGTCTGTCAGAAAAAACTTCATTTTTTCCTCTGTCGGTGAATAATAAACAATGTTTTTTCTTTTTTTAATAAATTTATTCATAAAAATCATTTTGTTATATTTTATTTGATAACTTTTGATTCTTTTTAATACATTTAGATACACCTTGCAAAATCCACATTTTTTTTCAGCGTGGCTCACGGAATTAACCTCAGGAAGCATTGTCTCTCGATAATTATGTGACGCAAAAAATAGCCTGCCATCCAGACATCGGAACAGTTAATTCTATATTCCACTGTAGGGATATTCCTACAGGTCGCTAAAATTTTGCCTGATTGTGAATCTTCGACTCGGTGATAGGTTATCGCTGCTTCTCATAAACAAAACTCATTAATTCAGCGGGCTGCCCTGGTGACTCACGGCAGCAGGCAGCAATCATTTTATGGTTCACGTTTATGGTTCATAAGTGGGACTCATACGCCAGACCTTGAATAAGCCAGGCAGCGGGGGATTTATGAAAGAAAACAGTTCGAATCATTGGGAGATAAAGCATATACCTGTCGATATCGACTTGAATATGCCACGGTCGGCAGCGGCGTTGCCCCCTTCTGAAAACGTGCACGACGGGCTGGATATCTGGCTGCAAACGTTAGCCCCTCTAAAGGTTGATTTGGTGCTGGAAGGCGAAACGGGCACCGGTAAAGACACCTTTGCCCGCCGTATCTACGAACATTCCGGCTGTCGGGGCGCCTTTGTGCCGATTAACTGCGCAGCCATTCCCGAAACGCTGGCTGAAAGCGAATTGTTTGGCGTGACGGCCGGGGCCTACACCGGCGCCACCCACTCTCGTGCAGGTTATATTGAAAGCGCAAACAATGGGGTGCTGTTTCTTGATGAAATTGACAGCATGTCGCTGAGCCTGCAGGCCAAGTTACTCCGGGTATTAGAAACCCGAACCATCGGGCGCCTGGGGAGCACTCAGTCCATTGCCCTCAATTTGCGGGTGATCGTGGCCTCACAAAAGCCGCTCGCCCAGTTAATGGAGCAAAAACTGTTCCGCCAGGATCTCTTCTTTCGTCTGACGACGGTAAAAATTTCACTTCCGGCGCTGCGCGAACGCGTTGAATGCATTATTCCGTTGTTTCGCCGTTTTGCCCAGGAGTCGGCGATTCGGCTGAACCGCACGCTGCCGCCGATGCCGCAAAACCTGAGCGAAGCGTTGTTGATGCACCGTTGGCCGGGGAATATCCGTGAACTGAAGGGGGCGGCGGAACGCTTTGTGCTGGGGTTACCGGCGCTGGGGCAGATGGGGCATCCGGAGATGCGTTCCGTGCGCCTGCGTGAACGGCTACGGCGTATTGAATACAGCCTGATAGAAGACTGTCTGTCACGGCATGAAAATCGGGTAGTCAGCGCCGCACATGAATTAGGTATTCCAAGGCGAACGCTTTATCAACGAATTAAGTCACTGACAGAGAAGGAAAATTAATTTTTCGTTTTTTTGGGAACTGCCGTTTACGCCGCGCCACTTAATCCGTGAATGACACAACATTTGCTGTTTAATTAACGAGGAGTAAACATCATGCCATCAGTCAATACCGGTAACAACGCAGGCGCAAGCAGCAGTCTGGCAGATAGTTTCCAGTCACAAATGGACTCTATCGAAAACAAATCGATGCAGGACTCGCTGGACAAAGCGGAACGTGACCGTAAGAACGCCTACGTTTCTGGCTACCAGAACTCCGCCACCACCATGATCAGTTCTCTGGCACAGAACAAAATTTCCTTCTGATGACTATCAGGGATTCACCGCAGCGTGAATCCCTGATCTCTTTTTCTGCTGGCGGAATCTCTCATATGCACATTCTTAATCCTGCGACAGGTATGCCTTTGCCAGAACCCGATTCTCTGGGCGTTTCACCCGCCCCAGTCGCTCAGTCAGAGCTACCTTCCGGCAGTAGCATGGCGAACCAAAGCGACGCCGCTTTCTTTTCTGCCGCGCTTGAGCAGCCTGAAGCGCTCTCTGCGATGGGCGGTATTGGCGGGAAGCCTGCCGCGATGTTTGAAAAAGCCTCCGGCATGTTTAAGCAAATGGAAGGCGATCAGAAACAGATGAATAACGTGCTGCGTAAAGCCGCGCGATCCACCGATCCGCTGGTGCTCAACCAGGTGGATGACCAGCTCTCTAACTATTACCTGGAGAGCATGATGAACGCCAAAATCGTCTCGAAGAGCATTTCGGGGCTCGATAAACTGACCAACCTGCAGTAATCCATCATGCAACGACGCTGGCGAAAAATCCTGCAGCCCTGGCTGCTGGTCCTGCTGCTGGCAGGCTGCGACTCGCAGGTCATTCTGAATACCGGTCTGACTGAAAACGATGCCAATGACATCATTTCTGAACTGTCGAAATACAAGATTGAAGCCGACAAGCAAATTGATAAAACCGGCGTCACCGTGCTGGTGGCTCAGGACAATATCGAGCGCTCCGTTCGCATTCTCAACGCCAACGGGCTGCCGCACAAAGCGCGCACCAACCTGGGCGAGGTTTTCCAGAAAAACGGCATTATTTCCAGCCCGCTTGAGGAACGCGCCCGCTATATCTATGCGCTTTCCCAGGAGCTGGAGTCCACGCTTTCGCAAATTGACGGCGTCGTAGTGGCGAGGGTTAACGTCGTTCTGCCCGAGCGCGTCGCGCCCGGCGAGCCGGTTCAACCCGCGTCGGCTTCGGTCTTCATTAAATATACGCAGGACATGGATCCCGACAGCATTGAGCCCAGGATCCGGCGGTTGGTTGCGGCGAGCATTCCGGGGCTTTCGGGGAAGAATGACGGCGCGTTGTCCGTGGTGTTTGTGCCTGCGGCCACCTATCACGACCGCATTGAGCTGGTGACGTTGGGGCCTTTCCAACTGACGCTTTCGCAGTATGCCACGGTAAGAACGCTGTTCTTCTCGCTGATCGGCCTGCTGTTACTGTTAGGCAGCATCTTTACGCTCGTGCCGAAATTAAAGGCGATGAAGCGCGGTAAAAACACGGGCTCAACCGAACTGGCCGTTGTGCCCTCAGAGCGGCGGTAACGCGCGTGGCCTCGCTTGATAAAGGCTGGCTTAGCTGGTGGCTGGAGGGGTTCTGGCAACAGGCTGACGCCAGCTGGCATGGACTTCCCTGGTTCCAGCTGGACGAACCGCGACGTCTGAGCTTGATACGCCAATCGCCGCAGGCCTTGTCGGCCATGCTGGGACTGGCGGAATGCCTGCCAGATAGCCCCGACGCGCGGCTGTTAGCGCTGATTTCTCTTTTCCCGCACCAGCGCGCAAGACTTTTTGTGCTGGTGGCGGAGGTGTGTCAACCGGGCAGCCGGGCAGGGCAGCTGGAGGAGCCGCAGCGCATCTGGTGCGAACGACTTACGCGTGGCCTGCGTCCCGGCGTCTGGCTGCCCTCAACCCTCAGTTTCCGCGGTGAATCTGACTTCGCGGTGCTCTATCTGCTTCGCCCGCTTTTTACGCCAGTGGCCTGGCAGCGTCTGCGATTCAGTTTTCCTCAGCCGGACGTTGAGCTTTGCGAAGGGGCGTTTCCGAACGACCCCACGCCGCCGTTAAACCGGCTGCAGGCGTTATGGGAAGGCGCGCTCTGGCAGGCTCAGCAGTACCAGACATCAGCGCCGAATGATTCTTCATGGGAGCAATAAAGCATGTGGATTGGCCGTAAAGTTGCCTTAGAGGATGATGCGTCCATTATCGAAGGCGTTCTGCTTCCGCAGTCCGTATTGCAGGAGCAACAGCAGGCAAGGAGCCTGGTGGAGCAGGCAACCCTGAGAAGCGAAGCCTTGCTGGCGGAAGCCCGTCAGCAGGCTGAGAGAGCGATCGCTGAAGCACAGGACGAAGCCGGGCGGCTCGTCATCGCGCGCGTTGAAGACGCTGAACGTGATTTCTGGCAGCGGGCCGAAATCTTTTTTAGCGAATGGCAGGCGGAGCGGGACGCGCAGAGCTCGGCGGTTGTCAGCCAGGCACAGGCGCTGATTAATGCAGCATTTGAGCAGCTGTTTGGCGGCCTGAGCGAGCAGCAAAAACTCAATGCGCTGCTGACCCAGCTACAGGGGGCAAGCGCGCGTGCTACGGACGTGACCCTCTATCATCCCTCACAGCATGAAGCGCCGCTGGCAAGCTGGCTGGCCGCGCATCCTCAGCTTGGCTGGACGCGCTGCGTCGACGATGCGCTGGCGGCAGAAACGCTGCTGCTGCAAACCGCGCAGGGCGAATTCAGCATCAGCTGGGCTTCACTTCAGCAGCATTTGCTGCGCCTCACCACCTAAGTTGTCGCCAACTCAGCCGCCGCAAAGTTAATTTTCCCGCGGCGGGAACCTCTGCTTTTCTACCGCCACTTATCATGCGATTTCAACGCGAGGAGAAACGTATGAGCAATTCCTTTGATATTCAGCGCAATCTCGACAGCCAGCTGTCTCGTCTGCACCACTCGGTTGCCGAGCTGGCGCAGAGCACGCTTGGGCAGCCTGCGCCGAGCATGGGCGACATGGTGGAATTTAAAAACGCCCTGATGAAAGAGGCGGCGGCGACCTTTACCGACAGCCAATTGGGGTCGCTCAAGCATAGCCTGAGCAAGGAGATTATCGACTCTATCAACTAGTTATGCCGTCAACGGCTTATTGATAAGCCGTTCAGACGACTAATTGAGCTCTGTTAATAGAAGAACTACCTGACTGCTTGTTAAAAAAAATCAGGAAAATCAATTCATTGATTTTCGGCTGCTCACCACAAAGAGGGAAAAACCATGCTTTTTTCCTCTTTGTCAGCAACCTCAACGGCTTATTCGTATCCGTAAGCCGTTGTTTAACGCAGTTTGTATCCCTGACGGCCACCTAATTCTGCCGTCGCTTACAGGAGAATGAGTCGTTGAATCAGCCCGTACGTTTACTACGCTCAGCCATGTTTGCCCTGGCCGCTACCGCCGGTTGCTATAGCGCAGCCGTCAGCGCTCAAACGCCCGCCGACTGGCAAAATGGCGCCTACGCCTACTCTGCACAGGGCACGCCGTTGCGCACCGTATTGCAGGATTTCGCCAGCAGCCACGGCGTGAATCTGCGCTTAGGTGACGTGCCAGACAGCGTGGTGGATGGGCGTCTGCGCTCCGACAGCGGCGTGGCCTTCCTTGACCGCCTGGCGCTGCAGTACCGCTTCCAGTGGTTCGTCTATAACGGCTCGTTGTTCGTCAGCCCGCAGTCGGCAGAAACCTCAAAACGTATCAGCGTTTCGGCGGATGCCGCGCCGGATCTCAAACAGGCGCTGCGTGACGTCGGGCTGCTGGAAGACAAATTCGGCTACGGCGAACTGCCGGACGACGGCGTCGTGATTGTCACCGGGCCACCGGAGTACGTCGCGCTGGTGGCGGACTTTAGCGCCAAAGACAAAGATAAGAAGCAAAACAAAGAGATGATGGCGTTCCCGCTTAAGTACGCTTCGGTCGCCGATCGCGAAATCAAATACCGCGAGAAAACGCTGCTGGTGCCCGGCGTGGCCAGCATCCTCAACGAGTTATTGGGCAAGAAAGGTACGCGTTCGTCGCAGGGGATCGTGCCCGGCGGCGAAGGCTCTTCCCGTGAAGCGCTGAATAAGTCATTCCAGGAGCAGTCGGACAACATTCTCTCCGGACTTATCCAGGGCCAGGACAGCCGCATCCGCGGCGCAGGCGGCGATGACGACGGCGAAATGAACCCGCTGGTTTCTGCCGACGTCCGTAACAACGCCCTGCTGGTCCGGGACGATCCTAAGCGCCGCGACCAGTATCAGGCGCTGATCTCGCAGATCGACGTTCCGCAAAAATTGGTGGAAATCGACGCCATGATTATTGATGTCGATCGCCACGCATTTTCGAAATTCTCCAGCAACCTCAGCGGCACGTTCGGCAATATCACCGCCGGTTCCTCGATGTTGCAGGGCGCGGGCACGCTATTTGTGACCGACTACAGCCGCTTCTTTGCCCAGATTCAGGCGATGGAAGGGGAGGGCAACGCTTCCATCGTCGCCAACCCTTCTATCCTGACGCTTGAGAACCAGCCGGCGGTTATCGACATGAGCGACACCGCCTTTATTACCGCCACCGGCGAGCGCGTGGCGACCATTGAACCCGTCACCGCCGGAACCAGCCTGCAGGTTGTTCCCCGCGCCATCGGCAACGGGCCCACCAGCACGGTGCAGTTAGTGGTGGATGTGGAAGACGGCAAGGTGCAGGTTAACGATGACGGCGTGGCCACCGGGGCGAAGCGTGCCACCGTCAGCACTCAGGCACTGGTTCAGCAGAACGGTTCGCTGGTGATGGGCGGGTTCCATTCCCGTGAAACCGGCGACACCGACCACCGTATTCCGTTGCTGGGCGACATCCCTTACCTGGGGAAATTCTTCTCCTACACCAGCCATGAAACCTCCCAGCGCGAGCGCCTGTTCATTATTACGCCTCATCTGGTGGGGGACCAGGTAGACCCGACGCGCTATATCGACGAGCAGGATCGCCAGCAGCTCTCTACGGCGATGAATGAAGTGCAGCTCCGCCAGCGTTACAGCTCGATGAAAGGCGATATCGAAAACGCCATGCGGGACCTTGCGGAGGACAAAGTGCCCACCGGTTTCCAGGCGGGCGGGGAAGGCGTGGGGATTGGTCAACTGTGTAACGTGGGGCCAGGGCTTTCATCAGACAGTTCCCACAGCCAGTGGTACAGCAATGCTTCGGTACAGATAAGCGTAGGGCTGATCCGCAATGTCAGCGGCAAGCCGCAGCGGTTTGATGAGTCCAGCTGCCGCGATGATGACGTGCTGGCCGTCGCCGCGTGGCCGGGCAGTAATCTTGCTCCTGGGCAAGCGGCTGAGGTTTATATCGCCTACCGCACGCGGGGAGAAGGGCGTCGCAGCCGCCAGTCGCTGCTGTCTACCGCGTCGTCGCTGCCGGTTAATTCATCAAGGTCGCGTAGCTATTTGCTGCCGCCGCGTCCCGTACTTCGCTAAGGAGCGACTATGAAACTCTCCATTTTGTTACTGCTGGCGTTTGTCCTTAGCGGGTGTGCCACGCGCAATGACAATGGCTGCGATAGCACGGCGTGTCGGCCGCTATCGGACAGCCATCACCTGACCATCTGGTGGCCGGGCGATATGCGTAACGGCGTGCAGGACTATTCGCAGATGCCCGTGCGCTGAGTGTGATAGCGGGGGCGCGTGTTTCCGCGTCCGCATCGTAAAAAGTCATTTTTTTCCTGACGTTATACAGTTTTTTGGAACCGAAGCCGGTTTCTTTTCACTTAACAGGCGTCTTAATACTGCGAACCAGCAGGGCTGGTCGCCTGTATCAACCCCGAAGTCATGTTGAGGTAATCTAATGAGTACGATTGGAAATATGTTGAATCTGGCCACTGCATTACCGCAGATGGCGCTGAATGCTACCCCGGAAGGGATGGCCGCTAACCTGCTGAAGAACGTTGGCGATCAGATGGTGCACGACATTGCATCCAGACTGACCAACCTGCTGTTCTCCGGCGGCATGAACGGTAACAATAACAATACCTTTATGTCTCCGCAGAGTCAGGGCGGTGCGAGCATGGGGAATACGCTGGCGGCGAGCAACATGCAGCAGATGCTCCAGCAGGTGCTCCAGCAGATGGGCGTGAACGCCCAGAACAGTCCGTTCAACAGCCAGGCGGGTGCAGGCAACATGAACGCGTTCAACAGCGGCATGAGCAACGGCCTGCAGTCACCGTCTACCGGTATTGGCCTGGTCCAGCTGCCGCTGTCTACCACTGGCGCCAACAGCGCCAACAGCTTTAACCAACTCGGCAACAGCATGGGCAGCCAGTTAGGCAGCAAAATGGGCCTGCAGGCGTTGGATGACGTGAAATCCGACACCAGCGGCCTGAGCGCCATGTTGGGCGGCGGCGGTAAAGTTGACGGCGGCTCTAAAGAAACCCGCGCTGAAATCGGTAAATTTATGGATCAGCACCCGGAAATCTACGGCAAACCGCAGAGCGCGGGTGCCGGTATGCCGGGCCTGGTTCACATCGGTAAAGGCCCATCCAGCTGGGAAGATGCGCTGAAAAACAGCAAACCGCTGAGCGGCGACTCGCTGAAAGCCTTCCAGTCGGCGAAAAACGATCTGAAAACTTCGATGGTGGGCGGCTCTATCCCAGGTTCCGCGACGGCGCCGGGTAATGGCTCTTCCAGCCTGCTGGTGAACGCCGATGCCCAACTGTTTAACGGCAACATCATCAAAGATGCCTTGAAGCACCACCACGGCGCGCTGCTGAACCTGGCTTCCGCCGCGCTGGCCTGAGTGATTGTGCTGTAGTCCACAGATGTTCTTTTTGATGTGTGGCGCAGGATAACGGCGTCACACGCCATTTCGCCAGACTCTTCTTCGCCCTCTATTTGGCCGGCTTTCTGCGTTAATCGCGTGGATACCGGTCTTTTTTTGTCTTGATCATGCTCGCGCATTACGAGTGCAGAAAAATTATTCGACTCTCACTTTAAGAGCTGTCTCTTAGTCACAAATACCCGCGATTATGCAGGGTCTGCTGAGGTTCCGTTCACTTCCAATTCGGTTTCATATGTTACCACCGCATCGGTGAACGTCTCAGGGGAATCACCGTCATTCCCCTGAGAACCCGGACTCCCGGCCAAATAAATCGCCGCAAGCGGTAAACCTCCGTTTTATCTCCCAGTCCTGGGTCGGCTGAGATGCGTTCCCGACGCTCTCAGCCTCCGGCCGTTCCCGACGTCCGGACCCTGGCCAGTCGGAGAGAAAACCGAGGCGATTTAAGCCGGAACCGAGCCTCGCTTCAAATTCGCAGCCACGCTGAAAGTCACAGGCGCTGCAAGTCCCACAGCCACGCCCTTGTCCCCGGCTCTCATCGCCCCCGGTTATGACCCAACTCAGTCGGGGTTGAGCTGCCGGGAGCAGTGAAAGAGAGCGATCGTCGGGAACGAATCGCGAACGACCCCGACTGTTTGGGTGATAGCCGGTGGGTTTACCGCTTCAGCGGCGATGAGCTCGCCGGGCGCCGGGGGTTGTCAGGGGGCATGGCGTAATGCCACCTGACACGTTCACCGTTATCTGAACGTGCAGGGGAAACAAATGTATGAGTGAACGGAATAACTGCGGAGCGAAAGATATCTCCTGGATGATTCACAAGTTAAATGTGACTAAAACAGAGCACGAAGGAAGGGGCGATCCCCCCCATTACCCCTCAAACTCAATCGTCTCACCCTTCAGGCGGCCCTCAAGCTTGCGCAGCAGGCGGTAAATAGCGGCCACCGCTTTTAGCGTGTCGCGCGGAATATAGGCGCCTTCTTCGGTGGTGCGGTAAAGATTACGCGTGAGCCAGACGTAGCGCACCACCGGGATATTGGCGGCATGGGCCAGTTTAATCAGCGCTTTGGCGTCTTCGTCCTGGGCTTTAAACAGCAGCACCGGCAGCGGCGTTTCGTCCGGGAGATAGCGCAGACCCACGGCGAAGTGCGTCGGGTTTACCAGCAGAACGTCGGCTTTTTCCATCTCCTGCGGGGTGACCTTTTTCGCCGGCGCGTTGAGAATTTCGTGGGCCACGTGCTTGCGGTGGCCTTTGGTGTGCGGGTCGCCTTCCATTTGCTTATATTCGTTTTTCACGTCCTCGTGGCTCATGCGGTTCTGCTTGAGGAAGAAGTATTTCTGCAGCGCGAAGTCGGCCACCGAAAACACCAGCATGACGCCAACGATGGTGTGGGCGAGGGTTTCCAGCATCGCCACGCCCGCGTGCCAGAAGCCGTCCAGCGTGCCGCCTGACAGATTGGCCATTTGCGACAGGCGAGGCTTGATCAGCAGCCAGAACACCACCGAAAGGGTGATGGCCTTCAGCAGGCTGTTGAGGATCTGAATAAACTGCTTCGCCGAAAACATCTCTTTGAATTTATTCAGCGGGTTTAGCGCCTCAAGTTTTGGGGCCAGCGCGGCGATGGCAAACAGCGGGCCAAACTGGATCCAGCCCGCGGCGATGCGCAACAGGATAACGGTGCCCACCGTCATCATAAAAAACACCCCAACGGTCAGCAGCGCCGCGCCGCCCACTTCCCCTAAGGCCTGGCTGAACGGGCTGCTCAGGCGCTGCAGCGGCAGGATCATCAGCGACTGCAGCTTCGCCATGCTGGCTTCCATCATCGAAAAAATAAGCTGCAGCACGCCAAACATGATCAGCAGCTTGGGAATGTCCTGGCTCTGGCTGACCTGGCCTTTTTTACGGGCTTCCTGAAGCTTGTGGGGGCTGGCCTTCTCTGTTTTTTCACTCACGGTTTGGCACCCTCCGAAGCGGCGTTACCAGGTGGTTTGACGGGCAGGCAGAATATCCGCCAGATGGGGGATCATGTCGCGCAGGGTGCTGAACTGATGGTCGGCAAAATACTCGAGCGTGGGCAGATAAAAGATGAAGAACAGCAGCCCGGCGATGCATTTTAGCGGCACGGTCAGCACCGTGGCCTGCAGCTGTGGGCTGTAGATGCTGAGCACGCCCACGGCAAAGTCGAGAAACAGCAGCAGCAGCACCAGCGGGCCCGCGTACAGAATAGTGTCGACAAACATCTGCTTCACCTGGGCGAGGAATACCAGGAAACCCTGCTCGCGGAAGTCTGGCAGCCAGCTGTCTACCGGCCACAGCCGATAGCTGTCCCAGATAACCTGGGTGGCGAGGGACAGGCCAAAGTTGACGATAAGCACCATCATCGACCACTGTAAAAGCATATAGCCGAGCGGCGTTTCGTCGGCGCCCAACGCCGGGTTAAGCTGGCCGCCGCTGAGCGCGCCGCGCTGGTTATCAAACAGCACGCCAACCGACTCAAACAGCCAGAAGGGCAGCGCCAGCAGGTAGCCGAGGAAAATGCCCAATACGACTTCTTTGAGCATCATGGCGACAATACCCCACGGGGTATGCGGGGCATGGGTCAGCATCGGGACGATGGTGGGCGTCACGAAGAGCGCCAGCGGCACGACGATCGCCGTGCGGATCATGCCTTTCAGGGCGGAGAACGCAAACAGCGGCGTCAGCAGAACGCAAGGGTAGATGCGGGCTATCGCCAGCCCGAGCGACAGCATGCCGTTGAAGAGGGGCGTCAGTTCAGCGGCAATCATCGCAGGGTTCCGGAGGCGGCCATCATAGTAAAGGCCGATTGCGCCAGCTCAACCATCTGCAGGCCAATCCAGCGGCCGCTCAGGGCAAGCGTGGTACCAACCGCCACCAGCTTGATGGCGAAGGGCAGGGTCTGATCCTGGAGCTGAAACACCGCCTGCAGCAGAGAGACCACAATGCCTACCAGCACGGCCACCACCAGCGGGGGCGCAGAGAGCACAACCACCATCAGTACCGCCTGCTTAAACATGTAAATCATGTCCATAACGCCTCACATATAGCTGTAGAACAGGCCATCCAGCAGGCGTGTCCAGCCGCTCACCATGACAAAAAGCAGGATTTTGAGCGGCAAAGAGATGGTCATCGGCGACACCATCTGCATCCCGAGCGCCAGCAGTACGTTGGAGACAATCAAGTCCACCACAAGAAACGGAATAAAGATTAAAAAGGCAATTTTGAAGCCGTTTTGCAGCTCCGACAGCACGAAAGAGGGGATCAGGATCAGCAGGTTGTCGCGCTGGTGCACAATCTTCTCCGACAGATCTTTAGGCCACATGCGCTGGCTGTTTTCCATCAGGTGCGTTTCCAGATCCGGGTCGCTATTACGCAGCATAAAGTCGGTCAGCGGCTTAATGCCGTACTGCAGGCTGTTCTCTAAGCGCTCGGCACTGGTGGTGTCGAGGGGCTTTTCCTTAAAGCGGGTTTGCATGCCGTCAAACACCGGCGCCATCACAAAGAGCGTGGCGGCAAGCGCGATGCCATAAAGCGCCATGTTGGGCGGTGTCTGTTGCACCCCGATGGCGTTACGCGTCAGCATCAGCACCATTGAAATCTTGAGAAAACTGGTGGTTATCATCAGCAGCAGGGGCAACAGTGAAATAGCCCCCAGCAGGATGGCCAGCGCGAGCGGATTAAAGGAGCTGATATTCTCGGCCATCAGACGGGTTCCATGGCCGTACCTGTCTGGCGAAGCATGCGTGTCACCTGGAAGCCTAGCGTGCCGTTGACATCGACCAGCTCTCCTTTGGCTAACAGGCTGTTGCCGTGACAGAGCAGCGCCTCGCCCGGCGCCACGTGCTGCACCAATACCGTTGAGCCGGTATCCAGCTGCTGCAGCTCGCCGAGCGTCAGCTGCAAATTGCCGCAGCGGATGGTCAAATCCAGTGCCAGATCGTCGAAACTCCCCCGTGTTGTTTGCCATTCCCCGGCGGGTACAACGTCTTCGCCGTCCTGCTGTTCGTGGTACTCCAGGGGGGCGTTCGGGTAAGTCATGGTTAGCTCCTCGCTAAACGTAATGTGTAGTAAACCTCTGTGAGTCGTTTCGCTCGCCAGTTCCAGCTGAACCTGAAATTGTCGCCGTGCCAGCGGCATCACGCCGAGCCCTTCCGGTGAGAAAAAGGCTTCCGTCGGCATCAGTAAATCGCCGACGGCCAGAGCGCGGGCGAAGCCCGTCGAAAGCTGGAGTTTGCCGACGGTCAGCGGCAGCTGGAGGGGGAGCTCAGGGTTAAGCGGCATGCTCTGTCGCTGCCAGCCCGCGAACTGCGTGAACTGACGCAGCGTGGCCCAGGAGAGGGACAGCAGCGTGCCGGCACGCTCTTCGCCGAGGCTGACCTCAAGGCGTAGCGTGATGTCCGGTTTTTCCTGCTCTTCGGCTGGCTGCAGAAATTCAAATAACCCGGCGAGCTGAGGGCTGAGCTGCTGGCTGAAATAGCGCCAGTACCAGGCATTGTCTTCGGTGGAGACGCCCGGCAGCGCCGGGCAGTCGGCCATTAGTCCCAGCACAGGCAGCGGGTCGCTAAACATCAATAATCCTGCCGCACAGTGAAAAGTTTCAGCCTGCGCAGCCGATTGCATTGCCGCCGATGAGGGCAACAGGCGAAGCGCACCTGAAACGCCTTCAAGGAAGAAAGGCAGCAGCCAGCCGCTGCCGATCCAGCGTCGCAGCCGGGCTTCGTTCGGTGACTGAGCGGCGAGCGTCAGCCGTTTCATACCGCCTCCCGGCGCTTAAAGCGCAGACGCACTTTTTTCCCCATGCGGCCGCTGAGCGAGCCCTGTCCGTCGTGTTCAAAGCCGCGAACCTTGTCCCAGACCTGGGCGGAAAAGCCGAGTGCAATATCCAGCACATCGCCGTTGGCCGGGGTTACCTGAGCCACAACCTCTCCCAGATCCGGCAGCAGCAGGCTAAAACGGGCGGGCAGGCTTTCCTGCTGTTCAATGCCCTGCACCAGGTGCGACTCCAGCAGTGCCTGCAGGGCGGAGGCCTGCGATTCACTGGCCTGCTGCGGCTGGTCGGTGCCGCCCAGCGAACCGTCGAACAGGTTCAACGCAAGTACCGGCATCAGCGGCGCTGGCTCATCATCAGACAGTAAATCGCTAAACTCTTTTTCATCCCGCGACAGTTTCTGCCGATCGCTGGCCCGGCTAAAAGCAGACGTGCTGCGAGCGGGCATCTGCGGCCTGGCGGGTGCGTTACTCGCCGGCGTCTGCGGCGCGCGAGGTGCTGGCCCCTGAGGTGCATTATCAGGCGGGTGATGCGGCTGCGGAGCCGGATGGGATTGTTGCCAGAGTCTTGGCTGCGGATGGGCGGTTTTTAGCGCGTGATGGATCATAAGGCGTTCCCCTGATGTTGATTGAGCAAATACTCCATTTTTTCGATGTCCCGCTGGCAGCGCTGCACGGCCAGCTGCGCGTCGTTCAGGCGCGCCTGCTGCTGCTGCACTTCTTCTTGCAGCCTGTGCGTGTGCTGAATTTGTTGGATAACGCCCGCGTGGTTGGTTTTTTCAACGTCCAGCGTTTTCCGCAGGTCGTTAAGTGGCCGGGTAATGCCCGCATGCCGGGGGACAAAATCATTGCGCAGCTGCAGATAGCCGATTTTTTTCTCTTCCAGCAATTGATTACCTTCTTCAACCGCCGCCAGGCAGCGCTGAAGCTGCTGCTCGAGCTGGCGCTGCTCGCGTTCGCAGTGGCGTAATCGGCGCCGCCGGATAGGCAGCAGGGTATTCAATACCTGCTCCAGGGCGACCAATTGCGGGTCAGGGGAGTGCGGGGTTTCGACATCAATATGACGGCGCACAGGCGATCGCCTCCTGCAGCTGCTGGCGGGTAGCAATAAAGTCGCTTGGCGCGTGATTTGCCTGGCGCAAAAACGCGTTAATCGCCGCCTGAGACTGTACGGCGGCGTCGGTCATCGGATCGTTGCCCGGCTGGTATTCGCCGAGGCGGATGAGCATTTCGACCTGCTGATAAGCCGACATCATCTGGCGCAGCGTGCTGGCTTCGGCAATGTGTTCGCGCGGGACCACGTTGCTCATGGTTCGGCTCAGGCTCGCCAGCACGTCGACGGCGGGATAGTGGCCGCGCTCCGCCAGGCGGCGGGTTAAGACAATGTGCCCGTCGATCAGCGAGCGGACTTCGTCGGCCACGGGATCGTTCATTGAGTCCTGCTCAATCAGCACCGAATAAAGGGCGGTGATGGCGCCGCGCGACGTTTTCCCGGCGCGTTCAAGCAGCCCCGGCAGCAGGGTATACACCGACGGCGGCAGCCCGCCACGTCCAGGCGGTTCGCCGAGCGCCAGGCCGATTTCACGCTGGGCGCGAGCAAAACGCGTCAGCGAGTCGATAATCAGCAGCACGTTTTTACCTTTATTGCGAAAGGCTTCTGCGATGGCCGTGGCGGTAAACGCAGCACGTGCGCGCTCCATGCTGCTGCGGTCGGAGGTGGAGCAGACCAGCACGGTGCGGGAGCGCAGTTCGGCATCCAGCTCGTGATCCAAAAATTCGCGGAGCTCACGACCACGCTCGCCGATGAGGCCGAACACGATGGCATCGCACGGCGTGTTGCGCGCCATCTCGGCGAGCAGGGTTGTTTTGCCGCAGCCCGCCCCCGCGAAGACGCCTACGCGCTGGCCCACGCCAATCGTCAGCACGCCGTCAATGGAGCGGATGCCGGTGGGCAGCGGGGTATCAATGCGCGGCCTGTCCGTGGGCGGTGGCGCATCGCCGAGCACGCCACGGGCGTCAGGTGTTTCACTGGCTAAGGCAAATGCGGAGAGGCTCTCTTCGTCAATGGCGCGGCCAAACCCGTCAAGCACGCTGCCGAACAGGCTGTCCGACACGCTAATAGAGTGGGGCTGGAACAGCGGCGTGACCCGCGCGCCCTGGGCAATGCCGTCCAGCGGCCCCAGCGCGGAAAGCAACGTGTGGCGCGGATTAAAGCCGACAACTTCGGCCATCACTTCGGTGTCGCCGCTGCGGGCTATCAGGCACAGGTCGCCGATGCGCGCCTGCGGCAGGCTACTTTCCAGCAGAATGCCGCTGATGCCGGTGATGCGGCCGTGGGCGCTGACGGCGGAAAGCTGGTTAAGCGAGCGGTGGCGCTCAGCAAACCAGCTATTGAGGTCGTTCTGAAAGCGCCCCATTACCATTTCACCGCGATGTTTTCCTTGCCGCCAAACTGCACGCTGTCGGCGGTAATGCCGGTCAGGCGCAGGCCGTTACGTTCGTCCCCCACAAACAGGCGCTGCCCGTCCTCGGTCACGATGTTCGCGTGCGGCCCTGAGGTGATTTGTACGATATGGAACGGCAGCACGGCCTCGCGTACTTTGGTTTGGTTGTTGAGCGCTATCTTCAGCTGATAATCGCTGCGGATGCTGTCCACCATGCGGCCGACAATCGGCAGCTGATTTTCCTGCAGGTCGCCGGTCAGCGTAATGCCTTGCGGCGTGCTGGTGAGCTGCACCTTGTTATAGAGTTCTCGCTCACGTAGATCCTGCTCCAGCACGCTGCGCAGTTCGTTGCTGTTGGCGATAGCCGGTTTGATTTGCGGCTCTTCGTCGCTGTTTTGCTGGGCGATACCGGGTTGGAGCACCCAGCTGAAGATGGTAAACGTCAGCAGCATCAGGCTGGACAGGGTGAAGATTTGCGCCCAGCGCGGCAGAATTTTTGCCAGCAGCGAGCGGCGCACGGCGGGGGCCGGTTTGCTTTGTGTCCCCCCGATTGGCTCACGCGCTGCACAGGCCGGTTCGCTCTGGCTCGCAACGGGTAAAGGCGGTGGCGGCGGGCGGTTATCCCATTCTTGATCGGCGGCGGCAAGCGTTAGCCAGACGCCGCCGACGGCGAAGATTTCACCCGGCTGCCATAACTGCTGTTCGCTCAGGCGCTCGCCGTGGCGATGGCAAACCGTGCCTTCCATCGGCGTTAGCACCCAGCCTTCGGCGCTGCGGCTGAGCAGGGCATGGCTGGCTTTCACTCCGCCATCGCTGAGCTGCAAATCGCTGTCAGCCGCGTTGCCCAGCTGCCAGCGTTCGCCGCTCAGCGGCAGCGCCGCGCCTTCATGTAATCCGTTTAATACTCTCAGCTCATACATGGCAGCACCCTTTAGGCAGTGAAAGCGTCAAGCGCGTTCTCGTGAATATCAATGCGTCCCAGTACGTTGACCGGCAGATTAAACTGCAGCTCGGCGAAGGAGAGCACCGGGACGTGATGGAATTCGTCCTGGATAAGCAGGCGCAGCGGGCTGCGTAAGTCCTGTGCTGAAAGCAGCACGCTGGTTTGCCGCTGGAACAAAGGGAACACTTCCCGCAGCTGCTCCAGCAGCAGAGCATGTTTGTCCTGGCTGAGGGCGAAGAACGTTTCGTTCTGCGTCTGGCGCAGGCTGTCGCGCAGGATCTCTTCGGTCTCCGGCGTCAGTAACCACACCTGCATCCCGCCGTCGTGGCTGTACTGGTGGCAGATGTGCTCTTTAATATCGATTCGCACTTGGTCGACCAGCAGGCCCACATCCCGCTCGTGCTGGCCGTGAACAATCAGTGATTCGGTGATGCTGCGCACCGAACGCAGCGAAATACGCTCGGCCACCAGCCGCTGTAGCACGGCGCTCAGGCGGGTTATCGGGAAGATGCGCTGGAATTCCTGCGCCAGCTCCGGCAGATCCATCTCCAGCCACGAGATAATGGCGCGGGTTTCCTGCAGGCCGATAAAGCGCGGGCCGCTGGCAAAGAGGGCTTCTTCCATGCGGGCCAGCAGCAGCTGGTGTGAACTCCAGGATTCCATCTGGTATTTATCCAGCAGCGGGTCGTTTTCTTCCAGCCACGCCCAGCCTTTTTCCTGCGGATAGGTTTCCGTGCTGAGCGCGGTGCCGGTTTCCTCCTGCGCCAGCAGGCGGGAGTCCAGCGCTCGCCTATTAGGCGTAAAAGTGCCAATCACTTTAGGCACTTCATACACCAGAAAACGAAATTCATCGTCGGGCTGGTACGGCGAAAAATCGATGTTAAACACCGGCAGGGTGAAGCCGTACTGGTTCACGATCCGGTTACGCAGGCGGCGAATATCTTCGATAAGCGCCATTGCCGCCGGATCGCCGGCACGAGCGGATGAGAAGCTGAGGACAAACAGGCGGCTGGGGTTGAAGGTACGAATATCTTCTTCGCCGTTGGCTTCCGGGGCGACAATCTCACCGCCGGTGCTGGTGGCCGCCGCGCGCCTGGCTCGCCATAGCTGGAACAGCCCCGAACTCAGGGCAATGACCCCCAGCACGATAAACACCAGCGTCGGCATCCCAGGCAGCAGGCTGAAGCAGAACATGCCGATGGCGGACATTATCCAGGCTTTAGGCTGGTTGGTGAGCTGGTCGCTTATCTCGCGGCCAATGTTGTTGTCCGGGATGTCCTCGTTCGCCGACACGCGGGTGATCATCATCCCGGCGGTCAGGGAGATAAGCATCGCCGGGATCTGGTCAATCAGGCCGTCGCCGATGGTCAGAATGGAGTAGACATTGGCGGCGTCGCCCGCGGCCATGCCCAGCTGCAGCACGCCAATGCAGAAGCCGCCGACCATGTTGATGCTGAGGATCACAATCCCGGCAATGGCGTCACCTTTAACGAACTTCATGGCGCCGTCCATCGCCCCGAACAGCTGGCTCTCTTTCGCCAGATCCTCACGCTTACTCTTTGCCTGCTGGACGTTAATCAGCCCGGCGCGCAGGTCGCTGTCGATGGACATCTGCTTGCCCGGCATGGCGTCGAGGGTAAAGCGGGCGGCCACCTCGGCGATACGCTCTGAGCCTTTGGTGATCACCAGGAAGTTCACCACCGTCAGGATCAGAAACACCACCAGCCCGACCGCAAGGTTTCCGCCGACCACAAAGTTGCCGAAGGCGGTGACGATATGCCCGGCATTTTGCTGCAGCAGAATTTGGCGCGTGGTGGAAATCGACAGCCCGAGGCGGAACATGGTTGTCAGCAGCAGCACCGCCGGAAACGTGGTGAACGCCAGCGGCTTGGGCAGATACATCGCCGTCATGATAAGCAGGCACGAGACGCTGATGTTGACGGCAATCAGCACGTCAATCAGCCCCAGCGGCAGCGGGATGATCAGCATGAACACCACCGCCAGCGCGATGAAAGCTCCCACCACTTCGGAGCGTTGCATGGCGGTAATCGCCAGGCGGTTGAGAAGGTTAAACAGCGTGTTCATTGTCTTTTCAATCCTGATGAAGTCCGTTTACTGCGCCAGCTGGCTGCGTTTTTCCCACGCGGCGTACTCGCCGTTCAGGGTGCGCAGCAGGAGCAGAGCGTTGTTGCGGGTGTCATCGTTGCCGCCCCAGATTTTTTCCGGCAGCGCCTGAAGCAGCGTCAGCAGTCCGTTGAAAAAGAGCGATTGCTGCAAAGGTTTTTCGCCCACAACCTGCAGACCAAGCTGGGTGAGGTCGCGTGAATAAAAGCCGTTGCGGCACATGCTGAGCAAAGAGCGGGTCATCACGTCGGCGCCCATCGTGACGTGGGCGTATTTGCTCTTCAGGCGGTCGAGGAACTGGGCGACTTCCGACAGCGTGTGGGTGATGGCGCGGGTATCGTTCAGCCCGGAAAGCAGGCGGCGCAGGGCCGTCGGCGGCGCGGAAGGGGCCAGCGCGGCGATATCATCCGAAAGCGCACGCTGCAGAGTCCGCAGCGCCGGCACAAAGCCGTCGACGCCAAACTTGTCCAGCAGCACGTCCATGATGTTGTCGGCGGACTGCTGGTTGATGACGCCGCTGTAGTAAAGCTTGCGCATTTCGCGCTTCTGCCCCGGGTCGCTGCTGAAGGCGGCAATCGCCGGGGCGGTATTCACCCCCGCGTTAATTTTTTCCGGGTGCTGTTGCTGAAGTTCGGCCAGCATGCGATCGACGTGCGCCGCCAGCGCCGGGTTGCTGCCGTTGCGCAGGCGCATCGCCATCAGGCTGAGGGTGACAAATGCCGAAGCCGGATCGTTATTGGCCTGTTCCAGCAGATCTTCGAGAGTGGCGGTTTTCCCGCCTGAACCTGACAGCAGATGCTCAAATGCGGATTCTTGCGCGGCCTGATCTTTCCCCGACGGGCTTTCCAGCAGGCGGCCAAGCTCGACAAGGTGGGTAACCTTGATGGCCGCCACGGAGACGCGGCGCTGCTGGGTACCCTGCGTGCGCTGCTCCTCATGCTTGATTTTCTGCTCGATGCTTTCTGCAAAGGCTGACGCCATCGACTCCTGCGCCGCACCGGGCCGCTGAGGCGCGGGCGCTGCACGAGTGGCGGATGACGCGCTGCTCGCCGCGCTTTTGTCATTGTTGGTGTCATTAATCAGTTCATCGACCAGCGCGTCCGCCTGTTCGGTTTCAAGACGCAGATTATGGTGATGGTGATGCTGGGGAATTCTCATGTTCATTGCGGAGTGCCTTACCCGATTCGCCTGTCAATGTGTGGGTTAAGGCCTTGGGAGGTTCCCCGCTAATAAAAAAAATTCTGCCGCTGCCGGTTGTGTAAAAAGTTGCACAAACCGTCTTTCCGACTGTGTGTGTTCTTACTCATATTATTCCGAGTTGAAAGTTTTAAATTAATAAAATCAAACTATTATGTTGTTTATTTTCGCTGGCATGGCGCTTGCTAAAGGACGAACTCCTGAATCTATTCAAAAAAGGTGTTCACTATGTCAGCCATGTTTGATTTCGAATCACAGGTTTTTCCGGAAGTGCAGCCGGCTTTTGAGTCCAACGTTGTGCAGGGCGAGTTTCCGGTGGTTAACTGGGAGCGTGTTATGCGCGACAACGAACAGCGTCTGTACAATTTTATTCGTAAACGCGTGGCAAACTTTGCCGATATAGAAGACCTGGTGCAGAACACCTGGTATGAGGTGATCCGCAATAAGCATAAATTTTGCGGATCATCGCGTCCGGAAACCTGGATGTTCGGGATTGCGGTGAACCTGGTGAAGAACCACTACAAATCGGTCAAGGTGAGCTACCTGCACGATGAATTAAACGAGGATGTGCTCGGAACGCTTGTGCATTCCGATCGGCCGGAAGGGGTGGCAGAGGGCAAAGATATTTTGTCGAAAGTGTTACAGCGTATTGCGCAACTCCCTGAAGAGTATCAACAATTGTTACAATTGATTGTCGATAACGACATCAGTTATCAGGAAGCGGCTGACCGGATGACGATTCCGATCGGCACCGTTCGCTCCCGTCTTTCCCGTCTACGGCAGTCCCTAAAACAGGATCTGGGATGGGATAGCCTTAGCTGAGCGCCTGCGGGCGCTTCGGTATTCCCTGAACGAGAAGAATAATAACCTATGAAACAAGACGGCGGGCCGCAACCACGGCCCAATGATTATCCGGAATTGCTGAGCGCCGCTTTCGATAGCATGCGCGAGCTGGTTTTCATCGTTGACAGGGATTTCAATATTATTTTCGCTAACCATAAGGCGCTTAGCCTTTGCCAGCCGTCGGAGGTCAGTAAAGCCAATGCCGGGCTGCTGGTAGGTGAAAATATTTTCACCCGCCTGCGAGGCTACGGCGATCTGCCGCTGCTCGCGGTGGTTGAACAGCAGCTGGAGCAGCCGGAACACTCGCTGTACGGCGATAAAATTAACGCCCGGTTTCATGCCTCGCCTGACCTGGTGATTCCGGTGGAGGTTTGCCCGAGCCGCTTTGCGTATCAGCAGCAGAACTGGGTAATGATGGTGGTGTGTGATACCCGCTATCGCAACGACATTCATCGTTTTTACTACGACCGGGAGAATGAGCTTCGTGACATTCTCGATAACGTGCCGGATGCGATTTTGCGCGTAGACAGCGAACAACGCCTGCTCTACGCCAACGAAACGGCGCTGCAGTGCATGCCAAAAAGCGCGGCGGCTATCGGCCTGAAGATGAATTCGCTTATCGGTGACTCGACGCTAATGGAGCAGATTAACTGGTCGCTGCAGCTGGTGTTGCGTAAACACATTCAGCTCGAAGCCGTGCTGCATGGCGTTCGCTCCGACTCACGGGTGGCAAGGATTTATCAGGCGCGCTTTATTCCTGAATTCACGCTGCAGCAGACGTTGAAGTCGGTGCTGGTGATTGCGCGTCCGGCCTCCCGGCAGTATTTTGCCGAACAGCAGGTGCGGCAGACTCACGAGCAGCTACGGCAGATGACCCAAAAGATGCAAAGCAGCGTCGAGAACGAACGCAAGCATATGGCGCGGGAAATTCACGATGAGTTGGGGCAGCATCTTACGTCGCTGCGGGTGGGGATTTCCCTGCTTGGCCAGAACCACCCCGCGCTCCAGCACGAAGTTGAGCCTTTGACCCAGCTGGTGGATGGCACTATCAAAGTGGTGCGTGATATTGCTACCCAGCTGCGCCCGGCGGTATTGAATATGGGGTTGAAGCCCGCGCTTATCTGGCTGCGGGATCAGTTCAATAAACACCGTACTGGCGTGTGTACATTAACTATTCAGCCGCTGCCTGTGTCGCTGTGTGACGATGAGGTCACCGCGATTTTCCGCGTAGTGCAGGAGTCGCTGACTAACGTTCAGCGGCATGCAAAAGCGCGTGAGGTTGAGGTTAACGTCCTGACGCGAGGCAAAGTTGTGCTTATCTGTATCAATGACGACGGTCAGGGGTTCGACACGAGCCTTGTCTCTGACCGCGCATTTGGGCTATTGAGCATGCGGGAACGCTGCATGATGAAGGGCTGGACGTTTAACATCCACAGCGCGCCGGGCAAAGGGAGCTGCGTGCATATCGAGATCCCTTATACCCAGCCGGGCACGGCTAAAGTTTATGATAGCGAATAGCAAACTTAATGATGTCGGCGTTGTTGTCGAACTGCATTTTTTCCATCATGCGGGTCTTATGGGTGCTGACCGTTTTATTACTGATGTTCAGCGCTTCAGCAATACCGTTGATGTTCTCGCCGCTGCTCAGCAGGCGCAGGATCTGTTTTTCCCGCTGGGATAGTGTGGCATAGCGGCGCAGCTGGTCGTTTTCCTGGGTCGAAAAGACAATCGCTTCCGCAAGCGAAGGATCAATATAGCGCTGGCGGCCTGCCACGCGATGGATGGCGTGCAGCAGCGTTTGGGGGGCCTGGTCTTTAGTAATGAACCCGTGGGCGCCGCTGGCGAGGACCATCTGGGCGATTTGTGGCTCATTATGCATACTTAATACCAGTATCGGCAGCATAGGCCACAGCCTGCTTATCTGCTGCACCAGCTCCGGCCCCGAGTCGCCGGGCATGGAGAGATCGAGCAGCAACACGTCAACATCAATTTCTGTGAGTAGCGATAGTACCGTTTTGCCACAGCCCGCTTCCGCCACCACTTTAATTTTCTTATCCAGTGAAAAAATTTGTTTCAGTCCCTCGCGCATCAAAATGTGATCGTCCGCGAGGAGGAGTCTGATTGCCATACCGTCTGTCATCCATAATTTATAGTTATTAAATTGTTCATTTTTATAAAAATAATTATCGCGCACGAATTGCCAAGACGCGTGATAAATGAACATAGCAGCCTCGCCGCGGCGAATCTAGCTTTGCCGGAGGCGATAAAGGTTGCAGCTTGTTACACGTTTCACCGGGAACCGGCTTCGTCAGCGCGTCACTTACGCCACGAACAGTAAAATCTCAGGGGGCAGGAACCTGAGCGCCGCGCTCTCCACTTAACCTGTTGAGTCAACAACTAAAGTGGGGATAAATCATGCCGTTAAACAGCGTTGATACCAGCTTGCGGGTCGATCCTGGCCTGCTAAGCGGTAACTCGAATCGACGGGTTTCCATGCGCATTGCGCTGGAGCCCAATAACAATCAACACTACGATCGTGCCGTCAACGTCTCGGCTCGCCAGGCGGACGCGCTCTATTATGCCAATAAGGCGATAGACGACACCTGGCGCATCCTGGATATGGGGTCGGGCAACCAAAAGAACCATGTTCGCGCCACGATAGGGGAGTCCTATAAGCGAACGCTTTTGTCGCAGAAGGCAACGGGCAGCGGGGATTACACCGTCCGTGCCTGGGAAGCCTCGAAGTTTCGGGCGGGTAACTGCGGCGAAATGGCGGCGGTCAATGCGCTGCTGCTGGCAAACTCCCGCGTCAAACAGCCGGTTTCCGTGGTGCACAACCGCGACGTAGACCATGCTTTCGTCATAATCGGCGACCCTCGCGCCGACAGCAAATCCATCGTCTCCGATCCCTGGCCGGAGTTTGGCCGCGCGATGCGGCTGAAGGACGCGAAATTCGGCGATACGTTTCACGTGCTGCAAACCTTCCAGCCTGGCTACAGGGACGATGACGTGCGTGAGAAGCTGCTACGCGGTGAGAAAGCGACGCAGGCCGAGGTGGATAAAGCATTCCGCAAGGCGGCACCAAAACTGGCCAAATTAAGCCCGGAGCAGCTTCGCGACTCGGTGGTTGCCGGGCCTGGGTATGTTCAGCGCCACGCCTCTAATAACCTGGGCGTTCAGTACGACGGGGTAGACAGCCGCGGCGTAGTACAGCATTTTGACCAGTCGCTGTCCGTTGGGCAGCTGCGTTCCCGCATGAGCGGGCCTCAGGCAGCGGCAGAAGCACAGCAGCGTGGGGCGCCAGCGCCGACGTTCAGCAGTCACGATCGTCCTCGGCAGCGCACGGAATCCTTTGTCGCAGAGTCTTCCTCTCGCGGCCGTCGTTCACGAACGGCATCAAATGCGGTACCGCCCGCAGCGCCTCGTCGTCGGGCAAACTCCGTCGACGTTCGTCCAGCGCCGATACCTGGTTATGCGCCACCGCCACCGCCGCCGGGAAATATGTACAGCACTATCCCGCTTCCGGCTTCCGGGCCCGCCTTTAACTACGGCCCGCCGCCCGCGGCCACACCGGCGTACAGCTACGGACCTCCGCCGATGCATACACATCCCCCCATGCACGGCATGAATAGCCGGCCGGTTTACCGCGAGCCGCCGGTTATTCCACCCGACGTTTACGGCACCGCGCCAGCGCCTGCCCGAACGCGCACCCGTTCTAACTCCGTGACGGCCGCTTTCCGGCGAATTTTAGGTAACTAACGATGCCAGCACCTTCAAAACTAGCGCAAATTTTACAGCCGCTGCTGACCGATGATCTGGGGCAAAGAGCCGAGCTGGAGAGCGCCGAAGGCTATTCCGTGGACCTGCGTGAAGGCGTGACGCTGGAAATTAGCGAGTCTCCGGTTGGGCATCTTTTGCTGAGCTGCGTGCTGCCCGTTCAGCCGACCCGGCTTAGCGACACCGAAACGCTTTCGATGCTGCTGCAGGCAAACCTGTTGGGGATGGATTACCCGCCGGTGCTCACCGGGCTGCTGCCTGAGCAGCAGCAGGTTGTGCAGTGGAGTAGCCTGCCGTTCCACCAGCTCGAGCCGGAAGTGTTAAAGCGGCTGTTTAACCGCTTTGCGCTGCAGGCCGAAAAGCTGGCCGCCTGGTTGGTTTAAAAGCGATTATCACGTTTTAACCGCTCGCGGGCGGTTAAAACGTTTTCCGGAATGCGTCACCCAGAAGAGGAAAAAACGCTATGGTCAGGGGCGTAAAAGTGAAACAATAGTGGCTGTTTATACAGTGTCTCGACATACTTCGAGCCACAGGCGCGTTGGCATCACTCGCTCACCCCAGTCACTTACTTTAGTCATCTCCTGGGGATCCCCGAGCTAGCGGCCTTTACTCGGTTTACCTCGCCCCATTGGGGCCAGCGTTATACGCTGTTCAAAAAGGCGTTGGCCTTTTTGTCTGCAACTCGAATTATCTAGAGAAAGAAGTGATGTTATGGCTTTGTCGTCGGCGCAAAAAGCGCAAATCGGTGCCTGGTATAAGGCGTTACAGCAGCAGATCCCGGATTTTATTCCGCGAGCGCCTCAGCGGCAGATGATAGCCGAGGTGGCGAAGACCCTCGCCGGCGAGGAAGGGCGGCATCTGGCTATCGAAGCGCCGACCGGCGTCGGCAAAACACTCTCTTACCTGATTCCCGGCATTGCTATCGCCCGGGGAGAGCAAAAAACGCTGGTGGTCAGCACCGCCAACGTTGCGTTGCAGGACCAGATTTACAGTAAAGACCTGCCGCTGCTGCGTAAAATTATCCCCGATCTAAAGTTTACCGCCGCCTTTGGGCGTGGGCGCTATGTCTGCCCCCGCAACCTGGCTGCGCTGGCGACCGACAACTTTACGCAGGGCGATCTGCTGGCATTTCTCGATGATGAGATGGCGCCTACCAGCAAAGCCGAGCAGCAGCGCTGCGCCAAACTTAAAGCCAGCCTCGACGGCTATAAATGGGATGGGCTGCGCGATCATATCGACGAGGCCATCGACGATGACCTCTGGCGGCGGCTAAGCACCGATAAGGCCAGCTGTCTGGGGCGGAACTGCCATTGGTACAAAGAGTGCCCGTTCTTTGTGGCACGCCGCGAAATCGACGAAGCGGAAGTGATAGTTGCCAACCATGCGCTGGTGATGGCGGCGTTGGAAAGCGATGCGGTGCTGCCGGAAGCTAAAAACCTGCTGCTGGTGCTGGATGAAGGGCATCATCTGGCGGATGTTGCCCGCGACGCGCTGGAGATGAGCGCGGAGGTAACGCCGGGCCACAGCCGCCTGCAGCTAGACCTGTTCTGCAAGCTGGTGGAAACCTGCATGGCGCAGTTCCGGCCAAAAAGCCCGCCGCCGCTTACCGTTCCCGAGCGTCTGACCAATCACTGCGATGAAGTTTACGAGCTGCTGCAATCGTTTAACGCCATTGTCAGTCTGTGGCTGCCGGGCGAGCGGGAAGGGGAGCACCGCTTTGAGATGGGCGTGCTGCCCGAAGAGGTGATGGTCATTTGCCAGCGGCTGGCCAAGCTGATGGAGGCCCTGCGTAGCCTCTCTGAAGTGCTGCTGAACGATCTGAGTGAAAAAACCGCCAGCCATGACATCGTGCGCCTGCACCGGGCGCTGCTGCAGATGAACAGGGCGCTAGGCTTTTTTGAAGCACAGAGCAAGCTGTGGAAGCTGGCGGCGATGGAGCAGGCCTCCGGCGCGCCGGTATCGAAGTGGGTCACGCGTGACATCCGCGAAGGCCAGCCGCATCTGTACTTCCACTGCGTGGGTATTCGCGTTAGCGATCAGCTTGAGAAAATGCTTTGGCGCAAAGTGCCGCACGTTATCGTCACCTCCGCGACGCTGCGCTCGCTTAACCGCTTTGACCGCCTGCAGGAAATGAGCGGCCTGCGGGAGAAAGCGGGTGACCGCTTCATCCACCTCGACTCGCCGTTTAACCATATCGAGCAGGGTAAAATCGTGATTCCGAAGCTGCGTTTTGAGCCGCTGATGGAGCACGAGGCGCAGCATATTGCCGAGATGGCGGCCTTCTTTCGGGTACAGCTGGCACAAGGCGAGCACAAAGCAATGCTGGTGCTGTTTGCCAGCGGCCGGGCGATGCAGCAGTTTTTAACCCACGTCACCGACCTGCGCCTGATGCTGCTGGTGCAGGGCGATCAGCCCCGCTACCGGCTGGTTGAGCTGCACCGCAAGCGCGTTGAGGCGGGGGAAACCAGCGTGCTTATCGGCCTGCAATCCTTTGCCGAAGGGCTGGATCTGAAAGGCGAGCTGCTGACCCAGGTCCATATTCATAAAATTGCCTTCCCGCCGGTAGACAGCCCGGTTGTGGTTACCGAAGGGGAGTGGCTGAAGAGCCTTAACCGCTATCCTTTCGAGGTGCAGAGTTTGCCCAGCGCCTCTTTTAACCTGATTCAACAAGTTGGGCGTTTAATTCGCAGTCACGCCTGCTATGGTGAGATAGTCATTTACGACCGCCGCCTGCTGAGTAAACGCTACGGCGAGCGCCTGCTGGCCGCGCTGCCGGTGTTCCCGATTGAACAGCCCGACGCGCCGGAAGCGAAAGTGATAATAACGACGCCGAAACACACTGTACGGCGCAAACGTGTGAGCAAGAAATAGCAAGGAGAGTCTGAATGGACTATCGCAAAATCATTAAAGAAATTGGCCGTGGGAAAAACCACGCCAGGGATCTCGATTTTGACACCGCGCGCGGATTGTATAGCCATATGCTGAGGGGCGAAGTGCCCGACCTGGAACTGGGCGGCGTGCTGATTGCCCTGCGTATTAAGGGCGAAGGCGAAGCGGAGATGCTCGGTTTTTATGAGGCGATGAAGCAGCATGTTATTGCTCTAACGCCGCCGTCCGGCAAACCGATGCCGATTGTGATCCCTTCCTATAACGGCGCCCGCAAGCAGGCAAACCTCACGCCGCTGCTGGCGCTTCTGCTCAATAAGCTGGGTTATCCGGTCGTGGTGCATGGCGTAAGCGAAGATCCTGGGCGAGTGTTAACGGAGACCATCTTCACTTTGCTGGGTATTGAGCCGACCCGCCACGCCGGGCAGGCACAGGCAAAGCTTGAGGCTCATCACCCGGTGTATATGCCTATTAGCGCACTTTGTCCGCCGATGGAAAATCAGCTGGCGATGCGTTGGCGTATGGGCGTTCGCAACAGCGCGCACACCCTGGCGAAGCTGGCTACGCCGTTTGCCGAAGATACCGCGCTGCGTCTTGCCAGCGTTTCTCACCCGGAATATGTGCCAAAAGTGGCGAAGTTTTTTGCTGATATCGGCGGGCGAGGGCTGTTAATGCACGGCACGGAGGGTGAGGTGTACGCCAACCCGCAGCGCTGCCCGCAGATAACGCTAATTGACGGAAAGGGAACCCGCATCGTGAACGAGCGGCAAACCGAAAGCGGCGGCGAGGATCTGGTGCTGCCGTCTGGTAAAGAGCCGGATATTACCGCCCGCTGGATCGAGCGCTGCTTTGCGGGCGTGGAGCCGGTGCCGCAATCGCTGAAGATCCAGATGGCCTGCTGTCTGCTCGCAACGGGTGAAGTGCCGACGCTGGAGGCTGGCCTCGCGCGCGTTGCTGAAGTTTTCTGAACGACGAACAAAAAAAGCCCGCGACAGGCATCGCGGGCAAACAAGGGTAACATCAGGGTTAAACAAGGGTAGTGCTTCAAGGCCGATGAGGGTACCGGCCTCAATGAGGGTTAATGCTTTAGCGCGGTATTATTTGTAGATAACCGCGGTGCCACTCATACGGCCATCGGTATTGGCAGAAGTGATGGCGTAAGAGGTGGCGCCAGCCGCTTCAGCTTTAGCAGCCAGTTTAGCTTCCAGGCCGTCAAGGGTCGTTGCGCCGGTCACGGAGACTACGCCTACTTTGTTCAGATTTTGTGCCTGTGCTTCGGTGACGGATTGTGCAGCGAAAGCACCGAAAGACAGAGTAGAAAGAGCAATTGCAGCTACAGCATATTTGATGGTTTTCATGGCTAAATTCTCGCAGGTTGTTCTGTTAAGGTGACGTTGTTCCGTCGATGTGATTATGGTCACACTTTTGAGTGGAATAATAAATCGAAGAGAATTGACGACCTTAATCAAAAAAATTGAATTAGATATAACATATTGAAATAAATAGTGATTGCGGGGTAAATAGTTTCATGGTGTGACGTTAACCCTGGAAACACTTAGTTTGCGCACATTTTGCTACTCTTTTTGCCAGCGCTGGTCGTACCTGAGGTGCAATCGCTTGCGCAGGTTTTTCGGTGCGATGTAGCGCTTTTAGCGCTGCAACCTGGCGGGGGAGCTTTTATAATGTTGTCTTTCCTTTTCAACCCGATGGGTGAGGTTCGATGGAGATAAAGCTGCACTCCAACGCCACAACAACGCCGCGTACGCGCAAGTACATTCAGGAGTCCGAAAAAACGGACGGCGAGCTGGCGGAAGAGCTGAACATTTCCGTGGATACCGTTCGCCGCTGGCGCAAACGCGACGACTGCTACGATAAATCCCATCGGCCAAATACAATTCATCGTGCGTTGAGCCACGAGCAAGAGTCGATGCTGGTCTTCCTTCGTCTTCGTCTGGCGCTTTCGCTGGACGAGCTCCTTGAAGCCGCCCGCCTGCTAGTCCAGCAGGGGATCTCCCGCGCGAGCGTCAGCCGTACGCTGCAAAACTGGCAGCAGTCCCGCATGAGCAAGCCGGATCTCAACAAGACGCCGGGCCATTTTATGCTGGATACCTTCCCGCTGCCGGAGATCATTAGCCATAAGCAGGGAGAACTGCTGGTGTTCAGCGACCGTGTTTCCGGCTATATGGCCGTTGCGCTGCGGGAACGCGGCGGCGAGGGGATTGCTGATCCGCTGGTGGGGTTCTTGCGTGAAGGGCTTCCGCTTACCGTGCTTTCCTTAACCGCGAAACCCTGCACGCTCACGCAGAATCTTGCAGCGGTACTTGGCGTTCCTTTGTATGCTGCGCCGCAGGAAAGCTGGCTCGAAAAAGCCGGGCAGGGCAATTATCACCGCGAGCTGGATACGCTGTTAAACGGCGAGCGCTTCGATAAGCGCCTGGGGTTAGGCGCCGTGCTGCTCGAGTTCGAAGATCTGCTGAATAAGAGGATTATCCGCAGCCGGTTGAAAAACCTGACGCCGGAAGCGTGGCTGAAGCTCAATCATCCCAGGCGTTAAGCACCCGTTCGGGCATTTCAGATTGATGAAACGCTATTTTTCCTCACACAAAGACAGAAAATACTGCGTCAGTAAATGCGCCGGTCGGCCGCTGGCCTGGGTGAATTTACCCCGTGATAGCGCTGTGCCGCTGACGTCGAGATGCGCCCACGGACGCAGGTGGCAGAACTTGCTGAGGAACTGCGCGGCAGATACCGCGATAGCCGCGTTGTTGGGCGGCGTGTTGGTATAGTCGGCAATCGCGCTCTTCACCTGGCCGTCAAAGCTTTCGTCCAGCGGTAAAGGCCAGACGCGATCCTGCGTCAGGCTGCCCGCCTGCTGCAGGCGCTGGCTTAATGCTTCATTGTTGCTCATCAGCCCGGATATGTCGTAGCCCAGGGCTTTGACCACTGCGCCGGTCAGCGTGGCCACGTCAATCATTTCGGCGGGGTCAAAGCGCTCTGCGGCATAGCTAAGGGCGTCTGCAAGTACCAGACGCCCTTCGGCATCGGTGTTAATGATTTCCACGCTCACGCCCGCATGGGAACGCACGACGTCACCCGGCATCATTGCGCTACTGCCCGGCATGTTTTCCGCCAGCGCCATGACCGCAACAACGTTGAGGGGCAGGTTCAGGCGTTTAATGGTTTCCATCATGCCGAATACAACTGCCGCGCCGCACATGTCGTACTTCATTGTGCGCATGCCTTCGCCTTCCTTCAGCCACATCCCGCCGGTGTCGAAAGTTATCCCTTTACCGATCAGGGCATAAACCGGATCTTGTTCGGCAGCTCCCTGCCAGCTCAGCGTGACCAGCCGGGGAGGGTTAACGCTGCCTTTACCCGTGGCGTACAGGCAGCCAAGACCGTTTTCAAAAATGGCCTGCTCGTCGAGGATCTCGCAGGTTGTTTGCTGGTGCTGGCTGGCCCAGGTTTCCGCTCGCAGCGCCACATCCTGCGGCCGGCAGTCCAGCGCAGGTAAATCTGCAAGCTGACGGGAGAGCAGCATCCCGTGTGCAATGGCATCGGCCTGTAAAGCCAGGCGGCGTGCCAGCGCGTTGTTGGGTTCGGTAATCAGCCACAGTTCACCGTTACTTTGCTGTTGGTCCTGGCGATAACCCAGCTGTGGCAGCTGATAGAAACGGTTGAGTAGGGCAATTAACAGCGTGCGCAGGCGGACAAACGTGGTTTCATCCGCCAGATTAAAGCCTGCGAGATCCAGGGCGACAGGCTGTAAAATCGGAGCAGGCAGCAGTGTCTCAACGGCAGAAAGCAGCTGGCGAAGCACGGCTGGCTGGGTGACATAGGCAGACGGCAGCAGCGTCAGGCGCTCGCATATACCCTGTAAGCCAAAGGCGGTTGTTTGCGGCTCATCATAGGTAGACATCTCTTCCAGCAGGGGCTGGAGCGCGTTCGGCCAGCGGCTCAGGGAAGTATTCCACAAGATGAGATGAGCGCTGTTAAAGGCAGCGTCGGGTGAAACAAGCAGGCATTTCATTGGATAACCTCGGCGGTGATGCGCTGTTGGTACGCGTCCAGCCATTCACGATCTGCGGGGCGAATAACCGTGCGGTTGCCGTCCCTGGTGGTCAGGAACACTTCCGCAGGCTGTGCTGGCGTGGCGACGGAGAAAGAGAAGTTGTCGATGGTTGTGGCTGCGCCGTATTCGCCCCGGTTGTTCATGCAGACCACGGAGAGGTCGCCTGCGCGGCCATAGCGTGCCAGCAGTTTTGCTTCCAGGTCGTAAACCGCTGATTCAGCCGCTCGCTGCGGCGACATACCGCGTGCCATACGGCTGACTATCTCGTAGCTGATACAGCCTTTCATCAGATCTTCACCAAGACCAGTAGCGGTAGCGGCCCCCACTTCGCTGTCGGCATAGAAGCCGGAGCCGGATACCGGCGAGTCGCCAACCCGACCGGGGCGCTTCATGAACAAACCGCTGGTAGAGGTGGCCACCGACATTCTTTGCTGGCCGTCGAGCGCGATAACGCCCACGGTGTCGTGCCCGGTGTAGGGGCTTAACCCACGGTCCAGGGTTTCACACTTGCGCTTGAGATAATGATTATGCGCGCGTTCGGTTAGCATGGTTTTGCTTTCAAAGCCCCGGTCTGTTGCCCACGCTTCGGCTCCCTGGCCCACCATAAAACTGTTGAAGCGCTCTTCGCTGAGGGCTTTGGCGACCAGAATCGGGTTGGCAATATTTCTCACCCCGGCGACCGCCCCGAGGGCAAGGCTGGTACCGTCCATAAAAGCGGCGTCAAGCTCGACTTCGCCTCTTTCATTTGGCAGGCCGCCGAAGCCGACCGATTTATAGAAGGGGTAATCTTCCACGCATTTCACCGCGTGGACCACGGCATCACTTGCCGAAATGCCCTGCTGCAGCCGCTCTGCGGCTTCATTAATTCCTTCCCATGCCATACGCCAGGTGGCGATCGTTCCCCAGTTTGCTGATAACGTCATGTTTAACTACTCCGTGGCGGGTTTACGTGCAATCACCTGTGCCGGTGATTCATTGGCCCGGTACTGCCGATCGACAACTTTCAGGAACGGCAGATAAATCAGCGCCCCGATGCACAGGTTAATCAGTTGGATAACCGCGCCGCTCAGGTGCCCGGTAACAATGAAGCCGCTGAGTACCGGCGGCAGCGTCCAGGGGATATACACCCCGGTGGTGGTGGCCACCATGCCAAGGGACATGGCGATGTACTGCACCGTGACCAGCACGAGCGGCACGAGGTTAAAGGGGATCAGCATGATGGGGTTCATGATCACCGGCAGGCCAAACAGCACCGGCTCGTTAATGTTGAAAATGGATGATCCGACGGCCAGCCGCGAGACGTTTTTGATGTGCTGGCTGCGGGCGAACAGCAGCATAGCAATCACCAGAGACAATGTTGCCCCTGCGCCGCCCATCCAGATCATGTCGTAAAATTGTTCAGTCACCACATGTGGTGGCGGCATGCCGGCCTGCGTGGCCGCAAGGTTATCCATCTGGTTTTCCATCCAGAAGGGACGCAGGATGCCGTTGACCATCGAACCTGAGTTAATGCCCACCGACCACAGGCCGGTAATGCTGAAACAGGTAAACAGAGCGCCAATGTACGAGGTGCCGAAGTGGCGGATTGGGGTCGCCAGCACGTCATAAACGAACTGATGAATAGTGTGATAGTCAGTTTTGGCAAATAGCACGCGAACCGCCAGTGCAACGATCAGAATCAGCAGCGACGGAATCAGCGCGGCGAAGGATTTTTGTACCGCGGGCGGCACGCCGTCAGGCATTTTTATCACCCAATTCTGACGAAGCATCCAGGCAAACAGCTCCGTGCTGGCAAGCGCGCCCAGCATGGCGACGAACAGTCCTTTCGACCCCAGCCACTCCATCGGTATCAGATTGCCGACATCCGGGTGCTTAGCGAAGGGCGTAAGAATAAGAAAGCAGGAGAGAGACAAAATGCCGGAGGACATTCTGTCGATGTCATAGCGTTCTGCCAGCCGATAGGCCACCAGAAAGCTGATAAATACCGCCATCGTTGAGAAGATAGCGTTAAAAGGGATCTCAACGGTGGCTGACCAGCCCTCGCCAAAAATTGAGGCCATAAACTGCTGGTAGTGGGTGCTCGGGAATGACGAGATAACCAGCAGGATCGAACCCACGATAATAAACGGCATGAACGAGATATAGGCGTCGCGGATAGCACCGAGGTGGCGCTGCTGCGCCATTTTGGCGGCCAGAGGCATCAGCCGGGCTTCTAATGCGGCCATCAGGTTTTTCATTTTACCGCTCCGTAAGCAATCACAAGAGACAATTATTATGTTTCTCTACCTTAGTGATTGTTCGGCAGCAATAAAGTGAGTTAATTCACATATGAGCCATATAAGTATCATATGATTGCTTAAGTTATTGTTGGTTAAGCAGGGGAGTGGGTGCAATAAAAATGCCCTGCGGAGCAGGGCATGATGCTGGTGAGCTGAGGGCTATTTATAGATGGTCGCGGTGCCGTACAGGTGGTTATCGCCGCCTGCTGAGTTAATAACATAGCCGGTTGCACCCTGTTCTTTGGCTTTTTCGGCCAGTTTGGCCTGCAGATCGTCAAGGTTGCTTGCTTTGGCGGTTACGGTACCGACCGGGCGCAGCTGGCCAAGGTTTGCGTCACTCATTTCCTGGGCTGCCATGGAGGCAAAAGGCAGTGCAGCAAGAGAGATAACCGCAGAGAAATACAGCAGTTTTTTCATCTTTACATCCTCTTGAGCGTTAAGAGCGTAACACCTTTTTGTTGTCTGACAGTTACAGTCTAGTTCCCCTGTGGGCAGGCCATGACGCAAAAAATTGATGGAGTTGTGCTTGTTTTTTGAACGATAAAACTTGACCCTATGCTGACAAAAAAGCGACATTTATGTCGCTGATTTTTCTCATTTTAGCGGGCGTCGGGGCGCACCAGGTCAAAACGCAGCGATTCATCAACCGTGTAATAGGCGGTGGGGCCTCCGGCTCGCAGCACCGGTTTTGCCAGCGCGGTCTGATAAACGCCGTCGATAAGCAGCGCTTCATCAATATGCACGGCGATGACTTCACCCAATACCAGCCAGCTGTTTAGCTCATCGCCGTCGGCAGATTTCAGGCGAATGCACTGCGACAGCCGGCACTCGAAGTTGACCGGGCTTTCCGCGACCAGACTTGCTTTCACCTTTGTCCCTGCAATTGGCGTTAAGCCCGCGCGCTGAAACTCATCTTCACCCCGGGGAACCGTAACGGAGGTTTCGTTCATCTGTTCGGCAAGGGCGCGGGTGGTCAAATTCCAGACGAATTCTTTGGTGTCGAGGATATTTTGTATGCTGTCTTTCCAGCCGCTGCTGGCGAAGCCAATAATCGGTGGGCGATAGTTAAAGCAGTTAAAGAAACTATATGGCGCGAGATTGCGCTGCCCCTGTGGGTTGTAAGAGGCTATCCAGCCAATAGGGCGCGGCCCGATAATAGCGTTCAGCGGATCGTGCGGTAAACCGTGGCCCTCTGAGGGCTCGTAGTAATAACGTTTTTTACTCATTGCGCACCTGAATTCGTGTTGGAAAGGCCAAATCGCCGGGGATGTATTTACCCGGCGCAGAGAGCAGAGTATCTTACGCGCCCACACAAGGAGAAGCCCCTATGAAAACCCCAGCCGCGATTAAACCCGGTTTGCACCCGCGCAACCGTCACCGCAGTCGCTATGACTTTGCCGCGTTAACCGAAAGCAGCCCGGCGCTGGCTGCGTTTTTACGCCAGGGACCGCACGGTGATACCACCGTCGACTTTGCCGATCCGCTGGCGGTTAAGGCGCTGAACCAGGCGCTGCTGGCCCATTTCTATAAGGTGAAGCAGTGGGATATTCCGGACGGTTTTCTTTGCCCACCGGTGCCGGGGCGTGCGGACTATATTCACCATTTGGCCGACTTGCTGGCGGAAGGCAACGGCGGCGTTGTTCCTGACCAGGCTTCCGTGCTGGATATCGGCGTGGGCGCCAACTGTATTTATCCACTTATCGGCCAGCACGAATACGGCTGGCGCTTTACCGGCTCCGAGCTGGATGATGATGCGTTCCGCAGCGCCCAGCAAATTGTTGATGGCAATCCGGGGCTTAGCCGCATGATTCGTCTTCGCCGCCAGAAAAATGCCGACTGCATTCTGGACGGGATTATCCACAAAAATGAAACCTACGACGCCACGCTATGTAATCCGCCGTTCCACGATTCAGTCGAGGCGGCACGCAGCGGCAGCGAGCGTAAACGCCGCAATCTTGGCCAGGACGCAGGGGCCGCGCTGAATTTTGGTGGCCGCGAGCAGGAGCTGTGGTGCGAAGGCGGCGAAGTGGCCTTCGTTAGCCAGATGATCAAAGAAAGTAAGGCGTTTGGTCGCCAGGTCCTGTGGTTCACCTCGCTGGTGTCAAAAGGTGAAAATCTGCCGGCGCTGTACCGCGTGATGCAGGAAACCGGCGTGGTGAAGGTGGTGAAAAAAGAGATGGCCCAGGGGCAAAAGCAGAGCCGTTTCATCGCCTGGAGCTTTATGGATGATGCCCAGCGCGCACGCTGGGCAAAAAACCGCGGGAAGTAATTAGACGGTCGGGCTGGCGGGCTGTAAAGCGCCAGCCGCCGCCTCTGAGGCCTGTAAAGCCTGCGCCGCATCGGCCCCCGGCTGCATCACTTGCACGGTTTGCACCGGTGGCCTGATGCCCGCTTCATCAAAGTGTTTTTTAACCATGCCGTCGAGCGCGTAGCGCACCGTCCACTGTTTTAGCGGCAGGGTGGTAAAGGTGACTCTCACCGTAAAGGCCTGATTCGTCAGCCCCACGATGCCCGAGAACGTCGGCTCGCCAATCACCAGTATTCGAATATCTTCCTGACCCATCAGCGCTTCCACCGCTTCTTTCAGCACCCGGTTAGCTTTATCCACGTCCTCCTGCCTGTCGACGTCATAGTTTGCGACGAAGGAGCCGATCCCGCGCACAAAGTTGGCGAAGGTCGTTATCGAGGACCACGGAATAATGTGGTAAGCCCCGGTATCCTGGCGGACGCCCACCGAACGAATAGACATTTTCTCAACGGTGCCGGTAATCGCGCCGATGGTGACGTAGTCACCGGTATTCATCCCATTTTCAAATTGAATGAATATCCCGGTAATAATATCTTTCACCAATGTTTGCGAGCCAAAGCTTATCGCCAGCCCCAGTGCGCCCGCCCCGGCCAGCAGCGGCGCGATGTTCACGCCAATCTCAGAAAGCAGGATCATGATGGTGATGGTGCTTATCACCACGGCCAGCGCGTTACGGAACAGCGTCAGCAACGTGCGGGCGCGTGCGCTGGGCATCGGGCGGCCGTGAATATCCGACGCGAGGCGGTTTTCGATCAGGCTTGCCAGCAGCGTCCAGCCGACCGCAGAGAAGAAAAGGATAAGCACGATGCGAATCAGGATATCGACGGTTTTCTCCCCGGCTCCCTGGGTGAGCCATTGCCAGACATCGAAAAGTCCCCAGGCATCCAGCAGCAGCATGACTGCCACGCAAACGGTAAGAATGCGCGCCAGCTTTAGCGAGACGGATATCCAGCCGTTAAGGCGCTTTTGCAGCTCCGGATAATTACGCTGCACCTGGGGAGAAAGGGTGATGGTTTTTGCTATCCAGCGTGAAAGCATGCCGGAGATAAACGCCGCCACGCCGACGATCGTCAGGCTGTGCAGCGAGGCGCCCATCATAAATTTCAGGCTGTTGCCCGGATCGAAAAGCGAAAGGAAAAACAGCACCACAAAGTAGAGGCAGGCGAGCCAGTGCCAGATGAGCGCAAAAGCACGAATAAACAGGCTAAAGAAGCTCATTGAGCGGTCTGCCAGGTGAATCAAGCTTTGCTGGATGGCGCGTTTATTGTGAAAAATCAGGTACTGCGCCCAGACGGTGATCAGCAGCATTACCACCACGTTGACCGTGGCGCTGATCTGGGCGTTGACCTGATTGGCGAGAATCGGCACCACCACCAATAATCCGTAGCCGATAATCGTACTCAGCCACGAAAGGCGCATACTCCAGTAGCGGGCGCCCTGGTCTCCGATGGGGAAGGGACGCAGCGCCGGGAAGCGCGGGCTAAAAATTAAGCGTAGAACGGCTTTGAAGAACTCTATCAGCCCAAAAGCATTAAGAAACAGTCCCTGCTGGCGCGCGATGGTGGCGTTACCGGCGTTCATCTTGTCGCTGAGAAGCTGACCGACGAACAGCGTCAGCGCCAGCAGCAGGATATCCACCGCGAAAGCCCCGAGGATGGTTATCGGCAGGTGAAGCCAGTTGGTATGGTCGCGGTTTTTTTTTCGTCCCCAGTCGCCCATTTTGGCCCACAGCGGCCTGACGCAGGCGCGAATCAGGAAATAAAACACGAAGACCGCGCTGGCAAGCATCGCGAAGTGGCTCAGCGCATTGAAGAAAGTCTGCTGGTTAAAGACTTTCCTCGGTGCGCTGGCGATGCTTTGCTGGAGCTGCTCAAAGCGCTGCGTGAGTTCTCCCCCGTAGCGGCGGCTGACGTCGGTGACGTTTTCGAGCACGGTTTTATCTTCGGTGAGCGTATCGGGTGGTGCGATTGCAGGCACGGTTTGCGAGGCGTCGTCAGCGGCGACTTTGCGAAGCTGTTCGATAAGTTCGCTGCGGGACTTGGGGTTGTCCAGGACGTCGGCGAGCGCCGAATAAGCTTTTTTCTTTTCTTCTACGCTGGGCTCGGCCGGTGTTGCGGTACTACTCTGGGACGTTGAGGCGGCAACGGCGGCGGCGGGTAAGGTGACCGCATGGCCGGGCAGGCTCATCAGGCTAAACAGTAATATCAGGATCCATCGCACAGCGCTCCTCCGGACTGAGAAAATCGGACAAAGGAGTAAGTATAGTGGCTGAGATTTTGGCGAGGTAAAAAGCGGGATAATTCCAGAAAAAGCAGGGCGGCCGGTTTGTTGCCCGCCGCCCTGAGTGAAACGTTATGCGACGTGCTGCAGGAACTCGCGCAGACGCGGGCTCGGCGGGTTGTCGATAAGCTCCTGTGGATTACCGTCTTCCGCCACGCGACCTTTATCGATAAAGATCAGGCGAGAAGCCACTTTGGCGGCAAAGCCGACTTCGTGGGTAACGATAACCATGGTCATGCCTTCTTCGGCCAGGTCCTGCATAACTTTCAGCACTTCATGACGCAGTTCCGGGTCGAGAGCCGACGTTGGCTCATCAAACAGCATCATCTTCGGTTTCACCGCCAGCGCACGGGCGATAGCAACACGCTGCTGCTGGCCGCCGGAAAGCTCTGACGGGTAGTGATGAGCGCGTTCTGCCAGGCCAACTTTCGCCAGCAGCTCTTTCGCCAGTTTCTCGGCGGCGTCTTTTTTCATGCCGCGCACGCGAATCGGGCCGAAGGCGACGTTTTCCAGCGCCGTCAGGTGCGGGAACAGGTAGAACTGCTGGAACACCATGCCGGCTTCCTGGCGGATCAGGCGATCGTCGACCTTCGGATCGTTGACCTTCAGGCCGTCGACGATCAGGTCACCGCTGGTTATCTCTTCCAGCTTGTTGATGCAGCGCAGCAGCGTGGATTTGCCGGAGCCGCTTGGCCCGATAATCACCACCACTTCGCCCTGTTTGATGTTCAGGTCAATATTGTGCAGCACCTGGGTTTGACCGAAGTGCTTGGAGACGTTTTTAAATTCAATCACAGGATTTTCATCCTTCTTTCAAGGCGACGCAGCACGAAGCTCAGCACCAGGGTAATAATCAGATAGAAGACCGCAACGGCGCTCCAAATCTCCAGCGCGCGGAAGTTACCGGCGATAATTTCCTGACCCTGACGAGTCAGCTCTGCCACACCGATAACGATGAACAGCGAGGTGTCTTTGATGCTGATTATCCACTGGTTACCCAGCGGCGGCAGCATACGGCGCAGCGCCAGCGGCATGATCACGTGGCGAATGGTTTCACGCTTTGACAGCCCCAGCGCCAGGCCTGCTTCCTGGAAGCCTTTATGAATAGACAGTACCGCACCACGGGTGATTTCCGCGATGTAAGCACCGGAGTTGATCATGATGGTGACGACCGCGGCGCTAAACGGATCGATACGCAGATCGGTAAAGGCCATTGGCAGGGCGAAGTAAATAAACATCACCTGTACAACGATAGGCGTGCCGCGAATCACTTCGATGAAAACAAGGGCAACGTGGTTGGCAATCCAACCGCCGTAGGTGCGAGCAAATCCCGCGACTAAACCAATTACTAAACCGCCGCAAAGACCCAGGATAGAAATCCATAGGGTCATCTTAGCGCCTTCAAACAAGATGGGAATTGCAGGCCAAATGGCGCTCCAGTCAAACTGCATGATGTGTTCCTGTTGTCTACCGTGGTTCACCTCCTGTGGCTTTCAGGCTGCTGCCTGATGGCTCTGGAGGCGTTTAATAATAAGAGGGGCGAAAGGCGCCCCTCAGGTCTTACTTAGCGCTTAGAATTATTATTTTGGTTCAGTGCCGAACCATTTTTTGTAGATTTCGTTGTACGTGCCGTTCTCTTTCAGGGTTTTCAGCGCGCCGTTGATTTTGGTGCGCAGTTCGTCGCTGCCTTTAGGCAGGGCGATACCGTACTGCTGTGCTTCCAGAGATTCCCCTACCGCTTTGAACTGACCGTTACCGGCGGTTTTAATGAAGTACAGAATGTTTGGTGTGTCGTGCAGGACCGCGTCAGCGCGGTTGGTGCCCAGTTCCATATATGCGTTATCGATGTTCGGGAACTGACGCAGGTCTTTAGTTTTGATGTTGGCTTTTGCGTAATCAACGGAACCGGTGCCGCCTTTAACCGCGACGACTTTACCGTCCAGATCTTTCACGCTTTTGATGTCGTTGTTGTTGGCTTTGACCATCACCAGCAGGCCGCTTTTGTAGTAGCCGTCTGAGAAGTCGATCGCTTTTTCGCGCTCAGGGGTGATGGTGATCCCGGCCAGCGCCAGGTCAACATTTTTGGTTTGCAGGGCAGGGATGATGCCGCTGAAGTCCATTGGCTTCAGGGTGTAGTCCAGCTTCAATTCTTTTGCGATAGCAGCCCACAGATCCACGTCAAAGCCGACATATTTATCGCCTTGTTTAAATTCGAAAGGAACGAACGCGGTGTCGGTCGCAACGACCAGTTTTTTATCAGCGGCATGGGAAGATACTGCAAAAGCCAGGGTGAGTGCAGCCAGTGAAACTTTCAAAATCGACTTCATAGCATTTCCTTTGTTAATCCACGGGGCGATCCCCTGCGTAAGTGGCGACTCATGAAAGAATCATGCCAAACTTGCAACTTACTGTTTTACAAGGATGTGATTTTTTAACATTGCACATTGAGCGTTGCAAGCTGGTCATAACGCACCGTTATGGTGCTCCATTTTGGTGCGAAAATTTAGCCAGCAGGGTGGGGGTTAGTTTTACCGCGAAATCAGCGGGCAAAACAATCACTCATTAACGATTGTGTGAGGTGATTATTACATTTGATTAACTTTGGGCGAGGAATTGAGCAATGGTCTGCGCTGTTTTGGTGCAATATCCTTCCCCGGGCGGGGAAGGATTCATAGGAAATTTATATGTATTACTCGATATTAGACTCAATGAACCACAGGAACTTGTCCAGATCGCGGGATGCGGCGGTCAAAATGTCTGCGGTGTCTTCGTCTTTCGCTTCGCTGACGGCTTTACGCACGTCGTTCGCCACAATGCCATAGCGATCGGCCAGCTCTTTCAGGTGTTCCTGAACGGTGTGAATGTCGAGTGGGTAGCTTTTCAGCGGTGTTTTGCTGTTGATAACCTGAGTGGTACCCAACGCAACGCCGCCCAGCTGTACGGCACGCTCGGCCATGGTGTCAAGATGCTCGGTCAACGCCGTGCGGAAGCCGTCGAGCATTTCGTGTACGGCAATAAAGTTAGCACCGCGCATGTTCCAGTGAGCCTGTTTGGTAATCAGCGACAAGTCGATGAACTGGACGACCTGGCGATTCAGCAGCTCAATGGTGGCCTTTTTCTCGCTGTCTTTCACATCATTGCGGGTATATAGCAGGTTTGTAGATTTAGTTTTTACCAGTTTAGCGGTACTCATAATCTTTCATCCTCTTGATGTTGGTGTCCCAATGAATTACCGGCAATAAGTATAGCACCGCTTTTTCAGTTTGCAGGTGAGGGTAATACCTATCAAACCAATAGCAACAGGGAAATGGCAAAAGCAAACCCATTGTGGAACAGCGAGTTATCCCTACTTTAAAATTTGTGTCAAAAAGCATGAATAAATATGACGGCGAAAAGAAAATAATTCTTATTGAGGATTAAGGGCTGGCAAAAATATAAGTACTTGATTACGGGTAAATCATTTAATGCGGGAATTATCACCGCATTAAATGTTGGGGGTAGATTAATTTATGTCGACATTTTTAATTTGCGGCTCACGCTTCATGGTTAGCGTAGAGCCTACTGAAGCCGCGATGATAGAAAGCAGCGCGAGCCATTGCACCAGCGTCAGATGCTCACCGAGGAACAGCATTCCCGACAGTGCGGCAAGGCCAGGTTCAAGGCTCATTAGCGTCCCAAAGGTGCGGGTCGGTAACCGCGTGAGCGCAATCATTTCCAGCGAGTAGGGCAATGCCGTCGACAGCACGGCGATCGCCAGGCCAATGGGCAGCAGAGACCATTGCAACAGCGAGCTGGTTGCTTCCCACGCACCCAGCGGAACGAAGATAACCGCGGCAATCAGTGAACCAAAGGCCACCGTCGCCGGGCCGTGTTCTGCTCCCGCTTTTTGCCCGGCAATAATATAGACGGCCCAGCAGGCTCCCGCACCGAGTGCACAGGCGGCACCGGCCAGATCAACGTGGGAGATGTCCTGCCCAAGCGGCAACAGGAACCACAGCCCGGCAACGGCCAGTACCACCCAGATGAAATCGACCGCACGGCGTGAGGCAAAAAGCGCCACGGCCAGCGGCCCGGTAAACTCCAGTGCCACGGCAATCCCCAACGGTACGGTTCGCAGCGAGACATAAAACAGGTAATTCATGCTTCCCAGTGCCAGCCCGTAAAACAGCAGGGGCAGGCGCTGCTCTGGCTTAAAGCGCAGGCGCCAGGGTTTAAAAATCACCGCGAGGATTATCGTACCCAACAGCAGGCGCAGCGCGGTAACGCCCTGGGGGCCCACAAGAGGGAATAATGATTTCGCCAGCGAAGCGCCGCTCTGAATAGAGGTCATGGCAATAAGCAATACCACGATGGGCAACCAGCGTGGCATGTTACGGGAAGTTTGCGGCATCCTGCACCCTGTCAATATTTGTCTGTGTTTGGTCAAGAAAATAAAAGTCCGGCCAGTCTAAAGGATTAAGTTATGGCTGGTTGAACTTTTATTAAGAAAAATTCTCATGACGTGGAGTACGATCGGGGTGGTTTTTGTCAATTTATGTCAAAAATAAATTCGGAATTATCCGAATGACGGTTTTGTTAAAGGGGTTAATATTTGCCGTCTTAAGGTGTTATTTCTATAAATCTTAGAGACTTAACATGTAGTGGAAATGTTATGTTACATCAAAGGGCCCCTTAGACAACACAATTGGCGAAGAGTTTCTGTCATGGTTTTGTTATATTTAAAACTTAGGACTTACTTGAAGCACATTTGAGGTGGTTATGAAAAAAATTGCATGTCTTTCAGCTCTGGCTTGTGTTCTGGCCGTTTCCGTAGGTACCGCATCTGCAGCAACCAGCACCGTTACCGGTGGTTATGCTCAGAGCGATATGCAGGGCGTTGCTAACAAAGCTGGCGGTTTCAACCTGAAATACCGTTATGAAAATGATACCCCGCTGGGCTACATCGGTTCCTTCACCTACACCCAGAAAAGCGACACTCAGGACGGCGTGTACAACAAAGGTCAGTACTACGGTATCACCGCAGGTCCTGCTTACCGCATCAACGACTGGGCAAGCATCTACGGCGTTGTCGGTGTTGGCTACGGTAAATTCCAGGCGACCGAGTTCCCTGCCCACGAATCTGTAAGCGATTACGGTTTCTCCTACGGTGCAGGCCTGCAGTTCAACCCAATCGAAAACGTTGCTCTGGACTTCTCCTACGAGCAGAGCCGTATTCGTAGCGTTGACGTTGGCACTTGGATCGCTGGCGTAGGCTACCGCTTCTAATATCCCTTCTGGGATATAAATAAAAAATCCGCCCATGTGGCGGATTTTTTTTATCTGTCATTCACGACAACTTACCGTGTCCTGGTCTCAAAAATATCCGTCTGCAGGTGAGTATAGTCCACTTTCTTCAGATTGAAGTTAGTGATGTAAGCCGGTCCGGCATTTTGCTCGGAAATGAATTTGTATTTCGGCATCAATTCTTTCGCCTGAATCCCCGTCCATGCAGAGAAGAAGTTCAGAAAATCATTGGCGCTACGGCGAGCTTTGATAAGTCTGTGCCTGGTGTCGTCGCTCGACAGCACCATAAACGGTACCTGAAAGTTCTGCTGGAACTTATCGTCATGCGCCAGGTACTGGACGTCAGTGCCGCGTTCCTTAAATGCCAGCCCGTGGTCGGAGAAATAGACCAGCGAGAACGTGTTGCCGGTATTTTGCAGCTGCAGATAAAGCTGTTTAAGCAGATCGTCGGTTTGCGTCATGCTGTAGAGGTAGCAGGAGGTTTCTTTCGACTGCACAAAGTCTTTGTATTTTCCCTGAGTACGATCGCAGGCCTGAGGATGGGATCCCATCAGATGCAGGACTATCAGCTGAGGCGTCTTGCGCTGCGTAGCAAAAACCTGAGCCGTCATTTTTAACAGGGCTTCATCACGGGTGTTTTTATCCGCTTCAAAATCACCGCTTTTCAGGAATTGCACCTCGTCGGCGCGTTTTGCGATACTGGCAATGGCGGTATCGTATTCGCCGATTTGGCCCTGATTTGAGAACCACCACGTCTGGAAGCCGGCGCGGTTTGCTAAGGTGACAAAGTTATCCTGGTACTGGGGTTTCCCGTCCACTACGCGATTAAGCGTCAGACCCAGAGATTTTTGCGTTGAGCCACTGGCTGAGATGTAATCCATAAACAGATTACCTTTCACCTGGCTTGCAAACGGCGTGTTATCCCAGTGGCCACCAAATGCACCCAGCGCGTCACGGCGGGCGCTCTCGCCAATCACCACCACATAAGTGTGGTACTTAGGCTGAACAGAAACCACGTTCCAGGAGTCTTTCTGCTGAGAAAGCTCCTTCATGCGGGTCTGCTCTTCAATGACTTCGTGGTTATTGACCACGACGTCTTTCACAAAGCGAACTACCGGGTAGCCCGTGTCTTTAAATTTAAACACGCCGCCGTAGACGAGGTTGGTGACCGGCGTGACGAAATAACAGACCACGCTGACGGCCAGGCATAAGCTATCGAAATGACGCCACGGGCGTTTTTCTTCGCGCCTGCGGCGCAGCGCCATCATGCCTAGCGCGAGAATAAAGAGGGAAACCACGTAGCTGTACCACGGGAAGATAGTCATTATCTCCGTGGATTCTTCAAAGTTGGTTGAGTGCAGCGCAAGTAACGTATTGAAGTTTGGTGAACCGTAAGCCTGGCTAAAAGGGAAGTACATCGCGGCGACGACGCTGCAAAGCACCAGCAACGTTTTCTGTATACGAGGCGCCGTACGCCACAGTAATAAAAGCACGCAGCTAAAGGCGACCGCGTAGAGCAGGCTGAATTCATAGCCGAGAGCAAAGTTAATCAGCAGTGACTGAAGAAAATAAAAACCCGTCCACGGATTCAGAGCGATTCCGCGAGCAGTCAGGGTATCTTTAACCGTTACATTCATCTTTATTATGGTCTTGCAAAACGCCATGCGGTGACCCTGGCGATAAGGGTAGAGCCTGCCTGACAGACGGAAACGAAGGGGAATAGCACCGCATCTACGAGCCGCTTCATGTGCAGGGCTGCAAGAAGATAGAGCCGTAAGATAAGAAGATCAACTGATAACAGACAGCTGTTTTGCGAGACGGATTGCAAATCCGACAAATGATGGGGTTAACGCTCGGCTAAAGTAGCCATTAACGGGGATTTTACAGGGAGAATGTGACAAAAGAATGACCGCTAGCCAATTACGCTAACCGGAGTCGCCAGGCGGCGGATGCCTGGCGTTATTGGGTTTTTTCTTCTTTCTGCTGGGGTTTGCCTGAAACCCAATCACAAATCATGTTCAGCAGCATTAAGCGTACCTGGAAGGGGGAATGTGTAAACACGTTGATGCACCTCTTAAATTCGTTCATAGCGTCCTCCTGTTAGCCGTACGACCGTTTTTCCATAAACAGGCCTGACTGCATTACATACAGGTATAGCACAGGCTATATTTTATAGCCATGGCTATTTCGTTAATTTTTTGTGGATGAGCGATGGTGGTTTACAATGAAGCCTTCCGTCGTCAGATGACGACGCCGCGCCACTGGAAGAGGAAGCACTATGAGCCGTCGGGCAGGGCAAAAGAACAGCGAAAAAGTGACGCCATTACCGAATATTGAAGAGCATGTTGAAGGCTTCAGGCAGGTACGTGAAGCACACCGTCGTGAGTTAATTGATGATTATGTTGAGCTGATTTCCGATCTGATTAATGAGGTTGGCGAGGTTCGCCAGGTTGATATGGCGGCACGTCTTGGGGTTTCGCAGCCGACGGTCGCGAAAATGCTCAAGCGTCTGGCGTCCGTTGGCCTGATTGAGCAAATTCCGTGGCGGGGGGTCTTTTTAACGCCGGAAGGTGAAAAGCTGGCGCAGCAGAGCCGCGAGCGCCATCAAATCGTTGAAAACTTCTTTCTCGCGCTGGGCATTAGCCCGGAAACCGCGCGTATTGACGCCGAAGGCGTAGAGCACCACGTCAGCGAAGAGACGCTGGACGCTTTTCGTAAATTCAGCGCAGAGCGGGGTATCGGCTAAACATGCTGCTGCGTCTTGCGCAGCCGTTCCTGCGCGATCGATTCCTGCATTTATTGCTGCTTATCGGCGTTGCCCTGAGCCTGGCGGTACCGTTCCGCCCGGCTTTGTGGCCCTCGGCTATCGACTGGCACACCATCATTACGCTGACCGGGCTGATGATGTTGACCAAGGGCGTTGAGCTGAGCGGGTATTTCGACGTGCTGGGACGAAAGATGGTGGCGCGTTTTGCCAACGAGCGCCAGCTGGCGCTGTTCATGGTGGCCGCGGCGGCGTTGCTGTCTACCTTCCTGACCAATGATGTCGCGCTGTTTATCATCGTTCCGCTGACCATTACGCTGAAAAAACTCTGCTCTATTCCGGCAAGCCGACTGATTATCTTTGAGGCGCTGGCGGTCAACGCTGGCTCTTTGTTAACGCCTATCGGCAACCCGCAAAACATCCTGCTGTGGGGCCACTCGGGCCTCTCGTTTGGAGCATTTACCTGGCAGATGACGCCGCTGGCGCTGGCGATGACCGCCAGCCTGCTGGTACTGGCGTGGTTTTGCTTTAAGCCCAAACCGCTACACTACGGTGGCGAAGCTAATGAAAGCCGCTGGCAGCCGAAGCTTGTATGGTGCTGCCTGGCGTTCTACATCGTGTTTATTCTTGCGCTTGAGCTAAAGCTTGAGCTTTGGGGGCTGGGGCTGATTGCGCTTGGGTTCCTGATGCTGGCGCGAAGAGTATTGCTCAGCATCGACTGGAGCCTGCTGCTGGTGTTTATGGTGATGTTTATTGACGTGCATCTCATCACTCAGCTTCCAGCGCTTCAGCATTCGCTTCAGGGCGTTGCCCGGCTGTCTTCCGGCGGGTTATTTAGCCTCGGCATTGTGCTTTCGCAGTTTATCAGCAACGTTCCGGCCACCATTTTACTGCTGAACTATGTTCCTGCCTCGCTGCTGCTGTGCTTTGCGGTCAATATCGGCGGCTTTGGCCTGTTGCCCGGCTCGCTGGCTAACCTAATTGCCCTTCGCATGGCAAACGATCGCCGCATCTGGTGGCGTTTCCACCTCTATTCTCTGCCGATGCTGCTCTGGGCGGCGCTCATTGGCTACGGTTTTTTACGCGTCTTTTCCTTCGGATAACTCCCTTTTGTCAATTTTTCCAGGCGAAATGTAAAGCTAGCTCCTAAGTTTACTTAACGGTAAAACTGAATTGGCGCGCATGACGCGTATCGGGGCCTATGGCAGACAACAATGAGCGTTCGGAAAAGGCCGAAGCACAGCAGGAAAATAACGAGACGGCGAGCAAACGTCCCGGCAAAAAAACGCTGATTATTCTGGGCGTTGTGGTGGTTATCATGGTGATTGTCGCGGTCGTGTGGTGGCTTCTAACCCGCAATGAAGAGACCACAGACGATGCCTTCACCGACGGTAATGCCGTCACTATCGCACCCAAAGCGGCGGGATATGTCACCGAATTACGCGTCAATGATAACCAGCGGGTTAAGCAAGGGGATTTGTTGGTGGTTATCGATCCCCGGGATGCCAAAGCTCAGTTCGACCAGGCGCAGGCGCAGGTCGGGCTTGCGCAATCCCAGCTGCACCAGGCTCAGGCCCAGTTGGACCTGGCGAAAGTGCAGTATCCCGCCCAGCGTGACCAGGCCGCTGCGCAGGTTGCTAAAGCAGAAGCTGACCTTGCTAACGCCCGCGCAGAGTATAAACGCCAGCGCGGCGTCGACCCCCGTGCAACCTCTCAGCAGAATATTGACTCCGCGAATGCGCAACTGCGCTCGGCGGAGGCCGGGGCGGCTAATGCCCGGGCCCAGCTGGAAGTGGCTAATCAGGTGAAACTGCAAATTCGTGCTCAGGAAACCAACGTCGAAGCCCGAGTCCGGCAGGTTGAGCAGGCCAAAGCCCAGCTTGAAACCGCTGAATTGAATCTCTCTTATACCGAAGTCCGCGCTCCGTTCGATGGCTTCGTTACGCTGCGCAACGTCCAGCTTGGTTCGCTGGTGCAGGCGGGGACGGCGCTGTTTTCTCTGGTTTCGACGGACGTGTGGGTGACGGCAAACTTTAAAGAATCCCAGCTTGAACGCATGAAACCGGGGAATAAGGTGCAAATCAGCGTTGATGCCTACCCGAACCTGAAGCTGGAAGGTCATATCGACAGTATTCAGCAGGGCAGCGGCTCGCGGTTCTCCGCGTTTCCGGCGGAAAACGCTACCGGCAACTTCGTTAAAATCGTGCAGCGTGTTCCGGTAAAGATCGTGGTTGATAAAGGGCTGGATGCCGAACATCCGCTGCCGCTTGGTCTGTCGGTTGAGCCGAAGGTGACCGTAGAATGAGCGATGTGGCCGAACAGCATCATGAAAACTGGAAGCCAGCCAGCAATCCTTGGGCGGTCGCTATCGTCGTGACGCTGGCGGTGTTTATGGAGATCCTCGACACCACCATTGTGAACGTTGCGCTGCCCCATGTTGCCGGTTCGCTCTCCTCAAGCTATGACGAATCAACCTGGGTTTTGACCTCGTATCTGGTGGCAAACGGTATTGTGCTGCCCATCTCCGCTTTTCTCAGCCGCCTGTTTGGGCGCAAGCAGTTTTTCCTGATCTGCATTGTGATGTTCACCATATGCTCATTTCTTTGCGGTATCGCAACCGAGCTATGGGAAATCATTCTGTTCCGCGTATTGCAGGGATTTTTCGGTGGCGGACTTCAGCCTACGCAGCAGTCGGTACTGCTCGACTACTTTAAACCGGAAGATCGCGGTAAAGCGTTCGGTCTGTCGTCGATTGCGATTATCGTTGCGCCGGTCCTCGGCCCCACTCTGGGAGGCTGGATCACCGACAACTACTCCTGGCGGTGGGTGTTCTTTATTAATATTCCGGTAGGTATTGTCACGGTGCTGGCGATTTACCAACTGCTGGAAGACCCGCCGTGGGAAAGTAAGGCGAAAGAAAAGCTGAGCGTTGACTGGACCGGGATCGGGCTTATCGCGCTCGGCCTTGGCTGCTTACAGGTGATGTTGGATCGGGGGGAAGATGACGACTGGTTCTCCTCCGGCTTTATCCGTATTTTTGCGGTCTTGACGCTGACAGGGATCATCGGCGCAATTTTCTGGCTGATTTATGCCAAAAAGCCGGTGGTGGATCTGCACTGTATGAAAGACCGGAACTTTGCCGTTTCCAGCCTGTTGATGGCCGGTATGGCGATGATCCTTTACGGCAGTTCGGTGGTCATTCCACAGCTTGCGCAGCAGGATTTAGGCTATACCGCCACCTGGTCCGGGCTGGTTTTATCGCCGGGAGCCGTACTTATTGTTCTGACCATACCGTTGGTGATTAAGCTGATGCCGGTGGTGCAAACGCGCTGGATCATCGCCTTTGGCTTTAGCTGCCTTGCGGGCTCGTTCTTTTGGTCCCGCACGCTTACGCCGAACGTCGACTTCGAAACGCTGGTACTGTTCCGCAGCGCGCAATCTTTCGGGCTCGGGTTCCTGTTTGTACCGCTGACGACCATCGCGTTTGTCACCATTCCCCGCAGGCTGAACGCTGATGCGGCCGCATTGTTTACCATGTTCCGCAACGTGGCCGGCTCAATAGGCATTTCCCTCTCTACTGCAGCGATCACCGAGCGCGCGCAAACGCACAGCGCCAATCTCAGCAGCCATATGACGCCGTTTAATGAGTCATTCCAGCTGGCTATTCGCCAGGGAGCCGAAGCGGTTCGCAACTTTACCCATCAGGTCGGTGACCCGATAAATATTGCAACCGGGCAGCTTTATAAGACGATGATCGAGCAGTCGCGTTTTCTTGCTTATATCGATGTCTTTACCTTGCTTAGCCTGGTGGCGCTGCTATTGATTCCATTTTGTTTATTGCTTTCGCCAGTGAAGAGCGAAGGTCAGGCGGGAGCGCATTGATATGCTAAAAAGAGTGATGCTAAGTGCGTTAGCGCTGCTGGTGGCGGGCTGCGCCGTGGGGCCGGATTACCAGGCTGCGAAGCCGCAAACACCGGCAGGTTTTAATGAAACGCGGCGGGCTTCGGCGGATGAGGTGTCCAGGATACAAACCGGTGCTATTAACCCTCGCTGGTGGCGTAATTTTAATTCTCCACAGCTTGATAGCCTGATTGAACGAGCCATTGCCGACAACCTCACGCTACAGCAGGCCGTGCTGCGTATTGCCGGCGCCAGGGAACAAATTACCCAGGCGGGTGGGGCGTTTTATCCGAGCGTAAACGGGAGCCTGAGCGCCACTCGCCAGCAGCTCGGGCTGGAAGGAGAGCTAAAGTCTCACGACGTTTATGACAAGCTGGACACTGTTGACCCGCAGTTGAGCGGCGCGCTGGGGGCGCTAACCAAACCGATTAATCTTTATCAGGGGAGCTTTGACGCTTCCTGGGAGCTGGATCTGTGGGGGAAAGCACGGCGCCAGGTTGAAACGGCTCAGGCCCGGCAGCAAGCAGCGATTGAGCAGCGCAACGACGCCCTTGTTTCTCTGGAGGCCGAAGTGGCGAGAGTATGGCTCCAGCTTCGCGGCGCACAAAGCGTTGTGCAAACAATGCAAACCCAAATTGATACCGCCAGGCAAAGTCTTGAGCTGACGCAAAGCCGCCAGCGTAGTGGGTTATCGCCGCAGATGGATGTTGAGAATGCCCGTGCCCAGTTGAGCACGTTGCAGGCGAAGCTCCCGCAGTATCAGGCGCAGGAGCGGCAGGCAATGAACGGCCTGGCGGTATTACTCGGCAAGCTGCCGGGCGCGCTGGATAGCGAACTGGCGAATAAGCAGCCGCTGCCGCCGCTGCCCGATGTGGTTGCCGTGGGCATCCCTTCTACCCTGGCTCGCCGTCGGCCGGACGTGCGGGAGGCGGAAGCCAACCTGCATGCGGCCACGGCAAATATCGGTGTATCCGTAGCCCAGCTGTTCCCGAGTCTTTCACTTACCGGGCAGTTTGGCCTGCGTAACGATGAGACCAATCACCTGCTTGACTGGAGTAGCCATTTCTACAGCATTGGGCCACAAATCTCGATCCCCATTTTCCAGGGCGGGCGGCTGGTTTCCAGCGTAAAAATTGCCAGAGCGCAGCAGGGAAGCGCGGTGTTGCAGTATCGCCAGACCGTCCTGACTGCTCTGCAGGACGTGGAGAATGCCCTGGTGAGCTACCGAACCGACCAGCAACGAGAAGCCGAATTGGCGCGCACCAGTGAATCGCTGCAAACGGCGCTTGAACTGGCGAGTGACAGTTATCGTAAAGGCATCGCAACTTTCCTGAACGTGCTTGATGCCCAGCGGCAACTGGCACAGGCCGAACAGCAGCGCGCGGAGGCTCGGGTTCAAAGCAGCATCGACCTGGTGGCGCTCTACAAGGCCCTTGGCGGCGGCTGGGAGCCGTATCAGCAGGTTAATCTTCCCGACTATTCGGTGTTTGGAGAGGCACCAGGCGGATGACTCAGGCAGAAACGGGCAAGGAATGAGCAGAAATCCACCATTTCATCGCGCAGTACTGCGCGTATAACTGGCTGACCGCACTTTCCTTCCTGAAACCCTGAACATGAGGTACCGATATGCGCTATAGAAAATTAGGTAACACCGGCCTGTTTGTTTCAGAACTTTGCCTTGGCACCATGACCTTTGGCGGCGAAGACGGCAGCGGCATATGGGGCAAAATTGGCCAGGTCGCGCAAAATGATGCCGATAAACTCGTCGGCAGCGCACTGGATGCCGGAATTAACTTTATCGATACTGCAAACGTCTACGCCGGTGGCCGCTCGGAGGCGATCGCCGGGCAGGCGCTGAAAAACCTTAACGTGCCGCGTGAAAATGTGGTAGTGGCCACCAAAGCCTTTGGCGAAACCGGCACCGCCGGGCCAAACTCCCGCGGCTCCTCGCGTTTTCATCTGCTGAACAGCGTCAAAGAGAGTCTGCAGCGGCTGCAGCTCGACTATATCGATCTTTACCAGCTTCACGGCTTTGATCCCGCTACGCCGGTAGAGGAAACGCTTCGTGCGCTGGACTCGCTGGTGCAGCAGGGGCTTGTGCGCTACATCGGCGTGTCCAACTGGGCTGCCTGGCAAATCATGAAGGCGTTGGGGATCTCCGAAAGGTTGGGGCTGGCTCGCTTTGCCTCGCTGCAGGCCTATTACACCATTGCCGGGCGCGACCTTGAACGTGAGCTGGTGCCGATGATGCAGAGCGAGGGCCTCGGGCTGATGGTGTGGAGCCCGCTCGCGGGCGGGCTACTTAGCGGTAAGTACGAGCGCGATGGGAAAGCCGAGACCGGCAGCCGTCGTCTGGAGTTCGACTTCCCGCCGGTCAACAAGGATCGCGCGTTCGACTGCGTGGACGTGATGCGTGAAATTGCCGATGCAAAAGGTGTTTCCGTGGCTCAGGTTGCGCTGGCATGGCTGCTGCATCAGCAGGCGGTGACGACGGTGATTATCGGCGCGAAACGCATTGAGCAGCTTGATGACAATATCGCCGCAACGGGCATTCGCTTTAGCGAAGATGAGCTGACCAAACTGAATGCGGTGAGCGAATTGCCGCGCGAATATCCAGGCTGGATGCTGGAGCGGCAGGGCGAGTACCGCCGTGAACAGCTGAAAAATCAGTTTTAGACAGTGGCCAGTTTTCCCCCTCTTCCGTAGGGAGAGGGGGAAAACAAGCGATGCGATAAAACTACCGTTTCAGCTTCAAATGCAGCAAAGGGAAAGGATTCCCTTCGCCGTCGAGTTCTGAACGCCCGGTTTGCTCAAACCCCATGTGCAGATAAAACCCAACGCCCTGTGGGTTCTGTTCATTCACGTCCACTTCATCAACCTGCAACTGCTCAATGGCCAACTGCAAAAGCTGCTTGCCCACGCCTGTGCCACGGCTCTCGGGCGCAACAAACAGCATTTCAATGCGGTTTTCGTGGCAGCCGATAAAACCGAGTGGATTGCCAGCTTCACCGGCCGCCAGCAGCATCGGGATCTGCGGCATGTAGCGTTCACGAACCTGGGGATTCAGCGCTCTGATATTTTGCTCAGGCAAAAAGTCATGCGTGGCGCGGACTGACGCCTCCCAGATTTCCGCCAGCGCATCAAAATCCGCCGGGGTTGCTTTTCTTATCGTTAACATTGTTGTTCTCAAAGGTCGTTAGTTAAACGGCGCTTCTTTTTTCAGGATCTTGTCGATCACGTCCAGAACGCCCTGCCGGTTGCAGTGCCCGGCCCGATGGGGGGTAATACGCTTAATTTTGTCCGGCGCGTTAGCCATGGCAAAACCGAACCCGGCTTGGGTCAGCATCTCAATGTCGTTGCCGCCGTCGCCGAAGGTCACGACTTCACTGTCCTTAATGCCCCATTTCTCCTGAAGGATCCGCAGGCCGTTGGCTTTATGAATGCCAGGAATAATCAGGTCGATAGAGCCGTGTCCGCTGGTGACCGGCACCATAATGCCTTCCAGCTCCGCACCGAGGGCGTCCATGGTTTCATCCAGCTGGCTATCCGGCAGGTTCAGGGCGAACTTGAAGAATACGTCGTCGAGGCCGGAGAAGTTTTCCACGTGCTCAAGACGGTGGTAGAACTTCGCCGCCAGCGCCTTAAAGTTGTCGTCGTAGCGATTAAGGGTATAGCCGTTACGTTTGCCGCAGGCGATGATTTCCACGTGCGGCAGCGTCAGCAGATGATCGATAACCGTGTTGAATTCCTGCTTTGTCAGCTCACCGTTAAACATATCTTCGCCTTCGCTGACCACCCAGCCGCCGTTATCAGCGACGAAAGAGATCTCGTGGGCAATCTCCGGGAAGAAGGAGATCAGCTGGAAGTACTGGTTCCCGCTGGCCACCACAAAGCGAATACCTTGCGCCTTCATTTGCTGATATTGCGCAGCAAAGCGTTCGCGGTTGTAGGTTTTAGCGTCATCAAGAAAAGTGCCGTCCATGTCTACTGCAATCAGTTTGATGCTCATTGAACTCTCCATTATTCAGTCTCTAAAGCCTGCCGGGGGGGCTGCCCGGGTTTAGCCACGGCGCGGGCAACCAGCGCCGCAATAATCATTAACGTCAGCACGACCAGCATGGCGTGACGCAGGCCGTAATGCTCGCCGAGGAAGCCTAACAGCGGCGGCCCGACTAAAAAGGCAACATAGCCGGAAGCCGCCACGACGCTAACGCGGCTGGCCGGATCGGGGCCGGTATCGCCCGCCGCCGAAATGGTCAGCGGGAAGCCCAGAGACGTGCCCAGCCCCCAAAGAATCACCGACACGCCGGCAAGGAACGCGCTGTCGACAAAGACAATCATCCCGATGCCAATCACGCCCATGATTGCGCAGGCGCGAACCACGATAACGCGGCTGTAGCGGTCGATAAACCAGCCGCCGGTAAAGCGCCCGACCGTCATGCCAAGGGTAAATCCAACGTAAATAAGCGAGCCGGACGTCGGGCTAAAGCCGTGCCCGTCGACCATCAGCAGCGGCAGCCAGTCGTTGGCTGAGCCTTCGGCAAACGCCATAGCCAGCACGACAAAGCCGATCAGCAGCAGCTGAATATCTTTATAAAACGGGCGGTGCGGTTCGTGTGTCTCGCTTTTTTCTGGATTGTCTTTGCCCACGCCGTGCGGCACGGCGATAAGCGCGATAGCAATCGGCGCAATAACCACCAGGCCAATCAGCAGCAGGTGTCCCCAGGAGACCACGTTCCACGCGGTCAGGCTTAAGCCTATCCCGGCGCCGACCAGCGTCCCCAGGCTAAAGAAGCCGTGCATCATCGGCAGCACGGTTTTCTTCATCAGGCCTTCAATAATCGCGCCCTCAACGTTCATTGCCACTTCGGCGGAACCCAGCCCGCTGCCGAGCAGCGCCAGGCCAAAGGCAAACAGTAACGGTGAGGCGAGGTAAAGCGCAAGGCTCATCACCAGCATCCCGGCGACCATCAGCGTCATGCCGCTGCGAATAATCGTGCGGGTGCCAAAGCGTTTCACCAGCCAGCCCGAGCAGAGAATGCCGCCCATCGATCCTATGGATAAGCCAAATAATACGATGCCCATCCCGGCGGTAGATACGCTGAGCGTATCGCGGATGGCGGGGGTGCGCGTGGCCCAGGAGGCCATGACCAGACCTGGAAGGAAGAAGAAGGTGAACAGAGCCCAGGTACGGAGCTGTAAGGCTTTTCTCTGCGAAACAGACATGAACAACAACCAGTGAAAGAGAAACAGGTGAGCAGACTAGCAAGCTTGTGTACATTTGTACACATCCCGGTATAGACTCTTTGTCATACTCTAAATTCAGGTAGGTAATGATGAGCAAAGCCCCGCGCCGGAATGACCCCGAACGCCGCTCGCGTATTCTGCAGGCGACGCTGGACATGGTGGTAAAGCACGGTATTAGCGATATCACACACCGCAAAATTGCCGCCGAAGCCGGCGTCTCGCTGGGATCAATGACCTACTACTTTTCCGGCATAGAGTCGCTGCTTTGCGAGGCGTTTACCCAGTTTGCCCATCAGATGTCGGACAGCTATCAGGAACGTATGCAGCAGGCCAGCAGTCGCGATGAGGCCTGCGAAGCGATAGTCGATATGATTTGCGGCGGCTGCGTGGCCACGCCGTACAACATGCAGGTGATGTACCAGCTCTACGCTTATGCCAGCTGCAATCCGCAGCTAAAAGACATCATGCAAGAGTGGATGATCCGCAGCCAGCAGGCGCTGGAGCCGTTCTTCGACCCGCTAACCGCCAGAGCGCTCGACGCTTTTCTGGAAGGCATGACCCTGCACTACGTCACCGACCGTGAGCCGATGGGACGCGACGATATGCGGGTGATGGTGAGAAGGATTGTTGGGTTGGGGAATGCAGAATAGAACGAGCGGAAAATCCGATAACGCTTTGTTGTAAATGCCCTAAAAAATAAAAACCCATCAACCTTGAACCGAAAACGGCGGGGTTGATGGGCTCCACAAATTGGGGACATCAAAGAAAAGCAGTGGCACTAATTCAGACTGACGCCCCGAAAGAAAGTTCGCTCAGACATAAAAAAATATTTTTCTTTGTCTGTGGTTGCGATCACAAACCTGGCCATATCACGACAATGAGCGTACCTGCCAGGGTTAACAACACGTTAGCGATAGCATAGGTTCCGGCGTACCCCAGCGCAGGAATGTTGCTGCGCGCGGTGTCGCTGATGATTTCCATCGCTGGCGCACAGGTACGCGCCCCCATCATTGCCCCGAACAGCAGCGCGCGGTTCATACGAAGAACATAGGCGCCGAACAGGAAGCAGATAATAACCGGCACCAGGCTCACGATAAGACCTGCAATAAGCATCTGGCCGCCCACCGCGCCGAGGCCGTTGCTGATGCCGCTGCCTGCGCTCAGGCCAACACCGGCCATAAAGACCATCAGGCCAAATTCTTTCACCATATTCAGCGCACCCTGCGGGATGTAGCCGAAGGTCGGGTGGTTAGCGCGCAGGAATCCGAGCATGATGCCAGCAAACAGGAGACCAGCGGCGTTACCGATGCCAAAGCTAAAGGAGCTGAACTGGAAGGTCACCATGCCCACCATCAGCCCAATTACAAAGAAGGCGCAGAACGCCAGCAGGTCAGTTATCTGGCTGTGGATCGAGATAAAGCCGATGCGTTCGGCAACGGTTTTGACGCGCCTTGCGTCGCCGCTGACCTGTAAGACGTCGCCTTTGTTCAGCACGATATTGTCGTCGATAGGCATTTCAATCTGGCTGCGGATCACGCGGTTCAGGAAACAGCCGTGATCGGTGAGCTTCAGCTGCGCCAGGCGGCGGCCCACGGCGTTGTGGTTTTTCACCACAATTTCTTCGGTAACGATACGCATGTCCAGCAGGTCGCGGTCGAAGACCTCTTTGCCGTTACGGAAACTTGGGTCAAGGCGCGAATGCGAGTCCGGGTAGCCCACCAGAGAAATTTCATCGCCCATTTGCAGTACGGCATCCCCGTCCGGGTTGGCCAGAATGCCGTTGCGGCGAATACGTTCGATGTAGCACCCGGTCTGGCGATAAATGCCCAGTTCACGCAGGTTTTTTCCGTCGGCCCAGGCGACCAGCTCCGGCCCGACGCGGTAAGCGCGGATCACTGGAAGGTAGACTTTGCGTGCGGCGTCGGTATCAAGACCGCGTTCGCGGGCAATTTGCTGGGCGCTGGTCTGCAAGTCCTGATGCTGGAGCTTCGGTAAATAGCGTGCGCCAACAATCAGGCTTACCAGGCCAATAAGGTAGGTCAGGGCGTAGCCGAGGCTAAGGTTATCAAGAGAGGTCGCAAGTTGGGCGGCGGGCATACTTGAATGGCGCAGCGTGTCGCCAGCACCGACCAACACAGGGGTTGATGTCATCGCGCCTGCGAGCATACCGGCGGTAAGGCCGATGTCCCAGCCGAACAGCTTGCCGAGGCCGAGCGCGATCAGCAGCGCGCTGCCGACCATCACCAGCGCAAGCATCAGGTAATTTTTGCCGTCGCGGAAGAAAATGGAAAAAAAGTTTGGCCCGGCTTCGACGCCCACGCAAAAAATGAACAGCATAAAGCCAAGATTTAACGCATCGGTATTGATCGAGAAATGTTGTTGCCCGAGTAATAAAGAGACCACTAAAACACCAATGGAATTACCCAGTTGCACCGGACCGAGGCGTAATTTACCCAGGCAAAGTCCCAGCGTCAGTACAACAAATAACAAAAGGATGTAATTCCCGTTTAACAAATCTGCGACGTTTATATTCACGAAGGCTAACTTCTTGTTTACCAGTAAGCTGTTGAAAGAGATAGATTTATGCGCTAATGTCTTGACGGTTTCGTCAGTGACGACCGGCAAGTTATCACGCATATAAATATCTCACGCGACGACCGAATTTCCGCCGCTAGTTTAATCTTTCTAAGTATCAGCGGCTAGTAAGAATATTGTGCTAATTGTGGCAATGCTTTATCGGCACGGATGGCCAACGTTTTATCAAATCGGGTAAAGACTCTGCTGAACGTTCAGGTGGGGTATTTTCGAGTAAAAGCAGATGTCAGGAGGTAAAATGCACAGACGAGCGCAACGGTGGCTGGGAATTGTCTGCTGCTTCGTGCTATTTATTCTGGTTTTTCTTTCGCTGCATTTACACATAATGGGGCGATTCATTGCATCCGGGCACTATGAGCTTGGGCTGCTGTTTTTTCTCTTCCCCGGTGCTGTCGCCAGCGTTATCTGCAAAGGCGATAAAGTAGTGAAGCCGCTGGTCGGCGCGATGCTCGCTTCACCACTGTGCTTACTGATTGCGCATCTTTTCTTACCCACAAGCCGTTCCCTCTGGCAGGAAATTGCCTGGCTGCTTAGCGCCGTGTTCTGGTCTTCGCTTGGGTCGCTTTGCTACCTGCTGTTTATCAGCTTTCGCGAGTGGGTGCGCGGCAATAAAAAAACCGACCTCTGAGAGTCGGTTTTTTCACGCCTGAACGAGCTTACTGTGCGGTCTGGAACAGGTTCAGATGTTCTTTTGCGTAAGCTTCGAAGTCGGTGCATCCGCCAATGTGCTGCTGGTCAAGGAAAATTTGCGGTACGGTTTCAACCGGTTTACCCACGGTTTTTTCCAGGTCAGCTTTGGTGATGCCTTCGGCGTGGATGTCCACATAGCGGAAGTTGAAGTCATCACGCTCGGCGGTCAGTTTCTCAGCCAGTTCTTTAGCGCGAACACAATATGGGCAGCCAGGGCGTCCAAAAATTACTGCAAACATGCTCTCTCCTCAGTTTTTATGGCCGATACTAACCGGCGAATGAGCCTATAATGCCGACATCCGTCACATTTTGAAAGAAGGTCGTGCCTGTTAGTTTGATGCCCGTAGGCTATCTGCCGTTACCCGCACCAATCGCCAGTGCAACGGCGGCTATAGTCATGGTATTTATTGGCCCTGGGCTAATGCAGCCCGATTCTGCTTCGAAACACTCTGATTTAAAAAAGCCAAAGGAAAACAATGATGACGCCGACCATTGATCTGCTTCGTTCTCACCGTTCAATTCGCCATTTTACCGGGGAACCTGTCACGGACGCGCAACGCGAAGCCATTATTGCTGGCGCACAGGCGGCCTCCAGTTCCAGTTTTTTACAATGCAGCTCGATAATCCGTATTACGGATAAGGCACTGCGTGAACAGCTGGTACCGTTGACCGGCGGCCAGAAGCACGTCGCGGAAGCGGCCGAGTTTTGGGTGTTCTGTGCCGACTTTAACCGCAATCTGCAAATTTGCCCGGATGCCCAGCTTGGGCTGGCTGAACAGCTGTTGCTCGGTGCGGTTGATACCGCGATTCTTGCGCAAAATGCTTTTACCGCCGCGGAGTCTTTGGGACTGGGTGGCGTCTATATCGGCGGCATTCGTAACAATATTGAAGCGGTGGGCGAACTGCTCGGTGTTCCGAAGTATGTGTTGCCATTATTTGGGCTTTGCCTCGGCTGGCCTGCCGACACGCCGGATATTAAACCGCGCATGCCTGCGGCGATGCTGGTGCATGAAAACCGCTATCAGCCGCTGGACAGGCCGCTGCTTGACGAATATGACGAGCAGCTTGCGCAGTATTATCTGAGCCGGGACAGCAACACGCGCCGCGACACCTGGAGCGACCATATCAGCCGCACCATCATCAAAGAAAACCGTCCTTTCATTCTCGATTATCTGCACAAACAGGGCTGGGCGACCCGCTAGTCAGCGCGGCGGCCAGGCCGCTATAGCGACGATTGATACATTTTCAGTATCAATCGTCGCCTCAAACGGTATTGGTTTCAATCGTCGGTCAGTCGTTATAACTGCTGAAGTTATAACGACAATCTGACAAGGAACCTCCTATGCCAACGCCTGTTTTTGATAACGCTCCCTTCTACGCTGCCGACATTATTCGCTCCCGAATTCACGGTCTGGTACCACGCATTGCCTTCATTCTGGGTTCCGGACTTGGGGAGCTTGCGGAAAAAATCGACTCTCCCACTGTTTTTTCATACGAAGCGTTACCGGGGTTCCCCGTCAGTACCGTCCACGGTCATGCAGGTGAGCTGGTCGTCGGCACGCTGGCTGGCGTGCCGGTGGCCTGTATGAAAGGGCGAGGGCACTTTTACGAAGGGCGCGGGATGTCGGTGATGACCAGCGCAATTCGTACTTTTAAGCTTCTGGGATGCGAAATTTTGTTTTCGACCAACGCCGCCGGTTCGCTACGCCCTGAGGTGGAACCGGGGAGTCTGGTTGCACTCAGCGATCATATCAACACCATGCCGGGCACCCCGAACGTTGGGCCAAATGATGAGCGGTTTGGCGAACGCTTTTTCTCGCTGGCAAACGCCTATGATGCCGACTACCGCGCGGTGCTGCAGCAGGTTGCACGCGAGCAGGGCTTCCCACTGCACGAAGGCGTGTTTGTTTCTTATCCGGGGCCCAACTTCGAAACCGCAGCGGAAATTCGCATGATGCAAATCATTGGCGGTCACGTGGTGGGGATGTCGGTTGTGCCAGAGGTGATCGGCGCCCGGCATTGCGGCCTGAAGGTCGTTGCCGTCTCGGCAATTACGAACCTTGCTGAAGGGTTGGGCAGTATTCAGCTTTCCCACGAACAGACGTTGAAAGCGGCTGCATTGTCGCGCCAGAACTTCATTAACCTGATTTGCGGCTTCCTCGGCAAACTGGCCTGATCCTCACTGACCACGGCAGGGAAAACAGATGGCGATTAAACTCCGCTTAAAAATCATGCTGTTTTTGCAGTACTTTATCTGGGGGGCGTGGCTGGTCACTTTGGGATCTTACATGATCAATACGCTCGGCTTTAAAGGCGCAGATGTTGGCATGGTTTACAGTACTAAAGGGCTTGCTGCACTGCTGATGCCGGGACTCATCGGGATCGTTGCCGATAAATGGCTCCCGGCCAATCGGGTGTATTCTCTCTGTCATTTGGTGGGGGCGGGTATGCTGGTCTGGGCGGCCAGCATTAACCAGCCGGGGCTGATGTTTTGGGCGATGCTGGGCAATGCGCTGGCTTTTATGCCAACCATCGCATTGTCCAATACCGTGTCTTACGCTTGTCTGGAAAAAGCCGGTCTGGATACGGTTAGCCATTTCCCGCCGGTGCGGGTGTTTGGCACCGTGGGGTTTATTGCGGCCATGTGGACCGTCAGCCTGATGCGTATAGAGCTGAGCAGCATGCAGCTTTATATTGCCGCCGCCGCTTCTGGATTGCTTGCACTCTATGCCCTTACGCTGCCGACTATTCCGGTGATAAAAAGCCAGGCCACGCGCAGCTGGGTAAGCCGCCTGGGGCTGGACGCGTTTGTGCTGTTCAAAAAGCCCCGGATGGCGATTTTTTTCCTGTTTGCCATGCTGCTTGGCGCGGTACTGCAAATCACCAATACTTTTGGTAATCCTTTCCTGCATGATTTCGCCCGCCAGCCGGCGTTTGCCGACAGCTTTGTGGTGCAGTACCCCTCAATTTTGCTATCCGTCTCACAGATGTCGGAAGTGGTCTTTATTTTGACGATCCCCTTCTTCCTGCGCCGTTTTGGCATTAAGCAGGTCATGCTGATGAGCATGGTCGCCTGGGTGCTGCGTTTTGCGCTGTTTGCCTGGGGCGATCCCTCTGCTTTTGGCTTTGTGCTGCTGTTACTCTCGATGGTGGTTTATGGCTGCGCGTTCGATTTCTTTAATATCTCAGGCTCCGTCTTTGTTGAACAGGAGGTGGACTCACGCATTCGCGCCAGCGCGCAAGGGCTGTTTATGACCATGGTGAACGGGATTGGTGCGTATCTGGGGGCGATTGTCAGCGGCTACGTGGTGGATTATTTCACCACGGATGGGGTCAAAGACTGGCCGACCATCTGGCTGGTGTTTGCTGGCTATGCACTGGTGCTCGCCGTGGTCTTTCACTTCAGTTTCCACTATCGTCATGGCCGGGAGCTTGATTCTTCGGCATCGCTCGCACATTAAGGCTCCCAGCCTTACAGCAAGCGTAGGCGATGGTAATTTATGAGGCTTGCTACTCAGGGAGCCTCATGAATACATCTCAGCGTATCTATCGCACTGACCTTAAACTCTTGCGTTATTTTCAGGCCGTGGCCGAAGAGCTGCATTTTGGCAGGGCAGCCGCGCGGCTGAACATGTCGCAACCTCCTTTGAGCTTCCATATTAAAGAGCTGGAGGCTCAGTTGGGCACCGTGCTTTTTATTCGCCATTCCCGGCACGTGGCGTTAACCCATGCAGGCGTTGTCCTGCTGGAAGAGACAAAGCAGCTGCTTAACAACGCAAGTCTTGCGCTGGCGAGGGTTGAACAGATTGGGCGCGGTGAAGGAGGGCGAATTCAGTTAGGGATTGTCGGGACCGCCATCTGGGGCGGGCTGCGCCTTGGGCTGCAGCAGTTTATTGCTGACTATCCGGCTATTGATGTGATCTTCCGCGAAAAGTCCCCGGGGGATCAGCTTGCGCTGCTTGAGCGCCACGAAATTGATGCCGGTATCTGGCGGATGGAGACTTGCCCGCCGGGCGGTCTGCAAAGCGAAAAACTGCATGAGGCGACATTTATGGTCGCGCTGCCGGAGCAGCACCCGTTAGCCCGCCAGCAGACGGTGGATATCATCCAACTGCGGCACGAGCCGTTCGTGACGATGACCGCCACTCACTCAGACTGGACTTTCCTGCAGCGCGTGTGTCGCGAAGCTGGTTTTACGCCCCGGGTTGTTCGTGAGGCGGTGGAGCCGCAAACCGTGCTGGCGCTGGTGAGTATTGGTTTTGGCCTAACCATTATGGCCGACAGCTATGCGCAAATGCGCTGGCCCGGCGTCGTGTTTCGCCCGCCAACCCGGCCAATACCCGCCGATCTTTATGCTGTATTTGATCCGGTGCACCTCACCTCGACCACAAAGCAATTCATTGAGGCACTTAAGCTGTCTCCGGCCGATTACCCCATCGTTGAACGGTGAGGGCAGTGGTATGATGGTCGGGCGGTTAATTTTGGTCTGGTTGCTCAGAGGTGCAGGGTGAAAATCGCTATTTTATCCCGGGATGGAACGCTCTATTCATGTAAACGCCTGCGTGAGGCGGCGATGCGTCGCGGTCACCAGGTGGAAATCATCGATCCCCTTTCTTGCTATATGAACATCAATCCGGCCGCGCCTTCCGTGCACTACAAGGGGCGACAGCTGCCGCATTATGATGCGGTGATCCCACGCATCGGCTCGGCCATCACCTTTTACGGCACGGCGGTGCTGCGCCAGTTCGAAATGCTGGGAAGCTACCCGCTGAATGAGTCGGTGGCGATTACGCGTGCGCGGGACAAACTGCGTTCGCTGCAGCTGCTGGCGAAGCAGGGTATCGACCTGCCGGTGACGGGGTTTGCCCATTCCCCGGACGACACCAGCGACCTTATTGATATGGTGGGCGGTGCGCCGCTGGTCGTGAAGCTTGTTGAGGGCACGCAGGGCATTGGCGTGGTGCTGGCCGAAACGCGGCAGGCGGCAGAGAGCGTGATTGACGCGTTTCGCGGCCTGAATGCCCACATCCTGGTGCAGGAATACATCAAAGAGGCCAAAGGGCGAGATATTCGCTGCCTGGTGGTGGGGGATGAGGTGGTCGCGGCTATTGAACGGCAGGCGAAGCCTGGAGATTTTCGTTCTAATCTGCATCGTGGCGGCGTGGCGCATCAGGTGGCGATTACCGATCTCGAGCGCGAAGTGGCGCTGAAGGCGGCCAGTACGCTGGGGCTGGACATTGCCGGGGTCGATATTTTACGCGCCGATCGAGGTCCGTTAGTGATGGAGGTGAATGCCTCGCCTGGGCTGGAAGGCATTGAAAATACAAGCGGTGTCGATATCGCCGGTCTGATGATCAAATGGATAGAGCAGCAGGCGCGTCCTGGGTACTGTCTTAAAACCGGGGGATAATCGCCAAATCGGCGCTTATGCATAGTATGACGTGTCATTTTTGCGTAAGATGGCACGTTAATTTTTGAACCGGTAATGAGGTTTTTGCGTTTATGGATTCACTCGTCGTCCCGACTCTGGACACTTTACGCCGCTGGTTAGACGAAATCGGCGTAACCTTCTTCGAGTGCGATACCTGCCAGGCATTGCATTTGCCCCATATGCAGAACTTCGATGGCGTATACGACGCGAAAATCGATCTTGTGGACAATATCGTTCTGTTTTCCGCGCTGGCAGAGGTTAAGCCGTCGGCATTGCTGCCGCTGGCGTCCGATTTGTCGTCGATTAACGCCAGCTCACTGACCGTGAAAGCGTTCCTGGATATACAGGATGATAATCTGCCGAAGCTGGTGGTTTGCCAGTCTTTATCTGCCGCGGTCGGTATCACCCGCGAGCAGTTTGCCGCTTTCGTTCAGCAGAGCGAAGAGCAGGTTTCGATGGTGATTCTCGAGGCCTGCGCCAATCAGCTGCTGTTTATTACTGAAGAAGAAGAGCGCGACAGCACAATTATTCAAACTCACTCCCTGCACTGATCCTTTCATATTTTAACGCAGTGGTCACCATCGCCGCTGCGTTCCGCATATTTTTATTCTGTCATATTGCCGTCACACCAAAACAAATCCCTGCCATAAGGCGAGTTTTCGCCGACTGTATAGACAAAAGATGTCTAAAAAGTTGATAAAAGGCGTTTTTTCATCCGGGCTATAGTCGCAAACCCTGGCTACAGTTATTCTTGCGTGGCCGTAAAAACGAGCAACGTCTGCGTGAAGGTAACCCAAATTCTTTTTCTGCAGAATGAATAGAGATGCATGAATTTTGCATGCTGAAAACAGCATGCGGCGAATGCGGATATGCCACATTGCGTAAATTCGGCTCATCCGAGCCTGGTTTGGCCTTTATTCAGAAGGAATGAAATTATGTTCGACCAACGTAAAAAATGGCTGTCGGGGATGGTTGCCGGTGCGCTGATGGTGGCTTCTGCTACCAGCTTTGCCGCCGAACAAAAGACGCTGCACGTCTATAACTGGTCTGACTATATTGCTCCGGATACCCTGGCAAACTTCACAAAAGAGACCGGCATCAAAGTGGTCTATGACGTGTTTGATTCCAATGAGGTTCTGGAAGGCAAGCTGATGGCGGGCAGTACCGGTTACGATCTTGTGGTGCCATCTTCGCAGTTCCTGGAGCGCCAGGCGCAGGCCGGTATCTTCGAGCCGCTGGATAAAAGCAAACTGTCGAACTATAAAAACCTCGATCCGGAAATGCTCAAGCTGGTGGCGCAAAACGACCACGACAATAAATACGGCATTCCGTACATGATGGTAACCACCGGCATCGGCTATAACGTCGACAAGGTGAAAGCCGCGCTCGGTAAAGATGCGCCGGTCGACAGCTGGGATCTGATCCTCAAGCCGGAAAACCTCGAAAAACTGAAAAGCTGCGGCGTGTCATTCCTCGATGCGCCGAGTGAAATCTACGCCACCGTACTGCATTACCTGGGCAAAGATCCTAACAGCACCAATGCGGCTGACTATACCGGCGCGGCTAACGATCTGCTGATGAAGCTGCGGCCGAATATTCGCTACTTCCACTCCTCGCAGTACATCAATGACCTGGCTAACGGCGACATCTGCGTGGCTATTGGCTGGTCCGGCGATATCCTGCAGGCGGCAAACCGCGCCAAAGAAGCCAAAAATGGCGTGAATATTGCTTATTCTATTCCTAAGGAAGGCGCGATGGTCTACTTCGATATGTTTGCCCTGCCGGCAGACGCGAAGAACAAAGACGAAGCGTATCAGTTCCTTAACTACCTGATGAAGCCGGACGTGGTGGCGAACATCAGTAACCATATTTATTACGCGAACGCCAACAAAGAGGCCACGCCGCTGCTGAGCGAAGAAGTCCGCAGCAATCCGGGAATTTACCCGCCGGCGGATATTCGTGCCAAGTTGTTCACACAAACGGTCATGCCGGCGAAGATTGACCGGGTTATCACCCGCGCGTGGACTAAGGTTAAAACAGGCAAGTAAGTCCTGGAACGTCTCAATACCGGGCGGTTGCACCAGAGTTGTGCAATCGCCCCAGCCTTACCGGAAGCCCTTGTTTCTGGACAGGCTAAAAGTACGGCAACCGGGCCGTACCTTCTTTTTGCTTTTGCCGGAGAGCAACAGAATTGAACGACGCAATCCCTCGCCCACAGTCCAGAACTCCGAAAGCGCTCACTCCGCTGCTGGAAATTCGTAACATCACCAAATCTTTTGATGGCCAACACGCCGTGGATGACGTCAGTCTGACCATCTATAAGGGTGAAATTTTTGCTTTATTGGGCCCCTCCGGCTGCGGCAAGTCCACACTGCTGCGAATGTTGGCAGGGTTTGAGCAGCCAAGCGCCGGGCAAATCATGCTGGATGGCGTCGATTTGTCGCACGTGCCGCCGTACCAGCGCCCGATCAATATGATGTTCCAGTCCTACGCGCTATTTCCCCATATGACCGTAGAGCAGAACATTGCGTTCGGCCTGAAACAGGACAAGCTGCCAAAGGCCGAGATTGCCAGCCGGGTAGCCGAAATGCTCACCCTGGTGCATATGCAGGAGTTTGCAAAGCGTAAACCTCACCAGCTGTCCGGCGGCCAGCGTCAGCGCGTGGCGCTCGCCCGCAGCCTGGCGAAGCGCCCAAAACTGCTGCTGCTCGACGAGCCCATGGGGGCGCTGGATAAAAAGCTGCGTGACCGTATGCAGCTTGAAGTGGTGGATATCCTGGAGCGCGTGGGCGTGACCTGCGTGATGGTGACCCACGATCAGGAAGAGGCGATGACGATGGCCGGGCGCATTGCCATCATGAACCGCGGTAAGTTCGTGCAGATTGGCGAGCCGGAAGAGATCTATGAGCACCCCACCACCCGTTACAGCGCGGAATTTATCGGCTCGGTGAATGTCTTTGAGGGGCTGCTTAAAGAGCGTCAAGAAGACGGGCTGGTGATTGACAGTCCAGGACTGGTGCATCCACTGAAGGTGGATCCTGATGCTTCAGTAGTTGACGGTGTACCGGTCTTCGTCGCACTGCGACCGGAAAAGGTGATGCTCTGCGACGAGCCGTCGGCCGATGGCTATAACTTTGCCGTGGGAGAAGTCGTGCACATCGCTTATCTCGGCGATCTCTCTATCTATCACGTTCGCCTGAAAAGCGGGCAGATGATCAGCGCTCAGCTGCAGAACGAACATCGCTACCGTAAAGGGGCACCCACGTGGGGGGATGAAGTTCGCCTGTGTTGGGATGCCGATAGCTGCGTGGTTTTGACGGTTTAAGGAGGGCAAGATGACAACACTTTCTGATGGCCCGGCAGAGCCCGCCGCACCGCAACCCGGAGGCATAAAGCGCTGGCTGGCACGGATACAGATGGCTCATGGCCGCAAGCTGGTCATCGCGCTGCCGTATCTGTGGCTGATCCTGCTGTTTATGCTGCCGTTTCTGATCGTCTTTAAGATTAGCTTTTCGGAAATTGCCCGCGCTATCCCCCCGTACAGCGATTTGGTTAGCTGGGCTGACGGGCAACTGTCGATCACCCTGAACCTGGCAAACTACTTCCAGCTGACGGACGATCCGCTCTATTTTGAAGCCTATTTGCAATCCCTTCAGGTGGCGGCGATTTCAACCCTGTGTTGCCTGGGGTTGGGCTATCCGCTCGCCTGGGCGGTGGCACACAGTAAGCCCTCAACGCGCAATATTTTGCTGCTGCTGGTTATTCTGCCTTCGTGGACCTCATTCCTGATCCGCGTGTACGCGTGGATGGGGATCCTGAAAAACAACGGCATACTGAATAACGTGCTGATGTGGCTTGGGGTTATCGACCAGCCTCTGACCATTCTGCACACCAACCTTGCGGTGTACATCGGCATTGTTTATGCCTATCTGCCGTTTATGGTGCTGCCAATTTATACCGCGCTGACGCGCATTGATTACTCGCTGGTTGAAGCCTCTTTGGATCTCGGCGCACGTCCGCTGAAAACCTTCTTTAGTGTGATAGTGCCGCTGACCAAAGGTGGAATTATTGCCGGTTCGATGCTGGTATTTATCCCGGCGGTAGGGGAGTTCGTTATTCCGGAACTGCTTGGCGGGCCGGACAGCATTATGATTGGCCGCGTCCTGTGGCAGGAATTCTTTAATAACCGCGACTGGCCGGTGGCCTCTGCCGTGGCGATTATCATGCTCCTGCTGCTTATCGTGCCGATCATGTGGTTCCACAAGTACCAGAACAAAGCGGCGGAGGATCACGCATGAACAACTTACCTGTCGTGCGTTCCCCGTGGCGTATTCTGATCCTGGTCATCGGCTTTACCTTTCTGTATGCGCCAATGCTGATGCTGGTTATCTACTCGTTTAACAGTTCTAAACTGGTAACGGTATGGGCCGGCTGGTCCACGCGCTGGTACGGTGAGCTGTTCCGGGATTCGGCAATGATGAACGCCGTTGGCCTGAGCCTGACCATTGCCGCGGCTGCCGCCACCATGGCCGTGATCCTCGGGACGATTGCCGCCGTGGTGATGGTGCGTTTTGGTCGCTTCCGTGGCTCAAACGGCTTTGCCTTTATGCTGACCGCACCGCTGGTTATGCCGGACGTGATCACCGGGCTTTCGCTGCTGCTGCTGTTCGTGGCGCTGGCGCACGCGATAGGCTGGCCGGGCGACAGGGGCATGCTCACCATCTGGCTGGCGCACGTGACGTTCTGTACCGCTTATGTTTCGGTGGTGATTAGCTCTCGCCTTCGTGAGCTGGATCGTTCTATTGAAGAGGCGGCGATGGATCTCGGGGCGACGCCGCTGAAAGTGTTCTTCGTGATCACCGTGCCGATGATTTCGCCTGCGATTATCTCCGGCTGGCTGCTGGCGTTCACGCTTTCTCTGGATGACCTGGTTATTGCCAGCTTTGTGTCCGGGCCGGGTGCGACCACGCTACCGATGCTGGTGTTCTCCAGCGTGCGTATGGGCGTTAACCCGGAAATTAACGCCCTGGCGTCGATTATTCTCGGCGTAGTAGGGGTTATCGGCTTGATTGCATGGTGGTTTATGGCGCGAGCAGAAAAGCAGCGCCTGCGCGACATCCAGAGTGCAAGACGTAGTTAAAACGCCTAAAATCTGCAATGATGTGCCTCCGGTGCCGCGCTTGTCGCGGCACCGTGACGTAAGGAACGCGAGGTTGTAGAAATTATCAGGAAACAGCGGTCATCTCATGCAAAATTAAACGTCCCCACGCTGGTCATGGTGGCGGCTATCGGCATCGTCACTACTCGATGCCTGGATTTGCTGCTGCTGCTGAATATGCTTGGGATTAGCGGGGTGATGGATTTTGTGCACCGCAGCGTACAAACCTGGCCCTTGACGCTGGTCTTTCTCGGCAGCCTGGTGATGCTTTTTGTCGAACTGCGCTGCGCGTTCGTGATAATCAAAGGGCGCAACTGGGGGCGCTGGGTGTTTCTGCTTACCCAGATTATTTCCGTTGCTTATTTGTCTCTGGCCTCGCTTGGCTGGGGGTATCCTGAATTATTCAGTATCGCCGGTGGCACAAAACGTGAGATCTTCCGTTCGCTGTTCACCCAAAAGCTGCCCGATATTCTGGTGCTGCTTCTGCTGTTTGTTCCCGCCCGCAGCCAGCTTTTTTTCAGACTTCAGTAAGCGCAGAGTGCTACAATCTGCGCCCTCGTTTTTTCTCAGGGTTTTCCTATGCAATGCGCGCTCTATGATGCTGGCCGCTGTCGTTCCTGTCAGTGGATTGAACAACCGGTTGAAGACCAGCTTTCCGCTAAAATGACCGATCTCCGGCAACTGCTGGACGGGATTGAGGTGGGCGAGTGGTGCAAGCCGGTCAGCGGCCCTGAGCAGGCGTTTCGTAACAAAGCCAAAATGGTGGTCAGCGGCAGCGTGGAAAAACCGCTGCTGGGGATGCTGCACCGCGACGGCACGCCCGAAGATTTAACCGACTGCCCGCTTTATCCCGCCTCGTTTGCGCCTGTTTTTGCGGCGCTGAAGCCGTTTATTGCCCGTGCGGGATTAACGCCTTATAACGTGGTGCGCAGGCGTGGTGAACTGAAGTATCTGCTGCTGACTGAAAGCCAGGCCGATGGCGGCATGATGCTGCGCTTTGTTCTGCGCTCCGAAAGTAAGCTGGAGCAGCTGAAAGCGGCGCTGCCGTGGCTCCAGCAGCAGCTTCCGCAGCTCAAGGTGATTTCGGCCAATATTCAGCCGGTGCATATGGCCATTATGGAAGGCGAGCAGGAAATCCCGCTGACCGAACAGCGAGCGTTAGAGGAAGTCTTCAACGGTGTGCCGCTGTTTATTCGCCCGCAAAGCTTCTTCCAGACCAATCCGCAGGTCGCTTCCCAACTATATGCCACCTCCCGTGACTGGGTGCGAGAGCTGCCGGTCAACCATATGTGGGATTTGTTCTGCGGTGTCGGCGGTTTTGGGCTGCATTGCGCCACGCCGGAGATGAAGCTAACCGGGATAGAAATCGCCCCGGAAGCGATTGCCAGCGCGAAGCAGTCGGCAGAAAAACTGGGTCTGCATAATATTCATTTTCAGGCGCTGGATTCCACGCAGTTTGCCGTCGCCCAGCAGGATATCCCGCAGCTGGTGCTGCTGAACCCGCCGCGTCGAGGCATTGGCAAAGCGCTTTGTGATTATCTGACGCAGATGGCACCGGGGTATATCGTCTATTCGAGCTGCAACGTGCAGACCATGGCGAAGGATATTAAGATGTTGCCGGGTTACCGCGTGGTGCGTACCCAGCTGTTTGATATGTTCCCGCATACTTCGCACTACGAGGTGTTGACGCTACTGGAGTATTGTCCCTAACCTTGGCATTCGTGCCAGCGGTCTCTGCAGGCTCGGCTAAGGTTCCGTTCACTTTCAGCCCTGTTTCATGTGTCATCACCGAACCGGTGAACGACTCGGGGAAGTCACCGTCACTTCCCCGAGACCCCGGACTCCCGGCCAAATAAATCGACCGCTAAAGCGGCAGACCTCCGTTTTATCTCCCAGTCCTGGCTCGGCTGAGATGCGTTCCCGACGCTCTCAGCCTCCGGCCGTTCCCGACGTCCGGACCCTGGCCAGTCGGAGAGAAAACCGAGGCGATTTAAGCCGGAACCGAGCCTCGCTTCAAATTCGCAGCCACGCTGAAAGTCACAGGCGCTGCAAGTCCCACAGCCACGCCCTTGTCCCCGGCTCTCATCGCCCCCGGTTATGACCCAACTCAGTCGGGGTTGAGCTGCCGGGAGCAGCGAAAGAGAGCGATCGTCGGGAACGAATCGCGAACGACCCCGAATGTTTGGGTGATAGCCGGTGGGTTTACCGCTTCAGCGGCGATGAGCTCGCCGGGCGCCGGGGCTGTCCGGGGGATGGCGTTATCCCCCGGACACGTTCACTACGCTCGGTGATAGCATATGAGCTTGTACTTGAGGTGAACGGAATCTTAGCGGGCCTTACATAAAACATATTTGTGACGAAGGAGCGGCCCGGAGTGAGAACAAACTTACTGCGGGAACCACTCGTTACCGATCTTCTGGTACGTCCCGTCTGCTTTAATCGCCGCCAGCGCGTCGTTCAGCTTCTTCAACAGCGCCTGATTATCCGGGCGAACCGCAATCCCTAAACCGGTGCCAAAGTACTGTGCGTCGGTCACATGCTCGCCTACGGTGCCCAGCTGAGGGTTGGTTTTCAGCCACTCATTCACCACGGCCGTATCGCCGAATACCCCGTCAATACGGCCATTTTTCAGGTCGATAATTGCGTTCTGGTAGCTGTCGTAGGAGACGGTTTTCACCTCAGGATGCTTATCCTGCAGGTATTTCTGGTGCGTGGTGCCGTTTTCCATCCCGATACGCTTGCCTTTGAGATCGTCCAGCGAGCTAAACTGGCCTTTTTTCGCAATCACCACCGCCGAGTTGGCGTAGTACGGGTTGGTGAAGGCGACCTGTTTTGCTCGCTCCGGCGTGATGTCCATGCCGGAAATGACCGCATCGTATTTACGGAACTTCAGCGAAGGGATAAGGCTGTCGAAGGCGTGGTTGGTGAACGTACATTCGGCCTGCATTTGTTTGCATAATGCTTTTGCCAGATCGATATCGAAACCGACGATCTGATTACGGGCATCCAGAGATTCAAAAGGAGGGTAGGTTGCCGAAGAGCCGAAGTTGATTTTTTCTGCCGCGGCCACGTTGAATGCGGCTGTTGCGAACACTGCGGCTAACAGTAACTTTTTCATGCGTGTTGCTCCCGTCTGTCAATATTGTTTTAAATCGCCGTTTCCCGACGTCAAATAACCATGCCAAAAAATGAATTTATATTCAATATAAATGTATTTTTATGTCTATATGGCGTCAGGTACAGGCCGTATGTTCAGCAGGTCAGTGAGGTGCAGCAGACCGACAGCCTGGTTGAGATCGTTAAGTACGGGGAGCACGGTGATGGGGCCTGGCTGATGTTGTTCCATGATGCTGAGGGCTTCATCGACAAGTTGGTGCTGGTGAATACAGACGGGACAAGGGTTCATTATTTCCACTACCGCTGCCTGCAGGAAAAGGTTGTTGTACATCACGTAGCGACGAATATCACCGTCGGTAATAATACCTTCCACCGCATTTTGTTGATTAACAATAAGCACCGCGCCGGAAAGGTGGCGCGTCATGGTGAACAGCGCGTCAAGTATGGTCGTGTCGCGGCTTAACAGGCAGGCTTTTTCCCCGCCGCGCATGACTTTCTCAACCGTCAGCAACAGTTTTCTGCCCAATGACCCCCCAGGGTGATAAAAAGCAAAATGCTCTGTACTGAATTCCCGCTCCTGCATGAGGGCGACGGCGACGGCATCGCCGATAGCCAGAGCCAGCGTGGTACTGGTGGTGGGCGCAAGATTCAGCGGGCAACATTCGTGCTCAACCTTTGACGAAATGAAAATATCGCTGTGCTTAGCAAGCGTAGAATCTGCCGAGCCGCATACTGAAATAATCGGTACGCCAATACGCTTTAGCGTCGGCAGCATATTCACGATTTCAGCTGTTTCACCACTGTTAGAAAGAATAAGCATGACATCTTCCCGGCAGACTCGTCCCAGATCGCCGTGCAGCGCTTCCGCGGGGTGCAGGAAAAACGATGGCGTTCCGGTGCTGGAGAGCGTGGCCGAAATTTTATGCGCAATATAGCCCGGCTTTCCTATCGCACTGACGATGACCTTGCCCGATGAATTTAATATTAATTTAATTGCGCGAGCGAATCCTTCATTAATATTAGCGGTTGCGCTAATTATTGCTTTCGCCTCTTCATGTAATACGTTACGGCCTCTGCTAATTAATTCTTGCATGGTGTCGGTTTTATTATTCACGTTGTTTCCTTAAACTAATGATGCTGATTGTGGGGTTTTTACCACAATACTCTTTTAATTTTCTTATTTAGTGAAGAGGTTGTGAATTTGTGATTTTATTCACAGCTGTGTTTTTTTAAAACAGTTAGCTTAAAAATCGAGTGAAGCTAACACTCAACGAGACAGTGGTCATGACACGTTATTCCAAAATGCAAAGGGTACACCGCATTATCGAAATGCTTGATGTTAATCATTCAATTACCATTAACCAGTTAGCGGAATACTTTACGGTTTCACATATGACTATTCGTCGGGATGTCGATGAGCTGCAAAAAGAAGGAAAAGCGAAAGTTATTTTTGGTGGGCAGATTATTAAGGGTTTTATTAACCAGAGTCCAGACTATAAGAATAAGGCGCAGCATAATATTGAGTGGAAAAAGTCTATCGCATTACAGGCCTATAACCTTTTACGCCCCGGCGAAGTGATCTTTATGGATGGTGGTACGACGGTGAAACAGTTGGCCTGGCTGATCGACATTCCACTAACCATTATTACTAATGATATTTCTACTGCTTATATATTGAATGACAATCCCGGCGTTAAGCTGATTATTTGCCCTGGAGAGTTAGTCAGAGAGAGTCGTTCAGCCTATTGCAGTGAAACGCTGCGCTACCTGAGCGATCATTACACCGACCTGGCATTTATAGGGGCGGATGGGTTTGGTGAAAACTATGGCGCCATGACCACGACGCAAAGTAAAGCCGACTGCAAATGGATGGCGATGAATCATGCCGCAAAATCGGTACTGTTGGTTGATGAAAGTAAAAGGAATGTATTTTGCCATTACAAAATAGCCGATCTGGCTAATTTTAATCAGATCATCGTCAATCGCGAGCCGCTTATGACGTGATCTTAATCCGATACAGAGAGGGAAGCACTGTGAAAATAGCCATAATCGCGGATGATTTAACCGGCGCAAATGCCACCGCCGCGCTGTTGAGTACCAAGGGGTTTACCACCATGACCTGCCTGGATGACCACGATGAAGAGGAGACGCGTTTTGATGTCATCTCTTTCTCAACGGATTCTCGCTCGGTTTCATCCTGTGAGGCATACCAGCGCGTGGCGGAGCGCGTTGCTCGCATCAATCCCGAGGAGACGCTGATAAGCAAGCGTATTGATTCGACGCTGCGCGGGAATCTGGGGGCGGAGGTGGATGCCGTTATTGATCGCTTCCCGCATCTGATGGCGATTGTTGTGCCCGTTTATCCTTCAAGCGGCCGCATCTGCGTGGGGGGATCGCTGCTGGTTGACGGTATACCGCTGCAAAATACCGCCATGCGCAATGACCCCAAAAACCCAATGCTGGAATCTTCCGTTGTTGAGCTTTTCCGCCAGCAGACAAATAAGAGCGTAGGATATATTTGTCTGCGTGATGTATTGAGCGGGGAGAGCACCCTGACCAAAAAGCTGAGGGAGCTCTATAGAAGCAATGTTCGTATTGTGATTATAGACGCGACAACGGCGGATGACATTCAGCAAATTGCTCTGGCGGTGCAGAAATCAAAAGTGCCTTTTTTCTGTGTCGATCCCGGCGTATTCACCTCTCAATTGTCATGGCTAAAATTCTCCTCCGGGCGGCGCCGTACAAATAAAGTGCTGCTGGCTATTGGGAGTGTTTCTGATTTAACCCAGCGGCAAATTAAAAAACTTCGCTATGAGCGCGAAGTCTATATCGAGACATTACCGGCCGATATGTTAATTGAGTTTGCATTACACCCTCAAAATACCCTTGAACTGGTCGACCGTTTAATTGACAAAACTCGTACCTTTGATGTTGTTGGCGTTGACTCCGTAGAGTCGCCTGAGCATATTTGCCGTTTGGATACGTTAGCAAAAAAATATGGCGTTGATACTCATGAGGCCAGCTGCATGATAAATCGCGGTATTGCTGAAGTTGTTGCTCAGATTTTAATTAAGGAAAAGTCGCCCATTAGCGGACTTTATGGTAGCGGTGGCGATGTGATGGTCAGCATAACCAAAAGATTAAAAGGCAATGGCGTCGTGCTGAAGGATGAGGTGGAGCCGCTTGCCGTATATGGAAAACTCGTCGGTGGACTGTCAGATGGGCTACCTATTATTACCAAGGGTGGGTTCGTGGGTAATGATGATACGCTTATTCATTGTATTGATTATTTAGTGACGAAGATTTCAAGTAATACCGCTGCAACAGACGTTAATTAATAATAAAAGGAGTTGATTATGAAACCGTTGGTTGTTATTCCAATGGGGGATGCTGCTGGCATTGGCCCGGAGATTACCGTAAAAACATTAGCCTCAGAGAATGCACAACACGATGCCAGAATGATCGTTGTTGGAAATAAAATGGTGCTGGAGGAGGCTGCGAAATTTTCTGATGTGCAATTATCGATTAACGTTATCACCGGGGTAAAAGATTATCTCGACCGCCCGGACACCATGAACCTTATTGAAGCCGGAGAGTTAGATACTGAAACGCTTACGCCGGGTGAAATTCAGGGGCAATGCGGTAAAGCCGCTTATGAGTGTATTGAACTTGCGGTCAATATGGCGCTACGAGGTGAGGTCGATGCCGTTGCAACCACCCCAATAAATAAAGAGTCGCTTAAGGCCGGCGGCGTCGATTTTATTGGCCATACCGAAATTTTTGCTCATCTGACGGGCTCTCATGATCCGCTGACCTTGTTCCAGGTGCATACCCTGCGCGTCTTTTTCCTGACGCGCCATCTCTCGTTGGTCAACGCGATACAAAGCCTGACTCCTGAAAAAGTGTGTGACTACGCCATACGCTGCACCCGCGCGCTACAGCAGCTTGGCGTACCGGCTCCGAAGCTGGCGCTTGCGGCCATTAACCCTCACGGCGGAGAACACGGACTCTTTGGGCACGAGGATGATGACGTTTTATTGCCCGGTATTGAGCTTGCCCGCAAGCAAGGCATCTTGATTGATGGGCCAAAACCAGCGGACAGCGTGTTCCATTTTGCTCTTAAGGGCGCGTGGGATGCGGTGCTTTCGCCGTATCACGACCAGGGGCACATCGCCACCAAAATGGTGGATTTTCACCGCACAATTTCCATCACCGCCGGGATGCCTATCCTGCGAACTTCTGTTGATCACGGTACGGCGAACGACATTGCAGGCAGGGGCATAGCCGACCCTGTAAGCCTGATTGAGGCGGTCAGATTGGCCGCGCTTTATGCACCCTATTATCAAAAACAATAACGTGTGGCGGGCGTAATGGCCTGCCGCCTTTATCCGAGGTGAGTGTATGTCTGATAAACCAATGGAAACCGCTACGGCGGGAATGAGTCCAGGCCTGAAGGGCATAGTTGTCCTTTGTATTGGCTTAGTGATTTTTAACCTCGGTAGTACCAGCGAGGAGGAGTTAAACAGTTTTCGCGTCATTGGTGGCCTGCTGGTCGCGATTGTGGCGCTGTTGTTTATGATCCTCAAAACTCGCATTCCGGCGTTTCCGGCGCTGATTATTGCTGCGGTGATCACCGGTTCGCTGGGGGGGATGAAAAGTGAGCTGATGATAGCCTCCGTGACTAAAGGGTTTGGCGGTACCCTGGGGCATATTGGCATTGTGATTGGCTTTGGCGTGATGATGGGCTCCCTGCTTCAGATGAGCGGGGCCTCTAAACGCATGGCGATTACCTTTATTCGCCTGTTGGGTAAAGGGCGTGAAGAACTGGCGCTGGTGATGATAGGCCTTATCGTCTCGATGGCGGTGTTCTGCGATTCGGCATTTATCGTTTTGGTGCCGTTGGTGAAAGCCATTTCCCGCTCAACCGGAAAGTCGGTGGTTGGGCTGGGCGCTACGCTTGCGGCCGGTTTGGTCATTAGTCACAGCATGATCCCGCCTGCGGTAGGGCCTTTTGGCGTGGTTTCACAATTCAATATGCCCATTGGGCGGTTCATGCTGTGGAGCATGGTGGTGGCGGTTCCCGTGGCAATAGCCGGTTTCCTGTACACCCGACACCTTGGAAAAAGCATTTTCCTGATCCCGACGGAAGACGGTAGCGGGTTTACGCGTGAACGCCCCATTTGCGGAACAGAAGGTCGCGAACAGGAGGAAGACCTGCCGGGTAAGGCAATTTCCTTCGCCCCGTTAATGGTTCCTATCGTGCTTATCCTGCTGGCAACTTTCCTGAAAGAGTTTGGTCATGTCGATCCTGAGATTGATACCTGGCAGCAGTCGCTGACGCAGATGTTTGTGGCAATAGGTCACCCGGTGACCGCGGTGGGAGCCGGGCTACTTATCGCGATTATCGGGCTTGGCAGCCGTTACGATCGCAAAGAAGTGACGCAAAATATGGAAAATGCCATCCGCTCTGCGGGGATCATTTTTCTGGTGATCGGCGGTGGTGGGGCGCTGGGGATGGTGCTGCGTGACTCTGGCGCAGGCAATATGATAGCGGAATATATTATTTTGATGGGCGTGCCGGGCGTCTTGCTGCCGTTGACGATTTCGACGCTGGTTCGCCTGATTCAGGGTTCTGGTACGGTAGCGATGATTACCGCCGCGAGCATCACGGCACCGATGATCGGTACCTTAGGTGTGGATCCTGTTATTGCTGGACTGGGCTGTACGGTAGGGTCATTTATGTTCTCCTACTTTAACGATGCCTATTTCTGGGTGGTAAACCGTTCACTGGGCGTGACGGAAGTGCAGGAACAAATCAAAGTCTGGAGTATCACGTCAACGATCCTCTGGGCGACCGGCTCTGTGACCCTGCTGTTGATTAATGCGCTGTTTTTCTAAAAAGGTTTAGGCGTAAAAAAGGCTTCCGTGTGGAAGCCTTTTTCGCAGTCTAGCTTCGGCGCTCAAACGCCAGCGCCCGGCGTTCGATAAAGCGCATCAACAGCGTAAGCAGCCCGTTAACGATGAGGTAGACCAGCCCGGCAGCGCCAAAGACGGCCACATCATAGGTGCGGCCATACAGCAGCTGCCCGTAGCCCATCACTTCCATGAGCGTAATGGTGTAGGCCAGGGAGGTACTCTTGAACACCAGCACGACTTCGTTCGAGTACGAAGAGAGCGCGCGTTTAAAGGCATAAGGCAACAGGATGGCCAGCGTGTCTTTCTTGCTCATCCCTAGCGCGCTACAGGACTGCCACTGGCCTTCCGGAATGGCTCTGATCGCGCCGTAGAACAGCTGCGTGGTGTACGCGGCGCTGTTCAGCGACAGCGCAATCAACGCGCATAGCCACGGTTCGGAAAGCAGATGCCACAGCACCGGATAGTGCTGGAGCGACGGAAACTGCCCCGGACCGTAGTAAATGAGGAAGATTTGCACCAGCAGCGGCGTGCCGGTAAACAGCGTGATGTAAGCGCGCACAATGTACACCAGCACGGGTGTTTTCAGCGTCAGAACGATGGTAAACAGCAGCGACAGCACGAGCGCCACGGCAATGGAAGCGGCGGTGAGCGTCAGGCTGGTGTGTAGACCTTTCATCAGCTCCGGTAAGTACTCGAGCATCAGTCAGGTCTCCGTTCAAAGCGCGTGGCGCGCAGGTCGATACGCTTCAGGATGTACTGGCTCAGCAAGGTGATAACCAGGTAAATCGCCGCGGCTATCACGTACCAGGTAAACGGCTCCTGCGTGCGGGTAGCGATACTTTTGGTTTGCAGCATCAGGTCGTTCACGCTGATAAGCGACACCAGCGCGGTGTCTTTCAGCAGCACCAGCCACTGGTTACCCAGACCCGGCAGCGCGTGGCGCCACATCTGCGGCATCACCAGGCGGAAGAAAATCGCGGTTTTGGATAAACCCAACGCCTGGCCTGATTCCCATTGCCCAACCGGCACCGCTTTCAGCGCACCGCGCAGCGTCTGCGACGCATAGGCGGAATAGAGCAGGGAGAGGGCAATCACGCCGCAGAGGAACGGGCTGACGTCAAAGTTCTCAATCTCCATTTTGACCGGGATTGCGGCAAAACCAAGATTGAGAGTAAAGCCGTCAGAGAGCATCAGCAGCAGCTGGGAAGAGCCGAAGTAGATAAACAGCACCACCAGAATTTCAGGCAGGCCACGGAAAAGCGTGACCAGCCCTGAGCCAATCCAGGCCACCGGGCGCCATTTGGCGGACTCCCAGACGGCAAAGATCATCGCCAGCGCCAGGCCGACTATCAGGGCACAAACGGCAAGGCCGACGGTCATCCCGGCGGCGCTTGCTAATGGAAACAATTCGTTCATCGAGTCGATTACTTCTGGAACCATTTGTCGTAGATGGCTTTGTAGGTGCCATCTTGTTTCACTTTATCCAGCGCGGCGTTGAATTTGCTCTGCAGGTCAGTGTTGCCCTGGCGCAGGGCAATGCCGAGGCCGGTGCCGAAGTAATCTTTGTCGGTCACTTTGTCACCCACGGCAACCAGTTCCGGGCTGGCTTTCAGCCATTCGGTCACCACAGCGGTATCGCCGAAGACGGCATCAATACGGCCGTTCTGCAGATCCAGCTTGGCGTTCTGGTAGCTGTCGTAAGGCACGGTGGTGATTTCCGGGTGCTTGTCGGTGATGTATTTCTGGTGCGTGGTCCCGTTCTGGATACCCACTTTCTTGCCTTTCAGCGCGCTGATATCAGCGTATTTGCCCTTCACGCCAACAAACAGCGCGGAGTTGTCGTAGTAGGGCTTAGTGAACAGCACCTGTTTTTCACGCTCGGGCGTGATGTCCATCCCGGCCATGACCGCGTCAATACGGCGGAATTTCAGGCTTGGAATCAGGCTGTCGAACGTCTGATTGGTAAAGGTACAGGTGGCATCGATCTGTTTGCACAGGGCGTTAGCCAGGTCAACGTCAAAGCCGACTATCTTGTTGTTGGCGTCGATAGACTCAAACGGAGGGTAAGAGGCTTCGGTAGCAAAACGGATGGTCTGTGCGGCGGTAGCAGAAAGGCTCAGAGTGGCTAAAAGAGTGGCCAGCAAAACTTTTTTCATTGTCGTTTTCCCGTTCAACATCAGTGAGAGAGATAGAATTTAAACGCATCGGTTTGCGGGTTAGCAAAGCAGCTGGCATCACCTTGTTCGATGATGTGGCCGTTTTCCATATACACCACGCGGCTGGCGGTTTTACGCGCCACTTCTACTTCATGGGTCACGATGACCTGAGTAATGTTGGTTTCCGCCAGCTCGCGAATAATGCTGACGATCTGCGCGGTGATTTCCGGGTCAAGTGCGGCGGTTGGCTCATCGAACAGCAGGATCTGCGGCTCCATCATCAGTGCGCGAGCGATGGCTACGCGCTGCTGCTGGCCACCGGAAAGGTGCAGCGGATAGCGATCCATATACGGTTTCAGGCGCAGGCGCTCAAGCAGTTTATCGGCACGTTCGCGTGCTTTATCTTTGCTGAGCCCCAATACGCGGCAGGGCGCTTCAATCAGGTTTTGCAGCACGGTGAGGTGCGGCCACAGATTGTATTGCTGGAAGACCATGCCGACGTTCTGGCGCAAATCGCGAATCGCTTTATCGCCGGGGGCTTTGGAGAAGTCGAAAGTATTGCCTGCGATGCTGAGCCTGCCGGAACGCGGCATCTCAAGCAGGTTGAGTACACGCAGCAGAGAGCTCTTGCCGGCGCCGCTTGGGCCCAGCAACACCAGCGTCTCACCCTGCGGGCAATGTAGTGTGATGTCGAACAGCGCCTGATGGGCACCGTAAAAGCAATTAATGCTGTCTAGTTGAATACTCATGCGCTGAAGTTGAATAGCAATTGAGGCCGCAAAGGGTACCTTTAACAGAATAGTTATGCAATCTTTGTGCGTTAAAACTTAAAAATAACTGCTTTCATGGCTTAAAGTTAGCACAAAATAGCGAGGCGGGTGGTGGCTAAGTATAAAAAACCGCATTCCCTGAAGATGCCAGACTATTTACAGGGGTTATGTTTTTACCACCCGCATAGCGTAAGCTTAAATTGCCGCTATTTCCCTTCTACTGCCTGGCGTAGCGTACCGGTTGGCGCGTGGCTTGCCGCGCCGAGATAGCGCACGTCGTCCACCGCCCAGCACTGACCTTCACGCACCATCAGCACCTCATCTTTCCATGTTTGGCTGCCGCGGGTGAGTTCGACGCGTAGCGGAATATTACGCGCGTCGGTATTCGGGATAGTTGACGCCGAGTAAACGCTTGCCTTGTCCGGCTCTTCTGACTGGCTGGAGAAGATGTCGCTGCGGATAAATGCATCCTGTGCTGCCGGAGAGGTAGTGGATTTTTGCAGCAGCTGGAACAGGGAATCACTCAGGTAAGGCCGCAGCGCGGCAACGGAACTCAGGCCTTCGCCTTTGTGCGCAATACGGTAATCATAGAACTGCTGAGCGACCTCATCCGGGCCGCCGCTGACGCAGGGGCCGCTGCGGGTGCCGATGTCTTTAAAGGCTGGTGTGACTGCAGTACAGGCCGACAGAACCAGCGCACAGGGGAGAAGAGCCAAAGCTGAGCTGCGCATTTTTATTTCCTTATTTTCTCAGGAGGACTACCTTAGCATAGCGTATTGGCTCAAAATCGCGTGGCGATTGCCGGGCTAACATGTTGATGGCAAAGAGAGGAGAACGAGATGCAGTTTACAACGACGCCAGGCCTGGAAGGCCACATCATTACCGAATACTGCGGCGTAGTGACCGGGGAAGCTATCCTGGGTGCCAATATTTTCCGCGATTTTTTTGCCGGGGTTCGCGACATCGTTGGCGGGCGTTCCGGGGCTTATGAAAAAGAATTACGTAAAGCGCGGGATATCGCGTTTCGCGAGATTCAGGAGCAGGCCGAAAGCCTGGGCGCGAATGCGGTAGTCGGGATAGATATCGATTACGAAACCGTGGGTAAGGACGGCAGTATGCTGATGGTTTGCGTCAGCGGCACGGCGGTGAAAACACGGAAATGAAAGCCAGGATCTTAGCGCTTGCCCTGGCGCTGCTGCTGGCGGGCTGCGCCGGCCAAAAAGGGATTGTCGATCGGGGCAGCTATAAAGTGGACACCAGGCACCAGGCTCAGGCCGCTTATCCACGGGTCAAAATCCTGGTGATTCACTACACCGCGGATGATTTTTCAAGTTCGCTCTCCACGCTCACCGACCGTAATGTCAGCGCTCACTATCTGATTCCCGCTAAGCCACCGCTGTCCGGCGGGAAACCCGTCGTCTGGCAGCTGGTGCCGGAAGAACAGCTGGCCTGGCATGCGGGGATAAGCTTCTGGCGAGGTGCTACGCGCATCAATGATACTTCCGTGGGGATTGAGCTGGAAAACCAGGGCTACACGCGAATCGGGGGCGTGCAGCGCTTCTATCCGTTCAGCCAGCCGCAGATTGCGGTGCTTGAAGATTTAGCGAAGCAGATTATTGCCCGCTATAACATCGCGCCGCAGAACGTGGTGGCTCACGGAGACATTGCCCCGCAGCGCAAGGTTGACCCAGGTCCGTTGTTCCCGTGGCGGCAGTTTGCGGAAAAAGGGATTGGCGCGTGGCCAGAGGCTGCGAGAGTAGCATTTTACCTTAACGGTCGTGGCCCTTATCAGCCAGTGGATAAGACCGAGTTATTGGATTTACTTTCCCGCTATGGCTACGAAGTGCTGCCGGGCATGACCAATGCGCAGCAGAAAAGGGTGATTACCGCCTTCCAGATGCACTTCCGCCCGGCGAACTACAGCGGCGAGGCGGATGCGGAAAGCCAGGCAATAGCCGAGGCGCTACTGGAGAAATACGGCCAGGGCTAGCCGCGGTGCAGCGTGCCGTGATCTTTAAGCCACAGCGCGGTGCGGCGAATGCCTTCATCAAGGGTGACGATAGGCTGGTAGCCCAGCTCCGTTTCCGCTCGTGTGGTATCCAGCGTCAGATCGAAGTTCAGCTTGGAGACGCCGTAGTGCGTGAGCACCGGCTCTTTGGCTGATTTATTGCCAAAGTGCTCCAGGCTGCGGGCGATGATGTCCAGCATCGGGTACGGCACCGAGCGGATGCGGCATTTGATGCCCAGCTCGTCGATAAGCTTCTGCACGATGGTCCGCAGCGGGCGCGCTTCCATGTTGGTAATGTTGTAGGCGCGGCCCGAAGGTAAATCCCCTTTCTGCGTCGCCAGCCACATCGCATGCACCGCGTTTTCCAGGTAAGTCATGTCCACCAGCGCATCGCCGCCGCGCGGCAGCAGCACGCTCCCGTAGTGGCGCATCATCTGCACCAGACGCGGGAAAAACACTTTGTCGTGCGGCCCGAACAGGCTTTGCGGGCGCAGGATGGTGAAACGGGTGTTCGGGTTGGCCTGCGCCAGCAGCTGAATAACTTCTTCGCTGGCGGCTTTACTGCGGGCAAATTCGTTGGCAAAGCGCACCGGGCGGAAATCTTCGCGGATGTTGCGGTGATGGTGGTAATCAAAGTAGAGCGACGGCGACGAGATATGAATAAAGTCGCGTACGCCCCAGGCCACGGCCCACTCGCCAAGACGACGGGTGGCACGAACGTTGGCGAGGTCGAAGGCCTGCTGGGTTCCCCACGGCGAGGTAAAGCTGGAGCAGTGCCACAGCGTATCGACATCCGCGAGCATCACTTTAGCCTGAGAAGAGACCAGCTCCGTCAGGTCGGCATGAACAAATTCTGCGCCCATCTTTTGCAGCAGTTTGCCCATCGCTTCGTTGCGCCCGGTTGCCCGGACGCTGACGCCCCTGGCGCGTAAATATTCGACCGCGTTTCGGCCTAAACCGCTGGTTGCGCCGGTGACCAGTACCTTCATGTGACCAACTCGTTATATTTGAGATTAACGCTGCGCATTTTTCCGTGAAACGGCAGCGCATGCAATGGGAATACTGAAAGATTAGGAGCTAACTTCTCTTTTTGATCGAGTTTTGTTCCGCTAAATGAACAATTCGCCGCGCCATTCCCTTAAAGATAAATAAATGGGCGGGGATCATCACCAGCCAGTAGAGCAAACCGGCGCAGCCGTGAGGGTGCCACCAGGCCCTGACGTCAAGCCTGCGCTGGTTGCCGTCATCCTGTAATGTGAAAGACAGCCGCCCAAGCCCTGGCGCTTTCATCCCGAACAGCAGCGTCAGCTCTTTTTCCGGCTCGGCAATAATCACTTTCCAGCTATCCACGGTGTCGCCCACTTCCAGCGTGGCTTTTTCAGGCCGCCCTTTAGCAAGCCGATGCCCGACCAGCAAATCCATCAGCGCGCGGATCTTCCACAGGGCATTGCCAAAAAAGTAGCCTTCTTTGCCGCCGAGCTGGTTAATGACCTGCCACAGTGAACGGAGATCGGCGTGGGTGGTGAGCGTGCAGCCCGCCTGTTTGGCAAAAAAACCGTAATCTGGCCGCCAGCGGGCAAACGCCTGAGCGTCATAGCCCCAGTCCTGCGAGTTGGCAAGCCGGTGTTCGTTCGCCAGCGTCTTGCGTACGGCCTCGTCAAAGCTGATGAGCTGCTGCGGGATGCGTTCGCGCAGGCTGCGGTCATCCGCCAGCAGATCGTGTTCAAGCCCCTGAATCAGCGCTTTTGCAATACCGGGCGGTACCGAGGTAATGACGTTCAGAAACCACACGGAAATCCAGCTGGTGGGGAGGGGGACGGGGATAAGCGGGCGGCGGCGGCCGCTGATGGCCATAAAGCGCTCAAACTGCTGCTGATAGCTGAGTACTTCCGGCCCGGCGGCTTCAAACAGGCGATGCCCGTTCGCCGGATGATCCAGCAGTACCACCAGGTAATGCAGCAGGTTATCCAGCGCAATGGGTGAGGTACGGGAGCGCACCCAGCGCGGCGGTGTCAGTACCGGCAGGTTGTAAACCATATCGCGCATCACTTCGAAGGCCGCTGAACCTGCGCCTACAATTATTCCTGCGCGCAGTTCGGTAACCGGAACGCCTGAATCACGCAGGATATCCGCGGTGATTTGCCTTGCCTTCAGGTGTTTCGAATTTGTTTGCCCACTTTTTGCCTGCAGTGAGCTGAGGAAAATAACCTGCTTCACCGGATGCTCGGTCAGCGCGTCGCGCATATTCAGCGCCGCCTGCCGTTCGAACGCCATAAAGTCATCGCCGTCGCCCATGCTGTGGATCAGGTAATAAACCGTATCCACACTTTCCAGCAAGGCACCCAGGCGGTGTGGCCAGTGTAAGTCAACGTGCCGACATTCGACGCCCGGCCACGGCTGCTTTTTCAGCCAGTCAATGCGGCGTGCGGCGGCGGTGACGTGATGTCCCGCCGCCACGAGTAAAGGCACCAGGTGCTGGCCAATGTAGCCGCTGGCGCCGAGGACCAGTATCCTTTGGGGTTCTGCCATCGTCCCTGACTCCCGTTAGTTTTGCAGGAAGCTGCGCCAGTGGGCGACGACTTCTGCCAGTTGGCCACGGGTGACGTCCAGATGGGTGGCCAGGCGCGTTGCCGGGCCCGCGCTGATGATGATGCCGCGCTCACGCATGTAGGGGCCTAAATCTTCCGCTTCTTCCGCCGTCATGCGCACGAACACCATGTTGGTGTCCTGACGCATCACATCGACGCCGATTTCACGCAGTTCGCCTGCCAGCCAGTGGGCGTTGTCGTGGTCTTCTTTAAGGCGCTCAACGTTATTTTTCAGCGCATACAGGCCAGCTGCCGCCAGAATCCCGGCCTGGCGCATGCCACCGCCGGTCATCTTGCGCCAGCGTACGGCACGTTTGATGTACTCTTTACTGCCCACCAGCAGGGAGCCGACCGGCGTGCCCAGGCCTTTTGACAGGCAGATGGTGAAGCTGTCGCAGTAGCGGGTAATGTCTTCCAGCTGGCAGCCATAGGAAACCACGGCGTTGAAGATACGCGCGCCGTCAACGTGCAGCGCCAGGTTGTGCTTGCGGGTGAATTCCCAGGCTTGCTGGAGGTATTCGCGCGGCAGTACTTTGCCATTGTGGGTGTTTTCAAGGCTCAATAATTTAGTGCGTGCGAAGTGAATGTCGTCCGGCTTAATTTTGGCCGCCACTTTATCCAGCGGCAGGGTGCCGTCGCGATCCGCGTCAATCGGCTGAGGCTGAATGCTGCCCAGTACCGCGGCGCCGCCGGCTTCATAGAGATAGTTATGGGCGGCCTGGCCAACGATGTACTCTTCACCGCGCTCGCAGTGGCTCAGCAAAGCAACAAGGTTGGCCTGAGTGCCGGTAGGTAAAAACAGGGCAGCTTCTTTACCGCTGATTTTTGCCGCGTACTCCTGAAGCTCGTTAACGGTCGGGTCGTCGCCGTAAACGTCATCTCCGGTCGGCGCGGCCATCATTTGCTCAAGCATGGCGCGGGAAGGGCGGGTAACGGTATCGCTGCGTAAATCGATCATGACGGGTCCTTTATCGAGAGGCTACGCCCGGACAAGTATCCGGGCGCCTGAGGCAACCTTCTTTTTTACCGGAACCAGTTGGTTTTCGCCAGCTCGATAACTTCATCTCCGCGCCCGCTGATGATGGCGCGCAGCATATACAGGCTGAATCCTTTAGCCTGTTCCAGCTTGATCTGCGGGGGAATAGCCAGCTCGTCTTTGGCGACAACCACGTCCACCAGCACCGGGCCATCGGTGCTGAAAGCCTGCTCCAGCGCGGTGTTCAGCTCTTCAGGTTTTTCAACGCGAATGCCGGTGATGCCGCAGGCTTCGGCGATGCGGGCGAAGTTGGTGTCGTGGAGTTCGGTGCCGTCGGTGAGGTAGCCCCCGGCTTTCATCTCCATCGCCACAAACCCCAGCACGCTGTTGTTGAACACCACTATCTTAATCGGCAGCTGCATTTGCGCGACGGACAGGAAATCACCCATCAGCATGCTGAAGCCGCCGTCGCCGCACATGGCGACGACCTGACGATCGGGGGCGGTGGCTTTTGCGCCCAGCGCCTGCGGCATGGCGTTAGCCATCGAGCCGTGGTTAAACGAGCCCAGCAGACGGCGCCTGCCGTTCATTTTTAGATAGCGTGCGGCCCAAACGGTAGGCGTGCCTACGTCGCAGGTAAAAATGGCGTCATCGGCGGCGTAATGGCTGATTTGCTGCGCCAGATATTGAGGGTGGATTGGTTTGCCTTCGGTGGCTTTTGCCAGATCGTCCAGCCCTTCACGTGCTTTGCGGTAATTCTCCAGCGCTTTATCGAGGAAGCTGCGATCGGTTTTCTCTTCCAGCATCGGCAGCAGGGCGGAAAGCGTGGCTTTGATATCGCCAATCAGCGCCATGTCGACCTTGCTGTGTGCGCCGATGCTGCCGGGGTTGATATCAATCTGGATAATTTTTGCGTCCGTCGGGTAGAACGCCCGGTACGGGAACTGGGTGCCGAGCAGGATCAGGGTGTCGGCGTTCATCATCGTGTGGAAGCCGGACGAGAAGCCGATTAATCCGGTCATGCCAACGTCGTAAGGGTTGTCGTACTCGACGTGCTCTTTACCGCGCAGGGCGTGAACAATAGGCGCTTTCAGCGTGGCCGCCAGCTGTACCAGTTCATCGTGTGCGCCGGCGCAGCCGCTGCCGCACATCAGAGCGATGTTGTCGTTATAGCGTAGCAGCTGGGCCAGTTTTTTCAGCTCGTCATGATGTGGGACCACGACGGGCTGAGGGGCCGGATACCAGTGAGTGGTCGCGTTTTCTGGCGCAGGCTTAAGCGCCACATCGCCCGGCAGTACGACGACCGAAACGCCGCGGTTCAGGATGGCTTTACGCATGGCTATCGCCAGTATCTGCGGGATTTGCTCCGGGTTGGAGACCAGTTCGCAATAGTGGCTGCACTCACGGAACAGTTCTTCGGGATGGGTTTCCTGGAAATAACCGCTGCCGATTTCGCTTGAAGGAATATGGGCGGCAATAGCGAGCACGGGCACGTGGTTTCGGTGGCAATCGTACAGGCCGTTAATCAGGTGCAGGTTGCCTGGCCCGCATGAGCCCGCACAGACCGCAAGCTCACCGGTAAGGTGCGCTTCTGCGCCAGCGGCAAAAGCGGCGACTTCTTCATGGCGGGTTGGCATCCACTTGATGGTACCCATTCGGTTGAGGCTGTCGCTGAGGCCGTTCAGTGAATCGCCGGTGACGCCCCAGATACGTTTCACGCCCGCGCTTTCAAGCGTTTTGGCCAGCCAGGCCGCTACGGATTGTTTCATCGGTTTTCCTTGTCCAGTGTGATAGCGCTTACAAGCTTAGTTCAATTCCACGTAAGAGCAGGTAAAGGCCTCCCTAAAATTGGGGCTATTTGTTACCGAATATTAAGCGTAAATTATTCTCGTTATCATTTTAAAAGGGTGGCAATTCATATGGTTACTAAATTGTTAAATGCAGTGAATGGTGCATTAAGCAAAGACGATCTGGGTAAATTATTCCTGCGTCTGGCGGTAGGTGGCCTGATGCTGTTTCACGGCCTGCATAAACTGTTTGGCGGCGTGGGCGGCATTAAAGGGATGCTTGCCGCGCACGGCATACCGGAGTTTGTGGCCTACGGCGTGCTGCTGGGCGAGGTGCTTGCCCCGCTGCTGATTATTTTAGGGATCCTGACGCGGCTGTCCGCGCTTGGGCTGGCATTCACCATGATTGTGGCCTGGCTGCTGGTGGGCGTGGGGGAAACCTTTATGCTGGATAAAACCGGGGCATGGGGCATTGAAAGCCTGATGTACTTTTTCCTCGGCGCGCTGGCGATTGTCTTTTGCGGCGCAGGGCGTTACGCGTTTGGCAAGTCTGCCTGGCGGTAAAAAAAGAAGAGGCACCGCGAGGTGCCTCAGATTGATGACAAACAGCCGAAAAACGTGGTTTTCGACTGTTTGGGGCAAACCAGAGAACATTATTCATTGTTTTTATTAGACCTGGGTTCGGACTTTTTTAGAGCAATGAACTTTGTCAGCAGTCTCAAGGCACCGCGTGGTGCCTTTGTAGATTTAAGCGAGCACCAGGTCGCTCTGAGGATGACAGGAGCAGGCCAGCACATAGCCACTGGCGATTTCCTCATCCGTCAGCGTCATGGTGCTGGAGACGGTGTAGTCGCCTGACACCACTTTCGTTTTACAGCAGCCGCACACGCCTGCGCGGCAGGCGGCATTCACCGGCACGCTGTTGTTTTCCAGCGCGGTAAGCAACGTGCTGCCCACCGGCGAGTAAAACTCACGCATCGGCTGTAGCGTAGTGAACTTCAGGCCGCTGGCGGCTGGTGCGGTGGCCGGGGTAAAGAACACCTCCTGATAAAACGCTTTTACGCCAAGCGCGTGAACTTCCTTCTCGACCAGAGCCATGTAAGGCGCAGGACCGCAGGTCATCACTGTACGGCCGGCGATATCCGGTACCGCGGCCAGGATCTCGCGGCTCAGCCGCCCGGCAATAAAACCGTGGGTGGCGTTATTTTCCGCCACCAGCGTCACCGGATAATGCCGCCATTCGTCGGCAAAAATCACGTCCTGCGGAGAGCGCACGTTGTAGATAACCTGCACGTCCGCCTGCGGGCGATGCTTTGCCAGCCAGCGGCGCATGGCCATAATCGGCGTGACGCCGCAGCCCGCCGCCATCAGTAGATAGCTTTCTGACGACAGGTTCTCGCAGCTGAACTCGCCCTGTGCTTCAGACAGCCACAGGTAGTCACCAACCTTCACTTCGCCGGTCAACCACTGGGAGCCGGCGCCGCCGTCGATGCGCCTTACCGTCAGCGTAATAAATTCGCTGAGGCCCGGCGTGGAGGAGAGCGTGTAGGCCCGCAGCGTTTCGCTGCCGTTACGAATGCTCACCAGCGCGTATTGCCCGGCTTTGTAAGGGTAGAAGTCGTGATTGATCAGCGACAGCGTCCAGACATCCGGCGTTTCCTGGTGAATATGGTGCACCTGCATACGGTGCGGGCACAGCGGCGTTGGCATGGTCATGGGGACTCCTTACGCGCTCATTAACTGTTGAATGTCTTGCTCAACGGTGGTGATGGCGCGCAGGCCAAATTTCTCGTTCAGCACCGCCAGCAGGTTTGGCGTCAGGAAGCCCGGCGCGGTGGGGCCGGTCACGATATTGGTGACGCCGAGCGACAGCAGCGTAAGCAGAATGACAATCGCCTTTTGCTCGAACCAGGAGAGCACCAGGCTCAGCGGCAGATCGTTCACGCCGCAGCCCAGTTTTTCTGCCAGAGTGACGGCCAGAATAATCGCCGAATAGGCGTCGTTACACTGGCCCGCATCTACCAGACGCGGCAGCCCTTCGATGTTGCCGAAGTCCAGTTTGTTAAAGCGGTATTTCCCGCAGGCCAGGGTCAGGATCAGGCAGTCCTGAGGCACGCTGGTGGCGAAGTCGGTGAAGTAGTTACGTTCGCCGCGCGCCCCGTCACAGCCGCCGACCAGGAAGATGTGGCGCAGTTTTTCACGGCTGACGAGATCGATAAGCGTATCAGCCGCACCCAGCAGGGTCTGGCGGCCAAAGCCGACGGTGATCAGGTGCTCGATTTCGCTGTACGGGAAGCCCGCCATTTGCTGAGCCTGGGTAATCACCGGGCCAAAGTTATCGCCTTCAAGGTGGCTCACGCCCGGCCAGCCGACGATGCTGCGGGTCCAGATACGGTCATCGTACGCGCCCACGGTTGGGTCGATGATGCAGTTGGAGGTCATCACGATAGGGCCTGGGAAACGGGCGAATTCGGTTTGCTGGTTCTGCCAGCCGCTGCCGTAGTTGCCGACCAGATGCTTGAACTTACGCAGCTCAGGGTAACCGTGCGCCGGCAGCATTTCACCGTGGGTATAGACGTTAACGCCGGTGCCTTCAGTTTGCTCGAGCAGGTTATAGAGATCTTTAAGGTCATGGCCGGAAATCAGGATGCATTTCCCGGCAACCGGACGTACGTTGACCTGGGTTGGCGTTGGGTGGCCGTATTTGCCGGTTTCCCCGAGATCCAGGATTCTCATCACGTTGAAGTTCATCTGGCCGATTTCCATGGAGCAGTCCAGCAGGGCGCCCATGTCCGCAGGCCAGGTGCCGAGCCACGCCATGATTTTATGGTACTGGGCGTAGATGTCGTTATCGTACTGGCCCAGCACGTGCGCGTGTTCCATATACGCGGCAGCGCCTTTCATGCCGTACAGGCACAGCAGGCGCAGGCCGAGAATGTCTTCGCCAATGTCGGCTTTATCGCGGTTTGGCGTAAAGTCGGCGGCCTGGCGCTGGAGATCGCCGAGGTCGTTGTTCACCAGCTGAAGTTCTGCCAAGGGGTTAGTTACGGCTGCCGAAGGATCGATAGCCAGCGTACGGGCTTTAAGATCTTCACGCATGGCGATGGCTTCGCGGGCGTAACCAATGATGCGGGCAGAGTCGAAGTTAACGTTGGTCAGCGTAGAGAAGAAGGCGCGTGGGGCAAAGTTATCAATCTCGTGGTCGATAATATTGCGTTCACGAGCGGCGACCGCCCAGGCAGAAAGACCCTGCAATGTCGCGATCAGCAGATCCTGCAGGTCAGAAGTCTGGGCCGTTTTACCGCAAACGCCCTGGGCATAGGCGCAGCCGTCGCCGGCCGGGGTGCGGATGGTCTGTTCACATTGCACACAAAACATGATGTCACCTTAAAGTTATATTTTAAATACATGTTTAAGGTTAGGCCTCAGCAGTACAGGTTTAAAGGACTTTTTGGTGCAACTTAAAGGGAGATTGATATAGCGCAACTTTGGCGGCAGCAGGCTACCGCCAGAGAGGTATCAGGAAGCGAAGAAAGCCATCAGCAGCGGCGTCAGCAGGCTAAGAATAAAGCCGTGCACGATGGCGGCAGGCACAATCTCCACACCGCCGCTGCGCTGCAGAACCGGCAGGGTAAAGTCCATTGAGGTCGCGCCACAAAGGCCGAGGGCCGTCGAGCGGCTCCGGCGAACCAGGGCAGGGATCAGCATAATCGCCAGCAGTTCGCGCACCAGGTCATTAAAGAAGGTGGCGCTGCCGATAACCGGCCCGTAAGACTCGGTCATCAGGATCCCGGACAGCGAGTACCAGCCAAAACCGGAAGCCATGGCCAGGCCGGTCTTGAGCGGCAAACCGAGAATCATGGCGTTTATCACCCCGCCGGCCAGCGAGCTCAGGACGACCACGACGGCGACTATCATACCGCGACGGTTAAGGACGATTTGCTTAATGGTCATGCCGCTGTTACGCAGCTGAATTCCGACCAGCAGCAGCAGGAAGATAAGCGTGTATTCGCTTGCCTCTGTAGCATGTTTCAGCACCTCGAAACCGGTCAGCCCCAGCAGAAAGCCGAGGGCGACAACGCCACAAAGCTGAAGAGATTCCAGCGCCATTGCCAGGCGGGAAGGCAGCTTTTCCTGTTTATGCTGGTGCCGCCAGGGCAGAGAACGTTCCAGCAGCATAAGGCCCGCTGCGTTACACAGTAAAATCACGACTACGCTGATGACCGAGTAATGCAGGATGGTCAGCAGGTTGCTGGCGAGATTATCGAGAAACGCCAGGCTAATGCCCATCAGGAATAGAATCACGTAAACAATCCAGCTCAGCAGGCGGTTAATAAGCTTGAGCAGGTGAGTTTGTTTCAGTGGGATCAGGTAGCCGGCGATCAGCGGCACCAGGATAATGAGCAATCCTGACAGCATGGCAGGGACAGTCCTTGTAGGTAAAATGTTACGACGGCTGCCACACTACCGAAAGAAAGGAAACGAGTCGAGTAGAGACGAAGAAAAAGGTTTGCGCGAAAGATAATCGGGGAAGTGGCAGGCTCACCGAGGTAAGCCCGCATAACGATTTAGCTACGTTTTTCCAGCAGGGTACGGTAAATAATACCGCCCAGGATCCCGCCAATAATTGGCATGACCCAGAACAACCACAGCTGATCCAATGCCCAACCGCCCTGGAAAATAGCGACAGCGGTACTTCGTGCCGGGTTTACAGAAGTGTTGGTTACCGGAATACTAATTAAGTGAATTAACGTTAATGCCAGGCCAATGGCAATTGGGGCAAAGCCCGGTGCCGCGAATTTATCTGTTGCACCATGAATAACGATTAAGAAACCACAGGTTAATACGATTTCAATAACGATGGCTGACAGCATGGAATAGCCACCCGGTGAATGTTCACCGTAGCCGTTAGAGGCGAATCCACTGGCCGCTGCATCAAAGCCGGTTTTTCCGCTGGCAATTAAATAAAGAATACCCGCAGCGACAATGCCGCCAATAACCTGAGCAATTATGTAGCCAATCACTTCTTTAGCCGGGAAGCGGCCACCGGCCCACAGGCCAAGGGTGACGGCCGGGTTGAAGTGACCACCGGATATATGACCGACGGCAAATGCCATCGTTAACACCGTTAAACCGAAAGCTAATGCAACACCCACAAAACCAATACCCAATTCCGGAAATGCTGCTGCTAATACCGCGCTACCACAGCCACCAAATACCAGCCAGAATGTTCCAAAGAACTCTGCTGCTAATTTTCTAAACATAACCACCTCTACTAAAACCAGAAACAACTTACGGCTCACGCGCTAAATCACGCTAATCCGATTGTCGCTAATTCACCGTCACTAAGTGAATGACGAAAGTAATATTAAATGCGCGCTAATATTAGGTATTTCGCCAATTCGCCACCAGCACAATAAATTCCTGTTTTTTGATTTAGGGCAATGAGGTGTTATTCCTTTTATGGGGATAGGTGTCAGAAGTATAGAGTATCTTTGAATGAAGTAAGAATATTCTGGATAACAAAATTTTTTCACCCGTTGCTGCGAATTGATTGTGCGATGGCCAGAATGTTTTACCGCGTAACGCTTGACATTGCGTGGTTACATTGCTATCCCGCTTGCCGCTATACTCGAAAAGAGCGATGGAATTTAAAGTGAATGCACAGGGGGCAGCATGTTTCTCGAGCGGGTTGAAGTTGTAGGCTTTCGCGGTATTAACCGTTTGTCGTTAATGCTTGAGCAAAACAATGTGCTGATTGGCGAAAATGCCTGGGGTAAGTCGAGCCTGTTGGATGCCCTGACGCTGCTGCTTTCACCGCACCGCGAGTTGTACCACTTTGTTCGTGAAGATTTCTATTTTCCCCCTGGCGATATACACGGGCGTGAAAGTCACCTTCAGATTATCCTGACGTTTCGGGAAGCGGCGTCCGGCCACCATTTAGGGCGGCGATATCGGAATCTCTCCCCGGTATGGGTTGGCGGCAACGACGGCTTTCATCGCATCTATTACCGTCTGGAAGGCGAGCTGGGGGATGAGGGGACGGTACTCACGCTCCGCAGTTTTCTCAACGCTCACGGCCAGCCGCTGACGCTGGATAATATCGACGAAATGGCGATGCACATTACTCGCCTGACCCCTGTTCTGCGGCTTAGGGATGCCCGTTTTATGCGGCGGTTACGTAATGGCGGTATGCCCGAGATGCCGGAAACGGAGCTGACGGCGCGCCAGCTGGATTTTCTGGCGCGGGAGCTGGTCTCGAGACCACAAAACCTTACCGATGCGCAGCTACGGCAGGGGCTGTCGGCCATGGTGCAACTACTGGAACACTATTTTTCCGAACAGGGCGCGATAGCCCATCAGCGCTTGATGCGGCGGCGTTCTCACGATGAGCAACGCAGCTGGCGTTACCTTGATGTTATCAACCGCATGATTGATAAACCGGGCAGCCGTTCGCACCGAATGATCCTGCTGGGGATGTTCTCTACGTTATTACAGGCGAAAGGCAGCGTGGCGCTTGACCGGGACGCCCGGCCACTTCTGCTGGTGGAAGATCCGGAAACTCGCCTGCACCCGATCATGCTGTCGGTTGCCTGGCACCTGTTGAATTTGCTGCCGCTGCAAAAAATCACGACCACGAATTCCGGTGAGCTACTCTCCCTTACGCCGGTAGAGCAGGTTTGCCGTCTGGTACGTGAGTCTTCCAGAGTTGCGGCGTGGCGACTAGGGCCTGGCGGCATGAACGCGGAAGACAGCCGACGAATTGCATTTCATATTCGTTTTAACCGTGCTTCTTCGCTGTTCTCCCGCTGCTGGCTGTTGGTGGAAGGCGAAACAGAAGTGTGGGTAATGAACGAACTGGCGCGACAGTGTGGGCATCATTTTGATGCTGAAGGGGTGAAGGTGATTGAGTTCGCTCAGTCTGGTTTGAAGCCGCTGATTAAGTTCGCCCGCCGCATGGGCATTGAGTGGCACGTGCTGGTGGACGGCGATGAGGCGGGGAAAAAATATGCGGCTACGGTACGCGGGTTACTGGATAACGATCGTGACCAGGAGCGCGATCATCTCACGGCGCTCCCTGCACTGGATATGGAACACTTTATGTATCGGCAGGGTTTTTCAGATGTGTTTCATCGTGTGGCCCAGATCCCCGAAAATGCACCGATGAATTTGCGCCGGGTTATCATCAAAGCCATTCATCGTTCGTCGAAGCCGGATTTAGCCATTGAGGTGGCGCTGGAGGCTGGACGCAGGGGCGTGGATGCGATTCCACCGTTGCTGCGTAAAATGTTTTCCCGGGTGCTGTGGCTGGCGCGTGGCCGGGCGGATTAGCACCCGGCGCAATGACGTCTTAGAACTGGCTGTTGATGTTGCTCATCATGCCATCCAGAAGCTCATAGCGACGGCGGTATTCAGCACGTTTTTTACTTGCGATCTCTTCCAGCGGCTTACGTTCTACGCGAGACGGTAGGGCAAACAGGCCATCTGCCCGGCGCTCACCGCTCATCGACAGCCAGAAACTGTCATAGTCTGCGTGTAAACTGTCTTTTTTCTTCTTCTCGTAGCGCCATGAGCGGTAGATATGCGTGCTGTTGCTCACGGCCAGGATGCGCTCTGCGTCGAGCAGCTTCGCCAGTTCGCAGGCAACTTCAAGCAGCATGCGTTTCGGGAACAGGCCATGGCAGGCTTTTGTCGCCGCCTGAATCGCCTCATGCGGAACCCACGGTTTTGCACCCTGCAGGCAGCCAATGAACAGGGTGTTTTTGCCTTCGAACTGATTAAGGGTGAAGGTCATACGCGCCAGGGGAACGCCGTCTTCATTACAGAAGTTGAGGAACGCTTCGCCTTCTTTGCCTTCCAGGTCATGAGAGCTGAGGTCGATAAACATCAGTTCGTTATTTTTACCCACCAGCGTTGCCAGGCGATAGCCTTCGGCGGAGAAGTGCCCGTTAAGCAGTTTTTTCGGCATCTTCTCGGTAATTTTCTGGTAATGGTAACCAATGGCATCGCGCGTGTCCTTGCGGCTAAGCGGCAGTGCAAGGTAAGGGCGGTGCAGGCGGCACGGCAGCCCGGGCTGAGCGTTCAGCATGCTGTCGAGGTGCGGCTGGTTTGCGAGGCTATTCATCAGGCCGGCGGTATGCACAGGCATCACCATTGAGCGTAAAATAAACTTGCGGCGATAAGCCTTTTTGCCCCAGGATGCTCCCGGCTGCCACTCACCCGTTGCTAATGAAAGGAAGAGTTTCCAGCCAGTTTGAGGCAGGGTTTCGGTAACTTGCGCGGCAGCAATCTGGGACATAATTAAAACCTGAATTCGACTAAGATGGCGTTATTTCAGCACGCCGGACGTCAACCGATATTCAATCACTGTTACACTTCTTCACATTGTGCAGTTTGTTTAAGATTTGTTTAATCATGCGTTAGCTATTTCAGGATTTATATGAAACTTAAGGGAAAATTTAAAAAACGTTACTGGCTTTACGCGCTGTTTCTGGTGATATTTTTCCTCTGGCTTTGGCAGTTTTTGAATACTCCAACACCTCATTACCAGACGATGATTGTGCGTAAAGCTTCTCTCCAACAAAGCGTTCTGGCGACCGGAAAGCTCGATGCCGTGCGCAAAGTTGACGTGGGGGCGCAGGTGAGCGGGCAGCTAAAAACGCTGTCGGTGAACATTGGCGATAAAGTGAAAAAGGATCAGCTGCTGGGCGTTATCGATCCTGAGCAGGCAGAAAACCAGGTTAAAGAGGTGGAAGCCACCCTGATGGAACTGCACGCGCAGCGTCTACAGTCCGTAGCGGAAAGTAAACTTGCAGCAGTCACGCTTTCTCGCCAGCAGTCGTTGGCGAAAACGCAGGCCGTGTCACGGCAGGATCTCGATAAAGCGGCAACCGATCTGGCGGTTAAGCAAGCGCAGACGGGCACGATTGATGCGCAGATCAAGCGTAATCAAGCTTCGCTAAGCACCGCAAAAACCAACCTTGAGTTTACCCGCATCGTCGCGCCGATGGCTGGCGAAGTGACGCAAATAACGACGCTACAGGGGCAAACCGTGATTGCCGCTCAGCAGGCTCCGAATATTCTGACGCTTGCGGATTTAAGTACCATGCTGGTGAAGGCGCAGGTGTCCGAAGCTGATGTGATTCATCTCAAGCCGGGTCAGAAAGCCTGGTTTACCGTGCTGGGCGATCCGATGACCCGCTATGAAGGTGTACTGAAAGATATTCTGCCAACGCCGGACAAGGTCAATGAGGCCATCTTCTATAATGCCCGTTTTGAAGTGCCGAACCCGAAAGGTATTCTGCGTCTGGATATGACCGCGCAGGTGCATATTCAGCTGGGTGGCGTAAAAGATGTGCTGACCATTCCGCTGGCCGCGCTGGGCGAACCGATTGGTGATAATCGCTATAACATCACGGTGCTGCGCAATGGTGAAACCAAGGAACGTGAAATTACCATTGGCATGCGTAACGATACCCAGGTACAGGTCGTCAACGGGCTGGAAGAAGGCGAAGAGGTGGTGATCGGCCGCGCCAGCACCGGGAGCAGCAAATGACCGCGCTGCTTGAGCTAAAGGATATTCGTCGTAGCTATCCCTCCGGTGAAGAGCAGGTGGAGGTGCTGAAGGGCATCAGCCTGACGATTGAGGCCGGGGAAATGGTGGCGATTGTCGGTGCGTCAGGCTCCGGTAAATCCACGCTGATGAATATTCTTGGCTGCCTGGATAAGCCAAGCAGCGGTAGCTACAAGGTGGCGGGCGTCGATGTTGCAAAGCTGGATAACGATGCGCTGGCCACCCTGCGACGTGAACATTTCGGCTTTATCTTCCAGCGTTACCATCTGCTTTCGCACCTGAATGCGTCGCAGAATGTGGAAGTTCCAGCCGTCTATGCCGGTACGACGCGTGCCCAACGGCAGCAGCGTGCGCACGAACTGCTGGAGCGTCTCGGGCTGAAAGAGCGGGTTGACTATCTTCCGTCTCAACTTTCGGGCGGGCAGCAGCAGCGCGTGAGTATCGCGCGTGCCTTGATGAACGGCGGGCAGGTTATTCTGGCTGATGAGCCAACCGGTGCGCTGGACAGCCATTCAGGTGAAGAGGTGATGGCAACCCTGAAGCAGCTTCGTGAGCGCGGCCATACGGTGATTATCGTGACCCACGATCCGGCGGTTGCGGCGCAGGCCCAGCGCATTATCGAAATTCGCGACGGCGAAATTATCAGCAATCCGCCCCCGGTTCAGCAATCTGCAGTGCGTGCGGTTGAAAATCAGGCGCTAAGAAGCGGCTCATCCGTACAGCAGGTTATCAGCAGCTTCCGTGAGGCACTCGGTATGGCGTGGCTGGCGATGGCTGCAAACAAGATGCGCACGCTGCTGACCATGCTCGGCATTATTATTGGTATTGCCTCGGTGGTTTCCATCGTGGTGGTGGGCGATGCCGCAAAACAGATGGTGCTGGAGGATATTCGCTCTATCGGCACCAACACGATTGACGTTTATCCCGGTAAAGATTTTGGTGATGACGATCCGCAGTTCCAGCAGGCGCTGAAATATGACGATCTGTTGGCGATTCGCCAGCAGCCTTGGGTGAGTTCAGCGACGCCTTCCATCTCCAGCAATTTGCGCCTGCGCTACGGGAGCGTGGATGCTGCGGCCAGCGTCAACGGCGTCAGCGGTGACTATTTCGATGTTTACGGTATGACAATGAGCCAGGGAGCGAGCTTTAACGACGAGCAAATGAACGGCCGGGCACAGGTTGTGGTGTTGGATGCCAACAGTAAAAGGCAGCTGTTCCCGAACAAAAGCGACGTGGTGGGTGAGGTGGTGTTGGTCGGTAATATGCCGGCCACGGTAATTGGCGTGGCGGAAGAAAAACAGTCGATGTTCGGCAGTAGCAAAGTGCTGCGCGTCTGGCTGCCCTATAACACCATGGCCGGGAGAGTGATGGGACAAAGCTGGCTTAATTCCATTACTGTACGGGTGAAGGAGGGCTATGACAGCCATGAAGCGGAGCTGCAGCTCAATCGCCTGCTGTCGCTGCGCCATGCCAGAAAGGATTTTTTCACCTACAACATGGATGGGCTGTTGAAAACGGCGGAAAAGACCACACGTACGCTACAGATGTTCCTGACGCTGGTGGCGGTGATTTCTCTGTTGGTAGGCGGTATCGGGGTGATGAATATTATGCTGGTGTCGGTGACCGAGCGTACTAAAGAGATCGGTATCCGTATGGCGGTTGGCGCACGAGCGAGCGATGTGTTGCAGCAGTTTTTAATTGAGGCGGTGCTGGTCTGCCTGGTCGGTGGCGCGCTGGGAATATCTCTGTCGCTGTTCATTGCTTTTACGCTGCAGCTTGTGCTGCCTGGCTGGCAAATAGGTTTCTCGCCGGTTGCGCTGCTCACCGCGTTTGGCTGTTCAACCGCAACGGGTGTGCTGTTTGGCTGGCTGCCGGCAAGAAATGCGGCGCGATTAAACCCTATTGATGCGCTGGCACGTGAGTAATCTGAGCGGTTGGAAATAAAAATGCCAGCCTTACGGGCTGGCATTTTATCTGCGGGATGTACACAATTAACAGTGGAACTACGCGACCGCTTCCGCCTCGTGGGGAACGATCAGACTGGCATGGTTGCCTTTAGGTCCCTGATGTACATCAAACCTGACAAGCTGCCCGGCTTTTAACGTTCTGTATCCGTCCATCTGAATGGTGGAGTAGTGGGCGAAGATGTCTTCGCCGCCGCCTTCCGGGCAGATGAAACCGAACCCTTTGGCGTTATTGAACCATTTAACAGTACCCGTCTCCATGCTTCGACATCCTTCGTAAATCTTAATAATGAGATGGAATCAACCGGTGGGTAAGGGCGGGCTGTTCAAAACCTCGCCAACTCACCCCGCTACAATGTAGATATTTTATACACTGCGTCAAGCGCCTGGCGGGGCAACCAGGACAACAATGAGTCAAAAATTTGAAGCAGTTAACGCTATTGCTATTAATGTGATGTAGCTCGCTAACGGGAAAACGCAGCGGGATCGAATACGATGCAATACGTTTGCTAAAAGCGTATTACACTCAATATAAGGCTTTGCCTGACAGTGTGTTGGGCTTCAACAAACGATGATAAATCGCAATGGGTAAGACGAACGACTGGTTGGACTTTGACCAAATGGCGGCGGATAAACTGCGCGAAACGCTAAAACCGCCATCCATGTATAAAGTTATACTGATGAACGACGACTACACGCCAATGGAATTTGTTATTGACGTACTGCAAAAGTTCTTTTCTTATGATGTTGAACGTGCCACGCAATTGATGCTCACGGTTCACTATCAGGGTAAAGCTATCTGTGGCATCTTTACTGCAGAAGTAGCTGAAACCAAAGTGGCGTTGGTGAACCAGTATGCAAGGGAGAACGAGTACCCGTTGCTGTGTACGCTAGAAAAGGCCTGACCAGGCCGATAATTTGGGGAGGTGCCTATGCTCAATCAAGAACTGGAACTCAGTTTAAACATGGCTTTCGCCAGAGCGCGCGAGCACCGACATGAGTTTATGACCGTCGAGCATCTGTTACTGGCGTTGCTCAGTAACCCATCTGCCCGCGAAGCGCTGGAAGCGTGTTCTGTGGATATGGTGGCGCTGCGACAGGAACTCGAAGCCTTCATCGAACAAACCACACCGGTCCTGCCCGCAAACGTTGAGGAGCGCGACACGCAGCCGACGCTCAGCTTCCAGCGTGTGCTGCAGCGAGCGGTGTTCCATGTCCAATCCTCCGGGCGCAGCGAAGTGACCGGCGCCAACGTGCTGGTGGCCATTTTCAGCGAGCAGGAATCCCAGGCGGCCTATCTGCTGCGTAAACATGAAGTCAGCCGCCTTGACGTGGTGAACTTCATCTCTCACGGCACGCGTAAAGACGAACCGAATCAGTCATCGGGCTCTGAAAACCCGGTCAACGAAGAGCAAGCAGGCGGGGAGGAACGTATGGAAAACTTCACCACCAATCTTAATCAGCTTGCGCGCGTTGGCGGGATCGATCCGCTGATTGGCCGCGATAAAGAGCTTGAGCGTGCCATCCAGGTTCTGTGCCGTCGCCGCAAAAATAACCCTTTGCTGGTAGGCGAATCGGGCGTAGGTAAAACCGCCATTGCCGAAGGGCTGGCGTGGAGAATCGTGCAGGGAGACGTGCCGGAAGTGATGGCCGACTGCACCATTTACTCGCTGGACATTGGCTCGCTGCTGGCCGGAACCAAATACCGCGGTGATTTTGAAAAACGTTTCAAAGCGCTGCTCAAACAGCTCGAACAGGATCAAAACAGCATCCTGTTTATTGATGAAATCCACACCATCATCGGCGCTGGCGCGGCTTCGGGTGGCCAGGTGGATGCCGCTAACCTGATTAAGCCGCTGCTGTCCGGCGGGAAAATTCGCGTTATTGGTTCGACGACCTATCAGGAATTCAGCAATATCTTCGAAAAAGACCGCGCTCTGGCACGTCGCTTCCAGAAGATTGATATTACCGAGCCAAGCGTTGAAGAGACGGTGCAGATAATCAACGGCCTGAAGCCGAAATACGAAGCGCACCACGACGTACGTTATACCGCGAAGGCTATTCGTGCTGCGGTTGAGCTGGCGGTGAAATACATCAATGACCGACATCTGCCGGATAAGGCTATCGACGTGATTGATGAAGCGGGCGCGCGTAGCCGCCTGATGCCGGTCAGCAAGCGTAAGAAAACCGTTAACGTGGCGGACATCGAGACCGTGGTGGCGCGCATTGCCCGTATCCCGGAAAAAAGCGTCTCCGCCAGCGATCGTGATACGCTGAAAAGCCTGGGCGACCGCCTGAAAATGCTGGTGTTTGGCCAGGATAAAGCGATTGAAGCGCTGACCGAGGCTATCAAGATGAGCCGAGCCGGTCTGGGCCAGGATCATAAGCCTGTCGGGTCGTTCCTGTTTGCCGGGCCTACCGGCGTCGGTAAGACCGAGGTAACGGTTCAGCTGGCGAAGTCGCTTGGCATTGAGCTGCTGCGCTTTGATATGTCCGAATACATGGAACGCCATACCGTAAGCCGCCTGATTGGTGCGCCTCCGGGCTATGTCGGCTTCGATCAGGGCGGTCTGCTGACGGACGCGGTAATTAAACATCCGCATGCCGTTCTGCTGCTGGATGAAATCGAGAAAGCGCATCCGGATGTCTTTAACCTGCTGCTGCAGGTGATGGACAACGGGACGCTGACCGACAACAACGGGCGTAAGGCGGACTTCCGCAACGTGATTCTGGTGATGACCACCAACGCCGGGGTACGGGAAACTGAACGTAAGTCCATCGGGCTTATCCGTCAGGACAACAGCACCGACGCGATGGAAGAGATCAAAAAGATCTTTACGCCGGAGTTCCGTAACCGCCTCGACAACATTATCTGGTTCAACCATCTCTCTACCGAGGTGATTCATCAGGTGGTGGATAAATTTATCGTCGAGCTTCAGGTGCAGCTGGATCAGAAAGGTGTTTCGCTGGAAGTTAGCCAGGAAGCGCGTGACTGGCTGGCAGAGAAGGGCTATGACCGTGCGATGGGCGCTCGCCCAATGGCGCGTGTCATTCAGGACAGCCTGAAAAAACCGTTGGCTAACGAGCTGCTGTTCGGCAGCCTGGTGGACGGTGGGCAGGTGACTGTTGCGCTGGATAAAGACCAGCAGCAGCTAACCTACAATTTTGTCAGTGCGCAGAAGCACAAGCCGGAAGCGGCGCACTAGCGCCGTGCGACGAGTATAAAAAAGGCCGGGCATTGCCCGGCCTTTCTATTACGACTAACTCTCAACGCCGCCCATCTCAGGCCGCGGAATCGAAACTATCAACGGCTACGGAAGACAATGCGGCCTTTGCTCAGGTCGTACGGGGTCAGCTCAACGGTGACTTTGTCGCCCGTCAGAATGCGGATGTAGTTTTTGCGCATTTTACCGGAGATATGAGCGGTAACCACGTGCCCGTTTTCCAGCTCAACGCGGAACATGGTGTTAGGTAACGTATCAAGTACGGTACCCTGCATTTCAATATTGTCTTCTTTGGCCATCTAATCCTCTGGGGTATCACTACCGTAGTTTGAACCGGCAAGATAATGCCGAAGTTCGCTTATCATGTAAAGAATTGTTGGTGAAATCACCAGTGAAAGTGCATTTTGCTTATTACCCGCCGGTTAACAGTTTGCCGCATAGCAACGTCTGCGATGAAGAGCGCAAAGAGATAAATGATGGGGTATTCCCTTAAACAATCAATCCCAAACGATGGCGGGGTAACAGGCAAAAGCCACTTAGCGGCGCTAATTATAACACCCTCACATAAAATGTGTTGTTAAACATTATTGCTCGAGCGTCTGCGGAACCCAGCAGTGAGAGCCCAACTGCTGTGGACGAAGCTCCGCTAATGCATGGAGATAATCCCGGCGGGGAATTTCAATCACGCCCAGCGAAGCCGTGTGCTCATTAAGCACCTGGCAGTCGATCAATTTACCGCCGTGGCGAATAAAGTGTTGGCAGAAAACTAACAGCGCCGTTTTCGAGGCATTAACTTGCCGGCTGAACATGGATTCACCGCAAAACAGCGTGCCCTGCGCGACGCCATACATGCCGCCAACCAACTCTTCTCTGTCCCACACTTCAATGGAATGGGCGTGGCCTAATTCATGCAGACGTAAATAGGCTTCCACAATTTCTGCTGTTATCCATGTCCCTTCATTCCGGTCGCTCGCGCAGCCGTATAGCACGCGCTCAAAGGCATGGTTTAACGTAACGGTATAAGGCGAAGTACGGTGAAAGCGCTTCATGCTACGGCTAAGGTGAAACTGCTCCGGATATAGCACGGCGCGGGGATCAGGGGACCACCACAGAATAGGGTCCCCGGGAGAAAACCACGGGAAAATGCCGCGTTGATAGGCCATCAGCAGGCGAGCGGGGCCAAGGTCGCCGCCAAGCGCCAGTAACCCATTGGGTTCACGTAACGCCCCTTCCGGCGACGGAAAGGCAATCGAGTCACGAGAAAGCTGCACCAGGCGCATGACGACCAACACTCCAGAGCAATAGAGCAATAATAAATTGATAAACCCGTCATACTTTAAGCTGCAGGTGCGTTGGCTGCACCCGCGCACCCCAGTCACATAGTTGGCTATGCTTCTGGAGATTCCCGGTCTTGTCGCCTTTCTGCAACTCGAATTATTTAGGGTTATATATAGTCTATCAGGAACGCCTACAGGCGCTGGCGAAATTGATAATAACGTCCGCCGGACGCCATCAATTCGGCGTGATTACCTTGCTCAATTATTTGCCCATTGTCCATCACAATTATGCTGTCGAAAGCGTTCAAACCGCGCAGGCGGTGGGTGACCATTAAAACGGTTTTGTTCTTGGTTACTTCTTCCAGTAAATCAAGTATTTGTTTTTCCGTTTCGGCATCAAGACCTTCGGTGGGTTCGTCCAGCAGCATCAGCGGCGCGTTATGCAGTATCGCTCGCGCAATGGCAAGGCGACGGAGCTCACCGCCGGACAGTTGGCGGCCACCTTCCCCCAGCCAGTTATTCAGCCCGCTATCCTCCAGCAGCTTCTCTAGCCCAACCTGAACCAGTGCGGCGCTGAGCTGTTCATCATTTGCCTGAGGGGATGCCAGCAGCAGGTTATCGCGTAGCGTTGCGCTGAAAAGATGTACACGCTGCGGTACGACACTGGTTGCCTTGCGTAGCGTCGCTTCATCAAACGCGCTGAGGGCGATGCCGTTAAGCTGGATCTCACCCTGCTGTGCATCCCATGCGCGGGTAAGCAATTGCAGCAGCGTGGATTTGCCGCAGCCAGTTTTGCCGAGGATGGCGATGCGTTGTCCCGCTTTGACGGACAACGCGATATCTTTCAGCGCTGGCTGGCTTTGCCCTGGGTAGGTAAAGCTGATTCCGCGAATCTCGAGAGCCGCCTGCTGTTGCTCGGGCAGCGTGGTCTCAGGGAAAGTCACGTCCGGAGCCTGGCTGGTGATTTGCGTTACCCGTAGCGCAGAGGCAATAACCTGGCCGAGATGCTGGAAGGCGCCGGTAACCGGAGCCATTGCCTCGAAGGCTGCCAGCGCACAAAACACGAACAGGGCAATCAGCGCGCCGGGAGACTGGCTTTCGCCGACGCCGGCTGACGCCATCCACAGCATAGCCAGCACGGCAATACCGCTGATGAGCAGCATCACGGCCTGCGACAGGGCAGTTAATCCGGCCTGCCGACGTTGAGCCTCCTGCCAGCTGTTTTCCGTAGCATCTAACTGTTCGCGCGCGCGCGTTGCTGCGCCGAAAATAGTGAGCTCTGCGTGGCCCTGAAGCCATGCGGTCAACCGTTGGCGATAGTTACCGCGCTGGACGGTCAAGGCTTCGCCGGTTGGCTGACCGGCACGGTAAAACAGCGGCGGCAGCAATAACAGGGTAGCGAGCAAAATCCCGCCGAGCGTTAACGCCAGGGTTGTATCAAGAAAACTCAGGCCAAAAGTCACCACCACGATGACGACAAAAGCACCGACGAGCGGTGAAATAACCCGTAAATAAAGGTGATCCAGCGTATCGACATCCGCCACCACGCGGTTTAGCAATTCTCCCTGGCGGAAGCGCGCCAGCCCGGCAGGGGAGAGCGGCAGCAGCTTGCTGAAGGTTGAAACACGTAAATGCTGCAGTACGCGGAAGGTGGCATCGTGGCTGACCAGACGCTCAAAATAGCGGCCTGCGGTACGGGTGATAGCAGCGCCACGAACGCCTGCGGCAGGCAGCATATAGTTAAAGCTGTAGAGTCCGGCAACGCCAACCACGGCAGAGGCAGACAGGAACCAGCCTGACAGCGTTAACAAACCAATACTGGCAAGAAGCGTCACAATCGCCAGCACAATGCCTAAAGACAATAACCATTTATGGCGACGGTAAAGCGCCAGATAAGGCAGCAGGGCGCGCATTAAATCTCCTCCTGGCGGCTGGCCAGTAACGCAGCAAAGGGCCCATCTTCAACCGATAGCTGTGCAAAGTTTCCTTGCTGAACAATCTGCCCGTTACGCATAACCCAAATGTGGTCCCAATCGCTGATGTAGTCCAGTTGGTGGGTCACCATCAGGGTAGTTTGCTGGCGCGATGCCTCAGTAAGGGCCTCCATCACGCGCTGTTCGCTATGAGCATCAAGGCTTGCGGCTGGCTCATCCAGCAGTAGGACCCCACAAGGCGCAAGCAGCGCTCGTGCAACGGCGACTCGCTGAGCCTGACCGACAGATAAACGTATGGACTGGTCGCCTGGTGAGGTATCGATGCCTTCAGGCAGCAGCGACAAAAATTCGGTCACTGAGGCTTTCTCAAGCGCGTATCGCAGGCTGGCTTCGTCGGCATCAGGTGAGCCTAATAAAACGTTGTCACGCAGCGTGGCGGCCGGTAGCTGAGGATTTTGCCCAACCCAGCTTAGCTGTTCGCGCCACCACTCCGGTGACAGCTTCGCCATTTCCACACCGTTAATCAGCAGCTGCCCCTGATAAGGCAGGAAGCCTGAAATGACATTGAGCAGGGAGCTTTTGCCCGCGCCGCTTTGCCCAACCACGACGACGCGCTGGCCGGCAGGAAGCGTAAAGTTAAGCGGCCCGGCAAGGACTTTCCCTTCGGTAGAAAGGATAGTCATCTCACGAGCTTCAATGGCAAATGGCCCGCTGCCGGAAAGCTGCGCGGTACCCTGTTCCGGATGCTGCAGAGGAGAGTCGAGGAAGGTCATCAGCGTATCTGCGGCACCCACGGCCTGGGCTTTGGCGTGATAGAAGGTCCCCATATCCCGCAGCGGCTGGAAAAATTCTGGTGCAAGGATCAACGCCAGGAAGCCTGCAAATAGCGTCACGCCGGTGCCATAATGGCCAAAATTAAGTTCGCCGAGATAAGAGAAGCCGAAATAGACGGCCACCACGGCGATAGATAAAGACGCGAAGAACTCAAGCACGCCGGAAGAAAGAAACGCCATGCGCAGCACTTCCATAGTGCGCTGACGGAAGTCCTGGCTTGCTGCACGAATGTTTTCGGTCTCTGCCGCACCGCGGTTAAAGACGCGCAATGTCTCCATGCCCCGTAGGCGGTCCAGGAAGTGGCCGCTGAGCCGCGCCAGCGCCTGGAAATTTCGGCGGTTAGCATCGGCTGCACCCATGCCGACCAGTGCCATAAAGAGTGGGATCAGCGGGGCTGTCCCCAGCAATATCAGCGCCGCCGCCCAGTTGATAGGGAAGATAGCGATGATAATCAGCAGGGGGACCATGACGGCCAGAGACATCTGTGGCAGATAACGCGCGTAATAGTCGTGCATGTCTTCAATCTGCTCGAGGACTAGCGTCGCCCAGCTGCCAACGGGTTTGCCCTGAATCCAGGCTGGTCCGGCCTGATGCAGCCTGTCGAGCACCTGGCGGCGAATCTCCTGGCGGATATGCAGCCCGGCATGAAAACCAACTTTCTCCCGCAGCCAGACAATCCATGCGCGCAGAACAAATACCAGAATCAGTAAAATAAACGGCATGAGCAGCGCTTCACGCGGAATATTTTCCATAATCATGTGCTGGAGAATGCGGGCCAGCAGCCAGGCCTGGGCAACAATCAGTAAACCACTGATCAAACCGAGCAGGCGTGACAGGCCAAGCCAACGGCGAGAGATAAGACTTTGCTGCTTTAGCCAGAGGCTAAGTTCTTGCTGACGGGTTTTATTCATCGCGTGCCAGATGCTGGTAGAAGAAGGAATTCTCAGGCAATTTTGACAGGCAATGTTACATGGCAGAAACAAGAAAGGCGACCAGCAAGGCCGCCTTTTTTAACATCTTTAATTTATTTACACTGTTCGGCCAGGCCGTCGAGATAACGCTCGGCGTCCAGCGCGGCCATACAGCCAGTGCCAGCGGAAGTGATGGCCTGGCGATAGATATGATCCATCACGTCGCCAGCGGCAAAGACGCCAGGGATGCTGGTTTGCGTTGCGTTGCCGTGAATACCGGACTGCACCTTGATGTAGCCGTTCTCCAGCGCCAGCTGACCGTTGAAAATCGCGGTGTTCGGGCTGTGGCCGATGGCCACAAACAGGCCGGCAACTTCCAGCTCTTCGGTAATGTCGGTGTTTTGTGTATCGCGCAGGCGAAGACCGCTGACGCCCATCTGATCGCCGGTCACTTCTTCAAGCGTACGATGGGTGTGCAGCACGATGTTGCCATTCTGCACTTTATCCATCAGGCGGTTAATCAGGATTTTTTCTGCACGGAAGCTGTCGCGGCGGTGGATCAGATGCACTTCCGAAGCGATGTTCGCCAGGTACAGTGCTTCTTCAACCGCGGTGTTACCGCCGCCGATGACCGCAACCTTCTGGTTGCGATAGAAGAAACCATCGCAGGTGGCGCAGGCAGAAACGCCGCGGCCTTTAAACGCCTCTTCAGAAGGCAGTCCCAGGTAACGCGCAGAGGCACCGGTCGCGATAATCAGCGCATCACAGGTGTACTCGCCGCTGTCACCCACCAGGCGGAACGGACGGTTCTGCAAATCGACGCTGGTGATGTGGTCGAAGAGAATTTCGGTTTCGAACTTGGCCGCATGCTCGTGCATGCGTTCCATCAGTAATGGACCGGTCAGGTCGTTAGGATCGCCAGGCCAGTTTTCGACTTCGGTAGTGGTGGTCAGCTGACCGCCTTTTTCCATACCGGTAATTAAGACCGGTTTTAAGTTGGCGCGTGCAGCATAGACCGCTGCGGTGTAGCCCGCAGGGCCGGAGCCAAGAATAAGCAGCTTACTGTGTTTAGCTGTGCCCATGAGATCCTCATTGAACGTTTACAGACAATGAGGCTGATTGTAGGGAATTCGTTGCATTAAAAAAAGGGCGCTGCAATGTTGTTAACGATGTGTGCCATCGTTGCTGCCTATAAGCCCCATGAATATCACCAGCTATATGCATAAATAATCATTGTAATAGAGTGGTAATCACGGGGCGAAAATGATGAATAATCATCAGCCAATAGGAATATCTGGCACGTTCCACTAAAAATAGATGTTTTGCTTTGACAATCCCCTAAGCATTTGCGAAAACATTCGAGGAAGAAAAACATTTGGTGATGTGGAAGCCGCGTGCTCTCGCGCAAACCTGATGCAAATTTACCGAGTTATTGAAATTTACGCATGACGTGGACAGACGCTATGCGTGATGTCGATAGCAGCCGAAAGGCATCGGTCTTCTCACGTACACTCTGAACATTGACGTTACCAGGGTTATGGCAGGTGAAGGAAGGAATAGAGAGAGACAATAATAATGGTAGATAGCAAGAAGCGCCCGGGCAAAGATCTCGACCGTATCGATCGTAATATTCTCAACGAATTGCAAAAAGATGGGCGCATTTCTAACGTTGAGCTTTCCAAGCGTGTTGGGCTTTCACCGACGCCGTGCCTTGAGCGCGTACGTCGTCTTGAACGTCAGGGTTTTATTCAGGGCTATACGGCGCTGTTAAACCCGCATTATCTGGATGCCTCGCTGCTGGTGTTTGTTGAGATTACTCTGAATCGTGGCGCCCCGGATGTGTTTGAGCAATTTAACGCCGCAGTACAAAAACTTGAAGAAATTCAAGAGTGTCATCTCGTATCCGGTGATTTCGACTACCTGTTGAAAACACGCGTACCGGATATGTCGGCGTACCGTAAACTCTTAGGCGAGACCCTGCTGCGTCTGCCGGGCGTTAACGACACCCGTACTTATGTGGTCATGGAAGAGGTCAAACAGAGTAACCGTTTGGTCATTAAGACCCGTTAATACGGGCCAGGTGCAAAATTGGCGTATTTTGGTTACACTCCTGGGAATCCATACAGCAACAGCTCCGGCAAGCCGCCGGTGCTGTTGTCTCCATAGAGTTTAAGGACCTGGAGAGCCTTTCTTGAGCCAGGAATATACCGAAGATAAAGAAGTAACATTGCGGAAACTAAGCAGCGGGCGCCGTTTACTCGAGGCGTTGCTGATTCTTGTTGCCTTATTTGCCATCTATTTGATGGTTGCCTTGTTAAGTTTTAACCCATCAGACCCTAGCTGGTCTCAAACTGCGTGGCATGAACCTATCCATAATTTGGGGGGGACGCCGGGAGCGTGGTTTGCGGATACGCTGTTCTTCATTTTTGGCGTCATGGCCTACACCATTCCGGTGATCATTATCGGCGGCTGTTGGTTTACCTGGCGCCAGCGCGACAGTGAAGAGTTCATCGATTATTTTGCCGTTTCGCTACGCCTTATTGGCGTTCTTGCTATGGTGCTGACCTCATGCGGGCTGGCGGCCATCAATGCGGATGATATTTGGTACTTCGCCTCAGGCGGCGTGCTGGGCAGCTTGCTGAGTACCGCCATGATGCCGTTGCTCAACAGCAGCGGGGGCACGATTGCGCTGCTCTGCGTTTGGGCCGCTGGCCTCACGCTGTTTACCGGTTGGTCATGGGTCAGTATCGCTGAGAAGCTCGGTAGCGCGGTGCTCACGGTCCTGACTTTTGCCAGCAACCGGACGCGCCGGGATAACACCTGGCAGGATGAGGACGAGTACGAAGAAGAGCATCATGAAGACGAACAGCAGCACGTTTCTACCGAGAAGCGTGAATCCCGTCGGGCGCGTATTTTACGCGGTGCGCTTGCACGTAAGCAGCGCCTGTCGCAGAAGTTTGCTAATCCTAACGGCCGCAAAACAGATGCAGCATTGTTCTCCGGTAAGCGAATGGATGATGCTGAAGACGACGTATTGTTCAGCGCGCGCGGTGTAGAGACCGATCCGAACGACGTGCTGTTCTCGGGTCATAAGGCGACATTACCGGAAGAGCAGGAGTACGATCCGCTGTTCAGCGGGCACTCCGCCGTTGAACCGGTTGCCGCCGCTGTTGCAGCGACGACGGCTAATCAACCCTGGGCGGCGCCAGTGCCGCCGGTTGCTCCTATGCCTTCGGTCTCGACGCCAGCTCCGCTTGCCGAAGCTGAGCCTGCTGCGCCCGCGATAGCCTGGGAACCCGCACCGACTACCGTCACGCCGGAACCGGTGATTGCCCCTTCTCCTGAGCATTACACGTCGCCACATCCGGCAAGCGTTCAGCAGCAGATTCCGCATGAAAGTAGCCATCATTGGTCCGAACCGGTTGTGCCGGAAGTTGAACCCGTCATTGACGCTCAGCCAGAACCGCCAGAAGAAGTAAAATACGTGCGTCCACCGATGTACCACTTTGAAGAAGTGGAACAGAAGCGTGCCCGCGAACGTGAACAGCTGGCAGCATGGTATCAGCCCGTTAATGAGCCGAAGCCCGACCCCTATAACTATGCGCCTGTAAAACCAGTGACGCCGGAGCCGATTGAACCAACTGCAGCACCGGTTGCAGCGCCGTTGACGTCGCCAGAAATACCTGCGGGGGACGTGACGCAAACTGCATCGGGTATGCAACAGGCAGCAAAAGCGGTGGCTGGGGCGGCGGCATTTTCACCGGTATTCAGCATCGCCAGTGATGCGCCACGTCCTCAGGTAAAAGAGGGGATTGGTCCGCAGCTGCCGCGTCCTAACCGGGTGCGGGTGCCGACTCGCCGTGAACTGGCTTCCTACGGGATAAAACTGCCTTCTCAGCGTATGGCCGAAGAGCAGGCCAGGCTGGCGGAGAGTCAGCTGCCTGACGACGATTACGGCGATGATAACGATGCGCTGCAGCAGCATGAGCTGGCCCGCCAGTTTGCCGCCCAGCAACAACAGCGCTATGGCGAAGAGTACGAAGACGAAAGCTGGTCGGAAGAAGAGCAGGCAGAGGCGGAAGAAGTCGAGCTTGCGCGTCAGTTTGCTGCGCAGCAGCAGCAGCGCTACGCCGCTCGGCCACAGCAAAATACCGCGCCGTTCTCGCTGGATGATTTTGATTTCCAGTCATCGCTAAAAGAACTGGTTGAGGACAGCCCGAGCGAACCACTGTTCACGCCGAGCTTTGAGCCTGCGCCGCAGCCGACGCAAAATAGCCAACATGTTGCTCAGCCTGCACAGTATGCTCAAGTTCCCCAACCCCAGCCCGTGGCCCCACCGGCAGCACCTGAGCCAAAAGAGAGCCTGATTCACCCGTTCCTGATGCGTAACGGCGACGATCGCCCGCTTCAGAAACCTACCACGCCGCTGCCGTCACTGGATCTGCTGACGTCGCCTCCAACCGAGGTTGAGCCGGTAGATACCTTTGCGATGGAGCAGATGGCGCGACTGGTGGAAGCACGCCTGGCGGACTACCGTATTAAAGCGGACGTAGTGGATTACTCTCCGGGTCCGGTCATCACACGTTTCGAGCTGGATTTGGCTCCGGGCGTGAAGGCTGCACGTATTTCGAACCTTTCCCGTGACCTGGCGCGTTCTCTGTCGACCGTAGCCGTCCGCGTGGTTGAGGTCATTCCGGGCAAACCTTACGTCGGCCTTGAGCTGCCAAATAAGAAACGCCAGACCGTTTACCTGCGTGAAGTCCTCGACTGCGCTAAATTCCGCGACAACGGCTCGCCGTTGACCGTGGTTCTGGGTAAAGACATCGGCGGCGAGCCGGTGGTTGCCGATCTGGCGAAGATGCCTCACCTGCTGGTGGCGGGTACGACGGGTTCCGGTAAGTCGGTTGGTGTTAACGCCATGATCATCAGCATGCTATATAAGGCGACGCCGGAAGAAGTTCGCTTCATCATGATTGACCCGAAAATGCTTGAGCTGTCGGTGTACGAAGGGATCCCGCATCTGCTGACCGAAGTGGTGACGGACATGAAGGATGCCGCGAATGCCCTGCGCTGGAGCGTGAACGAGATGGAGCGCCGCTATAAGCTGATGTCCGCGCTTGGCGTGCGTAACCTGGCAGGCTACAACGAGCGTGTGCTGGAAGCCGAGCGTATGGGACGTCCTATTCCCGATCCGTTCTGGAAACCTGGCGACAGCATGGATGCCACGCATCCGATGCTGGAAAAACTGCCGTATATCGTGGTGCTGGTGGATGAGTTTGCCGACTTGATGATGACGGTGGGCAAAAAAGTTGAAGAGCTGATTGCTCGTCTCGCACAGAAAGCACGTGCGGCCGGTATTCACCTCGTTCTGGCAACGCAGCGCCCATCGGTTGACGTCATTACTGGCCTGATTAAAGCCAATATCCCAACCCGTATCGCGTTTACGGTGTCGAGCAAAATTGACTCACGCACCATCCTTGACCAGGGCGGCGCGGAATCACTGCTCGGTATGGGGGATATGCTTTATTCTGCGCCGAACTCCACGACGCCGATTCGTGTGCACGGTGCCTTTGTTCGCGATGAAGAAGTTCATGCCGTGGTTCAGGACTGGAAAGCGCGTGGTCGCCCGCAATACATTACCGGTATTACCGATGATGAAGGCAGCGGCGACGGCAGCGGCGGTGGAATGGATGGAGATGAAGAGCTTGATCCGCTGTTCGACCAGGCGGTCGCTTTTGTGGTTGAGAAACGTAAAGCGTCCATCTCCGGCGTGCAGCGCCAGTTCCGCATCGGCTATAACCGTGCGGCGAGGATTGTTGAGCAGATGGAAGCCCAGGGGATCGTCAGTCCGCAGGGACATAATGGTAACCGTGAAGTCCTCGCGCCACCGCAGTTTGAGTGAATGGGCTGGCGCCTCATCGTTAAATGAAAAAGAGCCGCACACGCGGCTCTTTTTGCAAAGATGGGTAAATTACCGGAAAATCAGCTTATTCTTCTGTTGCGGGAGTCAGAGACTCCTCTACAGTGAGCAGCAGAGCGCCATCGTCAGGTGGTCAATGAATCCAGAGGGAAAATAATGAAAAAAGTCGTAATTGCCTGTGCGCTGTTAACCGCAATGACCGCGACCGGAGCCTGGGCTGACGCCGCCGGTGATCTGCAGGGTCGCCTTGATAAAGTCGGGAGCTTCCACGCCAGCTTCACGCAAAAAGTCACTGACGGTAGCGGTGCGGCGGTGCAGGAAGGGCAGGGGGACCTGTGGGTTAAACGCCCTAATCTGTTTAACTGGCATATGACTCAGCCGGATGAAAGTATTCTGGTTTCCGACGGTAAAAGTCTGTGGTTCTACAACCCATTTGTTGAGCAGGTCACGGCGACGTGGCTGAAAGATGCCACCAGCAATACGCCGTTTATGCTGATTGCACGTAACCAATCCAGCGACTGGAAACAGTACAATATCAAGCAAAGCGGCGATGACTTTGTGCTGACGCCAAAAAGCAGCTCGGGTAACCTGAAGCAGTTCACCATTAACGTGGGCCGCGATGGCACAATCCACCAGTTCAGCGCGGTGGAACAGGACGACCAGCGTAGCAGCTATACTTTGAAGGCTCAGCAAAACGGTGCCGTGGATGCCGGTAAGTTTACGTTCACCCCGCCAAAAGGCGTCACGGTGGACGACCAACGTAAATAGAGGCTTGAGTGAGCAATCTGTCGCTCGATTTTTCAGATAATACCTTCCAGCCGCTGGCCGCGCGTATGCGGCCAGAAAATCTGGCGCAGTACATCGGGCAGCAGCATCTTCTGGCTGCCGGAAAACCGCTGCCCCGGGCCATTGAAGCAGGCCATCTGCATTCCATGATCCTCTGGGGGCCGCCGGGAACCGGCAAAACGACCCTGGCCGAAGTGATCGCCCGCTATGCCAACGCGGACGTCGAGCGTATTTCCGCGGTGACCTCAGGTGTAAAAGAGATCCGCGAAGCCATCGAGCGCGCGCGGCAAAACCGCAATGCAGGACGGCGTACCATCCTGTTTGTGGACGAAGTTCATCGCTTCAACAAAAGCCAGCAGGATGCCTTCCTGCCGCACATTGAAGACGGCACCATCACCTTTATTGGCGCTACAACCGAAAACCCTTCATTTGAACTGAACTCGGCGCTGCTTTCCCGTGCTCGCGTTTACCTGTTGAAATCACTGACCGTTGTGGATATCGAGCAGGTGCTCGATCAGGCGATGAGTGATAAAGATCGGGGCTACGGTGGGCAAAATATTATGTTGCCGGACGAGACGCGAAAAGCGATTGCCGAACTGGTGAATGGTGATGCGCGTCGGGCGCTGAATACGCTGGAAATGATGGCGGACATGGCCGAGACAGACGCCAGCGGAAATCGTGTTTTGCAGACCCAACTTTTGACGGAGATTGCCGGCGAACGCAGCGCTCGCTTTGATAATAAAGGCGACCGTTTTTATGACCTTATTTCGGCGGTGCATAAATCTATTCGTGGCTCCTCGCCAGACGCCGCCCTTTACTGGTACGCACGCATTATTAGCGCAGGCGGTGACCCACTTTACGTCGCACGGCGCCTGCTGGCTATCGCGTCTGAAGACGTCGGCAATGCTGACCCAAGAGGGATGCAGGTGGCGATTGCCGCATGGGATTGCTTTACCCGCGTTGGGCCAGCAGAAGGGGAGAGAGCCATTGCTCAGGCGATCGTTTATCTTGCCTGTGCCCCGAAAAGCAACGCTGTCTACACCGCATTCAAAGCCGCAATGGCGGATGCGCGTGAGCGCCCGGATTATGACGTTCCCGTTCATCTGCGCAATGCCCCAACGAAGCTGATGAAAGAAATGGGCTATGGCCAGGAATACCGTTACGCTCACGATGAGCCCAACGCCTACGCAGCCGGGGAAGAGTACTTTCCGCCTGAAATGGCACAAACTCGCTACTACCGGCCGACCAGCAGAGGCCTGGAAGGCAAGATTGGCGAAAAGCTAGCCTGGCTTACCGAGCAGGATCAGAAAAGCCCCACAAAACGCTACCGCTAATGCAGGCGTTGCGGTAAGGTTAGCAAGACTATCAAAGCGGCCGCAGGCTGTGGCCGCACTTCCTATAAATTCAATTCGATAAGCACAGGATAAGCATGCTCGATCCCAATCTGCTGCGTACAGAGCCAGACGCAGTCGCTGAAAAACTGGCACGCCGGGGCTTTAAGCTGGATGTAGAAACGCTGCGCTCTCTTGAAGAGCGTCGTAAAGTACTGCAGGTCAAAACGGAAAATCTGCAGGCTGAACGTAACTCGCGATCGAAATCCATCGGCCAGGCGAAAGCGCGCGGAGAAGACATTGAGCCGCTGCGCCTGCAGGTTAACCAGCTGGGCGAAGAGCTGGATGCAGCGAAAAACGAGCTTGATTCTCTGCTGGTGGAAATTCGCGATATCTCGCTGACCCTGCCAAACATTCCCGATGACTGCGTGCCGTTGGGCAAAGACGACAGCGAAAATGTTGAAATTAGCCGCTGGGGCGAGCCGCGCAAGTTTGATTTTGAAGTGCGCGACCACGTAACCCTGGGCGAAATGGCAAAAGGCCTCGACTTCGCTGCTGCCGTTAAACTGACCGGTTCCCGCTTTGTGGTGATGCAGGGGCAGGTGGCGCGTATGCATCGTGCGCTGACCCAGTTCATGCTGGATCTGCACACCGAGCAGCACGGTTACATGGAAAACTATGTCCCGTACCTGGTTAACCAGGACACGCTGTACGGTACTGGCCAATTGCCTAAATTTGGCGGTGACCTGTTCCATACTCGTCCGCTGGAAGAAGAAGCTGACAGCAGCAACTATGCGCTGATCCCAACCGCGGAAGTACCGCTGACCAACCTGGTTCGCGATGAAATTATCGACGATGAATCCCTTCCACTGAAGCTTACCGCGCATACGCCGTGCTTCCGTTCCGAAGCGGGTTCTTATGGTCGCGATACCCGTGGTCTGATCCGTCAGCATCAGTTCGATAAAGTTGAGATGGTGCAGATCGTTCGCCCGGAAGACTCAATGGACGCGCTGGAAGAGTTGACCGGCCACGCTGAAAAAGTGCTTCGGCTGCTGGGCCTGCCATATCGTAAGGTGCTGCTGTGCAGCGGTGATATCGGTTTTGGTTCGGCTAAAACCTACGATCTGGAAGTCTGGTTACCCGCGCAGAATACCTACCGTGAAATCTCTTCCTGTTCAAACATGTGGGATTTCCAGGCGCGTCGTTTACAGGCACGCTGCCGCAGTAAGGCAGACAAGAAAACTCGCCTGGTTCACACTCTGAACGGTTCCGGTCTGGCGGTTGGCCGTACCCTGGTCGCGGTGCTGGAAAACTACCAGCAGGCCGATGGCCGTATTCAGGTGCCGGAAGCGCTGCGTCCGTACATGAATGGCCTGGAATACATCGGTTAATCCACCGTTTGTAACCCACCGAAAAAGCGCCTCAGGGCGCTTTTTTTATGCCCTAAGTCAGCGGCTTTTCGCCAACACCGCCTTTCTTGACACCAGACAATAACCCCTACTCCCAAAGAAGTATTATTGCACCCCGGAAAGCGGGTGATGATCGTTCAATTAAAACTTTAACCTAATCATCATTTGACGACCGTGATTCACAAGGCGTGACGCGGCCAGGTCAATCCTCCAAAAAATATTAACCGGACACCCCTTTCAACTTTAACTGCGCAGCGGTATGTGGGCTATCAACCCGCGTCGCCGCTGTCAGCTTATTTTAACTGTGAGCAAAACAAGTAGGTCACTATGACTGATAAAACCCCTAACGCGATCCTCGCGGCAGAGGTCAGCCGTCGTAAGCTGGTCCAAACCACGGCAATCGGTGGTTTAGCTGCTGCAACTAGCGCCTTCTCGCTTCCCTTTTCCAGACTCGCTTTTGCCGCCCAGCCCGTTCATCCCGGCGGCGATGAGAAAGTGGTCTGGAGTGCCTGTACGGTAAACTGCGGTAGCCGCTGCCCACTGCGTATGCACGTGGTAGATGGTGAAATTAAATACGTCGAAACCGATAACACCGGTGATGATGATTACGAAGGTTTGCATCAGGTTCGTGCCTGCCTGCGTGGTCGTTCAATGCGCCGACGCGTCTACAATGCCGATCGCCTCAAGTACCCAATGAAGCGCGTAGGTGCGCGCGGCGAAGGGAAGTTTGAGCGCATCAGCTGGGACGAGGCGTTTGATACTATCGCCAACAGCATGAAAGGCATCATCAAAGAGTATGGCAATGAAGCTATCTACCTGAACTACGGTACGGGTACGCTGGGCGGTACTATGACGCGCTCCTGGCCACCGGGCTCCACGCTGATTGCCCGCCTGATGAATTGTTGCGGTGGTTATCTCAACCACTATGGTGACTATTCCACGGCGCAGATCGCGGCGGGTCTGAACTACACCTACGGTGGCTGGGCGGACGGGAATAGCCCGTCTGATATTGAAAACAGCAAGCTGGTGGTGCTGTTCGGCAATAATCCTGGCGAAACGCGCATGAGCGGCGGTGGGGTAACCTATTATCTCGAACAGGCTCGTCAAAAATCCAATGCGCGAATGATTATTATCGACCCGCGCTATACCGATACAGGCGCAGGGCGTGAAGATGAGTGGATCCCTATTCGCCCAGGCACCGATGCGGCGCTGATCTCCGCGCTGGCGTGGGTGATGATAAGCGAAGACCTCGTAGACCAGGCTTTCCTCGATAAATACTGCGTGGGCTATGATGAAAAAACGCTGCCGACGGACGCACCACGCAACGGGCATTATAAGGCTTACATTCTTGGTCAGGGGGCAGATGGCGTTGCTAAAACGCCGGAGTGGGCTTCGCAGATAACCGGGATCCCGGTCGACCGCATTATCAAGCTTGCAAGAGAGATTGGCAGCGCTAAACCGGCCTTTATCAGCCAGGGTTGGGGGCCGCAGCGTCACTCCAACGGCGAGCTGGTTTCCCGGGCCATCGCCATGCTTTCCATTCTGACCGGCAACGTCGGCATTCACGGGGGCAACAGCGGGGCACGTGAAGGCTCTTACGATCTGCCGTTTGTTCGTATGCCAACGCTGGACAATCCGGTTCAGACCAGTATCTCAATGTTTATGTGGACCGATGCCATCGAGCGTGGTGCGGAGATGACCGCTATCCGGGACGGTGTGCGCGGCAAAGATAAACTGGCTGTGCCAATCAAAATGGTCTGGAATTATGCCGGTAACTGCCTGATCAACCAGCATTCCCAGATCAACCGCACCCACGACATTCTGCAGGATGACAAGAAGTGCGAGATGATTGTGGTTATCGACAACCACATGACGTCCTCTGCGAAATACGCCGACATTCTTTTGCCGGACTGCACCGCTTCCGAGCAGATGGATTTCTGCCTTGATGCCTCCTGCGGCAACATGTCTTACGTGATTTTCGCCGAACAGGCGATCAAGCCGCGTTTTGAATGCAAGACCATCTATGAGATGACCACTGAGCTGGCGAAGCGCATGGGTGTGGAGCCACAGTTTACCGAAGGACGAACTCAGGAAGGTTGGATGCGTCACCTTTACGCTCAGTCTCAGGAGGCGATTCCAGAATTGCCGAGTTTTGAAGAGTTCCGCAAACAGGGAATGTTCAAAAAACGCGACCCGGAAGGGCACCACGTAGCCTACAAAGCCTTCCGCGGAGATCCGCACGCGAATCCGTTAACTACGCCGTCCGGCAAGATTGAAATCTACTCCGCGCAGCTGGCTGAGATTGCTGCCACCTGGGAACTGCCGGAAGGTGATGTTATCGATCCTCTGCCGGTGTATAGCGCCGGCTTCGAGAACGTTGGCGATCCGTTGGCGGAGAAATGGCCGCTGCAGATGACGGGCTTCCACTATAAAGCCCGCGCCCACTCAACGTACGGTAACGTCGACGTGCTGAAGGCCGCCTGCCGCCAGGAGATGTGGATTAACCCGCTTGATGCAAAACAGCGTGGCATCACCAATGGTGATGAGGTGCGTATTTTCAACGATCGCGGAGAGGTGCGCATTAGCGCAAAAGTCACGCCACGCATCATTCCTGGCGTTGTCGCCCTGGGAGAAGGGGCCTGGTACAGCCCGGATGCCAACAAAGTGGACAGAGCGGGCAGCATTAACGTGCTAACGACGCAGCGCCCGTCACCGCTGGCAAAAGGCAATCCATCCCACAGTAACCTGGTCCAGGTTGAAAAGGCGTAAGGAGCAGTAAATGACAACCCAATATGGCTTTTATATCGACTCCAGTCGCTGCACCGGCTGTAAAACCTGCGAACTGGCGTGTAAGGATTTTAAGAACCTGACCCCGGAAGTGAGCTATCGTCGCATTTATGAGTATGCGGGTGGCAACTGGCAGGAAGATAACGGCGTATTCCATCAGGATGTCTTCGCCTACTACCTTTCTATCTCCTGTAACCATTGTGAAGATCCGGCCTGTACCAAGGTCTGCCCAAGCGGCGCGATGCATAAGCGCGAAGATGGCTTCGTGGTGGTGAACGAAGACGTTTGTATCGGCTGCCGCTACTGCCATATGGCGTGTCCGTACGGTGCGCCTCAGTACAACGAAGAGAAAGGGCATATGACCAAGTGCGACGGCTGCTATGAGCGCGTTGCCGAAGGCAAAAAACCGATTTGCGTTGAGTCTTGCCCGCTACGGGCGCTGGACTTAGCGCCTGTCGATGAATTACGTAAAAAATACGGCACTCAGGCCGCTATTGCTCCGCTGCCTGCATCGCACTTCACAAAACCAAATATCGTGATTAAACCTAACGCCAACAGCCGCCCGAGTGGGGATACCAGCGGTTATCTGGCCAACCCGAAGGAGGTGTGAGATGGGAAACGGATGGCATGAATGGCCGCTGATGGTCTTTACGGTACTGGGCCAGTGCGTTGCCGGCGGGTTTATCGTTATGGCGCTGGCATTGCTGTACGGCGTGAACGACAGGGCGCTCCGCAGGCGCGCCGAGCTGATGATGGTGGTGCTCTGGATCCTGATGGGCGTCGGTTTCATCGCCTCGATACTACACTTAGGCTCGCCGCTGCGCGCCTTCAACTCGCTCAACCGCCTCGGCAGCTCGGCGTTGAGTAATGAAATTGCCAGCGGCTCGGTTTTCTTTGCGGTAGGCGGTTTCTGGTGGCTTTTGACCGTGCTGGGCAAAATGCCTCAGGCACTCAGCAAAGCCTGGGCCGTGGTGACCATGATTCTGGGCGTGGTGTTCGTCTGGATGATGAGCCGGGTGTATTTAATCGATACGGTACCGACCTGGTTTAGCGTCTGGACGCCGATGAACTTCTTCCTGACGATGTTTATCGGCGGCCCGCTGCTTGGCTACCTGCTGCTGCGTGCGGCAGGCGTTAGCGGCTGGGGGATGCGGATCCTGCCGGTCATCACGCTGCTGGCGCTACTGGTCAGCATGGTTGTTGTGCTGATGCAGGGGATGGAGCTGGCAACGCTGCACAGCTCCATTCAGCAGGCTTCTGCGCTGGTGCCGGAGTACGGCTCGCTGATGGCATGGCGGATGGTTCTGTTGGTCCTTGCTCTGGCCTGCTGGATTGCGCCGCAGCTGAAAGGATATCGTCCTGGCGTTGGGCTGTTGACGCTGGCGATGGCGTTTGTGCTTGCGGGCGAGCTAATGGGTCGGGGTGTGTTCTACGGGCTGCATATGACGGTTGGTGTGGCTATAGCGAGTTAACATTTCATTGCGTTATAAGCGCGTCTGCGGGCGCGCTTTTTCATGTTTCGGATAAGAAAATCTCACCTGAAGATCCATGAAATTTTTCATTGCTCATTTTGGCCTGCTTTTCGCTATATCGCATCAAAAACAGGGAGATACAATTTACGTGACCCCGGTCACTTATTAGCAGGATAAGTTTTTCAAATCGTCCCCGCCAAAACCCCGCTCACCCCCCATTATTGCTGGATTGACAATCAATTTGCCGGTGGCATGATGCGCACAAATTTGTTCACTTCCTCACGGCTCGACACCCATGACCATCTATACCCGTCCCGTATTGCTACTGCTTTGCGGGCTACTGCTGCTGACTCTGGCGATGGCGGTTTTAAACACGCTCGTCCCGCTTTGGCTGGCTCACGACAATCTTCCTACCTGGCAGGTCGGGATGGTGGGCTCTGCCTACTTCACCGGTAACCTGGTGGGCACGTTGATTACTGGGTGGGTGATTAAGCGTCACGGGTTTAACCGCAGTTACTATCTGGCTTCCGTTATCTTTGCCGTGGGCTGCGTTGGCCTCGGGCTGATGGTGGGGTTCTGGAGCTGGATGGCCTGGCGATTTGTCGCCGGCGTGGGCTGCGCGATGATTTGGGTAGTGGTCGAAAGCGCGTTGATGTGCAGCGGCACTTCCCGCACCCGCGGTCGCCTGCTGGCGGCTTACATGACCGTCTATTACATCGGGATGGTTGTCGGTCAGCTGATGGTGAGCAAGCTGTCCACCGAATTAATGAATGTTCTGCCATGGGCAACGGCGTTGGTGCTGGCGGCAATCCTTCCGCTGCTGTTTACCCATATCGTCAGCGATGGCGATGAACACCGTGACAATACCCCTGTCTGGCCAATGCTGCGCCTGCGCCAGGCTCGCCTGGGCATCAACGGCTGTATCATGTCCGGTATCGTGCTTGGTTCGCTGTACGGCCTGATGCCGCTGTATCTTAACCACCAGGGCGTTAGCGATTCCGGCATCGGTTTCTGGATGGCGCTGATGATCAGCGCAGGCATCGTTGGTCAATGGCCGATGGGCCGCCTGGCTGATAAATATGGCCGCCTGCTGGTGCTGCGCGTTCAGGTCTTTGTGGTGATCCTCGGCTGCCTGGCCATGCTCAGCAATGCCGCAATGGGACCTGCGCTGTTCGTCCTGGGCGCGTTTGGCTTCACGCTTTACCCGGTTGCGATGGCCTGGGCCTGTGAAAGAATTGAACGCCATCAGCTGGTCGCGATGAACCAGGCACTGTTACTGAGCTACACCATCGGCAGCCTGATTGGGCCAACGATTACCGCGCTGCTGATGCAGAACTATTCGGATAACGTGCTGTTTATCATGATGGCCGCGGTATCGTTTGTGTACCTGATGATGCTGCTGCGCAAAGCTGGCCAGCATCCTACGCCGGTGGCTCACGCCTGATACTGCTTTTTGCATCGTTTCCCTGACGTGTATTCCTGACTCGGAATACGCGTTTTTCTATGGGAAAATGGCCCCTTAATATAAGGGGAAACGATGAATACGGTTAACTTTACGCTGGCCCAAATTGAAGCTTTTGCCTGCGTTTGTGAATGCGGTACCCTCACAAAAGCGGCTAAAAAACTCAATAAAGACCGGACCACGGTCAGCCAGCTGCTGGATTACCTCGAAATCGATCTCGGCTACACGCTGTTCGATCGTTCCACCCGTCCTTTGACCTTAACCGAACCTGGGAAGTTGCTGTATCGCCAGGCCCGGTTATTTCTTCACGAAGCTCAGGCTTTCTCTGAAGTTGCGCGGCAAATGCCGGGCCAGATAGAGACTCGCCTGACGCTCTGCTATGACCCTTTCACGCCAAGAGATTTCTTACTGCGTCTGGTGGAAAAGCTTGCAGCCGAACAGATAACGCTCGATCTGCTGATGAGTGAACGCCCTGAAGCTGAAATCTGGCTGGATCAGGGCAGGGCGCATATCGGTATTTATCAGGCGCTAAATCGTTCGGTGAACGACAGGCTCCAGTGGCGTGCGGTGGGCAGCCTGGCATTGGCGGCATGCGCGAAGGTGGGCTTCTTTAAGACCAAACCGGTCTCACTCTTACGCCTTGCCGCCAGCACGCAGCTGATACCTTTTCGCGAGCTTCCTGATTCACTCGCACAGCGCATTCAAATTGCCGACCGCGTAATACGCGTTAACGAACTCTCTTTGCTGGAAAAGCGCCTGTGTGCCGGAGAAGGGTGGGCATTTTTACCGTTGCATTTTGATGTAGAAAACTGGCCGGGGGTTGAGCGGCTGGAGACAGAAGTCGGGGACCGTGGGCTAATGCATCCTGTGGTGGCGCTGTGGAAGCCTGGGCATATTGCTCCGTTACAACTGGAGAGGGTTATGGCGGCGATAGAGGCTGCCTGGCAAGAAGCGTAAAAGCCATGCTCCCACAGGCGGGAGCACTTAGCCGGGCTCAGTACATCACTTTGTGACCGTACTGCTCCAGAATGCCTTTCACCCGCTCCATCGTCTCTTTCTTAGGTGGATGAACACCGTCCAGCTTGTACTCTTCACCCATCGCCACCCATTTGTGTTTGCCCAGCTCGTGATAAGGCAGCAGTTCTATCTTCTCAACGTTGCCCATATCGCGGGTGAACTCCCCAAGCCGATGCGCGGAGTCGTCATCGTCAGACCAGCCAGGTACGACCACGTAGCGGATCCACACTTTAATGTCTTTTTTCGACAGGTATTGTGCGAACTCAAGGGTACGATGGTTTGATACGCCGACCAGGTTTTGGTGGATTTCGTCGTTCATTTGCTTCAGATCGAGCATGACCAGGTCAGTCACTTCCAGCAGCTCGTCAATTACCGGATCGTAGCGGCGAACAAACCCGTTCGTGTCGAGGCAGGTATGAATGCCTTCCTGGTGACAGGCGCGGAACCAGTCACGCACGAACTCTGCCTGCAGAATAGCCTCGCCGCCGGATGCGGTGACGCCGCCGCCTGAGGCATTCATAAAGTGGCGATAGGTGACGACTTCTTTCATGAGCTCTTCTACCGTCACTTCTTTGCCACCGTGGGTGTCCCAGGTGTCGCGGTTGTGGCAGTACAGGCAGCGCATCAGGCAGCCCTGGAAGAAGGTAATGAAGCGAATACCGGGGCCATCCACGGTACCACAGGATTCAAAAGAGTGAATTCGTCCGATTGCTGACATTGCGGTGATCTCTCCAGGTGTGGCCCGTCCAGGGCCTGTGTATGCACAGCTCAAGCCGGCTGTGTTAAGTCTGTTTTGGCAGTTACCCAGAGTATAGATAGCTGGCAAAGCAGGCTGGTAGCAGAGAGGTTAGTAAAAAGGCCCCACGGGTGTGGAGCCTTTATATATTACGCTTCTTCAGTCTAACAGGAAATTAGATGGACTGAGTGAAGGTACGGGTAATAACGTCCTGCTGCTGTTCTTTAGTCAGCGAGTTGAAGCGGACTGCGTAACCCGATACACGGATGGTGAGCTGAGGATATTTCTCAGGGTGTTCCATCGCATCCAGCAGCATTTCACGGTTCATGACGTTCACGTTCAGGTGCTGACCACCTTCGATGTTCGCTTCGTGGTGGAAGTAACCGTCCATCAGGCCTGCGAGGTTGGTTTTACGCACATCATCGTCTTTACCCAGCGCGTTTGGCACGATGGAGAAGGTATAAGAGATACCATCTTTCGCGTAGGCAAACGGCAGTTTAGCAACGGAGGTCAGAGAGGCAACGGCGCCTTTCTGGTCACGACCGTGCATTGGGTTAGCGCCTGGACCGAACGGAGTACCTGCGCGACGACCGTCTGGGGTGTTACCGGTTTTCTTACCATAAACCACGTTAGAGGTGATGGTCAGAACAGACTGGGTTGCGATGGCGCCACGGTAGGTGGTCAGTTTCTGAATTTTCTTCATGAAACGTTCTACCAGGTCAACGGCGATGTCATCTACGCGAGGATCGTTGTTACCGAACTGTGGATATTCACCTTCGATTTCGAAGTCGATAGCCAGACCGTCTTCGTCACGAATTGGTTTAACTTTCGCGTATTTGATTGCAGACAGGGAGTCAGCTGCAACGGACAGACCCGCGATACCACAAGCCATGGTGCGAACAACGTCACGGTCGTGCAGAGCCATCAGGGACGCTTCGTAGCTGTATTTATCATGCATGTAGTGAATGATGTTCAGCGCGGTAACGTACTGTTTAGCCAGCCAGTCCATGAAGTGATCCAGACGATCCAACACGTTGTCGTAGTCCAGAACGTCTGCGGTGATTGGCGCTTCTTTAGGACCAACCTGCATTTTCAGTTTTTCATCAACGCCGCCGTTGATTGCATACAGCATGGTTTTCGCCAGGTTTGCACGAGCACCGAAGAACTGCATTTGCTTACCAACGATCATTGGGCTTACGCAGCAAGCAATAGCGTAGTCATCGTTGTTAAAGTCAGGGCGCATCAGATCGTCATTCTCGTACTGCAGAGAAGAGGTATCGATGGAAACTTTAGCCGCGTATTTTTTGAAGTTCAGCGGCAGTTTTTCAGACCACAGAATGGTGATGTTTGGCTCCGGAGACGGCCCCATGGTGTACAGGGTGTTCAGGAAGCGGAAGCTGGATTTGGTGACCAGCGTACGGCCATCAACGCCCATACCGCCGATAGATTCTGTTGCCCAGATTGGGTCACCGGAGAACAGCTCATCATATTCAGGGGTACGCAGGAAGCGAACCATACGCAGTTTCATGACCAGATGGTCAATCATTTCCTGAGCCTGCAGTTCGTTGATTTTACCCGCTTTCAGGTCACGTTCGATATAGGCATCCAGGAAGGTGGATACGCGTCCGAAGGACATTGCCGCGCCGTTCTGAGATTTAACCGCAGCCAGGTAGCCGAAGTAAGTCCACTGAATAGCTTCCTGTGCGTTGGTAGCAGGGCCAGAGATATCGCAGCCATATTTAGCCGCCATTTCTTTGATTTGACCCAGCGCACGGTGCTGCTCGGAGATCTCTTCACGCAGACGGATAGTCGCTTCCAGATCTTCACCGTTTTCCAGTTTGGTCTGCAGTGAGTTGAACTGAGCGAATTTGTCTTTCATCAGATAGTCGATACCGTACAGCGCAACGCGACGGTAGTCACCGATGATACGGCCACGGCCATAGGCATCTGGCAGACCGGTGATAACACCGGACTTACGGCAGTTCAGGATGTCTTTGGTGTAAACGTCAAACACGCCCTGGTTGTGAGTCTTACGGTATTCGGTGAAGATTTTTTTCAGCATTGGGTCGAGTTCACGACCGTATACTTTACAAGAACCTTCGACCATTTTGATGCCGCCGAAAGGAATGATGGCGCGTTTCAGAGGAGCATCAGTCTGCAGACCCACGATAGTTTCGAGGGACTTGTTGATGTAGCCCGCGTCGTGAGCGGTGATGGTAGACGCGAGGTCGGTATCGAAGTCAACTGGCGCGTGAGTGCTGTTTTCCAGTTTGATGCCTTCCATCACGCTGTCCCACAGTTTGGTAGTTGCGTCGGTAGCACCTGCCAGGAAGGACTCGTCACCCTCGTACGGGGTGTAGTTTTTCTGAATAAAGTCACGTACGTTGACTTCATTCTGCCAGTCGCCTTTAGCAAAACCTTCCCAGGCTGTGGCTAACTTTTCATTAAGCTCGGACATGTAACACCTACCTTCTAATGTGGAGTTCTTAAACCTACGTGTTGGCTAAACTTAGTGTTTATCGCCACCGCGCAGATAAATTACCCAGTATGTCAACCCAACCAGTAAACCTCCGCCGATGATGTTTCCGATAGTTACCGGAATCAGGTTATCGGTGATGAAGTTCAGCACGGTCAGATGCGAGAAACTTTCCGGAGAAGACCCTACGGCGGTCCAGAATTCCGGGCTGGCAAAATCACGAACCACGATGGCCATCGGGATCATGAACATGTTTGCGATGCTGTGCTCAAAGCCGCTGGCAACAAACATGGCAACCGGAAGGATCATAGCAAACATTTTGTCCATCAGGCTGCGGCCGGAGTAGCTCATCCAGACGGCGAGGCACACCATCAGGTTCGCCAGAATGCCGAGGCAGACGGCCTCAACAAACGTATGATGCATTTTATGGTCGGCGGTCTGCAGGACGTTCAGGCCCCAGGCACCGTTGGCTGTCATATACATGCCGGACAGCCAGATAAGAAGTACAAAGAGCAGGGCACCCACCAGGTTACCAATGTAGACATTAGCCCAGTTACGCAGTAACTGGCACCAGGTGATACGGCCGCTTGCTTTGGCTACGACTATCAACACGGTGGAGGTAAAGAGGTCTGCACCGCAGATAACGCAAAGAATTAAACCCAGTGAGAAGCAGGTGCCGCCAATCAGTTTGGCAATCCCGAAGGGGAGAGTGGATGTGCCCGTTGTGGCGGTGATGTAGAACACGAAGGCAATCGAAATGAAGACGCCTGCGGTAATCGCTAAGTAAAAGGTCGTTAGCGGTTGCTTGGTCGCTTTATAGACGCCAGCGTCTTCGGCAATTTTTGCCATCGCTGGTGGGAGTACTAGATCAAAAGGGTTGTCAGCTTTCACACTAACTCTCTCTTATTTAATTCGGCGAGGAGATACTAACAAAGCATTATAGAGTAAAAATTGATGTGGATCATATCTCGCCAAGCTAATAGGCACTGAAAAAGCAGGTCTTTATCTTTTTTTCAGCATAACTGATTGATTATCAATGAAAAAATAAATTTTAATATTTATAAGTAAAATTGAATTTAGCCCGTTCCTCGCACAAAAATGGTTAATTACAATGGGGTATTTTTATATTTTGATAACATTATTTCCGCTATCGATAAATAACTATTTACCCTAAGTTAACCAAAAGATTACATAGTAAAATATTATTGTTGCAATAATAAAATGGGGCGCAAAAGCGCCCCACAATATAGCTTAGGCCCGGTGCAGTGCGCACCTGTAAGTTGTCAGTAAATTACTTTACCTGCCAATATTTGGCTTTGGCACGCTGTAATTTTTCGTAAGCCTGCAACAAAGCCTGATGCGCCGGGAAGGCTTTCAGCTCTTTATCTACGGGCTGCAGACCATAAAACGCGGCTTCTCCGCTCATTGCTGCGCTGGCCGCATCCACCGCGTCCGCGCCATACATACGTACAAAAGCATTCAGGTATTGCAGCGGTTGGCGCTCTTCTTCCTGTGACAGTAGCAGTAGGGTTTGCAGGCAACGGTAGTAGTTGGCGCGTTCCGGGCTAAAGATTGAAGCGTTAAACTCCATGGTCCATTCGGTCCAGATAAGCGCTTGCTCCAGGTCACCACCGGCAAGCGCCAGCATGGCTTTCAGTTCACCAATGCGCAGCGTATACCAGCCGTTGTCTTTGCCGGTTGCCAGGCCCAGCAGCTCACGTACGCGGGTGAAATCGTCGTGCCCTTCGTCGTCAAGTTGAGAAATCAGGTCAAGGTAGTCCTGCTGTTCCCATTCGCTGTCCGGCAGCGCCAGGATAGTTTCACGCAGATGGCTACCCATGCTGTTGTTGGCCAGCAGCAGGTCGTCAGCAGGGTAAATGTCAGACATGCCAGGCACGATAATACGGCAGGCGTAAACATCCAGATGCTCGTAGTCGGCGATATACACTTCTTTATCTTCAGACTGGAAGATAGCCATTAATGTCGCGAACTCTTCTTCTGTTGTACCGGCGAAGCTCCAGTCGGCAAACGGGTAATCCGCATCTTGCTTGAACATATCCCAGGAGATCAGGCCGCTGGAATCGATGAAGTGAGTTTCCAGGTTAGCGTGTTCAGCCACCTCTTCGTCATCGAAGGTTGGCGGGGTAAATACGTCCAGATCTTTCAGGCCACGTCCCTGCAGCAGTTCGGTAACGGTACGCTCCAGCGCCACGCCAAAATCAGGGTGTGCGCCAAACGACGCAAAACAGGTCCCGTTTGCCGGGTTAAACAGCACCACGCAGATAACCGGATATTTGCCGCCCAGGGAGCCGTCATAAGCGAAAATTGGGAAACCTTCTGCTTCAAGCGTTTTAATGGACTCCACCACGCCAGGATAACGTGCCAGCACCTCTTGCGGGATCTCAGGCAGGCTAATGCTTTCGGCGATAATGCGGTTTTTGATGTGACGCTCAAAGACTTCTGAAAGCCCCTGAACGCGGGCTTCGTTAGCGGTATTACCTGCAGACATGCCGTTGGAAACATACAGGTTACCGACGATGTTCATTGGAATATAAACGGTCTGCAGATCTGACTGGCGGGTAAACGGCAGGGCGCAAATACCACGCTCTTCGTTTCCGGACTGGAGGTCGATCAGCATGCCTGCGCTTAATTCATTTTCTGGATCGTAGAACGCGCGCAGACGGTCGTCGAGGATACCTTCTGGCAGTTGTTCATCTTCCGGCAGAGAGAACCACTTCTCATTTGGGTAATGAACAAACGGGCCATTAGCGATGGTATCACCCAGCCAAAAGTCAGCGAAGAAATAGTTAGTCGACAGACGTTCAAAATATTCACCCAGCGCGGATGCCAGCGCGGCTTTTTTGGTTGCGCCTTTGCCGTTGGTGAAGCACAGAGCGCTGTCTTTGTCGCGAATATGCACTGACCAAACGTTCGGTACCGGGTTAAGCCAGGAGGCTTCTTCGATATTGAAACCGAGGTCGGTCAGCTTTTTCTGGAAGCGAGCGATGGAGTCTTCCAGGGCGGCATCTTTGCCAGGGATAAATGTCTGAGTCATGGGGTTCACTTTAGTGGTACGCAAAACGCGCAATGATACGGGTTTTACCGGGAGGACGCCATTATCCACCCGGCGCAGGCGACGCTAGCATAACAGGCTATGCTTAATTACAGTAACTCCCTGTTATGGTGGAAAAATGAAGGCTTTTGACCTGCAGCGTATGGCGTTTGATGAAGTCCCCCCCGATTTTTTGTGGGAGGTTGTCCTCCGTAGCCTTTTTACCTTTGTGCTTGTCTTTCTGTTTCTGAAGGTGACCGGCCGGCGGGGTGTGCGACAAATGTCGCTCTTTGAAGTGCTGATTATTCTGACGTTGGGCTCTGCCGCGGGGGACGTTGCTTTCTATCACAATGTGCCGATGTTGCCCGTGTTGGTGGTCTTTCTGACCTTGGCTGGCCTGTATCGTCTGGTGATGTGGCTGATGGCACATAGCGAAAGGCTGGAAAACCTGCTTGAGGGTAAGCCCACGATCATTATTGAGGGCGGGGAGTTCGCGTGGGAGAAGATGCGGGCGCAAAACATCACCGAGTTTGAATTCTTTATGGAGCTCAGAGTGCACGGCGTCGAGCACCTTGGGCAGGTCAGGCTAGCGATACTTGAAACCAACGGTGAGATTAGCCTTTATTATTACTCCGACGAAGAGGTAAGACCCGGGCTGCCTATTTTACCGGGCGGCTGCGTTGAGCATTTCACCACCGCGCCGCGAAAGGGGGAGTATGCTTGCATACGCTGCAGCGAAGTGGTGACACTGAACGCCGGCGACCGACATCGATGCCCTCGCTGTCATCACGCAGGATGGGCCAAAGCCAGTACTGCCTGCCGCATCACCTGACCGCCAGATATCGGGCAGTTTTTTCCACCGTCGGTAGATTGTGTTGTGTGATTTTGCGCACATTACCCCCCTGCACGGGATTAACCGTTGCAACACTGCGCCGCTGAATGATAAAACCGATGATGTAATAAAAACTTATTGCTCGAGGCGTGGTGAGGGGAAATGACACAGGTATACAATTTTAGTTCTGGTCCGGCAATGTTACCGGCTGAGGTACTTCGTCGTGCACAACAGGAGTTGTGCGACTGGCACGGTTTGGGCACTTCCGTAATGGAAATTAGCCACCGTGGTAAAGAGTTTATTCAGGTCGCAGAAGAGGCGGAAAAAGATTTTCGCGATCTGCTGCAAATCCCCTCCAACTATAAAGTTTTATTCTGCCATGGCGGTGGTCGCGGCCAGTTTGCCGGCGTGCCGCTGAATATCCTCGGGGACAAAACCAGCGCTGACTATATCGACGGTGGCTACTGGGCAAACAGTGCAATAAAAGAAGCGAAAAAATACTGTCAGCCAATCGCCCACGATGTGAAAATTACCGTTGACGGCAAACGCGCCATTAAACCAATGAGCGAGTGGCAAGTGTCTGACAACAGTGCTTTCTTGCACTACTGCCCGAATGAGACCATCGACGGCATCTCCATCGACGAAACCCCTGATTTTGGCGATATCGTTGTTGCCGCGGACTTCTCTTCCACTATTCTGTCACGCCCTATCGACGTTAGCCGTTTTGGTGTGATCTATGCAGGTGCGCAGAAAAACATTGGCCCTGCTGGCCTGACGCTGGTTGTGGTACGTGAAGATCTGCTGGGCAAAGCCCATAAAGCGTGCCCGTCAATCATCGATTACACCGTTTTGAACGACAATGATTCGATGTTTAATACGCCGCCAACGTTTGCATGGTATCTGTCGGGGCTGGTGTTTAAATGGCTGAAAGAGCAGGGTGGCGTAGCCGCTATGGATCGTATCAACCAGGCCAAAGCTGAGTTGCTGTACGGCGTGATTGATAACAGTGATTTTTATCGTAACGACGTAGCTGCGTCGAACCGCTCTCGTATGAATGTGCCGTTCCAGCTGGCAGATAGCGCGCTGGATAAAGTATTCCTTGAAGAGTCCTTCGCAGCAGGCCTGCACTCGTTGAAAGGTCACCGCGTTGTTGGCGGTATGCGTGCATCAATTTATAACGCTATGCCGCTTGATGGCGTGAAAGCGCTGACCGACTTTATGGTGGACTTCGAGCGTCGTCACGGTTAACAACTACACCTGTACTTCGCCCCGCGGCCCGTCTGCGGGGTTTTTATTCTGTTTGAGTTGAGAGTATTTTTCCCATGCTGGAATCCCTGACGTTACAACCCATCGCGCTGGTCAACGGCACCATCAATCTGCCAGGTTCAAAAAGCGTGTCCAACCGTGCTTTGCTGTTGGCGGCGCTTGCCAAAGGTACGACTGTGCTGACCAATCTGTTGGATAGCGATGATGTCCGCCATATGCTTAATGCCCTGAAGGCGCTGGGCGTTAGCTATACGCTTTCGGCGGATCGTACCCGTTGTGAGGTCACCGGCGTGGCCGGGCCGCTGCAGGCAAAAGGCGACCTTGAGCTGTTTTTAGGCAATGCAGGTACCGCTATGCGTCCGTTGGCTGCCGCATTGTGCCTTGGCAGTAATAACATTGTCCTGACCGGTGAGCCGCGCATGAAAGAGCGTCCTATCGGCCACCTGGTGGATGCGCTGCGTCAGGGCGGGGCGCAGATCGAATATCTGGAACAGGAAAACTATCCGCCGTTGCGTCTGCGCGGTGGTTTCAGCGGTGGCAAGGTTGAAGTGGACGGCAGCGTGTCCAGCCAGTTCCTTACTGCGCTATTAATGACCGCGCCGCTGGCAGGGAGCGATACCGAAATCACCATTAAAGGTGAGCTGGTCTCCAAACCTTATATCGACATCACGCTGCACCTGATGAAAACCTTCGGCGTTGAGGTGGAAAACCGCGACTACCGCAGTTTTGTCATTCGCGGCGCACAGCAGTACCAGTCCCCGGGCGCTTACCTGGTAGAAGGTGATGCCTCTTCTGCTTCCTACTTCCTGGCTGCCGGGGCGATTAAAGGCGGCGTTGTGAAAGTGACCGGCATTGGCCGTAACAGCGTTCAGGGCGATATCCGTTTTGCGGACGTACTGGAAAAGATGGGGGCGAAAGTGACCTGGGGCGATGACTTCATTAGCTGCGAGCGCGGCGAGCTGAACGCCATCGATATGGACATGAACCATATCCCGGATGCGGCGATGACCATTGCTACCGCGGCACTGTTCGCCAAAGGCACGACCACTTTGCGCAATATCTATAACTGGCGCGTAAAAGAGACCGACCGTCTGAGCGCGATGGCCACTGAACTGCGCAAAGTGGGGGCCGAAGTGGAAGAGGGTGAAGACTACATCACCGTTACGCCACCGGCTAAACTGACGTTTGCCGAAATCGGTACCTACAACGATCACCGCATGGCGATGTGCTTCTCGCTGGTGGCGCTGTCCGATACGCCGGTCACCATTCTCGACCCAGGCTGTACCGCGAAAACCTTCCCGGACTACTTCGAGCAACTGGCGCGCATTAGCACTCAGGCATAACGCATGATGAAACCGCATCGCCCGATGCGGTTTTTCTTTTTCCCTACGATTCCTTACAACGCACGTTGCGCAATTCTTCTACACTCAGCCTGATTCCCGAGGATATTTGCCCGGAAAGATAACAGTCCTGGCGGTTGCGGCGTATAATGCGCGGCGTTTACCACCCGCGAATCCAGCGATAGAGGAGAAAACGATGACGGCATCCGCCCCGGTAATAACGATTGATGGCCCAAGTGGCGCCGGTAAAGGCACACTCTGCAAGGCCATGGCCGAAGCGCTGCAGTGGCATCTGCTGGACTCTGGTGCAATTTATCGCGTCCTGGCGCTTGCTGCGCTGCATCATCACGTAGACGTCGCTTCGGAAGACGCGCTGGTTCCTCTTGCTGCACATCTGGACGTCCGTTTTGTTTCCACCAACGGGAATCTGGAAGTGATCCTGGAAGGGGAAGATGTGAGCGGTGAAATCCGCACTCAGGACGTGGCAAATGCCGCCTCTCAGGTCGCAGCGTTCCCACGTGTCCGCGAAGCTCTGCTGCGTCGCCAGCGTGCTTTCCGCGAAGCGCCGGGCCTGATTGCCGATGGCCGTGATATGGGGACCGTTGTGTTCCCGGACGCGCCGGTGAAAATTTTCCTTGATGCCTCCTCTGAAGAGCGTGCGCACAGGCGTATGCTACAGTTGCAGGAGAAGGGCTTTAGTGTTAACTTTGAACGCCTTTTGGCCGAGATAAAGGAACGCGACGATCGCGACCGCAATCGGTCCGTAGCGCCGCTGGTACCCGCTGCCGATGCTTTAGTGCTGGATTCCACCAGTATGAGTATTGAGCAAGTGATTGAAAAAGCGCTACAATACGCCCGCGAAAAGCTGGTGCTCGCTTGAGATAGCGACCAAATTTCGAAGTACCTGCTGCAATGGAATGTGAGCAGGCATGTGAAACAACCCCATCCGACATGAAGTCAGATGGACGTTAAATTGAAGAATCCTGAAGATTATCAATATGACAGAATCTTTTGCTCAACTATTTGAAGAATCCCTCAAAACAATCGAAACCCGTCCGGGTTCCATCGTTCGCGGTGTTGTTGTTGCTATCGACAAAGACGTAGTACTGGTTGACGCCGGTCTGAAATCTGAGTCCGCCATTCCGGCAGAGCAGTTCAAAAACGCCCAGGGCGAGCTGGAAATTCAGGTTGGTGACGAAGTTGACGTTGCGCTGGACGCAGTAGAAGACGGCTTCGGTGAAACCCTGCTGTCCCGTGAAAAAGCTAAACGTCACGAAGCTTGGATCACGCTGGAAAAAGCTTACGAAGAAGCTGAAACTGTGGTCGGTGTTATCAACGGCAAAGTTAAAGGTGGCTTCACTGTTGAGCTGAACGGTATTCGTGCGTTCCTGCCAGGTTCCCTGGTTGACGTTCGTCCAGTTCGCGACACCCTGCACCTGGAAGGCAAAGAGCTTGAGTTCAAAGTTATCAAGCTTGACCAGAAGCGCAACAACGTTGTTGTTTCCCGTCGTGCGGTAATCGAGTCTGAGAACAGCGCAGAGCGCGATCAGCTGCTTGAAAACCTGCAAGAAGGCATGGAAGTTAAAGGTATCGTTAAGAACCTCACTGACTACGGCGCATTCGTTGACCTGGGTGGCGTTGATGGCCTGCTGCACATCACCGATATGGCATGGAAACGCGTTAAGCATCCAAGCGAAATCGTGAATGTTGGCGACGAAATCACTGTTAAAGTGCTGAAGTTCGACCGCGAACGTACTCGTGTATCCCTCGGCCTGAAACAGCTGGGCGAAGATCCATGGGTAGCTATCGCTAAGCGTTATCCAGAAGGTACCAAACTGACTGGTCGCGTGACCAACCTGACCGACTACGGCTGCTTCGTTGAAATCGAAGAAGGCGTTGAAGGCCTGGTTCACGTTTCCGAAATGGATTGGACCAACAAAAACATCCACCCATCCAAAGTTGTTAACGTTGGTGATGTAGTGGAAGTTATGGTTCTGGATATCGACGAAGAACGTCGTCGTATCTCCCTGGGTCTGAAGCAGTGCAAAAACAACCCATGGCAGCAGTTCGCTGAGACCCACAACAAAGGCGACCGCGTTGAAGGTAAAATCAAGTCTATCACTGACTTCGGTATCTTCATCGGCCTGGACGGCGGCATCGACGGCCTGGTTCACCTGTCTGACATCTCCTGGAACGTTGCAGGCGAAGAAGCAGTTCGTGAATACAAAAAAGGCGACGAAATTGCAGCTGTTGTTCTGCAGGTTGACGCAGAGCGTGAGCGTATCTCCCTGGGCGTTAAACAGCTCGCAGAAGATCCGTTCAACAACTACGTTGCGCTGAACAAGAAAGGTACTATCGTTACTGGTAAAGTAACGGCAGTTGACGCGAAAGGTGCTACAGTTGAATTAGCAGATGGCGTAGAAGGCTACCTGCGTGCTTCTGAAGCTTCCCGTGACCGCGTTGAAGATGCAACTCTGGTTCTGAACGTTGGCGACGACGTTGAAGCTAAATTCACCGGCGTTGATCGTAAAAACCGTGTTGTGAGCCTGTCTGTTCGTGCTAAAGACGAAGCTGACGAGAAAGATGCAATTGCGACTGTTAACAACAAACAGGAAGAAGGCAACTTCTCTAACGCAATGGCTGAAGCATTCAAAGCAGCTAAAGGCGAGTAATCGTCCGAGCGTTGTATCCCGGCTTCTGCCAGGGTATAAAATCAGGGCGGCTTCGGCCGCCCTTGTTCGATTGAGAGCTGTAAGCTAATTTTCCTGAATGGAAACCGGAGGAATCATGACCAAGTCAGAATTGATCGAAAGACTTGCAACCCAGCAATCTCACATCCCTGCGAAAGCGGTAGAAGATGCGGTGAAAGAAATGCTGGAGCATATGGCCTCTACGCTCGCCGAGGGTGAACGTATTGAAATCCGGGGTTTCGGCAGTTTCTCCTTACACTATCGCGCTCCTCGCACCGGACGTAACCCCAAAACCGGCGACAAAGTGGATCTGGAAGGTAAATACGTTCCGCACTTTAAGCCAGGCAAAGAGTTGCGTGACCGCGCCAATATTTATGGTTAATTCTTCGGAGTTAACAAAAATGGCACCTCAAATGAGGTGCCATTTTTTTTTCCTTTCCCACTGTTTTTGCGAGCCGTTTCTAAAGCGGGAACGCAACGTTGCTTACCTGGTTCAATGTTGCCCAGTACATCTCGTGTTCTCGTGATAACTTTCTGATTCTACAACAAGACTGGTGCACACTGCCTGTAACAAGGAGGTGGGTGTGTTTTCAATACCGGCTGTGGCCAGCGCTATTATGCTTAGTTCTCTCCCACTGTTATGGTTACCAATTATTCCGGAAAGAAATGGCATTCTGCTGCTTCTGGCCACTGCGCTGGCGCTGGCCGGATTTTTGGGGCACGTACGCTGGGTGCGGTATCTGGTGCTGTGCCTTTTATTCCTGAGCTGGAGCCTTCTGGCCGCGCGGCAAATGCTGGACGCGTTGGCTGACGTTGGGCAAAAACCGCTGACTGCCCAGGTGAAAGTTACGCGCAGTGACGGTGAAAAGCGGCACGAGCTACAGATAGTGAAGCTGAACCAGCATTATCTGTTTCCTGCTCCGGGCGTGGTATTAAGAAATAGCGTTTTGCCTGAGCCCGTCTGCGAAGGGCAGATCTGGCAGATGACGCTAAGACTTCGCCCAGTACATGCTCAGCTGAATGAGGGGAGTTTTGATGGGCAGCGTTACGCGCTTTCACAGCTTCTGCCGTTTAACGGCAGCGTACAGAACGCCAGTCTATTATCAGATCGCTGTAATCTTCGTGGGAAATGGCTACAGCGAGCCAAAAATGCCACCGCACACCTTCCATGGCAGGGGGTCATTATTGCTCTGGGGTTTGGCGAGCGGATTGACGTTAGCGATGATGTCAAAAAAATTATGCGTGACACCGGTACCGCGCATCTCATGGCAATTTCTGGACTGCATATTGCGTTGGCCGGAGGCATTGGCTGGCTGTTTGCGCGGGCGTTACAGTTTTGTCTACCGACCTTCCTGATCGGCTATCGTTTTCCCCTGTTGATGAGCTTTAGCATCGCGCTATTTTATACCTGGCTGTCGGGCATGAACCCTCCTGCCGTAAGAACACTGGTCGGTATGGGGATCTGGATGGTGCTACGCCTTAGCGGCAGAAAGTGGCCCTCGTGGGAAGTCCTGCTTTGCTGTGTGGCCGGCATTGTGTTTAGTGAACCGCTGGCTATTTTGGCGGAGAGTCTTTGGCTATCCGCTCTTGCGGTGTGCGGGCTTATCTTTTGGTATCAGTGGGTGCCGCTGCCGCGTATGGGCATCCATCGCTGGTTTCGGCCTTTTATCGATCTGCTTTACCTGCAAACGGGCGTCACGTTACTGCTTATTCCGCTTCAGGTGGTGTTATTTCACGGCGTAAGCTTGACCTCGCTGGCAGCAAATCTCTTCGCCGTGCCGTTGATTACGTTCGTTAGCGTTCCTTTGATACTGGCCGGCATGGTATTTGGGGAGTTACCGGGTATTGGCGAGTGGATTTGGTCTCTGGCGGATAAATCTCTGGCAGGCGTATTTGCACTATTGGCCAACTTACCGCAAGGCTGGAGGGAGGTGGATCGCCGCTATCAGTTTTTGGCGTTCATTGCCTGGTGGGCCGTGATTGTCTGGCGAGGCGGGTTTTGGCGAAGTTCTCCTTCAGCGGTTACGGCGGTGTTGCTTTTGATGATATTCCCTTTCTGGCGTAAACCGGCTATCAATAGCTGGGCCGTCCATATGCTTGATGTCGGGCATGGGCTTGCGGTTGTTATCGAACGAGAAGGGAAAGCATTACTTTACGATACGGGAAATGCATGGCCTGGTGGTGATGCGGCAAGAACCGTGATTATTCCGTGGTTAAAATGGCGTAACCTGCAGCCTGAACAGGTTATTGTCAGCCACGAACATCTTGACCATATCGGTGGCTTAAAAAGCCTTAAGCAGCAGTGGCCCGTGCTGAGCATCCGTAGCCCTCTGCACTGGGAAGGGCATGAACCGTGCTTTCGTGGCCAGCAATGGCAATGGCAGAACATTCAATTTGATGTGCTGTGGCCACCGGAAGAGCACGAAGGTAAAGGGAACAATCGCTCTTGCGTAGTCAAGGTAAGCAAAGGGGGTTTTAGTCTGTTACTGAGTGGCGATATGGAAGCGAGCGCGGAATTAGCTATGCTGAGAGGGCGCTGGCAGGTCGTACAAGCCGATGTTTTGCAGGTTCCTCACCACGGTAGCCGAACATCATCCAGCGGCCCACTGCTACGAGCCGTCTCCGGCAGCGTGGCGCTGGCTTCGACGTCGCGCTATAACGCCTGGCGGCTGCCGTCCCCAAAGATTATCGACCATTATCGGAAATACGGTTATCAATGGTACGACACCGCGCAGTCCGGGCAGCTGACGATTGAAATAAAGGGTGATAAATGGCAAATCTCTGGCTTCAGAGAACAAATATTGCCCCGTTGGTATCATCAGTGGTTTGGCGTCACCCGCGATAATGGGTAGAATATGCGGCTATTTCATAAAAGGCTGGTTCGACTTAATGCAGAACGATAAAGATCTCTCCACGTGGCAGACTTTCCGCCGGCTCTGGCCGATGATATCCCCATTTAGAACGGGTCTGATTGTGGCTGGGATAGCGTTAATCCTTAATGCTGCGAGCGATACCTACATGCTTTCGCTGCTTAAACCATTACTGGATGATGGTTTTGGTAAAACGGACTCGTCGGTGCTGTTGTGGATGCCACTGGCCGTTATTGCCCTGATGGTACTGCGCGGCATCACAAGCTATGTCTCCAGCTACTGTATTTCATGGGTGTCAGGGATGGTGGTAATGAACATGCGTCGTCGCCTGTTCAGCCACATGATGGGAATGCCGGTCGCTTTCTTCGATCAGCAGTCAACGGGTACGCTGCTTTCACGTATTACCTACGATTCTGAGCAGGTTGCTTCTTCATCCTCAAGCGCGTTGATAACCGTGGTGCGTGAAGGCGCCTCTATCATCGGCCTGTTTGTGTTGATGTTCTGGTACAGCTGGCAGCTGTCGGTTATTTTGATTGTGCTGGCCCCCATCGTCTCATTTGCGATTCGCTTTGTTTCTAAGCGCTTCCGCAATATCAGTAAAAATATGCAGAACACCATGGGGCAGGTGACAACCAGCGCTGAGCAGATGCTCAAGGGGCATAAAGAAGTGCTCATCTTCGGCGGCCAGCAGGTGGAAACCGATCGCTTCGACAAGGTTAGCAACCGCATGCGTAACCAGGGGATGAAACTGGTTTCTGCGTCCTCTATTTCTGACCCTATTATTCAGCTAATTGCCTCCTTTGCGTTGGCCTTCGTGCTGTATGCCGCAAGTTTCCCAAGCGTAATGGAAACGCTCACCGCGGGGACGATTACGGTTGTCTTCTCTTCCATGATCGCGCTGATGCGCCCGCTGAAGTCGCTGACCAACGTTAACGCTCAGTTCCAGCGTGGGATGGCCGCCTGCCAGACGCTGTTCTCTATTCTCGATTCCGAGCAGGAAAAAGACAGCGGCAAACAGGTCATTGAGCGTTCTAAAGGCGATGTTGAATTCCGCAATGTCACCTTTACTTATCCGGGGCGTGATGTTCCTGCGCTGCGCGACATCAATCTGACCATTCCAGCCGGTAAGACCGTTGCTCTGGTCGGACGCTCAGGTTCCGGTAAATCGACCATCGCCAGCCTGATCACACGTTTTTACGAGCAGGAAAAGGGCGAGATTCTGGTTGATGGCCAGGATATTCGCGACTATACCCTTGCCTCGCTGCGTAACCAGGTTGCGCTGGTCTCCCAGAATGTTCACTTGTTCAACGACACCATTGCCAACAATATCGCCTACGCTCGTACCGAGCAGTATTCTCGCGAAGATATCGAAAAAGCCGCACGTATGGCCTACGCCATGGACTTCATCAGCAAGATGGATGACGGCCTTGATACGATGATCGGTGAAAACGGTGTGCTGCTCTCCGGCGGCCAGCGTCAGCGTATCGCTATTGCTCGCGCGCTGCTGCGCGATAGCCCGATACTGATCCTCGATGAGGCGACTTCTGCGCTCGATACCGAATCAGAACGCGCTATTCAGGCCGCTCTGGATGAACTGCAGAAAAACCGCACCTCGCTGGTTATCGCCCACCGTCTGTCGACTATCGAGCAGGCTGACGAAATCGTGGTGGTGGAAGATGGCCGCATCGTTGAGCGTGGTCCTCACCAGGAGCTGCTGGCTCATCGCGGGGTTTACGCCCAGCTGCATAAGATGCAATTCGGCGAATGATAGCGCGTATCTGGTCGGGAAAATCACCTCTCTACCTGCTGCTGCTGCCGCTTTCCTGGCTATATGGCCTGGTCAGCGGCGCTATTCGTCTGTCTTATCACTTAGGCTTGCGCACCGCCTGGCGCGCTCCGGTGCCTGTCGTTGTGGTTGGGAACCTGACGGCTGGCGGCAACGGAAAAACGCCGGTGGTTATCTGGCTTGTTGAGCAACTGCAGCAGCGCGGTGTTCGCGTTGGTGTAGTCTCTCGCGGCTATGGCGGAAAAGCGGCCTCTTATCCTCTGTTGCTTAATGCGCAAACCACGCCTTCTGAAGCTGGAGATGAGCCTGTACTGATCTTTCAGCGTACTGGTGCGCCTGTCGCCGTCGCGCCCAAACGCAGTGATGCCGTTAAAGCCCTGATACAGGCAACGGCTCCACAAATTATCATCACCGACGATGGCCTGCAGCATTATGCTCTGGCGCGCGATAAAGAAATCGTTGTTGTCGATGGCGTGCGTCGTTTCGGTAACGGCTGGTGGTTACCCGCAGGCCCTATGCGCGAGAGAGCAGGGCGTCTGCGCAGCGTGGATGCGGTTATCGTTAACGGCGGTGAACCTCAGGTCGGTGAAATTGCAATGCGTCTTGAGCCAGGGCTTGCGGTTAACTTACTCAGCGGCGAGCGCCGCCCGGTGACGGATTTTACCAACGTTGTCGCAATGGCCGGTATTGGCCATCCGCCGCGCTTTTTTGCCACGCTCGAGCAGTGCGGCATCACACCGATGGAAACCGTTGCGCTTGCCGATCATCAGGCGATTACCGAGCTGGATATGCTGAATATCTCCGACTCTGAGCAAACGGTACTGATGACGGAAAAAGATGCGGTGAAATGCCGTGCGTTTGCAGAGGGGCATACAAACTGGTGGTATCTGCCGGTGGATGCGCAGCTCGCTTCGCCACTGGCTGAAACGCTGCTTAAGGAGTTACTGGGTCTGGTGCGTTAGCTCTGGCGGCACCGGTTATTTGTTCGTTAATTACAGGTGTGCCATGACCGTTGTGCAACTTTCGCTACGCGCTGCCCGGAATCTGCACCTTGCAGCCCAGGGGCTGCTACAAAAACCTCGCCGCCGTGCGCGTCCCTCGGACGTTGCCGACGCTATCTCCCGCATGTCGCTGCTCCAGATTGACACCATCAATATCGTTGCCCGCAGCCCGTATCTGGTGTTGTTCAGCCGCCTTGGGCAGTTTGAGCCTGGCTGGCTGGACGGTGCGTTGGCTAGCGGTGAGCTAATTGAATACTGGGCCCATGAAGCCTGTTTCCTGCCGAAGAAAGACTTCTCTCTTATTCGCCACCGAATGCTGAGCCCTGAAAACATGGGATGGAAATACCGCCCGGAGTGGATGAATGCGCATGCGGAAGATATCAGACAGTTGCTCGCTTATATCGAAGAGAACGGCCCGGTACGCTCCGCCGACTTTGAGCATCCGCGTAAAGGCGCAAGTGGCTGGTGGGAATGGAAGCCACAGAAAAAACACCTCGAAGGGTTGTTTACCGCCGGGAAGGTTATGGTTACCGAGCGGCGAAACTTCCAGCGCGTTTACGATTTAACCCATCGGGTTATGCCGCACTGGGATGATACGCTGCACCTTATTGAGCAGTTTGAGGCTGAGCGGCAGATGCTGGAAAACAGCGCCCGCAGCCTGGGGATCTTTCGCCCTGAATGGCTGGCGGATTACTACCGGCTGAAAAACCTGGCATTAAAACCCCTGATTGAAGCCTGGCTGTTATCGGGCAATGTTGTTCGCGTCAAGGTTGATAAACTGGGAGAGATGCTGGTGCATCATTCGCTACTGCCGCTGCTTGAAAAGGCGCAGCAAAATCAGCTTAGGGCTACCCACAGCGCGGTACTCTCGCCGTTTGATCCGGTCGTTTGGGATCGTCGCAGAGCCGAGGTTTTGTTTAACTTTTCCTACCGCCTCGAATGCTACACGCCGGCGGAAAAGCGCCGCTACGGCTATTTTGTTTTACCGCTGCTGCATAAAGGTGCATTGGTTGGCAGAATGGACGCAAAAATGCACCGCAAGCAGGGAGAGCTTGAGGTGATAAGCCTCTACCTGGAGGAGGGCCTTAAGGTGACGGGTTCGTTGCTGGAAGGCTTGCACAATGCACTCACGGAGTTTGCTCTTTGGCAATCGGCTACGCATATTTCCTTTGGCACATTGCCGGAAGAACTGAGAGAAACCTGGGGAACAGGCTGGGAAATGGCCCCGGCGAGCTAGTCATTTATGCTATTCTGGTGCCGTTGATGGCACTCATCTGGAGTAATTATGGAAAGTCGTTTACTTGAAATCATTGCCTGCCCGGTCTGTAACGGCAAGCTCTACTATAACCAGGAAAAGCAAGAGCTTATCTGTAAGCCTGACGGCCTGGCCTTCCCGTTGCGCGACGGTATTCCGGTTCTGCTGGAAAGTGAAGCCCGTACGCTGACTTCAGACGAGACCAACCCATGAGTTTTGTCGCCATTATTCCCGCACGTTATGCGTCGACGCGTTTGCCGGGTAAACCTTTAAAAGAAATCAACGGTAAAGCAATGGTCCTGCATGTGCTGGATCGTGCCCGTGAGTCAGGCGCTGAACGTATTATTGTCGCAACCGATCACCCTGATGTTGCTCGCGTCGTCGAAGCGGCAGGTGGAGAGGTTTGCATGACCAGCCCCGATCACCAGTCCGGCACCGAACGCCTGGCAGAAGTTATTGAGAAATGCGGTTTCAGCGATGACACGGTTATTGTGAACGTGCAGGGCGATGAGCCGATGATCCCGCCGATTATTATCCAGCAGGTTGCCAGTAACGTCGCTAACAGCAAAGCCGGCATGGCGACTCTGGCGGTGCCCATCGAATCGGCGGAAGAAGCCTTTAACCCAAACGCGGTTAAAGTGGTGATGGATGCGCAGGGCTATGCGCTGTATTTCTCACGCGCCACTATTCCGTGGGATCGTGAACGTTTCGCCGCATCCCGCGAACAAATTGGCGATACCTTTCTGCGTCACATCGGCATTTATGGCTACCGCGCCGGTTTTATCCGCCGCTATGTCAGCTGGGAGCCAAGCCAGCTCGAGCAAATCGAAATGCTCGAGCAGCTGCGTGTGCTGTGGAACGGGGAAAAAATTCACGTAGCCGTCGCAAAAGCGATCCCGAGCATTGGCGTGGATACGCCGGAAGATTTGGAGCGTGTTCGCCTGGCGATGCGTTAACCCCTTTTATGGGAAACAATGGCTGCCCCGCAAGAGGCAGCCATTTTTTTAGGCACCTACCGGTACCGCATGAGCGGTATTTACTAAGGCAGGGCCATGATATTTCTCAATATCCAGCTGTGCCATTTGGCCACAGTTACCCTGCGCCAGGCTGGAGGAACCAATATCGAAGGTCAGGCAGTTTACATTCCCATTCTTACAGATCGATCCCGGAACGGCAGGGTCGGCAGGGTCGAACCATGCCCCTTCGCTGATACGAACCACACCCGGACGCACCCTCTCTGTTACCACTGCACCCACCATAATTTGCCCGCGATCGTTAAAGGCACGAACCAGGTCGCCGTCGGTGATTTTTCTGGCGTTAGCATCTTCAGGATGGATCCAGATAGCCTCTCGATCCGCGACGGCGTATTTCTCCCGCAGCGGAGTATTATCCAGCTGGGAGTGCAGTCGGTTAATCGGATGGGCCGTATTGAGCGACAAGGGGTATTTATCCGCCAGCAGGCTTTGATACCACTCCTGAGGAGGAAGCCAGCCAGGGAGTCCGCGACAGTCGGCGTAATCCATTTTTGCGACGGCATCTGAATAGATTTCAATCTTACCGGATGGCGTGCCCAGCGGATTAAGCAGAGGGTTCTCGCGGAAATCTGCGAAACGAATCCATTGTTTATTTTCTTTCGGGATCGGGAAACGGATGTAGTTGTTTGATGCCCAGAACATATCGAATGGCGGTAGGGCAACGCGAGCGTTACGAGCCTGCTCTTTCATATTGTCATACATCCCCTTAAGCCACTGCATCTCATCCTTGCCTTCGCTATACCCTTCCAGTACACCGAGTTTTTCTGCCAGGCCGGCGAAAATATCATAGTCGTTACGTGCTTCGTGCTGCGGCGGGACGCACTGATGCATCGGGAAAACATACAGCTGCGAATAATCCCCACCCATTTCGAGATCGTTTCGTTCGTAGCTGGTTGTGGCCGGTAGCACGATATCGGCGTATTTGGCAGTGGCGGTCCAGTAGGGCTCGTTCACCACGATGGTTTCCGGACGCTGCCAGGCCTTGATCAGGTTATTCGTATCCTGGTGCTGGTGGAAGGTATTGCCGCCGGCCACGTAGACCATCTTCACATCCGGGTAGGTGACTTTGCTGCCGTTAAAATTAATGGTTTTGCCGGGGTTTGCCAGACAGTCAGCGATACGCGCCACCGGGATAGATGCCGGGCCGTTCTTTGGTGCACTCCCGGCAGAAATCCCGGCCAAAATACCGCCGCGAGCGGTGGGGCTCCCGCCGGATGAATAATGATAACTGAACCCAAATCCGCCGCCGGGCAGGCCAATCTGGCCCAGCATGGCGGCCAGAGTGACCAGCAGCCAGTGAGGCTGTTCGCCATGGTGCTGGCGCTGGATACCCCAGCCGCCCATGATCAGGGTTCTGTGTTTTGCCATGTCGCGAGCCAGAGTGCGTATTGCCTCTGCCTCTATTCCGCATATAGCCGCAGCCCAGCTTGCATCTTTCACCACACCGTCTTCGTTACCCTTCAGGTAGTCGGCGAACTTATCGAAGCCGACGGTATAGGTTTTTAAAAAATCGGGATCGTGTAACTTTTCTGCCAAAAGAGTATGGGCTAGCCCGATAATCATTGCGCTATCGGTATAGGGGCGAGGGGCGATCCACTGGGCATTCAGCTCGCGTGTTGAATCACTGTTCACCGGGTCGACGCTGATAATACGGGTGCCTTTTTGCTTTAGCGCTGCAAAACCTGACTGACCTTCATGATCGGGGATGTTCCAGCTGTTTTTTAGCGTAACCGAAGGGTTACATCCCCAAAGTATGACAAGCTCGGTATTCTCGATAACGTTAGGCCAGGTGGTTTGCTGTTCGTAGACCTCCATCGAGCCCACGACGTGGGACATAATGACCTGTGCTGCACCCGTTGAGTAATCTCCGGCGTAGTTGACAAATCCACCGCTCAAATTCAGCAGGCGATGGAGCAGGGTACGGCTATTATGCAAAATACCAACACTCTTCCAGCCGTAAGACCCTCCGTAAATAGATTGTGGACCGTGTTCCTTTTGCAGCCGGGCAATTTGCTCGCTGACGAGCGTTAAGGCTTTATCCCAGCTTACCTGCACCCATTCATCTTGCCCGCGCAGCTCGGGCTTGCCGTTTAGCGGTCCGCCTTCAAGCCAGCCTTTGCGCACCATTGGGTATTTAATACGGTTTGGCGCATGGACCTGGTGCGGCACCATGTTAATCAATTCGTTGGGGAAAGGATCGTCCTGTACCGGTTTCACGCTGACCATACGTCCCTCTTGTACGATAGCTTCGAAAGCCCCCCAGTGAGCGCCGGTAAGGATGCCCTGCTGCGCCTGGCGTAGTGCAGTGAACTGCGGTAAGGCTTCGCTGATAGCTTGTGCCAGCGCGGTTCTGGGCCAAATTGCGGAAAGGAGCGGTAAGCTTGCCAGCGCGACGGCGCCGGTTAGAAAGCGGCGGCGGCTTATCGGCCCTGAAGCATTGGTCATCGTTTCTTTATCTTTCATGGTATGACTCCTTACTGAGCTGCCGCTGCATCTGACGGCATATCACTGGCATGCTGCTGTACGTACTGGGTCAGGACCCGTAATTGTTCCTGCGTCAGTGAAGTACGCGGTGCCATTCCTTTTACTACGCCAATCCACTGGTTCGCGTTAAAGCGATCCAGCGCGGTCAGGCCATGGCAACCCGTGCAATTGGCTGACATCATCTCTGCGGCGTAATGCCAGATAGGTTCTGGTTTATCGATAAGCTGTTGCCTGGGGAGCCAGACGCGTAGCACAACTTTGCTCCAGACAAGACCTGTTCCGGGATCCGTTTTGCTGCTCAAGGTTTTGATCTTGCTTTGTGCTTCTTCGCCCAGCAGTACGCTCAGGATGCGTTTCCCTGCTGCAGCGTAGAAAACCTCGCTCACGCCATCCTGCTGCCATCCGCTGACCTCGGCTTCGACCATTTCACCTTCCCGGCTGACGACGCTGAGTTTTGTCGAGGGCATCAGATTACCGGCATTATGCTGTTTGCTGTCCATGCTCAACCAGAAGGGCTGGGTGGCAGTAGAGTAGAGCGTGGTGGCGTTTCCGGGGGTATTTGCGGCGGCGTTGGCAAGTTCACTTGCGCCGCTTGCGGCCAGCTCGCTCATGTCAGGCAGGATATGTGCCACGCCTTTGTGGCAATCGATGCAGGTTTCCCCATTTTTAATTGCCACAGGGTGCTGCTGACGAGCCTCTGTGCGTTGGGCCAGAACGTCCATTGCTTCAAAACTGTGACACGAGCGGCAGGTCGCTGAATCACTCTTTTTCAGCGTCTCCCAGACGCTTTGTGCCATGGCCAGCTTGTGGGATTCGTATTTCTCTGGCGTATCGATTTTGCCGGTCGCTTCCCCCCACACATCTTTTAACGCCATGACTTTGGTTTTCAGGTAGTCAAGCGGTTGGTGAGGGACATGGCAGTCGGCGCATTCAGCGCGGATGCCTTTGGCGTTCTGGAAATGGATGCTGCCCTGATATTCAGCCAGCGGCTGCTGCATTGCGTGGCAAGAGACGCAGAATTCTGTGTCACTGGTTTTATGCATCACCGTTGCCGTGCCTGCCAGCAAAAACGCACCCAGCAGGGCCCCTGCAAGCAATATCCACAACCCGCGCCAGCGGCGCGTATTCTTGTTTTTTTCTTTGTTCATAAATCATCCCATGATTAAGGCGTCGGAGTAGGAACGGCGCTTCCGCATTGACGCTAAACTAAACTGGATCTCCTTCAGGAGGGGTAACTATAAGGTGGTATGAGCTAATGGCCTATAATATGTGTGTGTTTTTGTGATTGTTTATTGATTTGGTGAGGGGATTTCTTTTTCTGAAACCCAATTGATCTGGAGTGGTGACAACTTCGCCTGGTGCGCTCATTATTAAATCAACAGTATTACCAGGGGAAATCGGTATGGAATTGCTGCGTAAGGAGCTAAGCCACCTGCTGGGTGAGAAACTGAGCCGCATTGAGTGCATTAGCGAGCATGTGGAAACTGCGCTTTGGTCATTGTACGACAGCGGTGGCAATGCCATGCCGCTGCTGGCAAAAAGCTATACCTCACCGGGGCTGGCCACTCAGCTGGCGTGGAAAATGTCGATGCTGGCGCGTTCCGGCACCGTAAGAATGCCGGTGGTCTACGGCGTGCTCACGCACGAAGAGCGTCCTGGCCCGGATGTCTTGCTGATGGAGCGCCTGCGCGGTGTTCCCGGCGAAGCGCCAACCCGCACACCCGACCGCTGGGAGCAGCTAAAAGACCAAATTGTTGAAGGATTGCTGGCCTGGCATCGCGTTGATAGCAGCGGCTGTGTGGGCAACGTCGACAGCACTCAGGAAAACATCTGGCCACACTGGTATCGCCAACGGGTAGAGGTACTCTGGAGCACGCTTAATCAGTACCAGAACACAGGGTTAACGATGCAGGACAAGCGCATTCTGTTCCGGACTCGTGAATGTCTGCCCCGTATGTTCGAAGATTTCAGCGATAACTGCGTGCTGATCCACGGTAATTTATCCCTCCGCAGCATGCTTAAGGATTCCCGTAGCGATCAGCTACTGGCGATGGTAAACCCCGGCGTGATGTTATGGGCGCCACGAGAGTACGAGCTGTTCCGCCTTGCCGAGCCAGGCCAGGCCGAAAGTCTGTTGTGGCACTATCTGCAGCGGGCGCCGGTAGCCGAGTCTTTCCTCTGGCGGCGCTGGCTGTACGTATTGTGGGATGAGGTGGCTCAGCTGTTGCAAACCGGCCGCCTGAACCGGCCGGTCTTTGATAATGCCTCGAAGTCGTTACTTCCCTGGCTCTCCTGAGGCGCCTTTTAGCCATTGCCAGATACGCCCCAGCGTTTCATAGCCCGCGCGCTCGCTGTGCATCAGCCATACCGGGTCGGGGATAGCCTTCTCCCACGGATTTAGCGGAGAGGTTATCGCCAGCTGGTTAGCCGGTGCAGGGAGAGGCCGTAGCCCGGCTCGTGTGAAGAAGATCATCGCCCGTGGCAGGTGAGACGCGGACGTGACCAGGATAAACGGCTGCTGACCTATCAGCTTTGCCACGGCGTGCGCTTCCTCTTCGGTGTCTTTTGGTGAATCCAGGGTGATAATGTCACTTCTGGAAATCCCCAGACTTTCCGCAACCCGAGCTCCTGCCTCTGCCGTGCTGACGGAATTTGTCATCGCCCTGGCTCCGGTAAAGATAAGTTTTGCCCCCGGATTTAGCTGTTTCAGACGAATCGCTTCGGTGAGTCGCGGTAAACTGTTGTTAATCAGGTTGGAGCTGGGCGCCCAGCCGGGGTTCCAGGTATAGCTGCCGCCCAGGACAACGATATAGCTCGCATTGTCGCTCTGTTGGCGAGTGGCATAGGTATCTTCTATAGGCTTTAACATCCAGTCTGCGATGGGCTGCAAACTGATCAGGAAGAGTAACAGCCAGCTTGCGGTGAGCAACCCTTTAGCCGTTTTCTGCCAGCGGGTAAACCACAGCAGTGCCAGGGCCACGCCCATGGTTAATAGCAGGAAAGGCAGAGGCAGCAGCAGCCCGCCGATGATTTTTTTCAGTATGAAAAGCATTAATTTCGGATCCTTTTTAACCATCCAGCAGGGAAACGCCTGTGATATTACACCAGATGGGTTCATTCTCGCCCCGGCTGTGCCAAAATAGCGGTTTTGTCAGATGACCTCTTTTGTCACGGAGCTGTACCCATGGTTGACCGCAATTTTGACGATATTGCCGAGAAGTTTTCGCACAATATCTACGGCACGACGAAAGGCCAATTGCGGCAGGCAATTCTCTGGCAGGATCTTGATGCTTTTCTTGCTACCCAACCCGCAACATTAAGGGTACTGGATGCCGGTGGTGGTGAAGGGCAAACGGCGACACGATTTGCTGAGCGAGGCCACGACGTTGTGCTTTGCGATGTTTCAGCAGAGATGATTGCACGTGCTAAAACGCTCGCACAGGAGAAAGGTGTGAGCGATAACATGCATTTTGTACAATCTGCCGCTCAGGATATGGCTCAGCATTTGGAAAGCCCGGTTGATCTGATATTGTTTCATGCGGTACTGGAATGGGTAACCGATCCTCATACCGTACTGAAAGCGCTGTGGGATTGTTTGCGTCCCGGCGGCACGTTGTCGCTAATGTTCTACAATGCAAACGGCCTGCTAATGCGAAACATGTTTGTCGGGAACTTCGAATATGTGCTGCAGGGCATGAAAAAAAATAAGCGCAAAACCCTTTCGCCCGACAATCCGCTGCAGCCAGAACAGGTTTACCACTGGCTGGAGCAAATTGGCTGGCAAATTACCGGTAAAACCGGCGTGCGGGTGTTCCATGATTACCTGCGAGATAAACACAAACAACGAGATGGTTTTGACGATTTGCTGACTCTGGAGACGCGTTATTGCAGGCAGGAGCCGTTTATCAGTCTCGGCCGCTATATTCACGTAACCGCGTTTAAGCCGCAGAGCCAAGGATAAATTATGAGTGATTTTTCCCAGACAGTGCCTGAACTGGTTGCCTGGGCCAGGAAAAATGATTTTTCGATCTCGCTGCCCACCGAGCGCCTGACGTTTTTGCTGGCGGTCGCCACCTTAAACGGTGAGCGCCTTGATGGTGAGCTGAGCGAGGGAGAGCTAATTGATGCGTTTCGCCATGTGAGCGACGGTTTTGAACAAACCAGCGAAACCATCAACGTGCGCGCTAATAACGCGATCAACGATATGGTGCGCCAGCGTCTGCTTAACCGCTTTGTGAGCGAGCTTACAGAAGGTAATGCTATTTACCGCCTGACGCCGTTGGGCATCGGGATCACCGATTACTATATTCGCCAGCGTGAGTTTTCCACGTTGCGCCTGTCCATGCAGCTTTCTATCGTTGCCGGCGAGCTTAAGCGCGCCGCCGATGCCGCCGATGAAGATGGCGATGAGTTCCACTGGCACCGTAATGTCTATGCACCGCTGAAATACTCCGTCGCGGAGATCTTTGACAGCATCGACCTTACCCAACGCATCATGGACGAGCAGCAGCAACAGGTTAAGGACGACATTGCCCAACTGTTGAACAAAGACTGGCGGGCGGCAATCTCAAGCTGTGAGCTGCTGCTGTCAGAAACGTCAGGTACGCTACGCGAGCTGCAGGATACGCTGGAGGCGGCGGGTGATAAGCTGCAGGCAAATCTGCTGCGCGTCCAGGACTCGACCATGGGGCGCGATGATCTCCACTTTGTCGATCGCCTGGTCTTTGACCTGCAAAGCAAGTTGGACCGTATTATTAGCTGGGGCCAGCAGGCGATTGACCTGTGGATTGGCTATGACCGCCACGTGCATAAGTTTATCCGTACCGCTATTGATATGGATAAAAATCGCGTCTTTGCTCAGCGTCTGCGCCAGTCCGTACAGCGCTATTTCGATGCGCCGTGGGCGTTGACCCATGCCAGCGCCGATCGTCTGCTGGATATGCGTGATGAAGAAATGGCGCTGCGTGATGAAGAGGTGACCGGCGAGCTGCCAAGCGAGCTGGAGTTTGAAGAATTTAACGAAATCCGTGAACAGCTGGCAGCGCTGATTGAAGCGGCGCTGCAGGTCTATAGGACTAAACAGGTTCCACTTGATCTTGGGATCGTCGTGCGGGATTACCTGGTGCAGTACCCGCGTGCGCGCCATTTTGATGTGGCGCGTATTGTTGTAGACCAGGCGGTACGCCTTGGCGTAGCGGAAGCGGATTTCACAGGGTTGCCTGCGAAGTGGCAAACCATTAACGATTACGGAGCCAAGGTACAGGCGCATGTCATCAACAAATATTGAACAAGTGATGCCGGTTAAACTGGCACAGGCGCTGGCCAACCCTCTCTTTCCAGCGCTCGACAGTCAGCTGCGCGCCGGGCGACACATTGGCCTTGAAGAGCTGGATAATCATGCCTTTTTGATGGACTTCCAGGCGTATCTGGAAGAGTTCTACGCACGCTACAACGTTGAGCTGATTCGCGCGCCGGAAGGTTTTTTCTATCTGCGTCCTCGCTCCACTACGCTTATTCCGAGGTCGGTGCTCTCTGAGCTGGATATGATGGTCGGCAAGATCCTTTGCTATCTCTATCTCAGCCCGGAACGTCTGGCAAATGAAGGTATTTTTACCCAGCAGGAGCTTTACGACGAACTGCTGACGCTGGCGGATGAGAACAAACTGCTGAAGCTGGTTAACAACCGCTCCACGGGGTCGGATCTCGACCGCCAGAAGCTGCAGGAGAAAGTTCGTGCTTCTCTTACTCGTTTGCGTCGCCTCGGCATGATCTGGTTTATGGGTCATGACAGCAGTAAATTCCGCATCACCGAATCGGTCTTCCGTTTTGGGGCTGATGTTCGTAGCGGCGACGATCCGCGTGAAGCCCAGTTGCGCATGATTCGCGACGGCGAAGCCATGGCGGTAGAAAGCCGCCTGCAGCTCAATGATGAGAGCGATGAGCCACAACCAGGACTTGATAACGCGGAGGATGAACAGGAATGATTGAACGCGGAAAATTTCGCTCGCTGACGCTGGTTAACTGGAATGGTTTCTTTGCCCGTACCTTCGACCTTGATGAGCTGGTTACTACGCTTTCCGGCGGTAACGGGGCGGGTAAATCCACCACCATGGCGGCCTTCGTAACGGCGCTTATCCCGGACTTGACCCTGCTTCACTTCCGTAACACCACGGAAGCCGGTGCCACCTCAGGCTCTCGTGATAAAGGCCTTCACGGCAAGCTGAAGGCTGGCGTCTGCTATTCAACGCTTGATGTGATCAACTCGCGGCATCAGCGCGTGGTGGTTGGTGTGCGCCTCCAGCAGGTTGCCGGGCGCGACCGTAAAGTCGATATCAAGCCTTTTGCCATTCAGGGCTTGCCGACCGCTATCCAGCCAACGCAACTGCTGACTGAAACGCTGAATGAACGTCAGGCTCGCGTCCTCAGCTTGCAGGAGCTGAAGGACAAAGTTGAAGCCATTGAAGGCGTGCAGTTTAAGCAATTTAACTCCATCACCGATTATCACTCGCTGATGTTCGATCTGGGTATTGTTGCCCGCCGTCTGCGCAGTGCGGCCGACCGTAGTAAATATTATCGCCTGATTGAAGCCTCGCTTTACGGGGGGATTTCCAGCGCGATTACTCGCTCTCTGCGAGACTACCTGCTGCCGGAAAACGGCGGCGTGCGCAAGGCCTTCCAGGATATGGAAGCGGCGCTGCGTGAAAACCGCATGACGCTGGAAGCTATTCGCGTCACGCAGTCCGATCGCGATCTGTTTAAACATTTGATCTCCGAAGCCACTAACTATGTGGCGGCGGACTATATGCGTCATGCCAACGAGCGTCGCATCCATCTCGATAAAGCGCTGGAGTTCCGCCGTGAACTGCTGACCAGCCGCCAGCAACTGGCCACCGAGCAGTATAAGCATGTCGATATGGCACGTGAGCTTGGCGAGCATAGCGGGGCGGAAGGCGACCTCGAGACTGATTATCAGGCAGCGAGCGACCACCTGAATCTGGTGCAAACGGCTATTCGTCAGCAGGAAAAGATAGAGCGCTACGAGGCCGATCTCGACGAGCTGCAAATCCGCCTTGAAGAGCAAAACGAAATTGTCGCCGAAGCGCACGAACAGCAGGAAGAGAACGAAGCCCGCGCTGAAGCCGCCGAGCTGGAAGTGGATGAGCTGAAAAGCCAGCTTGCTGATTACCAGCAGGCGCTGGACGTACAGCAGACCCGCGCCATTCAGTATCAGCAGGCGCTGCAGGCGCTTGAGCGCGCTCGTAAGCTTTGCCATCTTCCAGATTTGACTGCGGACAGCGCCGATGAGTGGCTGGACACGTTCAAAGCGAAAGAGATGGAAGCGACCGACAAACTGCTCTCGCTTGAACAGAAGATGAGCGTCGCTCAGGCGGCCCACAGCCAGTTCGAACAGGCTTATCAGCTCGTTACGGCCATCGGCGGAAGCGTTAGCCGCAGCGATGCCTGGGAAACCGCCCGCGAGTTGATTCGCGACAGCAATAACCAGCGCCATCTCGCTGAGCAGGTACAGCCGCTGCGTATGCGTCTGAACGAACTTGAGCAACGTCTGCGTGAACAGCAGGAAGCCGAACGCCTGCTGGCCGACTTCTGCAAACGGCAGGGTAAGCAGTTCGATCCAGAAGAGCTGGAGGCGCTGCACGAGGAGCTGGAAGAGCGCATTGGCGCGCTACAGCAAACCGTTGCTGACGCCAGCGAACAGCGTATGGCCTTGCGCCAGGAGCTTGAACAGCTACAGGCGACGATTAAAACGCTGAACCTGCGTGCCCCAAGATGGATTGCAGCACAAACCAGCCTGACCCAGCTTTGCGAGCAAAGCAACGAGCAGTTTGAAACCAGTCAGCAAGTGACTGAATACATGCAGCAGCTGCTGGAGCGCGAGCGCGAGTCTACCGTTGAGCGTGATGAAGTCGGGGCGCGCAAGCGTGCCGTTGACGAAGAAATTGAGCGCCTTAGCCAGCCGGGCGGAGCAGAAGATCCGCGCTTGAACGCCCTGGCGGAACGCTTTGGTGGCGTGCTGCTGTCCGAAATTTACGACGATATCGGTCTTGAAGATGCCCCATACTTCTCGGCGCTTTATGGTCCGTCGCGCCATGCGATCGTCGTGCCGGACCTGTCTCTGGTGCGTGAGCAACTGGAAAATCTCGAAGATTGCCCGGAAGATCTTTACCTGATTGAAGGCGACCCATCTTCGTTCGATGACAGCGTGTTCACCGTTGAGGACATGGGCGCGGCGGTGTTGGTGAAAACTGCCGAACGCCAGTGGCGTTATTCTCGCCTGCCGGAGCTGCCGCTATTTGGTCGTGCCGCGCGTGAAAACCGCCTTGAAGCACTGCACAACGAGCGTGAGTCACTTGCAGAACGCTTTGCGACACTCTCTTTCGATGTGCAGAAAAACCAGCGCCTGCATCAGTCATTTAGTCGTTTTATTGGCCAGCACCTTGGCGTGGCATTTGAAGACGATCCGGAAGCAGAAATTCGCCAGCTCAATAGCCGTCGCGGCGAAATCGAGCGGGCAATCAGCAACCACGAGAATGACAACCAGCAGCAGCGCCAACAGTTTGATCTGGCAAAAGAGGGCGTGGCACAGCTTAACCGCCTGCTGCCGCGCATTAGCCTGCTGAATGACGAAACGTTGGCTGACCGCTGCGACGAAATTCAGGAACGCCTGGATGAAGCCGAAGAGTCTGCTCGCTTTATTCAGCAGCACGGCAACCAATTGATTAAGCTTGAGGGTATTGCCAGCGTTCTGCAAAGCGACCCTGAACAGTTTGAACAGCTGAAAGATGATTATGCCCACGCGCAGCAGATGCAACGCGATGCACGTCAGCGCGCCTTTGCACTGACTGAGGTTGTCCAGCGCCGTGCTCACTTCAGCTACAGCGACTCTGCTGCCATGCTCGACGGCAACAGCGATCTGAATGAGAAGCTGCGCCAGCGTCTGGAGCAGGCCGAAGTGGAACGTACCCGCTCCCGTGAAGCCTTGCGCCAGCATGCTCAGCAACTGGGGCAGTACAGCCAGTTAATGGCGTCATTAAAAAGCTCCTTTGATACCAAAAAAGAGCTGCTGACCGACCTGCATAAAGAGCTGCAGGATATCGGCGTGCGTGCCGACGCCGGCGCAGAGGAAAGGGCGCGTGCGCGTCGTGATGAGCTGCATACCGCGCTTAGCAACAACCGTTCACGCCGTAATCAGCTTGAGAAGCAGCTGACTTATTGCGAAGCGGAGATGAATAACCTCACTCGTAAACTGAAGCAGCTTGAGCGTAACTACTTTGAGATGCGCGAGCAGGTTGTGACGGCGAAAGCTGGCTGGTGCGCCGTGATGCGTATGGTGAAAGACAACGGCGTTGAGCGCCGCCTGCACCGTCGCGAACTGGCCTATCTCTCCGGCGACGATCTGCGCTCCATGTCGGATAAAGCGTTGGGTGCGCTGCGCCTGGCCGTTGCCGACAACGAACATCTGCGCGATGTGCTGCGCATGTCGGAAGATCCGAAGCGCCCTGAACGTAAGATCCAGTTCTTTGTCGCGGTTTACCAGCATCTGCGCGAACGTATTCGCCAGGATATCATCCGTACCGATGACCCGGTAGAAGCTATCGAACAGATGGAAATCGAGCTGAGTCGCCTGACGGAAGAGCTGACCTCGCGCGAGCAGAAGCTGGCTATCAGCTCTCGCAGTGTGGCGAACATCATTCGTAAAACCATTCAGCGTGAGCAGAACCGTATCCGTATGCTTAACCAGGGCCTGCAAAGCGTCTCCTTCGGCCAGGTGAAGAGCGTTCGTCTTAACGTCAACGTGCGTGAAGCTCACGCCACGCTGCTGAATGTGCTTTCCGAGCAGCATGAGCAGCATCAGGATCTGTTTAACAGCAGCCGCCTGACCTTCTCCGAAGCGTTGGCGAAGCTGTATCAGCGCCTGAACCCGCAGATCGACATGGGCCAGCGCACGCCGCAGACCATCGGTGAAGAGCTGCTGGATTACCGTAACTATCTGGAAATGGAAGTTGAGGTAAACCGTGGTTCAGACGGTTGGCTACGTGCGGAAAGTGGGGCGCTGTCTACCGGGGAAGCTATCGGTACCGGGATGTCTATCCTGGTGATGGTTGTTCAGAGCTGGGAAGACGAGTCCCAGCGCCTGCGTGGGAAAGACATCTCCCCTTGCCGTCTGTTGTTCCTTGATGAAGCGGCGCGTCTGGATGCCAAGTCCATCGCTACGCTGTTCGAACTGTGTGAGCGACTGGAAATGCAATTAATTATTGCTGCGCCAGAAAACATCAGCCCTGAAAAAGGCACTACCTACAAGCTGGTGCGTAAGGTGTTCCAGAACAGCGAGCATGTTCACGTTGTCGGCCTGCGTGGCTTTGCAGCACCGGCGTTGCCTGAACCCGAGCCTGAATCCGGCACGGCCGACGCGTCGTAAAAGTAACAGCCAGGTTTGTCAATTAACTAAGCGGGCTACAGCCCGCTTTTTTTTGTGTCGAACAGCCTTAATCTTTAATTTTCTTTACATTTTGTCAGGCAAATGGTTTTTACTGTTTATATACTAGTGGTGAATACTTCCCGCCTTTGACGGTGAGCACAGTGATAAACAGGGGGCAAGGGATGTTGCTAGGAAAAGTAAAAAGTTTTCGATTGTCGGCGGTGAGTTACTGTCTGGCACTCAGTTTCGCTCCGCTGTTTACGGTACAGGCCGACGAGCCTGCCGTCGTTCCGTCTGATAGCTCGGCTTTTCAGACCGATAGGCCAACGGAGCTGAATCAACCCTTAGCGCAGTCTACGGCGACGGCCACGATGGCCGGCACGCTGCCAACCAACACCTCTACCATGTCTGCTGCGCAAAGCCGTTCGCAGCTTATTGCCGGGCTGCCTGCGGGCTACACGCCGGTTTACCTGAATGCACTGTCGGCCTTTTACGCCGCCAGAGACATGAAGCCGATGTGGGAAAACCGCGATGCGGTTAAAGCCTTTCAGCAGCAGCTGGCGGAAGTGGCTATAGCCGGTATCCAGCCGCAGTTTAACCAGTGGATTGAGTTATTAACTGACCCTGCCGTTAGCGGTATGGCGCGTGACGTCGTGCTTTCTGATGCCATGATGGGCTATCTGCAATTTGTCTCCGGGATCCCGATTGACGGTAATCGCTGGCTCTACGGCAGCACGCCCTACAAACTAAACACGCCGCCGCTGTCGGTTATTAACCAGTGGCAGGTCGCCGTCGACCAGGGCTCGCTGGTCAACTTTATTGCGAGTCTGGCGCCACAGCACCCTCAATATGCCCAACTGCATCAGTCTCTCATTCACCTGCTGTCCGATACACGCCCGTGGCCTCAAATGACAGGCAAAGAAACGCTTAGGCCGGGGCAGTGGAGTAATGATGCGGGGGCACTGAGGGAAATACTGGCGCGAACCGGTATGCTGCAGGATAAGTCATCGGGCACGACGACTACCGTTGCTGATGTTACGGTAAGCCCGTCGGCAATTAGCGTTGAAGATATGCCTGCACCTGCAGGTAAAAAGCAGAAGGCCGCTGCTCGCGGCGTCTATGGTCGTGACCTTGTTGACGGTGTAAAACGTTTCCAGCAATGGCAAGGGCTGGGGGCGGACGGGACTATCGGCCAGCTGACGCGTGACTGGCTAAACGTCACGCCTCAGCAACGCGCGGCGCTGGTGGCGCTGAACATCCAGCGTTTACGCCTGCTGCCGGATAAACTTGATACCGGCATTATGGTGAACATTCCTAACTACTCGCTGGTTTACTACCTTAACGGCAATGAGGCGTTGGCGTCACGCGTTATCGTTGGGCGCCCTGACCGTAAAACCCCGATGATGAGCAGCGCTCTGAATAATGTCGTGGTTAACCCGCCGTGGAACGTGCCCCCGACCCTTGCACGAAAAGATATATTGCCTAAGGTTCGCCAGAATCCAGGCTACCTGGAACAGCATGGCTATAGCGTAATTCGCGGCTGGAGCAATAACGCCGAGACGATAGACCCGTGGCGCGTTGACTGGTCGACGATTACCGAGAACAACCTGCCGTTTCGCTTCCAGCAGAAGCCAGGCACGCAAAATTCGCTTGGTCGCTACAAGTTCAATATGCCGAGCTCCGACGCTATCTATCTGCACGACACGCCAAACCATACCCTGTTCCAGAAGGATTCCAGGGCGCTGAGTTCGGGCTGCGTGCGCGTGAATAAAGCCTCTGAACTGGCGAACATGCTGCTGCAGGATGCCGGATGGAATGATTCCCGTATCTCCAGCACGTTGCAGGAGGGGAATACCAAATACGTGAATATCCGCCAAAACATTCCCGTTAATCTCTACTATCTGACGGCGTTTGTCGGAAAAGAGGGGCGTACCGAGTTTCGTACAGATATTTACAATTATGATCTCACCGCGCGATCTGGCGCACAAAACCTCGTTAAAGCCGGGTTATTAATCCGCTAAACGCAACATTTCTAATGAATTAGTGGTCGTATAAATTGTAAAACGCAGCAGGGCCCTCTACAGGGCCCGCCGTTGCTGGGTTTTATCGTGCCTTGACTCCCCGGATTCGGGCAGTTATGGTGCGTGGCAGTGCGCAAAAGTGCATATTAAACGATCATTTTATTACCTGTAGACCTGGATATCATGGACAAATTTGACGCTAATCGCCGCAAGCTACTGGCTTTGGGGGGCGTGGCTTTCGGTGCCGCTCTCATGCCTTTGCCGTCGTTTGCCACCCTCTCGACACCACGCCCGCGTATTTTGACTCTCAATAACCTGCATACTGGAGAGTCACTGAAAGCTGAGTTTTTTGATGGCAGAGGCTATATTCAGGATGAATTAGCAAAACTTAATCACTTCTTCCGGGACTACCGGGCGAATAAGATTAAATCCATCGATCCTTCGCTGTTCGACCAACTCTATCGCCTGCAAGGGCTTTTGGGGACTAATAAACCGGTCCAGCTGATTTCCGGCTACCGCTCCATCGACACCAATAATGAACTTCGCGCTCACAGCCGCGGCGTGGCGAAAAAAAGCTACCACACCAAAGGCCAGGCGATGGATTTCCATATTGAAGGCGTTTCGTTAAGCAATATTCGCAAAGCAGCATTATCTATGCGCGCAGGTGGTGTAGGATACTACCCCAGCAGCGACTTTGTGCATATTGACACCGGGCCGGTAAGGCACTGGTAAAACAACGGAATCCGGCTTTGTTGTCGGTAATGGAGCAGCATGAACTATCACATTATTCCGGTCACGGCTTTTGCCCAGAACTGTTCTCTTATTTGGTGCGAGGAAACGCAGCAGGCGGCGCTGGTGGATCCTGGCGGCGATGCCGCGCGCATTAAGCAAGAAGTGGCGCAGAAAAACGTGCAGATTAGCCAAATCCTGTTGACGCATGGTCATCTCGATCACGTCGGCGCGGCGGCTGAGCTGGCGGCACATTACGGCGTGCCCGTTGTGGGGCCGGAAAAAGAAGATGAGTTCTGGCTGCAGGGACTGCCACAGCAAAGCCGGATGTTTGGCCTCGACGAGTGTGAGCCTTTGACGCCGGACCGCTGGTTAAACGAAGGGGAAGGTGTTTCCGTAGGGAATGTAACTTTACAGGTGTTGCATTGTCCGGGGCATACGCCTGGCCATATTGTCTTCTTCGATGCGGCCTCTCGTTTGCTGGTTTCTGGTGATGTCATCTTTAAAGGCGGGGTGGGGCGCAGCGATTTCCCTCGTGGCGATCATGCGGCGTTGATTGATTCGATCAAGCGTAAGCTACTGCCGCTGGGAGATGATGTGACCTTTATTCCTGGCCACGGCCCGATGTCTACCTTAGGCTACGAACGCCTGCATAATCCATTCTTGCAGGATGAGCTGCCGGTCTGGTAAAGCCGTTTTCCAGTAAAATAAAAAGAGCCGCTTACGCGGCTCTTTTACTTTTTGCTGCCTGTAAATTTTACAGCACGGCAACGATGGCTTCGCACAGCGGCGCCATGTTATCCGGGGTCATTCCCGCAACGTTAACGCGGCCGGAGGCGACGGCGTAAACACCAAACTCTTCGCGCAGGCGCAGCACCTGATCTTTGGTCAGGCCGCTGAACGAGAACATCCCGTTCTGGTTAATGATGAAGCTGAAGTCGCGGTTAGCACCTTTCTCCTGCAGGGTATTCACAAACAGCTGACGCATGCGGTGAATACGCTGGCGCATATCGGTCAGCTCTTGTTCCCACATGGTACGCAGCGCGTCATTGCTCAGAATGGTCGCAACAACGGAGGCACCGTGTGCCGGTGGGTTGGAATAGTTGGCGCGAATAACCGATTTCACCTGGCTGAATGAACGATCGGCGGTGTCGGCATCGGTGGCAACCAGCGTGAAAGCACCTACGCGTTCATTGTACAAACCGAAGTTCTTGGAGTAGGAGCTGGCCACCAGCAGTTCTTTATGGCCGGCCGCGAAAATACGCAGGCCTTCGGCATCCTCTTCCAGCCCGCGGGCAAAGCCCTGATAGGCGAAGTCAAACAGCGGCAGCCAGCCTTTGGCCAGCGACATCTCTGCCAGCGTTTTCCACTGTTCGGCAGTAGGATCGATGCCGGTTGGGTTATGGCAGCAGCCGTGGAACAGCACTACGTCACCGGCTTCGGCCGCCTGCAGGCTGGCCACCAGACCATCAAAGTCCAGACTGTGATTTTCCGCATCGTAGTAGGCGTACTCTTTCACTTCCAGTCCGGCGGCGTTAAACACGCTTTTGTGGTTAGGCCAGCTTGGGTTGCTTACCCAGACGCGTTTCGCTGATGTATTTTTTGCCAGGAAGTCAGCGGCCACGCGCAGCGCACCGGTACCGCCTGGTGTTTGTGCCGTACGGGCACGTTTATCGGCGATAAGCGCATTGTCTTTACCGAACAGTAGCTCTTGCGTGCAACGGCCAAATTCAGGAATACCATCAATACCCAGATAGTTTTTGGTGGTCTCATTTTCCAGCAGATAAAGCTCTGCTTTCTTCACGCTGGTCAGGACAGGGGTTTTACCGGTCTCGTCCTTATAGACCCCGATGCCGAGGTTGATTTTGGTTGGACGGTCGTCGGCGCGAAACAGGTCGGCCAGACCAAGAATAGGATCGGCAGGGGCAGCGGTAATGTTCTCAAACATGACGGGTTCCATTAGTGATATCGGGGGAAATCGCTTTCAGGTTAACTGCTGTTTTACGAATTGCCAACCGTTTGCGATAAAAAGAGACGGTTAGCGATAACATCGGGTTTATTCTACTTTTTTGCCATAAAAAAACAGGGCCGAAGCCCTGTTTTTAAACATTTCAGACAAACAAATTGCTGAAATTAGAACTGATAGGTCACGCCAACTGCTGCCTGGTCGTCAGAACCAACCCAGCCGCCGCCAGTTTTAGCTGCTTCGCTGTCGCTCAGCAGGTTGAAGCGGTAGTCAGCATAAACGTTAAAGTTTTTGTTGAAGTAGTAAGTCGCACCCGCTTCGATGTATTTAGCCAGATCGGCACTGCCACCATCTACGCTAGCCAGTTTTTTGCCTTTGGACTGAACGTATGCCAGGGATGGACGCAGACCGAAGTCGAACTGGTACTGAGCGATAACTTCAAAGTTCTGAGTCTTCTTCGCTACGCTGAAGTAGTTCGGGTCGTCAGCCTTTTCTGGGCTGTTATAGACGTTGTTGCTCAGCTGGCTCATGTTGCGAGTCTCAGCATAAACCGCGGCCAGATAGATGTTGTTCGCGTCGTATTTGGTACCCAGTGCCCAGGCTTCAGCTTTGTTGCCGTTGTTGTCTTCTTTCTGCTTGGTGGTGCGGTTGGAGTTGCTGTAAGCACCAATTGCAGAGAAGCCTGCGCCGAAGTCATAGCCCAGAGAGTAGCCTACGCCGTCGCCGTTAGACTGGGATGGGTTAGCACGATCGTTTTTGCCCTGGTACTGAATACCAAAGTTCAGACCGTCAACCAGACCGAAGAAACCGCTGTTGCGGTAGGTCAGCAGGCCGTTAGAACGGCTGGTCATGTAGTTGTCTACATAGCCACCGCCCCAGGTTTCGCCAGACCAGGATGGCGCCATGTCGGTGTAGGATTCAACATCGTAAACGATACCGTAGTTACGGCCGTAGTCGATGGAACCACCATCAGTAATTTTCAGACCCGCGAATGCCAGACGGGTAGAGTTAGTCTGGTTACCTTCGCCGCCGTTTGCACGAGCACGATATTCCCACTGGCCATAGCCGGTCAGATCGTTATTGATCTGGGTTTCGCCTTTAAAGCCGATCTGGCCGTAGTTGACGTCGGTATTGCCTTTGTCACCGGTGGTGGTGAAGTCACGCTCACCAACAACTTTACCGTACAGATCCAGTTTGTTGCCGTTTTTGTTGTAGATTTCTGCAGCGTTAGCTGCACCGGCTACCAGCAGAGCAGGGATTACCACTGCCAGAATATTGCGCTTCATCATTATTTATTACCCTCATTGTGGTTTTTATGGACACCTGCCACTGCCGTCAATAATTCTTTACGGAACTATTGATGATAGTTTGGTGTCTTTCTGTATCTGTCAGGCATCTTTCCATCCATGAAACCGTTTCGCTAGCCTGAAAGTGCTACAAATGTCTAAACTGAGTTTCAAAAAGAAAATATGTGTAACTAAATATTAATTTTCGGGAACTTTGTGAACCATTTCAAATTTCATCCTCAACGCAACATCAATGCATCATTTCTTAGCATATATATATGAATTACTTATGTTTAATCCGCATAAGGTTAAATTCTGAGCATCATTCGTTCACAATTGTTCATTTTTTGTCTTGTTTTTAGAAGTCTGGATGGCTGTGTGAAAAATAGACAAATGTGCTATGCCCACCACTATTCAGGCGCGCTAGCAAATTTAAGCGCAACTTTTGTTAAAAATTGTGAGCAGGAAACAGTTCGTAACGGGCGAGTGGCAAATGAGGGTTGAAATTGACGTTTGTTTAAGGTTCGTTGAAGAAAATATACCGTATGCAATGAAACGTAAAAAGGCCAGCTTCAGCTGGCCTTTGACGTTTTTAAACTTAGAAACTCGCGTTACGCGGCGTACGTGGGAACGGAATGACATCGCGTACGTTCTGCACACCGGTGACATAGGCGATGAGGCGCTCGAAGCCCAGGCCAAAACCGGAGTGTGGAACAGTGCCGTAGCGGCGCAGATCGCGGTACCACCAGTAATCTTCTTTATTCAGCCCCATTTCAGCCATACGCGCGTCCAGCACATCCAGACGCTCTTCACGCTGGGAGCCGCCGATGATTTCACCGATGCCCGGTGCAAGGACGTCCATAGCGGCAACGGTCTTACCGTCTTCGTTCAGGCGCATATAGAAAGCTTTGATGTCTTTCGGGTAGTTTTTTACTACCACCGGCGCCTTGAAGTGCTGCTCGGCCAGGTAACGCTCGTGCTCGGAGGAGAGATCGACGCCCCAATAGACCGGGTTTTCGAACTTCTGCCCACAGTTCAGCAGGATTTCGACCGCGTCGGTGTAGTTCACCTGGGCAAAGTCAGCGGAGATAAAGCGTTCCAGGCGCTCAATGGCCTCTTTGTCCACGCGCTCAGCAAAGAACTTCATGTCGTCCATACGTTCTTCCAGGACAGCCTTAAAGACGTACTTGAGCATCGCTTCGGCCAGCCCGGCAACATCGTCCAGATCGGCAAACGCCACTTCCGGCTCCAGCATCCAAAACTCGGCCAGGTGACGGCTGGTGTTGGAATTTTCAGCACGGAAGGTTGGCCCGAAGGTGTAAACCTTAGACAACGCACTTGCATACGTTTCGCCGTTCAGCTGGCCGGAAACGGTCAGGAAGGCTTCTTTACCGAAGAAGTCTTTATCGAAGTCGACTTTACCTTCAGCGGTGCGTGGAAGGTTTTCCAGATCCAGCGTTGAAACGCGGAACATCTCGCCTGCACCTTCGGTATCAGAAGCGGTGATCAGCGGAGTGGACACCCAGAAATAACCATTTTCATGGAAGAAGCGATGCAGTGCCTGAGCCAGCGTATGACGAACGCGGGCAACGGCGCCAATCATATTAGTGCGTGGGCGCAGGTGAGCCACTTCGCGCAGGTATTCAATACTGTGACGTTTTGCCGCCATCGGATAGGTATCCGGATCGTCAACCCAGCCGGTCACTTCCACTTTGGTCGCCTGGAGTTCGAACGCCTGACCTTGGCCCTGAGACTCAACCACAACACCGGTGACGATAACGGAACAGCCGGTAGTCAGGCGCAGAACGTCTTCATTGTAATTGGGCAGAGAATTATTAATGACGGCCTGTACAGGATCAAAGCAGGAACCGTCATAGACGGCGAGGAAGGAGATACCAGCTTTTGAATCTCTTCGAGTACGTACCCATCCGCGCACGGTGACTTCGCTGTCAACGGCGGCACGGCCCTGGAGTACGTCGGCTACAGGCACAACGCTCATAGTTTTCTCTCTATTAAATGGTCAATGACAAAAAAAATAGTAACCCACAAACGGGGGTTATCTATGTTACCTGTCACGCGCCATCAGACAAGCAGAATTCGCGTTGCTTATGAAGAAATAAAGGAAAGTGGGGAGGTCGGTGAATAGCGAACCCGCTATTCACCGAGGATTGCTGAATCAGCTGGCTTTTTTGACCAGCGGCAGGTCAAAGGCTTTACGCAGCGCGCGCACAAAGGCTTTGTCGTGACAGATGGTTTTTCCCGGGCTGTCGGAAAGCTTCGCGACCGGTTTACCGTTGCACTCCACTAGCTTGATAACGATGTTCAATGGCTTGACCTGAGGAATATCGCAGGTGAGGCGGGTGCCGATGCCAAAGCTGAGATTTACCCGCGACGAGAACCGGCGATAGAGCTCTACGGCTTTGTTTAAATCCAGGTTATCAGAAAACACCAGCACTTTAGTTAACGGGTCGATGCCAAGCTTTTGATAATGGGCAATCGCTTTTTCTCCCCACTCTACCGGGTCGCCAGAATCGTGGCGCAGGCCCTGGTAGCGGGTAGCGAAAGCTTTACCGAAGTCGCGCAGGAAAGCATCCATGGTGATGCAATCAGTCAGCGCAATCCCAAGCTGGTCAGGATACTCGTCAAGCCATGCCTGCAGCGCGGCGCGCTGGCTGTTCGCCAGAACCGGGCTAATTTGCTGATGAGCCTGGAACCATTCGTGAGCCTGAGTGCCCATTGGCGTGAGGTTAAGGCGGCGCGCCAGAGCGTAATTGCTGGTGCCGATAAACCACGGTTCCTGCTGAAGGCGCACAACAATCGCCTGCTGCACCTCGCGCGAGAAGCGGCGGCGGGTGCCGAAATCCATTAGCCGGAAATGGGAAAGATCCAGGCCGGAAGTCAGCGCATTAAATTCCTGCAGCTTACTTTCCAGGTGATCTAAAGCCATTTTGGGCGTGACGCCCGGCGCGCGATGCTGGTGAACGACTTCACTGATCACGGCAAGTAACGGGACTTCCCACATGATCACTTCCCGCCACGGCCCGCTGAGGCGGATATCTAAATGCCCCTTATTATTGGTCACCTGGACCTGGGAAGGGTCATAGCGGAAGTTACGCAGCCAGTTGAGATAGTCGGCTTTGAAAAAGGGCAGGCTTTTAAGCCAGTGAAATTCCTCGTCGCTGAGGCGGAGGTGCTGCATAGCCGCCACCTGCTCACGAATAGCATCGGCATGAATGCCCAGCAAATCGTCTCCGCGGCAGCGGAATTCCGCTGCGACGCTAACGTCGTAATAGCGGTGGTAAACCGCTTGCTGCATATGAAGCTTATAGGCGTCAGTATCCAGAAGCGTTTGCAAAATCGGGGAAGCGTGTCGTGTCATGGCGCGTTTCAGCATCCTCTCACAGGAGCGTTTCCATCAGTCCGGGCAAATAAAGACGCGGGAGTATACCCTGATTATCCGTTTATTGAAGCAGGATCACAACATTAGGGGGGGCGGGGGGAAAGGGCAATTTGTGCCATACCGGGGTTATGCACAAAGTAACGCGTTGATATAACTATGTTTAGAGTACTAAACAAAATGTGCGATTACCGCCTGACAGCCGCATCTTCTATAAGGTGGATGACCACTGAAGTGCTACGCTGAGCCGCTAAAGTTTTTTGGGCGCAGATGGCCAAAGATGAAGATTCTGCGTAGCAACATTCCGGCAACAGGAATAGACTGAAGCTCGTTATCTTACGGACGATGTATAAGGTTTTTTATGACACAACAGCCACAAGCCAAATATCGCCACGACTATCGCGCGGCGGATTATACGATAACCGATATCGATTTGACCTTTGACCTGGACGCCGCAAAAACTCAGGTCACAGCGGTCAGCAAAATTGTTCGTCAGGGCGCGGCGGGCGCACCGCTGCATCTTGATGGTGAAGATCTCACGCTGGTTTCTATCGCCGTAAACGGCACCGCCTGGCAGCATTATCGTCAGGACGAGGGCGCGCTGATTCTTGAGCAACTGCCGGACACCTTTACGCTCACTATCGTTAACGAAATCAGTCCGGCGACCAACACGGCGCTTGAAGGGCTGTATCAATCCGGCGAGGCCTTGTGTACTCAGTGTGAGGCAGAAGGTTTCCACCATATTACCTGGTATCTGGACCGCCCGGACGTGCTGGCGCGCTTCACGACCAAAGTCATCGCCGACAAAAGCAAATACCCTTATTTGCTGGCTAACGGCAACCGTATTGCCGAAGGCGATCTTGAAAACGGGCGCCACTGGGTGCAGTGGCAGGATCCCTTCCCGAAACCATGCTACCTGTTTGCGCTGGTGGCCGGTGATTTTGACGTCCTGCGCGACAGCTTCAAAACCCGCTCCGGGCGTGATGTTGCGCTGGAACTGTTTGTTGACCGCGGCAACCTCGATCGTGCTGACTGGGCGATGACCTCGCTGAAGGCCTCAATGAAATGGGATGAAACCCGCTTCGGCCTTGAGTATGACCTCGACATCTACATGATCGTCGCCGTCGACTTCTTTAATATGGGCGCGATGGAAAACAAAGGGCTGAATATTTTCAACTCGAAATATGTGCTGGCCCGCGCCGAAACTGCAACTGATAAAGACTATCTCGATATTGAACGCGTTATCGGCCACGAGTATTTCCACAACTGGACCGGTAACCGCGTGACCTGCCGCGACTGGTTCCAGCTTAGCCTGAAAGAAGGCCTGACCGTCTTCCGCGATCAGGAGTTCAGCTCTGACCTGGGGTCTCGTGCGGTAAACCGTATTCAGAACGTGCGCACCATGCGCGCCATGCAGTTCGCCGAGGACGCCAGCCCGATGGCGCACCCGATTCGTCCGGATAAAGTCATCGAGATGAATAACTTCTATACCCTGACGGTGTATGAGAAGGGGTCGGAAGTCATTCGCATGCTGCATACGCTGCTGGGCGAAGAGAACTTTCAGAAAGGTATGCAGCTTTACTTTGAACGTCACGACGGCAGCGCGGCTACCTGCGACGACTTCGTGCAGGCGATGGAAGATGCGTCCAACGTTGATCTGTCCCATTTCCGCCGCTGGTACAGCCAGGCCGGTACGCCAGTGGTGACCGTCCGTGATGATTACGATCCGGAAACCGAGCAGTACCGGCTTACCATCAGCCAGATGACGCCGCCGACGGCGGAGCAACAGGAAAAACACCCGCTGCATATCCCGTTTGATATCGAGCTTTACGACAACGAAGGGAAGGTTATTCCGCTGCAGAAGGACGGCCATCCGGTTCACCATGTGCTGAATGTGACCCAGTCAGAGCAGACTTTCGTCTTCGACAAGGTCTACTTCCAGCCGGTGCCGTCCCTGCTGCGCGAGTTCTCCGCGCCAGTGAAGCTTGAGTACAAATGGAGCGACCAGCAGCTGACGTTCCTGATGCGCCACGCGCGTAACGACTTCTCTCGCTGGGATGCGGCGCAGAGCCTGCTGGCAAACTACATTAAAATCAACGTGAACCGCAGCCAGCAAGGGCAGCCGCTCTCACTGCCGCTGCACGTGGCTGACGCATTCCGCGCGATTCTGCTGGATGAGAAAATCGATCCGGCGCTGGCCGCTGAGATCCTGACGCTTCCTTCGCAGAATGAAATTGCCGAGCTGTTCCAGACTATCGATCCGATCGCCATCGCTGAAGTTCACGGGGCGCTGACCCGTACTCTGGCGTCCGAGCTGGCCGACGAATTCCTGGCTATTTATAACGCTAATAAGCTCGACAGCTATCGTGTGGATCACAGTGATATCGGCAAACGCGCATTGCGCAATACTTGCCTGCGCTATCTGGCGTTTGGCGATGTTGAACTTGCCGAGCAGCTGGTGCGCGAGCAGTATCAGCAGGCGGACAATATGACCGATTCCATCGCCGCGCTGTCTGCAGCCGTTGCCGCGCAGCTGCCATGCCGTGAAGCGCTGCTGGCCGAGTACGATGAGAAGTGGCACAAAGATGGCCTGGTGATGGACAAGTGGTTTGTGCTGCAGGCGACCAGCCCGGCAAGCAACACGCTGGCTAAGGTTCGTGAACTGCTGAATCACCGTTCCTTCAGCCTGGGTAACCCGAACCGCGTTCGCTCTCTGATTGGCGCGTTTGCCTCAGCCAACCCGGCAGCGTTCCATGCCAAAGACGGCAGCGGCTACCAGTTTATGGTGGAAATGCTGACCGAGCTGAACAGCCGTAACCCGCAAATCGCTTCTCGTCTGGTTGAGCCGCTGATTCGCCTGAAGCGTTATGACGCGGAACGTCAGGCTAAGATGCGCGCCGCGCTGGAGCAGTTGAAAGGGCTGGAAAACCTGTCAGGGGATCTGTTCGAGAAGATTGCTAAGGCTCTGGCATAAGCGTTGCCCCTATCCCTTTCAGGGATAGGGTATAAACTCAGCCGGTGCGCACCGCGCGCGCCGGTTCTTGTACACCTCGTTTCATCACTCTGGCAAGCACTTCGGCCTCCAGTTCGGCCAGCTTCACCGATCCCAGGCGGCGCGGACGCGGTAAATCGACCGTGAGATCCAGGCCAATTTTCCCTTCTTCTATGAGCAGCACGCGATCGGCCATCGCAACCGCCTCGCTGACGTCATGCGTCACCAAAAGTACCGTGAAGCCATGCTCCTGCCACAACGAAACAATCAGTTCCTGCATCTCAATACGCGTCAGGGCATCCAGCGCGCCCAGTGGTTCATCGAGCAACAACAAACGTGGACGATGAATGAGCGCCCTTGCCAGCGCGACCCGCTGCTTTTGCCCGCCGGAAAGGGCGGCCGGCCACTCGCTGGCTCGATTTTCAAGACCAACGGCGGTAAGCGCCTTGAGCGCCGCCTCTCGCCAGTTGTTTTTCAGCCCCAGCCCGACGTTGTCTATCACCGTTTTCCAGGGCAGCAGCCTGTCGTCCTGGAACATCAGCCGCGTATCTTCCTGGCTGTCCCTTAGCGGAGTATTACCTGCGAAAAGCGCTCCGTGATTGGGCGTTTCCAGCCCGGCAAGCAGGCGCAGCAGCGTACTTTTACCGCCGCCGCTGCGGCCGACCACCGCCACGAACTGCCCGGCGGGAATACGCAGGTTAAGTTGATTAAGAATGGTTTTATCGCCGTAGCGTTTACTCACTCTATTCAGCCACAACGGGGTTCCCTGGTTCAGGCGTGCAGTTGTCATATTGTCTCCTCCTTTAACTGATAAGCCGGATGCCAGCGTAACCAGACGCGTTCCAGCAGGCGGGCGCTGACGTCGGCGAGTTTGCCCAACAGCGCATACAGCACGATAGCTACCACCACCACGTCGGTTTGCAGGAATTCCCTGGCATTCATCGCTAGGTAGCCAATCCCTGAATTTGCCGAGATCGTCTCGGCGACAATAAGCGTCAGCCACATCAGGCCTAAGGCGAAACGCACGCCGACCATAATGGACGGCAGCGCACCCGGCAGAATGACGTGCACAAACAGGCTAAACCCGGAGAGGCCGTAGCTGCGGGCCATTTCCAGCAGCCCGCGATCGATATTGCGGATGCCGTGCCAGGTATTGATATAAATTGGGAACAGCGTACCGAGCGCGACTAAAAAGATTTTGGCGGTTTCGTCGATGCCAAACCACAGGATAACCAGCGGGATCAGCGCCAGGTGCGGAACGTTGCGCAGCATCTGAATAGAGCTGTCCAGCAGGCGCTCTCCCCAGCGAGACAGGCCGCTAATCAGGCCTAAGATCAGGCCCAGCGATCCGCCGATGCTGAACCCAATCACTGCTCGCCAGGAGCTGATAGCCAGATGTTGCCAGAGTTCACCGCTGGCCGAGAGGCTCCAGAATGCCAGCACTACGCCCTCGGGAGAGGGCAAAATGCGCGTGGAAAGCCAGCCTGCAGATGAAGCTAATTGCCAGAGAAGGACGATAGCCACCGGCAGCGCCCAGGGCGCCAGGCGCAGTAAGACTTTGTGAACGGCCGCTTGCATGGTGCCTCCCTAGCTTTGCGCCACTTTACGCGGGATAAAGTCGTTGGCGACAACTTCTCCTTTCTCTTGCACCTGTCGTGGCTGAGGAATTTCAGGGATCGCGACGTCAAGGTGAGGGAACAGCAGTTCGCCCGCGCGGTAGGCTTCTTCCAGGTGCGGATAGCCGGAAAGAATAAAACTGTCGATACCCAGGTCGGCGTATTCATTAATACGGGCTGCGACGGTCGGCCCGTCGCCCACCAGCGCGGTGCCTGCGCCGCCGCGAACCAGGCCGACGCCAGCCCACAGGTTCGGGCTGATCTCCAGCTTGTCTCGTTTACCGCCGTGCAGGGCAGCCATGCGCTGCTGGCCGACCGAGTCGCTGCGGGCAAATGCGGCCTGCGCTTTGGCGATGGTGATGTCATCGAGGTGAGAAATCAGTCGGTTTGCAGCCTGCCAGGCTTCTTCGTTAGTTTCCCGCACGATGACGTGCAGGCGGATACCAAAGCGGACTTCACGCCCCTGAGCTGCCGCTTTCGCCCGAACCTGATCTATTTTCTCTTTCACCAGCTGCGGCGGTTCGCCCCAGGTCAGGTAAAGGTCAACCTGCTCGGCGGCCAGATCCTGAGCGGCGTCGGAGGACCCGCCAAAATAAAGCGGCGGGCGAGGCTGCTGCACCGGAGGATAAAGCAGCTTCGCGCCTTTCACTTTTATGTGTTTGCCATCGTAGTCGACGGTTTCGCCTTCCAGCACGCGCCGCCAGATGCGGGTAAATTCCGCCGAAGCCTCATAGCGTTCTTCATGGTCGAGAAATACGCCTTCCGCAGCCAGTTCCTCGGCGTCGCCGCCGGTTACCAGGTTGAACAATGCCCGCCCGTTGGAAAGGCGGTCAAGCGTGGCGGCCTGGCGAGCGGCAAGAGTAGGGGATACAACGCTCGGGCGTAGCGCGACCAGGAACTTAAGCCGTTGAGTGACCGGAATCATTGAGGCGGCCACCAGCCAGGCATCCTCGCAAGAGCGGCCGGTCGGAATCAGCACGCCGGTGAATCCTATTCGGTCGGCGGCCTGGGCAATTTGCTGCAGATAGCCATAGTCGACCGGACGCGCGCCCGTATCGCTGCCAAGATAGTGACCATCTCCGTGGGTGGGTAAAAACCAGAACAGATTCAGACTCATGACTTAGCTCCTTGTGTCGCGGCGGTGGGCTGCCAGATGCGGGTACGAATATCGACCTTCTTCGGCACGAGGCGGTTTTCATAAAACAGGTCAGCGGTATTTTGCTGTTTGCCTGCGGTAGCCTCGCTAACCGGGGTAATTTCTGAAGGAGGGCGATGGTCAAAGTAAGTGGCGATCACCGCTTCAGGCAGGCCCATCGTTTTGGCGAGAAGTGTTACGCTTTCCGCCCGCTGCGTGCGGGTCAGCGCGTCGGCATCGCTAAAGGTTTTCAGTACCTGTTGAAGAAATGTGCCGTTCGCTTCTGCGTAAGGGCGGGAGGCTAAATAAAACGATCCGGTTTGATTCAGTTCGCTGCCGTCCGTTAAGACGCGCACCCCGCCGTTCAGCAGCGCGGCCGAATAGTACGGATCCCAGATAGCCCAGGCGTCTACGTTACCCTGCTGGAAAGCGGCCCGCGCATCGGCGGGAGTCAGGTAAGCGGGCTGAATATCGGAAAAGTTCAGTCCGGCCTTTTGTAGCGCGCGCAGCACCAGATTGTGTGAGCTGGAGCCTTTCTGAAAGGCAATTTTATGGCCTTTTAAATCCGCCACCGTTTTCAGCGGACTATTCTCCGGCACCAGGATCACCTCTGCTTTCGGCTTGGGCGGCTCGGCCCCCACGTACAGCAGATCTGCGCCAGCGGCCTGCGCGAAGATCGGCGGAATATCACCGGTGCTGCCCAGGTCAATACTGCCGACGTTCAGCGCCTCCAGCATCTGCGGCCCGGCGGGAAATTCAACCCACGAGACTTTGGTATTCGGGTATTGCTTCTCCAGTAGCTGGTGGCTTTTGGCTAACACCATACTGACGGAGCCTTTTTGGTAACCAATGCGCAGCTGCTCCGGGCCGCTGTCCGAGGCGTTGCTGTAAGTTGAAAAGGCGAGCAGGCCAGCAAACGCCAGCCACGGAGAACGACGTTTGAGCAGGTTAAACATGGCTCACCCCTCGAACGTTAAACGGGGACGGCACGGCAAAGTCGCGGCGATGAAGCGCCTGCCAGAAGGTTTCCAGCGATTCATCAAGACGTTTTTGCAGGTTTGGCGTGAACTGCGGTTTGTGCTGGTAATCGGTTACCTGGCCGTCGTCGGCAAACACGCCGTGCAGGATTTCCTGCGCTTTCAGCGCGTTTAATACGGGCTTAAGCGCGTAGTCCACGGCGAGCATATGGGCAACGGTACCGCCTGTTGCGAGCGGCAGGACGACCTTTTTTTCCAGGGCTCGTTCGGGGAGCAAATCGAGCAGCGTTTTTAGCGCACCTGAAAACGAGGCTTTATAGACCGGCGTGGCGATAATCAGGCCGTCGGCGGTACTGAGCTGTTCGGTGAGCGCCAGCAGCGCCGGGCTATCGAACCGGGCGTAGAGCAGATCTTCCGGCGCGAAGTTCTGTAAGTGCCAGTGATAGACTTCAACATCCAGGGCGCTCAGCTTCTCCCGCGCATACTCCAGCAGCGAGCTGGAACGGGACGGGTAGCGAGGGCTTCCGGCCAGGGTAATCACACGCATCACGACTCCTTATAACTAATTGTTTGCTTTTATCTAACATTGATAACAATTAGCGTGATACTCGCAGAGATGATTTCCGTGGCTAAGTGATTTTTCCAGGATAGATTTGCGAAAAAGCGCATATTGCGCGTTGGGAAAGAAAACGTTTGCCTCTATTCAGGCTTTTTTGCGACAGGTCAATTCCAATCATCCCCTGGATCGTGAATAATAGCGCCCCGGTCTGCACACCGGGAATCCAGGAGAGTTCATGTACTACCCCTTCGTTCGTAAAGCCCTTTTTCAGCTCGATCCAGAGCGCGCGCATGAGTTAACTTTTCAGCAGTTACGTTTTGTCACCGGTACGCCGCTTGAGTGGCTGGTTCGTCAGAACGTGCCGTCAAAACCGGTGACCTGCATGGGGTTAACGTTCAAGAACCCGCTGGGCTTAGCCGCGGGTCTGGATAAAAACGGGGAATGCATTGATGCCTTCGGGGCGATGGGCTTTGGCTCCATTGAGATTGGCACCGTGACGCCGCGTCCGCAGCCGGGGAACGATAAACCGCGCATCTTCCGCCTGGTGGAGGCCGAAGGGCTGATCAACCGAATGGGGTTTAATAATCTCGGGGTGGATAACCTGGTCGAAAACGTCAAAAAAGCGCATTTCGACGGCGTGCTCGGGATTAATATCGGCAAGAACAAAGATACCCCCGTTGAGCAGGGTAAAGATGATTATTTGATCTGCATGGATAAGATTTATCCGTATGCTGGCTACATTGCGATCAATATTTCGTCACCAAATACCCCAGGATTACGTTCGTTGCAATATGGTGAAGCGCTGGACGATCTTTTAAGCGCCATTAAAAATAAACAGCAGGCGCTGCAAGCTATCCACCATAAATATGTTCCTGTGGCGGTGAAGATCGCGCCGGATCTTTCTGAGGAAGAATTGATCCAGGTTGCGGACAGTTTAGTTCGCCATAATATTGATGGGGTGATTGCCACCAATACCACCTTAGACCGTAGCCTCGTTCAGGGGATGAAGCATTGCGACGAAACGGGGGGCTTAAGCGGTCGCCCGGTACAATTAAAAAGCACGGAAATTATTCGTCGCTTGTCTCAGGAATTAAATGGTCGACTACCGATTATCGGCGTCGGCGGTATTGATTCAGTTATCGCTGCTCGCGAGAAGATCGCGGCGGGAGCTTCACTGGTTCAAATATACTCCGGCTTCATTTTTAAAGGCCCGCCGTTGATTAAAGAAATCGTTACTCATCTCTGATCATTTACGCTTTGCAAACAACCAGGGCTTTATTTTCGGCTCTGGTTGTTTTATATTCCGCTACTGTTGCTTATTTAAACATATTGGTCTTTTATTAATATGGTATGAATTTGAGTGGCAATTCAGCAGCGGGATAAATGAAGGGTAAGCATTATGCGGATAAAACCGGACGATAACTGGCGTTGGTATTTCGATGAAGAGCACGATCGAATGATGCTCGATTTGGCCAATGGCATGCTATTCCGTTCGCGCTTTCCGCGCAAAATGCTGACCCCGGATGCCTTTGAAAATTCAGGCTTTTGTGTCGATGACGCGGCGCTCTATTTCTCCTTTGAAGAAAAATGCCGTGATTTACCGTTGGGTAACGAGCAACGTGCTGAACTGGTGCTCAACGCCCTGGTGGCGATTCGTTTCCTGAAACCACAGATGCCGAAAAGCTGGCATTTTGTCTCTCACGGTGACTGTTGGCAGCCGGGGATCGGGGACGGGGCCTGCGTGTGGCTAAGCGAGAATATGCAGCAGGTGAACCTGCTGGTGGTAGAAACCGGTGATAATGCCGCGCTTTGCCTGCTCGCTCAGCAGGGGCTCACGTTAGCCGGCCGCACTATGCAGCTGGGTGATGCTATCAAAGTCATGAATGACCGACTGAAACCGCAGCCTTTGAGCAGCGGCCTCAGCCTGGATCAGGCCGTTTAACGCGGCGCGACGCTCACGTTTCCGGCAGGAACACAGCTGCAGCACAAAATTGTGCCATCGGCGCCAATCGCACCTTTCTTTAACGCCTTCACTTCGCCGTCCAGCAAACGAATTCGACAGCTTCCGCAAATTCCGGCCCGGCAAGAATAGGGGACGCGGATCCCTTTGTTTTCCAGCTGCTCCAGCAGAATTTGCTGGTTATTACCCTGGAACGTGGTGCCTTCCCAGTCGATATTAACGCTGCTTTCAGGCTGGCTTTGCGGCTCGAGGCTTTCGACCACTTCACCCGGGCCATAAACATTGGCCGGTTTGTGGGCCAGCACTTCCAGCTCATCGCCCACGCGGATAACCCCGCTGTTACGGGCAATTAAGTTCTGCCCGAAGTCTACTGCACCACTGTTATCTTGTGCCGTACGGAAACCCTGCAGCGTTTTCAACGGTTCGCCGCTTGGGTGTTTCAGGCCACGTTCCGGGCTTACGGTGGTAAAGATACAGCGGCTGCAGGGCTTGACGACGTCGAAGGTGACGCCGCCGATACGCACCACTTTCCAGGTGTCTTCTGCCCATGCGGGTACCCCGGTGACCACCATATTGGGGCGGAACTGGGTCATTTTGACGCTGGCCGGGCAGCGGTTTTGCAGGTCGCGCAGCGAGGCTTCATTGGTCAGCAAATAAGGGAAGCCGTCGGCAAACGAGAGCGGTACCTCTTCGTGACGCTTCACCCGGCGGGTAGGCTCCTCACCAACCCAGCGAAGCTGCACCGGGCGGGAGAAGAAACCGCTTAGCCACTGGTTAATTTCGTCAGGGGCAATAAGCGCGGTAAAGTGCGAACCCCAGACTTCAGTTGGCGCAGGCGCCTCGGCAAAATCCGCAAAGCGAATGCTGGCCGAGCTGCCGTCCGGGGCTGATAGATAAAGGCCGTCATGCAGAAACGCCGGGGTGAACAAAACCATCTGTGGGTGCTGGCGGGCGGTAATAAAGGTGCCATCCAGTTCGGTAATCATAAAGATGCGATCGAAGGCCAGCCCGCTGGTGGTTACCTGCGCGTGGGAGAGCGCCAAACCGCGCATCGATTTTACCGGGTGAATAAAGAGTTGAGACAAAGTAATCACGGCGCCCTCCGTGGGAAATAAATTAAGAGGGCAACTTTATGACATGCGTTGCGGATTAGCTATAATGCGCCACAATTTTCTTTTTACCTGATAAGTGACGATATGAATTCTCTGTTTGCCAGTACGGCGCGTGGGCTTGAAGAGCTGTTAAAAACTGAACTAGAAAACCTGGGGGCCCAGGGCTGCCAGGTGGTTCAGGGCGGCGTACATTTCCAGGGGGATACTCGTCTACTCTATCAAAGCCTGATGTGGAGCCGCCTGGCTTCGCGCATTTTGCTGCCGCTCAGCGAATGCAAAGTTTACAGCGATCTCGACCTTTACCTTGGCGTGATGGCTATCGACTGGCCTGCGCTGTTCGGGCCGGGCGCAACGTTTGCCGTCCACTTCAGCGGTCTGAATGAAACCATCCGCAACAGCCAGTACGGCGCGCTGAAGGTAAAGGATGCCATTGTTGACTCCTTTACCCGCAAAAATCTGCCGCGCCCGGATGTCGATCGCGAACAGCCCGATCTGCGCATTAACGTCTGGCTGAACAAAGATACCGCCAGCATCGCGCTGGATTTAAGCGGTGAAGGCCTGCACCAGCGCGGCTACCGCGATGCAACCGGTGCTGCGCCTATTAAAGAAACCCTGGCTGCGGCCATCGTGATGCGTTCCGGCTGGCAGCACGGTACGCCGCTGCTGGATCCGATGTGCGGTTCCGGTACGCTGCTGATTGAAGGTGCGATGATCGCTACCGATCGTGCGCCGGGCCTGCATCGTAAGCATTGGGGCTTCCTGAACTGGGCGAAGCATGATGCCGACGTCTGGAAAGAGGTGGTGACCGAGGCACAGGTTCGCGCTCGCCGTGGCCTGACTGAATATCCGTCTCGCTTCTATGGTTCAGATAACGACAGCCGCGTCATTGAACGCGCCCGCGCCAACGCCCGTCGCGCAGGTCTTGGCGAGGTGATCAGTTTTGACGTTAAGGACGTCGCTAAGCTGACTAACCCGCTGCCGGAAGGCCCTGCGGGTACGGTGGTCAGTAACCCACCTTACGGTGAGCGTCTGGAAAGCGAGCCTGCTCTGATTGCCCTGCACAGCCTGCTGGGTCGCCATCTGAAAAATCAGTTCGGCGGCTGGAATCTGTCGCTGTTCAGCGCCTCCCCTGAGCTGCTGAGCTGTCTGCAGCTGCGCGCCGATCGCCAGTTTAAAGCGAAAAACGGCCCGCTGGACTGCGTGCAGAAAAACTATCAGCTGGCGGCTAACCCTGCCGGTGTTGCCGCAGCCAGCGGTCAGATTGCCGAAGACTACGCCAACCGCCTGCGTAAAAACGTCAAAAAGCTTGATAAGTGGGCCCGTCAGGAGGGGATTGAATGCTATCGCCTGTACGACGGCGACCTGCCGGACTACAACGTTGCGGTTGACCGCTACGGCGACTGGGTCGTGGTGCAGGAATATGCGCCCCCGAAAACCATCGATCCGAACAAAGCCCGTCAGCGCCTGTTTGACGTCATCGCGGCAACGCTTGCGGTACTTGAGCTGCCAACCAACAAGCTGGTGTTAAAAACACGCGAACGTCAGAAAGGGAAAAGTCAGTACCAGAAGATGGGCGAGAAGGGCGACTTCATGGAAGTCAGCGAATTTGACGCTCGCCTGTGGGTTAACCTTACCGACTACCTGGATACCGGCCTGTTCCTTGACCACCGCATCGCTCGCCGTATGCTGGGCCAGATGAGTAAAGGGAAAGACTTCCTGAACCTGTTCGCTTATACCGGCAGCGCAACGGTACATGCGGGTCTCGGCGGGGCGAAAAGCACCACCACGGTGGATATGTCGCGTACCTATCTCGAGTGGGCGGAGCGTAACCTGCGCCTGAACGGCCTAACCGGTCGAGCACATCGCCTGGTCCAGGCTGATTGCCTTGGCTGGCTGCGCGACAGCGACGAACAGTTCGACCTGATCTTTATTGACCCGCCGACGTTCTCCAACTCCAAGCGTATGGAAGATTCTTTCGACGTGCAGCGTGACCATATTGCGCTGATGAAGGATCTGAAACGCCTGCTGCGTCGCGGTGGCACCATTATGTTCTCCAACAATAAACGTGGCTTCAAAATGGACTTCGCCGGCCTGGTGGAGCTTGGCCTGGTTGCACAGGAAATCACACAAAAAACGCAGTCGCAGGACTTTGCGCGCAACCGCCAGATCCATAACTGCTGGTTAGTCACTCACGAATCCCGGGATTAATAGTCATGTCATTAATTAGTATGCACGGTGCCTGGCTGTCGTTTAGCGACGCGCCGCTGTTAGATAACACTGAATTACACATTGAAGAAAACGAACGCGTCTGTCTGGTCGGCCGCAACGGCGCGGGCAAATCAACGCTGATGAAGATCCTCAACCGTGAGCTGCCGCTGGACGATGGCCGCATGGTGTATGAACAGGATCTGATCGTTGCACGTTTGCAGCAGGATCCGCCGCGTAACGTTGCGGGCACGGTGTATGACTTTGTGGCTGAAGGCGTGGAAGAGCAGGCTGAGTACCTGAAGGCTTATCACGATATCTCCCATAAAGTGATGACCGATCCGAGCGACAAAAATCTCAACGAGATGGCGCGCATTCAGGAGATCCTCGATCATCAGGGACTGTGGCAGCTGGACAGCCGCATTAATGAAGTGCTTGAGCAGCTTGGCCTGGAAGCGGATACCGAGCTTTCCGCGCTGTCCGGCGGCTGGCTGCGTAAAGCGGCGCTGGGCCGCGCGCTGGTCAGCTCCCCGCGCGTGCTGCTGCTTGATGAACCGACTAACCACCTGGATATCGAAACCATCGACTGGCTGGAAGGCTTCCTGAAGGAGTTCCAGGGCAGCATTATCTTTATCTCCCACGACCGTTCCTTTATTCGCAATATGGCGACCCGTATTGTCGACCTGGATCGCGGCAAGCTGGTGTCTTACCCGGGCGATTACGATCAGTATCTGCTGGCGAAAGAAGAAGCCCTGCGCGTGGAAGAGCTACAGAACGCCGAGTTTGACCGCAAGCTGGCGCAGGAAGAAGTGTGGATCCGCCAGGGCATCAAAGCGCGTCGAACCCGTAACGAAGGGCGCGTTCGTGCCCTGAAAGCGATGCGCCGCGAGCGCGGTGAACGCCGCGAAGTGATGGGCAGCGCGAAAATGCAGGTCGAAGAGGCGAGCCGCTCCGGCAAAATCGTCTTCGAGATGGAAGACGTTAATTACCAGGTTGCCGGCAAAACGCTGGTGCGTGATTTCTCCGCTCAGGTTCAGCGTGGCGATAAAATCGCGCTGGTGGGGGCGAATGGCTGCGGTAAAACCACGCTGCTTAAGCTGATGCTTAGCCAGCTACAGGCCGACAGCGGCCGCGTGCACTGCGGTACCAAGCTGGAAGTGGCCTACTTCGATCAGCACCGCGCCGAGTTGGATCCTGACCGCACGGTGATGGATAACCTGGCTGAAGGGAAGCAGGAAGTGATGGTAAACGGCAAGCCGCGCCACGTGCTGGGCTACCTGCAGGACTTCCTGTTCCATCCAAAACGCGCCATGACCCCGGTGCGTGCGCTTTCCGGTGGGGAAAGAAACCGCCTGCTGCTGGCCCGTTTATTCTTAAAACCTAGCAACCTGCTGATCCTCGATGAACCAACCAACGACCTGGACGTCGAAACGCTGGAACTGCTGGAAGAGCTGATTGATGGCTACCAGGGCACGGTTATGCTGGTTAGCCACGACCGTCAGTTTGTCGATAATACCGTCACCGAATGCTGGATCTTCGAAGGCCAGGGCAAAATCGGTCGCTATGTCGGCGGCTACCATGATGCCAAAGGCCAGCAGGGTTCCGCCCAGCCTTTACGCCAGGCGGCTGCGGCTAAATCCGAGAAGGTTGAAGCGCAAAAAGCAGAACCTGTTAAACGTGCCAATAGCAAACTAAGCTATAACCTGCAGCGCGAACTGGAGCAGCTGCCTCAACGACTTGAGCAGCTTGAGGCCGATTTAGGCGTGCTGCAGGCAAAAGTCGGCGATGCGGATTTCTTTAACCAGCCGCACGATACGACCCAGAAAGTCCTCGCGGAAATGTCCGCAGCGGAGCTGGCTCTGGAAGAGGCATTCGAACGCTGGGAGTATCTCGAAGCGCTGAAAAACGGCTCGTAATCTAAGGAGAGTTACGATGTGTGCCACACACCACCATCGCTCGCATATTTTGTGTCGACAATGTGATTTGCTGGTGGCATTGCCGGAGCTGCAGGACGGCCACAAAGCCTCCTGCCCGCGCTGTGGCACACCGTTGGTCACGCAGTGGTATTTACCGCGCCAGCGGCCGACGGCTTACGCTTTGGCGGGGCTGTTTATGCTGCTGCTGGCCAACCTGTTCCCTTTCATTAATATGAAGGTGGCCGGGATCAGCAGCGAAGTCACGCTGATGCAAATCCCCGGCGTGATGTTTTCTGAGGATTACGCCAGCCTCGGCACCTTCTTTCTGCTTTTTGTCCAGGCGGTGCCGGCCTTCTGCCTGATAACCATCCTGCTGTTAGTTAACCAGGCGAAGCTACCTTTCGGGCTTAAACGCTGGCTGGCGCGAGTCCTGTTCCAGCTGAAAAGCTGGGGCATGGCGGAAATCTTCCTCGCCGGCGTCCTGGTCAGCTTCGTTAAGCTTATGGCCTATGGCGATATTGGCGTGGGCAGCAGTTTTATACCCTGGTGCCTGTTCTGTATTTTGCAGCTAAGGGCCTTCCAGTGCGTCGACAGACGCTGGCTTTGGGACGATATTGCGCCCATGCCGCCGGTGCATCAGCCGCTAAAAGTTGGCGTATCGGGTATCAAGCAGGGGCTGCGTTCCTGCTCCTGCTGTACGGCAATTGTTGAGGCTGACACGCTGGTTTGCCCGCGCTGTGGGACACACGGTCACGTGCGCCGCAGACACAGCCTGCAGTGGACGCTGGCGCTGCTGATCACTTCTATCATGCTCTACCTGCCAGCGAACATTTTGCCGATCATGGTCACCGAGATGCTGGGTAGCAAATATCCCTCCACGATTTTAGCCGGGGTGATCCTGCTCTGGAGCGAGGGATCTTATCCGGTGGCGATGGTGATTTTCATCGCCAGTATTATGGTGCCGACGCTGAAAATGATCGCCATTGCCTGGCTGTGCTGGGATGCAAAAGGGCACGGCAGGCGTGACAGCGAACGTATGCATCTGATTTATGAAGTTGTCGAATTTGTTGGCCGCTGGTCAATGATCGACGTGTTCGTGATTGCCGTCCTTTCTGCGCTGGTGCGTATGGGCGGGTTGATGAATATCTACCCGGCTATGGGGGCATTAATGTTTGCTTTTGTGGTTATTTTGACGATGTTTGCAGCGATGACCTTTGACCCTCGCTTGTCCTGGGATCGAGCAGACGATGTAACTGATGAGGAGTCTTCCGAGCATGGAAAATAAGAGCGGCGAGGCGAAAGTACAGAAGGTAAAAAACTGGTCGCCGGTTTGGATCTTTCCCATCGTAACGGCGCTGATTGGCGCCTGGATCCTGTTTTACCACTACAGCCATCAGGGGCCGGAAGTGACCCTGATCACCGCCAATGCCGAAGGAATTGAGGGCGGAAAAACCACCATTAAAAGCCGCAGCGTGGATGTCGGTGTCGTAGAAAGCGCACAGCTTACTGATGATTTACACCACGTGGAAATTAAGGCCCGGCTCAATTCCGGGATGGAAAAGCTGCTGCATAAAGATTCTGTCTTCTGGGTGGTAAAACCGCAGGTTGGGCGGGAAGGGATTTCCGGACTTGGGACGCTGCTGTCCGGCGCCTATATTGAGCTGCAGCCTGGCACCAAAGGCGAGCAGCCGGAAAACTATGCTTTGCTGGATGCCCCCCCGCTTGCGCCGCCTGACGCTAAAGGTATTCGCATCACGCTCGACAGCAAAAAAGCAGGTCAGCTCACCCCTGGAGACCCGGTGTTGTTCCGCGGCTACCGCGTGGGCTCGGTGGAAACCAGCACCTTTGATACCAATAAACGTGCTATCAGCTACCAGCTGTTTATCGCCGCGCCGAACGACAGGTTGATTACCAGCAACGTTCGCTTCTGGAAAGACAGCGGCATTGCCGTGGATATGTCTTCCCAGGGCATGCGTGTTGAAATGGGCTCGCTGACCACGCTGTTTAGCGGCGGCGTGAGCTTCGACGTGCCTGACGGGTGGGAGTGGGGCAAGCCGGTTGAATCCGGCACCGACTTCCAGCTGTTTGACGATCAGAAAAGCATTCAGGATTCGCTGTTTACCGATCATATCGACTACCTGATGTTCTTTAAAGATTCTATTCGCGGCCTGCAGCCGGGTGCGCCGGTAGAGTTCCGGGGCATTCGTCTGGGTACCGTCGCTCAGGTGCCGTTCTTTAATGAAAGCATGCGCCAGAAGCTGAACGATGATTTCCGTATTCCGGTGTTGATTCGTATTGAGCCGGAACGCCTGAAAAATATGGTGGGGAATGAGGCGGATATCCCATCGAACCTGAAGGCGTTGATTCAGCGCGGGCTGCGTGCCTCAATGAAAACCGGCAATCTGATCACCGGGGCGCTGTATATCGATCTTGATTTCTATCCGAATGAGAAAACGGTGACAGACATTCCGAGCATCAGCGGTTATCCGGTTATTCCAACCATGAGCGGCGGTCTGGCGCAAATTCAGCAGAAACTGCTGGAAACGCTGAACAAGATCAACAATCTGCCGATTTCGCCAATGCTGGAACAGGCGACGAACACGCTGGGTGAAAGTCAGAAAACCATGCGTCACCTGCAGCAGACGCTGGATAACCTGAACAAAATAACCGCCAGCCAGTCGATGCAGCAGCTGCCGGAAGATATGCAGAAAACGCTTCGCGAGCTGAACCGCAGTATGCAGGGCTTCCAGCCAGGCTCCGCGGCTTACAACAAGATGGTGGCGGATATGCAGCGTCTTGACCAGGTGCTGCGCGAGCTGCAGCCGGTATTGCGCACGCTGAACGACAAGAGCAATTCGCTGATATTTGAAGCGAAGGATAAAAAGGATCCGCAGCCGAAGAGGGCACAACCATGAAAAAGTGGCTCACGCTAGCCGCCGTTTTAACGCTGTCCGCCTGTAGCGGCAGCGATAACGGCAAGACGTACTATCAGCTGCCGCAAAGCTCACAGCCTGTTATGCAGGCCGTGAGCCAGCCGGGAAGCCACTTACTGTGGGTCGATCAGATTACGGTCCCTGATTTCCTGGCGGGTACCGGGGTGGTTTACCAGACGACCGATGTGCAGTACGTCATTGCATCCAGTAATCTGTGGGCCAGCCCGCTGGACCAGCAGCTGCGTAATACGCTGGTGAGTAACCTCAGTAGCGCGCTGCCTGGCTGGGTGGTTGCTTCTCAGCCGTTAGGAAACGATCAGGAAGCGCTAAGCGTGAACGTGACCGGCTTCCACGGCCGCTACGACGGTAAGGTAATTGTCAGCGGAGAGTGGTTGCTGAAGCGCCAGGGTGAGATCATCAAGCGTCCGTTCCATATCGAACTGAAGCAGCAGGATGACGGCTACGACGCGATGGTGAAAACGCTGGCGCAGGGCTGGCAGCAGGAAGCGAAGAGCATGGCTTCGGAGCTCACACGGCTTAATTAATAGGTAAAATGATTGGTACGAAAAAGCTGCGATTTTCACCGATGGGTGGTCGCAGCTTTTCTTTTTTTGTGAACCGCTTAGCGCTGAGATAGCCCGACTTTTCGCCGAAAAGATAACCAGAATAGCGCATAAATATGACATTGGCGTGAATTTTGCGCATTGACGCTCATGCCATTTCGCGTTATTGATTACCTGTGGTTGCACACTTTGTAATCACTGTTTTCTTTTCCACCAGACAATGTAATGAGGGAAACGAGGCATGAAGAGACAAAAACGAGATCGCCTGGAACGGGCACATCAACGTGGTTATCAAGCAGGTATCGCCGGACGCTCAAAAGAGATTTGTCCATATCAGACTCTGAATCAGAGGTCCTATTGGATGGGAGGCTGGCGAGAAGCCATGGAAGACAGGGCGGTTACTGCGTAATCACTGTCTCTTTAGAAAAAGAAACCTCCGCCGTGCGGAGGTTTCGCCTTTTTGAGCCCATGTAAAATCAATCAGGGTTTAGGGAAAATCCAGACGTGCTGTTCTGGCAGCTGCAGATGATGCGGTTGAGCGTCACGCATTTCATTGCCGTAGGCGCGGATAACGAAATCATCCCCCGCGGTACGGAATAAATACTCCCAACGGTCGCCTAAATACATGCTGGTCAACAGCGGCAGCGTCATGCCGTTTTCTCCCGGCTGGTCTGCAATACGGACGCGCTCAACGCGAATCACCGCCGTGCCTTCCTGCCCGGCCACTACGCCAGCGCCTGCTTGCCCCCATAGCGCCCAGTCGCAGCCTTCGATGCGTGCTTTGCCGTCGCGCACTTCGGTCACCTTGCCGTTCAGGCGGTTGTTGCTGCCCATAAACTCGGCGGTAAAGAGCGTTTGCGGCGAGCCATACATCTCCTGCGGCGTGCCCTGTTGCTCTATTTTGCCGTTATTCAGCAGCAGGATTCGGTCGGAAATCGCCATCGCTTCGTTTTGGTCGTGGGTAACCATCAGCGCTGACAGGCCGAGCTTGATAATCAGCTCACGCAGGAAGACGCGCGCCTCTTCGCGTAGCTTCGCATCCAGGTTGGAAAGCGGCTCATCCAGCAAAATCACCGGTGGGTTATACACCAGCGCCCGGCCAATGGCCACGCGCTGCTGCTGCCCGCCGGAAAGCTGATAAGGATGGCGCTGGCCGAGGTGACCCAGGCCCAGCTGATGCAAAACCGCCTGCACCCGCTGATTGATCTCCGCCGTCGCCACTTTACGCAGCTTTAGCGGGTAAGCGACATTTTCAAAGACGGTTTTATGCGGCCACAGGGCATAAGACTGGAATACCAGCCCCAGGTTACGTTCCTCCGCTGGGATCTCTTTACGGGACGCACCGTCGTAAACGTTGCTTTTCCCGATAACAATAGTGCCCTGGGTGGGCTTTTCCAGCCCGGCGACGGCGCGTAGCAGCGTGGTTTTGCCGCTGCCGGAAGGACCAAGCAGTGAGACGACCTCACCGCGTTTGAGATCCATGGAAACGCCTTTCAGCACCGGGTTGTCGCCGTAGGTTAAGTGCAGGTTCTCGACCGATAACTCAATCATGTAATTTCACTCCAAAACGAAGGGCAATGCCGAGCCCTAACACCACGAACAGAATATTGATAAAGGAAAGTGCGGCGACAATATCGATGGCGCCTGCCGCCCACAGCGAAACCAGCATTGAGCCGATGGTTTCGGTGCCGGGTGAAAGCAGGTAGACACCGGTAGAATATTCACGCTCAAAGATCAGGAACATCAGCAGCCAGGAGCCAATCAGGCCGTAGCGCGACAATGGGATGGTGACGTGACGGGTAATCTGTCCGCGGCTTGCCCCGGTGCTGCGGGCGGCCTCTTCCAGCTCCGGCCCAACCTGCAGCAGGGTAGACGAGATAAGGCGCAGGCCATAGGCCATCCACACGACGGTATAGGCCAGCCAGACGCTGAATATCGTGCTGCGCAGCGAGCGCAACCAGACGATAAGGTTATCCCGCAGCCACTGGGACCACGGCATACCCGAAAGCCAGCCGGATTTCAGCGCGTTATCGAGCCACATGGGCAGGAATAAGAACACCCACAGAAAGGCCAGACCGGCCAGCAGGCCAGGCACGGCACGGGGTACCAGCACGCTGTAGTCTAAGAAACGAGTGACGTTATCCGGCTTTCTGTGCATAGCGATGCCGATAAACAGGTAGCAAACCACCGCCAGCGCACCGCCGATGACGCCAATCGCCATAGAGTTGACGATGGCCCGCAGCAGGTTGGGCTGTTCCCAGATAGTGCGGAAGGTATTGAGCGACAGCTCATCCCACAGCGAAACGCCCACGCCCCAGTTGGAAATAAAGGAACGAAGGATAACGCCAATCAGCGGTACACCGATGGTAACGGTCAGCCAGAACGCCACCACAGCGCCTGCGACCCAGCGCCATTTTCCAAGCGGTAAGGCGCGCGCCTGAGAGGCTTTGCCTTTGACGGTGACAAAGCGATTTGCCGTGCGCATCAGGCGGCGTTGCAGCATGACCAGCGGAATAGTGATACAAATCAGCACCACGGCGACGGCAGCCATCAGGTGATAAGAAGGCGTGCCGAGCTTATTGGTGAGCTTGTAGAGGTAGGTCGCCAGCACCATATTGCCTTCCGGATCGCCCAGGACGAGCATCAGGCCGAAAACTTCCAGCCCGAGGAAGAACAGCAGCACGGTGGCGTAAAGCATCGCCGGGCGCACCATCGGCAGGCTGACGGCAGTCATCACCTGAAGCGGCGTTGCGCCTGCGATGCGGGCCGCTTCCTCCACATCAGAGCCTACGCTACGTAGCGCCGAGGAAATATAGAGATAGGCATGGGGAACGTGCGTCAGGCCGGCAATCACCACGATGCTCGACATGTCGTAGATATTCCACGGCACGAAACCAAGCAGCGACTGAGCCCACAGAGAGAAGAAACCGACCGGGCCTGCGGCCACCACGTAGCCGAATCCCAGCACCATAGGAGATACGAAGATAGGCACCAGAATCAGCGGCTCAATGATCCGCCTGCCGGGCAGGTCGGTACGAACCATCAGGAAAGCCAGAATGCCGCCCAGCGGGATGGCAATAATCACCAGCCCAAAGGCCAGGATAAAGCCGCTTTTCAGCGCCAGGTAAAAATCGGAGTCGGTGAAGATGAACTCAAAGGACTCAATACTCCACTCTTTCGACGGCGAAAAAAACGGCGCCGAAAGGAAGCTCTGTATAACGATAAACGACAGTGGAATATAGATAACCAGCGCAGTTATCAGCACCACGATGCCGCGCGGCAGGCTCTGCCACTTTCTGCGTAATGCATCCATGTAACGATCCCTCAGGTCAGTAAGCCTGAATAGCCTAATGTGTTCGGGTTAAGCGAGGCGCAGCCGGACGGTGCGCCTCATCAAAGGATTATTTCGCGGCGGCTTCGCGCCACTGCTTGATGTAGTCCAGACGTTTTTTCTGCTGCAGGTATTCCAGCAGGGTTTCATCAACCGGGATTGGTTTTAGCGCATTGCCGAGCTTCTTAGTCATACCGTCGATATCGTTGTCACCGTCGATATCATTACGAATGGACGGAATATCGGCCTTGTTGGCAAGAATATTTTGTCCTTTCTCAGACAGCACGTAGTCAATCCACAGCTTTGCCGCGTTGCTGTTTTTGGCTTCACTGCTGATAAAGGATACGCGTGACAGCACCAGGGTATAGTCCTTCGGCCAGGCAATACCGAGAGAGGTATCCGTTTTGGCGCGTGCTTCGGCGTAGGAGCCCAGGATGTTGAAGCCAATCAGGTTCTCACCGGAGGAAACACGCTCCATCATCGTCCCGGTGGAAGACTGGACCGAAAGACCCCCTTTGGCTATGTCTGCCAGCGTTTTAAAGTAGTTCGGATCGGCCTTGTAATCCTGGACGGAGAGCATAAAACCAAGACCGGATTTTTCGATATCGTAGGTAGTGACCTTTTTGCTGAATTTATCCGGCTGGCTGGCAATCAGTTTGGCCAGCGCCTCGTGGCTTTCAGGCACTTCGTTTGCCGGGATCAGGCGTTTATTGTAGATAAAAATAACCGGCTCGTAGGTGGTGCCGTACGCCTTGTCTTTCCATACCGCCCACTTAGGCAACTGGCCTTGTTCGGGGGATTTGTACTCCTGAGCATAGTCGGTGGCGAGCTTCAAGGCAGTGTCCATCGAAGAGCTCCAGACAACGTCACCGCTGGTCCCGCCTGCGGCCTGCTCGCTGATATAACGGTTATACAGCTCGGTGCTGTTCATGTCGTTATATTCTACCTTGATACCCGGGTAAGCGGCCTCAAAGCCCTGAATGAGCGGCGCGGCGGTTTTGGTGTCGGTGGTGGAGTAGAGTACCACTTTGCCTTCTTTAGTCGCGGCATCAATGATTTTCTGATAATCAGCCGGATAGCCCTGAGGCACGGCAGAAAGCGCGGAGGTAGAGAGCAGAACGGCAGAAGCAAGGAAAGAGACACGTAACTTATTCGACATTATTGTTAACCTCTAGTTACATTCGAGAAACTAAAAATCAACATAACGCATAACATTTTTCAGACAAGAGGGGCCGTTTTTTATCTTCACGATTTGTGATTTCGAACGTTGTTTAAGCAATTAACGCCATAAAAACCACGGCGAAAATTCGTGCGTTCGCTTGCAACTGATAACAAAAAGGCACCCATTGCACACAATGGATGCCTTAGCGATAAAGCTTAACGAGGCCGTATTAGAAAGCGGTAGTGTCTTTGAACAGACCCACTTTCATGTCGGTGGCGGTGTAGATCACGCGGCCATCCACCAGCACTTCGCCATCGGCCATGCCCATGATCAGGCGGCGGTTGATAACGCGCTTAAAGTGAATACGGTAGGTGACCTTTTTCGCCGTTGGCAGGATTTGCCCCGCCAGTTTGACTTCACCTACGCCCAGCGCACGGCCTTTACCTTCGCCGCCGAGCCAGCCGAGGTAGAACCCAACCAGCTGCCACATGGCATCCAGGCCCAGGCAGCCAGGCATCACCGGATCGCCAATAAAGTGGCAAGCAAAGAACCACAGGTCAGGGGTAATATCTAATTCTGCTTCAACGTAACCTTTATCGAAGTTACCGCCGTCTTCGGTCATTTTGACCACGCGGTCCATCATCAGCATTGGAGGCGCGGGTAACCGTGGGCCTTCAGCGCCAAACAGTTCGCCACGACCAGAGGCAAGAAGATCTTCTTTCGTATAGGATTCGCGTTTATCTACCATGTCTACAGTAAGCCTTTTTATAATGAAGCACGCAGGTTAGCTAACACGTGTACGCTCAACAAGTCCGATCAGTTGTGGTTGAACCAGTTGAGCCAGCGTAGCGGCCACGGAAAGCGCTGGCGAACATCCGGCGCCGAAGCCTGAGCAATACGCTCCTGCACCGCACGCATCAGGGTGTTTTGCCCTTCGCCATCCCACGGGAGATTGGTCAATAACGGCAGGGCATCGGCCACGTCGTCAATAGCCCAAATCGAGAATTTATTTTGCTCGACGGCCTCCAGAACATCTTTATGCAGCGACAGGTGGCGTACGTTAGCTAAAGGAATAATAACACCCTGAAGCCCGCTGAACTCGCGCTGCTGGCAAATGCGGAAGAACCCTTCCACTTTTTCGTTCAACCCGCCAACGGGCTGAACGCGGCCAAACTGATCGACGGAGCCGGTTATCGCGATGTGCTGATAAATCGGGACATTGGCAAGGGCGCTAATCAGCGCGCACAGTTCCGCCATCGAGGCGCTATCGCCGTCTACTTCGCTGTAGGACTGCTCAAAAGTGATCGATGCAGAGAACGGGATCTGCTGGTCGAGCTGTAGCTCAGCCATCAGAAACGCCTGCATGATCATCATCCCTTTGGCATGGATATTACCGCCAAGTTCAGCCTTGCGCTCTACATCGGTAAATTCGCCGTCGCCTACGTGAACCACGCAGCTAATGCGGGAGGGCTCACCAAACGCGCGTGGATGACCCGGGAACTCAATCACCGACAGGGCGTTGATCTGGCCTATCATTTCGCCTTCGGTTTCAATCAGAATCTGTTCAAGCAGGATTTCATCCTGCATGCGCTCGGCGAGGAAACCTTCGCGCCATTCACGCTGTTCCAGCATTTGCAGGAGGTGTGCGGCAGTGAAGGTACTTTCTTCCGTAAACGGTGCGACTTCACGTAGCTGGCGCGAAATCCATGATGGGCAGAGCGGCAGTGTTTCCTGATCGCCAGTATAGCGCACCGCTTCTCGAATCAGCGGTTGCCAGGCATCCGCAGCGGGGGCTGGCAGTGACTTCTTCTCGGCAATGGCGTATATCCACTGGCACCAGAGAGCCATTTCGTCCGCAGAGGCGATTTGCAGATTATCTTCAAATTCACTGTAGATAGCGGCAGAAGCCAGATCCATTTCCATTTCCTGGAAATCGGCCAGCGAATCGCGTTCGCCAACCAGCACCAATTTGAAGTCCAGAGCTAATGACGGAATTTTGACCGGCAGCGGGCGGGTTTCGTCCGGCGAAATCCAGTCGAAACGGCCCTGAATCATCATTTGCTTCAGGCGTAGCCACAGCAGGGGTTGGGCAAGGACACTACGCAAAGACAGAACCAGTACGCCACCGTTAGCACGATGAATCAGTCCGGGTTCGAGGGTAACTTCGCCCGCAAACAGGCGTACGCAGCCGAACAGCTGCTCCGCTTCGACCCAGTCGGCTGCGATAACTTCTCCGCTGGAAGCGAAGTTGTCGTCAGTTTGCTCTGCAGGGCGTAGCGTAACGCGGTTCCCTTCAATGAGGTAATGTCCGCCGGTGAGCGCTTCGGCTTCACCGCGCGTTTCTTCAACGGCCGCTGCGATAAGATCCAGATATTCTTGCTCTTCTGGTGCTTTTACCAGCATCAGGTCGACAGAAGAGACGGAAAGGTTGAGTTGCTCAATCCCGTAAAGTAAACGAGGTTGAACCGCAGAAAGAGGGGCAGAGTCGGTATCATAAGGCTGTGCAAAAATTGCCTGATAGCTTTCGGTATCAGGCACCAGGGCACGCCAGTCAAGTCGATTAGTCGTCAAAGTCGCTATATTTTTTAATGAGATGTCAAAGGCGCGATTATACAAGAATCGTCCGGGTAGCACACGGATAAAGCAGTAACACAGTTTTATCCCCCTCACAGCTTTGATTTTCAGTTCAGCGAATGGCGGAAAAACTGTTATTCTGAACTAAGTTACACGGTCACACTGAGATCACAATGAAATATCAACAGTTGGAAAATCTCGAGAGCGGCTGGAAGTGGAAGTATCTGGTGAAGAAACATCGCGAAGGGGAATTAATTACGCGATACATCGAAGCCAGTGCAGCACAAGAGGCCGTGGAGCAGCTGCTGACGCTGGAAAACGTACCGGTTTTGGTTCAGAACTGGATTGACCAGCACATGAATCCGGCGCTGCATAACCGCATGAAGCAGACTATCCGTGCGCGGCGTAAAAGGCATTTTAACGCTGAGCATCAGCATACCCGTAAAAAGTCCATCGATCTTGAATACCTTGTCTGGCAGCGTCTGGCCGGGCTTGCACAGCGCCGTGGTAATACGCTTTCTGAAACGGTTGTTCAGCTGATTGAAGATGCGGAACGTAAAGAGAAGGTGGAAAGCAAGATGTCGACGCTTAAGCAGGATCTGCAGGCGATGCTGAGCAAAAAGTGACATTGTGAAGGTGGGAGAGTGATGAAGCTATCGCGATATCCCAGCCAATAAAAAACCCCGCCATGGCGGGGTTTTTGTTCAAGAAAGAGTAACTTATGCCGCAGGCTGAGTTACAACTTCTTTGATACCTTTAACTTCGATCTCAACGCGACGATCTGGAGCCAGGCAGTCGATCAGTTTAGCTTTAGGCGCTACGTTGTCACAGGTGTTGCCGGTAACTGGGTTAGCTTTGCCCATGCCACGTGGAGAGATTTTGTTCGCTGGGATACCTTTAGAAATCAGGTAATCAACAACGCTCTGTGCACGTTTTTCAGACAGTTTCAGGTTGTACTGCTCAGAACCGATACGGTCGGTGTAACCCAGAACAACTACGGAACCGTCTTTCGGATCCAGGTTGCTCAGCTGGGTGTACAGCTGATCCAGTGCCTGCTGACCTTCTGGTTTCAGGGTCGCTTTGTTGAAGTTGAACAGAACGTCAGACTTCAGAGTGAAGTGCTTGGTCTGTACTTCTGGAGCTGGTGCCGGAGCTGGCGCTACAACTGGAGCAGCAGCTTCTTGCTGGCCGAAGCGGTAGGAAACACCTACGCTCAGCATGCCGTTGTCCGGACGAGTACCAACGGTCTGTGCATCACCGATGTTGTTAACCCACTGGTATTCCAGACGGGTAGCGATGTCACGGGTAACTGCCCACTCAACACCACCAGCGAATACTGGAGAAACACCGGTGTCGTGGTCTTTCAGACGGTCACCAGCAGCGTTCTGCGCGGTAGAGTCTGCACGCCAAACCATACCACCCAGACGGGTGTAGATGTCCAGATCGTCAGTGATTGGGTAACCCAGTTTAGCGGTCAGCTGCACGCCCTGAGCTTTGAAAGCACCGTTTTCTGGGGTGCCTTTGTAAGGCATACGGCCCAGCCAGTCATAACCCATTTCGAAACCAACGTACGGGTTAACCTGGTAACCACCGAATGCGCCAGCACCCAGTTGGCTTTCGTGGGTCGGGCCACTGCCGATACCACGGTCATAGCCGTTACCGTAGAAACCGGTGTCGTGGTACTGGGACCAGCCCAGTTTAGCACCAGTGTACCAGGTGTTATCTTTCGGTGCGGCCTGCGCTACGGTAGCGAAGCCAGCCAGTGCCACTGCAATCGCGATAGCTGTCTTTTTCATTTTTTGCGCCTCATTATCATCCAAAAGGCCATGAGCTCTAAACCAATTTAAAGCCCAGGGTTAAATCCTTCGCCCGGGTTTATGCTCAATTGTTACTCTACCGATATATCGGTGTTATGAAGAGCAACCCTGGCGAGGTAAAGTCTACAACGTAGTTGAAAAGTTACAAGTGTGAAGTCCGTCAGGCATATGAAAAAAAACGACTTGCATACATATTTTTTTACAGAATGGACCGCTTTTTGAACGTGAGGTACATCCATTGAACCCCGTCAAACCGCCACATGGCGGGGATTTTTGAGTCAGGGCAGCGGATTATGTGGCGCGATGAAAAAATTCCAGGATTTCTCCTAAATTTACTTAATGATACAAACTAGAATGAATTTTTAGGCCATTTCGTGGTCTTGAACCGGATGTCATGTTGCTGGTTGGACGCATTATGAAGCCCATTGCGTTCCCGGTTTCTGCTGCAATAGTCAGCCGCATATGTTCTTCATCTGTTAATTCTTCTGGTAACCAACCGATCACCACGCTGTAATTTCCCGTCTGGAGAGCCTTCACCATCGCGTCAACGGTGCAAAGGGGATCTAACTGACTCGTCTGCATCACTTTTGCTAGCGGTAACCCCGCTGCCAGCAACCATTCACGGCTGAGCTTTTGCTGTGGTGTGAGCCACAGCTGCCAGCGAGACTGTTGTCCCAACTGCTGCAATAAAGGTAGCAGAATAAACTGCGTAACCGACGGGTTGTCTTCACTGTATACCATTTCACTAATTAACCCCTGTGCGCTGTTATCAGATAGTGACTGAGCAGGGGAGTGCGCAGCGACTGCAACATGACGAAGATGAGTGTGAAAGTTATGTGAGTGCATAGTGAGTCCCGCCTAATGGGTTACTGTATGAATATACAGTAATACCTGTACGAACAAAGATCAACCATAATTTCGGAAAGTGTCTCGCATTTTCTTTATGCAAACCTGCCAGAGGTGAAATTGTCGTTGCCATTGACCGTAACGTTACTTATTTTCTGATATTAGGGGAGTGAGTAACCATGTTGACTATTTAATGGTTGATATATAAGGATATATTATGAAAGACGTTACGTATGTCAGGATTCATAAATCGCAGGAATATCTTTCGTCCCTGGGTAAAATTGGTTATCGGCCGTTGTTTGGTGGCTACAGCCTGGCAGTTGAGGGAGTGGTCTTCGCTATGGTTGCCGAAGGTGAACTTTATCTGCGTGCCTGTGAACAATGTGCTGATTATTTCAGCAAAAAATCGGCACCGTCTCTTATGTACAGCAAACGCGGGCTGCCCATTGCACTCAATTACTACCGCGTGGATGAGGAGCTCTGGGAGAATCAGGACAAACTTATCCAGCTCTCTCTTCAGGCGCTAAGAAGCGCGCAGCGTGAGAAAACACAGCGTAAGTTCTGTTCGCGCCGGCTTAAGGATCTCCCCAATCTTTCATTAAATATTGAAGTTATGCTCCGTGAAGTGGGTATTAGCGATCCGCAAACGCTACAGCTATTCGGCGCAAAGCGCTCATGGCTCAAGTTGCGGCATACCAGGAAAGCGGTGGGAATTAAAGTACTGCTCGCGCTTGCGGGCGCAATTCAGGGAGTACATGAAGCGGTTCTGCCGGCGCAGGTCAGGGAAGAATTAACGGAATGGTGGCGCCGCTATGAGCGACGCCACCATCACTATTCTGACCACTGAGATATTTGCTGCTGAAGGCGTGATATTTCTGGCAGAAGGGCAATCAGTAGCCCGATTTGCTGTAGTACCAGCGGCTCTTTTGTTTCCGCTCGTGCCTCAAGCTGCGAGATACGAGCAGAAAGCCCGCTGAGAGCGGTCTGAACGCGTTCTTCATCCACCGGGAGATGGTGAAGGGCATCATCGACATAGCAAACGGCATCATCAAGCAGCATTAGCGTATCGCCATGGCTAAGTTTTTCCCGGTGTGCGCCTAAGGCAGAGATGTAGCTATTAAAGGAATGGTTGAGACAAAGCAGGCGGAATGCAGCTTCGCGCATCTCTGCTGATACGCGAGGCTCAGATGACATGTTAGACACAACGGAAGCCAGTTCGGCGTCTTTGTTATGGGCATCTCGCCGCGCAATACGATATTCAAGACGGTTATCTCGCCCCTGATGATACTGCTCAAGAATCGCATCCAGATAGCGGCAGTTGGCATTGAAAGCACGCTCAACAACCAGAGACAGCCGCCGAAACCGCCAGTCTGGCCAGATAAAACTTACCGCAGCCCAGGCTATTGCGCAGCCCAGCAGCGTATCAAAAACGCGCGGAAGCGCGACTTCAAAGCCTTCGCCAAGCAGATTAAAGCACAGCAGTACCAGCAGCGTGATGAACATGGTTGCATGGGCGTACTGAACATTACGGAAAGCGAAGAATAGAACGCCGGTAATGACCAGCAGTATTAACTGGCCTTCCAGAGAGGGCACAAGCCAAAGCAAAGGCAGACCGACCGCGACCCCAACCAGCGTACCGATGATACGTAGCGCAAGTCGCCGTCGCGTAGCGCTGTAATTTGGCTGGCAGACAAACAAACTGGTAAGCAGTATCCAGTAACCGTGCTGCAGGCCGGTAAACTGAATAAACGCGTAGCCAACGCACAGCACCAATGACATGCGTACTGCGTGGCGGAATAGCGCTGATTCAGGCGTAAAGTTTAGCGCCAGGCGCTGCCAGATATCACCGAAACCGGTCAGTTTATCGTCGGCAAGGCGGTTCTCAGGATCGTTTTGCGGCTCGGCAATGGCCTGTTCCGATTCAATGTTTGCCAGTTGAGCATCAATGGCCCGTAGATTATTAATCAGAAAGCCGAAGGCCTTTATTTCCGAAGCGGTTGCATGGCTTGCGCGAATACGATCCAGGGCTGAATCAAGATGGGTGAAAGCACGCTCAAAACGTGGATCGTGCTGGTAGGGCGTTCTCAGTAGAATAGAGCGTGAAAGCTGTTGGCAAGCCTGTGACTGCATGTTTAGCAAACGCTGAAAACGGAACATTACATCGCTGTAGCGAAATTTATCGCGCAGTGCCTGATACTGAATATGTGAAGAGCTGGCACGTTCGTGAATATCCTGGGCAACAAAATAGTAGTGCAATGTCCTGCGCGTTCCTCTCTGGCCGCGGTCACCGCGAAGGCGCGTCAGTAATGAACTTTTTGTTTGGTTCAGGGTGGTCACTAACTGGCTGTTAGCCATGGCCAGTTGCAGCATCGGAGCCTGACTTTCTTCTTCAATATCCGGGTCAAACAGTGTGGCTTTAATCTCCAGGAAACTCGCAAGACTTTCGTAACAGCGGGCCAAATTGTCCTGCAGTGGGCGAATGGGGAAAATCAAATGCCCGGCAAGCGTTAGCAGGTTGTACCAGACTGCGCCTGCTAAAAGGAACAGCGGTTGCTGATACCAGTGTTCATAGAGAGAAATACCGAGCATGGTATAGATGGCAATAAGCAGCGCACCAAAAGCGATAGTGGCATAGCGCTGGCCCAGCCCTCCGAGAAGAATAAAACCACTTGTCGAAATTGTTAAACCTAAAGCAAACAACCACGGCCACGGGAACAGCAGTTCGACAGAAGCCGAAGCGATAAAAAAGCTGACCAGCGTTATCAGCAAGTTACGCAGCCTCCCGCTTACGCGGTCATCTAAATCGGCAAGGGCTGCGGCAACAACCCCAAGCGTTAGCGGAATGGTCAGCTTTACTTCACCCAGCCACCACGGCAGCGCCGCCGTACCCGTCAGGGCAATAAATATGCGCAAATTATAAAGCCATGCGCTGTTCCAGGTGTAACGACGGACAAGTGGGCTTAGGGTCAGCACAAATGCTCCTTACTGGAAACGGCGACGAGCATTGGCTTCACGCGCAGCACGTGCCATTTCGACCGATACGACTCGGCGACCAACTGGCCATAATGCGATGGCCGCAATCTTGAAGTTAGCAATGCCAACCGGGATCCCGATTACGGTAATGCACTGCGCGATCCCGGCCAGAATATGCATAATACACAGCCACCAGCCAAAGAAGATCAGCCAAAGAATATTCAGCAGCGTACCGCCGGTATTCATCAGTGCATTTTTACCCTGTGGGTTAAGCTCATCAACGTGAACAGCTTCATTACCGTAAGGGATGAAGGAGAGTTTGGTTATCTCCCAGCAGGAACGAGTGAGGGGTAGTGTAAAAATCAGCACAATGCTGACCAGCGTGGCAAATAGCCATGAAAGGGTGGTTAAAAATCCCCCCAAAACGAAGTTCAAAACATTAAGTACGGTACGCATAGTCACGCTTTCCTGACAGAAAATAATAGATTTAATAACCACAGCAATTGTAACGCGTTTTTACTCTGGAGCGTCATTCCATCGGCAGTTAAACTTGAGCCACAACCACCTCATTGGATCGGATAACGTAATGGAACTCAAAGCAACTTCTCTCGGCAAGCATTTAGCGCAGCACCCCTATAATCGGGTTAAGCTGCTGACTGCCGGCGTTGAGGTAAAAGGCGAACGCCATGAATATCTTATCCCATTCAACCAGTTAATAGCGATCAACTGCAAGCGTGGACTGGTGTGGGGAGAGCTGGAGTTTGTTCTCCCTGACGACAAAGTTGTTCGCCTGCACGGAACCGAATGGGCGGAAACGCAGCGGTTTTTTCACCATCTTAATTCGCTCTGGATGAGCTGGAGTGCGGAGATGAGTGAGGTGGCCGCTGAAGTGCTTGCCGCGCAACGTGAAGAGATAGCGCAGCGCACCCGCAAAGAGGTGTGGTTTAAGCGTAGCGATATGCAAGGACTGCAAGATAATCTGCGAGCCGCCATTGCCGCACTCCCACTGCCGCAAAGCCGGCTGAGTGAATTTGAGAATTGCCGCGAAGCGTGGGCGGTATGCAAAGCCTGGCTTGAACAGGGTGAAGAGAGACGCCATCAGCGAAATACCGCTTATACCGAACGCATGCTGGAAAAGTATTCCGCCTTCTTCGAACAGGTTGAAAGCTCTCCGCTGAATCCGTCTCAGGCGCGCGCGGTGGTCAATGGCGAGGATTCGTTGCTGGTGCTGGCCGGGGCGGGGAGCGGTAAAACCTCGGTACTGGTGGCTCGGGCGGGCTGGTTATTGCAGCGCGGGGAAGCGACAGAAGAACAAATCCTGCTGTTGGCGTTTGGCCGCCAGGCGGCGCAGGAAATGGATGAGCGAATTTCCAGCCGCCTGAACACCGAGGCGATTTCTGCCAGAACTTTCCATTCACTGGCGCTGCATATCATCCAGCAGGGCAGTAAAAAAGTGCCTCGGGTGAGCGCGCTGGAAAGCGATACTGCTGGCCGCCATCAATTGCTTATCGACAGCTGGCAGCAGCAATGTCGGGAGAAAAAAGCGATGGCGAAGGGCTGGCGGCAGTGGCTGAGTGAAGAGCTGGAATGGGAGGTCCCCGACGGCGAGTACTGGCAGGATAAGCGCCTGGCGAAGCGGCTTGCCGGCCGTCTGGACCGTTGGCTTGGCCTGATGCGAATGCATGGCGGGTCGCAGGCGGAAATGATAGCCAGTGCCCCTGAAGACATACGGGAGCTATTCACCAGACGCATCAAGCTGATGGCTCCGCTGCTGAAAAGCTGGAAAACGGCCCTTAAAGCCGAAGAGGCGGTTGATTTTTCAGGGCTAATCCACCAGGCAATTAACGTTCTTGAAAAAGGGCGATTTATCAGCCCGTGGAAGCATATTTTGGTGGATGAGTTTCAGGATATCTCTCCGCAGCGCGCTGCATTGCTGGCTGCTTTACGGCGTCAGAACTCTCATACTTCCCTGTATGCCGTGGGTGATGACTGGCAGGCTATCTACCGCTTTAGCGGTGCAGAAATGGCGTTGACGACCGCATTTAGCCATCATTTCGGTGAAGGCGACAGCTGTGCGCTGGATACCACCTACCGTTTTAACGATCGTATCGGTGAAATTGCCAATGGGTTTGTTCAGCAGAATCCGCATCAGTTACACAAGCCGCTGAACAGTCTCACTAAAGGCGATAAAAAAGCCGTTGCCCTGCTTGCCGACGACCGGCTGGATGACCTGCTTGATAAACTTAGCGGTTACGCTCTGCCCGAGCAGCGTATTCTGGTTCTGGCTCGTTATCACCATTTACGACCGGCTAGCCTCGAAAAAGCCGCAACGCGTTGGCCAAAGCTCAACCTCGATTTTATGACTATCCACGCGAGTAAGGGGCAGCAGGCGGATTACGTGATTATTCTTGGCTTACAGGAGAGGAAGGACGGATTCCCTGCGCCTGCCCGCGAGTCGATAATGGAGCAGGCACTCCTGCCGCAGCCGGAGGATTTCCCGGATGCAGAGGAGCGGCGTTTACTGTATGTGGCGCTGACCCGCGCACGCCACCGTGTCTGGCTGATGTTTAACAAACAGGATCCTTCCGTGTTTGTTGACACACTCAAGCGGCTTGGCGTGCCGGCGGTGAACCGGCCCTGATTATTTCAGGCGTTCATTGAGATAGCGTTGGTAGTCCGGGATCAGAATATCAACGCTTTCGTTAAAGCCCGGCGAGTGAATGATAAAGTCGGCGGTGGAGAGGTTGGTGGCTACCGGGATGTTCCAGACGGTGGCCAGCCGCAGCAGGGCTTTAACGTCGGGGTCATGTGGTACGGCGTTAAGCGGATCCCAGAAGAAAATCAGAACGTCAATTTTGCCTTCGGAAATCAAGGCGCCTACCTGCTGGTCGCCTCCCATTGGGCCGCTGAGCATCGCGTGTACTTCAAGGCCCGTTGCTCGCTGGATCAGATTACCTGTTGTCCCGGTAGCATATAGCGTGTGGCTGGCAAGCGTGGTTTTATGCCGCTGTACCCATTTTAAAAGTGCATCCTTACAGTGATCGTGGGCGACCAGTGCGATATGTTTTTTTACCGCAAGTGTGCGGGTCGTTAATTCCATTGTCTTTTCCTGGGCTGTTTTGGGGTTGCCCACAGCTTACTAAAAGCCCCCGGCGCTGCAAGAGAAGGGAGTCAAAAAAAGCGCGAGTTTCCGCTATGGCGTTGGCGTCTCTTTTGCCCAGCGTAAAAAGCGCGCGCGTGTCGATTTATCGGCCTGGCTAAACAAATACTTCAGCCTTTGTTCCGTCAGCGTTTCAGACTGTGAAGGCGGGAACGCTGGCTTCGCAGCGGCAACATCATGGGCGTCGACGGCTGTCAGCGTCGCGAACCCCGGCATTGAAGCTTTTTTCCCTGCTTTGTTGTAGCGCAGTGTCTCTTCCTCGTAATCCGTACCGGTGGGATCGGGTATCGTTTCCAGAACGTCGGTTCTGATGGGAATGGGCTTTGCGTGACCATCAAGCAGCTTAATATAGGGAGGCGTCTGGGCGTGTATGTCGTCTTTGCGCGGTAGAATAATATTCACCAGGTCTATCTCTTTGGAGTCAAAACTGACTACCAGTGGCGGAGAAAATCCAGGGCGTCTGTCACGTTGAGTGACGTTAAGGTTTTTTTCCACCCTAATGACTAACTGGTGTGGCCCATTATCAAGTTCAATGCTTTCGGCGCCTTTCAGAAGCGAGCTGGAAACTTTTTTACCGTCAAGAACCAGTAAATCAACTTCGGGACTTAGCCGCAGGGTTGTTCCCCAGACCAGCACTGGCATCATCAACATCAATGTGACTACGGGCAGGCCGACTCTCATGTTACTCTCCCTGGTTGAGCTGGCTGGGTGGATGTTTCAAAATTTTACCCAAACCCTATCTATTAACATATAGACATATTTTCAGAAATTGCGCTCTCCCGTTGCCGGTACAAAAATAGCCGGGAGCCCTGCTTTGGCATACACTTCAGATAACATCTTATGGGGGCGCTATGAAACAAAGTGATATTGAAACTATCCTGAAAACAACCCGTACCATTGCGCTGGTGGGCGCGAGTGATAAGCCCGATCGTCCAAGCTATCGAGTGATGGACTACCTGTTAAAACAGGGCTACGACGTTATTCCTGTCTCGCCGAAGGTGGCGGGTAAAACGCTGCTGGGGCAGGCTGGCTATGCAACGCTTGCCGATATTCCTAAGAAAGTGGACATGGTCGACGTATTCCGCAATTCAGAGGCCGCCTGGGGCGTTGCGCAGGAGGCCATTGCCATTGGGGCGAAAACGCTGTGGATGCAGTTAGGCGTGATAAACGAGCAGGCTGCTGTACTGGCGCAAAATGCGGGATTAAGCGTCGTGATGGATAAATGCCCGGCGATTGAGATACCGCGCCTCGGGCTGGCGAAATAAGAAAAACCCCGCCATCCGGCGCAATGCCGTTCACTTAAGCGGAGCGGCATAGGCGTTCACCGGATAACGGGTTTTTGACATCTTAACTGCCCCCGGCCTTGATGGTCGGGGGCGTTTTTTTATGAACACCGCTTCCAGATTCCCCCGCAGGTGCTCCAGCCGTTTCGGGATTGTCCCCGGTGATACCGTATTTCCCAGCACTATCATTTCCGTCGCGATAAACTGGAAGGCGAACTTAAAGCTCATTTCTGAGGGCGCTTTTTTGTGTTTCTCCACGACCCTTGTCGCCTCACGACGTATCAGGTTATAGGCCAGCAACATGCCCCACACCTCCTGCTCCAGCAGGTCAACCTTACGGCTTCTCAGCACCAGCGCATTATCCAGCAGGCTACTTTTCAGGTTTCTGAACCCGACTTCGATTTCCCACCGTGAGTGGTAAAGCTCTGCCACATCTTTTGCTTTATAGCGGTCTGCCGGAAGTGAGGTCAGGACCGTTTTCTCCACCCCGTTCACTTCGCCGGTAAGGGGCGGTCACGGTATCCAGTAGCACATGGCTGCCCAGGTTCATTAAGGCCACCAGACGCATAACCGGATAAGCGCTCTGGCGTGGGGTGGAGGTATTCGCTGAGCCGTAATATTCACGAAGCTCAGGCTCGTCAGGTGTTCTGAACTGTGCCCCATCAACGGCAAAAAGTTGCAACCCCTGCCAGTCATCCTTGCGGTAGCGTTCCGCTCCCCATGTCTGTGCGGTCTGACGGAAGAGCCACTCAACCGGTGCCGCCCCCACGCGCTGGCGTGCCTGGGTGACAGCGCTGCGGGCCAGCAGGTTCATGCCGGCGTCGCCATCGGCACTCAGGTTCAGACGACGAACCACATCGGTAATCGGCTCATTACGGAAAAAGGCCATTGCCACGACCATCCAGATAACCATATCCCCCGGCAGGCGCCGACGGCGAACGGTTGCGTGCTCAGAGAGTGTCGGGCAGTGCTGTATCCACTCAGCGGGAAGATGTTCTGCAAACATCTGTGCAGAAGGCGGAGGCAAAAGGGGATGGTCGCTAAAATCGAGCAGGTCATTAAGAAGCGGCATAAGAAAACGGCTCCCTGTTGTGGAAGCCGTTATAGTGCAGCAGTTTAAGGATCGGTCAACCGATCCTTAACTGATCGGCATTGCGCCATCCGGTGGGTTTTTGTCAGTTACGCAGGCGTGGTGCCTGAAGCTGTTGGCGTATCGAGGCAGCCAGTTCGTCCATTGACGGCTGTTCAGGGTGCTCGTCGTCATCTTCAGAACTAAGCTGAGCTTCGGCGAGATAGGTATGAATCGCCTGGCCATCATCATCTTCCATCACAACGTGGTACCAGGGAGCGGCGCGAAGTGCGTTATTGTCGGCCAGTTCATCTTCCTGTGGCTCATCAAGCGAATACTCAGGGTCAATGTCAACCACTACGCCCAGATAGCCCAGTAAAGAATGGCGAACCTGCTGGCCAATACCGAATTTGCTGGCAATCATAGTCACCTCCCGGGAACATTACTCTGCATAGTGATATGCGGGCAATTCTCCACTTTTCAAGCTACATGACTCGACAGGCAAACCCTTTCAGATACAGCCCTTCCGGGTAGGTTGCGATCACCGGGTGATCGGCCGACTGACGGAACTGCTCTATAAATTGTACATCACGCCCGGCATCTACGGCGGCGTCGGCGATGATTTTCTGGAATAAATCTGTGGTCATCAGCCCCGAGCAGGAGAAGGTCATCAGAATGCCGCCAGGATTCAGGAGCTGAATGGCTAGCATGTTGATGTCTTTGTAACCACGGCAGGCGCCCGCCAGCTGGTTTTTGTTTTCAACAAATTTAGGCGGATCCATTACGATGACGTCGAACTTCTCGCCCCGATCGCGGTATTTACGCAGCAGCTTAAAGACATCGTCACGCAGGAATTCTGCTTTGCTTAGGTCAAGCTTATTTAGCTCAACGTTTTGTTTGGCAATATCCAGTGCATCCTGAGAGGTATCAACGCTCACCACCTGGCTACAGTTGCCCATCAGTGCGGAGACGGCAAAACCACCGGTGTAAGAGAAGCAGTTCAGTACACGCTTATTATCAACGTAGCGGCGAGTGGCGAAACGGCTGTCGCGCTGATCGAGGTAATAGCCGGTTTTATGCCCGCCCTGAATATCCACCAGCAGCTTCATGCCGTGCTCTTCAATTGGCAGCAGGGCGGGTGGCTGCTCACCGCTCACCGGCCCCTGAGTCAAAGCCATGCCTTCTTTCTTACGCACGGTCACGTCAGAGCGGTCGTAAATGGAGCACTCCGGATAGAGCGATTGCAGGGCGGCAACCAGCGCCGGACGTTGATATTCTGCGCCTGCAGACAGCAGTTGCAGCACCAGGAAGTTACCGAAACGGTCGATGGTCACGCCTGGCAGACCATCAGACTCACCGGCAATCAGGCGATAGCTGTCCAGCCCGTCACGCTTAGCCAGCCAGTCTCGCCACTGCTGCGCCTGCTGGAGGCGACGGGTGAAGAAGGCGATATCGATGCTCTCATCCTGATTGAAGGTCCAGACGCGGGCGCGGATTTGCGACTCAGGGGAGAAGGCGGCACGGGCAAGCCATTTGCCCTGGCTGTCCACCACATCGACCGTTTCACCGAGATTGGCCTTGCCTTCCAGACGCGCAACCGCGCCGGAGAACACCCATGGATGACGGCGCAATAACGACTTCTCACGCCCTTTGGCTAACACTAAACGTACGCTCATAATTTATTTGCTGCTTCGCTAAGAAATGAGCGCCATTTTCCGGGTTAGAGCATGTAATTGCAATTTATTCACGTGAAAGGCCTCACGGCGTTGGCCGCGGCGTAAGAAAAAATTATGCGCCCTGTTAGACTGAGAGCAGATTTGAGACTGGAGAAGAAACAATGGCGGATTCACAACGGCAGTGCGTTAAGTGCTGGGTTCACGGCATGGTGCAGGGCGTGGGCTTTCGTTACAGCACGCAGCGTGAGGGAGAAAAACTCGGCTTAACCGGTTACGCCCGTAATCTTGATGATGGCAGCGTTGAGGTGGTGGCTTGCGGTGAGGCTGAGCAGGTTGAAAAGCTGCTGGCGTGGCTAAAAGCCGGAGGGCCACGTAGCGCGAGGGTTGACAAAGTTTTGACTGAACCTCATCAACCCGAACGCGAATGGGTCAACTTTGGGATTCGTTACTAGATGCACTTCACCGGCTTTGGCAGGCCTGCGATTTTCGTAGCCTGTTTTGCCGGGCCTTTCGGGAACAGGCGATAGAGATAACGGCTGTTGCCTTTCTCTTCGCCAAACTTGTTCGCCATGGCCTTAACCAGCATACGGATAGCCGGGGAGGTATTAAACTCCAGGTAAAACTCGCGCACAAAGCGCACGACTTCCCAGTGTTCTACCGCGAGGGTAATTCCTTCTCCAGCGGCAATCACTTCCGCCAGCGGCTCGCTCCACGCCTGGCTGTTTTTCAGGTAGCCATCGGTGTCTGTTTCTATTTCTTTACCTTCGAAGGTCAACATAGTTATCCACTATTCACGTCAAATCGGGCGCAGTGTAGCAAATTTTCCCTGTCGGCTTAAGAGCCGGTGTAGAGGCAAAAAAAAAGAGAATGCACAGGGCATTCTCTTTTCAGAAGTGACCGTGTCAGTTAGTCGCGGCTGGCAAACCCAAGGATGCTCAGCAGGCTAACGAAGATGTTGTAAAGTGAAACATACAGGCTTACGGTCGCGCGGATGTAGTTAGTTTCACCGCCGCGAATAATGTTGCTGGTCTCAAACAGAATGGCGCCGGAAGAGATCAGGATAAACACCGCGCTAATGGCCAGATGCAGGGCCGGGAGCTGCAGGAAGATGTTAGCCACCATACCAATCAGCACGACTACAACGCCCGCCATCAGCATGCCGCCGAGGAAGGACATGTCTTTGCGCGTGGTCAGCACATAGGCCGAGCAGCTGAAGAACACCAGCGCGGTTCCGCCCAGCGCCATACCAATGACATCGCCCATACCGGCAGAAAGATAGGCGTTAAGCATTGGCCCCAAGATGTAGCCCAGGAAGCCAGTAAAGGCGAACGCAGACAGAATGCCCACCGGTTTGTCAGCGGTTTTGTAGGTCAGGAACATCAGACCATACATACCCACCAGCGTCAGAATAAGTCCCGGAGAAGGCAGCATTAAGACGGTACTGGCCGTTGCGGTCAACGCGGAAAATGCCAGCGTCAAACTCAGCAGGAAATAGGTATTACGTAGCACTTTGTGAGTGCTGAGCAGTGACGAACGGTCACGCGAGGAGGTAATAATGCGATCCATTCTAAAACTCTCTCTTTTACAGGTGTTTTATGGTGATGAGCATAATGCCCACCTTTATTAGACAAAAGCCTTTTTACCCATCTTTACCTCGTGCAGCTTATCACATTGTACAAAATTAATGCCATAACACCCACTTATAGGTGGCTGAAAAATATTGCTTTATTGATGAAAGGTGACTAAGAGTGTTAGCCGTACCGTCGTTAAATAACATCAATAAGGCGTAGGTCATGAAAACAAACAACAACACATTCTCAAAATCATTGGTTGCTCTGGGTTTGCTCAGCGCTATTTCCAGCGCATGGGCAGCGGACGTTCCGCCGGGAACCGAGCTTGCAGCCAAACAGGAGCTGGTGCGTAACAACGGCAGTGAACCGGCGTCGCTTGACCCGCATAAAGTGGAAAGCGACGTTGAGGGGAATATCATTGGCGACTTCTTTGACGGGCTGATTCGCGTCAAAAATGATGGCACCATCGAACCGCATCTGGCCGCAAAATGGGAGAACCAGGACAACAAAGTCTGGACGTTCCATCTGCGCCCGGGGATCAAGTGGTCCAACGGTGAGCCCATTACCGCGCAGGACGTAGTCTGGAGCTGGAAGCGTTTAGTGGACCCTAAAACGGGTTCCCCTTATGCCACTTACCCCGGCACGATGCACATAGAAAATGCGAATGATATTGCCGAAGGCAAGAAGCCGGTTGATAGCCTGGGCGTGAAGGCGCTGGATGCCAACACCGTGCAGGTGACGCTGGATCAGCCAACGTCGGCCTTCTTGCTGATGCTGGGCCATACGTCGATGGTGCCCGTGAGTGAAGCGGCCGTAGAAAAATTCGGGGATAAATGGACTCAGCCTGTCAATTTCGTGAGCAGCGGCCCGTATAAGTTGTCGCAGTGGGTGGTGAATGAAAAAGTCGTCGGCGAGCGTAATAAGCAGTACTGGGACGACGCGCATACGGTGATTAATAAGGTGACTTACCTGCCCGTTACTTCCGGCACAGCAGATATTAACCGCTATAAGGCAGGTGAGATAGACATCACCTATACCGTGCCGGAAACGCTCTTTGCCTCACTGAAGAAATCCATTCCGGATCAGGTCCATATCACGCCTTACCTCTCTACCTACTATTACGAATTTAATACCACTAAAGCACCGTTCAATGACCCGCGTGTTCGACTGGCGCTGAATTTGGCGCTGGATAAAGACATTATTGCCGGGAAAGTATTAGGGCAGGGGCAAAAGCCCGCGTGGCTTGTGAGTCAGCCTAAAATTGGCGGTATTGAGCTTAAACCAGCGGATTACGGCAGCTGGAGCCACGATAAGCGCATTGCGGAAGCGAAAAAACTACTGGCAGAGGCGGGCTTCAACGAGAAGCATCCGCTGCAGTTCAACCTGCTATACAACACGTCTGAATCTCACCAGCGTATCGCTATTGCCGCCAGTTCGATGTGGAAGAAAAACGTTGGCGTTGAGGCTAAGCTACAAAACCAGGAATGGAAAACCATGCTGGATACTAAACGCACCGGCAACTATGACCTGGTGCGCTATGGTTGGATTGCCGACTATGATGATGCGGCTACCTACCTGAACAACTTCCGTACCGGCGACAGCCAGAACAGCTCAAAATACAGCAACCCTGCTTATGACGAGATTATTGCCAAAGCTTCGCAGGCCGGCAGCGTGGAAGAACGTGCAAAATACTATCAGCAGGCCGAGGATATTCTTGCGAAAGACGTTCCGACCATTCCTATCTACCACTATGTGAAGGTTCAACTGGTAAAACCTTACGTGGGCGGCTATGCGCCAAGCACGCTGGGTAAATATCTCACCCAGGATATGTACATCAAAAAGCATTGATGCCGACGCTGCCCCCGTCTGGGGGCAGAAAAGCGGTTTGAAAGTAAACATATTGATGATGTTTCAGGCAAATAACACAAATATGATGAAATTTCAGGCGATTGAACAAAATCGTGCTTTACATGAAGTATGGCTATGTTTATAGTTCGCCTCGTTGGAAGTGTGGCCGAGCGGTTGAAGGCACCGGTCTTGAAAACCGGCGACCCGAAAGGGTTCCAGAGTTCGAATCTCTGCGCTTCCGCCAAATTCGAAACCCAAGTCGTTATGCGGCTTGGGTTTTTTCTTTTGTGCTGGTTTCCAGTATGCCATTAACTTCTGGCTTGCACTGGTGGAGCTCAGAATGCATTAGACAGGATAGCGCCTGTTTCTGGTTTTACCTTGCTGCCAGTGCCCCGGATAATGTCTGGCGATAATCTCATTCAGCTTTTCAACCAGCTGCGGTCGTCTGAAGCTGATATGTGCCGTTCCTTTCTGAAAGTATTTGATTGCAAACATCTCGTCCTCGTAGCGATTGCTGTGCCTGTTCTCATGGATATGGTCTCCCAATACCTGTACCGGTGCAGTCAGTCAGGCTGGAAAGCAACAGGCCTGTCATCATCAGTCTGCCGCGACACATTGTCTTTGTGATGGAGCTGTCAACTGAGCACAAAATCCTGAACCCGGCGCGGGTAGTGGTTCCGGGTGTGTAACATCCGGTGCCGGGGATATGTTTACTCTCTGCCATTGTGTCAGAGAGCCACTCACGTAATGTAAGCAGGTCGTTATGGAATGGCTTGTTATTGATGTCATCCGCCTGAGATCTCCAGGGCGTTTTATGCTGGTGCTGTGGGCCGGAGCATTAAAAATGACTGCAGAGGTGGCATCGTCAGTTGATGTCCAGGCTGGTGACATGCTGCGTCCGGTACAGGACGGGGAATATCTGGTAAATCATCAGGCAGGCCAGTCGCTGAAAGCCATCAGTGCTGTGCGGTTTTCGGCAACTCACTGGGCAGGGTTAAAAAAAATATCACGGCATGTGTCATGCATGGTTAAGAATACTCCCTGAATATTTGTAAGCGATGGAGATGGTCTTCCCCCTCCTTCACGGCACTCTCCATTTACGCCATGATGGATAAACTTTAATCAGAAGAAGTAGAAGGGATACTCTGTCTGAAATGAAAATCACCGGCATCGATCTGGCTAAAACAAACTTTTATCCCTTCAGCATCAATACTTATGGGAAACCTGCCGGGAAGATAAAACTTTCACGTAGCAACTTACTCAACTGGCTGGTTCAGCAACCACCGGTGACTATTGCTACGCGTACCGTTTACGTACCAGCACCATGCACACCGATACCGGCAGACCTGACGAAATCGATGATCGTACCGTTGCCACCAGCTCAATGACATATTTTCAGGTCGTTCTCTGGATTAAGCCGCTTCTGGTCGTTATTGAGAAAGGAAATAATAATTTTGCGGGTGTCCGTGATATTGAGCAACGGCGTCTGTTAACTGTAAAAACCGTGTAAATAAATCGTGGCAGGTGCAAGAGGTTTTCATATTCGATGATTTGCTGTTTATTACATTGTGATCCTATGCTTATTTCGCGATTATCCCGATTGTAAATATAGTGATAAGGAACTCATTATGAAAAAAGCATTTCTTTGTGCCGTAACTTTAAGTATGGCTGTACTTGGAGTCTCTTGCTCTGAAAATGATGAAGGGAATGCAGTTCCACACCACGGAACTGTCTCTGAGCCTATATCAAGACAGCAATTATGTTTTGATGGCGAGGATTATCACTGGCCAGTTGATGGTTCTGACATCAAAAATGCCGCATGCAAATCTGCTTATCAGAAAAATTATAATAAATACAAAGATTATCAAGAATTTGTAGGTGAGGGGAATACGCAGAAACTAATAGAGCAGTCTAACTACCCATTCGTTCAGAAGGACGAATTTGCGAAATTAATACGTGAACCAGATTATAACGATCCAGAGAAGGTGAAGTTGGCTATTCCTGATGGTCAGCTTTGTTCCGGCGGGAATATAGGGACGGAGAAAGACGGGAAAAAAGAATATCTTTATAACGATAAATCAGGTATGGATATTGCTGCCCCCTGGACTGCAAAAGATGTTATCTTAAATGATAAAGGTGAAATGGAAGTTACCTGGCACGCAACGGCCACGCATGATCCCAGTTTCTTTGAGGTATATCTTTCGAATGAAACATATAAGGCCAGCGAAAGACCTTTGAAATGGAGTGATCTCAACCTTCTGAAAAAGATAGAAAACCCTCAGCCGGTAGATGGCAATTACAAATTCTTAGTTCCTGTGAACAATGAAAAGGGAGTCAGGGTGTTGTTTGTTCGCTGGCAGCGAATTGATCCGGAAGGGGAAGGGTTCTATAGCTGCAGTGATATAAATATTAAGTAGGTTTATTTAAACTTGCTTCATAAATCGCTGGTGGGTTAATACTTCCCACCAGCTTCGGAACTTATTTTTTGGCTAATTTATCAGTCGGCCCAACATAAAACTTGCCTTCAGTGACTTTAAAGTGTTGAGTGGTGCCATCACGTTGTGGAACATCCACTTCAAAATTAAAACTGCCCTCGGCAATATAGGTTTCAGCACTGTGGGTGATTGTTAATCTCCCTGTTCCTGCGTATTTAATATATTCAAATTCGTTTCCGTCTTCTGTCGGGAACAGGTTAGTAAAGCCGATACTGACCGGAAGGTCGCTATCTTTGAGGTTATAAATTTGTTCGCCCACGATATTCCAGTTGATGGAAATAAAGACCAGAGTGTGTTCTTTATCCTCCGGGTGCAACAGGCCCCTTCCCCAGGAACGTCTGATCCATTCTGTGCTACCCGTCGAGTCTTCATCATAGCGACCGCCAACTATTGTGGCTGCAAAATCTGTATCGTTAACTTTGGCTGTCAGGGAGTTAGTCGATTTACCGGGTAATTGCAAAGTGTTTCCAATCATATGGCATGCTCCTTCTGTTGGATGGAAATAACAGTTTAGAAGAGCATTCTTGGTGCGCCAGTTTTTGTTGTCAGGGCTGAAGATGTACCGGAAGGCACAGAAGTTGAGTCGCGGGCTATCTGTGAATACCTGCGGCTCTCAGTATTAAAAACAAAATTTCTGGGCGACTATCTCAACGCCTTGCCTTGCCTTGCCTTGCCTTGCCTGGCATGAATGAGGAGGAATGCTGGTGAGTGAGAAGCTGCTCTCCATAGATGATTACGACATAATCCTGATTGGGCCTGGGAAGGCCCCACGAAAGAACGATCTATTAATTTTTCCGCTGTTTTCTACATAAAATGCAGTTGTGTCGTCATTACAAACGTACTTTTTACTGATGAGTGCCATCGAACTCTCCTTTTTGCCCTTACCGGAACGTGGCAATGTTTATGCGGTTTCCATGTTTAGTCCCGAAGGGATTCGCGTCGCGGAAATCAAAGGTAAATTGCCGATGGCTTTAGCATTAATCGTGAGGAATGGGTATTTGACGGTAAAAAAGTTGCCCCCCGCACTCTGTCGAAATAAGAGCGTATCGCGAAGGCTCAGAAAACAAAATCAGCACTACTTGATGAAGCCGCAGATTCGATATCGCTGTTGCAGGATGCGGCGGATATTGAGATGGCAACGGAAGAAGAGTTACAGCAGCTTAATGTCTGGAAAACTTATCGTATCATGCTGAGTCGTGTGGGTGCGGCGCCGGATGTTAAGTGGCCGGAAAAAACGAGTGGCTGAACGCACTAACGAAACCCCTCCCTCACATTTTACACCGGAGACAATATTTATTTCTCTTTTCTTCCTGAGAGAAAAACAACGTCACTCAAGGTGAATGTGACTTATTTTTCTTCAGCGCAGGATCGTAATTAAAAAAAGACCTGCCTATATGAGCAGGCAACTCTCTGGGCTACCTCTTAACCCAGAGAAGCATATTGTCTTATCCTTTTGTTATGACTCGGTATAACTATCGTTTCATTGATGGCCGATTTAGGTGAAGCATATGATAAGATATTTTCAGGTTACCAGGTGTTATTTATAGTCTGCAATAAGAATCCGCCCTCGAGGGTATAGATACTTCTCCAGTTCTTTGTTTTTTTCATATTTTATTTTTAGAATAGGGTGTCGCCTGTAGATATTTCTGGTGTGCATTCGTTAATTCTTCATCCCATAAGGAATGGTCTGCTATTTAGCAAAACCTCTATCTAAGATAATTAGTCTGCGCAATGGCTTTATTAAGGATTTTTTCGCCTGCGTAAAAGGATAATTTGTATATTTATACAACTCCAGTCATGGAGTCATAAGGAATCACATGAAAATAAGTAAATCTGCCATTGTACTTACCACGTTACTTGCTGGTGGCATTGTAAGCGCTTCAGCGATTGCTAAAGAAGTCTCTTCGCCAACAGCAAACTGCAACCAAACTCTTCATTCCTGTATGAACAAAGAGCTTGGTTCATTAGAGCGCGCCATTAATGGTCAAAAGGTGCGTGTCGTGGAAGGGCAGACCATCCGCGCCCGTTTTTTCAGCAGTGAAACCGAACTTCCTTCAAAAGAAACCCGAGTGACCATTTTACCGGGTGAAGAATCCCACTGGTCTTATGTTCTGGCTAAAGCCATTAACGAGCAACACCCTGACATTCGTGCTGGTTTCCTGCATGACAACGGTCAGATAACGCCGGAAGAGAGAGGTCCTAACGCCGTATATGCCCAGGATGGCAATGTAATTAGCCATGTTGAAGTTTCGTTCAATTAATTTTCAGGGAAGAATATTGTGAATTCTATCAAGCTTAATAAGCTATCTTCTGCATTAGCACTTGCTCTGGTTAGCATGTATTCCGCCGGGGCAATGGCGCATGGCTATCTCTATGAGCCAAAATCTCGATCTGTCATTCATTTTCCACCAATGAATGCGAATGGGCAACATACCAACGTCTGGCCTGCAGATGCTGTTGAAGCAGCAAAATTACCGACGGGAGGGGATATGAATCCCAGCCCAACTATCAACGAACAACTTTTTGATTTTCCCGCTGACGGTAAGTTAGCCAGCGGCGGCTCAACAGCAGTAGGTGAATTTTCAAAACTGGATGATGAAAAGCAAAATACGTTTAATAATCCAATGACCGCAGGTCAGCATCAGTTTAAATGGCACTTACCTGCTAACCATCGCACCACCTATTTTACTTATTACATCACCAATCAGGACTGGGAATCAGTTCCAGGCTCAAACTCGCGTTTAACTAAAGCCATGTTTGGAGAAAAGCCATTCTGCCATATCATTTATAATTATGCGCCTGGCAATCCTGCGAATGACCACTCTATTCCAGATAAGTTCATTACGCATACCTGTAATGTGCCTGAGCGCATGGGTAAACAAAAAATTTATGCTGTCTGGCGCGTTCGTGATACCGGCAACGCTTTTTATCAGATGGTTGATGTGGATTTTGGCGGTGAAGTGGTGACTAAACCTGTCGCATCTATTTCTCCTTCAAGTTACACCCTGTCAACCAACAATGTATCCCTTGATGGTAGCGCCTCAACCGGTAAGGAGCTCAAGTACAGCTGGAAAGTGACAAATAATGCCGATAAGGTGGTGCTGGAAAATGCGCAAAGCAGTAAAGCTAATATCCGCTTGAAAGCTAAACCTGAAAGTGATTTTGATGTTAGTGTCAACCTCACCGTCACCAGTGCTGACAATGAGATCGATTCGAAACAAGTGACGCTTAAAGCCAAAGCTGAGATTGATGCGACCAAACCTGAAGCTGATGCTGGCCAGGATTTCACTGTTACCAGTGACAAAGAGTCAAGAGGATACGACCTTAACGGTCTCGCCAGTAAAAATGCTGAAAGCTACAAATGGACCATTGTGTCTGGCCAGGATATTGCTGCGCTGCAGGTGGCTAACGGTGGTGCGTGGGTGCAGATTGTCAATGCGGCGAAAGCACGTGCGCTGATTAAACCAGGTAAGGTTGGTAAAGTGACCTATCGCCTGACTGTAACAGCTAAAAATGGAAAGACGCATACTGATGATATTACCGTAACAGTTAAAGCTGCTGAACAGGCTTCTAACATCCAGATAAATACCGGCGGTAATGTCGACACGATTATCGGACAGCAGGCACATTCCATTGCGGTGGCAGCAAAAAATGGTGAGTCGTTACAGGGCGCGACGTTCAAATGGTCAGCGCTAAATGATGCTGACAAAATTCAGTTCGGCTCTACAGATAGTTTTTCCACTATCATAAAAGGGGTGTTCCCGTACAACAACCATGCTGATATTGCTGTGCAGGTTGTTGTGACTAAAGACGGCAAGGAATCGAAGGCGACTAAAATTATCAAAGTACGCCCGTAGCAATAAATTCTGAACCTCGCTTTCAAAATCCGTGCCTTTCGGGGGTACGGATTTTTTTATGAATTATTGTCAAATCTTGTGGAGGGAGCAATCAGGCAACGCTCCGATTTTATGTTTCGTGGGCCTGTACTCCGTCCTTAAATAGGACGTTATTCACTACCAGCGTCAACAGATTAAATCCCGGAAGTCGGTTTCAGTTTTCTGTGCTGACTGAAGCAGTTTGAATACCATCGTAAGCGTGGCTTCTCTCGACCCGCAATTTTTGCCCATTTACGGCGTAAACGTACTGTCGCAAACGCCGATTCTATCAGGTTAGTCGTCCTTATTGACTCCCGGTACTCCGCCGGAAAATCCTGGAACGCCAGCAACTCTTCACGATCCTTCTCCAGTTTGTTCATTGCCGTTGGATATTTAGGGGAATAGCTTGCCAGCAGTACGTCGAGGGTTTTGTTCACCATCTGACGACTTTCCGTTGAGTGGTCAGAGAAAGGTTGTTTGTCTTTGCTGCATTCTTCGCTTTATGCTACCCGGTATTGAAGATGTTCTTTTTAATCCGCTACCGGATGGCCCCGGAGAAAATGACTCCGTACGAGTCAATGTGGTAGGCCATATACCGCTGTACTACTCGTGGGACGGACATTTTGCTTTAGCGTGGTTATGCGGACAATCTGTTTTCTATCATGCTGTATGTACGCATTCATTTCAGAATCAGAAAGTACCCTCTTATTCATTATTGTAGGCATTTACAGTGCAAATATGCATCATGAGAGAAAGGTATTTCCGAAGGTGAGAATTAATGAAAATTTTTATTGCTCAGAAGAGTGGCGACTTAACATTGCATAAAGGAAAAAGCATTGTTATTGAATTCGATGATGGAGAAACACTGGAACTGGCTGAAAGTCCAGAACATTTACCCCCGTCAATACCAGACGGGGTTTATGTCTGGGGGGGCCGGGAACCCTCTGAAGAAACAGCCAGAGTGAAGGAATCACAAGTGAATATCACGCCAGTCGCTGCCAATGGCATCATTGTTGCGCCAGGGTGTGAAAAACCGGCGAGTTCCACCGGAATGGCAATGTTTATTTTTGATGAAAATGGTCATCTGCTCCCACTAAAAGACAAAAATGTCGTTATAGAGCTTAATAATGGTAAAACCCTGGAAGTACGGGAAGATTATGCTAGAAAGGGCCTGCTTGTCTGGGGAGGACGTGAACCCATACCTGGACTCCCGCGGGAAAAAGCTAAGGAAAGAACAGAATGTCTGGGGATCTACCCTGTGGGCGCCAATGTGGTTCACGTATTTCCGTTTAAACTGGAATAGAAGTCGGAGGGCGTCGATTTTGAGCCGGCTGTAAACGGGCCGTGTGCCGTCTTTTATCTCAGCCACAGCATTTTTTATATTTCTTACCGCTTCCACACGGGCAGGGACCATTACGGCCGATCGCTTCCGCTTCAGACGATCTCTCTTGTGCTAACCATTGCATGATTGCGGGGGCCGGATAGCCCTGGTCCAGTAATTCACGCCATACATTCATGTAGCGCGTAATATGCTGGAAAAAATGCTTATAGCCGGGGCACAGATAATTGTGGCCGGGGAAGCCGGAGGGGGACACGGCGAAGCGGTGCTTGGGGCAGCCGCCATGACAGACAAAGCGGTAATCACAACGGCGGCAGTCGGCAGTGAGTGTTTCCCGTTTAGCTTCTCCGAATGCCGTTGCGCGTGCCGTGTTATTTAACGCCTGAATCGTGTGCTGGTGGATATTCCCCAACAAATGTTCCGGGTAGACAAAGTGATCGCAGTTATATAAATCCCCGTTGGATTCCAGCGCAAATGCATGGCCGCAGGTTTCTGAATGCACGCACAGCACCGGTGGTTGACCCGTCCATGCCGACAGCGCAACGTCAAACATCTGAACGTAGACATGCTCCACATCCCGGCGGATCCAGATATCAAAGATCTGCTTGAGAAACTCGCCGTATTGCCAGGCTGGCACGGTCCAGGGCGCGAGAGTCGCCGCGCTTTCACCCGGCATAACCAGGTTTAATACGCTTGAGGCTTCCGTACTCATCCTCTCAACCAGCGGAATGAACTGGATATAGCGAGAACCGGCCGCCAGCAGAAATTCATAGACTTCACGCGCATGCCCCACATTATGCTTGCCTATTACTGTCAGCGTATTGAACTCGACATTGTGCGCTTTGAGTAATGCCATCGCCGCCATTACCCGATCATGCGTGCCTTTTCCTGCACGGTTGACCCGATACTGGTTATGCAGCGGCGCCGGGCCATCAATAGACAGGCCTATAAGGAAGTTATGTTCTGCGAAAAAATCTGCCCATTCGTCGTTGAGCAAAATGCCATTTGTCTGCAGCGAATGGCTTATCTTTTTGCCTCCCGCATATTTTTTCGACAGTGCGACCACGCGCCGGAAAAACGGCAGCCCCATCATGGTTGGCTCGCCGCCTTGCCATGCAAAGTTAACGTGGTTATGGCTTTGTGCCGCAATGTGTTGGCAGACAAATTGCTCTAGCGTGTCATCTGACATGCGCCAGTTTTTGTTTCGCTCAGGATAAAGCGCTTCTTTCTCGAGGTAGAAACAGTAGGTGCAATCAATATTGCAGACGGAGCCGCTGGGTTTGGCCATCACGTGGCAGCCTGCTATTGCCATGTCAGACATCTCCATTGCTTATCAGGTTGAGCAGCGCCGGAAGCGCAAGTGAAAGAGACAAAATGCACAACACGAAGCTAATCAGACGCTTAGCGAGTATTGAGGTCGGGGTCATGAGTTCGCTATTGGTGAGCATTGTTTTCTGCCGATGCCAGGAAAGTCCCACCAGCACCAGCGCCAGCATCGTACCGATGCTGCTTAGCACAAGGGAAACGACATCGCTACGCGAGACAGCGACGCGCACCGCGGCCAGAGAGAATACCAGGACGGTGAATGCCGTTCTGTGCCAGGAAAGCGCGGTGCGTTCAGGCTGCAGGCCAGGATCCCGGGGGCGTAAATCTTCGCTCATAACAGGATAAGTATTGTCAGCGTGATTAAAAATGCCGCGACAAGGCCATAACTTAGCCACAGCAGTAGACGTGGATAGGTTAGTGCCGCGTCGTTTCGCATTGCGCGTTCATTACGCGCCCATCGTTGCCACGCGTACCAGGCTAATACCGCCGCAGTGAGGCCGAGTCCAGCAACCAGCAGCTCACGCAACGCCGAAGGTGCCATCTCTGGTGCCAGCTGATCGATCCCAATGGCCGCAGCCATAAATGCGAGTGCCGTTCGGATCCAGGCAAGAAACGTGCGTTCATTTGCTAAAGAGAAGCGATAATCCGGGGATTTTCCCTGCGTTCTCCAGCTCATCGGCTATTCTCGACAATGTACTGATAACAGCTGGCGATGTGTTTCGATACCCCGAATTCGACCAATTCGCCACGATCGTTATACCCTTTACGCGTTTTTACCAGTACAGGTTCACCTGGTGAAGTTTGCAGGAGCCGGCAGTCTGACTCTGTTACCAGTTCAGCGGTAATAATATCCTGATAGGTATCGATGTTTTCATTATGCAGCTCAAATGTCTCGTACAGGCTGCCGTCTAATTCATCCAGCGTGAGGTGCCCAAGCCGCGGCGTCAGCCAAATGAAGTTTACCTGCGCGGGCGGCTCGCCTTCGCGAGTAATTGTGCGAATAAGCCGTTGAATCTTCGTCGTGTTATCAAGCCCGAAAGCCAGCGCAACGTCTTCAGGCGGTAACAGTAGCTCCAGCGTTAAATTGTTACGCAGGATCGGCTGTTGTTGCCGGCCATCTATCAGGCGGATGCGTGTTTTCGTTTCCTGTTTCTCAGAGGTACTGATGACCATCGTACCAATACCGGGCTGTCGCTTTACCAGACCTTTAGCCGCCAGTTCAGCCAGCGCTCGCCGGGCGGTAATGCGGCTTACGCCAAAAAGCTCTTCAAACTTAGCTTCGGTAGGCAACACGTCATTTTTTTTGTATTCGCCAGCTTTCAGGCGGGACAGCAGAATGTCATACAGCTGCGCATATAGCGGTTTAGCACCACGGGAATAATCCAGTTCTTCTTTCATTCACTTCTACTCCTGTTTTCCGGCGGCGCGCACCGCCGGAATACCACTCAGTCAAGACGCATTTCTAGTGCCATCTTATAGTACACGCTTTGATGCTGCTCTTCAGGAACATGGTTCTGTACGAAGCACCACAAATTTTCCTGGTTCCAGTCCGGATGGCTGCATGCCAGCAGGCGTTCAACCAGATTCTGTTGGTCGCTGCCTTCGAGATGCTGCAATAGCGCGTAAAGCCCATAGCGGACGGTTGGCTCAAACTGCGCCAGCTCAGGGAGGAGATGCGGATCCCACCCTAATAGCTCGCTTCGTGGATCGTTAAGGCCATAACGGGCATAAAGCTCGGGGGGAGCATCGTTCTTTTCCATGATAACCCGCATGCTGTTAAGCAGATGCTGCGCCGCTTCTCTGTCCGGACTTTGGTTCCGCTGTGAAGGATCTGCGACCAGATCGTACAGGCGGTGGCCAAAACGATCGGCATCGCGAGTCATCACTGATTCTGCTGGCATCTTCATCACCGGGCAGCCTTTGGTAAACTTAAAACCGGAATAGAGTGAGATATTTTGCAGTTCAGCAGGCGTGCAGCGGCGGTTTATACGGGTTGGCATTAACGTGTACTCATACAACCCATCAATTCCCTGAACGACGGGCGAGCGCATATAGACGTAGCGCCCGTCGGTAATGTTGACGTGGCAACCATGGTAACCAAAGAGCGCGTAGTCACGTATCGGAGTGTCATCACGTAATGCCGGAAGCAGTGATACACCCAACATGTCCGCCGGTTTTTTCAGCCCAAAGCAGTCCAGCAGCGTTGCCGGAACATCGATAGTTTGCGCCAGTGCTTGCCGCTCCTCTCCGGCGCAGGGGTATTCTGGATGCCACATAAAGAAGGGGATATTCGCCACTTCGTTATACAGCGGCATGATGTTTTTCCCCCACCATTCATGCTCGCCCAGCAGGAAGCCGTGATCGGTGTTGACGATAAGGACTGTATCCTTCCACAAATCATACCGATCCATATAGTCGAGTACGCGTCCGACGTAAGCATCCACCATCGTCAGTAGCGCTTTGTAGTACTTCTGGATGGTACTTTTACGCTCCTCACTCTCGGTCACAAAATAGTAGGGGGGCCAACCGTCAAACTGGCTGGGGTCGTCAATGCCGTACATCTTCAGGTATTTTTCCGGCACAAAGAACGGTTCGTGTGGGTCGAAGCACTCCAGCTGTAAAAACCAATTGTCACTGGCGTGGTTGGTATCAATAAACTCAAGGCCTTTATTAATGGTTCGCGCCAGATGATGCTCTTCTTCATTCTGCATAAACTGCACGTTGATTTGATGCTGCACGTGGCTGGCCACGCGCCGCTGCTTAATCTCTTCCGGCTCGCCAGATTCGTAACGATATTCAGGCTTATCCACCACGCCTTTCCAGGCATCACCTTCCTGCCCTCTGACAAATTCATAGGTGCTATACCGCGAGTGATAGGTTGCACCGCCGTCGCGCCAGTAATGTTTATGGTCAGTGACTAAATGGGTATGAATGCCGTTCTTTTTCAGCAGTTCCGGCATTGAATCATCAAAGGGCTCGAGCGGTGACCAGCCTCGGTGCAGGAAGTTATAGCGTCCGGTGTGCAGCTCGCGCCGGGCGGGCATGCACGGCATACTGCCTACATAGAAATTATTGAAGCATGCTGTTTTTTCTTTTAATCGCTGAAAATTGGGCGTGATTGCGCTATCGCTGCCGTAAGCCGACAACAAGCGTTTATTCAGCGAATCAAACATCAACATAATCGCTTTCATTTTTGTTCTATTACCTCTTTTATACCGTTTCTTTATCGTAACCGCGGACTTTGCCCACCAGATAGGTCAGCACAAAGGCTGCCGAGCAGCCCGTCAGCCACGCCAGGATGTATTGCAGGTATTTGCCGTCGGCTATCAGCGGCAGAGCCGACAAGCCGGCGGCACCTATGCCGTTAGTCGACACGCCAAGCAGTACAACCATCACGCCGCCAAAACCTGCCCCGATGGAGCCGGTGATAAACGCAAAACCCGCCGGGATATTGACGCCAAAGATAGTCGGTTCGCCGACCGCAAGAATGGACGTTGGGATTGCGCCTTTGGCGATTTTTTTCATTACCGGATCGCGCGTGAGCATCAGGACCGCCGTGGCGGCGCCAACCATTCCGGCATTTGACATGATCTGTATAGCGAAAAGTGGGGCATGCCCGGTGGCGTTAATCATTTCGATATGAATAGGGAACAGACCGTGGTGTAAGCCCAGCGAGATAAGAAACGGGAACAGTGCCGACAGAACGAATCCGGCAGCAATACCGCCTTTGGTGAGCAGGCCATTCAGACCGTGCAATATACCGTCTGACACCACACCAGCCGCAGGCATAATGATAAAAAGCAGCATGGCGGTCATGACCAGCAATACGATAGTGGGAGTGACGACCACGTCGAGAATATCCGGCACGATTTTACGCACTTTTTTTTCCACCAGGCACATCAGCCAGACGCTGAAGATTACGCCAATCAGCCCGCCCTGGCCTGGCGCTAACCCCAGCTCTGAAAGCTGAGGGGCAATGGTAATCGCACCAAGCAGGCCGCCCATAATGATATTGCCGTCAAATTCGCGCGCTGCGGTCACGCCTGCGTAAATAGCCAGGAAGCCGAACAGAGATTTTGTCAAAATATCCAGGAAGTGGCTCAATCCCAGTAAGTGGCGATGCTCAAGCACAACCTGAGTGGGGGAAAGATCGCCAATGGCGGTGATATGGTTTGCTATCGCCGAGGCGGCCGCAGAGTTGACTACCACATTGTTAATACCCATCAGGATCCCGGCGGCGATAAGGGCGGGTAGAATGGGCACGAAGATATTAGCAATGTGCTTCAGGATGACTTTTATTCGGGTCTGCTTTTTTGCCTTCTCGCGTGCAAGGCTGGCCTTTTGCTCAACGTCACTGAGCGGGGTATCTGCTGCAGTCAGGCTTTTGAGTCGATCGTTGATTATTGTGGCGACTTTTGTTGATTTTCCCGGCCCAACAATCACCTGCAGTGTTTCGTCCTCAACGAGACCTAAAACTCCCTCAATGCTTTTAAGCGCCTGCATATCAACCTGTGTTTGATCGGCTATTGTCATGCGTACCCGAGTCATACAGTTTGTGACATGGACGAAATTCGTTAAGCCACCGCAGTGCTTAATAATATCGTTACCCACCTGACTGTAATTCATTCAGCGTTCCTTTTCGTTAGTGATGCCTCCATTTGTTATAACAATATAATGTTATCATGTTTGTGAGTGGGTTCATAAAAGCTTTTTATTCGGAAGATGGGAGCGATGAAGGTAGCGACAGTTGGTTTTACCGCCGTTTACGGGTGCACCGCGCCTGCCAGGGTAAGCACCTTGCCAGCCCGAAATGGCAGGCGCGTATACTGGAGTCCTGATGTTTGGATTGGGTCTGTGCAAATTTGGGGCAGGGGGATAGTCACCGTGCGTGGAGAGCGGGCCATTCAAGGGATTAGCCACGTGTCCCCTGTTTTTTCCTGTAGTTACCGGGAGACATCTTGAAATTACGGGTAAAAAGCCGGTTAAAGCTCTGCTGTGAATCGAAGCCATATTTTACTGAAATATCCACGATCCGCTCTTTGGTATTTTTTAGATCTTGCGCCGCAAGATAGAGTTTTCTTCCTCTGATATAACGGCCTATGCTTTCTCCTTTATAGTATAAAAATATTCGCTGAAAATGCCATTTGGAGTAGCCCGAATAGCGAGCAATATCTTCAATGCGCAATCGACGATGAATATTACTGTCAATCCACCAGGTGATGGTTTCAATTACTTTTGCGGGAAGGTTCATTCGCCTATCCTCCAGTGTTAGTGGGTATTATTTTATATGGTGATTATCTACTGAGTGATTTTATTAAACATCGAAGATGTCGCGCGGTTATATAATGGTAGATACCGATCATCCTCCATGGGTGGCAATGCGGGTGTCTTTCTTTCGCAGAGGGAAATTTTTTATTACACTGCTTGTTGATATTTTTAACACATACACTATTGCAGGTGTTAAATTCACCTTTGGCATAAAAACATGTTTTAAAATCATGGGCACTCCGCGATGGCAACAGCGTCGAAAAAATGAAAATCATCATAATTGCGATCTTCATAAATGTATTTTATCTATTATTTTAATGGGGCTTGATTGACGATTAGCCTCAGAGATTAGAAGGTATAATTGACGGCGAGCGTGCCTGTCGTGCCATCTCGTCGCATCACTATAGGGCTATTGGCGACATTCTTGTTCAGCCAGGCATAACTCAGACTGAACCCTGCACCCCAATGTTCGCTGAACTGGTGGGTCAGCGTCAGGCTGGTATCTGTACCGTAAAATCCGCCGGCGCTGCTGTAGCGCGCGAAGCCGGAGCGGACGTGTTGCTGATTGCTCACCCCATACCAGGTATTCATGTAGCGTGCATCGCCAAACAATGCGCTTGCCTGAAGCGTAATAGAATTATCTTCATTCATAATGGGGATATAATCTATCGAGGTGGAATAAGAAACCCCCTGACCCTCGTTTAGCGGCAACGTTGTTTTTCCTTCAAAGACTAGCCAGCGAGCAACTGCCCAGCCGATGGCAATACCCGAATTAACCGTGGAGGAAATATCGCCCATGCCTTTAAGTTTATCTGAGCCTTTACGCCACCCTGAGTTTTTATCCGTACGGCCAGAGTCATAACCCAATGTTGGCTCGAAATATAAACCATTATCACTTTGAAGATGAATACCAAGACCATTAATGGAATCAAGAAAGATATTTCTTTTCTGGATGTGAATAAGTGGAATGATGCCGGTGCTCTGCTCGTTAGCACCGCTGTAGCGTGGCGAAGATATTGCACCAGGACCAAAGGTAATAGCAGTTTCATCAGGATTAAATTCACTTGCATACGCAGATGAAATGCCGGAAATTAGCAGTGGTGCGATTATGTATGTGGTGCTTTTCTTCGTTAACATTATGATTCTCATTGTCATGTGTTTATATTTTCGTGCATGCTTAACTCAGCAAGTAAAAGGATTATGCTGAGGGCTTATCAATGAACTGCCAGGGATTTGTGAAGAAACTGTCAAGGTAACACTAAATGAAAAATAAACGGGTGCTGGTCATTGAAGATGATGCTGATGCAGCAAATGTACTGGAGGCTTACCTTAAGCGTGAAGGGTATAGTGTTTCGGTTGCTGGCGACGGGCTGGCTGGCATGAATACGGTGCTGACATGGAAGCCCGACCTTATTTTGCTGGACGTCATGCTGCCCGGCATGAACGGCACGGAAATTCTTGCGGCCGTGCGGCGAAAGGGTAACACGCCGGTGATTATGATAACCGCGATGGGCGAACCCTATGACAAGATCGGTGCTTTACGTTACGGGGCTGATGACTACGTCGTTAAGCCCTATAACCCAGGTGAAGTGATGGCCCGCGTGCAGGCTGTGTTAAGGCGTAGTCAGGGGAATCAAAGTGCCATTGAGGATGTTCTGCGCTGGGGGCCGCTTGAAGTTGATGTCACCAACATGGTGGCTCGGGTGCAGGCTGAGGGTGAAAATATCACGCGTCTGGACTTAACGCTCACTGAGTTTTCCATTTTGAAGACGTTAATGGGAGCCTCGTCAAGGCCATTAAGTCGGCAGTATCTGCTTGAGGAGTGCCTCCCGGAAAGCGATGCCCTTGAACGGGTGGTGGACACTCACGTTTATAACTTAAGAAAAAAGCTTGAGGCGGCAGGCGTTGATAACCTTATTCTGAACGTTCGTGGCATCGGCTACAGGTTCTGTAAACCATGAAAGACAAAAAAAGCAAATCGCTCCTGCTGTGGATATCGATTCGTATCATCGTGGTCGCCGTCAGCGTGCTGTTTTTCATTGTGCTGGCGATGTGGAGCATCTACGCGGTTCAGTATTACTGGGTTGTCCATCATATGTCCCCGGCGGCCTACCAGGAGTTTCTGACGCTGCGTGCAAACCCTGATTTAAATATTGTTCGTTTTCACGACATCGTGGATGCCCGGTGGGGGATTGAATACAGCACGCCTTCCATTAGCTCTCTTAACTGGGGGTGGCTGTTCATCTTTATTTCTATGGCGACGCCGTTTGTTATCGTCAGTTGCTTACGAGCGACGCGCCCGCTTGCAGCACAGTTCCGCAGCCTGACGGACGTTGCGGAGAACGTGACTCAGGGCGACTTCAGTCAGCAGGCAAAGCTGGTGAATGAATGCCCGGAGGAAGTGATTCGTTTCTCCAGCAACTTCAATAAAATGATTAGCCAGCTTGCCCTGTACGAACGGGAGCTTAAGGCTTCGCATGTGGCCGCCGCGCACGAACTGCGTTCACCGTTGACCGCCGCAATGGGGCGGCTTCAGGGCATGATAGACAATGTGTTTCCTGCCGATGAAAAACAGCTGAATATGGTGATGACGCAATTAAAAAACCTCAGTCATCTTACCGACGATTTGCATTTCCTCTCTCTGGCGAGCGCGGGGCAATTAACGCTCCAGCGCAGCGTATTTACTCTTTCAGAGACGTTAAAAGAGCGCGTTTCATGGCTAAAACCTCAATTAGAAGCCGCCGGGATGTCCGTTTCCGTTGAGGCGGAGGATGAATTTTATTACGTCGGGGATGAAGCCCGGTTGGGCCAGGTTTTCACCATTATTATTGAAAATATGCTTCGTTATTGCGCTCGGGACGATCGAATGTTTATTCGTTTTCGCCACCTTGAGCAGCAAATTGAGATAACGTTTCAGGATAGCGGGCCAGGCGTTGCTGCGGATTATCTGCCCCATATTTTTGAGCGCTTCACGCGTGGAGAGCGCTCGCGAGCCAGAGATTCAGGCGGCAGCGGGCTGGGGCTTTCTATTGCGAGGGAAATTTGTGAGGCGCACGAGGGCCACATCCGCGCCAGTCTGCCTGCCAGGGGCGGGCTGCTCATTACGATAAGTTTACCCTTGCCGCTCAGCGAGGAGGGCGCTTGATGGATCCTGATGGTAATCCGCCTGAACATAGTTGAAAAAGCAGAGCTGCTGTCATAACCCATCGACAACGCGACTTCGTTCACCGGTGCTCCTTCGACCAGCTTAGACAACGCGACGACCACGCAGGCTCGCTGCCGCCAGGCCAGAAAAGAGATACCCGTCTGCTTAATAAAATGCCTGCGAAACGTACTGTCGCTCATGCAAAGATCTCTGGCCCATTGCTCGGCCCGGGCCTGAATAACCGGTTTTCGTAAGAAATTCAGGCACCGTTGCCGCAGCGCGGCTTCCTGCGGAAGGGGAATGTCAAACTGCCTTGTTGGTATTTTCGCCAGTTCCTGCAGAAGCAGCGTTACCAGGCTGCTATCCCGCACGGAATCATAGAGCGGATCTAAAGACACCGCCTCAATCAGCAATTGCCGCAGCAGGGGCGAAACGATGAAAACCCGGCAGCCGGTAGCGGGAAATAACGTACCGGCAACCTCAGGTTTGATGTACAGACTTCGGGTGGATACGCCAATAAATTGGACGCTGTGCGGCATACGAGAAGGAATGAGTACCGCATGCTGCGGAGGCACCGTCCAGCTTCCTGATGCCGTGGTGACGTGCATGATCCCCGTTGCGCCGTACAGCACCTGTACTCGGGCATGGCTATGTTCCTTCAGAATGTACCCTGACGCATAATCATTCCCCACGGCCACAATGTCCCTTTCGATATCCTCGTAATCATCAATATGCACGTTACGCATCTTCGGGGTGCTCCTCGATTGACCGATTCGCAAGGATAAATGAGCGGTTCAGGAATGGGAAGCCAGCGGGCAAGGCGATAAGCTTTTGGCTCGGCTTTTCTTGGGGAACTGAATCGGTGATCGACATTTTACTTATTGTTTTTTCGGGGTTTATAACAGGGCTTATTACCGTGCTGTTGGGTTTCGGCGGTGGATTTGTCGTCGTCCCTTTGGTCTATCAAATTACCGTTGTTCAGCCGGAGCTTACGCATTACGCGATGCATATTGCTATCGCCACATCCACGGCGGTGATGGTGTTTAATTCAGGTTGGGCAAGCTATCAAAACTGGCGTAGCGGCGGGTTGCCGGTTGGCTTATTTCCACTGACGGCGTTTATTGCCGCAGGCGCCCTGCTGGGATCGCTGTGCGCCGGGCTGCTTCAGGACAAGGCCATCCGAGGGTTTTTCATCGTTTATATGGTGATTACCCTCGGCGATTGCCTTGTGAGAAAAGGATTTTTTACCCCGCCTCAAAAACACAGGCTAACTGTCGCTGTGTCCTGTTTTGGCGGCAGCGGTATTGGCCTTATCGCGGCGCTGTTGGGAGTCGGCGGTAGCGTGGTTACGTAAAGCGGTTATCTCGGGTATATCGACCTGCAAATCCTGGCGTTGTTAACGGTGGACGGGGCATCAGGGATACGGTTTGCCAGAAAACGTATCCCCCCGATTCCGGACGTGCTGCACGCAAGAATTTACGTCGGGCTCCTGTTTATTGTCTTACTGGCGATTTCATTATAAAAGTCAGCATATTACAAGCCTCATTCGTACCAACCTGGCGCCAGCGTAAGCTGCGGCCAGGCGTCGGGGTCGTGACCGGGAACCAGTTTTGCCGCGTGCTGCTCGGTTAACGCCCGGAGTTTTGCTACCGAGCGTGCCGCGTCACTGGCCGAAGTCATAAAACCCGGAAGCGCGCGATCGTAAAAATGATCCAGCGTATAGGCGGCATCAATCGCGAGAGTGAGGCTCAGGCCGCTGGCAAGCGTAATCAGGAATGACTGGTGGCCGGGCGAATGACCCGGCGTTGAGATACAGCGCAGCGTTCCGTCGCCGTACAGATCAAAACCGTCCTCATCAAGCAGCCGCCAGTCCAGGTGTGGGCGGGCAAAATCATTGCGGCAGTAGGCGCCTGCGGCGAACCAGTCAGGCTTAAAGGCATAGTCGTATTCCTGCTGCTGCACAATATGTAAGGCATTTGGAAAGCGTCCAATCGCGCCGGTATGGTCGGAATGCAGGTGGGAAAGTAAGACATAGCGAATCTCTTCGGGCTGAATGCCCAGCGCACGCAGCTGCGCCACGCATCCCTGTTCTTCCGTCATTAATGGCTGATAATGATCGACCGAATTTCCCCAGTACGCTCGGGGATCGGCCAGGCCTTCCGCAGCCAGCCCGCCGTCAATAATCGTGTGGCCTTTGGGGTGGGTCAGAAGAAACCAGGGTACGGGGATTTCGTAGCTTCTGCCTTCCCCCTGATTCATCCTGATATCGTGATATTTGCAGCGTTGAGTGCCGGACTGGAAAAGATAAAGCCTGATCTCTGTCATGATAATTCTCCTGATTAATAAGGGCTGAAGAAGCGACATAAGCGCCACCAGGCATCAGTTTTATCTAAATCGTACTGGCGCAGTAGGTCTCTGCCGCTGCTTTCATCTATCGGATAAACCGATATACTGAGCGAATGGATCTTTTGGCGGCAATGCGCATCTATGTGCGGGTGGTGGAGCGGGGCAGTATGTCCGCCGCCGCGCGCGATATTGGCATCGGACAGCCGGCGGTGAGTGAGAGGATAGAGCGGCTTGAGGCTCATCTTGGCACCCGTCTGCTGCGGCGCAACACGCGCCGAATGTCGCTGACCGACAGCGGCGCTTTGTTCTATGAGCGCAGTAAAGTCGCGATTTCAGCGGCAGATCTTGCGCTGGCGGTCGTGGATGAGCGGGTGGCATTAAAAGGGCTGATTCGTATCGCGGCGCCTTATGGCGCGGGGGAAGAAGTCCTGATGCCCGCCTTGTTAAAGCTGAGAGCAAAATACCCTGAACTCAATATTGAGCTGGTCTTGAATGACCGTGTCGTCGATCCGGTTACGGAGGGCGTCGATATTTCTTTCAGGCTTGGCGACCCCGGCGAGGGCGATTTTGTGGCGCATCCGCTGGGTGATGTGCGGCGGGTGCTGGTTGCTTCGCCAGACTATCTGGCGCGAAGCGGTACGCCTGCCTCTCCGGATGAGCTTATCCATCACGCTTTTGCGCGTGTATCCGGCCTGTTTAACGACAGCCGCCTGCCGCTTCTCTCACAGGATAAACAGATTGTTAGCGCCCGGTTGAACGTGGTGTTCAGCGCTAACCACTGGCGGCCGCTCTACACGGTCCTCATGGCGGGTGAAGCCCTCGGCGTGCTGCAATATCCGGTATGCCAACCCGCGCTGAAAAACGTCCAGCTTATCGCGCTGCTGCCGGAGTACACCGTCCCGTCGTTCAGCGCCTTTTTACTTTATCCGCCGATCAATAAAGCCTCTCGCGAGGTCAGCGCCTGTGCTGCTTTTCTGAAAAGCGCGCTCGCCGAGAGGTTGCAGGAGAATATTACCTAATCTCTCAGGCTACGAAAGCCGGTGGATCAAACGCGGTAATCGGCGGGAGTACTTCGCGCCAAAGCTCTATTTCCACCCGGCAGCTTTGGGCGCTGCAGCCCTGGCCGAGGCGTGAAGAACCTCGATCCTCGGTCAACACATTCGGATTGCCGTGCTTGTCCAAAGAGCCCGGCGTGGAAGGATCCATCGGGTCGTACCATGCTCCGGTAGAGATCTGAACCACGCCCGGCAGGATTTGGTCGCTGATATGAACGCCCGCCAGTATCGCCCCCCGACTGTTAAAGACCTTCACCACTTCACCTTCCCGGATCCCCCGTTTTTCAGCATCCGTCGGGTGCATCCACAGCGGTTCACGCCCGTGAATTTTGGTTGCCCGGCTAACGCTGCCGTGGTCGTACTGGCTGTGAAGCCGGGTTCGCGGCTGGCTGGAAAGCAGATGCAAAGGCCACTCTTGTGCCTGCTTTTGCTGGTAATTGGCCTCTTCCTCATCCCAAAACGGATAGCCCGGGCACTCCCGGTAGCCAAACCCTGCCACGGTTTCTGAATAAAGCTCGATTTTTCCCGACGGCGTGGACAGCGGGAAACGCTCAGGGTCAGCGCGGAAATCGGCGAGGAAAATTTGTGGCTTAGCGGGAGGGGGGAACTCCAGTTTTCCTTGTTCCCAGAAGGCGTCAAAAGGCGGAAGCTCGACGCCGTCCTCCTGCGCTCTTTCTCTTGAGGACTCATACAGATGCGGCAGCCAGTCCGCCGCGGTACGCCCTTCGCTGAAGGTTTCGTAAAAGCCCAGCCTTTTCGCCAGCCCGCAGAAAATGGTGTAGTCATCCTGAGCTTCAGCCAGCGCCGGCATTTGCTGGCGCATGGCAATCATAAAGCCGTCATGGCTGCCGCTGCCAATATCGTCACGCTCAAGGGACGTGGTCACCGGCAACACAATGTCGGAAAACTTCGCCTGCGCTGTCCAGTATTGCTCATGGGCAACGACGGTTTCCGGGCGACGCCAGGCTTCAACCAGGCGATTGAGATCCTGATGATGGTGGAAGGCGTTGCCACCCGCCCAGTAGACGAGGCGGATGTCGGGATAACGGCAAAGCTTGCCATCAAATTCATATTCACCGCCGGGATTCAGCAGCATATCCGATAAGCGAGCTACAGGGATTGCCGTTTTTATCTTGTTCTCACCGGCAGGAAGGCGAGGGCCAGAGAAAGGCACCCGTGCAGCACCGGCAAGGTTGGTACAGGCATAGCCGAAAGCCAAACCTCCCCCGGGCGTACCAATCTGGCCAAGCAGGGAAGTCAGCGCCACGGTTGCCCAGTACGCCTGCTCTCCCTGGCGGGCGCGCTGAACGGACCAGGAAATATTGATCATCGTGCGCTTGCCCGCCATGGTACGAGCCAGCGTTAAGATTTGTTCGGCATCAATGCCGGTAATGCCGGCCGCCCAGCCCGCGGTTTTCGGCACGCCGTCGTGCTCGCCAAAAAGATAGCGGCGCAGCTGCTCGAAGCCGACGGTATGGCTGCTGATAAAGGCCATATCGTGCAGGGACTCGGCAATCAGCGTATGGCACAGCGCCAGCAGCAGCGCCGTATCCGTACCGGGGCGAATCGCCAGCCAGCGGGCGCTTTCGACGGCGCTGAGATCGTTTTGCACCGGGCTGATATTCACGAACTGCACGCCGTTTTGCTCAAGGCGTTCCAGCCAGTGCTTCAACATGTGGTCGTTTGCGCCGCCGCCGTTGACCTGGGCGTTTCTGAGCGGCAATCCCCCGATGGCCACGAACATCTCGCAATGTTCTGCCAGCACCGAGAAATGAGTGTGTTGCTTATGCAGCGGGCTTAACGGGCCAAGAATATGCGGCAGGATCCGTTCTCCGGCCGCGCTGCTGTAGGTATTTGTACTGGCGGTGTAGCCGCCAAAGCCTTTAAGAAAACGGTGCAGCTGGCTTTGGGCATGGTGAAAGCGCCCGGCGCTGGCCCAGCCATAAGAGCCGCCAAAAATCGCCTCGTTGCCGCAACGCTCCTGCACCGAGCGGAGGTCCCGCGCCAGCAGATCCAGCGCCTGCTCCCAGCTCACCTCGACAAACGGTTCTTTCCCTCTGCCTTCACGAGAGGCCGGGCCGTTTTGCAGATAGCCGAGACGAACCGCCGGGCGGCGAATGCGCGTATTGCCGGTAACGGCGTCAGCCAGAGACTGGCCGATACGGGAAGGATTTTTATCCCAGGAGACGGGAGAAATGGCGGCGATACGCTCGCCCTCGGTGGTGACCCGGTAGGTTCCCCAGTGCATTACCGCCAGCTGATGTTCCGCTTTCATGCTAATACCATGCGTTATCGATAGGGCTAAAGCGGCATCATACGAGGAGGCGGGAGCAAAGAGGAAATCCGTCTGACGATGAAAAATCAGGTAAAGGAGCTAAACTTTAGCGAATACTGTTTCATTTATATTGGCTGGCAGGATTTATAATTAACTGGCGAGAGTATATCGCCGTTTAATTTTATTTTGAGGCATTTTGTTTTTGCCCAAAAAATAATTAATCCATGAGTTTGATGTGGTTGAATTATTTTCTTGTTGTATGTTTTACATGTGTTTTTTTCATGTTCTTTTGCCTCATTCTAAAGTGACTTAATGGCATGGCTGTGAAAGTATAAGATATATCTATTTTTTATTTGGGCTAGATAAAGCTTGTTGTCATGCTGTCGCTTTAGTGAACGATGAATACAGGATAATTATAGCAATGAAGGTTCAAAAAAGACTTTTATCTGCGGCTATTGGGCTGATGTCACTGGCATCTGGCGCTGCTTTCGCCGCAGACACGCTTTCGTTACAGGGGAAAACAATCGGCGTTGCCGTGGTGGGCACTCAGCATTTTTGGGATCGCGAAGCCTACAAGGGCGCGACCGAAGAAGTGGAGAAGCTGGGCGGCAAGGTTATCGGCGTTGATGGCGGCAGGGACAACCAGGTTCATGCCAATAACCACGATATTCTTCTGTCCCGTAAGGTTGATGCGGTAATTAGTATTTTGGGCGACAGTGCCGTTGAGCCAAAATTCAAAGCATTACGTGATGCCGGTATTCCGGTATTTACCGTTGACCATGTTTCGCCGTCTTCCGTGAATAACACCACGTCCGACAACTACACGCTGGGTTCAACGATTGGCCGTTATATGGCCGATGCGCTTGGTGGTAAAGGTAACGTCGCGGTATTTAATGCGTTCTCTAATTCATTACGCATTTGCGGCATACGTTATGACCAATGGAAATATGTCCTGCAGGACTATCCAGGTATTAAAATTATTCAGCCGGAGCTGGCAGAGCAATTTGCTAACTCGCCGGAAGATGCGCGTAAGAAAACCCTCGAATTACTCAGCCAGTACCCGAAAGGCAAGCTGGATGCTATCCATGTAGCCTGCTGGGACCAGCCGGCTATCGGCATCGTTCAGGCGCTGGAAGAGACCGGACGTGATAAAGACGTGAAGGTGACCGCTATCGACGCAGGCCCGGAAACGCTGGAAATCATGGCCGAAAAAGACAGCCCGCTGGTGGCCAACGTTGCTCAGCAGCCGCACCTGATTGGCCAGACTTCTGCCGAAAACGTGGCGCGCTACTTCGCAGGCCAGAAGCTGCCCGCCCAGACCTTTATCCCGGTTATCCCGGTGAAAGGCCCGGATGAAGCCAAAGCCGTGTACAAAAAACTGGGCTACGGTGAGCTGAAGTAGTGAACGCTGCAAAAACGCAACGCGGTCTGGTAATGGACCGCATCAGTAAGCGCTTTGCCAATGTGACCGCGTTAAACGCGGTCACGCTGACGATTGGCCCCGGTGAAATCCACGGGCTTATTGGTGAAAACGGCGCAGGCAAATCCACCTTAATTAAAATTCTTGCCGGGGTTTACCAGGCTGATGGCGGCACGGCCACGCTCGACGGCATTCCGCTTCCGCTTGGTAAGCCTTCGGCCATTGAGGCCCAGGGCATACGCGTTATTCACCAGGAACTCAATCTGATCCCACACTTTACCGTGGCCGAGTCGGTGTTTCTGGGGCAGGAATATCGCCGTGCCGGCGGGCTGCTGGACAGCCGCCGTATGCGGCAGGCGACGAAAGACTTTTTCCTCCGCACCTGGCAGCTGGAGCTCGACCCCGATCGCCTGATCCGGCAGCTGAGCCTTGCCGAGCGCAAGCTGGTGCAAATTGCCAGAGCGCTGATCGACGGCGCGGCTAAGCTGGTGGTTTTTGATGAACCTACGGCCCCGCTTGAAGCTCATGAGGCAAGCCTGGTGTCCGATGCGATACTGCGGCTCAAAGAGCAGGGCATCGCCATTCTTTACATCTCCCACTACCTCAACGAAATCGCCGCGCTGTGCGATGCGGGCACCGTGCTGCGCAACGGTGAAGTGGTGGGGTATCCGGATCGCGAAGTACTGCAGAATACCGATGCCGTCATCCACATGATGGTGGGCAGAGAAATCGACAGGCTTTATACCCCCCGCGAACATGAGGCTGATGCCCCGGCGGGCGAACAACCTTTAATTTCCGTTCGTTCGCTTTCTGACGGGCAGCAGCTGCAGGACATCAGCTTTGAGATCCGCAAAGGCGAAATTGTTGGCGTTGCAGGGCTGCTGGGCGCGGGGCGGGATGTGCTGGTGGATGCCCTTTACGGGCTGAGCACGGCGAAAAAGGGCGAGATAGTGATAGAGGGGCGACCACGTCGAATCCGCTCGCCGCGACAGGCTATCCGGGCCGGTATGGCGCTGGTGCCTCGCGATCGCCGTCATCAGGGGCTGATCCTGCCGTTTTCGGCTACCGATAACATTAACCTTGCGTCGCTGCCGGACACGGCAACGTTTGGCTGGGAGCACCGCTCACGGGCGCTGAAAAAAGCCCGGGACTGGATTGCGCGGCTGAGTATTCGCCCAGGGGGCCCGGAGCTGCCGGTGCGCTTTATGAGCGGAGGGAATCAGCAAAAGGTGATTCTTGCCCGCTGGCTGGGTACCGACGCCCGGCTGTTTATTCTCGATGAGCCTACGCTCGGCGTCGACATTGGCGCACGCAGCGACATTTATCAGCGCACCCGCCAGCTTGCCGAACAGGGGCGTTCGGTGCTGGTTTCTTCCAGTGACGCGACCGAACTGCTTGGCCTGTGCGACCGTATTCTGGTGATGTGGCGTGGTGCGCTGGTGGCGAATTTACCGACCCAGGGGCTGACGCTTGACGCGCTGCTGGCGACGATTAACGGTGGGCAGGAAAATCCGCTATGAGGACTGAAATTCGTCGTTTTGCGACACGCCGTTCCGTCGCGCTGTTTGAAAAATTCCCGCTGCTGCTGTTTGTCGGCCTGCTGGTGTGGTTGAGCATTCAGTCGCCGTGGTTCCTGAGCTGGCAGAACATCAGCCTGATGCTGGTGCAAAGCGTTCCGCTGGCTATTCTCAGCTTCGGCCTTGTTTGCGTGATTGCTGCTGGGGGAGATGACGTCGTCTCCGGCGGCATAGACCTTTCGCTCCCGGCCATCGCGGTGTTTGGCGTGGCGCTGCTTAGTCTCGGTATGAACGAATGGTTAACGCCCTGGCCGCTGTTATTGCTGCTGATGGCGGCGCTGAGTCTGCTGTGCGGGGGGATCAACGCGCTGCTGGTGCTGGTTGCCGGGCTGCCGCCTCTGCTGGCAACGCTCTCAACCTCGGTGGCGTTTACCGGCCTGACCGACCTGCTTACCGGGCAGCGCCGAATCAGCGTTAGCGATCCGCTGATGGTGGCATTCCGTGACGGTAGCGTGCTGGGCGTACCCTATGCGCTGGTTTATCTGCTGCTGGTGTTCGTTGGCTTCCATCTTTTGCTGCATCACACCCGCTTTGGCCAGCATTTACAGGCGACGGGTGGAAGTAAAGATATGGCGCAGATGTCCGGGCTTAACGTGCGCCGTCTGATCCTCTCGTCCTGGCTTATCGCCGCCGTTGCGGCGGGTCTGGCGGTCTTCCCGCTACTGGCTCAGGGATCGGGCAGCTCCAGCGGAACCGCGACGCCTTTGCTGATGGAAACGGTGCTGGCAACCTTCCTTGGCGCGGCGTTTTCGCGCCGCCGCGTCGTCACCGTTTGGGGGGCATTGCTGGGGGCTGTCCTGGTCAACGCTTTGTCTAACGGCCTGGGGCTGCTGGGGGTGAATATTTTTTGGGTAGGCGCGATTAAAGGCGCGCTGATTCTTGTGGTGCTGTCGGCTTCTGCCCTGCAGCAGAAGGGGGCAAATCAATCATGAAAGTCTTTTCTGCTCTGGCGGCGACGCTTCCGGCCGGTGAGCCCGGGAGAAAGCCGTTAGCCTGGCTGTCTCGCGCGGGCTTTGCGCTGGTCACGCTGTTTTTTATCGTCCTGTTCAGCTGGTCTAATCCTGTTTTCCTGACGCTGGATAACTGGAGTAACCTGCTTCAGGGCAGCGCCATTCTGCTGATCGTGGCGCTGGCGATGACGCTGATTGTCAGCGCCGGCGCTATCGATCTTTCCGTCGGCGTGGCTATCGACTTCGGCGCGATGATGGCGTTGATTGCGCTCAAAACCTGGCAACTTCCATGGCAGGTGGCGGTGCTGTGTGCCCTGCTGGGCGGCGTGATGATAGGCCTCGTCAACGCTTTTCTTATCCTTGCCTGTCGCATTAAGCCGTTTCTGGCCACGCTCGGTACCTGGTTTATCGCCAGCAGCGCCGAGCGCATTTATACCGACGGCGGCGGGGCGATTTCCTGGCGGCGTATGGCTCCTGAATACCACGATTTAGCCGTGGGTAATCTTTGGGGCATTCCAATGCCGGTGCTTATCGTGCTGGTAGTCTGGCTGGCCGCCTGGCTGCTCACCGAGCGGACGCTTTTTGGCAAGCGGGTACGTGCGATTGGGCAAAATAGCGAAGCCGCACGCATTGCCGGGATAGCCGATAAGCGAACGCTCTTCTGGGTACTGATTGCCGCGTCGGCAATGTGCGCCGTCGGCGGCATTATTTTGTCCGCCAACCTACGCCAGTTTACGCCGCTCGCCGGGCAGTCTTACCTGATGGACGCCATTGCCGCCGTGTTTATCGGCACCGCATTCCAGCGGCAGGGGCGCGTGAGCATGGGCGGCACGCTTGGCGGCGTGCTGTTCCTGGCGATTATTGATAATGGCCTGAACCTGATGGGGCTGAACTACCTGGTGAAAGACGCGCTGGTGGGCGTGATCCTGGTGGTGGCGCTGGCCGTTTCCTTCTGGCAGGCCCGTCTGCGTCAACAGCACCGGTGAGGGCGCTATGAGCAAATTTGACGCTGTTTTCGTTGGCCTGACCATCCTTGATATCGCTGGCCGCCCTGTGGTGGAGATCCCACAGGGCGGCGGCGTGCAGTTTATCGAACAAATTCGCCTTAACCCGGCGGGGACAGCGGCCGGGGCCCTGGTGAACGCCGCTAAACTGGGGATTCGCACCGCCACCGTGGCCTGCCTTGGCGAAGATGAAAAAGCCGAGTTTATTCTGGGCAGCTATCGCCGCCTGGGCATTGACCGTTCGCTCATTCAGCGTACGTCACACAAAGAGACGTCGGCGACGATTCTGCCCATTCGCCCCAACGGCGAGCGGCCTGCGCTGCATTGCCGGGGCGCGTCAGACGAGCTGTTCGTCGCCGAGGCCGATTTCGATAAGGTGCTGGACACGCGTTACCTGCACCACGGCGGCAGCGGGCTGCTGGCGGCGATGGACTCTGGCCAGAGCGCCCGTTTGCTGGCCGCGGCGAAAGCACGGGGCGTCATCACCAGTTTTGATTTAATTGCCCCTGATGAAAATACGCTGGCTCTGTTACGCCCGCTGTTGCCGCATGTGGATTATTTTATGCCTGCGCTCGAAGAAGCAGCGTTTATCTCCGGGCTTGTGGAGCCAGCAGAAATCGCCGATTTCTTCCTTTCGCTGGGCGCGAGATGCTGCATTTTTAAAGACAGCGTGCGCGGTTCCTGGCTGTTCAGCCGTGAGAAAACCAGTCATTTCCCGGCCTATAGGGTGAATGCCAGCGACACAACCGGCTGCGGCGACGGCTACTGCGGCGGGTTTATCGCGGCCCTGGCCCAGGGGCTGTCGGAGGACGAGGCCTGCCGGGCCGCGTCTGCGACCGCCGCGCTGGTGGCGACCGGATTAGGCTCCGACGCTGGCGTGGTGAGCTGGGAGCATTTGCAGGACTTTATGGCGACCACGCCTTTGCTGGCGTAATAAAAAACAGGCCTTAAGGCCTGTTTTTTATTGTCTTAGCGCCAGGCGTATAGCAGCGGCTCTCCGGCAACAAAGCGCTGGAGATCGGCGGCGATCATCGCGGTATGCTTCTGGATGCTTTCGCGGGTGGCGCCGGCGATGTGCGGCGTAATAATGACGTTATCCAGCTCGTTGATAAATGGATGGTCACGCCACAGCGGTTCCTGGTGGTAAACGTCCAGCGCCGCGCCGCCGAGTGGCCCGTGGCGTAAGGCTTCGATGAGGTCGGCCTCCACAACTACGGAGGCGCGGGAGGTATTAATCAGCTTTGCGCCAGGCTTCATGCTCTGCAGCAGTGAGGCATTGACCAGGCCATCGCTGTGTGGCCCGCTGCTCAAATGCAGGCTGACAATATCTGACTCGCGGAACAGCGCTTCCAGCGTGGTTTTATGCAGGCCCGGCTCGTCGATATCCTCGGCGGCGACAAACGGATCTACCACCAAAATATTCATCCCGAAAGCGCGGGCAATACGCGCCACGCGGCGGCCAATATTGCCGTAGCCAATCAGCCCCAGCGTTTTATTGCGTAGTTCGCCGCCTTTGAACACTTCATAAGGACTTTCCGGGCTGACGTCCCAAACCACGTCTTTGCGCAGGCCGGACTGGGTTTGCTGCTCGCTTTGGTTTTCACGGGTAAACTCCCCGCGCTTAAGGGCCGCATGCGACTGCGGAATATGGCGCATCAGGCCGAGCATCAGGCCCAGCGTGAGTTCTGCTGCAGCATCGGCGTTGCGTCCTGGAGTGTAAAGCACGGTGATGTTACGTGCCCGAGCAGCCTGAACGTCAATGTTGACCGGGTTAGCGCGGGTGCAGGCGATAACCTTCAGGTTAGGGCAGCTGTTTATTACTTCGGCGGTAATGTCGTCATAGCTGGTGACAATCACCCCGGCGTCGTGGGCCAGGTCGATAATCTCTGATGCCTGAAGCTTAGGTTTGCCGATGGCCCAGCCCTCGACAACCAGTTCGCCAAGCTGGCTAAAGGGTTCAAGGCTGCCTGCATACTCGGCGGTAAAGACGATTTTCATTGTGCATTATCCTGAGAGAGACTTTGTAAGGCCTGGTGCCTGGCCTGCCATACCGGCTGGAGCTGTTCGCGCAGCAGGCGGAATACCGGGAATAGCGCCCGATAGGCGGCATGGGCCTGAGGCTGGGGCAGATAGCGAGTTTGTTCGATTGCCGGATAGCGTTCCAGCGCGCCAACGCTGCGGGCGGCAAGCAGCGCCGCGCCTCGGGCGCTGAGTTCGTTAAAGTGGCTGGCGATGACCGTGCGTCCTGTGCAGTCGGCGATAATTTGCAGCCACGTTGCGGAGGCTGCTCCGCCGCCGGTGAGATACAGGTCGCCTTCGCTGGCATAGCCCGTCAGCGAATCCACAATGGCATAGGCCAGCCCTTCAAAAACGGCACGCTGAAGCGCCGCGCGGGACGTGTGCTGGTCGACGCCAAAGAACCCTGCGCGGGCGGTGGGGCTGTAAAACGGGGCGCGTTCGCCGTTCAGGTAAGGCTGCCAGAAAACGCCGCCGCTGCCCGGCGGGATAGCGGCAATCTCTTGTTCCAGCGCCACTAAGTCCGGCGTCAGCGAAATGTGCTGCTGCAGCCAGTCGATGTTTGGCGTGCCGGCCTGCATCGGGAACAGGTTAATAAAGCTGCCCCGTTCGGTATGGGTCACAAAACGGGTACCGCTGCTGACGGTTTCTCGCCCGTGGCAAACGACGCCCGTGCAGCAGGTAGTGCCGAGAATGGTGTAAATATCTCCGTCATGAATCGCGCCACAGCCTAGCGCGGCGCTGCATACGTCCAGCGCGCCTGCGGCAACCGGCGTCGCCGGCGGCAGGCCGCAAAGCAGGGCGGCGGCTTCGCTTAAGCTGCCTGCCTGGGCGTCAGGGCGAAGCAGGGGAGGGAAACGGTTTTTCAGATGATCAATACCCAGAGCCTGCAGAGCGAAATCGGAAATCTCGCCGGTTGACTGGTTCAGCAGCGAAGCGCTGGTGTCCGTCAGCTCAAGGGCCGCAACCTGGGTCAGGCGAAAGCGAATCCAGTCCTTGGCGAAGAAAATATAGTCGGCGGCGGCCAGGCGTTCGGGCTGATTTCGCTTGAGCCAGCAGAGCTGCAGGCTGGTGTTACACGGCTGTAGCTGAGAGCCGGTTTCATCGAACAGTGCTTTGTCGAGGCCCGGAGATTGCAATAATTCGTCCATCAACACCCGGCTGCGGGTGTCGCTCCAGAGTATGCCCGGGCCTACCGGATTACCGTTTTTGTCGCTTAGCCAGACGCCTTCGCCCTGGCCCGCCAGACCGATTGCTTTGAGTTTGCCCTGTTGTAATGCCGGGCTGTCGGCCACTTCCCGCAGCGTACGTACAACCGACTGCCAAAGCTGCTCCATATCCTGCTCGGCGTAGCCCTGCGGGGAAAGCGTGGGCGAGGTGTTTTCCGCTGCGCTTGCCACCGCATGGAAATTGCTGTCAAACAGCACGGCTTTTACCCGCGACGTGCCGATATCAATACCCAGGAAATACTCCATACCTCAAGCCTCACGCTAGCGAACAGAAACAGAAATATGGCGATTAATCGCGCTCGTACAGGCGGCGCTGCATTTCACATTCAAACAGGAATTCGAGTCCCTCAAGCTGGCGACGCGCTTCGTTCACGTCTTTACCCCAGCAGGTCAGGCCGTGACCACGCAGCAGGAAACCGTAGTTCAGGGGAGTCTGTTCGGCATGCTGTTCAATGCGTTTTGCCAGCGCGTCGATGTCCTGATCGTTATCGAAGATAGCAATCGGCACCGTGTTGAGGTGCGACTGTTGGCCGGTAAGGGTTTTTTGCATTTCATAGCCGCTGATGTTCAGGGCCGGGCCTTTCTCAATCCGCGACAGGACGGTGGCATTCACGGTGTGGACGTGAAGTACGACGTTTGCCTCGGGGAAGAGACGATAAACCAGCGTGTGCAGCCCGGTTTCGGCAGAAGGTTTACGCCCCGATGGCGCCTGATTGGTGGCGATATCTACCTGAAGAAAATCCTCGCTGGTCAGGCTGCCTTTGTCGCGCCCGGATTCACTCAGCCAGCACCACTCGGCATCCTGACGAATAGACATATTGCCGCCCGTCGCCGGAGCCCAGCCTTTAGCGCCGATCCAATGACAGGTGGTGACCAACTGCGCGAGTCTTTCTTGCCACATACAGTATTCCTCAATGCTTTTTAGTTTAACTGTCTAGCCGTCTAAATGGCTGTTTACATGATGCTATCATTGTGTGAACACACGGGCAACACTTGCCGGGTTATAAGATATATCGAGCAAATCAGCGGTTTTTCACCGAGTTTTCTCCTGTGACTGGACGGTTTCGCTTTACGGTCGAAACGTCGCTTTGCATACATTGGTTTTGTTATGTTATAACGTAACAAATTAACAATAAGACGATGCACGCTATGACGGTCACCCCAATGCTATGCCCTAAAACGCTGCCTGATATTCAGTCACTCAGAAGCCACGAATTCGACACGGCCCTGTCCTGGGTCGGCATGGAACAAATCGATCTTCCGGTGAAGGTGGCTGGCCGCCCGCTGGCGGCGAAAGTCAACGCCGGGATCAATCTTCTCAATTCCCCGGAAGCGGAAAAGGGCATTCATATGTCCCGGATCTATTTGCTGCTGGACGAGCTAACCCAGGGCGAAATTACGCCGGCGGTATTGCGCCATTTATTGGGTGAATTTTTGGTTTCGCACCAGCGCAGCAGCGACCGCGCCAGCGTGGAAATTACCGGCGAAATGCTGCTATCCCGCAAATCTTTAACCTCAAACCACTTTGGCTGGAAGGCTTATCCCATCCGTATTCTGGCGGAGCGTGGGGACGTTTTTACCGTCACGATCCGGGTGGGGATCCCGTATTCGTCCACCTGTCCGGCATCGGCGGCACTGAGCCGCAATCTCGCTCAGCGGCAGTTTCAGCGGGACTTTGCCGGGCGAAGCGACAACATCTCTGTGGAAGAGATGATGGCCTGGCTGGGCGAGAAGGGGATGCCGGGCACGCCCCACAGCCAGAGAAGCTGGGCGTGGGTTAGCTGCCGGCTGAAGCCGGAAGTTGCCACGCTGCCTTTCGAGGAGCTTATCGACCGCGGCGAGGCCGCGCTTGGAACGGCGGTGCAGACGGTGGTTAAGCGCAGCGACGAACAGGCTTTCGCCCTGGCCAACGGACAAAATTTGATGTTTTGCGAAGACGCCGCTCGCCGCCTGAACAAGGCGATGCTGGACGCGCCTTTCAGCGCCGCTTTTACTCTCCGCGTTGAGCATCAGGAAAGCCTCCATGCGCACAATGCGGTGGCTCATATTCACTGGACAGGAAATCACCATGTTGCGTAAAAACCCGTCAGGCCATCTGCCGCAGGTCTCTCCCAAAGCGTATATCGACCCTACGGCGGTCATTTGTGGCCGGGTCATTATTCATGACTATGTGTATGTCGGGCCTTATGCGGTGATCCGCGCCGACGAACTGAACGCCGAAGGAGACATGGACCCTATCGTTATCCATTCCCATTCGAATATTCAGGACGGCGTAGTGATTCACTCTAAAAGTGGCGCGCCGGTGACCATTGGCAGCGGCACGTCGATTGCGCACCGGGCAATTGTCCACGGCCCTTGCCGGGTCGATGAGCGGGTGTTTATCGGTTTCAACAGCGTGTTGTTCAACTGCCACGTACAAACCGGCTGCGTCATTCGCTATAACGCGGTGGTGGATGGCGTCACGCTGCCGAAGCAAACGTATATTCCGTCTACCGAGCGCGTAGGGCCAGACTCTGATTTAACCCAATATTCACGCGTTGACCCTGCGTCTGTTCAGTTTTCTGAAGAGGTGGCCAATACCAACGTCAAGCTGGTGGAAGGTTACCAGCTGCTGCGCAACGAGTTCTGAGTATGTCTCTTTCATCCGCAGAGCCAGAGTTGAGCGTTTCCCTGCGGGCGATTGCCCGTCCGCAGGGCGCAGTCTGGCCGGTGGCGATTAATTTTCACCTGCAAAAAGGCGAGCGCCTCAGCGTGATTGGGCCCAACGGCAGCGGTAAAACGTCGCTGCTGCGGGCGCTGAGCCAGGAGCTAAAGGTTGAAGGGGAGATTACGCTTGCGGGCCGCCCCTTAAATAAGCTCAATCCGCTGCTGCGGGCGAAGCTCGTGGCGGTCATGTCGCAAAACGATCTCCCTGATTTGCGCCTGTCCATCGAAGATTATGTCGCGCTTGGGCGGCTCCCGTTTGCCCGGGATATGCCTGAGCCAGAACACCGCTGCATTGTTTGTGGCGCGATGAAAGAGGTGGGTGTGCTTGGGATGCGGCATAAATCGCTGGCCTGCCTGTCCGGCGGTGAACGGCAGCGGGCGATTCTGGCGCGAACGCTGGCGCAAACTTCACGGCTGCTGCTGCTGGATGAGCCGACCAACCACCTTGATCTGGCGGCGCGGGAAGAACTGCTGACGCTGGTGAAAGCTCGCGGTACCACGGTTATCGCCGTCCTGCACGATCTCAACTTAATCGAAGGGTTTGCCGACAAAGTCCTTATTTTGTCTGCGGGCCAGCAGCGGGCTTTTAACGTGCCTGACGCTGCCCTGAGTACCCAAACCCTTCGCCCCGTCTTTGGCCTCGATAGCTTTACCGTGGAGCATCCCGGCCAGCAAGGCAGGCGAGTCCGTTTTTTTGAATCCTCACGCCAACAGTAAACTTTCAGGGATCGCTATGATGTTAAAAATTGCCTCCGGCATGCTGCTTGCCTTTGCTTCCACCGCGGCTTTGGCCTCGGGGTTCCCTGCGACCATTAATAGCTGCGGTAAACCCGTGGTGTTTAACGCGCCGCCTAAGCGTGCGGTAATAAATGACCTGAACATGTCAGAGATGGCTTTCGCCCTCCATTTGCAACCGCAGATTGTGGGCCTGACGGGCATCTCCGGCTGGTACAAAATGACGCCAGAATTTAAGCAGAAAATGGGGACGATCCCTGAGCTTGCGCCCAAATATCCCTCGCTTGAAACGCTGCTGGCCGCCGAACCCGACTTCTTCTTTGCCGGCTGGAATTACGGCATGAAGGTGGGGGGCGATGTAACTCCCCAAAGTCTGGCGAAATACGGCATCAAAACATTTGTGCTCAGCGAAAGCTGCGCGATTTCCGGCGAAAGCAAAACCAAAGCGACCCTGGATCTGCTCTATAACGATGAGCTTACGCTGGGCAAAATATTTGGTAAGGCAGAGGCTGCTCAGAAGCTGGTTGATGGCTGGAAAGAGCGGCTTGCGGCACTCCCTAAAGCGAAGCAGGGCGCGAAGCCGCTGAACGTGTTTGTCTACGACTCCGGCGAGGATAAGCCGTTTACCAGCGGGAAATACGCCATGCCGCAGGCCATTATCGAGGCCGCAGGTGGTAAAAACGCAATGGAAGGGCTGGACACCAGTTGGGGCACAACATCCTGGGAAAGCGTGGCGGCAGCCGAGCCGGATGTCATCATCCTGCTGGATTACCAAAACGGCGGCGGTGCGGATTCGCTACGCCAGTTCCTTGAGCGCCATCCGCTGATGAAGCTCACCCCGGCGGTTAAACAGCACCGTTACCTTAAGCTGCAGTACGCTGAGTTAACGCCCGGCCCGGCAAATATTGCTGCGGTAGAGAAGCTTGCGCACGTTCTGTTCGCGGCCCTGTGATGTTTATAGCTTCCCGCTACGGCCGGGCCGCGTGCCTGGCCGTGTTTCTGATCGTATTTTTTGCGGCGCTCAGCCTGACCGAAGGCTCGGTCCGGCTGAGTCTGCATCAGGTGGCAAGCGCGCTGCAGCCCACGGCTCAGGACGTTTCACCGATGATTCGCGGCATTGTGCTGGATATTCGGCTGCCAAGAACGCTGCTGGCCCTGATGACCGGGGCGGGGCTTGCCGTGGTCGGCGCTTTGCTGCAAACCGCCACGCGCAATGAGCTGGCGGATCCTTTTTTGTTCGGACTCTCTTCCGGCGCTTCTGCCGGGGCCGTGCTGGTTTTTACCCGTTTTGGTGACTTCTTCGGCGCCTGGACGTTGCCGGTGGCGGCCTTTTGTGGCGGGCTGCTTTCTTCCGTTGCGGTGCTGTCCTTGTTCCAACTGAAGCGCGAGCGGGGAGCGGAAACGCTGATTATTTGTGGGCTGGCCATCTCCTTTTTGTTCGGCGCGTTAACCAGCTACCTGATTTTTGCCGGCGATCAGCGCACGGCCAGCTCGGTGTTGTTCTGGTCGCTCGGTGGCCTGGGGCTGGCACGGTGGGACAATCTGGGCTTTGCGCTGGCCGGACTTTTGCTGCTGGCCGCGTTTTGCCTGCTGCGGTGGCGCTCGCTTGACGGGCTGCTGGCGGGCGATCGCACGGCATTTTCGTTGGGTATTAACGTTAACCGCCTGCGCACCGAGATCTTCCTGTGCTGTGCCTTTTCGACCGCTATCTTCGTGGCGCTGACCGGCGTGATTGGCTTTGTCGGGCTGATGGTGCCGCATCTCTGCCGACATTTTTCGGCAATCAGGCACGCTCGGCTTCTGCCGTTGTGCGCATTAGCGGGGGCGAGTTTGCTGTGCGGGGGGGACATCGTCAGCCGGGTGCTGGTCGCGCCGCAGGAGCTGCCCATCGGCATTATTACCGCAGGCATTGGCGGGCTGTTTATTGTGGTGATGGTTGCCCGACGCTAGCGTTCGCTGGGTTTAAACAGATATTCTATGTAATGCATCAACACTGACATTTGCTGCAGGATATTGGCGCTGTCCAGAATCAGCGCTCCCCAGAGCACAATCAGCGCAGCAACCATGCCCGCGGCTGAATAGTAAAACAGTTTCATCACAGCATCATATTGACAGGAATTTGCCTCATTATAGCGAGACATCACGAGCTGTCAGTAAATGACCGGCGTTTTGTTCCGGAAAACAGGGCAGATGCCGCCTGACATCTGCCCTGAAAGATTAACGCGTATAGCGAGGTGCCGGAATGCCCGTGCGAGAAGCACCAAATAAAGCGAGGCGAGCTTTTTCGTAGGCCTCCCAAAGTTGTTCGTCATGCAGTGGGGGCATGGAAATCGTTTCTCCTTTGTCCAGGCCGACCAGGGCCGCATCAACCATATCTTCAGCAGTCATTATTGAGCCTTCTGGTAATGTTTCCATCGGCATGCCGGATAGCGTCCAAATTTCTGTGGCCGTAGCGGCAGGAAGTACGGCCTGGATATGAATGTTGCTCCCTTCAACCTCTTCTTGTAACCCGCGGGTGAAGTTCAGCACATATCCTTTCGTTCCGCTGTAAACGGCACTTCCCGCCCGGGCATGCAGTGACAGAACCGACGCGATATTAATCAGTGTCCCACGATGTAATGTTTGAAATAGTTTTAGCGCCGCTAAGCTAAGTCGGGTTAATGCCGTGATATTTAACGTTATATCGCTCTGGTGCAATTCGGCATCTCCTGAGGTGAAAGGCGCCATATGCGCGGTACCGGCGTTGTTAACCAGCACGCTAATGCGTGGATCCTTGAGCGCTTCTTCTACTGCGGCAATATCCCGATCGTTAACCAGGTCCGCCTTTAGCGTGGTCACGGTGATGCCGTGGCGAGCCTCAAGCTTTGCGGCAAGATCGCGCAGGCGATCTTCGCGCCGGGCAACCAGCAGCAAATCAAAACCTCTGGCGGCAAAACGATCGGCATAAACCGCACCAATACCAGAAGACGCGCCGGTAATCACCGCGACGGAACGAGAATTAGCCATAAAACACCTCATAAGAAATAGAGTAACGTTGATTTGGTTTCATTATGAAACCTTGTCGAAAATGTAGGGGTAAAGGTTTAATTATGCAACCAATTTGCGGGTGGTTTTTTCGTTATGCGCAGGAATGGGTAAAAGGGGAATTGCTAAGCACCTGAATAACAAGTGCTTACTTGTCAGGAGGAATGGCGTGCCCGAGTGACGATTTCGCCCGGCTGCAGCTCGCGGCCGTCTTCGGCCTGCAGGGTCAGCTTGCGGATGGGGCGATGCTGCTGGCTGTCTACCAGTACGCTGCGCGTCTCATCTTTGGCATACAGATTTTCGCAGCCCCACTGGGAAAGGGCGGCCAGCACGGTTTGCAACGCCCGGCCTTTCTCCGTCAGCACGTACTCGCTCCAGGCGCTGCCGTCCGAGGCCGGGCGAAGCTCAAAAATGCCGTTGTCGACGAGCTGTTTGAGGCGAAGGGTCAGCATATTTTTGGCGATGCCGAGGTTCTTTTGGAATTCACCGAAGCGAGACATGCCGTTCAGCGCATCGCGCACGATAAGCAGTGACCACCAGTCGCCGATCACGTCCAGCGTGCGGGCAACCGAACAGACGCTGTCTTCAAGGCTTTTACGTTTCATCATTCCTCCTGGTGGGATCTACAGGTTCTATTATAAAACTTTTTTGTCGGGAAACTGAGCGCCAATTTCAGCGGTACCAGGCGGTGAGCGTGCGGCGCAGGCTGGCTATCAGCCGGAGCTTCCATTCCACGGTTGACGTCCGGTACTGCAAAAACAGGCTACCCACAGCCTGGTCACCGGAAAGCGGCAGCGTAAAAAGCTGGGCTTTGTCATTGAGCGTGGCAAACCACGGGGCAGGCACAATAGCCATCAGCGGGGCGTGACGCAAGGCGGGCGCAAGCTGGCCGTAATCGCTACAGGTAAACGCCAGCCGACGCCCGAGCCCGGCGCGTGCCTGCTGGCGGTCCAGCTCGTTAACGTCCTGCGGCCAGGGGTGGCAGTAGAAGTGCTCAAACTGCGCCAGCTCATCGAAGGCAAGAGCTTCACGCCCGCTAAGCCTGGCGTACAGCGGCTGGCCGAAAACGGCGATCAGCCGCGTGCGGCCTATGCGGTCATAATGCAGCGCGCTGACGCGCTTTTGGTGATCGCCGACGGCAAGCAGCAAATCTATTTTGCCTTCCAGCAGCTCATCCCGCCAGGCTCGCCGTTCAAAGGTCAGGCACTCGATGATGGCACCGGCCTGATGGCCTTTGCTGGCAAGTTCAGGGGTTAGCAGCACGTTTAGCGCCGGAGGCAGCACAAGGCGAAAGCGGCGCTCTTCTGCGTGCTCTTCACCAAACAGTTCTTCATTGAGCGAAACGAACAGCGGGATTAAGCGCTCTTTAATGCCCAGCGCAAAGGGCGTTGGCACCTGGGCGTTTCCTTCCCGGCGAAAGAGCGGATCGCCCAATGCCTCACGCAGGCGGGCGAGGGCATGGCTAACTGCAGACGGGCTAAGCGCAAGCTTCTGAGCCGTTCGGCTGGTTGAGCCGGTGGTGAGCATCACGTACAGCACTTTCAGCAGATTCATGTCTAATTGCAGGATGTTCACGATATCGGCTCTCAATTGCATCACACTAAATTGCCCGGCATTATACTGCGCCTCCTGACAAAAAGGAGCTCTCCATGAATCGCTATAGCCTGTTGTTTACCTGCCTGATTTCGACTCTGTCCGCCAGCAGCTTTGCTGCGTTAAATCCGACTCAGCCACTCTCAGCCGCACCGCCATACTCGCTGTTTGAAGGGTGGGCAAAACCGGTTAAGCCGTTTCGCATGGCGGAAAACGTGTGGTATGTCGGAACCGAAAATCTCTCGTCCATTCTAATTACCACGCCTGAGGGACACATCCTGGTGGACGGCGCGTTAGAGGCCAGCGCGGAGGGCATCAAGAGTAATATTGCCGCGCTTGGTTTTGATATTCGTGATGTGCGCTTCATTCTCAATAGCCATGCTCGTCTGGATCAGGCGGGTGGCATCGCCCGGCTCAAACAGTGGAGCGGGGCAAAGCTTATTGCCAGCAAGGCAAATGCAGAGCAAATGGCGCGAGGGGGAAGGGACGATTTCGCACTGGGTGACGCGTTGCCTTTCCCACCGGTTACCGCGGACAAGATTATTCATGACCGCGACACGCTGACGTTGGGCGGCATTACCGTGACCGCGTTGCTGACGCCGGGGCACTTGCCGGGAAGCACTTCGTGGCTGTTTACGCTACCGGGCGGTAGCAAGCTTATCTACGCCGACAGCCTTGCCACACCGGACTATCATTTGATCGGGAATAAAAATTACCCGACGCTGGTGAACGATATTCGCCATAGCTTTGTCACCCTCGCCGCGCAAAAGGTCGACATTTTTGTGGCGAATAAAGGGGAGCGTTTCAGCCTGGCAGCTAAACAGGCCCGCCTTGCCGCCGGAGATAGCAAGGCGTTTATCGACAGGGACGGGTTACAACGCTACGTGGATCTCTCCCGGCAGCGCTTTGAAGCGCAGCTGAAACAACAAACGGAATAATAGGGCTTTTTGCGATCTGCCGGGCAGGCCGGCTGTCATTTTTCTGTCACAATATATTCTTCACATTTTATTAATCACTCCTGAGGAATAAGTCATGAAGAAAAAAATGGTTGCCTCATTGCTTGCCGCCGCCTGTATTGCCCCAGGCCTGGCGCAAGCGGACACCGTGCCTGACGGCTATCAGCTGCAACAGGTATTGCTGATGAGCCGTCATAACCTGCGTGCACCGCTGGCCAACAACGGCAGCGTGCTTGAGCAGTCTACGGCTCAGGCGTGGCCGGAATGGGACGTGCCCGGCGGGCAGCTCACCACTAAAGGCGGCGTGCTGGAAGTGTATATGGGGCACTACATGCGTGAATGGCTGGCGAGCCAGAACCTGGTGACCAGCGGTGAATGCCCGGCGCCGGAAAGCGTTTATGCTTATGCCAACAGCCTCCAGCGTACCGTGGCCACCGCACAATTCTTCATTACCGGCGCCTTCCCAGGCTGCGACGTGCCGGTACATCATCAGGAAAAAATGGGCACCATGGACCCGGTGTTCAACCCGGTTATCACCAACACCTCGCCTGAGTTTAAAGAGAAAGCCGTGCAGGCGATGGAAAAGCAGCGCACTGAATATAAGCTTGCCGACAGCTACAAACTGCTGGAGCAAATCGTCGGCTATAAAAACTCGCCAACCTGTAAAGAAAAACAGCAGTGTGACCTGGCTGACCCGAAAGATGCTTTTAGCGCGAATGTGACTCAGGAACCCGGCGTCAGCGGGCCATTGAAAGTGGGCAATGCTCTGGTTGATGCTTTCACGCTGCAATACTACGAAGGCTTCCCGATGGACCAGGTGGCGTGGGGCAAAATCAAAACGGCGGAGCAGTGGCGTGTGCTTTCGCAGCTCAAAAACGGCTACCAGGATACGCTGTTCACCTCGGCGGACGTCGCGCGTAACGTAGCGGCACCGCTGGTGAAATACATTCAGAACGCGTTAACGTCGAAAGAGGCCGTCTCCGGCCCGAAAGTAACATTGATGGTGGGCCACGACTCTAACATCGCTTCGCTGCTGACCGCGCTGCAGTTCAAGCCTTATCAATTGCCGGGGCAGTATGAGCGTACGCCTATTGGCGGTAACATTCTGTTCCAGCGCTGGCACGATAAGAGCAATAACCGCGATCTGCTGAAGGTGGAATACGTTTACCAGAGCGCCGAACAGCTGCGTAATGGCGATGTATTAACCCTGAAGAACCCGCCACAACGCGTCACGCTGCAGCTGGAAGGCTGCCCGACGGACGCCAACGGCTACTGCTCGTGGGATAAGTTTAGCGAAGTGCTGACTCAGGCCGTGAAGTAAGAAGATGCTGCCCCCGGAAGGGGGCAGCGGAGAGGTTAAACGTTTTTGCGCTCTATGGTTTGTTCGCCCCAGAAAAGCGAGTCCTTATCCGTTTTGGCAAAGGCAAGCGGCAGGACTTCATCGCTCCCTTCTTCCCAAATCTTTTCAGCCAGCTTTTCATCGTACTTTGCCAGTTCAAAAATGGCTTCAGCAATTTCTGGTGAGGTGTTGCGTAGGCGAGCCCATTCCCCAACGTGATGGGCTTTTGCTTGCGTCGTTGTCATTAATCCTCCCGTTAACCTTTGAGTTTTACCGCCAGACCTGCGACGTGTTCTCCCTGGTAGCGGGCTATCGCCAGCTCTTCCTGGCTTGGCTGGCGTGAACCGTCGCCGCCGGCAATGGTTGTGGCCCCGTAAGGCGTCCCGCCGCGAACTTGAGAAACATCAAATAACTCCTGCGCCGCGTAGCCGATAGGCACAATCACCATCCCATGGTGGGCGAGCGTTGTCCAGGTGGAGGTGATGGTCTGCTCCTGGCCGCCGCCGGTGCCGGTTGAGCTGAACACGCTGCCCAGTTTTCCGTAGAGCGCGCCGGAAGCCCACAGCCCGCCCGTCTGATCGAGGAAGGTGCGCATCTGGCCCGCCATATTGCCAAAGCGGGTAGGGGTCCCGAAGATAATGGCGTCGTAATCGGCCAGCTCCTGCGGCGTGGCGACCGGCGCGGTGTGGGTTTTGCCGCCGGCTTTAGCAAAGGCTTCCGGGGCCATGGTTTCGGGCACGCGCTTTATCGTCACTTCCGCACCATCGACCTTTTGTGCACCTTCTGCCACGGCCTTAGCCATGGTTTCGATGTGTCCATACATTGAATAATAAAGCACCAGTACTTTAGCCATCTTGCTTCACTCCTCAATTGAACTGCAGTTTTGCTGCACTCCTTTAAAGATATGACCTGTGGCGCAGAGTGCAAACCTGAGTGTTCTTTCCTTGATACATCACAAGCGCAGGCGGAATTTTCACCCTGTAGCATTAGCTAACATTTTTCTGGGTGTTTTTTTGACCAGTCATAAGAGGGTGTTATGACCTCAGGTTTGAAGGATAAAACCATAAGCTCCCCGGCATGTTTCTGGATGTTTCTGAATAGAGGTTTAATCACGTCGGTACACTAAGCTTATTCCCACGCGGTAACGTTGACGGCAAGCTCGTCTGGCCGCGCAATAAAAGACTTCTCTTTTATTGAATGCAAGATGATGTCCTAAATCCGGAGGTTAGAAATGGCAAACCATCGTGGTGGTGCAGGTAATTTCGCTGAAGACCGTGAAAGAGCATCAGAAGCAGGCCGTAAAGGTGGCCAGCACAGCGGCGGTAACTTTAAAAACGATCCGCAGCGCGCCTCAGAAGCTGGTCAAAAAGGGGGTAAAAACAGCCACGGCAGCAAGAATAAATAGCCGTGACTTCGTGAAGCGTACAGCGAATTAACGCTTGCGCCGAAATACCCCCAGCCGCCGGTTAGCCGGCGGTTTTTTATTGGGTAAAAAAAGCTGAGCTAATATTTATAATTTTTTATTATTTTATAATTAATTCAATTTATTAGTTGATTAGCTAATTTACTTGCCACCTGAGTATGTTTACACTTGCCGCTAATTAACAATGGAAACTATAAGGGATTATATAAGTGGCGATACCAGGCAATATGTGGCTATACGACGACGGCGGTGCGCTGATTAAAGGTGGCTGCGATGTAGAAAACAGGGAGTTCAGCATTGAGTTTAAAGGTTTTCACCACAACCTTGCCACGCCTATCGATGATTTTACGGGGAAACCAACGGGGAAACGCATCCACTCCCCGATGATGGTTGTAAAAGAGTTCGATTATTCCAGCCCGTATTTGTACAAAGCCGTTGCCACGGGGCAGACCCTTCAAAAGGCTGAATTGAAATTCTATAAGATCAGTGATGCTGGCCAAGAGGTGGAGTATTTCAATATTCTTCTTGAGGGTGTGCGCGTTGTTTCCGTCTCTCCGTCAATGGCCTCACCAGAAGATAAAAATAATAATCATCTGGAAACCGTAGAGCTTCGCTACGAGAAAATTACCTGGAAGCATTGCGACGGAAATATCATCTTCACTGACGCATGGAACCAACGTCAGACGGCTTAATGGGGTTTCATGGATGGATACTACTGAAGAACTGAACGGCACGTATTTCTATCACGGGCATTCCAATCTGACCCCTGGTGAGCTGGTTGAAATCATTTTTCTGGAGGAGTTTTGTACCGAACTAGGGATTGATGCTGTTGCGGGGGCTGCAATTATCTCAGGCCAGCCGTGGTTGGGGACTCGTGGAAAGCCTAAAGGTGCAATTAAAGGAACGAGTTTTGTTTCAAAGTATTCTCGTATCATCCTGAAAAATGCGAAAACCCCCTTTGGGATTCGAGTAAAAACACCAGTGGGCGTCAAAATGAAGACAACAACTAGCCTTGCCACAGTCATTGCTCGTTATGTTCCCTGGCTAGGTTGGGCTTCTTTAGCGATGACGCTTCACAGGGTATCAACTCGTACACAGGATAAATACAACCTGATTGCACGACCGAAAGATCGTATACGGTGGACTTCATTCTGATGGACAAGATTGCTACTAATGTTCTGGATATGTTCAACGATGAAATCTCACGTGATCTGGACGATAACGGGAAAGAAATTCTACTTGGACTTGATTCTGATCTGTTTGATGCTCCGGGTGATGATCTTCATGACGCCCTGGATCGTTATGAAAAGGAATTCAATGTTGATTTATCGCCTGTGAACTGGGTTTTATATTTTCCATGGCAAAACACTCCGCTGCTGACCCGATGGTTTAAGGCCAAAAGGGAAGAGGTGGAGTCTACTCGCTTACCGCTGACGGTAAGAATGTTTGCAGAATCAGCCCGGGCAGGAAAATGGCTATTCGACTAAGCAAAGCCGCCTTTAAAGGCGGTTTTCTATTTTCCCATTGCAACAAAATGTGACTGGAAGCACTATAGACCCTCGACTTTCACCCTGATGTTTCCGGTCTCCCTCATGTCTGCGCCATTAAGCCGTTATAAATTCTCCGTTAAGCCGCAGGAAGCGCTGCTTATCCTCATCACCATGTTCTGGGGCGGTACCTTCCTGGCCGTGCAGTACGCCATGACGATGAGCGACCCGTTTTTCTTTGTTGGCCTGCGCTTTGCTACCGCTGCCGTGGCCGTGGGGCTGCTGTCGCTGAAATCGCTGCGCGGATTAACCTGGCTTGAAATCAAGGCGGGGGTAATGATTGGCGTGGCTATCGCCATCGGCTACAGCATGCAGACCTGGGGGCTGCAAACCATCCCCAGCAGTAAATCCGCCTTTATTACCGCGATGTACGTTCCCGTTGTGCCGCTTTTACAGTGGATCTGCCTTGGCCGTATGCCGGGCTTGATGTCCTGGATAGGCGTGATTCTGGCGTTTGTTGGTCTTATTTTTCTTGCCGGGCCGGAAGGGACCAGCCTGTCACTGGGCGCAGGGGAAATCATCACGCTCATCGGCGCGGTGGCGATTGCCGCTGAGATAATCCTGATCAGCGCCTGGGCGGGAAAAGTGGACATCAAGCGCGTCACCGTGGTGCAGCTGGCGACGGCTTCGCTGGTGTCGTTCACGGCGATGGTCCCCGCCGGGGAAAGCGTGCCGCATTTCAGCCCTGGTCTGGTGGCGATCGCCCTGGGGCTTGGGATTTTCAGCGCCATTATTCAGGTGACGATGAACTGGGCGCAGCGCAGCGTGTCGCCGACTCGCGCGACGGTGATTTATACCGGTGAGCCGGTTTGGGCGGGGATCTTTGGCCGCATGGCTGGCGAGCGGCTGCCCGTACTTGCGCTGCTGGGTGGGGCATTGATTGTGCTCGGGGTGCTGGTTAGCGAGCTGAAGCTCAAGCGCAAGAAAGCGGCGAACGCGGCGCGCGACTGGCAGGAAGATACCGAAGGCGAGGGCGTCTGAGCTATAATTCATGCCAGCGATCAACAAGGAGAGCGCGCATGGCTGAAGCCGCAACTGACAATAAAACCCCTGGACGCCGCTCGAAAGCCGTCGCGGCCAAAAAACAGGCCATTCTTGACGCTGCGCTGGCGTTCTTTTCTCAATACGGCATCCATGGCACCAGCCTTGAGCAGGTTGCCGAGCGGGCCGAAGTTTCAAAGACTAACCTGCTTTATTACTACCCTTCCAAAGAAGCGCTCTATATTGCGGTGCTCAAGCAGATCCTCGACGTCTGGCTTGCGCCGCTGCGTGCCTTTCGTGAGGATCTGCAGCCGCTGGTGGCGATTGGGGAATACATTCGGCTCAAGCTGGAGGTTTCGCGCGATTATCCGCAGGCTTCTAAGCTCTTTTGCCTGGAGATGCTGCAGGGCGCACCGCTGCTAAAAGGCGAGCTGACGGGGGACCTGAAAGCCCTGGTAGATGACAAGTCGGCGATCATTGCCGGCTGGGTTGCTAGCGGTAAGCTTGCTGCCGTTGACCCGCATCATCTTATTTTCATGCTCTGGGCCACGACCCAGCACTATGCGGATTTTGCCAGCCAGGTTGAGGCTGTGACCGGTAATACGCTGCAGGACGAAGATTTCTTCCGCCGCACGGTGGAAAACGTGCAGCGGATGATTATTGAGGGGATTCGGGTGAGGTAATCGCGCTTACTTAGGGGGCAGGACGCAGCTCACGTCTCCCTCTTCGCACTCCAGCGTACCTTTTAGCAGCTCGGTACGTTCCAGCGTTTTATCCGCCAGGCAGTTGGCGCGCACCATCGGGTAGACGGAACCTTGTTCCGCGCCTGAACTCATAAAATCACAGTCCGCATCGCGGAAGGCTATCCACGCATTCTGCGCTTTTTTAAGCTGCGCTTTTTGCTTGTCGGTTGCCCGGGACATCACTTCTTTGTAGGTTTTGTTCAGCTGCTCGTCCTGCTTTTTATACTCTGCGGCATAGCACTGATTCATATCGGCCTGGGTGGTGGCTGCATCACAGCCATCGGCCATCGCGGCCCCGCTCAGCAGCAGCCCGCCAACAAGTAAACACACGCGTTTCATTTCGCTGTCCTCAAATAAAAAAAGGCTCTCAGATGAGAGCCCTCGAGACGGTGGACAAAGTATATTGTCCTTAAAATTCTGGGCTCTGGTCTAATGTAAACAAAGAATAATGTTCTCTGGTTTGCACCAAACAGTCGAAAACCACGTTTTTCGGCTGTTTGTCATCAGTAAAAAAGGGCTCTCAGATGAGAGCCCTCGTAGCGTAACTAACTGTTAGCCGATTGTCATCAGGCTGGCGTTGCCGCCTGCTGCCGCGGTGTTCACGCTCAGGGAGCGCTCCACATAAAGACGCTCAAGCAGGATATTGCTTTCGCCACGGGCAAAGCCCTGGACGGAAACAATCGCGCCCGTGCGGGCGGCTACGGCTTCGCAGAGTTTGCGCAGCTGGTCGGAGTCGCCGTGGTAAATCACCGCCTCAAACGGCTGTTTCAGCAGCTCTTCCTGCTTCGCAAAATCAATCTGCTGCTGCACGGTTTTAGGCAACTGCTTAGCCAGGTTGCGGTGCAGGCTGTCATCCGCCCACAGCGCGCGGCTGCCGACGCTGGTGACCGCCGCAAGCTGCACTAACGCATCGCGTTCGTCGTCGGCAACGCACAGAATGCGTTCACGCGGCAGCAGGGCGTAGGTATTGCGCTCCCCGGTTGGGCCAGGCAGCACGCGCAGCGTCCCGCTTTGCGCCAGTTCGCCAAACTGCTGGCAAACGGCTTGCAGCTCTTCGCGGTTGGCCGCCCACTCGCTCAGTGCCTGATGGGCAACCTGCAGATCGCTCTTCAGGGAGGCATCCACCGGGGTTTCCGCATCGTGGCGGTTGAAGGTGGTTTGCAGCGCATTTTCCGGACGGCTCGCCAGCAGGCGATACAAGTACAGCGGACCACCGGCTTTAGGGCCGGTACCGGACAGGCCTTCACCGCCGAATGGCTGAACGCCAACCACGGCGCCGACCATGTTGCGGTTAACATACATGTTGCCGACGTGGGCTGAGCCGGTGACCTGGGCAATCGTCTCGTCGATACGGGTATGCACGCCGAGCGTCAGGCCATAACCTGCGGCATTGATCTGCTTGATTAAGGATTCAAGATTGTTGCGGCTGTAGCGCACTACGTGCAGTACAGGACCGAACACCTCTTTCTTCATCTCGTCGAAGCTTTCCAGTTCGATAAGGGTCGGAGCCACAAAGGTGCCGGACTGCCATTCGCGCGCGTCCACGCTGTTTTCACGCACGGCCTGGAATACGGTGCGACCTTTGGCGCGCATCGCCTGGATGTGCTTCTCAATATTCTGCTGTGCTTCGGCGTCAATCACCGGCCCGATGTCGGTAGTCAGGCGGCCTGGGTTCCCCATACGGCATTCCGCCATCGCGCCACGGAGCATTTGCAGCGTGTGGTCAGCCACGTCTTCCTGCAGGCAGAGTACGCGCAGGGCGGAGCAGCGTTGGCCTGCGCTGTCGAACGCAGAGGAGACCACGTCCACCACAACCTGCTCGGTCAGCGCGGAGGAGTCAACGATCATCGCGTTGAGGCCGCCGGTTTCCGCAATCAGCGGCGTTGGGCGCCCTTGCGGATCAAGGCGGTCGGCGATGTTGCGCTGCAGCAGGGAAGCTACTTCGGTTGAGCCGGTGAACATCACGCCGCGCACGCGCGGGTCGCCCGTCAGCTGCGCGCCTACGGTTTCACCGCGGCCAGGCAACAGCTGCAGCACGCCCGCAGGCACGCCAGCTTCCAGCAGGATCGCCACGCCCTGAGCGGCAATCAGCGGCGTTTGTTCCGCAGGTTTTGCCAGCACGCTGTTACCGGCGGCAAGCGCGGCGGCAATCTGGCCGGTAAAGATAGCCAGCGGGAAGTTCCACGGGCTGATACACACGACGGGGCCGAGAGGACGATGCGTTTCATTGTCGAAGTCGTCACGTACCTGGCCTGCGTAATAGTGCAGGAAGTCCACTGCTTCACGCACTTCGGCGATGGCGTTGCTGAAGGTTTTACCTGCTTCGCGCACCAGGATGCCGATCAGCTGCTGCATACGGCTTTCCATCATCACGGCGGCACGCTCAAGAATAGCGGCACGTTCCTGCGGCGGGGTGGCAAACCAGATCGGCGCGTGGTTGACGGCATTCTCAAGGGCGAGGGAAACTTCTTCGCTCGTTGCTTCGCGGGTGTAGCCCACAACGTCCGTTGGTTCAGCCGGGTTTTTCACCGGCGTTAATTCGCCTTCAACAACCGGCTGCTCCAGTACAGGTGTGGCCTGCCATTTTTGCGCGGCGCTGTTCAGCAGGGCGGAAGAAAGCGATGCCAGGCGGTGTTCGTTCGCCAAATCCAGGCCGCTGGAGTTGCTGCGTTCTGTACCGTACAGCGCTTTCGGCAGGGCGATTTTAGGATGAGGTAACCCAGGCTGGCCTTCTTTAACGGCCATAGCTTCAACCGCGCTGACCGGGTCGGCAACCAGCTCGTCCAGCGGCAGGGTTGCGTCGGCGATGCGGTTGACGAAGGAGGTGTTGGCGCCGTTTTCCAGCAGGCGACGCACCAGGTAAGCCAGCAGCGTTTCGTGGGTGCCGACCGGGGCGTAGATGCGGCAAGGACGGTTCAGTTTGCCGTCTGCGACTTTCCCTACCACCTGCTCATAAAGCGGTTCGCCCATACCGTGCAGGCACTGGAATTCGTACTGGCCAGGATAATAGTTCTGCCCGGCAAGGTTATAAATCGCTGCCAGCGTGTGGGCGTTGTGGGTCGCAAACTGCGGGTAGATAAGGTTTGGCACGGCCAGCAGCTTTTTGGCGCACGCGAGGTAAGAGATGTCGGTATACACCTTGCGGGTATAAACCGGGTAACCCTCAAGGCCATCAACCTGAGCACGTTTAATTTCGCTGTCCCAATAGGCGCCTTTTACCAGGCGAATCATCAGGCGGCGACGGCTGCGGGTGGCCAGGTCGACCAGGTAATCAATCACAAACGGGCAGCGCTTCTGGTAGGCCTGAATAACAAAGCCGATGCCGTTCCAGCCTGCCAGCTCGGGTTCAAAGCACAGTTTTTCCAGCAGATCGAGGGAGATCTCCAGGCGATCGGCTTCTTCGGCGTCAATGTTAATGCCGACGTCGTACTGGCGCGCCAGCAGCGTCAGGGATTTCAGGCGCGGGTACAGCTCTTCCATTACGCGGTCGTACTGCGCGCGGCTGTAGCGCGGGTGCAGGGCGGAAAGCTTGATGGAGATGCCCGGGCCTTCATAAATGCCGCGGCCGTTGGAAGCTTTACCGATGGCGTGGATCGCCTGCTGATAAGAGACCATATAGGCCTGAGCGTCGGCGGCGGTCAGCGCGGCTTCACCCAGCATGTCGTAAGAGTAACGGAAGCCTTTTTCTTCCAGCTTGCGGGCATTAGCCAGCGCTTCGGCGATGGTTTCGCCGGTCACGAACTGCTCGCCCATCAGGCGCATGGCCATGTCCACGCCTTTACGCACCAGCGGCTCGCCGCTTTTGCTGATGATGCGGTTCAGGGAGCGGGAAAGGCTGGCTTCGTTATGGGTTGAAACCAGGCGGCCGGTAAACAGCAGGCCCCACGTCGCGGCGTTCACAAACAGCGAAGGGCTGCGGCCAATGTGCGAGTGCCAGTTCCCGTTGCTGATTTTGTCGCGGATCAGCGCGTCGCGGGTGGCTTTATCCGGGATACGCAGCAGCGCTTCCGCGAGGCACATCAGCGCCACGCCTTCCTGAGAAGAAAGAGAAAACTCCTGCAGCAGGCTCTGAACCATGCCCGCGCGGCCGGAAGCCGTTTTCTGATTACGCAGCTTGTCGGCCAGCTGATAAGCCAGCTTTTGCGTCTGTTCGGCGATGGCCGGGGCCAGGCGAGCCTGCTCAAGGATCATCGGGACTGCGTCGGTTTCAGGGCGACGCCACGCGGCGGTGATCGCGGCCCGGCTGACGGACTGCGGCAGGATTTGCTCGGCAAAGTCGAGGAACGGCTGCGCCACTTCTTCAGGCTGCGCCGGAGACTCTTCGCTCTCATTGGCCGCACCGGCCAGCAGGGCAGGAAGCTCAGGCAGATCGTCGCTGCTTTCCAGGCGTTCCAGGTAATTAAAGATGGCCTGCTTAATCAGCCAGTGTGGCGTGCGGTCAATACGCGAGGCGGCCTCTTTAATGCGGTCGCGCGTCGCTTCATCCAGTTTTACGCCCATCGTGGTGGTGCCCATACGACAGTCTCCAGGTTAAGGATTATTCGGGGTTGTGCTTTGCTAGCCAGCAATATCCATGAAGTTGCAACTTTGTGCAACCTTGTTAAATCGAAGCCGATAATGGGCTCGCAATAAAGGCGATTTGTTACCAGTAAGATAAGAAAATCGTCTGGCAGGGAGGCAGGTGGAACGCTAGATTTATCGACGAAGTTAACACTTTTTAACGGTGCAACCGCGAAAAGTGTGAGCAAGTGCAACCTGGTGAAAAATGCTTACCTAAGGCAGATGCAAACGATGTAAATGCCGTGTTAAATCGTTTGTGAAAAATAAAGGGTTCCGGCAGGATGCATTCCCCATTACATCACGATAACAACACAGCGCCTCGTTCCGGCGCGAAGCAGCCTGGTCAGAGAGAGCAGGCGTAATAGCTATGGAGAAGTCTGAATGACAATAAGCACACCGATGCTGGTGACCTTTCTGGTTTATATCTTTGGCATGATTCTCATCGGTTTTATCGCCTGGCGATCCACCCGCAGCTTTGACGATTATATTCTTGGTGGCCGCAGCCTTGGGAGCGTGGTCACCGCGCTGTCGGCGGGCGCCTCCGATATGAGCGGCTGGCTGTTAATGGGCTTACCGGGCGCGATATTCATTTCCGGTATCTCTGAAAGCTGGATAGCCATCGGCCTGACCTTAGGGGCCTGGGTCAACTGGAAGCTGGTTGCCGGGCGCCTGCGCGTTCACACCGAAGTGAACAACAATGCGCTGACGCTGCCCGATTACTTCACCGGGCGTTTTGAAGACTCTAGCCGCCTGCTGCGCATCATCTCCGCGCTGGTTATTCTGCTGTTCTTCACCATCTACTGTGCTTCCGGCATCGTGGCCGGGGCGCGCCTGTTTGAAAGCACCTTTGGCATGAGCTATGAAACGGCGCTGTGGGCAGGGGCGGCAGCGACCATCATCTATACCTTTGTAGGCGGGTTCCTTGCGGTTAGCTGGACGGATACCGTGCAGGCCAGCCTGATGATCTTCGCGCTGATTCTGACGCCGGTGATGGTGATTGCGGCGGTTGGCGGCCTCGATGATTCTCTGATGGTCATTAAGCAGAAGAGCATCGAAAACGTCGACATGCTGAAAGGGCTGAACTTTGTCGCCATCGTTTCCCTGATGGGCTGGGGCCTGGGCTACTTCGGCCAGCCGCATATCCTGGCGCGCTTTATGGCGGCAGATTCACACCACACCATCGTGAACGCACGTCGCATCAGCATGACCTGGATGATCCTCTGCCTGGCGGGTGCCTGCGCGGTGGGCTTCTTCGGCATTGCCTACTTTAATAACAACCCTGAGCAGGCCGGAGCGGTGACGCAGAACGGCGAGCGGGTGTTTATCGAGCTGGCGCAAATCCTGTTTAACCCGTGGATTGCCGGGGTGCTGCTCTCCGCGATTCTGGCAGCGGTAATGTCCACGCTGAGCTGCCAGCTGCTGGTATGTTCCAGCGCGATTACCGAAGATCTGTACAAAGCTTTCCTGCGTAAAGGCGCGAGCCAGAAGGAGCTGGTGTGGGTGGGGCGCATGATGGTGCTGGTGGTCGCGCTGGTGGCGATTGCGCTTGCCGCTAACCCGGAAAACCGCGTGCTGGGCCTGGTCAGCTACGCCTGGGCTGGATTTGGTGCCGCATTTGGCCCGGTGGTTCTGTTCTCTGTGATGTGGTCACGTATGACCCGCAACGGGGCGCTGGTGGGGATGATTGTTGGGGCTGCCACCGTGCTTATCTGGAAGCAGTTTGGCTGGCTGGGGCTGTACGAAATCATACCTGGCTTCGTGTTCGGGAGCCTGGCAATTGTGGTGGTGAGCCTGATGGGCAAAGCGCCGTCGGCCTCCATGCAGAAGCGTTTTGCCGAAGCGGATGCGGTTTATCACACTCCGCCTCCGGGTAAATTGCAGACCGACTAACAGACGATGTTTTACAG